>NZ_VFPD01000001.1:0-34151 GCF_006716485.1 Chryseobacterium aquifrigidense
ACGTTGATAGGCTATAGGTGTAAAGACAGTAATGTCATAGCCAAGTAGTACTAATTACCCGTAGATTTATAGTCTATGGTTACTAATATAAACCAAGTGCTTTATGTGCAGTAAAGGTTTTGTCTTTGTGAAAGTTTTTATCGCTTAAAACAGGGAGCAGATGGTAGCAATCAGGAGTCAGGTAACACCTGCGCCTATTACCTACAACCTGTAACCTTATATACCTTCTTTAGGGTGGTTTTAGCGGTGGGGCTCACCTGTTCCCATTCCGAACACAGAAGTTAAGCCCACCAGCGCCGATGGTACTGCTAACGCGGGAGAGTAGGCCGCCGCCAGTTTTTATTTTATTTTTAAAAATCCTTTATCATAACGATAAAGGATTTTTTTTTGCTTTATACCCAGCTCAGGTTTATGGGTAATGGGTAATGGGTAATAAGCAATGAGCAATGAGCAATGAGTAATAGATAATAGATAATAGATAATAGATAATAGATAATAGATGTGACGTAGTAAGCAATCATCAATTATCATTCATCACTTGTCACTTATCGTTCATGTTCCTTCCTAGATTACCGTCTTTAGTATCTTTGCTGATCTATTCCTCTTAATTAAAATGCTTCGACTCCGCTTCAGCATGATAGCGGCTAATACTAACTATATTAACTGCTAAAATGCGTAGACATTATCCTGTGATGTTACAGCCTTTAAACCTTTCATAAATAAGGATTACTTCTACAGAATGATCAAAGGAAATGAAAATCTATTGGGACATCATCCATTCTATAGGAATTTACAAACATCGACTGATCATCCCTTACCAACCCCGGAACTCGCAACCCGAATTAACACCTATTAATCACCATCAAACTATGCACAAAACTATTTCCTTCTATTACCCTATTTTACTCGAATAAATTCAATAAGTTTGTACTAGTTTTCCAAAAATAATGATAATGTCAGGAAATATTCTGATCATCGATGATGAGATCAAACTCCTTAAATTACTAGGAATGATCCTTTCCCAAGAGAATTTTAATGTAAAAGAAGCTTCTACGGCACGTTCGGCGATGACAATGCTGGAGCAATATGAATTTGATGTTGTTCTAAGCGATGTGCGCCTGCCTGATGCTTTTGGAGTAGAGCTTGTGAAGTCTATCAAGAATAAATATCCTCAAATTGAAATTATCCTGATGACGGCATTTGGTAATATTACTGATGCAGTGCAGGCGATGAAAAATGGTGCGTATGATTATTTGGTGAAAGGTGATGATAATGAAAAAATTATCCCATTGGTGTATAAAGCTCTTGAAAAGGTAAAGGATAACAAATCGAGAACGGTGCAGCAGGTTGTCACCAAAGGGTTTGACCAGATCATAGGCAAGTCCCCTTTAATTTTGCAGGCCAAGAAATTGGCTGAAAAAGTGGCTTTAACAGACGCTGCTGTGTTGCTTACAGGGGAAACAGGTACGGGTAAAGAAGTTTTTGCCAGTGCGATTCATGAAGGGAGTGACCGAAAGAAAAACAGCTTTGTAGCGATCAACTGCTCGGCATTCAGTAAAGAGATTCTGGAAAGTGAACTTTTTGGCCATAAACAAGGAGCCTTTACCGGTGCTATGAAGGATAAAAAGGGACTAATTGAAGAAGCTAACGGTGGTACTTTATTTCTGGATGAAATTGGTGAGATGCCGATAGAACTTCAGGCGAAGTTACTTAGAGTTTTGGAAACCAGAGAATTTATCAAAATGGGTGAGACGAAAGTTTCAAAATCTGATTTCAGATTAATCGCAGCTACTAACAGAGATTTGGAAGAAGAAATAAAACAGGGGAATTTCAGAGAAGATCTCTATTTCAGACTGAATGTATTTGAGATTACACTTCCGGCATTAAGAGAAAGAAAAGAAGATTTAAAAGCACTGGCTAAGAATTTTATTGATCTTTTTTCTCATAAACTTCATTTGTCTTCAATTCAGGTAACTCCGGATTATTATAAAGTATTGGAAAAAAACGACTGGAAGGGAAATATTCGTGAATTGAGAAATGCCGTGGAACGAAGTTTAATTTTGATGGATAATAATATCCTTGATGCCGTCAGCCTTCCTCATTATTCTGAAAAAACAGTTCCGGAAAGTGATTCGCTGAGCATCCGTTCCCTGGAAAAGATACATATTCAGAAAGTATTGCAATATACAAAAGGAAATAAAGCGGAAGCAGCCAGATTACTTGAGATTGGTATTGCTACATTATACCGTAAACTGGAAGAATACGGATTGAAATAAACCGATTATCATTTTAATAAAGAGCCTATCATTTTGATAGGCTTTTCTGTTTTTATATGGCTTGATTGTTTGATTTAATAATCTGTAATTCAGTTGTTTATATGTTTGTTTTTAAAGATGGACTTTCTTTTGGCATATAGTCTATGAATAAAATATTTAAAAATGACAATTTCAAGAAAAACGTTTAAAAAACGGGAGCATTCTACTTTTAGTCTGCTGATTGTATCGTACGTATTACTGACTCTTTTAACCCTAATGATTAAGATATGATGCTTATAAGTTTAATCCTGCTTTTTGCAGTGTTGTTTTGGCTTTTATGTAAATCAGTTGAATTTTTTGATAGAATATAAATTATGTGGAGTTTATTTTTCCTCTCAATACTTGCCTTTGTGTATATCTGTTATGTTTTAATAAAACCTGAAAAATTTTAATTGATCATGAATACAGAAATTTTAGGCATTATAGCAATGTTTGCTATTACATTAGTTATCGGAATTTTTTTAGGAAAATATATAGCTAATGTTTATGGATACAAAAAGACTTTTCTTAATCCGGTTTTTGAACCCATTGAAAAGTTAATTTATAAAGTTTCGGGGATTAATCCTGCCCGTCAGATGAATTGGAAGCAGAATATGTACGCCATGCTGGCGATCAACCTTATATGGTTCATCATCGGATTCCTTCTTTTACTTAATCAGGCATGGCTTCCTTTAAATCCTGATGGAAACCCGAATATGTCACCCGATCTGGCTTTTAATACGACCATTTCGTTTTTAGTGAACTGTAATCTACAGCACTATTCGGGAGAAACAGGAGTAAGCTACCTGAGCCAGCTTTATCTGATGTTTTTGCAGTTTGTAACGGCAGCAACAGGGATGGCAGCAATGGCGGTCCTTTTTAAAGCTTTTAAAGAAAAAACAAGCACAGAATTAGGTAATTTCTACGATTTTTTCACAAAATCAATGATAAGAATCCTGGTTCCGATCAGTGTAATTGTTGCTTTAATACTTTCTATCAACGGAAGTCCGATGACTTTTGAAGGAAAAGACCATATCACTACATTGGAAGGTCAGAAGGCTGATGTTTCCAGAGGACCTGTATCTGCGTTTGTTGCAATCAAACACTTAGGAACTAATGGTGGAGGATTTTTTGGAGCGAACTCAGCACATCCGCTTGAAAATCCTAATTATATGACCAACATTACAGAAATGGTCACACAGATGATTATTCCGTTTGCGTTGGTATTTGCACTGGGTTTTTATCTGAATAAAAGAAAACTTTCATGGGTGATCTTTACCGTAATGACAGTTGGTTTCCTGGCGCTTACCATTCCGAATGTTTTGAATGAAACGGCTGGAAATCCTCTGATTACACAAATGGGAACAGATAACAGGCTTGGAGCTATGGAAGGTAAAGAAATACGCTTCGGAAGTGCAGCATCCGGTTATTGGAGTATTGCCACAACGGTAATTTCTACAGGCTCTGTGAACGCTATGCACGATAGTACAATGCCTCTCTCAGGGATGAATGAATTGCTTGCGATGATGATCAACTGTTTCTACGGAGGCTGTGGAGTCGGAATCCTGAACTATTTTATCTTTATCATTCTTGCTGTATTCATCAGTGGTCTGATGGTGGGACGAACTCCGGAATTTATGGGTAAAAAGATTGAAGCCAAAGAAATGAAGATTGCGATGATTGTGGCTTTATTCCATCCTTTTTTAATTCTTGCAGGTACGGCTTTAACGGCTTATCTACCGGAATTCGGAGCAAAAACATTGAATAATCCAGGTTTCCATGGTTTCAGTGAGATGCTGTATGAGTTTACTTCTTCTGCAGCCAATAACGGATCCGGATTTGAAGGACTTGGAGATAATACACCTTGGTGGAATATTTCAACGGGAATTGTGCTTCTATTATCAAGATTCATCCCGATTATAGGCCCTGTTGCTATTGCAGGACTACTCGCACAGAAAAAATATATCCCGGAAAGTTCCGGAACACTGAAAACGGATACAGCTACTTTCGGATTTATGACTCTGGCAGTGATTTTACTGATTGCAGCATTGTCATTCTTCCCTGCATTGACATTAGGCCCTATTGCAGAGCAGATTCAGTATTTCTCAAAATAAAAATGTGAACATTAAAAATTAAAATCAATAATCAACCATTAAGGAAGCCGAAAAGTTAGGAAGCTAGTCTGACAACTTACTGAAACGTTCACTTAATATTATCCATATCTATCCTCATGATCTGGCGGACCTTAATGGTTACTATTGATTTACAATGATATAAATTCTTTCAAAAAAATGAAAAATCAGTCACAAACATTGTTTCAAAGAGATTTGGTCAACGAAGCGATAAAACAGTCTTTCGTAAAGCTGAATCCGAAAATTATGTTTAAAAATCCAGTCATGTTCCTGGTGGAAATCGGAACCATTGTCATGTTTATAGTAAGCATGTTCAGCCTGACTGGTGATAAAACCCAGGGAAGTTTTTCCTATAACTTTTTAGTATTTATTATTTTATTTTTCACGGTTTTGTTTGCCAATTTTGCAGAAGCTATAGCGGAAGCAAGAGGAAAAGCACAGGCTGATACCCTTAGAAAAACAAGGGAAGAAACTCCGGCTAAACTGGTACTTGATAACAAGCCGGGATTTCAGGTAGAAACAAGGCTGAAGATGTCTGCTGAAATGACCTTAGGTGATATTTTCCTTTGCGAAGCCGGAGATCAGATTCCGATGGATGGAGAGATTATTGAAGGTCTTGCTACTATTGATGAATCTGCTATTACCGGAGAAAGTGCACCTGTCATCCGTGAAGCCGGAGGAGACAAAAGTTCTGTAACAGGAGGTACAAAAGTTCTTTCAGACAGAATTAAAGTAAAAGTAACCACAAAACCGGGAGAATCCTTCTTGGATAAAATGATTGCCCTTGTAGAAGGAGCTTCAAGACAGAAAACACCTAACGAAATCGCATTAACCATACTTCTGGCAGGATTTACCCTTACATTTATCATTGTTACCCTCACTTTAAAGCCTTTTGCAGACTATGCGCAGACTCCGATTACCATAGCGGCATTTATATCTCTTTTCGTTTGTCTTATTCCGACAACCATCGGTGGTCTGCTTTCTGCAATCGGGATTGCGGGGATGGACAGGGCTTTGAGAGCGAATGTTATTACCAAAAGTGGTAAAGCCGTAGAAACAGCAGGAGATATTGATGTTCTTTTGCTAGATAAAACAGGAACAATAACGATCGGTAACCGTAAAGCAACGCAGTTCCATCCTGCAAACGGAATCGAACTTGACAAATTTATTAAAGCTTCTGCATTAAGTTCCGTAGCGGATGAAACACCGGAAGGAAAATCAATCATCGAACTGAGTGCTTTGAAATCTGAAGATTTATTAGTTGCTAATCCTACATATATCGATTTTACTGCAGAAACAAGAACTTCAGGAATTGATTTTGACGAAACGAGAATCCGTAAAGGAGCTTATGATACAATAAAAAAACTGACTGAAAAAGCCGGGAATATCTTCCCACAGGAAACCCAGGAGGCGGTAACCAAAATTTCTGAAAACGGAGGAACTCCTCTGGTAGTTTCTGTGAATGAAAAAGTATGGGGTGTTATTGAACTTCAGGATATCATCAAAACCGGAATTCAGGAACGTTTTCAAAGACTGAGAAAAATGGGAGTGAAAACGGTAATGGTAACCGGAGATAACCCTCTGACTGCCAAATTTATCGCAGAAAAAGCTGGAGTAGACGATTTTATTGCTGAAGCCAAGCCTGAGGATAAGATGAATTACATCAAAAAGGAACAGCAGGAAGGTAAACTGGTAGCGATGATGGGAGACGGAACCAATGATGCTCCGGCATTGGCTCAGGCAGATGTAGGTGTAGCCATGAACAGTGGAACACAGGCTGCAAAAGAAGCCGGGAACATGGTAGACCTTGATAATGATCCTACAAAACTGATCGAAATCGTGGAAATCGGAAAGCAGCTGCTGATGACAAGAGGAACTTTGACCACTTTCAGTATTGCAAACGATGTAGCGAAATATTTTGCCATTATTCCAGCACTCTTTATCACTTTTATTCCTTCCCTGCAGAAGCTGAATATTATGAACCTTCACAGCCCGGAAACAGCCATATTATCAGCGGTTATTTTCAATGCGATAATCATTCCGTTCCTGATTCCGCTGGCGTTAAAAGGAGTGGCTTACAAACCGATCGGTGCAAGTGCCTTATTGAGAAGAAACCTTTTGATTTATGGTTTAGGCGGGGTAATCGTTCCGTTTATTGGAATCAAAATCATTGATCTGGTAATCAGTTTATTCTATTAAAATTAAAAAAATGAAAAATCATATTGTTTCAGCATTCAGATTAACGCTTGTAATGCTGGTAGCGACAGGTATTTATCTGGGGGTTGTATATGGAGGTTCTAAAATACTTCCCAACAAAGGAAACGGAGAAATTGTCTATGATAAAGGACAGAAGTTTTATGCCAATATCGGACAGGAATTTAAATCTGAAAAATACTTCCACGGCCGTCCTTCTTCCGTTAATTATAATGCGGCAGGAAGCGGCGGGAGCAACAAAGGACCCAGTAATGAAGAATATCTGGAAACAGTTCAGAAAAGAATTGATACTTTAAAAATGAAAAACCCTGAAATGGGAAATACAAAAATCCCTGTAGAGCTTGTTACGGCAAGTGGAAGCGGTCTGGATCCGGATATTTCTGAAGAAGGAGCTTTGTACCAGGCAAAAAGAGTTGCAAAAGTGAGAAACCTTTCAGAAGAGCAGATCAAAAGCTTAATTAATACTCAGACTGAAAAGCCATTACTAGGACTTTTCGGACCCTCAAAAGTAAATGTTCTGAAGCTTAACCTTGCTTTGGATCAATTAAAATAATAAATTTAATAATCAACCATGTCAAGGCTTTAAACCTTGACATGGTTAATACCCCCAAATTAAAAGTGAAAAAATATCTAGCTATAGCTGCGCTGTCAGGGCTGTTTTTAGCCAAAGCACAATCATCAGATTCATTGAAAATAGGAAATAAAGTTACGTTTTCCGCTTATGCAGAACTCTTTTACACCTACGATTTTAATGAGCCTGGAAATCATATGCGTCAAAATTTTCTCTACTCCTATAACAGACATAATGAAATGAATCTTAACCTGGGATTGGTTAAAGCCAATTACCAGAGTGAAAATATCCGTGCTAATCTAGCTTTAATGGCAGGAACTTATGCTCAGGATAATATGGCTGCCGAGCAAAATGCATTGCGTTATATAAACGAAGCCAATGTAGGAATCAGAATATCAAAGAATAAAAATCTATGGATTGATGCAGGGATCATGCCTTCACATATCGGTTGGGAAAGTGCTATAGGAAAAGATAATGTGAATCTGACAAGAAGTTTAGCCGCTGAAAACTCGCCGTATTTTGAAACCGGAGCAAAAATTTCCTACACTTCAGATAACGGAAAATGGTTTGTAAGCGGATTGGTCTTGAACGGATGGCAGCGTATTGCGAAACCGGAAGGAAATCAGAGTATTTCTTTCGGACATCAGCTGACGTATAAGCCGAATGATAAAATTACTTTGAACAGCAGTTCATTCATAGGAAATGATAAAGCAAAAGAAGACAAAAGGATGCGTTATTTCCATGATTTGTATGGAAGCTTCCAGATAACTGATCAGTTTTACGCTGTATTAGGATTTGATATCGGAGCTGAGCAGAAGTCAAAAGGCAGCGAGCAGTATAATATCTGGTACAGCCCAAATGTATTAATGAAATATCAATTAGATAATAAATGGGCGCTGGCAGGACGGCTGGAATATTATAACGATAAAAACGGAGTGATTATCAATACAGAAACGCCCAATGGATTTCAAACTTTCGGATATTCTTTCAATGTAGATTATGCAATATTCAAAAATGTAGTTTTCCGCACAGAAGCGAGAGGTTTTACTTCCAAAGATGCCATTTTCGCTAAAAATGATGAATTCAGAAAAGGGAATTTCTTTATAACATCGAGTTTAGCGGTCTGGTTTTAAATCGATTTAGCCACAAAAAATAGTGTTTAAAGTAAAATTAAAAAGAATAAAATCAATGTCATCAGCAAAAGATTTTTTAGAACTGATTCAAAAATCCCGTAAAGGAAAATTCAAAATTTATATCGGGATGAGTGCAGGGGTAGGAAAGAGTTTCCGTATGCTTCAGGAAGCGCATTCCCTTTTGCGAAATGGCATTGATGTAAAAATCGGGTATATTGAAACGCATGGACGGGAAGAAACGGTAGCTCTGGTGGAAGGCCTTCCTCAAATTGAAAGAAAATCTGTCTTTTATAAAGGAAAGAACCTTGAAGAAATGGATCTTCAGTCCATTATCAATGAACATCCTGAAGTGGTTTTAGTGGACGAACTGGCACATACCAATGTAGAAGGTTCCAAAAATAAAAAAAGATGGCAGGACGTACTGGAAATCCTTGATAACGGCATCAATGTTATTAGTGCGATGAATATCCAGCACATTGAAAGTCTGAATGAGGAGGTAAAGAAAATCACAGGAGTGGAAGTAACAGAACGTGTCCCGGATAAGATACTGGCACTCGCAGATGAAGTTGTAAATATAGACCTTACCGCTGATGAACTGCTGACCCGATTGAAAGAAGGAAAAATCTATAAAAAGGAAAAAATTCAGACAGCACTCAGTAATTTCTTCCAGAGCGGACATATTCTACAGCTTCGTGAGCTGGCTTTAAAAGAAGTAGCCACCCACGTGGAAAGAAAGGTAGAAACAGAGATCAAAACCGAAAATTTTAAACCCATAAAATTCCTGGCCTGCATCAGCAGTAATGAGAAAATTGCTAAAACAATTATCCGGAAAACAGCAAGGTTAGCCAGCTATTATAACAGTCCATGGACTGTTTTATATGTTCAGAAACCTTCAGAAAATCCGGAAAAAATAGCGTTGGATAAACAGCGGTATTTAATTAATAATTTTAATTTAGCACAGGAATTAGGTGCCAAAGTAGTCAGGATCAAAGAGAGCAGTGTTCATAACGGAATTCTGGAATATGTGATTGCCCACAATATTACTACGGTCTGCATTGGAAAACCCCATGCCAGTTTCTGGCAGCGAATGTTGGGATACAGCTGGATTTATACCCTGATGAACAGGCTGAATGAAAGACAGATAGATATTATTATTTTATCATAAAAATAATGAAACTTAAAACGAAACTTACCTTAGGCGTCGGCCTTTTATTTTTACTGATTGTTCTGCTTTCAGTGATAGGTTCTGTATACATCAATAAATTAAAATCGGATACTGAAAAAATTCTGACGGCCAATTACAACAGCCTGGAATTTTCTAAAAATATGCTGCTGGCACTGGATAATATCAGTACAGACAGTACTGTGGCGGTAGCCGATTTTCAAAAAAACAATAAACTTCAGGAAAAGAACCTTACCGAATTTGGAGAAAAAGAAGCCACTCAGAATCTGAACCTTCATTTCAATAGCTATCTGAAAGCACCGGATATTCATAAAGAAAAACTCATCCGTGAAGATCTTTCAAAGATTATGTCTTTGAATATGAAAG
The DNA here is from genome assembly GCF_006716485.1 of Chryseobacterium aquifrigidense. Classification (GTDB taxonomy): domain Bacteria; phylum Bacteroidota; class Bacteroidia; order Flavobacteriales; family Weeksellaceae; genus Chryseobacterium; species Chryseobacterium vietnamense. The sequence continues at coordinate 9,894 of NZ_VFPD01000001.1, forward strand.
GGATTGAACGAAAGAGTGATATCGCTATTATTACAGCTGAAAATGCTACTTTCTGGATTGTAAGTTTAGGAACCGTATGCTTTCTGATTGCTTTTATTCTGCTTTTCAATTTACCACAAACCATTGCAGAGCCTATCAATCAGCTTACTTTCAGTATCAAACAGATTGCTGATAAAAACTACAGCGAGAGAGTTCATTTCAAAGGAAGTGAAGAATTTAACAGTCTGGCGGAGTCCTTCAACAGTATGGCGGAAAAACTTCAGGAGTACGAAAGCAGTACACTTTCCAAGCAGCTGATGGATAAAAAACGTATCGAAACCTTGGTTAATAATATGCATGATGCAGTTATTGGGCTGGACGAGAATCATTTTATCTATATGATCAATGATGAAGCACTGAAGATTACCAATCTCCATAAGGAAGATATTATTGGAAAAACAGCTCATGAGGTTGCTGTTAACAACGATCTGATGCGTGAGCTGCTGAAAAATATAGATCATCCGGTAAAAGATCCGATTAAGATTGTTCGTGATAACAAAGAAAACTATTTTGAACAGGATATTATTCCCATCAATATTGTAAAAACAGGCGAAAAAGAGAAAAAATATATCGGAAAGGTAATCTTACTGAGAAATATTACCCCTTTCAAAGAACTGGATTTTGCCAAAACCAATTTTATTGCCACCATTTCCCATGAACTGAAAACTCCGATCTCAGCTATCAAGATGGGTGTGCAGCTTCTTGGAAACCAAAAGTTCGGGGAACTGAACGAGCAGCAGCAGGAATTATTGAAAAGCATCAATGAAGATGGACAGCGATTATTGGATATCACAGGTGAATTGCTTAATCTTTCTCAGGTAGAATCCGGAAATATCAGATTGACTGTAGAGAAATGTTCCCCTAAAGAAATCGTACAAACTGCTGTAAAAAATGTTGAAAAGCTTGCCGAGCAGAAAAATATTTCCATCAGCACAGAATATCTTCTGGAAGAAAGTGATGCTGTAACTGCTGATTTTGATAAAACAGTCTGGGTAATGAATAACTTTCTTACCAATGCGGTGAAACACTCTTTTCAGGATGAAAATATTAAGATTGTGGTAGAAAAACAGAACTCATTCATTCAGTTCAGTATTATTGACACCGGAAGCGGAATTGATGAAAAATACCACCGCCAGATCTTTGACCGTTATTTTCAGGTTCCCGGCGAACACCAAAATGGAACAGGTTTGGGCTTGGCTATTTCAAAAAATTTCATTGAAAAGCAGCATGGAGAAATAGGAGTGAAGAGTTCTCTGAATAACGGAAGTACATTTTATTTCAGACTGCCGGTTTCTTAAGGATTATTTTATATTTGCGATAAAAATAACAATGAGAAAAACTTTAGCGTTCTTATTATTTTCAGTTTTACTGAGTGTTCACGTCTCTGCACAGACATTCACAGTAGAACAGCTTAAAGGTTTCAATAAACTCACAATGGATGAGTTTAAAAAGGAAATGAAACAGCTGAAGTTCAGATTTTATGACAAAACTGAAGGCTTAGGTTTCGTTTTAACCGAATATGATTCCCCAGACTATACCTCAAAAATCGGAAAGTTTGAATACAAAGAAGAAAAATCAGAAGACAGAATTGAATTTGAGTTTAAAGACAAGACAGAGTATAATCAATATCTTAAACTGATATTATCAGCCGGATATCAAGAAACTGAAAAAGGGAAGATCATTACCAAAGAACCCTATGTAGATTACTACAGGAATAAAGAACATATCAGGATGATTTTGCCTAAAGCAGGGCAAAAAAATCCATACACTATTATCGTTTTCAAATAAAGTATGATTCAATTGAACTCAATAAAAGTAAATGAGATTCACTTTTATTCAAATAAGATAAAAAGTCTTATAATGTTTATTATTTCATCTGTTTTCATTTTTATTTTTTTTAATAATGATTTGGAAAACGAGGGATTAGGAACAATAATCATTTTTTATCTGGGATTTTTACTTTTCTCATTTGGATTTGTTTATTCAATACTGCTGTTATTTCGGACAAAGCCATTGTTAACAATTACTGATAAGCAGATTATAATTTATAACTTATTGAGAAAACCTACAACGATCAATTTTGAAGATATTTTGTCATTTTATATTTCAAATACAACATTTCGGGGAATAAAAACAAATGAGTCTATTTGTATTGCCATAAAAGATGATCCTTTTGGCAGAAAAGGAAATATTATAAATACAAACCTGTTGAATGTGAAAACAAATGCTTTGTTGGAAGAATTGAATTGTAGAAGAGCTATTATTTGTAAGAGGTAAGAGATAGCTAAAAGAAAAGTAATCAGGAGAAAATAAAAAAGCTGCGAAAATTATTCGCAGCTTTTTTTATAACATTCGTGAGTTTACTCCTTAATAAACTTCTGTACAATTACTTTGTCTTTCAAGAAAACTTTAAGAATATAGTTTCCTTTAGAAAGTTCAGAAACAGGAATGGAGTTTCCTTTTACATTTGTTGAACTGATAATTCTTCCGGCTGCATCATAGATTTCAGCTTTTACAATTTCATTTTTAGATTGAATATGTAAAATATCTCTTACCGGATTCGGGTAAACAGCAATAATAGAGTTTTCTTTATTGATTTCAGCTGTTGCCAGTACATTCTGAACGCTTGTTGTATAAGTATTGGTAACAATCGGGTTATTGTAATCGAAATAGATTTTTGCAGTATTGCTAAAGCTGTCACCAAGACTTAAGGTAGATTTTGTTTTGATTTTAAATGATACATATCCATCGTTATTGGCATTATCAAAAGGCAGTTGAATATTTTCAAAAATAAATTCTACGGTATTCGGATTGGTAATTCTTGTTACAAAATTGTGACTTCCATTCAATGCGACTAAACTTGTTAGGTCGAATTTAGAAGTATCAATAACATCTTTTACCACAATATTCTGTGCATTTGCGGTTCCTGTATTTTCAAATCTGATCAGATAATGTACATAATCTCCTACCTGGGTTTGTGCAATAGTAGTTCCTTCAAGACAAGTCTTATCATTCGGGTCAAAAGAATTGACAACCGTTTGGTTCAATGTGAAGTTATTATCAGCAGGCGTTTCATCGGTAGCGCCATTGATTTGTGCTGCATAATGTAAAATATCACCTCCATTGAGTGGTGGAGTCTGTGTTGGGGTATTTAATTTCAGCGTTACAGTAATTTCTTTGGTTTCAAAAGGGAGAAGATTCGTGAAATTCCAGTTCAACATACCACTAGATTGAGAGCCTGGAGATGTCGTTGCACTCAGATAATTCATCAGGTTATTATTGAAATTAAAAACTATATTTCCCGACTGAGGTGCAGTGCCTTTGTTTTTATAGATGATTTTATATTTTGATTCAAAACCAGGTGAAGCTGCTGTTACAGGAATAATCATCACTTCTAAATCATGATGAACTCCATTAGCTGCCAAACAGAAATTTTGGGCTACAGGACTAGGCTGATTGGGAAAGGTTACGCTTATGGAAGGTGGAGTGACTGTAAAATAATTAGGGTTTTCTAACACAGGGGTAAGGGTATGTGTTCCTGCCTGTAGTGGGATTGAATAATTAGCTGAAGTATTTCCTATGAAACTTCCTGAAGTATTTCCACTTGTAATATTAAATTTTTGCAACGCTTTACCCGGATCACCGATGTCACAGCCATTATTGTTACTGTCATATTTTGTATTTCCCTGAACCACATAGAAGATTCCGCCCGGAGTAAATGAGCAATAATTTGTTGTTTTATAAGTGGAGTAAAAATAGGGAGAACTATCTATTATACTTTGTATCATATCCTGTTCATTGTAATCACAGCAAATTACAAGATTGGGATTAAAAACGATACCTGTTCCGCTATTTTGCTGAACTTTACCGTTTTTTAAATTAAGAAAACTCATATTGTTTGAGCTGCAGTTGATATTATAAAATTCAGGGTTTTGGGATAGATCAAGAGATTGAATTGAATTATTATTGCAGTTGAGTGTATTTAAAAGAGGATATATGGAAAGATTGAGGCTTGTGAGCTGATTATATCCGCAATAAATAATTTTCATATCGGGACAACCGGGCATACTTAAGCTTGTTAAGTGATTGTTTTCACAGTAAACAACACGAAGGTTGCTCTGATTTTGAATATTGAGAGCTGATAGGTTATTTTTGCTGACATCTATGATCTCCATATTGGAATTTGCAAAGTTAATGGACGAAAGCAAAGTATTGTTCTTCAGGTAAAAAACAAAAATATTCTGCAGATTGGAAGCATCAAATGTTGTCAGTTGTGTCTTTTCTATATCCAATTCCACAATATGTGAAGATCCGGAAATATTGATATTCGCTAAAGGGGTATTAAAAATGTACAAATATTTTAAAGAAAGTCTATTCTGCAAATCCAATGAAGTTATTGCTGTATTATTGCAGTAAAACCTGTATAGATTGTTACAGTTGGTAAGATTCAGGGAAGTTAGTTGAAACATTGCATCTAAGCTTAATTCTGATAGAAAAGGATTAGAGCTCAGATTTAGGGATGATATATTATTCCCGGAAATATCCAGCTCTCCTAAATTCCCAAAGGCAGAGATTCCTGTCAGATCTGAAATTCCTCCACCATAAAGTCGTAGTCTTCCTACCTGTAAAGCTTCGGATACTTCAATTTCTCCATTGTTATTCGTATCAATTTTCATGTTAAAATTACCGGAATTTGTTGATGCGATACTATTGGTAATGTCTGCTGACAATAATTTTGCTTTAAAATTAGCATCCGGAATATTGACAATCTGTGACTGAAGGATAGAAAATACAGTCAACAGAATAACTGAGTAGAGTTTTTTCATGGTTTAGGTAATTGGGTTTTAGTTTTTTATTATTTGATTATAAATCAAACGCAAATGTAAACTTTTACACGAATATTTTATTATTTTTTATGTTTGAATTCAAAACACTTATTTCAAAAATGAAAATAAAAAAGACTGTGATAGATTTCACAGTCTTATATAAATGATTAAACCATTATTCTTTATTGCTTTTCAATCAAATCCAGAAACTGCTGCTCATCCAGAATCGTAATTGTTCCGATATCCTGAGCTTTTTTTAGTTTACTTCCGGCTTTTTCACCTACTACAAGATAGTTGAGGTTTTTTGAAACTGCAGAAATATTTTTTCCGCCATGCTTTTCTACCATTTCCTCAGCAGATTCTCTGGTAAATAAAGATAATTTTCCGGTGAACAGGAATGTTTTTCCTTCCAGAACGTTGGACAAAACTTCATTAGTACTTTCTCCTTTCTCAAGCTGTACTCCGTAAGATTTCAATCTTTCGATCATCAATACATTTTCAGAATTCTGGAAGAAATCAACAATGCTCACTGCAATTTTAGCTCCGATGTCTTCTACCTGACAAAGCTCTTCTACCGTGGCATTCTTTAATTCTTCAATAGTCGGGAAGTTTTTGACCAGTTTCTTGGCAACAGTTTCTCCCACATGTTTGATCCCGATTCCATATAAAACTTTTTCAAAAGGAATTTCTTTGGATTTTTCAATTCCTGTGATGATATTCTGAGCAGATTTCTCAGCCATTCTTTCCAGTGGAAGAAGCTGTTCTTTTGTCAAAACATAGAAGTCAGCAGGGTTTTCAATCAATCTTTCTCTGTAAAGCTGTTCAATCGTTTCACTTCCAAGATTATCAATATTCAATGCTTTTCTGGAAACATAGTGGATCATTCTTCCCACTACCTGTGGAGGGCAGTGAAGCTCGTTCGGACAGAAATGAATAGCCTGATCTTCAATTTTTATCAGCTCAGTACCACATTCAGGGCAATGTTTGATGTATTCAATTTCTCTGCTTTCTTCCGTTCTTTTATCCGTGTTTACCCCTACAATTTTCGGAATAATTTCACCTCCTTTTTCTACATAAACGAAATCATGCTCATGAAGATCCAGCTTTTTGATGATATCTTCATTATGAAGAGAAGCTCTTTTTACGATGGTTCCGGCCAGTAAAACAGGTTTTAAATTCGCAACAGGAGTAATGGCACCTGTTCTTCCCACCTGATATGAAACACTTTGAAGTTCCGTCTCTACTTTTTCTGCTTTAAACTTATAAGCCATTGCCCAACGGGGAGATTTGGCCGTATATCCAAGCTGTCTTTGTTGCTGTAAAGAATTTACTTTTAAAACAATACCGTCTATTTCAAATGGCAGATTATGACGTTCAGTATCCCAGAAAGTAATAAATTCCTGCACCTCAGCCATGGTTTTACATAATTTTGCCTGCTGGGAAGTTTTGAAGCCCCAGCTCTGAGCTTTCTGAAGCAGTTCCCAATGGGTTTCAGCAGGAACTTCATCAGAAATAAACTGGTATAATACAGAGGAAAGTCCGCGTTTTCTTACCTCAGCGCTGTCCTGCATTTTCAAACTTCCGCTGGCAGTATTTCTTGGATTCATGAAAGGATCAAGTCCTTCTTCTTCGCGGAGTTTATTGATTTTATCAAAGTTTTTTCGGGTCAGATAAATTTCACCACGCATAAAAAAATGAGCGGGGAAATCACCTTTTAAAGTCAAAGGAATATCTGAAATGGTACGTACATTCGGGGTAATTTCATCACCCTGGAAGCCGTCACCACGGGTAACTGCCTGTGAAAGCTTTCCGTTTTCATAAAGGATAGAAATAGACGCACCGTCATACTTCAGCTCAGCAACAAACTCTACGGGATCTTCAATGGTTTTGATGATTCTTTTTTCCCAGTCTTCCAGATCATCAAAATCATAGGAATTATCCAGAGAATACATCCTGAATTTATGCTGAATGGTAGGGAAAACCTTAGTAACACCACCACCTACACGTACCGTAGGAGAATTTTCATCATAAAATTCCGGATATTTTGCCTCCAGACCCTGTAGTTCCTCCAGAAGCATATCGAATTCAAAATCCGTAATGGTGGGAGTATCCAGTTGATAATAATTGTGATTATGCTGGTGAAGCTCTTTCCGGAGCTGTTCTATCTTTTGTTGAATGTTTTCAGACATTGCTTTTCTATCTTTTGAGCAAAAATAACTAAAGTAATTGCATTTAAAAAATAACAGAATAAAATAGTACTGGAAAATTAAAAATGCTTAATACACCTTAAGAGGCTGGTTTTACAATAAATAAAACACTCGTTTAAAGTAATTTAACATAACGTTCTGATTTAATTAAAAAAATGTTAAAGCTTTCTTAAACATCCCGCTGTTAAAGTCAAAATACCTTTGCACATCTGATTAAAGAAACCTCATAATGATTTATCAGTGTGAAAATCAAAGAGGTTTCCTGGCGAATATCAAAAAATTAATCATAAAGATCTTCGGAAGAAATGAAAAAAGTAAAGATTGTACTGGGATTATTGTTTTTAGGGCTTGGGACAATGGCTTATGCACAGACCACGCAGGCTTCTATTGTAGGGAAAGTTACCGGACCGGGAAGTACGGCTCAGGAAAAAGTGAAAGTGACGATCGTAAATGAGTCCACAGGATTCAGAACGGAAACGGAAACCAACTCAAAAGGGGAATATATTTTTAAAGAAATTCCTCTTGGAGGGCCTTACACTGTCATTGTAAACGATGATAAAAAAGAAGGTTACAGTGTGAATTTCGGTGATCAGGTGACTGTCAATATGGACCTGGGGAACGAAAAGGCTATTGAGGAAGTAAAAATTACAGGAAACCTTAAAAACAAGATCGGAAACCTGGGAGCAGCCACAGCAATTTCTGCTAAAAACATCAGTATACTTCCGGTGAATGGAAGAAACTTCACCAACCTTACGGAACTGTCCCCGCTAAGTGGAAAAGGAGGAAACCTTTCCGGCCAGCTTGGATCGTCCACCAACTTTACGATTGATGGGATGACCGCAAAAAATCCCACTTCTGCAGGATCTACTACCAGCCGAAGCGGTGCACCGTTTTCAATTTCCATTGAAGCAGTACGTGAATTCAAAATCACAACCAACCAATATGACGTTACATTGGGAAGAAGTGGAGGAGGAACCGTAAGTGCTGTTACCAAATCAGGAACCAATAAATTTTCAGGAAGTGCATGGGAATATTTAAGAACCAACTGGCTTTCCAGTCCATATGACATCAGAGGAAACAAAAGAGATAATGATTTCTCTACTTCCCAGTTCGGGTTTTCATTAGGTGGACCCATCATTAAAAATAAATTACACTTCTTCGTAGCATGGGATCACCAGCTGGATTCAAGACCATTGGTGATTGCGGATATCAAATCTCCGGATGATGAGAAGAGATTCAATACCACCACGCAGACGCTTAATCAGTTTGTGGATATTGCCAGAGCAAAATATGGAGTAGGAAGCGGTCCTCAGTTTGGAAGTTTTGACAAAGTAAGAAACTCGGATGCCGGATTTTTACGTTTAGACTGGCAGATCAATGAGAAAAATTTATTGACATTAAGAAATAACTTTACCTATGACCTTAATAAAAACGGACTGGGTGACAATACCAATATCAATTTCTTTGAATCTTATGGAAATGATAAAAACCTTGACAACAGCTTATTATTAACCTTAAGATCAAACCTGCAGCCTAATTTAACTAACGAATTAAAGGCGCAGTATCTTTATACTTTCCAGGACAGTTATCAGAACAATCAATTAGGAAAACCTGTTCCGAGGGCTATAGTTGAAGGAGTATCTTCCAGTGCAGGATCTACGAATATTCAGATCGGAGGACACCGTTTTGCCCAGGAAAGCTTTAGAAATAATGTATTCCAGATCGTAGATAATCTATATTACAATACCGATAAAGTAAAGTATACTTTCGGGGCAGATCTTATGTATACAACCGCAAAATCGGTATACGGAAGTGAGGTTAACGGAAGATTCCACTTCCAGGGAATGAGTAATTTTGATGCAATGACCCCTTACCGATTCTACAGAGAAGTTCCTTTGATGGCCGATCCGTCTGTAAGATCAAACATCTGGAACATCGGTCTTTATGGGCAATTCCAGACCAAAGTGGCCAAAGGGCTTGATTTAATGGCTGGTTTAAGATTAGACTACAGTGGTTACCCGAAAGCAGAATTCAACCAGAAGCTGTTTGATGAAATGGGAATCAGAACAGATAATCAGATCAAATCATTCGTAATCCAGCCAAGATTCCAGTTTGACTGGAATATCAATGAAGGAAACAAAGACTTCCTGAAGTTCGGTGCCGGAATTTTCTCTTCTGATATCAACAATTACATGATTATCAACAACCTTGTATTCGATGGAAAGCATCTGGCTACAGTGGATGTAACCGGTAAAGATGTTCCGTTCCCGGATTTCAACAGTTACAGAAATGATTATGGATCGGTTCCATCTCTTTCCCAGAAGCAGATTCCAACCATTAACTATACGGGTAAAGATGCAAAAATTCCAATTGTTTATAAAGCGAATATTTCCTATACCCATTTCTTCAATGAAAGATTCAGAGCGGGAATCGCAGGATACATGGCTTTAGGTAGAAATAATTATTACTACTACGACAGAAACATGGTTGCCAATCCATTCTTTACCTTAGCTAATGAAGGAGGAAGAGGAGTATTTATCCCTACAGGTGCCATTACCAATAATGCTAATAACAGTGTAAGCTTCGACTGGAAACAGGGCAGAATCAATAATAATTTCGGAAGAGTACTCGAATTGGTGAGCGATGGTAAAGTAAACCAGTTCTCATTCGTCATTGATACAAGTTACCGTTACTGGAAAGACGGAGAAATCACCGCAAGTTATACATGGTCTGATATTAAAGACAATACTTCATATAACGGAAACGTAGCCAACTCTGCAACATTGTCTACGATGATTCAGAGTGATCCGAGAGATTTAAGAATGACCTATTCTGACAATCAGTTCCGTAATAAAGTGGTTATCTATGGAAACTCTCCTACCATTGCAGGCTTTACAGTAGGAATCAGATATTCTGGAATCGGGGGAACCCGTTTCTCAGCAACAACAGGAGGGAATATCAACGGAGACTTTGTTGATTCCAACGACCTTGCTTTTATCTTCCCGAATCTTACCCAATCCGTTCTGGATGATCCACAGGTGGGGCAGGCTCTGAAGGATTATATCAATGAATATAACGGAAAAATAGCAGAACGTAACGGAGGTAAAAATGGTTTCTATGGAGTTTGGGACGTTCGTGTAGCGAAAAAAATTAAATTTGATAAAGTAGGAGCTTTCGAACTTTCTGTAGATATCTTCAACGTAGCAAACCTTCTTAATAAAGAATGGGGTGTCAACAACTCATATGGAAATACCTCTCTGTATAAAGTAACAAGATTCAATAAAGATACGATGCAGTACGAATACACCAAAAACGTAAGTGGAGGAGGTCTGGTTCCAATGACAGGAAATCCATACCAGATCCAAATCGGTGCGAAATACAGTTTCTAACTTTTACCTTTGTTAACCACTGAAGACATAAAAGAATTGAGCCGGCTATTGTAATGTCACTTAGCTGAGTCCGTAAATCTTTTATGTCTTTGTGGTTTTCATTTTTTAATAACTACCTTTATCAGGAAGTTCACAACTTTATTTTTAATAATTTAATTTATATTATGAAAAATTTTATCTTAGGGTTAGCAGTTTTAAGTACAGTTATGATGAAAGCACAAACCCAGATTATTGCCCACAGAGGATATTTCCAGGCTCAGCCTCCTACAACGGAGAATTCACTTCAATCCTTGGAGAATGCCCAGAAATTAAAAATATATGGGTCTGAATTTGATGTTAGAATGACAAAAGATGGTGTATTGGTGATCAACCACGATGAACATCACGGTAAAATGGAAATTTCAGAAGCTACCTTCAAAGAATTGGAAGCATTGAAATTAGCCAATGGAGAAAATTTTCCAACTTTAAAAGATTATTTAAAGCAAGGAAAAAAAGATAAATCTCTGAAACTGATTGTCGAGATCAAACCTGCAAAAACTCCGGAAATTGAAAAAGAGATCACGCAGAAAACCATCAAAATGATCAAAGACATGAAATTGGAATCTCAAAGTGAGTTTATTTCTTTTAGTCTTAATATCTGTAAAGAGATCAAAAAACTGGCTCCATCCTTTAAAGTTCAGTACCTGAACGGCGAGCTGTCTCCTGAACAGATCAAAAAAGAAGGATTGGACGGTATGGACTATCACTACAGCGTTTTCCAGAAAAATCCAACCTGGATTGCTGATGCAAAAACATTAGGACTAATTACCAATGCCTGGACAGTGAATGACGTTGCCGTATATGATGAACTGAAAAAACAAGGAATCGGGTTCGTAACAACCAATATTCCTGACCAGTTAAAGAATAAATAACAGTCCAAGCTTTTCACAAAAAGTACAACTGAAAGACTAAATATTCCCCTCCTCCGGAGGGGTGGCAAAAATTCAAAGAATTTTTGACGGGGTGGTTTACAACACCTCTCAAATCAAATTCTCAACAAGTAGCAATTTACACAGTCTGCCCTTTATAAAAGGCAGACTGTGTCTTTTTGGGGATAAATTCATTATATCCAGGAATATTAAAAAAACATGATTAAATTTAATGTATTTATTTAAAAATCAGTATTTTACTTGTTTTGTATAGTATTATCTCAAGTAAAGACAATAAAGATACGTAAATGATGCTTTGATACTGCATTAAAAATACTTAATTGCTTAAATGGTTAGTATTGAGGTTTTTATCCAATGTTATTAAGACTTGATTAATATATGGTTTAATAAATTTTTAAGAAACGTTAAAACTATGTTAAGGCTATCCTTGTAATGTCGTTCTAATTTTGCGCAAACAAAAAGGAAATGCGTAAAGAGACACAAAAACTGTTGGTTTTGTCGCTGTTAGGATTGGTCAGCGTCAACCTGACAGCGCAGCAGAAAGCTAAAAAAGACACGGTTAAAGGACTTGACGAAGTAGTGGTAACTGCTTTGGGAATCAAAAGACACGACAGGGCTTTAGGGTATGTTGCCGAAAAAGTAGATGCCAAAACATTTGAAGAAACCCAGAATAACAACTGGGCGCAATCAATGGAAGGGAAAGTGGCAGGTCTAAAAATTCAGACTGCCGGAGCAGGACCTCTTGGTACTTCGAGAATTACATTGAGAGGAGAGAAATCCATTATGATGGATCATAACTATGCTCTTATTGTAGTGGATGGAGTGCCATTGGGAAATTCTACCACAGGTTCCGGCACGGCAGCGTATGGAGCAGGATCCGGAGGTGATGTTCCTATCGACCTTGGAAACGGTCTGAACAGTATCAATCCGGACGACATCGAATCTGTAACTGTACTGAAAGGTGCTTCTGCTGCTGCATTATACGGTTCCCGTGCCGCCAACGGAGCTTTAATGATCACCACAAAGTCAGGAAAAACAAAGAACGGAAAACTGAGGGTCACTTTTAACTCTTCCTCGAGCTTTGATTCTGTACTGAAATGGCCGGATTGGCAATACGAGTATGGGCAGGGAACACTGGCAACCAATACAGCAGGAAACTTCTATTATTCTTATGGTCTTTCCCCGGATGGTCCAAGTACAGGAGGAACCAGTAGTGCTTTCGGTCCTAAATTCGCCGGACAGTATTATTTCCAATACGATCCTGATGTGATGGGACAAAGCAAGGAAAGACAATTGTGGAGACCTTATGAAAATAATATCAAAGGTTTCTGGAGAACAGGATCTACTTACTCAAACAGCATTTCCGTAGAAAGCTCCAACGAGAAAACAAGTTTCAGGACGTCATTGACTTACCTTAATAACGAGTGGATGATGCCTAATACAGGCTTCGACAGGTTCAATTTTGCCTTGTCATTTGCCCATCAGCTTACCCAAAAATTAAAAATTTCAACAAAATTTGCCTACAACACTACTACCAGTGATAACCTTCCTGCAACAGGATACAACAACCAGTCGATCTCTTACTTCATGATCTTCCAGAATCCCAATGTAGATCTTGAATGGTACAAACCGGTTTGGAAACCAGGTCAGGAGCAGGTTGATCAGATTCATCCGTTCAGTTCCTACATTGATAATCCTTATATGATTGCTTACGAAATGCTGAATGGAGTCAGAAAGAAAACCATTACAGGAAATATCACTGCAGATTATCAGTTTAATAAAAATTTCAGTTTAATGCTGAGGTCCGGTATTGAAATCCTGAATGAAAAAAGAACGACCAAAAGGCCATGGAGTTCTGCCAATTACCTGAAAGGTTTCTACAGAGAACAGTTTATCAAAAACCAGGAATATAATAACGACCTTTTATTTTCTTATAAAGCAGACTGGAATAAATTCAGTATTTCCGCCTCTGCAGGGGGAAGTATCCGTTATAATGAATATCTGCTGAATGATTATCAGGCTATTGGATTGAAAACAGCAGGGGAATACAGCCTTACCAATGCGCTCAATATTCCTGTTAAATATCCGGCGCCAAGAGATAAACATGTCGACAGTGTGTACGGATTGCTTACTCTGGGATATGACAATAAGATTTTTGTGGACGTTACCGGAAGAAACGACTGGAGTTCTACACTTCCCAAGCAAAACAGATCCTTCTTTTATCCTTCAGTGAGTACCAGTTTCATTCTTTCAGACATTTTTAATCTGAAAAGCAATAACCTGAACTTATGGAAACTGAGAGCTTCATGGGCAAAAGTAGGGATAGACAGTGATCCTTATCTTTTGGATAATTATTATACAGCAAGCAACATTACAGGAAGCGTGGTAGCACCTACAACCTTTAATAATCCATCTCTTAAACCTGAAAAAAATACCAATATTGAAGCCGGTATGGATTTCAGCCTTTTCAAAAACAGGTTGAACCTTAATCTGACTGCTTACCAGAATTTCAGTGAAAATCAGATTATCCCTGTATCATTGCCCACCGAAGCAGGATATTCCAAAAGGATCATCAATGCAGGAAAAATCCGAAACAGAGGTTTGGAACTCTCAGCAGATATCTTAGCCATAAGAGGTAAAGATTTCTCATGGAAAGTGGGGGGAAACTGGTCTACCAACGAAAACAGGGTGATGACCTTACCTGAAGGATTCGACGGAATTGTTTCCAATGTAGGAGATGTAGTCTTTTATAAAATGGAAGTAGGCGGTTCATTGGGAGACATGTATGGTTTTAAACTACTGAGAAATCCGGAAGGAAAAGTAATTTATGGTGATAACGGACTTCCCGCAAGACCTGCAGATATTGAAAAAGTAGGGAATGCATTCCCGAAATGGAGAGCCGGGCTTCAAAATGATTTCAGAATCAAAAACTTTACAATAAGCTTCTCATTTGATGGTCAGTATGGTGGTATTGCGTATTCTCAGTCACATCATAAAATGTCTGAGCAAGGTAAGCTGAAATCTACCCTTCCGGGAAGAGACAATCCAGGCGGAATGATTGTAGGAGACGGGGTGGTTCAGAACCCTGACGGAACCTTTAGTACGAATACAAAAGGAGTACTGGTATCTTCTTACTACGGAGATTATTACAGAAGAGCCAATGTGGAAACTAACAGCTTCAGCACAGATTTTATAAAACTGAGAGACGCAAGAATTGCCTATTCATTCCCGAAAGAGACCATAAAATCTATAGGTCTGGATGATCTTACCGTTGCCATTTTCGGAAAGAACCTGTGGATGTGGACCAGGTTTCCAATGTTTGACCCTGAAGTGGCTACACTGGACAACGCAACCATCACTCCGGGAGTGGAAATGGGGCAGCTGCCAACAGCAAGAACAGTTGGTTTTCAGTTAAATCTTAAATTCTAAAATCTTTAAAAATGAAAAAGATAATCATACATCTGACATTGGTAGTTTCTGTTTTCATGCTTCAATCCTGTGACAGAACATTCGATGAAATGAATACAGATACCAGTAAGGTTAAAGACCCTTCCGTTGGCAGCCTTCTTGCTCCCATCCAGTATGAAATGGGAAGTTATGGCTACAACAGGGCAGATGATTTCACTTTTGATATCATGCAGATTGCTTTAGACTTTCCCAATGAAGGAAATTCCTACAGCAGATATTATATGGACGAAAAAAGTGGCAATGGCTACTGGAATACTTCCTACAGATGGCTTAAGCAGGTAAGTGACCTGAGAAAATATGCAGCCAAAGAACAGAATAATAATTACCTGGCTATTTCAATGGTCCTGAATGCATGGATTGCTTCCAACCTTACTGATGCTTTTGGTGATATACCTTTATCTGAAGCATTAAGAGTTGAAGAAAATATTTTAAAACCGAAATATGATAAGCAGAAAGAGGTCTACATCCAGCTGTTAAATGACCTGAAAACAGCCAACTCATTGTTCAATACCAATCAGGCATTAACGGAAACAGATCTGTTTTATAATGCCAATACCAACAGCCAGACCGGGATTTTAGGATGGAAAAAATTCTGTAATTCTCTTTCATTAAGGTTGTTAACCAGAATACTAAGCAGGAACGGAGAAGTGAATGTATACGAAAGAATCCAGGAAATTGTCAATAATCCCGCTCAATATCCAATTTTCCAGAATAACACAGACAGTGCCGTGCTGCCTCTTTCCGGAATATCTCCTTACCTGCCTCCAATAGCCCGTCCACAGGATTTTACAGCGTACAGGGCAGCAGGTGAATTCTTTGTGAATGCCATGAAAGATAATAATGATCCTAGACTGAGTATGTTTTTTACAAAAGCGAAAGCAACATCAGGAGAAGATCTTGGCTATAAAGGAGCTCCTTCCGGATACGCTTTGGGAACAGCTTTCAATTATCAGCCTTCTAATTTGAACCAGAATCTGGCGAAAGCACCTTTAAAGATTTTAATCATGACCTATTCTGAAGTTCAGTTTATCCTGGCAGAATTAGTCAATAAAGGAATCATCGCGGGAAACCAGCAGACCTACTACGAAACAGGAGTGAAATCTATTATTGAACAATGGGGCGCAACAGTTCCGGCCAATTATTTCAGCAATCCTAAAGTAGCTTATGACGGTTCTCTGGAAAAAATTATGCTTCAGAAATACATTTCCCTGTTTTTTGTTGACCATCAGCAGTGGTATGAATACAGACGTACAAAACTTCCGGTACTTCCTAATAACGGAGGGCTTCAGAACGGCGGGCAAATGCCTGTGAGATTCATGTATCCTACCGCTACAAAAGTGATGAATACAGATAATTATAACGCGGCCGTACAATCGATGGGAGGAGACAATATCAACGTGAAAATGTGGTGGAATAAATAACAAATTGAATTTAAAAATTGAAAATAATTTAAAGATTAAAAAATGAGTATCAATATAAAACTTTTAATGCCTTGTATGCTGGTTTCAGCAATGGCGTTCTCACAAACCTCTGTTTCCGGATATGTATACGAAGACGGCAACAAAAATCAAAAGAAAGAAAACCGCGAAAAAGGAATTGAAGGCGTAGCTATTTCTAATGGCATTCAGGTAGTTCTTACCGATAAAAACGGTAGATACAGTCTTCCGGTTCAGGAAGATCAGACTATTTTTGTCATCAAGCCTTCAGGATATCAGACTGCTTTAAATGCGAACAACCTTCCACAGTTTTATTATCATCATAAGCCAAAAGGATCTCCCGCAGATTTTAAATACAAAGGGGTAACTCCTACAGGCGATCTTCCTAAAGAACTGGATTTCCCGCTTTATAAGCAAAATGAAGACAAAAATTTTGATATCCTTGTTTTCGGAGATCCACAGCCTTACACAGAAAAAGAACTGGATTACTTCAAAAGAGGAATTGTAAATGAAGTGAAGAATACGAAGAAAAATGCAGTATTAGGAATCAGTCTGGGAGACTTGGTAGGAGATAATTTAAGTCTTCAGAAGCCTTATGCAGATGTTATGAAAGAAGTCGGACTGCCCTGGTATAATGTGATGGGAAACCATGACATGAACTATGATGCAAAAGAAGATAGGCTTTCTGACGAAACCTTTGAATCCAATTTTGGTCCAGCCAATTACTCTTTTAACTATGGGAATGTACATTTCATCATTCTGGATGACATTCTTTACCCGGATCCGAGAGACGGCAAAGGATATTGGGGTGGGTTCCGTGAAGACCAGCTTCAGTTTATTGAAAACGATCTGAAACTGGTTGATAAAAATAAACTGATCGTGATCTCTTTCCATATTCCGCTGGAGCATAACAACGAAGACAATTTCAGAAATGCAGACCGTCAGAAATTATTTGATTTCTTAAATCCTTTCCGGAATGTATTGCTTTTATCAGCACATACGCATATTCAACAGCAGATTTTCTATGGAAAAAAAGCAGGCTGGAACGGAATCAAAGAACTGCACGAATATAATGTAGGAACTACTTGTGGCGACTGGTATTCAGGAACACCGGATGATGCAGGGCTTCCTACTTCCACCATGAGAGACGGAACGGCAAAAGGATATTCTTTCATCAGCTTTACAGACAATCAGTATAAAGTGAAATACAGAACAGCCGGAAAACCGGAAGATTATCAGATCAAGTTGTATGTTCCGAAAGTAATTCCTTCCTCAAGAACCTCTGCCAAAGTATTGGCTAATTTCTTCATGGGAAGCAAAAAAGACAAAGTAGAATACAGAATAGACGGAGGAAAATGGGAAGAAATGGAATATGATGAAACCATAGACCCGAACTTTGCCCTTTCCGTTTTCAAATGGGATTCTACAGATAAAATTTTTCCCGGAAGAAGACCTTCCAACCCTGAAATGTCAAAGCACATCTGGGAAGCTGATTTTCCTAAGAAATTATCATTGGGAAAACATAAAGTTGAGGTGAAAGCTGTTGACATGTACGGAAATGAATTTTCAGCTTCAGAAGAGTTTGAAGTACAGAATTCAATCCAGATTCCTTAAGCTTTATTTTTTTTACTATACCTTTTTTAGATTTTGAGACCGGTTCTTATGAGCCGGTTTTAATTTTTGATGAAGCATAGATAAACCACAAAAGTCACAAAAGTTTTTAAAAACTCAATTTTTTTAAGCTGTAATTTTAAGCTTAATAAAGTACACATAGGTTTTATATAAAAAAATATATGTTTCATCTTAGGTGGACTTTTATGAAGAGTGATTACAACTTTTAAATTTCACAATGTTAATCATCTTTTGTGACTTTTGTGGTTAAATAAAATATAAGTTAAATCTATGTTTTCAATGCTTCGTAAAAATGTTCTTTCGTAACTTTGTATCAAGAAAAGTATCATTACTATGAATATAAACGGAAAAAATGCCATTGTAACAGGTGGTGGAAGAGGATTAGGAAAAGCTGTAGCATTAGCTTTAGCCAATGAAGGAGTAAACGTTGCCATTACAGGAAGAAACGAGGAGAACCTTAAAATGACGGTTGAAGAAATCAAAAAATTAGGAGTACATTCCGCCTACGCAGTATTTTCTGTAGACAATGAAATTCAGGTAAAAGCTGGAATAGAATCTTTAGCAGAGCAATTGGGAGGGATTGATATTTTAATCAACAACGCAGGAATCGGAGACTTTGGTTCCATTGAAGAAATGCCTTCCGAAACATGGGAGCAGGTTATTAAAACCAATCTTTTCGGAGTGTATTATGCAGCCAAGGCAGCTTATCCATTTATGAAAGCTAAAGGAGAAGGTGATATCGTTAATGTAGCCTCCACTGCAGGTCTGAAAGGTGGCCCTAATATGTCGGCATACGCAGCTTCAAAAGCAGCCGTAGTATCTCTTTCTCAATCGATGATGGCAGAATGGAGAAAACAAAACATCCGTGTAATTACTCTGACTCCAAGTACCATAGCTTCAGATATGAGCATTCAGGGAGGTCTTACGGACGGAAATCCTGATAAAGTATTACAGCCTGAAGACTTTGCAGAATGGGTAAGAGATATCCTGAAAATGAACAGAAGAGCATTAATCGCAAATGGTTCTATTTTCTCTACAAATCCTTAAGAGTTTAAATTTAATGTTTAAGGTTTAAAGCTTTCGGCGAAGGACATTTAAACCTAACTTGAATGATAAAATTCAATAGGAGCGGGCTTTAGCCCGCTTTTCTTTTAATCAGCACAATATGACTTTAGTCAAAACTTAGAATTTTTAGCTTCTCAAAAAACAATCCTAATATTTATTCAAATTTTTTAATAAGTTGGGATTTAACCCGCCTCTATTGAATATACTATGCGCAATCATCTGTGTCATCCGTGTAATCTGTGGGAAAAAATTTCCCAAATAAACTTTCCCATAACATTCATTTCATAAAGCGGACTATTTCCAAAGTGCTATTCTGACGAAGGAAGAATTTATTCATAGTTAAAAATATGAGATTCTTCAATGCATTTCCATGCTAAGAAAACATACAACTCCCCGGTTTCAGCTTTTCTTTTAATCAGCACGATATGATTTTAGTCAAAACTTGTAATCTTTCACTTTTCAAAAAAATCTACATTACCTTTCAAAAAATAACCCAGGAATTTGTCTCTAGTCTTTTATAATAAGTTTTGGCTAAAGCCCAATGGAATTTGTCATGATTTTGAAGACGGGCTAAAGCCCACCTCTATTGAATATACTATGCGCAATCATCTGTGTCATCCGTGTAATCTGTGGGAAAAAACTTCCCAATAAACTTTTCCATAACATTCATTCCATAAAGCGGACTATTTCCAAAGTGCTATTCTGACTAAGGAAAAATTTATTCATAGTTAAAAATATGAGATTCTTCAATGCATTTCCATGCTAAGAAAACATACAATTCCCCGGTTTCAGCTTTTCTTTTAATCAGCACGATATGATTTTAGTCAAAACTTGTAATCTTTCACTTTTCAAAAAAATCTACATTACCTTTCAAAAAATAACCCGGGAATTTGTCTCTAATCTTTTATAATAAGTTTTGGCTAAAGCCAATGGAATTTGTCATGATTTTGAAGACGGGCTAAAGCCCGCCTCTATTGAATATACTATGCGCAATCATCTGTGTCATCCATGCAATCTGTGGGAAAAAACTTCCCAAATAAACTTTTTACCACATCCACAATTAAAAAAAATATAAAAATCCCCGGTTTCAGCCAAAATTGACTCCATCATTTTTTTTACCGTAATAACATTAGTATTTTTGCAGCAAATTAGTCACATGCAAAATTATTTAGAATTCAATTTCAAGATTTCTCCATTGCAACCTTGGAACGAGATATTAATGGCAGAGCTTATAGAAATAGGCTTTGACAGCTTTACAGAAGAAATTAACGGAATTTTAGGATATATCCAGACAGATTTGTTTCAGGAAGATCAGTTGAAAGCCCTTCCAATTTTTGAAAACGAAAACGTAAAAATCGAGTATTCTTTCGAAGAAATGCCAAACATCAACTGGAATGAAGAATGGGAAAAGAATTTCTCTCCAATCAATATCGATGATAAAGTATTGATCAGAGCTGAGTTCCATGAATCTGTACCGGGAATGCATGAAATTATCATTCAACCTAAAATGTCTTTCGGAACAGGACATCACCCTACAACCCACCTGATGATCCAGCAAATGATGGATATTGATTTCAATGGTAAAAAAGTACTGGATATGGGATGCGGAACTTCCGTACTGGCCATTTATGCAAAGCAGCAAGGCGCGGGAGATACAAAAGCAATTGACATTGATGAATGGTCAGTAGAAAACTCCAAAGAAAATGCCGTAAGAAATAATGTAGAACTTGATATTGAACAGGGAACTGCCGAAAATTTAGGAAAAGAGAATTATGATATCATTTTAGCCAATATCAACAGAAATATCCTGATCTCAGACATCCCAACCTATGTTTCAGTTTTAAATGACGGTGGAAAACTGCTGCTTTCAGGATTGTGTTTCTTTGATGTAGATGATATTCTGGAAGTATGTAAAGAAAGCGGTCTTGAATTGAAAAAGCAGTTACAGCGTGAAGAATGGGTTAGCCTTCTTCTTGAAAAATAGCACCAAAAACAAAATACGAATATGAAAACTTTATGGACAGCTTTATTTTTAATGATGTTGCAACTTTTTACAGCTCAGGAAAATGAAGTATATGCAGATGGAATCTTTGGGTTTGAGGAAAATAAAACGCAAAAGATTTTTACAGACTGGACCCGCGTAAGATCAGATCCCGGAGTGAATGCTCAGATTATTGACTCACTGCAGACCAATCAACAGGTCATGATTCTTACAAAAGAAAATGCAGTCCTGAAACTGGGAGAAAGAAATGCTAATTGGTATAAGATCTCTTATCAGAAGGGAGAAAATACAGTGGAAGGATATGTCTGGGGAGGTAATCTTTGTGTAGGATACCGTAACAAAAACGGCTATGATTTCCTCTTTGGGCTTTCTAAAACAATTGACAGGAAGAATAAAGAATTCAATCAGATTGAAAAGCAAAACATCGCCGGAATAAAAGTAATGGAAGGAAATACACTTATAGATGAGGTGTATTTTGATACAGGAAGAGGAGAGGAGCTAAGTTCAGCAGCATTCACTATAGAAAGCAATCATAAACTGCAGAATGTTGAATTCACCTTAAAAGCAATGGTTTCCGGAGAAGCCTGTGGAATTGCAGGCTATGATCAGTATGTTCTTTTTAAAGATAAAAAACTGATTGCTCTTCCGCAATTAACAAACGTAGGGGATGCCGGTGCTTTCTATCACAGTGAAGAATTTATTTTTCCTAATGATAAAGGTGGAATTCCCAATGCATTTATTTTAAAAGTGGAAGATATGGAAGTAGATGAAAAAGAAAGAGAGAAGAAAAAATATTCTTCCAAAACTTATCTTTGGAATGGCAATACTTATAAATTGAAATAAAATCAATATTTATTAAATTAAAAATCCCTCAATTACGGTTGAGGGACTTTTAATTTAATATCAGGATTAAACTCATTTATTACTTCGAAGATAATCACCATCATATTTATTGAACCTCAGATATTGATCTGATAAATTGATAGAGATCAGTCTCTGCTTCAAGATTTAGTTTTTTGCGTAAGCGGTATTTCTTCGTTTGCACAGATCTGTGCTCCATGGAAGAATACTGTGCAATTTCTTTTGAAGAGAACCCCAGGAATATCATAGCACTGAAAGATAAATCGGAGAGGGAAAGATAAGGATTGATTTTTAAAAGCAGCTGGGAAACCTCAGGGTAAGTTTCCTGAAATAATGCTAAAAAACCAGCACTGTTTTTCTTTGCCAGCTGAATGAGCTGATCATGATTTTCATTGAGCTTTCTTTTGAGAATTTTTGCTTCTTCTTCCTGCTGTAGAATAATTGTTTTGCTTTCGATAAGCCTTTTTTTCTTTTTTTTAATCTGCAGATAAAAATAAAGAGACAATACTGTAACGATTAACAATGAAATTCCTCCATACCATAAAGCGGTCTGAAATTTAGTTTTTTGTTTTTTTTCTTCTTCTTCTTTCTTGGATATTTTATTAAAGGCTAATGTGATAGCTTTGCTTTGATCATTATCTATACTATCTTTTAGTGAGGTTGCTTTGTTTAAATATTCAACTTCTTTATCAGCTTCTTTAAGCTCTTTATACACTGAAGCAAGTAATTTGTAATTACTTAAAACCAGCTGAGGTCGGTTGATTTCTTTTGCCAGTGCAGCAGATTTTGTGAAAGCATCAATAGCCTCATTGTTTTTTTTCTGAACTTGCATAAAACTACCATAATCATATAAAACTACTGCTCTCTGGTATTTATTATGCTTAAATCTTTTGGTTTCCAGTTGATTAAATGCTTTTTTAAAATAGTAGTTGGCTGAATCTAAATTCCAATTGTATTGTGTATAATGGTAGGCTACATGTCCAATGTCTAAAGGATTAGGATCTATTTTCATTGCCTTGTGGAGATAGATAAGTGAGGAATCAGACCGTTCAATTCCGTTGAAATAAACGGCTCGGGTTGAATAAACATACCGTAAAAAAAAACGACAATCCTGATTATCTTTTTTTAATCTTAAAGCAGATCTCATGGCTTTTAAATTATAATCTAAAGCCATTTTAGGTAGATTCATCCTGTTGTAAACCTGTGAATACTCCTGATTAATTTTCCCGGCAAGAAAGTCATCATTAATCTTTTTTGATTTTTCCTCTGCGTAGTTCAGGTATTCTATAGCCTTTTTAAATTCTCCTACCAGCCAGAGGCGATTCGCAATATTAGCATAACCCCAGGCTTCTCCTTTAGGATAATTATTTTGAATAGCTTCTTTTATAATTTTTTGATTCCAAATGATCAGATCCTTGTTGGATATTTGGGTTCTGAGTTCCTCATTTGTTTTTATGAGTAAAGTATCTATTTGCTGTATACTGTGATGCTGTGAAAATAGTTTAGAACAACAGCATATAAAAATAAGGCAGTAGATTATTCTATTAAAATTTTTCAAAGATTTCATGGTTGTAGAATAAATATTGTATTAAGGGTAATACAGGAATTCGATATAATGCAAGGTAAAAGTGAATTTCATTATACTGTAAACTGCAGCTTATTAATTCTTTGTAATTAAGGCTAACATTGGTGAAAAAACAGGTGGGATTATTAACCCCACCTGTAGGCATCATTAAGTTTTTTTTGATCAATCTTGTGTTTTAGAATCGATAATCTGGTGCAATTTGAAAAAAAAAAAAGAATTAAGGAAATAAGAGAATACATCACAGATACATCATACTATTTTTACCCCTTGTCTGTGAAGGTGAATTAGGAGGTTGTATATATGATGTATATTCATGGTTTGCGCGCAGTATATAGGTTTTGTAATAGAAATTGCTGTTGCGACTGGTTTGTGCGAGGTTTAAGAAAGGGGTGAAAAATAATTTTATTGTCTGGCATGGCTCACTATTTTCTAAAGTTATTAGGTGTAAATGGGAATGAAGATGAGAATAAAAGTCAATGAGACATGTCAGTACATATTGTTTTTATACCATTAAACCGGAGATGTATTAGAATTTGCTGTGAAAGATTTAAATACAACAAAAAGACTTATTGTTTTCAGTAGGTCTTAAAGTTAGCGCGAAAGGATTCAAACCTTTGACTGTCCCGATTGAAATCGGGATGCTATATCCTGTTTGATTCATTAACATTGTTGGATTATAAAATAAGAAGTGTAAGCTTCTAAAAACAAAAAAGGCCTGCTATTTCTGGTGAGTCTTAAAGTGAGCGCGAAAGGATTCGAGCCTTTGCCGTCCCGATTGAAATCGGGATGCTCTATCTTGTTTGATTCATTAACATTGTG
>NZ_VFPD01000001.1:34248-86661 GCF_006716485.1 Chryseobacterium aquifrigidense
GTTGGATTATAAAGTAAGAAATGTAAGTTTCTAAAACAAAAAAGACCTACTATTTCTAGTAAGTCTTAAAGTGAGCGCGAAAGGATTCAAACCTTTGCCGTCCCGATTGAAATCGGGATGCTGTATCCTGTTTGATTCATTAACATTGTTGGATTATAAAGTAAGAAATGTAAGTTTCTAAAACAAAAAAGACCTACTATTTCTAGTAAGTCTTAAAGTGAGCGCGAAAGGATTCGAACCTTTGACCGTCTGCTTAGAAGGCAGATGCTCTATCCAGCTGAGCTACGCACCCATTAAGTAATTTTGAGAAAACTACTAAAACAGTCGGGGCGGCAGGATTCGAACCTGCGACCTCCTGGTCCCAAACCAGGCGCGATGACCGGACTACGCTACGCCCCGAGTAGGCCATCAATAACGAATTTTAGTTCGTTTTTGCGGTTGCAAAGGTACAATACTTTTTGGAATAAAAAAATAAATTCAGGAATAATTTTTAATTATTTTTTTATGAACATTTTGTGATTAGTTGTACTTATTTAAAAATCATGTTCTTAGATTATTTTGTCATCATTTATTAAAATGGCTGACTTTTACCTAAACTTAAGCATTCCACTAAGTCTTAAAGTGAGCGCAAAAAGATTCAGGCTTTTTTCGTTCCGATTGTAATCGGGAGGCTCTTTTGCTTCTGCTGTAAAGATTTTAAACACAACAAAAAAGACTCACTGTTTCCAGTAAGTCTTAAAGTGAGCGCGAAAGGATTCGAACCTTTGACCGTCTGCTTAGAAGGCAGATGCTCTATCCAGCTGAGCTACGCACCCATTAAGCAGTTTTGAGAAAACTACTAAATCAGTCGGGGCGGCAGGATTCGAACCTGCGACCTCCTGGTCCCAAACCAGGCGCGATGACCGGACTACGCTACGCCCCGAAGGGGTCATCAATAACGAATTTTACATCGTTTTTAGGGCTGCAAAAATGCAATTATTTTTTTAATAAAAAAATAAAATGAGGGATAATTTTTAATTAATTTTTATGAATCATTTTTTATTACCTTTAGCCTGTTAATAACCATTGATTTAGACCGCTTAAAAATGATGAAAAAATTTTCGTTTTTTTTGTTCACATTAAACATTCTTATCCCAAAATATAAAAAAATAGCATTAAAAACAGGAGCTCATCTTCTTTTGTTCTGTTGTTTTTTAATGATATGGTCTTCTTGCTGTAAAAATCAGGAATTTGTTCGTCACACTATTGTAAATACATCACTGAGTTTACCCAAATCAATGGTCGTTAAAAAAGAACGGGCAGAAGATTCCCAGGTATACAGTATTAATGCTGGAGATAAGCGTATTGGTTATATTTATTATGGTGATTATAAGTCATTTGAGGAAGATTCTTTTTTCATTACTGATGATAAAGAATTATATGAAAAATATAAAAACAGGGAGTTAAAAGCTTATTTCTCAAAAAATACTGAAAGAGATAGTAAAAATGGTATTTATAATGTTAATTATTATTACTATGATACAATTAATAAACACAGAGCTCAGGTTATGATGCCGAAAAAAATGAATAAGGGATTTATCGGAATCCATTTTGACAGTGTAGATATCCACATAAATAAAATGGCAATTATTGTTAATGATTTGAGTGAAGAGAATAAAGAGTTGTTTTTTTAAATCTTTAAAACCATTAAAATCAATTCTGTTCAACATTAATGTTAATGAAAAAATAAAATACGAAGTGGTTATTACTCAATTATATATACTCGACTGGTATGATGATATTATAACATCTGTTACTTTATTTGAAAATGATATGTATATTTTTAATTGTATTCAAAAAGATATTAATAATGGAGAGAAAACATATTACTGTGTAAAAATAGATGAAATATCGTCTCAGAAAATTCGGGATGTAATGGAGAAAAAGAAACTCACTGCAGGTGATTGGAATAGTATCAATCTGATTTTTGAAAAGAATAATATAGACGATCATGTTTTTTTATTGAAAACAGAATCATTATTCATTGGTTTGGATATTATGTTGAGGAAAACAAAAAATTTGGACCTTAGATCTATTAAGTTTCCTTTTGATATTTCAACTTTATACACTGATCAAAATAATAATGAAAGATATATTTGAGTTTACAATTATAATTCATGAAAATTTGTCGGAATACGTTGTAGACAGTTTTATTGCATTTATAGAAAATAATTCTGTGTTTTGGGGAGGTGGTTATTCTGAAAATCAGATAAATGGAGGATTATATATTGATGAGAGTATAGACATTAATATCAATGATTTTATAAAAAAATTCCTTACATTTTTTTTACATCAGGAAATTAAGATTGATAAAATTGAGATCAATATTGAAGATTTTTACTTTCACTCTTTTAAATATGATGATTTTATGAAAATCCATTCATCATTGCCAATACATATTGGTTATTGGGAAGTATAATTATTGCCGCCAAAAAGGCTTGCCGAAAATTCAATTAAAACTTTATGAAGAAGTATATAGATACTAATGCTTATTACCTGTCAAATTTTTTTGAACATAATGAATTGAGGTACGAAAGTTTCTGGTTGTTTTATAATCGCGAAGATAAAATTCAAATGGAGAATTTTTTTCCTGATCAAAAAGTTTATTCGTTTTTATGGGAGTATGCGGATGAAGATATTTTAGTAAAAATTGATGAGTGGAAAAGGGCGTTCAGGAGAAATGATATTGAGATCTTACAGGAAGCTAAGCTGCATACCCGAAATTACCTGTCAGGAGATCGAAAAGTATATCTGGATTGCTTAGAAACCAATCCTATAACTGCGGATAAAAAATTTAAAAACCTGACTGCATACGACACAGGACAACGTTTTGTTCAGATTGTTGCCGATGAGAATATCTCTTTTGCTGATATTGATTTAAGTTTTTTGGAATTAACAGATATAGCGGATAAATTTAGAGCGGTTGTCGGGATTCTAGATACTGAAGGTTTTCGGGCATTGATCTTAAATGGCTATCATCACCGTGGAGAATTGCTTAAAGTCTGTATTATGAAGAGTTACGAAGCCTGCTCAAAAATAACCGAAACTTTGCCCTTGAATATTTTTGAAAATACATATGTAGCAATGCCTTTTAGCGGGTGATGGTATTAAAAACATAGTCTGTTAGAAATTGTTTCTGTAAGGATATAAAAATTGATTTTTTAAATGAATAGAAATAAAAATTTATTAATGATTTTAATCGTTGCTGCATTAGTTTTTTTATATAAATTTATATTTTCGTCAAAAAACGGAGGCAGTTTTTTAGATGAAATTAGAGATAAGGATATAAAATCAATAGTTAGCAAAAAGTATATTAATTATGATAATCACAATATATCATTTTTGGTGTATGGCAATAAAGATAGTATAGTGGTTTATAGAGATTGGTGGGATAAGGTTTTTGTTGGAGATTCTATACTAAAACCAAAAGGCTCTTTAGAGATAGTTATTAAAAATTCTGATAAGATTGAAAAATTTGATTTTGGAGATAAATAAAATGAAAAAGAGACTCTAATTTCTTTGATTTTATTTATATTATTTTTTTCATGTGAATCGATTAAAGGTCCATTGGAAATAAAAAATGAATGTGGATCAAATGAGATAATTTTAAATTAAAAACAGTTTTAAATGCAAAATAAAATAATTGTTAAAATAAGCGAAGATGATGAGTCTGTAGGATATGTATATTTACCGAATGAATTAGATGAGGAGAAGAAAAAAGTAAAGAAAACTATTGATTTATCAGATGTTATTGATTACAAAGGAGTTACTATATATTTAGATTTTAATGAAGATGGTATTTTGCTTGGTATTGAAATTGTAGGATAATGTGTTTGATATACACTCGCTCCGCAAAGTCTCCAGACTTTGAGGTGAAAAGAGTAAATAACTTGATATTATAAAAACCTCGCAAAACTCGAGGTTTTTTCATTAAACAAGACCCACTAATTCCTATATTTGCCACATGAAACGATTAATGCTGCTGTATGTGCTTTTCCCTGTATTTCTATTCTCACAAACAACCGGAAAAGTAATTAAAATTTCAGACGGAGATACCATTACTTTACTGTTAAAAGGCAATCAGCAAAAAAAAATCAGGCTGGCTGAAGTCGATTGTCCGGAAAGTGGACAGGCATTTGGAAAAAATGCAAAACAGTTTACTTCTGCCCAGGTATTTGGAAAAACGGTAAGCTTTGTTGAAACGAACACTGACCGCTATGGGAGATCTATTGCAAAGGTTTATTATGATGATGGAAAATATCTTTCCAAAGAACTTATCAAAGCAGGAATGGGATGGTGGTATTTCTCTTACTCCAAGGATGCTTCTTTAGGTAAAATTCAGGAAAATGCACAATATAGAAAAGTTGGTCTATGGCAGGATGTAAATGCTGTTGCACCCTGGGATTACCGTAAAATGAAGCGTGAGCTTAGAAATAATAAGAAAATCGAGGCTGCCAAAACCGGAACAAAAATAAAAGCAGTAGCGTAAATATTCAGCAAGGAAGCGTGAAGATGGGAGAGAGAAGTTGATTGATATTTATTGGTCTAATAGTAACTTTCATCCTCACGCTTTTATCTTCGATCTTTTTAAATTCCTTTCTTCTTTACAAAAAGATAAAAACTCATAGCCATAAAGATAAAAATGGCAGCGATATTACAGTAATCTATTCTTTCAAAAGAAATGTTTTCGTTCATGAAGTTTTCCATTGATTTATAGCCTCCGGTGTAAATAAGAAAATCTGCAAATGATTTTTGATGGATAATCGTCGCAAAAAGCAGCATGAATACCCCGAAACCAATAGGATAAATGAAATTTTTGAAGAGAAGACTTAAAGTCAACTGTACCATTGCAATGGCAGAAAGTGTGATAAAAAATTTCAAAAAGATGTAAAATATCACTTCCCTGAAATCATAATTCTGGAATCCAAACTGCGGAAAGGCAATTCCGAGAAGATATCCGCTCAGCAAAAATGCCAGATAAGAAAAAAGCACGGAAAAGAAAATAGTGATCTGGATAAACAGAGCTTTTGAAAGGAAAATTTTAGTCTTTGAAACCGGAAGGGTAAAAAGAATTTTATAATTATTATTCCGGTATTCCACATCACAGCAGGCATGTACAAAAAGCGATACCAGAATAGGGTAGAGGAGATAGAAAAACATAAATACAGTTCTTCCCAATGACATTTTCCAGGGATTTACTGTTCCCTCTGCTTCTTCCACTCCAGAACGGAGCACATCATACACCATGTACAGATCAATCGCAAAGATGATCAAAACAGGAAGCAGCAATATCCCGAAAATCTCTTTGTTTTTCGAGAGTTTATACTGTTCGGATGAAAAAGCTTTTAAGAAAGTATTGGTATTAGTCATGTTTTTTGGAGATTAAATTAATGAAGATCTGTTCAAGATTTGTGCTTTGAGACTCTATGTCGTAGATTTCAATTCCGTTTTGGATCAGCGTTGTGAGAATTCCGTTGAATTCTTTGTCATTGTTGATTTTTACTGAAATTTTGTTCGTATTGTTCAGCGCTGCAGAAAAAGTGTCTTGCAGCAGAGCTAATGCTTTTTCAACAGGACTAGCTTTTAAGATGATCTCCTTTTCTACTTTGCTCAAAAGGTCATTCTTTGTCCCCTGAAAAATCATTTGTCCTCCTTCAATAATTCCGATATGGGTCGCCGTTTTTTCAAGCTCGCTCAAAATATGGCTTGAAAGAAATATCGTTTTTCCCAGCTCATTCAAATGCTGGAAAAGCTTTCTCATTTCAAAAATTCCCTGAGGGTCAAGTCCATTCAGAGGTTCATCCAGGATCAGAAGTTTCGGATCATGAAAAATAGCCATGGCAATTCCCAGACGCTGCTTCATTCCCATAGAAAGGGCGCTTGCCTTCTTTTTCTTTTCGTTATGAAGATCTACCAGTTCCAAAACCTCCTCAATTCTTTTTGAGCCTTTGCCATAGATAATATCCAGATATTTTAAATTTTCATAAACCGTGAGCTTGGTATAAAAACAGGGAGATTCAATCAGATTTCCTGTATTTGCCAGAATCTCCGTCCTGTTTTGTTGGATACTTTTATTTTGGATGAAAATATTGTCATCTGATGATTCCAAAAGGCCCAGAAGCAATTTGATCGTGGTCGATTTTCCTGCTCCGTTTCTTCCCAGATAGCCGTAAATACTACCTTCAGGAATATTGAGGTTGATATTGTTCAGAATGGTTTTAGAACCTATGGTATAACTGAGATTTTTAGTAGTAATGCTTTCCATTATTCGTGAGAGGTTAAAAAAGTATTGGTGTCTATATAAAATATTCCGTCAAAAAACCGGCTCCAGACCTTTTTCTGGTCTACTCCCTGGTTAATGGTGGATACAAATTCTTTCTTCAGAACAGAATTTTCCGGGATACTTCTTAGATCGATGAAAAAATAAGGTGTTTTCGTTGCATGAAACGTATTCTCGATGGCAAATTTTCCGGGCTTATCCATTGGAGTTCCTGTTTTATTATATTTGGAATAAGATGAAAAATCAACCCTATAAGAAGCCTTTCCGTATTTACTTTTAATATAAGCACCCAGCGGTAAATAATCTTTGCTGTATCGGCTTGCGAAAGTATGGAGGTTAGCACACCACACAATAATCTTTTGTCCCTGGTACGCAGAATCAATCTGATGAATAAGATTTTCAGCCATCAGAGAGTCTCTGAACTGCATACTCTGCATAGATCCCGCTTCATACTTCCATGCTTTATCGAAATTGTTTCTCATATCATGCAAATACCTGGTATATATTCTATTTTCAGGTGTCTTTTCAAGCTTTGAAACCACTTCTTCAAGTTGGGTGATCTCATTGAGAAAGTCTTTTTTCTGATTTCCCGGTAAAATTTTTCCGGCAAATCCTTTATACATAAAATTAGAGATCTGGTTAAGATTTTTGTTTAAAAGAGGAAATAGCTTAAGGTCAATCGAGTTTTTACTTAAAAAATCCCTCAGAAGCTTACCGCGTCTGTCATACAGCTCTGTTCCGGAAAACTGAATATCAAACCCTCCCAGTTCTATCGGGCTAGATGAAGTTTTCGTTTTCTGATAATAGTTGATGAGAGGCTGGGTTTCCCTGTTGTCCCACCAGAAATCAAAAAGTCCCAATCCTCCTATAGAAGCAGCAGGAACTTTAAGGCGGTGGTTTTTCATTTCCTCATTCATTATCCAGGCATCATATTGTCCGGTTTCATACAATACAACATTATACCCAAGATTCTCATGGAGATATTTGATGAGTCTGCTTTTGGCCTGCATCGTAGCGCCGTCGCTATGAACATTTTCTCCCAGCATAACAATCCTGTTGTCTTTAAGCACAGAGTCCAGAATCTTCAGATCGCTATTGTCCGGATAGGACATGGAAATGCTTTTTATAGGATGTTTGTACTGTTGAACGTTTTTCAGAAGTTCCTGTTTTTCTTTTTCAGGGATATTCTTAAAAATAATTGTATTCAGGAGTAAAACCGCAATTACAGAAATTATAAAAATGTAAAGTATTTTTTTCATCCATTCAAAATTATACAGTGGCCAAATATCTGTTTGTATTCTTATTTGGTTTTAAATTTAATAAAAAATAAGAGCTGTACATGAAAACTATTTATTGTTTAGTTGAAAATAGTACCAGAAGAAAATAATGTCAGCTTATCAGGAATTAAACAGAAGTTTTTCAATGATCCTGTTTTTCTAAGTTTTGGCTAAAAGGCAAGTGGATGCTCTATTTTATTTTTAAAAGGATAAAGCCTATTCCTATTGAATATCATGATGGGCTATGATGTAGATAAACCGTTCTTCAATTAAATTTTTGCTATATTTACCCAGAATACCATAAGTATATCAATTACGTGGAAGACATTAATCTTTGGCTGAACCAACCCAAAAAAGGGTAATATCTGGCTATAGAATCTAATTCTATAAAATTTTCTTTTGAGAGCAGTCCTGATTATATATCAGGACATCATAACTATTGCTCTATTTTCATAATTCAATAACATTCATAAAGAAAAAAAGATGAATACACTTGTATTAATAATTCAAGGGTTGCTTGCCCTATTTTTTATAATGCCAGGTTATGGTAAAATCAGTGGCAGTAAAGTGAGCCATGTAGCAAATGGACATCTGAAGGCGACCAGTTCAATCATACCCATCAGAATACTGGGGATTTTAGAATTACTTGGCTGTATAGGTATTATCCTTCCCTGGATTTTAGGAATAGTTCCTGTTTTAACACCTATAGCTGCTGTCTGTTTTTGTATAATCATGCTTGCGGGTATGATTATTCATACTGTAAAAAAAGAGTATAAAATGCTTCCGATGTTAGTAGTCGTATTTGTGCTGTCTTTTTTGGTAGCATATTATAGATTTATCAACCTGATCTAATGGTAATTCTATTATTGTTATAGCATTTGAATAAATTACATTCTTTGGAGGCTTATGTTGCCAGAAGTGTCACTTAAAATAATGGCATCTTTTATTGAAAAAAGAGACATCTATCAGATAGTTGTCTTTTTAAGTGAGTGCAAAAAGGATTCGGGCATTTGCTGTCTTGATTGAATCGGGATTCTGTATCCTGTTTGATTCATTAATATTGTTGGATTGTAAAATAAGAAATGTAGTATTTAAAAACAAAAAACCTCACAATAAAAATTGTGAGGTTCTTGTGAGCGCGAAAGGATTCGAACCTTTGACCGTCCCGATTAAAAATCGGGATGCTCTATATTATTTGACTCATTAATGAGTTTTTGAATCTTTAGTTTGCTTTTCCATGCCTTTATTTCTGTTTCTCTTTTGTAGGCGAGAGCCTTAGAATCGAAAGTTTCATAATAAACAATAATCCAATCCTTAACTTTTGCAGTAAATCCTTTATGATTTGATAGATGTTTTCTTAATCTTTCCTGTAAGAATTCACATGAGTGTCCGATATAGAATTTATCTAAAGATTTAGAATGAAGTATATAACAATAGCAAATAGAACTAATATACACAAAAAAGTTTATGATTTTAGTGTGAAAAATAAGATGTACGGGTAATTCGTATGAAGTTAATAAAAACAAGAAAGACCTACGATTTCTAGTAAGTCTTTAAGTGAGCGTGAAAGGATTCGAACCTTTGACCGTCCCGATTGAAATCGGGATGCTCTATCCTGTTTGATTCATTAATATTGTTGGATTGTAAAATAAGAAATGTAGTATTTTAAAAACAAAAAACCTCACAATGAAAATTGTGAGGTTTTTGTGAGCGCGAAAGGATTCGAACCTTTGACCGTCCCGATTGAAATCGGGATGCTCTATCCTGTTTGATTCATTAGCGTTGTGGATTGTATAGGGTATGTAGTATTCTAAAAACAAAAAACCTCACAATGAAAATTGTGAGGTTCTTGTGAGCGCGAAAGGATTCGAACCTTTGACCGTCCCGATTGAAATCGGGATGCTATATCCTGTTTGATTCATTAACATTGTTGGATTGTAAATTAAGAAGTGTAAGCTTCTAAAACAAAAAAGACTTACTATTTCTAGTAAGTCTTAAAGTGAGCGCGAAAGGATTCGAACCTTTGACCGTCTGCTTAGAAGGCAGATGCTCTATCCAGCTGAGCTACGCACCCATTAAGCAGTTTTGAGAAAACTACTAAAACAGTCGGGGCGGCAGGATTCGAACCTGCGACCTCCTGGTCCCAAACCAGGCGCGATGACCGGACTACGCTACGCCCCGAATATATAGAAGAGCGGAGGGTAAGGGATTCGAACCCTTGCGACACTTTCGCGTCGACAGTTTAGCAAACTGCTCCGTTAACCACTCCGGCAACCCTCCTTTTTTGTTTATTTTTTAATGATCGTTGTTCCGTTATTGCGAGTGCAAATATAGAACAGATTTCTTTATTTACCAAATAAAATTCAAGAAAATTTTGTGTATTTTTGAACTAATAAATCATTCAAAAACCAAACTGATGCGTAAAACATTATATATCATCGGATTAAGCACTTTTGTTTTTTCATGTACCTCCCAACAAAATGTGAAAAAAAATACTTACCAACCGAAAACCCCAATAACACAGGCGAAACCGACTGTTAAGACAACACCTCCGGTTGCTCCAAAACCAAAAGTTGTATCTGATCATGGCGTAGATTTTTTTACTACCAATATAGCAGATCCAACAAAAAATGATAATACGGCAAGTTATGGTTCTATTGTATCTGCAAAACCAGCCGGATATAAGGTAGTGAAAACCTATTTTCCTGCAGTTGCTCAAAATTTCAGACAACGTTATCTGATATTGCATTATACCGCTCTTGCGGATGATAAGTCCATTACTGTTCTTACCCAGCAGGCTGTAAGCGCCCATTATCTCGTAAATAATACCGGAGATAACGAGATCTATCAATTGGTAGATGAAAACAAGCGGGCATATCATGCAGGCGTAAGTGCGTGGAGAAATGATAAAAATCTTAACGATAATTCTATCGGTATTGAAATTGTTAATACAGGATATACTACAGATAGTACAGGTAAAAGAACTTTTGCTCCTTTTAGTGATGAACAGGTAAGAAAAGTAGCTGCCTTGGTTAAAGACATTGTAACAAGATATCAGATTCAGCCTACGAATGTATTGGCGCATGCGGATATCGCACCTACAAGAAAGCAGGATCCCGGGCCTATGTTCCCATGGAAGAAGCTTTATGATGAATACCAGGTGGGAATGTGGTATGATGAAGCAGCTAAACAGACTTATCTTGAACCGGCACAGGCAGACTTGGCAGCAAGATATAATGATTCCAGCTTTATTTTTCTTATTCAGACTTCATTGCAGAAATTCGGATATGCGCTTGATCTCAGCGGAAAATGGGATGATGCCACCAAAAAAACAATTGAAGCTTTCCAGTATCACTTCCGTCCACAAAATTATGACGGAATTATGGATGCTGAAACATGGGCAATACTCCAGGCTTTAAATCAAAAATATCCAGCAAAATAATTCAAATTAAAACGCATCGGTTAGATGCGTTTTTGCTATCTTTAAACGATCAAAAACAGTAAAATATCTGTAATGGAAAATTTCAGAAAAGAAAGTGATCTATTAGGCGAACTGAATGTGCCTATAGATGCTTATTATGGGGTTCAGACACAAAGAGCTATCGACAATTTTAAAATTTCAGGACAACTTTTGTCTTCATATCCGGATTTCATAAAAGGTTTGGCATTTGTAAAAAAAGCAGCAGCTAAAACCAATTATGAATTAGGACTTTTAGACGAAAATCTGTATTTTAAAATAGCAGAAGCATGTGATGAAATTGTAGAAGGGAAATATCATGAGCAGTTTCCGGTAGATATGATTCAGGGAGGAGCAGGAACTTCCATCAACATGAATGCGAATGAAGTGATCGCCAATATCGTATTGGAAAAAATGGGAAAAAATAAAGGAGAATACGAATTCTGTTCACCTAATGACCATATCAATCTTTCTCAGTCTACTAATGATGCTTATCCTACGGCAATCAAAATGGGATTGCTTCAGATGAATATCGGACTGGTAGAAAAACTGGAAAGAATTATCACGGCTTTCCGTGCAAAAGGACAGGAATTCCAGGATGTTATTAAAATGGGACGTACGCAACTTCAGGATGCTGTTCCAATGACTTTGGGACAAGAGTTTGAAGCCTATGCAGCCACTTTGGAAGAGGATATCTCCAAACTGAATAACAATGCAAGCCTTTTTGTAGAAGTTAATATGGGAGCAACCGCTATCGGAACAGGATTAAACGCTCCGGTAGGATACGCTACTCTTTGCGCTAAAAACTTAGCTCAGATTACAGGATTCCCGATTGTTTCTGCGCCGGATTTAGTAGAAGCTACTCCTGATACAGGATCTTATGTGATCTACTCTTCAGCAACAAAACGTCTTGCAGTAAAGCTGTCTAAAATCTGTAATGATTTAAGATTGCTTTCATCAGGTCCAAGAGCCGGACTTTTTGAAATTAACCTTCCTCCAATGCAGCCGGGATCTTCTATTATGCCGGGGAAAGTAAATCCTGTAATTCCGGAAGTGGTCAACCAGGTTTGTTTCAAAGTATTCGGAAACGATCTTACCGTAACTTTTGCAGCAGAAGCAGGACAATTGCAGCTGAATGTAATGGAACCGGTACTTTCTCATGCCATCATGGAAAATATCAACTTCCTTTGCAATGCTTTGGATACACTTCGTGATAAGTGTGTGGTAGGAATTACTGCCAATAAAGAAATCTGCCTGAATATGGTGAAGCACAGCATCGGGATTGTAACAGCATTGAACCCTTATATCGGGTACAAACAGTCTACTCAGATTGCAAAAGAAGCATTGGAAACCGGGAAAAGTGTTTACAACCTCGTTCTGGAGAAAGGAATTCTTTCTCAGGAAAAACTGGATGAAATCCTTGATCCGAAAAACATGCTGAAGCCGCATAACAAATAATTCTATAAACGATGAATGATCAATGATAATTAATGTTTTAAAAGTTTTTTATCATTGATTACTCATCATTAATCACTTATAATTCGTGAGGTTTTTAATCATAATTCCCGCTCATAACGAAGAAAATAACCTGCCATTGACTCTGGATTCTTTACAGCAGCAAAGCAGCAAAGATTTCAAAGTAGTGGTAGTGAATGACGGCTCTACAGACAGAACTTCTGAGATGATCCGGAAATATACAGAAACTGATTCCCGGTTCGAAACAATCAATCTGCAGAAATCTGAACATCAGCCAGGTTCTAAAGTGGTTCATGCTTTTAAAATGGGACTGCATACTCAAACCATGGATGAATTTGACATCATCTGTAAATTTGATGCTGATATTATTCTTCCGGAAAACTATCTTGCTGCAGTAGAAACAGCTTTTACCGCGCATCCGGAATATGGACTGGTAGGAGGTCTTCTGTACATAGAAAAAGACGGAAGCTGGGTGTATGAGGGAAATTCTAATAAACATCACGTAAGAGGTCCTATGAAGGCTTACCGTAAAGAATGTTTTGTTCAGATCGGTGGTTTAAGGGAAACGTTGGGCTGGGATAATATTGATTCCATATTACTGGATCATCTGGGGTGGAAAGAAATTGTTCTTCCAGAACTCCATGTAAAGCTGATTAAAGTAAAAGGAGCCGATTATACAATACGTCCCGCAGATTACTACGGAAGATATTTTTATTTCCTGGGACTGAACAGGTTTCTGGCTTATATTGCCTCTTCAAAAGAAGCTATGAAAAGTAAATCTGCCTCATTTTTCTTTGATATTATTACATCTTATGAAAACTGCAGATCAAAAAAATTAGAACTGAAAATTACCAAAGAAGAACGAAAAGCCGTTAATGATCAGCGTTGGAAAATGTTGAAAAAGAAATGGCTGAAGATGTAGAAGCTGATTTTTAAGCATTGTAAATGTTCATCAATAGAAACGGGTTTTAACCCGTTCAATAAAAAATAAAAGTCCACTGGCTTTAGCCAAAACCTAAGATATAACTCCAATTAACCCGTGAAAAAAATAGCTTACATAGAAATAGACACTCACGCAGAAATTGCTCAGGCTTTCATGGATATTATGGAGGGTTCTAAGGATTTTGCGGTAGACTATTATTTTTCAAAAAGGATCAAAGATCAGGTAAGTCATCGCAATGAAGCTGTTTTCTTATCGGATAGCTCTATGATTCTGGATCAGTTAAAAGGGAAAGGATATGACCTGGTGATAATAGGAACTGTTCATCGTTATTTTAATACATTTTTGGCAATAACAAAAAAGTACAATACCGCAGTTATTACCCACAATCTTAATTTCATAAAAGCCACAAAACTGGATCTGATGAAAAGCGTTTTCAAAGGGGATATTATTTTCAGATTAAAACTGTGGCTGAAAGAAGGATTATTTTATAAAACCAAAGTTTATAAGAGTTCGAGAACACTTTTCGTACTGGATGAAGCATTGGTTTCTGGGAGATATCAGCATTTGCCACTGTTTTATACAAGAGATTTTGACAAAGTGGAAAATGAAAACCTTGTGGTGGTGATTCCTGGTGGAGTTTCGCAAAAAAGAAGAGATTACGCCTATATTTTTAAAACCATTCAGGAACTCAATACGGACAGGCCCTGCCAATTTATTTTCCTGGGGAAAGCAAGCGGGCATGAGTTTAAACAACTTGAAAATCTGTCTGAAAAATTACCTGAAAACATTGAAATCACTTATTTTTCAGAAAGAGTTTCCTCTGAAGATTTTGAAAAATGGATGCAGAAAGCAGACGTTTTATGGTGTCCGATTCAGCAGGATACAGAGTTTTTCAGTATGAAAGAAACGTATGGACTGACTAAAATGACAGGAAACCTTGGGGATGCCATAGCGTATGGAAAACTGGCTGTTTTTCCAGGAAATTATCCTTCAAAACTAAACTTTATTATTCCTGAAAAAGAAAATATTCTCGAGCAGTTAAAGATCGCTTCTGAAAATCCATTTGATTTTTATACAACGTACAACAGGAAGGGAGTTCAGAAAAAACTGGAGCAATTTCTAACAAGTCTGATCTAAGAAACTTCAGGTTATTCCATTTTTTCTTCTTAAATGTACCTATTTGATCTTAAATACACTCTTAATAAATCTCATATTCAGATAATCTTCAACCGGGAAAATTTTGGTGAAGTAATTTCCGATATAGATCAATATCAAAACAACTGCAGGTTTGTAAACAAGGTTAAGCAGATTGCTGTTGAAATTCGGAAGAACAATTGCTACGGTAATGGCTAAAGTACAGATAATAGAGACGAAAATCATTTCAATACTCAACGGCGAAACCTTAAATACAATATAATTGAAAACAATTTTCACAACATTGTAAATGGTAAGTGAAATAGCCGTAGATAAAGCAATTCCGATCAGCTTCAGATCCGTGTTTTTAATGAAATAATAATTCAGTCCGATAGTCAGTCCGGCCAGCAAAAGCATCACCAGAATATTGAATCTGTAATATTTTGAGAGTGAAATAATATTTCCGTTGAATCCGGTGGCAAGATCGATCAATACCGCAGAACCCCAGATCCAGACTACAGGCTCATATTCTCGGAGCATTGTCCCGTTCTTTGGCATAAATTGCGTCAGATAAGGGAATCCCACCATAATACATGAGAATAAAACAGCTCCGAGGAAGTACAGTGTTAAAGATGTCTTTTTATGGAATCTGTCCAGTTCCACCATATCTCCGTCTGCCAGAGTTTTATTAATGATAGGTGCGGAAATATTGAATAATCCAAGCTGTGGAATAGAAATCAATGAGATCAGAGCATACAGAACAGAGTAAATTCCTACCTCTTCCATTCCCATAAATTCTCCGATCATAAAACTGTTGATCGCAAGGTAATTACCAAAAGTTCCAAGAAAACCGAAGAAACTATAATTGAAAAACTCCTTCCAGAAATCATTCTTTTTAAAATAATCCGTCTTAAAATCCAGGTGAATTTTTTCCAGTTTGTTGGTGTAATAAATATACCCCAAAAGCATTAAAAAGAAGATGCCAAAAAAGAAAGCATATGCAATGGTCTGTGATGTAGCAGCCGTAATATTCTGTGATAAAGCAAAGAAAAACAGACAGAATGCTCCCAGATTCGCTATTTTCGGAAACAGATTGTCGAAGATATTGGAAACTACAATTCTTTTATAATTGGACGTATATTTATTGAAAATAGCACAGAATGAAAGGATTAAAATCAAAGGTAGAATCATCTCTTTGATCTTCCATGCCTCTGAATGTCTGAATTTTGGGTAAAAATAGGGGAGAATAAAAAATACAATCGTAAAAATCAGAAAGTTGATAAAAACGGTCAGTAGCGACAGCGACAGCATATTCTGTTTCTTGCCATCTTTTTCTACTTTGTGGAAAAATTTTACATTCGAATAAGAAATACCTAAAACAACAAAAGGAACCAGCATCTCAGCCGTTGGAAGAATGTAGCGCAGCTTTCCGTAAAATTCAAAATCATTCGGAAATATAAATATCGCGGAAACGGTGCCCAGCAAAAAACCAATATAACCGATAATGGAATATTTGAAGCCTTGTCTCGCTACTACACTCATAAGTCGTTTTAAATGTTTTTAGGTATAAAAATAATATTGTTGATGTACTGAGTCTTATTTTTTTCGTCGTTTGTATTTTGTGTTATGATATCTTCTGTAAGATCTTCCAGCGTAAAGCTGCTTCTGTTCAGATATTTTGCGTTGTATCCCCAGCTTATCACTTCGGATATCTCATTCCATATAGGAGTTTGGTGATGTCTTTGCTCCATTTCGACCATTAAAGTCGGCTTGAATTGTCTGATGGTTTCTCTCGCCCCGGACAATGTTTTTATTTCGTTTCCTTCAACATCTATTTTGATAAAATCCAGTCTGTTGAAATGTTCCAGTGCGGCCCAATCGTCAAGCTTAATAACTTTTACTTGTTCCGTATAGCTTTTCTCTTCTCCTTTTTCTTTGTAAGAAGTGTTTAAAGTGCCTCGGGAAGCAATGGTTTTTCCATTAATAATCGGTACTTTGAACTCTGCAGTTCTGTTTTCATCAGAAAGTGCCAGAGGGAAAATGTGCATGTCCGAAAACAGCCTTTTCAGTCTTCTATAAAGCTTTTTATTAGGTTCAAAACCATAAATATGCTCATGTTTCAATGTGTTTTCCAGCTGATAAAGGAAAGTTCCCACATTGGCACCAATATCCAATATTACAGCATTTTTAGAAAGGTATTCTTTGATCCATACCAATTCCGGTTCTACATTACGTTCCGAAAAGTTATTTTTATTAAGATTATTTAAAGCTTTAAAATATCTTTTTTTGTAGAAATTCGGGCTTATGTATTGTAGTTTCTCTGCAATTTTTTGGTATAAAGACATCTTTGGCTTTTTGGCGAACAGCAAAGATACGTAAAAATGTAAAACTTTTCTTAAAAAATGTTAATTATAATCGCTTGGTTTTCAGTATGGATTTTTAAAAATTGCTTTTATAACCTGTTGAATTTTACTGTATTTTTGATTTGTCACAGAGACACCTGTATCCCTTGGATATCTCTTTTATAAGATTCTAAAGACTATAATTTCAGCAAGAAAGCACCAATATTCTGTAAAATGAGTGTCCTGTGGTTAAAAATAGAGCTGTCTACCGAAAAGGTGTATTCAGAAAATCATTGAAAGGTTTCATCAGTTTGAAAACTTTGGTCATGTTTTTCACTGCATTTTTGTCCAGAACTTCTTCGTCTTTCAGAGAATATACCACAATAAAGTTTTTAAGTTTCAGGTATTCTCCCATTGGATCTTCCTTTTCAAAACCCTGAGGGATTTTTTTCAGTTTATCGTCCTGATCAAGCTCTGGGAAATGCTTTTTGAAATCTTTATGATTGAGAATCTTCAGAAAGTCGTCTCCATATAAAGAAATCTCCTTACGGACTTCTTTCAGTACCGAAGATTCCGGCATGTAGATTCCTCCTGCTAAAAAGGATTTTCCAGGTTCCATGTGAAGATAGTAACCTCCTTTCTGATTTCCTTTTCCCATTCCCAGAGAAGCACCAAAATTGGTTTTGTATGGAGATTTATCCTTCGAAAAGCGCGTGTCTCTGTAAATTCTGAACAAAGCTTTTTTACTGTCTATTTTAGCAAGTTCTTCATCAAAACCGGACATCTCTTTGATGAGTTCGTCTAAGAACGAAACTACATTCTGCTGAGATGCAGTGTACAGGGTTTTATTTTCATTAAACCACTCGCGGTTATTGTTTTTATTTAATTTGTTTAAAAAATCAAATGTTTTGGAAGATATAGTTGCAGACATGTTGTGAAAGGTGTTTT
This sequence comes from Chryseobacterium aquifrigidense, assembly GCF_006716485.1. Classification (GTDB taxonomy): domain Bacteria; phylum Bacteroidota; class Bacteroidia; order Flavobacteriales; family Weeksellaceae; genus Chryseobacterium; species Chryseobacterium vietnamense. The sequence continues at coordinate 52,145 of NZ_VFPD01000001.1, forward strand.
TTTATTGTTGTTAAGTGATATTCAGGACAGTTTCTGAGCTAGAACCTTTATTCCGAACCTTGTAACCCGAATTTCACAACTCAAATGTACAAAAACTATTACTTAACGGACAATATTTCAATGGCGCTTAATAGGAATATCAAATAGAAAAATTTCCTTTTAATGGCATTATTTTTAAAAATTTATAAATAACATGGAAAAAATTAATCCAATTTAATAAAAAAAAATAATGTTTAACAACTTTTTAAACTAAGGCTTCTTTTTTTAGGTTTAATTTTCCAAAATTCAAAGATATATTAAAGGATTGTGAATTTAAGTTTGCATATTTAAAAATTTATTCAAAAACAAATCAAATATTTATTGTATCTTTGCAAAAATTTTAAAATAGTTAATGAATTTATTTACGGAAACCAATTTAAGTCCTGATATCCTTAAGGCAATTGGCGAACTGGGTTACGAAAGCCCAACAGAAATCCAAAAACAGACTATCCCTTTTATTCTTTCAGATATTCGCGACTTGATCGCACTTGCGCAGACAGGGACAGGCAAAACAGCAGCGTTTTCGCTTCCGATTTTGGATATGATTGACGATACGAGTCGCAAAATCCAATTATTGGTGCTTTGTCCGACACGGGAATTATGTCTTCAGATTTCGAAGGACATAAAGAATTACTCTAAGTATATGAAAGACATCAAGACAACTGCGGTTTATGGTGGAAGTAGTATTGTAGAGCAGATGAGATCTTTAAAGGACAAACCACAGATTATTGTGGGAACTCCGGGAAGAGTAATTGATCTTATCAACAGAAAAGCACTGGACTTCTCTGCGATTCATTGGTTAGTATTAGACGAAGCTGATGAAATGCTTTCTATGGGATTCAAGGACGAATTGGAAACCATTCTAAGCGAAACTCCGGAAACAAAACAAACTTTCTTATTCTCTGCAACGATGAATAAAGAAGTGGAAAGAATTTCCAAAAATTATCTTACAAAACCTCATCGTATTTCAGTAGGTTCTATCAACGAAGTGAAAAAGAACATTACTCACGAATACTATGTTGTAGGATACCGTCAGAAAAAAGAAGCATTAAAGAGACTTATCGATGCAAACCCTAACCAGTATTCCATTATCTTCTGCAGAACGAGAATGGAAACTCAGGAGGTAGCCGATTTCTTAATGCAGAACGGATATGCAGCTGATGCTCTTCATGGTGATCTTTCTCAGGCACAGAGAGATACGGTAATGAAGAAATTCAGATTGAAAAACATCGATATTCTTGTGGCAACAGACGTTGCAGCAAGAGGATTGGATGTAAACTCTTTAACTCACGTTATTCACTTCTCTTTACCAGATGATCCTGAAGTATTTGTTCACAGAAGTGGTAGAACAGGTAGAGCTGGAAAAGACGGTATTTCTATGGCTTTAATAAAGCCTGAAGAAAGCAGAAAACTGAAACAGATCAAATCTGCAACGAAAATTGAAATTAACGAGAAATTCATCCCTACAGGTGAAGATATTATCAAAGCTCAGGTAGGTGGTGTATTCGAGAAATTATTAACGGAGCACGAAGATCTTTTTGAATTTGATGATAGCTTAATCCCGGATCTGAGCAACTTTACAAAAGAAGAATTGGTACACCAGCTTCTACAGTTCCAGTTGAAAGATCTTGCTTTATACTACAAAGACAAGCATGACCTTGTTGAGCAGAAATTAAGCAGCAGAGACGATGACTATTCTAGAAGAGATCGTGGGCGTGAAAGAGACAGAGATAGAGGTCGCGACAGAGATCGTGGACGTGAAAGAGACAGAGATCGTGGTGGAAAGCCGAGAAGAAGAGATGAAAACATGGTAAGATTCTTCTTCAACCTTGGTAAAAAAGACCATTTAAAGAAACTTGATGTTTTAGATATTATCAACAAAGCTACTGCTGGCGGAAAAACCAAGAAAAGAGCTGAAATCGGAGATATCGAAATCTTAGAGAAATTCTCTTTCTTCGAAGTTGAAAAATCGTTCAAAGATAATGTGTTGAGCAATATTCAATCGATGAAGTTCAAAGGAAAAGATATGAGAGCTGAAGTAGCAAACTAATCTCTTCTTATACCATACAAAACCGGCAGTAATGCCGGTTTTTTTATTTGATAATCAGCAGTTAAGCGAATGTTAACAAAACTTAATGTTATATAGTTTCACGTGCAATCCTTTTTTAAGAAATTTGCACACGAATTATAAATACTAAAAAATGGGAATTGGTAATATTTTCCACGCTTTTCAACCAAAAGATAAAATCTTCTTTGTACTTTTCGAAAAAGTAACTGAAAATCTAGTTGCAATGTCAGAAGAATTCAACACTGGAATCAAGGATTTCGATCTTAATGACGATTCAATGTTGAAGAAAATGAGCGACTTCGAACACAAGAATGATGAACTTACTCACGAAATTTTCGTAGAATTAGGGAAGAACTTCATTACACCTTTTGACCGTGAAGACATTCACACACTGGCAACAGGGCTTGATGATATCGCTGATTATATCTACGCATCCACAAAATATATTTTCCTTTACAAATCACCTGAGATGAAGGCGTATTCAGACTTCTCTTTACTGATCCACAAAGCATGTCTTGAAATCCAGAACGCCATGAAAAACCTTAAAGGGTTCAAAAATATGGAACAGGTGAAAGAAGCTTGTATTAAGGTGAACTCTATTGAGAATATTGCTGACGATTTGCTTTCCAATTCAATGGTAGAATTATTTGAAACCAATGATGCGATCAACATTATTAAAGTTTCATCTGTATTGAACTACCTTGAAATTGTAACGGACAAAGCAGAAGATGTTGCCAATACGATTGAGAACATCATGATTAAATACGCCTAATACATAGCAAAAAATGGAATTTCCGATTTTACTTGTAGTTATTATTGCGCTGGCCCTAATCTTCGATTATATCAATGGTTTCCATGATGCTGCCAACTCAATTGCAACTATAGTTTCTACAAAAGTTTTAACTCCATTCCAGGCTGTACTTTGGGCGGCACTTTGGAACTTTGCAGCTTTCTTTATTGCTGCTTACATTATTGGAGAATTCAAAATTGGTAATACAATTGCCAAAACAGTTAATGAAAATTTTATCACTCTTGAGGTTATATTTTCCGGCCTTATTGCCGCAATTGCCTGGAACCTTTTGACATGGTGGTTCGGGATCCCTTCATCATCTTCACATACGTTGATCGGAGGTTTCTTAGGAGCAGCTCTTATGCACGCTTTCATGATGGATTATCATGATGTAGCTGCAGCACAGCCCGGGCTTGGGATGTGGGATACTATTAAAGAAGCTTTCAGCCAGGTAACGCAGCAGGGTGTAGTAAAGTTTGATAAAGTAATTCCTATCTTCCTGTTTATTTTCATGGCACCGATCATAGGGATGATTATCTCGATCATTATTACCTTGATTATCGTGCACCTTTACAAAAGATCAAACCCACACAAAGCAGACCAGTCTTTCAAAAGATTACAGCTGGCTTCATCAGCCTTATTCAGCTTGGGACACGGTTTGAATGACGCACAGAAAGTAATGGGGATCATTGGTGCCGCAGTAATCTATTATCACGTTAATATGCTTCAGGATGCGCAGTATCTGAATATTCCTTCTGCAGAACGTTTTGATTATTTTGCGCAGCATTATATCTGGGTTCCTTTGGTTTCTTTCCTTGCCATTGGTTTAGGTACCATGAGTGGTGGTTGGAAGATCATCAAAACAATGGGAACAAAGATTACCAAGGTAACTTCATTAGAAGGAGTAAGTGCAGAAACGGCAGGTGCTATTACCTTATTCATCACAGACCACTTCGGTATTCCTGTATCTACTACACACACGATTACAGGTTCTATCATCGGGGTAGGATTAACGAAAAGAATTTCAGCAGTAAGATGGGGAATCACCGTAAGCTTACTTTGGGCTTGGGTTTTAACCATTCCAATCTCTGCAATAGTAGCGGCAATTACTTATCTTGCAGTAACCTTCCTTTTCTAAAAAACAAATCATATTATTATATAAACTTTGTCCATTTGGGCAAAGTTTTTTGTTTTATAAAGCCTTGAAAAATTGTATTTTTGTTCAAATTATAAGATTTTATGGAATTTTTAGACAGATACCAGCAGATTGTTGCAGATGCCATCACTAAATATACTTTTAAAGATAAACCTTCGGAGCTCTATGACCCGATGAACTATATTATTTCCCATGGTGGAAAACGTCTTCGTCCTATCATGGTACTTATGGCATGTGAGATGTTCGGTGGTGATCTTAAGCAGGCAATCAAGCCAGCCTTGGCTATCGAGTTTTTCCATAACTTCACCCTGATCCATGATGATATTATGGATGAAGCTCCTCTAAGAAGAAACAAGCCTACTATTCATACTTTACACGGTCTTAATGTAGGAATTCTTTCCGGAGACGGACTGATGCTGAAAGCCTATAAGTTCTTTGAGGATCTGGAACCTGAAATCTTCAAGGCATGTATCAGAATATTTACCCACACAGGACTTCTGTTATGCGAAGGACAGCAGTATGATATTAATTTTGAAACTCAGGAAGATGTTACTTTTGATGACTATATCAGAATGATTACTTATAAAACCGGGGTATTGAGTGCTTCTTCATTTGAAATCGGAGCTTTGATTGCAAAAGCAGATTTTAAAGATGCAAAAGCTATTTTCAATTTCGGAAAACATATCGGGATTGCATTCCAGATTATGGATGATTATCTTGATGTATTCGGAGATCAGGCGCAGTTTGGGAAAAAACATGCAGGAGATATTTATGAAAACAAGAAAACTGTTCTGTATCTGTTAGCAAGAGAACATGCTACCGATGAAGAAAGAAAAGAACTGGATTACTGGTATTCTAAGAAGACTGAAAATGTGGACAAGGTTTACGGAGTAGAAAAGATTTTCAGAAGAACGAAAGTAGATGAAAAAGCATTACGCTTGATTGAAAAACATAATGAGATCGGACAAAGTTATCTTCAGAAAATTGATGTGCCGGAAGAAAAGAAAAAACCTTTTATCGAACTGGCAAATTATTTGTTGAGAAGAGAAAGTTAATATAGGTAGCAGATGGTAGGTAGCAGGTAACAGCAATTTACCCGCTGCTTATTTCCTGCCACCTAACCCTTATACAATGAAATTCAGAACAGAAGTTGATATTCCCGCATCAGAAAATAAGATTGAAATTGAAGATAAAATATTTTCAATAGGTTCATGTTTTGCCTCTGAAATGACGGATTTACTGCAAGACGGACAACTTCAGACCCTCAACAACCCTTTTGGGACAATTTTTAATCCTTATTCCATCAATCATGCCATCAACAGATTACATGATTCTGCATTTTACGAAGAAGAGGAACTGATCACTTACAATGAAGAATATATCTCACTGGATCATCATACCAGTTTTGATACCCGCTATATTCATCAGACCTTAGATAAGATTAACGGAGCTATTGAAGCGGGAAATGCCTTTCTTCAGGAAGCTGACTGGATTATTATCACCTACGGATCTTCATTTATCTATGAATTCCTTCCCAAGAAAAAGCTGGTGGCCAACTGTCACAAAATTCCGCAAAAGTTTTTTGAGAAAAGACTGCTATCTCATCAGGAACTTACCAGTTCAATTTACCAAACCATTCTGGATCTTAAAGATATTTGTAAAGAAGGAGTACAAATCCTGTTTACCGTTTCACCTGTAAGGCATACCAGGGATGGAATGGTAGAAAATCAGTTAAGTAAATCCAAATTAATCACTGCTATCCACGAGTCTATTTCCCTCTTTGAAGACTGTCATTATCTGCCTGTCTATGAGATTTTGATGGATGATCTCCGGGATTACCGTTTTTACAAAGAAGATATGATCCATCCCAGCACCCAGGCGGTTAATTATATATTTGAGAAATTCGGAAAATCTTATTTTTCAGAAGAAACTCAGGACTTTATCAAAGAAAATTTTAAGATTATCAAAGCTCTTGAACATAAGACCAGTGATAAGAAAGATCCAAAGTTTATCGAATTCAGAGAAAAACTGGATCAGAGAATTGAAGTGCAGCGCAAAAAGGTAAAACATAAAATATTTTAAATGCCTGATTTTACCAGAATTGATTATCTGAAAGATGGAAATGAAAGACAGAAAAGGGCTTATGAAGTCCTTAAAAAATATCGTGTCTTCGAGAAGCTGGAAGATTATTCCCCGATTTTGGCAGGAACTGTTCCTATAGAAATTGATATCAAAGAAAGCGATTTGGATCTTATTTTTGAAGTGGATTTAAAATTTGAACAAGACTTTCTGGATGATTTACTATTTTGTCAGTTGATTCCTCAAGACGCAGAAGTGGAACACCCCATCGTAAACGGTGAAGAATGCATTACTTTAAATTTTATATTGGAAGGGTTTCCCATTGAAATTTTTGGACAGAATAAGCCTACTACAGAGCAGAATGCCTATCTTCATATGATTGCCGAATACAAAATATTACAGGAAAAAGGAGAGAAATTTAAACAAAAAATAATAGAACTTAAAAAGCAAGGAATAAAGACAGAACCCGCCTTCGGAATATTGCTGGGACTTGAAAATCCTTACGAAGATCTATTGAAATTTTAAATAAAATGATTGATACACATACACATCTATACGCAGAAGAATTTGATGAAGACAGAAAAGAAGCTATTCAGAGAGCTTTAGATAAAGGAATTACAGAATTTTATCTTCCGGCAATCGATTCTGAATCGCACGAAAAAATGCTGCAGCTGGAAACAGAATATCCGGGACATATTTTTTCAATGATGGGATTACATCCTTGCTATGTAAAACCTGAATCATGGGAAAAAGAACTTGAAATCGTAAAAAATTATCTTGATCAGAGACATTTTCCTGCAATAGGAGAGATCGGAATAGATCTGTACTGGGATAAAACAACCCTTGATATCCAGGTGAAAGCTTTCGAACAGCAGATTGACTGGGCGATAGAAAAAGACCTTCCGATTGTGATTCATACAAGAGAAAGTTTTGATGAAACATTTGAGGTACTGGAAAGAAAAAGACATACGAAATTAAGAGGAATCTTTCATTGTTTTTCAGGGAATCTTGAACAGGCACAACATGCCATTGATCTTAATTTTATTTTAGGGATCGGTGGAGTAGTGACTTTTAAAAATGGAAAAATAGACCAGTTTCTGAATGAAGTTCCACTGGATAAAATCGTTCTGGAGACAGATTCTCCTTACCTTGCGCCGGTTCCGCACAGAGGAAAAAGAAATGAAAGCTCTTACCTTGATCTGGTTGCTGGAAAACTGGTGAATATTTATGGGAAAGATTTTTCTGAGATAGACCGCATTACGACAGAAAATGCAAAGAATATTTTTAAGGTATAAAGTTCTGAACTTTAAGATAAATAAAAACCCTTTTCGTTTTGAAAAGGGTTTCGTTTTTTATTTTTTTCTGGTGAAATTCTTATTCTTAGGTTTTTTAAACCCTACTGAAGCTCCCGCTGCAGGTTTTTTACGGTTATTATTTGACCTTGAATTATTACTGTTTCCTGTTTTAGGTTTCTCACCACCAGCATGAACAGGTTTGTTATTCGAATCCCTTTTCTGTGCAACCAGGTCATCAGTATGGAACGGGTGATCCTTGATGACAGGAATTTTCTTTCCAATTAGCTTTTCTGTATTTTTTAAATTCAAAAGGTCAAGTCCATCCACAAAAGATATAGAATTACCTTCGGCTCCGGCTCTTCCTGTTCTTCCGATTCTGTGTACATAGGTTTCAGAAACATCAGAAAGCTCAAAATTGATCACGAACTTCAATTCGTCAATATCAATCCCTCTGGCAGCAATATCCGTCGCTACAAGAACTCTTGTTTTTCCGGATTTGAAATTATTCAGCGCATTTTGTCTCGCATTCTGAGATTTATTACCATGAATTGCTTCTGCGGAGATATTGTCTTTCTGCAGCTTTCTGGAAATCTTATCTGCACCGTGTTTCGTTCTGGCAAAAACCAATACAGAGTCTGAAATATCATTTTGAAGAATATGAGAAAGCAAATTCAGTTTGTTGTCTTTTTCTACAAAATATACAGATTGTTTGATGGTGTCTGCAGTAGAAGAAACCGGAGTTACCTCTACCTTTACCGGATTATTCAGGATAGAATTAGCCAGTTTCTGAATTTCAGTCGGCATTGTTGCTGAAAAGAATAAAGTTTGTCTTCTCTGAGGTAAAAGTTTAATGATTCTTTTTACATCATGTACAAAACCCATATCCAGCATTCTGTCTGCCTCATCAAGAACAAAAATCTCAAGATTTTTCAGGCTGATGATTCCTTGTGCAATAAAGTCCAGAAGTCGTCCTGGTGTTGCCACCAGAATATCAACACCTTTTCTCAAAGCTGCCTCCTGATTTCCTTGTTTTACCCCACCGAAAATAACAAGTTGCTTTAAGGGAAGATATTTACCATAAGCATTAATGTTTTCCTCAATCTGAATCGCCAGTTCTCTGGTTGGAGTAAGGATTAATGCTTTTATATGTTTATTGGGAATTTTATTTTTGGATAAATTCTGTAGAATAGGGATGGAAAAAGCTGCCGTCTTTCCTGTTCCTGTCTGTGCACAACCTAAAAAGTCTCTGCCTTCCAGGATATCAGGAATAGATCTTTCCTGGATAGGAGTAGGAGTCGTGTATCCCTGTTCCTGAATTGCTTTTGCAATAGGTTCTATTAAGTTTAAGTCTGTAAAATTCAAATGAATTATTTTAAAATTTAAATAAAAATTCCTTCAGTCTGAAAGAATTACATTCTGCAAAGGTAGTCTAAATATTTTTAAGTATCTTATTCCACTTTTTTTAGACTTATTGCCCATTGAAAAACAGAAATGGCAACCCGAATGTGAGCCGCCATTTTTTTCTGTTACATATCTGCAGTTTATTTAAATCTATATCCTATACCAGCCTGAAGAAATCCAATTTTTGTAGGAACTGCATTGCTTTTATTCATTTCTATAAAATTTAAATTGTATCTGGCGTCAACAAAAAACTTTTGATTAATCTTATATTCCGCCCCTAGAAAAGGGAATAAATTCAAGGTTTTTAAAGATTCGTAATTGTGTGTTTCAGCCTCATTAAAAACAGTATTCATTTTTACTTTGGATGATATATTAAATCCTAAGTTCATCCCTACAGAAGCAGAAAGCTCTGGAACAATATAATATTTTACTGAGATGGGAACCTGTATCTGATTGAATTTGTAATCAAAGTGCATGTCACCCACGTTTACCACTTCATTGCCTACCAACTCATACCAGGGATAAGCGTCTTTACCACCCAATTGAGTATACAGTAATTCAGCCTGTAAGCCGAACTTAGCAGATAAAGGCTGCTCTGCTACGATACCTGCATAAAAATAGGATTTCGAGTCCAGAGCGGTTCCAAAAAACTTCATGTTGGATAGGGAATATCCTCCTTTTACCCCAAAGCTCATAGATGCCGGATCTTTTGTGGTTTCCTGTGCATTAAATATTGCAGTGAAAGCAAATACTGCAATGAAAAAAATGTTCTTCTTCATATTTATTTTTAAATGATTAAAAGTTTTTACAAAAAAATAATTCCTCCAAAGGAAGGAATTACTGTTACAAAGATAATTTAAATATTTTTAGTGAAGCTATTTCACTTTATCCCATTGTTGATTCTTTCTTAAGTTTTCAAAAAACTGATACACTTCCGAAAGCTTTTCACTTCCACGTTTTCCATAATCTTCTACATTTTTTGAAGTTCCGTCAGTGAATTGCACTCTTAAGTAGGAAGTCGGAAGATCGGTAATATTGTGTTCACCGTATTTGTCATTTAAACCTTTTACATTTAAAGCATCAAGTAAACTGATTAATTTATTATAATCCTCTTCTTTGATGGTTCCTTTAAAAGTTCCTTCACGCGGCTTTGAAAACTCATCTTTTGAAGGCTTATCATTAAAATTAAAATGTTCCGCTTCAAAAACTGCAGTTCTGTCCGGATTGATTGTCATTTTAAAAACAGGGCAGAATCCAAAACATGGAGTAGCCTCATATTCAATTTTAGTATATTTTGAATTTACTTTTTGGGAAGTTGTACAGGATGTCAACAACACAAATGCAAAAATAGCTAGCAAATATTTCATAGTTTTTTCAATTTGAATGAATCTCCCAATAATTGTTCCAAACGATAAAGCCTTTTTTTATTTTTATGTTAAATATAAAAAAGCTTTATGCTTATAACCAATGATTCATCTTAACTATACTTTATTTCTTAAGCGCTACTTAATGGTTTAAAATATTGAGAGAGAGAAAAATAGAGGTAGCTCTATGAAAAAACAGCCTCAGGTTCTCCTAAGGCTGTTTTTATGCTGCAGTTCTATTTAATGAAAAATATAACTGATAAATCAATGTATTTCTATCCGTGCAATTGTTTCCAGATCGCATCTTTCAGCTCCATAAGGCCTTCTCCGGTAACACCTGAGAAGAACAGAGGCTGTTTGTTTTCCGGGAACTCTGCTGCAATTTCTTTTTTCAGCTCATCATCCAGAAGATCAGACTTTGAAACGGAAACAATGAAATCTTTATCCAGAAGTTCAGGATTGTACTCCTTCAGCTCATTTTCAAGAATTTTAAACTCCTGGAAATGATTTTCAGAATCGGCCGGAATTAAGAATAGAAGGATAGAATTTCTTTCAATATGTCTCAGGAATCTGTGTCCTAAGCCTTTCCCTTCTGCTGCTCCTTCAATAATCCCTGGAATATCAGCCATTACAAATGATTTGTAATTTCTGTAATCTACAATCCCAAGGTTAGGAGTTAAGGTAGTAAAAGCATAATTGGCAATTTTTGGTTTTGCCGCAGAAACAGATGCTAAAAGTGTAGATTTTCCAGCGTTTGGAAATCCAACAAGTCCTACATCGGCCAAAATTTTAAGTTCGAAGACCACATAGCCTTCTTCACCATCCATTCCCGGTTGAGCATATCTTGGGGTCTGATTGGTAGAGGATTTGAAATGTTCGTTTCCTTTTCCACCTTTCCCTCCTTGCATCAAAATGATTTCCTGCTTGTCATCAAGAATTTCTCCGATAATTTCACCTTCTTCATTTTTAGCGATAGTCCCAATAGGCACATCGATATAAATATCAGAACCGTCAGCTCCTGTCAGCTGGTTTTTCGCTCCGTTTTCACCTCGTTCTGCTTTTATGTGACGGGTATATCGGAGTGGAAGCAAAGTCCATTCATTAGCATTTCCTCTCATGATGACGTGTCCGCCACGACCTCCGTCGCCACCGTCAGGACCACCTTTAGGAATATACTTTTCACGGCGAAGGTGGGCAGAACCAGCACCTCCGTGTCCGCTTTTACAATGGATCTTTACGTAATCTACAAAGTTAGACATATAGTTTGTGTTGCGGGTTGCAGGGATGAAACTTCTTATCCCTTGCTATATCCCGATTATTTAATTTTCTCTACCTCAGCGAAAAGTTTTTGGGAAATCTCATCAATTTCTCCAACACCGTTTACCTCTACATATTTACCCTGCTGCTTATAAAGCTCGGCAACTTCTGCTGTTTTGGTATAATATTCTTTAATTCTGTTTTCGATGATCTCTACATTGCTGTCGTCTGATCTTCCGCTGGTTTCTCCTCTTTTCAGAAGTCTTTCAACCAAAATTTTGTCCTCTACCACCAATGAAAGACAGATATCTATATCATCATTCAGTACTTCTTTAACGATCGTTTCCAAAGCTTCTGTCTGAGCAGTTGTTCTTGGGTACCCGTCAAAAATAAAACCGTTGGTATCAGTAGGTTTTTTGATCTCGTCGATCAGCATATCTGTTGTTACCTGATCCGGAACCAATTCTCCCTTATCGATGTATGACTTAGCCAGTTTTCCAAGTTCAGTGTCATTTTTCATATTGTATCTGAAAAGATCACCTGTTGAAACCTGTTTTAAATTGAATTTCTCGATTAGATTCTGAGCTTGTGTTCCTTTTCCACTTCCTGGAGGGCCGAACAGAACAATGTTTATCATAATGTTGATACGCTTCCAGCAATGGGCATTTTGCTTCTGGCTCGTGGCTTTTGGCGGTTTGCTTTTTTGCTTTCAGCTTTTTTAAGTTATTATTAAATTTATTTCTTTATATAATTTTAAGCTAAAAGCTATCAGCTAATAGCCAACAGCGTTTAATGGTTGATTTGTCCGTCTTCCAGCTGATATAAATTTGGAAGGTTTCTTCCCAATTCATCATAATCCAGTCCGTATCCAAGTACAAATTTGTTTGGAATTTCCTTTCCGATATAATCCAGTTTGAAATCTTTCTTGTAAATTTCTGGTTTCAATAAGAAACTAGCCAGTTTTACAGATTTAGGACGTTGTGTTTCTTTGAAATATTTGAAAAGACTTTCAACCGTATTTCCTGTATCTACGATATCCTCAACAATAATAATATGACGGTCTCTTACGTCTTTAGTCAACTCCATTTTCTGATAAACAATCCCTGTAGACTCAGTTCCTACATAAGAACTCATTTGAATAAAGGCAATTTCGCATTCCCCCGGGTAATATTTTAAAAGATCTGAGAAGAACATTACCACCCCATTTAAAACCCCAATGAAAACTGGAACCTCATCCTTGTAATCTTCATAAATTCTTAACGCTGTCTCTTTTACAATTTCCTGAATTTCGGCATCCTTTAAATAAGGAACGAAAGTTTTGTCGTGAACTTTAATGCTTTCCATAAAATTTTTAGTAGTTGGCAAAGTTACGGATTTTTGATTAAAATACTTTCCTGTTTTTATCAGTTTGAAAGTTAAAGGATGTTGCAAGAGCAAAACTGAATATTATAACGAAGGGTGTTTAAATAGTAATAATGAAAAGATTTTTAATGAGATAGAATGATATAGCCTTAAATAAAGGATCCAGAAAGTAATTAAAAAAGACAGGTGTTTGAAATCAAGAACAAAAAGATGATGATAAATGTCCTGTTGATTGATGAAGAAATGAATATTCCGGAAAATGACTATCTTTGTTCTTTCAAAACCCAAAAATACAGACATGTAGGATACAATTTCTTTCAGATTCAATAAAAACGGTAACGGAAATGTTACTGGTATTCAACCATTATTTAAGAAAGAAATCATGATTTTACTGCAAAATATATCCTTTGGGTTTCCGGGAGGAAATCTTCTATTCAATCATATCAATTTAACAATACAGTCTTCTGCCAAATCTGCTTTGGTAGGAAGTAATGGTATGGGGAAATCAACCCTGCTGAAAATTATCGCGGGGGAAATACAGCCTCTCAACGGCAATATCAATATCCAGGGTAATATCTTTTATGTACCGCAGATGTTAGGGAATTATAATCATCTTACCATTGCAGAATGTCTGAAAATAGATAAGAAACTGCAGGCTCTCCAAAAAATTACCAACGGAGAGGTAGACGAAATTTATTTTGAAACACTTAATGACGACTGGGACATTGAAGAACGATGCCAACATGCCCTGGAACATTGGGGACTCCATAATTTTGAATTACATCAAAAACTGGAAGGCCTGAGTGGCGGACAGAAGACAAAAGTTTTTCTTGCCGGAATTCAGATCAATCATCCTGATATTATCATTTTGGATGAACCGACCAATCATCTGGATAGTGAAGGAAGAAAGCTTCTGTATGACCTTATTGACAAAACAAATGCAACAGTGGTTATAGTAAGCCACGACCGTACTTTGCTGAATCTTGTGGACACTATATTCGAATTAAGTAATCAGGGAATTGCTGCTTATGGTGGAAATTATGACTTCTATGCAGAGCAAAAAGAAGTGGAGGAAGAAGCGTTACATAATGATATCCATTCCAAAGAACGTGCTTTGAAAAAAGCAAAAGAAAAAGAACGGGAAACATTGGAAAGAAAGCAAAAGCTGGATGCAAGAGGTAAAGGAAAGCAGGAGAAATCCGGAGTCGCCAGAATTATGATGAATACACTTCGGAATAATGCTGAAAAAAACAGTTCAAAACTTAAAGGTGTACATGCTGAGAAAATCAGTGGGATTTCCGGTGATTTGAGAGATCTTCGTTCCTCTTTAAAGAATTCTGATCAGATGAAAGTTAATTTTAATGATTCCAATCTGCATTCGGGAAAGATCCTTGTTGCTGCTGAAGAAGTTAATTTCATTTACGGAAAGGAAAAACTCTGGAAAAAAAATATCAGTCTTGAAGTGCGAAGCGGAGACCGAATATCAGTGAAAGGCTCAAACGGTTCCGGAAAAACTACGCTGATAAAGCTTCTGCTGGGAAATATTAAGCCTTCGGAAGGAAAAATAAACAAGACAGAATTCAACAGTATCTATATTGACCAGGAATATTCCCTGATTGATCATGATTCAACGCTTTATGATTTTGTACAGACTTTCAATGACAGTGCCATGCAGGAATCGGAAGTGAAAACATTATTGTCCAGATTTTTATTTTGGAAAGATACCTGGGACAAAAAATGTGGAATGCTAAGTGGCGGAGAGCGCTTACGGTTGCTTCTTTGCGGTCTTTCCATCAGTAATAAAGCACCCGATATGATCATCCTTGATGAACCTACCAATAACTTAGATCTCCAGAATGTGGAAATTCTCACCAATTCTATAAAAGATTATCAGGGAACATTATTGGTTATCTCCCATGATGAAGTTTTTCTGGAGGAGATTGGTGTGAATAGTGAGGTTTTGTTGGATTAAGAACTATAATGTAGTTGGTATTCAATAGGGGTGGGCTTTAGCCCGCCTTCAACATCAAAACAATTCCATCGGCTTTAGCCAAAACTTATCATAAGAAAACCTGGAAAAATTAATTTCCAGGTTTTTAATTTTTTATAATTTAATCGCATCCAGATAAATCGCACTTCAGTCATTGCGAGCAAAGCGAAGCAATCTCTATTTCACCTGCACATTTCCCTGTTTTATTGTATTCAGAATAGTTTCCATCTTTTGAGGCAGCTCATAATTGCCTGAAATTTCAATCAGAGGAGTGTTCATCTCAGACAGCCATTCAAGATGGGCTTTTAAAGTTCTGTTGGCAATACCGGTATGATGGTCATAATCTTTAGCCCAATCCATAAACTCCATAAACTTTTTGGCTCTTTCAGGATGGGTGATGATTTCTTCGCCATATCTTTCATGCTCTCTTTTTCGAAGCCTTGCCAGCCGTACATCTGGAGGAAGATAGAGGAAAATAATCAGGTCAAATGCAGGAAATATATTTTCACCCCAATGAATGATTGAACCGCCAAAAATCCAGTTTCTGGCAGTATGAAGTTTGTTTGAAATAATTGAATTTCTCGTTTCAGGGTTTTGTCTTTCTGTAAAAGGAATTGGTGTTGGAAGCCAGAAAAAATCATCACTATCGAAGTATTCAATATTGAGTTTTTCAGATAAGGCTTTTCCTAAAGTGGTCACTCCCGAACCGGAAGCTCCCAAAATATGTATTCTCATGATTTTTAAGTGTATTACATCAGCGAACTCTGCGAAATTTGCGGGAGATTCTTTTTATTTTGAAATCCATTCATCAATTTCCTTCAACACTTTTTCCCGTATTTTCTCATTTAAAATCTCATGACGCATTTCCGGATAGATCTTTACATCCACATGCTGGAAACCGTCCGCTTTTAAATGGTCAACAGTATGCATAACCCCTTTTCCAAAATCCCCGATCGGGTCATTCTGCCCGCTTACAAAAAGGAAAGGAAATGATTTAGAAATAGGCGCAGCCCAGTTTCTCGCTGTCGCTTTTTTATAAATGGTAAATAAAGTATAAAAAGCATTATGAGTAAACGGAATTCCACAAAGTTCATCCTGCTCAAAAGCTTTTCGGTTTTTAGAATTTACACTCAACCAGCTGGTATCACTGAAATCTTTATCTTTTTTAAAATGTTTGTTATTGACACTCGTGAAAACAGAATTCAAAAAAGTACGGTGACGAGGAGCAATAGCATTAGCTAATGACAAATACCCTCTCAATATATCGATTCCCGGCAACGGTCCGCCGGTTCCTGTAATGATAGCTCCTGCAAACTTACTGCTTGCCTTTTGAAGAAGACAGCGGGTAATGAAAGATCCCATAGAATGTCCCAGAATAAAATGGGGAGCATCCGGATATTGTTCTGCAAGATAATCAGCCATCATTTCGGCATCGGCAACAAGCCTTTCATCCGGTTTTTCAAGCTGAAAGAAACCAATGTCTTTTTTCTCTTTTACAGATTTTCCATGTCCCAGATGATCATAAGTCAATACAGCAATCCCATGAGCCGCAAAATATTCTGCAATCTCTGCATATCTTCCACTGTGTTCCTGCATACCGTGAACAATGAGAAGCGTGGCTTTTGCTGTCTCCGGGGAAAAGAGAGTATGAAAAAGCTGGGAGTTGCTGTTTATTTTTGATGGTAAATACGCAGATTTTTGTGATAGCTTCATAGTAATGGGAATATTATTTTATTTCAATATCTGGAAGTTTATAATTTCCAACCGTTTCAATTAATTTTGAAGAATTGGTTTTTAAATTATTAAAAAAAGAATCCATATTTTCCGGATACCCTCTTTCACTCAGTGCAAAAAGAAGAACGCCCTTATTCTTTGCATTACTAATGATTTTGTAGCGATAAATATTTCTTTCTGCAATGAGTATTTCCTTGCCGTCCTTTGAATTTTCACTGATAAGAAAATCTAAAATATATTCTTCCTTATTTTCAAAAACCTGATAACTGACAACTGGGTTGGCCTTTTTCATTTCCTGCAATTCAGTTACTTTTTGATCAACAACATCCTTGATATTAAAATCTCCTTTTATAAAGTCGATTAAAATCATACTGTTGTATTTATTGATGTTTTCATGGGAGCTTATATATTCCTGTTTAAAATAGTTTTCATTAGGATGTGAACTCCATACGAGATTATATTCCTTTTGATTCAGCTTAATGGGACCAGGTATATTTAGATAATCATTTACTTTATTTTGAGCGTTCACGTAAAGAAGAGGAATTATTAAAAGTAGAATCAGAATTTTAATTTTCATTTGTATAAATTTATAGTAAATATAATCCATTTTATATAGGTATGAAAGTAAAAAGATAGAAATGAAGTGATATTCAACCTCATGATTTTCACCCCAACCCAAAATAAATATCCTCTAGAATTTGGTCGTCATTTTTTTTAAAAGTAATTTTGCACGAATCTAAAAACAAAAGTAAAATATGTCAACTTATGTAGTTGTAGGTCTTCAGTACGGAGATGAAGGCAAAGGAAAAATCACGGATGTTTTATCAGCAAAATCGGACTATGTAGTACGTTTCCAGGGTGGAGACAACGCTGGTCACACGGTTTATGTGGGTGAAGAAAAATTCGTTTTGCACCTTCTTCCTTCAGGAGTTCTTCAATGCAAAGGGAAATGTATCATTGCGAACGGAGTAGTGGTAAACCCTAAGTCTTTCATTAAAGAAGTTGGTCAGATCGAGAGCAAAGGCTTGAGAACAGATCATATCTTTATCAGCAGAAGAGCGCATGTCATCATGCCTTACCACATCCTTTTGGATACTTACCGTGAAGAGGAACACGGAGGAACTCAGATCGGAACTACCAAAAAAGGAATCGGACCTTGTTATGAAGATAAAATTGCAAGAGTCGGGATCAGAATGGTAGACCTTTTAAATCCAGAAATTTTAAGAGATAAAATTGAGAAAAACTTAAAAGTTAAAAATTCTCTTTTTGAAAAATATTACGGAAAACCAACGTTAGACGTTGAAGAAATCTACAACGAATATTTAGCAATCGGAAAGCAGCTTCAGGACAGAATCGTTGATACTGAATTAGAGCTGAACGAAGCGATCAGAGACGGTAAAAACGTTTTATTCGAAGGAGCACAGGCATTAATGCTTGATATCGACTTCGGTACTTATCCATATGTAACTTCATCTTCTCCATCTACAGGAGGAGTTTGCTCAGGAGCAGGAGTTCCGCCAACATCACTTCAGAACCTTATCGGGGTGGCGAAAGCTTACTGTACAAGAGTTGGAAACGGTCCTTTCCCTTCTGAACTGGATAACGAACTGGGTGAAAAAATCAGACAGATCGGTGGTGAATTCGGAGCGACTACAGGAAGACCAAGAAGAACAGGTTGGTTAGACCTTGTTTCTTTAAAGCACGCTTGTATGATCAACGGTATCAACAACCTTGTGATCACTAAACTTGACGTTCTTACAGGAATTGAGAACCTGAAAGTGGTAACGCATTACAAAACTGAAGACGGAAAAATCATCGATTATTTCACTTCTTCAACAGAAAAACTGTACAACTACGAGCCAATCTATCAGGATTTACCAGGTTGGAGCGAAGACATTACTAAAGCAAGAAGCTATGATGAACTTCCTGACACTGCTCAGAAATACATCGAGTTTATTGAAAAATACTTAGGAATTAATGTTTATTTAGTTTCTGTAGGTCCTGAAAGAAGTCAGAACATCATCAGAAAAGAATTATTCTAATATTCTTAGAACATACAATAAAAAGAGATCATCATTGATGGTCTCTTTTTGTTTTTATGACCCTTGTCAAGGTTTTAAACCTTGACAAGGGTAAGATCTCGTTAAGTTTATTCCTCATTTACTTGAAAAGAAAGAACTCCTCTTTCTTCTTTAAACTTTCTATCTGTAAATGTTAAAATTTAAACATTGTCATAAAATTTTCTAATATTATGTTGTTTTGCTAAAATTTTGGCAGATGTTTTGATATTACAATATTGCTTATCGATAAGAGCTAACAAAACTAATAATCACAATTTTTAACAGTTTAAATAGTAGTAGTGATGAAACAACATAACCAAAACCAGGAATTTCGTTTTAACGAAGTTCTGTTTGAGCACCGCAATAAAGAATATGGTGCCTATGTATTAAGAAACGAATCAGATAGAATATTAACCAAAGCGCTTTTTATCGGAGCAAGTTTAATGGCAGCAGTATCCATTACACCATTTGTGATTTCAGCATTTAAGACAGCAGAAACAACAGATAAAATATGGGAACTCCCACCACCTGTAATCATTCCCGATGATCCTGTTGCACCTCCGGTTAAAATTACTCCGGTAAAGCCTGAAGCAGCACCCAATACAAAGACATTTAACAGTATAGTGCCTACGCCATCAAGTACAGCTCAGGATAATGTGAAAAAAGATCCCATTCCTGACGATGCTGTAGCCGGTTTTAAAGACAATTTTAAAGGAGAGCCGGTAACACCTAATACACCCAATGTTCCAACAGTATCGGTAGGAACAGGGCCTGTAATCAATACACAGCCACCAGTGATTTCTGATCCGGTGGATAAAAATAAAATTGCCGAGTCCGGAGAACTTGGGGTAGAAGCCAGTTTTGCGGGAGGAATAGACTCCTTCAGAAATAAAGTAATGAACAGCTTCGACGGTTCAGGATTTGAATCAGAAGATGTTGTAAAAACGACAGTTACCTTTATTGTAGAAATGGACGGAACCATCTCAGGGGTAAAAGCTAATGGAACCAACGCCGATTTTAATAATGAGGCAATGAGAACAATTAAAATGATTTCCAATAAAGGAAAATGGATTCCCGCCAAAAACAAAAAAGGAGAATTCGTTAGAAGTTATTTCAAATTTCCAATCTCCATGAGATTTGAGAATTAATATGAAAAAGTAAATTTCAAATAGTTATCCACAAAGAATTTTTTTTGTGGATAATTTTTTTTATCCTTAAATTGCTTATTAACAATATTTTAACTCAATTTTGATTTTCCCCACTCACCGAGAGCAAAGAAAAAAGTGTATTTTTGAAACTTAAAGTTCTAATAATGGCAAAAATCATAGGTATTGCTAATCAAAAAGGAGGTGTTGGTAAAACTACCACCGCTGTAAATTTGGCAGCAGCATTAGGAGTATTGGAAAAAAGAATATTAATCATTGATGCTGACCCTCAGGCGAATGCAACATCTGGCCTGGGTGTTGAAGATGTTCAGTATTCTACATATAATCTACTGGAGCACAGTGCGGATACAAGAGTTTGTATCAAAAGGACTGCGACTCCGAACCTGGATATTATTCCGTCACATATCGATCTGGTAGCAGCGGAAATTGAATTGGTAGACAAGGAAGACCGTGAATATATGCTGAAAAAAGCATTGGCAAGTGTAAGAGATGATTATGATTATATTATCATCGACTGTGCACCGAGTTTAGGTCTTATTACTGTAAATGCTCTTACTGCAGCAGATTCTGTAATCATTCCGATCCAGTGTGAGTATTTTGCATTAGAAGGACTTGGGAAATTGTTGAATACCGTTAAAAATGTTCAGAAGATCCACAATAAAGATCTTGGAATAGAAGGTCTTCTTTTAACCATGTATGACAGCCGATTGAGATTATCCAATCAGGTTGTTGAAGAAGTAAATCTGCACTTCCCTGAAATGGTATTTGAAACCATTATCAGCAGAAATGTAAGATTGAGTGAAGCGCCAAGTTTTGGAGAAAGTATTCTGAACTATGATGCAGAAAGTAAAGGAGCAGTTCAGTATATTCAGTTAGCTGAAGAAGTTCTTTTGAAGAATGAAAACTTAATAAAGAATTAAATTAATAATAAATGGCCAACAAGTGAATGCCAGGCATCACTTCTCAAACATCATTTATCAATTATATCTATGAAGGACAAAAAAAGAGCTATGGGACGCGGCTTGGGCGCCATTTTAAGTGCAGAATCCAAAGCAACTATCAATTCCGCTACTGATGAAGGAGCAGATAAGTTCGTGGGAAATATTGTAGAAGTTGCGCTTGAAGATATCTATCCGAACCCAACGCAGCCGA
The DNA here is from genome assembly GCF_006716485.1 of Chryseobacterium aquifrigidense. Lineage (GTDB taxonomy): Bacteria > Bacteroidota > Bacteroidia > Flavobacteriales > Weeksellaceae > Chryseobacterium > Chryseobacterium vietnamense. The sequence continues at coordinate 73,058 of NZ_VFPD01000001.1, forward strand.
GAACTTATTTTGATGAAAAAGCATTAAACGAACTCGCACAGTCAATCAAAAACTTAGGGGTTATCCAGCCGATTACCCTGAGAAAAGACGGTGAAAAGTTTGAGATCATTTCCGGGGAAAGACGTTACAGGGCAACTAAAATTGCGGGTTTAACCACTATTCCTGCCTATATCCGTTTAGTCAATGACCAGGAGCTTCTTGAGATGGCTCTTGTTGAAAATATCCAGAGAGAAGATCTTGATGCTATCGAAATAGCATTAACTTATCACAGGCTTTTGGAGGAAATCGGTCTTACTCAGGAAAACCTGAGCCAGAGAATAGGGAAAGACAGAAGTACCATTACCAATTCTATCAGACTTTTAAGATTAAATCCGGATATTCAGAATGCCATCAGAAGCGGGGAAATTTCCGCAGGGCACGGAAGAGCTATTATCAGTCTTGAAAGCGAAGAAGATCAACAGGTTTTGTTTGATCTTATTATCAAAGAAAAATTAAACGTTCGCCAGGCTGAGCAGGCTGCTGCTGCACTGAAGAACCCAAAGTCTCCTGCTGCTAAAAAAGCAAAAGTGGAGCTTTCCAATAACTATAAAAAAGTCCAGAAGACCATTGCTGATATCTTAGACGTAAAAGTAGAGATCAAAGCTTCTGGAAATGGTAAAAAAGGTAAGATTGTTCTGGACTTCAAAAACGAAGAAGAGCTGGAATATATTTTATCCCATATTAAATAAATGAAGAAAATATTTTTCACATTTTTCTTGTGTATCGCTGTACTGGCTTACTCACAAGTAAATCCTATCGATACCGTTCGGATGCAGACTCTTCCGAAAGAAGAACCTCGTGTGGTAAAACCAAGCAAAACAGAAGCAAAGATTATTGAAGATCTTGAAAAAGCTAATGGTCCCACAGTAAAAACCATAAAGCTGAATCCTACCAGAGCGGGATTATATTCTGCAGTTTTACCTGGATTAGGACAGTTTTATAACAAAAAATACTGGAAAATTCCTATCGTTTGGGGAGCGGTAGGTGCAGGAGTTGGTATTGCCGTATGGAATGATAACCAATACAAAAAATACCGCGAGTATTACGTAGCGAAACTGAATGGTACTCCTAATGAATTTGTAGATAGCCACCCCTGGCTGGACAAAAGAGCATTGGGTAATGCACAGGACAGAGCCAAAAGGCAAAGGGATTATGCTATTGCTATTACAGGTCTGATCTATATTTTGAATATTGTAGACGCTGTAGTAGATGCCCACCTTTACGAAAGCCGCCATGATCCGGATTTGGTTTTTAAACCATCGGTTATTCAGGATCAGTATGGGTACAGTGCACCGAAAACAGGATTCAGTTTAAGTTACAGATTTTAAAAGACAATAGACCTGCAGAAATTCTGAGGATTGAATGCAGAATAAAAAATAAAAAGATTATATGAAAATAGCATTAGTTGGTTACGGTAAAATGGGTAAGATCATTGATGAGATCGCACAGAAGAGAGGTCATGAAGTAGTTGCCCGTCTGAAGGAAACCCCAACTGCTGAGAATCTTAATAATCCGGATGTTGTGATTGAATTTTCACTGCCGGAAGTGGCTTTTGAAAATATCAAAGCTTGTCTTGAAAATAAAATTCCGGTGATCTGCGGAACAACAGGATGGCTTGATCAAAAAGCTGAAATTGAAAAACTGGCTGTAGATAACGAAACAGCTTTCCTATATGGTTCCAACTTTAGTTTAGGCGTGAATTTATTCTTTGCTTTAAATGAAAAATTGGCAGCTCTGATGAAAAATGTAGATGAATACTCTTGTCAGCTTGAAGAGATTCACCATATTCATAAGAAAGATGCTCCAAGTGGAACCGCTATTTCCATCGCAGAAGGAATCATTCAAAACAATCCAAAGTTTGATGCCTGGAAACTGGAAGAAACAGAAGGTAAACAGCTTGGAATTTTCGCAATACGTGAAGATGAAGTTCCCGGAACACACAGCGTGTATTACAGAAGTGAGGTAGACGAAATCGAGATCAAGCATACCGCTTTCAACAGAAATGGTTTTGCACTGGGAGCTGTAGTAGCTGCTGAGTGGATTAAAGATAAAAAAGGAAACTTCGCAATGAAAGACGTTTTGGGGCTTTAATTTGTAACAAATTCTGTAAATTGCAGACCAATAAGCAGAAAATGATGACTAGTGAATTGTAAACAGCGGACTGCTTTTATCATTTATTACTCATCATTTTTATTATTTATATTATAAGAATAGGCACAAAAATTTATGAATTATTTTTTAACTTATACAGTATATGTCCTCATACTATCCATATTAATGGGGATTTCATCTTGGAAACTGTTCAAAAAAATGGGCTATAGCCCTTTATTTGCTTTTATCCCTTTCTACAACTATTTTATTATCCTGAAAGAAACAAAACATCCGAAATGGTGGGCAATCCTTTCTTATCTTCCGATAGTAGGGCCAATCATGATGTCTGTTTTCCACCTTTACTTAGTGAAGAAGTTTGGGAAAACACTTTTTAAAGATCAGATTCTTACCGTAATTCTGCCATTTATTTATATGGCGGTAATCAACTATTCTAAAGATGTAGAGTTAGAAGATGAAAATGCAAACGATCTGTTCCTTACAGATGAAGAAAAAAATGATAAGAAGAAAGATACATTCATTGGTTCCATTACCTTTGCCGTAGTTTTCGCTACCATTATCCACGTTTTTGTAACACAGCCTTTCGGGATTCCTACAGGATCTATGGAAAGAACATTATTGGTAGGTGATTTCCTTTTTGTAAACAAATGGAGCTACGGATACAGACTTCCCATGCGTCCGGTAGCAATACCTTTCCTTCAGGGAACGATTATGGATACAGGGCAGAAAGGGAATCCTAAAGATGATCCGAAATCTTATGTAGATGGAATAAAACTTCCTTATACAAGAATCTTACAATTCAACAAACCGCAGAAAAATGATGTAGTTGTTTTCAACTATCCTCAGGATTCCGTACACACGGCTATCGACAGAAAAGATCCTTACGTAAAGAGATGCGTGGCAACAGCTGGAGATACTTTTGAAATGAGAGCCGGAAGACTTTTCGTTAACGGAAAGCCGGAGACTGTTTTAGGAGATCAGGAAGTACAGCACAGATATATTGTAACAACGGATGCTCAATTGGATATCCCAACTTTATATAAAGCATATGGATTTTTACCCGTTCAGGAAGTACAGCAGAATAATGGAGGTTTCCTTTATGGATTCCAGGGCTTAACGGATAAAACGGCTAAAGAAATTAAAGAACTTCCTCACGTTATTGATATGAAGGAAGAGGTTTCACCAAAAGGAGAAGCCGCAGTATATTACAGAGACGAGGCTAAAACGAAGATAGATACTACACAATCTATTTTCCCAATCAACAAACCTTGGAACCAGGATTGGTACGGACCTGTCAGAATTCCCAAAAAAGGTGATGTGGTGGCAATCAATCAGGAAACACTTCCAATGTTCCAGTGGATTATTTCCGAATATGAGCACAACAGCCTGGAAAAGAAAGATGGGAAGATCTTTATTAATGGTAAAGAAGCGAACCAGTATACCATTCAGCAGGATTATTATATGATGATAGGGGACAACAGAGATGCATCATTGGATGCAAGATTCTTTGGTTTCGTTCCGGAAGAAAATATTGTTGGAAAACCGATGTTTACATGGATGAGTGTGCAGGGAGTATTCTCAGATGCAAGCTCAACGTATCAGGCCCCTAAAAAAATCCGTTGGGAAAGAATGTTCAAAGCCACCAATACAGGAGAATCCAATAAAACTTCTTACTGGTGGATTGCAGCGATGATCCTGATTTTATTCTTCGGATGGGATTATTTCATGAAATTATTCGGAAAGAAAAAAACTGAAGACGACTAATAGAAAAATTAAACTTAAAATAGAATGAAGTATTTGAAAAAATACTTCATTTTTGCATTATGAATATGACGAATGTATTATTGCCGGCATTTTATATGCCCCCAATCTCATGGTTCTCAGTGTTTTTGAACCCTGAGAATGAAATTGTATTTGAACAGTTTGAAAACTTCCCGAAGCAGACCTATAGAAACAGAGCCAATATTTATGGAGCCAACGGAAAATTATCATTAATAATTCCTATCAACCATAACGGAAAAAGAGAATTTAAAGATGTTGAAATCTCTTACCGTGAAGACTGGAGAACACTTCATTGGAAATCCATTAAGACCGCATACCAGAGCTCTCCTTATTTCGAGTATTATGAAGATAAGTTCAGAAAAATATTTGACCTTAAAGAAAAGTTTCTTCTTGATTTTAACCTTAAAGGGATAGAAGTGATCCAACAGATACTGAAAACAGAAAAGGCACACTCTTTGAATGAAGAATATATCAAAAATCCAGAGAGTATTAATTTCAGAGAAAAGTTTTCAGCAAAACATCCTTCGGAATTTCAGATGGAAGAATATTATCAGACATTTTCTGATAAATTAGGATTTTTGGAAGACCTTTCGGTTCTTGACCTTATTTGTAATAAAGGCCCGGAATCATTGGTATATATAAAAAATATAAAACAATCATATTAGCATACAATCGCTGCTAATGAAACTTTCAGTTTAAAACATGCGGCGATTGACATATGTCTTTAAAATTAAATATCAACATATGAAAAAGGTATTATTAGCTGCAGTTTTTTTTGCAGGTTTTAGCTTCTCCTATGCACAGGAATCTAAAGCTAAAAGTATTGATCCCAACGAAGATAAAGATCTGATGACATGGTATCATAAAGATTTTACAACTTCAAAAGTATATGGAGTAAATACGGCAAATGCTTATAAATATTTAGAATCTAAAGGACTGAAGCCTAAAACCGTAGTGGTGGGAGTATTAGACAGTGGAGTACAGGTAGATCACCCCGGATTGGTAAAGAACCTATGGTCAAACCCTAATGAAGTTCCCGGAAATGGTAAAGATGATGATGGAAACGGATATATTGATGATGTACACGGATGGAACTTTATAGGAGGTAAAAACGGTGATATTGATATCGATAACATGGAAGTAACAAGAGTAGTTGCCAAATATAAGCCTGTTTTCGAAGGAGATGATTCCGCAAAAAATAAAGCCAACCAGGCTAAGATGAAGGAGGAGTTTGAGATGTATATGAAAGCCAAAGATATGTTCAATAAAAAAAGTATCGAGGCAAAACAAAACTTTCAGACCTATTCTATGCTAAACGAGCTGATCCCCAATATGGTAAAGCTCCTGGGAGGGAAACCTGTCACTGCTGAAACTATTGCTGCGATCAAAGCTCCAACAGATCAGAAAGATGCCATTGCCCTGGATTTCCTAGGTCAGATTTCACAAAGTCCTGAATTTAAAGGAAAATCAGCAGAGGAATTCGAAAAAAAGATGAAGGAAGAAATGAAAGATGCCATCGATCATTTTGCTCCTGCAGCAAAACAATATGACCTTTCATATGATCCAAGAAAAGAAATTGTAGGGGATAACTACGATGATTATTCTGAAAGAATTTATGGAAATAATCACTATGAAGGACCGGATGCAGAACACGGAACCCACGTGGCTGGTATTATTGCCGGACTTCCGCAAGGAAAAGAAGTTCAGTACGGAGTAGCTTCCAAAGTAGCTAAAATCATGTCTGTAAGAACAGTTCCGAATGGTGATGAAAGAGATAAAGACGTTGCCAATGCCATCAGATATGCCGTAGATAACGGTGCAAAAGTATTAAATATGAGCTTTGGAAAACCTGTTTCTCCAGGTAAAAATGTTGTCTGGGATGCTTTCAAATATGCCGAAGATAAAGGAGTTCTTTTAGTAAAGGCTGCAGGTAATGAAAATGAAGATGTAGCAGAACATCTGGCATATCCTACCAACTTTAAAAACGTTACGGACGAAAAACCGTTTGTAAGCAATGTTCTTGTAGTAGGGGCAAGTACCAATAAAAACAATGCCCTGAGAGCAGATTTTTCTAATTACAATAAGAAAATGGTCAATGTTTTCGCTCCGGGAGAAGAAATCTATTCTACCGTACCTAAAAATGAATATAAATATCTTCAGGGTACTTCTATGGCTTCCCCTGTGGTAGCCGGAGGAGCAGCTGTTTTACTGGCTTACATGCCGGATCTTAAACCTTATCAGATCATTGAAGCTCTTGTGAAAAGCAGTAATCCGAGTACAGCAGATGGATTCGGAGACCAATCTCAGGCTGGTGGAGTGATTGACCTGAAAAAAGCTGCAGAATACGCTTATACCAATTTCTATAAAGGTAAACCTTCAGGCACAGCCAAGCCTTCGAAATCCGTAAAAAAGGCTGTTAAAAAATAATTTATCTCCCTGTATTTAAGGAGAAACCATAAAGAGTCCGAATTTTTTCGGACTTTTTGTTTTTTATTTTAAATTTTGGCACGGTTTTTTGTAACTTTATAGTAACAAAATAATAAACAACAAAATGAAAAAGTTACTACTTGCAGGGATGTTGGGAACATCACTTTTTGCAGTTTCGTGTTCCTCTGTTAACAAAGCAGCTACATCTCAAAATCAAAGAGCCGACTTCCTGAAAATGAAAGGAGATTGGCAGATTGTAAGCATAGATTATGATAAAGGTTATAAAATTAAACCTTTTGACGAAGGTGCAGACGCACAGTGCTTCGTAGGAAGCCACTGGAGATTGATTCCTAATAACTGGACTGGAGCGTATACTTTAAACGGTGGTGGAGATTGCCCGGCAATTACACAGCCTATTAAATTTGAAGTGAAAGGAGGTAATACTTTTATGTTTAAAAAAATTGCTTCAGGTACTAAAGCAAAACAGAATACAGCAGGTTACAGTCTTACAATGATCAATCAGTCTACAGATCAGTTTTCACTTGAGCAAGATGTTCCGTTTGAAGGGGGTAATGTAAAAGTAGTTTACAACTTCCAGAGAACAGGAATGAAATAATTTATCAACATAAAAGATCAAAAAAAATGAAATTTACAAAAACATACGTAGGAGCCCTTTTCTTGTCATCAGCATTATTATTGACAAGCTGTGAAGCGGTTCAAAATTCAAATCACCAACAAAGAGGTACAGCAGTAGGTGCTGCTTCAGGAGCAGTACTTGGAGGTATTCTTGGAAATAATGTAGGTAGAGGAGGAAACGGTGCTATCGGAGCTGTATTAGGAGGTATTATCGGAGGTGTTGCTGGTAACGTTATCGGTAATAAAATGGATAAGCAGGCGAAAGATATTAAAGAAACTTTACCAGGAGCTCAGGTAGAAAGAGTAGGAGATGGTATTAAAGTAACGATGAATGAAAGTATCGTTAACTTCGCTTTCGACTCTTCAAACCTTACTTCTGTTGCACAAACAAACCTAGATAAATTAGCTGAAGTACTGGCTAATAACCCGGATACAAACATCAATATCTATGGTCACACAGACAGCAAAGGTGCAGATGCTTACAACCTTAAACTTTCTCAGAGAAGAGCTGATGCTGTGAAAGCCTATTTATCAGGAAAAGGAATTGCATCAAACAGAATGTTTACAAAAGGTGAAGGAGAAGCAATGCCTGTAGCTAGCAATGATACTGAAGAAGGAAGAGCTAAAAACAGAAGAGTAGAGTTTGCAATTACTGCCAATGAAAAAATGATTAACGACGCCAAACAAGGCCAATAGTTAATTTAATATATAAATATTTTCGTAAAAGACCGCCCCGGCGGTTTTTTTTGTATTTTTATGCTAGAAATTTTGAATTTATTATTTTTGTATTTGAAATAACATAAATGAAGAAATATTTAAAACTGCTCCGTGTGGAGCAATGGGTGAAAAACCTTTTTGTATTTGTCCCTCTATTCTTTTCAGGTAATATTACTAATATAGATCTGCTTCTCAAAAGCATTTTTGCATTTGTTATATTTTCACTTGCAGCAAGTGTGGTCTATATCCTGAATGATTATAATGATATTGAAGCAGACAGAAAACACCCTGAAAAGAGAAGAAGACCTCTGGCGAGTGGAGCTATTTCAAAATCAAAAGCGATAGGAATTCTTATAGGTCTTATCATTGCAGATATTGGTCTTGTATTTTTTACTCAACTTTATTTCCATGAATTTCTTTGGAAATTTGCAATTATCATAGGATTTTATGTGGTTATGAATCTTGCCTATACTTTCAGGCTGAAGCATGTTCCTATCATTGATATCTTTATTATTGCCATAGGATTTGTATTACGTGTACTGGCTGGAGGATATATTACCGGAATCAGTATCTCACAATGGGCAATTCTGCTGACATTTGTATTGGCTTTGGTACTGGCAATAGGAAAAAGAAGAGGCGAGCTTATCAATGCTCAGGTTTCTGGAAAAACCAGAAAAGCATTGGATGGATATAACGTTCAGTTTGCAGATATTGCTTTATCCATTTCTATTACGCTGGCTATTGTCTGCTACCTGATGTTTACCTTATCCCCTGAAGTTCAGGAAAGATTTCACGAAAGAGTTTTTTATACTGTGATTTTCGTGGTATTCGCGTTGTTAAGGTATCTGCAGCAGACCCTTGTTTATAACAGAACGGAATCTCCTACAAAAATTGTTTACAGAGACCGTTATATACAGGTTACTTTATTGCTTTGGGTAGTTACATTTTTAATCCAAATTTATTTTAAGAAATGAAACCGAATTTCATACAGAAAGTTACAAACTGGGGAAATTTCCCAATAGTAGAGAAGGAAATGAGATCTGAGGACAGTTTCAGAAAAATAAAGGAATTTGTACTCAATCACAACGAAGTTATTGCAAGAGGAAACGGAAGATGCTATGGAGATGCTTCGTTAGGAGAATCTATATTTTCAACAAAAAAATTAAATAAATTCATCAATTTTGACCGTTTAAATGGGATAATAGAATGTGAATCCGGAGTATTGCTTTCAGATGTACTGGAAATTGCAGTTCCGCAGGGATATTTTCTATACGTTACGCCCGGGACAAAATTTGTATCAGTAGGAGGTGCTATCGCTTCTGATGTTCATGGAAAAAACCATCATGCAGAAGGATGTTTTTCAGAATATGTGATCGAGTTTAAGCTAATGACTGAGAAAGGGGAAATTATTACCTGTTCCAGAGAGGAAAATGCAGAAAAGTTCTGGGCTACTATTGGTGGAATGGGACTTACAGGCATTATCCTTACAGCGAAATTTAAACTTAAAAATATAGAATCCGCATACATCCGTCAGGAGAGTATAAAAGCTGAAAATCTGGATGAGATATTCAAATTGTTCGATGAAAGTGAAAACTGGACCTACACCGTTGCCTGGATTGATTGTCTTCAGAAAGGAAAAAATATCGGGAGAAGTATTCTTATGAGAGGAGAACACGCTTTCCAGCATGAACTTCCCCAGAGTTTTTCAAAAACACCTTTAAGATTAAAGAAGAAATTTTCTCCTGCCGTTCCGTTTTATTTTCCAGGATTTGTACTGAATGCTCTTACTGTAAAAATATTCAATTGGTTATATTATAAAAAGCAAACTAAAAAGGAAGTGAAAAACTTTATCAATTATGAGACGTTTTTCTATCCTCTGGATGCTATCACAGATTGGAATAAAATTTATGGAAAGTCAGGTTTTATACAGTATCAGATGGTAATTCCTAAAGAAACCGGAAAGGAAGGGATGAAAAGAATCCTTGAAACAATTGCCAAAAGTGGTAACGGATCATTCTTAGCGGTTTTAAAACTTTTTGGAAAAAACAATCCTCAGGCTTACAATTCATTCCCTGTGGAAGGGTATACACTGGCTTTGGATTTTAAAGTTAATTCAAAACTGAAAAAACTGGTAGATCAGCTGGATGCTATTGTTCAGGAGTTCGGAGGAAGAATTTATCTTACCAAAGACAGCATGAGCAGGTCGTCACTTACCAGTTACCTGAAAAATATTCAAAATCCTAAATTTGTGTCTTTACAGCACAAAAGAATCATAAATAATAATTCATAATGATAGTTCTGGGAAGTACATCTGAAGTGGCACAGGCTTTTGTGGAAAAAGCACTTCAGGAAGGAGAAAAGTTTGAAAAAATTTATCTTTTTACCTCAAATAAAGAAACTACAGAGCGTTTTGCAAGACATATTGATGTTAAGTTTCTGCAGCAGGCGGAAGTCGTGGAGCTTGATCTGACGAAAGAAATTGATTACAACAGATTTGATAATATCAATTCAAATGTATTATTTTGTGCCGTAGGATATTTGGGAGAAGGAACTGAAGAAGGATTGTATGATAACAGAAATACCGAGCGTATTATTGATATCAATTATTCAAAGCTGGTTCCTGTGATGAATTATTTTGCTCAAAAATTTGAAAGCAGAAGATCAGGAACAATAATCGGGCTTTCATCAGTGGCTGGAGATCGGGGAAGGCAGAGTAATTTTATCTATGGAAGTGCAAAAGCAGCTTTTACGGCTTATCTGAGTGGTTTGAGAAACTATCTTTTTGATAAAAAAGTACATGTTCTTACCATAAAACCCGGATTTATGGAAACCAAGATGACGGAAGGTCTGCCTTTAAATCCAAAACTGACAGCCACTCCGAAACAGGCCGCTTCCTGTATTTACAAAGCCTTCAAAAAGCAAAGGAATGTGGCATATGTTTTGCCTGTTTGGAGTATTATTATGATGATTATCAGGAATATCCCTGAATTTATATTCAAAAAATTAAAGCTTTAAAAAATGAAAAAATTGTATTGTTTTGATTTTGACGGAACCCTCACGTATAAAGATACCATGTTTATGTATCTTAAATTCTATGATTCTACAAAATATCATATACAATTTTTAAGACATGTACCTCTTTTTATTCTGCTGAAGCTGAAACTGGCTGAGACAGAAAAAGTGAAAAAAAGCTTTATAGGTTCTATTTTAAGAGGCCAGACCCAGGAAAAAATTGAACAGAAGTCTAAACAGTTTTTTGAACAGCATTATCCTAAAATAGTGAGGGAAAATGCATTAGACTTTATAAAAAATATCGATAGGAATAATACACAGAGTTTATTGGTAACCGCATCATTAGATATCTGGGTGAAGCCTTTTGCTGAAGAACTGAAAATGGAGCTTGTTTCTACGCGGGCAGAGTTTAAAAACGGGGTTTTCACAGGAAATTTTGTAGGGAAAAACTGCAATGGAAAAGAAAAACTGGTGCGAATTAAAGAAGAAATCAACGATTCTAAGTACGATAAAATTATTGCATTTGGTGACACTTCAGGAGATCGGCCAATGTTGAAATGGGCAAATGAGGGACATTACCAATTTTTTCACTAATTTTGGGAGATAAAATTGTAAAAAATGAAAAGCCTGTTAATTGCATGTGCAGCAATCTTTATGAGCTGTGCAGGCACTTCATCTCAGAAGTCTTCTGCTGTGCAGGGAAATACGGAACTCCTGGTTTCTGAAAATCAGGGCGGAACCGATAGTCCCGGCTTTAAGATTATTAAAGACGAAAAGGATTTTCGCAACATTATCAGAGGAAGTTTTGGTATCGCAGAAGTGGGGAAGGAATCTTACATCAGCTACCCGAAATTTCCGAAAAATAAAAAAGTTGTTTTATACAATTTGGGAAGCTTCAGATCAGGGAGTCATAAAATTGAAGAGATCAAAAGTATATCTGTGAAAAATCAGATTTTATATGTAGAAGTTCCGGCCGGAGAACCTTCCGGTGGTATGGAAATTCAGGTGATCTCTAGTCCTTGGTTTATATTTACTGTTCCCACAGATTACAAATTTACCTCTGTAGAATTAAAATATTCAAAATAATAATGGATAAAGTATATTTAGATAATGCCGCAACCACTCCGCTTGCAGAAGAAGTTATAGATGCTATGGTTGGCACTATGAAAATGAATTTCGGAAACCCGTCTTCAACACACAGTTTTGGTCAGGAAGCAAAGATCCTTATTGAAAATGTAAGAAGACAGGTTGCAGACTATCTTCATGTAACTCCTGCTGAAATCATTTTCACTTCCTGTGGTACCGAATCAAACAACATGATCATCAAATCCTCGGTAGAACACCTGGGAGTAGAAAGAATCATAAGCTCTCCCCTGGAACATAAATGCGTTTCTGAAAGTATTCTGGATATGAAAAGCAGAAAAGGAGTGGAAGTAAACTATATCCGCCCCAATGAAAAAGGAGATATTGATCTTGCTAAATTAGAAGAACTTTTAAAAGCTTCAGATAAAAAAACATTGGTAAGCTTAATGCACGCCAATAATGAAATAGGAAATATCATTAACCTTAAACAGGTTGCCCAACTGTGCAAAGAGCATCATGCGCTGTTCCACTCAGATACCGTACAGACAATGGCTCATATGAACCTTGATTTCTCCGATATCCCTGTGGATTTTGCATCGTGCAGTGCCCATAAATTTCATGGACCAAAAGGAGCTGGATTTGCATTTATCAGAAAAGCAACAGGCTTAAAAGGAATTATTACCGGAGGACCTCAGGAAAGAAGCCTTAGAGCGGGAACAGAAAATGTTTGCGGTATCGTAGGATTAGGTAAAGCATTAGAACTTTCTCTGAATCATATGGAGGAATATACCAACCATATGCAGGACATTAAAAATTACGCAATTGAAAGACTTTCTGCCGAAATTGAAGGAATTAAATTCAACGGAAGAAGTGCTGAAAAGGAAAACAGCCTTTATACAGTTTTAAGTGCATTATTACCTTACAAGAACCCATTGATAGGACTTCAACTGGATATGAAAGGTATTGCAATTTCTCAGGGAAGTGCATGCTCATCCGGAGCATCAAAACCTTCGATGGTTATGATGATGGTGCTTTCTGAGGACGAAATGGATCATTGTACTCCATTACGTATCTCGTTCAGCCATATGACAACAAAGGCAGAGATCGATACACTGGTCAATGCACTAAAGGAAATTTCAAGCGACTACACTATAGAAAAAACTAATGTTGAGCATAGATAGTCTTATGCTTTAAAAAGCGTAATTTTGAATATCCAAATAAAGGATTAAAAGAAAAATAATATTAATTAAAATAAAAGAAACAAAAATGGCTTTAGAAATTACAGACAGCTCATTTCAGGATACGGTTTTAAAATCAGACAAACCGGTATTAGTAGACTTCTGGGCAGTATGGTGTGGACCTTGCAGAACTTTAGGACCAATCATCGAGGAAGTAGCATCAGATTTTGAAGGTAAAGCAGTAGTTGGAAAAGTAGATGTAGACAACAACCAGGAGATTTCTATGCAGTATGGTATCAGAAATATCCCTACCGTTCTTATTTTTAAGAATGGAGAAGTAGTAGATAAATTAGTAGGTGTAGCTCCAAAAGAGGTAATCGCTGAAAAATTAAGCGCTCACTTATAAAAAAAAATAAGTTTGATAATGAACGCCTTCCAGTATTGGAAGGCATTTTTTTTAAAATAATTTGCAGATAACAAAAAAAGTTGTAATTTTGCAACCACGAAAAAGAAACGACGTTCTTTAAAATAATGATCCGGTAGTTCAGCTGGTTAGAATGCCGCCCTGTCACGGCGGAGGTCGCGGGTTCGAGTCCCGTCCGGATCGCAGAAGTTTTTCTC
>NZ_VFPD01000001.1:86759-525707 GCF_006716485.1 Chryseobacterium aquifrigidense
ACAATTTACTTTAAAAAAATTGATCCGGTAGTTCAGCTGGTTAGAATGCCGCCCTGTCACGGCGGAGGTCGCGGGTTCGAGTCCCGTCCGGATCGCGGAAGTTTTCTCAATTTCTTTTTAAAAAATTGATCCGGTAGTTCAGCTGGTTAGAATGCCGCCCTGTCACGGCGGAGGTCGCGGGTTCGAGTCCCGTCCGGATCGCAGAAGTTTTCTCAATTTACTTTAAAAAAATTGATCCGGTAGTTCAGCTGGTTAGAATGCCGCCCTGTCACGGCGGAGGTCGCGGGTTCGAGTCCCGTCCGGATCGCAATAAGTAAAGCCTGTAATTTTTTACAGGCTTTTTTATTTGTTAATGAAGATTCAATTGTGCTTATTCTGTGTGGACTTGGTTCTTAATATCAATAGGGCTTAACTTATTTACGTATTCCTGTGGAAATATTATCTGCAGATGTGTAGAGTCTTTCAGAATAACAAAGTCTGTGCTGTATTTTTATTGAATAAGGCATACAGCATATCTTTCTGATAGAAACCCAAAATCATTTTCTAAGAATGCATAAACAAGTTTTTTTAGATAAAAGGCTAAAAAATGCAGATCGGAAAATATATTCTTACTCCTTTTCCAAAGCAGCTTCGACTGCAATGACAGGGATATTATATTATAAAATCCGGAACATTGCTATTCCGGATTCTGTAACCTTTTTATCAAATATATCATTTATGGTATTTACCTATAAAGATTTTTTAAACAATTGAATGGTCATGGTTCCCCGTCCCCAATTGTAATTCGGCTGGTTTCCTCCGTCCCACATATTGTAAACAATCATACAGGTTCCCGCTCCACTCCCTTCTGCATATCCTGCTAACCTGTAGGTCACGGTCATATCAGAAGAGGTATTATTAGTGATGTCTTCTGAAAAATTACCATTGATAGTTCCCATTCTTGAAGATGAAGCTAATCCTTTTAGGGATATCTTTCTGGAGCCCTCCTGCTGTTCTACACCATCTTTGTAAAATGTAACCCCGATGTAAGAGAGCCTATCCGGATTTGCGCAATTTAAATCATGAGTACCAGCGGGAATAGAGTAGTTCAAAATGACTCTGCCAACAGTATTGGGAGGGATGGTAATAGTTCTGCTGAAATTAACTAAATCTATATTTGAGTAGCTTATAATAGGGTAGTTGTAATCATAATGTACAGAAGTTCCTGCCTTATTGACGAATATATCATCTAAACTGAATTTATCAGGAGGAAACATAGCTTCCACAGGAACTTTTTTTGCTGTTCCGTCACTTTTCAGCACTACAATTCTTTCTGTAGCGGCTACACCTGTTTCATCCGGAACACCTCTGAATCTTACATTTCCGTCTACATCCAGCTTTTGGCTGGGAGACATGGCGTAATTGATATCAGAACGCCCTATTCCCATATTCCCGTTCTCATTAATTACGACAGCTGGCCGGTCACTGGTAGAGAATGTAAGAGATGAAGAATTGCTTGTTCCGTTTCCCCAATAATCGGCTTTTATCCCTGCTAGTGGAAAATCAGCTCCTGAAATCTTTCCATTAAAGGATAATTTTCCAAGTTCCGTTCCTGAAGATAAGTTATTGGTTCCGGTTCTTTCTAATGCAAGCCAAGGAGAATTGTTTACAGATTCTACTTTTAGCTGATTACTTCCTGCTGTAGAACTTTCTTTTATATGTAATCCGCTGTCGGGAGATGAAATACCGATTCCCACCAAGCCATTGTCTTTAATCACAAAATCAGTATTGGCTGCCCGTCCTGCACCGGAAGACGTATTCCCTAATTTTACCATTGTATTAACAGGATCATCAATAAAAGCATCCGGCGTAAGGTCTCCGGCGGGTATATTTCCTGCATTCAGCTTTTGCCACTTATTCAGGCTGCCGTCAAAATAATAATAACCGGAGCTCTTAATATCAACAGTCTGGCCTGCCGGGGCTGTATCAGCGGCTGTAACATACACCATTGCTCCTGCCTGGCTGGCTGTATAGGTCTTTGCTCTAAGCTGGGCTCCTGTAATTCTCGGTGCAATAATACCGTCCAGTACATTGGTAGAAGTGGGCTTTCCTGTTACATCTAAACTGGCCTGAGGAGTTGCAGTATTGATTCCCACCTGGGAAAATAGAGGTAATGAAATTAAAATACTACCTAATAATAAAACATTTTTTTTCATCTTTTTAAATCATTCTGTATTGTGCCGCAAATCTACAGGATATGGAAATTGGAAAAGAATAAAGGGGTACAACACTAATACAACATTTGTTATTTTGCTTTATTTTACCGGAGATTTAGTTTTTTGGATGGATTACATGATGAACTTTAAAGTTTTGATAATAAATAAAATAAAAAAATCAATCAATTTTATGCCTTGTTTTTGAATGTGTTTTCGGAAGTATTTCCAAATTATATTTTAAATAAAAAATTAATATGTAAGATTAAAAATATTAATTATAATTATTATCTTCGCTCGATAATAGAAACCACAGGTTGTTGAATTAATGGAAAAGATACTTTAGGTTTATTTGTGTATGGGGAATGTTTTTAAAATCAGGGAGTTAAGATATATACCCAGATGGTCGGTTTTTCTTATTGATGTTTCTGTCGTCTTCTTTTCAGTTTTAGTTTCATATTTTCTTTTGAGCAGTCTAGAGGTAAAGCTTAACTTTATTAAGTATCAAAAAGAAAAAATATTTTCAGTCGTCCTTATTAATATTCTGTGTATAGTTTTGTTCAAAACGTATGCAGGAATTATCAGACACTCTACTTTTTTTGATTTTTTTAAAATTGTATGGTCTTCAGGCAGTGCTCTTATCGTCTTGCTGGTTTTGAATTTTATATCGGAACTGGTATTGGATAACCCTATATTTTTATACCCTGTTCTTTTTTTATTTTTCTTTATTTCTATTTTTCTGATGTTTTTTTTCAGAATGATAACCAAAGAGCTTTTTGATGTCTTAGATACTAAGGATACTCCATCCAAAGCAAGGATTGCTATTGTAGGGGTAGAGGATACTTCTGTTTCATTAGCAAAGGCTATTATTCATAATCCCGATCATCCTTATCAGCTTGCAGGATTTCTTAGTGCAAGATCAGATTCAAAAAAAGCAATGTTGCTTGGTCATAAAATTTATAATAAAGCGCAATTTCTTAGGAGTGATAATCTGAAAGAACAATTTGATGCGGTTTTGATCAAAGATATGATGACAAAGCTGGAAATAGAAGAATGGACGAGCTTTGCTTTGGATAAAGGACTGAAAGTATTAAAAGCACCGGTAACCAATATCATAAAAGATGATCATAAGGTGGGAGACATTCGTCCTCTTCAGATTGAAGATCTACTGAATCGTCCGACAATCAGAATAGAGAATGATGAGGTAAAATGTTATCATATTAATAAAAATATTCTGGTAACCGGAGGAGCCGGATCTATAGGTAGCGAAATTGTAAAACAGGTTGCTCAACTAAAGTCATCACTTATTGTAGTGGTAGATCAGGCTGAATCTCCTTTATATGAGCTGCAGCTTGAATTATTGGAAAAATTTCCCAATCAAAGGTTCAAATTTATACTGGCAGATATTTCAAACTATTCCAGAATGGAAAAATTGTTTGATGATTATCAGTTTTCAATAGTGTATCATGCAGCCGCATACAAACATGTGCCTTTAATAGAAGATAATCCTCATGAAGCTATTTTTGTAAATATCGGAGGAACTAAGAATGTAGCGCTCTTATCAAAAAAATATTGTGTTAATCGTTTTGTGATGGTATCTACGGATAAAGCTGTGAACCCTACCAACGTGATGGGAGCATCAAAAAGAGCAGCTGAACTTTTTGTACAGTCTTTACAAAATTCTTCAGGTAATACAACAAAATTTATTACCACACGTTTTGGAAATGTATTAGGTTCCAATGGTTCTGTCATCCCGCACTTCAAAAAACAAATAGAAAAAGGAGGTCCGGTAACGATTACTCATCCCGATATCATTCGTTATTTTATGACTATTCCAGAGGCATGCGAATTGGTACTTCAGGCAGGAACAATGGGGCAGGGGGGTGAAATTTATGTTTTTGATATGGGAAAACCTGTTAAAATCCTGGATTTGGCAGAAAGAATGATAAAATTATCAGGATATACTCCGGGTATTGATATTAAAATTGATTTTATCGGTTTAAGACCTGGTGAAAAGTTGTATGAAGAGCTTTTAACAGATAATGCTACAACAATTCCTACGCACCATGAGAAAATTATGATATCCAGAGATCCATTAATGAAGTTTGAAGATATAGAGAATTTGAGCAAACAAATAATCCTGGCAGCAATGAATAAAGATAGCTTACAGATTGTGAGAATATTAAAAATTATTGTTCCCGAATTTATAAGCAATAATTCGGAGTTTGAAATACTTGACAGCGTATCTTAATATGAAGTGTGTGAATGGAATTAAAGAATAAAATACATGAAAAATTAATATAAAATAATAATTTTGCTATTTTAATTCCAAACGGAATGAAAATTGCTAGAGAAAGAATTAATTTAAATATACAGATTATAAAAGGCTTCAGATCACTAAATTTACTAATATATGTAGTGAATTATATGGGGATGGCTTTCTTACAGTAAGTATCTTAAATTAATAGAGATAGATTTAAAATAATAACACAAGTAGACTTAGAATAAATAACATATGAATAAAAAGATTATTACATATATAACACTGTTATCGGTTATTTTGCTATCGTGCCGACCGAAGCAGAATATGGTTTATATGTCAAAACATAATATGGAAGAAGAGGTTGCAAAAGCTAAATTTCAGGGATTGCATATTCAGGAAGGAGATGTTCTCCTGATTCTTGTATCTGCACTGGATGAAATTGCTGTGAAGCCTTTTAACCTTAATACTGCAAACAAGGTAGGAAGTGATGGTAGCAGAGGAATTAACCAGTATGTAGAACCAAGTCAATACCTTGTTAATGAAGAAGGCTATATCTCCTTTCCGGTTTTAGGAAATGTTTATACTAAAGGAATGACACAGGTGCAGCTAAAACAGGAACTTGAATCACGTCTTAAGAGATATCTGACAGATCCATTGGTGACCATTACCCTTAAAAATTTCAATGTAAGTGTTTTAGGAGAAGTGAAAGAGCCGGGGCAGAAAGAAAGTGTTTCTCAGAAAATCAATATTTTTCAGGCACTTGGACTTGCAGGTGATATGACGGATTTCGGAGACCGTACCAATGTAAAGCTTATTCGTACTGATGATAGCGGAACAGACCAGATTGTTAATATCGATCTTACAAGATCTGATGTTGTGAGTTCGCCATACTATTATATGAAGCAAAATGACATATTATATGTACAGCCTGACAAAAATAAACAGGTTCAGGCTAACTCGAATCCGAACAGAGCCCTTACATTCCAGATTATTGGTGCTTTACTGACAGCTGGTACACTTATTATTGCTTTAACTCGTAAATAAAATATGCAGCAGATAGAATTTCAGGAAAGTGAAGAATCTTTGGATTTAAGAAAGATCATTGGAAAGTATTTAGTCAAATGGCCTTGGTTTATAGCATCGATGTTATTATTCGTTATTGTGGCCTTTATATATCTAAGATACGCTGTACCTCAATATGAATCGACAACTACCTTAAAATTTGATAAAAAGCAGTCTGATTTAACAGGAGCATTAATAGATCTTGATAACTTGGGACTTGGTTTAGGAAATGCAGATGAGCTTAAAAGTGAAGTAGCTGTAGTAAGCTCCAGACCAATCCTGATGAAAGTTGTTGAAAACTTAAACCTTAATATACAATATTATAATTCGGGTGAGATAAGGGATTCCGAATTATTTGTCAAAGTACCGATTGTTGCGAAAATTATTTCTTACAATAACACCAAAAAGTTCATTTCTTCCCAATATATGGTAAAGGAAGTTAACGGAAACGAATTTGTTTTGGAAGATAAGGACAACAAAAAAATAAAGGGAGCTTTCGATAAAAGCCTGGCACTTGATTTCGGAACTGTAGTTCTTCAAAAAGTTCCGGGTCTTACCTTTAAAGATAAATATAAAATTGTATTCTGGAATCCGATAGAGAAGATAAAATCTTTGGAAAAAAAGATTCAGGTTGATCTCCCGGATCAGAAAGCGATGCTTATGGACATTAAGATAGTAGGAACTGTTCCTGAAAAGTCAGAAGCCATTCTTAATGAAGTAACCAAACAGTATAATCTGGATGGGCTAAGAGATAAAAATTTACAAGCTCAAAATACACAGGAATTTATCGATAAACGATTAGAAGTCATTTCACGTGATCTTTCCGGAGTTGAAAATCAGAAAGAAGATTTCCAGAATCGTAACCAAATTGTAGACTTGCAGGCTCAGGCGCAGCTGGCACTTCAAAATACAAACGATAACACAAAACAACTGCTTCAGCAGCAAACACAGGTTGATCTTCTTAACTCTCTTCAAAATGAAGCTGCAAAAGGAGATAATCAGCTTATGCCTTCAAATTTAGGACTTAATCCTGCTTTGGAACAGGCAATTTCACAATATAACACTCTTGTTATCACCCGAAATAAAACTTTGAAGCAGGCTACCAATGAAAACCCTGCTGTGATAGAAATGAATAAAGAAATTTCTTCGCTGAAAGAAATTGTGAGGGATAACATCCGCCAGCAAAAAGCAACGATTCAGGCATCTATTGCGCAGATAAACAGCCAGATTTCAGCCAGTACAGGAATGATTGAAAAAGTTCCCGGACAATCGAAAATTTATAGAGGTATCGAACGTCAGCAGAATCTTAAAGAACAGCTTTTTCTTTTCCTTTTACAGAAAAGAGAAGAAAATGCAATCAATCTTTCTGTTAATGTTCCGAAAGCTAAAATTGTAAACCCTGCTTACACTGATGATATTCCGGTTTCGCCTAAGAAAAATATCATTCTTTTGGCTGCTGCCTTATTGGGATTAATGCTACCACTTGTAGTGTTCTACCTTTTCTTTATGTGGGATGATAAAATCTACAACCGTACAGATATTTCAGAAAATTCATCACTTGGGGTACTGGCCGATATTCCTGCTCTTAAAGATGATCAGCTTCACCTTGTACAGAAAAATGATTTCTCAGAATTGGCGGAAGCGTTCAGAATATTGGTTTCCAATCTTAAATTTCTACTTCCTAAGAAAGATTCGGCGAAAGTTATACTGGTAACTTCTTCAGTGAAAGGAGAAGGAAAAACATTGGTTTCAGTGAATCTTGCTCTGACATTGGGAAGCAAAAACGGAAGATCATTACTAATCGGTTCGGATGTTAGAAATCCGCAGATACAGAGATATGATGATGAGCGTGTTAAGAATGCTGGTCTTACGGAATATTTATATGATGAAACGACAGATGTAGAAGACCTTATCCATACTTCCGATACCAATCCTGAATGTGATGTAATCTATGCGGGATCTATCCCTCCAAATCCTCAGGAGCTTCTTTCCAATGGTCGTTATCAGAAGCTTATCAGTGAGATGTCTTCCCATTACGAATATATTGTGATCGATTCTGCTCCACTGATGCTTGTTTCAGATACATTGAGTATTTCCGATACAGCCGACGCTTCTCTATACGTAGTGAGATCGGGAGTATCAAGAAAAATATTATTAGATTTTGCAAATAAACTCGTTAAAGAATCAAAAATATCAAACGTCTCTTTCGTGATCAATGATGTTGCTAAAAATGTCGGTGGTTACGGGTATGGATACAACTATGGCTATGGTTACGGATATTCAGCTGATACGAAGAAAAAATGGTGGCAGAAGCTTTTTAATAAATAAATCAAATTATCTTCAAAATAAACATTAAAATAAAGTAAGAACATCACATATAATATGAATATACAGAATAAAATTGGGGTAATCGGACTGGGGTATGTAGGATTACCTCTGGCCCGTTTATTTGCAACAAAATACGCGGTAGTTGGTTTTGATATTAATCAGGCCAGAATTGCAGAACTTAACAGCGGAAAAGACTCTACTTTGGAGGTGGAAGATGAAGTACTGCAGCCGGTTTTAGTAAAAGAGAATCCATTTTCAGGTTTATCAAAAGGATTGCTTTGCTCATCTAATATAGAAGATATTAAAGAGGCTAACATCTATATTGTAACTGTTCCTACACCGGTAGACAAACATAGTCGTCCGGATCTGACACCTTTATATAAAGCATCTGAAACAGTAGGAAAGGTACTGAAAAAAGGGGATATTGTTATTTATGAATCTACTGTTTATCCCGGTGTTACAGAAGAAGAGTGTATCCCTGTGCTGGAAAAAGTTTCGGGATTGAAATTTAACGAAGATTTTTTTGCAGGATATTCTCCTGAAAGAATCAACCCGGGAGATAAAGAACGTACCGTAGAGAAGATCTTAAAGGTAACTTCAGGTTCTACACCGGAAATTGGTAAAAAAGTAGATGAATTATATAAATCTGTAATTGCAGCAGGTACCCATTTGGCACCAACTATCAAAGTAGCTGAAGCATCAAAAGTGATCGAAAATTCACAGCGTGATATTAATATTGCTTTTGTGAATGAGCTTGCAAAAATATTTAATCTTTTGGACATTGATACTCATGCAGTTTTGGAGGCAGCAGGAACGAAATGGAATTTCCTGAAATTTAAGCCAGGACTGGTAGGAGGACACTGCATTGGGGTCGATCCATTCTATCTTGCCCAGAAAGCGCAGGACGTAGGATATTATTCTGAGCTGATCCTTACCGCAAGAAGGCTGAATGATTCTATGGGACAGTTTG
Source organism: Chryseobacterium aquifrigidense (assembly GCF_006716485.1). Classification (GTDB taxonomy): domain Bacteria; phylum Bacteroidota; class Bacteroidia; order Flavobacteriales; family Weeksellaceae; genus Chryseobacterium; species Chryseobacterium vietnamense. The sequence goes on from NZ_VFPD01000001.1 coordinate 95,575, forward strand.
TAGCTTCTGAGGTGGTAAAAACAATGATTAAGAAAAGAATCAACATTACGGATGCCAAAGTGCTGAATCTTGGAATCACATTCAAAGAAAACTGTCCGGATGTGAGGAATACGAAAGCAGCAGATGTTATCAATGCGCTAGAAGATTATTCCATCGAAGTTACAACGTACGATCCGTGGGCAAATCCAGAAGAAGTAATGCACGAATATGGTATAAAATCTACAAATTCTCTTGAAGATGTGGAGGGGCAGTTTGATGCAGTTGTTCTCACAGTTTCTCATGACGAATTCCTGAATATTGATCTTTCCCGTTATCTGAAGGAAGGAGGAGTTTTATATGATGTTAAAGGAATTTTAGAGAAATACGATAATCGTTTATAAAAAATTAGAGAATGAAAATAGCAGTTGTAGGAACAGGATATGTAGGTTTATCTAATGCCGTTCTATTGGCCCAACATAATGAAGTTGTAGCTTTAGATATTGTTCAGGAAAGAGTAGAATTGCTTAATTCTAAAAAATCTCCTATTGAAGATGACGAGATCAGCAACTTTCTAAGTACTAAACCACTTAATTTCAAAGCCACTTTAGATAAAAAGGAAGCTTATGATAAGGCTGAATATATTATTGTTGCCACCCCCACAGATTATGACCCTACTACCAACTATTTCGACACAAGCAGTGTTGAAAATGTAATTAAGGAAATTGCAGAATATAATTCTGATGCTGTAATTATTATTAAATCTACAGTTCCGGTGGGGTATACCGTAGATTTAAAAAGCAGAATGCATTCAGATAACGTGGTGTTTTCTCCGGAATTTTTAAGAGAAGGCAAAGCTTTATATGATAATTTATACCCTTCCCGAATTATTGTCGGGGAACAAAGCGAGAGAGCAAGGATTTTTGCAGAATTACTGAAAGAAGGAGCCGTAAAAAAGGATATTCCTGTTTTGTTTACTAATCCTACTGAAGCAGAAGCTATTAAGTTGTTTTCAAATACCTATCTGGCATTGCGTGTGGCTTATTTTAACGAATTAGACAGCTATGCACAGATCCACGAACTGGATACCCGCCAGATTGTAGAAGGTGTTGGTCTGGATCCAAGAATTGGTTCGCATTATAATAATCCATCTTTTGGATACGGAGGATACTGCCTTCCTAAGGATACCAAGCAGCTTCTTGCGAATTATAATGCTGTTCCCAATAATATTATTCAGGCAATTGTAGATGCAAACAGAACCCGTAAGGATTTTATAGCAGATTCTGTACTCGCCAGAAAACCAAAAAAGGTAGGCGTTTACCGTCTGATCATGAAAGCAGGCTCCGACAATTTCAGAGCATCTGCCATACAGGGAGTAATGAAAAGGATTAAAGCCAAGGGAGTAGAAGTGGAAGTATTTGAACCGGCACTTAATGAAGAGTCTTTTTTCGGTTCCAGAGTGGTAAAAGATTTAGAGCTTTTCAAGAAAGAATGCGATGTAATTATTTCTAACCGTAATGCTTCGGAACTTGCTGATGTACAGGAAAAAGTGTACACAAGGGATCTATTTGGTAATGATTAAAAGTAAATAAATTGTCGAGTACAAAAAAGATCGCAAAAAATACAATACTACTCTACATAAGGATGATCATCAATATGGGGATCTCCTTATATACTTCAAGGATTATTTTACAGAAGTTAGGAGTAGAGGATTTTGGAATATATAATTTAGTGGCTGGGGTAGTTGTATTATTTTCTTTTTTAAATAATGCAATGACAAGTGCTACTCAACGATTTTTGAATATTGAATTAGCTTCAAATAGTAAAGAAAAAGTTAATAGGGTGTTTTGTATGAGTCTCAATATTCATATAATTATCTCAGTTATCGTATTGATTTTGTCAGAGACTATTGGATTGTGGTTTTTAAATTACAAATTAAATATTCCTGTTAACCGGCTTAATGCAGCAAATTTTGTATTTCAGTTTTCTATAATTACAACAATCATTAATATCATTAGAATACCTTTCAATGCTACTATACTTGCGAATGAAAGGATGTCATTCTATGCCTATCTGGGGATAGCAGAGACAGTGCTAAAACTAGCTATTGTATTTTTATTATCGCTTTTTGTTGATTATGATCAGCTGATAATTTACTCCTTTTTATTATTACTGGTCAATCTTATAGTGAATGTAATCTATAAAATTTATTGCTTTACCAACTTTAAGGAAGAAACTGCTTACCATTATTTTTCTGACAAAAAATTGTTCAGAGAACTGTTATCTTTTTCCGGCTGGAGCTTATTCGGACAAGTGGCTGTTTTGAGCTCAACGCAGGGATTGAATATGATTATGAATATATTCATAGGTGTTACTGTAAATGCAGCCTTAGGTATTGCGAATCAGGTCAACAGTGTTTTGTATAGTTTTGTTTCCAATATGCAGGTAGCATTTAATCCACAGATTACACAAAGTTATGCTTCAAATGATTTGGAAACACATAAAAAATTAGTCTTAAACACTTCGAAATATTCAGTATTTCTTTTTTTGGTTTTATCAATACCGATCTTATTACATACTGAATTTATTTTAAAATTATGGCTGGGAGTTAATTTACCTCAATATCTTGTAAGCTTTACCCAAATCGTTATCATTGGTTCTATCATTAATGCTATAGTTGGGCCGTTTTGGATGTCTGCTAATGCAATTGGAAATATCAGAAATTATCAGTTAGGTGTTTCATTGATATTATTATTAAATCTCCCACTGGCATATATATTCTTAAAATTAGGTTTTTCTCCTGTCTATATTATGAGTTTAAACGTTATTTTGAATTTATGCACATTTGTGTTTCGTTTTCTTTATGTTAACCATAAACTGAAATATGATTTGCCAGATGTACTACTTTATTTAAAACAGACCTTCCTGGTTATTTTCTCTTGTTTTATTCTGGTATGGCTCATAAAAAAAGTACATTTTAACAGCTACTTTTTTGCAATATCTTCAACCATTGGAGCTGAGATTATTTTGTTTGTATTAATTATTCTTATTGGTATTAAGCGGGAAGAGTATTTACAGGTTAAGAAAAAAATCATTAAAAAAATAGGAAATAAATATGGATTTATTTAGCAGAATAAAAAATAAAGCAAATTCAATTATTAATAATATAAATAATAATGCCAGAGTAGACAAAATTGCTGATGAGATTACTAATTGCAAGTCGAAGCGAGTATTTTTATTTCAAACTCCTACCCATACTAATATTGGGGATCATGCTATTGCTGAAGGACAGCTGAAGTTTTTTCAGGAAAATTTACCCGAACATCATATTTTTGAGATTAACCAGTCTCAGATGAAGTATTTTATAGAAAAGTACAGACATACTATTCATCCTGATGATTTGATATTCATTCATGGTGGTGGAAATTTTGGGAATGAATACATGAGGGAAGAAAATTTGAGAAGAATGGTCATTCAAAACTTCCCTGAAAATAAAACTATATTGTTTCCACAAACAATCTATTACAGCAATGATCAGATTGGTGAAGCTGAATTAAAAAGAACACAGGATATTTTTGAAAAACATGCAAACTTGATTTTGACAGCCAGAGAGGAACAGTCATTTGAATTAATGAAAAAATATTTTCCAAAAAATAAAGTAATTCTGACTCCCGATATTGTTCTTTACACTGAATATAGCTTTGAAAATGAAAGAGAATATGCATTGGAAGTAATCAGAAATGATCAGGAATCAATACTGACAGCTGATGATAAAGATAAAATTACCCAAATCTTAAAAGAAAGATTTAACAAAATAATTAAATCTGATATGCATTGTGATAAAATAACAGATTTAGATATAAAATCAGTTAGAAAGAGAGTATTGACTAATAAACTATTACAGTTTTCTAAAGCAAAAATAGTGGTCACTGATCGATTACACGGAATGGTTCTTTGCATAATTTCTGGAACGCCATGCGTGGTTTTTTCAAATTATAATCAAAAAGTTATAGGAACCTACAACTGGATTAAATATCTGAAATATGTAAAGTTTGTTAAGAATGTAGAGGAAGCAAACAAAGCAATAGATGAGTTATTGAGTAACGATAACTACGAAAAATATAATCCTCAGGAGATAAGGAAGTTTTACTTACCATTAATAGAGAATGTAAATGAATGATGTTTTTTTATCAATTATCGTCCCCATATATAATGTTGAAAATTATATAGAAAAATGTATTGCCAGCATAGTACAAAATACTTCTGCTAATTTTGAACTGATTCTGGTAATTGACGGATCTCCGGATAATAGTATCAGTATCTGTAATAAATACAAAGAAACTGATAATAGAATTGTCATCCTGGAAAAAGAAAACGGAGGGCTTTCTGATGCCAGAAATGCAGGATATAAAATAGCCAAAGGGGAATATATTTGGTTTGTTGATGGTGATGATTATATTGAAAGTGATAGTATTGACATCTTTTTTAAAAAAATTAATAAAGAGACAGATATTTTCTTATTTAATTATCAGGAAATTTATGAAAATAAAATTGTCAAATTTGAAAAATTTGAAAATGAAGAAAATATCAGTGGCCACAATTTGCTGTTAAAGTATAATAACTACGGTATTCAGGCATGGACACAGATCTATTCCAAAAAATTCTTAGATCAGCATAATATCATATTTGAAAAAGGAGCCATATACGAGGATGTATTATTTAATACACAAGTATACAGTAAAAATCCTGAGCTGCAGGTTATTGACAATATCTTTGTAAATTATGTACAGAGGGGAGAGTCGATCATGAAGAAAAAGCAGACTATCAAAAATGTACAATCAGTATTAAAAATTTTAGAACTCTATAATAAGAAGGAAATAATAGACTTTTTTCCAAAAAAGTTCATCATAAATAGGCATCACTACTATTTTAGTTTGCTGTTCATTTTTTTACATAAGAGCAATATGAAAAAAGATGAAATTATGGATCTTTTAAATACTATCAGTGCCAAAAACTTTTTTGTTTTTACCAGACACTATGATTCTTTTATTGTGAAGCATATTAAAAGAAAGCTATTTCCTTCCAAATCGATTTTTATTTATAAAAACTGGACCTTTATTTTCCTTCTGATACGATTGGATAATTTGATTAATAGATGAATTACTTAAAGAAAAATATAACCCCAATATTAATTATTTCTCAAATATTTGGTTTATACGGTGGTATGTTACAGGCACCGAGAATTCTTGCTATTTTATTTTTACCATTATTAATAAGGGAGTTAAATAAAAAACTTATAAAAGGGAAAGAGTTTTTATTCTTTTTCTTTTCTTTTATTATTTATTGTGTATTGTCAATGTTATTATTAACATTTAATAATGACCAATCCCTAAAAGAGTTTGCATATGCATTAATAAATTTTATCATTTTCGTTGAAATACTGACTTTTAGCAAGTATGTCAGCTTAAATAAACTGATAAATGGCTGGGTTATATTTGTATTACTAAGTATTCCGATTGCAATTATAGAAATTAATTTTAATTTGCACTTTTCCAATTCTAAATTTGGAGATGATACGGTATTAGGAGGGGTTGGAACGCTTAGAAAATATGCAGCTATTACTTTTGGAAATTATAATTTGTACAATCACCTTTTGGCGATTTCATTTCCCTTTATTTTAGCAAAATTTAAGTTCATTACGAACAAGTTATTTAAAATATTTTATATTGTTTTTGTTTTAGCGATCGTCTGGGTTGTACTGACTAATGCAAGCCGCGGAACAATGCTGTGCTTGTTAATCTCTACAATTATTTATATTATTTTTTATTCCAGTAAGTCAATAAGCAAAACCATTATTTACACATTCATTTCAATAATAGCATCCTTTGCAGGGTATTTATATGTAATGAATAATGCCGCATTTGCTTACTTAAAGACAAGAATCGAGCAAAAAGGGCTGGAAGACAATTCAAGAAAGGAAATGATTAATGTCGGTATCGATATGTTTATAGACTCAAAATTTCTGGGTGTGGGAGCTGGAAATTTTTCGGAAACAGCTAGTAAAATGACGAACAATCCTATCCTTGTACCCCATAATTTATTTATAGAATTACTTTCTCAATATGGGATCATTGTCTTTGTTGCATTTCTCTTATTGTTATTTAAAATTTTCAATCCGAGAAGGATTTTTAAAAAGCGTGAAATTCCAAATTATATTTTATTAGGATCATTATTGGTAATGCCATTAGCATTTACAATTAATAGTGTTTATTTAAATAATCCTTACATGTGGATTTGGCTAGCAAGTCTTTATTGTATATCATCATTTTATAAAACGACAGCTAAAAATGTTAATTGATCATATAGATAAAAAATATTCATCGTTAAGACAAATTTCTAAAGCGCAGTCTTTAGCAAGATTTTCTATAAGAAAATTTTCAAATTTTGTCTTTCCGATATATCTCAAAAACACGAAGAAAGAAATTTTACTTCCCGAAAAATTGTCGGAAAATATTATTGTATCACTCACAACATTTCCGGGAAGGATATCCAAATTATGGATGGTTATAGAATGTATGTTACGACAAACTCTGCTTCCCAATAAAATTGTATTGTATTTGGCAAAAGATCAGTTTCCGAATGAGTTAAAAGATCTACCGGATAATCTGATGGGTTACTACAATAAGAAGCAATTGGAAATAAAATTTGTAGAGGAAGATTTAAGGTCTCATAAAAAATATTACTATGCCTTTAAGGAATATCAAAATGATGTGATCATAACAATAGATGATGATATTTTTTATCCGTCCAATATCATTAAAGATTTAATGGATTTGCACGAAAAATTTCCTGATACAATTTGTTGTCACAGAGCGCATAAAATCGTGAGAAATGATGATAATACAATAAGCAAATATTCTAAATGGAAAAAAGTCTTCGGAAATTGTGGACCGACATTTGATCTATTTCACACAAGTGGGGGAGGGACTTTATATAAGAGTAACTTTTTTAGTGGAGAAGTTCTGAATAAAGATGCATTTGTCAGCTTATGTTTTATGGCGGACGATGTCTGGTTGAATATGATGGCTCAGTTGAATAAGACAAAGACCGTGAAATCCGGTTATTTTTCAAACTTAATTCCCATTGAAAATAAGAATTCGCTCTTTAAGTTAAGTCAGGAAAATGTTGCGGATGGAGGTAATGATAAGCAGTTACAGAATCTGATTCAAAATTATAATATTGATAATTATGAAATATTTAGGTAATTTTATAAAGCTTAGTGCGGTATTATTATTTAGCTTTTCGTTTGCTCAGCAAAACAGAGTAAGCAGATATAATGCAGATATGCAGGCATCCAAAAGTTATGGTCTGCAGAAAATGGAATTGTCATCGGTCAGTAAAAATACTTACGATTTCATGGCATTGGGATATTTTATCAATGCCAATAACAATATGTATCTTAAAACAAAAGATAAAAAATATATTGATACTAATATTTCTGTCATAAAACCAATTCTGATTGATACCAATTCAAATACCTCATACCAGAAAAACGGCTGGGTGATGAATGTAAGAAAAGGCAATCAGAATGCAAAAGCGAACGGCCAGGAACATTTAATTTCAGAAGGATACTTTTTCCGATACATCGGTGAGTTTTTGGATATTTTAAGCAAAAATAAACTGTATACAAATTATCAGCCGGCGATAGAAAGCGGTTTAAAATACTCCTTCGATAAATGGAAAGCCAGAAGCTTTAGCCAATATGGAGATTATTCTTTATTGTTTCATCAGAGGCTTCATACAGGAGCAAACTGGGCAGTTGTGGCGCTATATCTGATGAAGTATGATGAATCTGATAAAAGTTCATATGCTACATTTGTTAATCAGTTTGATCAGCAGCTGAAAAAAGCATTGGTTTTAAACAAAAGCACAGGTAGCATTTTGTATTATACATGGAACAGTACCTATCCGGATGCTTTTTGTAAGGCTTTACAGAAAATTAAAAATTATAAGCCTGTTGTACAGGATGTATCACATGGAAATCATGTCGTATTATATTTAATAAAAGCAAAAGAATTGGGAAATGCCAATTGGGCTGACTTTAATTTCAGCTACCTCTGCAATACCCTGAAGCTTAAGATTCTGAAAGGAAACAGTATTGCCGATAATGTAGACGGTACTACAGATCCAAGTGTCCAGAATACAGGATGGAAAATATCTGATGGCTGGATGAAGCTTATTTATTTTGATACAAGTTTATACCCTTTAGTTGAAAAAAACCTTTCAAATTACAGTAATAAAATTAGCAATTCTTCTTTAGAACTGCAGTTTAATTCAATCTATCCATAATGATACTTCACATTACAAACGATTACTCAGGATCTACAGTTTATAAAAATTTAGTGAGGGAGCTGGATAATAACGGGGCAGGGCAGATTGTTTATAATCCCGTTCGGGAGGCCTCCAGAATAGGGAAAAATAAAATAGATTTTGAAAATACTGGCTCTCAGATTATCTACAGTCATATTTTATCAAAATATGCAGATCGGGTTTTTTATCAGAAAAAAATTAAAAAAATAGTACAAGACATTGAAGCAAAAATAGACCTCAAGACCGTCAGATTTATTCATGCTCACACATGGTACAGCGACGGTGGAGTGGCTTATGAGCTTCATAAAAAATATAATATTCCATACATAGTAGCAGTGCGCAATACAGATCTTAATCTGTTTTTGAAGTATTTTCTGCACAAAAGAAGTTACGGAAAAAAAATACTTCAGAATGCCAATAAGATCATAACGATTTCGGCTGTCTATAAAAAAAGAATGCTGGAAGATCCCCGTCTGTCTCATATTATGAATGATGTACAGCAAAAAGTAATGGTGATCCCAAATGGTGTAGATCCTTACTGGATAGAATCAAAGGTTGCAGAGAGAAAAATTGCTGAGGACAAAAAAAGCGTTCAGCTGCTGTATGTTGGGAAATTTGATAAGGGAAAAAATGTCTTTAACCTTGTTAATGCTGTTAAGAATCACAATCACAAAATTCAGAACAAAATAAAATTAACACTGATTGGAGGAGGAGGAAATGACGAAAAAAGGATTCTCGATTCCATTAAAAACGATCATTCCTTTGAGTTTATAGGAAAAGTAGACAGTCTGCCTGTTCTAAAATCCTATTACGAACGAAGTGACTTTTTTACTATGCCTTCCAAAGCAGAAACCTTTGGTTTGGTCTATATAGAAGCGCTTCTGCAGGGCTTACCGGTAATGTACACGCAAAATGAAGGAATCGACGGTTTTTATGACGATTCTATCGGGGAAAAAGTAGAAGACACTTCTGTTTCTGCGATCGAACGGGCGCTTGAACGTTTAATCCAAAAACAAAATCATTATAGTTTTGATATTGAACAATTGTTAGAAAATCATGACTGGAAGAGAATAGCTGAAGTATACCAACAATTATATACAGAAAAAAAATAATGAATATATTATACATACACCAATATTTCGTAACTCCTCAGGAACCTGGAGGAACAAGATCATATTGGCTGGCACAGGAACTTATTAAAAACGGGCATAAAGTTACTATGCTCACCTCATCATCCAAATTTTCAGAGGATATTAAAGTTGTACAAATTGATGGTATTGAAGTCGTTTATATAAAAGAAGACTACGACCAGAATATGAGTGTTTCCCGAAGATTAAAGGCTTTCCTGAAATTTATGTACAAATCATCGGTGCTGGGATTGAAACAGAAAGATATCGATTTGGTAATTGCTACATCAACGCCTCTTACAATAGGTATTCCGGCACTTTTATTAAAGTGGTTTAAAAAGAAACCTTTTGTTTTTGAAGTAAGGGATCTTTGGCCGGAGGTGCCAATACAGATGGGAGCCATAAAAAACAGATGGACTATAAAAACAACCCGTCTGCTGGAAAAAACGATTTATAAAAATGCTTCCCGTGTTATTGCACTTTCTCCGGGTATGCAGGATGGAGTCGTAAAATATATTCCAAAAGAAAAAACATCAATGATTCCTAATATGGCTAAAATGGACGAATTCTGGCCCAGAGGAAAAAACGATCAACTGATGGAAAAGCTTGGTTTAAAAAAGGACTCCTTCAAAATAGTTCATTTTGGATCTCTGGGATTGGCAAATGGAGCTCATTCAATTGTTGAATCCGCCAAATTATTAAAAGATAGGGAAGATATAGAATTTCTTTTTGTAGGAGGAGGTTCTACCGAAAAAGATCTGATAGATGAAGTAGAAAAAAACAATCTTAAAAATGTGAAATTTCTAGGAAAGTTTCCTATGACTGACGTATCTGAGATTGTCAATTTTTCAGATGTTTCTATGATTTCCTTTTTGGATCTCCCGATTTTGTATACCAACTCTCCCAATAAACTTTTCGATTCGTTGTCTGCAGGAAAACCTATTATTGTAAACTCTGCAGGGTGGACGAAAGATATTGCCGAAAAATACCATTGCGGATATTATGTAAATCCAAACCGTCCGGAAGAGCTTGTACAAAAAGTACTTCATCTTAAAGACAATCCTGAATTGGTAAAGAAGATGGGGCAGAATGCAAGGAAACTGGCTGAAACAGTGTACGACAAATCTATCCTGTGCAAAAAATTTGTTGACGTTATCGAACAAACAGAATAAGTGATCAGGAGAAAGCATTTCGTACATAAGTGCAAGTAGGTATTTGTTCAGTTATTTTTTACAGATACCATCATAAGAGTGGGCAGAAAATACTAAATATCGGATGAATATTAAAAAAAAGTTGATTGTTACTGTAGAAGAAAAATTACCTGAATTTTGAAGGATAAGCTCTTAAAAAGCTTTTACAGTAAGAAATCTTATTTTTTTGTATTTGACAATCTGTACCTTAATAAAAGCTTTGAAAGAAAAGGAATGCGTTTCTTTGGAAAAGCTAAAAAAAACTATATATTTGCACCAGTTAAAAAGCAACTACCTTAATTGATCCGGTAGTTCAGCTGGTTAGAATGCCGCCCTGTCACGGCGGAGGTCGCGGGTTCGAGTCCCGTCCGGATCGCAAAAAGTCTTCTAGAAATAGAAGACTTTTTTTTATTTATACTTTCATGGGAAAATACAAAGGTTTCTGCTGCCTCTGTTTTTTCATTTTTTACGATTACAGATGGAAAGGTTGGCAGAGAAAAAGTCATTGTTTTTCTGCTTATGAATCTGCCGTGGCTGGCTTTTTGGATGTTTTATTATAACAGATTGAGCATCCGTCTTAATATAACCAAACGTTAATACCATATTAATCATGAAAAAACAATTTCAAAACTGGACTCTCTTTTTTATATTAGGAATCATTGCGATAATTGCGGGATTGATTGCTTCTGTTATTCTGATGACAGGAGTTTCTGCCGCTGATGGATTGTTCGGAATGTATATTCTTTTCAGCCTGATTCCAATATTACTTGTGATTATCATAGACCGGATTTCCGTATGGAAATTCGGAAATAAAAACGTCAATAAAGTTCAGTTTTCACTACTGCTGTTGATCGTATTCTTATGGATGATTAGATTTGTAGTGAATCTGATTATGTAAATTATTCTTATGAAAAAATTATTGCTAGTCTGTATGACCCTTTTTTCAGTTGCGATCTATGCCCAGCCTTTTACATTAAAGTCTGTAGGAGAAGCAAAAGAATTCAGACTGAAGCTTTATTACGGAACTCAGGGTAAAGGAGCGTTTGTACAATATTCCGGAAAGAAAGAAATTATTCCCTTACAGATAAAAAGTTTTAAAGTAGATGACAGCGGAAGAAGTGACGGACAGCCGGATATTAATTATTACGTCTGGAATGAAGAAATTGATGGTAAAGTCACCGGAATATATACCTTCGAAATGATGCATCATACGGCTTCAAACATTACTTATATAAGAACAAAAGACAATAGAAAGTTTACGATGGAGATGATTGAGGATGAAAAAAAATATGACGGAGGCAATCAATATCTTCTTCATGATGTGATTCTTACCTTTAATCATTTTTATAACAATCATCTTATTATTACTTATCCTGATGGAAAAAAGACAGCTACAGAACTTCCGGCTCCGGATACACCTTCTTTTGCCAGACAGAGTATTATAGAAGACTATAATTTTGACGGTTACGATGATATCGCATTTTCTGTTCCAGACGATGGAATGGGCGTTTACAGGATGTTTGAAATATATCTGTATCATCCCCAGAGTATACGTTTTGAAAAGCTCAGAGAACCGGATTATTCCCACTCAAGCTGTTCCTGCTTATGTGATGTCACTGTAGAAAAAGATAAGAAACTTTTAATAACAGGATGCAGAGGCGGGGCACGATGGCATCAGGATGTTTACCGATTTAGCAAAAAAGGAAATTTAGAATGGATTTCTACAAGAGAAAATACTGATGAATAATTTTTATTTTCAATCGTTGGAAATACCTTTAAAACCTATTATTTTTTTTGAGAATGTTAAGGATAACTCCTCATTTACAGTGATAAAGCCCCCGTTTTTTTACGGTATTTTTAAGATTGTCTTTTAGGATTCAAATTTAGGTCTGATATTTGTACTGGGTAGCCAAACTAAATGGCCGATTTATTTATGAAAAACATATCTGTGAAAAAATCCTTTTTTTATGCCTGCTTATGCGTTTTTTCTCTTGTCTCCTGTAAAAAGGAAATAGAAAAAATAAGTGATACTTTTAAAGATACTGTTTCTTCTTCGGAAGTTTCGGAGGTAGAAAAGGATTCTATAAAGAAAGATTCTGTTCCTGTAGTAAAAAAAGAATCCGTTCCGCCTGTCATGCAGGAGAATGGTTTTTATAATGCTTTTGTTCTTCCAAAAGATAAAAAAATGCGTGATTCTGTTTATGCAGAATTCAGCAAGAAGTATAGTGTAGAGGAAAGAACAGCTATTTTAGCCTTAAACAGATTAGATTCTAAAAGTAAATGGAATGCCGATACATTGGTAGTCCCTGCGAAAATAGATACAACATTGATGGCGTATTCGCCATTTCCAATGCAGCTGGATGTATTAAGCGGAGTGAAAAAGTTTGTCATTTTCTCATATCCTATACAGGCTTTTGCGGTATACTCTAATGGAAGCCTTGTAAAATGGGGTCCGACAAGTATGGGGAAAAAATCAGCCCAGACCACAAGGGGACTTACTTTTGCCAACTGGAAAAAGAAACTGGCTATTTCCACCGTGAGCAGCGAATGGAAACTGCCCTATAATTTTAATATCCACAACATAGGAGGGATAGGGTGGCATGAATATACACTTCCCGGATATCCTGCCTCACACTCATGTTTACGATTGCTGAGAAAAGATGCCCAATGGCTGTATTCCTACGCAGATACCTGGATTCTGAATCCCGGTGGTGCTACCACTAAAGCCAGAGGTACAGCAGTAATGGTATTCGGAGATTATAAATGGGGAGGAAGAAAACCATGGAGAAATCTTTTGGATGATCCTAATGCCAACAATATTTCCGTTGAAGAATTGACGAAACTTTTAGAACCAGACGTTCCGAAGATGCTTAAAGAACAAAGCAACAGAGAAAAAGTGGCAGATTCTATCAAAGCAGCCAAAGCAGCAGCACCTATTCAGAATGAAAAGCCTGTAGAACCTCTATCTAATTAATTTTCTTTTCAAACTGTAACGTAGATTCTTCAGCAAACTTTCTAAGCTTAAGCATTTCCTCTTTACCTTTATGTTGTCCGAATCTGGCAGCAATATACGTAAGAAGAATAAAAAATAACATGATAAAAGAAGCGCTCAGTGCCCAGGGGTATTCGGCGCTTTTTATTTGCTTTTCTACATAATACATAGTGAAAAAGGTCATCCAGAGAATAGAAAAAGAAAAATAAAGAAACATAAAGAATGTCCACACAGCAGAACTTGGACCAAATACTCCGCGTATTGCCGTATGCTCATCCTCCATTTCTATCCGTAAGGCAAGACAGGGTTTCCAGTAGTTATCATATTCTGTTTTTATCCAGATCGTAGCCACTTCTTTATTGATGTTTCCTGAAAACTCATCTTTATGCTCTTCCATATATTTTTTCAGATTTTCAGCATACTCTTCCTTGGTAAGATGCGTAAACATTTTAAATCTGGGTCTGGTTCTTATTCTGTCTAAGGTGGTTTCTTCAGTATTCATATGATTATTCTTGATATGGAATAGGATCTTGAAGGGTAAAACTTAGCATAAGTTTTTCATTTTTCCTTTGAATCAGCATATTGATAGTCCGGCCTTCATTAGATTTCATAAGTTCTACAATTTTCTCCAGTGTCATCTCAGAAGTCTGGTCTCCATTAATACTTAAAATTCTGTCATCCTTTTTAAGGCCTGCTTCATAGGCCGGAGAATCTTTTCTTACTCCGGCAATGGAAAATATAGGTTTTAAACTGAATTTATATTGAAATGCATCTTTATAGGCACCGTTTACGATAGTTGTAGATTTTTGGGTTTCAATATTTATTCTGTCTTGCTGCCATTCCAGTCCGTCCTGTTTGAAATCCAATCCGCTCATATTAAAATGAAAAGGATCATTAAAGTATCTGTTTCTTTTCAAATATAACCTTTTGTTGGGATAATCAAAAATCACTGTAAACCTGCGCATAATTTCACTGCCTATGGAACCTTTTCTGTTTTCCACTAAATTAACGTGCTGTATAGAGAATTCATCCGGCATTGAAGTAAGAGGTTTTTCAAACTTAAAATTTCCAAGGTAAAAATTATGAATACGGCTTCTTTTACCATAAATATCTCCATTGAAACCACGGCCGAGAAAATCATCAATATTAGGTCTGTTATAAACAAAATTTTTAATAAGAGTGGGGAAGAGCCATATCGCATCACTGTTTCCAAGATCAATCAGCAGTTTTGAATCTTTCTTTTCATTTGTCATTTCTACACCTGCATACAGATAGGGTTTATCTCTTTCAATGGTAATGGGGAATTCTTCAAATTTTCTGATTTTCTTTTCTGAAAGAGCTGCATTTTCAAACACAGTTATTTTCTTGGATGAATAATCAATATATATAGGGTGGTTTTTGAAGAAATGATATCCGATCACTCCGTTTACAGGAATTCCTACGTGTGGAGAAATGTTGAATTCTTCATCAATAATGATATAAAGAGACATAGTGGTATTGATGATCCCATCACCTATTTTACCAATATTGCGTTCGGACTTCAGCCCATCAATACTTAAGCTACCGCCAAGGCCGGAAAATTTGACTTTTTCAACATTGCTTAGCTTCACTTCTTTGTTTTCCAGGCTAAAAAGAATGGTTTCAGAAACTCCCGTATCCAGAAGAAACGTAAGTTCAGCACCATTTATATTGATCGGAATAAAGATAAGATTGTTGATAAATTGAAAAGGAATAACTGCTTTTTTAGTATTGATCAGTTCAAAAGTATTCTGGGCATTTACAAAAATGCTTAGAAATAATCCCAGTAAAAGCAATTTAAATTTCATTTACTGAATTTAGTGATTTTATCTTTATAATAATAAAAAAACATTCCAAAAGCTGGAATGTTTATATAAACTACAATGAAGTAGTGTTTTTTATTGAATTTGTTCTAAAACGGTTTTATTTACTTTGAAAAGAAGTCCATTAAATCCATATAATTCTTCTGATTGACCCCATGCCCGCTCATATATTCTCTGAAAGTGAAGTAGCAGCTAAGATCATAAAGAAGATCTGCCGCTTTTCTTCCCCATTCAAGTGGAATTACAGCATCGTCCGTACCGTGAGAAATGAAAAAACGAAGTCCCTCCAGTTTCTTTTTATCTTTTACAATACCGTCCAGAATTTTATCTTCGGGATAACTGCTCATACAGGCAACACGACTGAAAAGCTCAGGATGTTTTAAAGCCAAAGCATAACATAATATACCGCCCTGGCTGAAGCCGCAAAGATGAGCTTTACTCTCCGTAAGTCCATAATGGTTGATAATCTTCAGCATACTTTCCAGAACTGCATGTAAAGATTCCTCTGCCTGGGGAACATCGATGAAATTTTCGGGATCATTAAAATTGATATCATACCATGAGTATCCTTCAAATTGAGTATCACGTGGAGCTCTGAAACTTACAATGATCCAGTCATTGGGAAGTGTTTCTCTAAAACTGAAAAGATCCTGCTCATTGCTGCCATAGCCGTGAAGCATAAAAAGAATGGGAGTTTGGGAAGTAATATTTTCCGGCTCTCTTACTAGATAATCTAAATTCATACAGCAAAGATAATTAAATTACCTGCAGAATCTTAACTTTTATTATTCACACAACGAACTTCTGCCACATAATGGTTTATGTGTAAAGATTAATTCTTTGGAGTATATTTTTGAATTTTCCACACGCTTTTTATTTTTATTGATTTGATATTATTTGGAAATCTTTATTGGAAAATTTTCATAAAAGTTATTTTTATATTAATAAAAAACTTATATTTGAAACATTAAAAAATCTATTTGGAGAAATGAAGCAATTTTACAATTCAAAAAGTTTACTTAGACTTTCTTTTTTATTCGTTTTATTATTTTCTGTAATCACCGTTGTTAGTTCTTGTAAAAAAGATGACGATGAAGAATTTCAGGATCATGTGGTTCAATTCGAAGTGAAGACAACTTCCGGAGGAAGTATTATAAGTGTTGTAACACAAGTAGGTACAGCTCAGAATACAATATACAATACTCCGCAGTCTCCTGTAACTTCACCATGGACAAGTGGAGAATTCTTTGTGAATTCCAGCCAGGCACAGCTGAATCTTGATGCTAACGCTTCAATGCCGGATGATAATTCTGAATTGACAATCACCCTTTACATTGATGGTGAGGTGGCAAGAACAGTGAAGAAGAAAGGTAAAGGTGTATTGGTTGCTTCTATTGATTACAGCTTCTTAGAACCGTAAATTACTTTAACATTATAAAAAAAAACCGCTTTTAAAGCGGTTTTTTTATTCTTCAATCAGACGTTGCTGTAACGCTAAGTTGATCAGTTCTGTTGAGTTCTTTGCTTGAAATTTCTGTAGCAGATTCTTACGGTGAGTGTCCACGGTAAGTGGACTTAAAAACAGTTCTTCAGCAATTACATTACTTGTTTTTCCCTGTGCCACCATCTGTAGAATTTGTTTTTCCCTTTTAGTAAGTCTGGGAACAGGAAGATGAGTCTGGGAAGGAAGACTGAGAATCTGTTTGGTTTCATTGCAGAAAACTATATCTCCCGAAAGTGCCCCTCTTATACCTATTACAAGATCATCAATGGACGTGTTTTTGAGAAGATAACCGCTCGCTCCGTTTTGTATAGACTGCATAATAATGCTTCGTTCCGAACGGTTACTGAACATAATCACAGAGGTATTTGGCGATATTTTTTTGATTTCCCTGCAGAGTTCCGTTCCATTAGAATCGGGGAGGGTAATGTCCAGAAGAACAATATCCACCATTTCTGAACGGATGAAACTTAATGTTTCTGCTCCGGATGCAAAACTTCCTGCTACATTAAAGAAAGGCTGGCTTTTCAGCATCATTCGTAGTCCTTCAATAACAATAGGATGATCATCTACAATAACAATATTTATTTTTTCATTCTCCATGGATGTTGAGTTCTATATTAATTGTTGTTCCCTGATTATCAGAACTTATTTCCATTTTTCCTTTCAGGTAGTTGACTCTGTTTTTCAGATTACGAAGTCCCATACTTTTGGTAGTGTTTTCTATATTTTTATCGAATCCTTTTCCGTTATCTTCAATCGTTATCAGAAAATTCTCGCCGGATTGTGAGCATTGAAGCAGGATATTGCTGGCCTCGGCATGTTTTACAGCATTGGCCAATAGCTCCTGTACAATTCGATAGATATTAAGCTGGACATTTAAAGGTAATTTCTTTTCAATATCAATAGCCTGAAAATCAATTTCAAGGTTTTTTCTGTTGTAAAATTCACACAGGTCGAGTATAGCGGTTTCCAAACCAAAATTAAGCAATGATTCAGGCATTAAGTTTCTGGCTACATGCCGGAGTTCACTTACAGAGCTGTCCAGCTGTCCCAGTATCTTATAAAACTCCTGATCTTTTTCAGGGTGCAGGTGGTTGGAAGACCAGGTAGAAAAATTGATCTTTACTCCGGCAAGCATTCCTCCCAGACCATCATGAAGGTCTCTTGCAATACGTTCTCTTTCCCTTTCTTCACCGTCAAGAATGGCTTTGGTTAACGATAATTCTTCCTTTTGCTTAATATCATTGATTCTCTGTTCGTTTATTTTTTTGTTTTTTCTGAAAATAATAAACAGGAAGATCAGAAGACTTAATGCCAGTAATAAAACAAGACCCATTCCCCACAAATAAGAGTTCTTCTTGTTTACTTCCAGATCTTTTTGATTTTTCTCAGCATTTAAGGTTGCTATTTTTCTTTCTTTCTCAGCGGTATTGAATTTAGATTCAAGTTTGTTGATTTCAATTTTTACATTCTCTGTATTAAGGCTGTCATTCAACCTGGAGTATTTCTGTTCCCATATCAGCGCTTCTTTGGTATCTCCCGATTCTTCATTAAGTAAAGAAAGCTGTTTGTAAAAGGTTTTTCTGTTATTAAGATCAATAGCTAAAGATTTTTCTTTTAAAACATCTTCCAGGGTAGTCTTGGCCTCCTTATACCTTTTAAGTTTCTTTAAAATATCAAACTTGTTGAAATAAAACATTTGAGCCAGAAGATTCTGATTGTACTTTCTGGTATAAAAAATTCCCTTTTCTATCACAGGAAGTGCTTCTTCATTTTTTTGGCGGGTAATATACAATAAGGTTTTACTGTAATAATAAAATGCATTGGATGAAGATTCAGGATATGCTTTGATAAGTTTTTCAGCTTTACGCAGATACTTTTCCGCTTCATCTCCATGGGCCTGATAACAGAAATTGTTGGCAGCATTGAGATAGGTAAAAAATAACTCAGCAGAATTGGGGTAGTTTTTTTCAAGGATTTCCAGGGCTTTGTTATTGTAATCCTCAGCTTTTTTAAACTGAGCATTATAAGTAAGAATAACCGCAAGCTGAGTATATAGAAATCCTAAATTCCTGCTGTTTTCATATTTTTCAACCAGTGGGATACTTTTTTCAAGCATTATCTTGACCAAAGGAATATAACCCTCTTTATCCTTTTGAGAAACTCCGTAGCTGTACCACGCGAGTGCCTGAAAGAAATCAGACTCTTCATTTTTGAACTTCGATAACGATTGTATCGCCTGTTGATAGGAAGCCGCAGCTTTCTTCTTATTCCTGTCCAGATTATATTGTCCTTCGTAATAATAATATTTTGCCGAAATAAAAGGATTGTTTTGAGCCAGTATTTTCCCTTTTGCAAGATATTTTTTACTTAAAACGGAATCACTGTTCCTGTAATAATTTGATAAAAGGAATGAAGCGGTTGCTTTTGATGTATCGGGATAAGTTCCTTTTGTAATGTTTTGTAAGCTGTCTATATAAGATTTCTCATTAAGCGGAATGATTTGTTGGGATTGTAACGCAAAAGACAAAAACAGGCTTAACAGGACAAGTAATCTCTTCATTATGGATCGATTCTGTAGAATATTTTTTTAAACGCTCAATTTAACTAAAAATTTTAGCATAAAAAATACCTGAATTTAGGTAGAAAAAATTACTGGTTTTTAAGGATTGATAGACGTAGGTGATGCTCATAGCTTTGCAAACATCAAATCATGAATCATAGAATATTCAATATAGTAACTAAAATTTAAACAAAAAGATTATGAAAAAAATGAGAATGAATCAGCTGTTAAGAGGAGCATTTGTTGCAGTAATAGCAGCAATGTTTATTGGATTTACGGCTTCATGCAGTAAAGATAACGATGACAATGAGAATGGAGCAGGGAAAAGTCATAAAGTGGTTTTTAAAGCAATCGCTTCTTCAGGAAGTAATATTGATGTAGCGGTGTACGGAATTGACGGTAACCCAACTACAGCATCAAGTCTGAGCGGATCAACATGGTCCAGCCCTGAAGTGACATCAGAACCCGGAGCATACAGTGCCAATGTTGCCGTAAACGCAGTTGGACCGAATGCTTCTGCAACTTTGAAGGTTCAGATCTGGGTAGACGGAGAGTTGAAGAAAGAAGGAACTTCCAGCGGACAATATCTGTCAGCTTCTACAAGCTATACATTTTAATATTAAATTATTTAGGACAAAAAAGCGGCGCTGAGATCATTCTCAGCGCCGCTTTTATATATATTCTACTAGTTTGCTTTTACAATAAAGTAGCTTTTCTTACCTTTTTGTAATAATAAGAACTTACCATCGATAAGATCTGTTTCATTAGCGGTAAAAGTATCATTCACTTTTTGCTTGTTGACAGAGATTGAATTTCCTTTGATCTCTCTCTGAGCTTCACTCTTAGATTTTAAGAACCCTGATTTTTCAGAAAGAAGATCAATAATATTTACTCCTAAAACATCAGCTTTTGCAATTTCTTTCTGAGGAACCCCGTCAAAAACTTCAAGGAATGTTTCTTCATCAAGACTTACAAGATCTTCAGCAGTAGAACGGCCGAAAAGAATTTCAGAAGCTTTAAGCGCTTTTTCATACTCTTCTCTTCCATGTACCCAAACTGTAACCTCTTCTGCAAGTTTCTTCTGTAATTTTCTTTCGTGGGCAGCTGTTTTGTGCTCTTCAATTAAAGCCTCAATTTCTTCTTTTCCTAAGAATGTGTAGAACTTGATAAATCTTTCAGCATCCTCATCAGTAGCATTCAGCCAGAACTGGTAGAACTTGTAAGGAGAAGTTTTCTTTTTATCCAGCCAGTAATTTTCACCGCTCTCAGACTTCCCGAACTTCGAACCGTCTGCCTTGGTAATCAATGGAACTGTTAATGCAAATGCCTCACCCTGAGCTTTTCTACGGATCAATTCTGTTCCTGTAGTAATATTTCCCCACTGGTCAGAACCTCCCATCTGCAGCTTCACATTGTTGTTTTGGTATAAATGTAGGAAATCATATCCCTGGATAAGCTGGTAGGTAAATTCTGTAAAACTCATTCCGTCTGCCCCTGATTCTCCAGAGAACCTTTTCTTTACAGAATCTTTAGCCATCATATAGTTGACCGTGATATTTTTCCCGACATTTTTAGCAAAATCAAGGAAAGAAATATTCTTCATCCAGTCGTAATTGTTCACTAACTCAGCTTTGTTAGGCTCGTTTCCTTCGAAATTTAAAAATTTTGAAAGCTGATTTTTTAAACAGTCAACATAGTGTAAAAGAGTTTCCTCATCCAAAAGATTTCTTTCAGCAGATTTCCCGGATGGATCACCAATCATTCCTGTTGCACCTCCCACCAAAGCAATGGGCTTGTGGCCATGCAACTGGAAGTGAGCCAAAATTTTTATCTGGATAAGACTTCCGATATGTAAAGAATCGGCGGTAGGATCAAAACCAATATATGCAGTAGTTACCTCTTTATTCAGTTGTTCATCGGTTCCTGGCATCATATCGGCAAACAGACCACGCCATTTCAGTTCTTCTATAAAGGAATTCATTGATTTTTAACTTTAATTTTAAGTTGCAAAGATAGTAAATTCATAAGTATTAAGGGTAAAGCCTTTTTACCATTTTACCTTTCCTATACTTTGTTTTTCAGCCCAAATAATCTATATTTGTTATTAATGAACGACGAACAGCTATTCCTGCTCATCCAGAAGGCCAAGGACAAAGACCAGAAGGCCCAGACTAAACTCATCAATATTTTTTGGGTGGATGTTTTCTCTTTTGTCATGAAAAAGGTAAGAGACGAAAATGATGCTGATGAAATTACAGTGAATGTTTTTTCAAAAGTATTGTCGAAACTGGATATGTTTGATCCTCATTTTCAGTTTAAAACCTGGATACTGACTATTGCCCAGAATACCGTTATTGATTTTTGGAGAAAGAAAAACCGGGACAATGAAGACGCCGTGGAAAACCTTGATGAGGTCAAAAACCAATATGCAAAATCTCCCGAAGAACTGTTGATTTCTGAAGAAGAACAAAAGAAGATCATCAAAACCATAGAATCCCTGGATGCTAATTATCAGGACATCATTAAGCTGAGATTTTTTGAAGAAAAAAGCATCAAAGAAATTGCTGATGAACTGGGAATCTCCGTTGCCAATACCAAAGTAAGGGTAATGCGTGCCAAAAAAGTCTTAGCCGAGTTGTTGAAGAATAATGAATTTGATGATCATTAAACCAATACTATTCAATAGAAACGGGTTTAAACCCGTTTACTAAAAAATACGAATTCAAAATTGGCTTTAGCCCAAACTTATATCCCACAACTTTTATTTAAAAATAAACCTCTTCCTTTGTTTTCGGAAGAACTATTTTTTGCTGCTTTTCCTGATTCCTGTTTTGCAGATTGATCTTTAGCCCCTTTTTAATATAAGTTTCCTTTAAAGATTTACCATACTCAGCAGTATTCTCAACCTCTTTTGAATAGTTCAGCTGCCCCGTTGAAAGATTAAAATCAACATCTTTCCAGTAATCTCCAGGTCTTCCCGAAGTAGAAGAAGTTCCTATCAGTTCAAAATGACCGTTCTGAAATCTGTATTTGTCTGTAACATCCCATTTCCAGCTGCTTCCGCCGTTTTGAGAAATGATCAGAATTCCTTTTTCTATTTTAGTTTCTCTGTAAGGATCACCCATCATGCCTCCACCATTGCTTTCCATAACAGCATTTCTGGATTTTTCAAGAACTATCCATGCTCCACCAGCTTTTTTCAGGATCTGAATTTCACGGATGTTTCCCATATCTGTGGTGTCTTTTGTATTGTAAATAATTACTTTTTCAGGAATTTTATCACCATCAAGATCTCCATCTACTGTTTCAATGATGGTAGAACCTGTGGGTTGAAATTGTTTTTGGGCAAGACAAAATGTTCCGCATATCATGGATAAAAAGAAGAATATTTTTTTCATAAGAATATTTTGAAGAGATAAATATACAAAGGAAATCTGAATGATCAATTTCATCAATATATCCGGTTGATGGTTTCCATTAAAAAATCCTTAACTTTGAACTTCAATTTTAGAAATGGAAAATTCAGTTCAAGACACTACCGTTCAAAAACCAAAATGGATCCGCGTAAAACTTCCTACCGGAAAGAATTACAGAGAGCTGAGAACTTTGGTTGATAAATATAAATTAAATACCATTTGCCAAAGCGGAAGCTGCCCGAACATGGGAGAATGTTGGGGTGAAGGTACAGCTACTTTCATGATTTTAGGAAATATCTGTACAAGAAGCTGTGGATTCTGTGGTGTAAAAACAGGAAAACCGCTTGATGTAAACTGGGATGAACCTGAAAAAGTAGCAAGATCCATCAAATTAATGAAGATCAAACATGCCGTTCTTACTTCTGTAGACCGTGATGATCTGAAAGATATGGGATCTATTCTTTGGGGAGAAACAGTGAATGCTGTAAGAAGAATTTCTCCGGGAACAACTATGGAAACTCTGATTCCGGATTTCCAGGGACTTACAAAACATCTTGACAGATTAGTAGAGGTAGCTCCTGAAGTGATCTCTCACAACATGGAAACCGTAAAACGTCTGACCAGAGAAGTAAGAATCCAGGCAAAATATGAAAGAAGCCTTGAAGTATTAAGATATCTGAAAGAAGCGGGACAAAGAAGAACCAAAACAGGAGTAATGCTTGGATTAGGTGAAACTAAAGATGAGGTTTTCCAGACAATCGAAGATATCCGAAACGCTAATGTAGATGTAATCACACTTGGACAATATCTGCAGCCGACGAAAAAACATCTTCCGGTAAAGAAATTTATCACGCCTGAAGAATTTGATGAGTTCGGGGATTTTGCAAGAAGTTTAGGTTTCAGACACGTGGAAAGTTCTCCACTCGTAAGAAGTTCTTACCACGCAGAAAAACATATTCATTAAAATATAGACCGTTCAGCAATGAACGGTTTTTTGTTTTTTCAGGTGGCAGGGATCAGTTAGCAGATATTAGGTAGTGGATTATAGGTACTAGGTTGTAGATCAGTGGTCAGCTAATGAATGTGGCAATTTTTACATTAATGGGTGTCATTATTCCCATCCTTTGGAGGGGTGGCGAAAATTCAAAGAATTTTTGACGGGGTGGTTCATACAACACTCACAAAAACATCCACAGCAGCCGAATTTAGTCCACTTTCATTAAAAATTATTTAACAAGTTGTATCCTTCTTAATCACTCCAATTCTTCCATTAATTTCAATAGGCCTGAAATGTTTCTTCTTGAATTCAGAAGGCGTTTCTCCCGTATGCTGCTTGAATAATTTATTGAAATAAGAAAGACTTTCAAAACCTACCTGAAAACAAACTTCCGTCACAGATTGGTCTTTCAGCAGAAATATTTTAGCCTGATTGATCCTGTAATTGTTGACAAAATCTGTAAAGGTCATATTCGTCTGCTTTTTAAAATACCGGCAGAAAGCAGGAGTACTCAAACTAACAACTTTGGCCACTTCATTTACGTTGGGTTTTCTGTCATAATTTTCGTGGATATAGTCGTAGATGGTTCCCATTCTGATTTTATCATTCAAAAACCATTTAATCCGGGTATCATCTTTATTGAGTTCCTTTACTTCGGTAGATCCGGCGAGAATTTGCAGAATTTCAATTAACCCAACCAAAGATTCAAAAGAGTTTTTATCTTTAATAACCTGTAGTTTTTCAACAACTGTATTTTTGGTTTCACCTGAAAATGAAAGTCCGAGATAGGAACGTTCTAAAAGATTTTTAATATTTTCAAATTCAGGAACAGGAAGAATAATGTCCTGAAGGAAGCTTTCCCTCATCTGCAATACAAGCTGCTTGCATTCAGTCTGAATACCATAGTCAAAATTAAGGTGAGGGACATTGGAACCAATCAGTAAAAGATCACTGTCTGTAAAACCGGAAATGTTTTTGCCAACGTGGCGGATTCCGTTCACAGCTTCTACATATACCAGTTCAATTTCCGGATGATAATGCCAGAAAAAGCAGTTTTTCAGAGAAGGTGCAAATAGCTTGAATGATTTCCCATTTTCAAATTCAATAATTTCTTTCTGGATTTTCATTTTGTCCTGATTTGATTGTTTCTGAATTTAAAATTAAATAAAAAGGTTAATATGGAGCAAATTTTTATCATTCAAAGAGGTGTGAAATTCAAACTTTCTTTCGATTTTTGCACTTTCAAAATAAAGATACTCAGGCGATCCTTTAATTTGAACAAAATTAATTCAGAAAAAAGATTTAGATACAATGAAGATTGATAAAAGAATAATACCGCTGGCAATCGGTGGCTTAGGAATAGGAACTACGGAATTTACCGTAATGGGACTGCTGCCGGATATTGCCAAAACATTACAGATTACGATTCCGCAAGCCGGACATTTGATTTCAGCATATGCCATGGGCGTAGTTATCGGAGCGCCAATTCTGATTGGATACTCTGTAAAATTCCCCCCTAAAAAAGTCCTGATGGCTTTCATGATCCTTTTTACATTATTTAATGCACTTTCAGCTATAGCTCCGGGATACAACAGTATGCTTGTTATCCGTTTTATGTCCGGACTTCCGCATGGAGCCTTCTTCGGAGTAGGAACAGTGGTAGCTTCAAGAATGGCAGGAAAAGGAAAAGAAGCCTTTTATATATCGATGATGTTTACGGGGCTTACAGTTGCCAATCTGGCAATGGTGCCTCTGGTTACCTATATCGGACATACGTTCCACTGGAGGCTGTACTTTGCTATTGTGGCTGTTATCGGGCTTTTTGCCATCTTATTTTTAAAACTGTGGCTTCCAAATCTGGAATCCAATCAGAATACCCACTTCATGGAAGAGCTGAAATTCCTTAAAAATAAACAGTCGTGGCTGGTATTGGCTATTACAGCCATTGGATTTGGAGGATTGTTCACATGGCTGAGCTATATTACTCCGTTGATGACTATTGTTGCCGGGATTAAAAGCAGTCAGATGGCTTATGTAATGGTTCTTGCCGGAGCCGGAATGGTAGTTGGAAACCTGGTGGGAGGTATCGTTTCTGATAAGCTGGGACCTGAAAAAACGTGCGTATTACTGATTTTCCTGATGATGATTTCTCTCGGAGGTGTTTTCTTCCTTGCAGAATATACGAATATTGCTTTGGTACTGACATTTATGTGCGGTGCTCTATCCATGTCAATCGCCTCACCCATCAATATTATGATGATGAAAGCTGCCCCGAAAAGTGAAATGATGGCCGCCGCTTTTATGCAGGCCGGTTTTAATATTGCGAATGCAATGGGTGCTTTCCTTGGCGGAATTCCTTTAGAATATGGCTACTCATTCAAATATCCATCGTTGGTAGGAGTAGGCATGACTTTTATTGGAGTGGTTATCAGTGTAAGATATATGTACCTGTATGGTTCAAAGACTCAGGATGAAGAAGAAATGGCTGCTGAATGTGTGTCATGCGATAAATAAATATGAGCCTTAGTTAAGAATAAAATCGCCTGTTTCAGTAAGAAACAGGCGATTTTTTATCAAATAACCTTTATGCCTCTACCTCATCTCCATTTTTACACCAGTAGAGTGCATTGTATAAATTTTCTTTGGGGAAAGATTTAAACTCTCCCGGCATCAGAACACTGAAAACACTGGTGAAATCACGTATCCCTTCTTTATCTGTAACAATAGCTGAACGATTCCAGTTGGTAAGATTTTTCAGTCCCAACAATAAATCTTCAAGCCATGCACCCATGGTAAAATTATCCAGATCGGTATCCAAATACAATAAATAATTCAGCTCACCGAACTGCTCTACCTTCTCTTTTACGCGCGGAATTACCAGTTTTTCAAAATCCTCTTTCGTTACTTCTCCCGTTGCATTGAATGCCGCAACATTCTCCGGAGCTTCTGGAATAATTGTTATCATAATCAATATTTTATGGTGGTTCAGTTTAAAAGAATAACAATAATTACACCATAATTTAGTAGAAAATTGTTAAAAAAGGTATAAATGTTGTTAGTTTCAGTGTAAAATATTAATATGAATCTCAAATCAAATGAACCTTTCTGGCTTCTAAAAAACGGATTGTTAGCATCTTATCCATCTTTAAAATCAAATGAGGAATGTGATGTTCTCGTCATAGGCGGCGGCATTACAGGAAGCCTGATCGCTCATCAGATGATAAAAGACGGATACAAGACCATCCTGATTGATAAGCGCGAGCTTTGCAACGGAAGTACTTCCGCTACCACTTCAATGTTACAATATGAAATAGATGTTCCCCTGTATGAGCTGATTGATCAGATAGGGAAAAAAGGAGCGGTCTTAAGCTATAAAGCCTGTAGCGATGCTATTGATACACTGGAAAAAATTACAAAAACCATCAGGTCCAAAGCAGGTTTCAAACGCAAAAAATCATTGTATTATGTTTCAAAAAAGAAAGATCTGGAATGGCTGAAAAAAGAATACGAAGCGAGAAAAGCTGCTGGATTTGAAGTAAAGTGGCTGTCTTCAGATCATGTTCTGGACCAGTTCGGGTTTGAAAATACGTATGGTGGAATCTTGTCAAAACAGGGTGCAAGCATTGATGCTTTTCAATTTGCTCATGAGCTTTTTATGCATAATGTAAAGAAAGGATTGAAGATATTTGATAAAACTGAAATGGTAAAAGTGGAGGAGCATAAAGGATTTAATCTGGTCACCACGGACAGCGGATTTCAGATTAAAGCCAAAAAAATGATTTACTGTATAGGATACGAAAGCAAAAATCTGATCAAAGAAAACTTTGTCAACCTTAAAAGTACCTACGCGGCCGTCTCTGAAATTGATAAAGACAAGTTCAAAAACATCAGCAGCACATTAGTATGGAATACCGATACTCCTTATCTCTATATGCGGACTACCGATGACGGAAGGCTTTTAATAGGAGGTGAAGATGAAGATTTTTATAATGCAGAAAAGCGTGATGCTATTTTAGATAAAAAAGAAGAAAAGATCATCAAAACACTAAAGAAAATAAAACCTGACTATCATTTCTATACAGACTTTGTGTGGGCTGGAACTTTTGGAGAAACAAAAGATGGTTTACCCTATATCAGCGAGCATAAAAAATTTAAAAATTCTTATTTTGTGTTAGGTTTCGGAGGAAACGGAATTACCTTTTCAGTAGCGGGAATGGAAATGGCTTCTTTGTTTATGAAAGGCAAAAAGCATCCGTTATCAAGGTATTTTACGTTTGGAAGATGATATTTTTACCACAAAAGCCACATAAGTTTTTAAAAACTTGATTTTTTATAACTGCAAATATTAACCGTAATCATCTGTGAAAATCTGTGAAATCTGTGGGAAAAAACAAACCACAAAAGCCACAAAAGTTTTTAAACACTTCAATAAGCTTTCGGGGATATCTTTGCGCTTAATAAGTTCACATAAGTTTTTAAAAACTTGATTTTTTATAACTGCAAATATTAACCGTAATCATCTGTGAAAATCTGTAAAATCTGGGAAGAAACAAACCACAAAAGCCACAAAAGTTTTTAAACACTTCAATAAGCTTTCGGGGATATCTTTGCGCTTAATATGTTCACATAAGTTTTTAAAAACTTGATTTTTTAACTGCAAAGTTGACCTTAATCATCTGTGAAATCTGTGAAATCTGTGGGAAAAAACAAACCATAAAAGCCACAAAATATTTTACACATTTTAAGCTTCAGATTTGCGAATACCAGATATAAAAAGGTTATTTAGATTCCTTCGGAATGACAACTGCCTGGATAAATCATTATTTCAATTGTGTCGTTCCATAGGAATCTAATCTAAATTATTGTAAGATATAGAGCACTTATCATAATGTAGTGAATAGCAAAAAAGCGGGCCTCAACCCGCTTACACTACAAACTATACCCATTCTTTTTCGCAAGCTCAACAATAGAACTTTCAATGGCCTTTCCCAGATCATCAGAATCATCACTTCCCCGTTTTTTCATTTCGGAATCAATATAAGTCTGGCGTTTCTTGGATAGTTCTTCTATTTCTTTTTGAATTTTATCGCGTGCCGCAGATTTGGCAGCAATTGTTTTTTGAATTTCTTCTTTGCTTTTTCCTTTCAACTCTGCAGGCAGTTCACTTTCTTTTACAGTAGCAATAAATCCTGCATCTTTTTCAGCTTTATCCACCAGATCCCAGTGATCATTTTTGTAGGCATTCTTTTTGGATTTTGCAACTGTTCTTTCTACCAGATTGGAAGCTGACTGCATTTCTGCGTTTTTATCCTGTGTAATCTGCTTTAGTCTGTATTCCGAACCGTGATTTCCGTAATAGATATAAGTGTCATTCAGCTTTGCATTACATTCGGAAATTTTGAGGTCATAAGGAGTTTCAATATAAAGTACCTTTCTGTCACTATCAATATTGAAATACTTTCCACCTCCTAATAAAGCTCCAATTTGCCAGAACGTCTGGATTCCTTCTTCCCGGCTTCCACAGAAAATAGTGTTGGTGTATATATTTTTAGCCTTTGATTTTGAAATCACATCTTTATAATTTATTTTACCCTGGTCAAATGCTTCATTTCCTGCAATATAAATCAGTTTCATACTTTTCTCATTTCCATCCCAATTGAGGTTGGCAGCAGCATCACGGATGACAGCACCGCAATATTCATTTCCGCCATTGGTTCTTAAGGCAAATAATTTTTCAGAAACCAGATCAAGATCCTGAGTAAGAGGAGTTACCTGACGGATATAATTTTCATCGCGGATTCCGTCATTACCATATTCATAAAGCGCAATTTCGATCTGGGGAGCTTTCCCGTTGTACTTAAGTGTTGTTAAAGTATTTACAATATTCCATAATCTGGATTTTGCCTGATCAATCAGCCCGTCCATACTATTCGAGGTATCCAGTAAAAGGGCAACCTGAATTTTATTGTCCTTTAAGGTTGCGTTGGCCGGAATCAATGTTCCTTTTTGTGCCGGTAAATGGCTTTCAATATTACTTTTTGCAGAGCGGTTTTCCGGAATATTACCGGAGCTTAAAAAAGCTGTTCCCGCTGCAAGTGCTAAGATTTTTAACGTTGTCATAGTCGTATTTTTTATTGGTTATTTGTTGTAATTAGGGAATAGTGTTTTATTGTTATTTTGAATTCCTGAAGTAAAATTATCTCTATTTAAAGCTGTAAATCGGGAAACTTGGTGAAGCGGGCTTTTGACTTGGTGAGTTGGGAAGCGGTAAAGAAATAAAAAACAGCTCCAAAGGAACTGTCTTTTAAATCTGTTATTTTAAAGGATTTCGTATTTTGTTTTAATGCTGTATTTCAGTTTAATGTTTTCAATATTATCAAAAGAGAAATCTACTGGAGCATCCGCCATTTCCAACTGGATATTGCTGGTTCTTGCTTTATAAGCTACAGGCATGATCATATCGCTGGTGTAATCTTCTATTTCTACAATTTCAAGAGCATTACCTGTCTTTTTGCCCATACTTTCCAATAAATAATCTGCTTTTTCTTTAGCGGCTTTCAGAGCATTGATCTTTACTGCTTTTCTGAAATCTGCAATTTTGGTATTCTTTACCTCTGCAATGTTCAGGCTGCTTACCCATTTTTGGTTCAGGTCTTCAAAGATTTTGCTAAGATTTGATTTTGCACTGGCTTTAAAATGATAGTTCTTAGAAAACTTAGCTGATTTAGAATAGATATTCTGGTACATAGATTTGAACTTGATGTCCTCGTTCTTTACACCTGCATTTTTTAAAATATCAAATAACTTCTTTTCATTTTCTGCCAGATCGTTTTTATTATCAGCTTTTATCCCGATGCTGAAGATAATTTCATCCGGTTCCACTTCCATTTCGGCAACGCCTGTTACTTCAATGGCGTTTTTCTTTACTTCCTGAGCATTTACAAAGCTTCCAAGGGTTAAAATTCCGATTAATAAAAAATGTTTCAATTTCATAATTTCCTGTTTTTAAATTTTTAATTACTGATGTAAAATTACGCCGATCAGAAGCCCGAAACCGGGAGACTTGGTGAAACAGAGCTTTCGCTTGGTGAATAGTTTTGAGTACACTATATATATGTATATCTTTGTTTTATGAAAATGCTTACACTCTTTACTATCTTTTTACTGGTGTTTTGGGGAAATATGATCCATTCCCAAACCACTAATAACAGCAGTGCTGCTGTGGAAGAGGTACAGGTAGAAACGAAGAAGCTGAAAAAAGCAATGGATTCCAAAAATGAACCCGCGCAGGCAGATTCTTATTATAATATTGGTGAAACATTCTTCAATGGCGGAAATTTTCCGAAAAGTGAAGAGTATTATACAAAAGCAAAAAAACTGTATGAAAAGCTCAATGATAAGGCCAATATTGAAAAAGTAACCCGAAGATTAGCCCAGTCACAGGAAAAACAGAATAAAATAACTCCTGCCATCAGCAATTACAGCATGGCAGCACAGATGAGCTACAGCGAAAAAAGCAGGGCTGTAAATTCTAATGATGCGGCAAGACTTTCTTCTCCCACGCCGGAACTGAAAGCAGAAGCCATCCAGAGTAATATCAATCTGACTAAAAAAGAAAATGAGCAAGGCGATCTTGCAGAAAGCTACAGCCAATTGGCGGAGGTTAATCTGAAACAGAAAGATGTTTCCAGTGCTGAAGAAAACCTGAATACAGCCTATAGAATTTCTAAAAAGGAAGCTCCTCAACAGGCTCTGGCCATCAATCAAAAACTGGCAGATCTTTATGTAGAAAACAAAAATTTTGAGAAAGCTATTGAAGCCAAAAAGAAAGTTCTGACAGAAGATTTCGTAAAAGAAAACTCACAGGAAAAAGTCAACCAGATTCAGGAGCTTGCAGATATTTATATTAAGAAAAACGATCCGAAGGAAGCCGTGGATCTTTTGAAAAATGCCTACGGAATTGCTTTAGATAAAGGCCATACACTGGAAGCTCAGAAAAGTGTAAAAAAACTGGACAGCCTTTATGCTATTTCAGGAAATGTAGATGCTTCCGTTCAGCTGTACAGAGATTTTTTGGGAAAACTTCCGAGTCTTGTCTCTAAAGACAGAAGTCTTGTTGATAATAAAATTCTGGAAGATACAGAACAGCGAATTTCACAACTGGAAAAAGAAAAAGAGCTTAAAGATGAATTGATCAGAAAGAAGAACGTTTTTAATTACAGTCTGATTGGAGCTTTAATTCTGTTGACAGGATTAATTATTTTTATTTTCAGAACACTGAAGAAGGTTCAGACAAAAAATAAAAAGATAGCGCTTCAGTCGCTTCGGAGAGAAATGAACCCTCATTTTATCTTCAATAGTTTAAATAGTGTCAATCACTTTATCGCAACCAATAATGAACTGGAGGCGAATCAGTATCTTACAAAATTTTCCAAGCTGATGCGTGGCGTAATGGAAAATTCCACTGAAGATTTTATTCCTTTTCAGCAGGAACTCGACCTTTTGCAAAATTATCTGGCGCTTGAAAAGACCCGTTTTGCGGATAAATTCGATTATGAAATTGAAGTAGATGAAAGTTTGAATATGCAAAACCTTCAGGTTCCGGGAATGCTGATACAGCCGTTTCTGGAAAATGCTGTCTGGCACGGACTCCGCTACAGAACCGAAAAAGGATTTTTAAAATTAAGCTTTGAGAAAAGTGAATCCCATCTTAAAATTCTTATCGAAGACAACGGAATAGGTATTGAAGAAAGTAAAAAGCAAAAAACAGAACATCAGAAAACAAGAGAGGGCAGAGGCATGAAAAATACATTGGAAAGAATTCAGTTGCTGAATGATTTATACAAAAAAGAGATCACCTGCTCTGTAAAGGATAAGGAAAATAATAATGGTGTTTTGGTAACAATCCGTATCAATCTGAAGTAATTGAATCCGGATTGATCTGCGGTTTCTATTTGATGTATTTTTTCTTTAAAACAGAAAAATTCTTTTTGATATAGTCCAGTTCATAATGAGCAGGAATGATTTCAGTACCTGAACGGTTAATAAATCCATAGGTTCCCGTTATGTTTTTTACCAATGCCAGATCCTCGGAGTATTCACCGAATTTATTAATCCTGGAATATACAGGTTGAGTGATGATTTTTCCGCTTATATCTGAAATTCCATACGTCCCGGAATTGGTTTTTGTAAGTCTCCAGTTGTTGTTGATCTTACTGATATCCTCTCTTTCCGAGATTTTCATCTGTGAAAAAGAAAAACTGAATACACTCATGCAGCAAAGAATAAGAAGCTTTGATTTCATATGATGTTGTCTGGTTTATTAATTTTAATCTCTAAAATAATTCTTTTGCATCTTTCTTGCAATAAAAATGAATAAAAGTATGGCTTGAGAACTTGTGTCAGCAAATTGTAAGGTTGGTTAAATATTCCTAATTTGCATCTGCAACCTATTGCCTGCCATCTAAAATCTGATGTATGAAAATAAAAGCTGTCATTGTAGATGATGAACTCATAGCTAGAGAAGTTTTACGAAGCTATCTTACCAAATACTGTCCGCAAGTGGAGATTTTGGGTGAAGCCGAAAATATTAAAGAAGCCGTTCCGTTAATTGCTGAAAAACAACCTCAACTGGTCTTCCTGGATGTAGAAATGCCTTTTGGAAATGCTTTTGACGTTCTTGAAGCCACCAAAGATTTCTCCTATGAAACCATTTTCATTACCGCATTTTCACAATATTCTTTGCAGGCTTTGAATAAATCAGCAAGTTATTATATTTTAAAACCTATTGACATTCAGGAGCTGATTCTTGCGGTGAATAAAGTAGCGGAAAGCCTTGAGAAAAAAGAAGAGCTCAACCGGAATAAGATTCTTCTTGAAAACCTGAAATTAAAGCCCGAAAAACAGCAATTGATTTTACCAACTTTACAAGGATTTGATGTGGTAAAAACCGAAGATATCGTAAGACTTCAGGCGGATGGAAACTTTACTCAGGTGTATCTTACAGACGGCTCGAAAAAGATGGTATGCCGTTTTCTGAAACATTTTGATGATCTTCTGGAAAATCCCTTTGTGAGGGTTCACCGTTCCCATATTATCAATACAGGTTTTGTAAAATCCTATCATAAAAGCGGAACGGTCATGTTGTCTGACGATACAGAAATTGAAGTTTCAGGAAGCTTTAAAGATAATTTCCTGAAAGTATTTTCATAGAAATTATTGTACCTTAACAGGCATAAGGCATTATTTTTGACGTTTTTATAGCAACCACACAAAATCTTTCTGTCATGAAAACTATTCATAAAATTATACTTCCCGTTTCGTTAGGAGCATTGGGGCTTATTGTTTTCAATTCCTATTCTGTAAGAATTCCCAGAGGAGCATCTGCGGTAAAGAATTTTAATCTGAAAAAATACCTGGGCAGATGGTATGAGATAGCCCGTTTTGATTACAGGTTTGAGAAAAATATGGATAATGTTACTGCAGAGTATACAGAGAATCCGGACGGAACAGTTCAGGTCAGAAATAAAGGCTATGATTACACCAAAAAAGTATGGAATGAATCTATAGGGGAAGCAAAATTTGTAAAAGATTCCACAGAAGCACGTCTGAAAGTGTCATTTTTTAAACCGATCTGGGCAGGCTATAATGTTATAGATATTGATGAAGACTATCAATATGCCCTGGTTGCAGGAAGCAGTTTAAAATATTTATGGATTCTTTCCCGTACTACCAATATTCCTGAAAGTATCCGCCAGCGTTTTATTCAGAAAGCAAAAAAAATCGGCTATAATACCGATGAATTGATCTGGGTGAAGCATAATCAATAAAAAACAAAATCGCAAAAGGATCAATTTGTACATCAGCCGTTTTGCGATTTTATCTTTTCATTATTAGCTATTTATATATTCCTTCCATTCCTCAAAACGGTGATCAATAACCTGTTTCATCAGATCATAGTTTTCGTAGGTATCCTCGATGTGGTAGAAGGTCTCATATTCGTAGTCACTTTCCTCAGCTTTCGCATCAAAAATATTTACATAATCATCAGCAAATGAGCTGTATCTGTTTCCGAAATCTGTGTCGTCTGCATAATAATCCTTTGCAAAAAGATTTCCCAGCTCATTCAGGTCATATTCAGAGAATTTTCCGTCGCAGGAATCCATAATGAATTCTGCACCAGTAATTTCTCTTCGTTTTAGTTTTTCTATTTCCTCTTCATCATCTTCTTTCAGTTCATCAGAAATCAGATCGTTGTGAATACACCAGTTCAGGAACATTCCGGTGTGTGTAGCCCCGTTTTTCTGAGGAAGTTCTTCCGGAAAATCACCGCCATAATGCCATGAAGCATCATCATATTTAGACATAATCTTGTTGTAGTTTTTGATAATTCAGGCAAAAATAGAAAAAATCAATTTATATTGTCCCAGCCACAGAATTTTCCGTCATTTGCATAGAATTTTTTTCAACAAAAAGATATATGGAAAAAGCTGTTCTGATTACTATCGGTGATGAAATCCTTTCCGGAAATACGGTAGATACCAATTCTAACTTTATTGCTGCTGAACTTAAAAATATAGGAATAAAAGTTATTCAGATTCTTACAATCTCAGACGAAATTGAAACCATTAAAAATACATTGAGCACTGCCTTTGAAGCCGGCGATTTGGTCATTACTACAGGAGGACTTGGGCCCACCAGAGATGATAAAACCAAAAAAGCACTGGCAGAATATTTCAACGATGAAATAGCTTTGGATGAGGTAACCTTCAACCACCTTAAAGGGTATATGGAGAGAAGAGGAAGGGCAGATATTCTCGAAAGAAACAGAGAGCAGGCTTTTGTTCCTACCAAATCCTTTGTTTTTCAAAATCATTGCGGAACCGCTCCATGTATGATGATGGAGCAGGATGGAAAACTATGCTACAGTCTTCCGGGTGTTCCTTATGAGGTGAAACCGCTTATTAAAGATCAGATTATTCCTTATTTACAGCAAAGATTCAGTCTTCATTATATCCATACCAGAATTGTTTCTGTGGTAGGAATTCCTGAAAGTATTCTTGCAGATAAGATTGAAGACTGGGAACTGGCACTTCCCGAAAATATTGCACTGTCTTATCTTCCGGTGGGAACGCGCGTGAAACTTCGTCTGACAGCCTCCGGAGATAGCGAAGAGCAGTTGAAACAACAGACAGAAGAAGAAATTCAGAAGCTGCTTCCTCTGGTAGAAGGCCATGTGATTGCAGTATCTGAGGATAAAATTGAAAATATTCTGGCTGAAATGCTTACCGAAAGAAATCTCACAATTTCAACTGCAGAGAGTTGTACCGGAGGTGAGCTGGCAAAAATGATCACTTCAGTTTCCGGCAGCTCAAAATATTTCCTTGGTGGGATGGTAGCCTATGCCACAGAAAAAAAGATTAAAATTCTAAATGTTTCCAGACAAACCGTTGATGAGTTCACTGTGGTGAGCGAACAGGTAGCTCAGGAAATGGCCAAAGGTTGCCAGCAATTGTTTGAAACTCATATTTCTCTTTCTACAACAGGTGTTGCCGGACCAGGAAAAGGAGAAGATGGCAAAGATATAGGAACGGTTTACTATACGATCAGAATCAATGATCAGGAAGTGACCTCCAAATTATACATGCCCCATCTGGAAAGAGTAGATTTTATGGATTTTGTTTCCCAAAAGGTAATTCAGGATTTGGTTAGTCTTCTTGTAAACAGTTAAATACAGGCATATCTTTTTAATTTTTTTTTAATTAATTTTTATATAGTTTTTCACACTTTTTGAGAGCCCTTCAATAAATTTCAAAAATCGTGGAAAATTCCAAACAGATTTTTCAGACCAGCAGCAAAAAGCGCTGGAAAAGTGTACAATGGGGAAGCCGTGTTTTTATCTTTATAGGAATACTGCTTCTGCTTGCTTTAGGTCTGATGATGACCCTGGACAGAAGTCCTAAAATTCCTTTTAAAGAAGATTATAAAGCTGTCATTACAGCCAACAGACCTTATCTTCAGGAGAATAAAATTTCCAAAGAATATAAAGGTTTCAGGAGCTTTATTTCTGAAAAAACAATTCATACCAACCTTGACAAAATTCAGAAGGCAAGAGCAGAACGATACAAAAATCAGAACCGAAACTGGGATCAGTTTCCCGGAGGCATCCGTTCTGCATTTTATGTAGCCTGGGATCCTCAGTCGCTGATGTCTCTGAAAAGAAATATCAGACACGTCAATCTTGTTTTCCCTGAATGGTTTTTCCTTGATCCCAAAACAGGTGACCTTAAAACCAATGTGGATCCGGAAGGTTATAAAGTGATCAAAAGAACAGGTGTGGCTGCAATGCCCATGCTGAGTAACAATTCCGACAGAGAATTCCGTTCAGAAGGATTGGTAAAAGTTCTTAATGATCCGCAGAAAAGAACCCGTCTGATTCAGAAAATTACCCAGCAATGTCAAAAATATCACTTCAAAGGAATTAATATTGACTTTGAGGATATGAACCTGAATTCTGATGACAATCTGATTGCTTTTATGAAAGAGCTTTCAGAAACCTTCAAAAAGAATCAGTTGCTGGTAACGATGGATATTATGACGGATAATGATGATTACAATATTCCAAGACTGAATCCTTATGTAGATTACTTTGTACTGATGGCTTATGATGAATATTCTGTAGGAAGTGATGCAGGACCTGTTTCTTCTCAAAAATGGATTGAAGAGCAGACTGGCAAAATTGTGAAACAAACCTCTCCACAAAAAATTATTTTGGGATTGGGAGCTTACGGTTACGACTGGAGCTCCAATAAGGATGATAATACCTCCGTCACTTACATGCAGGCGATTACCAAAGCCAGTGCCAGTAAAGCCGTTATTGATTTTAATGATAATACCTTTAATCTGAATTATTCTTATACAGATTCTAAGAATTTAACCCATACCGTATTTTTCAATGATGCGGCCTCCATTTTTAACACAATGCGTTTCTCGTCAGAATATCCTTTGGCAGGAACTGCACTCTGGAGACTGGGAAGTGAAGACAGCAGGGTCTGGAATTTCTATGACAAAGATCTTACATTTGCCGGCCTTTCTAAAGTGAATTTGAAATCGCTTGAAAATGTAAAAGGGCAGACCATGGTGGATTATATCGGAGATGGAGAAGTACTGGATGTTCTGAACACCCCTCATGACGGAAAAATTGCCCTGGAAATTGATCCGAAGGAGAAAATTATCACAGATGAGAATTATATCACTTATCCAAGTTCGTATGAAGTGAAAAAATATGGAAGTGCTCCTCAGAAAGAGCTCGTTCTTACTTTTGATGACGGCCCGGACGAAACATATACTCCGCAGGTATTGGATATTCTGTCCAAATATCACGTTCCGGCAGCCTTCTTTTTGGTAGGATTAAATGCTGAAAAGAACCTTCCGCTTGTTAAACGGATTTATCGTGAAGGACATGAGATCGGAAACCACACTTTCACCCATGAAAATGTAGCTAAAGTAAGTCCGGAAAGGGCTTTACTTGAAATGAAGCTTACCCGTTTGCTCATAGAATGTGTGACGGGACATAGTACGATTCTGTTCAGAGCACCTTATAATGCCGATTCTGAGCCTACCACTTCAGAAGAGATCATTCCGGTAGCTTTGGCAAGACAGCAAAATTACCTTGACATCGGGGAAAATATAGATCCCGAAGACTGGCAGCCGGGAATAAAAGCAGATGAAATTGTAAAACGTGTCATGGCTGGGCTTAAAGAAGAGAGAGGAAATATCATTCTCCTTCATGATGCAGGCGGAGACACCAGAGAAGAAACTGTAAAAGCTTTAAAAATTCTGATTCCCACTCTTCAGAAACAAGGTTATCATTTTACTAATCTGACGAATATTCTGCACAAAAGCAGAAGCGAACTGATGCCTGAAGTTCCTAAAACAAAGTCGTATTACATTATGCAGCTGAACCTTCTATTGGCAACTGTCATCTATGGAATAAGCCATTTTCTGGTGGCATTGTTTACCATTTTCATTGTGTTAGGAATGATCCGACTAATGCTGATGGCATACTGGGCTTTTAAAGAAAGAAAAAAAGAAAAAAAACTGGATGAATTTCCTGTTATGGAATCTTATCCGAAGGTTTCAATCATTGTTCCTGCCTATAATGAAGAAGTGAATATTGTCTCCTCCCTGCAGAATTTGTTGAAACAGACCTACCCGAATTTTAACATTATTATGGTAGATGACGGAAGCAGGGATTCTACCTATGAAAAGGTATCAGAAGCATTTCCTGATCATCCGAAACTGAAAATCTTCGCCAAAACAAATGGCGGAAAAGCCACTGCCCTGAACTTCGGAATATCACAGACGGATGCTGAGTATGTAGTATGTATTGATGCAGATACCAAACTACAGCAGGATGCAGTGAAATATATGATCGCAAGATTCTTAAATTCAGACCCTGCAGAAAAAATTGCAGCGGTAGCAGGAAACGTGAAAGTAGGAAACAGAGTCAACTGGCTGACCAGATGGCAGGCTATAGAATATACAACCAGTCAGAATTTTGACAGACTGGCCTATGCTCACATCAATGCTATTACCGTAATTCCGGGTGCTATCGGTGCATTTAAAAGAGCTGTGATTATTGAAGCAGGTGGTTATTCATCCGATACTTTAGCAGAAGATTGTGATATCACAGTAAAAATATTAAAAGCCGGATATACGGTTGCTAATGAAAACAGGGCCGTTGCAGTCACAGAAGCACCGGAAACGGTGAAACAGTTTTTAAAACAACGTTTTCGATGGACCTACGGAATTATGCAGATGTTCTGGAAACAGAGACAGACTTTCCTTAATCCCAAATATAAAGGATTGGGACTCTGGGCAATGCCGAATATTTTATTATTCCAATACATCATCCCATTTTTCTCACCATTGGCAGACGTGATTATGTTCTTTGGAATCCTGTCCGGAAACGGAGATAAAATATTTACCTATTATCTGATCTTCCTTTTGGTGGATGCCTCATTAGCTTTAGTAGCATTCATCATGCAGCGGGAAAAACTGATCAATCTGCTGTATATTATTCCGCAGAGATTCGGGTATAGATGGCTGATGTATATTGTATTGTTTAAAAGTTTAAGAAAAGCACTGAAAGGCGAAATGCAATCCTGGGGATTTCTGAAAAGAACGGGGAATGTGAAAGAGATAGCAGCTTCTTAAGAAGCCGGGAAGCCGGAAGAATGAGGCTGGAAGTTATTGTACGATTTTCATAACTTCCAGCTTCCTGCTCGCAGCTTCTATTTTTTATAGATTTTTATAATGCTGTAATGTTATTTATTTAAATTTGTTTTCATAAAAAGTAACAAATTCAAAATAAATCATACATATTCTATAAATTGTTATCATAATGAAAAAAATAACGCTTTCTTTGTTTTTAATAGCAGGGATCTGCACTCAAACTACTATGAGCGCACAAGCTAAAGCTGCTAAAGTAGCAGTAACTAACACAGACAAAGGCTTAGACCTTAGCTTGATGGACACTTCAGTACGTCCTCAGGATGATTTTTACAACTATGTAAGTGGAACCTGGATGAAAACTGCCAAAATTCCATCTGACAAACCAACTTGGGGTAGTTTCAATAAACTGGCTGAGGATACGGATAACAATTCCATGACTATCCTGAACTCTCTTCTGAAAGATAAATTTGCTGACGGAAGTGAAGGGAAGAAAATTCAGGATCTGTATGCTACTTACATGAACATGCAGAAGAGAAATGCAGACGGAATCAAACCAATCCAGGAAAATCTGAACAAGATTGATGCTATTAAAAACATGGCTAATCTTCAGAACTACCTTGCTTCTGTAACCAAAGAAGGCGAAAACGTTTTCTACGGATGGGGAGTGGATGCAGACCTTAAAGATTCTAAAATGAATGCGGTTTACTTAGGTAATGCTTCTCTAGGTTTAGGAAGAGATTACTATCAGAAAGTAAACGAGAAAAATACAGAAGCTATTGCTGAATATCAGAAATATGTAGCTTCCATGCTAAAAGAATTAGGATACAAAAATGCTGACGAAGCAGCAAAAGGTATCGTTAATTACGAAAAAAGCATTGCACAGACTTATCTGACCAACGAGCAGAGCCGTGATAACACACTTCAGTACAATCCTAAGACGATGGCTGAACTTTCTGCTTTGGTAAAAAATGTTGACCTTCCAGGTTACCTTAAAAAAGTAGGCGTAAATTCTGATAAAGTAATTATCAGTGAATTAGGATTCTACAAGAATTTTGATAAACTGGTAAATGCTCAGAATCTTCCCGTAATCAAGGATTATCTGAAATTCCACATGATCCACGGAAGCGCTTCTTATTTAAGTGAAAACTTAGGAAACATGAAGTTTGCTTTCTATGGTAAATACCTTAGAGGACAGCAGGAACAAAGAGCTCTTAACAAAAGAGGTTTTGAGCTGATCAACGGTTCTTTGGGAGAAGCTTTCGGAAAATTATATGTTGAGAAATATTTCCCTGCTGAAGCAAAAGCTCAGATGGTGGAATTGATTGACTATTTAAAGAAAAGCTTTGCCGTCCATATCAATAACTTAGCCTGGATGTCTTCAACGACTAAGGAAAAAGCAATGCAGAAGCTGAACAAGTTCACGGTAAAAGTGGCTTATCCTGATAAATGGAAAGACTATTCAAAATTAAATATCGTTTCTGAAGCTAAAGGAGGAAACTTATATCAAAACCTTCAGAACATTGGTGAATGGCAATACAATAAAGACTTAGCTAAAATTGGTAAGCCGGTAGATAAAACAGAATGGGGAATGACTCCACAAACTGTAAATGCATATTACAATCCGGTAAACAACGAGATTGTATTCCCTGCTGCTATCCTTCAGCCGCCATTCTTTAACCCTAAAGCTGATGCTGCCGTAAACTTCGGAGGTATCGGTGCCGTTATCGGACACGAAATGAGCCATGGATTTGATGATTCAGGAGCTCAGTTCGATGCAGATGGTAACCTGGTAGACTGGTGGACTCCGGAAGATAAAGCGAACTTCGAAAAAGCAACAAAAGCTCTTGCTTCTCAGTATGACAAATATGAGCCTGTAAAAGGAACTTTTGTAAACGGTACTTTCACAAACGGTGAGAATATCGCTGACTTAGGAGGAGTAAACATCGCTTATGACGCTCTTCAAATGTATCTGAAAGACAAAGGAAACCCAGGAAAAATCAGCGGATTCACTCAGGATCAGAGATTCTTCCTAAGCTGGGCAACCGTTTGGAGAACATTATCAAGTGAGAAATATATGGTAAATCAGGTGAAAACTGATCCACACTCTCCGGGATATTTCAGAAGCTTCGGTCCGCTTATCAACGTTGACGCTTTCTACAAAGCATTCGATGTGAAAAAAGGAGACAAATTATACAAAGCTCCGGAAGACAGAATCAAAATCTGGTAACAATAACAACCGCTCAGCAATGGGCGGTTTTGTTTTTTTAGGTAGCAAGTGGCAGATGTTAGGTAGTAAGTAGGTGGCAGGTGATAGGTAGCAGTAAGGAAAATAAGTAATAAGTAATAAGTAATAAGTAATAAGTAATAAGTAATAGGGCTTGTGAGACGGAAGTAAAGGTGTACTCTTTTAATAATAACGGCTCTCATCATTCCCCTCCTTCGGAGGGGTGGCAAAAATTCAAAGAATTTTTGACGGGGTGGTCTGCATATCCACTAACCTTAAACCTGAATTATCAATTATCATTCATTACATATCATTAAAGTTTGTATATTTGATAAGTTTGTGTAAAATCAAAAATTATCTTTAATGAAAAAGCTAAATATTGGAATACTTGCCCTTTCGGGTATTGTATTTCTTAATTCGTGTGGTGCCGCTAAGACTGCAGGGACGGAGAATAAAACTGAAGCTACAGCAAAGGTGGCTGAACCGGTAAAAGAAGAAGCAAAAGAAGAGGGAATCAATTTATCGTATATGGATACCAGTGTCCGTCC
This sequence comes from Chryseobacterium aquifrigidense, assembly GCF_006716485.1. GTDB lineage: Bacteria > Bacteroidota > Bacteroidia > Flavobacteriales > Weeksellaceae > Chryseobacterium > Chryseobacterium vietnamense. The sequence goes on from NZ_VFPD01000001.1 coordinate 138,559, forward strand.
ACAAGATGACTTTTTTAGCTATGTGAATGGAAACTGGGTGAAAACAACTCAGATTCCTTCCGATAAAGCCAACTGGGGTTCTTTCAATGCGTTGAGAGAAAATGTAGATGATGCTTCATTAGATATCTTAAACAAAATTCTTACAGAATCATATCCTACCGGATCGGAAGGACAGAAAATCCAGAATCTGTATGCCTCTTTTATGGATACCAATAAGAGAAATGCAGAAGGTCTGGCACCTATCAAAGCTGATCTTGCCAAAGTAGATGCTATTAAAAGTCTGGGTGATCTTCAGAAATACCTGTTGGAAGCTACAAGATTAGGTGACAACTCTTTCTACGGTTGGAGAGTGGGTGCTGATATGAAGAATTCCAATATGAATGCGGTATATCTTGGTGGTCCGGATCTTGGCCTTGGAAGAGATTATTATCAGAAAGTAAACGATGCCAATACTAAAACACTGGCCGAATATCAGGCTTATGTTGGAAAATTATTTGGCGTTTTAGGATATAAAAATACCACTCAGGCTGCACAGAATGTAGTAGATTTTGAAAAACAGCTTGCCAATTACTTACTGACACTCGAACAAAACAGAGATGCTAATTTAAGATACAATCCTAAAAATGTATCTGAATTATCAGGTCTTGTAAAAAATGTTGACCTTGCAAAATACCTTAAAGATGCAGGTGTAAATACAGACAGAGTGATCATTGGAGAACTGAAATATTACCAGAATATGGATCAGTTCATTACTCAGAAAAACCTTCCTTTACTGAAAGACTATCTGAAATACCATATCATCAACGGAAATGCAAGCAATCTTGATGACAGCCTGGAACAGATCAGATTCGATTTCTATGCGAAATACTTGCAGGGACAGAAAGAGCAGCGTCCGATGAACAAAAGAGGGCTTACCCTTGTGAATGGTGTTCTTGGAGAAGCTTTCGGAAAATTGTATGTAGACAAATATTTCACTCCTGAAGCTAAAAAGCAGATGGAAACCTATATTGACTATCTTCTAAAATCATTCAAAACACATATTGCCAATATCGACTGGATGTCTCCTGAAACCAAAGTAAAAGCTCAGGAGAAATTATCCAAGTTTACCGTGAAAATTGCCTATCCGGATAAATGGAAAGACTATACTCAGTTAAAAGTAGAATCTCCAAAAGAAGGGGCTACACTTTATTCAAACCTTCAGAATGTTGCTGCATGGCAATACCAGAGAAGTTTAGATAAAGTAGGAAAACCTGTTGATAAAACAGAATGGGGAATGTCTCCACAAACTGTAAATGCTTACTACAGCGGATCAAACAACGAAATTGTATTCCCTGCAGCTATTCTTCAACCGCCTTTCTATAATCCTAAAGCTGATGCAGCCGTGAACTTCGGGGGAATCGGAGCCGTTATCGGTCACGAAATTTCTCACGGATTTGATGACAGCGGGTCACGTTTCGATGGAGATGGTAACCTGAATAACTGGTGGACGGATGCAGACCGTAAAAACTTTGATGCAAAAGTAGGTCAGTTAGCCGCTCAGTACAGTGCCTACGAACCAGTAAAAGGAAGCTTCGTGAACGGTAAATTTACAAGTGGTGAAAATATCGGTGACTTAGGTGGAGTAGCAGTGGCTTACGATGCGCTTCAGATGTATTTAAAAGATAAAGGGAACCCAGGTAAGATCAGTGGTTTCACTCAGGATCAGAGATTCTTCATGAGCTGGGCTACTGTTTGGAGAACTAAAGCTACCGACCAGTATATGATCAACCAGGTGAAAACAGACCCACACTCTCCGGGAATGTTCAGAGCATTTGGTCCGTTGGTCAATCAAGACTCATTCATTAAAGCATTTGACATCAAACCGGGAGACAAAATGTATAAAGCTCCTCAGGACAGAATAAAAATCTGGTAATTTTACCATAAATTGTTAGAAAAGAAAGAATCCGCCTCAATATGAGACGGATTCTCTTTTTAATATTCTTTCTTATAATTCCTAAGAACAAACTTTATTCCGGTTTCTATAATATCCCCCATGGTTTTACAGTACTTAAAATTGACATCGTAGGTGAGTTTTTGTAAAGCGGTCCTTAGTTCTATGACATTAGCTTCCGGTGCAATACTGTCTTTTTTCATAATAGAAATCAGTTCATCAAATCTGTTTTGACTGCTCGTTACTCTTTTCACGATTTGTGAACGTACTTCCTTGCGGTATTGCTCTATAGAACTTGGTTTCAGTTTTTCCAATACCATTTTTACCATTTGATTATTTTCTTTAAAATACTGGGGAAGATAGACTTTCAGGTTTCCCTCATACGTTTGCTGGTCAAAATCGATAGGACGGATTCTGTAAATAACCTGGTCGAAATCATGGATGGGAATCACTACATAATTATAAGAACGCATGTCGCCAAGAAGCCCAATAAGACAGCGCTCATTGAATTTCACAAATTCCTTGGAAATCTGTGCTTTTTCAAGTTCTGAGCAGCCGGATAAATGTTTCTGAATAAAAACATCTCCGGGAATTCCCAAAATATGCTCTTCAATTAAAGTGTTTTTATAAACCAGAAAGTTAATCCGGTTGGGAGAAAGCAGGTCTTCAAGTTCCAATCCGAATATTCGGGAAGCATCGGCCTGTTTAATATAAAAATAAGTATAATTATCGTTCAGTACATTTCTTACCCGAATCCGGAAAGGTTTGGAATTTCCGAAAGTACAAAAGTCGATCGTGTCAACTTTCAGATAAGGTAAAGTAGCAGTATCTCCATCAGAATGAAGGAGTGTATAAATTTTATTTAAATTGGCCTCTATTTCTTTAAACTCATATTCAGAATACAGTACCCCAAGCCACAAAGTATCTTTGCCATCTTTATCCAGAATTCTCACACTGTCACTGAACCTTAAAAGGTCTTCATACAGAAACTTAATCTTGGTAGTTCTGTTATATTTTTCCAAATATTGTTGTAATGCTTCTGAAACTGGAAATATCGGTTTTCTGAACGCTATTTTTACATCTTTCATGAAACGGTTCACTTTGTTTAAATATAAAAATATTTTTTGGTAAAGTCTTAGGATTTCTTATTTTAACATTCATCAGACATGTTTATAAATGAGTAAAGCGGACAAAAATTTTATTTTATTTTTCTTGGAAGACTTTATTTATTTTTTCATAGCTTAGTGATATCGTAATATGGTGATTTTATGTTGAATAAATGTAAACAGATTTAGATGATTCAAGAAAAATCTTAGTAAAATTTTGTATGTTACAGTTTTTTTTTAAATTTAAACATTGGATTGGTAATTTATTTGATTCATCGGTAAATTACTCAAAGACAGATCCAAACCAAAATAGTAAATCTCAAAATAACAATAATATGGCAATGTTTAATTATGGTGTTGGCGGAAACGAGGTAAAAGTAGACGCTAATGAAGCTATTCAGGAAATACAGGAAAATAAATCACTGATAGTAAGCCAACTTACAACAGACGAGTCTTATACCCCTGAAATCGTAACAGGATTAAAAACAGTGGAAGACGTTTTCAAACATTTTCAGCCTTCAGTATCGGTACAACACGAAACAGAAGACGGAGGAATGGTAGAAGAGGAATTCCGTTTTCAAAACCTTGGAGACTTTACCCCTAAAAGCCTTACTCAGAAGTCAGATTATCTGCAGCAATTGAGCATGGAACAGGAGCAGTACAACAAAATAGTACGTCAGCTGAAAACAAACAAAATTCTACGCAATATGCTGGAGAACGATCAGACAAGAGCGGCGTTCATAGAAGTATTGAAAGAAGTGGCACAAGAACTTGAAAAATAATTAAAGACTTACATTAAATCATGGATAGCAAATTACAGGCACAAGAAAGCCAGCAGCAGGGGCAGCAGCAACATGCAGGACAGCCGAAGGGCAACCCGCTTGCGGAGCTCAATAAAATGGGAGGATTTGGCTTTGTTGAATCCGTTGTAGACGGTATTGCCAATATGAACCCAACAAGAAAGGCAAGAAAAGAAATCTTCCTGAACGACAGCAATAAAGCAGACGAAAGAAAAGAACTTCTTCAGAAGATCAATCTTTGGGTAAACCTTTTAGAAGGCAGCGAATCTGCTGATAAAATGGCTGATACGTGCAAAAGTAAGGCACAACAGGCCGATCAGAACTTAAAGAAAAACTTAAAAAATACACTGGATGCTGTTCGTATGCTGGAGACCAACTACAGAACAGTAGCGCAATTCTATAAAAATACAGAATTGGATAAAGTGGATAACGTAAGTATCGTCAATGCAAGCCTTGAGCAGGTTTCCGATCTGGATAATCCTCTGTTCATTGATGCAATCTCAGAAGAATTCAAAAACTATTACGACCGTCTTGACCTTAGAGATAACTACTCAATCCTTGCAATACCTGGATATTTAGGATCAAATAAGGTCATCGAGAAGTGGGCAAAAATCTGTAACGAAAACAAAGTAATGATGGTTACAGACTTCGCCAACCTTGATAAGCCGGATGACGTAGTAGATTTATTCCACTCTGCGAATCTTACCGGAGGAGAACTTCACAGAAGTAACGTTATTATGACGTGTAACTGGCTGGTAGGACGTGGTAAAGCTGAAGAAGTAGGTGAAGAAGAAAACGTAGAACTTCCGCCTTCCACTTCATTAGCCGGAAAAATCCACAAAACACTGATGTCTCAGGTAGCAGCAGGTAAAAAACATGGTAATATCAACGAAGTAGACGCCGTAAAATTCGAACTGAAGAAAAGTGAAATTTCTCAGTTGGAAAAAATGGGTCTTGTACCAATGGTTAACGAATACGGAAAAATTATGGCTTTCTCTGCAAAGACATTATTTACAGGAGACAATATCGGTCTTCAGACGTATTCCGTAGTTCGTGTATTCGATTACGTAACCAAAGTACTTCTGGACTTCCTGAACAGAAGAGCTTTCGAAAACTGGAATGCTAAAAACGAGGACGATTTGAGAAGACAGATCGTAACTTTCCTTGATAATATCAAAGGACCGGACAAATTGATTGAAAAATTCAAAATTGTTCGTTTCGAGCAGGATAGAGTAAACAAAGACAGAGTATGGCTGGATATCCGTATGACGCCTTATTTCCCTACAAAAAGTTTTGTTATTAAATTGGACGGACACAAAGGAGATGATGGTAACGAATGGGATGCAGAATATACTCAGGAGTAATATAAACATACTTTACATAACAAAAACCGATGCAATTTTACATCGGTTTTTTTTCAACCAACACCTATGAAATTGAATATGAATAAGAAACTTATCATTGGTTTACCAATGTTATTAATGGTTCTTTTGATAAGCTGCGAAAAAAAATACCAAAGTCCAGGCACCTACGAAAATGATCTTTTCGCACAGGAACGCCAGGAAGGAAAAGCATACATCATGAATAGGGATGAATGTTTTGATGGAAGTGAACTCGTTATTGCAAGTTCAGAGGTAAAACTATCAGACAGTTCAAAAGGCCGCGGAAAATCGTTCTATCTTTATAAAGTAAAATCCGGAAAAGTATTGAAAACAGTAAGAGATTCTGCTGTAGAAATGCCAATGCTGTTCTTATCTCAATATAAATTAAAGATAAAGAACACGGATTCTATGTATGTTTATCTGAAAAAGCTTGAAGGATACCGTTTTATAGCTAAAGACAGAAATCTTAAATATCAGTGGTTAAAAGCGGCTCCTGTATATTCTGTTGAGAAAAATTAACTTTAAATTCAAGTTTTTTATATCACTATGTTATGATTTTTTTTATTTTTGTTTTTGAACAAACACAAAAACAAAATGAAAAAGAATGTAACCCTGTATGAGGATATAATCCTACATCCTCTCCAACAATTTAATCTGAAAAATAATACCTGTCCGAATAACTTCCAGCTGGAAGTTAGTTAAATTCTATTAGCCATGACAGGGAATATTGCCGGGGATCAGAATCCTCGGGTTGGAACAGCGTGTTCCTACGAAATAAAACCTTCAGGACTTTCATTAGTACTGAATGGGGACTATAAATGGTATCTTTTTAAGAAACAGAAAAACGGAAGCTGGAAAGATATCACCGGAAAACCAAAAACCGGTGAAAAGGTAACGTACAAATTTGGAGAAATAGCGTTGGGAATAGAATTTCAAATGAAGGTGTATGAAATTAAAAAAGGTCTTTTACCTGGCCTTCCTTCTACCAGAGAACTGGCTGGCAGCCTTATAATTATTCCTATCAGCAACAAGGTTCCAAAGATCGATAAAGTAGTACTCTTCAACAGAGGAGTAAAGGATTTCAATAAAGCCAGTTATCATGATACTCTTATTGCGCAGGCCCATTGTATTGCGATGTTTAATAAGGAAATTGAGTTTCACCTTTGGGAAGATGATGCTCCTGGAAAAGGTCACGATGCCAATATTAACAAAAACAACCGTCACACCCGCAGCTACAAGGCTCGGGTCAATGAAAAAGGGATTGCGGAAGTCTCCATTCCTCTGATGTCTGATGAAAAAATCCTTAGTCAGATGGCCAATCAGTTTTTGATGAAGGGTGACAGAAATGAAGGCGCGAATCATGAATATTATGTTACAGCCACTTATTCAGGGCAAATTCTGGGAGCCAGCCAGGTGAATGTAGATGTGGCCAACCCGGATTATAAAGGCCAGCCTCAAAATCAGCCCCAACCTAAGCCGCAGCCTGAGAAACACACCCCAAAATTCCCGGCCGGACAAGGAGGTAGTCCCAAACAACCGGATCCTAAAGGCAATATTATAGAAGCTGTTTTCATTGATAATAAAGGAAATGAGCTATCCAAAGTAGCGGTAGGAGATAAAGTAAGGGTAAGAATCCACTCCAAAAATATGGTGGGAAAACACATCCAATATGTCATCTGGGAATCTGATTCGGTATTCCATGATGAAGTCTACAGAAGCAGAATGATTAAAATACCCGCAGATATATGTGACACTTCAGGATTTGTCATTACCAAAGACATTTTCGGAAAAGGAACAGGCTCTCCTATCGGCGGTCCGGACTGCTATATACAAAACTATTTCATCGAAATTATCTCCAAAGATCTTTCTGCGGAATCTCAGAAATTTGGGGTAAATTCGGATAGTTTGTTGGAAGTGGAGAAGGTGAGGAGTGCGGTGGTGGTGCAGAAGCAACCGGAAGCGGAGAAACCTAAAGATGGGAAATGTCCTAATTGTGATAAAGATATTACTTTAGATCAAATGAAAAAAATATTCCCTGACTGTAAAGATGAAACTAAACTTAAATCAGTCATGGAAGCATATAATAAATATATGTCAAAATTTCAGATGAATACATGTTGGAATAAGGCGCATTTTTTTGCACAAACCAGAATAGAAGCTGGAACATCTTTACATATTAAAGATGAAGGCTTAAATTATTCTGTTAAGAGATTAATTGAAGGTGACAGATATAAAGGCAAAAATTGGGTTAAGGGAGATCCAATAAAAAAAATAGGAGGTTACTATCTTGACGGGGAATTTAAAAGTCGACCTTTCTCATATTTTGACACTCATAAAGAAGATGCGAATAAATATGGTCGAAAAGATTTAAATAAAGTGAATGATAATGGGATACAAAAAGCTAATCAGGAGATGATAGCAAATTTAGTATATGATGATAAAAACCGTCCAGTTAAAGCCAAATTAGGAAATACAAAAGATGGAGATGGTTGGAGATATCGAGGAAGGGGATTCATTCAACTAACAGGTAGAAATAATTATACAGCAGCTAGTAAATACACTGAAAAATATGCTAATATTGAAATTATATCTGATGAAGGAGCTAATAAAGTAGGCACTAATGCAGAAGTTGCAATGCTAGCTTGTATGGGATACTGGGTTGCAGATGAAAGAACTATTCAAAAAAAAGCTAATGGAGAAAAAAATGTAAATTTAATTTCAAAATTAATTGGAACAGATGTAGATTGGAAGGGAAAGAAAAAATCATTCGATGAAATAACATCTATTCTATTTAAAGTAAACGAATGTATATACGACAAGAAAGAAAATGATACAGAAAAAGGAGATAAAAATCAATATGATATTAATGTAGATACTTTTGAAGTTAAAAAGATAACCACAAAACCCGATAGTACAGATTATGAATATAACATTTATCAATCAGGGCAGAAAATCAAAACTTTTAATATCAAAAAAAACAGTCACAATCTTTTACCTTTTCCCGAAACAGGACCTAATTGGGGAAGGTTTGGAACAAGAGATAAAGGTGGAGATAACTGGGTAAATGAAAAAGTCTGTGCTGCATTATTAGGTTTCTTTTACTCTTTACCATTAAATAAGTATTCAAAAGCACTATATTTTAATGATATTTCGGCTAGCGATGGAAGAAATATTGGGCATGCGGGACACTACATAGCAGGAAATGATGTTGATATAAGATATCCAGGAAGTACAAATGGCGCACAAACACTTTGGAATGATGCTATGAAAACATATAAAAATGAAGAAGCATTTATAAAAGATTTAGAAAATATACTAGATGTAGCTGTCAAATGGAAATTTATAAAAAAACTATGCATATAAAAAGGGAATAAAGAACACAACTGGTAAAGCTACCGGTGTTCATCAAGATCATTTTCATATTGGATATAGATAATTTAGTAATAATAAAACATGAAAAAATTTGTAATCATTTTCTTTTCAGCAACAAGTCTTATTTGCTGTCAAAATAAAGAGAAAAATACAACAGTCGAAAATATAAATAATGATATAGATTTAATAAAAAAGCATATGAAGCTTCAAGAAAAAATTGAGCTTTCTGAAAATGACACAAATACATCAAATCAGTATAAGCTAACAGAAAAAGATTTAGAATTAGGTGGAGAGTTAACCTTACAAGGATTGAAGGAAAATGGTTATCAAGTTTCTGAAAATAGCTCCTTTTCAAAGCAAATTAAAGATATTTTTGAAACACAGGAAGATTGTTCATGTACCTCAGTACAGGAGCATCAAAATTTCACTACTTATTTTGTCAATCCGTCACAGGAACAAAATATTAAACAAACAGAATTTGATTACACTTATGATCATATATATGTTTATCCCAATCTTAAAATTTTAACAGATCTGCCTCTTTTAAATGATATTGTGGAGTTAAAAAACAATAATTTGAAAGTAAATTTAAATCAAACTATTATTGCTAGAAACAAATATTTATTTAACAACAGTAAAGGAGACTTGGCTTGGTTATTAGCTAATGACAAGGATTTTTTAAAAATATTACTCGTAAATTTTGGCTTTGATAAAGAGGATAAAATAAATGAAGTAATTCTAAATGATCTATTTCAAAAATATTCCAAAGAAACGCCAGAATCCTCTCAAAAAATAGGAAATATTTTATTTGTAAAAAATTGTGAAGGAAAACTAAGTATTAGAAAAAATTTACTTAAGTATATAGAAAAAAACACAACTAAAAATAATGATAAATATGTCTCCGCTTTGTCAAATTATGTGATTGGTATACTTTATAATGACAGTATAAAATCTCTATTTTCACCTGATGAAAAGGCTGAAATTGTAGCAAATATATCCAATATAGAAATCCCTGCATTCAATCAATATAAAGGTTTAAGTGTGGATTCTTGGAACTCGCAAGCTACTACATTGTTCTACCTTCAAAATAAAAGCACAATGAATCACCCTGAAGTACTAGATATTTTAAAAAAACACAACTATTTTGGTTATCAATATTTAAAAAAATATATTGAAAGCGGTGAACTAGAAAATGAGAATACAACTTCACCCCAAGATGAAGATTATCAATAAATCGCTGATAAATATCAACTAGTTCATAAAAAACATACATCCTTATGAAAAACTTTCTAATTATTTATATTTTTCATACGCAAATAGTAGGAACAGATCAGATTAAAAAATAAATTTATACAATAACGGATTCACAAAAAATCTCTTTTAAAAATCAAAACAGGTAAAAAAATAAAATAAACCTATCTTTGCAACATTGAAAACAATGTTCAGGATGAAGAGAAAATCATCTCTTCAATGATTTAAAACAAGATTGGTTTTTGGGAAAAAATAAAACAGCCTCAGATTTTCTGCATATTGGCAGCAAAATCCTAGAATGGTATAAAAATAATGCAAGAGATCTGCCTTTCAGACAGACAAAAGATCCGTACAAAATCTGGATCTGTGAAATCGTATTTCAGCAGACAAGGATCAATCAGGGATTAAATCATTACAATAATTTTATTAAAAGATTTCCCAACGTAAAAACGTTGGCAGAAGCTGAAGAAAACGAAGTTTTACTTTATTGGAAAGGCCTAGGCTATTATTCCAGGGCGATCAATATTCATAAAGCTGCTCAACAGATCATGAATGATTATCATGGTGTTTTTCCCGATCAATACGAAGAAATTTTAAAACTGAAAGGAGTGGGGAAATATACAGCTGCAGCAGTCTCAAGTATATGTTTTGGAGGGAAAATGCCTGCTGTTGACGGAAATTTCTACCGCGTTTTGAGCCGCCTTTTTGCTGATGATTTTGATATTTCAAATTCAAGAGCATTTACCTACTTTTCTGAACTGGCGGCCTTGGTAATACCGGAAAATGTGGGAGACTTTAATCAGGCCATGATGGATATCGGCTCGGAAATCTGTAAGCCTAAAAATTCATTGTGCGGAGAATGCCCTGTAAATGCCGACTGCCTGGCATTTTCTATGCAGAAAATTTCAGATTATCCTGTGAAAACGAAAAAAATAAAAGCAGAAGATCTTGCTTTGACGTATTATTTTGTTCACAGAAACGGGCAATTTCTGATCCGCCAGAGAGCAGATGACTTCATCTGGAAGAAATTATTCGAATTTCCTACGGCTATTCCCACTGATATGGAAACCTTCATTACAGGTTCAAAGACGGTTACCCATAAACTGACCCATAAGAATTTAAGCATTGAAATATTGAATGTTGACGTCACTTCAGAAAAAAACTGGAATGATTTTATCGCTGAAAATCAATACCTGATTACAGATGTTGTAAGCTCTCATGAAAAATCATTTCCGAAGCCCCTGGAAAATTACATTCAAAACTCTCTGAAAGACTGAAATTTGTCTTCTGAAATCTGAAATCTAATTTGTACTTTTGCAAAATGATTAAAAAAGTCATTTTTATTTTTGTATCGCTGCTTTTGATTTCATGTGGAAAAGACCCTTCACCAAAACCTTATGGAGAACTGCGTCTTGAATATCCTGCACCGAAATACCAAAAGTTTGAAAACGATTGTGCCTACACCTTTGAATATTCAGACTTTGCGTCGATTGCACCTGCCAAAAAACCTTGCTGGTTCTATCTGAACTATCCGAAAATGAAAGCCAAGATTTTCGTGACCTATTACCCTATACAAAACGACTTTGCTGACCATATCAAAGAAGCTGAGAAAATGGTATACGAGCATACCATTAAAGCCAGTTCCATAGATACAAAATCCTTTGAATACCCTGAAAAGAAAGTATACGGGAACTTCTATGAATTGAAAGGGCAGAGTGCTTCCAACCTTCAGTTTTACATTACAGACAGTACGAAACACTTCGTGACTGCTTACTTATACTTTAATACGAGACCGAAACCGGACTCTCTTGCTCCTGCAGTAAACTATATCAAAAATGATATGAAACATCTGCTGGACACTTTTGAATGGAAAAAATAATTACTTTTAATATACATTGAAAAATATATGAAACTTTTAGTTGTAGGAAGTGTTGCATTTGATGCAATTGAAACACCATTTGGTAAAACGGATAAAATTTTAGGAGGTGCAGCCACGTATATCGGAATCACTTCATCAATTTTAGGCGTTAAATCCGGAATTGTTTCTGTAGTAGGAGGAGACTTTCCACAGGAACATCTTGATATGTTCACAGACAGAGATGTAAACATCGAAGGAATTGAAATCGTGAAAGAAGGAAAAACATTCTTCTGGTCCGGAAAATATCACAACGATCTGAATACAAGAGATACTCTGGCTACAGAAGTAAATGTGTTGGAGAATTTTGATCCGAAAATCCCGGATTCAATGCAGGATGCCGAAATCCTATTACTCGGAAACCTACACCCTGGAGTTCAGCTATCTGTACTTGAAAAAATGAACAACCGTCCGAAACTGGTTATCCTTGATACCATGAACTTCTGGATGGATTCTGCATGGGATATCTTAATGGATATGATTGCGAAAACAGATGTAATTACCATCAATGATGAAGAAGCAAGACAGCTTTCAGGAGAATATTCTTTAGTAAAAGCAGCTAAAAAGATCCATACAATGGGTCCTGAATATGTAATTATCAAAAAAGGAGAACACGGAGCTTTACTTTTCCATGACAATAAAGTATTTGCTATCCCGGCACTTCCGTTAGAAGATGTTTTCGATCCTACAGGAGCCGGAGATACTTTCGCAGGAGGTTTTGCAGCTTATCTTGCTAAAAAAGAAAAAATAGATTTCGAAACCATGAAATCTGCCCTTATCGTAGGATCTGCTATGGCTTCATTCACCGTAGAGAAATTCGGAACAGAAAGAATAGAAGAAGTAAACGAAGCAGATATGTTCAGCAGATTGAGACAATTCAAAGAATTAACGACATTTGATGTTGAACTGCAGTAAATAAGTCTTTTTAAGAAATATTTATAATAAAAAATTGAGTGAAATTCGTTAAGAATTCTAAATTTGCAACTTGTTAAAATAGTAAAATGACAAATAAACTAAAAATCACTTTTCTTCTTGGGATTTTCATCATGATATTCTCTTCAAATATGATGAATGCCCAGCTAAAACAAGGAGATTTGGTGGATGGTATTGCCGCTGTTATCGGGGATGAGATTGTATTGGAATCTGATGTCCTGGAGCAGATGAATTATGGTAAACAACAGGGAGCTGCCAACACAGACAAATGTGAGTTCCTGGAAAATCTTATCAGCAATAAGCTTCTTGTATACGAAGCAAAAAAAGATACCTTAATTGAAAATCGTTCTGCAGCAATAAAAGAACAGGCTAATGCAAAATACCGTCAGATGCTTTCTCAATTTCCGGATGAAAAAACAATGCTTGCAGCCTATAAGTTCAGAAACGCTTATGAACTGAAAAATGCTATTGAAAAAATAGATACAGACCAGTATTACGGGCAGGCAAAGTACCAGAGAATTACAGATAAAGCAGACGTAACTCCTAATGAGGTTACTGATTTTTATAATATGTATAAAACACAGCTGCCACAGGTAAAAGATGAAGTTACTTTAGCTCAGATTATGATCTATCCGTCACTGACAGAAGCTCACAAACAAGATCTTATCAACAGGTTGAAAAAAATCAAGCAGGACATTATCGGAGGTGAGACTTTTGAAAGCCAGGCAAGAATTTATTCTGAAGATGAAGGATCTGCTGCTAACGGAGGATTATATAAGAATATCAATAAAGGGCAGATGGTGAAGCCATTTGAAGCTGCTGCACTGAACCTTCAGGAAAATGAAATTTCAGATCCTATTGAATCTGAATTCGGATTCCATATTATTCAGTTAGTGAAAAGATCTGGTAAAGTATATGATGCGAGACATATCTTGTTAAAAGCAGTACCTACTGATGATGAGATCAAAACTGCAAAAGCAAAATTAGACAGTATCAGAGGTCTCATTGCAGATGGGAAAATAACCTTCAAAGATGCGGCATTTAAATTCTCAGATGATAAGAGAACAAAATTCAATGCAGGGATCATTCCTGGAGCTGATGGTTCTGATAAAATTGAAAGAGAAAGTATCCCCGGAACAATCAGCTACGAATTGGCAGGATTAAATAAAGGCGATATCACAACTGCTTTTGAAGATGAAGAAAATAAGAGAAAACAAATCAAGATCATCAAAGTTGAAGATGTGATTCCTTCTCACCAGATTACCCTGGAAACAGACTTCAGCAGAATTAAGCAAATGGCGCTGAATAAAAAGAAAAGTGAAATGGTTGAAAAGTTTGTCAACTCAAAGTTACCGACAACCTTTATTTCAATTGACGGACGTTACGACACCTGTAACTTTAAGTCTAACTGGAAGAAACAATCCTTAACAAAATAAAATTAAAACCTTCAGAATTTCTGAAGGTTTTTTTTATCATTAAACTTTAAATCCATGATGGAAAATATTGACATATTTTTCCCGTAAAACCTTTGTTTTTAGTATTTTTACGCATGAGCAATTTTATAGATTTTAACGCTGCAAAAAAACTTCATGACATGGAGGGAACACACAATAGAATTTCACACCTTTTTAATATTAAGTATCCGATTATCCAGGCAGGTATGATCTGGCATTCCGGATGGAGACTTGCTTCCGCAGTTTCAAACTGTGGAGGATTAGGGATAATAGGAGCTGGAAGCATGTATCCTGACATCCTGAAAGAGAATATCCGGAAATGTAAACTGGCAACAGATAAACCATTTGGGGTAAATGTACCGATGTTATACCCTAATATTGAGGAAATCATTCAGATCATCCTTGAAGAAGGAGTAAAAATTGTATTTACGTCAGCCGGTAATCCGAAAACCTATACGGAAACCCTTCAAAAAGAAGGTATAAAAGTAGCTCACGTAGTATCCTCTACCAAATTTGCTGTAAAATGTGAAGATGCAGGAGTAGACGCTATTGTTGCAGAAGGTTTCGAAGCTGGAGGCCACAACGGAAGAGATGAGACAACAACATTCTGTCTTATTCCCAATGTTAAAAAACATATTTCTAAGCCGCTGATCGCTGCCGGAGGAATTGCCTTAGGATCACAGATGAAGGCTGCAATGATTCTAGGTGCAGATGGTGTACAGGTCGGTTCCCGCTTTGCTGCAACAACTGAAGCAAGTGCCCATGAAAACTGGAAAAAGAAAATTACAGAATTACAGGAAGGAGATACGCATCTTACTTTGAAAGAACTGGCACCTGTGAGAATGGTTAAAAATAAATTCTTCAATGAACTGGAAGATATCTATGTAAACGGAAGAGATAAAGACGCTTTAATTGCTTCATTAGGAAGAGCCAGAGCAAAAAAAGGAATGTTTGAAGGAGATATGGAAGATGGAGAGTTGGAAATAGGGCAGGTTTCTGCTTTGATTGATGAAATTCTTCCGGTGGAAACTGTTTTCAGACACCTTTTAAAAGAATTTGAAGAAACGAAAATGCCGGTTTTTTAATATAATTTTATTCGATGGAGGGAAGAATAATTGATGTAAAGGGTAAAAAATTATATATAGAACATGATCATCGGTTTACAGACAGACCTACGATTGTTTTTCTGCATGACTCATTAGGTTCAGTACAGCTTTGGAGAGATTTCCCGGCTAAACTATCAGAAATTACACAATGCAATACTCTAGCTTATGACCGTTTAGGGTATGGAAAATCATTTCCTATGTCTACTCATGAACGGCCGGTACACTATATGGAGCTGGAAGCAGATCTCCTGAATGATGTATTGATTGAAATGAATCTGGACAATGTAATTCTCTTCGGGCACAGTGACGGAGGAACAATAGCCCTTATAACCGCTGCAAAATATCCTGAAAGAGTAGAAGCTGTCATTTGTGAAGCAGGACATATTTTTGTGGAAGAGATAACTTTAAAAGGTGTTTATGATGCCTGGGAAGCCTACAAAACAACCAATCTTCCTGAGCGTTTACAGAAATACCATGGAGATAAAGTAGAAATGCTTTTCAAAGCCTGGACAGAAACCTGGACCCGCGAAGATTACAGAACCTGGAATATAGAATACCTGTTGAAAGATATTAAAGCCCCACTGTTATTTATTCAGGGAGAAGCTGATGAGTACGGGACATTGGATCAGGTAGAAAAAACAGTTACTCAGGTCAGTGGAAGTGCAGAAAAATATATCATTCCCGGTATAGGCCATACTCCGCATAAAGAAATTCCTGAGCTTGTATTGAAGAAAACAGCAGAATTTATTGGTAATTTTTTTTAATCTGAAATCATATAAAATTAAGGCATCTTTCAAAGGTGCCTTTTATGTATCTGAAAGTCTAACCATATACCATCAATTACAGTAACTGAAGTTCAGCAGCAATGTTTTCCTTTGCCTGAGCTTCATACTTCTCCTTAAAATACTCTGTTTTAAATATACTTTCAAGCTCCAGAAAATGCTTAAGTACTTTTCTGCGTCCCGGCTTGTAAAGAAAGTCAGGATAAATAGAATATTCTTTCCTGATATTTTGGGTATATTTCAGATAAGTTTTAAAATCTTTGCCCAGAACAGAGAGATCAGCATCCAAAAGATAATTGGTATCTCCGTCATCAGAGCGTTGATGGGCTTTTGTGGCAAGAATTTGCTTTAAGATTATTGAAATTCTGTCTTTATTGAACTGAAGTTCGGAAAGCCTTTTTTCTGCTTTGGCTGCACTTTTCTCCTCATTAGACTTTGAAGAAGCATCATAGATAACATCATGGTAAAATACGGAGAAAGAAATGGCTGTATAATCGGAAATGTTACCTTTCACATCTTCAAGTTCTTTAAACATATTTTCAAGATGAAGAAGATCGTGGTAATGTCTGCCTTTTTCAGAATATCTGGTTTCAATCTCGTTCCACAGGCTGTTGATCAGTGGTTTGTTTTCAGTGAAAGGAGAACAAAGTGCTTCAAATTGATTTTGCAGATTCATAGAAATAAGATATAAAAAAAGGAACTTTTAAAAAGTTCCCTGATTTGCTTCCAGTACAGCCTTCAGCTCAGCCCAGCCTCCGCCGTTGTAACCGTCCTTTAATCCTTGAGCGTTAAGATAATCCAATGCCTTTCCGCTTCTGTTTCCACTTCTGCAGAATAAAATGACAGGCTTTTCAACAGATAGGATCTCTTCCTGTCTGTCTTCTACTTCACCTAAAGGAATATTCTTAGCGCCATCTATATTACCGTCCATTTCAAGCTCCATTGGCTCACGAACGTCGATTAATTCATAGTTTCCTGATTGTATTACTTCTATTAAAGACATAGTTTTTGGTTTAAACATTAAATTAGAAACGAAATTACGTAATTTTTTTTTGAAAAAAATCCTAATGAAAACATAATTTTCAGAAAAGAACCATCATTGGGATGAACTTTGGCAGAAATCAGAAGATTGATAAAATAATCTTAATTTTGCAGGGTGAAATTAATGAATGCCGGTGCCGAAAAATATTCCGAACTGATCAAATCCAAAGCAAAAAGTTTTGGGTTTCAGAGTTGTGGCATTTCCAGAGCTGATTTTCTGGAGGAAGATGCTCCTCACCTTGAAAAGTGGCTGAAGAATAATTATAACGGCGAAATGAAGTATATGGAAAATCATTTCGACAAAAGACTCGATCCAAGGCTCCTGGTAGAGGGTTCAAAATCTGTGATTTCACTTTCCTATAATTATTTTCCTGAAGAAAAAATATCCGTTCTGGAGAATTTCAAAATCTCAAAATATGCCTACGCAGAAGACTATCATGAAGTAATTAAAGAAATACTCCGTGAAATGGTTGCAGAACTGCAGGAAGAAATAGGTGAGTTTGGATTTCGTGTCTTTGTAGACTCTGCGCCGGTGATGGAAAGAGCCTGGGCGAAAAAGTCGGGAATAGGCTGGGTAGGAAAAAATGCCAATCTCATTACCAAACAAAGTGGTTCATTCTATTTTCTGGCTGAAATTATCTGCGATCTGGAGCTGATTCCTGATCACGCCACTACAGATCATTGCGGAAGCTGCAGAAAATGTATCGATGCCTGTCCCACAGATGCTATTGTTTCTGAAAAGATTATAGACGGAAGCCGCTGCATCTCTTATGCAACCATAGAGCTCAAAAATGAAATTCCGGATTATTTTAAAGATAAAATGGAAGACTGGATGTTTGGCTGCGATATCTGCCAGGATGTTTGCCCCTGGAACAGATTCTCAGCTCCCAATAAACAGAGCCGTTTCCAGCCCAATGAAGCCTTGAAAAATTTTAAAAAAGGAGAATGGAAGGAGCTGACCCAGGAAATTTTCTCAGAAATCTTCAGAAAATCCCCCGTAAAACGTACTAAATTTGCAGGTCTCAAGAGAAATATTGAGTTTTTACAGAAGTCTTCCGACTGATTTTTCTCTGAACTTTCGGTGACAATTCCTCCTTTGGAATTTTTTGAAGTTCCAAACCAGAGCTGATAGTTGACCATTCCTTAAATTTTTCGCTTTAAGGAGGTGAAGATTTACATCAATAAGTTTCTTAAAAAGCTTTTCCTATAAAGAAAAATTGATTTTCAGGAGATTAAAATCTCACCGAAAATCAACGTCTTTTTTGTATTCTTTTAGGAGCAGTTTTTACTCTTACTTTAAACCTTTTTTGGGATTTAGTATTTTTACGCATATTTGTGAATATTTCGTAACTAAATATAGCTAATTTTTCGATTAAAACAAATACTTTTACTAAAAATTAAAGATTAAATTTTATTAAAAAACATGACTGTGAAAACGATGTTAATGTATATCCTGAAAGTGGTAGGAATTATTTTAGGAATTGTGATTATTTATGTCATCCTTGGACTGCTGATTCCCTATATTCCCGTTTCTGCAAAAGATGACGGGCAGAAAAAAGAAATCCCGATCTATATTTATACCAACGGAGTGCATACCGATATCGTAATGCCTGTAAAAAACGATCTTCAGGACTGGAGCCGGAAAATACCTTTTGCCAATACTAAATCCCAAAAAACAGATTATCAGTACATCGGAATAGGATGGGGCGACAAAGGCTTTTATCTTGATACTCCTACCTGGGCAGACCTGAAATTTTCAACAGCCATAAAAGCAGCCTTCTGGCTAAGTGATTCCGCAATGCATTGTACCTATTATAATACGATGAAAGAAGGGGATGACTGTAAAATGATTATGATCAGCAGAAATCAATATCAGAATCTGGTGAAATTTGTAGAAGATAAATTTGACAGAGATCAGAATGGAAACTTCATGCTGATCCCTACCAATGCTGTGTACGGTGATAATGATGCATTCTATGATGCAAAAGGAACCTACAGCTTTCTTTACACCTGCAATACCTGGTCAAATAATGCTTTAAAAGCTGCAGGACAAAAAGCTGCACTTTGGACACCTTCAGATTTTGGAATTTTTCAACACTATAAATAATATATGAAGAGGGTTTATCTGTTATTCATTATCTTTTGGATGTGTTCATGTTCCCAGGAGAGAAAAAACAATACAATAACAACAATAGATGCGCCTCAGGTAGCTGAAAAGAAACCAGAAGCCGATCTTTCTAAATTAAAAATAAAAGCAGAAGAAGCATTGAAATTCTGTATTTCAAAGAATCTCAACAAAGATTTCTGCATTCTTATTGATATGAGTCTTCATTCCGGTGTTAGCCGTTTTTTTGTTTGGGATTTTAAAAATAATAAGATTTCACAAAAGTATCTTGTAGGACATGGCTGCGGCTCCAATGCATGGAGTAAGGATCATTCTAAAGCAAACCCCGCATTCAGCAACGAAGACGGAAGCCATCTATCCTCTTTAGGGAAATATAAACTGGAAGGAAGAGGGTACAGCGATTGGGGAATCAATATAAAATACCTCATGCATGGCCTTGAAGATACCAATAGCAATGCTTTAAAAAGAGTTATTGTATTTCATTCCTGGGATATGATGAGTGATGATGAAGTTTTTCCCAATGGATCTCCTGAAGGATGGGGTTGTCCAACTGTTTCCAACAAGGCAATGAAGGAAATAGATCCAATGATTCAGAAGTCGGGAAAACCTGTACTGATGTGGATCTACAATTAAATCTTTGTTATACCTTTGTTTCATACCATTTAGGTTAAATGATTCCATCTTATGAAACATATTCTTTTCCGTGAACAACAGCTCAATTGTGATATAGAAACGGCATGGAAATTCTTTTCCTCAGCCAACAACCTTTCAGAGATTACTCCGAAAGATATGGGCTTTATTGTATTAACGGAAATGGAAGATGACGAAATCTATCCAGGAATGCTCATTGATTATTATGTTTCTCCATTATTCGGTATTAAAATGAAGTGGCAGACCGAGATCACCCATGTTGATTTCCGGAAAAGCTTTATTGATTTTCAGAAAAAGGGCCCATACAAACTCTGGAACCACCACCATGAATTTATTCCTAATGAAGAAGGCGTTCTGATGAGAGATACCATAGATTATGAACTTCCCATGGGATTTTTAGGAGAAATGGCCCATCGCCTTTTTGTCAGAAAGAAACTGGAACATATCTTTGATTACCGTTTTCGGATTTTGAGTAAATTGTTTTAACTGTTCAGTCTCAATTATTTAATAGAAACGGGTTTTAATCCTGAGCTTAGACGAAGGAAGCCCGTTAACAATAAGCCAAAATTCATCTGGCTTTAGCCAAAACCTGATCCCATTTTTCATTCAGAATTTTAAAAATTGGATTTCTACGCAATAACAGACTGCATGAACAGACTTCACGTCCTCTTTGTCATTTCACATACAAATCCAGATATGAATGAGCAGAATTATTCACTAATTGTTTAAGTTTTTTTAACAATTCAATGGCCGGATTTCCCAGCAGAAATCCCTATTTTTGCACAACTATCGTTTTTTACTGAAAAACTAATGTGTTCTGATTGACATGGCAGGTGTGAGGTCATTTTTCTTATTCTATATTATACTGGTTTTTTCCCTTTTCAATTCGAATTGGGCAGAAAAATCATTGCAGAATATTCCTCATGTTCCTCCTGTAACCAACATTCATGTTCTGGATGTTTACGAAGAGGCAGATATGAATACGCATGCATTGCCTGCGGCTGCCAAAATTGTAAAACATTCAGTCAAAAAAAACGATCCTGCCATTGCAGATTTTTCAGGAATATTAAAAGTAATTCCAAAAGTTGCTCTTCCTGAGATCGCAATTTCTATTATTTGTGGCGTTAAATCTTTTCTCCATCTCCTCCAGCTGTACTAGGTTTAAGTTTCTGAATACCAAATCATTTTTACGGAAATCTTATAACTTAAACATTTAAAAATGTATTTTAAAAACGTAATAATTTGCATTCTTGCAACATTATTCGCTGTGTCATGCAGTAAAGACAAGAAAAAAAACAATCAGAAAGATAAAGAAGTTCCCGTACTGGAAATCAAAGAAAAAGACACCTTGGTGAGCAACCAGTTTGTCACGGATATCCAGGCTAAAAAGAATGTTGAAATGCGTTCCAGAATCGGAGGTATTATACAGCATATTTATGTCAATGAGGGACAGTTTGTGCGCCAGGGACAGGCTTTATTCAAAATTAATGATGCTGAGCTGCAGATGGAGCTTCTGAAAGCCAATGCAGCATTAAAACAGACTGAAGCAGACGTCCGCATCGCAGAAGTAGAACTGAAGCAGATTCAGAGTCTTCATGCCAAAAAATTTGTGGCCAACAATGAGTTGGAAATGGTGAAGGCGAAATTGTCTTCAGCAAAGGCCAAACATGCCTTTGCCGATGCAGAAAAAAGAACGGTTCTTCAGAAAATAAGCTTTACAAGAATTACAGCACCTTTTGATGGAGTGATTGACGTTATTCCCCATAAAGACGGAAGTTTAGTGGAAAACGGAACACTTTTAACCACGCTTTCACAACTGAACGAAGTGTACGCCTACTTCTCCATTCCTGAAAACTTATATTTTGAGCTTTTGGCCAATGATAAGATCGGAAATCATCAGAAAATTGAACTGACGCTGCCTAATGGAGTGAATTACCAGTTTAACGGAGCTCTAAAAACAGCTGAAGGAGAAATCGACAGAACTACAGGCTCTATCCGCTATAAAGTGCTTTTCCCAAATCCGGACCGCCTCATCAAACACGGTACCTCAGGGAAGCTTATCATTTCCGAACAACAGAATAATGCGATCCTTATTCCGCAAAAATCCACCTTCTCCATTCAGGATAAGACCTATGTTTTTGTTGTGGATCAACAGAATAAAGTGAAAATGACCAATATTAAGATCGGAACTACCTTAAGAGACTCTTATGTGGTGGAAAGCGGTCTTAAAAAAGGAGATTTAATCATTTATGAAGGAACTCAGTCTTTGAAAGATGGTGATATCATCAAAATCAAAAAGAAGTATTAACCTTTCATAATCTTTAAATCAATCAACTATGGTAGAAATGTTTATAAGACGAAAGGTTCTTTCGTTGGTTATTTCCATATTATTTGTATTGCTGGGAATTATGGCATTGCTGAAAATGCCGATCACCCAGTTTCCTGATATTGTACCGCCTTCAGTAACCGTTACAGCAAAATATACCGGAGCGAACGCCGAAGTATCTGCCAATGCGGTAGCTCTTCCTCTGGAACGAGCCATCAACGGAGTGCCGGGGATGACGTATATGTCTACGGTAACTTCCAATGACGGGCTTACCCTTATTCAGGTGTTCTTTGAAGTAGGAACAGATCCTGATGTAGCAGCGGTAAACGTTCAGAACAGGGTGACCACTATTCTTGATGAACTTCCTGAAGAGGTGATCAGGGCCGGAGTTACCACTGAAAAAGAGGTGAACAGTATGCTGATGTACCTCAACATCACGAGTACAGACCCAAGCCAGGATGAACAGTTCATCTATAACTTTACGGATATCAACGTCCTTCAGGAGCTGAAACGTATTGATGGAGTAGGCCGTGCTGAGATTATGGGGCAGAAAGAATATTCGATGAGAGTATGGTTGGATCCTCAGAAAATGGCAGCATACAATATCTCTGCGGATGAAGTGATCACTTCGCTGCAAAAACAGAATATTTCCGCAGCACCCGGAAAAGTAGGGGAAACCTCTGGTAAAACCTCAAGCCAGCTTCAGTATGTCATTAAATATAAAGGGAAGTTTTTTGAGCCTAAACAATATGAAGAAGTTCCCATCAGATCTGACGTTGACGGAACAATTTTAAAGCTTAAGGATATTGCTAAAGTTGAATTCGGAGCGATGAACTACGGAATGGTTTCCAAAACAGACGGAAGACCTTCTGCATCGATTATGATGAAACAACGTCCCGGTTCCAACGCATCTGAAGTTATCGAAAGTGTAAAGGCAAAAATGGAAGAATTAAAAGTCACTTCTTTCCCTCCCGGAATGGAGTATAACATGGCTTATGATGTTTCCCGATTCCTTGATGCTTCCATCAGTGCAGTACTGACAACCCTTATTGAAGCCTTTATTCTGGTAGGAATTGTAGTATTTATTTTCCTTCAGGACTGGCGTTCTACATTGATTCCTGTACTGGCTGTACCGGTAGCATTGGTAGGAACTTTTGCATTTATGAATATGCTGGATTTCTCTGTCAACCTTTTAACATTGTTCGCGTTGGTTCTGGCCATCGGAATTGTGGTTGATAATGCCATTGTCGTCGTTGAAGCCGTTCACGTGAAAATGGAAGAAGGAATGAATGCGATGGATGCCACCATCAGTGCTACCAAAGAAATTGCAGGAGCTGTAGTAGCGATTACCATCGTAATGTCTGCTGTATTTATTCCTGTGGCTTTCCTTGATGGTCCGGTGGGAGTGTTTTATCGTCAGTTTTCATTAACGCTGGCTATCAGTATTGTGATTTCCGGGGTAAATGCATTGACACTTACTCCGGCGCTTTGTGCTATTATTTTAAAACCTCATGATCATCATAAGAAGAAAACCATCATCGACAGGGCTTTCCAGAGTTTCAATACTGGTTTTGAAAGACTAACGAATGGCTATGTAGGCATTTTATCAAAATTTGCGACAAGAACTACGGTAACTTTCGGACTGCTGTTTTTATTTGTCGGACTTACTTTTGTAACCAGCAAATTCCTGCCAACCGGATTTATCCCAATGGAAGACCAGGGAATGGTTTACGTAAGTGTTACCACTCCGCAGGGTGCAACAGTAGAAAGAACAGAAAAAGTATTGGATGAGGTAACGGTTATCGCCAAAAAAATTAAAGGAGTCGAAAACGTGACCACGCTTGCAGGATACAGTATCGTCACAGAAATTGCAGGTTCCTCTTACGGAATGGCAATGATCAACCTTAAAGACTGGAAGGAAAGAAGTATTTCCGTAAATGATCTTATTGCAGAGCTCTCTGATAAAACAAAAGGAATCGCAGATGCACAGATTGAAATCTTTGCACCGCCAACCGTCCCCGGATTCGGGAATACCAGCGGTTTTGAATTACGTTTGCTGGACAGAACCGGAGGAACCATTGAAAATACCGATAAGATTACCAAAGATTTCGTTAAAAAACTCAATGAAGCTCCAGAACTGCAGAACAGTTTTACCAGTTTTGATGCTACTTTCCCGCAATATATGATCAATGTGGATTATGATATGGCAGCGAAGAAAGGAGTATCAGTAGACAATGCGATGTCGACATTGCAGACGATGCTGGGATCTTATTATGCCACAAATTTTATCCGTTTCAGCCAGATGTATAAAGTGATGGTGCAGGCAAGTCCGGAGCACAGGGATACGCCTGAAAGTATTTTGAATTTATATTTAAAAAATGACAAAGGCGAAATGGTTCCTTTCTCCACCTTCATTACCATCGAAAGAGTATACGGCCCTGAAGTGCTTACAAGGTATAATATGTATATGTCTGCGATGATCAACGGAGAACCTGCAGACGGTTACAGTTCCGGAGATGCCATTGCAGCAGTAGAACGTGTAGCCAAAGAATCTTTGCCAAGAGGATTTGATATTGAGTGGTCAGGAATGACAAGAGAAGAGATCTTATCAGGAAATCAGACCGTTTATATCTTTGCCATCTGTCTTTTATTCGTGTATCTTTTGTTAGCGGCACAATATGAAAGTTTCCTTCTTCCAATGCCTGTATTATTAAGTCTTCCGACAGGAATCTTCGGTTCCTATATCGCTTTGGTAATCATGGGATTGGATAATAATATTTATGCACAGGTAGCATTGGTTATGCTGATCGGACTTCTGGCCAAAAATGCCATTCTGATCGTAGAATTTGCCGTGGCAAGAAATAAACAGGGATTTGATATCATTCCGGCCGCTATTGAAGGAGCAAGACAGCGTCTGAGACCGATTCTGATGACGTCTTTTGCATTCGTAGCAGGACTTATTC
This sequence comes from Chryseobacterium aquifrigidense, assembly GCF_006716485.1. Taxonomy (GTDB): domain Bacteria; phylum Bacteroidota; class Bacteroidia; order Flavobacteriales; family Weeksellaceae; genus Chryseobacterium; species Chryseobacterium vietnamense. Next base: position 163,696 of record NZ_VFPD01000001.1, read on the forward strand.
CTCTATGTATTGCATCGGGAGCCGGAGCCATCGGTAACCGTTCCATTGGTACGGCAGCAGCAGGAGGAATGCTGATAGGAACTATCTTCGGACTGGTGGTGATTCCGGGACTCTATATATTCTTTGCGAAACTTGAAAATAAGAAGAAAGATGAAAAGATTAAATCATAGAAATATATTGTACGGAATAGCATCTCTGAGCCTGGTTTCATGTGCTGTTCCCAAAGTAACGGAGCTGAAAAAGGCTCAGCGGTTACCAGAAGAGATTGTTAAAACAGATCAAAATAAAAACCCTGATGAGTTCCGGCAGATCAATCTGAAGGCCTACTTTACAGATCCGCAGCTGCTTGAACTTTTTGATAAAGTGGTTCAGGCAAATCCGGATTTCCAGATTGCCCGGCAGAGAGTGGAGATTGCCAACAGTTTTCTTCAAAGATCAAAAATGGATCTGCTGCCGTCTCTTGAAGTGGGAGTACAGGCTTCCGGCGACCGTTACGGAAAATATACAATGGAAGGTGTTGGAAACTATGATACCAACCTTTCACCCAATATTACGGAAAATCAGAAAATCAACAGGGATTTTACCCCTAATTACTGGCTGGGTGCAAGAAGCAGCTGGGAGATTGATGCATGGGGCAAACTGAAAAATAAGAAAATTGCTGCCCAGAAGAAATATCTGGCATCCACAGAAGGATTGAGATTATTACAGGTAGAACTTTTCACAGATATTGCCAATCTCTATTATCAGCTGGTTGCTTTGGATAACCGTCTGGCAATTTATCAGAAGAACTATAAACTTCAGCAAAGAGCTTTTGAAATTGTTCTTGCCCAGCGTGAAGTGGGAAAAGCTACCGAGTTGGCAGTACAGCAGTTCAAAGCTCAGAATAACAACTGGCTGGCAGAGATTGAACATATCAGAGTGGAAATTGTTACAGTAGAGCAAGCGATCACTACATTAACAGGAAGCTACGGCGGAGAGGTGAAGCGCGGAAAAATACTGATGCCTACCAATATGGAAGTTTTGAATAAAACCATTAATGTAGAAAATGTGATCCATTCCAGACCGGATGTAGCCGCAAACTATTATGTTTTGGAAGCTTCGCAGGCTGATGCAAAGGCTGCAAGAGCTGCTTTTTATCCCAAGATTGATCTGGGAGCCGGTTTCGGACTGAATTCTTTTTCTGTGGAAACATTCTTTAAACCAACCTCTCTGGCAGGCCAATTATTAGGAGGATTAATGGTTCCTGTTTTCAATAAAGGACAGCTGAAATATGAATTTAAGGTAGCGAGCAAAGAGCAGGAAATTGCCTTTTTAAACTATCAGAAAAGTATTACGACAGCTTTTAATGAACTTCAGTCGATTCTGAAACAGACCAGAATCTATGAGCGTGTCTTAAAACTGAAATCGGAGGAAGTAGGTTTCCTTGACCGCGGTGTTGAGGTTTCCAACGATCTGTACCTGACAGGCTACGCCAACTATTTTGAGCTGATTAACTCGCAGAAGAGCAAATTAACTGCTGAACTGGATCTACTGCAGTTTCAGCACCAGAATACCAGAAATAACGTCCTGCTGTTTAAAGCACTGGGAGGAAAGCTGGATTAATTTTTACTTTTTTTTACGATGAAGGAAGCTGTCTGAAAAGGCAGCTTCTTTTCTGTTTAATGATATTCTACGGATTCCCGTAATGCTATTTGAAATAAATCCAGGATATTGCGTTACAATCTAACTTTTTATAAGTTGAGTTAACTTTTTTATATGTCCCTAAAAAAAGAGACTGTCCTCGCGGGCAGTCTCTTTGTGTATGGTTTAAAATGAATCTGCTTTCAGGGCAGAAACACTTTATAAGTACATATTATTTAACAAGCTGAATTTCAACAGCAGAAAATCCTTTAGGAGATTTTTCTTTTTCAAAAGATACCTTATTTCCTTTTTTTACCGGTTCTGCACAGTTGTTATTGTGGAAGAAGATGTTTTCTTTGGAATTGTCTTCCGTAATGAAACCATATCCTTTTTCACTCAGGAAAGTAACAATTCCTGTTTTTCTTGGATCTTCCTCAATGATAGGTGCAGCACCCAATTGAATGTCATCAAGATTTACTTCCTGTCTTTGTTCAGGTGGAGTAGATGTTAATCTTCCGAATTCGTCTACATACATGAAGACATCCTCTGCTCCTTTGTTGTTGTTCGTTTTACGTTCTTCGCGTCTTAGCGCCTTTTCTTTTTGCTTTTGAATTTTTTTCTTGAAATTTTCCTTTTTAGAAAAAGAATCTGCCATAAATTATTTTTAGTATTTAGTTTCTATAAATTAATGAGTTCAAACTGGTCTGTTAGACCCCTATAAAGCCTGGCTATGTTTTCTGTCCTGGATAATCCCAATCATACAGAGCTTTAAAATTCCGACAAGTATTGTTCTTTAATAGAAGAATAAAAGTTAAAAAGATGGCTGCTCAAAAGGCAAAGACTGAATAAAAAATATTCGGGTCGTTACAGAAAACAAAGTAAAGACTTGGTTTATTAATATGCAAATATACAACAATAAAATGAATAATCATATTTAAATGATTGATTATCAGAAATGGTTTTAATTGATCATAATGTTATGTGTGAATATGTACATAAAATTAAAATAATACCATAAAAAAATCCTCAGAAGTCTGAGGATTATAAAAAAATATATTAAAAATGAAGTGGTGGTGCGTGATACGGGAGGAAGGTATCAAATGTTATGCCTAAAATTGATGCGTGTTTGTGAATTATATAAAAGTGTTTAACTGAAAAGAGGCATTTCAAGGCGTATCTGGTTGGTAAATAACATTCTATTAAAAACTATTGTTTACATAAAATAATAAACATTTTTCTTTTAGTTTAAAAATAATAAATAGAAATTTCCGAAAATTTCACCATGTTGAGGCCATTTTTATTATTGATCTTTGTCTCATTAACATTTAAATATAAAAACATGTCAACACAAAATGTACAGGGAAAAGTTGTTTTAATTGCAGGAGGAGGTAAAAATTTAGGAGGCTTATTAAGCAGAGATTTTGCATCCAAAGGGGCAAAGCTGGCTATCCACTACAACAGCGAAAGTTCAAAAGCCGAAAGCGAAAAAACACTGGCTGAAGTGCAGGCTTTAGGAGCTGAAGCATTTTTATTTCAGGGAGATCTTACCAAAGTAGATAATATCACGAAGTTTTTTGACGAAACTATTTCCCGCTTCGGAGGAATTGATATTGCAATCAATACTGTAGGAATGGTACTTAAAAAGCCATTTTCAGAAACTACAGAAGCTGAATATGATACCATGTTCAATGTAAATTCAAAGTCTGCGTATTTCTTTTTGCAGGAAGCGGGTAAAAAGCTAAACGATCACGGAAAAATCTGTACCATTGTTACTTCATTGCTGGCGGCTTACACCGGATTATATTCTACATATGCAGGAGCAAAAGCACCTGTAGAACATTTTACAAGAGCGGCTTCCAAAGAATTCGGAGCAAGAGGCATCTCTGTAACGGCAGTAGCGCCGGGTCCTATGGATACTCCTTTCTTCTACGGACAGGAAACGGATGATGCAGTGGCTTATCATAAATCTGCATCCGCATTGGGAGGTCTTACCGATATTAAAGACATCGCTCCGCTGGTAGAATTCCTGGTAACAGAAGGCTGGTGGATTACCGGACAGACGATATTTGCCAACGGCGGATACACAACAAGATAGTATATTGAAAATGTATTAAAAAAAAGAAACTCACTGAAACAACTTTCAGTGAGTTTTTTATGGTAATAGAAGTAAGGAAATTAAGTAGTTTTAACCTTTCCTTTTTCCAGGATACTTTTGATAATAAAGAATAATCCGAGAAGAACAAACGGGATACTCAGTATCTGTCCCATATTTAAAATCATTCCGTGCTCAAATTCTACCTGATCCACCTTGATAAACTCAATCAGGATTCTCATAATAAAGATCAGCAGAATACTGATTCCAAAATAAAATCCTTTTCCGATTTTAAAAATATTCCTCCTGTAAATAAAATACACCGCAAGGAAAATAATAAAATAAGAGATGGCCTCATAAAGCTGGGCAGGATGTCTCGGAAGATCATCCACCTGACGGAAAATAAAAGCCCACGGAACATCAGTAGGAATTCCTATAATTTCAGAATTCATAAGATTAGCCAGCCTGATGAAAGTACCACCCAAGGGAAGTACAATCGCTATGGCATCCAGAACGGTCATGAACGGAATAGAATATTTTCTCGCATAGATGAGAAGCATAATCACCAAACCAATTCCACCACCATGACTGGCAAGACCTGCAAATCCGGTGAAGTGGTAAGATCCATCCGGTCCTTTCTGAATAGGTAAAAATATTTCAAGCGGATGTTGTGAATAATAATCAAAATCATAAAAAAGGCAATGCCCCAATCTGGCACCCACCAGTATTCCTATCAATGCATAAGAGAATAAAGCTTCGTGGGCTTGTGAACTGAGACCTTCTTTTTTATAGATTCTTTTTAAAATATTAAGAGACAAAACAAGCCCTGCAAGGAATAATAATCCGTAATATTTTATGGGAAGTCCTAAGATATTGACGATTTCGGGATTAATATCCCAGTTGATATATAATAAATTCATTGCTGCAAAGATAAGAAAATAGGATTTTCCGGGAAGAATAGTGCTGTTCAGGAGTTCTATGATCTGAGTCATAAAGCGTTAGCATGATGTTGTCTACATTTGATACTACACACACCACAAAATTTAATAGTATGAAATTTATCGTATCATTCATTGTACTTGCCGGCCTTTTTGTCGTCAGCTGCAAAAAAGAACCCCAGACACAACGCACCAATACAGATACCATTATGGCATCTGACAGCCTTACTTCCGGCTCTGCCCAGATTTCACCGGATTCGGCAGATCAAACACCTACGGTGGACAGTTCTGCGTATGACGTAGATTCTATTAAAAAAAGTAAATAATCGTATTTACAGCCATTAACGTTTTAAAATGCGGAATTGATCTCTGTTAAAGAGACCAATAGAGATTCTATTAAGAAAATAAACCAGAAATCTTGATTCATTAATCCATAATAATACTGTTATGGCAGATATCTCATTATTCAAAGAAACCGGGATACAGATTACCCTGTTGCTTACTTTAATGGTCATTGTAGCCGGCCTTGTCATTGTTGTTCTTAAGTTTTTATCCATTTATGCTAAAATATTAAGACGGAAAGAGTCTGCCGAGACCAAAAAAGAAATAGAGAATCTTTCCCCGGAAGAAGTAGCCGATTATGAACAAAGGGAAAAAGAACTCAGTTTCAGGCTGCCGGAAAATGACCTTTCCGGTACTTTACCTCCCGCTGATACAAAGGGAATGGTCAGGAATATCAATTCCGTTGAAGAACTGAGGGTATTTCCTGATAAGAGAAGAACATCTTCTTTTCAGAAATATATCTCTCCTGAATTGAGTCGCCTGATTCTTTATTTCCTTGGAACAGCTATCTTCTGGCTTGTGCTGGGAACAACCTTTGGCTTATATGCAGGGATAAAGCTTGTGGCTCCGGATATAGAGCACACAAGCTGGTTCAGCTATGGGAGACTCAGGCCGGGACATACCAATGCCGTATTCTGGGGTTGGGCTTCCCTGGCCATGCTGGGGTTTGCACATTATGTGATACCAAGGGTAAGTAATGTTGAGAAGTTTAATATAAAACAAGGGTATCTTTCTCTTATTCTGGTCAATGCAGCTGTTCTTGCCGGAACAATCTCTGTACTTTCAGGGGTAAATAACGGCGGGGGAGAATACCGGGAATATATCTGGCCGATCATGATTACTTTCGGAATAGGAGTAGCGCTTTCACTGCATAATTTCTTTAAGCCCATTGCACACAGGAAAACCAAAGAAATTTATCTGTCTAACTGGTATATCGTATCAGGAACAATGTTTATCGTTATTGTGATTGTTATTGCGTACATTCCTATCTGGCAGGACGGAGTTGGGGAGACCATTATTCAGGGATATTATATGCATCAGGCCATCGGAATGTGGTTCATGATGATCAATCTGGGACTGATGTATTATTTTTTGCCGCAACAGCTCAATAAGCCTATTTATTCCTACAGCTTAGGGATACTGGCTTTTTGGACCCATACGTTCTTTTATACTCTGATCGGAACCCATCATTTTATTTTCAGTGCAATTCCCTGGCGTTTGCAGACAACAGCAATCATTGCAAGTGCGGGAATGCTGATTCCTGTGGCAGCTGGTACAGCCAATTTTCTTCTGACATTTAATGGTGCATGGTATCAGCTTAGGAATAGCTATACGCTTCCGTTTTATTTTATGTCTATCATATTTTATTTTACAGGATCATTCCAGGGAACAGTGGAAGCTTTCAGGTATACCAATCTTCTCTGGCATTTTACGGATTTCACTGTAGCACATTCGCATCTTACCATGTACGGAATCATCACATTTATGCTTTGGGGATTTTTTTATACACTGGTTCCGCGGCTTACAGGAAAAGAACCTCCGAAGCTTCTAGTGGGAATTCATTTCTGGTTTGCACTGATTGGACTGTTGTTTTATGTTATTGCATTAATGATTGGCGGAACACAGACAGGAGAACTCTGGATCAGGAAAAAACCTTTTATTGAAGGAGTAATCAATATGGCTCCTTTCTGGCTCTGGCGGGCTATCGGAGGAACATTAATGTGGGTATCCCACTTGATTTTTGCCTATAATTTCTACAGAATGGTAAGAAAAGAAGATCAGGTAAGAGTTCCCAGAACACCTGCAGAAATTCTGGCAGCAAAGAAACAATATGGAAATACAGAGTTTAATACATAAAGATCAACATCATGATATTTTTAAATGACCACCGGATCCTTTTTGGCTCTGCACTTTTACTTTTTGTTTCTCTTACTCTTTATATTGCCATATTGCCTGCTTTGGATAATCAAAGGATTAATAAACCTTTACCAAGACAGTCTAAAATTCTGACAAAAGAGGAACAGGCGGGTAAAAGAGTTTATATCGATAACGGATGCATTGCCTGCCATACGCAGCAGGTAAGAAATGTAGAAATGGATAATGTGTTTGGGAAAAGACCAAGCATACCGGCAGATTTTGCCATCAATACCCGTACAGATTTCTGGAGAAATACAGCCAATCTGATGGGAACCCAGAGGACAGGGCCTGATCTTACCAGTATCGGGGAAAGACAACCCAGTGCAGAATGGCATCTGATTCATCTCTATCAGCCGAGAGCAGCAGTTGAAGAATCTGTAATGCCTGCCTATCCCTGGCTCTTTATAGAGAGGGATTATCTTCAGCCCGGGGATGTTGAGGTGAAAGTTCCTGAAAAATTCCGTCCCAGATATAAAAAAATTGTAGCAGGCCCCGAAGCTTTGCTGTTGGTTGCCTATCTGAAATCTCTGAAGCAAACAGATTATACAGATAAATCTATTGTTCCGGCTTTTCTTTATAAACAGAAAAAAGAAGAAGGAGCAGCACAGGGAGGAAATGCCGGTTTACCGGATGGAGATGCTCTTTTTACCGCAAACTGTGCCAGCTGTCATCAGGCTAACGGAGAAGGCGTTCCCGGAGCATTTCCGCCATTGAAAGGAAGTCCTGTCGTTGCTGGAGGAGATCTTGAATTGTATGTCACCATCATCATGAAAGGCTATGATCCGAGACCGGAATTTGCCACGATGCCGCCGGTGGGTACCAATGCCAATTTTACCCCTGAAGATGTGGCTGCAATTATGAATCATGAGCGGACAAGCTGGGGAAATAATGCCAAAAAAGTAACCGCTGAAGAAGTGAAAACCATAATGGATAAAATAAAATAACAATGAAAGATTTTTTTAAAAAGACAGCAATACTGTCTGGAATATTGTTTACAGCTTATGTGTCTGCCTGCGATGCCTGTAAACTTCAGCAGCCCGAGGTGACAAGAAACCTTACCCACGGAACCGGCCCGGAAAGCAACTGGGATTGGTTCATTGTAGGATTTGTCGTATTGATAACTGTACTGGCTTTTATACTTTCTGCCAAATATCTGTTCAGACCGGGAGAAAAAGATAAATCCCATATTAAATATTCCGTTTTTTCAGGTGAAAATTCAAGATCATGACTAAAGATAAAAGCAAAGTTTTTTTATTTATTGATGACGATCCGGCTCCCATTGCAGAACTGGATACTCCCATTGTTTTTGATCTCGATACCCAAAAGCTTACAGATGGTGAGCATACCCTTAAAATCATAAGTCATTCACCATCCGGAAAAGAAGGGATCAGAAAAATACAGTTTACCGTAGCCAATGGCCCGGCAATACGGATAGAAGGCCTTAAAAATAAAGACGTGGTGGACGGAACACTTTCTTTAATGATCAATGCGTATGATAAAGGAAATCAGAAAAGCTTCCTGATCAATGGAAGTGAAACACCCCAAACCATTCCTTTCTGGATATGGATCATTGTCATTGTGTTTGCAGCATGGGCGATTTATTATGAAATAACAAGTTACAACATTCAGTAGTATCTTATTCAATGGGAATTCATTGGTAAGAACATATTGAAGGAGAAACATTAAAAAAAGGAATTATGGCAATCAATGAAAGAACTCTTCATTCTGCAGGAGCAGAAATTAAAGAATACGGACCCGGCGAATTTATTTTCCAGGAAGGAAATGAAGCACTATATTACTATCAGATCATGCAGGGAGAAGTAAAACTTGCCAATACCAGTGAAGATGGTAAGGAATTTATCCAGAATATTTTTTCCTCCGGGCAGAGTTTTGGAGACTCCATTCTGTTCCTGGACAGAAAATATCCTGTGGATTCGGTAACGCTCACAGATTGTGTCATTTTAAGACTATGTAAAAATAACTTTTTTAGCTTGCTCAGGACATATCCCCATTTATATTTTAATGTCTGTCATGCGATGTCAAGTCATCTGTACTACCAGTATATTATGCTGCAGAAAAACTCCTCACTGCATCCGGCTGAGCGGCTTATCGGGATCATGACATGTTTTAAAAACCTTCAGGAAAAAAAAGCACCTTTCTCTTTTAAAATACCCCTTACCAGACAGCAGCTCGCTAATCTTACCGGGCTTTGTGTGGAAACGGTGATAAGAACAATAAAAATGCTGGAAAGAAATAATACGGTTAAAATTGAAAACCGTAAGATCTTCTTTTAGTTAGCATAGATTTATAGAGATTAATGTTGAAAACCGGTCATATGGAGCAATCCGTATGGCTTGTTTTTACAAAAGGAATTTTAAAAAATAATAAGTATGATTAAAGATATTTTAAACCGATGGCAGGATTGGCCTGTATATATTAAAGGAAGTGCCTTTTTAGGTATTGCCGGGCTTACTGTATTTTTTATCCGGAATGCACAGAATAAAGATATAAAAGCGCTTCAGGATAAGCTTGATGAATTGACGGCAGCGAGCAAAAGCTCCTACACAATAAAAGAAATTGAAAATCTTACAGACGATGAAATGAAACAGCTTCATGCGTTCTATAAAGATCTCGAAAAACAGCGCAGAGAAAAAAATATTCCTGATAATGACAGGCCGGAAAATAAGCACATGGCTTATCATAGATATAAATAGATGATCATTGAGGTACATAATATCTCATGAAAATGGACTTCATAAATCGTGCTTCATGAAAAAATACCAAATTCCGGCCTATATTCAAATGTTTTATTTTCTGTTGACCATCATATGGCCATTTGTACACCTGGAAAGCTTTTTGAAAATCACGGGTCCCAAAACGGATATATGGCTGGTAAAAACGGTCAGCTTACTGCTTTTTCCTTATATTCTTCTTATTGTATATGTACTAAGAATAAAGCAGAGCCCTTTGGTTATTCTCGCCATCATGCTCTGTTGTACCGGGCTGGCAGGGATTGATCTCTATTATTATCTGAACAATGTGATCAGATGGACTTATATGATCGATTGTATTCTTGAAATACTATTCATTGGTTACTGGATTTTTATACTGAAAATAAGGTCTGAAAATAAATCTGTCCCAAATGAAATGAGGTAATTTAAATTGATTCTTGACGAAATATTGGGTAACTTTAACGTGCACCAAAATAAAAATTATGCATCATCAGCTGGAGAAACATTATGTAAACAGGGTAGGCTGGCTCCGGGCAGCTGTACTGGGAGCTAATGACGGATTGTTATCCACCACAAGTATTGTCATTGGCGTTGCGGCTGCAGAACCGGAACGTCATATCATTATTCTTGCTGCATTAGCAGGAATGATCGCGGGAGCAATGTCTATGGCTGCCGGTGAATATGTTTCTGTAAGCTCTCAGGAGGATACGGAAAAAGCAGATTTGATCCGTGAAAAGCGTGAACTTGAAGAGATGCCGGAAATAGAGCTTAGAGAACTCGCCAAAGTGTATGAAAAAAGAGGCTGTACCAAAGAAACGGCAATGCAGGTTGCCATTGAACTGACAGAACATGATGCACTTGGTGCCCATGCCCGTGATGAACTGGGAATTAATGAAATAACACAGGCTAAACCATTGCAGGCAGCAATGGCCTCATTCTGTTCATTTGCTGTGGGAGCTTTATTACCTTTTACCGTTTCTCTTCTGGCGCCACTCAAACAAATGGTGTATTTCCAATATGGTTTTTCAATCATCTTTCTGATGCTTTTAGGAGCAATTTCTGCAAAAGCCGGAGGTTCCGGTATCAAAGTAGCCGTACTGAGAATCTGTTTCTGGGGTACCGTTGCGATGGGAATTACAGCGTTGGTGGGGCATATTTTCGGAGTCAATGTAGCATAAAAATTATTATATCTTGGGAATCCGGAGTGGTAACCCTATTTAAACAAAAAATAAGAACACCAGTATTGTTGCTGGTGTTCTTTTATATTTGTGTTGATAGAATTTTGCCTGTAAGGTAAATGGGAATGTTTTACCTGTTTCATTGTAATCCGAAAGATTAGTCGATACGGACTACGTTAATGGTGAAAGGAGCTACAATATTGGTGGTGTTGGGGGTAGATCCAAAAGAAAGTGCCTGAAATGAAAGTACCTGACCCGCATTCATTTTGATCAAAGTAGAATTGGTGCATGAAACAAATGATGGAGCTCCACTGGCTTCGGGTAAAGTGACTTTGGTATTGGTAAACGACTGCTGAATTCCGTTCAGACTGATCTGGGCGTATCCAAGATATCCGTCTCCACCATCTTCTGTTGCTCCTCGTTGAGGATAATTAACAATGAAATCAACCTTATACAATCCTGTAGAAGACGCAATGAAAGTATTTCCTGCCATTTCACTGAGGTTATCAAAAGTTTTTGCCGAAACTGAGGTGTTTACAAAAGTATTGTTCGTCGTAATTGTTACGATCCCTGTGCCTCTTGCAGCACTGATGCTTGCTGAGTTCTTTAATTGTACCACACCCGTACTGTTGACCGTTAAACTTCCTGAAGTTCCTGAAGCGGCTTGTAATCCTTCCAGTCTTACCGGGTTGGTAGCGTTAATGTGAAGTTTATTCGATGCAGAAGAAGTTCCTATTCCTACATTTCCTGTGGTAGGGTTAATTCTCATTCTCTCGATTAAACCTCCACCGGTAGAGTTTCCGATATAAAAATCTTCTTCCGAACCATTGGTCAATGTTGATCCTGTACGGATTGATCCTAATGCCCAGTTGGCACCTCCCGAAGCGGGTCCGCTGTTGGTAAACCCAAGTAAAGAATAATTTCCTGTGGCCAGAGCGGAAGTGTTTCGTAAAGCCATAATTCCATATTGGTTGGTTCCGGCAGTAGCATCAATTAAATTATATCGGTTTAAGGTTGGAACGGTAGAAACCACATGGAATCTTGCTTCAGGTGATGCGGTTCCTAATCCGACTCTGTCATTGGCCGCATCCACAGAAAATGTTGCTCCATCCACAGAAAAACCATTGGTAGAGGTTGAAGTAAATGCCAGTGTACTGGCATCTTGCGTTACCACTCTGTTTCCTGAAAGTATTCCATCTGCATTATAAAGGTTGACCGAAAAAGGAACCCATGCTGATCCTGTAAAATAATAATATCCATTGTTGCTGATATCTGCAACCTGTGATAAACTTGGTGTAGTTCCTGAAGGAGCTGTAGTATCTGTAATATAAACCAGTGCTCCTGCCTGAGCACTTCCATACGTTCCGGCATCTTTAGAAGCCAACTGTTGTTTAGAAACTCTTGGAGGTAAAATACCATCCTTCATAGTTGTGCTTGTATTTCCTGCAACATCCAATGTTGCCTGGGGGGTTACTGTATTAATTCCTACTTGTGCGTATGTGATCGCTGTAGCTGTAAATACTGTAATCAGGGAATAAAGATTTTTGATTTTCATGCTTAGTTGTTTTTAATTTAGGTTATTATGCTTTAATAATTCATTCATACACTCATAGTATTAGTTTAATGGTGTTAAAAAAAAGTGATTGGTGAAAAAATGGAACTCAATGGCACAAATTTATTTTTATTTTAAAAGATATGATTACGTATAAATACTGCATTTTACAAAAAAAACACTACCTGGACGTAGAATTTAGGAAAATCAATTTTTTTAGGCGGAGATCAATAAAAATGTGTATATTTGCCCAGCAAAAAAAGAAAATGATTTTATCTAACCTTAAAAAAGCAAAGAAACAGAACTTACGTCGAACGTCGTGAGTCATTTTCCTTTGGTTAGAAACTAAAATATATCAGGAGCTTGTCATCACGACAAGCTCTTTTTTTTTGGAAAATATTTAACAATTATATCTATTATGAAAGTATTAAAATTTGGAGGAACTTCAGTAGGAAGTCCGGAAAGAATCGAACAGTTATTACCTATCATCAGATCTCAGGCAGCAGACAAACATCTGGTTGTTTTATCAGCTGTTTCCGGAACTACCAACGATTTGGTAAAGTTATCAGCGCTGTATGAAAACAAAGATATTGAAGCTGCTTACCAACATATTGATGTACTGTATGACAAATACAAAAAATTTGTCCATGAATTATTTAAAACGGAAGAAGGTACTTCAGAAGCATTACTGTTCATTGACAAAATATTTGATCTCTTTTATCAATTTAAAAATAAAAATTTTAATTCCAGTGCGGAACGTGTTATTCTGGCTCAGGGAGAAATTATTTCAACAACGCTCTTCCATTTACATTTAAAAGAAATTGAAATTCCGTCAGTGTTATTGTCAGCACTTGACTTCATGCTGATTGATGAAGATAAAGAACCCAATATTGATTATATCAGAGAACATGCAGCCCGTAAAATTTCAGAATATCCTGAGGAAACCTTATTTATCACCCAGGGATACATCTGCAGAAATGCTGAAGGTGAAATTGATAATTTACAGAGAGGTGGTTCAGATTATACCGCGTCATTATTAGGGGCGGCACTCCAGGTTGAAGAAATCCAGATCTGGACAGATATTGACGGATTCCATAATAATGATCCGAGATATGTTCAAAATACAAAATCCATTGCCAGACTGAGCTTTGATGAAGCTGCTGAATTATCTTACTTTGGGGCTAAAATTCTTCATCCCCAAAGTGTTTTTCCGGCAAGAAAATATAATGTTCCGGTAAGATTGCTGGATACGATGAATTTGAGTGCGTCCGGAACACTGATCTCCGGAGAAGCTACCAATCAGAATCAGATTGTGGCTATTGCAGCAAAAGATCATATTACGGCAATTCGTATTCAGTCTTCAAGAATGTTGATGGCTTACGGATTTTTAAGAAAGGTTTTTGAAGTTTTTGAACGCTACAAAACCCCTATTGATATGATTACCACTTCTGAAGTAGCCGTTTCACTTACCATAGACCAAACCGATTATCTTTCTGAAATTGTGAAAGAACTGGAATCTTTTTCAGCCGTTGAAATTGATAACGAACAGTCTATCGTTTGTATCGTAGGTGATTTCAGAAAAAACAACAACGGATATGCCACTATTGTTTCCGAGGCGGTAAAACATATTCCGATCAGAATGATTTCCTATGGAGGAAGTGAAAATAATATTTCGCTGCTTGTTTCCTCTGCTTACAAGATAGAAGCCTTGAGATCTCTTCATAACAGATTGTTTTAAAAAAGAACAGCAATCCTTAAATAAGACGATCATACATATGTTATTTCATGTGAACGTTTTATAAATTATAAATAATGAATCCCAGACTACAGGCTGGGATTTATTATTAATGAAATTAAATGATATAAGCCGTAGTTGAGGATAGGATTCAGCTTAGAAATGATCAGCAAAAGGGATATTTTTGTATATTTAAAAGTGATTCAAAATATACTTCAAAGCTGGCTTAACATGTACAGATAACCTAAAAGAACGAATAACCAATGATACAGCAAGAATTCGCCAACAGAGCAAAAGAGATTTTAGAACCGGACGACAATGTTATAGGATTAGCTGTTGCAGGTTCCTGGATTACCGATGAAATAGATGAATTTTCAGATCTTGACCTCATTCTTGTCACCCAACAAAAAATTTCCCACGATAAGAATCTAATGCTTGACTACGCAAAAAAGCTGGGAGATTTCTTGTCAGGGTTTACAGGCGAGCACGTGGGAGAGCCGAGATTGCTGATATGCCTGTATGACAATCCGCTTTTGCATGTGGATATCAAGTTTTTAAACCTTGAAGAATTTCAGAACCGTATTGAAACTCCGGTTCTCCTTATTGACAAAGGTGAGAAGCTTACGAACATTATTCATCACACAGAAGCCAGGTTTCCTTATCCGGATTATCAGTGGATAGAGGACCGTTTTTGGACCTGGATCCATTATGCATTGCTGAAAACTGGACGTGGAGAATATTTTGAAGCATACGACTTTATGGGATTTCTGCGCATGGTTGTGTTTGGACCTTTACTCCACATCAAAAACGGAAATTTACCTCGTGGAGTCAGAAAAGTGGAAACAGCTTTAAAAACTTCAGACCTCGAAAAATTAAAACTTACCATTCCGGATTATAACAGACAATCTTTATTGGAAAGCTTGAGAAACGCAGTATCCTTATACAGGCACTTAAGAGCAGAACTTTTTGACAGTAAGGTCAATTTGCAAAACAACACTGAGGAAAAAGTGATGAGGTATTTTGAAGAAATAGAGAACAGGCATTAGTCACATCTTACAATGGAATCAAGAGAAATACCGGACTTGTACCTTCATTACTTTAATTTGTCGCATTTTTACAAAGTGCAGATCGTAGTATAGAAGTAAATTTGCTGCAATATTAAAATCAAAATCAATGCGAAATCTATCACTTTTCATTGCCATGAGTTTAGATGGCTATATAGCAAAACCCAATGATGATCTGAGCTTTCTGAAAATAGTTGAAAAAGAAGGCGAGGATTACGGCTATGCAGACTTTAATGCCGGAATTGATACCATTATTATAGGTAGAAAAACCTATGATTATGTGATGAAAGAAATTGGCTCATCTCATTATGACAACGGGCAGCGGGATATTTACGTAATCACGAGAACCACAAGGCCAAAAGAAGGCAGGACGACTTTCTATACCGGAGATATAGCAGAATTAGTTAACCGTTTAAAATCCATGGAAGGAAAGAATATTTATTGTGACGGTGGTGCTGAAATAATCAATGAATTGTTGAAACATGATCTGATAGACGAATTTATTATTTCGGTAATTCCTGTATTATTAGGCAGCGGAACAAAACTTTTTAAAGATGGCCGGCCTGAACATGCACTTGAATGTATTACCGCAACAACATTTGAAACCGGATTGATACAGCTGCGGTATAAGCGAAAAAGATAACATTTTTCTGATGAGACTAAAACCGGTAAAGGATTAAATTTTTAAAAATTTGATATATATTTAAGTCTCTAAATTTTTCCTATGCTTAAAAACTTTGAATTTTACCTGTTCCTGGTTTTCTTAATTACTATGCTGATCATGCTGGCTAATAAGATTAAAGTAGCATATCCGGTTTTACTGGTATTGGCCGGACTTGTCATAAGTTTTATTCCCGGGGTGCCACCTGTTAAAATAGAGCCCGAATTATTATTTATCATCTTCCTGCCTCCATTATTATACGAAGCGGCATGGTCAACCTCATGGAAAGAACTTTGGAGATGGCGCAGGATTATTTTCAGCTTTGCTTTTGTAGTGGTCTTCTTTACCGCACTGTCCGTTGCTGCTTTTGCTAATTATTTTATTCCCGGGTTTTCTCTCGCTCTCGGTTTTTTATTGGGCGGAATTGTTTCTCCACCTGATGCTGTGAGCGCCGGAGCAATTTTAAAATTTGTAAAAGTCCCGAAAAGGCTGGCTTCTATTCTGGAAGGCGAAAGCTTGCTGAACGATGCTTCTTCTTTGATTATTTTCAGGTTTGCCATGATCGCTGCTGCAACCGGGCAGTTTGTCTGGCATGAAGCAGCCGGAAGTTTTGTATGGATGTGCTTAGGAGGCCTGGGAATAGGACTTGTGATTGCATACGTTTTTCTGAAAATCCATAAAATGTTGCCTACCGATTCAAATATAGATATTCTGCTGACTTTTATCGCGCCGTTTTCTATGTATCTGGCGGCAGAACAACTTCATGCATCCGGAGTTCTGGCCGTGGTAACCGGAGGACTGTTTCTTTCTTACCGGAGTCATGATTTTCTAAGCAGTGCATCCCGGATACGTACCGTAACAGTATGGGAAAGTCTTTGCTTTCTGTTGAACGGGATCGTTTTTATGCTTATCGGCTTAGATTTACCGGAAATTGTTTCCGGCTTAGGTGACACTGATATTTATACTGCGATAGGCTATGGAATTGCAGTCACTGTGGTGCTGATTATTGTCCGAATTTTAGCAGGATATGGTGCGTTGATAACAACCTTAATTATGAGGAATTTTATTACCGTTGCCGATCCACAGTCACCGGGCTGGCAAACTCCCCTGATTATTGGATGGACCGGTATGCGGGGTGTAGTTTCCCTGGCAGCAGCTCTTTCCATTCCCATGACTTTAGATGACGGGTCTCCGTTTCCGCAAAGAAATATGATCCTGTTTATCACATTTATTGTAATCCTGTTGACACTGCTTTTACAAGGACTTACGCTTCCTTTTTTACTTAAGAAATTTCCGCCGGTAGACCGCGATTTCATAAGAAGTGCGAAAGAGATAGATTACGACATTCAGAACAGTCTGGCAAAAGTAGCCCTTGAAAAAATCCGCAACGACTATGCTGATAAAATAGAAAGCTTTCCGGCGTTGAAGGATCAGTTACAGAAATATGAAAATCAGTTGAGCAGTTCTGAAATTATTTTAAATTACGAAGAATACAGGCATATTTATATTGACATTCTCAACACCCAAAGAAACTGGCTCATCCATAAAAACCGCGAAGAACTTTTACTGGATGAAAATATCATCAGAAAACACCTGCGGCTATTGGATCTGCAGGAGGAAAGATTGAATATGAAAGGCTGATACTGTTTTAAATTACAATTTAGGCTGGGAATAAAAAGAATTTGAGCGCATGGCCAGTACGCAAAAGCCAGAGGATTCAGTATTAAAACAGCTGTTAAGAATTCTTTTTTTTGTACAATTGGACTAGGGGATTAGTGGAAGGCTTGTGGAGTGAGTGTAACGTAAATTTTTTCTATAAGATAAAATAGTTGTTGGAATTCTTAAGAATTATAGTTGTTTTATATTATTTGAATATTCAGATGTATTTTTTGTTATTGAATTTCAGTTTATTATTTGTTTTGTTGCATGCTTGATATGCTGATGTTGTATCTTTGATGTAGTGCTTATCTTGTTGTAGCTCTGGTTTGTTTTTAGTTTTGCCATATCGAATTTAGAATGTCGATATTATTAAAAATTAAAACAAAAATTTATGAAAAAAAAAGTATTACCAGTGGTGATATTGTTGCTTGCTTTTTGCAAAGTACGTTCACAAGTAGGTATTAATACCACCAGCCCGGCTGCTACTTTTGATATCAATGCCAAAAATGCAACAGGCACTTCTACCAATGTAGATGGTGTTCTGATTACCAGACTGGACCGACAGAGAGCTCAAAGTATGACAGGTGTTCCTACTTCAACCCTAATTTATGTAAACAGCGTAGCTACCGGAACGCAAACGGGTACTGCTGTGAATATTGATGCCGTTGGCTATTATTATTATAATGGTTCCGTATGGACAAAGCTGGCCAATCCCGTTAATATCTATAATGCAGACGGGACCCTTACCGGAAACAGAACCGTAACACAGGGAGCTAATACTTTAGCATTCACAGGGACAAAAACCAATGCATTCTCTGTGAACGGGAAAAACTTTTCCGTAGATGCAGCGAACAGCAGAGTGGGAATCGGTACCATAGCTCCTGCTTCTTCCCTGTCTGTGCAAAACAGTTCGGGAGCTACAAACAGTACCATTTCTGCAGGAATTGAAAATTGTGGTGCTGCATGTCTGCAAGGAATAGCAAGAAATATTACGCTTTATAATTTAAACAGCACCGGTGGGCAGTTTGCTGAGCTGGGGTTTATTCCGTCAACATCTGAAACAGGACTTTCCGGAGCCAGCATTACAGGAATTGACCGTGATGCTGCCAACAGCTATGCCGGGTTACAGTTTTCCACCAGAAATGCAACAGACTACGCACCAAGACTGACGATCAAATCCTCAGGAAATGTGGGTATCGGTACAACGAGCCCTACCAATAAACTTCAGATTGAATCCACCACAAGCGGAGCTTTGAAAATCGTAGATGGTACCCAGGGTACAGATAAGGTGTTAACATCCGATGCCAGCGGAGTGGCAACATGGAAAGCTTTGCCGGCAGCACCTGCATCTGCCAATATTTATAACACAGACGGCACTTTAACAGGAAACCGTACCGTTACACAGGGAGCCAATACCCTTGCCTTTACAGGAACACAAACCAATGCATTTTCTGTGAACGGAAAAAACTTTTCCGTAGATGCAGCGAACAGCAGAGTGGGAATCGGTACCATAGCTCCCGCTTCTTCTCTGTCAGTCCAAAACAGCCCGGGAGCGACAACAAGTACCATTTCTGCAGGAATTGAAAATTGTGGTGCTGCATGTCTGCAAGGAATAGCAAGAAATATTACGCTTTATAATTTAAACAGCACCGGCGGGCAGTTTGCTGAGCTGGGGTTTATTCCGTCAACATCTGAAACAGGACTTTCCGGGGCCAGCATTTCAGGAATTGACCGTGATGCTGCCAACAGCTATGCCGGGTTACAGTTTTCCACCAGAAATGCAACAGACTACGCACCAAGACTGACGATCAAATCCTCAGGAAATGTGGGTATCGGTACAACGAGCCCTACCAATAAACTTCAGATTGAATCCTCCACAAGCGGAGCTTTGAAAATCGTAGATGGTACCCAGGGTACAGATAAGGTGCTAACATCCGATGCCAGCGGAGTGGCAACATGGAAAGCTTTGCCGGCAGCACCTGCATCTGCCAATATTTATAACACAGACGGCACTTTAACAGCAAACCGTACCGTTACACAAGGAGCCAATACCCTTGCCTTTACAGGAACACAAACCAATGCATTTTCTGTAGACGGGAGCACCTTATCAGTGGATGCTGCCAACGGCCTTGTAGGCCTTGGTACCACAACCCCTGATACGAAACTTACCATCAGTACGCCTGATAGCAGCTTTGGATTAAATCATACCAATGGTACAGTTAACTTAAAAACGTATATCGGAGGAGGGGCAGCTACCGTGGGAACCACTACTGCTAATGATCTGAGGTTTATGACCAATAACACCCAAAAAATGACTGTTACTTCAAGTGGAAATGTAGGAATAGGCACAACAACACCCAATACTAAGCTGACTGTTAGTACAGCTGATAATAGCTTTGGTATTACACATACCAATGGTACAGTTAGTCTGGAAACTTATATTGGAGGAGGATCGGGCTACGTGGGAACCACTACTTCAAATACCCTGAATCTGATGACCAATAACAGTCCCAAAATGACCATTACTCCTACAGGAAATGTCGGCGTAGGAACTTTAACGCCAGGGGCCAGATTAGAAGTAAATTCTGGTACCGCCAATGTTTCAGGATTGAAGTTTACGAATCTAAACTCGTCTTCACCCACGGGAACGGGACAAGCTATTGGGGTGGATGCGTCAGGTAATGTTATTGCAGTATCTACAACGGCCCAGGTATCAACAACTGAAAATGCAGTTAGTAATGTTCCTGGCTCACCAACCTTTAGTGTGAATGATCTGGGGTATACTCCTGTTCCGGGTACTGTTCAAAATATTACAATACCAGCAGGTGGTAAGGCTTTATTTATTAATTTTATGCTGGGTATCGATTATTACTCGTTACCTTCAGGTGGTGGTACAGGCTTTTATCAGGCTATTCTGTTTATAGATAATGTAGCTACAAATGTTTACCAGACAGTTCAGGAGTCAGGGCCAGGTGCTCAGGCACAGTTCAATTTATCCTCTGTTAAATTTTTAACTGCCGGCAATCACATGCTATACATAGCAATGATCAGACAATATAATAACGGAACTGCGTCCGGAGCCAATATGGCTTGTACTCCGATATCTGTTTCTTTTAACTCAACATATATTAATTAAATTTTACAAGTATTCGTATTATAATCAGTCAGTAAAAATAAACAGTTAATAGAATCTTCAATTACTGATGATGGTACTGAAAAATATAATGTAAAATAAAGATAACCCCTGAAAATAGTTTTCAGGGGTTTTTATCTGAAAAATTCTATATGTCTGATAATAAAAATAAAAGCTCTGACATCTTTTATTTTTTATAGGTTTTTTACCGACATCGGAATTAACCGTTATTCCTCAAGAAACTATAAAGCAGAAGCTGGTTTATTCTTGCCTAATAAGCTGAAGTATAATACGTAACATATACTTAGTGGCTTTAAGTTACCTGATAAAACTATTATTCAGCTTTTCTATTTCTGGAAATTATTTAATGGAGTATTATTTATTGAGAAATCTCTTTTCAACCAGGTTGTAAAAAATAGTTGTTACAGGTATGATTAAAATAAAGATCGAAACAAATATAATCCATTGCCGGGTATCATTGGTGAGATCAAAGTTTTTCAATAAATAAAGGTTTGTAATTGCAAGGAGCGGTCCATGTATAAGATATAAGCTATAGGATATTTTTCCTAAAAATTCTAATGGTTTGTTTTCAAGAATAAGGATTGATTTTTCTGTTGTTTTTTTATAAGTAATATTTCTACTTTTTATTGAAGAATCTGGTTAGACTTTGATCATTACAGGGATTCAGAAAACAATCTTGAGCCTATATACTCAATATTAAAATTTGGAATTATGAGGGATCAGTCTTAAGATGTAATATTTAAAATAAAAACCTCTGAAAATCAAATGATTTCAGAGGTTTTTTGTACCCAGGACCGGGATCGAACCGGTACTCCTAAGAACTGGTGTTTGAGACCAGCGCGTCTACCAATTCCGCCACCTGGGCTTGATGTTGATGACAAACCTGATGTTTGTTTCAAATTGGTGTGCAAATATAGGAACTTTTTTCAATGTTCAAAAGCTTTTTGAAGAATTTTTTTAAAAATTAAGTTCCAGACCATCGTAGGCAAGGTGTATTCCGGATGGAAGCTCCTTATCTTCAATATCATGCAGTCCCAGATGATGACTGATGTGGGTTAAAAATAATTTTTTAGGTTTTAGCTCTTCAAATAATTTAATAACATCGGGAAGGATAAAATGAGCAGGATGGGGATCAAATTTTCTGATGCAGTTTAAGATCAGAACGTCCAGATCTTTCAGTTTTTCCTTCTCTGTTTCAGAAATAAAACCGGCATCCGTAATATAGGCAAGCTTTTTAAACTTATATCCAAACACGGTAATTTTATAGTGAATGACCTCTACAGGAGTAATTTCCGTATCCAATACCTGAAAAGGTTTATTTTCAATTTCATGAAGTTCAAAAGCAGGCGCTCCGGGATATCTTACATCCGCAAAAGCATAAGGAAATCTGTTTTTTATTTCATGAGCCACTCTTGAATAGCAGTAGAGGGGAACATCTTTTCCACTCTTAAAAATCAGTGGCCGCATATCATCCAATCCGATGACGTGATCATTATGTTCATGGGTAATCAACGCAATGTCTACGGTATGTTCGTGGTTGGTAAGCATTTGCTGCCTGAAATCCGGTCCGCAGTCGATCAGTATTTTTTTATTTTCCTCCGTAGTAATCATTACGGAAGAACGTAAACGTTTGTCTTTGGGATTTTCTGAAGTACACACTTCACATGTACAGCCTATAACGGGTACACCTTGTGAAGTACCGGTTCCTAAAAATTTCAACTTCATTTTGTTTTGAGGTTGGTTTAATTTTGGTAAATTTACAAAAAATTTCATGTCCTAATGTATCAGAAACTAACTCCTAAACAAAAAGCATTAACAATTAATCTAGATCCTACTATTTATGGTACTTTCGCAGAAATTGGAGCAGGGCAGGAGACTGTTCGCCACTTTTTTAGAGCAGGAGGAGCTTCCGGTACGATTGCTAAGGCAATGTCTGCTTATGACAAAGATTTTAGTGATGCCATCTACGGAAAAGAAGTAAAAAACAGGTACGTTACCCAAAACAGGCTTCGCAAAATGCTTCGATATGAAGTAGCTTTGATTGAAGAGAGAATTTCAAGAGATAATAATCCGGATAGAAAATTCTTTTCTTATGCCAATACAGTAACAACTATCAATTTTGATAAGACTGTAAAAGGCCACGGCTGGGTAGGGATCCGTTTTCAGACTAAAGAAAATGAAGATTACAATGAGATCGTTATCCACGTAAAATTCAAAGAAAATGATGCTACCCTTCAGCAGGAAACTTTAGGAAACCTTGGGGTAAACCTTATTTTCGGAGCCTTTCATTATTTTGACAATCCGAGAACTTTAGTAGAATCTCTTTACGATGATATTGCAAAAGATAATCTGGAAATTGATATGATCGACTTCAGCGGACCCGCTTTTGCTTACGTTGATAACAGACTGATGTCTCTTCAATTGGTAAAGAATGGAATGACTGATGCAGTGATCTTCAATTCTCAGGGAAGTAATATGCTTCCGGCAGATGTTTTGTACAAGAAAAATATTTTCGCGGTAAGAGGAAGTTTCAGACCGGTAACGAAAGTCAACATTGATATGCTTAAAAACGGTATGGATATGTTCTTCAAAGATGCTACCTGTACCCATGAAGAAACAGAAGTCCTTATCGAAATCACTATTTCCAATCTGAGAGCAGACGGAGATATTGATGAACGGGATTTCCTGGATAGAGTAGACATTCTTGCCAAACTGGGGTATACTGTTATTATTTCAAACTTCTCTGAATATTACAGACTGATTGATTATTTTGCCTCTTACACAAGTGGAGATATCGGAGTAGCGATGGGGGTAAATAATATGCTGATGGTATTCGATGAGAAATATTATAAAAATCTTTCAGGAGGAATTCTTGAAGCATTCGGTAAGTTTTTCAGAAACGGAATGAGAGTATACCTGTATCCTTACAAAGATCCGGAAACTCATCAGCTGTTGGATTCTTCCAACCTGAAGGTAGAAGAAAATCTGAAAGAATTATACAAATATTTCAAACACAACAACCGTATCGTAGATATTACGAATTATAATCCGGAGTTTTTGGAAATTTATTCCAGAGAAATATTGAGAAAAATTGCATGTTGTGTGAAAGGCTGGGAAACTCAGGTTCCGGAAGGCGTAGCAGAAATGATTAAAGAGCGCGGAATGTTCGGATATAAAGAAGAACTTTCCCTAAAACAATTCTCTTAAAAATATAAATACAATGTCAGAATTAAAGAAAAGACTTTCCTCAATTCTTGAAAGTCCCAAACATAATACAGAAGAAAAACTTGAAAAAGTCTGCCACCTGTTGGATCAGGAAATTCCTTACTTCAACTGGACAGGTTTCTATTTCAAAAACGGAGATAAGGATGAATTGATTTTAGGCCCTTATGTGGGAGCACCTACAGATCATACAATTATTCCTTACGGAAAAGGTATCTGTGGTCAGGTTGCAGTTTCTAATGAAACATTTGTAGTTCCTGACGTACATGAAGAAAGCAATTATTTAAGCTGTTCCATTGATACAAAAGCAGAGATTGTAGTTCCGATTTTTAAAGACGGAAAAAACATTGGTCAGATTGATATTGATTCTCATACGATCGACCCTTTCACGAAAGAAGACCGTGAATTGTTAGAATGGCTTTGTAATGAAGTTTCTAAGATTTTGTAATCGAAACTTACTGTAAAAAAATAAAAACTCCGGCTATATCAGCCGGAGTTTTTTATGGATTGTTGGTAGTAATCACAAACATGATTAAAGGCTCATCTCCCGTATTTTCAATAGAATGATAGCCTATAGAATTGATAGCCGTAATATCACCTTTTTGAAGTACTTTCTTACGTATTGCTCCATCGGTTCCGGTTCTTTCACGGTATTCTCCGTTTCCATGTACCACAACGTACAGTTCCTGTTCATTTCTTTGGTTGTGTGTGTGAAACCCGGATTCATCACCATTGTTCAGTAAAACCATATAGGCGGCCAAACGATTATTGGCAAGTTCTTCCTGATCAAACATCTGTATCATGTATACCGTACCGTTTCCTCCATACATATTTTCGCGTTTGTCTACACGTGTAATGGTTCTTTCTTCTTTTTCAAACGCCATTACATACAGGTGAATATATTTTGAAACCTCCTGTAGTACGTGATCAAATTCTGCTCCTTCAGATAATATAACTGTACCAGACATGTGAATTGAATATTTAAAGTTTAATGTTTAGGGTTTAAAGTGTAAAGATGAGGTGAAAAACTAACTTTGCTGCATTGAATGAATTTCTGTGAGAAGTTCTTTAAAATAATTCTCGCATTTGGCAATATGGGTTCCATACCAGGAAAAGGCTTCACCATCTACAATCATTATCTTTTTGTCAGGATAGAAAACCTGGAGTTCCTCAATATGTTTTTCTTTAAACGGAAAAGGTTCGGACGAAAGCATAATGACATCCGCATCTGCTAGGTCTTCAGTGGTGATTTGAGGATAACGGGTTTTGTCTTTAAAAATATTTTCAAAACCAATTTCAGTTAAAATCCTGTGAATAAAAGTATCGGAACCAATGGTCATATAAGGATTTTTCCAGATAAGATAAGCTGCTTTTATCGGAGTTTCCAGTTTTGCCTGATTCAGGACATCATAAATTTTAAGATTGAAAAGCTGTGCTCTGTCTTCCTTTCCGAAAAGCTTTCCGAGGTTTTTAAGCAGATAATAATTGTCCTCAATCGTGTCAATATTGGTTACCATTACCTTATAATCGTCCATCAGAGCTTCTACCTGTTCTTTTACATTTTCTTCCTTATTGGCAAGAATAAGATCCGGCTGTAGAGCTTTAATTTTCTCAATATTGATATTCTTAGTTCCTCCGATGACGGCAACATTTTTTATTTTATCCTGAGGATGAATACAGAATTTTGTTCTTCCTACCACTTCATTTTCGGTCAGTCCAAGGTCAAATAAAGCCTCAGTAATAGAAGGTACAAGTGAAACGATTTTCATATTGGCATGTTAGATGATGCCTAAAATTACAAAAGTTTTCCGGTTAAGAAAAGTCCGGCTACGGTAAAATAGATAATAAGTCCGGTCACATCCACTAATGTTGCTACAAACGGAGCAGAAGAAGTAGCAGGGTCGAGATTTAATTTCTTTAAGACAAACGGAATCATAGAGCCTGATAATGTTCCCCACAATACAATGGCAATCAGGGAAACAGAAACACTCAGTCCTACGTAGACCCAATATTGTCCGTAATCAAACAAACCAATCTGCTGCCAAAGCATAATTCTGATAAATCCGATCACTCCTAAAATTGCTCCGAGACATAATCCGGAGATAATTTCTTTTTTCATGACGTACCACCAATCTTTCAGACTGATTTCCTGCAGCGCCATGGCTCGGATAATCAACGTTGCAGCCTGAGATCCGGAATTTCCTCCACTGGAAATAATCAAAGGAACAAATAGAGCGAGAACAACTGCTTTTTCAATTTCTTTATCAAAATATCCCATCGCAGAAGCAGTCAGCATTTCCGAAACAAATAAAATAATCAGCCAGGTAGCTCTTTTTTTAATCATTTCTGTCCATGAAGTCTGGATGTAAGGAAGATCCAATGCTTCCAATCCCCCGAACTTCTGGATGTCCTCCGTGTTCTGCTGTTCAATCTGATCGAGAATGTCATCAATTGTCACAATTCCTACCAGAACACCGGCTTCTGTAATAATAGGAAGAGCACCACGGTCATACTTTTCGAAATAAGTTACCGCATCTTCTTTGGACGTAGTGGTAGTAATCGCCACGAAATGATTGTCTGTAATGTCGGAAACCAAAGTATCTTCCTCTTCCAGCAGTAAGGTTCCGATGGCAAGGTCATCAATTAAGCGGTTCCTTTCATCCACCACATAAAGGTAGTTCATGGTTTCCACTCTTTTTCCTACCTTTTTGATCTGCTGAAGACATCTTTTTACCGTCCATTCCTTACGGATCTGGATATAGTAAGGCGTCATCAGACGGGCAATCGAATCCGAATTGTAACCAAGAAGCTTTAAAGCAATCCTTCTTTCCTGCGGATTAAGATGATTAATGGAATACTTGATCAGCTCATCCGGGAAATCCTCGAAAAGAGCAGTCCTGTCATCCGGAGTCATAGCATTCAGGATTTCAGAAACTTCATCGCTTCCGATACTTCTGATGGTTTCCTCCTGAAAATCGGGATCAAGGTGTGAAAAAACTTCTGCTTTGTATTCTTTCGGAACCTTCAGGAATGCGAGCAGCCTCTCATCAGCAGGAAGTTCGCTGAGTGTTTCGGCAATATCGGCAGGGTTGAAGATAAGTTCGTCTCTAGAATTCAAAACGTGAAATTTTTTGGATATGCAAAAATAATTCAAATTTTTAAGACTGAGCAATAAACTGGCAAAATTAAGGATTAATTAAAGTTTAATGCTTCAGAATAAGGGTAAAAAAAACACCCGCCGAAACGGATGTGCAAAAATTAAATTTTAAATTCCAATATTCTTTACATTGGTTCGCATTCTGAGGTGGGAATGTAGATGCAGACAGCGTTTGTACAGCATTGATAAGGGCCACAATCTGAATTGTCACCACATTTTTTTATTCCACTTCCTTTAATGTTTTTTTGTTCCAGCCTGTTAAGCTTCTTAAGATTTAAATTCTTCATATGATATGATTATATTTAAATTAAGGCTCTATCATGCAGTCATGGTCAAGGCATTCTCCATTACAGCAATATCCAACAGAACAAGGTCTTGTAATGCTGCATCTGAACGGTCCGATACCACCATTAATTTGCTTGGCGGCTTCTCTGCTGAGTTTTTTTAGATTTTTCATAGCGTTATAGTTTGGATTTAATGTCAGACTAAAATAGTAAATATTTCTATATTATTCATTTACGAGTGAAAATATTTTACTCTAAATCAGTGTTTTATTGATGTTTTAAATAAAAAACACCTACGAATGCAGGTGTCTGTAATGATCATATATTATTCCAGCGGACATGGATTGACAACACAGATGTTGTGACAACATGATCCTCCCGGACATTCGTAATGTTCTGTACATCTTTTGAAAGGTCCGCTGCCTTTAATTTCTTTTTGTACTTGTCTGCTGAGTTTTTTTAGATTTTTCATGAGTTTTGATTTTTATGATTTGATTTTATCTTTTATTCAAGGCAGATGAAGGGTGAACAGATTCCAAAACAGCACCATCCGACAGCACAAGGATTCGTTTCGCTGCATCTTTCCATGGATCCGCCATTAATTTGTTTCGCTTTTTCCCGACTGAGTTTCTTTAAATTTTTCATGAGATTTTGGTTTTAATGTTAGTCTAAAATAGTAAAAAATATTTAATAAATCATTATTTGGCGAAAATATTTAATTGTTAATCAGTTGTTTATAGTGTTTTTTAAATAAAAAGCACCTGTTCTTAAGAGTGAACAAGTGCTTTATTTAACATGAAAATATTTATAATTCGGGACATGCGTAAGCAATACATACTCTGTGACAGCACGAGCCTCCGGGACATTCAAAATGATATTGACATTTTTGGAGGTGTATGATACTTCCCAGGATTTCTTTCCGGCTTTCTCTGCTCAGTTTTTTTAGATTTGAATTTTTCATAATTATTTAGATTTAAGATGAAACTAAACTAATGAAAGTTGTCAAATCATTGATATACATGGAGATATACTACAGGTTGAAGTCTATAAATGTATTATGAATGATAAATGATAAATGATAAATGATAAATTTGTCCGATAAGCCATGAATCTTCCTGACAAAATTCACGATTGACTTGCGAAGCAAAATTGACTATTGATGATAAAAGGCTGTGTGTTTCAACCTTAAACTCAAAACCTTAAACCCTAAAGCTCTGCTTCCGTCGATTTCAGCTTTCTCAGTTTTTTTATGATTCCTTTGATCGCTCCTTCGGTTCCTATTTTAACAGAGTTGGTGGTAGAACCCAGCAGGCGCATATTTTTGCGGTAGGTATCATGATCGGTTTCGGTGACAAGCGTTCCGTCAGCACCAAAGAGTTTCATACTCACAACCACCTGATTGGAGAAAACATACTTGCCAAATCCTACTTTGAAATATCTCACTTTGGAGACAATAGCAAAATCTGCATCATTGTTCAGACAGTAATCGGCAATAGTTTGCTTATCTATACTGTCGAAGGGAACCTGAACTTCAGCGCGGAGCATTTTATTTCTTCTGTTACTGAAGTTATCGGTAACGGCATCAAAGAAAGCGTTGTTGGTAGGGTCTTTTATTTCGTCAATATCAGGCTCTACCTCAGGATTGAAGTAAAGAACTTTTTTTATTTTATCATCAGCATTCTTCTGGGCTTTTACCGAAGTAAATCCGATGAATAAAAAAGTAGTAACCGCTGTAAAGAATATAATTTTTTTCATTTGTAATTCGTATGCAAAATTACTGCCTTTTCGTTGGATTGCATACAATTTGTTAAGAAATTTTTAACATTTTTTTCTATCAAATTTGATATATGAAATCAATAATGTTTGCAGAATCAAAAAATAGTCGTAATTTTGCACCCGTTACATAATAATCATTAAACAATATTGGAATGTACTTAACAACAGACAAAAAGCAGGAAATTTTCGCAAAACACGGGAAATCTGCACAAGACACAGGAAGTGCTGAAGGACAAATCGCTCTTTTCACTTTCAGAATCAATCACTTATCTCAACACCTAAAGGCTAACCGTCACGATTTCAACACAGAGAGATCTCTAGTGAAATTGGTAGGTAAGAGAAAAAGTTTATTAGATTACCTTAAAAACAAAGATATCGCAAGATATAGAGCAATTATTGCTGAACTAGGTTTAAGAAAATAATCTATAAAGATTTTCAAAATAAAAAGCAACTTCGAAAGAGGTTGCTTTTTTGTTTATACTACAAAGAGTTTTTAATAGCAAAAGGTAGATAGACCATCGTTACCATTGTGTCATCCAGTAGAAATCCCGCCGCATGAAACCAACAAGAAAAGCATCAACAGAAATTCAATCCTGACCAAAAATATCAACTGAAGGTGCGATAATTCCCCTCCCTTGGAGGGGTGGCGGAAATTCAAAGAATTTTTGACGGGGTGGTTTTCAACATCACTACTCGGCCTTCTTCCCAATCCTTTCCAAATGCGTATTCTGAAAACTATCCGGATACTTCAAACCGTACCCCAGAATTCTGTCAAACACAGAATGAGCAAATAAAATAGTGCCAGTCATCTGTAAATAGGGTAGAGACAAAGCTGTTCCTGCAAAGTAAACGATAATAGCCATTCCAAAATGATGGAAGAGGTTATAGCAAAAAGCACCCACTTTTGCATTCACTGTATATCCCAGCATAGAAATGTCCGGTGCAAGGAAAAGTCCGGCAAACCACCACCAGGAATATCCGGTCTGTGCAAAGGCATAGATTCCTGACAGTAGAAATACTGCATATTCAAGCTTTAACTGTATTTTCATAATAATAGTGTCTGTTGATAAGATAAGTTCTTTTTTCTGATGAAAAGTTACATTTTAGAATTGGAAAAAAGAAAGCGGAATATCATTGAGATATTCCGCCTATACATTTTGATTTGATTTTGATTTTAATGACCTGATTTGGTTTCTGTAGTTTCTACATGACCCAGATATTTGGTACAGTAAGCCCCGAATATCAGAATAACCAGATAGCAGAATACAGGGATAATAAACGAATGCTGTACTCCAAACTGATCTGCAAGATATCCCTGGAATATCGGAACAATAGCTCCTCCCAGAATAGCCATTACCACTAAAGAAGATCCCTGGCTGGTATATTTACCCAATCCTGAAATCGCCAGTGTGTAAATATTCGAGAACATAATAGAGTTGAAAATTCCGATCCCTAAAATACTGTACATCGCCAGCTCTCCATGATTTACCATAGCAGAAATTAACAACGCAACATTGATGGCGGCAAAGATGGATAATGTTCTTGCCGGAGCTGCTTTACCTATGAAAAAGGCAATAAAATTAAGGATGATAAACACAATGAAAAAGCTGATCTGGCTGAAAGTAAGATTGACAATACTGAAAATCACAAGGAAAACGGCTGCTGCTGCTCCCAGCATATATAGAGCCTTTTTTTGCTGACTTAAAGACTGGTTTAAAGAAATAGCTCCGAGAAAACGGCCAATCATCGCTCCTCCCCAATATAAAGAAAGATAATTTTTACTGATGATCTCATTAAAACCCATAATCTGTGGCTGCTCCAGGAAACTGATGATAAAACTTCCTACGGCAACTTCTCCTCCTACATAGCAGAACATGGCGAATACCCCGAATTTCAGGTGGCTGAATTCAAGGGCTCCCCAACCTTTTACAATCTCCTCTTCTCCCATCTGGAATGAAGGAAGTTTAACTCTGGAAATCAATAAAGCAACCAGTAAAAGGATCCCTGCAAAAATAAGGTAAGGAATTCTTGTCGCTACCGCACTGAAAGATCCGTCCGGAGAAGAGAAAAATTCAAAAATAAGATGACCTCCAAGTACCGGGGCAATCGTTGTTCCGAACGCATTGAAAGCCTGAGTCATATTCAGTCGGCTGGATGCAGATTCTTCACTTCCCAGCAGGGAAACATAAGCATTCGCGGTAATCTGCAATACTGTAAAGCCTAGTCCTAAAATAAACAAAGCACCCAGAAACAGAGGGTAATATGAAAACGTAGCTGCCGGGTAGAACAGAACACAGCCCAATGCCGCGAGAAAAATTCCGAACAGAATTCCTTTTTTATAGCCTAATTTATTGATGGGATCTCCTTTGGTAATGGAGATGATGAAATAAATCAGTGATCCGATAAAGTAAGCTCCGAAAAAACAGAACTGTACCAGCATGGATTCGAAAAAGGTAAGATTGAATAGTTGCTTCAGATACGGGATCAGGATATCATTCATACAGGTGATGAATCCCCACATAAAAAACAGCAGGGTAATGGTAATCAACGGAACCGTATAATTCCTGCTTTGAGATTGTACTTCTTTATTAATCATAAACATTTATTTATCTGGATAAGGATAATTCCTTAACTTTTTTAACCTACAGCATTGTAATTGGTGAAGTAGGGCAAATATAGGGATCAGCCTATTGGTTTGCAATAATTTTACTAATTTTTAAAATGAAACATATACTTTTTTCAGAT
This sequence comes from Chryseobacterium aquifrigidense, assembly GCF_006716485.1. Taxonomy (GTDB): domain Bacteria; phylum Bacteroidota; class Bacteroidia; order Flavobacteriales; family Weeksellaceae; genus Chryseobacterium; species Chryseobacterium vietnamense. The sequence goes on from NZ_VFPD01000001.1 coordinate 195,524, forward strand.
CAATGTGTTATTTTCATTTTTTGAGACAATAATACAAAAACAACAGGATTTTTCAATACATTATCCTCAAAAAAGTACTTTTTATTTTCATAAATGGTGAATAAGTTCACATTAATGATATAAATTTTCAGACATTCATCAATTGATAGCCAATTTTTTGTATTTTAAGCGCCTATTTAAGCAATCGAAAAATTTAATATATCATTATTATATAGTACCTTTGCAAACGAAAATTTAAAGAGTTTAAATATTAATCATACTCAATACGGAGTATAAAGAAGCAAATTTATGAGTATACCTCAAGCGTTTACAGAAACGATTATCCTTGCAGACGGCAGGGAAATCACTATTGAAACGGGAAAGCTGGCTAAGCAGGCTGACGGATCTGTAGTGGTGAAATGTGGTGGAACTATGCTTTTAGCAACAGTTGTAGCCAACAAAGAAGCAAATCCTGGTGTAGACTTTTTACCATTAACGGTAGATTACAGAGAAAAGTTTTATGCAGGTGGAAGAATTCCTGGAAATTTCTTCCGTAGAGAAGCAAAACCATCTGATGATGAAGTGCTTACAATGAGATTGGTGGACAGAGTATTGCGTCCTCTTTTCCCTGAAGATTTCCACGCAGAAGTACAGGTGATGATCTCATTAATTTCTTACGATAAAGAAGTAATGCCTGAAGCATTGGCAGGTTTGGCAGCTTCTGCAGCGATTGCCATTACAGATATCCCTTTCAACGGACCAATGTCTGAAGCAAGAGTAGTAAGAATTGACGGTCAGCTGGCTGTTAACCCAAGTTATGAGAATTTATTAAAATCAGATATCGACATTATGGTTGGAGCTACTAAAGACTCCATCGTAATGGTAGAAGGAGAAATGAAGGAGATCTCTGAGCAGGAAATGCTTGAAGCCATCAACTTCGCTCACGCTGAGATCAAAAAACAGATCGAAGCTCAGGAGAGATTAGCTGAAAAAGTAGGAAAATCTTTCCCTAAAAGAGAATACAACCACGAAGATCACGATGAAGAAATTCGTGAAAAAGTATGGAAAGAGTGCTATGATAAAGTATATGAAGTAGCAAAAACTCCATCTAACAAAGAAGAAAGAGGAGAGAAATTCAAAGCGGTTCTTGCAGATTTCTTAGCGCAGTATGCTGAGAATGAAGAGGAATTGGCAAGAGTAACTCCTTTCGTTAAAGTATATTACCACGATGTAGAGAAAGAAGCAATGCGTCAGATGATCCTTGAAGACAATATCCGTCTTGATGGTCGTGATCCTCAAACAATCCGTCCGATCTGGTCAGAAATTGATTACCTTCCGGGAGCTCACGGTTCTGCAGTATTTACAAGAGGAGAAACTCAGTCTTTGACGGCGGTAACTCTAGGTTCTGTAAAAGATGCGAACATGATCGACAGCGTAATTACGCAGCACGACGAAAGATTCTTCCTACACTATAACTTCCCTCCATTCTCTACTGGTGAAGCAAGACCTTTAAGAGGTACTTCAAGAAGAGAAGTAGGACACGGAAACTTAGCTCAAAGAGCTTTAACAGCAGTAATTCCGGCAGAAAACCCATATACAATCAGAATTGTTTCCGATATCCTGGAATCTAACGGTTCTTCTTCAATGGCAACAGTTTGTGCAGGTACATTAGCATTGATGGATGCAGGGGTTCAGATTACAAAACCTGTTTCAGGGATTGCAATGGGTCTGATCACCGATACAAAATCAGGTAAATTTACTGTACTTTCTGATATCCTAGGAGATGAAGATCACCTTGGAGATATGGACTTCAAAGTAACAGGTACTGCAGACGGTATCACAGCTTGTCAGATGGATATCAAAATCCAGGGACTTTCTATGGATATCATGGAGAAAGCTTTGATGCAGGCTAAAGACGGAAGATTACACATCCTGAACAAAATCACAGAAACAATCTCTCAGCCAAGAGCAGACGTGAAGCCTCACGCTCCGAAAATGGTGGTAATGGAAATTCCAAAAGACTTCATTGGAGCTGTAATCGGACCTGGTGGAAAAATTATCCAACAGTTACAGAAAGATACGGATACGGTTATTGCTATCGAAGAGATGGGAGAAATCGGACGTATCGAGATTTCTGGTACAGACAGAGAGAAGATCAATGCTGCTATTGCAAGAATCAATGAGATTACTTTCGTACCGGTTGTAGGTGAAGTTTACAAAGGTAAAGTAGTGAAAGTAATGGACTTTGGTGCATTCGTGGCTATTGCTAAAGGGACAGAAGGACTTCTTCATATTTCTGAAATTGAATGGGCTCGTTTAGACAAAGTTCCTTATGCAGAAGGTGATGAGGTAGAAGTGAAGTTCATGGGTTACGATGACCGTAAGAAAATGAAACTTTCCCGTAAAGTTCTTTTACCAAGACCTCCAAGACCGGAAGGACAGGGTAGACCTGAAGGGCAGAGAAGACCAGAAGGACAAGGCAGACCAGAGGGACAAAGAAGACCTGAAGGACAGAAACCACAAGGTGAAAAGCCAGTGGAAAACCAAACTCCATCTAACGAAGCTTAATAAGATTTATTCTTAAACATAAAAAATCCCTCAATTTGAGGGATTTTTGCTTTTTATACCATAAGTTATAAGTTGGAAAACGCAGAGGCGCAAAGTAATTTTAATTTTATATTGATTAGGGCGCAAGAAAATCGAAGATTTTCAGCAAGCATATTGTTTTATTTTTTTGCATTTGCTTTGCCTGCCCAATCGTGAGAGACTAAAATACAGGTACAGTTATTTGGTGCTTCAATTTTATCGAAGATAAAATCTTTGCGTCTTAAAGACAGTATTTTATTTCTCCTTCTTGGCGTCTTTGCGTTTTCCAACTTCTTACAATTAATTTCCCACTCTCTGCTTCAGATCCTCCGCGCCTCCTGTTTTTCTGGGCTGACCGTTTTTGGAAGAACCAAAATTATAAGTATAGGAGAGGGTTGCCACGCGTGTATCTCTTTTTACGGCAAAGTTTTCTAAATAATCATTGTAAACTGTCTGCCCCTTGATATTGCTGGTAATGAATACGTCTGTAAATGACAGTTTCAGAACACTGTTGTTCTTAAACTTCTTCTGAGCTCCGATATTAAGATACCAGTTCGGGCTCACATTCAGATAAGCATAGATTTCTCTGGCTTTGTAATTTCCGGTAAGTTCGGCAGTGAAGCCATTGCCCAGTTTAAAGGAATTAATACTGTTGATGCTGAAGGTAAAATTCCCTTTATTATTGATCTGTGTTCCGGAGACATTTCCGGTATATGAACCATAGTAGAAATTGGCGCTGTTGTTCATTTCCCACCATTGGGTCACCTTTACAGGAGCAATCAGGTTTAACCCGAAATAAGAAGCAGAATTGAGGTTTTCAATGGTCTGTACGGTTACTGTTTGCCCGTTTTCTATGACAGGTTTTAAGATGTCTGTGATATTGTCAGAATTCCTGCTGTAGCTCAAAGTAGCAAAATATTTATTATTCAGACTGTAGGTTAGTTCATAATTCATCGTGATTTGTGGTTTCAGATCAGGATTTCCTGCTTTCAGGGTGGTAGGATCAAGATAGAATTTAAAAGGATTCAGCTGGTTGTAGCTTGGTCTCGTAATTCTTCTGCTCAGATTGATTTCAAGGTTACTTTTCTCTGTCAGATCATAACTCAGAACAGCGCTTGGGAACAGTTGGGTATAATTTCTTTTGTTGATTTGACTGGTGGTAATCTGAGTTCCTTTTACATTCGTATTCTCAAGCCTTAAACCTCCGGTAGCTTTAAATTTCTCCCATTTTTTGGATACATTTCCGTACACTGCATTAATGTTTTCTTCATATATAAAGTGATTGGTTTTCCCGAGATCCGGAATAGGGACACCAGAACTGGCATTGAAGAACTTCAGATCGTTGTCTGTTTTCACAAAACTGGTTTTCACCCCGCTTTCCAGCTTCCAGTCGTTGCTGAAATTTTTCGTAAGATCAGATTTTAAAGAATAGATATTCAGTTTTCCGTCCATGTCACCCTTGATAATGTCAAGGTTGTCTGTACCGCTGGAAATATCATGGGTACTGGTATCAAAGCGCTGTAAAGATGAGTTGGAGTAATTGATATAGTCAAAATCGGTAGAAATATCAGACCCCAGCGAATCAATCGTGTATTTATGATTAAGATTGAATGAAACATTGGTCCAGCGGTCATTCGATCTGTTGACCGTTGTGAATGTGCTTTCCGGAAGATAGTTGCTGCCCAGCGTGACGTTGGAATTATCTCCGTTGATATTGAATTTGTTGGAAACCAGTCCTACAGAAAATCCTAGCACATTCTTGTCGTTGAGATAATAATCCATTCCCGCTTTGGCCACATGACTGTTAAATTTGAATTTCAGATAATTATCCTGTACATATGCTTTTTTGAAGGTATTGGCTTCATAAAAATTTCTGTCGAGAACCAATCCATTGTAAGCTTCCCTGTAAGCAAAGCTATAATTTCCGAAAATATTGATGTTTTTATTCCTGTGATTAATGCTGAAACTATTGTTGTTTTTCACATATTTCCCCGATCCTAAAGAGCTGGAAATACTTCCATTAGTTCCTCTTCGCTGCTCTTTTTTAAGTTTAATATTGATGATTGCAGATCCTGCAGCATCATACTTTGAAGAAGGATTGGTGATGAATTCTATTTTTTCAATAGTAGAAGAAGGAATCCCTTTCAGGTAATTGGCAAGGTCAGCTCCCGTCATCGGTGTATTTTTACCGTCGATTTGGATCAGAAGATTTCCTTTACCACGAAGACTGATATTATCGTTGTTATCAATATTCACTCCCGGAGCTTTTTCCAACACTTCAAAAGCAGAATTTCCGGTGCTGGCAATACTGTTTTCAACGTTCATGATCATTTTTCCATCCTGTCTTTCGATAAGAGGCTTGGTTTTCGTAATGGTAACGCCTTCAATAGATTTTACATTAAGATCAATAGGATTGAGGGTCTTATTTTCGGTTAATGAAATATTTTCTGAGTGATAAACCTCAGTACCGTTTTTATTAATTTTTACCTGATAAGTTCCTTCTTTCAAATCATTAAAATTGAACTTACCGCTGTTATCAGCAATTTCTGTTTTGATCAATTTCTGATCAGCATCAAAGAGATTGATCTCCATCTGCTCTGTTTTGTCGGATTTTATGTTTCCTGACAAAGTCAAACTCTGTATTGCCTGCTGGGCAGAAATCCTGCTGCTGAAAAGCGTCAGCAGGCAGGCAATAATAAGTGAGAATATTCTGGTCATAGCGTTTTACTTTTTAGGGTTAAGACAGTTTTCTGAAATTTTCAGTAAAGCTGAATACATCACTTCCAGTTCTTCTTCCCTGATTCCCTTCAAAGCAGTTTTACGGTTCTTCTCTACAATATTCTGAACTTCTTTGATTACTTTTACCCCGGAATCTGTCACTTCCAGATTGGTTTTTCTTCGGTCTTCAGGATGAACTTTTCTGATAATGTATTCGCATTTTACCATTAAATCAATAATCCTCGTGACAGAAGCATTGTCCTTAAAAACAAGATCACCAATTTCGTTCTGGGTAATTCCCGGGTTTTCCAGAATCGCTTTGATGATAAGCCACTGATCGATCGTAATCGTGTAACCATGGGCTTTCAGCTGCCGCTGAGCATAGTTTCTGTAGGCTCTGATTGCTTTGTCTATGTTGTAGAATATAATTGAATTTAACTTTTCCATATTTTCAGATTTAAAATGATGTATCAATTATTGATATATCAATTAATTAGTAAATCACCATTTTACTTTGTTACAATTCCTGAAAAATATTTTCAAAAAAAATTAAAAACTATCACCGGATTCTTTGGGTTTTGCCTTTACAGAAGCAGTTTCACGCCCCGAAGTAAAAGTTATATTTTCTATAGATTTGAATAATCTGTCAATCTGTTTTCTGGTGGAAACATCCGGAGCAGCCTTATAAAACTCATTGATCAAATCTAATGAACGTGGTTTTTTGGGGTACTGGTTGTTGCTTAGAAAATTTTTCAAAGCCAGATTCACTTTATTTTCACCGATTAAATTACTCAGCTGTACCATGGCTGCAGCTCCTTTGGAATAGGAAATATGAGTAACGTCTCCCGTAGCTTTATAGATCGGAACATTTTCAGACAGTCCCTTTTCATTATCGTAGATCTGTTGATGTACTTTGATTCTTTCCATCATTTTTTCTCTGCCATGCATTTTTTTGTAGATCATCATTTCGGTATACATGGCAAGGGTTTCAGTAAGCATTACAGCACCTTCTCTGTCATCAGGGTTGATCCGACTGTTTCCCCACCAGAGATGGGAAAGCTCATGCCCGGCCAGTTCATTGATGACATCCTGTTTTTTGTCTGCCTGTATATTAGCGTGGAAAATCATGTCTTCCGGCATAAAAATCGAAGAAGGGTAAGCTGTAGCCGCAAAGCCTCTGGTAAAAGAAGAAATTTCTGCAAAATTGATGGTTTTAAAAGGGTATGGACCAAAGTTTTGCTGACAGTAATCTAAAGTAAGCTTTGCATTTTCAAGAAGGTGATTAACGTTTTCAAAGTGTTTCTGATGATAAAAAATATTGATGATAATTCCTTTATAGTTCTCACTTTTGATCTCATATTCTGCTGATGAAACGGCAAACCGGAAAGGAATCTGATCTGCTTTATATTTAAAATAATGACGGATGGATTGTGACCATTTCTTTACCAGATCTCCTGTGCCTATGGCTGTTTGGTTACCTTCGGTAGAAACAGTCATAGTAAGATTGATAAAATTCCTTTTTTGTGCTTCAGGAGCTTCCGGTTTCTTCAATTCCGTAAGTTTTCCAAGGTTGAATTGGCTGCGTTGCTTTTCATCCTGAATTTCATTATCCTTTTCGTAACCAATCGTAGGATAATATCTGCTGATCCTCATAAAAGATCCGTTTTCAATAATGGCATTGAAAGACTGATGACCGTTGACAGCAAACCATTGATAAGAGAGTGTAAAATTAAGAGAAGCTGTTTTACCTGGTTGAAGAGGCTGTTGTAATGATACTTCGGTTATATTTTTATGAATCTTTGTCATCTCATTACCAGACCTCATTACAGCAGATTCAATTTTTAAATCCTCATTAAAATTGATCAGAATCTTATTGATGGGCTGGTTAGTTTGATTTTTAAGGGTATATTTTCCAATAATCTGATAAGCATTTTTTGAAGGATACAGTTTAATTTCTGTAGCAATGTCAGTGATGTCAGGTTGTGGAATATTCTCATATTTCCTGTATTTTTTTTCATAGTCTACAGAGTGCAGAATGGCCTGGTTTTCATTTTTTGGAACATAACCTTTCATAAACAATACTCCGGCAAAGATTCCTGAAACGAAGAGAAGAATACTAAAACCAGATGCAATTGCAGGTGTTTTTTTGAATTTTATAGTGCTGTTAAGTATCCATAAAATACTGATAATACCAGTTCCGAATAATAGTCTTTGAGCAAAGGCTTTTTCGTAGATTCCATAGCCGCTGAAATCACTGTAAGTTCCTTTAAAATCTGAAAATATTCTGAAGAGAGGATAGGTGATTAATTTTGCGGAAACGAGACCTGATAATACAAAAACGGCAAGAACAGAAACTCCAAGAGCAATGAATTTATTGGGAATCCTGTCATTAATTAAAAGAATCAATCCTGAAAAGAGCATTAAAGGGAAAGTATTGAAAAGAAAAACACCGAGATAAGCATTCCAGTCGATATGAAAATACTGGTAAGCAGCCTGAAAAACAATTCCCTGAACAATTAAAATTCCGGTAAAGAAAAACAGGAGGAAGCTGATGGAAAGAAAATGTCCGGTTAACCGGTTTTTGGAAAAATAAGTGCTGTTTTCAATAAGATAAAATCCTGAAGATTGGCTTCTCCAATACATATCATTCAGAAAATAAGCTGAAATCAGTAAACCAAGCAGATGAAAGTTTTCCGAGATGGTTGTTGCCATAAGTCCAGACCCGGCATACTTCTGCGGAAGACGGATTCCCTTTTCAATTTCGGCATACATTTCCATCCCAACGCAAAATAACAGCAATATGGAAACAGCAGGAACAGCAACACTTTTAAAGAGATAGGTAAGATCTGTTTTGGCAAAAGAAAGTACAGACCGGAATGAACTCTTCCAGCTAAAATCTGGGTTCACTGTGGAATAATCCGCTTTATTGGTTTCAGATAATGACAGAGCAATTCCTGATATTTTTACTTTTCGTCCGGAAATACCGGAGAAAGAAAACAATCTTAATGAAAGAAGGAGAAGTCCTGTTGAGATCATGAAAAATAGGAGCCTGTTGAACAAAAGATATCCTGTAAAAGGAACCATCTGACTATTTTTATGATGTGCTGTAAGACCACGGGCTTCCATGAAATAAGCAGATAATCCAAACGGATCAATCAATGCTGAAAACTGCTGTGTTTCCAATGACTGCGGAAGACTTCCGGCCATAAAGGGCGAATTGGAAAACAGTAAAATGATCATATAAAAAACATATAGAAGCAGTCCGCCTACGACAACCAGCAGTTTCCTTTTTACAGTGAATGCAATGAAAAACAGAAAGCTACAGACAACCAGACTGTTGATGAAACCAAATATAAACAAAGGATACACATAGTGGATGATCGCAAAACCTTCCTGCATTTCACTTCCGGTGCGCATCACCTGACCTGTTATAAATCCGGTTATCAGTAAAGAAAAGCTTAAAAATGTCTGTAGAAAATACACATAGAATTTCCCTTTCAGATAGGCGGATTTTGACAAAGGAAATGAAAACAGAATACTGTCAAATTTTGAATCCTGATCTTTAAAAAGCAGCTGTAATGCGTAAACAGTCGCTAAAAAAATCACGGCAAGGCTCAGCATTCCGGTCATAAAACCGATGGTGTAAGGAGAGTTTAAATAAATACCTTCTCCTACCGAAAGATTGAACTGGCTTCCGCAAAAAATACCGACAGCTACTAAGAGTAAAGCCACAAGATAGGCGAGCCAGTGCTTGGAAGAGCGTCCGGCTTCGAATAAAAATATCGTATTCATGATTAAGGTTTTTGGGTAAGTGTATGGAAATAAACGTGCTCCAGCAGAGGGGTTACGGCGCTGAAGTCTTTTGGATATTCTTCTGAAAATACAGTGATATGAAGCGCTCTTTCCAATAATTGTCTGCTGATGATTTCATAGCTGGAATCATAACTTTCCAGTTCATTTTTATCAATGGGTTTTGACCAGATTTTATTTTCCAGCTCTGCAATCAGTTTTCCGGGATTTCCTTTTCTGAGAATCTGCCCGTGATTCATCACTGCCATTTCTGAGCAAAGGTTTCTGACGTCTTCAACAAGATGCGTAGACAGAATAACGATAACCTCCTGGCTGATGTCATTGAGCAGAGTATTGAAGCGGTTGCGTTCCTCAGGATCCAGCCCTGCAGTTGGTTCATCTACAATGATTATTTTCGGATCACCTAACAAGGCTTGAGCTACCCCGAAACGCTGTTTCATTCCGCCCGAAAAAGTATGAACTTCTTTTTTAGCAAAATCGGAAAGGTTAACCTTTTCCAGCAGGCTCAGGATTTGATTTTTACGTTGATTCTTATCATTAATTCCTTTCAGAATGGCAATGTGTTCCAACAGATCGTAAGCAGAAACTTTGGGATAAACTCCGAAATCCTGAGGCAGAAATCCAAGATTCTGTTTAATATAATCAGGATTTTTGATGATATCCACTTCATTGAAAAGTATCGTTCCGGAGGTTGGTTTCTGAAGTCCGACAATAGTTTTCATTAAAGAAGATTTTCCGGCTCCGTTCGGACCAAGCAGCCCGAACATCCCGTTTTTAATGTCCAGTGAAATGTCTTTAATAGCCTGGAAGCCATTTTTGTAGGTAAGGCTAAGGTTGTTGATAGATAATGTATTCATAACGTTGTGTTTAGGGAATAGAAGGACAGGCGGCCTTTCAGCAGCTGGTGTAGGGTTTTAAAGTTTAAAGTTTAAAATTTAAGGTTTAAAGTTTAGGATTGGGTATTAGCTGGAAGTTAGAAGCGGGATTTTTACACACCAACCCTCAAACTCTCTAACACGCAACTCGTACCCCGAATCTCGTCTACTCTTTAAATTCAAGAATATCTCCCGGCTGGCACTCCAGGATTTTGCAGATGGCTTCAAGGGTATCGAAGCGGACACCTTTGGCTTTGCCGGTTTTCAGGATAGAGAGGTTGACGGGGGTGATCCCCAGTTTTTCTGCCAATTCTTTACTCTGCATTTTTCGTTTGGCAAGCATCACATCTAAGTTGACTATAATTGGCATTTTAAATAAATAAGTCTTGTTCGTTTTGCAAATGTAGTCCTTGCTTAAAGATATTCGCAAGAAACAGACAGAAAATTCCAAGCATAAAGTGAATAAACACCAGTCCCCATATGATACTTTCTACTTCCACAAAGAAACTCGCGATCATCACCAGTGGAAACGGGATGAAAATATTGTACAGGTAAAATTTCTTAAGCCGCATGATATTTTCCTCAGTAAACAGTTTTTGCTGGAAAAATACTTTGAAAACCCTGGCCGATAAACAGAAAAAGATTCCATAAGCGATAAGAACCGACATAAAAGAAAATATCATGTAAGGGTAATTGTTTTCGATATTCAGAAACGGCTGTTCTGTCAACGGATAATTGATATGAAGGAACTGTCCTTCTTTATAAGGAGTAACCGAAAATCCTGTGATCAGACAGAATAGGGAATACCCAAAAGTGATCAAATATCCCGCCGAAAGTATGGCACAGATATAAAATAAAATCCTTGAAATAATTTTGGTCTGGTTCATGGTAAGAATAGTATAACTATTGCAAATGTATAATTAATTATCGTAAAACAATAATTTATTTAAATAAAATTTTAATTTTTGAATTCTGAATTCATCAATAATATTAAAAAAATAAGGTGTTAATCACAGTTTTTAATTAATTTTAAATAACAAAAAAGTTGATTAACTTATCCCTTTAAGTAATACTCAAAAAATGATTATAGGGTTTTCTTATTGATACCCTTCGACAGGCTCAGGGTGACAAACTGGAATACCATCCGAAATTTTAAGCGCTGTCAGGCTGAGTCTGTCGAAGCCATTATTACTAAAAGGGATAGGTCAAAAAAAAAGAAATTATGGCTTACAGTACTGAACTTGCCGACCGTGTACGTGAACGGCTTTCCATGGAAAATAATATAGAGATCGAGGAAAAGAAAATGTTTAGCGGACTGTCTTTTCTGGTGAACGGAAAGATGTGTATCAACATCAGCCATGACAATCTGATGTGCCGCTACAATCCCGAAATGGAAGATGAGGTTTCGGAAAAAAAAGGCTTCCTGCCGATGATCATGAAAGGGAAACAGTTAAATGGATATTGCTACGTTGAACCCATTGGTTTTAAAAAAGCAGATGATTTTGAATACTGGATCAGAATCTGCCTGGATTATAATCCGATGGCGAAGGCGGCGAAGAAGTGAGTTTTTGGGTTTGAGAGTGAGAGGGGTTGAGAGTTTGAGGGTGAGAGTGTATGTAAGAGTGGGAGAGATGAAGTTCACCAATCCCACCATTCTTCACTGATCATTTATCATTTATCACTGATCATTTATCATTCATGATGATACAGTTTTTCTCTGATCTGAATCAATATTTTTGTTGTTTTCTCAAGATCCAATTGGTTGGGTAGAGTGGAAGTGGAATAATGATTTTCTATAGATTGAATAAGATCTTCTGCCTTTTGCATTACACTTTCATAAGATTGGTTGCCAGCTTTAATATCTAACAGTTCGTCGCGGTTTTCTACACGGACCTTCAGTGAACCGGTTTTAAAAATCTGTTCACAAGACTGCAGCAAACGGATGGTGTGCATCATATTTTTGCTGTCGTAATTTTGTCCATGGGTCTGATTGACATTATAACGGTCTTCATTGCGCTCAGCCACCCATTTCCAATATTCTCTGTAATCTTTGCAGTAAACAGAATAGGCATCAAGGTTACAGAACATATAAGCGACTGGCTTTTCATCTTTAGGAACAGAGGATACAGAAACCTGATTCGCTTCTTCATTCTGGATAATCCCTTTATATCCCAACGTTCCCGATTCATCATAAAATAAAGCGAACATTCCTTTTGTATGGTCAATGTTGATTAATCCGCAATTTTCCTGTGAGAGACCACCCCGTCCTGCGGACACCCCTCCAGAGGAGGGGAATTCATTCAGCCATTTTTTCAAAGGTACAGCACCTTGTCCTTCCAAAATAAAGCAGAAATCCAAAATAGATTTTCTCTCTTTATCAATCGGATTTACAATCTTTTTGTTGAGACCTTTCGCCTTTTTAATCTGCGAAACAGCATAGCCTGCAAATGTATCTTTGCATAGTTTTGACAGAAAATCCTCCGTCTTCAGCAGATCCATCAACGGATGCTTATATTGAATACAATCTTCCGGACTTGCCAGGATTTCCAGAATATTAGGATTGTTTTTCTGCAGCAGTTCTACAAACCTCCCGATTTCATAATACGTAATATCGTTCGTCTCATTGGAAATCTGCGGAATATAGTTTAGCCCAAAGAAATCTTCTTTCGGCAGATAATATACCCCGCGGATATCCGTATCAGAATTCTCTGTCGCCAACCCGAAAGCACGGCTTCCGGAAATGGCTTCGAATAGGAGGAGGTTTTTATTTTTTAGGTCTTGGATGGTCATATGTCATTTTGGAGTAAACGAAGCAAACTCTTTTATGGAAGAGAGGTAGGAAAAAATAAGTCCTTTTCAATGACTTTTAAATCTTTATTTAGAATATTAAGCCAACTTATAAGCTTTAACTTATGCAATTTAAAATAAAAAGATCATATGATCTGAAAGTTTTATATGTACCTAGAAACGTTCGGTATAAGTTGTTTTTTAAGATTTTATTTCTTAAATACCGAAACTGGAATTACTATTAAAGGTAATTTAATATTGTTAAAGTTTTTTAAATATTAAAGGATTATGGATTAGTTCTTTCAAATAAATATAATTCTATAAATCAAATTCTTTTTTATATTTTAAAATACATGCTTTCATTTCTAATAAATTTTTGTCTTGTTTATTTAGATAAAGTCCAAAATTTATTTGTCCTAGAATTTTACTTAAATATTTTTTTTTAGATAATTTTTGTCTTTCTAAATGGCTTTCTATACCAAAGCGTTTAATATAATAGTGAATTTGCCTTAGTTTTTTTCTTTGTTCTTTTGATAATTGTATCTTCTTATTAACTACTACACCAGTAACGATTTGCCTCTGAGAATCATACATTAATTTCTTCTTATTTCTGTTTAAGGTAAATCCAATTTCAAGCAATTTCGTTTCAATAAAATCTTCAACAACATTCTCATCAAAATCTCCCGAAAATGTTAAATCATCTGCATATCTAGTATAACTAATATTTAGATTTTTGGCAAATAAAGAAACTTCTGTATCGAAAGACATCATAATAATGTTAGATAGATAAGGACTTGTTGGAGAACCTTGTGGTAGCTGCTCTTTTAAAGTACATAATTTCGATAATGTTTTTGATACAGTGTTTGAATAACCTAAATTTAAAAAAACCTTTTCTACTTTTTCAAACTTTATCGCGGAGAAAAAATTTTCAATATCTAAGTTTAAAACTTTCTTTTTATTTTTATGAAAACGTAAATTTTGTTTAAGTCCGAAATTCTTTATGTAAGCTTTTGCATATGGGCTGACTTTTACTTGATATAAAATATTATTTAATATCCAATATTGAATTTGCTTGAGGTTAGGTAAAGGTTCCGAAATAAATCTTCGTTCTCCCTTTTTTTTCTTTGCTATAGAAAAATCTCTATAATAAGCATGCGAATGCTTAGAAACAGTAGCCGCTTGAATAATATAATTTTTCTTTATACCTGTAAGATTACTTAAGTGGGTGACATTATAGATAACAGGAAGATTTTTGTCAAAAAGAATCTTTGCATAGTTTAGACATAAAGCGACACTAGATTCAGAATACCCTACATTGTAGGCTTCGATCTTAAATCTTTCAGAATATGTTTTATAATCCATTGCTGTAATCTCAAAGGGGTCAACTGAATGACCCCTATTTGTAAGGCCGATTCAAAAGCGGAGACTCTGGCGTAGCTTTTGAATCGGAACTGCTCGAAATTTATATTCCCTATTATGATAGTCCGACTTCAGACATCATTGTAAAATTACAAAATATTTTTAATCTGGCAAATCATTTTGGGATGGTATAAAAAAATCATCATTTTTATTTTTAATTATATCAGAAACTTGAGGTGATATTAAGTTTTCTATCGAAGAGTAATTCAAAATTTCAATCAAATTTTCTTTTAAAATAAGTCCCTTCTCAGTTATTTTAAACTTATTATCTTCTAGAATTACAGTTTTTTCATTTATTTCAAAACTAATTAATTCTGATATTTTTTCATAAGTATATCCAATATTTTTCAATTGTTCGATATTACCATCTTTTTCTAGAATTAACAATAAAATATATCTTACATTGTCAGGAATTTCAATATTTTTCATTATTTAATTTTATTTATTATAAAAAACTTTTCTACGAGGAAATGGAGCCGGATGTGTTTTATTTTCATACCAAAATATTGGAAGTGTATTATTAGGACTTTTATTAAGTATACATACTAACGCTTCTGAATTTTTATAACCTAGAAAATCTTGTTTAATACTAATAGATTTTGACATTTGTAATAATAATTTTTTCTTTATTTCTAAATCTTCATTTTGTGTATAGAAATCAGTTAAAGCTCTTTTTTTTACAGTATTAGCAAGTGTATCAATCCCAAATTTATTGGAAATTCTTTTAATGCCTTCTTCCTGAGATATTAATGTAATAATTTTCACTTTTAAAGGATTTAAGTTTCCTTCTTTGATATAGAAATTTAAAACTTCATCAGCGGTATCTCCAGTGCCTAGAAAATCATCAATTAATAAAACTAAATCTTTATCTCTATTATATTGCTCTTTAAACTTTAAATAGGAAGATGGAAATAGGAATTTATTATTTCCATGCATATCTCTATATTCAATTTTTATTAAAGATAATATAAAATCGCAACTTTTTTGTACAGGACGTTCAATTTCTTTTTTATGATTGAGTCCTACCCAATTTAAAAATTTATTAATAATTTTTATTT
This sequence comes from Chryseobacterium aquifrigidense, assembly GCF_006716485.1. Taxonomy (GTDB): domain Bacteria; phylum Bacteroidota; class Bacteroidia; order Flavobacteriales; family Weeksellaceae; genus Chryseobacterium; species Chryseobacterium vietnamense. The sequence goes on from NZ_VFPD01000001.1 coordinate 210,756, forward strand.
TGTAATTATTTTCAAATTTTATGATAGGGCAAATAAGTGGTAAGAAATATATTTTTCTTGAGTTATCAATTAAATCTTTATCAATTTTTTTATATGATTCCTTGAAAATACCAATTATTTCATTTAAAGATATATTTTCAAATCTTTCTGTTAGATCAAAGAATAAGCTTTTTGATTCTTTCGGTAATATAGAAAGTCTACTAATAAAGTTATTATATTGAGAAATTTCACCATTATTATTTTTTATTTCCCATCCTTTGTTTTTGAAAATATTTTCTGCTCTAGTATACTCAGAAACAGATACATTTCGTTTTGCCATGGTTCTAGATTATTGCGAACCTAATATAATAATATTTTTCTAAAAACCCTCTCCAGCTCACCTTTATCCGCCTTTCCTCCTGATAAACCTTTCGATTTTTCCTCATTTTCAGCGATTGTTTTCTCCAGAAAATCAAATAGTTCCCAATTGTTAGGGTGGTAATAAGATTCTCCTTTGGTCGCTTTTAAGGTGACAAGATCTTCTATTTTCCTTTTGGTAGCTTCATCTGTTAAAACAAGCAGGTCACTGAACAGTATAGGTGGAACCGTTCCTTTTTCTATGATCCATTTCCCTGCTAATGTGGTTCGTAAGCAATAAAAGTAACTTTTTAATTTTACTTCATCAGTTCTGCAGGCTTCCAGATATTTCTTGCTCATACTTAAATAATGATAAGAGACCGCTACAGGAGAAAAGCAGGCATCTGCCAAAGGTTTAAAGAGTTCTACAAACTTTTCATCCGCTTTATAAACGATAGGAGAATAAAACCAACTCAGCAACGCTGCGTTCGACTTAAGTAAAAGGTGAAAAGTCTTTCTCAGATCCCAGCCGGAACCGTCCAGATCATCTTCTGTCATAAATTGTATCGTTTCATCCTTATCCCATGGAGAAAGATACCAGTCTTTTTCATGACGGTATATAAAACGTATATCATAATCACTGTCAGGAGATGCAAAACCCCAGGCTCTGCTCCCTGATTCTACTGCAAGAAGCACTTCTACGCCTCGTGCTGCTTCAACTTCTTTTATTTTTTCAAGTATTTTGGATGTCATTGTTTTTGTATTGATGATGCAAAGTAATGGGTGAAGTGCGCAATGTTCTTACGTTGTTTTTTTGCGAGATTCAGGATTCGGGATTCGGGTTGTGAGGTGTGAGGGTTTGATAGTTATAGAGATGAGAAAGTTTATAAAAGTATGATTTTTAGCTTCCTGCTTCAGGCCTCCAGCTTCCAGCCCTTAAAAACTACAGACAAACACTGCAAAATTCTTCCTATTTTACTAATATTGCATTTTTCCATTTAACATAAGTATCAACATCCATGTTATCATCAGAATTACAGCATAAAATTGATTTTAAAACAAAGCCCTTAGGTGCACTGGGACATCTTGAGCATATTGCCCACAAAATCGGAATGGTACAGAAAACCATTTCACCGCAGTTATTGAATCCTCATATGGTGGTTTTTGCAGCCGACCATGGGATTGCTGCTGCAGGAGTAAGTGCCTATCCACAGGAAGTCACCTATCAGATGGTGATGAATTTCCTGGGTGGAGGTGCTGCCATCAATGTTTTTTGCAGACAGAATGATATTAAGATCAAAATCGTGGATGCCGGAGTCAATTTTGATTTTCCGGATGGATTGGATCTGCTAGATAAAAAGGTTAGAAAATCCAGCCGTAATATTCTGGAAGAACCTGCCATGACCTTTGAAGAATATCAGCAGGCCCTTAAAAACGGAAAGTCTGTAGTTGCTGATATTGCAAAAAAAGGCTGCAATATTATTGGCTTTGGAGAAATGGGAATCGGGAATACTTCCGCTTCTTCTTTAATGATGAGCAAGCTCTTTGACATTCCTATTATCAATTGCATCGGACGGGGAACCGGGTTGAATGATCATCAGCTGGACAATAAGGTCACTATTTTAAAAGAAGCTATTGAAAAATATCCGGCTGAAATGACTGAGGATGAAATCGCACAGACCTTTGGAGGATTAGAAATTGCCCAAATGATTGGAGCCATAGAAGAAGCTTATCATCACAATATGCTGATTATGGTAGATGGATTTATCGCCACTGTTGCTGTAGCTACCGTATGGAAAAAGAATCCCGAAGTATTGAATAACTGTATCTTCTGCCATGTAAGCAATGAAAATGCCCATCCTCAGCTGTTGGGACTGATGAGAGAACAGGCTATTCTCAATCTGAACCTACGCCTCGGAGAAGGAACAGGTTGTGCATTGGCCTATCCGATTATTCAAAGTGCTGTTAACTTCCTGAATGAAATGTCAAGCTTTGAAGATGCCCATATTTCCAACAAATCATCTTAACTTTATATAATAAGAAAGGGGCAATGAAGCCCCTTTTTGTCTTAAAATCAAATACTTAATAAGTATGTTCAACATCTTTCCCTGTAAACATCATTCTTACAGGTTTATTTTGAATAGCATCCTCATTGAATTTATATGAATTGAATATCTGCATCGTAGGAATATATCTGTATAAACCATCATCTACCATATACAGTTTCCCGGTATTGGTGTTTCTTACCAGCTGTGTTCCTGAAGTGATGTCAGCACCTCTTTCTCCGGTATAATCTTCTATATTTACTTTAAAAACCAGATAGGCTTTACCCTGAACAGCAAACAGATTATTGATCACTGCAAAAGATTCGATACGTCTCAGGGTACTTTCAAATACAATGTATAAAGCTCCTGTCGCATTATCCTGGAAAAACTGTCCGTCACGAACCCTATAGGCTTTAGGCTCTGAATCTTTTAAATAGAAAGCGACTCCTTCATATTCATAGCCGTCTTTTCCATCTCCCAGCTCATTCTTGTCTCTGGTGTAGAAGTGTGTTTTTTTATCACCATTGAAGTACCTGTAAATAGGAAAGCTTCCTGGCTCATCACCATTATAGCTGGTACCGAGATTTCTTTTTTCCCAATTGCTTTGTCCCACTAATTCATTAGGATTAGTCGTTAAAACAAGATCATTAGTTCCTGTGTGAAACCATCTTGTAATAACCGGACCGGATCCGTCTGCAGAACCTAATAATCTCTCCTGAAAATAATAGTCCAGGCCAGAATACGATTTAGGAAGTTCGGATGGTAATGGAGAGGTATTGTACAGGTGTTTTTTGGTAAGATTACTGTAAAAACCGTAAATAGGATTTGTTAAATAGAAAGATTTGGACCAGATTCCTGCAGGTGGAGGAGTTGGGGTGTCAGGAGTATCTCTGAAACCTCCTTTGGCTAGCATGTTACTACCAGATGCATTTAAAGCCTGTGCTTCCTTTACATTGTCCAGCTCATCACCGGGAGCTGAACAGCTTACGATGGATATAAGGCATAATCCAGCGAAATACGCTTTTTTCATTTGTTCTTTTTTCATGGTTATTATGGTGCAAAACTAAAAATACTTCAGAAATAAAAAGGATAAATTTCAGGTGATAAGATTCATGTTTTCTATTTTTTTAATCGATCTCTTTATCGTTGTTAAAAGCTTTCTTAATTTTACGGAAATTGATTAATCCAATTTTTGTTAAAAAAGAATAGATGAAAATTCTCAAGAATGAACTGATTTACTTTGCGACAGCATTAATGTTTTTCACAAGAATCCCGGTTCCGTTTACGATTCCTTACTCCAGTGAGATTATGAATAAATCCCAGAAATATTTTGCCTGGGTCGGACTTTTGGTGGGGGTAATCAATGCTGCGGTGCTTTATCTTTTAATGATCCTTTTTAACCTCGAAATAGGAATTGTTGTCATGATGATTTCAAGTGTTCTGCTGACAGGAGCCTTTCATGAAGATGGCTTTACAGATATGTGCGACAGTTTCGGAGGCGGATATGGAATAGAAAAAATTCTGACGATTATGAAAGACAGTAGAGTAGGAGCATATGGAACCATAGGGATTATCTTACTTTTTGCTTTGAAGTTTTACAGTATTCAGGCTTTGGGAATGGCTGATCCGTTGGGTGTTTTATGCATTGTTGTTTTAGGTCATACGGTAAGCCGGTTTATTTCAGGAACGATGATCTACACCCATCAGTATGTCACTGACATTGATGTAAGCAAATCAAAACCTCTGGCCAATAAACCTTTGGATGGAATGGCTTTGCTGGTAGGATTTATCAGTGTGTTAGCTGCTTTTACCCTGTTTCCGGACTGGCATTTGATTTTTGCTTTTGCGCTCGCATATTTAGGGAAAATATATATGGGCTGGTATTTCAAAAAACATATCGGCGGTTACACGGGAGATTGCCTGGGTTCGGTACAGCAGGTTTGTGAAGTTTTATTTTATTTAGGAACAATCATCGTATGGAAATTCATGTAATCCGGCATACTGCTGTGGAAAATCCGGAAAACCTATGTTACGGTTTTGCTGAAATACCTTTACAGAAAGGATATATCAAAGATTTTAAAACGTTGGAAATAGACAAAGATTATGATGTAATTGTTTCGAGTCCGTCTCAACGCTGCTGTCTTTTAGGCGATTTTTTTAAGTTTGATTATCAGACAGATGAAAGACTTCGTGAAATGAATTTCGGGAGCTGGGAGCTCAAAAAATGGACGGATATTCCTGAAGATGAAATTAATCCATGGTACAAAGATTTTGTCAATGTTAAAGCTTCCGGAGGTGAAAATCTTCTCGAAATGCAGACCCGCGTCCTCAGCTTCTGGCAGGATTTGATTTGGAAAAAAGATAAGGAGAAAGTACTCATTATTACCCATGCCGGAGTCATTCGTCTTATCCTTCAGGCTGTGCTTCGGTTTCCCCTGGAAAATATGTTCAGTATTCAGATTGATTATGGAAAGAAAGTGATTATTCACGTGAATGAAGGCGTTTTTTCAGTGAAAAAGGTGAATATATAATGGCTGTTCTTATTCAATAGGAACGGACTTTTAGTCCGTTTAATAAAGATTACAATTTTCAAGCGGCTTTAGCCGAAACTTAAGCTGTTTGTAATAGAATACATTAGGTAATTCTTGAATTTTAGAGGATGGATTCCTACGGAATGACACAATTACAATAACAGTCTATCTGTTCACTTGAATTCACTCGGCGTTATTGTGAAATTACAATTCTGAATACTATTTCAACTGAAGACGTGAAAATTCCCCTCCCTCGGAGGGGTGGCGAAAATTCAAAGAATTTTTGACGGGGTGGTTCTCAACATTTCCCCAACCTTATCATCACAAAAAACGCCACCTGATACCATCAGATGACGTCATAGGATTTATTTAAAAACCCTGATAAAACTATCTTTTTCCAGACTTTCCAGTGAGAAATCAAAATCAGCTTCCGCTTTTTCTGCAGTAATCTCGCCTCCAAGCTCTTTGATAAGCGCATTGAAAGACATCGCTTCATACCATTGCTGGTATAATGCACTTGTTGCCATCGCAGAAATCTGGCTGTTTCCTGAAACATGAGAATGTCCGGCTCCGAAGTTCAACAGTACAAAACATTGCTTTTCGTTCTTAGCTACAAGCATTCCCAGAATCATTTGCTTCTGAACAGAATTACATCTCGCTTCAGCAAAAAGATGGTTGGGATTCATCATATAATCGTAGGAAATATCATCTCCTTTTCCGATCACAATTTTATATCCACAGTTGGCATCTCCGCAGAAAACGTTATTCATGACCAATGTTGGTTCACAAAGCCCTTTATTGGCATAAAGATATTCAACAGCACCGTTAGGAGCAGAAGTCATATCTCCTGAATACATCAGTTGTCCGTTGCCGTGGTTATAAGCGGCATTCCAACCTATTTTTCCTGCGATATTCAATCCTGAAAGATCAAGGTCATTGGCTCCCCAGTGATCTTCCCAATAAATACCTACCGCCAGTCTGTCCGCATAAAAACGGGTTCCGGTAGGGATATTTCCTACAAACATTTTTTCAGAAGTTGGCAACGCAAATTCTATATTCTCAGGGAAATAGAATTTCTTTCCGGAAAGACTTTCATATTTCAGTTTCAGATAATCCATGATAAAATCATAATTGAACTGATTCACATAAGTTTCCTTACCTTTTTTAGTCCATGATTTTCCGTTTCTGACTCTGTAAACAAAAGTATCCTGACCATACATTCTTGAATAACAAGCTGATAATGCTTTGAATAATGCAAACGGTGTTGCATTTTCCAGCCAGTGCCAGTCGCTGTTTTCCAGTAATGTATTGGTAGCATCATTCAAAGGATTTGAAATCAAAGGTTTATGATGCACTTTAGACAGCTTTGATATTTTGTTGATTGCTTTTGGTGCTATGTTTTTATACGCAAGGAATAACGGCTTGAATCTGTTGAAAATTTCTGCCATTTTTTCCATTCCAAAACTTTCAAACAGATATGTCGGATTGAAATTACTCTGCTTAATTAAATTAATCAGATCATCATTTTTGATTAAAAGTGTTGTGTTAGTCGTTTTATAAATGACATAACGGAAAAACTCAACAGGATTTTCAGGATAAATATTATAAAGGTCAGCTATTTTTATAACCGCTTCTTTATTTCTGATATTTTCTTTTCCTGTAAAATCATATTCCAGCTCCGTATGTAAAACAGAAAGCAAATCATCAATGGTTTCTTCTTTTAAAGCAATACCTGATCTTAAAAGAGCAAGACATTTTTCCTGCATTTCTTCTACAGAATAAGCTTTGATAACTTTAAAAGAAAGCTTCATATCGGGAACATTCAGTATTTCATCAGGAATATAAATTTCACTTTGGAAATCACTTCCATAGGTTGAAATATAATGTTTCAGCTGTTCAAAAAATAAATCAATTCTGGAAGTGTTCTTTATTTTATTCCAGGATTTATGAAAGGTTTTATTCAAATCATTACCATTCAGTTTTTCCTTTGCATAATAAGAAATGATCTCACTTTTTGCCCACAGAGCATCCGGTTCAATGATGAAACCATCATCAGAAATAAATGGCTTTTCATCGGATTTTCTGGCTAGTACAGCATTGAATAATTGTAGTGTTTTCATTGTTTTAATTTTAAAAAATAAGTGAGGAGTAGATTCATTAAAAGTGAAGGGTATAGGAACTCCTTTTACCTATAGTTTATAAAAAGCGGGGAGTAATTTATCCAAAAAATATAGGAACTCCGTTTGCCTTATAATTTGTAAAAAGGCGGAAAGTAAATCTGGAAATATAGGAACTTTCTTTGCCTTGAGTTTTTTCTTTAAAATAATTTTTTAGTGCTGTGAAACTTGGGTTGTTGTTTTTATTTAAACCTTACGGGTTTCTAAAACCCGTAAGGTTTGAGTACACTTTTAAAAATTATGCTTTTCTGAATTTCTTCTTTTTCTTCCACGGAGCATTCTTCTGCACGTCTCCTGCCATGATACATCCGTAAGGCATCACTTCATCCAGAACTTCACAAAGTCCGTATTCTTCTATCTGTGCTCTAACGTTCTTCGCACTCTTATAAGCGCTCGGAAGTTCAGAAATATCAACTTCATTGGAGTAGAATCGGATATCCAATCCTGCTGTTTCCTCATTGAAGATTTCCTCGGTTGTCTTATGAGCCAAAGATCTCTTATGCTGGCTTCTGCTGAAATTTCTTCCAGCTCCATGCGGTGCAAAACCTAAGTTTCTTTCGTTCGTTTTTCCCTGAACAATCAATACCGGCTCCGCCATATTCAACGGAATCAGTCTTGGTCCCGTAATATCAGGCATGAATTTATCATCCAGTGGAGTAGCTCCTTTTGCGTGGTAGAACAGGTCTCCATCTTTGAAAACGAAGTTATGTTCGTTCCAATATCTGTTTTCCTTCTCCATTTCCAGCTTGTTCAGCACGGCATCATGAAGAGAAGTATGGTTTTCTTTCGTCCATTGTCTTATCAATTGCAGTGCTTCCCAATAAGATTTTCCTTCTTCAGTATCATAAGGGATCCAGGCGTTTTCTCTTAATGTTTCAGGGGAAATTTCCTGTCTAAAACGGTTGGCAACCTTCATTCCTTTATCATATAAAGCAGCTCCCGGTGCTCTTGATCCGTGATGGGTTACCATCATGGTATTACCTGTATTTTTAGAAATTCCAACGAATAGGAAATGGTTTCCGTCTCCCTGGGTTCCCATATGAGAACGGGCAATGCTGATCAGTTTTTCATCATTTAAGAATACATTTTCTCTGAAAGCATCCATCAGTTCCTGAGACATCGGCATCTGTTCACCTCTTGGTCTTCCTCCATATCCGAAATGCGTTACGGAATGTGCTGCATCCAGGACATCTTTAGGATTGGTTTTTCCAAAATCTGTCAGCATCACTGAACAACAGATATCAGCACTATGGAATCCAGGGTGAATGGCATTTTGAGCCACTACCACACCTCCCACCGGAATCTGACCTTCAGGACCTGTAGGACAGGCATCAGGCATTAAAGCTCCGCCAACCAGAGTAGGGGTTTTCATCAGAACTTTCATCGTTTTGATTACTTTTTCCACATTATCATTTTCACTTTCGTGTTCTGCACGGATGTTGATCATAAAATCTTTAGCCGTTTCATGAAGTGGAATAAGATCAGGTTGTTTGAATTGTACCAGATATTCTGCGATCTGATCTTCATCCAGATTATTCTCATTGATATAGCTAATGGCATCTTTAAACCATTTTGCTGGTCTATATCCTAATTCGATTAAATGATTTCCATTAAATTCCATTTTGTTTCATTTTGATGATGCAAAGTAATATCATTATTGCGCAATAGTTTTGCGTAGATAAAGAAATTTTAATTATTTTTACAAAAATTAATTAAAAAGATGAAAAAAGCCCTTTGGCAGATTCTTAAATAGTATATAATTAAAAAAACAAGGCTTATGGTATTATTAGAACAGTTAAAACATTTCCCGGAAACGATCCAGTTTAATGATGTGATCGCTCATATTGATGAGCATTATGAATTTACTCCTACCGCATTTCAAAACGGTGATACCACTAATCAGGCCGGACAGAACAACGGTTCTTGCAAGGTTTTCAGCTTTGCAAGCATTAAGGATCTGACGAAAGAAGAAACACTTTGGCTGTTTGGTGAGTTTTACAGAGAGGATGTTTTGAAAAATCCTGAAGGAACTGATCATCAGAATATCCGGAACTTTATGAAATTCGGCTGGGAAGGAATTACTTTTGATGACAATGCGTTAAAAGAAAAATAATTGTAAGAAGAGCAGAAAGAAAAAGCAAATTTTTATTTAAAAACACCCAATCATTAAACACTAAGGTATGTCATCCAATAAAAATGCTCTGATCCGGTATAAAACATTAGATAGATGTCTTAAAAATAAATACAGGAAATATACGCTAGAAGATCTTATTGATGAATGTTCAGAAGCATTATTTGAATTTGAGGGAAAAGAATCTTATGTAAGTAAGAGAACTGTTCAGCTTGATCTTCAGAATATGCGGAGCGAAAAGTTCGGATACGAGGCTCCTATCGAAGTTTATGAAAGAAAATATTACCGTTACAGTGATCCGGAATACAGTATTCATAATATTTCTGTGAATGAAAGTGATCTGAAAGCAATGAATAACGCCGTTCAGATTTTAAAACAGTTCAAAGATTTTTCCATGTTCAAAGAAATGAATGGGGTTATTCAGAAACTGGAAGATTCTATTCACTCCACCAGCCAGAAATCTATTATTCATTTGGATAAAAATGAACAATTAAAAGGCCTGGAACATATTGATATTCTGTACGAAAGTATTGCCAATAAAAAAGTACTTAAGATTCTTTACAAAAGCTTTACGGCAAGGGAGTTCAATATTTTTACGGTACATCCGCAGCTACTGAAAGAGTTCAACAACCGCTGGTTTCTGATCTGTCTTTATAAACAGAAAATGTATAATCTGGCATTGGACAGAATGGAAAGTATCGAAACAGATGATAGTCTTGTATATATTGACAAGGAACTGGATGGCGATGAATATTTCAAAGATATTGTTGGGGTAACTGTTTCAGAGTCTATGGATCCGAGGAATGTTATCTTTTGGGTAGATTCGGGAAATGCTCCTTATGTGAAAACCAAACCGCTGCATAAAAGTCAGGAGATCTTAAAGGAAGATCATGATGGAACGCTGTTTAAAATATGTGTTCAGATCAATTTTGAGCTGGAAAGATTATTGCTTGGGTTTGGAGACTCTCTGATTGTACATAAACCCAAAAAACTACGGCTGAAAATGGAGGAAAAGTTTAGTGCAGGCAGTAAAAATTATCAGAATCTGATTGTTCCCGAGGAAAACTAACTTATTTTAAATGTTCTATTTACAAGGCTTTATTGAAGATAATTTATTTTCACATTTTATCTTGGCTTGGAAATTGTATTATTAACTTAACAATACCAAATTAATTATGAAATCAAGAATATTTAAAGCATTAATTGCAATTATAGCACCGCTGGCGATAGAGTATATCGTGAAAAAGATATCTGAGAAAATAGATAAAAAACAGGAAGAAAAAGAGAGCGAAAAAAAGCAGATTACGGCTTAAACGTAAAAGTAGTTTAAATTTAAAATTATTGAAAAGAGACTGTCATAACCAGGTACAGTCTCTTTTTTTGTTAATGGATGTTTTTGATGAATGTTGAAAACCACCCCGTCAAAAATTCTTTGAATTTTTGCCACCCCTCCGATGGAGGGGAATTCTCATGTTTTCAGCTGAGGTATGGGTCAGGATTGTGCATTTGGGAAAAGAAGGCTGGATTCCTACGGAATGACAAGCTGTGTGGATAGATCACCATTCCAATTGTGTCATTCCGTAGGAATCTGAACATACTTATTATCCATTCTTTTGATCCATGCTTCTAAAAAAACTTTTGTGACTTTTGTGGTTCCGGTTTCCCTACACAAAATCATAAATCCCATCTTTCCATCCCAATACTTTGGAAGAGTCTGCCTTAAGCCAGTTTTTAAGGATTGTTGCATATACCTTTCTGAAATCTTCCTTATAAATAAGATCGCCCTCGTTCAGATTCTGAAGGTCAGGAAGTGCATTTAACAGCCCTTTTTTCTTAAGATTTCCGCTGATGAAGAACATTTGATTGGCGGTTCCATGATCTGTCCCATTACTGGCGTTTTGCGCCACGCGACGTCCAAACTCTGAAAATGTCATCAGCAGTATATTTTTAAAGAGTCCGTTGCTCTTCATATCGGCAACAAATGATTTTACCGACTCGTTGATGTCATCAAATAACTTTTTCTGTCTGTCATTCTGATTGACATGCGTATCAAAACTTCCTACAGAAAGATAGTACACCTGAGTATTGATGTCTGATTTTATCAAAGAAGCAACCGTTTTAAAATCTTTTCCTAACTGGGAATTGGGGTAAACCTGCTCTGTTTTTTTAGCTTTGCTTTTTTCAAAAATATAATCAGCATTATTGATGGTTGAGCCTAAAGTCTGATAAAGATAAGAGACCGTTTCATCATCATGATGATGATCGTAGAGAGATTTAAAATACTTTTCCTGGCTGGTCTGATACAGCCTTTTAGGATCTTTAAAGGCAAAAGCTTTGTTATTTTCCCCTTTTAAAGCAAGACTTAGCATGTCATCTACTTCCAGCGCCTGAGTTGGGTGTTCACAGCGATAACATTCTTCATCCAGAAAACGGCCTAGCCAGCCTGTTTCCAAGAATTGATTACTTCTGCTTGCTGACTGCCAGATATCCATACTTCTGAAATGGGACTTATCCGGGTTGGGGTATCCCACGTTATTCATCACAGAAAGCTCCCCGTTATCAAAAAGTTCTTTAAAATAGGAGAGAGCAGGATTGATTCCCGCTTCATCGGTAAGCGGTATAGCATTCTGAATGGCCAGGGTCTTCCTTTCCCTGAAATAAATATCATTTTTAGCCGGAATAATGGTATTCAGGCCATCATTTCCACCTGTAAACTGAAGAACAACCAGAATGTTCTGATCAGGATTCAGGGCCTCATCCAGAGTCATGGCTTTTAAAAAATTCGGCGTCAGCAAAGAAGCGGTAGCCAACGAACTTATTTTGAGGAATTCTCTTCTTTTGATTAACATAATTTTGCTTTTAGGAGTTAAGGTGGCAGGTGGCAGATGAAAGGTTGCAGGTAGTAAGTTATGGGCTGGGCTGCATTACATTTTTTATAGCAGTAAATCAGGGGTAGCCAAGTTATACTGCGCAGCTATTACCTGCTACCTGCAACCTAAAACCTCCTACCTAACATAACTGGTATTCCGGAGTAGACATCAGGTTAATAATATTCATTTTTATACTCTTATCTGAAAAATTCCTTACAGAATTCATGTCCAGACTATGCGTATTCTGCAGAAGATAGTCTTCACAGTTTTTATGGGCGAAAAGCTTTTCAATACGATTCCAGTCGATGGTGATGTTAGGGTTTTTAAAACTTTTGTTTAAAGCTGTCTCCCTGGATTTCATTCCCATATCAATATCATCATCCTGGCGGGGACTGTATTCCAAAGGACGAAGTCCGGACCAGATTTGAGGAATCTGAAGCCTGAGCATCAGAGTAGAGCTGTCGATCCAGGATTTTCCATTCGGCCAGCCCGATACATTGGGTGGATAAAGGAGCATTTGTCCCAATAATTTCTGATAAACGATGAGGTTTTCAGGATTTTGAATTTGCATAGGAAGAATTCGCATGATTCCTGCCATCAGTTCTACAGGAGATTTTATACGATTACCTATATTCTTCTGATTATAAAACCATGGGCTTGAAAATATCTCAGTCATCAGTTTTTTGATGTCATATCCTGAATTGTAAAAGTTTGCACTGAGTGTCTTAACCATATCATGATCTGGTTTTTCATTCACGAAGAATTTATAAATCTTCGTTGTAATAAACTGTGCCGTAGCTTTTTGCTCCAAAATAATATTTAAAACATCACTTCCATCAAAATTACCCGTTTTTCCCAGAAAAGTTTTAGTGCCTTCATCATGAAGATTTTTCCTTTCCTTAAAATTCCCTTCCTTATCATAGCTCCATCCGGTGAAAGCTCTGGCTCCTTCTCTCACATCTTTTTCAGTGTAATTCCCTCTTCCCATAGTAAACAGTTCCATCACTTCTCGGGCAAAATTTTCATTAGGATGATCTTTTTTATTCTGCTGATTATTTAGAAAATTCAGCATCGCCGGCGATTGGCTTACCTCAAAAAGCAGATCTTTGAAATTACCGAGTGCATTTTTCCTGATCGTATTTAAAAGCTGTTTGTTGAACTTTGGATTGATCACTCTTGAAGCAAAGTGTCCATGCCAGAAAAATGCCATCTTTTCCCGCATCTGTTCCTTGCTGTTAACGATGGAGTTCAGGAAATTCAGGTTGAGTTCATTATTTTGTTCCCTGTTGGTCCGCTGCATTTCTTTTTTCTTTTCTGCAGGAGCTGTACTGTTCATATAATCTGCTGCTGAAACCGGATCGGGTGTGTCGTAAGTGATTTCTTTGAAGCTTTCTTCTTTAAATAATTCATTTATTAACGTTTTACTATTTTTATTTTTCAAATCATCAATTTGATTAATACCAACACCAAAACCTGCGCGCCAAAGAAGATGCTTGTTTTTTAATAATGAATCAGCCATTATGGAGAATTTATTTTTGGATGTCATTTCAAGAAAAAGGTTAAAATAATAACGGGTTAAGGATTGTTAATATTATTTTTAGGCTGAAAGCTGGAAGTTATGGTGTAAAGAAAGTAGAAATTTCTCTTTACTTTAATTATAACAGATGTGAGTTTCATATAACAGGATATTGCTTCAACCTTCCATCTTCTTGCTTCCATTTCTTTTTTCTATAATTCACTTTTCGCTGTTGATTTTTTGATAAATTTTGTTAAACAAATATTTAAATTTTGTTAAAATTAATATATTGATATTCATTATATTATGAATTTTATGCGTGTTAAAATCAAAGAAAAATGCTTGCTTGGCATGATTTTTACATCCTCTTGTTTAGTAAAATTTAAAAATTAGAGTTATGAAAATGTTTAAACAAGCAATAGTACTGGCTGGTATTTTAACAGCAGGTATCGCAAGCGCCCAAAGTGCTCAAATGAACAATATGATCAAGGTAGGTGCAAATGTTGGTTTAGCAGTTCCCGCAGATAATCTTTCCGCTGCAGTAGGAGTGGATGTAGCTTACCAGAATTTGATTACACCAGGATTTGGACTAGGTATCGCATCAGGATATACTCACTATTTTGGAAAAGAGAACAACGGATATAAAAACAATGATGTAGGAGTAGTTCCAGTAGCAGCATTAATCAGAATTTATCCAAAACAAACCGGTTTCTATTTCGGAACAGATTTAGGATATGGTTTCTTAGTAGGAGATAAAACGGTTGCATCCAATACTAATGTTGAGAGAGCAAGCGGAGGTTTCTACCTAAAACCGGAGATCGGTTACCACAACAGAGACTGGAATTTCTTCGTACAATACCAAAAGGTTTTTGTAGGAACTAAAGGAGATTTGCCTGGTCAGGACTATAATGTGGGGAATATCGGTGTAGGATTCGGTTACAATATTCCATTAGGAAAGTAGTTAGATTTAATATATAAACAATTATTAACCAAAACCTTTTCACGAAAGTGAAAAGGTTTTTTTGTTCTGTGCAGGATTTACAAAAACAATTATTATATTTGGTAAAATTTGAGGTTATGATTCTGAATCCAAAATTTCCACTTTATTTACCAGGAGTAGAAAACAGTAATAATGATAGTGTTTCTATCATTGGAGCAAGTCTCCGTGAAGATATAACAATCTTAGGCTATTTTGTTTCCGGGAACGGAGGTCTTGAGATAAAAGTAGAAAATAAATATGCAACTAAAGAATATGCTTCCTTTTCAGATATTTTAAAGAAGTTTATTCAGGATAATCAGCTTGAAAATGTAAAACGTCTGGGAATGGCAGTGCCAGGTCCTGTATTGGACGGGAAAAGCAGCCCTGCAAGATTGGGATGGCATTTAGATGTTGCTGAATATGCACGTGATTTCGGGTTTGAAAAAGTAGAAATGCTGAATGACCTGGAAGCTTCTGCCTATGGAATGGCTCTTCTTGAAGATAATCATCTTGAAGCTATTTATACCAGCGGACATCTTGAAAAAGGAAATGTAGCGGTTCTTGCGCCCGGAAACGGATTGGGAGAAGCGGGATATTTCTTTGACGGTAAATACCTGAGACCTTTTGCAACAGAAGGAGGACACTCAGAGTTTTCACCAAGAACCAACGTAGAGGTTGAATTTTACCAGTTCTTAAATAATATCTATGGTATTGTAAGCTGGGAAAATGTACTTTCCAAGTCAGGATTATTCAACATCTACAGATTCTTAAGAGATGTGAAAAGACACCCTGAGCCGGAATGGTTAGGAGAGCGCCTTGCACAGGGAAATTTTGTGGAAGAACTTTATAAAGCGGCTATCGAGGAGAATGTATTGATCTGCAGAATCGCTTTAGATACTTTCCTTGAATTTCTGGCAAGAGAAGCGAACAACTTAACATTAAAATTAAAAGCTACCGGAGGATTGCTGATTGCCGGGGATATTCCACAAATGATCGCGGAATATATCGACAAGGCGAAATTCTATGAGAAATTCAAGATCAGTGACAAAATGGAGGAAATGCTTAAAAATACTCCCATTTATCTGGTCAAGCAAAATCACACTGCATTAAATGGTATAGCACTTTATACAGCTTACTATCAATTATAAAATAAAACTCCGAAGAAATTCGGAGTTTTTTTATGGGATGATATTATTCATGAAAATAATAAATTTTATTGATATACATCAATGAAATCTATCGAATAAGATGCTACCTTTGTCTCGTTAAATAAGTAAACAACTCTATTCAATGAAAAAAATATTTTTATTAGCAGTTTTAGCTGGTGGATTAGCTTTCGGACAGTCAAAAAAAGTAGTAGCGTCTGATGTACACTGGTGGGGATATAAAGTAGCAAAATCTGAGGCTAGCTCTCACGACGGTACTGTAAAAGTAAAGTCCGGAGATATGGTAATGAAAGGAAACCAATTGGTAGGCGGAAGCTTCGTATTGGATATGACTTCAATCAGCTCTACTGACCTTACAGGAGAATATCAGCAGAAATTAAACGGACACCTTAAAAATGGTGACTTCTTTGAAGTTGAAAAATTCCCTACTGCAAGCTTCAAAATTACAGGAGTAAAGAAAAATAACGATAAAGTTTATAACTCTCTTGTAACAGGAAACCTTACTGTAAAAGGAAAAACAAGCCCAATCTCTTTCCCTGCCAAGATTTCTTACAGCAAAGGAGTAGTAAGCCTAGTATCTAATAAATTCTCTTTCGACAGACAGAAATTTGATGTAGCTTACAAGTCTACGATGCAGGATGTTTTTGTGAAAGATGATATTGATATGCTTGTAAAGGTAACTGCTCAATAAATTAATCAAAAAAAGATTATTAAAAGTGTAGAAGTTCTACACTTTTTTTTATTTTTGTTGAATTGTAAATAAAAAAGAATGAAAAGATTACTATTGTTTGCTATGGTGTGCGCAAGCATGTCATTTGTTTCTGCCCAGAAGAAATTTGATAAAGTGTCAAAAGTGACTTCATCAGAGATCAGATGGTGGGGGTATAAAGTGGTAAAAACCGAAGAGACTTCCCACTCAGGAACAGTAAAGCTGAAAAGTGGAAAATTTAACTTTGACCATACGGTCCTGGTAGATGGAGAGTTTGTAATAGACATGAGAAGTATGATGGCGGGTGATGTTTCTGATGAAGATCAGATCAAACTTACCAATGATCTGAAGAGCTCAAACTTCTTTGAAGTAAAAAAATTCCCTATTGCAAAATTCCATTTGACTAAAATTATTCCTTTAGCAAACAGTGAATACAATTCTACAGTGTACGGTGACCTTACCCTTAAAGGAGTGAGAAAAACAATTTCTTTCCCTGCGAATGTATACGTTACTCAGTTCACCACATCTATTGAATCTGCAAAGTTCTCCCTGAACAGAAGAGACTTTAAAGTATTCTATCAGTCTTCATTGAAAGATTATTTCATTAAGAACGAAATGGATATTCAATTCAAAGTGACTACAGAAATGCTGGATAACGAGAACAGAATTCAGAAGAAGAAAAAATAAGATATATTTTTATCAATACAGAAGAGCAGTTCGTAAAGACTGCTCTTTTTTTATGCTTCATGACATAAAGATTAGAAGCTGTCATTCCCTTGTTTCTGTATTTTTCATAAATTAGTGGTATGAAAATTTATATCGTAAGCGGTCTGGGAGCAGACTTTAAGGTCCTTGAAAGAATAGAGTTTCCCAAACACTGTGAATTGATTTTTATAGATTGGCTTATTCCTGAAAAAAATGAGCCCTTTGATGCTTATGTCAAAAGAATGGCGGAAAAAGTAGATGATTCTGAGCCCTTCTGCCTGTTGGGATATTCTTTTGGAGGAATTATTGTGCAGGAGATCAATCAATTGAAACCTGCAGAGAAAGTGGTGATCCTTGGAAGTATAAAATCAGACAAGGAAAAATCCAGATTCATAAGGACAGGTGAGGTTACAAAAATTCCAAGAATACTTCCTGTAGGCTTATTCAACGACAAAGCAGCCAATGTGTATGCCGTGATCCGAAAGCTTTTTGATCCAAAAAATCCTAAACTTCTTCAATATTTTAAAGTAAGAGATCCTTATTACCTGAAATGGTCTGTAGAAAAAGTATCTGAGTGGAAGTTTGATGAAAACCCGAATGTCATTCAGATATTAGGCGATAAAGATATTGTTTTCCCAATCCGTTACTCTAATCCGAATTACGTGGTAAAAGGAGGAACACATCTTTTTCCGGCTACGAAATCCAAAGAAGTTTCCAAAATACTGAAAGAGATTTTTTATGAAAAAATAGAAAATGTAACTAGTTGATATATTTTTTTAGGGGTGATTGTTTTAAAAATGTATTTTTTAAAGAATTTATATTTAAATTTGATAGGGTTAAATATAAATTTTATGAAAGTAGGA
Organism: Chryseobacterium aquifrigidense; assembly: GCF_006716485.1. GTDB lineage: Bacteria > Bacteroidota > Bacteroidia > Flavobacteriales > Weeksellaceae > Chryseobacterium > Chryseobacterium vietnamense. The sequence goes on from NZ_VFPD01000001.1 coordinate 228,784, forward strand.
TTAAAATGGATTGTTTCATTCTCAATAATCACACTCGTTGCAATTGGTGGATTGTTCTGGAATCCGGTTACAGATATTCCTGATACAGGAGAATTTTTAAGTGAAGATAAAATTGTTGGTGCCGATGTTGCCTGGATTTTGGCAGCGGCAGGACTTGTTCTGCTTATGACACCTGGGCTTTCCTTTTTTTACGGAGGAATGGTGGGAAAGAAAAATGTAATTTCTACCATGCTGCAGAGTTTTATTGCTTTAGGAGTGATCTCTATGGTCTGGGTAGTCGTAGGTTTTTCTTTGTCTTTCGGTGAATCTTTAGGCATTACCATTGCTGGCAAACATTACGGTATCATTGGGAATCCGCTCAGTTATCCATTTTTTAGCGGAGTAGGAAATCTTCCGCATAAACTGATGGCTCCCACCATACCATTTATCCTTTTTGCCTTGTTTCAGATGAAATTTGCTGTTATTACTCCCGCGATTATTACCGGATCTTTTGCAGAAAGGGTGCGTTTTATCTCTTATTTACTATTCATCGTTCTTTTCAGCCTATTTATTTATACGCCGCTTTGTCATATGGTATGGCATCCTGATGGTCTTTTGAACAAATATTTTGGGGTAAAAGACTTCGCAGGAGGAACTGTTGTGCATATGAGTGCCGGTTTTGCGGCCCTTGCAGGAGCTCTGGTGGTAGGAAACAGAAAGAATCCTCACCATGAGCCTTCCAACATACCATATGTACTTCTGGGAACAGGAATGCTGTGGTTTGGATGGTTCGGATTTAATGCAGGATCTGCTTTGAGTGCTTCTGCTTCTGCAGCTACAGCTTTTGGGACAACTACCATAGCGTCTGCCTCTGCGATGATGACCTGGATCTTTTTTGACAGAATAAACGGAAGAAGTATTTCAGCTTTGGGTGCATGTATTGGAGCTGTAGTAGGGCTGGTGGCGATTACTCCGGGATGTGGTTTTGTAAGTATTCCGGAAAGTCTTTTTATTGGATTTATTACAGCGATCGTTTCCAATCTGATGGTAAACTGGAAAGTTTTAAAGAAAGTAGATGATACCCTGGATGTTTTTGCCTGCCATGGAGTAGGAGGGATTATGGGAATGATTCTTACCGCTATCTTTGCACATGGTGAAAAAGCAAGTCTGCTTCACGGGGGAATTGATGTTTTTCTTCATCATATGGCAGCCCTGGTTTTAGTTTCTGCTTTTACTTTTTTAGGATCACTCATCTTATATAAATTTACAAACTCACTGATTACATTAAGAGTTTCCGAAGAGTCTGAAAATAAAGGGCTTGATTTGTCTCAGCATGAGGAGTGCCTGCAATAGCTTTTATATTGTGATGATATGTTAATTTCATTAAAAATTTGAAGGTATATTTTAGGATTTATCATGTATCTTTGTTTTTGAGGAAAATGACGAATCATTTATGGAATCAATATCGGTTTTTGAAATTATTAAAGTAGGAATAGGCCCATCCAGTTCACATACAATGGGACCTTGGAATGCAGCAGCAGCATTTATCAGGATTATAAAAAGAGAAAGATCAATAGAAGAAGTTAAAGAGGTTTTTCTTGAATTTTTTGGCTCACTCGCAAAAACGGGGATTGGGCACGGAACTGATATTGCAGGAATGCTTGGATTGAATGGAGAAGATTTTAAAACCATCAATACTTCAAAAATTGATGAAAAGATAGATTACATCAAGAGTACTCAAACCATTAACCTTGGTGGTGAAAAGGTAATTCCGTTTATCTACGGACATCATTTGATTTTAAACATGAAAAAGAGCCTTGATTTTCATCCGAACGGAATGATCTTCAGAGCTGTTTTTGAAGACGAAACTGAACTTGTGCAGGACTTTTATTCTGTAGGAGGCGGTTTCATTGCCAGCCAGGAAAAAAACTCTATCCAAAAGCAGTGTGTACGTACATTGTATCCTTGTCATAAGGCTTCGGATATTGCAAAATATTGTGAAAAACTGGGATTTGATAAGATTTCAGATCTGATTTTTATGAATGAAGAAAGCTGGAGAACTCAGGAAGAAACGAGACAGGAGGCGCTTTATATCTGGCAGCAGATCAAAGAATGTATTTACAAAGGGGTCAATAAAGAAGGAATTCTTCCGGGCGGACTGAATGTTTCCCGAAGAGCCGCAGGAATCAACAGAAAACTGTTAGGAGATAAGATCTATAAAAATAAAGACGAATGGTTCCAGCAGGTAGTAGACGCTGAAGAGAACTTTACGAATATCAACAAATGGATTGCCTGTTTTGCACTGGCAGTGAATGAAGAGAATGCAAGTTTCGGAAGAATTATTACCGCACCTACCAATGGCGCAAGTGGAGTAATTCCGGCTGTATTGATGTATGCGCAGGCATTTACACCATTTACCAATGAGGATGATATTGTACGATTCTTACTTGTAGCAGGAGAAATCGGAACATTATTCAAGAAAAATGCAACCATTTCTGCAGCGATGGGTGGATGCCAGGCAGAAATCGGAGTCTCTTCCGCAATGGCAGCTGCCGGACTTACAGAAATATTAGGAGGAAGTGTAGGACAGGTATTGATGGCGGCAGAAATTGCAATGGAACATCATCTGGGATTAACCTGTGACCCAATTAAAGGGCTGGTACAGATTCCGTGTATTGAAAGAAATACTATGGGTGCAATGAAGGCCATTACGGCAGCCAATATTGCACTGGAAAGCGATCCTACGAAAGCAAAAGTAACATTAGATGAGGTGATTCTGACGATGTGGGAAACTGCCCAGTCGATGAGTGACCGTTTTAAAGAAACTTCTGAGGGCGGACTTGCGATTGCAGTTAACGTTCCGGAATGTTAATATAAATAACACTATTTTAAAAATAAAATCCTTAGCCATTACTGACTAAGGGTTTCTTAATAAAATAAAAGTAAAAACCGTCGGGCTTTTAGTATTGTGTAAAGGATCTTTATCTTAAAATTCCTCTGATTCTGTTGGCGTTGGAAATCAACTCTTGAAGGTATTCATAGTTTTCTTTTTCCAGAGCGGATTTAAATTTTCTGAGCTGAGTGATATGTTCGTTCAGAACATCCAGTACATTTTCTTTGTTCTGTTTAAAAATGGGAACCCACATTTCCGGATGCGATTTGGCAAGACGTACGGTACTTGAAAAACCGGAACTGGCAAGCTGGAAAATCGTTTCTTCTTCACGTTCTTTTTCCAGTACGGTATTAGCAAGGGCGTAAGAGGTAATATGGGAGATATGAGAGATGTAAGCGGTGTGAACATCATGATCTTCTGCATTCATGTAAATCATGTGCATATCCAAGGCATTGACTACCTTTTCAACGGTAGCCAGAGCATCATCAGCCGATTCTTCTTTGTTGCATATCACACCTGCTTTTCCGGAGAAACTTTCAGCAATAGCGGATTTCGGACCATTGTTTTCCGTTCCCCACATCGGGTGAAAGGCTACAAACCTTGATCTTTTCGGGTGGTTTTTTACCGCATGTACAATGCCTGCTTTGGTGGAACCTGCATCCATTACAGTCTGCTGATCAGATACAAGATCCAAAACAGAAGGTAACATTTTCCTGGCAGCATCTACAGGGATAGCAAGAACAATCAGATCCGAATTTTTAATTCCATGCTCAAGATCTACTCCGGCATCGATGATCTTAAGATCCAATGCGTCACTAATATGCTGTGTATTGTTATCGATTCCATAGATGAAGCTGGCCAGGTTTTTCTCTTTTAATTTCAAAGCCATCGAACCTCCGATTAATCCCACTCCAATAATACTTATTTTCATCTTTTTACATTTTTTTAAATAAAAAAACCTCGTCCCTAGGACGAGGTTTTAAATTATATTCATAAGAATCCTATCCCAGAGCTGAGGTAAAAATTCTATAATAATATGTTCCGTTGTTAAAAATCACAGAGCAAAGGTATAAATATTTTTTTAATGAGACGAAATTTTCTTTTCTAAATTGTATAGGGATGGGATGAGTTGGCTTTTGATGATGTTTTTTAGGCTTCTACTATGACTTCTCCTTGTAATATTATTGTCTTTATTTCTCTCTTGTGAAGGACTTTTGTATGATATTAGTATAGTTATTAATAAGAGTAATCTATTCATATGCTAGAGTAATTACTTGAAATCTAATCTAATATCTGTAAATAAAGCTAATCTCCTTGAGGAGACAGTGAGGCTTCATCTTCTAACTGTCCATTTTCAACAACATTCTTTACAGGAGTTAATCCATAATAATTATTTTGTTCAATAATCTTTAATATTTCTGGATGTGCACCTGTTATATTGTAGAACGAAGTTCCTGCCTTTTGCCAAGCACGACTACTATTTAAAGGTTTATATTTATAAAATGCAGGACTTTCTATATTTGCTACATAAGCTATTATTTTTGCTTTTTCTTCAACACTGAATTTTTTAGACGGTGCTTCAGCAAAAATACCATCTTTGTCATCTTTGAATAAATAATTTAGGTAATTGCTCAATGCATATATCAATCTGTCATCATTCTCATTGGTGTTGTTAAAAACATAGCTTAATAAACCCTCCTGAATCTTTAATTTTCCTTGGCAATCTTTAGTGAAAAATATTTCACCTAGTTTTACTGCCTGCCAAAGTTGTCCTGATTCTGTATATGATTTGTATAGATCCTCTATAACCTGCTTATTTATTTTTTCTTCTTTATCATATCCAAAAGTAGTAACCAATTGTTTTAAGAAGTTTTTATCATGTGCTAGTAACCATGCTAAATCAGACTTACTATCATTAAATAGGTATTTATTGCGAGCTGCTATTTTATTTATATTTTCGAAACGTTTTTGTGTTAAATTTTTATCTTCATTCCATTTTGTAATGCTTACCTCATTTTGGATTTTTTTAACATTGTCTTCAAAATTTTTAGATTCGGGAAATACTTTTGAATAATCTGTAATTTCAGGAATTGCAAATAATTCAGTGATAAATTTATTATTTTTAACTATATAATAAGATTTAGGAGTCATTTCATCATCTGAGTTTCTATTATAGGTAATTGACTTATTACAAAGATTATTGCCATCTAAATAAACATATTTAGTAGCCATATCATAATCAATCTTTCGGTTGAAAATATCAAATACTTTTTTAATAAACTCTTCTGTAGATGGAGACCTATAGCCTTTTTTGGATAATTCTGATTCTAATATAGGTATAGAGCAATCAAGATCAGTTTCGTTATAATTATAATTAGGATAATCTGTCTCACTTTTTTCTGCTGAGAAACCTGCCTGAAGTTGAGATTGAAGGCATTGAGGTGTTTCCATAGTTATATTTTTTGAATTATCAATTATTGTCTGTTCTTTCTTTTGACAAGAAGCAATAACCGAAAATGCTAAAATTGCTATAAATAATATACCCTTCATTAATTCAAAGTTTTTACATTCAGTGATTTTATGGTCTCTAATTTATAATAAATTGAAGTGAGCATTCCTAGAAAATCTATCAGATATTCTATACTTATGAATGGCTTATTTTATTAAGTCAATTATTTTATTATTAATCATTTTATTATAATCTCCTTCAAAAAGTCCATTTGTATACTTTTTGTAATATTCTATTTTTGATATTGAAAATTCAAAGTAGGATTTCTCTTCCTTCTCATAATATTTTCCATCTAAATAATTAGGATAATTTTGGTAATCATTATCATTTTTAATAATATACTTACTTGGTATTTCAACAAGAATATTATCTCCTGTTTCATAGATTTTTAAGATACCAGAATAATTAATATCAGATTCTTCATAATCTGGTTTCCAATATAATACCCTTTGTCCCAACGGGTATGAAACTTTATTTTTATACAGATATAATTTCCACCCAAAATGGTTTTCACCATTTATAGGAAAGAAGATGATATAGTTTTTAGAGGTATTTGAAAAATATACAATAGGAGAAGAGGTTTCTAGATCTTCATTATTGATTTTCCTAATTATAGCCTTCTCTATGTCATCAAAAACAAAAGTTATAAGTTCATATCTGTTTTGATCACTTCCTTCAATAAGGGGATTTGAGACAATGAAGTTTTTACAGTTTAATGTATAACTTGTTGATTCTGTACTTTCTTCGTCACAATTGATTTTAGTTAATTGAAGTAGGTTTTTAGTGTTATCTGACTTGCTTGAAACTTCAGATGTTGATGTTTCTCTTGGCTTGTCTGAACATGCAACAAGTATGAGTACAAATACCATTAAAAAGGGTTTCATCATTTGATTAAGTTATTTATTCAGATTTTATCCTGCTTTTATGGACATATCCTTTTTTACCTTCTTTAGAAACCACTAACCACCAATCTCCGTTTTGGTTTAAAACTTCAACTTGTTCACCGGTGTTGATCTTTTGTAAGATTTGGGAAGAAGAGTTTTTCTCCTTCCTTAGATTGGTAAAACCATCACTATCCTGAATGATAAAATTGGTATTGCTTTCTTTTTGATAAATATATTTCACATAGTCTTTTAAAGTAGGTAAATCATAAAATTTATTTTTTTCCAGATTTGATATATATATTGGATTTTTATTTAAATAGCTTTCAATATTACCTTGTATTCCAACTCTTAATTCTCTTTCAAATAAGTAAGATATTGTTTTTTCAGGTTCAAAATATTCTTTTGGAGATGATGATATTTTATTTATTATATCACCTATTCTTAAATAACCATTACCTTCTTTAGCATAAGAAAAGTCTTCAACTTTACCTTTATAAATAATAGTTTCTATGTCGTCAAATATTTGTTTTTTTAATTTTTTATAGCCGTCAGAATCTACAAAAATTAACTGCTCCATATCGGAAAGGCTATTAAAATCGAATTTTTTAAATACTGATTCTACAAGCTTTTTATCCCTATTGTATCCATAGTAAACAACTAAATCGTATAAAAGATTTAAATTGTTTGTTTGCAACCAAACATATGATACAGGAGTATTATAAAATACGTAAGAATTAAAATGATATAACAAGTCAGGATTTATAAACTCTGGTTCGGCAGCACCAGCGTCCTGAATGAAAATAAATTTATTTTCTTTAATAGCTACCTCTGGAAACATTGCCGTACGTAAAGCAATTATGGAATTTTTATAATCTTTTAAATTGAAAGAAAATACATCCAAAATTTTTTGATTAAAGGTATTTTCATCCGGAAATTGAAATTTTCTTTGCTCTAATACTTTTTTCGCTTTGTTGATAAATTCAGGAGACAGGTCATCATAGTTTGATTTTGTGCCGTCTCCTTCATCTGTAATGTTATAAGGTGCGTCTTTTAATGAAATTATATCTTTAATATTACGCAATTGAAGTTTACTTTCTTGTCTGGTGCAAGAAAGTAGAAATGAATACAAAAGAGCTAAAGAAATATTTTTCATTATTTGTGTTTATTTTAGAATCCAGCAATAGGAGTTTTCGGCCTTATTAGAATCCCAGAAATTCTAGATGGCCTAAATTGTAATAATTATTTTTTAAATCCATCTTTTTTGATCTTTAAACTATATTTATTGCATCATTATCCACTCACTATTAGTAGATTCGCCTCCTATTCCCTTTATATAAAATTGATTTTTGTCGTGTTTAATTATAAATTTTGGATCAATACTTACACAATTTAATTGATCACCACTATAATAGACTTCTAGGTGATTGTCTTGTTCGATACCTATATATTTACCTTCACACAGGTTGGACTCTTTATATGTGTTTAAGGATAACAATATATTATTTTTTTTAATGTCAAATTTATATGAAATAGAAGCCATACCTGTTGTTGTAGCTTCTGTTTCTACTGAAGTAGAATGAATACCATCGTAAATTGATGAATTGTTTTTGAGATTTTTAAAGAGCTCTTTCTGAATAAGACTGGTTTCAAAAGCTAAAATATCTTCTGGAATTTTTGAAGTTTCTATTTCTCCTATTTGTTTCCATTTTCTATCTTCATATAAATAAAATGTTGTTTTTGCATTTTGTTTTGGTTCAAATTCTCCAGCTTCCCCTCCAGTATAAGTAATGAATTTATTAGGTAGATATGAGGCAACTACATAATAATCATTTTCTTTAATAAGATTTTTTATCGCTTTTGAATTTTGGGCATCATTTTCAGGGTTAGTAGATTTTGAATAATAACCTTTCAAATTACTAGGATTCCAAAAATATTGAGTTTCATCCGTTTTTCCAATAAAGTCTACGCTGAAAATACCTATTTTTTTATCTGAATAGGTATATGTTGGATAAGGATTGGAGATGTCTGGAATGAAAAAACCAGTTTCTTGGTATTTTACATCTAGAAAATTGATAGTGTTATCATCTTGGACTGTAATTTTAGTAGTTTTAGAATTTTGACTTTTATTTTTTTCTTGTCCATTACAACTTTGTAAAGTGATAATTGCAATGATTATAAAAAATATTTTATTCATGTTTATTATTTAATATGATTTCCTTTTATAGTTTCATCAAATTTTGTTTTCATAAATTGTTCTGGATCGACACGTGTAGTTCCTCCATAGAAAACTCCGTCAGTTGATGCTTCGATGTGAACATGATAATACTGAGGTGAAATATCTTTTGCATTACCAGTATTACCCGATTTACCAAAAGCTTTTCCATGTTTTATTTTCTGCCCTTTTGATACAGAAAATGAATTTAAATGACAGTATCTTATCCAAATAAATTTACCATTTTTATCTTTTGATTTAATAGTAACTATTTTTCCTAAATCACCTTTTGTGTCAAGAGCTTCTACAACTTCTCCACACAGCATTGATTTTAATTCTTTGTCTAATTGTGCTAAGATATCTGTACCTGTATGATAGTATCCTTTTGGGTGTTTGTTATTGTACCGAGGGGTTCTGTGGAATCTATTTTTATTTACATTGTTACTTTGATCATTTAATTTAGGGTTATCTATTACATCAGCATATTCAAAGCATTGTGAACAATCTTCTGGGCATTTGGATGATTGCTTTTCATCTGGTTTTTCAGGAGAATTATTACAAGTAAATTTTTGTGTTTTATTAGTAATTCCATCATTATAACTATTATGATATCTTTCTAAAATTTCGGAACGTTGAATCTTACCATCTCCTTTATTTGTTCCTTTACTTTTTTTATCAACACTTTCATTCTGAGTATATTCAATAGTTCCTTTCTCATATAAAACATAATTATCTGATTGATTTACACCTTTAGGAGCAAATACATGTAAATAAATGTCTTCTGGGGTTTTAATTTTATTTTTTGAAGGTTCAAAATATTTTTTAACATAATCAAGTTGTTTAATTTCTCCCATTGTTGCAAAACGTAATTTTACTTCATGTAATTTATCAAATCCACTACCAGATTTAAATTCTCCAATTGCTTGTAACGCAGATTGTGTAAATTGAATTAATCCAACTGCTCGTGAAGTACGAACTTCTTTCCCTGTTTTTTTATCTTTTTGAACAAGCCAAAAATCATCTTTTGTTATGGCCTTAACATTCTTTAAAGTTTGCCCCATTATTTGGTGTGCTTTAAATGAGCTTGCCGTTTCAACATTCATTACAGCCATTAATCCATTTGCCATTTCTAACTTTCTATTTTCACCCCATAATTCAGCACATATTTGTACTACTTTCTTCCTAAACTCACAACTTACTTTTCCACCCCATATTAGATCTTTGTATTGTTCCTGACATATACAACTTCCTGGCTTATCTGGTTTCTGTGTATTTTGCACCCCCGCCGCACTCTTCACCTTCTCCACCTGCATCAGACCTTCCGAATTTACCCCAAATTTCTGTGATTCTGCAGAAAGATCTTTGGAGATAATTTCGATGAAATAATTTTGTGTATCGGAATCCGGATCGCCGATAGGAGAGTCTATTCCTTTTCCGAAAATGTCTTTGGTAATGACAAATCCTGAAGTATCACATACATCGGCAGGAATTTTAATATTTCCGCTTCTGTAGACTTCATCATTGGAAGTGGTATCATATTCCCAGATAACATACTGGATATGTTTTCCCACCATATTCTTGGAGTGGATTCTTACCCTTACTTTATCACCTACTGCAACTTTGGAAAGCTCATTTCCTTTATCATCAATGAAAACCGCTTCTATAATATTGCCTTTAGGATCCGGCTGTTTGGGACCACCTCCTTGTCCGGCCGGGAATTTTGGGGTGTGTTTATCAGGCTGTGGTTTAGGTTGGGGCTGATTTTGAGGCTGCCCTTTATAATCAGGGTTGGCTACATCTACATTCACCTGGCTGGCTCCCTGAATTTGGCCTGAGTAAGTGGCCGTAACATAATACTCATGATTCGCGCCTTCATTCCTGTCACCCTTCATCAAAAACTGATTGGCCATCTGACGAAGGATTTTTTCATCAGACATCAGAGGAATGGACACTTCCGCAATTCCTTTTTCATTGACCCGAGCCTTATAGCTGCGGGTGTGACGATTATTTTTATTGATATTAGCATCGTGGCCTTTTCCAGGAGCATCATCTTCCCAAAGGTGAAACTCAATTTCTCTATTAAACATCGCTATGCAATGAGCCTGCGCAATAAGAGTATCACGGTAGCTGGCTTTATTGACGTCTTTTGCGCCTCTGTTGAAAAGAATTACCTTCTCTATTTTTGAAACCTTATCACTGGTCGGAATTAATATACAGCTGCCAATCAGTTCTTTGGTGGCAGACATGCCGGGCAAAATTCCTTTTTTAATCTCATAGACTTTCATTTGAAATTCTATACCCAGACCTATTTCTCCGAATCTGTACGTTACTTTTTCACCCTTTTTAGGTTGGTTGGTAATATCTTTCCAGCTTCCGTTTTTCTGTTTCTTGTACAGATACCATTCATAGTCACCTTTCAGACCAAATGAGAGTCCTGAAGGTTTTATTTCGTAGGTATAGGTTGTTCCTACCAGAGGATTCTGATTCCCGATAATAGTTCCTGTCATGGCTTAGCTGTAATAAAGTTCGTCTGTATCTTTTGTATCTTCCTTGAATTCATCAAAATCCACAACGGGATTATAAACCTGCTGTTCCTGCGTATTTGCTTTGGCAACCTGGCTTTTACCGACTTCACTTTGCTGTCCGTGCTTGAGAATAGTTATTTTTCCTCCTGTGCTGCACATCAGTTCTGAGATTTCTGTAACGCAGCTTTTTCCCATCACTTTTACTTTCTCATACGTCTTCTGCCACTTTTCTGCTGGGGCATAAGCACACGGAAGATAGCCTCCTGAAGTTGGCTTGAGTTTGCATTGTCCGAACGGCTGTGCTGCAGGATCCAGTTGAAGGTCATCCTCGGTTACAGCAAGATAATCAGCGTTTCCTTCTTCATCATTCCAGTAGTGCTTCTGATGGCTGGTCACTTTAAATTTTGGAAATTTAAATCCCTGATTACATTGCACAGTTCCTTTCTGCACAACGAAATATTTTCCTTCGTGAGGACTGGAGCCACTGTCTTCTTTTTTATCCTTCTTTTCCTCTTTAGCTGTTTGCTGTTCAGTTTTTCCGGATGGCTGCTCTTCATTTTGTGGAGTTTCTTCCATTGAATTTCCTTCATCGGAGCCTACATCTTCTGAAGATTCCTCCTGAGAAGATAGAGATATATTTTGAGGTTCTGTTTCCTCAGTCATAAACTGGGAATCTTCCGGAATCATAATCGTTTTTCCCGGAACAGGTTCCTGCATGACATCTTCCGGCGGACAGTGGAGATTATGGTAAGTTTTTAAAATACCTTCATTTTTCAGCTTAAACTGCCGGGCCAGTGAACTGAAAGTGTCGCCTTTTTGTGTGACATAATTTTTCATATTATCCTTGTGTTATATTGATGTGATGTTGGTGTATCAATATTCCTTCATGGCTGAGTAAAACCGAGGCTTTAGCCTGAAGAAGATTCTTATTTTTGGTGTGAGTGGTGTATTCTAATATGATATTTCCTGAAGCCGGTTCTGCAGCCTGCTCCTGAAGTCTGATCCCGCGCATGATCTCCTGCGGAGTACATAATTCGGTGATTTTTCCGTTTAAAATAGTCAAAACAGAGTTTTCTTCTTCATTTTTCTGTTCAGGATTGATTTCACAGGCTACCGGAAATGAATTCTGTAAAAAATAAAAGCGTTCTGTCCACTTTATTTTTCTCCGGAACCAGTCTGTTTTAGGAAATAAAGTCTGAAAGAGGAGCGTACTCTGAAATTGCTGTAATAAAAATGCTTCATTGCTGATGTTCCTTTCAAACGAATCCATATAATTTTGAGCCACTTCTCCTATATAAAACTCTTCAATATCTTTACGCTTTTGAGTAAAGTTGTCTGTAATTTTTTTATGATCTGCCAATCCTTTTATCCTGCCTTGTTCATTTAGGACAAATTCAAGAGGCATAATGCTTTTCATACAGGCTAGAGAAAGGCCGCTTACCTTATCATCCGGTTCATTTCCCCCGGTTTTAAAGTCTTTTTGACTGTAGCTAAGCACATACTGACCTTTGTTTTTGTCTTTTCTAAGATTTAAATCAATGGTATAATCGATGTTAACCGGAGATTCAAAAGGGGTCTCAAAAGTTTCATTGATATTATATGTCTGGGCCCAAAAGGAATCAGAGAACCGAGAGGGAAGGCTGCTATTCTTTTCATTTTCCTTCTGAGATTCTGTTTTAAAATGAATAGGGACAAAAATCTTTTTAACGTCATTAAGGTTTTCGAACCAGACTTTATCCATTTTCGGGCAATGAGAATTATGAAACACCTTAAGCTCCTCACTGCTCATACCCAGCCGGGAAGCGATGGAGGTAAGTGTGTCTCCGTTTCGTACCTGATATTGTAAAAAATCAATTTCCATCCAATGTGAATTATCAGATAAAGCTATTAAAAAACTCTGTTGGAAATTAATTTTTGGGATTAAATTTTAAAAATTGTCGTAGAATTACGACATGAAATTGATGGTGTGAAGAAAACCACCCCGAAAACCACCCCGTCAAAAATTCTTTGAATTTTCGCCACCTTTCCAGTGGAATTTTTAATTTTAAAGCTATAAAAAAAGAAAATATGAAGAATAGATTCTTGCATGGAGTTTTCATACTATTGATTAGTTTAGGTTCTGCATATGCTCAGAAGTCTGGTGATCAGGCATCTGTTTTTTTCACTACCAAAGCTCGGGATACTGTAAAGATTGAGGAAATATTGGACGAAAAAGATACTACAGGCAGCAAAAGTTTAAAAAATAGGATAAAACCTATTCAGGCTAATTTTAAAAGTATCAATTCCATAACAACATGGGCTTCTGTTAAAAAGAAGGATATTGAAGAAGAATCTGCAGAAGGTGGGGAGGCAACATTTTATTATACGGATAGAGGTCTGCAAAAAGTAATTGCGAAACATTATGGAGAAATGGGACAGAAGCTGACAGAATATTATCTTCTTAACGGACAACTTTCTTTTGTTTTCGAAAAAGAATATAAATATAACCGACCGCTTTTCTACGATGCTAAAGCAATGAAAGAAAATAATGATACTGAAGCATTTGATTTGAAAAAATCAAAGATTACAATGACCCGGAATTATTTTGAGAACGGAAATATCATTCTGATCAGCAATAATGACATACACGGATCAGGTATCAGTTCGGATTATCCGGCTGAGCAGGAGAAAGAGATCAAAGAAGATTTTAAAAGGCTTCTGAAGCTTGTGAATTAGAGTAGCGTTATAGTTTATCAGCTTTGATAATATTCAGTCTTTCTTCCACTTCATTAATTCTTTTAAGCCAATAGTTGATTCCTTCCTGATTAGTCACTGTTTCTTTAAAAGCATTACGGTTGACGGTCCATAGGTGTGAACTGTTTTTTTGATAATCCAGCTCGCGTTCTTTTTTATTTTCTGGCTCTATCCGGTATCTCCAGAATACCAGCGATTTCATATATTCTGAACGGACTTTTTCTAGATAGTCAATAATAGCCTTCCGGTCCTGGGGAATATATCCCGGTCCGGAGCATCCACATGAATGAAAAGTAATTCCAACCGTATACAAATCACGGATGTGAGCCCATTGCTTGTCATCATTTTTGGGAGGGGATTTAAAATCAAGTCCCATATTGGCCATCAGATTTCCACATTCAGGGCACTTGGCTTCTACAGAGGTCTGAGCATCCCGGTCCACATCTTTCAGGTGGCGGCGTTTGAATGTTTTCTGGCAGTTAAAACAGGCATAATGTCCTTTGTAAACCATCATGGCATATCGGCACATAGTAAAATCTTATTCTTTGGTTATAAGTTATTTTGTATTTGTTTTTCCTCTTCATTATAATTGATTCCCATCAGGCTGGCGGCGCTTCTCGGGTCGTAGACCGACCACACATCTCCCCAGGGAAATTTGAAGGTGCAGCTTGGGTAAGGTTTTTTCTTTTTTTGGGTTGGAGGCTTATTCAGAATTTTCGATAGAAAAGTGTTGTTCCGGTGAAAAACGTTCATTTCTTTTTCTTCTGTCCATTCATTCCAGTCTTTGGCATCACCATTTTCCCATGTGTTCATATGGATAATGTCCAGCTGGTCTTTAAAAAAGCACAGGCTGAAAGATACCTGATATCCCTGTATTTCTATAGCCTTAAAATAATACCAAAAATATCCGGTTTTTACATCCCACAGATTATGATACTTTTCTTTATAAAAATCAGAATGTTTCAGGTGATCAAGACTCATTCCTTTATAAAGTGTGGTAGCAAAGGCTTCCAGCTCTATAACTCCATTTTCACTGTTAATCAGCATGTCCCAAAAAATTGAAGCTATAAATATACCCGTTTTTTCTTTACAGACAACGAATAATATTTACAGCTTCAATAGAAATAGAAATAGAAATATCGGTGTGTATTATGTGTTATGGATTTGATATTATTAATGTGGATGGGATGTCAGACAGCCATAGACTCTTTGTATCGATCAGGTTTTTCCAGCTTTTACTGCTGATAAGCATCAGATCCTGGGAATTCAGGAATTCTTTCTCAATCTTTTTCTCATTGTACAGCGTGATATGATTGGGAGCTACCTGTTCAATACTTCTTATCAGTTCTTTTACCTCAATATTATTTCGGATCTGTCCTGCAGCATCAAGGATGATAATCTGAGAATTATTGTTATTGATCAACCTTTTTGCATATTCAAGAAGGTAGAAATCACTCAGATTAAAGATCGGAACAAATACTTTATCGGCTGCTTTAAAATCTTTTTCCACCAAAATTCCTACAGGAATATTTGTTTTGTCGAGAATCTGAAGCGTAAAATCGTCAAAAGGAGAATTGTTGAATATGTTTCCTTTACCTTTTACCGTGTTCAGTAGTTTTTCAGGATTAATAATCTTGGTGGTAAAACCTAATAACCTTCCTAATAAACTGCCTTCATACATAGATTTTCCAAGCATGATCAGAAGAAGATCATAATGTCCTTTGTTGGTAATGCTGGTAAGATCGCTTTCAATATCAGTAGAGGCTTTGAAGAGCGTAGTGACCTCCAAATTCAGATCGTGGGAGGTTTCAATGACATTCTGAAACTGTGACTCCTCATACTCGTTGATGTCATAGGCATGCATTTCATCTACCGGAGCAATATTCATTGCGGTGATGCTTTTATTGCCGTTCATTTTATGAGTAAAATTGTGTGCAAGTTTCAATAAGGTACTTCCGGATTCCGGCTTGTCAAATGAGAGAAGAACGCGGTATTTGGAATCATTATCCTGAATAGACTCGTCCTGGTTCTTTTTAGATTTAAAAATAAAATTAATGAAATCCAGTGCCGGTCCTGTCATGAAAGTAGTAAAGAGAGCCATGATCACCAGCATTGCAAAAATTTCAGGGCTTAAAACACCAAGGTCATATCCGATGTTCAGCACAATAAGTTCCATAAGGCCTCTTGTATTCATCAGAGCTCCTATCGTTAAGCTTTCTTTCCAGTTTATACCTACAAACCTGGCGGTCAGGGCACTTCCTGCAAACTTTCCAAGAACTGCGGTGAGAATAATAAATCCTGCCGTCATCCACAGGTGGCTGTCGTTAAGCAGGCCAATCTGGGTACGAAGTCCTGTAAATACAAAGAATAATGGAAGCAGAAGCACCAATGCCACATCCTCTACCTTATCAATAAAAAGCGTACGGAACTTTGTATTTTCCGGCATAATAGCTCCTGCCATAAAGGCTCCAAATAAAGCGTGAATACCGATTACTTCAGTAGCATATGCAGATAAGATCAATGTCAGAAAGAAAATAGCCACCATGGGTTTGCTGATCGTATTTTTTCCGGCCTGAAGGTCTCCGATTCTTTTCAGGAAAGGTCTTACAATTTTAATCATTAAAAATACATAAGCAATAGCCATGATAATCACATAGATAGAGCTTGTAAAAGAACCCGCTTTTACAATAGCAATGACTGCTGCCAGAATGCACCATGCAGTAATATCATCTGCAGCTGCACAGGTAATAACAATCGTTCCCAGTTTGGTTTTCTGAAGGTTTCTTTCCTGTACGATTCTTGCCAGGACCGGAAATGCAGTGATACTCATCGAAATGGCTATAAATAAAGCAAAAGACGTAAACTGAATCCCATCCGGAGCAAATTCCTGATAAACAAAATAAGAAAGTCCTATTCCCAATGCAAAAGGAATAATAATACTCGCATGGCTGATGACAACCGCATCATGAGCTTTTTTCCTTAATACACTCAGATCCAGTTCCATCCCAACGATATACATGAACAGGATAAGACCTATCTGGCTCAGAAACTGAAGGTTGCCTAATGATTCTTTAGGAAAAAGAAATGCAGAAAACTCAGGGAAATACATTCCCACAAGTGATGGTCCTAATACAATACCTGCAATCATTTCTCCGATTACGGTAGGCTGTTTTATTTTCATACAAATCCATCCAAAAAGCCTTGCTGTCATAATAATAGTGACAATTTGTGCCAATAATAAGGCAAGCGGATGGTGAAGATTGGTTTTGAATGATTCCAGGAAATTATCCCAGGTAGAGCCGGTGCTGGTGTTAGCAACAATATTTTCCTTTACTTCCAGCGTCTGTCCTTCAATGATGAAATAATACATCAGAGCAGAAAAAACGGCTATGGTCGTGATATAGAAAATTAAATTTTTGTATTTCCCCAAATTCATGATTCCAATATTTTATGCAAATTTGATAAGAATATAGTTATGTTAAATATCCTTTTTTTTTAAATGTAACGAATGTTCTAAAAAATGTAATAAAATCTATCTGAAAGAATAGCCGAGCCCGATTCCTATTTTCCAGGTGCCATTCTGATCGGCTGTTTTCGTATTGTAATAAGCAGGAATCTGAAGGGCAATCTTTTTATAAACCATAGTGAAGCCGGCAGCTAAAGTGGGCATAATAGGGCTGTTTTTAGTTCCCGATGAACGGTCTTCTTTAATTCTCAATGAAGGAAGCATTCCCAATATAAATTTTACGTTTTTGCAAGTAAGGCTTACGTTCGGTCCGGTAAAGTTGATAAATGCACCATGATCTACATATCCGGCTGCTGCTATCCCGTCAAAAAACGAAACCTTTAATTTTGAGGAGGTTTCCTGGGAAAAACACAAGCCGGATATGAGAAGTCCTGCAGCATAGAAACAGTTTTTCATTATAAAATCAATTAATTCTATACAAAAGTAAAGGGATTACTTACTGAAAAAGGGGAGTTGTAATAAAGGGGCTGTATTCTGTAATAAAACCGGAAAGATTTGAAAAAGGGCTATTTTCCGAATAGCTCCATCAGTGAACTTTTATAAGCATCGCCGATCTGAAGTTTCAGAAAACTGTGATCTTCCGTAGGAATAGTAGTGATAATTTCATTGGTTGAAAATACTTTGATGGAAGACAGCGCAATGATTTCTTTTTTGTTGACCTGGGCAAAATCTTTTGACGGCAGCATCTCCAGAAGGTTTTTGAAATTCAGGTTTTTTAAAACGATCGTCGTTCCGTCAATAAGCATAATATCTTTATCCCTGCTGTCAATTTCAGAGGTTTTGATGTAAGAAATCTGTTCTGTGAAGATAACGGTTTTTCCAATGTTGGTATTCCACTCGATGAAAGTCTTTTTAGGCGTACTTTCTACCAGCTCTTTAGCTTTTTCGAAGGCCTGGATTAATCTTTCTTTTTTGATGGGTTTTCTTACATAATCCACCACATTCAGATCGAAAGCTTCGGCTGCATATTCTTTATAAGCCGTTGTGAAGATGATTTTTTTGGAACCTGAAATAATCTCAGCTACCTGAAGTCCTGTCATTCCTGGCATTTCAATATCCAGAATACACAGATTACAGTCGAGATTGTCTATTTCGTTCAGAAAAATTTTAGGATCATTGAATGCCTTTACCACTTCTACATTCTCAATTTGTTCGCATAGAAGTTTTAAATAACTGATAGCCAGTAATTCATCATCCAGAATAACGCATTTTATCATAGAATTCTCCTAAATTGATTTTTAATTCCGCTGTAAAGATTCCGTTTTTTGAGCTTCTTTCCAGCTGATAATAAGTGCTGTAGATCATTTTAAGTCTCTGATCAAAAGACTGGCTTCCAAAACCGCTTTTTTCCTTTTCCAGAATGTTTTTCAGAGAAGCTTTATTGCTGACTTTCATGGTGAACATGCCATTTTCAAGCTCCATATAAATGGAAATAAAAGAATCCTGAGCCAGAAAATCCGTATGCTTGAAGGCATTTTCAATAAGATCTACAGAGATCAGAGGAGCAAATACCTTTTCTTCGTACAAAGCGTCAGATTTATTGATTCTGGATTTAATTCTGAAGTCAAAAAGAGGGTTGATCTTGATTTTATTAATCTCAATCAGGCTTAAAGCAAAATTAAGCTCTTCTTTCGGGCTTACATACTTATTGTTGCTTTCGTATAAAATATAGTCCAGCACATTCGCCAGCTTATCCAGTGACATATACGTCTGATAGGCATGAGACTGCACCGAATTGAGAATATTCTTAAACAGATGCGGATTCAGTTTTGTCCCGATATGTTCAAGACGGACTTCATTCAGACGCTGTTCAATAAGTTTGTTGGTTTCTGATAGTTTGGTATTTCTCTGTTTCAGCTTCTGATTCTGATTAAAAAGATAAATACTGGTGGTCAGAAACAGGAAAATGGCAAAGACTCCGATGAATATCAGATAATCATGAATCATGTAGTAATTGCCGTCCATAGCTCGTAGTTATTGAAACTATTTCAGTTTTTTAAGATTGTTGACCGTCACTGTTTCTTCACATTTTTCATACGTGATCTCGTAAGACGGATTCTTTTCAGGGTAGGTTAAAAGATAATCCGGGCATGGTTTCTTTTGTGCATGACTGCGGTCAAAATCTACTTTTCCGTTGGTAATAATGCTGTCTTTTATAAATTTCTCATCAATCTTGTAGGCAGTCATTGCATTTTTAGCTTCTTCAGAATATTTGAATTCTTTGGAAAGACTTTCAGCAATCACACGGCTGTTCGGTAAATATCCGCTGCAGCTTGCCCCTTTTTTGTTTAAAATAAAAAATACGATCAAAAGCCCTGGAACGAAGCCTATTGCATAAAATTTCAGTTTCTTCATTAGAAAATTAAAAGATTGATATCGTGGTACGTAAGTCCGAAACGGTCGCAGATGATCTTTTTGGTATGTCTTCCTTTGTACATATATAAGCTCTGCTTCATTTCGTTTTTGCGGATCAGCATGTTTTCAAAGCCGCCCTCTTCGTCATAATTTAAAATATAGGAAAGGAAGAAATTCGAGATGGCCTTGGTGGTCGTTCTCGGCATTCTTGAGGTAAGGTTCGGAAGTCCGCAATGGATAACTCCATGTTTGATGATGTAAGGATCTTCCATCGTGGTAAGCTCAGAAGTTTCAATCACTTTACCGTTGTCTATCGTGATATCGATGATGACACTGCCTTTTTTCATTTTCATCACCATATCTTCGGTAACGATAGGCGTCATGTTAAGTCTTGGCAATGCTCCAATCACTACATCGGCACGTCTTAAACTTTTGCTGAGTTCTTTAGGATCAATAATGGAAGTCGGTACACGGCTGTCAACGATGGTGTGAAGTCTTCTCAGTTTTGATAAGGAGTTGTCGAAAACCTTTACGCTCGCACCTAAACCAATGGCTGCTTTTGTAGCAAATTCACCCACAATTCCGGCTCCAAGGATCACAACTTCTGCAGGTCTTACTCCTGTAATTCCTCCAAGCATTAAACCGTTGGATAAGGCTAATAATTCTGAGGCATATAAGATAGAAACGGTTCCTGCAATTTCACCGACTAATCTTACCAAAGCCAGCTGCTTGTATTCATCAACGATAAATTCAAAAGCAATGGCGTTTATTTTTTTCTCTGCAAGCTTTAAGAAATAATCCTTGTCTCTAAGGTTAATCTGAAGTGCTGAAACCAGATAGGTATTAGGTTTCATATACTCAATTTCATCTTCTGTAGGAGGATTCACCTTCAGGATAAGATCCTGTCCGAAAGCTTCCTTAGGATCATTAGTGATCTTCGCTCCTGATTCGGAATATTGTAAATCTGTAAAAAATGAACCTTCTCCGGCACCTGATTCAATAATGATCTCATGACCGTGCTCTACCAACACCTGTACGGCGTCAGGAGTAATGCAGGTTCTCCTTTCGTTGAGACAGGTTTCTTTAGGAATTCCAATACTGAACTGTTTCCCTTTCTTTATAACCTCCAATTTTTCCTCTTTCGGCATTAATTCTTCTTCTGTGAAAGGAGTAAAAATATTTGTACTCATCCTTAAATTAAATTATGTCTTACAGATTGTTTTTTACACTCAATTAATGAGCAAAGATACATAATATTTAATCGAATGAAACTTCTCTGTATTCACCCGTGTTCACAATACTCATTGTGTGATAGTTGAGCCCGTAAAGCTCCTCTTCATACACTTCCGGCCACTCGATAATGCATAGAAAAGAGTTGTCCAGATATTCTTCAATTCCGATATCATAGACTTCTTCAATGTTTTTTAAGCGGTAAAGATCAAAATGAAATACTTTCCCTTTTTCCGTATTATATTCATTCACAATAGAATATGTGGGAGAGTTTACTTCGTCATTGCTGCCCATATTTTTAAGCAGAAATTGTGTGAAAGTAGTTTTCCCGGCTCCCAGATTTCCCTTTAATAAAAGGATATTGTGTTTTAATTCCGGAATGATGCTGTCAACAACTTCCTGCCAGTCTTCGATTGTATTGATAGTGAACTGCATATACTAATTTGTTTTGCAAAAATAATGATTTATGACTTGCGAAGCTACAAATTTAAAGGCAGGAAGATGGAAGCCGGAAGATGGAAGTTATAAACAGTACATTCCGTACATATTCACAAACTCACCAACTCACCAACTCTCAAACTCTCGAACTCCAAACTTTCGAACCCGTATCCCGAAACCGGCACCGAAATTCCCAGCCTCTTCCAACTTCCCCATAAATTACTTAATTTTACAGCATGATTTCCAAACAGACCATTGATAAAATATTCTCCACGATCCGCGTTGAAGAGATTGTGGGTGAATACGTGCAGTTGAAAAGAGCTGGGTCTAACTACAAAGGACTCAGTCCGTTTCATGAAGAAAAATCTCCAAGTTTTGTTGTTTCACCAAGCAAACAGATCTGGAAGGATTTCTCAACCGGAAAAGGAGGGACCGCAATCTCTTTTCTTATGGAGATTGAGAATTTTACCTATCCTGAAGCCCTCCGCCACGCGGCAAAAAAGTACGGAATTGAAATTGAAGAAGATCTTCGTGAAATTTCTGAAGAAGCAAAACATGCCCAGACAGAAAAAGATCTGCTGTACAAGATCCATGAGGTTGCCAACACGTATTTTCAGGAGATCCTGTGGGATGATCAGGAAGGCAGAAGCATAGGACTTTCTTATTTCAAAGAGAGAGAACTCCGGGATGATATTATCAAAAAGTTCCAGCTTGGATATTCTCCGGAGAAGAAGAATGCTTTTACAGCTTATGCACTTGAAAAAGGTTATAATAAAGAAATTCTTGAAAAATCCGGACTTTCCATCTTCCCGGAAAATACTCCTGCAGGAGTGGACCGTTTCAGGGAAAGGGTAATTTTCCCTATTCACAGTTTTTCAGGAAGGGTGCTCGGTTTTGGAGCAAGGATTCTTAAAAATAATGTCAAAACAGCAAAATATCTCAACTCACCGGAAACAGAGATTTATCATAAATCGAATGTTCTTTATGGGTTAAACCAGAGTAAACAAGCTATTTCAAGGAAGAATGCCTGTCTTTTGGTGGAAGGATATATGGATGTGATTTCACTTCACATGTCCGGAATTGAAAACGTAGTGGCAAGTTCCGGAACGTCTCTGACAACAGAACAGATCAAACTCATTAAGAGACTTACAGAAAATGTAACGATTCTTTTTGACGGAGATAATGCCGGTATCAAAGCCAGCTTCCGAAGTATTGATATGTTACTGACTGAGGGAATGAACATTCGTGTTCTGCTTTTCCCAGATGGAGATGACCCGGATTCCTTTGCCAGGAAACATCCACAGGATTACGTTGAAAAGTATATCGAAAATGAAGCGATGGACTTCATCGACTTTAAGGCGGAAATTCTCTTAAAAGATATCGGAAATGATCCGATTAAAAAGGCTGAAGCGATCCGGGATATTGTAAAATCTGTCTCTTTTGTACAGAATGCCCTGAAAAGAGAGGTTTATCTGAAAGAGGTTTCCAATAAATTCGGACTTTCTGAGCAGAGTCTTTTCAATGAGCTGGATGTTCAGAAACAGATCACGCAGAATCAGACGCATCATGTTCAGCAGCAACAAAAGGAAAAAGCTGCAGCTCCGAAAATGGAGATTGTTCCTCTGGATCAGGAAAAAGAAGATCCTTTCCTGTACGATGTATTGTTTATGGAGAACAAACTTGTAGATCATATGCTGATGTTCGGTGATATTATTCTGAAAAGGAGAAATGATCAGAATGAGGAATATGATATTACTGTTATTGAAGAAATTCTTCATCACTTTGAAGAAGAGCAGTATACATTTTTAGTCAAAGAAAATGAAATAATTATCAATCAGGTAAGAGAAGGAATTCAGAAGGATGAGCTTAGAAGTGGAAACTTTTTTGTATCTTTTATGGACGAAGAGATTACCACAAAGGTTGTAGATGCTTTAATCCCGCTGGATGAACTTGAAAACTGGGCTTCCAGAAATATCTATCCTCCTAATTATGGAGATAAAGTGGCAGATCAGATTCAGGGAGATGTTCTGTTACATAAATACAGATATATTGATTATCTGATCAGGGAAACGGCTAAAGAACTTGATCAGTACAGCAGCACAGATGAAGTAAAATATTATGAGCTGATCAAAAAGATTACGCTTTTAAAGCAGGCTTCCATGCGACTGAGCAATATCATCGAATATTCACCGATCAAAGGAATTTATGTGGATAGGAAAAGATAATTTGTAGTCAGATTTTTTTTGATGTTCTGTGACAAAAAGTCCTATAAATTTTTAGGAATAAATATTGTAATTTAAACTTCGAGAATATTTAAAAAATAATACATAATAGAAATATGGACATTAAAAAAGAATTCAGAGATTTCTCTGTAAAACATTTAGGAAACAACGGTTTGGTTACCGATCAGTATATGGGAATGTATGGCCCAACGAATCTTACTCCGTACATCATGGAAGAAAGAAGATTAAATGTTGCTCAGATGGACGTTTTCTCCCGTCTTATGATGGATAGAATTATCTTCCTTGGAACAGGTATTGATGATCAGGTAGCAAACATTGTTACGGCACAGCTTTTATTCTTAGAAAGTGCTGACCCTTCAAAAGATATTCAGATTTATATCAACTCTCCTGGTGGTAGTGTTTATGCAGGTTTAGGTATCTATGATACGATGCAGATCATTAAGCCGGATGTAGCGACAATCTGTACGGGTATGGCTGCTTCCATGGGAGCTGTATTACTGGTTGCCGGAGAAAAAGGAAAGCGTTCTGCGCTTAAACACTCAAGAGTAATGATTCACCAGCCTTCAGGAGGTGCTCAGGGAGTAGCTTCTGATATGGAGATCAACTTAAGAGAGATGCTGAAACTGAAGCAGGAACTTTATGAAATCATTGGTCACCACTCAGGACAAACGTATGAGTGGGTAGAAAAATCATCTGACAGAGATTACTGGATGACTTCTGAAGAAGCTAAAGGTTACGGAATGGTAGATGAGGTTTTACAAAGATCTACTGAGAAAAAATAATTGATTGTAAAATCATAGGAAAACCGCACCCATCTGGTGCGGTTTTTTTGTTGGATTTATATTTTGATCACGCATTTATTACCAGACGCTTAGATTTTTGTGGAATGACAAATTGTTTCGGATACGCCATAATTTCAACTGAAGGGGGAAAAATTCCCCTCCTCTGGAGGGGTGGCGAAAATTCAAAGAATTTTTGACGGGGTGGTTTTAAAGGTCACAATCACTCAACATTGTTAAAATACAATTATCATTCTATTCAAGATCAGTTTATAATCAATCTCTATTTTCGCAGCCATAAAAGTGAATATGAAAAAATTACTATGGTCTGTGGGTATACTGGCTGTATTGGCTTCATGCAAAAGTGATGACGATACCGCAATGATTAATCAGGATATTAATTATTCCAAACTACCTCAGGAATTTCCATTTACAAAACTGACGACAATAAACGGTGTGGACGTTATCAACGGTGGATTTGGTTCCGGTGCAGCCGCTCACCCTACACGGAAAGGCGAATTCTACGTCATTACGGATAGGGGGCCTAATACCGATTTTCAGAATGGTAAAAAGTTTCTTGCTCCTAATTTTACACCAACCATTATGCATTTTAAAATCAATGCTGACGGAAATGTAGAGGTGATCAAATATATTAAACTTAAAAATCCTTCCGGACAGCCTATTACCGGACTTCCAAACCCTGCAGGAATGGGAAGTACAGGAGAGATTGCATATGATGCTTCCGGCAATGTTTTAGGCACAGATCAATATGGTTTAGACAGCGAAAGTATTGTGGCAGCTGCTGATGGAACATTCTGGGTTTCCGATGAATACGGTCCGCATATCGTCCATTACAGTGCTGATGGAACGGAAATGGAAAGAATAAGCCCGGTTGGAGTAAATACCGGACCAAGAAAATTACCTGCTGTTTTAGCCAAAAGAAGAGCCAACAGAGGAATGGAAGGACTCTGCATCACTCCGGACGGAAGAACGCTGGTAGGAACCATACAGTCGATGATGTATGTTCCCAGTAAGGCATTGGCTACCAATAAAACTTTAACGAGAATTGTCACATTTGATATTATTACAGGGCAAACTAAACAGTTTTTATATAAACAGGAAGGAGGAGCTTCTGATTCAGTATGTGATATTACTGCATTAAGCAACAATGAATTCCTGGTGATAGAAAGAGACGGAAATTTCGGTTCTCAGGGCGGCATCAAAAAAGTATACAGAATCAATCTGAGCAATGCAACGGATGTGAACGGATCCGACATCACTGCTGTTGACGGAATAAAAGTCAATGGAAAAGCTTTAGAACAATGTTCATGGGATGAAATTACCAATGCAGGAATTAAAACTGTTACCAAAACATTAGCCGTAGATCTGGTTGCAAAACTGGGCTATGAACATGATAAATTCGAGGGGATTGTTTATTTGGGAAATAATAAACTGGCCGTTTTCAATGATGATGACTTTGGAGTGGTGGATGATGGCAACGGAAATCCAAAAGCCAAAATTTTACCTAAAACGGGTAAAGTAGACAAGGGAACGATGTATGTAGTCGATATTCAATAATTAGATTTTTTTAACGAAAAAGCGGCGGAATCGAAGATTCCGCCGCTTTTTATTATGTTTTTAGCTATTTTATATTAATTAAAAGCCTCAATGATCTTAGAGAAATCTTCTAATTTCAAAGCTGCTCCTCCGATAAGACCTCCGTCGATATCCGGTTGAGAGAAAATTTCTTTAGCATTGTCTGGCTTTACAGATCCTCCGTAAAGGATAGAAATTTCGTCAGCAACTTCCTGCCCGTATTTTGCAGCAATAATATTTCTGATGTGAGCGTGGATTTCCTGAGCCTGTTCAGGGCTTGCTGTTTCTCCAGTTCCGATAGCCCAAACCGGTTCGTAAGCAATCACTACTTTTTTGATCTCTTCAGCAGAAAGCGTAAAAAGAGCTACTTCAGTCTGATTTTTTACGACCTCAAGGTGTTGTCCTGCCTTTCTCTGCTCAAGAGTTTCTCCATTACAGTAAACAGGAATAAGACCTTTATCAAGAGCTAATTTGATTTTTCTGTTACAGTGAGAATCTGTTTCTCCGTGATATTGTCTTCTTTCAGAGTGCCCGATTAATGAACCGGTTGCATCGATAGACTCTAACATATCTGCAGAAATTTCACCAGTATACGCACCGCTTTCATATTCGCTCATATCCTGAGAAAATACACCAATTTCATCTTTTTCAAAAACATCTTTTGCCATCATCAGATACAATGCAGGTGGAGCAATCCAAACCTCACAGTTCGTAGCATTGTTGTTTTTATAGCTTAGTAACTGAATCATTAATTGTTGTGCATCAATTACATTTTTGTTCATTTTCCAGTTTCCTGCAACTATTTTTCTTCTCATAAGATTTAAATATAGATTTATTTATTTTTTAATTTTCTTTTTTGGATAATCTGCGAGACTCTTTTTGCTCTCGCAGATTTGTTTGATTTAGCAGATTAATATAAATCTGCGTTATCTGCAAAATCTGCGAAACTAATTACTTAGTAATCCCTTCCAGTTTAAACATGAAAGCATATACCAAAGCCAGATCCTTCAGATAGTCAAATCTTCCTGAAGCTCCACCGTGGCCATATGCCATATCTGTTTTGAGTAGCAATACATTTTTATCCGTTTTCATATCTCTTAGCTTGGCAACCCATTTTGCAGGTTCAAAATATTGTACCTGAGAATCATGTAATCCTGTTGTTACCAAAAGATTCGGATAGTTTTTCTTCTCAATATTCTCATATGGAGAATAGGATTTCATATAGAAGTAGGCTCCTTTATTGTTCGGATTTCCCCATTCGTCATATTCATTGGTAGTCAATGGAATACTGGTGTCAAGCATTGTGTTAACTACATCTACAAACGGAACCTGTGAAATAACACCATTCCATAAAGTTGGGCTCATATTAGCTATAGCACCCATCAGAAGCCCTCCTGCACTTCCTCCCTGAGCATAAAGGTGTTTAGGTGAAGTATATTTTTCTTTAACCAGATATTCTCCCGCATCAATGAAATCAGTAAATGTGTTTTTCTTTTTCATCATTTTTCCGTCTTCATACCATTGTCTTCCCATTTCCTGACCACCGCGGATGTGGGCAATGGCATAGGCAAAACCTCGGTCCAAAAGACTCAGTCTGGTGCTGCTGAAACTGGCATCCATAGAACTTCCGTAAGAACCGTAAGCGTAGAGTAGAAGTGGGTTGTTTCCATCTTTTTTCAACCCTTTTTTATAAACAATGGAGATTGGAATTTTCGTTCCGTCTTTTGCCGTAGCGAACAGTCTTTCTGTTGTATAATTATCTTTATTGTAACCTCCCAGAACCTCCTGTTGTTTTAAAAGAACTCGTTTTCCGGTTTTTAAATCCTGTTCAAACTGAGAACTTGGTGTAATCATGGAAGTATACCCAAAACGGAAATTATCTGTGTTATATTCAGGGTTATCCAGTGAATAAACGGTATAAGTAGGTTCGTCAAATTTCAGAAATTCCTTTTTCCCTGTTTTTCTATCATAAATTACCAGTTGGGAAAGTCCGTTTTGTCTTTCACTGAATATCAGATAATTTTTAAATGCAGTAACATCCTCCATCAGAACATCTTTTCTGTGTGGAATAAAATCCTTCCAGTTTTCAACTCCCGTTTTATTTAAAGGAGTTTCTACAATCTTAAAGTTAAGAGCATTTTTATTGGTTGTTACCAGAAATTTATCCTCAAGAGAAGTTACATCATAAAGTACATTACTGATCCTGGGCTGAAAAATTTTGAAATTTCCATTAGGATCATTGGCATCCAGATATCGGGTTTCAGAAGAAGTGGTAGCACGCGAGTCGATCAGGATAAATTTTTTGTTTTTTGTTTTTCCTACACTGATATAGTTGGTTTTATCTTTTTCTTCATATACCAAAATATCTTTACTGGAATCTGTTTCCAGTGTGTGTCTGAAAATTTTTTCTGTTAAAAGAGTTTCAGGATTTTTTGAAGTGTAGAAAATTGTTTTGTTGTCATTGGCCCATGTTGCAGAACCAGTGGTGTTTTTAATACCAAGATCCGTGATTTTCCCTGTAGAAAGATCTTTTAAAAATAACTTGTACTGCCTTCTGGAGACATCATCCACTCCGTAGATCATTTTTGTATTATCCGGACTGATGCTGAAGCCGGAAGCTGAATAGTAAGGATGCCCTTCCGCCATTTTATCCACATCCAGAAGAATTTCTTCCGGAGCAGTAAGGCTGCCTTTCTTTCTGCAGTATTTAAAATATTGTTTTCCGGTCTCTGTGCGGCTGTAGTAGTAATATCCATTTCTAAAAACAGGTACAGATTCATCCTTCTCTTTGATTCTGGCTTTCATTTCCTGGAAAAGCTTTTCTCTGAAAGGTTCAGTATCCTTCATCATGCCTTCCCAATAGGTGTTTTCAGCCTTTAAATAATCAACAACCTTGGTAGAATCTTTTCCTTTTTTAAAATAATCAATCATCCAGTAATAAGGATCATTTACCTTATCACCGTGGATTTCTCTGATATGTTCCTGCTTTTCTGCAACAGGAACCTTCATGTCCGGAAATTGCTGGGATTGAAATATAGATGCACTCATTACTAATAGTCCTAGATAAGTTTTTTTCATGGTATTTTTGTT
This sequence comes from Chryseobacterium aquifrigidense, assembly GCF_006716485.1. Taxonomy (GTDB): domain Bacteria; phylum Bacteroidota; class Bacteroidia; order Flavobacteriales; family Weeksellaceae; genus Chryseobacterium; species Chryseobacterium vietnamense. The sequence continues at coordinate 257,776 of NZ_VFPD01000001.1, forward strand.
TTGGATCGGTGTTTAGATTATAGTCCCCAAAGATTTTTCAACAGTACGTAGAAAGTATGTTCTTCTTCAGTTACTTTATTATCAGCTTTGATCAACGATTTTGCAAACTGAACAAATTTGACACGTTCATCCTCTGTAGAATCATCATGGAAACATCTCGCATGGAATTCAAAATGATCTTTCCATTCTTCAGGCTGCAAAAGAGCCAGTGTGTCTAATTCATTGTCAAGATTCATCCTGAAAGGAAATTCATCTGCCATATATTGCTGTACCAGCATTCCTTCCTCAGGAGCAAATTCTCCGTCTACAGAAGAAAGAATCATTAATAAGTGATAACCGGCAATTGATTTATTTGATTTTTGCATGAGCTGTTGTATGTTTAAGTTTAGTGTTTAAATTTGATGATTGATGATTGATGATTGATGATTGATGATTGATGATTGATCAACGATTGGCTCTCGTCAAAAAGATCATTTATCGTTCATCATTGATCATTTATAATTAATTAACGTAGTCCTTTGCAGGCTGTTTGTCTACAATTTTTCCATTTTCAAGGATCAGTACAAAAGGATTGCTTCTCGCTATCGTTTTGATGGCAGTCCCGTCCATTAGTACATTTTTGATAGTTTTAAAAGTATTAGGCTCTGTGGAAACACCATAGATAAGAGCCCCTTTCTGGGTATTTACTTTCGCTTCCACTTTCTGAAGCAGATCTGCAGGAACATCTTTTGGATGGTATGAAAACACCAGAACAGCTTTAGGAGCGTTAATGATTTCCTTGGTAACTTCCATTCCTGTAGGATCTTCAATCTTAAATTTTACAATTTCAGATTTATAACCTTCCTTGATCAATACAGATTCATTCTTCCCATCCTCAATTTTCCAGGGAGATCCTTCTGCCCAGTATTCTGTTTTTTTGATATAATCATCCTGATTTACTTTTACAACAGCTCCTGTCTTCTGATTTTTCAGGGTGTAGAAAGTTTTATATTCTGAAGGATTTTTATCAATTTTTGCTTTTTCAGCTTTTATATCAGTCCCTACTTTATAATCACGGAAATCAATGATCGGTTCATGCATAATTCCCTGTGCCATAACGTAGATCATTCCTAAAGAGAATACTGTTAAAAGGATATATTTGAATGTGTTGGAAGACTCTTTTTGAGTAATTCCGTACTCATCTTTTTTACGGAAATCTTTTCTGTACAGAACAAAAAGGATAATCAATCCCACAAGCAGTACAACATCCTTAAGGAAGCTCTGCCAGGGCGTAAATTTGATGGCATCACCAAAACATCCACAGTCTGTTACCACATTGAAATACGCTGAATAGAATGTAAGGAATCCAAAGAAGATACAAAGTGCAATTAATATGGACAAGGTAAATTTAAGCTTTAATTTAAGCAGCAGCATAAATCCTAAGAAAAGCTCCAGTACCACTACAATAATGGAAAACAGCAGGGCAAACTTTTCTAAAAATGGCATGTTGAAAACCGGAGGCGCAAAATATTCTTCCATTTTGAAAGAAAAACCTACCAGATCCACGGCTTTCACAAAGCCTGAAAGGATAAAAATAACAGCAATAATAAAGCGTAATAAACCTTTGAGCATATTAAATATTTTTGGGTTCGAATTGATTTTCTTTTTCCGAGAACTTGATCAGGCAGAAGACCGCATAATTCAGCATATCGAAATAGTTGGCATCAAGCCCCTCTGAAACGATTGTTTTTCCCTGATTGTCCTCAATCTGTTTAGTTCTTAATACTTTTTGATAAATAAGATCCGTGATTGAAGAGATTCTCATATCCCTCCATGCTTCACCATAATCATGATTTTTCCTTTCCATCAAAGCTTTTGCTTCATTGGCATATGTATCATACAGACCTAAAATTTCTTCTTTATTTTCATTGAAATCATTGGAAAGACCTTTTTCCAGCTGGATAAGTCCAATGATAGAATAGTTCACAATCGCGATAAATTCATCTTCCTCACTCTCATCCACCATTTTTTTATCAGTCATCTGCAATGTACGGATCCTGTTGACTTTAATATAAATCTGATCTGTAATGGAACTTGGTCGTAAAACCCTCCATGCCGCACCATAATCCTGCAATTTTTTACCGAAAAGATCACGGCACTGACTGATAATTTTCTCGAACTGTACTGATGTTTTTAGCATAAATTTTCTTAATCTTCCAAATATACGAATTCGGTTTTAGATTTTTGAATTTGACGACGGGAGTTTGTGAGTGAGAGGGTTTGAGGGTGGGAGAGTTTGAGAGTTTCGGGATTCGAGTTGTTGGGTTGGAGGGTTTTAGAGTAAGAGGAGGTTAGGGTTGTAGAGTGGGAGAGTGTGAAAGTGTAGGAGTTAAACTCATAACTTGTAATTCATCATTCATCATTTATTATTAATAACTTCCAGCCTATAATTTCTAATTTCTTCTCATTAAAAACGCATAAATCACTAATTTTGTACTGCAGAAATCAATCATCAATCATCAATCATCAATTATCATTCATCAACTATAAACTCCATGCTCCCCAACCCTCCAACCCTCCAACCCCCAAACTCTGCAGCCTGCTCAATCAACTGCAACGGCCGATTAGTACAGCTGGACACTCCAAAGATCATGGGAATCCTCAATATGACTCCGGATTCTTTCTCTGACGGCGGAAAATTCAATAATGAAAAATCAGCGTTGAATCATGCTGAAAAACTGTTGAAGGACGGAGCCGAAATATTGGATATCGGTCCGCAATCTACACGTCCCAAAGCAGAATTTTTAAACGCTTCTGACGAAATAAACAGGATCGGAAATATCATCTCTCTGATCAAAAAAGAATTTCCGGAAGCCCTCATTTCCTTGGATACTTTTTATGCAGAAACCGTAAGATTCGGGTTTAATGAAGGAATTGATCTGATCAACGATATTTCAGGCGGGCAATATGATGCAGAAATGTTTGATACAGCTGCTGATACCAAGCTTCCTTACATTCTGATGCATGTAAATCCTTCCTACGAAACCATGCATGATAAAATAAAGTTTGAAGATATTACACTGGAAGTAAATCAATATTTTGCTAAAAAAACAAAACAACTTTTAGAAAAAGGAGTGAATGACATTATTCTGGATCCCGGTTTTGGTTTCGGAAAAACTGGAGAAGACCAGATGAAAATGATTAAGGAAGTTGAATATCTCGGGTTTGGAAAATTTCCTCTTTTAATAGGTATTTCCAGAAAGTCATTTATCTACAAACCACTGGGAAAATCACCTTTGGATATCAATGAGGAAACACAGAAACTTCATAGGAAAGTGTTGGAACAGGGGGTAAAGATTTTAAGAGTTCATGATGTGGCTGAAGCAAAGGAAACACTGAACCATTTTTTACGAAAAAAATAAAAAGTGCAAAAAAATTTGTGAGTAATTAAAAAGTTTATACATTTGCAGTATGAATTTTACGAATCAGAAAAATATTATTGTCATTTCTATTATTGCTGTTGTCATTAACAACAGTAAGGAAACGGCATTTTAAATAGATTTTAATTTAAATTATATATAAAACCGTTTCAAATTATGAAACGGTTTTTTTTGTTTTTAATTTTTTATAGTATAAAAATATGTATCAGTTATTATCCGTAATTATTATCGTCATTATTATTCCCTTGCGTTTGTGAGAAGGAACATGTATGACTGTACATATATTGAGCCCTCTCACATTGTGAGAGGGCTTTTTTTATTCCCATTTTTAATTTTTTTAAACCTCTATAACATGTATTACAACGACGACACGACCATCTACTTTGACGGAAAATTTATGAAAGCAAAAGATGCCGGAACAGATCTTTACGGACAATCACTTCACTATGGGTATTCTGTTTTTGAAGGAATTAAATCCTATAGCACAGATCATGGAACTCAAATTTTCAAAGCGAAAGAACATTATGAAAGGTTAAAAAGATCAGCTGAATTAATGCATATTCCCTTCGATTATTCCGTAAACCAGCTTACAGAACTTACCTATGAACTTCTGGACCGTAATGGGTTTACAGATGCTTATATCCGTCCATTGGTTACGTGCTCTCCCAATATGTCACTTTCAAAAGGACAAAAATCTTATCTGTCGCTTCTGGCCTGGGAATGGAACAACGGCTATCTGGCAGATAAAATGAAAATTATGACTTCCCCTTTTCAACGTCCTAATCCTAAGGCTTTCAAGGTTGAAGCCAAAGTAGGAGGACATTATGTAAACTCAATATTAGCCTGTCAGGATGCCAAAGATAAAGGCTATGACGAAGCACTGGTTCTGGACGAAAACGGAAATGTTGCTGAGAGTTCGGGCGCTAATGTGTTCTACGAAAAAGATGGGGTTTTATATACTCCAGCTAAAGGAAGTATCCTTCCGGGAATCACAAGACAAACCGTGATGGAGATTTGTAATGAGCTTAATATCCCTGTGGAAGAAACCTTTTTTAAACCTGAAGAAATGAGGGGTGCTGAAGCTGGTTTTTTCTGTGGTACAGCAGCAGAAATTGTAGCCCTGGATTCACTTGATGATGTTCCCTTTACCAGAAACTGGGAAAATACGGCTAGCAGTAGAGTACAGCAGGCATATTTGAAATTGGTAAGAGTTCTGTCATTGTAGATTTTTAGAATTTAAATATCTGATTATTAAATAAATAGATTCATTCTTTAAACTATTGAATATTGTAATTTTTATAAAAAATGAAAATGAAAAGAATATTACAAAATGTAGTTTTGGATCAAAATTTAGTAAAGAACTCCATTTCAGGAAGAGGAAAAGAATAGAAAATGTAGGAAAAGTATGTTAAATAAATATTCAAAAACATTCACGCAAAACAGTGAACAACCCGCAGCCAAAGCCATGTTGTATGGGATAGGATTTACAGAAGAAGATATGCATAAGGCCCAGGTCGGAATTGCCAGTATGGGCTATGACGGAAATACCTGTAACATGCATTTGAATGATCTGGCTCAGGTGGTAAAAAAAGGAACATGGAATCATGGATTAGCCGGCCTGGTTTTTAATACCATCGGAGTAAGTGACGGAATGAGCAACGGAACAGATGGAATGCGTTACTCTCTGGTAAGCCGTGATGTGATTGCAGACAGCATCGAAGCAATATGCGGAGCGCAATACTATGACGGATTGATTGCGCTGCCAGGCTGCGACAAAAATATGCCGGGAACGATCATCGCAATGGGAAGGCTGAACAGACCCTCAATCATGGTATACGGAGGAACGATAGCTCCGGGATGTTACAAAGGAGAACAGCTTAATATCGTTTCTGCTTTCGAAGCATTAGGGAAAAAGATTGCAGGAGAAATCACAGAAGAAGATTTTGATGGGGTTGTGAAAAACTCTTGTCCCGGCGCTGGCGCATGCGGTGGAATGTATACGGCCAATACAATGGCTTCCGCGATAGAAGCATTAGGAATGAGTCTTCCGTATTCCTCTTCCAATCCGGCTTTAAGCAAGGAAAAACAGGAAGAATGCCTTGAAGCAGGAAAATATTTGAAAGTATTATTAGAAAAAGATATTAAACCTTCGGATATCATGACCCATAAAGCTTTTGAAAATGCACTACGCATGATTGTTATCCTTGGAGGAAGTACCAATGCCGTTCTGCATTTTATTGCCATGGCAAAAAGTGTGGGAGTACCGCTTACTCAGGATGATTTCCAAAAGATGAGTGATAAAACTCCGGTACTGGCAGATTTAAAACCAAGCGGAAAATACCTGATGCAGGATCTGTATGAACACGGAGGAATACCATCCGTAATGAAATACCTGTTACATCAGGGATTATTACATGGCGATTGTTTAACGGTAACCGGAAAAACACTGGCAGAGAATTTAGAAAATGTTCCCGATCTGGATTTTACTACTCAAAAAATTATTAAACCATTATCAGAACCTGTAAAAGAGACCGGACATCTGAGAATATTATACGGAAATCTTGCTGAGAAGGGAAGTGTAGCCAAAATCACAGGAAAAGAAGGGGAACGTTTCGTAGGAAAAGCACGTGTATTTGATGGTGAAAAAAATCTGATCAGAGGAATCCAGGATGGAACTGTGCAGCATGGCGATGTCATTGTTATTCGTCATGAAGGTCCGAAAGGAGCCCCTGGAATGCCGGAAATGCTGAAACCTACAAGTGCTTTGATCGGGGCAGGACTGGGAAGCAGCGTGGCCCTTATTACAGACGGAAGATTTAGCGGCGGAACTCATGGTTTTGTAGTAGGACATATTACCCCTGAAGCTCACGAAGGAGGTCTGATAGCCTTTGTAAACAATGATGACCTGATTGAAATTGATGCCGTAAACAATACCATACAGCTCAAAGTTTCAGAAGAAGAAATTGAAAGAAGAAAAAAAGGATGGCAAAAACCAGCTCTTAAAGTGCAGAAAGGATTGCTTTATAAATATGCATTAACAGTATCATCAGCCGCAGAAGGTTGTGTAACGGACGAAATCACTCAATAAAAATATGGAAAACCCGAATTTATCAACAGAAATACAATTGAGCGGAAGCCGGATCATTCTTGAAGCCTTTCTTCAGGAAGGGGTGAAAACTGTTTTCGGATATCCGGGAGGCGCTATTATTCCTATTTATGATGCTCTTTACGACTATCAGGAAAATCTGAAACATATTCTTGTACGCCACGAGCAGGCAGCAGTACATGCAGCACAAGGTCTGGCAAGAGTCTCAGGAGAAGTAGGGGTTGTACTGGCTACAAGTGGGCCGGGAGCAACCAATCTTGTAACAGGTTTGGCAGACGCCTTATTGGATAATACTCCTTTGGTATGCATTACAGGGCAGGTTTTTGAACACCTTCTCGGAACCGATGCTTTTCAGGAGATAGATGTAATGAATGTCACCAGCCCGGTTACCAAATGGAATTATCAGGTAACCGATGCCAGTGAGCTTCCGGAAGTATTGGCCAAAGCATTTTATATTGCAAAATCCGGTCGTCCCGGTCCTGTACTGATTGATGTGACCAAAAATGCCCAGTTGCAGTCTGTTGATTATAAAGGATATTCTCCATGCCATTCATTGAGAAGTTATAAACCTGATCCTGATCCATGTTTTGATAGCATAGAAAAAGCAGTACAATTGATTAACAATGCGGTAAAACCATTCATCATAGCAGGGCAGGGAATAATGCTTGGGAAAGCAGAAAAAGAATTCTTGCAGTTTGCTGAAAAGTCAGGAATTCCGGTAGCATGGACTGTCTTAGGAATGGGTACTATTCCTACTAACCACCCGCAAGCTGTAGGAATGGTAGGAATGCATGGAAATTATGGTCCCAATATACTAACCAACGAATGTGATGTTTTAATCGCTGTTGGGATGAGGTTCGATGACCGTGTGACCGGAAGGCTGGATCAATATGCAAAACAGGCAAAGATTATTCATCTGGATATTGATAACGCAGAGATCAATAAAAATGTAAAAGTTGATGTTCCTGTTCTTGGAAACTGCAAGCATACGCTCCCTCTCCTTACAGAAAAAATTATAAAAAGAGAATATCATCACTGGCATGAAAGATTTAAAAAATGTCATGAAATTGAAAGCATCAGTCTGATCCATACCGAACTGTATCCTGAGGAAGGAGAGATCACAATGGGGGAAGTTATCCGCCAGTTAAATGAGATGACAGCAGGTGACGCAGTTATTGTAACAGATGTGGGACAGCATCAGATGGCGACATGCCGTTATTCGCAATTTAAACATTCCCGAACCAATGTTACAAGCGGAGGGCTGGGCACCATGGGATTCTGTCTTCCTGCTGCGATAGGAGCTTTTTATGCTGAAACAAACCGTCCTGTTATTGCCGTAATGGGAGACGGAGGAGCTCAGATGAATATTCAGGAACTGGGAACCATTATGCAGTATCATCCGGAGGTGAAGATTTTAATTCTGAATAACTGCTATCTGGGAATGGTAAGGCAATGGCAGGAATTGTTTCACGAAGAAAGGTATTCCTCAGTAGATATCCAAAGCCCTGATTTTGTTCAGGTGGCAAAGGGATACAATATATCTGGAAAAAGAGTATCTGAGAGAGAAGAGCTACAATGGGCACTCCGTGAAATGCTTGATCATAAAGGATCTTTCCTCCTTGAAGTGATGACAGGAAAAGAACATAATGTATTTCCGATGATTCCCCAGGGAAAAAGTGTTTCGGAAATTGTATTAAATAATAAATAAAGTTTAAAAATAAAAAAGATGAAAACAGATCATAAGGAATATACCATTACAGCGTATACAGAAGATTATTTAGGATTGATCAGCCGCATCAATGCTATTTTTTCAAGAAGAAGAATTTCTATGGTGACCTTTAATGTAGGTCCTTCAGAAATGGAAAAAGTAAAAAAGTTTGTTATCGTGATCAGAGAATCTGAAGATTCTGTTCAGAAAATCAGCAAACAAATGGAAAAACAGGTAGATGTTCTGGAAGTACATTACCACAGAAATCCGTACCTGACGGCAGTAGAATATGCCAGTTAAGAACAAGAATTAAACATTACAATCAATAATAAATAAAATCAAGAAAAATGGCAAAATTGAATTTTGGAGGAGTAGAAGAAAATGTAGTAACAAGAGAAGAATTTCCGTTGGAAAAAGCTCAGGAAGCATTAAAAAATGAAGTTGTAGCTGTGATCGGCTATGGAGTACAGGGACCAGGGCAGGCTTTGAATCAGAAAGATAACGGAATTAATGTGATTGTAGGGCAGAGAAAAAACTCCAAATCATGGGATAAAGCAGTTGCAGACGGATTTGTACCGGGAGAAACGTTATTTGAAATCGAAGAAGCATTAGAAAAAGGAACTATTATCTGTTATCTTTTGAGTGATGCCGCACAGATAGAATACTGGCCAAAAGTAAAACAGCATCTTACCCCAGGAAAAGCATTATACTTCTCTCATGGTTTCGGAATTACATTCAGCGAGCGTACAGGAATTGTTCCTCCGGCCGATGTAGATGTATTTCTGGTAGCCCCGAAAGGTTCAGGAACGTCATTGAGAAGAATGTTTTTGCAGAACAGAGGTTTGAATAGCAGTTTTGCCGTATATCAGGATGCTACAGGAAAAGCCAGAGAAAGAGTGACAGCATTAGGTATCGCGATCGGAAGCGGATATCTTTTTGAAACCGATTTTAAAAAAGAAGTATACAGTGATCTTGCCGGAGAACGTGGAACACTGATGGGAGCTGTACAAGGAATATTTGCCGCTCAGTATGATGTATTGAGAAAAAACGGACACAGCCCTTCCGAAGCATTTAACGAAACCGTAGAAGAATTGACCCAGTCGTTAATGCCATTGGTAGCAGAAAACGGAATGGACTGGATGTATGCCAATTGCAGTACAACCGCTCAGAGAGGAGCTTTGGACTGGTGGAAGCGTTTCAGGGATGCTACTTCGCCTTTGTTTGAAGAACTGTATGACAACGTAGCCAAAGGGAACGAAGCACAACGCTCGATTGACAGCAACAGCAAACCGGATTATCGTGAAAAATTGGAAGCCGAACTTACAGAATTAAGAGAAAGCGAAATGTGGAAAGCAGGTAAGACGGTACGAAGCCTGAGACCCGAAAACAATTAATTACCTAACAGATGATGAAAGAGGGAGTAAGTTCCTCCGTTTTAGAGCATGTCTATCAAGCGGAGGAACGATTAAAAGATGTAGTGGTAAAAACACCTTTGGCTGTTAATAATAATCTTTCAGCCATTTATGAGTCGAATATTTTTTTTAAAAGGGAAGACCTTCAAAGGGTAAGATCCTATAAAATAAGGGGAGCCTATAACAAGATGGCAACCATGTCTGAAGAAGAACTCTCAAAAGGTGTTGTGTGTGCCAGTGCCGGAAATCATGCACAGGGAGTCGCATTTGCATGCCAGACTATGAAGGTGAAAGGAACGATTTTCATGCCTTTGCCAACTCCCGGACAAAAACTTGAACAGGTGAAAATGTTCGGAGGAGAATACATAGATGTAATTCTTTACGGAGATACCTTTGATGCAGCAAAAGATGCAGCGATGAGGTTTTGTGAAGACCATAACAGCTCATTTATTCACCCTTTTGATGATCCGGCCATTATTGAAGGGCAGGCCACAACAGCACTGGAGATTCTGGAGCAGGCTGAAGGCGTTGTTGATTATCTTTTTGTCCCGATTGGCGGCGGAGGATTGGCCGCAGGAATTTGTTCCGTATTTCAGCATCTTTCACCACAGACAAAAATCATTGGGGTGGAACCTTCGGCAGCGGCAAGCATGAAAAAGGCCCTTGAAAAGGGAAAACCTGTTCTTCTCGAAAAGATAAGCCGTTTCGTAGATGGTGCCGCCGTACAGCAAGTAGGAGATCTCACTTTCGAATGCTGTAAAAGTATCCTGCACGATATGGCTACAGTAGATGAAGGACTTGTCTGTGAAACCATCCTGTCTTTGTATAATAAAGACGCTATTGTTGTTGAACCAGCGGGAGCGCTTTCAGTAGCAGCATTGGAAAAATACAGAGACGGGATAAAAGGTAAAAATGTTGTATGTATCATCAGCGGAAGTAATAATGATATTACCCGTATGGAAGAAATCAAGGAAAAAGCATTGCTTCATGCAGGATTAAAACATTATTTCCTGGTCAGATTTCCACAGCGCCCCGGAGCATTGAAAACCTTTGTAATGGATGTACTGGGACCTGATGATGACATCACTTATTTTGAATATACCCAGAAAAATTCAAAAGAAAAAGGAATCGCAGTAGTAGGAATTGCTCTGAAACAAAACAAAGATTTTACTCCTTTAATTGATAAAATGAAACAATATGATTTCTTTGTCAACTATCTGAACAATGACCCTTCTCTGATGAATCTGCTTATTTAAAATTTTTAAACCATTAAGAATAATAAAGTTTTTAAGAATAGTGAAGGCAAATATCTTCGGATATTTAATAAGCAAAATACTTCATTCAAATTCATTTGAATCTTAACTTTCCTTATAATCTAAATCCCTCTTAATGGTTTAAAATCATATTCAATATTAAATTATTTCGTACACAAATCAGATTCTAAAAACACAATGATGAAAAAAGCTTCACAATCTGTGAAGCTTTTGTGTTTTGGGTAATATCAAACGACATAAGAAACTGAAGCGTTAAGGAAATGAATTCTGTGAACGTTAAAAAAACTCTACTGTCTGAGTGCGGGACAAAATATGATTCTAAACATAGATTGTTTCCGCACGAGTTTAGAGTTTTTAGAGAACAGATTTCATTTTTAGCGGAAGTTTCTAAGTCTTGAATTTTTGGTTCTTTTGTTTCAAGACAAAAGAAGTATAATGAAAAAAAAGTAAACCATTAAGAGTGATAAAGTTTTTAAGAATAGTGAAGGGAAATATCTTTCGATATTTATTAAGCAAGGCGCTTCATTCAAATGAATTTGAATCTTAACTTTCCTTACAATCTAAATTCCTCTTAATGGTTCAGTTTTTTTATTTTATCTTTCAAGCGAAAAATTAGAAATCACTTTCGGACGTTCTGTTTCATTAGCCACTTTCCAGGATGTTCTGTACATCCATTCCGTCATTTTATACAGCTTTTTATAATTGATATTTTCAGATTCATCCTGTGGGGTATGGTACTGATCATGCAGTACACTGGTGAAAAATATTGCAGGAATACCAATTTTAGCATACGGAAGATGATCACTTCTGAAATAGAAATACTCAGCGTGGCTTGGAGAGTCCCAATCTTTCAGATATTTGAATTTTGTACTTTCATTATTGGCATCTTCAGCCATTTTTACAAGCTCTTCAGAATTTTTATGCGGTGCATTTCCTCCTAATAAAGCGGCTTCATTATTATCATTTCTCCCGATCATATCACCATTCAGAACGGCTACAATTTTTTCTTTTGGGACAACAGGGTGGGCAGCATGCCATCTCGAACCCAGCAAACCTCTTTCTTCAGCACCGTGGAACACAAAAAGAATGCTTCTTTTTCCGGGCTGTTTTTTGTAAGCTCTTGCCATCGCCAGCATCGCAACACAGGTACTTGCATTATCATCAGCACCATTGTAGATGGTATCATTCTTTACAGGATGTCGGATTCCGTCATGATCCTGGTGTCCGCTTAGCAAAACATATTCATTTTTAAGAACAGGATCTGTACCTTCTATTTTTCCGATGATATTCACTGAAGGATATTTGTAAGTTTCAGTGATCAGGTTCAGAGAAGCTTTGGGATTATTTTTTACCCAGCCTGCATTTTCTCTTTTGATCCATAAAACAGGAATATTATTCGTGATTTTTTCTCTTAATCCTTCTACGCCATAACTTCCTCTTGTCATTTGAGGTAGCACTTCTACCCAACTTTGCTCGGAGGTATCATCGGTGATGAAAATAATGGCTTTCGCTCCCAGTTCAGCAGCTTTATTGTAATATTTATTTCTTACGAATCCGGGATATCTTCTTACGAAAAGGGTCATATCCTTAGAAATATTTTTGTCAGATGCGTTTATGGCAAGAACTTTTCCTTTGATATTCAATTTCGCAAGATCTTCAGGCTCTGCATTTCCGGCATATACTATTTCAGCATCTACAGCAGCATTTACAGGTTCAGCAACCAGGAAATCTTTCCATAATTTCAAACTGTTATCTCCAATTTTCAGGCTGCTTTGAGGAATCACCTGATGTCTGTACATATCAAAAAATTGGAAAAATGTTCCGTTATCTCCGGCAGGTTTCATTCCGGCTTCTTTGGCTTTGTCGGCAAGCCACATGGAAACTTTCAGTTCATCCAGAGTTCCGGCTTCTCGTCCCCAGAACTGATCTGCAGCAAGCTGATACATATCGGTACGGAGATCTGCTTCTTTGATGGCAGAAACCAGAGGTTTTTTATAATTCTGAGCATTTCCAATAGTAAAAAGGAAAAGGCTTAACAGAGAAAAAATGTAATTTTTATTCATAACAGTGTTTAATTAAATTCAGCTAATTTTTCTGAAAACTGTTTTGAAAACTCTTTTCTGTCTTCTTCCAGTTTTTCCCTGGTGGAAGGTAGAATATAATTAAAAAGGATCTTGTCTTCGTTGTCTAAAAAGATAATTTCCTTTTCATTTCCATCGATCATCTGTGAGAAAATTTCCCACATCGGAGTGTCTTTTAATTTTAATAATTCAAAAAACTGTTCTGCTTTTATTTCGATTTTCTGCATGTTCTTTTTTATATATTATTGTTGAATATTTCTGAATTCTTATTCAAAAATAAAGATTTTGTATTTTCCGGACGATTAAAACTCCAGAAACTTCAGTTTAAACTGGATGGCAAAATTTTCTCTGAAGTGTGGTGTCGCATAATAACCCACTCTGTAAAATACACCGAGATTGAAATAGCTGGAAAGGAAATTATTCCATTCCACGCCGACTTCCTGATACAGGTGATCCAGTTTTCTGAATTTAAACTGATGGTATTCCGGATGTTTCATATCTCCGATAGTTCCTCTTAAGACAAAATCAAAGCTGGAAACATTGTGTCCGAAACTTTTTAAATACCAGGGAAGTTTGTGTGTGAAGTAATAGGCTACGAATCTGTCATTATAGTATTTTCCTCCCTCCAGTGTTGCAAATCCAAGGTACGATGTAAGGTTAAAATTAAAATCTTTACCTGGCGAAGCCAGTCCGTTCATCGTAAAATTTTTCCAGATCGGCGCTCCACCCAGCACAAGACCTCCATACAATCTGAAACCTGTAGTCCCGATTGGTGTTTTGAAATTATGAACAAACAAGGCGTCAAAGCGGGAATAATTAAAATCTCCCTGCAGGATTTTGTAACTCTGCTCATAATTAAAATAGAGTTCAGGGTATTTCTGATCAATCAGAGATTTTCCCTGTGGAGTCATGATATTGGTAGAATTCGGAGAATATTTTAAGGTGAAAAGAGTATTGAAATTGCGGTATGAAGTACCCCTGTCCCTGAACTGATAGTCAAATTCTGCTTCTTCTGTATTTCTTCTTACAGCAAGAGCAACGGTAAGCCCGTTAGTGACATCGTTGAGGTAAGATAATGACATTCCTTTAAAGTGAAAATACCGGTCGTTATTCAGATTATTCCCGAAGTTCATCATTCTCATCTTGAAATTCCAAAGCTTTCGGTTGAATTCTCCTGAGGCTGTTACATCATCATACACCTCAAATCTGAAAAAGGAGTTCTTTTCCAGAGTGGTTTTCATGTCAAGCCCCATTCCGTACTTCCATTTTCTGTCTTTTACTCCGTAAGCAAAGTAGTAATCCGGTGAAAAGTAAGGGTTGAAATTTTCATTCAGCTTGGCTTTTAAACCTAATCTAAAACCTTCATAAGAGTTATAGTTAACAATTTCATCTACGGCAAAATCCACAGAACCTACTCGGATCTGTCCGTTCAGTAATCCTGATAAAATCTGTGCTTTGCTGTCAATTTTATATTTTTTTCCTAAACTGTCGATCGTTTTATAGGTATTTTGTTCCCTCTCGGTAAGCGGATCCGTTCTATATTGGTCCAGCGAATGGCCGTCAATATTTTTTACAGAAAAAGTATAGCCTTTGAAATCTTTTGGATCTTCTTCAATGGGGGATTCAAAATCAAAATATTTTGAGGTAAGAAAAGCGTAGGTTCCAAAGCTTTTTTTGTCTTTTTTATCATCAGCATGCACTTTGTCATCCATAGCCATTTTACCCATTTTAAGCTTGGCTTTTTCGTGGGCAAGAAACCATTTGTTGTTATAAAACACCCAGGTACTGGTGATAATTCCTTCGTTTTTGTTTTTACTGAAATTTTCAATTTTTTTGACTCCGTAAGTTTCAGTATCTACATAGATTGCACCATTATACTTTCGTTTTCTGTCCGGTTTTTTGTAGTTCACCTCACGGAAACGGATCACAAAGTTTTTTCTTCCATCAAGGCTAATGGTATCCGAAAGGAAGAATCGGTACAGTCCTCTGTTTTCCGGTTTCAACTGCTCGGGAACAACATCCCTGTTACTTTGCTGAAGGGCAATCATTTCGTAGATTGGCTGTTTCAGACCCGAAATCCTGTTGTCCAGAATATTGATTTTCTCCCCATATTTTTTGGAATATAAAAACTCCTGAGCCCTTTCCCACAGGAAGAGTTTGCTTTTTGAAAATATTTTTCTTGCGTTAATATTATTCAGGGAGTCTTTTTCTCTTTTTTTCTTGAAAATGTTTAAATCACTAAAATACTGGTTAAACTGGGAAAGGCTGTCTTCATCAATGTCCAGAGAAATTTTTTCGTAAGATTTATAAGAATAAGAACCTAAGCTTTTCGGGGAATTTTCTTTGTAGAGTTTATTAACTTTTCTAAGAATTTCCAGAGCTCTGGGATCACTTTTATCTTCAATAACAATGGCTTCAATGTTGGTTGTCTTAGATATTTTTTTTAGTAAGGAAACCTCCATACTGCTTTCCACAGTAATGGTTTCTTTCTGATAAGAATCTGCATCAATATCAATGTTTTTACATCCTGTTTTAAACTCCAGAATACCTTGTTCATTGGTGTATCCGATAACTGCATGGTCACAGGATATCTTTGCTTTAAAGACAGGTTTTTGACTGGCGTCATCCACAACCTTAATTTTTGTTTGTGAATACCCCAAAAAGCAGATCATAAAAAATAATAACAGTAAACCCCTTTTCATGTAAAAAAACTACGTCAAAAATAATGATATTTATTATTGTAGAAAAGTTTTTAACAGAGTATAACATTGATTTAATCTAATGTTTTTATGGACTTTTCAAGGGCAAGGTCAAATGAAGAATTGCACCAGATAGTCTTTGTGTATTTTACCGGAATTTCCAAATAAAAACTTCTTAGCAGTTAAGCTTCAGGAGTTTTAATTTGAATGTTTCGAAAAATTGGTGTTTTGTAGTTAGGCATTCTATTCAGTAAAAAATGCAATCATTTCATGGCTGAGTGTAATGTCTTTGCGAACGAAAATATTTATGACGGGTATGTTTTTTTGTGATCATTAGGATTTAATGATTAAAAACGAAAACAGGCTGTCTCAAAATGAAACAGCCTGTTCTAAAATTTATAATAGGTATTCTATTTTTAAATATTTAAAGCTTTTTGGTAAGCATTTTCCAACCCTTCAATGTTTTTACCACCTGCCGTTGCAAAGCCTGGGTTTCCACCGCCGCCACCTTGGATTTCTTTTGCAAGATCCTTTACAATAGCACCAGCCTGATAGTCTGCAGCAAGATCATCAGAAACTCCAACGGTAATCATTGGTTTTCCATCTGCATCAGAAAGGATAATTGTAACTGAAGCCGGGATTTCTCTCTTCAACTGGAATACGATGTCTTTTACAGAACCTGCATCCAGCGACGTTTTCTTTACTAAAAGCTGCTTGTTGCCTTTCTGCTCATAAGCATTCTTCCATTCTCCGATTTCTCCTTTTGCTTTTTCCTTTTTAAGAGCATCTACTTCAGCCTTTAATGAAGTATTTTCTTCGATCAGTTTTTCGATAGATCTTACCACATCTTTAGACTTCAATAATTGAGAAAGTTCAATGATCTGTTTTTCAAGGTTGTTGAAATATTCTTCAGATTTATCTCCTGAAATCGCTTCAATCCTTCTGATTCCCGCAGCAGCAGAACCTTCAGAAGTGATCTTGAAATGACCAATTTCGCTGGTGTTTTTTACGTGAGTTCCTCCGCAAAGTTCTTTTGAACTTCCAAACTGGATCATTCTCACACTGTCACCATATTTTTCACCAAATAAAGCCATTGCCCCTTTCTCCAGAGCTTCCTGGATCGGAATGTTTCTGAATTCCTGTAAAGCAATACTTTCTTTGATCTTTTTATTTACTTTTTCTTCAATTAATGCCAGTTCTTCCTCAGTCATTTTGTTGAAATGAGAGAAGTCGAAACGCAGATAATCAGGACCTACATAAGAACCTTTCTGTTCTACGTGAGTTCCTAAAACATCTCTTAAAGCTTCGTGCAGAAGGTGAGTCACCGAGTGGTTGGCCTGAGAATTTTTTCTCTCTGAAGCGTTTACTTTAGCATAGAAAACAGCACCTGCATCTTTAGGAAGACCGTTGATCAGTGAAATGATCAATCCGTTTTCTTTTTTAGTTTCCAGTACTTCGAAGCTCTCAACTGCATTTTCAAGAACACCTTTGTCTCCAACCTGTCCACCTCCTTCAGGATAGAAAGGAGAACTGCTTAATACCACCTGGTAAAATTCTCCGTCTTTGTTTTCTACCTTTCTGTATCTTGTAATATAGGTTTCGGATTCAATCTGATCGTATCCTACAAAGTTTTCATCTCTTTCCTCTAAAGTAACCCAGTCGTAAACTTTCTGGGCAGAATCAGCTTTTGAACGAAGTTTCTGCTTCTCCATTTCAGCTTTGAATCCTGTTTCATCAATCGTTAACCCTTTTTCTTCAGCAATAATCCTTGTCAAATCATCTGGGAAACCATAGGTATCATACAATTCAAAAACTTCTTCGCTTGGTAATACTTGCTGGTTATTGGCAATAGTCTGCTGGATCAGTTTTTCTACTCTGATCAAACCGTTTTCAATGGTTTTTAAGAATGAATCTTCTTCACTTTTGATCACTTCAGCAACCAGTTTTCCTTGTTTTTCAAGTTCAGGAAAGAAAGCTCCCATTTGTTCCTGAAGTACAGCAACCAGCTTGTAAAGGAAAGGCTCTTTCATATCCAGGAATCGGTAAGAATAAGAAATTCCTCTTCTTAAAATTCTTCTGATAACATAGCCTGCACCACCATTAGAAGGTAACTGTCCGTCTGCAATAGCAAATGAAACGGCTCTGATGTGGTCTACCACAACACGGATTGCAATGTCCTTTTCATCTTCTAGAATCCCGGTGTATTTTTTACCTGAAAGTTCCTCAACTTTAGCAATAAGAGGCGTGAAAACATCCGTATCATAGTTGGAAGACTTCCCTTGCAGCGCCATACAAAGACGTTCAAAGCCCATTCCCGTATCTACGTGCTGAGCAGGAAGCTTTTCTAAAGATTTATCTGCTTTTCTGTTGAATTCCATGAAAACCAGGTTCCATACTTCCACAACTTGTGGATGATCCTGATTCACAAGGGAAATTCCGGGAACGGCTACTTTTTCTGCAGGAGTTCTCAGGTCAATATGGATCTCCGAACACGGTCCGCACGGTCCGCTTTCACCCATTTCCCAGAAGTTATCTTTTTTATTTCCGTTGATGATTCTGTCTTCTGAAATATGAGATTTCCAGAAATCATAAGCATCCTGGTCTCTGTCCAGATTTTCTGAAGCATCACCTTCAAAAATCGTTACGTATAAATTTTCTTTTGGAATTCCGTATACTTCAGTCAGTAATTCCCAGGCAAAAGCAATAGCCTCTTTTTTGAAGTAATCCCCGAAAGACCAGTTTCCCAACATCTCAAACATGGTATGGTGGTAAGTATCTCTACCTACATCATCCAGGTCATTGTGCTTCCCTGAAACTCTCAGACACTTTTGTGTATCGGCAATTCTAGGGGCGGTAGGGGTTTTATAACCAAGGAAAAAATCCTTGAACTGGGTCATTCCTGAGTTGGAAAACATAAGGGTAGGATCGTCTTTCAGCACAATAGGAGCTGAAGGAACAATAAGGTGCCCTTTACTTTTAAAATAGTCTAAAAATTTTTGACGTATTTCTTGTGATGTCATAGTATTGCTTTTGCTTTTTTAAATATCAAATTTTTGATAAGATGCAAATTTAAGATTTTTAAGCGATTTGTAATAATTTTATGCTATGTTTTGAATGGTGCCGGATTTGGGTAATGGATGTGTCGTAAACCTTGTAGGTTTTCAAAACCTATAAGGTTTGAGATGGTTATAATTAATAATAATCTATCTGGTTTTGCAATTTCCGTTTAACTTACTACCTTCGTTGTAATTTGAAATAAGACAAAAATCCTTCAATGACAAAAGATGAAGAGCTGAAAAGCTGGATAGAACAGTATTCAGGGCCGCTTTTGAAGCGGGCGCTGTATGTACTTTCCAATAAAGAGGATGCACAGGATGTGGTTCAGGAAGTTTTTCTTGCTGCCTATACGGGATATGATTCCTTTGAAGGAAAAAGCCAGCCTCTGACATGGCTGATGTCTGTTCTGAACAGGAAAGTGGCAGATTTCTACCGGAAAAAATACAAATCGGAACCCAATATAAGATTGGATCATTTTTTTGATGAAACAGGATCATGGAAAAATAATGATGTTTTGAATGACTGGAACATTTCAGGGGAAGGAGATGAACTTTTAGACAGTACGGATTTTAATAAAACATTGGAAGAATGCATTGAGGAATTACCCTCCAAATGGAAGATTCTGCTGAAAATGTATTATATAGAAGAAAAAAAAGCACCGGAAGTAAGTCAGGAATTGAATGTTTCTACGACTAATCTATGGAAGATTTTGCAGAGAAGCCGGATGCAGCTCAGAGAATGTCTTGAGTTTAACTGGTTTTCAAAATCATAAGGATCATGATACGAAGAATACTACATATATTATTTTTACCATGCAGTGAAGCAACTTTACTGATGGAAAAAAGGAATGCCCAATCTATTTCTGCCAAAGAAAACAGGATGCTGAGCATGCACCTGATGATCTGTAAATGGTGCAGAATGTACAATGAAAAGCTGGCACTTCTGGATAAAGCGTTTAAAAAGACTTTTTCTGAAAAAGAAACTGAAATTAATGATTCTGAAATTCAGGACTTTAAAAATAAAATGATCGATAAATTAAATTTCTGAGAAAATTTTTGTCAGGATTGTAAAATTGCTCCGACTATACTTTTGAAAACGATAAAGTATTAACTAAAATCTTAAAATATGGTCGGAACAGTACAGGAATCAAAAAATCAATTAACCCGAACCGGGTATTATATCTCCCTTTTCGGAGCAGCTCTTATTTTGCTGTGGATTGGCATCTTCAAATTTACCCCTACAGAAGCGGCCGCAATAAAACCCTTGGTGGAAAACCATTTCTTAACTTTTTTCGTATATAAGATTATGAGTGTCCAGGCAGTGTCAAATCTTATCGGAACGATAGAAATTATCATTGCATTACTCCTCATATTTAGTGCGAAATTTGCTGTATTGAAAAAATATGCAGGGATAGGAATGGTCGTAACTTTTCTGGTAACATTAAGCTATTTATTGACAACACCGGGAATGTGGAAAATAGTGGACGGAGTGCCTGTGACAGATTTCTTTATTCTGAAAGACCTTATGTTTTTAGGATTTGGATTAATGATCATTCAAAATAATAAGTAATGAATAAAAAAGTAAAAATGAAGAATATATTAATTGTACTCGGAATCATTCTGGGTATAGCAGTATTTGCTGCTGAATCGGGGCTTTTCAAGAAAACGAGGTCCAATGTAGTGGAAATAAAAAAAGAAAATGAGGAAATTATGGATAACAAAAACGTTAGAGAGATTTACTTTGCAGGTGGATGTTTCTGGGGAACAGAACATTTTTTTCAACAGATTCGTGGAGTTGTAGGAACAGAAGTAGGGTATGCCAACGGAAATACCCAAAACCCTACTTATGAAGAGGTGGTAAGTCATACAACAGGTTTCGCAGAAACCGTAAAAGTAAAATATGATCCTGAACAGGTAGATTTGAAACTGTTGATAGATTTATATTTTAAAACTATTGATCCTACAAGTAAAGATCAGCAGGGAAATGACAGAGGAAATCAATACAGAACAGGAATCTATTTCACCAATAAAACAGATGAAGCTTTGGTAAAAGATGAAGTTCAGAAGCTTGCAAAGAATTATAATAAACCAGTAGTCGTAGAAACGATTCCATTGAAAAATTTTTATAAAGCAGAAGATTATCATCAGGATTATCTGGATAAAAATCCAGGCGGTTACTGTCATATTGAACCGGGACTTTTTGAAATGGCTAAAAAAGCCAATCCACTTCCAAAACCGACTTATCAGAAACAGGATAAAAAAGTTTTAAAAGAAAAACTGACCGCAGAACAATATAATGTTACCCAGGAAAATGGCACGGAAAGACCTTTCCAAAATGAATACTGGAATGAAACCCGCGAAGGAATTTATGTAGATATTACAACAGGAGAACCATTGTTTATCTCTACCGATAAATTTGAATCCGGGTGTGGATGGCCAAGTTTCTCAAAACCTATTACCAAAGGTTTGATTGATGAAAAGCTGGATCGTTCCATTGGTATGGATAGAGTGGAAGTAAGAAGTAAAACGGGGGATGCCCACTTGGGACACGTCTTCACAGACGGACCGCAGGATAAAGGAGGACTTCGTTACTGTATCAACAGTGCTTCTCTGAAATTTATTCCAAAAGCTGAAATGGAAACAAAAGGATACGGAAAATATCTTCCGTTGTTAGATAAAAAGTAATATGAAAGAAGGCTGCCATCTGGCAGCCTTTTTATTTTGAATTAATAGTGAAATTAAATTCTACCAATCTCTTTTTCTCAGAATCCAATATGATCCGAAGATGAAAACAGCACACCATAACAGACAGGCAATAAGACTTTCCGTAGGGTAGTGGAATTCATATTTTAAGCCCATCATTTTAGCCATATTTAATCTCATCATCGGGTTAGGAATCAGGCTGGACATACTTTCCAGCGGTAAAAGATGAGAGATAAAAAAGTCATTCTGAAGAACCTCGTTTCTTTGAGGCCCCTGCATTCCTTTTACTTTTGAATACGTTTCAAGAGCTGTTAAAATTCCTTCGCCAATCCAGAATACGAAAAGAGCAAGAAATACAAAAACAGATTTTCTCAGTAAAATAGAAAGGAACATTAAGAAGCAAAAGAACGTAAATAGCTTCACGAAGTAATTTCCAATGAAGAATATCTCAGCAAAAACCTTTGTAGATTCCGTTGTATTTGAGTATTGATATCCGAGGAAAATAGTAATCCCGAATACAATTGCGGTAGAAACAATAGTGAAAATACTTATCGTCAGCAATTTTGAAGTGATGAACTCTTTTCTGCTCAGTCCGTCGATCGTATTCTGCTTGAACATTCTGTTACTGAATTCCTGAGAAATAGAGAAAACAATGATAAGCCCCAGGAAAATCTTCAATAAGGCAACAATCCATGTGGTGAAATTCCAGATTTCAGGGAAATTATAAATCCCCTGTTCCTTTAAGTTGATTGTTCCTCCAAAAACATCAAAGTCAACCAATCCAATGAAAAGCAAAGCAATAAGAATGGCAAAATATAATATCGTAAAAACTTTGAACGGCTTATAGTTCAGGTTTTTGTAGTATTCAAGTTTTAATAATTTTATCATGATTAATTGGTGTTTTTTACAAGTTCAAGGAATTGAGATTCAAGAGATAGTTTTTTCCTGGTCAAATGGGAAAGATAGATTCCTTTCTCTGCCAGTTTCTGATTCATTGCTGAAGCTGAAATGGAAGCGTCATCACGGATCTGAGCTTTGATGAGATCACCTTCCTGATTGATGGATGAGAACCACTGAAGCTCGTGTAATGCGTTTAATAATAGTGTATTGTTATCGGCTTTCAGTTCAAAATATCCATTGTTGGAAGTCATTTCATCCACTCTTCCACAGTAAATGGAATTTCCTTCCTTTAAAACAATCACGTGACTGCAGATTTTTTCAATTTCATCCAGAAGATGGCTGGCAATGATAATGGTGATTCCCTGCTTGGCAATATCGCTGATAATTTCCCTGATCTGAATAATTCCCTCAGGATCCAATCCATTGGTGGGTTCATCCAATATCATTACTTCAGGGTTGTTCAACATCGCAGAAGCAATGGCAAGACGCTGTTTCATTCCCAAAGAAAAAGTTTTGAACGTATCTTTTCTTCTTTCATACAGATTCACTGTTTTCAGAACTTCATCAATTCTTGAATAGGGTGCATTTTTAATTTCTGCGACAATCTTAAGGTTGGTTTCTGCACTGAGGTAAGGATAAAAGTTAGGCTGTTCGATAATCGCTCCTATTTTTTTTAATGTTTCCGGATCAGTTCCCTTCTTCCCAAACCAAAACCAGTCTCCACTGGTAGGATTGATGGTTGAAAGCAACATTCCGAAAGTTGTAGACTTTCCGCTTCCGTTCGGACCTAAAAGGCCATAAACATTTCCTCTTTCGACATCAAAAGAAATATTGTTGACCACAACTCTTTTGAATTTTTTTGTCAAATTTTTTACTGATAAAATCTTTTCCATGTAATTTGTTTTACATAGTAGTAGTCTATATAAATTAGAGAATGTTACAGAATTATCATAAATCAATATTAATTTATGGACAAATACATTAAATTTGATAGAATTAATCAACAGTTATGAAGCTAATTGAACTGGCAGAAGAATTAAACGTATCTGCAGAAGCCATCAAACAGTTTATTCAGGATTTTGATCTTGAACTGGTAGACTGTGTCAGTACGAATTTTGAGGTAAAAGAAGATTTTGAAAAGTTTGCCCGCGAAAACGTAGATTTTTTAAGGCTATATGAAAAAGATCTAGATAAAAATAAAACTCTGGAGCAGATTGCTGAAGTCATTAAGCAGCCAAAAGATAAGGTTGAAAAAGTGATTAAAGACAATAATCTTAATATTTTCGATAACGGTTTTTTCAAATCTTCCATATCAAGCTATGGAATTGATAATAAACTGGGAGGGAATTACCAGTTTGTATATGATTATTTCGGACATAAAACCAGCCTGCAGCAAAGAGATTTTATAGGATACAGAGACCTGTTCTTTTATACATCCACAGTTCTGGAACCCTTCCTGAATCCACAGCAGATCAAAGACTGGGGCATCAACAAGCCTGCAGGAATTATTCTGTACGGACCTCCCGGAAGCGGTAAGATATTCTGGGCCAACAAAATTGCTGAAATTATCGGATATCAGTTTAAAGAAGTCAAAAAACATTATCTGGGAACTTCGCTCATAGATGGCAATGAGATCAATTTCAGTGATTTTTTGCTGAGCATGATGAAGGAAAACAAAATGCTTCTTTTTATGGATGATTTCGATGAAATTATGATGCAGAGAAGGGCGGAAACAGATGTTGCTTCCTGTAATCTTGAAGCACAGGAACTGATTCTTCATTACATCGGAAAATTTGAAAAAGAAGGCGTTTTGATGGTTGGTTCTGCTAATTCTGTTTCAGAAATTGACGAAGAAATTCTTGCTCCGGGAAGATTTGATGTGATGATTCCAATATTTCCACCCAATGCTTCCGAGCGTTCAGAAATCATTCTGTATGCCATGACCAGAGGATTGGAAGAAGATTCTTTACTCTACAAAATACTTAAAAATAACAAGGCTGATAAAGTTCCTTTCTGGCATGAAATATCTTCAAAGATGAAAGCATTCAGCAATACAATGCTGATAGACTTTACCCAAAGCCTGAAGAAAAGAATCAAAAACCTTTATCAAAGAACCAGAAACGAAAAGCTGAAAATTGATCAGAAACTGTTAGACAGCGCATTGAGAGATGCAGGATCAAAACTTACTGAAGAATACCTTGACCAGGTGGCAAGATTTCTTACAGATGCTATTATCAATAATTTTGATGACTTTCAGTTCAGAATCCAGGCATTGAAAAATGAACTTGAAACCTACAGAGTTGTTGAGGAACCACAAAGAGCCATCGGATTCCAGCATAATGATGAAGGGGATAAGGGATAAACCGTTTAAAGTTCAAGGTTTAAAGTTTAAAGTTTAAAGTCTAAGGTTTTATAAAAAATTACTTATTACTCATTACTCATTATTTATGAACAGCGTCTGGGAACTGGATACTTTCTACAGAAAGCGTGACATTATCATAATCGGTGCCGGATTTTCGGGACTGTGGACCGCTATATCTGTCAAAGAGAAATATCCTGAAAAATCTGTTCTCATTATTGAACGAAACGCAATCCCATTGGGTGCTTCTACGAGAAATGCCGGCTTTGCCTGTTTTGGAAGTCTTACCGAAGTTATTGCAGATTCTGAAAAAATGGGCTGGGAAAAAACACTGGAACTCGTTACAATGAGATATAATGGACTTCAGAAAATCCAACATTATTTCAAAAATAGTGAAATTGATTTCGAACTTAACGGAGGCTATGAAATCGTAAATAATGAAGAACCTTTATCCCGGATTGAAGCAGTCAATGAAAAACTGAAACCAATAACCGGGCTGGATCAGACTTATACTTTAAAACAGAATAAAATACAGGAATTCGGACTTGGGAAATCTGAATTCCTGATTGAAAATCCCTGTGAAGGAAGTCTGCATTCAGGAAAATTATTACAAAAGCTTTTAGAAAAGTGTCATGAACTGAAAATTGAATTTTTATTTGGTACAGAAGTTCAGCATATTAACGAAACAAACCAAGTTGAGGTTCAGCTTTCAACGGATCTTTCTGTAACAGCAGACCAGCTCATCTATTGCACCAATGCATTCACTTCAAAGTTTCTGAAAGAAGAAAATATCGTTCCCGCCCGCGGACAGATTCTCCTGACTGAGCCGATAGAAGGATTGAAGCTTAAAGGTACATTTCATTATGACAAAGGTTACTACTATTTCAGAAATGTAGGAAACCGGATATTGCTCGGTGGCGGAAGAAATCAGGATTTTAAAACCGAAGAAACCACGGCTTTTGAAACCACAGAATTTCTGCAGAATCACTTGGAAAACTTTTTAAGAGAGGTCATCCTTCCTTATAAAGACTTTAAAATTGCCCTTCGTTGGTCAGGAATAATGGCTATGGGCGAAGAAAAGTCACCTATTGTGAAGCAGGTTTCAAAGAGACAGTTTTGTGCCGTAAGACTTTCTGGAATGGGAGTTGCTCTGGCTCCGAAGATAGGGGAAATGGTGGCAGAAATGATATAATTATAACGTTGATAAACATGAAATACTTGCCCTTTGAACGTATTACTTACAAAACAAACTTGTCTGAACAGGAAGTTTTAACAAGACTTTCCGGTTTTGTAGAGCCTAAAAAATTCGGTTTAGGGAGAAATTATATAAAAGAATATGAAGGATCTATCCATAATAATAGCTTTGAAATAAGTAAAGTTATTCAGTACAGAAACTCTTTCCTTCCTCAGATAAACGGTAGAATTCAAAATGAAAATAATGGAGCACAAATACAGGTGACCATGTCCCTACATGCATTTGTCTTCTTTTTTTTAATAGTCTGGTGTTCATTTGCCGTGATTTTCTTCATAGGCGTTTCCATAAGAGCTATAAGAGAAAAAGAAATATCGGTAGAGCTTTTTCTTCCTTTAGGTATGCTTTTGTTTGTCTACGCTTTAACTATGATAGGGTTCAAATCGGAAAGCAAACAAGCAAAAGAATATCTTAAAAGAAGTTTTGACGCTGAAATTATCAACGAGTGATTTAACTGTTTTCCCACCACTTTAAAATATCTCTTGCAATATCTTCAGCAATAAACTCAGATCTGTAAAGACCATAACTGACTCCCAACTCGGTTTCTATAATATTTTCAAGCTTTTCCTGATCAGCCCCTTTTTCCAGCTGTTGAAGAAGTTTTTCTGTTAAGTGATCAAAACTGTTTTTAGAAAGACCGGGCATTAAATTCATTGAAATGATAAGCTTCTTTAACTGAGCAAAATTTCCATTACGCTCATTAATCCAATCATTGATATCCATTTGAACCTGTTTTAAAATATAAATATAAAGGAAAATTTAAATTCCAAAAATTCAAACCTGAACTCTGCACCCTGGAACCCGAATCTCGGATTCAAAACTTTACCCCAAAACTTTAATCCCGAACTTTAAACCCGTATCTCTCCACTCTAAAAGAATTCCTTATTTTTGTAAAAAGAAATATTCGTGATAAACAACGATCAGATAAAAGAAGTTCAATCCAGAATTGAAGACTTACACAGATACCTTCAGATTGAAAAAAAGAAGATTGAAATCGCCAATGATAATGAAAAAACTGCGGCACCCGAATTTTGGGATAACCCGAAAACTGCTGAAGCATTTCTAAAACAGCTTCGTTCCAAGAAAAAATGGGTAGAGGGCTATGACGAAATTCAGACACAGTTTGAAGATCTGCAGGTATTGGCTGATTTTGCTAAAGAAGATCCGGATTCTGAAAAAGAACTGGACGAAACTTTCCCGCAATTGGTGGAGAAAATTGAAGATTTGGAATTCAAAAATATGCTTTCTAACGAAGGTGATGAGCTTTCTGCAGTGCTGCAGATTACCGCAGGAGCCGGAGGAACAGAAAGTTGCGACTGGGCAGCTATGCTGATGAGAATGTATACGATGTGGGCAGAAAAACAAGGATATAAAATCCGTGAACTGAACTACCAGGAAGGTGATGTAGCCGGGGTGAAGACCGTTACGCTGGAAATTGAAGGGGAATTTGCTTTTGGATATTTGAGAGGTGAAAACGGAGTACACAGACTTGTAAGGATTTCCCCTTTTGACAGTAATGCAAAACGCCATACCAGTTTCGTTTCGGTATATGTATATCCTTTGGTGGATGATACTATTGAAATCAACATCAACCCTGCCGATATCAGCTTTGAAACAATGAGAGCTTCCGGAGCAGGAGGACAGAACGTCAACAAGGTAGAAACCGCTGTACGTCTTCGTCACGCTCCTACAGGAATTATCATTGAAAACTCAGAATCCCGTTCTCAGCTTCAGAATAAAGAAAAAGCAATGCAGCTCCTTCGTTCAAGACTCTATGAAATGGAATTGGAAGAACGTATGAAAGCCAGAAATGAGATAGAAGCTAACAAAATGAAAATCGAGTGGGGAAGCCAGATCAGAAACTACGTCATGCATCCATACAAATTGGTAAAAGATGTACGCTCCGGTCATGAAACTTCAGATGTGGATGCTGTAATGAACGGAAATATTACTCCTTTCCTGAAAGCATTCTTAATGGCTGATGGAACTGCGATTTCTGATGATGATATGGACATATAAAAATCATGTTTGAATTTTAGTTAAAATCTTATAATTAATTTTTGTTTCAGACATTTTAGACTTACTTTTGTTGTTCATCGATATTTATGGAAGATTTCAATAGCTGGAAGGATTTATTAAACCCGGAGTTTTATATAAAAATGGGAGGGTTTTGGCTGATTTTGTTTATTGTTTTTGCTGAAACAGGTCTTTTTGTAGGATTTTTTCTACCTGGGGATTCACTACTGTTCGTTTCAGGAATTTATGCTGTTGAAATCATCAAAGAGACTTTTGGATCTACAGGAAGCGATTTCTTAGATACCACATTACTTGCCTCGGGAGTAGCTCTGGCGGCTATTATTGGAAATGAAGTAGGCTACTATTTCGGAAGAAAAGCAGGACCTGCTTTGTATAAACGACCGGATTCAATGCTTTTCAAGAAAAAATACCTTTATCAGGCACACGATTTCTTTGAAAAACATGGAGCATTAGCTGTTATTATGGCAAGATTCTTACCTGTTGTAAGAACTTTTACTCCCATTGTAGCTGGAATTGTAAAGATGGATAAGAAAGAGTTTTTAAGAGATAATATCATTGGCGCGGTATTATGGTCATTCATTTTGATCTTTGCGGGCCATTATCTGGACAAACTTTTCATGGAGCAGTTTGGAATCAACCTAAAGCAAAAGCTGGAATACATCATTATCGTCATTGTATTGGTAACTACACTTCCGGTGATCATCAAGTTTGTTTTTGGGAAAAAAGAAGATCTTTCCAAATATGAAGATCAGGACTTTGAATAAATAAGAATTTCAATCAAAAATATAGAGCCGTCTCAACACTGAGATGGCTTTTTTATATATAGGAGATGTTTTTTACCACGCAAAGCTCGCAAGGTTACTATTATGATCTGTTACTTTTCGTTCTTAGAGACGTTTCACTTAGCTAAGTAACCTGCCTCGCTGAACGAAGTGCCTTTGCGATCGATAGAATATAAGCTTTACAATTTCTTTGCGGACATAGCGTTTTAAATAGATCTATAAGGCAAAAATTGTTTTTGTACTAGATGTTTAAAAGATTCTTAAAAATGATTGTTTAAAATAGTTGTCTAATTATTTATTCTTTGCATTAAAGAGGTAACTATTCTTTAATCCATTCCAGAATATTTGGATAGATAATGCTGTCTCTTTTTCTTTTACTGAAGAATCTTGGGGCATGTCCGGCACCTTTCATGAAAATGAATTTGTGTGGAATGTTCATCTTGGTAAGCGCAGAGTCCATCGCAATTCCCTGATGCTGGTTGACCAGTACATCATTGTTTCCCTGAAACAGCAAGGTAGGAACATTCGTAATATTAGCAATAGGACTGGCTTCTTTGAAGGCTTCAGAAACATTTTTCCGTTCAAACTTAGTTCCTACTACTTTTTGAAAAGTTGGAGAAGTATATTTTGAATAAAAGGATTTAAGATATTCAGAGCTGTAAAAATCTGTCGGTCCACTTAAAGAGATGATTTTTTTGATGTGCTCAGGATGCTGGTATCCGTAAAGTAAGGCGAGATGTCCACCGGCACTTTCTCCCAGAAGAATATAATTGTTGGGTTGAAGCTCTGCTTTTTCCGCCAGGGAATTGAATTTTTCAATGGCGAGCGCAATATCTTCAAGCTGTTGTTTATACGTGATTTTTTTCTTGGAAGAAACCAATCTATAGTTCATATTGATACTTGGAATCTTGTTTTCAAAAAGCATTTTCTGAACCTGGATCATATGTTCCTTTTTGCCTAAAGTCCATGCTCCACCATGAACGATAAGTACTACAGGAGAATCTTCAGCATAATCTTTGGGAAGAAAAACATCCATTTTCTGCCTTTTATGCTCGCCATATTTTAAATTATAGATCTTCTGCTGTCCTCCGGGACCTACCCAAACTCTGAATTTCGTATTACACGACTGCAAAAGGAAACCAATGCATCCCATGACGAAAAAATGATACCGGAGAATGAGTTTTTTCATTATTTAAATTTACGGAAAATTCTATTGATTATGACGTAATCAATGCTTAATTAGAGCTTTTCTGCTGTTTTTGATGAAAGTCCTTTTTTGATGGTAATAACACCCTTTTCACCTTCTTTGAAAATAAAAGAGATCTCAGTGTCATCATCCTGCACAAAAAATGTATCCTCTTTTTCAGCCAGTATTCTTACTTTAGGATCTTTGTTGTTCTGCATAAAAAGCTGTCCGTTTTCGTACAGAATATGGATAATGCTTTCCTCTGAAAGCTGATAATCACCCATGTATTTTTTTAGGATACCGGCACTTAATATGGCTTCTTTCTTCGGTTGTGGAAGACTGTAAGGTTGTTCTAAAAGCGCTGCTAAAATAGTATTTCCCGCTTTCTCAAGTTTTTTACTGGTGATATTGTTCAGAAGAATAATGCAGAGATCATCCTGTGGAAGCATCGCAAAATAACTTGTGGAGCCCTCTATATTTCCGCCATGGTTAATCAGTTTTTTCCCATAAAGATCATCAATGAACCAGCCATAGCCGTAGCCGCTAAGATAAGGAGTGGTTGCTTTTTTAAATGCTTCTTTGGAAACAATTTTATAATCTCTTAATCCGACATAGTAATTGTAAAGATCTTCAACGGTACTGTAAATTTGCCCGGCAGGGCCGGTTAATGTAGAATTCCAGACTTCTGTTTTTTCCTGTTTTGTGTTTGAAATATAGGAATAAGGAACTGTTTTGTAAGGACTTTTCACAGCCATATAGTTAAACCCGGTATGGGTCATTTTTAAAGGAGTTAAAATTTTTTTTTGTATCGCATCCTCATAGGAAAGCCCTGTGATTTTTTCAATGATGATTCCCAATACAATATATCCTGAATTGGTATATGAAAACTGAGTGCCGGGTTCAAAAGCCAGAGGTTCATTTTTAAAAAATGAAAGCTCTTTATCTTTGCTAATACTTTTTCCGGTGTAAAGCAGGCCGAAGTATTCTTTATTTTGTAGTACTTCATAGATTCCTGAAGTGTGGGTAAGAAGATGTTCGATTGTAATTTCATTTCCTCTTGGATAATCAGAAATAAATTTTGAAACAGGATCTTTAACCGAAAGTTTCCCTTCTTCATTTAGCTTTACAATCATCAAGGCTGTGAAAGATTTGGTTAAAGATGCAATCTGATATATACTTTTATCCTGATTGGGTATCTTTTTTTCCGCATCTTGCCAGCCATATGATTTTTCGAAAATGTTTTTATTCTGATAATGGATCAAAGCAGTTCCATTAAATTTATTAATACCAGCAAATGCCTTTATAATCCTGTCTATTTCTTCTTTTTTCTTTTCCTGGTTAATCGTGTTGAAATGATTTTCTGTCTGAGCTTTTAGAGTAGAACAGAATGAACAGAACAGAGAAAACAAACATCCTAAAGCTAAAATATGAAATTGACGTTGCATAGGTATCAGATTTTAAAAACGGTTAAAATTACAGGTTTTCAGCGTAGCAGGATAGAGAATTATTGTATCTGGGTAAATGTTTGGAAAGGGCTTTCAATGCTAAAGACAGCGCCTCTTTGTGCTTTCCCGCTGAAGAAAGGGACAGTGCTAAAAAAGAATCTACCGCATCATCCAGTTCATCAGAATAAGTAGATCTCTCTTCCCTTAAAATCTGAATGCTTTCCTCTATTTTCCCATTATTTCTTAAGGTGCTTGCCAGCTGAATTCTTGCTCTTCTTCTTCGTAAGCCTGTTAATCCTTTATCTAATGCTGACCTGTACAAAGGTTCTGCTTCTTTTTCATGTCCTGTGGAATCAAAAGCACAGGCTCTTTCAAAATCAGCAATAGCCTGGGAATCCGTAATTGTAAGTAATTCTACATGATTTTTGATGAGCAGGATAAACGCTTCATTGCTTATTGTTCCCAGTTTCAGCCATATACTTTGTAATTGGGCTTCCCAGTTTTGATCCATTGAATAGATTTAAGCAAAGATATAAAATATTGAAACTGAAGGACTGTTTAACGATTCTTATAATTTTCAAAATTATTGTTAGATTATGAATCCAAAAACGGAATTAAATAATTATTTTTGCTGAACTTAACAAAGATTAAAAAATTATTAAAATATGGCATCAGGCTTTTTTGCAATTTTGGATGATATTGCAGCATTGATGGATGATGTAGCAGTTACCAGTAAGGTCGCTACACAAAAGACAGCAGGAATTTTAGGAGATGACCTGGCTGTAAATGCAGAAAAAGCTACTGGCTTTCTTTCTTCAAGGGAAATTCCTGTTTTATGGGCAATTACGAAAGGTTCTTTTATCAACAAACTGATCATTCTGCCTATTGTTTTTTTACTCAATTGGTTGTATGCTCCGGCTATTAATTATGTATTGATCCTTGGAGGATTCTATCTGGCTTTTGAAGGCGTTGAAAAAGTAATAGAATTTCTTTTTCACCGTGACAAAAAGGGTCATGAAGTGATAGAGGAAATTGAAGAAGACCAGAAAAGTTCTGAAGAAATTGAAAAAGAGAAAGTAAAATCTGCAATTACAACTGATTTTATTTTATCCATCGAGATCGTTATTATTGCTTTAGGAACGGTATTGGAAGAAAGCCATCCTTTCATTACGCAGATTTTAGTAACGAGCCTGGTTGCATTTATCGCTACTGTTGGAGTTTATGGAATTGTAGCTTTGATTGTAAGAATGGATGATGCAGGGTTTAAATTAATAAAGAAAAGTAAGGATAAAGGCTTTTTCGGAGGTCTTGGACATCTATTAGTGAAGGCTTTACCTATTGTTATTAAAATATTAGGAGTAGTAGGAACCATTGCTTTAATAATGGTTGCTGGTGGAATTTTTCTACATAGAATTGAATTTTTCCATGGGATACTACCAACCTGGCCGGATGTTTTGAAAGAGCTTACACTTGGTGTTGTTGGGGGATTGGTAGCCGTTGCGGTATTTACTTTAGGAAAAGGAATCTATTCCTTAGCCACCAGAAAATAAAACAGAATTAGAATTAAATAACCAAAAGATCCTGTATTCGAGAGAGTGCAGGATTTTTTATGATCAGGTTTAAGATTTAAACCTTGAATTTAAAACTTTGAACTTTAAACAAAAAAAGAGACTTGTAAAAAGTCTCTTTTTTTATATTAATTGAATAAATCTTTTACTTTATCAAAAAAAGTTTTTTCCTTTCCGGAGGGTTCTGCAACCATTTCTCCGCTGGACATTTGCTTTTCAAAGAAGTCTTTCTGATCCTTCGTAAGCTTTTGTGGAGTCCATACATTGATGTGAATAAACATGTCTCCTTTACCATAACTGTCGATGCTTGGAAGCCCTTTTCCAGCCAATCTCAAGATCTTTCCGGATTGAGTTCCCGGATCAACGGTAATTTTTACTTTTCCGCCAACGGTAGGAATTTCTTTTTTCGTTCCTAAAGCAGCTTCA
Organism: Chryseobacterium aquifrigidense; assembly: GCF_006716485.1. Taxonomy (GTDB): domain Bacteria; phylum Bacteroidota; class Bacteroidia; order Flavobacteriales; family Weeksellaceae; genus Chryseobacterium; species Chryseobacterium vietnamense. The sequence continues at coordinate 291,189 of NZ_VFPD01000001.1, forward strand.
GCAAACGAAACATATAACTCCTGGTGAAGATTATCTCCTTCTCTCTTGATTACCTGATCTATTTCCTCTTCAATGATCACCAATAAATCTCCCGGAACACCTCCAAATGGGGCATCATTTCCTTTTCCTCTTACATTAAGCTGGATACCGTCTCTTGCTCCTGCCGGAATGTTGATCGTGATTTCCTCTTCATCTTTAATAAGACCTTGTGCGTTAGCTCCTGCAGGAATTTTGTCAGCAACTTTTCCTATTCCCTGACAGGTACCGCAGGTAGTTTGCGTCTGCATTTGACCGAACATGGTATTCATTACTTTTAACTGAACACCAGAACCGTTACAGGTAGGACATGTTTTTGAAGTGGCACCTTCCGCCATCTTCATTTTCTTTACTTTGATGGTTTTCTGAGTACCATTTACCATTTCCTCAAGGTTCAGCTTGATTCTGATTCTTAAATTAGAACCTTTCACCTGCTGACGGCCTCCACCGCCACCACCGAATCCTCCGAAACCGCCACCGAAAATATCTCCAAACTGGCTGAAAATATCTTCCATGTTCATTCCGCCTCCGAAGCCTCCGCCTCCAAAACCACCATTTCCACCTACTCCGGCATGACCAAACTGGTCATATCTGGCACGTTTCTGATCGTCGCTCAGAACTTCATAAGCTTCAGCTGCTTCTTTAAACTTTTCTTCAGCCTCTTTATCCCCTGGATTTTTATCCGGGTGAAATTTGATGGCCATTTTACGGTATGCTTTTTTTATTTCGTCGGCAGATGCAGATTTGCTGATCTCAAGAACCTCGTAATAATCTCTTTTTGACATGACAATTTTATAATTGATTGTTGATAAATGATAAAAGATATTGTAAAGCTAATAAGTGAAACATTCATCAATTATCACTCACCATTTATCATTTATGAATTTTAATTTCCTGTTACTACTTTTGCAAAACGGATCACTTTATCATTTAAAGTATATCCTGTTTCAATAACGTCTACGATTTTTCCTTTCAATTCTTCCGATGGAGCAGGAATCTGAGTAATCGCTTCATGGAAATCAACATTAAAGCTGTCACCAGCCTTTACTTCCATTGTTTTTAGTCCTTTTTCGGTAAGTTTATTCTTGAATTTCTGATAGATAAGCTCTACACCCTGCAGGTCTGCTGGATTTCCGTTTTTAGCGATTTCTTTTAAAGCTCTTTCAAAATCATCCAAAACGCCTAACATTGAAACCATCATTTCCTGGTTAGCATACTGGAAGAATTCTATCTTTTCCTTGCTTGTTCTTTTTTTATAATTTTCGAATTCAGCATACAATCTGATGTAACGGTCTTTTTCTTCTGCCAAAAGTTCCTCCGGAGAAGGTGTAGCTGTCACATTGTCCTGAGATGTTGCGTCATTCTGAACATTGTTTTCTTCCTGATTATTGATGCTTTCTTCGTTAATATCCTGGTTTTCCATAATTCAATATTTATTTACTGATTGTTTGACAAAGAGTCTGCCAAATCCAAAATCTGGACATTAAGGCAGAAAAAGAAGTAACGGTGAATCGTGAATACGTCAATGCGCTTCGCATGTGAATTATGAACATGAGTGTAGCTTCAAAAAATTGACTTTACGAAGCAAAAATTGACTATTGACCATTCACTTTAATAATGCCCAATAGTCAATCTGAAAACTATAGTTGTATTTTTTTATTCTCCTGTAAACGTCTGGTACAGCAGGTATAGATTTAAAACAATGATGATGATCGAAATAATCCATACACAGACTTTCAGGAATGGTTTATTGGCAAATTCACCCATTTTAGCTTTGTCATTGGTAAACATTACCAGAGGGACAACGGCAAAACTAAGCTGCATTGATAAAATAACCTGGCTTAAAACCAATAGTTCGGTTGTTCCCTGTTCTCCGTAAAGAATAGCTACAATAAGTGCAGGAATTACAGCAATAAGTCTGGTAATTAATCTTCTCAGCCATGGTTTTAATCTGATATTCAGAAAGCCTTCCATTACGATCTGTCCGGCAAGAGTTCCTGTTAATGTAGAATTTTGTCCGGAAGCCAATAAAGCGATAGCAAACGCAATACTTGCCATAGAAGCGCCTAAAATTGGGGTCAACATTTTATAAGCATCATGAATGTCTGCTACATGTTCATTTCCTGTAGTATGGAATGTAGCAGCAGCCAGAATAAGGATTGCAGCATTGATGAAGAAAGCCAGCATCAATGAAATGGTACTGTCTATGGTGGCAAACTTGATGGCTTCTTTTTTTCCTTCTTTATCACGGGTGTAATCCCTGGTCTGTACAATACTGCTGTGCAGATACAGATTGTGTGGCATTACGGTAGCTCCCAAAATTCCGATTGCAATATAAAGCATGGCAGGATTCTGAATGATTTCCTTTTGTGGAACCAAGCCTCCCAGAATTTCATTGAAAGCAGGTTGCGAAATGACAATTTCATATACGAAACATGCCAGAATAATGAAAATAAGTCCTCCTACAATACTCTCAATCCATCGGAATCCTTTGGACTGAAGCAAAAGAATGATTAAAACATCTACTGTTGTAATGACAATTCCCCAGGTCAGCGGGATATGGAATAACAGATTTAATGCAATAGCTGAACCGATGACTTCAGCGAGGTCACAGGCAGCAATGGCTATTTCACAGAATACCCAGAGAATAAAATTAGTGGTAGGACTGAAGTGGTCTCTGCATGCCTGAGCAAGGTCTCTTTCGGCCACAACTCCCAGTTTCACAGATAAGTGCTGTAAAACCATTGCAAAAATATTGGAAATAAGGATAACTGAAAGGAGAGTATAGCCAAACTGAGCTCCTCCCGCAATATCAGTTGCCCAGTTTCCGGGATCCATATAACCTACTGCAATCATCAGCCCTGGTCCTGCAAATGCAAGATACTTTCTCCAGAATGTTGCATTTTTAGGGACTTTGATTGATGAATAAACCTCTGATAAGGAATGGTTTGTTTTATCTTTTCGCCAGGCGCTTTTTATATTGAAATTCATAAATGTTAGAAATGACTAACAAATTTAATTAAATAAATGTAAACAGAAAAATCATGGCATAAAAAAATCCCGGAAATTGCCTTCCCGGGACCTAATTTTTATTGACTCTAAAGATTATTTCGCAAATCTTACAGCCATTTTTCTATCTGCAGCTCTTTCAGCATCAGAAGCTTTTGCATCTACTTTCGCAAATTTACTTCCGTAGCCTTCAGCTTCCAGAACCTGAGCACCAACACCAGCTTTTACTAAAGCAGCTTTGATAAATTCAGCTCTTGCTTTTGACAATTTTACATTGTTAGCCTCATTTCCTGTTTTATCAGTGTAGCCTCCGATTTTGATTTTTGCATCAGGGAAAGCCTTAAGGATAGCCACTAAGTTATCCAATTGCCCCTGTGAACCTGCTTCAAGTTCAGTAGAACTTCCCATTTTGAAATTGACATGATCGAAATCGTACCACTTATCTTTCAATGCTGCATCATCAGCGGCATTTTTATACGATCCGGATTTCAGGAATGTAATCATCTGATCTTCCATTCCTCCTTTGTAACCTTTTAGCATCACCCCGTTAAGATCAATATCTTCATCGGTTTTAGCTGTTGCAGGAGCAGGGGTTGCGGTTCCTGTCGTAGCAGCAGTATCTGTAGTTGAACTGGTTGCTGCGGAATCAGATGTTGTGGTAGTGGTTGTAGTAGTCTGTTTTTTCTCACACTGTTTCCATAAGAAATAAGCAGCTGCTATTAATAATAAAAGCGGAAGCAACCATTTCCAGATTGAGCCTCCGCCTTGATTATTATTGTTATTATTTTCAAATCTTTCTCTTACTTCTCTGGCTCCTTCTGAAACATTTTCTCTTGCTGTAGCAACGCCTTCAGCGATGTTATCTTTAGCAGTAGAAGTTACAGAAGAAACTGTTTCTTTTGCCTGGCCAAACCAATTTTCAGCTCCTAATCCAAAGGAAGCCAAAGAAAGACCTGCCGGCAATAAAGAAGAAATAACGCCTTTCTGATCATGCAGTAAGCTGGAAATACCTGAAGCACCCAAATTATTGTCTGCTGCATATTTCCCAATAGTGCCTACTGTAGCCCCAGTCACCAGGTTTAACAAAGAACCTGCAGAGGTATTGCTGACTCCTGAAAAACTGGCAATGGAATTCACTAATGCACTTACTTTATCTCCAAAAATAGAAGACAACAAGTTTGAAATGATAGGATTGCTGGACGAACCACCTAATAAATTTCCTAAAATTCCACTTGAAGAGGCTTGTGTAATAGCATCCACAACGCCAGGCTTATCTGCATTATTGGCCAATCCACCTACTACAGCAGGTAATAATCCGCCAATTGCTTTAGAAATACCGGATTCACTTTCTCCAAACTGCGATGCAGCCTGTGAAACCAAAGCGGGACCTAATTGTCCTTTAATTAAATCAATGACATTTAAAGACATAATAATAAATTTTTTTGATTAATGTTGAGATAAATTTAAACAAAAATCCGTCCAAATGTCACTTTTTTTTGAATATTTCTTTGAAAATTAACGATTTTTTTCTAAATCATTAAAAATTTTAATAAGCTTTTGCAAATAACACACGTCTCTTAGATGGTTTTCCTGATATTAGTGAAATTCCTTCTTCTATGTCATTATCCAAAGGAATACATCTGATGGTTGCCTTTGTTTCATCCTTGATTTGCTCCTCTTCTTCAGCTGTGCCATCCCAGTGAGCATAGATGAATCCACCTTTCTCTTCCAGCACTTTTTTGAATTCTTCATAAGTATCCACTTTCGTGATATTATTTTTTCTGAATTCAAATGCTTTGTTATAAATATCCTGTTGGATCGTTTTCAATAGATCCTCGATATAAGAATCAAGTCCTTCAATAGAACGAACTTCCTTAGTCAGGTTATCTCTTCTTGCAATTTCCACAGATTTATTTTCAAGATCTCTAGGTCCCATTGCGATTCTTACAGGAACTCCTTTCAATTCATATTCTGCAAATTTCCATCCTGGTTTGTTCTGAGTATCATTGTCAAATTTCACAGAAATTCCTTTTGCTCTCAGTTTAGCCTGAATATCTAAAGCAACTTCACTGATTTGTTCCAGCTGTTCTTCTCCTTTAAAGATAGGAACAATCACCACCTGAATTGGAGCAAGCGTAGGAGGCAATACCAATCCGAAATCATCAGAGTGCGTCATAATTAAAGCGCCCATCAGACGGGTAGAAGTACCCCATGAAGTAGCCCATGCGTGTTCTATTTTTCCTTCTTTGTTGGTGAATTTTACATCAAATGCCTTGGCGAAATTCTGACCTAAGAAGTGAGATGTTCCGGCCTGTAAAGCTTTTCCGTCCTGCATTAATGCTTCAATACAATAGGTTTCATCAGCTCCTGCAAATCTTTCAGAAGGTGTTTTCAACCCTTGGATAACCGGAATTGCCATAAAGTTTTCTGCAAAATCTGCATATACTTTATTCATTTTTTCAGCTTCTTCAATTGCTTCATCTTTTGTAGCGTGAGCAGTGTGCCCTTCCTGCCATAAGAACTCGGCAGTTCTAAGGAAAAGACGTGTTCTCATTTCCCAACGAACAACATTCGCCCACTGGTTGATTAATATCGGTAGGTCTCTGTAAGACTGAATCCAGTTTTTATAGGTATTCCAGATAATTGCTTCTGAAGTAGGACGAACAATAAGTTCTTCTTCAAGTTTTGCATCCGGATCGACAATCAGTTTGGATGGATTGTCAGGATCGGTTTTTAATCTGTAGTGGGTAACAACAGCACATTCTTTTGCAAAACCTTCTGCATTTTTTTCCTCAGCCTCAAACAAGCTCTTGGGCACAAAAAGCGGGAAGTATGCGTTAACGTGACCTGTTTCTTTGAATTTTTTATCCATTTCATCACGCATTTTTTCCCAGATTGCATAGCCATACGGTTTGATCACCATACATCCACGCACGCCTGAGTTTTCAGCTAAATCAGCTTTTACAACCAGCTCATTATACCATTTGCTGTAATCTTCGCTTCTTGAGGTTAATTTTGCCATTATTTTTTAAAATTTTTTTAACTTTTGTACATTATTGTTATCTAAAAATAAAAATCTATTTTTGATAGATTTTTTTACCAGTATTTTGGTACATTTTTGGTACAGATTGCAAATATAATTTAAATTAAAAATTTTTACGTTATCATGAAAAGAAATATACATAAAAATTTGCTTGGTCTGCTAAGATCCAAAGGGATATTGGCTATATCAGGCGGATTATTACTTGTGTCTTGTGGTGCTCAGATGGGAGGGTATAGCGAGACGGATGGGGTGTATTACGACCCCAATAAGGATACGCTACCTGAAGGAGTTATCATTAATGATAGCGGAAACAGAGTAGGAGAATATTATGACTACTATCAGGATTCCAATGTGATTCAGAATGCACAGACGAATTCCAGAGAGCAGCAAAACAGATATAATGACTGGAGTGGTACCAATACCAACTGGAACTCTAATGCTACAGACTCGGATTGGGGACTTTATGCAGGTTCTCAGACGAACTACTATGATAACTCATGGGGATGGGGATCTCCGTGGGGATGGTATGGTGGTTACAGCCCGTATTGGGGTTGGGGTATGAACCGTGGCTGGGGCTGGGGTGCAAGTATGTCATGGGGTTGGGGCGGATCATTCGGCTGGGGCTGGGGAGGCTCTTACGGATGGGGTAGTCCATACTGGGGATACGGCTATGGAGGATACTATGATCCATTCTGGGGCGGATACTACGGAAACCCATATTGGGGATACGGAGGAGGTTACTGGGGTGGTGGTTACTACAACAGACCTGTTTCCAGAAGAAGCGGTATCAGTGGAGGTGGATTCCAGAATACAGGGGTAGCCAACGCAGTGTACAGAACGAATACTGCTAATTCAGGTTTCAGAAATACTAATGGAGGCTTCAGAAACACTAATAATAACGGTGGTTTCAGAGATTCTAATTCCAATGGTGGTTTCAGAAACAGCAACGGCGGATTCAGAGATAGCAATTCAGGAGGCTTCAGAAACGGTAATTCAGGAGGTTTCAGAAATACACAATCTAATGGTGGATTCCGTAATTCTTCATCACAAACAAGACCCAATTATAATTATCAGCAACCACAACCAAGATATAACAACAATAACGGAGGCTTCAGATCTAATGACTCAGGAGGTTTCAGATCCAGTGGTGGTTTTAACTCCGGTGGAGGCGGCTTCAGAGGTGGCTCTTCAGGAGGCGGTGGCGGAATGAGATCCGGCGGCGGCGGAAGAGGAGGCTTCAGATAATTTTTCAAATTAATAAACTATTAAAAAATAATGTTAAAAAAATCTTTAGTATTAATGAGCATTTCTGCTGCATTTTATGCACAGGCTCAGGATGTTTCTGTCATAAGAAATACGGTAGAGGTTTATTCAACTACTCCTATGGTGGGATCAGCCAAGTTTAATGCGATGGCTGGAGCTAATGGTGCGCTGGGTGGTGATGCAAACTCTTTGCTTACGAACCCGGCAGGTTTGGGAGTTGCTATTTCAGGAGAGGTTTCAGGAACTTTATCTGTTTTAGGAAATAAAAATAAAAGTTCTTTAGGAGGATCTACAATAGATTATAGCAAAACCAAAGGAGATCTTGGAAATGCAGGAGGAATAATTGCTTTTCCTTTGATGACAGAAACCGGATGGAAGTTTATCAATATTGGTATTAATTTTTCTAACCAGACTTTGGACAATGTAATCCAGTCACCAGGAAATAATAATGTTGTTTATGCTTTTGATAAGGATGATATTACCAAGGATGCGGCGTTGGCAGGACATATGTATGAGAGATACGGTAACTTGTCAAAGATGAGTTTCGGAGTAGGTGCCAACTATAATCATAATTTATATTTAGGAGCAGGTTTCAACTTTTTCAATGCTTCATTGGATCAGTATGATACTTTATTGTACCGAAATATTGCTAATGGTTCTACAGAAGCATTCAGTAAGCAGGATACTCCATATTCAGAGAGATCATCAGGTTTTTCTGCTTCATTAGGGGTAATTGGAAAGCTAAGTCCTAATTTCAGAGTGGGAGCATCTCTTGAAACGCCTACATTCTGGACGATAGACAGAAATTATTATTTCTATAATGATCCTGTTTACGGAGATGATATGGGAGCTGAAAACAGAAAGTTCACTTCACCGCTTAAAGCAACAGTGAGTGCTGCCTTTGTAGCGAGTAAAAACTTCTCATTGAACGTTGACTATACTCTGGGACTTACAAAGCCTGATTATAAGGTCTACGGAGGTGCAGAAAGAGAATTGAATGATTTCTTCAAAGATAACTACAAGAATCTTTCAGAAGTAAGAGTGGGAGCTGAGTACAGAGTACAGCAGTTCAGACTGAGAGGAGGATACTCATACCAGTCAAGTCCTTTTGATGCACTTACAATCAGCAGATTTAATGATGCAGGCACTGTGGGTGATGAGTCTTACAACAATCTTATGTTAAGTGACAGAAATACACTTTCTTTCGGTATTGGATATGATTTCAAATCATTCTATATTGATGCATCTTATCAGAATATTTCTTCCAAATATGCAAATCCTTTTATGAGAGGATATATGGGTGATAATTTTGATTCATCATATTATTCTTCGAGTAAAATTTTTGAAAGTCCGGATTATGCTGTAAGTAATGTGAAAAACAACAGAAATAATTTCTTCCTTACTTTAGGATGGAAATTCTAATCTGATGCTTTAAAAAATATCAAAATATACAAAGAGGCTGTCCAAACTTTCAGGACAGCCTCTTTTTTTGCCGATTTTGTTTCGTGCCTTTATACAATAAAAGTATACATGTCAATTTTTAATCAGGATTCTGCACCAGATTCGGCTGAATCTGGATCTGCTGTTCAGGAATATATTCTACTACCCTGTTATGCGTATAAGTTACCGTATAAAAGACATTATTTCCACTTAAATGGGTGCCGGGATATTGTCTGTCGAGATCAAGTTTGTTCCTGAAGATATCATATCTTCTATGCCCTTCAAAAGCCATTTCCAGCCTTCTTTCCTGTAGAACGACATCCAGTGCAGTCTGTCCTGCAGGAGTTGAATTGTATACAGGTATTCCCGCTCTTGTTCGGATGATATTTACATCTGTGAGTGCTGAAGCAGTATTTCCTTTTTTTGCATAGGCTTCTGCTCTGTTAAGATATATTTCTGCCAGTCGTACAATAACCGGCGACCATAACTGAGGAACTCCTTCCTGTAATGAGCATTTTAAAACATAAAATTTAGGATACCCATTTCTTTTATCCATATCATTATCAAGGTAAACATAAGTTTTCCCACCGGTGGCATTAACAAAATAATAGTTTGTTTTATTAGGTGCTGCCTCAGATTGTACCTGGTAATTGATGTTATTCATAGTAAAGTAAGTATTTCCATTCTGCTGGAAGGTCTTCTGGAATTGATAACTGTAGGTTGCAGTACCGGATGAGCTGGTTCCTTTTTGTACCCAATACGCTACGGGAACTGCCGGGCTGCTGTATTTCGGAGAAATAAACTTCAGCCTTGCATCCTGAGGATTCTGATTGATAAGATCCAGGTAAGAAGATGAAGCGTACATTTCACCCCAGCCTACATTCTGTATGGTGGCATACATAGAACCTACAGTATACCAGCCATCACTATAGTCTCCATCTTTATTATATTTAAATGCAAAAATGGTTTCTGTATTGTTTTCTGGAGTTTTAGTAGCATAAGCAGGCAGTTCTGCTTTGGATAAGAGTGTATGTTTTCCGGAGTTGATGACTTTATCCGCATATTCTATCGCTTTATCATTGTTTTCCATGTAAAGATAGACTCTGGAAAGTAAAGCCTGTGCTGCTTCTTTGGATGCATATATGTTAGTTTTATCCAGTGTCATTAGTTTTTCTGCTTTCAGAAGATCGCTTACCACCTGATTGTATATTTCTCCTACAGTAGCTCTTGCAGGCAAATCATTGACGTCATCAGATAATTTTAGAGGTATTCCAGAATTGCCCGTCCCTTGATTATACGGTCTTCCGAATACATTGACCATAGAAAAGTATACATAAGCTCTCAGGAAATAATTTTCACCTATCAGCTGGTCTGTTTCTGTGTCTTTCCCTTCGGTAACCTTTGATATCACTCTGTTGCACCCAATAATGGCCTTATATCCGGAGTTCCAGATGATATTAGTGCGGTAATTGTTTTTAATGCTTTTATAATTGTAGTAATAAAAGAAAGAATCGCTGGTAGTCCCGCTGATGTCGATATTATCACCACCGTACTCGCTGATCCTGTACAGGTTGTTGTAAAAACCGCCCCCTTCAGCATCTCCTTTGAGCAATGCGTAATTTCCTAAGGTTATGGTCTTCAGTCCTGTTGCGTCCGTAAGAATAACATCAGATTCCTTTGAATCATATGGTGAACGGTCTATGTTGCATGCCGTTAATGATAGTATAAGAATGGGAATAAGTATTTTTTTCATAATTATTTTTTTAAAAAGAAAAGTTTAAACCTAAAGAAAATCTTCTCGGAATAGGGTAGATAGCTCCTGCATTACCTGAATAGACGTTTTGGGTGTCTGCATTACCAATTTCCGGGTCCACGCCGGAGAATTTGGTGATGGTAAATAAATTCTCACCCATAATGTAAATATTCGCCGATTTTATTTTCATCTTTTCTGTTAAAGATGCAGGTAAATTATATCCTATTCTCAGGGATCTTAACTTGACAAAGCTGGCATCCTCAAGATAACGTGATGATGTCTTATTTGTTAATGAATTATTGTTGTACACAGCAGCCGGATGGGTGGCGATATCTCCAGGCTTTTCCCATCTCGTCCAACCATTTTCTAAAACCATCTGGTTGTAATAAGGATAGGCGCCGTCTGAATCATATAATTCTCTGTACGTATTATACACTTGCCCACCTTGCGAGAAATAAAGATTTGCAGCAAGATAGAAGTTTTTGACATTCAGATTGGTACTAACAGAGCCATAATAATCCGGTGTTGTCGCGCCTGTCACCTGTACGGTAGCCAGATTGTATTTTGAGGTTGCACTTCTGCTTCCATCCGGGTTGATTACTTCCCATTGTCCTTCACCATTGTCCGGATTTACGCCCAGCCACTTTCTCATATAGAAAGAGTTAACGTCATATCCTGGTATTGCAACGTGATAATTATCCAATATTTGTGTGCCATTATTTCGGGTGGAAAGTACACTGTTTTTATAAGTGCTGATATTGAATCCAAGCTCCCAGCTGATCTCTTTTGAACGGATAATAGAATAATTTACGTTGAATTCCCAGCCTTTGTTTCTGACATCGCCAATATTAAGGTATTGTCTGTCAACCCCTGTCAATGATGGCAGTGGAACAAGCATAAGCAAGTCTTTCGTTTTGTTATTAAAGTAATCAATATTTAAAGTAAGTCTGTTGTTAAATGCCCTGATATCCGTACCAATATTATTTTGGTAGATAGACTCCCAGGTTAGCGCAGGGTTTCCAAGCTGGTACCATGTTGCCCCTATCTGACCGTTGTATTTTTGTGTCAGTGAATATAAGTCCTGCCATCCGTAATTAGGGCTGGGCGTATTTCCCACAAGTCCTCTGCTTGCTCGTAATTTCCATTCATTAACAGGTTTTACCTTGAAAAAGCTTTCTTTATGAATGTTCCATCCTGCACTATAGGCATAGAATAGGCCATTTCTTTTGTTGGCACCGAATGCAGAAGATGATTCGCTCCTTAAAGACCCCTGTACAAAATATTTTTGATTAAAGATATATTCAGCATTGAACATAAAAGCATTATAAGCTCTGTCTGATTTGGTTCCCGATGGTTTTTGGCCTGTGGTTGCTCCGGTATTAAAAATATCTGTATCAGGTACTACACCGTAAACACCTGCTTGTGATGCCTTATAGAATCTATCGGTATATTCATAAGCAGCTAATGCATTGATGTTATGGTTTCCAAAATCTTTATCAAATCTCAGCATCTGGTTAAAAAACTTGCTGATATCCTTTTGGTATCTCTCTGTTAGCTCACCCTTATTACTTGTCCCGCTGACTGATCTTGGATCGGTATAGTACATATCATCATAATTTTTGTAGGTAACATTGTTGGTCGTGATGAATTTGAGATAATCGGTAAACCGGATTTCAGCATCCAGATTTCCTATGAGGTCCAGCTGATTGCTTTTACCATAGTTCCATTGAAGATCATACAGATAATTACTTTTATCTCTGCCATACCAATCTGTGTAATCCTCATCAACCCGGATCAGGTTTCCGTTAGCGTCCCTTGGATTATCCCATGGCATATTAAGATACATTTGAGAAAGTGAAGCCTGAGTATCTTTTCCCGTAGTGTATGATAAGCTCACTTTGGGTTTCAGGATCAGCCACGGCTTTATGGTCTGTTCATGATTGATTCTGAATGAAAGCCTGTTGTATTCATCTCCCTTTATTGTTCCTGTTTCATTATAATAATTTCCTGAAATATAGGTTTTGGAATGGTCTGATCCACCTCTGAAATCAATAGTGTAATTTTGTACAGTTCCGGTTTGTGTACCGCCTTTCAGCCAGTTGTAACCATCATTTCTAAGGGTTGCAGGGATTTCAGGGGCTCCTTTTAATGAGGTGAAATAGTCATACAGCTGCGTTCCGTTCATAAGTTTGAAACGTCCGTTATTAAACACATTAAAAGAATTATTAAGAGAAACGCTTAATATTCCCTTTCCGGAATTTCCCGATTTGGTAAACACCTGTACAATACCATTGGCTGCTTTGGAACCATACAAGGCTGTAGAAGCAGCATCTTTTAAAATATTGATACTTTCAATCTGGCTGGGATCCAGATTGGGGGCATAGGGCATTACTACGCCATCTACTACCCAAAGGGCAGAGCTGGGACCATTGATAGTAGATGTTCCCCTGATTTTTACAGTGGCTACAGAACCTGCAGAACCTCCGCCAGGTAAGATCTGAACTCCTGCAGCTTTCCCCTGAAGAAGTCCCGATACACTGGGGGTGTTGGAATCCTGAAGTTTTTTGTTGGAAATAACAGAAACAGCAGCTGTAAGGCTGGATTTTTTCTGGGCTTTGTAACCGATAATTACAATGTCATCAATTTTTTTTTCTTCTAAAGAATCTGTTTTCTTTGTAGTCTGGGCCGTTATAAAACCGGTCATTAAAAAAAAGCATACTGATGTTGTTAGGTTCTTTTGTCTTTTCATACATTTTTAAGTGATGGTAATGTGGCTAAAGTACAAAAAACAATGTATGGTTATTAAGTATGTGTTAAAAAATGTTAACTACTGTGTTTTGTTTCATATTTTAGTTTAAATATTTAATTTCTATTTATTTTTTAACGTAAAATATTTTTAAAAAAGCAAATTTTAATTTATTTGTCTAAAATATTATAAGTAAAGATTAATGGTAATGGCCTCGGGAAACATATACTAATTCAATAAGCTAAAATAAAAAATGCCCCTAAAAAGTGTCTATCTTTTTGGGGGCAGTCTGATTCCGAAGCTTTTTTTATACTTAATGAGAATGAGTAACGGGGTGTTGATGGAAAAGATGCATCATCAATGCAAGTGAGACTCCTAAAACAACCAGTCCGATTTTTACCCAATCGATATTGTGATTTTTATTGCTTTCAAAAATGATTACGGATGAAATATGAAGGAAAATTCCCCCTACGATCGCCAGAAAATAAGGCTGAAGATCCGGGTTGAAATAATTTCCTAACAACATTCCCATTGGAGAAGCCAGGGCAAATAAGGCTACAATGAGAATAGAGGGATAGGACGAAGAACTTTTTGATTCTCCTTTTCTGTTAAATAAAAAGGCTCCCAGAATAAATGAAATGGGAAGATTATGAAATACAATTCCCCAAAGGTAAGGCGACATCTCGTGCTGTTCGTTAGCTAAAGGAATCCCCTCAATAAAAGCATGGATAAACAATCCTACCATTAAAGCAACGGGAAGAATATTATGTTCACTATGATGATGGAAGTGTCCGTGTTCAAAACCTTTGGTAAGAGCCTCCAGGATCATCTGAAGCAGAACTCCTGCGATTACAAATATCCCAAGACTGTTGCTCCCTGAAGAGGTATATACCTGCGGAAACACTTCATTAAGACAGATTGTAATCAAAAAACCGGCACTTAATATCAGTAGATTTTTAGCCAGTTTCTCTTTTTTACCAAAGTGTTTTCCCAGAAATACTCCTGTTACGACACTTAAAATCAGTAAAAGTACTGTTGTCATTATTTTTTCTTAAATAAATTGATGCATCGCGGGGAACTTTCTTTCTTAAATTCATTCAGCTGATAATCTCCCCAGATTTTTATTCTTTCAAATCCACATTCAGAAGCATACGCATGAATGGCTTCCAGAGTATGAAGTTTTACTTTTTCAAAGAAATGAAACGGTTTACCGTCGGCTTCAAAACGGATGTCTTTGATGACATGTCTTCCCTCGATTTTCTTTAATATTCTGAATTCAATATCGCCGCGGGTAATGGTAGTTTCAGGAACTAAGGTACTTCTTACAAATTCCTCGTTCAGATAGTCCAGTACAAAATATCCTCCTGGCTTTAAAGCATTGTAAACCGATTGGAATACTTTTTTATCATCACTTTCATTGTCAAAATACCCAAAACTTGTAAATAAATTGAATACAGCATCCATAGGATCAGAATCAATAGGGTTTCTCATATCATGAACTTCAAAAAGAAGCGTTTGATTTTCGTACTGTTTGTTGGATTCAATACTTTGTCTTGAAAGGTCAAGTCCCAAAACATCATACCCTAATTTGTTAAGGAAAACCGAGTGTCTTCCCTTTCCGCAGGCAAGATCTATGATTTTCGACTGAGGCGGCAGCTGAAGGTCCGCTGTGAGCTTTGTAATGAAGTTTTCTGCTTCAGTATAGTCTCTGTTGCTATAAAGCAAATGATAATAAGGGGTATCAAACCAAGATTCAAACCATTCCATAATGCAAAAATAACTAAATTTGTGCGGTTAAAAGCAAAGTATTTTACAACATTAAGAGATTGAAAAATTCAATTGAACAAGGAATTGGATGGCTAATCTTTTAATTATTAAAGCTTTAAATCTTTTAGCAACTACTTATGGATACAGAAAATATTAAAATACAGATAAAGACATTCTTCGGATTGGAGCAGATTCTGGCAGAAGAAATCAAAAAATTGGGTGGAAGAAATGTCGAAATTAAAAACAGAGCGGTAAACTGTGAAGGAGATCTGGGTTTCCTATACAAAATCAATTATTCTGCGAGAACAGCATTGAAAATTTTGGTGCCGATTCATGAGTTCAAGGCCTTTAACCAGCATCAGTTTTATGACAGACTTTTCAAGTTTGAGTGGGAGAATTTCATGGATGTTGATCAGTCTTTCTCTATCGATTCAACGGTGAATTCAGAAACATTCAAACATTCTCAGTTTGTTACTTTAAAAATGAAGGATGCTATCGTAGATTATTTCCAGGAAAAATTCAAAAGACGTCCGAATGTAGAAACGAGAAATCCGGATATTAAATTCCACCTTCATATTGACAGAGAATTGGTGATGATCTCAATGGATTCTTCAGGAGATCCTTTGTTTAAAAGGGGATACAGAAGAGAACAGGGCGAGGCTCCTATCAATGAAGTACTGGCAAGCGGAATGCTCCAGCTGGCAGGTTGGGACGGAAAAGGAAATTTCCTTGATCCGATGTGTGGTTCAGGAACATTATTGATTGAAGCGGCAATGATCGCTATGGATCTTCCGGCTCAGATTTTCAGAAAGAGATTCGGATTCCAGAACTGGAATAATTATGATGCAGAATTGTTTGCAAAAATTAAAGAATTCAGAATCAACAGAGTCAGACAGTTTGATGGAAAAATTGTTGGGTACGATATTGATGCAAGAATGCTGAACGCTGCAAGAATGAATGTAGAAGCGGCAGAAATGGAAGATGTTATTGAGATTAAAAAACAGAATTTCTTTGATTCTAAAAAAGAACTTTTCCCATTATTAATGGTATTCAATCCACCATACGATGAGAGAATCTCCATCAATGATGATGATTTCTACAAGAAAATCGGAGATACCTTTAAAACGCATTATCCGAATACACTGGCCTGGCTGATCTCTTCCGATCTGGAAGCAGTGAAGAAAATCGGTTTGCGTCCTTCAAGAAAAATCAAACTTTTCAACGGAAAGCTGGAAACGAGATTTTTACAATATGAAATGTATGAGGGAACGAAGAAAATCCATAAATTGGAGGATAAATAAAAACTCGGATACAGCCCTTTCAAGTCTGAAAGGGCTTCTTTATATCAATTATCTTTTAAATATTATTGTCTGTGATGTTTTTTTAGGTTATTTGTTATATTTTTATCACAAATTTTTAAAACTAATACATGAAAAAAATCTACGCAGTTATTGTCTCAGTTATACTGCATTCTCAAATTTTTTCACAAGTAATCACGGTTTCTACATTAGCGGGAAATGGGACGGAAGGATATGCGGACGGAAATGTAAATTCAGCAATGTTTAACCGTCCTGCCGGTGTTGCTGTAGACGATGTGGGGAATGTATATGTTGCTGATACGGGGAATTACCGGCTTAGGAAAATAACTCCATCAGGAAATGTATCTACTTTAGCTGGAGATGGTACGCAAGGTTTTGCAGACGGAAGTCCAAACATTGTTAAATTTAATGGTATTAATGATCTTATTGTTGATGCTTTTGGGAACATTTATGTATCAGATTTTTATAATAACAGAATCAGAAAAGTAAGTCCATCAGGAGATGTTTCTACTTTTGCCGGGAATGGTACTGCTGGTTTTGCTGATGGTGACAACGCAACAGCGCAATTCAAAAATCCTGCTGGGATAGCAATCGACAAAGAAGGAATTATATATGTTGCCGATCAAAATAATAACAGAATAAGACGAATAACAGGAGGCCAGGTTACAACAATTGCAGGTGATGGAGTGGCTGGATATATAGATGGCAATGCATTATCAAGCAGGTTTGATTATCCAACAGACATAGAAGTAGTGGGGCAGGATCTATATGTAGTAGATAATTGGAATAATAAAATACGCAAAATATCGTCAGGTCAGGTTTCTACTATTTCGGGAAGTAACTACGGATTTGCAGATGGAACATTGGCTAATGCTAAGTTTTATAATCCACTTAAATTGGTTTCAAATAAATCTGCTGATTTATTTATAACTGATACGATGAACAACAGAATTCGTAAAATTTCAGGAAATCAGGTTTCTACATTATCAGGAAGCATATTAGGATTTGAAGACGGGATTGCTGGTAATGCAAAATTTTATAATCCAAATGGAATAACTATTGACAATCAGGGGAATTTATATATTGCGGATGTAGGTAATCATAGAATTCGTAAAATAATGATGAATAATGTACTTTCTACTAAGGAATTGATGAAAAATAGAGAAATGCTAATTTATCCCAATCCTGCAAAAAATGAATTCAGCTTACAATCTCTTACCAATGAATGGTTACTATTGATGGATATTTCAGGTAAAAAAATTAAAAATATCAATTTGAAATCCGGTAAAACACAAAATGTGGACATATCTTCTTTGCCTAAGGGTGTTTATATTTTAACTGATGGAAAAGCGAAATCTGCGAAAATTATTAAAGAATAATAGAATATAATATGTCCTGGAATTTTTTAGATCTGTTTGATGTGGTTTTGGATGTATTTGGTATGTTGGGTTCTGGATCAAAATCATCACCTTCAAAACCTGAAAGAAAGGCTTTAAATCACAATGTAATATCTCAAAAGAAAGAGCTAAAAGATTCGGATATTCCACAGAAAAAATAACTGCAATAGAATTCAGTTAAATCAAAATAATAAAAACAGGTTGTACATATTAGTACAACCTATTTTGTTTTATTGTGCCAGTGAAGGAGCAAAGCCATACTGTTTTTTAAAGGCATGTGAAAAATGCGAGAGGTCTTCAAAACCTACTTCCAGAAAGACATCAGAAGGCTTTTTGTTTTTTTCGGATAAATGATAATAGGCCAGTTCCAGACGCTTTTGGGTAAGCCACCGCTGTGGAGTGGTTTGAAAGATCTTTCTGAAATCCCGGTTAAAAGTAGATAAACTTCTTCCTGTCAGATACCCGAACCGTTCCAGTGGCATATTGAACATATAATTTTTTTCCATAAAACTGATCAGATCAACTTTTCCCGGCTCATCAAAATCAGCGAGTACAGAATCTATATTCTGATCAATTTCTCTTAAAATACTAATGGCTTCGGTGATCTTTAAATGAGCAATGCTTTCAGGAAACGGACCTTCAATATCAAAATAAGGAATGAGAGAGGCCAGACCGCTGTTCAGAAGCGGATGGCTGCTGAAACTGTGAATGCTGGGTTCCCGAAGACTATTTTTCTTTTGATAATCAACAGCGCTGTAAAATGCTTTCAGACGTTCTGTGGTAAGATGCATCACTACTGCTTTGTGAGGAAGTCCATCCTTCGGATAATTAATGATGGTGGCCAGATGATTTCTCGGAATCAGAAAAATATCTCCTGCTTTGAACAGATAGGTTTTGTCTGCCTGGATAATTTTCGTTTCTCCTGATATAAACCACACCAGCATATGATATTCAAAAACCGTTTCTGTTTTGAACAGCTTATCATCATAACTGGAAAGCTTGATATCCGGTGTCAGGTATTGTATCTGGAAATCCATTGTCAAAAGTTTTTCATTACAAATGTATTTAAAAAACAATTATTTGGTGTCAAAGGTAAATCCCAGCATCTCTTCACTCAGTTTCCATAATTGCTCTGCATTGTTTTTGTCAATGGAATAGGGCTGTACTCCGCGGATCGTAGCCGGTTCATCAAACCTGTGCTCAATTTGCCCTCTGTCGATTTCTGCAATATCGCAATTTTCACAATAAACTCCACCGATTTCGTTAAGCTGAGGGCTTACAGCGCACCAGATTGTAGTAGCAGCTCCTTGTTGAATGGTTTTTAAACGTGCTTCAACTTCCGGTTTGATATTTCCGTTTTCATCATGCGTTCCGAGCTGTTTAAAAAGCTCGATGGGTTCTTCTCTGCCCAGATCAGTGCCATAGACTGAACCTGGATGAAGGGAATATGCTCTGATATTGAACTCTTTTCCTTTTTCATCGAGTTCTACGGAAAATAAATTACAGGCCGTTTTGGATTGTCCGTATCCGGAAAGGGTATCGTAATCTCTTTTTTCAAAATTGGGGTCTTCAAAATTAAACGGAGCCATCTGATGTCCATAAGAAGAAACACTGATAACCCTTGCTCCATTTGCTTTTTTCAGAGCTGGCCATAATTTTGAGGTAAGATGAAACTGTCCAAGGTAATTGGTTGCCAATTGAGATTCTATACCTCTGCTGTCCCTGCGGAGCGGTACCCACATAATGCCTGCATTATTAATGAGAATATCCAGGCTTCTGCCTGACGATACAAATTTTTCTGCAAATGCGTCAATAGATGCCGGATCCATCAGATCCATTTTTTCGAGTTCAATATTTTCAATTCCTGAAAGATTTTTTCCTGCTTTTTCAATATCTCTCGCAGGAATTATGACATGGGCTCCTGCTGAAGCAAGGACTTTTGTAGTTTCAAGACCGATTCCTGCATAGCCGCCGGTTATGATCACTGTTTTTCCGGTAAGATCAATTCCCTTTATTACTTCCTGAGCTGTTGAGAAAGCATTAAAGCCTGATTGAATAGGTTGTTGCATTGTGCTGATAATAGGTTCCATTTTTTATTGTTTTAAATTTCTATAGCAAAATTAGGAGGGATTTTCTGTGTTTATTTTGTTTAAAATGTCAAATAACTTGGCTCAGAATTTCATTTGTAATCTCCATGAAGTAAAGCTGATAAAATTCTCTATCGTTAATTTATCTGAATAAGCTGTTAAACTGTTTGTAGGTTGTCCTGCGAATAAGTAATTTTGAAAAATTTTCAATTTGAAGCCTACTATTTCCATTGTCGTTGCCATTTACAACCGAAAAGACGAACTTTTTGAGCTGCTGACCTCCCTTACTCAACAGACAGATAAGGAGTTTGAGATGATTATTGTGGATGACGGTTCTTTAATCGATCTGAAACCTACTATTAAAAATTTTGATGGAATCCTGGATATTAAATATTTCAGAAAGGATAACTCAGGACCGGGACTGACGAGAAATTATGGGGCAGCAAGAGCCGCTAACGAATGGCTGGTATTTGTAGACAGTGATGTCATTGTTGAAAAAGATTATATTGAACATATCAAAAACGATATTCTTACAATTCCTTGCGATGCATTTGGAGGAGCAGATAAAGCACATAAAGGATTTAATCTGATGCAGAAGGCTATTTCCTATTCCATGACTTCTGTTTTTACAACCGGAGGAATCAGAGGAAGTAAAAAAGCAGTTTCTAAGTTTCAACCCAGAAGTTTTAATATGGGCGTGAAAAAAGAAGTCTTTAAAAAAGTAGGCGGATTTTCAGAACTGAGAATAGGAGAGGATCCTGATCTTTCTATGACCCTTTGGGAAAATGGTTTTACTACTGCTTTTTTTGATGATATTGCCGTATACCATAAGCGCAGGGTTGATTTTGGAAAATTCTCCAAACAGGTCTATCAGTTTGGCTGTGCAAGACCGATTCTTAACCAGAGACACCCGAATTATGTAAAGATCTCCTTTGCTTTTCCTACTTTATTTATGCTGGGATATGTGATGGGCTTTCTGGAGTATTTTATGATGGGTAGAGGAATAATCCTTGCCTTTTATGGATTGTATACTTTTTTGGTATTGTTTCACGCTTTATTGCTGACAAAAAATATAAGTATTGCCGGAATGGCGGTTATTTCCACCTATATTCAGATGTTTTCTTACGGATACGGATTCTTAAAATCCTGGATTTTGCTGAATGTTTTCAGAATGAAACCCGAAGATGCTTTTCCGCATCATTATTATAAAAAGTAATTTAAGTTTTGGCTAAAGCCGATCGAAAGATTTCTTTTTTGATAAATGGGCTAAAGCCCATTCCTATTGATTTTTTTGCTTGTAATTATACACAATCTTTGTCATTCCGCAGGAATCTAAGCGGCTGGAGTTATCAATTAAGAAAATAAAAAAAGGCTGTTTCAAAACGAAACAGCCTTTTTACAATAATAAATTTAGATGATAGAAATGTTTTCATGGTGGTTAAGAACTCCTACTTTCTGCATACATTCTTTCATTTTATGATAAGTTCTTTTGATATCGTGGTCAAGGCCGATGGAGAATCTGATCAGCCCGTCGGAAATACCTATGGAAGCTCTTTCTTCTTCAGGAATTTCAGATGAGGTAGATTTTCCTGAGCATGAGAATAAAGTTTTATAGAACCCTAAACTCACCGCAAGATACCCCAGATTTTCTGTCTGCATCAGCTCCATCAGTTCGTTTGCTTTTTCTGTAGTTCCGGCATCAAGAGTAAGTAATCCTCCATATCCGTACTCTTCATGAATCATGCTTTTCATTAATTCATGATTTTTATGGGATGGTAAACCTGGATAAGATACTTTTAAGCCATCTTTTTCGAATCTTTCAGCCAGATACATAGCATTGTGGCTATGCTGTTTTATTCTGATATGCAATGTTCTCAGGTTCTTTAAGATACTTGAAGATCTTAAGCTGTCCATAGTAGGTCCGAGAAGCATACATGCTCCGGAATTTACATTTTTGGTGTCATCAATAAAGGCCTGTGTGGCACAATATACTCCTCCTACCGTATCACTGCTTCCGTTGATGAACTTTGTTAAACTGTGAATCACCACATCAGCCCCGAATAATGTTGGAGAGATGGAAAGAGGGGAGAAGGTATTGTCTACAATCAGTTTCAGGTTGTGTTTTTTACAGATTTCAGAAAGCTTTCTAAGGTCTGCTACTTCAAGAAGCGGGTTGCTTACACTTTCACAGTAGATTACTTTAGTATTGGGAGTAATAGCATTTTCTATAGACTCAAAATTGTTGATATCAACAAAGCTGGTCGCTACATTAAACTGAGGCATGAAGTTTTTAAGAAAGGCATACGTACCTCCGTAAATGGTTCTGCTCGAAATAATATGGTCTCCACTTTTGCACACCTGCATCAAAACAGAAGTAATAGCTCCCATTCCGGATGCTGTAACGTTGGCAGATTCTGTGTTTTCCATCTTGGCAAGAGCCTGGGCCAGACAAAGATTCATTGGTGATGAATGTCTGGAATACAGGTAGCATCCTTCTGCATTTCCTTCGAAAGTATCAAACATCGTCTTTGCAGAAAGAAATGTATAGGTAGAGCTGTCTGAGATAGAAGGATTCACTCCTCCGAATTCACCAAAATACTGAAGATCCTGGATCTCATTGGCTGCGTTAAAGTTTTCCATAAATATTGTTTTTATTTTATCGTTCCAATTTGCATTAATTTCCTAATAATTACAATATAAATTTGAATTTATAGAATATAAAACTGTAAAATATTGTTTATTTAGAAAAAATATTTAGTATCTTCGATATTATTAAATTTTTACCAAAAAAATATCTATGGACCTTGACGAAACTGATAAGAAACTTTTATTTTTTTTACAGAAAGACTGTAAACAAACCACCAAAGAGCTGTCCGGTAAGCTTGGATTGTCTGTTACAGCAATTTATGAGCGTGTAAAAAAACTTGAAAATGCAGGTGTTATTTCAAAATATGTAGCCTTACTGGACAAGAGTAAAGTTAAGAAAAATTTTATCGTTTTGTGTCATGTGAAACTAAGCCAGCATAAAAAGGAATTTGTCCTTCAATTTGAAAAAGAAGTGATGGATCTTCAGGAAGTTACGGAGTGTTTTCATGTAAGTGGAGATTATGATTATATCCTTAAAATAGGAGTGAAAGACATTGAAGATTACCGTAGTTTTATGCTGACAAAACTTACAACGCTTCAGCATATCGCCAGTACCCACAGCTCTTTTATGATTTCCGAAGTAAAAAATACTACGGCGATTGTGTTGTAGCTTATCACAGCCATTTGATCTAAACTGAATGGAAGATTTAGGGTTGTGAATCTCCTTTGGTCATTTTGTCGATAAAATAATGAAGCCTTTTACTCTCGGTTCTGCCTCTGTTTTTGTCATTCAAAAAGCAGGTTGTTACGATTACTATTTTTAAATCAGGAATGATGCAGATAAGCTGGCCACCATAACCGGTGGCTACATACGCCTGATGTCCGTTGGTCTTTCTTCGCCACCAGTAATAGCCGTATCCGTTGGCATCCGGCATGACATCCCAGGAATTCAGTTTTGCATGTTCCGAAGTAGATTCCTGAATCCATTTTGAGGAAACAATCTGTCTGCCGCTAAGCTTTCCATTGTTCAGAACCATCAAACCAAACTTCAGCATGTCTTCAGGTTTCATAAACATCTCTGAACCTGCAATATTCCTGTTCATGGAGTCTGTATCCCATCGGGGAGTATTCATCTTTAATGGTCTGAAAAGATTTTCTGTGGCAAACTGTTTCAGGTTGGTCTTCACTATTTTTGCCAATGCGGCACCAAAAAGATGAGTTTCACCGCTGTTATAATTGAATACAGTTCCTGGATATTCTTCAAAAGGAAGATCCAGTACAAATTTTACCGGATCACTGGAAAAAGACATGGCTGTTGAAATTTTCGAATTTTCAACCCAGTCAAAACCACCCTGCATAGTCAGCAGATTTTTCAACGTTAATGTATTTCTGATAGAGTCATGGGCTACTTTTCCTTCAATATTGGAAATATTTTTGAAACTGCTTCTTGAGACATTATATTCCGGAAGAATTTTTAAAACCGGAGTATTGAGATTGGGAAGTATATTTTTATCCTGTGCAATGCCTGCCAGAACAGAGACGATACTTTTGGTTACAGATTTTATACTGAAGATGGTCTCTTTGTTGGCTCCGTGGAAATACTCCTCATAAACTACCTTGTTGTTTTGTGAAACAATAAAAGATCCCAAAGAAGGAATACTGTCGTTAATTTCTTTGGTGAATTGGTCTGTAAACTCTTTAGGTAATTCTTTATTAAAGGCCGCCTGCGACTTTACTTTAGAGTAGAATAAGGTAAAACATAACACAGTTATAACCTGCAGGGGTTGCTTGAATTTCATTGTTTAAAAGAAGGGATAAATTATTAGCTGATGAAAAAAGTAAAAGCTAAATCGATTCTGATGAATCAACATAGCTTATGCTTTCAATGCCTCTAAATTATGAAAAACAATGAAGTTTTAAAGTATATTTTACTTCATATTTTTATCGCAAATCTGAAATTTTGTTTTTAACGAAGTAATCCTCAAAAATTACACTAATACTCCGTTTTTGGAAGCAATAGGATCAGGAAGATCTGTTTCTCCACTCATTTGAAGAAGATCTATTTCAATTGTTCTGCATATAGAAAGCATAGGAACGTCAAACATTAATCCCGCAAAAGGATTTTCAGAATAATCACCCACCAGCTCCATAATAATGTAAATCCATCCGATAATGATACAAAACGGAATAGAGGTCCAGATTCCCCAATCACCAAGTTTTGCAAACTCATTTACTAATCCTAGCGGAAGAAGCATGATGAAAAGAATATTGAAAACAAAGGCTGTGCTGGCAAACTGTCTTGGAGAAGGAAATTTTTTGATTCTTTCTGCCTGCCCTTGGAAATTGTAGAATTCATTGAGGCTGTTTTGAAGCTGAGTCTGATTGAACTCCGTAATGGCATTCATGTTTTTCAGCTCATTGATGTCTTTTGCCTGCTGAGCAACCAGATACGTAGCAAAATTTTTATAATCATTTTTAAGCTCATACTCTTCTTCTGACAGATATTTGTGCAGGAAAATAGGAGCTCTTCCATAATCAGGGAAACCCGCTTTAATTAATCTGTTTCTTCTCAGGTTGATATTCCCGAATTTATTATTTTCTGTACTGATGTGTTCCCATTCCGTAGGCACCAAAAGCTGTTCACGGAAAGTATATAACCATGCAATATGACGGTAAACGATTCTTCTTTTGCGGTCTTCAAGGTCAAAAACACCAATTTCTTCATTTTTGGTATCGAAAGCATACACCATAGAAGCAAACGAACGGCTTGAATTCACTATTCCTCCCCAGATTTTTCTGGCTTCCCAAAGTCTGTCATAGGCCTGGTTGTTTTTAAAACCCACAAGGAATGCTTCTGCTGTACCAATCAATGCCACAGGAACCCAAGGAATTGTCATCCACTGCCAATTGAAAAAATAGAACAGGACAGCGATCAGGGTACACCAGATTGAAATCATTATAAGATGAAAACCTGATAGATTGAGAACCTGCTTATAATTGACGTATTTTGTTGTGATCATAAAGATGGATGTGTTTTGCGTGTATAGACAAAATAAATACCAAACTGGGATTACTTGTGTTTCATAATACCTCTCAGATAATGGATAATTGTGTTTTGTTGTTTTGTAATGGGTTAGAATTGAGATTGATAATCTTAAATAAAAGTAGTGAAAAAAATGCATAAAAAAACCTCTAAAAATTTTTAGAGGTTTTTTTATGTAAAATTAATATTTCAGCATTTCTTCAATCTTATTGCTTAGTTTTTCAGCATTCGGAAGCATTTCTTTTTCCAGAATCAGATTGATAGGAACAGCAGGTACATCCAGTGATCCCATCGTTTCTACTGGTGCATCAAGATATTTGAAGCAGTTTTTGGAAATACGGTGTGCAAAAGCTTCTGCAAAAGAATTGTTAAGTTGCTCTTCAGTGAGAACGATACATTTTCCATGGGCTTTCACTCTTTCAAAAACTAATGCTTCATCCAGAGGAATTAATGTTCTTAAGTCAATCACTTCAACTCTTCCGTTGAAATTCTTAGCTGCTTCTTTAGCCCAGTAAACTCCCATTCCATAGGTAACCACGAGTAAAGTTCTGCCTTTTTCGGTTTCTTCTTTATCTGCTTCAATAATTACTTTACCTTTTCCAAACGGAAGAACATAATCTTCAGCTGGCTCTATCGTCTTAGCATCTTCAGTTCCCGGAACTTTACTCCAGTATAATCCTTTATGTTCAAGCATTACCACCGGGTTCGGATCGTAATAAGCTGCTTTTAATAACCCTTTAAAGTCTGCAGCATTACTTGGGTATGCTATTTTAATTCCTTTGATATTGGCTAAAATACTTTCAACACTTCCACTGTGATAAGGACCGCCGCCGCCGTATGCACCGATAGGAACACGGATAATATTACTTACAGGGAATTTTCCGCCACTCAAATAATTGGATTTTGAAATCTCGGTGATTAGCTGGTTGATACCAGGGTAAATATAATCTGCAAACTGAACCTCAACAATTGGTTTTAGTCCAACAGCACTCATTCCCGCTGTGGATCCAATGATGTAGGCCTCCTGAATTGCCGTATTGAAAACTCTTTTACTTCCGAATTTTTTTCCTAAAGTCACCGTTTCACGGAACACCCCACCAATTCTTTCTCCTACATCCTGTCCGTAAAGAAGAGCTTCCGGATGTTTCCACATCAATTCCTGTATCGCGTGGATGGCAGCATCTACCATTACAATTTTTTCTCCGTTGGCAGGTTCACGTGTTCCTGTTTCCTCCGTGATAGGAGTAGGAGCAAAAACGTGCTGCATTACAGTTTCAGGTTTTGGATCTTCTGCATTTTTAGCTTTTTCGAAAGCTTCTTCTGCTTCAAGACGCGCTTTTTTGGTAATTTGTTTTAAAAGATCTTCGTCAACACCAGTTTCCAGTAAGTGTTTTCTAAGTATTTCTCCCGGATCTTTAGCTCTATGTTTTGTTAGATCTTCTTCGTCTCTATAGAATTCTCTTCTTACTCCGGAAGTGTGATGCCCGATCAATACTGTCTTTGCACAGACAACCAAAGGTTTTCTTTCTGTTCTTACAAAGTCTACAGCTTTTTTCATGGCCTCAAAACTTTCCACAAAATCAGTTCCGTCTACTCTCATTCTGCTCAATCCGGTAAACCCGGCTACAAAATCATAAGCGTCACATGTTCTTGCTTCGTCTTTAGTTACAGAAATTCCCCATTCATTATCCTGAACCAGGAAGATGATAGGAAGCTGGTGTAAAGCGGCAAATTGCAAAGCTTCACTCACTTCTCCTTCTGTAACGGAATTATCTCCAAGACTACAAACCACAACAGGATTGTTTTCAAAATTCTGAAGGTTAAAATCCTGAATATATTTGATTCCCTGTGCAACACCTGTTGTAGGAATAGTCTGCATTCCTGTGGCTGAACTCTGGTGAACAATTTTAGGTTTATTTTCATCCCTGCTCGAAGGGTGTGAGTAATAAGATCTTCCTCCCGAAAAAGGATCATCAGCTTTTGCCAGTAATTGAAGCATTAATTGGTAAGGTTCAAAACCAATTCCTAAAAGAATACTTTCGTCTCTGTAATAAGGAGAAACCCAGTCTTCTTTCTTTAACTGATAAGCTGTTGCAAGCTGAATAGCTTCATGACCTCTAGAAGTGCTGTGAACGTATTTGCATACATTTCTGTTTTCTTCGTAAATGTCAGCCATCGCCTTAGCCAGCATCATATGATTATACGCTTTGAGTAATATATCCTGAGAAACTTTTTCGTGAAGTGCATTTTCCATAGGAAGCAAATATACATAAAAAAACAAAATACTAACAACTGTTAGTATTTTGTGAAAAATCTTTGTTTATAAAGGTTATTCCTTGATCACTTTTTTAGAAATAACATCTTTGTCTGTTTTTACTTCAATGATGTAAATTCCTTTTGTGTAAGCGGATAAATCTACTGCTTCTTTATCATTGTTAATGATACCTGTTTGTAGTTTTTTACCTGAAAGATCATAAACATTAAAAGTCGACTTTTTAGGAGCTTTTAATATATTGGTAAAGTCTTTTACGACAGTTGGAGCAACTGTTACCGCGTCCATTGCAAATCCGGTTTCTTTAGCTCCTAATACTTCGGTAAATCCTGTTACAATCACGGAGTAGTTT
This sequence comes from Chryseobacterium aquifrigidense, assembly GCF_006716485.1. Lineage (GTDB taxonomy): Bacteria > Bacteroidota > Bacteroidia > Flavobacteriales > Weeksellaceae > Chryseobacterium > Chryseobacterium vietnamense. The sequence goes on from NZ_VFPD01000001.1 coordinate 319,302, forward strand.
TGAGGAGAAGTAACACTTGGAGAAGCATTATTTTTTAATGTTCCTTTATGAGAAATTTCAATTCTATAAACAGCTCCTGGTGTAGGATTGTCAATAACTACCTGTTCTACGTTGTCTACTGTGTTATCTCCTTTTGTTGCAGGAGTCATAGGATTGTTTGCATCCAGTTTCCAGGGAAGGTAAGTTGTATTGTTTGCTGTATTGATAATCTTTACATCTAAATCATTAATTAATCTTGAAGTTCTGTTGTTGTATAAATTATCCCATTGATTCGTAATATTGGTATATTCCGGATCAATCCAGGATATTGTTACTTTTAAAGGTTCAGTTCCTGATGCTTTAACTGTTTTTGTGTTAACTGCACCATTGTTTAATGTTTCATCATTAAATATGATGGTGTTGTTGGATTTTCCTACAAGAAGTTCAGCTCCTTTTTTTGCATTGATGTATCCCCAGCCGTACCATGGATCTGGGCCTATCTGACCAGCTTCAAGCGCTGAATGTACCATTAGAGTTTTTGACGCAGAAGCAACAAGCTGAGCATTGTTGAATAAAGATTTATAAATCTGCATCCAAAGCCCAATAATTCCCGCTACCTGAGGAGCTGCCATTGAGGTTCCGCTATTAATTTGCCAGGTTATACTTCCTGTTGTATTTTCTGCTGTAGATGCCATCCACACATCGGTACCCGGGGCAGAAATATCTGGTTTAATACCACCATCATCTCTGGGGCCTGCGCTGCTGTAATCAGACTTTAAAACATCTGTAGCTGCAGTATATCTGCTGTTATTTGTTGTAATAGGATCTGTTGCACCTACTACAATAATGTTTTTAGCTAATGAGCTATACCCTATACAGTCATATCCCTGTGCACAGTTAGCAGGTGGTTCTGTACCTGTTGCATAGGTTGAATATCCTGATCCGTTATAATAATAAGCTGTTGTAGTACTCCCTGAGTATCCTGGTCCAAATCCGAAATAATTTCCGGCAGATTTCACGATAGTATAAGTTGGGTTATTATACACGATAGCATCATATGCACGGTCATTGGTGTAATAGGTTCCCATTAAATCATAATTAGTTCCGGAAATATAATTTCCTCCCCAATACCATCCGTTGGCAGGATATCCGTTGGCTGTGGTTTTATAATCCCAGGCAGCGTTGATACCATAAGAGTGATTGGATATTTTAGGTTGAGCTAACAAGATTTTATCAAATACAGTACTTGTAGTTGAGTTGCCCGGCAGTGTTGTTGTTGCAAATCTGTAAGAATCCATTGTAGAATTTAATGCGATTCCCATTGCATTTCCTGTGATTGTTACTCCATTGCTGGTAGCTGACAAAGGCGAGGATTTCGCACCAATAATACTTGCTACCCCTGTAGAATGGGCGCTGTAAGCATTCGTTGCTGCTTCTTTATTGGAAATTCTGCCTGCAGCATTATTAAATGCGGTATGAGCTTCATAAATTCTGCCTCCATCAAAAATTGCATATACAATACCTTCACCTTTAAATAATCCGGATAGTCCATTAACGCCTCCCGCAGTTGTTAAGGCATCAACATTGTTATTTAAAATCTGAGTTTGATCTTCTGACTGATAAAAGTTCGGAACATTTCCACTAAACCCTGCCAGATTTTCTCTCATTTCCTGAATTATTTTTTGAGTTTCAGGATTTCTATCACTACCAAATCTTCTAGAAACATAAGAGTCAAACTTTTCGTTATTCTCTTTGTTTTGCCTTTCAAATTCTCTCTTTAAACCATCGTTGTTTTGTGCACTTACTAAAGCTATTGCTAATGTGCTTATGAGAAGTAGATGTTTCTTCATTTTAGTTGTTGAAATATTAAAATTGTAATTCTTCAAATATATGGTAAATATTTAGTAATTAATAGTTTTAGATAAATAATTCTAATTTTTTTAATTACTTTTTAATATTTTATTTCAACATTGTTTGAGTTGGTTGTCTTTTTTGTAAAGTAAAACAGTTTGGCTATTCTGAATATTGTACGTTTTGTGTTTTATCGTAAACTAATAATTGGAAAAAATGAAGTAACTTTACATTCTCTTTTTATAAAAAAGTTAGAACATTATATGTATTTAATTTTTGACACAGAAACAACCGGTTTACCAAAAAATTTCAACGCTCCGCTTTCAGACTCGGATAACTGGCCAAGAATGGTTCAGATTGCATGGCAAGTGCACGATGATGATGGGAACCTGATTGAAAACCAGGATTATATAATAAAACCTGAAGGGTATGATATCCCCTTCAACGCAGCACGTATTCACGGAATTACCACCAAGATTGCCAATGAAGAAGGACGGGATCTCCAGGAGATTCTTGAAGAGTTTTCTAAAGTCCTTGAAAGGGTAAGGGTAGTGTCCGGACATAATGTAGAATTCGACTATAATATTGTAGGAGCAGAATTTTACAGGAAAAACCTTAAAGATAATCTTCAGGAAAAGCCTAAAGCGGATACCATGATTTTGGGAACCGATTTCTGCCAGCTTGGCGGAGGACGTGGAGGAAGATTCAAACCTCCGAAGCTTGAAGAATTGTATGAAAAACTTTATGGAAGCAAATTTGATGAAGCCCATAATGCTGCTGCTGACGTAAATGCTACTGCCAGAGCTTTCTTTGAAATGGTAAGAATTGGAGTAGTACCCGCTGAAACCTTAAAGATTTCAGAAGATCAGCTCGCTTATTTCAGAAGTCTTTATCCGGATCCGATCAAACCCTTCAATATTGTTATCAGAAGGCAGGTCGCTGATTTTCATAATAAGAAAAAACAGCAGGATTTTGGAAGTATTGATGAAATTGATTTAGGTAAATATTTCAATTTTGATAATCACAGTGTTTTCTCTACACTTACCGCTACTTCAAGCATTAATGATTTGATTAAAAAAGCTTCTGATGAAAACTTCCCGGCTGTAGGCATGGTGGATCTTGGAAATATGATGGGTGCTTTTAAGTTTGTTTCAGCAGTGGAGAGTGCTAATAGTGACCGAGCAAAGAAGCATAAAGAGTACCTGGCAAAAAAACAGGAAGCTGACGAAAACGGAACAGAATTTAATGAAGTTGAGCCTGTTTCCGAACCGCTTATCCCGGTTGTAGGTTGTGAATTTTATATTTCAGAGCGCTATGAGCAAAAACAGTTTACGAAAGATGATCCGGACAGGAGAACGCAGGTAGTGCTTTTAGCGAAAGACTTTAATGGATATAAAAATCTGGCAAAGCTTTCCAGTATCGGATTCCTGAAAGGGTTCTATTTTGGAGTTCCAAGGGTGAGCAGGGAATTGATAGCCCAATATAAAGAAGGAGTTATTGCTTTGACTTCCGGAATTATGGGAGATATTCCGGATGCAATCTTAAATACCGGAGAGCAGAAAGGGGAAGAGCTTTTCAAATGGTGGAAAGATACTTTTGAAGATGACTTTTATGTTCAGATTCAAAATCATAAACTGCCTGAAGAAGAGCATTTAAATGATGTTTTACTTCATTTTGCAGATAAATATAATGTTAAAATCTTAGCCCAGAACGAAACTTTTTATACCAATAAAGACGATTCCAATATTCAGGATATTGTAAGCTGTATTAAAGATGGTGAAAAACTGACAACACCTGTTGGGAAAGGATTTGGCAAGAGAAGAGGGCTGGCTACAGGCGAATATTACATCAAGAATTCTGATGAAATAAAAGAAGCCTTTTTAGCGTATCCGGATGCTTTTGATGCTTATGAAGAATTTACGGCAAAGTTCAAGCCTTATACCTTAAAAAGAGACGTACTTCTTCCTAAGTTTGATATTCCGGAAGAGTTTATTCATGCAGAAGATGAGGTTGACGGTGGAAAAAGAGGGGAGATGGCTTATCTTACTTATCTTACCTATGAAGGAGCTAAGAAAAGGTATGTGGAAACTGGGATTACTGATGAAATTAAAGAACGTCTTGACTTTGAGCTTGAGGTAATTGCCAATACCGGTTATCCGGGATACTTCCTTATTGTACAGGATTTCTGTAACGAAGCCCGTAATATGGGAGTTTGGGTCGGCCCGGGAAGGGGTTCTGCTGCAGGATCTGCTGTGGCCTATTGTATCGGAATTACCAATGTAGACCCCATTAAATATGATCTCCTTTTTGAGAGATTCCTAAACCCGGAAAGGGTTTCCATGCCTGATATTGATATTGACTTTGATGACGAAGGACGAGATAAAATCATCAAATGGGTAGTTGAAAAGTATGGTAAAACTCAGGTAGCGCAGATTATTACTTACTCAGTATTGGGGGGTAAATCTGCTATTAAAGATGCCGGAAGGGTTTTGGATGTTCCGATTCCTGACACAAATAATATTGCTAAGCTGATTCCTCCAAGTCCCGGAATGAATATCGCAAAAGCTTTAGCAAAATATGATAAATTAAAGCCGGAAGAACAGATGCTTGTTGATGAAATGAGATATGTTCTTGATAGCCCTGATGATGCAAGACATGGAGTTTTGGCAAGTGCTAAAAAGATGGAGGGCTGTATCAGAAATACCGGAATTCATGCCTGTGGAGTAATCATTACGCCAGAAGATGTGAGTAATCTGGTTCCGGTGACAATTGCTGCAAAAGATGCTGATATCCTGGTATCACAGTTTGACAACTCCGTTGCGGAAAGTGCAGGGCTTCTGAAGATGGATTTCCTGGGGTTGAGAACGCTGACCATTATTAAAGATGCATTGAAGCTGGTAAAGGCAAGATATAATATAGATATCGATCCGGATCTGATTCCACTTGATGATGCCAAAACATATCAACTGTTTAAAGAAGGAAGAACGGTAGGGATTTTCCAGTATGAAAGTCCCGGGATGCAAAAATATATGAGGGAGCTTAAGCCAACGGTTTTTGCCGATCTTATTGCCATGAACGCATTGTACCGTCCGGGCCCGATCAAATATATTCCAAACTTCATCAACAGAAAGCATGGAATTGAAGAAATTGTCTACGACTTACCGGAAACAGAAGAATATTTAAAAGAAACATACGGGATTACCGTTTATCAGGAGCAGGTAATGCTTTTATCTCAGAAACTGGCCAATTTTACCAAAGGTGAAGCTGATACTTTGAGAAAAGCAATGGGTAAAAAACAGATCGATGTTCTTAATAAAATGTACCCGAAATTTATTGAAGGAGGTAGAAAAAACAACCTGAATGAAGAGAGGTTAGAGAAAATCTGGAATGACTGGAAAGCCTTTGCGGAATATGCATTTAACAAATCTCACTCAACGTGTTATGCCTTTATTGCTTATCAGACAGCCTTTTTAAAAGCCAATTACCCGGCAGAATATATGGCGAGTGTAATGAGTAATAACATTAACAATACGGATTCAATTACCATGTTTATGGAGGACTGTAAAAGTATAGGGGTTGATGTATTAGGACCGGATGTGAATGAATCTCAATACAAATTCTCCGTAAACGAAAAAGGACAGATCCGTTTCGGACTGGGAGCGATCAAAGGAATTGGGGAAGGACCAAGTGAGGCAATTACAAGAGAAAGAGAAAACGGAAGATTTAAAAATATTTATGATTTCTTTGAAAGAATAATGCCTTCTCAGATGAATAAGAGGGTAGCGGAAAGTTTAGTGCTTGCCGGTGCTTTTGATGAACTTGATAGTTTCCATAGGGGCCAGTATTTTGATATTGACATGGCAGGAAAGACAAATCTTGAAAGATTAATCAGATATGGACAGAGTTTCCAGGAAAGCAAAAATGAGATGGAACATTCTTTATTTGCAGATTTTGCGGAAGAAGTTCAGATTGAGCAGCCAAAACTGGCACCTTGTCCGGAATGGCCTAATATGCATAAGCTTAATAAAGAAAAAGAGATCATAGGTTTCTATCTTTCTGCGCATCCGCTGGATGAGTTTAAATATCAGTTCCAGTTTATGCAGGGGCAGCTTTCTAAAAAATCTGTTCTTGAAAAAAATGATGAGGGTAAAGTTGTTACAGATGAAGCACCTGTTTTGGAACAGGATACGCCGGATGATGCTGTAGATCTTACGGAAATTATCTCAGATGATGTGGTGGCAGGTGAAGAGGAAGTAGTGGAAGAGGTGACTAAAAAAGCAGAGCCAAAAGGAAATTTCTTATTCCTGAATCTGGATGAGGTAGATGCCTACAAAGAGCAGGCTTTTTCCAATAAACAGGAAGAACTTTTTGAGGAGAAAAAGAAAGACTGGAAAACCCTTCAGAAAGAAAGAGAAAATGGAGGCGGCGGAAAAGAATATACTGTAGCAGGCCTTATCACTGAATATAGAGTTCAGGATGGTTTCAGAAGTGGTGAGAAAGTAGCTTTTGTTACGTTGGAAGATTATTCCGGTTCATACTCATTCAGGTTGGGAGACAGGGATTATATGAGGTTGAAAGAAAAACTGGAAGTTCAGAGATTTGTCATTTTTAAAATAAAATTCGCTCAGGTAAAAGATGGAAGAGTCTTCGTTAATGTAAATGATGTAATAGAACTTCAGGAAGCATTTGAACGATTTGCCAAAAGTATATCTTTGGTAATGGATGTAATGGATGTAAGACCTGAAGATCTCGACTTTTTCAGAACGGTCCTCGATAGAAACAAAGGAAATCAGAAATTGAAATTCTTTATCAAAAACCTGGAAGATGATTCTCATATTGAAGTGCAGTCTATGAAACATTCAGTGGATCTCAATGGAGATCTAATTAAAGAAATTCAATTGCTTAATAAATATGAGTTTTATTTAAATTAGAAAAACTATGTTATACTATAAAGAGTGGCTTATGCCACTCTTTTTTTTGTTTATATATTTTCAATATTGATGAAAAATTTTAAATAGTTTTTTATGTTAAATAGAAAAATTTACTGAAGTCTATTTTAATTGTATGGTATTTAAGTATTTGATAATTAGAATTTTAATATTTTTCATCATATTGCGAAATAATTATTTAAATTAAATAAATGTTTAGTTTTGTTATGTTTTAATGGTGATTTTGGTTGTTTTCATGTAAAAAATTATGATAATTTTTAATATTTCGTCTAAAAATTAAATTAATATTTATACATTTACCGCCCAAACTATTATTATTACTATTTTATGAAGAAATTACTACTTTCGTGTTTAGCCTCCCTGAGTATGGGAGTCTATGCACAAACCAATGTTGCCAACTATACTTTTTCAAAAAGTACTGGGGTAGCTTACACCTCGATTACAGGAGGTACAAAATTATTTCCTACCGGAACCAATACTACTTATGACAATGAAGTATCCGCGGCAATTCCTCTGTCTTCTCCTTTTAATTTCGGCGGCGTTTCTATGACTACATGTTATATAAGTGCTAATGGATTTATAACTTTTGGAGCTGCCCCTTCAGGGACAAATTATACTCCAATGTCATCTTTAGGAACAACTACAGGAGCAATTTCCGCTTTTGGACAGGACGGAGGTTTCTCATCATCGGATGCAACACAGCCGCCTGGAAATCATGAAGTAAGATATGAGGATCTGGGAACTGAATTTGTTGTGCAGTGGCAGGATCATGCTAATTATAGTAACCGATCTACCGAAAGATTGAACTTTCAGATCCGTCTGGTGTATGCTACAGGTGAAATCAAAATTATTTATGGAAACTGTACAGACCCGGGAACCAGTACTTCAAATAGTACTCCTCAGGTAGGAATAAGAGGAAACAGTACTACTTACGCATCCAATGTAAATTCTTTGATGATTGGAAATGTACCTAACGGAACTACCTGTGATTGGTCTAAAGCAGTTACTGGTAGTGCTAATAACAGTACTATGCTTTTCTCCAGTACAACCAATGCAAACGTTAAAATTCCGGCTGGTTTACAATATAAATGGACTCCCGGTACTCAGGCGCCTGTAAGAACTTTTGCTGCTGCAACCGCAATCACCAATAGTGCTGCAACTGTAAACTGGACTGCTCCAACCGGGGCAACCGGCTATAATGTTCAGTATAGAGCAGTTGGAAGCTGCGATTGGACAGATCTTGTGGGCAATCCCGTTTCTGCTGCTTCTGCTACAATTACAGGTCTTACTCAGAATACTGCCTACCAGGTTCAGGTACAGGCTTTAAATGGTGCGGTACAATCCGTGTATTCTCATATTCCAAATGCTGCCGGATCCGGAAGCGGATATGCGTCTGCAGGATCTTTTTCAACTACACCGAACTGTGCAAGTACAGTAACCGGCCTTTCTTCTGCTGCTCTGACTCCTGAATCTGCAACGATAAGCTGGACGGCCTCAACAACACCTCCGGGTAATGGATATGAATATTATTATTCTACCAATTCAACTGCTCCGATTTCAACAGTTACTCCTTCGGGTTCTGTAGGTGCAGGGGTAACAACAGCTAACTTATCAGGTTTGACCCCTTCAACTCAGTATTACTATTGGGTGAGAGGAAACTGTAACGGAACAGATAAAGGGGTATGGTCAAGCTCGGCTAACTTTACAACATTAGGTCTTTGTCCTACAGTAACCGCTCCGGCTTCCAGCGCTACAGGAGTAAGTGTAACTCCTACCATTACATGGAATGCCATAAATGGAGCTGCAGGATACAAACTAAAAGTCGGAACCACTTCAGGAGGAAATGATGTTCTAGATGTGGATATCGCGGGTGGAGCTAATAATTCTTATGCAATCACTACACCTCTCAACTATGTTACTACATATTATTACTCTGTTACTGCGTATACTGCCAATATTGCAGGTCCTGCGACAGCATGTACAGTGAGGTCATTCCAGACAGTGTGTAGCTCAACTGGCTTACCATATACTTTAGATTTTGAAAGTGTTACTACTCCGGCTTTACCGACTTGTACAACAGTTATTAATAGCGGTTCCGGGAATTTATGGAAAACAGCAACTGCTCCAACCGGATTTACAGGGAAAGTGCTTAATTATTCATACAACAGTAGTAATGCAGCCAATACATGGTTTTTTACACAAGGTTTAAACCTTACAGCGGGCGTTAGCTATAGAATTAAATATAAATATGCAAACGCAACCGGTACAACACAATATCCTGAGAAAGTAAAAGTGGCGTACGGATCTTCTCCTGCAAGTTCGGCAATGACGAATACCATAGCAGATCATGGTAATATTACCGGTGGAACTGTTACAAATACTTTTACAGACTTTACCCCAAGCGCAACAGGAGTTTATTATATCGGATTCCAGGCATATTCTCTTGCAGATATGAATCAAATCTATGTTGATGATATCAATATAGATGTTACTCCTACTTGTTCAGAGCCATCTGCTGTGACAGTTTCAGCGATTACAACTACTGGAGCAAGTGTTTCATGGACAGCTCCTGCCACAGTACCTGGAAGTGGATATGAGTATTACTATTCTACAAGCAGTACAGCTCCTACCGCTTCTACAACAGCTTTGGGAACCAGTGCTACAACTTCAGCTCCTCTATCCGGACTTTCTCCTTCCACTACCTATTATTTATGGGTGAGATCGGTTTGCAGTTCTTCTGATAAGAGTGCATGGAGTTCTACCGTTGCTGTTTTCAATACACTTTGTGGAACAGTTATGGCACCTTTTGTTCAAAACTTTGACAATGGAGCAGCACCAAGCTGCTGGAACAATGTAAACCCTACAGCAACAGGTACGGATGCGACTCTTTTCTGGAAATTTGCAGGAAGTGCAGATTATGGTGCAAGTCCGGCTAATAACCAAAAAGCAGCTGGTACCTATGCATGGGTGGATGCGAGTTCACCATATGCAGGAGCTGGTGTAAACACTGTACAATTAGTTACTCCTTCTGTAAATTTAACGGGATTAACTGCGCCAATTGTTTCTTTTGACTGGTTTAAAAACCATTCTACGTCAAGTGGTACTACAGTTTCCCCTTCTACTTATGATAATAATAAACTTACGGTAGAGGTAAATGATGGAAACGGTTGGGTAGTGATCTTTAGTGATAATACCAACTTAAATCAATGGAGAACAGTTGCTGTTCCTTTAGCAGCTTCTTATATCGGAGCAACTATTCAGGTGAGGTTTACTGTAGATAAAAATGTGAGTGGTAACGGATACTTCTATGATGATGTTCTTTTAGATAATGTGGAAGTAAAGCAGAACCCTAATTTGGCAACTTCTGAAACTGCAATAAAAGAGAATAAGCTTACTGTATATCCTAATCCGTTTACAGATAGATTAACGATCTCTGATGTATCCAAAGTACAATCTGTTTCAATTGTTGATGTTTCCGGAAGATTGATTAAAACAATAGAAAAACCTTCTTCTGAACTTCAGTTGAGAGATCTTAAAGAAGGATTGTATTTAGTAATCCTGAATATGAAAGACGGATCTAAACAAACCGTTAAAGCAATTAAAAGATAAAATAATTTCTTACTAATAATGAGAGAGAGACTGTTCAATTTGAGCAGTCTCTTTTTTTTACAGACAGAATTATCTTTTGTTGAAAGAAAATTTATATTTGTTGTCATATGATGAAAAAAATATTTTTTTTATTGCTGATTTTCACTAGATTTGAGTAACTAATATTGATTTATATGAAAAATTTTTTACTCGTTGGTTTGTTAATGACTGGCTTTTTATCCTCTGCGCAGACGTATTGTACCCCTGCGTTTGCCAGTGGCTGTAGTGGTGGGGATATGATAGATACTTTTGCAATTCCGGGTGCCGGATTTGATCATTCTAATACAGGATGTTCCGCTAACTCATATGGAGATTATACTTCTATGACGATCAACCTTAGTGCAGGTTTAAGTTATGATTTTAGCGTTAAACATGATTATAGTGATCAGAATGTCCGTATCTGGATAGATTTTAATAATGACGGAACTTTTGATGATGCAGCTCCTGAGCTGGTAGCTTCTGCAAGTAGTACTCTTGTGGGGGCAAACAATATTACTGCGGGACTAATAACAATTCCTTCTACCGTTACTCCTGGTACTTACAGGATGAGAGTAGGAGACAGATTCTCCGGAGATCCTATTCCGTGTAATACAGATGGGTATGGAGAAGCTCATGATTATACGGTAGTAATCGGTGCGGTTCCAACGTGTTTTGCACCTTCTGCTTTAACGGTATCTGCTATTACTGCCAATTCTGCCCAGGTAGGGTGGACGGCTCCTGCTTCTGCACCGGGAAGCGGCTATGAATATTATTATTCCACTTCCAGTACGTATCCTACTGCTGCTACAGTGGTTTCCGGGACAAGCAGTGGATTAACTGCCAATCTGCCTTCACTTGCTCCAGCTACTATTTACCATGTGTGGGTGCGTTCTGCATGCAGTTCTTCCAATAAGAGTGCATGGTCTCAAATGGCAACATTTATGACGTCATGTGTTGCTGTGGGAGTGCCATACGCATTGGATTTTGAAAGTATAACGCCGCCTGATATGCCAAGTTGTACCTCAGTACTTAATGATGGTGCAGGAAATATTTGGGAGACAGGTGATCTGGATGCACAGGGATTCACCGGAAATGTTCTTCAATATTCTTACGACTATGCCGATAATGCTGATACGTGGTTTTTCACCAACGGTATTAATCTTACTGCAGGAGTGACCTACAGAATAAAATATAAATATGCCAACGCAGAAGGAACTGTATATGCTGAAAAGCTTAAAGTGGCCTATGGGACTTCTGCTACTTCAGCGGGAATGACCAATACTTTAGCAGACCACTCGAATATTGTTATCAGTACTGCAACAAGTGCTTTTGTAAACTTTACTCCAACAACTACAGGGGTTTATTATTTTGGATTCCAGGCCTATTCTGAGGCCAATATGAATAAATTATATGTTGATGATATTAATATAGATGTAGCTCCGGCTTGTAGTGAACCTAATGCATTAGCTATTTCAAATATTACTGCTGCGGGAGCTACGGTTTCCTGGGCAGCTGCCAGTCCTGTACCAGCAAGCGGATATGATATTTATTACAGCACAACCAATACAGCACCTACAGCAACAAGCACACCTAATTTTACAGGAGTTACAGCAACCACTTATAATATTCCTGGTTTAGCTGCTTCTACTGCTTATTATGTGTGGGTAAGATCTGCATGTAGTGCAACAAGTAAAAGTATATGGAGTGATCATGCTACCTTTACCACATTGTGTTCAAGCGCGAATCTTCCTTATACTATAGATTTTGAAAATGTGACTGTTCCGGATCTGCCTGGTTGTACAATGAATGTTAATGCTGGAACTGGAAATGATTGGGAAACCACGGATCCTCCTTCTGATAGTCAGGGATTCACTACCAATGTGTTGAAATATCAGTATAACTCTTCCAATTCCGGTAATGCATGGTTCTTTACACAGGGACTGAACTTAACAGCAGGAGTACAGTATACAATCAGTTATAAATATGGTAATAATTCATCAACCTATGTTGAAAAATTAAAAGTTGCCTATGGAACTTCAGCAGATGCAGCTGCTATGACAGGTTCTATCGCAGATTACCCGTCAATCAATGATGAAACTGCCCATACAGAATCTATAACGTTTACCGTTCCTGCAACAGGCGTGTATTTCTTCGGATTTAATGCTTATTCGGATCCGGATCAGTATAATCTGTATATTGATGATATCAGTATTAACAATGCTAACCTGGCAACATCTGAGGTGGCGATAGCGAAAAATAATATTCAGGTGTATCCTAATCCATTTACGGATGTATTGAATATCTCGGATGTGAAGAATGTAAAAAATGTATCTGTGACAGATGCTACAGGAAGATTAGTCAAAACAGTCATCAACCCGGAATCTACGATCCATTTAAGAGAGTTAATGCAGGGAGTTTATTTGGTAACACTTGAAATGAAAGACGGATCTAAGCAGACGATCAAAGTCATTAAAAAATAATTCATCATTTAAATAAAAAAAGGAAGGCGGGTCATCGATGATCCGTCTTTTTTTATGGAGATTGAATACAATTTGATTTAAAAGGAGGTATGAAAAAAGATGAGCGAAATATTCACTCATCTTTTTAATTTTGTCGTATAGTTCTTTTTTGATTAGAAATGATTTTCCATCACTCATTACTCATTACTCATTACTTATTTGGTACAGGCTGTATTTCTCCTTTATTCATAAGGTCAAAAACAGTAGGGAAGAACATTACTAATATAAAGTAGATAATGATCATCAGTACGATAAGTGCAAAAAGAATAATCACTAAGCTATTGGGTCTGTTTTTCTTTTTTGGTTCCATGATTTTGTGGTATTTGGTGATTAAATTTTGTTTATACCAGATATTAAGCTAATTTCTTGCCACATTTCTTACAATACCTTGCGTCATCATCAATGTCTTCATTACCACAGCGTTCACATATCAATTCCAGATTTTGTCTTTTGTTTCTCATTTCCGCTGTTACAATACCGGTAGGAACCGCAATGATGGAATAACCTGCCAGCATCAGAACAACAGCGAAAAACTTCCCTAGCGGTGTAATAGGCGATACATCACCATATCCCACAGTAGTTACTGTAACAACCGCCCAGTAAATAGATTGTGGTATTGTTTCAAAACCCTGCCTTCCGCCTTCTACCATAAACATAAGTGAGCCTACAATAACCGAGAAAATGATCAGGAACAACAGGAAGATGTAAATTTTTCTTGAACTGTTTTTTAAAGCTCTTACAATTAAATATCCATCGTTCATAAAATCCAGCAAATTGAAAATCCTGAAGATTCTCAACATTCTCAGCATCCTGAAAATCAGGAAATACTTAGTAATGGGAAAGAAAAAACTAAGGAAGAAAGGAACAAGAGCCAGAAAATCAATAATTCCGAAAAAACTGAATATATAACTCCGTTTATTCTTTACCACTGCAATACGCATAGAATATTCAACGGTGAAGAAAATTGAGATCACCCATTCAAGAATCAGAAAGGTATAATGGAATCTTTTATCAAGCTTAGGTACACTTTCCATCATAATGATAGCCGTACTTGCAAGAATTAACGACAATAATATGATATCGAACAGTTTTCCAAGCTTCGTATCGGAGCGATAAATTATCCGGTAAAGGAATCTTTTCCAAAGAGTGTCCTCAGGAATCAGATTATGTTCTCTTTCCATTTATATGGGGTTATTTCACAGCGAAGTTAATAATTTATATAAAGTATACGGTAAATATATGATTGTTAAAAGAATCTCGCAAATGTTAATGAAAAATCTATCATTTAAAAGTGAATTATTTTATATTAATTATATGATTTTCAATGTATTATATTAAGTAAAATACGAATAAAATATGACATATAAAAATGTTTTTTTTAACATTTTTAATCATCAAGTTTGTAATTTTATTCTACAAAAGCTTTATATCATGAGAAAAATTTTAACCTTGTTTATTCTGTTTTTCATAAGCAGTTTTGTGTATGCTCAGGTTGGGATTAATACTTCAGCACCGAACGGAGCTTCAGTACTGGATATAGTGTCCAACCAGAAAGGAATTCTTATTCCTCGTCTTACTGATACGGACCGGGATAACAACCTGGCTGATAATGACGTTTCCACAGTACCTCCTGCAGGTGTAGTAAACACTAACCTTACTGCAGGAACCCTTATTTTTAATACGACAACGAATAACTTCCAGTACTGGGATGGTACCCTCTGGAGACAGCTTTTTGTTCCCACATCTTCTCAGGCTGGTAACGACGGTGTCGTTAAAGTAAATTCTGGAAACGCAAATGTAAAACCCTCATTCAGTTTAAGTGCTGCAGGCAGCGGCTATGGACCAAGACAACAGGTGCTTTATAACGCTCCGTTAGTCTTTGCTGCAAGCCCTACCACAAGCTGGCCGGAAACAACCGTTCCCTTTCCAGGTGTTACCAGCAATATCTATATCGCAGCCACCGGTAAATGGAGAGAAAATGAAATTAACGGGCAGGTTCATTTTTGGAGAGCAATCGCTACAATCACTCCAGGTTCCAACTCTTCAGGATCCATAAAAGCTACTTTTAAAAATCCCGATTCCGGTTTTGAAATCAATTCTATCCAGTTGGTTCCAAGCGGCTCCAGTGGAACAGGTAACATTCTTACCTTTTATTTCTATACCATTGCGGACCCTGCGAGTCTTGATCCGGGAAAAGGCTATCAGCTTTTTATGGAATCCGATATCAACTGTGGCGTAGTAGTAGATTCCTTTACAAGAGTATCACTTTTCAAAGATTAACAGTCTATTTAGTTCTTTTTAATATCAAAATGAAACCGGTTGAAGAAAGCCGGTTTTTTTATTGCTGCAGAAATTTTTTAGAAATTTTGGTAAAATTAATATCTTCGCTGTAACCGTAAAATATAAATTAATGAAGCTAAAAACTGTAATTGCAAAGATTGAGGAGGAGATCAGCATCAGACAGGCAGAAGATTTTGATAATGTAGGATTGTTGTGTGGTGTTTATGACCGTGATGTATCAGGAATTCTGGTTTGCCATGATGCGCTGGAAAATGTAGTAGATGAGGCCATTGAGAGAAACTGTAATCTGATTGTATGTTTTCATCCCATCATATTTTCCGGACTAAAATCTTTAACAGGGAAGAACTATGTAGAGAGAGCTGTTTTAAAAGCTATTGAAAACAAAGTAGCCATCTATGCCATCCACACTGCGTTTGATAATGATTTCTATGGGGTGAACTACGGTATATGCAGTCAGTTGGGACTAAAGAATATGAAGATTCTTCAGCCGAAGGAAAATAATTTAAAACAGTTGACTGTTTTTGTTCCCGGAGAGTATTCAGAAAAAGTGAAAGAAGCCATGTTCTCAGCCGGAGCAGGAAATATTGGATTTTATGATGAGTGCAGTTTTACAGTGAATGGTAACGGAACATTCACGCCTAAAGAAGGCTCAAATCCGTTTTCAGGACAGCAGGGAATTCGCGAAAATGCAGATGAAGATATGATCTCTGTGATTTTTGAAGGGTTTAAAAAAGGACAGATTGTGGGAGCCATGAAGGCAGCACATCCGTACGAAGAGGTAGCCTATCAGGTTTATAATCTGGATAATAAAAATCATCATGCCGGATTAGGAATGTATGGTGATCTGGAAGAGGAAATGGATGAAAAAGATTTCCTTGGGTTTGTAAAAGAAAAATTTGGTCTGGAGGTGATAAAACATTCCTCTTTTAACAATAAAAAAATCAAAAGAGTAGGGGTTTTGGGAGGTTCCGGGGCAAGTGGAATAAGATCTGCAGCTGCAAGAAAATGTGATGCTTACCTTACCGGAGATCTTAAATATCACGACTATTTTCTGGCTGAGTCTAAAATGCTGATCTGTGATATAGGACATTATGAATCGGAACAATTGGTTACCCAACAATTATTTGAAATTTTATCACAAAAATTTAGTACATTTGCAATTTCAAAATCTATTGAAAAAACAAACCCAGTAAATTATTTCATTTAAATATGGCAAAAACCAACGATATTTCAGTTGAAGAAAAATTAAGAGCTTTATACGATTTACAGATCATTGATTCAAGATTGGATGAAATCCGAAATACTAGAGGAGAATTGCCAATTGAAGTTGAAGATCTTGAAATTGAAATTGAAGGTCTTGAAAAAAGAGCTGAAAAATTTCATGCTGATATCAAAGATCAGGACGATCAGATCAAAACGAAGCATGAAGTGATTAACCATGCTAAAACTTTAATTGAGAAATACAAATCTCAACAGGATAATGTAAGAAACAATAAAGAGTTTGAAGCATTAGGGAAGGAAATGGAATTCCAGGATCTGGAAATTCAGCTTGCTGAAAAAAGAATTAAAGAATTCGCAGCTAAAATTGCTCACAAAAACGAAACTTTAAGCGAACTGAACGCTAAGATCGATGATTTGAAAAGCCATTTGAAATTCAAGAAAGAAGAATTGGATGGTCTTATTTCTGAAACACAGAAAGAAGAAGAGTATCTTTTAGAGCAGTCTAAAGAATTCGCAGCTAAAATTGATGAGAGATTATTGGCTTCTTACAACAGAATCAGAACCAACTCTATCAACGGACTTGCTGTAGTAGGATTAGAAAGAGGAGCTCCAAAAGGATCTTTCTTCACTATCCCTCCTCAAAAGCAGATGGAAATTGCTCAGAGAAAGAAAATCATTATTGATGAACACTCCGGAAAAATCCTTGTTGATGATGAATTGGTAATGGAAGAAAACGAAAAAATGAAATCTGTAATTAAATTCTAATTATTGATTTTAACTTATACGAAAGCTGTTTCAGAAATGAAACAGCTTTTTTTTGGGATATATGTAGTATATAATTTTTTTAGTTTTTAAATAAAAGATAAAATTATACTTATTTTAACTGTTTATTGTTGATATTTTTCAATCAAACCTTAAAGTGTTAAATTATTGTTAATATAATGTATTTATTTGTATATTTGTTTTAATATCGACTGTTGAGGTGTCGTTTTTAAACAAACAGATTTCAGCAGTAGATAAACAGGCAACTAGATTCTGTAGATTATACCAAAAGTAAATATCTATTAATTATAGCTTCATTAATATAATCAAAAATGATTTTTATAAATAATATCATTGGGATATTCAATTTATATGAAACCAAAAAAATTATATATAATGAAAAAATTATTGATGGGATTTTTATCTCTTTTAAGTTACTGTCTCCTGGGACAGCTGGGTAATGTTGGTATTAATACAGTAACACCCGGAAGTACATTGGAAATTAACGGAAGCCTTGCAGCACAGTACCGGTTAGTATCAGCGGATTACAATATGAGTATTACAGATTATTATGTAGCTTATAATGGTAGTTCTGCCGGAACCATAACACTACCTGGAGCTATTGCTGCCTATCCCGTACAGGGGCATATCAAAGGACGCGTGTATTATATTAAAAACACAGGAAATTTCAATGTCACCATAGCAGCCAATGGAAGTGAACTGATAGATAACCAGCCGGGTGCTGCCGCATCATCTATAGGATTGGGGCAGGGATGGGCTGCAATCCTGATTAGCAATGGTAACGCGGGTGCCGGGGTAACGTGGGAAGCAGTAGTCATCAATCCAAATAATGCCATTAATACCATTATCGGCATGTCATCAAGCTCCACTTACAGCTTACCTTCAACGGCGAACTTCAATTCCGGTATTCCACAGGTGCTGCCTTTTACTGTGTCTGAAGTACAGATTAATCAGGGATCAACTGCTTCCTGGGATGCAGCAAATAACCGCTTTGTCATTAATGAAACAGGGGTTTATGAGCTGGATGCTTTGTCTTATTTCGGGGCAGGAGGAACTACAGGATCAAGTAATTATATTGGCGTTAATCTGGGTATTACAAAAAATGGAACGGCAGCAGCCAATATTATTGCCGGTACCCGTTCAAATATCGGACAGCTTATTGCCGGGGCTGGGAATACACCTATTTCATTTCATTGCCTGGTAAATTTAGTTGCTGGTGACGTTATCTATCTAACAATCTATAGAGGATCGTTTGACACTGCTACAGGAACAGTGCAGTCACAGGCACCTTCGGGAGTGTCTGAATCCCGTCATTTCACTCTTAAAAAATTGTAAAGGAATGAAGAAAAAATATTTTCCAGAGATGAAAAACCGCTTCAAATGAAGCGGTTTTTTTATTCATGATGAGCATATATCTTATTGTATAAAGCAATAAATTTTTCTTTTCTGGCTTTCTCTTCAGTTTTAACGTTGGAGTAAGCAGTCCGCTTTTGGTGTTCTGTGCTTCGGGAGTTTTTGGACAAAAGGTGAAATCATACTTGTTTTTAATCGTATCGTCTGTATTTTTTTAAAGTATTGTAGGTAATATTTAAAATATTATTAACATATTGTATTTATTTGTATATTTGTTTTAATGAGGTATGTGAAGCTTTGTGTATTTTTAAATGAATAGACAAGTTTCAGCAGGAGATAAACAGGCAACTCAGTTTTATAGATTATCACCAGAGAAAAATACTATTAATTATAGTTTCATTCATATAATCAAAAATGATTTTGTATAAAATAATATCATTTGTACATTCTGATATTCAAATTATACACAACCAAAAAATTATATATCATGAAAAAATTATTAATGGGGTTTTTATCTCTTTTAAGTTATTGCCTTCTAGGGCAGTTAGGGAATGTTGGTATTAATACAGTCACTCCCGGAAGTACATTGGAAATTAACGGAAGTCTTTCAGCACATTACCGGTTAGTATCAGCGGATTACAATATGAGTATTACAGATTATTATGTAGCTTATAATGGTAGTTCTGTCGGAACCATAACACTACCGGCAGCTACGGTGGCTTATCCCGCACAAGGTCATATTAAAGGACGGACATATTATATTAAAAACACAGGCAGTTTCAATGTTATCATAACAGCCAATGGAAGTGAGCTGATCGATAATCAGACAGGTTTGCCCGTATCATCCATTGGTTTAGGACAGGGATGGTTTGTCATGTTAATAAGTAACGGAGCTACAGGAGGTGTGGTCACCTGGGAAGCAGTAGTTATAAATCCAACCACTTCTATTAATACTATTATCAGTATGTCATCAAACTCTACTTATAATTTACCTTCGACCGCTAATTTTAATTCTGGTATTCCACAAGTACTGCCTTTTACTGCCGGCGAAGTACAGGTTAATCAAGGCTCAACCGCTTCGTGGGATGCTGCAAACAACCGTTTTGTTATTAATGAAACAGGTATCTATGAACTGGATGCTTTGTCCTATTTCGGAGCTGGAGGTACTACAGGGACCAGCAGTTACATTGGAGTTAACCTGGGTATTACAAAAAATGGAATAGGTGCAGCTAACGTTATTGCTGGTACCCGTGCAAATATAGGACAGGCTGTGGCTGGTGCAGGAAATACACCAGTTTCATTCCATTGTCTGGTAAATTTAACAGCAGGTGATGTTATTCATTTAACGATGTATAGAGGGGCTTTTGATTCTGCTACAGGAACAGTGCAGTCACAGGCGCCTGCCGGTGTTTCTGAGGCCCGTCATTTCAGTCTGAAGAAATTATAAGGATGAAAAAAATATTTTCTGTAAATGAAAAAAACCGCTTCATTTGAAGCGGTTTCTGTTTTTTTACTCATGATGATCATACATCTTATTGTATAAAGCAATAAATTTTTCTTTTACGGCTTTTCTCTTCAGTTTTAACGTTGGAGTAAGCAGTCCGCTTTCGATGCTCCATACTTCAGGAGTAAGCTCAATTTTTTTGATTTTCTCCCAGTTTCCAAGGTGTTCATTGATCCCTTCGATTTCTTTTTCAATTCTTTGTTTTAATTCAGGGCTTTTTGCAATCTCTTCAGGTGTAGCACCGATATTCAGATTATTTCTCATAGCCCAGTTTTTAGCAAACTCAAAATCAGGTTGTACCAAAGCACATGGCATTTTTTCACCATCACCCACAACCATAATCTGCTCTATGAATTTTGAAGCTTTTGCCAGGTTTTCAATAGTCTGAGGGGCAATATATTTTCCGCCGGAAGTTTTGAACATTTCTTTCTTACGGTCAGTGATCTGTAAAAATCCGTCACTGTCAATATGCCCGATATCTCCGGTTTTGAAAAATCCATCTTCAGTAAAGGCTTCTTTTGTCATTTCTTCATTCTGGAAATACCCTTTGAAAACTGATGGCCCTTTTACTGTAATTTCCCCGTCTTCCTGAATTTTAACCTTTAAATTATCCAATGGAATCCCTACCGTTCCCACTTTCATTTTATCAAAGCTGTTTACGGAGATTACAGGAGAGGTTTCTGTTAAACCATAACCTTCCAGAATTGGAATACCGGCATTCTGGAACATCAGGTTAAGCCTTGTAGATAATGCTGCAGATCCTGAAACCAAAGTCACGATTTCACCGCCTAAACCTTCTCTCCATTTAGAAAATACAAGCTTGTCAGCAATAATTTCCTGAAGTCCGGATGGCTTTGAAATGGTTTTCTTTTTGGTGATCAGATTCAGTGCCCAGAAGAAGATTTTTGATTTTAATCCTCCGGCTGAAGATCCTGTATTATAGATTTTATCATATACTTTTTCTACCAGTCTTGGTACTACAGTCATATAATGAGGCTTCACTTCTTTTACGTTTTCACCCATTTTTTCAATGCTCTCAGCAAAATATAGAGAAAAGCCATTGTACTGATAAAGATAGAACAGCATTCTTTCAAAAATATGACAGATAGGAAGGAAACTTAATGCTCTGGCCTCCTTATAATCAAAACTTCTTTTCTTTGGAATTCTTGGAATGGCTCCCAGGACGTTTGAAACAATATTATTATGCGTAAGCATTACTCCTTTCGGTCTTCCTGTCGTTCCGGAAGTATAGATAATCGTTGCAAGATCTTCTGTGTTGATCGCATTAGAAAGGTCATCTACTTCAATTTGGGTAGATTCATCCTTACCCAGATCCAGGATTTCTCTCCAGTTGGCTGCTCCACTGATGCTATCAAAAGTAAAAATTCCCTGTAAACTCGGGATATTATGTTTTACTTTCATTACTTTATTCAACAGCTCTTTATCAGAAACAAAACAATACTGAATTTCAGCATTATTGAAGATAAATTCATAATCTTCAGGGGAAATACTTGGATATACCGGTACTGAAACAACTCCGATCTGAGAAAGCCCGAAATCCATAATTGCCCATTCTGTGCGGGAATTGGTTGTAATCAAAGCAATTTTATCACCTGGCTTTATACCAAGCTTCAATAATCCTCTGGATATCTTATTTCCCTCATTAATAAACTCCTGTGTAGAAGTTTTTTTCCACTCACCATGATACTTTGTGACAAACATATCCGTTTTAGGATATTTTTCTAAAGCATAGTGCGGAATATCGAATAATCTCTTGATCGTCATGATTTTTTACGTAATTTATAAAGAAATTTAAATATAAGCATTTTTTTTAATTGAAACCCTCAGAAGGTAATAATTAGGAATTAGTTAAATGCTTACCATAACAGTTCGATTCAAAAAGGGCGCCGGAAGCCCTGAAATAGAGATTTTATATTTAAAGTTAATCTTTAGTACAGATTCGCTTTTTCTGACATATCTTAAATTGGTTTTATAACTCTTGATCCCGAATCCCGAAACTCGTCTTCATCATCATTAAACCTCCCAAAACCTGCCTTTTTTCCACTTTTAATTTATTTTTTCAGATTTGCTTAAAAAGTGTAAATTTACGGCTATCTAATTATTTTTTTTATGGACTTTAATTTATCGGAAGAACAGCTGATGATTCAGCAGGCAGCAAGAGACTTTGCACAAAACGAACTTTTACCTGGAGTGATTGAAAGAGACCGTGACCAGAAATTCCCTGCAGAACAGGTGAAGAAAATGGGAGAAATGGGACTTTTAGGAATGATGGTAGATCCAAAATACGGAGGTGCAGGGATGGACAGCGTTTCTTACGTGCTTGCCATGGAGGAAATTGCAAAAGTGGATGCTTCTGCAGCTGTTGTAATGTCTGTAAACAACTCATTGGTTTGTGCCGGTCTTGAAAAATTCGCTTCTGAAGAGCAAAAAGTAAAATATCTTACTCCACTGGCTAGCGGACAGGTCATCGGAGCATTTGCATTATCTGAGCCGGAAGCAGGTTCTGATGCAACTTCTCAGAAGACTACTGCTGAAGACAAAGGAGATTACTACCTTTTAAATGGTATCAAAAACTGGATCACTAATGGTGGAACAGCTACTTATTATATTGTAATTGCACAGACAGATCCTGAGAAAAAGCACAAAGGAATCAATGCTTTCATCGTGGAAAGAGGATGGGAAGGATTTGAAATCGGATTAAAAGAAGACAAATTAGGAATCAGAGGAAGTGATACTCACTCTTTGATCTTTAATAACGTAAAAGTTCCAAAAGAAAACAGAATTGGTGCTGACGGATTCGGATTCAACTTTGCTATGGCAGTATTGAACGGAGGAAGAATCGGTATTGCTTCTCAGGCTTTAGGTATTGCTTCAGGTGCTTACGAACTGGCATTGAAATATGCTAAAACAAGAAAAGCTTTCAAAACTGAAATCATCAATCACCAGGCGATTGCATTCAAATTGGCTGATATGGCTACTCAGATTACTGCCGCAAGAATGCTATGTTTCAAAGCAGCTTGTGAAAAAGATGCAGGAAAAGATATTTCTGAAAGTGGAGCTATGGCAAAATTATACTCTTCTCAGGTGGCAATGGATACTACTATTGAAGCAGTACAGATCCACGGTGGATATGGATATGTGAAAGAATACCACGTAGAAAGATTAATGAGAGATGCAAAAATCACTCAGATCTATGAAGGAACTTCTGAAATCCAGAAAATCGTGATCTCCAGAAGTATCGCAAAATAACATTTATAAAACACACTACCTATGAAAAAATCTTTGTGGATCACCCTTGGTGTCGTACTGTTGTTACTGGGCGTGTTTGTCTGGTATAAGTACTATTTCGTTTTCGGAGAAGGAGTAAAATCCGGATACCTGAACTATGCTATGAAAAAAGGTTATGTCTTCAAAACGTATGAAGGTAAGCTGATTCAGGAAGGCTTTGGAAGAGGAAAAACAGGAACTATTACAAGCTATGAGTTTGAATTTTCTGTAGATGACCCCGAAGTTTTCAAACAACTGGAAACCAACAGCGGTAAAACTTTTGACCTGCATTACAAAGAGTACAATGGTGCCCTTCCCTGGAGAGGAAACACAAAGTTTATTGTAGATAAAGTAGTGAATATGAAATAAAACAAATAAGGCTCTCAATATGAGGGCCTTATTTTACACCAAATCACAAAATATTAATATATGAAATAAAATTTCCAAATTGATCTTTGAACCTCGTGTTATCGAAGATTCTTTACATTTTGCTTATACTTAAAGTTAAGAGTAATTTTTATAATAAACAACACTTTCGTTGAATATTTGATAAAATTAAATATAAGAATCGAAAATCAATTCCAAACCTCATTAAAAAAATATTAAAAATCTAATGAGAATCATTATCAACGATGTTTTTATTCTTCTTTTTATAGAAATAATATCCAATACCGGCAATCAGGAATAAAGGCCATAAGGGTAGGATAAACAGGAATATGGAAGTAATAACATCCCAGCCGGATTCAATGGCAGCAAGTGACTTTCCACCGAAAGTTTTAGGCTCTGTTTCTGTTTTAGCTTTTTCACTGATATTTACATTGATCGTACAGATCGCATTGTCCATATAGTTACGCCCTGAAACCTGAATATCTTTTGTATCAATATCTCCAACATTGCTATTGATATCCTCCATTAAGCCATCAAAATGCTGCATAGGAACTTTGATATCCAGACTGTATACTTTTTGGTCTTCTCCATCAGGGCTTGCTGATTCCACATAAGACAGATTTTCACTTTTGATATAACCGTTATTTCTGTTAGCTTCCTCTCGGATAATTTCCTTCACCGTTTCAGCATTTTCAGCTCTTATCACCAAATATCCTGATTTTACCATTTTATCTTTGGACATATTCAGTTTATAGCTGTCATTTTTAGGCTTTTCTCTGTAAATAATTTTGGTTTCTTTAATAACCTTTGGGGCTGGAGCTTTTACTGCAATTTTTTCAGATCTTTTCTCCATAGAATCCTTTTTCTCTATTTTGGATTCCAGTTTTGTAGCAGCTATTTTATCAGATAAAGAGTCCACCATTTTGGAGGTGTGTTCTATCTTTTGCCGGATGTCATTTTTTGTATTTTCAAAATCTTTTATTTTAATACTGGCCGAATCAAGAACTTTGTCTGCTGTTTTACTGACATGATCAATGGTTTCTGTAGCCACTGTGGCAGCACTGTCTGCGGAATAGATTGCTTCATTTATTTTATCCTGTGTAGCTTCTGCTTTTTTACACATAATGAAAGTGCCTGATATGGCAGCGAGTAATATGAACTTTTTCATAACATTAATTTTTTTGATGAAGTAAAATTAGAAGGGAAGTTCTTGTAAAGATTGTAAATAGAATGTATTGTGCTGGTAAAATAGTAACTGTTATATTTTCAGTGTTTTGTATTTGTTTTACAAAAGATTTACAAAGCGTTTTTCTGAATTTGAGGTATTGAAATTATTCTAAAGCTTTGTCTTTTTACTCAATAGTAGTTTGGAAATCTAAAAATTCCCATCCTCTGGAGGGGTGGCGAAAATTCAAAAGAGTTTTAACGGGGTGGTTTCATACTATACAAAAAAAAAATCCGCAGAAAACTTCTGCGGATCTATAGGATAAACAATTTCGACTTTTAGCGATTTTGTCTGTTTACTTTTTAATTTTCTCTGAACTCACTGATGAAGTGTAATTTCACATTCGGGAATTTCTCCTGCGTCATATGAATCGTGAAAGAAGAGTCTGCAAGGAATACCAGTTGATTGTATTTATCTCTCGCCAGGAATCTCTGCTTTAATCTTGCAAATTCTTTGAATTCTTCAGACTTCTCATCAGCTTCTACCCAGCAAGCTTTGTGCATAGATAGCGGTTCATAAGTACATTTTGCACCATATTCATGTTCTAAACGATATTGGATAACTTCATACTGAAGGGCACCTACCGTTCCGATAATCTTTCTTCCATTCATTTCAAGCGTAAACAGCTGTGCAACTCCCTCGTCCATCAGCTGATCAATACCTTTCGCCAATTGCTTAGCTTTTAACGGATCATTGTTATTGATATAACGGAAATGTTCAGGAGAGAAGCTAGGAATACCTTTGAAACTTAGTTTTTCTCCACCAGTCAATGTATCTCCGATTCTGAAACTTCCGGTATCATGTAAACCTACGATGTCACCAGGGAAACTTTCTTCCACCACTTCTTTTTTATCTGCAAAGAACGCGTTAGGAGAGGAGAATTTCATTTTTTTGCCTTCTCTTACCAATAAGTAATTTTCGTTTCTCTTGAAGGTTCCTGAAACAATCTTTACGAAAGCAAGCCTGTCTCTGTGCTTAGGATCCATATTCGCATGGATTTTGAAAACAAATCCTGTGAAAGAGCTTTCTTCAGGTTTTACCAGACGCGTGTCACTTTCTTTGGGCTGTGGCATTGGAGCAATATCAATAAAAGCATCCAATAATTCACGTACCCCAAAGTTATTTAAAGCTGATCCGAAAAATACCGGCTGAAGATCTCCTTTCATATAATCTTCACGGTTAAACTCAGGATAAACAGACTGGATCAGGTCCAGCTCTTCTCTTAAAGTTTTTGCCGCTTTTTCACCAATAACATCATCAATAGAAGTGTCATTGATATCATCAAACTTAATAGAATCTCCAACTTTCTGCTTTTTCTCTTCTAAGAATAACTGAATATTGTCTTCCCAGATATTATAAATTCCCTGGAAATCACTTCCCATACCAATTGGTAAAGAAAGAGGACAAACCGTTAATCCTAATTTTTGTTCTACTTCATCCAAAAGATCGAAGGCATCTTTACCTTCACGGTCCAGTTTATTGATGAATACCAACATCGGGATATTTCTCATTCTACAAACCTGAACCAGTTTTTCAGTTTGTTCCTCAACCCCTTTTGCAACGTCAATCACCACAATTACGGAGTCTACAGCAGTTAATGTTCTGTAGGTATCTTCCGCAAAGTCCTTGTGACCAGGAGTATCGAGAATATTGATTTTGTGGTCTCTGTATTCAAAAGCCAATACGGAAGTTGCTACAGATATTCCTCTCTGTCTTTCAATTTCCATAAAGTCGGAGGTAGCTCCTTTTTTTATTTTGTTGGATTTTACCGCACCCGCTTCCTGAATTGCTCCCCCGAAAAGAAGTAACTTTTCTGTAAGAGTTGTTTTTCCGGCATCCGGGTGGGAAATGATCCCGAAGGTCTTTCTTTTTTGTATTTCTTTGATTAAGTCTGACATATCGTATTTTGAAGTTGCAAAAATCGTGATTTTTTACGAGGTTTTCAAATTTAAATGACAACAATGCTTATCAGGTTGTAGAGTAGGTGAATAAAAGAGTTTTAGAAACAGTGGTTTTCCATTTATAATGACTCATTTTTTCTTCTTAAAAGTTACAGAATCTGAAGTATACTATACATGGAAAAGTACATGGATTAAGGATGAATTTCTCACTCTAAATCAAAATCTTTATGACTAAAGTAAAAACGTAAATCAAACCTGCTGCAGCAAGGATAAAAATAGCAGACATGACATATTCAAATATCCCAAATTCGGTTTTTTGCGGTTCTGAACTAAGATTGTACTGCTCAATAGTCTGCAGACTTATTTTCAGATCGGGACGAAAATGCTGAATGCCTTTAAGAAAATGACGGTACAGCTCATATTGGTTACTTACAATAACCAGTTGCAAATTAAGATCTACAGGGGCTTGTATAATTTTACCTGTTCTGTCTTTCTGGTAAATTTGCAATGTCGTTTTGCCGTACTTTACGGTCTGAGTGTTGAGGACAAATACATCGTCAGAAGAACTTTGAGTAGACTGAAGTTCCTCATATAATAGGGTGTCAATGATTGTATTCTGATTGTTATAGAAAGTAACTCCTTTTTCATCCACAACTGCTTTTCGGATTCTTTGTTTTTTTCTGTACGTTAAAGCCATTATCAAAGCGATAGCACAAAATATAAGAAGAAGCAAGGCAATAATTAATGTGAAAAAAATCCCGGGATCATTTTCCAAATATTGTCTGAAATGATTGTAAATATGACCGAAAATGACCCCGATTACCACAATAATCAGAATGATAGCGATCCAGATAATCCCCATTAAAAAATAGGTAACAGGTTTATTGATTTTGGATTCTATGGCCTGGAATTTTTCTGTCATTTTAATTTTTGGTTTCAGATAATAAAAAAACAAAACCGCATATAAGCGCAGTAATAACAAGGGTAGCGAGAAATAAAAGCCAGCCTCCCGGAGAAATCCCTTTGCTGTTCACTTTCCATGTTTCCGTATCAATAGAATAGCTCCGGAAAACAAAAGGATCTATCGTTAAATCAGGGCGGAAAGTAACAATACCCTGCAGGAAATGGGCATACAAAGTCGATTTATTTCTTACCACCTTCAAAGGAAGATTCATATCAATACGTCTGGTAGTTTCTTCCTTTTTCTCTGATAAGATTGTTATTTCCAGTAAAGGAGCAATACCTGATCCTACCGGATTGACTGTATAAATATCAAAATTCTGTCTTGAAGGCCGGAGATCTGTATAGAGGATCTGATCCACAATTTCATTTCCTGAATTATAAAATAAAAGTCCGGTTTCGTCAACTACAATTTTTTGGGCTGGCTTTTTCCGTTTGATCATAAAATAGCGGATAACAGGAATCAGAATCAGAAATGAAAGCCCCCAGCCGATCAGAGCAGGGTACAGCATAGCTTCAAATCCTCTTTTATAAATTCCGTAAGCAGGACCTGCAACGAAAATCAAAGCGAAAGGAATAAAGATTACAAAGAAAAGCCCATTCAGAACAACAGTCATTAATCTGTTGGTTGTAGACTCAATTCTTTGAAAAGGAGATTCTGTATTCATTTTGTGATGTTCATGGATAAAGGAACGAAAATAAGAAAATCCTTTTTTAGTTGCCTGTAGCAGTCAAAAAAATTATCTTTGTTTCTCATAAACTTTTACAGAGAAAGGATGGAAAATAGCAAATATCCGAAGTTTACGTTTACTTGGTTGGGCGGTGTTGTCTTGGTAGTTGGATTATTCGTGGGAACAATGGCTGTTTCTTTATTCAGTACTTTTTGGAAAGTGGTTTTCAGGGAAAATATTGAATTGAAAGACTGGTTTCTGATGGTGGCGAATTCTGTAGGATTCCTTACTGCCATTGCCTTTTTTGACTTTTTCATTGTAAGACGTACTACGCAAAAGAGACTTAACTTTAACTTATCATCAGTTAATTTTTCAACCTATCTCCTCATATTTCCAATGATGGCGGGAATGATGTTTATTTCCGAATTTGTAGCCGCTCAGATCCCAACTACAGGGCCTTTTTTCGGCGATTTTTATGAATATTTTACCCAGCTGATGAGCCAATTGACAGATAATCCTGTTGTCATGATTATCATGACCGTAATCATGGCTCCGATTTTTGAGGAAATTATATTCAGGGGAATTATTCAGAAAGGATTGATTAATAAGGGAGTAGAACCCTGGAAAGCGATTCTGTATGCTTCCATTATTTTTGGAGTAGTTCACGGAAATCCATGGCAGTTTATCAGCGCTGTAATGTTGGGCTGTGTACTGGGATTGGTCTATCATAAAACAAAATCTTTACTGATGCCGATATTGCTGCATGCATTTAATAATTTAACACTGTCGTTATTGGTTCTGTATGGTAAAGATGAGAGTTTTGCAAAAGTGCTTCATGTTTCGGAATGGCTTGTATTAGCTGTTGGAATTGTACTTTTCTCTCTGTTCTATTATCTCTTTATGAAAAAGTATAAAGTGCATTATGCTGAGATGTAAGTAATCTGATTAAAAAAGTAAAATTGAAAATGAATATAGAAATGGAATTATTAGTAGCTACACACAACGAACACAAAAAAGAAGAAATTCAACAGATCCTTGGAAGTGATTGCGTGGTGAAAAGCCTTACCGATTATAATATTCACGAAGAAATTGTGGAAGATGGCGATTCTTTTCATGCTAATGCCCTGATCAAAGCGAAATATTGCTTTGAAAAGACCGGAATTCCAAGTCTGGGAGATGATAGCGGCTTGGTAGTAGAAGCTTTGGACGGAAGACCCGGGATTTTTTCTGCCCGTTATGCCGGAGATCATGATTTTGCAAAAAATATCGAAAAGGTATTGGAAGAAATGCAGGGCATTGAAAACAGAAAAGCTTATTTTGTGACGGTTCTGTGTTACTATGATGAAAATGGCGCTCAATATTTTGAAGGCAGAGTTCACGGAAATTTACTGACAGAAAATAAAGGTTTCAAAGGCTTCGGTTATGATCCGATTTTTGTTCCTGAAGGTTATGAAAGAACTTTTGCTGAAATGGATCCCGAAGACAAAAATAAAATCAGTCACCGTAAACAGGCATTAGACCTATTTATGGATTTTTTAAAAGTAACTGATTAAATTTTAATATCAGGGTGAAATCCCTATTTATATTTTCTGTTGTACATTTGTTATCATAAATTATTGATTTGAGTACTTATTTAACAATATTAGGCTTTAACTCTGCGATTCCGACCATCAACACATCACCCACAGCACAGCTGCTGGAAATGGAAGAAAGACTCTTCCTGATCGATTGTGGAGAAGGCACTCAGGTACAGTTGAGAAAGGCAAAAGCACGATTTTCAAAAATCAATCATATTTTTATCTCCCATCTTCATGGAGACCATTGTTTCGGGCTTCCGGGACTTATAGCTTCTTTCAGACTTTTAGGAAGAGATATGCCTTTGCATGTGTATGGTCCTAAAGGAATTAAGAAGATGATGGAAACCATTTTTCAGATTACAGAAACCCATCGTGGTTTTGAAGTGGTTTATCATGAACTGGATAAAGATTATTCTGAAAAAATATATGAAGACAACAGAATAGAAGTATATACTATTCCGTTGGATCACAGGATTTACTGTAATGGGTATCTTTTTAAAGAAAAACCAAAAGACAGGCATCTTAATATGAAAGAGATTGCGAAGTACAGTGAAATTGAAACCTGTGATTATCACAATATCAAAGCAGGGAAGGACTTTGTATTAAGCGATGGCTATGTTCTTAAAAATGAAATTCTGACTGTTGACCCGGCTCCGTCGGTATCATATGCGTTTTGCAGTGATACCCGTTATCTGGAAAGTGTGATTCCTATTATTAAAAATGTAACGGTTCTTTATCATGAATCCACATTCCTGCATGATCTGAAAGAAATGGCAGATTATACCGGTCACACTACGGCTTTGGAAGCTGCTACCATTGCTCAGAAAGCTCAGGTTGGAAAGTTGATTTTAGGTCATTTTTCCAATAGATATGGAGATCTGACAGTATTTACGGATGAAGCGAGAGAAATATTTCCCAACACATTTTTACCAAAAGCATTGGAGAGTGTAAAGATTTAGAATGAATATGTTGAAATTTGAAGAACTCAGAGATTTTCTCAACGAAAAAGCAGATCAGTATAACGCTCCTGATTTTATTGAAAATGACCCGATACAGATTCCACATCGTTTTTCCTTAAAACAGGATATTGAGATTGCTGGATTTCTGGCCGCCACAATTTCCTGGGGAAACAGAAAGTCGATCATTAATTCTGCAGATAAAATGCTTGATATTATGGGCAATTCTCCCTATGATTTTGTAATGAATTATGGTGAAAAAGATCTGGAAATGCTTCAGGATAAAAGTATTCACAGAACGTTTAATGGGCAGGATTTTTCTTATTTTATCAGACAGTTTAACAGAATTTATAAAGAAAATGAAAGTCTGGAAAGTTTATTTAAAGTGAAACAATCTGAGAATAATTTTCTCCACGCCATAGAAAGATTCAGAAGTGATTTCCTGGAAACGGAAAAACACAGAAGTCATAAACATATCAGTTCACCTTATAAAAATTCTTCTGCTAAAAGAATTATTATGTTTTTAAGATGGATGGTGCGTAAAGATAAACGGGGAGTAGATTTTGGAATATGGGAAAATATAGATCAGAAATATCTTTCCATTCCTCTGGATGTGCATACCGGAAATATCTCCAGAAAATTAGGGTTGGTTTCGCGAACACAGAATGACTGGAAAACGGTAGAGGAACTGGATATCGCCATCAGAAAATTTGATGAAAAAGACCCTGCAAAATATGACTTTGCATTGTTTGGATTAGGAGTGACAAAGGAACTGTTGTAAAAATATAAAGGATGAAAAAATATAATGAAAAAACAGAAGTTCTTGAGAAGATAGCCGACAGCATTACCTCATGGATAGGATCTATTCAGTCCCTGATTGTCCATACATTGCTGTTCGTTACTTCGTTTTTACTTCCGATGCTGGATATCGTTGATTTTGATAAAATGCTTCTTATTCTGACTACGGTACTTTCTCTGGAAGCTATTTATCTTGCGATCTTCATTCAGATGTCTGTGAATAAAAGCCACGAGAAAATTGAAGATATTCAGGAGGATATTGAGGAGATCAGTGAAGATATCGAAGATATTCAGGAAGATCTTGAAGAAATCAGCGAAGACATTGAAGAGATCAACGAAGATATAGAAGATATCCAGGAAGATATTGAGGAAATCAACGAAGACGAAGATGAAGAAGATCATAATGAAAGAGCAAAAAATGTAATACTCAAAAGCAATGTAAGCTCGAACAAAAACGAAATAAAAGCCTTAAAAGATATTATCTCTCAGTTGCAGAATGAAATAGACCAGTTGAAAAAAGATGATAAAGAACCGGAATAATGGCAGTTAAAGTTTAAACAGATCAATACGTTGGTCTGTTTTTTTATGGGTTAATTTCTGTTCAAAATGATTTGCGGAAAATGTAATAATAAGAAAAAAATGTTGTGAATCTACCTGTCAGATTATAAAATAGTAATGTTAAAGGCTGATTTAGTATAATTATTTTTGCTACATTTGAACAAATGAAAACAAAATGTTAATCTATAGACTAAAAAACTATTTTTTCCTTTTTTCTTTTTTATTGATTTCCGTTTCTGCATTTTCTCAAACGAGGCCTGTCAGAAAATCAGAAAGAATAAAACCTTCTGCTGCGGCGCTTAGGGCTGGAGCATTTATAGATGTGAATGTACCACCTTACACCCCTTCAAATTATACTCCCGAGCAATTGGTAAAGAATATTTTGATCAATGGAGGTACCAACTGTACAACAGCCAATGTCACCAACGTTACGGTATCTCCTAATCATGATGTAACAAACAGCAACAGATTCTGGGGTTATTTTCATAAAGGAACAACCAATTTTCCTTTTACGGATGGGATTGTCCTTACTACAGGATACGCTTCAGAAGCTGGTAATAACTATGTATCAGCTGTAGGACAATCAGTAGGAACAGGAAGTGATGCTGATCTTGTAGCCGCTACCGGAGCCAATGTAAGCTTAACCGATGCGGTAGCCCTTGAGTTTGATTTCGTTCCAAATTCAAACCAGGTGAAATTTAATTACATATTCGTTTCTGATGAATATACTTCGGATTATCCTTGTCTGGGGTATTCTGATGCCTTTGCTCTTTTATTAAAGAAAGTTGGAGATCCTACCTATACTAACCTGGCAGTATTGCCGGGAGGTGCCGGACCTGTAAGTGCAACCAATATTGTTCCTGCAGGAAATGGATTCAGCTGTGGGCCAATCAATGCAGCTTTTTTTGGAGCACTGGCAAATCCGCATTTAGTAATCAATTATTTTGGAAGAACAACTCCTTTAACAGCTGTAGCAGATGTAATCCCAGGACAAACGTATCATTTCAAAATGGTATTGGCAGATGCCAAAGACCCGTCTCATGACTCTGCAGTTTTCTTAGAAGGAGGATCTTTCGACGTAGGAATTAAAATTGTAGACGAAACAGGAGTTGTGTTACCAGGTACTATCAACATGTGTGATAATACACCAAAGCAGTTAAAGGCACAGGTCGCAGCAATTCCGGGAATGACTTATCAGTGGTATAAAGATGGAGTGGCTATTCCAGGAGCAACCAGCGCTGTTTATGTAGCTACCCAGGCAGGAGTTTATACTGTAAAAGTGATGGTTCCGGGGAATCAGTGTCCAAGTGAAGCCTCTATTACCATTATTGGAGGAACGAGTCCTACCGTGCAGAATGCTGAACTTAAACTCTGTACGACACCGGCCATTACCAGTTTTAATCTGGAAACAGCAAAACCTCTGATCAGTACAACACAAGGAGCAGTATTCCGTTTTTATGCGAATCAGGCCGATGCACAGGCTCAAAATAACAGTTATATCACCAATCTTACCAACTATCCCGGAACAGATGGTCAGATATTATATGTATTGGTTTCCAATGGCGCTTTCTGTAGTAAAATTGCGACCTTAACATTAAGAAAAGAAGAAACACCAACAGCGCTGGTTACAGCACCGAGATTGAAAATCTGTGCCGGTGAATCCGTAGTGTTAACAGCTACCGGCGGTGTAACGTATGAATGGAGTGATTCAGCGGCCACTACCGGAGGAATCAGAACGGTAAGCCCGACTCAGACAACTACATACACGGTATATGCTATTGGAGCACAGGGATGTAAATCTCTTCAGCCGGCACGTATTACCATTGAAGTAGTTCCGGCTATCGTTTCCAACTTAAAAGGAGGACATATCTGTCAGGGTGATAAAATCATTCTGGATGCAGGTTCAGGCCCCGGATATACGTATCAGTGGAGTTCTGGTGAAACCAGTCAGAGTATTACAGTAGCTACTCCGGGAGTCTATTCGGTAACGATCAGTAACGGAGTTTGTTCAAAAGAATTCAAAACCGAAGTTATTAAAGCTGTAATCCCTGAAGTGATAAAAGTGGATTATAATGAGAGTGGAACAATGATCATTACAGCAAGCAATCCAAGTAATGGTATCCTGGAATATTCAGTAGATAACGGAGTTACATGGCAGTCTTCCAATGTGTTTAATAATGTACCTAAAAATAAAATCATTTCGATCAGAGTTAGGGTCAAATTTACCAGCTGTGTAGGTTTCCTTGAATTCTTTACATTCGTGATGAAAAATGTAATTACTCCAAACGGTGATAATATTAATGATACCATTGATTTCAGCGGGGTGGTTAACTATAAAGATTTCAGCGGACAGGTTTTCGACCGTTACGGAAGAGAAGTGTTCAAAGCAGCGAAGATCAATCCATATTGGGACGGATATTTCCAGGGCAAAAAGCTTCCTACTTCTACCTATTGGTATCAGGTAACCTTCGAAGATCCTGCAAGTAAAGAACTTACTGTAAAAACAGGATGGATATTACTTAAAAATATAGAATAATTTAAACTATAACTGAAAGACTGACTATTTTGTCAGTCTTTTTTTATTATTTTAAAATAAACAGAGTTGATATTCTAATATAAATAAATTTGCGTTAGTAATAATGTAAATTGTGTTAACTTGAATTTCAATCAAAAAAAATAGTATTTTTGTTCAAAATAATATAAAATGTTAAATAGGAGGAGAGGAAATTTATTTTTAGCGTTATTTTTAGCTTTCATGGGAAACTTTGTTTTGGCTCAAAATAAAGGAAGGGTAGAAATTGCTGCAAAACCTAAAGCTGCTTCTTTAAGGGCAGGTGTTTTTATAGATGTAAATGCACCAAGCTACCCGGAATCCGGCTATCCTATAACTCAGCTGATCAATGATGTTCTTATATCAGGAGGTAGCACTTGTACGAGTTCAACGGTAAGCAATGTAACCGTTTCTCCCAACGTGTCTGCTACCAATCAGAACCGAAGCTGGGGATATTTTAATAAATCAAATACTAATTTTCCTTTCAGTAAGGGAATTATACTTTCAACAGGTTATGCCAATAAAGCCGGGAATACTTTTCAGGGAACTTTAAGTGATGATCTGGGAACAGGAGGAGATGTAGATCTGGCGAATGCCTTATCAATCGGTAATAATAACCTAACCAACGCTACTTCTATAGAATTCGACTTTGTCGCTGCTTCTACTGAAATTACTTTCAGATATTTGTTTGCTTCTAAAGAATATCAGCAAAACTTTCCATGTACTATTACAGACGGTTTTGCCTTACTGTTAAAAAAAGCATCTGATCCTACGTATACCAATCTTGCAGTGCTTCCGGGAGGAGCAGGGCCTGTAAGTGTAACCAATATCCACCCTCAATATCAAAACTGCGGACCTAAAAATGAAGCTTATTACGGAGGTACCAATACCGCTCAGATCGAAACCAATTTTAATGGACGCACCATTCCGCTTACAGCAAAAGCAACTGTAATTCCTGGAGAAACCTATCATTTTAAAATTGTACTTGCAGATTATCAGGATCCGAACTTTGATTCAGCCGTATTTCTTGAAGCAGGATCATTTGATATCGGAGTGAAAATTCTGGATCCGGCAGGCGTGCAGCTTCCTGACTCTGTTAATATGTGTGATAATACACCACAGACTTTTACAGCTTCTGTACAGGGGCCTAATATAACGTATCAGTGGTATCAGGGGACCACTCCGATTGCAGGAGCTACCAATGTAAGTTACACGGCAACAGCACCAGGGGTATACACCGTTAAGGTTTTCATCCAGGGAAATACCTGTCCGGGAGAGGCTACTATCACTGTGGTAGGCGGAACATCTCCTACAGTCCAGAATGCTACACTGACAGCCTGTTATACTGCCGGAAATGCAACGTTTAATTTAACATCTGCACAAGCTTCCATAAGTACTACTCCGGGAGCCGTGTTTTCATATTATACTACTTTGGCAGATGCCAATGCAGGAAATGCCAATACAATTCCTAATCCAACAGCTCATCAGAGTGCGGGTGGAACGGTGTATGTAAGAGTAGCCAATGGTTTCTGTGCAAAAGTAGCACAACTCCAACTGGTAAAAGCTCCACAGATGGTACCTACCATTGCCCCTCCGGCAGTGCTTACCTGTAACAACTCTCAGACTACATTGGATGCATCAGCCTCCGTTTATCCGGCAGGAGCTACTTTCAACTGGACTACTACAGGAGGAAATATTGTTTCAGGAGGTACTACTTTAAATCCTGTGATTAATGCTGCCGGAACCTATACTTTAACAATAACAAAAGTTTATCAGCCTGGAAATATCAGCTGTACAGCGGTAGGAACTGTCACCGTAACAGGAAACAGCGCTCCGCCAGTTACCGGCCTTACAGCCAGCAAAATAAAAATCTGTAAAGGAAATTCTACAACACTTACCGCTTCAGGCGGGGCTACCTATAACTGGGGTAATGGTCTTACAGGAAACGGAAGTACACAAGTTGTTTCACCTACTGTCACCACTACTTACACGGTAACAGCAGTGGGCGCCAATGGTTGTATCTCTCAAAACCCTGCAACGATAACAATAGAAGTTTCGGAACCTTTTACAGCACAAAATGCAATACTTCATAAGTGTTATCAGCCAGGATTAACTTATAATCTTACTGAAGCTCAGCCTCAGATCACAACTACTGCAGGAGTAACTTTTACTTACTATATCAGTCAGGCTGATGCCAACGCGGCTAACGGAAACTTTATTGTAACGCCTACAACGTATACACCTCCGGGAGGAAGTCAGACTATTTATGTATTAGTAAGTAATGGAGGCTGCAGCTATGTAGTATCTCTTCAATTATTAAGTACGGCTCAAACGACTCTTACCATAGCAGCACCACAGACAATTACATGTACAACTCCACAGATTACGATCAATGCTTCAACATCTGTTGTACCTGCAGGGTCTACCATTGCATGGACAACGGCAGGAGGAACTATTGTCTCAGGAGGTAATACACTTACCCCTGTTGTAAGTGCTGGCGGAACATATACTTTAACAGTTACTAATGTATCACAACCAGGAAACCTAAATTGTACATTTACTGCAACAGTAACAGTTCAGGAAGATAAAGTACAACCGGTTGCTGCATTAGTTTCATCACAACCGCGTATTTGTATAGGAGAATCAGTAACATTAACTGCTTCCGGAGGGGTAACCTATAACTGGGGCAATGGTCTTACAGGAAATGGAAATACTCAGGTTGTTTCACCTACTACAACTACTGTGTATACAGTATTTGCTGTCGGAGCAAACGGATGTATTTCTGCAACACCGGCAACTGTTACAGTTCAGGTTGGTCCGCCAATAGCAGGCCTTACCGCATCTAAATTAAAAATTTGTGAAGGTGAATCTGTGACATTAACTGCGACCGGAGGAATTACTTATAACTGGGTAGGTCTTACAGGAAACGGAAACACACAGGTTGTTACTCCTACAGTAACCACAGAGTATTCCGTATATGCATTAGGAGGAAACGGATGTAGCTCTGTGAATCCGGCTAAGGTTACCATTGAAGTAGTTCCGGCAATTGTTTCTACATTAAAAGATGTATTTGTCTGTGCCGGAGATAAAGGAACTCTGGATGCCGGGGCAGGACCGAACTATACTTATGTATGGAGTACAGGAGCAACCACTCAAACCATAACCACTAATATTCCCGGAACATATTCTGTAATAATCAGTAATGGAGTCTGTTCTAAAACTTTCTCTGCACAACTGATCAATCCGGATCTACCACAGTTTACCAATATTGTTTATGACAACCATATTCTTACGCTTACTGCAAGTAATCCTACAGGTGGAACTTTAGAATATTCTATAGACGGAGGGTTAACATGGCAGGCATCCAATGTGTTTACAGGTGTTTTGAATAACACGATGTATTCTGTAATGGTAAGAGTGAAAGGTGCCAAATGTGGTACTTCACTGGATTACTTTACATTCATTATCAGTAATGCCATTACGCCTAATATGGATGGAGTAAATGATACAATTGACTTCACCGGAATAAGCGGATACAAAGATTTCGCAGCCTCTATTTTCGACAGATACGGAGCCGAAGTATTCAAAGCCAGTAAGGGTAATGTTATATGGACAGGATCTTTAAAAGGAATTAATCTTCCTACTGCTACTTATTGGTACAGGGTACAGTGGGAAAATCCTGCAAGCAAAAAAATGGAACAGCGCTCCGGTTGGATTCTTTTAAAGAACAGAAACTAAATATTTATCAGAATAAAAAATTAACAACAAAATCTTTCAGTAATGAAAGATTTTGTTGTTTTTAATAATAAACACTATGGTGTTTTGTGAATTATTTAAAATATGCATGCACTATGGTAAAATAAATTATAATACAATGCTACCACACTATTTAGGGTTGCTTAGAATATCAATAGATTAATGAAAATTTGCTTTAAGACGTTCTTATTTTGTTTTTTTATGGTAAAAAATATAAATATGTATGTGAGATATTTAAAAAAAAATTAAATTTGTTGAAACAAAAATATTATGAGAAGATATCTACCGCTTTGTTTATTTTTTTTAGTCATCTCGACTTTTTTATTTTCACAAAATCTGCCGCCACGAAAACATGCAAAAGAAACACCTTCAAATCTGTCCGCAAGAGCTGGTGCTTTTATTGATGTGAATGCTCCGCAGTATCCTGAAACCGCTTACACAATTGAAAAGATGGTTAAAGATGTATTGATCTCATCCGGGACGAATACCTGTCTTACTCCCAATGTGTCCAATGTGAAGATTACGCCTAACCACGCTCCAAGTGATGCAGACAGAGCATGGGGATATTTTCATAAGGCTGCAACCAACTTTCCCTTTAAAGACGGGCTTATTCTTTCTACAGGGTATGCAAGAAGAGCTGGTAATACCTTTGAAGGTGGCCTTAGTGACGTCAACGGTGGAGGATCAGATGCTGACCTTGCGCAGGTGATTGGAGTAGTGGAAAGCAGATTGAATGATGCTGTACTTTTGGAGTTTGACTTCGTTCCAACAACCTCTCAGATTAAGTTTAATTATCTGATTGCCTCAGAAGAATATACAGGCTCGTTCCCTTGTACCTTTGCAGATGCATTTGCCATCTTATTGAGACCTACTTCAGGTGGGCCTTATGTAAATATGGCTGTACTTCCGGGAGGAGCAGGACCTGTAAGTATTACCAATATTCACCCTGCAATTGCAGGTAGTTGCGGTGCCGTAAACGAACAATATTTTGCAGGATATAACACCGGGAATGTTGAAACAAATTTTAATGGGAGAACGATTCCATTGACTGCTACAGCAACTGTAGTAGCAGGACAGCAATACCACTTCAAAATGGTAATTGCCGATTATAGTGACCACAGTTATGACTCTGCAGTATTTCTTGAAGGAGGATCTTTCAATATCGGGGTAGACCTTTTAGACCCTGCAGGAACAAAATTACCTTCAGATATCAATGTATGTGATAATGTACCTCAGGTAATTACAGCGTCTGTAAATGATCCTAACCTTGTTTATCAGTGGTTTTTTAACGGTACTCCAATACCTAATGCAACAACAAATACAATTACTGCAATACAGCCTGGTACCTATACCATTGAAGTAAGTGTTCCCGGTAACCCATGTCCGGGTAAAGCTTCCATCCAGATTCACGGAGGCACAACACCTCAGGCTCAGGATGCAACATTGCTGCTTTGTACTACACCGGATATTACTACTTTTGATTTAAGTACAATTATGCCTACCATCAGCCCAACGCCTGGAGCTATCTTTAAATTCTATGAAAATCAGGCGGATGCCATTGCACAGAATAACAGCTATATTCAGACTCCTTTAAATTATAATGGTAATGATGGGCAGATTCTGTATGTGCTTGTTTCCAATGGAGGATTCTGTAGTAAAATTGTAGAATTGACATTGCAGAAAGAAGCAACACCAACTGCTAAATTGAAAGCTTCCAGAATAAAAATATGTCCGGGGGAATCTGTAACGCTTACTGCTGAAGGAGGGGATACTTATCTTTGGAGCAATTTCATGGGAACAGGGAATATGCAGACCGTTACACTATATCAGACTACAACATTTACAGTATACGCACTGGGTGCAAAAGGATGTAAATCTCTTAATCCTGCAACGATTAGAATTGAAGTAACACCGGAAATCACTTCTCCATTAAAAGATGTTGAAATGTGTATAGGTGATACCGTAACGCTTGATGCAGGAGCTGGTGATGGTTATAAATATCTTTGGAGCACAGGTGCTACAACGCAGAAAATTAATGTCAACCAATGGGGCATCTACTCAGTGGAAATTGATAACGGTATCTGTAAGAAAGTTTTTGAAGCTAAAGTAATGGGCGCTGCAACTCCTTTTGTTACCGCTTTAAATTATGAAAGTATCAAAAAGTCAGTAACGATTACAGCCGAAAACCCGCCAATGAACAATACCCCAAGTACTTTGGAATATTCTCTTGACGGTGGTATTACATGGCAGGCTTCCAATGTATTTACGAATCTTTTGGATAATA
Organism: Chryseobacterium aquifrigidense; assembly: GCF_006716485.1. Lineage (GTDB taxonomy): Bacteria > Bacteroidota > Bacteroidia > Flavobacteriales > Weeksellaceae > Chryseobacterium > Chryseobacterium vietnamense. Next base: position 360,301 of record NZ_VFPD01000001.1, read on the forward strand.
CCAACTATACTGTTCTAGTAAGAAGAGTAGGAACACATTGTGTGGGATCTCTTGAATTCTTTACATTACAGATCAACAATATCATTACTCCGAACGAAGACGGAATCAATGATGTACTGGATCTTAAAGCTCTTGGAGACTTTAAAAACTTTACCGGTTCTATATATGACAGATATGGAGTGGAAATGTTCAGATTCTCGAAAGAAAATCCTATCTGGGACGGAACAGTAGGAGGTAAGAGACTTCCTACAGCTACATACTGGTATAAGTTCAACTTTGAGTATCCAAAATCAAAAGCTCAGATGAACTGGTCTGGATGGATCATGCTGAAGAACAGAAACTAAAATTGATAATGTGATATAAAAGAAAGCCTTTCAGATTTATTTGAAAGGCTTTCTACTTTTAACGAATAAGGTTGTCGTAATTTCTTCAAGAAAAAAAGCTCCCGGTAAAGGAGCTTTATAGTGATTGTTTTTATTGATTTTCTTTCCAAAGATTCGCGAAGTGTATAAAATCTGCTACACTGAGTTCTTCCGCTCTCTTATCTAAAAATTCATGTCCTTTTAAGGCTTCAGGAATATTAAGTGATTTTAAAGCATTAGACAGCTTTTTTCTTCTTTGATTGAAGCCTGTTTTTACAATCTGTTTAAACAGAACTTCATTGCCTGCAAGCCCTTCCTTTGGATTTCTTGTAAGCCTGATCACTCCTGATTTTACTTTTGGCGGAGGGTTGAAGACATTCTCATGTACCGTAAACATGTAAGATACATCATAATAAGCCTGTATCAGAACAGAAAGAATACCGTAATCTTTAGTTCTGGGAACAGCAGCCGTTCTTTCAGCAACCTCTTTCTGGAACATTCCTACCATTTCCGGGATCAATTGATAATGATCTACAATCTGAAACAAAATCTGTGACGAGATGTTATAAGGGAAATTACCAATGATAGCAATCTGATCGTCTTTGATAAAACTGAAATCCTGCTTCAGGAAATCGCCTACAAAAGTTTCTTCAGTTACCTTTGTATAGTTGTTTTTCAGATATTCGATAGACTCTGTGTCTATTTCAGCAAGATAAATCTTCTGATCCTTTTCAAGAAGATATTTGGTAAGAACGCCCATTCCGGGACCTACTTCCATAATGTTATTATAGTTCTCAAAACTAAGACCTTCTACGATTTTTCTTGCGATATTTTCATCTGTCAGGAAGTGCTGTCCAAGATGTTTTTTTGCTTTTACACTCAAAGTTTTTTATGATTTTATTAACAGTGATTTTCTTTATTTCGTCCCAAATTTCGGAAGATTTTTTCTATTTTAGCCAAAAATTTTAATATTAATGGCTAAATCTGTAGATGAATTTAATAAGAAAAGGCTTCGGTCCAGCAATATTACAGTAGTGATAAGTATTGCCTTAGTGTTATTTTTGTTAGGATTAATGGGGCTTATTCTGATTAATGCCCAGAAGTATTCTGACTATATCAAAGAACAGTTGGTGGTGAACGCCTACTTTGATGAAAACTATGATGCTAAAGATTCTGTAAAAATTGCAAAACTTGAGGAAGAAACTTTTAAAAAGGTACAGTTATTAGCTCCTGTAAAAAAAGCGACTTATATTTCAAGGGATATGGCGGCTAAAGAAGCCAAAAAGACTATGGGAATCGACAGTGATGCATTGTTCGAAGAAAATATCTTCCCTTCCTCTATTGAAGTGGCTTTAAAACCGGAATTCGTGGATCCTGCAAAGATTGATGAAGCAATTAAAGAGATCAAGTCCGTTCCCGGAATTATCGATGTTAAAAATGACAGTACTTTAATGGTGGACGTCTACAATAACCTGAGCAGAATTCTGAAATGGATCTTAGGATTTTCAGTTCTGTTCCTGATATTGGCGGTTGTATTGATCAACAACTCTATCCGTCTGAAAATATTCTCGAAGAGATTTATTATTAAAACTATGCAGCTTGTAGGAGCGAAGAGAAGATTTATCCTTAAACCTTTTATCGTAGAAGCCATTATTTTAGGAGCTATCGGTTCTTTAATAGGTCTTATTGCGTTAGGTGGAGTGTGGTATTATTTCACTAGCCAGATTGGTTCAGCTTTCGTACAGGACAATAACCAGTATTTCTGGTTGGTTATCCTGGTACTTGGTGTTGGAATTTTTATTTCTGTCTTAAGTACGATTTTCGCTACATGGAGATTCTTAAAATCAAACGTTGACGATTTATATTACTCTTAATAATGAGCAAAAAAACAAATAAATTTTCCGCTTCAGACTTTGGACATGAAGCTGAAGTACCACAGGAAAACGCTTTCTATTTCGGACAGCAGAATTTCAAATGGATGCTGATCGGATTAGCATTTATTGTAGTAGGATTTCTACTGATGATGGGACACGATGCCAATACTGTAGATGGGAAATTTGATCCTAATTCATGGAATGACGATATCTTTTCTATCAGAAGAATCAGAATAGCACCACTATTTGTTGTGATAGGATTTGTGATAGAAGTGTACGCGATCTTAAAAAGAAAATAAATAAATTTTTATATTTTGAGATTAAGAGATTAAGAAATTGAGAATTATGCATTCTGAGTTTCCGGATCTCTTAATCTTTTAATTTTTTAAAGGAATATGGATTTAATTAAAGCAATTATTATTGCCATTGTAGAAGGATTAACAGAATATCTTCCGATTTCTTCTACCGCACACATGGGATTTACTGCAAATCTTATGGGGCTGGAGGAAACAGAATTTTTAAAAATGTTTCAGGTGTCTATTCAGTTTGGAGCTATTTTATCTGTGGTAGTAGCCTACTGGAAAAAGTTTTTTGACTTAAATAATATTCAGTTTTATTTCAAACTTGCATTTGCTGTCGTTCCGGCTTTGGTGCTGGGATATTTATTCGATGATAAAATTGAAGCCGTTCTTGGAAATCAGATTGCAATTTCTTCAGTATTGGTTTTAGGTGGTATTGTTTTACTGTTTGCCGATAAATGGTTCAAGAACCCTAAGATTGATGATGAAAAAGGAATTACCATAAGAAATGCTGTTACCATCGGTTTCTGGCAGTGTCTAGCGATGATGCCGGGGACAAGCCGTAGTGCAGCCTCTATTATTGGGGGAATGGCACAAGGTCTTACCAGAAAAGCAGCAGCAGAGTTCTCTTTCTTCCTTGCAGTTCCTACCATGCTTGCAGTAACGGTGTATTCCGTTTTCGTAAAAACCTGGGGAAAAGAAACCCCCAATCCGCAGAAAGGATATGAAATGATTATGGCTTCACAGGATCACATTATGATCTTCATCGTAGGAAATGTTGTAGCATTTATTGTAGCACTTATTGCAATCAAAGCATTCATTGGAGTGCTTAATAAGTATGGATTTAAACCTTGGGGCTGGTACCGTATTTTTGTTGGAGTTGCCCTGTTGATTTATTTTTATTTCTTTAAATAGGAAATCTTTTATACCCATTCATGACTGCTGAAGAACTGAAATCAGGATACATTTTTTTATTGGATAAGCCTTTGGACTGGACTTCCTTCCAGGCTGTCAATAAAATGAAATATAAACTTAAAAGGGAGTTTGACCTTCCTAAAAAATTTAAAATCGGACACGCCGGAACTTTAGATCCCAGAGCAACGGGGCTTCTTATTGTTTGTTGTGGAAAATTCACAAAGAAAATTCCTGAAATCCAAGATGCTCCCAAAGAATATTGGACAGAGATCAAGATTGGTGTACAGACGGAATCCTACGATACCGAAAAACCTGAAATTCTTCAACAGGAAATTTCCCATATTACTGAAGAACAGGTAATAGAAGTTCTGGAAAAATTTGTTGGAGAAATTGAACAGAAGCCACCTGTTTATTCAGCGATTAAAATTGATGGCGAAAGAGCTTACAACCTTGCCAGAGCTGGTGAAGAAGTGGAAATGAAAGCAAGAAAAACAACGATCCATTACATTAAAGATATTAAAATTGATTTTCCTTTGGTGAGTTTCATGGTAGGCTGTTCAAAAGGAACATACATCAGAAGTCTTGCCCATGATATCGGACAGGAGTTGGGAGTAGGAGCTTATCTGACCCAATTAAGACGTACTAAAATCGGAGACTATGCTATTGAAGATGCTACAGATCAGTTTTTGAATAACGAGTACAGATTTGAAGGCCTATAAAAATAAAAACTATCCCGGTTACGGAAAAGACTAATGGAAAAAACGCGTATCAATAAATATTTATCAGAAGTGGGATACTGTTCAAGAAGAGCAGCAGATAAACTTTTGGAAGAAGGTAGAATCAAGATAAACGGGAAAATTCCTGAGTTAGGAACCAAAGTTTCTGATGAAGATCTGGTAGAAGTAGACGGAAAACCGATCAGAGAACCACAGGAAAAGCCGGTGTATATTGTTTTTAATAAACCGGTGGGAATCGTTTGTACTACAGATACAAAACGTGAAAAAAATAATATCGTAGATTATATCAACCATCCCAAAAGAATTTTTCCTATCGGAAGATTGGATAAACCAAGTGAAGGACTTATTCTCTTAACAAGTGATGGTGATATTGTCAATAAAATTCTGAGAGCGCGCAATAATCACGAAAAAGAATATCTTGTTCGCGTAGACAAGCCTATCACTCCAAGGTTTCTGGAAAAAATGAGAAACGGTGTTCCAATCCTTGATACGGTGACTAAAAAATGTGAGGTAGAGAAGATTGATGAAATGAATTTCAGAATTATCCTTACTCAGGGACTCAACAGACAGATCCGTAGAATGTGTGAATATCTCGGATATGAAGTGAAAAAACTGAAACGAATCCGTATCATGAATATCAAACTTGATCTGCCAATTGGGAAATGGAGAGATATGACGGATGAGGAACTTAATACACTCAACTCCTTGCTGGCAGATTCCAGTAAAACAATTGATTAGAAATACCTAAAATACTTTAACGATTTTAATTTCATGCTTCCTGATAGTAACTCATGGAAGCATTACCTGCTATTGCTATATTGTTTTTCACATATTGGTGTAATATATTTTATTTTTCATTGAAAATGTTTTATATTTATAATACCAACAATAATAACCTGAAAATCATGAAATTAAAATTTAATTCAGTTCTAGTATTTATTACTTTGGTAATAGTAATGAGTTGTCAAAATGATAATCATTATCCGGATCACCCGCATGATTCTTCGTTTTACATTGATTACAGAAGTTTAAAAGGATTTCCAGACGGAATCGCCGTTATTGAACTTGATCCTGAAGCTCCCAATTTTGGAAATATCAGCAGCAAACTTGAATTAGGTGTCGGTGTATTGCCTCACCATATTTATTACAATCAAAATGCCAATAAAATGTTCACAACCGCTCTGGGAGGCAGCTACCTTTATGAAGTGAAAGCAGGAAAAGATAAAAACGGACAGCCCATATTAATCAATGCAACGCCTATTGATACCGGGGAAAATACCGTTGGTGAAAATTTATTCTTTACGAATGATGGCAGATATTTTATGACCTTTATGGGTGGAGCAGGAGGTCCAAAAGACGGCAGCATAGGTGTTTTTAACGCGGCTAATAATCAGCTTATCAAAACGATTAAAGCTCCGATTCAAGCCAATCCCAACAAATTTATCATGTATCCGCATGGTATTTCAATTAATGAGGAAAAAGGATTAATGATGGTGTCATCCACTATTCACCCGGATCTCACTACCGGAATGGGGAATACATGCACCTTATTAGACCTGAACACTTACGAAATAAAAGAAACTTATCAGGTAGCAGACTCTCCAACGGATTTATCTGCTCCTGTAGAAGTATTGTTACTACGCGGAAAGTTTCCACAATATGCACTTGCTACAACAATGCTTGGCGGAGATATCTGGATTGCTCCCTATAATACTACAACCAAAAAATATGATGCTTTTACTAAGATCTTTGACGGAAGTACAAAAGGTTTAGGCTGGGCACTTGAAATGTATATTGATGATTCCAACAAATTGTATGTCAGTTTTGCTGAACCTGGAAAAGTACTTGTCTTTGATATTAATAATCTTCCCCAACTAAAGCTTTTGAAGACTCTTGATGCAGATAAGGGTGCACATCATATGGCTTTCTTTAAAACCAAATCTGGAAAAGACGTTGTGGCAGTACAGAATAATTTATTGGATCTACCCAATCTAAATTCCGGTACCATTAGTATAATTGACATTAATACGGGAAAAAAACTAGGCACAGTAGATTTACGGGATAAATATGGAATACTACCAGAGTCCATCGAAGGAACTAACGGGCCAAGCAATTATATGCATCACTAAAATGCAGGATATTATTTACAGCACATCACTCTTCCAGAATATGATTTGGAAGAGTGTAATCTAATTTTAGGCTTTATATTATTTTACGTATAACTTCATTCTTTCTTCATATTCAGGTTTGAGCTTTAAAAGTTTCCATATTTTTTTATCATCAGGATTACTGATGCGGTAGAATATGATTTTGTCTGCCGAGTATTTGAAATAAGGATGATTTTTAAGCCATTCCTCAGGTGCTTCTACTAATGAATACCGAGGAACACCCTGAAGTGTTCAATGGTGCAATTGAAATCAGTTTCTGAACAAGATCCTGATCTATGTTGTAAGTGCTTAGAATTTGCTGCTTATTCATAAAACCTCCCAGTTTTTTTCTGAAACCAATGATTGAACCGGCACTTCTTTCATCCAGTCCGAACTCAATAAGCTGTTTGAAGGTAATGGTATTAAGGTCTGTTTTTGAAAAGTCTGTTTTTTCCTGTTGCTTTTCCTGTAACCTGATATAAGGTTTCATTTCGTGAAATTTCTCTGCAGAAATCACAAAACATTTTTGCAGATCATCTAAGCTTTTAAAACTTCCCCGTAAATTTCTGTCCCTATAACTGATGATAGTGATGGCTTGTTTTTCGGAAAATCCAAATGCTTTCCAACCCTCTAAGTCCAGCTGATTAGGATCAAACGGATGATATTGAATCTTGGATTTTACAGTATTGGTCTTTCCGAAATTCCTGATGTTTTCCGGAGTTTTTTCCGGAAGTAAAAGATAAGGAGCAAGTTTGCTGTAGTTTTCCGGAGAGATGATGAAGCATTCTTTAAACTTTTCTTTACTGATAAAACTTCCCCCGAGATAATTTCTATACTTTATAATAGCCTCGGCCTGCTTTTCACTGAAACCGATCTTAAGCCAGTCATTGGCAGAAAACTGATCAGGATTGAATTTTCCTGAAATCATAATTCCTTTCTTTCCATATGAATTAGTGAATCCTTTTGAATTTCCTTTTTCACCTATCTCAGGAAGCAAAATGAAAGAGGCCAGTTCACTGAATTTCTCTTCAGAAATAGCGTAGCATTTTTTCAACTGCTCTTTTGAAGTAAATTTTCCTCCTACAATATCTTTATACTTGAGAATGGTGGCAGTTTGTTTCTCTGAAAATCCAAGTTTCTGCCACTGGTCTTTGTCCAGCGTATTAGGATCAAAATCTGATAAGTTTGCTGGCATTGCAGCATTTGTAATGAACCTGACTTCAGGAAACGGTTCTTTTTTACGGCTGGTATATTTCTGAAATGCCAGTAAAACAGTCAGCAATGTGACCATCAATGCTAATTTTCGGTAATAGTTTTTTCTCATCATGCAGTAAACTTATTGATAAAAATAAATTGCAGCAATAGTTGATAATGAAATAGTTAAATATGATATAGAGAAAGTGTTTTATTATGTATAAGCCAATGAGAATATTGCCTTTTGGGCGATATAATTTCGTAATTGATACTGAATACTCTGATTGGATTTTTATTTTTAACACTACAGATTTTGTCGCTGTAGATAGATGTTTTTGCATCATAATAATACTAATTGCAATACAATATAGAGGAAATTTGATTATTAATAGTATGATTTATAGTATATAGAAATATGGTGATTGTCGTGTCTTAAAAAAAATTAAATTCGTTTCGTTTTAATAAACTAATTATTAGTATTTTCCTTCAAACGGCTTGGTTTTTGTAATTTTTTTATCATACCTATTAACCTTATTAATCGATAGAAATATGAATTACACTGAAGCATTGAAATACAAGGAAGAAGCATTGAAAAAAGCTGACAATACAGTGGTTGACAATTACCATATCGTTATAGTTCCGGCTGATACAACTGAAAGTGCAAGGTATATAGAAGAGTATACCAAAAAACCTGAAAACTTTAAAGATGATAGCTGTAAGAAATATTGTTCAAACGGAGAATATCTGGTGGTGAGTTTTAAGAAAGAAGAGTAGTTTTGAACAAAAATAATAATAAGTTATTGTCTTCCAAAGGTATATCCATCAATAAAACCTCCGCTGCAAATTAATTGCAGCGGAGGTTTCTATATGTTCAAAGAAATTAGTCTTCTTCTCTTTCTCCTAAAGATTCTTTCAGTTTGATCAACTCAGCTTTTACAAACTCCAGGCGGTCAATCAGAGTAATCGTTTCGGAAATTTTACTGTTGGTGGTCAGAGCGACACGGGCTCCGTCAAGGGTATATCCTTTTTCTTTCACGAGATGGTAGATCATCTGAAGATTTTTGATGTCTTCAGGAGTGAAATATCGGTTTCCTTTTCTGTTTTTTTTAGGCTTGATAATCGGGAATTCCTGTTCCCAGTAACGTATTAATGAAGTGTTTACATCGAATGCTTTCGCAACTTCTCCTATAGAATAATACAGCTTATCAGGTAAATTTATTTTCATTTTACAACTCCTAAACCTCAAAGATAAAAATTTTTTAAAGTTTAATCCAAAATATATTGTAAAATGTGCGGTCATACTTTGTTTCAAAGGTATTGATGTGGTTTAATTCATGATTCAAAAGCAATGTTTGTTGTCGCAGATATAAAGGATCATGATATACTGGATCTTTTTTGTCTAAATTTGTAAATTCTTATGATATATAAATATAGATGAATCCAATCTCCGTTCTTCATATCGACCTTTTTCAGGCGGGTAAAAACACTTCAGATTTTTATTTTAACACGATGAAGAATCATTTGGTGGTGGGACATCGCCATATAGAAAAACCTCATAGACATGATTTCTATGCAGCTGTTCTTTTTACTCAGGGAACAGGAGTACATGAGATCGATTTTCAGAGGTATGAAGTTTCGGAAGGAAGTCTTTTCTTTCTGTCGCCGGGACAGATTCACAGCTGGGAACTTTCCGAAGATATTGATGGGTACATTTTCTTTTGTTCACAGGAATTCTATGAAATGCATTATGTAAATCAGAAACTGAGAAATTTTCCCTTTTTTGGATCTGTATCTTTTCCCAGAAAACTACAGTTGGATGCTGAGGAGCTTGTGAAAAATATCAGTTTATTTATGGAACTCGGAGAAGAATATCAGACTAAAAATATCATGAAAGAAGGGTTGATTTTATCATTGATGTCTCAGATTTTTATCAATGCTAGCAGATTGTTTTCAAGGGACTTTGATACAACGGATTCTGCTGCCGGACTTTCTTATTTTAAACATTATCAGGATTTTGAAAACCTTATCGAGCAAAATTTCACAAAACATAAATCTATTACCTATTACGCTTCTTTATTAGGTATTTCATCCAAACATCTGAACAGGATTGCCCAGACTGTTGTTCAAAAAACGGCCACTGATGTAATTACAGAAAGGGTAGTGCTGGAAGCCAAAAGAATGCTTATGTATCTGGACGAAAGCCTCGTAGAAATTGCTTTTCGTTTAGGATATGAAGAATATTCCTACTTTGTAAGAGTATTCCGGAAAAGCTCCGGAATGACTCCTACGCAGTTCATGAGGAAATATAAGGCTTAATGAGTGTAAAATTTAAAGTGTAAGGTTCAAAGTTTGGAGAGAGACTGTTGAGAACCACCCCGTCAAAAATTCTTTGAATTTTCGCCACCCCTCCGGAGGATGGGAATTAGGGAAATATCAACTACTATTCTTATCCCTGTCACCTATGTCTGCAACCTGCCACCTGCCATCTGCAACCTAAAGCGCCAGCTTAAACGGTCCTTCAAAAGTTGTTTCAAACGAATCTACAAGTTTTCCTTTTTCATCAAATACGCCGATGACCATGTTTTGTTTTGAGAATTTAATTTCATCTTCGGGGAAGGAAATGTTGATGTTTCCTTTCAGAATCTGATCTCCTTTCAAAATAATTTTTTCAGAACCGAAATAAGTGATTTCCGCATTCGTTGGAGTGATCACTTTAATGGTAAGGATCTTTTTCTCGTTTGATTTATTCAGAAGAGTATAAATAAAAGTATTGGTGATTTTACCGTTCTTAATGAAAAATGTAGAACCAGCGGGTTTAATGAATTTGGCTTCCATAGAACCACGGTCATACATTAAAAATCCAAGGAATCCAATTAGCAAGGCGAGGATAACGGTTGTTGCTTTCATTCTTGGGGTGAATCTGAATGTATCACGGTTTTCAATCTCAGCTTCTGTAGCATAACGTACCAACCCTTTAGGTAAGCCGACCTTTTCCATGACTTCATCACAGGCATCGATACAGGCTGTACAGTTCACACATTCCAGTTGCTGTCCGTTTCTGATATCAATTCCTGTAGGACATACTACAACACATTGGTTACAGTCGATACAATCTCCTTTTCCTGCCGCTTTTCTGTCTTCGTTATTTCTCCATTTTGCGCGGCCTTCACCTCTTTTAAAATCATAGTATACATTGATGGTCTGTTTGTCAATCAATACACCCTGCAGTCTCCCGTAAGGACAAACTAACGTGCAAACCTGCTCACGAAGCCATGCAAAAACAAAATAAAATGTCATCGTAAAGAAGATCATAACGATAAACTTCAGTGAGTTGGCTTCAGGTCCTTCACTCATAATACGGAAAACCTCTTCGTAGCCCACAATATACATGAACATAAAGTGAGAGATAATCAATGAAATTAAAAGGAAAACAGACCATTTCGTCAGTCTTTTCCGAATTTTCTCTGCATCCCATTCCTGTCTGTCCAGCTTCATCTGTTTATTCCGGTCTCCTTCAATCCAGTATTCGATTTTGCGGAAGACCATTTCCATAAAGAGAGTCTGCGGGCACAGCCAGCCACAGAATATCCTTCCAAAAACCACAGTAAAGAGCATCACAAAAATGACTGAGGTGACTGCCCCTAAAGCAAGAATGAAAAAGTCCTGCAGGTAAAACGGTTGTCCGAGAATAAAGAATTTCCTGTCGATGACATTGATCAGCAGAAAAGGATTATTATTGATCTTTACAAACGGCAATCCAAAAAATAAAGCAAGAAGAAAATAGCTGGTGTAATTCCTGTAGTTGGTATATTTTCCTTTGGGTTTTCTGGGAAAAATCCACTTCCTTTTACCGGTTTCATCCATGGTTCCCACTGAATTTCTGAAATCTTCATTTTCAATTTCCAAAGACTTGATATTGTTGGACTCTGCGCTCATTGTTGTATGCTATAAAGTATTTTGGTACAATTTTCATCCTGACCGGTCTTGTTTTCATATTGATGTTGCCATGAAAAAGTGATCGATTCTGGTACTGCAAAGCTCCGGATTATATCTTTTTATTACTAATATGATCTACTTCCAAAATAGGACAATTGGGACATTTTGTGTCTGATGTTTTTATTGTATCAAAACGGGAAAATATTTTGAAACCTGTGGACCATATCGTAAATTGCAGCCTTAAAAATGAAGCATGAAGAATATATTTAAAATAGGTATGATTGGTTTGGTTTTCGCATTGGTAAACTGTCAATCAGTAAATTATAATAAAATGTTTTATGAGGGAGTGCAGCCGGAAAAGGTTTCAGATAAGTTCAGTTTCACAGAAGGTCCATCAGCAGATAAAGAAGGAAACGTTTACTTCACCGATCAGCCTAATGATAAGATTTATTATTGGGACTGGAAAAGCAATCAGGTGATAGAGTTTTTAAATAAAACAGGAAGGGCAAACGGAACTCACTTTGACAAAGATGGATATTTGATTACCTGTTCAGACGATCAGGGTGAGATATGGAAGATATCCAAAGATAAAAAAGTAGAAGTTCTGCTAAAAGGTTTTGAAGGGAAAAGGCTGAACGGCCCCAATGATGTCTGGAATGATGAATTTGGCGGAATGTATTTTACAGACCCTTTGTATGAAAGAGATTACTGGGTTGGTTTTAAACAGGAGATTCAACATAAAAGTCTTTATTACAGAGATAAGTCAGGAAAAGTTACAAAACTGGAAACCTTCACACAGCCCAATGGAATTGTAGGAAGTGAGAAATTAAAGAAATTGTATTTATCTGATATTGATGCCGGAAAAACCTATGTGTATGATATTTTGGGTGAAGGAAAACTGTCTGAGAAAAAACTTTTCTGTGAAATGGGTTCAGACGGAATGACGATGGATAAACACGGAAATCTGTACCTGACAGGAGATGGAGTGCATGTTTTCAACAGTTCCGGGAAGAAGATTTATCATATTCCGATTCCTGAAGACTGGACATCCAATGTTACTTTTGGTGGTAAAAATAATGATATTCTGTTCATTACTGCCTCTAAGTCAGTGTATACTTTCCCTCTGAGAGTAAGAGGAATTAAATAATATTATGTCATTGCGGGGAGTGCAGATTGCTTCGGCACTATGCTCCTCGCAATGACAATAAAGGATAAAGTGGAGGGTTTAATAAGCTACCTCCATTTTCACTTTCTTACCTTTCAGTTTTTCGTTCTGAAGTTTTCTTAAAAGGGCGTTTACTTTATTTCTGGAGACAGCAACATATGATGTCGTGTCTTTTACTTCGATGATTCCTACATCTTCTTTTTGAAGCTCGCCTTTCTTTAGCAGATATCCTACAATATCCACCTTGTTCACTTTATCTTTTTTTCCTGCACTGATGTAAACAGTCTGGAAAGGAGTTTTCTGCGGAACTTTGGTAAATCCGGCCACACTTTCTTCAGGAGTATTATTTTTAATGAACGGGAAATTTTCTTCTTCAGTCATGATCAGGTATACAAAACCTTTTGCATTCATTCTTGCGGTACGTCCGTTTCTGTGAATGAAGGCATCTTCTTTTGGAGGAAGCTGGTAATGAACGATAGATTCTACTTCAGGAATATCAAGTCCGCGGGCTGCAAGATCTGTAGTAATAAGAATTCTTGCGGAATCATTTCTGAATTTTAATAAAGCACGTTCCCTCTCATCCTGTTCCATCCCGCCGTGGAAGGTTTCTCTGTCGATTCCCATCTGATGAAGCAGTTCAGAGATACGGTCTACAGCATCACGGTGATTACAGAAAATTAACGTTCTTTTATTTCCTATTTTACAAACCAGATTAAAAAGCGTATCCAGTTTTTCCTCAGGAATAGTCATTACTTTTCTCAGTTGGAGATCTGGTTTTACATCATTTTCTTTAAGGAAACTGATTACTTTTTCATCTTTTAAGCCTGTAAAAGCCGGAATTTCATCCATGGCTGTGGCAGAGGTTAAAATTCTTTGAGAAAGCCCTTTTAAAGAATTGGAAATGAATTCCATATCATCCTGGAAACCCAATTCCAGAGCTTTGTCGAATTCATCAAGAACCAGAGTCTTGATCGTTTTCGGATCAAAATTGTTATTTCTTAAGTGGTAAACAACTCTTCCCGGAGTTCCGATCAATACAGCCGGAGCTTCAATTAAATTATTAACCTCAATTTTTTTGTCATGCCCACCATAGCAGACAGAAACTTTAAAATCTGTCCCCATGGATTTAAAAACCTGCTCAATCTGTAAAGCAAGCTCCCTTGCTGGAACGAGTATCAATGCCTGAACTCCCTGAACATTTTTTTTCAGATTTCTGAGAACAGGAAATAAAAAAGCAAGAGTCTTCCCGGATCCTGTGGGAGAGAGTAAAACAATGTCCGTATTGTTTTCAGATGCATTATAAGTAGATTTCTGCATTTGATTCATATCCTGAATCTGCAGTTTTTGATAAATCGGCTGTAATTCCATGCTGCAAAGGTAATGAATTTAAGCGGGTGATGGGTGGGAGAGTTTGAGAGTGTTAGGGTTTTAGAGTAGGAGCGTTTGAGAGGGAGAGGGATAGAAAGAACTGTTTTTTTTAATTCTGAATTACTGTCATTCTGAATGAAGCTCAGCGAAATGAAGAATCTCATTTTGTCTTCTATTTATTATATGATAGATACTTCGTGGACTGCCTTTCGTAAACTTTCATTGTATGCTCAGCATGACAGTGGATATTGCTTTATTCTAAGATTAAAACAGTTCATATCGGAATGTCATGCTGGGCGGAGTCGAAACATTCTTTTAATAAAATATTGATTTTTAAATATATAACTTAAATAATAGCATATTAGAATCTATTGTTTATCTTAAATAAAATTCATATCTTTGCACCCACTTTTGTGGCGAAAAGGTTTGACGAGTAAATTACTTAAAATTAATTACTTCCGTATTTTTTAATCCGCATTTATTCAAACCGTTAAAAAAGAAGGAATACAAATTTTTATTAGAAAATGTCAAAAGAGACAAATTCAGCAGAGGTTTTATTAAACCAAAACGTAGCACCAGAACAATTTGATTGGGATTCATTCGAATCAGGTCTTGATGCAGATGCGAGAAAAGAAAAAAGCGATTTAGAAGAAATTTACAACGGATCTTTAAACAACCTTGACGATAACGACGTTTTAGTTGGTAAAGTTGTAAGATTAACTGATAAAGAAGCAATCGTAGACATCAACTTCAAATCTGAAGGTGTTATCTCTCTAAACGAATTCCGTTACAACCAAGGCCTTAAAGTAGGTGATGAGGTAGAAGTAATGGTTGACAAGAGAGAAGACAAAACTGGACAATTACAGTTATCTCACAGAAAAGCCAGAACACTTAAAGCTTGGGATAAAGTAAACGAACTTCACGAAACTGGAGAAATCGTTAACGGTTTTGTTAAATCTAGAACTAAAGGTGGTATGATCGTTGACGTTCACGGAATCGAAGCATTCTTACCTGGTTCTCAAATTGACGTTAAGCCAATTAAAGATTACGATCAGTTCGTAGGAAAAACTATGGAATTCAAAGTTGTGAAAATCAACCCTGAGTTCAAAAACGTAGTAGTATCTCACAAAGCATTGATCGAAGCAGATATCGAAGGTCAGAAAAAAGAAATCATCGCTCAGCTTGAAAAAGGTCAGGTTCTTGAAGGTACTGTTAAGAATATTACTTCTTACGGTGTATTCATTGACTTAGGAGGTGTTGATGGATTGATCCACATTACAGACCTTTCTTGGTCTAGAGTGAACCACCCATCTGAAATCCTGGAGGACGGACAGACTGTAAAAGTTGTAATCCTTGATTTCGATGATGAGAAAACAAGAATCCAATTAGGTATGAAGCAATTAGAAGCTCATCCTTGGGATGCTCTTTCTGCTGACTTGAAAGTAGGTGACAAAGTAAAAGGAAAAGTAGTAGTTCTTGCTGACTATGGTGCATTCGTAGAAATCGCTCCAGGTGTTGAAGGATTAATCCACGTTTCTGAAATGTCTTGGTCTACTCACTTAAGATCTGCTGGAGATTTCGTAAAAGTAGGTGATGAAGTAGAAGCTGAAGTATTAACTTTAGATAGAGAAGAAAGAAAAATTTCTCTTGGTATCAAGCAATTGTCTAAAGATCCATGGGAAAACATCGAAGCTAAGTATCCGGTAGGATCTCAGCATGTAGGAACTGTAAGAAACTTCACTAACTTTGGTGTATTCGTAGAGTTAGAAGAAGGTATCGACGGATTAATCTACATCTCTGATCTTTCTTGGACTAAGAAAATCAAGCACCCATCTGAGTTCTGCGCAGTAGGTGATAAATTAGACGTTGTAGTTCTTGAATTAGATATCCAAGCTAGAAGATTATCTCTAGGTCACAAGCAATTGACTGAAAACCCATGGGATAAATTCGAAACTAAATATGCTGAAGGAACTATCCACGCTGGTAAAGCTGTAGAAGTTCACGATAAAGGAGCTTCTGTTCAATTCGAAGATGCTGAAGTAGAAGCATTCTGCCCTTCAAGATTATTAGAGAAAGAAGATGGATCTAAAATCAAAAAAGGTGAAGATGCTCAGTTCAAAGTAATCGAATTCAACAAAGAATTCAAGAGAGTAGTAGTATCTCACACAGGTATCTTCAGAGACGAAGAAAAGAAAAACGTTAAAGAATCTTCTTCTAGAAACGTAACTTCTTCTTCTAACAACGAAGAAAGATCTACTCTTGGAGACATCGATGCATTAGCAGAGTTGAAAAGAAAAATGGAAGAAGGTAAATAATCTTTGAACCATATATAAATAGGAAGCCGCTCATTTGAGCGGCTTTTTTTATGCATATACATAGGATAGCAGAATTGTATGTAAGGTCTTGAAAAGGAAGTTTCTTAGAATCAGACATAATATTATAAAAATAATTGAATCTTGTTTGTATGAGAAATTTATATCTAAAATTCATTTATGTTGCGAAATATTTAAACTAAAAAAATCAAAAAAACAGAATAAGAATAATCTTGAATATCTAAGTATGTTATGCTGTACTATTAATTGATAAATATGTAAAATAATTTTAATTTTTTGTTTTATATAGGTATTTATTTACATATTTATTTTTATTAAAAAAAATCGTAAAGTTTTGTGAATTATTTGTAGATTAGCGCCTTTAATAATGGATATGAAAAACAAAGCTCTACCTCTTTTATTTGCAGTATTTTCTACATTTCCTGCAATATTATTCGGACAGGATAATGAAAAACTCATTAAAGACTATATTTCTCAAAATAAAATAAGGGAATATAAAAAATCTGATCTTAATAATATCATTGTTGATAATGTAGATCCGTCAAAATCATTGAATGGTAATGTGGTTAAATTTTTACAGACTTATAATGGTTTGCCGGTATACAGCTCTGTAGGAACAGCATTGATCAGGGATAATAAAATTATTTACTACACGGATAATTTTGTTAAAGATTATACTGCATCTACTTCAGGTATAGCCGCCATCAATAAAAATACAGCTCTTCAAAAGATTGCTGAAGATCTGAAGAATTCGGATATTGCAAATTTTACGATTCTCGAATACTTTGAAAAGACTCAGAAAAGAGCTACATCAGCTAATCAGAGACTGGTTTATACGAATGACGAGAATGGAAACCTTCGTCTGGCGTATGAGTATACATTAATGGAGCCAAAATCTCCCAATTACTGGAATATCCTAGTAGATGCTAACAATGGAAATATCCTGTTGAAAAACAATCTGACACTATCATGTAATTTCCATCATGATGCTTACGGTTCAGAAGTAGGAGAGAGCCATGCTGATCATTTTGAAAATACATTAGCAGGGCCTCAAAATAATGTAGCACAGAATAATAATATCCCATTACTTGTGCCGGATAATGCGTCATATAATGTATTTCCATTGCCTATCGAAGCAGCGACATTTGGTTCGAGATCAATCATTAACAACCCGTGGATTCTGAGTGCTTCGCCTGAAGGATGGCATTCTGACGGAACTAACCATTATACTGTAACAAGAGGAAATAATGTTTTTGCCTATGAAGATGCAGATGGAACAGCTTTAACAGCACCTGATTATCTTACAGGGGCTCCGGCAGAAGGAGGGGCAACAAGAAATTTTGATTTCCCTTTTAATATCAATGAAACTCCAGTAAATAACAGAAATGCTGCCATTACGAATTTATTTTATCTGAATAACAGAATTCATGATGTTTTCTACAAATTCGGATTTACAGAAACCGGAAGAAACTTTCAGCAGAATAATTTTGGAAATGGAGCTGTAACAGGAGAAGATGATTCTGTATATGCAGAGGCTCAGGATGGAAGCGGCTTAAGCAACGCAAACTTCTCTTCGCCACCAGACGGATATAATGGTAAAATGCAGATGTATCTTTGGTCTTCAGTAGGAAGAATATTTTTCTATAATGCACCTACTGCTGCTGTTTCCCGTACACCGGGAGCCGGAACCGCACAGTTTGGAAATCCACTCCCTATCAATGGAATAACAGGAGATGTAGCACTGTCTTCAGTGTTGGATGGATGTACAGCGTTACCTGCAAGTTCATTGGTTGATAAAATAGGATTGGTTGAAAGAGGTACATGTGCTTTTACCGTAAAAGTGAAAAATCTTCAGGATGCAGGAGCTAAAGCGGCTATTGTTTATAATAACAGTGTAAACGGTTCTTCTCTAGGAAATATGGCAGGTGATGATCCGGCAATTACAATCCCTTCAGTACTTATTACCAATACGGAAGGAGAATACATCAAAACTCAGCTTGCCGCAAGTACAACAGTAAATGTTACCTTAAAAAGAAATATGACCCCTGACGGAAGTTTTGATAACGGAATCGTAACTCACGAATATGGTCATGGGATCTCAAATAGAATGACCGGTACAGGATATAACTGTCTGAATTCAGGAATTAGCAAAGAACAGATGGGAGAAGGATGGTCTGATTTCTTTGCTCTAATGCTGACTAATAAAGCTGGAGATAATGCTACAGTGGCCAGAGGTATAGGTACTTATGCAATAGGACAGCCAATAACAGGAGGTGGTATCAGACCTGCAAAATATTCTACAAGTCTTGCCGTTAACGGATTTACCTATGGAAATACCAACGGAATGGAATACAATAACGGATCAGCGATTGTTCCGGATGTACACTCTATTGGTTTTGTCTGGGCAACAATGTTATGGGACCTTCATTGGAAATATGTTGAAAAATATGGTTATTCTTCAGACGTATTATCAACAACACCTAACGGAAGTACAAAAGTATTGCAGTTAGTAACAGATGCACTTAAACTTCAGGGATGTAATCCTAGCTTTATTGATGGAAGAAATGCAATTTTAGCAGCCGAACTGGCAACTACTCAGGGACAGGATAAATGTATGATCTGGGGAGTGTTTGCAAGAAGAGGTTTAGGAGTAAATGCATCGGCAGGAGTTAAAAATAATATTAATGATCAGGTTCAGGACTTTAATGTTCCCGAAGCATGTTTATTAGCGACCAATGATGTAAATGCAGAAAAGAACAATAATATTTCTATCTATCCAAACCCTGCTAAAGACGAATTTTATATTAAGTTCCCAAGCAACACTCTTGGAAAAGTAAGTGTAGAACTTTATGATATGTCTGGTAAGCTGGTTTCTTCAGAAGATAAAATCTCACCGGATGCCAAGAAAGCAATTTCTACAAGCAATCTTGTCAACGGAACTTACATGGTTAAAATTAAAGGGCTAGGCTTCGAAGCTGCTTCGAAAGTAATGGTTAAAAAATAATTTACTTTTATAATAATCTCAAAATCGCCACAAGCTTGCTTGTGGCGATTTTATTTATCTATCACCATCACACTTCAGAATGATTTAATTTATATGTCGTACCTTTGCAGGCTGTTAAAAAAATTATGAAGAAGAAAAATATACTAAAAGGTGTTTTATTTGTAGGGATTGGAGCTAGTATATATGGTATGTTGGCCACTTTTGTGAAAATGGCTTACCACGATGGTTTTACAACCTCAGAAGTAACTACTTCCCAATTCGTATTAGGTTTGACAGGACTTTTGATCCTGAACTTTATTCAGACCCTGACCTCAAAACAGAAATTATCGATGCCAAGTTCTAAAGAAGTAAGAATGCTCTTGCTTGCAGGGACTTCGTTGGGGGGAACAAGTTTATTCTACTATATTGCTGTACAATATATCAATGTGTCCATTGCCATCGTTTTATTGATGCAGTCGGTATGGTTCAGTGTAGTGATAGAAAGTATCCTTACTAAAAAATTACCCAACGCAAGAAAAGTGGTTTCCGTAGTTATTGTATTGTTGGGGACAGTTCTGGCAACGAATCTTATTAATATGGAAATAGAACTGGACTGGCATGGGGTTTTCTGGGGGCTTATGGCAGCAGCTTCATATACTTTGACGATGTTTACCTCTAATACGCTGGCTACCCATCTTCCGGTTTTCAGAAAGAGTTTTATTATGCTGGCAGGAGGTTCTGTTGTCGTTTTTGCATTCTTATTCTTTGCTCAGATAGGACCAATGTATTTTGATAGTTTAAAATCATTATACCTGAATTTTACAGATAATACAGAACATATCCATTCATTTAATTATTCAATATTTCCCACGTATGGATTGGTGCTGGCTCTTTTTGGGACAATTATCCCGCCGGTTTTGTTTAATGTAGGATTTCCAAATGCCGGATTAGGGCTTGGAAGCATTGTTTCATCACTGGAGCTTCCGGTTTCCGTTACCATGGCTTTTGTTTTACTGGGAGAGAAAGTATTTTTCATCCAGTGGGTAGGAATTGTCCTGATTCTTTTTGCAATTGTTTTGATGAATTTGCCTTCAAAAAAAGGAAAAAATGTTTCAATAGCATAATTATCTAAAAAATATTTAACTAAAAATAACAGTTGAAACCGTTCCTTTTGGAGCGGTTTTTTTAATTTTAATCTCTAAAATAAAAGTTTCATGAAACATTTCAGAAATATAATGGCCGCTTTTACTTTAACGGTCTCTGGTTTTATATTTTCACAGGTAAAACCTCTGGATGCAATGCTGTCTGATTATCAATATCCTTACGAAGTTCATTTCCTCGACTTGAAGTCTCAGGGTGAACATTTGAAAATGGCTTATATGGATGTACAGCCGCAAAAATCCAATGGAAAAACTATTATACTTCTCCATGGCAAAAACTTTAACGGAGCTTATTGGGAAAGAACAGCCAAAGATCTTTCTGCTAAAGGTTTCAGAGTAGTGATTCCTGATCAGATAGGATTTGGAAAATCATCAAAACCTCATGCATATCAGTTTTCATTTTCACAGCTGGCAGAAAATACAAAAGCGGTTCTGGATGAACTGAAAATTGACAAAACGATAGTACTGGGACATTCAATGGGAGGAATGGTGGCAACCAGATTTACATTATTATACCCTGAAAAAGTAGAAAAACTGATTCTGGAAAACCCGATAGGATTGGAAGATTATAAAGCTTTTGCAGCATACCAGACCATTGATCAGGCCTATCAGTCTGAACTTAAAAATACAGCTGAAACCTATAAAAATTATCAGCTGAAATTCTATTATGACAACAAATGGAAAGAAGAATATCAACCCTGGCTTGACTTAATTGCAGGATGGACTCTTCATAAAGATTATCCTCAGGTAGCATGGGATGCAGCACTTACTTCAGATATGATTTACAACCAACCGGTATGTTATGAATTTAAAAATATCAAAGTTCCTACCTTGCTTATTATTGGAACAAGAGATAGAACAGCAATAGGAAAGGATAGAGCCCCTAAGGAACTTCAGTCAAAAATGGGGCAATATCAGGAGCTGGGAAAGAAAACCCAACGTGAAATTGCGGGTTCCAAACTTGTAGAAATTGAAAATGTAGGGCATCTTCCGCATATTGAAGTATACCCTAAATTCATGGAAGCACTGTCTGATTTTATACAATAACTTAATGTTTAGCTATAAAATATTTGAAACATTAAGTCTTATAAATGATTAATTATCTTGCTTAATTTTTCATCTTTGATGAACCTTAACAATTCTTATCATCTTCATTACACTTAATGTTTCAAAATTAATTTTTTTTGTTACTAATGAATAATAAAGTACAAACTCCGATTCCTGAAAACAGGACACACGAAATTCCCAGATTCTGTATAAATCCAATAGCTGTCAGCCCAAGACCTATCTGTACGTAATAAATCAATCCTAATAAAGCACCTGCACTTCCGGTTTCATTCTTATAATGGATAAGTGCTGTACTCAGTATATTAGGAATGGCAATGCTGAAGGCCATCACAATGAAGAAATAAGGAATTAAAAAATATATTCCTGTATCCATCAGAAGCCATACGAAAATAGAGGCGATAAATGCGGTATAGGTACTTGCTTTAACTAAATACCCAGCTTGTATATTCTTCAGTAACAAATATCGATTAAGTTTTGCGCCTGCAAATGTACCGCAAGCCAATATTATACTGCTGTATCCAAAAACATAAGAAGAATAATGATTTTCTTTAAAGATAAATGGAGCCAGTGAATAGTATGAAAATAGCAAAACATTAAAGCTCATAATCAGTAAGCAGCACTTAATGATGCTTTGATCATGAAGCATCCGTTCCAATAAGTTGATCAATGTCTTTACGTTAATTGATTTCTTTACATGATGAGTTTCATAAATGTTTTGTCTGGAAAGGAGTAAAAAAAGTATACCCAGGATACATAATGTAATAAATACCCCCTGATGCCCGCCGGAAGAAGCTAATATTGAACCTGTAACCATTCCTATTACCGGACTGATAGACAAACCGATTCCGATCCAGGAAAATACTTTGCTGATATTTTCTTTGTCAAAAGTATCTCTTAAAATAGTCTGGGTTACGATGGAACCCACCGAAATTCCGAATGCTGAAATAATCCTGGCAGCAAGAAGAACCATGAAATCAGGAGCAAAAACAGCAGCCAAAGTTCCGATTCCATAGGTGATGAGGCCGTATTCCAATGATTTTTTCCTTCCGATCCTGTCGCATTGAACGCCCCAGAATGCAACACCCAACGCAAATGCTATAAAATACAAACTGATCGTTAAGGTAACCGATTCTTCATGTACTCCAAACTCTTCCTGTACCATAGGCAAAACTGGACTATAAATGGTTTCTACAAACTGGGGGAGCATCACAAGTAAAGTCAACAGCCAGATAGGATTGGTCTTTTTCATTTTTTTTCTGCAAAGTTTCCAAAAAATCAATGTATATTTATAATGATATAAAAACAAAAAATATCAAAAATAGGACATGGCTTTAATAGATCAGAATGAAAGCTTTGATGCAGATGCTATATCCGAAAAAATAATCGGAATAGCCTCTGATATGGTATTGCATGACTCCGGCTTTCATTTTCATAAAACGAAGTCCCAGCTGTTGTATGCGCCATCAGGTTGTATGACGGTAACTACTTCTGACAGGCAGCTGGTTCTCCCTCCGTTCAGAATGCTCTGGATTCCTTCCCATGAAGTCCATCGTGTGAATTTCAGAAATATTGTAGCCTATAGATCTGTCTATTTTGATGAAGGCTATTCGAAAAAATATATAAAACCGGATCTCAAGGTTCTTCATGTCAACGCCTTGTTAAAAGAAATTATAGAAAGGATTTGTTTTTGGGAATGGTCTGCACTCAAAAATGATCAGGTCCATCTTTTAAAGGTGTTCTGGGATGAAATACAAAGGGCTCCAGAAGAAAAATTGGAACTTAAAATGCCACAGGACAGACGTTTTAAGAGATCAGTTGAAGAATGGACACTCCGTGATTCCATGCCTCCAAGGCTGAAAGATCTTGCAGTAAAAACCGGAGCAGTAGAGAAAACAATCAGCCGTATTTTTAAAAAAGAAACCGGATTGTCTTATCAGGATTGGAGGCAGCAATGGCGGCTGCAGCGATCTATCGAGCTTTTGGTGGAAGGCAATTCAATAGGAGAGGTTTCTCATATGCTGGATTTTTCTTCGGACAGTGCTTTTATTGACTTTTTTAAAAAACAAACAGGCTCAACACCTTTGCAGTATCTCATGAAGCATGAATAGCCCTTTTGCAGCTTATAAAAAGTACGATTGTGATGTAATAATATATTATTTTCTTGTCCTATGAAAAGTCCGGATTATAGTAAATTTCATAAAATTGTACTACCAATACAATAATTATGAAAACGATTAATACAAATAGTGTTGAGAACTACGTACATACACTTGGCATCAACACGACTGCTGATAAAGTGTATCAAGCTTTAACTGATAAAATTCCTCTTTGGTGGACTGAATGGTTTGAAGGTTCATCTTCGGAGGTTGGAAATCTTTTTACCATAAGATTTGGAGATAACATTCACAAAACAATGCGTGTGAAAGAATTAACTGCCAATACAGAAATTGTCTGGTTGGTTGAAGATTCACTGATTGCCCTTCCTGAATTAAAGAACCAGACAGAATGGATCGGAACAACAATCATCTGGGAAATAGAGGGAAATAATGAAAGCACTCAGATAAAACTTACCCATATCGGTCTGAATCCGGCTATTGAATGCTATGAGATCTGCTCCAATGGCTGGCTGCAATTTCTTGGAAGCCTGAAGAAATTTCTCGAAACCGGCGAAGGAGCTCCCTATAAAAAGTAAAATATTTACACAAAAAAAAGAGACTGTTTATAAGTAAACAGCCTCTTTTTGTATGTATTGTTGTCTGAATTATTTCTTCTTGTAAGCAGCGTCTTTGATTCTTGCTTTCTTACCTCTAAGGTCTCTGAAGTAGTAAATTCTAGCTCTTCTAACTCTACCTCTTCTATCAACTTCGATTTTTTGAAGTGCAGGCATGTTAATAGGGAATACTCTTTCTACACCTACATCACCACTCATTTTTCTGATAGTGAAAGTTTTTGTAGAACCAGTACCTCTTAATTGGATAACTGTTCCTTTGAAGAACTGAGTTCTTGTCTTTTGTCCTTCTTTAATTTCGTAATACACAGTAATTGTATCACCTGCTTTGAATTCAGGGAATTCTTTTTTCGCAATGTACTTGTCTTGTACGTACTTTAATAAATCCATTATTAATAAAATAAAATGTTAAAGCTAAGCAACTTACACGTTCTTCGTCAGAGGTTGAATAACAGGTTGCAAATGTACAAAATAGTTTTTGAATATGCCAAATATTTACTGTACTAAAAACTATAATTTTTTCACTCCGGTTTTGTTAAAAAATTAACGGTTTCTTTAAAATACCATCAGACAGAGTTTATATGGGAATTCTACTTTTGCCCGAAGTGAAAAATCTTAACACCGATTTTTAAATTCCTGATTCACAACTTAAAACTATATGTTATTTTAAAACGAAAACGATTATGAAACATTATTTCTTCTTTTTTTGTTTCGCGGTCCAGATGGCTTTCGGGCAGGCTTTGTATCCTTACTTACAAAACCCGACTCCGAATTCTATGATCGTCAATTGGAAAACAGCCTCCAATAATGAAACAACGGTGATCTATGGAGATTCTCCAACAAACCTGAATGTTACGGTAACGGGAACTACCAATATCTTCTCAGATACAGGATACAACAACAATTATTATTATCATACAGCAAAGGTTACCAATCTGCAGCCGAATACTAAATATTATTATAAGATTAAAACAGGAACCACTGAGTCTGCTGTATACAATTTCAGAACACTTCCTTTGCCGGGACAGGCCGTAACGGCCAATGGAAAGATCCGTTTCCTTATTATGGGAGACAACCAGATTAAAGCTGAGCCCAGATATGATACGCTTACTTTGAATGCCTATAAAAAACTAAAGGAAAAGTTCGGGGCTGCTTCAGATCCTTCAGATAATATTGCGCTTACTTTTATGGTGGGTGACCAGGTAGACGTAGGTACATTGGATCACTATGAAAATGTTCACTTTAAAAAGAATATCAAATTATCACCTTATCTGCCCATCCAAACAACAGTAGGAAACCATGAAACCTATGGAACGATGGGAATGAATTCTTACTATGCCCATTTTTATATTGATGAAATCAGTTATAAAGGAATAAGCTCAGGAAATGAAAATTATTATGCCCAGCAGGCAGGAAATGTATTATTTGTGAGTTTAAGTTCTGAACATACCGGATCAGCACAACAGTCATGGCTTCAGCAGATCTTAACGGCAGCCAACAATGATGCTACAGTAGACTGGATTATTTCTTTGAGCCACAGACCGTATCAGGCTGAGCAGTACGTAGGCGATATTTCTACCTGGGTAAGAGAAAATGCCGTACCGCTTCTGGTTACTTCTGATAAATATTTAATGCATGTGGGAGCTCACCATCATTTATACCACAGAGGTCAGCTTAAAAATACACCGAATTACCAGATTATTTCCGGAGGAACAGCCTGGGATCAATATTGGGGAATGTCTAATGAACAGGATTTTGATGATGTTCAGAAAACGTTGACAGACTGGACTTATCAGATTGTGGAAGTAGATATTCCAACCGGAAAAGTGGATATCGAATGTTATTCAATTGGTGGAGTGTACAACAAGAAAAACAATGTGCTGCTGGATTCTTTCCACAGGTATAAAAATCAGCCCAAACCGGCAAAACCATCCATTACAAATACTTTTTCAGGACCAATTAGTTTACCATTAACATTAAACGGAAGTGCATTTTCATCTTCCAACGGAGAACTTTTAAACACAACACAGTTCCAGATCAGTAAAACCTCAAACTTTTCTGTAATTGAAAAAGAATTTTACCGTGATTTTGAAAACTGGTTCGGAAAAGACGGAAACGGAACTCCCGATAAAACCAAAAACCTGAATGATGGAGTAGACATCACCAAAGCAACCTTGGCTGCGAATTCTATTCCCAACGGGATTTATTACATAAAAATACGCTACAGAGACAGAAACCTGGAGTGGAGTGAGTGGAGTGATGTGAAGCAGTTCGAAATTACAGGAAGTGTGGTTTCAAATCCTACATTTACTTTAAATAAAACAGAATATGCCCAAAATGAAGCTATAACAGCTACATTCACCGGAGGTCCTGGAAATCAGCAGGATTGGGTAGGAATCTATAAAAAGGGACAAACTCCGGCTTCTACCACTTCACAAGGATATATTTATACGAATGGGCAGACTGCAGGAACAGTAACGTTCAATAATGGTCTGGCTACTAAAGGTCAGTATTTTGCGGGATTCTTTGCCAATGGGGGATATACAGAAATCACTCCAAGAAAAAATTTCTATGTAGGACCGAAAGTACAGCTGAAGACGACGGCTGATACATATCCGGTGGGAGGAACGGTTACCATCAATTTTACAGACGGCCCGAACTTACAGAAAGACTGGATCGGAATTTATAAAATGGGACAAACTCCGGGAACGACTGCTTCCATCAAATGGAGCTATGTAACAACTGCTTCAGGAACTCTTAATTTCACAGGACTTCCAAAAGGATATTATTATGCTCAGTATTTATTGGAAGACGGATATAACGGAATCGGGGAGAAAGTATTCTTTAAAGTAGGGGATATCGTTACAGATCTTTGGATCAACAAACCTGTATATACCTTGGGTGAAAATATTACCGCTTCATGGACAGATTCTCCGGGAATCATCAAAGACTGGCTTGGAATTTATCCTCAAAGTGTTCAGACACCGGATGATAATTTTGTTTCTTATACCTATTTTGATGGGGTAACGCAGGGAACAAAAACCATCCAGGGAACAGCAGTACCTGCCACACCGGGAAATTATTATATGGTAATGTTTACCAATGATTCCTATACAGAAGTGTCAAACAGAGTACAGTTTCAGGTAACTTCACCTACTTTGGGAACTGAAGAAATAAGAACTACAGAGAAAAATGTAGTGTTGTATCCAAACCCAACCAAACCGGGACAGCCTACTTTTATTAAAAGTGATTACCCGATTGAAAAAATTGAATTGGTTTCAGCTTCAGGAGAATTACTGTATGTATCAAAAAATATCAATAACCAACGTTTCTCTTTGGTGAATGAAAACCTTCCGGCAGGCGTTTACTATGTAAAAGTACACGGAAGAAAACTATTTACTTTAAAGCTGATTATTCAGTAAAGTAAACTAAACATAATTATAATCAAGAGGCTGTCAGAAATGATAGCCTCTTTTTTATGGATGTAAGTAATCATAAAATTACCCATATTATTTGTGAAAATCTGTGCCCTCTGTGGTTAAATAAAAAGCGATTCCAAAAAAATGAAACCGCCTTTGATATATAGTTGTGGTAATTAGTCAAATAGATGATGCAGATCATCCTCGCTGATCAGTGTCTGGTTTTCAGCAGAAGCATTTTCATCCTGAACATCGGCCAGCGTTTTAGTTTCCTGAATCAGTTTCCCATCCATATTATAAAGCTTTAACAAGATCCACTTCCCGCTGCGTTCAAGTTCTTTAGCTCCATCCCATGTTTTTATTCTGATTTTTCCGCTTTGAATGACACCTGCTTTTACAGAAGACTTATGTGCAGGTTTCCCTTTTACATACTGTGTGATTTGTGCCGTGAAGGAATAATCTTCCCCATCTTCACTGATCGGTTGTGTGAATGTATATAAAATAGTGCCTTTTGGGTCATAAACAGTTGCATCATAGCCTGTTTGTTTAGCGTTCAGCTTTTTTTCAAAACTCAGCTTCGTGTTATTACCTTCAAAAAAGCTTTTGATATTTACGATAATACCTTCCTTATAGACTGTTTCATTAAAGCCTTCATAAGTGGTACCATTATAAGGGATACCATCTTTATATGTTAATGTAGATTTCAGCTTTCCCTCCGGGGAATAATATTTAATTTCCTGGATAAGATCATCTTTTAAAAATTGCTCGGAGGATAACTTTCCGTCTTCATCAAAATATTTACTGGTTACCTTTGAGCCTTTTTCATAAGTATCAATAGAGGAAATCTGTGAATATTCATAAGCCAGATGATAATCATCCCCATCCATTGGATTATAAATATCATTTTCCTTATCATATTGGTAGACCAGATGACCTATTTTTTTACCCGACTCATCATAAGTGGTTTTATAGCCATCTTTTTTATTCATTTTCTGTTCCTGTAAAATCTTTCCGGTTTTGCTGTAGACAACACCTTCCTTTACACTGCCGTCCTTTCTGTATTTTTCTATCTTGGAAATCCTCATTGGGCTGGAATAATAATCCACCACCATATTTTCACCTGAACCGGAGGTAGTATTGCTGCCCAGGTATTTTCCTTTTTCACCGTAATATTTTGTTTCGGTGTTGCTGTCCTTATCAATGATGGTTTCATTTCTGATCCCTTTAATATCATCATCATAAACGGTTGTTTTTACGGGCGTTGAGTTTTCATATTCGACCAGAATATTAAAATCCATCCCATCCTCAGCATCCTTATAACTGAACATCTTTCCTGAAAAACTTCCGTCGGCTTTATAAACGACATCTTCTGTCAGCCTGCCATTCATATCATAAGTCTGGGCAGGGCCAACCTGTTGTCCGTTGGAATAGGTGACAAAATTTAAAACCTTCCCTTCCTCAGTATACCAGGTTACTTTTCCTTCAAAAACTTCATTGTTGGGAGTGGTGTCTGAAGCCAATCCTTCCATTTGAAGTTTTCCATCCTTATAGAAATCTTTGATAAGGGTAAGTTTTCCTTTTGAAATCGTTTCACGGTAATATTCCATGTTGTCCTGAGTGGTTTTTTCCCAGTTTTCATCAAAATAAGTTTTCTCCTGTGCGCATACATTGATGCTGAGTACCAGTGCAAGTAATGCTGAGGTAAATAATTTTTTCATGTTTTTTTGTAAGCTTTGATATTTTTATATGATTAATGTGATGAACAGTGTTGAAAGAGATCTTCGTAGCGATCCAAAGAGAAGCGAAAAGGGCAGTAATTGTCCGCCATTGAAATAATTTCTACATTAAAGTTGTGTTTAAGTGATAGCCGGAACTAAAAAAAATACAGTGTTCCAGGCTTTGAGAGCGCAAATATATATGAAATTCATGAGAAATAATACAAAAAATGAACAGACTTGTTCGGTTTTTAAAGTAATGGTCTGATTTTTATGTTTTTAAATGTTGAAAATGATGTTTTAAAAATGTATCAAATTCAGCACTGTTTCCACTCACTGGATATACAAGAAAATTTATTAAATTTAGCCAACAGAAAAATCTAATATTTCATGATAGATAAAAGAGTAAAAAATGCAAAGGAGGCCATCGAAGGAATTAATGATGGAATGACACTGATGCTTGGCGGATTCGGACTTTGCGGAATCCCTGAAAACTCAATCAATGCTTTGGTAGAAAGCGATGTGAAAGATCTTACTTGTATTTCAAACAATGCAGGTGTGGATGATTTCGGATTAGGATTACTGCTTCACAAAAGACAGATTAAAAAAATGATCTCTTCCTATGTAGGAGAAAATGCTGAATTTGAAAGACAGATGCTTTCAGGTGAATTGGATGTAGAACTTACTCCTCAGGGAACCTTAGCGGAAAAATGCAGAGCTGCTCAGGCTGGAATTCCTGCTTTTTACACTCCTGCAGGCTACGGAACTGAAGTAGCAGAAGGGAAAGAAGTAAAAGAATTCAAAGGAAAACCTCATATTCTGGAGCATGCTTACGATGCAGACTTTTCTATCGTAAAAGCATGGAAAGGTGATCATGCAGGAAATCTTATCTTCAAGGGATCTGCAAGAAACTTCAATCACCCAATGGCAGGTGCTGCAAAGATTACCATTGCTGAAGTAGAAGAATTGGTAGAACCGGGACAATTGGATCCGAATGAAATTCATATTCCGGGAATCATGATTCAAAGAATTTTCCAGGGAGAAAAATTTGAAAAAAGAATTGAACAGAGAACTGTAAGAACTAAAGAATAAGTTCAAAACAATAAAAATAAAAAGCGCTGAATATTTCATCAGCGCTTTTTTTATGCTTGGGGAGTAAGTGTTTTTCTTTCTCCGATTTGTTGTCTCCACATGGCATAGTAAAGCCCTTTTTCGTCAATAAGATTGGCATGAGATCCGGTTTCTACAACCTGTCCGCGTTCAAGAACATAAATTTTATCTGCATGCATAATCGTACTTAAACGATGCGCAATGAGAACGGTAATCTGTTCTCTTTCTTTGGAAATATTCTTGATGGTAGTGGTAATTTCTTCTTCCGTGATACTGTCCAGTGCAGAAGTAGCTTCATCAAAAATTAAAAGATGAGGTTTTCTTAAAAGAGCTCTTGCGATAGCGATTCTTTGCTTTTCACCACCGCTCAGCTTCAGGCCGCCTTCACCGATAACAGTTTCAATTCCTTTTTCGGCTCTTTCCAATAATGCGGTGCAACTTGACTTCTGTAAAGCAATGGCCAGTTCCTCTTCCGTAGCTGAAGGATTAACGAAAAGAAGGTTTTCTTTAATCGTTCCGGCAAACAACTGAGTATCCTGTGTGACAAAACCAATCTGATTTCTCAGTTCGTCAAAATCAAATTCCTTTCCATTGATACCATTGTAAAAAATATTTCCTTCCTGAGGTCTGTACAATCCAACCAGCAGTTTCACCAAAGTACTTTTTCCGGAACCGCTCGGTCCCACAAAAGCAATGGTTTCACCGTTTTTAAGATCAAAAGAAATATTATTTAAAGCTTTGTACTGAGCAGACTGATGCTTGAAAGAAACATGTTTGAATTCCAGTTCCTCAATAGCTCCGATTTGTTTCGGATGAAGAGGTTTTTCTTCTACCTCTTTTTTCATCAAACGGTCAAAATTCTGAAGTGAAGCTTCTGCCTCACGATAAGAAATAATAATGTTTCCAATTTCCTGCATAGGCCCGAAAATAAAGAAACCGTAAAACATCAGCGACAGATATTGGCCCGGAGTTACAATGTTTTTAAAAATTAAAAATAAAAGGGTCAGGGTAATCAACTGTTGAAGAAAATTAACCATGGTTCCCTGGATAAAACTCAAAGAACGGATGCTTTTCACCTTTCTAAGTTCAAGCCCAAGAATCTTATACGTATTGTTATTTAAACGGATCACTTCCTGATTGGTTAATCCTAAACTTTTGACAATTTCAATGTTTCTTAAGCTTTCAGTAGTACTTCCGGCTAAAGCTGTGGTTTCAGTCACAATATTTTTCTGAATCACTTTTATTCTCTTGCTCAATAAATTGGTGACGATGGCAATAAAAAAAATCCCGCAGATATAAACCGGCATGATAGACCAGTGTAAACGGATCGCATACACCGAAACGAAAATAATACTTACCAGAATTCCGAAGAAAATATTAATGAAATTCGTAATGAATTTTACCGTATCTTCTCTTACTTTCGTCAAAATAGACAAGGTTTCACCGCTTCTCTGATCTTCAAACTCCTGATAGGGCAATGCCATCGAGTGTTTTAATCCGTCTGTAAATATTTTTGCTCCAAACTTTTGAGTAATTACACTGACCACATAATCCTGAAAAGCTTTCGCAATTCTGCTCACCATGGCAGTCCCGATAAGCAGCCCCAAAAAGTAAAAAGCACCGTGATAGGCAGAGCTTCCGTATAAATATTCATTCAGGTTTCTGGGCAATAGTTTTTCCTTATCAAAAAAGTTGGGATGAGTAACCAGCTGATCCAGGATATTTCCTGTAATGGCCGGAGCAAATAAAGAGAAAACCTGGTTAATAGTAGCCAAAAATAAAGAGATGATAATCAGCCACTGATAGGGTTTAAGATATCTAAAAAGTATTTTCATTCTATTAAAAAATAATGGAACAAAATTACAGATATTATTTTAACTAACAGTGTTAATTGTTGAATACAACAAAGCCCTTTTGTATTCAAGTGAAAATAATTAAATTGCAGTCTAAGTTTTTATTATGCTTACAAAAGAACAAATTGCCAAAAGAATTTCAAAAGAACTGAAAGATCGTTATTATGTAAACCTGGGAATTGGGATTCCTACTTTGGTTGCCAACTATGTTCCGGAAGGTATTTCCGTAGAATTCCAGAGTGAAAATGGAGTTTTGGGAATGGGACCTTTCCCTTTCGAAGGAGAAGAAGATGCGGATATCATTAATGCCGGAAAACAGACTATTACTATTCTGGAAGGAGGCTCATTCTTTGATTCTGCCTTTAGTTTCGGGATGATCCGTGGTCAGAAAGTAGACCTTACTATCCTTGGAGCAATGGAAGTTTCAGAAAACGGAGATATTGCCAACTGGAAAATTCCGGGAAAAATGGTAAAAGGAATGGGAGGTGCAATGGACCTTGTAGCTTCTGCTGAAAATATAATCGTTGCTATGATGCACGTGAACAAGGCAGGAGAAAGCAAAATCCTTAAGAAATGTACACTTCCTCTAACAGGAGTAAACTGTGTGAAAAAAGTAGTTACTGAACTAGCTGTTCTGGATGTAACTCCGGCAGGTTTTAAGCTGGTAGAAAGAGCACCAGGCGTTTCAGTAGAAGAGATTATTAAAGCTACAGAAGCAGATCTGATCATTGAAGGAGAAATTCCTGAAATGCAGTTCTAATCTGATGATCAATATAAAAAGTTTCGGCCTCACAAAGTGAGGCCGAAACTTTTATAAAACATAGCAAATAAACCGACATAGGAACCCGGAGCGTTAAAAAAATAAGTCCTGTGAACGTTAAAAAAATTCTCCTGTCCGAAGCGCGAGACAAAATCAGAACCAATTAAGCAATAATAATTTCGCGCAAGTTTAGAATTTTTAGAGAACAGGAATTATTTTTAGCGAAGAGGTCCAGGTCTTGAACTTTTGTTTTAAGACAAAAAACAATGCCTTTGTTCATTTATACTCAAACAAATATTTATACAAATGAGTTTAAAACCGACATAGGAACTCGCAGCGTCAAAAAAATAAATCCTGAGAACGTTAAGAAAATTCTCCTGTCCGAAGCGCGAGACAAATTCAGAACCGATTAAGCAATAATGATTTCGCGCAAGTTTAGAATTTTTAGAGAACAGAACTTATTTTTAGCGGAGAGATCCAAGTCTTGAACTTTTGTTTCTTTTGTTTCAAGACAAAAGAAATTAAAACAGTAACAAAACAGAGCCCTTGTCATGTATGCTCAGACAAATAGTTCTATAGATACCTTTCACCCCGACATCGGAACTTGGAGCGTTAAAAAAATAATTTCTGTGAACGTTAAGAAAATTCTCCTGTCCGAAGCGCGAGACAAATTCAGAACCGATTAAGCAATAATGATTTCGCGCAAGTTTAGAATTTTTAGAGAACAGAACTTATTTTTAGCGGAGAGATCCAAGTCTTGAACTTTTGTTTCTTTTGTTTCAAGACAAAAGAAATTAACACATAAAAAAACACTGTTATTATCATTTAGGCCAGACAAATAGTTCTATAGCTGACTTTAAACGACATCGGAACTCGCAGCGTCAAAAAAATAACTCCTGAGAACGTTAAAAAAATTCTCCTGTCCGAAGCGCGAGACAAACTTAGAACTGATTAAGAAATAATGAATTCGCGTAAGTTTAGAATTTTTAGAGAACAGGAATTATTTTTAGCGGAGAGATCCAGGTCTTGAACTTTTGTTTCTTTTGTTTCAAGACAAAAGAAATTATAGCAAAAAAGCTGTTTCATCATGAAACAGCTTCTATATATTTAGTCTAATCTTATTTTATTTCCCATCCTGAGCTCCAAACACCTTTTGCAGAATACTCGTAGTCCTCATAGCAGGCGTATTCCTGATTCCGCTTTCTTTATCGGCAACCATTTTGAAAACACCGTTGATGGTTTCTGTAGTGACATATTCGTTAAGATCAGTAGTTACAGCTTGTCCGGTAAACGTATTATATTTTGAAATCAGATTTTTCCAAAGGGTGTCAGCACCTACTTTACCTAAAGAAGCTTTTACTTTGGGCTGAAAGGCATTAAACAGCTGAGTCTGGGTTTTTCCCTGCAGATAACTTGTTGCAGCATTGTTACTGCCTAACAGGATGTTTTTGGCATCTGTAATCGTCATAGAAGTAATAGCATTTGTAAAAATAGGTGCAGCTTCTGTTACGGCATCTTCGGCAGCTCTGTTCAGTAATTTCACCCCTTCATCAGCAAGGCTTCCCATTCCGATGGAACGTAGCGTTGTATCGATCTTTCTTAATTTTTCAGGCATTAAAATCTTTACTGCTTCATTTTTGAAGAAGCCATCGGTGACCGCCAGTTTTTTTACACCATCTGTTACTCCCATAGTTAAAGCTTCTTTTAATCCTGAAGAAATCTGACTGGAAGTAAGGTTTCCAATATTGGCAGATGAATTGCCTGAGGTGGTAGTGGTTGTCTTGGTAGAAGTTATTGTACCATTATTTTTTACTGGAACATTAAGATCTACACCAGTTTTATCTTTAACAGCAGATTTTATAATATCAAAAATTTGTGCCTGAGCTGATAAAGAAAATAATAAAGCGGCTGCCAGAAAAATGTTTTTTTTCATCCTATTTTTTTACAAATTTAAACCTTTAATTTTTTTAAGTCGACTAAATTGATCAAAAAGCAAACCATAATATTTAGTATTTAATAGAATAATTTCTATATGGAATACTTGAACAACGGTAAATTATTCATTTTACAAGAATCTAAACAATTAACGTATTTAATTTGTTTTTAAAAAGGTTCAAAGAGTTTTGAAAAATAATTATCTTAGCTCAAACCTTAACCCCATCTCATGATACGGACTTTTTTAGTACTTTTTGTATTGATTTCAAACGTGATTTTTGCTCAAAATAAATTAAATCTAATCCCTTATCCTCAAAAAGTTCAACTTTTACAGGGTGAATTTGTAATCCCAAAAACTTTTGTATTAAGTGGTGATCTGCCAAAAGAGGAAACTGCCTATTTTAAAAACCGAATGGGTTCTCAGTCAGAATTTCAATATGCTCAGAAAGGTGGTGGAATTCATTTAACAAACTCTGTAATTCCTTCGCCTTCGGAAGCAGAAACTCAGCAGAAAAAAGAATATTATTCATTAGAAATCTCTCCAAAGCAAATCCATATTAAGTCTTATACGAAGCAAGGTTATTTTCTGGCCCTTCAAACTTTAATTCAGATTTTCCAACAATACAAAGAGAGTAAGAAAATTCCGGCAATGAAAATCGAAGACCAGCCAAAGTTTGCCTGGAGAGGAATGCACCTGGATGTCTGCCGTCACTTTTTCACAGTGGATGAAGTAAAACAATATATTGACTATCTGGCAATGTACAAGCTTAATACCTTTCATTGGCATTTAACGGATGATCAGGGATGGAGAATTGAAATCAAAAAATATCCTAAACTTACCCAGATTGGTTCAAAACGCAAGGAATCTATGATTGGAGCTTATGTAGACAATACGTTTGATGGAAAACCTTATGGACCTTATTTTTATACACAGGAACAAATAAAAGAAGTAGTAAAATACGCCCAGGACAGACATATTACTGTGGTCCCGGAAATTGAAATGCCGGGACATGCATTGGCCGCTTTATCAGCATACCCTGAACTGGCATGTACCAAAGGACCTTTTGAACCCGCTACGAAATGGGGTGTTTTTGATGATGTTTTCTGCCCGAAGGATGAAA
The DNA here is from genome assembly GCF_006716485.1 of Chryseobacterium aquifrigidense. Lineage (GTDB taxonomy): Bacteria > Bacteroidota > Bacteroidia > Flavobacteriales > Weeksellaceae > Chryseobacterium > Chryseobacterium vietnamense. The sequence goes on from NZ_VFPD01000001.1 coordinate 396,483, forward strand.
CCTTTGCTTTTCTTGAAAATGTTCTGGATGAGGTCATCAAATTATTCCCTTCCCGGTACATTCATATTGGCGGTGATGAGTGTCCGAAAACACGATGGAAAGAATGCGCGCACTGTCAGGAACTGATTAAGAAAAATAATCTGAAAGATGAACATGGTTTGCAAAGCTACTTTATTCATCGGATAGAAAAATATGTCAACAGTAAAGGCCGAAAAATTATCGGCTGGGATGAAATTTTAGAAGGCGGACTAGCTCCGAATGCAGCCGTAATGAGCTGGACGGGCGTGAACGGAGGTATTGAAGCCGCAAAATCAAAACACTTTGCCGTAATGACTCCCGGCGCCTACTGTTATTTTGACCACTATCAGGGAGATCCGCAATCTGAACCTAATGCTTTTGGAGGATTTACACCCCTGGAAAAAGTATACTCTTATAATCCTATTCCTTCTGAACTGAATGCTGAGCAAGCCAAATTTATTATGGGAGTTCAGGCTAACCTGTGGACAGAATATATTTTAGATTTCAAACAGGTACAGTACATGATTTTTCCAAGATTAATGGCACTTTCTGAAGTGGGATGGGGAACATCAGATCCTAAAAATTATAAAGAATTCGAAAACAGGGTGATCAGTCAGTTTAAGGTTCTGGATGATATGAAAGTAAATTATGCAAGAAGCATTTATAACATTACAGGAAAAGTAATTCCTTCCCAAAATGGAATTGCTTACGAGCTTTCCACTTCGCAGAATTCAAATGGCATCCGATATACACTTGACGGAACAGACCCTTCCATCAATTCTAAAACGTATCAGAATGCAGTTCAGATACCTAATTCTTTAACAATTAAATCGGCCTATTTTGAAGACGGACAATTAAAGAGCGCTGTTTCATCACAGCAATTTACAATTTCAAAAACCACAGGGAAAAACATAACATTAGAGCAGCAACCGAGTGAAAACTATTCTTTCGGAGGAGCTTTCACCTTAGTAGACGGTATTATCGGAAATGTAAAACAACTGGGCAAAACATGGCTGGGCTTTCAGGGAAAAGATGTTGTGGCAACCATAGATTTTGGTCAGAAAACAGCTTTTTCAGAAGTGTATTTCAATACCCTTGAGAACAAAGGAAGCTGGATTCATCTGGCCAAATCTGCAAAGATTTTTGTTTCTGATGATAACATGAATTTTAAACTGATCAAAGAAATTGAGACATCTGAAATTCAGAAAGCCAAGGGAAAGATCAAAGTGAATGTAGGAATGCAGAATGCGAAATACCTGAAAGTAAGTATTGAAAATGCCGGGACTATTCCGGCAGGAAATCCCGGAGCAGATTCCAAAGCATGGTTGTTTGTTGATGAAATTGGCGTAAATTAGAATAAAATGCAGGACAACACCATACTTTCTTCCGAATTCTCATCTTCACCGGAGCTGGTAGAAAAGCTGTATCAGTATGGTACAACAAAAAACTACCATGAAGGAGACATTATTTTAGATGAAAATGCTTCCATCCGTTCCATTCCTATTGTGATGAAAGGAATGCTGAAAGTAATCAGAACCGAAGAAGACGGACGTGAAATCTTATTATATTACATCAAAGCTGGGGAAAGCTGCATTATGTCTTTTCTTGGCGGCATGCACAATGAAAAAAGTATTGTAAAAGCTGAGATTGAAGAGGATGCTGAAATTCTTTTTTTACCGGTAGATAAAGTATCTTTATTCATCAAAGAACATCCTGAATGGCTGGATTATATTTTCAGATTGTATCATAAACGATTTGAAGAACTTTTGGATATCATCAATGCCATTGCTTTCAAAAAAGTAGACGAAAGGCTTCTCAATCTGCTGCAGAAAAAATCTGAACTGACCCGTTCTGAAACCATTCATACCACTCATGAACAACTGGCCAATGAGTTGGGAACCGTAAGGGTAGTGGTTTCAAGACTCCTCAAACAGCTGGAAGAAGATGGAAAACTCAAATTGGGTAGAAACAAAATTACTCTTTTGAAAACCCTGAACTCATAACCCTTACTTTACTTCAATCAAAGGTACTCATATTCCCCTCCTCCGGAGGGGTGGCGAAAATTCAAAGAATTTTTGACGGGGTGGTCAACCTGTCATTGCGAACCGTAGGTGAAGCAATCTCAATATCCCTCACAATAGCTTATTTGTGTCATTTGTGAAACCATTAGTGCTCATCCGTGTTTAATCTCTCCTTATGTAACAAAAGTAGCTGTAGACTTTCTTTCATCTTTCCATTTTTGCATCAGAATTAGTTGAATAAAAATGGAAATTATAGGATATACAGCAGCAATTTTAATTGGTGTTTCTCTAGGTTTAATAGGAGGTGGAGGAAGTATTCTCACGGTTCCTGTACTCGTTTATCTCTTTGGAATCGATGCTTTTCTGGCAACAGAATATTCACTCTTTGTAGTGGGGATTAGCAGTTTGGTAGGTTCCGTGTCATATTTTAAAAAGAGACTGGTCAATTTTAAAATGGCGCTGGTGTTCGGAATACCTTCAGTAATTTCGATTTTTTTGACAAGACAATATATTCTTCCTTTGATTCCTGAGGAAGTATTTCAAATACAGAACTTTATTATTACCAGAAACATTCTTTTATTATTGATTTTTGCAGCTTTGATGATCCTTGCTTCCTATAAAATGATCAAAAGCAATTCCTCAAAAGAATCTTTAGAAAGTACTGGAAACAATGCTTATCTGGCAGCAGGACAGGGCTCAATCGTAGGTGTTTTAACCGGATTGGTGGGAGCAGGAGGCGGGTTTTTGATTATTCCTGCATTGGTTAACTTGTTAAAAATTCCCATGAAGATGGCGATAGGAACTTCATTAGTTATTATTTCCATCAATTCTCTGATCGGCTTTTTTTCCTCTGTTAATCATATGAAAATAGAATGGAAGTTTCTCATTTCTATTACAGCCATTGCCATAGCCGGCATTATAATAGGCTCACAATTATCCGGAAAGATTGACGGTAAAAAGCTCAAACCTGCATTCGGGTGGTTTATCCTGATCATGGGTATTTATATTATTACGAAGGAAATCTTCCTTTAATTTTCTTATGTAACAAAAGTAGCTGTACAGGAAAAAGGAATGCAGGAAATTTGTATCAGATAAAATAATCAAAAAATAAAATACAATGAAAATAGAACAGATTTATACAGGATGCCTCGCACAGGGTGCTTACTATATTACCTCAGCAGGAGAAGCTGTAATTATTGACCCTTTAAGAGAAACACAACCTTATATCAACAGACTGAAAGAAGATGGAGTAGAGTTGAAATACATTTTTGAAACCCACTTTCACGCAGATTTTGTAAGCGGGCACCTGGACTTAAGCGATAAAACAGGAGCTCCGATTGTGTATGGCCCGACCGCAAAACCTGAGTTTGAGGCAATCATTGCAGAAGATCATCAGATATTTGAAATAGGAAATATTAAAATCAAAGTTCTACATACACCAGGACACACCCTTGAAAGTTCATGCTACCTGTTAATTGATCAAAATGGTACTGAAACCGCTCTTTTAAGTGGAGATACCTTATTCCTTGGGGATGTTGGACGTCCTGATCTGGCACAGAAAGGAGCGAATATGACTCAGGAAGAGCTGGCGGGACTTTTGTATGATAGTCTGTACCATAAGATTTTGCCATTAGATGATGGTATTACTGTTTATCCAGCTCATGGATCCGGTTCAGCCTGCGGTAAAAATATGCAGAAAGAAACCGTAGATACATTGGGAAACCAAAAAAGAACCAATTATGCTTTGAATCAAAAGGATAAACAGAGCTTTATACGAGAAGTAACAGATGGACTTTTACCTCCGCCGGCTTATTTCGGAATGAATGTAATGATGAATAAAAAAGGGTACAGCAGTTTTGATGAAGTTCTTTCGAAAGGATTGCACGCTCTTTCCCCGGAACAGTTTGAGGAAATTGCTGAGGCTTCAGGTGCTTTGATTTTAGATGTAAGATCCAACCGTGATTTTGCCAAAGGCTTTATCCCGCAGTCCATCAATATAGGATTGGATGGTGATTTTGCTCCCTGGGTAGGTGCTTTAATTGCTGATGTAAACCAGCCTATTCTGCTCGTTAGTGAAAAAGGATCTGAAGAAGAAGCGGTAACGCGGTTGAGCAGAGTAGGATTTGATCATATTCTAGGTTTTCTGGATGGTGGTTTTGAAAGCTGGAAAAAAAGCGGAAAAGAAACGGACTTTGTCAACCGTATCTCTGCAGAACAGTTTGAAACTGAAATCAGAGAAAAAGAAGCAAAAATCATTGATATAAGAAAAGAAAGTGAATATCATGCAGAACATATTCATGAAGCATACAGTAAACCTCTGGCCTATATCAATGAATGGATTCATAAGATAGAACCAACAGAACATTTCTACATGCACTGTGGAAGCGGTTACAGAAGTACAATGGCAGCGGGTATTCTTCAGGCAAGAGGGTATAGAAACTTTTCAGAAATTGAAGGTGGTTTTAAAGCGATTGCCTCGACAGATATTCCTAAAAGCGATTTTGTATGTCTGACTAAAATTTTAAGTACATTAGATTAAAAATAAAAAATGCTGGAGATTATAAAAGAACCCTGGCCGTGGTATATTGCCGGCCCGTTGATTGGGCTTACAGTGCCTGCTTTACTGATAATGGGAAATAAATCCTTTGGAATAAGTTCCTCACTAAGGCATATCTGTGCAGCCTGTATCCCTGCCAATGTGAATTTTTTTAAATACGACTGGAAAAAAGAAGCCTGGAATCTGTTTTTTGTCCTGGGAATCTTTTTCGGAGGGATTGCTGCCCATTTTTTGGTAAACCCTAACGAAATAACAGTGAATCCCGATCTTAAAGCTGAACTGGCAGGCTACGGAATTACCGATTACAGCAATCTGGTTCCGTTACAACTGATGAATTTCGAAAGCCTGTTGACTCTCAGAGGATTTATCATGATGGTTGTGGGAGGATTTTTGGTGGGTTTCGGAACAAGATATGCAGGAGGATGTACCAGCGGACATGCCATTATGGGGCTTTCCAACTTACAGTGGCCGTCTTTGGTGGCAACAGTCTGTTTCATGATCGGTGGATTTTTAATGGCAAATATTATTCTGCCTGTCATTCTGTCCCTGTAAATAATTTTAAAAAGAGAAATTTACATTATGATAAAAGAAAAAGAACAAGATATACGTCATCAGGATGCTGTTTGTGTGAACGAAAGTACCCTTACTCACAAATGGTATCACAATCTGAAATACCTCGCTGCAGGAATTATTTTTGGAATTATTTTCGTAAAAGCAGAAGTGATCAGCTGGTTCAGGATACAGGAAATGTTCCGTCTTCAGTCTTTCCATATGTACGGAATCATTGGAAGTGCTGTATTGGTGGGAATGATTTCAGTAGGGCTGATTAAAAAATTCAATATAAAAACAATATATGGAGAACCTATTACACTGACTCCTAAAAAATTTAATAAAGGTCAGATTTACGGAGGATTGATTTTTGGCTTTGGTTGGGCGATCACAGGTGCATGCCCGGGTCCTCTTTTTGCTCAGATCGGAACAGGAGCTTTAGCAGTATCCGTTACCTTGTTGAGCGCTGTTGCCGGAACATGGGTATATGGATATTTCAGAGATAAACTGCCTCATTGACACTTGATAAAAAAGACTGCAGGAAATAATCTGCAGTCTCACAAGTATAAAAATTATGAATAAATGAAGTTCTCCGCACCTAAAGCCATATAAAGATTTATACGCTCTATTCTGTACTGAAGTTCCAGATTGATGAGGTTCATTTCATTTTTCAATAGGTCCCTTTGTTTACGGATCAGTACGAAACTGTTGCTGGTACCGACCTTTATTTGTTTTTCAGTAAGAGAAATATTATTTTTCAGTTCATTGACAGCGTTGGTTGTATACGTCATCTGCTTTTCAATAGAACGGAGATTGGCTAAAGAAGATTCCACTTCATTCAATGCATTCAGAACAGCTTTTGAATATTCTTCAACAACCTGCTTCTGCTGGGAGTTTTTTACTTCCACATTCTTTTTAAGCTTTCCACCGTTGAATAGGGGAGAAACCAATCCTCCGCCCACTTTCAACAAAGGGTTGGAAAATAAAGAATTAATGGCTTCCACATTACTTCCGGCACTGCCAAGAGAAGAGCTTATACTTAATGAAGGAAGTCTTGCCGCTTTAGCTTCCTGTACTTCATAAAATGCTTTTTCGATCTGAAAATGGCTTGCCTGTATGTCTGACCTGTTCTCAAGAAGCTCCAGAGGGAAAGATTCAGGAATATTACTCTTCACAGGAGTAAAGAAATTCTGGGTTGCCAGTTTTCCTTCCGGATATTTTCCGGTGAGAAGTTCCAGGGATCTTCTCGACTGCATATTGGCATTTTTAATCTTTTCAAGATAACCCTGCAGGGAAATAATTTCGGCAGAAATATTGGAAACATCGATAGCATTTGCCGTTCCTACTTTCTTTTGAATGATATAAAGCTTTTCCAGGTCTTTGGTCTTCTGAATATAGCTTTCAATCTTATCTTCCTGAATGTTTCCTGCAATATTCAGAAAATAAGCTTTGGCAATCATCCCGGCAATAGACTGATGCAGCAGTGTATTCTGATGTTTTGCAGAAAAATAACTGCTGGTGCTGGCCATCTGTGAAGATTTATTCTTACCCCAAAGGTCAATTTCCCAATTGGCTTTTAATGCAAGACGTTGTACCTGGCTGCCACTGACCAGATTATTGGACGTGTTGGCAACAGCACTTACACTCGGATACAGGTCACTTCCGGCAATTTCCATTGCCAGCTCAACCTGATTAAGCTTTTCTCTGGCAATAATCAGATCCGCATTATACAACATGCCTTCATTAATCAGTGCTTCCAGTTGAGAAGTTTTAAGATCATTGATCCAGTCATAGGAAATTGATTTTGGATCTGCTTTTCTGTCAAAAATCCAGTCATCCGGTATTTGTAGATGAGAAGCAATTTCGCTCTTTTCTTTAAGCTGATCTATGTTTTCCTTTGTAGCTTCTTTATAACCGATGCATGAGCTTAAGCTTACAGCCAATACGCTCACTAAAATTAACTTTTTGTACATGTTAATGAAGTTTAGGAATCAGGAAGTTGATCTTACTGTTGATGCGAACCATTACTTTTCGGATAAGATGAAGAGGTTTTACATGATCAGAATAGATCACTGCTGCTCCTCTTGCTCCCACTGTGAGCTGTTTCTGACTGTCTTCCAGGATAAACTTGGCAATAAGCTTTCCATCGGTTTCCGGTAATTGTCTTGCCGTATCAGGAAGTCCGGCTGTAGTACCGTTTCCGCCCAGCATTCCTCCGGCATTATTCATAATCCCCTGGCTTGTAGCATCAATCACATATTCAAGTCTGGCTTTCACTACTTTTCCCGGTTCGGTTTTCAGAGCAAGTTCCACTTCATTTCCTTTTTGTACGGCTTCAAGCTCGTTCTGAGCAAAGAATCCAATGACTGACTGCTGTTTCTGAATCAGAACAAATGCAGATTTGAAGGGTGCCATAATTGCTCCTTCATTCAGTTGAACATTCGGAATCACACCATCGGTAGGTGCGAGGACAACGGTTTGGGAAAGATTCCATTTGGCCTGTTCCAGCTTAGCCTGGATCTCAGACACTGATGAGTTTTCGCCACCATAAGAAGCATTGGATTTTGTTTCCAGTGACTGCTGTTGTGACTGGGCAGCACTGATTCTGGATTGCAGATCACGTACATTGGTTATAGCCTGGTCCAGATCAAATTTGTTGGCTGCTCCTGCCTGTACCAGTTCTTGGTATTGAGAGACTCTTTTGCTGGCAAGATCAAGCTGCGACTGTAATGCCATAATATTTTTTCTTGATGCTGATATATCTGCATCATAAGAATGTACGGTAGCTTTCATACTGCTCAGTTTAGCTTCCAGTGATTTAATTTCCTGTAGATAAGGTTCTCTGTCAATTACAAATAGAGTATCTCCCTTTTTTACTTCCTGGTTGGTCTTCACATATACTTTCTTTACCTTTCCTAAAACCTGAGTAGTAATATCCACACTTCGGTTTACTACCTTTACATCAGAGGTAATGGGACAGAAATAATTTAAACTTAAGATCAAAGCGATAGATCCGAAAATAGGTAGTGAATATACTATTACCTGTGTGGTAAATGTCCATGGGATCAGTTTTAATTTTTTAATGAGAAGCCAGCATATTCCGGCATATATTGCGACTAGTAATTCCAGCATGTTTTTTAATTTTCGATGGGTTTAAATTCTTCTTCAGGTAAATCCTTGTTGTCTGTTTCTTCTTCAGTCGTCGTCTGGTTTCCATAGTTATAGTTGGCCCAGATTAAGGCAACCGGCCATAACAGACCACCAAAGATTAGAGAAAGAAGGCACATGCTTTTGATAGCATTCAGTTGAGGATGATTCTTCTTTTCTGCTACTTTTTCCGGATAAATATGAGCTTTCCAGAAGATATAAATTCCGGCAGCAGGCAGTACAAATAGGATAAGCCAGGACGCTCCGTCGGCTATTTTGTCTTCAATATTGCCTGTAGATGCCTGTACAAAATTGCATGCGAGTAACAGGCAGAGAATGGTGGTTATTCTTTGCATAAAATATAAAATGGTAATAAAATGTTGACTTAAGAAAATACAGATTCAGATCCGGAGGAATATCCGGACGATCATATTTTAATCCTGTTAAGATGTAAAGACTATTCTATACGGTGGAATGCTTTGAAGATGTTGATATTTTTTTTCATTTGGTTTTTTTATATGTGAAGAACAAGTTTTTGACCGGACAAAATTATACTGAATGGAACAATTAAAAGTATTCTTAAGTTATTTTTTTCCTTGATTCTTTTTTTTATTGTCGCGGGCCGTAATACGGGAAAGAGAGTTTGGAGTAATGCCCAGAAAATTAGCAATATACTTTCTGTTGGCATTTTGACAGACAAACGGATGATTGTTCAGAAAATCCTCATAACGGGAAAGCGGTGAGCTCCTGCAGAACTGCTCTGTGCGGGCAGATAAAATGCTGATAATCTGTTTTAAAGATTTCAGATACAAATTGTAAATTCCTTTATGCTGAAAGGCAGTCTGCTCAAATTCTCCTTTGTTAAAAAGAAAAATCTGAGAATCAATTACAGCTTGTATCGTATACTTTTTTGTGCCTTCAGCTGAATAGGATTCCGGGCTTTCCAGAAAGGCAACCTCTTTTTCTGAGGGCAGAAAAGTATTAATTTCAACTCCGTTTTCATCGTCAAAGAAAAATCTGAGAAGGCCATTGGTCAATATAAACAATTGATTAAATGGCTGGCCGGGTTCTAAAAGTTTTTCTTTTTTTCGAAGAAGTTTAGGAGTACTGATGCTTGCAAGGACTTGGATTTCTTCATCCGATAATTCCTTAAAGCAATCCATTTTTCTAAAGGTTTTAAACATATATATTAATTAAAATAACCATTATAAAAATAATAAAAAATAGCAAAGAAAAATAGTGAGAAAACGATATCATTTTCAATGGATTTTTTTAAGATATTTGCTTTGTATTAAATAATTCTTACATCCAATGAACAATAACCGAAGAAGTTTTATCAAAAAACTGGGAATTGCAACCGCAGCACTTACCATTAACCCTTTGGAGCTGATGGCCGGAGAACTGCCTGAAAACAAAAAAATCATCAATAAACCTATCGTTCTTTCCACCTGGAATTTCGGATTAAAAGCCAATGAAGAAGCATGGACCATTCTTGGAAAAGGAGGAAGAGCCTTAGATGCGGTAGAAAAAGGAGTACGTCTCGTAGAATTAGACCCGAAAGAAAGAAGTGTAGGATATGGAGGCCGTCCGGACAGAGACGGAAGAGTGACGCTGGATGCCTGTATCATGGATGAGAATTATAATATCGGTTCCGTAGCATGCTTGGAACATGTTAAAAACCCGATTTCAGTTGCGAGAGCTGTTATGGAAAAAACGCCCCACGTTATGCTGGTAGGTGACGGAGCATTACAGTTTGCCCTTTCACAAGGTTTTAAAAAAGAAAATCTTCTTACTCCCGAATCAGAAAAAGAATGGAAAGAATGGTTAAAAACCAGCCAGTATAAGCCTATTGCCAATATTGAAAACCACGATACCATAGGAATGATCGCTTTGGATGCGCAGGGGAACCTTTCCGGAGCCTGTACTACCAGTGGAATGGCGTTCAAAATGCACGGAAGAGTAGGAGATTCTCCGATCATCGGAGCAGGTTTATTTGTAGACAATGAAGTAGGTGCTGCGACGGCAACAGGTCATGGTGAAGAGGTCATAAGAACAGTAGGAACGCATCTTGTGGTTGAGTTGATGAGACAGGGCAGAAATCCACAGGAAGCCTGTAAAGAAGCCGTGGACAGAATTGTAAAAATCAATCAGCGAAGAAACAAAAATCTGAAGGATATTCAGGTAGGTTTTATTGCCATCAATAAACAGGGAGAATATGGTTCTTACTGTATTCAGGACGGATTCAACTTTGCGGTGCACGATCAGAAAGGAAACCGCCTTGAAACTCCCGAATTTGCTTTGAAATAATTAAAAATTCAATAGGAATGTGCTATAATCCTGAGCATAGACGAAGGAAGCCCATTTAAACAATAAATGATATCCATTGGCTTTAGCCAGAACATAAAAACAAATATGAAAAGAACGATCATCACTTCTTTGTTTCTTATTATTGCCTGCAAGGAAGAAAAGAAGGAGATAAAAACAGATGCCCAATCAGTGCAGACAGAAGAAAAAGTAGTTTTGCATAATAAATCCAATGAAGCTGAAGCTGCTAAAAAATGGTTGGAAAAAAGTATTGTCGATTATTTTAAAGCTGACATCGGAAGTGAAGAAAAGAATATGCGGAAAATCACAACCAAAGACTACTTCGATTATAAAATGGATGCGATGAATGTTGATCTTGATGTTGATGGAAGTCTTACCGATAAAGAATTTCAGGATAAATGGAAAACCAGATTTGATGTAAGTAAAGCAGGTGTTGGAGCGGGCTTCCTGATTACAGCACAGGACTGGGATAAAATTGAAGTTGGAAGCTGTGATTTAGAACTCTCCTCAAAAGATGAATATCTATTCAATGTAGTGCTGACAGACAAAAATTTTAAAGCAGAATATCCGTCAGTAATAAAAGTAGTAAAAGAAAACGGTTCCTTTCTGATTGCAGATGTACTGCAGGACGAACCAAAGTCAAATTAAATAGATACAATACAATGTCAAAAATAGAAATAGCTTGTTTTAATCCTGAATCAGCGATCATTGCTTTTGAAAATGGGGCAGACAGAATAGAATTATGTGATGGCCTGAGTGAAGGTGGAACTACTCCGGACTTCGAAACCATGAAAAAACTTCGTGAAAAAATTACGATCCCTATATTTGTAATGATCCGTCCCAGAGGAGGTGATTTCACGTATTCGGATTCAGAATTTGAACAGATGAAAAATGATCTTGTTCATTTGAAATCTTTACAGGCAGATGGTTTTGTATTCGGTATTCTGGATGAAAATGATGAGGTTAACATTGAACAGAATAAAGTCTTAGTAGAATTGGCAGCGCCACTTCCATGTACTTTTCACCGTGCTTTTGATCGTGCTGCGAGTCTGGAAGAATCGTTGGAAAAAGTAATTGAATGTGGTTTTACCACCATTCTTACTTCCGGCCAGAAACCGAATGTATCTGAAGGAAAAGAAAATCTTAAGAAACTGGTTAAACTTTCCGATGGAAGACTAGAAATCCTTGTAGGAGGCGGACTTCGCTCATCCAATATTGAAGAGATAAGAACAATTACCAATGCGGGTTACTTCCATTCTTCAGCCATTACGGATGGTGGTGCTTTTGCCAACGCGGATGAAGTGGCTGCGTTGAAGAATAAATAATACGTTATATACACTTAGTTTGCCGTTCCAAACGCAGCAGGAACCTAGTTCTTGTGGTAGAGATTCCTTCGTACCTCGGAATGACAAAATCACTGGTATGGTAACAATACAAAACAAATTTATTGATGAATAGAACGATCCTTTTTGCTTTTCTTTTCACACAGAATATCCTTTTTGCACAGTTTTCCCAAAGGAGCTTGTCTTCAGAGAACTGGCAGTTTAAAAATTCTAAAGATCAAAACTGGCTTCCTGCGAAAGTTCCGGGAACCGTTCATCTGGATTTGATGGAGAATAAGATCATTTCTGATCCTTTTAAAGATGAAAATGAAAAGAAAGTACAATGGATTGAAAATGAAGACTGGGATTATCAGACAGCATTTACAGTTTCCTCTCGGGATTTAAAGAACGATAATATTGACCTTGTTTTTAACGGATTGGATACATTTTCCGAAATCTACCTTAATGGTCAGCTGCTGAAGAAAACAGACAATATGTTCAGGAAATGGAATATTCCTGTGAAACAATATCTAAAACCGGGTAATAATGTATTGCAGATTAAGTTGCAATCTGCTGTCAATACCGGAAAAGAACTTGCTAAAAAAGTTCCGTTTACCATGCCGGAATCCCCAAGAAGCTTTGTAAGAAAAGCACAGTATCAGTTCGGATGGGATTGGGGGCCAAGACTGGTTACGGCAGGAATATGGAAAGACGTTCAGCTTGAATTCTGGAATAATGCTAAAATTATTACGGTTAAGGATATTCAGAAGAGAGTTTCTGACACTTCCAATGATCTACGTTTCGACGTAGAAATTTATGCTCAGAATGCCGGTGATTATATCTTGGATCTAAATAAAATTCACAAAAAAGTATCTTTAAAAAAAGGAAGCAATACAATATCGGTTGCTTACAAAACAGCCGGAATGAAGCTCTGGCAGCCAAACGGACGCGGTGAAGCTCACCTCTACGATTTCGAGGTAAAGCTTTCCAAAGATCAGAAAAATATTGATGCTAAGAATATCAGGATAGGATTAAGAACCGTAGAATTGATTCAGGAAAAAGATGAAAAAGGAAAATCATTCTATTTTAAAGTAAATGGGCAGCCATTGTATATCAAAGGAACCAACTGGATTCCGGGCGATAGTTTTTCACCAAGAATGACCTGGGAAAAATATCAGAAACTGATCAAAGATACAAAGGACGCTAATATGAATATGATCCGCATCTGGGGTGGCGGTATTTACGAAGATGAAGAATTTTACAAAGCCTGTGATGAAAACGGAATCCTGGTCTGGCAGGACTTTATGTTTGCAGGAAGTTTTTACCCTGCGGACGAAGCATTTTTAAACAATGTAAAAGAAGAAGTAAAAGATCAGGTCAACAGACTTCAGAATCATCCGTCTATTGCTTTGTGGTGCGGCAATAATGAAATTGATGAAGCCATTGTCAACTGGGGATACCAGAAACAGTTCAATTATTCAAAAAACGATTCACTGCAGGTTTGGAAAGACTATAAAAAGTTGTTTCATGAAGTCATTCCCAATGCATTGGCAGAAAACCTGAAGTCAGATAAAAATATATATTGGCCAAGTTCGCCGTCTATCGGCTGGGGACATAAAGAAAGCCTTACAGAAGGAGATTCTCACTATTGGGGTGTTTGGTGGGGTGAGCAGCCCTTTGAAATTTATAATGAAAAAGTAGGACGTTTCATGTCTGAATACGGTTTTCAGGGAACACCAACTCTTGAAACTACCAAATTCATGTTTTCAGGAATTCCGGATTTAAATCTTCAGAATCCAACGATAAAAGCACATGAAAAACATGCCAGAGGTTGGGATATTATCAATGAATACCTGAAGCGTGATTATAAAATTCCTACGGATTTCGTACAATACAATTATGTTTCACAGCTTTTACAGGCAAGAGGGATGCAGATCGCCATTGAAGCCCACCGCCGTGCAAAACCTTACAATATGGGAACGCTGTATTGGCAGCTCAACGATTGCTGGCCCGTAGTTTCCTGGTCTTCCATTGATTATCTTGGAAACTGGAAAGCCTTCCATTATCAGGCGAAAAGAAGCTTTGAACCTGTTTTGGTATCAATTGCCGAAACCGATAAAAGTTATGACTTTTATCTGATCAGTGATCTCGCGAAAAGATTTAATGCAGATATTAATTTTGAGCTCATTGATTTCAAAGGGAAAATACTTTGGAAAGCCAATCAGTCAGATATTATCAATGCTGATGTGAGTAAGAAAATCCGAAGCATCAATAAGACAGAGCTGGCTCAGTTTGATTTGTCGGGAGCTGTTTTAAAGATCACTTCTGAAAAAGACACAAAATTCGAAAAGTTGTACTTTTTTAATAAACCAAAAGATCTGAAACTCTTGCAACCTGAGATTAAAATCAGGAAAATATCACCAACTGAAATTGAAATCTCAACAGACGTGCTTGCAAAAGACATTTATTTGATTGGTGATACTCATTTCAGCGATAATTTCTTTGATCTGTTGCCGGGAACTTCAAAAAGAATAATACTTTCAATGCCCTTGGAAAATATAGAGGTGACGAGTCTTTGGGATGTTATAAAGAAGTAAAATATATTCTGAAAAAATTATTTCAAGCAGTTATAAATTTCCGGCAGGTAGATCTATAAACCTATAAGGTTTAAAGCAGAAAAGTTTTATAAGAAATTCTACCAAAAAAATATAAATTTTACCCTTCCAACTCAAAAATCAGCCGTAAATTTGCCTCATATTTTATTACAGTTATGGTAAATTTTGTTCTGATTGCAGTGTGTATCATTGCAGGAATGGTATTCAAAGCAACAAAATCTATCCACCCCGATGCTCATAAAGGCATCAATACCTGGATTCTTTATCTTGCTCTTCCGGCAGTTTCGTTTAAATATCTGCCCAAAGTAAAATGGACAACAGAAATGCTGTTCCCGATTGCAGCCACATTTTTAATTTCGGTGTTCTGTTTCTTTTTTATGATGTTTTACAGTAAAAGCAGGGGATATTCAAGAAGGTCCAGAAGTACGTTGGAATTGGCAAGCGGGTATAGTAATACTTCATTTATCGGATTTCCCTTAATCAGTGCCTTTTATGGCGAAGGGCTTCTGAGTATTGCGATTATCTGTGATCAGACCATGTTTTTTGCCCTTTCCACGCTCGGAATTATTGCTGCCGTAAAAGGAGGCAGTAAATCCGGAAAAGTAAGTGCTGTTTTTATTTTAAAAAGACTCATTACATTCCCTCCATTAATTGGCTGTATATCTGCTTTGGTATTGTCTCAGTTCATTGACTTTACCGTTGCAGAACCTTTCTTTGATAAGCTGGCAGCAACGGTAAGTCCGTTAGCTCTGTTTTCAGTCGGGTTACAGTTGAAATTTAACGGATGGAAAAAACTGATTCCTCAAATGTCTATGTCCATGCTTTATAAATTGATCCTGGCACCTGCAATTGTTCTGGGCATGGCTTTATTATTGGGAATTAAAGGGAATGTGGCAAAAATTACAGTATTTGAAGCGGCTATGCCAACATTGGTTACTTCAAGTATCATTGCAGAACAGTTCAGACTGAATACAAAACTGACCAATCTGATCATCGGCGTCAGTATTATAGTAGGATTTTTCACTTCCGCATTCTGGTATCAGATTACAGAACTTCTTTTTTAATGATGAGTCATCGTTTATTAATATGAACGGAGGGATATCTTTGCTGAGTGGAACGCCCTTGCGCACGAATTACAACGATTCATCTAATCTTTTGCGGACATTGCGTTTAATCCATGTTTTGACTAAAGTAGATCGGGATTTTGATTATTAATTAAACGGACTAAAGCCCGTTTCTATTGAATTTTGAAGCTGATTATCTTTCCATCTCCTGATATCCTTGCTGAGTGTAACGCCTTAGCGCACGAATTAAAAATGATTCGTCATACCTTTGCGAACATTGCGTTTAATCCAGGTTTTGACTAAAGTCGATCGAGTTTTTGATAATTAATTAAACGGACTAAAGCCCGTTTCTATTGAATTTTGCAGCTGATTATCCTTCAAGCTTCTGGTATCTTTGCTGAGTGTAACGTCTTAGCGAACGAATTAAAAAGGATTCGTCATATCTTTGCGAACATTGCGTTTAATCTATTTTTTGGCAAAAGCCGATTGCTATTTTGATTACTAATTAAAACGGATTAAAGTCCGTTCTATTGATTTTTTTTCTGAGCTGGGTTTGACGGTCTGTTAAAGGAATACGAAAGAATCTCCACAAAGTTGCAGTTCTCTCAGGAAAAATCTAATTTTACACCTTAAATATTTCCCTTGCAATACGCTCAAATTGTCTTACCCCTAAACCTGAAAGGATCTTTCACTTATAAAGTTCCCGAAGAAATGATGTCTGAAATCCAGCCCGGAATGCGTGTTCTGGTACCGTTTGGCGGGAAAAAGATCTATACGGGAATTGTATTTGAGCTCCATGATAATGCTCCGGAAAACTTTGTGGCCAAAGAAGTTATCAGCATGCTGGATGATCAGCCGATTCTGCCTCAGGAACAGATTGATTTCTGGAACTGGCTGTCAGAATACTACTTGTGCAGTCTTGGGGAAATCTACAGGTTTTCATTTCCTTCTTCTTTAAAACTGGAAAGTGAAACCTATTTAAAATTAAAACCAGGAGCGATCATCGATTTTGAAAATCTGGATGTTAACGAAATGTATCTGGTTCAGGCATTGGAAGTTCGACAACTGATCAATCTGACGGATATTGAAGCATTTATTCCTAAAAAAGATATCATCAAAACCATCAATTCGCTTATTGATCTTCAGTATATTGAAATTGATGAGAAAATTGCTGAAAAGTATAAAGCCAAAGAAGTGGCTTATGTAAGAATTAATGATGAGGTTTTGGCCAATCAAAATCTTACGGATATTCTTTTAAAACTGAATAGAGCACAAAAGCAGAAAGATCTTTTCCTGCTTATTCTGGACAAACAGACGGAAAATCCTGATGTTCCCATTAAAAAATCGGAACTGTTTGAGGATGGTTACTTTGGAAGTTCCCACTTCAAACCTTTGGCGGATAAAGGTCTTGTGGAAGAATACTTCATGCAGAAAGACAGAATTGAAAGCTATGAAGGAGAAATTGAGGAGCTTGAAGAACTTTCCGAACAGCAGAAAACAGCAAAATCTGAAATTGATGAAGCTTTTGAAGAGGGGAAAAATGTTCTGCTTCATGGTGTTACTTCATCCGGGAAAACCCATATTTATTTAGAAAAAATAGATGAATGCATCCGCGACGGAAAGAATGTTCTGTTTTTACTTCCCGAGATTTCACTGACCAAGCAGATTACCCAAAGATTAGAGAAAAAATATGGCAGGCAGCTAGGTTTTTATCATCAGAAACTGACTGATTTTGAACGAGTGGAAGTATGGAGAAGAATTAAGCAAAATGATATCCGCATTCTGATCGGGACCCGTAATGCTTTGTTTTTACCTTACCGTAATCTGGGGCTTATCGTAGTAGATGAGGAACATGATTCTGCCTACAGACCAAGAGAGGTTTCTCCTTATTTTAATGCTAAAGATGCGTCTCTGGTGTTAGGAAAGATGTATAAGGCCGGAGTTATTCTGGGATCGGCTACTCCTTCTGTCGAAAGCTACTACAGCGCCCGGAAAGATAAGATGAAATATGTTTTCCTGAATGAAAGATTCGGAAATGTCAATCTGCCGGAATATGAGCTGATCAATTTCAAAGAAGCTCAGGAATCTAAAAAGGTTTCGGGAAACTTCTCTTTGAAACTCATTGAGGAGATTAAGAAAACGGTGGATGAAAAAAATCAGGCCATTGTTCTCCATAACCGTCGTGGTTATTCAAACGTTATAGAATGTGAAAGCTGTGGCTATGTGAACTACTGTTCGAATTGTGATGTGGTCATGACGTATCACAAAGCAGCAAATGAAATGAAATGCCACTACTGCGGACAAAGAGCTTCAAAACCGAAGACCTGCCCGAAATGCAATTCTGAAAAACTGAATGAAAGAGGAGTGGGCGTAGAGCAGATTCACGAAGAAGTTACCAGGCTGTTCCCTGAAAATGAAGTAGACAGAATGGATGTAGATTCCATGCGTAAAAAATTTGCCTACGAAAAACTGTACGAGAAGATTGAAGATCGAGAAACAGATATCATTGTAGGAACTCAAATGATTTCCAAGGGACTGGATTTTGATCATATTGAACTCGTTACCATTCCAAAAGCAGATTCCTTATTATATGTACAGGATTTCAGAGCAGAAGAAAGAGCGTATCAGCTGATCACACAGGTTTCAGGAAGGGCTGGAAGGGTTTCGGGAAAAGGGAGAATCCTTATTCAGACCTTTAATCCTGATCATTCCGTATTTCAGCTGATCAAGATGAATAATCCTGCAAAAATCTATAAATATATCCTTACAGAGCGGCAGAAATTTCATTATCCGCCTTTCACCAAGCTGATCATGATTGAGCTGAAACATAGGAGAGAGGATAAAGCCGACCGTGCTTCTCAGTTTCTGGGTTCTATCCTCAGAAAATATCTTCCTGAAGAATGTGTTTTAGGTCCGGAAAGAGCACAGATTGCAAAACTGAATAACTTCTATCAGTTCCAGATTATGCTTAAGCTTCCCCGGGGAAAAAACTATGACAAATTCAAAAATATGGTTTTGATAAGTTTGAAAGAATTCGATGAAATCACTGCGTATCAAAGCATTAAAAAAGATGTTTTTGTTGATTTTTAACAATTTTTAACAAACTTTACACTCTTTTATAAGGGGTCGGTGATCCGTTATATGACAATAATTTCTACTTTTGGACGTTGATTAAGTGTTTGGCTCTTTTACCGAATGATTTAACCTTTCATTTTTTATAGAGTCAAAACTACAGAACAAAAAGAAGATAGATGGTAAATTTCAGAAAATATATTTCAAGTGCGGCGGTGTTGGCTTCTGGTCTTTTCCTGGCTCAATCTACCGTTTCTACCGTTCTCTATTCCCAGAATTATGACAATCAGAAAAGCAGTTTAAATCTGCCTTCACCCGTTAGCACGATGGTGGAGAAAACTGTTTTGTCAGCAAAAGAACTGGTAGACATTAATGTAAACACAATGATGGCGGATCCTGTGCTGAAAAATGCAACCTGGGGATTCGTAGTGTATGACCCGAAAACGAAGAAGGTCATTTCTTCGTACAACGAAAATACTCCTTTAGTACCTGCTTCTACGACCAAATTACTGACAACGGAAACGGCTTTAAATATGCTGGGTGAAAATTACCGTTGGATGACTCAGCTGGAGTATTCTGGAACTATAGATGAAAACGGAGTTTTGAATGGAAATCTTTATGTAATAGGGAGCGGAGACCCTTCTTTGGGAACAAACAAAGCAGGTGCAGCATCTTATAGAGATATTATTTCAGATTTCGTAGGCGGCGTTTCAAGAGAGGGAATCAAAAAGGTAAATGGTGATATTATCATTCAGACAGCGCTTTTCAAAGGCAATATTTCAGTGCTTCCGGAAAATGTTGTATGGTTGGAAAACAATAATTATTATTTGCCTGCAGGAAGTACCCGAGATATCAACCCGGCCAACGAAAAACTGATCGTTAAAAAAGGGGGTTTCTCTACAGAAAAGAAATTTTTCTACGTTTCCCCTTACAATCATCAGATGGTATATGCTGATAAATACGAAGGAAACGGAGTTTTAACAACCAAACTTCCTGATGCACCGGCTTATCTTGCCAACTCTTTCAGAACAACATTGGTAAAAAGCGGAATTCCTGTTACAGGAAAAGTAACTCCGAAAATGACCGATGCAGCACCGGAAGGCAGAAAAATGCTTTCAGCATATAAATCTCCCACTTTAAATGATATTATTTATTATACCAATCAGCACAGTGATAACTCATTGGCAGAAGCATTGCTGAGAACTGTAGGATATCAGAAAATGGGTGACCAGACCTCAGAATCGGGAAGAATAGTGGTAACTAACCACCTGAAAGATGCAGGTTTTGATATGACCGGACTTAACTACATTGACGGGAGTGGACTTTCAAGAAGTAATAACGTAACCCCTATTTCTCAGGTGAAGTTTCTTACTTCTCTGATGGATCAGAAGTACTACAGATCTTATCTGACTTCTCTGCCAATCGGCGGACAATCCGGAACATTAAAAAGAATGTTCAATGCAGGAGGGAACGGACAGGTTTTTGCTAAAACAGGAACTCTGAATAAAGTAAAAACATTAGCCGGTTATCTGAAAACCAATTCAGGAAAAACATTGGTTTTTTCTTTGATGGTGAATAATTATTCCGGATCGGTAGATATGGTGAAGAAAAGAATGGAAAAAATTCTTGAACCTGCACTGGATTTGTAAAATTTTTTTATTTTATATATTATAACAGCCTTTTAATCATGGATTAAAAGGTTTTTTTTATATTTGATTAAATTTTTCTAAACATGACAAAATTGTACCTTTTGGTGTTGGGATTTTTATTATCTCAGCAATTTTATGGCCAGAAGCAACGGCAGAATACGGATATGAAAGGATTAATCGAAAAAGAGAAAAAATCCTTCACCCAAAAGATGAATATCGGGAATATCAATCCCAATACCCTGAATTACGACTTACAGTATCAGAGAATGGACGTCAGCCTGGATCCTGCGGTATATAATATTTCAGGTTCGGTAACTTCACATTTTAAACCTACACAAAGTATGGGAAGCATTTATTTTGATCTTTCCAATTCATTAACGGTTTCTCAGGTGAAATACCATGGGACTAACATTACAAGCTTTCAGCAGCTTCCTTCAAAAGAACTGAAAATTGATTTTCCTGCTTCCATTCCTGCCAATACATTAGATTCTCTTACGATTTATTATGCAGGAGCACCGTCTACAAGTAATGATGCTTTCAAAACTGCTCTTCAAAGCGGAACTCCGGTACTTTCTACTTTGAACGAACCTTATGGCGCTCAGGACTGGTTTCCGACAAAGCAAAGTTTAAATGATAAAATTGAAAGATTTGATTTTAAAATTACCACTCCATCCAATTATAGTGTAGCTGCCAACGGAAAGCTGATGTCTGAAACTTTTCCTACAGGAAGTACCAAACTTACTTTCTGGAGAACGATGTATCCTACACCGGCTTATCTGATCGCGCTGTCCATTACCAATTTTGTTAAGCTTAATGATACCATCGGAAATCCTCCTTTTCCTTTTGTGAATTATATTTATCCGTCTACGAATTCAAATGCCACCAGTATAGCCAATATAAACTGGACAAAGCAGGTGATGAATACTTTTGAAACCTATTTTGGTTCTTATCCTTTCCGTAATGAAAAATATGGTCACATGGAGTTTATGTATGGAGGAGGAATGGAACATCAAACGATGTCTTCTATGGGAGGATGGAGCAAACAGCTGATTGCCCATGAGCTTACTCACCAATGGTTTGGTGACAAGGTAACCTGTGGCGCATGGAATGATATCTGGCTGAATGAAGGTTTTGCAACTTTTGGAGAACATCTTGCCAACGAAAAGCTATTGATGACCAACACAGAATTTCTGAATTATTTACAAGGGCAGTCCAGCTACATTACTGCAAGTACAACAGGAAGTGTATATGTGCCGGATTCCGGACTTTCCAGCATCAATAGAATATTCGACAGCAGATTGTCTTACGCTAAAGGAGGATATGTACTGAGAATGCTGAAGTGGATCTTAGGTGATGCTGCATTTTATCAGGCACTTAAAGATTATCATGCGAGACCGAACCTGGCGTACAACTATGTGCGTACAGCTGATTTTAATGCTTCTTTGCTTCAGTCTACCGGAACAGATTTTACAGAATTTTTCAATGACTGGGTCTTTGGCGAAGGATATCCTACTTACACCATCAAGTGGATGCAGGGCGGAAATCAGGCTTTATTTAAAGTTTCTCAGATACAAAGCAGTGCTAATGTTAGCTTTTTTGAAATGCCTTTACCCATTAAAGTGACAGGAACTGCAGGCCAGACTGCTTATTTTGTCCTTAATAATACATCCAATAACCAAAGCTTTTTACAGTCGGTAACATTTCCTATTGCAAGTGTTCAGTTTAATTATGAATACCAGATTCTTGAGAAAAACTCCACGGTTGTTCAGGATAATACGTTAAGTGTTTCTTCTGTTGAGAAAGATGGTTTTGGCTTGTATCCGAATCCTGCAAAAAATGAAATTAATCTGAAAGGTATTAATAAAGCAGTAGATTTTACAATTCACGCAATAGATGGAAAACTGGTTGGAAAAGGAATTTATCAGCCGGGTAAAGCGATTGGAATAGCAGAATTGGTTCCGGGAGCTTATTTCATTACTATTGATGAAAAGAATATTAAATTTATCAAACATTAAAAAACAAAAGGTAAAGTACAAAAAATTACATTTACCCATAACAATTATACTATACCAAAAGAAGCTTTCAGATTTGAAAGCTTCTTTGTTTTCTTGCAGCTCTGGCACCTCGTTTTCTGGCTGTTTTCACTTTGTATTCAAACCATTTTTCTTTGAATATTTTACGCATCAGATTATCAAAATGTCTTGTGATGACTAAATTTTTGAAGCCACGCCATTTTTCAAGCGGACTTGACGGAAGTGCCCTTACTGATATGGAATAACCTTCTGTATCATATTGAATATAATGCCACCAGCCGGAAGGAATATAAAGCGTTTCTCCGGGTTGGATGACCGCTTCATACCCATTTAAATAAAGCAGCGCCGGATATTTTCTGTAATCAGAGTTTTTAATCTGAGTCAGACTGTGGAAGTTGTAGGGGAGTTTATACATGAAGTCGGACTGTTCCCAAGGAAAAAGCCATATTCTTTTGATTCCCTGAAACTGTGTGATAAAAACATGAGACATGTCAATATCAATATGATTTCTGGTGACAGATCCTTCCCCTCCAAAAAACATAAAGGGCAGCCATTTCAGTATTTTACCATTTGTGACATCATTGTAGATGAGATCATTCTTTAATTCTGGTTTTATTTTCAATAAATTAAATAAAAAAAGTCTGTGTTCGGTAGGAGCTGACTGAATCAGATCCAGATATTCCGAAAACGTAGTCTGTGCAATGGGGTCACTTGCCACCCTGTCCAGAGAATCAAGCTCACTGCCGTAGATATTCACCCTATGATCTCCTGCAATTTCTTTGAAATAGTCATAATTCCACTTTTTGAAAGCGGGACTTTCAGGATGAACAAAGTCTTCAATAATAACTGGAACTCCCGGCTTCATATGGTTGTTGATAAAGGTTTCTGAACTGGTCGTCTTTATTTTTTGTACCGGCTTTAATCTCATACGCTCGAATTTTAAGCAAATATAAATATTATCCTACTAAATTTGTAGACTAATAATGTTAAAAGTGAAAGCCCTGTCATTTTTTTAGAATTAAACTTATAAAAGGTTTTATTTTACTGCCTTTTTAGTAAATTAGCACATCTAAAAAATTACTAAAAATGATCTCTGAAAAATACCTTCAACATTTACAGAACGAACTTCAGAATATTGAGAATGACGGACTTTACAAAAGAGAAAGAATCATCACTTCTCAGCAGAGTGCAGAAATAGAAGCTAATGGAAAAAAGCTTTTGAACTTCTGTGCCAACAATTATCTGGGATTATCCAACCATCCGGAAGTGATGAAAGCTTCTCAGGATATGATTCAGTCTCACGGATATGGAATGTCTTCTGTTCGTTTCATTTGTGGAACGCAGGATATTCACAAGGATTTGGAGAAAAAGATTGCTGATTTCTTAGGTCTTGAAGACACAATCCTTTACGCAGCTGCATTTGATGCCAACGGAGGTGTTTTTGAACCTCTGTTTACAGAAGAAGATGCTATTATTTCAGATGAACTGAACCACGCATCAATCATTGATGGTGTTCGTCTTTGTAAAGCAGCGAGATACAGATATAAAAACAATAATATGGCGGATCTGGAAGCTCAGCTGATTGCCGCTTCTGAAAAAAATCACCGTTTCAAAATTATCGTTACTGATGGAGTATTTTCAATGGACGGTATTGTTGCAGACTTAAAAGGAGTTTGTGACCTTGCCGATAAATATGATGCTTTGGTAATGGTGGACGACTCTCACGCAACAGGATTCATCGGGAAAACTGGCCGTGGAACTCACGAAGCTAATGAAGTAATGGGTAGAGTAGATATCATCACTTCTACCTTAGGAAAAGCTTTAGGAGGGGCGTTAGGAGGTTTTACTTCCGGTAAGAAAGAGATCATTGATATGCTGAGACAGCGTTCAAGACCTTATCTGTTCTCAAACTCTCTGGCACCTGGAATTGTAGGAGCTGCATTAAGAGTTTTGGATATGATTTCTGATGATACTTCTCTTCGTGATAAAGTAATGGAAAATGCAGAATACTTCAGAACGGAAATGAAAGCAAAAGGTTTCGATATTCCTGAAGGTGATGCTGCTATTGTTCCGGTAATGCTTTACGATGCACCACTTTCCCAGAAAATGGCAGAAAAGCTTATGGATGAAGGAATCTACGTAATCGGATTCTTCTATCCTGTAGTACCGAAAGGAAAAGCAAGAATCAGAGTACAGTTATCTGCGGCTCATACCAGAGAACATTTGGATAAAGCCATTGCTGCTTTTGAAAAGGTTGGAAAAGAATTAGGAGTTATTTCTTAAAATAAAAAAGTTCTACGTTTGTAGAATAAAAAACAGGATTTCTTATTTATAGAAATCCTGTTTTTTTATGAAAAAAATATTCAGTGCTCTATTTTTTGTAATTAAATGAATGCTATTGCTGAATAGATGATAATATAATATATTTGGATCACTAATTCTAATAGCCGTTTTGTGAAAAAATATTTACTTCTTTTTGCTTTTTTTAGCTTTTTCAATACAATTTATGCTCAATCTAATGATTACAAATCCATACTTACTGTAAGTGCTTTTGCTCCTTTTCGTGATCAACGCTATAATATAGGGTATATGCAGAAAATAAATGAAAGATGGTGGGTGGGAAGCGAATTGGCCTATGGAACTGACAAAATAACTCCTGTAGATACTGGCAATTTTGAAGGGGAAAACAGGGTTTTTGAAATAAGACCTGAAGTTTTTTACAGTCTGGCACCTCAATCAAGATTAAAGCATTTTGTATCAGCAGAAGTTTTCTATTTAAATCAAACAGGGAAAAATATTTCAGGAAAATATTATGACGAAAATGATGTTTATTATTCTTTTAGTTCAGCAGATTATAAAAGAACCAAATATGGACTAAATATCAACTACAGCATTTTGCTTCATAAAGAGTCTTCCTGGTTTGGCTTTATGCCTAAAATTGGCTTTGGTATCAGACAAAAAAATGTTTCTTATACTAATATGACAGGAAAGGCAGAAGAGTATGCTCCTGTAGATGGTCTTCCTTTTGATTATCATTCCAATCGGCAAGGCTCCAATTTGGGTTTCAATTTTAATGTTGATATGAAATTCATTTTCAAATTCTAAAAAATATTGAATCTTTATTATTTTAAGCTAAAGATTTTAGATTAAATTCTCTTTTTTTCCGAAATAAACTATCTTTGCAAACAAATTTTTAGGATGCTGTATACCATCATCAAAGCTTTGCATATTATCTTCATGGTAAGCTACTTTGCGGGAATTTTTTACCTCGTAAGGATTTTCGTTTACTATAAGGACACCGATGAATTTCCGGAAGAAAAGAAAAAAATTCTGAGAGAGCAGTACACTTTTATGGCCAGAAGGCTGTGGAATATTATCACAGTTCCTGCCGGAGTAATCATGGCGGTGTGCGGATTGGTCATGATCTTTTTAAATACCGGGCTGATGAAAATGCCGTGGTTTCATTTGAAACTGACCTTCCTGATCGGACTTGCCATTTACCATTACTGGTGTTGGAAAAAAGTCCTTCATTTAAAAGAATTACATGGGGATACACTGCCCATTGCCAATATCAAACTGAGACAGGCGAATGAAATAGCAACATTCATTCTGTTTCTGGTGGTATTTACCGTTATATTAAAATCAATGGTGATCGAATACTGGTGGCAATTAATTGCAGGATTTTTCGTTCTTGTATTTCTGATCATGATGACTGTGAAACTGGTTAATAAAAATAAAAAAAACAAATAATTGTAGAGTAGGTGTATGTCTTAAACATTCATCCTTTTTACATCTTACAAAAAAACTATGATTGCAATTTTAAAGAAAGAACTTTGGAGTTACTTTGGAAACTGGAGTGCATGGGTGATCATTGCTGCTTTCAGTTTGATAGCAACTCTTTTCCTGTTCTTTTTCGACAACGATTCTAATATTTTTGAGATCGGAATGGCCTCATTGCAGAGCTATTTCGTGTTGGTTCCATGGCTGTTGATGTTTATCATTCCGGCACTTTCCATGAAAACATTTGCGGAAGAACAGCAAACCGGAACATTAAACTGGCTTTTTTCACAGCCGTTAAAGGTTTCTGAACTGGTAGCCGGAAAATTTCTTTCCGTATGGATTGTAGGAATTTTATGCCTTATTCCTTCTTTAATTTATCTGTATACGGTATATGTTTTGGGAGTTCCCGCAGGAAATATTGACCTTGGAATGACCTTTGGGAGCTACTTTGGACTGATCATTTTAATTGCGGCGTTTGCTGCAGTAGGAATCCTGGCTTCATCATTATCACAGAATCAGATTATGGCTTATCTGCTGGGCGTTTTCATGTGCTTCATTATGTATTTTGGAATTGAGCAGCTTGCAAGTTATAAACTATTGGGAGGTGCAGATTTTATCCTTCAGAATATTGGTTTCTATCAACATTTCTTAGGCTTTACAAGAGGACTTATTGATTGTAAAGATGTAGCGTATTTTGTACTTGTTGTCGGTGCTTCATTAGTATTGTCTAATCATTTTATTAACAAAAAGAAGTAGAATCATGAAGAAGTTCAATGCTAAATCTCCACTGGGAATTTTCTTAATTGCAATTGTTCCTTTGGTTATTATCCTGACCTATTCGGGAATCAGATTAGACTTAACAAAAGAAAAAAGATATACCCTTTCTGATAACACCATCAAAGTACTGGAGTCCGTAAAAAAGCCTCTGACTGTTGAAGTATATCTGGAAGGAGATTTTCCGGCAAGTTTCAAACAGCTTCAGAGTGAAACGAAATTCATGCTGGAAGAATTCAGAAAAATAAATCCGAAGATCGATTTTAAATTCATCGATCCGATTAAAACAAAAATGTCTCAGGATACCCTGATGGCAATGGGAATGCAGCCGTCTATTCTTCCGGATGTAAAAGATGGAAAAATTTCACAGATTACGCTTTTCCCTTACGCTGTGATCAAACATGGCAGTGATGGGGTTTCTATTCCTTTAGTGGTACAACAGGCCGGAATTGATGCCGATCAGCAGTTGACAAGATCTATTGAGGGATTGGAATACAACCTTATCTCCAATATCAAAAATATTGCAGCTGCCAAGAGAAAGAAAATCGGGATTCTGGTGAACCACGATGAATTGAACCCGGATGAATTCCAGGGATTTGTACAGCTGGCCATGGAAAACTATGATGCAGGGCCTATTATTCCTAAAAATCAAACCGAACTTTCATTGGAAGATGTTCCGTTGTTAAAACAGATGAGTGCTTTGGTGATTGCAAAACCAAGAAAAGCTTTTACAGATAATGAAAAAGTAATTCTTGACCAATACATCATGAACGGAGGAAAAACCCTTTGGATGATTGATGCCGTAAATGCTGAAATGGATACACTTACACGATCCAAAAAAGTAATGCCTTTCCCGGTTGATATCAATATGACCGACTTCTTTTTCAATTACGGACTGAGAATTAATCCTGCGTTGGTAAAAGACGTTAAAAAGTTTGCCCTGTTAAGACTGGTTACAGGAGAAGTGAGTGGAAATCCACAATATACAAGCCTGCCATGGCCGTATTATCCGCTTGGAATTGCTGAAAATAATAATCCGGTTACAAAGAATATCAACCCTGTAAAATTTGAATTCCCGACTTCTATCGATACTTTAGGAGGAAGAAAGAATATCAAAACAAAAGTTCTTTTCGAATCCAGTGAAAGAACATTATTGAAACAGGTTCCGAACTATGTGGACCTGAAAGAAATTGCAAGCGTAGACAGTCTTGGACAAATGGAAAAACCAAGTACACCAAAGATCTTCGCTGTAGCTTTGGAAGGAAAATTCAACTCTGCCTATGCATCCAGAATTGAAAGAAAATCTTACCCTGGATTCAAAACATCCAGCCCGGAAAACAAAATGATTGTGATTGCAGACGGTGATGTAGGAAGAAATAAAGTAATCAAAGGAAAACCACTTCCATTAGGTGTAGACCTGCTGACGAACGAACAGTTTGGAAACGAACAGTTCCTGAGAAATGCTTTAGACTATCTGCTGGATGACAGCAATCTGATGGAACTGAGAAACAGAAATATCGAAGAAAGACTTCTCGACAGACAAAGAATTACTGAAGAGAAATCGACCTGGCAATGGATCAATTTACTACTTCCATTGGCTATTATCGGCCTTATCGGAGGACTGTTCTTCTGGTTAAGGAAAAAGAAATTTGGATAAAATATAAAACTCCCGAAAGATTTCTCTTCCGGGAGTTTTGTTTATATTGATGTAATAATAAAAAAATCTATCTGGACTTCAATTTTTTATTCTCTTCCTTCAAAGCTTCCACCTGTTCTTCCAAAACTTTAATATAGCTCTGCAAATTTTCTACAATAGAATTAGGAATGTTGTAATATTGATTAAAGTTATTGTTTGCAGATTGATCATTGAAAGTTAAATTATCATTATTGACAACTCTTGATGGTTTTTCTTCCTTTATTTCTTCTACAGGAACATCAAGTGCTTTAGCAAGCTTTTCCCATTCATCATCATATATTCTTACTTCATCATTCTCTTTTCGGGAATAATTGGATACGTCTGTGGATATTATTTTAGACATATATTCTTGTGTGTAGCCTCTTTGCTTTCTTAGATTTCTTAGCTTTTCCATAACGACTTTTATATTTGTGTCTTTTTACAAATATAATTAAAAAGGAGTGAAATTTTAAACCTGCTTATTGAAAAAGCTCTGCTCCTTCTCCAGCACATTTCGAATCCCATAAAAAACATCATTTTTCTTATTATCTGTTAAAGATATTTCTATCTTAAAAATCTACGTTATCTGGGAAATTTGCGTGAGATTAAAACATTTTATAGCTTACGTAAAATAAAAAAGAGAAGCACACACTTCTCTCTATTATTTTATCCTTCCAATACAGGAATAAGATGTTCCCAGTTCAGCTGTTTCGCATAATCTAAAGCCGTTTTTCCTTTTTTAGACTGGATGTTTCTATCCGCTCCAGCTTTTAAAGCAACCTGTACAGTGGTTAAATTTCCTGCGATGGTTTCTTTGTGAAGAAGCATCAGTCCGTCTTCATCGGCTTGGGTTAGTTCATCGGGATATTGTTGTAAGAATTTTACAAATTCCTCCTTCATATTTTTACTCATTGGATGCTCAATAAGATTTTCCGGATTTTCTTTCTGGTTATTCACAACGAGGATATCATTAAAATCTCCGAAATCCAGCTGCCAGGCATCATCATGTTCTTTTCTTTCTGCAGCAGACATATCAGCACGCATTTTCTGGATCGTAAATCCACCGTAAGCTTTCGGAAGTGGAGAAGAAGAGGAGGAAAATAATTTAGAAAGTCCCTTGGGTTTCTGTACACTCGGAGTGATAGCAAAAAGCCAGTCACTGATGTTTTGTAAAGGGATTTCAACATAATCACCCACCTGAACGTTCTTAAGACTATTGGGTTCATTAATCAAATATCCTCTCACGTGATCTCCATCAAAGAATATTTCATTAATCCACATATGTTCTACCAAACTTTCTCCGGTTTCTTCATCCTGTTCTTCAAAAGCCGTTTTAACGCATGCTACATTAAGTCCGGGAATGATTCTTCTGTATTCCCAGGACTGTTCCCGCCAGAAGTACTTAAAGGTTTCCTGAGCTTTTCTGTAAGCTTCAATCATTGCTGGATCATCTCCATCTGCAAAGAAAATTGGGTTCTCTTCCATTTAATAATTAAGTGAGGTGTGTTAAAGAATATAGATTACTGCTGATAGGTTTCTTTAGGGAGTAATGCAGCTGTTTTGTAATAGCTGATATCGGTAGGGATCTGTGCCTGAAGGTCCTGGAAAGTGTCGTAATCATAATGGATCCAGTTTTCTTCATTGTCCGGGTCTGGAGTTTTGTCTACAGCCAGTTCCAGTTTTCCATCTTCCTGGTAGCTGCATTCTATGGCAGCATATTTTTCACCGTTTTCGTCGTTGGTATACCAGCATTTTATGGTTCTTTCAAGCTGTGGTTGATGGGTTTCATTATCGATCACCTGTGAACAGATAAAATTTTCCGGATCTTCTGCTTTGAAAACAGTTTTGGAAATTAGGGGCAGGTCGTCTACGGATAATGAATACAGTTTATTGGTAGAAATAATAAAGCCATCGGTGGTTTCTTTTTTTTCAATATCAAAAAAGTCTGACTTTTCTTTAAGATAATTGACTACCTGAGTTTCGTCTTCTTCGTCACTTAAAAAATAATTGATGTTATAAACACTGTCTTCGTTAATAAATTCAATTTCTTTCAGGAAATCGGAACCTTCCTCATAATAATACAGATGATATTCGCTCAGCTTCACAGCATTACTTTTGGAAATGACCTCTCCAAAAATGTTTTTGTACACTTTTCTCATTTTTAATCATGTTAGTTTGTTTCATCTATTAGTTTAAGTGGTATGGCAAAGATAAGTTTTCTTTTTTTATCTCAACCTGAGGCATAAAGTAGTATTTATTTCGTAAGTATTCTATATATCCTTTATAAAATCCTCATATTCGTAGTAAAACCGTTCGAAACCGTCCATTTTGTCCACAAAAAATTCAAAAATTTCTTGCCAGGTATTTTTGTTAAAAATAGAAATATTATGTTTTTCAACCCATATCCTGCTGATTATCTTGCCGTTTTCAAGGGTGAAATGTTCTTCTTTCTGAAAATCCCCGATAAAATCTTTTAAAATATCTTCCAGAGACCAGATCTTTTCGTAGTAAGCATTTCTGAAGATTTCATCTTTCATTTCGATATCCAGAGAAACTTCTGCTTTTTTGTTGTCGGCAGAAAATTTAAATGCCATGTCCTTAATTTTGGTGTCATAAAGAATCCATTTTCTGGGAAATGATCTTCCAAAAGCTGTCCAAAATTCCTTTTTTAGTTGCTGTGCTTCTTGTTTACTGAACATATGGCAAACATAATGATTTAATAGGAGAAAGGCAAAAGTGTGGTACCTAAAACCGTAAAATTACGGATGGATAAACTGGCGTTTTTATTCTTTTATGAATCCGGTTTTATGTCCTTTTCAAATATTAAACAATTTTCGTATTTTTGCTTTAATGCTTTCAAAAAAATCTCAATATGCGTTTAAGGCGCTTTCATATCTTGTAGAAAAAAGAAATGAAGGCCCGATTCTTATTTCTGAAATTGCGGAACATAAAAAGATTCCTTTAAAGTTTTTGGAAAACATCCTTCTTGAATTGAAAAAAGCGGAAATCCTCGACAGTAAAAAAGGAAAGGGTGGAGGATACTTTTTAAAAGAAAACCCTGAAAATGTGAAACTGGCGAAAATCATTCGTCTGGTGAATGGCCCTATTGCGATGCTTCCCTGTGTAAGTCTCAATTTTTATGAAAAATGTGATGACTGCAATGAAGATCACTGCGGACTTCATGATGTCCTGATAGAGGTTCGGGATGCTTCACTGAATATTCTGGAAAGTAAAACTTTAATGGATCTGGTTGATTAACCTGATCCTTTTTTTTGAATTAATAGTCTACTTGTTTTGTAGGATAAATATTTTATCAGATATTTGCACTACTTCAAATGAATAAACTATGATTTCAAAAGAAGAGCTAAACCAATTACAAAAGCTTACACCCTCTATTATGGCAGTACATTCACTAACTGCCGGAAAAACTTCCTCGTACAAAGCTACAGAAAACAGCCTCAATGTAAATGTCTGTGTTTTTGGTAACACTGATGGTGAAGGAGTATGGACTAAAATGGTAATGATATGGTGATTACGAGAAAAATTCAGGTAAGGCTTAATGTCCTTTTTGTAACGGCTGCAATTCTGTCCATCGCTGTTTTTTCAATGTATGAACTGGGATATCTGGAAGAATTACAGGTTATTCTGGCCAAAGATAATTATATTTTCTACTGGATGCTTCTTGTTGGGGTTTTTGCGGAAATTGTTGCAGGATCCATGGGAATGGGGTATGGTGTGATCTGTACCACCACACTTATGCTTCTGAATATTCCGCCGCATATTGTAAGCGCAAGTATTCATTCTGCGGAAAGTTTTACCACTGCTGCAGGAAGTCTCAGCCACATCAAATTAAAGAATGTAAGTAAGAGCCTGGTGAAAAAGCTGGCCATTCCGGCGGTAATAGGTGCTGTAATTGGTGCGGTTTCCCTTACCTATCTGGGAGAATATTATGCGAAGATCACCAAAACACTGATCGCTTTTTATACTTTATATCTCGGCGTCCAGATTTTATCAAATGCATTCAAAGAAAAGCAAAGTAAAGCATTGAAAAGAAAAACCAATCTGACCAGGCTGGGCGTGATAGGCGGTTTTATAGATTCTTTTGCCGGGGGAGGCTGGGGACCTTTGGTAACCGGAACATTGATTAAAAATGCATTCACCCCAAGATTTGCCGTAGGAAGTTCTACCGTAGCTAAATTTATTCTTACCATCACCGCTGCCTTTACCTTTTTCCTTACCCTGGGAATCCAGCACTGGAATATCATTCTCGGACTTTTGATTGGCGGAATCATTACTGCTCCGTTTTCCGCAATGCTTACAGCAAAGCTTCCTGTGAAAAAAATGTTTGTGATTATCGGAACATTGGTTATTGTAATGAGTTCTATAACTATTTATAAATCAGTTTTTAATTAAAAATTATGTTGGGTGTGGAAAAATAAAAGGCTTAAAAAGATATTCGGTTTTGAAAATATTTTACTTTTACATCACTAAATATTAGAACATGAATTTACATATCATTGCACTTTTTAAGTTTAATGAAAATTATCTGATGGACGCTGTAGAGCTGTTTCAGAAACTTGTGAAAGAAACAAGAAAAGAAGAAGGCTGCCTGCAGTATGATCTTATTGAAGATAAAGATAATAAAGGAACTTTCTTCCTGATCGAACTTTGGGAAAGTGTAGAACACCATAACAGACATAACGGTCAGGATCACCTTTTAGATTTTCGTAAAGATGCTTCCAAAATCATGGAAAGCTCAGTAGAAGTTTATAAAGGGTTTAAAATATATTAATGGTATTGAAGGATTTAAAGATTTAAAGAATAGTGATATAAAACTACTCTTTTCATGAATTTTTAAGTTCTTTACTAAAGAAAAAATAAAAGGCGGTTTCAATACTCTGAAACCGCCTTTTTATTAGAAAAAATAGAAAGTATTAAAAATAGAAAGTTTATTTCACGATAAGCTTTTTCGTCTCCGATTGGCCACCGTAAGTAATTTTTACAAGATAATTTCCTGACGGAAGAGTAGAAAGATTCATATCCTGCTTGTAGAAACCTGCCTGATTAGCCAGTTCAGCTGAATATACCTTTTTCCCGGTAAGATCATACACTTCTACATTCCCTTTGTTGCCTGTTTTTTCCTTAACATCAAAAAGAACAGTTACTTTCTTATCCGCAGTAGTTGGGTTAGGATAAATACCAAAAGATGCTTTTTTTCCTACTTCAGTAATTCCTAAAGTTTCCGTAATCTTTTTGTATTTGAAATACATATTTCCTGTACTTGCCCCACCATTGGTCGTGAAGTACATTCTATAGTAATCATTTCCTTTTTTGACATAGTATACCACATCATTTTTTACGGTCCCGATCCCTTTCCATGAATGTCCTACGGTAGTAATAGTTGATGAGAAACTTGTACTGGCAGGAATAGAACTGGCTGCTGTCTGCTGTGTTTCCGGCTGTACCATGGCTACTTTTACATTTGGACTCTGGATAGCTCCGGAAAGCGGGTACATCTGCACTCCCATATAGAATGTGTAATATTTAGTAAATACAAAATCCCATGCTGTTCTGGAAGGCTCCAGACCCGGAACTTTTTCTCCGGTATCAAAAGAGAAATAATTGAAATAAGAATCATCTGTTCCGTTAGCAATAGTTCTTGTTTCCGTAGCTCCCCATGAAGTACCGTTCCATTTTGAGTATTTGAAAGTATATCCTGCAAAGGCATCTTCAATAGCAAACTTAATATAAGTTCCTGAAGCATATTTTAAAACAAAAATAGCCTTCCCCTGAATATGATGATTCACCGGGTTGTAAACACCCCATCCTGTTGATGGGATATTGGGGTTTGGAGAAGTCACGGGTCCCTGCTCGAAAGCTCCCTGGCTCCAGTCAGTGGTCTGATCCGGATTATAAAGAGGGGCTCCCCATGAAGATTCGTTGCTGATATTGATATTATCCCAGTCGGCTAGATTGGTTGATGCGGTGAATACTTCAATATCTTTAGCATCATTTACTCTTGATCCGAATGCGTAGTTTGAGTTTCTATAAAAAGCAATATCCCAGGTATTGGCTGGCTGAGAAACCATATTACCATCTGCAAGGTTCACAAACACACGGTTTTGATATCCGTTCCCCATTGTCATATTGACCTGTGAATATCCCAACGCGTCAGTCTGCGCCAAAACAGTCTGCTGAACAGACATTGCGAGTACTGAAGCCAATAATAGTTTTGTTTTCATAATTTATTTTTTAAATCCTTATTTAGAATGATTCCACAAAAATATATAATTATTTTTAATCAGTCTAAATAAAAACATGATTTTTATCGTGTTTTTATTTTAATCACACCGGAAAATGATAAAAATGAGAATATAGAAAAGCCGGTAAGAATAGTCCCACCGGCTTTAATAAAGGCAAATAATAGTCTAATAAACCTTATTTTTTGATGAATTTGGACTGAATTGTTTTTCCTTCCGCAGTTTCAATGTTCATATAATAGACACCGGATTGAAGGGTGCTGATATCAAATCTTTGTCCGTTAAGCTTTCCTTCTGCTGCTTTCTGTCCTGCTGCAGAATAGATCTGAATGTTTTTAGGATCCTTTTTTACAATGAATTCTAATGCTGACTGATCAGAATTTAAAGCAAACCTGAAATTCTCTGTTGATTTATTGTTATCTGATACGCCCAAAGAAGCAGGCGTATTATACACTACATTATCTATCTGAATCGCTACGTGAGTAGCTGTGGGAGTGAATTTGAATACAATATATGACCCTGTAGATGCCGGAATATTAACACTGATGTTCTGAACTGTACCAACAACCGATACATTAACAGGACTTCCTACAGGAACGAATGTTGACATATCTGCAGGGTTGGAGGCTACTCCTATCTGAATGCTTCCCGGTCCGGGAGATGGAGATACCAATGTAGTATCAAAAGTCAAAGTTTTATTTCCTGTTGGAGTTTCAATCTGTGGGGTGATCAGGTACGAAGAACCTGTTGCATTGTTTCCTGCGTATGACTGAATGAATCTGTTAGAATCTCCTGCTACAATCATTCTTGGAGGTACAGGAGGAAACTCACCGGTTAAGGGTGCAACGATGGCAGACCATCCAAATTGTGGGAAAGTGGTGTTCCCAGCTGTAAAATTGTTGAAATTTGCATTGATGTTAGATACCTGAGCATTCGCCGTTAAGGCTGTAAACATCAGAGCTCCTAAAAGTAATTTTAATTTCATGAGATTATTTTTATTTAGAATTATTCCACAAAAATATATAATTATTTTTAATGAGTCTAAATAAAGTTTTATATTTGTCGAAAATTTGTACCCTTATGAAGAAGAAAGTGCTTTCCGTTCTATCGTTATCCGTGGCCTTATGGGTAAATGCACAAGAAAAGGATTCTCTTAATCAAAAGAAAATTGAAGAAGTTGTTATTACAGGACAGTACATGCAACAGTCCATTAACAAATCGATATATAAGGTTGATGTAATTGATGCAGAGCAGATTAAAAATATGGCAGCTACAAATGTTGCCGAGGTTTTAAATCAGAGTCTTAACATACAGATCACTCCGGATTCCCGTTCAGGAAATTCCACTGCCAAGATCATGGGACTTAATGGTGATTATGTAAAAATCCTTATAGACAATATTCCGGTAGTAGGGGATACAGGACTGGGAAGTAATATAGATCTTACTAAAATTACTTTAAGCAATATAGAAAGAATCGAAATTGTAAAAGGAAGTATGGGTGTTGAGTACGGAAATGGCGCTGTTGCCGGAGTCATCAACATTATTACAAAAAAGACCAGTACAAAAAAGATCAGTGTAAGAGGCTCACTGCAGGAAGAAACAGTGAGAGATAACTACGATCTTAAGAAAAAAGGAAACGGAAGACATATCCAGAATCTGAATGTAGATTATAATATCAATAATGAATGGTTTGCAAGCATCAATTTCAATCATAACCAGTTTATGGGCTTTGAAGGAGAAAGCAAAGGTTACAAATACTTCGGACAGGATAATAAAAGAGGATATGAATGGAATCCGAAAGATCAGTATGATGCCTCCGCATTGCTGAGATATACCAAAAACAAAACAACATTCTTTTACAAGCTGTCTTATCTGAATGAGAAATTCAACTTCTACAATCCGGAGGTTAACAGAAATCCTCTTAATGATGGGTTGGGTGGAGTTGCCTATGAAAGTAGAGACAAAAGATACAATACCGATCGTTGGGTTCACCAATTCAATATTCAGACTAATCTGGGGCATATCCGATATATGGGAGATTTCTCTTATCAGAACCAGGACAGAAAATATTACGACTACAATTACGATATTCCCAACAGAACCATAAAAAGCCGCCAGGACGAAAAATCATATTATAAAACAGACGTTATCTATTCAAGAGGGATGTTCAGCAACTTCCTGGATAGTAAAGTTTTTGATTTTCAGTTAGGGTATGAGTTAGACTATACCAATGGTTATGCCGCTCTGATTGCCGGAGATTTCTTTGGCGAAGCGGTAAAAAGAAAGATTTTTACCTATTCCAATTTCCTTTCTGCTGAATGGAATGTGTCAGACAAATTCTCTTTAAGACCGGGAGTAAGATTATCTCTTAGTGAGAACTTCAGCAATCAATACAATTACTCTTTATCCTCAAGATATAAAACTTCTGAGAATTCAAACCTTAGAGCCGTTGTAGGATCGGCCAACCGTTATCCTAAATATGAAGAACTGTACACCTATTTTGTAAATATCAATCATGATGTGCAGGGGAATCCTGATTTGAACCCGGAAAAAGGATTCTCTGCAGGACTTTTCTGGAACCAGAATTTTGCTGTAGACAATGATTGGAAGATCGCTTATGGAGTAGATGCACTATATCTGGATGTACGTGACAGGATTGAAATGGTGATGGTAAAAGAGCCTTCAACCTACAAATACATGAATATCAATAAATTTAAAAATCTATTGGTTTCTGCGAATGTTGATTTTAGAAAGGATCAGTTTGCTCTGTCTTTAAGAGGATCCGTAAGCGGAACATCGGTATCGATGATTGATTTAAAATCCTCTTCCCCTACAGATTTCCAGTATCTGGTGCAGGCAGGAGCTTCAGCAACCTATAAACTGAAAAGTACCGATACAAATTTTGCTCTTTATTACAAGTTCACAGGTCCGGACAGACTTTATGTATCCGATGGGGCAAATGACTTCCGCCTTGGAAAAATAGATAGTTTCCATATGATGGATTTTATTGTAAGCCAGCCTTTCTGGAACAAGCATTTTGAAATTTCAGCCGGGGTGAAAAATATATTCGATGTAACAAGATTAAACTCTACAGCAGTAGCAGGATCAGCCCATACCGCTGCAAACGGGTTTGTTAATTTATATTATGGCAGAAGCTATTTTGCCCGATTAATGTTTCAATTTTAAATAATAAGTTACGATTATGAAGTATCTAAAAATATTGTCTGTTCTTTCTGTCATGGCTGCTACACAGTCTTGTCTTTCAGCAGACGAAGATCCGGTTCCGGTTCCTCCTATGACAGGATCTGAAGTCAGTGTGCAAATTGGCGGCCCTACAGAACCTAATCAGGTTTGGATCGACCTGAGTGACTACACCAATCAGGCGGTTAATAGCAGAACAGACTGGGATCTTGGTTTTTATAGCGGCGATGCCTACAGAGTGATTATGAACGGATCTCTTGCCATGACGGTGATTAAAATACCGAATGCTTCAGACATCAGTAAAGTAAAAGAAGCTGATATTTCAAGTCTGAAAGACATTGCTCAGGTAGGAACATTTGATGCTGCCAACATGCAATATGTTGACAATCCGAACGGAGACTTCCTGAATCAGACTTCAGGAATTGATGCCATCAAAGAAAATGATGCTGATAACCCTGTATATCTGATCAATCTGGGAAGAGAAATACCTTCTGCTGCCAATATCGGAGCTGGTTCGGTTTCATTGTCCGGTGATCCGAGAGGATGGAAAAAAATTCAGATCCTGAGAGCTCAGAATGGATATAAATTACGTTACGCTGACGTGAATGCAACAGAAGCAGATATCAAAGAATATATCATTACCAAAGATACCGAATACAACTTCTCATTCTTCAACCTGAAAACAGGAACTCCGGTAAAAATTCAGCCTAAGAAGAAAAAATGGGATCTTGTCTTCACAACATTTACCAATGAAGTATTCATGGGACCTGCAGCCAGTGCGGGAAGCTATTTTTATGCAGATTTTGTAGCAACCAATAGCCTTAATGGTGTGGGAGCTTATCAAGTAAGTGTTACAGGAAGTCTTGATGCAGCTTACAGTGCATTTAAACTAAAAGATGTGGAACCTGCAAAATTTGTTTTCAATGACCAGCGTGCGATCGGAGATAAATGGAGAACCACTACCGGTACAGCATCCAATCCTGTTCCTTTTGTGTATGCAGACCGTTTCTTTGTATTGAAAGATGCCGAAGGCTTTTATTTCAAACTGAGATTCAATACGATGAAAAATACAAAAGGAGAAAGAGGGTACACCAATTTTGAATTCGAACCTTTATAAATAATCAAATAATAGTATATCATGAAAAAATTCATCCTTGCAGCTTCTGTTCTTGTAGCAGTATATTCTTGCAAAAAAGCAGAAGCAGGAGCAAAAGAAAATACCACAGAAGCTACTTCTGAAGCACCAAAAACCAGCAATAAAATAGTAACACTAAACGGAGGAATTACTGAAATCGTAGCTGCCTTAGGCCACGAAAAGGAAATCGTAGGAACTGATGTTACCAGTACTTATCCTGCCTCTTTAAAAGCTACAGCTAAAGATTTGGGACACATGAGATCAATGACGATTGAGCCAATCATGGCTGTAAATCCTACCTTGATTCTTGCTTCTGATAAAGATATCAATCCTGAATTAATGGGGAAAATCAAATCTTCAGGGATTCAAACTGAAGTTTTCAAACAGGAATACACCGTTGAAGGAACTAAAAAACTGATC
Organism: Chryseobacterium aquifrigidense; assembly: GCF_006716485.1. Lineage (GTDB taxonomy): Bacteria > Bacteroidota > Bacteroidia > Flavobacteriales > Weeksellaceae > Chryseobacterium > Chryseobacterium vietnamense. The sequence goes on from NZ_VFPD01000001.1 coordinate 436,100, forward strand.
GAGCAGGTAGCAAAAGCGATTGGAAATACAGACTATCAGAAATTAAATGATAAAATTGATGCTGATCTGAAACAGGTACAGCCTATTGCTAAAAAACCAAAAGTATTGTTCATCTACGCAAGAGGAAACATGCTGATGGTAAGTGGTAAAAATACTCCAATGGCTTCATTGATTACCCTTGCTGGTGGAGAAAATGCAGTAACGGATTTTGAAGATTTCAAGCCATTGACACCGGAAGCCGTTGTAAAAGCTAATCCTGATGTACTATTCTTCTTCGAAACTGGTTTACAGGGCGCAGGAGGAAATGAAGGAGCGCTAAAAATGCCGGGAGTATCTCAGACCAATGCCGGTAAAAACAAGAAAATCATTGCAATGGACGGAGGTTTAGTATCAGGTTTTGGACCGAGAGTAGGAGAAGCAGCAGTAGGATTAAACAAACTTTTAATTGAAAGCACAAAGTAAACTATACTTTTATCTTATCATAAGTGCGGTACTGCTTGTCATTATAGCAGTACTGTCACTTAATACAGGAGTTTATGATTTCGGAGAAAACTCTCCGTTCAGGGCACTGTGGCAATTTGTAAAAGGAGATCCCGGTTTATCGCTGAGTGATAAATATGTGATTTGGGACGTAAGAGCAGCCAGAATTATTATGGCCATTTTAGTAGGAAGTATGTTGTCGGTTTCCGGGACAAGTCTTCAGGGGCTTTTCAAGAATCCTCTGGCAACAGGAGATTTAATAGGACTTACATCAGGAGCAACGTTGCTGGCAGCCATTGCGATTGTTTTAGGAGGACATTTCAAAGAATATCTTCCTGAAGCTGTACAATTTTCACTGGTAGGAATAGCCGCTTTTATAGGTTCTTTTCTATCAATGATGTTGGTCTATAGAATTTCAACAAGCGGAGGAAAAACAAATGTGGTGATGATGCTGCTTACCGGAGTTGCCATAACGGCTATCGGATTTTCGATTACCGGATTTTTGATCTATATCTCAAAAGATGAACAGCTTAGAGATCTTACTTTCTGGAACTTAGGAAGTCTGGCAGCCGCAACATGGACGAAGAATATCATCCTGACCGTTGTAGCGGTCATTGCTTACATTATTTTACTTCCAAAAGGAAAAGCTTTGAATGCAATGATGCTGGGAGAGAAAGATGCTCAGCATTTGGGAATTAATGTGGAAAGACTGAAAAAGCAGATTATTATTATCGTAGCTTTAATGGTGGGTAGCTGCGTGGCATTCTCAGGAACCATTGGTTTTGTAGGTCTTATTGTACCTTATATTTTAAGGCTTTTATTCAAATCCAATTATACGTTTATTTTGCCATTATCGGCAATGTGCGGAAGCATTTTGTTATTAACGGCAGATACCTTCAGCAGAAGTATTGTAGCACCGTCGGAACTGCCGATCGGGATTTTAACAGCCTTAATGGGAGGCCCTATTTTTATCGCTATTTTGGTTAAATTTAAAAAATCACTGTAATGATCAAGGCACACCAGATTAATTATAAACATAAAGAATTCAGAATTCTGGATGGGGTAGATGTCTCTCTGGAATACGGTGAATTTCTGGCCATTGTGGGACCGAACGGAGCAGGGAAATCAAGTCTTCTGAGCGTACTGGCAGATGAAGTGAAATCCGGAAGTAACAAAGTCTTGTTTAAAGATAAACCTATCAGAGATTGGAATATCACAGAACTTTCAAAACACAAAGCAAAGTTCTCACAGCATAACAGTAACGATATTCCGCTTGAGGTAAAAGATGTGATCATGATGGGAAGGTATCCTTATTTCGATGCCCAGCCCGGAAAAGAAGATCTTGAAGCTATGAATATGATGATGTATGAAACGGATATTTTTCATCTGAAAGAAAGAGAATACAATACCCTTTCAGGAGGAGAAAAGCAGCGTGTACACCTATCAAGAGTAATGGCTCAGCTTGAAAATGATATCGCCCACAAACTGGTTTTTCTGGACGAACCATTGAATAATTTAGATATAAAACATCAGTACAAAGCACTGGAAATTATCAAAAATTTCACCAAAAAAGCCAACAGTGCCATTGTAGTTTTGCATGATCTGAACCTTGCTGCACAGTTTGCAGATAAGATTTTATTAATGAAATCAGGACAGGTTTCCGCCTATGGATCCCCACAGGAAGTTTTTACTGAAGAAAATATCAGCCATGCTTATAATTTTCCCTGTACCATCTGCGGACACCCTATTACCAATAACCCAATGATCATTTTTGGATAACCATGGAAAAAGACGAACTCAAAATCCTCGCACAGAATCTTGCCAATCCTCAGGGGGAAAAAGGCATCGAGATCGGTGAAATGATGAATGCTACTAACATCAGCATGACGTTAGAAAGCATCAAAACACTTGTGATAGATGACGGCCAGCAAATCCTTGAAATAGGACACGGGAATGCCGCACACCTGAAAAGTATAATGAGTCTTGCCAAAAATCTCAGATACACAGGAATTGATATTTCTGAAACCATGCACAAAGAAGCCAAAAGGCTCAACAAAGAATTTGAAAGCGAAGCAGATTTTGTTCTCTATGAAGGTAAAAAACTGCCATTTCAGGACGAATCTTTTGATAAAATATTTACCGTAAACACAGTCTATTTCTGGGAAAATCCGATTGAATTTTTAAACGAAATCTACAGGGTTTTGAAAGATGATGGAACATTCGTTCTTACATTCGGACAAAGAGAGTTCATGGAAAAACTACCGTTTACGGAATATGATTTTACGTTGTACAGCAACAGCGAAATGGAAGAACTGATCTCTAAAAGCCATTTTAAAAGAATGAAAACTTCTGAAAAAGAAGAAGAAATAAAAAGTAAAACAGGAAACGAAACCATACAAAGAATTTATACAATTTTAACCATAAAAAAGTAAAGTAATGAGCACATTAGTTAATGATTTAAAGGAAAAATGGGAAGCTCTGAAAGCAGAAAATCCACATATCAGAATAAGAAATGCAGCGGCACAGCTAGAAGTAAGTGAAGCAGAATTGCTGGCAACAAGCATTGGAGAAGGAGTAGTTGTCCTGAACCCGGATTTCCAGGGAATCCTTACAGAAGCTGAGCAATTAGGGAAAGTAATGGCTCTTACGCGTAATGACGAATGTGTTCATGAAAGAAAAGGAACGTATCTGAACGGAGATTTCAGCAGTCCTCATGCGCAGCTTTTTGTGGGTGAAGATATTGATCTCAGAATTTTCCTTAACCACTGGAAATTTGCCTTTGCAGTATGGGAAGGAGATAAAAAAAGTCTTCAGTTTTTCGGAAAAGACGGACTGGCACTTCATAAGATTTATCTGACTAAAGACAGTAATGGAGAAGCTTTCGATGCTATTGTAGAAAAATTCAAAGCAGAAGATCAGAATCAGACATTGGCGTTTGAAGCAGTAGCCCCAAAACAGGCAGAAAAAGCTGATTCAGATATTGATGTGGAAGGTTTCAAAAAAGCATGGACAGAATTGAAAGACACTCATGATTTCTTCATGATGACCAGAAAATATGGAGTAAGCAGAACACAGGCATTAAGATTGGCTCCGGAAGGATTTGCCAAGAAAATTGATAATGCCAAAGTAGTCAACATCCTTGAAGATGCTTCTGAAAAGAATACTCCTATCATGGTTTTCGTTGGAAACAGAGGAATTATTCAGATCCACACAGGAAATGTGAAGAAAACACTTTGGCATCAGCAGTGGTTCAATGTAATGGATCCTGATTTCAACTTACACCTTGATGTAACGAAAATTGCAGAAGCCTGGATCGTTAAAAAACCAACTGAAGACGGAGAAGTAACCGCTATTGAAGTATTCAACAAAGAAGGAGACTTTATCGTTCAGTTCTTCGGAAAAAGAAAACCTGGAATTCCTGAACTTCAGGAATGGAAGGACCTTGTAGCAGCTTTAGAAAAGTAATAATTAGATGATTTGAATGAGACCGTTTTGTTTGTAAAATTCAAAGCGGTCTTTTTTATTGCAGGCGATCTGCAAGTGCCGGAATATTTGTGTAATTTGTGACTAAATATATAATAAAATGAAAAATATTTTCATAGCGATACTTTTTGCCGGTTTCTGTTCATTAAAGGCACAGGGCTTAAAAGCGTATCAGTTTTATGATAAAAAGGGAAAAGAAGTAAATACAGAAAAGCTGGTAAAAGAACTGGCAGATTATGATGTGGTCTTTTTTGGAGAGAATCATAACAGTTCCATCAATCACTGGCTTCAGCTGAAAATTACAGAAGCGCTGTTTGCCAAAAAGAACGGACAGCTTATCTTAGGAGCAGAAATGTTTGAAAGAGATAATCAGGCTCAGCTGGATCAATATTTAAATGGAAAATTTGATGCCAAGACTTTGAAAGATTCTGCCCGTTTATGGAATAATTATGCAACGGATTATAAACCTTTGGTAGATTTTGCCAAAGATAAAAAGCTGAATTTTATTGCCACCAATATTCCGAGAAGATATGCTTCTCAAACCGCAAAAGAAGGTCTTGAATCCCTGAATAAATTAAGCGAAAAAGAAAAGACATACATTGCTCAGTTACCAATTAAAGTAACCTTAGACACTCCCGGATATCCGGAAATGAAAAAGATGATGGGTGATCATGCAGAAGGAACCAAAGTGATGAATTTCATTTCAGCCCAGGCAACGAAAGATGCTACAATGGCTGAATCTATCCTGAAAAATTTCCAGACCGGGAAAACATTTATCCATTACAACGGAAACTATCACAGCAAAGAATTTGGGGGAATCTATTGGTATATCAAACAGAAAAATCCTAACCTGAAAATGGCAGTGATCTCTGTTTTTGAATCAGATGATCCCGAATTGAAAGTACCGGCTAAAGAATATATTCCAACAGATTTCAATCTGATTATCCCTGTGGATATGACCAAAACTTTTTAACTGTTTTTTTACAAGAAATGTCATTCTGACGAAGGAAGAATCTCATGGTTAATTTATTATAAGATTCTTCACTACATTGCATTCCTTTCAGAATGACAAAATCAATTACTTACATTGAATTCAATAGGGTCGGGCTTTAGCCTGGCCATTTTTATATCAAAGCTTCAATGGCTTTAGCCAAAACATAAAAATCAGCGTTCCATAATCATTTTTATTCTACAATATTTACCTTTGTATCACATTTCAAAAAAACATGAAGAAACTACCCATCCTGCTGATCTTTTTTATAGGCCTGTTGAAAGCCCAGAAACTCACAGCCAAAGAGATTTCAATTATTAATCAGGGAGATATAAATACAGCGTTGCCGATCTATCAGACAACGGATGCCAGTCAGCACCAAACATTGTTGAGCATTTCTTCAGAAGCAAATCCTCTTGACCCGAATACGGCTGTTCTCGTAAAAAGAATGAAAGAATCTCTTCTGTCAACAGATGGTGGAGTAGGAATCGCAGCTCCACAAGTGGGAATCAACAGAAAGATCATCTGGGTGCAGCGTTTTGATAAGGAAGGAACTCCACTTGAGTATTTTATCAATCCGGTCATTGTATGGCGTTCTGACCTGCAGAATCTTGGTCCTGAAGGCGATTTGTCTATTCCTGAATTCAGGGATCAGTTTTACAGAAGCAAAGTCATTCAACTGGAATATGTGGATCTGAAGGGCCAGAAATATTCAGAAATTGTAGAAGGTTTTACAGCAGTTATTTTTCAACATGAAATCGACCATCTTTTCGGCATCCTGATTTCCGATAAAAAGGAAAAAGAAAAAAACGATTCTTATAGAAAAGTAGACGCCTATCAGAAAAGTGACGTCAATAAAGACAGGAGATAATGATGAGTGATGGGAAGTTGTTATAAGGCTAAGTAAATTTCTGTTTCTATCCATATTTTACAATGAAATCTTCTCCATCTTCATAATCTGCGGGATTCACATAAGTAATTACCCCGATATCAGATTGTAAAACTTTCTTGAGCTGATCGAAGTACATGTTCTTTTTGTCTTCAGTAGTATCCATTGTTAAACTTATGACAAGTTTATCATCATCGGTAATATTGGCACCTACCATTATTTTATCAGGATTATCGTGGTATTTATTCCAGTAAAAAGTTTGATCAAGGCCAGGGTTTTCGATGAAATAACCAATCATTTCGTCTTCTGTTTTAAAAATATAATTTTTATCATGCCTTGGGTAGGTATAATTGAGATTTAATTTTTCATAGCCGGGAAGGAATGTGTTCAGAACAAGATCTATTGTTTTTCTTGATTTTTGCCCTGCATACACCTGACAAACGATCTCCATAATAATTTCCATAATACAAAATTACTGTATTTTTACGATAAATAATGATGAATGATAATGACATTCTTAAATATTATATACATAAAAATATCCTCAATCATCCGTGTCATCTGCGAAATCTGGGGGAAAATAAAATAAAAAGGAGCTGTTTCCACGGAAACAGCTCCTTTCGTTATAACTATGCTTAAAAAAAATTGGATTAATCGTTGTTGGTTACTGCAAGTTTCACCTCCATATTATTTCTGGTAGCATTAGAATAAGGACAGATCTGGTGTGCCTTTTCTGTCAGAGCCTGTGCTTCTTCAAGAGAAACACCGGGAATATTCACATCCAGCTCTGCTGCCAGTCCGAAACCTCCATTTTCAATCTGGCCAATACTTACCTTTGCCGTTACCGTTGTTTCTCCCGTCTTTACTTTAGAAAGACTGATCACTCTGTTCAGAGCGCTGTCAAAACAAGCGGAATATCCTGCTGCAAAAAGCATTTCAGGATTGGCAAAATCATCATTGGCTCCTCCTAACGCTTTCGGCATTCTTACATCAAGTTCCAGTACTCCGTTTTCACTTTTCACATGTCCGTTTCTGCCTCCTTGAGCAGTGACCTGAGTGGTATATAATATTTTCATTTATTTTCTATTTTGTTTAATATTTTTAAGACGGTGTCTTTAAGGTGCAGCAGCTCTTCCGGCTGTATTCCCAGTTTTTCCTGAATTTTTCCCGGAATTTCACAAGCCTTCTGCTGAAGCTGTTTTCCTGCTTCGTCTAAAAATACTTCAACCACTCTTTCGTCCTCTTTTTTTCTTTTTCGGATGATAAATCCTTTAGACTCCAGTCTTTTAAGAAGAGGTGTTAAAGTACCACTGTCCAGAAACAGTTTTTCTCCGATATGGGTTACCGTAAGTCCGTCGCCGTCCCATAATATCATCATCACAAGATACTGCGGATAGGTAATGCCCAGTTCATCAAGAAAAGGACGGTAAAGCCCGGTAATCTCTTTGGCAATTACATACAGTGGGAAGCAAATCTGGTTTTCCAGTTTGGGTGTTTTCGGATTTTCCATAATTTTTGAGTACGAAAGATTCGATGAAGGTATTACTTTTTTATGATAAATTCATCCATTGGAATTCTGACTTTTTTCATAGAAGAAAGCCAGTCATTAGCCTCATCACGGTATCCAAGATATAAAAGGCTTACACTTTTTAATCCCAGTTCTTTTAATCCCAGTACTTCATCTACCACCTCATTGCTGAATCCTTCTGCCGGTGTACTGTCGATTTTAAGTTCTGCTGCCTGTGCAAGAGCAATTCCTAAGGCAATATAAGTCTGACGTGCAGTATGGGCAAAATGTTCTTCAGCAGTCTGTGCTCCATACATTTCTTTAATTTTATCGGTATAGCTTCCGAAACGACCTCTTGGAAGATCTCTTACATCAGTATGATAATCGTAAACTTTGTCAATTTTTTCATTAGAATAACTGTCCCATGCTGCAAAGACCAAAACGTGAGAAGAATCTCTCATTACTTCAGGGTTTAAAGCACCTGCTACCATTTTGTCTTTCAGTTCCTGGTTTTCCACTACTATAATTCTGAAAGGCTGCAATCCCGATGAAGTAGGAGCCAGTCTAGCTGATTCTAAAATAGTATTAAGATCTTCCTGTGATACTTTTTTGGTCGGATCATAAGCTTTTACCGCATGTCTCCAGTTTAAATTTTCTATTAATGACATTTTTCTTTTGTTTTAATTAAACTACTTGTTGATTATTAAATGTCAGTTTTATTAGCTGACTCAATTAACAATACAAATATATAGCCAATTTAATTGTGTGCAATTTAATTTTGAAAGATTTTATTGATAGCAATTATTGATAAACTTTAAAAAAGGTAAAATAATGCAGAAGCAAATAAGAAATTTATTATTTCTATTTTGTTTATTTCAGCATGATTCGGATTTTTTTAAAGTGTTTGTATTCTAATCTTTGTAATAGAAATTTAAACTAAAAATAATGCAGAGATTTACAAACAAAACCGCTTTAATTACAGGAGGAACCAATGGGATGGGCCTGGCTACTGCTCATAAATTCCTTGAAGAAGGAGGAAAAGTCATTATTACAGGCAGAACTAGTGAAACAGTGAATAATGCTTTGGAAGAACTTGGAGAAAATGCCTTTGGAATTGTATCCAACGCAGGGAATATAAAAGATCTGATGAATCTTCAGCAGGAAATCAGAAAATATACAGAACATATTGATCTTGTATTTGCCAATGCAGGATACGGAAGATTTGCTCCTATGGAATATGTGGATGAGAACCAGTTTGATGAACTTTTTAATATGCTGGTAAAAGGACCGTTTTTTACGGTACAGCAGGCGTTACCACTAATGAGAAAAGGAAGTTCTGTCATTTTCAATACTTCAGTTGCAACTGATATTGCGATGCCTAATTTTTCGGTGTATTCTGCAGCAAAATCTGCGGTGCAGTCATTCATCAAAACGTTTGCGGTAGAACTTACAGAACGTGGTATTCGGGTCAATGGGGTAAGTCCCGGGCATATTAAAACCAATATTTTTAATAATACAGGTTTAACCGGAGAGCAGATAGAAAGTGCCATTGATGAGATTATTCCTACAATTCCTTTTAAAAGACAGGGGGAACCTTCAGAAATAGCCAGTGTAGTTCTGTTTCTGGCTTCAGAAGAAGCCTCCTATATTCATGGGGCAGAAGTAAAAGTGGATGCCGGAATTTCTGTGATCAGATAATCAGGATTATTTGACTTCTTTAATTTCTTTGATGATATTGGTTTTATTTTCAATACCGATATTATAGGTCTTACCTTTCTTAAAGCTTTGGGTTGCTTTTTCCATAAGGCTCTTGTATTCCGGTGATTTTTTGGAAAGATAAAAAACCTGAGCACTGATTCCAATAGCGACACGTACCACTTCATTCGGTTTATCAGGATCTTCCATGATGTTGGAAATGGTGGCATTATTATACCAGGTTAAATTCTGTGAACTGGAATTACCGGAACAGGATGTAATCATAATAAATAGTAATAGTAGATAGGACCAGGCTTTCATAGCAAAAAAGTATTAAGTAAAAAGCTCCTGCAATGTATCAAAATAAATGCAGGAGCTCTCTATAAATTAGTTAAAATCCACAGCTTGCAACACTAGGTGCAGGGGAAGGAGAACATCCTGAAAGGGATGAGAATATGTTCAATACACAGTTGGTATTTACATAATTGTTATCATATAATAAAGAACCGGATGGGCTTCTGTAGTATACATTTCCTGCTGTATTGGCAAAAGAAGATACAGATGCAGAACCACAGCCTGTATTAGTACATGCAGCTCTCCATGCACTGTCTGTTACAGGTCCGCTGGAGAATAATGATGGGTCAATAATTCTTTTTTCAACAATTCCGGAAGCATTTTTGAAGCTTACCAAAATTGCCACGTGATATACCCATGATACACAGCATGTTCCTGTAGATGCTCTAAGATTACCATATACAAATTGCTTTTCACAGTCGTACCCTGCATTCAAAAGGATTTGTCTCATTTTGTGCGCTCTGGCATAGCATCCATCCACAGGATATCTGAATGTGATACACGGTGAAGATGCGGTAGAAGTTCCGCAAGCCTGGTTTTTGATCTGAGTAAAAAGACTGTTTAACGTAGCAAGATTAGGGATTACACTTACTGCCTTGTTACTTTCCCCTCTTTCTTCTTTGTTGAATACTGATTTGAAATAACGGATGTCGTCCGCTGTTGCTTTTTCAACCTTTGCAATTTCATTTGAATTGGCTTTCAGGAAAACCTGAACAGGAGTTTCATTTTGTACAGCTTCTTTAATCATGGAAATAAATGCCGCATTGTCTTTTGTATCCTTAATGTGATACGGCTGTGCGGAAACCATAAATGAAACTTTAAATTTTCCATCCTCTTTTTCTATCCCTACCGGAACAGTTTTGCCAAAGTCTTTCATAGCAATTTCATTAGACTCCTTAGCAACAAGATTCGGATCCTGATTGGCACCTGAATCCGAGCAGGAGTTAAATGACAGTACCGTCACGAATACCATCATGGATAAAAGGAATTTTTTCATAGTTTTTATATTTTGTGGTTAATTTTTTGTGAACTATTAATTGTAATAGTTCACTATTTTGTGACATTAAAAGTAATGAAATTTAAAATATGCGCAATATTTTTTTAGAAAAAAATAAATTATTTTGTTGTTTTATTGGTTTTATGATATTCAAAAGACTGATTGATCTATTTATTTTTATGGTAAATTAAGGAAAATAGGAAATTTTTAAAATTGTAAAATATGTTGTTTTTTGCAATTTGGATTGCTATAGAATAGACAAGATGAAGTAAACTAAAAAACCAGTCTCAACTATTGAAACTGGTTTTCTCATATCTTAATGAAATTATTCCGATTATTTATAAATCATTTCTGCCTGAAAAACGTCTGCAAAATGTTTTCTGATCTTTGCTTTCAGATCTTCCATTTCTTCTGGTGTCAATTCTCTTTCAAGCTCTCTTTTTAAGGAAGTAACCTGCTTATCCTTGATCCCACACGGAATAATGTATTCAAAATAACGCATATCTGTATTTACATTCAATGCAAAGCCATGAAGAGTTACCCAACGGGAAGCTTTTACTCCCATAGCACACATTTTTCTGGCATAAGGCTTTCCTACATCCAGCCATACTCCGGTTTCTCCCGGTGAACGTTCTCCTTTGATACCATATTCGGCAATGGTTCTGATGATCACTTCTTCCAGATTTCTCATATATAAATGAATATCGGTGAAAAAGTTTTCAAGATCCAGAATAGGGTAGCCTACAACCTGTCCGTAACCATGATAGGTAATATCTCCGCCACGGTTTACTTTCACGAAAGTAGCATCAATTTCCTTCAGTTTATCAATACCGGCAAGCATATTTTCTTCGTGACCGCTTTTTCCTAACGTATACACGTGGGGATGTTCTACGAAAAGTAAGTGATTGGGGGTCGTGGTATGCTGTTCTGCAGGAAGATCCCTGTTTTTTATTTTGGTGTCAATGATATTTTTCATCAGCTGTTCCTGATAATCCCAGGCTGGCTGATATTCTTTGACTCCTAAATCTTCAAATTCTACTGCTTTATTTTGATTTGTATTCATTTCAATTTTTGATATACAAATTTAGTGAATTTTACCCTTTTATGGAATGGATAAAATCTATAGCCTTTTTCTTCCAGTCTCTATCCTGAAGCAAAATATTCACAAAAGCTGTTCCAATGATGCCGCCATCCGCATTTTCTGTTACATTTTCAAAATCTTCTTTCGATTTAATCCCGAATCCTATCATTACCGGATTTTTTAGAGGAAGGGAAGCTAACCTGGAAAGGTAGTTCTCATTTTTTACAACTGCATTTTCATTTCCTGTGGTAGAAGAAGAACTTACTGCATACAGAAATCCTGAACTTAAAGAATCCAGATAGATCATTCTCTCATCAGATGTTTCCGGAGTGACCAGAAAGGTGAAATTTAAATTATATTGCTTTAAAATCTGCTGGTAATTTTTCTCAAACTCAATAGGAGGAAGATCGGGTAGGATCAATCCTGAAACACCACTTTCCGAGCATGCTGCACAAAATTTCTCAAATCCGAAGCTCAAAACAGGATTAATGTAACCCATCAGGATAATCGGGACCCTGATTTTATCTTTGATGGCTTTTAATTGAGAGAACAGCTTTTCAATAGTCATTCCGTTTTGTAAAGCCAGTTCGTGAGCTTTCTGGATGACAGGTCCGTCTGCCACAGGATCAGAATAAGGCATTCCGATTTCGATCATATCTGCTCCGGAATCCTGAATCAGTTGTATAATATCAGCGGTATCTTCCAACTGCGGAATTCCTGCTGTGAAGTATATATTTAGTTTTTTCATTTCTTTACTGTATTAATGTATTCATGTAAAATGTATTTAGGAGTTGATTTTATCCCTTAAAGTCATTTTATATATCTACTTTTTGCATTTTACAAATTTTTCAGATACGTTTCCATATCCTTATCTCCACGGCCACTCAGACAAATAACTACCACATCATTTTCATTAAATTTCTTCTTGTCTAAAACTGCCAGCGCGTGAGAACTTTCCAGTGCAGGAATGATTCCTTCCAGTTTGGTAAGCTCAAAGGCACATTTCAAAGCTTCATCATCATTAATACTAAAAAATTCTGCTCTTTTTTCTTTAAATAAATGGGCATGAAAAGGTCCGATTCCAGGGTAATCCAGTCCTGCGGAAATAGAATGAGGCTCAATAACCTGTCCGTCTTCCGTCTGCATTACAAGGCTTTTGCTTCCATGAAGAACTCCAAGGGTTCCTAAAAATGTAGTTGCAGCAGATTTTCCTGAATCTACTCCCAATCCTCCTGCTTCTGCAGCGATGATTTTCACTTCTTTTTCCTCTACAAAATGATAGAACGTTCCGGCAGCATTACTTCCTCCACCTACACAGGCAATCACATAATCAGGGTTCTCTCTTCCGGTTTTCTCTTGCAGCTGTTCTTTGATTTCTTTTGAAATAATGCTTTGGAACCTTGCTACAAGATCAGGGAAAGGATGTGGACCTACCACACTTCCAATCACATAATGCGTGGTCACAGGATTGTTGATCCAGTCTCTTAATGCCTCATTTACCGCATCTTTCAGTGTTTTTGAACCTGAAGTAGCTGCCACCACCTCAGCACCCAGCATTTTCATTCTTGCTACATTCGGGGCTTGCCTCTGGATATCAATCTCTCCCATATAAACAATGCACTCAAGACCAAGCAAAGCACAAGCTGTAGCAGTAGCGACGCCGTGTTGCCCGGCACCGGTTTCTGCAATAATCCTTGTTTTTCCGAGACGTTTTGCCAGAAGAACCTGTCCAAGAGCATTATTGATCTTATGGGCGCCGGTATGGTTGAGGTCTTCCCGTTTTAAATAGATCTGTGTCTGATATTTTTGGCTTAAGTTTTTAGCAAAATATAAAGGAGTAGCTCTTCCCACATAGTTTTTAAGCAAATCCTGATATTCAGCCTGAAAATCTTCAGATTCTATTATTTCAAGATAATTTCTTTGTAACTCTTCTACATTGGGATAAAGCATTTCGGGGATAAAAGCTCCTCCAAACTCTCCATAATATCCGTTTTCATCGGGGTTTTTATAATTCATTTTTTTATTCTTTAGTCATTAAATAAGCATTATTTTGTGAACTCAGCTGGTTGAGCAGTTCTTTTCTTTCCTGTGTGGTATAAAAAATCAGAATATCATCATCTTCAGAATTCACCCATTCCGAGCCGACACTTTCTTTGATCATTCTGGCTTTGTCGTGAAGAATTTCGATATCACACTTTTCATAAAAAGGACGAAGATCCGAATGGCAGAAACCAATTGTTTCAAGATTTCTCTGAGTAACATTTTCTTTGAAATGGCGCATTAAAACTGCTCCATAACCTTTCTTTTTATGAGCTGCCACAAGCCCTACAGCTTCTGCAAAGGAGTAACCGGTGTCTGCTATCTGTAAGGTAAAATCAAAATTCACCCTCATCACAGCCAATATATTTTCATCTGTGTTCATCAGGAAATGAAACTCTGAATCTTTGAAAAAAGACCGGAAATAGGATGATTTCATAGTATTCCACTCAGAGATATCCCAAAGTTCCAGAATGTGTTTTATCTCGGCTTCCGTGAGATCTTTCGTTGATTTTATATGATATTTCATGGGTTTAAACTATTAATAAATGTGAGGTGGTAATTATGCTGCTGTTTGGTAATCAGTTTTTTATAATGTAATAATTCTATTTTATGCATTAAGTCAAGTAAGGTTGCTTTATCTATTTTCGACTGATACATGGTAATCGCAATTTCAAGATTATCAATTAAATAATAAGGATCAGAGTCTTCGTACAGCAGAAATATTTTTGCATAAATCAGCCCTAAGTCATACTTTACACTTGATCTGACATGGTTTTCCAAAAATTTATCGGAAATAATAACCAGATAATAGCTATTCCATAGACTGATTCTTTCAAAGAAATATTGGATATCGTTTTCTTCAAAATCTTTAATAATACAGATGAAATCAGACAATAATCCACCCACTTCCCAATGTTCTGTATTACTGTCGTTCTGTGCAACAAAGTGGTACAGATTCTGGATTTTTTCATTCCCGAATTTGGGTGGAAACAATGTTTTATAAAATGTCTTCTTTAGCAAATGTATATTCATCCTTGTGTGTTTTTATATGTTATTTATTTTACTGAAACAGATTTTTAAACTTTTTTATTCTTTCTATATTTTTACTGCCAGGTTCTGTTTCAAATTTTGAATTGATATCCAAAGCCAAAGGCTGTTGTTGCAGTGTTTCTATATTCCTGATGTTATCTTCTGAAATACCGCCGCTTAAAAAATAGGGCAGAGGAATTTCAAATTCATTCAGAATATTCCAGTCAAATTGTTCTCCTGTTCCTCCAAAGGCTTTACTGTCTGTATCAAAAAGGTAGTAGGTGACAGGCTGCAGATTGGAGGTAAAAGCTTGTGTTATTTTATTTTTGTTTTCAGATGCATCGTTTCCGACTCTGATTGCTTTAATGATTCCAACCTCAGGATTCAGTTTTTGTTTTAGTTCAATAATGTAATCATTACTTTCATCACCATGAAGCTGGACGAAATTCAATCCTGCCTGCTGAACGATTTTTAAAATGACATCTGTTTCTTCATTAACAAAAACACCTACTTTTCCTCTATGCTCAATAGTTGAGATCTCTTCCAGACTCAGATGATTCAAAACATATCTTGGTGATTTTTCATAGAAGATGAAACCGAGAAAATCTACACTCATAGCAATCAATTCCTGAATCTGATCCGGTTTTGTAAGACCGCAGACTTTGAGTTGAGGTGACAGGGTAAAGGTTGTAGGTTGCAGGTTCATTGTTATCTATTTAAATTTGAGAAGAAAATTCTTCAAAAGCTTTGGCTGGATCTGTATTTTTCATAAAATATTCACCCATCAGGAAACCGTCAAATCCTTTTTCTTTTAAAAATTGAAAATCTTCAAGGCTGTAAATACCACTTTCTGCAACGGATAAAACTTCTTTTGGAAGCTGATTTTTAAGCTGAACGGAATGTTGCAGATCTACTTTAAAATCTTTAAGGTTTCTGTTATTGATTCCTACTAAGTCAATTTTTGAATTGAAATGTTTCAGTTCGTCTTCTGTATGGATTTCCAGTAAGACTTCCATTTTCAGCTGATGAGCAAGATCTGTGAATTCCTGTACCTGAGCTGGAGAAAGACATGAAGCGATCAGTAAAACAACATCAGCACCAATACTTTTTGCTTCATAAAACTGATATTCATCAATCATAAAATCTTTTCGCAGAACCGGAATGTTAATCTCATTTCTTACACTGAGAACATCATTTAAATCTCCTCCGAAAAAATCATGATCAGTCAGGATAGAAATTCCGCTGGCTCCAAAATTTTCGTATGCTGAAACAACTTCTAAGGGTTCTACATTGTTATTAATGATACCTTTTGACGGAGATTGTCTTTTAAACTCAGCGATAATTCCGCTTTTATTTTTGATGGATGCTTTCAGTGAATAGGTTGGCCGTCCAAAAAGAGCTGTGTTTTTTAATCGGTCAAGAGAAATGCGTGATTTTGCTGCTGCCACTTCCTCTTTTTTTCGTTCAATAATTTGATCCAGTATCGTCATTTTTTGTGTTTAAGTTTAGTCAATGGTGAATTTTGCTTCGCAAGCGAATAATGAATTTAATTAATCAGGAGATTAAAACTGTTTAATGCTTTTCCGCTTTCCAGACTTTCTTTAGCCAGAAGAAGACAGTCTTCATACATCCCGAATTTATGGGTATTATAAAGAGCTACTGATGCGTTGGCAAGAATCACAGAATTTTGTTGCTCCGTCCCTTTTCCTTCAAGAATATTCAAAAATATTTTTGCTGTTTCCTGAATAGAATTACCAGCTCTAATATCTTCCAGTGTTACCGGGTTAAAGCCTAAATCTTCTGCAGAATAGATTTCTTCTCCATTTTTTGTGATGATTTTGCTGTCGTCAGTCAGACTTATTTCATCATATCCGTCAAGACCATGGACCAGAATAAAATCACGTTCCTCTTTTTGTAGAAGGTACTGATAAATTCTTGCAATTTCCAGGTTATATACTCCGATCATTGAATATTTTGGCTTTGCAGGATTAACTAATGGTCCCAAAAGGTTAAAAAACGTTCTTAATCCCAAAGATTTTCTCAATAATCCAACAGATTGCAATGCAGGATGAAAATAAGGTGCATGCAGGAAACAGATATTGGCTCTTTCAAGATCTTCATTCAATTGTTCTGAGCTGTTTTTAAACTGATATCCCAGTTCTTCCAGTACATTTGATGAGCCCGTAATTGTGGAAGCTCCATAATTGCCATGTTTTGTTACTTTCTGTCCGGCTCCGGCTACTACAAAGCTTGCCAGAGTGGATATATTGATGGTATCCTTTCCATCACCTCCCGTTCCTACGATATCAATAGCATCACTGGCATCCATTTTTACGGGAACAGCCATCTGTAATAATGCTTCTCTGAAGCCTTCCAGTTCTTTCAATGTGATATTCCGCATCAGGAAAACACTTATGAAAGCGGTAACTTCCGCAGTATTGAATTTATTCTGTGCAATCTCAATCATGGTAGCTTTTGCTTCTGATTTTGAAAGCGTATTGTGGTTGAACAGGTATTGCAATATTTCTTTCATTTGTGGTGTTTTTATGGTTGTTGAAGAATTTTCTATGGTTTTCATGACAACAGAAAGTTTTTAATGATTACTTCTCCTTCCGGCGTTAAAATGCTTTCCGGGTGAAACTGTACTCCGTGTACATCATACGTTTTGTGCTGCAAAGCCATGATCATTCCGTCTTTGTCTACAGCCGTAATTTCCAGTTCTTCCGGAAAACCTTCCGGGTTTACCGCCCAGCTGTGATATCTTCCTACTTCCAACCCGGAATGCAAATCTTTGAACAATTTAGTATTTTCTTTTACCAGCTCGGTAGTGGTTGCTACTCCGTGGAAGATTTCAGTCAGGTTGATCAGACTTCCTCCGAAAGCTTCAGCGATAGCCTGCTGGCCAAGGCATACTCCAAGGATACTTTTCGTAGGAGCATATTCTTTAATAAGGTCTAATAAGATACCTGCTTCTTCAGGAATTCCGGGACCGGGCGAAAGGATGATTTTATCATATTTTCCAATCTCTTCAAGGGTAATTTCATCATTTCTTACCACATCTACTCTTTGATTCAGAATTCTTTCAATAATCTGAACAAGGTTATACGTAAAGCTGTCATAATTGTCGAAAACGAGAACTTTAAGTGGTGTCTGCTGAGTGTTTATATTGTTGTTCATTGCTTTTTTGTTAGGTTGTTGCTGTTTTTTTGCTAGTTGGTGGGTTTATTTTTCAACTATTTTTTCTGCTTTTTCAACTGCTTTTTTCAGGGCATTCAGTTTGTTATTGACTTCCTGCAGTTCGCTTTCAGGAACAGATTTGGCTACAAGTCCGGCACCCGCCTGATAAAATAAAGTGTTGTTTTTGCTTAAGAAAGTCCTGATCATAATCGCCTGGTTGCAGGTTCCGTTCAGTCCGATAATTCCGATACAGCCACCGTAATATCCGCGGGAATCTTTCTCGTACTGGTTGATCAGCTGAAGGGCTTTATGCTTCGGTGCACCGCTCAGTGTTCCCTGAGGGAAAGTAGCAGAAACCATCTCAAGAGGATTGATGTTATCTTCAACATCTGCCGTTACTTCACTTACCATATGAATAACGTGAGAGAACAGCTGGATTTCCTTAAGCTTGGTAACCGTTACATTTTTTCCAAGTTTTCCAAGGTCATTTCTTGCCAGATCTACCAGCATGGTATGTTCTGCATTTTCTTTAGGATCGGCTTTCAGAACTTCAATGGCTTCAAGGTCTGCTTCAAAGTTTCCTGTTCTTTTTGAAGTTCCGGCAATGGGATGAATAATGGCTTTATTATTTTTAATGATGAGCTGACTTTCAGGGCTGGATCCGAATAATTTATAATTTCCGTAATCAAAATAGAACAGGTAAGGGGAGGGATTGATGTTTCTTAAAGCACGGTATACATTGAATTCATCTCCTTTGAATTTCTGTTCAAATCTTCTGCTTAGAACCAGTTGGAAAACATCGCCGCGCATACAGTGTTTCTGTGCTGTCTTTACCAGTTCAATATAATCTTCATCTGTAATATTGGATGTTTCCTCACTTGTTTTCTCGAAAGGATAAACCGGTGTATTCTGATTTTTAATAAGGTTTTCCAGCAGATGAAGTTCAGATTTTACCCCGTTAATAAAGTTTTCAATAATATACATTTCATCATTGAAATGATTGATCGCAATCACATATTGGTATAATCTGTATCTCATCACAGGAATTTCAACTTCCTTGCTCTGCGGTTTAAGAGTAACATTTTCGAAAAACTGTACCGCCTCAAAGCTTGTGTAGCCAAAAAGACTCTGAGCCGTCTGTTCAATAGGATCATTGGTCTCTTCACAGTTGAAAATTTTTCGGAACTCTTCAAATATATCTGTGATATTTCGCTCCATAATAAATTGTTTTACAGGAGCAGAAGCAGGAAGTTTGATTTCATATTCGTTAAGGTTTTTCACTTCAATTCCGGCAATGGCATTCACTGCGATGAAGGAAAAATTATTATCGAGACTTTTTGAATCTGAACTTTCCAGAAGAATTGTATCACGAAATTTATCTCTGATCTTTAGGTAAATATTCATGGGAGTATGAAGGTCTCCCAGTGTTTTTTTCGAAACAGTTTTTATTGTAATTGTGTTAGTCAACATCTTATTGTTTTTTGTGAGATTAAGGAATAAAAAAAGGCTTTAACGGTATCCGTCAAAGCCTATATATTGTTTTTTGATTATTTCTGCTGTGTTTAACAACATGACAATACCTTCAGACCCGACGAAGAGTTTGAAAGCCACCACCAAATATTGTTGTTCATTTTTAACATGGGACAAATGTAGAAATTTTTTTAATACGAAGACTAAAAAATATCAAAAAATAAAAAAACTTAATATAAAAATCTACTGTTTAAGCTGTTCGAGTTCCTGTTTTAATTCCTTGATTTTTTCTTTGTAAGTTTCATTATCATAGTATTTTACATAATCTTCCAATGCAGCAATATACTCTTCAATGAATTCTTTATTGGTTTTATCAGCTTCATATTTGATTCTTGCAGAGTTCACAGGAGCCAGCTTTGAATACTTAAGATTAGCCTGTCCTTCATCAGACTGATTGTAGAGAATGACAATGTTTTTTTCATATCCCGGAATGTATTTTACAGGAAAAGAAACCTCCGTTTGCGGGATTCTGATTGCATTTTCAATCGGATAGATAGAAGCTGTTGTAGTAGAGAAAAATGTTGAAATATATTTCCCGTCCTGTTTCTTTACAATGGCTTCATAATCATGAATATACATGTCGTTGAGGGTAGAGTTGGTTTCTACATCAGATGTGATGATTGCAGTACTTTCCACTCCGTATTTGTTTAAAAACCATGCGTTTAAAAACTGTCCTCCAAACCCGTTTAATATAGCCAGAGGAATAATGGGGATCAAAAACCATGCTTTTTTGGTCAGATACGAAAGTCCTCCAAAGAATACCAGCAACAGAATCACAGTATAAAAACCATGATGACTGGTAAAAAACAGAATTTTTGAAATTAAAACCATGGATTAAATATAACAATAATAATCTTTTATTAAACGCTGGGATCGCAAAAATGTTCTTAAATTACTGTTAAAACGGTTGCAAAGGCGTTTCACTTAGCAAAGTCTGTTGTCATTATCTAAATGAAGTGCCCTTGCGAACGAAAAAATAGAGTTTTATATAATTACTTTATGAGCATAGCGTTTAAAACAACTATTTTACGGGTTCAGACAAAGGGATGTCAGGAGTTCCGCTGTAGAAAACAATCAGCGTTGCTCCCTGGTCTCCGGTTTTACCTCTGTGGCCTGTATTAACCATTTCTGGAAGCACCTGGCCCTTTCTTATCCATTGCGTTTTTCCATCCTCTTTTCTTTCAACCTGAATTTCACCTTTCTCTACATACGCTGCATTGATGACAGGATGTTTATGCCAACTGAGTGCAGAATTCGGAGGTACAGCAATTTTAAGAACCGAAATTTCCGGCTGAGTTGCAGGGTAGGCAGGATACGTAGTTCCATCCCAGGATTTCGTTGTTTTTAATAAGGTTACCAATTCAATTTTATCAGTATATTCTGATTGTGGCTCGTTCGATGAATTATCACAGGAAACAAGCACAGAAGAGAGTAGGGCAAAGAAAGCTATACCCAACAGATTTTTTTTAGTCATAAACTTTTCAATTAATAGATTGATTTGGTTCGGATGATCCATGATACAAAAATAGCAAGCTTCTTTAAATTTCCCTAATGTTTGAATTATTTTTTTATTGATCTGATTACAATTCAGCCCTTAAAAAATATTTATCAAAGAAAACATTTGTCATAAGTTTAAAACTTTATTTTTTATATTTTTGCTACCAAATTAGAAAAAAATGAAAAAAGTATTAGCAATCGCATTTATCGGAGGTTTATTATTAGCAAGCTGCAAGAAAAAGCCAGATCATTCTTTACAGGATACTAACACGATGCTTGAAGAACCAGAAGCAACTACCGTTGTAGATTCTACAGCTAAAACTGCTGCTCCTGCTGCTGCAACTCCAGCTACAACTGCTCCTGAAGCTGCTAAAACAGATTCTACAGCGAAGAAATAATGAAAAAAATACTTTTGGCAGGAATGCTCGGGCTTCTGATCATTTCCTGTTCTAAAAAAGAAAATACAGCAGAAGTGGCTCCTTCTTCTGAGACAGCAGCTGTTTCAGAGACTGCTCAATCCAATCTTTCAGGTGACCAGATCATGGAAACATTGGATTGCTCAGGATGTCACTCTGTGAATGAGAGAATGATAGGACCTTCTTATCAGGAAATAGCAGGAAAGTATTCTGAAAAGGATACCGAATTGCTGGCTTCCAAAATTATAGAAGGCGGAAGTGGAGTATGGGGAAGTGTGCCTATGGCTGCCCATCCACAGGTATCTAAAGAAGATGCCAAAAAAATGGTGGAATATATTTTAAGTCAGAAGAAATAAAGTATGTCCGCTGAAAAATCCAGTCTGCACACAAGAAATCTGCATCGTAATCCCTATGATTTTGATCAGCTTATTTCTTGTGTGCCGGAACTGAAACATTATGTTTTCGTTAATGCTTATCACACGGTAACCATTAATTTCAGCATTCCAAAAGCGGTGAAACTGCTCAACAAAGCCTTACTCTTACATTTTTATGATATTAAAGGCTGGGATATTCCGGATACCAATCTTTGTCCGCCAATTCCCGGGAGAGCAGATTATGTACACTATATCGCTGATCTTTTAGCTGAACAGCTGAGTGCAATTCCGACAGGAAATTCTGTAAAAGGATTGGATATAGGAACAGGAGCAAATCTTGTGTATCCTTTAATCAGTCACCGTTCATATGGCTGGACCATGCTGGGAACAGATATCAATCAGGATTCTTTGAAAAATGCTCAGAATATTCTGGATCAAAATAAAGACCTTATCTCTGTTATTCAGTTGAAAAGTCAGCCTGATCCTGATCATATCTTTACCAATATCATTAATCCTGAAGACAGATTTACTTTTACGATGTGTAATCCTCCTTTTCATGATTCTGAAGAGTCTGCAGTGAAAGGAAATATCAGGAAAACAAAGAATCTTAATAAATCAAAAAAAGCCAAACCTGTTCTTAACTTTAGTGGTCAGCAGTCTGAGCTCTGGTGTGAAGGTGGCGAACTGGCATTTATTACGAAGATGATTAATGAAAGTGTACTATTTTCATCGCAGGTTCTTTGGTTCACATGTCTGGTTTCTAAAAAAGATAATCTTAATAAACTGACTACTCTTTTAAAAATAGTCAAAGCTGTAGAAGTGAAAACGATTGATATGGCTCAGGGACAAAAGGTAAGCAGAATATTAGCCTGGACGTTTATTCCTCAAAAAAACAGAAAAACCTGGTTCATTTAAAATTCAAGGTTTAAAGTTTAAGGTTTATAGCACGATAGTGCATATCTCGAATCTCATTACCCCGTATCCCGCATTTCCTGTCCACATTTTAAAATTTCTGAAAAAAGCCATTGATGGTCATGTCAAAAATGCCTAAATTTGTACGCTTTTAGAAAAATAAGAAATGCAATTATCAGAACAAGAAATCATTAGAAGAGAAAAGCTGAATAAGCTTACTGAAATGGGGATTAATGCGTTCCCTGCGGATGAGTATACCATTACAGATACTACAGAATCTATAAAACAGGACTTTTCTGAAAGTAAACAGGTGAAGATCGCTGGTAGATTGATGTCCCGCAGAATTCAAGGGAAGGCTTCTTTCGCAGAATTGCAGGATTCTAAAGGAAAAATCCAGGTTTACTTCAACAGAGACGAGATCTGTCCGGGTGAAGATAAAGAACTATATAATGAAGTATATAAACACCTTTTAGATATCGGTGATATTATCGGTATTGAGGGAGAATTGTTTACTACGCAGGTAGGAGAGATGACCGTTTTAGTAAAGAACTTTACACTTCTTACAAAGGCTTTGCGTCCTCTTCCTCAGGCTAAAACTGACGAAAACGGTGTTGTACATGACGGTTTTACAGATCCTGAATTAAGATACAGACAACGTTATGTAGATTTAACAGTAAATCCGCAGGTAAAAGAAATTTTCGTGAAGAGAACAAAACTGTTCAATGCCATGAGAACATTCTTCAACGATGCAGGGTACTTTGAGGTAGAAACTCCGATTTTACAATCAATTCCCGGTGGGGCTGCAGCAAAACCGTTTATCACGCACCACAATGCGCTGGATATTCCATTATATTTAAGAATTGCTAACGAATTATACCTGAAAAGATTGATCGTAGGTGGTTTTGACGGAGTATATGAGTTCTCTAAAAACTTCAGAAATGAAGGGATGGACAGAACGCATAACCCTGAGTTTACCGCTATGGAGATCTATGTAGCTTATAAAGATTACAACTGGATGATGGATTTCACTGAGAAATTATTGGAATTCTGTGCCACTCAGGTGAATGGAAATGCAGAATCTACTTTCGGTGAACACACGATCAACTGGAAAGCTCCTTATCCAAGAGTTTCTATGACCGAAGCGATCCTTAAATTTACAGGATTCGATATTACCGGAAAAACTGAGAAGGAATTATACGATTTTGCCAAGTCTATCGGTATCGAAGTAAATGAGACGATGGGTAAAGGAAAATTGATTGATGAGATCTTCGGTGAGAAATGTGAAGGAAACTTCATCCAGCCGACTTTCATTACAGATTATCCGATCGAAATGTCTCCACTGACAAAGAAACACAGAAGCAAAGAAGGCTTAACAGAACGTTTTGAATTAATGGTGTGCGGTAAAGAAATTGCCAATGCGTATTCAGAGCTTAATGATCCTATCGATCAGAGAGAACGTTTTGAAGCACAGATGACTTTATCTGAAAGAGGAGATGATGAAGCAATGTTCATCGATCAGGACTTCTTAAGAGCATTGGAATACGGGATGCCTCCAACTTCAGGGTTAGGAATCGGTATGGACAGATTAATCATGTTCTTAACGGATAATGCATCCATCCAGGAAGTGTTATTCTTCCCGCAGATGAGACCTGAAAAAGCGGTTCCGCAAATTGAATTGGGAGAGGACGAAAAAGTAATCCTTGAAATCCTTAATTCTCAGGAAGAAGCAATGTCTTTAGCGGAAGTAAAAGAAAGAAGCCAGCTATCCGGTAAAAAATGGGATAAAGCTTCGAAAACTTTGACAAAAAATAATATTGTGAAAGTAGAGAAAATTGACGAAAATCTTTTGATGAAACTGGCTTAAGATTTTTCTGAAGAAATAAATAAAAAAGGTACAACGCTATGCTGTACCTTTTTCTTTTTTCCATTTCCGAAGCTGTGTCCTGAAGTTTTTAAACGGAGCCACAGTATTAATATGAATCCATTTCCAGACGGGCCATTGGGCAGGTGTGGTTGCCCATTTTCTCTGTCCGGGAATGAATAATGTGTTGTCATCAAGTCTTTCTATCCAGTTAATAATTTCATCCACCTTATCTCGCAGCAGCTCTCTTTGCTGTTGTAAACTATAAGAACTATATTCATTATAAAAAGACTGGTATAATCCTCCCAGGTTATTCCATTTGTATTCGGGAGCAGGAGTTTTTACTTCAATTCCATTACCTTCATCAGATTCCCATTGTAAAAGCAGATGAGTCCAGCCTAACTGATAGGAAATATTTTGCGATGGCGTTTTATCAACTCCCGGTTGCAGAAGATCTTTTTCCTCTTCTCTTATATCATCAAATTCCTGATCATAGAGCAAATATCTTTTCTTTAACTCGTCAATAAGCTCTGTTTTATCTTTATAAGTCTGCATATTTTATCTATTTTCTCAGTTTACTGAAAGAAGCCATCAGATAAAATAAAAACGGAAGAATAAATAATGAGCCTAGCATCAATGCCCATCCCAATGCGGCAATAGTCTTTTCAGGAGCCATATGTTCCAATAAAGAAAGGTGCTGCCCGTTTCCTAATAAAATAATATCCGGATTATGCTGATAAGTTGCCGCTACCAGAATCATAACCATCTGAAATCCTGCCAATGCACGTACAGGAAGTAATTTTTGACGGTTCAAGGCTCTTAAAATAAGCAACAATGCAATAGTAGCAAAGGCAATTGCCATAATACCTAAAGGTTTTGAAAATACCCACATTAATAGAGGAATGTCTGAAATATAAGCAGTAGCAAATACCAATATTCCCGTTATAACCACAAAGATCATCGTCTGTTTGGATTTTCTTATCATTAATAAAAGATCAGTTTTATCACGGGTTTCTCTTAATGAAAAGATAGAAGCAAGATAAGCACAAAGCGCTACCGTAAATAAACCTACGGAAACTCCAAACCAGTTCAGCCAGCTAAATACATACAAATCCAGAAAACCTACAGCATCGGGATTGATAGAATGTGAAACCGTTGCAGCAGCAATTAATCCCAAAAAGAAAGGTGTTAAAAGACTTGCATAATAGAAAATCTGGGTATATAAAACCTGCCAGTTATCCTTTACAGCATCATAATGCCTGAACGTAAATGCTGTTCCTCTCGCTATAATTCCTAAAAGCATTAATACTAAAGGAATATGAAGATAAGTAGACATCGTGGTATAAATCTCGGGAAATCCTACAAAGAGAATTACAATGGCAATGATCAGCCACATATGATTGGCTTCCCATACAGGAGCTATGGATTCATACATGATTTCCTGGGTTTTATTCCTGGCTTTTTTATGGGTGAAAAGTTCCACAATTCCTGCTCCGAAATCAGCTCCGCCCAGAATAATATAAAGACAGATGGATAGCCAGAGAAAACCTATTACAACATAAATCATGATTTTTTGTTTTTATCGTTAAACTGAGCATCAGTAGGATCGTAAAGTTTCGGTACCATTTGAATCTGTCTCTTTAAAAGGAAAACAAGAATCAGTGATAATGAAATGAAAATAGCCGTAAAGAAGTAGAAAGAATACTGTATTCCCGGCATAGGAGTTACAGCGTCTGCTGTTCTCATAATTCCGTAAATAATCCACGGCTGTCTTCCCACTTCTGTTACTGTCCATCCTGCTTCCAGAGCAATATATCCAAAAGGGGTAGCTATTAAAAACGTTTTTAGCAGCCAGTGTTTGCTCAGCCATTCTTTTTTGAAGAAGAAAGCATATAAATAAATAGCACCAATACCAATCATCACCACGCCAAAGAAAATCATAATCTGAAAAGCATAATGAACAACTGCAATCGGAGGCCATTCGTCTCTTGGGAAATCTTTAAGACCTTTTACTTCAGAATTGAAGTCATTGCTCACCAGAAAACTTAATACTTTTGGAATTTTCACCGCATATTTTACTTCTTCTTTTTCTTCATCAGGAATTCCCCCAATCACGAATGAAGCGCCTTTTTCAGTTTCAAAATGAGCTTCCATAGCTGCCAGCTTAATAGGTTGTCTTTCGGCAACAGATTTAGCCGCAATATCACCACTTAAAGGTGCGCCAAAAGCTCCAATCAGGGCAAAGCCTACTGCAATGCTAAAAGCTTTGGTATGAAACTCAATATTTCTTTTTCGCATGATCATAAAAGCATGTACTCCTGCTACAGCAAACCCTGTCGCACAAAATGCAGCAACCGTCATGTGAAGAGCCTGTGGGAACCAGGCATCATTGAACATTGCTTTAATAGGGTCTATATTGAGATATTGTCCGTTAATATAATCAAAACCGGTAGGAGAGTTCATCCATGAATTGGCTGCCACCACCAGAATTCCGGAAGCAAGTCCACTCACCCCTACAAGGAACCCACAGAACCAGTGAAACCATTTATTGAACCTTTCCCAGCCGTATAAAAAGAAGCCGATAGCAATAGCTTCAATAAAAAAGGCTGTTCCTTCCAGAGAAAAAGGCATTCCGAAGATAGGACCGGCATGTTTCATAAAACCTGGCCATAAAAGTCCCAGCTCAAAGGAAAGCATCGTCCCTGAAACCGCTCCTGTAGCAAAAAGGATAGCTACCCCTTTGCTCCATGCTTTTGTCAGTCCCTTATATACTTCATTATTCGTTTTCAGATATTTCCAATGGGCAAAAGCCATCAGAAAAGGCATCACCATACCCACGCAGGAGAATATGATATGAAAGCCCAGAGAAAGTGCCATCTGAGCGCGTGCTGCTATAAAATCATCCATAATATCAACTTTTCAGTAAATAAATTTACGCATAAATTATTGATGTTGAATATGATTTACAACAGTTGGTATTTCACCAATACCTTTTAATTTTGAATCTTTTACCGGCTTTCTATTTCTTATGTTTTCAATAAGAAAACTCTACAATTTTTTGACACTTTTTAACTTTCATACCTCGAAAAAAATCACGATATTTGTAAGTCTCTGCATAGAGCAGAATTTTTAATATTTAATATGAGTCAAAAACAATATACAGCTAGTAGTATTCAGGCATTGGAAGGAATGGAGCACGTTCGTATGCGTCCTTCAATGTACATTGGTGATGTAGGAGTCAGAGGACTTCACCACTTGGTTTATGAAGTAGTAGATAACTCTATTGACGAGGCATTGGCAGGATACTGCGACACGATCTTCGTTAGCATCAAGGAAGGAAACGGAATTGAAGTAAGTGATAACGGTAGAGGTATCCCGGTTGATTTCCACGAAAAAGAACAGAAATCTGCCCTTGAAGTTGTAATGACAAAAATTGGAGCCGGAGGTAAGTTTGACAAAGACTCTTATAAGGTGTCGGGAGGTCTTCACGGGGTTGGGGTTTCTTGTGTGAATGCACTTTCCAACGAGATGATCACTACGGTTTACAGAGACGGAAACGTTTACCAGCAGATTTATTCAAGAGGAAAAGCTCAGACTGGTGTAGAGGAGATTGGTCACAGTGAAAAAAGAGGTACCAAACAGTTTTTCCAACCGGATGATTCGATCTTTACAGAATTAATTTATAATTACGATACCTTAGCAAGCCGTTTAAGAGAGCTTTCTTATCTTAATAAAGGAATTACTATTACATTAACTGATGAAAGAGAAAAATTAGAAGACGGATCTTTCCGTTCAGAAGTTTTTCATTCAGAAGGTGGATTAAAGGAATTCGTTGCTTACATTGACGGAAACCGTGAGTCTATCATGGAACATGTAATCTTCATGGAAGGAGAGAGAGATGATATTCCTGTAGAAGTAGCAATGCGTTACAACACTTCTTTCAATGAGAATCTTCACTCTTACGTCAATAATATCAATACCCATGAAGGAGGAACTCACTTAGCAGGTTTCAGACGTGCTTTAACGAGAACTCTTAAGAAATATGCTGATGATCTGGGTATTCCACAGAAAGAGAAAGTAGAAGTTACAGGTGATGACTTCCGTGAGGGATTAACAGCTGTGATTTCTGTAAAAGTAATGGAGCCTCAGTTTGAAGGACAGACTAAAACAAAACTAGGAAACTCTGAAGTTTCCGGAGCTGTTGATAAAATTGTTGGGGAAATGCTTACCAATTTCCTTGAAGAAAATCCTTCTGAAGCAAAACTGATCGTTCAGAAAGTTGTTTTGGCAGCAAAAGCACGACAGGCAGCGAAGAAAGCCCGTGAAATGGTTCAGAGAAAATCTCCTATGGGAGGATCTGGTCTTCCTGGGAAACTATCCGATTGCTCATCCAAAGACCCCGCAGAATCTGAAATTTTCCTTGTAGAGGGAGATTCCGCAGGTGGAACAGCCAAGCAAGGAAGAGACAGACACTTCCAGGCTATCCTTCCTTTAAGAGGTAAAATTTTGAACGTAGAAAAATCTATGCTTCATAAAGTTTACGATAATGAGGAAATCAGAAATATCTATACTGCTCTTGGAGTATCTGTAGGTACGGAAGAAGATAGCAAAGCATTGAATATGGCTAAGCTAAGATACCACAAGATCGTTATCATGACCGATGCTGATATTGACGGATCTCACATTTCTACATTGATCCTTACTTTCTTCTTCAGATATATGAAGGAACTTATTGAAAACGGATATATCTATATTGCCCAACCTCCTTTATATCTATTAAAGAAAGGGAACAAGAAAGTATATGCATATAATGAAAAAGAACGTGAAGAGTTTACTTTAGAAATGGCTCCGGACGGTAAAGGTGTAGAAGTACAGCGTTATAAAGGTCTTGGAGAGATGAACCCTGAACAGCTTTGGGAAACAACCCTTAATCCTGAGCATAGAATACTGAAGCAGGTAACTATTGATAATGCCGTGGAAGCAGACAGTATTTTCTCCATGTTGATGGGAGATGAAGTTCCGCCAAGAAGAGAGTTTATCGAGAAAAATGCGAAATATGCAAAAATTGATGCATAAACGTTTTTAAAAATATAATAAAAAAAGCTTCTAATTATTTAGAAGCTTTTTTTATATTTGGATAAACCAAAAAAACAATAATATGTTAACTCTTTTACAAACAGACCCTTACAACGGGGCAGATGCAGCTTCTGGAGCAGTGGCTGCAGGATTAGGGATCGGAACGATGTTCTTCGGCTTACTGTGCTATATATTCTATGGATATTGCATGTACAAAATCTTCCAGAAAGCAGGAAGACAAGATGCCTGGGCCGCCTTAATTCCTATTTATAACACCATCGTATTGCTGGAAATTGTTAAAAAGCCCATCTGGTGGATCATTCTTTTCTTTATTCCTTTGGTGAATATCTATGCATGCTGGGTCGTATATGACAGACTGGCAAAAGGATTTGCGAAGGAAACTCCTCTTTACACGATTCTGATTCTCCTTTTCGGATTTATTTTTATTCCAGTATTGGGACTGGGAAGTGATCGTTTTGATAGTAAACTGGTCCCGAATGATTAAAAAAGACAAAAAAAAATTAAAAGACTTCATTTTTGAAGTCTTTTTTTTAATAATTTTTCAACTGTAGAATTTATTGGACTTTTTCTTATTATTAATTTTACATTATTTAAATTACATGAATCGTAATTTATTTTAAATTTGAAACGCAGATAATATGAAGTTTATCCCTTATTCACAGAGGATAGCTAGATCCTTCTCCCAATATAGAATGAGTATAAATATTATGTTTTTAACGTTTCAGAATTTAATGATGAAAAGTTGATAATGTGTTCATTTTCTTATAAGTACATTTAATACAGTGCTTTTTTGAATATTAGGTTAGGGCTTCATATATTGAAGCCTTTTATATTTTTTTTAACAGTTATTAAGATTTTATTATTTTTGTACAATCTTAATAACTATGATGAAAATATTATTATTGGGGGCTTTATCTACCGCCTCACTATATTTCGCACAGAGCTATCCTGCCTCTGCCATTCCTGAGAATTTAAAGAAAAATGCAGACGTTGTTATCCGTAAAGATTTTACAACTGTCCAGATTAATAAAGTTGATGAAATAAAATATCAATATAATACTGTTACTACAGTTTTAAATAAAGATGGTGACGAACGGGCTGTGGCTTATATTCCTTACGATAAAGCAAAAAGTATTTCTAACATAAAAGTTACGATTTATGATGAAGCGGGAAAAAAGGTTAAGAGCTTTTCAAAGTCGGATTTTAAAGATTTTGCCAATAATCCTCAGGGAGTTTTCTATTCTGATAACAGAATTCTGGTATTTTCTTATACTTCGGTTCAGTATCCTTATACTGTTGACTTTTCTTATGAAAGCGAGGATAAGAATACGATCTTTATTCAGGATTTTGTACCATTTCACTCTATTAAAATGTCTTTGGAGGAGGCTCAGTTCAAAATTATTAATACATCAGGAATTGAACTGCGTACCAAGATATATCCTTCAAAGTATAACTATGCGTCTGTTGCAGAAAGCGGAAGTGAAAATGATAAAACCTATTCGTATAAAAATGTCCCTGCCATTGATGATGCCTTTATGATTCCGGAGCCTGTTAAAATCTTACCTTCAGTAAATTTTGCTCTGACAAAATTTAACCTGGCAGGAAAGCAGGGGACTTTAAATAACTGGACAGATTTCGGAACCTGGTATTATAAAGATCTGGTGGAACCGGTTTCAGTATCTACTCCCGCTATTAAAGCTGAAGTAGCATCTTTACAATTACAGGGATCTGTAGAAGATAAAGTAAAGAAAATTTATCAGTATATGCAGAACAAAACCCGATATATAGCTGTAGGATTAGGAATTGGAGGCTGGCTTCCTATGCAGCCGGATGAAGTTCACAAAAAAGGATATGGAGACTGTAAAGCACTCACAAATTATATGAAAATTCTATTGAACGAAGCAGGAATTCCATCTAAATACTGTGTTATCAATTCAAGTTCTTCGCAGGTTTCTTTTGATCCCGAATTTCCTTCTATGGGAGGAAACCACGCAATTCTGATGATTCCAACTGAAAAAGGAAATATATGGCTTGAAAATACTTCTCAGCAAATAGCTTTTAACCATTTAAGTTACAGGACAACAGACAGAAATGCACTTGCTGTAACACCTAAAGGAATAGAACTTATTAATACACCAGTTTATAAAGCTGAACAAAATAAGGAAAAACAGACTTTGAGAGTTAACCTTAATGAGGATAACAGTATTATTGGGACAGGAAATTTTTCCTATACAGGAAATCAATATGACTATAATTTAAGGTTTGCCAGTCTTAATCCTACTGAAAAAAATGATGCGGTAAAAGAGAGGTTTAATGTTTTAAATTTTGAAAAGGTTGAAATGAAAAATTTTAACAATGACAGAGATAATGCTGTTATTACCTACGACCTTGATTTTAAGACCAATAATTTCTCCAAAAAAGCTGGAAACAGCCTTCTGTTCAGATCTGTGCCTATTTTTAATGACGCTGTCTTTAAAACAGATGAAACCCGTGAGCTTCCTTTTGAAGTCGGTATGTCTTATGAGGACGAATATGAAATTGCTTATGTACTTCCTTTGGGGTATAAGGTGGATGAAACTCCTGATAATTCAAGCATCACTTCTGAATTTGGATCTTATAAACTAAGTTTTGTTAAAAGTGAAGGGCAGGTAAAGGTGATCAGAAAAGTACAGATCAATAAAGGATTATATCCAAAAGAAAAATACAACGATTATATAAGTTTCAGAAAAAAGATTCTGAATATGGATAATTCGAAAATTTTAATAACAAAAATATAACCATGAAAAAAATTATAGTATTGCTTTTTTGCTCTGCTAATGCAATATTGTTCAATGCTCAGAAGAAATATGAATTTCTGAACCCTCCCAAATTTAATGAGGCAGATCTGTCGAAAGCAAAATCTTTATTAGATGAAAATGCTCCGGCCGAAATTTTATACAAATCTGCTTATTTTATGGTGGATTCCAATACAGGAAATCTTCACAAAAGATATTTTTACAGAGTGAAGATTTATAATAAAGATAAAGCTGAAGACTGGTTGAATCTTGAAATTCCTATTTATAATGTTGGAACCAACAGAGAATCACTGGGGAAGTTCAAAGCTTTTACTTATAATCTTGAAAACGGAGCTGCTGTTCCTGTAAAAGTGGAAAAAAGTTCTCAGTATAAAAGTAAAGAGAATAAATATGTTACTTTAACAAAATTTGCTTTTC
Source organism: Chryseobacterium aquifrigidense (assembly GCF_006716485.1). Classification (GTDB taxonomy): domain Bacteria; phylum Bacteroidota; class Bacteroidia; order Flavobacteriales; family Weeksellaceae; genus Chryseobacterium; species Chryseobacterium vietnamense. The sequence goes on from NZ_VFPD01000001.1 coordinate 468,722, forward strand.
CAAGTGTGAAAAATGGATCTGTCATAGAATATCAATATGAAATTATATCTCCGTTCCGCTTTATGATTCCAGAGGTATTGATAGAATCTGATACTCCTTCACTGAATACGGAATATGTTTTTGATACACCGATCAATATGTCTTATAATGTAAACTATACAGGAGGAATCAGTCCGAAGTATAGAGAAATGGAAGAAAGACAGTTGTATGGAGGGCAATACAGAACCTATAGATTTGCTTATGAGAATTTGACTGGTTTTAAAACTGAAAAATTTGTAAGAAACGATAGAAATTTCAGAACAAAAATCAGTGCTGAGCTAAATTCTACTAATTTTGGCGAGCTTAAACTGTATTCATCTTCATGGGATCAAATTGCAAAGAGACTCTATGATAGTGATGATTTCGGAGGTGAAATAAAAAGAACAAAACTGGCAAGAGAAAATATGCCGGCAGGAGTTTCGGAAATGAAAACAGATCTTGAAAAAGCCAATGCTATATTTTCATACGTTCAGAAAACTTTTACATGGAATAAGGACAAAGGGGTTTATACAGAAGACGGTATCAAAAAACTTTTGGAAACTAAAACCGGCAACGCCGCAGAAATTAATCTTTTCCTTGTTATGATGCTTCGCGAAGCAGGTCTTAAAGCTGATCCGTTGATTATTTCTACAGTAGAGAACGGATTGATCAATATGGTATCCCCTAATATTTCCAATATGAACTTTGTTTTGGCAGCAATTGATATCGATAAGCAGCTGCATATTTATGATGCTACCTCCAAACAATCTTCACTGGATGAAATACCTCTTAAAAACTGGAATCAATATGGAATCCTTGTGACTAAAGATAAAGCTTTGCAGATTCAGATGTCCAATGTAAAATCAAGCAATACTTATCTTACAGCGAATGCCAAAATCAATGATGACGGTAGTATTTCCGGTACTTATTCGGATAAAGATACAGGCGCATACGCGATGTATGCTAAAGACAACTATGATGATAACGCAGAAAAATACAAGAAGCAGTATAAAGAAAACTTTTCAATGGATTTCACGGATATCAATTCAAAAGTGTTGGAAAATGGCGACTTTGAAAGCACTATGAAGTTCTCTTCATCCAACCTTATTGACAGAGTAGGGAAGAAAATGATTATCAATCCTATGTTGTTTTTAAGTAAAAACTCTAATGAATTTGATCAAACCGAAGTAAGAAAATATCCAATTGATTTTGGATCACCCATAACCAGAACAAAAAAGGTCATTCTTGAAATTCCTGAAGGATACAAGATAGAGGAAATGCCTAAAGAAAAAAGGATCGTTACAGAAGATAAAGAAATAGCATATACCTATTCTGTAGAACAAAAAGGAAATATGCTGGAGGTAACTACAACTACAAAAATTGGAAGTTCAGACTACCCGAAAGAATATTACCCTGCATTTAAACAAATCTGGGGTGTAGCTTCGAAATTTGAAAATCAGGTAATCAGCCTTGTTAAGAAGTAATGTTTGAGATAACTTAAACAAAAAAATAAAATTTTTTCAAAAACCATTCATCTTTTGAATGGTTTTTGTATTGGATACCAAAAAAATAGAATTATGAAAAATACGATTGCTGTTATAGCATTATCTTCTTTCTTAGCAGTTACTGCCTGCAAAAAAAATGAAACAGCGGGGCCAGCAGAAAAAACAGAAAGCAAAGCCGCTGAAGAATTTGTAGTAGACTCTGTGAAAGTGAATGACTCTACAAAGATTACCGATTCTTTAAAAGTGAGCTTTACTTCAAAACTTCTGGTTTTTCCTACTTTAAAAGATAAAAAACTGTTAGACAGCATCTATTTTCAGAATGATAAAATCAAAGATTTTTCCAAAGCCGGCCTTCAGGCTTACCTGGACAGTGAAAAGAATAGTTATTTCAATTCTGTAAAAAATGATAATAAAGACTGGGCTTCAGATGTAACTTATGCTCAGAACTGGTATTCAAGTTCCCATATGAATCTTATTTCCAATGCCAACGGTTATATGCATATTCAATATTTGGGAAGCGGATATGAAGGAGGAGCACATGATAATTATGGCTTCTCAGAAAGGGTTTTTGATCTTAAAAACAGCAAAAAAGTAGAACTGAAAGACATTACTTCAATGCCTAAAAATAAAATTGAAGCCATTCTGATGAAAAATATTGATAAAATGAATAGTGGTACGATGGATGGAGATGGAGAAGTGAAGAACTCAGAAATGCTTTTAGTGGATAAAATTCCGGCATCTGATAACTTTTATTTTGATGATAAAAACCTGTATTTTCACTACAGTCCCTATGAAATTGCTGCTTTTGCCGCAGGAGATATTACTATTCCGGTTTCATGGGAAGATCTGAAAGGTACATTAAATACAGAATTTAAAGAAAGAATGAAAATTAAGTAAATTAATGCTTCCAGTTTTGGAAGCATTTTTTAATTTTGTGGTAATGGACAAAGTAGCTTTTATTATCAATCCTTTTTCGGCCAAAAAAAATTATCAGCCGTTTTTAAACGAACTCAAAACAAAGGTTAATAACCCATTGTATTATGTGTCAGAATCCATTCCCGGGACAGAGGAATTTATTCAGGCCCATTTTGAAGAGGTAGATATTTTTGTGGCAATAGGAGGTGACGGTACCATTTCTACAGTGGCCAAAAGCCTTATTAATACAGAGAAAATTCTGGCTATTTTTCCAGCCGGTTCAGGAAATGGATTTTCCAACGAGACACAATTCAGTAAAAATCTCGATGAACTTTTAGAAAAAATAAAAGCAAAAAACTCAAGAAAGATTGATACATTTACTGTGAACGATAGGCTTTCCATCAATGTTTCGGGAACGGGATTTGACGGTAAAGTGGTTAAAGAGTTTGAAAAAACAAGCCGCGGATTCAAGAACTATATCAAAGTTTCCCTGAAAACCTTTTTCAATTATAAACCTATCAAGGTGAAATTTTTTGATGAAAAATATCAACAATACAATGGAAGGTATCTGATGATGAACATCGCCAATACCCGTCAGTTTGGTAACAACGCCTATATTGCACCGAAGGCAAGCAAAAGTGATGGTTTGGTTGACATGGTGTTGGTAAAAAAGTTTCCCCTGACATATTCTGCACTTTTTGCCTTCCGTATGTTTACCAAAAGACTGAAAGATGATGAATATGTCACCTATCTTCCGGTCTCTGAAATATCTTTTAAAGTCAATACCAAAAACTGGCATCTTGACGGTGAATTCAATAAAATCAAATCACCCATTCATGTTAAAGTACAGCCGTCAAGCTTAAGTATTCTGATTTAAAGTTCAAGGTTTAAGGTTTTGAGTTTAAAGCTTACAGGGAGATAGTCCTTAATAAACTTCCACTGAAACTTCATGAATACCTCCTTATACCTGCAACCTACGATCTGCCACCTGTTTATACTTCCAGTTTTTTCTCAACTTCAGCCGGATAATCCAGGCAATATTGAAGTTGGTTCTTATCAAGTTGTTTTTCCCAGTTGGCAACCACTACAGTAGCAACAGAATTTCCTATTACATTGGTCAAAGCTCTGCATTCGCTCATAAACTTATCGATCCCAAGAATTAAAGTCATTCCTGCAATCGGAATTTCAGGAACTACAGCCAGTGTTGCAGCAAGGGTAACAAATCCGGCACCGGTAACGCCTGCGGCCCCTTTTGAACTTAACATAGCCACCAGAAGAAGCATCAGTTGTTTTTCAATAGGAAGGTGAATATTTAATGCCTGAGCAATAAAGAGAGAGGCTAGGGTCATATAAATATTCGTTCCGTCAAGATTAAAAGAATATCCGGTAGGAACTACAAGGCCTACAATAGCTCGTGAACAGCCCGCTTTTTCAAGTTTTTCCATAATTCCCGGTAAGGCAGATTCTGATGAGCTTGTACCCAAAACAAGAAGAAGTTCTTCTTTAAGGTAGAAAAGGAGTTTAAAAATATTAAATCCGTTATACCATGCTACCGCTCCCAATACCAGAACTACAAAAAGGATAGACGTAATATAGAATGTACCTACCAGAAATATAAGATTCAGAACAGAATGAAGCCCATATTTACCGATCGTAAAAGCCATTGCTCCAAAAGCTCCTATTGGGGCCAATTTCATAAGCATGTGCACGATTTTAAATACCGGAGTTGATAAATCCTGTAGAAAATCGGTTACTTTCTGGCTTTTTTCTTTTGTTAAAACCAAAGCAACTCCCATTAAAACAGCAACCAGAAGAACCTGGAGAATATTCTCACCCACCAATGGACTGAATAGTGTCTCCGGAATAATATTCATTATGAAGCCTGTCAGTGTTGATTCGTGGGCCTTTGCCTGATATTGTGAAACATCCCCTGAAAGAGTAGAAGGATCAATATTTAAACCATGCCCCGGCTGTAAAATATTTCCTACCACTAATCCGATGATAAGAGCAAGGGTTGAAAAGGTGAAAAAGTAGATCATTGCTTTGATTGCAATTCTGCCTACTTTTTTCAAATCGGTCATGTGGGCGATTCCTAACGTAAGAGTAATAAAAATTACCGGAGCGATAATCATTTTTACCAGTTTAATGAATCCGTCTCCCAAAGGTTTCATCTTTTCTCCTAGTTCAGGATAAAATTTTCCAAGAAGAACCCCCGCAATAATGGCTATGATCACCTGGAAATAAAGCTGATTGTGTATTTTTTTTGCTTTCAAAGAACAGTCGTTTTGTTTTTTTAAGGGCGAAAATTAAGAAAATTTATCTGAAAACATGACAAAAGTCATTGAAAAGAATCTATAGCGTTTGTTGTATAGGATGATTTAAAAAAAACCGGGCTTCATTCGAAGAATGAAGCCCGGGATGTATTTTATTTTTATGATATAAGAGTTATTCCACTGCAACAGAATCATCTCCACGGCCGTCTGCCACTGCATGGATATTTCCATTATCATCAAGGACAATCATCTCTGTTTTCCCGATGTATTTTGTCTTTTCAATAACGTAATTCTTACTTTTCAGTTCAGAAATAGTGCTTTCCGGAAAATTATTTTCAACCGTTATGGTTTCAGGAAGCCACTGATGGTGAAATTTTGGTGCATTGACTGACATATTCGCATTCAGTTTAAAATCTACGACATTGACAATAGATTGATACACTGAAGTTGGGATTGTAGTTCCTCCAGGTGTACCCACTACCATATATGGTTTTCCGTTCTTAAGAATAATGGTGGGAGTCATAGAAGAAAGCATTCTCTTATTAGGTTGTATTGAATTGGCTTCGCCACCCACAGCCCCAAACATATTCGGGACACCTGGTTTGATCGAAAAGTCATCCATTTCATTATTTAAAAAGAAGCCGGCGCCTGAAACAAGCACTTTGCTTCCGTAATATCCGTTCAGAGTTGTCGTTACCGAAGCTGCATTTCCATCCTTATCCAATACAGAAATATGAGTGGTCTGCATAGATTCTTTAGGTTGTTCTATGATTTTACCCACTTCGGCACTTGGTGTAGCTTTATCAAAACTGAAGCTTTTCCATCTTCCTTTCAGATAATCATCAGAGATCAGGTAAGAAGTTTTATCCTGAATAAAATCCGGATCACCCATATATTCTGCTCTGTCTGCAAAAGCTCTTCTTTCTGCTTCAGTCATGATCTGAACAGCTTTTGTAGAGTTTTGCTGATACTTTTCAAGGTTTTCAAAACTGGCCACTCTGAGCATCTGGGCAAGAAGAACTCCGCCGCTTGATGGTAAAGGCATTGTGACAACATCATTTCCTTTGTATTCAAATTCTAATGCTTTTCTCTCAGCAACTTTATAGTTTTTAAGATCTTCCAATGTGATGATTCCGTTACCTCTTTTCATCTCTGCTACCAGAAGATCAGCTGTTTTTCCTTCATAAAAACCTTTAGCTCCCAGTTTTTGGATTAGCTTAAGGGTTTCTGCCAGGTCTTTTTGAACCAAAAGATCTCCAGCTTTCCATGGCGTATCTTTTACAAAAATGATAGATGATTTATTATGTCTCTGGAATTTTTCCCTTTGATTATTCAGCATTTCCGCTTCCTTATCCGTAATGGCGAATCCTTTTTCTGCAAGGTCAATAGCGGGCTGGATAATCTTTTCCATTGGCAGTTTACAGTATTTGAGAGTAGCAAAGAATCCTGCCACACTTCCTGGGATACCTACAGCAAGTCTTCCGTTTTGGGATAAATCTGTATCTGCTTTTCCCTTTTTATCAATATACATGTCCCGGGAAGCTTTTTTAGGAGCTGTTTCCCTGTAATCCAGAGTAAATTTTTCCCCGTTATTTTTTACGCCTACCAAAAAACCGCCTCCTCCGATATTTCCAGCTTGCGGATATACAACGGCAAGGGCATACTGTGTTGCGGTAACGGCGTCGTAAGCATTTCCGCCCATCTTTAAGATTTTGGCTCCCGCTTCACTGGCTAACGGATGTGCAGAGACTACCACACCTTTCTTTTTTACCTGTACTTCTTTGATAATATTGATGTCAGTAAATTGAGCCCAACTGAGCTGTGCCGCCAAAAGCATCGAAGCAATTAAAATCTTCTTCATATGATTGTTTTTTCTTACAACAAAATTATTGAAATTTAAGTTAATGTCAGCTAGTGATGATTGTATTTGATTATTTCTATTGTTGAGGAAGATTTTAGCTGGCTATCAGTGTCTTTAATCAGGGGAATGTTTTTAAATACACCTTTTTTATTATGGTTGGCATGTTTTTTTTACTTTTGTACAATTCTAAAAAAATCTGAAAATGGAATCCTATACGGAAAGAATACTGATTACAGGTGCCTTGGGACAAATTGGTACCGAACTGACGAACAGACTTGTTGAAATTCACGGAGCAGAAAACGTTGTTGCTTCAGGATTGGACAGATGGCAGGAAGGAATTACTTCTGCCGGACACTATGAAAGAATGGATGTTACCAATACCCAATTGGTAAGACAGGTGATTCATGATTACGAGATCACTACAGTGTATCACCTTGCTTCACTTTTATCCGGAACTTCTGAAAAGCAGCCTATTTTCGCATGGAAACTAAATCTTGAGCCACTGCTTCATTTTTGTGAAATGGCGAAAGAAGGGCTACTTAAAAAGATCTTCTGGCCAAGTTCCATCGCTGTATTTGGAAAAGGAATTCCAAAGCATGATGTAGGACAGGATGTGGTGCTGAACCCAACTACTGTTTACGGAATCTCTAAAATGGCAGGGGAGAAGTGGTGTGAATACTATTTCGACAAATATGGTGTAGATGTAAGAAGTATCAGATATCCTGGATTAATCTCATGGAAGACTCCTGCAGGAGGTGGAACTACCGACTATGCTGTTGAGATTTTCTACAAAGCAATTGAAGACGGAAAGTATACAAGTTTCATTTCAGAGAATACAGGAATGCCGATGTTGTATATGGATGATGCTATCAACGCAACCTTGAAATTAATGGATGCTCCAAAAGAAAGTGTAACGGTTCGTTCTTCTTATAATTTGGGTGGAATGTCTTTTACTCCAAAAGAACTGGCAGAAGAAATCACAAAAGAAATTCCAAATTTTACGATCGATTATAACCCCGATTTCAGACAGGCAATCGCAGATTCATGGCCAGCTTCTATTGATGATTCGGTAGCGAAAAAAGACTGGGGTCTTACCTATGACTTTGGAATTTCTGAGATGACAAAAGATATGATTAAAAATCTTAAGATAAAATTAGCTAAGGATTAATAATGTAAAGCAATACTTTAATTACTTTTGCTTTTAACATCTGATTTTTAATATTTTAAAGAATTTATATAAATTTTAATTTAAATGGTATTATTGACTTTTAACATCACTTGTATGGAGGCTGAAGTAAAAAACGGCTCTCAAATTACTGATGAAGAACGATTGAAAATCACTGAAGATAATACCAAAGCGATTCTTAGAATTTTAGATATTCATGATATCAAATCAAGTTTTTTTGTAGAGGTTTCTCTTACCGAAAAACTTCAGAATTTAATAAAAGCAATTTCATCCAAAGGGCATGAAATTGCTTTTTATAATAAAGGGTCAAATCCGGAAGAAATAGAAAATGCCAAGAAGAGTATTCAGGATCTTTTGGAAAAACAGATCAGGGGAATTCGTCAGAAAGATGTAAAAGTTGCTCAGGAAACTTTGAAGCTGATGGAATTTAATTATGTCTCCAATATTGATAATGCCAATATTCTTTTTCCTTTCAAAAGACTCAAAAGAGATACCGAAATTACAGAAGAGGATGGTTTGAGTATTGTTCCAGAAAGTATCTCTCCGTACAGTCAGCTGCCCTATAATGACTTTGTATTTCAGATCCTGCCAATGAAGTATTATCAGAACATGGTGCTGGAAACTTTGCAGAATGAAGAATTTGTGCTGATCTATCTGAACACATGGCAGTTTACAGATTTCAACAAATACCGTTTTGATATTCCTTTTTACCGAAGATTGTTTTCGGGCAAAAAAATGGAGGACAAATTAGATGCCCTCCTTACTTTTCTCAATGAACGGGAAATGGCTACTTCCCGTATGAAAGATTATATTTTTTAGTTTGCAGGTGTTAGGTTGCAGCTATTAGGTAAAGAATTTAAGGTTCTAAGTTCAGGGTTTAATGTTTTGTGTAACACGTAACTCGAAACCCAATAACTCGCAACTTATAATTCGTATCCCGAACCCCGCATCTCTAACTCAGCTCAAAAAGCGTAATTTCCGGTAATACACCCACTCTTCCCGGATAGCCCAATACTCCAAACCCTCTGTTGACATACAGCAGCTTTCCTTCGCTTTCATATAAATCTGCCCATTTTGGATATTTGTATTGTACCGGTGACCATTTTACATTTTTAAGATCCAGACCAAACTGCATTCCATGGGTGTGTCCCGAAAGGGTTAAATGGATATTTGCAGGATGTTTTTTTACCACATAATCAAAATGGGTAGGGTCGTGGCTCATTAAAATTTTGGTAGCAGATTCCGGCACGCCTTTTAGAGCATCATCTATTTTTCCGAATTGAGGGAATGGTTTCAGCCCCCAGTTTTCAACGCCCAGAATGTATAGTTTTTCTCCGTTTTTTTCTATGACTCTGTGCTCGTTTCTCAACATATCAAAACCAGCCTGCTTTTCATAACTAATCAGTGTGTCAAGGTTTTCTTTTTTGGCTGCAGGTGATTCCCAGGATACATAATCTCCGTAATCATGGTTCCCTAATACTGCAAATTTGCCATCTTTAGCCTGGATTTTTGAAAATAAAGGAATGAAAGGTTTGAATTCATCCGCAACGTTATTTACCATATCTCCGGTAAATAATACCAGGTCGGGCTTTTGTTCATTAATCAGCTCAATGGCGTGCTCTAATTTGCTGGGATCAGAAAAACTCCCACTGTGAACATCTGAAATCTGGATGATTTTGTAGCCTTTAAAGCTTTGGGGAAGGTTGGCAAAATTTACTCTTACTCTTCTCACTTTATGTCTGTACTTCCCAAACGTAATTCCATCTATGAAAAGAGCAGAAAGAACACCACTCATTCCCAATCCTACAAGACTCAGGAACTTTCGTCTTTCCGGAAAGAAATTTTCCGAGGGCTTGGCAAAACCGATCAGATAACCTCCGGTTCTTATAATATCATCAATTAATAAAAACAGAACTACGAAGATTTTTGGAAGAATGAAAATCAAAAATAATGAAATCATGATCTGGGCTCTTACCATACTTTTGTCTGATCTTTGGTAGTGGGTAACTTCATAGGCGAAAATACCATACACCGCTAAAGATATGACCCAATATCCGATTCTGATCCAGAAATTATCGGTAAGTGTTCTGATAGCCTGATAAATATACACTTCCAAAAACAGGAAGATTCCGGCGATGATTAAAAAATTCTTTTGCATGTTCTGATCAAAAAAAGCACAAAGAATAAACTTCCCTGTGCTTTTATATTTTTAATGGTTTAAATATTACTTTTTAGGAAATCTATAAACGATAGCATTGATGTTCATTCCGGCACCTACCGAAGTCATCACAATGTTACCATTATCTTTAAACGATTGACCCTCCATTTTTCCTTTAATTATTAAATCATACATAGTAGGAATTGTTGCTACAGAGGTGTTTCCAAGATCCTGAATCGTCATAGGAGAGATCGCATGATCATACTCTTTTACATCATATAGTCTGTGAAGTCTTTCAATCATGGCATAATCCATTTTAGCATTTGCCTGATGAATTAAGATTTTATCTATATCTTTAATAGAAAGACCTGCGTCTGTGATCGTTTCTTTTATGGCAACCGGTACGTTTTTAAGAGCGTATTCGTAGATTTTTCTTCCCAGCATTCTTACATAAAGACGTTTTTGGTCTACTTCTTTATTGATAGATGGCTGGTTTTCAAGATAATTTAATTCCGGTCCGTTATCACAAATAGTGTTGTGAGCAATGATTCCAACATTTTCCTCATCTGTTGCTTTTACCACTACAGCTCCGGCGCCGTCTGCAAAGATCATTCTGTTTCTGTCATGCGGATCTGTTACTCGGCTTAAAGTTTCTCCTCCGATAACAAGAATTGTTTTAGCTACTTTAGCTTTAATAAGGTTATCAGCCAAAATCATTGCTTCTACCCATCCCGGACATCCGAAAAGCATATCATACGTTACGCATTTTCTGTTTTTGATCCCCAGTTTATTTTTTACTCTTGCTGCCATGGTAGGCATAAAATCAGCATATCCGTTTTCGGTAACCTCCCCGAAATTGCTTGCGTAGATGATATAATCCAATTCTTCGCCGTCTACTTTTGCATCCTCAAGGGCAATTTTTGCAGCTTCATAACCGATTTGAGAGTTGGAAAGATCATCCTCAATGAATCTCCTGTTTTCGATTTCTGTAATCTCTACAAATTTCGCAATGGTCTCTTCCACAGGCTTTTCAATCTTTACTCCGTCTTCAGTGTAGAACTCGGAATTCATGAAGTAATCTCTACCAATAACTCTGTTCGGAATATAACATCCAGAGCCAATAATGATCGTATTCGGCATTCGTTTATATGATTTTTTTAAAGATGCAAAGTTAATAATTAATATTAATAACGGAGAATTAAAAATATTATTAAATTTGCAAAAATTGTACTTTACAATCTATGAAAAACAACTCGTCCTTAAAAGGCTTACTTATTGCAGCTGTGGCGTTTATCGTTGCCTTTGGGATCTACTTCCTTTTTTTAGCCAAGAAGAATTATTATGTTGTAGATAATCCTACCCCGAATACGTATTACTTTAAGATCAATAACGGATCTGAAGGAATTATTTCTGCGGGGCAGTATGTGCATGTGGATTTGAATAAAGGGAAAAACTCTATTCAGGTTTTTGATCAGAACAAGAAAATGCTTTACGATTCAGCATTTGAAGTCAATAAACTTCGTGGTCTGATTAATATTACCCATCAGGATTACTACGTAAATGATCAGTATTACGGATACAATCTTAAAAAAGATTCGTTACTGGCCAACCTTGATAAAACTGTTATTGACGGAAAGGATTATTACGGAGGAGCAAGACGCTTCAATAAGCTTTACACAGAAGATTTTTATTACAATGTAGATGAAGACTATGACAAAGTGATCAAAAATATCCAGAAAGTGGAGTCACGATCCAAAATCTTCAGAAAGCAGGATTACCTAAATTATTACAAAGAATATTACAAGTTTTAAGTTTTGACAAAAGATATCACCAAAGTTACTCCCTACAATTCAGAGGCTACAAAAAAAAGCCAGGTAGAGGATATGTTCGACAACATTGCACCGAAGTATGACCTTCTGAACCATGTTTTATCCATGAAAATTGACGTTCTGTGGAGAAATAAACTGGTAAGATGGATGAAAAATGATAATCCGCAGGAAGTGCTGGATGTGGCTACAGGAACAGGAGATCTGGCAATTACTATTGAAAAAGGAACCGGTTCTAAAGTAGTTGGATTAGATTTATCACAACAAATGCTGAATGTTGGCGTTATTAAAATAAAAAAACTTAAATTAGACGGCAAAATTTCCATGCAAAAAGGAGATGCAGAAAATTTACCTTTCGAGGACAATAGATTTGATGCTGTTTCCGTTGCATTTGGAGTAAGGAATTTTGAAAACCTTACCAAAGGTTTGGCAGAGTTAAGAAGAGTAGTTAAAGATAACAAAAGTGTTTATATACTGGAGTTTTCAAAGGTTGAGGGTTTCATGGGACCATTTTATATGTTTTACTTCAAAAATATATTACCTGCCATCGGCAGATTGGTTTCTAAGGATAATAGGGCGTATACATACCTTCCGGATTCTGTAAATGCTTTTCCTTTCGGGGAGAAGATGAAGCAAATTCTTTTAGATACGGGATTTAAGAAAGTTGAATATAAAAAATTAAGTTTAGGTATAGCCACAATTTATAAAGCAACAAAGTAACCTATGAATAAATTTCTATTAAAAGCACTGGTTTTAACCTCAGTAAATGTTGCCGTTTTTGCAAACGCGCAATTCAGAACCCGAAACAGAATGGATAAGTTGGAAGATTTCGACGAACAGAAATTCAGTTGGGGGTTTTATTTGAACGGGAACAGACTGGATTACCGCATTGTTTTGCATCCGAAATATGGGATGAATGATAATGAAAACCTTGTTACCTCTAAGGAAAGTTATAGTTTCGGTGCCGGGCTTATTGCAAAATGGAGACTGAATGACTATCTTGATGTAAGAGTAGAACCAGGATTACAGTTTGCGCAAAGACAGTTGACTTTTAATACTCAATCCAATGACATTTATGCAGGTGGATCTTTAACCAATCCTCCTTTTATGCCATTCCCTTTACAGGAAAAGGATAAAGTAAGAGAAATTAAATCTACTTTGATTGATATTCCGGTGCTTCTGGAACTTCATGGTCAAAGATGGTACAATTCAAGACCTTACGTTGCTGCAGGGGTAAACTATGTGGTCAACCTTCAGTCTAACTCAAGTTCTACAGATGACAACATGCAGGGAATCTACAGATCCACAACACATAATTTTGCTTGGTCTGCAGAAATGGGTATTCAGTTTTATTTCAACAAGTTTAAACTGACTCCTGCGGTAAGAGGAACATTCTTCATGAACAACGAAAAAGTGGCAGATAACGCTACTACACCTCCTTACTGGTCATCTGCGATCTCTACATTGCAGACAAGAGCAGTAATGTTCGTTCTGAAATTTGAATAAAAATATTCTATTGAAAAATACACAGGAGGTGCACTAGCGCCTCCTTTTTTATTGTTATATCAAAATATAGAGTGTTTTATTTTTGTTAGTGTTATTATTTTTTTATTTTTGCTTTTAGTTAGAATATACAAACCTGAAATGCTTCAAGATTTAGAAAACAATTTTTCAGAATTAGAGAGAAAGATTTCGACTCTGCAAAAGAACTATAAAAATCTTACAGAAAATTTAAAAGAATTAAATATTGAGCATGAAGAGTTGAAGAAGAAATATGATGAGGAGAGAAGAAAGAATCAGGTATTAGCAGAAGAACAAAAAAATATAAAACTTTATTCAGCAATATCAGGAAATCCTGAACACAATAGGTTAATGAAAAACCATATCAACAGATTGGTAAAAGAGATTGATTTCTGTATTGCTCAGCTTCAAAACAGTGGATTATAATGGAGGTAAGGAGAATAACCGTCAACATTGCAGGAAGAGTGTATCCGCTGAACGTACCGGCAGCAGAGGAAGAAACTTTGCGTAAAGTAGGGAAGCAGATCGAGAATATGATTAAAGATTTTGAACAGAATTTCGATGTAAGAGATAAACAGGATGCTTTGGCAATGTGCGCCCTTAAACTGGGAACCAATGCAGAGGTATTTTCTCTGAACTACGAAAAAAATATTAATTCAACCAACGAAAGATTAACGCAGATTAATCAGTCGTTGAATGAAATCGGGAAATAGATTTTTTTTCCTGAAAAGTACTGCCTACAATAATTCTAACACATTAAAGGTAAACTCAACGCTAAACAATTACCGAACAAATGTCCATCGAATGGCGTGCCGGATTTCCGGATTACAGACAGTGGAAATCAGTTCAAATCGTGTTGATTAGGAGTTTACTCTCAATCTCTGGATTATTGTGGGCTTTTTTTATTGAACAAGGATATGAATACAATTAAAACTCAATATAAATTATGATAGAAGTTATAGTCGGTGTTGTTTGTTTAGTAATCGGAGCTGTCGTGGGAATGTTTTTTTCCAGAAGTTCTCTGAATACTAAAGCAAAATTCATCATAGATGATGCCAAGAAAAATGCCGAAAACCTTATAGAAAAAGCTAACGTACAAGCTGAATCCATAAAGAAAGAAAAGAATCTTCAGGCTAAAGAAAAATTCCTGGAATTGAAATCACAGCATGACGCTGACATTCAATCCCGCGAAAAGAAAATGCAGGAAGTTGAAAAGAGAACGAAAGACAAAGAGCATAAGCTGAATGATGAACTTAGCAAGACAGGAAAGCTTGAAAAAGACTTAGACAAGCAGATTGCAGATTATGCTAAGAAGAACGAAATTCTGGACAGAAAACAGCAGGAATTAGATATAGCTACTGCCAAGAAAGTAGAAATACTTGAAAAAATCTCTAATTATACCGCAGAGGAAGCTAAAGCAGAATTGGTGGAAACTATGAGAGCTGAGGCAAAAACAAGAGCGCAGGCACATGTTCAGAGCATTATGGAAGAAGCTCAGCTGAATGCCAAGAATGAAGCAAGAAAGATTGTTATTCAGACGATTCAGAGAATTGGAACCGAGCAGGCTATCGAGAATTCAGTATCAGTTTTCAACATTGAATCTGATGAAGTAAAAGGTAGAATTATCGGTAGAGAAGGTAGAAATATCCGTGCTTTAGAAGCGGTAACCGGAGTAGAAATTATTGTTGATGACACTCCTGAAGCTATCCTTCTTTCATGTTTCGATCCTGTAAGAAGAGAGATTGCAAGACTATCCCTTCACAGATTGGTAACCGATGGTAGAATTCACCCGGCAAGAATCGAAGAAGTAGTAGAAAAAACTAGAAAACAGATTGAGGAGGAAATCATTGAAGTAGGTAAGAGAACGATCATTGATTTAGGAATCCACGGATTACACCCTGAATTGATCAAAATCGTAGGTAGAATGAAATACCGTTCTTCTTATGGACAAAACTTACTACAGCACTCAAGAGAAGTAGCAAACATCGCTGCAACCATGGCTGCTGAGTTAGGATTAAACGTAAAATTAGCGAAAAGAGCAGGTCTTCTACACGATATTGGTAAAGTTCCTGAGCAGGAATCAGAATTACCACACGCACTATTAGGGATGCAGTGGGCTGAGAAATACGGTGAAAACCCTGAAGTGGTAAATGCTATTGGAGCTCACCACGACGAAATTGAAATGAAATCATTATTATCTCCGATTATTCAGGTTGCCGATGCAATCTCAGGAGCAAGACCGGGGGCAAGAAGACAGGTGTTGGAATCTTATATCCAGCGATTAAAAGATCTTGAATCTGCTGCATTAAGCTTCGATGGAGTATCCAGTGCTTATGCGATCCAGGCAGGTAGAGAACTGAGAGTAATGGTAGAGAGCGGAAAAGTAAATGACGAAGTAGCTTCTCAACTTTCTTACGATATCTCAGAGAAAATCCAGAATGAACTGACGTATCCGGGACAGGTAAAAGTAACAGTAATCAGAGAAACGAGAGCTGTGAATATTGCCAGATAATAATCAGAAAAAGATATTTGATAAAAACCTTTCAAGAAATTGAAAGGTTTTTTATTTTTATCAAAACTTAAAAATGCAAGAACTGTCCCTGTCTTCAAAACTGAAGTACATTTTTTCTATCCCCGTTATTATTTCTGCGCTCGGCTATTTTGTAGATATCTATGACCTCCTTTTATTCGGGATTGTCAGAATACCCAGTTTAAAAGCTTTGGGGCTTAATCCGGATGCGGACGGGACTTTTATTTTAAACTGTCAGATGGTAGGACTTCTTATCGGAGGCGTTTTCTGGGGTATTTTTGGAGATAAAAAAGGAAGACTTTCTGTACTTTTTGGGTCCATTTTAGTATACTCTTTAGCGAATATTGCCTGTGGTTTCCTTCCTTATTTTCCAAAAGAGCATTTGCTGTACCAATATGCAGGTTTAAGGTTTATTGCAGGTATTGGGTTAGCTGGAGAACTTGGAGCTGGAATTACACTGGTTTCTGAAAGTCTGCCGAAAAGTTTAAGGGCAATCGGAACCTCCGTTGTTGCGGGTTTTGGTTTAATGGGAGCAGTTGTAGCTCAGCTTACCGTAGAACTGGCCGGAGGCTGGAATATTTCTTACATTATCGGTGGGATCATGGGAATTATGTTATTGGTACTGAGAATAAGCGTATCCGAATCCGGGATTTATAAAAATATTGAGCATAAAAATGTCTCCAAAGGAAACTTTCTATCCTTTTTCACCAATAAAGACAGATTGATAAGGTATTTAAAATGTATTGCAGTAGGATTGCCTACCTGGTATTGCATAGGGATTCTGGCTGTTTTGGCTAATCAGTTTGCTCCTGAATTAGGAATAAAGGACATCAACCCCGGAAAAGCAATTATGTGGGCTTATGTAGGGATTTCTGTCGGTGATCTCTTGAGTGGTTTTATTTCCCATGCTTTAAAATCACGGAAAATGGCCATCTTTTATATGTTGATTTTCACGCTGATCGGGGTGGCATTCATGTTATTCGGAAATACCAATACGGAAACAAAATATTACATGTTTTGTGTATGGCTGGGATTTGGAACAGGATATTGGGCCATGTTTGTAACACTGGCGGCAGAACAGTTCGGGACCAATATCAGGAATACAGCAACCACAACGGTTCCCAACATGGTAAGGGGATTGGTGCCGGTAATGATATTTGCTTTTGATTCCCTTAAAGGTCATTTCGCGATTGTGGAAAGTGCTGCTATAGTAGGAGTGGTGGTATTCGGGCTGGCATTTTATTCTTCGCTTACCATTTCAGAGACCCACGACAGAGATCTTGAATTTACAGAATAATTTAACTTGTTTAAAAAAAAACAAATCATTATTCCTTATTTTGAATACAATAATGAAGTTATAATCAATAAATTATTAATTTTTGTATTGATTTTTGTTGCGTGTAATTAATATTTGTTTAACTTTGGAAAGTAACTAAAACTATATTTTTAATCAAAACTAAACCACATGAACATTATGAAAAATGCTAAAAAACTGAAAAAACAAGACTTGAAAAATATTACAGGTGGAGTAAGCGGTAAGCCGGATTTATCTCTTTGCGGATGCAGCTGCTCAGGTGCTGTAACAGGTCCTGATTATTGCTCAATATATATGGGCTGTCTGCAGGTTTATACTTGCGGAGAGGTTTAAGAAATTATTTCAATACGAAATAAGCATTTCCACATTTAATATGCAGAACCCTTTTGATTCCAAAAGGGTTCTGCTCTTTTTAATAGATAATGTAAAGAAGACTGCCAACACTTATGGTGACCCATAGGATAATTGCTATAACCAAAGGTTTTAATCCGATTGATTTCAGCGTTTGAATAGAAAGGGTAGAACCGATCAAAAATAAAGTCAGATTCAGCCCGGATTTTGCCAAAACAGTAATTGAAGAACTGAAGTGGTCAAAAAACGGGAAATAAGTATTCAAAAGAATGGCCACAATAAAATAACCGATAAACCATGGAATCTTTATTTTGGAATCTTTACTTTTAAAAATGAACATGGTGATCAGTGATACAGGAATGATCCATAACGCACGGGCAAGTTTTACTGTAGTGGCTATTTTCAGAGCTTCATCACCATATTTGCTGGCTGCACCCACCACGGAACTTGTATCGTGAATTCCTACGGCACACCAAAGTCCAAACTGTTCCTGTGACAGATTCAGAAGATGCCCAATCGCGGGATAAACAAACAATGCAATAGAATTTAGGGTGAAAACAATAGCGAGCGCAAGGGAAATCTGCTTTGTGCTGGGTTTAATAATAGGAGACACTGCTGCAATAGCACTCCCTCCACAAATAGCTGTTCCCGCAGAGAGAAGATAGGATAAAGGACTTTCCAGTTTAAATATTTTTCCCAGAAAATATCCCAAAACCATTACTGTAAAAATACTTACAACAGTTAATAACAAACCTGTTTTTCCCGCATGAAGCGCTTCATCCAGTTTCAGCCCGAATCCCAGACCTACAATTGAAATCTGTAAGAGTAAATGAATATATTGATGAAGATGTTTCTCAAAAGGATTTCCGATAAGGACAACCAGGAAAAAACCTAGAGCCAGAGCGATTGGTGAAGATATAAGTGGAGTAAGGCATAAAACGGCTAATACAATAAAAAATACTTTTCGGGTCATTTCATTCCGGATGAAATTTTTCATAATGCGAACTTTTAAAATCTGCACCAAAATTCCGGAAAATAGTATTACAAAGTAAATTGTATTTTGTTATGTCGGATAACTAAAAGTTATAACTAATAAAAGATAAAAGATAAAAGATAAAAGATAAAAGATAAAAGATAAAAGATAAAAGATAAAAGATAAAAGATCTTGTCATTAAATTTTACTATTTGCTTGGCTGTATCAATAGGGTTGGGCTTTAGCCCAGCCAAAAGAAAATAAAATTCCATTGGCTTTAGCCAAAACTTAAAAGCTGCGTATATTTTTAATAATCATGCTAAAAAATAATAGGATTTTCTATTACTAATGGATTTTACATCATAATGGTTTATTCTGCAAACCTCAGAAAAAGCTTAATCAGTTCAGACTGGTCTCCTTTTGGCAGGATAAAATGAAAATCTCTTTCAATACTAAAGTTTTTAATATCAATAACGGTCAGGATACTATTTTTCAATTCGTTCAGAATGGTACTGATGGAAAGAAATGCCATACATTCCGAGTGGAGAAGGTAATTCTTAATGCTTTCACTGCTTCCCAGCTGCATAATGGTATTCAGTTCATGGATATTGATTTCCTTTTCTTTAAGTCTGTTTTGTATAAATTCCAAAGTCCCGGAACCCTGTTCTCTGAAGATCAAATCCAATTGATACAAATCTTTTAAATGTAACGTTTTATGGGCAAGAGGGTGATCAGATTTGGCAGCCAGAACAATTTCATCAGGCTTAAAAGTTGTATATTCAAAATAAGAAGACTGCGATTCCCCTTCAATGATACCCAGATCAATTTTTTCTTCCTTTAAAAGAGTTGAGATTGTTTCCGTATTTCCTGTAAGAAGTTCAATTTTAATATCTTTATAATAAGAATTGAATTTGGCTAAAATTTCAGGTAAAATATACTGGGCAATAGTTGTGCTTGCGCCGATAATCAGTTTCCCTTTATGCTGCTGACTGATCTGACTGATCTCAAACTCCATGTCACGGTAGATATTTCTGATCTTCTCTGCATGTTCAAACAAAATTTTTCCGCTCTGAGTCAGTTGGATAGAAGTTCCTTTACGGTCAAATAATTTGGCGCCTATCTGAGTTTCGATTTCTTTAATGTGTTTAGTAACAGCGGGTTGTGAAATGTGCAGCTCTTCTGAAGCTTTAGTGAAACTTAATCGGGTAGCTACCGTATGGAAAACTTTTAATCTGTAATCGAACATGAGGTAAAATTACGAATTATTGTTGGAAATGGAGAAGGGGAGCGGAGAGTTTGAGAGTGGGAGGTTTGAGGGTGATGAGATGCGTGTTGTGGGTTTCGGGGTTTTGGAGTCTGAGGGTTTGCGAGTTTCGGGGGGATTCTAAGGATTTGAGAGATCCGGGATTCGGGATTCGGGATTCGGGATTTCAGGTTTCAAGGTGTTATAAGTGTACAACTAAGAACCAATACATAACCAGAATCCCATAACCAGTAACAAAATAAACCAATAGCTGTGATTTCGCATCCCGCACTTCGCATCCCGAATCATTCACCTCGCAATTCGCACTACGAATCTCGTAACCCATTATAAAAAATCTGAAATCGATCTGTCCTGCTGATTCTCAAATCTTCTGTTTTTTGCTTCTCCAATCTTTTGTTTTGTATAAATACTGTTATGTCCTGAAAGAAGATAGGAAACAACACAGGCGATCGCTACATACACACCGGATTCAGCTCCGAATAATTCAATTCCCATCAGCATACAGGCCAAAGGAGTATTGGTTGCTCCGGCAAATACAGCTACAAATCCCATTCCTGCCAATAATCCGAAAGGCAGGGGAATAAACAGAGACAAAGCACTGCCAAATGTAGCTCCGATAAAGAATAAAGGAGTAACTTCTCCACCTTTAAATCCAGCTGAAAGCGTAATAATGGTAAAGATTATTTTTAAAGCAAAATCATATAAAGGAAGTTGCTTTTCAAAAGATTCTACAATCACAGGAACTCCTAATCCTATATAGCGGGTAGTGCCTATTGCAAAAACAGCAAGCGCTATAATGATTCCTCCCACAACAGGGCGAAGCGGGGGGTAGTTAATTTTCGATTTGAAAAAGGAGCCCATCCAATGAATGAGTTTACTGAAAGCAGCAGCGGATATTCCAAAAGCTATTCCGGCCAGAATGCTGTATAAAATTGGTAAAAACTCAAGTTTGGGAATAAAATCAATATGGTAATGAGTATGTTTTACTTTCCAGAGATTGGTAACCCAGTCTGCCAGAATTGCAGAAGCAAATGCAGGAAAGATGGCATTGTAACGAATTCTTCCGATCAGGAAAACCTCAAGGCCAAAAACAGCTCCTGCTAATGGAGTTCCAAAAACAGAACCAAATCCGGCGGCAATAGCAGAAATAATCAATATTTTTCTTTCGTTTCTGTCAAGCTTAAAAGGTTTCGTAAGCTGGTCTGCGATAGCGCCTGCCATTTGAAGTGCTGTTCCTTCACGACCTGCTGAGCCACCGAAAAAATGAGTTGCAATTGTCCCCAGATAGACAAAAGGTGCCATTTTAAACGGAATTATTCCCTTGGGCTCATGAATGGTGTCAATCAAAAGGTTATTTCCTGCTTCCACATCTTTTCCGAAATAATAGTAAAGAAGTCCTATCAGAAATCCTGCAGCAGGAAGCAGAGCAATCAGCCAGAGGTGGTTTTCCCTGAAACGTGTTGCCCATTCCAACGACTGAAGAAATCCTGCAGATGCGGTTCCTACCAAAGCACCAATAATAATACTGATGAAGAGCCATTTTAAAATATAAGGAAGCGCCGGAAATTTTCTGAAGAAAAAATGGGTGTGAAAAACTGCTTTTTTACCAAGTGTTCGTTGACTTTTTGACATAATAATCCTGATTAGTTATTTGTTAATAATCTTTTAATCAGGCGTCATCAGCTTCTGTAAAGCGGTTGGGTAAGGAAGAACACCATTTCCTTTTGATAATACAAATATATGAATTATGGTAAAAAGATAAAAGATAAAAGTTAAAAGATAAAAGATAAAAGATAAAAGTTATTATCACTAAATATCCGTATGTCAGGATCAATAGAGGTGGACTTTAGCCCGCCCAAATAAATTTCACAATTTCCACTGGCTTTAGCCCAAACTTTAAAAATATATCAGAGTTTTAATAGATCGGATAATGTATTGCCTTATCGATTTCAACAGGATTGTTGTATTTTCTTATGACCTCCTGCATACTTTTGGTTTGGGTGTTCAGCTCATCCACGTTACGGATTTCTTTCCCATTGATTTTAATTCTCAAATCGGTATTGGATTTGCTGAAATTGTTTCTTTCAAAAGCAAAAGGATCGTTGTAAAATTCCATGATCAGCTTATTCTTCTGTTTTTCATTGATGGGAATGGCTTTATTTCCGAAATTAGATTCCACAAAACTATCGGTCGGGTATTCTTCCGGCAGCTCCTGACTTTTAATAAGATGATAAATGAAGTTCTTTTTCGTATCAGATAATTCAAATATCAAACCCGGTAACCCACGGAGTTTAAAAGGACCTTCATTAAAAGGGATATCTTTACAGAACCAGGCTGTCCAGTTTCTCCCTCCAAATTGTGTCGTGGCCTTTTGCAAAGTATAGTTTTCTAACTTTTTAGTTTCATCGGAAATGGACCAGTATATTTTATCCGTAGTTTTAAAGGAGTAATATCCATTTTTAATATTGATGAAATTTTCATTATCAAAAGAATTGATTTTTCTTTTCACTATCTGTCCGGACATATCGGTATGACTGGTATTCATTCCGAATTTTTTATTTAAAGAATCTGTGGTGATCAGATTTCTTCCATAAAATTTTACCTCTTTTGGGGTAATATCCAGTATCATATTCAGCTTCTCATAAGTGGTTTCTGTGGAATCCATCTTATACTGCAGCTCATAAATAAACCGATGCGTCTGAGCCTGGGCCAAAGCCATCATGAGCAATATCATTAAGGTAAAAATACTCTTCATATAATGTGGTTAGTCTTGTAATTAGTTGCTATAACCTTAAACTTTAAATCCACGAACCCCTCAACTCGCATCCCGCAACTCGCATCACCTTACCCCGCACCTCGTCTCTACAAAAACGGTTTCATCTCATCCTCAATCTGTGTTCTCAGCTCCATCAGACGTTTAGCATAAATTTCCTGTTGTTTTTCTTCTTCTGTTTCCGGAATCCATTTCGGTACAGGGAGCTTTTTTCCATTTTCATCTACGGCCACAAAAACAATGATACAATGGGTTTTTTTCTCAAAATTAGGTTGTTTCAGGTTTCTTGAAAAAACATTGATCGCGATATGCATGCTTGAAGTTCCGGTATAGATTACCTGGGCGTCTACTTTTACTACTTCACCAATTTTAATAGGATCATAGAAACGGATTCCACCAACATAAACGGTAACAGAGTAATTACCACTCCAGGTTGTCGCACATGCATAACCGGCCTGGTCAATCCATTTCATAACACTTCCTCCATGTACATTTCCTCCGTAATTAACATCTGAAGGCTCCGAAATAAACTGAAAAGTAATAGGCTTGTTCTGCATCTTTATAAAATTTGAATAAAGTTATTTAATAATTTCCAAAGTTTTAGAATAAATCCTACTTTTGAAAGACGAAACTTTCAATGAAAGGGAATTTTAACCAATAACAGATTTAGAAACGTAATGAAGAAAGTATTTTATCTCAACACATGTGATACCTGCAGAAAAATTTTAGCCCAATTTGATCTAACAGACTGGGAACTTCGCGAAATCAAAAAAGAGCCGATCACGAAAGATGAATTGGCAGAAATGCATAAAAAAACGAAATCATACGAAGCTTTGTTCAGTAAAAAATCTACTCAGATCAAATTGAGAGGCCTGGATGTAAAAGCATTGACTGAAAAAGATTGTAAAGAATTACTATTGGATCATTATACCTTCCTGAAAAGACCTGTTTTTATAACAGATAATGAAATCTTCGTAGGAAATGATAAGAAAAATCTGGAAACTCTCAGAATGTTCTTTGGGGTGAGTTGATAAAATCAGATCTAACATTGGAGTGTGAGTTGCAGGAACAATAGAGTAAAATGATTCTGTTGTGGCAGATTTATGATGTTGAAAAAAAACAGATATGGTGTGTAAATTTCCTTTTTAACAATATAAATTGCTAAATACATTATATAAAATATAGTATTAAATTAAAAATTTTAATATTAATTTCATAAAAAATATATTGTTTAAATGTTTTATTTTTGTTAAATTAAGTTAATTTTATCTAAAGTTTTTGCTTTTTGTGTATATTTGAAAATTAATTGACAAACACACTGATGAAAAAAACTATCTTTATTTCCTTAATGGGAGTAGGACTATCTGCCTATGGACAGGTTGGAGTGAATACAACAAATCCTGCTGCCACTTTTGATGCAACTGCAAAATCTTCAACAGGTACTTCCTCCAATGTAGATGGAATGCTGATTCCCCGCCTAGACAGACAAAGGGCACAAAGCATGATAAGTGTTCCTACTTCAACCTTAATTTTTGTAAACAGCATAGCTACCGGATCACAGTCAGGGACAGCTGTAAATATTGATGCTGCCGGGTATTATTATTACAATGGAACAGCATGGGTAAAGCTACACAACCCTACAAATGCAGTAGCAGGCAATATTTATAATACCGATGGCGCTCTTAGTGGAAACCGTATCGTTGCACAAGGGGCTAATACCCTGGTTTTTACAGGAACGCAGACCAATGCATTCTCAGTGAATGGTAAAAACTTTTCAGTAGATGCTGCAAATAACAGAGTGGGGGTTGGTACCATAGCACCTTCTTCTTCTCTGTCTGTTCAAAATAGCTCTGGAGCAACAACCAATACCATTTCTGCAGGAATTGAAAATTGTGGTGCCCCATGTCTGCAAGGAGTATCAAGAAATATTACGCTGTATAATTTAAATAGCACCGGTGGACAGTTTGCAGAGCTGGGTTTCATTCCTTCAACATCTGAAACAGGACTTTCCGGGGCTACCATTACAGGTATTGACCGTGATGCAGCCAATAGTTATGCCGGGTTGCAGTTTTTCACCAGAAATGCTACGGATTTTGCGCCAAGGCTGACTATCAAATCTTCAGGAAATATAGGTATTGGTACAACAGCTCCTACCAATAAACTTCATATTGAATCCGCCACAAGTGGAGTTTTGAAAATCGTAGATGGAACACAGGGTACAGATAAGGTTTTAACTTCCGATGCTAATGGTTTGGCAACATGGAAAGTTTTGCCAGCCGCACCTGCGTCTACTAATATTTATAATACGGATGGGACTCTTACCGGAAACCGTGCCGTTACGCAGGGAGCTAATAGACTCGCTTTTACAGGGACAGCCACAAATGCTTTTTCTGTTGCGGGAAGCAGTCTGTCTGTAGATGCTGCCAATAACAGAGTTGGAATTGGAACAACAAGCCCTCAAAGGGTACTGGAGGTAAGTGCAAATAGTAACCCGATTCGTGTAACTAATCTTCCAAATCTTACATCAGGAGGTGGAAATACTGATGTATTGACTATCAATAGCTCTGGTGATATTCAAAAAGCACCTTTAAACAACTTGTTGGCTGGTCCTGTATCCCTTACTTTTACGCCAGCATCTTTTACTGCTTCCGGAAATGAATCTGTTATCTGGTGTTCGAATCCTGGTATCTCTGTAACATTGCCTACTCCTTCCAATAGCCAGATAGGAAAGACTTTATCTATTGTGGCTGCAGGAGGAGCAGTTAGTTTACTTGGTTCAACCCCTACAAGTTCTAATGGAGTAAAGCTAGGGACAGTAAATGATCAAAAAAGAATTACAATTTTTGCAATCGCGGCAAATGTATTTGGAAATGCAGCCAATGAATGGGTTGTCATTGCAAAAGATTTTTAGTCAGCTGAAACAATAATTTTCAATACAATATATTCTAAAAAAGATAAGGCCGTTTCACGAGTTGTGAAACGGCCTTATTATAAGTTTCTGATAATAGGAAGTGGAATAAATTTTCAACTTCCTCACTTAGTAAGTTATCTGTTATACAAAAGGAGCTTTCACTACTTTTGCAGGAATATTCTTATTTCTTACCTGGATAAAGATCTCAGATCCTAATTTGAAGTGAGGTTTGTCTACATATGCAAGACCTAAACCTACTTTCTTCATTGGAGACTGTGTTCCGGAAGTTACTTTTCCAATCACATTTCCTTCAGCATCCACTACAGGATAATCATGTCTCGGAACTCCTTTATCAGTCAATTCAAAGCCTACTAATTTTCTTGTAATACCTTCTTCTTTCTGTTTTGCGAAAACATCCTTGGAAACGAAGTCTTTATCGAACTTGGTGATCCATCCTAAACCTGCTTCAATCGGAGAAGTTGTATCATCAATATCATTTCCGTAAAGGCAGAATCCTTTTTCTAATCTTAAAGTATCTCTGGCAGCCAATCCGCAAGGAATGATTTCTTCTTCCTTACCTGCTTCCATTACAGCATCCCAAAGTTTTTCAGCACTTGCATTGTTGAAATAGATCTCAAAACCTCCGCTTCCTGTGTATCCTGTGTTGGAAATGATCACGTTATTTTCTCCGGCAACGCTTCCTACTGTAAAATGGTAGTAAGGAATTTCTGAAAGGTTTACTTCTGTAAGTTTTTGAAGAATTTCAGTAGCTTTAGGCCCCTGAATTGCCAATAAAGACATTTCATCAGAAGCGTTAGTCATTTTAGCTCCGAAAGTATTGTATTTTGAAATATGATTCCAGTCTTTGTCAATATTGGATGCGTTTACCACCACGAAATATTTGTCATCTTCCATTTTGTAAACGATAAGATCATCTACAATTCCTCCGTTTTCGTTAGGAAGACAAGAATATTGAGCTTTTCCATTTTCAAGTGCATCTACATTATTGGTTGTGACATATTGTAAAAGGTCTTTTGAACCCGGCCCTTCGATGAAAAACTGTCCCATGTGGGAAACATCAAATAATCCTGCTTTTTCTCTTACTGCAAAATGCTCTTCTGTAACCCCTGAATATTGAACAGGCATTTCAAAACCTGCGAAAGGTACGATCTTAGCTCCCAAAGAAACGTGTTTGTCGTACAAGGCTGTTTTCTTCATATTTAATTTTTATTTCTTTATTTCTTTATTTTAAAACTGTTAAAAGTCTCATTGAAAAGGGTCATATAGTTTCCGTTCCAGAATTTCTGGCCGCAATTAATGGAAACTAAATATAAGTTTTTGTCTTTTTGAAAAACCTTGGTTATCCAGAACAGCTTCTCTTTTTCATCAAAATGCTCATAGAAATATTCTGTATACCCTTTCTGGCTCTTTTTTTCTTTTACTTTTTTCTCTTCATCATTGGACTGATAAAGGGCCAGAATGAATTTTTTCACTTCTTCCTTTGGAAGGGGAAGGTCATGGTATTCCGAAATGGTGATAGCGCCAATCTGACTGGTAGGGAAAATATTGATAATCTCACTGTCATTTGTGGACTTCCAGCCTTCAGGAACATTGATAGAATAATTCGGAGTGTCAAATACACCTGCATTTTGGGCAAAAAACAGACTTCCCGTCAAAAGTGCAGAAAAAAGCAATATTTTTTTCATCATTAAAAATGGTGTTTATATTCTTCGAGGATAATTTTGAACCATTCCGTAAAGTTTTCAGGATTTTCGGAAATCTCTTTATCCAGATCTTCCATAGAAATGAATCTTACTTCTTCCACTTCTTCTTTATTTAAATTGAAATCAGCTTCGTGATTTCCTACAAACACATGATCCAGCTCATGCTCCCAAAGACCACCGCCTACATCTGCTTTGTAAATAAAATTGAATTTTTCTGAAAGTTCTGCTTCAATTCCCAGTTCTTCCTTTAGTCTGCGTACCGCTGCCTCCTGATAAGTTTCCCCGTTACGTGGGTGCGAGCATACCGCATTGGTCCATTGGTTAGGAGAATGATACTTGCCTGAAGCCCTTTTCTGAAGAAGCATTTCTCCTTTACTGTTGAAAAGAAATACAGAAAAAGCACGGTGTAACAGGCCGTTGATGTGAGCCTGCTGTTTTTCCATCAGCCCTAAAACTTCATCCTCAGGATTTACTAAAACGACAAATTCTTCCATTCCTACAAATGTAAGAGTAATAAATGTATTTTGGAAATTTTTAGATAAACATCATGCTTTTTGTCATCTATTGAGAAGGTAGGGAGTGCTTACACATAAATCGGCATTGTTCTTACAGATTACTGATAAAAAAGAAATATCAAAACGAAAATTTTTAACTAATTTGAATAAAATGGTTGATAAAATATTAATATTATTCTTTAAATAATACTTTTTATAGTATATTTTTAATATAAATGAAGATTAACGTGCCTGATAGTTGTAAAAACGCTAACTTTGTTACTTAATATTTAGTAATGGAATTAGAATACATTGAACACATTAGTCCTATTCTAAAGGATGGCGTAAAAAATTACTTAATAGATATCGACGGAACCATTACAGATGACGTTCCCAACGAAGAACCGGAAAGAATGGTTACCTGTGAACCTTATCCTGATGCACTGGAAACTGTCAAC
This sequence comes from Chryseobacterium aquifrigidense, assembly GCF_006716485.1. GTDB lineage: Bacteria > Bacteroidota > Bacteroidia > Flavobacteriales > Weeksellaceae > Chryseobacterium > Chryseobacterium vietnamense. The sequence goes on from NZ_VFPD01000001.1 coordinate 496,778, forward strand.
AGATGGTATGATGAAGGGCACCAGATCTGCTTTTTTACTTCAAGAACCGAAAATCTAAAACAAATCACAATCGACTGGCTGGATAAGCATGGCTTCAAATACCACAGTGTGCTTTGCGGAAAACCAAGAGGAGGAAATTATCACTGGATAGACAACCACCTGGTAAGAGCTACAAGATACAAAGGAAGATTTACGGATTTGGTAGAAAAACAAGTGACCATTGAAGTATTCAAAGAAGACGGCGAATAAAAATATAATTCAAAGATTTAAAGATTAAATGTGAACCCGGTTCCTTTAATTTTTAAATCTTTCATTTTTTAATATACTTGATATTTTATGAAAGTTTTAGCAAACGACGGCCTGGATCAATCCGGAATAGATGCATTGACAGAAAAAGGCTTTGAAGTGATTACTACAAAAGTTCCACAGGAATTTTTGGTAGATTATATTAACGAGCACAAAATCCGTACTCTATTGGTGAGAAGTGCTACGCAGGTAAGAAAAGATATTATTGACGGATGTCCATCTATCGACATTATTGGTAGAGGAGGTGTTGGCATGGATAATATTGATGTAGACTATGCAAGGGAAAAAGGAATCCATGTGATCAATACTCCTTCTGCTTCTTCAGAATCGGTAGCTGAGCTTGTTTTTGCTCATTTATTTTCCGGAGCAAGATTTCTTCAGGATTCCAACAGAAAAATGCCTTTGGTTGGAGATACTGAATTTTCAGGTCTTAAAAAAGCTTATGCTGCCGGTATTGAACTGAGAGGAAAGACGATTGGTATTGTAGGAATGGGAAGAATCGGGCAGGAAGTGGCAAGAATTGCTTTAGGACTTGGAATGAGAGTAGTGGCAGCTGATAATAATGTAGGAAAAGCAAGTATTAAAGTGAAGTTTTATAACAATCAGTTCATCAATGTTGATATTGAGACTGAACCGTTACAGGATGTTTTAAAACATTCAGACTTCATTACATTACACGTTCCGGCTCAGAAAGACGGTTACATGATTGGTCAAAATGAATTTGAAATCATGAAAGACGGAGTGGCTATCGTAAACTGTTCAAGAGGAGGAGTTATTGATGAAGCAGCTTTGATTCATGCTTTGGATTCAGGTAAAGTAAGATTTGCAGGATTAGATGTTTTCATTAATGAGCCAACACCATCTAAGGAGATCCTTACTCATTCTAAAATCTCTCTTACTCCTCATACTGGAGCTTCTACTCTTGAAGCACAGGATAGAATCGGGCTTTCTCTTGCAGAGCAGATTTCAAGTATCTTACAGATTCAGTAATTTGGAAATGATATTATAAATAAAGCACCTTGGTTAGACCGAGGTGCTTTTTATATTAAAATGTAGTTTACAAATTAGATATTTTTGCTTTTCAACAAATCTCTGATCTCAGTAAGTAATTTTTGATCCTCTGTAGGTCCTGCAGGAGCTGGAGCATCTTTTTTGTTCACTTTATTGGCTAGTTTAATGATCCAGAAAAGAACCATGGCAATACAAAGGAAACTGATTACTGCAGAAAGGAAATTTCCATACGCAACTCCGTTCCATGTAAGTTTTGCTATATTTTCTGCACCAGCTGCTTTCAATGCCGGATTTAATATCAGAGGAGTGATAACATCTTCAACCAAAGACGAAACAATTTTACCAAATGCTGCCCCAATGATCACACCGACAGCAAGATCGAGAACATTGCCCTTAAAGGCAAACTCTTTAAATTCTTTGACAAATCCCATAATTTATATTTTTTTTAATTAGTATATACACAAAAATATAATTAAAAAATGTAAAAAACACTACGTTTTTGTAGTTTTTTGTAGCTAAATATTGAATTTTATGCGGAATTTCTATCATCTGCTTTAATGAATATTCCTACATTATATCAATACATTGTTTCATTAATGATAACTTTTTATTTTTATTAATGACGTGATATCATAATGAAAAATCTTTTGTAATTTGCTTAAAAGTTTGTTTTACCTATGAAAATTTTTACCGCAGAACAGATCCGAAGCTGGGATCAGTTTACCATTTCCAAAGAGCCGGTTTCTTCCATTCAATTAATGGAAAGAGCTTCAATAGCTGTAGCTCACTGGATTTCGGAACATTGTAAAAACCATAAAAAACTGGCTGTATTTTGTGGTAATGGAAACAATGGCGGTGATGGGCTGGCTGTTGCAAGGATACTTTATCTTAAAGGTTTCGATGTAGATATATTTGTAAGCGATTCCAAAAAGAAATTTTCAGAAGATGCATCTGTTAATCTGAAAAGACTCCGCGATTTGTCAGGAATTTCGGTCAGAAAATTTGATTCCTCCGAGCATTATAATTTTGATGAGAAAACCATTATTGTAGATGCCCTTTTCGGAACAGGTTTATCCAGACCGTTGGAAGGAGAGTTGAAAGGACTTATTGAGCAGCTGAATTCCAAAAAGAATATTAAGATATCCATTGATGTTCCTTCCGGATTGTCTGCTGATGAAATGTTTGATTATGATCCTGTTATTCTGAAAGCGGATTATACTCTTACTTTTCAATGCTGGAAAAAGACCTTCCTTCATCCTGAAACCGGAAAATATACGGGAAAAGTAATAGTACTGGATATTGATTTAAGTAAAATATATGCAGACACAACCGATTCTGATTACTCTGTAATTGATGATCAGCTGATCAGTTCAATATTCATTCCGAGACAGGAATTTTCTCATAAAGGGAGTTATGGTAAGGCAGCCATCATAGGAGGTAGCTATGGAAAAGTAGGAGCGGCAGTACTGGCTACAAAATCAGCTTTAAAAACCGGTGCGGGGCTTACCTTTACCCTTGCTCCGGAATGTGGATATGATGTTTTACAGACCTCATGCCCTGAGGCCATGTTTATAAAAGGAGGAGAGCAGTTTATTACAAATTTTGAAATGGACAAAGATGTTACCTGTGGTGCAGGTCCTGGTTTGGGAACTCATTCCGGAACAGAGAAAAGCTTTTTGAGTTTTTTGAAAAGCTATTCTCAGCCCTTAGTTCTTGATGCAGATGCATTGAATATTATTTCAAAAAATCAGAAAAATTTGAAACTCATTCCCAAAAAATCAATTATAACCCCTCATCCTAAGGAGTTTGAGAGACTTTTCGGAAGTACGGATAATTCTTTTAAAAGACTTGAGCTGGCAAGGAAAAAGGCAAAAGAGCTGGGTCTTTATATTGTACTCAAGGATCATCATAGCCAGGTTATTACTCCGGAAGGAAGAGTATTCTATAATATTACAGGGAATGCAGGTCTTGCGAAAGGAGGAAGCGGAGATATTCTTACCGGAATTCTGACTTCGCTTCTGGCCCAGAAATATTCCGAAGAGGAAGCCTGTATTCTGGGGGTGTGGCTGCATGGCAGAGCTGCGGATGTAGCTTCTGAAAAGCATTCAAAAGAATCGATGCTGCCTACTGATGTAATTGATGCATTGGGAGCTGTTTTTGAAGAACTGAACAGGAAAACAGAGAGGAATCTGTGATAATTTTAAGATATTAAAAAAGGCAAATCTGTATTTCTACAAATTTGCCTTTTTATTTTTTTCTCTGGTGGCTTATTCCGGTTTCTCGTTTTCTGCCTCAGTGATCTTGAATTTCTTGGAAACGATCATGATGACAACCCCTGCAATCATAAAAGGAATCGAAAGCACCTGACCTGTATTCAGACCGCCAATCTGGATGAATTCATCTCCCTGTGGCTCTTTAAGGAATTCAACAAAGAATCTGATGGCCCAAAGAATAATGAAAAACAAACCGAATAACCATCCCTGCTGATATTTTTTATCTGTTTTTCTGTACAATATCCATAGCAAAATGAAAAGAAGAACGTATCCTACCGCTTCAAATAACTGGCTTGGATAACGGGGTACAGTAAGACCGTACTCACTGCTTTGTTGTGGGAAAAGCAAAGCGAACGGAGAATTCGGGTCAGCGGGTTTACCAACGATTTCAGAATTGAAAAAGTTCCCCATTCTTACAAATGCTCCACCTAAAGCTACTACAATACCCAGTCTGTCATATACCCAGAACGGATTTTTTTTAATGATTTTAAATGAATAATAAAGCGTAGTGAAAATCAAGGCAATCGTAGCACCGTGGCTTGCCAGCCCTGAAAATCCAGTGAATTTAAAACCGTTTTTTGTACTTATTGGTAAAAATACACTCCAGAAATCCTCTTTAAATAGTTCCGGCTGATAGAAGATAACATGTCCTAATCTTGCTCCCAGAATGGTTCCGATCAACGTCCATGTGAACAGAGGCTCCAGGTATTTCTGATTCACATTATCAATCTTAAAGATTCTTGTCATCAAAATATATCCGAAACCAAATGCAAATACAAACATCAAACTATAAAAGTGAAGCGTAAATGATCCGATGTGAATACCTTTTGAAGGATCCCATATTTTAAATGAAGTTTTAAGTTCTACCTTGTCAGAATCAGTGATAGGTTTTACAGATTTTACAGCATATTTGAAAGTGGTGATATTTTCTTTGGTAACGCCAGTATCAATAAGTTTAAAGTTTTTATCAAAAAACTGATACTGTGAATCTTTGTACTTTGCTAAAGTGGAAGCACCATAATTGTAATAGGCAGGCTCAAAATTGGATTCATTAAGGATCACAACAAAAGACTGGCTTTTATCTGATTCTCTGTCCGGAAAAGCCGTAAGGTCTCCCATCTCTGTAGTAGAATAGATTTTTACAGGAACATTGGTTCCGTTGATATCTAAGGTTCCGTCAGATAAACCTCCAGGGTATTCCTGTGCAAAAAGAAGCTGCGTTGTAAACGCAAACAGCACAAGATAAATTCTGAAAAAGATAGTATTCATTTTCTATTGATTTGATAGTTTGATTATTGACATTTATGTTTGGGTGGAACAGGGTCGTAACCGCTTCCTCCCCAGGGATGGCATCTTAAAATTCTTTTAAATCCCAGCCAGAAACCTTTAAAAACACCATGCACCTGTAGCGACTCAATCATATAGTGAGAGCAGGTAGGTTCGTAACGGCAGTTTTTGGGAAGTAAGGGCGAGATGAACCATTGGTAAAATTTGATCAAAATTACCAGCGGAAATGTAATGATTTTATTGAATGTAAGTTTCAAAACAATGCAAAAATAGGGTAAAAAAATGAAAATTAGTTTAAATTTGTTATAAGTTTCGGCCATCAGAAATCCGAAACATTGATCTTAAAAAAATAGAATTACTTTGAATCAAAATATTCCATTAGCTGAAAAATTAAGACCCAAAACCCTCAATGATGTATTGGGGCAGGAGCACCTTACCGGCGAGAAAGGAACAATCAGAAAGATGATTGAAAATAACAGCCTCAATTCACTCATATTCTGGGGACCTCCGGGAACAGGAAAAACTACGCTGGCTGAAATTATCTCAGAACAGTCGGGAAGAAAGTTTTATAAGCTTTCAGCAGTTTCTTCTGGAGTAAAAGACGTAAGGGATGTGATTGAAGATGCAAAAAAGCAGAATCTGTTCTCCGGAAAATCACCAATCTTGTTTATTGATGAGATTCACAGGTTTAATAAATCGCAGCAGGATTCATTATTGCATGCGGTGGAAAAAGGCTGGATTGTATTGATTGGTGCGACTACCGAAAATCCAAGTTTTGAAATAGTATCAGCATTGCTTTCAAGAAGTCAGGTTTATGTTTTAAAAGCATTGAGTTATGAAAAGCTGGAGGAATTAATTGATATTGCTTCCGAACGATATAATAAAGATGAAGGAACAGATTTTAAAATCCTTGAAAAAGAAGCTTTTATTCAATACTCCGGTGGGGATGCCAGAAAACTAATCAATTCCGTAGAGTTGGTTTTAAATCAATATAAAAATTCTGGAACAACGGAAATTATTAATTCTGATGTGTTGGAAGTTCTTCAGGAGACAATGGCGCTCTATGATAAAAACGGAGAGCAGCATTATGATATTATTTCAGCCTTCATCAAATCTATGCGTGGAGGTGATCCTAACGGAGCGGTGTATTGGCTGGCAAGAATGATTGCCGGTGGGGAAGATATTAAGTTTATCGCAAGGAGAATGCTTATTCTGGCCGCTGAAGATGTGGGTTTGGCGAATCCAAACGCTTTGGTGGTTGCTAATAACTGTTTTCAGGCGATCAATGTGATCGGGAATCCTGAAGCAAGGATTATATTAAGTGAAACAGCGGTGTATCTTGCGGTTTCACCTAAAAGTAATTCTGCGTATATGGCCATCAATGAAGCGCTGGCTTTGGTGAAACAGACGGGAAACCTGCCTGTACCACTTCATTTAAGAAATGCTCCTACCAAACTGATGAAAGATCTGGATTATGGGAAAGAATATAAGTACGCTCATTCTTATGAAGGAAATTTTGTAGAACAGGACTTTCTTCCGGAAGAAATCAGGAATGTAAAACTGTATGAGCCTGGTAATAATGCTACAGAAAAGAAGATTTACGAGGAGCTTAAGAAAAAATGGAACAATAAATATTAAAATAAAAAAGGATGCTGTTTTTCAGCATCCTTTCTATATTATTCAAGTTATTCAGTAGTATAAATAAACAATGTTTTCTTACCGTTATAATCTTTTGTTTCTGTTCTTTTTTTGATTTCAGGATAAATCATGGTATTGGTGTCTGTGAATTCATATCCTTCAATAAATACAGGATGGTCTGCCGGAATATTGTATTGAGTATTCATATTGGATAAAGCCATTCTATCCAGTACATTTTCTCCGTTTTTGAACTTATATTCAGTCACCCCTTTCGTAAAAACAGAACTGTATTTTTTTAAGCTTTGGGGAAGGCTGGCGGAAGTACTGTATACCTTTGAAACCTGCAATACGTTCTTTTTGGTATTGAACAATTCTACTGTCCCAATGGCATTATCAGCCACTGCAAACTTTACCGCAGGATTTTTTTGCTGGGCAAATAAAGTAGCAGAGGATAGTAATAAAAAAGAATAGAGTAATTTTTTCATAATCAGAATATGTAACTGTTAAAAACGTGATAAATATAGTTATTTTTTACAAAATTTGAATCAAATATTAAATTGTTTTGAATTTAATTTAGAAATAAAAACTTTAATCCAGATTATTAGTCTTTGCTTTGTTCCGTTTTATCTTTTTTATCCACCATATTTCTGATCATATTTTTCAGTCGCTGAAAAGTGAAAGAGCTTAATAATAAAATAACTCCGAGAACAATAAAGGCGCTTATTCTTGAAATATTATCCATTTGCCATACATCATATCCGTAAAGTTTTAATACCATCACACCTATCAGAGCAAACCCAATCTTGTTATATTCCTGAATATTCTTTTTCAGGCCTGTATAAATAAATAGGCTGGCGAGAATTGTCCATATAACAGGAAGATAAAGAATATTGAAATGTGCACTTGCGGTATAAGAATGAGAAAGATCACTGGAAGTCATTAAAATATATGAATGGTGAAGTTCACAGCTTACAGAGATAATGATTGCCAAAGACTGGATCCAGTAAGAAATCCATTGCTTGTGAAACGTTGAAGATGGAATAATCCTGTACCCTATATATATAAACGGAATCCACTGAAGCAGATGGAAGAAATAAAAACTTACATGCAGTTTTTTTGTTAAGATATCAGCCACAAGGGAAAGTGTAGAAACCGATGTGTTTATGACGATCAGGAAGTAAAAAAGATAAATCAGTATGTTTTGAACATCATTTCTGATGCTTAGCAGTTTCCTGAAAAGTAATAAAACAAAAATATAATAAATACTGAATAAAAGTCCTGTGCTGGTAATGGCGGACCATGGCATTTCTGAAATATGATATGTAATCTCAAGAAGAAAAGTTATGTAGATAACTCCATAGCTGACTACTGTAATAAGATCTTCGAAAAAGTTACGGTCTTTTCCTTGTGGCTCTTTGGCTGTATTTCTTAATAAATATAAATTAATTATTATAGAAATGATGGTGAAAGAGCTGGTGATAAACGGGGCGTTAAATATGATATTGAAATCTTTGGTTCCAAAATACGCAGTCCAGGTGATAAGCTGAGCAATCATCACTAAGGGAAACAGGATATAAAAGAAAATTTTGAAAATTTTATGACCTGTTTTTTTCCAGATGAAGAGAAGCAGAGTTGTTTCTATTGCCCAAATGCTGGTAATGAGATGGGTCTTAAACTGAATAGCAATTGCAACGGTTATAAGGCTGGTAACAAGCCCTGCGAATACGGAATAGGTAATTCCAAAGCTCTTGCGGGTATATTCTCTGAACAGAAGAACAGTGTTTACAGCAGCAAAAATAAGAGGGAAAATAATTGGGGGTTCATATTTTAACGTATCAAAAATGTAAAGCAGTCCCAGAATACTTGAAAAGTTAGCAAGGGCAAGTATTAAAATATCAGAGGTTGCAAGTATATTTTTTCTGAAGTAATCGTGAAGGGCAAAAATGTAGAAAATCACATAACTGATCAGATAAAAAGTAATGCTTAAAAGCTCTGGGCTTTCATTGGTCCAAAGTAAAAGATAGCCTGTTGTAAAAATATAAGCGGTCCAGCCCACGCTTTTCCAGTGCTGAAGAAAAGAGGCAGCCAGCATTCCTGTATTTAAAAGAGTGATATAAATAAAAAGGAAAAGATAGTTACTTTGTCCCGAGCTGATCATCAGGGGAGCTGCAAAACCTCCTATCAGTGAAAAGATAATCAGTACTTCACTTTTATAATAATAGGATAGGATAATGGAAGCTGCGGTAATCAGTGCGGTGATGATAAAAGCGGTATTCTGGGTAAATAGATGGTATTCACGGAAAGCAATGGTAGCTGTGAAATATAAAACAGCAATTCCGCCCCCTGTAATAATAGATGAAAAAGCCGGGTAGTTTTTTCTGAGAAAATGTCCGGTTATAATGATTCCTGCTCCGGTACAAAAACCAATTCCCGCTCTTGCTGCTTCACCAATCCAGTTTTTATCAATCGCGTATTTTACAAAATAACCAATTCCGAGAACAAGGGTAAAAATACCAATAATGGTAAGAATGTTTTGTTTTAAAAAGTCAGAAACAGGAGTAAGCCAGTCTTTTTGAAGTGATGTTGGGCTTTTTTCACTTTCTTCACTGTTTTTTATTTTCTCATGATAAACCTGGTGAGATTCTTCTTGCTGTGGAATGAATGTCTCTTCCGTTGTCGCCTTCTTATGAATTGCTTCAGTCTGAGCCAGAGGAGGAGTATTGATCTTATGATTAAGATCTGAAATCTCCTTTTCCAATTTTCTGATTTTGGTATTCAGGTTATTGAAAATGATGAAGATAATGATAAAGATGATGGCCGCAACAAATTCATTCATTTCATTAGTTTTTATCAAATATAAAGAAATGTTTCATATGCTATTTAAAAAAATTAACCCATCGCGGTATAAGCGATGGGTTAAATGGTATAGATAACTAACAATATGTTTTACTAGTTTGATACTTTGTAAATGTAGAATGATGCGATACTGGATCCTAATAATCCTGCTGTAATAACACCAGAATCTACAAGTCCAAAAGAAATTTTGTCACCTGCCTGAAACGAGTACAAAGAATTAATACTGGAATCGGAAAGCGTTAAGTTAACCGCTAATGCAAGGTTAATACCACTGAATGGACGTGTGTCTATCAGAGTGGTTACTGCGGTTCTGGTTCTTGCAATTGCGATACCTGGACTTCCTGACAATAAAGAAGCCTGTAATCCTGTGCCATATCTGAATGCGAATCCAACAGCATATACTCCAGTAGTTGGAATGTTGTATGAACCATCAGCATTGGTAAATAAAGCAGCACTTCCTATCGTCCTATCAGCTTGTACAAAACTGACAGGCTGGAAATCAGAAGGTAGAACTCCTAAATTCAGTAGGGTTATTCCTGTTGTTTTTTTTGCAGAATATACAGAAGTATTGGTTCCGGCAGCTGCGGTTAACAATGACGGGTCTACTGAGAATACCTGGGTAGTTCCCTGGTTAATTCCTAAAATCTGATATCCGGGTAATGCTGTAGCGGCAGGGGTATCACGAACTTTCAAGGTTCCATTAACATCCAGAGTTGCAGAAGGGTTGGCTGTATTGATACCCACCTGTGAGAATAATGGTAACGATGCACATGCTAACATTAAGCTGTAAAGTTTAGTTTTCATGATCAAGATTTTAATTAGTTGCTAAGCAAATATACAATAAAAATTATACCCAGCATTGTGATATTTGCAAAATTAACATTATTATGATGTGATATATTTAAACATATGTTTATATTTTCGATAATATTTGCATATAATTCAGTTACGACTTATTATATTTATTTTTTATTTAAGGCTCTGTTTATCAGTGTTTTGTTAAAAAATAATTCTCCCCATTGTGTGGGTTATTTATTGATTTAAACAGAAGACGATATCTGTATAATAATTTATTGTAATACTGACTTGAATTCGAAATTTTGAATAGATTTAAAAAAAAACACTGCCTTAACGACAGTGTTTTTTTAGTAGATTTATTTGATTTTTTAGCTTTCCAGCAGGAATTCTTTGTAATTTCCAAGAAAATCAACATTAGCATTGATTGATTCAAGTTCTCTTAGTGCATTTCCATGCAAAACTTCTTTCCAGGGTCCTTCAACATTGATGAAGAAGAAATAATTCCCGAGTCCTGTTTTTAATGTTCTGGATTCAATTTTACTGAGATTCATTTTTCTCCATGCAAAAACGGATAAAACCTGATGTAATCCACCGGGATGATCTTCCGGAAGAGTGATGAGCATTCCAGATTTTTCACCCAGTGTTTCCAGCTGATCATTTTGATATTTGTTCTGTTCTTTGGAAATAATGATAAACCGGGTATGGTTCTGTTCAAAATCCTGAATATTACGGTTTATAATTTTTAAACCATATAAATTGGCAGCAAACTGATTGGCTACTGCAGCAATAGGAGTCTCCGGATTTTCAGAAACGAATTTTGCGGCAGCAGCAGTTGAAGAAAAGTCCTGCTTCGGGATCTCTTTATAATGAGTGTCCAGAAAATGGAAGCTCTGTGCGAGAGCCTGGGGATGAGAATATATTCTTTCAATATTCTCAATAGAATTTTCCGGATGAATCATAAGATGATGGGCAATGGGCATTACTGCTTCTGCTTCTATCTTGATAGACGGAGTCTTATATAAATAATCCAGCGTCATCGATACGGTTCCTTCAATAGAGTTTTCCAGAGGTACCACTGCTTTTACTGCTTCTCCGTTTTCAACAGCATTAAAGCAATCCAGAATACTGGCTTGCGGTACTATTTCGTCATCAGGGAAAAGCTGTGCTGTGGCAAGCTGGGTGAAACTGGCATGAGGTCCCAAAAATGCAATCTTCATAATATAATATATAAGGGATGATTAGAATAAAGGTACAAAGGTGCGAATTAATTCATAAATAGAGTTCAATGTTTTATGTTTAAGTTGAATGCTGCGGTGCGGGGTTCGGTTACGTGATGCGGTTGTCCGGAACCTTAAGCCTTAAACTTTGAACTTTGAACCCCTTGAATCTCTGAACTTGCTACTTTTCCTTCCAGTTCTTCTCAATCAGATCCATCAGAAAATCCGGACATTTGATTACCTTGTTGGTTTTTGCATCTAAAAAGAATAGAGTAGTGGAGGCTTCGGTTATTTTAATATGCTCTTCATTGTAAATTTCATACTCAAATTCAATCCTTACGCCCGGAATTTTTTTAACATAAGTATGAATTTCTAATTTTTGATCATACAAAGCGGGTCGGATATATTTAATTTTGTAGTCCGAAACAGGCAGCCAAATTCCTTGGTTTTCAATTTCATCGTATGAAATTCCTATGCTTCTGAAGAGTTCAACTCTCGCTACTTCGAAGTACGTTGCATAGTTTCCGTAGTATACATATTTCATAGGGTCTGTTTCTGCGTAACGTACTCGTATTGAGTGTGTTGTGTGTATCATTTTAGATGTTAAATTATACATACAAATATATTTTTAAATAATCAATACCTGCAATATTTTTTTTTGAAAAGAAAATATTGGACCTTTGTCTTCCTTCTAAACACAGTACAAACAAAGAATAATCGGGGCTTAAAAAATGGATGACAATTTAATGATGATATGGCAGAAATGCCTTCAGTTTATGCGCGATAACCTGAACGCTGCTGAAGACAATTCTGACCTTAAAAAACTTGAAAAATCTTTCGATATGCTATTCGATAAGGTTCAGCCGCTTTCATTGGTGGCCAACAACCTTACGTTGATCGTGCCGAGCGATTTTTACAAGGAATATATAGAGGACAACTATCTGTCCTTACTTTCTGCTGCCCTGAAGAAAAATATTGGAAAAGGAGTGAAATTATGGTATTCTGTGATGGAAAACAGACCAAAAGGTGAAGAAAAGCCTGTTACCATGAACATCAAGGGACAAAGTGTTCCTACTCCGAAAACACAGGAAACAATGCCGCAAGGTTTTTCTGCTAATATTGTAAACCCGTTTGTAGTTCCTGGAATTAGAAAAGTAAACATAGATTCTAACCTGAAGCCTGACTATTCATTTGATAGTTATGTAGAAGGAGAAAGCAATAAATTTGCAGCCACTGTAGCCAGATCCATTGCAAAAAGACCTGGTGCAACCGCTTTCAACCCATTATTTTTATATGGAGGTTATGGAGTTGGGAAAACCCATTTAGGACAGGCTGTAGGTCTTGAAGTAAAAAACCAGTTTCCTGATAAAGTAGTTCTTTATTTGTCTTCTGAAAAGTTTATCCAGCAGTTTATCTCTGCGGCCAAAGCTCATAAACAGACTGAGTTTGCAAACTTCTATCAAATGGTAGATGTACTGATTATTGATGATATTCAGTTCCTGTCCGGAAAATCAGCAACACAGGATAGTTTCTTCCATATTTTTGATCACCTGCATCAGAACGGAAAACAGATTATCCTTACTTCAGATAAAGCACCTGCAGATATTATGGATATCCAGGACAGAATTGTTTCCCGTTTCAAATGGGGACTTTCTGCAGAAATCAAATCTCCGGATCTATCAACAAGAAGACAGATCATTGAAGATAAACTAAGCAGAGACGGAATTGTTCTTCCGGGAGATATGCTTGACTTCCTTGCTGCTGAAGCAAAAACGAATGTAAGAGAACTTATCGGGGTTATCAACTCGGTGATTGCTTACTCTACAGTATACAAGAGAGATCTTAGTCTTGAGTTGCTTAAGGAAACCATCAACAGAATTGCTGCTAACCAGAAGAAAGTTATCAATATTCCTTATATTCAGGAAGTGGTTTGTGATTATTTTGGAATTAAAAAAGAACAGCTGCTTTCAAAAACAAGAAAAAGAGAGATTGCGTTACCAAGACAGCTTGCCATGTACTTCTCCAAAGAATTTACCAATTCTACATTCACTAAAATTGGTGAAGAAATGGGTGGAAAAGATCACTCTACAGTAATGTATGCCTGTGATACCATCAAAGATGTTTCTAAAATTGATAAAGAAATCAAGAAATACGTAAAAGACCTTACTGAAAGAATCAAACAATAAATAAGGTTGAGCTTACATAAATTAAAATGAAGGATAGTTTTATTCTTCATTTTTTATTTAGTTTTGTCGTGACAAAAGACTCTTTTTAAAAAACAGGATATGAAAATATTAATGGTTTGTCTCGGAAATATCTGCAGAAGCCCATTGGCAGAAGGAATTATGAAAACAAAGCTGCCGGATCATTATGTGGTAGATTCTGCCGGAACTATTTCAATGCATGAAGGTGAACATCCTGATAAAAGGGCCATTAAAACTGCGGCCAATCACCATATTGATATCTCCCGACAAAGATCAAGACCTATCACCAGAAAAGATTTTGAAACCTTTGATAAGATCTATTGTATGGATATTGATGTACTCGGCGATGTGGTTTCCAAAACTAAAAATGAAGAAGAACGACAGAAAGTATCTTTGTTTTTAGAAGTATTGGGAGACCACCAAAATGCTGAGGTTCCGGATCCTTATTGGGGAGATATGAAAGATTTTGAAATGGTTTTCCAGCTTTTGGATAAAGGATGTGATGCTATCAGAAACCAAATATCAAAATAATAACCATGAAAAAACTGCTGTTACTGTTTGTTTTTAGCTGTGGTTTGTCTTTCGCTCAAACCAAAGATGAAACAGAAATCCGTAAAGTTATGGATGACTTTATGGGATGTATTAAATCCAGAGATGAAGCCAGATATCTTTCTTTATTTCAGGAACCTGTACTTTGGACCGGAATTTATAAAGACAGAACACAGGCGAAGCGTCTGGAGAAAAATCCTAAGGCAGATTACTACTTTGCAGATGATTATAAAGCTTTTATCAAAAGTTTTAAAGATGATAAATCTGAAGAAAAATTTGACAATATTAAGATCGTGGAAGATGGAGCCATAGCTTCTGCCAATTTCGATTACAGCTTTTGGTACGATGGCAAAATGGAAAACTGGGGAAAAGAGATCTGGACGCTGATGAAGATCAACGGAACCTGGAAAATTACTTCTGTTACTTTTTCCATGGACCTTACAAAATATTTCCCTCAACCTTCACTTAACGAAAGAACTAAAAAATAATACAATGCTTTTTTTACTCCCTGCTTACTTATCAGAAAATACTTCTATCAACCACTTTTCGCCTGTTCTGAAGGATTATATCATGCAGACGGACTATTTCTTCGTGGAAAATGAAAAAACGGCCCGAAAGGTTGTTAAATTTTTTGCTCCGGAAAAGAAGCAGGCTGATCTGAAGTTGTTTTTATTGGACAAATACACGGAAAATGCGGATATCAAAGAAGCTCAGGAACTGATGCTGAAAGGGCAGGACTTCGGATTGCTGTCAGAAGCAGGATTACCATGTATTGCGGATCCGGGAAATCTGATTGTGAAATGGTGTCATGAGAAAAATATCAGAGTGATACCGGTTTCAGGGCCTTCATCCATTATTCTGGCTTTGATTTCCAGTGGATTTAATGGGCAGGAATTCACTTTCCATGGGTATCTTCCTATTGATAAAGGAGAAAAAAAGAAACAGATCATGAACCTGGAAAGCCTTGTTCAGAAAACCGGATATTCTCAGATTTTCATGGAAACACCTTACAGAAATAATCAGCTGTTTGAAGACCTGTGTAAGTTTTTGTCACCCAATACAAAACTTTGTATCGCTGCCAATATCAATGATCCGGAACATGAATTTATCAAAACAAAATCAATAAAAGACTGGCAAAAACAAAAGCCGGAGCTTCATAAAATTCCTGCAGTATTCGTGCTTGGGAAATAAAATTTACTCTTATAGCCAAAGATAGGGGTATAGGAGTTTATGAGTAGAAAAAGAGAAAAAGGCTGTGAATATTTCGCAGCCTTTGCTTTTTTATTTAAAATGGGGTGGAATACTATAAATACAATATGTAAACTCCTCTTTTTTTCTCCTTCCATGTATTCATATATAATTTTAACTAAAAATATTTCAACTATTAGTGATAAATATCATGGGATTTAGCTATTTTTGTAATATAAAATACCCTAATTTTATATTTAAATATAACGCATTATGAATTTTATAATGGTAATATAATTAATAATATTCATGATTTTGTTTTGTATAGTTTGGTTTTTATTATACCTATTATAATTGAACTGTTTTAAATGCTGCAGGTTAATAACGCTTGTATTTTTTGAATTATTGATGATGTAAGTTCCGTTTTGCTTACAATCAATTCAGCCCAATCAACACCAAAATAGTAAAATATGATGACACGTAAAATTTTTTTTCCGGTATTGCTGATGCTGGCCATACTGGTACCTTCTTTAATTCATTTATCTGCACATGGATATGTAATGAGCCCAGCCTCAAGAGGATATCAGGGAAGTCTGGATAAGGCTACACTTGGCTATTCTGTGGCGTTTGGAAAATATGGTTCTGTAATTAATGAACCGGGCTCTTTGGAAGCTCCAAAAGGCTTTCCTGCATTAGGCCCGGCAGACGGAAAGATTGCCTCCGCTAATGGAAGTATAGGAGGAGACACTACACTGGATCTTCAGACTGCCGATAGGTGGAAGAAAACCAATATTACCACGGGTGTGAATGCATTTATCTGGAAATATTCGGCGTATCATGCGACAGCAAAATGGCATTATTATATGACAAAGCAGGGCTGGAATCCCAATCAGCCGCTTTCCCGTCAGGATCTGGAGCTTATTGGTACAGTTGCTCATAACGGAACACCGCCACAGGATAATGTTTCTCACCAGATTACGATTCCTGCTAACCGTACCGGCTACCATATTATTTTAGCAGTCTGGGATGTAGCAGATACTACTAATGCATTCTATAATGTCATTGATGTCAATGTAACCTCGGGAACAGGAGTTTCTGCACCTGCCACTCCTACAGGATTAGCACAGGTAGGAGTAACAAGTTCTTCGGCTAAAATAAGCTGGAATCTACAATCTGATGCTGTATCCTATACTATTTTCCGCAACGGGCAGAATATTCAGCAGGTAAGTACAGCTACATTTCAGGATACTGGGTTAACAGCTAATACGGTTTATACATATGAAATACAGGCAAGAGGCTCTTCGGGGCTTACTTCAGGCAAGAGTCTGCCACTCAATGTAAAGACAAACAGCGAAGGAACTCCTGAAAAACCTACGGCGCCCTCCAATCTTCATTCAATGGCAGTAACTGAAAATTCAGTTTCACTTATGTGGATGGCTTCTGCTCACTCACAGGGAATCAAGAATTACCAGATTTTTGAAAATGGAATCAAAGTAGGAGAGACCACGCAAACAAGCTTTTTACGAACAGGATTAGTCCAAGATACAGAATATCAGTATACCGTAAAATCTGTTGCGGTGAACGATCAGCTTTCTGATGCCAGTAATGAATTAAAAGTCAGAACAAAAAAAGTGACATCAGGAAATGGACAAACCTACTGTGGAGCAGAACAGTATAATGCTGCCAATGCATATCCTGCTACCGGAACGAAAGTCTTTTACTCCTGTAAAATATGGAAAAACAAATGGTATGCAAATCCGGGAGAATTGCCGGGAACCAACATGGTATGGGAAGAAATAAGCACGTGTACCGAAGGTCCGGGTTGTGAATCAGGCGGTTCGGTTACGTATTGCGGAGCTCAGGAATATAATCCGGTAAAAACATATCCAACAGCAGGAACGAAGGTTTTCCATGCCTGCAAAATCTGGGAGAATAAATGGTATGCGAATCCGGGAGAAACACCAGGAAGCAATACAGTTTGGAAAATTGTAAGTGACTGTAATGAAGGGCAGAACTGTAAAACATCAGCTCTTATCAACAAGGAGAATAACCTCTCTGTGATTGTATCTGCGCATATGATGAATTTTGCACCGGAAAGCCATTATGATAAAATAAGCAGAGCAGACGTGATTACCCCTCAGGGAGTTCAGATCATTACTTTCATGAACCCAGGAAAAGACAATATGAATATCAGCCGACTTCAGCCTGGAATCTATTTTGTAAAGATCCAGTATAAAGATGGAAAAAGTATTACTAAAACCATCAGAAAATAAAAAGAATAAATAAAGAAATATTTAAGAGCTCTTAACAGGATTATAGCATTATTATTGATTTTAGTACGGTACTGGAAACAGTATAAATTGTTGATAATGCAGTAAAAATCCGGGCATCGAAGATGCCCGGATTTTTAATAATTAATTCTAATCCTTCTTCTTTGATTTCCATTTTCGCCAGATAAAAACAATGACAGGAATGATCAAAAAGAATGGCCACAGAGAAATGATTCCCAGAAGAAAGCTTATAAAACTGTTCCAGCCTTCCGTTACCGAATCTGCAAAACGGCTTCCAAAACCTATTTTTGAGGTGGCTGAACTTCTCACTTTCTCCTTATATAAATTCAAATTCAGAGTACTGTAATTCACCCGGTCATCAATAAAACGAAGTCTGCCTTCTGCCACATCGATTTCATCTTCCAGTTCACGGATATTTTCCTGAATTTCCAGCATATCTTTTGTGGTAGCAGCACTTTTAAGCATATCACGGTATTTTTCAAGATATATTTTTTTGTTGGCAAGCTTTATGGCGATATCAGTATATTCTTCTGTAACGTCATTCGATGAAATGTTTTTAGATAAAACGGTTCCTACACCCTCTGAAAAGGAATTGATCAGTGCATCAAAATTTTTATGAGGTACCCGGATAATCAGGGTAAGGTTATCATCCATATCTGTATTTTGAAACTCTTCTTTCTGGATATAAGCATTGTTTTTCTTGATGATCTCATCAACCTGGTTCTGCGTTTTTTTAATATCACCCACCTGAATCTTCATCTCTCCGTTTTTGATGATTTTTTTGGAGATTGTATCTGTTTTCTTTGAGGGGTAAACATCTTTGTTGGTCCCATTTTCATCAGAAACTACCTTTTCAGAGATAGAAAGTGGTGGAGGTGGAGGCGCCGCTGCGGGAGAAGGTGCTCTATCTTCAGTTAGAACTTCTGTCAGGTCGGCTTTCAATTCCTGTTTTTCACCACCTGATTTGCTGCAATTGATCAGAATAAGACCTGATAATAGAAAAATAATTTGTTTCATAGGTTAGTTAGTTTTTCATGGGTATGATCAAAAAGTGTGCTCAAAACTGATTATTTGTAAGATAAGTGACAATTTAAAATAAAAAGAAGAGGTAATACGCAATCAATAAACAGAAGAAATAACTTCAAAACCAACATGAAAAATTACCGGAACTGGTAAATTATTTCTATTTTTAATTCATGAAAAAAAGTCTTTTAGTATTAGCATTCTCTCCATTTCTGATGTATGCCCAGGAAGCTCCGAAACTTACAGACGAGATGGCCATGAAATTATCCGACAAACCCCTTCACTGTATCAATCAGGAATATCCTAATAAAACTGCCCATATCATTAATAATGCAGGCGAAGTTCCTTTAACTCCAAAAGATCTTCACCCTACTTTTTATGGATGTTTTGACTGGCATAGCTCTGTTCATGGACACTGGATGCTTACAAGGCTTTTGAAAACAAAACCTAATCTGTCTAATGCCAAAGAAATTGAAAAAATTCTGGATGAATCATTTCAGAAAGAGAAACTACAGACTGAGGCAGATTACTTTACAAAATATCAGCTGACAGGAACTTTTGAAAGAACCTATGGCTGGGCATGGATTTTAAAGCTGGATGAAGAATTGACCAACTGGGATCATCCGAAAGCCAAAATATGGCATCAGAATCTGAAACCCCTTACAGATCAGATCCTGAAATCATGGAAAACTTACCTTCCAAAGCAAACTTATCCCAACAGAACCGGAGTTCATCCTAATACGGCATTTGCCATGTCTTTTGCCATCGATTGGGCCAGAGCCAATAAAGATAAGGAGTTTGAAAACCAGCTGATAGAAAAGGCAAAATACTTTTTCTTACAAGAACAGAAAACACCTGCTTATCTGGAGCCGGACGGATCGGATTTCTTTTCGCCAAGTCTTGAAATTGCGGATCTGATGCGAAGAGTGCTTCCTCAAAAGGATTTTGTACAGTGGCTGAATGCTTTCTATGAAAAAAGAAGTCTGGAAAATGTCGAAAAAATTCCTGTCGTAAGCGATTTAAGCGATTATCAGACCGTTCACCTTGTGGGATTATCTTTTTCTAAAGCATGGTGTATGAAAGGAATATCCAATGCACTTCCTGCCAATCATCCGCTAAAGAAAGATTTTAGGAAAACAGCAGATGTATTTCTGGCTAATGGACTGCCATTGCTTTTTCAGGGGAATTACGGGGGAGATCACTGGCTGGCCAGTTTTGCGGTATATGCGCTGGAAGATTAATATCTGATTCCTGTCTTTTTAAGAACGAAGCCTAAAAGCCATATCGGTCCTATCAGAAGAAACTGCAGGTCTTTGAGGAAAGTAGGCTTTTTTCCTTCAATTTTATGTCCTATCAACTGGAAAATCCATGTGATGATAAACACTGAAAGGTAAACGATCCATGATTGCTTTCCGACATGAATATTGGTCAGATAGATGAAATGCTCCATCATAAGCATTACTACGACCATCAGAATAGCGATCAGTAAGGACAGTCTTATATAGAACAGCGTGATCAGAATAATCACAATAAGGCTTACAATACTGGCACATCCGAAGTAGGAAGCGCAGAAATGAGGGGAAGGAATCAGGGAGGCAAAGCCCAGAATTGTCCAGAAAATAAGAGGTACACAAATCCAGTGAATGAACTTGTTGGTCGGGTTTCTATGGCTTTTACTGTATTCTGCAAATAATAGATCAACCTTTCTCATGCTGAAGGGAAATTGGATTCCTGCTAAAATAATAAAATTTTGTAATCACTGGTAAGATTGTGTAAATTTGTGCTATGTCTGCCCTGGAAAAATTTGGCGTTGATATTTTTACCGAACATAATATTTTCGAGCGGATAGCTGTGGGTAAACCATTTCGTCCCGAAAATCCTGCTTTTATTTTTATTAAATCAGGAACTATAAAACTTCGTCAGCACTTCAGTGATCTGGAGGTTTCTGCCAATATGTTTATGGTAACCGATCCGCAAACCATTTATGAAGTGGTGGGAGTAACCGATGATTTTCAGTCGAGGATGGTTTCTTACAAAAGAGAATTTATTTCCGCTTTATCACTGAAATTTAACCGTCTGATTACTTACCGCTATTTCAGACAGCAGATGAATAAAGGAGTTCCTTTTCCTGAAGACGAAATGGAAGTCGTTTGGAAAAGTGTCAATTTTCTGAAATATATTCTGGATTCTGATACTGAAATGCTTTATAAAAAAGAAATGGTAGAACATCTATTCTCTGTTTTCTGCTACCAGATGGCGGGCATTATTTCCAAGGAAGACAATAGTTCTATGAATCAGATGTCCCGACAGGAAGAGATTGTATTCGTATTTCTTACTGATATTGCGGAATATCATCTTACCGAAAGAACCGTTGAGTTCTATGCCGAGCGACAATCCATTACAACCAGACATCTTTCTTCTGTAGTAAAGACCATCACGGGAAAATCTGCAAGCCAGATTATTGCCTTAATTGTGATCAACGAGGCGAAAGTACTCCTAAACTCTTCCAATAAACCGGTTTCAGAGATTTCTTCTATCCTCGGATTCAGCGATCAATACTCGTTTTCTCACTTTTTTAAGAAGCATCTCGAGGTGAGCCCTACACAGTACAGACATCAGTTCGAAAGCTGAAATCTTACATTTGAACATCTTTTTCCAAAAATCAAACATTTGATTGATTTTGTTGCTGCCCTAACTTTGCATCTGTAAAACAAGGTAAAATGACAAAGAAAATAAAAACAGCACTATCTGTACTGATAGCAGCTTTTCCTGCGCTGTTTTTTTCACAACAGATCAAGCAGATGACTGCAGGTGAGGTGGCGGAACTCGCTGTTCAGAATCACCAGCAGCTCAAAGTTTATGCACAGAATATAGATATTGCAAAGCAGAACACAAATGTGGTTAAGCTTCAGAAACTTCCTACAATTACGGCTTCTACAAGCCAGTTCTATCTGGGAGACGCAGTGGCAATTGATAAAGACTTTTCGAATTCTACAAACGTTCCTATGCCCCATTACGGAAGCTCATATGCGGTACAGGCTACGCAGCTGATCTTCAAAGGAGGATTGGTAAATAAATCGATCGAAATGGCAGGGCTTCGTGAACAGCTTTCTGAACTGGATTTAGAGAAAAACAAACAGGACGTGAAATTTTTAGTGATTTCCAACTATCTGGATGTCTATAAAATCATCAACCAGGAAGAAGTATTTCAGAATAACAAAAAACTGGCTCAGGAGCGTCTGAAAAATATCCAGAAATTCTATCAGCAGGGAATGGTAACCCGAAACGAAGTCATTCGTGGAGAATTGGCCATCAAAAACCTGGATCAGGGGATTCTAACCCTTACCAACAATAAGAAAATCCTTAATTATAATCTGAATATTGCCTTAGGTTTATCTTCCGACACGGAAATTGTTCCTACAGAAAGTCTGGAAAATAAAGAATCCGGAATAGGGATGGATTATTACACAGATCTTGCCCACCAAAGCAATCCATTACTGAAATCTGCTCAAAAAAATATTGCTGTTGCAGATAAAAATATTGAAATTATCAAAACAGACAATTCACCTACGGTAGCAGGATTTGGCGGATATACGCTGCAAAGACCTATTACAACGAGAAATCCTGTTTTGGATATGTACTCAGGAGGCTGGCAGACAGGGGTTTCTTTGAGCTACAATATTGATACGCTTTATAAAACAAAAGAAAAGGTAAAATTAGGGGAACTGCAAAAGAACCAGGCAAATGAGGCCATGACTCTGGTTCAGCAGAATGTAGATATGGGAGTGAATGCAGCCTATACCAAATATCAGGAAGCGATTCAGCAGGCAGATATTCTGAATGATTCCAAAAGACTGGCAGAAGAAAACTACAAGATTACAGAAGCCAAATATCTGAATCAGTTGGCCGTGCAGGCAGAAATGATTGATGCACAGAACCAGAAGCTACAGGCAGAACTTGATTATGCCAACGCAGAAATCAACGTTTTGTATCAGTATTACAACCTTTTGAAATCTACAGGAACACTTTAATTTTTAAAACTGAAAATCAACAATGGAAAACAAGGGACAAACCACTCAAAATACAACACCAACTCCGGCAGCATCTGCTGCTGAGAATAAAAAAAAGAAAAATAAAACCAATAAAATAAGAGCTATTATTTCCAATATCATCGTCTTTCTGGTGATCGGTTTCGGATTATTCTGGTTAATACGGGAATATTTCCATATCGGAAGCAAAACCTATACAGAAGCGGCACAGGTAGAGGAATTTATTAATCCTATCAACACGAGAGTTTCTGCTTACATCAAAGAAATTAAATTCATAGAACATCAGCGTGTAAAAAAAGGAGATACTTTGGTCATTCTTGATGAACGCGAAATTCTTACGCAGCTGGGACAGGCCGAAGCCGCTTATCAAAATGCAATGGCTCAAAAAACGGCAACAAGTTCTTCCGTGAACACCGTTTCCAACAATATCAATGTGATGCAGTCCAATATTGCAGGAGCAAAAGCTAGATTATGGAATGCCGAACAGAATTTAAACCGATATAAAAACCTTCTGGCTGCCGAAGCTGTTACCAGACAACAGTACGATCAGGTGAAGACGGAATATGATGCTCAAAAGGCTGCTTATGAAACCTTAGTCAATCAAAAGCAATCTGCAAACCTTTCAACAACTGAAGTAAAAAGCAGATTAGGAATTAATGATGCTGAAATTAAAAGAACAAAATCTGCTCTGGATATGGCAAGGATCAATCTTTCATATACTGTTATCACAGCGCCTTATGATGGAGTAATGGGAAGAAGAACCATTTCTGAAGGACAGTTGATCCAGCCGGGACAACAGGTTGCAACGATTGTTCTTAATGGTCAGAAGTGGGTAACTGCCAACTTCCTGGAAAGCCAGATGCCGAATATTAAAGTAGGAGAAAAAATTTCTATGACAGCTGATGCTTTGGGAGGAAAGAAATTTGAAGGAGTGGTAACAGCAGTTTCTGCAGCTACCGGATCAAGATATTCAAGCGTACCAACAGATAATTCTACCGGAAACTTTATTAAGGTACAGCAGAGAATCCCTGTAAGAATTGAGTTTACAGCTTCCAATAAAAAAGAAGACCTGGATCAGCTGAGCGCCGGAATGAATATGAATGTGAATATTAATAAAGACTAAAAGATGGAAGATATCAGATTCCGGACGTATGCTGCGGAAGTTAAGGATGATAATGAAAATCTGTTATCTGATATCTGAAATCTATTACTTAAACAAATCATGTACAACAAAGGATTATATAGCGATTGGGTACCGAAACCCGTACAGCTGCTGCTGATAGTATTACTTCTTGCTGTGGTAATGC
The DNA here is from genome assembly GCF_006716485.1 of Chryseobacterium aquifrigidense. Lineage (GTDB taxonomy): Bacteria > Bacteroidota > Bacteroidia > Flavobacteriales > Weeksellaceae > Chryseobacterium > Chryseobacterium vietnamense. Next base: position 520,775 of record NZ_VFPD01000001.1, read on the forward strand.
CCATTGGTGGGGTATATACGGGAAATATCAGTTCTCTGGTAAGCGGTACCGGCGCCATGACAGAATATTTTATGTGGGCCAATTACGCCACCACCATTGGGATGGGAGCCTGCATGCCTGTTGTCCTCAGAATCAAAATGAGATTCAAAGTAAGGGATAAACTGGTTTTATTGCTGGTGCTTTTAGGATTACTCAGCTACGTAAACGGAACTACTTTGCAGCCAATGATCTTCATTTTTACTTCTCTGCTGATTGGTTTTATGAAGATGATGGTAACCATAGAATTGTTCCTGCCACTAATGGTTATGATTGGTAACCGTGGTATGTTTTACGGAGCTTTCTATACCTTCGTTCTTGTAATGAACCAGGTGGCTACCTATTATGCCGCTGAGTTTGCCCTTCTTTACAACTGGCAGCAATTTTATATTTTCACAGCAGTTTTATGCTTTATTTTAGCTTTAATACACTGGATTTTTATGCATAATAAATATTTTGCACTAAAAGTTCCTCTGCATTATATTGACTGGCTGAGTATTTTACTTTTCATTTCTACGTTCATGTTTTCGGCCTATGTGTATTCATTCGGAAGACAGCAGGACTGGTTCAATTCGAAGAATATTATCTATGCAAGCATTACAGCTTTTGTAAGTTTTGCACTGCTTTCGATCCGTCAGCTGACGTTAAAACGACCGTATCTTTCGTTCAGAATTTTTACAAAAAATAATGTACAGCACGGTTTATTCATGCTTTTCTGGCTGGGAATGTTTCTGGGAACTGCTTCTATTCAGAACACTTTTGCGGTTGGTGTATTGGGATATGATCAATTGACCAATACCCGACTGAGTTTACTCATGATTCCCGGAATTATCTTAGCAGGAGTCATAGCTATTTTTTGGTTTAAAAAAGAAAAACCATTGAAAATGTATATATTTTCAGGTTTTGCCGCCATGGTAGGATATGCCATAATTATGTACTTTTCTATGGTACTGGAGTTCAGTTATGACAACTGGTATCTGCCTATGTTTTTAAAGGGGTACGGAATGTGTTCACTGTTTATCTCCGTATGGTTTTATACCCTGGATAAGCTTGAAATGGATGAAATGCTGGCGGCCATCGGACTTGTATTGGTTTGGAGAACTTTCCTTGCCGTAGGAATTTTTTCAACACTCTATGCATGGTTTCAGTACCGTTTTCAAGTGATGGCTATAGGAGATCTTGCCGTTTATATGGACGGAATGACGTTTACTCCCCAGAATGTGGCTTCTAATATGAAAGCCATTCAGCTTAATGCCATTATTATAGGCACCAAAAAGATTTTCGGATATATTATTTTAGTCGGGTTTGGAGTATTGATTTATGTTGCTACTCACCATTTTGGAGCAAAACGATTCCAATATTTCAGATTTATAAGAGTTTTGGGAGGTAAATCTGTTATCGCAAGGAGAAGACTTCGTGAAAGAAGAAAATTATTAGAAGAAATAAAAGATGCTGCAGGACCTGCAGTATAAAAGATACCTTGTTTTTCACTAGTAAGATCCTGGTCCTTCGTTGGGCCGGGATTTTACGCTTTTAAGAAGATGTCAAATTTTAAACTTTTTGAAACATTAAGATGGTATGAAGGTGTTTAGAGTAGTAAGATGAGCTTCGCCTTAAGCTTAAAAATCAGAATAATTTATCTTAACTCTACTTTATTGCTTAAATCCCTCTTCATGGTTTTTATATATATCCAGATTTAGAAAACTTTTCTATAAAAAGATGTTTACCATCATAAAATAAGGGAAAATTTCATATTTTGTTATTTTTATTCTTTCTAAATAAGAATTATCTTTGTGGAATTATAAAACGTTGAAGTAGAAAGAATGAAAAAGCAATATGCATTCATAGGTCTTTTGGTTTCGGGAGTGATGATTTCCCAGACAGGGAAAGATTCTATTGCCTCTAAAGGTATTGAAGATGTAGTAATCGTAGCCTCCAGAAAGCCTACAAAAATTTCTGAAGTTCCGGGAACAGTTTGGGTAGTACAGAAAGAAAAAATTCAGGAACAGGCCAAAAGCGGAGTTCCGATCAAAGAAATGTTATCGATTCTGATCCCATCTATGGATGTCGGTCCGCAGGGAAGAACCAATTACGGACAGAATATGAGAGGACGTTCGGCACTGGTAATGATTGACGGTGTTTCCCTGAACAGTATCCGCGCGATAAGCCGTCAGCTGGATGCCATTGATCCTTTTAATATCGAAAGAATTGAAGTGCTTTCAGGAGCAAGCTCAATTTATGGAGGTAACGCTACCGGAGGAATCATCAATATTATTACAAAAACACCTTCCAAAAAAGGAATCAGCGGAGAAACTGAACTGGGTGTGCGTACCGGGTTTATGGGAAAAGACGACCATGATTTCCGTGCTGCTCAGTCTATTGCAGCTAAAGGAGATAAGTTCTTCGGGAGATTTGGAGTAGCTTATCAGCAGAATGGCGGTGTGTATGGAGCCGATCAGAAACAGCTTTTTACCGATATTACCCAGACTGACCTTCAGTATAACCAGTCCATTGACATCCTGGCTACCGGAGGATATCAGTTTAACAATAAGCATAAAATAACAGCCTCGGTTCAGTATTACAATTCTAAATTTAATGGCGACAGGAGTTTATTTTTAGGCGAAAATCTAAATGCATTTACGACAAAAAATGCGTCATTACTTGAAATGAGAGATGGTTTTTCATCTGATAAAAATGTAGGAACAGAGCGTTATATGGCAACCGTAGCCTATAACGGAAACGGAATCTTGGGCGGACAGGATTTATATGTGCAATTGGCTACCAGAGGTGAAAAATTAGGATTCTATCCATTTCCAGGAAATGTTACCTTACAGACCGGGAAAATACCTTATATGTCCTCTTCTCAGCAGGATACTTATTATTCCGGGATTAAAGCTTTACTATCCAAATCATGGAGAGGCTTAAATGTTACGTACGGCGCAGACTTTGATTTTGAAAAATTTGAAGGGAATCAATCTGTTTATGATATTGGAAAGACAATGTCCAGCGGTGGTTTAATCAATGAAACAAAATACAGTCTTGGAAGATATCCAACCAATCATTCACAAAGCTACGCAGGATATGTTCAGGCAAAATACAATATTCTTCCAAAATTACAATTGAATGCAGGAATCCGTTATCAGCATATCAATGTGAAAATGGATGAATTTGTAGGTTCAGAACAGCAAACACAGATTGCAATGGGTTATGGAAGCTCGGCATCCGCAATTCCCGGAGGTGAAAGTTCTTATAATGTGACTTTAGCCAATGCAGGGTTATTATACAAATTCAACGAGCAGCATCAGGTTTGGGGAACTTTTTCACAGGGAGCAAGTTTAGCAGATCCTGCAAAGTTTTATGGAATCGGGCAGTACAAATTGGTGGGGACAAACTGGGATGTTGTATCCAGCATCAATGTTAAAGAACAGCCTCTGCAGGCGATCAAGACCAATCAGTTTGAAGTAGGATACCGTGTGAATAAAGGTGGCTTAAGAGCTCAGATTGCCGGATTTTTGAGTAATTCTGATAAAACGGTTGCTGTAGATAAAAAGACCTTCCAGATCCTGGTAAATGATTTGAAATTAAGAAATATGGGAATCGAAGCTGAGGTTTCTTATTCCTTAAGCAATGGCGTTTATTTCGGTGCCAGCGGACTTTTGATCAAATCCGAAGTAGACAAAGAAGGAGAATGGCAGAAACAGGAAATTTACAATGCTTCTCCATCAAAATTGGTGACCTATATCGGATATAACATTAAAAACTGGTCATTCAGATTCCAGTCGTTACAGAATTTCAAGCAGAAAGACGAGCTTAACAATGTGGTGGAAGGCTACAATACTTCAGATCTAATGGTTGGATACAGATTCCATTTTGGAAAATTAAACTTAGGAATTCAGAACCTGTTTAATACCGATTATCAGACGATCTGGAGCAAGCGTTCCCAGGTTTTATATGCTACTTACGGACTTCCGGAACTGTTTAATTATAAAGGAAGAGGGAGAACATTTAACCTTTCTTACACTTTTGAGTTTTAAGAAATGATCAGGATTTAAAATACCCTGATCTGAAAACATATTGTATTTCAAATCCGGTTTCTGAGCTTGATCGGAAACCGGATTTTAATTTAAAAATCAGTTATGGCTAAGTTTCAACAAGGTAGGAATTAATAGCATAATGTAGATTTCTTTTAACGCTGGGACCGCAAAGTTTTTAATCCGAACTGAAAATAATTTCGTTCACAAAGGCATTTCATTTAGCTAAGATATTATTGTTTCATTGCCGAGTGGAACGCCTTAGCGATCTTAAAAGAGTATGCGTGTCCTTAAAAAAAAATTGCGATCTACTGCGTTATAATAATGTATTCAGATGGTATCATGAAAATTCTTTTTAATGCTGGGACCTCAAAGTTTTTTAATCTGACCTGAAAATAATTTTGTTCGCTAAGGCATTTCATTTAGCTAAGATATTATTGTTTCATTGCTGGGTGGAACGCCTTAGCGATCTTAAAAGAGTATGCGTGTCCTTAAAAAAAATTGCGATCTACTGCGTTATAATAATGTATTCAGATGTTATCATGAAAATTCTTTTTAATGCTGGGGCCGCAAAGTTTTTTAATCTGACCTGAAAATAATTCGTTCGCAAAGGCATTTCATTTAGCTAAGATATTATTGTTTCATTGCTGAGTGGAACGCCTTAGCGATCTTAAAGAGTACGCGGGTCTTTAAAAAAAGTGATCTACTGCGTTATAATAATGTATTCAGATGATATCATGAAAATTCTTTTTAATGCTGGGACCTCAAAGTTTTTTAATCCGACCTGAAAATAATTTTGTTCGCAAAGGCATTTCATTTAGCTAAGATATTATTGTTTCATTGCTGAGTGGAACGCCTTAGCGCTC
>NZ_VFPD01000001.1:525805-1114998 GCF_006716485.1 Chryseobacterium aquifrigidense
TCTTAAAAAATATGCACATCCTTAAAAAATTGCGATCTATTGCGTTATAATAATGTGCCCAAATGCTATCATGAAAATTCTTTTAACGCTGGGACCGCAAAGTTTTTTAATCTGACCTGAAAATAATTTCGTTCGCAAGGGCATTTCATTTAGCTAAGATATTATTGTTTCATTGCTGAGTGGAACGCCTTAGCGCTCTTAAAAAATATGCACATCCTTAAAAAATTGCGATCTATTGCGTTATAATAATGTGCCCAAATGCTATCATGAAAATTCTTTTAACGCTGGGACCTCAAAGTTTTTTAATCTGACCTGAAAATAATTTCGTTCGCAAAGGCATTTCATTTAGCTAAGATATTATTGTTTCATTGCTGAGTGGAACGCCTTAGCGATCTTAAAAGAGTAAGTGTGTCCTTAAAAAAAAATTGCGATCTACTACGTTATAATAATGTATTCAGATGCTATCATGAAAATTCTTTTTAATGCTGGGGCCGCAAAGTTTTTAATCCGACCTGAAAATAATTTCGTTCGCAAAGGCATTTCATTTAGCTAAGATATTATTGTTTCATTGCTGAGTGGAACGCCTTAGCGATCTTAAAAGAGTAAGCGTGTCCTTAAAAAAAAATTGCGATCTACTACGTTATAATAATGTATTCAGATGTTATCATGAAAATTCTTTTTAATGCTGGGGCCGCAAAGTTTTTTAATCTGACCTGAAAATAATTTTGTTCGCTAAGGCATTTCATTTAGCTAAGATATTATTGTTTCATTGCTGAGTGGAACGCCTTAGCGATCTTAAAAGAGTATACCTGTCCTTAAAAAAAATTGCGATCTACTGCGTTATATAATAATGTCCATAAATGTTACAATGAACAGCAAGATACGTAACTCAAAAAACCTGAATCTCAAACTTTGAACTTTGCATTCTGAAGCCGTATCTTTGCGCTATGAAAGATTTAATGGGCAGAGCGATCTGGGATTATTACCACAATGAAAATCCTGAAGACCTGCAGACTGAAACATCAATTTCTGAGCTGGATGAACTTCCGGTAGAATATTTATTCAGAGATTTTGAAGAAATGAATGATATTGAGCAGAAAGCACTGCAGTTATCCGAAGGAAAGGTTCTGGATATCGGAGCGGGTGCGGGTTCTCATGCTTTATATCTTCAGAATGAAAAAAATCTTGATGTGACAGCATTGGATATTTCACCAAAATCTATTGAAGTCTGCCAGCTGAGAGGCATTAAAAAAGCAGTTTGTGAAAATATGCTTGACTTTTCAGGAGAGACTTTTGATACGATTTTGTTGTTGATGAACGGTACCGGTGTTTTTGAAAGCCTTGCGAAAATTGATACTTATCTTCAGAAGCTGCATACTTTATTAAACGATAAAGGGCAAGTTATGATTGACAGCACAGATATTCTTTATATGTTTGACCGCGATAAAGATGGTGGAGTATACATTCCTGCGGGTGGATATTACGGGGAACTGGAATATATGGTTCACTACAAAGGAGAATCTGAAGAACCGATTACCTGGCTATATCTTGACTTTAATACGTTGAAAAATGCAGCTACAAATAATGGTTTCAAAATAGAAAGAGTATTGAGGGATGAAGATTCGTACCTGGCAAAACTCACTAAGAAATAATTGATAACAAGTCATTGCGAGCTGAAAGCGAAGCAATCTCAACAAATAATACATTGTCATTCTGCAAACAGGATGGCAATTTTTGTTTTTTGTACTTCTCTCTAGCCCCGATAGGAACGGTTACCCCACAGCATGGAGTTGGCTCCCGGGCCAGGCGCGAGGAGTAAAAGTGGATAGCGGGAAACAGCTCCTTATTATTGTCTAAATATATTGATAGCTCTTGCCAATGGATAAAAAGAAAACCATTCCGGAGAATAGAAATACATCAGAACAGCAGTTACGGCACATAAAATCACTGGAAGAATATAAGATTCTGCACGGTAAGGAAGTTTTTTTGGAGTTGCTACAACACTGATGACAAGTAAACCCAAAGCACCTGCTGCAATGACTCCAATTTCGGGACTGTATCTGGAAGTGGTACCAAAGTCAAAATGGGAAAGCAGAACGTATTTTTGAAATATAAAAAACAGAAAGGCAAATGCCAGTGCTAAGAAGCTTGCAAGGTATTTTTTTAGTTTAATTAAATTAAGGAACAGTAAAATAGACCCCGGGATCGGAGAGAAAAAAACGGAGCTGACTAAAATAGTCATTCGGGAATAAAGCTTAACAGCCTGCGGATCTTCTGTGATATGGTCTTTCCAGACTTCTACCTCTTCGGTATGCTTTGCTTCCTCTTCTTCTTTTTTATTCTGAATCAATTGCTGAACAGCTGTTTTTTCTATTTCACTGAAAGTACGTCCTCTTTCTTCCAGAATTTCGAAAGCGATCTGAACGGCTTCCGGAACAAAACGGTTGCCTTCTTTTAAATATCCCTCTAATTCCTGATCGGAAAGCTTTCTTAAAACATTTTTGTTAACCATAAGCTGTAGATAAAAGAAAGGCTGCTTCTAGTGAAACAGCCTGTTATCTTTATAAGGATTCTAATTATCCAATCTCAATACCGTTTTCAACATTGCTGTCGTCCGGTGTTACGAAAGATAATTTTCCGTCTGGTTTAGTTGTTAATAATAACATTCCCTGAGATTCAATTCCTCTGATTTTTCTTGGAGCAAGGTTCAGAAGGATCATTACTTGCTTACCAATTACTTCTTCAGGCGTGAAACTTTCTGCAATCCCCGAAACAACAGTTCTTACATCTACTCCTGTGTCTACAGTAAGTTTTAGTAATTTATCTGCTTTTTCTACTTTTTCAGCCTCAATAATTGTAGCTGTTCTAAGGTCTATTTTAGTAAAGTCATCAAACGTGATCTCTTCTTTCATAGGGTTTGCGTTAGGGTTTGTTTTTTTATTGTTTTGTTTTGTGTCTTCCAGCTTTTTGATCTGAGCCTCGATGACGTCGTCTTCAATTTTTGAGAAAAGAAGTGATGATTCGTTGATTTTATGACCAGTTTCAATTAATACTGATTGATTTTCAATAGTGTTCCAGTCTTTCTTCTCAACATTGAACATGTTCAATAGTTTTTCAGAACTGAAAGGCATGAAAGGTTCACATAACTGAGCTAATGCAACAGCTATTTGTGCTCCAACGAATAATGAGTGAGCCGCTTTTTCTGGGTTATCTTTAATCGTTTTCCAAGGTTCTTCAGTCTGAAGATACTGGTTTCCAAAACGGGCAAGATTCATTAATGCTGTTAATGAATTTCTGAACTCATAATTTTCTAGGAATCCTGAGATTTCTTTTGCAGACTTACTTATTTCCTGCAGTTCAGGGCTGTTCACATCTCCCTGTGGGACAACACCATCATAATATTTATGAATAAGAACAGCAACTCTGTTGATAAAGTTTCCGAAGATTCCTACCAGTTCAGAATTATTCTTAGTCTGGAAATCCTTCCATGTAAAGTTATTATCTTTGGTTTCCGGAGCCGATGAAAGAAGAGCATATCTTAAAACATCCTGTTGTCCAGGGAAGTCTTCTACATATTCATGAGCCCATACCGCCCAGTTTCTTGACGTTGAGATCTTATCGTTCTCAAGGTTCAGGAATTCAAACGCAGGAACATTAGCCGGCATAATATAATCTCCATGCGCTTTCATCATTGAAGGGAAAATAATACAGTGGAATACAATATTATCTTTTCCGATAAAATGTACAAGGTCACTGTTTTCACTTTGCCAGTAATCTTTCCAGTCTTTTCCGTTCTTTTCTGCCCATTCTTTGGTGAAAGAGATATAACCGATAGGAGCATCAAACCATACGTATAATACTTTTCCTTCTGCATTCGGAAGAGGAACAGGAACTCCCCAGTTCAGATCTCTGGTCATGGCACGAGGCTTAAGGCCATCATTCAGCCACGATTTAACCTGTCCATATACGTTAGGTTTCCAGTCGTCTTTATGGCCCTCAATGATCCACTCATTTAAAAAGTCTTCATATTCGTTTAATGGCAGATACCAGTTTTTTGTTTCTTTAAGGATAGGAATATTTCCGCTAAGCATTGATTTCGGATTGATCAGCTCGGAAGGAGAAAGGGTAGAACCACATTTCTCACACTGGTCACCATAAGCATTTTCGTTACCACAATTAGGACATGTACCTACAATATAACGGTCAGCAAGGAATTCACCTGCCTGCTCATCAAAATACTGCTCAGAAATTTCTTCTGTGAATTTTCCTTTCTCGTATAAAACCTTGAAGAAATCCTGGCTGGTTTCATAATGTTTTTTAGACGTTGTTCTTGAATATTCATCAAATGAAATTCCCAGATCAGTAAAAGATTTTTTTATGATCCCGTGATATTTGTCCACGATATCCTGAGGAGTTACTCCTTCTTTTTTAGCTCTTATGGTAATAGGAATCCCGTGCTCATCCGAACCACAGATAAACGCTACATCTTTTCCTAATCTTCTCTGAAATCTTGCGTAAACATCCGCAGGAATATAAACACCTGCCAAATGTCCTATATGAACCGGGCCGTTTGCGTAAGGCAAAGCTGCCGTAATCATCTTTCTGTTTGACATTTATAGTAAAGTTTTGACTGCAAAGATAAGGAATATCTGTCGAATACCGCTATTAGTGGCATTATTATGATGAAGAAAGCAAATTTCAGGAGCTGAATATGAAAATAAGTTAAATGGTTGTTTAACATTTTCTTAATTTAAAACAAATGCTATGCATCGCATAAGACGTTGTAAATTATTGGATTTTAAAAAACTAACTAAAATCGGTTTCGTAATATACATAATTTTAACTAAAATTATATTAAATTTATAATAATTCTATTTTTTTTTTAAATTGCGAGTCTGGCTCTGGGCCAAAATATGACTGAAAAACGAAACTATAAAAAAATAAGATTGTGAAGAATTTTACAACAGTATTAAAAATCGCGCCCGCTTTTTTACTGGCCAGTACAGTAATACATGCGCAGAAAAAAGATTCTCTTCCTCAGGAGAAGAAGATAGACGAAGTTGTCTTGATTGGATATGGTAAGCAGAAGAAGACAGATCTTACAGGATCTATTTCTTCTGTATCATCCAAAGATTTTAATGGGGGAGCAGCCACTGCTGATCAACTAATTGTTGGTAAAACTCCTGGGGTTCAAATTACCGGAAACAGCGGTGCTCCTGGTTCAGGTTCTACAATTAGAGTAAGAGGTGGTTCCTCATTCATTAATAATGATCCGCTAATTGTTATCGATGGTGTTCCTATAGATTTTAACAGTTTGAGTGGAGCAACGAATCCCTTATCATTGATTAATCCGAATGATATCGAAACATTTGATATTTTAAAAGATGCATCTTCTGCAGCTATTTACGGTAACAGAGCTTCGAACGGAGTTATATTAATTACAACGAAAAAAGGTACAGCAGGTAAATTCAAAGTTAATTTCAATACTAATTTTTCCGTCTCTACTAAAATGAGTAATGTAGATGTTTTGGATGCAGATCAGTTTAGAAGTTTTGTAAATACTTTTGGTACAAATGTTCAGAAATCTTATCTCGGTACTGCAAATACTAATTGGCAGGATAAAATTTATCAACAAGCCTGGGGGACAGATAATAATGTCGCATTTTCCGGGGGGATAAAAGGTTTGCCATATAGAGTATCTTTGGGATACAATGAGCAAAACGGGATTGTAAGAACAAATGAATTCAGAAGAACTTCATTAGGTTTAAATTTTTCACCTAAATTTTTTGATAATCATTTAACAGTTAATGGTAATTTTAAAGGAACTTTTTCTGAGAACAGATTCCCAGATGCTGGAGCTATTGGAGCTTCTATTTATTTTGATCCAACGCAGCCAGTATATTCAGGGAATTCTAAATATGGAGGATATTATGAATGGTTAGATCCTGCCAATACAGCAACAGGTTTAAACGTAAATGGAACAAGAAACCCATTAGGTTTATTATATGGTAAAAGAGATATTTCATCTGTCTTTAGGATTATTCCAAGTCTACAATTAGATTATAAGTTTCATTTTTTACCTGAATTAAGACTGAGCATAACAGGATCTTATGATTATGCAAAAAGTGATGGTTCTGTTAACACATATAAAGAATATGCTCAAGGAATTGGAACTTTAGGATCTTATCGTTCATATTCTCAGGAGATTAAAAGTAAATTATTTGAATCTTATCTGAATTATGTAAAAAAGATTAATGCGATTAATACAACTGTAGATATTATTGGTGGTTACTCTTACCAAGATACACGATCGATTACTCCGGCAGCTCCTACCTATTATGGAAATGGTCAAAAAACCGATTTTTCAACTGCAGGAGATACGCAGAGAACTTTACTGTCTTTTTATGCCAGAGGTATCTTTACTATAGCAGATAAGTATATTATCAATGGTTCTATCAGAAGAGACGGTTCTTCAACATTTTGGAATGGAGCTGATAAAAACCTGTTATGGGGCAATTTCCCAGCAGTATCAGTTGCGTGGAAAATTAATGAAGAAAGTTTCTTAAAAAGCATTTCAGCGATTAGTTCATTAAAAATAAGAGCAGGTTGGGGTAAAACAGGTCAGCAAGAAACAGGTAATTTCTATCCTGCATTTGGTTCTTATTCTTATAGTAATAGTAGTACTGCACAGTATCAGTTTGGTAATAGTTTCTATACATTACTTCGTCCGGATGTTTACAATCCAAACTTGGTTTGGGAAACAACAACTACTAAAAACTTAGGTTTGGACTTTGCAATTTTAAATAATAGAATTAGTGGTTCAATAGATTATTTTGATAAAAAATCTGAAAACCTTATTGCAAAAGTACCTACCTGGGCAGGTGATTTAAGTAACTTTAATATTAAAAATGTTGGAATTATTGCTAATAAAGGTTTTGAAGCTAACTTGAATTTGGTTCCGGTGAAAAATGAAAGTATAACTTGGGATGTAAATCTTAATGCTACCAGATTTAATCCTAGGGTTACAAGTTTATCTCAATATGTAGATTCATCATATAAAATTCAAGTAGGAACGCTTACCGGTATTAATAACTACATTCAAGCAATTACAGTTGGTCAGCCCCTTAATGCGTTTTATGTTTATCAGCAAGTTTATGATAGCAACGGAAAGCCTTTAGAAGGAGCTTATGTTGATAGAAATGGTGATGGGAAATCTACTGAAGATGATAAATACTTCTATAAATCACCAAATCCTGATGTAATCTTAGGCTTTTCTACAAAGGTAAGTGTAAAGAAATGGGAATTTAGTACATCGCTTAGAGCTGTTTTAGGAAATTACGTTTATAATAATTCTGCTTCTAATAGCTCAATTGCAAATATTCAGGCGAATAATTTCTTGAGCAATACAAATTCAAGTGTTCTAGCAACACAGTTTGCTACAACACAACTTTTCTCGGATATGTTTATTGAAGATGCATCATTTCTTAGAATGGACAATTTCTCAATTGCTTATAATGCAGGAGAATTTATGGGAAAAGGAACAAATTTAAGAGTAAATGCAATGGCACAAAATGTTTTTGTGATTACGAAATATAAAGGTGTAGATCCTGAGGTATTTGGAGGAATTGACAATGGTTTCTATCAAAGACCGAAAGTGTATTCAGTAGGGTTTAACTTCCAATTTTAATCAACATGAAAAATAAATATTTATATAAAAAAATAATTATAGGGTCTATTACTCTAGGGACTCTATTCTTTGCAGGTTCTTGTACACAAGATCTTGAGAGAGAACCAAGTTTAGGATTAACAGCTACTGTTTTATACAAAGATTTTAATAATTATAAACCTGCTTTAGCTAAAATTTATGCAGGACTAGCAATTGGGGGGCAGGGAGATCAAAATAATGCAGATGGTAATACGGATATAGGTGGAATTGACGGTGGTTTCTCAAACTATCTTCGTCAAATGTACAGTATGCAGGTTTTAACAACAGATGAAGCTGTTATTGCTTGGTCTGATGCAGGTCTTCCGGATATGCATAATATGACTTGGAATGCTTCCAATCCTTTTGTTGCAGCGATATACTATAGAATATTCAATGTAATTGCTGTAAGTAATGAATTTATTAAAAATACGACTGACGAAAAACTTTCTACAAACGGAATCACCGGAAGTAATCTTACAGAAGCAAAATATATGCGTGCTGAAGCTCGTTTTCTAAGAGCTCAATCGTATTATCATGCAATGGATCTGTTTGGAAATGTACCAATGGTAACTGAGACTACTGATATCATTAATACACCTCCTCCAAGAATTGCTAGAGCAGAACTATTCAAATATATAGAGTCTGAGCTTTTAGCTTGTGCAAATGAGCTTAAAGATGCAAGAAGTAATGAATATGGCAGAGCAGATAAAGCTGCTGCTTGGTCTTTATTAGCAAGACTATATTTAAATGCACAAGTTTATACAGGCACAGCAAGATATACGGATTGTATCACATACTGTAATAAAGTAATAAATGCAGGATATTCATTAAAGTCAAACTATCCATCATTATTTATGGCAGATAATAATGTAAATAATCCTGAAGTTATTTTATCTGTAAACTATGATGGTACAAGTACAAAAACTTACGGAGGTTCAACTTTTATGGTACACGCTGCAGTTGGAGGCTCGATGCCTGCTTCTCAATTCGGAATCAATGGAGGTTGGGGTGGTATAAGAACTACAAAATCTTTTGTTAATCTATTTGCAGGTTCCCCAAGTGACAAAAGAGGAAATTTCTATACAAATGGCCAAAATTTAGAAATAAATAATATATCAACATTTACAGATGGTTATGCATTTATTAAATATAAAAATATAAAGTATTCTAATGGGGCCCCTGGATCAGATGTATCAGGTAATTTTGTTGACGCAGATATTCCTTTATATCGTTTAGCGGATATTTACCTTATGTATGGTGAAGCAGTTTCAAGAGGTGGATCAGGAGGAGATGCAGCCACTGCATTAGGATATGTAAATGCCTTAAGGACCAGAGCTGGAGGAACTACTGTTGCTTCAATTAATACCGATTTTTTCTTAGACGAAAGATCTAGAGAAATGTCTTGGGAAGCAACGAGAAGAACAGACCTAATTCGTTATGGTAAATTTACGTCAGGTTCATATCTATGGCCTTGGAAAGGTGGTGTAAAGGAAGGTAAAGGTGTAGATGAATATAGAAATCTTTTCCCTATACCAGCAAATGATATAGTAGCTAATCCTAACTTGGTTCAAAACCCTGGATATTAACTTTTAAACACAATCTAAAAATGAAAAACTTTTTTAAAATTTTAGCAATAGCATTTATTGGAATTTTTGTTATTTCATGTGAAAAAGATGAGGACCAGGTAATTATTACAGAAACTGTAAAAAGTAAGATTACACCAGATAAAACAACTATTGTTTTAGATAAGGCTAATCCTGACAATGTAGCTCTAAATATCACTTGGAATAAATCAACCTTTAACGTACCTGTAGTTTATACACAACAGTTGCAATTTGCAATAAAAGGGAAAAATTTTAAGGATGCTTCTACTATGGAAGTGACAACTTCTCCTCTAAGTTTTACTAATAAACAGCTTAATAATATAGCATTAGGCTTAGGAGCTGCTACTAATGTAGTTGCTGAGATTGAAGTTCGGCTAAGAACTTTGATTGGTGCTGCACCTTTCTATTCTGATGTGAATACCTTAAAAGTAACGCCCTATCTTTTAGGGCCGGTTTACAATTATAATGATCTATATCTGATTGGGGATGCTACATCGGCAGGATGGGATAATACAGATACAAATACGAAGTTTCTTCCATTACAAAAAACAGCTGCAGGAGGAGTTTATTCTTATACCGGATATTTTGCACAAGGCGGTTTTAAAATGATTAAAACTCCAGGATCCTGGAATACTCAATATGGAATGGGCACTGCAGGTACATTAAGTACAAGCGGTTCTTCAGGAAATATTTCTGTGTCTGCTGCTGGATATTATAAATTGACAGTTGATATCAATACTTTAACATATACTTTTACTTCAATTGGATCTCCAACGGTTACCTATAATACGATTTCAATGATTGGAACTGCATCAGGAGATTGGAATACAGATCTGGATTTACAGAAGTCAACTTTTGATTCTCACATTTGGGTTAAGAAAAATGTTACTCTAAATTCAGGTGAATTCAAATTCAGAGCAAATCATGATTGGGGAACAAACTGGGGAAAAGCTCAGGAGTTCTTTGGTATAGCTGAGCTTGGAGGAGGAAATATTCCGGTAAGTGAAACCTTTAAGTATGACGTATATTTCAATGATATCACTGCGGAATATTCGGCAATTCCAATATTTTTAAATTAATTAGAAACTCAACTCAACTAAAATAAAGCAAAGTGCTGCTTTACCGCAGCACTTTATTTTTTAAGTTAATTAAATAGTCATTATGAAGAAAATTACAGTTGGAGCGCTTTTGCTCTCAATGATGTTTACAGGTGTGAAAGCCCAATCTTTAAAATCTCCGGACGGAAAGTTCGAAATGAACTTTCAGTTGAAAGAAGGAGTACCTTACTACAACCTTAAGTATAATGGAGCGGTAGTGGTAGAAGATTCTAAATTGGGATTGAGATTATTTAAAGACACAGCTATAAAGTTCGCTTCTGAGATTGCCAAACCAGAAGATGCAAAATACGATCTGAACAACGGTTTTGCAAAGACAGATGAAAAAAGAGACTTCAAAAATGAAACCTGGCAGCCGGTTTTAGGAGAAAAGAAAAATTATATTAATCATTACAACGAACTGGCAGTTACCCTTAACCAGGCTTCTACAGAGAGAAGTATTGTGGTAAAGTTCAGGTTGTTTAATGATGGTCTGGGATTCAGATATGAATTCCCACAACAGAAAAACCTTAATTATTTCGTCATTAGAGAAGAAGATTCTGAAATCGATTTCCCTACCGATATGAAAGCATGGTGGATGGTTGCAGATTATGATTCTCAGGAATACCAGTATCAGGAGACCAAAGTATCTGAAATCCCTTCAAAATGGGACAAAGCATACGATGCAAACGCTTCCCAGTCATTGGTGAAGAATGCAGTACAGTCTCCCTTGATGCTTAAAAAAGAAGGAAAAGAGCCATTGTATATCAATGTTGCTGAAGCTGCAGTATTAGATTATCCGGCTTCCCATCTTGAAGTAGACGCACAGAACTATAAGTTCAAAACGCATTTGACTGCTGACAGACAAGGAGCGAAAGGATATATTCAGACTCCTTCAGTAACGCCTTGGAGAACCATTATTGTAGCTCCAAAAGCAGAGCAGGTGATGGATTCTAAAATGATCTTCAACCTTAACGAGCCTACGAAGTACACTGATACTTCTTACATTCACCCTACAAAATACATGGGTGTTTGGTGGGAAATGATCATTGGAAAATCACAGTGGGCATATTCTACTGCGGAGAATGTTCATTTGGGTAAAACTGATTTTACAAAATTAACTCCAAACGGAAAACATGCAGCCAACAATACAAAAGTTAAAGAATATATTGACTTTGCCGCAGAAAACGGATTCCAGGGATTGTTGATTGAAGGTTGGAATGTAGGTTGGGAAGACTGGTTCGGACACTCAAAAGAATTTGTTTTCGATTTTATTACTCCTTACCCGGATTTTGATATCAAAATGTTGAATGAATATGCTCATTCGAAAGGAATTAAACTAATCATGCACCATGAAACTTCAGGTTCTGCCACGAACTATGAAAGATGGGCGGATAAAGCGTTCCAGACGATGAATAAGTATGGCTATGATGCTGTGAAAACAGGATATGTAGGAGATATTATTCCTAGAGGAGAACATCATTATTCTCAGTGGACGATTAATCATTATTATAGAATTGCTGAAAAAGCAAATGACTATAAAATCATGGTTAATTCCCACGAATCTGTACGTCCAACAGGAGAAAGCCGTACCTATCCGAACTACATCTCTGCAGAAGCAGCACGTGGAACAGAGTATGAAGCATTCGGAGGAAACAAGCCAGATCACCAGACAGTTCTTCCATTTACAAGATGGATGGGAGGTTCTATGGACTATACACCAGGAATTTTTCAGACAAAACTTGACTATTATTTCCCTGGAGATAACCGTTTTGTAAAAACTACGCTGGTAAAACAGCTGGCACTTTATGTAACTATGTATATGCCGCTTCAGATGGCTGCAGACCTTCCTGAAAACTACAAAAAGCATATGGATGCATTCCAGTTTATCAAGGATGTGGCAGCAGATTGGGATGATACCAAAATTTTGTCAGCAGAGCCCGGTGATTATGTAGTTACAGCAAGAAAAGCAAAAGGAACTGAAAACTGGTTTGTTGGAGGTATTACCGATGAAAACAAACGTGAGTATACAGTAGATTTCTCATTCCTGGATAAAGGAAAGAAATATGAGGCAACGATCTATGAAGATGGAAAAAATGCTGATTATATTGATAATCCTCAAAGCTATAACATCTACAAGAAAGAGATTACAGGAAAATCAAAAATTAATTTTAAAATGGCAAGAAGCGGCGGTTTCGCAATTTCTATCAAACCAGTAAAATAATTGTAAAGATACACTAAGGTGCCCCGGTTTATCGAATTTTCGATGGCCGGGGTATTTTTTTGTTATTTATCCTCTGTCTGTTGAATGAGTTGGGAATATTGATTTTCAGATTCTGGGATCTGTTCTTTTACTTTCAGAGGAGTTCCGGTTTTTACCTTTTCTTTATATTCTTTCTGATACTGTTTCACCGTTTTTCCGGTTCCGTCATGTCTCCATCCCGGTGAATAGAAAAGATACTTTATACGGTCTTTGAAAGAAAGTCCCGGTTGTCTGATATCTTTTCCTATTCTTCTCCATTCATAGAATAGAGTAGTTGCCGGATCTTTAGATTCCATCTTAGGATAGATTCCATATTTCACAGGAACCTTAGGATCTTCTTTTTCAAAAGTTCCGAAAATTTTATCCCAGATAATCAGTCCCATTCCCATATTACGGTCCAGATATTTGATATTACAGGCATGATGAACCCTGTGATGGGAAGGAGTCACCAGGATATATTCTAAAAACCCCATACTTTTAATAGATTGGGTGTGTACAAATGTACCATAGATCTGTATAGAAGAATAAGCTACCAGAATATGCCACGGATGAAAGCCCATGAATGCTAATGGGGAGAAAAACAGATACCTGTACAGCGGCTGAAATACAGGGCTTCTGAATCCCGTACTGATATTGAAATAGTCAGAATTGTGATGCGTAATATGTACAGCCCAGAAAACACGTGAATGATGATCCACATAATGATGGACATAATAAGCAAAGTCCTGAGCCAGGAATACAGCGATCCAATACCATATTCCTTCCTGCCAGTAGAAAAGACGGTGCTGGTAAAAGAACATCATCACGAATAATGAAAATCCTTTCATGATAATATCTAACCCATAATTAAGCAAGGCGAAAAGAACATTTGTTGCGACATCTTTAGTCTCATAAATTTTCTCTTTATTAAAATGACTATAGGCCATTTCCAGGAAAATTATAGTAGCAAACACAGGGATTGTCCATGTATAAACAACATCTGGTCCTTCAGTTTTGAATATATTACTGAAATCCAACATTTTTTCTATAAAACTAAAAATAAAAAGCATGGAAAATGAATTTTATATATGAATTTTTTATGAAAAAATTAAGTATTTGTTATAAAATCAAAAATAAGGATATTTATACTTATGATTTCAGATAAAATGAACTCAAAAAAAGAAACTTTCTCTTGTATTTTTGGATGTATATATAAAAATTTAATGCTAAATTGAACATTAATATGAAGACAATATATGCAGCATTCGCCCTTTCGATAGCTTCCTTCGCTTTTTCCCAGAAAAATCTGGAAAGAGTAGAGCCGGCTTTCTGGTGGAAGGGAATGAAAAACCCTGAACTTCAGATTCTTGTTTACGGAAAAGATGTAGGCAATAACGAGGTTACCCTTTCAGATGGAATACAGATTAAAGACATCCGGAAAGTTGATAATCCTAATTATGTTTTTATTACAGTTGATACCCACGGGATAAACGTTCCAAAGTTTACCATTCATATTAAAAAAGGTAAAAAGAATATTGGCTCGTATATCTATGAGCTGAAACAAAGAAATCCGGGATCTGCCAACCGCGAGTCTTTTACTTCAAAAGATCTTATGTATCTGATCATGCCGGACCGTTTTGCCAATGGTGATGAGAAGAATGATTCAAGGCCGGAATTTACCGAAAAAGCAGATCGCAGTTTGCCAAACGGCAGACATGGAGGTGATCTCCGCGGCATCATCAACAATCTTGATTATATTCAGAATCTGGGAGCTACTGCCGTTTGGCTTACTCCCGTGAATGAAGACAACGAAAAAGTGTATTCCTATCATGGTTACGCCCAGACTGATCTGTATAAAATTGATGGCCGCTACGGAACCAATGAAGATTATAAAACATTATCCCAGGAGTTGAATAAGCGGAACATGAAGCTGGTGATGGATTATGTAACCAACCATTGGGGAGGCTCACACTGGATGATTAAAGATCTTCCTTCCAAAGACTGGATACATTGGTTTGAGGATGGAGAAAAAGGATTTAAGCGCTCCAACTATAAAACGACAACGCAATTTGATACCAATGCTTCTGATATTGATAAAAAATATGCGCTGGACGGATGGTTTGATACCACCATGCCTGATATCAATCAAAAAAATCCACTGGTCCTGAAATATCTGATTCAAAATGCAATCTGGTGGATCGAATATGCTGAACTGGGAGGCTTCCGTGTAGATACTTATCCTTACAATGATAAAGACGCCATGGCAAAATGGGCCAAGGCAATTACTGATGAATATCCCAAATTCAATATCGTAGGAGAAACATGGCTGTATACGGCAGCACAAATTGCGGCGTGGCAGAAGAATTCGAAAATCGGAGCGATAGAAAATTATAATTCAAATTTACCTTCGGTAATGGATTTTATGCTTTTTGAAAATTTACCTAAGGCACTCAAAGAAAAAGAAAGCTGGGATAAAGGCATGATTAGAGTTTATGACTCTTTTACAAGCGATTTCCTTTATCCGGATATCAATAATCTTCTGGTCTTCCTGGAAAATCATGATACTGAAAGATGGAATGAAATCTTTAACGCAAGCCCGGAGGCTTATAAATTAGGACTTGCCATGATCTCGACAGTGAGAGGGATTCCACAGATTTATTATGGATCAGAAATAGGTATGAGAGGCGATAAAATGAAAGGAGGTGATGCGGATATCCGAAGAGATTTTCCGGGAGGCTGGAAGTCTGATTCTCAGAATGCCTTCAATCCATCTGCTCAGACTCCGGAACAGAAAGAATTTTTTCGGTTTACTCAAAAATTATTAAACTGGAGAAAAGGAAAAGACGCAATTCATAATGGGAAAACTAAAAATTTCGTTCCTCAGGATGGTGTTTTTGTGTATTTCAGATATAATGAAAAAGAAAGTGTAATGGTGGTCATCAACAATAATGAAAAAGATCAGACGTTAAACTTGAAACGATTTGCAGAATCACTGAATGGGTATACAAAAGGAAAAGAAGTAACTTCAGGAAAAGAAATTTCATTACAAAACAGTATGAATATCCCTGCAAAAACGCCATTCATCATTGAACTAGAAAAATAATTAATATATATGAAAAAACTAACGACTGCTTATACCTTAATCCTTTTTGTACTGGGCTTTTCTTTATTTACCGCGCAATCAAAAACCGGATTTGAAAAAGAAAAAACGGAAATCAGTACCATGCTTGATACCTTTAATGCAACGGCTGCAAAAGCAGATTATAATGCCTATTTTAACCTCTTTGCAGATGAATCCACGTTCATTGGAACAGATGCTACCGAAATCTGGGATAAAAAAGCATTTATGGTATGGGCAAAACCTTACTTCGATAAAAAGAAAACCTGGAATTTTAAAGCGTTGAAAAGAAATATTTATTTCAGTAAAGACGGAAAACTGGCCTGGTTTGACGAATTATTGGATACCCAGATGAAAATTTGCAGAGGTTCCGGAGTGGTAGAAAAAATCAATGGCAGCTGGAAGGTAAAACAATATGTTCTTTCTGTAACAGTACCTAATGAGGTGGTAGATAAAGTGGTTACTGAAAAAGCACCTATTGAAGATGCGTTAATTCAAAAACTGAAGTCATAATGGCGATAATGATGGGGAAAAATGATACCGGAGCAGCGGGAAAAAGAATAAAACCAGACTTATCAATGCTCCAGATTATTAATATGAGCATGGGATTTCTTGGAATCCAGATGGCATTTGGATTACAAAATGGTAATGCAAGCCGTATTCTGGGGAATTTAGGAGCTGATGTGCACGAGTTATCCTGGTTCTGGCTGGTAGCTCCCATTACAGGACTCATTGTTCAGCCTATTATCGGCCATATGGGAGATAATACGTGGAGTCCGTTGGGTAGGAGAAAGCCCTATTTCCTGATTGGCGCTGTTTTATGCGCGATAGGATTGGTTCTCCTTCCTAATGCAGCCTCTGTTACGCAAATGTTTGCGGCCAATGCACTTTTGTTAGCGGTAATATTTCTCGCGATGATGGATGCTTCGGTGAATATCGCCATGGAGCCTTTCAGAGCTTTGGTAGGAGATATGCTCCCGAAACATCAGGGTACGATAGGATTTTCTGTACAAACAATTCTGATCGGAATTGGGGCCGTATTAGGATCTTATCTTCCGGACTGGTTAACAAAAATGGGGATTTCCAATGAAGCACCAGCAGGGTTTGTAGCTGATAATGTTATTTATTCTTTTTATATCGGGGCAGCATTGTTGATTATATCAATTCTGTATACCATTATAACAACCAGAGAATATTCTCCACAGGAATTTGCTGATTTTGAAGATGGAAAAGAAGCAGATCAGCACAAATCCAAGTTTTCAGATATTTTCAAAGATTTTGCTGCGATTCCTGCACAGATGAAAAAGTTGGGAATTGTTCAGTTTTTCTCCTGGTTTGCGTTGTTTACCATGTGGGTTTTCACAACCAGTGCGTTGGCCACCCATCATTTCGGACTTTCCCCGGAAGATACCCATTCCAAAGCATTTAATGATGCCGGAGACCTTACCGGAAAGCTTTTCGGAATGTATAATCTTTGGGCAATTCCGTTTGCTTTTCTGTTGACTCCAATAGCGAAAATGATTGGTAAAAAGCAGACTCACGCTTTAGCTTTATTGTGCGGAGGTTTGGGGCTTGTTTCCATGTATTTTATTAAAGACGTCAACAATTTATGGATCTCTATGATCGGATTAGGCTTTGCCTGGGCCAGTATCTTAGCAATGCCTTATGCGATGCTTATTGAGGTGATTCCACAACGGAAAATGGGTGTTTATATGGGAATATTCAATTTCTTTATTGTGATTCCACAGATTATCAATGGTTTATTCGGAGGTCCTGTTGTAAGTGGTATTTTCGGAAAACAGGCAATGGATTATGTTGTCGTAGGAGGTGTTTGCATGCTCATTGGAGCCGTAGTAACCATGATTTTTGTGAAATCTGAAGATGAAACACATAAGGAAATTGAAGAAGAAATCAAGCAGGTACACTTTTAAAAATAAATATCCTTTTCCGTAATAATAGCTTCGACAGGCTCAGCCTGACATCGCATAAAAATTCCGGTTAGTATTCGGGTTGTCACCCTGAGCCTGTCGAAGGGCTATCATTAAGAAAACCTTTGTTAATCATTAATCTCGGGTATTAGGAATGAGTTAACTGGTTTAAATAAGTATCAATAGGAGCGGGCTTTAGCCCGCTTTCTCTTTAAGTATTAATCCATTGGCTTTAGCCAAAACTTAATATTTATCCTTTATATATTTATTTGTTTTCGATCTTCAGAATATAATAATCTCCCGCAGATTTTCACCGATAACACAGATGTTTTTGCACTTATTTATACAATTGGTGTAATCCATCAACCTTTAGAAGAAAAAATATACGGTATAAAATTTTATCGCAGATAAAATCTTTGCGCCTTAAAAACATATTGAAAGTAAAAAAATCGCGTCTTTGCGTAATCCAACCTAAAATGATCCTCACTTTCTGAGCTTTCTCAACCTTTTTAACTTCTCCAAATTTCCTTTCTTAACCTACATCAACTTTTTAAACACCTGCTTGCCGTACATTTGTACTATAAATAATCACAGAAATGAAAACAGTATATCATAAAGCAGATTCAAGAGGCCATGCCAACCACGGATGGTTGAATTCTTACCATACATTCAGTTTTGCCAACTATCAAAACAGAGACAGAACAAATTTTGGAGTTTTAAGAGTATTAAACGACGATACCGTTTCTCAGGGGATGGGCTTCGGAACACACCCGCACAGAGATATGGAAATTATTTCAATCCCTTTGGAAGGAGATCTGGAGCATAAAGATTCAATGGGAACCACAGCGGTGATCAGAAAAGGAGAAATTCAGGTGATGAGCGCCGGAACCGGTGTAATGCACAGTGAATACAATAAAAATAAAGACGAGGAGGTAAAATTCCTTCAGATCTGGGTGTTCCCAAAAGAACAGAATGTTGAACCGAGATATGATCAGAAAAGCATCAAAGAAGGCGAGAAAATCAATGGATTCCAACAGATTTTATCTCCCAATAAAAATGATGACGGAGTTTGGATTCATCAGGATGCCTGGTTCAACTTGGCCAACTTTACAAAAGGAAATGGCAAAAATTATATGCTCAACAAAAAAGGAAACGGAGTGTATGCATTTGTTTTAAAAGGAAGTGCAAAAATCGGAGACCGCGTTCTGAATGAAAGAGACGGGTTGGGAATCTGGGATACACAGAGCTTTAATATTGAAGCAGTAGAAGACACTGAAGTATTATTAATGGAAGTCCCAATGGAACTGCCGTCTTATCTTAAATAAAAAACTAAATTTGTAATCTTAAAATAAACCTCACCTATGAAAATTTTAGCAATAGCAGGAAGTAACTCAGAAGCTTCAATGAACAAACAGTTGGTAGCATATGCATCAACATTATTTGAAAATGCAGAAGTAGAAGTGATCGATTTAAATCCTTTTGAAATGCCTATCTATAAACATGAAAGAGAATTAGCAGGTGGTGTTCCACAGGAAGCTCATGATTTTGCAGCAAAAATTGACGGTGCAAATTTATTATTGGTTTCTCTGGGAGAGCACAACGGAACGTACTCTACAGCATTCAAAAATGTATTCGACTGGGTATCCAGAATCAAAGACAGAACAGTCTGGAATGAAGTACCTATGCTATTGATGTCTACATCTCCCGGAGGTAGAGGTGGAGCAGGAGTTTTGGAAGCAGCATCAAAGCGTTTCCCTTTCCATGGAGGAAATGTGGTGGAAACTTTTTCACTTCCTTTCTTTAATGATAACTTTGATAAAGCAGCTCAGAAAATTTCTAATGAAGAGAAAGACAGTGAGTTAAAAGAAAAAATAAAGAAGATTGCAGCCATTGAAACAATCCTTGAAAAATAGAATTTGAATATTCATTTAAAATTACTATTTTTGCAAAAAGAAAAGAGATGAAAATTCAGACCTCCTATAAACAATATTTTTCTCATAAAGGGAAAGTTGTGGGCTCTGAAATTCTGAGATAAAATAACGGCCGATAATCTGAAAAGATTGTCGGCTTTTTTGTTTTCTAAAATCGAGTATAAAAGTAATTGAAATATTAAAAGATAATAAGATTCCGGAAACCGTTACTAGATCATAAATAGTATGAAATCTGAAATCTGAATCTAAAAATCTAAGCAGACATGAGCAACACTTACAAATCAGCAGGAGTAGACAAAGAAGAAGGATACAAAACGGTTGACAAGATCAAAAAAGCGGTCGGTGAAACCCACAATTCCAATGTACTGAACCACTTGGGAAGTTTTGGTGCTTTCTATGAAATCGGTGGATACAAAAATCCGGTTCTTGTATCAGGAACAGATGGAGTGGGAACAAAGCTGAAAGTAGCGTTAGATACCAAAAAATACGATTCTATTGGGGTAGATTGTTTCGCAATGTGTGCCAACGATATCCTTTGCCACGGAGCAAAACCGTTATTCTTTTTAGATTATCTGGCTTGTGGAAAGCTAGATTCTGAAATCGCTGCAGAAATCGTTTTAGGAATGGTTGCCGCTTGTAAGGATAACAACTGTGCTTTGATTGGCGGAGAAACTGCTGAAATGCCGGGAATGTACCAGCCGGGAGATTATGATGTTGCAGGATTCTGTGTAGGAATCGTAGAAAAAGACCAGATCATTGACGGTTCTAAGATAAAAGCTGGAAACAAAATTATTGCATTACCAAGCTCAGGATTCCACTCAAACGGATTCTCTTTAGTAAGAAAAGTATTCCCGAACTTTGAAGAAGAATTTGAAGGAAAACCCTTATATGAAACACTTTTAGTTCCTACAAGACTATACTATAAGGATATCCATAAAGTATTGGAAGAAGTGAAAGTAGAAGGAATTGCTCACATCACAGGAGGTGGTCTTTACGAAAACGTTCCTAGAATTATTCCTGAAGGACTTTGTGCTTCTATCGATGAACAAAAAATCAGAATTCCTAGTGTGATGCTTGAACTTGAAAAAAGAGGCGGAGTGACACGTGAAGAAATGCACGGAACATTCAATATGGGCGTAGGAATGGTAATCGTTGTAGATGCTGAACATGCTGAAAAAGTATTGCACCTTTTAGATGATGCTTACGAAATCGGAGAAATTACTGAAGGAGCAGAGAAAATCAATTTAAAGTTTTAGAAGCTTAATCCCGCTTTCCGCTATATCTTTTTTGCCGGTGCTTTTTTACAAAGCCATTTCAAAAAAAGGATGCCGCTGCAATCGGGGCTAGTTAATAACATTCAAAGCCTTGTCAAGGTTTTAAACCTTGACAAGGCTAATAAAATAAATATGAAGAATATCGTTGTACTCGTATCCGGTTCAGGAACCAATCTGCAGAGAATCATTGATACTATTGACTCAGGAGAAATCCGGAATGCAAAAGTAACTTTGGTGGTAGCAGACAGAGAATGTTTCGGATTGGAAAGAGCCAAGAATCATAATATAGAAAACATACTCATTCCAAGAGGAAAGAATTTCAGCAGTGAATTGGCTAAAGTAATCCCTGAAAATACAGACCTTATTGTATTGGCAGGATTTTTATCCATCTTAAAATCTGAATTCTGCGAAAACTGGAATGGTAAAATAATCAATATTCACCCGGCCTTGCTTCCGAAATTCGGAGGAAAAGGAATGTGGGGAATGAACGTTCACAATGCAGTTATTGAAGCTAAAGAAGTAGAGAGTGGGGCGACTGTACATTTTGTGACACCGGGCATTGACGAGGGAGAAGCTATTCTTCAGAAATCTTTTGAAGTAACCGCTGATGATACTCCTGAAACCCTGGCTCAGAAAGTTCACCAGATTGAATATGAAATTTTCCCGCTGGCCATCAATAAGGTTCTGGGAAACTAATTCCTTTCCTTTGGAAGGGTGTCAGAAATCAAGAATTTTTGACGTGATATCAAAGAAATCTAAGTAAAATAAAAGTAAGTTCGGAGGTGAAAGACCCGAACACAGTTTGAAATAGCTGTAAAAAGTAAAAAATTGAAAGTAAAATGAGTAAAAAGAGAGTTTTAATCAGTGTTTCTGACAAAAGTGGATTAGTAGAATTCGCGCAGTTTTTGGAAGCTCAGAATTATGAGTTGATCTCCACAGGAGGAACGTTCAAACATTTGAAAGACGCTGGTTTAAATCCTATTCAGATTGATGAGGTAACCAATTTCCCTGAAATGTTGGATGGAAGAGTGAAAACTCTACACCCGAAAGTTCACGGTGGGCTGCTGGCTGTTCGTACCAACGAAGAGCACATGAAAACCGTTCAGGAACACGGAATTGGTCTGATTGACATGGTGATCGTAAACCTTTATCCTTTCTTTGAAAATGTAAACAAAGACATTTCTTTACATGAGAAAGTAGAGTTTATCGATATCGGAGGCCCTTCAATGCTTCGTTCTGCAGCTAAAAACTTTGATTCTGTTACAGTAATCACTGATGTTGAAGATTATGCAGCAGTGAAAATTGAAATGGAACAGAACGGTGATACGTATATCGAAACCCGTAAAAAACTGGCAGGAAAAGTATTCAACCTTACTTCTGCATATGATGCAGCAATTTCAAGAATGCTTTTAGATGAAGAATATCCTACATACTTAAATGCTTCTTACAAAAAAGTTGCTGACCTAAGATATGGAGAAAACCCTCATCAGACAGCAGCTTACTACGTTTCTACTTTCGAGAATGGAGCTATGAAAGACTTCGAACAGCTTGGAGGTAAGGAACTTTCTTTCAACAATCTTCGTGATATGGACCTTTGCTGGAAAGTAGTTACTGAGTTCAAAGAAGAAATGGCTTGTTGTGCCGTAAAACACTCTACCCCTTGTGGAGTGGCTATCGGAACTTCAGCATTGGAGACTTATCAGAAAACATTTGAATGTGACCCGGTTTCTATCTTTGGCGGAATTGTTGCAATGAACTATAAAATTGACGCAGCAACAGCGGAAGAATTAAACAAAACTTTCCTTGAAATTGTAATGGCTCCTGAATTTGATGAGGAAGCCCTTGAAGTTTTAAGAAAAAAGAAAAACCTGAGAATCATCAAAATCGTAAACCCTGTTTCAGACAAACAGACCTGGGTGAAAGTAGACGGAGGAATCCTTGTTCAGGATAATGACCTTCACTTCTCAGATGATATCAAAGTGGTAACTGAAGTACAGCCTACTGAAGAACAGAAAAAAGCATTACTTTTCTCTCAGAGAGTGGTAAAATATGTGAAGTCTAACGCGATTGTGGTTTCCAACGGAGTTCAGGCATTCGGTATCGGTGGCGGACAGGTAAACAGAATCTGGGCTACTCAGCAGGCTATCGAGAGAGCTAAAGAAAAATTCTCAGGAGATTTGGTATTGGCTTCAGATGCGTTTTTCCCTTTCCGTGATGTGGTAGATTTCTGCGCTCAGGAAGGTATCAAGGCGATTATTCAGCCTGGTGGAAGTGTAAAAGATCAGGATAGTATTGAGGCTGCAAACGAGCACAAGATCCCGATGATGTTTACAGGGGTGAGACACTTTTTCCACTAATTAAAATAGAATTAAAAAATAATTGGGGATTGTATTTTTAGCATTCAAAATTATATATTTGTAAAATAAGACTAGATAATAAATAAAGTATGAGAATATTAATCATAGGTGAAGGCGGTAGAGAATCTGCTTTAGCGGCAAAGCTTCAGAATGACTCAAGAATTTCTAAAATGTTTTTTGCCAACGGGAATGCTACTACCGATGTAATAGGGAAAAATGTTCATTTATCAGAAATCAAAGAACTTAGAGATTTCGCTATTAAAGAAAAAGTTGATCTTACGATCGTAGGTCCTGAAGCTCCTCTTGTAGCGGGTATCAAGGACGAATTTAAAAAGCATGATCTTAAAGTTTTCGGGCCTAATCAAAAAGTAGCAAGCCTGGAAGGAAGTAAAGCTTTCTCTAAGAAATTTATGCAGACCTATGATATCAAAACAGCTAAGGCTGTCGTATTTGATTCATACAACGATGCTAAAGAATATGTGCAGACACAGCAATATCCTTTGGTAATCAAGGCTAGCGGTTTAGCAGGTGGAAAAGGTGTTGTTATTTGTGACAACCTTGAAGAAGCTGAAGCTACCATCCATGACTTCATGATCAGAAGAATCTATGGTGATGCTGGTATCCGTTTAGTTATTGAAGAATATTTACAAGGTTTTGAAGCTTCTATCATTGCTTTCTCTAACGGAGAAAAATTATTCCCATGTGTAGCAGCAAAAGACTATAAAAAAGCTGGAAACGGAGATACAGGACCTAATACAGGAGGTATGGGTTCAGTAGCACCAAGCCCGGAATTTACTCAGGAACACTATGCAGATTTTGAGAAAAATATCTTAGAACCTACTGTTAAAGGTCTTAAAGCTGAAGGTTTCGGATTTAAAGGAATCATCTTCTTCGGATTGATGGTAACGAAAAACGGAGCTTACCTTCTGGAATACAACATGAGATTCGGTGATCCTGAAACTCAGGTATTGATGGCGTTAATGGAAAACAATCTTTTAGATGTGATCCAGGACTGTATGGAAGGAAAAGACATTGAGCTTAAGTTTAAAGACGAAAAAGCAGTTTGCCTTGTTATGTGTTCAGGAGGTTATCCGAGAAATATCGAAATAGGTTTCGAAATTACAGGAGAAGACAAATTGAAACATAGTAAACTGTTATATGCAGGAGCTGTCACCAAAGGTGATAAAGTGGTTTCCAATGGCGGTAGAGTACTGAACATTGTGGCTACAGGCGCTACCTACGAAGATGCCCGCAAAAAAGTTTACGAAGATGCAGCTCACGTACATTTCGATTACGGCTTCTACAGAGAAGACATCGGAAAGTTTTAATAAAAATCACGAAAAAAGATTTGGAGTCATTCCAAGTCTTTTTTTGTAAAACAGTTAATAATTAGAAGGTAGAAGCAAGAGGTTAGAAATTAGTCGGCGGAATGTGTATTGGGAGATAATCTCCAAGCCAAAAGCCATTAGCAAGAAGCCATTAGCACTATCATTATCAATCATCATTTATCAATTATCAAAATGAACAACGGTATTATTATTTTAGATTTCGGATCCCAGTACAACCAGCTTATCGGAAGAAGAATCCGTGAGATGGGCGTGTACTCTGAAATCTTACCTTACAATACACCATTACAAGATATTTTAGCAAAACAGCCAAAAGGAATCATCCTTTCCGGTGGACCAAGTTCTGTAAATGCGGAAAATGCCCACCTGGTTGAAAAAGAATTATACGAACAGGGAGTTCCTGTACTGGGGATCTGCTATGGAATGCAGATGACAGCTCACCTTTTAGGAGGTAAAGTAAACAAAGGAGAAAAAGGAGAATATGGTAAGGCCAACTTAGAGATCGTTAAAGAAAGCTCTTTATTAAAGGGAGTGACTCAGAACTCTGTCGTTTGGATGAGCCACTTTGACGAAGTAGGAGAATTGCCTGCAGGTTTTGAATTAAATGCAAAATCAGGAGTAATTGCCTCTATCTCTAACGAAGAAAGTAAAATCTACTGTGTTCAGTTCCACCCGGAAGTATCTCATACAGAAGAAGGAGGGAAAATGCTTGAAAATTTCGTTTTCGGAATCTGCAACTCAGAGAAAAACTGGAAACTGACCAACTATATCGAGAAAACAGTTGAGGAAATCCGTGAGAAAGTAGGAGACAACAAAGTGATCCTTGGGCTTTCAGGAGGAGTAGACTCTTCTGTAGCTGCTGTTTTGATCCACAAAGCAATCGGTGATCAGTTGACTTGTATCTTCGTAGATACGGGCTTATTGAGAAAGGATGAAGGCAAAAAAGTAATGGATCAGTATGGAGAGCATTTCCATATGAACATTAAAATGGTGGATGCTCAGGAAAGATTCCTTTCAAAACTAGCTGGAGTAGACGATCCTGAAGCGAAGAGAAAAATCATCGGAAACGAATTTATTCACGTATTTGACGAAGAATCTCACAAAATTGAAGGGGCTAAATTTCTTGCTCAAGGGACTATTTATCCTGACGTTATCGAGAGCCAGTCTGTCAACGGACCATCTGCAGTAATCAAGTCTCACCACAATGTGGGAGGACTTCCTGAAGATATGGAATTCGAGTTGCTAGAGCCATTAAGAGAACTTTTCAAAGACGAAGTAAGAAGAGTAGGAGAAGAATTGGGAATTCCTCACCACCTGGTATACAGACACCCTTTCCCAGGTCCTGGATTAGGAATCAGAGTATTGGGAGCGGTAGATGCTGAGAAAGTAAGAATCCTTCAGGAAGCTGACGATATCTTCATTGAAGAATTATATAAAAATGACCTTTACGAAAAAGTATCTCAGGCTTTCGTAGTACTTCTTCCGGTAAAATCTGTTGGAGTAATGGGAGATGAAAGAACTTACGAATACACAGCTGTAGTTCGTTCTGCCAACACCATCGACTTTATGACGGCAACATGGAGCAGACTTCCTTACGAGTTCTTGGATACTGTTTCAAGCAGAATCATCAACGAAGTAAGAGGAATCAACAGAGTAGCTTACGATATTTCAAGTAAACCACCTGCAACGATTGAGTGGGAATAATCTTTGAGCTGAACTTAAAATATAAATCCTGCCCGTTTTGGGTGGGATTTTTTGTTAAAACTGTTTTAATGAAAAGACGATCAGGATAATATTGATAACAATTAACAAGCAATATAACAGTTTAAAGAGGATATGCTTATGGAAGATTAGATAATTTAATAATCCCGCTCCTATTAAATAGAAATAAACTAATCTTTTGGTTTCCTGAGGACTTATTTCAGATATTGAAAATATGTTTATATTGTGTGAAACATTGATCATTGAGTCTGAATAAAAAATTCTTAGAATAAAAATAATGGTGATACTTATGAGTAAAGTTACTGCGTATGGTTTCATCAGCTTTTAAATTTAATAATAATCATTACTGTTCGATAAAAAGTATAAATACATTGAAATATCAATATTTACAGCATAAATTAACAGGTCGCTCCTCCGGAGCTATAATTTTAAAACAAATATGTCCTATTAACAGTTAGCTCCCATTGGAGCTGGATTTGATCCCGTCGGGATCTGCTGTTAGTAGAAAAAAGAAGTTCCTATAAAAATAAAGCTCCGGAGGAGCGGTCTGCTAATTATGCTTTAATGTAATCGGACGAAAATGATTTTTAATTGACGTTGTAAAAATAAAAATCTTCAGCAGAAAAAGCATTTAAATTTTCCATAAGGTCAAAATAAACATTGTAAATATCAGGATTTACAGATAGATATGGATTAGAGAGAGTATCAACAATAATGTATTCTATATCATGAAATGTATGAAGAATATTTTTTACTTGTAAAGCATGTTGACTTTCGATAAAAATCAGAGGATAATGTAAACAGATATATGCGATGATTTTATTTTCAAGGCGCAGGATAGTTATTTTTTCTGTATCCATTTCTATATCAATGTTATAATGGGGTATAAGTGCCTCCATAACAGAGCTGAAATCAGAATGTTTCCAGTAATTATTTGAGTAAACTGCTGCCTGTAAAGTTTCGGTGATATCCACTGTTAAATTTTGTATAAATAGTTTGGGAAGTACTTTGTATAAGGATTTAAGTAAAATATTTTCCCTAAATTTAAGTAAAATTACATCAGATGCAAATAGAAACAAGAAACCTGACTCTTCAGGATTATGATGAACTGGCGGAAACGATGAAAAGGGCCTACCCGCAAATGTCGGAGTCCATTTGGTCCAAAAAAAGTATTGATAAGCTTACAAAAATGTTCCCTAATGGACAGATTTGTATTACAGTAGACGGTAAATTGGCTGCTGTAGCGCTTTCCATCATCGTCAATTATGATGAGTTTGGAGATGATCATACCTACAGCGATATTACAGGAAATTATACATTCAATACACATACTTCCACAGGAAATGTCCTGTATGGAATTGAAGTTTTTGTAGATCCTGAATTTCGTGAACTCCGTTTGGGAAGAAGATTGTATGATGCCCGAAAAGAACTTTGTGAACACTTAAATCTGAAATCCATTGTTCTGGGCGGTAGAATCCCGAATTATCACAAATACAGCCACGAATTTTCCCCAAGAGAATATATCAGAAAAGTAAGGGATAAAGAGATTTATGACCCGGTACTTTCTTTCCAGCTTTCCAATAATTTTCTTCCGATAAGAATCCTGAAAAAATATCTTCCGGAAGATGAAGCTTCCAGAGAAAATGCAGTTCTTTTACAATGGAACAACATCTATTACAGCAGAAAACCGAATACCATGCAGGACAGTATTATCCGGCTTGGATTGGTGCAATGGCAGATGAGGCATTTTAAAGATATCGAAGCCTTTTATGAGCAGGTAGAATTCTTTGTAAACGTAATGGGAGATTACAAATCAGACTTTGTTCTTTTCCCGGAACTCTTTAACACTCCTTTGCTTGCTCCTTTCAACAATCTTTCTGAAAGAGACAGTATGATAGAGCTGGCTAAGCTTACGGAACAGATTAAAAATAAAATTTCTGAACTGGCAATCAGTTATAACGTGAATATCATTTCCGGAAGTATGCCTGTTTTCGATAATGACAATAATGATTTGTATAATGTAAGCTATCTTCTTCACCGGGATGGCCGTGTGGATGAATACAGAAAAATTCACATTACTCCGAACGAAAAGAGGTATTATGGAATGAAAGGCGGAAATGAAATCAAGGTTTTTGATACCGACTGCGGAAAAATAGGTCTTGTCATCTGCTATGACGTAGAATTCCCGGAATTACCAAGGATTTTAGCTGATCAGGGAATGAAGATCCTGTTTGTTCCTTATCTTACAGACACTCAGAATGCCTACATGAGAGTACGCCACTGCGCTGCTGCAAGAGCCATTGAAAATGAATGCTACGTTGCCATTGCCGGTTGTGTAGGAAATCTTCCGAAGGTCAACAATATGGACATTCAGTTCGGACAGGCTGCCGTATTTACTCCTTCCGATTTTGCCTTCCCATCCAATGCTGTGAAAGGAGAAGCTACTCCAAATACCGAAATGACCCTGATTGTAGATGTAGATCTGAACCTATTGAAAGACCTCCATCATAACGGTTCTGTACAGGTCATGAAAGACAGGAGAAAAGATCTTTACGAAACGTATCTTAAATAAAGAACTTCGGGGCGGCTCCTATGGAGCCGCCCCGAAATTTTAACTACTCAAACGCGCTGAATTATCCTTTCTTAGCCGATTCTCTGATGATATCCTGGTTGTTTTTATACACCTCATACTGTTCGGGACTTAAGATATTTTTAAAATCTTTATCCAGTGTTTTAAAATCACTGATAATAACCTTTTTTGCCTTATTGCTGTCAGCATCCTCAGGACCTGCATTTTTCTTGTTAAGACGCTTTCCAAAATCTTTCTGAACCTTCTGTACTCCTTTGAAGTTGATCTCGTATACCTGCTCAACCTGTCTTTCAGTCAGATCCAGGATAGGAACCATAATCAATGTTCTGAAAAGAGCAATCTTTTCTGTTCTGTCTTGCTTTACTACAGCCATCTGCTCAGGAGTAAGAATCTGCTCCATCGCCTGGTGACGTTGGGCAATGATGCTTACAAATTCGTCAGCGATCATTTTATTATTCTGGGAACTGCTGTTGTCACCAGCTTTGTTATCAAGAGAAATAAGTGCATCTGCTGTCATTTTATTGATCTCTGTAACCTTATTTGCCTGTGATTCTGTAAGCCCTAAATAGCTCATTTCTTTTGTGGCTACCTCTGCAATAGATCTAGCTGATGCTACCTGTGCTTTTACGTGTGTTGTAAACAGAACTGCTGACAAAATAAGACCAGCTGAAATAATTTTTTTTAACATAGTGTTGTAATTAAATATTTGTATTTTTTCTTTTCAGATGGAAATAATGTGCCAGAAATTGAGGTACATAGGCATTTTTCAGGGTAAAAAAAATACCCGAAGAATATTTCTTCGGGTACTGTATAATTCTATATAAAATATGATCTTACATATACTGAGGGCATACTACAGCAGGGCAGATCAGTCCAGGACATTTCGGTCTTCCATCTGTAGGGCAGCATTGGTTTGAGCAGTTTCCGATAATGATTCCGCTTCCTGCAATTCCTTTTAATTGTTCTCTTGAAAGTTTGTTGTTGCGTAAATTTTTCATGTTTTAATACTTTTGAATTGTTTTAATTTGTATGTTGTAAATATATTAATTTTTATAATATATGATGTGTTTTTATTGATATTGATGTATTTTATCCTTTAAAATGCTGATTATGTGTTGTTATTTTTAATTTTATTCATTAGCGATGTTGTCATCATTCTTTTCATAAAGGAACAATTTTTGGAGTAAATTGCACCTACTATTGATACACTATGTTTGATAAACCTCAAAGAAAACTGAAAAGATCCGCAAGACTGATTTCCGTACTAAGTAAATATGGATTCAAAGATCTTTTGGCCAGAATGAATGGAAATAAGCAGGAAGAAGCTTCTGGTCATTCCGATGAAATTATTTCAAAAGGAACCGTTTATGAAAGAATAAGACTTGCTCTCGAAGAGCTTGGACCAACCTTTGTAAAATTGGGTCAGACATTCAGTAACAGGGAAGACTTATTGCCACCGGAATTGATCCAGGAGCTGCAGAAACTTCAGGACAAAGTGGA
The DNA here is from genome assembly GCF_006716485.1 of Chryseobacterium aquifrigidense. GTDB lineage: Bacteria > Bacteroidota > Bacteroidia > Flavobacteriales > Weeksellaceae > Chryseobacterium > Chryseobacterium vietnamense. The sequence continues at coordinate 556,217 of NZ_VFPD01000001.1, forward strand.
TACGGTAGATATGGACGTAGAAGAAGCGCTGGAAAGTGAATTTAATATTTCCGTTAAAGATTATTTCCGTGAAATTGAGAAAAAGCCTCTGGCCACGGCTTCCATTGCACAGGTTTACAAAGCTGTTCTGCTGGATGGCAGTCCGGTGATTTTAAAATTGAGAAAGCCCAATGTACAGTCAGTTATTGAAGATGATTTACTGTTGATTAAAGATATTGAAAAGCTCATATCTGCTTATTCCGAAATAGGAGAAAAACTGAATCTGAAACAGGCAATTTCTACTTTCGAAAGATCTTTACTGGAAGAAGTTTCTCTCATCAATGAAAGAAATAATATCCAGCAGTTCCGTCTGAATTTTAAAAATAATAAGGAAACATATGTTCCTAAAGTGTACGAAGAGTTTTCCAACAACAATATTCTTTGTATGGAATTTATTGATGGGATCAAAGTAACCGATAAATCTGTTCTGCTGGTCAATGATATCGATCCTGTAAAAGTTTCAGAAGCTGGATTGAGACTCTTTGTATCACAGATTTTAGACTATGGATTTTTCCATGCTGATCCTCACGCCGGAAATATTTTAGTGAGAAAAGACGGCAAAATTGTTTTCATTGATTTTGGTGCAGTAGGGAAAATTCAGCCTAATGATAAAGAAATTCTTGAAAATCTTATTGTAAGCTTCGTCGCCAAAAACTCCCATAAAATAGTCCGTTCACTTAAAAAAATGGCGATAAGCTATGAAATACCTGATGAAAGGCGTTTTGAAAACGATGTGGAGGAAATTCTGAATTTTGTTCACAGTTCATCATTACAGGATATTAATGTACAGGTGATCATCAACAAGATGAAAGATATTTTGAAGGACAACAGGCTTTATATGCCGGATTATTTTTATCTTTTATTCAAAGGAATCAGCCTGATAGAAGGAGTGGGAAGGAGTATTAATCCTGATCTTGATATTGTTAAAAGTCTTCATCCTTACACCAAAAAGATTTTCACCAAGAAAATCAGTCCTAAGAATCTTTTAAAAACAGGAATGGACCGGATGATGAATTTCACAGATAATGTAGATGAAATCCCTAAAGAACTCCGTTCTGTTCTTCAAAAACTGGATGATAATAAATTCACCGTTTCCAGCGAAATCAAAAATATAGAGAAGACCAATCAGCTCATCAAATCAAGTGTGGTAAATCTGATTCTTGCCATGATTTTAGGAGCAAATATTATTGCTACAGCCATTGTTTTTTCTTCCGAATCAGGGCCAAGAATTGGAGAATTATCTTTGGTAGCAGTTTTAGGCTTTATCTTTTCAGTCATTTTAGTTCTCATACTTTTACTGAGAGTAACGAGAAAGTAGTACAAAATTAAAGTTGAAGATTTTATTATTTTCTATTCTGCATGATAACATACAATCTGAACCACAAACCACGAACCTCGAATCTCGAACCACGTAACCCGAATCCCGAACTCCTAACCCGAACCCCGCCTCCCACATTTAAAACAAAACTATGAAAACACTTATTATAACAGCCATTACCTTATTCAGCTCACATTGTATTGCCCAGCAAGGAACCGAAGAGAAACTTCAGGGAGATTTTGACGGAAACGGAACAAAAGAATATGCTTACACAAAAGTCAGCGACTGTGGTGAGGAATGTGAAGGGAAGTGTGAAACAACAATTTATTTCAGTGATAAAAATATAAAACCTATAACGATCACGCCTGCCAATCAGGGAAGTCTGTATAATTTAGGAGATCTTAATGATGACGGGAAAGATGAGATCGGATTTTACCCGAACTGGTGTACCAGCTGCTGGCATCCGTTTTATGTGTATACTTTGAATAAAACGGGCTGGAAACCTTTATTGCCTTCTATCTCAACGCACTGTAATCAATGGGAAGAAGATAAGTTTCCCATCAAAAAAGATCCGAGAAAGAAAGGATATGTTATCGTTACCTCCAGCAAATGGGAAGATGATGATATTAAAATTAAAGTCAATAGTGTAAAGGTGAGTGAGTGATTAATTTGTTGCTGGTTGTTCTTTGTTGCTAGAAATATCAGTGTATTTGGTAGTGATTCCCTATAATCAGATAGCTACTCTCTGCAGCCTGCTGCCTAATATCTGCCACCTCTAATTTTCAACTTGTAATTAAATACCTATCTTTGCAAAATGGAAAAACTCACTTTTGCGGATTTTGACCTTCCGGTTAAAATTCTTGATGTTTTAGCGGATTTGGAATTATTTGAACCTACTCCAATTCAGGAGAAGAGCTTAAAGCCTATTCTTTCGGGAAGAGATGTAATGGGAATTGCACAGACCGGAACCGGAAAAACATTGGCTTATCTTTTACCCGTTCTGAAAACCTGGAAATATAGTAAAACAGGAAATCCAACTGTTTTAGTACTTGTTCCTACAAGAGAATTGGTGGTGCAGGTAACGGAAATCCTTGAAAAACTGACAGAAAATATTACTGCAAGAGTAATCGGAATATACGGTGGAAAAAATATCAATACTCAAAAATTGTTATTCAACGATGGATGTGATATTCTGGTAGGAACACCGGGAAGAGTGATGGACCTTTCCATAGATAATGCGATCTCCCTGAAAGAAGTTCAGAAGCTGATCATTGATGAGTTCGATGAGATGCTTAACCTTGGTTTCAGACCACAGCTTACTCACATTTTTGAAATGATGAAAGAGAAGAGACAGAACATTCTTTTCTCTGCCACCATGACAGAAGCTGTAGATGAAATGCTGGATGTCTATTTTGCCAATCCAATCGAAATTTCACTGGCAAAATCAGGAACACCACTTGAAAAAATTGAACAAACTGGTTACAAAGTTGAAAACTTTAATACTAAAATCAATTTGCTTGAACATTTACTGAAAAGCAATGCTGATATGTCCAAAGTATTGATTTTTAATAATAATAAAAGACATGCCGACCTGCTCTTTACTAAAATCGATGAGCTCTTCCCTGAACAGTTTGATGTGATTCACTCGAATAAATCGCAGAACTACAGACTAAAAGCAATGAAGAGGTTTGAGAATGAAGAGATCAGAGGTCTGATTACCACGGACGTAATGGCAAGAGGTCTTGATATTTCAAATATTACACATGTAATCAATTTTGAAACGCCTGATATTCCGGAGCAGTATATCCACAGAATCGGTAGAACAGGTAGAGCTGATAAAGAAGGAAAAGCTTTGGTTTTTGTAACGAAAAAAGAAGAACCTTTGCTTCTTGATATTGAGTTGTTGATGGATAAGGAATTGAAATTTAATGAATTCCCTGAGGAAGTTAAGATCAATCCTAAAAAGATCGCCGCTGAAGAAGAGCAGGTAGTTATGAAAAACCCTGCACAGGTAAAACTGAATGATGGAGGAGGCGCATTCCATGAGAAAAAAGCTAAAAATACCAAAGAAAACTGGGGTGGGCCTTCCAAGAGAAAAGCACCTAAGAAGTTTGGAGCCAACAGAGCTCAGCAAAAAGCAAAATCTAAATCGAAGAGAAAGAAATAAAATAAAAAAACGATTCCCATTTCAGGAATCGTTTTTTTTGACTTTAATTATCTTCATCATCTTCATCCAAAAAGTCCAGTTCATCATCTCTTTGAACATAATCAGGTGATATACCAGGAGGATTAAAGAGTCCCCATTCATCAACAATATAATGCTTTGGATTAAACCCGGCGACCCAATCAATAAATAAAAGACGAAAGTCTTCTATAAGGTTTCTGATAATTTTATAATATTTTGCATCAGAAAATCCTAATAATTCCAAGTGATTACCACTTACCATAATTTCCCGGGCTGCTTTTCGGATTATAGCTGCATTTTCCATTTTAATATCATACAGCTTCACAGCTTCAGCACCCGAAATTTTAGCCTGAATTATCATGATATCTCCTAATAAATTAGATTTCAGATGTTGGAGATAATCATTATCTTCAGGAAAGAGGTCTGTAATGATCTGCAATGTTTTGTAGATCTCTTCAGCCTTTTTATAAATAGGTAAATCCCGGTGTTCTTTCATTTTTATTTCAGATAAGGAGTGATTATCCTTGCCCAGATTTTATATCCTTCCGGTTTAAAATGAAGCATATCTTCCACAAAAATATCCTTTCTTACATTTCCATTAGCATCTTCCATGGCCTTAGTTACATCAATAAATTCTGCATTAGGTTCTTTTTTCATGAATGCCGCAATCTTTTTGTTGGCGATTTTCATCTGCGGCCAGATTACTTCGCGGCTTGGCGAGTATTTGATAGAGATATAATCTACTTCAATATCAGGAAATCTTTCACGGATTTTTTTGTAAAAAGTTTTGAATCGGTCTACAACCACTTTTGCTTTTAGCTGGTGATTGTCGGCAAAATCATTTTCACCACAATAAATAATGATCTGTTTGGGTTGATAAGGAGCTAAAAGGTCATTCGCAAAATCATTAAGATCGGTAAGTCTCGAACCTCCGAACCCTCTGTTGATAATTGTTTTACCAGGGAAGTAATCTGCTACATCAGTCCATTTGGTGAATGAGGAACTTCCGATAAATAAAATAGCATCCTTTTGAGGTGGATTTTGCTGATCCAGCTTTTTGAACTCCTGGATGTCCTGCCAGAACATCGGTTTTTTTTCCTGAGAAAAGGAAATAGCAAAATACAGCAATAGAAATGCTGATAGAATCTTCTTCATTATATTCAGTTTTAAATTAGATATAAAAGTAATAAAAAACTCCCGATTAGCGGGAGTTTATGATTTATCTTTTGTAGGTAACGTAAGGGATATCAGGAATTTTATCTCCATTCATATCAAAGATCCCTGATTGCTGGGCAAGCTTAAGATCTTTGCCTGTCAGCATATCTACTCTGTAGTTTACAGATCCTTCGTCGCCAAGTTTAATTCCAATAATTTTTGAATCGGCATCGTAGGTATATCTACCTTCAGTTTTCGGAGCTGGAGTACAGTTGGCCCCTTCACCTGTATATGCCGTATAGCTCACATAATAATCTGTTCTTAAGAAAAGAGTATTTTTGGTTGCACATCCGGTTAAAGTTTCAGTATAAAGCACTGTTTTATTATCCTTTCCGGAAATTACTTCCCTTTTAACTTCCTTCCAATCTCCTTTCATGATATCCATATCATAAGCTTCAAGATTGTCATCTTTACAAGAAGTAAGCGCCAAAGCAGAAAAGGCAAATAAAAGTAGCTGTTTTTTCATTTTCACAAATTTAAGAATATGCTAAAATATAAATAAATTTGAAATATCTATAATGAAATAATGATTTTTTAAACGAATGTTTGTAAATTAAATAATTTCATAGAGCTTGCAATACGAGATGCGAGTTTCGGGTTATTTATTTTCAACGTGAAAATGAATATAAACCCTTTTATCCGAATCCCGAAACAGTGTAACGCAAAACTTTATATCCCGTACCCCGAAACCCGCCTCGGAATCCCTTAATAACTCATTTCTACAATCTTATAGGCATCCTGTGGAGTCAGTTTTTTATACTCTCCAAGACCTAACCAGTTTCTGTCTGTAAAGGCTTTTTCAACTTTTTCAGCAGTTCCTTTAAAGTCTTCCGTATACTCGGAAAGTCTGGTTTTGATATGAAGACTGTGGAAGAATTCCTCCAGTTTTTTAATGGCCAGTTCAGCTTTTTCTTCTACAATTCCGTCTTTGATTCCCCAAACTCTCTCAGCGTACTGAGCCAGTTTTCCTTTTTTATCTTCAAAGTTGTAGCGGTAATGTGATGGAGCAATAATTGCCAGTGTTCTTGCATGGTCAATACCGAAATAAGCTGTCAGCTCGTGTCCCATTGCATGTACTGCCCAGTCTGTAATCACCCCTTTCTGGATCAGCCCGTTTAAAGCCATTGTACAGCACCACATAAAGTTTCCTGCAGCATCGTAGTTGAAATCATCAGCCAATACTTTAGGAGCGGTTTCCTGCAGGCTGATCAGGATACTTTCTGCAATTCTTTCCTGAAGATCAGCAGAAGAAGGAGCCGTCATATATTGTTCTAAAACGTGAGTATAGGCATCTGTAATTCCGTTTACGATTTGATTTTTTGGAATAGATCTGATTACTTCCGGATCCAGTACAGAGAACTGTGGGAAAAGTCCAGGCCCTCCTGAAGATAATTTTTCATTGGTTTCTCTTCTGGAAATAACGTAACCTGAATTCATTTCAGAACCTGTTGCAGGCAAAGTTAAAATGCTTCCAAAAGGCATACCCTGTCCTTCAAATGTTCTTACAGACTTTCTCAGGATCTCCCATGGTTCACCCTCATAATTCGCGGCTGCGGATAGAAATTTCGTTCCGTCAATTACAGATCCGCCTCCTACAGCAAGAAGGTAAGTAATATTCTTTTCTTTGATAAAGCTTAGGGCATTTATCAAAACTTCATATTCAGGGTTGGCAGGAACTCCGCCGAATTCATATAATTCATGCTCTTTTAAAGCCTCTTTTACCTGGTCGTAAACACCATTGTTTTTGATGCTTCCGCCACCGTAAATCATTAAAATTCTTGCATCTTTGGGAATTTCTTTGGAGATTTTAGCGATTTCGCCTTTTCCAAAAAGTATTTTTGTAGGGTTTTTAAACTCGAAATTAAGCATTGTTCTAAATTTATTTTAAGCCAAATTTACGGAATGAAAAAGGAAAAGTGAGTTAATGAAATTTTAAAATTGCTATTATTCCATATTATAAAAGCTATCGCCATGAGCCGTTCTTTTAAAGCATCTTATCCTTTAGAAGAAAGATAAGCTTTTGCTCTTTTTATAAAACCTTCCTTATCTTTTTTAATATCGTCCAATAGTTTTTTACGGTCATCGGGAATTGTGAGATACTGATCACCCCAAAGATTGATTTCAACAATGACGGGAATCAGGTCAATCCCTTTTCGGGTCAGGAAATAAAGAATTTTCAGCTTACTGTCCGGATGATCTTTTTTGTCAATTATCCCGCTGTCCAAAAGGTTTTGAAGCCTCGCAGCCAGAATATTCGTTGCTATTTTTTCATCAGCTTTAAGGAAGTCTCCATAAGTGCATTCCTTTTTCAGCATAAGATCTCTTATGATTAACAGAGACCATTTGTCCCCCCACATTTCCAGGGAACAGCTGATCGGGCAGTCGGATCTTTTTTTACTCATTTTGTTAATTTTAAAATAATACTTGCAAATTGAAAGTGTTTAATTTAATTTTGCTTTTGTTTTGCAAGTAAATTTAATCATAAAAAAATAAATAAATCAAATGGATCATTATGACATTGCCGTAATCGGCTCAGGACCCGGAGGATATGTTGCAGCGATACGAAGCGCACAGCTGGGATATAAAACCGTGATTATTGAGAAATATGATACTTTGGGAGGAACATGTACCAATGTAGGCTGTATTCCGACCAAAGCTTTATTGGACAGCACTCATCATTATGCGGAGGCACAGCATCAATTCAAGGAGCATGGGATTAAGCTGGATCAGATAGAACTGGATTTTTCTCAGATGTATAAGAGAAAAGCAGAGGTAGTTTCAAAAAATACGGGAGGCCTGGATTTTTTAATGAACAAAAATAAAATTACAAGGTTAAAAGGAACAGCAAGCTTTGTTAATAATTCTATCATAAAAATTGTCAACGAAACTGAGATGAGAGAAATTACTGCACAGCATTATATCATTGCTACAGGTTCGAAACCATCCACTATTCCCGGAGTTGAAATTGATAAAAAAAGAATTATTACTTCCACAGAAGCATTGTCTTTAGAGGAAAAACCGGAATCTATGGTCATCATCGGCGGTGGAGTAATAGGGGTGGAAATGGCCTCCATTTTCAACCGTATAGGAACTAAAGTGACTATCCTTGAATATGCTGATCATCTGATTGCCACAATGGATCATGAGCTGGGAAAAAGCCTTCAGAAAATCCTGAAAAAAGAAGGTATTGATATCCGTCTTAATCATGCTGTTTATAGAACTGAGAATGCAGACTCTAAGGGCAAAGTTTTTTTTAAGGATAAAAATGGAACAGAAGGAGGGCTGGAAGCAGATTATGTATTGGTAGCGGTGGGAAGAAGTCCTTATGTAAAAGGCCTCGGACTTGAAAATACAGATATACAGCTGGATGAAAGAGGCTTTATTAAAGTAAATGAAAACAACCAGACTTCAGCATCCAATATCTATGCAATCGGAGATGTTATCGGTGGCGCAATGTTGGCTCACAAAGCGGAAGAAGAAGGTGTTTTTGTAGCCGAAACAATCAATGGACAAAAGCATCATATTCATTATAACCGTATTCCTTCCGTGGTGTATACCTGGCCGGAAGTAGCTTCAGTAGGGTATACGGAAGAATATCTGAAACAAAATAACATCGCATATAATGTAGGGAAATTCCCGTTTTCTGCCAGCGCAAGGGCCCGCGCTTCAATGGATATAGAAGGTTTTGCCAAAGTTTTGGTAGATCCGAAGTATGGAGAAGTGCTGGGAGTTCATATCATTGGTGCCAGAGCCGCAGATTTGATTGCTCAGGGTGTCATTGCTCAGGAATATGAAGTGACCGCAGAAGATATGTTCCGTATTTCCTATGCGCATCCAACCTATTCTGAAACGCTTAAAGAAGCTTATCTGATAGCATCCGGGCAGGGAGCTATTAATATATAAGAAATTAAACCATTAAGGTTAATGAAGACAATAAGAATAATTAAGACCATCTGTGATGGAAAAATGAAGTACATCGCTAAAAAATAGCTTCAGCTATTTCCCTTAACTACTCTTATCATCTTAAAAAATCTTAATGGTTTAAAATATGAGATTATCAATTTTATCGCAGATAAAATCCTTGTGCCTTAAAACATGAAGTATATAAAACTGTTTTGCGTCTTAGCGTTTTCAAAAAAAATTATAAAGCAGTACAGTTTTCATCCTTTGCATAGATTCCATTACTTTTTGCCTCCAGCTTTCCGGTTTTTCTGTTGATTTTAACCAAAAAAGATTCTTTCACAACCGGACAACCCTTAGACTGCATCAGATACATGGAAATATGGCGGTCTTCAATTTTATATGCTCCTGTAAAACGGTTACTCGTATCCACCGAATAACCATACGTTTTGGCCAATAAAATAGCCTCCGGAAGATTGTCAACCGTTCCGATAAAATCTCTCAGTTGCTGTTCATTGGAAAAATAAACAGATCTTTCATTTTTACACGCCAGAATGTATGAAAAACAGTTATTCCCTATACATTTCTGGAAAAAACCTCTTTCGGGAGCAGGTTCATTGATCGTCATAAAATCGGGAGCCTGGCTTTCATAAATGACAGCTTTTTCATAATCTATATCATTACTGAGAACGCGCCAGTAAGCATATTCTTTATCAGGAACAATGAAAGGGTAGAGATAATCTGCGGTATCCAGAATATCAGGAATTTTTTTATAATCGTCGGGAACCTTGATCTGGCTATAAAGCAGATTAGAGAGAATCAGGGAAAATGCGATGATTACTTTCATAAAGAATGGGTTTCCGGTGCAAATTTAAAAAAGAGAATTATTCCAATACAATTTTATAATATCCTTTTTCAGCAGTTACATCAATATCTATACCTGTAAACGTTAATTTATTGATCTGATAGCCATCACAACCTCCATTAAATTCTGATGATTGAATGGAAAAGTCCAGGTCTTTAATGTTAGAAAAGAATTCATACTTTTTTGTCCCATTATAAGCTCCTACATTTTCTAAAAGAACTCTATTATCCGATGTTTTGGACAATTGTACACTGACATTATTTTCATCCTGAACGGAATAAGTAGTCAATGTCCCGTTGGTAATAAGATTTTCATTGTTGGAATTGACGAACTCAAAAATGACGGGTAATGGAGCATTATAACAATCTTTTTCACAAGAGATGAGCAGAAGTGTTATGAGTAAAAAAGTACATATTTTTTTCATGGATTATGGATAGCGTTAACAGTAAAGTTAATCAAATTATATTAATCCTGAATGACTAAAACGGATTTCTATAATTTTAAAACCTGTAAAAATATCCCATAGTTAATCGTTTGTTTACTGTGGAAAAAGTATTTATAATATTTTTTAAAAAAAATATTTTTTGTCCTTTATTTTTGCCATTTGTCAATCCAACTAATTTGAAAATCGCTTACATTTGTTAATATGATACACGACCAACGCGCAGAAAAATTCAGGCAGATTGTGGAAAATAAGTTCCAGATCTATAATTCATTATTTATGAGCCTGCCTTATGATAAAATGACGAATATCGGAATGCTGCTTCCATTTCTTTATGAGGAAAGCAGAACCGGCTATGAAGCAGGAAAAACCCCTGAAAATATCGTCGAAGAATTTTTTAAAAACCATACCGATCTTCAGACTGAGGAGCAGAAACTGGAACTGCTTTTCAAGATCATTCAATATATAGAAAGACAGGTTGTTTTGTTTGATAGTATTGAGGATGCTGCATTTCCCAATCTTCATTCTGAAAGTGATAACGGAACAGTGACCAATCTCTTCGAACGTTCTTTTCAGGATCATAAAATTGAAAAAGTACGCGAAAAATTAAAAGATTTTAGTGTTAAGGTTGTATTTACAGCACACCCTACTCAGTTTTATCCAAGTTCGGTACAGAGAATTATTCAGGATTTGAGAGGAGCTATTACCAGTGATTCGGTAACTCAGATTGATATGCTTCTGCAGCAGTTGGGGAAAACTCCTTTCGTCAACAAGGAGAAACCTACTCCAATAGATGAAGCGCTGAGTATTATTTCCTATCTGAGATATGTATATTATGACACCATTGGTGAACTTTTTACCAAGATCAAAAAGACTTTCGGGAATGGCCATTTCCACCTTCATGAAGATATTATCCAGCTGGGTTTCTGGCCGGGTGGAGACAGAGACGGAAATCCTTTTGTAACCGCAGAGGTAACGAAAAGAGTAGCGGAAGAACTTCGTTCTGCAATTCTGAAATCATACTACAGCCATCTGAAATTTATCAGAAGACGATTGAGTTTCAGAGGCGTTTCAGAAGTGTTGACCCAATTAAGTGAAGAACTGTATGCTGCCATTTTTGATGGGAAAAGTATTAAAGCAGAAGATATTTTAAAGAAAGCAAATGAAGCAGAAAAAATACTGATCAACGAACATAATTCTTTGTTTTTGGATCTTTTGATTAATTTCAGAGACCGTGTGATGATCTTCGGCACTCACTTTGCGACACTGGATATCCGCCAGGACAGCAGAATTCACCAGAAAGTTATTGATGAGGTGTATGCAAAACTATACGGAAATGAAGAGGCTGATTACGAACAGAAGTTCAACAAACTTATTCAGATTTCAGAAACGGTTCATGTGGAGGATTTCGAAGATATTGTAAAAGATACTTTGTTAACGGTTTCACAGGTTACGGATATCCAGAACCTGAACGGACTAAGAGGAATGAACCGTTATATTATTTCCAATTCTGATGCTGTAAAAGACGTTATGAACGTATATGCCTTCTTTAAAATCTGTGGTTATAAAGATCAAGACATCAATATGGATATTGTTCCACTTTTTGAAACCATGGAAGGGCTTGCCAATGCAGAGCATGTAATGAATGAGCTGTATCATAATCCTGTTTATAAAAAGCACCTGGAAAAAAGAGGAAATCAGCAGACGATTATGCTTGGCTTCTCGGATGGAACCAAAGACGGAGGATATTTAAAAGCCAACTGGGAAATTTATAAAGCCAAAGAAGTACTGACAAAACTTTCGGAAGAGAATAATATTAAAGTTGTATTCTTTGATGGCAGAGGAGGACCACCAGCCAGAGGTGGCGGAAAAACCCACGATTTCTATGCTTCTCAGGGAAAAACAATTGCCAATAATAAGATTGAATTAACCATTCAGGGACAAACGATTACCAGTATTTTTGGGAATAAAGAGCAGGCAAAATATAACTTTGAACAGCTTCTGACAGCAGGTGTTGAAAATGATGTATTCAAAAATTCAAAAAAAGAACTTACAGAAAAGGAAAGAGCACTGATTATTGAGCTTGCAGATATCAGCTATAAGAAATATTCAGATCTGAAAGCGCATCCGATGTTTGTCCCCTACCTTCAGGAAATGAGTACGCTGGAATATTACGGAAAAACGAATATCGGAAGCCGTCCTTCAAAAAGAGGAAACGGAAGTGAGCTAAGATTTGAAGATCTGAGAGCCATCCCGTTTGTAGGATCATGGTCGCAATTGAAACAGAATGTGCCAGGATTCTTCGGTTTTGGATATGCCATGCAAAAGATGAAAGAGCAGGGCAGGTTTGAAGAAGTAAGAGAATTGTATAAAGGTTCGGATTTCTTTAAAACTTTAGTGTTGAACTCCATGATGAGTATGAACAAATCTTACTTCCCATTGACTTACTATATCAAAAACAATCCGAAATTCGGTGCATTCTGGAATGTTCTTTTCGATGAATATGAGCTTTCAAGAGATATTATGCTGGAACTGACAGGATTTAAAATGCTTCAGGAAGAAGATCCGCTTTCCAGAAAATCGGTAAAGATCCGTGAGAAGATCGTCCTTCCGCTGTTGAGTATTCAGCAATATGCTTTAATGAAGATTCAAAAAGGAGAAGGCAACAAAGAAGCTTATGAAAAGCTGGTAACACGTTCACTGTTCGGGAATATTAATGCGAGCAGAAACTCTGCATAAGCAATTTTTAAAATAAGAATGATCATAACGAAATGATAATCAATATCAATAGAAACGGGCTTTAGCCCGTTTTTTATTATAAACCATTCAATGAGCTTTAGCTCAAACTTATTTTTATGTTGTAATACGACCAAAAATAGTAATATATCTCCCACAGATCACCCAATGTTTATGTTGTAAATAAATCTGCTCAATCCGAATAATCTGCGGGAAACAAAAAATTATTCCTTTAAGAATTTTTCATAGAAAACCTTATCCTTCGTCTGAATTTTAAGATAATAGGTCCCTTTTGCAAAATCCTCTACTTTTATGGATTTCTGATTGGTGCTTGTTCTAATGAGTCTTCCCAGATTATCATATATTTCTAACGACTGAACTTCTAACTCTGATGCTATATTCAGGATGGTTTTTACAGGATTCGGGAATATAGAGAACTTTTCTTTTTTTACAGTCTCAGAGGTATTCAGAACAAGATTATATAAGCTTCCGAAATTAAGAATCCCAAATCCCATCTGATCCGAATGGGCAGGATAAAGTGAAGCAGTCTGTCTCAGCTTTGTTCTCATCTGTTCCCTGTTCATCGTTGGAAAAGCCTGAATAAGACACGCTACACCTCCGGCAGCAATAGGAGTCGCAATGGAAGTTCCATTCACAATTAAAGTAGCATTATCATAAACGGTTGTAGTGCCGGTTCCCTGAGTACTTCCGTCAGGTTTTACCACGCTGAGAGCATTGGGTCCATAAGAAGAAGAGGGGGAGGCATTTCCGGCAGCATCCACATTTCCAATAGAGAACACTTTTGCATTGTCAGATGGTGTCAAAAGATAGTGCCACGGCTGTTGTCCGGAATTACCTGCAGCGGCAAGAACAAAAATACCTTTTTCAGCGGCAATGCCGGCTCCGCGGGCAATGAATGAAGTATTACCATCCATATCGGCATACGTATAATTGTAACGGCTTTCGTTAAAAATATTGTATCCCAATGATGAGGTAATGATTTCTATTCCTTTTCTGTCCGCTTCCTCCGCAGCTTCAATCCAGTATAGTTCTTCTTCGGGGATTTCTACAGCTGCATTTTCACTTCGGTAAAGATAAAAATCAGCATCAGGTGCCGCACCTACAAAAACATCTTGCAGATATCCACCCATAACACCTAACACGACAGAACCATGAGTACTGAGGGCCGTATTATAAATATCTCCGGTTTTGGTAACAAAATCATAAGAGGCTTTGATATGATTATTAGTCCACAATCTTGAAAAGGCAGTTCCTGTATTTACCGTTGGAAATCCTGCATCAATCACTGCTATGGAAACTCCCGTTCCTGTATAGCCTGCCAGATGAAGCGGCCGGATGTTAACCTGATCAATTTGTCCTGCCCCAGAACCATAATTGAAGTTGGTAAGTGTTTTATTGATGCTGGCATCATCTTTCCATTTTCCAGGTGCTGTTTTCACCGTAGTACCAGAGCTGTTTCTTGCAAAACTTTCAACGGATGAAACATAAGTTTGAGCCTGCAGTAAAGTTTTTTGCGCAGGAGTGGCATTGACTGCCGCACCATTAAGCCATTTTGAATAATCCGTAACAACAAATCCCAAATTTTGAAGATTCTGAAGGTAAGACTGCTCAATAGGAGCATCCTGATCATTAAGCGGGATTCCGAGTGCAGTACGCCTGTTGAGTGATTTCTGACTGAGTTCGGACAGCGGATTGGCATAAAAAGCAGCTTTATTAGGCTTATCCGTGAAGTAAACAAAAACAAGCTCCGTTTGTGCGGAAACGGTCAGGTAACCTGTTAGGAAACAAAAGAGTAAAAGTTTTTTCATAAAATTTATTTGTATAAAGATAAAAACAAAATCAATAAAATTTTTGATAGGATTTTAAATTCCTTATTTTTACAGAAATATTTATTATATGAAAAAAATTCAGATGGTTGACTTGCAAAGTCAGTATTACAAAATAAAGAGTGATGTAGACAATGCAGTTTTGAATGTAATGGATTCTGCGGCATTTATTAACGGTCCTGAAGTAAAGTCTTTCCAGAATGAATTGGAGTCTTATTTAGAAGTAAAACATGTGATTCCGTGTGCCAATGGTACAGATGCATTACAAATTGCCCTGATGGCTTTGGACCTGAAAGAAGGAGACGAAATTATCACGGCTGATTTTACTTTTGCTGCAACAGTAGAAGTTATTCACCTGCTTAAATTAAAGTCTGTATTGGTAGATGTAGATTATGATACATTCACAATCTCTACAGAACAGATTAAAAAAGCAATTACACCCAAAACAAAAGCGATTATCCCGGTACATATTTTCGGACAGTGTGCCAATATGGAAGAAATTTTAAAAATTGCTGAAGAGCATAATCTATACGTTATTGAAGACAATGCTCAGGCAATCGGTTCAGAATATACCTTCTCAGACGGAACTGTAAAACAGGCAGGAACAATGTCTACTGTGGGAACCACTTCTTTCTTTCCGTCAAAAAACCTGGGATGCTACGGAGACGGAGGGGCTATTTTCACCAATAATGATGAATTGGCTCACCGTTTAAGAGGAATTGTAAACCATGGAATGTATGAGAGATATTACCACGATGAGGTAGGAGTAAACTCACGTTTGGATAGTATTCAGGCAGCGGTTTTAAGAAAGAAACTTCCTCACCTTGATTCTTATAACGAAGCAAGAAGAAAAGCAGCAGACTTTTATGATGATGCTTTCGAAGGAAACCCGAATATTCTGACTCCGAAAAGAGCTGAGAATTCTACTCACGTATTCCACCAGTATACCTTAAGAATTCTGAACGGAAAACGTAATGAACTTCAGAAGTTTTTAGCGGAGAAAGAAATCCCTGCGATGATCTATTACCCGGTAGCACTAAGAAAGCAAAAAGCATACTTTCAGGAAAGTAATGCAGCAGACTTTGTGAATACTGATAAGCTTCTGGATCAGGTAATTTCTTTACCAATGCATACAGAATTAGACGAAGAGCAGCTGAAGTATATTACAGATGCAGTGCTTGAGTTTATGGGATAATTAATGAAAAGAAAGATATTTAAATATAAGCTGGTATACTACTTAGCAGTTTTAATCAGCTTAGTTTTTTTTATAATATCAGCATTTTCAGTTCTTGAAATATTTAATGACTTTAATCTTTTTAAAACATTACTTATTACTATTTCGTTAGTTATTAACTCATCTGCTTTTGTCAATCTTGTAGAAAAATATGATAAAGCTGTTTTGTTTCTAAATCTTAGTTTATTTTTATCCATTTTTGTTTTAGGTTACCCTTTGCTACTTGGATTTTTAAATGGAAATAATATTTTAGAACATTTTACTTTTAAATTATTAACTATCCTCATATTGAGTTTACTGATTGTTAATGTATTTAAAGTGAAAAATTATAATGGAGTTAACGAAATAGAAAATATAGGAAAGGACAAAGATTAGTAAAAGTATAAAGAAAAAATGACAATACTTGTTACCGGAGGCCTTGGATATATTGGTTCTCACACTGTAGTAGAACTTCTTAATAACGGCTTTGAAGTGGTTATTGTGGATGATTTATCCAATACGGAAAGGTTTATTTTAAAAAATATTGAGGAAATTACTGGTAAGAAACCTGTTTTTTATCCTTTTGATTTAAGAAGAAAAGAACTTCTTACTCAGGTTTTTGATGCTCATCAGATTGATGGCTGTATCAATTTTGCTGCTTCTAAAGCGGTAGGAGAGAGCCAGATCATTCCTGTTGATTATTATGAGAATAATCTGTTTTCTTTGATTAATATTCTTCAGGAATTTAAAACGAGAAAGATCTCCAATTTTATTTTCAGCTCATCGTGTACGGTGTACGGGCAGGCAGATGTTATGCCAATAGATGAAAATACTCCGCTGAAAACGCCTGAAAGTGTCTATGGGAAAACAAAACAAATGGGAGAACAGATCCTGATTGATTTTGCAAAAGCCTATCAAAGTAAAATATCACTATTAAGGTATTTTAATCCAATCGGGGCACACCCTTCCGGAAAGATTGGAGAATTGCCAATCGGGATTCCTAATAATTTAGTGCCTTATGTAATGCAGACCGCTTCAGGAGTTCGTGAGAAACTGAATATATGGGGCGATGATTATCCTACACAGGACGGAACGGCCGTTCGTGATTATATCTATGTTGTTGACCTGGCAAAAGCACACGTTGCAGCATTAAAGAAACTGATAGAAGATCCTTCATCGGATGCTGTCATAGATACTTACAATCTGGGAACAGGAAAAGGTTCATCTGTACTGGAAGTGGTAAAAGCATTTGAGAAAGCGAATAATGTAGAAGTGCCTTACCAGATCTGCGACAGAAGAGAAGGAGATATTACTATTGCATATGCCAACCCTGAAAAAGCTGAAAAAGAACTCAACTGGAAGTCTGAAACATCTTTGGAAGAGGCTTTAAGAACGGTTTGGGAATGGCAGAAATATCTGAACACCAGAAATTCATAACTTAGCATTCAGAAATGCTTACATAAAGAGAACATTTAAACGATCATAAAACAAATTACAAAAACATCTTCCTGAATATCTGTTGTGATTTTTAAGAACATTGATTCATGGAAGCTTTAATTTTAAATTAGTATGAAGACACAGAGAATAGGTATTACATTTTCGTCGTTTGACTTATTACATGCAGGTCACATCAAAATGCTTGAAGAAGCTAAAACCGTATGTGACTATTTAATCGTAGGACTTCAGATTGACCCGTCCCACGACCGTCCCACTAAAAATAAGCCAAGCCAGACTATTGTTGAACGATATATTCAACTGAAGGCAGTGAATGCTGTGGATGAGATTATTCCTTACTACACAGAGGAAGACCTTTTGGATATTCTTAAATCATTTGTGATTGACGTAAGAATCATTGGAGATGATTATATGGACAAAGACTTTACAGGTAAAAAATACTGTGAAGAAAAAGGAATTGAGCTATTTTTCAATAAAAGAGACCATCGGTTTTCCACCAGTGATCTGAGAAGAAGAATCTATGAAGCTGAAAAAGAAAAATACGCTAAAGCAGAACCTGTAAAATAACAGAAATAAAAAATCCCGAAAGTAACTTTCGGGATTTTTGTTATATTACATCGGGCCGCCTTGTTCTTCGTCGCCTTTTGTATTGGAATTAATATCTTTTTTAATTTTAGGTTTGGCATCAATCTTCTCACCTTGCTTGAACTTATACGTGAAAGATAAAGCAAATTGTCTTGGCTGCCACTGCATTTCCATTTCTCGGGTAAACTGAGCATTATCAGAGAAGTTTTTCATTTTTCTGGTATTAAAGATGTCTCTGATGTTGAATCCTATAATTCCGTTTCCTTTCCAAATGGTCTGGCTCGCGCCAAAATCTATACCATACATTGCCTTTCTGTTGTTCATTGCTGTTTTCTCAGCAGCTCTGTAGAAACTTTGAATTTGAAGGCTTAAGTTTTTTGTCGGTTTAAATGTATTGTTAAAACGTATTCTGTATGAGAACCCTGAACCTGAAAAATCATTTAAGGTTTTTGGATTGTCAGGGAATAAGTTATAGCTTCCTGTATTTTTATATCCGTAAAGGTCAGCAGAAAGCATTATTTTCCACCAGCTGTAAGGATCGTAAGTTCCGTTCAGATCCAAACCATAATTGGTCTCCGTACCCACGTTAAAAGGAATGGTGTTTACAGCTCCGGTCTGATCTACATATTGATATCTGTTTTGCTCGTCTTCAGACTTTTTAAAATACAGAGTTGGATTAAACGTGATCTTTTTATTTGAAAGATTATATCCAAGTTCAAAAGAGTTTTCGTACGTTGGGTTAAGATTCGGGTTTCCTCTGAAGTAGTTTCTGTCATCATCAAAAGACATAAAAGGGATCAGGGAGAAAGCTCTCGGACGGTTAATTCTTCTTGAATAATTTAACAGGATCTGATTGTTTTTTGCCAGATCATAACTTAAAAATACAGAAGGGAAGAACTTAGTATAGTTTTTATTAACTTCCGGAGTATTTGCCGGGTTTCCGTTTACATCAAAATTTTGAAAATTAACGTCAATTTTTGAAGTCTCACTTCTTAATCCTAACTGATACGCAAATTTTTCTCCAATCTTACTTTTAAACTGTGCATAAACTCCCAAGATCTTTTCAGAATATACTGTATTACTTGTGAAATCGAACCTTGTAATTGCGGGTTGCTCGTTCAAACTTTGATCTACAAAATAGTTATAAGTATTTCTGTTATAATCATAACGTGCTCCGGCTTCTAATTTAGATTTTTCACCTATTGGAAGTTCATAATCGATTTTTCCAATGAAGGTATCCGTTTTAGAATCTGTACTTACATTATTGGTGATATTACCGTTTGGCTGTACAATATTTTCAATAAATGTTCTTTGAACAATTTTATTAATTCCGTCTGTTTTGTTCGTCTGGTAACTTGCAGATGCGGATAATAACTGGCCATTGTCTCCAATTTTCTGATCAAGTCCAAGATCAAACTGGGTTGCCAGGTTTGTGTTATTTCCGTAGCTGTTTCTTTCCCTTAAAACATTGCTTACACCAGAAGTAGGAGTCGTATACAGTCTTTCATTATAAGAATTAAGACCTGTCTGATCCGTATCAAAACTTCTGATCATTCCTGAGAAATTGATGGAAGTCTTATCGCTGAAGTCATGAGTAAAACCAGCAGTCACATTATAAGTGTTACTTTCTCTTGTCGTTTTACCATTTTGTTGAGAATACTGTGTAAAAGGGAATGCATCAGAAGCCAGGCTGCCAATATCATCCTTTCTGGTGGTCGTATTCTTCATGGTGCTTTCGTTCTTCTGATAACCACCGCCGCCATTTAAAAACCAGGTCCAGTTACCTTTTCTCCAGTTTAAGTTAGCGTTAAGGTTGGTTCTTGGAAGATAACCTAAAGTTCCGGTTACGCTACCATTGAATCCTATTTTTTTATCCTTTTTAAGAATGATATTCAGAATACCGGCAGTTCCACTTGCCTCAAATTTAGAAGAAGGGTTGGTGATTACCTCAATTCTTTCAATCTGATCCGCTGGAATACTCTGCAAAGCATTGGCTCCATCATCTATTCCAAGAAGGGATGAGGGCTTTCCGTTGATAAGGAATTTTACATTGGAATTTCCTCTCATAGATACCGTTCCGTCTGTATCTACAGAAACTGAAGGAACATTGGTTAAAACATCCTGAAGGTTTCCTCCTTTACTCACAATATCCTGTGAAGGATCATATGTTTTCTTATCAAGCTCTACCTTATATGCTTTGGCTGCAGATGCGGTAATAACAACGCCCTGTATTTCCTTTGTTTTACCATCAACAGTAGAGGTGGATTCTGCTTCAATAGATAGTGCTCCGATATTACCTGCTGTTGCAATCTTTTTGCTGACTACACTTTTTTTGTAATCAATGGCTTCTACTGTAATATCATAGTCTCCAGGCATAAGCTGAAGGGTATATTGCCCTTTTTCATCTGTCAGTACAGCATCACTTAAAGTTTTGTTGGCCTTATTGCTGAAAGTTACAGATGCATAAGGAACCGGTTGGTTTTTTTTGTTGACAATGATTCCTGAAACTCCAGCTTTCTCCTGTGCAAAAGCCATTGCTGCTGCTGAAAGTACTAGTGTAAGTCCTAAAGCTTTTCTGGTGAAAATATTGACAATTTCTGTCTTATTCTTCATAGGTTATTTTTTTGTATAAGATCGTAAAGGATAACCCTTAATGTTTTGAGTCTCCATACCAAGTTGATCATCAAAACATTATGGTTGTTTATTGTTTTTCTAACTGTATAAATTTTTAGGTGCTTTCTAAGCCTATTTTATATTTTTTGAGTTGAGCCAGTCCTGATAAGCCTTGGCATTTACCGCATGTTCTTCAGCACTTGCAGTAAACTTATGGTATCCGAATCTTGCCGGATCAGCACACATAAATATATAATTGTTGTTTTCGGCATTTAAAACAGCATCTATTGAATTCTTATCCACTACACAGATCGGTCCCGGAGGAATACCTGCATTGGCATAAGTATTATAAGGTGATGGTGTAGACAAATGCTTATATAATACTCTTTTTATAGGTTCTTTAAAATTAGTCTGCTTGTTGATTGCATAAATTACCGTAGGATCGGACTGAAGTTTCATTCCTTTTCTGTAACGGTTTAAATATAATCCTGCAATGGTTTTCATTTCGTCCTTTTTCCCTCCCGATTCCTTATAAACAATAGAAGCCAGGGCATAAATCTGATCTCTTGTAAGACCGGACTGCTGTTCTTTGTTTTTTCTTTCACTGGTCCAGAAATCATGATATTGATTTTCGAACTTGGTAAAAAATTCTCTCGGACTCACTGTCCAGAAAAAATTATAGGTATCAATGAAAAAATATTTTTTTAAATCTTCAACATTTTTATAGCCTTTCTCCTGCGCAACGGCATCAAGGTCATTGACAAAATGCAATGAATCAATTTCCGTTTTTTTAGTCACTTTACCAATCATCTGGTACATATCACCAAAATCACCGATTCGGTAGGAATTGGCAGTCTGGTTACCTGCTTTGATCATATTGACTAGGTTCTTGTTGCCTGTTCCACTCTGGATATGGTAACGCCCTGCTTTAAAATTTGTATCAAGGCCTTTTTCCTTAGCCACAGCTTCAAAAGATTCCCTGTCTTTAATATAAGGAGCAACAGAATCGAGGATCTGTTTAAAACCTGCTCTATGAGGAATCAGAACGTAACCATCCTTTTCTACGTTGTTTCCTAAATATTTATTATAAAATCTCAAACCAAAAAATCCTGCCACTACAAAAACCAGCAGAATGACAATGAGAATTGCTTTTTTCATTCTTATCAATGTTGATTAAAAGTTTTTTGTTTTTAAAGAAGATCTGTCTTACCTCTAAAAACTTGCTTTGCAGGACCTTCCAGCCAAATATTCTGGAATGTATCACCGCTTTTTTCAGCATATACTTTAAGGTTTCCGCCTAAAGTTTTAACTTTTACAGAGGTTAGATTATGTTTTTGCAGAAAAGTTAAAGCAGAAGCTGTAACTCCTGTTCCGCAGCTGTAAGTTTCGTCCTCAACGCCTCGTTCATAGGTTCTTACGAAAATTTCATTATCTGAAATTTTTTCTACAAAGTTCACATTGATTCCTTTTTCTTTATATTTTTCGGAATTTCTGATGCCATATCCTTCATCATAAACGTGAAAATCTTTCAGGTTTTCTACATATTTTACATAATGGGGAGATCCGGTGTTCAGAACAAAATCATTTCCGTCATGGGAAACAGTATCCACGTTGATCATTTTTAATTTAATGATTCCGTTATGGATTTCAGCTTCATGTTCACCATCTGTAGCAATAAATTTGCATTTGTCTTCAAAAATGTCCAGGAAAAAAGCAAAGGCAACAAGACATCTTCCTCCGTTTCCACACATTGTGCTTTCACCGCCATCTGAATTGTAGTACACCATCTTGAAATCATATTGAGGATCGTTTTCCAATAAAATAAGACCGTCAGCACCTATTCCGAAACGTCTGTCACATAATTTTTCAATACTATCTTTATCTTTTGTAAATTGGAGATCACGGTTGTCTACCATTACAAAATCATTCCCTGTTCCCTGATATTTATAGAATTCCATATTTTTTGTTAAATAAAGAAGCAAAATTACTATATTTTAAATGAAAAACGAACAGTGTTAGCTGTTCGTTTCCTTATTTATAATCGTTTTATCTAAAGCCGCCTCCGCCGCTCTGCTGTCTGCTTGAACTGGTGCTTTGGCTGCCTGAGCTATTTCTGAATCCACCACCAGAAGATTCTGACCTGCTGCTTCCGGAATTTCTGAAACCGCTGTTATTCTGGTTGTTCTGATTGCTGCTGTTTTGATTTCTGAATCCACTGTTACTGTTGGAATTTCTGAAACCACCGTTGTTTTGATTTCCCTGATTGTTCTGATAACCATTATTCTGGTTTCTGAATCCGCTGTTGCTGTTGGAGTTTCTGTTATTGTTGAATCCTCCGTTATTATTGTATGAACCGTTGCTGTTCGTTGTACGCGTATTCTGGAATCCGTTCTCAGGTCTCGAAGAAGAGGAAGATCTTCTTTCTACATATACTTTTCTTCTGGAGTTATTGTAGCTATCATAGTAATAAGGAATACCATTATCATAGTAATAATTAACGTTGTTTCTATAATAATAGCCATCATTACCCCAATATCCACCACTTCCGTAATATCCTGATGGAGCATAGTAATATCCGTTGTTATAATACGGATCTCCATACCCGTAGCTTCCATTGCTTCCGTATCCGTCGGTATATGCTAAACAAGAAGTTAAACTGGTAATAGCAAAAATACTGAATGCTATTTTAAATAAATTTTTCATGACTTTATTGTACTTTTTTTTCTTTAAAACTTTTTTTCCAACTGACGTATCCTAAGATCGCCATTATAGTAAATACCAAATATTGAACCGAAGTGATTCCAAGTCCCTTAAAAATCATCATAGGGATGCAAATAAGATCCCCGATAATCCAGAAAATCCAGCTCTCAATGCGCTGTTTGGCCATAAACCACATTCCTACCAAAAATATTGAGGTTGTGAAAACATCCATCCAGTTTGCCCAGTCCAGGTGATACAATCCGAAGCTGGTTCCTTCCATCGAAAATTGATTATCAATATAAGGTTTGTAATAGTAAATAAGGGTCACAAGTGCCAGACTCAGTATAAAAAGGAAGCTGGCATAGAGCCATTCCTTTGTGAGGGCCCAGGTGACATCAACATGAATATGATCTTTTGAATTTCTGGCCCATAAAATCCATCCATAGATACTCATTACAGTATAATAAACGTTGATCAGGCAGTCTCCAAGCAGACCGAAATTGAAAAGAATATAAACATAGATCAGCGTAGAAATAATGCCGGTGGGGTATACCCAGATATTTTTTTTAATCGAAAAATACACACTCAGAGTTCCTAAGACGGCCCCCGAAGTTTCCAACATAATCTGTAAAGTATCATAACCTTCATAAGGCTTTATGAAAAGATCATATAAATTCATGGTATCAAAAATAAAGAAATTTTGCTTTTTTTTAGAAGTTCCTTACAGGTTATCAAATATAATGACGTCCCGTAGAGTTTCCTGACTTGTGAAAATTCAATGGGGAAGTGATGATTACTCAGAATTTCTGTTTATTTCGGACGGTAAAGTAGTTGTAAGATAATAATGACATTACCGACGTTTTCAAACTATAGTCATCATGATATATCTCTACATTCTTTTTTTTTGTAAGAATGCAGATTACGGCATATTTGTATTATGACTGACTTCTGGTTCTGTGGTTCAGAATCAGAACGGGAAAACTTCATGTTGGGGAAATACTATGAATAAGGTGCTGGTCAGGTTTTTAAAGTCTTTAATGTAAAATAAATGATGAAATTTTAACGATTAACGTGAGAGTTTCTAAATTTTTTATATTTTCGTAAATCCTTAATAAATAAAAAAACATGTCGAAAATTTGGGTTAAAAAGCCACTAAGTGCCTATGAGGCAGATATGAAGAAAAGTGAGCTGAAAAAAGTCCTTGGAAAATGGAGTTTAACAGCAATTGGAGTAGGTGCTATCATCGGTGGTGGAATCTTTGTTCTTACCGGAACAGGAGCCTATTATCATGCAGGGCCAGCACTTGCAATTTCCTTTATCATAGCAGGGATCGCCTGCGTTTTTGCTGCATTATGTTATGCAGAGTTTGCCTCCATTATTCCTGTAGAAGGTTCAGCTTATGCTTATGCCTATGGAACGGTAGGAGAAATTTTTGCATGGGCCATGGGGTGGTGTCTCATCCTCGAGTATGCCATGGCGAGTATGGCGGTTTCCGTGAGTTGGTCCGGATATTTTAACAAATTTTTGAAGATTTTTAATATTCATTTGCCTGCCTATCTGACATCAGATCCGGCAAGTTATACCGGAGAGGGTTTTTCCATGAACCTGCCTGCATTTATTCTTGTTCTTTTAATTACTGCATTATTGGTAAAGGGAACTAAAGAAGCTGCAGGAGCAAATAACCTGATCGTTTTAATGAAAACTTCTGCTGTTATCTTTGTAATTATTGCAGGAGTATATATTATTTTCTCTAATACTGATCTTTATAACGCTGTAGACGGAGTTAAAAACTGGAAGCCTTTTATTCCGGATCAGGTTCAGATTAAAAATTCTGAAGGTGATCTGGTTTCTGCTTATGGTATTAAAGGAATTATTTCCGGAGCGGCAGCTATTTTCTTTGCTTATATTGGTTTTGATGCTGTTTCTACGCAGGCTGGGGAAGCTATTAATCCTAAGAAAGATGTGCCTTTCGCAATTATTGCTTCATTATTGGTTTGTACAGCTTTATATATTTGTGTATCTCTTGTATTAACAGGGATGATGCATTATACAGACTTTAACCCGGAAGGGAAGTACCCTGATGCTATTAAAGCTCCTGTTGCTTATGCTTTTGAAATTGCAGGAAAACACTGGGCTAGTAATATTGTAACCATTGCTGCTACTGTAGGATTAATTTCTGTAGTAATGGTAATGATGATGGGACAGTCCAGAATCTTCATCGGAATGGCAAAAGACGGATTGATTCCTAGATTCTTCGGTGATCTTCATCCAAAAACAAAAACACCTTATAAAGGGATTCTTTTGTTAGGAATTGTTGTAGCATTGATCGCAGCATTTACCCCAATTTCAACATTGGCAGATATGACAAGTTTCGGAACCCTGTTTGCCTTTACTCTGGTTTGTATTGCAGTTTGGGTAATGAGAAAAAAAGAACCTAATTTGATCAGACCTTTCAAAGTTCCGGCTTACAAAATTGTTGTTGCACTGGGAGTATTTATCAATATTTATTTGATATTTAACTTAAGTGCTCATGCATTGGAGCTTTCGGCTGTGTGGTTGTTCTTAGGAGGTTTAGTATATTTCCTTTATGGGAAATCAAACAGTAAATTGAACAATCCTGAAAAATATCAGAACCAAGATTAATCATCATATTAAACCGCTTCGGCGGTTTTTTTTATCTCAATACTATCATATGAAAAAGATTTTTTCCATTTTATTTTTGTCCATAGGACTTACAGCATTTTCCCAGCAGGTGGAAAGCCTTGAAACAATTCTTAACGATAAGATCAGTATCAGAGCTCTTGAACTGTATAACAACAAGGTTTGGTACAGTGGTACAGATTCCAAATTCGGGTTTGTAGATCTTAAAGATTATAACAACCAGAAACAGATCAAGCTATCTGAAGAGAAACTTCAATTCAGAACATTAGGGCAGAATAAAACTACTTTTTATGCAATCAATATTGAAAGTCCGGGACGTTTCTTTGCCATCGATAAGAAAACGCTGAAATCAGAGGTTGTTTTTAAAGATACTGCAAAAACCGCTTTTTATGACGCTTTACATTTTGTTAATGATAAGCTGGCTTATACTTTTAGTGACGCAGATAAAGATCAGATGCTGAAGCTGGCTGTGTACAAAGAAGGGAAATGGAGCATGTTTAAGAATAATTTGAAATTAAATGAGGGTGAGGCTGCTTTTGCTGCCAGTAATACCAATATCTCATCATCCAAAAAATATTTGTGGATTGCAACCGGAGGAAAAGCTTCAAGAATCTTAAGAATGAATCTGAAAGATGAAAAGTTTGAAATTTTCAATACACCATTTGTACAGGGAGAATCTTCACAGGGAATGTATTCTATCGATTTTTTTGAAGATAAGTTTGGGATTGCCGTTGGGGGAGATTATACCAAGCAGGATGCCAATGTTAACAATATTGCCACCACTAATGATGGCGGAGAAACCTGGCAGATTCAGGCTTCAGGGCAGAATGCGGGATATAGTACCTGTGTGAAAATAAAGCCGGGATCAAAAGGAAAAGAAATTATTGCATTAGGAGACAAACATATCAGCTATTCCTCAGATTTTGGAAAAACATGGAGTAAAATCTCTGATGAAAAAGGCTTCTTTGTCTGCCAGTGGATTGATGCAGACAGAGTGGTTCTTGCAGGAAATAACAAAATTGCAGTCATGAAATTAAAATTTTAAATATAAGGTATAGAATTTATCACTATTTATTAAAAGCCTGATCATACGTATTTAGACTCATTATAAAATAGAACCTAATATAATTCATAGGTTAAAATTCATAACTAATGGTTAATTTTGTAGAGTGGAATTTTAATTATGTTAAATTTCATACCTTATAAAATTTTAATTTTCAAAATGAACTCTTTAATAGATAAGTATAATATTCCCGGACCGCGTTACACTTCTTATCCTACCGTTCCATATTGGGATGAATCAACATTTTCACCGGAACATTGGAAGGAAACTGTAATAAGATCTTTTCATGAGAGCAATGCAGAGGAGGGGATTTCTATTTATATCCATTTGCCTTTCTGTGAGGCATTGTGTACATTCTGTGCATGCCATAAGCGTATTACGAAACAGCACAGTGTTGAAGTTCCTTATCTGGAAAGTGTTTTAAAAGAATGGAAATTGTATCTTGATCTTTTCAACGAAAGACCTAAGCTGAAAGAATTACACCTTGGTGGTGGTACCCCTACGTTTTTCTCTCCTGAGAATTTGAGAACATTGTTGGAGGGTATTTTTTCATCGGTTGATATTGCAGAACATCCGGAATTTTCTTTTGAAGGGCACCCAAATAATACGACTAAAGAGCATCTTCAGACTTTGTATGATCTTGGTTTCAGAAGAGTAAGCTTTGGAGTTCAGGATTATGATCCTAAAGTACAGAAAGCGATCAACAGAATCCAGCCTTTTGAAAATGTAAAAAATGTTACAGAATGGGCTAAGGAAATCGGCTATAGAGGAATCAGCCATGATCTGGTTTTCGGATTGCCACACCAGAATTGGGAAGCAATGGAACACACGATCAGAAAGACAATGGAGCTGAAGCCGGATAGACTTGCATTTTATTCTTATGCACACGTTCCATGGGTGAAAGGGGTAGGACAGAGAGGATTTGACGAAAATGATCTTCCGAGTGGAGAAGAAAAACGCCGTTTGTATGAAGATGGAAAGAAGCTTCTTCAGGATTTAGGATATATTGAAGTAGGGATGGATCACTTCTCTCTTGAGCACGACGATCTGTATCAGTCTTTGATTCATAAAAAACTTCACAGAAATTTCATGGGCTATACTTCAAGTAATACCCAGCTGATGGTAGGACTTGGTATGTCTGCGATATCAGATTCATGGTATGCTTTTGCCCAGAATGTAAAAACGGTTGAAGAATATCAGAAAATGGTTGAAGAAGGTAAAATTCCTGTAGTAAAAGGACACGTTCTGAGCGATGAGGATCTTACGGTAAGAAGACATATTCTGAATCTGATGTGTCAGCTTGAAACCACTTTTGATATAAACAATTCTTTCCCTGAGCTTGATAATGCACTGGAAATGCTGAAAGAAATGGAAAATGACGGTTTGGTTGAAATCAACGGAACTGAAGTTAAAATCACAGAAGCAGGTAGAGCATTCACAAGAAATGTAGCAATGGTTTTTGACCTTAGAATGATGAGAAATAAACCTGAAACAAGGATTTTCTCCATGACAATATAAATAAAAGCGGTTCAGATTGAACCGCTTTTTTATTGACCTGTAGACTTATTTTGAACTTGTTTAAACTTTTTTGAAACATTAAGATTGCATTAAGGTATTTAGAGTATTAAAATGAGCTTCGCTTTAAGCTTAAAAATCAGAATAATTTATCTTAACTTAACTATGCTTTAATGCTTAAATCCTTCTTAATAGTTTAAGAAATATCCAATGTTTTTTGCTTAGTGAAGCGCCTTTGCGATCCTTTTTCACAGAATTTAAAAACCTTTACGTTTCGTATGCGTTTAAAACCAGCTATTACTATTTGATAATCAATTTCTGACTATATGATTTCAGTTCCCCGGATTTCAGATTGATATAGTATACTCCCGAAGGAATTCCTGATATATCAATGCCTTTACCATTAGAGATCTGATCCGTTTCCATAACTTTTCTTCCTTCTGCACTGATGATTTCCAATGCGGTTTTTTTATCTTTAACCCCATCAATGAAAACTTCTTTGGAAGCAGGATTTGGATAAATTTTTATTGTTCCTAAAGTATTTTCCTGGGTTCCTAGAGTTCCTGTGGATATTTTAAAAATTTTTCCACTGTTTACGGCTGCTACGTATAATCCTTTTTGATAATCTTCTCCGAAAGTAGAAAAATTATTTCCTGAATAAGGAGTAGTCCATGTGATGGCATTATTGCTGTCCAGAATTCCGATCTGGGTAGAACAATAATCTGCAAAAAAGTATTTTCCCTGAAGTGACGGATACTGAGTTCCTCTGTACACATATCCACCCGTGATGGAACATTTCCCTCCGGAATGGTCGTATACAGCGACAGGAAAGGTCATGGTAGACTGCGCAGCGCATCCTGCCGGATTGTATATATTATTACCTTCATAACAGCGCCAGCCATAGTTTAAACCAGCCTGCGTAATGGGCATTTTATTGATTTCTTCTATTGCTCCCTGTCCAACATCAGCTATCATCGCATTGCCTGTCGTCAGATCAAAAGAAAATTTCCAGGCATTTCTAAGCCCGTAAGCCCATATTTCGTCTGCACCATCCACTCCGGCTCCTGCAAAAGGATTATCAGGCGGAATATTATAAGGGCCTGTAGCGTCTACGTCTATTCTCAGCATTTTACCCAGTAAGGAGTTTTTGTTTTGAGCATTATTATTCGGGTCACCACCGCTGCCTCCGTCTCCGGTGATGATCCAGAGTTTTCCGTCAGGGGCAAAATGAATGCTTCCTCCATTGTGATTGTCGAATGGTTTGGGAATATTCAGCAGTATTTTTTCTGAAGCAGGATCAGCTACATCCGGATTTGTTGAACTTACGCTGTATCTGGCCACAATAATATTTCCTGCAGGATTATTATAATACACAAAAAAATACCCGTTAGCAGAGTATTGAGGATGGAATGCAAGGCCAAGAAGACCTCTTTCGCCGCCAAAAATAATTTTCGATCCGATATTCAGAAAATGAGTTGGGTTAATTGTCCCGTTGGGTTGAATAATTTTAATGATGCCATCCTGTTGAACAACAAAAAGACGGCTGTCATTGGCGTTCGTAATCTCTACAGGGCTTGTAAGTCCTGTGACAAATTCTTCCAAATTAATACTTTGAGAATTAACAATTAAGGAAGAAAAAATACTGATGCAAAAAAGTAATTTTTTCATAATATTTTGAGAGTTAGTGTGTTGGAAAAGTAAATGAAAATTTTATACCAATCAGTTTTGAAGACTTCATTATGATAGTATGAAAAAATTGTTAAATCTTAAATAGAAATCACAACACCAATATATCTGGAAATAAACCATTTCTGTTGTTAAAAATTCATAAAATACAAGAAAATCATTATATTTGCCGACTTAATTTAACGTAGTTATAACAAAATGCAAGGAAAAGGACTTATTACAATTGTCGCTATTGTACTAGGGTTGATTTGCTTAAACGAGCTATTACCAACATGGTACGCCAGCAAAATTGAAAAGCAGGCGACTGCTATTGCAGGAGACAATCCGGAGAAGTATCAAAAAGAAATCGCAAGACTTTCTAAGGATACTTTGAATTTAGGATTCACAAAACTTTATTACACTAAAGCCAAAGACAAGGAAATGAAACTTGGTCTTGACTTGAAAGGTGGGATCAACGTTCTTTTGGAAATCAACCAAAGAGATCTTGTAAATGATTTAACCAATTATTCTACAAATCCTGTTCTTATCGAGGCTTTAAACAAAACTGATGAAGCACAGAAGAATTCTACTAAACCTTACATCGACAACTTCTTCGAGCAGTTCGATGTAATTAACAAAGCTAAAGGGGCAAACCTTAAGTTGGCAGATCCGGAAATTTTCGGAAATACAACCCTTACTGAGGTGAAGTACAACACTCCTGATGAGCAGGTGAAAAGCATTGTTAAAAGAAAAATCGATGCATCTGTAGGAACAGCTTTCGAGGTAATCAGAACGAGAATTGACAAGCTTGGAGCCATCCAGCCAAACGTTCAGAGAGTACCTGGTACAGCTAGAATTTCCGTGGAAATGCCTGGTATGAAGGACATCGATAAAGTGAAGAAAATGCTTCAGACTTCTGCAAAACTTCAGTTCTGGGAAGTACAGCAGGTTCCTGAAATTGCGCCTTATTTCCAGACTTTGACAACTATGGTTGCTACAAAAGGAGATTCTATGGGAGTGGCAAAGAATGTGAACTTCATGAGCCTTTTACAGCTTGACAAATTAAGAACAAATGGTGTTGCTAACGTAAAACTATCTGATACTGCAGTTGTAAACAAAATCTTAAACAGCAAAGTAGGTCAGTCTTTACGTCCGTCTAACATTAAATATACACAGTTCATGTGGGGTTACAAACCTGAAGCTACAGATAGCGAAAGCTTGGTATTGTATGCGATCAGAGGTAACATCAACCAGAAAGCTCCGGTAGACGGTGCTGTTGAAACTGCAAATATCAGCTACGATGAACTAAGCAGAGTAGTGGTAGATATGCAGATGGACTCTAAAGGAGCAAAAGAGTGGAAAACATTAACTGAGAAAAATGTTGGAAAACCGGTTGCAGTAACTCTTGATAACAGAGTATACACAGCTCCTAACGTTGTAGGTGCTATCCCTAACGGTAGAACTCAGATCTCTGGTAACTTCTCTCAGGAAGAAGCTAAAGAACTGGTAGACGTGTTAGGTGCTGGTAAATTGCCTGCAGGTGCAAAAGTAGTTCAGGCTACCGTTGTAGGTCCATCTTTAGGACAAGAGGCTATTGATTCTGGTTTAATGTCGTTTATCATTGCATTCGCTATTATCATTGTTTATATCATTTTCTACTACGGTGGGGCTGGTGTATATGCGGTAATTGCAATGGTGATCAACTTATTCTATATTTTCGGTATTATGGATTCGGGTGACTTTACCCTTACGCTTCCAGGTATCGCGGGTATCGTTCTTACGATGGCAGTAGCGGTCGATACGAACGTTATCATTTATGAAAGAACTAAAGAAGAATTATTCGCGGGGAAAAGTATTCTTGAAGCTTACAAAGATGGTTTCAAACATGCATTAAATGCGATTATTGATGGTCACACCACGACTTTCCTAACGGCAGTTGTGTTGTTCTTCTTCGGAACAGGACCTATTAAAGGTTTTGCATTGACGTTGATGATCGGTATTTTAATGACATTATTCACGTCTGTATTGCTTTCAAGAGTAATGATCTTCTCCAGATTAAATAAAGGAAAAGGACTTTCTGTCTGGACTCCGGCTACGAAAAATCTGTTCAGAAATACCTGGATCGATTTCATCGGAAAGAGAAAATATGCTTACATCGTTTCTGCTGTTCTTACAGTTATTTGTGTGATTTCCATCGCAACGCACGGTTTCAAATACGGTATCGACTTTACCGGTGGTAGAAACTATGTTGTAAGATTTGATAAAGACGTAAAAGCTGAAGATGTTGAAGAAAAATTAGTAGCACTATTCAAAACTGAAGATGGTAAAAACTCTTCTGTGGAAGCTAAAACTTTCGGAAACAACAAACAATTAAAGATTTCTACAGATTATCTTATCGAGGATGAATCTTTAAAGGCTGACCAGATTATCGAACAGAAATTATTTGAAGGTTTAAAATCAAATTTACCGGCAGGAACTACATTGAAAGATTTCAAATCTGCTGATAAAGACCACGCAGGAATTATTTCTTCTGAGAAAGTAGGACCTTCTGTTGCTGATGATATCCAGACTCACGGTATCTATGCTGTATTAGCTGCTTTAGCAATGATCTTCATTTATATCCTGGTAAGATTTAGAAAATGGCAGTTCTCTCTTGGAGCGGTTGCTGCTCTATTCCACGATGCGGTAATTATTTTAGGAGCATATTCATTGCTTCACAAATATATGCCGTTCAACATGGAGATCAATCAGGATTTCATCGCGGCGATCCTTACAGTATTGGGTTATTCAATCAACGATACCGTAATTATCTTCGACAGAATTAGAGAATACCTGAGAGAGAAAAAATCTTTAACATTAGCAGGTCTGTTTGATGACTCTATTTCAAGTACATTGGGTAGAACATTTAACACCTCATTCACTACGATTTTGGTGATCCTTGCGATCTTTATCTTCGGAGGTGATAACTTAAGAGGATTCATGTTTGCCATGTTAATCGGTATTGGATTCGGTACTTACTCATCCATCTTTATTGCGTCTGCAATTGCTTACGACTTCCTTAAAACAGGAAAAGAAGAAGAGGTACATGGGAAATCCACTTCTTCAAAAGAAGAACTTGCTTCAAAGTAATACAAACTACAATAAATTAGTAAAGGCCGTTTCGAAAGAAACGGCCTTTTTTTAAGGTCAAAGTCAAAAAAATCACGATCAGCTATTTATGATCCTATTGGCTTTACATTTTTTTAGTATTCATATTAACTATTCATAATTTAGAATCATTATTTTTCAGATTTGATTAATTTTGCACCATCATGGAAAATTCAAAGAAAAAAGCGGCTATAGGCTTCATATTTATTACTTTACTGATCGATATTACGGGATGGGGGATCATCATTCCCGTTGTTCCGAAATTAATTGAGGAACTTATTCACGCAGATATTAGTGAAGCTGCAAAGTATGGCGGCTGGCTGGGATTTGCCTATGCATTTACACAATTTATATTTTCTCCTTTAGTAGGAAATCTTAGTGATAAATACGGAAGAAGACCCGTTATTCTGATTTCCCTTTTCGGATTTGCAGTAGATTATATTTTCCTTGCCCTGGCTCCAACCATCTGGTGGTTGTTTTTGGGAAGGATCATTGCAGGGATTACAGGAGCAAGTGTCACCACGGCCAGTGCTTATATTGCTGATATTTCCACTGATGAAGACCGGGCTAAGAATTTTGGTTTGATAGGGGCTGCTTTTGGACTTGGATTTATCATTGGACCGGTTCTGGGCGGAGTTCTTGGACATTATGGAGCGAGAGTTCCTTTCTATGCTGCTGCAGGCTTGTGTTTGCTGAATTTCCTTTACGGATACTTTATCCTTCCTGAAAGTTTGGATAAAGATAAAAGAAGAGAATTCGACTGGAAACGTGCCAATCCTATTGGTTCATTTAAATTTTTAGGTAAGCATCCTGAAATTTCCGGCTTGATTGTTTCGTTGATATTAATCTACATTGCAGGTCATGCTGTACAGAGTAACTGGAGTTTCTTTACGATGTATAAATTCAGCTGGACAGAAAGAATGGTGGGCATCTCATTAGGAGTAGTAGGTTTGCTGGTAGGTCTTGTACAGGGCGGACTTATCAGATATACGACACCAAGATTGGGTGAGCAAAAAAGTATTTATTACGGACTGGCTTTCTATGCAGTTGGAATGCTCTTGTTTGCTTTCGCTTCAGAAGGCTGGATGATGTTTGTATTTTTGGTGCCATACTGTTTAGGAGGAATCTGCGGACCCGCTTTACAATCTGTCATTACGAAAAGTGTACCTTCCAATGAACAGGGAGAACTTCAGGGAGCATTAACGAGTTTAATGAGTGCCACATCCATTATCGGTCCTCCTATGATGACCAATTTGTTTTACTATTTTACCCATGATGAAGCACCGTTCAAATTTTCCGGTGCACCTTTCTTCTTGGCTTTTATTTTAATGGCGATCAGTGTGGTAATTACGTATTCGGCTTTTCAGAAAAAAAATAAAAATTTAGTTGATCTAACCTCGGAAAAAGATTTTCATAAGCCATAGATTTGTTCTATTGATGAGATATAGGCGGTTTTAGGTTACATCTTTCAATAATTTTACAGGAGTAAAATCGCTTTACTCATTTTTGAAACAGAAAAAACCAAATTATGAATACATCAGATCTGGAAAAGTATTTTGAACGGATTCATTTCTCCGGAACTCCGGAATTGAGTATGGAAACATTGAAAAGAATACATCAGCTCCATCCCAAATATATTCCCTTTGAGAATATTGATTCTTATACTGGAACTGTTCCTTCTTTGCAGTTAGATGATATTTTCAGAAAACTGGTTATGGAATCCAGAGGTGGATATTGCTATGAACAAAATCTGCTTTTAAGTGAAGTTTTAAAAACAGTAGGATTCAATGTAAAGCTTCAGCTTGGAAGGGTAGTGTGGGGAAGACAGGAAGACAGTAGTGCTGCACAGACTCATCTTTTACTTATTGTTGATTTTGAAGGAAAACAGTATGTGGTAGATTGCGGATTCGGAACAGCTACCCTTACTTCACCCATACTTTTAAACGAAGAAGATCAGCAGCAGACACCCAACGGAATATTTAAAGTTTCCCATAAAGAAGAAACCTACACACTTTGGATGTGGAAGGAGCAATGGCTTCCGGTGTACCGATTTATTCCTGAGCATGTAGAACCCATTGATCTGGATATTTCCAACTGGTATCTGTCTACCCATCCGGATTCCCATTTTAAGAACAGACTGATTCTTTCAAAAGTAGATGAGAATGCCCGCTATACCTACACAGATCATATACTGAATATACGCTCCGCTGATGGTGAAAAAGAATCTATAACAATAGAAAACGATGTACAGCTCTATGAAATACTGATTAATACCTTTGGACTTAAAGAGAATGCAATAGATGCATTGAAGTCGAAAGTCAGAATCTGGTAGAACTTATCAATACAATAAACGGGAAGCTCAGCGAGCTTCCCGTTTTGATTAAATCTGATTTTTATGAAAATTATGGATAAAGTGATTTTGTCCCGTTACTTACAATATTACTGCCCAATCCGGAGAATGATACGGAAAAATTAGTAGAATTAAAGCTCAAAGAACCTGTAGGGGTACAAAGTCCCAGGGCATAACGACACTGACCGTAGGCTCCGGTTCTTTTTGTGATCTTGCTTTCGCTTTTTGCTTTTCCTAAACTGATATATCCCCAGTCGCTTACATCTGCATTGGAAACGGTAGACCCGGAATAATAAATCGTAATCTGATATCCGGCTTCACCTCGCTTTGAACCCCATAGCCAGTTAGCTGTCCACCATTGTTTATACCATTTAGAAGCTACTTTAGAAGCTTCGTCAGATGCTTCTGAATGTCCACGGGTGTCCATCATCACAAGACCTCCGAAGATATTGTCCCAGATAATTCCTGAATCACCATAAAAACACAATGTCGTAAATTTTCCGCTTTTGCCATTCCATGTTACTTCCATAACCTGGGTACCCGGTTTTAGTTCTTCGGTGATGGCTTCTTTTAATCCTTGTTGTGCAGTTGTCAGATCCTCGCCATGATACAAATCTCCAACTTTTCCGATTTTTACCGTTGACGGATCCATAATATTTCCGGAAGCAATGAACTGATTTTTATCTGTAATCAGCTTTTTGGAAAGCTCTGCTCCCTGTTGGGTCGAAATTTTTCCCAATACAGTCACTCCAACAATCTGTAAATCATTTTTCAGATAAGTTTCAAGATTTTTACCCGATTCATTCAGTTGAATTTGTACTGCTTCAGGAACAGATTGAGAAGAAGAAGGAGTGATCTCTTTTTTCAGATCATCTACAGTTACCTTAGCCTGAATTGTTTCCTGCTGGTTCATTTCGTTGTTTTCATTCTGGCAGCTGTGCAGTGCCAATACCGACAACACGGCAAAAACTTTGAAAGTAGTCACTAGTTTTTTCATAATTGATATTTGTTTGGTTGTGTATTATAAATATACATAATTGTTGCGTAATTCTCATTATTTTGAATTAAATATTTGTTAATTAATAGGTGAGGTGTGAGGTCGCAGATGTCCGGTAGCAAGGATTTTAAGTTTGAGAATGGGAGGGTTTGAGGGTTTAAAGTTCAATGTTTAAGGTTTAAAGTTGTGGTTAAACAGCAACAAAAAGAACCAGTAACAAAAAAACTAAACCCCGAAACTAAAAAATGAGCAGCGGCAACAAAATAACCCTGCAACCCGTCACTCGTAAGATGCAGCCGCCAACTTTAAACTTTAAACCTTGAATCTTGAACTTCATTATAAAATCTTAAAATTTGTTTAAATTTTTAGTTTACAGTCTATAAATGCAATAATCTTTTGTAATTTTACACCATGGAATTAAGCATTGGAGAAATGGCACTCATTGCCATTGCAATCGTTGTATTATTCGGTCCGGATAAGCTGCCCCAGATTGCGCGTGACTTAGGTGC
This sequence comes from Chryseobacterium aquifrigidense, assembly GCF_006716485.1. Classification (GTDB taxonomy): domain Bacteria; phylum Bacteroidota; class Bacteroidia; order Flavobacteriales; family Weeksellaceae; genus Chryseobacterium; species Chryseobacterium vietnamense. The sequence goes on from NZ_VFPD01000001.1 coordinate 593,237, forward strand.
AGGCGTTAGAAAAATGCGTGGAGCAGTGGAAGACATTAAAACTGAAATCATGAAAGAAACAGACAATCCTGTTTCTGAAATCAAACGTGAGATTGAGAAGGTAAAAGATGCTGCAAAGGATTTCAACCCGATGAATGATATCCAGAAAGATATTCTGACGGAACCTTCTTCAGTGGCTTCTAATGAGCCTCCAAAACCGAAGCCTGCAGATGATGAGACTTACGAAGGACCTGTAAGCAGATAACCATGGAGGAAATCATTCAGGAAGATAAAAAGGTATTTCTTTACCTTAATAATTTGGGGAATTCATCTTTTGACCAGTTTTGGATGCTGATTTCCAGTACCTGGATCTGGGTGCCTCTTTATATTATATTTCTTTATTTTTTATACAAAAACCATAAACTAAGATCATTAGTTTTTATCCTTATATTTCTGGCTATTGGAGCAACGGTTTCTGATCAGTTGGCCAGTGTCTTCAAATATGGTGTGGCGAGGTTAAGACCTTGTCATGATCCTACTCTGGAGCATCACATGAGAATTGTGAAATGCGGCGGACAGTTTGGTTTTTATTCTGCGCATGCTTCCAATACATTCTTTTTGGCATCCTTTTTAAGTATTTTATTAAAAAATAAGCTTAAATGGTTTCCATATGCTATATTTGTGTGGGCTATAGTGGTTTCCTACAGCCGAATATATTTAGGAGTGCATTTCCCGATAGATATTTTGGTGGGGGCGTTTGTTGGATCTTTATTGGGAGTGATATTTGGTGCACTCGCCAAAAAAGTGGTCAACAAACAAACTATAAATTCATGAAAAAAACTTTACTGGTAGTAACTTCCCTCTGTTTTTCCCTTAATTTCTATGCCCAGGATAAAAAACTGGCTGAAGAATGTTTTAGCAAAGCTGATTATAAATGTGCAGAAGAGCAATATTTAAAACTGGCAGAAAAAGAACAGATCCAAAAATTTCAGTCGGAATATTACGATTATCTTGGAACATCTCAGAGAAGGCTTGGAAAAACTACTCAGGCTTTTAAATCCTACGATTCCGCTCTGAAAGCAAACCCCTTGTCGGTTTCTGTATACGTCAACCTTTCATCCCTTTACAGTCAGAAAGGAAATAAGGTAAAAGCTTTGGAATATATAGAAAAAGGACTTCAGGTGAATGCTGAAACTCCGGATCTCTATCTTACACGATCCAAAATTTACGACAGTCAGGGAAAAAAAGAGCTTGCCATTAAGGACCTTAACCAGATTCTGACTTTTGCTCCTGATAATCTTTTTGCAAAGACAGGATTAGCCAATCTGAAAAAAAATAATGGTGACCTGGACGGAGCTTTAAAAGATTATAATAAACTTCTCGCTGAAAAACCGGAATCACTGCTTTATAATGGCAGAGCAGATGTCTATTTTAAAATGAAAAAATATAAGGAAGCACTGGTAGACGCCAACAAAGCAATTTCTATAGACCCGAAATTTGCCCAGTCTTATGTGAGCAAAGCTATGATTCTTATGGACACCTCCAAAATTAAAGAAGCTTGTGAAAATCTGGATAAAGCAGTTGCTTTAGGCTATGAAAAAGCAGTCCTGACGGATTCTTATACTAAATGTGCAAAAAAATAAATGAAGAAATATTTTATCCAAATCATTTGAATACATCCATACTAAAAAAGAATAAAGAGATAGAAAGATGTTGAATATTGTTCTTGTAGAGCCTGAAATACCCAATAACACAGGAAATATAGGCAGATTGTGTGTAGGAACCGAAAGCAGATTACACCTGATCCATCCGTTTGGATTTGTAATTAATGATAAAAATCTGAAACGTTCCGGACTGGATTACTGGGTATATCTCGATGTTTCTGAATATGCAGATATTGAAGAGTGGATACAGCAGATCCCTGATCAGTCCCGTGTTTTTTTAATGAGTTCACATGCCGAAAAATCATATCTTGAAACTGATTTTCAGGACGGAGACTGGTTGGTTTTCGGAAAGGAGAGTGTAGGGTTAAGTAAAGAGGTTTTAGACCGTTTTGAAAATCATCTGACCATTCCCATGTCGAAACTGATCAGGAGCTTTAATATTGCCAATTCCGTTGCTTTTGTAGTGGGTGAAGCGAAGAGGCAGATCAGTCTGAAATAAAAAAGAGGTTGTTTCAAAATGTCATTCTGAATACAGACTGAAAGTCTGCGAACGCAGTTCAGAAATGTAATGAAGAATCTCATACTTCTGTTTATCAATGAGATTCTTCCTTCGTCAGAATGACAAAAGCCAATTATTTGACTTTTGAGATAATACCTTTTTGTTTTAATCGTTATGATAAGGTTTTCCCTGCAGAATCTGATCAGCGCGGTAAAGCTGTTCCACAATAAACAGACGGATCATCTGATGGGTAAAAGTCATTTTGGATAAAGACATTTTTTCATTAGCTCTGCTGTATATTTCTTCAGCAAAGCCATAAGCTCCTCCAATCAGAATATGTACTTTCTTTACAGAAGAATTCATCCAGGTATCAATCTTTTGAGAAAATTCCCGGCTGGTAAACTGTTTCCCTTTTTCATCGAGAATGATTACAAGATCGTTTTTATCAATATGGTTTAAAAACAATTTGGCTTCTTCCTTTTTAAGAAGATCAGAGGATAGGTTTTTGGCATTTTTTACATCCGGAATTTCTGTGATTTCAAAATTCCAGTGTTTGGGTAAACGGTTGAGATAATAATTGATTAAAGAAGTAATTTCCTTATCATCCGTTTTACCGATACAAAGTAAGCTGATTCGCATTGTAAGAAGTTTCAGAGTGCAAAGATAGGGTTTCGCGGCTAATTTGTTGCTGGTTTTTTGGGTGCAATTTCGGGATTCAAGGTTGTTTGTTTTGGGTTTCGGGTTTCGGGTTGCAAGTTATAGTAGTTGCGGGTTACCTTAAACCTTAAACTCTAAAGCCCTCTCACTCTCAAACTCCCAAATTCCCTCCTAATCCATAAAACCTGCCACCTTCTACCTAACATCTGCCACCTATCTTTTCCCTATTTAATTTAATTCCCCTACCTTTGTATAAAGACAAACAGATCGATGAGTGTAAAGGTTCCTAAATTTATTTTAAAGATTCAAGACTTTTTTGACAGCATCCATATTCCTGTTTTGGGAATATCGCTTTGGCAGATGTTTCAGATCTATATCTCCGGGATTTTTAAAGGAAAAATAGGAAGAAAAGCGGCGGCTATTTCCTGGAGCTTTACGATAAGTCTGTTTCCGTTTATTCTGTTTTTGCTTTCTGTGTTGCCACATATGCCACTATATGATGAGCTTCAGTTTTATATTTTTGATGTACTGATGCATAATGTTTTCCCTTCAAACATGGAAGGAGATGTAAAAGGATATATCGTAAGCAATATTATTCCGAACATGAAAGGAATCAGTAACCTGACCATTCTTCTGGCTCTTGTTTTTGCTACGAACGGTACATTTTCCCTGATTAACGGGTTTAATGAAAATACAGATGAAAAATTAAGCGATGTAAAAGAGTTTATTCTTTCATTTTTTATCACGATAGGCTTTATTACCATCGTTTTTTTAACACTGTTCGGCGTGTATTATGCAGAGGTTGTAATGAAGCTTTTTACTCCGGCTTATGATGTAACCTGGCTGGTAGATAACCTTTCAAAAATTATCGGGTTTGTTTCTTTTCCGCTTTTTTATTTTATACTTCTGACCCTATTTTACTGGTTGGGAACGGTGAAGATTACAAGATTCCGCCAAGCGGTTCCGGGGGCTATTCTGACCACAGTACTCTTTGTGGTGACAACTTATATTTTTGCTATTTATGTAAAAGATATCGCACGGTACAATGTGCTTTACGGTTCCATTGGCAGTATGATTCTACTGATGGTTTGGGTGAATGTAAACGTATATCTTCTTTTATTCGGAAATGAACTGAATATGGCGATCCGAAAAGTCAGAATAGAAAAGCTGCTGTCTGATGAGATAAAGAAAGAAGCTTCAGAATATCATGCTCAGATCACTGAACCGGACTTTGATAGTGATGAGGAACACAAGAGAAAATTGGAGAACCGGAAGGCAGATTAATTCTCTTCCAGTTCAGGGTTTTCTTTTGAGCTTACACTAAGTATGGTAAATCCTGCAATTGCAGCGATGAAGGACGCAATCAGGATCGCAAACTTCGCTTCATCCTGTATATGAATTTCTCCCTTAAAAGAAAGCAATGCAATAAAAATAGACATGGTAAACCCGATTCCGGCCAGCAATCCTACACCAATCATCTGAAGCCAGTTGCTGTTTTGAGGTAGGGAACTGAGTTTTAATTTGATAGCAATCAATGAAAATAAGTTGATCCCGATCAGTTTACCTAATACCAATCCACAGATAATTCCCAGTCCTAATGTACTTGTAACTCCTGCCACCATTTCACTGGAAAAAGTGATGTTGGTATTCGTTAAAGCGAATATCGGCATGATCAGAAAACTTACCGGAATATGAAGCTGATGCTCCAGTTTTTCCAGCGGTGAAATTTCTACATTCGAAGCATTGGTAGGTATTGAAAAGGCAAGTAAAACACCTGCTATCGTAGCATGAATTCCGGAATGATGAAGGAAATACCATAAAAACAATCCCGGAATGATATAAAATACCGTTTTGGTAACTTTTAAGAAGTTTAAAACAAAAAGCAGGGCAGTTACCCCAAAAGATAACAGCAGATAGCTCCAGTGGATTTGTTCGGTATAGAAAATGGCAATTACTAAAATTGCTCCCAGATCATCTACAATAGCTAATGCAGCCAAAAATATCTTGATAGAATTAGGAATCTTTTTACCTAACATCGAAATGATAGCCAGAGAAAATGCAATATCTGTTGCCATAGGAATTCCCCAGCCATTGCTGTAATCCGTTCCCGTATTGAAAATGCTGTAGATTACAGCAGGAACAAGCATTCCGCCTACTGCTGCAAAAATAGGAAGCGAGGCATTTTTAAAGGATGAAAGCTCACCTTCTACAAGTTCACGTTTTATTTCAAGGCCTACCAGAAGGAAAAATATAGCCATCAGTCCGTCATTGATCCAGATGCTGACAGGATATTCCAACCCAAAAAGATGAGTTCCCACTTCCTGGTCTAAAAAATGCTGAAAGTTCTCTGCAGCAGATGAGTTGGCAATAAGCAATGAAATGAGTACACAGAAAATAAGAATAATTCCTGAGGACTGACTGTTGTTGAAAAATTTTTTAAAATAAAGAGATAAATTCATGTTTACGATTGTACCCGTCTCACTCTTGAAACACCATTAATATTTTTAAGTTTTTTAAAGGTCTCTTCCAACTGACCTTTATTTTTGACCTCGAGGTTGATATTTCCTGTGAAAACACCATTGTTGGATTCAATAGACATACTTTTCATATCCATTCCCATACTTCCACTGATGACAGTGGTGATATCGTTAATCATACCCATCCTGTCAAGCCCTTCAATTTCAATTTTTACTCTGTTTTTGAAACTTTCTGCATTCACCCACTTGGCAGGGATGACACGGTAATCATACTGTGCTCTCAGATTGATGGCATTGGGGCAGTTATCGCTATGTACCTTGATTCCGTCTGAAATGGTAATGAATCCGAAGATTTTGTCTCCCGGAATTACTGTACAGCATTTTGCATAGGTGTAGTTAAGCTTCTCTTCGTCCTTCCCAAAGACAATCATGTCAAGGTTTTCCTCTTTTGGATCCTCAAAATGCTGATTTTTATTAGGCGATTTTCTGAATCTTGAAAGTAGGTTATTGAATACGTTTTTACTTTCTATATATTTTCTCAGGCTGCTTACATCCAGTTCATTACTCTGGAATTTAAGGAAGAGCTCCTGCGATGATTTTAAATTAAAGAACTTCTGAAGTTTATTAATTTCTTCATCATTAAAATTGATCTTTGCATGACGAAGTTTTCTCTGCAGAATTTCTTTTCCTTCTTCTACCAATTGGTTTTTCTGAGAGTTCAGATAACTTTTAATCTTGGATTTGGCTTTCGAAGTCACAACGAATTCCAGCCAGTCAGATTTTGGCTTCTGATTCTGTGAAGAAAGAATATCTACCTGATCTCCGTTTTGAAGGATATAGGAAATAGGAACCAGTTTTCCATTGATTTTGGCACCTAAACATTTCATTCCCAGGTCAGAGTGGACAGAGAAAGCAAAATCCAGGGCGGTAGCATTAGTGGGAAGGATTTTAATTTCGCCTTTCGGAGTAAATACAAATACTTCTTTGGAATATAAATTAAGCTTAATATTATCTAAAAGTTCCGAAGTGGAAAGGTTTTGCTGTTGTTCCAGTACTTCACGGATTTCGGTTACCCATTTTTCAAAATTTCTGTCATCAGAGCTTTGTTTGTAACCTTCCTTATACTTATAGTGAGCAGCAACTCCTTTTTCTGCAATTTCATCCATTCTTTCCGAACGGATCTGTACTTCAATCCATTTTCTGTCCGGTCCTAAAACGGTTAAATGCAAACTTTCATATCCTGTAGAACGGGGCTGTGTAATCCAGTCACGCATCCTGGAAGGGTTACTGTGGTATACATCCGTAACAATGGAGTAGATTTTCCAGGCCAGGAATTTTTCATTCTTCGCATCCGATTTGTAAATAATCCTGATGGCGTAATTATCAAAAACCTCTTCAAAAGAAACTCCCTGCTTCAGCATCTTTCTGTAAATGGAAGAGATGGCTTTTGCACGGCCTTTGATTTTAAAGTTTAAACCTTCTTCATGAAGTCTCTCAGATACTTCTTTCTTAAACTCTTCGATATATCTTTCACGGCTTTCCTTGGCCAGTTCCAATTTCTCCGTAATCTCGTTATATACTTCGGGGCTGTTGTATTTTAAGGAAAGATCTTCAAGTTCGGATTTAATATTGTACAACCCAAGACGGTGAGCCATTGGAGCATAGATATAAACCGTCTCTGAAGCAATTTTTTTCTGCTTATCCGGAGCCATGCTTTCCAGAGTCCTCATATTATGAAGACGGTCTGCAATTTTAATCAGAATAACCCTGAAATCCTCGGATAATGTCAATAACAGTTTTCTGTAGTTTTCAGACTGCACAGAAATATTCTGATGGTTCATGATGGAAATTTTGGTCAGTCCATTCACGATATTGGCAATCTTTTCACCAAAGATTTTTTTAAGGTCTTCGTAAGTATAGTCCGAATCTTCAATTACATCGTGCAAAAGTGCACAGGCAATAGAAGTAGCTCCCAAACCAATCTCTGTTGCTACAATTTTAGCAACAGCAATAGGGTGGTAGATGTACGGTTCTCCGGATTTTCTCCTTTGATCCTTGTGGGCATCCAGCGCAATATCGAATGCCTTTCGGATGAGCTTATTGTTTTCCTCATCCAATGTTCTGTATGTGTTAGAAATCAGGTCCTTATATCTGGCAAGGATCTCTTTATTCTCTTGTTCTAAATCGTAGCTCATTTGTGCACATGCCTATAATTAGACGAAAATACGAAATTTTTTAGTTTTTTCAAACATAAAAGATCCGCAGTATACACTGCGGATCTTCGGCTATTAGATTTTATATCGATTAGAATTTTACTTCAGAATTCATACCGTCACTTGACGTTTTGATTTTGATATCAGGGCTGCTGTGAATTTCTGCCCTGTTTCTTGCATCAATATACCTTTTGATCGTATCATAATTGGTTTCATTGATATTCATATTTTCGAACAGATATGATTTCAATGCAGCATTCTGAATAAATGCGCTCCGTGCAAGATCAATCTGGTTAAGATCATTTACAGTAACGCTTGCCAGGTATTGAGAATTACCAGAACCATCATTGAGGTATACAATGTAATCTGAGTTTTCAAATCCTGAATTTTCCAGATCACTTTCCAGTTTTTTGTAGTCGCTGTGATAATCAAATAGTCCAGCTAATATATGTGACATAGTTAATTGGTTTAAAGTTATGACTAAAGTTAGTAATAATTTTCCGATTATCATTGTGTTTAAGACAATATAATTTGTTAATTAACATTCAGTTTTCAATAGATAATGGTAATGTTTAAGAATAATTATTGAACAGGTGTTTAATTTTAACAATTGGATAATATCCGTAATTGTCTCATGGGAATTTCCTTGTTATTTTGTGGTTTTTTAATAAAAAAAGCCCTGAAAATAACTTCCGGGGCTTCTATTGGTTAAATAATTGATGAAATTTAAATTCTTTCGTTTTTGATCTCCTCTACAATTTCAGGATTTAAAAGTGTGCTGATATCTCCAAAATTACTGAAGTCGCCTTCTGCAATTTTTCTCAGGATTCTACGCATAATCTTTCCTGAACGTGTTTTGGGAAGTCCGGAAACGAACTGTATTTTATCCAGCTTGGCAATCGGCCCGATCTGATCTGAAATCAACTGATTAATCTCTTTTTTCAGATTTTCCTTATCACGTCCTTCTCCGGTTTCTTTAAGCATCACATAGCCATAGAGAGCATTTCCTTTGATATCATGAGGGTAGCCTACGATAGCAGATTCTGCAACAGCAGGGTGCTGGTTGATGCTGTCTTCAATAGGTGCTGTTCCCAGATTATGCCCTGAAACAATGATCACATCATCTACACGGCCTGTAATTCTGTAATAGCCAACTTCGTCTCTCAATGCGCCGTCACCGGTAAAATATTTCCCAGGGAAAGCCGTGAAGTAGGTTTCTTTATACCTTTGGTGGTCACCCCAGATGGTTCTCGCAATTCCAGGCCATGGAAAACGGATACAAAGATTTCCGGTGACCTGATTTCCTGTAATTTCATTTCGTTTATCGTCCATCAGAACAGGTTGTACACCTGGCAGTGGGAGAGTAGCATAAGTTGGTTTTGTAGGCGTTACAAAAGGAAGGGGCGAAATCATAATTCCTCCTGTTTCCGTTTGCCACCAGGTATCTACAATCGGACATTTTTTCTTTCCGACATGATCGTTGAACCAGTGCCATGCTTCATCATTGATAGGTTCTCCCACAGATCCGATAACTTTCAGAGAGCTCAGATCATGTTTATCCACCCATTCCGCACTTTCTTTCGCTAAAGAACGGATCGCTGTCGGAGCGGTGTAAAACTGAGTGATCTTATGTTTTTCAATCACTTCCCAGAAGCGGTCCGGTTCAGGATAAGTAGGAACTCCTTCAAAAATTACAGTGGTAGCTCCATTCAATAATGGTCCGTAAAGAATGTAGGAGTGTCCGGTAATCCATCCGATATCTGCCGTACACCAATAAATATCATTTTCCTTATAATTGAATACGTTTTTGAAGGTATAAGCGGTGTACACCATATATCCGGCACAGGTATGCAGCATTCCTTTAGGTTTTCCTGTAGATCCTGAAGTGTATAAAATGAAAAGCGGATCTTCAGAATCCATAATTACTGTAACGAAATCAGGAGAAGCTTTCTCATACAGATCGGCCATCCAGTGATCCCTTCCTTCTTTCATTGTAATTTCGTTGTGGGTTCTCTTGACTACAAGAACGTTTTCAACCGTTGGTGTTTTTTCCAACGCATCATCCACAATGCTTTTCAGATCCAGAACTTTATTTCCTCTGTAACTTCCGTCTGAGGTGATCACCATTTTTGCTTCACAGTCATTGACTCTTGAAGCGACTGCTGAAGCTGAGAATCCTGCAAAAATAACGGAATGAACGGCCCCCAGTTTTGCACAGGCAAGCATCGTTATAGCCAGTTCAGGAATCATGGGAAGATAAATGCAGACTCTGTCTCCTTTTTCAATACCCATATCGCGTAAAACATTGGCTGTTTTATTTACCCGGGTGTATAATTCGTTGTAAGAAATATGCTGTGCTTCTTCCTTAGGGTCGTTAGGTTCCCAGATAATAGCCGTTTTTTCTCCTCTTATGGTAAGATGCCTGTCGATACAGTTTTTGGTAATGTTGAGTTTTGCATTTTTAAACCAGGTGATTTTAGCTTCATTCATATCGTACTTAACAACCTTGCTCCATCTTTGATACCACACGAAGTTTTGATCCGCTACCTTATCCCAGAATTTTTTAGGATTTTTGATAGACTTTTTATAGTCTTCGAAATATTGTGGTAAATCTTCTATTAAGTAATTTCTCATATCCCTTTCGTTTTTTGAAATTTGAATTTATTTTATTTAAATTTATGTTTAATTTCTGGCTTAAGCCTTGTATTCCTTGATTTTTTCCTGAATTTCATCGATGATTTTTTCATCATCAATGGTGGATGGAATCTGGAAATCTTTCCCATCAAGCAGCGTTCGGATCAGCTTTCTTAAAATTTTTCCTGATCTTGTTTTGGGTAAACGTTTGACAACCATTACGTTTTTTAAAAAAGCTACAGCCCCGATTTTGTTGCGGACCATTTGAACGATGTCTTTTTCAATATCTTCTTCAGAGATCACTGAGCCGTTTTTCAAAACAACGGTGGCAAAAGGAACCTGTCCTTTTAAATCATCATCAATACCTACCACTGCACATTCCGCGACATCGGGATGTGAGGAAACAATTTCTTCCATTTCGGAGGTAGAAAGTCTGTGTCCTGCTACATTAATCACGTCATCCACTCTTCCTGTGATGAAAATATAGCCGTCCTCATCCTGAATAGCACCGTCTCCGGAAAAATAATAGCCTTTATATTGAGATAGATAACTGCTTTCAAAGCGTGCATAATCTTTCCAAATTCCAAGCATGGCACCGGGTGGGAGAGGAAGTTTAATCACCAGATAGCCTTCATGGTGAGGATTAAGTTCAAATCCGGTTTCATCAAAAATTTTAATATCATATCCCGGAACAGGTTTTCCAGCTGAGGCTCTCTTGATCTGATAGTTGTCGTTATGAGTCAGTAATCCCAGCATTGGCCAGCCGGATTCTGTCTGCCACCAATGGTCTATTGCCGGAACACCGATATGCTCTGCAAACCAGTCCAGAGTGGCCACATCACATCTTTCTCCAGCCAGAAACTGTTTTTTGAAGTGCGATAAATCGTATTTTTTTACTAATTCTCCGTTTGGATCTTCTTTTTTAATCGCCCGGATCGCAGTAGGTGCAGTGAACATCACAGAAACTTTATATTCTGAAATGATTCTCCAAAATGTTCCTGCATCAGGAGTCATAATGGGTTTTCCTTCAAAAATAATAGTCGTATTTCTGTTGATGAGCGGTCCATACACTGAAAAACTATGGCCTACAGCCCATCCGAAATCTGAAGCGGCCCAATACGTTTCCCCCGGCTCAACACCATAAACGTAAGTCATTGAGAATTGTAATGCCGTAGCATACCCTCCGGTATCACGAACGATGCCTTTAGGTTTTCCTGTAGTTCCCGAAGTGTAAAGCAGATAAAGCGGATGGGTAGATTCCACAGAAACGCAGTCTGCCGGAACTGATTTTTCTACTAATTCTTCATAATCAATCAGTCCTTCAAACATCTCATCCTGATTATCGACCAGTTTTCTGTTGTATACAATGATATGATCTACTTTATCCTGGGCCAGTTCAATTGCTTTTTCTACCAGTGGCAGATAAGGAATTCTCCTGGTAATTTCCACACCTGCTGTGGCAGTGATTAAAACTTTCGGCTTACAGTCATCAATTCTTACGACAAGCTCATGAGGGGCAAAACCTCCGAAAACCACATTATGAATAACCCCTATTCTCGCACATGCCAGCATGGCAAAAAGCGTCTGCGGAACCATAGGCATATAAATAACGGCTGTATCTCCTTTTTTTAATCCCAGAGAAACCAATCCCCCAGCCAGTTTTGCAATTTCCTCTTTCGCCTGAGTGAAAGTGTAGGTTTTCTTCTGATGGGTTACAGGAGAATCGTAAATGATGGCAATCTGATCCCCAAATCCCTCTTCAATGTGTTTGTCGATGCATAAGTAACACATATTGAGCTTGCCGTCTGAAAACCACTGTGGATATTCGTTTTCATCATTGGAAAGAATTTGCTGTGGAAATTCAAACCATTTGATTTCTTCTGCCTGTTTTTTCCAGAAGTCTTCTTTATGTTCTATGCTTTGTTTAAATAATGTATCAGTATCCATATCATTAGTCTTGTGTTTGTTTTTGCTTATCCTTGTCAAGGTTTAAAACCTTGACAAGGATAACGAGAGTAATTGCGAGCCGACGGCGAAGCCATCTCTTAATACTCTTTATTCCTTTATGAATCTTAATGGTTTAATTTACACGTTAAAACATCTCCTCAATCTGCTGCATCAGTTTCTTAATTGAATAAGGTTTTGTGACGTAAGCATCAGCACCCATTTCCAGGCCTTTTTCGATATCTTTGGGATTATTTTTGGCACTCAGAAAGATGACTTTGGCGTCTTTTAGTTTTTCGTCCTGTTTGACGAGGTCCAAAGTGCTGTATCCGTCAAGATTCGGCATCATAATATCGAGAAGAATCACATCCGGGACCATTGTTTTTAAGAATTCAAGGACTTCTGTTCCGTCACGGGCAATATAGACATCATATCCGTTTTTCTTAAAGCTGTATTCTAACGACATTAATATTTTGTGTTCGTCATCCGCGATGATTATCTTTCTCATAAGAAGGTTTTAATGGTGTTCAACTTCATTTGTAATCTCTTTTTTAGTTTTTTCGGGAATGCTGATGGTGAAAGTTACACCCAGTCCGCTGTTTTCGGCTTTTATACTTCCTCCGTGTGCCTGTACAATTTTTTTGGAAATGGCCAATCCCAGTCCGCTTCCTGTAGGCTTTAATATGTTTTGATTTTTCGACTGATAAAATTTATCAAAAATCATTTCCAGATCCTCTTCCGGAATATGTTTTCCGGTATTGAAAATAGTGATGGTCAACTGCTCATCTTTTTCAAATAATTTGGTCTGAATGGTGCCCTGTTCTTCTGTGAATTTCAAGGCATTTCCCCAGATATTCTGAAACAGCTGAATCATTCTCGCTTCATCATATTCAAATATAAAATGATTCAGGAGATTAACTTCACTTAAATGAATATTTTTCTGCTGTATCAGGTGAAGAAGCGGATTTAAGGCTTTTTTATAAGTCTCAAGAATATTATTTTCCTGAATGTGTAAAGAGATTTCACCATGTTGTAATTTGTCCAGATACAAAATATCATTGATGATTTCACTTAATCTGTCGGATTCTGTGATGATGTTATTTAAAAACTCCTGTTTGATGTCAAAAGGAATATCGTCGTCATCAGCCAGTATTTCTCCGGCAGACCGGATGGCGGTGATAGGAGTTCTCAGTTCGTGGGCAACAGAATCCAGGAAATCGTCTTTTTGACGGTCTTTGATGATCAGGCTTTCATTGGCTGTTCTCAGGTCATCCGAGAGTTTTTGTAATTCTTCAGACTGTTCGGTAAGCTTTTTATTTAAGCTGATATTTTCCTGTGATTCTTCGAGAATATTTAAAACCTCTTTTAAAGATATTTTATCTTCTTTGGTCACGCCTTCAATCAATATTTTTGCGGAAGCAGTACCAATTCTTCCAGCCAAAAGGTTTTCTGAGAATTTGATAAATCTCGAGTCGGCGGTTTCCGTGTTGGAATCAATACTATATTTTAAATTAAAAATTCTTAAGGCCTGCTCTGTTTTATTTTTGCCTAAAAAACGTTCCAGAATATTCTGGATATCCGAGATATAGGCTGTTCCGCGCCAGATAAAAGCATTTTCGTGATTCTGAATATACTTATCGATGTCTACGTAAAGCTCAGCAAAGTTTCTTTCACGGTAATTTCCTTTAGAGCTTACGGAAACAATGGTAAATAAACTTGTATTTACAAGCATCGACCAGAAAAAGATCTGTGGAATCCTGCTCAAATAAGGAATGGTGAAAAAATCAAAAGCATTATACATTTCCCTGAGCACTCCTTTAAATTCCTGATTGTAAGAAAAATAATACTGAGGAATAATCAGTCCGAAATAACAAATGGCTAATCCGGCTAAAAGCCCTGTGACAGCACCTTTGTAGCTTCCTCTTCGCCAGAATAAAGCCCCAAAAAAAGCAGGTGCCAGTTGCGCAATCACAACAAAGGATATTAATCCTACAGAATCCAGTGAGGTTTTCAGAATAAAGTATTTGTAAAAGGCAAAAGCCATGATAATCAAAGCAAAAATGCTGAACTTCCTGATATTGGTAATGATTCTTGTATTTTGCTCTTCGTTTTCAGATTTTAATTTTCCCAGTAATCCGTACGGAATAATAAGGTTGTTGGAAAGCATGATGGATAAAGTAATGGCAGAAATAATAATCATGGAAATACATGAGCTCAATCCACCAAGAAAGACAAGTACTGTAATCAAAGTATTATCGAAATGCTGTGGAATCAGGATAGAGTAGAACTCTGGATTTACTTTCTGTCCGTCAAAAATCAATCTTCCTCCCCAGGCAATCGGGAAAATAAATACAGTGAAAATTAAAAGATAAAGCGGGAAAAACCAGATGGCTGTTCTGATGTGTTTTTCCTGTCTGTTCTCAACAATTGCGGTGTGAAATTGTCTGGGAAGAATGCAGATTGCTGTAGCAGAAATCATACAAAGGACCATCCAGTTCATAGCACCTTCAATACCATTAAATGTATTTTTTTCTTTAAAATCTTCAAACTTGCTGGCTTTCTCATAAATATCCGAAAATCCGTCAAAGGCAAAATAAATAACAAAAAGCCCGAGAATGATGATGAAAAATAGTTTTAAAAAACTTTCCAGCGCAATTGCTGAGATAATTCCCAGACGTTTTTCCGAAGCATCCACATATCGTGTTCCGTAATAAGAAGAAAATAAGGCGATTAAAACTACTACAAAGGTAGCATTATCAGTTAAAATGTCTTTCGACATTGGAGTTTCAGTGACTAGATGAAAAGTTTCAGAAATGGCTTTGATCTGCAGCCCGATATAAGGTACAATTGCCAGAAGACAGACTACTGTGATAATGGCACTAAGACTTCTGCTGTTACCGTATCTCAGTGAAATGAAATCGGCAAGACTGCTTATCTTATTGACTCTTGAAATTCTTACAATCCGGGTATTGATGTAGATCCATGCCGGAATAATCATAATAGGGCCAATGTAAATAGGAAGATAGTTTAATCCGCTTGTTGCCGCCACGCCAATACTTCCATAGTAAGTCCAGGCAGTACAATATACGGCTAGAGACAAGGCGTACATGTATGGGTTGTTGATCCAGAGTTTGCTCCTTTTCTTCTCTGCCAGATGAGCAACTAAGAAAAGAAGGGCAAGATAAAACAGAACTACAAAAAATAATGCAAAACTACTCATCATACCTTTTTACAATTATAAAAGAAATAATAATGGAGATCATCCAGACCACGAACAGGTATATCAGGATCATGGGATAGCCCAAAACCTCCCTGTCACTGTTGAAAAGCAGTGAAATAGGAATGCTGAAAGCAACCATAAGCCCTACGCTCAGTATGATAAGTTTTTGTTCGTGTCTCTTTTTCATAACTATTTTATTTCCTTACTGAAGCATATCGCTTCTTCACGTCCGATGTAAATTCCGTAATTTTCAATGACCTTATAGTCGTTTTTCAGATAAAACTTCACGGCACTGTCATTTTTTTTACGGGTTTCCAGATAGATGTATTTATAATCAAATTGTTTTGCAGCGATTTCTAATGCTGAGAGAATTTTTCCACCCAGCCCCCTATTTTTTTCCAGGGAAAACATGCGTTTAATTTCACATATTTCTGATGAAAGCGGGCGGAAACCTCCACAGGCTATAGCTTTTTCATCACTTACAGCAATGAGAAACAAAGCTTTCTCCTGGGTAAAGTCGTCAAGGTTGGCGCTTTTGCTTCCACTCTCACCGGAGATTGTAATAAGAGAAGTATTTAATCTGTGGATCAGATCAACAACTCTTTTATCTTCAGAGGGACGGGGAATTGCTTTAATTGTGATATCCATTTTTTTATCATTGATAAAAGATAATTGATGAACGATTACATTCATCAATTATCTATTTTTTTATTGCTTTTAAATTTTGTCGTCAGAATATTCTCCTTTTAAGGCATAATATCCGAAAATGGCCATTCCGCCTGAGATAATCGGCATCAGTACAAAAAGGATGATAATACCAAAAACCAGATCTTCCTGTTTTCCTGAAGTAATTTTTGGGATCCCCAATACTGTAATTCCGAAATAGCCTACAATTACTGCTATTGCGATCCAGAGAATACCTAATATTTTTTTTAGTCCGTTCATTTTAGTAGTTTTAAAATTAATAAAAATTTAAGTGATTCAGTGCTTAATCGTGAAGATTGTTGTTCTTATTTTTAAGATAAAATAATCCGATGATTAAACATACGGCAGCAACTCCAATCGGGTACCAGAGTCCTTCCAGATACCATGTGGCGTGCCCTGCTTCTTTTCCTGTCGTTACCAGATAGGTTGCCACTGCCGGAAGAAGTCCGCCGAATACCCCGTTTCCGATATGATAAGGCAATGACATTGAGGTATAACGGATTCTCACCGGGAACATCTCAACAAGGAAAGCCGCGATAGGTCCGTAAACCATGGTTACAAAGATCACCTGGATGAAAACAAGGAAGACCAGATACCATTTGGTGTCGTCGCTCAGTTTTAAGCTTTGAGAAACTTTGGGTTCTTCTGCTTTTCCGTCCTTCATGACAACTCCTGAGGGTGACCAGTGAACTACACTGTCTTTTTTAATTAAAGTTCCGTCCGTATAAAGCGTTTCCTTGTGGAAAGTAACTAAACTGTCTGTTGCGATATCATTGTGGATTTTCGCAGTTCTTTTTTCTGTAATTCCATTGGCGGCAACCGTTTTACTATCAAGATTTACACTCTTGAACATACTGTCATAAATGGGTCTGTAAGCTAAAATAGCAACCAGCATTCCGGTCATCATCACTGCTTTTCTCCCGATTTTGTCAGAGAGCCATCCAAAGAATACAAAGAAAGGGGTTCCTAAAAACAAAGCTGTAGCCATGAGTGAATCCACCTGTGCTGATTCTACATTCATTACCTTTTGAAGGAAACTCATGGCGTAAAATTGTCCTGTATACCAGATAACGCCTTGCCCCATTGCTGCTCCGAATAAAGCCAATAGTACAAACTTGAAGTTGTATCTGTTCCCGAAACTCTCTTTCAAAGGGTTTTTAGAAGTTTTTCCTTCACTTTTAGCCTTCGCAAAAAGAGGAGATTCTTTCATATTCTTTCTGATAATGTAAGATACGGCCACCATCAGAATAGAGATCCAGAAAGGAACTCTCCATCCCCAGGTGTCAAACTCTTCTGCAGAAAGGGTTGATTTTGTGATCAAAATAACGATCAGAGAAATGAAAAGTCCGGCTGTTGCAGTGGTCTGGATCCATGAAGTCCAGTAACCTCTTCGGTGAGGCTGGGCATATTCTGCAACATAAGTGGCGGCACCTCCGTATTCACCTCCCAGAGCGAGTCCCTGAAGTAATCTTAAAATTAAAACTAAAACGGGTGCCATAAATCCTATAGTTTCATAACTTGGGATACATCCGATCAGGAAAGTAGAAAACCCCATTATCAGTAACGTAACAAGGAAAGTATATTTTCTTCCGATAATATCTCCCAGTCTTCCAAAAAATAACGCTCCGAATGGCCTTACCACAAATCCGGCAGCAAAAGTAGCCAGCGTAGATAAAAATGCTGCGGTAGGATTATCCGCAGGGAAAAATTTGGTCGCTAAAACAACGGCCAGACTTCCAAAGATGTAAAAGTCGTACCATTCTATCAATGTTCCGAGAGATGAAGCAGTGATCACACTCCAGATGGTGCGGTTTTTCTGCCTGTCGGTCATATTTTCGTAGCTTTCGTGATGATTTTCGCTCATATTGATTAGTTTTTGATGTTAGTGGAATAGAATTTTACATTGAATTTTTTAAACCATTAAGGACTTTTAAGGGGGTAAGAATAACTAAGATTATATCTAAGGCTATTTTATTCAGCAGTATTCTTTTTATCCATCTTTGATGGAGCTTAACTTATCTTAGATTCTTTACTGTTCTTAATGGTTCAGATTTTAAAGGTAGATTTGAAATTGCACAATAAATTCTCCTTTAGAAGAAGGACTTTCCGTAGGACTCGTGTAAACCGGTCTTGTTGAATATTGTGTTGTTATTTTTGCATGATGTCCGTCTATGAACCAATTGGCTCCTACATCGAACTGCGAGGAAGATTTATCAAAAGCCTCAAAACTTTTGTGCGTATAAGCTGCAAAAGGCTGTATTCTGATTTTGGGTTTTTCTGCCTGGCTTGGTAATAGTAGACCTGCCTGTGCATAGATAATATTACCTGTTCCGATGGTCGGTTGCAGGTTTCCAGGCCCCGCGATCGCTTTATTTCCAATGAAATTAGGATCAGATGCTCCAATATTCATGGTTCCCAGATTTCTTACGTAATTAGGACCGAAATTGTAATTATAATATCCGGCATAGGCAGAAACAGCCATCTTATTTTTTGCTTCACCCAAAGGAATATCTGCAAATGCATCTACTGCAAAAAGGGTGATATCATGCTTTTCAATGTTGGAATTGACAGAAGTTCTTGTTCCGTCGGCCTGATGATAGAACCCAGCACCTACATTAAAGACTTTTTTTGTTCCAAGGTAAGATCCTACTTTGAAAGGAAGGGTGTTGGATTCCTCGTCAAGAAATTGATATTCAACATATCCTGCTTTTGAAAAACTAGGGTTTCCGTTGTTGTCAACAGCTGCTGCTTTTGAAGGATCTGTTACATTCACGGGAACGAGATCTGTAGCAAATGGTTTATTTAAACTGAATCGGTATTCCAGTTTTCCATACTTTCCTTTAGCAAACATTCCAAGCTGTCTTGCAAACTGGTCTGAGTTATCAATTAATGGCCACGAAAAAACAGGAGAATCTAATGTAAGGAAATTAAGCGTAGAAGCCATCGTCATACGCGAAAGCCCCATATAGTAATGAAGCCCGGCTCCTAAAGTTAAACTAAATTTTCCTGCTTCTCCAGGTAAAATAACTGCATATTCGTTCCATGCATCATGAAAAAACAACTGGGTTTTCTTTCCGTTTCCATAACCTCCTGTACCCGAGGTGCCTGAAGCGCCACCATTGATGAAGGTCTGGTTGTTAATTCCGAAATGGAGTAAGATCATATATCTTTTAGAGATCTGGGCGTACGTTAAAGCACGTAATCTTCTGTTTCCCAGACTCCAGGAATTGCCAGTAGGTTCACCTCCAACCATCGTTCCGGGGTTCATTGAAGTGTTTCTTACCCAAAACTGGTCCCATAAAATGAATCTGACGAATTTATCACCGTTTGGGTTGAGGTTAATTTTTAAGCCATTGCCATAATCAGGAGAACCTTGTGAATATAAGGAAGTGCTGATTAAAGCTAATCCAATGAATGTAAGTAATTTCTTCATAAATTATCAATTTTTGGCGTTGTTTTTTGTGAATGCCAAATTGGAATTAATAATTTATTTATGAAAATTTAATATATATTAGTGGTAATGGTATAGTTATGATTTGCTAGGTTATGGGTTTCGAGTTCCGGGATCCGGGTTTTGCGATATATGTTGCGAGGTGCAAGATTCAAGACTTGGGATTCATTTATCGCTGGTATTTAGTATGTTACTATGTGTTGTATCCCGTAGCTATCACCCCGCATTCCGAAACT
The DNA here is from genome assembly GCF_006716485.1 of Chryseobacterium aquifrigidense. Lineage (GTDB taxonomy): Bacteria > Bacteroidota > Bacteroidia > Flavobacteriales > Weeksellaceae > Chryseobacterium > Chryseobacterium vietnamense. The sequence goes on from NZ_VFPD01000001.1 coordinate 612,916, forward strand.
CGTATCTATTTTTTAAACCTTTCCCATTTGATCAGCATATACTTATCAGCAAACTGAGTAATGATAATTCCTGAATTTTTAATGTTTTCTTCCTGTGCAATATATTCAATCAGTTCGCTTTGTTTCAGTATTTTATAAACAGGATGGAATTCAGAATGAGGAGGTCTTGTGATATTGTATTTTTTGATCCATGAACTTATCGTAACATGGGAAACCCCGATAATTCTTTCGATTTCACGGTAACTTAACCCTTCCAGATAAAGCTGAAGAGCTTTGGTTACATAGTAATCATCAATTTGTTTTCCGAGTTTTTTAACGGTAAAATAATAATTGCAGTCTTTGCAGTGAAAGCGTTGTTTTTCATTGATGATGCCGCTTTTTACTACTTTGATACTCTTGCATTTAGGACAGGTATTTTCCATAACTATATTATTTTAGCAAATATATAATAAATTAGCAAATGTATATTTTTTAGTAAAGATAATTTTACCTGTATAAAATTTTAAAACAAAAAAAATATCTTTTTTATTTGGATTTAAAAGAAAATATATTTTAAATTTGCCAAAAAAATTAGATAAATAAATGGAAATAGAAATTTCCTCATGCGAACATCTCATATATGTGAGTGAAATACAGCAGGAAATGTATGATTCTGCACAGCGCAGAGGAACGGGGATTGCAAAACGTTCCATAGAATATTTGAGTAAGAAGATTTCAGAGGGCAATGCTGTGGTAGCCACTGAAAACGGTGAGTGGGTAGGTTTCTGTTATATAGAGACCTGGTCGCATGGGAAGTTTGTAGCCAATTCGGGGCTGATTGTATCACCGAAATTCAGGAACGGGGGCGTAGCGACTCAGATTAAGCAGAAGGTTTTCCAGTTATCTAGAGATAAATATCCGGATGCGAAAGTATTTGGATTAACAACAGGTTTGGCAGTAATGAAAATCAACAGTGATCTGGGATATAAACCAGTGATCTATTCTGAACTTACCCAGGATGAGGAATTCTGGAACGGCTGCAAGAACTGTGTGAACTATGAGATTTTAATGATGAAGGAACGCAAAAACTGTCTGTGTACAGCCATGTTGTTTGTTCCTGAAAACGATAAAAAAAAAGAGGAGGTAGTGAATAATCTGCCTGAAAATAAATATGATGGAATGATTCAGGAACATTTTGATGAATTCCATGTGACCATTAATAAAAATAAAAAAAGTCCAGATGAAAAAGAAAGTCATCTTAGCGTTTAGCGGAGGTTTAGATACTTCCTACTGTGCAAAATATCTTAGTGAAACACTAGGGTATGATGTATATGCAGTTACCGTAAATACCGGAGGTTTTTCAAAAGAAGAGGAAAAAGAACTGGAGAAAAAAGCCTTAAACCTTGGAGTAAAAGAATACAGGTGTGTAAACGCTCAGGAAGACTATTATAATTCATGTGTGAAGTATCTGATTTTCGGGAATGTGTTGAAAAACAATACTTATCCTTTATCTGTAAGTGCTGAGCGTACTATTCAGGCACAGGAAATTGCAAAATATGCTATTGAAGTAAATGCAGATGCCATTGCTCACGGAAGTACAGGAGCTGGAAATGATCAGGTTCGTTTTGATTTGATCTTCCAGGTGATGTGTCCGAATATTGAAATCATTACGCCGATCCGTGATATGGCTTTATCCCGTGAAGAAGAGATTGAATTTTTGAAGGATCATGGTTACGAAATGGAATTTCAGAAAGCACAATATTCTGTGAATAAGGGACTTTGGGGAACTTCAGTAGGAGGAAAAGAAACGCTGACTTCAAGAAATTATCTTCCGGAAGAAGCTTTTCCGTCTCAGATTAAAGAAACGCAGCCTTCAGAACTGGAAATTGAGTTTAAAAACGGAGAGGTAATAGCTGTGAATGGTGAAAGCTTTGAACATTCTGTATATGCGATTCAAAAAATAGAAGAATTGGCTTCAGCGTATGGAATTGGCCGTGATATTCACGTAGGAGATACGATTGTAGGAATTAAAGGACGAGTGGGATTTGAAGCGGCAGCAGCATCAGTGATTATCAAAGCGCATCATTTATTAGAGAAACATACGCTTTCAAAATATCAGCAAATGATGAAGTCTCAGTTATCCGACTGGTATGGAAACTGGCTTCATGAAGCACTGTTCTTAGATCCTGTCATGAGAAATATTGAATCTTTCCTGACCGATTCTCAGAAAACTGTGACCGGGAAAGTGTTTGTAACCCTTCATCCATACAGATTTATTCTTAATGGAATTGAATCTGCTCATGACCTGATGTCCGATAAATTCGGAAGTTATGGAGAAGCAAACAGAGCATGGACGGGAGATGATGTGAAAGGCTATACTAAAATTGTAAGCAATTCCTTAAATATATACCACCAGATTAACCAGAATATCAATTAGTTCCGAAGGAACGGTTTAATGAAAGACAGAACAAAATGCTGTCAGAAGTAAAATGAAGAAAACAGTAGGAATCATTGGTGCCAACGGTTATACAGGAAGTGAGCTGATACGCTTACTGGCTTTTCATCCCCATGTGACATTGAGTTTTTTATATAGTCGTTCGAATTCGGGGACACGAATTTCGGATCTGTACCCGGATTTAACGACGGTTTGTGAAATGGTTTTGACGGACAAACCTGAAGATGTAGATATTCTTTTTCTGTGTCTTCCACATAAAGAAAGTCAAAACTGGTTAACTCAGAATCCTGTTAAAGATGAAACGCTGGTAATTGATCTTGGAAACGATTTCCGTTTAGAAAGAAACTTTGGAAACAGATATTTTATCTACGGATTACCTGAAATCAATAAAAAACAACTTGTGGGAGTAAAAAGCATCGCCAACCCGGGATGTTTTGCTACGGCTATTCAATTGGCTTTGCTGCCATTGGCGGAAAAAGGAGTGTTGAATGAGGTTTTTACTACAGGGATTACAGGTTCTACAGGAGCTGGACAATCTTTGCAGGCTACCACTCATTTTACCTGGAGAAATGATAATGTATCAGCCTATAAAACTCTAACGCATCAGCATGTGAATGAGATTTTACAACAGCTGATTGCATTCAATAATAAAGAAGTAACCCTGAATTTTGTTCCATGGAGAGGAGATTTTGCAAGAGGAATTTTTACAAGTTCCACGATGAAGACGGATTTGGAGCTGGAGGAGATAGAACAATTATATCAGGATTTTTATGCGGAGGAGCCTTTCGTTACGGTAAGTAGGAAGGCAGTGGATTTAAAGCAGGTTGTCAATACCAATCGCTGTGTGATTCAAATCGAAAAGAGTGGAAATGTTGTCGTTATTCACTCAGCGATTGACAATTTGTTAAAAGGTGCTTCGGGACAGGCCGTTCAAAATATGAATCTTGCCATGAACTGGGAAGAAAATACAGGATTAAACCTGAAACCGATAGCATTTTAAATCAACAATAATTAATTGAGAACTTTAAACAAAAAGTAAATCTGACTTAGGAAAATGGAGCGTTAAGAAAATTAATTCTATGAACGTTAAGAAAATTCTACTGTTTGAAGTGCGAGGGAAATACAGAACCGAAGAGCCAATTTGGTTTTCGCACAAGTTTTAGAATTTTTAGAGAATAGAACTAATTTTTAGCGGAAGTTTCCAGGTCTTGAACTTTTGTTTCTTTTGTTTCAAGACAAAAGAAAAATTTAAAAAAACAAAAAATGAATTTATTCAACGTATATCCATTATTCAACATAAATCCGGTTAAAGCTCAGGGATCTTTTCTTTGGGATGATAAAGGCGAAAAATATCTTGATTTCTACGGAGGTCATGCTGTAATTTCTATTGGCCATAATCATCCGCATTATCAGAACAAGCTGAAAGATCAACTGGAAAAAATATCTTTTTATTCCAATTCCGTTCAGAACGAATTGCAGACTGAATTAGCTGAGAAATTAGGAAAGCTTTCAGGATATGAAGATTATAACCTTTTCCTGTGTAATTCAGGAGCTGAAGCTAATGAAAATGCATTAAAGCTGGCTTCATTTCATAATGGAAAAAGCAAAGTACTTTATTTCTCTGGCTCATTCCACGGAAGAACTTCGGCGGCAGTTTCGGTAACCGATAATCCTAAAATTGTTGCTCCAGTTAACTTTTCAGAAAGATTTATCAAATCAGAATGGAACGATGTACAGCAGCTTGAAGAAACCTTTGAGAAGTTTGGAAATGAAATTTCTTCTGTCATCATCGAGGGAATTCAGGGAGTAGGCGGAATTATGATTCCTACACAGGAATTTTTATCTAAAATTAAAGAACTGTGTCAGAAATACAATGCTGTTCTTATTTTAGATGAAGTGCAGTCCGGATACGGAAGAAGTGGATATTTCTTTGCTCATCAGGAGTTTGGACTTGAAGCAGATATTATTACTACAGCAAAAGGAATGGGGAACGGGTTTCCTGTAGGCGGAGTTTTGATCCATCCTAAATTCGAGGCAAGCAACGGTTTGCTTGGAACTACATTCGGAGGAAATCATTTGGCTTGTGCAGCTTCTATTGCTGTGCTGGATGTTATGAAAGATGAAAACCTTATCGAAAACGCTCAAAAAATGGGCGAATATATTGAAAATGAAATTAAAGATTTACCACATATTAAATCCATCCGAAGGAAAGGATTGATGATTGGAATAGAACTCGATAGAGACTGTTCAGAAATAAGGAAAAGCTTATTGTTCGATCATCATATTTTCACAGGAAACTCTAATGATAAAAGTGTCTTAAGGATTCTTCCGGCACTGAATATCAAAAAAGAGGAAACAGATCTTTTCATCAATGCTTTGAAAACAGTATTGGGAAATATCTAAGCGATTTAAAAACAAAATCTTTAAAATTAATTCAAAATGAAAAAATTCACCTCTGTAAGTGATGTAGAAAACTTACAGGAAATCATAAAAAAGGCTTTAGAAATAAAAGCAAACCCCCTTACCGAAACAGAAAAAGGAAAAGGAAAAACAATAGGACTTGTATTTTTAAATTCAAGCCTGAGAACCCGTCTGAGCAGCCAGATTGCAGCACAAAATCTAGGATTGAATGTACTGACATTGAATGCCGCACAGGAAGCATGGAACCTTGAATTTGCAGATGGAGCAGTAATGAACGGAGATACCGTAGAACATATCAAAGATGCTATTGAAGTTTTAAACCAATATTGTGATATCATCGCAGTACGTTGTTTTGCAGGAATGAAAAGCAAGGAAGATGATGTGAATGAAAGCATCTTAAGCCAGTTTGAAAAGCATGCAAAAGTACCTGTGATCTCTCTGGAATCTGCTACCCGTCACCCGTTACAAAGTCTTGCAGACTGTATTACCATTACAGAAAACTGGAAAAAAGACCACAAACCAAAAGTAGTGTTGACATGGGCGCCACACATCAAGCCTATTGCGCATGCTGTTGGAAACTCTTTCGCAGAATGGATGCAGGAAATGGATGTAGAGTTGGTAATTGCCAATCCCGAAGGGTATGATTTAGATAAAAACTTCACAAAAGATGTGAAAGTAATCCATGATCAGGATGAAGCCTTGAAAGATGCAGATTTTATCTATGTGAAAAACTGGTCTTCTTTTGATGATTATGCCGCAATGCCTGAAGTGAAAGGAGATTGGATGCTGACGAATGAAAAATTAGCCCATACCAATGATGCAAAAGTAATGCACTGTCTTCCGGTTCGCCGTAATGTGGAGTTGAGTGATGAGGTAATGGATGGAGACCATTCTATCATTTATCAGCAGGCAAAAAACCGGATTTTCTCTGTGCAGGCAGTGTTCAGTGAAATTTTAGATGAATTAAAAGACTGAAATAATCCTTTTGTCAAGGCTTGACAAGGATAAAAAAGAAAGGATCACAAAACGTTTACAATGAAAGAAAAGTTATACATCATAAAAATTGGAGGAGCTTTAATTGATGATGAGGAATTGTTAGTTCAATTCTTAGAACAGTTTTCTGAAATTCAGGAAAAGAAGATCCTTGTTCATGGCGGAGGGAAATTAGCTACCACATTGGCTGATAAACTGGGCATTGAGCAGAAAATGATCAACGGCAGGAGGATTACGGATAAAGAGACATTGGACATTGTAACCATGGTATATGCAGGAGGAATCAATAAAAATATTGTTGAAAAGCTGCAGCAGAAAAAATGCAATGCCATAGGATTTTCCGGAGCAGACGGAAATTTAATTAAAGCTAAAAAAAGAGAACATCCTGAAATTGATTTTGGATTTGTGGGGGATATTACCAAGAAAAGTGTAAACAGGAAACTGGTTTCAAAATTAATCAAGCTGGATCTTGTTCCTGTATTTTCTGCGATTACCCACGATAGAAAAGGAAATTTATTCAATACCAATGCAGATACCATTGCTTCTGTGATGGCACAGGCTCTTTCGGAGAAATATGAAGTTGAACTGTTGTATTGTTTTGATAAGGAAGGTGTTTTGGAAGATGTAAACGATCCTGAATCTGTGATCAAAAGTGTAAATGAAGAAGAATTTGAAGTATTAAAAGAAGAAGGGAAACTTCACAAGGGGATTTTACCCAAACTTGAAAATGCTCTTGGAGCTATAAAAAATAATGTAGACAAAGTGTTTCTGATTAAAGAAACAGAATTGAAAAACCATATAGAAAATCATCATGCAGGAACTGAAATCTGTTTATAATAAAGAAGAGCTGTTAAATAATGCGATCGGATTGCTTAAAAATTTGATTGAGATTCCTTCATTCAGCAAAGATGAGTTTAATACGTCGGTGGAAATTGAGAATTTTTTCAAAAAGCATCAGATTCCTACGAAACGTTTTAAAAACAACATTTGGGCGGTGAATAAACATTTTGATGTGTTTAAACCTTCCGTTTTGCTGAATACACATCATGATACGGTAAAGCCTAACAAAGCATATACGCTTGATCCGTTTGTTCCTGTTGAAAAAGACGGCAAACTGTTCGGGTTGGGAAGCAATGATGCAGGAGCTTCACTGGTTTCTATGGCACAGGTTTTTTTACATTTTTATGATAAAGAAGATTTAAAATATAATTTAGTTATTGCTTTGACGGCAGAGGAGGAGATTTCAGGATTTGATGGAATTGAAGCCTTATTTCCGCAGCTACCCAACGTAGAACTCGCCATTGTAGGAGAACCCACGCAGATGAATCTGGCGATTGCAGAAAAAGGACTTCTTGTGATTGATGGAGAAATGAAAGGTACTCCTTCTCATGCCGCTCATCCTAATGATGATAACTCAATTATAAAATGCATGCAGGATCTGCAGAATATTTTAGCTTTTAAATTTCCAAAAGTTTCAGAATATCTTGGAGAAGTTAAAGTGACTTTATCAGGAATTCATGCAGGAGTACAGCACAATGTCGTTCCGGAGTCTTGTAATTTCACACTGGATGTTAGGGTGACAGATGAATATTCCAATCAGGAAGCATTTGAAATCATTCAGTCTCAGATGGAATCTACATTGACGGCAAGATCATTCAGGCTGAATTCTTCAAAGATCGAAATGGATCATCCGTTTGTAAAGGCAGGTATTGAAATAGGAAGGACCACTTATGGTTCACCTACTTCCTCAGATCAGGCGATTATCCCATGTACATCCGTGAAGATAGGACCTGGAGACAGTAGGCGCTCTCACACCGCAGATGAATTTATCTATATCCAAGAAATAGAAGAAGGAATAGAAATCTACATCAGTATTTTAGAAAAAGTGTTATAAATAATGGAAGAATGAAGCGGAAAGATGGAAGTTATTATAGTTTATAATTTCACTTCCAGCCTCCAGCCTCAGACTTCCGGCTCAATATATGTTTTGACTCCGTCCGGCAGGCGCCAGAAGTTTAGTTTTTAATAAGATTTATGCAAAAAAGAAAATTAGGAATGAAAGCTTTACATAAGGAAATGTTTTTTTATAGTTAATAGTAATAAGGATTGCCTTGCCGGGCATGTCAAAACCAATAAATATTTTAAGTCAGATATTATGAAATCACTACCAACTAATTTTTCTGGTAAAACAGATAGAAGTGGCGATTGCATGTGATTTAAAAAAAATAAATAATTACATATGAAAAAAATATGGCAGAAGGATAACCTTGCCACCAATATATTAGTCAATCAATTTACAGTCGGTAAAGATCTTGACTTTGATGAACGTTTAGCCAAATATGACGTGAAAGGTTCTATGGCACATTGTAAAATGCTTGCAGAAACCGGTATTATCACACAGGAAGAATCAGAGCAGATGTTATCTGTCTTAAATAGTATTTTAAATCAAATTGAGGATGGGACTTTTGAAATTGATAAAGAAGCTGAGGATATCCATTCTCAGGTAGAAGCAATCCTGATTGAAGAATTAGGAGATACAGGAAAGAAAATTCATACCGCAAGATCAAGAAATGATCAGGTTTTATTGGATATCAAGCTGTATTTATTGGATGAAATCCGTGAGATCACAGCCCTTACAGATGCGTTTTTCCAGATTTTAATTCAGTTGGCGGATCAGCATAAAAATGTTCTGCTTCCGGGATATACTCATTTGCAGATTGCAATGCCTTCCTCATTCGGATTGTGGTTTGGAGCTTATGCTGAAGCCCTTTTGGATGATGTGGAAATGTTGTTTTCAGTGAAGAATATCATTAATAAAAATCCATTGGGATCAGCTGCGGGTTATGGTTCATCTTTTCCGATTAACCGTGAAAGTACAACCTATAACTTAGGATTCCAGTCGATGAATTATAATTCAGTTTACGCTCAGATGACCCGTGGAAAGTCAGAGAAAATGTTATCAATGGCAATGGCAACTTTAGCCGGAACACTGGGTAAATTTGCTTATGATGTATGCCTGTATCTGAGTCAGAATTTTGATTTTATCAGCTTTCCAAAAGAATTTACTACGGGAAGCAGTATTATGCCTCATAAAAAGAATCCGGATATCTTTGAGCTGGTTCGTGCACGATGCAACAGAATTCAATCACTTCCGAACGAACTGATTCTTTTGACCAATAATCTGCCTTCAGGATATCACAGAGATGTACAGCTGACCAAAGAAATTCTTTTCCCGGCTATTGATTCCCTGAAAGAATGTCTGGAAATCCTAAGCTACACTTTGCCTAATATTAAGGTAAAAGACGGGATTCTGGAGGATGAGAAATACAAATACCTTTTCAGTGTAGAGAAGATCAATGAAGAAGTGAAAAACGGCAGCTCTTTCCGTGATGCTTATGTGAAAGTAGGGCAGGAGATTGAAAACAACGCGTTTGAATTTGAACCTGGAAACCTTGAACATACCCACCAGGGAAGTATCGGAAATCTTTGTCTGGATAAAATAGAATATCAGTTCAATAAACTGAAAAATAAATTATTGGGTTAGAATCTAAGCTATTAAGGTCATTAGAAACTTAAGCAAAAATCAGTGGGATTTAGCCTGCTGTCTTTTCGTTGTGAAAGCCTTAATCTTATAAATCTTATCTGCTTAAGTGATCTTAATGGCTGGATTGTAATTCCGCTCTTTGAATTTGATGATTGATAAACTGAACCATTAAGGTAGATGAAGACTTTAAGGTTGGTTAAGAAAATCTACTGCATAAAATTTTATCGGAGATAAAATCTTTGCGCCTTACAGCATAAAGTTTTCAATTTTTTTTGCGTCTTTGCGTATTCTAACAAAATACGAGTTTATAAAAGAAGTTGGTATACGCAAAGGTGCAAAGATAATTATTTGAGTTGTTTTTTAAGGCGCAAGAAAATCAAAGATTTTCAGCAAGGAAAATCGATTGATAACTTGAACCATTAAGGTAGATTAAGGGTTTAAGATAGTTAAGAAAATCTGCGATTTTTTAGCCGTATTGTTTTAAACTCGCTTGCGAATTGCTTAATTATTCTTCAGCTCTTAAAAGCTCTTAATGGCTTAAAAAGAAGATTTATTCCAGATCAATTTTAAACTTGGTAGACTTTTTCACCTCGTGAAGCACAATGGAGCTGTGGTACTGCCCGATATTAGGAATGTTTGAGATCACATTCACAGCAAATTCATTATACGAATTGATGTCCTTGGCAATGATCTTCAACATATAGTCATACTCTCCGGAAAGACTGATGATTTCCTGTACTTCGTCATATTTTCCGATGTGGTTCTCAAAAGTTTCCAATACTTTCTTGGATTGTTCTTTGAGGCGGACATTACAGTAGACTACAATATTTAAACCCAGTTTTTCACGGTTTAAAAGGCCCACATACTTCTGAATGATTCCCTGCTTCTCCAGTTGTTTGATTCGTTCATACGTAGGAGTGAAGGTAAGACCAATCTTTTCGGAAATTTCTTTAACCGATAATGTAGAGTCTTCCTGAATAATGCTGAGAATCATTTTGTCTTTTAAATCCATAAAATAATTTGAGTTGTAACAAAAATATTAATTTTAAATGAGAATAAGGAAATACTGAGGTTTTTAATTTATTTTAAACTTTGTTTTTGTAGGTTCATAAAATTGTTGTATCTTTGCACCTAATGAATAAAAAAGCATTTATATCATTAGATTTACCGGGCGAAAGCGCCCTTTACGATATTTATTGTTATTAGCGAAGATTGTTGTCTTCGCTTTTTTTATGCCCAAAAATAAGAATTATGTTTACGATTACAGAACTAAGCACCGAGAGAATCAACAGTATACTGACAGAAGCACTGGCTTTTGCGAACGGTAAAACTGCTAAAATTGAAGGAGAAGTTTTTTGCTCAAACCTTTTCTTCGAAGACAGTACAAGAACGAAAACAAGTTTTGATCTTGCAGAAAGAAAACTGGGACTTCAGGTAGTTCCGTTTGATGCATCACACAGTTCGGTAAACAAAGGCGAAAGTCTTTATGATACAGTAAAGACCATTGAAAGTATAGGAGTAAACCTGGTGGTAATCCGCGATAAGAAAGACAGATACTTCGAGGAATTAAAGAATATCAGCATTCCTGTAATCAACGGAGGAGACGGAACAGGAAACCATCCTTCACAATGTATGCTGGATTTACTGACTATTTATCAGGAATTCGGAAAGTTTGAAGGATTGAAAGTAGGAATTGTAGGTGATGTGAAACACAGCCGTGTAGCGAATTCAAATGCGGAAGCTTTAAGAAGGTTAGGCGCTAAAGTATACTTCTCAGGACCGGAACAATGGTTTGACGAAGGAGCTTTAATCAACGGAACTTATATGTCAGTAGATGAGTTGATCGGAGAAGTGGATGTTTTAATGCTGTTAAGAATCCAACACGAAAGACACGATGCCGCTATGAGTTTCACTGCTTCAGAATATCATAAAAGATATGGGCTGACGAAGGAAAGAGAAAAAGCCATGAAAAAAGAAGCAATCATCATGCATCCTGCTCCCATCAACAGAGGAGTGGAAATAGATTCAGACCTTGTAGAATGCAGGAGATCAAGAATCTTTAAACAAATGCAAAACGGTGTGTTCGCAAGAATGGCCATTTTGAAAGAAGCGTTGGAAAGTAAAGGGCATACCTTTAAATAAGAGCCAAGTTAAAAGAGCCAGGGTAAAAGTAAGAAGTTAAAAGTTAATGAGCCCCGTAGGGGCGGCCTGTTAATAGCAATGGGTGAATCCCATAAATAAATGGATAATGATATCCAAGCCCTGTAGAGGCGACCTGTTAATGACATATTAAATAAATAATAAGAGATAAAAGTTTAAAATGAAGAAAAAATTAATACTGGAGTCCGGTGAAGTGTTTCATGGAGAAGGTTTCGGAGCAGAATTGGAAACTGCAGGGGAAGTAGTTTTCAATACCGGAATGACAGGGTATCAGGAATTGATCTCTGACCCATCATACTGCGGTCAGATAGTTTGTATGACCTATCCGCTTATCGGAAATTATGGTATTAACCGTGATGATTATGAAAGTATTGAGCCGGCAATCAAAGGGCTTATCGTAAAAGAACTTTGCGATCTTCCTTCCAATTTCCGTACTCAGATTACTTTAGATGAACTATTTAAAAAGAAAAACCTTTCAGGAATTTCAGGAATTGATACAAGAAGACTGACAAGAATTCTTCGTAACTCCGGGGTAGTAAAAGGAAAAATTGTAAATGCTGATGCTGATGAAGCTGCTGTAGCTTCTGAATTGAAATCAACAAACTTCCCAACCAATCAGGTAGAAGAGGTTTCAACAAAAACACCTTATGCTAACCCGAACAGAGGTTTCAAAGTAGTATTGGTAGACTTCGGAGCAAAACTGGGAATTATCAGAGAGCTGTCTCAAAGAAACTGTGATATCATCGTAGTTTCTCAGGATACGACGGCAGAAGAAATCCTGTTGATGAACCCAGATGGAATTATGCTTTCAAATGGTCCTGGTGACCCTGAAGATGTACCACATGCTTTAGATATGATCAGAGGATTACTAGGAAAAGTTCCAATCTTCGGAATCTGTTTAGGACACCAATTGATCGGTCTTGCCTGCGGAGCGAAAACTTTCAAACTGAAATTCGGACACAGAGGAGGAAACCACCCGGTATTGGATTTAGAGAAAAATACAGTAGCCATTACTTCTCAAAACCACGGATATGCGGTAGACCAGGAAAGCTTAAAAGGAACAGACCTTATCGAAACGCACATCGCATTGAATGACAGAACCAACGAAGGATTAAAACATAAAATCCACCCTTGTTTCTCAGTTCAGTATCACCCTGAAGCGAGCCCGGGCCCTGAAGATGCAAACTACCTGTTTGATGAGTTCATTCAAATGATGGAGGACTTTAAGAAATAAGACTGCTTTTTGTTATTCAGAACGAAGCAATAGCGGAGTAAAGAATCTCTACAATAAAATTAGATTCCTCGGAATGACAAAATACAATCATAAGTCTTATAAAAGTAAAAAAAATAAGAAGTTTAAGAATTTGATTCTTAACCCCAATTAAAAAAGAAAAATGGCAAAACGTACAGATATAAAAACAATTTTAGTAATCGGTTCAGGACCTATTATCATTGGTCAGGCAGCTGAATTTGATTACGCAGGAACGCAGGCTTGTCTGTCTCTGAAAGAAGAAGGCTACAAGGTAATTTTGATCAACTCAAACCCTGCAACGATCATGACGGATGTGGAAATCGCAGATAAAGTATATATCGAGCCGATTTCATTACAATTTGTAAGCCACATCATCAGAAAAGAACGTCCGGATGCTTTATTACCAACATTGGGAGGTCAGACTGGACTGAACATGGCGGTAGAACTTGAAAAGTCAGGAATTCTTGAAGAATGCAAAGTGGAAGTATTGGGAACTAAGCTTTCTGCCATCAACAGAGCAGAAGACAGAGATCTTTTCCGTGAGTTGATGAGAGAACTGAACGAGCCGGTTCCGGAATCTGATATCGTAAATACGGTAGAAGGAGCTCTTGCTTTCGCAGATGAAATCGGATATCCTGTAATTGTTCGTCCTGCCTTTACGATGGGAGGAACCGGAGGTGGTATCGCTTCCACTGAAGTTGAATTAAAAGAAATTGCCGAATTAGGATTAAAGCACAGTCCGGTTACACAATGTTTGATTGAAAAATCAATTGCAGGTTTCAAAGAAATAGAATACGAAGTAATGCGTGATGCAAACGACAACGCCATTGTGGTTTGTAACATGGAAAATATTGACCCGGTAGGAGTTCACACAGGAGACTCTATCGTAGTTGCACCTTCTCAGACCCTTTCAGACAGAGAGTATCAGTTGCTGAGAAATGCTTCTTTAAAAATTATCAGAGCGTTAGGAATTGAAGGAGGATGTAATGTACAGCTTGCCTTGGATCCACACTCTTTCGAATACTATATCATCGAAGTAAACCCTAGAGTATCCCGTTCATCAGCTTTAGCAAGTAAAGCAACAGGGTACCCGATTGCAAAAATCGCTGCAAAAATCGCTGTAGGATTAACGCTGGATGAAATCATGAACCCGGTAACAGGAAAAACATACGCATGTTTTGAGCCGGCTCTTGACTATGTGGTGACAAAATTCCCAAGATTCCCATTTGATAAATTTGAAACGGCAGACAGAAGACTTTCTACTCAGATGAAAGCTACTGGTGAAGTAATGGCCATCGGAAGAAACCTTGAGGAATCTTTACAGAAAGCGATCCGTTCACTGGAAACAGGAATCAAGCATTTAGGATTAAAAACAAAACAGGCTGAGGCACTTACTGCTGAAGAAATCGAAAGAAGGATCAGAGTGTGTGATGATGAAAGACTATTCATCATCGGAGATGCTTTAAGAAGAGGATACGACTGGGAACAGATTGTAGAATGGAGTAAAATCGACAAGTTCTTCATCTGGAAACTGAAAAAACTGGTTGACTTCGAAAAAGTAATCGCTGCCAACAAATTTGATAAAGAAACATTAATTGAAGCGAAGAGATTAGGTTTCGCAGATATTAATATCGCAGTTCTTTGGGATGTAAAAGAGCGTGAGGTTTTCAACTTCAGAAAAGAAAACGGAGTAATGCCGGTTTACAAAATGGTAGACACCTGTGCTGCTGAGTTTGAAAGTGAAACGCCTTATTTCTACGGAACTTACGAAGAAGAGAACGAAAGTGTTGTTTCAGACAAAGAAAAAATCATTGTACTAGGTTCCGGACCTATCAGAATCGGACAGGGAGTTGAGTTTGACTACGCTACCGTTCACTCAGTATGGGCGATCAAAGAAATGGGGTACGAAGCAATTATCATCAACAACAACCCTGAAACAGTTTCTACAGACTTCTCAATCTCTGATAAACTATACTTCGAGCCGCTTACTGAAGAAGATGTAATGAACATCATCGAGCTTGAAAAGCCAAAAGGAGTAGTGGTACAGTTCGGAGGGCAGACAGCTATTAACCTTGCTGATAAATTAGCCTCTCACGGAGTACAGATCCTGGGAACTTCACTGGAAGATCTTGACAGAGCTGAAAACAGAGATAAATTTGAGAAAGCACTTCAGGAACTGGGAATTCCTCAGCCAAAAGGAAGAACTTCAACTTCGAAAGAAGAAGCGATAAAAATTGCAAACGAAATCGGTTACCCGGTATTGGTACGTCCAAGCTACGTTCTTGGAGGTAGAGCCATGGAAATTGTATACGCTGAAGCAGAGTTGGCCCACTACATGGAGCACGCAGTTGATGCGAGCCCTGAGCACCCGGTTTTGGTAGATAAATACATGGTAGGAAAGGAAATCGAAGTTGATGCCATCTGTGACGGTGAAACAGTCGTGATTCCTGGAATTATGGAGCACATCGAAAGAGCAGGAGTTCACTCCGGAGACTCTATTGCAGTATATCCGCCACAAAATATCTCTCAAAGTGAAATTGATACTTTGGTAGACTATACAAAGAGACTGGCAAAAGGGCTGAAAGTTATCGGATTAATGAACATCCAGTACGTTCTTTTCGAAGGAAACGTTTATGTAATCGAAGTCAACCCTCGTTCTTCAAGAACAGTTCCTTTCTTATCTAAAATTACGGAGGTTCCGATGGCTAACCTTGCAACAAAGGCAATCTTAGGACAAAAGCTGAAAGATTTAGGATACGAAAACGGATTGGTTCCAAACAAAGAAGGAGTTTTTGTAAAAGTACCGGTGTTCTCTTTCTCTAAACTAACGAAGGTTGACATCTCTCTGGGCCCTGAAATGAAGTCTACAGGTGAAGTTATGGGGAAAGATACTACTCTTGAAAAGGCCCTTTACAAAGGATTGGTTGCTGCAGGAAGAAAAGTTCCTATGCACGGTTCTATCCTGTTCACGGTAGCAGATAAGCATAAAGATGAAGCGGCAGCTCTTGCAGCAAGATTCCATGAAGTAGGATTCAGAATCTGGGCTACGGAAGGTACTGCGAAGTTCTTCGAGGAAAAAGGAATCCCTTGCAAAATCGGATACAAAATAGGAGAGGAAAGTGTAAACCTTATCGACCTGATCCAGAAAGGAAAAGTTCAGTATGTTGTAAATACTACTACAAAAGGTAAGCAGGCAGAAAGAGATGGATTCCAGATCAGAAGAATGAGTGTGGAAAACGGTGTTCCTTGTTTAACTTCAATGGATACAGTAGAAGCAATTCTGAAAGTAATCGAAAGCATGAGCTTCAAAATGGAGACAATGTAATTTCGAACTAGAATAAATATTAAAATCCCGCAAGTGTTCTTGTGGGATTTTTTTATAGTAAAAACTCATAAATTAAAGTAATCTGATTATTTTTACAAAAACCATCTAAGCTAAATAATATGAATGCAATTATTAAAGGAGTTTTAAGTGTTGTTTTTGTGCTTGTATTTTTGGGATGTTCAATACCAACCGATTTTTATATTCAAAATTTAACAGAAACAAAAAAAACACTAAAAATTAATTATAAAAAAAGAATGGTAAAAGAATTATCTGAAGGTTCTTATGGTGCATTTACTTTCAATTATGAGAATGATATTGTACAGCCAAAATTTTTCAGAAAAACTAAAAATTTAAAATCTCTTGAGAAAAAGATGGACAGCTCTGTTGTTACACTGGAAATCAATCCCCATTCAACAGTACGGATTGAAAAAACGCACAATTTTATGTGGAAATGGTATATTGTTGATGTTGAAATTGACGGACAAAAATATAGTATAGATGAAATAGTCAAAAAATCTGAGAACGTTAAAGATGATTATATTTTTAAAATTGAATAAAGAAAAGCTATAATGGATAAAAAAGCCATAAAAATTTTATTGAATACCATAAAAAGTTCTCAGGATGCAAGTCTTAGCGACTGGTTTGATTGGGAAACATACATGCAATATATTACAGAAGATGATTTTGAGTATGCAAAAAAGCAATCTGTAATGTTTGATCAGGAAGAAATAAGTCATGATGAGATTTGCAGAAGAATCAAAAGTGCTGTGGCTGGCATTGAAAAACAGCAGGTGGTAGATGCTTTTCTTTATA
Source organism: Chryseobacterium aquifrigidense (assembly GCF_006716485.1). Classification (GTDB taxonomy): domain Bacteria; phylum Bacteroidota; class Bacteroidia; order Flavobacteriales; family Weeksellaceae; genus Chryseobacterium; species Chryseobacterium vietnamense. The sequence goes on from NZ_VFPD01000001.1 coordinate 629,858, forward strand.
GTTTAAGTACCAGGCAATTAGAATATCGTTCATTTTTATCCAGCTACTGTATTGCACAAAGTCTCGCAGAACATAGTTTTACACCAAGTCCAAAGCCCAATGAAGAGATCTGTGCGATCTGCGGGCTTCATACCTTTGAATTTGAAGACCCTATCGAATTCAATACAATCAATTATTTCAAATATAAAGATGGATGCTGTTTTGATAATTTAATTCAGGTTTTATTTGATGTAGAACAGTTTCCAAAATTTCCGGCGGTTAAACCCAATGAAAATGACTACAAGATCCTCAATGAACTGAAAGAAATCATTGAAAAGTCAGAACCTAACGACAGAATTTCCCAACTCAAAAAGAAGATCTCTAAAACAGTAAAATCAAATGATGACGAACGGTTGGGATTGTTGGAAATCTTAGGAGTTATCGGAATTTTACATGATGATACCCATCGGGGATATGCCAATCAATACGTTGCCTATCCGGAAAGAGAGCATAGGCCCATTAGAAATGATGATGTTGGTTATCCCGCGAGATGGTGGCAGGGGAAATTTGGGATTGATGATGAAAAATGGAAGTATTGGTTTGAAAGCAATTAAGTGATTGTTTATAATGTTATCATACATTTACAAGCAAATTTTCAACACAAAAAACGTGGTTAAAGAGAATTCACAAGAGTTTTTACCGGATTAGCTTAAAAATACATAATGTTCACCAAATTATTTATAAATTAGAGCGTTAAAATTCAGGCTGTTATTATTATTTAAAAACTAATAAAAATTCCACCAAATCAAAATATAACCATGGCAGAATATTACGCAAAATCAAGCAATTCTTTATCTTTTGAGGTTACAAGAGAAGAAAAATTAATCGGGAAACTTATTTATACAAGCTGGTTTAAATTTAATGCCGTTATTGATATTGCAGATGGTCAGACTTATCAGGTGGAACCAAAAGGGTTTTGGGGAACCACGATTGAGCTGAAAGATCATGAAAGAGTTCTGCTGAAATTCAGGATGAACTGGAACGGGGAAATTGTAGTGCAAACCTATTTTGACGGCGTGAAGAACGGATACCTTTTCAAACACAGAGGTATTTTTAAAGAATCATTTGTTCTTACAGATCAGGAAGGGGTTGAGCTGATGATCATTAAGCCTCATTTGAAATGGAGTTCTATGAATTACGAATACCAGGTCACAACTTCTGATGCCTTCGAAACGTTCCCGGAGAAAGACATCGTTTTAATTAATGCGCTGCATTGTGCCAATTATTATATGTCGATGATGGCGTCTGCCGTGATATAAAAGATAATTTTAGATTTTAACAGCGATGTCCTTCTGACACAGAATGAAGTTCTGCGAACATTGTTCAAAGAATTTCATTAATAATAAACTTGTTTAAACTTCTTGAAACATTAAGACTGCATTAAGGTGTTTAGAGTATTAAGATGAGCTTCGCTTTAAGCTTAAAAATCAGAATGATTTATCTTAACTTAATATGCTTTACTGCTTAAATCCTTCTTAATGGTTTAAGAAATGTCCAATATTTTTTTATAAGTTTAAACAACTCCAATGTATATTGTTATCAATAAGATAAATAATCCTTAATTACTTCTCCAAAGCCTTTGAAACCGCCAAGCTATCTTCCAGTAATCTGTAACGTATAATTTTATTATTTTGAATACGCATCTGGATACAAAATAAAGACTCTACAATATGACCTGTTGCAAGCATTTTCGTTACAAATTCTCCAGTGATCACTGCATTTTCATCATCGTTGAAAATATGATCTATTTTGGCAGAAACAGGTTCTGTATTTTTCCATAACAATTCAAAAAAACCGGATATTTCCTGTTTATTGTTTCTTACGCCCAGCCAGGGTGCTTTTTGCTCATCTCCAGGTATATACCAGTCTACGGTGTCAGAAAATAAATTGATCAATTCTGTCAGGTTTCTTCCTGAAAGAAAGTGAAGAAATTGCTGAACGGTCTCTTGGATATTGTTATTCATTGTTGAAATTGATAATCAAAAAATAGGTTCTGTATTAAAACAGTAAGATAAGAAAAATCTCAATCCCATTTACCTGAAATGCCTGGGTTAGAAAAGTTATCAATAGTTGTATCATATCGGTTTTAATAAACTCTTTATTAATGGGCTGTTTCATCAAGTAAGTTTTATGATTTGTGTCATGTTTTTATTTAGAATTAATAAAAATAAGATAATTTTGCAGAACTAACTTAATTATAAACATGAAAAAAACAATTATTTCTGCAGCTCTATTAGCCGTAACAATGCTGAGTGCCCAGGAAACGGATACCATTAAAGTGGCTGAAATACAATCCGTATCACTGCAGGGAACGCATAATTACAGAACCAAAAAATCTGAATCCATCGCAAGACTTCCTCTTGAAAACCTTGAAAATCCCACTGTTTACAACCTTGTTCCCAAAGAAATCATCAGTGAAATGGGAGCTACGGACTTCAATACAGCCATGGCTTCTGCGCCAGGTGTTGTCGTAAGTAACAGTGTCAACGACAGTGGGAATGATATTTTCATGAGAGGTTTCAGCTCCAATGCCAGTTTCAGAAACGGATTGATTCAAAACCCCAGAGTACAGTCCGAAATCGCTAATATTGAAAGAGTAGAAGTAATTAAAGGACCATCCGGAACCTTATTCGGAGGAACACTTGCCAACTATGGCGGAGTAGTGAATATTGTTACCAAAAAACCACAGGAAAACTTCGGAGGAATTATCAATTATACCACCGGAAGCTGGGGAATGAACCGAATCACAGCGGATGTAAACACTCCCTTGAACAAAGAAAAAACAGCATTAGCAAGATTCAACTTAGCAGCTTACTCTCAGGATTCTTTCCAGGATGCCGGTTATAACAAAGGATTGTTCTTTTCAGGAAGTGTTCTCTATAAAGTAAGTGATAAAACCACTGTAACGCTTGATACAGAATTCCACGCTCCGGATAAAACACTGAATGCTTATGTAAGAAATTCAGAAAAACTGACTCTCCACTCTATGAAAGACCTGGAAGTGGCTTACAAAAGAGCATTCACAAGTAATGACATCGGTTCCAAAAGAACACATTTTGTAACGATGGCGGAGGTTACTCATAAATTCAACGATCAATGGACGTCAAGAACATCCTACCAAAGAGGAGAGGCCAATGAAAATGAATCTATCTTTTTAGTGCTGAGATATCTGAATAATAATCAGGTCGAAAGAATGATCCGTCCTTTCGACAGCTTTAAAGTAACTACAGATAATATTCAGCAGAATTTCACTGGAGATTTTAAAATAGGAGGTCTACGAAACCGTCTGGTAGTGGGAATAGATTACTTCCAACAAAGGACAAAATACCAGTTTCCTTATTATGAAGCCAACGGATACAGCAATGTTTTTATGCCTTATGACAAAGTGAATCTCGACAGCTCTTCAGCATGGGATCCCATTTCACGAAACAAATTCATGAATAAGGAAAGAAAATCTACTGAATCGGATATCACAACATTCAGAACGATCAGCGGTTATATTTCCAATGTTTTGAATATCACAGATAACTTGCTGGTAATGGCCAGTTTGAGAGTAGACAGCTATAAAAATGATGATATGGTGGTAAACGGCGTAGAAATCTCTACGAAAAACGGATATCCTGAAAATAAAGTTACCGGCTACAGTCAGACCCAGTTTTCACCCAAATTCGGATTGGTGTATGAAATTGTAAAAGATCAGATCTCATTCTTTGCCAATTATGTGAACGGATTTAAAAACTATGCACCATCATTAAATGAAGTAGGTGTTTTAACAAAATGGGATCCCGAGCAGGGAAACCAGGTTGAAACAGGTTTTAAAGTAGACCTTTTTCATAAAAAATTACTGACTACCGTTAGCTATTACAACATTAACGTTAAAAACAGACTGGTTGCCGACCCGGGTGGAATAGGAAGCATTCAGGATGGTAATATCAAAAGTCAGGGATTGGAAATAGGAATCATTGCCAACCCTTTCAAAGGATGGAATATCGTTGCCGGATATGGTTATAACGATAACAAATATGATGACCGAAGCAAAGACAGTGGAAAAAGAATCGCCTGGACCCCAAAACATGTAGCCAATGTATGGACAAGCTACAAAATTATGGATGGCGCTTATGAAGGTCTAGGTTTTGGAGCAGGTTTTAATTTCGTAGACCAAACGTATATCAACATCACCAATCATTTCCTTGCTCCGTCTTATACAACCGTAGGAGCTACCATTTTCTACGACAAAAAAAAATACAGAATCGGTCTGAAAATGAATAATGCGTTGAATGAAAACTATTGGAACTTTTACGGACAGCCACAGAAGCCGAGAGAAATCCTGGCCAACTTTGCATTCAAATTTTAATACTGCTCAACAAAAATAATCTCAACGAAAATATAAGGATGAAAACCGCAAAGGTGCAAAGCTCTGATTTATAATATCTATTTCTGAAGCCTTCAAATATGCTAAAGTAAATGGCAACAGGAATAACTCTTTTCACTTTACAAACACGCCATTATAAATACAATTGCGCCTTTGCATTTTCTGCTATTATATTTTAAGTAGATGAAAACAGATATGGAAAACAAAAAAGCTAATCCTAAAAAAAAGCAGGGGAAATCCCTTACCAAAAGAATTACAGGCTGGCTGCATCTATGGCTCGGGCTGGTTTCCGGAATCATTGTATTTACCGTTACTCTTTCGGGAACTGTATTTGTCTTTTGTGACGAAATCATTGATTGGTGTGGTGGAAGTGCCAAATATGTTCAGGCTCCTGCTCATGCTAAAAAAATGACACCTGAAGCATTGCTGGCTCATTTCCATCAGCAGATTCCGGACAGAAAAGCATTCTATTTTGATACATATAAAGAAGCAGACAGAAGTTTCAGAATAGCATCGGCAACGAAGCCGCCTAAAGATAAAAATGTTGGCAAAGCAGAAAAACCCAAGAAAAAAGGGCGTGGTCCAAGAGGTGTATTTGCCTATCATTACCTTGATCCTTACACAGGAAAGGTAATTGGTTCTACAAAAAGCTATGAGTTTTTCTATGTTGTAGCCCATGTTCATGCTCAGCTGCTGGCAGGAAAGTTCGGGAAAACGGTTGTTGGAGTTGCCTCAATCATCTTTTTTATCCAGCTTATCGCCGGACTGATTCTCTGGTGGCCGAAAAAATGGAATAAGACAACCAGAACAGCAGCTTTTAAAATCAAATCCGGAACAAAATGGCGCAGGAAAAACTACGATTTTCATAATGTCTTTGGGTTTTATTCATTGCTTCCGGCCGTATTTATTACCATTACAGGACTAATTATGGCTTATGAAGTTTTAACCAATCTTACCCAGCAGGCTTTCGGCGGAGCTGTGGATGCTCATACTATTGCAGAAAAATATGAACCTAAGTTTGATCCGGAGAAAAAAGCCTTGTCTTACGCTGATTTTGCAGATAGAAAATTCAAAGAGTTTCCTGATGCGAAACAGTTCAGAATGAGTATTCCAAGAAATGATTCAGCAACGGTATATCATGTGGTTGCAGCTCAGTTTATTGGATTAAAAAGCCTGGTCAACGGGAAAAGTATGGAAACCAACAAATACACCGGAAAAGAAATTGATTATCCTGAAGAAGTTCAGAGACACGAAGTGATAGAACACATGAATTTTGATCTTCATGTAGGCTATTGGGGCGGAATGTTCGGTAAGATATTCACCTTCATTATCGGGATTATCTGCACCAGTCTCCCGATTACCGGATTTCTGATCTGGTGGGGTAGAAGAAACAAATCACCTAAAAAGAATAAAGAAGTTAAAAACATTCATCAACACAGAAAAGATTCACACCATGAACAACTGGTTTAAAATTATTGCACTCTCATTACTTTTGGTATTCGCATCCGGAAAAGCCCAGGAAAAACTGACGATAGGAGAGAAGCAAACTATATTTTCAAAAGTTTTAAACGAAAACAGAGAAATCTGGATTCACTTGCCTAAAACCTATAGCGATACTACCATCAATCCGGCAAAATATCCGGTGATCTATCTCTTAGACGGAGAAATTAATTTTGAATATTACACAGGATTAACGGATTTCATCGCCAGAGCACCATATGCCGATATTCCGGAATGTATTGTAGTAGGAATAAAAAATACAGAAAGAACAAGGGATCTTACCCCTACAAAGTCTGAAAAGAAAAGTCCTGTAAATCCTGCTCTTACGCTTTTTGCAGACAGTGGCGGAGGTGAAAACTTTCTGAAATTCATGCAGGAAGAATTGAAGCCTTTTATTAATAAAAACTATAGAACTCAGGATTATTCTGTGCTGGTAGGGCATTCCTTCGGAGGATTATTTGCTATTAATACACTCCTTTTACATCCCGATTATTTCAATGCTTATGTTGCCAATGACCCCAGTTTGTGGTGGGACAACAAAATATCCCTCACAAGAACAAAAGAGTATCTGGAAAAAAATAAGAAATTTCCGGCAAAGAAATCTTTGTATGTTTCTCAGGCAGACAATGAAGAACAGCAGAAAAACTGGAATTCCGATATGACACAGGCCATTGAAGAATTTAAAGAAATCATAGAAAAGAACGGATCTCTGAACTATAAACATCGTTTTTTTGAAGGAGAAACCCACGGAACTGTTTCCTATCCCGGAAATTATGAAGCATTAAAATTCATATTCAAAGGTTTCAGAACCGACATAAAACAACTTGCCAAAAATCCCAAACTGCTTGAAGAAGAGTATAAAAAGTTTTCAGAAAAAATGGGAGCAGAGTTTATTCCTTCGGAAGCTTATCTGAATGTAGTGATCAAATTCATGAAGAGCAATGGTTTTAAAGAGTCCGAAATCTATTTTATGAATCTGAAAGACAACTATTATCCTAAGAAATAATACACTGAGAAGAAACTGTGCCAAAAGTCAAAAATTGGCTTTTGACACAGTTTCTTTAATTAGGTTTAGGCTAAAGCCAATGGAATTGCTGATGTAATAAAAAACGGGCTAAAGCCCGTTTCTATTGATGTTTTCCTCAAAGATTTTGCTGATTAGGCAGATTTATTCTCAAAGATTATCCACACAGTTTGTCATTTTGTAGGAATCCTGTAAATCCTTCCGGAATTAATGCCTGTTATCACAATTGATCGGGAAATCCTTCTCCTTTTGATCTAAAAAGCTAATCGAAGGACAGCCAAAAGACTGCGCCATGAACCCAAAAATAACCGGAGGTTTTCCTTTGAAAAGATGGCCTGTATATTGGAAAACATTCGCTTCATCAGCATCTATTCCATACAAAGGGAGGAATTCTCCACCATCACTTCCTGCAAGACTGTAGGTCTTCTCCGCAATTTTTTCTTTATGATCATTAATGACGACCAGTGTTCGATCTACAATATTTCCTTCTTCAAGATAATCCTGCAGATAGTAGGTCAGATTTTCATATTGTGCCTGATAGGTTTTCCCCGGAGCCAATTTTGAATGGGTGAAATATTTTTTTGAAAGAGCTGCATCAGCTTTTTGCCATTTCACCGCTTTCATTTTATTTTCTACAAATGGATTTGTATTTCCAAAATAAGCGATGGCATTAGTATATCGGTCGTACTCTGTGGTTTTCTGGTGAGTGGCTACCTGAAAGCCCATCATATAAGAATCCGGATCTAAATCTTCACTGTCTGTATAAGGACTCAGATAAGCGACCGCTTTTAATTGGCGTATCGGCATTTTTTGAAGTTGATTAGAACCATACTCATAGATGTACAGAGAATCATTTTCAGTGAGATGAATTCCGTTGAGAAGCTTTTTTCTGCTGGGTGCATCCAGTTCAAAATGCTGACGTTCTTCGTAAGACATCTGCTTATGATTTTTAACAATCTCAGTAGGAATAGGTTGCTCTCCTTTATAGATATCTGAAACAGAAATGAAAATATCCATATCAGAATCTTTTTCAGCGGATGAAATGATGGACAGACTGAAAATATTAAAATCAGTATAATCTATTTTCTCCTCAGTTTTTGCCGTTTTTACAGAATCATTCGCCGGATGTGTTTCTGTGGTAACAGTTTTTTTCTCTTCTTTCTTACAGCTTACAATAGCCAATGGCAAAAATAAAAGCGCAGCGACGGTTTGGGGTTTTATAATCTTTTTTAGCATTAAAGTGTTTATCATATTCTAATTCATTTTGTAATAAGGCTCTGAAAAGTATTTGCTGGGTTTAATGTAAGCCATTTTTCTTTCTGCATCAAAGATCCAGATAAACCTGCGGAGCATATCAGCACCCAGATAACTTACATTTTGTGTCTTCAGCTCACCGGAGAAATATCCTACGGAAACATCTTTAAACACGCTTTTTCCCAACTTGAAATAGGGAAGGACAGCTTGCTTGGTAGTTAAAGTTTTACCTTCAGAATTCTTGAGTGTTTTTTCTCCCGTTACCTTCAGTTTTTTCTCCAGATGTTTTTCTTCAGCAAACTCATTGCTGTACAGTATTGCTCCGGAAAATCCGGATTGTAATACAAAATAGGCTTCCTGCTGTTGGTCACCATCCAGGATATTGTCTGCGGCCAGATAAAAACCATCATGATCTAAGATGATGTTAATAGGTTGATAATCTTTCAGATCCGGCATTTGATCGTAGATCACAAATTGATTGTTATCATAATCGATTTTAAATGCCTTACCTGCGAAAATTCCGGTTCCGATTTTTCCGTCTGCCTCATGACCTGTTAACTGATTGTTAAAAAAACGTACATTTTTCTGAGTGATTTTCCCAATTTGTACCGTATTGTGGTCGCTGAGTTCTTCTTTGTTGAAAATAATATGCTCTGCTTTCCGCTTGCCATCAGGAGAAATAGCATAATCTTTCATGGCGATCTGAAACATCAGATCCAATGAATCCTTTTTGTTGACAAGGGTTTTGACAATGATATTATTGTGCTTTGTGATCCGGAAGGGGATGGTCTGCTGTGCTTTCATGCCATAAAATCCGGCCGAAAGCAGTATAAAAAGTACTGTTCTTTTGAGCATTATCAGTGATTAGTGTTTTAAAACTTTAAAATTACCTATTATCTTTGGAAAAGCAAATATTAAAATGAAATGGTTGAAAAATTGCTTCAGAGCGAAATCTATTGGGAAAAGAAAGAATTCAGACGAAATGAATTCCTGAAGATTTCAGGCAGTACAGATACCTCTATTTATTTTATTGAAAACGGGAGTGTCCGGATCTTTATGACGGATGAAGATGAAGAAAGGATTATTCGTTTTGGATATACCGGAAATATAATTGTCAGCCTGGATTCTTTTTTATCGGGAAAACCTTCAGATCTGTATATCCAGGCGATTAAGAAAACAACGGTAAAAGTAGCTTCAAAAAAGGATTTCTATGTATTTATACAATCAAATGAAGAACATATGAAATTCTGGATGAACGTGCTGGAAGATCTTGTATTGCAGCAGCTTGAAAGAGAAAAGGATCTGTTGATCAATGCTCCGGGAGAACGCTTTGAGAGGGTTTTAAAACGAAGCCCAAAGCTGTTTCAGGAAGTGCCCAATAAATACATTGCCAATTATCTGAGAATGTCACCGGAAACATTGTCCAGACTCAAAAAATCTTGAGTTCAGTCAAGATTTAAGAACATTCAGATCAGCATATTTGTTTAAAAAAACGTAATGAAAATTTCAACCTCAGAATTATTGCATGAGTTAAAAAGTAAGACAGAAGAACATTTACAATTTGCTGAAATGTTGTCTTTACAACCGGAACATGATCTGAATTTCAGAACTTCAGCAGAAAGCTGGAGTACATTGGAATGTCTGGAACATCTTAACCGTTATGGAGATTTTTATATTCCTGAAATAAGCCGTGCTATTTCTTCCGCCGGAAAGTCTTCCCAATCCTATTTTAAACCCGGATTTCTTGGAAATTATTTTGCCAAAAGCATGCTTCCCAAAGAGAAGCTGAATAAGATGAAAACGCTTAAAGCCATGAATCCAATCCACAGTAATCTGGATAAAAATGTAGTGGATTTATTCATTACCCATCAGGGGAAATTACTTGAGTTACTGGAAAAAGCACAATATACTGATTTGGAAAAGACAAAATCAGGTATTAGCATTTCGAAACTGATCAAACTGAAGCTGGGAGACACCTTCCGTTTTGTTATTTATCATAATGCGAGACATATCGGGCAGATAAAAAAAATTTTAACGCATTAAAAAGAAGTTATGATTTCCAAAAAGCTTACTTTTAAACTAATGGAAATGATACACCAAAAACATATATCAACCCCTTTGGGAGAAATGATTGCCTGTGCCATAGATCAGGGAATCTGTCTGCTGGAATTTACAGACAGGAAAAATATTGAAAAACAGCTGAAGGCGTTGTCAAAGGTTTTAAAGGCAGAGATTGTAGAAAAAGAACATCTTCATTTCAAACAGCTGGAAGAGGAATTGAAAGAATATTTTGAAGGAAAAAGAAGTCATTTTGATGTTCCACTGTTTATTACCGGAACTGAATTTCAGGAAAAAGTGTGGCAGCTTCTCCGTGAAATTCCAATGGGAGAAATAAGAACGTATAAACAGCAGTCAGAAATATTAGGAAATCCCAAGGCAATACGTGCCGTAGGAACAGCTAACGGAATCAATAAAATTGCCATTTTAATTCCCTGTCATCGTGTGATAGGTTCCAACGGTGAGTTGGTAGGGTACGCCGGAGGTATCTGGAGAAAACAAAAGCTGCTGGAGTTGGAAAAGGCTATCTTATTTTAGAAATATATTAAAAATATCCCTATATTTCGGATTTATCATAAGTTCTGCAACCTTTTTATGAAATCAAAAATTCCTGTTATTTTAATCTTTTCCAGACTGATTATTGGCTTTATCATCATTGCTTTAAGTCTCATTAAAATAGAAAATTATCAGGCAATTACTGTCGTTCTTTTATCTATAGGGTTGTTGACGGATATTTTTGATGGAATTATCGCAAGGTATCTTCATGTTTCAACGCAGAAACTCAGACGTATGGATTCTACTGTTGATCAGGTCTTCTTTATTTCAGTAGGTGTTGCAGCATATATACAATGTCCCGAGTTTTTCAAAACAAATGTTTCCAGAATAAGTATTCTTGCAGGAGCTGAAGCTCTTATTTATCTGGTAAGCTTTTTAAAATTCCGAAAGGAGGTTGCTACACATTCTATTGGTGCCAAGATCTGGACTTTATTACTTTTTGGAACATTGATTCAGGTAATTTTACAATGCCGGTCCATTATTTTATTCAACCTTTGTTTCTGGGTTGGATTGCTTACCAGAGCAGAGATTATAGCTATTCTTTTACTATTGAAAACGTGGACGAATGATGTTCCTTCTGTTTTTCATTCCATACAACTCAGAAAAGGGAAAACGATTAAGAAAAGTAAAATGTTCAACAGTTGAAAATATACTTTTTAAACGAATTTGGTTAAAAAAATCCTTCATAGAAAAATATCGGTAAACCAAAATTTAACGAAGTTTATGAAAGCTATTTCGTTTTGAATTTTGTAATTTTAAACAAAAATTTACACGTGAAAAAGTTAATAATAGCAGTCTGTATTTCAGTTTCAGCATTCAGTTTTGCACAGGATTACTCTGTACCGGCAGCAAGCCCGCGCCAGAGGGTAGAGCAGCAGTTTTCAATGTCCAAAATCTCTATTGATTATGGGAGACCGGGAGTAAAAGGACGTAAAATTTTTGGTGAATTGGTTCCTTATGGCCAGATTTGGAGAGCTGGAGCTAACTCTTCTACGAAAATTACTTTCGGACAAGCCGTTAGCTTCGGTGGGAAAACAGTACCTGCAGGAACATACGGATTATTCATCGTTCCTACAGAAAAAGAATGGAAAGTAATTCTGAATAAAGATTTCCAGCAATGGGGAGCGTATACTTATGATCCTAAACAGGATGTAGTAGATGTTACTGTACCGGTTAACAAGCTGGCTGACAAGCAGGAATGGTTTGAAATTACTTTAAATCCTACTGATGAAAATTCAGGAAACCTGGTAATCAAATGGGATATGGCTCAGGCAGAAGTTTCATTGAAGCCATCTAAACTAGACACCGTCATCAAGATTTCTGACAAACTGAAAGAAATCAAGAAAATAGAATCAGATTCCACTAAAAAGAGTTAAACAATGAATTTTTCTGTTCAGCCTGTTTTAGAGAATGAAGAATTTCAATTAATCCCCTTACAGCAAGGGGATTTTGAATCTTTATATGAAGTGGCTTCTGATCCGAAAGTGTGGGAACAACACCCCAACAAAGATCGTTATAAGAAAGAGGTTTTTGAAAACTTTTTCACAGGGGCTATAGAGAGTAAAGGTGCTTTTAAAATTATGGAGAAAGCAACCGGAGATGTATTGGGAAGCAGCCGTTATTATGATTTTGATGAAGAGAACAATCATATTTTCATCGGATATACTTTCTACGGAACAAAATCATGGGGAAAAGGCATTAATCCTAAGGTTAAAAAGCTGATGCTGGATTATATCTTCCAGTTTGTAGACAAAGTTCATTTTCATATCGGAAAAGAGAATTTCCGTTCGCAGACAGCTTTGGAAAGATTGGGAGGACAAAAAATAGCTGAAGAAGAAGTGGCTTATTTTGGTGAACCTTCAAGAACCAATTTCGTGTATGAAATTAAAAAAGAAGACTGGGTATGAAAAAATATAAAATCCAGCAGTCACCATTTGTGGTGCCAACTACAGACGGAAAACTGATTGAAGAACATTGGGGCAGCTCTACAGGGAATTCCAATGTTTCCATTGCTCATATGGTAGCACCTGCGGATTGGAGCGAGCCTCACCAGACTCCCGAATTTGATGAATTTACCTATATCATTTCAGGGAAAAAGCAATTTGAAATAGACGGTGAAACTGTTACCCTGGAAAAAGGGCAGAGCATCCTTATTGAAAAAGGAGCAAGAATCCGTTACAGTAATCCGTTTTCAGAACCCTGCGAATATCTTGCAATCTGTCTTCCTGCATTTTCTATGGAACTGGTCCATCGTGAAGAGGAAGGCGTAGACTAAAAAACGATTAAAAAATATAGAAAAGCAAATCTGCAATACAGTGGATTTGCTTTTTTTTGTGGCAATTTTTCAAAATACAATCTAATCAGATGCTATGGAGTGTTTTGAGAAAGGATTTAAAAGTGACTTTACTGATAATGGCCATCAATACTTTATTTCGGGAGATTTTTTTTCTTTTTCATGCTTGATTGTTTTAATTTATTTTGTAAGTTCGCGGACTTAAAAAAAATGAACTAATTAAGATCTATGAAAAACAAATTATCAGTTGTATTCATGCTGGGAATCGCACTTTCTGCCACTTCATGTGCAACCATTTTTACAGGAACTCAGGATGCAATAGCTTTTTCTTCAAGCCCTGAAGGCGCAAAAGTATTTCACAAAGGAATAGAAAAATGTACAACACCTTGTACAACTAAAATCCCAAGAGCTTTGGGTAAGCAGATGGTTACCTTTGAAAAAGAAGGATTCGAGAAGAAAGAAGTAAAGCTGACAAAAACTTTTAATGCGGTGACTTTGCTGAATATTATTCTGGGAGGAGCAATAGGAGTAGGAATTGATGCTGCAACAGGCTCTCTTACCAAATATTCTCCAAAAAAATATGACGTTGAGCTGCAGGCGAAACCGTAATGAAGCTAACAATATAAACGTAAAAAGGCAAATTCGTGAACTGATGAATTTGCCTTTTTTATGTTATTTCAAAATTTCTTTCAGGAACAGCAATGTGTGGTTCCACGCTCTTTTAGCCATGGTTGCATTGTAATCCGGAGATTTCGGATCTGTAAATGTATGTTTGGAATGGGCATACGTGATGATCTGCCAGTCGGCATTTCCATCATTCATTTCTTTGATGAGGTTGTTGTAATCATCAGGAGTCACGCTTTTGTCATCTGCCGGATTTTCAACAAGAATTTTAGCCGTCAAAGCTTCATTTTTTCTGCTCTGATCTCTGCCCAGACTTCCGTGGATGGAAACAACACCCGCTACAGGAAGATGACCTCTTGCTGATTCCAGAGCTCCCGTACCTCCGAAACAGTAGCCGATAACTGCTACTTTATCAGAAATAGCTCCGTTTTTCTTCAGCTGCTCCAGCGCCAGTGAAATTCTTTTCTGGTATTCCTGATAATTCTGTTTATAATATCCTGAGGTCTTTGCTGCAGATTCGTTATCTGCGGGAATTTTTCCTTCCCCGTAAATATCAGCAATAAAAGCAATGTAGCCTTGTTTTTCAAGTTCAATGGCGGCTGTTTTTGCTTCTTCATCAATGCCTTTCCAGGCTGGAAGAATCAATACTCCGGGAAGTTTTTTTCCTGCATTGGAAGTGACGAGACCATTAAGTTTTTGTGAACCGTCCTGATAGGAAACAGATTTAAGTTTCTGACTGAAAAGATTTCCTGAAGCCATAATCATTGCGGTTAATAAGATGGAACGTATCATATTTTGTAATTTAAGTTAATACAGATTACACGAATCCTTTCACAAAAACCACAAACAACAATTGGTGTAATTCGTGTAAAAATTTGTGATGTTAGTGTTGAAAAGAAATCTTATCGAAATTAATAAAAATAACTCAGAAAGAGTATTAATAGAATATTATTTAAATCCTTTTCAGAATTATCTGATATTGTAAGCCTTACTCAGGTCTGTAAAACTGATACTGTCCGTTTTCATAGTACGCATTGATATGCTGAAGCCCGTTGGTCAGGATAATTTCCTTTGCTCCGATAATGGAATTGTATCGGGCAGTCTGTTCGAATGTTTTTTCTGTTAGTTTGATCTGCGGAGCTTTACATTCAATCAGAATAACGGGTTCTGTTTTTTCTGTAATCAGAAGGTCAATCCGTTTGGTAAGACCATTCAGGATAATTTTTTTTTCGGTAATCAACGCCGATGTAGAGTAGGATTTCACAGTAAGGTAATAATGTACCCAGTGCTGTCTGACCCATTCCTCAGGAGTGAGCAGAAGATAAGTTTTGCGGACCAAATCATAAATAAAAAACTTATCTTTGTCTTTCTTGAATTTAAAATCAAAAGTTTCCTGAAAATTCAGTTTTGGAAGTTCCATTAATAAGATGAAAGAATTAGATTTAATCCTCAAAAATATTAAAAATAAAGAAGTTTTACCTATTTATTTTTTCCACGGAGAAGAAGCTTACTTCATTGATGTTGCTGTAAAAGCCCTTGAGCATAACTTTTTGGAAGAAGATGAAAAAGCTTTTAACCAAACCGTTACTTACGGAAAAGATACTTCATATCAGGAAGTTCTTTCCCTGGCAAGACAGTTTCCGATGATGGGAGATAAGCAGGTGATTATTGTGAAAGAAGCTCAGGATTTACGATTCAATGAAGAGGAAAACAGAATTCTGGAATCTTACGTAGACAATCCTGTTCCTTCTACAGTTTTGGTTTTTGCCCATAAGCACAAGAAACTGGATAGCAGAAAAAAAGCTGCCAAAGCCCTGGATAAAGCCAAAGCGCTTTTCCTTAGTGAATCTGTAAAGGAAAGCAATCTGCCGAAATGGATTTCAGATGAATGTGCAAAGCTTAAAATCAATACAGCTCCCAATATCTCTCATTTGTTGGCAGAATATCTGGGAAATGACCTTTCAAGGATTGCCAACGAGCTGAATAAACTGAAAATGATTCTTAAAGAAGGAGAAACCCTTGACGGAACCATTGTTGAAAATCATATCGGAATCAGTAAAGAATACAATATTTTTGAGCTTCAGAAGGCTTTGGGAACTAAAAATGCCAATGCAGCTTTTAAAATTGCTCATTTTATGGGTAAAAATCCGAAGAATAATCCTTTTGTTATGATGCTGGCAAGCCTTTATAATTATTTTTCCAACGTTATTATCTATCAGACGATGGCCGGGCAGCCTCCACAGACGATTGCTTCACAGATGGGTGTGAATCCTTATTTTATCAAAGACTATGCGGAAAGTGCAAGACTTTATCCTCTTAAACATGCCACAAGAGTGATTTCTATTCTCCGTGAATTCGATATGAAAGGGAAAGGACTTGGAGCGGTGAATATGGGGGAAGCTGAACTGATCAGAGAGCTTGTGTATAAGATTATCAACGTAGATAAGATTAAGATGAAGGTGTGATGCGTGTTGCGGGATACGAGGTAGCGAGTTGCGGGATACGTGTTGCGGGATAGCGAGATAGGTGAGATACGAGATAGGTGAGATGCGCGATTCGAGGTTTGAGGGGTATTGGAGAAGAGTTTTGCGTTTTCTTACCCACCTAAACCCCGTAACGCAATAACCCGAACCCCAAACCCCGAATCCAGGACCACTTAACAGTTACTATCGAAATTCAACATATCAGATATTGACAAGTATCATTAAAATAACTTTAAAAAGAAATTAAAAATTCCGAAATTAGCGGTCTAATTCAAATTAAATCTTTTCGAACAAAGCAAATTATGGAGCAAAACATTTTAGATTGTGTGATCGTTGGATCTGGGCCTTCTGGTTTCACAGCTGCTATCTATGCAGCAAGAGCAGACTTAAAACCTGAATTGTATACAGGTTTGGAGCCGGGCGGACAATTAACTACAACCACGGAAGTGGATAACTTCCCAGGGTATCCAGCCGGGATTACTGGTCCTGAAATGATGATGGATCTGCAAAAACAGGCAGAAAGATTTGATACCAAAGTTCATTACGAAATGATCACTAAAGCTGAATTCTCTAAGGAAGTAGGCGGTGTTCACAAATTATATGCAGGAAACAAAGAGATCCTTGCCAAAACAGTAATCATCTCTACGGGAGCTACTGCAAAGTATTTAGGTCTTGATGATGAAAAAAAATATGCAGGAGGTGGAGTTTCAGCTTGTGCTACCTGTGACGGATTCTTCTACAGAGGAAAAGACGTTGTAGTAGTAGGAGCGGGAGATACAGCAGCTGAGGAGGCTACTTATCTTGCCAAACTATGTAAGAAAGTAACGCTGTTGGTGAGAAAAGATGTTTTCAGAGCTTCAAAAGCAATGGTTCACAGAGTGGAAAGTACTCCGAATATCGAAGTGAAATTTCACCATGAATTAATCGGGATTGAAGGAGAAAACAGCCTTGTGGAAAGAGCGGTAATCATCAATAATCAGACTCAGGAGAAATCTACAGTGGATGTGGAAGGGATCTTTATCGCCATCGGTCACAAACCGAATACAGATATCTTCGTAGGTCAGGTAGATCTTGATGAAAACGGATATATTTTGACTGAAAAAGGGTCTTCAAGAACCAATCTTCCGGGTGTATTTGCTGCCGGAGACGTTCAGGATCATATCTACAGACAGGCTATTACAGCTGCAGGAAGCGGATGTATGGCGGCAATGGATGCAGAAAAATATTTAGCTGAATTACACTAATACTATTCAGTTTATACATACAAAGCGTGCCCTATGGGTGCGCTTTTTTTATTAGGAAACACAAAGGAGAAGAGATATTCAAATGATTTTGAACCATTAAGGAACCTGAAGCTGTGAAGGAAAGTTAAGGAAACATCTAAGATGTTTTAGAAAGTGTTGCGTTTTATCTTAATATTCTTAATTATTTAAGTTTAATATTATAAAATGTTTCAGAAGATTTTCAACGGGAGGCTTAAAATATACGCGATCATCAATTTTATCGGAGATACAATCTTTGCGCCTTATAAACAGTCTTTTTAAGATCATTTGCGTCTTTGCGTTTTCCAACAAAAATATTTCTCCATATCCGATATTTAGTAGAAAATTCATGAAATATCTAATGAAAACATTAATATATTTGTGAAATTGCAAACAAACCCGAATTGCATTCCATTAATATAAACTTAAAAAAACGAATAAAAAATGAAAAGAGTAACCGCGATTGGAGGCATCTTCTTCAAGTGTAAAGACCCGGAACAAGTCAATGAATGGTATAAAACCCATCTCGGATTACCAACGAGCCCTTATGGCGCCAAATTCGACTGGAAAGATGAAGAATCCGATAAGAAAGGATATACACTTTGGAATCCTTTTAAAGAATCTACCCAGTATTTTGAACCTTCTGCTAAAGAATTTATGATCAACTATCATGTAGAAAATATCGAAGCGCTGGTAGAAGAATTAAAGAAAGAAGGGGTAACAATTCTGGATGAGATCGCCACCTATGAATATGGAAAGTTTGTCCACATCCTGGATCCGGAAGGTAATAAAATAGAATTGTTCGAACCGGCAGGGGAGTAGCCAGTTTGTTTTCCGGAGAATTTCTGAAAACTTTACCACCTATATAACAACTGAAGACGTACACATTCCCCTCCGCTGGAGGGGTGGCAAAAATTCAAAGAATTTTTGACGGGGTGGTTTTCCCAGTACATCCTTCCAGATTAATTTTCCGACGAAAGAAGAATCTTACTCAACTTCGAGATTCTTCCTTCGTCAGAATGACAGTTTTACTGTATTGATGTAATTTTTAATCCAAAATATAGATCTTTTTCTCTTTAAGATTGAACCCCAGTTTTTTACCCAGCCAGTTGATACTTGTTTTTCCCTCATAAATAAGGCCTTCTACAAAAAATACAGCCGGTTTTTCTACAGTGGCAAAAGGAGTGGAAATAGAGCCAATATCACTTTTGTAAAACCTGGTGGTTACATCAGGGTTAAATTCGCTTTTTTTCTCCACTACGTTCAGACCTTCTTTTTTGATATCCATTGCTTTCATCAGGCGTTCGTTCAGCCAGAAAGAATCTTTGCCGGATCCGGAATCCAGGAGAATATTGATCCTGTATTTATTGTTAAGCAGAACATATGTGGTAATATCCAGAGACTGGTCTGCATTGGTAGACAGCTGGATGTCCATTACCTTCTTACCATTCAGTTTTTCTTTAGGAAAGATAAGTTCTTTCGTGGTGTAATCGATGATAAATTCCGTATCATAAAGCATGGGAAGGGAAATTAAACCGTCAATTCCTTTGATTTCCATATCATGCGTGGAATACCAGGTATCTTTAAATTTTTTACCATTAAAAATAATCTCTTTTGATTTGTACAAAGGGATAGTCATCTTCTCTCCGGTTGCCCTGAAAGCGGTCAGGTAATTATATGTTTCTTTGGGCTCCAGAACTTTGGAAAAGTTTCCCAGAAAAAGATTGATTCCTCCTCCGGTATCAAAAATGAAATTTCCTTTTTTGCCATCCACTTCGGCACTCACTACGAGGTGACCGGAAGGAAGAACAGACATAGGCATTTTTTGGGCAAAAGCCATGGAGGAGAAAGCTAGTGAGGCGGCAATAACCGTACTTTTAATAAAGGATTGGGTAAGCATCTGAAAATAGTGTTATTAGTTTTTAATTTCTGCAAATATACTCTATTCTGATTCTGATGACTGTCCTTTTAGCTAAGAAACTTCTCGTATTGTAACTCCTGAAGAGTGTATTTCTGTATTCTTTTATACATATCCATTCGTATCTCTTCCTGAAACCACCTTATACCTAAAGTAAAATTCCTAAATTTAGCCTCAAATCAAAAATAAAATGGAAACAAAAATCATAAAGGTTACCCACGTTACCGGAACTTATATCATCGAAGTTCCCAATGGAGCACTTAATGACATGAAAACCCAATTGGACAAATGCCTCAACGATGAACAGGGTGCTATTGTAGTAAAGGGAGAAGATGGAGATCAGTTTGTATACCCGTCTGATCTTTTAAAAAACAGCTTCATCGCCATTGTTGATCGGGAATAGGGTACTTTTCACAGGTATAAAATAAAAACGGCTTCCATTGGAAGCCGTTTTTGTTCTTTATGTGGAGGCGATTATCCTTTTTTTAGTTTTTCATTTTCTTCTTTTAAAACCTTAATCTGTTCCTTCAGAAGATGAATATATTCCTGTTGGTTTTCCAATAAGTAATTTGGAACGTTGCAATTATAGATGCCAGACTGGTGAAATGAACTAGTGTCATTAAATGTTAGGTTTTCATTTTTCTGTACAACATTAGGTTCTCTTTCTTCTTTGATATCTTCTACAGAAACCTCAAAAGCTTTAGCCAGTTTTTCCCATTCGTCATCAAATATTCTGACATCTCCACTTTCTTTTCTGCTGTAGTTGGAGACATCGGTGGCAAGAAGATCAGCAATCTGCTGCTGAGTATAACCTTTCTGCTTTCTTAAAGTTCGTAGTTTTTCCATTGTCATAAGATACCTGTGTTTTTACAAATGTAGTGAAAAATATGTGTTTGTAAATAGAGTTTGGAAGTTTTTGTATTACGGGAAACAGTATTGCTTATATTAATATATTTTGGATATTAGGGAAATATTATATATAAACAAACTAATTGAAACTATAAACATGTCTAAAGATATAATAAATGAGCAGAGAGAATTAATCACTATTTTAAGTAGCATTATTAAAGTAAGTTATGTACACAATGAACATATATTTGAAATTGAAAATAAAATTATTGATTTTGAACTTCGTCTACCTTTAGAAGATTGGGCGAGAAAAGCCATTTTATCAAAAGATAATATGGCTTTAAGAAACCGTCCTAATTCAACGTTTAATTTTCATTTTAAAAATTGTGAGTTCAAAAAGGATATTACTATTATGGATAGGAAAAGTATAATTAAGAATATAAATATTATTAATGAAGATTCGAAAGATTACACTGAAGAAGGTAGCTCCACTTATGAATTCTCTGATTGTGAGTTTGATAATGAAAAAATAATAATAGGAAATACTAAAAGGAATATTATTTTTTCAGGGGAAGGAAAATTTACTAAACTTTTAAGCTTTCGCAATTCTAAATTGATGGGTAAGATTAGATTTAGAAAATGTAATTTCAATAAAGTAGACTTTCATAATACTAAATTTAACGATTTGGCAGATTTTTGGAGCTGTACATTCAATGAAAAAACAATTTTTTACAAAACAGATTTTTTAGGCAATGTTGTTTTTTCCTCTGCTACTTTTAAAGAAAATGTTTTATTTACTTATACTTTAATTGACAAATTAATAATTTTTAGAGGAACCGTTTTTGAAAAAGGATTAGATCTTTCAACTGCAATTATTACAGGAACAATTAGCTATTTTGATGTATCCTTGAAAGATTTTGAATCAGAAAAAGAGAATGGAAAAGTAGAGTATGAATCTTTTATTTCAGTAAATGCTATAATTCCATTAAAAAATAAAAGAGAAACTTATCGCATTTTAAAGAATAATTATGAAAAATTAAGTAATAATTCTGAATCATTGGAAATGAAGGAATTAGAAATGAAAACATTATTGGAAGAAGTTAAGGGCAGATTTATGAGTAAAATTTCTTTGGGAAATTTTTCAGAATATATTTTATTGTTGTTAAATAGGCTCTCAAATAATTATGGTAACTCATATTTGTATGGAATCATATTTACAGCAGTAGTAGCCTTAGTGTTTTTTTATCTGTCAGTAATTAATACCAATATGTTTTTTTTTGATTCAAAATTATGTATAGAAAAGGAGGCATTTATTGAAGGGTCAAAATATTTTTGGCAATTTATCCTTCCAATACATCGATTCGATTATTTAGGAAATGGATGTGGTCTAGAATATTATGCAGGGTTTTATTTATTTGATTTTTTAGGAAGAATATTTGTAGGTTATGGTATGTACCAAACAATCCAAGCTTTTAGAAAACATAAATAAAATTTTAATGAAAATAATTCCCTTGATTTCTAGTCTATTATTAAGTTTTGTTAAAATTTGTGACGGAAAAGTTTTGCAGAAATTAAAAATCGTTCTATATTTGCACCACTGAAAACAACGGTATAGCCGGGGGTTAGGGAGAGTTGGCAGAGTGGTCGATTGCGGCAGTCTTGAAAACTGTTGACTGTAACAGGTCCGGGGGTTCGAATCCCTCACTCTCCGCTTAGGGAGACGTTTATTTTTTAACGTCTCCTTTTTTTATGTCCTAAATGGCTTGATTTCCGGTCAATTCATCTTTTCTTCTAATTCCCGCTTCAAAGTAGAAATCCGCTCATCTTTATCATGATGATGCCAGCCCGGAGCATTGAATATATACCCCAGTTTCGCTTTCCATGTGGGTGCATTCCGGACATCCTTTATCATATTTCCAAACTCATCAAAGACGATATGAAAAACATTATAAGTATGAATGTTATGATAGATTCCGTAATCCGTCGTTTTCTTTTCTTCCGCTTTGTACGTGCCGAAAAGATGATCCCAAATCATCAAAATGCCCCCATAGTTATTATCTAAATCCTCAATTTTTCGGGAATGATGCACCCGATGGTTGGATGGAGAATTGAATACTTTATCGAACCACCCTAATTTTCCAATAGCATTGGTATGCGGCCAGAATTGAAAAATCAAGTTAAATTGATGCATCATTGCAATCATAATAGGATGAAAACCAATAATGATAAAAGGGATATACCAAATGTCCCGATATATGATTTCAAACCATCCCTGACGCAATGCAATAGCAAGACTCAAATGAGTAGCCGAATGATGATTGACATGACCTGTCCAGAATAATCTGATTTTATGACTCAACCGATGATGCCAGTAAAAGCCAAAATCCTGAACAATCATAACCAATAACCAAAGCCACCAGTGTTCTGCATGCCATTTTAAAGTGAAGAATTTATTGAAATCTTTGATCCCGAAAATATCGGTAAGTCTAAAATGATTGTAAATCCAAAAAAAGTACGATAATGAAATAGCTTTCATCCCAAAGTCTAACATTACCGCCCCAATCCCCAATCCTATACTCGATACATTATCTTTGATGAGTCTTTTGGTGAATACTCTTTGAGGAATTTGATACAAAAATATTTCCCCTGCTATCAACAAGATAAATACAGGAATAAAATAAGTAACAGGATCAGTAAAATCCAATGGACAGAATAGGGCAATACTATGAAAAAATCTGTTATCTTTTCTTTTCATAAGCCTTCATTTTATTGAATAATTCTGTTCTTTTTTTCAATACCAACCACTCCCGACACCAACATCAATTGGGCTAAAACATAAGTAATCATCACAACAAGTTCTTTCTCAGTACTATGCTGTACGAACATATTAATGGCCAATACAGAATCTGATATTACAAATAAAATAGCTCCCAGGATTAATAATGAAGAATAAGTACTGATACTAAAATACAGCATCGCAGCAATGGTAATTCCGTAAATCACCACGGGTATCTTCATGTCGTTTAAATAAGGATATATATAATAAAGAAATGAGCCTAAATATAGAAAAACAAAAGGTAGCCAACTCCATGCATTTTTCTTTTTGATCTTAAAAAAATAAACAATGTAACAAATATGAGCCAACAAAAAGCTTCCCAAACCGGGCATAAATCCCCATTCAAATAATAAAAACACATCACCCAAAAAGCTCAAAATTAATCCGGACAAAAACCATTGGTTGATCCGAAAGACATTTTGTTGAGAATAAGTAAAATAAAACCAGATAATAATAGGTAACAACAGTGGCTTGGTAAAAAACCGCCAAGAACTATGATCCATAGCTATAAATACTAAATCAAATGTAAAAACAATGGCAAGAAGGACTAATAACAATTTGATATTGACAGATTTTATCATGGTATTATTTTATTGCAATCTTTTAAGTATCTTTTTTCCTGTTGCAATATGGATATATCTCAGTTTGCACCAGGTCATTCTATATTTGATACTTAGCTCAGATTGTTAAATTACAAATAAAATGAAGATAAAATACTTTTGGAATATAAAAATACAATGCATCACACTTTAGTTTAGGAAATTAAACAGTTATTGCTTGATTTCCTGTCGGCTATATCTCCGGGTAGCTTGGTCTGGATTTTGTATTCAGGTTTGAAAATAACTAATAACCAGAATGTGTAATAAGTTAGAGTTTATTATTATTAATTTTTTATGATAATTAATGAAAATTTTTTACTGGAGTTCGATGTAGAATATGGTGGCTTTTTTTCTAAAGAAGCCATATGCAATAAAGATGGCGACCGTCTTTATTTTTTCCAAATTAAAAACGGTAGAGTTGAATTGATGGTTTACCAGAATGGTAGTATTGGGTTCAATAGCCTTCCAACAGGAAGTCTGAGGAAATCCGGCATCATTCAATAATAAGACAACAGATCATAACTAATATTAAAAAACGAAATTATCTCAATCTAAAACGTTATCAATATGCTTTGGACTGTATGTATTTTGTGTATGACTATCTTAGGACTGATGTTTGTACTGAAAAAAATTAATCAGCCCTATCTTATTGCCTATATTATTGCCGGGGTGTTATTAGGTCCTTATGTACTAAAGCTATTTAACAAACCGGAAGAAATAGAAACGATTGGCGAAATAGGAATATTACTGCTGATGTTTTTTATAGGAGTTGAAATCAATATTCCCAATAAAAAGAGCCTTATCATTAAGCCATTATTGGCTCAGGGAATGAAAGTACTCTTAAGTTGTATATTTGCGTATTTTGTGGGTGAGTTACTCCATCTGAATATTGAAAGTGTGCTCCTCATCGCCATTCTGTTTATGTTCAATAGTACTGCAGTTGTAGTCGAGTTCTTGAAGAAGCACGGAACGCTGCATACTGCCTTTGGAATTATTATCCTCAATATTTTGTTATTACAGGATCTTCTTCTGGCTCCGGTGCTCACGGTGTTGAAATTCTGGAATAGCAAAGAGTTCAGTGTATGGAATATGATGCTTCCCGTTGCCATATGTCTCGGTATTTTTTTGATATTCCGGAAAATCAGACATCTCAAGGAAATTAAATTCTCAAGTACATTCCTTGAAAATGACCATGAGCTTCAGGTATTTTCCGGCTTACTGATCTGTCTTGGCTTTGGTCTTATAGCAGAAACCGTCGGTATGAGTGCTGCCCTGGGAAGTTTTATTGCAGGGGTCTTAGTCGGAAAAATTCAGGCATTTCGATGGCTGGAACATTCTCTGCTTCCATTTAAGGTTTTCTTTGTGGCACTGTTTTTTGTGTCCATTGGTTTACGGCTGGACATCAATTATCTGTTATCCAATTATAAGCTTATCACAATAGGAACTTTAATAGTCCTGATAAGCAACAGTATTATGTCTGCTCTCTTTTTCAGAATGCTGAATTTTAAATGGCAGGATAGTTTTTATGGGGGCGCTCTGCTTTCTCAAACAGGTGAATTCGGAATACTGGCGATTTCTATTGCTTACAAAACCGGTATGGTAGAGTACGATCTCTATAAAGCCGGGCTGGGTATTACCTGCTTATCACTTTTATTGTCCACAATATGGATTAGTTGTGGTACATTTTTCAGATTTCGTAAAAAAAAATTGTATTTAGAATAAAGAATAAAAAACAAACGGGTGGTGAATGTTCGCAGTATCATGATTTTGTGTCAGTGGTACTGAAAAAATGACATAAAACCGGAAAAAATTTCACACTCGGTCAAATGGTATTTTTTTTGTAATTTTTTATGTACAGCTGGCCAGCTGATGTGTTTTAATGATTGTTAAACTTAATTAAAATGATTACAATGAATAATCTAATAAGAAAAAACGGAAACAGCAACTTGGGCTTTTCAAATGTCTTTGACGATTTTTTTGGTCGTGAACTTTTTAACTGGGGCAATAACAATTACTCATCTACCAGTACAACCGTACCATCGGTAAATATAAAGGAGAATGGAGATGCTTACGAAGTTCAGGTCGCAGCACCAGGTATGAATAAAAATGATTTTCAGATCAGGCTGGATGGTAACCTGCTTACTATTTCATCAACGAAGGAAGACCGTAAAGAGTCAAAAGATGACAATTTCACAAGAAGAGAGTTCAGTTACCAATCCTTCCAGAGAAGTTTTGAGCTTCCAAAAGATGTGGTGGATCAGGATAACATTAATGCAAAATATGAAAATGGCCTTTTAATGTTAACCATCCCAAAAAAAGAAGATGCGAAGCAGAAGCCTCCAAGAATGATTGAAATATCATAGAAAAATAATTACAAAATTGGCTGCTAAAAAGCAGCCAATTTTTTTTATAATTTTTGAAAGGGCAGATTAACTTAAATCTTTAAATCGAATGATTCAAGATCTTTAATTGTAGCATATCCGGCAACTGCCAGAAAACCTATTCTATCCAGAAATGCCCTGCAGAATACGTTTGGGCTTTCCCAGCCACAATTACTCTTTCATCTTTATTTTCACAATAGAGCTGGCCGCCCCTTTCTGAAACCTGGCGTGCAAAAAGCTTTTCCTTCCCTAATCTTGATGACCAGAAGGGAATCAGTGAACAGTGTGCAGAGCCTGTAACAGGATCTTCAAGAATAGAGGACTGCGGGGTAAAGTATCTTGATACAAAATCACTGTCAGTGCCTGCTGATGTCACAATAACACCGCCCGGGTCCAGGTTAATAAGGTCAAAAACGGATCTTTCAATGTTGATATTTTTTACATCTTCTTCAGAATCGTATACCAGAACATAATCTCTTGCTTTGAAAACTTCCTTAGGCTGTATATTCAGTGATCTGGATATGATATCCGGAAGAGTAGAGGCTTCGGGCATTCTGGAAGGGAAATCCATATAATAAACTCCATCTTTTACATCTACTGTCAGGTCACCACTTTTGGTGTCAAAAATGATTCTATCACGCTGATAATTGAGGATGGAAACAAGACAATGGGAAGTGGCAAGGGTAGCGTGGCCGCATAAATCCATCTCTATTTCGGGGGTAAACCATCTCAGATGAATGGTATCACCGTTATCAATGAAAAAAGCGGTTTCTGCTACTGCATTTTCACGGGCTATTTTTAAAAGGGTTTCATCGGGTAACCAGTTTTTTAAAGGAACAACACAGGCAGGATTTCCATGAAAAACAGATTCTGTAAAAGCATCTATCTGATATAATTCTAACTTCATTATTAATAAAAATTTCGTTCCCTATAAAGATAATCTATTTCTGAGATAAAGTCCTTATTTGTCCATAATTCTATACAACATTTAATGGGCTCTGATTTATTTTTTATACAAATAAATATTTATTTCTTCGTTCTCCGGTTTGTAATAATTTTTCCACAACCGGATGGCCATTTTATTACAGATGTTTTTTGGGGCTGTAATTGTTCTTGATTGCTGTAATTCATTATATTAGCTTTCTAAAGTATTTAATTTGCATTTATCATATGAGTATTATTGTAGATGCAGCCATCTATTTTAGAGAAAAACTTAACCATAAAGAATTTAACCATGAAGCAGACCGTTGCTACAGCTTTCTTTTTCTTATTTGTATTGGGTGTAAAAGCACAAAAGCAATCTATTTCCCCTGATACTGTTTCTATTTTTTTCGATGAGTTAAAAACAGCTTCAAAGAAGAATATCGGACTTTGGAACAAAGATTTATATGGTCCTATGATTTTAATTGATCCGAAAACCAGAGAGCTTTTTGCCAATGAGCCAGATTCGGAGGGCATTCTGAAAGGTAATGGCACTACTTATTCTGGAATTTTACCTGCTGCTCTCAATATTGCCAATACCGCAGTCAATTGGGGTGGAAAAAGATGGGCAATGGTTATGCTCCCCCTTTCTGAAAATAAAGAAAACAGAATTAATCTTTTAGCTCATGAATCTTTTCATAGCATTCAGCCTTCATTGGGATTTACGCTTAACAATTCGGAAAATAATCATCTGGATCAGAAGGAGGGCAGAATTTATCTACGTCTTGAACTGGAAGCGCTAAAGCAGACGCTCCGATCATCCTCAGAAAAAGATATGAAGCAGCACCTTACCGATGCATTGATCTTTAGAAAATACAGGAATACACTTTACAAAGGTTCTGAGACTACAGAAAACCTCCTGGAACTGAATGAAGGAATTGCTGAGTTTACGGGGTTCATTGTGAGCGGAAGAAATAAAGAGCAGGCAAGATCATCTCTTTTGAATGGCATTGATGGTTTTATGAAAAATCCCACATTTGTACGTTCATTTGCTTATTATACAACACCTGTTTATGGATATTTGCTGTATCAAAAAGATCCGGACTGGAATAAAAAAATTGATGCAAAAACTGACTTGGCCAGCTATTTCAGTAAAGCATTCGATATAAGAATTGAGGCTGACCTGCAAAAAGAAGTTAAAAAACGATCTGATCATTATAACGGACAATCAATTATAAAGGAGGAAACCGAAAGAGAAGAACAGACTAAGAGACTTATTGCTGAATATAAACTGAAATTCATTCAACAACCTCATTTTGAAATCAAATTTGAAAAAATGAATGTTTCATTTGATCCAAGAAATATTGTGCCCTTAGAAGATAAGGGGACGGTATACCCCAATATCTGGATTACTGATTTGTGGGGTATTCTTACAATTGAAAACGGGGCATTAATGAGCCCGAATTGGGATAAAATTTCAATATCAAATCCAGTGAAAACGGAAAATAAAAAAGTGTCCGGTGACGGATGGACCCTGGAACTGACAGATGGTTATGTGATAACTAAAGATGAAGGCAGTGGAAATTATAAATTGATTAAGAACTGATATCCATAAAAAAGCATCCCTGTTTCGGCGATGCTTTTTATTTTATAATGAGATTAATGATACCATTTCTTTTTCAAGAATAGACTTGCTTTTACCAGCAGTATTAGCACTGGAACCTCTACCAATGGTCCTATCACTCCTACAAATGCCTGCGGCGAATGAATACCAAAAACTGAGATGGCAACGGCAATAGCCAGTTCAAAATTATTTCCCGTAGCGGTAAAAGCTATAGATACATTTTTATCATAAGGGATTCTTAGTATTTTATTGATCATAAAACTTACAAAAAACATCAAAACAAAATAGATAACCAAGGGGACTGCTACCTTAATGACATCCATTGGCAATTCCAGTATTTTAGAGCCTTTTAAGCTAAACATCAGTACGATGGTCAATAACAGAGCATACAATGTCACAGGAGAAATCTTAGGTACAAATTTTCTGTTGTACCACTCAGCACCTTTTGATTTCATCAGGACATAACGGGTGATAAAACCTGCCAGAAAAGGTATGCCAAGGTAAATCAATACGCTTTCTGTGATATCCTGCATAGAAACATTAACATTAAAGCTTGCCAGGCCTAATTGACCAGGAAGTACATTGATAAACAACCACACCAGAAAACTATAGGTGAATACCTGAAAGATACTGTTTAAAGCAACCAGCAAAGCGGCATATTCTCTGTTTCCTTTGGCGAGATCATTCCAGACAATCACCATAGCAATACATCTCGCCAGTCCAATGAGGATTAATCCGGACATATAATCGGGTTCATGTCTTAAAAAAAGGATAGCAAGACCAAACATAAGAACCGGACCAATAATCCAGTTGAGCAATAAAGAAATACCGATTACTTTTTTATCTTTAAAAACCAATGGCAGAAGAGTGTAGTCGACCTTGGCTAGTGGTGGATACATCATCAAGATGAGTCCGATTGCGAGAGGAATATTAGTAGTTCCAACCGACTGTGAATTGATAAAGTCAGGAATAGA
Organism: Chryseobacterium aquifrigidense; assembly: GCF_006716485.1. Classification (GTDB taxonomy): domain Bacteria; phylum Bacteroidota; class Bacteroidia; order Flavobacteriales; family Weeksellaceae; genus Chryseobacterium; species Chryseobacterium vietnamense. The sequence goes on from NZ_VFPD01000001.1 coordinate 659,424, forward strand.
CGGTAAAAGATGCCCCAAAGCAATCCCTATCCCCATAGACAGAAAGATCCATAAGGTAAGATAACGGTCAAGAAATTTTAATTTTGGCTGCATGATTATCTTTTGATTTGAGAAAAAGCATACAACATTTCTTCTGCAATTTGTAAACTTCTTTCAGTATATACTGCAGTCTGTTCCGGGGTATTATCTGAAATTTTAGGATCTTCAAATGTGATCGGAATTCTTTTTTCCGCACCTGGAATAAAAGGGCATCCGCCATCTGCCTGTGAGCAGGTCATAATTGCTGCAAAACCGGATATAGGATTGAATGGGTTCTCATATTTTTTTGAAAAACCAATGATAGGAAGACTATTGTCATCATATTTTATAGCATATACAGGATTGGCTGTATCAGCAATGCTGAAAACTGAAAAGCCATGTTCTGTCAAGACTTCTGCAATTTTAGGAAATAATGCAGTTGTTTCCGTTCCTCCCGAATAGCAGTGAACTAGTGGAATCGTAAAGAAAGAAGCTGCTGCCCGTGCCCAGATCTGTGCCAGATGACTTCGGCGGGAATTGTGAGTGCAGATAAAATTCAGGTTAATTTCTGTGTTGTCATCCACTTTTTGCTGGATAAAATGAATCAATGGTGCCAGAATCTCTTTTCTATGACTCTCTATATTTTCCCATTTAAGAGATTGAATCGTGTTTAATAATTTTGGATACATAAGATTTTAATACAATTAATTAGCAGCATCCTAATCCCGGTGTGCAAGCTGATGTTGGGCTTACAGGTAATTCAGAAAGATTTTTCTTTTGTTTTTCAGTAGGAATTCCGCAGGTTTCCTGGGCAAGGCAGGCTGTTGTTTTGTTTTTCAGTATGAAATTTTTTCCGTTAAATTCCAGATCATACTTGCCAATAGTTTCCCCCTGATATTCAACTTCAATTTCCGAGTTTTCTATTCCTAACTTTTGTTCAGAAAGCTGAATGATATGAAGTAGTTTTTCTGGTTTCAAACGGTGTTCATAATCATCTGCATCCCACAGCTGGAAGTTGACCACTTTTTCATTTCTGATTACCCCTCCGCAATCAATGAAGTTTTTTACAATCTGGCCCACTTCTGTTACATGGAAATGTTCAGGAACAAAATTTCCGTTTTCTAATTGAAATTCAATATTTTCCAGTGTAGGGAGAATTTCTTTGATTTCTGATAGTTTCATAGTAGAGTAAAATTTAGTGTTATAATTTTGTAATGTTATATTGCAATATTACGATGTGTTAGCTCAAAAAAATGCTTAGCAGCATTGTTTAATAGTAACATCCTGATTAAAAAACAGGTTGAATTCATTCTGAAACTGCTTCCAGGTGCTTTCATTGATGCAGTAACATACAGACTTTCCTTCAATGGAACCTTTGATGATTCCAATATTCTTCAGCTCTTTTAAATGCTGTGAGATAGTTGCCTGTGCCAAGCCAAGTTCTTCAACAAGATCATTACAGATACATGCCTTTTGATTGATGATATATTGTAAAATAGCGATTCTTGCCGGGTGTCCCAAAACTTTAAGCAGAGATGCCAGCTTATTTTGTTCTTCAGTATAAATTTCTGTTTTAGTAACTCCCATTGTTTTATTTTTATATTGCAATATTACAATGATAAATCAATTAAACAATAAAAAACTCCAAAATTTTAATAAATTACATGTAAGTATCTGTAATTTAGTTTGTTATATTTGTTATAGGTAATAACGCATGCAATAAAAAAGATGAAGCTTATTACTGCTTCATCTTTTTATTAGTTATGGTAAACTGATTTTTTTACCCTGTTCAGGAAAAATATAATTTACTTTTAGAGGGTTGTTTTTCAGTAACTCTTTTTTGATGAGTTCAGGATTATCACCTGTAGGTTTTCTGTGAGTAACCACAATGTTGAGCCCCTCAAGACTGTTTTGTCCGGTTTTTTCTTTGAGCTTACTCAATTCCTCAATCAGGAGATCAGGAGTAAGGTGTCCGAACAGAAGATGTTCCGGCTGGCTGTTGGGGAAAGAAACTTCAATTAATATCGTATTGAGCTGTCTTTTTTTAACAAGAGGAGCTGCCATGTTCCAAAGTTGATCCAAACGGTCAGATTTTTCTATACGGTCTGCACCAGTATCTCCCAGATAAAGCAGATAGTGGTCATCTCTTCTTACCAATGCAGCACTGCTTTTATATGGATTTACATGGCTTAGTTCATAACCTGTAATGAAAAACGGAGTTTTAGGCGCAGGAATTTCAGTTCCTTCCTGAAGTTCATTATAATGGTATTTCCCAAGGATTGGTTTTTGTCCCTGATCTGCAAAATTGATCCAGGTATCTGTAATAAAGTAATGATTCTGCAAAATCTGAATCACAGGAGCTATCGCAAAAATATCTTTCCTGGAATCAGCCGGAGAATTGATGATAAGCCCTGATAAATGATCCAGATGGCCATGGGATACAAAATATCCTTTTATCTGATCTTTTAAAACCGTTTCTGCTGATCCCTGAAGGCTTTTCAGTTCAATCGCTTTTCGGATTCCTGCATTTACAGTACCGGCATCAAGGCAGAGAAATGCATTGTCTTTTGGAGCGCCTACAAGATAGGCTGATAGATTGTCTTCCTGCTCACCACCATATATTCCTAAGGGAATTACATCAAAATTTTGTGCCTGGCAAACAATATTCAGAAGAACCAATAACGAAAGTGCTGTTTTTTTCATAATATTTATAATAGAAAACCATCTTTTTCAAGATGGATAAAGCAAATTTACGCTATTTTTTGACGACTGATGCCCCGAATCAGTAAAGCCTGCTGATTTTCAGCAGGCTTTACTTTTCTGTTATTTTATTGAGGTTGCTGCTGGGTTACACAATGAACCATTCCTCCATTGGCGAATAAATTACGACAATCGATTCCAACTACCTGTTTGCCAGGATACAACTGTTGGATGATGTTATTGGCAACCGCATCATTCGGGTCGTTATAATTAGGAACCAGTACACGGTTATTGGCGATATAATAATTAATGTATGAAGCGCGGCCTACATTTTTTCCGTAAGTAGTGATCACATCATTTCTTGTTAAAGGTACTTTTACAAACTGATAAGCCGCTCCGGTTTTTGTGGTAGCATCGTACAGTTTATCAATATCTCCATCAGGAACCTGCCAGTAGGCAAGATCATCAGGATTCATTGTAATAATAGTGGATGAATTGGCAAATCGGGCAAACCCGTCAATATGCATGTCTGTGATATCAAGACCTGCTTTTCCATTCAACCAGATAAATTTGGTTACCCCTAGATTTTTAGTAAATATAGCTTCTGCCTGCTGTTGGGTCATACCCGGATTTCTGTTATTATTCAGAATAGAACTTTTACAGGCCATCAACACTCCGTTTCCGTCAATTTCCACACTTCCTCCTTCATTGATCATGACTGAATTAAGATTGATTTTTGGAATATTGGTATCTGCTGATATTTTAGAAGGAATTGTATTGCATTGGCTGTAATCGGCCTTGTTTCCCCAGCCGTTAAATCCCCAGTCCTGAATAAATAACTGTCCGTTTTGGTCTTTTACATAAATAGGACCGTTATCTCTTACCCAGAAATCATCCGTTGGATAAATTCTGAAGTTGATATTGGTAAGAGGAACTCCTGCCGTATTGAGAAGCCCTGTAATACGATTCTTTTCAGTACCGTCATAAGCAATAATGTGAACCTTTTCACTCTGTACAAGCTCTTTGGTCATTGCTACCCAGGTGGCGTCCAGACGGTTTCTGTAGGTAGTTCCATATTGATACTGGTGTGGCCACTGAAGCCAGGTTCCTTCATGGGGAGCTGATTCTTCAGGCATTTTGTAAACAGTCGTTTCCGGATGTACCATACCCGGTAATTCTGTTAAGTCTGCTGATGAGCAGGATAATAGAAGAAGAGGTAATAATGGGAACATGATTTTCTTTTTTTGCATAACTGATCTATTTTTTACAGAGCAAAATTAGATCGATTGTTTTTCTTAAAGTTGTCCCAAATTGACAACTTACTTCAAAGGTAATAAAATATAGGTCAGCTGTTTTTCCTGGTCATCTTCGTTTTCAGCATGATTTTCATACTTTTCGATGATAGGAGTGTGTGAAAATTCAAGTCCTGAATTAAAAATCCAGCCGGCATAGATCTTTGTATAGGTATCGTCTATTGTTTCATAGCTTCCGGAATGGGTAAAGCGGGCATATTTGCCTCCGAATATCATTTTTGAAGGTAACTTTCTAGTTTCGGATTGAACAGATGAACAAGCGTCATAACGGCAGTTGATTTCTGTTTTTATTAACGGTTCGTCGGCTATGACCCCGAAATATTCTGCTCCGGTGCCAGAGAAATCATTTTCCATAAATTTTTCCCACAGTACTTCAATTTCTTCATTGTTATAATAGGTATTTATGCTCTGATAATATACCTGCACAGGCTTCAGATAAACAATTTCCGGTTCCAGTACTACTTTTGAGGTAATGGGGATGATTGCATCTCCACAAAGGAGCTGTTCTTTACTTTGTCTTGCAGCTTTAGGGGAAATCCCAAAATGTTGTTTAAAAGCCTTGGAAAAGGAAGCGATATTGGCAAAACCCACTTCAATGGCAATGGAGGTAAGATTTTCCTGAGTGTACAGAATCCGTTTATAAGCATTTTCCACTTTTAATCTTTGCTGGAAAGCACCTATTGTTTCTCCGCAGCTGTATTTGAAAATACGCTGGATATTCCGGTAAGAATAATGTGAAATATCTTCCAGTTCCTTTACAGAAACAGGGTGGTCATAATTCTTTTCCATGAAATTGATAACTCTGTAGATACAATTCAGGCTGTCTTCCATACGCTTGAAGTTTTCAGAAAAATAAAGTCTGAAATTCATTACAAATAAAAGAAATAAAAAAATATCTCAGCAAAATTGTATTTTAGCTTCTGGTAAAAACAGATCCGGAAACCATAATTTTTACCATTTTAAAGACAAAAAACAACTAAAAAAACTGAAACAAACCATGGAAAAAGAATTATCACAATTAACCGACCAGGAATTATTAGAAAAGAAAAAAGAAGCTAAATCCGGCAATATTCTCAACGCTGTACTTCTGGGAGTAATGGTTGGTATTTCGATTTACAGTACAATAACTGACGGTTTCGGGTTTCTGACTGTCTTACCATTATTTTTTATAGGTTCTATTGCCAGCCGCTGGAATAAAAATAAAAAACAGCTAGACGAAGAGTTAAACTCCAGAAATCTAAAATAAATGCAAAACTTTGACAGAAAAACAGAAGCAGGTGCCGTAGCCTATTTCCGTCACTGTATAAAAAATGGAGATGCTGCGGGAGCATTAAGCTGTTTTCATCCTGATGCTGTCTACATTGACAGGGATGGGAGAGAGCTGAGAGGGCTTGATCAGATAGCGTTGGCTATGAATGAGATTTGCCGCTTAAAAATGGATATCCAGGGCGAAACTCCCCATATAACTGTTGTAAATGATCTGGCCATGTGGCAGGATCAGTGGGAAATGACAGGAACTGCTCCGGATGGACATCCTCTTCATATGACAGGCAATACTTCCTGTATCATGAAAAGAAATGAAGAAGGAGAATGGTTATGGCTGGTGGACAACCCTTTCGGTTCTGCTGTGCTTAAAAATGACAATCTGGTATAAAGTCTAAAATAATCGTTTTGATAATCAAGTTTATGAGACTTTTGATTTCTGATTTCTGGAGACGAAGTCTTTCAGAAACAAAATAAAAAACCTTCAGCTGAACTGAAGGTTTACTTTTATATTATCTTACTGACTTTAGTTACGTAAGAATTGACCAATTCCAGGAGAATCAAAAGTGAAAGCATTCTGATTTTCAGATTTGTCAATTTTATTACTGATGGTTAGTGCCCATAGCACCAGCTCTTTGCAGAAATTCTGGTCTTCTTTGCTCAGCTCGGAGGTATTTTCTTCCACTACAGTGGTTAATGGTTCAATCTTATCAAGTTTAGCATAAAATTCTTCATCCGTATCATTGTAATTAAGCTCTAAATGATTTTTGTTGAACCATCTGATCAGATCAGTGTACGGCGTTTTGATTCCTTCTTTTTCCAGTTTTGAAATACGTGGGAACAGGCTTTCAAATTGGGTCATTACCGCTTTATCAATTAATATTTTGGCAACATAATCTGCACCTTCCTGCTCTCCTTCATATACCAGTTCGATTTTTCCTGTGATGGATGGAATAATCGACATAAAATCAAGCAGACGTACCGTTGTTCTTTCTGCACCGGATTCAATCAAACGTAATTTGGCTGCTGCGATTAAATTTTCCATAGCACTGATCGTAAGACGTGCACTTACACCGCTTTTTGCATCCACGTATTCGCTGACACGGGCAGCAAAAGCAACTTCTTCCAAAAGATCTTTCGCCAGATCAGGAATCTGGATCTGTGCTTTATCTTCAGCTGAAATCAATGCTTCCTGTTCTGTAATCTGTCTTGCAAGCGCGATAGTTTTCGGATAATGGGTAAAAATCTGAGATCCGATTCTGTCTTTCAGTGGAGTTACAATACTTCCTCTGTTGGTATAATCTTCCGGATTTGCTGTGAAGACAAATTGAATATCAAGCGGCATTCTTAGCTGGAAACCACGGATCTGAATGTCTCCTTCCTGCAAAATATTAAACAGGGAAACCTGAATTCTGGCCTGTAAATCCGGTAATTCATTTAAAACAAAAATAGAACGGTTCGCACGTGGAATCATTCCGTAATGTAAAACACGTTCATCGGAATAGGGTAGTTTCAAGGTTGCTGCTTTAATAGGATCTATATCGCCAATTAAATCTGCAACATTCACATCCGGAGTAGCCAGTTTTTCGTAGAAACGGTGAGAACGGTGTACCCATGAAATTGGGGTTTCATCACCCAGTTCATCAATCAGATCTTTGGCATATTTTGAAATAGGATGAAACGGACTGTCATTAATTTCTGATCCTTTTACGATGGGCATGTATTCATCAAGCAGATTAACCATGCTTCTTGCAATTCTGGTTTTTGCCTGTCCGCGCAGTCCCAATAAATTGATGTGGTGACCGGCAAGAATTGCTTTTTTCAATTGGGGCACTACCGTGTCTTCATATCCCCAAAGGCCTTCAAATACAGGTTCTTTAGCTTTAATCCTCGCAATTAAGTTGGCCTGAATTTCCTCATTAATTGTTTTATGAGTATAACCGGATTTTTTTAATTCTTTGAATGTAATATCGTTTTTCATTGTCTTGTAATACTATTTATACAATCTGATTTTTACTTTTAAATGATATAAAATCGGATCTTTATATTCTTCTTATTCTGTTTTTTTCGTAATCTTCAAAAATCATTTGTCCTAAACCGGATAGTCCGGTGAGGAAGGCTTTTCCCTTGTTTTGAGCTGTAAATTCTTCCACAAACTGACGCAGATAAGGGTCCTGAGCAATCATGAAGGTCGTAATAGGGATTTTCAGTTTTCTTGCCTGTGCTGCTCTGTTGAAACATTGGTTAACAATTTTTTCATCCAGACCAAAGCTGTTCATATAAAACTCACCGCTGGGTAGCTGAATACAGCTGGGTTTTCCATCAGTGATCATAAAAATCTGTTTGTTGGTATTTCTTTTTCTGCGAAGGATATCCATAGCGAGCTCCAGACCTGCTACCGTATTGGTATGATAAGGGCCTACTTTCAGATAGGGAAGGTCTTTGATCTTGATGGGCCATGCCTCGTTTCCAAAAACAATAATATCAATGGAATCCTTCGGATATTTGCGCTTAATGAGTTCTACCAGTGCCATGGCTACTTTTTTGGCTGGAGTAATCCGGTCTTCACCATATAGAATCATAGAATGGCTGATGTCAATCATCAGAACAGTACTCATTTGAGCCTTATGTTTGGTCTCCTCTACGATGAGATCTTCTTCCGTAAGCCGCAGGTCTGAGATTCCGTTGTTGATTTGTGCATTCTTTAAACTTTCCGTCATATTCACGGCTGCAAGATCATCTCCATATTGGAAAGAACGGTTTTCGCCATCACGTTCATCCCCGATTCCTGTTTTGTTGGTGCGGTGATTTCCGGCTCCGTTTTTCTTTAGTTTTCCGAAAATCTGATCCAGGGCATATTCACGAAGGGCAGCTTCCAGTTTGGGGGTTAATATATTTTTACCTTTTCCACTTCCCGTATTGCCTTCTTCAGAATCTTCTTCCCTGATGTAGCCTCGTTTTTTCAAATCTTCTTCAAAATCCTGAAGGGTATATTCATCACTGAAAATATCATATTCCTGATCAAGCATGTCCAGCCACTCAAAGGCTTCTTCAATATCTCCGGAGGTATGGGTAAGCAAATCTTTGAAAACATCAAAGACCCTGTCAAAATGTGATAATTCCTCCGGCACATGTTTACTGAATATAAAGCCTTTTCCGGGATTAAAATTTTTATCTGTCATAAGATGATAAAGCGGTTTTGCGGTTAATTGCTTTTGAATATTCAGAAAATAGAATGATTTGTCTGAAGTATTCTTTAATTCGTTTCAAACTGAAAAGTTAGGAAAATATCATTTTAAGATTCCCTTAGAGAAATAGAAAATACTAATGATTGCGATACGGAATAAGAATATAATAGGCTGTTATGATAAACTCTGAAAGTATTCTTACCATAGATTGATATTAAAAAATGTACAAATGAAGATTTGTACATTTTAAATAGTCTTGTAGAATTTACTTTTTAGATCTAATTCCATTTGAATATTACAGCGCTGATAAGGAGTTGAACGTCCGGATACTTTCTGGAAACCCAGTTTGTAATACAGATTAATGGCGGGTTTCAGTATGGTATTGCTTTCAAGATATATTTTTGATGCACCGGATTCCTTAGCAGCATTGATTATTGCCTGTCCCAGCAGCCAGCCTATATTCTTTCCTTGTGCTTTGGGCGATACAGCCATTTTTGCCAGCTCAAAATCATAATCCGGATCTTCCATTTTGATAAGAGCACAGACTCCAAGCGGTTCTTCATTATAGAGTGCGACAAGTATTTTTCCTCCTTTATTTAAGATATATTCTTCAGGGTTATCCAATGCTTTATAGTCGGCATCTTCCATTTCAAAATAAGCGGAGATCCACTCTTCATTAAGTGCTTTGAATGCAGATTGGTATTTCACATCATAATCAACGATTTTTACATTTTTGCTTTCGCGGATTTTTTTCTGTTCCTTTACTCTTGAAAGCAATGATCTCTGTTCAAAAAGGTGTTCCCATTCTGCAAGTGCTTCCCAGAGATTATGAGTTGCTTCGTCAATCATTTCATCAATAGCATGATCAATATCTGTGCACTGGATTTTTATATTTTCAGAAAGCTCTTTTCCTTTTTCCGTAAGTCCGGCAATATTTCTCCTCTTATCATCTGACTGCTGATTGTCTTTAACCAATCCTGCAGTGGTCATTTCTTTGATAATTTTGGTTACTGATGGCTGAGAATGTCCTATTTCTTCAGCGATTTCGGTAATGGTTTTTGAACCACCTTCGGAGAGGACAAAGAATACGGGAAACCATTTTGGTGAAAAGTCAGCACCATAAAGTTCATAAATCTTTGCTGCTTCTTCTGTAATATTTGAAGCCATAAACCGCAACCGGCTCCCCAAAGCAATCTTTCCTGTTTTCTCAAATAAATCCATAAGTATAATTAATTATATAACTAGTTATGTAAATATAATAAATTAATAATTACCATGAAGAAAGAATTGAATTAAAATTTTAATTGAATTTAAAACAATGTCATAGAAGATCTCACAGAAGATTGTCCGGGGAATGTTTACTGGAAATACGGGAATAATAAAGCTCCGGATGATTCCGGAGCTTACTAATACATCACCTTACTATGGATACATGGTTACCATCCTAAATAATATTCAGGATCTAACCAGTAGGGCCAGTCTAATTTAAAGTGGGTCTGAAGCATTTTTTCCGCTTCACAGAAGGCTCCTTCCACCCAGCCTTGCTGATCAGAATACGCTTCCCCGATAATATGAATCTGCTCATCCATCAACGGTTTTCTCATATAAGGCATCACCTCTTTTACGGAAAAGCCTGCTTTCCATGCATGATACCCTGCACCGTACGGATCATCTGTCCAGTCTCTGAAATAGGTTACGTAGGGTTGAGGAATATCTATTCCGTGTAATTCTTTCAGCTGATTCATCAATTCATTCACCATGAATTCTGTAGCCTGAACATCATCAAACTTATGCAGTTCTTCCAGTGAGGCAGATCTTGCAGCTCTTACCTTAAACAGCACTTTGTCATCAGAAAGTGCTTTCCAGAATGTTTCTGTTTCCATATCACCATAGCTTCCCAGCAACATTGAATTTTTGGTCTCAGTATCAGTGCCGAAATAATAACACTGTCTCATAGGTAAGTCTGTAATGGAATGTCCGGAATCAATCCCCAGATCTCTCCACCAGGGACGTTCAAAGCCCATAAGAATTTTAAATGCGGGCTCCATGATGATGGAACGGATATTTTCGTTCAGTTTCTGGTGTCTGTTGGCATCAAAAAAGAAGTTATTCTGATCCAGAAGTTCAAGTGATTTTCTCGGCATACCCAATACGATTGAGTTGGCGTATACTTTCCAGGTAGTGTTACTCTGTATATTCAGGAAAGTCAATTCGTATTTATAAGTAGTGGTCAAGTGATGGTCTTTGGTAAAAGTAATCAGTTTGTTTTCAGACCAGATGCGTGCTCCTTCATATTCCATATACGTGTTGGCTACTGCATAGGCAATGCTGTCGTAGCCTTCCTCAATGGTTTTGTAGGTTGTGTCTGCAGAAAAGTCTCCTACCATGTAAGGAAATGCTTCGGCAGAGTTCCAGTTGATGGTATTGGAATAATATCCTCCGGCGTTCGCTAAGAATTCATACCCTTCCTGAGAAACCTGATCTTTGATTAAGTTCCAGAAACCGATATCATTTACCAGACGCTTGTTATAAGGAGAACCAGTGAAATTGTACATCAGCCTTGGTTTTATTACATCCCAGTCGCGGCTGGTCAGTTTAAATGTATAATCATATCCGTTAGGATCTGCAGTAATCAGTTCTTTATAATTTTCAGCTACCCATGCATCTGCCATTAAAACATTGTAAATGATTTTATTGAATAACTGATCAGAACTGAAACCTTCATCCCCTTCATTCAGATAATAGCGGGTAATCAGTTTGTTATCATGTTTCTGTTCTTCTGTCCATGCATTTTGTTTGAAACGTTCTTTTCTGATGTACATCAACAGTTTTTCAGGTTCTCCCATATGGAATGGAATAGGAGTCATCTTATCTTTCAGAACAGGGGTTCTTTTGCTCAGATCTGTTTCTTTCAGGGGGTAACCTTCTATCAGGGTTGTTACAATTTCCTGAGAAGTCAGATAACGCATTCCTCCAAGTTCTCCCCAGAAATTCATTCCCGGCATAATTACGGATTCCAGTCTTCCGCCTAATTTGTCACTCATATCAAAGATCTGTACTTCATGACCGTTGTATTTCTGGTCTGCTACCAGGCGAAAAGCGGTGTACAATCCGGAAGTTCCGGCACCTATAATGGCTACTTCTACTTTAAGGTCGGGCTGCATACCTGGATACAGCGGTGTATTTTTATTGACGTTTTCTTGATTCATGGTTTTATAATTTTTAAAGTGCTAAGAAATATTTATATCCTAATCGAAATGGAGTGATGTCAAAATCAGTATGCCCGTCTAATGCAAGATCCGACATGATTTTTCCTAAGAAAGGCGTGAATTTGGCAGCCCATCCTGTAGCATACACCGCAATATTTTTATGGTTCGGTACATAAGGCGGTGCAAAATCAATCAGCAGTTCTTTATTAGGGATGGTACTTAAAGCGATGAGGCATGTTGAAGTATATTCCGGAACAATGCTGAGGCCGGTCATATGGTTTTTTATCCATTCGGAAGTGTAGGCCAGTTCCTGGGGGTTGGGAATTAATGTTCTGTCACTTGGTTCTTCCAGAGGTTTGATCACAAAATCCGGTGCTACACGGATGTATTCCGGGTGATCCCATTCCACGGAAGGGAAACCATAAAACTGATTGCCATTGTCTCCCGTTGCGTTCTGAAATACAAACCAGGTTGGATATTGTATTGCCGGATCTGTCTTTTTAAAATAAGCAGAAGACATATTCCAGTAAGTGGCTTCTATTTTAAAATCAAGAAGATTGATCACACTGTTGATATAAGGTCCGGGAATGATGGCCAGTTTTTTTGCGATATAAATTCCATTCGGAGTGGTAAGCTCAAAAAGATCACCGTTTTGTTTAATCTCAAGTACTGGGGAATCTTCTCTGAGTTCTACGGTTTCTTCTTTCTGACAAAGGCTTAAAAGTGTTTCAATAGTTGCCTTGAAATTAATGCTTGCCCCATCGGGTTGAAACAATCCTGTATAATTATCCGGCAGATTTTTGAAATGATACTGTTCTTCAATTTCCTTTGACTTTAAAGTAGTATAAGGAACGCCTAAAGCCTGTAATGCTTTCTCTGCTTCAGCAATATTTCCTTCAGTGGAGTGTACTTCAGGATCTCCAAACCAGAGTGTGCCTACTTTGTCAAGCAATGGCGTATCTGTCTTTTTCTGTAATTCATTCCAATAGGGCTCTGCATCCAGAGCCATTTGTACCATATATTCATCCGGATACGGAATCCGGAACTGACGTGATACTCCTGCAGAGCTGCCCAGCTGATTCACAAAAGTATATTGTTCCAGTACTAAAGTTTTAGCCTGACGCTGGCCAAGATGATAAGCCGTAGCCAGACCTATAGCTCCTCCGCCAATGACGATTACGTCGTAGTTTTCTGTAATCATAGGTTATTTGTTTTATTTTTTATACTCGTAAGAAGAAATACAGAAAAGTAAAGACATCAAAATGAAGGAATGTACCATCATTACTGATTTTAATACTCTGTACTTATTGCTACGATAGGTTAAGTGTAGAGACGAATCTTCCGGTACATGTGAATATTCTGGTTTTCCATTGAATATTGTCACTATTAATAAGCATTTCAAAGTAACAAACAAGAGCATATATGTTCTTAGAGTGTAAATTACCAAATGTGGTATTGAGTAGAAATACGGAATGACAGAAAATCCATATCCGGAGGGTAGTTTCAACAATGAAGAAGAGCGAAAATAATAAGTGGTTTCTGGATTTCCAACTCATTTTTGGGGGCTTATTATCCATTATTTCTATAAAATGAGCAGGAGAAGAACATTTTACTGAGCCTCAACTTTTTGCAATTGATCTAAAAAAAAAGATTTACATACATAAAACTGAATGTGTACAAGGCTTTTTAATAGTAAAAAAAAATAAATTCTGTGAGTTTAATCAAATATTCATTATTATAAGAAGACAAAAATTACTTTAACTTTGCCAATTGAATGATATATGCTTATTATGAAATTATTGAAAATAATGCTATATTGTTAAAGGCTAATATCTAATGGACTTACGTCATCAGGAAATTAATTTAACTGATAAACAAATATGAAAAATAAATTCTTAAATTTTAAATTGAGAAAACTTGTTCATTACTCATTGATCCTTTGTATTTTACTGATACAGGTCATTATTGCCATATTTTTCTACAATGAATTTGTCAACGGGAAGAAGCTGAAATTTATTAAAGATCAGCTTGAGGAAAGCCGTGCATTGGGAGGTTTGACTGATAATTCCAGGAAAGATTTCATGGATGCACAGGATCATCTTCAGAAATATATGGCTACTCAGGATAATAAAGATCTGCAGCTCTATTTCCAGTCGTTGAGAAAGCTTAAGACTAATTTTGATAAAATTGGCGAATACGAAAATACGAGTCCAAGATTGAAAAAAAATCTGGCTCTCCGTAGTCAGGATACCTTAAAGAATGCAAAACTGAAGACTTTAATAGATTCAGTGTACCAGACTTCTCTGAAGCCGCCAACAAAAATTGAGGATAATCAATACGAGCCAGCCAAGTATAAAAATGATTTTGAAGATTTCAAGATTCAAACCCGTACTTATGCTGATACTGTAAAAAAGAAAGGTTTTTTCGGACGTTTAAAAGATGCAGTAACAGGGAAAGTGGATGTTCAGAAGGAGAGTACTGTAATCACAATGACCAATAACAAAACCCTGGATCTTTCTCAGGTAAAAACCAAAATGGATAATACCATAAAATCTATGGACAAGCATTATGCAGCTGAGGTAAAAAAGGTTCAGCTACTTGCAGCCCTGAGTCAGAAGAATAATTTACAGTTTTACAGCAATTTCAGTAAGCTGCTGGTATATAGTAATAATTTAATAGAAGTATACGAAAATGCCATCAACGATTTTAAATCTGAACTGGAAAGAGAGTACAATGAACAGAGTTCCAATAATAACAAGATAAGGACTTACCTGGTATTAGGGCTGATGATTCTGATGTTTATTGTTTCTATTCTGATCATGTATTTTACAAGAATGGCATTTGTCTATGAACAAAAACTGGATGCTGCCAATAAAGAGATTAAAAAGAATCTTAATTTCAAAAACAGAATTCTGGGAATGCTCAGTCATGACTTGAGGTCACCTTTGAAAATTATCAATATTTTCATTGATAAAATCCACAGAACAACTGAAGATGAAACGATAAAGGATTACCTTAAATCCATCAAATTTACCAACAGTACTTTGCTTCTGCAGTCTAACCAGATTCTGGAATATACCAAAAACGAAAATGCTGAAAAAGAGCTTATACAGTCAGTTTTCAATCTTAAAGATGAAATCAGTTCCATTGTAAAGGTGATTACCCCATATCTGGAAACGAGAAACAACAGGTTTGTGGTTACAGACAGAATCCCTGAAAATCTGGTGGTATATTCAGATAATATCAGAATCAATCAGATTTTTATGAATATTCTGGGGAATGCCAATAAGTTTACAGAAAATGGGCAGATTGATCTTGTACTGGCTACAGAATCCCTTGGAGAAAATACAATTTGCCTTATCACAACGGTAGCAGATACCGGGGTAGGAATATCAGAATCAGATCTTGGTAAAATTTTTGATCCTTATTATCAGGGTATTGTTTCTGATGAAGTAGATAATCTGGGAGCAGGGCTTGGGCTGAACCTCGTAAAAGAAATTGTAGAGCTTTTTGATGGCAATATATCGGTAGAAAGCAAATTACATAAAGGAACTAAAGTGACATTCAGGATCAATTTAAATCGTAATAATAATGGAAACACCAATACAAAATAAAGAGATTATATTCCTTCTGGCAGACGATCACAGCATTGTACGCCAGGGAATGGAGATTGTTATCAGTGATATTGTTCCTAACGCTAAGGTATATCAGACCTCATCCTTACATCAGGTATTGGAACTGATAGAATCAAAAGGAATCGAGATGGCTGTCATTGATGCCCATTTCCCGGACGGCAACAGTCTTCATATTTTACCGCAGATGAAAAATGCAAATCCTGATCTTAAAATTTTGATTTTTACAGGACTTGAAGAAGAATTGCATGGCCTTAAATTTATTAAAGCAGGTGCTGACGGTTACCTGAGTAAACTGAGTGAAGAGGAGGAGGTAAGGGAAGCGATTGCCACCTTCATTGAGAAAGGGGAGTACTTCTCCGATCTTTTACGTAACCTATTGGTACAGTTTGTTTACAACCCGGATCTGATAAGTCCGCTCAACAGTTTAACCAAAAGAGAAATGCAGATTGCAGAGCTCTATGCAGAAGGATATGGAAATCTGGAAATTTCAAACAGCTTGAATATCAAACAGAATACAGTAAGCACAATCAAAAAAAATATCTTTGAAAAACTAAAGATTGAAAATATGGTTGAGCTTGTTGACCTTGTCAAAACCCACCATAAACTATAGTGTTTTTAAAGGTGTTCTCCACTTCATATTGTCAGCGTATTATATTTCATCGATAAATATCTATAAGTCGATCGACATGTATCGATGGGGTTTGTAGAAGATTTTATGTGGAAATGTTGTTCCTTTGTAATGTGAAATTTAAGTAATGAAAAAGCAACTGAGAAATGCTTTTTAATTTCTGAAGTTTCATACACAAAACAACAAATGATGATAACTATACAAATAATAAACTATAGTTATAGAAACACAAATGATGAAAAATTAATAAACACTGATGAAATTAAAGAAGTGTATGAATAACCTTAAACGGACTTCTTAAAAAAGCCAAATGATCAGAAAAAAACACAAACACATATAGTGAGGTTCAGTTGATAGGTTACAGTACAAACACAAGAAGGAGGCATTAAGCCTCCTTTTGTGTTTTTTATCATTTGATAAACAAATGCTGGCATTTATCTCTTAGTTTTGTATCAAAAAGATGTCAGGAGAAAAAGACTTAGCGCTACTGATTCAGAATATGGAACCAGTACTGAATACCGGAGAATATGTATTCTGTACTGTTGAAACTTTAGGCGGAATACCGGATATAGAAAAGGTTCTGTTTTTTTTCCGGGAAAATGAAGCCATTACCATTGTGGTAGAAAAACCAATAGCAGATGAATGGAATATGGATTACAATTATATTTCTTCATGGATTACCCTCACGGTTCACTCTTCCCTGGAAGCCGTAGGACTTACTGCTGCTTTTGCCAATGCCTTGAAAAAGGAGAATATCAGTTGTAATGTGGTAGCTGCTTATTTTCACGATCATATTTTTGTAGCTGAAAAAGATGCTGAAAGAGCGATGAAAGCCCTTTTTTCCTTGAGATCAGCTCAGCAGTTTTAAAAATTGTTTTGAATTTTTTCGCTTTTTGTTTTCACCTTTTAAAATGTCTATCTGAGCTGCTAAAATGTCCTGTTGATACAGCTTTTAAGTGTTCTGCGAATTTTTGTGTTTTATGTTTGCATCATAATCATACAAAAATAAACAACAATGAAAACAATTAGAAAAATCTCAGCCTTAAGCTTATTATGTTTAACTCTTTTTACTGTAGTAACAGTTTCCTGTACTGAGGAAAATGAGCCTCCCACGGCGCAGGAGGTACAAAACAGAAGTCATCAAACTGCCAAAACCCAATTCATAACCGTGAAAGGAAATGCCATAGCTTACCGTGTTTTAGGAAAAGAAGACGGGATTCCTTTGGTTCTCCTTCCGGGATTAGGGGGCTCTATGGATGATTGGGATCCTGCAGTAACCGATGGACTGGCTAAAAACTATAAAGTCATTATCTTTGATAATAAAGGTGTATCTTCCTCAAAAGGAACAACCCCTAATACTGTTCAGGCAATGGCCGATGATGCAGTAGATTTTATTAAAGCCTTACATCTGACCCAAGTGAATATCATGGGATTTTCTATGGGAGGGTTCATCGCGCAGAGAATAGTGCTCACCAATCCGTCACTGATCAATAAAGTGATTTTAACGGGTACAGGTCCTCAGGGAGCAATCGGGCTGTCTAATCTGCCTAATATTATTGCCGGAACAGCTGGCTTAAGTCCGGAGGCTTCATTCCTGAAATTTGGTTTTACAGAATCTGCTCAAAGTATTGCGGAGGGAAAAGCATCCTTTGCAAGGGTTCAGCTTCGTACGACGGATAGAGATCTTCCGCTAAGTGATGCCGCATCCGGTGCCCAGTTTACTGCGGTACTGAGCTGGGCTCAACCTAATGCTGATGCCCTTACAGAAATACAAAAAATCAAAAACCCGGTACTGATTGTGCATGGTGAAAATGATCTTCCCGTATCTGTTCAGAATGCAAAAAATATGGCTCAGCATTTAGACCATGCAGAACTGGTGATTTTCCCGGATTCAGGACATGCTTCTTTTTATCAGTATCACGATACATTTGTTGCGAAAGCTACAGAATTCCTCGGGAAATAAATTGTATTCTTAAAAATTATAACTAAAAGACTCGCTGTTCATCAGCGAGTCTTTATTTTTTTACTCATATCGGAACTTAGCTGAATTTCTTCACAGCTTCTTCGCTTACAGGAGTAAAAAAGTTAATCATATTTTCATCCGGATCACAGAACAGGAGAGATCTGTTTCCCCAGGGCATCGTTGTTGGTTCCTGAATAATTCTGGAAGCTATACTTTTAATCCTTTCATATTCTTCATCAACATTTTTAACCATAAACTCAATAATGGTTGACTTTGAACCTGCGAAATTTGTAAGACCTTCCGAAAACATTTGCATAGTCCGGGTACTTCCTATAGCGATTGTGATAGAACCCGTAGAGAGTTCTGCGAAATCTTCCGTATACCATGTGGCAGTTATACCCATGATCTGTTCATAAAATGCTACTGCTGCTTTAATGTCTTTGCTGATAATTCTTAATGAGGTAAGTTTCATAAGGATGCTTATTTGTTTAAACTAATTTTAAACAAAGATAATGGGTACATGTGACAACAGGCTGTCAGCAGAAATGATTGATTTTATTCTGAATGACTGTACTAATAAAAATTAGCAATATGAATTAAACGCTTAAAGTCTGTGATCTGTATTTTCCGTCCTTCAGATCTGATCAGTTTTTCCTGCTTAAAATCATTAATGATACGGGCTAAAGTTTCTCTGGCAGTTCCTACCATATTGGCGAGATCCACACGGGAAAGAGAAATGAATACTTCATCATCAGAGGCATCATTTGATTTATATTTATCATGAAGTATCAGTAAACTGAGGGCTGCTCTTTCACGGACTGTACGATGAGATAAAACCGCAATAAGATTGGCCATCACACTGAATTCATGACTTAATGATTTCAGTAGCAGTCCTGAAAGCACTGATGATTGGCTTAGAATATCCAGAAAACTGTCTTTTGAAATAAATGAGATGACAGAATTTTCCAGGGTTGAGGTCGTATCTCCATAAGATTCATTGCTCAGAATAGCAGAATATCCGAAAAATTCGCCGGAACTGTATATGTAAATAATCTGCTCTCTTCCATCATTATCAACCTTGTATTTCTTTATTTTACCTTCGTTAAGGTAATAAACGCCATTTGGTTTTGTTCCGTCAGTAAATATCGGCTCATTTTTACGATAGTTCCTGGTTTTCATAGCTCCTGTAAGCAGGTTTTTATCATATTCAGGGAGTTCATCAAAAAGATACTGATTATTAAAAATAAATTTTGAGATCATAATTTTTCTATACAGGGTATGGGATGTACGCTCAGTTTTTTAACTTAAATCACATTTTAAACCGATCTAAATCACAAGATTTTTTTCCTGAACGAATTACTTTTACAAAAGTAATAAAATTGATTCTGAAATAAGAAACAGGCCAATTTATTGAGGTCTGTAGATGTCTTTTAAGGGTAATCATTCATTACGGGAATAGGATTTTACGTTAAAGGGGAAAGAGTAGATCTATAAAGAACACTGGATAAATATTTAAGCGGACATGTTTTTCACAGTTTGACGCTGACATTTCTAATTATTTTTTTTTACTTATTTATTGTATCCAGCTGTTCCTTTTCCTGGAAGGTTAAGTTCTTACATAAATTTACAATGTTCAGACACAGAGGAAAAAACAGAACCTATTTTCACAACCTTAAGCTTGCATCAGTACTTTCATTTGTTGCAGGAATAGTGAATATTGCCGGTGTTTTGTCTGTGAAAGTCCTTACGACGAATATAACCGGACATTTTGCTTTCTTTTCAGAGGAAATTTTACTCGATCATTATGGCAAAGCTTTCACTTATTTTATTTTCATTATCTGTTTTTTGGGAGGTGCATTTTCTTCCAGTTTTATGGTTGAGTTTTCATCCGGACATAAAATGTTCCGTCCCCATCTCATTCCTTTGATTACCGAAATTCTGATATTAGGTTTTGTGGGAATAGCAGGTGATGAAAGATTGGAAATCTCAATATCTCCTAACACAGTTGCAGGGCTTTTACTTTTTGCAATGGGTGTTCAGAACTCTCTGGTAACAAGAGTATCACAATCTGTGGTAAGAACGACTCACCTTACGGGATTATTTACTGATCTGGGAATAGAGCTTTCAAAACTCTTTTTTAAAGAAAGGGAAAATGAAAAGAGGCAGCTTAAAAAGAATATTGCCCTGAAACTCGTGATTATTGCCTGTTTTTTTGCAGGAGGTATGATTGGTGGTTTAGTTTATAGCATAATTCAGCTCAAAACACTGCTTGTGACTGCAGGATTACTGTTTGGCGTAATAAGGTATGATAAGTTCCTTTACAGGTATTACGCTTTGAAAAGAAAATTCAGATAGAAATACAATAAAAAAGGATATTCCGTTGTTGCGAATATCCTTTTTAAATTTATGGAGTAACAGGCTGGATCACAAAAGTTTCCGTATCTGTTGTATGGGCTGAAAAATACCCCAATGCTCCGTTGCTGATATTACTCGGAGGATTGGCTGGGGTAGCGCTTCCGCCATTACCGCCAGAAATCTGAAGTAATGCACTGTAATAAGTAAAGACATTGGTATCGATAGACTGCATTTCCACATGGATTTTGTCTCCTGGCACTACTTCATGGTCCCGGCCTTTGTTATCGTCATTGGGAAGAATGAGAGGCTGCTGGTTTGGTAGGCCGTTATTTACATTGTCTGAAAAAGTATTCATGTATTTTTTAGGCAGATCATTAATGGTAAAACTAAAAAGATAACGGTTTCCTAAAGGCATTGGGTCTGTAAAAAGCGGTAAAAGAGTATAGGTGGTCTTATCACCAAATTTAAAAGAACTTTGCTCCAGACCGTCAAAATAGACCACCTCAGGCATTGTACTTTGGGCAGTATATTGTTTTCCTTCTGCCTGTATTTTCAATGTATACGTTCTGCCGGGTGTTCCTGCAAAAGTGGTGGTTTGATAGATACCGTTTCCTGTATAATGAAGTGTTTCAGTCTGGCCTGTATCATCGCTTAAAACTACCTGAGCTCCGGTGACTGCCGGATACTGATTGGGTTCGGAAAACCCGACTGATTTTGTGATTTTCACTGTATAAGGCCCTGACTGATTGGTTACATTCCCTTCAATGACGATATTTCCGCTTTGATCATTCAGATCAAGATCGATCTCCTTTTCACAAGAAGTTAATGCAAAGAGAGATAATATGATATAAAATGTATTTTTCATGATTTAGAATTTGAAATTATAAGTGATGTTAGGTACCCAACGGAATAAAGAGGTCTGCATGGCGCGTGTTGTTCCGGGACGATCAGAATTGTCTTCAAAGTTGATGGTATAAGCATTTTCTCTACCGTATAGGTTGTAAATACCAAAGGTCCATGAACCACGGAATCGTTTATTGGTACTTGGTTCATAAGTAGCACTCAAATCCATTCTGTGATAGGCCGGCATTCTGTCTTCATTTCTGTTGCTGTACTGGAATATGGTTTGGCCGTTGAGCTCATATTTTCCGGTAGGGAAGGTAACAGCATTTCCTGTACTGTAAACGAATAGCCCTGAAAAACTCCATTTCGGATTAAGCTGGTAGGTGGCAACAATGGATAAATCGTGGGTTTTATCCATTCTGGCGTTGTACCATTCATTATTATTGATGCCGTTGATCTTTCTTTCCGTTTTAGAAAGGGTATAGGAAATCCATCCTGTCAGTTTTCCGCTTTTCTTTTTGGCAATAAGTTCCAGCCCATACGCTCTTCCTTTTCCGAACAGCAGCTCGCTTTCTACATCTGCTCCTGTATCAAAACCAATCTGAGCACCATTTTTGAAGTCGATCTGGTTTTTCATGTCTTTATAATAAACCTCAGCGTTCAATTCGTAATTATTGTTGTTGAAGTTTCTGCTGTACCCTAAGCTGATCTGATCTGCAATTTCCGGTTTTACCGTGTAACTGCTTCCTATCCACTGGTCGGTAGGGTTTCCACTGTTGCTGTTGCTCAAAAGGTGAAGATTCTGGGTATTTCTTGAATAACCTCCTTTCACACTGCTGACTTCGTTGATTCGATAGTTGGCACTAATACGTGGCTCAATATTAACATAGGTTTTCCCGAATTTTCCTTTCTCCAGGAACTTGCTGTCAGTAAGCACACCATTTTCATAAGTATTGAATGTATCGCCTCCCAGTACACTGAACATGGAAAGTCTTGCTCCATAATTGATGGTTAACTTTTCCGTTGCTTTATAATCATCATTGATGTAAACAGCATTCTCCCATGAATATCTCGGATTTCTTGCAAAACTGCTCACTGTGGTACCGGAAGCACTGCTTGGGGTAAGGGTATGATAAATAGCCTGCAGACCGAAACGTACAGAATGCTTGTTTCCTGCAAACCAGGTAAAATCCTGTTTAAGATTCCAGTCACGGATTTTTGAATTTAAATCAAATACGGTATCGTCATTCTTCAGACTGATTTTATAATCATAATTGCTGTAGATGAATGATGTATTGGAGAATAATTTACTACTGATGATACTGTTCCATCTCAAAGTTGCTGTTGTATTTCCCCAGTCTGTATTGAAAGTATCTCCCAATCCCAGAACATCTCTTCCAAAATATCCGGAAAGGTAAATACGGTTGTTCTCGTTGATCTGATAATTGGCCTTCAGATTCAGATCGTAAAAGTATAATTTGTTGTCTTTGTAATCTTTATTGGTTTTAAGAAACAAATCGGCATACGTTCTTCTTCCTGAAACAATGAATGATGATTTTTCCTTTTGAATAGGACCTTCTACGCTCAGTCTGCTGCTTATCAGGCCAATTCCTCCATTTACATTATAGTCTTTGTTGTTTCCGTCCTTCATTTTAACATCCAATACAGAAGAAAGGCGGCCTCCGTATTGTGCGGGACTGTTTCCTTTAATGATGCTGGCATCTTTCAGGGCATCACTATTGAATGTACTGAAAAATCCAAGAAGGTGAGAGGCATTATAAACAGGTGCCTCATCCAGTAAGATCAGGTTTTGATCGGTAGCACCACCTCTTACACTGAACCCGCTGCTTCCTTCACCGTTACTTTTAATACCTGGTAAAAGCTGTATGGTTTTCATAACATCCTTTTCTCCGAATAGAACAGGAAGTTTTTCTATATTTTTAATGCTTAACGTTTCTGCTCCCATCTGAGCTGATGTTAAGTTTTTATCCTTTTTAATGCCGGTTATCACCACCTCGTCAATGGCTTTTTCTACAGATTCTGATGGAAGCAGGGGAAGATCGAGTTTTATATTCTGGTCCACGTTTATCTTCTGCTCAAAATCCTGATATCCCGGATAGGAAATAATCAGGGTATAATTTCCTTCAGGTAATGAAAGAGAATAAAACCCATATTCGTTGGCAACAACATTGATGGAGGGATCTTCACTTACTTTTACAGAGACTCCGATGAGCAATTCACCGTTTTTTTTGTCTTTCACGGTTCCACTTACAGAATACGTTTGTTGGGCCATTGCCAGTGTACTGAAACAGAGCGCAGCGGTGGCAGCGGTAATTTTTAGAAAGGATGTTTGCATTAGTTTATTTTAAAGTAGTAGATCTCTGGTCTATGAGTTAATATTTTAAGGATGTTCAATGAGTTGGATGAATAGGGGATTTGTTACATGTAATGTATTAATTATGAAATAAATCCGTTAGAAAATCAGATTTTTGAAAATGTAAAGAGCAATTAAAAAATAAGTATGTTGCATAAAAGATAATATTATGCATAGTATATTGAATAATCTCTTTGTTTTTCATTGATTATATTAAAAACTAAATTATTAACGGTTGTATGGTTAATTTTATTACTAACAGGGTGTAATTACAGGTTATTGTTGTTTAAATCCCAGGGATTAATGCTTATGGCTTTAAAAACTGTTCTTATGGCTTTTGATCAAAATATTAACCTTATATTGGCAGGGAATTAAGCGGAAGAATATGGAAAATATGAAGACCTGGTCAAGAAAAAATGGCTCTACTGTAGTACTTACACTATTGTTTATTATCATTTTAGTAAATAAGGATGCAAAGGCATGGCTGATGAGGCAGGTTGCTTCTACAGGAATCCTTAATTCCAGTATATCAGAGTCAAAAGAAACGCAAAATGTTTCAGCTAAAGTTTCCTATGCCGGATTTATGCTGAAAAATGAGGAAGGAAAGATAATAGATACTCCTGCATTACAGAATAAAGTGGTTTTTATTAATTTCTGGGCATCATGGTGTCCTCCGTGTCGTGCAGAATTTCCGTCTGTCCAGAAACTGTATGATCAATACAAAAATAATCCGGATATGGTATTTCTTACCGTAAATCTGGATGATAATGTTAACCTGGGAAAATCGTATTTAAAAGAGAAGGGCTTTACGGTTCCTTTTCTTACACCAGCTGGAAATATTCCTGATGTATTGTATAGTGGATCTTTACCAACAACCGTTGTACTGGATAGAAAAGGAGAAATCCGTCTGCATCATAAAGGACTTGCTGATTACAGTAAAGATTCATTTTATAAACAGATTGATGAACTGTTGAACCAAAAGCCATAATTTGCAATCCAATGATGATTCCCTTTATCCTGCCTGCTCTTACAGAAATAAAAACTGAAATCCTGAAAGAAAAAAGCAGCGTGCAGAATTTTCCAAAGACTGTAGTGTTTCCTTTCTCTGAAAGGTATAAAACTTTGGTTACTCAAATAAAAACAATGGAAATTTCTTCTGAGACCATTCTGTATAATTCAGTAGATGCAGTCAATGAAAATAAAGAAAGTAACTTACCAGATTACTGGTGTTTTGCCGCTAACGGACAAGGTGACCGATGGTTTATGGACAGAGATCATCAGATATTTTTCTATGATCATGATGATGAGAAACTGAAACCGATGCCTATTAATTTTGAAGAATGGCTGCAAATGGCGTTCATTATCCGTCAGCTGGATGACTGTTTGGATGAATATGACCATATCCCGGAACCGGTCCGGCAGGAGTTTGATAAAGCCCTGAATACTGTTCATCCTCAATTAAGCGAGGTGTATCCGTTTGTATTTTAATGCTGTTTTCTGTCAGCAATGAATTTAAAAATTAAACTTTCAAAATATAATCCGAAGGTTTTTTCTTACATTTATCTATACCAATTATTATATCCAAAGATCTTATGAACATTCAACTTTTTTCAAAAAATGCTTTAGTAGGGGGAGCTACACAAGGTATAGGCGCCGGAATTGCCCTCGAACTGGCAAAATGTGGAGCTAATGTTACCGTTATGGCCCGCAATGAAGCCAAACTTAAAGATTTCGTTTCTTCACTGCCGGTCATCAATCCCGAACAGGAACATGGATATCTGGTAGCTGATTTTTCGGATTTTGAAAGTTATAAGAAAATTATAGCGGGATTTTTCAATGATCATTCGATAGATATTCTGGTTAATAATACCAATGGTCCTGAACCTGGTTTAGCACTGGATAAAAGTACAGATGATTATCAGAAAGCATTTGATCTTCTCTTTAAAACGGTTTGTGAAACAACATTGCTGGCTTTGCCTCATATGATCCAACAGAAAAAAGGGCGTATCATTAATGTTTCTTCTTTATCCGTAAAAGAACCCATCGGAAATCTGGCCCTGTCCAATTCTATCCGTTCCGCAGTAATCGCCTGGGCAAAAACGCTTTCCAATGAAATTGCACAACACAATATCACGGTAAATAATGTTCTAACCGGATATTTTGATACTGAAAGGATTCAGAGACTGGTTGCTCATGAAGCTCAGCAAAGTGGTACAGCAGCAGAGGAAATAAAAAAGGCTAGAGAAAATAAGATTCCGATGAAAAGATTCGGACAGCCTGAAGAATATGGTCATCTGGTGGCTTTCCTGGCTTCAGAATATTCAAATTATCTTACCGGAACAAGTATTCCTTTGGATGGAGGATTGAATAATACATATTAAAATTTTACCATTTAAGAAATATAAATTCCTTTAAACAACAAAAGTTACAAAAGTTTTTGAATTTGTTTCTAAACTTTCTATTTTGAGTGTTAAAGTACACTTAAGTTATTTGAAATCTTTGATTTACTTCTTATATCAACTTTTTGCAGCATTGTTTTTAAAATTAATTAAACTATACTAAGACTTTTGTGACTTGAGAATAAAATAAGATAAATGTAATAAACCCTTTCGCTCAATTGTCATATACATATTGGAAAATATGATATGAAAAACTGGTCTTTTAAAAAATGGAACACCGTATTGGGATGGTTTCTTTTCGCTATTGCGCTTATTACTTATCTTTCAACAATAGAACATTCCTTAAGCTTTTGGGATTGCGGGGAATATATCTCTTCAGCCGTGAAGCTGGAGGTAACTCATGCCCCGGGAGCCGCTTTATTCCAGCTTATGGGAGCTGTGGCAAGTATTTTTGCGTTGGGAAATGCTGAAAATTATTCTATTGTAATCAATGCCATGTCAGCATTATTCAGTGCTTTTACTATTTTGTTTCTATTCTGGACAATTACCCATTTTTTACGAAGACTTTTACATAAAGATGTTGAACAAATTGCAAAACATCAGGAAATATCGGTGCTGTTTGCCGGAGTGATTGGTGCTTTATGTTTTACTTTTTCAGATACTTTCTGGTTTTCAGCAGTAGAAGGAGAGGTCTATGCAATGGCTTCTATGTTTATAGCGTTGCTGGTATGGCTCATTACCAAATGGG
The DNA here is from genome assembly GCF_006716485.1 of Chryseobacterium aquifrigidense. Lineage (GTDB taxonomy): Bacteria > Bacteroidota > Bacteroidia > Flavobacteriales > Weeksellaceae > Chryseobacterium > Chryseobacterium vietnamense. Next base: position 686,060 of record NZ_VFPD01000001.1, read on the forward strand.
AAAATGAATATAAATCAGCTGACAATGAGAGATGGATCATCCTTATTTTCTTCATCATTGGGCTTTCCGTGGGAGTGCATATGATGTGTATGCTGGCTATTCCGGCCATATGTCTGATTTATTATGCAAGAAATTATACTTTTTCGTGGAGGGGTTTTATAGTGGCGAATTTGATTACGCTTGGAATTCTGGCCTTCGTATTCAAGATTATTTTCCCTCTGATTATGACAATGTTCGGAAAGCTTGAAATTTTCTTTGTGAACGGGCTGGGACTTCCTTTCCATTCAGGAACAATTGTGGCATTTGTTGTTATGGCTGTAATAAGCTATCTCCTTATTAAGTATGCCGGAAAAACCAAAAAGAAGATATACCAGACTGCAGTTTTATCCCTTGTTTATATGATTATTGGATTCTCATGCTGGCTCGTAATTCCCATCAGAGCTAATGCTAATCCTCCAATGAACCTTAATGATCCCGATACAGCCATTGGAATGAGAGATTACTATAACAGAGCACAATACGGTGACTGGCCTACCATGTACGGACAGAATTACACCGCATTTCTTGATAAAAACGGAATGGAAAAAGATGAAGACGGAAGTTACAAAAGAGACATCACCGGAGATATTTACGAAAAAGATGAAAAAACCGGAACTTACAGAAAAACCGGGGAAAGATTCAATTATGTTTTTAATAAGTCTCACATCAGTTTTATGCCAAGAATGTTCAATGAAGATAAAGAGGTGATGGCTAACTATATTTCTTTGTACGGAGCTCCAGATTTTACTTTCAATTACGATAACGAAGACGTTGCAGACAATCCGGAAGCACAAAGGATTTTCGAAGAACTGAGAGCAAAATATGAAGGCGATTCTATCACGGCAGAAGATTATCTGAAAGTGAAACCTTATGATTTGATCAAGGTGCAGCGCCCGTCTTTTGCTCAGAATATGGATTATTTTATATCATTTCAGAACGGATATTACTTTGTAAGGTATCTGATGTGGAATTTTGTAGGAAGACAGAACGATCTTGAGGGGCATATGGAAAATACCAATGGGAACTGGATCTCAGGATTTTCTTTTATTGACAATGCTTTGCTGGGTGACCAGGATCGTATGCCAGCCCAATTTAAAAATGAAAGTACCGTCAGATTTTTCTTTTTACCATTGATTCTGGGGTTGATTGGTTTCTTTTTCCAGCTGAACAGAGACTTCGGAAGATTTTATGCGATGCTTTCGCTGTTTGTTCTGACAAGTATAGGAATTGTTTTCTACACCGGAGTAAAACCGTTTGAAGTAAGGGAAAGAGATTATGCTATGGTAGGCTCATTCTATGCCTTTGCCATCTGGATAGGTCTGGGAGCAGGAGCAATACTTTGGCTTGCTCAGTCTAAGATTAAATCCAATGCGGTCAATATAATGCTGGGAGTTGTATTGCTGGGAATTCCTTTTATGATGGGATTCCAGAATTATACTTCCCATGACAGAAGCAAGAAGACAGCAGCCCGCGATTATGCCTGGTCATTTTTACGATCGCTGCCTAAAGATGATATTATTTTTATTTATGGCGATAATGATACTTTTCCGGTCTGGGCCATTCAGGAAACAGAACGATTCAGGGATGATGTGAAAACGGTCAACTTTACTCTTTTAGCCACTCCATGGAATATTGATCAGATGAAAAGAAGAACTTACAATGCCATGGGAATTCCGGGTGAATTAACGCATGAAGAATATAGAGATGGCGTTAATGATCAGGTCTATCTGATGAAAAAAGATGATTGGGAAGGACTTTTCCAGATGCTGAAAGAACAGGGAGCTCCGGATACTGCTTTCCAGGAATTCAGAAAATACCTGACCGAGGATTCAATGACCCTGAAGGATGCCATGAAATTCCTGAAATTACAATCATCCGAAAAAGATGAATTGCTGAAGATGTATTTTGGAGAAAAGCAATATGAAAAATACAACATTCTTCCGGTGAGCAAATTTATCCTTCCAGTCAATAAAGAAAATGCAGTGAAATCGGGAATTATTACCCAGGAAGATCTTCCAAAAGCAGTAGACAGGATTATGATCAACTATGAAGCCAATACCCTTTACAAAAGCAATCTGATGATGCTGGATATGCTGGCCAATTTCGAGTGGAAACGGCCTGTCAATTTCTCGTCAGGAGGAATGTATGACAGCGAAAATATTTTTTATCTGGATGAATATCTTCAGTTTGATGGCTTCAGCTACAGGCTGGTTCCTATTCATACTCCTCAGAGTCCGGATGGAGATAAAGGAAGGGTGGATCCTAATTCTCTTTACCAGGTGGTGAAAAATTTCAGATGGGGAAATTTTAAAGATCTGAGTATTCATTATGATGAAACGGCTACTTCCAATATTTTGGGCTACAGAACGTCGGTAAGCAGGGCCGTATCAGCACTTGTAGTAAGCGGGCAGAAAGCTAAAGCGCTGGAGTTACTGGATCTTGCCGCAAAAGAAATCCCTGTTGAGAAATACAATGACCCGCGTTCATTAAGTGCTATGGTGAACGGATATATTGTTGCAGGAAAGGAACAGAAAGGGCTTCAGTTGGCAGAAAAGCTCAAAAAAGGAATATTTGAAGAATATGATTATTATCAAAATCTTTCTCCTTCATTTAAGTCAGCAGCCAAAAGACAAATGAGATCAAAACCGATGGAGTATGCGCTTGTTGTTGCAGCTGTTACAGATGCTTATAAAACTTTGGGTCAGAATGAAAAAGCCCATGCTTACCTTTTAAAATCAGTAGAGCCTGTAGATAAGAAATTCAGTGTTTTTATAAAGGGACTTCAACAGATGGGCAAAGAAAAAGCGGGTAAGGCAGCTGACAACGTACGCCAGATCGCTCCTTTTTATCAATATTTATTCAATGTCATGGAGCCGTTTGATTCTGCATATTCAAGGAAAAAAGAAATTGAAATTAGAGATGCGATGATCAGTGTAACACAATAAATAATAAATGAGAAAGCCTTTAAATTGAATGTTTAAAGGCTTTTTAATATACTGCAGGTTTATTTCCAGAACTCATCTTCATAATCGTCCTGTTCTTTGTTATGAATTTCTTGCAGTCCGGATCCTATTTTCTCAAGAGCAGAAGTATCCAGTTTTTCCTCCAGATGGGGAAACCAATCACGTTCTTCAAAACGGATATGCTGCTCCAGAAGATCTGCAAAATCTGAGATAAGATCTGTATTTTCTGAGGAACTCATTGCTGAAATAATATCCTCAATTTCTCTATGTTCTTTCTGTATACGAATTGTATATTCATCTTCAAGATAAAGAAACAGAATTTCTTCTTCTTCTCTGAAATGCTGCTTCAGATGCTGTTTCCAGAAATACAGGATATAATTTCTGATCCGGGAAACTTCAGTTTCTTTTTTCAGTCCCTGTCTTACTTTCCAGCTGCAGAGAAGCCCGAAATGATGATCTTTGGAAAGGGGGACAATATTTTCATTACGTTTCATGAATTTTTATTTAAAATAATCAAACCCCACAAGTTAACTCATGAGGCTTGAATAAAGAATGCTAACGTTTTTCTTTCAACGACCAACCCAATTTAAGTCCGATGATGAAAATTACCAGAAGCAGCTCACCTGCAGCCAGTAAAATATCTCCCGGAACACGCATCCATCTCAGGAAGTGCATAATGTCTGTCTGCATGAATTCTGCAGAACGTGCATACCAGTAACCTTCTTTTATAGAGGCTACAGACTGCATAATACCGATTGGAAGAAGACTTATCGTTACCATGACCAGCAGTCCGATATTAATCATCCAGAAAGCCCAGCCAATTAATTTGTCGTTCCATTGTCTGTCGGGATAAAGTCCTCTCAGAACAAACATCATTAATCCTATCCCCAGAATTCCATATACACCGAACAAGGCAGCATGACCGTGTACAGCGGTGGTATTTAATCCCTGAATATAGTATAATGCAATAGGAGGATTGATGGCAAATCCAAAGATTCCCGCTCCCAGAAAATTCCAGAAACACATGGCTATGAAACAGTAGATCGGCCATTTGTAGGCCTGAATCCATTTCGTTGATTTACTCAACTGATAATTTTGATACGCCTCATACCCAATCAATACAAGCGGTACAATTTCCAGGGCGCTGAAAGTGGCTCCCAATGCCAATACAGCAGTAGGCGTTGCACTGAAGTACAGATGATGGAAGGTTCCAAGGATACCTCCGGCAAGGAAAATAATGGTAGAAAACAATACCGCATTGGTGGCATGTTTTAATCTCAATAATCCTAATCTTGTAAATAAAAATGCAGCGACTACGGTTGCGAATACTTCAAAGAAACCTTCTACCCAAAGATGAACTACCCACCATCTCAAGTATTCTGCAATAGCCATATGGGTTTGTCGGCCATACATTAATCCTGCTCCATAAAATAATGCAATAGCTACGGCTGAAAGGGCAAACAGTGTCAATAAATGACGGTCATCATCTTTACGTCTTAATGCCGGAAGAAGGGCTCTAACCATTAAAATCAGCCATAGAATAAGGCCAGCCAGCAGCAAGATCTGCCATACTCTTCCCAGTTCTACATATTCATACCCCTGATGTCCCCAAAGGAAATTGTCTACCAGCCCAAGTTTTTGCATAACCCCAAGCCATTGCCCGGTTAAAGATCCGGATACAACAATCAGTAAGGCTCCGAATAATATATTCACTCCCAGTTTCTGATACTTTGGTTCATGTCCCGAAACTGCGGGAGCAATATAAAGTCCTGTGGCGAGCCATGAGGTAGCAATCCAGAATATCGCGAGCTGTACATGCCAGCTTCTGGAAACCGACTGCGGTAAAAACTGATCCAGAGGAATGCCATAAAATCCGCTTCCCTCTACACCATAGTGAGCGGTAACAACTCCTGCAAGCATTTGAACAAGGATCAGTAAAGCAACCACCCAGATATATTTTAATGTAGCTTTCATGGAAGGAGTGGGCTTCATATTTCGCAGCGGATCTTCCAGCGGAAGTGTTTCACTGATTTCCTCTTCCTTATTTCTTGCATGATAAAATACCAGGAGACCCACACATCCCAACAGGAGCAATACACTGAAACCGGACCATAAATGCAGTGAAGGCGGAGGAACGTTTCCTACCAGTTCATCATGCGGCCAGTTATTGGTGTACGTCACATCATCTCCCGGTCTTTCCGTGATACATACCCATGTGCTCCAAGCGAAGAAGGCATTCATTTTAGCCATTCTGTCAGGGTCCTTGATGGTATTTTTCGGGATGGCGTACTGATCACGGAGTTGTGCCATGGAAGTATCATTCATGAATAATTTTGAATAATACCGGGAAAGCTGTTTCTGTACTTCTGCCCGTTCAGGAGAGAATACAATTTCATTTTTACTTTCATTAAAGGTATTGGTGCGAAGTTCCTTTTTAAGCAATACCTGATATTTAGCCTGTTCATCATCCGGAAGTTCTTTGTAAACTTTATGATCCTTTTTCGCCAGCTCATCAAGCAGCAGAACAGATTCTCTGTGAAGGTAATCTGCCGTCCAGTCTGGAGCAATATAAGCACCATGTCCCCAGATACTTCCTACCGTTTGTCCTCCAATAGACTGCCACACGTTCTGCCCGTCTTTGATATCCTGTTCGGTAGCGATCACAGTTCCGTCTGTGCTTACTACTTTCTCAGGAATCGGGGGGATTTTTCTGTAAATTTCAGTTCCATAGAAAATAAGAACAGCAAACGAAGCAACCATTACTACAGCAAGCCATATCCAAAGTTTTTTAGGTGTCATTCTGTATTAGTTTTTAAGATTCAACAGCAAATTCTTTTTCCAGTCGGATTGCTTTTGGGAAAAGGATATTATTTTCAAGATGAATATGTTGATGTAAATCATTTTCAAAATCCTGAAGCATGGCAAAAGCTACTTTATAGGTATTGCAGGCATCTGCAGGTGGCAGATATTCATCCGTAATTTCTGCGATTCTTCTGAAGCGGTCACCTTCCACCGTGTGCTCATGTTTCATCATATTCACAGGGTTTTCAACGGTCCCGAAAGCAGGCTGAGGCAGAGCTTCACCGGATATTCCTGCCTTGATCATATTTCTTACAAATGGAAACAGAATCAATTCTTCCTTTTTCATGTGAGCGGCCAGATCATGTGCAGATTCATTGAAGATGGTATTGATTTCGAATAATTCGGGATGTCTGTCTCCGTGAACTTTGCATAATTTATCAAGAAAAGCTTGTAAAATGGGAGTTTTTTCTTCTACATAACGATGGTGGGTCTTCTCAATATAATCAGCCAGGAGGTCGAGAGGCCAGCTGTTGAAGTCAATTGAAGAACCTTCATTTTTTGGCAGGGCTTCCAGTTCTTCATAAATTTTTTCCGGAGCCAGTTTTTTATTGCTGCAGGCTTCTTCAATTGTTCTTCCACCTTTACAGCAGAAATCAATGCCATTTCTTTTAAAAATTGCGGCTGTTCTGAAATCTTCAGCAACCATATTTCCTATAAAGTCTGTTCTTGTATTCATAATATAATACTTTTTTGTCTTTTATTATTTTAAATTTTTTTCACCTATTTCTTAAGGGACAGGATATATTTTACCATCAGTTTGGCGTTATCTTTACTTAATCCTGCATGAGGTGTCATAGGAATTTCTCCCCAGTTGCCTTTACCGCCGTCAATAATTTTCTGTGCAAGCATATCAACGTCTGCTTCTTTGTATTTTGCTGCCACTTCCTGATAGGCGGGGCCAACAAGTTTTGAATCAATTTTATGACATGATAAACAGTCTGTTCCTTCTACAAGGGATTTTCCTTCTGCGATTTCTGCATCAGCTCCCGAAAGAGGAGCGGCTGCCGGGGCTGCTTCCTGAGTTTTAGGCTCTTCCAGCATTACATTGGTTTCTGATGCCTGAGGAATGGGATTTGTATCTTTTTTATCTGAACATGAAGTTACAGCAAGTGAAAACAGCGCAGCTGTTACAAGTAATTTTTTCATAATCTTATCCATTTAAAGTTGTATTTGTTTTTTTATTTCGTGTACAATAGCTTCGTAACCGCTATCTAAACCTTCTTTTTGAAAAGCCAGAGTTCCCTTTTTTGAATACACTGTAATGATATTGGAGTGGGAGAATTCTATAGGAGAGATCTGTTTATATTTTACAGCCATTATATTGGCCAGTTCCCGGGTATCTTCTTCACTACCACGGATGAAAGTCCATTCTTTTTCATCAAATCTGTTCACATACAGGTATCTCTTCATGACTTCTGGAGTATCATTTTCCGGATCAATGGAGATTAATATATATTGAATATCCTTTGGATCTACTTTCCCTACTTTCCGGGAGATGGTTCTCATTTCCGCGGTCAGTTTTGGGCAGGCCGTTTTGCAGGAAGTGAAAATCATTGCGGTTACCAGTACTTTTCCTTTCAGATCTGAGAATGTAATGTTTTTACCATCCTGTTTTTCCCAGTTTGTCTGTACATTATAGATAGAATCAGGGCTTACTTCTTCATTTTTCTTACCGCACGATATCATCATCAAGGCCAGTACTGTCAGGGTTATATTTTTCATAAAGATCAATTTTTGTTTTTAGCACATCTGAATCCGAGATTATTAAGGCAGTAATTTGCTTTTATACTTCCTCTTAATGCGTACCGGATAAAGGCAGCATAGTTTCTTAAATCAGAAGAAGTTACTGCTGCTCCGGCACAGAAAAGGTTGTCATTCACCGTATTGTCTTTCCTGGATTCTCCACTCATCATTACTGAATTAAAGTCATAAGTCCATTCCCAAACCATTCCGTACATATTGTAGATTCCATAATAATTGGGTGGCTCTTGTTTTATCGGTTGTTTGTTTTTATCCTTTTTTTGGTAAGCTTTCAGAATATAGTCAGTAAAAGCGGGATCTTTTGACGCATTTGGCGTTTTTTGATCTGCTAATGCAGCATATTCCCATTCATCAATATCGGGGAGCCTTTTTCCAGTACTTTTTGCATAGGCCTCAGCTGCAAACCATGAAATATTAGTGACTGGAGTATCCGGACTTATTCCTTCCGGGATTTCATAATCGCTTTTCCAGTGTTTCAGGTAATTGCTGTCTGCATAAAGTCTTACTACTTTGCTTCTTGTCCATTGAGGATTTGCTTTAAGAAACTCAAGATATTCCCTGTTTGTAACAGGGCTGTCATCCAGATAGAAAGTCTGTACTTTTACAATCCTTCCTGAATCTTTTCCTACGAATGCTTTATAGGTTCCACCTTGTATTTTTATCATTTTTTTCTGGCTGACAATCAGGTTTAAACGGTTTTGTGCATAGGTTTTGTCCTCAGGATTTTTCATCTTTTCAGAACAGGATATCATTCCTGAACATATAATCCAACATAAAATAATTGCAACGGCTCTCATTGTTTCTTTTTTGAAATCCAATGAATCTCAATTTATTACTGATTCTTTTTATACACTGCCGGATTTTCCGGTCCGGTTACCTTAATCTTACCTAAAGCTCCCTTGTTGAATGCCCTGAAGATGGCATGATCTACAATCACATATTCTCCGGGAACTGTTGCTTTAAATTCTACTATTGATGCTCCTCCGGGAGGGATAACGGTAGTCTGTACATTGTCGTTTATTTTACTGCCTCCTTCTATATACACTTTGTCAAAAATTTCCCCGATAATATGGAATGAGGAGGTCAGGTTCGGGCCGCCGTTTCCCACAAAGAACCTTACTGTTTCCCCTGTTTTTACCTGGAGTTCTTTATCGCCTAAAAGGGAGGCTGTATTGCCGTTGAAGACTACATATTCGGGATGCTCAGCAATTGCTTTATCCATATCAAATTCCTGCAGTCCTTTATCCCCGAATTTTCCTTTGGTATAAAAATCTCCCTGCATGATGTAGAATTCTTTGTCTACTTTTGGAAGACCACCTTCAGGTTCTATAAGAATGAGTCCATACATACCGTTGGCAATGTGCATTCCTACCGGTGCCGTAGCACAATGATAAACATACAGTCCGGGATTTAATGCTTTAAAATTAAAAACCGCTTCTTTGCCGGGAGCTACAAATGTTGCTTCAGCTCCGCCACCAGGTCCATTCACGGCATGAAGGTCTATATTGTGTGGGAAGGTATTGTTTTCGTGGTTTTTAAGATGAAGTTCGATGTCATCTCCAACTCTTGCGCGGATAAAACTTCCCGGAACTGTTCCGTTGAAAGTCCAGAAATTATATTCTGTTCCATCTGCGAGTTCACCTGTTTTTTCTATTGTTTCCAGTTTTACAATAATTTTTTTAGCCGCGCGGTTTCCTACAGGTGCCGGAACCAAGGGTGGAGGGGGCATTTTTAATTCTTCACTTGTTCCATCTGTTTTGATGTTTTCGGTATTGGTGATATCGGAGGTATCTCCTGAAGAACTCTGTTTACAGGCGCTGAGAGTTATTACCGTCAATAAAGTTGCGGTAAATAATAGGGTCTTTTTCATAATGCGAGTATTAATGATTTGAATCTTTTTGCCGGATAAATACCATCAGAATTTATTCAGCATTTGCTTTTTGTCTGGTAAATTGCAATGCTATAATGATACACAGAAAGAGCGCTTTAACAGATTCTGCATAGATAAAATAGTTATGCATTTCTGAAGACGGAACTGGCTTTCCTGCGGATAGCAACTGAGCCCGTGTGTCAAGAACAGGAAGCATCCAGAACTTTTCCAGCAGTAAAATAATCAATACAAGGAGAACCATCATAAAATCTGCTTTCGTATAACTTTTCCGGCTGATGAACATTAGTCCAATGATCAGAATAAGAAAAATGAACTGTATTTTGGTGGATATTCCGAACATCATCATTCCCAGCTCAAGCGCTACAGGAAGAGTCATCCCGGTGACCTGAAACTTCATAGGTGTTTCCAGAAAACTGATGGTGATAAAAATACCAGTCATCAGACAAAGCATCATTAGCACAAGGGGATTTTTTACATGCAGTTTCATTATTTTATTATTAGGATATAAATACCTTTTTATCTTTTATTGAATTGATTTTAAAAAATCAATAATGAGAAAGGTCTTTTACATTGTTGTGATTAATACTTAAAATAGGTATGCAATTACATCAATTCTGAATTGCAGATAACCAACAGAATGTATTGGTTTTGAGTACTTAATTCTTTTTTTCAGTACAAATATAGAATCTATTTTTATGAAAAAAGAGTATTTTGACTTTATTTATTCTGACTTTTATCACCTTATTTTTTCACTTTCAAAAATTATTCTTTTCTTGCAATAATAGTGACTGCGCACATATTTTTTTCATGCTTTCTGAATATTTTTTTCATTTGAAAAACTCTCTTTCTGATAGAGGGATTGAATAATATATTTTTAGCTATTTGAATGGCTCCGGTAACCCCTTCGTCATCTATAATCCTATCAGGTTCTAAGAGATGCATGGGGGCAGTTTCAACTTTCAAAATAGTAAATCCTTGCTTTTCTAATAAGTCTGTCCATTCGGAAACAGTGAGCGGGCGGGCATTGACTTTAATGGCTAATGCCAGCTCTTTCTGAATATGCAGCTTAACATTACTGTCCAGATGATCCGGTCTTAAAGCCAGCTCATGAATGGCATAATATCCCTGCGGTTTCAAAATTCTGTAAGCTTCCTGAATAATTTCTGCTTTTCTGTGATCTGCATGCATGCTCAGTAGGGCTTCTCCATACACTTTACTGACTGATTGCCCATGTAAAAAACTGTGTGCTGCATTTCCCAGTTGAAACAGGGCAGAAGTATGGTTAAATTTTTTGTTCAGATGATCTACAGCATTTTGTTCAGCATCAATCCCTATATAAGAGTGAGGATTTTTTTCGAGTGTAAGATGTGTTGTAAAACCGAGACCAGGCGCAAATTCCACTACATCATCAGCAGGTGTTATGTCCAGCATCGACAACATCTTTTGGGTCAGGAAAACACCGCCCGGACGCAAAACTTTTTTACCAATTCTGGCTAATAACCAGTGTCCGGACATTTTTTCAATATTTTCTGTATGCATTACTTTATGATTAAATTAATATATAAATACCTTTTTATCTTTTATTGTTTTAAATTTTTTTTACACCTTTAAATGGGTCAGTTTTAAGTCCAGGTTATCTACAAATGCTTGTATTTTTGAAGTTTCAAGCATAATACGAAGATCCTGTCTGATGCTTTTAAACTGGTCATGAAGAGGGCATGGATGCGTTTCCGAGCATTGTTCAAGTCCAAGTCCGCAACCGGAGAAAAGCTTATCACCGTCAATTTCTTTAACAATATCAGCAATGGAAGTGTTTAGATTTTTCTGATCCATATAAAAACCTCCGTTCGGTCCCTTAACAGACTGCACAAAACCTTTTCTGCTTAAGTCCTGTAAAATTTTGGCAATAAAATGTTCCGGCGAATGAATGCTCTTTGAAATATCCTTAATCCCGACCCTGCTGTCATTTTTAGACTGCTGGGCAATATAGATTAAAGCTCTTAAGGCATATTCACAGGTTTTTGAAAACATTGTACTGAGTTTTATGTGACAAAGATAGAAAGATATTTTTAATAAAAGACAAATAAGTCTTTTATTTTTTTTAAATCTGATGAAGATCATCCGGAAGGTTAGCCTATCATATTTTGGGTAGCCTTATTACTTTTTCGCAGATCTGACGGTCTTGATTGGGTAAATTCATGAAAGGTATCACTGAAGGCACTGATAGAGCTATAGCCCACGTCATCGGCAATTTCATTGATCGGTTTGTCTGTATTCAAAAGTAATTCAATGGCTTTGATAATTCTTAATGTTTTTAAATACTGAAGGAAAGAAATATCCATATCAGCTTTGAAAAGACGGGATAGAGAACGCTCACTCAAACCAAATCTGCTGCTGACATTAGACAGTGTAAGTTTCTCACTGATATTCCATTCCAGATATGATACAATCCGCATCATCTGTTTATTATGGGTTGCCGGAAGAATAATAGGTAAGGGCTGTTGATGGGTTTTGGGAAGGATTTTTTTTAGAGCAACTAAAAATTCGAAATTTTCATCCTGAGCAGTAACATGTTTTTCATCCCAGATTTCAGAATATTTAATCATCTGGATCAGAAGTTCTGAGGCAGGATAGATCCCCAGTCTGCCATAGAAAGGATCTGAAGCATCATCATGAGCATAAAAATAGAGAGAGCGCAGAACCGTTGCTGTATGTCCGATCTCTAAAATATGTTCCATTCCCTGCGGAATCCAGAAGAAATGTCTTGCCGGAACTACATAGGTTCTGTTATCAATCGTAATATAGGCGATACCACCTTCCACATAACTCAGCTGTCCTTTCGTGTGTTTGTGAAAAGGAATCAGTTTTTCGGATTTTTCGTGCATGACAAATACACTTTTGTCATCTTTATCAATATCAGGAAGTGCAGCAATGAGTCCCATAAAAAAGTTTAGAATACCAATGAAAATACAAATATAATCATTTGGCCGGAATCATGTAAAAGTTGACTATTTTAGATAAATAAAATTTCCGGATTGCCAATAAATTTGCAGTGCAATAATTCAAAAATTCAAATGAAAATTTATGTCGCCGGATTGCTGATGCTTGGAATTTCCTCCACGATATCAGCCCAGACCGGTAATCCAGTAAAGGATACCATACGACTCTCCCTAAAAGACGCATGGCAAAAAGCGGAAGAAAACAGCCGTCATATCAGAATCAATACCATCAATGTAGACATTGCCGAAGCCGAAGTAAAAGACGCCAGAAGAGAACGTCTCCCGGAAATTGAAGTTAAAGGTTCTGCAGAAAAAGCTTCCAACATTCCTATCTATGAAAACGGAATTTTTTCCAAACCCACCCAGCATGAAGTCATCCATACGCTTTACAGAGCCGGAGCGGATTTTTACCTGAATATTTATAACGGAAACAAACTGAACCTTAAGATTAAGGAAAATCAGACGCTTCAGAAAATTAAGGATATTCAGAAAGAACAATCTGTTTCAGATATTCATTACAAAACGGCAGCGCTTTATCTTGAATTACAGAAAACATTAATCTTCAGAGATCTTATCAAACAGGATATCACTGATCAGAAAACACAGCTGAAAGAAATACAGACCCTTTATAAAAACGGAGTGGTTTTAAAAAGTGATGTTTTAAGGATTGAGCTAGAGCTTTCAAAACGAAAAATGGCTCTAGTGACCATAGAAAATGATATCCTCATCGCGATGCAGAAGCTGAATATTATTCTTGGAATTCCGGATGAGCAGACTGTTATTCCTGAAGCACCTTTTAATCAGTGGAATGAGAATACAACATATAATGACTATCTCAAACTGGCTTTAGAACATTCTTTTGATTACCATGTTTCTGAACAGCAGACAGAACTGAGTATGATCAAACTGAAACAGGTAAAAGCGAATGTAAGGCCTAAAATCGGGATGTATGGTGAATTTTATTTTGCCAATCCGCAGATTTTCCTTTATCCCTACAATCCTTATTGGTATTCATTGGGAATCGTTGGGATTAAAGCTTCATTTTCCATCTCCTCCCTTTACCACAATACCCATAAAGTAAAGGCAGCCCGGCTGGAGTTTGAGAAAGAAGAGGAAGTTCACAAGGATACGGAGGATAAAGTAAGACAACAGGTAAAAGAAGCTTATCTGCGATATCAGGAAGCTTTGGAACAGATCAAAGTTGCAGAAGCTAATGTCGCTCAGGCAAAAGAAAATGCACGTATTATCAGGAATACGTACTTCAGCCAGACTTCACTTATTACAGAACTGCTGGATGCAGATATACAGCTGCTTCAGACAAAATTTGAGCTGGAAGCCGCCAAAATCATGGCACAGAACAATTATTATTTACTACAAAACATTACAGGCGTTTTATAATACAATGAAAAAAAAATATACTCCCACCGATAGAATGATCACGAAGATCACAGGATGGATTTCAGTTGTCATCGTTGCCGCACTTTCTGTCTGGGGCGGTTTTACCTTGAAAAATTACTATGCTTATGAACAGACCAACGATGCACAGGTGCAGGAATATGTGAACCCTATTATTTCAAGAGCCGGAGGATTTATTGTAGCGGTAAAGTTTGAGGAAAATCAGGAAGTAAAAAAAGGGGATACTCTTTTGATTATTGATAACCGCGAATATATCCTTCAGGAAAAGCAGACTCAGGCAGCTCTTCAGAAAGCCCGTGCCCAGCTGAAAGTGCTGGAAAGTACTACAGGTACAACAGAGAAGGAAGCAGCAGCAGCAATGGCTCAGGTAGATGCCAGTAAAGCAAAAGTCTGGAAACAGCAGCTTGATTATAACCGGTATAAAAAGCTCTATGATGAAGAATCTGCGACTAAACAGCGTCTTGAAGATGTGAAAGCAACATTGGATGTCAATGAAAGTGACTACAAGTCTTCACAGGATACTTACGCCGCTTCGGTATCTAAAATTAATGATATCCGTGCAGAAAAAACAGTGGTACAGGCAGAAATTGCCAGACTGCAGGCATTGCTGGACCGTCACCAACTGGATGTCAGCTATACAGCAGTCACAGCGGCCTATGACGGAAGAATGGGACGAAGAACTGTAGAAGTAGGGCAGATGATTGATGCAGGGGAAACGCTGGCATTTATTGTCAATAATGAAACGGATAAATGGGTAATAGCCAATTACAAAGAAACTCAGATCCGAGATATGCACATTGGAGATCACGTGAAAATTGTAGCAGATTCCTATCCGGACAAAGAATTCCAGGGAACAATTATTTCCCTTTCTCCCGCCACAGGATCAAGCTTTTCATTGCTTCCTCCTGATAATTCCACCGGGAATTATGTCAAAATTGTACAGCGTATTCCTGTAAGAATCAGAGTCGATGGACAAAGAAGAGAAATCGATGTTCTGAAGGTAGGAATGAATGTGAATGTATACGCTGATAAAAAGCATTCCAATGGTTAAAAGACAGATGCCTTATTTTAAAAAATGGGCTCCGGAATGGCTTGTTAAAATCATTCTTTTCTCAATGACACTGCCGGGAATTATTATATTTTTTCTTCCGCTGGCCAATGTGAATGCTGCTGCCGGATATTACGGAAGCGAGCCTGCGGATATTCAGTTTTCTGTAGCATTGTTTTACGCAGGTTATGTAGGATTTTATAGTCTGGAAAGAAGGTTTTTCAGTTTTCTGGCTGCAAAGGAATATTTTCTTCTGTTTACCACTTTACAGATTCTGGCCTGCCTGATATGTTATTCTACCCGTGAAATTTATATTTTATTTCCTATCCGTTTTATACAGGGAATGTTGTTTGCCGGGAATGTAAACCTTTCGCTTACTCTTATTTTTACGAGACTGAACAGCGAGAGAGGGAGAGAAATCAGTTTTTCAGTTTTCTTCGGGATTCTGATCTGTGCTTTGCCATTCAATAATCTGATTACCGCAGATCTTATTGATTCCTACAACTTTAATATTGTTTATAAAACTGCGATTTTCTCATACCTTCCGGGACTTATTTTCCTGACTCTTGCAATGAGCAACTACAGAACCCATGCAAGATTTCATCTCTATAAACTCGACTGGCAAAGCTTTGGATTATTCAGCGCTATGTTGGTCCTTATCGGATATATAACCATTTTTGGTCAGGAATACTATTGGCTTGAGGATAACAGGATTCTGGGAAGTATCATAGGGATTGTTGGATTGGCAGGAATATCAATATTCCGGCAGCAGGCGATCAAAAGACCTTATGTCGATTTGCGTGTTTTCAAATACAGAAATTTTAAAGTAGGTCTGCTGATCCTTTTTGTGATGTATATCTGTCGGTTTGCATCAGGGATTGTCAATAATTACTTTGCTGCAGAGCTGCATCTGGATCCGTTTCATATTTCTTATATTAATATTTTCAATCTTGCAGGGTTAGTTGCGGGAGTCATTATCGCCTGTTGCATGGTGTTGCAGAAGAAAAATATACGGTATATCTGGGGACCGGGGTTTTTAATGCTGCTTATTTTCCATGGGTTAATGTATTATTCTTTTGATGTTCAGGCTGATGAATTTAATTATTACATTCCGTTATTTATTCAGGGCTTGGGAGTGGGACTGATTATGGTTCCGACGATTATTTATATTATTTCTTCTGTTCCTGCTGTAATTGGTCCGTCAGCGGCTGCCATAGCACTGGCGATACGTTACCTCGGATTTTGTATCAGTATTGCCCTGATCAATTTTTTTGAACTGTTTGAAAAAAGCCGCCATTATAATGCTTTTCAGGATCATTTGAGTGTTGTAGATCCGGAAGTCAAACATTTTCTTCATCAGCAGACGGCTAAACTGATTTCCAGAGGAATGTCCGAAGATAAGGCGGTAAAAGCAGCCAATAAATTGTTGATAGGAAGGATAAATGTGCAGGATCATGTGCGTTTTGCTATGGATTATTATGAAATGATGGTGTGGCTTCTTGCTGCCTCATTGCTGTTGATTTTTATTTTCCCATATCTCAACCGAACTGCCCTTTATCTGAAATCCCGAAGATTATCACCTGCATAATTGTAATAATAGAAAAAGTATAGCTTGTTAGCTAATTTTATAGTAGAGTGCTGAGACTGTCTGATAAGGCAGTCTCTTTTGTTATGACAGGAAAAAAATGGCAGGAACTGTATGTTTTTTGTCATTGCAGACAAGCCGCTTTCTCTCTACATTTGTACTCATACAGAACGAGATATGAAGAAAGAAGTACAACATACCGGGAAGAAAAACATAGTGCTTCTGGCGCTGCCACAGGTACAGCTGCTTGATATTGCCGGACCGTGGGATGTTTTTACATCAGCAAACCGTTTTTTGAATAACGAAAGACAGGATTCCGGTTATCATGTTCATCTGGTATCCGGCACATCAGAGAAAATAATTTATTCCGGCTCGGGAATGCCGTTATCGTGTAGTCATACCATTTATGATATTGATTTTTCTGTAGACACTTTACTTGTGGCCGGTACCACTTTGAGTGTGCTGGATGAAATTAGTGACGATGTTTATCATTATCTTCAAAATATAACATCACAAGTAAGGCGGATGGGCTCAGTATGTGTAGGAGCATTTGTTCTTGCCAAAGCAGGTCTGCTGGATGGGCGGCAAGTGACTACCCATTGGAAATTTGCTGATGAACTGCAGAAATCTTATCCAAAGCTGGAGGTTAATATTAATCCATTTTTTATTTGTGACAGACCTATTTATACTTCAGGAGGTGTTTCTTCAGGGATGGATTTGGCATTGGCAATGTTGGAAGAAGATTTTGGTAAGGCTTTGGCGGCAGAAGTCGCCTGTCATCTTGTTCTGCATTTAAAGAGACCCGGAACGCAGTCTCAGTTTGGAAACGCATTACCGGAATATGAAACCATGTCTCCTTTTACAAAACAGGTTCGGGATCTGTTGAAAGACAAGTTGGGAGAGACTCTTACAGTAGAATATATTGCTGAATCTCTGAACATGAGTGCCCGTAACTTTTCGCGGGTATTTGTAAAAGAATCAGGAATAACTCCTGGCAGATTCATTGAAAAAATGAGGTTGGATCAGGCCAGAAATATGCTTGAATATACCAATATGGGTATAGAAATAATAGCTGATAAATGCGGCTTTGGCAGTGTGGTTTCGCTGCGCCGTTTATTCCTTAAGAATATTTCCCTTACCCCGGCGCAATACCGGAAAACATTTAAGCGCACAGAATAATCATTTTTCTTCTTTTTTACTATAAAAACTGATGATCATCAATTGTCAGTGAGGAAGAAGTATGTCTTTATTTCTAAAATAATCAATTTAAAATAATAGAATTATGAAACACGAACAATACAGTAAAACAATGAATGTAGCATTTTTAGTCTATGATCAGGTGGAAGTACTTGATTTAAACGGTCCTCTGGATGTTTTTGTTAAAGCAAATGTCATCCAGCCCGACAGCTATAATTGCTTTACGGTCGGAAAAACAAAAGAACCCATATACACGGAAGCCAATACGATGGCTGTTATTCCGACCTATGACTTGCAGACGTGTCCAAAGCCGGATATGATTGTCATTCCCGGAGCAAACCCGGACCATATTATGAAATATATTCAGGATAAGGATTTTCAGGAAACGGTGGTGAAATGGATTAAAAATCATTATGATACCGGAACAGTTGTGTTTACGATATGTACAGGAAGCATGCTGTTATCCGGAACGGGGATACTTGCTGGCCACAATATCACAACTCATAATATGCTGCTGGATGCTTTAGAACAATATAATCCGACAGCCACTGTTCTCCGGAATGTACGTTATGTTGATCAGGAACGGCTGATTACTACTGCTGGAATTACAGCCGGAATTGATGCTGCTCTCTATCTTATTGGAAAACATCTGGGGCAGGAAACTGTTGATACCATCGTAAAGATTTTTGAATATCAGAATAGTAAAACTGATGTTCCGCAATAGAAATAAAATAGTTTGATTTAAAAATTTCGCAGGCTTTTACAGTTGGCGATTTTTTTTTGAATAATAACTAATGACGAAAGCTGAAAAGTTTAATACATAGAGGAATAAGGCCTATTGAAATGGCAATATAAATAGCAACCCGAACATAATTAAGTGTTTTCCAAAAAGATATTCTCATTAAAATTTCTTGTGGAACAGAAGGATTGGCTGCCAGGTTCTGAAACTGTATGATGTTCGGAGCAAAAAATGTTAATGTCCACACCCTGACAGCCGTGTGAATAATAAACAAAATTAAAAGCCAGTTCCTTACCGGATCTATTTTCCAGCAAAAAATAACTGCAAGAATAAAGGCAATTTCATGCAAAGAATGAAGAATGATCCAAAAATACTTCAGACTTACTCCATTTCCGTCCTGAAGCAGCTTAAACGTAAAGGGTGGGGAAGAGGCCCATTTGGGTACAAATATGAGGGTTTCGAAGATCTGCGCTCCATTCATAAGAAAATAAAGCAATGTGGTAATGCAGAGCCATATTTCTGCACGTGTTACATAAGTAGCTGTTAAACTTTCCATGATCTTGTATTGGTTTACGGGTTATTTAAATGATCTGCTGTTTCTTTCATAAGAACGGTAGCTTCCCTGAAATACCGTTCAATAGTTTCTATTTCCTTTTTGGAAAAACCGGAAATAAGTGCCAGAGTGTTTTGCTGCAGTTCTTCAAAAACAGGACCGAGTAATTTCATACTGTTTTCCACATTCGGGATGATTATTACTTTTCTGCGGTCTTCTTTAATAAACTGTCTTTTAATAAGTTCTTTCTTTTCCAAACGGTCAATTAAGCCTGTGACAGCCCCGGTAGTAAGGCCTGTCAGTTTAGATATTTCACCAGCGGTAATGGATTCATACTTCAGAATAAGCCCGAGGTATTTATGATCAGTACTGGAAAGTCCTGCTTTTCTTGCTATGGCTTCGTGCATGAAGATTGATGCGTCAGAATAGGCTCTGCTGGTTTCGCGAAAATTTTGAATATTATCTTTAGTCATTAATTTAATTATTTTCTAATTATCTTAGTTACTAAGATATATATTGTTTTTGATGTGACCAAACAATTTTTGATGCTAAAAAACTAATATATTCTGAAACTCTTATTAATCCTGTAATTTCATTGATGAAAATATGAAGCGTAATTAATTTATAAACAGATGTTTGACTTTTTTGCTGTGAATTTTATTATAAAAAAGCTTGGGAAAATTTGGATTTAAAGAGGGTTTTCCTATCTTTGCAGTCCCTTAAACAAAGGGATTTACTTAAAAAAGTAAGTGGCCGACTCGGTAGCTCAGCTGGTAGAGCAATACACTTTTAATGTATGGGTCCTGGGTTCGAATCCCAGCCGGGTCACAGGTAAAATGGAGTACTCAATTGAGCTGTCCATTTTTAAATTAAGATTAGAGTTCTTGTTCATGTATAGTATTTCAGTTTCAAAATAGCAGACCTGCTGAAGAGTATAAATTTTTATCTCTGATTTTGTAAAGGTTAACATATTTTGATCAACAAAATATCTGGAAAGTATTGTGAATAAAGAAAAAGTTTCTATCTTTGCAGTCCCTTAAACAAAGGGATTTACTTAAAAAAGTAACTGACCGACTCGGTAGCTCAGCTGGTAGAGCAATACACTTTTAATGTATGGGTCCTGGGTTCGAATCCCAGCCGGGTCACTATTTTCAAGATGCGAAAATAAAAGTTTTCAGAAAAGCATCAAAAAATGTAAAACCCCTGCAAATCATTGATTTGCAGGGGTTTTATTTATAGCAGCTGCTATAGTTTTCAAAAACATTCTAAAATTTTGAGACGGGTCAGTTGTAGATTCTGAGTAATCGACTCACTTGAACAGATTATTATGATCAGGTTGTTAAGATTTTATACTTTGATCTCACATTTCTATTCTTATGATCTTTAGAATTATTTTTTCTGTACTTTTTCTAATTGTGGTTAAAATTCAGAAAAATTCTTTATTTTTCATTTTTCGGTTTAAAGTTTCTCCCAGCCCCTTGCCGCAGAAATGTAATTTTTCCTTGTACTTTTTTCGCTTGTTCAAGCACTTCTAATGCTTTTGTCCGCTCGTTCATTTTACCAGCGTGTGTTATATTGTCCTGACGTTCATTTTTTTTCATACTATCAATATAGTGAATTTATTTGAGAAAAACAAATGCTGATTGTTAGATTAATAAGAAATTAATATAAAAAGCCTTGAGAAGAAGCAGTATAACTAAGTTTCTTGAGATCCGATGCGATCACAATTTTTTGTTGGCAAAAGAATTTTCAGAAGGAATTCCTCTGTAATGCCTCAACTATTGTTGAATATATGGCCCATAAAGTTTGTTTTTTTGATTGTATAATAATTACTAGTTTTGAATGCTGGATTTGATGGTAATCCATAGATGGCTAAAAAGAAAATAAAAGAGCAAAAGAGTGCGAAATGACTAATGTATTTGAAAATTATCTATCCTCAACAGGAGGGCTGTTAGCTGATGAAATTAACTTATCTGCGCAGTTCTTCAAACCGCTTAACTTAAAAAAAGGTGATTTTTTTATTCGCGAAGGCGAAATTTGCCGTCATATTGGATTTATCGTCAGTGGTGCTGTAAAAGCATATGCCATCGATGACGAAGGAAAGGAAAATATAACCTGCTTCAAATTTGAAAATGAATTTGTCACTTCGTTTCCCGAGTTTATGATGCAGGAAAAATCCAGAAGAAGTATCAGAACAGTAGAAGATAGTGTAATCTATAGGATAAGCTACCCGGACTATCAGCACCTGCTTGGTCAGGTGACCGCTCTGAACCGAGTTATAAAATCAGTAATGGAGCAGGAGTATAACCAAAAGGAACTCTATATGCTGAATTACAATAACAGGTCTGCTGTGGATAAATACCGTCATGTCTTATCTCATGAACCGATGCTTGTTCAGCGCATAGCAACGCAGGATCTGGCATCGTACCTGGGCATCACGCAGCGATCACTTACACGGGTGAAAGGACAAATACATAAACCTAATGTGTTATAGGACAAATGTCCTTATGTCATTCTGATCAGCAATGTAGATTTGCATAAAAAAATTATGCTACATCCAATTGCTCCTGAAGTATTCCACATTCCACTGATGCCGCGAAACAGTATCAACTGCTATATTATTGAAGGAACATTAGTAGACTCTGGAATACGAAGTTCGTATGAAACTATAAAAAAAGTCCTTCAGAAAATCCCTGTTGATCAACATGTACTGACACATGCCCATGCAGACCACCAGGGCTGCAGTGATCAGATATGCGCAGGATTCGGGATACCTCTGCTCTGCCATCCCAATGAAGTTTTCAGAACTGAAACAGGTATGGTAACCAACGACTATCCGGCTCCTCAGCATTGGATTGCAAAACTTCAGCAAAAATACTGGGCAGGGCAGGGACATAAAGTAGAACAGACAATTGCTGAAAACGATAAGATCGGAAATTTTCAGGTAATAGAAACACCCGGACATTCAGGAGGTCATATTTCTTTGTTCCGTGAGCAGGACGGGGTACTTATCATTGGGGATGCAGCTACAAATATGAACCTTCTTACAACAGTGCCAGGGCTTCGGCTTCCTCCGAATATGTTCACCACAGATCAGCAGCGAAATATTGCATCGCTTCAGAAATTGGCAGAGTTGAATCCGGCTGTTATCTGCTTTGGGCATGGACCGGTCTTACGAAATACAGACCGCAAGTTTGAGAAATTTGTACAGAGTCTAAAAAAATGATCAGAATTAAGCGGTTTAAAGGAAACCGTTTAATTTTTCTACCACATTCCCCCAGAGCTTGTCTTTCATATTTTTTTTAAAAAACCCGAAATGATCAATTTTTTTCAATCCTAATTCCGAAGGAATTAATTTTGTAAAGGTGATACCTTTTTTACTGTCAATATGCTGCCAGTACGTTTCTGTATTTTTCTGGCTTGAAATGGTATCATCTGTAGTCCAGAATAAATGGATAGGGAATGCATAATTCTTGAAATGCCCTATAGGGACACTTGTACCATAAAACTGGGCATCGAAAAAATAATCTTTCTTTTCAAGCCAGGTACGCCATTCAAACACTACATTCCTGGGAAGATTTTCCATTAATCCAAAGGTTTTGGCTTTCACATAGCCTATCATGAAAACACTTACTGGTGCAAAAATGTAAAAGTAAAAATACGCCTTCATTCTGTAGGAAAGAGGCATATTCATGTAATAGCCTGCTGATACAGCAAAATTGATCATTCCTTTTACATTGTCCAGGTTTTTCATAAATCCTATTTGCTGTCCGCCCGCACTGTGACCCACAATCATAAATGGAAGATCAGGAAATCTGTTATTGAGAAAATCTTTGATGGCGGGCATATCTTTTACCCCATAATCTGAAAAGGTAAAATTACAGGATTTCAGGTTTCCGGAAAAAGAATCTCCGCTTCCCCGGTAATCCCAAAGACAGCACAGAAAATCATTTTCAGCGAGATAGGTAAGGAAAGACAAATAAAATTCTTTTCTTGTTCCTGTGCCACAGTTAAACTGAATGACGGCTTTGGGATGATCCGGAATAAGTAGAATACCTTTAAGCTGTATACCGTCTTCACATACTGTTTCAAAATTTTCCGTTTTCATGTTTTGATTTAACTTAAAATTAATGATACATTGTATATAGCTGTATCCTTTCTCTCCGTTAAATTTAGCAAATACCCTAATTCTATTATAATATTTAACTATGCAATACTAGGTTTCTGTATCCGTAGTTTGATTGTTATTCAATTTTTATTCAGGCATATATTTCATTATAATACAATGGCTGAAATCCTGGACAGAGGTATTTTCTACTTCCAAAAATCCTGTCTTTCTGTATAAATGATAAGCTTTGTCATTTCCGGGTGCAACTTCCAAAAGAATTTCAATACCATTGAATTGTCTGCCCGCTTCATGAATAACAGCTTCAAGCAATCCCTGACCAATGTTCTTGCCCTGAAACTCTCTTTTGACATACATTTGATAAATCGTACCCGAGTTTTTGTCACTTTTAATAAAAGTACATATGCCTATAAGCATATCAGCAGCATATGCACCTAATACAAACCTTCCAACAGTCTGTTCTTCAATATCGCTTTCCAGCTGAAATTTTTCAGTTTTCAGTGCTTCATGATAATTGGCCCCAAATGATTCAGGGAACTGTTTCAGACTTTCCAGACGGATTGTGCGGTATGCTTTACTTTCTTCGGGGATAAGTTTTCGATAGCTGATCGTATTCATGCTCATCAGATTTTTCATTTACATCAATATACAAATATCAGGATAATTTTGTCTGACAATGGAATTTTAAATAATTCATTAAAATTTTAAAACGGTCACATCAATTTGTAACAATTTTCATTTGCGATAGTCTTATTATAAACAAAATATAATATTTTGATCAGAAAGCTGTTAAAAGCAGTCTGTTAATTTTAAAAGTCTTTGTTTAAAAGAGGTTTTACATAATTTATTTCAATGTTACATTTTTGCGAAATAATCCGTTTATTTCACAATGAACATGATAAATTATGTATATTTATAACACTCATTGGGGAATAATATTGAAATAACGGTAGAAAATTATAAGCTTATTTACAAATAAGTGAATAGGTAGATATGTAGATATATAGGGAAAAGTGGTGGTGATGGGAAAAACTGACTTAATCATTTTTAAAAATATAAAAACACACTCAAAAGGTATAAAGAAAATAATAGCCTTTACAATCTGCATGGGGTTATCTCTTGTTATGTTTTCTTGCCGCAGGGAATCTCAAAATACAGATCAAGAAAACTTTGATGTATCTCTATTGACGGAAAGTTCAGAGCTTCAGCTGTCCGGTGAATATGAAGCTTTTGTTAAGCTTAATAAAGAATATCTGAAGAAAGCCGCCAAAATGAGGTATACAGGAGGAAAAGGTCTGTGCTATTTGAATATGGCAGGGGTCAATGTTTCCGCAGGGAATTATGAAAAAGCCCGGTTTTTTTTCAATAAAGCAGAAAAAGATCTGTTCAATTCTGAAAATGCTTACCATAAAGCAGTTTTTTATGATAATTACAGTCTGTATTATTCTCACCTTAAACTCAATGATAAGGCCATAGCATGTAATAACAAAGCTTCTTATTATCTTAAACAGGCAAAAAAAACAAAACTTACCCAAAAACTTCTGCCAAGACTTTATGTAAACAAAGGAATTTACTATGCATGGAAAGGATGGTATGGAACTTCTTTAAAATGTTTTACAAAAGCAAATATGCTTGAAAATTCAGCTTATACCAATTGTATGGTGGCACAATATTATCTGTTCACCCATAAACCTGATTCTGCAGGGATATACATTGCCAGGGCAGATGAAAAAATGGTCAGCCAGAAAACAACGGATGTGGAATCTCTTTGGGTGTATTATACAATGGGATATTACTATAATGAAATTGATAATAGTGAACAGGCTGAAAAAGCACTTAAAAAAGCACTGGAAATCAATATTAAGACAAGACGGACCTATTCTTCTCATATCAAAGAAGTCTACAAAGCACTCGCAGAATTATACAAGAAAAAAAATGATGGCGGTAAGGCCTATTTTTATCTGAAGAAATATATGGAAGAGGAAGGCAGATTTGATGCGGAACGCTTTGCTGTCATGAATAAAGCTACTGAAGATTTTATTTCAGAAATGAAACAGGAATCAGACTGGCATAAAAATGATCTTCCGTTATTTATTGCATTGTCTATCACCTTACTTACTGTTTCAGGTGTATATGTCCGGAAGATAATTAATCGGTTACAAAAGAAGAAAAACACTTTAAAAGAGCAAACTGATACATTGAAAAACCATGTCCGGGTAAAGCAGCGGCAGGAAGTCATTGAGCTTGCTAAAAAGAACGATTCTTCTTTTCTGCTGAAATTCAAAGAATACTATCCTGAATTTATTAGGTCGCTTCTGGAAATCAATGTGGATCTTGAGAATTCGGAGCTGGCTTTCTGTGCCATGCTGAAATTACGTTTTTCATCCAAAGAGATTGCAGATTATACTTTTGTACAGCATAAGTCTGTTCAACAGAAAAAATACAGGATCAGAAAAAGACTGAATATTCCCGGAGAAACAGATATTTATGACTTTTTCGAAAACTTGGCAGAATAAAGAATTAGATCACAATAAAAGCAGAAGGATTCTGTTTTATGAAGAGATTTTACTGTTGATCTTATCCGAAATAACCATTGAGAATTTATAATGATACAAAATTGTTATCTTAAGAAGATCATTGTTAATCACAAATTTATATAGAGATTTAGCTTAATCCGAGAAACATATGATGCGTATTTTTCTTTCTGTTTTACTTTTTGTTTTAGTTTCGTGCCATTCTCATACAAAGAAAGAGGCCGAAAAGAAATTTGACACCGGTTTGCTCAAACAAAATGAAAAGTTCAGACTAGGTGGAGAGTATGACTCGCTGATTAATCTTAATAAAAGATATTATAAACAGGCCGATCAAATGAATTATGAAGACGGAAAGGCACTGTGTTATATCAATCTGGCAGAACTGAACATATCACTGGAAAATTTTCAAAAGTCGCAGATTCTTTTTGATAATGCAAAAGAGATTCTGGATGATTCTGAAGATAACTTACACAAAGCCAGGTTTTATAATGTTTATGGCCGCTTTAATATAGAGCTGCGAAGACTTGATAAAGCTTTTCAATATAATAATGAAGCAATGAGTTTTATAAAGAAAAGTGATAATTCAGAGCTTAAAAACGATATCCTTTTCAGTATTTACTTAAGACAGGCTATTTATCTCATCCAAAAAAAAGAATACGAAAAAGCACTTGAATATTTCCATAAAGCAAAAAAATTAGATGATACCGGGCTTGCAGATTGTGCGATAAGTGATTATGTGTATATGCATAAAGATAAAGATTCAGCATATAAATACATAACGATAGCCTACAACAAAGCCAATATCGGTGGTAAGGAAGACGGAATAGCCCTCTATGCCAATACGATTATGGGAGAATATTTTCTAAATTATAAACAGTATGATAAAGCAGAAATAGCTCTTAATAAGGCTTTGAAAATCAATGAAAAAACAAAGCGTATTTATGCTTATTATGCCAAGTATATTTATAATGATCTCAGAGTTTTATATGAACGTACCGGGGATAAAGAGAAGGCTTATCTTTATTTGAAAGCTTATACAGATGCTTTTTACAAAACAAATACATCTTTACTGGCTACCATTAATCAGGATATGGAGTCTTTTATTGCCGTAACTCAGAAGGATGCCAATCATCATAAAAGTAAAATATACTGGATCGTTTCCCTGTCGTGTATAGGCCTTGTTCTGTTGGGGTTATATGCCTGGAGAATTATTATTGCCCTGAGGAAACGGAAAAAAATTCTTGCCATAGAAGCCGAGAATCTGAAAATAAGAATGAATGATAATAAGCAGGAAGAAATTATAGAGCTCGGTAAAAGGAATGATCCCGAATTTTTGAATCGTTTTAAAGAAACTTACCCAGAGTTTATTGCCCAGCTTCTAACAATTAGTCCCAATCTTGAAAATTCTGAACTGATTTTTTGCGCAATGCTTAAACTACATTTTACCTCTAAGGAGATAGCCAATTATACGATGGTTCAGCATAGGAGTATTCAGCAGAAAAAATACAGGATCAGGAAAAAATTGAATATTCCCGGAGAAACAGATATCTATCATTTCTTTGATACCTTAAAATAATCCAAAAAAAAACTGTCTGATTTATCAGGTCAGACAGTACTCGAAAATATTCTCTTTTCACCACTCGGTTTTTTTTAGTGGTCTCAGTGGTCAAATATGAAAATTTTAAACTGAAACAAGAAAAAACACTCTACTACATGGGTACTACATCATGTATTTGTGGTTTTAAAACATTGGTAAACAGTGAGTTGTTTTCTTTGTGTGTTTTAAACAATTATTTATGAAAAAAGAGACCGCGATTCTAAATTGCTTCATTTTTTTAGTCCATATTTTTTATAATGTATCTTTTTGCATGTTATTTAAGTAGCATTTACGTATTATTTTCTCTCTGATTTTTAATTTATTTTTCATCTGTTTTTGAAGTTGAAATTTTTAATAATACTTATACGTTAAAACGGAATTATTTAAGATAAAATCCGGTAATAAATGTAATTGATTGATAATTAATCAATTGTGGATGCTGCTGTATACATGTAGTAGCATTTATTTTTGTTTTTTATTCAGAATATACAAGCTTTGTGAAGTGATTTGTTGTGAATTTATCGCTATTGATTTCGTTTTGTTGAATTAATGATAATATTTATTTATAGTATAAATTAAAATTCTAAATGATCTCCTGGTAAAAAATGAGCAATATATGATCATAAAACCAAAGTAATCTTAAATAAATTTATGAAAAAAAGAATTTTATTCGTTTGTGCATTAGCATCTTGTTTTACGGTTTTTAATGCTCAGAGATGGGAAGCTGTCTCTCAGAAAACTTCACAGATAAGAGAAGGAGTAGAGGTACAGCATTCTTATAGGGTGGATCTGAAATCTCTTCGTGAAATGCTGAGAAATGCTGAAGAAACAGGGAAAGGTGCAACACCTGTTATTATTTCTCTACCTACTGTGGACGGAAAGATTGAAAAGTTTGCTGTTTATAGCAATCCTGTGCTAGATAAATCTCTGGCCGATAAATATCAGCTGGGGTCTTATATGGGAGTAGGTGTGGATGATCCATCCAAGTATCTAAGATTCAGTACATCTCCCAATGATATGCAGTCTATGATCATTAAAAATGGTATATTCCAGTTTATAGAGCCAATAAGTGCTGATAAACAGACTTATGGAGTATTCTATAAAACAAAGAATGAAGGAGAGCATGGTTTTAAATGCGATACCGGAGAACGTGATTTTAAGGATATTAATAAATTGGTAGAGAATGGTAAAAAAATGCTTTCCGGAGTTGGCATTGCAAGCAGACCTACGAATACAAAATACAGAGATTTCAGAATGGCATTGTCCGTTACAGGAGAATACAGCCAATATCAGTTAACAGCAGCAGGAACTCCGGCCAATGCGACCGATGACGTAAAGAAAGGCGTAGTACTGGCTGCCATGAATAATACTATGACCCGTATAAATGGTGTTTTTGAGCGCGATTTCGGTGCTCACCTGACGGTTCAGAATCTTCCGGGTATCATCTATCTTGTTCCTGCAACAGATCCTTACTCTAATAATTTAAATCTTCAGCTGCAACAGACCCTTACCAACGTTGTTGGAAATGCCAACTATGATATCGGCCATGTTCTTAATCAGAATGCTGAAAGAAGTGGAAATGCAGGAGGAATCGGAATTGTTTGCGTAGATCCGGCCACTAATACTGAAATAAAAAAGGGTTCCGCTTACACCCAGGGACCAGTTCCTGTAGGGGACGTTTTTGATTTTACGGCAGCACATGAAATGGGACATCAGCTTGGAGCTAATCATACATTTTCAAATACTTCTGTCACAGATGCCAATCAGGGAGCTAACGTAGAACCGGGAGGAGGTACTACTATTATGGGCTATGCCGGGATTACCTATGATAATGTGCAGGCTAACGCTGATGGATATTTCCATTATAAATCCATTGATCAGGTGTTAACTAATTTAGAAAATAAACTTAATTGCGGAGCCTCTCAAAATATAAACAATAATACTGCACCGGCCATTAATCCACTGGTTGCTTATAATATTCCTAAAGGAACTGCTTATTATCTTGATGCTTCAGCCACTGATGCAGAGAATGATGCTGTAAACTATACCTGGGAACAGAATGACAGTACCGATGAGTTTTCTACCATCTCTGGTGATAGCGGATGGGGATACAATCCAAAAGGAGCATTAACAAGATCTGTTCCTGGAACTCCAAACGGAAGACGGTATTTTCCAAAGTTAGCAAGTGTTATGAATGGAAATCTAACAGACAAACAAACATGGGAAACGGTATCTTATATCCCCCGAACATTGAATTATGCTGTAACGGTAAGAGATCAAAATGCTCAGCGTCCTATGGTTTCAAGCTCAACAACGACAGTGACTGTAGGGAATGACGGACCGTTCAAATTCAATGGGCTTACTTCATCTTCAGTATTGTATAATGATGCTGTAAACACCATCTATTGGGATGTTGCCAATACGAATGCTGCTCCTTATAATACAGCAAGTGTGAAAATTGATTATACTACAGATAATGGCACAACCTGGACAAATCTTGTTGCTGCAACCCCTAATACCGGAAGCTGTAGCACACAAATGCCAGGAAATATAAACGGACCAGTAAAGCTGAGAGTATCAGCGGTGGGAAATATTTTTTATGCGGTATCTCCTGCTATTACTTTGGGTAGCGCGCCTACCTCTCCTACATCAGCACCTACAGGTATTTCTACAATAGATACTGAGATTTTCAAAACAACAGCAAGGGTATCTTGGAACAGTGTTCCTGGAGCTACATACTCTGTTAACTACAGAAAAACAGGAACAGGAAACTGGTCTAATGCTGTGAGCCAGGCCAATTCTGTAGTGCTGAATAATTTAGAAGATGAAACCAATTATGAAGTACAGGTAGCAGCTGTAGTTAACTCAGTTCCCGGAACTTTCTCTAATAATTATACATTTAAAACAAAAGGATTAAAGACAGGAATTGATTATTGTATATTAAATTCAGGTTCACCTTACTTAGGTTCAATTTTGAAAGTAGCAGTTGCCAATATTGATTATACAGATGCTACGGCAAGATCTTATAAAGATTTAAGTGAAGATCCGACTAAGATTGTCAATTTAACACAAGGTAATACCTATACAATTTCACCAAGAATAGGAAACTTACTGCAGGCTGGTATGCAGGTTAATCTATCCGTTTGGATTGATTACAACAGAAACGGAGTTTTCGAAGCAACAGAGAGAGTTGCCCAGACGTCGGGAGCATCTCCTGCCGGTAACGTTGGAATGGGGAATATTAACTTTACAGTTCCAGCTAATACCTATTCTGGGGATAAATTGTTAAGAATGAGGATTGTAGGTAAGTTTTCCAATACCGCACTGAATGATGTATGTGGCGAACTGGCAAGTCAGGCAGGAGGTATTATGGATCTTCCGGTTAAAATTACAGCTGGCGCCCTTGCTGTAAGAGAATCTGCAGATACAAAATCATCAGAAGTTTCCGTTTATCCTAACCCTGCAGATACATTTGTAGAAGTGAAAAACCTAAAAGGTAAAGGTGACTATAAAATTTACAGTGCAGATGGAAGACTAGTTCAGGAAGGTAAGATTGACGGAAAAATTAATGTTGCTTCTCTGATCAAGGGAATGTATGTAATAACAATAAAAGATGATAAAAATACTTATAATACCAAATTGATTAAGAAATAACATAAATGAATCTCCGCACCCGGATCTAAAAGCGGAGAGAAAAAGAATTTATTAAACCTAAAAAGGCTGTCTCTGGTTGAGGCAGCCTTTTGTTTTTGCTTATGAAGTCAGGTGGCCGTTGAAAAAATCAAGCATTGTGGCTAATGATTTGTCAGAATGCATCCGTTCTCCATTTTCAAGGGATTCCTTTGTGGCAGCGGCAGCCCTCTTACGCATGGTATTTTCGTAGGCGGAAACAGCTTCCTGCAAAGTAGTATAACGTCTGTCTGTCAAATGCTCACTCAGTTCAAGGGC
This sequence comes from Chryseobacterium aquifrigidense, assembly GCF_006716485.1. GTDB lineage: Bacteria > Bacteroidota > Bacteroidia > Flavobacteriales > Weeksellaceae > Chryseobacterium > Chryseobacterium vietnamense. The sequence continues at coordinate 717,318 of NZ_VFPD01000001.1, forward strand.
ATCCAGCATTGCCATATTGGCACCTTCTCCGGCAAATGGCGGCATTACGTGCGCCGCATCCCCAATCAGTGTGAGATTGGGCTGAGTTTCCCAGGTTTGATCTAAGGGCATAGAGTAAATCAGACGTGGGATAAAAGGAGTCATTGCACTTTCAAACAATTCTTCCCAGATAGACGCCCATTCGGAGTATTCTTTTTTGAACCATTTCAGCATCTGTGCTCGATCAGAAAAATCAAGACCGCTGGAGGAAGGCCAGTTTTCATCGGCTTTAAAACTCGCATAAAATCCAAGATCACCATTGCCTTTCTGTCCCAGTAAAATATTTTGAAAATTTCCGAATGCCATTATTTTTCCACCTTTGATCAAAGCATCGATTTGAGGAGCATTTTCTTTTGAAACATTTCCTTCCAGCATAATGATTCCGGAGTAAACAGGTGTATTAGTATGGAGATAAGGACGGATTTTAGAGTTGGCGCCATCTGAAGCAATGACCATATCAGCGTACACAGACCTCCCGTTTTTAAAATGCAGCAGCCAGCCTTCATTCTGACGTTCCATAGAAAGAAAATGACTGTCCCAGACTACTGTTTCAGGAAATAGAGATTCCAGAAGCATGTTTCTTAATGGGCCACGGTCTATTTCAGGGCGGAAATGTTCATGTCCAAAATCCTCTTCAGGTTTTGTCTCATGATCATTAAAAAATATTTCTGCCTTTTCATTCATGATCAGTGTTCTGTCTGCACCCGGACGGAAGGCTTGTTTAAACTCCTCCAGAAGTTCTGCCTTGCGTATAGCAGCCAAACCTGAATCTTCATGCATGTCTAGAGGAGAACCCTGTACACGTGCATCTTTATTAAAGTCTCTTTCATATACTTTTACATCTGCACCTTTCAATTGTAAAAGTCTTGCCAGTGTAAGCCCTGCCGGGCCGCCACCAACGATTGCTATTGATTTATTGTCTATCAGCATTGTTAATTTAAATTTTACAATGCAAATTTATCTTCCTTTTAACACGGATAATAGTACAAATCGGTCGTTTTTATTTTTAGATAATTCCCTGGGGGCAACGCCGGAGAATTTTTTTACTTCTTTGATGAAATGGTTCTGATCTGTATAATTGAGTTCCGGGAAAAGTCTTCCCTGGGCAATATGTTCCAATGATGCCCTGAAACGCAAAATGGTAGCGTAGGCTTTTAATGACAACCCAAGCTGTCTGGTAAAGTACCGGTTGATCTGTCTGCTGCTCCAGCCTGTTTTTTCAGAAAGTTCCTGTACGCTCATTTCTCCTTTTGAAGCATAAACCAGTTCAAAAAGTTTAATTTTTCTTTCATCTATTTTTTGAGGAAGCAGTTCTTTTATTTTTTGAGTTGCTTTCGTACAGCAGTGGCTGAAATCATTGATATCGTCAGCTTTAAAATTCCAGAAATCAGGAGAAAGCTCCTTTCCTATATTCAATAAATCGGCGATGGAGGTATTTAAAATATATTCAACAGCAAGAGGTTTGAAGCTTACAACAAAAGCAGTCATATGCGGAGCGATAAATCTTTGTTCAGGATAGGTTTCCAGCCCGAGAAGGGTAATATGAAAAGGCTCTGAAGCCGAATACGAGAAGAATAAGTCGATTCTTCCATCCGGAATGATCACCACTTCTTTAGCTTCATCCGAAAGGTTTTGAAAAGTGCCCAGATTTTCAACAAAATCCGCGATCTGCTTATCAGGTTCGATGAAATGGTAAGTGAAATCAGTATCCATCTTAATATTATAATTTTTTAAAGAAGAAAATTACAAAATTACCGCTGATCTATTAAAAAAGTATATGGTTTATTTTAGTGTATAAAGACTATTTTTGTTTGAGCAGATGTAAAAAGTAAATATGCTGCAGCTTCTATTTTATGAACAAATCATCACTTAATACCTACTTTCATTCTTTATTCAGTATCAAACCTGAAGTGGTTGAAAAAATTACAGAAAAATTTTGCCATTTTGAGTTAAAAGCGAATACTGTTTTGCTGGATCAAGATACCATCAGTACCAAAACCTATTTTCTGGAAAAAGGGTATGTGCGATCCTATATTCTGAATGAAGATAATGAGGAGATTACCACCAATATTTATACGGCTCCCTGCTTCGTTAATGATTTTTTGTCCTTTTTCAGACAACAGCCTACCAAAGAAATATACCAGACAATCACCGAATGTGTTTTTTGGGAGACAGGATTGGAAAATGTACAGCATAATTTCCATAATATCCCTGAATTCAGAGAGTTCAGCAGGCTTCTTTTTGTTCTTAATTACTATAATATTCATGATCGTCTGATCGAAATGGCTAGCCAGAAGGCTTCCACAAGATATTGTAACCTGATGAAGAAAGATCCTGATATTTTTCAACATGTCCCTTTGAAGGTGATTGCTTCTTACCTTGGGATTAAAGACAGCTCCCTGAGCCGTATCAGAAGGGATATTCACAAAATGTGATTTCTTTTCATTTGTCAAGTGATATTTTACAGTGCATCACTGATCTTTGCTTAAAAATAATTTCATGAACAAAAAACATATTGTTGTAGTAGGATTGGGTGGTGTAGGCGGTTATTTCGGTTTTAAAATCAATCAAACCAATGAAACTACAGGAAAATATACTGTTTCTTTTGTAGCGCGCGGAGAAACTTATGATAAAGTAAAAGAAAACGGATTGACTTTGTTATCTCCCGAGCATTCCAATTCACAGAGCCATCCTGATGATATAGTTCAGAATATCAGTGAGATCAAAAATCCAGATCTGGTTTTGATTTGTGTAAAAGAATATGATCTTGAAAATGTCTGTCAACAATTACTGCCGGTTATTAATAAAGATACCGTCCTTCTTCCGATGATGAACGGAGCGGATATCTATGACAGAATCCGTACAATAATTCCTGATCATACCATTCTTCCAACCTGTATCTACGTGGCTTCCCATATCAAAGAAAAAGGAGTAGTGGAACATAAAGGAAAAGCCGGAAAAATGATTGTGGGAAGAGATCCTGAACATTTTTCTGCACCTGTGGAATGGATTATAGAGCTATTGAGTGAAAGTAAAATCGATTTTGATTTTAAAGATGATTCATTATCAGATATCTGGACGAAATTTATTTTCATTGCCAGTTTCGGATTGGTAACAGCTAAGCACAATTCATCTATTGGAACTGTGTGCAAAGATGAGCAACAGAAGGAAGAAGCGATTGAAATTATGAAAGAAATCAAACAGATCGCAGATAAAAAAGGCATCTATCTTCAGGAAGATATCATTGATAAAACATTCGATAAAGCTTCTACATTTCCTTTTGAAACCCCAACTTCCTTACAGCTTGATATCCATTCAGGAAAAAAAAGTAACGAACTGGAATTATTTGCAGGTGCTGTATTGAAATATGGTTCTGAAACAGGTATAGAAACTCCTTTCACTCAGAAAATCTATACTGAGATTAAGGCAAAATAAATTTTGGCTAAAGCTGAAAGAAAAGAAAATATAAGAAGGCGGGTTAAAACCCGCCTCTATTGAAAATTAAATATAAAAGATAGAAATTTTTAGTCGTTTTCCTGCTTTATATCGTTAATCAGACTACTCAATCGGGTACTTAGGCACTGTGCATGAACTTTTGCCGGTTCAATAGTACTTCTTCAGTTTCCCTGTGATCAGGATCATCCACACAGCAGTCTACAGGGCACACGGCCTTGCATTGGGGCTCTTCATGAAAGCCTTTACATTCCGTACATTTTCCGGATACAATATAATACACTTCATCTGAGACAGCCGGATGATAAGCATCGGCATCATCTTCCGTACCATCAGGAAATATTGTTGGTCCTGAAAGTTTTGTTTTGTCTTTCCAGCGCCAGTCGATAGCACCTTCGTAAATGGCTGAGTTGGGGCATTCAGGTTCGCAGGCTCCACAGTTGATACAGGCATCTGTTATTTTTATAGCCATATTGTTTGAATTTAAAGGGTTTAAAAAAGGGATTTCTTCAACGGTAAACGATTGGGAAATCCCTGCTAAACTTAATTACAGCAGTTCAACACTGTTCCTTGAAAATAAGCAGCATAAAGTGTGCTATTTTTTATTTTAAATCATTAATCTGCAGCAATTTCTACCGAGAGACCATCCATTTGGGCTGTAAGATGAATCTGACAGGCTAATCTGCTGGTAGCTTTGGAAGTAAAAAGTTCTGATAATAAAGCCTCTTCAATATCATTTTTTTCCGGAAGATGAATCGTTTCACTCAGAATAAAGCAGTGACAGGTGGCACACATAGCCATTCCTCCGCACATGGCTTCCATAGGCAATTCGTAGGCCTTGCAGATATCTTTAAGGGTAAGCCCCATTTCTAACGGACATAGTAAAGTGTGTGCAGTACCGCTTTGGTCTATAACAGTAATGGTAATTTCATTCTCCATAATCCTCAGTCAATAATGGTGATTTTTTTAGAAGTTGCAATGCTGATAAGCTTATCAAACTTACCGGAATACAGATCTGAAATTTGAGTGGACTGATCAGCATTAAATAATGATGACCTCACAATCGGAACGCTGAATGGCAGTGGCCAGGCGCGTAATGATTTGGCTATAGAATCCATAGCATTGATGCCCTGCATGGCCTGCAGACCATCTGCCCAGCATACCAGTCCTACAGTTTTATCGGTGAGATAAGGCTCGTACCTGTTGGCGGTTACTTCAAGCCAGTCCAGGCAGTTTTTCATCACTCCCGGAATACTTCCATGATAAAGAGGAGCCAGCCAGATATGCAGATCAGCATCAGTGAACATTTGGGTCATTCGTTCTACCGCAAGAGGTGTTTTTGTAAGGGTAACATCGAATAAAGGAATGCCCGAATCAGCAAGTGTAAAAATATCAGTCTGAATTCCCAGCATTTTCAGACGTTCCGAAAAATACTCCGAAATCAGTCCTGAAGTAGATAAAGTTCTTCTTTCCAGTGACCCGTTAAATATAATTGCTTTCATTATTTATTGTTTAAAAATTACTTTGGGTAATCCTATTTCACCATACATCAGTGTTTTGACCAGAGGTTTCAGTAATCCAGCCGCCAATAAATACAATGAAGGATCATGATGAGTACTTGCCCGGACAACCACTTTCTGATTTTTATACTGTTTCAGGTCAGCGTAGATGAGACGGCGTTTCCAGAGATCAAGGAGTACCGTTTCTGCATTGTTTAAATCTGCATAAGACGCATAAGGAGACAATTTTTCCATAATCAGCATATAGGCCCAGGGTGGAATGATCGCATCCGTAGAACAGATGATTGCTACTGCTTTTTCATTGTATACAGAAAAATCCACTGTAGCAATTGATTTCTTAAATTCTTTCTCCTTCACAATCATTCCCATGAAAAGATGATTTCTGATATCCAGTTCTACAATTTCCGTAGTCGGTTTGTAGTCTGAAAGGTCAAGGGCAATAATGCCTGAAGCCTTTGCTTTATTGATAAAATTTTCCTCAGTCATAGTTTACTTACTTTCAGTGTTACTTATCTTACTTTTGACAAAGCTTCTTCATATTTTCTTTCAACTGCCGACCAATCCAGTACAGACCAGAAAGCATCCAGATAATCTGCACGTTTGTTCTGATAATTCAGATAATAAGCATGTTCCCAGACATCTATTCCAATAATCGGGAAACCTCTGTTCATCGAGAGAATATCCATCATCGGATTGTCCTGGTTAGGGGTAGAGCTGATGGCCAGCGATCCGTTGAACTTTACAAATAACCACACCCATCCGGAACCAAACTGTGACAAACCTGTCTTCTTCATTTCTGCTTTGAGATTGTCAAGGCTTCCGAAAGTAGCTGTGATGTCATCATGAAGCATACCTTCAGGAATGAGCTTAGGCTGAGATGAAAGAGTTTCCCAGAATAAAGAGTGGTTATAATGACCTCCGCCATTGTTTCTTATAGCCGGACTGTATTCACTTATCCTCTGCAGTAACGAATCAAGGTCGGGATTAACTTCATTGGTTTGTGCCAATGCAGCATTCAGATTGTCTACATAAGCCTTATGATGTTTCTGATGATGAATGGTCATTGTTTCTGTATCTATAAAAGGAACCAGAGCATCGTAAGCGTAAGGTAATTGTGGTAATGTAAATGTATTCATCGTATATTTTTTTTGATTACTATGACACAAAGGTAGAAATATATTTTAATAAAACAACTTTTAGGTTGTTTTATTGCTTTCGTGCTTGGAATAAATAAACCATTGTAAATCTTTGTTTTAACCTTTGTTTTTTGAGGTTATAGAAAATGACTATATTTGTTGTTGAAAAATAAAACAACCAAAATATTGTCAAATGAAGAAGCCGGCTGTGGATCGTATTCTGATGTTTTTAAAGATGAGAGGTGAGGCTACATCACTTCTTATAGCTGAAGAATTGTCCATCACCAAAGAAGGGGCAAGGAAGCATTTACTGAACCTTGCTCAGGAAGGATTGATCCGGTCTTCGGTGAAGAGCGAAGGAGTTGGCCGTCCGTCTACATACTATACGCTTAGTGAAAAAGGATTGGCTCAATTTCCTGATACCCACGCCGATGTTACAGTTCAGATTTTGAAATCAGTAAAAAATCTTTTGGGTGAAAATGCATTGGATTTATTAATCAGTGACAGGGAAAAAAATACCCATGAACGGTATGAAAAAGTACTTTCAAAGGCAAAATCACTGGAACAGCGTCTCGAATCTCTTTCAAAAGTCCGTAGTGAAGAAGGCTATATGGCAGAATGGAAAAAAGAAGGTGAAGACTATTTTCTGATTGAAAACCACTGCCCGATATGTGCAGCCGCAAAAGAATGCCAGGGTTTCTGCCGTGCAGAACTGTCCAATTTCCAATCACTGATAGGAAAGGAGTACACAGTGGAAAGAATAGACCATATTATTTCCGGAGGGCAGCGCTGTGTTTATAAAATCAGTCAATAATTCATGATTTCATAACCTAAATTATTATTCAAAAGATGGCTTTAAAAGCAGTAATATTTGACATGGACGGTGTATTGATCGACTCAGAAAAATTCTGGACTCAGGCAGAACTGGATGTATTTTCATCCTATGGCGTTAAGGTTACGGATGATCTTGCGGCACAAACCAAATATATGACCACCCAGGAAGTTACGGAATTCTGGTATGAAAGATTCCCTTGGGAAAATTTTGATTCATCCGATCTGGAAAATAAAGTGGTTACAAGAGTAATCGAAATGATTCAAGACCAGGACTGTATAATGTCTGGTGTGCAGGGGTTTATTACAAATCTTAAGAATAAAGAATATAAAATAGGGTTGGCTACCAATGCTCCTTTGCGGGTAGCCCATGTGGTTCTTGAAAAATTGCAGGTTCGTGATCTGTTTGATACCGTTCACTCATCAGAATTTGAAACTCAGGGAAAACCTCATCCGGCCGTATATCTTAGTTCTGCAAAAAATCTTGGAGTTTCCCCGGAACACTGCATTGCTATTGAAGACAGCCCATCAGGATTAAAAGCTGCAAAAGAAGCCGGAATGCAGACTGTAATTTTCACCAATGATGATGAAAGCATTGATTCTGATCTTGCTGACTTTAAAATATTGAACTTTGAAAATGCTTTACTGACGGTGTTTGGAGAATAGTGAATCCGTTTCGCTGTGAATTTTAATACTTTATGATTAACACAATCCCCGAATCCCGAACCCCGCTCTCAATACCTCGTCAAAACCTCCATCAACAAGAGAATAGAGACCAGTTTCTTGGAAGACTGATATTCCGGATTCAGTTGCTCACGGATTTCTCCTAAAGCTTTGCTTAATTTATTACTCACCGTCTTGTTGCTTATTCCCAGGGCTTCTGCTGTTTCGTTCACAGACATATTTTTCCTGATTCTCATATCGTAGACCTGCTGCTCCGTTGAGGGAAGCTGGGAAACTACTTCATCAATCATGGTTAACAAAGTACTGATCTCATTTTCTTCAAGGATTTCAAAATAATCGGAATCTGCTATTTCAATTTCATTCGGAATATCAAACTCGTCAATACTCAAAGTAGGAGGTGCTTTCTTGTAGCTGTTATAAAAATCAATAATCCGGTAATGAAGATGACGGAGAAGGTAGCCTTTGGCGCTTTCTGTATCATCGGTTTGTATGGCATCCGTATTCTCAAGAATCTTGATCCATAGGTTCTGGAGGATTTCTTCAGAGGCTTCCTTATCCCGTGTCCGTACAAAAACAAAGCGATACAGACTATCCCAATACCGGTCATACAGCAGCATAAATGCAGGACGGTCGCCTGATTTTATTTTCTTTAATAATATATAGTCTGTTGGGCTCATATTGTGATACAAAATTACCTAAAGGAAAATTAACTTTTTGTGAACTTTGGGTGTGATAAGATTAAATATTTCTGAAAAGCAGGGGTCAAATGGGATGTTAATGTTGAGTAAATGTGAAATATGATGAAAATTATTAACAATTTGGTTGTAATGTGAATATAACGTTAAGAATGCCGCGGGGAAGTTTTTCATTTTCACTGTCTTATAGATAGAAGTATCTGTGAATACATGAAAGACCTTATGAAAAAACGTTTAACATCTAAAAATATTGAAGCCTTTGTTTTCAGACTTTGGGAACGGGAAGTTACGGAAGACTCAATTTCTGAAAAAGAAAATGAACTTTTAAAACAATGGAAGAATCTTGCAGAAAAAGATCTGGATATTCTTCATCTTAAAGAATCCGGAGAGAGGATATTATCCGGACTGGAACATTACTTTTCTCAGCCAGCCCATATTCCTATCCAATCGGCAAAAAGCTTTAGAACACATCTATATAAAATAGCTGCAGTTATTATTCTGCTTTTAACATTGGGAGGAATTTTTACCTACACTATGTTCATTAAGCCAGATGTTTATCTTGCAAAATCCGTAAACCGTATTGTTCATCTTGAAGATGGATCTACAGTTACTCTTTTGCCAGGGGCAGAACTGATGGTAGAAAAATCTTTTCCTTCGTCTACAAGAGTTGTGGATTTGAAAGGAGATGCAATATTCTCTGTGGCAAAATCTAAAATACACCCTTTCATTGTTCGTGCGGATGGTTTCAGTACCAAAGTATTGGGGACGGTATTTAAAATTTCACAGTCAGGGAAGAAAAAAGCGGTTGATCTTTATGAAGGGAAGGTGGCTGTTTCTTCACCGGGTGTTCCTGTTTCTTTCCTCAAGCCGAATCAGAAGTGGACGAATTTCGGAATTGCGCATACTACAGCAATTATTTCATTGAAACCTGGGAAAAACTCAGTAAACAAAGCTTCCGCAATATTGTCTTTGAGCTTTAACGATGTTCCTCTGAAAGAAGTAGTAGCAGTACTGGAAAGCAATTATCATACAAAGGTTCAGTATCCTAAGGAAGCTGAAGATAAGAAGATTACTGCTGATTTCACTGGCGGCACTGTTGGTGAGAATATTGAATCACTGGCCTTCATCCTGGGATTGGAAGTACAGAAAAAAGAAAACACCTATATCCTTAAGAAATAAATCATTATTCAAAAAAAATTAAATAATCATAATCAAGAGAACACTATTAAGTATGAAAAGTTTGAAATGTGGGATTACCATAGCAGCCTTATTTTTTACTGTAGCCGCAGAAGCTCAGGAGCTGGTTCAGAAAGTAACATTTTCTGTACCTGCCAACAGACCGTTGATTGAAGTTTTAGAAGAGTTTGCCGGAAAAACGGGGATGAGACTGGCTTATTCCAAGGTAGATATTAAAGAGCTGAAGGTAAGAGGAGTGAAATGCGAAAATACTTCTGTCAATAACTGTCTGAAGGATATTACCAACGGACTTCCTGTTGTGTACCGGCTGCATGGTGACCTTATTTCGATAAAATATGAAAGTTCTACTATTTCCGTACTGGGAAACGGAAAAATTTCCGGTAAAATTGTGGATGAAGTAGGAAATCCCATTACCGGAGCGGAAATTACTGTTGCTCAGAAAACTGTGATCACAGACAATAACGGCGATTTTACCATCGATCTTCCTTCGGGAACTTATAATCTGACCATAAAAGCTCCTAAATATAATACGCTGAGAGTAGAAAAACTATCCGTTACGAACAAAGAAACGAATGCTGTTTCATTTGCTTTAAACAAGGCTTCTGATAAAATTACAGATATCAAAGAAGTTGTAATTACGGCAGCCCGTAAAGCAGATACTCAGGCAGGACTTCTTGCCCAGCAGAAGAAGGCAGCCCAGATGAGTGATGGTATTTCCGCAGAGCAGATTTCCAAAACACCGGACAGCGATGTGGGAGGAACTTTGAAAAGGGTAACGGGAATCACTACCATTGACAATAAATATGTAGTGGTAAGATCCATGGGAGAGCGTTGGAACACCGCCGCTATGGACGGGATCAACCTGCCGAGTACAGAAGCCTATAATCAGAACTTTTCATTTGATATCATTCCTACCGCCATGGTAGAAAGTGTAGTGGTCAGCAAATCTGCAACACCCGATATGAATGCCAGTTTTGCAGGAGGTTATGTAGAAGTAAGAACCAAGGATATTCCCAACGAAAATTTTACAACCGTAACATTGGGAACTTCTTATAATGACCAGTCAGCATTCAAAGAGTTTCTGACCCGCCAGCGCGGAAAGTACGACTATTTCGGGTATGATGACGGAACAAGGGATTTTCCCAAAGGACTTGAGCCGATGAACTGGACAGATCCAAGATTTTTTGAACAATCAAGACAGTTTACCCATGATAATTTCAGTACTTATAAAACCAGAGGGGATATGGGATCTAATATTCAGCTGGCATTAGGAAGAACTTACGCCCTTAAAAACAATAATAAGTGGGGCTTTGCCGGAGCATTTGTCATCAGAAATGAGCAAAATAAACTGGAGATCGACCATACGGGAAGAGGAAACTGGCTGGATACCACAGGGCCTTATGTTGCCGACTGGGAAACAAAAGGAGTAGCTCCAATACCATTTTATAATTTTAAAAACCAGGGAGCTTCCTATAATTATAACTCTACGTTGGCGGGGATGCTCAATTTTGGACTACAGCTAGGGAAGAACAGAATTTCCTTCCGTAATTCGTACACCCATATTTTTGATAATACATTAACAAGAGTTACCGGCTGGAATGAATATACAACTGGAAGTTCAATGGCTTCCAATGCAGAATTGGCCTATAATTATTTTTATAACGGAATCATCCCCAATAATGATCCTGCTCAGATCAAAAATTTAGACAGACCTTATACTGATAATACCAATTATCCCATTTTTCAGACCCTTTTGCAGAATAAACTGGAAGGGAACCATAAAATAGGCAATACGGAAGTCAGCTGGTTTGCAGCCAGAACCGGGATAACCTCTGATACAAAAGATTATACACAGTATCTTACTCTCTATGATTTTATTGGAAGTGAAATTCTTACGTACCACAAGATTTATAATACCGGAGGAAATTTTTACAGAGGATACATCGCCAATAAAGAAACCGATTACAATTACGGAGCTTCAGTGAAGTGGGATCTGGATTTCGGAAGTTTTAAAAATACGTTGAAAACAGGATATGCAGGAACACTAAAGAATAATACCAACCAGCAGCAGAAATTCTTCTTAAGGGTAGACGAAAACCGTGATGTTCCGAATAGTGAAAAAAATTACCTGACAATGTATGGTACGCTTGCGGACTGGTTCAATGGATCTCACTATGTTCCGGGAGGTATTGGGTGGGAAACCAAGGCATTGTATAAAAATGATAAATATGAAGGAGAAGTAAAACAGCATGCTCTTTATGTAATGTTTGATAACCGTTGGAAAAATAAATTAAGGTTGGTATGGGGAGTTCGTGCAGAATATTTTAAGTATGATCTTATTTCCCAGCAATTGGATCCAAGTGATACAAAGAACGTTGAAAGGGCGGCCATTGAAGATAAACCGTGGCAATGGATGCCTTCTGTAAATTTTACTTACAGCCCTACGAATAAAATCAATTTCAGGCTTGCCTATAATAAATCTGTAATTCGTCCGCAGTTTAATGAAAGAACAGGACTTCCTTATTTTGACCCTGTTGCCAACGGTTTGATTTATAATACAGAAATGACCTCTTCTGTCATTAATAATTATGATTTCAAATTCGAATGGTTTCCCGGCCTTGGAGAAATATTTTCGGCAGGACTTTACTATAAAAATATAGACAGACCCATAGAACGCGAAGGGCATATTTCAAGTGAAGGGAATCTGTATCTCTATAACGGTAATTCAAAAAATGCAAAGCTTGCAGGAGTTGAGGCAGAGGTTAGAAAGAATTTAGGATTTATTGCCGGAGGAACTTTTCTGGAAAAACTTTTCATAAGCGGAAACTTTACCTATAATCATACTAAAGTAATTGCCTTTAAGGATATCTATAAAACGGGGGACAATGATGAAACCTATGAAGTAAAACGTCCTCTGTTCGGGCAGACTCCTTATGCCTATAATCTTGGATTGACCTATGACGGCGACCGTTTGGGACTGAGCTTTTTATACAATGCAAAAGGCGACCAGTACATTACCGTCGGGTATGCGTACAAAGGGGAAGAAATACAACGCCCTTACGCCGTAGCAGATGCACAGATCTCCTATAAATTTCTCCGGAATAAAAACCTTGAATTAAAATTCAATGCAAGAAACTTATTCAACAGGGTGAAGGAATATTATAATAATTACAATTCCTACGCAATACCGCTGGGATTGGGTAGTGCAATCGGAACGGAACGCGAAGCCTGGGGACTTTTGCCTGGTGCAACAGACAGGTATGATAAGAATATTGATAAAATTATGTTTCGGGCTTACAGCGGAAGAATGTTCAGCCTCAGTGTGAACTATATGTTTTAGACAGAGAATATGCCCAATACAACAATAGAAAGATATCTTAATTATAGAAACGTACAGGTTTCGGGAACCTGATCAAAACTGAAAGATACTGATGATGCGCACAGCAGTACAGTTCTGAAAAAACCGGACGTTAACAGCTTTTCCCAGGCATTAACGGACCTTATGGGAACTCCCGCAATGCAGCTCCTCCTGCAGCGATGGGATGAACACCAAAAAACAAATCGAAGGAATAGAGAGGAAGATATTCCTGAATAAAAAACTGATCTGGTATAAAAATAACACAACCGGATTTATTAAAAATTATAACAATGAAAAGACTAACTCTAATTGCAGTGGCAGCATTATCTCTTACAGCTTGTCAAAACGATCAACTGGCAGATTCATCTTCTCCATTCGAAATGAAATCTACTTCTGCTGAGTACCTTACAGCTTCTGCTCTTCCGGTAACTACCGTAAGTGGTGCTATTACTTCAAATACTACATGGAGTGGAGTAGTTGAATTAGATGGAATTGTAACGGTAAAAAATGGTGCTACATTAACAATTCAGCCTGGAACATTCATTAAAGCCAAACCAAGCACAAACAATACAGCTACAGGAGTTTTGGTAATTTCTAAAACAGGAAAAATCAACGCAGCGGGTACAGAAGCTCAGCCGATCATTTTCACCAGCTACAAATTGTTAGACGGAAACGAAGATACAACAGCGGCTCCTGGAGACTTCGGTGGTGTTGTTATATTAGGAGATGCGCCTACAAACACTCCTTTCACAAAAACAATTGAAGGATTATCCGGTTCTGATTTCTATTACGGAGGTACCAATGCTTCTCATAACGGGGGAACATTGAAATATGTACGTATCGAGTTTGCGGGATACGATCTTTTAGCTCCGAATTCAGGTAATGAAATCAACGGTCTTACGTTAGGAGGAGTAGGAAACGGAACTACTTTGGATCATATTCAGGTTTCTTTCGGAAAAGATGACTCTTTTGAATTCTTCGGAGGTACTGTAAACGCTTCAAACCTTGTTTCTTTTGCTGCAGATGATGATAACTTCGACTTCGATAACGGATATACAGGAACCATTACTTGCGCATTAGCTTTGGCAGATTACAACTCTACACACAGTCTTAGCGGAGCAAGCCCTGATTCTAACGGTATCGAGCTTGATAACAACGCAGAAGGTTCTTCTACAACATTGTTGACTCATCCGGTGATCAACAACCTTACGATTGTTGGTTCTAAAAACTCTACTAAAGGTGCTTTGTATGAAAACGGTATCCACATCAGAAGACACGGAAGATTAACATTAAATAACGCTGTAGTTACAGGATATCCTGTAGGAATCAAAGTGGAAGGGACAGGTTCTGAACTTTCTTCGGCTTCAGCATACAGCACAATTCAGGTTCACGGATTTACGACTTCAGTTACGGGTACAGGTACAGCAGGAATCCCTGCAGCTAACCTGGCGACTGGTACTCCTGCATCGCTTTGGGGTATGAGCCAGCCTTTCTTCAACGAAGGTGGTTGGAATGTATCTCCAAGAAACTGTGGAAACTTCCAGGGACTTTGGACAAAATACAATTTCTCAATTGTAGAATAATAAAAAACTTTAAAAAGCAGGGAACAGCTTATGCTGATTCCTTGCTTTTACTTCAAAATTTTAATCATCAGTATTATGAAAAAAATAATTTTATCATCTGTTCTGTTTTTATCTCACCTGGCTGCAGCACAGTCTCTGGTATGGGGAAATTCTTTTGATACTCCTGCCGATCTGCAGGGATGGACCTTTCATGACCTTAACAGCAATGGCAATGGATGGATACAAGGAGAGAACATCTATCACAACGGAACTGCTTTAGCCTATGGAACTGCCGGCGTTCTACGCCATTCTATAAGTTTGGTTCCAAGTGGAAGTGCTACTGGATTTGCTACCGAAAATGACTGGATTATTTCTCCTCAGATTGATCTTACCAATACTGCAGGAACCGTTACGCTGGCCGCCTATATCGGGAGACAGAGATCTACTCATACGATTGTTGCCAGAGAGCTTTTTATCTATGTAAGCACACCGCAGAAAGAAGTTCCTACGTTGTCGGACTTTCAGGCGATGACAGTAGATGCAGAGGGAAATGATGTTCAGAGTATGTATAAAATACAGGTAGGTGATTCAGCCAATCCTTTTCCGGCTGATCTTACCCAGTTTGTAGAATCCCTTGTTGATCTTTCTGCTTTTGCCGGGAAAAAGATCTATATCGGAATGTGGTCAAACAGAAAAACAAGTGGAAATAATGTCCAGAACATTAATATTGATGAAATAGGAATTTACGCTACTTCATTTTTGGGAACTAAGGATGTAAAAAACAACAAAATTATAACACAAATAGCAGAAAATCCGGTAAGAGAATCTTTACAGCTGCAGCTTAACCCGGCTTTGAAAGAAAATACAACTATGGTCAATATTTACAATGCGGCAGGACAAAAAGTACTTACCGCCCAATATTCTAAAGCGATCAACACAGCAGGTCTTACATCCGGATCTTATATTGCAGAAATTACAGATGGAAAGACTACGGAAAGGCTGAAGTTTATTAAAAAATAATCATTCTATCCCCTTAGAATCTGATTTTAGAAACACCATGAAATTTTAATATAAAAGAATGGATACTCTTTGAAAGGCTATCCAGATATATCCAACTAGTTTTTTTATAATTATATATTGCCCGGCTCATGGGCCGGGCAATATTTTTAAGTTTTTACAAGAAATAATTGAAGAAAGATGAATAAAATCTTCGCATTACTACTGTTTTTTACTGTACTTTTCTCATGTACAGACAACAATACGATGGAGCTGTATGATACTGTACAGAAACCCGGAGAAGTTAATATCAAAGGATTTTCCAAACCTGATGTACTTCAGTTGAGGTTTAACGGACAACCTGTATCTATTGATGGAAAAACGTCTTACACCAATAAAATAGAAACCCAGCTTCAGTTTGTTCTGGATCAGGGAGAAATCAATAAATTGTCTGTCTACAATAATGAAACAGGCGCTGAAATTGCAAAATACAATATTACATATGACAATATAAATGATTATAAAAACCTGTATTTCTTTAATCTTCCCGGAATTTATCTGCAGACCTATGCGGTAAAACCCCAGGTGAATCTCGGGAAGGTAGGTTTTGAATTTATTTTTCCCAATCTTGGCGAATTTTCCGGAACCCCACTGAAAGATGTGAAAGGTGTTCTGAAAAGAGAAAATGGAGTAGTGCTTGCTGAGTTCGATACCATTGGAAAAGATAATTTTACGACAGTGAAAATCTATAGTTTCTTCAGCTCAACAGCTCCTGTATATCTCGAATTATACAAGCCGGGAACTACAGAGCCTTATGCAGGAACTAAGATGATTCAGGTGAAACTAAAACAGCACACGGGAGCTAATATGATTGTCCTTCAGGAAAAAATGGAAAACGGAGAATGGGTGGTAAAAGGAGATATTGATGTATCAGAATATCTGTAATTACGTATGAAAATCTTTTTAAAACTTCAGTGTATTGCTATCGCAGTCTTTCTTATTTCGTGTACGAATAATAATGACGAAAATGCACCCGTCTTTCCGGAAGGAAGTACAGAAAGTGTAAATCTATGGGTTCAGGACAGCATGAAACGCTATTATTACTGGGCAGATGAGATGCCTGCAAAGCCGGATTATCAGCTTCCTGTAAAAGATTTTTTCCAAAGTCTGCTATCTTCCAAAGATCGGTTTTCTTTCATGGTAAATACTGAAGATTCTTCTTCGTATCCACGCTCTATAAGGAATATGTACGGTTTTGATTATACCATTGTTAAACTGGCCAATAATGAGGTAGTTACTGTGGTTAAACTGGTGCTTCAAAATTCTCCGGCTTTCAATGCAGGGCTGGAAAGAGGAATGATCATTACCAAAGTGAATGGAAAAGCAATGACCGCTGCTAATGCCGAAGCAATGGCTTCATCTATTAAAGATCAGACCGTTGTAGAACTTACCGTTGGAAAGTGGCAAAACGGTGGCATTACAGATGAAAAAAATATTACCGTTTACTATGGTTTCTCTTTTGAACAGCCAGTTTTAAGCAAAATCTTTGAAAAAAACGGTAAAAAAGTGGGCTATCTGTACATCTATGATTTTCCTGACGGAATGACACAGACCTTGTACCAAAAGTTTGGGGAATTCAAAATGGCCGGAGTACAGGAACTGATTCTCGATCTTCGTTATAATTATGGAGGTTCGGTGTCTTCAGCTGCGGCACTGTGTTCATTGATTCCTTCAGGATTATCATCCGGTTCACCATTCATTATTTTTAAAGGAAATAAAAATGGAGGTGAAGTAAAAAGAACTTTTGCCCAGCAAATTGCTTATGATCCCAAAGCGCTGGACTTTACAACGTTGCGTACTAATGCATTGGGATTACAGAAAGTATTTATTCTCACATCGAACAGTACAGCTTCTGCAGCTGAAATTGTGGTGAACAATCTGAAACCGTATATGCAGGTGATTCAAATGGGAGATACCACACTGGGGAAAGATATGGCAGGATTTGTAGTGGAAGATAAACGTAAACCCAGAAAAATTTCGTGGCAGATTCATCCGGTTATTTATAAAGTATTTAATGCCAGCGGAGCCGGAGAATACAGCAGTGGAATTTCACCGCAGATCATTGTTAATGAATATGCAGAGTTTCCCTTATTACCTTTGGGGGATCCTAATGAAACCCTTATTTATTCTGCTCTTAACGGAGGTTATTTCAAATCGGCAGGGTACGAAAAGAATGGAAAAGTTAAGATTGTATATCAGAGTGATGTGCCCCCGGTGATGATGGAAAAATAATTTGAATGAAAAAGACAAAGAAAGAAAATGAATGTCAATATTTTAAACCATTAAGAAGCTTGAAGAAATAAAGTACAGTTAAGGACCAATCATTCTGATTTTAATTTAATGCGAAGCTTATCTTCATCATCTTAGCACCTTAATACCGTCTTAATGGTTCAGGAAAAAAAAATTAAAAGATTTATTTAATAGTAAAAATAATATATCGAATAGTAAAAGGATAAAACCTTTTTGTCCTTTTACTTATTCAGAAACACTATAAAATCATAAAATCATGCAGGGAATAGAACCAAAACTTCACATGAACCTGACCAGCCGTATTGAATATTACCGTCTGCTGATAGAAGCTGCGGAAGATCCTGAAAGCCACCCTTCGGAGGTGATGACCCAGATTTCAGAACTGGGGCATCTGTACGAGGAATATTTGCTTAATAAAAAAAATCTGGAAAACAGCATCAAAAATTACCGTGCCTATCATAACGATCTGAGGAAAAAACTTACATCAAGGCTGCGCGAGCTCAGAAGGAAGGCAAGACAGAAATAAGACCCGGAATGTACTTTATCAGTTGATTTTACAGTGAAATTCATACCTTTATAACATCAAGAAGAAAGATGAAGGACTTATGAATTTTACTCAGGCAGAACTTTCCGGTTATTTACAGATGTTTTGGCAGTTTTCATGGCCGGAATGGATTATATTCAGCCTGATCGCTAATGTTTGTCTATATCTGTTTTCTATAGGTTTATATATTTTTATCGAAAAAACTTGCCGAAAAAGTCAGTTGCAGGAAAAAAACCATCCTGTTACCAGATCCGACTTTTATCTCAGCTTTCTTACCATAGTATGTAACAGCTTTGTTATGCTTTTGGGAGCTTTCTTATGGAAAAACGGATGGATACTGCTTGGACAGACACAATCCGTACTTGGAATAATAACCGAAGTCGCTGTTTTACTGCTTTTAATGGATCTTCTGATGTATTTCTTCCATTTTACAGCGCATTTACCTTTTCTCTATAAAGTGCTGCACGGAAAGCACCACGAGCATGTCAGTACCAATTTTTTAAGCCTTTTTGTTCTGCATCCTTTGGAAACCATAGGATTTGGACTGATGCTGCTGGTTTTACTCGTAGGATATAACTTTTCTGTAGTTTCTATTTCCATTTATCTTTTGCTGAACCTTATCTGGGGAACCATAGGGCATCTGAACAGGGAATTTTTTCCGGCTTCTTTTGACCGCTTTTTTGTGGGTACAACCAGGTTTCATAATCAGCATCATTTGGATGAAAGTAAAAATTTCGGTTTCTATACATCTATCTGGGACAGAATATTTGGAACCTATAAGTAAGAGCAGGGTATTACAGTTTTATTTCATTCAAAACTTTACACAGCAGATAATTAAAATTTTCCAGTTCTTTAGAACTAAGGATAGAAGCTGTCTGCCGTGTAATATTCTTACGGAATGTCTCTGAATTTTCTATGATAAATCTTCCCTTATCCGTTACTGAAAGATTGAATTTTCTATGATCTGTTTTCTCCTGTTTTCTGATAATAAAATCATGGCTGATCAAAAATTTCAACTGTTTTGAAATGGCTGCCTGGCTGATATTAAATGCAGTAGATATTTCTCCTCCCGTGGCTGTTCCTTTTCTTAAAATAAATTCAATGATATTATAATGAGCTGCAGTGACTCCGTTAATATCGCCCCGGTTCATGTGTGCCAGAATGAGACATTGGAAATCCGTAAATGTGTTAAAAAATTCTTTTTCAATGGGTTTCATTATAAATATACTTAACTTAGTTAATTATTAACAAAGTTAAGCATTTTAAATATGGAAAATATAGAAATTACCAATGCCCGGCAAAATAATCTCAAAAATATTTCCATAAAAATTCCAAAGTACAGGATCGTGGTTTTTACGGGAGTATCAGGATCCGGAAAATCATCTTTGGTTTTTGAAACCATAGGAGCCGAGGCACAGAGACAGATTAATGAAACCCAGAACAGCTTTATCCGAAACCGTCTGCAGCATTATGGAGTTCCGGATGTAGATAAAATTGAAAACCTTAATGTTCCTATCATCATCAATCAAAAACGGCTGGGCGGAAATGCCAGATCTACGGTGGGAACGGCTGCGGATGTGTCTGCTTCCCTGAGACTGCTGTTTTCGAGGATGGGAGAGCCGTTTGTAGGATATTCTAACGTTTTTTCATTTAATCATCCTCAGGGAATGTGTCCGGAGTGTGAAGGATTAGGATTTGTGCAGACTTTGAACGTGAATACCTTGATTGACCATAACAAATCTTTGCATGAAGGAGCTGTCCGCTTTCCGACTTTTCAGCCTGGAGGATGGCGCTTAACAAGATATACTTTGTCAGGGTATTTCGATAATGATAAGAAGCTGAAAGATTTCTCCGATAAAGAATGGGAAATCCTGTTGTATGCACCGGAGCACAAGCCTAAACATCCTCATAAAGAATGGGGGAAAACGGTAAAATATGAAGGAATTGTTCCAAGAATCGAAAAAGCATTTCTGAAAAAAGATTCTAAAGAAAACATCACAAGAAAAGATGCTCTGAAGAATATTGTGATCACCAAGACCTGCCCATCATGCAACGGAAAACGGTTAAATGAAAAAATATTGTCCTGTAAGATCGAAGGTAAAAATATTGCTGATTGTATGGAACTTTCCGTAGATGAACTGCTTGAGTTTATTACTTCACTGGATTCAAAGCAATATGAAGTTGTCATCAAAGAGCTTTCCGCAAAACTGCAGAATATCATCACGATCGGACTACAGTATCTGACTCTTGACAGAAGTACCAACACGCTTTCCGGAGGAGAGTCTCAGCGTATAAAAATGGTAAGAAGCCTTGGAAACAGTCTGGTAGATCTTTTATATATATTTGATGAACCCAGTATTGGTCTTCATCCGAAAGATTTGCAGAACATCATCACCATCATCCAGCAGATAAGGGATAAAGGAAACTCTGTTTTAATCGTAGAGCATGATCCGGATCTGATAAAAATGGCAGACCATATTATTGATATAGGGCCAGGTTCAGGAAGAAATGGAGGAGAAGTGGTCTATGACGGGACATTTAAAAACTTAAAAAAATCGGCTGGCAAAACAGGTTCTTATTTCGCAAAGAAACCTTCCATCAAACAAAAATTCAGAAAGCCGGATGGTTACCTGAAAATTAAAAATGCGAATAGGTATAATCTTAAAAATGTGACCGTAAATATTCCGACCGGAGTAATGACCGTTGTAACAGGAGTCGCAGGATCCGGCAAAAGTACTCTGATTAACCGTATTCTGCCGGAACTTTATCCGGATGTGACCATTATCGATCAATCTCTGTTTGCTGCGAGTGCCCGTTCCAATTTGCTTACTTATCTGGGAATATCAGATATTGTACGTAAGCTTTTTGCGCAGTCTAATCATGTTTCTGATAAACTGTTCAGCAGAAACAGTGAAGGAGCCTGTAAAAACTGTAAAGGATTGGGAATAGAAAAGATTGACCTTGCTTTTATGGATGATATTGAGCAGCCTTGTGAAGTGTGTGGAGGTTCAGGATTTGATCCCGATGTACTGAAATTTACATACCATGGAAAAACAATTGCTGAAGTGATGAACCTGACGGTTTCTGAAGCCACTGATTTTTTTAAGGATGAATTTGTGCTCAGAAATTTTGATCTGCTGATACAGTTGGGACTGGATTATCTGACCTTAGGACAAAGGCTGGACAGCTTTTCCGGAGGCGAAAGACAACGCCTGAAACTGACAAGAGAACTGAAAAATACCAATCAGATCATTATTCTTGATGAACCCAGTACAGGGCTGCATCCAAGTGATACCCAAAAACTGCTTACATTTTTTAAAGGTCTTGTGGATCAGAATAATACGCTGATTGTTATCGAACACAATCTTGATATCATTTCACAAGCAGACTGGATTATTGATATGGGACCCGGCGCAGGGAAATTTGGAGGTAAAGTATTGTTTGAAGGAACTCCGGTGGATCTGTTAAAAAATAAAAAATCATTCACCGCAGAATTTTTAAGGAAACATGTGCAGTAAAAATGTAGTGATAGAAACGAAAGTAGAGTCACAAAGCTGCTATGAATAACCTTCTGCTTTATGAGCCGATTGAAAATCGACTCTTCTTAGCTTCCTAAAAATAGTACGTAATGCAAAATAACCTTTGCGTTGAAGAATTCTAAAGTCTTGTTAATTAAGAACAAAAGAAGAGCATTAAGTTGAACTCAGCTCATGAGATTGCTTCACCTTTGGTTAGCAATGACAGTGCGGTTCAGCTTAATGCTCTTAAAACCTTATTAGCCTTAATGGTTTAAAATGTATTTATTTTTTGGCTTTCACCGCAGATTTGATGGCTTTCTCAACCTCTCTCCAATCATAAAAATGAAATACTCTTCCGTTGCTCATTGCAACAAAAACTCCTTTCGGAAATTTTGGACCTAAGTTAACATTTGTCACTTCAGACCCATCACTTTCCAGCGTAGAAACAGGAATTTCTGCAATTCTTCCTTTGGACTGATCTTCTCTCAAATATACATTGAAAGTATCATTCTGCTGATTGGAAACCAGAATATAGCCTTTCCCTTCAGCAGTAGGATAGATGGAAATTCCTTCCACATCAGATTTAAAATCGCCTTTTCCGAAAACTGCCAGTTCCTCATTTCCTTTTTCCGGATCAGCATAATATTTGTGAACCCCGAACTGTTCATCAGAGTAATAAATATAACCCATTTCATCATCTACAGCAATGCTTTCAATCTCTTTCAGACCGCTGTATTTCCCAAATTTACGGACAACTTCTCCGGTGACGGAACCGTTTTTTTCAGAAAGCTTATACTGCCATAGATAGCCGTCAGCAGGGCCTGATTTTCTTCCCACAATGACAAATATTTCATCTGTCTCAGGATTTTTATAGAGAGAAATTCCCATTGGGCCACGTTCTGATTCTCCGTCAAATACAGAGATTTCTCCCACTTCTTTCAGGTCGGGAAGCGAATATAATTTTACTTTATTGGTTTCCCTTTCCGTTACGGCAGCAATGTCCGTTTTCTTTCCATTTAAAATAAAACCATATTCAAGATCAACGTTGTTAGGACGTCTTAATCCTAAAACCTTATTGATGATTTTTCCGTTAAGATCAAAGGCATACAATCCTCCATCAGTATCTTTATCTGTTCCGATGATGATGCTTTTTGAGGCATCCTGAGGATTAATCCATATAGCAGGATCATCTGTATCATGAACCACTGTCTCCGTGATAACAGTAGGTTTTAATTTTTCCGTAACTTCTTTCTGCCCTGTACAGTTGATCACAAAAGGAAGAACTGAAAGAGCCAGTATATATTGTATGTTTTTCATGCTTATTTAAAAATCAAATTTCACTCCCATCGTAAACCTCGGTCTGTAATATTCAGCCTGAGCGGTTCTGCTGGGGATTCCCTGATAGTATCTTAACGGCTGATTGGTCAGATTATTGGCTTCTGCAAAAACTCTGAGCTTGCTCGTAATCTTGTAGGAAGCGTTGGCATCAAGGAAAAACTGTTTATCATAATAACGGTCATCAAATGCCTTGCCACCGAGCTCATCAATATAATGAGAAGCATAATTCATGGAGATTCTGGCCGAAAAACGCTTGTTTTCCCACGATAAAGATCCGTTGAACATATGAGGGGCAGCTCCCGGAAATCCTACATCTGTTCTTTCAATCCCTTCTTCATTGGTAATTCCTTTTGCTTTGGATTTTGTATAAGTATAGTTGACATAAACACCCAGTCCTTTCCAGAAAGCTCCGGGAATAAAATCGAGCTGTCTTTGTAAGGCAACTTCAAAACCATAAATATCTACATTGTCTCCGTTACGCTGCTGCGTAAATTTCCAGTTGTTTTCTCCGGCTGGAATAGGGTTGGTCTGTCCTGCAAAATCATTAGCGAAATCATTGGCTGTATAATTTCTTTTCGAATAGGTATAAATAAAGTTATTCAGGTTTTTATAAAAAAATCCTCCGGAAAGAATTCCGACAGACTTGAAATATTTTTCAGCCATGAAATCAAAATTATAAGCATAGGTTGCCTTTAGATGAGGATTTCCTGCTGCAACAATTTCATCTTCTGAAATAACATTCAGATAAGGAACCAATGAGTAGTAATTCGGACGGGCAAGAGCGGTAGTAAATGCTGCACGAAGGACAAGGTCCTGCATCGGAACATACTTAAAGGAAATATTCGGAAGTACGTTTGTGTACGTATTGGTATTATTGATTTTCCCTACCAGATCTTTTTCATTCATCACATAGTTTCCGGTGTAATCAATTTGTGTTGTTTCAAGACGAGCTCCCACGATCATGGATAGTTTGTCATTAAAATCCTGATCCCAACGGATATAGCCTGCATAAATCTGCTCTTTTGCATTGTAGTTGCTGGAAAGATACTTTTCAGGTTTCAGCTTACCATTAAACAACGCAGGATTAAATAAATCCAACCCTCCAAGGAAAGAAGGATCAACGAATGTTCCCGGAACATAATTTCCCGGCTGGAAGTTCTGACCGTCAAGATGTATTGTGGGTACAGATAAGAGACTTCCCATATTGTTGACAGGGGTAAAAGCATAGAAATCATTCTCTCTTTCCTTTTTCTTCAAACGCATACGGAAACCGGTACGAAGACGTCCTTTCTGACCATCAATCACAGAGAACGGAAAACGTACATTCACTTTTGCTCCCAGCTCTTTTTCCTGTGTAAAGCTATTGGCATCCGAAAGGTCACTCAGTTTATAGCTTCCCAGGTTATCCGCAGCAAGGAGATTGAACATCGGTTTTTCAGGATTGCTAAGGTTGGGAGAGAAGTTCATCTTGCTGTTTTCAAACTCAATATAACGCTGATGAGGCTTGTCTTCACTGGCTATGGCATAGTTGACGGACCAGTCAAGATCCACTTTAGATCCTAATAAATGTTCTCCTCTTAAAGCATAGTTCTGAACTCTTTGTTTTTCCAGACGGGTATTGTCGTTATCAGCATCGCCACCTTTATTCTGTCTTGTAATGCTTCCTTTCCAGTCTGTAATCTCAGTTTCATCAGCATTGTAGACTGGTTTTATTTTATATCCTAAGGCATACCGGGTTTCTTTATCATTTCTGAAGTTGTACATTGCAGAAGCATAGATCTTGTTTTTGGAGTTAAATTCGTAATCCATATTAAGATCAAAGCTGTGTCTGATACGGTGTTCATTATAATAGCGGACTCCCATTTTACTCACGTAAACCGTTTGGGCAAGATCATTGGCCTGGCTCCATACAGGTTCTATATTATCAGAACCGAAATTGTTGTTGTTATAGGAAAAACTGAATACAGCGCCTAATTTTTTATCCAGAAATCGGTTTCCATAGACAAATCCGGCGGTGTAATTTCCTTTTTCACGGATGGGATTGTAGCCTCCGGCAACGGTTGCAGATATTCTTTGTCCGTTCGGGGAGGCTCTGGTAATCAGATTGACAGAACCTCCGATGGCATCGGCATCCATATCCGGAGTTAAAGTCTTGTTAACTTCTATGGTGGAAATCATGTCAGACGGAATCAGGTCCATCTGTACGTTGCGGTTATCTCCCTCAGCAGACGGAATTCGGTCTCCATTCAGGGTAACTGAGTTAAGATTAGGTGCAAGCCCTCTGATGATAAGGTTTCTGGCTTCACCCTGGTCATTTTGAATCGTAATTCCCGGAACACGTTTCAAAGCATCCCCGATATTGGCATCTGGAAAACGTCCGATCTGATCTGAAGAAATCACATTGGTGATATTGGCGTTATTTTTTTGCTTGTTTAAAGCTCTTGCCTGATTTTTCAGCGTAGCTCCCGAAACTACAATAGCCGCAATTGATGTTTCTTTCTTGTCGAAAATAATATTCTGACGGGTGTTTTTTTCTGGTTCTACTGTCACATTGTACTCATGCACTCCATAACCGAGATAATCAATTTTCATGGTATAACTTCCCGGAGGAACATTCAGAAATACAAAATTTCCGTGCTCATCCGAGGTTGTATATATATTTCCCGGGCTTAGAGAGATCTTGGCTCCTGGCAGGGCAATTTTAGAATCGTCATTGATGTTTCCGGACAAAGAGCCGGTTTGTGCATAGAAAAAAATAGAAGCACAAAATAAAACAGATGTAAAAATTTTTCTCACTTTTCTTACTTTTAGATAAAAATCACAACAAAATTAAACGTCTGTTTGGAAAAGGAGTTGAAGAGAAAATTAAGGTTTTCTTAAGAATTGTTAATATAGAGGGTTTTGTAAGATAAAAGATAAAAGATGAAAGATGAAAGATGAAAGATCTTGTTGTTAAAATTCAATAGGGGTGGGCTTTAGCCCGCCTTACATATTGTAAATAATTCTATTGGCTTAGCCCAATCCTGGAATTTCCGTTTAGTGAGAAGTACTCAATAGATCCTGCACGATAATTTTAGACTTTTCAATTAATTCATTCGATCTGTAAAGCTGGCTGGTGAGAATGGAGCTTTCAAAAAGAAGATAGATGTGTGCTGAAACCATATCATTTTGAATGTCCTCATTGAAGGATTCTCTCAGCTTAATTTTATGATCACGGATGACTTTGTGAATTTCGTCCTTATCTCCAGGAATCTCCGACAAAATATTCAGAAAGCTGCATCCTCTGAAGTCTTCTCTTTCATTCATGTCAATCAGGAAATCAAAGGACTTCTGAAACTTTTCCTGCAGTGTTTCTGCTTCTGAGGTGAATTTTTCCAGTTCAGACACCCAGTAATCATATCTTTTATTCAGAAATTCAATACAAAGATCATCTTTAGATTTAAAATGCTGGTAAAAACTTGCTTTGGATACCTCAGCTTCATCGATGATTTGATTAATACCCGTATTGTTATAACCTTGCCTATGGAATAGAACCATTGCTGTATTTAAAATTCTTTCGCGAGGTTTGGGCATGAAATAAAATTTTTACAAATGTAGAAAATAAACGGACCAGTATGTCTGAAAAAAGTATAATTTTAAATAAATCCCATAGTATAATAAAGCTGAATAGTGAAGAAAAGGACGGTGAAAAACCATACGATATAAGGATGGTAGCTGAAATTATTCTTCAGGATGTAGTGCAACGCTTTGAAAAGCTTGAAAATTCCGATAATTCCAACGATGATAAAAACCAGAAAGGCCACAAAAAACAAATAATCTCTTGTTCCATGCTTAGTTACCTTCGTCAAATGATCAAGATAAGCATTGGCATTCAAAGTTTGTCCCAGAAACATAGCTGAGCTGATAAATATAAAAAAAGGTGTAGATGTGTAGACCGTTGTATAAATAAAAGAAAATAATAACGTCCGGAAGGTAACTGTATTCACTTTCTCTTTTTTGTACCATAATATAGCAACAGAAAATATAACAGAAGTAATATTATTCATTAAAAATATAAACAGCGCTTTTTCTACCATGCTGAGTCCCTTGATCTTCGAAATAATATTGTGCTCACCACCATAATCCATTAAAATAACGGAAACGATTACCGATGTATAAACCGAAAGTTTGATAGGAGATAAGTAGTCGCGAAAGCGGTCAAGCTCTTCTTTTTCCATCTCGTGAACAGACAAATCATAGCAACGTCGCGGGTCCTGAAACAACTTGAAGATGGTTACCGGAACTAACAATATTTCAATAATGATTTGCAGGCATAGCTTTTCAAAGCTATCGATTAATTTTTCAAACATATATGTGTATTTGTATTAGGGAACGTTTGCAATTTAATTATTTTTTGCAATACATCTCAAAAGATAATAAAAAGTGGATGACTCAGGGTAAATCATCCACTTCATTAATTATTTTAAAAAGTTTTATTACTTCTTCGGAAGCCCTTTTTTCAGTGCAATATGGGCTCTTTCTACAGCTTTTCTTTCTTTCCAGTCCATATACCTCTTTTTGTATCGGGCTTTCATGAAATTGTCAAAATTACGCTGCACAGCAAGATTCCAAAGAGAATGTGCTTTTACAGCCCAGCTTTTATCCCATGCACGCAGTGAAATAGAGAAAGATCCATCCAGATATTTCATCCAGTGCCACCAACCTGTAGGCATGAATAATGTATCACCGTGTTCCAGGAAGCACTCAATTCCCTCTATACCATCCAGGGCAGGGAATTTTTCAAAATCAGGATTGGAAATATCATAATCTTCCAGTGCATAGGTAGCGTAAGGAAGTTTATACAGACGTGTTTTCCACTTGTATTCAAATAGAAGGACATGTTTTCTTCCATTGAAGTGAGTGTGGAAAATATGAGGCATGTCGATATCGTAATGAAGGAAAGTCACAGAACCTTTACCTCCGAAAAACATACTTGGATATTTATCTAAAAATCCCCCCATAAGATTCTTTGGCGGAACATAATCGTCCAGCAGTTTGGGAGCAAATTTTATAGGGTCAAAGAAGAAAATTCTCAGATCAGTAGGCTCTCTCTGAATAAGGTCCACATAATCGCGAAATGGCATTTTCGTAGTCGGAGTATTGATAGGAGCTGCAGGATCTGCTTTGGAACTGTCATAAAGGGGAACTTCAACGTCGCCTACTACTTCCTTCATGTAATCCATCGTCCACTTTTGATAGGCGGGCCACTTTCTTGCCATATTTCTGATTACCACTGGCTTACATGGCTTTAGATATTTTTCACGGAAATCTTCTTGTGAAATGTCATCTACAATATCAATTGGTTTAAGGATTATTCCCATTCGTTCAAATTATTAAGCTAAAGTATTAAATATTTGTGACAATAAAATGGAAAGAATTAAAATTATTTGGAATTAATATAAATAATTAATAAAACACCTGTTTTGGCTTCGCTTTTTTGGAGTTATTATACGATGCCTTTATCTCCTGTTCTTTTAAAATCTATAGTGTTTATAAGGTAAAAGATAGTTGTGAAATACAATAATTGTATGTATAATTGTCGTATTAAAAATGACCATGAAACGTTTTACTACCATTATTTTTTCACTCGTATTTGTAACCGCTTTTTCACAGAAATCAACCAAAATTTTTACTTCAGATATTGATAATTTTTGGATGGCTTATGACAGCATTCAAAAAACAAATGATTATTCCACAAAGCTTGATCTTATTAAAAGACTTTATACTGATAAAGCAACAAAAGGCTTAAAAGCTTTTATGAATGCCAGAGATTATAACGATAGTGTGTATGTAAAAGCTATAGAAAAATATCCTGAATTCTGGAATTCAGTAAGACCGAATACCTTAACGATAAAAACCAAAACCAAAGAGTTGGAAGCCGGTGTTGCCAGGCTGAAGCAATTGTATCCTGAACTTAAAGATGCTGAAATGTATTTTACAATCGGTGGACTTAACGCTGGAGGAACGGTGAGCGGAAATATGGTGTTGGTAGGTGCTGAGCTTGCCACCGGAATTGGGTCTACGGAGGTCTCGGAATTTAAAGATGAATGGCTGAAGGGTATGTTTGCCAATCAGTCGCTGGATAATATCGTTTCCCTGAATATTCACGAATATATCCATACCCAGCAAAACGGAAATCAAAACAGGGTCTTAAACCAGGCCATAAAGGAAGGATCATGTGATCTGATTGCTGAACTTGTGACGAATGAATCTGCGCAAAGAAAATATATTTCTTACGGAATGGCTCATGAAGCTGAAATTAAAGCCCGGTTTAAAAAAGAAATGTTTACCGGTAATCTTGCCAACTGGTTTTATAATGGAAGACAAAAAGGAGAGGAAGCAGACTTAGGATACTACGTAGGATATGTGATCAGTAAAATGTACTACCAGAATACAAAAGATAAAAAACAGGCCATCAAAGACATTATTGAACTGAACTATAGTGATAATAAAGCTGTTGAGGATTTCGTGGACAAATCGATGTTTTTTAAAGAAAAAGTGGGTACGCTTGTCAAAGAATATCAAAATCAATTACCTTATGTAGTGAAAATAGAGCCAGCCAATGGTTCCGAAGACGTCAGTGCTGATACCAAAGAACTCCGGATTACTTTTTCACAGGAAATGATTCCTGGAAAATATTCCTTCAATTTGTCCGATAAGGGAAAAGAATATAATCCAATGACCAAAATTGCAGGGATGGAAAACAATAATAAAACTTTGCTGGTATTGGTAGATCTTAAACCTAATAAAGAGTATGAGTTTGTCCTTACCAATAAAGGCTTTATTTCTAAAGAAGGTCATCTTCTGAAAGATGAAAAACTTCTTATAAAGTTTAAAACCGGTAATCAATAGTTTCTTCGTATACGGATATTTAATAAGAAAGATATTAAAGTAAATTTCTTTTATCCTTGATGCTACTGTTGTTAATGTGTTAAAATTTTATTGATTTTCTGTTTTTTTTGGATTTTTCATAAGATTCTGTTTATGGAAGGGAATTCCGCCTTTTTCAAAAAAAGGTTATATTCGGCTTCGTAAAAATAATGATATGCAAGTATATGAAGGGATTTCTGTGGGGTTGTATCTGTTATTAATGATAGGTATAGGCATATATTCTTATAGAAAATCAACAAGTAATTCAGAAGAATTTTTAATTGGCGGCCGAAAAATGGGAGCTGCTGTAACAGCATTGTCTGCAGGAGCAGCTGATATGAGCGGATGGCTTTTGATGGGCGTTCCGGGAGCAATGTATCTGTCCGGAATTTCAAGTTCCTGGATTGCGATAGGATTAACAATTGGTGCTTATCTCAATTATATTATTGTAGCACCACGACTCAGAATTTATACAGAGGTGGCACAGAATGCTATTACACTGCCTGTATTTTTTGAAAACAGGTTTAAAAATAAAAATCAGCTTCTGAAGATCACGTCGTCTGTTTTCATTCTGGTATTTTTTACCCTGTATACTTCTGCAGGCATGGTATCCGGAGGAAAATTATTCGAATCTGCTTTCGGAATGGACTATACTGTAGGTCTTCTCCTGACGAGTCTGGTGGTAGTGCTGTATACATTTTTAGGTGGGTTTCTGGCAGTAAGTCTTACGGATTTTGTGCAGGGAACCATCATGGTACTGGCATTGGTGATTGTTCCGATTGTAGCGATTACCCAAATTGGAAGTGTGGGAGAGACTTTTTCTCTGATTGAAGCAAAAAATCCAAAATATCTGGACCTGTTCAGAGGAACAACAACCGTAAGCATTGTTTCTTTATTGGCCTGGGGATTAGGGTATTGTGGTCAGCCCCATATTCTGGTACGTTTTATGGCAATTGATAAGCCAAAAGATCTGATCAAAGCTAGACGTATTGGGATTACATGGATGATATTTACTGTTGCCGGAGCACTGGCCATAGGATTGGTAGGAATTGCTTATCTGCAAAAATTCGATATGAATACTATGATGAAATTTGACGGATCAAAGACGGAAGCGGAAACTATTTTCATTTATTTCTCCCGTATATTATTCCATCCGTTTATTGCAGGATTTTTACTTACTGCAATTCTGGCAGCAGTAATGAGTACTATTTCTTCGCAATTATTGGTGACTTCAAGCTCATTAACAGAAGATATATACAAAGCTTTTCTCAATAAAAAAGCAAATTCCAGACAATTATTAATGGCAAGCAGACTTTCTGTTTTACTTGTAGCTGTCATTGCGGTACTTTTATCCCTGGATCCCAAGGATAGTATTCTTAATCTTGTAGGAAATGCATGGGCAGGCTTTGGTTCTGCATTCGGACCGCTGATCCTGCTGTCTCTTTTATGGAAAAAAGCGACATGGCAGGGAGGTTTTGCCGGGATGATGGCAGGAGGAATTACTGTATTAGCATGGGTCTATCTTCAGCATCCACTGAAAGACTGGTACGAAATCATCCCTGGATTTGTACTTTCTCTGGTAACCAATGTGATCGTTTCTTTATTAACTTACAAGCCTGATCCTTTGATTGAAAGTGAATTTAATGAAGTTAAAAAGATAATGCACGAATAGCATCCGGCACTAAAATATTACATTTATAAAGAATCTCCCCTTGTAGAAGCAACGGGAGATTCTTTATTTTACATTTAAAAAACAGGATCGTAAATTTATTATTATTTAACAGTCTGTGTTAAAGGTGTTTTG
Organism: Chryseobacterium aquifrigidense; assembly: GCF_006716485.1. Lineage (GTDB taxonomy): Bacteria > Bacteroidota > Bacteroidia > Flavobacteriales > Weeksellaceae > Chryseobacterium > Chryseobacterium vietnamense. The sequence continues at coordinate 749,212 of NZ_VFPD01000001.1, forward strand.
CGGTTTTTTGACTATTTTGTCACTGCAAATCAATAACTTATTTATTATGAAAAATCTAAAGAAAATTGCAACGCAAAATTTAAAAACAATTACAGGAGGTCGTCCGCCTGCTGAGAGTGAGTGTATAGCATGTGGATGTCCAACTTCAGCATGTTATTACAAAAACGGTAATGGCGGCGGTGGCGGTTGTGCTGATATCAGATGTGCATAATCATTTTTATAAAGAAACCTTCCTTATTTCGGAAGGTTTTATTTTTTTATATTAAAGTTTAGTTTCTGTATACTTCTTTTTGATAAACATAATCATAACAGCGAGAGCTAGTCCCGTAATGCTAGACCAAATAATGTGTTCTATACCATAATGGGCAATCCAGGCTCCTCCAAGCAGAGTTCCGGCTGTGACTGCAAAGTTTCCGCAGGAAGTAAAAATACTGTTGATGAATTCTGATGCATCTAAAGTAGAAGAGGTTACATTAATATTGCTGATCAGGAATCCTCCGGAATGAACCAATCCCCAGCAACCTACGATCAGTACTATGGGTACAAAATGACTTCCATAATATCCAATAAGTAAATGGATTCCCGATAGTAAAATTAAAAATACAAAAGTTGTCTGAAACGGAAATTTACTCATATATTTCCCCGCAATTTTATTTCCTGCAATTCCTGCTGTTCCAAAGAGGAAGAGCATAATACTGATCTGTTCGCCGTCCATTCGGGTAACACTTCTTAAAAATTCGGCCATATAGCCATAAGTTGAATACATGGCTGTAATGATAAAAAATGCGAGGAAAAGCCCACTCCACAACTGTTTATTCCGAAATACTTTCATGGAGAATTTATTGGATGATATTCCCGTATTTTGAATTGATGGTAAATAGATCCATACACCTATCAGGGCGATCCCGTTAATAAAAGCTGTAAGTAAAAAAGAAGACTGCCAGGAGAACAGATCACACATAAAAGTTGCCAATGGAACTCCTAAAACAGTTGCCAGGGTAAGCCCTGAAAAAATAATGCTTACAGCTTTTGACTTTTCTTGAGGATCTGAGTTTTGACCGGCAACAGATAAGGCGATGGACCAGTACACAGGATGGAAAAATGCCGGAAGCATTCTGACAATAAGCAACATATGGAAATTTGAAATATATGCCGACAGAATATTCGCAGCAACAAAAATAAGTAAGGAAACGATCAATAAATTTTTTCTTCTGAATGATGATAATAAGAAGAGCATAAAAGGGCCGAAAACAGCAACAATCATTGCAAATATACTGAGTAACCATCCTGCTTTTTCAATGGAGATACGGAATGTGGAAGCAATTTCCGGTAAGACGCCAATTACTCCGAATTCTGTGGTGGTAATTCCGAAAACCCCAAGTGCCAGTACATAAAGATTTTTATTCATTTTCATTATTTTTTTTGCAAATTTGCAGAATAAACTATCATAAAGCTATATACTTACCTTTTAGTTCTATACTTACCTTTTTGAAAGCGTTAATACAAAAAACAAAGCTATGCCTCAATTTTTCCATGATAAAAGATTGTACTATACTCCCATTGAATTCGCATTAAGTCATATTGGTGGGACCTGGAAAATGCCTATCCTGTGGAGATTACAGGAGAAGCCTCTCCGTTTTAGTGAGCTTAAAAAGGATATTCCGCACATCACTGACAAGATGCTGACGAGCCAGTTGCGCGAATTGGAAGCTAAAGAGATGATTCACAGAGAAGTTTTTCCTGTAGTTCCCCCGAAAGTAGAGTACAGCCTTACAGAGAAAGGAAAGAAATCAATTCCGGTGATAGAGACCATTATGACATTTGGCTACGACTTGATTAAGGATGAGGGAATTGTTTTTCCACCCAAAGAATAATAAGTTTACATTACTCTATTACATCACCTTTTTTCATACCTTCACATAAAATTGATTCAACAGTATGAAGCTGAAATTAGGGATATTAGATCAGTCACCTACAGCAATGGGAGATCGTGCAGCATCTGCACTGAAAAATAGTCTGAATCTTGCTGTATTGGCTGAAGAAACAGGATTTCACAGTGTTATGTATTCGGAGCATCATGGAGTAGAAGCCTATGCCAGTTCCAGTCCCGAACTTTTAGCTGCAATTGTCCTCAGTAAAACAAACCGGATCAAAGTAGGAACAGCAGGAATCATGATGAGAAACTATTCTGCCTACAAAATCGCAGAGTGGACCAAAATGCTGTCTACCCTATATCCTGGGCGTTTTATGCTTGGACTGGGAAAAGCTCCCGGAGGATTAAAAGATGCTGTAATGGCACTGAACAATCATAAACCTGTAATTCTATCCAATATGGAAACAAAACTGGAGGAGATCATTCAATTCATAAAAGATGAAGAAGGGGTATATGACCGACTTATTGCGCAGCCAACTCGTGTACAGCATATTCCGGAAATTATGTGGTTGGGATCAGGAATGACTTCTGCCAGAGAAGCCGCCAAACACGGAGTCGGATATTCTTTTGCCGCTTTTATGAATCGTGAAAATGGGAACGAAAATACCGACACGTATCTCAGAGAATTTGATAGCATGCAATATTTTCCTCAGCCTTCATTACAGATTACGGTAGCTGTATCAGTAGCAGATAAAATTGAAGATGCCAGACGGAACGCCTACGGAATGGCCTATCAGTTTTTACAATCCAGGCAGTTAGTCAGTCCTCATGCTGTTCTTTCTCCGGAAGCAGTGGAACAGAAAGTTCTGGGTACAAAGGATGAAGAAGAATTCTTTACTACTTTGAACAGAATTATTATAGAAACGCCACAATCTGTTCATCAGAGATTGGAGGAGATTTCCCAAAAGTACCATACAGATGATCTTCTGATCTTGTGTAATATGCACCGGGAAGAGGATCGTATTAACACTTATAAAAGTATCATTAAAAATAACAGATAAATTCCACAGTATGAGATTTCTGTTGTGTGATGGAACTTTATTTATACTATAATTCAAATCCATGAAGCAGAATATTTCAACATTCTATATCATTACCGGAGGTCCCGGAGCTGGAAAAACAACATTGCTGAATGAATTAAACCGGCACAGATTGATAACCGTACCTGAAGAAGGAAGGAAAATCATTAAAGAACAGATAGATTCCGGCGGCGAAGGTCTTCCATGGCTTGACAAAGAACTTTTTGCAGAACTGATGTTTAAAGAATCTGTAACAACTTACCTGAAAATAAGCCAGATGGTGAATACAGAACCTGTTTTCTTTGACCGTGGGATATTGGACACGTTGGGCTATATGAAACTTGAAAATATTTCAATTCCGGCATCTATGGCATTAAAAGCAGGAGAAATGATTTATCATAACAATATTTTTATGCTTCCGCCATGGAAAGATATTTATGAAAACGATCCAGAAAGAAAACAGACCTTTGAAAAAGCGGTGGAAACTTTTGAGTGTATGAAAGAAATTTATCTTGAATATGATTATAATATCATAGAAATTCCAAAAATTTCAGTAGAAAACAGAGCCCGTTTTATCCTTGATACAATTATCTAAAACGTCCCATCATCCCTCAATTATCAATCACCATTTATCATTTATCAATCACCACCTATCATATGAACAATCTTACTTTTGAAAAAGAACTCATCGAACTGGCTGACAAAGACCTGGCCTTGCGGGAAAAACTGCTGCTGGCCGGAGAATTATCCGGAGGTTACCATCCTGAAATGGAAAATATTCATAAAACCAATGCAAAAAGGCTGAGGGAAATAATAGCAGAAATCGGTTATCCTACCATCTCAAAAGTAGGCGAAAAAGCAAATGATGCAGCCTGGCTAATTATCCAGCACGCTATTAGTGAACCTGAATTTATGAAAGCATGTTATGACTTGATGGAGGAGCATTCTCATGATATTAATCCTTTACATAAAGCCTATTTATACGATCGGATTCAGGTTTTTCAGAGTAAGCCTCAAAAGTATGGGACACAATTGACCTCTGAAGGAACAATTTATCCGGTAGAAAGCAAAAGAAATCTAAATGCAGAGCGTGAAAAGGTAAATCTTCGGGCTCTGTCCGAATCAGATATCAACAGAATTCCGGAATCCGAAGATATTCCGGAAATTGACAGCAAAGACATTGAATATATGGACTGGAGAAAAAGAACAGGATGGATTTAATGCATGAAAAGATTTCATTTTAAACTGCAATAATTGCCATCTTCTATCATCAATCTTACTGATCTTTTTTCATAACTTCACGAACCTCCATTTACAGTTTTGGCGTCGTACGGAGTCGGTAATAAAGTATTTTCTTTATCCGCCAGTTTATTTTGTGACGACATTTTTAAAATCTTTTACCTGCCTTAAACGAAATACACTTACATCTTATTCTCTGGTATCATAGATTATTTTAGTCATTCAGTAAAGGTCTTGGATCAAACAGAACTTTTAAGGTTTGAATTTTTCCATCCTGAATGTGATACCATCCTGAAGATTCTATAGTTTTTTCTCCCATGTTGATATTATACCAAAAGCACACATCCTCACCGGAAGTAAAGGCTCTTAGAATTTCATACTTAAATTTCATCTGCTTCATATCTTTCATATAAACAGAAGCTCCCTCTCTTTTGCCCAATACTCCTGTAAATGTAAAATCAGGATCGAGACAGCTTTCTGCCTTCTCAAAACTTTCCTCATTTAAATATTGAATAAACTGTTCTGCTACGTTTTGATATGTATTGTCCATAAATGTTTTTTTATTGTTCAATACAAAATTAAGGTTCACTGAACATTCCATTTGTGACTATAATCACAAAGTATTTTTATCTCTTTTTGAATTACTTTAAAACAGGAATTCTCTCTTTTACATAAGCAATCTGCTCTTTTTCCTTTTCCTGATCCGGGTTGTTTTTGAGGTACATCTGATAATATATTGCTGCATTTTTAGGCTGTTTCAGGTTGAGATCATAAAGAAGGCCTAAACGGTAATAAATAATATTGCTGGTCCCAAAAGTCAGTCCTCTTTTATAAGCTGTCACCGCATCGCTATATTGGTTTTTGGCTTCGTAAATACCTGCCAGCGCTGCATAGTAAAGGCTGGTATGATCTGAAATAGCTTCATCAATAGTCTTTTGTGCATAGAGGGCAGCATTATTATAATCTTTCAGTTCACGGTAGCTCAGTGCCATAAAATATAAGGTACCCTCATTTTGTACCCCCATATCTTCCATCGTTTTGTAAAACATTATACATTTCTGATAATCCTTTACATAAAAGTACGCCTGTCCCATATCGTTCATTACATTGACATCAGCATGATTTTTCAGTAGTTTTTCACCAATTTCAATCACTTCCGGGTATTTGGTCAGCTGGTTGGCAACGGGCAGCAGAGCTTGCTGTAAAGTAAAATTTTCAGGATCAGCAGCAATTGCTGTTTTCAATACGTCATAAGCAGGCTGATAGTGTTTGAGACCACTGTAGGTTGTGGAAAGATCATAAGCTACATCAGGATCGGTAGCGTTCAGGATATTGGCTTTTTTAAGATAATTAAGTCTGGATTCAGGGGTTTCTGCATAAGCCGCAAGTTGTTTATAAGCACTGAAATTAAGACTGTCAAGTTGAATAATCTGTTGAAGGTAGTTCTTGGCATTGGAAACATTTCCCCTTCTGGAGTTGATAGTTGCTAAACTGAATAAAGTAGGCAGATTGTTGGGGTGTATAGTATTGATTTTCAGATAGTTTTTCTCTGCATCCGGTAATTTTCCGGCCATCATATTACAATAAGCAATTTGTGAAAGGGCTTTTATATCCTGTGTATCTCCGGGGTACAGGCCCTGAAGATATTGGGCTGCATCAGCATAACGTTGTGTTTCATAATATTCAAGAAGCTTTTCAGGATCAATTTTTACGGATTGGGCAGTAAGATTTTTAAAGCTTAACAGAATAATACACAAGCAAATTCCTCTTTTCATCATGGTTATTTTTTAACTAAAATATTGGTTATTTATTAAGCTTCCAAATTTTAGCTTCACTTCTTGGGGATTTTTTCAACCTTATGAATGATTTATAATAAAACCCTGAATCCAATATCATTAGATTTCTTATATTCACTTTAAAGAAAAATAAAGCAAAAAATATGGAAATAAAAACTGTGGATTCATTTCTTGATTATTATGGGAAAATAAGAGAAAGGACCAACCGTATTATCGAAGTTATTCCTCCTGAACATCTTGATTTTTCCTATAAACCCGGGAAATTTACCATTGGTGATCAGATAAGACATATTGCAGCTATTGAAAGGTATATGTATGGAGAAACTATTTCAGGAAGGAAAAGCGCTTATCCGGGATGTGGTAAAGATCTCGCTGACGGCTATGAAAATACAGTTCAGTTTTTCAATGAAATGCATAGACAGACCCTTGAAATTATCAAAGGACTGTCAGACGAAGATCTTATGAGGAAATGCCTTACTCCTGCTAATAGTGAAATTTCTGTATGGAAATGGCTTCGTGCCATGATAGAACATGAAATTCATCACAGGGCAGAATTATATATCTATCTGAATCTTCTGGATGTAAAAACACCCCAGATTTATGGGCTTTCTGCAGAAGAAGTACAGGAAAAAAGTGTGAAATTGCAGGAGAAAAAATACTGAAGATCATAAGATGATTAAAAAATAAACCAACTGCCAATGTACAGCTGGTTTTTCTTTGTTAACAGCTCTTATGTTTTAATTTATTTCTATTAGAAGGGATAAATTTTTTGTTTTTATTTATTAAAAATTGTTAAATATTTATTTGATACAGAGGTATTTATTTCTTTTTTTTACTCATTTATTTTGGAATTATTGATGAAAAGTCGTAGAACTACGACAAAATTTCAGATTAGCTGTTTAAAATTTTCTGAATAGCAATTACCGTTTTATCTTTGTAATACCACCAATCCGATTACAAAAAATTAATAATGATTAAAATCTGCATATTACAACAATAAAAACAAGAGATATCTTGAATTTCAACAGGGATATAAAGTAAACTTACTATTCTGCTTTTCCTTTTTTTGCCCTGTGCTGACCTTAATATCCGGAATCCTCTTTACTGATGGAGTGCGGGTAACGAAAATGTATCTGAACTTTATTGTCCGGATCAATTTCAGACTTAAAAAAATCTGACACCCAATCAATCAAAATATTACAATTATGTTTCAGGACGATCATTCACCCAAAATGCCTGTTTCCAAAGATAAAATCTCAGCTGTAAAGAATATTAAAGAAACTTTGACAGATCAGGCAGTTAGCAAAGCTGCGCAGGAGGTACAGGAAAAACCGGGCAAAACTGTTAAAAAAGCTACAGAAAAAATGGTTCAGGCTCAGGCATATACCGGAATGGTTCAAAACGGCTCCCAAATGTTTATGAACCAGGTTAAACAACCGAACCCTCCCACACTGGTAGAAGATAAAGTATGGGCTAAACAGCCTACTTCAGGAATTTATAATGCCAGTACGATACCGGGAAACCAGGTGGCAGGAATCAATCGTGTGGTAAAACTTGAAATCGTAATTGACGGAAAAGTAATTAAACATTTCAAGCATTTTCAGCTAAAACAAAGTGCAGTAAAACATCATGAATTCGACTTGATGCTTGCTCACGATACTTTAGGAAGTTCAGAAAACCATAACCTGGAAGAAGCTCAAAACTTTCTTGGAAAAAGAATTACTGTAATTTTCAGGTATAAAGATGTTGAAGACGGTCCGGAACGAAACTTTGTAGGAGTTATCACAGAGGTTGGTTTTAGCCAGGAAAAAGGAAGTCTGGGAAATATTGTTCTTACGGGATCAAGCCCGACAGTGCTTTTAGATGCAGCTCCCCATATTCAAAGTTTTGGCGGAACACAGGAGATCAGTCTTAACAGTATTGCAGATCAGGTGATCAAAGAAGGTCTGGGACAGGGTACATTTGATTTTAGAGTAGATGCCGCCCATGGAAACGTTTCCTACAGCTCACAATATGAAGAAACCCATTATAACTATCTGGCCAGAATTGCGGAAGCCTATGGTGAACAGTTCTATTATGATGGTGAAGTATTGCATTTCGGGAAACTTCCTCCTCAGGAAAAGCCTGTAAAGCTCACCTATGGCAGCAGTGTGAGCGATGTTAAAATAAAAATGAAAGCCCAGCATGTGAATCCTTCATTTTATGGTTATAACAGCAGTAAAAATGAAAAACTGACAGCAGGGAATTCAAAAATTAATCATACCTCAGATATAGCCAAAAGAGCATATGAAATTTCAGGAAAAACTTTTACAACTCCCTCGTTAAGGGTAGCTCCCATAAAAGCGGTGTCTTTTATGGATGTGGAAAATTCCCAGAAAGGAACAGCCGGAAGTAAGGCTGCTGAAGTATTTGTTATTTCAGGAATTACCACAGTGCCATTTCTTTATCCTGGCTGTATTGCAGATATTGAGATGAGAAAAGCTGAAAGCAGTGAAACGACCTATTTTACCAAACTGATGATTACAGATATGCATCATGAGGTAGATGCCAGAGGATATTACACCGGAACTTTTGAGGCTATAGCTTCTGATACTGGATTTATTCCACGCCCGGAGTTTCATACTCCAAAAGCAGATGCACAATTTGCCAAAGTAATTTCCAATGCAGATCCTTTAAATCAGGGACGGGTTAAAGTTCAGTTCGACTGGCAAAACGGTTCTACCACCACAGAATATATCAGGGTAATGACTCCGGATGGCGGGGGAAGCGAAAAAGTGAGTAAAAACCGTGGTTTCATGGCAATTCCGGAAGAAGGAGATCAGGTAGTAGTCAATTTTGCACACCAGCATCCTGACCGTCCGTTTGTGATGGGAGGAATGTTCCATGGCGGAGTTGGCGGTGGCGGCGGTGCCGGAAATAATATTAAAAGCTTAAGCAGTAAAAGCGGACATACAATGAGTCTGGACGATGCTGGTGGAATTACCGTGAAAGATAAAGATCAGAATTCTGTTTTTCTGGATGGAGCAGGAAATATAAGCATAGACAGCAAAATTTCCATTACGCTGAATTGCGGAAGCAGTTCAATCTATATGGATAAAGATGGGAATATCCAGATTAAAGGAAAAGAAATATTTGTACAGGGAGTCAATATTGGTGTTGGTGGAACAACGAGTATTGGTGTTGGAGTAGGACCTGAAGACGGTGAGCCTACTTCCGGTGTTGGAATCAAATCTGATACCCTGGATATCGGAACCAATACGCTTTCCATGAGAGGTGATACTGAAGCCAATCTTAGCAGTGGAGGCAAAATTAATGTCGGCGGGGGAAGCGAAACGAATATTGTAAGTGGAACTGTAAAACTGAATTAATGAATCCTGTAGATTTGGAGCTGGTTAAATTAAAAAGACAATGGCAGAAAGTTGTTTCGAAGAATGAAGAAAAACCCATGCTGATCTGTTGGGGAGAAAAACATGAAACCGATCTTTTTGATGGATTTATTAAATCGAAGCTTTCTGAAGATGAGGATGGAGATGATATTTTTTTACTGCACTATCAGGAATTTAAAGGAATGGCCTCTTTCGGACAAACCTTATTGGATGAATGGACTGAGTTCTACGAGATGCTGAAGAAAAGCGAAGAGAATATTCCGCAATGGGAGCTGAAAAACCCGGAAGAAAAATTTAAAACAGATGCTTACAAAGCCTTTTATCCTTTAATGGAATTAAAGAAAAACTTCCCGAATATTAAGGATGCTAAAATATACCTCTACATTGCTCCACTCAGAATTAGTGATACCGGAGAACTTGCTTTATGGGTGAAAGAATGGTGTAGTATCTGTGAAAGAACGGGAAATAAAGATATTAAACTGGTCTGGGCTGAGCATCACACTTACAGAACTTTGCCCAAGATCTCTTCAGCACATAGCTTCAGAATAGAGGTAGACATTCATCAGTTAATGCAGAATACGGCTGCTCATACCAACCGAAAGAAGAATAGTCCGGATACGGACTTTCAACAGCAGATTCTTATAGCAAGTAATCATTTAAGCAAGGAAAGATTCAAAGAAGCAGAGCAAGCCTTGAAAACAGCAGTGAAGCTTGCCAAAGAACAAAAGAATAAACAGGGAGAAATCTCTGCCTATTTTATGCTTACACAGACTTATACGGCAGACAGGAAGAAAGATAAAGCGGAAGATACCTATCAGATGATATTGGAAGAAGTAGAGCCGGATACACCCTTGGAAGTGCAGATGTACATGAATTATGGCAGCTACTTGTTAGGGAACTCCAAAAAGTCCAAAGCAGAAAAAATATTTGAAAAAGCCGCAGAAACCGCTCAGAAAATAGGAGAATATGCAATGGCGATTGAGTGTTACAGAATCATTGCTACATTGAATGATACGGTTCTGACAAAAGATAAAATGATCCGGTATTTTGAAAAATGTCTGGACATAGCAAAATTGATGGAACCTTCGGCAAGAGAACAGAGCAGTCTGAGGTTTGTAGCTTCAATGCTTATTCTCAAATATGAAGGCGATACCAACAAAAAAACAATACTGGACAATGAAATGAAGACTTATTTTGGTGATGACTGGAAGGTGAGTGTAGAAAAACCAAAAGCAGGGTAATCTCAAATTAAAAAAATCATGGCAGATCTGAATAAAAAAACAGTAAAACCAATCAAGGTAACGAATCCGGACATGAACCCGGATCGCTCCTTGAAGGTAAACACAGACGTTACTTCAGTAAGTTGGGATAAAACTACACAGGGATGGAAGAACGGAATGAAAAATAATTTTGATTCCCTGAATCCTGTTTCCATGGTTAAATCCATAGCAGGAGGAGATGCTGATCAGCCAGCTAAAAGTAGTGGAGGCGGAGGCGGAGGTGGAGACAGTGCTGTGACTGCAGAAATAGCGGCTCCGGAAAGCAAAGTGAAACTGATTAAAGTCAATAATCCTGCAATGCCTTCTACTGCTATTCAGCATACGAGTAAGCATTTTGATATTGTACTGGCCATTGATATCCACTGGACTCTTATTCCGCCGCCGCCTTCATTCATGCTTATTCCGTTGCCACTGCCACATCCTTTTATCGGAATTGTTTTTGATATTATGGATTATATTACGATCAAAATTCCAGTTCCGCAATTTGCAAGAAATCTGATGCCCTCTCTTCCGGAAAGTATTCCGATGGGAGGTTCAATATATGTTCATGGAAGACATAAAGCTACTACCACAACCAGTGTAATGGGAGTTGTTATTCCATTCAGACACGTTACATCACTTATTCCTGTGTATATCATTCCTTTTCCTCAGGAAGCTCCACACGAAGGAGAGGTTTATTATGGCTCACAGACTGTTTTAGCACAGGGAAGTAAAATGAGTGGAAACCAGCCCCAGCAGGTATTAACCTGTATGGGATTCCCTTTCGGAATGACCATGCTGCCTGCAATGCCAAATAAACCAAAGAAAAATCCATTGGCCTATTTTGCTTTCTATAATAACTTTTCGAGTATGTATATCCAGATCAATACGGGAGGGCCTGTATTGGTGGGAGGAGCCTTTGTGCCGCATACTTATACCCCTGGAGAAATGCTGATGCGTCTTGCAGGGATGTTTCTTATGAGAAGTTTAATGAAGAAAATTGGAAAACTGGGAGCTAACGGTTTAAAAAAACTCAATAACAGTGTCCTTAAAAAAGCTCCGTTCAATAAATTCAAATTTGCAAACGCCTTATCCAAAAAATTATGTCATTTCGGACTTGAACCTGTGAATTTTGCAACTGGCGCCATGGTTTTCGAATGGGATGATTTTATTATTCAGGGCAGTACACCTTTAAGTTGGAAAAATATCTGGCACAGCGACCGGCCTTATGACTTTGGACCTCTTGGAAATGGCGTTTTCAATAATCATGATCTGTTTATTCTGCCTGAAGAAGATAATAAGCTGGCTGGCTGGATGCATCCTGATGAAAATATAGCCATGCTGATTCCTGCACCTGAGATTGGAGAAGAAATGACTTATTTCAGAGATCAGAAAATATGGCAGTACAGACCAAACAGCAGTATCTGGGTGATACGCAAAGGGATTGATGTCTATACTTATAGACGTTTTCATCATATTTCGGAAGGAGCCATATATAAAGTAACTCGTATTGAATTTGGTGACGGAACAATTCGGGAATATGATTATGAAGATCGCAATATTGTCCTGAAAACTATCAAAGACGTTAATAGCGGATTCAGTATAGAAACTGTAATCCATCCTGAATATAAAAAAATAACGGAAGTTTATTATTGTTATAAAAAGCAGAAAGATCTGCAGGTTCGTTATGATTATGATGAGCATGGAAATCTTACTCATGTCTGGGATATTCACAAAAAAGCAATTGCTTTTGAATATAATGGAAAAAACGAAGTAGTGAGAAGAACCAACCGAAACGGGATGAGCTATCAGTGGGAATATGACAAAAAGGGAAGAGTAGTGCATACCAAAGGTTTGGATGGGTATATGGAAGGAAAAATTCATTACCATGATGACGAGGGATTCACAGAAGTTATATATCCAAAGCAAAATAATAAAACAGAAGAATATCATTATGATGAAAACTTTTTGGTTTACAAAAAGGTAGATGGAGAAGGAGGCGAAACCTGGTATGATTACACAGTCCACAACGAATTGAAGATGATGGGAACCCCGGAAGGACGCGTTCACGGATATACTTATGATGAGATGGGAAATATCAAAATTTACCATACTCCAGATGGAGAAGAATATCATTACCATTACAATGAGTACGGACAGGTTACGGCTCGCTTTTCCCCTTCAGGAGCTTCAGAAATATGGCATTATGATCAGGATGGAAAGTTGTTAAGTTACACCGATCCTACAGAAGAAACTATCAGCTATGAATATCCTGATGGAGGGAAAGTGCCTGAAAGAAGTTTTAAAAGAGATATAATTACCCACTATGGATATAATGACCGAGGCCAGCTTATCCAGCTGACGAATAATGTCGGCGCAGAGCAGTACTGGAAGTATGATGCTTATGGCAGACTTCTGATTTATAGTCCAAAACCTTTGAACAAAACTCTTTGGAACAGAGATAAAATAGGAAGGGTTATAGAAATGAATGAACAGGGGCAATTGCCGTTAAAAGTCAGTTATGATGCTTATGACCTTCCTGTATATGCTACAGACGGGCATGCAGAATGGCTGATGAGTTATACGCCGATGGGAAGCCTGAAACGTCAGGTGCGACGCAATGCACAGACCCATAAAAAAGAAGAAACTTTAGTCTTCGGATATGATGCGTATGAAAATTTAATGAGCATTACCAATGAAAAAGGAGAAAGCTATTCTTTTGAAAGAAATAATAACAATGACATCATTGGCGAAACAGGCTTTGACGGTCAGAAGAAATTCTTTATAAGGGATAAAGACGGCCTGGTGAGCCAAAGCCGGACACCTCTTGGAAAAAATGTGTTTTATGAATATGATCTGGCTGGCCGATTGACCCAGGCACATTATGCGGATGGAGCCTGGGAAGCTTATCAGTATGATACTTCAGGATTATTGATAAGGGCAGATAATGAAAGCAGCAGCGTTCTCTTCCGGAGAAATAAACTGGGATTGGTTACCAGTGAGCAGCAAGGTGAGCATTCCATTCAGTATGAATACGACAATCATGGTAATCTGATCAGCTTACAAAGCAGTTTGGGTGCAGAAATCGATTATTCTTATAATGATTTTGATCAGCTAATAACAGTAGCAGCGTCCAGTCAAAATTCGGATCTACCCTGGAATATGAATCTTGAAATTAGCCGTAACGGACAGATGTATTCCCGCGAAATGACTGGTGGGGTAGAAAGTACCTTTGAATTTGATCACATCGGAATGCCTGTAAGTCAGAAAGTAGTGGTGAATAAAACCAATACCAAAGTCCATAAAGATTATGACTGGAGTGCCGGAAGCCGTCTGCTACATGTATTGGACAGAGTTACGGGAGGAAGAACAAGATTTGACTATGATGCTTTCGGAAGCCTGGTGGCAGCAGAATATTCCAACGGCGAAGTACAGTATAAAAACCCTGATGAAACCGGTTGTCTGTATGAAAGTGCCAAAAGAAATGACCGTATTTACGACAAAGGTGGAAAGCTTATGCGGGATAAAAACTGGTTTTATCATTATGATGAAGAGGGAAATTTACTCTTAAAAAGTAAGCGGCCTATCAATAATATTAAACCTGAACCTACCGAAAAACAGGAAAATATTCATCCTTATTACAAACCCATAGCTTCAGATTGGTTTAGTAATCAAAAAATACTGAAAGAAACCGATTTGCCTGATGTACATACTGGCCTTTCAGAAGAAATCCAGAATCCAGAATGGGAATCCGGAGATTGGGCGTATTCGTGGAATGCCAACGGAATGCTGGCAAAAGTAAAACGTCCCAATAGTAAAGAAGTACGTTTTGAATATGATGCACTTGGACGGAGAATTTCAAAAATCACAGAAAATAAAGTAACCCGATTTGTATGGGATGCTAATGTCCTTTTACATGAATGGAGTTATGATATAGAAGAAATTCCTAAAACCCACATCACTGATGCAGGTGAATGGGAAAAAGAAGATGAAGTAACAGAAAATATCGTAACGTGGGTATACGAAAGAGGCGCATTTTGTCCTTGTGCAAAAATTATAAATGGAGAGCGCTTCAGTATCGTTTCAGATTATATTGGAAGACCCATACAGTCCTATAATGAAAAAGGAGAGCTGATCTGGAAGGCTGAGTTTGATATCTATGGAAACCTCAGAGATTGTACAGGAGACCTGTATTTTATTCCATTCCGTCAACTTGGCCAGTATGCAGATCAGGAAGTGGAAGGGATTTATTATAACAGATGGAGATATTATGATTCTTCTTCCGGAACATATATATCAAAAGATCCTATTGGATTACTGGGTAATAACGATACCATGTATGCTTTTGTAAGTGACAGCAATACCTGGGTAGATGTTTTTGGTCTACATAATGATCCTGTTAACTTTTTACAGGAGTTAGTTAAGGATGCCCACAGTACTCTTGGTGATGCCAAAGGATTCAGTGTCACGGCTGTAGGAACGGATGGTAATGGTAATTACTATGTTTCTTCAAGTAAGAAATATGTACCAAGACAGATAAAAGAATGGGCAAAAGAAATGGGAGTTACTGTGATACAAAGTAAAGCAGACAATGTTCACGCTGAGGAAGCTTTAATTAATGCTAAAAAAGGAATTAAGGAAATTGAACCTAGCACGAAAATTTGTATTGATTGTGAGCATCACATGAACAATAATAATGTTAAATTTGAAGAAGGTACAACAGGTAAGTGTAGTAAAAATAGACAGGAAGGAGGGAAGTACCACATTCCTGAAGGAAAATATCAACCAAAATATAAATAAACAGACATGAGCGAAAATTCAGTTAAAGAAAAATCATTAAACCTTAGTAAAGAAAATAAAATCAAATTTAATCTGTCATCACTTATAAGAATTAAAGACCTGTATCAACTTTTTGAAGAGGAAATTAAAGATGATGATTATGATTATGCTCAGCGTTTTAAGAATGGGAGTACGCTGCTTACTGAGTTTTCTGACTATGTTTTCAACCATGTTTTTATGGGTAATGAGCTAAATTATTCAGATATTGAGAGGTTTAATAATCTGGATCAGTTAGCTCCTGAAGACGATGAATACAGTAGTTATCAGGCCGCAATTGCGGTGAATATTGTCATGATTGCAACCAATATCATAAAGATTGTAAAAGGAGAGGAGTTGAAGATAAAATCAACAATAGATTATACTTTAGATGTAATCAATAACCTGAAATCTGAAGAGTTTTTTACAGATAATCCTGATGGAGATGATGAAGAAAGTGAAGAATATCTTGAACAATTTTATGATAATGAAATAGCTGCAGAAGATAGACTGATAGATAGTATTGACAACATTTCGCAAAATGATTTTATAGCATTCAATGAGGAAAATATGATCAGTTAATACCGAACCTCCTATTTTAATGATATGACGGATCCGCCTGTCATATTTAAAAAGGTAGACGAAATTTAATCCAAATCCAATCCATATATGAAGAAAATATTCTCAGAACTTAAAGGTTTCGTGGTGTTTAGTCCACAGCTGTTAGCAAAATATCTGGAAGAAAATCATCTTTCAGGTAATAATATTTTAAAGTATTTTGTAGAAAACGAACACGGGGATGAAATAACAAAATCAGGAATTGCTATTCCAATCATAGGAGTAGAGGAAGACTATTATGCATTCAGGGTTTCTGTGAATGAGGAAAAAATCCTGAATGATGATGAAGTGGAAGTAGAATCAAGAGGCTGGGTATTCCAGACGGCTAATAATGAAGTGAAAATTGTAGGAATCGGCTATTTAAAAGATATTACTACAATTAATGAGGAAAATAGTATTACGCTATCATTGGAAAACGGATGGCATTCTTTAAAAATACGGGGAGGAAGTAAAAACGGCGAAAGATTATTTGAGTTACATATGGAGAAACAGGATATGTACCCAACTTTTAGCGGAGACGTGACTACCGAGTATTACTATGGTTAAAAAATTAGTGAAAAAATATTGAACCGTAAATATTTCATCCCTGAGTTTAAATATCTGATGTTGAGATCTTAATATTCAAATTTTATTTGGTTAAGGGCATTGCTGTCTCTTTAAAACACCAGAAATACGAATTTTATTGAAAAAATATTTTGTCAGTAATAAAAAACTTTCTATATTTGCACCACTGAAAACAACGGTACTACCGGAGTTGAAGGAGAGTTGGCAGAGTGGTCGATTGCGGCAGTCTTGAAAACTGTTGACTGTAACAGGTCCGGGGGTTCGAATCCCTCACTCTCCGCAGAGTATGAAAAGTAAATTTTTCAAAAACACTCAAAAATGTATTAAAAAGCTGTAATTTAATTAATTACAGCTTTTTTTATGCTTTGTATATGCGCATAATTTTTAAAATTGCTTAAAATTATTCTGGCAGAATCGTGGCAGTTTTAGGACGACCAAAAAACTGCCATGGAATTGGTTTTAAGTATTTATAGATGAACTGGTTAAGGTGGTTGACGACTTGACTTTATGGTAATTTAATTCGAATTTTAATAATCCAAAATTTTCGAATTATGTTAGAAAAAAGTTTAGGCGTTTCTTTTTTTTTAAAGACGCCTTGGAAAAAAGGCGATAGTTTCCGATTTGTATATCTAAGAGTTACAGTTGATGGAATACCAAAAGAAATCTCGACAAAAAGAAAGTGGGATAACCATCGATGGAATCAGAATGTTGAGAGAGCAATAGGTAATAAGGAAGATGCAAGATCTTTAAATCAATATTTAGATTCTATAATTTTAAGGATCAGTAATTTTAGAACTGAATTAATAACTAATGGAAAATCCATTACTACAAAGGCTATTATTGATTTTATTCAAGGAAATACAATAGCTAAAACAACTGTACTGCAAGAGTTTCAAAAACATAATGACGAAATGTTAGCTTTAGTTGAAGTTGGTGACTATGCTAAAGGAACACATGATCGTTATGTAACGGCAAGATCTCATGTGAAGGATTTTATTTTTGATCATTATAAATGTGAAGATATTGAATTCCGAGAATTAAACTATAGTTTTATCATCAATTATGAATTTTACCTTAAAACAATAAGAAAGTGTTCTAATAATACAACACTGAAATATATTGCAAATTTTAAAAAAATAGTTTTTCGTGCTATAGCCAAAGAAATTATAACAAAAGATCCTTTCAAGTTGTTTAAATCTCAAAAAACAAAACTTGATAAAAAACCTTTAACTAGTAAAGAGTTAAGTACAATTGAGAATAAAGTTTTTTCAACAGACAGATTAAATACTATTAGAGATATTTTCGTATTTCAATGCTATACCGGTCTTGCATATATAGATGTAAAACAACTTAGGAAAACTGATATTAAAGATGGAATTGATGGATCGATGTGGATTATTTCTAAACGTCAAAAAACTAAATCTCGAACAGATATCCCGTTACTTGAAAAAGCAGTTTCACTTATTAATATGTACAGTAGACATCCTTTGTGTGTAGAAACAAATCTGGTCCTTCCTGTTAAATCAAATCAAAAAATGAACGAATACCTAAAAGAAATTGCTGCGATTTGCGAAATTGAGGGAGATTTAAATACCCATAGAGCACGCAGAACATTTGGTAGCACTGTGACCTTGAAAAATGGTGTTCCAATTCATGTTGTAAAGGAAATGATGGGACATCATTCAGTTACGCAAACTGAAGATTATGCGATTACAACCCAAGAAATGATTAACAGAGAAATGCAAATTTTAAAAGAAAAATTTAAGACTGAGAAAAATATAAAGGATTATAAAGATAATGAATAGGAGATAATGTCTAAACGAAAGAGAGCTTAATAGTTAAAGCTCTCTTTTTATTTGCTGAATTAGTCAACATCGAACTTAGTCAAGATTGCATCCGTATATAACTTCTGATTTTTGGATGATAGGAAGGATAATAAATGATATAGCCAATTGCCTGTAATTCTTTAAAATATTTATGATATGTGGGTAGAGTTAAAATGTGTGATTTCTTCATAAGTATACTTCTGCTGACTCTAATGGTTTTTGTCTCGTTTTGATCTATACCTAATTGCATAATTGCCATAAGAAGAACAAGATGCCATACATTTAGTCTTCTATCCTCCGAAATTCTTTTCAAAAATGTTTTCCAATACTTATCCATTATCATTCTGTTTTAAATAATAGTTCTAAATCTTTTTTGTTGTAGTAATAAGAGCCCAGTATTTTTTTATACCTGATTTTTCCTCCAATACGAAGATTTTGTAAGGTTGCAGGTGAGATTGCAAGTAATTTCCGAATTGCCTTACTTCTAAGCCAATCCCATTCATTTTCATTTTTATCTAAAGTCTTGCTGTTTTCTACAAATATTTTATGTAATTCATGAAACAGTTCCTTCTTAAATTCACATAAATCATCTTTTGTTAAATATTCCATGTTGTTGATATTATTTAATAAAATTATTTCTAAAAGTTCGTAAGTACCGGATATTTTACTTTTAAGAGGTACTTTGGCTGCTACTGTCTGATTGTTTAGTTGAAATATTTACATTTTTCATAATCAACCGGTAAAAAGGCAGCTAAGGTATTGTTGACAGCCATTTCCTGTTGCCAGCAAAAGACTACGGCATAAACGGTTTCCTCCCTAAAGGTACCCTCCAATTATTCCGTTTCCTTTTGCTCTTATTCATTGCCAACACTTCATATCTGCTTTCTTTTTTCCGGTTTTTCTTTTGAAAAATATTTAGCGAAGCCCACGAGGGCTTTGAGAGAAAGAACTGAGAAGAGATTGAAAACTTATCAAAATGTGCAATTTTAAAAAGAACAATTATGAACATTATCGGAAGACTGACAAGAGATGCGGAAGTCCGTACTCTGTCAAACAAAAAACAAGTAGTTAATTTCTCTATTGCTACCAATGACAATTATCGCAACAAACAAGGCGAGCGTATCGAACAGACAACTTTTTTTGACTGCTCTTACTGGATTACTTCTAAAGTGGCTGAACTTTTAACTAAAGGCACATTAGTCGAATTGATGGGGAGAGTTTATACAAGAGCATGGATTGGAAAAGACGGCGAAGCACATGCGGGGCTCAATTTTCATACATCAAAGATTAAGATACACAGTATTAGCAAAACTAAACCTGAAAAAGAGACAACAAGCAAAGAACCAAAATCCAATCAAAATGATAAGGATGATGACTTACCATTCTAAAATTATTAAACACATTTTTTAACATTTAAATATTAACATCATGGCACATAATTTAAATTTCAACAACAGAACAGGAAAATATTCATTTTTCAGCGTAAAGGAAAAAACATGGCATAACCTGGGACAGATTGTACAAGAACATCCAACAAGTGAGGAGGCAATAAAATTTGCTGGCCTTGATTATGACGTAGAAAAATCTCCGCTTTTTACCAAAGGTTCAGGAATTATTGAAAATGAAAACGGGATAGAAATATCAAATACAGAGTTAGAAGTTCCCAACTACTATGCAAATATCCGAACGGATAATAATACAGTTTTGGGCGTGGTGGGTAAAGACTATCAAATTGTCCAAAATCGTGAAGCTTTTACATTTTTTGATGCTATCGTAGGCGGTGAAGATGGTATTTTATACGAGACTGCCGGAGCATTGGGAAACGGTGAACGCATATTTATAACGGCAAAATTACCTGATTATATAAGAGTGGGAAATGGAGACGATGTTACAGAAAAATATATTTTTCTTACTACTTCACACGATGGAAGCGGAAGCATAACAGCCGCATTTACTCCTGTGCGAATTGTTTGCCAAAACACCTTAAATGCTTCTCTTAAAAATATGAGTAATGTAGTACGTATAAGACATACTGCAGGAGCAAAGCAGAGATTAGAAGACGCTCATAAAGTCATGGGATTAGCCAACAAACTAAGTAGCGAATTGCAAAATACATTTAATCATTGGTCAAAAATTACGGTCGGTGACGAGCAGATCAAAAAATTAATTCAGTTGGCGCTATGTCCCAATAAAGAAGCCTTAAATCATTTACAACAAGGAAATTTTGATGAAATATCAACCGTTTTTAAAAATACAGTTGATGACGCATTTGCATATGCAATGGTTAGCGAAAGCCAGCAAATGGAGACTACAAAAGGAACTTTATTCGGAGCTTATAATGCAGTAACAGGGTATTTTCAAAATGTCCGAACTTACAAAAATGATGAAGCAAAATTGCAATCCATCGTTTTAGGTGGAACCGCGCAATCAAAATCCCAGAAAGCTTTTGAACTATGTGAAACTTTTGCCCGCTTGGGTTCTGATTCACTAATAATGAATTAACTGAGTACATTTTAATCTATTCTAAGCACGGGAAATCAAAGTCTCAGCCGTGCATGAGCAAAAATCATGAATTATAATATTGTCAATGAAATAAAGTTAACATATACCAGGAAAGGAAATTGCGAAAAAACGATTCTAACCTCACGTGACGCAGTGCAGGTATTTCGCCAACATTTTGATGTTGAAGAAATTGATTACAGGGAATCTTTTTATGCGCTCTATCTGAATCAGGCAAATCAGGTTTTGGGGATCAAAAAAATTTCTGAATCAGGCATTTCTTCAACGATTGTAGATGTTCGGATCATAATGCAGGCAGCATTACTTTCTAATGCTACCAGTATCATCTTAGCTCATAATCATCCGTCAGGAAATTTGAAACCTTCGGCAGAAGATTTAAAAGTAACACAGAATATTAAAAATGCATCAGAATTTCTGAACATTAAATTATTAGATCATTGTATATTAACATCAACGCAATACATATCATTTGCAGATGATGGACATTTATAAAAAACAGGTTAGAAAACGGCAACTTAAATTGCCGTTTTTTAATTTTTCGGCGAAAAGACAATTTCTTCCGCTGGTCGAAAACGTCTTTTCGCTATATTATATAGAGGCAACAACTTTGATCAAATTCAGTATTCAATCAAAAATGTTGCTGCTTTTTGATCGCTGATATCACACCACCAATTATTTGAAAATATAGAAAAGGCTATTTCTGATGAAATAGCCTAATTAAATTTATTTTTAATTCCTACCTGTTAAAGTGTCCCTGCATTTTGCGGGTTAAACTGAAAACTGTGTTTTTGTTCGTTTCCCATATTATCAGAAATCCAAATGTCAAAACTTTGAGAAACTGTTGATTCAGAAGTGTAATATAGTCTGAATTCTTTTTCTTGCAGTGGATATGTATCATTGGGTATCAACGCGGGATTATCAAAGATTCTTAAACTCCCTTTTCCGTCAGACTGAAAGTATCTGATTGAATAATGAGTTCCGGTATAGTTTCCACTAGTAGCGATAGTACATCTGATTTCTACCGTTTCTCCGATCGCAATACCTTTTTGAACCGGCATTACAGCAATTTCAAAAGGAAAGTTCCGGGTAATTTCCAGTTCATGGTCTGCGCATGATGACAAAGAACATTCGATTAAAAATAGCACTGCAAATGTATAAAGAATGCCTGAAGCACATCTTGTGATATTAATTAATTTTTTCATAACAATTTTTTAAAGATTAATACGGATTCCAATTCCTAAAGAACTCACCAGTTGATTTTGTGAAGTTTTGAATAATAGCCTGGCTTTGGATGAAGCAATAATGGCAATACGGTCTGATAGATAGGTCTCCAAACTAAGTTTGGCTCCCGTACCATAAATGAAAGAAGATTCGCTCAACAGTTTTGCACCATCATACAACATCTCTTCCCCTTGATTAATATGCTCATAACCGCCCATTGCTGATAGTGTTGTATTGACCATGAAATTTTTCGTCCGGTTAGCGAGTATATTGAAACTGTAACCGGCTTCTGCAATATAATTTTCAATAGGAATTTTTACCGATTTATAAGGGACTGAATTATTACTGTATTCCAAACTGTAAAGCATGTAATTTCCTTTTTTAGCGAAAACGGCTATACCAGTGTTAATAAAATAGTTTTCTGAATTCTTTTTAATAAGAAGCCCGGAATTAATTTCTATACTTTTTTGCTTAGGGAACATTCTTTGTCCGTACACACTATCACTCAGATAAAAAAACATGATAACGATTAATATACTTTTCATCTTATTTTAATTTTAAATGTAGATCTTCAACTATTTTTGCATGAACCAGATCAGAATTCTCAATCTGAATCTTTTGATGACGTCCGCCATCTTTTTCCATTAATTCAATTTCCAAAACCTGATCTTCCAAAAGGGTAAACTGATCCAGGAGGAAAAGATATTCACCATTGGATTGAAAGTTGACTGGCGAAAGGATAGGATAGGTTCGAAGGGGTGACAGTATTTTGTCTTGGACGACTGTACGTTTAAGATTCTTTTTATCTGCGATCTTAAAATTGACAAAATCAATATGAAAGGAGAGATTGCTTTTATTTTTTATCTGAATAATAAAATAAAACTTTCCCTCATAAACATATAGAGATTTGAGAAAAAACTGGATTCCAAAACTTTTTGAACCAATATGCCTGATCGTTCTTTTAGGAATTTCATACAGTGTTTTTATCATCAGCTCAGTGAGCGATGATGATTCACCGTCAAGTTCTTCAAACAGGACATCCGTACTGTATTGCTGTTCTTTTGTTCTTTCAAGTTTTGAGAGATCATAGCTAAGCGTGTCCGGATATGTACTGTAAAAAACATCAAAACTGTAAAACCTGCCATCTTCTGTAACCACAGAAAAATTAGTTTCTTCTTCAAAATCTCTTACTGAGGATTTTACTCTAAGAACATTAGCTATATCTCCAGCTTTGTTGGCGATGAGGTTTTCACTGCCTAAGTCTACATACCGAATAGGTGAAGGGAATAGAATGTGGCTCGTTTTGTTGTACGTGACTTCCATTTTAAACGGTTCCAGCCTGGCTTCTTGTAATGGAATGGATCCCTGAATTTCCTGAGATTTTATTCTGCTGATCGTCAGTAGGATAAAAAGCAGTATAAAAAATATTTTGGATTGTAATTTCATTGCTTTGTAATTGTATTTTATTAAAATTTATTTCTTGGAGACCAGTAGTACCTGATGACCTGCTTTTACAGTGACTTTCGGTGTTCTGATCTTTTTCTGGAAGTATCCCGATATACCCTGAATCAGCCCTCTGCTAAGATCTGAGGCTGCCTGTTGTCCGGCAGACTGAGTCATCATAATATTGGTTCCCGAATTCTGACTCATGTTCGCTGCAATATCTTTTACTGCATTTTGTTCAGGTGAATAGGGGATGTACAGCCCAATCTGCCCGTCATTATCATAGATATCGACGTCAACAGGACTGATGCTTCCTTGATGTTCAATGCTGGATATCTTTAAAAGCAATCTTCCGCCTTCAAATTTTCCGTGCGCTCTTACAATCGTTCCTGTAGGAAGTACTGATTTTCCAAGTTTCATCGATTCAGTGAGTCTAAGCGAAACAGTGGTTTCCGCAATCAACGTTTTTGTTTCATGAACTATGGCTCTGATACTGTTTTTATTTGCCGGAACCGTATTGCCCGGATCTGACTGCAAGCCATTAAATCTGTTGTGGTTCAATGTTGCAATAAAAACACTGTCTGACGGTTCTCGGTACAAACTCGAAACAACACTATGCCGAATAGATTTTACCCCAACCAGGTTATCCTTTTTATCAGATTCTTTTTTGTTTGTACTGCCTTGTGTCAGAGTCTGTTCCGGAAGTTTAGGAGCAGGAAGATACTTGGCGGCCATCTGGTAAGATTTTTCCATCAGTTGTAGCTGATCTTCTACTGTCGTATTCTTAGGCTCTGTTCTATTTTGAATGGCCTCACTTTTTAACCTTGAAATTTCTTTTCTCAGATGATCAATTTCCGTATTATCCCTGCTGTAGAAATTTCCTAAAGTCTGTTGTGCATTCCTGTAACTCACCAGTGCGTTTTGATCAGCTTGCATTACCTTGGTAGTGCTAACGGGCACAGATGACTGATCGTTAACAGAGTTTGTTGGATGAATATCTGTCCAGTAGTCGGATAAAGAAGTCAAAGCATTTCTTTTTTCTTCATCTTTCTGCTCCAGCAACTGCTGTTCGTAAGCTTTCTGCTTATCTGACTGCAGTTTGTCGTCGGCTGCCTGTGGTACAGCTGTGTTAAATCCGACATTCTCTGTAATCCGATTTTCCTCTTTCGGCTTAAAAATCATATAGAGGCATCCTACGCAGGCAATGACCATCAGAAAATAGATCATCGGTTTTTTGAACTTTTCCCATCCTTCACGAGGTGCTGACTGTCGTTCTCCCATATCAACGGAAGAGTTTCCTTCCGTAATTCTGATATTATTTCTGTTTTCTGAATTCATGGTACGGCATTTTTAACGGTAATATTTTTTGGAATGCCACTGATATGGCTTATTGACAAAGAATCGTTTTTCCCTGACCATATATAAAACAATGAGAACACTGTTATAAGAATATAAACTGCTAACAGCAATTTTGTAAACGTTCTTTGCCGCTTACGGGTCAAAGCGTTCCAACGGTTTTCCAATCGGTGAACGTAACTGTCAATTTTTTTTCTGAATTTTTCCATGGCGATATTTAGCGTGTAACAGTTTCTATATCTGTATTTTCAACGACGTTGAATTTTTCAATCGTAAATCCCTGAGGATTGCTGTCCGAACGTACTGAGTTGACTAGGGAACAGTGAGTGACAAGACTTCTCTTAGTAAGGTTACTCGATCGGATGATATATTGCCTGGCAAATGTTCTGATCTCGTAAGGATAGCTGTTGAAATTACCCACAACACTGTCGATTTCAATTCTTTGCTGAATGTTTCCGCTGATAATCCTGTTGTAATAGCCTTTTTCCGATAGGTCTTTATAGTAGTTGAAGGCTGATTGGTCGGCCAGATTGAAGGCTCTCTTAACATTACTTTCAATCGCATCCTTATCAGGAGCTATTGTAAAGAACAACTCATGAAACCTTCTGACATGTTCTCTGGCTTCTACAGGTCGGTTGATAGACATATCCTGTGACAATGCAACCATCAGGGATTTGCCATTATCCAGCACATAAATCTTCTGCCTTTGTTCCTCCGCAAAACTGTAGGATTTGTAAACCACAATTCCCACAACTCCGAAACACAAAAGGGAAAAAACGAATGTGAAAAGCCTGATCTGCTTAAAACTGTTTTCTATATTTCTTAAGATTTTAAATTCCATTGTTAATGATTTTATTATTTAAGGAGTCGACCTGAAATATTGCCTGCAGTTGATCCTGCTGCAGCCCCTGCAACATTTCCTGATTTTTGAGCCATCTGTGTTACATTACGCATAAAGTTTCCTGCACCTCCTGCCTGAATGATCCATCCGGTAACGGTGGGAACAGTAAAGTATCCGATAATTCCGATAATCATATAGATGATATAAACCGTATTGGAAGTATCAGGGATAAAGTTCGGATCAGCGAGCATTTCAATATCTTTTTCAATAATCAAAGACTGTATCTTCGCAAGAATAGCACTGAACATATCAGCAACAGGAAGCCATAAATACACACTGATATATCGGGTCAGCCACTGGGTTAGGGTAGACTGAAAACCATCCCATACCGATATGGCAAATGCTATAGGCCCGAGAATAGACAAGACAATGAGAAAGAAGGTTCGGATCGTATCGATGACCAAAGCTGCGGCCTGAAAGAGTATTTCTAAAAATTCCCTGAAGCCGTCCCTGATATCTTTCTTAATGGCAAACATTTCCCGTTCTATATACATTCCGGACATGGTAACCAGATCTGACGGCGACCAGCCTAACTCTTCCAACTTTTTATCAAACTCCTCATCTGAAATCAGATAAGCCATTTCAGGGTTTCGAAGCATAGCCTCTCTTTCCAGCAGATCCTTTTTCTGCTGCAGTTCATTGAGATCCAGTACCTGATTTTCCAGCATCGAATGACTTCCTTGAACAACAGGGCTCAGTACTCCGTTGATACTGCCAAGAACCAGCGTAGAAAAGAACATAATGCAGATACCTATGGCAAATGGTCTGAGCATAGGAAACAGATCAATGGGTTCGGCACGGCTTAGAGCCTGCCAAACCTTTAATGACACATAGAAAAGGGCTCCCAATCCAGCAACACCTTTAGCAACTGCTGCCATATCTGCACAAAGTGGCATCATTTCGTCGTACACCGAACGAAGTACTTCATGTAAATTATTAGGCTCCATCTTACCAGTATTTTTGATTGACTGTTCCGTAAAGATTTAATACCCTTTGGGTATTATTCTGTTTTTTAGCACGCAGGTAGCTGACCGAGATGTTTTTGTTGGTATAATACCTTACCAGATTGTGATAGTCCTTCACTTCTTTATATACCCGGTCAATAACATCCATTCTTTCTTTATCATTCAATGATAAGTTGGTTGAGGTCACAATCTGCTTTAATTCTTTAAGCAGTTCTGTGCTTTCATTAAGTAAAGTAGAATAGCCATTAGCAATAGCCGTCAGTTCCTGCGCATTGAAATTGGGGTCGTTCAGCATTTTTCCGAAATTGTTGACATACATTTCAGAAACATCACCTACCAGTAACACAGTCTGTTGAACTTTACGGGCATCTTTAACGAGATTATTTACTGCTTTGAGTTTGTCGTAATACTCTTTCCCCTGTTCATAAACCTTCTTCACCTCATTGAAGTTTTTCACCACATTGGAAACCGTATTTGAGGTTTGTACAATTTCATTGGCAGAATTAAGAATACCTGATGCCAGATTCGCAGGGTCTGTTACTACAAATTGAGCTTTAGCTAGTGATGTTACGGCCAGTATAATAACCATAACTGTTGTAATGATTGAATTTTTCATTGTTGTAAAATTTTTAATTGTTTTAATCCTCTTTGCTGTTCGGTTTGATTCTCCGCAGAGATATCCTCTTAATGGCATGTTCAACATTGCCATCAAGTTCTGAAGCCAGATTCATGACTTCCATTTTTTCAGTTTCTTCGGTCGTATAAGCAAGATATTCTTGAGTTGAAACTTCTGTGGCATACACTGCCGAGTGCGTTCCGCCCAGTCCGATCCAGACTTCTTTATACAGTCTCTTAGGATCATTGTTCATGTTGATAGACAGTACCTGTGCCTTTTCTTTGTCGGTAAGACCTAACATAGCCTGAATATCGTCGAACTTGTTCATGTATTTCCGCTGATCCAAAAGAATCTTACAGTCTGAATTGTTGATAATGCTCTCTTTAACAATGGGTGACTGAATGATATCGTCCACTTCCTGAGTGACCACAATCGCTTCTCCGAAGAATTTCCTTACCGTCTTGAAAAGATATTTGATGTATTCAGCCATTCCTTCTTTGGCAATCGCCTTCCATGCTTCTTCAATGAGAATCAATTTCCTGATTCCTTTCAGTCTTCGCATTTTGTTGATGAAAACTTCCATAATGATAATTGTGACAATCGGAAAAAGGATTTTATGATCCTTAATCGCATCAATCTCGAAAACAATAAACCTCTTAGATAAAAGATCAAGCTGCTGATCAGAATTAAGCAGATAATCATATTCTCCACCTTTATAGTAAGGTTCCAGTACATTCAGGAAGTTGGCGATATCAAAGTCTTTTTCCCTGACCTTTTTCTGTTCCAATACTTTTTGGTAATCATTTTTTACATATTCGTAAAAGCCATTGAATGACGGGAACTGCTCATTGGTTTTGATCTGCTCAATATAACCACTGACTGCATTCGATAAGGCTACTTCCTCGGAGCGGGTAGGTGGTTCATCATCTCTTTTCCATAGGGTCAGTACCAATGTTTTGATACTTTCTCTTTTTTCAATGTCAAAGATGCCGTCATCAGTATAGAATGGATTGAAAGCAATAGGATGGTCTTCTGTATACGTAAAATAAACCCCATCTTTACCCTTGGTTTTACCTTTGATCAGTTCACACAGTCCCTGATAGGAATTTCCGGTATCAACCAGTAAAACATGAGCTCCCTGCTCATAATACTGTCTAACCATATGATTCGTGAAAAAGGATTTACCACTTCCTGAAGGACCAAGGATAAACTTGTTTCGGTTGGTAATAATCCCTTGCTTCATCGGAAGATCGGAAATATCCAGATGAATAGGTTTGCCCGTTAATCGGTCTGCCATCTTAATCCCAAAGGGTGAGGGCGAGTCCTGATAATTGGTTTCTTCAGTGAAAAAACATAGTGCAGGTTCTATAAACGTGTAGAAACTTTCTTCACTTGGAAAATCTCCTGCATTCCCGGGAATTCCTGCCCAATACAATGTTGCAGTATCTGTTGTGTTGTGACGGGGCTTGCATTCCATCAGTGCCAAGGCACTTCCGGTATCATTTTTCAGCTGTTTAAGCTCAGCAGGACTGTCAGACCAGCACATGACATTGAAATGAGCACGGATCGACTGCAGTCCGAAAGAATGCGCTTCATTGAGATATTTTTCAATCCATTCCTTGTTAATCTGATTGGCTCGGCTGTATCTTGCCAAGGAGTGCATATTTCTGGCGGACTTTTCAAACTTCGACAGGTTTTCTTCACTGTTGTCAATGAACAGATATTGATTGTAGATATGATTACAGTTTAAAAGCAGTCCGACAGGAGAGGCAAAGGATAACAGACAATCACTTCTGTCTGTGCTTAACTTTTCGTATCTGCTATGCGAAGAAACTGTACCCGGAAGATCATCCGTATCCGAAAGGGTGTGCATGCTGATGCGGTTGTTACCAATACGCATTTCTTCTGCTCCTAAGTTCAGATCCTGAAGGGAAGGATTGATTTCTCTTGATAGAGTCAGATACTGTTCTAACAATCCAGATTGTTTTTCTGTACCTGTAATTCCATCAGCGGTCATTTTTTCAAGGAAAACATATCCACTGTCGTTCATAATCCTTTCAAACTGATCAACGGCTTCCATAAATCTGCTGATCGCTTCTTTGTCCCTAATCTCTTTCGGAATCAAAACTCCTTTACAGAGCGATGAGAAATTACTCTGCGTTCTCATCCTTTCCTTTGTAGTTTTGGTAAGAAAAAGATAACAGTAGTGATTCAAGAAAGGTCTTTCGTTAAAGTGTCTTTCAAAAGATTTGGACAGAAAACTTTGGTCTTCTTTCAATAAATCCGGCTGGTAATTTTCCTTGATAAACCAATCCTGTTTATGAACAATGCTGTAATCAGGTAATGTCTTTATTGCTTTGAACCATGCCGAATGAATGGCTTCGTACTCAGCAGATGCAACGGTAAACAGTTCGGGTAGTCTTACCCTGAAACAAACGGTAACATCAGCATCTTTTGAAATAATACAGTTCTCTTCAATGCCAATCAGTGGAAACTTGCTCTCCAGTGTTGCCGCTTTTGATTGATTTCTCATGATGCAGCATTTTTGACGTTCGATTTGAAATACCTACAGATTGATTTTCTGCTGATGATGTATTTAGGATGTCTCTTTTTAGCACCTGATTTCATCAGTCCATACTCACCATACTTTCTGTTGAGAGAGAATATTTGCCAGATCAAAAGACCTGAAATTGAGCCGCCAAGAAAAAGGCATAAGTAGGTATTGACTCCAGCCATATATATGATCATTACGAATACTAATATTCCCAATAATCCTCCTGCAAATATGAACAGGTACTGTGCTTTCAATCCTTTGAACTCTACCGTTCTTCCGATTCCTTTGTTGATATGATAGCTAACCATAAACAATGTTTTAAAGGAAGAATGAACGAAGGATTGTTGCGGCAACAATTAAGAAGATACATGCTCCAAACCAGCTGGCAGCGGTTTTACTGGTATCAGGATCGCCACTGCTGAATTTGTTATAAACCTTTACCCCTCCGATGAGTCCTACAACCGCTCCGATGGCATAAATAAGTTTTGTAGCCGGATCAAAATACGAGGTGACCATCTGCGTAGCTTCATTGATTCCGGCAGAGCCGTTTCCCTGAGCACTCATAGTCAATCCGATTAACAGAAGCAACGCTGTTAACAAGATTTTTTTTCTTTGTCTTTTCATAATGAATAGATTTTTATGATTATGAAAACCCATGCTTTATGGGCTTTGAGACAAAGGTGTTTGGTATGAGAGTATCTTACTGGAATTTGGTGTTTTTAGGAATTGTTTGGCTCCATTGTGCTTTGTAAAGAATATTTTTATTACTTTCAAAAAATAGTACTTAACCATGAAAGAACAATCAAAGAGACATCACTACATACCTAAATTCCTGAGTAAGAATTTCAGTGATGAAAACAATATGTTGTGGGTATATAACAAGGAATCCAAAAGAATTATCAGTAAGATGCAAAGCCCTAAAGCTATTTTCTTTGAAGATGGCAGGAATCTTTTTGATATAAATGGGAGTAAAGGGGATAATATCGAAAGGATGTATGAAGAAGTAGATACTATATTGTCTAAAACTTTAGCAAAAATTTTAAAAAGTCAACAGATGAGTGGAAGAGAACTTACATGGATGATTTATTTGGCTAATCTAACAAAATGGAGAGTTCCCAAAGTTGATGAAATTGCCAAAAATCTTGTTAAAGATATTCCTATCGAACAATTGGGATTAGCTATACGTCCAATTGATTCAGACCAGAAAATAACACAAGAAATTATAAATAATTTAAATAAGAAAGAGATAGTTCAGGAAACAAAACGAATTCTTCTTTCACTACAGCCTATTTCTAATGAAGAAAGCTTAGATGAGATTCATAAGAATTGCTTTATAACTTTTTATGATAAGTATCCCTCTCTGATAGGCGATTGTCCTATTATCGAAGAACACGACTCAAACTATAAAACCATGGGAAACTTTATATTTCCATTGAGTGACAGTGCGACTTTAGTCTGTAAAAAAGATGCGAAAAAAGAGATAAAAAGTGAGCTATTTTATATTTGGAAAGATTTGAACATCTTTCATTTATCACAAAAATATGTTGCTTGTAAAAGTCGTGATCAATTAGAAAAAATGGAAAAATTGTATAAAATAATGGCAGAAAAAGGTGATCTTCATTTTTTACAAAAAGCTGTTTTTGATTAAATAGTTTAGTGCTTTATAAAGAAAATAGGGAACTTCAAATGAATTTCCCTATTTCAAAATCATTGAGATCGCTTTTCCGCATATCGGAAGAACCGGATATTCCTTCATTGTTAAAAGAATTATCTAATAGTAATGCTATTTTATGGGAATCATTTTCCATAGAATTCTCAAGTAAGGTATATAATTCGGTTCCATAAGTTTTCTGAACAATCGCTGCTGCTGTTTCCTTTTGAGATGCGGTAAAACTATTTTGTTTCACAAACATCTCCACAGTGCTTAGTTCTTCAAAGGTAACCCCTTGGGCAAAACTATTATCCTTACCAATTATTCTGTATTTTTTCCATTCTTCTTCCTCTTCAATAAGATCAGGTTCACTATTAAAACGATATTCCAGCTCTTCCTGCGGATTTAATAGACTGACATTTTCGCTGATATCATATTCTATGTCTAAAGTAGAAGGATTAAAACCAAGTTCATTTTCTTGTCTTTCAGAGGAAGTCATTGTCACAGAATGGAGTGACGTTTTTGCTTCACCCATAATATTGGGTTGCTTTTTATTATTTGCTTGTTTTTCAGTTTTATGAGAATGGGATAGTTTTCGGGTAATTTTGTCGTGGAGTAATAACAGAATTATGGTCAGAAGGCAAATGATGATGAGAATTTCCATGGTTATAAAATGGGTTTAAAGTGATTGTTAAAGTAATTGGTAATTTCATTTCCATATTCCAAAAAATGCTGTTCCAGAATATTGTCGATGTAGGAATAAAGGGTTGTCCTTTCTTCTCTGGTAAGCTGTACAATCCGCAATAATCTTTCATGATACTCCGGGCGTATGTAAACGACTTTACCATTCCGTCCTGAAGGAAAGCGATTCGTTAAAAAGGTTTCCTCATAGTTTAGTTTTTTAGAAGAATAAGGTTTTGTTTTTTCTTTAGATTTTTGAACGGCTTGTTTGGTTACATGAGTTTCTTCATCAAGAGCCGGTTGTTCGCCACTGATGACCTGCATTAAATATTCTTCATCAACGGTAGGCTTTTCTAAATCGTTGTTGTCATTGTTTGTAGCCATCTTTCGGGTTTTATAGATTTGTGATTCTTAGAAATTCTTCAACAAACAGATCCATTCTTGTCGCTTTTAAAAGCAGATGTTCTGCTGGTAAAAGTGTTGATCTGAAAATACTGTTTCCGATATGGTCGGATTCCTTACGAAATCGTTTGCTATCCATGATTCGTGTCTGCATAATATTCATCTGAAGGGCGGCAATCGCTTTTTCGTATATTTCGTACAATCCTGTCTTTTCCCGTCCATCAATCTGATTCCAGAATAGCCAGAGCGCTTGTTCTGTAAGATCATGCTCACCGGAAGGAAGAGCCATAAAAGCTTTGGTAAATCCTAACGTACTTTCCACGACCAAACGGTCAGCGGTCATTGGGGCAAAAATAAAATCCATGGATTTCAAGGTTGTCAAAACCCCTTTGGTATTGGCAGTACCAGGCAGATCAAAAAAGATAATACCCGGAGCTATGGGAGTTTGTTTAATATATTGGTTCGATTCCTCCATTGCATTTTCTGCTTTACAGCGTATAATCGGATATGCTTTTTTATTAATAAGTTGGAATTGTTTCATAGCAGCCTTCTTATGGTAATCATTCAGCATAATTGCTTTTTTATCACGTTCCCTCATATTGCTTAGACTGTATTGTGGAAAATCACAATCCATGACTAAAACATCATATCCCAACCGGTAATGTAATACGCTGGCAAGTAATAGGGTAATCGTCGATTTTCCCACACCTCCTTTTTGAGTGGAGAAACTTACTTTTAAAGTTTTTTTTGTTGCTTTCATAACGTACGTGTTTATTGTTGTTTTATAATTTTGATTGGTAAGAATCTGTATAAGTTGATTTATATATTGAAATACTCCGGTATTATCCTAAATATCTAAAGATGTATACAGCTATATAATTTTTAGAGGTCAT
This sequence comes from Chryseobacterium aquifrigidense, assembly GCF_006716485.1. Taxonomy (GTDB): domain Bacteria; phylum Bacteroidota; class Bacteroidia; order Flavobacteriales; family Weeksellaceae; genus Chryseobacterium; species Chryseobacterium vietnamense. The sequence goes on from NZ_VFPD01000001.1 coordinate 782,870, forward strand.
ATTTGTAACTGCTTTGTTTAGAAGATATTTTTTTTTGAATATTCGTAACTGCTTTTTTGCTTTTGCGCTTTTATAGTTTTAAAACTTTACATTTTTATGATTTACCCGTTTCATTATCAATTTTATATGTTGCTGTAAAGGAAAGAGTTTTCAAACCCAGTGCGGATTTTCAGGTAATTGATGGTGTTATTTGGCAGCAATTGGAAGAGGGTAATATTGTATATATCTGCTTGCTTCTGTTTACCTTGTTGTATCGATTTTTAGGAAGAGTTAGTGTTTATTACGACATCTGAAAGATGTTGATCGTTTGTTACAACAGTTTTTGTGATATGGTAAATATAGTGTTCACCGGAACACGGCAAGTTGTGTTTTGAGTGCCTCATAACTGTTTTTTGTGCCTCAAAACAACTTGCCCAGCCGGGAGCTTTAAAACACTCTCCGAAGTCGAGGTTTACAAACTTTAAATGGATATCTAATGAATGATCAGAAAAATAATAAGAGAAGTAAAGGTGGGCGAAAGCCAAAGATAAACCCTTGTAATCACCGTTATGTTTTTCGGCTGGATGATGAAGACAATAGCAAATTTCTGTCTTTATTTGAAGCCTCTGGAATAGACAATAAAGCTAAATTTATAACATCCGTATTGTTTTCGAAAGAGATAAAAACAGTAAAAATTGATAAGGGTACGGTTGATTTTTATATGAGACTGACTTCTTTTTATTCCCAGTTTAGAGCAGTGGGTGTGAATTACAATCAGGTGGTTAAGTTATTATACACCCATTTTACCGAAAAAAAAGCCGCAGCATTTCTGTATCAGTTGGAGAAACACACTGCTGAACTTTCAGCTTTATGCCGTAAAATTATCGAATTGGCGAATGAATTTACTAACGAGAATATAGAAAAATGATGGTTCAATGATAGCAAAAATTGGCAGAAGCAGTAATTTATATGGTGCCTTAGCATATAATCATCATAAAGTTGAAAAGGGACAAGGACAAATTTTGTTGATGAATAAAATGGTGGAATCCACAGATGGAGCGTATACAATATCCCAATTAATGAGATCTTTCGATCCTTATCTGGCTGCCAATCTAAAAACGGAAAAGCATACGGTACATATATCGCTTAATCCCGATCCGAATGATAAGGTCAGCGATAAGGATTTTGTAAAGATGGCAGAAGAGTATATGAAGGAGATGGGGTATGGAGAGCAGCCCTACATGGTGTTTAAACATACTGATATCGACCGTACCCATATTCATATTGTGTCTGTATGTGTTGATGAAAATGGTAGGAAAATATCAGATCGATTTGAGAAAAGGCGATCGATGAATATGTGCAGGCAACTTGAAAATACCTATAATTTATTGCCAGCTGCAGAAAATAAGGATTTTAAAAATAATCTGGTTTTCAAACCGGTTGATTATCAGTCCGGAAATATTAAACATCAGATCGCCTCAGTCATCAGGAATATAGCTGATGTGTATTCCTTTAAAACACTTGGAGAGTACAATGCTCTGCTTTCATTGTTCAATATAGCGGTTGAAAAAATTGAAGGTGAACTGCATGGAAAATCACAGCGGGGTTTGGTGTATTTTGCATTGGATAAAAACAAACATAAGATTGGAAACCCCTTTAAAGCTTCAACGATGGGAAAAGCCACACAGCTGCCTGCACTGGAATCTCATTTTTTAAAAAGTAAAGAATCTACTCTTCAATCGAATAAAACTGAAATTAAAAGTAAGATTGACAATGCCCTTAAAGTGAGTCATCATGAAAAAGATTTTGTTGAGAAATTAAAGTCTGTGGGTGTCAATACGGTAATCCGCAGAAATGAAGCCGGACGTATGTATGGAATCACATTTATTGATCATAACTCTCAAACAGTATGGAATGGGTCAAATTTAGGAAAAGAATATTCCGCTGCTGTCTTTAATGATTTATGGAAGGATCCTGAATATTTAAAAAGATCTTCTAATGAAAAGCAGGTACAACCTGAATCACTCCTAACCAATCAATTTTTACCCCTTCAACTTCATCCCTTATTTGGATTTTTAAATGATGACAATAATGATTTATGTGACACTGAATCAATGGACTCATTTCACGGATTGTTGCCAACGGTGCCGGGAGAAGACTATGAAGAACAGATTTTTTTACAGCAAATGCAGAAGAGGAAAAAGAAAAGAAAAAGATAGTCTGATGACCTCTCATACTTAACTTTCTTTTTGCATGATCGCTTGTACCTTTTGCTGTAATTCTTTTTTATCAGGTAAATACAACTGGTATTTGGATACAAATATTTTATTAGAAATACCACCTGTTGCATATTCTACCAATACTTCATCTTTTTCCGCAGAAAGGATAATACCTATAGGCTCATTATCATCCACTACATTTTCTTCAGCTTTGAAGTAGTTCAGGTATAAATTCATTTGTCCTATGTCATTGTGCTCGACCTGTTTTATTTTTAAATCAATCAGCACAAAACATTTTAAGATACGATGATAGAATACGAGATCAATATAAAAATGCCTGTTACGAAGTGATATTTTATACTGTCTTCCTACAAATGTAAAACCTTTTCCCAGTTCTAAAAGAAACATCTGCAGGTTGTCAATAATCTTCTGTTCCAACGCTTTTTCGGTAACACGATGACTTTGAGGTAATTTTAGAAAGTCCAATACATAAGGATCTTTTATAGCCTCTGTGGAATCGGTTACGATGTGACCTTTTTCCGCCAGCTGCAGTACACCCTTTTTATCTTTGCTCAATGCCAGCCTTTCAAAAAGGGAAGAGTTGATCTGCCTTTCCATTTCGCGATAGCCCCAATTTTCCAGTACTGCCTGCTTTTCATAGAACTTCCTTGCCGTATCATCGGAAATACCCAACAATGTAACCAGATGAGTCCAGCTTAATTTGGCAGGCACTGCCTGCCATTTTTGATAGGTCAGATAAAATCTGCGCATATCTAAAATGTTACGCCTGCCAAATCCTTTACCATAACGCTGTCTCAGATCTTTGGAAAGTGTTGCCAGTAAGTTACTTCCGTATTCCGCACGTTCTTCACCATGCTGCTCATATTCCACGATATGCCTGCCAATTTCCCAGTTGGCTTTCACCAGTTCAGTGTTAACTGCCTTAACTGCATTTTGTCTTGCAACCTCAATAGCGGATCCGATACTGTCCAGTAGTTCAGTGTATGTTGATTGTACAGGTTTCATTGATATTTTGTTATAGGACAAATGTAAAAAATTCCTTGGTCAACAACTGCTATGATCCATGAGAAAATAAGTTTCAGTACTGTGCCAAATGCTTCCTTATAACGCCTGACACTGCCAGTGTAGAAAGCAGACTTCTGTCACCCGGTAAATTCATCATCCTAACTTTAAAAATTAATGATATGCAAGGTGAAGATGATCTACGGGGCTTAGCTAAAATTATGGCATTTATGCGTGCCGTCAGTATTATAATATTGCTGATGCATTATTACTGGTATTGTTATTCCTTTTTTCATGAAAAAGGATGGACATTGGAAATCATCAACAGAATACTGCAGAATTTCCAGAGAACGGCAGGCTTGTTTTCTCACAATCTCTATACAAAAGTTTTTACCATTGTATTACTCTCTTTAAGTTGCCTGGGAACAAAAGGAGTAAAAGACGAGAAGATAACCTGGTCTCAGATTATTGGTTTCATGGCAGTAGGAACGGTGATGTTTTTCTTCAATACTATTTTGCTGAAATGGGGTGGGGCAGGCATTCTTTTATATATGCTTTCAATGTCGATAGGATATATCCTCCTAATGGTATCAGGGGTATGGATGAGCCGTCTGTTAAAACATAACCTGATGGATGATGTATTCAATAATGAGAATGAAAGTTTTATGCAGGAAACCCAATTGATGGAAAATGAATACTCTGTGAATCTTCCTACTAAATTCTATTACAAAGGAAAATGGAATCAAGGCTGGATCAATATTGTCAACCCATTCAGAGCAACCATTGTACTGGGAACTCCGGGATCAGGAAAGTCATATGCTATCGTCAATAATTATATCAAACAGCAGATCGAAAAGGGTTTCTCCATGTATATCTATGATTTTAAGTTTGATGATCTTTCAACAATCGCTTATAATCATGTATTGCAACATCAGGATAAATACAAAGTAAAACCAAAATTTTATGTTATTAATTTTGATGATCCCCGAAGAAGTCACCGGTGCAATCCTTTAAATCCTGATTTTATGACGGATATTTCAGATGCTTATGAAGCAGCCTATACCATCATGCTTAATTTAAACAGAACGTGGATTCAAAAGCAAGGGGACTTCTTCGTGGAATCTCCCATTATTCTTTTAGCTGCTATTATCTGGTTTCTGAAAATATATGAAAATGGTAAATACTGTACTTTTCCTCATGCCATTGAACTGCTCAATAAAAAATACTCTGATGTTTTCACGATTCTAACTTCTTATACTGATCTTGAGAACTATCTTTCCCCTTTCATGGACGCGTGGCAAGGTGGCGCACAAGACCAGCTTCAGGGGCAGATCGCCTCTGCTAAAATCCCTTTATCACGAATGATATCTCCTCAGCTATATTGGGTCATGACCGGTGATGATTTTTCATTGGATATCAACAATCCAAAAGAACCGAAAATATTATGTGTAGGAAATAATCCGGATCGGCAGAATATCTATTCAGCAGCACTTGGGCTCTATAATTCCAGAATCGTAAAGCTCATCAATAAAAAAGGACAATTAAAAAGCTCAGTGATTATTGATGAATTGCCCACGATTTATTTTCGGGGATTGGATAATCTGATTGCAACCGCAAGAAGTAATAAAGTAGCTGTCTGTTTAGGATTTCAGGATTTCTCCCAGTTGACAAGAGATTATGGAGATAAAGAAAGTAAAGTGATTCAGAATACAGTGGGGAATATATTCAGTGGTCAGGTCGTGGGAGACACGGCTAAAAATCTCTCGGAACGTTTTGGAAAAGTCCTTCAGAAAAGACAAAGCATGACCATCAACAGAAATGATACGTCCACTTCTATATCTACGCAACTGGATAGTCTGATACCTGCTTCCAAAATTTCAACATTAAGTCAGGGAATGTTTGTAGGGGCTGTGTCTGATAATTTTGATGAAAGAATTGAACAGAAAATGTTTCATGCAGAAATTGTTGTGGATAATGAAAAAATAGCTGAAGACACTAAATCTTATCAGCAGATACCGCAGATTTTATCATTTGTAAATGATAGTGGAGAAGACCGGTTCACATCAATTATTGAAGAGAATTACAAAAATGTTAAACAGGACGTTATGAGGATCATTGAAAATGAAATTGAGCGTATAAAAACTCACCCTGAGCTACAGCATTTAATACCAAAAGAATAAAGTAAAAATCCCCGGAGACCGGGGATAAAAACTAATAACCATGAAAACTCAAATTAAACATGAGAATCGGGTGCAAATTTACTGTAAATAAGTTTTTTTTCCGATTCACCTCATCTATGAGTTGTATTGTAAAGTTTCGTAAAAATTATTTGGATTGAATACCTAACCCTCATAAGTATAATGAATGGTATCATATCTAATATTTATTTTCACAATTATACTCTGAGGCAATATTTTCTATCATAAAGTTTAATAAGGTATATTCCCTTTCCTTAATCTCAAAACAACATTTTTAATTTGAGGTAAGAGAAGTAAAGTGGCTATTACGAAAATCACACCAGTTAGCATCCAATCATAATAATCTCTAGTAGCACGAGCCAATATTTGATGACCTACCATCTGATTAAGATATCCTGTGGAAACTACTTTTGAGGTATAGATATCACTACCTGCATTCATATATTGATTTTGGATATCGAGTAAGGTAGCTGGCAATTGAGGGTTGGTTTCTGTAATTGCTTCCCGAAACTTTTCCCGAACTTCTGATTTAGTAAATAACTGAAGTTCGTTACTAAATGCCAGACTGGCTGTAAACCCTGTAAACCTAGCGAGTATCCCTACAAATGATGCATTAATTGCGATTTTAGGTGGTGCTGAAGAAGCGGTAAATGAAACAATCGGGACAAACAATACACCTGTTGCCAATCCATAAATAAACATAGGAAAAATGAAATCTATTGTATCGCCCTGTACAGAAACAAACAGTATCATATAGGCATAATATACTGCCATCATCCCAAAACCAACAATAATAATACTTATCAGATTATAACCCATTAAGACAAATCGGGAAGTAAGGAACATACTCAGTATAGTTACTAAAATTACAGCAGTCCATATGGGAATGGTGCTCAGTGGATCATTTCCTAAAAGCACTTCAAGATAGCCGTAGGCAAGCCCTGTACTTCCTTTAAAGATGTAAAAGGTAAAAAGAAGTAATAATCCAATAACAAAATTCTTTGCCTTAAAGATCTGCAAGTTGATTAATGGTCGTTTAAGTTTTAATTCTCTAGTGATAAAAAGCGCAAGAATGATTAGATTACCCAGACTAAGAGCTGTAATTAATGAACTATCGAACCATCCTAATTGTCGCCCGTAGACGAAAATGTATCCCAATATTAAGATAAATGATACATAAAACAGATAGCCTGCCCAATCCACCTGATAAAGTGGAATCTTTTTGGTAAATCGAGCCTTACCGTTCATTGTTAGCAATACGGTAATTGTTAGAATGAGGAGTATGATAATAAATCCGTAATATAACCAGTTAAAATCAAAGAAATGAATGACAACACTGGTCAAGATCGAATAAAAAGGTACAGCAATCTGTATGCTGCCATAAAGTAGACTGTAAGCAATCACGCGGGCTCGTACTGAATGTAATCGCGGAAAAATAAGTTGTAACACAATACCTGACATCAATGCACAGGTAACTCCTAACAAAAACTGGCACAAAACAAATAGTATCCAATCTTTGAAATAAAAACATATCATTGAGCATATCGCATTTACAGCAAGTGCTATCAGTAGATATTTCCTAGGTGCAAAATATTTTACAATTCTAAAATCCAGTGCAAGGAAAGCGACGGTAGAACCATAAATAATGACCATGCCATATTGTACATCGGTAGGTTGTATGCCGTAAAACCCCATCACCGCAATCGGACTGCCGTAAAAGGCGAAGCTAAACAGACAAGTCATCAGAATGGCAAATATAGTGGATCTCGCCACCCATTCAGATACCCAGGATTTGAAAATCGGTATTTTATGTGCTTGCATCATTAATTTTTTAAAACATAAACATTGGCATTCATTCCGGCAGAGAGTTTTCCTAACTTTTCAGGCGCATCGGTCAATTTAATCCGAACAGGAATACGTTGGATGATTTTGACAAAATTACCTGTAGCATTATCTGGTGGAAGTAATGAATAACGGGAACCGGTGGTTGGCGAAAGTGATTCGATATTGCCGTTAAATGTTTCGTTCGGAAAAGCATCAACTTCTATGGATACCGCCTGTCCGATTTTAAAGTTGCCAATCTGTGTTTCTTTAAAATTTGCAATCACCCATTTTTGTTCCGCTTTGTTCATCAGGAATGCCAGTGTTTGCCCAGCTTGTATCAGTTGACCTTCCTGAATAGTCTTTTTACCAATTTGTCCATCAAAAGGTGCAGTGATGACCGTATATCGAATGTCCAGTTCCTGTCGTTGAAGAAGTGCTTCTTTGATTTTTATTTCCGCCTGTACAGCAAGATGTTGAGCTCTAAAATCATTCAATTTGGATTCCGCTACTTGTAATGAAGCTTTGGCCTGATTATAGTCTGACTGTGCAATAGATAAAGAAGTACTGATGTTGTCAAATTTTTGTTGTGTGGTAGATTCATCCGCCAGTAGATTTTTATAGCGGTCAAATTCTTTTTGTTGTTGGTTCAATCTCGCTTTAGCTCCTGCCACTTGCGCTTTGATGACTTCAATACTTTCGAACTGCGTTTCTTCGTTCGCAGTCAGTATAGGTAATTTGGCGTGTGAACTCATGAGTTCTGCTAATGCGGCATCTTTTTTCAGCCCATACTCGTCCAATTCAATTAGCACAAGCGTATCACCTTTTTTAACCAGCTGATTGTCCTTGTAATATATTTTACTGATATACCCGCCCACTTTTGCGTTTATGGGTGAGAGATAAGCATCTATCTGTGCATCATTAGTCTGTTCATAGCGATATCCCTTTAAAAAATAGATAGCCCCCCAAATAATGATTCCTACGAATAATGTAATCCCCAACCATTTGGTTAAGCTTACAATAATTTTATCTGTTTTATTTTTATTCATGATATTTGTATTAAAGAATTCCTATAATTGCTAATAGTCTGATATGAGTTACTTTTACGTTTGTTTGAGCTGTTGTCAGATTAAATTTTGCTTCCAATAAAGCGTTTTCAGCTTCCAAAAGATCGGTCAGTAACGATTCCTGATTCATGTAGCTACTTCTGATAACACGGACGGTTTCTGTAGTTTTAATGATGTTTTGTTCTGCCATTTCCACGCTCTCCAAAGCCTGTTTTAGCTGTAAATAAGTTTCTTTTACCTGAAGAGAGATTTCGTCCTTCTTTATTTCTGCTTTTTCTTTAACCTGATTGCTGACAACGTGGGCACGAGCAATTGTATGTTTACTTTTATACAGATTATCAATAGAATACTGTACTTTAATTCCTGTCTGACCAAATCCCCACAAGTCATTTGAATACGGATAAAAGGAAATCTGAGGATAGGTGTAATTATAGTTAGAGTATAAAGAAACTTTTGGGAATAGTGTAGCTTTAATCTGTTTGATATTCAATTCGCTCAATTTGATATCACTAATAGCCATTTTGTATTCAGAAGATTGATTAAAAGCAATATCTGCATAATCATTATAGTCGTCATCTGCGATAGCATTTAAATCAATTTCATCTTCGTGTTTTATGGCAAGTTCCGTATCATCTTCACGCCCCATCAGTATATTAAGTCGTTGTTTAGCAATTTCAATCTTTTTTTTGGTATCGGAAAGGCTAAGTTCCAGTTGCGATAACTTTACTGAGGTTCTCAGCACATCACTCTTTAGAACTGTACCGTTTTTATGAAGGCTTTCTATGAGTTTCAATTGTTTTTTTTCGGATTCAATTTCTGCAGTAAGAAAATCATGGAAGTGAAGAAATTTATACAAATCAAAATAAGCAACGGACACATTGTATTTTACACTGTGCTTTTGCAGATCTACCTCATATTGTTTTCGTGTCTCTTCTTCCTTTTTCATGGCTATATTCCTTTTTTCTTTACCACCATTGAAGAGATTAAAGTTTAAATTGTAGCCTGCATCATATCCATAGCCTTTTATAGGCACATCCTGTGGAGAGGAGAATAATCCGTTGTCGTAAATCAGAAATTTGGAATTTGCCTTTATATTCCCGCTTACAGAAAGTTCCGGCAATAAACGATCTTTCGCTTCCAATATTTCTATTTTACTTTGCTGAAGATAGAGATCAGATAGTTTTAGTTGCCTGTTATTGAGTTCGGCCAACTTCCAGGTTTCTTCCAAACTTAATGGTTTAATATTTTCTCTATTTTGAGCATACATTGGGGATGCAATTGACATCAGAACGATACCTAAAATAAGGGTTGTCTTGTAATGTTTCATGAGTTCTTTTTAGATGATAGATTTTTCCTAGATAACCATTTCTTAACCAATTTTTTCAGCTCATCGAATGCAAGGGTTGCATCTATCATCGGCATAAAAGGACTGGAATACGCATAAGCATACCAGTATATATTTGATTTGTCTATTTCTTCATGGGGTTGTAGTATTTTATCACTTGTTTTTTTATCTGGAATCTCAAGCGCAAAATTGCTGTTAGGATTTATGATTTTATGTTTCATAATGATTTAATTATTATACAGCAAAATTATTGAGCATACAATTTTTTGTTTTTATATAATTAGCCTAATATTTGTTATATTTGGCCATATGGACATCCTTAAACAACTTATCAGTATTGTGGATCAAAATCCTGATTCAATCATGGTGATGAGACAGCAGATGGAGCAGCGTCTGCCTGCCCATCAGCATGGTAAGGCTCAGCTGTTATTAGTTTATGGTGGGATTGCTTACCTGCAGACAGAAGAAAAGGATTTCTATATTCCATCTAATCATTACATCTGGATACCTAAAAATTATCCTCACAATCTGATGTTTAATACTAAGGATCTGTATATTATCAATATTTATTTTCCGGAAAAAACAACTGAAGGTTTTTATGATGAATTGGGTATTTATCCAGTAAGTAAACTCGTTGCAGAAATGCTCTCATTTAGTGAAAAATGGCAGGGTGATTATTACAAAGGTTCATGGGAATTTGAATTTTTATCAACACTTAAAGGCACATTATCAAAAGAAAATCTTAAAAAATTTTCAATTCAACTTCCTACAACAGATGATGAGAGACTTAATTCGATAATCAATGGCTTTAGAAATCGGTTAAATGAAGACTTAACCTTGGAGAGTATGGCAAAGCAGTCGGGAATGAGTGTGAGAAGTCTAACAAGATTATTCCAGACTAAACTGCACATTACATTTGTTCAATATTTAAAAATGTTGAGAATTATTCGGGCGATGGAATTAGTAAAAGATACAGATTTGAATATGACCGAAATAGCCTATGAAATTGGCTACTCTAATATATCTGCATTTAGCAATAATTTTCATCAAATGACTAATATGAGACCAACCCAATTTAAAGAAATGTCAGGAGTCTGATATTTCATTATTCTGAATGTATTTCTTAGGTTTGGAGAGAAGATATCTTTTCAAATGATTTTTCTCAATATCTTAAATAATGGTTTGCTTTAAGAGAAAATTATTGGTTTACTATTGTTTCCTTTCAAATTCAAATGAGCTTTCAACTTTGTCATTCAAGATGATATGAGCATTAAAAGTTTTTCCTGACTTACTTTTCATTCCTTTTATTAATGAAGTTCTACCGCCATTAACGAGGCTTTCGATATCATGTAATGATATTTGGATACCGCAGATATTTCTAAACTGCAACCAACTGCAATGATCATCAGGACACTTCACAATATGGTCATGAATAACCAAATACTGCGTTTTACATTTTGGACATCTAATATTGGGAAGATGAGGCTGTTCAATGGGAATCTGCAGTAATTCCTCAGTAACAGATTTTGTATAGCTTTCGATTTGCTTTTGAAATTCAGGTGCCTTTGATTCATTATTTTCTATACGCTGCATTTCTAATTCCCATTCTGCAGTTAAAGAAATATCAGCTATTTTTTTATCTTTTACGAGATCATGAACATATAGACCTTTATCAGTTGGGATGATTGATTTTTTATCTCTTTTAATATAACCCCGATGAATTAACGTCTCAATAATAGATGCCCTTGTTGCAGGTGTGCCAATGCCTATATTTTTTAATATTTTCCGCTGTTCTGTTTCTTCAATATCTTTTCCTGCATTTTCCATTGCAGACAATAGGCTTCCTTCAGTATAAAGACTTGGAGCGTGGGTTTTCTTTTCGAGGATCGAAATCTTTTTAATTTTGAGTTCTGCACCTTCCTTAATCTCAGGCAACTCCTCAACCAACTCCAAATCATCTGAAGAAATACCGGTGATATTACGCCAACCTTTTTGTAAGATTTTACATCCCTGAGCTGCAAAATCAAAATGAAGCACCAATAAACCAATATTTGTTATTTCTTTTATACAAGGCTGTGAAATAGCCTCCAGTAATCGAAAAGCAATCAGTTCATAAATCGCATTTTCTTTCGCCGTAAGTGCTGAGGGTATTTTTTCAGTAGTGAGCAGCCCATGATGATCAGTAACCTTAACATCATTCACAATTCTTTTGCTGAAGTTTCCCCAAGGAAGGGAACCCGCTGCCTTTTTATAGGGTTCTTTTTCCTGAAGAATTCTGATGAGATCAGGTATTTCCGGCCATAGATCTTCCGGAATGTATTGACTTCCCGTTCGGGGATAGGTAATAAATTTATTCTCATAGAGACTCTGAGCAATATTCAGCGTTTCCTCTGCACTGAAATTTAATCTCTTGTTTGCTTCTTTTTGAAGACCTGTTAAATCAAAAAGGAGAGGAGGTTGCTCTTTTACCGTTTTTACATCAATGGAGGTAATTGTTGCTGTTGTCGGGTTTCTTTCCAATGCTTTTACAATATCTTCAGCTTGTTTTTTTTCTGTGAATTTTAGTTTACCAAGACTTTTAAATTCTATATAATCTTTTTGATGACGTAATTCAATCTGGCAGTATTTTTGGCTGATGAAGTTTTTGTGTTCCTGATAACGTTTGCAGATTAAACCCAATGTCGGAGTCTGAACCCTGCCTAAGGAATATAATCCGCTACCTGCGGCTATCGTCAATGCCTGAGTGGTATTAATACCCAATAACCAGTCAGCCCTGCTTCTGCACTGACCCGCATAAAATAAGCCATCATACTGACCTCCGGGTTTTAAATTTTGAAAACCTGTTTTAATGGCTTTTTGTGTTAAGGAACTGATCCATAGCCTTTCAAACGGTTTTTTGCAATTCAGATATTCATAGATATACCTAAAGATAAGCTCTCCTTCTCTTCCTGCATCTGTAGCGACAATAATACGTTCACCTGCATCGAATAACTTTTCAATGATTTTCAGTTGTTTGGATGCTCCCGTGTCCAATATAAATTGCTCACCCTTTTTTACTTTTCTGATGGTTAATTTGAAAGATTCGGGTATAATAGGTAAAGCTTGTTTACTAAAACCTGAAATGCCGTAATCTTCAGGCATCGCCAATGCCAGTAAATGGCCAAAAGACCAGGTAACGGCGTAGCCATTACCTGTTAAATATCCGTCGTTCTTTTCAGTTGCTCCCAAGACCATCGCTATTTCTCTGGCAACACTGGGCTTTTCTGCTAATACTACTTTCATACCGATCGTTATTAAAGTTTACATCAGACACCTCGCCTTCTTGCACGAGACTGAGGTTTATCCTGTTTTGCCTGCTGACTTTTATCTTTAGGGGTTTGTTGCCCTTTCTGTAAAGGTTCTTTTAAATTCTTAGTCGCTTCATTGGTTTTACCTTCTGAGTTAACTGCTGTTTGTGTTTTGTGTTCCTCCATAGGTTTTGCCTGTTCTCTGACTTTATTTGGATTTTGAAACGAAAAATCTACTTTTCCTGTCTCCTGATTAAGGGTGATATATCCCTGATAAGGCTGACCTTTTTTATCCAGCAGTCCATCAAGATAGATGGTTTGCCCACCTTTAAATTTCTCATACTGTTCATCACTTAAATCCTTGCCTCTGAATGTTTTTGGAATTTCCGAGTGAGATTGTTGTTGATGCTCTTTATGATCAAACAGAAATTCCACATATTTTTTATCAGCATTAAACTGAACATGTGCATTAAAGGGTTCTCCTTTGGTAGAAATCATGCCTTCCAGATAGAGAGCTTTACCTTCTATCAAAGTTTGTTTTTGCTCTTCATTTAATTTGATACCTTTAATCTCATCGGGAATTTTGATATTTTCAACTTTGTAAGCAACCAGTTCATTCGTCAGACGGTCTCTGCTGATAACGGAAGGAATAATTTCATCAGTCTTTGGATTAATAAGCTCAACAACACGTCCCATATTACCGTTTTCCATTAAATTTTTTTTGTCTTCTGCAGTAAACTCATGACCCAGAAACTTGAAATTGAAATTGGGTTCTTTTCTGATTCCATGAATATTGATGACCACATCTCCGGCATCATTGGTATTCAGTGAAAGCCGGGCATCCATTCTGGTAAGGGCTGTTCCTAGATTGATGGTAACAGGAACAAGACCATTGGTTTTAAATCCTTTTAACATAGGATCTAAAGCATTTGCTTTTTCTAATTTTTCTTGAGTTAAGCCAAATTTTGACATCGTATTCCAGTCGATTTGATCAGCAGAATACTGATACTCTTTTTCTGATAAAGGGGTTGTACTCATTGTATTGGTATTTGGGGTTAATATTTTGTAAGTGTTTAGAAATTCTTCACCCTCAGTACTGGGGTGGGTAAGGTGATGCTGGATCTGTTTTCCTATATTTTCTGATTCTTTAAGTGGCGATTTAAAAAAGTTGAACAGAGTCGGATTTTTAAGTTGACTCAAAAAATTGGAGAAAAAGTTGGAGAATAGATCACCCTGTTTATCAATCTTTAGAAATTGATTTTGATTCTTCTTGGTGTTAGGTACTGTTTTTAAATCTCCTTTATCGTCCACTGTTTTCACAGCTTCAATCTTATTGGTTTTGGGATTGAAAACCAATAGAATATTGATTAAAGAAGGATCCGGTTGAGTGTTTTGAATATCTTCCATGATGCTAAATATTTAATTTAACATCGAAGGTAGCGGACTAAATTTGTTAAGAAAATAGGTTGGAATGAAGTGGAAGCCTTTGGCTGTAAAAGGTTGAATCAGATATTGTTAATTAATCTGAAAGTAAGATTGATGCGCTCTTTCATAGGAGTGGCTGATTTAGCAATTCGATGCTCCCAGTTTTCCTGTAAATCACCTTTCATAATAAGCAAAGAACCATGGGGAAGCGGCAGACTGTATTTACTCTGATGATGGTCTTTCTTTCTGAAATCGAAATTCCTGGTTTGTCCGAGACTTATTGAAGCAATAACCGGTCGTTTCCCATATCTGCTTTCTTTGTCCCTATGCCATGCAACAGAATCATTGTTATCTCTGTACAGGTTCAACAATACACCATTAAATCTGTATCCGAACTCATTTTCAATTCTTTCTTTTAACGAAAGTAGTTCCGAGGTCCATGAATTAGTTTTTGAGGAGTTGCTGTCTGCGGGTTGATAAGATTTCTTATCATCACCGTACCATGCTGTTAATCTCGGAGTCAGAACCATTTTGTCATACATCTTTTGAGTACGCTGTTCCCAAGGAGTATTTTCTAATAGTGATGCTTGAAGTGTATCCGCCTCTTCCGCACTTAAAAAATGCTCCTTGTATTCCAAAAGATCTTTTGGAAATTCATAAAATTCTTCTGCATCGAATAAACTGAGTTGGCTCATTGTGATATTTCATTAAAATATTTATCTTTACAATAACCCGTTAACACGGGATTTTTTTTCATCATTTGTGTTTTTACTTCCCTTCGGGGAAGTTTTATTTTGTTTTCATGCTAAGCAGCCTTTTTTCTAGATTACTGATACTCCTTTTGGCATCATCGACCAGATTTTTCAGACTCTCCTCATCAGGTAGATAATGCGGTTTGTAGTCCTGAGGTAAAATTCCTCTGACATACCGCCATATTTCCACGACATCTTTAAGAAAAATATCATATGGCTCATAAAACATATTATCTGCAGCTACAGTAATTGTTCTGGAATTTCGTTTAACAAAAGTTTTATAGGTGATTCCCTCAGTCGTAACAAAAATATATTCTTTTTTGGCTTTGAGATCTTCAGGTCTTTCAACATATTCCCCAATAATAATTGACTGATCTGCAAAAGGAGGCATAGAATCTCCATCTGCAAGGAAAGCTCTGAACTTACCGTTTTTCAGAAACGGAAGCTGCATCTTCTGAAGGCTTTCCATATATTCAGGGTCGCTGTATCCGTTTAAATAACCCATAGAAGCTTTTTGAGGAACAATCTCAATAAAATTATCGCCATTTGAATCTACTACAACTGGTAAAATAATTTTATTACCCGGAAGTTTAACAATATCATCTAAAGGAAACTTACGAATATCAATACTGACCAGTAAATCAATACTGACCTTATGATACTTTGAAATCCTTAATAAGATTTCTATCGGTGGTTCAGAGCGACCATCTTCGTACTTCGCATACCGCTCACGGGTAATGGTAAGGTCAGCTGAAATCTTTGCCTGAGAGATTTTCTTCTGATCTCTCAGAAACCTGATGTTTTCTGAAAAAATTGACATTGGTATAATTTATACCAGCAAATATATAAATTTTGAGACAAATAGTATCTAATTTTGTCGCATGAATCGTTCGATAGTACATATGGATCTGGATACTTTTTTCGTCTCTTGCGAACGGAAAAAGAATTCAGAATTGGCGGGAAGACCGATCATCATTGGAGGTGGTGACCGTGGGGTTGTTGCATCCTGCTCATACGAAACACGATTCTTTGGCGTACGATCGGCTATGCCCATCAAGATGGCTTTACGCTTATGCCCTGAAGCAATGGTGATCAAAGGTGATATGGATATGTATCTTAACATGTCTCAGCTTGTTACCGAAGTAATCAGAGATAAAGTTCCGGTAATGGAAAAAGCAAGTATTGATGAGTTCTATCTTGATCTCTCAGGAATGGATAAGTTTTTTGGTTGTTATAAATGGACTCAGGAAGTCGCACAGGCAGTTACAGACAATACAGGGCTTCCCATCAGTTTTGCACTTTCTACCAATAAGACCGTGGCTAAAATAGGTACTGGTGAATCTAAACCTGTCGGAAAACTTGAGGTTAAAGAAAAAGATGTGCAGCCTTTTCTGAATCCTTTATCTATTAAGAAGATTCCCATGGTAGGCAATGAGACATTCCAGTTACTGTCAAGATTAGGAGTCCGTACCATTGAAACGCTTTCCCAGACGCCGCCTGACGTATTGCAGCAGCTGATTGGCAAAAACGGAACAGTGCTCTGGAAAAAAGCCAATGGGATTGATGAAACGCCAGTCATGCAGTATTCTGAAAGAAAATCCATTTCTACGGAAGATACCTTTTCACAGGATACCATTGATGTGTTTGCTGTGAGAAGTATTCTTTCGGGAATGGTGGAAAAGCTATGCTATCAGCTAAGGGAAGAGAAATGGCTTACTTCCACAGTGGTGGTAAAAATCCGCTATTCCAACTTTGATACGGAAACAAAGCAATGCAGAATCCCTCATACTTCAGCTGATCATACCTTACTGAAATATGTACTTGAAATGTTCAATAAACTTTATACCAGAAGGATCAGGATCAGAATGGTGGGTGTAAAATTTACCAACCTCGTTCATGGATGCCACCAGATGAATCTCTTTGAAGATACTGAGGAACAGATCTCACTGTATCAGGCAATGGACAAAATTAAAAACAGGTTTGGTACAACCAGTGTATGCAGGGCTTCAGGTTTAATACGTTAAAAATTTTAGGTTATGTTTCTCAATTGTCATTCTTTTCACAGCTTACGCTATGGAACCATTCCTATTCAGGATCTTGTTCAGCAGGCTGCTGAGCATAATGTAAGATGCTTAGCATTAACGGATATCAATACTGTTACCGGAATCTATGATTTCTATAAACTTTGTAAGGAAAAAGGGATCAAGCCTATTGTAGGAATGGAAGTGAGGGTGGATCATGAACTATATTATATCTGTCTTGCCAAAAATCCTAAAGGGATTGGAGAAGTCAATAAACTTCTCACCGATTACAATTGTGATCATGTACAGATTCCAAAGATCAATCCTAATCTTCCTAATAATATCATCATTTATCCTCTGCATAATCTGTCGGAAAAATTATATGATAATGAATACATCGGTATTCGATACGACGAACTTAATCTGTTGATAAAACCTGAACTGAAAAAGCTGATTCCTAAAATGGTTATTCTTCATCCCGTAACATTTAAAACAAAACAGGAATATAACCTGCACAGGATATTGCGAGCCATTGACAACAATACATTGTTATCAAAGCTTAATGAATCAGATGTTTGTAAGGCTACAGAAACGTTTGTTGATAAAAAAGAACTGTTGCAGAAATATATTCATTATCCTCAGATTATCGAAAATACTAAATCAGTGATCGGTTCCTGCAGTTTTGATTTTGATTTTTCTACTCCTAAAAACAAGAAGTATTATACAGATTCAAAAGAAAATGACATTAAGCTGCTGAGAAAATTAGCTTATGAAGGATTGGAAAAAAAGTACTCAATGAATCATACAGAAGCTAAACAAAGACTGGAAAAGGAATTGGCAGTCATTGACCAGTTGAATTTCTGTGCGTACTTTTTAATAACCTGGGATATTATCCAATACAGTAATAAAATGGGATTTATGCATGTTGGAAGGGGGAGTGGGGCTAACTCGATTGTTAGTTATTGCATTGGTATTACCGCTATCTGTCCGTTGGAACTTGACTTGTATTTTGAACGATTTCTGAATCTTAACCGCAAGACTCCCCCTGACTTTGACATTGACTGGAGCTGGCAGAGAAGGGATACTATTCTGGAATACATTTTTAAAAAGTATGGAAAAGATCATGTCGCTTTTTGCGGAACGAATGTTGAGTTTAAATACCGTTCCATTTTCCGTGAAGTAGGAAAAGCATTCGGGCTCCCGAAAGAAGAACTGGATGCCCTGGCGACAAAACCCATGAATCAGCATGATAATAATTCAGTATTCAGGCTTGTTCATAAATATGGAAAATTGTTAGAGAAATTTCCCAATCAAAGAAGTATGCACTCATGTGGAATCTTGATATCGGAAGAACCTATTACCAATTATTCCGCACTGGAGATGCCTCCTAAAGGATTTCCGATTGTGCAGTTCGATATGCATACTGCTGAAGATATCGGACTGGAAAAATTTGATATCCTCTCTCAACGGGGTTTGGGAACTATTAATGATACCGTACAACTTATTGAAGAAAAAAGAGGAATTACTGTAGATATAGAAGATACAACCCTTTCTAAAGATGAGGTAAAATGTAATGAATTTCTGAGTATCGGAAAAACTATCGGATGTTTTTATATTGAATCGCCCGCCATGCGGGGATTGCTGAGAAGACTGAAGTGCGATAATTATAAAGTGCTCGTGGCTGCTTCATCGATTATTCGCCCGGGTGTAGCGCAAAGCGGAATGATGAAAGAGTATATTTTCAGACATAATAATCCTACTCAGTTTGAATATTTTCATGAGGTTTTCGAAAAGGAACTGGGTGAAACCTACGGCATTATGGTATATCAGGAAGATGTCATTAAAATTGCCTTACATTTCGGAGGGTTACCTGCCTCCGATGGTGATGTTCTTCGCAGAGCTATGAGCGGTAAGGGCCGTTCTCTGGCGGCACTTCAGAAAGTGAAAGATCATTTTTTTGAATCCTGCAGAGCTAAAGGACATCCTGAACAGCTGTCTAAAGAGGTATATCGCCAGATAGAATCTTTTGCCGGATATTCCTTTTGTAAAGCACATTCCGCATCTTATGCCGTTGAAAGCTACCAGAGTTTATTTCTTAAAGTCTATTATCCTATCGAGTTCATGGTATGTGCCATCAATAACGGAGGTGGCTTTTACAGAACGGAAGTATATGTGCATGAAGCTAAGATGTCGGGAGCTGCCATTAATAATCCATGTGTTAATTTCAGTGAATGGCAAACCACAGTATACGGAACTGATGTCTATCTGGGACTGATGCATATCGAAAAACTGGAAGCAAGACTGGCTCAGTTGATTCCTGAAGAAAGAAAAAAGAATGGGGATTACCGATCCTTAGAGAACTTTGTCAAAAGAATTCCTATAGGCATCGAAACATTACAGATCCTGATTTTTATCGGTGCATTCCGGTTTACAGGAAAACAAAAACATGAACTGCTTATTGAAGCAAGATTTTTATTAGGGAATAATAAAGAGGTTTACCGGCAGCCTACCTTACTGGAGGAGCCGCAAAAAAGCTACCACCTTCCTAAGATTGAAAGAAATAAGTTTGAAGATGCTTTTGATGAAATAGAAATTCTGGGGTTTCCGGTTTCCTTTTCTCCTTTTGATCTTCTGCAGACAAAATACCGTGGATCAGTAATGGCTAAGAATCTGATACAATACCATAAGAAGCAGATAAAAATGCTGGCCTATCTGATTTCAAGAAAACATGTTCCTATCAAAAATAAACGGGATGGAAATAAACGGGATGAAATGTTCTTTGGAACCTGGATTGATGCAGAAGGCGAGTATTTTGATACTGCTCATTTTCCGGATTCTCTTAAACAATATCCTTTTCAGGGAGGAGGATGTTATCTGCTGTTGGGAACTGTGGAAGTCGACTTTCATTTTCCTACGATTACCATTCATAAAATGGCAAAAATGCCTTTCATTCCCGATCCCAGATATTCAATGGATCAGGAAAAATCTCAGGAAATACAAAGGAATCTTAGGGAAGACGTTAGTATGACCTTTAGAAAACCTTATCCACAGGAACATGAGATTGGGTTGCCTAGGGAAAAGATGAGGTAGTCTAATTAATTATAAAAATCAAAAAGAGTTATATTTTTTTAATTTGAGAAATGACCTTAAAATTATGGACATAATATAAAAGATATTTTACTCTATTTCAAAGTTGTAAAAAATAATTATAGAAATAATTAATAAAGTTCAATATATTGGCTCTGATAGCTTATTTCCGGAGCATCAACTGATATTTTATCAAAAATTTGTCTTTCTAAGATTTGTATCATTCTTTTTATCAAATGTATAACATCACTATATTCATCCGGATTAGATGTTGTGATATGAAACTCACTTTCTTTGTTGTGTACGATGCTGTTTCTTATTCGATAAATAAGAGTTGCAATATGTGATGGTTCATTGTTGTTAAATCCATTCATTCCCCAATACTTTCTAATAAATGTACTTTCAGTTGCACTTAGTGGAGCAAAATTAAAATTTCCTGAGGCAATTTCTGCGGAAAATATTTTCTCAAAATTACGTTTCAGTAATTGGAGTTCTTTATTACTGGAATCACCTTTGCCCGTTAGGCTATGTATCTCTCTAATAAAAGTTCTATTATTTCGCGCCTTATCCTCCAGTTCAACTAACTCACGTCTGTATGCCAAATATTCAATAATATGATAAAGTTTAAGAAACCTTGTGATAACATCACTAGCGTGATTTAACTCATTGATAATATCAAAAAGTTCAAAATATTGTTGATAATTAGTAGTATGAACTAAAGCAGCGTTTGCACCATGTAACAATGAATAATCCAGGACAGGAGCAAGTTTAATTTTTCCACCTTGTAAAAGCTCTTTATAATAAAGATAGCCATAAATACTTAAATTACTGTTTGGTGCCGCAATCTTTCGAACCAAAATTCCATGAAGATCATCAGAATTTTCAATTAGAATTAATAGACCAATTGCTTTGGTGGTATCAGTATTATTTATTGCGGTTGATAGATAATCGACAAGAGTACGATATGCAGAAGGGATATTGTCAATTAATGATAAAGGGGTAATTTCAACCAATTTCTTTAGTGCTAAATAACCAAATTCACTATCCGCATAACTAAATGCTCTATTTCTTTTAAGAAAATCCGGTTGTGCAAAATTAATTAATTCTATTGCTGTGAGTGAAATAAATTGATTATCCAGATAGTCTGAACCAATTTTTGCTTCTTTAAAAGAATCAAGCAATTCATAAATTCTCGGTACTGCAATAATTAAAGGGTCATTTTTTAATGTATCAATTATTTGATCATTTGAAATCAGATCGTTATCTACTTGAGGATTAAAATCAGCTATATTCAATCCATAATGCGAATGGATTATTTTGTACAGATTCTTTAGTATTTCTCTACCGTTCATAGAACTTTTTGTTTTTTTAGATTATGCATTAAAAATCATTTCCCAAGAAGGCTTTTTACCTTCGAGTAGCTCTATGGTATAATTCATGATCATTTTTCTAATAAAGCTACCGATATTCACTGATCGGCTTGACATGAGATTATATTGAGCAGTAAAGCCATTTAGATCATATCCAATCTTATCGACTTTCTCCATAAGCTCTTCAAAACTTGCTTCTGTTAGTCTCGATAAATCATCTATTGGCATTTTTTCATCTACTTTGGCATAGCTTCCCAAACCTGCTAATATTCCTGTTATGGTAGTATCTTTTACAAACCATTTATTTCCTTCAGTCTCTCCTTCTTTTTGAAGTATAGCTTCGTCGAGATATTTCAAATTCTCTAAGAATGATTTAATAAAATCACTACTAAATATTTCTTCGTTTATATTATCGGTAGATTGATCTTGACTTAGTTCCTCAATATCTAAATCATCCAAGGAAACACGAAGAGCTTTTTTCTCCAAAAATGAACGTAATCCTATTATTATTGAGGTAAACATATAGTCACCAGCCATTCTGTCACCTGATTTTATTTTTGTTGCATCTGCATCTTTTTCTCTGAATAGGCGAATTCCTAACTGTTGAGCTTGCAGATCTTCCCATAAGTATAAAAAAAGTAATTCATATTGATGTGTTGTACTTACACTTCGCTGTCCAGCGTTTAAAACTAACATCTTATGAATAACTTTTTTAGGTGTAAGGTTTACCCAAAGAATAAAGTAAACATCAAAACTGTAAAAAGCATCTCGAATCTTATCAAATTCTTTATCATTAAATAATTTCTTAATCTTTGCTAAAGAAACAATTCCACTGTCAAAGAAAATAGGATACTTCTCTTTGATATATTTTGCGAACGTAATAGGATCTACATCTTTGTCTGCTTCATATTCTTTAACTAATTTATTATGAGCCCAAAGCCTGAACGTTCTTTGAAGTCCATCCAAAATCTCGATTTTTTCCATATCCACTTTAATTTCGTCACCAACTTTTGACGTTATCAATTCGTGACTGTAAGTGAGGGTTATCGGCGGAATTGGATCTTTTTCTTTTATTGTAGTTACTAAACTATCAAGATATTGATTTTTTACAATTTTTCTTTGTATCGAAAAGTTATAAAATCCTTCTTTCAAACTTTCAAGATATTCTTCTAGGTTTCCTTTGCAAAGAATCCACTCTCTATCTCCTAATGATTTGTAGTCTAATATTTGTACTTTAAACATTTCGCTTTACTTTTTTTAACTTGAGAGGACCGCAGATTAGCATCCTTGAATTGATTAGAAATAATTTTGTCAGAAAATAGCATTTATTGTAAAAATACAAATTTAAATGATTTTGAAAAAAACTATTTGGTATGCATTAACCGGATAGTTATGATGTACATTAATTATTTGAATGTCAACGTAACAGTATGAACTGCAGAATTTTCATATTCGCTACCAATATCAGCGCCTACACCCCAGATTTCAAATTCTACTCCTAATGCAGTAATATTTTTTATCATAAATGAAATTTCAACTGAAAATTCATTTTTTTCCAATCCGGTAATTACATCCTTGGTATCAATCCATTGAGTTGCAGCTTTGACAATAGCTTTTGTTAAATTATTTTCAAAACTCTGTATTCCATTTTTTTTTGAACCTGATTTTAAATTTGCTAACGAAGTTTTTGCATAATTAAATTTAACAGTGGTGGCTTTTTCAAGTTGCCATTTTTTTGTTGCTTTGACAAATAATTTAAATTCACCTCCTCCTTTAGCATCATAAGTAGTTGATAAAGCAATCTCGGCATTCTTAATCTCAATTTTCCTGCCTTCTAAATCGGCACTCGCACGACTTAAGCTATTATTAATAATAGATATCATTGATTTAAGTGGATAAGTGGTAGGTGAAGATTCTGTTGTTTGTGCGAATAGAAGATTTCCAAAAAGGCACAATAGTAATAAAATTAAATTTTTCATGATTAGTTTTTATGGTTTTTAAGTTTGCTCTAAGTTACTCAATTGAACATAATTATCAGTATTAAATTTTATCATTAAAACTCTCAATGTATTATTAACTATGGTAGAGTAAAGAATACTGGGATTAAATCAAAAATGATATCTTTACTATCTTAATTGATTATTTTTATTAAATAATAATGTTACATACAGATTCCGTTTATCAAATCTATTCTCCTTCATCAGTACTTGGTTTATTTAGTAACGCACTAAAAATTAATGCAACTATTAATCTTATTTACCTAAAAGGTAGATATGCATATGGTGGAGGTAAGGCATATGGTAATTACTATTACGATAATTTATTTTCGGAATCGGATAACATTTCAATAGGAGTTAGAATTTCAGCATTATTAAGAACAAAGATTGTTAATAATGATGTGTATACTTTACGTGGGTATATTGAAAAAAGTATAAAAAACTCTTCTGTTGAGTTAAGGTTTGTGGTAGATGAAATTATACAACAGGAAGAGAGAGCGATCTCGGAAGAAGAGTTACAGCGGTATGAACTTATACAGGAAAAACTGAAAAAAGGATCAACGGATCTGGAAACGGTAATCAGAAATAAAATACTAAAAGAAGAACCTATCAGAATTGCGAATATTTATGGAAATAATGCGATTGTTCAAAGAGACTTTGCTGAAGGACTTGATGTTTCGCAGAAATATATTCAGGTTTCTGAATATACCTGCAGCATTACCTCTTCGACATCCATTGCAGAAAAACTGAAGGAAGTCTCTAAATCTGAGTATGATATTATTGCGTTAGTCAGAGGAGGAGGGGATCGCCAAAGCATGGAGACCTTTAATGATATTACATTATCAAAACTCTTTATTAATTTACCGGCAGTGTCGGTAACGGCTATTGGACATACAGTAGATGAAACCCTTTTGGATAAACTCGCTGATAAACGTTTTCATTTGCCTCATGATTACGGTGCAGGTCTACATGCTATTGTAGAGAAGCTATTACATGAAAAGTCCAATTCGAGAGCGTTGCTTATTGATGAGGTTAAAAAAGATGTTAGCAAGCAATTTACTGAGCAAGTGAAAACATTGTCCGAGCAACTTGCTAAAAAAACGGAAGAATTTCAAAAACTACAGGAGATTTCTTCTAAGCAACTTATTGATACACAGAAAAATTTCACTGAACAGCAAAAACAAAGACAGCTGGAGATGGATAATTATAAAAAAGAAATATCCGTACTGTACGAAAAGAATTTGCAATCTGTTATTAATGAGAAAACAGCATCTTTGAAAGCAGGTATGGAATCTTTACAGAAAGAAAATTCCAGACTTACTACAGAAGTTCAGCAAAGCAAAGGGGATTATTCCAAGATTATTATTGCTGTGATTGTGGCTCTGCTAATTGGTTTTGCTGTAGCAAAAATTTTATGATATCCTTTACAGTCATTATGTAATTTCCTATTTTTCTAATTGCCCTCAGAGTTGAATGCTGATAATTTATTAGCTTGTCACTTATACTTTATCTGAAGAGAATTTTCAATAAGGCTATTAATTGATAAATATTTCATATATGGAGACATGGTGGTATCATGATAATTTCTAACCAAAATAAATTCTGTATCTGTTAAACTTTCTAATAATGGAGGATAAGCTGGATCATCAGCGATTAAAATAACCTGCTTTAAGTTGTCATCTATTATGCTATCATAGATTGAAAAACATATTAAATCATGTGTACGTACATAGTAAATATTAATCAAGTAATTATCAACTTTTACTATTTCTGAATCAAATGAAAAACTTTCAATACTATGATAATTAGAAATGAAAATTGTAAGTTCAACAAAAATTTTTCCATTCGTCCTATCCATTGCTTTAAAATGTATGAAGAAATCACTTAAAAGTCTAAGAAATAAAGAACTTCTTACACTTTTGTTGAATGATTTAATTGTATTATCATTTTCAAGAGACCTAAGGGTAGCTCGGATCTCATTATTTAAATAAATTCCATCGGCCAAAATGTTAATAGAAGGTTTGGCTTGTTTTATAGTTTTTAAGAGATTAAAGTATTTTTGTCTGAAAAAATCTGAAGCCATTAATTGTGAATCATCACTTGACCATGCTCTAACAATCTCCAAATCTTCAAATTCATGAAACCCTTCTAACCAGATTTGATCTCCTGTTACGTTTCTTACATACTCAGAAATAACTTTACAGCAAAGTTGAGGAAATTTAACAACCTGCACTTCAGCAAACCTTATGATTCCCCATCCTTTATTTAAAAAGTACTGATTTCTAACTTCATCCTTCTCTTGATCATTTGTATGAATTGGAATATTTCCTCTTAAAGTGTAAGGTTCATCGATTTCAATATCTATATAGAGACTATATTCTGGAATATGCAGCACATAGTCAGGATAATATGGGTGTGTTTTGCCATCATCTATTATTACATTTTTGTAGACATAATTTTTAAAATAACTTAAGAACTTTTTTTCAAAGAAACTTTCACTAAAACCTGTTTTGGAGTTTTTGGTTGGTATCATTTTTTGTTCCAAAGGAGTGTGCTTAGGATAAAATATATGAGGATATTCTTTCATTGAATGAATTTAATATAACAATAATGCTGATAATAAGGGAAGTTAAAGGATGAATACGGCTTTCCGCAATTATTAATAATTATTTTTAATAAATTTGGAATTAGTGTTAAATATAAACAAAACTAATAACTCAGCTAATAGAAAACTTATTAATTTCATTTTCTAATTATTGATGGTAAACTCTGCCATTCATTCCGATATTTAATGAGACAATCTATATTCCCATAAAATGATAACAAAAGAAAATATACAATCATTGGCAATTCGCCAACTGAATACTATAAAAAAACTCTATGCCGATGATCCACACTTTATGCTTGAGCATTATCAATTAGAAAAAAGTACAACTTATGAATATGAGGGAAGAGAATTACTTGAACTCCTTCAAAATGCTGATGATGCTGCCGAAAGTACTTTTGATCCAAAAGTTTTTATTCATCTGGTAGGTAATCAACTTATTATTGCAAATACTGGCAAGGTTTTTTCGAATGAAGGACTTATGTCTATATTTCACAGCCATCTCAGTTCAAAGTTCAATCAAAAGAACCAGATCGGCAATAAAGGATTAGGTTTTAGAACCACATTATCATGGGCTGAAAAGGTTTCAATTTTGAGTGGTGATCTAAAAATAAGTTTTTCAAATATCAATAGTAAAAATATCCTCGATGAGTTAATTGAAATTAATTCTTCAATAAAAGAACTTATATGGCAGACATATTCAAGAATGGAAGATGCTATTTCAATTTTCAGATGTCCGGAAATCATAGAAAAAATTGATTTAATTCCAGATTTAGAAGGCTATGATACTGCAATTATTCTTGATTTAAAGGATAGTATTGTGGTTGATGGTCAAGTGAAGCCTACATTAGAGGTAATTGAAGAGCAATTGTCCAAAAATGTAGACCCGGAAATTTTACTGTTTTTAAATAACTTGAATGAGATTAAAATTAAAACACCTAACATAGATGAATTAATAACTAAAGAAATCATATCGGAGGAAAGTATTAATGATGATTTTATTTTAAAAAGAATCGCGGTAGGAACGGATCATTTAAAAAATGAATGGAATATTTTTACTAAGAAAGGAAATCATCAACCAATAACTGGAAGTAAAAAAAATTATGAACTTGCTATCGCTTGGAAGGATGATCTTCAAGGAGCAAAAAAAGTTCTTCATTCTTATTTTAAGACTGAAGTAGCTTTCAGTTTCCCTGGAATTTTGCATGGTACTTTTGAGTTAAGTAGCAATCGTAATGAATTAATCAAAGGAAAAGGTTATAATGCGTTTCTTTTTAAAGAAGCAGCCAATTTAATTTCAGAAGTTGCACAAATTATTGCAGATAAGAATTCTGATCCTGTTAGTTATTTACCATTACAAATAACTAATGTTGATTTTAGCAATCTCAATAATCTCATTAAAGAGTTGTCTTTTAAGACAAGTGTATTAGATTCCTTGAAAGATAAAAGAGTTTTTCCTACGATTAATAATGAATATATAAGATGGGACGAAGACGAAACTCCACCAGCTTTCTACAAGGAAAGTGTTTTTTCTCAATATTTAGATCCTCACGAATATAATTATCTTCTTTTGCCTAGTGATGATGAATTTATTATTGGTCTTCTTGACAAATTAGAGCACAGCACATACGATATTGACGAAATTATTAAAAGTGTTGCAAAAAGCGGAAAAAATATAGCCGTTTCTGAATATGCACGATTAATTAAGGCAATAGAAGAATATGTAGATAGCAATATTGATTTACAGAAAACAGATGGTCTTTTTTATGATAAATTCAACAATTTATTAACCTTCGATTCGCCTATATTTTTACCTACTAATGGAATAAGCTACGCTGTTCCCGAAGAAATAGGTGTTAAGATCATGGATGATGAGTTGGCTCAACAACTGTTAATTTGCTACAATTCCCATGACTACAAAAATCTGACTTTTCAGCTTGAAAAATATAATATTAAGGAATTTAATTTTAATGAAGTTGTTGAATCGATTATTTCTTTCTATTCAGCTAAACAGAACTTACAAATAGAAGAAATCAAGAAAATGCATCACGTTATTTTCAGTCTTTATAAGTCGAGTTCTGAACATGATAAATTTTGGAAAGGATCAACAATAAAACTCATAAGTAAGAAATTAAGTGTATTAGATTCAAAAGAATTTTATTTTGGAAAGGATTATGACAATTTTCTGGCTGAAGATCTTTATCATTATAAAAAAGATAAAATTGTTGCGGCTATGAAAGTTTATGAGATCGATGCTACTGAAATCTCAGATTGGAAAAGGTATCTTGAGTGGCTAGGTGTTGCAAACCTCCCAAGAAAATTACAAGTCACGGCAAAACAGGACTATGCTGACTATGTGATGATGAATTTCAATTACAGATATGATATCGGAAATTATAGCTTTAAGGGTGGTTATAATGAATTTAAAGAGGAATTAACAGGGGGCTATGGACCAATATATGTTCAATCAGTAGATGACTTAGAGGGTATTTTAAAAAACAATACAACTGAATCTATAATCAATTGGATTGATAAAGATCCAGAGATGCTGTCTCTTTTAGAGAAAGATATTGAGGTAGATTCCAGTTTAATATACTTTAATTTCTATAACACTAGAAATTACCGTCAAATTAATGGTAAAAGAATGAAGTCTTATTTAAAGTGGAAATTAGGATATTTTAGCTGGTTGCTTACCGAAAGCCAAACTAAAGCCGAACCTTCCAGATGCATGACTGCGGCTTATATTAATGAAGATTTTAAAGGACTGATTGAAAAACCTAATATTGATTATGATAAATTAAAAAAATTGAAAGTTGAAAAGGATAAGGTAGATTATATTCTTTCTCAAGTTGGTGTTCATAAATCTATGAGTACATTACCACCTGCTCTAATTTATTCAATTTTGAATAAGCTCCCTGAGATTCATGAAATTGAAAAAAAGGCGAAAACTATCTATAATCAGATAGCAGTTAATTATGATGATATTTCACTCACCAAACTACAGAATACAGAAAGGGATACGTACATTAAAACAGGAAAAGTATATTGTAAAGATGGTAACTTTCACTCTGTTGAAGAAGTTTTTTATGTGAATGACAGACGGTATGGAGAAGCTGTTATAAGACAGTTTAACACCATAGATATTGAACGGAGGCGTGGTAAGGACAAGATCCGTAAAATCTTTGGGATAAAGGCATTAGATAATCTTGAATTTAGTACAATTGGAAACCCTTTAGTTCATCCGCTCTCTCTAAAATTTGAGCAAGAAATCGAAAGTTTTAAGCCATATGTTTATGTATTAAGAAAAGAACAGGATAATGGCAATGAAAAAAATATTATAAAGAGTACAAAGTTTCAGCTTGTCTCCCAACTAAAAGCAGCATCAAATAAAGGGGAGCATTCGAAAATATTTGAATTGAATGATTTTGAATATTTATATATCAGAAAACGAAATATGATATATTTAAAAACTCCTACTCATTTTGACGAAATTGTAGATTTAAAAGATGACATTCATTTTTGTTCTGCAATAGCAGAAATATTTTCAGCAATCATTGATGTGGATGCTCCGCGTCTTCAGATTAGAGAACTGTTTTCAAAAAGTGCGTCTGTGCGTGATGAACTCTTAAGATCAGAACTTGATGATGATAAGCTTGAAAAATTAAAAGATGCTCGGAAAAAATTAGGAATTACAAGCAATCCGAAAATAGATTTTTGGACTTCATTTCTTAGGTGTTTTAAAGGGAAAAAATTATCACTAAAAGATAATACTGATAATGAAATTTTAGCTTCGCTTTTGACAAAGTTTTCAAATCATAGTTCAATAATCAAAACATCTATAGATTTAATAAATTATCTGGATTACAATGATGAGGATAGTTTATTGATTATTGTAAATTTATTTAAAGATTTGGGAATTACTTTAGAACAATTTAATAAATATCATTATCCTTCAATTGATCTTGATTTATTATATGAAATTGAATTAAAAAAAACAATTTCAGATTATTCGGATTCTTTTAAAAGTTTATTATATGAAAAATGTAGAATCGGATTCTTGGATAAGAAAGACTTTCTTAAATTAAGTGATGAATATCATAGTCTGAAATTCGAAAATACAAGTGATGTAAATTTTGATATATTACAGGATTTAAAGACTGCTGTAAAAGATAGATTTGATATCGATTTAAATGATTTATACATTACTATTGACTTCAATAAGCTGCATTTTGAAAATAAGAACAACTTGTGGAAGTTTCTAAATTTTGAAAACTTAGATCATAAACTTTTTAATCAGTTTTTAGATAATTCTCAAATGCAATCATTGCTGTTGTTTGATGATGAATTTTCAAACATAGAAGAAGTTTTACTGGGATGGTTGGGACGGAATCAAAATGGTTCAGATACTCCTAACCCTAATTCTTCAAAATCTTTTAAAGTAAATTTTGGTAATAATCAATTGTTCTATGATGATTTTTTTGATCTAAGATCACAACTTGATCATCTGGTTAGCGATGATGCCTTAAGTCATGTTAAACTTGAAAATATCAAAATATCAAAGAAAGATATTTCTCAAGGAAAGAGAAATTCTTCGGAAAAGAATCCTCCAAAACGAGTAAGCAATAAAAAACCAAAGGAAGAAATTGGATTTTTAGGCGAATATTTGGTTTATAAGCACTTACTTAAATTAAGCGAAGATAAGTCAAATGTAAATTGGGTATCTGATTATGCAAAAAAGTGTGGAATCAATTTAGATGGTAAAGATGGCTGGGGATACGATATAGAATATATTCCAAAAGGCGCAAAACATAAACGTTTTGTGGAAGTAAAAGTTGTTGGTTGGGATGATTCGTTTCATATTACTCCCACAGAAGTATATGCCGGCGAGCGTTTAAAAAATAATTATGAGATCTTTTTGGTTAAAAACATTGATAATCTACCATCACTAAAGATTGAAAAAATACAAGGTATTTTTAATTATAAAGGTAAATCGTTTTCAGACAATGACATGTTTACGGTTGTAAATGATAACTTTATTTTAAAATTTAAAAGGGAAATTTAAGACAATGCAAGATAACTATAAAATATAAACACAATAGTTGGATCGAAAGAAGCAAATCGGCAAATTTAAATAAACTTGAGATTTATGGTTTTCCGTAAGCAGATTACCGGTAAATTATTTAATTTGCGATCTGAAAGAACGTTAAAATATAATTGACTTTGAATACACCTTACAGATCGATTACTGTTTGATAATGTTTGTATATTTGTTCAATAATTTTAATATAATTTTCAATTTAAAAAATGTAAATTGCAATAACCAAGAAAACTAATATTCATGAAAAATAAAATCAAATTTTCTTTTTGTATAAGTACCATATTTATACAGTATTTTCTACATTGTTAATGTTATACAATCCAAATATTTTGAATTATTTGCCTACATTATATTTTGTATTTTTGCATAGATGGACAGACATAGCAAAGAGACGAGAAGTTATAATATGAGCCAGATTAAAGGAAAAAATACTAAACCCGAAATTCTGGTTAGAAAATTTTTGTTTGCAAATGGATTCCGTTACAGACTGCATGACAAAAAATTGTTGGGCAAACCTGATATTGTTTTACGTAAATATAATGCTGTTATTTTTGTTCATGGTTGTTTTTGGCACGGTCATGGCGGATGTAAAAAATTTGTAATTCCAAAAACTAGAACTCATTTTTGGCTTAATAAAATAAATACAAATATCTCAAACGATAACAAAAATATTGCAGTGTTAAAAAAAGATGGATGGAATGTCATTATAATTTGGGAATGTGAAATAAAAAGCGAGATAAGAATGCAAAAACTTTTAAAACAAATAACAAACTGATGCTTGAATTTTATTATAATTTTCATTTGAAATTTTTCAAAGGTAAAGGGAGACAGATGGCAGATGAACTTGCATCTGTTTTAGAAAATGAAAAAATAAAAATAATAGCAACGGACCAACTCAATATTCCAATTGAATATAAAGAAAAATTAGGTGAAGAGTTATTTACCAGATTAAATAATATTTATTTTACAATTAGACAAAATAAAGGATTAAATCATCCATTATTAAAAAAATATTTACCAGAAACAAGGCAAAAACCTGAAGGATTGTTATTTGCGGATTTTTTCAGTGGTGCAGGAGGATTAAGTCAAGGGTTAATCAATGCTGGGTTTTATCCCACATTTGTTAATGATAATAAAACTGAAGCGTTAGAAACTTATTATTTTAATCACACTCTCCCTCTTGATAATTTTTATAATGGGGATATAAAAGTATTGGTTGAAAATTTTTCTGAATATAAACATCTTTTTAAAAATGTAAAAATTATCTGTGGAGGGCCCCCTTGTCAAGGATTTTCGAACGCAAACAGGTGGAATTTTGAAGTCGAGGAATCAACTCAAAAGAAACGTTTTATCGAGGACGAAAGAAATGTACTTTATAAGTACTTTGTAAAATTATTAGGTTTGATTCAACCTGATTTTTTCATCATGGAAAATGTAAGAGGTATGATGAAGGTTGAAAAACAGATTGAAGAAGATATTCAGAAAGAAACTAATGAGGAATTCTTTTTCATTCCTCTCGAATTAGATTCTCAAAATTTTGATATTCCACAGAGCAGAAAAAGGTATATTCTTATTGGCGGAAAAGATTTTATGTTTATTGAGCAAGTAAAACAAACAATTTACAACAAAAAAAAAGGCACTAGTAAATATAAGCTTATCGATGCTCTTTTTGGCCTTCCTGAAATATTAACCAATCCATATAAGCTTAGAGTTGATTATGAAAGTAATATTCATGGCTACAAAATAAGGAAGTTAAAAACAGAACAAAATGAGTTTTTGAAAGAAATAAACGGAAATAAAGAAATTGATTATGTTTTTAATCATAAATCAAGATATAATAATGAGAACGATCTGGAAATATTCAGAACCTTACCAGAAGGCGAAAATTCACTTCACCCAAGTGTTCAAAAATTAAGCAATTATAATAACCGTAATCACATTTTTAAAGATAAATATTATAAGCTAAAGCAAAATGAAGTTTGTAAAACAATAACTTCTCATATGAAATATGATTGTCACATGTATATTCATCCGATACAAGCTCGCGGGTTAAGCCCAAGAGAGGCTGCAAGGATTCAAACTTTTCCAGATGATTACGTTTTTAGAGGTTCTTTGAATGCTTGGTATCAACAAATAGGTAATGCTGTACCAGTAAAACTTGCGGAAATGATTGCTAAAGAAATAAAAGAATATTATTTATGAAATATGCAGAATTGTTTTCAGGCATAGGAGGCTTTAGAAGTGCAGCAGAAAGTATTTCGAGCGATACTGATATAAAACTGAAATGTGTTGGATTTTCTGAGATTGATAAATTTGCGGTTTCTACATATAATAGTAATTACAATCTGAATGGAGAAATGCGAATGAATGATATCATAGAATTTGTTGAAGATAAGGAAAAACTTAAACAGCTTAAAGATTTTGAATTATTACTTGGCGGATTTCCATGTCAATCATTCAGTCTGTTAGGTAAAAAACTAGGACTTGAAGATGAAAGAGGAAGAATTTTGTTTAGTATTGATAAACTTTTGACAACAAAAAAACCAGAATTCATTGTATTAGAAAATGTAAGAAATATTATTAATCATGATAAAGGTAAAACATTAAATCAGATTCTTGAATATTTTAAAGAACATAAATATAACTATGTAAATTACGTAGTCCTCAACACTCAGAATTTTGGATTACCACAAAAAAGAGCTAGGATTTTTTTTGTTTGTAGTACAAGAAAAATTGACATTGATTTAACCGAAGACGCAATTATTGAGAATTTTAAAAATATAAAAAAGCATTCTCTTAAAACCTATAATAATGTCTTAGATATACTGGAAAAATCTGTTGATAAAAAATATTATCTTTCAGAAAAAATTAAACATACTATTCTTGCTGATGGTTCTAAAAATTTTAAAAGTAAATCACAAATAGATCTTGAAATAGCAAGAACACTGACAGCAACAATGATGAAAATGCATAGAGCTTGTCAAGATAATTATTATTCTGATGATTTTATTATCAATGGGGAATCTCATAAAAATACTTCAAAAGAAATTCTTTTTAAAAAACCAGTTCGAAGATTAACTCCAAAAGAGGCTTTACTGCTGCAAGGATTTAATGAAACATTCTATAATAAAGCTATAGCTGCTGGAGTTAGCGAACATCAACTTTATAAGCAGGCAGGAAATGCCCTAAGTGTAAATACAGGCTATGCTCTTCTTCACTATTTATTTGTGCATCTAAAAATTCAAGAAAGATGAAAAAGAATCCCAACTTTAATAGAGAAGAACTTATACTTTGCTTAGACTTATATTTTAAAATGGATTATGGCCAAATGCATGGTAGTAATCCGGCGATTATAAAGTTAAGTGAAGATTTAAGAGCGTTGGATTTACATAAAAATATTGCAAATATTAATACTTTTAGAAGTATTAATAGTGTTTCCCTCAAATTAGCAAATTTTAAAAGATTAGATGGAAATTTCAAAGGTAAGGGTATGAAGATGGGGGGGGAAATGGATAAAGATATATGGAATGAATTTTATAAGCATAGAGAAAAGCTTAAAAATGAGGCAGACATTATTCGGCAGGTTTATCTAAAACCAAAATCCAAAATACAATCTGAAGTAAAATATAAATCTGAGTTTTTTTTTGATTTTCATAAAAACAGGGAAACAGATCCATTATTTATGAAAATAAAAAAAGAGATGGCATTGGCTACTACAAATAAACTTAATTGTGAAGTTTGTGGTTTTGATTCACAATCTTTTTATGGAGAAGTAGGAGATGACTTGATGGAAGTACATTTTGAGCTTAAAAATGAACCTACATTGGACTCGACGGAAATAAAAGATTCAGTAATTGTTTGCAGCAATTGTCATAAAGTATTGGACAAAAATTTTGGACTTCTTTATGCTTCCGACTTAAAAAAGCTAATAAAAAAAACTAAATGAAAAAACAGAATCAACAATATGATATTGTAAGACCGCAGCCTGAAAGCTTGCTTCAGTCAGCAAGATCTTTTGGGTATTCTGTTGAAACAGCTCTGGCAGATTTAATTGACAATAGTATTACAGCCGGAGCAAAGGAGATAAAAATTACTTTTGGAATTGATCGCTATTCTTCATATATAAAAATTGAAGATAATGGAAAGGGGATGAATGAAAAAGAATTGCTTAATGCAATGAAAATGGGCAGTTTTAATCCTCTTGATAATAGAAACAATAATGATTTAGGACGATTTGGCTTGGGGCTAAAAACCGCATCATTCTCTCAATGTAAACGACTTACTGTAAAAACAAGGAATAAATCAAAAAATGAATTTATTCGATGTTGGGATTTGGATATTGTAAAAGAAAAAAAAGACTGGATATTGCTTCGGAACTGTGCAGATAAAAACTCTGAACAGCTTCTTGGTAAATTTCCAGATATTGGTTCGGGAACAATAGTACTTTGGGAAAAACTTGACAGACTAGTTGAGTCCGAGGAATTAAAATCAGATAAAGAACATTTTTACAGAAAATTTGTGAATGTTCGTAAGCATTTGGGTCTGGTATTTCATCGTTTTATTGAAGAGAAAAAAATCAGAATTTTTATTTTCGATGAAGAGTTACAAGCTATTAATCCATTTTATATTTCTAATGAGTATCCTTCAGTAGAACTTGCGGAAGAGCAACTTTCAATAAAGCAACAGAATATATGTATACAGCCATTTATACTTCCACATGAATCAAAACTTTCTAATGTTGAAAGAAATAATCTTGAGATTACAAAAGGATGGATAGAACACCAAGGAATTTATCTCTACAGAAATAAACGTCTTATAGCAGATGGAACCTGGCTTGACCTTGGTTTTAAGAAAAAAGAAAATCAGCGTCTGTGTAGAATCAGAATCGACATACCAAACACTCTTGATTCTGAATGGCAAATTGATGTAAAAAAAGCTTCTGCTAAAATCCCGGATGTCATTCGCAAAAGAATTAAGACAATATGTATTATTTCTATAGAAAAAGCAGTAAAGGTCTATACCCATAGAGGGGCATATCTCAGACGTACAGAACTCAAAAAAGAAATTGTCTATTTATGGAAGGCTAGACAAAAAAAGGGTAAAAGATTTTATGAAATAAATAAAGAGCATCCGATTTACAATCTGATTGCAGACAATCTTGAAGAAGAGGCATATATTTTTTATGATTATATGAAATTAGTTGGCGAATCATTGCCGATCAGTTTTATAGTATCAGATTTTTCTGATCATTCAATTGTAATGAAAGACTTCTTTGAAGATTCAAAAAAAGAACTAAAACTAATATATGAAAATACTTTGTCAGCACTTATCAATGCTGGCTTCTCAGAAAAAGAAGCAACTGAAAAAGTAAACAGTATCGAGTGCTTTCAACAATTAAAATGAATTAAAAATGAGCAGACCCTACAATTTTATTAAAAGTATTGTTAAGGATAACTATGAGCTTTTCAAAGATTCAATGTCTTATGAAGATGCAATGGATATGGCAGTGTCAAATGTTTTAAAGCCATTGGATGTTAAAAGTGTTGATCATCCATCAATTACTTTCAGTTCTAAAGAGGAAATCAGAGACTTTTTGATTTCGGAATTACAATATGAAGTAAATATAAATCAAGGTGTTGAAGCTGGAGAATATCACACACTCACAGATGATTCGGGGCATATTCCTTGGTATCGAGATAAAGTAGCAACAGATAAGATTGATTTTAAATTTTGGAAACGTTATAGAAAATACCTCCTAAATATAAGGCAATGGCCTGTACCAACAGTAGATCGACTTGATGAAATTACTGATGATATCATAGAGAGGTTAGAAGATCCAACAATAAAAGATAGAGCATTTGATAGAAGAGGTTTGGTGGTTGGATATGTTCAATCAGGAAAAACTGCAAACTTTACCGGCTTAATTAATAAAGCAATTGATTCAGGATATAAAGTGATAATTGTTCTTAGTGGAATGCATAAAAATTTAAGAAGTCAGACCCAGATGCGAATTGATGAAGAAGTAATTGGCAGAGATACAAGTGATCAGGCACAGGTAAAAAGAATTGGTGTTACAACTTTACCAGGTGAAGGATACATTAATGTAGATACCTTTACTACTCAAAATGACAGTGGTGATTTTTCAAGAAGCTTTGCTCAACAGGTTGGAGGAGTTCAACCCGGATCTGACAGACCAATGATTCTTATTGTAAAGAAAAATGTTTCAGTATTAGGAAATCTTATAAGATATTTTCGTGAGAGCTTAGATACACTTAGTGATGAATACGTTTTACAGAATTCAGAAGGTGAATCAATATTAAATAATCTTCCGTTACTTTTAATAGATGATGAAGCAGATCAGGCAACACCTAATACAAGAGCTTCTGCAAACGACACAGGGGAGCTTGATCCAACATCAATCAATAGAAATATAAGACAGCTCTTAAATATTTTTAATCAGAAGGCTTATGTTGGATATACAGCCACTCCTTTTGCAAATATTTTTATGCATCATGATAATGAGCATTCATTGTATGGTAAAGATTTGTTTCCATCGTCTTTTATTATTTCAATGGAAGCACCATCTAATTATTTTGGTCCTGTTCAAGTTTTTGGCTTAAATGAAAGTGAAACAGAACATGGGTTGCCAATTCATATAACTGTTGATGATGCTTCAATGACCAATTCTGATTTCCTTCCATTGCGTCATCGTGCTACAGATGTACCTGACCATATACCTGAATCAATGAAAGAGGCAATCAAATGTTTCATAATAAGTTCTGCAATCAGAAGATTAAGAGGACAGGGTAATAAACATAATACGATGTTAATACATTGTACAAGATTTAATGATATACAAAATGCTGTAGGAAGATTTGTTGAGGATGAGTTTAATCGTCTGAGAGAAGGTATTGCTAATGATGACAATGATATAATTCAAGAATTCAAAATTTTATTTGAAAGAGATTATATAAGAATAACAACCCAAATGGAGCGGGTATTACATAATTGGGATGAAGTAAGAGCTAATTTAAAACCCGCTGTTTTAAAAATGGAAAGAAGACCACATATTATAAATGGAACAGCAGGAGATATTCTTGATTACAAAAACAGAGAAGGGTCTGGACTGAGTGTTATTGCGATCGGCGGAGATAAACTATCGAGAGGATTAACTTTGGAAGGTTTGACAATTAGTTATTTTACAAGAGCAAGTACATTATATGATACTTTGATGCAAATGGGAAGATGGTTTGGATATAGAACCGGATTTGAAGACCTGTGCAGAATTTACACAACTGATGATTTGTTTAGTTGGTATAGGCATATTTCAACTGCATTTGAAATTTTACGAAAGGAATTTATGGAAATGAGTCGTCAAAAATCTACTCCGATGGAATTTGGTTTACGAGTTTTATCTCATCCTGATATGATGGCAACAAATGCAATGAAAATGAGACATACTACAACTTTACCATTGACATATAAAGGAAAACTTACAGAAACATCTTCTCTTTCTGGTGACAGATCAATATTAGTAAACAATTCTAATGCTGTCGAAGATTTTATTCAAGCATTAAGTCCATTTCCAATAGCACAAAAAGAAAACACTTATTTATGGACTGGAGTTCCAAAGGAAATAGTTATTTCATTTTTGGATGCATATATTTCATACAGAGGAGCGCCAGCATCTAGTACAAAAAGAATAATTGAATTTATTGAGAAACAAAAAGAAGATGATAGTCCAAATGATATTCTTGACATCTGGAATGTAGCTTTGGCATCACTTATAAGAAATACACAGGAAGATTTAGTGCAGATTGCAGGATTAGATATTAAACCTTTTACAAGATCGATTAAAGAAGAGTTTATTAATAATAGATTGTTTATTCAAAGATTAGTCAGTCCTGAAGATGAAAAAATAGATTTTGAGATAGAAACAACAGCTACTAGTAAAGACTTGAGAGCATTATTACCACGATTAAACAGGCCGCTTATTACTATATATCCTTTACTTATTGAAAATTACAGAGAAACTAGTGAAGATCCTGTTGAATTATTATCTCTTGACAAGATGCCATTTGGATTTGCAATTAGTTGGCCAAATAATCATAATCTTAAACAATCAACCTACGATATAAACAGTGTATATGAAGAGTTAGAACTGGCAAATTATGATTAACTATAAAGAAATTTGGGAGTCAATTAATAATGAATCCAAAAATAATCCTATGCAATCTCAGATTGCAAGGAGAATTCCTTCAGAAGGTTTATTTAGTTCTTTTTTGGCAACTGATTTTAGAAGATATATTCGTATATTATATATTAAGCTTGATAGCGATCAAGATATTTTAATTGATTCTTTGCCAAAGTTTAGAGGACTTGACATCTCTAAAATTGTTCAAAATCTTGGTGAATTTTCCAATGCAGTTTTTCTAAAATTAACTCAGTCGATACCTAACACTGATAATATTTTTGAGTTGGTTATTTCAGATTTATGTGATAAGGTCATTCAGTTACAGAATAAAAATAATCTTTCTGGCACATTAATAAAAGCACTATTAGAATGGAGAATATTTTTTGAAAAACATGAAAAAAAAATTCTTTCTATTTCTGCACAGAAAGGGCTTTTTGGTGAACTGCATTTCCTAAAAGATTATCTTTTTAAGAAGTATTCTTTTGCTGAATCGGTTTTATATTGGACAGGTTCAGATAAAACTACTCATGATTTTCAATTAATGAAAAAAGTTGTTGAAATAAAAACTACTTCGGGTAAACAGCATAAGAAATTTAGTATAGCTTCTGAAAAACAGCTTGATAACACAGGGGTCGATTATCTTTATCTTTCATTGTTTTCAGTGAATCTTCATAGCAATTTGCCAAACTGCACATTACCTGCATTGATACATGAAATCCGTACGCAAATTCAATGTGATCCAGTTGCAACGTTTCAGTTTTATATAAAACTTTTGAAATATGGATATAATGAAACCCTTGCGGACAAATACACTGTTGGATTTTCCATTTCTGAAACTAAATTTTTTGATGTGAAAGAAGGGTTTCCTAGGTTACTTCAAAAAAACTTACCTGATGGAGTTGGGGACTTGCAATATTCCATTGTCGTTGCTGCCTGTGCTCCTTTTGAAATAACAACAGACATTTTAAATTATATATAGTAAGATTATGAATCTGTCAGAATTTGGAATAGATTTTTTAGAAAGTGCTTTAATTACTGTTGAAGAAGACAAAATTTCGCAGGAAGATGCTATCACTAATGATATACTTGAGTATGCAATCGATTCAGGGGAAGTAATTGCACATGAATTGTGTCACTATAAAGTAAGAGGCATAAAAATAAATGCATGGAATTACGACGAAGAAAATGCATCGATTGACTTATTTGTAACCATTTTTAAAGGGGAGCCAAGATTGACTAAAGTTTCTGATAGGGATGTTTTGGATGCATTTAATAAGGCCGAAAATTTTTTTTGGCAAGCTAGGGATGGTAAACTTTCTGCAAAAATTGATGAATCCGATATAAATGTATTTGATCTGGTTCAAATAATTGAACAATCGAAAAACGAAGTGAAAAATGCAAGAATTTTTGTTCTTACAAATGGAGAAGCTTCAGCTGAGATTATTCCGGAGGCATTAGAACAAAACGGTGTCTACATAGATTTCCAATTATGGGATATGGAAAGGGTTTATCAACAATACCTTATACGTGCTGGCAAACAAAAAATTGAAATAGACTTTTTGAATGATTTTAACCATAAACTAAAATGTTTGCATATGGAAAAGGTAAGTGAAAAAGTAGATGCATATATCGCTATCATTCCAGGAAGAATTTTAGCTTCTGTTTATGAAAAATATAGACAAGGACTTTTAGAGAAAAACGTTAGAACATTTTTACAATTTAGAGCACGAGTGAATCAGGGGATACGAGAAACTATCCGTAAAGAGCCAGATATGTTTTTTGCATATAATAATGGTATTTCAACAACAGCCGAGAAGGTTGAAGTCGAATTTGAAGATAATATACCTTATATTACAAAGATTGAGAATTGGCAAGTTGTGAATGGAGGTCAAACAACTGCGTCAATTTTCGCCACATCAACAGAGAAGGATATTGATTTGTCGAAAGTATTCGTACAAATGAAAATTTCAGTTGTTCGACAACAGGATGAAGTGGGAGCTATTGTTGCGAAAATTTCGCGTTTTGCAAATACACAAACAATTATTAAAGATTCTGACTTCAGCTCTAATAACAAATATCATATTGCAATCGAAAATTTTTCTAGAACAGAATGGATGCCAACAAAGACAGGAGGTAAGGCAACGAACAAATGGTTTTATGAGAGAACCAGAGGACAGTATCTTGATGAGAGATCCAAAAAGACCGTTAAAGAAGCAAAAATATTCGATCGTGAATATCCTAAAAAACAAAAATTTATAAAAACAGATTTAGCAAAATATGAAATGAGTTGGTTACAGCGACCTTACGATGTAGGAAAAGGTGCTGAAAATAATTTTAAACTCTTTACTAAAGAGCTTGCAAGCCAAAAAAATGAAATTAGCAAAAAGTATTATCAAAGGCTTATAGCAAAGGCAATTT
The DNA here is from genome assembly GCF_006716485.1 of Chryseobacterium aquifrigidense. Classification (GTDB taxonomy): domain Bacteria; phylum Bacteroidota; class Bacteroidia; order Flavobacteriales; family Weeksellaceae; genus Chryseobacterium; species Chryseobacterium vietnamense. Next base: position 824,776 of record NZ_VFPD01000001.1, read on the forward strand.
TGTTTAAGGAAATTGATAGGATAGTAGCCAAGAAAAATCTTGGCGGATACAAAGCAAATATGGTATCATATATTTTCTCCTGGTTATCCTTTAAAACCAACAAAAAATTAAATCTTGATACGATATGGGAAAATCAAGGTATAAATGAAACCCTAAATAATATAATTGAACAGATGATTACTATTGTTTGGGATCATTTGAATAATCCTTTAAAAGTAGGTATGAATATTGGAGAATGGTGTAAAAAACCAGAATGTTGGCTAACACTTAAAGATAAGTTTATTGACACTAGTATTATAAATGAGGAAATAAAAAAATTAGATTCGTATATTGAGAATGATTTAATTGGTCAAGAACTTTCCCATTTAGAATTGAAAATAATACAGGAGGCGAGTAATGTGAAAAGTGAAACATGGTTCGCTCTTGCTAAATGGGCAAAAGAATATAGTAAATTTACCCCTTTTGATAGAAAACTATCTTATAATCTTGGTGTTCTTGCAAATAGAAAAAATACTCTAACAGTTAAACAATCGAAAAATGCATTAAGATTATTAAAACAGGCTGCTGATGAGGGATTCTCGGAATAGACACATTAATGTTTAAAATTACTGAATAAATATGTAAGTAGGAGGCATCGTGAATATGAGCTCATTTTATTAGAAATATTTAGATATGACTCAGCACAGCATTAAATCAGCTCCTATAAAAGTACAATAGCAAATTGCTTATAATATGGTGTAAGAAAAGATTTAACCACCATCATTAAAAGTAAATATTAACAAATTGGTGTAAATAAAAGTTATTTAAAGACATAAGTTCTTTTCATTTTAATTTTTTCTTGAATCTTCTGATTAAATTATCCAAATATATTATTTCTTTAAGCAGTTTTTAAAATCAATTTAATAAGAGAAAATCTTGACTCTCGTCAGGATTTTCTCTTATTTTTATTTTTAAACTCTTTTTGTAAATAGTCAATTTCAAATTCTATTTTTTGCAATTCTTTTGCATTCAATTTTGTAAAAAGAGATAATAAATCAATGTCTAAAAAGTTGCTAAGTTTTACAATATTTTCAATTGTTGGATTTGTCAATCCCCTCTCAATTCTACCTACATGATCTTTAGAAATATTTAATTCCAATCCTAATTGGAATTGGGATAATTCTCTCCTTAATCTATAGACTTGAATTAACTTACCAATTTGAAACTTTAAATCTTCTACCTGCCATTTATACATGTAGTAAATTTTGATCTTTTAAATACTTTTCATGAAGATATATATGTCGTCTATTGTTTTTTTTATTATATTTGTAAGATAAGTTACAGATAATGTAACTTTGCGATACTTCAACGAAATATTAGAAGCTATTGCTTAGAATCTCGAAGCAGAAAACTGGTAATTTTCAAATAACAACGAGATGATAGGCTTGAAGCTCACGACCTAGGCGTGGGCTCTCTTATCTGTTGTTATGGGTATACCAGTGCCTCTGCTCGGATAATGTAGAGTTCCATGCCATTTTATTTCATGCTGTTCGCTTTATCTCTACATTAAAATCTAAGCCCGCTTACAACATAAGTATCAGAGTGCACGATACAATAGGAGGGTACAGCCTATTGTGGCTTTTTAAGCTTACATGGGACAAATTTTTTCATTCATATGCTTTCCGGTGTCTGAGGTCACTGAGCTCTTTTGGACCACACACCCTTTGTTTATACCATGGGCACCTGGAAAGTTTTAATTTATCCTGATTAAATAGAATCTTAAACGACGAAAATTTACGCTATTGTTTTATAGGAGCCCTATCATATATAATGACTGGAAAGAAATACTGATAAACGAAATATAAATGAAAATATAAAAAAAGCCCTTTCCCTTAAAGTTTGACGACATCGGGAAAGAGCGTGAGAATTTAAAGTTAATTAAAAACCTTTACAAAGCTATGAAAAAATCCTATATCAACATAGGAGGCATTGGTCTTACCCTAATGTTAACGGTAGTGTGTACGCATGTCAATGCTCAGACTCAAGTTATCTCAGGTACGGTCACTGCAGGAAATAAACCTCTTTCCGGGGTGACTGTTTCAGAGAAGAATTCCAATCAAACCACCCTAACCAATTCCAAAGGTGTTTTTATGCTCACTTTGAAGATGAGTGATCGTAGTAAAAACAAACAAAAACCGGTTCTTTTGTTTAAACATCCTCAATACAAAGAGAGAGCGATTCCTGTTATTTTGGATGAGAAGGCTCGTAATACTGGTTCAGCAGGATTAGAACAAATGGTCATTGATATTGACTTGTTGCGTGATGAAGTGGGTGGTGATAGTCATGTTAAGAATGGTGATTCTGATTCTGATTCTGATACCGTTGCTAATAATAGTACTGATCGTAATGCTGACGACGATACTAAGACCAAAGGAATTGAGGAAGTGGTCATCAATGCAGGGTATTATAAAGTAAAAGATAAAGAGAGAACGGGAAGTATTGCCAAGGTATCAGCTAAGGATATTGAGAACCAGCCCGTCACCAATGTGCTTTCTGCAGCGCAGGGACGCATGGCAGGGGTTAGCATTACACAGAACTCAGGGGTTCCCGGAGGTGGTTTTGATATTCAGATCCGGGGTAAGAACAGCCTGCGAAAGGAAGGAAATGAGCCACTCTATATTGTTGACGGGGTGCCCTTAAGTGCTGAGACACCTTCTTTATATGCTGTAACGATTCTGCCTTCAGCCTCAATTAATCCATTGAATGCAATTAATCCCAATGATATCGAAAGTTTTGAAATATTAAAAGATGCTGATGCAACGGCTATCTACGGTTCGCGGGGAGCCAATGGGGTTGTAATTGTGACAACCAAAAAAGGTAGGAAAGGCAGAACGGAACTGAAACTGAACACCGCCTATTCTTTAAGCAGAGTAGCCAACCATATGGAGATGATGAACACTGAGCAGTATCTCAATATGAGACGTCAAGGCTATGCCAATGATGGAGTGACAACGATTCCTGCTTCTGCATATGATCTTAAAGCATGGGATCAGAATCAATACACAGACTGGCAGAAAACACTGATCGGAAATACTGCCGATGCTTCGGTTCTACAGCTGTCTCTTAGTGGCGGAGCAGAGAATTCATCATACCTTATCAGTTACGGACATCAGGAGCAGAGCACGGTCTTTCCGGCGGATTTCAAGTATAAAACGAATAACCTGACGGGTAATTTTTCCTTCAGATCGCCTGATAAAAAACTGGAGGCTAACATGAACAATACGTTTTCATTTCAGAAAAATAATGTTCAGAATGATGATATGACCAAAAAAAGTCTTCAATTAAGCCCCAATGCTCCGGCCTTATATGATACTAATGGAAATCTGAATTGGGAAAACAATACGTTTACCAATCCCGTCGCTTCCTTTAACAGTCAATATCTGAATTCAACAACATTCATCAATAACGGGACAAATATTTCATACCGCCTGTTTCCGTTCCTGTCTCTGAAATTAAATGGAGGGGTGACTTATCAGGATTTTGAAGAAAGAAGTTTGAAACCTCATACTATGTATAATCCCGCATCCGGATTGACCAGCGCAAATTCTATTTCATCTCTTAACCGTCAGACCGTGTTTTCTTATCTGTTGGAACCACAGATCAACGCAGATTTTAAATGGAAAGATCACCATTTTGATGTCCTGGTGGGAACAACTTTACAGCAGACTGAAACAAAGCAGGGCTCGATACAGGGCGTGGGCTTTGAAAGCAATGCACTGATTCAGAATCTGGGGGCTGCCAAGACAAAGACGGTATCGGATCAGTTGGTCAACCAGTACTATTACACCGCTGCTTTTGCCCGGTTCAATTATCAGTTTAAAGGTAGGTATATTCTGAATCTTACGGGTAGGAGAGACGGATCCAGCAGATTCAGTCCTGAAAATCGTTTCGGAAATTTCGGTGCTTTGGGTGCCGCATGGATATTCTCAGATGAATCATGGATGAAGAAACTATCATGGCTGAGTTTTGGAAAGCTTAGGGGAAGCATCGGAACAACAGGGAATGATAAAATCGGAGATTACCAATACTTGAACACGTATTCGGTAACAACCAATATCTATAACGGCATTACAGGATTGTCTCCCTCAAGGTTGTACAATCGTGATTTTAGCTGGGAAAAGACGACTAAAAAAGAGATCGCTCTTGAATTGGGGTTTCTGAAAAACAGAGTCAATCTGTCAACCGCTTACTACAGCAATACCTCCTCCAATCAATTGGTGGGTATTCCGCTACCGGCAACAACGGGATTTCCAACTATTCAGTCGAATCTTCCTGCAAAAGTCAGAAATACCGGATGGGAATTTGATCTCTCAGCACAGATACTTAGAGCAGGGGAACTGCGACTGGAATCATCCTTTAACCTGTCCATACCCCGAAATACCTTGTTAGAATTTCCGAATCTTGAAGGTTCAACCTATGCTAACCAATACGTCATCGGATATCCCATGACCCTGGTTAAAGTATATCAGTTTGAAGGGGTCAACCCTCAGACAGGGCTCTATAGTTTTACCGACTTTAATGGTGACGGAAAGATCAGTTCACCCGATGATAATAAAGTGGTAGAGAAAATTGGTGTCGAGTTTTTCGGAGGATGGACCGCTACTATGAAATATAAAAGGTGGTCAGCATCATTTCTTTTCCAGTTTGTCAAACAAAGAAACTGGAACTACAATAAAAGTATGCTGATTCCGGGAATGATGAGCAATCAGCCTGTGGAAGTATTAAACGCATGGTCGCCCTCAAATACGGGAGGAACATATATGCAGTACAGTGCTGGTACAGATGCACAGAAAAATGCTTTGCATTCTTATTTCCAGAATTCGACGGCAGCGATAAGCGATGCATCTTTTATACGTCTCAAAAATATACAGATCAATTACAGTATTCCTGTTCAGAAGATGGGAATCAAGGAAGCAATGATTTATGTGCAGGGACAGAATCTTCTTACTCTGACCAACTATTTTGGGATTGATCCTGAGTTTACCGTGTTAGGATATCTTCCTCCGCTGAAGACCTACTCATTAGGATTTCAACTCACTTTTTAACCTCTATGTTCTATTACAATGAAAACATTATTAAAACCATATATGATCATAATTGCTGTTTCTGCAGCATTGACCTCTGTTTCCTGTGAACAGTGGATAGAAACAGATTTTCCTTCCAATCAATTACCCACAGAACTGGTATTTGAAGATGAACAGACCGCCGAGGCAGCTTTAGCCGGGCTTTATGCTAACTTATGGAATAATTCTCTGATCTCCGGAGGATCAGACGGTATGGGGCTCCTGTTGGGACTCTATACCGATGATACTGCTTCGGTATCTGCACCGGGAAGTAACAGCATTATTGATTTGTACTACAATCAGCAAATATCAAGCAACCTGATTGTATCCAATGTGTGGACAAATGCTTATCAGCATATCTATGCAGCAAACAGCATCATCGAAGGGGTACGGAATTCCAAGACCCTTTCTCAAAGCGCCAGAAACCGTATTACCGGAGAGGCTCTCCTTATCCGATCTTTACTGTATTTCTTTTTACAGCAGATCTATGGGGATATACCCTACACCGACACGACAGATTATCAGATCAACAGCAAACTTTCCAAACTTTCAGCAGATGATCTGTTAAGCCGTATAGATGCTGATCTGGAGCAGGCAGTAAATCTTTTACCCTCTGTATACCGGAATGCTGAACGTATTTATGTGAATAAGAATGTCGCAAATCTTCTTTGGGCAAAATTGAAAATGCTCCGTAAACAATGGACTGAGGCTGAAAATCTTTTGAAATTGGTATTGCAGTCATCGGATTATACTTTTCAAAATGATATCACCAAAGTCTTTCAGAAAACAGGTACGCACATCATCTGGCAACTGAAACCCAAAAACAGCGGCGATGCTACAAAGGAAGCAGCTCTTTATAACTTCTCAGGAATTCCGACAACCTATATGCTCAATGTAGATCTGGTAAATAGCTTTTCGGCAAATGACTTGCGCAAGCAGAATTACATTGCTGCGGTGACCTCTCAAGGACAAACAAATTACAGGTCGGTAAAATATAAAAACCTTGCCGGAGCCAACACTTCAGAAGACTCCGTGATTTTCAGGTTGGAGGAAGTTTACCTTCTGTATGCCGAGGTTCTCATTCAACAAAATAAAGTTGCTGAAGCGATTCCTTTTATCAATAAGACCCGGCAAAGAGCTGGCTTGTCCGCCCTTTCAACGGGAATGAATGCCGCTTCTGCAAAGGAAGAACTAAAACAGGAGAAAAGAAAAGAGTTTTTCTCTGAACATGGAACCCGTTTTTTTGATTTAAAAAGATGGGGGCAATTGGATCAGCTGACGTCGGTAAAAACAAACTGGAAACCTTACCATGGTCAATGGCCGCTGCCTCAGAAAGAACTCCTTTTGAATCCTAATCTGAATCCTCAAAATGAAGGATATTAAAGAAAGGAGTATTGATGAAATGATTAAAATTAAACAAGAAGTAATACAATGAAAATATTGAATAGGCTTATAGAACTGCTCATCATTATTGTGATGGCGTTGTTACAAAAGATTCCCGCACAAAGTAATATTGAGAAATTAGAGAAAATAGTTCAGCAATCTGAAGAAATTCGTTTATTGCAAGTATCCAGAGACGGACGGTGGATGATGTGGCAGGGAGTATACGAATCAGAACCTTCGGAAATGAAGATTATCGATACAAAACATCCTGAAAAGATGATGAAGTTTAATGCTAAAAATATGCTGTTTATCCATGATCATAATCTGCTGATCCAAAAGGGAAATGCAGTAGAGTTTAAAGACCTGGAAAAAGGAATAACAAAAGAGTTTCAAAACGTACAGGCATTCGGATCCATTGAATCAAATGATCTTTTTTGGATCCATTATGATGCAAAAAAGGCTAACGCGGTTGATGTGTACAGTAAAGATTTGAAAGTGATTTACAAAATGTCTGAAGTTGACCGGGTTAAGCCGTTAGATCAGAATTTAGCATTCTACACGAGTACTAATGAATTGAAGGAAATTTCAATTTTCAGCAGTGTTCAAAAAAAATCAGAAAAAATATACAGCGGAAAAAGTGAGGTGTATTCACTGGCGGAATCTAGAATGGCTGCAGGCGGATGGTTGATGACTATAATGGAAAAGCAACGTTTGAAAGCTATCTACGTGGATAAAAATCATCATTCGAAAGAACTGGTAGTGAATGGTCAAAAGTACTTTGATGTAATTAGTAATAAACCTTCGGCTAATGAAGATGGATTGTTTTTGATTGTAGGGAACTACGAAAAAATGACCAATGATGGACTCGATATTTGGTATGGCAATGAATATAATCTTACAGGACACTTTCGTAAGGTTTATGAACCTCATCGTGTGATCTGGTTTCCTGAAGAAAATAAAATTCAGCAAATAGACAGTCGGTTTATCGATGGTATTGCTGCAGGAAAATCGGGGATGTACCTGTCGATCGAAAAGAATCCTGATCAGGTCGATTACAGGGATACTGAAATCAGTCCTGTCTCTGAAAAGACCTTTTTATATGATGCGAAAACCGGATCAGATATTTATGTTGACGAAATTCTTAAATATACAATGGTTGATCCTTTGGGCAAAATATTGCTGTATAAAAAAGGGGGTCAATGGATAAGCTACGAAATAGCTACAGGGAAAAAAACAGCTCTTTCTATTGGAATTGATGCTTCTCCGTATTTCGCAGGCGAATCAGTATTATGGACTTTAAACAACGAATTGTGGTCTCAGGACATGAAGAGCTCAAAGTTGCACAAGCTAAAGACTTTTGAGGGGAAACTGGAAGTCCTGAACGCAAGGAAGGATCCTGTCTTTAATGATAAAAATATTTCAGGGTTTGTTGTCGATTTACATCAGGAACTGCTGTTAAAAGTTATTGCTGAAGATGATGTAAAACATTCGGTTATCAGTTGGAAAAATGGAGTTGTCAAAACGGTTATCAATCAGACGAATGATAAAATTAGTTCCCTGTCCGGGAATAATACCTCCAAATCATACTATTGGATTACCGAAAATTACAATAAAAATCCAGTGATCATGAAGAAAGGGTATGCAAAAAAGCGAATGGAGCAATTGTATGAATCAAAACAGCCGGATACTACGGTAAAAATTGGGATGAAGCGATTACAGTACAAAGGACCTAATAATGAAGACTTAACGGCATTGTTATATCTACCACCGAACATAAAGAAGAATGAAAAACTGCCTGTAGTAGTATATATCTATGAACTTCAGAGAAAGTATCACAATGATTATTTGTTGCCCACTTTCAAAAATCAGGATGGATTCAGCATTCGGCTATTGCTGGAAGCAGGTTTTATGGTGATGTTGCCGGATATTACAAAAGGATCTGAAGGTCCGGGAATTTCAGCGCTCTATTGTGTGAATCAGGCAATGGATCAGCTTTCGAAAATTGAGGAGGCTGACATGGCTAAAGTAGGACTGATGGGAAGGTCATTTGGAGGATACGAAACCAATTTTATTGCAACGCAATCGAACCGATTTGCAGCTTATGTTTCAGGAACTGGTTTTTCAGATCCAACGCATTCGGCATTTGCGTTTAATTATGGAACTTATGGACCTGATTACGCCCGTATTGAGTCTGGGCAGTATCAATTGGGGGATTTTGTGGCAAATAAGGAGAAGTATATTAAAAACAGCCCCTTATTTTATATGGAGCAGGTTAAAGCTCCGATGTTGTTGTGGTCGGGTTTAAAGGATAAGAACGTCAGTCCCGAAGGAAATAAATCAACATTCAGTGCTCTTAGGAAATATAGAAAACAGGTCATCGCATTGTTGTACACAAACGAAAATCACGGTATTATAGATGCCGGACTTCAGAAAGATCTTACAACGAGAATAATAGAGTGGTGGGAGTATTTTTTAAAGGAAAAAAGAAATGTTCCGTGGATATTGAAACAAACGAAGGATGCTGTTTAGCATCCTTCTTTGGTTAATTATTTGATGGTTAAGGTACTTTGAACAATACATTGACACAACCTTGATCAAAGAGATTGTGCTGTCCCGAAGAGTCTGTATAAGTACAGATTTCATCGTTAAATTCTGTGCTGCAAGAATTAGTGGTTTCGACACATTCTTCTCCTACCGGAGCCATTGGATCATAACGGAATCCGTTTTGAATTGCACTTTCTGTTTTGTCTGACGCTGTTGAAGCGTACGCACTTCCGATTCCTAAAGCGAAAATAGCTAAAGGGAGTGCGATTTTTCTCATTTTTTTCATGATGTAAAATTTGTTTTGGTGCCTACTCTTGGATCAGGTTTTCGGCTTCCCCTGAATGAAATGTTGAGTAATGTTTTGCGCTAAACGATATCTGATCAATTCATTTCCGATAATTGTAAATAGGGTATTATTACTGACCATCAGCCCCGTCATCGACGACTCAGAGATTTTCGGCAGGTAAAAACTACCCAGGTATTTTTGCTCGCTGATTGCATACAGATCAATGCTAAAAGATTTTTTCCATTGCTTTTTATCTTCGGATTTTCCCATACGCGGTGATTCGATAAAAAGAACACCCTTATATATAAATGCATTTTTGTTAACAATTGTTGAAGGATTTGTCATTTTCTTAGTTCCGTCTGGTAGGTGGGTGACCTCAATCTTTGGAATCTGGAGATTGTCAATGGTATGATAAGTATAGCTGTGATCAAGGTTCTGGTCTGCGACGACAAACTGATTCCTGTAGTTGTAGACATACACCAACTTTTGCGCACTCTCATCAAATAACAATTTACCATCGGTATCAAAGATTCCGTCATTGATTTTCTCCAAAAGATTTGGCTTCAGCACTGCTGAAGGGTAAAAGCCTGTTGATAGCAACCCTAAAGCCTGAATATCTTCTTTTTTAGAATAACCCGTCATTGCAAAATGATCTTCTCTCATCGGTTGAAGTTGCAAAAAATAGCTTTGATGAAAACTGATGGTATGCATCTTTTCTTTTCCCACAATCCCCTGATAAATAACGGGTACTGTTCCATCGAAAAAATAGAAATCCGGGTAGTTAACTTTTATCCGAGGACTCTTAAATTCAAAGTTAAATTGATCGGGAGTAACGGGATGCTGTTTTAAATAGTTGAGTTTCGGATCAACACTGTAGTATACAAACGGTGTTTTATTATTCCCCAGATAAATTGAATCTCCGCTGGAACCCGCAAAATAATACGAATCAAGTTCAAGGTTATACTTTTTTTCCAAGTCGAAAGGATGTTTCAGCAATCGGCGGGTAAAATTGTTTTCTTTAATCAGCATATATTCGGATCTCTGATAGAGTAGTACCAATGAAATTCCACATACAACTGAAATTAGAGATAGTAGGATCACAGGTCTCATAATGCGGTGGCCCGAGATCTTTATTTTTAAAATAAGCACAGTGCCTGCGATAATCACACAGGTGATGTTGAACAACAGATGGGTATTCCAGTCCATCTTCTCCAGAATACCACCACATGAACAAGGAACAAACTCACTGTAATGTAAAATAATATAAATGTAAAAGGTAAATAAGATCATTAAGGTAAATGAAGCATATAAGCCCAAAATTCTTGAGCGTTCAAAAATAAGAAGTCCGCAGACAATAAGTTCAACGGCTAAAATTCCGTACGATACCAAACCTGAAATAATATTCAATAAAGGCGATTGGGTAATCTGAACCTGAAACGTTTCAAAGTCCATGATCTTGCTGATGGCAGCATAGCAAAATAAAAGGATGAAAAAGAAACATACCACAGTATACAAACGTTCAATAAATTGTTTCATAGTATTAGTTTTTTGTTCAGTTTAGCAGGCTATCAGTAATTTCCAGAGAACCTTTCTGCCACAGTAAGGTGGCATTTCAGCACCCTCCATGAGAGCGATGGTCGTTTTAAAACTCCCCACACTCTCCCAAATACCACTGGTCGGACATGGTGACCCTGTGGCAATTGATAAAGAAGTGTGAGGATTAGTCATCATTCTTTATTTTGTTGAACTTTGCCGCCAGTCGTCTCCGTCACGAACCGGAGGATCTTTTACAATGACTATTTCAGATCCTGACTTCGTAGAATCTTTGGCGGAGTTCTGTTCCTTTTCCTGTTTGACAAGTGATCTGTCCAACTGTAATTCGGTCTGCTCAAGATTAAGGTTACGATCAGTGCATTGATGTATAACCAATGCGCAAAATATTGCGCTGATAAGTAAGATTAGTTTTTTCATTTTTTAATTTTTTTGAGACTTGATCCGGCCGGATTCAATTGAATTGTTGAACCAAAATTAGCTGCTTTAGCAATCTGCAAACAGTCTTTGAAGGTGCGATTTTAAAATTGAGACGTCTCAATTTTAAAATAGAGACATGAAGAAAATGCAGTAATAGTCCTACTGGAGACAGTTATTTGATTCTGGCTCTTTCGTTTTCTGTAATTCTTTGAAATTGGAATTATTACATCTTAAAATGTTTACTTTTGAAAGGTGTGGTTAATATAAAGAGCTATGAAAAAGTGTAAATACTTCGTATTTGTATTTTCGCTGTTTTCACTGTGGGTATATTCTCAAAAAAGCAGTGCTGAAACATACGGCGATATTCGAAAGAATTATGAAAAAATGTTAAATGACGATCGGAGAGCGCTTCCTTTCGTTAAATTGTACATTAATAAAGCTAAAAAAGAAAAGAATCAGGAAAAACTGGTTCAGGGGTACCGTGATGCCCGTCAGTACTGCATATCGCTGGATAAAAAATTTAAATATGCCGACAGTACAATTCAGGCAGCGATCGATTTGAATGATTCTGCCGAAGTCAGCAAGGCTTATCTCAGCAAAGGAATCTTATTTTACTTTAATGCGAAAAAGTATAAACCAGCTTTGGATCAATATCTTAAAGCATACCAGTTTGCTGAAAATTCTAAAGATGAATATCATAAATACAAAGTGATCTATCACATGGGAATTGTCAAAAGTCATCTTGGGTACTATGAAAAAGCAGTACAGCATTTTTTAGATTGTGCACAATTTTATCAAGCCTCGTTAGAAAAAAAACTGCATGAAAATGAAGTTTATAATTATAATAAAGGGTACTATAACAGTTTGCATCAGTTGGCGGTTGCCTATCGATATTTGGATCAGTTCGATAAAGTGGATAGCTTAGCGGAACTCGGACTTAAAAATACGGTCAATAAGCCGGACTACTTCCTTGAAAACAGCTATTTTCTGAAAAGCAAAGGACTCGTGTACTTTAATAAGAAGGATTATAAAAAATCAGAAATAAGTTTAACAAAAGCATTGCCAGGAATAGTAAAAAGAAATGACTTCGCCACCTGCTCCATAATTTACCTGTATCTTGGGAAGATTTATTTTGCAGGAAATGAAATGGAAAAATCAATGAGTAATTTCATGAAAATCGATTCCATTTTTAATAAACAGCAATTTATTCTGCCGGAAGCAGCCGATTGCTATCGCTATCTGATCAATGATGCTTCAAAAACAAATAATGTTGATAAGCAGTTATATTACACCAATCAACTTTTAAAAGCTGATCATATTATCAATAAAGACTTTTCATACATCGCTTCGAAAATCTGTAAAGAATACGACGTAAAGTCGCTGAAAAAAGAAAAGGAAAATCTGGAGAGAAAAGGAAAGAGAAAATTGCGTAATGCATTCGTTCTTATTGTAATTGCGGCAATGATTATCATTATTTTCTGTATTCGCTTCTATCGTGATCGTAAGATCAGGATTCAATATGAAAATTTACAGCAAAAACTTAATAGCAGTGAGCCGGGAAATAATAAAGAAGCCGTTGATGATATTCCTATACGAAAGAATTCTTTATCACCGGAATTGACTAAGGAATTACTTGAAAAACTGAAGATCTTCGAAGAGACGCTATATTTTACTAAGAAAGGGTTAACCCAGAAAAGTGTAGCTACAAAACTGGGTACCAACTCTTATTATTTATCTATTTTAATCAATGAAAATAAAGGAGTGAACTTTACACGGTATATGGCGGAACTCAGAATCAATTACATCACTAATCTACTGAATACCAATAAAAAATATTTAAACTATACCATTGAAGCTTTGGCAGAGGAATGCGGAATTGCGGCAAGGCAGAATTTTTCGGCATTGTTTTATGAAATAAACGGAATCCGACCAAAAGATTATATAAAAAAGAGAAAGGAAGATGTCGGTATGAATATATAATGATCAATTTATTTAATGGCTATGAATCTTAGCATAAAAGTAAATATAGGTAATTGATTTTTAGTATTTTAATTCTTTACTGTTTGAATAAAAGTTTGTAATTTCCTTTAAAAAAGGGACATGGAACATATTGATATCTTTAAACAGATTGCAGAAATGCGTGAGAAGCTTAAACAGAGACTCAGTGAAATTGAATTAGAAGAGCAAGAGACTATTGCAATTTCAGAACGTAGCCTAATGGAAATAGATGAAGTGACAAGGAGCCTGAAAACATTGATTTCAGATTATAATTTTCGAAATATCGCTGAGGAGATCTATTTCTTTAAAGAAATAAAGCCACAGTTTATCTCTCTTTACATCTATCATTCAACGGTACTGAACGTGGAAACATCCCGTCCTATAGCAGGCCAGAAGATATTACGAAAGTATTATGAAAATGAAATTGAAAAACTTAATGTCTTTTATGTCGAAAATGCTGAATTTTACAGCTATTGTCGACGGAAAGCTACTTATATGGATCATAAGTATTTTGTTCGGAATGCTTTTGATATAAAAATGAAAATGCCACAAACGTTTTATAATTACGATGAATCGTTTACCACTTCTCATGATCATCAGGCAGCACAGATTCTTGCATATAAAAAACTGGAAATATTTTATAAGCATATGGCATCAAAGGCTGTAGATGGGATTGCAGTTGGTCCATTGGAAAATCAAAATATCGTCTGGTCCGCAACAAAGGTCGCATTGATTGAGTTGATCTACGGGCTTTATAAGATGCGTTGTTTTAACGGAGGTAATATCGAACTGAGTGAAGTTATGAAGTTTAGTGAGAAGGCGCTCAATATTGATCTTGGAAATTACCATAAAACGATATTTGAAATCAGAAGCCGGAAAAATGGAACAACTAAATTTCTTCAGTTACTGACGGATAATCTTAACCAGCATTTTATTGACAGTGAAAATATTTAATTTTTTTTATCGGTAGTACGAAAAAGTAGTGATTTTTTTACGATGTACTTTGTCAATTTTGTAAGGTAATATCTAGAACCGGAGGAATGTTTACTTCTGGGAAAGCTAGTTTCTGTAACCTTATTAAATAGTATAAAAATGAATCTTGAAAGAGCCGAATTTGTCAGATGGATGGAGAAAATCATGAATAGATTTGATATTCTTCACGAAAAATTGAATGCCAAACACAACGAATTGACAGCTATTGATGGAGAGCAACTACTCGACAATCAGGATGTACTTCAATTGCTTAAAATTAGTTCAAGATCCTTACAGCGATATCGGTCTATGAAAAAGCTTCCTTATTATACAATTAGTGGGAAACTGTACTATAAGCTTTCAGATGTGCATCAGTTAATCAGAGATAGTTTTAATCGTTAGGATAAAATCTCCACCTTCATGGATAGTAAGAACATACAGATAAAAAAGCTGTTGATCAAAATCAGATCAACAGCTTTGTGTGAAATATTTTACCGAATATTAATTTCTGCCCGCCATTACACCACCATCAATATCCCAGATAGCTCCTGTTACCCAGCTTGAATCATCGGAAAGTAAGAACGTAATTGTTTTTGCAATATCTTCTGCTGTACCCACACGACCGATAGGGTGGAAGTCATTAAATCCTTGTAGTGATTCTGTAATTTTATCTTTTTCAATAAATGATCCATAAATTGGAGTTACTACTACGGCAGGAGACACAGCATTTACACGAATTTTAGAATCTGCCAATTCCATTGCCAAATGCTGAGTCAGACTGTGCAGACCCGCTTTTGCCATTGAATAAGCGGATGAAGGGGTAGCCTTGATAGCTTGTTTAGCCCACATTGATCCAATATTCACAATAGAACCACCACCATTTTCTTTCATAACTTGAGCGGCAGCTTGCGTAATAAAGAAAAACGCTTTGTTAAAATCATGATAAATTTCGTAATCCTCCTCTGTGTGCTCAAGGAATGATTTAGGTTTGAAATAACCTGCGGCATTCACCAAATATTCTAAATTCGGTAGTTCAGTTGCAAGAATTGTTGTGAATTTTCTAACTTCCTCCAACTTAGAAAGGTCAACAGGATAAACTTTTACACTTCCTTTTACACTTAACTCTTTTGCTACTTCATCAAGATTCTCACCACCTCTGGCAATAATTGCAACCTCTACACCTTGTTCTAATAAACGTTCTGCAGTTGCTTTACCCATGCCTGTAGAACCTCCTACGATTAATGCTTGTTTCATTTTTTTATATGTATTTAATTAATATATACTGATGAGAATCTATACATTTTAGACTGTCATTATTTACAATGCAAAGTTGCTACAATAGGGTAAGCTAAAAAATGGGCGGATTGGAAAAAGATTGGTAGAAATAGGAAATGGGTATATCTATTGAGTGAGATTGTTTATTAATTATATTGTACAATTAGAGAGTTAAAGAATGGATTTCTTAAAATCAGAAGGAGATTGTTGCACATGTTTTTTAAAATATTTTACGAAATAAGAAGGGTCCTCAAATCCTAAATGATCGGCAATCTGACTGATGTTGAGATCAGAATGTAAAAGCATGCGTTGGGCTTCAAGGATCATTCTCTCCTGTATCATCTGAGATGGCGTTTTATTCAGGAAATTGTTGGTTAAATCAGAAAGAGTTCTAGATGAAAAATTCATTATCGAGGCATATTCAGAAACAGGGAGCCCTTTTTTGTAATTTTCGTCGATTAAATTGATGAAACGCATCAGCTGCATTCTTTTTTCATCGGTATGGAAAGGGAAGTCAGAATTATTGAGCTCAAATTCATTTTTTCTTCGCTGCACCTGTATCAGGAAAGATTTGAGATATAATCTCAGTAATTCTTCACGTCCGAAATGGTCAGTATTTTCTTCATTATTTGCAAGTTCTTGTTGCATCAGATTTAAATATAAATCTAATGTAACTACGATGTGATCTCCAATACAACAAGACGGTATTTGATAGGGATTATTAAATAAACTGCATTTCAGGAAAAATTCTACTTCACTGTCTTTCTGTATTATAAATGATTCATTGAAATGGAGTAGAATACCTTCATAATCCGTGCCTTCATCAAAATAATGCACCTGATCCCGTGCAATAAAGAAAATTGAATTGTCAATAACATCATATTGCTTAAAATCAACAAAATGCCTTCCATTACCTTTTTTAAACCAAATAATTTGGTAATAGCTGTGAATATGTGCTTTACTTGCATTTTCGCCGTGTTTTTGCAGGTAATTTTGCAGGTCATACATAGCAAACTGAGGTTTAGTAGGTTGATGGGCATTCAGGTGATACTCCTTGATAGCATTGATACCTTTTCTTGACATGATAACTTTCTAAATTTTTTGTGATCAAAAATAAGCTTAAATATAAACAGATTTGCGTAAAAAACGTAATCTTAAATTTACCATAAAAATTCAGAATAATGAAGTTTGAAATTGCTGAATATTAATCAAATTACAATCTTAAAAATAATAATATAATGGATACAGTTCGAGTGTTGATAATTGGAATAGGGGGTGTAGGTGGATATTTTGGAGGACATCTGGCTGATCACTATGCTGATCATGATGAAGTTGAAGTGATTTTTATGGCGAGAGGATTACACAAAGAAAAGATGAAGAACAACGGTCTTGAACTTTTAGATGGATCTTCCCGTATTATTTGTAAACCTTCACTGATTACGGAAAACAGTTCAGAGATCGGAAAAGTCGATTATATTATTGTTTGTACAAAATCATCTGAACTCTCCGCTACAATGAAAAGTATCAATAACTGTATTGATGAAACTACAGTAATTATTCCTTTGCAAAATGGCGTAGTGAGCACAGAAATTATTCAACAGATTTATCCTCATAATTTGGTAACCTATGGCTGTGCATACGTTATATCCCGGATTGTAGAGCCTGGAAAAATTGTCGCTTTAGCCTATGACAACAGAATATATTTTGGATCCGATAATCCTGGTGATAAACGACTGATTCACTTAGAGTCTATTTTGAGAGATGCAGGAATCAACGCAAAAAATTCACAAAATATAAAAGAAATAATATGGGAGAAATATATTATGGTTGCTGTAATGGCTACAGCTACCAGTTACTTTGATGAGAATATTGGTGAAATTCTAAATGATACTGAAAAGAGGGATTTATTGATAAGACTAATCCACGAAGCTGTAAAAGTGTCGGAAGCACTTCAAATTGAGTTTACTGAAGATATCCACCTGTTAACACTTAAGAAATTCGAAGCTATGGATCCTGCAGCCTCTACTTCATTACATCATGATCTTAAGAATAAAAAAACTGCTAATGAGCTTGAATACCTAACAGGATATATGGCTTCAAAGGCTCGTCAATTTCATGTCGAAACTCCTGTTTTAGAAAAAATGTACAATTACTTACAGTTATCAATGAGTTCTTTCAGTAAAGTGTAGGGATTACAAGCGTTCCTATTGATCATAAATATTGATAGAATAGTAAAGTCAGTATTGCAAAGGTTGTTAAAGTGATTTCGTAACAACCACCTAAAACTACCATTTGTTTTCTTTTTTATCCATTGTTTGAAAATCTTCAAAATGAGAATTTTGTACCACTAAAAAGTTAAAATTCAAACAAAAATTAAAACAAGTATTATCAAAAATTAGAATTATGATTAATAATGTAGACATTCAGGCTTTGCAAAAATACACAGCTGTTATTACTGAAATTCCGGAAGAGGCAATATCTTCCTATGGTATCACTGCAGTTTGGAAAGGAGGAACAAAAACTGAAATCAGAACCCACAATCAAAAAGTCGGTTCAAAAAAGATTGTGAAAAATTTTAATTTCATGATAGATGAGCCTCAAGAGTTGCTGGGTTCCAATGAATATCCAACGCCACAAGATTATCTGCTTGGAGGTATGGCTGGATGTATGATGGTGGGTTTTGTGATTTTAGCTTCAGATAGAGGAATCAATCTTGATAGCGTAGAGCTTACAATTACCGGAGCATTAAATTTAAGAGGTATGCTGGAATTGGATGAAACAGTGCCTGTAGGATTTGGAGAACTCCAGTTTAACTTTAATGTAAAGGGAAGCGGGGCAGACTCAGACTATAAAGAAATTATTGAACACGTTCAGAAAATATCTCCCAATTACAGAACCATCATAGATCATGTAAAAGTTGTAATGAATGATGATGCAATATAATTAAGAGTATTGCATGGTTAATGTTTTGTCCGGGAAAATTACTGTTGAGTCATAAAAATAACCTTTTAAAAAGCGCACATGATACCACATTTAAGTCTGATAAGAACAATAAATTCCAGCAATTTTTTTTCTGAATCTACTGTCAGACAATTTACAATAGAAGCTGATGAACCAATTGCCAATAATGGAACTAATCTTGCTCCCAGTCCATTAGATCTTTTAAATGCAAGTCTTGCAAGCTGTACTTCCTCGTTTTTACGCTTTCATGCCAATAAGAAAGAAATTTCTATAGGTAAGATAGAAGTTAAAATTAAGGTGAGATTCGATGAAGAAAATATGCTTGTGTTTGAGCGCAGTATAACTTTCGAAAACACTATCAGTGATGAAGACGAGCAGTATTTACTTGAAAAAACACAACATACTCCTATGACTAAAATTATTATGAATACACAAAAAATTACAACTACGATACTGAGGTAGTTGAGGAAGATTTTAATATATAAAAAAAATAAAATGTCAAAAATAGTATCAACAAATTACGAAGGAAAGTATAAATCAACAACAAGTACTCCACTGAATAATGAAATTCCGATTACGGTTAATGCCGGTGTTTTTACCCCGGTAGATTTATTGGCAAGTGCATATGGCAGTTGTCTTTTAGGAACCATTGATTATGAAGCGCAAAAAAAGAATTTTTCTACGGACGAATCAAGAAGTGAAATTGAATACGAAATGGGAGCAGGAAATAAAATTGCTGCGATCAGCATCAAACTATTCTTCAAAAATAGTTATAATGATGAGCAGAAAAATATTATAGAAAATGCTGCTAAAGAATTGTGTCATGTGGGAAACAGCATTGACCAATCCATTGCGAGAAGATATGAGTTCTTTTACAGTGCAGAATAATATGCTGACGACCTGTTTGTTGTAATTCATGCAACTTACAATACTATATATAAAAGCTAGTAGAAAATAGTTCCGGTAGCTTTTATATATAGTACTATTTAAGATATTAACCTTGTATAGTAACTTTTTAATCCAGAAAAGACTTTCTTTGGGCATAGATTTATAAATTCTGTTAACATCTTTGATATTGTTATTTAAAAATTATACTTTTGTTCGATGAGTCTTAAGAATTTGAATACAGATAAATTCACGAAAAACCTGCTTGCAGTGTTTTTTGCATTCTGTATTATAATTTCTTCCTGTGCGATTAAGAACAGTATCAAACAATTTTTAAATTTCGATACACCGACTCACTCTCATATAAATTCAGCTTCCAAAGGTAAATTCTATTCACTTTCTTCATCTTTAAAATGTAAATTTTGCAAAGAGAAAGAGGTTTTAGTTAAAGACCATAGCATAAAAGATTTTTCTTTATCCGATGTACAGGAGCTGATAGCCTTTACTTTTATTGTTCTTTGTGGTGCTTTTTTATTAGTAAAAGTCTCAGAACATCCTTTTTACAATACTTCTAAAATACGGGGAAGACTACCTATTTTCCTGCAATACCGAAAACTTATCATTTGATTCAGCAGTACACGTATTGAGTTACGTGACCTACTGATTTTACAAAAGAAATATTAATACTACCAATGTCTTTGGTAGTCAATACTCTATAAAATGATAAGAAAAACATTTTTAGTCATTCTCTACGGATGGCTAATGCTGAGCTGCCTCAATTTATATGGACAGCAGGTATCATTGCTCCGCGATATCTGGTCAGAAACGGAGAAAAATTATTCGGGAATTCTTGCTTCCCAATCTGCGGTTGAGTCTTCTGAAATTAATGAAGCGGTTGTTAAAAGTAATGCTTTACCACAGATCAAAGCCCAATTTCAGAATACTTACGGTACATTCGAAGGAAGTAATGGAGCTTCCTTTCCGCAACAGGGATTTTTTACTGTAAGCGGAAGCAGAGTAGGTTCTGATGGTTCCGCATTATCAGCAAACACTTTTGCTTCGATGGTCACAGAATATGAGATTTATAATTTCGGCAGACAAAAAACTGATGAAAAAGCAGCTTCTTTATTAACTTCAAAGGCGAAGACCAATCAAAGTGCCTACTTGCTTCGTCTTAAAAAAACTGTTTTCGAAAAATACCTGGATGCTGTATTTGCCGTTTCAAAACTTCATTGGGCAGATAAGAATACAATCAGAATACAGAAAATTCATAGACTCAACAGTGCACTTTCCCGTTCAGGTTTAAGACCGGAAGCGGACAGTGTTTTAACGTATTCTTCATACCTTCAGGCTGCTGCGGTGCGGGATAATACTGGTGGGCTGATGCTATCTGCAGTAGAAAAACTAAAAGAGTTTTATCCAAAGAAGATAGATGGAGCACAATTAGCAGCGACTCATTTCCTTGATCCTTTTCTTTTATCTGAAATGAAACTGGGTGGAAATATATCTCATCCCTTTATCGAAACACTTAAACTTGAAGCTGAATATTTTGAGAAGAAGGCAGAGAGTCAAAGAAGGTCTTCACTGCCATCCATTAAAGCTTTGGCAGGCTATGCCTATCGGGGATCGGGGATCAATAATCAAGGATATTCCTCAGGCAATTGGATCGACGGATTTTCAAATCCCGCCAATAACTTTTTGGTAGGCTTAGGCGTTACTTGGAATTTGACCAGTATATACACCAATAATAAGAAAGCTGAAGCTTTCAGAAAAGAATCTCAACGGTTCGCTTATCTGGAAGAACAATCTAAAACGGCTATCCTGGTTGAAACCAGTGCTCTGGAGAAAACTATTTCTGCACAATTTGATGAGCTTGGTAAACAGGCTGAAGCCGTTAAAAAAGCTGAGTCAGCGTACGAAATGTATTTCGCCAGATATAAAAGCGGATTAATAGGTTTAACTGAACTTCTTCAGATCCAGCAGATATTGGAAACAGCAGAAAATAATCAGATCAATGCTGCTAAAGACTATTGGAGGCAGGTGATTAACCTTGCCGATATCTAAGGTAATTCCTGAATATGATGAATTAAATTATATTCAAATATTAGGAGAACTTGGAATTGCCTATTGGTTAAATGGAGAGTTTGAAAATAGTTTTGTAATATTTGAAGATGTTGTAAATAGGCTTTTAGAAATTAAAGAAAAATCCTTTAATAAAGAATGGATAAGAATTTTTTCTTGGACTGGACATACTTTAGGATACATTTCAGCTGAAGTGTCAAAGGATAAAGTACCAACTTATGTTAGTGACGGAGGAGATTATATAAAACCATATCTCGGTATTTATATGTTCAATACAAAGGATTTATCAGATTTATATTTACCTACCAAGGATGCTATTATTACAGCAAATATGTCTGTATTTGCAGATGGGGTGAATGATATTTATAAAGCCTATTCTTGGTCATTAAAAGCATTTGATATTGCAAGAAATTCTGGTGATGAGCAAACCTTTTTAATGATTTCTGCTATTTGTGGACAATATTCTACTATTAACTTTAAGCTTGAAGAATCTTTAGAAGCATCCCTTTTATTTTCTGCTTTAACATCACATTTAAGTGGTACTCCGGCAGAAAAAATAAGTGAATTAGAACGTATAGATCTCAAAGATTTACTTCATGAAAAGCCAAGCGAAAAATGGAACATTGCAGAAGAAAATACCGTTCTAATAACTATAATCCCATTATTCATAATCGTCTTAACGAACTATCTTGAAAATAGAAATAACAAAGAAGAAAGTTTTTACGCTTTCCAAAAATTAATTTCTAATTATATAAAAGATGCATCAGACAAACATTTATGGAATGATTTATTAAGTGTAGTAACTTCAATAATTGAAAAGAAAATTTCTAAAAATGAATTGATCCAAAAAGCTAATCAGTACGGCGACGAGGATAAGAAAAACTTCCAAATTATTTGTCTTTTAGGTCATATCTTTTATTCGAGAAATGAAGAAAATGCAATAATCCAGTTGATTAATGCATTTCCATACTTAACAAAAACTTATAAACAAACTAATAGTTTAATAAAATTTATATTAGTCCCTTTTGTTAAATTAATTGCAATAGATTTATTAAAAACATCTTTTGTTGGTAGTAGAACCGATTTGGAAAAGATACTGAACCAAATAGAGTCATTTAATATTTCCACTCAGAATCCAATTCAAAAAATATTACAACCCGTTGTTGATGAATTTGATATTAAGATATCAGATGATAGAAAATTATGGTTGTATAATTTTAAAGAAATATAATTTTTGCGAATAAATCTTTTAATGTTTCATAAAAGTTACTCTATAGCTATTTGTTTAATTTCTAAAATATTTTATTAAATCAAATTCTCAAAGTAAAATTTTGCAATTTCACTATCATAATTTTTTCTTAGATATTTTTTTAGATAGTTAAGTAGCGGTTTGGACTTTTTAAATTCTTTAACGTAATATTTAAGATTGTTTCCTATTAACCAATAAGGATTAAATTTAGAATAATCAAATGTATCTAAATGCAAAAGCCAATTGTAATATTCCTTTTTAGAAGAAATATTATATTCAATATATTTTTCCAATTTTTCCACTGGAAATCCTAGCTTAAAAAAAATATTAATCACTTGATCAAGTGTAAAATTATCAGGAGAACCAAATGGACCTCTATCTTCATTTTTTGATAGATCCGGAATTCCCTCTATGAATTTATTTAAAAGATTGTCATTTAATTGAGGCTTAATTGTATCAAGAATAACAGCTGTATTAAACAATTCAGGATTAAAATTTTCTTCTAATTCTTTGATAACTTTTTGTTTTATTACTGCCTGTAACTCATGGTCTAAGAAACTTAACCCATACCAATATTTAAAATAATTATCCTTCTTAGAAAAATCAATATCCTCAATATTTGAAATACCATTAATATTCTTAATTACATCAATTATTTCTCCTGAGGTTGCTTTTTCAAAGTAGTACTTTGCAATTAACGAAGAGTTGTGTATTCTTAAATTGCTATCAATGCCTAACTTAATAAACTCTAACAGATTGTCTTTAGATATTGAATATTCTTTTTCTGTTACAATTTTCATCAAATCCGCTACAAGTGAAAGCCTTTCAGTTTTATTAATCCGGATGAAATTTAAAACTTTTGAGAATAAGGCATTTAGGTTAACATTATCAATATCAATTTTGGAAAGAATTAAACAAAAGTTTTGAATAGTATTGCTTAGTCGCTGAACAATTCTATAATTATCTTTATTTTTTTCTATACTTTTATTAGATTTTGTTAGGTTATCAATGTATATATTAAATTGTTGAAAAACTAAATCTGTGTTATGTATTGTAATTATTTTGATACTATACTTATTAAATAGAAAAACAGCATCTTTATTTTTGACATAAAAAAGCCACATTTCAATAGTCCTAAAATCAAACTTGTACTGCTCATAATCAGGATTTTTTAATGTGTAAATAATCAAAAATCCTTCTAATATTTTTCTACACAATTGTTCATATTCTTGATACTGGTTCAGTATAATAAAATTAAATTCAAAAAAATTATGAACTCTAACAAAATTGCTTTCCAAATCAAAAAGTTGGTTATCAGAAGTCCAACCGCCTTGTTTATCATTTAATCTCGTTTTTTGTAGCTCAAACAGCAAATTATCTATGTAAACAATATTTCTGTAAACAAATCGAAAGTCTCTTAATGTTTTGTATATGTCCAAGAAGTGTTGAGCGTTGTCAAGAATAAATTTTTCTTCTGACTTATCTTCGATATGTACAAACTTCTTTTTTATTTCATCATCAAAATGAAAACTATTTTCACACAATTGTTTCAGTTCCAATAGATTTAATTTTGCAGTTAGATAGGTGATAGGATTTTTATTTTTATCTTCATTATTGTAAATATCCAAAAGTATATCAATTGACTTTTCCACATCTCCAAACAAGAATGATGCATAACCCTTTCTTAGTTTTTCATATCCTGAATAATTAGGCTTGTTCTGTTTTAAGAGAAATTCTGTTTTTTTAATATCTAATCTTTCAAATGTGCATCTTTCACAATTGCAAGTTCCGGAAATAAAAAGGTTATGAATACAAAATCTGTTTCCTTCTTCTAATCTCCGTCCTCGAAAAAATATATGCTTAATTGCGTTAGCAATAAAGAAACTAATTATTGATTTTAATTTTTCCTTTTGATTTTCAACAAGTATAAGATTATTTGAAATTCCATAAGATTTTTTTCTCCTATCAACATGAATACTTTTAATAAGGTTATACAAATCCTCATTGTCGGTAGATATACTCATATCACCAACATAAGTGCTTTCCCCAAAAGTATAATACAATATCTCACTCAATATATTTTTCGGAATGACTTTTATGCATTCAAATTTTTCAATTATGTAATATAATTTATCTATGATATGCAATCCTTCAGTTTCTTTTCTAAAAACAGAATAGTCTGATTTATGAGACTCAAATAAATTTCCGTGTAATTTTTCTACTTGTTTAATCCTTGCAGTTCTTATTTGTTCAAGAAACTTGTCAAAATTTTCTTCATTCAGAATATTATCTTTCGGGATATATACTTGGAAATTTTTTACATTTTTATTTTTTTGCTCGTTAATCCTATTCGGAACAGTATCGTCATTTTGAATAAAATAGTAATAAACCTTATTTGATACAATATCACAAAGGGTAAATACAAATGGTTCGGATACTTTATAATACCATGAAAAAGGATGTCTTAGACTTTTTAAAGGATAAGAAATAAAATCCGTGTCTTTATTTGGCCTTACAATAGCATTTTTTCCTTTGTTTTGATTAACAAAAGATATTTCATCAATTAATGTTTCTCTATCAACAACTTGATAGTAAAAATCTGTTCCAATTTCTCTTTTACCAGATTCATTATCTACCAATTTATAATTTTTATTTCTAAACAGTTCAGACAAGGTGTCATTTAATAAATTGTTTGCTTGACGCTCAATTTCATCATTATGTAATTTTGGTGGCATGCTATTATTTTAATAATTGATAAATTTAAAGATAATTTATTTTTTAAGTAATTATAACAATTTGCATTATGCCAAATTAACATACTACTAACAATTATATATGTAAGTAATATGTCAATCAGTAAAAATCTTTTAACTTGAGTTTTATAATATTATTTTAATAATTGAGTGATGATAGTTGAGCCAGTTTATTCAAATCTTCAACAAAATTTTTCGAAAAATGTACCGCTGAGTCACTTAAGGAGACAACTAATAAAAAATTGTCTCCTTTTTTCACACATAAATGCTTGTTAATCAAATCTTTATAATGTGACACTTTGTGTTCGATATTTTAAAAGTAAATTGCTTAGTCTGTTTGAAGTAAAGAATCTGAAAGCGTCAAAGGAGGCTTATAATCTACAATCATTAAGAGTTCGAAATCTCCTTAAGGTTAAAGCTTTTTTTCTCTTTTGACTTATTATAATTCTTTGCTACTAAATATAGCTTCTAATATAACTTCAGCTTCCTTCTCATTTATCTGAACACCATTCTTAGCCAAAATAGTCGCTTGTTCAACTGAAACATTCCTTCAATGAAGTTCATTTTTCTTATTATTTTTTCGGTTACTTTTTTTTGAAAATATTTTTGAAAATGCTGGCTTAAGTTCTAAAAAAAGATCTCCACTTTTATAATCAATATTGGGTCCATCAGAATATATCTGAAACTTTTTCGCAGATGAATTGACGTGATTCTATTTGGAAACATATTATGGTTCAAAGCCAAATTTTGAAAAGTTTCCCTCAATGTATGAGTGGGGCAAGAAGCATCGTGAAAAAATTTATCGAAGGCATTTAATTTCTTTATCATATTATTTGAAAATCAGAAAATTTATTTCAACAATAATCTGATATGAAAAGCGTCTCAAAGATATTTTTTGAGACGCTTTTTTTATTTTTTAAATTTTGCAAAAGACTGGTAGACCGATGGTTCACGTTGTATTTCCAAATCCAATAACAACTGTTCCCATTCAAGAACGTAAGGTTGCTTGAGGGTAACATTCATAAAGTGCTCAATGTCTTCATTCCACACTTCATAAACAAAAAATTCTTCGGCTTTTTGAATATTCTGATGAATAGTGGCTTGAACGAAATTTTCCTGTTCGCTCACCGTTTCAAAAAGGTCGGCAAGGGCTTTTTTAAATTGTTCGTAATTGTCAGGTTTTGCAGTAAATTTGATGGCTAATGTAAATTGTTCCATTTTATTAAAGGGTTAAAATTTAATATTATAATATCTTCTTTCTAGAATCATATTATCTTCTTTGCAAATTTACAATTGATTTGTTTAAATTTGTAACAAAGTATCAAAAAGTAACTGTAACATTTGGGTAACAAGGTAACTTATGGAAGATGATAAAATTCTAACCAGCAAGTGTGACGCACACGTAAGAGTCATATCAAATGTAATGTGTGCGTTGAGCGGAAAGTGAAAAATTCCCGTTTTAGCATCCCTCTGCTTTAATGAGACAAGACGATTCACCAATTTATTGAATGATGTAAGTGGAATCTCCTACAAAATGCCGAGTAAAGGCTTAAAAACTGGAAATTAATAAAATTAATTCCAATAGATATTATTAAAGCGCATCCAGTTATTGTTTTTTACGAACTCAAAGCCCACTGTAAAAAACTAATTTAGGCAATGCGAAGTCTTTTGGGCTAGGGAACTGAACATAAGAAAGAAATTATTAAGTAATTTGCAATGTTTTAATGATGTTATATAAGAAACAAGATAGAAATTAAAGGTAACTTCTGAACAAAATCATAATTTTATGAAATAAGAAATTGGATATATTAGCCCATCATATAAAGAAAACTGTAGAAATTTCCGAAAACGATTTGGAAAAAGTGATGTCTTTTTTCGTCAAAGAAACTTTTAGAAAAAAAGATTTTATCATCAGTGAAAATGATAAGGTAAAGCACTTGTATTTTATTGTATCTGGCTTAGTAAAGCTTTCCGTTTTGGATAGTAATGCTAATGAGCATATCATTTCTTTCGCAATGGAAGATTGGTGGGAAAGCGATTATCAGGCCTTTTACACGCAGACAAAAGCAACACAAATTATGCAATGTATCGAGAAAACTGAGGTCTTGAAATTATCTTACAATCATTATCGTCATATACTTAAAGAAATTCCTATTATGAGCAATTTTTTTCTTCATAAGGCAGTAAACGGTCATATCTCCAATCAAAGAAGAATAGTATCTTTAATAGCTTTGAACGCTCGGCAGAAGTATGAGCATTTTCTCAAATACTACCCACTATTATTGCAGAGAATCCCAAAAACTACTTTGGCACTTTATCTTGGAGTTTCAAGGGAAACATTAAGCCGTTTTTTCTCGGAATCCAAATAATTGTGACAAACATCACAGAAAATCCAGTCTTTCATTAACGAACTTTGCTCTCTTGTTAAACAAAAAAATAATATGGAAAAGAGAGTAATCAATCCTTGGGAATGGCAGGATGCGAGGAATTATGTTCAGGCTGTAGAAGTGAAAAATGTGCAGAGTACGCTGTACGTGTCTGGTCAAACAGCAATTGACGACGACGGAGTTTCAAGTGAAGCCGATATGAGGATCCAAATTGAAAAAGCATTGGGAAATCTAGAAAAAGTTATTCTTCAGGCAGATTTTGAAATGCAAAATATTGTCCGTCTCAATGTCTATACAACGGAGCATAGTGAGCTATTTAAAAATTTTGATGTTCTTCAAAATTGGATTTCCAAACATCAAATGCAGCAGGCCACAACTGTGATGGAAGTCAAAACACTTTTTGAAACATTAAAAGTGGAATTTGAAGCGACAGTCGTAAAATAGAAAGTCAGCTTAGTTATTAAAAGGCGATTTAGGATTTAATTTTACACCTGAATCGCCTTTTAATTTTCTTTCTGAATCTGTCAATTAAATGATTGTCTGAATTTGGCCGGAGTCATAGAAGTTTTGGTTTTAAATAGTCTGCTGAATGACTGCGGATATTCAAAACCCAACTGATATGCAATTTCAGCGACTGATAAATCTGTTGTCGACAATATCTCTTTTGCAAGCT
This sequence comes from Chryseobacterium aquifrigidense, assembly GCF_006716485.1. GTDB lineage: Bacteria > Bacteroidota > Bacteroidia > Flavobacteriales > Weeksellaceae > Chryseobacterium > Chryseobacterium vietnamense. Next base: position 853,297 of record NZ_VFPD01000001.1, read on the forward strand.
CAATGAGTTTATTGTGGATGTGTTGTTGGGTATTCAATCCCGTCAACGAACGGAGCATATCACTTAAATAGTTGGCTGATACATTCAGTTGCTCTGCAATATACTGAACAGAGGGTAAGCCTTTCTGAATAGCCTGTTCATCATTAAAATAGTGATTTAATATATCTTCAAACTGTTGAATGAGACCATTATTCAAAGCTTTTTCCGTAATAAATTGTCTTTTATAAAATCGTTCGCAATAAGTAAGTAAAAGGCCAATTTGTGAAATTAGCACATCGTGACTGAAATTATCAATCCTGCTATCCAGCTCCTCTTTAATGATATTAAATACAGAGAATATTGTTACCTTCTCTTTTTCGGAAAGATGCAATGCTTCGTCTGTAGCATATGTAAAATAATTATATAGCTTTACTTTTTTGGCCAAAGGATAGGACAATAAAAAGTCAGGATGTATCAGCAAAATATAACCTTTGCTTTTATTGTTTTTAGGTTTTTCAAATAGCTGTCCGGGAGCTGTAAAAACCATCCCGCCTTCACCGAAATCATAATGACTCTGTCCATATTTTGCGCTCCCAATAGTATCTTTATACGCTATCTTATAAAATTCCATTACCATAAAGTCGGGCAGAATATCCTCAGGCATCGACATTTCTTCTATGGAAATTAAACTGATTAAAGGATGTTCAGGTTTTGTCAAACCAAATTTATGATGAAACTCGGACAGCGAACTGAACTTATGGAATTTGTTCTTTGTATCTTTCATAATAGCCAATTTTATATTTCAGGCTAGCGTTGAGCTAAATTACACCAGAAATTCTTATAAAAATAATGAATTATTACCAAGGCGTTTCACCTGTTTGGGGATTGTGTTCTTCACTGATAAACTTTCCCGAAGGACCGTCTTTGTCAATCATTGCATATTTGGAAATTCTTACTCCTGCTTCCTGTACAGTACCCGTACCACGGTGATGATTAAAATCTGTAGCCACAAATCCGGGGCAGACTGCATTGACCTTAAAAGCAGTGTCGCGAAGTTCATATGCAAGATTGATGGTGTACATATTCATTGCTGCTTTGGAAGCAGTGTATACAGCCCCTTTGTGCTGGTAATATTTCCAGGTCGGGTCGCATTGCAGTGTAAGTGAGCAACCACTTGATGATACGTTGACAATCCTCGGCTCATCAGATTTGTCTAGCAAATCAGTAAAGGCTTGCGTTACCCGGATAACACCATATAAATTGGTATCCATTACTTTATGGAAATTTTCGGCTGGCGCTTCCAGGGCTGCTTGGGGCAATCCACCATTTATTCCTGCGTTATTGATAAGTACATCCAGTGTATCTGTTCTGCTTCCAATTTCTTTTCTGGCTTGCGTAACGGATAGCTGGTCTGTTACATCCAGCTGAATAGCTTCCACATTAGTGTAACCAGCTTTATTGAGTTGCTGTACTGCTGATTCTCCATTATCTAGATTTCTGCTTCCTATGAAAACATAATATCCATTTTCCAGAAGTTGTCGGGCAGTTTCAAACCCAACTCCCTTATTAGCTCCTGTTATCAATGCTTTTTTCATTTTAAAATTATTTATTGGTTGTATACTTCTGCGAATTCTTTCGCAAAATCATTAAGTTTTATTATGCCTAACTTAGGTTTGTTCAAGTAGAAATCTTGATACAGACTTCCATCAGCCTGTGCTTGCTGCATTGCTATCATACCTTTTACAATCCATTCATTGACACCTGCAGAAAGCATCTGATTACGCAATTCTTCAGCTGGGATTATTCTCCACTGTAAATCTGTATTTCCGATCGCTTTTCCCAAAGCATCTGCAATTTCGTCCGGCGAAACTTCATCACTTGCGACATACTGTACCGTTCTACCGACAAAAGGTTTTTCCATTTCATCTGCAATGGTTGTTGCTATATCTTGAGGAGACACCCAAGGTTCTTTTATGCTGCCGCCATAACTTTGGATAATAGCTCCCTGAGATTTTATAATTGGCATCCATCTGTAGATATTGCTAAAGAAACCTACGGGACGAAGAAATTTTATGGAAAAACTTTCTGGTAATGTCCGCAAAATATTTTCTACATTGTGATGCACGAGAAGGCTTCCTGTACCTTGCTCCGAATGAGCACCAACACTGCTTAGGTGGATAATATTTTTTACTCCGGAATCTTGAATAGCTTGCACATAATTTGCGGCTATTTTTTTAAACTCTTTTAAGAAGTCAATATCCTTATCGAAGATACTTCCAATTCCTTCCCAAGCTTCCATCAAATAAATTGCGTCGGCACCCTGAAAAGTTTCCGTTAAAAACTGAACGTCCTGAATTGTTCCAATAGCAGGCAATGCGCCCAATTTTTCTATTTCAACTTTTCTTTCAGTTTTACTGCTGATGAGTGTCACCTGATGCCCTCTTGCTACTAATAATTTTGTAAGTGGTTTTCCTATATTCCCTAAAGAACCTGTTAATACGATATTCATTGTACTTATATTTATAAGAACAAAATTGCGGCAACCACAGGAAATAGAAATAACAGAATCAGGGAATTGATTAACAAAAACGTGTGAAAAAAAGTTTTTTAAAACAATCATTTCAAAATAAATATTATCTTTGCATAGTTATGGCAAGAAATGTAGAGTTCAACGAAGAGCAGGCAATTGATAAAGCTATGGAAGTATTCTGGAAGAATGGTTACACAGCTACCTCGATGCGTGACTTGACTGATGCTATGAAAATTAACAGTAGCAGTTTATATAACACCATTGGAGATAAACATACTTTATTTATTAAATGTTTGGAGCAATATACCGCTCAACGTCAACAAAGGTTTCTGGAGTTAGTACAAGGAGACTCGTCACCATTGGAACGATTAAAATATTTAATTAACGTAGTGGCCGAAAGCATTGATCAGACTCCTGCTGCCTGTATGGCGATAAAAGCTTCTTTCGAGCTGGCGGAACAGGATACTGCGGTACATTCTATTCTAAAGAAAGATTTAAACTTTTCTTTTGAACAAGTTAAAATGCTCTTGGAACAAGCTTGTATCGTTGGTGAAGTGGATGCTGATATGGATATAGATGCTACTGCTCATTACGTTGTAAATAGTTTTACTGGCTGGTACGAGATGTATGTACTTTATAAAAATAAAGATCTTATCAGAAATATGAGTAGTTTCTTAATAAAAACCTTACTCTAAATTTTTTTTTTCATTAAATCTGAAACAATCATTTTAAAATAAACATTTGTTAAATTTTTGAATATGAAATCATTAGAACATTTAAGCTGGCGGTACACTGTAAAGAAGTTCAGCAACCAAAAGGTAGATCAAGAAAACGTCGAAAAAATTGTTGAGGCAATCAATCTTTCCGCATCCTCGGGCGGACTTCAACCCTATAGAGTAATTGTAGTTGAAAACAAAGAAGTGCAAAAACGCTTAAGAGCAGACTCTTTCAATGCGCAAATAGAAGAAGCTTCTCACTTATTAGTTTTTGCATCTTATAAGAAAATGACAAAGGAATATATTACAGAATTCATGGAGTTAAATTCCAAAGTAAGAAATATGCCAATGTCTGAATTAGAAGATTATAAATCAGCGCTAGAGTTCTATCATTTGAATAAGACTGAAGAAGAAAGTGCGATATGGGCGGCCAAACAAGCATATATAGGTCTGGGAACTGCATTGATTGCGGCAGCTGAACTACAGATTGATACAACACCGATGGAAGGTTTCGATCCCGAAATTGCAAACAAAGTATTGGGTCTGAAAGAAAAAGGTTTGCAGAGTGTTCTCATATTAGCATTAGGATATAGAGACCTAGAAAACGACTGGAACATTGAACTCAAAAAAGTACGTTTGCCAATCAACGAATTTTCCACCATTATCAAGTAAATTTTTTTCATTTAATCTGAAACAAACATTTTAAAATATTATTAATTATGTCAAATCAAACATTATTAGGAAAGGTTGCTCTCGTCACTGGCGGAACCAAAGGAATAGGGAAATCTATTGCCAATCAACTTTCAGAGCAAGGTGCCACTGTTATCGTCACGGCTAGAAATGCACCAGCAACGGCAATTCCACAAGAGTTTATAGCAAGCGATATTACGAACCCTGATTCTGTAAAAGTTTTAGCAGAAAAGATTTTAGGTAAATATGGTAAAGTTGATATCCTCATCAATAACGCCGGTGGATTGACTGGGCCCGGCGGCGGTTATCAAACTCCAACAGATGAACAATGGATGAACGAATTTAATTTTAATGTACTTTCATCTGTTCGTATAGACCGTGCATTTATTCCAAGTATGGTCGAACAGAGAAGCGGTGTTGTAATTCACATCACTACAGTTTCTGCTTATAAACCTTTTTACAGTTTTAATTTGACCTATGCTACTGTAAAATCGGCATTAAATACTTACAGCAAAAGCTTAGCAAATGAACTGGGCCCAAGTGGCGTACGTGTCAATTTGGTTTCTCCAGGAATAATCAGTACGGAGATGACGGAAGCCTTTATCGAAAGTAGAGCGAAGGAAAATAATATGTCGTTGGATCAGGCAACACAAGACTTTATTAACGCGGCCGGAGGTATTCCGTGTGGTAGGATGGCTACAACTGACGAAGTCGCCAATGTAGTTTCTTTTTTAGTTTCTGACGCTGCTAGCTATGTTACAGGATCTAACTATTACGTAGATGGCGGTATATTTCCAATAGTTCATTAATAAAAACGTATTGACAGGTTGATTGATTGATACGTCCAATAAATTTTTGTACTGTTATTTTCTCTAAGATCGACAGATAAAAAACGGGAGAAGTGGCATTTGCCGCTTCTCCCGTTTAATGCTTTAAAATCTGAAGATTATTTTAAAAGGTAATTGAGGTAACCACCATCGGCAACAATCTCCGTACCAGTGATGAAGCTCGCAGAGTCAGATGCCAGAAACATCACGGTTTGCGCAATCTCTTCCGGGCGGCCCAATCGCTGCAATGCTGTAACACTTGCAAAATAGTCTTTGATTTCCGGAGTGATAACACTATTCAATCCAGGCGTTTCCGTTGAACCAGGACTCACAATATTAACACGTATCTTTCTGCTTGCTAATTCGTTTGCAGCAACGTGTGCAATTTTATTGATTGCACCTTTTGTAGCTGAATATACAATTGCGCCAGCGTTTGCAGCCGTAGCTACTGTAGAGGATGTGAAAATAACTGATGCTCCGTCAGCTAAATGAGGAATTAGTTTTTGTAGGGTAAAGAAATTTCCCTTGACATTAGTATTAAACTGTGCATCAAAATTCTCTTCGGTAACTTCTGCTATCGGCTCAAATTTTCCAATCCCGGCATTTAAAAATAGCACATCCAGTTTATTTCCTGTTTCAGCAATTGTTTTTTCCAAGATTGCAATCTCGCTGATTTTTGACGTGTCCGAAATCACTGTTTTCAAATTAGGATTATTAATCTCTGTAGCAGCTTTTTCTAAATTGCTTGCACTTCGACCTGTAATCCATACTTGTGCTCCTGCATTAATAAAAGCTTTTGCTGTTGCTAATCCTATTCCGGTAGTTCCCCCGGTTATTACAACATTTTTATTTTCAAAATTCATAGTAAAAAAATTTATTTATGCTGCAAATTTACGAGGAAGTAATTAATTTCAGTAACTTTGTAACGTAAAGTAACAGTAACATTTGAGTAACCAGATAACATCATGATTGGAACAAACGCAGTAGCAGAGCACAAAAGAGAAATTATGGCAGTACACGACGCGATGGATGTACTGAATGGTAAATGGAAAATATCTATTTTATCTTCTATTTGCTATTATAACAAAAGAAGATTTTCTGATATCTTAAATGATGTAAAAGGGATTTCTAATAGAATGCTAAGCAAAGAATTGAAGGAATTAGAAATCAACAAACTTGTTACACGGACTGTTTTGGATACTCAGCCAGTTACAGTTCAATATGAACTTACAAAATATGGTCTATCCTTGAAAACCATTATAAATAATCTAGCAGATTGGGGAATAGAGCATCGTAAAATAATAACTGGTAAGCAGGGAGAGTAATAATCATCTGTTTTTTGAGATTTTTTATTTAAATTTATATAACCACCATTTGATGGTAGCATTATTTTTTATTTCAGTTGTTTCAAATAATAAATGAATTAGTTTTATAAGATTGTAAGCTCAACAAGTTTATTCAAATCTTCTAAGAAAGTGTTCGAAAAATGTACCTCTGGGGTCCCTTAAAGGATTTTGTAAATATTGTAAAAAGTTTTATTTTTGTAAAAGATTAAGTTACTAAAAAGTTAAGTTTGATAATAACTGAAACTGTGGCAGAAACATGGCAGTAGTTATTTTGAAAAATGAAAATATTAGGCAGAGTGCGGATTATAGAATTTAGGTTCGAATCCCTCACTCTCCGCAAAAAAACCTTAAATCAATTGATTTAAGGTTTTTTATTTTTACATCATGTGACTTAATAATAAAAGCCCTGCAATTCACAAAATTGCAGGGTTTATTTTGAGCATAAAGTCTTTTTAACTTAAAATCTCACATGGTGCTATACAGATTACCCACGGGCATCTTTTAATTCCCGGAGGTGGACAGCATGCTTCAGAGCAGCTTACCGCTCCGCCATTAATGCTCTTCAATTGGTCTCTTGAAATTTTTTTAGAATTTTTCATAGTCAAGTAATTGCGTTAAACTTAAGATTAAGGCTGGTTTCCACCACCACATCCGTCGTAAGGCATACATTGCCACTTACCACCGATTAAACATAGCTGACCACCTCTGCAGTCAATGCCTCCCTTAATTGTTTTCAATTCCTGTCTTTCGATTTTCTTTAAATTTTTCATAATAATTTTTACGTTTAGTTCAATTCGAAATTAATAAAATTTTATCAACTATTGTAGAATTATTGTAAAAATATTTATTTTTTAATTATTTACTTGTAGGATGTTTTGTAATTATTTCATGGAATTAAGTAAAATTGTTTTACAGAAAAAGCCTTGAAATCTGTACTTAAAGAGTTGATTTCATTTTAATAAAATCTTGCCCTGTGACAAGTCCGTTTTCAGATTGACTTGGTAATTTTGATTAAAAGTTTAATTCACCAAACCTGATAATATTATGAAAAGTTTATTCAAATTCTCTGCATTATTGGTCTTAGCTGTTTTTCTTACAGCATCGAAGGCATATGGACAAAAAATAAAACCTTCTGAAAGTGGTTATGCCCCCGTAAATGGGATCAAAGTTTACTACGAAGTTTATGGTAAAGGAAAACCTATTGTACTGTTACATGGTGCCTTCATGACGATTGATATGAATTGGGGTGAGTTGATCCCGGAATTATCCAAAAACAGGAAAGTAATAGCACTTGAACTACAGGGGCATGGGCATACTCCGTTTTCGGAAAGAAAATTATCACACGCTACTTTGGCCAGTGATGTTACAAAGGTAATGGACTATCTGAAAATTGATAAAGCAGATGTTGCAGGCTACAGTTTTGGAGGAGAAGTGGCTTATCAGCTGGCTATACAAAGTCCGGAAAGAGTGAACAGACTGGTTATTATTTCTTCAACTTATAAGAGCAAAGGCTGGCTGCCTGAAGTCAATAAAGCCATTGAAGGAATGAAACCCGAATTCTTTACAAACAGCCCTATGCATACTGCCTACGACGCCGTTGCACCGGATAAAACAAAATGGACACCATTTCTGGAACACATGATGGCTTCTGCCCGAAAGCCTTTTGACCTTGGTGAAGACAATATCTCTAAAATTCCGGTACCTGTCTTAATCATTGCCGGAGATAATGACGGATTGGATAAAACAGAGCTTTCAAAAACCTATAAATTATTGGGAGGTGACGTTTTTGCCGATATGGGCGAATTACCAAAATCCCAGCTGGCTATTGCTCCTGGGCAAACCCATATAAGTCTGATGATGCAGACGGCAATGATTCTGAACTATCTGAATAACTTTTTAAAATAGCTTGATGATGAATACAAAATTTGAAGCAGGAATAAATATTGCCATAAAAATTCCAAAAAGTACATACGAAAAAACGGTTTCTTTTTATAGGGATATTTTAAAATTGGAAGTTGAGGAAAAACCAATTAATAACCCTACGGTTTCAAGAACTCACGAGGTAAAGTTCGGAAATAATATTATTTGGCTGGACTGTGTCGACAACTATACTCATTCCGAAACCTGGTTACAGCTTACTGTCCCCGATGTAGAAATTGCTACCCAATATTTGCAGTCAAACGGTGTGGAAACCTGTGATGAGATTGAAGAGCTACCTGAAAATATGCACTGGATTACTGATCCTGCTGGTACAGTGTTCAATTTGCAGCAAAAGAAGTAAAAGTAAGATGTGGTGAGTAGGCTCTTTATGAAATTATAGTGAGCGAATTGTATAATTTTAATACCTTAGCTATTAAATCATTAAAATTTTAAATTATTCCATGAAGACGAAAACATTCAATTTTATTGCAGCCCTCTTTTTTCTTGTATTAAATGTGACGGCTTTTTCACAAAAAACAGCCGCTTTAAATTCTTTACTAGACAAAAACTCAGAATTTGTATTCCCACAAACCCCTGATAAAATCTCAAAAGCACTGAATGTAAAGACCGTTTTTTATGAAGATGCCAATGGAGAAAAATATGCAAAATGGCCAATGAAAACAGGACTGGAACTTTATTGCGGTCTTGAAAAAGATAATACTGTTAATGAAATTTTTTTCGCAACTGCAGATAATAAATCTTTAGTGGTGGAAGGACTTCCTTTCGGCCTTGTTCTGAATAAAAGTACATTACAGGATAGCAAAAATAAGTTCAGTAAATACCATGCTAAAACACAAAAGTTAGGAGCTGACAGTGAGTTTCCAGGTGGGTCAAAACTGGTTTTTAAAAAAGGAAAACATTATGCAACACTGTTTTTCGACAGCAAAAACCTTTTAAAGTTATTAGGTTTAACAACGGCACTTATTGATCCGGCCGCCAATTAATTGATAAAAATTACCGTCATATCACATCTGTCATTTCTTGATGGATGTTTTTATTTACCGGATAAAGTAAGAAAAGAGACCTGGTAAATAATGCTCAATGGCAAAAATCCTTCATTGATGTCTTTATTTCCTTAGTTCATTGTTTTCTGATTGAATAGCAGATGGGGTTATCATAGCTTTGACCTGTCAAAACAATTAACTCAATAATATTATGAACAGGGAACTCATTTTTTTAAGAACATTTGCCTTTACAGCAGTTATTGGAATTATATTTTTAACAGCTTCAGCCTTTAAAACAACCGGAAATCAGAGATTTACAGAAATAGATGTGGAAAGAATTAATATCGTTGAAAAAGACGGGACTGTAAAAATGATCATTACCAATGTCGGGAAATTTCCTACGGGAGAAGAAAAAGTAAACGGTAGCCCCACCAATAAAACGAGAAAGAAACGTTCCGGTATGCTTTTTTTCAATGAAGAAGGAATAGAATGCGGCGGTTTTATTTATGACGGACAGAAAAATCAGAACGGCCATAGCTCAGGCTTATCTCTGACGTATGATCAGTATGACGGAGATCAGGTGATGCAGCTTTTAACGCAGGATTATAAGAAAGGAGATAAAAGAGTAGTGTCCAGCGGGCTTTACTTTAATGACCGTCCTTCCAAAGAATCACAAATCAAAACAGGAGAAATCTTTGCGGAACTGAATCAGATAAAAGATCCTGTAACGGCACAGAAAAAATATAAAGAATATGAACAGCAGGGCCTCATTGGAGGAGCACCAAGAATGATGCTTGGAAAAACCAAAGATGAATATAACGGACTGTTTTTATTCGACAGTAAAGGAAAGCCAAGAGCCAGATTCTGTGTAGATAAAAATAATGAAGCAAAACTGGACTTTTTAGATGATAACGGAACTGTTACCGCATCATTTCCTGATAATAAAAAATAATACTGCAAAAAACAGCCCTGTAAAAATATAGGGCTATTTTTGTAAAAAACTGATCCTTCATAAAAGCTGATGAATAACATTTTAAAACAGATTAATCAAAACAGATATTTTCTGCTGTTTATCCTCTTGTTTGCCTATGTACAGTCTATTCATACGCGAATAGGTATCAGAAGAACGCTGGATTGGTATATTTTTACACCTGAAGCAGCGGTTGTTACCCTCATCAGTGCGTGCATCCTGTTTTTTGTTATCGATTTTTTTATTAAAAACTGGCAGAGATCATCAACGTTCAGCGTATCAGAAGTTCTAAAAATATTCAGTGTTTCATTGCTGACCTACCTTTTGGTAATGAAAATAATAGGTTTTATAATTGCTTTTATTTTTGGAAAAGTTGAGAAAAATTTTAATCAGGAAGTTGTTATTCTTTCTACTTTTTCAGATTTGATAGGAGGTTTTATTTATGGAAGTTTTTTTCTGGCCTACCGTTATTACAAAAGAAATACAGAATATCAGAAGCAATTGGCTCTGTATGATCATGCGTTGTCTGAAAGTAAAATTAATCAGTTGAAAACACAGCTTAATCCTCATTTTTTATTCAATAATCTCAATGTCCTTGATCAGTTGATAGAAGAAGACAAACACAAGGCTTCAGATTTCCTGAATGAATTTGCCGAAATATACCGTTATGTTTTGGATGTTTCTGATAAAAAAATAGTGTCTGTGGAAGAAGAACTGGCCTTTGCAGAGAAATATTTTAAGCTGATACAATACAAATATGGAAATGCTTATTCATTAAAAATAAATCCTGTCAAATCACCCGGTCGTATCATTCCCCTTTCATTACAGCTGCTGCTTGAAAATGCAGTTCAGCATAACCTCGGTACTATTGATAAACCTGTCCTGATCACAATAAAAATAGATAAGGCAATAACCGTTTCGAATAATGTAATCCCTAAACGAAACCGAAAAAAGACTTCAGGAAGGGCGCTGAACAACCTTAAAGAGCAATATAACCTGTTAACGGATCAGCAGGTAGAAATTATAAAAACAGAAACTGAGTTTTCAGTTATTATTCCCGTAATTCCCACATAAAATATGATAAAAGTTGTCATCATTGAAGACGAAATTCCTGCAAGAAGCAAATTAAAGCGTTTCATCAGTGAACTGGAAAATCCTGTTGAAATTGTTGCGGAAACAGGCACTGTAGAAGAAGCCGTTACTTTTTTAAAAAGCTCAGCAGTTGATCTGATCTTTTCCGATATTGAATTACTGGATGGAAATGCCTTTGAAATCTATGATCAGGTGAATATTTCATGTCCGGTTATTTTTACCACAGCATATGATCAATTCTGGATGAATGCTTTTGAAAGCAATGGAATTGAATATCTTTTAAAACCATTTTCACAGAGTCGTTTCCAAAAAGCATGGGACAAATTTCTTTTATTGAGAAAAGCACCTTCAGAATCTCAGCAGGTTTTGGAAAAACTTCAACAAATGATCAGTAACGGACTTGCAGAGAAAAGTTATAAGAAAAGATTCACCGTCGGCTCACATCAGGGGCTCTATTTTATCAATACGGAAGAGATCTCTTTCTTTGGGGCAGAAGAAGGAGTTGTCTTTGCTTTTGATACAGCAGGAAAAAAACACCTGTTAAATGAATCTACTTTAAAAGAAATTGAAACCCAACTCAATTCTTCAGATTTTTTCAGGATCAACCGGAGTGAGCTTGTTCAGAAAAATCATATTGAAAGGATAGAACGTTACAATAAAAATACACTTTCCGTTCAGATAAAAGGGCAGAAAGATCATCTTGTCACAAGCCAGAGCAATACAGCTGCTTTCAGAAAATGGATTGAAGAATAAACAGGTTCTCCGGTTTTATTCCTTTAAATGGTAAGCCCATGGTTATTTTTTACCTCAGCCATCACAAAAGTACTGTGGGTACTCCCGATAGAATCTACTGATCCCAGCTTATTGAATACAAAATCCTGGTAATGTTTCATATCCCGTACCTGAACTTTCAAAAGGAAATCAAAATCCCCGGAAATATTGTAACATTCGGCAACTTCTTCAATTTCTAAAATCTCCTTTACAAAATCATAACCCACCGATCTGTCGTGAATTTTGAGCTTGATCTGGCAGAAAACCGTAAATCCGCGATTCAGTTTTTCAGCATCAAGAACAGCTGCATACCTTTTAACAAAACCTTCCTGTTCAAGCCTTTTTACCCTTTCAAAAACCGGTGAGGTAGAAAGGTTTACTTCTTTCGCAAGTTCCTTAACAGTGAGTTTAGCATTTTTCTGGAGCAGCCTTAGCAGCTGTAAATCCTTATCATCGAGTTGTTCCACAGAATATTATTCTTTTAAATGATTAAAACGATCAAATGTACAGAATTATATGCTTTTATTGGTGTTTTATAAAGTTTAATTTGCTTAATTTTTAAACATTGATTGTATTTTTATTCTGTATTGTTAATTTTACACAAAATTAAAAACTTTTACTGATGACAATAGTTAAAGGTAAAAGTATAGTTCTTTACAGATACTTCATCAGACAGGAAAGGTTTTACTTAAGGTAGATTAATAGGGAATCGTGTGCAAATCACGAGCTGTCGCGCAACTGTAAGTAACACACCAAAGGTTTCTGTCCTTGCAGATCCACTGCCAGAAGCGGGAAGGATGACGGAAACTGTTACAAGTCAGGAGACCTGCCTTTACTGAATTGACAATGCTTTCGCGGGCTGAAGCTTTGGGTCATACAGATGATATATCAGATTTTTGTGTTTTCTCCTGAAAGGAAATGCACTGTCTGCTATATCACTACTTTCCTGAAACTTCTTCCGTAAAACATAACGAAGCCTTTTAAAGGACTTTCCCAATAAGTTTAATTAAAAAGTTTAAAAAAATGCAAACTCACATTCTTGGCTATCCGCGTATTGGTAGCAAAAGAGAACTCAAAAAAGCCTGCGAAAAGTATTGGTCAGGTAAAATCCTTTTGGAAGAACTTCTGAATACCGGAAGAACGCTCTGCAACCAAAACTGGACTATTCAGAAAGAAGCAGGGATAGATCTTATCCCATGTAATGATTTTTCATACTATGATCAGGTATTGGATATGAGCCTTGTCGTAGGAGCCATTCCAACACGTTACCATGAAGTGGTACTGAAAAAGAACAATACGGAGATGGACCTTTATTTTGCGATGGCAAGAGGATATCAGAAAGACGGACTGGACATTACCGCCATGGAAATGACCAAATGGTTCGATACCAACTATCATTATATCGTTCCGGAATTTTATAAAAATCAACAGTTTAAACTGAGTTCAGATAAAATTTTCAATGAATTTGCCGGAGCAAAACAGGCTGGAATCAATGCGAAACCGGTTATTATCGGGCTGGTCTCTTATCTGTTATTAGGAAAAGAAAAAGAAGAAGGATTTGATAAGCTGGATCTGGCTGGGAACCTTCTTCCAGTCTATACAGAGATTTTAACCAAACTTCAGGACCAGGGTGCGGAATGGATTCAGTTTGATGAACCTTTTCTGGCATTGGATTTAAATGAGAAAGCCAAAGAAACCTACCTTTCTGTGTATGCGGAAATAAGAAAACGTTTCCCAAAACTGAAATTTATTGTGGCAACGTATTTTGACGGATTAAAAGATAACACATCACTTGCCGTTTCCCTTCCTGTAAATACATTGCATGTTGATCTGGTGAGAAATCCTGAACAGCTGGATGAAATTCTGAATGGTATTCCGGAAAATTTAAGCCTTTCATTAGGTGTAATTGATGGTAGGAATATCTGGAAAAATGATTATGAAAAATCATTGTCTTTCATCAGAAAAGCAGTTGAAAAATTAGGATCTGAAAGGATTCTGATTGCACCATCATGTTCATTGCTTCATTCACCTTGTGACCTTGATTTTGAAACCAATCTCAATCCGGAAATTAAAAACTGGCTGGCTTTTGCTAAACAAAAAGTAAAAGAAGTCGTAACGCTTAAAGAACTTGCTTCCGGAACAGAAAATGAACAGATTCTTAAAGCATTCGAAGAAAATAAAAAAGCAATTGAGAGCAGAAAAACTTCTCCTCTTATTCATAATCACCAGGTAAAGCAAAGAGCAAATGCTGTCACTGAAAAGGATGCCCAAAGAATAAATAAATTCAAGATCCGTAAAGAAGAACAGCAGGAAGTATTGCAGCTTCCATTATTCCCAACCACCACAATCGGGTCATTCCCACAAACCACAGAGGTCAGAAGCTGGAGAGCCAAATTCAAAAAAGGAGAACTTACAGCAGAACAGTATGATGCCTTGCTGAAAGAGGAAACGCAGAGAACAATCCGCTGGCAGGAAGACATTGGAATTGATGTATTGGTTCACGGTGAATTTGAGCGTAATGACATGGTAGAATACTTTGGAGAACAACTGGAAGGATTTGTATTCACCAAAAACGGATGGGTACAGAGCTATGGAAGCCGCTGTGTGAAACCTCCTGTGATTTTCGGTGATGTTTCCCGCCCAACTCCAATGACGGTTTACTGGTCTCAATATGCCCAATCCCAGACTGAAAAATGGGTAAAAGGAATGTTGACAGGTCCGGTTACGATTTTACAGTGGTCTTTTGTACGTGATGATCAGCCTCGCTCAGAAACGTGTAAGCAGATTGCGTTGGCAATCCGTGATGAAGTGGTGGATCTGGAAAAAGCAGGAATCAGAATTATTCAGATTGATGAACCTGCGATCAGAGAAGGACTTCCGTTAAGAAAAACAGACTGGCAGAACTATCTGAAATGGGCCGTAGAAGCTTTCAGAATTTCAGCAAGCGGAGTGGAAGATGCTACCCAAATTCATACTCATATGTGTTATTCGGAGTTCAATGATATTATCGAAAACATTGCTGATATGGATGCTGACGTAATCACGATCGAATGCTCCCGCTCTCAAATGGAACTGCTGAATGCTTTTGCAGACTTCAGATATCCGAATGAAATTGGCCCCGGAGTATATGACATCCATTCACCAAGAGTACCATCGAAAGAAGAAATGATTGAACTGCTGAGAAAGGCTCAGAATGTCATTCCTGCCAATCAGCTTTGGGTAAACCCGGATTGCGGACTGAAGACAAGACACTGGGAAGAAACTGAAAAAGCTTTAATCGCAATGGTTGCAGCAGCTAAAGAAGCTTCAGTAGAATATGCACTTTAGAAAACTTTTAAAATAATTAGATTTAATAATTCAGATCGTGTTATGATTTTCATGGCACGATCTGTTATTTTCAAAGGATTAAAACATAAAAAAATAATATTCTATTCATTTTTATATTCTATTTTTGCTGCTCGGCAAATTTTGACATGTTATCTTTTAAATACATGTTAAAAGCTGATCAAACTAATAAACTATACATTCAAACCATGAAAGAAGCATTTCCTGAAATGAGATCGGAAACCTATAACCCTCAATACATCGCCGGATTGAGGTGGAGTATGGTGGTTCTTTTTGCTGCCATTGCTGTTGTTTTACTGAAGTTTTTTATCGATGCCCTTTCAGATCCTGCTACGGATACAGCTTCTGATATGATCTTCTTTTTGCTGTTTCTTATTGCTGGTTCGCTGTCAGGTTGGCTGGTGTATGAAATGATGAAGAATCAGGACGAAAAAATCAGTGGTCTCCTTATCAATCATCAGGGAATTCTGTTTCTCAACAGGAATGATAAAGTGCTGTCAGCAATCAAATACTATGATTTGGTAAAAAGTGACAATCCTTATACAAAAGATATATTTTCAGAATCCCGAGCTTCCGGAAAGTACAGCGATTTCAGAAAGAATCTGTATGTTCATGAAAAAGATGAAAACAGAAACCCTCAGAAGAAAATGGTCAGTCTGGATGTGATTCCGCTTAAAAACCGATATGATCTTATCGGGCATTTTCTGAAAGGGGTGCACGTGTTTCGTCCGGATCTGAAAATCAATCCTGAAGTATACAAAGACTTTTATCTTGATGAAAAAACAATGCGTTATGCTCCGGAAAATCTAAAGAATGATATGAAATTGAAAATCATTACAATAGCAGTCGTTATTCTGGTGATTCTTGCTTTTAGATACTTCTTTTTAGAGGAGATCTAAGCTATTTTGCCTGTAAAGCACTTGGCGGGTAGCCAAACTGTTTTTTAAATGCAAATGAAAAATGGGATAGATTTTCAAATCCAAGATCCAGATAAATATCAGAAACAGATTTTCCTTTTTGGGTAAGCAGAAAATGGGCCTCCTTTAATCTGCGAAGCTGAAGCCACTGTCTTGGCGGAACTCCGAATATTTTTTGAAAGTCTCTTTTGAATGCAGACAGGCTTCTCCCCGTTAAGTAAGCAAAACGCTCTACATTGACATTGAAATGAAAGTTTTTATTCATAAAAGTCTCAATATCTATCTTATAAGGTTCAGAAAAATCAAATAAAATATCCTTAAGACCCGGATCATAATTCAACAGCAGGAGGAGAGCTTCTTTTTGCTTAAGCCGAAGGATTTCTTCGGAAGCAGGAAGATCTTCATAGGGTAATAATGAGTACATAAAAGAATGTAATGCCTTCTGCTCCGGTTTTATATAGGCAGGAACATTGTCTTTCTTTTCCGCCTGATAGCCATACTCGCGGCTGAAATCATGAAGCATGGCATCATCAAAGTAGATGGATATGGTTCTGATTTCTCCGTTTTTAGGAGGATATTTTGCGAATTTCAATAAACTGTTTTTTCTTGCTGAATACAGTTCTCCTTCCTTAAATATCGTTTTTGTGATCCCGTCATTCAGTTCCATTTCCCCGGAAAGCACAAGACCGAGGCTGTGAATTCGCGCAAACTGTTCTCCTTCCCTGAATTCTGAAAAATGACAGGAATAATTGATGGGAAAAGGAATATTATTTTCGTTCATAGCTCAGGCAGGTATTTCTTGATCAATTCTTATTCAAACTTACAAAACTTTTTTAGGATCATAGAATCTTCACAGCAAAACAATCATGAGAATATTTTGCTGTGAAGAATATCATATTAAGCCAGAATTGCTTTGGGTTCCAGATACGCTTCCAATCCGAATACTCCAAACTCACGCCCGATACCGCTTTGTTTAAAGCCTCCGAAAGGAGCATAAGGATCGTGGGCAAACCCGTTAATACAGATTCTTCCGGCATCAATCTGTGCGGCCACACGTTCCGCATGTTCCTGATCAGCAGAGCTGATATAAGCTGCAAGACCATACGTAGTGTCATTGGCAATGGCAATGGCTTCTTCTTCATCAACATAAGGAATAATAGACAATACAGGCCCGAAAATTTCTTCCTGCGCAATACGCATATCATTACGGACATTGGTAAAGATGGTTGCCTTTACAAAATTGCCACTTTCAAGACCTTCCGGTTTGCCTTCACCACCTGCCAGCAGAACAGCACCTTCTTCCTGTCCCAGACGGATATAACTTTGTACTCTTTCAAATTGTCTGGCACTTACCATAGGGCCTACAAGGGTATCTTCTTCATTGGGGTTTCCTACTTTTACCTGTCCGGCTGCCTTTCTGGCAAGTTCATTTACTTCCTCCAGTCTGCTTTGAGGAACCAGCAATCGGGTAGGAGCAATGCATGCCTGGCCATTGTTCATATAAGCCCCGAAAACAGCCATAGGAATTGCTTTATCAAGATCAGCATCTTCGAGAATAATATTGGGAGATTTTCCTCCGAGCTCTAAGGTTACTCTTTTCATGGTGTCTACCGCTCCTTTGGCAATTGCTTTACCTGTCAGTGTAGATCCGGTGAAGGATATTTTAGCAATATCAGGATGCAGCGTAATTTCGTTTCCCACTACACTTCCTAATCCGTTAACGATATTGAAAACACCTTCCGGCAGACCTGCCTCATGAAAACATTCGGTAAGCAGTTGGGTTTGTACTGCACTCATTTCACTGGGTTTGATGACAGCCGTACATCCGGCAGCAATAGCCGTGGCAAGTTTATTACAGATGAAGCTGTTGCTGGCATTCCATGGAGTGATAATTCCAACGACCCCTAAAGATTCAAAACGTACTTTAGAATGTCCCACTGTTCTTTCGAAATCATAAGATTCTAAAGTATTGATAGTGGCTGTAAAAGCAGAAATTGCATTTTGAACACTCATTCTGCAGAATTGCAATGTTCCGCCATATTCATTCACCATAGCAGAAACCAGTTCAGTTTCTCTTTTGCTTACGGCTTCGTGTAGTTTTCTAAGTAGACCGATTCGTTCCTCTTTTGTTGTTTTTGAAAATGTTTTAAAAGCTTTTTTCGCAGCTGCAACAGCCATACGGGTGTCTTCTTCATTTCCCAGAATTACTTCTCCTGTTTTTTGATTGGTAACAGGGCTTATAAGATCAAAAGTTTCTGTTCCTTTTGGCGTAACAAATTCGCCGTTGATGTAAATTTTATTAATCTGTATCATTTTGATGATTTTAATACCACAAAGTTCGGCAGAAAGAGAAAAGACAGGTTTGTTGTATAGTTCAATTTTTCTTTGTTGTATGGTTCATCTTAAAGGCTGTGAATTTTTATTTTTTTGAATTTAAATGTCAAAAGGTTCTCTTCTTCGATAAAATTGACTACTTTTATCATAACCAAGTAAATAAATCGATTTGAGAACGACTCTTAAACTTATTTTCGCTTAGTATCAGTCTCAGTAACCACAGGCTGATCGTTCTTTCGTTTGGGTAATTCTACCCGAACAGGTTTTTATTTCATCATATTATTTATCGTATTACCTGCTAAAGGTGACTTTATCTGCTGTTTTTCCTTTGAGTATTGATCAAAACCGAAATATACAGCAAGACCATGGCTTAAGAAATAATCTTTAAGCCATAATCCAGATATATATAACCCTTGTAATGCGTGAATAGTATGGAAAAAATCCAACAAAGAATATTAAGCACGATTATAAGTAATGAATACCCAACATATCTGGGAGATAAAAGCGAAAAATACTCCCTTACTCAAAAAGAAATGCAATCAATGTAACAGCGACAGATTTCAATGCAGCGATAAATTCAGACTGAATGCTCAGAAAAAGAATATTGATATATGGCTGATCTACCGATGCGTAAAATGTAACAACACCTATAACATGACGGTGTTTTCAAGAATCAGAACAGAATCTGTCAGTAAAGAAATATTCAATAAATTCTCAGAAAATGATACGGAAAT
This sequence comes from Chryseobacterium aquifrigidense, assembly GCF_006716485.1. Taxonomy (GTDB): domain Bacteria; phylum Bacteroidota; class Bacteroidia; order Flavobacteriales; family Weeksellaceae; genus Chryseobacterium; species Chryseobacterium vietnamense. Next base: position 872,472 of record NZ_VFPD01000001.1, read on the forward strand.
TGCATGGCAATATGCCTTTTCGCGGGAAATGATGGGAAAAAATAATGTGGAAGCCGACTGGGAAAGTGTACACTATGAAATTATATATCCGGACCTGACGGTAGAAGATCTTATCAATATGAAGAATGAAACAATCTCGTTTCAAATACAGTCCCTGTCTGATTTTAATATGAGAGTTTCAACAGTACTCCGGACCTGCTTAGGTCTTTCTTCCTCTAAATTGAACCTATTGCTTGGTTCAGATGCGGTTTATTTTAATCAAAAACCGCTGCAGAAGAAATATAAAATTACCAACGGCGATCGTATCGAGATCAACAGGCATGCACTGATTAATATTTACCTTATGGGAAAAGCAGACGTTTGTCTCAATATGGTAGATGATTAATAATTGAAAAAAGCCTTCCGGTTATTGATCGGGAGGTTTTTTATTTATCTTCCACTTTCGTTGTTGTAAAAGATGAATAGTAAGCTCAGAATATAATGAGTAGGAAAGGTAAAGAATTTTTTATTCAGAAAAAAAATAAACCAGAATCCTGAGACTCTGATTTATCAATAGGGAATAGAAAATTCTGAGGATTTAATCCCACTTATTTTGGGTTGAAACGGCATGTTTTCCGGCACCGGTAAAGAAAAAACTGAGGCTTACAAGCATATAAATCACAAGCAGTTCCAATGCCCAGCCTCCGAATTCATTAAGCTTGAAAATATTGGCTGTCTGTGCCAATATGGTAGCCGTAAAGCAATTGGCAGCAAAGATTAGTCCTGCCAGACGAGCCCGGAATCCTATGATCAGCAGTACAGGAGCTATAATTTCTCCCGCAAATACACCGTAGGCAAAAAATGATGGTAAACCGTGCATGGTCATTATGTCTTGAATAAACCCAATCCCGTGAATCAACTTACTGATTCCATAAACAGACATGGGAAACCCGATTGCTATTCTTGTAATCAGCATTCCTAAATCAATGTTCTTTTTCATTTCTTATCATTATTTAAAAATTATATTTTACAAATGCCCCGATATTTTCCAGGGTCTTTTTTCCGTTATTAAACTGATCAAAATTGGAAGCAAGTCCGTACATCATTTTATCCCTTTTTACGCCTAGTCTGATAAACTGCAAACCTCTGGGATATCCACTGTCATCAAGGTTTCCAATTGCCAATACACTGAAGTATCCCTTAAAGTTTTCTGTCAGATAAGGAGTATATTCAAATGAAATGGACTGTTCAAGAGAAAATCCTTTCTGATAAGTGGTTCCTATAGAGTAAGACAGAGAGTAAGCGGGCTGAATAATTTTATATTGCAGGTAAGCACTGAAAAATGCTCCGGGATTTTTCATTCCAAATGCCGCATTGGCACTAAACCTCTTGGTAAGCGCATAGGATAGGGTATTTCTGATGAAGAATATATTTTCTTTGTCTTTGGTATATTCTGTATCAAATAAGGTAAGATTGTTCAATTTCAACCGTTCATTCAGCTGATAATTGACATTGTGCATATAAGTATAGGAACGATGTCCTAAAACAATATCCGGGGTATAGGAAAGTTTCTGCGCATTCAGAGAAACTGATGTAAGGGCTGTTATGGCGATGAATCTGGCCTTCATATTTCACTCATTAAAATTCTGTAAGCAAAATTATTCAGGCGGGAATGGAATAAACTTAAGAAATCTTAAGAAACGTCAGACAGGTGTTTTTTTCTCAGATAGCTCAGATATTCTACCGTTATTCCAAGGTAGGATGCAATCATGTATTGAGGGAAACGCTGTTCAATATTGCGGTAGGTGGTGACAAATGTTCTGTATTTGGTGTAGGCATCCACACGGGAATGTTCAAAGGTTCTTTCCTGTAAAGTAACATAGGCCGACTGCATTTTCAGACGCCAGAACTCAGACACAGCCGGAACTTCTTTGTACAATGATTCCAGATTATTTTTACTGATCTGTACAATCGTTGTATCTTCATTAGCCTGGATAAACATTCTTGAAGGTAACTCGCTCAGATAGCTGTAAAGATCATTTACCCACCAGTTTTCAATACCAAGCTGAGTGGTATTTTCCTTTCCTTTTTCATCAATATGATAAGCAAACAGGCTTCCCTTTGCAATGAATCTCATGTGTCTTGAAGTCTGTCCTTCGCGAAGCAGAAAATCTTTCTTTTTAAGCTGAATGATTTCCAATTTGGAAGTAATACGGTCAATATCGTGATCTTCTAAAGTAACTATTTCTTTAAAATGTTCTATCAGCTGTAAAAGAATTGGATCTGTTTCCATGGTGAAATAGGCTTTTTCCTGGGATGATGATCAGGGAAAGTATATAAGCTGCAAATTTACTTAAATAATAAAAAATATAAGATTAAAAACCTTTTGATTATAACAAGATGAGACTATTGCAGAGCGAAACAATGTAATTTTGAAAAAATATCCATCTATTGGTTTAAAATACTCAACAAGAAACTATTATTTGTAGTTTTGTGAATATCATGAAAATAGAGAATATGTCATTCATCAACGACTTGGGTAAAATTATTTTTTTCCTGTTTCTGCTGTTAAGTGCTTTCCTTCTTACAGCAAAATCTGAAAGAAAACTACCGAATTATTTATTTGCAGCCTTTCTGTTGATTTCTGTCATTGATCTTTCCGGGTTTTTTCTGCCACCGCCAGATAACAAAATAATCAAAGGATTCAAACTGGCCAGTGTCCTGCTGCAGATGCCTTTATATTATTTGTATGTCAATGCGGCCTGTTATTATAATTTTACCCTTCGTACCAAACATCTTCTGCACGCAGTACCGTTTTTGTTCTTTCTGGTATGGTTTGGTATTTCAGGGGATTCTGAGCAAAAAGATCAGGCATTTGATGTCGTTTCCACTGTACAGTATTATTTTTATATTGTTGCCATATTTCTGGTTTTGAGAACATTCAGAAAACTGTATCAGGAAAACTATTCCAGTAATCATCACCTTACTTATAAATGGCTGATGCAGACAACGATTCTCTTCCTGATCGGGAACACTTTTGTGTTGATCAGGGAGTTTTTGAAAGATAATGAAACTGCATTTTTATATTTATATACACTGAACTCAGTATTTGTATTATTTGTTATCAGTTGGTTTGTATTAAATGCTTTATACCGGCCCAATCTTCTGGCTGGAATCAATAAAGACCTGATTCCTGTACAATCTGTAGAAAAGCTTCAGAAAGAAGATCCGGAGCAGTTAAAAACCCTTCTGAATTATATGGAAACCGAAAAACCTTATCTGGATGATAAACTTACCTTACAAAAACTGGCAAAGCTGATCGGTATGCAGGAAAAGCCCCTGTCAGTATTGATCAATCAGCATACCGGTAAACATTTTTTTGATTTTATTAATGAGTTCAGAATTAATCAAGCCAAGACTATTCTTAAAGAGCAGCCTCAACTTACAGTGCTTGAAGTTCTGTATGAAGTGGGTTTCAATTCCAGATCATCCTTCTATACAGCCTTCAAAAAAGAAACAGGGGTTACTCCCACAGATTACAGAAAATCAATAGTTTAAAAAGTGTCCGATTTTAAGTCGGACTGATTTTTCAGATAAAAAGAGTCCGGTTTCCGGTAGTCGGATATTTTAATCACTGCAAAATCTCAGATTTGCTTCATCATTAAAATTTATACAGATGAAACCACAAATCAGATGGGTATTGTTTCTTTTTACAATCCTGAATTCCGGATTCTTTTTCGGACAATTGATTCAGCAGGAAAAAATCCTAAAAGCAGATTCTTTAGTGAACAGTTATTCCAGATCCAATGCTCCGGGCATGGCTGTAGGTATTATACAGGAAGGAAAAATAATTTATAAAAAAACTTATGGGCTGGCGAATCTCGAAGACAGGATTCCTGTAACGGATTCTACAGCTTTTGATATTGCATCCGTATCAAAACAGTTTACGGCTTTGGTAACGCTTATGGCTGAAAAAGAAGGTAAACTTTCGTTGGAAGATGATATCAGAACTTATCTGCCGGAACTTAAGCATCTGCCATATAAAATTACCCTCAGACAGCTGGCCAATCATACCCATGGATTACCGGATTTTACAACTATCAAAAGACTTCAGGGATTCGGAGACGAGTTTCGCGTGACTAATACAGATGCTGTAAAAACAGTTTTGGCTATTAAAAGGATCAATTTTAAACCTGGAGATCAATACAGATACAATAATACAGGCTATATGCTGTTGGCTGAAATTCTCCGCAGAGTTTATAAAAAAGATTTTGCAGAGCTGCTCGAAGCGTATATTTTCGATCCACTGCGTATGAATCACTCGATGGCGGTAGATGATCCGGTGAAAATTATTCCTAACAGAGCAGAATCTTATCAGGAAGCCCATTCCGGTTTTATAAAAACTCCTCTTGGCCAAATGGAAAATGGGTCTTCCAATATTTTTATGACCTTGAATGATCTTTGCATTTGGGCTGCCAATTTCCAGAAACCCTTGGTGGGAAGCCGTGAGATGTATGATAAGATGCAGCAAAATACGCTATTAAATAATGGAGAACAGATAGGATACGGGTTGGGACTGCAAACCGGAAAGTATAAAGGGCTGGATATTGTTTTTCACGGAGGAGGAACAGCCAGTTACAGATCCTATATTCTGCATATTCCTGCTTATAACCTGTCTGTTGTATTAGCTGGAAATAAGAGTACTTTTGACGGATTGCTGGTTGCCTACGGATTGGTAGATGTGCTTCTGAAAGACCACCAGATTCTCCCGGCATCTCCAAAGAAATTAGCTTACACTGCAGCTGAACTACAATCATTTGAAGGAACTTATGAAATTAATCCCGGAAATTATCTGGATATTAAAACAGATGGCAGAAACCTGTACTGGGACAATAATAAAACGCCTTTAAAGGCCGCAGGAGATTATAAATTTGACATTTCTTTTCTTCCCACCGGAAGCTTCACATTTCATCCCGGGAATTTAACGTACAGGATTGGTGACTTTACATTTATCTGTAAAAAAGTAATATTAAAGCCCTTGAAGGAAGACAAAGTTGATCTTAATAAATATGTGGGATTCTATAGAAATGAAGAATTTAATACCATTTACCAGTTGGTTATCGAGAATGATAAGTTGGTTGCCAGACATGCTATCAATCCTGATATTCCTTTGTATTTCCTAAGTGAATCGGAAATGTATTCTTATAAATCAATTTTTGGAAGGCTGGGTTTTACCTATGGCAACAACAAAAGTATTTCTGGGTTTGTGCTTTCAGGAGCTAATTTTACTCAAATAGAGTTTAAGAAAATAAAATAATCTCTTCCCATCCAAACATAGGAAGACCACAATTTACGGGCTAAATTGTGGTCTTCCTCAACTAAGAACTATTTAACTACGATTCTGTTTTCAAATAACCATAATGTAAAACAGTTTCTTTTCCAAATAAGCTTGAGAAAATATTCTGAAACTCATGGATGTATTTACACTTTATGGCGTTCCCGTATATTTTCAGACCTTCCAGTATTTTTCTGGAACTCAGGTCTATATCATATTTTATAAACGATTCCGGTCTTTCATATCGGATGCTCTGCTCTGAACTGTAAGTTCGTGAGAAGCCTAGCTTTTCAAGCCACTCTTCAGTTATCTTAATAGGTTTGATGGACGCTGCCGGAACTGAAATACTTTGAATATCATTTTCAATTTTAACAAAATAAGCCTGCTCAGGATTTTGAAAGATCTCAGTAATCGTATAAATCTGATTTTTATACTCGACTAAGTTCTTGATTTTTAGATCTGCTACGTTCATAATATTTTGGTTTTTAGTTGATGATATGGTCTCAGATAAACAGCAAATAGTATGCCCGGCATTGTAGTATCAAGCCTAGTTTTGGGAAAGATTAGGTTAAATTTTTACTATAAAAAATTAATGATATGTTAAAATAGTACGTCTGCAAAGGGTTTGTCACATGATCATGAAATATAGGGTGTGGTATGTATGTGGTACTAGTTTTTTACTCTTGCTTTTGGAACTGTATTAAAAGTAGTCAGAAGTAGAGCTAAAATAACCGATAGGAGAAGAACTGCGATGAAAATATTCCATGAAAAAGCATGAAGCAGATATCCGGTACCACTTCCCAGAATACTTGAACCGAAATAGTAAAACAGCCAGTAAATGGAAGTGGCTGAAGATTTTCCACGCTTGGCATACAACGCAGTCATCTGGCTGGCCATAGTGTGGGCAGCAAAGAATGAAAGAGTGAAAAGGCCAAGCCCGAAAATAAGAATATAAATATTTTCAGATAATAGCAGGGCTGCTCCGGTAAGCATAAACAGGATAGAGCCTTTCAAAATGGTATTCATCGGAAACCTTCTGGAAAGACGGCCAACGATCATCGTTCCGAAAACACCGAAAATATACATCAGAAAGATAAAGGCAATGATAAAATGGCTTAATGAAAAAGGTGCTGCTTCCAATCTGAATGTAAGGTAATTATAAACACTCACAAAAACGCCCATCAGCAATGCAGCAGTACAGTATAAACGGAGCATATAAGGATTGGTAAGAAAAAACTTCATCTGTTTTACCTTAAGGTGGTAATCTGTTTTCTGAGGATTAAAAAACTTTGATTCCGGAAACAGTTTCCAGAATACAGCGCCGAGAATGAAACTTTCTATGCCAATCAGAAGAACAGCATTACGCCATCCGAATTCACCTGCAAACAAAGTAGCCATTATTCTTCCGCTCATCCCTCCAATTGTATTTCCACTGAGATACATACTGATGGCAGCAGGTACTGCCAGAGCATCCACTTCCTCCATAAGATAGGCAAGGGCCACTGCGGAAACGCCGGAAACAACAAAACCTTTCAGTATTCCAATCGCAATCAGAAGGCTTAAGCTGGGAATCCAGGTAGAAATAATAGTAAGGATGGCAGATGAAATCAATGAAAACACCATGAGATTTTTCCTGGAATAGCTGTCAGCTTTAAAGGCAAAAAACAGTAATCCCAATGCCATACCTATCGTGGATGATGATACCAAAAGGGACGTGTCGCCTACAGATACCCCAAACTGTTCTGCGGCCATAGGCAGCATCGGCTGGAAAAGATAGAGCTGTGCAAAAACCGAAAGTCCTGAAAAGAAAATACAAAGTTTTATATATCGGAAACGTGAGCTTCCCTGAATGGCTTTTTCAGATGAATCCATGATTTTTTGCAATTACAATGCAGTGGTTGTACAGAAAATTTAAGCGCTGTAAATTTCCTGATTATTTTCCGAATTAAAAAATCATAATCTCAATGATATTAATTGGTGAAACAAATCAGTGAAATTGTAGGCTGCTGATATATTCGGAAGGGGTAATATTCTCCATCTGCTTGAAAACCCTGTTGAAAGTAGATTGGTTAGAAAATCCTGCCTCTGTATAAATATACATGAGGGTTACTTTTTCAAGGTCATTTTCATTAAGCAGTTTTTTTACCCATGCAATCCTGTGCATATTCAGGTAATTATTGAAGTTGGGATATCCTTTTGCACGAATTGATTTCGAGATATAACTACTGTTGATTTCCATTTCTGTAGAAAGCTTAGAAATATTGAAATTAACATCTTTATACAGCTGTTTTTCTCTCATCACAGATTCAATTTTGTCAAACAGTTCATCTGCAAAAGGTGCTTTTTCTGGTGTAGGAACCGGCTGTATTATTGTACTCTGAGCCTTCTCCTCAATTTCATGGTAAATTTCAACACGCTTTATTTTATCCTTAAAATAGAGCAGGAGTGCAATCACAGCTACATTGGAAATCATCAGGATGGTATCTGTAAGTCTTACATCTTCCGGCCTGTGTATTGGAAAGTTAAAGCTGAAGGATTTGGAAATAAGGTATCCTGCAACAATATTCAGTAAAGCAAATACACTGTAAATATAAACATACTTCCTCTGAAAGAAAACATAGGCTGCCAGCGGGATCGGAATAAGCCAGACAAAACTCGCTATAGAGTTGTTCCAGAAAGCCAGCATGATGTAAAAATTATAAAGTGTTGCAATAATGATATAGGAATGCACCATTACATTCACCGAGTAGGTTTTACGGACAATAAGGTAAGTATAATCCAGTAAAAAAAGCCCTCCGACAAGATACCACGCCATTATTTTATCCGGAATGATAAAAGTAAATATCAAACCAAATAGGGCAAGAATAACAGACATCAGAATATTATAATAATACACCAGTTGTCTTTTGTACTGTTCAATTTTTATGTCTTTTTCGGTGGTCATTTGTGGCAGAAAGTAATTTTAAATCATTCCAATTTGTTCGCATAACAGTCATATTTTAGAAAATGACTGGGTTAAATATTTGATTGTTAGTTATTTGTGTTTTGTGAGTGGTTTCCTGTTTTTCATTGATTATGGATGAATTTGATTTATCAATGCGGATAACTTTGCACCAGCTAGCTCAACAAAGGCTGATTGATGATAGTCAATTAACCCCGCATGATTTATTCAATTCTTAAATAAATCAACAAAATTTTAAACAAATATACTAAAATGAAAAAAATAAAATTACCTCTTGCCAGCATAATGATGTGTTTTTCACTAGCGGCATATTCCCAGGTTGGGATCAATACAGATTCTCCTAAAGTAACATTGCATGTAGAAGGAAAACCTGACGTGACTACTGTGGCTGATGGAGTGATGGCTCCCAGAATGACAGGAGATCAGTTAAGAGCTAAAGATGATGTCTATCTGGCAGCACAGACCGGAGCTTTGGTTTATGTCACTCAGGCTGTAACTGCTCCTTCAGTAAAAACAGCAAAAGTAGACAAAGCCGGTTATTATATGTTCAACGGAACTACCTGGAAATTTGCTTTCGGAGGAAAAGATGACGACATTACCATTGGAGACCTGATTTACTATCACGGAAGCATTCCTGCTGGTACTTCCGGTGCAAACACCTTAGCCAGTACTTATCTTACCGATCTTCCTGTTTTAGGTGGTTTTCTGAGACTTGATGCCCAATTTAACAGTAGTTCAGCAGGAACTGGCGCAGCTACTACTTTTAATCCAAGACTTTATAATGTGGGAACTTCAGATGTGAAAATATGGGTTTCGGAAATGTCTACCCATACCGGTGATTCTGATAATGGAAATATTAAACTATCACCTGGAGCCTACAGACAGTTTGATGACGGTGTTTACCTTACTCAGACCCATAATGAGACGGTAACCTTTGATATTACCATACAGGAACCGGAGCCAAGATGGTACAGAGTGTATTATGCATTCCGTGTTGATAATAAATCTGCAGCGGGAAGCAGTGATGCCACAACCACAGATTCCAATACATCTGATAACACAAGAGAACTGTTCCTTTCCGTACAGAGGTTGTACTAATAAACCGTCTTATGATTCTAAAAATACAATGATATAAAAGTTTACAAAGTCAACGGGGTTAGCTATTTAAAATCTCAGGAGATTTGTGTTTTTTCCGGGGCAGGAATACTATTAAATTCCGGCCCCGTTTTCTTAATGCATCATTTCATAGACTTTAATCAGTTCTGCAATATTACCGACATTAAGTTTTTGAAAAATCCTTTTTTTGTAAGTGCTTACGGTAGACATCTGAATATTGAGCCTGTTGGCAATTTCCAGATTACCGTTACCATCCGCCAGAAGTTTGAAAATTTCGTATTCCCTGGATGATAACTTTTCTACGGGATTGTTTCTTTTATTCTGAATGATAAGACCAATCAGTTCTGCAGGGTAGAAATATCCCTTTTCAATGACAGTTTTCACGGCATTTTTTATTTCTTCTTCACTGCTTTGTTTATTCAGATAGCCTTCAGCTCCTTCTCTGATGTACTGGATCGCAACATCTTTGTCATACCCTGAGAAGATGAGAATCTTAAGGTCATTCTGTATATCTTTAAGTTCAGGAACCATTTTCTTATACTGGGTTCCCGGCATATCAATATCTAAAATAATAAGGTCATACCGTTGATTTTCCAGCTTCTTTTTCACCTGATCATAATTTTCAGCAAAATCTATATTCAGTGCGGGATAAGCTGTTTCAAGAACCAAAGAGGTTCCTGCCCTTACCACATAATGATCATCAGCGATTAAAATTCTTTCATTCATAGAGATTAGTTTTTATTGAGTGTTATTTCCACAACAGTTCCTTTAGGATGATTTTGTCTGAAATTCATTTCAGCATTGATCTTTTTTACAAGATGTATAACCATATGAAGACCCAACCCTTTTCCTTTAAAACTAGGGGTTTCCAGTTTAGGATTTCTGAACAGGTTCATATAAACAGAAATTTGCTCTTCAGACATTCCTGTTCCTGTATCAGTAATTATTATGGTGGTTTTTTGCAGATTTTCCTTTACAGTAAGGGTTATATTTCCTTCAAAAGTATTTTTCACCGCATTATCAAGAATGTTATGAATAATAGCTGTTAAAATACTTTCACTTACCTTAGAATAGATGATCCCTTCAGTAAGATTGGTAATTGTGGTTCCTTTTTCTTTTGCAATTTCACAGAATAATTTATTCTTGATTTCAAGGATTCTATTGATAGGATATTCCTTTTCTTCAAAAATATTTTCAGCCTTATAAAGTTCAGTATACTCTTTCAAATTCAGAGTAAACTGATACAGCTGTTCTGAAGATTTATAAATACTGTCAAAATACTTTTTCTGAAGTTCCACATCATCAGACTCGTGTAGTTTCTGGGAAAGCATGGCAATAAATCTGATCGGCGTGGTGATATCATGGCTGATGGTTTCCACCAGCTTTTTTTGATATTCAGTTTCTTTCTGCAGGTTATTTTTTACGACCTCCAGGTGAAGGGAGGTTTCCTTCAGTTCAGAATTTTTATTATGAACAATCTGTTTTAAAGCCTTATTCTTAATCCTCAGAAAATTGGTCGTTAACTGAACGATCACGATAATAATGGTAAGGATAATAATGGAAGCAGACACCCTGAATAGCAATGTCTGATAAAAAAGAGGCTGGATTTTGAAACGTACTGTCTTCTCTTCATATTTCCCATCTGAAGAGATCAATACTCTTACGCTCAGGGTATAATCACCGGGAGAAAGATTGCTGATGGTGTACTTTAATTCTTTCCCTGCTGTGATCTTTTCCCACTCAGTGTTTTCTTTTCCTGATATTTTGGCCTCAATATAAAGGTTTTCAGGATTGGAAAAATAAGGAATATCAATAAAGACATCCGCTGTTTTGTAATTGTTTTTCAGATCAAGAATCTGATGAAAATACTGAGGCTCGGAATTTCCGATTTTTACCCGCTCAATGTAAATTTTATTTCTCCCCGGATAATAAGTCTGAATATTCTCAGGATTAAAAAATACAAAACCATCCATTGAAGGAAAGACAAAATCCCCATTCTCAAGAGCGTAAGCATTAGGTTCTGAACTTCCATTAAATTCATTGGTCAGAAAACCGTCTTTTTTGGTAAAGCGGTAATAAAAAACCGGAGTATTTTTGTTTTCTGCATACTGAAGTAATTGTTTTTTGGAGACCTTAAACATTCCATTATTCGAAGAAATCCAATAATATCCCTTTTGATCTTCAAGAATATAATGAGCAGACTGTAAATAATCATTGATGTCATTGGGCATCTTGATAAGCTTATGATTCCTGAAAAGATAGAAGCCGTTTTTCTCCGTAGTTATCCATATCAGGTTATCTTTTGTTCTGATAATACTTTTGACATGAATGTTTTTGATTAAAGGCGTTATGGTATTGCTTCCCAGTGCTATGGAATAAAGACCATCGCTGTTTCCAGTCAGAATTTCATTCCTGTTGTATTGATAAAAAGTATTAATAAAACTTTTAAAAGTATAGGTGTAATCCGGCTGGCTGAATATATCTTTTTTGTATAAATGGAACTGGGTGCCCGAAAGATCTGTAAAAGTGGTCCCGTAAAGAGTTCCGCTTTTCATAAATGTTTCAAGTCCTTTTTTTACAAAAGTGGAGTCCTTCTTTTTATATCCTGAATTTTTATAAAACCTGATGATACTGTTTCTTTTTTTGATCAGAATATTTCCGGAATTATCATACGTCATCAGATAATTATCATTATTTCCGAAAAGATGGTTGTTGACAATCCCGTTTCTCCCGAATTCTGTTCCATCCTCAGTGATGATTGTGTTTCGGCTGAAAGGAAGGGAGGCGAAATATACATTGCTGGAAAAATCAGCCTCTTTTCTTGAAACATAGAAATTGGAAAACTGAAGTACGTTCAGTCCATTATTGAGAGTCCCCAGATACAATTTGTTGAAACTCTCATCATAATACATAGAGCAGTAAGAGTGATTACCGATTTCTTCAAAATTGACAAGAAATTTCAGGCGGAGATCCTTTTCATTTCCTTCTAAAAGGTAAATGTTGTCATGGTTGATAATAAAAGTCTGATTGGTAATCTGTTGCCAATAGATTTTAGTGTCCGGGTGATTAAAAAGAGTAGGTTTCTCAGAAACAGAAAGGTGTCCCTTGTAGATTGAGTAGGTTTTTCTTTTTTTCAGATCATTGATGAACAGATGATTATTCAGTACAAAAATGTAGTTCAGATCTTTATTGGTAAAAGGGAGATCAATTTTTATTTCCTTTTTCCCTTCCTTGTAAATGATGGCATTCTTTTCTGTAAAATGATAAACAGAATTTCTAAGCTGAATAAAATATTGAACGTCATTATAGAAATCTGACGTAATGATGTTATTCGCAATACGGTGCAGAATATCGGTACCATTAGAGTAGGTCATTTTGTCACCGGCAGTAAGACTTGCGATTTTTGGAAATCTGTTTTTAATAATGATTTTATTTTCCTGGAAATTATTTAGAACCGTTATGCTGTCAAGGCACGGATCTCCGATGAATTCACCAAAATGCAGATTATTTACCCTGAAATTATTAAAGGTAATAAAAGAACTTCCGTCATACCTTACCAGTCCGTTTTCGGTAGAAATCCAGATGAAGCCATATTTGTCTTTCACAATAGCTTTTGCACTGCTTTGTGGAAGTCCATTGTCTATATTGTACCATGTAGAGGTATAGTGCTGCCCGGAAATGTTTAGATAGATGCAAGCAAAAATAAATGCCCAAACTCTCATATATGTGCAAAACTGATCTATATCTGCTGCTAATGCAATAGACGGTTAATAATAGTATTTGTACAAGTCAAAGTTTTTTTAAAGGGCAGGAACGATTGCAAATAAATTTTTATCATTGAAGTTTTCTGGTCTTTTGTGTTTTATATTTTTTGATTGCGTAAAAATAGTGAAATTATAACGATAAATTAGTATTGCGTATTTTGTTTTGCCTAAGTTTTATCATGTATTGCGGACCATAAGTCATTCGAAATTTTTCGAAATATTATCATATTTCAATAATAAGTGATAAATTTATATAGCATTCATTTTAAATTATCTTTTACAGATATCTGTATTGTACTGGATTTGTGGTTTGTATTAGAACTGTTATCAATGAGAAATATTGTTATGCCTGAATAATTTTATTATTTCTTTAATTAATGGTTGAAGTTTTATTCAATTATTGATTTTGTAGTAAAAGTTTGACAAAAAAATGACGGTTTATTCTACATGATAACTTTGTCTGTGCCTATGGATATTCATATTTTTGCAAAAATATTTTCACAACAAGTAAAGAAGATTTATTGTTAAAATAATGATTCTAAGAACACAAACGGTTTTTATCTCAACCACAAAAGAGACTGTACTAAAGTAAACAGTCTCTTTTTTTATTACCCAATTCCAGAATATCCTTTTAAGCAAAAAAACCTCCCGGAAATGAGGGGAGGTGAAATAAAATTGACTGTATATTGAAGTGTAATTCAATCGTTATTGATGGCTTTCAAGCCACTTCAGTCTGCGCTGATCCGGAAGATGTTTTACCGTGAAGTTTTCAAATACAGCATTGAAACCTTTTCCGTCCGGGCAGGCTGCCATTAATCCAACCATTACGGGGGTGTTGTCCTGAAGAGGAGCATTTCTCATCATGATATAATTTTTATCATCAAAAGAATAAAAAATCTCAACAGCATCCAGTCTTCTCACTGCTTTTATCCAGATAGCAGATGGTGTTTTTTCCAGTGTAATGACACTCCAGTCGCTTTTATGGTGGGTTACCACAGTGCTGAGATTGTATTGGCCATCTACAAATTCTACTCCGGCTTTGATATAGTTTTCCTGATCTGTTCTCAGCATAAGGCCCATCTGGTCAAACCTTGTTTTGTAACTGCCGGTTATTTTTACTTTTGCCTCAAATTCACCACCATAGGTAGCGTAATAGAAAGGAGCGTCATCTACGGTGAATCCATAATGTGAAATCCTCCAGTAATCGCTCTGTGGCGTTACAAACATAGAAAGGCTATTGTTTTTGATCTCCCATTTTTCAGGTTCATTAAACCAGGTCATTTTTTCAAGACTCTGGGCGGAAAACTTTTGAACCAGGAATAAGGTGCAAAAGCCGAAAATCAGTTTCTTCATTTTCTTTGGGGTAAGTTCTAAGGGTAAATTATTATTTTAGCAAAAGTATTATTAAACTTTATTTGCGTCAATACTGATAAATAACCATTATGGAAATCCGTGAACAGCTTAGTGATAAATTACTCGATAATGTCTCGAAAAAATGCCAGCTTAATATAGAGATCTATAAACAGAGCGCATTGGCATATGCTCAGATGGAAGGTGCAATAGTTGTGCTGAGTGATATGCAGGAGAACAAGAGTTTTATTTATAAATCGGCAGCGGCAGACGAACTTGGCTTAAAGATAGATGGAAATCCGGCAGAAATAAACTCCATCTGGGAAGAAGAGATGCTGAAAAAAATACATCCTGATGACCATTTGAAAAAATACATTCATGAGCTCCGCTTTTTCAGATTACTGGATACGCTGGAAATCCAGGAACGTAAGGCATATAGTGTGGTTTCAAAAATCAGGATGAAAGATAAAAATGATACCTACAGATGGGTAAAACATCGTATGTTTTATGTGTATTCACCTGATAACGGCCGATTGAGATTAGCTCTCTGTCTTTATAATATGGCTCTTACTTCACCTGGTGTTCCTGATTTTATGATTGTTAATGTAATAAAAGGGGAAGTGGTGGTAAAAGATAAACTTGATTATAAAAATATTTTAAGCCCAAGAGAATGGGAAGTTTTAAAATTTATCGGGGAGGGATATGCCAGTAAAGAAATTGCAGGTCTTCTTTCTATCAGCATCAATACAGTAAACAGACACCGTCAGAATATTTTGGAAAAGTTAAAAGTGAAAAATTCTACCCAGGCTTTTAAAGACAGTTTTTCGTAAATATTCATCTTGAAACATCCGGAAAGTTCACCGTGTTATTTTGTATCTTATGATTAATTTTATAACTTGAATACAGATTAGCAAGAACCCTACATGATGAAAAGAAGTGAAGAAATTACCCATCAGTATTTTGCCTTTTTAGATCAACATATCCATGAGGTTATTTCAGGAAATGTCCCTGAATTTCTGGAGCTCAATGAAATCGCCAGAGAACTTGCGGTTTCCCATAAACATCTTACTGATACGATCAAAAAAGAAACAGGGCAGCACCCTTGCTTTTTTTATGATGAAAAAATTATTGAACAGGCAAAACAGATGCTTATTATTACCGATAGATCGGTAGCAGAAATTGCGCGTATTTTTACTTATGACCCATCTAATTTTTCAAAATTTTTCAAAAAAATGACCGGTTTTACTCCGGGAAAATTCAGAAATTTCCATACGCTTTAAACTGACTATTTTTTTTCTTTAAAATTGCTACTGAAGGAAGTTGGAGAGAAT
Organism: Chryseobacterium aquifrigidense; assembly: GCF_006716485.1. Taxonomy (GTDB): domain Bacteria; phylum Bacteroidota; class Bacteroidia; order Flavobacteriales; family Weeksellaceae; genus Chryseobacterium; species Chryseobacterium vietnamense. The sequence goes on from NZ_VFPD01000001.1 coordinate 888,309, forward strand.
TTTCGTCTCTGGGTAGGGATTTAATCGTGCTGAAATACCTGCTGTAAAAGGTAATTTAGTGAATTAAAATGTTAAAATTACTGCAAAATAATCTTTTATAAATGAGATGGTTGTAAAAAATAATTGCCTTTTTTTATTATTTTTCTATTAATATTTCTTTATTGTTTACTTTTTTTATTAAATTTAGGTAAGAAAAAACTAATTAATTCAAAAAGGATAAATGTTAAAAAGAAACCTATATAGAGCATTAAGTTTGGTTTCCAGAGAATAAGAATAAATTATTGTGCCTTTAATAATATTTAATCTTAATATGGGAGCTTAAGCCCTTTAAATAGTTATATATTTGTTTTTTTTAAACCACAACAAACAAGATTAAGGATGAGCATCAATTTCACAACAGCAACTATCAAAGACTTTGAGAATATACCAGACAATGATATGGCTCAAAGGGCTGAAATTTTTTATGAATATTTAGACTATGTAAAGTCTAACGGACACATGAATTACAGACTGAAGAATACTTCAGGGACCAATGCAATACTGAATGTAAATATTGCAAACCACAACAGAGAATTTGTTAGTTTTGTATCCAGTGATTATTTAGGGTTTACGCAGCACCCTAAAGTAAAACAAGCTGCTATTGAGGGAATAGAAAAATATGGTACCGGTACAGGAGCAACTCCTCTTATCGGTGGATATTTTGACTACCACAATGCTTTAGAAAAGAAAATTTCAAGCTTCTTTAAAAGAACAGAAGATGAGGCTGTAGTATTTACAACAGGTTATACCGCCAATAGTGCGAGTTTACAATGTTTAATGCAGAAAGAAGACCTTGCTATTTTAGATATGGCTGTACACGCCAGTGTGCATGAAGGATGTGCTTTTACCAATAAAAAAACATTTCCTCACAATAATTTGGAATCTTTGGAACACATTTTGAAGGTATCTGAAAATCTGTACCGTACGAAACTCGTTATTGTGGACGGAGTGTATTCCCAGGATGGTGATACCTCCCGTATTAATGAGATCTATGACCTTGTGAAAAAGTATAATGCCTTTCTGATGGTAGACGACGTACATGGTGTCGGCATCCTTGGAGAAACCGGAAGAGGTACTTTGGAACAGGCTGGGTTATTGGATAAAGTAGACATCATTACAGGTACATTCAGCAAAACATTTGGAAATCTTGGAGGATATGTCATTGCAGATAAAAAAATAGCTGCATTCATCAGATTCCATTCCCGCCAGCAGATCTTCTCAGCTACAGCTCCACCATCATCCGCCGGAATCGTTAAAGCCATTGATTTAATTGACGAAGAACCTATCTGGAGAGAAAAACTCTGGGATAATATCAATTATTTCAAAAAAGGGCTTGACGACTTAGGATTAGATACAGGCGTTACATGCTCTGCAATTATTCCCGTAAAAATTGGAGACCCCTATGTAACAGGAGAAGCCGGAAAACTACTAATAGAAAAAGGAATCTATACCAATCCGATTCTTTACCCGGCTGTACCAAGAAAAGATGCACGTATCAGGATGAGTGTAACGGCAAGACACGAAAAAGAACATCTCGACAAAACGCTTAATGCGTTTGATGATATTAATAAAAAATTGCATATTGCGAAAAAATAATAATTATGCCTAGAAAAGTAGTGCAGGGCCCCATTAGGGACAAAGAAAAAACAAAGCAGAAACTGCTTGCTGCAGTTGGTAAAATTTTAAGAGTAAAAGGATATTCCGGACTAAAAGTAAGCAAGATAGCTGCCGTTGCCGGATTTGATAAAAAATTGATCTACGAGTACTTTGGAAGTACTGATAAACTGATCGATGAGTATATCAAATCTCAGGATTACTGGAGCCAGGTCAACCAGGACGTTGATATGGATTTCTCAGACGGTGGGCACGAACTTACAAAAATGGTGGTATTAAACCAGTTCGAAAACCTGAAGAAAAATAAAGAACTTCAGAAGATTATCCTTTGGGAGCTTTCAGAAAGCAAGCCTATTCTTAAGAAATTAGTTGAACAACGTGAAGAAGTAGGAGAAGTTTTATTTGGAAACATCTCAGATCCTTACTTTGGTGAAGGAGTAGCAACAAGACATAGAGCAATTATGGCTCTTATTGTTTCCGGTGCTTACTATCTTAACCTTTATACAGGATATAACGCAAACAAGTTCTGCGGTATTGACCTGAAAACTGAAGAAGGTAGAAAAGAGATTGAAGGCGCTATCGTTGAGTTGATTGACTTTGCATACAGTAAAAAAAAGTAAGGGTTAAAAGTTTTCCGATTTGAACAGAAATATGTTTTTGTTGATATTTGAAAACTTTTAATTTTCAAATTAAAACTATATTTCTTATTTTTGACCAATGGAAAATTTTATAGTATCTGCAAGAAAATATCGTCCTCAGGAGTTTGATACGGTTGTAGGACAATCCCATATTACGGATACTTTAGAACATGCAATTGAAGAAAGTCAATTAGCTCAGGCATTACTTTTTTGCGGTCCTCGTGGTGTGGGTAAAACTACTTGTGCCAGAATTCTTGCAAGAAAGATCAATGAGAAAGATGGCTCGGTTTCAGAAGACGGCTTTGCTTACAATATCTATGAATTGGATGCTGCATCCAATAACTCTGTAGATGATATCAGAGAACTTATAGATCAGGTACGTTTTGCACCTCAGGTTGGTAAATACAAAGTATATATCATTGATGAGGTTCATATGCTGTCTTCTGCCGCTTTCAATGCTTTCCTTAAAACGCTGGAAGAACCGCCTGCTCACGCTATTTTTATTTTGGCAACAACGGAGAAACATAAAATTATTCCAACAATTTTATCCCGTTGTCAGATCTATGACTTTAAAAGAATTGTCATTGAAGACATTCAGAATCATCTTAGAAACATTGCCCAAAAAGAAAATATCCAGTATGAAGATGATGCATTGTACCTGATCGCTCAGAAAGCCGACGGTGCATTAAGAGATGCGCTCTCTATTTTCGACAGACTTTCTACCTTCTCCCAGAAAAATATTACCCTGGCAAAAGCCGCTGAAGTACTCAATATTCTGGACTATGATCAGTATCTGAACATCGTGGATCTCGCCAAGGAAAACAAAATCCCTGACGTGCTTTTCGCATTCAATGAGATTGTAAAGAAAGGTTTTGATCCTCATATTTTCATTGCCGGATTAGGAAATCATTTCAGAGATCTGATGATGGCGCAGAATGCTTCCACCATGGAACTCATTGAAGTAGGAGAGAAAACCAAGGCCAAATTTGTAGAGCAAGGACAAAAATGGGCCGCCCAGCAGCTTATCGATGGTATTGAAATCTGTAATCATGCGGATATTAATTATAAGAATTCAAAAAACCCAAGACTTACGGTTGAAATTGCATTAATGCAGCTGGCTTCACTGACAGCTAATTTAGGCGATACTAAAAAAAAAAATTCCTGATACTGGCCCCGTTTCTCAGTGAGAAACAGGAGGTAAAGATGCCGGAAAAAGCTCCGGAAAAGAAAGAAGTTAAAGCAGAATCACAACCTGCAGCTTCCCAAACAGTTCAGGAAGTTTCAGTGACAAAAACAAACAAACCGTTATCAAGACCGGGAATTTCTTCCGGTTTCAGCATCAATTCCTTTTTGAATAAAGAAGATAAAGTAGAAACCACAGAAGATGTTGTGGTAAGAACTGATCATCTTCCGCAGAACCATTTTACAGACACAGACCTGCAGATGGAATGGAAAATTATGCTTAAACAGCTTCAGGTAAAAAATAATTTTGTATTTAATGCCGTAAAGACCTTCAAACTGGTAAAAGCTGAAGAGCATAAAATCAAAGTTTTATTCCCTTCAGATTCTGCAAAAGTAGAATTTGATAAAATAAGTGGAGAATTTTTTAATCATTTTAAAAGAAAAATTCAGAATCATAGTATCGAGGTAGAATACGTCAGAGACGTTGAAAATCTGAAGATTGAGGTGGTGACGAAAAGAAAGATGTTTGAAAAATTTATAGAAAAAAATCCACTTTTGAAAGATCTTGATGATTTAATGAAGTTTGATTTGACATAATTTTTATATATTTGTCAAATATTTCTGTCGAAAATAAGTTTTTGACAAAAACAAATTACAACCAGAAACGCTAAATAAAGACATTTCCAGAATAAAATGGAAAAATTGACTAAAACATATCAGTCTTTCTTTGCACCCGCTAATTACTTTTTTAGCGGTTATTTTAGTTTTTCTGCTTCTTATTATAGAAATTTCAGAACGTATTACCGATTTTATTGGTACTGTTAACTGAATTTCTTTCCAAAAAATACAGGAGAAGTAGAGCCCTATTATTTTCCTGATTCCTTTAAACAATTTTGAACGGCATTTTTTGAAAAGAATTATAAATTAAATTTTATAATCCAAAGGGCTATTGCTGTCAATGAATAATTAATATAAAAAAACAATAAAAATTTAGAATAATGAATTTAAATGATTTAAAAAATGAGTGGATCGATGGGCTTACACAGCCTCTAATGATTGCAGGACCATGCAGCGCGGAAAGTGAAGCTCAAATGCTTGAAACGGCCAGGAGAATTAAAGAATCCAATGCTAATGTATCAGTTTTCCGTGCCGGCATCTGGAAGCCCCGTACCAAACCCAACGGTTTTGAAGGAGTAGGAGTGATCGGTTTGAACTGGCTGAAAAAGGTAAAAGAAGAATATGGTTTTAAAACAGCAACTGAGGTAGCTAATGCACACCACGTGTTTGCAGCTTTAGAAGCAGACGTTGATGTTCTTTGGATCGGAGCACGTTCTACAGTAAATCCATTTACAGTACAGGAAATTGCAATGGCTTTAAGAGGGACTGATAAACCTGTATTCGTGAAAAACCCCGTGAATCCGGATCTTGCATTATGGATCGGAGCATTGGAAAGACTTTTAGGACAAGATATTAAAAACCTGGGAGTCATTCACAGAGGATTTTCAACCTACCAGAAAACAAAATACAGAAACAATCCAAACTGGCAGATTGCCCTTGATTTCAAGAGCCAGTTCCCAAATATTCCAATGTTAATCGACCCTTCTCACATCTGCGGAAACAGAACAGGTCTTGCTGATATTACACAGGAAGCCCTTAACGTAGGATACCAGGGAGCAATCATTGAATCTCACTGCAATCCTGATGAAGCGTGGAGTGATGCTTCCCAGCAGATTACCCCTGAAGTTCTTGCAGACCTTATCGGAAATCTGAAAGTGAGAAGCTCTAATCTTGCAGGTTTTGAAGGAGAGATGGGAAGACACAGAACTTTGATCTCAGATCTTGACTTCCAGTTAATTGAACTTCTTTCTCAAAGAATGAAAATTTCTGAGAAAATCGGTAAGCTTAAAAAGGAAAATGACATTGCGATCTTCCAGCCTGAGCGTTGGAAAGTAATCACGGAATATGCAACTCAAAAAGCAAAAGAAACAGGAATGTCTCAGGAATTTATTGAAAAAGTATTCAAAGCGATTCACGAAGAATCTATTGAAGTTCAGAATAATATTATGATCGAAAGATAAATTGCGGATAATAGTAAGAGAAGCATCATTTTTACTATATATTCAGAAAAAAAATAAATCAGGGCTTAGTCATCAGTATGTAGGGCAATTGAAACATTTGTTTTTAAACCTATTTCCTGAATGCTAAGCCCTAATTGCGTATATTTGCACCAGCATTATCTATGAAAGGAAAAATCATTAAATCTACAGGCAGTTGGTACCAGGTTTTGGAATTGGAAACAAATAAAATTTTCGAGGCCAGAATCAGGGGGAAATTCAAATTAATAAAAACCAGACTTACCAATCCGCTTGCTGTAGGAGATTTTGTTGAGTTTCAACTGGAGCAGGATGATATAGCCTGGATCACAAAAATAGAACCACGCTCCAATTATCTGATCAGAAAATCTGTAAACCTTTCAAAAGAAGCTCATATTATTGCTTCCAATATTGATTTGGCATGCTTTATCTTTACCCTGAAACATCCTGAAACATCTTTAGGATTTCTGGACAGGTTCCTGGCGTGCTGTGAAGCCTATAACATTACCCCACTGATTCTTTTTAATAAAATTGATGTTTTACACGAAGAAGAAATTGAAATTGTAAAAGACATTGAATTCTTATATCAGGAAATTGGATATGATACCCTGGAAATTTCTTCCTATTCGAAATTGAATCTGGATCAGCTTCAGGAAATTCTTAAAGATAAAACCTCGGTGTTTTTTGGCCATTCAGGCTGTGGAAAATCTACTTTAGTGAATGCTTTGCAGCCAGGACTGAATTTGAAGACGTCTGAGATTTCTGATACGCATCTGAAAGGAAAGCACACAACAACTTTTGCCCAGATGCACTTTTGGCATTTTGGCGGAAACGTTATTGATACTCCGGGAGTCCGTGAATTTGCAATGATTGATATTGAAAAAGAAGAAGTACAGCATTATTTCCCTGAAATTTTCAAAAAGAGAGAAGAGTGCAAATTTCACAACTGTCTTCATATCAATGAACCGAAATGTGCCGTTATCGATGCTCTTGAAACAGGCGAGATTCAACATTCCCGCTATGCAACTTATATTAAATTGATGGATGAAGCAGAAGAAGCCTCCCAAAAATAATTAATAAAACCTTTTTAGTACATATTTTGTTAGAAATACAGAGGCTGTCAGCGGATGGTCTCTTTTTCTGTTTTAAAAATTACTGAAAATGATACCCTTATCAAGATGTTAATCCCTGGCAAAGGTGCTTTCTTACTATTACAGGATAATATTTACTGTTATTATTTTTTTAAAGATTAATTTAATGTATTCTGGATGTTTTATTTCTAGTAATTATTTTTTTTGATTTTTAAATAAAAAAATATTCGTTTTTAGATAACTCTACTTTTCACTTTTACAGTTTTGGCAGATAACTCCACTTTTGTCACATTTTGGGCCATCAAATAATTGGATTTTCAGAAAATGAAATTATTTCACCAATTGAAACAAAATGGAGGAAATCATTAAATATGATCCAATATTAATTGTAAAATTATATAATTAATAAAAAATAATGCTATTTTTTGAAAATAAAAAACCCAGCCGAAGCTGGGTAAAAACTAATAACCATGAAAACTCAAATTAAACATGAGAATCGCAATAGAATAAACAATTACTGTGCCAAAGTTTGTGTTACAATTTCTTAATAAAAGTTATTTTTATGTTAAAAAAAAATTAAAATAAAAATCAAAGATATTTTTTGTAATTTTGCGCCATTAAAAAAATATACATTTATGTCTAACATTACATTCACTATGATTAAGCCTGATGCTGTTGCTGACGGACATATCGGTGCTATATTGGGTAAGATTGCTGAAGGAGGTTTTAAGATCAAAGCTTTAAAATTAACTCAGCTTACAGTTGCTGATGCAAAAAAATTCTATGAAGTACATGCTGAGAGACCATTTTATGGAGAATTGGTAGAATTCATGAGCTCTGGTCCTATCGTTGCAGCAGTTTTAGAAAAAGACAATGCAGTTGAAGACTTCAGAACATTAATTGGTGCTACTAACCCTGCAGAAGCTGCAGAAGGTACTATCAGAAAAATGTTTGCAAGAAGCATCGGAGAAAATGCTGTTCATGGTTCAGATTCTGACGAGAATGCATTAATCGAAGCTCAATTCCATTTTTCAGGAAGAGAGATTTTCTAAGAAAATCATCTTACAAAATAAGAAATCCGGAGAAAATTCTCCGGATTTTGTTTTTAATGGGGATTTAAAGATTATTTTCAAGGGCTCCCACATTTTCTCTGTACAGTTCAACAGGTTTATTAAGCAAAACTGCAATCACCGTCATTTGTTTATCCAGTCTTTCTTTAGGAATATCAATATAAACAATTCCCGGGCGGTCACTCCAGTAAAGCTTGTTATAAATCGTATGGCTGAGCATGCTGCCTTCTCCTACGATTCTTATTCTGGCAATGTTATTTTTTATCCCTTTCAGAGCAACAGGGCCTGTAGGTACTCCTTCCACAAAAAGATAAAGAGTCTGTTGGTCTTTTGACAGAGCGCTCATTCCTGAGTAATGACCAGCCGGAAGACCTTTTCCTGTTTCAAATAAAGCCTCTGCATGTTTGCTTATCCATTCTATAGTTTCCGGATTTGTTTTAGACGTTTTTTTTATTTTCATCTCAAGGCCATCACTGGTAAGGCCGTCCTGTGTAAGTAAATTTTGATCATAGTTCAGCGCATTGGCAATATCATAGGCTGCTTCCTGAGTATTTTTGTTTTCCAGTATTTCGGGAAGCGGATGCTCCTCTTTCTTAAAATCTTTTAGAAATACAGGAGGTGTGTCGAAAGTAATTTCTGCCACAGTGACATCTTTGTCAAATTTTACATGGGTGAAATTCAGTGTCAGTGTTTTTTCAGCGTTATAATCCATTTTGACAACAGCAGATGGCTCTCCGATTATTTTTACTGAAAGAGGTCTGGTTGCCAATCCGTAAATTTTTGCAAAATTTTTTGTTTCTTCCAGATACAGGAATACAGATTTTTTAGAGGTTGACAAAGAAGATTTCCCTTTATAATTATCAAAAGGAATTCCACGGGTGGTTTCATAGATGGCATGTTCATTTTTGGAGGTCCATCTCCCCAGGTTTTTTAAAATCTCAATTTGTTCTTCGGGAATGGTACCGTCTGGTTTGGGACCTATATCAAGAAGAAGATTTCCTCCCATGCTGATGACGTCTGCCAGTGTTCTTACAATCATATTGGGTGTCTTATAACTTTTGTCAAAAGGCTGATATCCCCACGAATCATTCATGGTGTAACAAAGCTCCCAATATGGATTTTGTGGCGGAACTACGGGAATACCCTGTTCAGGAGTATCGTAATCTCCGTGATTGTTAAGCCTTGAATTAATGATGATATTGGAATTGTATTTCTTGAGTAAATCCAGGGTTTGAGAAGCTTTCCATTCTTCAGCAGTATGTTCCCAGTCGCCATCAAACCAAAGAAGATCCGGAGAATATTGGGTAGAAAGCTCATTGAGTTGACCTTGATAATAGCTTATAAAATTCTGCCAGCGCTTTGGATCATTTTTAAGTTCGTAGCGTTTTTTTGTTCTCGTATTGATGTCATAATAAGGATGGCTCCAATCCGGCAATGAGAAATAAAGGCCTGTTTTCAGTCCCGATTTTTTAAGCGCAGAAACAAATGGACTTAAAACATCTTTTTTGGCAAGAGAATTTTTAGGAATGGTTGTGGCCTTTTCTGCTCTTGAGTCCCACAATGAAACTCCGTCATGGTGTTTGGTTGTAATGACAGCATATTTTGCTCCGGATTCCTTAATAAGATTGGCCCATTGTTCCGGTTGATATTTTGAAGCTGAAAAACCATTTAGCTGCTTCATATAATTTTCGTGATTAATATAATTATTGAAGAAGGACCATGATTCCGAGATTCCATTGACGGAATAGATCCCCCAATGAATAAAAACACCCAGTTTTGCATTTTTAAACCATTCCATTTTTTTGCTGTTGTCAACTGTCTGAACCTGTGCATCAATACTATGTGCAGATAATATTAATCCAAGGAAAACAGCTTTAATCAGACTACTTTTCATATATAGATTTATTTTACCATTAAATATAGATAAAGAAAGCATTATAGTATAGAATAGTTTCTAATATTTACTGATAATTGTTATCAAAACGTTTCTTATTATTGTATTTTTATAAATGGAACGTTTATTGTAAAATTCATCTGAAAGAGAAATTATGAAAATTCCAGCAATATTAATGGCGAGTTTATTAGCGGTAGGTGTTTCCGCACAGACTACTAAGCCGGAAGGTAAAACCAGAAAGCCAGTTAAAAAAGTAAAGAAAGCCAATTCTACAGATACGGTGGATAAGAAAAAACCAGGAACACCCAAGCCTGTTGTTAAAAAAGATACACTTGTACTCCGTGGGCATGGCTGTCCGGCTTGCGGAATGGGGTAGAAGATGAGAAAGCCAATGTTAGGAGTATCAATGATGGCAGAGGCAGATTTTGTTTCTGCTATTTTGCCATTGTTGCAGAATAATTCTATCGAAGTGATGGAATGGTCTTTTGATACCCTTTATCATACCCATGAACCGGAGTGGCTTCGGGATCTGCTGAATTTCTATGCTGAAAATAGCCGCTTAATAGGACATGGGGTTTATTATTCTTTGTTTGATGCGAGATGGACGGAAAGACAGGAAGAATGGCTGAAACAACTTAAAGAAGGAGTCAGTCTGCGCAAATACAACCATATCACGGAACATTTTGGCTTTATGAATACTGAGAATTTCCATCAGGGAGTGCCGTTGCCGGTATCTTTACATTCCAAAACTTTACAAATAGGAAAAGACAGATTATACAGACTTCAGGAAACTGTAAATATTCCTGTAGGAATAGAAAATCTGGCATTTTCATTTTCCATAGAAGATGTTAAAGAACAGGGAACATTTCTTGATCAGCTGACGGAAGATACAAACGGCTTTCTGATTCTTGATCTTCATAATATTTACTGCCAATCCTGTAATTTCGAAGCAGGAATGCAGGAGATAATTGACTTATATCCTTTGGATAAGGTAAAAGAAATTCATCTTTCAGGAGGAAGCTGGCAAGAGAGTGTATATGGAAAGAAGCAGGTGAGGAGGGATACTCATGATGATATTATTCCTGAAGAAATTCTTTCAGTTTTTCCCTCAGTCATGGCGCAATGTCCAAATCTGGAATATATTATTATTGAAAGACTCGGGCATACTTTAAAAACGGAAGAAGAAAGAAATAATTTTCTGGAAGATTTTAATAAAGTGAGAACAATAATTGAAACTTCAGATTTGAAATTGAAAGAAAAAAGCAATTGGTGTAAAAAGGAAATGAAACTTCCGGAGAAACCTTTGGAAGACCTGCTTTTGTATGAAGAACAGTCGAAACTTACAAGGCTTATTTATGATAATGCAGAAGTGGAAACTGTCAAAGATCAGGATTTTCATTATTTTAAAACAGAAAACTGGGACTCCGAAATGATCCTTACAGCCCAGAATATTATTAAAAAATGGAATCCTTATTAATTCTATTCTCTGATAACCAAAATCAAAATATATGAAAATGACAACATTAGTATTGATCATTACCGCCGTCCTCACTGCTCTGATAGGAGGACTTTTCTATGCTTATTCGTGCTCCGTTGTTCTCGGCCTGGGAAAACTTTCTGATACAGAATATCTCAAAGCGATGCAGAATATCAACCGCGAAATTCTGAACCCTGTTTTCTTTATGAGTTTTATGGGAACAGTTCTTCTTCTTCCCGTATCTACGTTTTTGTTCCGGGGGCAGCAGCCTGTCTTTATTTTTCTCCTGTTGGCTACTCTGGCTTATCTGATTGGTGTTTTTGGAGTAACCGTTGCCGGAAATGTTCCGATGAATGATGCTTTGGATAAGTTTGATATATCCGGCTCTACAGCAGAAGCCATCAGGCAGATGCGGGATAATTTTGAAAACAGATGGAATTTTTTGAATAATATAAGAACTGTATTTTCAGTAATTTCTATCATTTTTGTGGTCTGCGCCTGTATCTGGAACAGAGAAGTATGAAAATATAATGGATTAAGTGAAAATACTTACTATTAAATTAAGTATTTCTACGGATGTGTACGTATGGTTTTATTCGGATCTTTGTGTAGTTAGTAAGACAATTTTAAGCATTTTCAATACATTGAAAAAAAGATTATAACCAGGACGACTTAAATTTCCAAACAAGAGAAAAGAGGCTGTCTCAAAAGACGGTCTCTTTTTTTTGTTCAATTTTTTGTGAACGATTTTAATTTAGTGTTTCCACTCTGTCAGAAGTCAGTTTTTCCTATTTTTTTGTGGATATATTTTAAAAAAAAACAGGATTTTCATCCTGCAAGAGCTAATTTCCTTAGATTATGAGCAATAGCTATCAAGCCAGTTTCTATTTCGACTTTACTTTGGCCTCGGAGAAAAAATCTTTTAAATCCTTTGTTATGCTTGATTTGGGCAAAAACTGGTTCTACATCATGGCATCTTTGTTTTCTGAGTTTTATACCCCGTTTTGTATTGAGCAGCTGATGGGCTTTGTGCCGAAGTTTTGAAAGTGTTGGATTTGAGGGCGAAGAAGTTATTGTTTGGGATTTTTGATCCTTATCAAAATAATTATATTTGATGTAAGCTTTAATCTTTCTTTTTTTGAGAAGAATATAATTCTCTTCTGAGCCATATCCGGCATCTGTTACTATTTCTTTGGGGTGTTTATTATAAAGATATTCAAAGTTCTCAATGTGAGGCAGAAGGGTTTTAGTATCACCAGGATTGGGATGCAGGGTATAATTAATAATGAACTGATTCTCTGTACTGAGCTGAAGATTGTAAGCTGCTTTAAGCTGACCGTTACGCATATGATCCTCCTTCATGCGCATAAAGGAAGCATCTGGATCTGTTTTTGAATAGCTGTTTCGCAGGCCAAGAATTTTCTGCTGTTTCTCGTATTTTTCAAGATTATCTGGCCAGTTCTTTTTGGCGTAATTAATCTTCTGACGAACTTTGGAATCGATTTTCTTCTTTTTTAAAGTAGAATCTATCATTTCTATAACAGACTTTACTTTTTCTTTATCCATAGATTTAAAGACCACTTCCGAAATATCCTTCATTTCTTCTTTGGCTACTTGCTCGGTATAATTCCAGAGTTCTTCAAGCTGTGTTTCTATACGCTCTTTGTTATTCTTTATGGACTTGCCCCACACGAATGTATAACGGTTGGCATTGGCCTCTATTTTAGTTCCATCTGTAAAAACAGTTTGTAAACTTACCAGCCCTTCATTTTCTAAATAAAGGACAATCTGAGCAAATATGTCTTTGATCTCGCCTTTTAACCTTTCGCTCCTGAAGCGGTTTAAGGTATTATGATCAGGACGATTCATGGCACTAAGCCACATAAAATGTACATTTTCTTTAAGAGTCTGCTCTAATTTTCTACTCGAATAAATATTACACAAATAGCCATAAACCAACACTTTCAACAGCATCTTTAGATGGTATACTGAGGTGCCTCCAGGTTTGTAATTCCGGATTAAGTTACTGATATCAAGACCGTCTATAACCGCTGAAACAGTCCGGACAGGATGGTTATTTTCTATTAACTCCGATAAATCGGGAGGAAAAAGAAAATTTTGCTTGGGATTGTAATCTTTAAAGACTACTTTTGAATTAATCGACACACAGCAAATTAATCAATTTGCAGATATTAGGAAAGCTTTGGCTTTCCTTTTTTTTTATCCATAAAAAAAGGCTATCTCACTTTTGAGACAGCCTCTTTTGTTTAGTATTTTGATTCTTTTATATCTTTAAAAGTTCAATTGTTCTTTCCGGACTTTCAGCTGAGAAAACAGCATTTCCTGCAACAAGAACATCAGCACCGGCTTCAAATAATTTAGAAGCGTTGTCAAGATTTACTCCACCATCTATCTCGATAAGCGCTGTTGAATTATTGCTCAAGATCAGATCTTTCGTTTCTGCAATCTTTTTGTAGGTATTTTCAATGAACTTCTGTCCTCCAAATCCTGGATTTACACTCATTAACAATACAAGATCCACATCTGCAATAATGTCTTCAAGCATTAATACCGGAGTAGAAGGGTTTAAAACAACACCAGCTTTTGCTCCTTTACTCTGAATGTGGTGAATGGTTCTGTGAAGATGAGTACATGCCTCATAATGTACAGAAACAAGATCAGCACCATGATTGATGAATTCATCAACATATTTTTCAGGCTCCACGATCATCAGGTGAACATCTACAAATTTTTTAGCATGCTGCTGAACGGTTTTCATTACCGGAAAACCAAAAGAAATGTTAGGAACAAATCTTCCGTCCATGACATCAATGTGGAACCAGTCGGCCTGAGAATTGTTCAGCATTTCAATGTCTCTTTGCAGATTCCCAAAGTCTGCCGATAATAGGGATGGAGCAATAAGCTTCGTTTTCATTTTTACTTTTTATACTTTTACTTAGATTTCTTTCTTTAAAATGGATTAACAACCAAAAAATAATACAGGGAAATACCTCCCAATACAATAGCCTCCATGATTGTTAATTTGATATTGTTAATTTTAATAACTAATAATCTGTCAATTATAAATAATCCTAAAGGCACAATACTGACAATTACCAACATCTCAAGGATCATATTATATGCCGACCCTATTTTGGGAGGATCAAATATTTTATATACAGCTAAAAAAATGATGTAACTAAAAAAGACAGCTGTTAAAACCGATATAAAAGTTGGTTTCCGGATCAGATGATAAAAGACGTTTCTCATTTTTATTAATGATACTTCAGTTTCATTTCCGGTTTGATCTTAAGAACTGTTTCATAGATAAGTTTGATCACATTACCTACATCTTCTTTAGATACCATTTCAACTGTAGTATGCATATAACGCAAAGGTAAGGAAATTAAAGCACTTGGTACGCCGCCGTTAGAATGAGCAAAAGCATCTGTGTCAGTTCCGGTAGCTCTGCTGGCTGCAGCTCTCTGGAAAGGAATTTTCTTGGTTTTTGCAGTGTCAATAATTAGTTCTCTGATGGTATGATGAACACTTGGTGCGAAGAATACAACCGGCCCGGCTCCACATTTCTGATCTCCTTCTTTTTTCTTTTCAATCATCGGAGTGGTAGTATCGTGGGTAACATCGGTTACAATAGCAATATTAGGTTTGATGGTATCAGCGATCATATCTGCTCCATATAAACCTACCTCTTCCTGTACAGAGTTTGTAATATAAAGTCCGAACGGGATAGATTTCTTATTTTCTTTTAAAAGTCTCGCAACTTCAGCAATCATGAAACCGCCGATTCTGTTGTCCAGGGCTCTGCAGACAAAATATCTGTCGTTCATTTCAAAGAATTCATCCGGGTAAGTAATCATACATCCTACATAGATCCCCATTTCTTCCACCTCTTTTTTAGAAGTAGCACCACAGTCGATAAAGATATTTTCTATTTTTGGAGTAGGCTCATTTTGATTGGTTCTTGTATGAATAGCCGGCCATCCGAATACTCCTTTTACAATTCCGTTTTCACCATGGATATGCACAACTTTTGAAGGAGCAATCGTCTGATCAGAGCCTCCGTTTCTGATCACGTAGATCAATCCGTCGTCCGTAATATAATTGACATACCACGAAATTTCATCAGCATGGGCTTCAATCACTACTTTGAATTCAGCTTCCGGATTGATGATCCCATAGCAGGTCCCGTAATGATCTACTTCTATTTTGTCCACATAGGGTCTGATGTAGTCCATCCAGACTTCCTGTCCTTTATGTTCGTAACCTGTTGGTGATGAAGTGTTTAAATATTTCTCTAAAAATTTCAAAGATTTCTTTTCAAATTTCATAAAAAGGAATGATTTTTGCGTTTAATTTTTCTTCTTATAAGTGTAAAAATAATGAATTTTAGTAAGATTATCTGCCTTTTTGTTTTCTTTTTTGGGGTCAGTGTTTTTGGCCAGAAGGATGGTATAGTGGCAAAACCGCTCAACCAGTATCCGCCTGAATCCCTGAAAGTGGATGAATTTGGCAATAAGTATTATTATGACGAACAGCAGAAGATTAAGGTGTATGAAATCAATGGGGAGCCTGTAGTTGTATTGGATGAATTGGTTTTAGTGAATAAACCGAGATTTAATAACCAGCTGGATAAGAATTACTATTATTTTCTGAATAAAAAACTTTACAGGGTATATCCGTTATTTGTTACCGCATTGCAGCAGTACAGGGATATCCAGAAAGATATGACTGATCTGGACAGCAAGGCCAAAAGAAAGTTTGTAAGAGAAAGACAGAATATGCTTGCAGATCAATATGAAAAGCAACTAAGAGATCTTACTACTACCGAAGGACAGGTTTTTGCAAAGCTGATGAACAGGGCAACCGGAAAAAATGTATTTGAAATTATCAAAGAATTAAGAGGAGGATGGAGTGCTTTCTGGTGGAATGTAAAAGGAAAAATGGCTGATATTGATCTTAAAGAACGTTATGATCCTCACACTAACAGAAGTGATGAATTTATAGAATCATTACTGCAGTCTAACTGGAACTCAGGCTATCTGCAACCTTATCCCGGAGCCAATGATTTTAAAGTAAAGAAATAATATAAATTCCTGTAAGTCATCTTACAGGAATTTTTCTTTTAATTTATCGAATACAATTTTATCTATTGGCAGAGGAAAAGGATTGTCTGGCCTGTCGATATCAATCCATTCTGTTTTTTCAATGCAGGGATCCAAAATAATAAAGTCTTCCTCGTTGACGATGTCTACTATATAATATATGGTAAGAAGCTGCTCATTTTCTTTGAAACGGGATACCAGAAAATTTTCCTGAGTATAGAAATGTTCCAGAATATTGATCTTTACATTCAGTTCTTCATCAAACTCACGATGCAGACATTCCAGTACTCCTTCACCGTATTCCAATCCGCCGCCCGGAAATTTCATTAAAGGTTCGCCGGCATATTCTTCAAATAGGGTCAGAACTTGTTTGTCTTTTACCGCACACGCATACACTCTAATGTTGATCTTATCTATCATATATATAATGTATAATATTTTGTATAGCTAATGTAAGGAATTTTGTTGAGAAAAAGCTGGAAGTAGGAAGTATGGAGCTGAAAGTTAATACGATCTATTTTTAATAATACTGCTCAACGTATCTTAATTGATTATTATTAAAATAAAAAATCAAAATTAATTAAGCAGCTGGTTCTAACCATTCAGTTTCTGTCCTCAAGCTTCCATGTTACAATTTAATTGCATTAATCATCTCTCTTTTTCCCGGAGGTCCCTGTTTTTTCTCCACCTGGAAATTTAATTCCTGAAGAATTCTCCTTACGCTGCCTTTAGAAGAGTAGGTGGTTAATAATCCATTAATGGCCATTTTGTCAGAAACGAGTTCAAATAATGGCTTTTCCCATAAGTCTGGCTGTACTCGGGCTCCAAAACAGTCGAAATAAACAAGGTTGATTTTTGGCAAGTCAATGTCTTTCAGGTCGAAAAAGTCACATTCTATCTTTTTTAGATTGAATCCACTAATGATTTCTACTGACTTTTCCCAATCTGCCAGATGAATTTTCTGATAAATATTTTTAAACTCAGGGTTATCGAAAAGTTCAAAGTAAGCCAAATCCTTAACTTCGGATTCATTTATGGGGTATTTTTCGAGCGAAAAATAATTGATGACATGATTTTTGTCAGTTTTTAAATATTCATTAATTGTTACCAAAACATTCAAACCTGTTCCAAAACCGAGTTCTAAAATATTAATTTCGCAATCATTTATTAAATTTAGTCCATTTTTAATAAACACGTGTTCGGCTTCCTGTAGGGCTCCGTGATGAGAATGGTAGTTTTCATTTAAATCATTGATAAATAATGTTTTACTACCGTCGTTGGTGGTCTTTATTTCTCTTTTCAAGCTATTTTTTTGTCAAATTTACTCTAAAATTTTTATATTTAGAAAATTATGTTAAATTTGTAGAACATCGTAAAAATTTTAAAAAATGATAATTCAAAAAACTGAAAACTCCAGAATTTCTACATTTGACCCTAACAATTTTTCATTTGGTGGTACTTTTATTGATCATATGATCATTTGTGAGTACGAAAACGGAAAATGGGGTGATGTAAAATTAGTTCCTTACGGTCCGATTCCATTTACCCCAGCTATGATGGGAGTAAACTATGGACAAGCTTGTTTTGAAGGTATGAAAGCCTATAAAGACAAAGACGGGCAGGTTTTCCTTTTCAGGCCTGAAAAGAATTTTGAACGTATCAACAAGTCAGCGAAGCGTCTTGCTATGCCGGAAGTGACTGAAGAAATGTTTTTAGACGGATTGAAAGCTTTGGTAGATATTGACAGAGAGTGGATTCCACAGGGGGAAGGAATGTCGCTTTATATCAGACCTTTGATTTTTGCTACTGAAGAAGCTTTGAAAGCAAGAGTATCTAATAAATATATGTTTGCCATTGTTGCAACACCTGCAAAGAGCTATTATTCTGAGCCGGTATCTGTGAAAATCTCCGATCACTATTCGAGAGCTGCAAACGGAGGAGTAGGTTCTGCAAAAGCTGCAGGGAACTATGCTGCTTCTTTCTATCCAACTCAGTTAGCAATTGAAGAAGGATATGAGCAAATCATCTGGACAGATGATGCTACTCACGAATATTTCGAAGAGAGTGGTACAATGAATGTATTCGTAAGAATTAACGATACCATTTATACCCCTCCAACATCTGAAAAGATCCTTGACGGAGTAACAAGAGACAGCTTTATCCAGCTAGCTAAGAAAAGAGGTATTGAAGTAAAAGTAGAGCCGATTCCAGTGAAAACAGTTATTGAAGCTTTAAAGAACGGTGAGCTTAAAGAAGTATGGGGAGTAGGTACAGCTGTAGTAACCACTCAATTCCAGGCGTTAGGATATCAAGGTGAAAAACTTGAGCTTCCAAGATTATCTGATGAAGAAAGCTATGCAGCTCTTCTTAAGAAAGATCTGGTAGACCTTCAAAACAACCTTTCTGAAGATCCGTTCGGATGGAGAGTGATGGTAGATCACGCTTTGGAAACAGTATAATAGTGTTGATATAACGATATGAAAGCCGGGTTTTCCCCGGCTTTTTCGTATCTATGTATTTGTGTAAAATATACGAAGCGTTTCGGCGGAGATCAATACCTTACAACATTCACATATTTCTGTGTCAAGTTTTGTAATTGATTCACGAAATGTGTATTTTCGCAAAAGTTTATGAGAAAAATACTCTTCATATCAGCCATAAGCCTGTTGAGCTGCAACAGAAATGCACAGACGGCCCATCCTCCTGTAGGCGGTGTTTTAAGCCAAAAAGATCTGGATGTTTCTAAGAACAGGATGAAAAATTTGAATGTCATAGAAAGAGGGCAGATTCAGGATTGGATCAGCGGTCAGTCTGTGAAGTATTATCCTACGCAGCTTAATTATTGGGTAACGGTGGAAGGCTATGATCAGAGAGAAAAAAGGAAAGATGAGACTTTGATTTCTTATTCTTATGATCTGTATGATTTTGACCAGACTAAAATCTATGATCAGCCATTTGAGAGAAGAGATGCCAGATTCGGGCACTTTGATGAACTGAGAGCAGTGGAGAACGCTTTGCGTTTTATACATGATGGAGAGGAAGTAACTCTTTTGGTACCGTCTTCTTTAGCCTACGGAACTTACGGAGACGAAAAAAAAATAGACAACGACATTCCATTAATCATAAAATTAAAAGCTTTATAAATACATGAAATTGTTTAACAAGAATATAATTCTGGCAGCGGCAAGTATTTCGCTGATGAGTTGTACCCCAATTTATAAAAAAATGAACGTAGACAAAGAAACTTACGAAGGTCTTAATGACGGACTTTATGCCAATCTTCAAACTACAAAAGGTAACTTACTTGTAAAGTTTGAGGACAAGAAAGCACCAGTAACTGTAGCCAACTTTATCGGTCTTGCAGAAGGGAAAATCGACAACAAAGCTAAGGCTAAAGGAGTTCCTTACTATGACGGAACTATTTTCCACAGAGTAATCAAAGATTTCATGATCCAGGGAGGTGATCCTCAGGGAACTGGAATGGGAGATCCTGGGTATAAATTCGAAGATGAAAGAAACGATCTTAAACACACAGGGAAAGGTATTCTTTCTATGGCAAACTCAGGACCTAATACAAACGGTTCTCAGTTCTTCATCACTGAAGTTGCTACACCTTGGTTAGACGGAAGACACACAATTTTCGGAAAAGTAGTAAAAGGAAACGATGTAATTGATGCTATTGCTAACGTTGAAAAAGGAGCCCAGGATAAACCTAAAACTGATATCGTTTTAGAAAAAGTTTCTGTTTTCAGCAAAGGTGATGAATACAAACACTACGATGCAGCTAAAACTTTCAATGAAGGAAAAGCTAAAATCGCAGAAAACAATAAAGCTTTTATCGCTAAAGAAGAGGCTGAAAAGAAGAAAAGAGAAGAAGAATTCAAAGCTAACCAGGAGAAAATGGTGGAAAACCTAAAAGCTGGTATGCAAAAAACTGAATCAGGTCTTTACTATAAAATTACAAAAACAGCTGACGGAAAAGCTCCAAAGGCTGGTGACAACATATCTGTTCACTATGCAGGTAAACTGGTAGACGGAACTGAGTTTGATTCTTCATTCAAAAGAAACGAGCCTATCGAAATTCCAATCGGAATGGGAAGAGTAATCAAAGGATGGGATGAAGGTATCCTGTTATTGAAAGAAGGTGAAACTGCTACATTATTGATCCCGCCTGCAATGGCTTACGGAGAAAGAGGAGCAGGAGGAGTGATCCCGCCAAACTCATGGTTGGTTTTCGATGTTGAGCTTGTAAAAGTAAAATAATTGAATCTTCAAGATATTATCAAAAAGCCGTCCGGAAGGATGGCTTTTTTTATTGGTTCAAATACATTCTGTAACGATTGGCGTACAGGTTACGACACATTTTATGCTCTGGAAAGATTAACTGTTTTCCAGTAAAGTAATCTTCAAATTATAATAACCATTCAACCATGAAAACCAAATCACTTCTGTTTCTGTTCGTTCTGCTGTCGTTGATGACTTTTTCGCAGACTAAGGCTAATCCTGATGATTCAACGATAAAAAAATCACTTACTTATTTTGTAAACAGTATTCAATCTAAACAGATAGATCAGGCGGTAAGCTGTATATATCCCAAATACTTCAATGTCGTTTCAAAAGAGCAGATGACGCAGATTTTAAATATGACTTACAATAATCCATTCATGAAAATTGAAGTACAGGATCTGAAGTTTGGAAATATTGAGAAACCTGAACTCATTACCGGTGAATATTTTTCTATTATCCAATATTTTTTGAAGCTGAAATGTAATGTCAGTTCATTAAATGATGAGATGAAAAAGAAAATGAACAGTGCTTTAACAGCCAAATATGGTGCAAATAATGTGAAGTATCTGGCCAACGAGGGTTCGTATCTCATCAACGCCAATATGAAAGCCTGTGCGGTTTCAAAAGATAAAAAGGTATGGAAATTTGTGATTCTTGAAAAGCAATATAAGAAAGAACTTTTGACCGTTTTACCGAAGAAAATTCTGGATAAACTCTAAAGGGTTAAGTATTAACTTTTATAGTTGAGATTATACGTCTTGAAAAAGCTATTTTTTTGTTTTGTAAATACCGTAGAAATACGGATTTCGGCAAGGCTTTATTACCTCTATCTTTATCATGCACTTAAAAGAATAAAATAAAGGAATATGTTTAACCTGAATTACGACCAGATAAAGAAGGAAATAGAATCTGAAGTATGCGGAGAACACGGCATGCATCCGGAATTTGTAAAAACAGAAGAAGGCTTTGGAATAAAGGCTTGCTGTGAACTTTTCAGAGAAGAACTTGTTGAAAAATCAGGAAAAATGATTGAAGAAGAAACCCAAAAGATCCTTGAAGAAATGATGAAGGATCTGTTTAAAGAATAAGTTTTTACGATGTTAAGATAACTTTGTTATCACCAGAGCTGCTCCGGAAGGGGTGGCTTTTTTGTTGGAAATGTATTTACCTTACGGATTCCCGTAATTTTTATAAAATCTATATTCATAATTTTAAAACCCGAAATATACTATTTCAAATAGAATATTTCGGGTTTTTATATAGAACTAATTTAATGACTGTTGTAGATTTTTTTTGTGGAGCAGGAGGTTTTTCACAAGGTTTTAAGCAAAATGGATTTGAAATAATTTATGGATATGACTATTGGGAGCCAGCCATAAAAACTTTTAATTATAATTATGAACTTAATTGTATAAGAAAAAATATTTTAGACTTTCATAATAATATAGAGGAAATAGAAAAAATACCAAATACGGATATAATTTTGGGTAGTCCACCTTGTGTGAGTTTTTCTAGTTCCAATAAATCAGGAAAAGCAGATAAAAAGTTAGGTGTTAAGCTTACAGAGGCCTATTTTCAAATTATAGCTATTAAAAAGTATCAAAAGAAATCCGTATTGAAAGCTTGGTTTATGGAAAATGTCTCGAATTCATTTAAATATTTACAGGACTATTATACTTTTCATGATTTGAATTTATCCGAATGGGCTAGAAAAAATAAAATTAATCCAAAGCAAATAGCAATAAACTTAAAAGATAATTACTCTATTATTAATTCTGCTGATTATAATTCATATCAAAATAGGAAACGGTTTGTTTGTGGAGAAATAGTTTCGCATAAAGGATTTATTAATCCAGAAAAAATTAGTCACCAAAATGTTAAAAAAATTAAAGACCTGAAGGATGCATTTATATCTCCTTTTGATTTTTTAGATAAAAACAGAATAATAAAGGATCCAAATTATAATTTTTTCTTAAATATTTATCAGGTTTCTGATCATTTTTATGATACAGGAATTGATAACAAAGATATTAAGTTTACAAAATTTTTGAAAACTAATCATCCTTTTATGGGGAAAATGTCATTTCCAGAAAATGAAGAGAACCCCAGTCGAACTATTACAGCAACTTTAATTGCAAGTTCTAGAGAGGCAATAATATACAAATCTGAAATAAATAGGAATAATGGAGTTTATCGGTTGCCAACTATTCGCGAAGCTGCTATTATTATGGGGTTTCCAATTAATTATCAATTTCTAGGTAGTAAAAACACAAAATGGAGATTAATAGGAAATGCTGTATGTGTAGAGGTGAGTTATAGCTTGTCAGATACTGTATTAAAATATTTGGGAATAAATAAACCTCAAAGAAATATTGATTTGAGAAGAGATGCTGTTGACAATTTGAATGATTTTACAATAAGAAAAACATTTAAAAAAACAATGAAAAAAGTGAATGCAAGATTTAGGTGGCATATTTTAAAAGATAATAATCTTACAGTAACATTAAGTAATTATGATATGGTTTCACAAAGTCAAGTTAATATGGAGAGCTTAAAATGGTATTGTTCAATTCAATATGGTACGGGAGATGGATTTCCGACCAAGATTTTTGATGATTATGATTATTTAAAAGTTGAAAACTTTCTCTTAGAAAATGAAAGTACTGCCGAGTTTATTAGAGATTTTAATTTTAAAACTCTATCTAAAATTGGAGATTCACTCGAAAATCAGGAGATGTTTACGCGCCAGATAAAAATCAATGATAAGTTAGAATTAAGTGATTTACTAGTCAGTTTAAGATCTGCTATTGATGAATTGAATATTAGTAATGTTCAAGTTAATAATTTTCATTTTTTTAAAAAAGCTGGAATTCCTTTAAGCCAAGTTTTGTGCTTTTATATAATTAACAAAATAACTACTAAGATAAATAACAATGGAAAGTTCAGAGAGAATCAAACAGATTTTAGATGCCAATAGAACTGGAGAGAAGAAGGCTATAAATTATGATGGTAAGCCACTTCTACTTGATGTAAAAGAAATACCGCTTGATGTATTATTGTATAATCCATATAATGGAAGAATTAGAAGTATGGTTAAATCATTTGAGTCTTCTAATGGAAGAAATATAAATAATGAGGATGTAGATGATATTAATATAATAGAACAATTTTTATGGGATTCAGCTAGAGGTAAAAATGAAAAAACGTTAGAAAGCTTAAAAGATATTGGCCAACAGGAAGTTGGAATAATTACTAAAGATGGTGTTATTATTGATGGAAATAGGAGAACGTGTTTGTTAAATGTTTTAAGGAGAAGGTATAATGAACCTATTTTTTTTAAAGCTGTTGTTTTAGATGATAATCTAAAAGATAATGGAAAAGCTATTACTGTACTAGAAACGAGATATCAAATGGGTGTTGATAGTAAAGTTGACTATAATCCTATCGAAAAATATATAAAATGTTTTGAACTATTAAATGAATATAATTTTACCATTCCGGAAATTGCGGATTTAATGACTGAGTCTGAAACTGATATCTCAAAATGGCTTAATATATTTCAATTAATGGAAGAATATTTGGAATATGTAGGAACAAAGCAAATCTATACAAGGTTAGAAAAGAGAGAAGGGCATTTTGTTGATCTATATACTTATATTAATTTATATAAAAGAGGTGTTGTAGCAGATTGGGAGTATGATAACCATGATATTTTAGATATGCAAAATGTTTACTTTGATTATATTCGTTTAGGTATTCCAGTTCAAAGAGCTAGAGTTATTTCGAAGCCTTCTGGACAAAACAGTTTTTTTTGTAAAAAAAATATATGGACAGAATTTATAGAAGAGCATAAAGAAATAATAGAGCAAATTGATGATTTATCTTTTCAAGAATTGAAATTAGAAGAGTCTAAAAAGAGTAATGAAGATTTAATTAAAATAATTGATTTTTCATGGAGAGAAAAAGCTGCAGATTTATTAATAGATAACCTTTCTTACAATGAAATTATCCTTAAAGAGATTAGTGAGTCTTATTTGCCATTAAAGATTCTAAAGCGTGTTAAAAATAGTATTAATAATATCAAAGTGAATAATATTAGTGAAGAAACCATTCCTGAAGTTATGTTGATTATTAATGATATTGAGAATAGGTTAAATGAAATCAAAAATA
The DNA here is from genome assembly GCF_006716485.1 of Chryseobacterium aquifrigidense. Classification (GTDB taxonomy): domain Bacteria; phylum Bacteroidota; class Bacteroidia; order Flavobacteriales; family Weeksellaceae; genus Chryseobacterium; species Chryseobacterium vietnamense. The sequence goes on from NZ_VFPD01000001.1 coordinate 912,987, forward strand.
TCATTAATATTAAATAAATAATAGATGAAAGCAAAGTTACCTACTCATCTATTAGATGAAAGTTCCGAAACGGCAGTGTTGTTTATTCATGGACTAGGAGGAGGGTATTCAACATGGAATAAATTTAGTAGTAAGTTGCATAGTATTTGGACAGAAAAAGATGCATTTTCTTTAGAATATGATAACTATTATAATTCAAGAATAAACATTCCAGGATATACATTTTTAATAAAGTCAATTTTTGGTAAAAGTATTGATGATTTAGCAACACATTTAAACTCTATTATTGAAACAGTATGCGAAAAATATAAGCACATAATACTAGTTTGTCATAGTATGGGAGGGCTTGTTGCTAGAAAGTATATTATTAATAGATTGAAAGACGAAAAAAATATAGGAAAAATAAGAGCGTTAATTACTTATGCAACACCCCATAAGGGGTCGTCATGGGCTAATTTGGCAAAAGCGATTACTCATACTCCATCAAGTCTTTTTTCATTTAATTATTTTAAGGCCTTCATTCAAATCAAAGATTTGTCCAGAGATAGTGACTTTATTAAATCATTGAATGAAGATTGGAATAATTTAAATGTAAATTCAAAATTAGACTTCCATAGAGTTGTGGGTTTAGCAGATCCAATTGTATCTCCTGAGAGTGCTGAATATGAGAGAGATAAATTTTCTCACAGTTTTGCAGACAGGAATCATTTTACAATCATAAAGCCTTATAAAGATATAAAGGATGGAGCATTAATGGTTACATATAATTACTTAAAAAAATTTAATGAGAAAAATGAGTTTAAAGAGCTACTAGAAGAGGATTATAGTGAAGAAGATGAATTTGAATACTAAAAAACCGCCCCAAACAGGGCGGTTTTTTCAGTAAAAATAAATTGAAAGTTATATGTTCTGTTATCTTTTCTTCATACTTGTTCCGGCTAAAGAACTGATGAATACAAGGCCAAACCCGATATAAGCGGCAAATGCCGTCAGGTATATAATTAAGCTGTTAAAGCTTGGTTTTAAGGCGTATACCAACACTGAAAATGCAGCAAAACTTAACACCAGCAATAGGCTCCATACATTCAATTTTGCAGCATCTTCATTTCTCTTAAAAATCATTTCAAAAAAGGCTCTCATCATTACTAACATTTTAAGGGTTATACATTAATTTATAGCATAAAGGCGCACTCATCACGGTAAAAAGAATATATTCCTTTACTGGGCTAAGGTTCACGATGACTTTGCCATTTATTTATATCGCAACACCGGGCTGAAAGTCCGGGATATTTTTGTTCTTTTTGAATCAATAAAGATTCCTGTTATTGTGATACCAGTCAGATACGGGGTGCAAAAGTGCAGTGAAAAACTAACGGGGGTTAATTAATCACGAACCCGTATCTTTTACGGCATCGTAGAAAAAAAAGGATTCATATACTAGATATGAACTTGAATCAGTGGAAAAACTGAAAATCCACAGAAAACCTTTTTTCTCATCCTTAGTGTTTTTTTAAATTTTTTCTCAATATCTTACATGCCAATATTATGCCAAAGTAAAAGTTTCGCGATTAACACTTTGTTTCACGGGATTGATGAAGCTCCTGATGAAGCGTATTTTCATCTGTTATTTCCTTAAACAAAGAAAAATTTTCTGTTTTTAAGGGTGAGTTGTTCTAAACAAAGAAAATATTACGGTGCAATTATTTTTTATATATTTAAAATACTTTAAAATTACTTAGAACGTGCATCGGGAAAGTTTAAAAGACAGCATCAATATCTGTATAACCAATCTTTTAGGGTTGGCGAAAATTAATTGTTGGAATAGTATTTCGCCCAACTTGTTTTTCATTCTGTCTGATTTTAAAGGAGTGAATTTCACTGAACATAATATGTCCCGGAATAGGGCAAATAATTCAAAAAACTTACTCACTTTAGATTCAGCAGTGGAGATTTTACAAAAAGAGTTTAATGATCTTTATGATGTTACTCTGTATATTTTTCGGGCAAATACAAAAGAAACTATATTAGAAATTCAATATTACAGAAAATCAAATTTTGATGCTGATTACTTTGCTGCAATAAAAAATGATCCTCCGAGGTTTCATTCGAAAATTGCAATGCCTGGATATGCATTAGAAGGAGAGAAATTTGATGTCAATTGGGAATCTGGAGGTGGGATACATCATGTTTGGAGAAACTTTTTGTGGAGAAATTTTTTGTGTAAACGTAAAATTAAAAATCTCAAAGGATAATTTTGTAGGATATATTTTATTAATGGCATCATCATGTTTAATTTTAAAACACAAATGCCACAAATATCTCGCACAAAGTTCACAAATAGAATCGTCACAATCAATTTATCAAAAAACAGGAACAATCATCTGTGTGAATCTGTGAAATCCGTGGTTATAAAAAATAATCACTATAAGTTTTGGCTAAAGCCCTTGGGAGATAATCATAAAAGATAAACGAGGCTCGCTTGATCTAGGCTCAGGATGATAGCCCGTTCCTATTGAATTGAAATAATGAAAAGCACCATTAAAAAACAAAAACCGCCTCTAAAGACGGTTTTTTATATTTGTTACCAGTTTTTATCAATCATGTAGATAATCTGTGTTAAAGCTGTAGCACCTAATAAAAGCTCCCTTCGGTTCACCTTTTCAAAAGTATCTTCTTCTGTATGGTGGATATCGAAATAGCGCTGAGAATCCGGCATCAATTCAGCGGCAGGAATTCCCATGTCATGAAGCGGGTAGAGGTCTGTTCCGGAAAACCGTTCTTCAAAATTATACACTCCGTAAGGAAGGAATAGATTTGACCAGCTTTTGATCTGATTTCTTTTGGCATCATCCATATCCAGGGCAATTCCTCTCGGTGCAAAACCTCCGGCATCTGTTTCTATCGCAAAAAGATGTTTTTCATTCTTCTCTTTTACCGTTTTACCGTATTGAATTCCGCCTTTTACTCCGTTTTCTTCATTGGCAAAGCAGACCACTCTGATGGTATGGTTATTTTGTATTCCCAGCTTTTTAAAAGTTCTCAAAACCTCTATACTTTGAACAATTCCGGCTCCGTCATCATGAGCACCTTCACCTACATCCCAGGAATCAAGATGTCCGCCGACAACAATAACGCTCTGGTCTTTTTTACCGGTAATTTCCCCGATTACAGAATGGGAAAGCTTTTCGCCTTTCATACCGCAGTTGGAGTTAAGTTTAGCGGTGATTTTCTGGCTTTTCAGTAAAGCTTCCAGTTCGTCTGCTGTTGTGCTTCCGATAGCTACGGCCGGTATTTTGGAGACTTTGTCTTCGTAGCGCATGGCTCCGGTGTGAGGGACATCATCAAAAGCAGAAGACAGAGATCTTACGATAGCAAATTTACCTCCTTTTTTAGCTGTTAAAGATGCTGCTGTCGTTCTGTATTTTGCAGCATCACCATAGGCTTTGAAAGTTTCTATAAAAGACTGGCTGAAAGCATAGTTGAAGAATACAATTTTATCTTTCACTTTTTCAGCTGGAAGTTTTTCATATTCTTCCATCGATTTTACCATGATGATTTCTCCAGAAACATCTTTTCCTCCGGTTCCTTCAGAGTTTCCAAGAGAAACCATTTTAAGGCTTTTCCATTTTCCATTGGAAGTCTGGATGTTTAGAGATTCTTTTCCTCTTTCCCATACCGGGATCATCACTTCCTGAAGCCATACTTTATCAGCACCGGCTTCCCTAAGTTTTTGTTCTGCCCATTTTACCGATTTTTCATAGGCTTCTGATCCGCTTAAACGGTGACCTATGTTTTTTGTAAGCTCTCGCAGCTCACTATATCCTTTTCCGTTGTTCAGGATTTCTGTGGAAATTTTTCTGAACTGGATAGAATCTTCTTTAGACTGGCCAAAAGCGACCATTCCAAAAAGTAATAATGAAGTTCCTAGTATCTTTTTCATTGTTTACCAATTTTTGTCAATCATATAAATAAGTTGTGTCATTACCGCAGAACCCAGTAAAAGTTCTCTTCGGCTGACTTTTTCAAAAGTGTCTTCTTCGGTATGGTGAATATCAAAATAGCGTTGTGGATCTGGCACCAGTTCAGCTGTGGGAACTCCCATTTCATGAAGCGGAGCAATATCGGATCCGGAATATTTACCTTCAAAGTTATAAACTCCATAAGGTAAAAAAAGATGTACCCAGCTTTTGATCTGGTTTTTTTGCGGTTCATCCATTTCAAGGGAAATTCCCCGTGGTGAAAAACCTCCTGCATCTGATTCTATAGCAAATATGTGCTTCTCATTGTTGTCTTTGGCAACTTTGCCATACTGTTTTCCGCCTTTCGTTCCGTTTTCTTCGTTGGCAAAACAAACTGCGCGGATGGTATGGTTATTCCCAATTCCCAATTTTTTAAAAGTTCTTAATACCTCAATACTTTGCACAATTCCGGCTCCGTCATCATGAGCACCTTCACCAACATCCCAGGAATCCAGGTGCCCACCAACAACAATAACGCTTTGGTCTTTTTTACCTGTGATTTCCCCAATAACAGAATGGGAAAGTTTTTCGCCTTTCATTCCACAGTTTGAATTGAGTTTTGCTGTGACTTTCTGATTTTTTAATAATGCTTCAAGTTCATCGGCTGATGTATTTCCAATTGTTATGGCAGGTACTTTGGAAATGTTTTCGTCATAGCGCATGCTTCCAGTATGGGGAACATCGTCTAAGGCAGAGGAAAGAGATCTGATGATGGCAAATTTTCCTCCTTTTTTGGCTGTTAATGAAGCTGTAGTCCTTCGGTAGGGGCTTGCATCGCGGTAAGAAATAAAAGTCTGCACATTTCCCTGATCAAAAGAATAGTTGAAAAACACAATTTTATCTTTCACTTTTTCAGCAGGAAGTTTGTCATATTCTTCCAGCGATTTTACCATGATGATTTCTCCGGAAACATCTTTTCCTCCTGTCCCTTCAGAGTTTCCAAGGGAAAGCATTTTTATACTTTTCCAATTTCCGGCAGAAGTTCTGATGTGTAATGATTCTTTTCCTCTTACCCAAACCGGAATCATCACGTCCTGAAGCCATACTTTATCAGCTCCGGCATCACGAAGTTTCTGCGCTGCCCATTGTACCGATTTTTCATAGGCTTCAGATCCGCTTAAACGGTGGCCTATCGTTTTGGTAAGCTCTCTCAGTTCATTGTATCCTTTTCCGTTGTTCAGAATTTCAGTGGAAATTTTTCTGAACTGGATGGAATCTTCTTTAGACTGCCCAAAAGCAGCCAGTCCAAAAAGCAATAATGAAGTTCCTAGTATCTTTTTCATTGTTACCAGTTTTTATCAACCATAAAGATCATCTGTGTGATGGCAACCGCTCCGAGAAGAAGTTCCCGTTTATTGACTTTGTCAAAAGTATCCTGCTCAGAGTGGTGATAATCAAAATATCTCTGAGTGTCTACTACAAGTTCTGCTAAAGGAATATCCAGTTTTTTTAAAGGTGAAATATCCTGAATAGCTTCTGTCTGGTCGAAGTCATAAACGCCATACGGAAGAAAATATTCTTTCCAGGGATATACCAGTCTCCGTCTTTGAGGTGACATATCTAAAGAGAATCCTCGTGGAGAATATCCTCCGGCATCAGTTCCTAAGGCAAATACATGTTTTTCGTCTTTCTTTTTTACGTACGCTGCATACATCTCACGGCCTTGTCCTCCGTTTTCACTGTTGGCATACAAGACGACGCGTATGGTGTGATTATTTTCATATCCAAGAGCTTTGAGCGTTCTTAGCACTTCGATACACTGCACAACTCCTGTTCCGTCATCCACTGCACCTTCACCAATATCCCATGAATCAAGCTGGGCACCTAAAACAATTACTTTAGAATCTTTTTTGCCGCCAATTTCAGCAATAATATTGGGATTTGTAGTGTCGCCTTTAGATTCGGCGGTCATGTTGATTTTTGCTGTGACTTTTTGTTTCTTTAAGGTTTTTTCCAATTCATCTGCTGATCTTACTCCAATTGATAATGCCGGAATTTTAACTTTATCATCAGGTTCGTAATAAATCATCTTAGCATGTGGAGTATCGTCATTAGCAGTGGTGAGTGATCTTATAATTAATGCTTTTGCACCTGTTTTAGCAATTACGGAAGCGGAAATTAATTTTGATTTTGCGGTCTGCAAATAGGAATCGCTGGTATTAATAATCTTCGGATCCATAGGAATATTTACGAAAACTATTTTGTCTTTTAGTTGTCCTATTGACATGGCATTAAGCTCTGTGGTGGAATTGATTAAAACGATTTCCCCTACCAGATCCTTTCCGCCTGTTCCCTCAGAGTTTCCAAAAGAAAGCATTCTGATGTTTTTCCAATCTCCATTTCCGGATCTGATTTGTAAAGATTCTTTTCCTCTGATCCAGACGGGTGCTTTCGCCTCCTGTCTCCAGATCATATTAATGCCAATTTCCTTGAATTTTTTTTCTGCCCATTCTACAGCTTTGGTATAACCGGGAGTTGCACTAAACCGTGGACCAATTCTTTTGGTAAGTTCCCCGAGGTTATCATAAGCAGTGCCGTTGGTCATAATTTCATCTGAAATTTTTCTGAATTCATCATGATAATTGAATCTGGCAACAGTTCCTTTTTTTGCCGGGCTTTTTTGTGGTTTTTTTTGAGAAAATAAAAATCCACTCAAAAAGAGTGGAAGTATAATGAATATTTTTTTCATTTTTTATTTACTTATCTTTTCCGTTGATAAAAGTAGGGAAAAAATAGGAATTTATTAAGGTTTCATATCGTACATTAAAAGGGCTGTAATTAATTTCGGCTCAATAAATGTACATTTTGGAGGCATACTTAATTTTAGATCTGAAATTTTAATCATATCATTAAAACTTACAGGATAAATTCCGAAACCGACCTTACCTTCTCCGTTGTCTACTTTTTCTTTTAAAAGATTGATTCCGTTAATGTTGGAAGTTCCTTTTACGTAAGAAATAAGTTCAGAGCTATCCGGATCTTCAATTTTAAGGATACTTTTGAAAATATACTTGTCTAAAAGATGGTGATCCAGATTATCCAGAGACATTTCTTTGGAACGAAGATCATGCTTTACGTGAAGAGAGTAGAATTTTCCATCCATATACATTGAGATATGGAATTTCTGAGAAGGGTAGTAGGATGCTTCTCCTTTTTCGTGAATCAGAAAATATTTATCAAGTTCTTTCAGGAAATCTGCCGGTGAAATACCATTCAGGTCATGTAAAATTCTGTTGTAGTCATGAATCTTTATTGACTGGTTGGAAACAATAAAACTGTATACAAAGTTGTAAAGCTCTGTACCATTATGTTTTTTATTTTTCTCCTTATGGTATTTTGCGTTGATTGCCGTGGAACCAATTCTGTGGTGTCCGTCAGCAATATAAAACGAATCAATCTGATCAATCACTTCTTTAAACTGCTGCAGCTTCAGACGGTTGTCTATTCTCCAGATTTTATGTCTGATACCCATAGAATCTACATGATTAAAGATAGGAACATTTTTTTCCTCATGGTTCATCAGCAATTCAATTTTTGAATTGGCAGGATAGGTAAGAAGTACTGGTTCTGCCTGCAGGTTTACTTTTTCAAGGTAGTGGGCCAGTTTTTCCTTTTTCTGTGGAATGGTACTTTCATGTCTCTTGATTTTTCCATTCCAGAAATCTTCAATACTTGCCAATCCCAGAAGTCCTCTGAACATCTGCTTGTTGGGGTAGATCTGCTCATAAAGATAGTAGGCTGAATTGTCCTGGACCAATTTCTTTTCTTCCAGAAGTTCTTCAAATGTAGAACGGATCTTTCGCAGATTCCGGTCAATATCTTTAGATTTACTTACAACATAGGGTTTAATCATATTGATGTAAGTATTTTCAACTTGAGCTTTCTCTGCAATCTCTTCCTGGGTGAAATTATCCAGTGGATGGGTAGGGAAAGTACTCTCAAAGTCTCTATGAGGTCTTATTCCACGGAAAGGTTTAAAAACAGGCATATTTATCTTATAGTTTCTTTTTGTAGCTTAATAATTTGTTCAGCAAGTTCGATACCGATTTTTTCTTGCGCATCCACAGTATTGCCGCCTACGTGAGGGGAAAGTGATAATGCAGGGTTCATCAGTAAAGGCAGTTCCGGGTTGGGTTCGTTTTCAAAAACATCCAATGCAGCTCCGGCAACTTTTCCTGATTCTATAAAATCGATAAGGGTCACTTCATTGATGACACCTCCTCTTGCGGTATTTACAATATAGACCCCGTCTTTCATTTTTTCAAACTGAGGGGTATCTATGATATACTCATTCGTTTTCGGCGTATTGATACTGATGAAATCTGCCTCTTTAAGGAATGCATCCATATCATTGGTAGAGGTGATTTCAAAGTTCACAGACTGTCCGTCGAAAAAGTTCAGTGTAAGAACTTCTGTTTTCGGGCTTCTTGTCAGAACGGTTACTTTCATTCCTAAAGCAATTCCTATCTTTATGACTTCCTGGCCAATGCTTCCAAAGCCGATTACTCCTAATGTTTTTCCTGAAAGTTCATACGCATTACTGAATGACTTTTTCATGGCATTGAAGTGAGTTTCTCCTTCCAGAGGCATCAGTCTGTTAGATTCGTGAAGGAATCTTGCCAGTGAAATGAAGTGTCCGAAAACCAATTCTGCCACTGATTTTGAAGATGCTGTAGGGGTATTGATTATCTTGATGCCTTTACTTTTGGCATATTCTACATCAATATTGTCCATTCCGATACCGCCTCTTCCAATGATTTTAAGGCCCGGGCATGCATCAATCAGATCCTGTCTCACTTTCGTTGCACTTCTTACCAGAAGAACATCCACATTATTATCGTTGATAAAATTAATAACGTGATCCTGAGCCACTCTATTGTCCAGAATATTAATTCCGGCTTCTCTTAGGGTATTTTCTCCTGCTTTTGAAATTCCGTCGTTTGCTAAAACTTTCATGAGTATTTTATTACAGATGTTAGATTGAAGATGTCAGAAGCTAGATTTTGAGGTCTGTTATCCGACATCTGTTGTCTGATATCTTTTTATTTTTTCGGTCGCCTAATATAAGCTATTTTATTGACTTCATTACATCCACCAAAACCTGTACACTTTCGATAGGTAAAGCATTGTATAAACTAGCTCTGTACCCGCCTAAGCTTCTGTGTCCGTTTAATCCACTGATTCCTGCCGCTTTCCATGCATTGTCAAATTCTTCTTTTTTGCTTTCGTCTGTAATTTTGAAAGAAACATTCATCAATGAACGGTCTTCTTTTACGCAGAACGTTTCGAATAACGGATTGCTGTCGATTTCGTCATATAAAAGTTTTGCCTTAGCTTCGTTTCTCTGTTCTGCAGCCGCAATTCCTCCATTTCTTTCAAGATACTGAAGGGTAAGTAAAGAAGCATATACAGGGAATACCGGTGGTGTATTGTACATAGATTCTTTAGCAATGTGCTGAGAGTAATCGAGGATAGAAAACATATTTTCTCTTCCTGTTTTACCAAGGATTTCTTTTTTGATAACCACTAAAGTAACTCCTGCAGGTCCCATATTCTTCTGAGCACCGGCGTAGATCAGGTCAAATTTAGAAAAATCAAGTTGTCTTGAGAAAATATCAGAACTCATATCACATACCATCAGTGTATCCACTTCCGGGAAAGATTTCATTTGAGTTCCATAAATGGTGTTGTTGGAAGTACAGTGGAAATAATCGTATTCTGCACCTACCGTATAATCTTTAGGAATAAAAGAATAGTTTTCTTCTTTTGAAGAACCTACTACCTCTACTGTTCCTACTTTTTTTGCTTCTTTAATGGCTCCGGCCGCCCAAGTTCCCGTATCCAGGTAAGCTGCTTTTCCTCCTACTTTCATCAGGTTGTAAGGAACCATTGCAAACTGCAGGCTGGCACCACCTCCTAAATAAAGTACTTCATAATCATCACCAAGATTCATCAATCTTTTTACAATGGCACGCGCTTCGTCCATTACCGCAACGAAATCCTTACTTCTGTGGGAGATTTCAAGAAGAGATAATCCAATACCGTTAAAGTCAAGGATAGCCTGTGCTGATTTTTCAAAAACCTCTTGTGGTAAAATACATGGTCCTGCGCTGAAGTTGTGCTTTTTGTTCATATTTTTATTTTTTGGGTGCTTCGGGAATTGAAATATCCTTCTGCTTTATTTTGATTTAATTGGATTTTGGGTTAAAAAAAGCCGCCTCACAGATCATGAGACGGAATTTTTTTATTCGCCGTGTAAGAATGCTTTTTTATTAAGAAGAGCTTCTTCAGATTCTACGTGATCTTCATCAGGCACACAGCAGTCTACAGGGCATACAGCTGCACACTGAGGTTCTTCGTGGAATCCTTTACATTCTGTACATTTATCTGTTACAATGAAGTATACATCATCACTTACGGGTTCCTGTGGTGAATTGGCATCTACAGTAAGTCCTGACGGCATCGTAATAGTACCTTGAAGAGCCGTACCGTCAGAAGCTTTCCAATCTACAGCTCCTTCATATATTGCATTGTTTGGGCATTCCGGTTCGCAAGCCCCACAGTTAATGCATTCATCAGTTATTTTAATAGCCATCGCTAATTTTTTTTAAATTTGCACAAAATTACAAAATTTTACCCAATTTTAAAGTAATTATGAATACCGAAAATCAAGTTTTAGGACTTATTAAATTAAGTGGTTATATAAAAGCGTTTTTAGCGAAGAAACCGGAGGATCACAATGAAGATGATTCTGATATTGAATTATTATTAAAAAGATCTGAAATAGAGAATCCATGGTTTACTATTGATAATCAGAAATTTGCTTTGCAGCAATGGACAGATCTTCTGACTGAAGAAAATATCAAAAACTGGCTTGGAAATTATTCAATCTCTAAAATTTCTAAAAGAGTTGGACTTATTTTAGCCGGAAATATCCCTTTGGTAGGATTTCATGATGTCATGTCTGTTGTTTTAAGCAATCACATTCCTGTCATTAAGCTGTCTTCAAAGGATAAGTATATGATTCCGTTTTTATTAAAGAAGTGGAATGAGTTTTCCAATGAGAATGTAGCTTTTGAATTTGTTGAAAAATTAGAGAATTTTGATGCAGTTATTGCTACCGGAAGTAATAATACGGCAAGATATCTGGAATATTATTTTAAAAATCATTTAAATATTATTCGTAAGAACAGAACTTCTGTGGCGGTGTTGAAGGGAGATGAAACGGATGAAGAACTGCAGCTTCTGGCAAAAGATATTTTTCAGTATTTTGGATTAGGATGCAGAAATGTGACGAGAATTTTCATTCCGCAGGATTTTGTAATTGACAGGCTGTTTGAAAACTTTCTAGGATTCCAGGATATTATCAATCATAATAAATATGCCAACAATTATGATTATAACAGAGCCGTTTATCTTTTAAATCAGGATAAATTCTGGGATAATAATTTTGTAATGCTTAAAGAGGATGACAAGCTGTTCAGTCCACTTTCTGTAATCAATTTCAGCAGATATGAATCATTGGATGATGTAAAAATTTTCATCGCTGAAAATGAGGAAAATATTCAGTGTGTCGTTGCAAAAGAAGAGGTAGGGTTTGATGCAATTCCGTTTGGAGAAGCGCAAAATCCGGGGCTTGATACCTATGCAGATAATGTGGATACAATGAAATTTTTAGAACTGGTCTGATTTTCGTATCTTCCATCACTTATTTCACCAGAACAAAAATGAATACTATGAAAAAATTATTGCTGGGACTTGCTCTTGTGGGCGGACAGTTGATTTTTGCACAGAAAGTAACAGGTGCAAAGGTTGAAAGCAGTCCCAAAAAAGAGCAGCAGGCTAGTATAAGCAAGGAGAAGGTTAGTTTATATAACGATAACTTCCTTAAGTTTGTTGAGGCTTTACAGGCTTCCGACCGTACAACCAGTGATGGATTACTTTCTGAAAAAGTGAAGGAAATTGTTACGGATGATGTTCTTAAAAAAGTCAAAGAGGGTATTGATCCGAATAAAAAGCTTGAAATCTTAAAAGCAGGATATTATAAAACGATGGATGGCACCAATCATCCAAGTATCAAATATAAATATGCGGGAGAGTCATCTTCGAAAGAGGCTATTACCGCTGTATTTGAGGATGATGGTAAAATTCTGGGTGTGCTGCCAGCGAAATAGATCAAATGTATTTTCGATTAACTAAAAAATATTAACTATGATGACAGATGTTTTAGTCGCTCATTCTTCGGACGTGGAGAAGGCGAATTTTTACAAGAAGACGTATTTGCATGTTGCATTATCTATTCTTGCATTTATTGGAGTTGAAACGATATTATTAAAAACTGTTCCGGCAGAGCTTATTGCAATGATGTTTGCACAGAGATATATCTGGCTGCTGATTATCGGGGTCTTCTGGCTGGCTTCTGTTTTAGCCTCCAAATGGTCACTTTCACAAAGTAAATCTACTCAGTATCTGGGATTAGGATTTTATATTTTATTGGAAGCAATTATCTTTTTGCCTCTGCTTTTTATTGCAACCAATATGACAGGTGGTTCAAACGTAATCTTCCAGGCGGCTACTTTAACGATTGCGATGTTTGCTGGTATTTCCGCAGTGGCATTCACTTCTAAAAGAGATTTTTCCTTCTTAAGAAACATCATTCTAATCGGTGGATTTATTTCCATTGGACTGATTGTGGGAGGAATGATCTTTGGTTTTAACCTTGGATTGTGGTTCTCAGTTGGAATGGTGATTTTAGCATCAGCTACCATTCTGTATCAGACAAGCAAATTAAAAGACTCTTATGGAACTAACCAATATGTAGGGGCAGCATTGCAGCTTTTTGCTTCGATTATGCTTTTATTCTGGTATATTCTAAGTATTCTGATGAGCAGAAGAAACTAATTGATCATTAGATTTTATCTTTTTAAAATATAGTCCCGGTGATTCTTCATCGGGATTTCTTTTTTTAACACAAATTGCACTAATGGTTTCACAAATAAGCACAATTTAATGATGTAAATAGGAACGAATATTTTGCAGAAACTTATGAATATCCCACAGATTCCACAGATTCCACAGATTCCACAGATTGACACGGATGATTGTGTATATTTATTTGTGAAGGGATATTTGTGTTACTTGTGTTTAAAAATTAAACACTAATTGCAAGAATGATTTCACGAATAACACGACTTCAATAATATCAGTAGGAACGGGAAGTAATCCTGAGCCTAGACGAAGGAAGCCCGTTTTACTTTAAATAAATCTTTTCCAATGGCTTTAGCCGAAACTTATAATAATTTTAGAAATATTTTTTAACCACGGATTTCACAGATTGACACGGATGATTGTGTACATTTATTTGTGTTATTTGTGAAGGGATATTTGTGTTACTTGTGTTTAGAAATTAAACACAAATGTCACTAATGTTTTGACGAATAAACACAATTTAATAATATCAATAGGAACGGGAAGTAATCCTGAGCCTAGACGAAGGAAGCCCGTTTGACTTTAAATGAATCTTTTCCAATGGCTTTAGCCGAAACTTATAATAATTTTAGAAATATTTTTTAACCACGGATTTCACAGATTGACACGGATGATTGTATATATTTATTTGTGAAATTTGTGCAAAAACATTTGTGTTATTAGTGGTTTAAACCAAACCCAAAAAATCCTGATGAAAATATCACCCGGATTTTAATTGGTTATTCTTTACAATTTTTCATACAACTTCCAGCCTCATGTGACCGGTTACAGTCCTTTGAAGTACATTTTACAGTTGAAATAAAGATTCTAAAGAATAGAAAAAAGTATAGTAATGAGGAAAACCTCAGGTATTGTATATTGTGTTTTTTTAATCTTTTGATCAGAATAATCGCAAGATATTATTTGTCGATTGATCCTAAAACCTTCTGAGCAAAAGAGTTTAAAGCATCTTTTTCGCTCATTCCGTTCTGTACGTTGGCGTGAACTTCCAGAGCTCCGCAGATGTTGGTGATCAATTCTCCTGCAACATTAAGGTCTTCTTCACTTGTTCCTCTGAATTCACAGAAACTTTCCAGTACTTCCAATGTTTTTTCAAGGTTTTCAGGAGTCTGATTCTGATAAAACTGTCTGATTACGGGTAATTTCATTATGCTAGTTCGTTAAAAAGGTTAATTAAACTTTCTGCCTGGTTAGATTGAACCTGGTTGACCAATTCTCCATTTTTAAAGATGGCGAAAGTAGGTAAGTTGTCTACTTTTGCTAATTTTCTGCTTTCAGGAAGCTTTTCAGCATCTACATACAAAAATGGAATAGAATCATTTTCAGATGCTAATTTTTTAAATTTCGGCTTCATGATTCTGCAGTTTCCGCACCATGTTGCGCCATATTGAACAACTACTTTTTCGTTGTCGTTAACTATATTTTGTAATGTATCTTCGGTTAATTCTGTGTACATGATTGTAATTTGAAAATTTGTTAATTTGAAATGTACTAATGCTTTGTAAAGAAGAAAATGAGATAATTTTTGATAATTCTCCAATTATCTCATTTTCAAATTAACACATTATATTAGTTCTTCGCTAAGTATTCTGCTGTAGAAGTTCTGTCAGCTTTCATAGCGTCTTTTCCTTCTTCCCAGTTTGCAGGACATACTTCACCGTGCTTTTGTACGTGGGTGTAAGCGTCGATTAATCTTAAGAATTCTTTTACGTTTCTACCAAGAGGCATATCGTTTACCGCTTCGTGGAAGATTTTTCCAGTTTCGTCGATAAGGTAAGTTGCTCTGTAAGTTACGTTAGAACCTGTGAAAACTTCGTTTCCATCTTCATCATATTCGAAATCCTGATCAACAATTCCCAACGTGTTAGCCAATTGTCTGTGAGTATCAGCTAAAAGTGGGTAAGTTACTCCTTCAATTCCTCCGTTATCTTTTGGTGTGTTCAACCAAGCGAAGTGTACTTCGTTAGTATCACAAGATGCACCGATTACTTTAGTGTTTCTTTTTTCGAACTCACCTAAAGCCTCCTGAAAAGCGTGAAGCTCAGTTGGACATACGAAAGTGAAATCTTTAGGGTACCAGAATAAAAGAACTTTTTGCTGGTTGTTTACTGCTTCATCAAGGATGTTGATTCTTAAATCGTCACCCATCTCAGACATTGCGTCAATTGTTAAATTTGGGAATTTTTTTCCTACTAAAGACATAATTTTTCTGTTTTTATATTTAAATTTCTTATGCAAATATATAAAAGATTCATCTATCGAACAAACTAAAATCGATAAATAAAATCTATAATTGTTTTTGGTGTGTTGTTAAATAAAAAAGCCCTGAGAACAGGGCTTTTTGTTTATTTTAATAACCAAATATTTCAGTTAGATTAAGTTTTTTTACTTCGCCTAATTTGTTCATATCGGCCTCATTCACTTTGTCTTGAGAGGCAACAAGACAGTAGGTGTAGTTTTTATTCTTCATTTCCTTGTCATGGAATGAGTTGATGTCTGTGAAAGATAGTTTGGGTGCCTGTTCATAAACATTCTTTCTCATATCAAAGTTGTTTCCAAGCTTTTGAGATTTCAGATAAGAGAAGATGATTCCGTCCTGAGTAATTCTTTCAGAAGCAATTGATTTTTTCAATCCGCTTTTCGCTGTTTCGAATAACTGCTCAGACTTTGGAAGGGTAGTTAAAAGCTCATTCATAGCCGTTGTAGACTCATTGAATTTGTCCGCTTGTGTTCCTACATAAGCCATAATCATGTCCTTATCTGTTTTCTTGCTTGGAAGTGCAAAATAAGAATACGTAGAATAAGCCAGCGCTTTGGATTCTCTGATGGTCTGGAAAACGATAGATCCCATTCCGCCTCCGAAATAGTTGTTGAATAAACTTACTGTTGGAGTCGTAGAAGGATTGTATTGGTCAGAATTTCTTACCCAGAACACTTCAGCCTGTACCATGTCATAATGAGCAAACAATACTTTGTTCTTATCAGTCGGGATCTGAGCGAAAGTTTTTGATTTAGGAAGATCTTTCAGGGTGGCAGGAATTTTGTGGATAGGTTTCAAAGCTGCTACCACTTCATTTCCTGATTTTGGTCCGTAATACAGTACTTTATGTTTGAAATTGAACAGATCATGAAGAACATTGATCAAGTCTTCTGCTTTTAAAGCATCAAGTTCAGCATCGCTCAGTACATTGTTGAAAGGATTCTGAGCACCATATTGAGCATAACTTCTCAATCCGGCCATGATTACTCCTTTATTCTGTTTTGCATTGGCTCTCGCTTTTTTCAGCCTTGTTTTATAAGCATCAAGAGCAGCCTGATCTGCCTGACAGTTTTTAATCAAATCTTCAAATAAAGAAATGGTTTTATCAAAGTTTTCATTCAAACCTTCCAGTGATACGTAAGTTTCCTCGTTTCCTGCACTCACATTGAAGCTTGAGGCAAGTTTATAGAATTCCTTACTGATGATTTCCGAAGATTTGTCTTTCGTTCCTAAGTACTGAAGATATTCTGCCGCCAATGGAAGGATTTTGTTATTCCATTTTCCTGAATCAAAGTGATAATACATTCTGAACAAAGCGTTGTCTGTATTTTTTACAGAAAGTACATCTACAGCAGCCAATTTGTTTTTAGCAATATCTTTGTCATAATTCAACCATACCGGAGCGATAGGGTTTTCTGGCATTTCATCAATCTTTTTAAGGAAAGGAGACTGGTCTTCTCTGTTAACGGAAACCGGAGTAATGGTTGGCTTATCAACTTTTACAATGCTCTTATCTTCACCTTTTCTTTTGTAAACTGCAACGTAATTATTATTCTGAAGGTATTTGGATACGAAATCCATGATATCTTTTTTCGTCAGTTTTGAAATCTCATCAACATACTCAAGCGATGCTTTGTGGTCAACCTCCGAAGTGAATTCGTCCATCAGGATGCTTGCTCTTGAAGAATATTTTTCATCTTTCTGAATAATACCTTTCTTCTCATTGTTAACGATAGACTGAATAAGATCATCAGAGAAGTCTCCTTTTCTTAATTTATCAATTTCCTGAAGAAGAAGATTTTTCACTTCATCCAGAGACTGTCCTTCAGTGGGTTTACCCTGTAAAAGCAGAACGGAATAATCCTTCAAGGCATATGCTCCGGCAGTAGCACCCAGCAGCTTCTGTTTTTTTACCAGATCAAGATCAATCAATCCTGCCTGTCCGTTGGTAAGCATATTTCCAACAAGATTCAGCATTCTGGCATCTTTGGTGGAAGCTCCCGGAAATCTGAAACCAAGCATTACGTTTTCAGGATTCGGTCCTACTACTTCTTTTACAACTGGAGCGGTGATAGGTTTTTCCTGCCCGACTTTATATTCGGGAATGGCTTTAGGCTTCATATAAGAGAAAGCCTTATCAATTTTTGCAATCACTTCATCCGGATTAAAATCTCCGGACATGATGATTCCCATGTTATTCGGAACGTAATAATTGTTATAATATTCTCTGATAGCGTGTAGAGAAGGGTTTTTCAGGTGTTCAATGGTTCCGATGGTGGTTTGCTTTCCGTAATTGTTATTAGGGAAAAGATTGGCAAACATGGTGTCGAAAACTTTATCTCCGTCATCATCAAGAGATCTGTTTTTTTCTTCATATACCGCTTCAAGCTCTGTGTGGAAAAGTCTCAGAACCGGTTCTCTGAATCTTTCAGCCTGTACAGCAAGGAATTTGTCAAGAACATTCGCAGGCACATCTTCTGTATATACGGTCTGTTCAAAAGAAGTGAAGGCGTTAGTTCCATCAGCTCCCATACCCGCCATCATTTTATCGTATTCATTTGCGATTGCAAATTTTGCTGCCTCTCCGGAAACCCTGTCGATTTCTTTATAGATTTCTTTTCTTTTGGCCTCATCCTTGGTCTGATTGTACTTTTCGTACAGAGCATCAATCTGATCTAACATAGGTTTTTCTTTTGCCCAGTCTTTAGAACCAAACTGATTCGTCCCTTTGAAAAGCATGTGTTCCAGATAATGAGCAAGACCCGTGTGATCTGCAGGGTCGGTTTTACTTCCTGCTTTTGTTGCGATATACGTTTGTATTCTTGGATCCTTATTCGTAGGACTTAAAATAACCGTTAGTCCGTTTTTTAAAGTGTAATACCTTGCAGAAGTAGGGTCATTGGTTACGTATTTGTACTTGTAGCCATTGGAAGTAGCCTCTTTCCATTGGAAATCCTGGCCAAAAGCATATCCTGCGAAACTTGCAGCAGCAATACTTGTAGCGATGGTTAGTTTTTTTAACAGATTCATTGCTGTTATGTTTTATTTTGGGTTATTAATTTATTAATTGAATTTCTCCAATAAGTCTTTAATTCGTTTCATCGCTTCTCTTAAATCATCCTCAGAAGCAGCATAGGAGAACCTGATGCATTCCGGACTTCCAAAAGAGAATCCACCTACACATCCAACATGAGCATTTTCCAGAAGGAACATGGCAAAGTCGTCAGAGTTTTTAATTTCTGTTCCATCAAGAGTTTTTCCAATGTAGTACGAAATATCCGGGAAGAAATAGAAGGCAGCCTTTGGAAGGACCACTTTGAATCCTGGAATTTCTTTGATCAGTTCATAGACAAGATCTCTTCTTTTTTTGAAAGCATCAATCATGTATCTGTATTCAGAAGGATCTGTTTTCAGGGCAACAATAGAAGCTCTTTGTGCTACCGTATTAGCCCCGCTGGTCATCTGTCCCTGTACTTTTTCACATGCTTTTGCCAGCCAGTCCGGACATGCAGAATACCCGATTCTCCATCCGGTCATAGCAAATGCTTTTGACATTCCGTTGATTACAGCTGTCTGTTCATAAACTTCCGGAAACTGAGCAATCGAAGTGGTATTAGTTTCATAATTGATATACTCATAAATCTCATCAGAAATTATTGTTATCTGTGGATATTTGGCAATTACTCTGGCAATAGATTTTAATTCGTCATAAGTATAATATCCTCCTGACGGATTACACGGTGAGCTGAAAAGGACTGCTTTGGTTTTCTCTGTAATAGCTTCTTCAAGCTGTTCTGCAGTCACTTTGAAATCAGTAACATAAGAGGTAGGAAGCATTACAGATGTTCCGCCCATCATTTTTACCATTTCATCATAGCTTACCCAGTAAGGTGCAGGAAGAAGAACTTCATCACCATCATTGATAATAGCTGCCAAAACATTGATAATAGCCTGCTTAGCTCCATTGGAAACACAGATCTGAGTAGGTTTGTATTCCAGATTATTATCTCTTTTTAATTTATATGCAATAGCCTCACGCAGTTCCAGAAATCCGGGAACAGGAGAGTAGTGGCTGTAGTTTTGATTAATGGCATCGAATGCTGCCTGTTTGATGTTTTCCGGAACATCGAAATCCGGTTCGCCAAGAGTTAAGCTGATCACATCTATTCCGCTGGCTTTCATTTCTCTGGCTTTGTTAGACATTACAAATGTCTGGGAGTATCCTAATCTTTTTACTCTATCTGAAAGTTTATCCATTGTATTTTTTTGAATTTTAACAAATATATAATAAAAACGTCTTTTGGAGGTAATAAAAGTAAGGGTACTTTAAAGATTTTTGTCAGGTTTTGACAAAATTCCGATGTTGGAAACTTATTCAATTTCTTAGTAAATAGGTGTAGTTAAATAAAAGTAATCTGAACAGGAGGTCATAAATAATAAAAAAAGTCCTTCTGAAGCTTAGTGTTTTGTATCTTTAACCATCTAAGATCTGTCCTATGAAATATTCTGTTTTCTTATTGCTGATTTCGTGTTCTCTGTTCTCCCAAAGGCATTCAAAAGATGATGAAGTGAAAAGATATGTCTCACAGGTGAATGAGGATTCATTGAAATCATACATCGGAAAGTTGGTAAGCTTTGAAACCAGACATACCTTAAGTTCGATAGATGATCCAAAGAACGGAATAGGTGCAGCAAGGAACTGGGTGATCAGAAAATTCAGTGATTATGCTAAAAATTCCGGCGGCAGAATGGATGTGTATCTTCAGCAGGAAGATCTTCAGCCGGATGGAAAACGAATTGATAAAGCGGTAAATCTTGGCAATGCTGTTGCTTTTCTGAAAGGAACAGATCCAAACGACAAGAGAGTTTTCCTGATCGGAGGACATCTCGATTCAAGAGTTACTGATGTAATGAACAGAACTTCCAAAGCGCCTGGTGCTAATGATGATGGCAGTGGTGTAAGTGCTGTGATAGAATCGGCCAGAATATTGAGCAAATCTTCATTTTCGGCCTCTGTTATTTTTGTGGCCTTTTCCGGAGAAGAACAATCATTGCTGGGTTCTAAACAATTGGCTGAAAAAGTCAAAAAAGAAAACTGGCAATTGGAAGCGGTTCTGAATAATGACATGATCGGCAATCCCAAGGCAGGAGAAACGGGGGAGGTCAACAACCGTGTACTTCGTGTATTCAGCGAAGGTCTGCCTTACAAAGATCTGGATAAAAAAGCGATGACAATCAGAAATCTTGGTTTTGAAAACGATAGTGAGTCCAGACAGCTGGCCCGTTATATCAAAGAAATTACAGAGCAATATGTAAAAGGATTGGAAATCAAACTGATTTACAGAAATGACAGGTTCTTGCGGGGAGGAGATCATACCAGCTTTGTGAATAACGGATTTCCTTCTGTAAGACTGACTGAATATTATGAAAATTATGATCATCAGCATCAGGACATAAGAATTGAAAACGGTAAGCAGTACGGTGATCTTCCCGAGTTTATCGATTTTAAATATCTGAAAAAAAATGTTGCAGCCAATATTGCCGTATTGGCAAGTCTTGCAAAATCTACTTCAAAACCGGAGAAAGTTGAAATGGATGTGAAAGAGCTGACAAATTCAACAACTTTACATTGGGAAAAACCAAAATCCGGAATACCGGCAGGTTATTATGTGCTGGCAAGGGAAACGGACAGTCCGGTGTGGCAGAAAAAAATGTTTACAACGGAGCTTTCTATGAAGGTTCCGCTTTCGAAAGACAATTATATTTTTGCTGTACAGAGCGTGAATTCATCAGGAAATCTGAGTGTACCTGTTATACCGGGAATTGCAAAATGATGGATTTTGCTGAAAACCAGAACTTACAGCCTGATCAGAAAAAGTAGATTTGAATACAAGAGAAATAAAACTTATTTTTGCGCTTTATAATAATTCACATGTCTGCATCGTTACTATTAAAATATTTCCCGGATCTTACTGAAAAACAGAAAGAACAGTTTTCAAAACTGGAAAATCTGTACAATGAATGGAATGAAAAGATCAATGTAATTTCCAGAAAAGATATGGAATCCCTGTATGAAAAGCACATTCTGCATTCTTTGGGAATTGCAAAAGTGATGGAATTTGCACCGGGAACCAAGGTTTTGGATATCGGAACCGGCGGTGGTTTTCCGGGAATTCCTTTGGCGATCCTGTTTCCTGAAACAGAATTTACCCTGATTGATTCCATCGGTAAGAAAATCAGTGTGGTACAGGCTGTATCAGAAGGAGTAGGATTAACCAATGTGACGGCTATCCATGGAAGAGCAGAAAAGCTGAAAGAAAAATTCCATTTTGTGGTCAGCAGAGCGGTAACCCAAATGCCTGAATTTTTAAGATGGCTGAAAGGGAAGTTTGAAAAAGAACAGTTTAATCCAAAACATAACGGAATTTTATATTTGAAAGGCGGTGATCTTGCTGAAGAGCTTGCCGGACTTAAATGTGAAATTTTTAATCTCAAACACTATTTTGATGAAGAATTTTTTGATACTAAGAAAGTAGTTTATGTATCAAAAGGTAATTTTAATTCCTGATTTTTATGTAAATAAGGAATAATTTTTGCTAATGTTTGTTAATAATCAGAAAAGTAAAGGTTATGAAAAAACTTTTAAATATTGGACTTTCAGTATTCGTATTGGGCGTGCTTCTGGTTTCGTGTAATGATGATGATTATCACACCATTGAATCTATCGGTAAAATCAAAATAGACAGCGTAAAAATTGTCAATGATACCATGGATGTTTTTGCCATGCAGAGCATCAAAACTTATTCCACGTATCCGTCTCATTGTGAGGGTTTTTACGGATATGATTATGTTTATAATACCAATCTCGAAAGAACGGTTACTTCTTATAAATACATCACCAACGGCCCTTGTACACAAGGAAATTACGTAGGAGCCAATCAAATCAACTTCAGTCCTCAAAGAAAAGGTACTTATACTTTTAAATTCTGGAATGGAGGAAATAACTGGATTACCAAAACAATTGTAGTGGAATAATGAGATTGACTTTTGTAGTATGTTTATTGGCAGCACATGCTGTATCCGGACAGAAAATTATCTGGGAAGAAGGCAGAAAATTGACGTGGGAGAACTTTAGAAGCCCGGTTAACAGGAAAAAGAATCCTGACGTGGCAGCATACACCCATTGTGGCTGGGAATTTTATTCTGAAAAATCTTCTGATCCGAAGGCTCCGGTCAAGATTACCATTAAGACTCTGTTTCATGAGGATAAATCGTGGAAAGATGTCAAAAAAATGGATGATTATATTCTCCTTCATGAGCAAAAACATTTCTATATTGCAGAATTATTTGTGAGAAAATTCAGAAAAGCAGTCGCTGAAAAAATCAAAAATTCAGGAGACTACAACAGATATTTCAAAGCAATTTATGATGGGATATCCGCTGATTATAAAAACTTTCAGATGGCCTATGACAGAGAAACCCGTCATGGAATAGATAAAGAAAAGCAAACCGAATATAATCAGTCGATTTCTGAACAACTAGATAACTTAAAAAGCTACCAAACCCTTTGAAATTCCTCAATAAAATCATCCACGAACTGCTGGCACAAAACACTGACCTTTCTGCGTTTAATATTATTCTGCCCGGAAAACGTCCCATTGTTTTTATCAGACAGATCCTGGAAGAAAATAATTATTCAGGGTTTCTTCCCAACTTTTTTACGATAGAGGAACTCATCAATAAAATTGCTGATCAACAGACTATTCAGGGGATTCCGTTGTGGCTTTTCTCTTTTGATGTGTACCGGAGCCTGAACCTTATTCCAAGAGATGATTTTTCAGATTTTCTGAAATGGTTTCCCACCTTACAGAAAGACTGGGATGATATTCTCAAATTCTCAGATAGCGATCAGGCGGTTCTGCAGTATATGTTTGACGAGGAAAGGATCAAAGAATGGGCTCAGGACCTTGGAGAGGACGATGATGTCCCAAGAAAAAAGTTTCTTAATTTCTGGCAGAATATGAACGTTTTTCTCCCTGTACTCAAGGAGAGACTGCAGGAAAGAAACTGGGCAACTTCCGGAATGATTCACGAGGCGGCTAAAGCCAGGATTGCAGACTTCGCTAAAAATACCAGGGAAGAATTTGTTTTTTGTGGTTTCAATGCCTTTACTCCGGTAGAGGAAAAGCTTGTAAGAAGCCTTTTGCAGTGGAATAAAGCGCAGTGCTTCTTTCAGGCAGACCGTTATTATTTTAATGATGAAAGACAGGAAGCCGGAAAGTTTCTCAGAAATCATAAAACCTGGAAAGAATTTGATGATGACAGAGCTTTTCAGTGGATAGAAGACGATTTTAATCAACCTAAAAAAATTAAGGTGTACGAAGTGTCCGGGAATGTAACCCAGACCAAAGTATTACCTGAGATCTTTAAAGAGATCAATAATAAAACCTATTCCAATACAGCAGTGGTACTGCTGGATGAAAATCTTCTTCCTGCCAGTCTTGATGTAATGCATGGGGTTGATAATTTGAATATTACAATGGGATTTCCATTGAAAAATTTATCTTTCTCCAATGCCGTGAAACGTCTTTTCTACCTGCAGAAGCAATTGGAAAAAAATAAAATGTCTTATTATTACAGAGATGTTTTTCCTATTTTGGAAGAACTGCCGAAATCTGTAGAAGACGAACAGATTATTAATGATTTTAAAGCCAAAGTAGAAGAGAGGAATATTGTGTATATTTCCAGGAAACTTTTACATGAACTCCTGAGCGGGCTGTCTTATTATGGTCTTCTTCAAAAAGCAACTGGAACCAACGGTTATCTGGATATGCTTATTGAGTTCTGCCAGCAGGTAAAATGGCTCGAAATAGATGATATTCAGTATGAGAATGTCTCTCACTTTGAAAATGCTTTCAGAATCATTAAAAACCAGCTGACTCCTTACAATATTGAGATCAAAATGGAAACGCTGGAAATCCTAATCAACCAGCATATCAATTCTGAAAGTATCGACTTTCAGGGAGAACCTCTGAGAGGGCTTCAGATTATGGGATTGCTGGAGACGCGTCTCCTGAACTTTGAAAATGTGATTCTGCTTTCTGTGAACGAAGGAAAACTTCCGCTGGGAAACTCACAGAATACCTATATTCCTTTTGATATCCGAAGATTCTTTGATCTCCATACTTTTCTTGAAAATGACAGCATTTATGCCTATCACTTTTACAGGCTGATTCAGGATGCGAAGAACGTACATTTGCTGTACAATGCTTTAAGTTCCGGAGTCAATACCGGAGAAAAGAGCCGTTTCATTACACAGATCGAAATGGAGAGTTCTCATGATATCGAACATCTCATTATTGAAAATTCTTCAGAGCCTATTACCACCAAACCCATAGAAATTGCGAAGACGCAGATCGTACAGGAGCGCCTGCGAAAATGGAAGGAAAAAGTATCCGCTTCCCACCTGACGAGTTACCTTTATAATCCTATTGATTTCTACCTTTCCAAGATTTTAAACACTTCGGAAACAGATGAGATTGAAGAAGAATTATCGATAAAGAATTACGGGAATCTGGTGCATTATTCGCTTCAAGAAGTGTATGAGGTGTTAAAAGGTAAGGTTTTAAAAGAAAGCGATTTAAAGAATTCAGTTGAAGCGATAGATCAATACATAAATATTGCTATTGAGAAGTTGAAACACCAGCCGGAATTCTACGAAAAAGGAATGAATTTTATCCATAAGGCCATTGCTAAAAAGGTCATTGAGAATGTATTGAATCATGATCTTGAACTTATCAGGCAGGGCAATAAACTGGAGATCATTGATATTGAAAGAAGGTTCGAAAATATAGATTTTCCTCTTGAGGGGAATGATAAAATTTCTTTCTTCGGGTTTATTGACCGGATTGATAAACTGAACGGTACTCTAAGGATTATCGATTATAAAACAGCCAAAATTAAAAATCTTACTGTCAAGATTGATCAGGATAATGTAGATGCATATTTTCATAACAGCGACAGAAAGCAGGCCCTTCAGCTTTGTATTTACCATTACGTTGTTCAGCACCTTCCTGAGTTTTGGGGATTCCCCATTGAGACAGGAATATGGAGTTTTGCAGATGCTAAAAAGGGAATGGTTTCATTACAGTTTGATAAAGGAAATATTGATGATGCCATGAAATCTGTAAAAAGCCTTATCCTTGAAATCCTAAATCCGGATATTAATTTCGTGGAAACGATAAAAACGTATTAAAATTTTTTAGGATTACTATGTTTTTTTTCTTTTTTATTCTTAATAAATAAGCTGGATTAGAATTGTTTACTTCACGAAATGCAGTGATAAAGCAGGTAACTTTTTGTGTATCTTTACTACTTATTAAAAACTTATAAAGTTTAAATCAGATACATTAAGCAGCTCCAATGAAAAAGATCCTGATATTTTTAGCTATTGCTTTCTCTCTTATTATCAAATCTCAGCAAAAGAACGATTCCCTGAATATTGCCCTTCAGAATGTGACCAAAGACACAAAGTTTGGTCTTGCTCTCAGTGGTGGTGGTGCAAAAGGGTTCGCACATATCGGGATTTTGAAAATGATTGACTCATTGGGAATCAAAGTTGATTATATTACAGGAACCAGTATGGGAGGAATTCTGGGTGGATTATATGCAATGGGATATAATGCTGACCAGCTGAAGCATACGATCTATAAAATGGACTGGAACAGGATTTTAAGCAATAAAATTCCCTATAATAAAGTCAATATCAGTGAGAAAGACGAATATGATAAATATATCCTCGAATTTCCTGTAGTCAAAGGCTTTCCGACTCTCCCAAGCTCGTATATTGAAGGGCAGTACATGGGAGAAGTGCTTAATACGTTAACGTTCAACGCAAAACACATCAATGATTTCAGTAAACTAAGGATCCCTGTGCAGCTTACTTCTTCCGATATTGAAAACGGAGGGCTTGTGATGCAGAAAGAAGGATCATTACCGTTGGCTATTCGTTCTACATTGGCAATTCCTGCCGCTTTTGCTCCTGTTTATATTGATGGGAAGCTTCTGGTGGATGGAGGTCTGGATCGTAATTATCCCGCTAATGAAGTTCGTGAGATGGGTGCTGATTTTGTGATAGGAGGCTACACTGGTTTCAGGCTTTTTACAAAAAAGGAGATTGAAAATCCGATGAAGATGATTTATCAGACTCATGCCATCCGCTCCGTGGAAGACTTTAAACATCAAAAAGCACTCTCTGATATTCTCGTAGACTTTGTAGATCCATTGGGAGAAATTACCACGAAGGATTTTGCCAGATTCAGAAAGATTATCAAAATAGGAGAGGCTGAAGCGAGAAAACATCTTCCTGAGTTTGTTGCTCTGGCAGAAGCTCAGCGAAAAGCCGGAATCCAATATGAGCATACGATGATTGAAGAGGTGAAGCTGCCTACCACAAAATTTACTTTTAACGAAGAAGACGGAACGCCTATTACTGATGCGGCAGAAATTGAAGTACTGAAAAAGCAAATGGGGCTTACAGAAGGGAAGTATTATGATGCAAAAGCTGTGAATGAAGCCATAGACCGTGTATTTGGAATGCGCCAGTATGTAAAGGTGTATTATACCTACACCAATGTAGATGATGGGCTTGTGATGAATGTATTTGTGAAAAGAGCGAAAAAAGGAGCATTTAAACTGGCACTGCACTATGATACGGAACAGTCTGTGGGGATTATTGTCAATTATACATATAGAAACATTCTCCTGAACAGATCAAGATTCCTTGCTACGGTGGATATTTCCGAACGTTTCAAAGCTAAACTTGCTTATCAGCAGTTTCTGGATAGTGGAGAGCGTCTATGGCTGGATCTGGAAGCTAAGATGATTCATCTTAAAAGTAACGACCTTAATTTCAGGTTGTATGATATAAATGAAGATGGGGGTGACCGTTTTCCTAACCATATGTATCGTAACATAACCGGAAAGATTGCATTGAATTATAATATCAATCCTAATTCTTATCTATCTCTGGGAACAGAATTCAGTACGGAAAGAATGTACAGCTTACTGGATAAGGTAGATCAATCGAAAGTAGATAATTACAGCAAGAAGCTGTATAACCACAGTAATTTCAATACTTTCCTGAAATTTGAACAGAATAATCTTAATAAAAGATATTTTACAACAAAAGGGAATCATCTTCAGGTGAGTACAAGATTTTACTACGGAGATCAGTATGAACTTTATGATCTGAACACCGTGCAGCCTCTCCTGTATCTGATCCTTAATCCGAAAGAATCTTATTATTCCGAACCTAAAAACCTTGTTTCATTTACATTAAATGAGAATTTTTTCTATCCGATCACCAGAAGGCTTACAGTAAAGGCTAATGTATTTCTGGGAGCAAGTTTCGGATCAAAGAAAGATGATCGCGTTCCGTATCTGTTTTTGAATCAAAAGTATAACCTGGGAGGCAGCGAATACAATTATGATCTGTTAAGCCCTGAATTTAATGGTCTTCGTCAGAAAGAGCTTCCGATGACTTCGGTGGCCAAGGCGGCCATTTCATTTCAGTACAGAATTATGAAAAAACTCTATCTTACCCCTTCGTTCAGCTATGGAAAGGTAAGCGAAGAACTTTCTCCTTTTAACGATAGTTTTGATATGTTTGGGTACGGATTGAACCTTGGTTACGAATCTCTTATCGGTCCTATTGGTTTGAATATTTCCAGAAACAGTCAGCTAGATTTTTCAAGGATTTATTTCAGTATAGGATTCAAGTTTTAAAGATCAGTTAAAAAGATAAAAAAATCCTTTTATCTAAATAGGTACTTTAGGTAAAAGGATTTACTGTTTTTAGGATCAGTTATTTATTCTGTTTTAAATCTATTTTCTTGGGATTTCCGGTCTCGGCATTTTATAATAGCTTCCGGACATACTTTTTAAAAATGCAACAATGGCATCCATTTCCTGTTCATTCAGATGTAAAGGCTTTATCAGATGATCAGTGACCGGAAAATTAGGGTCAACTTTCTTTTCTTCCGGAGTGGGATTAATCATCTGCATACCGCTGTTGTATAAACTGACAATGCCATGCATATCATCCATCAATCCGTTATGCATCCATGGAGCAGTATAATCAAGATCTCTCAGCGAGGGAGTTTTAAATTTACCTGTGTCATCTGAGTTTTTGGTGATATGATAAAGTCCCAGATCTTCATACTCCCGTTTGTAATAGGTGAGTCCTATGTTGTGGAAAGATTCATCGGTAAGATTTTTTCCATAGTGGCAGTTCATGCATCTTGCTTTGGTACGGAAGAGATGCATCCCGTAGATTTCCTTATCACTCATGGCTTTATAATCGCCTTTAATGAACTTATCCAGTTTGCTGGGCTGACTTCTGATTGTTCTTTGAAAAGTAGCCAGCGCCTTAGCTATTTTATCAAATGTTATTTTATCAGTGTGATAGACTTCTTTAAAAATCTGTCTGTATTCTTTCACTTTTGATAGTTTTCCGGCCAGTTTTTCAGGTTTCATGTTCATTTCGTTATGAGCGGAAATAGGTCCTACAAGTTGTTCTTCCAATGTTTTGGCTCTTCCGTCCCAGAAATAGGAATGGCGGTCTGCAATATTGAAAAGCGACTGTGTATTCCTTTTTCCCTGCAAATGATCAGTTCCCAGTGCCACTTCCTGGCCGTCTCCCCAGCCCAGTTCAGGGTTGTGACAGCTGCTGCAGGACACCTGGCTGGATGATGATAATTTGGGATCAAAAAAAAGTTTTTTTCCAAGCATAACTTCGGGTAACTCCTGCGTGTCATAATAATTGGAATCCCATTCTATGGCTTCAAATTCTTTCCAGTTGACCCCAGTATCCACTGTAGGTTTTGGCCAGTATTTTACAGGTTTTTTATATTGTTCCACAGCCTCTCCATAATCTACCTGGTACTTTTGCAGGGTGTGCTGCATAAAAAACAGGGAAATTCCTGCCAGAACAACGACTAATTTAATATCTGAAAATTTTATCATCATGTGTTAAAATATACTTCCTATACTCATGGCAAACAAAGTATTGCTGCCATTGTTAAAATTACTATAAATCATCTTACCTCCCACGAAAGCATTTTTCACTACAGGAAAGCTAAAATGAAAATGAATATCAAGTTTTGCCTGCCAGAAATCCGAAGACTGGAAGGCATAATTTTCCTGAAGCATAGCATTGATAGATGGCTTTCCGGAATTGTTGAAAAGAGCATCTTTCTGATAGACATTGGCAGCTGAAAGTCCTGCTGTAACAGATAATGTCTGTAGATTTTCGAAAGTTTTCAGCCACTGATAATCCGCGCCATACGTCAGTTTACTTAATTCTATTCTTGATAATGGACTGCTGTATTTTTCTTTTTCCTGGACCCATCCAAAGAAGGGGAGCAGAGACGATTTTGCCTTTTCATTTCCCACCTGTATAAGCCCTTTGAAAATAATAGTATTGATCTTATGGTTATATTTTTCCACACTTCCGATCTGTATATAATTTCTTGAGTTTTCATTCAGGAAGAGGTTTTCTGTTCCTTTTCTCTCTGTGCTGTTTCCTTCGGCAGAAATTCCCCAGACTGTTTTTCCTGAATCAAAGAATTTTCCGGCTGAAAAGGTAAACTGCTGTTCATTAATTTTTGAGGCATTGAGATCTGTATATTCTGTCAATAGCTTATCAAGATTAAACTTTTTAAGACCTATATTCAGATACCAGTTTCTGTTGTCTGCTTCAAAGATCTGTAAACCTCCGCCGTAAGACCAGCCTTCATAATAGGCCTGACGAAGTTTTCCGGAAAGCAGCTCATTGTAATTTCCCAGTCCGCTCATGTTATAAATCATCGGATATCCTTGATTACTGACGAAGCTCAAATAATGTTTCTGAGTATATTTTTCAGCATTTGCATACACTCCGATTCTGAACTTCTCCAGGATCAGTTTATCGGCTCCCATTGCCAAAGAAAAGTAAGCGGCTGTATTCTTGGGTCGGGGATCTATATCTCTGTAACTCAATGTTGCCTGATAACTTCCTGCTATTCCTAAAGTGTAAGTATTTACCTTCCTGGAATAGCCTCCTGAAAAGCTATAGTTTTCAAACTTCATATCACCACCCACACTGTCGGCGGCCACATAAGGGTAAATGAGGTCATAATCTGAATTTTCGTTCCATACCACCTGCTTATTTTTTCCTTGTGTGTAAGAAGCATTACCCCAGACGGATGTTTTATCATTGAGTTTCTGTAAGCTGTAGACCTCCGCACCCCATAGGTTTTTTCCCCTTCCTTTTTGCTGCAGCTGGTTGGGAGTGTTACTTTTTTCTGTCAATATAGTAAACCTATTAATGCTGTATTTCCTTGCCCCTGAATAGCTGGCCGGGTTAACGGTAATGCTGTTTTTAATAAGTCTTTCAAAGCTGTATTCCTCACGTAATTTTTCTATGATAGTGTCATTAATCTGAGCATGCATTCTTATTCCCGAAAAGGAAGTGAGCAGAATAGATATGGAAAGAAAATACTTCATTTTAATTGAATAAAGATGGCTTTACACCATGTTCAAAGTCTGTTGTGGAGTTATTGGTGTCTTTAAGGATATTTTTACCCTCCATTGTTTTTCCTGTTACTTTTCTGCGGACAGCTTTTCCGAAACGGTTTTTATCTCCGTCAAAAGTAGTTACGGAAGTCCATCCCGTATCCAAAGAAGGTGAGGTTACCAGCCATTGGAATGAATCCTGTACACTTAAATTGACTGCATCTGTGATCCATTCATTCGGAATTTTAACAGCAGTTCCGTCCATTGGATATACATCACCGTTAATGGTAAGGTTATAAGTGTAAGTATAGGAGTTTTGGGCAATCAATGCTTCGGTAGTCATCCCCTGTGGCATCCGTGCCAGGGCATAAGCATAATATCCTTGTGTATGGATCACCATTTTTTCAAAGACATTCACCATTTTCGGAACGGCTGGGTTATCAATATCATCTGAGTCTTCTGTGAAAATCTGGAAGCTGGCGTTAGATAGATTAATGGATGAAGGGTTAAAATCTTTATGATTAATAGCATCTTCGGCAATAATAATAGATTCTCCGGCTTTTACGGGATACATCGTTCCGTTTCCGGGAATTCTGATGATAGCACCTGCAGATAGAACAGTTCCCATGATATTGGGGCTGTAATCCTGTTTTTCATTCGTCATGAAGCTGGATTGTATTAATAGCATACCATCTGCATACAAGGTCTTGTCCGTATTATTGGTAATTTTAAAATACTGATCACCGAAATACATGGCTCCCTCTGGTGTTTTGGTTCCGGTAAAGAAGACTTCTTCTAAGATCAGATCACTACTGTTACCTGATTTCAAAGAGAGATCCAGCGTTTTGCTGGTTTCATTGCCATTGATAACGATTCCGTTTTGTACACCGGCAACTTTAGCTTCTACCGATCCGGAGTTGTCACCGTACATAATGCTTCCTTCTGCAGTGATATTATATGTTCCTGAAGGAAGAACAACCTGCAGAACATTGGTGTTTTTTAGCTCTTGGGTAATGGTAAATCCTGAATTTAACTCTTTGAAAATGATAGAAATATTTTTATATTCTTTAACCTGAATAGGGTCAGAAACTACTTTAAGCTCCAGTTTTAATGAGGTTTTTGCTTCAGGAGCTTCATTGGAATCTGAAGAACAGGCTGTAATGGCAAAAGCTGCCCACAATACGAACAGTGTTCTTAATACATGTTTTAACATAATTTATTGAATTGAAATTGTTTATAAATTGAAATTGATTTCCATTCCGAAGTAAGGATCATAAGCTCCTTTTCTGTTGATGGTAAATCCGTTGATAGTGTAAGGAGTATAATAGCTGAATAGTCTGTTTGCGAACATGGAGACTACAATCGCTTTATTTCTGAAACTTTTGGTTACTTTCAGGTTGAGATTCATTTCCATAGGTCTTCTTGTGGTATTGTATACATCCTCATTCTGAGCGATGATCAGACTTTCCAGAATAGTTCCCTTTACGGAATCCGGATGATAGGGAAATATAGTACCGTTCTGATCCACATAATGGCTTGGAATTCCGCTCATAGGAAGAATTTGCCTCGTAGAATACCAGGAAAACTGAAATGATGAAGAAAAAACAAGATCCAGACGGGGAATATAAGTGTCCAGCATCAGATTGGTATTCAAAACCTCATTCACGGAATTGGGCTCCATTCCTTCATATAATCCAAGATAAGGATAAGGTCTTCCGTTGATCAGTAAATCTCTTCCTCTGTATACGGGCAGACTGTTTCCGTATTTTGTCCGGAACCAGGCTCCGTTTAAGGTAAACCTTGTGTTGATCACCGGGATTCTATTGGAAGAATATTGAAATTCAATCCCTTCTTTGTCTACTTTGCTGCCATTTCGCTGTGTGGTATAGAGAAAGTTTTCATTCACTGTCTGGTAGGGAAGTGTGTTCACATCCGGCGGGGAAGTGATGGCATTAGGATTCAGTCCCGAAGTATCGTATTTTTTGTACTGATACAAGGCGTATTCATTCATAGATCGAAAAGCATTGCGCATATTTTCCTTAAATACAGTGACTGAAAGCTGATGTGCTCCCAGACTGAAATCTATCCTTGCTTCAAATTTCTCATTCACGGCAGGTTCTATATCCGGGTTCTGTGGATTGTAAATCAGTGTTTTATAATTGATTCTTCTGTAGTTTGGATTATTATGAAAGTAATTCAGTTGCTGGATGTCCTTATAAATAAGTTCAGGATACAGAATATTGAGATCGGGGAACAGACTCTGTTTACCATATCCTAAAGTTAAAGCTATCGTTGTTTTTTTATGCATCCAATCAAATGAAGGAAGTTCCCATTGAAAACTGGCTCTTGGATCTGCATACCATTTTCCATTCATTTTGAAAGAAGAAGGTAAATTCATCATGGTGTTTCCTCTCAGTCCTAATGCCAGTGTAAGTTTATGCTTACCTGCATGTAAAGAGTTGATAGACTCCATAAACAACGCAGAAGTCATATAAGAAGGAATATCCCGATAGGCACGAGGTCTGAATGTGGCTTTGGGATCAATAGGTCTGTAAATGTCAAATAATTGTCCTTTCCCCCAGTTTTTACTCATCTGCCAGTCGAATCCGGCATTGAATTCATGCGTTATAGATTGATAGTTAAGCTGGAAATTATTAATCATTTTGACAAATACATCAAGTGGTTTTCCGTCTACCGTATAATTTGAAATGTAGCGTGGTTCAGGGTAGTAGCCATCATATTCACCTTCGGTTCTGGATAGAGGAAAGGCCGTTGCATTCTCAAGCTGGATAAACTTGGTTTGTTTTATTTTGTCAAATCTCTGGTTAACCGTTGCCTGAATTTCAGTGGAGCGGTAGAATGACGGTTTGTTTTTAGTATAATTGAATACATTGGAGAGACTCAGGAAATGAGTATTCACTTCATAAGAATTCAGTTCGGACAAATCGATGTCAGGATCAGATTTTGAACCGTCCAGAGAACCTGTGTAACTAAGATTGCTTTGCCATTTTGCCGTTCCATGATCATATTTTTTTTCTTTCATGATACCAAGGTGGGTGGTAATTCTTTTATAGCTTTCCAGGCGGTCTCTTGGGTCTGTTTTTGCGTTCAGATAATCCAGACCGGCATTGATTTTCAGATCTTTTTCTTTATTTTCAAAACCTTTGCTTACGGCAAAAAGCTTACTGTAACCATCTGCTTTGAATCTGGCTTTCCATTTTGTATATCCGGATTTATTGGTGATTTTTACAATTCCTGACGTAAGATTTCCATAGATTACAGAAGGAATTCCACGAATAACTTCCACGCTTTCAATCTGATCTGTAGAGATCGTTCGCATATCTACACCGCTGGTTATATTAAGCCTTCTTTTAAGTCCGTTATTCGTTTTGTCTAAAAAATCATAAGAATACTGAAGGTTGGCATTAGAGTTGAGCGTAGCACCATCCACCAAAAATGTAGTTCCCATCGAAGAAGTATCGTAATCAGTATTAGGCCTTCCGGTTTCACGGAGACTGATCTTGTTGGTCTGATTAAGAACCGGATCATTGGATCTTCCACCGGGAAGAAGTTCCAGAAGATCGGAAAAACTTGAAGGTTGCAAATGTTGCATAGCCCGCTGATTAATGATAGAGGAAGAGGTAAGCCCTTTTCCTTCTTTCGCCGTAATGACCACTTCTTCAATGGTGTTGAGTTTCTCCTGAAAGTGTAGCGTAAAAACTTCTGTCTTTGTGACAAATATCTTCCCGGTATATACTGAAATCCCGTTTTTCCAGGCTTCTATTTTATATTTTCCAGGCACAAGAGAGAGTTGTGCGGTTCCTTTATCATCGGTAAATACTGAATAGGAAGTTTCTTCACTGGAAATCTTAATTTCAGAACCTTTTACTAAGTCCGGATCTTTGCTTTTTATTTCAAAAGTGATGATGAATTCTAGGTTTTGTGCCTTGACGGCTGTCATCGTAATGATAAAAATAAGAAAACTGAAAAATCGAAGCCTCAAAGGAAAGCGGGAGTCATGATGTACCATCTGGCATTATTCTTTCGGCAAAAGTAGCATGCTCAGTAGAAGTTTACTAATTTTATTTAGAATAATTCAAAATAAATGACAAGAATCATTTTTGCTATTTTAATATAATTTTTGCTAAAAGTTGAAAATGGATATTGTAAAATGATAAATAATAATGGATTATGTAATTTTAAGGTTTTTAAAATAAAATTTATCTCCAATTATTTTTTGTGGAGTTATTCATCGATAAAAAAAGCACTTCATTGCTGAAGTGCCAAAAATTAACTTGAAATGAGATATGAAGAGTGATTGTTTACACTTTTATTTTTTTGCTGATGGTTTTTCCGTTAGAAAATGTGATTTGTATAAGATATACTCCCGCTTCTAAGCTTCTGGATTCAAACACTGGTTTATTAATTTCCTGCTGAATGATCAGAGCTCCGGAAATACTGTAAATGCTAACGTTTTTAATATCCGTGCCGGATTTAGCAATAATTTGTTGTTTTAGAGTATAAATATCAGTACTGTTTTCTGATGACACTGTTCCTCCAACGGCCTTGCGGAACTGAAGATTATAATAAGGCGTAACTACTTCAAATGTGTAGTCTTTATTTTCCAGATCCTGAATGTTGATTCCTCCGGCTTCACGATATTGTTTTTGGGAAATACTTTTGATCAGGGTTTTATTTTCATCAAAAATATGTACAGCAGTAAGTTCCTCCTGATCTACTTTTAATTGCAAAACTGATGAGCTTGCAGATTGTACAATTTCGTTTTCAGCAACTTCTTTTGGTGTGTTTTTGATGTATGGAATTATTTTATTTTCGTTGTTTTCCGATACTTTTAATAGATAGACTCCGTCTTTTAAAGCCGATAAATTTTGGGTGTTGGCTGTTCTGCTCTGTGTTTTTTCTTTATTGAAATCTGTAATTTCAACCAGCTGCATATTGCCCAGATCAGGCTTGATCTGTGAAGACAGAAGGGAAGGCCTTTCAGATGCTTTCTCTGCTGACTGCTTACCGAAAATTGCCCCTGCAATAGCCCATTCATTAAGAAATCCGCCGCTTCTCAGCGTATTGAATTTAGCATTGGAAGCTAATGTAAAAGGAAGAATTCCTCCCACATGTCCTAATGGTCCCCAGTAAAAAGAATCCAGTTTATATTTATTCAGATCCCACCATGGATAGTAGCCACGCTGAACATCAATAGTTTTGGACGTATTTTCTGGCGGGATAGCTAAATCTATGGTAGAATGTCCCAGTGTCATTGGTGTTTTATTATACCAGTCGTAGACATCCTTAGGTTTCATGCATAGCCTGAGCTTATTATTGGGATTATTAGTAACATCATTAACGAAGCTGGTTGTAAAGAGCTTTCTCCATATAACAGGACCCCACAGAAGTCCGCCGTTATCCTGAACAACATGATAATTGTATTTGTCCAGATATTCGGCAGATATAACTTCTGAAATATCATTATTATACGTTTTATATCCTGTATTGTTGCAGGTATGAAGGACATTTGCCAGGAATGAGGTGAAAGGATAAAAATCTTTTTCAAGGACTCCTTTATTTAACGTTACTCCGGAGAAATCGTAAGGTCCGTCTCCCATGTAAGCATACTTAAATTTTATCTGAGTGGGGTTTGAAACGCTTAATCTTTTTAATGTAGACATAGCAGCGTGAGCGCCTTGTGAATAGCCGGCCAGGAAATATTCATCATAACGTTTAATGTTCAGTTGGGCCAATACTTTATTTGCGGCTGTTATAAAATCTATTGTAGCTCCGGCTTCTGTGGCATAATCTACATATGGGTGAGTTCCGTCCCCAGTTCCCATCCCTACGTAGTCGGGTGCCATCAAAATATAACCGTTGAGTACATAGGATAGTTCAACAACAAATCCAGCGGTTAAAGCTCCTTTAAAATTAGACGGAACATTGTGTCTGCTGTCTGTAGTTCCATGATCCGATACTACTGTTGAGAGTTTGAAGGGTACATTAGGATACATCAGTAATCCTGTTGCTTTTACAAGAACATTGTTCTCGTTTTTGGTGTAATAAGTGATTTTGTACCCTTTCAGCCCGAGATTGAAGCTGTTCAGGTAGTTTGCAAATTCCGGAGCATCCTGATCACCAAGATTATTGGCGATAAAATTGATGACTCCCTGAGGTGTTAAATCCAGTTTCTGTTCGGCACTTACAACATCACCAGCCTGCTGGGCAAAGTAAAATGGAGCTGTAAGACTTAGTAAAAAAGTTGTGATTTTTTTCATATTGTTTGTTTTTGTGTGGTATTAAAGTAATAAATTTAATAAAACAACAAAAAATTTAGAAGATCAATAATTATTCATTGAATATAAAATCTCTGCAAAGTGAGTAAAATAAAAGAGTCTGACCATTGGCCAGACTCTCTGCATTTATATTTTTATCTTTTTAGAAAGCGTTGATTCCTGTAATATCCAATCCGGTGATCAGCAAGTGAACATCATGTGTTCCTTCATAAGTAATTACAGATTCCAGGTTTGCGGCATGTCTCATCATAGGGAATTCACCCATGATTCCCATACCACCAAGGATCTGTCTGGATTCTCTGGCTATTTCAATAGCCATATGTACGTTATTACGTTTAGCCATAGAGATCTGAGCAGGCGTTGCTTTGTGTGCATTTTTAAGATTTCCCAGCTGAAGACAAAGTAACTGAGCTTTTGTAATCTCTGTTAAGAATTCAGCTAATTTTTTCTGCTGAAGCTGGTAAGAACCGATTGGCTTTCCAAACTGTTTTCTTTCTTTAGAATATTGAACAGCAGTACAGTGGCAGTCAATAGCAGCACCGATTACTCCCCATGAAATTCCATATCTTGCAGAGTTCAGACAAGATAAAGGTCCTTTTAATCCTGTTACTCCAGGAAGAAGATTCTCTTTCGGAACTTTTACATCATTAAAAACAAGCTCTCCTGTTTTGGAAGCTCTTAAGCTCCATTTATTGTGCGTTTCAGGAGTAGTGAAACCTTCCATTCCTCTTTCAACGATTAATCCCTGTACTTTTCCTTCCTCATTTTTTGCCCATACCACAGCGATATCGCATAAAGGAGAATTGGTGATCCACATTTTCGCTCCATTCAAAAGATAGTGATCTCCCATGTCTTTAAAATAAGTCTCCATAGAACCTGGATCAGAACCATGGTTAGGTTCAGTTAATCCAAAAGACCCGATCATTTCTCCGGCAGCAAGTTTTGGAAGATATTTCTTTTTCTGTTCTTCAGAACCGAATTCGTTGATAGGAAACATCACCAATGAACTTTGTACCGAAGCAGCAGAACGTACTGCAGAATCTCCTCTTTCCAGCTCCTGCATAATCAGACCATAAGAAATCTGGTCTAATCCTAAACCGCCATACTCAACCGGAATATACGGTCCCAGTGCTCCGATTTTCCCCAATTCTCTCATAAGATTAGGAATATCTGTATGATTTTGAGCGGCCTGATCTATCTGCGGCATTACAAAACTTTCAACCCAGTCTCTTACAGATTGGCGGATGAGTTTGTGTTCTTCAGTAAGTAAAGCATCAATTCCATAATAATCAGGGATGCTTGTAAGAGGATAATATGACATGATTTTTTGATTTTGTTAAAAATAGCATTTTTCGTGGTGTCTGAGAAATTTTTTTAAAAACTTGTTTTACTATTGATTTTCAGGGGTGTACTGCTATTTTATTTATGATTTTGGTTAAATTTATATTTTTATGACTCCTCATCATTAGAGATGGGATACTGATTGGTAGAATTATGAACTTCAGTTTTAAATTTATACAGATAGGGTGCTTTATTGGCTGAGCCATCATAGAGTTTTTCCATTCTGTCCAGAATATTTAGGCTTAAAATTTTTCGCTGAAAATTATTTCTTCTGAATTTCTGTCCTAAAATAGTTTCATAAAGGGCCTGAAGATCCTTCATGGTAAACTTTTCAGGAAGCAGGTTACTTGCTGCAACCTCTGTATTGATATTCATTCTCAGATATTCAAGACCTGTCTCTATAATTCTGTCGTGATCGAATGCCATTTTAGGCAGGTTGTTGACTTCAAACCATTCACAGCTTTCATTGAAAGCATCAGGGAAGGTATCAGCCAGCGAAAAATCAATAAGGCTGCAGTATCCTACTGTAACGAACCGCTGGAAAATCCAGTGATCTTCAGGAACGGTTATTCCTTTATTTTTAAGGAGAATCTGATGTACATTATTCTCTGTACGGTCTATTCTTCCAAAGGTGTGAAACTGTTTCAAAAATAACCCTTTAAGATGTGTTCTTTCAAACAAAACCCTTTCAGCAGCTTCTCTCAGGTCTTCATCATTGAAAACAAAACCACCCGGAAGTGACCATAGATCCAGATCATGATATTTTAAAAGCAAAACTTTCAGAATGTTATTATGAAAGCCGAATATGGTGCAGTCAACGGAAATATGCGCTACGAAATCTTTCGTGTCAATGAGTTCCTGTAGCGTTTCTTTACTTTTTGTGTCTTTGATTTTCATGGCAGTAAAAATAAAACTATTTTCTATTTGTGACAGTAAAATATATAAAACTAATCACAAAAAGCAGAATTACAGAAGATAAGATGTATAACGGATAATAATTCAACAGCTGCTTTTCAAACAAAACGGCCATAATAATAGAACTGACAGAGCTGCCCAGGGAGGAAAAAATAACAATAAGCGAGGTGAAAAGATTAATCTTATCTTTATCCACCTGCGCAATCATCCTTGAGTTGATCACGGGGTAGAGGGGTGAAAGAAACAATCCAATAACCGGAAATAAAAAAAGCAAGAATCTGGAATCTTCAGAGTCAAAATACTGTATCCCCAGTATCATGAACAGTAAGGTGATAATAAGTACCATACATGTAATATAATATCTGGGTAATGAAAATTTTTTGATAATATTGGCAGTAACTGTTCGGCCTGCATAAGAAAAAATAGACAAAAAAGAAGTGGCCTGAAGTGCAAAAAAAGAATTGACTTTCAGATGGTTTTTATAAAAAGAAGGAAGCCATGAATTGAATCCCTGTTCCACAAAGACGATAAAAAAGACCACTCCTAAAAACAAAGCAACTGCAGGGGTGGTAAACCCGGATAATTCTGAGAGAATACTTTTACTTTCCATAGGTTTTGACTCTACTATTTCTATTTTCGAAAGCAGAAAAATAGTCAGTACAGATAATAAAGCAATCAACAGGAAACCAGACTTCCAAAATTCCGAGTACTGGCTGGAAATCACCCATCCAAAACCAGTATTCACAACGAAAATCCCGATCATAAAAGAAGCTTCAACATTATTCATGGTCTTTGCCAGGGATTTTTCATCCGAAATATTATTCCTGATAATTCCAAAAACACAGATTTTACCGATAGCAAAACAGGCTCCTATAATTGCAAACCACAATTTATAAAACCAGAAAACTTTTACAAAAGGAAGAAGACAGCAACAGAATCCAACAATAGCCAGGGCCAGAATCAATGCTTTTTTAGGTCCGGTCTTGTTGATAAAGCTCACTGCAAAAAGCGAAATAAAAGCAATAGGTAAATCTTTGAAAGATTCTAAAAGCCCCAGTTCTCCATAGGTGATTTTCTCTTCTGACAACTGCAGAATCACCAGTCCCATACAGTTTAGAACCATTGAAAAAATGAGAAAGGTAAGTTTTAACGGAAGAGAAATTTTTGAAGGCTTGACGATCATTTTGGGAGATAACTTTATTAATTTTTTATGAAATTTTATGAAATATTGATGCTAAGATAGGGCTTCTAACCCTGAAAAATAAAAGAAAAATTAAAATATTTATGAATAGAATGTTAATTAATTAAAAAAAAATATATTTTTATTGTCTCAATTTGAGAATTAAACAATAACTGTATATGAATGTAAGAATATCAAGAAGCGTAGGAGTGGTTGCCGTCCTCTATTTTACGGCCAACTTCAGTGCCCAGACCACCAAGGTGAAGGACACACTTGCGAAAGAAAACAAAATAGACGAAGTGGTAGTCATCGGTTACGGTACTCAGAAAAAGAGTAATGTGACAGGAGCTATTTCCAGTGTAAGGGCGAAGGATATTGAGGATATTCCTTCAGGAAAGCCTGAACAGGTCCTTCAGGGAAGGGCGGCAGGTGTTTCTGTGGTGACCAATTCCGGACAGCCTGGGTCTGCAGCTACAGTAAGGGTTCGTGGTGTAACAAGTTTTGGTGCAGGAAGTAATGATCCTTTGTGGGTTGTAGATGGAATTGTTGTGGATAATATTGCATGGCTCAACCAGTCTGATATAGAAAATATGGAAATTCTGAAAGATGGTGCCTCTGCAGCGATCTATGGGGTTTCTGCAGCCAAAGGTGTTATTCTTGTAACAACCAAGAAAGGGAGAAAGGGAAAGATGAACTTAACCTATAATGGTTTTTACGGGGTGGGATCGGCATCAAAAAAATTGGATCTTTTGAATGCCAGCCAATACGGAACTATTATTAATGAAGCTCTGACTAATGCCGGAAAGGCCCCGCGTTTTACTAATCCTCAATCTTTTGGAGCCGGTACAGACTGGCAGGATGTAGTGTTCAACACTGCTGAAAGAAAGTCTCATGAATTCAGTCTGAGTGGAGGAAATGACAGATCTACTTTTTATTCTTCTTTCGGGTATTATGAACAGGACGGAATTGTCCTGAAAGATATTTCAAATTACAAAAGAATGAATGTAAGGTTGAATTCTACCCATAAAGTTTTTGATTTCCTTACCATTGGACAAACATTCTCCTATACTCACCAAAAGACGAAAGGAGTTAATGCGAATGACGAATTCGGAGGTCCTTTAAGTTCAGCGATCAATTTAGACCCTATAACACAGGTAGTGGTTACAGATCCTGCCTTATTGAATACAAGCCCGTACAATAATGCAGGTATTTCTCCTTATCTGATTAGAGATGCTTTCGGAAATCCGTATGGTGTATCAACTATTGTAGAGAATGAGATGACAAACCCACTGGCATTCAGACAAACTCAGCTTGGAAGATACAACTGGTCGGATGATTTTGTGGCGAATATATTTGCAGAGTTAAAGTTTTTACAACATTTTACTTTCAAAACTACCCTTAACGGAAAACTATCTTATTGGGGAAAAGAACAGTTTACCCCTAAATTTTATCTTAATACCAATTCAAGAAATACAGTATTTAATAGCTTCTTAAGAGAAAGCAACAGAAAGCTGGAATGGAATACGGAAAATACATTGACGTATCAGAATAAATGGGGAAATCATAATTTGAGTGTATTAATCGGACAGGGAGCTTACTTTTATAATATAGGTTCCGGAAATAATACCACCTATATCAACCTGCCGGTTAATAACTGGGAGGACGCGTCCTTTAATTTTGATGTTCCTCAGGAAAACCGTTCAACATCAGCTTATGACGGGGTTGAAACCCACAAGGCCTCTTATTTTGCCAGAGTGATTTACGATTATGAAGATAAATACCTGTTTACCGGTACAATCCGTAGAGATGGTTCTTCTAAATTTGCAAAAAACAGACATTGGGGGAACTTTCCTGCCTTCTCTTTGGGATGGAATGTCTCCAACGAAAATTTCTGGCCGGAGAATAAGATCGTTAACACTTTGAAGTTCAGGGGAGGATATGGTGTTTTAGGTAATGATGCTATTGAAAACTTCAGGTTTGCCAACTTCCTTAAATCAGGAAGCAATTATACTTATGGTGATAATAATATCATTATCGGATATGCTCCAACTACTCTTGAAAACCCGGATCTTCGCTGGGAAGAGACTTCTCAGTTGAATATTGCTGCCGATTTGAAATTCTTAAATGA
This sequence comes from Chryseobacterium aquifrigidense, assembly GCF_006716485.1. Classification (GTDB taxonomy): domain Bacteria; phylum Bacteroidota; class Bacteroidia; order Flavobacteriales; family Weeksellaceae; genus Chryseobacterium; species Chryseobacterium vietnamense. The sequence goes on from NZ_VFPD01000001.1 coordinate 955,672, forward strand.
TTTTACTTTGACAGTGGATTGGTTTAAGAAGAAAACAACGGATATTCTTCGCCAGGTAGATATTCCAGGATATGTAGGTGCCCCGGACAGACCTTGGAGGAATGTGGGGGATATGAACAATACTGGTGTTGAAGTTAATCTGGGATATAAAAAGACCTGGTCTGATTTCGGAATTTCAGTAAATGGTAACTTCTCTTATTTAAAGAATGAAGTAACAAGACTTGAAGATGATAAAATCTACGAAAACTTTGCATCTTTCCAGTCTATGGGACCGGTAACAAGATTCCAGGTGGGTTCACCTTACGGAGCTTTTTATGGATATCAGAATCTGGGTATCTTCCAGACACAGGCAGAAATTGATGCCTATAGAAATGCCAGTGGTGGCCTGATACAGCCTAATGCCAAGCCTGGTGATTTCAAAAGACTTGATGTAAATGGCGATGGCAGAATCAATCAGGATGATTATGAATATCTGGGAAGTTCTGTCCCTAAGTTTACCTATGGTTTAACATTAAATCTTAATTATAAGAACATAGATCTGATGGTGTTTTTACAAGGTCAGGGAGGAAATAAGATTTTCCAGGGTCTCAGAAGACTTGATCTGTTCTACAGTAATTACCAAACTACAATTCTTGATCGATGGACAGGACCAGGTACTTCAAATACAGTGGCAAGATTGGATGCCGATGATAAAAATGAAAATTACACCAAAATGTCCGACTATTATCTTCAGAAAGGAGATTTTATGAGAATTAAACTGGTTCAGCTGGGATATACGCTGCCGGTAGAAATTTCCAAACGCTTTGGTGCCAGTAAGGTAAGGTTTTATGTAACAGGAGAAAATCTTTTCACTTTTACAAAATATACAGGATATGATCCTGAAATTGCAGTTAATGATTCCTATGGTATAGATAGGGCATATTATCCACAGGCCAGAACATTCATATTTGGTGCTAACATTCAATTTTAAAAAACAAACATGAAAAATAGATTCTATAAAGCAATAGTACTGATCGCACTTACATCAGGTATTGGATTCAGTTCCGTATCCTGTGGTGATGAGTTCATTGAAGATGTACAGAATAAAGGAGCTTTTGACTCCAATAACTACTTCCAGAATGAAGAGCAGTCTTTTAGTGCGCTGGTATCAGTGTATGACCTGCTAAGAAAATATTCTGGCGGGTTTGAAAATACGGTCACTTTCTTTAACGCAGCTTCCGATGATTTCTATTCCGGCGGCGGAAGTCCTACAGACGGTACCGGAATACAAAGTTTCTCTAACTATTCCATTGATCAGATCACTGTTCCCAAAACCTACTGGAATGATTTCTACCAGGGAATTGCAAGAGCAAATCTCCTTATTCAGAGAATTCCGGGTGCTAAAATGAATGATCAGGTACGCAAGAGATTTATTGCTGAAGCTAAAACGCTGAGAGCACTTTACTATTTTGAGCTGCTGAAAATGTTTGGAAATATTCCTCTCATCTTACAGCCTATTACAGCAACCGATGATTATTATAATATCCCTCAGGCAGAGACTCAGAAAGTGTATGAGCAGATTGAATCAGATATTGTAGCATCCATTAATGATCTTCCGCTATCTATTGCACCTACTAACAAAGCTGAGGTAGGAAGGATAAGCCAGGGGACAGCCAGAGCTATCCTGGGAAAAATTTATCTGTATAACAATAAGAAAGATCTTGCTGCAGCCCAATTTGCAGAAGTGAACGGAACGCCGGGACAAGCCAGTCAGTACGGATATAAATTAATTGCCAATTATAATGACCTGTGGAGACAGGACAACAAGTTCACCACAGAATCTATTCTGGAAGTGATGCATACCAATAAAGGAAATTCAGACTGGGGCTTCTGGGGGCAAGGAAAGGATGAAGGAAACTCTATCTGTATAATGATAGGACCGAGAGGATATGATAGATTAAAGACTACAGCACCTGATATTGTTTCAGGATGGGCATTTAATACTGCAACAGAAGATCTTTATAATTTCCTGAAGGACGATCCGAGAGTGAATGCCACGATCCTGAACGCAAAACAACTGACTGCAAGCGGAGAGATCAAATATTCACCCGCTCATAATGATACCGGTTATTTTTTGAATAAATATCTTCCCAGAAGAGATGAGGTATCCAATCTTCCCGGAGCTCCGGAGCTTAACTACAGCAGGAATTATATCGTAATCAGGCTGGCAGATACTTACTTAATGGAAGCCGAAGCATTAAACGGCTCTGGTGCAAGAGCCCAGGCTCTATTGGATGCAGTAAGAGCCAGAGTTGGGCTGCCTTCAGTACCAGTAACACTGCAAGCTGTTAAAGATGAACGCAGACGTGAACTGGCTGGTGAGGGGCATCGATGGTTTGATCTCGTAAGATGGGAAGAAGCACCTTCCAAATTAGCATCTAGAGGATTTAAACCCAATAAGAATGAGCTTTTACCGATTCCTTATAATGAACTTCTTAATACGAAGATCAAACAAAATCCTGGTTACTAAAATATGAAGTTTCACAACTTATATAGTTTCTTTAGAGGTGCCGCACTACTTAGTGGTGTGGCCCTTTTTCCTTTATCATGTACATCAATGGCTTCCCATAAAGGAAATGAAGTACAGTACTGGCTTACAAAAGGAGATGAAAGTGTAAAATTACAGCAGCAGACCTCTGTTAAATTTTTAAATAACACCAACAGCTTTCAGAATATTGAAATTGATGATGCTCAAAAGTTTCAATATGTTGATGGCTTTGGATATACATTAACAGGAGGAAGTGTTGAGGTAATCAACCGTTTGTCGCCTTCCAAAAGAAAAGCACTGCTTAACGAACTTTTTGGAAATGGTAGAAATTCAATTTCTATCAGCTATTTAAGATTAAGTATTGGTGCTTCCGATCTTGATGGCGAAGTATTTTCATACGATGACCTGCCGGAAGGACAAACAGATATTGCTCTTTCAAAATTCAGCCTTGCAAAGGACAAAAACCTGATTGCAATGCTGAAAGAAATTCTAACGATTAATCCTTCCATTAAAATCATTGCAGCACCTTGGTCTCCTCCTGTTTGGATGAAAGACAACGGAAAATCAAAAGGAGGAAGTCTGAAACCGGAATTTTATAAAACATATGCTGAGTATTTTGTAAAATACATTCAGGGAATGAAAAAAGAAGGGATCACCATTGATGCTATAACTCCTCAGAATGAGCCTTTACATCCTGGTAATAACCCGAGTTTATACATGCCTTCTGAGCAACAGGGAGATTTTATCAAAAATCATTTGGGTCCGGTTTTTAAATCCAATGAAATTACCACCAAAATTGTTGTGTATGATCACAATTGCAACAAACCTGAATATGCTATTGATATTTTAAAGGATTCCGAAGCAAACAAATATATAGACGGATCTGCTTTTCATTTGTACGAAGGAGATATCTCTGCTTTAAGTACGGTACATGATGCTTTCCCGGATAAGAATTTATACTTTACTGAACAATGGACAGGTTCCAAAGGAACTTTTGCCGAAGATCTGAACTGGCATACAAAAAACGTGATCATCGGATCTATGAGAAACTGGAGTAAAATTGCGCTGGAATGGAATCTAGCCAACGATCCGAAGTTTGCCCCTCATACAGATGGCGGATGTACGGAATGTAAAGGAGCAATAACCGTTTCCGATAGCGGGAATTTCACCAGAAACGTTTCCTATTATATTATTGCACATGCTTCAAAATTTATTCCTGCAGGTTCTCAACGTATCGCTTCCACACAGACGGATAAACTTTCCACAGCGGCTTTTAAGACTCAATTTGGGAAAATAGTTTTAATTGTACAGAACGATAATCAGGCAGATGAGAATTTTAATATTAAATTTGCTGGCAAAACCGCTGCAGTAACAATTTCAGGACGTTCTACAGCAACCTATATTTTTTAATTTGATACTATGAAAAGAGTTTATTTCTTACTGGCATTTTCCGCATTTGGACTGAATGCTTACGGACAAAAAACAATTGATCAGAAAGTAACAGAGTTGCTGTCTAAAATGACCCTTGAAGAAAAAGTTGGACAAATGGTACAATATAGTGGTTTTGAATATGCTACAGGACCACAGCAATCCAACTCTGCTGCTGTTTTAGAAGAAATTAAAAAAGGGAAAGTAGGTTCTATGCTGAATGTTGCCGGATCGGAAGAAACAAGAGCCTTTCAGAAACTGGCGATGCAGTCAAGGCTGAAAATTCCTTTGCTGTTCGGGCAGGACGTTATCCATGGATACCGTACCACATTTCCTGTGAATATAGGACAGGCAGCAAGCTGGGATCTTGGAATGATAGAAAAATCAGAGAGAATTGCTGCAACAGAAGCCGCCGCTTATGGTATTCACTGGACATTTGCTCCAATGGTGGATATTGCCAGAGATCCGAGATGGGGAAGAGTGATGGAAGGTTCCGGGGAAGATACTTACCTGGGAACAAAAATAGGGTTGGCAAGGATAAAAGGGTTTCAGGGCAGAGGTTTGGGAAGTCTGGATGCTGTAATGGCCTGTGCAAAACATTTTGCAGCATATGGAGCTGCCGTAGGTGGAAGAGATTATAATTCTGTAGATATGAGTCTCAGACAGCTTAACGAAACATACCTTCCGCCATTCAAAGCTGCGGCAGAAGCAGGAGTAGCTACTTTTATGAACTCTTTCAACGATATTAACGGAATTCCCGCAACAGCCAACCAATATATTCAGAGAAATCTTTTAAAAGGAAAATGGAATTATAAAGGTTTTGTAGTTTCAGACTGGGGAAGCATCGGAGAAATGGTTCCTCACGGTTACGCAAAAAATGGTGCTGAAGCTGCTGAAAAAGCAATACAGGGGGGAAGCGATATGGATATGGAAAGCCGTGTCTATATGGCAGAACTTCCAAAACTGGTTAAAGAAGGGAAAGTAGATCCTAAACTGGTAGATGATGCAGCGGGAAGAATTTTAACCAAGAAATTTGAAATGGGACTTTTCGATGATCCTTACAGGTTCAGTAATGAAAAAAGACAGAAAGAACAGACCGATAATCAGGAAAACAGAAAATTTGGAAGAGAATTCGGATCAAAAAGTATTGTTCTTCTTAAAAATCAGGGAAATATTCTTCCGCTTTCAAAAACTACAAAAACAGTAGCTCTGATTGGTCCTTTCGGTAAAGAAACAGTAGCCAACCATGGTTTCTGGTCTGTTGCATTCAAAGATGACAACCAGAGAATCATTTCACAATTTGACGGAATTAAAAATCAATTGGATAAAAACTCCACTTTACTGTATGCAAAAGGCTGCAATGTGGATGATCAGGATAAAAGCCAGTTTGCAGAAGCTATAGAAACGGCGAAAAAAGCTGATGTTGTCATTATGACACTGGGAGAAGGCCATGCGATGAGTGGAGAAGCAAAAAGCAGAAGTACTATTGGTTTTACTGGCGTTCAGGAAGATTTATTAAAAGAAATTGCCAAAACAGGGAAGCCCATCATTCTGATGATCAATGCAGGACGACCTCTGATTTTCAACTGGGCGGCAGATAATATTCCAACAATTGTTTACACATGGTGGTTGGGAACCGAAGCAGGAAACTCTATTGCAGATGTTCTGTTCGGGACCGTAAACCCCGGAGGGAAACTTCCAATGAGCTTTCCGAGAACAGAAGGTCAGATTCCTGTATACTACAATCATTATAATACAGGAAGACCGGCAAAAAATAATACAGACAGAAACTATGTTTCAGCGTATATAGATCTTGATAATGATCCGAAATATCCGTTTGGATATGGTTTAAGTTATACAGATTTCAAATATTCCGATATGGTATTAAGTTCAACAAGCCTTGCAGGAAATCAGACTCTGAATATCAGTGTTACCATTTCCAATACAGGAAAATATGATGGCGAGGAGGTCGTTCAGCTTTATATCAGGGATCTTTACGGCAAAGTAGTAAGACCTGTTAAAGAGTTGAAAGGTTTCCAGAAAGTATTCATCAAAAAAGGAGAAAGTAAAAAAGTAGATTTTAAACTTACTCCTGAAGACTTGAAATTCTTTGATGATGAGCTGAATTTTGACTGGGAAGGTGGAGAGTTTGATATTATGATCGGAACTGATTCTCAACATGTACAGACCAAAAGAATCAACTGGACAAAATAAATTCAATAGGAGCGGGTTAAACCCGCTCATTAAAAACATCAGAAAAGTTGGCTTTAGCCAAAACTTAAAACTCTAATATATATGAATCTCAAAGCTAAAAATATCATCAAAATATGCGCAGCAGGAACTTTTTTCCTTACTGTTTTGAACTGTGCCTCGCACAAACCTGATGCTCACAGAACACTTGTTTGGAGCGATGAATTTAATGGTAAAGGCCTTCCGGATTCATTAAAATGGAATTATGATGTAGGAGGTGGAGGTTTTGGAAATGAGGAAGCTCAGTTTTATACCAAAAACAGGCTTGAGAATGCCAGAATGGAAAAAGGAAATCTGATTATTGAGGCCAGAAAAGAAAACTGGGAAAACAATAAATATACTTCGGCCAGACTTTTAACCAAAGGAAAATTTGCTTTTCAGTATGGAACTGTAGAAGTAAGAGCAAAACTTCCCAAAGGCCGCGGAACATGGCCTGCTATCTGGATGATGAGTGAAAATATGAAGAAATGGCCGGATGATGGTGAACTGGATATCATGGAGCATGTGGGTTATAATCAGGGATATATTCATGCTTCGGTTCATACTAAAAAGTACAACCATATTCAGGGAACCCAGAAAACCGATACGCTGTTTGTAAAAGATGCAAGCGAAAAGTTTCATGTCTATAAAGCAGACTGGACACCGGAGAAGATAGATGTGTATATCGATGATCAAAAATTTTTCACCTACGAGAATAAAGAGAAAAATAATGAAGCTTGGCCTTTTGACAGACCTTACTTTATTATTTTAAATCTTGCAGTAGGAGGGTTTTGGGGAGGAAAAGAAGGTATTGATGATACGGTTTTTCCACAGAAGTATTATATAGATTACGTAAGAGTCTATCAAAATAAATAATGAAAATGAGGACCACTGGGTCCGGAAACAGAAAAAAATCATGAGAAAACTAATTGTAAGTTGTTTTGTAGTAGTTGTTGCTGTTAATGTCAATGCTCAGAATTATTGGAAAAAAAATGCAGGAAAAACAGCTAAAGTAATTCTTACCAATTCGAAAGTGAATGAGAAGATGGTGGATAAAGGAGCCGTTAAATTTGAACAATTTGGTCAGCCCAAGGAAACGGAAGCCTGTATTTTTGTAGCTCCCAACTTTAAATATCAGAAACTGATAGGAATTGGCGGTGCCATCACAGATGCATCAGCAGAAACTTTTTATAAAATGCCAAAGAACAAGCAGAAGGAAATTCTGGATGCTTATTTTGGAAAAAACGGATTGGGTTACACTGTTGTTCGTACCAATATGAATTCCTGTGACTTTTCCAGTGATTCTTATACCTATGTAGAGGATAACGATACTTCTCTAAAGACGTTTAACGTTGCTCACGATGAGAAGTATAAAATTCCGATGATCAAAGAAGCTCAGAAAGCGATAGGAAATAATTTCACATTTTATTTCTCTCCATGGAGCCCGCCGGCATGGATGAAATCAAACCAAAGCTTATATAAAGGCGGAAGACTGGAAAATCAGTATTACCAGACGTGGGCAGATTATTATATCAAATTCATCAAAGAATACGAAAAAAGAGGTATCAATATCTGGGGATTAACAGTTCAGAATGAGCCAATGGCTACCCAAAGCTGGGAATCATGCATCTACACCGCTGAAGAAGAAGGAGAGTTCCTGAAAAAAAATCTTGGGCCAACGCTTTGGAAAAACGGATATAAAGACAAAAAAGTAATGATCTGGGACCACAACAGAGACCTTATCTATCAAAGAGCCACTACTACATTAAGCGATCCTGAAACTTCAAAATATGCCAGCGGTATCGGATATCACTGGTATGAAACATGGAACAATAAAACCCAGCTTTTTGATAATTTAGCAGAAACGCACAGAGCCTTTCCAGATAAATTTCTTGCCTTTACCGAAGGATGTAAGGAACAGTTCAATATGGATAAAATTTATGATGTAAGTTTGGGAGAGCTGTATAGCAAAAACATGTTGAACGACTTCAATAAAGGAAATGCTTTATGGACGGACTGGAATATTCTACTGGATGAAACCGGAGGACCTAACCACAAAGGAAACTTCTGCTTTGCCCCAATTATTGCTGACACCAAAACAGGAGAGGTATTCTATACTTATGAATACTATTATATAGGCCACGTTTCAAAATATATCAAACCGAATGCTCAAAGAATCGGAAGTTCTTCCAACAGAGCAGCACTGACATCTTCTGCTTTTATGAATGAAAACGGACAGTTGGTAACCGTTATTATGAACGATTCCGATAATGATATTGAAACCAATCTATGGATAGAAGGAAAGGCTGCCAAACTGAATGCTCCTGCACACTCTATACAGACCATAATTATATAGTTTCATATTACATATTAATATTATTTTTGACGGAACCGGCGGCCTCGAAGAGGCCGCCGGTTTTATTGTGAATCATGAAGATCAGAATGATAAAAACAAAAACCCCATGAAATTTTCATGGGGTTTATTTATTCTGAACGAAACTGTGTCAGTTCGTTATTATTCAGCATCGTATTTACTGATTACTTTCTGAGTTACTCCTGAACTGCTGAAACCTCCATCATGGAATAAGTTCTGCATCGTTACTTTTTTAGTAAGATCAGAGAACAAAGTTACACAGTAGTCTGCACATTCAAGAGCGGTAGCATTTCCTAGTGGAGACATATCTTCTGCATATCCAAGGAATCCTCCGAAACCTTTCACACCGCTACCTGCAGTAGTCATTGTTGGAGACTGAGAAACGGTATTTACACGTACTTTTCTTTCTCCCCAGTAGTTTCCAAAAGTTCTTGCAATGCTTTCAAGATAAGCTTTGTTATCAGACATATCATTATAATCCGGGAATGTTCTTTGAGCTGCAATATACGTAAGCGCCAAAATGCTTCCCCATTCGTTCATACAGTCTTTTTCCCAAGCTACACGCATTACTTTATGGAAAGAAACAGCGGAAATATCCCAGCCTTTTTCCAACCAGTCGTAATTCATTTCTGTATAATGTTTTCCTTTTCTTACGTTGATAGACATTCCGATAGAGTGAAGGATAAAGTCGATTTTTCCAAATTTTGCAACAGCGGCATCAAAAAGTTTTTCAAGATCTTCTATAGAAGTAGCATCAGCACCTATTACTTCAGAACCTGTTTTTTCTGCTAAACCATTAAGTTCTCCCATTCTCAAAGCAATAGGAGCATTAGATAAAATGAATTCAGCACCCTCCTCATGGCATCTTTCAGCAACTTTCCATGCGATAGATTGTTCATTAAGGGCTCCAAAAATAATTCCCTTTTTGCCTTTAAGTAAACCGTATGACATAATTTTTTAATGTTTATTATAATACAAATGTAACAATAATTGTGCTTATGGCATAATAAAAAATGGAGCCTTATCAATTTAAGACTCCATTTTATTGAAAATATTTATATGACTGAAATACTAATTGGTTTTCTTATTCCATTCTGCCTTTACATCCTCTGCTGCATCTTTGGTTTTTTCCCATGCTTCATCTGCTTTATCCTTGATATCTTCCCATGCATCGGATACATTAGCTTTTACCCTGTCGAGCCAGTCTTCCTGGCTGGCTTCCTGATCATTATCCCTCTTCTCATTGATATAATCTTTAGCCTTGTCTGCCAATTCATCGATTTTCCATTTGGCTTTGTCCGTTGCATTCTGTAAAGAATTTTCTACATTATTGACTGCATTTTCCGCTTTGTTGTACTCTGAATTGTTCATAATAGTATAAATTTTAATTTGGTAATGGTAATTAAACAATAACCATTCCTAAAACAGGAAGTCTCTGTTAAACTTTTCATAATATTTTGTTATATCTTTCAAAATCAGTAGTAACTTTAACCTGTAAAATATGATAATTATGGAAAAAATTCGCTGTGGCTGGTGTGAAAAAGACGATCTCTACAGGAAGTACCATGATGAAGAGTGGGGAAGACCTGTTTACGATGATGAAACAATATTTGATTTCCTGATTCTGGAAAGCTTTCAGGCCGGCCTGAGCTGGTATACGATTTTGTCTAAAAGAGAAAATTTCAGAAAGGCTTTTGATCATTTTGACTATAAAAAAGTGGCTGCCTATTCTGATAAAAAGATTGAGGAATTAATGAATAATCCTGGTATTATAAGGAACAGGCTCAAAATTCTGTCAGCGGTAACCAATGCACAAAAATTTATAGAAGTTCAAAAGGAGTTTGGAAGCTTTTCCAACTATATCTGGGGTTTTATTGGTGGAAAACCAATGGATAACAATCCTGAAAAACTATCAGATGTCCCTACCACAACAGAGATTTCTGATCTTATTTCCAAAGAACTTAAAAAAAGAGGGTTCAAATTCGTTGGATCTACAGTCATTTATGCCCATATGCAGGCTACAGGAATGGTCAATGACCATATAAAAGAATGCTTTACCAGGAAAAAGTAATTTGTTTTTATTCAAAATTTAGTGAAGTTTATTGTCAATTATATAATTAAAAGATTTAAACGCAAGATAAGCGATACCTGAAAAAGCTTAATGAATGCTTGTTTGGTAAGTATTTGATATTAAACGTTTTTCATTGTTTTGTGATTAAATTTTATTTTAATCACTATATTGTGTTTTTAATTATGATTTTTTTAATAAAACCAGTAATTTGTTAAAAATTCGTATATTTGCACCTCCTAAAAATAGAGGAATGTCAAAAGACTATAAACTACAATACACTTTACTTTTTCTGCTATTTACTTGTTGTATGTATGCTCAGGTTGGGATAGGAATATCCAATCCTGCACCTTCAGCAATGCTTCATGTAAATGCAAATAATAAAGGAGTGCTTCTCCCAAGTGTTGCTTTGACTGCGACAACGGATAATATTACGGTACCTTCACCGGCAGACGGACTAATTGTATGGAATAATGGAAGTTCCACCCTTACAGATATTGGATTTTATTACTGGTTTGAATCTAAATGGAACAAAATTTCAGCAAACGGCGGAAATACCACTAAAACAGAAGATGGAGCCAACTGGAATCTTACAGGAACGAATGTAGGGAATTATGGAGCCGCCAATACAACTCTGGCTTTAGGAACAAAAACATATGATGATCTGATCTTTAAAGTAAACGCTTTAACAGCCGGGAGACTGGGGGTTGATAATTCAGTAAGCCTTGGAATAGGATCGGCCGCCGGGCAGAATAGTATTGCTTTGGGAAGTGCAAGCTCAGCATTTATGGGAATTTCTATTGGAAGTGCAGCAGTAGTTTCCGGAAATGAAGCTTTAGCAGTAGGAAATAAAACTACAGCAGCAGGATTCAGATCTACAGCAATAGGATTTCATGCACAGACCGGCAGTAATGAATCTGTAGCTGTAGGAAATAACTCTTCCGCAGATGGATTTCAGTCTATTGCGTTAGGATATAATGCAAAAACGAATACAAATAGTGAAACGGCTTTGGGATATAATGCTGTAACCAATAGTCAGAACTCAACTGCTTTAGGCTCAGAAGCTAATGCATTGGGACAATACTCAACAGCAGTGGGATACGGAGCTTCTACTTCACAAGCCAATGCGATCATTCTGGGAAACAGCAATGCTAATGTAGGCATTGGAACAAGTGCTCCAAATGTCTCCGCGAAACTGGATGTAAGTGGACAATTTAAATTGGGAGAAAAGGGCAGTGTACAGAAAAATCAGATGAGTTTTGAAGCTTGGCCTGGAATATCTATCAACAATATACAACCAGGAAAATCTACAACCATTGATATTCCGGTTCCGGCAGAATACCAGCCTGGCTCTACAAGAGCTGTAGTTGTGGTTTCTCCGGCGGGTGACTTTCAGGGGAATGCCTCTTTTTCCATCTCAAATCCAAGGTTGACTTCCACTTCCAGTATTACAATTAATCTCACTAATATTTCAGGAAGTGCCAACAGCTTGTATTCCGGACATTTTTATGTGATGATCAATGAATTTTAAATAATATTTTTTATTATAGTTGATATGGTGTGAAGGACTTCCGGATTGGGAGTCCTTTTTTATTATTATGCATATATACAGGCTTAAATTGAAATTTCTTTTCATATTAAAATATCATACATCTGCAAATAAGTTACTTTTGTATCATTAAAAAATGAAAATTTCTATCGAGATATGAAAAATATAGGAATCATAGGCTATGGCTGGCTGGGAGAAAGAATAGCGTCCTCCTTGTCCGGAAAGTATAGTATATCCGCAACCACGACAACAGATAAGAAAATAGATGATATTAACAGCAAAGGAATTCATGCAGTACTAGCTTCTTTTCCGGATTATCAGCTTACAGAACCTTATTCCCGATGGTCTGAGATTAAAGATATGGATGTTTTGATTATTACCATTCCCGTTTCTGAAAAAAGCTGCTGTGTGAGTTCATTGTATAACAGGATTCAGAATTTGTCAGCCTTTATCGGGGATTTTAAAGGGCAAATGTTTCTGATGAGTTCAACAGGGGTTTATCCTGATCTACCCAAAGAATTTACAGAAGAAGATATGCCTTTGGAAAAAGTATCTGGTGAAAGAATGCTTAGAAATAAATATCCCCAACTTAATATTCTAAGGCTTGGTGGCCTCATGGGAGACAACAGGCTTCTGAAAAATTACAATGTGAGTAATCCGGATCACGCGGTAAATCACATTCATTATATTGATATCAGCGGGATTATCTCCGAAATGATTGAACAGAATACTGAGTCAAAACTATACAATGTAACGGCACCCATTCATCCGCCAAAAAGCCAGGTAATCAATGCTCAGAAAAATATTCCTGATGATGAAGAATTTGAGGTGAAAGGAAAGAAGGTTATGTCTTCAAAGTTGGTTTCAGAACTGGATTATACATTTCAATATCCGGATCCTAGAACTTTTCATTTGTAATCATGGCATTTGTATCATTGATTATTGGCCTTTAAAAACTCAACAATAAAAATTCAATTAGGAACGGGCTTTAGCCCGTTTTCAAAATAGATCAGTTTCATTGGCTTTAGCCAAAACCTATAAAAAAACCTCTGGAAGTTGTTTCCGGAGGTTTTTTATTATATCAATAAATAATTATTTAATAATTCTTTCCAATACCCATTCAATAAGGTTTTTCTCAGAAGCATGGTGATCTGCAGAGAATTCTCCACGTCTTCTGTTGGCAATAACGTTATTTACAGTAATAGCTTTGTGTCCTAATAATTTTGAAAGGGCATAGATTGCAGAAGTTTCCATCTCGAAATTGGTGATTCCAAGGTCGTTCAATGTTTCTAAGAACTGATCATCTACGGCCTTTAAACGAAGCTGTCTTCCTTGCGGAGCATAGAATCCCGGGAATGTTGCTGTGTTTCCATGGTATTTGGCATCTTTGTAATATTCTCCCATTTCTTCCGCCCAGTCTGAGAAATAAAGCATCGGCTTAATTTTTTCGTATGGGAATTTTTCTAAGAAACTTTTCGAAAACTCATTTTCGAAGTTGTAATCCTGATAAAAGTGCATTAATCCGTCCAAACCAACAACATTCTGAGTAACCAGCATATTGTCTACCTGTACATCAGGGTTTACACTTCCGCAGGTTCCCATACGGAAAAGTTCAAGAGCTTTGTGCTCGGTTTTAAATTCTTTATTCTGAAGATCGATATTCACCAAAGCATCCAGCTCGTTCATCACGATATCAATGTTTTCGGTACCAATACCTGTCGACATTACGGTAATTTTTTCCCCGCGAAGCGTTCCTGTATGGGTATAGAATTCTCTTTTATTTTTTTTGATTTCTACGGTATCAAAGTATTTTGAAACTTTTGCCACTCTGTCCGGATCGCCCACAAGGATAATTTTGTCAGCAATATCTTCAGGTAAAAGATTCAGGTGGTATACACTTCCGTCTTCATTCAGAACAAGTTCTGAGGCAGCGAGTTTGTTTAGCATAATATGTATATTTTTTTGATTTTTTTTTAGTTAATCATAATGGCTTCTTTATAAGGAGAGGCCATTACCTCGTAGATGTCATTGTATTCTTCTACAATCCTTTTCTGACCATTCATTACCTCATATACAGTAATGACGGTCTTTTCTATGTTTTTAGGATCTTTCCTCTGTGAAGTGATTTCGTAGAAGTGATCATCTTTTTTAAGAATAGAAATCAGTTCTTCCTTTGTTGAATTGTTGGAAGTCATCATTCCGGGGAATTCTGTAACAATATCTTTCAGGTCAGAATAGTTTTTATAAGGTTTGGTTACCCCATTGGAATGTACATAGACATTGGGAATGTTTTTATCTTTTTCCAGGCGGACCAAATAATAATCAGATCCTCTTTTCTCGGCATATACAGCCATTTCCTGTGGCTTTGTTTCCTGTTTTTCCGGTTGCTTCTTCTTTTGGGAAAATGCAGTCACAGAAAGGAAACTTGCCGCAACAGCAAACCATAGTTTTGTTTTCATACTCCTATTTAGTTTTTTTGATGTGTTGAATTTAATTTAAAAAAATCCTCTCCCAATAATCTCCCGCCATTATTTTACCGGTATTTCGAAAAACCGTTTCTTTAGAATAATGAATTTGATTTCGGGGTTTAAAATTAGTGAAAAATATTGTATCAGAAATATAAACATTATTTAATCTGTTATTAAAACTGAGATAACATCAGATCGATACTTTTGCCACTAAAAATTCATGAGATCTTATCCACTGCTTGTAATTGTCCTTCTGATAGGATTTGCAGTAATGTCTTTTAATCCTGTTTATAAAGGAAGAGAAAGCGAAAATACATTTGTCAATAAAGGGTTGTCCGACTTTAAAACCAAGCTTGAGCAGCTGAAATCAGATGTTGAAAAGTTCTCAGAAGATCGTATCTCACTCCAGGAATTACAGAAATCACTCAGCAGCACAAGAAATTCATTCAAAGAAATTGAATTCTACATTGCTTACCATTATCCGGAATTTACCAAAACACACCTTAACGCAGCGCCTTTGTTTCACATTGAAGCTGCGGGAACATCAGCCTATACACTTCCTCCTGAAGGATTGCAGGTGCTGGATGAACTGATATTTTCAGATGAAGCAGGAAATGAAAAAGAAAAGATCAAAACCATTACTACCTTTTTATACAACAGCTATTCCGGATTTTATCTGAGTGCTTTAAAAAATGGATTGAGCAAAGGAAACAACAAAACATTGCCTTTACGCATAGAGCTGATCAGGATTTATTCCCTTGGCGTTTCTGGCTTTGATACCCCAGGTTCTCTTAAT
Source organism: Chryseobacterium aquifrigidense (assembly GCF_006716485.1). Lineage (GTDB taxonomy): Bacteria > Bacteroidota > Bacteroidia > Flavobacteriales > Weeksellaceae > Chryseobacterium > Chryseobacterium vietnamense. Next base: position 971,111 of record NZ_VFPD01000001.1, read on the forward strand.
ATTTCTGAGGAGACACGCCATGCTCTTTCCGGAATGCAGAAGTATATTAATGATGATCCTTATTTTAAAAATTATAACAGTCAGAAAGCCAATCAAATTTTAACCGAAGCAATTAATTATCTTTCAAAAAACACCGATTTCGAAACCTTTGACAGGATTGAGTTTTATAAAAAATACGTGCAGCCTTTGTATGAAGAATTGGGAAAATGGGACGGAAGACCTGATGATCTTAAAGAATTTTCCGGCTGGAATGTTGGAAATAAGAATTTTTTCAGCAGTGATTTTTTAGATCCGTATTTTTATACCTTATTGAAGTCCTCGGAAGATAATCCGGAACTTCGCAGCCTTGGAAAATCCATTTTCTATGACCAAAACTTAAGTGGCAATGGTAAAATGAGCTGTGCAACCTGCCACCTTCAGGAAAATGCTTTTACAGACCTTAAAACAAAATCGCAAAGCAATGTAGAAGGGAAAACTGTATTGAGAAACTCTCCATCTTTATATAATGCGGTTTTTGCCAAGAGGTTTTTCTATGATCTTCGGGCTTTTTATCTGGAACAGCAGGCAGAGCACGTTATTTATAATGAACAGGAATTCAATACAAGCTATGAAAGTATTATTCAGAAACTAAAAACAAAACCAGAATATAAGAAAGCGTTCCGAAATGCATTTAAAGATGGGAAGATCAGCAAAGAAAATTTTTCAAAAGCACTAAGCTCTTATGTTGCTTCATTGTATTCATTTGACAGCGATTTTGATCGTTTTATGAGGAACGAAAAGAACATTTCTGATGATGTGAAAAAAGGATTCAACCTGTTTATGGGGAAAGCCAATTGTGCAACCTGTCATTTTGCGCCCACCTTTTCTGGATTAGTCCCACCATTTTTTAATGAAAATGAATCTGAAGTGCTGGGAATACCCACCAGACCGATCAAACAGCTTCCTGTAGAGCTTGATCAGGATCTGGGAAGAGGAAACAGCCCGGTGAAAAAGGAAAAATCATGGATTTATGATTATTCATTCAAAACGGTAACGGTAAGAAATAGTGCACTTACCAAGCCATACTTCCATAACGGAGCTTTCAATACCTTGGAAGAAGTACTGGATTTTTATAATGAAGGCGGAGGAGAAGGATTAGGATTGAAAATGAAAAACCAAACCCTCGCCCCAGATAAATTAAACCTCACCGAAACAGAAATAAAACAGATCATTGCCTTTCTGAATGCTCTTACGGATGTGAGTAAAGCGAAATAGGCGGGTTACGGGGTTCGGGATTACGGGTTTGTGAGGACCGAGATTCGGCAGGAATGATATGGTTTTAATAAAAATAGGCTAAATTTTGAAACTTGTGTAATGTGACCTACGCTTGTTTTAGAATTTAGCCTAAAGTTTTACAGATCGGATCAACCTGTCTGTTTATTTATTTTGGATCAGCTTTTCCAGCTTATCAATCATTTCCTGCTGTTGTTTTAGCATACGTTCATAAAGTTCAATCATCTTGTCAAGGGGATTGAAAGTGGGTTGGTTATTAAAAAAGGCTGGTTGTTGACAATTATCAAAAGTGGCTGTATTAGAAATAATGTTTATCGCTTGTTCTTCATCAAAATTCTCAATTGCTTCTGCCGGAACCTTCAGAATCTGAGCTACCCGTGCCAAAACATCAGACTCTACAATTTCTTTTTGTTCCAAAAGAGAGACTTTCTTCTGATTCCAGTCGTCACCTAATTCAAAAGCTAAAGCTTCCTGCTTGATACCCAGTATTTCACGGAAACGTTTGATATTTCTGCCCTGATGTATTTTTTTATTTTGCATAGCTGTGTCAATCATAATAACAAATATAAAGTTTTAAGAGATAAGAATAAAGCTCGTTTTGAAAATAAATTATCTTCTAAAATACTCAGGTTTTCGAATAAAAATTTCTCTTTTATCTTATTGATCAAAGTATTTTTAGAATTAATCAACCAATACGATAAACATCAATACATCAAAAAACAAATCCCACAACTATCAATTATCGACTTGAACCCCACACCCCACACCCCGAAATCCCGAAATCCCGAAATCCCGAGTCTCGCCCCTCGCCACTTGTACCCCGAAACTTCAACCCTAAAACTCTCCCATACTCAAACCCTACATTCCCTGCGTCATTTAACACAAAATTAATCCCCTTAACATTAGGTTTTTGATAAGTTAATATTCAGTGATTTAGATTTAAAATCCTATTAACAGAGAGAAAGCGCTAAAAAAATAATTTTGCAAGGTCTAATAAATCAAATATAAAATGAAGAAAAAACTACTTACAGTGGGAGCCTTGGCTATACTGGCCAGTTCTGGTCTTCAGGCGCAGACCTTGATATTCAATAAGAACGCGTCGTGGAGCTACAAAGATAACAACCAGGCACAACCGGCCGGTTGGAATACCCAAACCTATGATATTTCAACATGGGCGGTAGGAAACGGTCCTTTAGGATACGGAGATCCGGTAACGACTACCATCAACTCAGGGCTTACTACAGCTTATTTTGCTAAAGATTTTACAGTAGATCTTTCTACGCTTTCCGATACTATGGAGCTGGGAATAATGAGAGATGACGGTATTATCGTATACCTAAACGGAGAGGAAGTCGTAAGAGACAATATGCCTGCAGGTGCTGTTACATTCAATACCTTTTCATCTACAACTATTGATGGAGCGGCAGAAAGTGTTTACAACCTGTTCACTATTCCGAAATCAAAATTTGTAAACGGTGTTAACAGACTTTCAATAGAATTGCACAACAGAAGCGCAACCAGTTCAGATTTAAGAATTGATGCTTACCTGAAAACTACATCTAATACAACCATTCCTGTTGCTTGTAACGGGACGCATATCAGCTGCTTCACTTCAATTGTTCCTACAGCACAGACTGATAAGTTAATTATTCCCGCAGAACACAAATACCAGCTTATTTTAAAAGAAGGAGACAGCTATACTGAAGGCGGAGGATTAGTGGGAGGTCAGAATGACTTTACCGCTTATGTTCCAAAAACAGGAAGCAGTACCAACGGATATCTTTCTGTAAACCATGAAACGAATCCCGGAGGAGTTACCATGGCAGAAATCAATTATAACGCGACTTCCAAGCTTTGGCAGCTGACAAAATCAAGAGCGGTAAGTTTCTCAGATCCAAGTTTGGTACAAACCATCAGAAACTGTTCCGGAGGAATTACACCATGGGGAACCGTGGTAACAGCAGAAGAGTCTGTGACTTCCAATGACGTTAACAATGATGGATACAAAGATTACGGTTGGTTAGTAGAAATTGATCCTGCAACAGCACAGGTTATTTCTAAAAATACTGACGGTTCCAAAGGAAAACTTTGGCAGATGGGAATCATGAACCATGAAAACGTAGTGATCAATAATGCAGGAACTATAGCGTATTATGGAGAAGATGGTGGAACTCACATGGTATACAAATACGTAATGGATACTCCAAATGATCTTTCGTCAGGAAATCTTTATGTGTTGAAACTCGATCAGGGACTAACGGCAGCAGGAGATCCGGCAGGAACTACAGGAACATGGATTCAGGTTCCTAACAAAACTAAAGTTGACCAGAATAATACCAACACCAACGCCCTGTCATTAGGCGGAACAAAATTCAATGGAGTAGAAGATGTTGATATCAGTCCGCTGGATGGAAAAATCTATTTTACAGCAAAAGGATTAGATAGAGTATACCGTTTACAGGATAACGGAACTACAACTTCTCAGGTAGAAACATTTGTAGGTGGAGGTTCTTCTGTATATTCTTTCAATACGGCTCAGGGAATGAAGTCTGAAGCCTGGGGAGATGGAAACGACAACCTTACTTTCGATGAACTTGGAAACCTTTGGGTACTTCAGGATGGAGGTAAAAACTATATCTGGGTCATTGCTCCGGATCACACACAGGCCAACCCGAAAGTAAGATTATTTGCTTCTATGCCGGCTGGTTCAGAGCCTACAGGTCTTACGTTCACGCCAGATCATAAATTCGGTTTCTTCTCTATTCAGCACCCGGATTCAACAATCTCTACAGACGTAGATGCAACAGGAAATACGATTGATTATAAAGGAAAATCAGCAACGATCGTTATTGCCCTTAAAAATAACCTTGGAACTGAAGGAACTTTAGGAACTATTGATACCAAAACTGCAGAAAATACAATAACGGTAGCACCAAATCCAACTTCAGGAATCGTTAAAATCAATTCTGCAAAAGGATTGAAAGATATTTCTGTAACAGCTTACAGCATGGACGGGAAAATCGTTTACACGAAGAAGTTCAATGGAACCAATAAAGTATTGGATCTTGATTTCACACAACAGTTGGAAGGATCACGGGTTTTAGTTTTAAATATTGAAGCTGAAGGAGGATTCCAGAAAACAGTTAAACTTATAAAGAAATAAATTATTTATAATTCTTGTCTGTCAGTGACTTCTGTTGCTGGCAGACCTTTTTATGTATATGAAAAAGCTTTTCTTACTTATTTCCATACTATCGCTTTCACAAATCAAAGCACAGATTGATCCGGTGAAGTATCCGACGTTTACCAATATTGAAGAGGCACTAAGCAGTAAAAAAGCAGTGTACAGTATGAGCTTCAGGCAAAAGGGACTGTTTAATCTTCCTCCTCAGATCGTGAAACTGGATTCATTATTCTTTCTGAATATCATGGCGAATAAGCTTGAGAAAATGGATCATGAACTCTTTGTCTTAAAAGAACTGGAAATATTAAATGTGAATGAAAATAGTATTAAATATATTCCCGATGAAGTAAGCAATCTGAAGAAACTGACCACTTTTTCAATGAATCTGAATAGCCTGACAAGCATTAATCCTAATCTTGCAAAGCTTCAGAACCTCAAAGTTGTCCATTTTGATGCCAACAATCTGAATACTTTTCCCGAGGCCCTTATGGAAATTCCGGCTCTGGAAGAAATAAATCTTCAGGGAAACCAGATCAGCTTTATAGCAGACAGGTTGCACCGCATCAAAAACCTCAAATTTCTCAATCTTTCAGACAACCAGATCAATGACCTTGGAAATTTGTCTTTTCCAGAAAATTTAAAATACCTTGAACTGCAGCAGAATGCCATCATCAGGCTTCCTGAAAATCTTTTTAAAGCAAGAAATCTTGAATTTCTGAATGTAAGCGGAAATAATATTACAGAACTGTCACCCAAAGTAAAAGGGCTGAAAAATATCGTCAGCATGAATCTGGCCAATAATAATCTGAAAGATATCCCTGTAGAAATCAAGCAGCTTAAAAATCTGAAAACATTGATTCTTACAGGAAATCCTATAGAAAAATCTACCATTGAAAACTTAAAAACCTTACTGCCGGAAACTCAGATCTATTTCTAGAACTATCCGCCTACACGTTTGGTTTTATATCCCATTTCTTTAAGGATATTCATTATTTTATCACGGTTGTCCCCCTGGATGATAATTGTTCCATCCTTCTCAGAGCCGCCTATACCTAAGGTGGTTTTTATTTTCTTTGAGATTTTTTTCAGGTCTTCCTCACTGCCTTCCCAGCCTTCAACAATCGTTACAGGCTTGCCGTTTCTTCCTTTTTTCTCAAATTTGCACACCAAAGGCTCTTTCTGCTTGAATTGTTCTTCAGGCATCTCGAAATCCTGCTCTTCATGATCAGGAAAAAGATTCTTCAATTGATCTCGTAAATCCATAACGCAAAATTAAAAAGATTTACGGATTAATGAACGGAAATAATCAACGAAATTTCAATTTTTCTAACCTTGTCAAGGTTTAAAACTTTAACAGTGTTTATTTCGATTCTGTATAAGTTTTTATATTTTTAACCGTTTGATAAGATATCTTAAAAAACTAATATGAAAACCAGATACATTTTTACATGTCTTCTTTTAGCTTCCGGAATTGCAAAAGCACAGACAAATTTCTCCACCGATCCACTGAGTGCAGTTTTTGAAACTAAAGATACAGACCGGTTCTGGAAAGCATTTGATAAAATGGGTGCCTCAAAAGAAAACCCTTTTACAGATTATATCAACAACGGATCTCAAGGCGTAAAAGGTTTTATGGAATACAGGATCATTAATGCTGATTCATTGTATACCATGGTCAAAAAGAGAAAAGAGGACTATCTGAAAAGCCGTCATGTTCTGGCAGGGATCAATCAAAAAGGAAGAAGGATCAGAGCTGTTTACAGTGCATTAAAATACTGGTATCCGCAAGCAAAATTTCCACCTATATATTTTGTATATGGAAGATTTAATACTGGAGGAACATTTTCTAAAGACGGAATTATGATCGGCACTGAAACTCTTCAGAATCTGGATGGCATTGCAGGACTTGTTTCACATGAGACGATTCACTTTCAACAGGATATCAAAGGAACTGATAACCTTTTAAAATACACATTAAGTGAAGGGAGTGCTGATTTTCTCAGTGAGCTGGTATCAGGAGAAACCAATAACAGTCCGTTTTATAAATATGGAGAAGCCAATGCTGATAAATTGTACAAAGAATTTGTAACTGTCCTTAAGAAGAATGATCCTACAGATTGGCTTTATGGAACCAGTAAAAAAGATGATCGTCCTAATGATCTTGGGTATTGGATGGGATATAAAATTTCTGAGGCTTATTTCTTGAAACAATCAGACAAGCATAAGGCTATCCATAATATTTTAAATATCCAGAATCCTCTTCTGTTTCTGAAAGACAGTGGTTTTCTGGATCGGTATATCAGAGAATATGTGAAGCAAAATAATAGCAGTTTTGAAGATTTTTTTAAAGAATAATACTGGCAATTTAATAGATCATCATTACCCGAACCGTGTCAAGGTTTTAAACCTTGACACGGTTAAAATTTCAAAAGTAATTGACTAATCATCAGCAGTTCATAAAATTCAAGACCTCAAATTCTTCTATTCATAGGAAATTAGGTAAATTTGTCTAACAAAAGTTTTACAAAATGTCGAAAAAAGCAATACTGGCCATTCTTGACGGATGGGGATTGGGAACAAACCCTAACGTTTCTGCTATAGATAAAGCAAATACACCATTCATAGACAGCTGTTACCAAAAATTTCCCCATACTACGCTTGAAGCAAGTGGGTTGGCTGTAGGTTTACCAGCAGGCCAGATGGGAAATTCTGAAGTAGGACACATGAACCTGGGAGCCGGGAGAGTAGTATACCAAAACCTGGTAAAGCTGAACATGGCTGTTGAAAATGGAACATTGGGTCAGGAGAAAGTGATTCAGGATGCCTTTGAATACGCAAAAAAAGAAAATAAAAAAGTACACTTTATCGGACTGGTTTCCAATGGAGGGGTGCATTCACATATCAATCACCTGAAAGGATTATTAACTGCCGCAAAACAATTCGGATTGAATGAGAATGTATTTGTGCACGCATTTACTGATGGTAGAGATTGTGATCCGCACTCAGGATTAGGCTTTATCGATGAACTTCAGAAGCATATGGAAGCAACTACCGGAAAGCTGGCAACAGTGGTAGGAAGATATTATGCCATGGACAGAGATAAAAGATGGGAACGTGTAAAATTAGCGTACGGTGCCCTTGTAGAAGGAATAGGAGAACAGACAACGGATGCTCTGGCAACCATTAAGATGTATTATGATAATAATGTTACCGATGAATTCCTGAAACCAATCATTTTGATGAATACAACCGCTACAGGAAATGTAGTGCCGGTAGCAAGAATCATTGAAGATGATGTGGTAATCTGTTTTAATTTCCGTACAGACAGAGGAAGAGAAATCACCGAAGTTCTTTCCCAAAAGGATTTCCCGGAATTTGGAATGAAAAAACTGAACCTGTATTATATTACATTAACGAATTATGATAAAACATTCCAGAATGTACAGGTAGTTTTTGATGAAAATGTTCTGACAGAAACTATGGGTGAAATTCTTGAAAAAAACGGAAAATCCCAGATAAGAATTGCAGAAACAGAGAAATATCCACACGTTACTTTCTTCTTTTCAGGAGGAAGAGAAGAAGAGTTTAAAGGAGAAAGAAGACTGCTTTGTCCAAGCCCGAAAGATGTTCCTACTTACGATCTGAAGCCGGAAATGTCAGCATATGATATCACCAATGCAATCGTACCGGAGCTGGAGCAGGGAACGGCTGACTTTGTTTGTCTGAATTTCGCCAATACAGATATGGTGGGCCACACAGGCGTTTTTGAAGCTGCTGTAAAAGCCGCTGAGGTTGTGGACCATTGTATTGAAAAAGTAGCAACAGCTGCTTATGAAAACGGATATGCTGTTTTCATCCTTGCCGATCACGGAAACTCAGATGTAATGATCAATCCGGACGGAACTCCCAATACTCAGCACTCTACAAACCTGGTTCCTTTTATCGTAATGGATAAAGACCGTATATGGAATCTGAAGCCAGGAAAACTGGGTGATGTAGCGCCTACTATCCTTGATGTAATGGGCGTTGAAATACCAGAAGCAATGACCGGAGAAGTTTTAGTTAGTTAAAATTCAACAATATTGTTAAAAAAATGCCGTTATGCTTTAGCAGCGGCATTTTTTTTATGATTTATGTCAGATAAAGTATGACTTGCATACTTTATTATGCGCTAAATAATAAATAAATTATATCTTTGTAAATTAAAACTGAATAGTAAAATGTATCAAAAGCTTGTTAGGAAAGAAGTAATGGGATTATTGGAAAAGGAAGTAGGTTCTTTTCTTGATAAATTTTTAACGCCAATTGAAAAAATATGGCAGCCTTCCGATTATTTACCAGATCCTTCAAGCGAAGAATTTAAACACGACCTGGAAGAAATCCAAACTTTTGCCCGTGAAATGCCTTACGATCTTTTTGTAACATTGATTGGGGACTGTATTACAGAAGAAGCTCTTCCTTCCTATGAGTCTTGGTTAATGGGAGTTGATGGCATCAATCAGGAAGAAAAATTAGGCTGGGCCAATTGGGTAAGAGCTTGGACTGCTGAAGAAAACAGACACGGAGATTTGTTAAACAAATATCTTTATCTGTGCGGAAGAGTAAACATGAGAGAAGTGGAAATTACCACTCAATACCTGATTAATGATGGCTTCGATTTAGGAACCAGCATGGATCCATACAGAAACTTTATTTACACAAGCTTCCAGGAAACCGCTACCAATATCTCTCACAGAAGAGTTGGTACATTGGCTAAACAATCAGGAAACGGAAAACTGGCAAAAATGTGTGGTGTAATTGCTGCAGATGAAGCAAGACACGCTAAAGCATACAAACATTTCGTAGCAAAAATCCTTGAGGTAGATCCTTCAGAAATGATTCTTGCATTCGAAGATATGATGCGTAAGAAAATTGTAATGCCTGCTCACTTAATGAGACAGTCCGGACAGAAAGCCGGTGAACTTTGGGGACATTTCTCAGATGCTGCGCAAAGATGTATGGTCTACACAGGTCAGGATTATATCAATATCATGAAAGACCTTTTAGATGAATGGAAAATTGAGCACGTAAAAGGACTTACAGAGAAAGCAGAAAAAGCTCAGGAATACCTGATGAAGCTTCCTGCAAGACTACAGAAGATTACAGACAGAGTGTCTACTCCTGATCTTCAGTTCCAGTTTAGCTGGGTAAAAAGCTAATAAGATCTTAAAATATAAAAGTATTGAGTGCCTTTCTTTTGGGCACTCTTTTTATTTCTTATCTTTGCAAAGCTAAAAAAAAACAAAATGTTAAATAATAAAAAGATTGCTGTTGACTTTGACGGGACTATTGTTGATGATGCTTACCCGGCCATTGGAAAACCGAAAACTTTTGCATTCGAAACTTTAAAAAGACTTCAATCTGAAGGTTTCAGATTGATACTTTGGACGTACAGACACGGAAAAACATTAGATGAAGCTGTAGAATTCTGTAAAAAAAACGGAATAGAATTTTATTCCGTGAACTCAAGCTTTGAAGGAGAAGTTTTTGACCCCGAAAATCAGTCCAGAAAATTAGATGCAGACTGGTTTATTGACGACAGGAATTTAGGAGGATTTCCAGGATGGGGTGAGATCTACAATATTATTCAGGAAAGAATAGAATTCCGTGTAGAAGGAAAAGAAGTTCTTGCCTATTCAAAACTTAAAAAAGAAAAGAAAAAAGGACTTTTCTGGTAGGATAGAACGGGAAGCCGGATATTAGAAATTAGTTTTTAATGTCAAATCAAAGCTTCTGTTTTTTGATCAGAGAAAGTTTATAGATTGTTATAATATAGAAATACACATCACGCTGTAATCTAGCTTCTAACATCTGATATCTAATATCTATACAACAATGATTCAATTAAAAACGATAGACGAATTACGTCTGATGAAGGAGAGCGCCCGACTGGTTTCTAAAACATTGGGAATGTTGGCAAAAGAAATTAAACCGGGAATTACTACCTTATATTTAGATAAACTGGCTCATGATTTTATTAAAGATCATGGTGCCGAACCCGCATTCTTAGGATACGGAGGATTTCCAAATTCCCTTTGTATCTCTCCGAATGAGCAGGTAGTTCATGGTTTCCCAAACAATGATATAGTGAAAGAAGGAGATGTTCTTTCTGTAGACTGTGGAGTTATTCTGAACGGTTTTGTAGGAGATCATGCCTATACTTTTGAAATCGGGGAAGTGAAGCCTGAGGTTAAAAAATTATTGCAGGTTACCAAAGAATCTTTATACAAAGGAATTGAGCAGGTTGTCAGAGGAAAAAGGATAGGAGATATCTCCCATGCTATCCAGGCACATTGTGAAAAAGAAGGGTATGGAGTGGTAAGAGAACTTGTAGGCCATGGATTAGGTAGAAAAATGCACGAAGATCCACAGGTTCCGAACTATGGAAGACAGGGGAGCGGAAAAGTTATTAAAGACGGTTTGGCAATTGCTATCGAGCCGATGGTTAATATGGGAACTGAAAAAGTGAAGTTTCATAACGATGGCTGGACAGTAACTACTTTAGACAATATGCCTTCTGCTCACTTCGAACATGACGTAGCAGTAATCAATGGTAAGCCGGTATTGCTTTCAACATTTGATTATGTATACGAAGCTTTAGGGATTGTAAGTGATGAAGAAAAGCAGTTCCAACTGGATTTTTAATGAAAAAGGTAACCAAGCTTTTACTGAATAAAATTCCACGCCCTATGCTTATTAAAATGAGCATCTGGGCAAGACCGCTTATTTATCAGTTTTTCAAAGGAGATCAGTTCTTTGACCCTATTGATGGAAGATCTTACAGAAAATTTCTTCCGTACGGATACGGAAAACAAAGGGAAAATGCACTTTCTCCGGGAACGTTAAGTTTGGAAAGACACCGTCAGATGTGGCTGTATCTTCAGAACGAAACTGATTTTTTCATTAAGAATTATAAAGTTCTGCATATTGCTCCCGAACAGGAATTTTTAAGGAAATTCAAGAGAATGAGCAACCTGAACTATATCTCGGCAGACCTGTATTCTCCTATTGTAGACGTAAAGGCTGATATTCTGGATTTACCGTTCGAAAATGACAGTTTTGATATCATTTTCTGTAACCACGTTCTGGAACATATTGAAGATGATGCAAAAGCTATGAGCGAGCTGTACAGAGTAATGAAGCCCGGCGGATGGGGAATTCTTCAGGTTCCGATGAAAAATTCATTGGAGAAAACCTACGAAGATTTCACGATTAAAGATCCCAAAGAACGTCAGAAACATTTCGGACAATATGATCACGTTCGTTGGTATGGAATGGATTATTTCGACCGTCTAAAAAAAGCAGGTTTCGAAGTAGAGTCCAATTTCTATTCACAGACATTCTCTGAAGAAGAAATAAAAAAATTCGGGTTAAGACACAATGAAATCTTGCCTGTAGTTTATAAAAAATAAAATAAAAAACCGTTTTCAGTTATTGAAGACGGTTTTTTTATTTCTCTATTACTCTTTTGTAAAAGGATATGCTTTATAATTTTCCAAAACTAAAATATATTGCCCTTTTTGCAAACGACTTGTATCAATTGATATTTTAGTGTCATTTGTTGTGGTTTCAAATACCAGTTTCCCTGATAGATCATAGATCTTAAGCGGAAGTTTTCTCTCAATATTTTCAAGATGCAAAACCTCTTTTACAGGATTTGGATACGCTTTAAAAGTTTTTGTCGCTGTTTCAGTTTCTTTAGTACTTAGCTGTGCACTGTTGTTATAATATATCTTATTTCCTGAAGGATCAGTGATCATAAGCGTTTTAACATTACCGTTGGTTGTGATCTGATAACTGTATATAGATCCGTAAGCACCTAAAACATACGCATCACAGTTTTTCTGATCGTAGGCACGAACAGGTCCTGCATTTCCTCCATTATAAAATAAAAGAGTACAAGAGCTTGCTGTTTTGATGAGATTATTACCTCCCGATACAACCCCGAAACTCATCATAGAGGTGTTATAATATCTGGAGTTAATGACATAGCTTGTTCCTCCCGCAGAATTAAAGGTCGTAGCAGGAACTCCATTATCTATTAAAGGCGTGTTGGTTGTCTGGCCGCTGTTGGTCACCATCTTGGAAATATACCAATTATTGGAAAGCAGTTCAGAAGTTTGCTGGGCAGTCAGTAAACTACCTGCTAAAAGGAATAGTAATTTCTTCATAAGTTAAAAGTTTCCGGTAAAGATATAAAAAGAATTCATTCCTACCGGTCAGTTGATCAGGATAATAAAGATCAAAATTCAGAACAAAAAACCGCCTTCATTACGAAGACGGTTTCATTTTTAAATATAGATAGAAGTTTATGTCTCTTAGTGTGATGAAGACACGGCTTTCAGGCCTACTACAGAACCAATAAGTGTTACAATAAAGAAAACTCTCCAAAAGCTTACAGGATCTTTAAAGAAGATAATTCCCATTAAAGCAGTTCCTACCGCTCCAATTCCTGTCCATACGGCATAAGCAGTACCAATAGGTAAGGTTTGGGTCGCTTTAATTAATAAAACCATACTGATGGTCATGGTTATCAGGAAACCGGCATACCACAGGTACATCTCAGTCCCTGACGTTTCTTTTGCCTTTCCCAGACATGATGCGAAGGCAACTTCAAATAATCCCGCAATAACTAATAGTAACCAATTCATTTTTTTAAATTTTTCTACTGCAAAGTTCAGAATTTGACAGGAGAAAAAATTTTACAATTGTTAAAAAATGAAATTGAGAATAGTTTTAAAGGAAGGAAGCTGGGAGCTGGAAGATGGAGGATTTGAATAGAAGGCTGCCTTCATATCAATAGGAGTGGACTTTAGTCCGCTTTCAATATAAACAATCATTCCTTTGGCTTTAGCCAAAACATAAGATTTTTTAATCTTTCAATTCCTCAATTTTTAAACTGAAAATTTACTTTATCTCAGCTCTTATTCTACTTAAACTTACCTGCGTAATCCCAAGATACGACGCAATATACCCCAGCTGAACCCTTTTTAGCAGCTCAGGTTGATAAGCCATAATATCTTTATAACGTTCAAGAGAAGTTTTGAACTGTCTGGAAATAATCAGTTCTTCAGATTTTATCATTTCTGCTTCTGCCAGCTTTCGTCCCCAGTTGGCAATATGGATATCTTCATTAAACAGTTTTCTTAGATTTTCTGTTTCCATTCTGTACAGATCACAGTCTTCCAGTAATTCAATGCTTTCATAGCCGGGTTTGTCTTCCACATAACTTTTCATCGAGAGAATACATTGTCCCTCACTTCCGAACCAGAAAGTAATATCATTATCAGCCGTTGAAGAATAGGCTCTTGCAATTCCTTTACGGATAAAATACAGATAAGGAATCACTTTGTCGGCTTCCATCAGACAGAAGCCTTTAGGATAGGAAATCTCCGTAATATGTTCTTTTAAACTGTTTTTTGATGCCTCAGGAAGAAGGTAAACCTTATCAAGAATCTGGTCTATATTCATAAAGATGAATTCTAATATTCAAAAATATTAGTTTTAAGTAATGCAATACAAAATTATCCTGTAATTTTTATCAGAAATCTTGGGATAAATCGGATCAAATTATTCCGAATCCAATTTTTTTAGTATCAATATTACAAAGGAAAGATTAAAATTCCCCTTCACAGGAGGGTAGCGAAAATTCAAAGAATTTTTGATGGAGGTAGTTTAGCTTTTACAATCCTATATTTCACAATATAACTCTCTTTTTTCTTTAAAAATTAAGATTAACTGTAAAGACCAGTTTTGTTTTACTAACTTTGCAGTTCGTAATATTATTTTTATGCACAAAGCTGGATTTGTAAATATAGTTGGAAAGCCCAATGCGGGAAAATCGACCTTACTCAACCGATTGATGGGAGAGAAGTTGGCGATTGTAACGCAGAAAGCTCAGACAACCCGCCACAGAATTTTTGGTATTTATAATGAAGATGATCTTCAGATTGTATTTTCTGATACTCCGGGAGTATTGGATCCAAAATACGGACTACAGGAAAAAATGATGGATTTTGTAAAGGATTCTTTACAGGATGCTGACGTCTTCCTGTTTATTGTAGATGTTACCGATAAAGCAGAACCATCAGAATTTTTAATAGATAAACTGAATAAAATCCCTGTACCCGTACTTCTTCTTCTCAATAAAGTAGATCAGACGGATCAGGCAGGCCTTGAAAAATTGGTGGAAGATTGGCACAACAGAATTCCAAAGGCGGAAATTTTGCCTATTTCTGCATTGAACGCCTTTAATACAGAGGTTATTTTACCTAAAATAAAATCTTTACTGCCTGAGAATCCGCCGTACTATGATAAAGACCAGTACACGGATAAACCTGAAAGATTCTTTGTTAATGAGGCAATTCGTGAGAAAATTCTTTTGAACTATGATAAAGAAATTCCATATTCTGTAGAAGTTGTGACAGAACAGTTCAAAGAGAAAGAAGGAATTATCTTTATAGACTCTATTATTTATGTAGAAAGAGATACTCAGAAAGGAATTATTATCGGGCATAAAGGAGAAGCGATTAAAAAAGTTGGAACTGAAGCCAGATTAGACCTTGAGAAGTTCTTCACCAAAAAAATTCACTTAAACCTTTTTGTAAAAGTGAAAAAAGACTGGAGAAAGAACGACAGAGATCTTAAGAATTTCGGTTACAGATAGACTAAAATAGCCTGTAATCCCGTTGTATTAACAGATTTTTTATTACCTTAGTATAAATTTATTAGTACATGAACTATAATAATTCAAATTTCGGCTCCATACTTAAAGATATTATTTTACTGGCCGTAAGAGTGTTTGTTGGTTTTGCTATGCTTTCTCATGGTTTTCCAAAGCTTCAGATGCTATTGGCAGGTGGTAAAATCGAGTTTTTTGATTTTATGGGATTGGGTCCGCAAGTATCATTGATTCTTACGGTTTTTGCTGAATTTGTATGTTCAATACTTCTTATATTAGGGCTTTTTACAAGAGTTGCTCTTGGATTTTTAATCTTTACCATGATTATTGCAGGTTTTGTAGTGCATGGAGCAGATCCGTTCGAAAAAAGAGAAATGGCACTTGTCTATCTTTCCGTTTATCTTTTACTTATGGTGATAGGCGCAGGAAAAGTGTCAGTAGATCATATGATTGAAAGAAGAAAAAGAGCTTCAGACTGGTAATCTTATAAGAATATAAAATAGAAAAGGCACTTCAGGAAATGAAGTGCCTTTTTCGTTGTTAATAATTGCAGTTAGGCAAGCATTCCCAGATCAGGGCTCCGTTTTCGTCCCTTACTCTGCAAGCCATAAAGCCTGAATCACATAATGGAGCGCTTCCTCCGTTAATCATTTTTAAATGTCCTTTTGATAATTTTTTTAAATTTTTCATATTATTTTAATTTGTAAGACTAATGTAATAAAAAAACAAATATGACACTAAAAGGAGTCTTATTTTAAGTGTTAAAATTCTTTTAAAATTCACTACATTCGTAGAAAATGAATTTATAATGAAGATAAAACTGACTATTTGCCTATTGGCATTTCTCAATTTTTATGATGCACAGGAAAATATTAACTATCAGAAACCTTCTGCGGAGATTTTAAAACTTGCAGATTATGAAAGACCTCCAAGTGTTCTGATGAACAGCAAAAAAGACTGGGTAGTGTTTACGTATCGGCCTACATATAAAACATTGGAAGACCTCAGTCAGAATGAAATGAAGCTTGGTGGACTTAGAATCAATCCGGTTACTAATATTTCAAGCAGCATGATCTACTCCAACAATCTGAAGATCAGAAAGCTCCATGATAAAAATGAGATTCAGGTAAAAAATTTACCTTCCCATTCAAAAATTGCCTACATTTCGTTTTCACCGGATGAAAAGAAACTGGCCTTTACCAATACAACCGCTAAAGGGGTAGAACTCTGGGTAGTGGATATGGAAACAGCTTCAGCCCAAAAAATTACAGCTGATAATCTCAATGCCAATTTAGGAATGCCGTATCTATGGAATAACGATTCTCAAAGCTTCCTGATCAGAACTCTTCCACAAAACAGAGCAGCTCTTATAAATGCAGACGAAGACCTTCCGACAGGCCCGATTGTTTCAACAGCAGATGGTAAGGTTTCCCAGAACAGAACTTATCAGGACCTTTTGAAGAATCCTCAGGATGAAAAAAACTTTGAGACCCTTACTGCTTCTGAAATTTATAATGTAAATCTTACAGGAAATCTTAAGAAACTGAAAGACCAGGATATGTATGCCGGCTTAAGTTTATCTCCGGACGGAAAGTACCTGTTGGCCACAATTATTAAAAAGCCATTCTCCTATATTGTACCACTCAGCAGATTTCCATCTACAACGATGGTGTATGATATGAATGGAAATACTGTGAAAACGGTAAATGATGTTCCTTTGAATGAAATCATGCCAAAAGGTTTCTCCTCTGTAAGAACCGGAAAAAGAGAAATGACATGGAGAAGCGATGCTCCGGCTACCCTTACTTATGCGGAAGCTTTGGATGGAGGAGATCAGTCTAAAACAGCAGAGTACAGAGACGAGGTATTTACCTGGGAAGCTCCGTTTACAGCGGCTCCGAAATCTTTCTTCAAAACAAAGCAGAGATATAAGGACGTGGTGTGGACTAATGATCACTATGCTATTGTTTCTGAAGGCTGGTATGATACAAGAAATACAAAATCTTACCTGTTGGATCTTAACAACGGAGAATCTAAAGTTTTCGATGACAGAAATTACCAGGATGTTTACAGTGATCCCGGACATTTTAATACAACGAAAAACCAATACGGAAAATCTGTAGTCGATATGAAGGGTGGAAAAGCCTACCTTATTGGTGATGGATTTACCAAAGATGGACAGCATCCATTTATCGACGAAATGGATATTAAATCTTTGAAAAAGAAAAGACTTTATACCTCTGATCTGAAAAATGCTAAAGAAGGGATTGTAGATATTTTAAACCCTTCAAGAGGAGAAATCCTGACAACGCAGCAGTCGCCAAGCCAGTATCCGAATTATTTTAAAAAGAATATTAAATCCAATAAAGCAGAAGCAGTAACCAACTTTGCAAACCCTTTTGAAAGTATCAAAGACGTTTATAAAGAAGTGATTACTTATAAGAGAAATGATGGTGTTACCCTAACGGGAACCCTTTATTTACCTGCAAATTATGATAGAAAGGCAAAGAAAGAAAAATTACCTTTATTAATCTGGGCTTATCCAAGAGAGTATAAAGATAAGGATACTGCAGGACAGAGTACTCAAAATGATAATGATTTTACGTTCCCTACGTATGGATCTTTTGTGTACTGGACGGCAAAAGGATATGCTGTTTTAGATAATGCAGCTTTCCCAATTGTCGGGGAAGGAAAAACAGAACCTAATGATACCTTTATCCCTCAGTTGGTAGCCAATGCAGCTGCTGCCATTGATGCGGTAGATCATTTAGGATATATTGACAGGAAGAAAGTGGCTGTAGGAGGGCATTCTTACGGTGCATTTATGACGGCAAACCTTCTGACGCATTCTAACCTTTTTGCCTGTGGAATTGCAAGAAGTGGAGCTTATAACAGAACATTGACACCATTCGGATTCCAGAGTGAGCAGAGAAACTATTGGGATGTTCCGGAAATCTACAATACAATGTCTCCGTTCATGCATGCAGACAAAATGAAAACACCACTTCTTCTGATTCATGGGGATGCAGATAACAACCCGGGAACATTTACATTGCAGACTGAAAGATACTTCCAGGCACTGAAAAACCTGGGTGCTCCGGTGAAGATGGTTCTTCTTCCAAAAGAAGCCCACAGTTACCAGGCCAAAGAAAATATCTTACACGTTTTATGGGAACAGGATCAGTTCCTTGAAAAGTGCCTGAAGAAATAAATAAAGAAAGAGACTGTTTATAGGAAACAGTCTCTTTTTTTGATTTAAAAATATAATAAGGAAGTAAAGATGTTTATTAAAAGCTTTAAGATACAAATACTTAAAGCGAAGCTCTTCTTCATAATCTTATCAGCTTAATAAACCTTTGGTTTACATTATTAAAGATGTTTTAAGATTTCATCAACACTTTTAAGTTCCATAAAATTCGGATGCTCCAGGTTTACATCATGCTGCTCATGACTCCAGGTTACGTGATAAGGAATATGAGCTGCAAATCCCCCAATTTCTAATACAGGTAATACATCAGATTTGATAGAATTTCCAAGCATCAGAAAATTTTCAGGTTGGCAGTCCAGATGTTTTAAAAGCTTTTTGTAATCATGTTCTTTTTTATCACTCATAATCTCAATGTGATGAAAATAATCCTGTAATCCCGAATTTTTCAGTTTACGTTCCTGATCGAGAAGATCCCCTTTTGTTGCAACAACCAGCCTGTATTTTCCCTTTAAACTCTCAAGAGTTTCCATGACTCCAGCCAGCAGTTCAATAGGTTTCTGAAGAAGCTCCTGACCCAGTTGAATGGTTTTGTTTACTAATTCCAATGAAGCGGTATTATTAGATACTCTACTGATGGTCTCAATCATACACAGCATAAATCCTTTTACTCCATAGCCGTACAGATGGAGATTCTGCATTTCTGTTGTAAACAATTCCTGTGACACCGAATGCTGGGGAAGATAATCTTCAAGAAGCATACAGAATTCTTTCTCTGCCTCTTGGAAATAGGGTTCATTGATCCAAAGTGTGTCATCTGCATCAAAAGCAATGGTAGTAATATGATTATTCATTTTTGTTTTGTAATTTTCTTTCCGCAAAATTCAATATAAAAACTCAATAACAAAAGGACATTTGTCCCGGGTGAAATATGTTAAGAACAAATCATACATTTTTAAACTATCTCGATGAGCTGTATGAAAAGCAGAATGATAGTGATGATATCACACTAAAAGCTTTTTCTGCAGGAGATAAAGTATTAATACAGGATCATCAGCTTTCTCATGTTATGCTGATTAAAGAAGGTATTGTCAAATGTTATTTTGTTGAAGAGAACGGAAAAGAATACATTGTAGAATTTCTTGGAAGTGGTGAAGTAATAGGAGAGGTAGAACTTATTAAGAATATAAATTGTTTATGCAGTATTGAAGCGCTCACGGAAGTTATAGTATACGCCGTAAAGATTTCTTCTTTTAAATCTTTGATTAAAAATGATCTTGTACTGAACAATCTTCTTTTAGAATCTTTTGCAGAACGGATTATTAATACATCCAGCAGGGCATCCTATCAACAACTCTATACAGTAGAACATACTTTAAAACAATTGCTGCAAATGCAGTCTAAACAGAATATTCAGATTTCCAAAGATGATATGGCAGCGTATCTAGGAATTGCGGTGAGAAGTCTAAATAGAATTTTAAAAGATTTGAAATAATTTTGTTAAATATGCCAATGAAATCACGGGTAGTTTTCTCGCAGATTGAGGAGATTGCGCAGATTTTTCCATAACAATCTGTAAAGTTTGTATAATCTGCGAGCAAGAAAATCATTAGAATTCAATTTTATCGGAGATAAAATCCTTGCGTCTTAAAAATATTCCAGATTTCAATTTTATTCCGTCTTTGCGTGTTGTAAAAAAAATAATAGTGTTTTTAGGGGTGTGTTGCTTTAAATATAAAAATATAATAAATTATACATGTTTTTACGGGGGTATTTTTTAAAATTTAGTATTTTTGCGTGAGAATAAGTTGAATCCAATATTCATGGAAAAATTAAAGTTCAGAAATGCTGAGTTGGCTGATTTAAATAAAATCGTAGCCATATATAACTCAACCATTGCTTCAAGAATGGTCACTGCAGATATGGAAGAAGTTTCTGTAGAAAGCAAACTGACGTGGTTTGAAGAACACAATCCTCAGACAAGACCTCTTTGGATAGTTGAAGATGACAAGGAGCAAACCGTTGGCTGGGTAAGTTTCAGTTCATTCCATGAAAGAGCAGCCTATAATGGTACGGTAGAAGTGAGCATTTATCTGGACGAAACCTCCAGAGGAAAAGGGTATGGAAAAACTATTCTTCAGTATTGCATTGATAACGCTGGAAAGTTTGGAGTAAAAAACCTTGTAGCACTTATTTTCCTTCATAATGAACCAAGTTTAAAACTGTTCAGACACTTTGGATTTGAAGATTGGGGAAGTCTTCCTAATGTAGCGATTCTGGATGGTGTTGAAAGAAGTTTGAAGATCTTAGGGAAGAGGATAGATTAAATTGAACAGAAATCATCTTGTGTCTTTTTGTGAATTTAATTTGTGTTTAGAAAATATGAATAGTTCTGTTGTAAATTAATGAATATAAAAAAGGCTGTCTCAAATATTGAAACAGCTTTTTTTATTCCTCATAATACATAGTAATAATTTTATTTCTCCATTTTTTTATTTGATTTAAAATTTCATCTAAGTCTTTTTTAGGGTCTAGGGCAATAATACCATTGTACACGGGGTAATCATGAATATTTAAATTATAATAACTTAAAGCTTTTTGGGGTGATTCCAGATCATTTTTTATGTATTTTGCCAGAACAAAAATTAAGGAAATATCTGGATCGGAATAGTAAAGTTGTGTGCTATCTTCTTCATTAACTAGTTTATAGTCTGTTATTACTGCTTTTAAATAATGTTCAAAAGAAAGAATTGCAAGATTATATATGGATTCATGTTCATATTTTTCATCCATAGTTCCCCACCAGTCGATACTAAGTTCACTACCCCTTAAATAGTGTATAGCTTCCTTGAGCCCCTTAATAATAGTTTCTAATCTTCCGAAGCTAAAATCATAATTCAGAGCATCGTTTCGAAGGTATTCTTTAGTTAAATCCATAGTTGACTTATATTTTCATAATTACTAAACTAGAATAATAAAGTTAAATAAAAAACGCAGAGTTGTTGAGCTCTGCGTTAATATTTTTGATTTTTATTTTTTATGAATTCTGCTTAATTCTTTTCGCAGACATATTCAGGAATCGTTTCACCAGGAAAACAGCGGAGACCGTTAATCCCAGTCCAAGTGCGATCCACATTCCGAATGCACCCATCTCCAAAGTAACACAGAAGAAATATCCTAAAGGAATCGTAATGACCCAATAGGCAATGAAGGTGTAAATAGATGGAATTTTCACATCCTGTAATCCTCTAAGCATTCCTAATGCGGTTACTTGAATTCCGTCAGAAAGCTGGAAGAGTGCTGCAATAATCATGAGTTTTGAAGCCAGCATAATCACTTCCACTTCTTCTTTTTTCGTGAAGAAAGTAGGGAGTATATTTCTTCCTAAAATAAATACCAATCCACAGATGCACATGAAAATAAAGGCTATCTTCAGATTGTTGATTCCTACCTTTCTAAGTTCCACAAAATTCTGTTCACCCACTTTTCTACCGATCATTACCGTAGAAGCAACACTAAACCCAACACATAAGTTAAAGGTGAAAGAAGCCATACTTAAGGCGATCTGGTGGGATGCAATATCATGTGCAGAAATCAATCCGCAGATAAATGCAGCTCCTGCAAAAGCGGTTACTTCAAAGAACATCTGTAAAGCTGTAGGCAATCCCAGTTTCACCATTTTATCAAACATTTGTTTGGAGAAATCCTTGATTTTTAAAGAGAAATCTTTGATATAACGTCTTGTTTTTTCTTCTTTCACCAAGACAAAATAAAGGAAAACCACCATGAAAATTCTGGAAATCAACGTTGCCAAAGCAGAGCCCTGTACTCCCATCGCGGGAATTCCCCAAAGTCCTTTGATAAAGACATAGTTTAAGGCAATATTGATGATATTGGCAATAATAGTTGCTTTGGTAACTCCAATGGTATAGGACAAACCTTCAGAAACTTCACGAAGGGTCTGAAATGCCATAAATGGGATCATGCTGACTACCATGATACTTAAGAAACCTACCGTATCAGGAATAATCTTGGCCGGCTGCCCGGAGTGATAGAGTAGCGGCATCCCCAAAAGGAGAATGACCATCAGAATTACCCCAACAGACATGTTGATGATAAACCCATGGCTGAAAACAGAGTTAATTGTCGCATGATCCTCTCTTGAATGTGCTTCCGAAACCAA
Organism: Chryseobacterium aquifrigidense; assembly: GCF_006716485.1. GTDB lineage: Bacteria > Bacteroidota > Bacteroidia > Flavobacteriales > Weeksellaceae > Chryseobacterium > Chryseobacterium vietnamense. The sequence goes on from NZ_VFPD01000001.1 coordinate 993,675, forward strand.
TGGCGGGATGGCAAATGAAAAGCCCAGTGCTAATACAAATATGGAGAAAAACACCGCATTCCCTAATGAAACGGATGCCAACGCATCAGCACCCAATAGTTTTCCGACAATAATATTATCGAATAAGTTTACCGAAACCTGCCCCACCTGGGTAAGCATCACAGGCAGAGCCAAAGTCAGGCATTCTTTTGTATAGTTTTTGTTTAAAAAGTTCATAATATTTTAAGATTCATATAGTTTATAATTCAAATTGGGTCAAAAAAAAATTTGCAGTGGTAACACTGCAAATTTTTATAATATAGTAAATAATAGGCTATTATTTCCTTACAAAACTTGCAACGTCACCTTCAGAAACTGTGTTTCCACCAAGAATAATCAACCTCTCGACAACATTCCTTAATTCTCTGATATTTCCAGTCCATGAAAGTGCTTTTAAAGCATCAATAGCTTTATCATCAAACTTTTTCGTAGAAGTACCATGCTCATCAGCAATCATTCCTGAAAAGTGCTCAACCAATAATTTGATATCTTCTTTTCTTTCATCCAACGGCGGAACATAGATTTCAATAACAGAAAGTCTGTGATAAAGGTCTTCTCTGAATTTTCCTTCCTCAATTTCTTTCTGCATGTTTTTATTGGTTGCTGCAATTACTCTCACATCAACTTTAATTTCTTTATCACTTCCCACAGGAGAAACCTTACTTTCCTGTAGTGCCCTCAATACTTTAGCCTGAGCAATAAGGCTCATATCTCCAATCTCATCAAGGAAGATAGTACCACCATTGGCCTGCTCAAATTTTCCCTGCTTATCTTTAATAGCACCTGTAAAAGATCCTTTTACGTGTCCGAAAAGTTCAGACTCAATAAGTTCAGACGGAATAGCAGCACAGTTTACCTCTATCATAGGACCTCTTGCACGGTCACTCTGATTATGGATAGCATGAGCTACCAGCTCTTTTCCTGCACCGTTCGGCCCTGTAATCAGAACTCTGGCGTCGGAAGCAGCTACCTTTTCAATCATATCCTGAATCTTTTGAAGAGCAGGAGAGGTACCAATCATCTGGTATTTTTTACTTACTTTTCTCTTTAAGGTTTTATTTTCAGTCTGGAGATTTTTGTTTTCTTTCTTCAGGGTCTCTTTCACCAATGCATTTTTCACACTTGTAATCAATCTGTTGATATCAATTGGCTTGGAGATAAAATCATATGCGCCCTCTTTCAAACAGGAAACAGCGGAATCAATATCTGCGTGTCCTGAGATCATGATAAAAGTAGTTTCTGGTTTTAATGCAAGACTTTGTTTCAAAAGCTCTGTTCCTGAAAGCTTAGGCATTTTGATATCAGAAATCACCAATGCGAAATCTTCTTTTTCTACCTGTTTGTAACCTTCAAGGCCGTCTTCGGCAATAACAAATTCATAATCGGTTAGTTCATCCGAAAGAATACTGTGAAGTACCCCCGAGATTGCTTTTTCGTCTTCTACTATAAGGATTTTTTGCATAGTTGCAAATTTAAATTTTTTGTTTCAATTATTAGCAAAAACTGTACCTAAATATTCTATTTTGAGTAGTCTCTTCTTCCAAAAATGGCAGATCCAACCCTCACAGAGTTAGCCCCACACTCGATTGCTATCGGGAAATCATCACTCATTCCCATTGATAAAGTATTTAATGTTTTTGATTGATTTAATTCATCAAAAAGCTTCTTCAGTGTTAAAAATTCATTTCTAACCTGCTGCTCATCATCGGTGAATGTTGCCATTCCCATCAGGCCGGTAATTTCAACATGCGGAAACTTACCTTCAATAGATTGTTGGAAAAGATCTTTTGCTTCGGAAATTTCAAGCCCGAACTTGCTTTCTTCAGCTGCAATTTTTACCTGCAGAAGAACTTTAATGATTCTGTTATTCTTTCCTGCTTCTTTATTGATCTCTGTTAATAATTTTTCTGAATCCACACTTTGTATGGTATCTATAAAAGAAGCAATGTACTTCACTTTGTTGGTCTGTAAGTGACCAATCAGATGCCATTGGATATCCTGAGGAAGAAGAGGGGCTTTTTCCATCAGTTCCTGTACTTTATTTTCTCCAAAAACCTTTTGCCCGAGATCATATACTTCCTCTATTGCAGAAGCCGGATGTGTTTTTGAAACAGCAACCAGCTGAACATTGGATGGCAGCTGGTCTTTTATAGTTTTATAATTTTCTTTAATACTCATAGATGCAAATTTCCGAAAATTCCCCGACAGTTGCCAGTTATGAATACATTTTACATGACACTTTTATGGTAAAATTAATTCAGAACCTCATTGATCTTTGGATACTGAGAGATTTTTCTGAACACAAATTTGTTGCTCTTCTGCAGTTTTTCAATAAACATATCCAGTTCATTGATAGAGTCTGCATCTCTCAGATACTGGTCGTGGGTAAGGAATACCAGGTGTCTCGAAGTTTTTTCAAGATCGTTTAAGAAAATACTGTCTACTTTCTTGATCATGGCTTCATGACTTCCTTTTAGAGTCATTTTCTGAGAAGGTCTCCATTCAAGATCCCAGCCAATTACTTTGTAGCCGGCTTTTTTAAGGCCATCTGCTGCTACAGTGGAACTTTTGATATCTGTTACATTAATATTGTTGAGTCTCCAGATATTTCTTCCGGGAGTTCTTGCTATTTTATCGGTAAGCTTCAGGCTGTCTTTGGCGATATCAAAATCATGAACTACAGCTTGTGCATTCTTATAAAAATCTGTGTATTTATTGTGAGCATGAGAAAAACTGTGATTGGCCAGTTCTACAAGAGGATTTTGCTTAAGCAGGAGCAGGTCATCTTTTTGTTTTTTACTTCCATAAGCATGTTTACCCACCAGAAAGGCAGTTGCACAAACATTTCTTTTGTCCAGGATTTTTAAAAGGTTTTCTGTTCCCTGATTAGGGCCGTCATCAAAAGTAAGGTAGATCACTCTTTTATCCGGGTCTACGTTTTCATCATCCATATGATTGGGGATTATTTCTGCGGAAGGATGTTCCTGTGAACTGACGACGGGGTCATTATTCACTTCATTTTTGAAATTGCAGCTGTTCAATAAAGCCGAAGTTGCACTCATCAATGCAACCATCCCAAGAAAAGTCATATTTTTTGACTTTCCCGCAAAAATTTTTTTCATAAAGATAATGGAATTTAAATTGTTAAAAATCGTTAAAAATAACAAGTGAAAATTAACAAATTATATGCCAAGCTGTGCAGTGTTTTTTCTTTTTAAGTTTATTTTAAGAACTTTATTATAAGACAGATTTTCATTGATTGATGGATAGTAAATTTATGATTTGTTTTTCTTTATTATTTAACATTTATAAATGCGAAACTAATAGTTTTCTTCTATATATATTGGTGTTTTGATATTCCTCATGGAATGGGGAATTATTTTATTTTAACAAAAAGTATGAAACTTTTATAAAATCGTTATTTTAAAATGCTTTTTAAATACAGAGAATTTTTAATAGCTGCAGTTCCCCAGGTATTATTGAAGAAGATAAATGAGGTTTGCTTACTATCTTTAATCTTTTCAGCCAGTGACTCCATAAAATCTTTGCTATACTCTGATTTATAAAGAACGGGCTTCCCATGAAGTCTGTAATAGAGTATTTCCGCATGGTTAATAATAAGGTCTTCGGGAAGATTGCCGGGAAAACTTACACCTGAGAAAACAATATTGTGCTTTTTTAAAAACTCAAATATTTCTTTTTGCCACCATGAACTGTGACGGAATTCAATGACGTTCAGAAATCCATGATCAATATTGTTGATGATCCGTTCTATATTCTCTGTTGTATTGGTAAAGGAAGGAGGAAGCTGATATAGAAATCCGGAAAGTTTATCCTTCAGGCCGTTTTGAATATGATTGCAGAATAGAGCAATCTCGTCTCTGGAATTTTCAAGCCTGTTTTGATGCGTGATGGATTTTGGAATTTTAATGAAGAATCTGAAATCATCAGGTGTTTCATCATGCCACTTCAATAATGTTTTTGAGGTCGGTTTTCTATAAAAAGTAGAATTGATTTCTACCGCATTGAATGTTTTTGAGTATAAAGAAAGAAAATCTTTACTTTGGGCATTTTCAGGATATAAAGACCCTTTCCAGTCGTTATTGTAAAATCCCGAGCACCCTATGTAAAGATTTTCTTTTGTCATGTTGTTATTTTATATCCAGATCTACAGAGTTTAATCTTAGTGAATTCAGTATCACAGACAGGGAACTGAAGCTCATTGCTGCAGCCGCAATCATTGGTGATAACAGAACTCCGAAAAATGGATACAATAATCCTGCCGCAACCGGAACTCCCAGAACATTATAGATGAATGCGAAGAACAAATTCTCTTTAATGTTTTTGAGAAGCTTTTCACTAAGTAATTTAGCTTTGGCTACCCCTAAGATATCTCCTTTTAATAAGGTGATCTCAGCACTTTCAATGGCAACATCCGTTCCTGTTCCCATGGCAATTCCAACATCAGATTGTGCAAGGGCAGGAGAGTCATTGATTCCGTCTCCAGTCATAGCAACGATCTTGCCTTGCTGCTGTAGTTTTTTTACTTCGTTCAGTTTATCTTCAGGAAGACAATTGGCTTTGAAATGTTTGATTCCTAACTCATCAGCTACGGCTTTGGCTGTATGCTCGTTATCCCCGGTCATCATGATGACATCTATCCCTTCGCTCATCAGTTGTTTTACCGCTTTTTTAGAGCTTTCTTTGATTTTATCTGTAAAGCTTACGAATCCCAGCACCTGCTGATCCTGTGCGATATACGAAATCGTATGGGCTTTCGACTGAACTTCTACTGCTTTCTGTTTTAAGTTCTCAGGAATCACAATCTGATGTGAGGTCAATAGACTTTCATTTCCCAGATAAGCTGTCTTGCCATTGATATTTCCTTTCACTCCTTTTCCGGATATATTTTCAAACTGATCTACTTTTTCCGCCGTCAGATTTTCTTCTTTTGCTCTTTTTATGACAGCATTGGAAAGCGGATGTTCAGAATTTTGATTCAGAGAAAAAGCCAGTTTTAAAATCTGATGCTGATCTCCGTTTATTGTTTCAATATGCTCTACTGAAGGTTTCCCTTCTGTTAAAGTTCCTGTTTTATCTGTAATCAGAACATTTACTTTATTCATCTGTTCAAGAGCTTCGGCATTTTTGATAAGGATTCCGTTTTTGGCACCTTTCCCTATTCCTACCATTAAAGACATTGGAGTTGCCAGCCCAAGAGCACAAGGACAAGCTACAATTAAAACTGCTACAGCATTTACAAATGCAAATAAGGTTCTTTTTCCTTCCGGACCGAAAAACTGCCACAGGATGAAAGTAAGGACTGCAATAAGAATGACTACAGGAACAAATACTTTTGAAACCTTATCTGTAAGTTTCTGGATGGGAGCTTTGCTTCGGCTGGCTTCATTAACCATTTTAATGATTTGGGAAAGAAGGGTTTCGTCACCTACTTTTTCCGCTTTCATAATGAATACCTGATTACCGTTGATGGTTCCGGAAGATACTTTATCATCTACATTTTTTTCAACAGGAACAGGTTCTCCGGTAATCATACTTTCATCTACGATAGAATTTCCCTCGGTAATTTTTCCGTCCACAGGAATTTTTTCGCCTGGTTTTACTTTTAATAAGTCGCCTATTTTCACCTGAGAAAGCAGGACTTTCTTTTCTTCGCCATTTATCATAAGATTGGCTTCATCCGGTGAAAGGTTCATTAATTCTTTAATGGCATTTCCTGTTTTTTTATGAGCCGCAGCTTCCATCAGCTGACCTAAAATGACAAGAGTTAAAATCACACAGACCGCCTCAAAATACAATGGGATTTCATGGTTGTGACCACGAATTTCATGCGGAATAATGTCCGGGAAAATTAATGCTACAATACTGAAAATAAAGGCCGCAGCCACTCCCAGTGCAATAAGGCTGAACATATTGAGATTCCATGTTTTGAAGGAAACCCATCCTCTTTTCAACAGAAACCAGCCTGAATAAAACATCACCGGAAGTGTTAAAGCAAGTTCAATAAATCCCTGAATCTGATGAGAGAAAGGGAAGTTGATCAACATTCCTCCCATTGAAAGGATGAAAACCGGAATAGTAAACACCAGTGAAGTAATGAATTTTCTTTTTAATATAGTATAGGTTTCATCTTCATCATCATCAGCGCTGTCGGGCATTCTTACGAGATCCATTCCGCAGATCGGACAGTCTCCCGGTTCATCACGAATGATTTCCGGGTGCATAGGGCAGGTATATTTTGCGGTTTTCTTTTCAGGGTATTTTACAAGATCCATTCCGCAAACCGGACATCCCACATTGGAATCGTAGGTTTTATCGCCTTCACAATACATCGGGCAATAATATCTGCCTGCCATTTCATCAGTTACTTTAGGCGTTTCATGACTATGGCTGTGATGGTGATCATGATGGCTGTGAGAATGAGAGTGATGCTGGTGTAAATTTGCTTTTTGGGCAAGTTCTTCCGTGATTGGTTCTAAATCCATATGACAGACAGGGCAACTGCCTTTCTCATCATATACTTTGTCGCCTTCACAAAACATCGGACAATAATGCTTCCCGATACTATTTTTAAAGCTTTCAGGAAGGTTGGATGATGAGTAGGTTGGTTTGTGATTAGGATCTTTAGCCAGCTTTTCTTCAATAGGAACCAGATACATTTTGCAGACAGGACATCTTTCACCTTGTTTGAAATATACTTTATCTCCTTCACATTCCATTGGACAATAGTATACTGAAGACGGAGATACGCGGTCCTGAGGTTTTACAAAGGCTGTTTCAGGATGATTTGGATCTTCAAGTCTGTATTTTCCTATTTCTGCCAGTGCGTCATTTAATATTGAAAGTTTCACTTCATGATCCGAAGTGATGGTTGCGGTATGGGTTTCCAGATTGACATCGGCTTTAACACCGTCAACACTGTTCAGTTGATTTGAAATTTTTTTCTGGCAGCCGGAACAGGTCATTCCGAGTATTTTATACTGTTGTTCCATGATTCTTAAATTTATAGTACAAATTTCCAAAATGGAAAACTAAGGTTGTTATAAATTTAAGGATAATAGTTATAAAATTAAGTTGGAGGGTGAAGGTGTTAGTGAGTGGGAGAGTATAAGAGTAAGAGGGTTTGAGAGTTGTAGGGTGTGAGCGTTTGAGAGTTTGTAATTGAAATAGGAATATTTAACTCCTTTACCTCTAAACGCTCAAATACTCAAATTTATAGATTGTCAAGCGCTTTGCGATGGTGTTCTTTGAGTTTTTTGAATTCAGTAGGCGTGAATCCTGTTATATTCCGGAACTGGGAAGAAAGGTGTTGTACACTTTTATAACCTAGTTTTCCTGCAATTTCAGTAAGATTGAATTCATTATATAAAAGGAGCTCTTTGACTTTTTCAATTTTCTGAAGAATGAAGAATTGCTCCAATGTAATATTTTCGTTTTGAGAAAATGTCTTGGAAAGAGCGCTGTAATCTTTGTGAAGTTTCGAACTTAAAAATTCGGAAAGCAGGAAGTCTTCCGGGATATCAAGATCGCTTATTTTGATAATGATCAGGTTTTTAATTTTTTCTACTGTCTGATGAGCTGAATCCATAATCCTTTCAAAGCCTGTATCAAGCAGCTCTTTTTCTATAATCTGCATTTTTTCAGAAGATACTTCAGCTTCTGTTTCCACTTCCCCCAATAAGACATTCGTTGTCTCTACCTCTGCATTGCGGAAAATATTTTCTACTGCCGCAATACATCTGTTGCAGACCATATTTTTTATAAAGATCTTCATAGGCTGTTATTTAACCTGTCTTTTACGAATTCTATCTGGGTTTTGCCGTGAGGAGCAGGATTGCCTTCTTCGTTAAGATTTACCATTACAATTCTTTCTACCGTAATAATGGTTTGATGGGTCATTTTGTTTCTTACATCACATCTTAAAGTAATAGAAGAAGATCCGAAATGAGTAGCTTCAATTCCTATTTCTATAATATCTCCTTGCTTGGCTGAGCTGACAAAGTTGATTTCAGAAATAAATTTTGTTACTACTTTGGTATTTTCCAACTGAATGATAGCATAAAGAGCCGCTTCTTCATCTATCCATTGAAGGAGTCTTCCTCCGAAAAGTGAATGATTGGGGTTTAAGTCTTCGGGTTTTACCCATTTTCTGGTATGGTAGTTCATCTTTTAATAATTTGCAGTACAAATTTAGTGTTAAAAGCTGATCTTTTCAAAAGAATAGTATTTATTGATCTGAAAAGAATCATTCATTTTCTCAATCATTTTCTTTTGGAACGCATGGCTTTGGTTTTTGCGATTGAAGAATCATTCAGCAATGTCTGATATTGTTCACTTTCTATGGCAACCAGAGCAACTTTTCCTTCCTTGTTATGATGGAATCCAAATCCATATTTCTTTGCTAGAGGAGAACATCGGAGGCAGGGTTGACCCTTCGAAAAGAATTTTTGCCTTTCATTCTCTTTTTCGTTTTCTGAAATATCATTTTTAATAGCATAGCATTCAAAAATAATGTCATCGGATGAATATTGATAAGGACTTTTTATAAGTTTCTCATATTGGAGATTGGCAAGTGTTTTTTCTTTCTTTTCAGGAGGAATCTGTGCCTGGAAAGCCGGACAGTCTTCAGCAATTTCAATGAATGTATTGGTATAATTTGTGGTGTATGTTTTCATATTTTGTTTCAGGATTTAAAATTTTATGAAAAATAAGTTGGTAATGAAGTTGATAAACAGAATGTCGTGTGCCATATTAACTTGATTTTGAGGAATAAGCGTTGGCATTTGTTTTCAATCTTTAACTAATTTTATAATAAAATATGATTTTGTTTAATTGATTGGTATTCATTCTGTTACAGTTGTTTTGCGTGCTTTTTTTATATTGAGATTCAACATAATGTGAGAAATATTTAAAAAAAGCTTTGATTTGAAATTTTTAATTGTATCTTGCATACGTTTATATTTGGAATCAATATTTGTTCATTAATTTATGTTGTTTTTCTTTTATATACCAAATTTTTATTAATTTTTTAATTTATTTAAAATGAACATTTTTGTTTCAAACATCAATTACGCAACTAAAGAGTATGAGTTGCACGATCTATTCGCAGAATTTGGGGATGTATCATCAGCTAAAATCGTTACAGACAGAGAAACTGGTCGTTCCAGAGGTTTCGGTTTTGTAGAAATGGGTGATGAAGAAGGAAAGCAAGCTATTGAAGCTCTTAACCAAAAAGAATTCAACGGAAAAACTCTAAACGTATCTGAAGCTAAGCCAAGAGAAGAGAAGCCAAGAAGAAGCTTCGATAACAACAGAGGTGGAGGTTATGGTAACAACAACAATAGAGGCGGAGGCTATGGTAACAACCGTGGCGGAGGCGGAAATCGTTGGTAAAAAATATGAAGCGGCTTTTAAGCCGCTTTTTTTATGGAATTTAATTTCCAGTAAATCATTTAATTATAAACTGGGTTGGAATAGGATGATGTTTTGGCATAATTTTAGAAATTATCAATCAATCAAAAATAATTATAATGAAAAAACATTTATTAGCACTAATGATGGTGTTTGGTGGATTATTAATCAATGCACAAAACATTTATACCGGTCAGAACATTGAGCAAAACAGAAAATACTGGGCAAGTAACAACCGATACTATTTAACTTTTCAAAATGATGGTAATCTGGTTTTATATAACAGAGCCGGAGTTGCCATGTGGGATACAGGAACAAATAACAAAGGAGTAAGAGCTGTTTTTCAGGATGACGGGAACTTAGTAGTGTATACTCCCGGAAATGGAGTAGCTTTTAGTTCTAACACTAATGGTAGAAGAGCTGAAAGATTAACCATTCAGGATGATGGGAATCTTGTTATTTATAACGGTAACAATCCGCTATGGGCTTCAAAAAGCGATTTGAAAAATAGTGGAAGAGACAATGGTTTTGGCCGTGGGAATGGAAATATAAGTACAGGGTACAAATTCCGTAAAGGAACAAAAGTGTTCTCTCCTAATGGCAGCTATTATCTGACATTCCAAAATGACGGAAATCTTGTTTTATCCTACGATAACGGAGATTCTATCTGGGCATCCGGAACAGATAATAAAGGAAGCAGAGCTGAATTCCAGTCAGATGGAAATCTGGTTGTTTATGATTCTTATAATAAAGCAGTTTGGAGCTCAAATACTTCCCGCAGAGGAGCCAACAAACTTTCTGTACAAAATGACGGAAACTTAGTTGTCTATAGCGATTATACTCCATTATGGAGTTCAGGAACTAATAGATAACAACCTATTTAGATAAAACTAAAAGAGACTATCCACAAGGTAGTCTCTTTTTATTTAAATGCTTATTTTAATCTGATAAGGATGTAAACATTTTCGTAATAAATACTCGGCGTGTCATTTTCTGAGTATTTCTCCCTTGTGATTTCACTGAAAATAAGCTTAACATGGTATTTGCCCAAATCTGATTCCATAGCAATTTCAGGAACTTTTACGTTTCCGGTTTTGTTTTTATTTTCCTCAAATAATTTAATAATCTGTGGCCCGAAATCTATTTTTTCCTGAGAATTTAAACTTAGTTTTAATGAGGATTTTTCTGTCAGATCGTCTGTCAGTTCAAACTGGTCATTATTCACTTTTTGAGACTCTCTGCTATACCGATGGAAAGAAATTAAATACTGATAATTCCCCAGTTCTACCGCCTGTTCTTCACGAACAAGAGCGAGTCTGTTCATTTCATATGCTCTGTTTTTTACCGTCACATCCACGTTTGCAAACTTATTCTGAATGCTATAATTGATACTGTAAAAGGTGCCTTTTTCAATATTATCAGCTAATTCAGTCTGATCTTTTTCGTTCAGCAGAGCTGATAGAAATTCACCTTGCTTTCTTTCAGCCAGAAATTCAAATTTATCAGCAATTTCATTACGGACAGTATCAGTAACTTTTTTCTGAAAATTAATCTTGCCTGCACTCATTAGCTGATGCTGGTTTAAAATATTCATCAATTCTGTTTTCTGACTTCTCTTAGCCACACTGAATGCATTAAGGTAAGGGAAAATTAAGGCAAAAGCTCCAAATAAAAATAAGCTGACCGGAATGAACTTTATCGTAGCTTTTTTGCTGAAAATAAAATATACAACAATGCTTAACAGCCATAGAGCGAGCAGGAGAACGAAATACCTTGGTTCTGTATAGCCATACGCTAAAATTCTGGTAAAAATAGCGGTGAAAAGCAAAATAATCAAAGGAGCAATTGTATAATAGAATGCTTTTGAAAATATCCTGACCCAGGATTTTGCGTTTTCTTCTTTCAGCGGATGAACCAGAAGCAGTGCAAGAATACCCACAATGCTATAAGCTAAAACAAGGTAAGAGACCCAGCCTCTTGGAAGCTGCCAATTGATTAATATTTTAACAGAATAGAAATAAAGAATCGTTACATAGATAAGGAGTAACGGAATTAATATAAACTGAGTAAAAAACTTCAGAACAACGGGATAAGTTCCATCTTTTTCAAGGTTATTTAAGCCTTTATCATTAAATAAAAGGAAAATAAAACTGCTCCCCAAAATAGCAAGGACAAAGAATGTATCTCTGTAAATCCTGTCATGGAAGTTAAAGTCAAAAAGTTTATCAACCGCTAAGATGGCTAATTCCACACCACCTGTCAAAACTCCTGTAAATACGGCAGTGAGAAAAATATTGATAAAAAGATTTTTGTTGTACTGCCAGAATCTGAGCTCCCTGTCTTTCTCCAGGAAAGGAACAAATGATACCAGTAAGTGAGAGAGTAGAGCAGTAACAGCAATGATATAAGCATACACTTCCGTAAAGCTGTTTTTTTTATCAGGCAGGACACAATAAAAACCTATAAGGAAAATTATACCGGATACGTGTAGGAGTAATTCTTTCCCGATTCTCTGTGACAGCATTTTTAATGCAAACATCAGAGAAATTCCGAGACATGAACAAATAGTGAATTTAATATAAGAAGTAATTTCACTGCGCTCTGTTTCCACAATACATATGGCACCAATAGCAGCTAATAAAGCCATTGCCAAAACCATAGGATATCGGAAAATGACTTCATTGGCCCGGCTTAGAGTTTCCTGGAATTTTGTTTTCATGATTTGGTGTTTTTGGGATTTAGATTAATCTTTTTTCTTTTTTTTCTTTTTGTCCTTGTCTTTTTCTTTCTCCTTATCCTTTCCCTTTGTTTTTTTCTCTTTTTTCGGACTTAAAATTTCTTCAGCAAATTCAAACTTAGGTTCTTCGATTTTGGCTGGCTTTATTTCGATTTTAAGATCAAAATAACCTTTCATATCTTCCTGGGAGATTAATTTTTCACTTAACAGGAGCTCCAGGATTTCCTTCCCTGAATTATTAAAAAAGTTGTGCGAAAGCTCTTTTAACAGGAATTTTTTATACCCATCTAAAGGAACAAGCACGCTGTATTTGAAGATTCTTCCTTCTTTTACAGTAGATAGATAGCCCTTTTCAACTAATATTTTCAAATAAGTAGAAACCGTGTTCTGGTGTGGTTTCGGTTCCGGATGCTGCTCCATAACGTCCTTCAGATAGAAAGATTCCATTTTCCAAAACAGCTTCATAAAGTTTTCTTCTGCGGCAGTAAGATGATTTATTTTCATAGAGTATTCTAATGTTGAAATTGAATATTGCAATAAAGATAGATAAAAGATACCAGAAATGCTATTCCAGCCCCCATAAATACTTCTTTTATGGTGTGCCTTTTTAAAATAATACGGGTGATTCCAACCAAAATAGCGATGCCCAGCCACCCAAGACCCATTTTCCAGTCAAACGAGAAAAAAAGTGCTGCCACAAATACATTGAACGCCGTATGCATCGAGCTTTTGATAAAAAGATTGCTGATCTGAAGAGCGAAAAGAAGTACCAGAATAAACAGCATGACAAGATCAATATATCCGTTTCTGATGTAATTAAAAAGAAGATACGCGATCACACAGACTGCAATAAATATGTATAAGGTTTTCCTTTGAACACGGTTGGAAACATCCATATTGGTATATCTTCCCGTCTTTACATTCCATACCAGCCATATCACAACCGGAATGATGATCATTAATAATACAGGAAGAAAATATAAGATAGAATCTTTAAGAGAATATTCCCTGATACTCATATAGACAAAAAATAGGATCAGAGAGACCAATGGATTAAAAAAATCAGAAATGACTTTTGAAATTTTGTGCAGTAATGAAGATTGTTTTTCTTCCATAATCAAATTTAAAAATCAAATATACTATTATAACCTCAAACATCAAATGAAAACCACGAGAAGGAATCGTTGATTCAATGGGTAAGCGGGTGGGTTGTCAGGTGTTTTTTTGAGGGGATTAAATATTTTTTCTTATACACATGCATATTAAATTTTGCGGGAAATGCTTAGTTTTAATTGATCAGTTTTAATCATCATTATAATGAAGCATCTATTCACATTCTTATTGATATTATCAGGCTCTTTGGCTTTTGGTCAAAAGGTTTCCACTGAAAATATTTCTATGCTACCACCTATCCATCAATTAAGAATCTATGAAATTCCCAAAGAGAATAAGCTGGTTTTTCTGGATCGTTTCCGGGATCATGCGCTCAGAATAATGAAGAAATATGGATTTACCATTGTGGCGATCTGGGAATCGGAATCTAAAGATAAAACAGAATTTGTTTATCTGCTTGAGTGGAAAGATGAAGCTACTATGAAAAAATCCTGGGAAAGATTTATGGCCGATAAGGAATGGAAGGAAATTAAAGCCAAAACCGCAAAGCAATATGGGAATTTCGTTAATGAAATTGAAGACAGAACCCTCAAACTTACAGATTTTTCCCCGGAAAAGAAGCTGTTGAAATAACCAAAAGGTATATTAACAATAATTAAAGAGGAATGAAATAGAAGAACAAAATGTAATGAATTTCAATATCTCAGAATCATATATTTTTTCAGAAAAGCATTATGGGTAGGGTGATTTCATGGATTTGACAGGAAGAATATAAAGGATAAAACGCAGCTTTGTCATTCTTCCAAGGGGTCGGAAATTAAGAATAATCCATACAGCCCGCAAATAGATTTTGCAGAAAAATCGAAAAGTTATGTATGTATAGAATAAAAACAAAGTTTTTTTCATAATTTTGCTCAACTATTTCATCATAAAAAAGCAAGAGCTAACACATGAAAGAATTTTCTAAAGAGGTATACCTGAAGTGGTATGAAGATATGACAATGTGGAGAAGGTTTGAAGACAAATGCCGTTCTCTTTACCTAAAACAAAAGATCAGAGGATTTTTACATTTGTATAACGGTCAGGAAGCTATCCCTGCCGGTTTTACACATGCAATGGATCTTACAAAGGATAGTATGATTACTGCTTACAGATGTCACATCCATCCAATGGCGATGGGAGTAGATCCTAAAAGAATCATGGCAGAACTTTGTGGTAAAGCTACAGGAACATCCGGAGGTATGGGTGGATCTATGCACATTTTCAGTAAAGAACACCGTTTTTACGGAGGACATGGTATCGTTGGAGGACAAATTCCATTAGGTGCAGGTATTGCTTTTGCAGATAAATATTTCGACAGAAAAGCAGTAAACATCTGTTTCTTTGGTGATGGTGCTGCAAGACAAGGTTCTTTACATGAAACCTTCAACATGGCAATGAACTGGAAACTTCCTGTAGTATTTGTTGTAGAAAACAACCAATATGCAATGGGAACTTCTGTAAAAAGAACGGCCAACCACGAAGATATCTATAAATTAGGATTAGGATACGAAATGCCTTGCCTTGCTGTTGATGCAATGGATCCTGAAAAAGTGGCAGAAGCTGCTTACGAAGCTATTGAAAGAGCAAGAAGAGGAGACGGACCTACTTTCATTGAAGCAAGAACTTACCGTTACAGAGGACACTCTATGTCTGATGCTGAGCCATACAGATCTAAAGAAGAAGTTGCTCTTCATAAAAATGACGACCCAATCGAATTGATAAAACATAGAATTTTAGAAAACGGATGGGCTACAGAAGCAGAATTGGAAGTGATGGATAACAAGTCCAGAGACTTTGTTGAAGAGTGTATCGAATTTATGGAAAACTCTCCGTACCCGGATACAGAAAAAATCTATGAGTATGTATATGCTCAGGAAGATTATCCATTCCTAGACAAATTAGAAAACTAAAAGATAATGAGTTAATTTGACAATTTGAGAATTTGAAAATGTGATAGATGATGTCCTTTTTTAATTTTCAAATTTTCAGATTGCTAAATTTTCAAATTAAAATAAATTATGGCAGAAGTAATTACGATGCCCCGCCTGTCCGACACGATGACGGAAGGTAAGGTGGCAAAATGGCATAAAAAAGTAGGAGATAAAGTAAAAGAAGGAGATATTTTAGCTGAAATTGAAACTGATAAAGCAGTTCAGGATTTCGAATCTGAAATAGAAGGGACCCTTTTATACGTAGGTGTAGAAGAAGGTGCTGCTGCTGCTGTAGACTCTGTTTTAGCTATCATCGGGAATGAAGGAGAAGATATTTCAGGATTGACAGGCGGAGCTGCCGCTCCCAATGCAGGTTCTGAAGAGAAAAAGTCAGAAGAACAGCCTAAAGCAGAAACTGCTGAACCTGCTGCTGCAGAAGTTCCCGCAGGAGTAGAAATTATTACAATGCCAAGACTTTCTGATACAATGACAGAAGGTAAGGTCGCTAAATGGCACAAAAATGTAGGTGATACAGTAAAAGAAGGAGATCTTCTTGCTGAGATCGAAACAGATAAAGCAGTACAGGATTTCGAATCTGAATTCAATGGAGTATTATTGAAGCAGGGTGTAGAAGAAGGAGGTGCTGCTCCGGTTGATTCCGTATTGGCAATCATTGGCCCTGCAGGAACAGATGTTTCTGCTGTAGGTGCTCCAAAAGCAGCGGGTCAGTCCACTGAAAAACCAGCTGAACCAAAAGCAGAGGCCAAAACAGAAGAAAAAGCTGCTCCGGCTGCTCAGACTTCATCTTCTGACAGAGTTGCAATCTCTCCACTGGCTAAGAAAATGGCTCAGGATAAAGGAGTTGATATCAACAGTGTTCAGGGATCTGGTGAAAACGGAAGAATCGTTAAAAAAGATATTGAAAATTATCAGCCAGCTGCAAAACCGGCTGCTTCAGCTCCTGCGGCAAGTGCTGCTCCTGTTGCAGTAAGCTTTGTACAAGGTGAAGATACAGAAACTCCAAATTCACAGGTAAGAAATATCATTGCAAAACGTCTTTCTGAAAGTAAATTCTCCGCACCTCATTACTATCTGATGGTTGAGATTAATATGGATAAGGCAATTGAAGCAAGAAAAGAAATCAATTCTTTACCTGATACTAAAATCTCTTTCAATGATATGATTATTAAGGCGACTGCAATTGCTTTAAGAAAACACCCTCAGGTAAATTCGAGCTGGGCAGGGGATAAGATCATTCACAGAGGAAATATCAACATTGGTGTAGCAGTAGCTATCCCAGACGGATTGGTAGTTCCTGTATTGAAAAATACAGATCAGATGACGTATACTCAGATTTCTGCATCCGTAAAAGATATGGCTTCAAGAGCTAAGAGCAAAGGTCTTAAGGCTAACGAAATGGAAGGATCTACATTCTCTATTTCAAACTTAGGAATGTTCGGAATCGAAACGTTTACAAGTATCATTAATCAACCAAACTCTGCTATCCTTTCAGTAGGAGCAATTATCGAGAAACCAATCGTTAAAGATGGTCAGATTGTAGTTGGAAACACCATGAAGCTTTCATTGGCATGTGACCACAGAGTAGTAGACGGTGCTACTGGTGCTCAGTTCCTGCAGACATTAAGAACATATTTAGAAAGTCCATTAACATTGTTACTGTAATTTTCTGAATTGAAAATAGTGAAACCTCCCAAATTGGGAGGTTTTTTGTTTTTAATATTTGAAAAATTACTTTTTCAGGATCTTTATTTCTCCATTAAGTTCCTTTACTTGTGATTTTAATTCCGCTATTCTTTCTTCATACTGGGGTAGAATTATGCAAAAGAAGATTTTGAATAATAATTTATTTCTCTCATGTTTGAAAAATAATTATATTTAACACAATAAAAACCAAATGTCTATGAAAAAAACTATTTTTCGATTATTCTTTCTATTTACTATTCTGTCCACCTTATGGTGTTGCCGGAACGAAGAATTCTCAGCAGGAGACCCTGCTCAAGAAAGCTTTTATCGTTCTTCTACCAGATTTGCTTCAAAAAGCTTCTGGAAGGAAGACGAAGTATACATCCATAAAGTACAGCAGGTATTTATGAAAGTAGCCAATGCTGAACATGTAAAAAGCAGATATGGTGAACTGTACTGGGATTATGCTATGACCTTCGGCCAGTTCGGAGAAAAATATCTGCTTGTTCCTGTAGTAAAAAATAACAGAGTAGTTCTCCTTATGGAAGCCGTAAGGGAAGGAAATAAAGTCTATTTCTTTGAAAAAGATGACAAAAGAATGGCCGATTTTTTCCATGCTGTCATCTTTTCCAATATCACCGATTCTGGAGAGAAAACAGAACCTCAAACCGGAGTCTCATCAAGAAATACATCAACTTTTGTGTGTAGTACAAGATGGATTACCATTGGATGTACCAACAATGAACCTAATTGTACTCCATATACAACTTCAGAAACAGTTTGTAAATGGACTCCCGGCACAACCCCCAAGACATTTGATCCTATAGGAATGGATGACGGAGGTGGAGGTGTTGGCTATGAGTATCCGGATCCGCCGGAAACAGAAGATCCTTGTTCAAAATTGAAAACACAAACCTCTAATCTTATATTTAAAAATAACATAACTTCTCTGGAAGGAAAAACAAGTGATAACTATGAAAGTGGTTATAGAATAGGAACTAATTCTAATGGCACTTTACAAAACCAAATACTACAAAATAAACCTGGAACACAACAAGTGGATCTTAAGGCGTTTTCAAATACAATAACACTAATGCATTCACATTATGACGGATTGTATCCAATGTTTTCACCAGGTGATATCATCTTCTTTAACCAATGGATTGTTTGGGCACAGAACTGGAACGCAATACCTACGAATACACCTAAGATACCATTAAATAATCTTACATTTACTCTGGTAACAAGTAATGGAAATTATTCTTTTAATTTTGATGGAACATCTACAACCCCTTTACCTAATTATACAATTCAAGAATTAGATAAATTGAATAAGGATTACATAGAAAATCTAAATAAAGCAGTTACTATAGGAAATGTAAGTGGAGATGCAACTTATAATATGGAAAAGTTAGAAACAGAGTTCCTTAAATTTATGAGTGATAAAATGAATATGGATGGATTAAAACTTTATAAAACCACAACTAGTGGAAATTCATCATTAACTTTAGTAAATGGAACACGTCAGGAAGCTGATTGTCCGAATTAAAAAATTATAATTATGAAACAAGTATTATTAATATTACTGATATTTATTACAATCTCATGTAATGCACAAATTTATCCTTTAAACTATAAAGAAGATGTCCCAAATGGAGCTTACTACAAAGACTTAGATGGTGAACTTGATAAATATGTTGGTTTATGGAAAGGAACATGGAATGGAAAGACAGTGTACTTAGAGTTAAAAAAAATTAAGGATTACAGTGATGGAACTCATCCATATTACAAGGATAGGATATTGGGAGAACGAAAAATTATAGCTTCAAACGGAACTGTAGAAATTGATAGAATTTCTAATTTCGGAAGTGAGGGAACAGAGTTTTGGGGAATTGGGTTTAATTTAAAAAACGGAAATATAAAACGATTATATTTCTCTCCTAGAAACATGTGTAGAAAAACTGCAACTTTGGATATCACAAATTTTACAGGAAATCAAATGACATTACATTTCGAATATCTTCCAAGTATTATAGATCCTAACTGTCAGCATAACGCCTATGTAGATCAGTATGGAGATTTCCCTATTAATTTTCCGAAGGATATTGTATTAACAAAGCAATGATATAAAGCCTCCAATTCCAGAGGTTTTCTTTCCAAACACAGATTATGAAACACAGATTATCAATATTACTGGTATTTATTACAATCTCATGTAATGCACAAATTTATCCTTTAAACTATAAAGAAGATGTCCCAAATGGAGCTTACTACAAAGACCTAGATGGTGAACTGGATAAATATGTTGGTATGTGGAAAGGGATATGGAATGGGAAAACCTTGTATTTAGATTTAAGAAAAAATAAATATAAATTAGGAGATAATTCGAATTATATATAAAGATATGATTTTGGGAGAAAGAAAGGTAATTAATTCTAGTGGAAATATTGAAATAGATCGAATTTTGAACTTTGATTATGCACATCCTGAATTTGATGGAATTGGATTTAATTTAAAAAATGGAAATATAAAACGACTATATTTCTATCCTAAAAATATGTGTAGAAAAACTGCAACTTTGGATATTACAAATTTTACTGGAAATCAAATGACATTACATTTCGAATATCTTCCAAGTATAATAGATCCTAACTGTCAGCATAATGCTTATGTAGATCAGTATGGAGATTTCCCTATTAATTTTCCGAAGGATATTGTATTAACAAAGCAATAATATAAACCTCCCAAACCGGGAGACTTTTTTGTTTTTGTGGGTAAATGAAAATGATGATAAATGCCAAACCTATAAGGTTTCAAAAACCTTATAGGTTTAGAATGGTTTAGAAAAAAACTCTATTAAAAAATGTTTTTATAAAAAATAAGACTGTAGTAATTAAAAAAATAATAGAAAAGAACTGTATAAATGAATCAGAGAAATCTAATTCTAATAAATCTAAAATAAAATATAAACCGCTTCAAAAAGCGGTTTTTTATTTGCAGGCAATTCACTATTTTTGAATCATGATTAAAGCAAGAAATATCCATAAGTCTTATGGGAATTTAGAAGTACTGAAAGGAGTTGATATTCATATCAAAACAGGAGAGGTGGTTTCTATTGTGGGAGAATCAGGGGCAGGTAAATCTACACTGTTGCAGATTTTAGGAACACTGGATCATCCTACCCAATCCGGTAAGTATGATACGGAGATTGAAATAGCAGGAGAGTCATTTATTAATATGAATGATAAGCAGCTGTCGAAGTTCAGAAATCAGAATATCGGTTTCGTATTTCAGTTTCATCAGCTTCTTCCAGAGTTTACAGCGCTGGAAAATGTCTTGCTTCCTACAAAAATAGCAGGAGCCAACGAAAGAGAAGCTCTTGAAAAAGCTTATGCTTTATTTGAAGACCTGAAGATAGAACAGAGACTGAATCATAAACCCAACCAGCTTTCAGGTGGAGAGGCACAGAGGGTAGCGGTGGCAAGGGCTTTAATTAATTCTCCGAAAATCATTTTTGCGGATGAACCTACCGGTAACCTTGATTCCAAGAATGCGGATGATCTTCACCGACTGTTCTTTGATCTTAGAGATAAATACAATCAAACTTTTGTCATTGTAACCCATAACCCGAATCTTGCAGAAATTACAGACCGCAAGCTTGTTATGAAAGACGGAATGATCATAGAGTAGCACTATACAACGCCAGATGATGAAACACTTTATTTTTCTTTTTTTAATTTTAATTTCCTGTTCAAAAGCTGAATCCCAGCAGTTGAATCCGTTGGGTATTCCTCAGACAAGAATTTCGGAAATTAAAAATTTTATTAAAGGAAAAGAGTACAATCAGGAACTGGCTGTTTTTATCAACTTTAAAATCCCCTCGGGGAAGTATCGTTATTTTGTTTATAACCTGAAAAACAATACAATTCTGCAGCAGGCTGTAGTTTCTCATGGTTCAGGTTCTGTCATTCCAAAATCGGATGCTTTAAAATTCAGTAATGTTGAAGGCTCTTATCAGTCATCCCTTGGAAAATATGCTATCGGAGAAAGCTATGTGGGGAAATTTGGGAAAGCTTACCGCCTGGCAGGACTGGATGTTACCAACAGCAATGCCATGCAGAGAGCAATCGTTCTTCATTCTTACGGATGCATTCCTGACGCAGAATCGCAGGCTCCTGCATGTCTGAGTTTAGGATGCCCTATGCTTTCTGTAAATGCCCTCAAAGAAACGGCAAAATATATTGATAGTTCTACAAAACCTGTCATTTTATATGCTTTCTATTAATTGATAATATTCGTAATATTTTTCCATGGCCATAAAACTCCTAGCTGAAGATGACAGACCCAGAGAAAAGTTTTTGCAGAAAGGCAAAAGCTCACTTTCTGATTCTGAACTTCTGGCAATTATTATGGGAAGCGGAAATAGAGAGGAAGACGCTTTGGAATTAGCAAGGAAAATTTTAATTTCCGTCAATAATAGCTGGCATGAATTAAGCTTACTTTCTGCCAAGGATCTGATGAAATTCAAAGGTATTGGAGAATCAAAAGCCATCTCAATTATTTCAGCTTTAGAAATCGGAAGAAGAAGAGCTGTACAGGAAATTCCTGAAAAAACAATTATCGGAAACAGCCATGATGCTTATGCAATTCTGAGAAATCAGCTTTCCGATCTGAGAACAGAAGAGTTTTGGGCGATTTTCCTAAATAATAGTAATAAAGTAATTCATGTATCTCAACTCACGCAGGGAGGAATCAGCCAGTCTATTGTAGATGTAAGAACCCTTTACAAAGGCGCATTGGATCATTTTTCAACCGGTATTATCATTGCCCACAACCATCCTTCCGGAAGCTTAAAACCAAGCCGGGAAGATATCAATATCACACAGAAAATAAAAGAAGCGGGAAATACATTAAGTATTCAGCTTTTAGACCATATTATTGTCACGCAGGATTCTTATTTTAGTTTCTCAGACGCAGGATTATTATGATTAGAAGATTGAAATACCATGAAATTGATTTTGCAAAATATGCTCAATGTTTAGAAAATTCCGAACAAAGAAAATATTCTGCAGCAAAAGATTTTCTGGACACTACTTCTACAATGCCATGGGATATTCTGGTTTATAAAGATTATGAAGCGGTGATGCCCGTCCCTTTTGTGAGAAAATATGGGATGAAAATTGTCCATAACCCTAAACTTTGCCAGCAGCTTGGTGTTTTTTCTGAGAAAGACAACCTTGAACTTAATGAAGCTTTTTTAGAATATCTGGAAAAAAATTATATGATAAGGGCATATCCTTTCAATGATGTCAATCAGCTTCGTACAAAGATCAGAATCAAGAAAAACTTTTTACTATATCCTGACGCTTATGAGAAAGTATATTCGAGATATTCACCCAAAAGAAAAAGAAAACTTCGGTTAGATGAAGCTGTTTTAAAAGAATCAGAAATTAAAACAATCCCTTATGAGAAAGCAAAAGCTTTTATTGAATCCAATACGATAGGGCTGAACAAAGACCATGATCTTTCTGAATTCATGAGAATTTTCGAGAGCTTTTATAAGTCCGGATATCTGAAATTCACAGCTTTTTACTATCAGAAAAAGATTGCTAATGTGATTGCTACGTATTCGGATAGTAATATGGTAGCACTTTTAGGGAATTTTAATGATAAAGATTATGTCAGATTATCAGGAGCATCTGTATTGATTGATCATGTTATTAAAGAAAATATAGAAACTCATATCTTTGATTTCGAAGGAGGTGAGCTTCCCAATATTGAAGAGTTTTTCAGGGGATTTCGCCCCGAATTAAGACCTTACGGAATTATTGAAAATTCAAAAATGAACCTTTTCAAAAAGTTAGCATATCTTGTAGTAAGAGGAAGGTCTTTTTTATGATGAAAAGCATTGTTTAGATTGGTTCTAATTAAGTAATATTCCGTAACTTTATAAAATCCTTAGTAAAACAGTTATGTTACAACAGATTCGTCAGTACAAATTGTCATACATGCTTTATAACTTATTTAAAAAAAATAAATTAAAGCATAATATTCCCTTATATAAAAAATACGGAATCAATAAGAGCTATTTTTCAAGTATTTCAAGCAAAGATTTTGCCCACCTTCCCGCCAGCGAAAGAACTCTGGATGATACAAAACTGAAGGAAACTCCTTTTTTTAAGAAACTTTCTGAAGAAAATAAAGAAAGTGCTCTTCAGTATGATGAGAATGGCTATATGATTCTGAGGAATTACCTCACTCCGGAAACAGCAGATCAGATCAATACTGAAATTGATAAATTGATGGAGGATGGAACTTTGAAATTTATCTATGGAGGAAAACTGATGTTTGCAATCCATCATTCTGAAATCATTAAAAATATAGGAAGTGATAAAGAACTTTTAGACTTTTTATCTGTTTTGCTGGATGGAAAATCGAAGCTTTTCCAAAGTATCAACTTCATCAACGGAAGCCAGCAGAAAACCCATTCTGACAGTATTCACATGACCACATATCCATTGGGAGGATTACTTGGAGTATGGATTGCGCTGGAAGATGTAGATGAAAGTAACGGTGCTCTTCACTATATTCCTAAAAGCCATAAACTCCCTTATTTTTTGAATTCAGATTACGATAATGAAGGGACATCCCTGAAAATAGGAAAGAAAAGCTACAGAGCTTATGAAACTTTCCTTGAGGATAAAGTAAAAGAATTAGGTTTAAAAAAAGAAATTTTTAAAGCAAAAAAAGGGGATTTACTAATCTGGCATGCCAATATTCTTCACGGAGGAGAGCCTCACACAGATAAAAACAGAACGAGAAAAAGTCTTGTATATCATTTCTTTGACGAAAATAGTGTGTGCTATCACGAAGTAACTCAAAGGCCGGCGCTCTTTGAACTTTAACTAAGGCTTATCCTTTATTATAAAAGCTTTTATAAGAATATAAGTTTAAAAGATAGTTTTTTTACATTTGTATTCATAATATCAGTGTATGGAAAAAAAGAAGAATATTCTTGTTTTAATATTTTCAATGTATGTATGCTTTATGTCATACTACCTGTATAACAACCATTATTACAACACTGATATGGAAGCCTATATGGGGCTGATTTATAAAACGGAATATCCTGAAATGAAAATTGAAGAAATTCATCAGAAGGTATATGACGAGCTGAGGGAAAAGAATCCTGATTTTGCCGGACTTGGCCCTGTTGATCCAATGGTTGAAGAAATAGCAAAAGGGGAGAGCACATACTATAAAATCATTTCGCAAAATCCCAAAGCCTACGAAGAAGAGCTGCAGCTTTTTGTGGTAAAACCTTTTTATAATTTTATCGGCTGGTCATTATTTAAGCTTGGTTTCAGTGCTTCTGCCTCCATCTCTTTAATTTCAGTTATTTCGTATGCTTTGATACTTATTCTGATTTTTATCTTTTTGATAAAAATTCTGAAAAATTATCCTCTGGCCTTTATCCTTACTATTTTAATTTCACTATTCAAACCTTTGCCGGAGTCGGCCCGCCATGTTTCAGCAGATTCCTTATCATGTCTGTTGCTTCTTTTGAGCTTTTATGTGTTTTTAGTGAGGAAAAATTTCTTTTTTGCAGGCATATTAGCTATGCTGTGTGTCCTCACAAGACCGGAATATTTTATATTGTATTCATTCTTATATGCCTTTATTTATTTTTACAGGAATAATCTCTGGATTAAAACAGGTACCTTATTGATATCTTACGGATATGTATTTCTTTCCTTCTTTTTAATACAGGCTTTTAATCAGGTTTCGTGGTCTACACTTTTTATGAATCAGTTTACAAAAGTGCAGATTTATCCTCTGTCACAGCCCGATCCGTTTTCCTTTTCAGATTATATTCACTTTATTAAAAGGAATATAATGTTGGAATTCAACTCTTCCTATTTTCCAATCTTGTTGATTTTCATGGTAATCATTTTGGCGAATCGTTTTTCATTTTATAATAAAAAAAATCAGGCTCAGCTCTTGTTTTTTGCTATTATTTATGGAGCCGTTATGTTGAGATTTTTGGTTTTTCCGTCTCTGGTAAACAGGATGATGCTTGGCTTTTATCTTATAATTATGCTTGCATTAGTCTATATACAAATTTCTAAAGTGGATATCTTTAAAAACTCTTTAGAAGACGGAAAATAATTAGTAATTTTGCAGTCTAAAATTATGACGAGTCTCTCAGGATATCTACCCTATGCATTTGCATTGATTATTGCAATTCCTTTTCTGGTTTTGCTCAGACAATTTGTACACTCATACATTACGCTTAAAAACCAGGAAATCAAATTACTCACTGTGAAGTCAAATTCAGAGAACAAAGCACATTCCTATGAAAGAATGACCTTGTTTCTGGACAGAATGAAACCTTCAAACCTTATACAGAGGTTTGACAGGGGATTAGCTGTTCATGAGTTTATTTACCTGACTGAAAAGGCAATCAATGAAGAATTTGAGTATAACTCTTCACAGCAGTTATACATTACAAAAAATTCATGGAAGAATATCGTAGACTCAAAAAATGCGATTATAGAACTGCTTCACAAAACGTATGACGGGTTGAAAGGAGAAGTTCAGCTGGATGAATTCAAAACGATTTTCATCATGAACTATATGGAAAGCAATGATTATATTGCTGAAACCATAGAAGATTTAAGAAAAGAAATTTTAATAATAACTTAAAAAAATAACAGATAAATAATGATTCCAAATTTTAAAGCACATCCATGGCACGGAATTTCTGCAGGAGAAGATGCGCCAAATGTTGTAAATGTATTTGTGGAAATTGTTCCTTCAGATACTATTAAATATGAAGTAGATAAAGAAACAGGATACTTAAAGGTAGACAGACCGCAGAAATTTTCTAACATCATCCCTGCTTTATATGGTTTTGTTCCAAGAACATACTGTGATAAGGAAGTGATGAAACTTGCTGTAGAAGCAGGAGCTACGGATGTTACAATGGGAGATCATGACCCTCTTGATATTTGTGTTTTAAGTTCTCACAATATTCATGCTGGAGGTTTATTGATGGAAGCTATTCCAATCGGAGGTTTTAAAATGATCGATGGTGGAGAAGCTGATGATAAAATTGTAGCCGTAATGATCAACGACCATGCTTTCGGACATTTCAGAGATATCGCTGAATTACCTGAAGCAGAAGTTAGAAGATTAATGCACTACTTTCTAACGTACAAGAATTTACCAGATGAGCCTGCAAAATGCAGAATTCAGGAAGTTTACGGAGCTGAACATGCAAGAAAAGTGATTAAAGCTTCTCAGACAGACTACGCAGATAAATTCGGAGGATAATATTTCCTTTACAGACATACTAAAAAGGCAGATGAAAAATTCATCTGCCTTTTTGATTGATATCATTAAAATAATCTTCGATTTTTTTTGAAATACTAATGAGCGGTGCTTGGGAGTAAGAAATTAAGACCCACCTGAACAGCCGTTCCGCCAAACCTGTTTTCCACAGCGAAGTTTTGAGTGATTCTTCCCATCAATCCAATTTTCATAGGAACAATCCAGTAAGAAGCAAAGGCACCAATTCCAGCGATCTGATCAGAGACAAAGCCGCCATTCGTTCCTTTATCATTTCCAACCTGAGTTGTATAATGACCAAAAATACCCACTTCATCACCCCTTGAATCTAAAACAAATGACCCGCCGGCATCTACTGTAAAATGACTTCCTTCTTTAAAATCGGTATCTTTCTGCCACTGATTGACCTCCAGAGTCGTGGCAATACTGATATTGGTCTTAGAGGTCGGCTTCATTTTTCCGGCTACACGGATATTATGAGACCAATACCCATGCCCTCCATTATCCAGATCATGAGGTTTATATTTTCCTGTAGGAGCCCAAACTCCATAATTAAAAGCATAGCTAAACTTTCCTTTGGTCCAGGATAGCCATATCGGCTGAATATACATATCTCCAAACCCAATACTTTTATTGGTGAAAACATAATTCCCTGATCCGGTTTGGCTGGAGTAATAATCCAGTGCAATATTGGCGGTAGGACTATTCAGGGTAGGGATGATCATCATTCCCCAGTTGGCTCCTAGAATTTTTCCTTTTCCGCCATAAATGGCCATCAGAATAAAAGAATGAGTCTTTACATTCTGCTTGATATGCAATTCTGTAGGATTTCCCGGAGCAGGATTAATAAGCTGGTCAGACTTTTGGCCGGAAGCATTATGATAGTCCATGTTGGCATAGCCGTACCATACGGGAATAATCCATCCGGGATGTGGTGCAAAATAATCATTGGGGTTGAATGAAGAACCTGTGTAGTGACCTTGTCCAAAAGCGGATATTCCCCATAAAAGGCCCAAAATAAGTATAATAATTTTTTTCATAGTCAATGATCAGTTAGTCATCATCTTAATCTCTTTTATATAAAGTTTTACCTTCTTTGATGGTTTCTAAAACTTTGAGGTTTCTAAGATTTTCAGGACTTATCGTTAAAGGATTCTGATCCAGAATAACAAAGTCTGCCAGTTTACCCGCTTTAATAGACCCTTTTCTGTTTTCTTCCTGCAGTTGATAAGCTCCGTTGATGGTAATCGCTTTCAAGGCTTCAAGAGGAGTGATTCTTTCATTGGGTCCTAAAATCATCCCTGAACGTGTTTTTCTATTCACTGCGGCATATACTCCAGTGATCAGATCTGGTGGTGTAACCGGGGCGTCATGATGAATGGTAAACGTAATTCCTGCTTTTAATGCTGAGTGAGCAGGACTTATAAAAGCAGCTCTTTCAGGACCAAAAACACTTGAGTAATGCCAATCTCCCCATAAATAAGCATGAGTAGAAAAATAAGAAGGAATTACCCCTAATTCTTTTATCTTTTGAATATGATCAGGGCGGCTGTTTTGTACATGAATCAATGTGGCACGTAATTCCGGTTTGTATATATTTTCATCTTTTAACCTTTTAATAACACGTATAGCCTGATCTATTGCGGCATCTCCATTCACATGAAGCTGTGCGGTTATCTGATTTTGGAATAGTGTTTTCAGATCATTATACAATATTTCATCCGTAAATATGGGAAATCCTTTGTAGTCTTTAGACTGGCCTTCAGGTGGAACTAAATAAGGTTGAGTCAGCCAGGCTGTTTTTCCTTGTGGAGAACCATCATCAGAAAATTTGAACCCAGCCAGTTTCAGGCGGTTTTCATACTTCATATACTTTGGTTTGAAACGGCTGAAATCCTTTTTGAAATACTCATAATCAGGAAAGTAAACGATATCGGCTTTAAAAAGATTCTGGGACGCTGCTTTTTCTAACAGAGCAACACTTTCTCCCATAGTTCTTCCATCACAAATAGTAGTCTGTCCATAGCTGAGCCATTCATCCTGGGCTTTCATCAGATTTTTTATGGAGTGAGCCTGGGTATCTTTGCCCTTATTCATTTTTTCCGTTAAGGTCAATAAAGCAGTGAAACTTGCGTTCTCTTCTAATTTACCATTCAGTTTTCCTGTTTTTTTATCCCTGCCGATATGTCCTCCCTCAGGATCTTTTGAGGCTTCTGTGATTCCCAGAAGTTGCAGCATCGCACTGTTTGCTACGCTGGCATGACCAGAAGCATGAATAACAATAATAGGATTGGTTTTACTGATGACATCTAGCTCTGTTTTTGTAGGATGACGATGTTCTGTCATAATGGCATCATCATAACCATTTCCGATAATCGGCTGCTTACCTGTGATTTTATTGTCCTTGATGTAGTTCTTAACCGTAATCTGTAAATCTTTAATTGAATTCACCGTTCCATAAGGTTCAGGCGATAAGTCTACAGCGTCCATCATCCCGGCTCTTGAAGTAAGATGCCCATGGACATCTATAAAGCCGGGAAGAAGAGTTTTTCCATTGAGGTTAATCAATTTTGTGGCTGGCTCTGAAAAGCGCTCTGCATCCGATTTTGTTCCGGCAAAAAGTATTTTACCATCTTTTACTGCTACAGCTTCAACCTGGGGAGAAGAATCCTCCATTGTTATAACAGGACCTCCAAAATAGAGGATCTCAGCTTTTTCTTGTGGAATCTTATGGTGACAGCTGCTTATGCCTGCAGATAATAAAAGAGTATATAGTATCCTTTTCATAAATAATTAATTCAAATCATGGTGAGAAACAAATTTACAAAATAATAGATTATTATTAGTGAATTTTATTATGTGTTTATAATTTCATTATATTTATAAGACTAATCTCAATTTTTAATATAAAATAATAAACTATGGATCTATTTATGTTAGTGCCAATTTTTGGTGTCATAGCTTTGCTTTATACATTTCTTCAGAGCAACTGGGTCAACAAGCAGAATGCTGGAAATGAAAAAATGAAAACAATCAGCGGCCATATTGCAGATGGTGCAATGGCTTTTCTAAAGGCTGAATACAAAATCTTAACTTACTTTGTTGTAGTTGTCGCCATTCTGTTAGCAGTGATGGGATCAACGAATGCCAATTCCCACTGGAGTATCGGTATCGCCTTTGCAGTAGGTGCCATATTTTCAGCATGTGCTGGCTTTATCGGGATGAAAATAGCTACCAAAGCTAATGTCCGAACGGCAGAAGCAGCAAGAACTTCATTATCAAAGGCACTTAAAGTATCTTTTACAGGAGGTTCTGTAATGGGAATGGGCGTTGCCGGACTTGCTGTTTTAGGTTTGGGAGCGTTATTTCTGATTATTAAACAGATTTTTGCCCCTGAAGCCACAGTGGATTCCCATGAAATGGAAAGAACAATTGAAATTCTTACAGGATTTTCTCTGGGAGCTGAATCCATAGCGCTTTTTGCAAGAGTAGGAGGTGGTATTTATACAAAAGCGGCAGATGTAGGTGCTGACCTTGTAGGAAAAGTAGAAGCCGGAATTCCTGAAGATGACCCCCGAAATCCCGCTACCATTGCAGATAATGTAGGAGATAACGTAGGAGATGTTGCGGGAATGGGAGCCGACCTTTTTGGTTCTTATGTAGCGACAGTTCTGGCTACCATGGTATTAGGCAGGGAAACTGTTTCCGATGATGCTTTCGGAGGTTTTGCTCCAATCCTTTTACCCATGCTGATTGCAGGAACAGGAATTATATTTTCAATGATCGGAACTTTATTTGTGAAAATTAATGATAATGAAGGATCATCCACTTCCAGCGTACAAAACGCATTAAATCTTGGAAACTGGGGAAGTATTGTAATTACTGCCATTGCGTCCTATTTCCTGGTAACCTATATCCTTCCCGAAAAAATGGTTCTGAGAGGACATGAGTTTACGAAAATGGGAGTATTCGGAGCGATAATGGTTGGATTGGTTGTAGGAACCTTAATGAGTATTATTACAGAATATTACACTGCTATGGGGAAAAGACCGGTTTCCAGTATTGTGAGACAATCTTCTACAGGGCATGCAACCAATATTATCGGCGGACTTTCTGTGGGGATGGAATCTACTTTACTTCCTATTATTGTACTTGCAGGAGGAATCTATGGCTCTTATTTGTGTGCAGGACTTTACGGTGTAGCTATTGCAGCTGCCGGAATGATGGCGACTACAGCAATGCAGCTTGCTATCGATGCTTTCGGACCCATTGCAGATAATGCCGGAGGTATCGCTGAAATGAGTGAACTTCCCAAAGAAGTACGTGAAAAAACAGATATTCTGGATGCTGTAGGAAATACTACGGCAGCTACCGGAAAAGGATTTGCCATTGCTTCAGCTGCTTTAACAGCTTTGGCTTTATTTGCAGCTTTTGTAGGAATTGCAGGAATTGATGGTATTGATATTTACAGAGCAGATGTTCTTGCCGGACTTTTTGTCGGAGGAATGATTCCGTTTATCTTTTCATCACTTGCCATTACAGCGGTGGGACAGGCGGCCATGGCGATGGTAGAGGAAGTAAGAAGACAGTTCCGCGAAATTCCGGGAATTCTGGAAGGGAAAGCACAGCCTGAATATGAGAAATGTGTTGCCATTTCTACCGATGCATCCATCAGAAAAATGATGCTTCCTGGTGCTATTGCCATTGTTTCCCCTTTATTAATCGGATTTATTTTCGGTCCTGAAGTATTGGGAGGATTTCTTGCCGGTGCTACCGTATGTGGTGTTTTAATGGGAATGTTCCAGAACAACGCAGGAGGTGCCTGGGACAATGCTAAAAAATCCTTTGAAAAAGGAGTTGATATCAATGGACAGACGTATTACAAAGGTTCGGAACCTCATAAAGCATCCGTAACAGGAGATACCGTGGGAGATCCGTTTAAAGATACATCAGGGCCATCTATGAACATTCTGATCAAATTAATGTCAATTGTTTCTCTGGTGATTGCACCTACTTTGGCGGTTTTACATAAAGATAAAATTGAGGCCAACAGAAAAGCAAAAATTGAAAGTCTTACAGGAATTTCAAGCAGTGCACCCACTGTAAATGGAGATTCTAAAATAATTACGGTCATTCCGGGAGAAGTTAAAGGACATCTTAATGAAAACGGAGACTTTGTATATGAAACAGGAAATATTCAGAAAATAAAACTGGATGGAGGAAAAACAATTGCTATTGGTGATGGAAGCCAGCTTTACCAGCTTTATAATGTGGTGAAACAAAAAGATAAATCGGCTTTAGATCCTAATAAATGGTACACCATTGAAAACCTTTATTTTGAAACAGGTTCCAGTGATCTGAAAGCAGAATCCGCACTTCAGCTTAATACGTTGGCAGAAATTTTAAATGCTTATCCCGATCTGAAAATAAAATTGGGTGGATACACAGATAATAGCGGTAATGAGGATAGCAATATCAAATTATCTAATCTGAGAGCACAGACAGCAAAACTGAAACTTCTTGAGTTAGGTATTTCAGCAGATAGAATAGAAGCAGAAGGATATGGGTCACTACATCCTGTATGTGAAGCTAATGACACTGATGAATGTAAAGCAAAAAACAGAAGAATTGATGTAAGAGTACTCGCTCTTTAAAATCAAAAAAATATAATAAAAGCATCGCCCGGGCGGTGCTTTTTCGTATCTATTCAGGTCCTAAAAAATCAATGCAGCCAAAAATATCCATCACCATCTGTGAAATCCGTGCAATCTGCGGGAAAAAATATGTGACAAGATTAAAGATTCTTTCTCAAATGTTCCAAGGCCTGAATAATGAGCTCATCTTTTTTAGCAAAACTAAACCTGATATAATCTGAATTATCTCTGGAATTATAAAAAGCAGAAAGCGGGAGACAGGAAACTTTTTTCTCAATCGTCAGCCATTTTGAAAACTCTACATCCGTCATGCTTTTAGAAATAGTCCTGAAATTAACCACCTGAAAAACACTTCCTTCGGATTGCTGTTCGATCAGAAATGGTGTTTCTTTAATCATTTCACTAAAAGTATCTCTTTTCTTCTGCATGAATTTTTTATTGATATCCGGATCAAATACATCGAGATATTTTGCGATAGCATATTGTGCCGGAGCATTCGCGCTGTATGAAATATACTGCTGATGACATTGAAATCTTGAGGTTAAACATTCAGAAGCGAGCATATAACTCACTTTCCAGCCAGAAGTATGAAACATTTTACCAAAAGAAAAAATGCAGAAAGTCCTTTCCCTAAGTCCCGGATGAATAAAAGAACTGTAATGTTCTTCTTCTTCATAACAGTAAGTATCATATATTTCTTCAGAAATTAAATAAATATCGTGATCCTTAAT
This sequence comes from Chryseobacterium aquifrigidense, assembly GCF_006716485.1. Classification (GTDB taxonomy): domain Bacteria; phylum Bacteroidota; class Bacteroidia; order Flavobacteriales; family Weeksellaceae; genus Chryseobacterium; species Chryseobacterium vietnamense. The sequence goes on from NZ_VFPD01000001.1 coordinate 1,026,409, forward strand.
CAGTTCATAAAGCTGGTTCCAGTCTTCTTTCTTCCATACTTTTCCGGTTGGATTCTGGGGAGAATTGACAATGACGGCTTTTGTTTTTTGAGTGATACATTTTTTGAAAAGATCGCATTGGATTGTAAAGTCGCCATCAAGATCATAGTAAACTGGAATACCTCCATTCATCACAACAGCCGGCCCATAAGTATAATAAGAAGGCTGAATAATGATGACTTCATCGCCTTGATTCAGAATTGATTTCAGGGAAGTATATAAAGCAAAGGTTGCACAGGGAACAATAGTAATTTCCCTATTGGTGACTGATATACTGTGAGCCCGTTTTGTGTTGAAACGAATGATACTTTCTATCAGCAGAGGGCTGCCGGCAAGAGGTTCATAATGGTAAGTGCTTTTTTCAGCAGCTTCTTTTAAAAATTCGGTGAGGCGTTCATCAATATCAAAATCCGGGAGTCCCAAAGAAAGATCAAAGCTTCCGTGCCTGGTTGCCAGTTCCGACATCTCCGTAAAAAAGGAGTAATGAGTAAATCCGTAAATTTTATCCACCTATTTTGTATTTTAATCAAATATAATAAAATTTTAATATCAAAATTATACTTAAAATCTATGTATTGTTAGAATTATAATGAAATGCACATTATTTTGTCCTCGTGATTATTGATGCGGGGATTCAATAAAAATTGTTATTTTTAAGAAATTTATTCTTTATGAAAAAAATACTTATTCCGTTATTCGCAATGGCTGTAGTGAACAGTTGTGGAACGGCAAAAATAGCTGACGGAAATGCTTCGCATCCTGTTTCAACAAAACATAATAAAGCATTTAATAATGCCTATAAAGAGATTAATGCAGAGGATTTAAAGAAAAACCTGTATGTCATTGCAGCAGACGATATGGAAGGTCGTGACACCGGAAGCAAAGGACAGAAAAAAGCAGGCGAATATATGATTAATTACTATAAAAATCTGGGTATTGCAGCCCCTAAAGCATTAGGCTCTTACTATCAGAAAGTACCGTCTGAATTCATGAAGAAAAGAGGAGGAGGGAACCTGCCGGATTCTGAAAATATTTTAGCTTTTATTGAAGGAAGTGAAAAACCGGACGAGATTGTAGTAGTTTCTGCACATTATGATCACGTAGGAACAAAAAATGGAGTAGTATACAACGGGGCAGACGATGACGGAAGCGGAACTGTAGCCGTAATGGAAATTGCTAAAGCATTTCAGCAGGCTAAAAAAGCAGGTAAGGGACCTAAAAGATCAATTCTGTTTCTGCATGTTACAGGGGAAGAGCACGGACTGTTTGGTTCGGAATATTATTCAGAGAACCCTGTTTTCCCATTAGCCAATACCGTTGTTGATCTTAATATTGATATGATCGGACGTGATGATCCTGCCAACAGAGGAAAGCAATATGTTTATGTAATTGGTTCTGAAATGTTAAGTTCTCAGCTTAAAGTAATCAATGAAGCAGCGAATAAGAGAACCAATAATCTTGAACTAAATTACAAATACGATGATTTAAATGATCCTGAACAATTATATTACCGTTCAGATCACTATAATTTTGCCAAACATAATATTCCTGTAGCATTTTTCTTTGACGGTATTCATGAAGATTACCACAAACCGGGAGATGATCCTGAAAAGATTGATTACCAGTTGTTGGAGAAAAGAACTCAGCTTATTTTTACAACGGCATGGGACATCGCCAACAGAGAAGAAAGAATTGTAGTGGATAGGAAATAAACAGATATCATCCTTGTCAAGGTTTTGAACCTTGACAAGGATTAAGAATTTAAAGACGCTTTCAACAGGATCAGATTTTATCGGAGATAAAATCCTTGCACAATAAAACCATTACCATGAAAATCATCATACGAGAAGCAAAACCGGAAGACATTCCACAAATACAGGTTGTAAGAAATTCGGTGAAAGAAAATACATTGTCAGATCCGGGATTGGTTACAGATAGAGACTGTGAGGAATTTCTTTTTCAAAGAGGAAAAGGATGGGTAGTTGAGGTTGAAGATCGGATTGTTGGTTTTTCCATTGCAGATCTGAAAGAAAATAATATCTGGGCACTCTTTGTACATCCAGAATTTGAAAATCACGGAATTGGCAGAAAACTCCATGATATTATGCTCGACTGGTATTTTGAACAAAATAAAGATTTCGTATGGCTGGGTACTTCACCTGAAACAAGGGCTGAAATCTTTTACAGAAAATCCGGCTGGAAAGAAACAGGAATCCATGGAAAAGGAGAAATCAAATTTGAAATGACCTTTGAAAACTGGAAAAGTAAAAAATTATGATACCGAAATTAAAATCTATCAGACCTTTTATTGGAGCACAGAATTTTGATGTCAGCAGAAATTTTTATAGAGATCTGGGATTTGAAGAAGTTGTTCTGGAAGCTAAATTATCATTGTTTATCCGTGAAGAAATTGGATTTTATCTTCAGGATTATTATACAAAAGACTGGATTGACAATACCATGATCTTTATGGAAGTGGACAATACCGATGAATTCTGGAAAGAGCTTCTGTCTCTGGGGCTTACGGATAAATATGAAAATGTAAAACTCACTCCTGTCAGAACGATGGACTGGGGAAAAGAGTGTTTTGTGCATGATCCTTCAGGGATTTTGTGGCATTTCGGTGAGTTTTTTTAAAAAAGAAATATGATTTACGCATTTGATACCTACTATTATGAGGATTATGCCAATACCGTGTGTATTGCATTTGAAGACTGGACCTCTGAAAAGGAAGTGGAAACTTTTATAGAACAGACTCCTGTGAGTTCAGAATATGAAAGCGGAGCCTTTTACAAAAGAGAATTGCCCTGCATTGTAAGCCTGTTGAAGAAAATAACATTAAAACCAGAAGATATCATCATTGTTGACGGATATGTTACCTTGGATAATGATGGGAAAATTGGACTGGGTGGACACCTTTATGAAGAATTGGAAGAAAAGTATCCTGTAGTGGGGATTGCAAAAAATGAATTTACAACACCGGATTCCCAGCGAAGAAGTGTCGTGCGTGGAGAAAGCAAAACGCCACTTTTTGTAACTGCCAGAGGAATGAATGTAGATGAAGTTCAATCGAAAGTAGAACAGATGCATGGTGCTTACAGAATTCCTGCATTATTAAAAAAACTTGATCAGCTAAGCAGAGCATAAATAATAAATTCTTACCAAAAAGTAAGATTTTTTCTTATCTATAAATATACCGATTGGTATATTTTAGTTATCTTTGTTGTAATTCCCTGATCAAATAAAAGGGATTTTTTTAAATCAAAAATGTACCGATCGGTATATTATAAAAATAAAATCTATGAAAGAAGTATTTATCGTAGCAGCAAAACGAACCCCGGTTGGTGGTTTTATGGGAAGCCTGTCCGGATTTACAGCGCCTCAGCTGGGAGCTTTGGCCATTCAGAATGCTTATGAAAGTATTGGACTTTCTCCTGAGCACATTGATAGTGTGTATATGGGAAATGTATTGAGTGCCGGACTTGGCCAGTCACCAGCCAGGCAGGCTGCTATTTTTGCTGAAATTCCTGTTGATAAAGATGCGACGACAATTAACAAAGTCTGTGCTTCCGGAATGAAATCAGCGATGATTGGAGCACAGCAGATCCAGCTTGGACTGGATCATATCGTTATGACTGGTGGCATGGAAAGTATGAGCAATGTTCCGCATTATGTCAAAATCCGCCAGGGAACAAAGCTGGGAGATACCAACCTTACTGACGGATTGATCAAAGATGGATTATGGGATGTCTACAATGATTTCCACATGGGAAGTGCAGCAGAATTAGGTGTAAAAAAATATGGACTTACCAGACAGGAACTTGATGAATATACCTTATTATCCTATCATAGAGCTCAGAAAGCAGCAAAAAACGGCAAGTTTGATAGCGAACTGATCCGGATATCGGTAGAAAATAAAAAAGGAACTACGATTGTTGGTAAGGACGAAGATATTGACAAGCTGATCCCAGAGAAAATCTCTCTGCTGAAACCTGCATTTGAGGCAGACGGAATGCTTACAGCTGCCAATTCAAGCAATCTCAATGATGGTGCAGCGGTTCTCTTATTAGCTTCATCTGAAGCTATAGAACAATATAATTTAAAACCACTGGCAAAAATAGTGGCCTATGCAGATGCGGCACAATCTCCGGAATGGTTTACCACTTCACCTTCCATAGCCATTGAAAAACTGTTGAAGCAAACTGGTCTTAGCCTTTCTGATATCGATTTTTTCGAAATTAATGAAGCCTATTCCTCAGTAATTCTATCCAATCAGCAAATTCTCGGCTATGATCTGAATAAGGTTAATGTGTATGGAGGCGCGGTTGCTCTGGGACATCCGATTGGCGCTTCAGGTGCCAGAATTATGACCACTTTGGTGAATGTTTTGCACCAGGAAAAAGGAAAGTATGGTATTGCTGCCATATGCAATGGAGGAGGAGGAGCATCCGCAGTTCTTATTGAAAACAGTATTTGAAAGGCATAAAATACCTTAGATTTTAATTATAATCAAAAAAAGCTCCTTCTTAAAGTCAAATCTGAGAAAGAGCTTTTTTTTGGTAATATATTGGTTATCTGATAATAAATAAAATTATTTAATATAGCTAAACACGCTTTAAATATTCTATTTTTATTAAACTGACAAATATCATTGCATTGTTATTTTTATTCATTCTAAATAAATATAAATTTGTCACAAGAAATTGAACAAAGAAAATGAAAAAAATAACTACTCTTTCTGGTATTGTACTTGCATCGGTAATGAATGCGCAGTTACAATACTGTATGCCCACCTTTCAGTATGGTGCTGACAGTAATATGATCAGTAATGTTACTTTCGGAACGATTAATAATTCATCACCTGTTCAGTCTTCGAATGTACAGATTTATGAGAACTTTACCGCAATATCCACAGATCTGCAGTCAGGAAGTTCCTATTCTATATCTGTGCAAGGCCCATCCAGTACCTTTCCAAGTGATGTAGTAGTTTTTATAGACTTTAATCAGAATGGTAATTTCGACGACGCAGGAGAAAGCTTTTATATTGGAAGACTTGAAGCGGCCAATCCGGCCAATGCTTTTACAATCAATAGTACGATAATAGTCCCTGCGAATGCTGCCAGTGGGAGTACCAGAATGAGAGTTCTTAAGAATACCAATGTTCAGGCTTATTCAAATCCGTCAGCTGCTAATTCTATCAGTTCAGCTTGTGATGCCAGCTTGAGAGCAGGACAGACAGAAGATTATACAGTCAATATCATAGGGAATACCCCAAATTTCCCGGCTCCTTACTGTGGTACAGAAAATATTACAAGTTTGACCGTGAGTGAGATCAGTACGGTAGAATTTGCTGGAGTTGTTAGAAACAGTGCGCTTGACGGGAATTCTGATGTACTTGAAAACTTCACAGCAACAGTTTTCAATGTTAACCGTGGAAATAGTTATCCGATAACCGTAACAGGAGGTACGCATGGTCAGAATACGGTATCAGCCTATGCTTATATTGATTTTAACCATAATAATCAGTTTGATGCTGATGAGCAATTTAATCTGGGCTATCTGGATAACTCCAATCCTGTTCCTAGCCAGCAGTCCGGGATTACAACAGGCAATATCACCATTCCGGCAGGAGCACAGTTGGGAGAAACCCGTTTCAGACTGGTAAAAGCCTATGAATCCAATTCATGGATGGGAGCTTTGAAGAATCTTCCGTGCCCTTCAGATTGGTTTATCGGTCAGGCAGAGGATTATACCTTAAATATTCAGCCTGAAAGTCTTTCAACCCTTGAAGTTTCTAAAGAGGCATCAAGCCTTGTTACCCTATATCCAAATCCTACAGCAAATTCTGTAACAATTAAGATGAAAGAAGGACTGGAGAAATATGAAATTTACAATATGTCCGGGCAAAAGATGCAGGAAGGAAACTCTAAGACGGTTTCTATGGACAGTTTTGTTCCGGGAACTTATCTGATTAAAATTCAGACGAAGAATCAAAAAACCGTTACAGAAAAGATTATTAAAAAATAGACACATCATATCTAAATCATATCCATATCAATTTTTGTTTTTTTATCGACAGGTTTTTTACCTGTCGGTTTTTTTATGATTTAATTGACTGATTGATAGTTTTATATATTGTGCTATGAGCCGGACTTCAGCAAATCCATAAGATCCTGTTTAGACAATCCCTGAAGTTTTTTTCCGTCAGCGGCAAGCAGATTCTGAGCCAGCTGTTTTTTCTTTTTCTGCAGCGTAAGAATTTTTTCCTCCACGGTATTGGAGCAGATCATCCTTACCGCAATTACATTTTTAGTCTGGCCTATACGGTAACTTCGGTCAATAGCCTGGTTTTCAGCTGCAGGATTCCACCATGGATCAACGAGATAAATATAATCTGCCTGAGTAAGATTGAGGCCGACACCTCCGGCCTTTAAGCTGATCAGAAATACCCGGATATCTTTATTTTTCTGGAAATTCGATACTTTATCCCCTCTGTCTTTCGTTTGGCCCGTTAAATATTCAAACCGGATGTTATGGCGCTCCAGTTCTGTCTTTATGAGATCCAGCATGCCCACAAACTGTGAGAAAACAAGAATTTTATGATCTTTGGACTTTCCAAGGATCTGTTCCATCAGAATTTCGATTTTAACGGCATTTTCACCGGAATATCCCTCTTTCATCAGAACAGGGGAATTACAGATCTGTCTGAGTCTTGTAAGCCCCGTAAGAACGTGCATACTGTTCTTGTTCAGATCATCGTCATCATTGGCGGCAATAAACTCGCGAAGCTCTTTTTCATAAGCAGCATAAATCTTGCGCTGTTCCGTATTCATTTCACAGTAGATGACCGTTTCTGTTTTTTCCGGGAGCTCTTTGGCAACCTGCTTTTTCGTTCTTCTGAGGATAAACGGCTTTATCTTTTGCTGAAGTTCCACAGCACGTTTGCTATATTCAAATTTATCAATGGGAATTGCATAGATATCTTTAAAATATTGTTTGCTTCCCAATAATCCCGGACAGGCAAATGAAAGCTGGCTGTAAAGGTCAAAAGTGCTGTTTTCGACAGGTGTTCCGGTCAGCACAATCCTGTTTCTCGATTGAAGAAGTCTTGCTGCTTTATATCTTTCAGAATTTGGATTTTTTATCACTTGTGATTCATCCAGAAACACATAATTAAAATTAAAATTTTTCAAAAACTGAATGTCCGAAAGAAGCATTCCGTAAGTGGTAAGGATTACTTCATAATCAGACATATGAGCCGTTGTTTTCGGCCGGTCTGAACCATAATGAAGCAATACTTTTATGGAAGGTGCAAACCTGCTGAGCTCTTCCTGCCAGTTGAAAAGCAGGGAAGTAGGAACTACAATCAGGTTGGTGGTATGACCCCGTTTTTCCCTTTGAGAAAGGATGAAAGCAATGATCTGAATGGTTTTTCCCAATCCCATATCATCTGCAAGGCAGCCTCCGAAGTTGAAATTGTCAAGAAAATTAAGCCAGTTCAGGCCGTCATGCTGATAATCCCTCAGTTCAGCATTCAGTTCAGCGGGAACAGCCGTTTCCGGAATGTTTTTTACTTTTGAAAACTTTGTGGAATAGGAGGCAAGTTCTTCCTGAATCTCCCGGCTCAGCACTTCTTTTTCAAACAGTGAGGTTACCTCCGAAAAGTTGATTTTCGGAATCTTTAAAAGCTCTTCATCAATTTCTCCTGCCTGGAAGTAAGCGGATATTTTTTCCATCCATTCCTCAGGGAGAATTCCCATGCTGCCATCGTCTAACTGGACGAATTTACTCTTGTTCCGGATCGCTCTATGAAGTTGCTTCAATGAAGCTTCTTTGGGGCCAAAACCCACTTTTAATTTAGCATTAAACCAATCCAGTCCGCTAGTGATCTGAATATTGATTTTTGCCTTGTGAGGATTTAATTTATTGTTTTTTAATTCATTAAAGCCAAGTATGATGATTCCCTCATTTCTCCAGGTTTCAAATGCATCAAGAAACCAGTTTTTATCAAGGAATTTATCCCTGTGGAGATAAAAATACTGATAGCCGTCCATCTGTTCCTCAAAATCAGGATGCTGCTGCATCACTAAAGAAGTAAAGCGGGCTTCTGCCGGTTCGTTTCTTTCTATTTTAAACGGATTTCCATTCTGATCTGTATCGAAGAGCTGCTTCCTGGAATAGACAGGAACTTCTACATCACCGTATTTCATGACGGGTGTAATTCCTATATAGTTTTTCTGCTGACGGAGATAAATGACTTTTTCAATCTGATAGTTTTTATCTTCAAGCTGTACTTTGGTTGCGGGTTGTATATAGCTGTAATTAATGTGAATACGTTCCTCTAAATTAGAGAGGATATCCTTCATAAAAGCATCATATTTTGAAGAATGAACCAGTAAAATTTCATTATTAGCCTTAAAGAACCGGATGATTCTGAGCATATCCGGATCGTCTACAAAGCTGAAAATGTTTCGGTTATAGACGAAATACTCATTTCTGAGAACAATATTTTTAAAAGGAATGGAAATGTCATTAAACAGTAATTCTCCGGTGATTTCAAAAAACGGATCTTTCTTAAATACAGATAATTGAACCTCTGCATCTAAAGTGTTTATTTCAACCTGGAAAAGTGATTTTGCTGACACCGTTTCTGCAATTTCCCGGTCATGATAGTAGACTTCCAGTTCCAGAGGATTCTGTACAATGAGCTTTAAAGCTTCCAGTTCCGACGGATTATAATCTTCATTGTAATTATTCTGGAAAGAGGTAATGGCAGTATAAAATTTAATGTCTGCAGGCTTTTCCGCTTTCCATATCAGCTGCATGGCATCTACAGGATGCACAGGGTTTTTTATTTTTCCTGATTGCGTTATTTCTGCCTCCATCAGCGAAAACGTCATATGGTTGTAATAACGGTGCTTCCCGATAACCAATATCTGTTTTTTGCCTGTTTCCAGTATGGCCAGTTCATCCAGTTTAGAAGGAAGTTGAGGAAGAAGATTGCTTGTCAGCATTATATTGTCTACAGGAAGCATTTCCTTGATTCTGGGATGGATTTCAATTTTACCATCATTGTATTCCAGTTCAAAATACTGATCCAGATCCGGCTCATTTTCCAGGCCATATCCTTTTGCTATAGGAAGAAAAGTTTTTTTGCGGAGTACTTCATCAAAAAACAGCCGATAATTTTTATTCTCAATAATGCAGTGGATTATTTCTGTCTGATGAGAACAAAGCATATTCTTTTCATTGCCGCAGGTGCAGGAACAGAGCAGCGAGCTGTTTATTTTACTGATGGTAACTACCGGGAAATCCTGTAATGAGGATTGCTTAGTAAATATTCCTGTATTGTTTTCAATAGCAACGGGATAGATTTCACGGAAATCCCTGATTCCGATAAATGCACTGTCTGAAGTATGTTTCAGCAGGTCATACACGGAAAGTGTACTGATATTGATGTTGTCAAGAATATATTCTGCCATAAAAATAGATGGGGACAAACTTACAAAAAACAAATCTATTGAAGAATCCGTTTTGGCTACAGCTTACCCCATTTTGGCAACTCTGCGGTTTGTTTTAATGCAGAACTTTGTCCTGTAATTTTAAACCAAGAAAAATGAAAACAATTTTTATAACAGGTGCTTCTACAGGATTAGGAAAAGCAACTGCCCAATTATTTCAAAACAAAGGATGGAAAGTAATCGCTACGATGAGAAATCCTGAAGCAGCAGCTGATCTTGCGGCTTTGGAGAATGTAACCGTCCTTCCGCTGGATGTTACCAACCCGGAACAGATTAAGTCTGCTGTAAAGAAGGCACTGGAACTTGGAGACGTTGATGTGGTGTACAATAATGCAGGATATGGCTTAATAGGACCTTTGGAAGCGCTTTCTGATGATCAGATCGTAAAACAGCTGAACACGAATTTATTAGGGGTTATACGCGTTACACAGGCATTTATTCCTTATTTCAGAGAACAGAAAAAAGGGATGTTCATTTCTACAACGTCTATAGGAGGACTGGTAGCATTTCCATTGAGTTCTACTTATCACGCAACGAAGTGGGCGCTTGAAGGATGGAGTGAAAGCTTAGCTTTTGAGCTTAATACGTTGGGAATTGAGATTAAAACTGTGTCTCCTGGAGGAATCAAAACGGATTTTGTAAGCCGTTCTCTGGACTCAGCATCCAGCCCGGCGTATGAAGATATGACGAATTCTCTGTTTTCTAAAATGGAAGGGATGATGGAAGCTGCTTCTGCACCGGAACAGATTGCGGAGGTAGTGTACGAGGCTGCTACAGACGGCAAAAAACAGCTGAGATATGTGGCAGGTGAGGATGCTAAAGCCATCTACGCACAGCGTCTTGAATTAGGCGATGAAGCATTCAGAGAGCAGTTTGGAAAACAGTTTATATAATCAGGCTTTGAAAGACAGTATAAAGTAAATCGCATTTGTACTGTCTTTTCCACCAAATAATTTATAATTTTATATCATGGAAAAGAAAGATAATATTCCTTTGAAAATTTCATCCATATCAGAACTGCACGACATGTTACAGCTGCCCAAGCCGCTTCATCCTCTGGTAAGTCTTGTGGATAATACGAAAATGAGCATCAAAAAAGATATGCTGAAGAGAAGCTTTATCCTGAATTTTTATAAGATCTCGTATAAATATTCCACGGTCGGGAAAATGGGCTATGGGCAGGGATATTATGATTTCAATGAAGGAGGAATGATGTTTACGGCACCCGGACAGGTTCTTTCCACCGATGAAAATGCAGAATACTGCGGGTATACTTTGCTGGTGCATCCGGATTTTATCAGAAGTTATCCTTTAGCCAGGAATATCAAAAACTTCGGCTTCTTTTCTTATGATACGAATGAAGCGCTGCACTTGTCTGATCAGGAAAAAACAACGATAACCGGACTGCTTGATAACATTGGAAATGAGCTGAATACAGCCATTGATGAAGTGAGCCAGGACGTTATTGTTTCTTATATTGATGTTCTTCTCAATTACAGCAACCGTTTTTATAAAAGACAGTTTATCACAAGAAAGGCGGTTAATAATGATGTACTGGCTAAAATGGAGGTGGTGCTGGAAAAGTATTTCAATGAGCAGGAAACACTGAATAAAGGACTTCCAACGGTAGAATTTCTGGCTTCCACACTCAATCTGTCTCCCCATTATCTTAGCGATATGCTTCGTAACCTTACGGGATTGAATGCTCAACAGCATATTCACGAAAAACTGATTGAAAAAGCAAAAGAATATCTTACTACCACAGGTTTTTCAGTATCAGAAGTAGCGTATGCCCTGGGATTTGAACATCCACAGTCTTTCAATAAACTTTTTAAAAAGAAAACAGATAAGACGCCGCTGAGCTACAGGCAGTCTTTCAATTAATACAAGCACCCGGCATTTTAAGCCGGGTATTTTTTTGCTATTGGTCAAAATGTAGCATAAAAATGACAAAAATGAACTACATTTTAATAGCACAGCGTGTCTAAATTTGCAAAAAGAATTTTTATTCCCCTTTAATGATGAACGAGACCCAATCTTTTAATGCAAAAATGCCGACCGCCTGTTTTTTACTTTTCTTTGCCCATGGGCTTGTTTTTTCCTCCTGGGCGAGCCGGATTCCCATCATTAAAACGGCTCTTTCCATTAATGAAGCACAATTAGGAACACTCTTGCTTTTGATGCCGATAGGGCAGCTTTCAACAATGGTTCTGGCTGGAAAACTGATCAGTATCTACGGAAGCAGCGGGATCATTAAAAGATGTTTTTTACTCTATCCTTTTTTTCTTCTCTTGATTGGTTTATCACCTTCTTACTGGACCTTAGGTGCTGTTCTGTTCTTTTTCGGCGTGTCCGGGAACCTGTGCAATATTGCCATTAATACGCAGGCGATAGAAATAGAATCTATAACGAAAAGAACGCTTTTGTCTTCCTATCACGGAGCGTGGTGTTTTGCAGGACTTACAGGAGCGGTAATCGGATTGCTGATGATTAATCTTCATGTAGGAACTTTTTATCATTTTGTTTTTATTTTCATTCTTGTAGGAATACTTTGGTTCTACAGTAAAAGAAATCTTACCAATATCATCCATAAAGCAGAGCCTCAGACCCGTTCCATATTCAAAGCGGTGAATCCTACTTTAATTGGATTGGGGATTATAGGCTTCCTGAGTATGGCCATTGAAGGAGCGATGTTCGACTGGAGCGGGGTTTATTTTCAAACTATAGTTAAAGCGCCTGAAAACCTTGTGATACTGGGATATACAAGTTTTATCTTAATGATGACTTTAGGTCGTTTTATCGGGAATAAAATCATTGAGAAATATGGGAAAAAGATTGTTTTGCAATGTTGTGGACTATTGATGAGCAGCGGACTTTTTCTAAGCGTTTTCTTCCCGGAACTGTGGATCTGCATTATTGCCTTTATGATTATCGGCCTTGGAAGTTCCCTGAGTGTTCCGTCCGTGTACAGTACGGTAGGAAAGGTGAGTACGGTAGCGCCGAGTATTGCTTTGTCATTTGTTTCCAGTATTTCATTTTTGGGATTTCTAATGGGACCGCCACTTATCGGATATATTGCAGAAAGCTTTGATCTCAGATATTCCTATGGTCTTTTTGCCTGTTTTGGAATTTTACTGGCGATTATGGCAGGTCAGATGAAGGTTTTCAGAAAATAATACTACACTTTTTCAGAATATTTTGACATGTGTCTGGCAAATTTTGACATTTTCCGGTTCATTATTCCTTGTTAATCTTGCATTTTAAAATCTTTCTATCTTTATTAAAAAATTTCCTTTATGAAGCCAGTCTCAGGAATTGTAACCGAAGATGCCATTCATCATTCTTTTTCCATAAAAAGGCTGGAGGATGATATTCCTTATTCAGGAGACTTTGTAAGGCTTAATTATCATCATATTATAGTTATTGAAAATGGTAAGGGAGTCCTGAAGATAGACGAATTTTCTTTTGATATAAAGGATCAGGAAATTTTCTTATTGGCTAAAGGTCAGATCTGCAGGTTTGAGAACGATGCTTCTGTCTGTGGCTATCATATCTCTTTCGGCGACTGTTTCTGGGAAAGAGTGCCTTCCAGCGCCAGCAATTGCAAGGCTGTTCTGTTTAATAACGCTGCTGCAAACCAAAAGTTATTACCAGATGGGGATGAAACAGAAGAATTTTTAAGGTTGTTTACAAACTTACTGACGGAATACAATGCCGATTCTTATACCAACCAGATGGACGTTCTGGCTGCCTATTTAAAAATCATAATGATCAAGCTGGCTAATATAAAAATGGTAAAAGAAGAAACCTTTGATACTCAGGATTATATTATTTACCGTAAATTTTTGGAGCTTTTGAGCAGTCAGTACCGCAGTCTTCATGCCGTGAATGACTATTCTGAGAGGTTGAATATAACACCCAGAAGGTTAAGTGAATTGTGTAAACGCTGTGCTGATAAAAGTGCCAAAGAAATCATCAACGGACAAATCATTGCAGAAGCCAAAAGACTTCTTCAGTTCAGTTCTTATTCTGTAAAAGACATTGCCTGTCAGCTTAATTTTGCTACATCGGAACAGTTCAGTCATTTCTTTAAAAAAAATACGGAAATATCTCCGGTACACTACCGCAGCAAATTCATTCATATCGGAATATAATCCTCTCTGAAATTTTGACATCTCATCGGTATTTATTGATATTCCGGGGCTTCAATAATCAGGATATCTTTGGATAAAATTATAAGATATGTCAGTAAAACGTATGAAAGAAGTGGCTGGAATCACCATTCCGGACAGTAAAATTGCAACTGAAGCCACAGAACTTCTGCTGGAACACGGAACAGAATTTATTTACAATCACTCCCTGCGTGTTTTCCTCTTTTCATCATTAAATGCCAAGCGCGGAAATAAAACTCATGATTCGGAATTATTGTATGTGGCATCTGTATTTCATGATCTGGGACTTGTCTCTCATTACAGCAGCCCTGATCTAAGGTTTGAGGTAGATGGAGCCAATGCAGCCAGAGACTTTCTGAAAGGTCATGGTATTGCTCAGGATAAACTTCAGCTCGTTTGGGATACTATTGCGCTTCACACCACTATTGGAATTGCAGAACACAAAGAAAATGAAGTCGCTTTAATGTATTCCGGTGTAGGATTGGACGTAATGGGAGAAGGATATGAAAACCTGAGTACGGAACATCGTGAAGAAATTATTAAAGCTTTCCCGAGAAATGACTTTAAAAAGAAGATTATTCCGGCTTTTTTCAGTGGTTTTGAACATAAAACAGAAACTACTTTTGGGAATATAAAAGCAGATGTCTGTGCCTTCATGATTCCTAATTTTAAAAGGAAAAATTTCTGCGACTGTATTTTACATTCTCCGTGGTCTGAATAGGAAAAAGAATGGTATTGTTAAAACAACAGCCCTGATCATCAGCAAAATGATCAGGGCTTTTACAGACTGTTTACATCCAGTTTTCAATAAGATGAAGCCACAGCGCTTTTTCTTCATTTAATAGAAAAACAGCTGAAGACTGTCTCTTATTTGCAGTTTCTCCGGTCACCTGAGTCTCAGTATAAGTGGCAAGACCATGATGATCAGAATACTGTACTTCTATATTTTCAACTTCAATATTGCGTTCCGGAAATTTTCCAAATACGGAAGGAAGCCAGTGTTCAAGCATAGATAATGTAACCGTATCTCCGTTTCCGTTAATCATCTTGAAATCCGTTGAAAATCCCGATAATAATTCTTTATAAAGACTTTCCTGATCTTCTGTTTTCCCCTGAAACCATTTTTCAATATTCCTGTGAAATCCTTCAATTTCACCAATGATCTTTTCTGTATTGTTCATATTTTAAATGTATATATTTTTAAAATTAAATTGATTTTTCATCAATACTCTTTCTTAATCTGCTTCCTGCCCATAATCCGGCCACCTGAAAAGCACCAATCATTCCAACAGCTGCGGCAAATGCCTCTGTGAATCCCAGAATGGATATCAGATTAAAAAATAACGTACCAATAATAGCGCCTCCGGTGACGCTTCCTATCTGAATTCCTATGCTTACCAGCCCTGAAGCCTGTCCTGCTTTGTCCTTGGAAACCAAAGAAATAGCGGTTCGCATCATAACCGGCATAATAGTACCATGCCCAAATCCGGCTATAAACAGGGTAACATGAGTGATAAAAGAAGGTTTTTGCTGAAAATAAAAAGTTACTGCACCCGTTAAAAAACCCGTTATCAATAACCCCAATCCGCCGTAGATTATTTTTGAAGATTTCAAACGGATCCGTGAGGTAATCAACGGTGCCATGAAGAAAGCCAGTCCGTAAGGAACAATAGCTAATCCTGTCTGCATAGAGTCTTGATGAAGAAACTGCTGAAGATAATAAGGATAGCAAATGAATAATCCTGCAGTGAAATTGTAGAAGAAGATAATCATAAGGCTTAATGCAAATGGTTTTTGCTTCAGCAATGCCGGATCTATAAGGATCGGACGATTATTTTGAAGTTGTTTCGTCTCATATTGTAAAAATGAAATTAATAATAAAATTCCGGCAAAAAGAATTCCGAAAATCCACCGCGCCCAGCGGAACTTCTGCCCGAAAATAAGTGGGCAGATGAGTAGGAGTAATGCCATGATTAATAACAATGCTCCTATAAAATCTATTGCTGTTTGCTCTTTCTTATTACTGTTATCCATCGTAAAATGAATCCCCAGAATGCAGATAATTGTAATCGGTACATTCACAAGAAATACCATTTCCCAGGAAAAACGCCCCCAATGCATGCTTAATAGAATTCCACCAAACAACTGCCCGATCACTGAAGCAAGACCAAATACTGAACTGAAAAGACTTACAGCTTTTGGCTGTTCCTGACTGCTGAAAAGATCTTTTATGGACGCTAATACCTGAGGAGAGAGCAATGAAGCACCAATCCCCTGAAACATTCTGAAAACAATCAGCCATGTAACATCAGGAGAAAAAGCACAGGCAAGTGATGAAAACAGGAACGTATATAACCCCGAAATAAAAACTTTTTTACGCCCATAAATATCTCCCAGACGTCCACCACAAACCACGAGCGCCGCATAAGTAAGTCCGTAGATGGCGATAACCATCTGAAGTTGATGATCACTGGCGCTGAATGCATTTTTAATTGATGGCAGCGCCATGTTGACAATAAAATAATCCAGGGGAGAAAGAAAAGCTCCGGCAATCAGAAAATTAAGTGCCTGCCAGCGTTTCGGATGTGCATTCATATTTTTTTATGCAAAATTACCCGCTTTGTGTTCTGTTAAAATTGTACTTTTGGAGGAAAATATGGTTTATTATGAAAGGATTGCCTCTTGAAGAGCTTGATGTAAGAGAATTGGACTTGAAAGGAGAGATTGTATTTAAAACAAAAAACTCCCTCTCATTCGTTTATATTGCTAAAGGGAATGGTACACTTGTGTATGATGGCCGCAGTATTAATTTTTCTGAGGGTAAGCTTTTCATTATTCCTCAACAGGAAGAGTACCGTTTTGAGAGTGAAACTGCTCAGCTTATCAGTATTCAGTGTCCGGTGGAGTTTATTGATAAAATCCGTTTGGAAGCAGACCGTATTGAGAGCTGTGAGAATTTATATAAGCTGCAATACATCAGCCATAATTATCATGCAAGGGCAGGCTGTGTCTTCAGAAATACAAATGATGAACAATTTGCCAAAACCCTGATTCAGCAGATAGCGAATGAGTTTAAAAATAAAGCGGAAGATTATCTTATTATCCGCAATTGTATGTCGATCCTTCTCAACCTGATTGCCAGAAATATCATTCAAAGTGAAACTTCAGACCTGCAGGAAAACCGAAAGGCTTTCTCCATCATGAAAATTATTGCTTATATCCAACAGCATATCAAAGATCGCGAGAAAACAGGAATTCAGGTTATTGCTGATCATTTTGGGATTTCCGGGAATTATTTCGGGGAATATTTTAAACAGCAGACGGGAATTTCCTATCAGGATTATCTGCTGGATTACAGACTGAAACTGGTTGAAACCTATTTGAAATACAGCAGTGTACGTTTAAGTGAAATTGCTTATGAACTTCAGTTCAGTGATGAAAGCCATCTTTCCAAACTTTTTAAGAAATATAGGGGAATAACACCTGGTGAATACAGAAAGAATTTCAAATAATTCTGGCATTCAGAAAACGAATTATAAAACCTGAAGCTCTTTAAATACCTCAATAATAGCTTCTATAAGCCCTTTATCTATATTTTTCTCCGAAGCAGCATCCGGCAGAAGAGCTCTTAAGTCTCCGTGATCATCACGCTCAATAACAACCTCAGTTCCATTTACATCCACGTACAGTTTATATCCATAAGAGAATGTGGCAAGCTTTCCGTTGAAAAGCAGTTCTTTACCCTTATAGGTTACCGGTACTTCAAATTCTTCCATGCTTTAAATTTCAATTATAACTCGGCAAATGTCGGAAAATTTTAATTGATATCATCATGGAAACTGTAATGATAACGCCGGATAATGCAAATTATTAAAAATATTTATGGGCTAAAATCTGTATATTTATCCTTAGTTATGAAGTCATTCCAAAGCAGGAATGATCAATGAATTTGAATTAAGCTACTATGAAAAATACAATCACCATTTTCTGGTTCAGACGTGACCTGAGATTGGAAGACAATATCGGGCTTTACCATGCTCTTCAGTCTGACGCTGCGGTAATGCCTATTTTTATATTTGATACCGATATTCTTGGAAAACTCGAGGATAAAGAGGACCGCAGGGTAGATTATATCCACCAGGCTTTGACGGATATTAATATTTCACTGAAGAAATACCATTCAAAACTTAATACCTATTTGGGTAAACCTATGGAAATATTCAGAAAATTGTCCGAAGAGTATACTATTAAAGGTGTTTTCTGCAACAGAGATTATGAACCACAGGCGATTGAGAGAGATAAGGAAATCTATTATTTTTTTAAAGAAAAGAATATCCCTTTTAAAGCCAGTAAAGATCAGGTGATTTTTGATAAAGATCAGATTGTTAAAAAGGACGGTTCGCCATATACGGTGTATACTCCATTTGCAAAGAAGTGGCGGGAAGCCTTAACTCCTGAACATTATAAAACCATTGAATCAGACTTTAAAAATCTCTTTCCTCAGGAATATTCTGAGATTGTGACTCTAAAGCAAATAGGTTTCAAAAAAACAGATTTTGATTTTAAAAAGCCGGTTTTGGTTGCTTCCATTATAGACGATTACGATAAATACCGTGATTTTCCTGCATTACAGCATACCACACAGCTCGGAATTGCGTTACGCTTTGGAACCATCAGCATCAGGAAATGTGTGGATTTTGCACTGAAGCATAATGCTGTCTGGCTTTCGGAACTGATCTGGCGTGAATTTTTTATGCAGATTTTATATCATTTTCCACAGGTGGTTCATCAATCTTTCAAAAAACAGTATGACAATATCCACTGGCGGAATAATGAAAAAGAGTTTAAACACTGGTGTGATGGAACTACAGGATATCCGATCGTAGATGCCGGAATGAGGGAACTGAATGAGACAGGCTATATGCATAACCGGGTAAGAATGATTGTTGCGAGTTTCTTATGTAAACATTTGTTGATCGACTGGCGTTGGGGCGAGGCATATTTTGCCTTAAAACTGAATGATTATGATCTTTCTGCAAATAATGGAAACTGGCAGTGGGCCGCAGGTTCCGGCTGTGATGCAGCTCCTTATTTCAGGGTTTTTAATCCGACAGCTCAGGTTGAAAAATTTGATAAAGACTTATTGTATATCAAAAAATGGCTTCCGGAATGGAATACATCAGCATATCCGTCACCCATAGTGGAACACTCCTTTGCCCGTGAAAGAGCTTTATCCGAATATAAAAAAGCTTTGACATAAATAGCAGGCTAAGCAAAATGCCCGGTAACAAAATCGTCACCGGGCATCAACCAATTGATATTTAATATGAAAAGTTACTTACTGAAGTAACGGAATCATCAGATTGTTTTCAGATAGAGCTCCTGTAATTCCTGTGCGGTAAATGCTTTGGAAGGTAAGTTCTGTACAAGTTCTCCCTGTTTCATAATACCGATGTTAGTCGCAACACTTACCGCATTGAAGATGTCATGAGTTGCCATTAAAACAGTTCTGCCTTCTTTACCCAGCTGTCTTACAATTTCGGTAAATTCTGCTGTTGCTATAGGATCCAGTCCGCTGGTAGGCTCATCCAGGAGAAGTACTTTGGCATCTTTGGCCAGAGCGATCGCAATTCCTACTTTCTGGCGCATCCCTTTGGAATAACCTCCCAAAGCTTTTTGGTGTGCTGTTTCCTGCAGACCGGTACGCTTAAGTAAAGCAGACAGTTCATCTTTCTGATAATCAAATCCTGCAATTTTAGAGAAAAAATCAAGGTTTTCTATTCCCGTGAGATGGGGATACAAAAGAACCGTTTCAGGGATGTAAGCAAGATGCTTTTTAATTTTCTGAGGTTCCTTCTGAACCGAAATATCATTAATAAAAGCATCTCCGGAAGTCGCTTTAATGAGTCCGAGAAGAATATTGATCGTTGTACTTTTTCCTGCTCCGTTCTGTCCGAGCAGCGCAAAAATTTCTCCTTTCTTTACTTCCAGATTAAGGGAATGGAGTGCCGTAAAATCGTTATATTTTTTATGTAAGTTGACCGTTTTTAACATAGTTTTCTGTATTTGTATTGTGAAAGGATAATGAATAAAGCAATGAAGATGAAGTAAGGCAGAAACATTCTTACCCATTTAATAGATGAAGAAAATTTGAATACCTCTATGGTTTGCTGTGCCCAGTTGACAGATTCCGCATTCTTACCTGAGAAAATAAGAGGGTAGAAGAACAGCCTTTTTTTCTCATGAAATTTCCTGAGCGCTGAAGCATACTGCAAATGATTATTCATATCAGATTTTGCTAAGTGGCTTTCCGTCAGTTGGGTATGTAGATTTGGCAGGAAATACCCTAAATAAGTTGCTGCCTGGTTCCGTTTCTGCATTTTTTCAGTGTACTGTTCAGATGATTTTGCAGATTCCAGGTCTCCCATATGCTGCATGGCATAATACCAGGTCCAGGTGAAAGCATCATTTTCTTCCACGGTGAAATTTCTGTATTGGGGATAGGCTTTGTAGAATTTTTCCATAGTAGGCTGTTTAGCCTCATCCCATTTGTTATGATAGCCTTCTCTCTGTTCCATTACTGCTTTAAGAGATTCATGAACAGGATAAAGTTTCTGTATCAGAATATTACTGCTCATCGGGATAATGAAATTGATGCCAACCCATACAATCAGAAGAATTAATGCATTCTGAGCTGATGATTTACGGAAAGAAACAATCCACCTGCACAAAGTAAACCAAAGCAGAATATACAGCCAGCCACAGATCACAAAGGCAATATAGTAGGAGTCTAACGGTATTTTTATCCAGACTGATGCGATGATAATTAATACAACATAAACAATGGTTACAGCTAAAAGACGTATGAACATCTTATGATCCAGCAGCTTTTGTAAATTACCGCTTTGAACTGAAAGCAGTTTCCAGGTTCCCCTTTCTTCTTCTTCAGAAATCAGGTTATAACAGAATGCGACAATTACCAGTGGAAACAGGAAAACTATGACAAAACTAAAGTCGAAATTTCCAACTGCTGCACTAGCGGGATTATAAAAATCCCCATTATAGCGCTGTTCCTCCAGATTCCGGATGGTTACTCCCTGAATTGAAGGATTTAAATCTCGCATTCCGATATTTAAAGCTGCCAATCTTGGTGTTTCATTCACCAGGTTAAACTTAATATAATAAAGGACCAGTCCCAAATCATCCTTATGAAATTTTGTGTTTCTTTCAATACTTTCCTTCTGAAATGCTCCGCTTTTGGAGATGATATCTTCGTTCCTGTCCAGAAATTTTTTGCCTGTATAAATAGCCATAAGTCCGGCCATCAGTAAAAACAGGAGTGCAATGATGTACGACCTGTTACGGTAAAATTGGGTATATAAATAACGATTCATTTAGATGAGTTTTAATTTTCTTCCACTTATTTCGATGGCAATGATGCAGATAACCATCCATAAAACTAATGCAACAGCAGATATCGGCTGTTGTTGTAAACTTTTCAGAACAGGAGTATACTGATACTGAAAGTCCGGGAACTTTTCCCAGTTGTGTTTGTCAATGACAGCTGGCGGTCCGCCGTTTTCCGGTTTAATATTGCTGATATGCTCAATCTGTAAATCATTTAAATGCTGAGCCATTTTATAGCGATACTCTTCTGCCTGTTTCTGAAACTCGTTATAGGAGAAGAAATCTGTTCCTGTTGCTATCATGGAAAAATTTTTAATGGCAATGGCGGGATTAATGAATCCTGAAATATCAGTCAGATTTTGCTGGTTATGGTAAATGTTCTGCAATTCTTTCTGATGTCTGATATAGATTTGTGAGCTTATTTTTTCCCCTTCCTTCATGACGAATCCACCATAGTTGAAAGGGAGTTCATTGGTTGTTTTTACCTGATACTTTGCCAGTAAAGAATCTTTGATCTTTTTAAAATGAGGATCATCAGGATTATGACTGTCCCCAGATTTTAAAATATCCTTTTCCAGGGTCGTTTCAAAAGCAATACGGGAAGGGGCCGGATATAAATTCTGTGCTGCAAACTGAATTCCTTTAGGCAAAACGATTATAAAAAGAAGCCAGAAACCAATAAGGCTGATCAATGCTGATGAGGTTCTTTTACTATTTGCAGAAATGACAACGGTTAATGAGCAGATAAAAAAGTAATAGATCATATAAGCAGGTAACAGAAGTGATAAGCGTACTATAATATCCGTCGAATCTGTGGTCTCAGACAGGAATGCAGCGATGAAAACAACAGGAATTACCGGAATCAGGAAGCATAATGAAAACAGCCAGAGCCCCAAGATTTTCCCCCAGATAATATCCCTACCGGAAGTTCCCTGTACACTGATGATTTTTAAAGTGGCATTTTCACGCTCCTGTACAATTAATCCAAATCCTGAAAAAAGGATAATCAAAGGCACAATACTCTGCAGAATAAAGGCACTGCTAAAGGCGCCGAATCTTACCAAAGTACCCGAACTTCCGGCTTCCGAAAGATTAGCGGTATTCTGTTTATGTGCTTCCAGGAATATCACATTTCCAAGATAATCATCCAGTCCGTTATCAAAAATATTCAAAGGATGCCCGATTCTGAAAACCAGATAGCCATAGTGAGCCATACGATGCGGATGCTTATCAGGTCTGTGCTCCCAGCTTTCCCGTACATCCTTCCGGTATTCTTTTATTTTGGAAAAGGAGTCCGTGTATTTTGTATATCCTATGCCAATACTTAGCATACAGAATAAAAGTACAGCAATAGTGGTGAGGAGATTTTGTTTTCCTTTAAACAAATCCTGCCAGGTTTTTCTCACCATCAGTTGTAAGTTTGAAATAGCCATAATTTAAAATTTATAAGTAGCAGTTAGTAAAAAATTTCTCGGAGTTCCAGGAAACAGCCTTAAGTAGTTCTGAGCACCGATCCAGTAGACTTTGTTCGTGATATTATTCAGATTAAAAGAAAGCTGGATAGATTTTGCCGGAGTGTAATACAGTGCCGTATCGAATGTAGTATAAGCGGGAAGTTCAAAACTTCTTGTAAACCATGGAACTTTAGAGCTTTGATATAAAATTCCTGCACCGACTCCAAAGTCTTTTAGAAATTCAATAGTTGAAAAATTGTAGCGTGTCCAGATATTCACTGAATTTTTAGAAGTGTTTTCTTTCCTTTTTCCTACGAGATCACTGTTGGTATCATCCAGTATTTTAGCATCAATATAGCTGTAGCCTCCGTAGATATGCCATTGAGGAAGAATATGCCCTGAAAATTCAGCTTCAAATCCGCGGCTTCGGTCAGCTCCTCTTTGTACAAGTTCATCAGGTTCAGACGGGTTATTGGCATTGATGATCATATTTTTCTGGTTAATCTCATACACGGCAAGATTTATTGAAATCTTTCCCAAAAGCTGTGCTTTGATTCCCAGTTCTTTAAGAGCAGAAGTTAAAGGTTTGAATCTGGCTGCCGATCCCGTAAGACTGGAGGTATTAGGCATCAGCGTTACGGTGTTGGATTGTGGTTGGTAGCCTGTAAGATAAGTCCCATAAACATTGATATAATCCGTTAAGCTATAGGTAATCCCGAATCTGTAAAGAAGTTTGTTGTTGTTAAAAGACGTCTCATTCGTTTCTTTGAAATTGGTTATATCCTGAAACCATTCCTGACGAATTCCCGATAATATTGTAAACTTTTTCCAGGTAAAAAGATGCTGAATATACGCTGCATGAGTGGTAGTAAGGGCAGAAGGCAGAGCAGTGATCACATTAAGCGTATTAAAATCAGTGCCGTGATAATTGACCGCTCCCGGATTCAGGTCAAATGGTGTCACATTAGGCTTAGGGAGGATTGTTCCATTGTAATTGATAGTCTGATAATCTGAAGCTTTTGCAGGATTATAAGTGGAAACCACAGATCCGTTTTTTAAAAGAAAACCTCTTGCTGCATTTTGCTGTCCTCCTTTGCGTTTTTCCCAGATCTGACTGTCATAGCCTATCAAAGCCTGATGCTGAACTGAACCGGTTTTGAATTTAAAATTAAAATAAGCATTGATATTATCTGTTGCCCAGTTTTGATTCCTTTGTACAAACTGCATCATGGCAAGGCTGGAAATCGGTTTGTTATCCATATCCGGGACAAAAGAATTGGTAGTTCTGTGCTCCTGCAGGTTTTCTCTCCAGTATTGTTTCATATAAGAAGCATTAAAGCTGATAGACTGATTGAAATGATGGGCAACGCTTCCCATTAAAATTAATTCCCTGGTTTTAAAAAAATCATCAGGAGCTCCCAGATTCAAAGATCTTGGCGTACTGTACAAATCTGTTTTTCCAGCCACTGCCCCGAAAATCGGCTGTCCACGGTCTAAATTTCCATACAGATCATTGAAAATCATCTCTACATTCACGGATGTTTTTTCATTAGGAACAAAAGTGATAGAAGGAGAGATCAGAATACCACTGTTTTTAACATGATCCCTGAATGAATGAGCATTCTGATATGCTCCGTTAAAACGGTATAGTAAGGTTTTGCTCTTATTTAAAGGACCTGTGAGGTCCGTGGTGATACGGTGGGTATCAAAACTCCCCCCTGACAAACTGATTTCGTGACGGGGATTGGATAACGGTTTTTTCGTAACCATATTGATTGTTCCGCCGGGATCTACACTGGACATGGTAATACTGGCCGGACCTTTGAAAACTTCCACCCGTTCTATATTGGAAGTCATAGGTTGCAAAAAATAATATTGTCTTGTCCGCATTCCATTGATGATCTGGCCTTCTTCATTCTGGCTGATTCCACGGATGTTGTATTGATTATAATAGCTGGAAGGAGAAACTCCGTTCACATTTTTCATAACATCTCCAAGCTGGAAAGCCTGGCGGTCATTAATCAGTTCCTTGGTAACGGTATTGAGCGTTAAAGGGAGATCTTTATTTTTCATCGCAATCTTAGTAGCGGCGAAAGAGTAGCCGGAAGTATAATCTTTAGACTTTCTTCCGATAACCTCAACAGTTTGAACCACTGTAGATAAGGAATCTTCAGAATGGGACTGAGCATACAGAAATGAAGATGCGGTGAGGAAACTTAAACTAAAAAGTTTCGCAGAGTTTGGGGAAATACAATGAATTATTCCCGAATAATTAAAATTACTGGTAATCATGAACAGGGATATACGGGCAGTAAAAATGCCCATTAATAAAAGGATATCTTTAATTGTGTGAAAACACAGGTATCCACGGAATCACAGTACAGACTAGGAAATCTGTAAACGAAAAATCAGGGCAGCATTGATTAAGCTACCGCGGAAAATAAGGCTGGGGGAGCTCTGGAGCTGAAAAAATCGAGAAGACAACGATAAGAAACGGCTTTTGGCTGTGGCATTTCGTTATCCTTGGTAGTATCAATGGCAAAATCCAGATTTAAGGGTTCAGGGAGAAGAACATTAGCCATATGCATATGAAGGGCACACTGGCATTCGTCGTCCTGTGAAAAGGAAGGAATTTTCTCTTCTTTTGACCCCTTTTTATAGATTACTTTACTTTTGGTGTGTCTGGCATGATCAAGACATGTGGTTACCCCGCTGACATTTGAAACAAATATCAGAAGTAAAGAAAAAACAAAAAAGACTCTGAGAAATTTTTGCATAATAGAAAAGCAAATGTACAATTTAATTTGATAAAAATTGAATGATAAAGAAAAGTACGAGATATTTTCTTCTAAAAAGCAACAATAAATTCAGTTCTTACTATCATTTCCTGGATCGGAAAAATTTTCTTTTTGAGTTCGAAGCAATATAGATAGATTAATGATATGAGATAAAGTAAATATAAAAAACTACGGTATTTCGTATGTTTTTGCAGATAGGTTTGTATTGTAAATATTTACTAGTCAGTTTGTTTTGCTTTGGCGCCTGGTTATTGATTCTGAAGTATTGTAAAAATAAGTACATTATGAATACTAAAGAATTCAGAACTTTTGATATGCCCTGTAAAAAGGGATATGGCTATGTGCAATCTGTTAAAAGCGGTGACACGGTGTGGATTTCCGGACAATTAGGCCACGATATGGAAGGAAATCTCGCAGAAGGAATGGACAATCAATTCAGGCAGACTTATCAGAATATAGGAAAGTTGCTGATTGAGTTTGGACTCAATGCCGGCCACGTCACAGAAGAAGTTATCTATGTCACGGATATGCAGGAAGGATTTGAAAGCAGAAAAGTTTTTGGAAAGGAATTTTATGGTGAGTCCTGCATCGTTGCCAGTACCATAGTGGGAGTGACTGCGCTGGCACTTCCCGGACAAAAAGTGGAAATTAAAATTACAGCCAAAGTTTAAAGATTTTTATAATAAACCTGTTTATACTTTTTTAGCTGGCATATGATTGAAATCATATTCGGTGGTATCAACACTTAATTATATTTGGGCATTGAAAATTTCATATTTCTGACAAATTACAGTATGACCTCCCATTGATTCGGGAGGTTTTTTTGTGGGATAATTAAATAAATAATCTTTGCGCAGATCGGTAGCTATACTTACAAAGTACAGAATTTTTTTTATGACCATAATCATAACTCTATTAATAGAGATTTATTAATTTTGAAATGTTAATCAAATTTTTTTTTATAAGTTTTTTATCCTTGGAGAAATCCGGGGATTTTTCTTTTAAATTATAGCCTCACGTGGAATAAAAAATAGGCAGATCAAAACATTGTACTATTCAACAACACACCTCAGGGATCAAACAAAACGGAGAAATTTACAAACAAAATCTACACGACTGCAATTTTATACCTACAGAATTGCTTTGTTACTTCCTTAATGATCATTGTACATTTGCACATAATAAAAAGTACTGATGAAAATTCATCACCTCCTTTGAAAGCGGTTACATAATTTAACATTAATAAACGTCCATATATTAATAAAGAAATAACATATTTCATGTTATATTGATTTGATTTTATCCCCGGAGAGATCCGGGGATTTTTATGATAATACATTAAATTCTGATGTATAAAGGGCATTACTTTTCTCATTCATGTAGAATTTATTATTCTAAATAGGTTGATAAGAAGCACCATTAAAATCTACACCCACTATAATTTATATCTACAGAATTGCTTCGTGACTACAGTAATCATCATTGTAGATTTGCCCCATAATAAAAGGTACCTTATCAAAACGATCGTTCATTAATTTATATCTCAACTAAAATTATTACAGAATGAAAAAAACTTATTTTCTACTTCTTTTAGCATTTTCAGGGTTAAGCTTCGGGCAAACGAACCATACCTGTTCTACTGCCAGAGAGGTCTCCCAATTCCCCTATACGTTTGATCAGACAGATGGAATAACATCTCCAGCTGATGGCTTGAAAAATACTTGTCCGGATACAATGAATGATGGTCTTTGGTATTCCTTTAAAGGTGATGGGAGTTATATCAGTATTAAAGCTACTACTACATCTGATTGGGATCATCAGATAGGAGTATATACAGGAGATTGTACTGATCTTATATGTGGGGCAACAGTAGATGAAAAAGGGTACGGTATAGGAAATGCTGAAACACTTACCATTTCCACTTTACCGGGAACGACCTACTATGTAAATGTTGGTCAGAGTTCTGGTAGTGACCTTCCAGAGGGGAATTTCAAAATAGAAATAAGCAAGATCAACGTATCTCTTATACCCTCTAATGATAAGTGTTCAACAGCCAAACAAGTTCCTCAATTGCCATATGCATGGATTCAGATCGATGGTGTTGATGCTATCAATGATGGCTTGATAACGACTTGTTCAGATGGAATGAATGATGGTCTTTGGTATTCTTTTACAGGAGACGGAAAGAATACAACCATTAAAGCTATTACTCTTTCTGAGTGGGATCATCAAATAGGAGTATATACCGGAAATTGTAATGATCTTGTATGTGTAGAAACAGTAGATAATGAAATACAATCTGGTATAGGAAAAGTTGAAACACTTACCATTTCCACTGTACCGGGAACTAAATATTATATAAATGTTGGCCAGAATGAAGGTAATACTGATGCAAAAGAGGGAAATTTCATTATTGAGATCACTACAGAAGCTTCACTGGCTACTAATGAAATTTCTGGTTCAAAAGCTGGCAGCCTTATTAAATTATATCCCAATCCTTTCATAGATGCATTACATATTTCAGATAGTACCAAAGTAAGGTCAATTTCGATCCTTGATATTTCAGGGAAGCTGATCAAAACTATAGATAAACCCAATGCTGTTCTTTATTTAGAAGATCTGAAACAAGGAGGATATTTCATTACTTTGCACCAGAAAGATGGCTCTAAACAAACGCTGAAAGTGATTAAGAAATAATCAGCGTATAGTATCAATAGCCCTTATACAAAATGTATTAAATTGATGAACAAAGTTGAAAACTTTGTCTATTCATAAAAAGCAACTCATCTCATATTTGAGTTTTCATGGTTATTAGTTTTTTTATCCCCGGTTAGTCCGGGGGTTTTTCTTTTTATAACTTAGGGTAAAAATCAAATGGATGACCATACAATATTCAAGCGGCTGTAGACACAGATCCTGTGAATATACTAGATCCAAATTTTCTACTTTCACCTTATGATACTTTGTTAAAAAACGGTCAGATGAAGTCTGGAAAAGCAATTGACTCTGATGTAACAGTTTTGAGATGATAATTGTCTTCATTATATAGTTAAAATAATATAACCATCCTTACACAGGCTGCAAAGTATTGAGTTAAATAAAATGGAAAACGTTTTAACAGAAACTAATATGAAGCCTTTAGCCAGCATCTTAACCATTAGATACTAATGATTACAGAAAGATTTATTAATTCTCTAACAATAACCTCATGAAAGTATATACATTTATTCTGATTCTATTGATTTTTTTTCCGATACCCGCCGTACAGGCTCAACAAACAGTATGGGTCAGTCAGCAGGAAAAGGGAAGTCTGTACAGTATTCAGGATAGTGTAATGATCCGTACAAAAGATGGAGAGGAGATTTCTGCAATTGTGGTAAGTAAAAAAGATGACCATACTCCACGACCTGTCATATTACAATTCACAATCTATGTTCGGGATCAGGGACGCGATATGCAGTCGCTTAAAGAAGCTGCAGATAGAGGTTATGTAGGTGTTATGGCGTATACAAGAGGAAAGCGCTTCAGCAAATCTGAAATTTATCCGTATGAAACTGATGGAAAAGATGCCTATGATGTCATTGACTGGATCAGCAAACAGCCATGGTGTAATGGCAAAGTAGGAATGTATGGAGGAAGCTACAATGGTTTCACACAATGGGCAGCAGCAAAAAATCTTCATCCTGCACTGAAAACGATTGTTCCTTACGTTGCCAATCGTCCGGGAATGGGACTTCCCATGGAAAATAATATTTTTATCAATCCCAATTACGAATGGTCTTTTTACGTAAGCAATAATAAATATCTGGATAATAAAACGGGGGATGACAGGAAGAGGTTCCGTGATATGATGTTCAGATGGTGGGAAACCGGAGTAGCCTACAATAAAATGGACAGTATTGATGGTACACCAAACCGGCTTTTTCAGCGTTGGATAAGTCATCCTGCCTTTGATTCTTATTGGCAGAATATGGCTCCGTATAAAGAAGATTTTGCAAGGATTACTATTCCCGTATTGGCATTTGACGGTTATTATAATGATTCTCAGAATTCAGGAATTTATTATCTGCGCGAGCTCAATAAATACAGTCCCCACACTCCGGTTTATCTGGTGATTGGGCCTTATGGTCACTTTGGAACACAAATGGGGGGACAGGAAGTTATCAATGGATATACAGTCAGTAAAAATGCTTTATTCCCTATCAAGGAATACACATATCAGTGGCTGGATTATATTCTGAACGGTACAGAAAAACCGGCTTTTCTGAAAGATAAAATCAATTATCAGGTCATGGGAACGGATGAATGGCGAAGTGCAGCTTCACTGGAGGCTATGCATAACACTTATTTGAAATTCTATCTAAGTTCGTATAAAGTCAGCAATAATGAGTATTTGCTAAGACGAAATAAGCCTGAACCCAATCAGTTTTTGATTCAGAAAATAGATTTTGCAGATCGTACAATCAATAATAATGACTATTATCCTGATCCTGTTATTCGGGAAAGTGTATCCGATAACGGTTATATTTTCATGAGTGACCCTCTGGATGCTATGATTGTGAACGGATCATTTTTAGGAAATATAAAACTGAGTATCAACAAAAAAGATGTAGATCTGGGAGTTACCCTTTATGAACTCACACCTGGAGGCCAATATTTTCATCTTTCCTATTATATCGGCCGTGCGAGCTATAGCAAAGACAATACTAAAAGAAAATTGTTGACCCCAGGTAAAAAAGAAACCATCATATTTGAAAATACCCACCTGATCAGCAAACAGCTGCAGAAAGGAAGCCGGTTGGTAGTGGTGCTGAATGTCAACAAAAATCCTTTCTCAGAACTGAACTATGGAAGCGGAAAAACAGTAACCACGGAAACCATTGCCGATGCAAAAGAACCCTTGATTGTCCAATGGTTTAATGATAGTTTTGTTGAGGTTCCTGTTTTAAAATAACCAATATTTCCATATGATTAAGACTATTATAAATGATGATGAGAAATTTTTAAAAATTCTACATGGGCTAAATACACAATTTTATCATAAGGTCGTCACCACAAAACAAATTGAAAATTATATCAATAGTCAGTCAGGACTAGATTTTAATGCTGTGTTTGATCAGTATCTGAGAACTACCCAAATTCCAGTACTGGAATATTTTATAAAAGACCATCAATTGCAGTATCGATTTACAAATTGTATTCATAATTTTTCAATGCCAATGAAGATTATCGGTATTGAAGACTGGTTTTCACCAAGTACTTCCTGGCAGTCATATGATTTGGGAAATACATTTATTGATCAAGTTGATATTGATCCTGATTTCTATATAAAAAAGTTGAAAGTAAAAGAATAACTTTTAAAGTTGTAATATAGCTGTAGAGATTTAATCAGGTGGTAATTTTAAAACAGCGGTCCCGGCTGTATATATACGAAAAAGTGTTAATTTTTTTTAATCGAATGATTATTCGTTTATATTTGCAGAGTGAGATTAAAAGATGACAAAAAAGAACTGATCATTCGCCGGGAGGCCATAAAGATGATCGTGGAAAATGGCTTTGATGGGTTTAGTATGCAGAAACTGGCAAAAAAGGCTGCCATATCTCCATCTACCATTTATGTTTATTTTAAAAACCGTGAAGATCTGGTGAATCAGCTCTATATTGAGGTACATAATAAATTTGAAAGGGAAGCATTGATCGGGTTTGATGCTCAGTTAAAGTTTAAAGAAGGATTGTGGCTTCAATGGAAAAACCGACTTGAAAATATCTTACAAAATCCTTTGGAATACCGTTTCCATGAACAATTCAGGAATTCGCCACTAATCAATACAAAGGGCATCCAGCAAACTGTTTTCAGGAAAATAATGAGTGACTTTGTTAAAAACGCTGTGATGCGTAAAGAGATACCGGATTTACCAGTTGAAGTGTTTTGGACTGTCGCTTATGGACCTTTTTATACACTCATCAAATTCCATCTTGATAAAGCTACGATGTCCGGTAAGCCATTTTCATTAACTGCCCAAAATTTACGGCAAACTTTCGAGCTGGTCGCAAAAGCTTTACAAACATAAAAAATTTTAATTTTTAATCGAATGAATGTTCGATAATATATAACCATTTAAATTGATACTATGACAATTAATCACTTGAACCTCGTCGTTACCGATGTACGTAAATCGGTTCTTTTTTTTGAGAAATATTTTGAGTTCACTTGTGAGCTTATAAAAGGAGAACACATAATTGCTATATTAAGCAATAAAGAAAATTTTACGCTCGTCCTGATGAACAGTAAAAATGAAGATACCACCTATCCAAAAGACTTCCATATAGGTTTTATTTTAAATCACCTGGATGAGGTTGATGATCTGTATCAAAAATTGATTAAAGATGGTATAGCAATACAGCAGTCACCCAGAAAAATTAGGAACAGCTATGCTTTCTACTTCTGGTTCGAAAATATATTCATTGAAGTAGGGCATTACCTTTCCTGGATGTAAGCAGCTGGAATAGAATATTTTTAATTGTTCTTTGTATTAGAAACCTGAATTTGAGTCCTAAAGGATTGCTTGGAGAAAAATACTAAGAATACCATTCAAAATAAGCTTTTGTAAAGTTGATCAATCCATCTTTAAGCAACTTTAATTGCACTTCATTTTCAATATCTGCTGACAAATTTTTAAATTAATTTGATAATATTACAAAATGACCTATTTTTAGTATTTTATTACAAAAATACTATTCAATGCCGAAAAAAATTATAAGAAATCTTCAAATAGGAGTAGTTATTTCTTTGATACTTCTGATTGCTAGTTCTATAGCATCTTATATAAGCATACATAAGCAGATGGAGAATAGAGAAAACTTATTAAAAAGTAAGGAATCTATTAGCCTGGCAAAAGATATCTTAAATACTCTTTTAGATGCTGAAACGGGTAATCGGGGATATCAGCTTACCGGACAGGAAAATTTTCTTGAGCCTTTCAATGAAAGCAGGAATGAATATCCGCAGTTTGTTTCTCACAAAGATAGACTTAATCTTAGAGATAAAGATCAGATTAACGTCCTAAATGAATTGCTGCATACTTCAGAAATGTTGATGAAAGAATATGCCTTGCTTATTGAGAACCGTAAAAAAGGAATAGTAGTGAGTCCGGAAGAACTTGTACAAAACAAGAAGGCTATGGACAGATGCCGCATGCTCGTTCAGAAATTTGTACAACAGGAGGAAGTTCAACTTGCCATAAAAAACGAAGATCTGGACAAATCTTCCAATTGGACTGTTTTGTTTATTATCTTTTCTGCCATTGCTGCCATTGGTGTAACCGTTTTTGTTTATATACAACTAAAATCTGACCTTATCCGGCGTGGTAAGTTAGAAAACGATCTGTTTTATACCAAGGAAATGCTTGAGGAAACAGGCTCAGTAGCCCAGGTAGGAGGTTGGGAAGCCAATATGAAGACCAGAAAGCTCTTCTGGTCTCAAAGTACAAGGGAAATCCACAAAGTAGAAAATAATTTCCAGCCTACTTTTGAAAATGCTTTTGAATTTTACAGAGGAAAGAGTAGTGAGAGAATAAAATATCTTTTTAACAGGGCAATACAACAAGGAATTCCTTTTGATGAGGAGCTTCAGCTTTTGCGTAATGATGGCGCTACGATCTGGGTAAGAGTAAAAGGTATTCCTGAATTTGAAGATGATACCTGTAAAAGGGTTTTCGGAATCATTCAGGATATTGATGCCTTCAAAAAAATGTTTCTTGAGGTTACCCGGAAAGAGGCTATAATGAAGTCTTTTGCCACTGATGTTCCTGTTCCTTTGGCGATGTTTGATAAAGACCTTAACTATATTGCTGTAAGCAGCAGATGGAGAGAGGAATTTAATATGAATAATGTAGATCTTATCGGTAATAATCTTTTCACAATATCACCGAATATTCCCAAAGAACGAAATGATATCTATAACAATGCGCTGTTGGGAAAAACATACATCAACAGTGACTTTATGTTAAAGGTGGAAGGAAAAGAAGAAATTCAGCATTACGACCTTAAAGTCGGACCTTGGTATCTTACAAAAGATGAAGTAGGGGGCGTAATTATTTCCATC
Source organism: Chryseobacterium aquifrigidense (assembly GCF_006716485.1). GTDB lineage: Bacteria > Bacteroidota > Bacteroidia > Flavobacteriales > Weeksellaceae > Chryseobacterium > Chryseobacterium vietnamense. Next base: position 1,059,904 of record NZ_VFPD01000001.1, read on the forward strand.
CAGAATATTACAAATGCTGTAAAGATAACTGAAGAGCTGAAAAATGCCAAAGAAACAGCAGATATAGCCAGCAAAGCAAAATCCGAATTTCTTGCTAATATGAGTCATGAGATCAGAACTCCTTTAAACGGAGTTATTGGATTTTCAGATCTTCTCCTCACAACACCACTGAATGAAACACAGAAGCAATATCTGAATTACATCAATGAGTCAGGAGAAAATCTTCTGAGCATCATCAATGATATATTGGATTTTTCTAAAATAGAATCCGGAAAAATGGAGCTTTTGATTGAAAAATGTGATGTTTATGATATGTTGAGTCAGGTAATCAATGTTATTATTTATCAGTCCCAGAAAAAAAATATCGAACTTCTTCTCAATATTGAACCGGGCCTTCCAAAAATACTTTTTACCGATGAAGCAAGGTTAAAACAGATCTTGATTAATCTTTTGGGGAATGCTGTGAAATTTACAGAAAAGGGAGAGATCGAGCTAAAAGTAGAGAAATTACGCATGGATGATAACATCATTGCTTTGCGCTTCTCGGTAAGGGATACAGGGATCGGTATTCCTGTTGAGAAACAGAAATACATTTTTAATGCCTTTACTCAGGAAAACAGTTCCATCAGTAAACGATATGGTGGCACGGGTCTGGGGCTTACGATCTCGAACAATATCCTGGGATATATGGGAAGCCATTTGTCACTGAGCAGTACAATGGAAAAAGGTTCTGTATTTTTCTTTGATATTGAGATTCCTTACGAGATCCCTCAATTGAAAGAGGAGGAGGAAATAACTATTAAGACGGCCCTGGTGGTTGATGATAATGAAACCAACAGGATCATTCTTGAGCACATGCTTACCTATAAAAATATCAAGTCTACCTTAGCTTCCAATGGGATGGAAGCTTTAGAGATCCTGTTGAAAGGAGAGCGGTTTGATGTGATCCTGATGGATTATCATATGCCTGTTATGTCCGGATTGGAAACAATAGATAAAATAACGGGGCTGTTCAATCAGCGAAATGAGACTTCTCCGTTTATAGTACTTTCTTCTTCCTCTGAAGAGCTGGGCATACTTAGTTCAGTCAGGAAAATAGAAAATGCACATTTACTGTTGAAACCCATCAAATCACATGATCTATACAAAACTTTAAAAACGGTAGACCAAAGTAATAAAGTAGAAATTACGAAGGATCAGTCTGAGAAAGTTTCGCCTGTATTTGCCTCAGAATTAGAAGTGCTTTTGGTTGATGATAACGTCGTGAATATGGTCCTGAATAACAGAATAATGAAATCTCTTGCTCCCGGTATACATCTAACGGAAGCAGTCAATGGGCTGCAGGCTTTGGAAGAATGCAGGAAAAAACAGTTTTCCATTATCATGATGGACGTACAGATGCCGATAATGAGCGGTATTGAGGCAACACAAAATATTAGAATGCTGCCGGGATATGAACATGTCCCTATCATAGGCGTTACAGCTGGAAATGTGCTGGGTGAAAAAGAAAAGTGCATTGAAGCCGGAATGAATGATTTTCTTCCCAAACCTATAAGGCAGGCGGATCTTCTTGAAGTACTTAAAAAATATATTAGCATTTAAAATTTATGAAAAAAATAGGGCTCGGTTTCTTTTGTTAACTAGGTGACAATATATTTTGAATATAGTCATAATATTATTTTATTAATAAAAAGTAACTAACCATGAATTTTTATGATCTGCGTCATAAGAAAGTATTAACTATTTCACCATATTTGGAATAATAAAACTATCCATGAAATAAGGACAACATAAAAACTTGTTAAACTAAAAATTACCAAAGATTATGATAGACTTATTTTCACTAAAAGGCAAGAGGAAAGACATTGTCATAATGTACTTTAAAAAAAAGATGTATAGACTGATTGATAAAGGCAGATGGATTACAGTTATGATCTACAAATGGTACAAAACGATGACCATATCCTGTTTGGTTTCCAATGATCTGGTATCTTTAATTATTGTCAGAACACGGATTACGCCATTTTACGAAAAGTATACAGTACTGTAGACTCTTATTGATTTACTGATTCTTACTTGGGATAACCCTTGGATAACACAAAATTAGTGTTATCCCGATGAACCGTATCCCTGAACATCCACTGTAACAATACCAAAACACCAAAATCTTTTAATATGAAAACGCAAACAATTTCTTTTACAGGAAAACTTTTTATGATGTTAATGGCTTTCCTTACTGTATTTTCAGTTAGTGGGCAGGTTGGGATCAATACAACAACTCCTCACCCCAGCTCTATTTTAGATCTTAATTCCACAACCCGCGGGCTTCTGCCTCCCCGTCTGACAACATCGCAGAGGATTGCTATTGTTTCGCCTGCGGATGGACTAGTCGTGTACGATACTACCCTCAAATTGCTTTATTATTATGCCGCCAATACGGCAGCGTGGTATCCTGTAGGAAGTAATACCTCCGACAGATTAAACTTTAAACTCATAAAGTCTACTGATGTTTTAGCCACGGTACTCGCAGCGGAGCTAAGTGCAGGAGGAGGAGCAAAGTACCTTTTGAATGCTGATACATTATATGAAATTAATGGACAGGTAGTTTTTGACAAACCGATAGAGCTTAATAATGCTTATGTACATGGGCTTGATACCAATAATGATATTATTGTCAGGACCACCGGAAATATTTTCGAAGGATCTACAGGTGGAAGCATTAAGAGTGTTACCCTTAGTGCAGCATCGGGAAGTGTTTTTAATATATCAGGTACTGCTACCCAGAACCTTATTTTCAGAGATAGTGTAGTAGCAAACTCGAGCAGTGTGGGAACCATTTCGGGGCTTGGACTGGTGTTTCTCAGTATTATCCAGTTTGTTGGAAACAGCAATGGTATTACCTATAATAATATCGGGCAGCTTCTGCTCAGCAATATGGGATGGGCGGCTAATAATTCAGGTACCTATGAAAAGCTTACGGGAACCTTTACATCGGTTGAAAAACAGGGAGGATTCAGCCAGGTCAATGGCTCAGCCATCGGTTTTGATGTTTCTACAAGCGGGCTAACCATTACAGGAGATGCGGTGATAGAATCCGTTGTATTTACAGGAACCAATACAGCAGGGTATGTTAAGCCTTATACTACAGGAACGTATTCCGGATATAATTTTAATAACAGCTGGACGGTAAGAGCCGCAGGACTTCCTACTGAAGCGGATACCAATGCAGTCGGAGATTTTTCAGTAGATTATACAGTGGGGACGGGAATAGGTGTGAGTTTTAACAGTTCTAATCCCAGCAATATTGTAAAAATCGGTACTGCTTCATCTGTTTCTACTTCTTCAAATCTTTTCAGATTTACTACGGATGGAGTTCCTAACAGACTAAAGTACGTCGGGAAAAAGAAAAGAATTTTCCAGGTAACGGGTTCTGTGTCATTCCAGGTGCCCGCTGCCGGAACTTATATCATCTATATCGCAAAAAACGGAACTGCAATCAGCCAGTATAAAGTATATGGACGAGGAGCTGCTATAAATGATATTGTGGTAGTGCCTATCAACGGTACAACCGAATTATCCACCAATGATTATATTGAAATATTTGCACAACGTTATACAGGGATAATAGGGGATATCGTAGTACCTAATATGACAATAACAATTAAATAATTGTATTATTTTCTGAACTCAATTATACACACCATTTAGAGGGTTAAAAATATAACCGCGCGGTTAAAAATGTAATTCTTTTTGTGTGGTTCAGTACAACCGATATAAAAAAATGTTTTTTTATATCGGTTTTGACATGTAAAAGTAATTGAATTTCAATTACTTTTTGTTTACATTTCGGGATCTTCCCTGCAGGTTATGCGCACTGTCTGAAACTGCAGCGTTGATATTGCCCGTACCATTACCTGTATTATTATTACTGGTTTTTCTTCCTCCGACGTGAGTCTTTGTATTAATACTGTCATTGCTTGTTTTAATACTTTGAGTATCTCCAGCTGTTGAAACTGCAGTATCAGAGTAATTCTTCTGAGGGTAGGCGGAGTCGTTAGCAGAGACATTATTTGTTGTATCCTTTTTTTTACATGCCGAAATAATGAAACCTGCTGCTGCTATTGATAAAAATAATTTTTTCATAATATATTGTATGGGTGTATGGGTTGAAAATCAAATTTCGAAATTTAACTTTAGGAATGATATGAGCAAGATCATAATAGTACAGATCTTAAAGATGGATTTGAACCGATAATAAAAAGACATTCATATTTATAGATAGTGTAAGCAGATGCTGACAACTCAAGGATATGTACTGTGTAAAAGTCAGACATGTTCTGGAAAAATGGTTAAAATGCCATGGTTGTTTTGTGTAATAAACAGGAAGCCAAGTTGCTACTTCTAGTTTTTGTAGCCTCACCAGGAATCGAACCTGGATCTAAAGTTTAGGAAACTTCTATTCTATCCATTGAACTATGAGGCCTGGGTTTGAATCATAAAAATACAAATTATTTAATAATCAGCAATAATACAGGAATGGCGATCGGGAAAAGGATACTTGTATTTTTTGTGCTTTTTGAGAAAGAAAAATTATTTGAAAATTATTTAAAAAGGGTATATGGATAAAAGAATCTGCCCTTTAGAGGCAGATCCAGTAGATAAATACATCTCATTTTTTTAATTAGACAACAATAAAAAGCACAGCCGACAATGCTGTGCTTAAATTTTTATTTCAAATTTAATTGCAATTTCAAGAGTAGTAAGAAAAGCAAATAAAGTTTCCACTTCGATGTTTATTACATAGTAAATGTAGTAATAATTTTAATACGAAATATGAATTTAATGTTAAAATTCACAAGTTATCCACATTTTTTTGTGGATAAGTCTGGGGTTAATTTAAAATCCAGGTTTTTGCCGTCTCAATATCCATGTCCTGACCCTCTTGGGATTCTACCGGAACGTCCGGATCAATTTTCCCATAGTAGACTTTCCCGTTTCGGTCCATCTCATAAGAAGAAGCCAGGGCAAAGCTTTTACCGTCACTTAATGGATAAATACTGTTGGCCGAAGTGTATCCTGCCGATGGTTTCCCAAAGAGTTTTACATTGCTTTTTCCAATAAATGCAATTGTTGTAGCTTCTCCGGAACTTGCCGTATTCGGGCCTATCAGAACGGCAATTTTAGCCTGTCCGCTTTTAAGGCTATAAGGTTCTGCAATTTTGTTATCACCAAACTTTCTGTCCTTATAAATCCATGGAGATTTTTGGTCTTTATAAACAAAATACCCCAATGTTCCTTCTCCAATCAGGCTTCCGAGACCTCCGATCATAGGATACATATTTCCTCCTGTATTCCCTCTCAGGTCTACAATCCAGCCTTTAATTGTATTTTCAGAGTCCAGCTTTTTAATCATATTGTGGATCTGTAAGGCAAAATCATTTCCAACCTCTTTGTTTAAGGATCCAAAACCGGGAACTGAAATATAGCCAATATTCTGGTCTATCAGTCTTGAATCGGGTTTTGTCTCAATGGTATTGCTTTTCTTTTGCTTTTCTGAACGTTCTTTACCGGAAATAAATGAATGATTATCACCAGCCTGCCTTAGATTTTGCAAAATATACCGTAATGCCGGGGTAGTATCATCAATGGTTTTCATGCCTTTTGAAAGATACTGAAGATTGGTGTCAATATTTTGCCAGTCTAATTTATCTGAAAAGATCGAATTCTTTTTTACAATATTCTTAAAGTCCTGAATATATTTTGCAGATGCTTTTGAAGGCTCTTCATTTGAAAATGGAATTGTATTCATTTCAAAATGGTCAAACCAAACCGTTCCGTTTCCTGAGAATACACCTCCGAGAAGAAGACTCTTTACATTTTTATCAACAGTGAAAACCAAAGAATATTTTGTCCAGTCTTTATTGACGGCTATAGCATTTTGCTGTGATTCTGAATTTCCAAAGTCCATCATTTCTCCATTTTCATCCTTAACCTGAGTCCATAGATTAATTTTTCCCTTCGTATTTTCAGATTTTACATAAGCACTGATTTCTATTTTCTGTAATTTCTGAATGTCAAGAGGAACCTTTTGAGAAAAAGACTGAAAGTTTTTGGCATTATCAGCCTTTCCTGTAAGCTGCATGGAGGCTTTCCCTCCGAAATATTGTGCGTAATCTATTTTCCCTTCGTATGAATCTGCTTTTTTTACATTCCACTGGTTAGGTAATCCATCGGTCATGTTTTCAAAACCGGCATTTTGTATCTGAGCATCCACTGAGCAGAACAGAAATGCTGCTATAATCGTGAAGGACAATTTTTTCATAGTTATTAATTTTGGCTAAAATAAAAAACTTGCCAACAAATATATGCTCCATTAACAAAATTTTAGTAATGCTTTAGAAGGATTAACAGTTTATCATTAAAAAGGTCTTGGAGAAAGTAAGGTCTGAATCTACTTTATGAATTGTTTTTACGTAAAAGAATGATCTTAGCTCATCTGCAAATATATGAGGTAATTCCAATGCAGCAAAGTGACCGCCTTCATTCATCTTTTTAAAGCTGGTTACGTTAACAAAACGGTCTGCCCATTCTTTTGGAAACTGAGCTTCGCGGGGAAATACAAGCACTCCCGCAGGAACATTGCTTTTTTGATGAACCTGTGCGCCGCTCCATAAAGCTGCTGCATCTTCTTTGTACATTCTCGCAGAAGATCCTATAGTCTGAGTAACCCAGTAGATCATAATATTGGTCAACAATTCATCTTTTCCTCCGAATGCCGTTTCAATCAGTTCCGGAGGAGCTCCTGCATTGGTAAAGCTTATGATCCAGCCTGCAAGACCAATAGGAGAGTCATTAAGGCCATAGGCCAGAGATTGTGGTTTGGTAGACTGTACCATGGCGTATGCACCTTCGCTGTACCACCAGCGCTGGACAAACTGGGCAAATTCCTGTTCAGCTTCACTCATAGTGGCAGGATCTTCCTGACCGGTAGGATAGCCTACGTCTGTAAGGTGAACAGCTTCCAGTACTTCAGGATATTTCGAAGTTAATGCTTTTACCACTCCCATGCCTATATCTCCTCCGGCAGCACAGAATTTTTCATAACCCAGCACTTCAGTCATCAGTTTTTTCCAAAGGTCTGCAACTCTTTCGCTGCTGACCGCTGTTTTATCAGAAAAGCCAAATCCCGGAAGGGAAGGAATAACCAGATCAAAACTCTGTTCTCCTTCTGTAAGTAAGGGAATGATTTTATGAAAACGGTAATAGCTGTCCGGCCAGCCATGAGTGAGGATTAGCGGTTTTGGATTGGGACCTTTTCCCCTCACGTATTGAAAATGAATCAAAATTCCGTCTATCAGAGTGATATATTGGGGATGTTGGTTTAATTGCTGTTCATGCATTCTCCAGTCATAATCGTTAATCCAGTAATGGACCAGTTTTTTGAGATAAGTTTCGTTGGTTCCGGAGTTCCAGCCGGAGCTTTCAGGTTCTCCTGGCCATCGGGCGTTTTGCAGACGGTTTTTTAAATCGGTTATAACCGCTTCGGGGATGTTTACAGTAAATGGTTCCATATTATAATATTTTATTTGGTGTAAGTTTATTTATGGAAAATTCTGATAATAAGAAGGTTATCAAAGTTAAAAACTTTCTCTTTTAATCAATGTTGTCAGAATCATAATTTTTTTGATTTTTTAATGAGGGAAAAAATGTAACTTTAATTCATTAAAATCTCGTAATACATATTACTGTAGTCAGGTTACTTTTTTAACCTGAACATCTTAGGTTCAATTTTCTGAACCCTATACATTTATTATATCATATTTAAAAGCAAAGACAATGTGTTATTTGCTGTATCACCGGTCATTAGCGGTTATTCTGCTTTTGATTATTGATATTTAATACTAAAAAAAATCATTATGAAAACCTATAAAATTGCCGTAATCGGCGGAACCGGAAAATCCGGACAGTATCTGGTACAAAACCTACTTGCGAAAGGATATCAACTTAAACTTTTATTAAGACATCCCGAGAATTTTACCCTTCAAAATCCATTAATTGAAGTTGTACAGGGAGATGCAAGAGATGAAACAGCGATCTATCAATTGATTGAAGGAACTGATCTTGTCATAAGTACTTTAGGTCAGCCAAAAGCAGAGAAGTCTATATTCAGTGATGCTGCAAAAAATATTATCTCTGTAATGAACCAACATGGGATCACCCGATATATTGTAACGACAGGTTTGAGTGTAACTACATTATCCGATCATAAAAATGAAAGAGTAGAAATGGCTACGGAATGGATGTATCAGAACTATCCTGAAACTACCACTGATAAACAAAAAGAATATGAACTCCTTTTGGAAAGCAACCTCGACTGGACATTGGTAAGACTGCCGCTGATTCATCTTACAGACGAGAATTTTCCAACGGAAACAAGCCTCGCAGACTGCAAAGGTGAAGGCATCAGTGCAGCAGATCTGGCAGCGTTTTTAGCTTCCCAGATTGAAGATTCTGAGTTTATCAGGAAAAGTCCGTTTTTGTATAATCTGAAAGAGTAAAGAATCTATAAAGAAGAAGCTGTCACAATTTTGTCATTCTGAATGAAACGAAGTGTAATGAAGAGTCTTATATCATTGGTTTTAATGAGATTCTTCCTTCGTCAGAATGACAATTGTGGCAGTTTTTTATTGGGTGTTAAGGTTTTCTATTTCTTACGGCCATACATCAGAATGCGCTTAAATGCATAAATAGCCGGATATTTCGTAAACCTTTTGGCTATACGAGATTTAAATTCAGAGATGAAGTTTTCTTTCTGTTCTCCTTCAAGACGCTCTAAATAAGGCAATAATGCTGTTCCAGAAATAAACTCATATAAGGATTGGTGATCATCTGCAATAATAGGATAGACCTTCTGAAATATTTCTATATCCTGAATTCCGTTATCGAATAATATCTGGGCATAATCGTCCATTGAAAGCACCGGAGAATCACGGTTAAAATAATTTAATTGGGATGCATAAGGCTCCTCATTTGCCATTTCCGTTAGAATCTGGTTTAGAATATTTTCTTTCTGAACGGGCATTTGTATGGCTAATTGTCCATTTTGTGAAAGCAGTCCAATGATTTTAGGAAATAAAGTTTCATGATTATCAGCCCACTGTAAAGCGGCATTACTGAAGACAAGATCCCACTTTTGATCAGCCTGCGCTGCTTCTTCAATGCTCTGAAGTTTAAAGTGTAAATGATCGTTTTCAAATTTTTTAGATTTTTCAAGCATTTCTGCTGATGAATCAATTCCCAGGAATGTAGAGCCAGTCAGTTTTTCCGTAAGGATAGAGGTCTGTTCTCCGGTTCCACAGCCTAAGTCAATCGCTTTTATATTGTTTTCGGGCTTAATTAATGCTGCTAAATCATAAAATGGTTTGTAACGTACATCTTTATACTGATCATATAATTCGGGATTCCAGGGCATAAAATAATTTTGTATTGGGTTAATAAGTTGAATAAAGATAGGTAATCTCAATAAAAAACCGGCTGTTTCAAAACAGCCGGTTTTAGTTATTGTTCTAATTTTTCTTTGATATATTTTGCCGTATAGGACTTTTTATTTTTCGTCAGATCTTCAGGAGTTCCTGCAAATACAACTTCTCCACCGTGTTTTCCTGCTTCCGGGCCGATATCAATAATATAATCGGCACATTTGATAATGTCAGGCTGATGCTCAATAACAATCACCGAATGTCCAAGATCAATCAATGCCTGTAATGATTTCAGTAATTTCTGAATATCATGGAAGTGAAGCCCTGTGGAAGGTTCATCAAAGATGAATAACGTCTTGTCTGTTGTAACCCCTTTTACAAGGAATGAAGCCAGTTTCACACGCTGTGCCTCACCACCGGAAAGGGTAGAAGAGCTCTGTCCCAGCTGCAGATAGCCTAAACCTACTTCCTGTAAAGGTCTCAACTTCGTTACGATCTTCTCTTCATTATTATCTTTAAAGAATTCCAATGCTTCATCTACGGTCATATGAAGAATATCAGAGATGTTTTTCTCATCAAATCTCACTTCAAGGATTTCATTTTTGAATCGTGTTCCTTTACAAACTTCACATTCAAGCTCAATGTCTGCCATAAACTGCATGGAAACATTGATCACTCCTTCTCCTTTACATTCATCACATCTTCCGCCATCTACATTGAAAGAGAAATGTTTAGGTTTATAACCCATCATTTTAGCCACTTTCTGCTTGGCAAAAAGATCACGGATGTCATCGTAAGCTTTTAGATAAGTTACAGGGTTTGAACGGGAAGATTTTCCAATCGGGTTCTGATCAATCAATTCAATATTTTTGATCAGTTTTTTCGGAAATTCTACAGAATCATAATCTCCTTTTTTGCCGCCCATTCCCAGTTGAATCTGGATATCATTGGTAAGGATTTCTTTCATCAAAGTAGATTTTCCGCTTCCTGAAACTCCTGAAATGACAACCAGACTTTCCAAAGGAACGTCTACGTCAATATTTTTAAGGTTATTCTGACGGGCTCCTTTAATATGAATCCATTCTTTTCCTTTTCTTCTTTTCTTCGGAACTTCTATTTCAAGCCTTCCGGTAAGATATTCTGAAGTAAGCGTGTTTGCTTTTTTCAGATCTTTATAATCTCCTGCAAATACCAGTTCGCCACCAAGATAACCAGCTTCCGGACCGATATCAATAATATAATCCGCAGCTCTCATCACATCTTCGTCGTGTTCTACTACAATAACGGTATTTCCTAGATCACGAAGGTTTTTCAATACTTCGATCAGGTTTTCTGTATCTTTAGAATGCAGTCCGATAGAAGGCTCATCCAGGATGTAAATAGAACCTACCAAAGAACTCCCTAGGCTGGTTGCCAAGTTAATTCTCTGACTTTCTCCTCCCGACAACGTATTGGATGTTCTGTTTAATGTTAAATACCCTAATCCTACCTTTAATAAAAATTCCAGACGGGTCGTGATTTCGTAAATTAGTCTTTTGGCGACTTCCTTGTCATGATCTGATAGTTTTAATCCATTGATTACCGGAGCAAGTTCATCCAAAGGAAGTTCAATCATGGACTGAATATTGTGTCCGTCTACTTTTACCCAGCTTGTTTCTTCACGAAGTCTCAATCCTTCACACGTTGGGCAAAGGGTTTTTCCTCTGTAGCGGGAAAGCATTACTCTGTACTGGATCTTATAAAGGTTTTCTTCAAGCATTTTGAAGAAATTATTGATGCATGGGAAATTACTCCTGCCGTCACCTTTCCAAAGGAAGTTTTTCTGTTCTTTTGTTAATTGGTGATAAGGTTTGTGGATAGGGAAGTCACCAGCTTTTTTGATGAAATCTTTTTTCCATTCGCTCATCGTTTCTCCTCTCCAGCAGACAACGGCATCTTCGTAGATGGATAATGTTTTATTAGGAACTACAAGATCTTCATCAATTCCGATTACTTTTCCATATCCTTCACATGCCGGACATGCTCCGTATGGGTTGTTGAAGCTGAAAAAATGAACGTTGGGTTCAAGGAATTCCATTCCATCCAGTTCGAACTTATTAGAGAATTCTTTTACTTTTTCAGTATCGGTGTTCTTTAATGAACAATATCCACGTCCCTCATAGAATGCCATTTGAATAGAATCTGCAAGTCTTTGTAAAAAGCTTTCGTCTTCCTCGTATGAGAAACGGTCAATCACAAGATTGATAGTCATTCCTTTTTCCGGAGCAAAACCAAAACTTTCCAGATCTTCAATCCCTGCTACGTTTCCATTGATTTCAAGTCTTGTGAAACCAGCCAGTTTTAAAACGTTCAGCGTTTCTTTAAAATTGTCAGCATCATATTCAAGAGGAGCGGTCAATAGAAAAGAAGTGTCTTTTTTTGAAGCTTTGATGAAGTCAATCACATCAGAAACTGAATCTTTCTTCACTTCTTCTCCCGAAACGGGTGAAAAGGTTTTCCCGATCCTCGCAAATAAGAGCTTCATATAATCGTAGATCTCTGTAGAAGTTCCCACTGTAGAACGCGGATTTGAAGAAATCACTTTCTGCTGGATGGCAATAGAAGGGGCGAGTCCTTTGATATCATCTACTTTGGGTTTTTCTAATTTTCCCAAAAACTGACGGGCATAAGAACTTAAACTTTCAACATACCTTCTCTGTCCTTCTGCATAAATAGTATCAAAGGCCAAAGAGGATTTACCACTTCCTGAAACTCCTGTAATAACAATGAGTTTATTTTTCGGAATCAGGACGTCTATATGTTTCAGATTGTTAAGATGTGCATTCTTAACGAAAATCTGTTTTTTTATATCTATTTCTGTTGTGTTAGCCATATTTTTATTCATATAAAGACTGCACAGCATTAAGGCTGTCAGTAATGGTGTTTTGCCACAAATATTCTGTGGGCGGCATCAATTGAACTTTTACATATATTCCTGGATTCATCCGAAACCTGTGGCTGCATTTTTATGAATGCTGACAAAAATTACTGTTGAAAAAGAATACTTTCATCGTAAAATTAAGACCCACAAAATTACGAAATTTTAGCGAAAAATTTACGCTTATCTTATTGTTAAAAATTGTTATTATCAACATAAAATGAGAAGCCTAAAACGGAAATATATCTGTTGATGGATGATAAAAATAAATGTTTTTTGTGGACTTAATTTTATTTTACAGTGTTTTATATAATTTTTTAAAATTTATTGTGTTTTTTTTCTTAACTATTGTTTTATGTTGTAAAATTATTTAAAATTGTACCTGTAAATATGTAATATAGAAATGAGAAAATTATTCAGAGATCTAGTTACACATTTAATGAGAAAAAGATAGAAATTACTCCCTCACAAAGATGCAGCCCAAACGCTGCATCTTTTTTTATGACAACTATCATTTGCCTGTCTTCATGAACTCCCTTACTTTTGGACTTTGTTAAAAAACTACGGAAAACGATTATGATCAAAAAGATAGGAAGTGCTTTTTTTCTGGGATCTTTACTTTGGGTAAATGCACAGGAAAAGACAACAGATATTGAAAGCATTGAATTTCAGGGAAAATTTATCTCTACACCTTATAAAAGTGCTAATCAGAACATCAGTGTTATCACCAGAGAAGACATTGTAAATTCTCCGGCTAAAAGTATTGATGAAATTCTTCAGCAGATACCTGGGATGGATATCAGAAGGAGAGGAGCCAATGGGGTACAGAGTGATATAGGTTTCCGGGGAAGTTCTTTTGAGCAGGTTCTTCTGTTGTTGAACGGAATCAGGATGAATGATTCCCAAACCGGACATAATAATATGAATATTCCAGTAGATCTGGATGATGTAGAAAAGATAGAAATCATAAAAGGCCCTGCAGCAAGACGTTTCGGACAGAATGCCTATGCCGGTGTTATTAATATCATCACCAAAACTACACCCGGGAAAAAAGTAAAGATCAGTGCTGAAGGAGGAGATTACAGTACTTATGGGCTGGGATTTAACGCCCAGATCGGAAATGAGAAGTTTACGAACTCCCTTCAGGCGAATTCTGCTTCTTCAGATGGCTATATGTTCAATACCGATTATGAGATCAGAAATGTATTTTATCAGGGAAAACTCAATATCAAAAACGGAGATGTGAGAATTCAGGCCGGGTTTTCTGAAAAGAAATTCGGAGCCAATGGTTTCTATGCTTCCAGTGCAGCTACCAAGCAGTATGAGGAAACACAGGCATCTATTGTAAGTGTGGCCCATCAGCAGACTTTCGGAAAGCTTAAACTTAATTCTAATGTATACTGGAGAAGAGGCCAGGACATGTACCTGTATGACAGATGGAATCCTGATTTTTACCGAAATATGCACATCGGAAATAATGTAGGTGGAGAAGTCAATTCCAGTTATCAATGGGGATTGGGAACAACAGGAATTGGGGTTGAATTGAGAAAAGAATTTTTAGTAAGCAGTAACTTAGGAGACAGAAACCGTTTTGTTTCCCAGGTTTTCTTTGAACATCATTTCTCATTACTGGATAAAAAGCTAAATATCAGTCCGGGAATTTCATGGGCTAATTATTCTAAAGAAGGAAATTTCTTTTATCCGGGACTGGATGTAGGTTATAACTTTAATGCCAATGCTAAAATCTATGGAAATATTGCAAAAGTACACCGTGTACCCACTTTTACCGAACTTTATTATGTAAGTAAAACGGAACAGGGAAACCCGGATTTACAGCCTGAAAATGCAATTTCTTCCGAGGTAGGATATCAATATCAAAACAACAGGATCTTAGCTAAAATCAGTGGATTTCTAAAGAATTCCAGCAACTCTATTGACTGGGTGAAAAAAGATTTGAGCGATAAAGTATGGTATGCTCAGAATGTGGGAGATATCAAGACCAAAGGGATCGAAGCAGAGTGGAGCCACAGACCGACTGACTGGTTAAAATACACCGTTGGTTATACTTATATTGACAGTAAATATGAAGAGAAAAACGGGGTGGTTTCAAGATATGTTTTAGATAATCTCAGACATCAGTTTGTTTCCAAATTAGAGTTGAAGTTCCTGAAAAACTTTACCAATGAGCTTGTTTACCGTTACAATGAAAGAGTGAATTTGGGAACTTATAATCTTGTTGATGAGAAACTTAGCTTTGCTAAAAAAGATTATTCGGTTTATGTATTGATTAATAATGTGACCAATACAAAATATACCGAAGCATTTGGTGTAGGAATGCCGCAAAGGTGGTTCCACATTGGGTTTTCTTATACAATTAATATTAAGTAGGTGTTAATTTAATATTAATGAAAGTTAATATTAACAAATTGTTAAAAAATATACATTTGCAAAAATTTTTTATGAAACGTCTTATAGGATTAGGTTTACTACTCGGAATTTCTTTTTTTAAAGCACAGGAACATATTTCCAGCTTCAATGCAGTGACTCTGACCTATAAGTTTCATCCGAAGTTTTTCCTTTATGCAGAAGGGCAGATGCGTGGTAACGAAGATTATACCTATCCTGATTATTATGAAATAAAAGGAGGATTAGGGTATAATCTTACCAAAAACCACAAACCTTTTGTTGGGCTTGGAAGATATGTGAACTACAAAGAGCATAGCCTGAGCAGAGAAGAGTTCAGAGTATGGCTTCAGGATGTTATTGATGTCAAAAAAGGCATCGTAAAGTTTGAAAACCGTTTTCGTGTTGAAAAGAGCTGGTTTTACGAACCCAAAACGGATCAGACTTCCCAAAGAATGCGTTACAGATACCGTCTGAACGTAAGTGTTCCTTTAAACGCCAAAACGATCAAAAAAGGAACTGTTTTCGCCAATGCTTATGACGAGGTGTTCTTCGTCTCTCCGATGAAGCCTACTTTCGCGAGAAACAGAGTCTATGGCGGTTTCGGCTATCAGATTGATGATTATTTTGGTATTGTGAGCGGATATCTGTGGCAGCGTGAATTTGAAGCAAAAGGAAACAAAAATTTACATTTCGTTTACCTTGCGTTAAACATCAATATCGACGGAACAGATCATCACACAAAAACTTACGATTTCCCGGGTGCGGATTAATATTTCTCTATCAGATAACGGTAGGCTTTCAGATATTTATTAAATCTTTTGATGTCTTTAGGAGTAAGCTCTCTGTTTACTCTTCTGAGATCCATATTATCACGAAGGTCATTCAGTTTTACAGCAACGGATAGGAGAGATCTTTCTGTTCTTTTGATGAATTCATCATAATCTTCTTCCGGATCAAGCTTTGTAAGGCAGCTGATGGCAAAAATAATATATTCGGGGAATCCTTCAGATCTTAAATAATCAAGACTGAATTCCAATGGGTGATCTTCTA
Source organism: Chryseobacterium aquifrigidense (assembly GCF_006716485.1). Classification (GTDB taxonomy): domain Bacteria; phylum Bacteroidota; class Bacteroidia; order Flavobacteriales; family Weeksellaceae; genus Chryseobacterium; species Chryseobacterium vietnamense. The sequence goes on from NZ_VFPD01000001.1 coordinate 1,075,756, forward strand.
CAACGTCGTGCAGGACTCCTACGATCTTTTCATCCAGTGTTTTACCATAGTTCATCACACGCATTACGTGGGCAATGTATGGAGCATGGTATTTATCGGTTTGTCCCTTATGAGCCTTATCGGCGATTTTGATTGCTTTATTCAGTAATTCTTCTTTTGTCATTTCTAATGAAAAATAGAGTACAAAAATAAAAAATGCCTTAAAAAAATAAGACATTTTATGAAGAATATTTTATATGATTTTAAAAGTTTGTTTCATCCTCTATATGAGCGTGTGGAGCATTGTGTTTTACGGATTCTATTCCGTTTTCCATGCCATTGTCAGATTCATACATCTGGCTGGTTCCGATGATCTGTCCGTTTCCTGCTTTTAGATTAAAGTAACATCTGCCGTCATTGGCTGTATTTCTTTCAAATTTTGCATCTTCCTGAGCATTGATTTTTACGGATCCGATTCCGCTTTCACAGGAAGGTTTGGTACTGTATCCCTGACTGGTTAAAATAACCTGCCCGTTTCCTGCTTTTAGATTAAACTGGAAGTCTCCATTCGTTCTTTTAGAGATAATAAATTTTCCCATGGTAATAGTTTTTAGTTTGTGTTGTGTTTATTTGGATGGCATTATCTTTTTCCTGCTTACCTGAAGCTTATCAGGTGTAATCGAATTTAGAATTTTATATTGTGAATAATCCTTTGAAGGTTCTTTTAAAGCAAGATAAAGAGCAGTATCCTTAGGCTTAACTGTCAGTATTTTATAAAGCTCTTTTTGAGAATGCTCGGGTTTCACAGCAAAATATCCCGGGAATTTTATTTTGGAAACGATTTTTGTTGTATCAATCTTTGGAACAGGGATTACATTTTCTGTTTTTTGTGCTGAGAAAGCCACTGAAATAAGGAGTATCGGAAATAATAAAGTTCTCATGTGTTAGTTAATTTAAAATAAAAATAATCATTTTTTTTGAATTAATCCATTGAAAACATGGAAATCCAATGATAACCATAATAAATATGGGTGAAAACAAAAGCGCCCCAAAGTTGGGACGCTGAATCAAATTTATGTTATTAAAGACTAATAAGCTCCTTTCTCAATATAGTGAGCTGCCACTTTTTCAGTAAGTGCCACTACATTCGGATGGTTGGTGTATTTAGTGAATCTTCTCAAACCAGAAAGCATCATTCTCTGCTCATCTCCTTCAGCGAAAGAAACGATTCCTTCTTTAGCCGCAGTGATGATTTTCTCAACCGCTTTGTAAAGGTTCAACTGAGCCATAGCTGCTTCCACAGATTCAGGAGAGAAATGCTTCTCAGCTCTTAATACTGCAGATTCTGCCATGTAGATCTGGTTAAGGATTTCAGAAGCATTCAGTAATAAATGCTGTTGTTTCTCAATATCCATCATGTATTTCTGAAGAGCCGCTCCGGAAACCATTAAAAATACTTTCTTAAGGTTAGCGATAATTGCTTTTTCTTCACTCATGAATTCAGAATAATCAGGAACTTCGAATGAAGGAATACCCATTAATTCTTTGCTGATCGCCATGGCAGGAGATAAAAGGTCCAGTTCACCTTTCATTGCTCTTTTGATAAGCATTCCTACAGCTAATAATCTGTTGATTTCATTAGTACCTTCATAGATTCTTGAAATTCTTGAATCTCTCCACGCAGCTTCCATAGGAGTATCTTCAGAGAATCCCATACCTCCGTATACCTGAATTCCTTCATCTGCAGTGTGCTGAGCAAGGTCAGAAACGAATACTTTAAGGATTGAACATTCTACTGCGAATTCTTCAACACCTTTCAATTCTGCTTCCTGATGGCTTAGTCCACCTGCTACCAACTCGTCTATTTTATCCTGAACGTTTTTAGCAGCCCTGTAAGAACCAGCTTCACTTACGAAAACTCCCGTTGCCATTTCTGCCAGTTTCTTTCTGATCGCTCCGAAAGTAGCAATAGAAACACCAAACTGTTTTCTTTCGTTAGAGTACTGGATAGAGTGGTTTAAGATTCTTCTTTGTGCATCAAGACAAGCAGCAGCTAATTTGATACGGCCTACGTTCAATGCATTTAAAGCGATCTTAAAACCGTTGTTTCTTTCTCCTAAAAGGTTTTCCACGGGGATTTTCATATCATTGAAGAAAACCTGACGGGTAGAAGAGGCACGGATACCTAATTTATGTTCTTCTTCTCCGAAAGTTAAACTTTCTGGATTTTCAAGTTCAGATCTGTTGATTACGAAACCTGTGATATTTTTATCATCATCAATTTTAGCGAATAATGTAAATGTATCTGCAAATCCTGCATTAGAAATCCACATTTTCTGGCCGTTGATGATATAATGTTTTCCGTCTTCTGAAAGTTTTGCTTTTGTCTTTCCTGAATTCGCGTCAGAACCAGCATCCGGCTCTGTCAAACAGTAAGCCCCGAATTTTGTTCCTGTTGCCAAATCCGGAAGGTATTTTTTCTTCTGCTCTTCAGTTCCGTAAAGAACGATAGGCAGCGTTCCGATTCCGGTGTGTGCACCATAAGCTGTTGCTAATGAACCGGTAGTTCCGGAAATATAATCGCAGGCAAGCATTGTCGTTACAAAGCCCATTCCAAGACCTCCATACTCTTCAGGAACAGCAATTCCCAACAATCCCATGTCACCTAACTTACGCATTGTTTCTTCAGTAAATGCATAATCTTTCTTTTCGAATCGCTCTCTTTGAGGAACAACCTCTCTATCTATAAATTCCTTCGCAGAATCACGAAGCATTTTTTGTTCTTCATTCAGTTCTTCAATACTGAAAATTTCGTTTGCAGGAATCTGTTTGATTAGGAATTCCCCGCCTTTTAATGTAGCCATATGTTATTTTGTTATTTAATTTTTGAGACATTTTAGATAATAGACGGATAGATGATAGATTATTGGTGGCGTCTATTTTCTATCTGTCTATTATCTCCTAGTCTTTTTTTTCTTAGTTCCTGTTTAAGGTATTTTGAAATACCATTGTTGCTTTTTGAAATTCCTCAATCTTAATTTCAAAGATTTCAGTTTTTTCATCGGATAAATATTTTCTATGATTTGCTAACAATATCTGTGTTTGCAATTCAAATGAAGAACCTAAAGAAATATCTAAAAAATGACTAAAAGACTTATTTGTTCTGCTTGAACCTTCAGCTATATTTGATGGAATTGAAATAGCACATCTGTCCATTTGATTTTTCAAACCATATTTTTCATAAGTTGGAAAAGTATCTGTAAGATCTAAAGTTAATCTTGACAATTCCATACTCATTTGCCAAATTTTAAGCTTCTTAAAATTGTGCTTCTTAAAATCATTCATACATTTTTGGTGTCTTTAAGTCTATTATCTATCCGTCTATTTTCTATTTGTCTATTAAAGTAGTTCAAAAATAGAAGCCGCACCTTGTCCTGTTCCCACGCACATAGAAACCATTCCGTACTTGTTGCCACGTTTTCTCATTTCGTCAAGAAGCTGAACCGTAAGTTTTGTTCCTGTACATCCAAGTGGGTGACCAAGAGCGATAGCTCCTCCGTTTACGTTTAAGATGTCAGGATTTAGTCCTAATTCTTTTTTGATTGCAACAGATTGAGAGGCGAAAGCTTCATTAAGCTCGATCAAGTCGATGTCTTTTAATTCTAAACCAGCTTGTTTCAATGCTTTAGGAATCGCATAAATTGGTCCCATACCCATGATTCTTGGCTCCAATCCGGCTGCCGCATAAGCCACTAATCTTGCTTCAGGCTCCAGTCCTAATTCTTTTACCATTTCCTCACTCATTACCATTACGAAAGCAGCTCCGTCACTCATCTGAGAAGAGTTTCCCGCAGTTACGCTTCCTCCGTTGGCAAATACAGGTCTTAGTTTTGCTAATCCAGCTAAAGATGTATCTGCTCTAGGTCCTTCATCTACAGAGAAATCAAACTTTTTAGTCTGCAGTTTCTGGTTTTCGTCCAGGAAATTATATTCTACAGGAATCGGGACAATCTGGTTGGCAAATTTTCCTTCCTGATTGGCTTTTAAAGCTTTCATATGAGATTCAAAAGCAAACTGATCCTGTTCTTCTCTTGTAATATTATATTGCTTGGCTACTTCTTCCGCTGTGTAACCCATTCCCCAGTAATAATCAGGGTTTGTTTTTGCGATATCCGTTTCCGGAACCGGCTTATAACCTCCCATTGGAATATATGACATTGATTCTGTACCACCAGCGATGATACAATCTGCCATACCTGCCTGAATTTTTGCAGAAGCAATAGCGATCGCCTCACTTCCTGATGCACAGTATCTGTTCACGGTTACTCCAGGAACTTTATCAGTATTTAATCCCATCAAAGAGATCAGACGTGCAACGTTCAACCCCTGTTCAGCTTCCGGCATTGCATTTCCTACGATAAGGTCATCAATTCTGTTTTTATCTAATTGTGGTAGTTCAGCCATTAATTTTTCAATAACGGTAGCCGCCATCACATCAGGTCTTGTAAATCTTAAACTTCCTTTTGGAGCTTTTCCAACGGCTGTTCTGAAACCTTTTACTATGTATGCTGTTTTCATTTTTTTTGTTTAATTAAATTGTTTTAAGAATTTTTTGCCTCGTAGAGGTCAACTGTTCATAGATATTTGTTTATGCTTTTTGTGGAGCTCCGTAGGAGCGACCTGTTAATCATTAATCCATTCAAATAAATATTTTGGATCATATTCTATCTCAAATTTTGACATAAAATCCAGATACTCTTCTCTAAAAGTTTTCTTTTTATGATGTTCTTCCTGATTTAAAATATATTTTACAACAGAATCAACACTGCTTTTAGAATGAGAAAAAGCTCCATACCCTTCCTGCCAGTTGAATCTTCCATTGATCCATCCTTTTTCGTTGATGAATTTTGAAGAACCCGCCTTAATATCTCTTACTACATCTGAAACCGAATGTGTCGGATTCATACTTATAAGAATATGGACATGGTCCGGCATTGCAAAAACTGCGAATAATTTTTGATTTCTATTGGAAACAATACCTGTTATAAACCGATGTAATTCTTCTCTGTTTTCTTTTGAAATCAGATTTTGTCTTCCTTTTACAGCGAAAACAATTTGAATATAAATCTGAGTGTAGGTATTTGCCATACATTAAAGGGCCGCCTCTACGAGGCTCTCCAATTTTAAATTATTCATGCTATTAACAGTTCGCTCCTACGGAGCTTCCCGTTAGTTTCTCAAAGGCTTCCCATTTTGTAACATGTACTGAATTCTCTCTAAAGTTTTTCTTTCACCACAAAGCTGAAGGAAGGTTTCTCTTTCAAGGTTCAGTAAATATTGTTCTGTTACCACTGTTGGTTCCGATAGATTTCCACCTACCATTACGTTGGCCAGTTTATCTGCAATTTTCTTATCGTGAGCAGAGATGAAGTTTCCGGTTAACATCTGGTCTGTTCCTACGTAGAACATTCCTAATGCATCTTTACCAAGAACTTTTACTTTTTGTTCGATAGGTTGAGTATATCCTTGTTCTGCTAATAGTTTTGCTACCTTTTTAGCTTCGGCTATCTGTCTGTTTTTGCTTACGGAAACGATGTCTTTTCCTTTTTCAAGGATTCCCATATCGTAAGCTTCACAAGCAGAAGTAGCTACCTTACCCATGGCGATATTCATGAAAGCATCACGAAGTCTGTTATTTTTAACATCATCATTGTGGAATTCTCTGGAAGTTCTTAAAGTCAATTCTTTAGTACCACCACCGCCAGGAATTACCCCAACTCCGGTTTCTACAAGTCCGATATACGTTTCTGCGGCTGCAACTACCCGGTCTGCATGCATAGTCATTTCGCATCCTCCACCCAAAGTCATTCCGTGAGGAGCAACTACAACTGGAATAGAGGAGTAGCGTACTCTCATCATTGATTTCTGGAAGTAAGCGATAGCCATATTCAAGTCATCCCAATCCTGCTCAATAGCCATCATCAGGATCATGGCAAGGTTAGCACCTACAGAAAAATTAGTTCCCTGGTTTCCTACAACCAATCCCTCATATTCTTTTTCAGCCAAATCAATGGCTCTGTTTAATCCATCAAGAACTTCACCTCCAAGAGAGTTCATTTTTGAACGGATCTCAAAGTTGATAATTCCATCTCCTAAATCTTCAATCGCTGCGCCGGAATTACTCCAAAGCGTTTTATTTTTTCTGATATTGTCTAAGATGATGAATGCATCCTGACCCGGGATTTTGTTATATTCTCCTGAATTTTTATCAACATAGATACTTTGTCCTTCATCATTTACTTTATAGAAGGTTTCTACGTTTTTCACCCAATCTGAAACTTCGTATCCTGCATCTTTTGCCAGTTCAATACCTTTCTGAACACCTACAGCATCCCAGATTTCAAACGGTCCGTTTTCCCATCCGAAGCCAGCTCTCATAGCATCGTCAATTTTGTAAACTTCGTCAGAGATTTCAGGAACTTTGTGCGAAACATAAGCGAATAATGCTCCTAAAGACTTTCTGTACAATTCACCCGCTTTATCTTTACCGCCGATCAATACTTTGAATCTGTCGATTGGTTTGTCAATAGATTTGGTTAATTCTAATGTCGGGAATGATGATTTTCCCTGAAGTTCATATTCTAAAGTATCAAGGTTTAATCCGTGAATTTCAGATTTTCCTTCTGCATTTTTCACTTTTTTATAGAAACCTTGTTCTGTTTTTGAACCTAACCATTTATTATCCATCATTTTCTGGATATAAGGAGGAAGGGCAAATACATCATTGAAGTCATTGGCTTCTGCACCGCTTTGGCGAACACCGTTGGCTACCATTACCAAAGTGTCAAGACCTACAACGTCAGCTGTTCTGAACGTAGCAGATTTTGGACGTCCGATGACAGGACCTGTTAATTTATCAACATCAGAAACAGTAAGTCCTAATTTCTGTACATTGTGAAGAAGATCCATCATAGAGAATACTCCGATTCTGTTGGCGATGAAAGCTGGTGTATCTTTAGCTAAAACGGTCGTTTTACCTAAGAACTTCGCTCCATAATTCATATAGAAATCTATAATTTCAGGAGCTGTATCATTAGTAGGGATAATCTCTAGAAGAGGAAGGTATCTTACGGGGTTGAAGAAGTGTGTTCCGGCAAAGTATTTTTTAAAATCCTCGCTTCTTCCTTCTGTAAGGAAATGAATAGGAATACCTGATGTATTGGAAGAAATTAATGTTCCCGGTTTTCTGAACTGCTCAATTTTTTCGTATACGGACTTCTTGATATCAAGCCTTTCTACTACTACTTCAATGATCCAGTCTGTATTTTTTATTTTCGGCAAATCATCATCGAAATTTCCGATTGTAATTCTGTCTGCAAACTTAGGTGAATAAAGAAGTGCAGGACTTGCTTTTTTAAGTTTTTCAAAGTTTTCGGAAGCAATTCTGTTTCTTACTACCTTGTCATCTTTGGTCAAACCTTTTTTCTGTTCAGCTTCAGTAAGTTCAAAAGGAACAATATCCAAAAGTGATACTTCAACGCCGATGTTGGCGAAGTGAGCAGCGATTCCGCTTCCCATAATTCCTGAACCAAGAACCGTTACATGTTTGATTCTTCTTTTCATATGTAAATTTTTATTTGTATAAGATGATATGAACCCGAAGGCTTCATCAAAATTTATTTTCTGTTATTTAATAATTCATTTGCTATTTTCATGATTTCACCCATCACATCTTTGAAAGCATCCAGTTTTTCCGGAGAAATTTTTTCCATAACCTTCTTGTTGAAATTTACAACGACCTCCTTAGACATATTCCTGGAGTTTAATCCTTTATCTGTAAGTTTGATGATCACCTCTCTTTTATCAGTAGTGGTCTTTTCCTTATAGATGTATCCGTTATCCTCAAGAAGTTTGATGATTCTCGTTAATGAAGTGGGTTCAATAGCCATCTTTGGACCGAGATTGGTACTTCGCGTCCCTTCTTTGGGATCAATTTTAAGAAGAGTGAGTGCCTGTACCGCTGTGGAATCATGTTCCTGGGCTAATTCTGTGTACATTTTAGAAACAGCCAACCAGGTCTGCTTTAAAATTAAATCTACGTTTTCTATTTTTTCCTTATTATTATCCATCATTTTTGCGCCAATGGTTTTATCCAAATTTAATAAATATTATGCATGCATAATATTTATTAACGTTAAATTTTGTTAATAGGCTGTAAATAAACGGATTAAATTATATGATTAGCATAATACTATGCATGCATAGTATATGGATAACTCAAAGAAAATCAAGTATTAATGAATGTTTGAGACTAAATTAATGATTTCTTCAAAAGATTCACATTGATAGGTGGAAGAATCGTTAGCAATTACCCAAAAAGAGTTTCGAAACTCGAAATTAAGGTCAGACAGGTCTTTTTGGAAGTTTTTTTGAAGCAGAGAATACAACATTTCCTTATGAAACTGCGGTGCCGAGATATAGGGCGGAATAAAAGTCTCATTGATCTGAAATAACGAAGCGTTGGTGAGTTCATCATGCTGTAGCAAAATGTCCTCAACAATCCCTGAATACAGGTGATTTTCCTTTACATACCATATTTTGTCTGCAAACTCTTTGGCCAGCCTCCAGTCGTGTGACGAAAACAGAATAAGCTTGTTCTGTTCCTTAGCTAGTTTTCTCAGGGTTTTAAGAATAATAATTTTGTTTTTCTCATCCAGATGGGTAGTAGGCTCATCCAGAATGATGATAGGTGAATTTTGAGTAATAGCACGCCCGATAAAGGCTTTTTGAAGGTTTCCGTCAGAAAGGTTTTTCAGTAGGGTATATCTGTACTGATTCAGATCCAGTTCTTCAATAATATGCGCAACTTCTTCGCGGTCTTCTTTTTTTAATTCAAAATAAAAAGGGTAGTAGATGTATTTTCCCAGGGAAATAAGATCTTCAACCGTATAATGTTGCGGAACAACCGACTTTGAAAAGACAATAGCAATATTCTCCGCGATTTCTTTTACCGAAAGATTTTTTACATTTTTTCCATTAATAGCAATTTCCCCATTCTGTAAAGGGAGCTGATGCAGAATAGATTTGATCAGTGTTGTTTTTCCCACACCGTTATTACCAATCAAAAGGCATACATCGCCAAGCTTCAAGTCCGCATTGGCATTGGAGATTAATGTGGTATTGTAACCGATATTTGCCTGTTTGATCTGTAGGTGCATGTTTTTGTTGGTTATACGCGAAGGTGTAAATTGTTTTACAAAAATAATGTTTTAAGGCGCAAGGAATTTGACTTTGTCAAATTTTTATCCCATTTATTTTATAAGTTGTTTACAATTCTTGTGACACCGTTTTTGAAAACATCAGCTTGAAAATTGAGAAGCATCCCTAATTTGCAGTTTGACATTTTTAAATAGGTTAATAGCTGAGCTTTATGAGCGGGGCTAATATAATCAACGGTTTTTATTTCTAAAATCACTTTGTTTTCAATCATCAGGTCGAGTTTAAATGCGTTCTCTATTTTCAAATCTTCATAAATGATAGGAAGTAATTTTTGTTTTCTACTAAAAATCCTGCTTTTGTCAATTCGTAGAACATACATTCTTCATATACATGTTCAAAAAGCCCTGCTCCAAGTTTTTTATGAATCTTTAAACCTGTTTCAAAAACTACTTTTGATAATTCATTTTCTGTCATTGGTGTTGTTTTGTTGGACTTAAATATATGAATAGTTGTTTAATAATTACAAAGACTGTTACTAATGATTTTGGAACATAGTATGTCTATTGATGCGAAATGTTGGGTAAACGCGAAGGCGCAAAGGCTTTTAATATTTTGTGTAATATTTTAAGGCGCGAGAAAATCGAAAATTTTCGGCAAGGGATTGAAGATGTTTTTTGTTTAGAATATTTAAAATATGCGGTTTTCAATTTTATCAGAGATAAAATCTTTGCGTCCTAAAAATATATAGGTTTAAAAGTTTCTTGCGTCTTTGCGTTTTCCAACAAAAATTAAACTTTATTCTGTTTCAGAAGCATCACCAGAATCACAGGAATTCCAAATACGGAACTTACATTCAGAGGAACCTGTGTTTTTCCGTAATTACCGAGAAGAATAATATGATCAGAATTTCCAGGAACATAGTAAGAATCTACTGCTTTCATAGTGGAGCTTAAATATATGAATAGTTGCTTAATAATTATAAAGACTGTTACTAATGATTTTGGAACATAGTATGTCTATTGATGCGAAATGTTGGGTAAATGCGAAGGCGCAAAGGCTTTTAATATTTTGTGTAATATTTTAAGGCGCGAGAAAATCGAAGATTTTCGGCAAGGGATTGGGGATGTTTTTTGTTTAGAATATTTAAAATATGCGGTTTTCAATTTTATCGGAGATAAAATCTTTGAGTCCTAAAAATATATAGGTTTTAAAAGTTTCTTGCGTCTTTGCGTTTTCCAACAAAAATTAAACTTTATTCTGTTTCAGAAGCATCACCAGAATCACAGGAATTCCAAATACAGAACTTATTACATTCAGAGGAACCTGTGTTTTTCCGTAATTACCGAGAAGAATAATATGATCAGAATTTCCAGGAACATAGTAAGAATCTACTGCTTTCATAGTGGAGCTTAAATATATGAATAGTTGCTTAATAATTACAAAGACTGTTACTAATGATTTTGGAACATAGTATGTCTATTGATGCGAAATGTTGGGTAAACGCGAAGGCGCAAAGGCTTTTAATATTTTGTGTAATATTTTAAGGCGCGAGAAAATCGAAGATTTTCGGCAAGGGATTGGGGATGTTTTTTGTTTAGAATATTTAAAATATGCGGTTTTCAATTTTATCGGAGATAAAATCTTTGCGTCCTAAAAATATATAGGTTTTAAAAGTTTCTTGCGTCTTTGCGTTTTCCAACAAAAATTAAACTTTATTCTGTTTCAAAAGCATCATCAGAATCACAGGAATTCCAAATACAGAACTTATTACATTCAGAGGAATCTGTGTTTTTTCTGCAATAACTGAGAAAAGCAACATGATCAGCATTCCCAGAAACATATTAAGAATCCATTGCTGCCATAATTTTGAAGGATTATAAACGAGTCTGCAGAAGTGAGGAACAATAATTCCGATAAAGAGAATAGGTCCTAAAAATGCCGTAACAGAAGCTGATAGGAGAGAAGATGCAACGATGATTAAAAGCTTCAGCTGTTTCAGGTTTACTCCTAAACTTTGTGCATAGGAATTGCCCAGAGAATTTCCAATGAGTGGCTTTATCGCTTTGAAACAGATAAATATTCCCACTAAAACTAAAATAAATAATACATAAATCTGGTTTCTCGTTACCATATTATTCGCTCCGAAAGACCATAAAATATAGTTTTTCAGACTTTGATTTTCCGCATAAAACTGAAGAAGGGAAACTATTGCTCCCGCAAAAGCAGATACCAGAAACCCGAAAATAATAAGGTACGATTTGTCCTGAAATCTGTTAGACATCGACAGTAGGATGAACATTAACAGTAAACTGCCCCCAATAGCCGATAAACTGAGAAAACTATTCTGTAAAAATTCAGGCAATAAAATAGTATGGGAAAAGAAAATATAAAAGGCAACCGATAGACTTGCAACTGAAGTGATTCCCAATATATCAGGCCCAGCCAGAGGGTTTTGAAAATATTCCTGCATCAGAAAACCCGAAGTGGGAATTGAGATTCCGGCCAGCATCATTACCAAAACACGGTTGATACGGATCTCTGCAATTTGGCTATGAGCAGAATCCTGAAAGAAATCCTGGAAACTTAAACTTAAAAATCCTGTGTTCAGATTAATGACAGCACTTATAATGATGGCAATCACGAATAATAAACACAGGATTTTAAATCTTTTTGACATGATTCAGAAAGAGTTCAGTCTATTTTAAAAAAGAGTCAATTTTTGAATTCAATACATCTTCCGTCATCATTCCCAGGTATTCATCAGTTTTATCACCTTTTCTCATGAAAGTAAAAGGAATAGAACCTCCGTCCCATTGTTTGAAGTTGTTATGGAAGAAATTTTGATCTAATTTTTGTCCGTCCAGTAAGATAATGCTGCCTCCCAATTTATTTTCTGCGGCAAAATTTTTAACGGCATCGTTCCAATCTGCTTTATCATCAAGGTTGACGAAAGTGAATTTTACAGGTTTCCCTTTCAGTTCCTCCATTTTACTTTTAAAACTTGGAATCTCTCTGATACATGGGCCACACCAGGTTGCAAAAAAATTGGTTACATATAACGTATCATTATTTTTTGCCAGGTGCTGACTTACATTTTCAGGAGAAAGTTCTTTGGGAATAGCCGTACTTCCTTCAGATTCTGTAGTTTTAGATACAGAAAGAGAATCTGCAGCTGCTGTGTTTTCAGTTTTCTGACCTTCTTTTTTACAGCTGTACAGTGCAGTAAGAAGTAACGTGGATAAAATTATCTTCTTCATAAATTATTTTTTATCTATTTTTGAATTGAAGTTATGGAACAACAAATCTATAAAGGGAAACTGATACAGTTTCATCCGTTAAAAATAGCGAAAAAGGAAGAGCTGACCAAAAATACTTTTTCTCTGGAGTTTGATATTCCCGAGAATTTAAAGGAAAATTTCAGGTTTGAAGCCGGGCAGTTCGTCAGTATAAGATTTCAATCACATGGAAAAGAGGTTATTAATGATTACTCAATGACTTCGGCTCCCTATGAAGGTAAAATATGTCTGGGGATAAAAGTCAATTCCTTTGAAGGGGCCACTTCACAGTTATTTCAAAACTATAACGCTGGTGACGAACTATGGGTGAGTGAACCTGCAGGAAGATTTACGATCGTATCTAAACCTAGTGAATTCAGAACTATCGTAGCCTTTGCAGCCGGTATCGGGATCACACCGATTTTGAGCCATTTTAAAAATATTCTTCATACCGAACCCAGAACACGTTTGTTCTTATTTTTTGGAAATAAAAGTTCAGAAGACCTGGTCTATCGTGAGCAGCTGGATAATCTTGCCAGAACTTGTGGAGACAGGCTTCAGATATTTTACTTCTTTTCACAGGAAAAAACAGCAGACCAGTTTTTCTACGGAAGGTTGGATGAAAAGAAACTGAATCTTATCATCAATCAGATTCTTCATTTGGACGATACCGATGAAGAATCTACTATTTGGGATGCTGTAGACGAGGTATTGATTTGCGGAAAAGGAGAAATGATCAAGACATTGGCTAATGCCTGCTATCACCACGGAATTCCAAAAAAGAATATCCATTTTGAACTTTTTGAAGAATTTAATGATGATATTTATCCTGTTGAAAAAGAATTTCCTTTAATTGAAAATATTGAGGTAGAATTTACGATGCTGGGAAAAAAATATACAACCCAGCTTCCTGATAATAAGGACAAAATCCTTCAGCAGCTTCTGATGCAGAAATTTCCAGTACCTTATTCCTGCAAGTCCGGAATCTGTGGAAGTTGTGAATGTTCTTTGGAGGAAGGAGAAGTGGAACTGTTGGAAAATGAGTATCTTACCGAAAAAGAGGAAGAACAGGGACATATTTTAGCTTGTATGTCTATTGTGAAAAGTAAAAAAATAAAGCTTAACTTTGATCTTAGTTGAGAATTATTAGGAACATATTTAACCTTGGGTTTATATCACTGGAATTGGGAATTCTGATGATATGCTTCTGTAATGTGTGGGTTTTCGGACTTACCAACGGGAGAACCTATACCAAAATCTCAAAAATTCCGCCACGGGAAATTGCACTGGTTCTGGGAACATCTCCCAAAATGAGATCCGGAAAATCCAATCCTTATTTTACCAAAAGAATGGATGCAACAGCACTTCTTTACCATCATGGGAAAATCAAGAAAATTATAGTGAGCGGGGAGAAGAGTAAAGGCTATAATGAACCGGGTGCTATGAAAAACTATCTCATCAATCAGGAAGGAGTGCCTGAAGATATTATTGTTGAAGATCCGAAAGGATTCAATACCTATAAAAGTATTCTCCGTTGTAAAGACGTTTATAAGAAGAAAAATGTCATTATTGTATCTCAGGGGTATCACAACCTTAGGGCGTTGTTTTTTGCAAGAAATAATGATATGAATGCATTAGGATTTGATGCACAGGATGTCACCAAACCTGAAAGTTTCTACAGAAACCAGACGAGGGAAATCCTCGCCCGTGTGATTGCTGTAGTGTATTTTATTTTAGGCGTTTCTCCGGATTAGAAAGGATATCCGAACGCGATATTTACTGTTGGCTTGAATGGCTGGATGTTTTTAAATCTCCATCGGTCACCTTCAGGTTTATTGGGGTCATAGATCTTATACGCAAGGTCAATTCTCGCCGTAACGTAAGCGATGTTCAGCCTTAATCCAAATCCACTTCCGATACCTACCTGTTTCCAGAACTTACCGAATTTAAATTCATCTCCGTATCCATCATTATAATTACGAAGACTCCATGTATTTCCAATATCGGTAAATAGCGCTCCCTCATAGGTCTTATTGAATGGAATTCGATATTCAATATTAGTGGTAAGCTTTAAGTTGTCCGTCATATACGTACGCACTCTTTCGTCTACCTGAGAATCGGCAGGACCTAGCCCTCCAAATGCTACCCAAGCTCTGATATCATTGGAACCTCCGTTAAAATAAGACTTGATGATGGGCATATCCTGAGAGTTTCCGTAAGGTATTCCAACTCCGATAAACTGGCGCAGCACCAATGTCTGGTTCCCGTTAAACTTGAAATATTTTCTTGTATCAATATCAAATTTTACAAACTGTGCGTAAGGCAGTCCGAAAATAGTTCCTTGCGGGCCGGTAACAATACCTCCGCCGTTATCTTTTTTATTGAATATACTTAATATATTTCCCGCAAGCTCCACTTTTCCGTTAAAATAAAAGGCATTTGGATATTCTTTTTTTCCAATTTCACTGTAAACAAAATTGTAGATCATGGAAGAAATAAGGACATCCTGTGTCTGTCTGTCTTTGTTAACCAGTGTTCCGGTAAAGGCCGTTAAAAGATCTCTTCCCTGTTGATTAAGACTTCCGCGGTAAGCATCATTCTCGATGATCTTTTTGGAAACTTCATCTACACTGAGTTTTCCATCTCTGTAATCTTGTCCGGTTTGCGCAGTTTCCGGGTTAAACATAAAATAATTTCCGAAAACCTCGTCTTTGACCCTTCCATCATTCACAAAATAATCATAGTAAGCATCTTTATTTTTTGTCAGACTGACCTGAGTATTGAATAAAGTAAGCTTGTGATACACCTGATCATTAACACTTGCCTGATAATTCAGTCCGGTATTGAAAATCAGCCTTCCCAAACCGATATTGTTCTGTATCGATGCCCCCAGCAAAATAGATGATGTAGGCGTATATCGTTTTGGAATAAACTTATAATAATTAAAAGGAAGCAGTAGTCTTGGGAAATTCAGGGATGCCTGAGCCGAGATTTCGTAGGCAGCAACTCTTTTGCTGATATCTTTTGTACTTCTGATAGAACCAAATGTCCCTGAAAGGCTGGTAGAAAGGTTTTCCGCACCTCTGAAAACATTTCGGGTGGTAAGGTCAACAGAAGGGGAGATCCCCAGATTTAAGACCTGAGAATAATTGATATCTGTTCCCACTTTAAGTTCGTACTTCGGAAGTGGTTTCAGTACATACAAAACATCTACAATACTGTCGTTTGGCGATGTCATTCCGCCTTGTCTCAGTGAGTCTCTTGCTTTAACGATGCTAAAGTTATTCATCGATAAAAGATTTCTCTTGGTCACATCCAGTTTCGTCTGGTCAAAAACCTTTTTACTGTCCGGAATAATAGCTCTCCATACAGACGAAAGTTTGTATTTGTCATTCATCGTATGAAATCTTATTCTCCTTAAGCTGTCTTTTTTGGTATTTTTAGGATAATCACCGGGTTCATCCACAATAGCAACGTCAATATTTCCGAAAGTGGCTATCTTATAAGGAGTATCCAGAGAATCTTTATGAATTTCCAGCGTTAAAGGAACCTGTTTTCTGCTTTTAAGAGAATCTGCAACAAAATAAACTTCATCATTGGAAGCATTGAATCTGTAGAAACCAAACTCTCTCATCAGATCCGTAATTCTGGTAACCTCTCTTTCAAGAACGGTCTGGTCAAGAATCTGTCCCGATCTCACAAGGCTTCTGTTCAGATTATAGTTGTAATACCCTTTGATTCCCTGATCCGGAATATTGTAGAAATAATCCTTGATGCGTGTAGGATCATTATGCTTGATAGAATAATTAACAGATGCTTTTTTGGACGCGGAATCCAGCGTGTGTTTAAAGTTTACATCTGCATCCCAATATCCTCTGTAGGTAAGTCTTTTCTTGATAGATTCGGCACTTTTTTCACTTCTTGCCTGATCAAGAATTACCGGCGGTGTTCCCCAATTATGCAGTAAACGGTCGAAAAGAAGACTTTTTCCAACACTGCTTTTCATATTATATTTAAGGAATAAAGAATCTCTCAGTTTCTGATTTCTCATCTCACCGGGATACGTCATATATTCATTAAGTATGGTATCATATTTTGTATCCGCCATATTGTACAGAAGTAAACTTAATGGCATGAAAAGGAATTGCTTTTTGTTGGGTTTTTGCTGAATATAATCTTTCAGCTCTTCGTCGAAAAATTCTCTCTTATCCTCGAACTCTAAAGTGTTCTTGGTAAGCAGGTATTCACCATCAGGAACTTTTTTTGTTGTACTACAAGCATAAAGGAGACCAACAAATGTTGCAAATGAGATAATTTTATAATATTTTTGAGGAGAATTCTTATAATGCTTACAGCTCATACAATAAAAGTTTTACAATCTTTAGATAAAAAGAAGTTCAGACAAAAATACAATTTGTTTTTGGTTGAAGGTAATAAAATCATTTGTGAACTTTTTAATTCTAACTTTAAAGTTAAAGAAATATTGTCAACCGATCCACAAAAATTGGACCGTACTGATATCCCTGTTACCCATATCTCTGAAAATGAATTAAAAAAAATCAGTTTTCTTAAAACTCCAAAAGATTCCGTTGCGGTATGTTATCTTGCCGAGGAAGAGAAATGGGAGGATAAGAATATACAATTGGTTTTGGATGGGCTCCAGGATCCGGGAAATCTCGGAACTATTATACGTTTGGCAGACTGGTTCGGAATTGAACAGATTATCTGTAGTGAAGATACCGTAGATGTGTACAATCCGAAGGTGATTCAGGCAACCATGGGATCTTTTACCAGAGTAAATGTGGTATATACTGATCTTGTGGAATATCTTTCCAAGACGGATAATGTGAATATCGGAACGGATATGGAAGGAGAGAACATCTATACTTTTGAAAAACCGGAGAAGATCAATCTTATTTTAGGAAATGAAGGAAACGGGATGAGACCGGAAACAGAAAAGCTTTTACAAAAAAGTATCAGTATTCCGAGATTTGGAAAATCCCAGTCTACAGAAAGCCTGAATGTATCAATGGCAGCAGGAATTATTTTAGGGCAGTTATTTTCAAAATAGAAAATCAGAAACCAGAGGTTGGAAATTATTGTAAAATATTACTGAATAATATCCGGCGCCTGGTTTCTGATATCTTATTTCATATCAGTTGTTCCATACTTGAAACACTTTTGTTTTTCTGATAGACCTCCATCTTTTTTCTGACATATTTCAGCGCAATAGGAGCAAGGTAAATCAATGCCGCGCCAATCAGTTTTTTCTTCCAGTTGGAGCTTTTCATATTTTTTTTGGCGTAGTTTCCTACGATAGCAGTAACTCCCAGTTTAACAAGGCTATCTGTAATATTTCCTCCTTTGAAGGCAGAACTCGCAATTCCTACAGCTGTATTTTTGCTGATCAGAAGATCTTTTACCTCTGAAGTAAGCTGTTTGGCGATGACATCCTTTCTTAAAACTACTTTTTCATCACCGTCTTCATCAATCTTTTCCTGAAGGTACTGATCGCTTAAACCATTGGTAAAAGCACTTAGGCTTTCTTTAGTATTCTTGAAGGTCAGAAGATTTTCCAGATCACTTATTTCACCCTGAAGCAGTTTTTTCTTTCTTCTTAATTCTTCTATGCTCTCGTATTTTCTGCCCATAGTTTAATGATTTAAAAATTTAATAACCTGATCTGCAACAGTATTGACAATCTTAGTTTTGAATGCAACAACAAACGCCATTACCAGCGCATAAAATGCAGCAACAATTAAGAATCCATATGAGTAATTATCCAGCGCTTTTCCAATAAGGAAAGCAATTCCAAAATTGAAAAGGATAATAAAAAAAGCAAAAGCAACAAGCAGTACTACAAAGTAAGTAATGAGCCCGGCAGAAAGTGACGACTTTTCAGTCGCTTCAATTTTCAGAAGATCTATTCTCTTGGAGGCGTATTCTTTAATAGTTTCTATCATTGTTTTTTTTTAAAGTTACAAAAAAAGGAACTTTCGCACAAAAGTTCCTTTCCGTAATTTACTTAGAAAAGATAAATTACTTATTTTTTTAGATCATTAAGTTCTGCTTCTACATCTTTTGCCAAATCTGCAGTTTTAGAAACAATCTGATCTTTGTATTTATCATATCCGTCTTTCACAGTATGTGCTACGCTGTTAGCTGTTTCCTTGAAAGTAGAAGAAATATTGCTGTACTGGTCCTTTACCTTTTCAGAAACCTCTCCGTATTTATTTTTTGCCTGATCTTTAAGATCATTCGCTTTAGTTTTGATTTTTTTTCTGGTTTCCTTACCTTCTTCCGGTGCGTATAACATTCCTAAGATTACACCTGCCGCAGCACCTGCAAGAAGTCCTGCCAATATACCTGCTGTATTATTTCCTTTTCTAGACATTTTAAGTTTTTTAATAATTAATAATAGATTAGTTTTTACAGTAATAAAACTTGCAATTTGTATACCAAAGGAGGCCTGAAGCCTATTAAAAATTGTTAAATCTTTTCGATGTGAGATAAAATAAGCTGTATGGTTTCTTCTTTGGTCAGTTCTGAATTATCAATTACAATAGCGTCGTCAGCCTGCTTTAATGGGGCTATTTCACGCTCACTATCGATCTTGTCACGTTCTATCAGGTTTTGTTTTACCTGTTCTTTATCTGCTTCAATTCCCAGGCCTTTCAGTTCCAGAAATCTTCTGTTGGTCCTTTCGTCAATACTGGCAGTAAGAAAGAATTTATAGTCTGCATTTGGCAGAACTACTGTCCCAATGTCACGTCCGTCCATAATAACACCGCCTTTTTCTGCCAAAGTGCGCTGTGACTGCAGCAAAAAGTCTCGTACTTCTTTCTGTTTGGCAACAAGGCTTACGTTGTCTGATACGATATTAGTACGGATTTCCTTAGATATATCTGTATCATTCAGGAAAAGAATAAGAGTGCCGTTGTTGTTTTTAAATTCAAGGTTGATCTGATTAAAAGAAGAGAATAGGGTATTCAGATCAATTTCACCATTTTCATTCAGACAATGCTGTAAAGCATACCAGGTAACTCCTCTGTAAAGTGCTCCTGTATCCATATGAATAAGTCCCAGTTGATCAGCAATGATTTTGGAGATAGAACTTTTTCCGGTAGACGAGTACCCATCGATAGCAATTACAGGTTTTTTCATACTGCAAATTTCAAGATTTTTTTTAGAAAATCAAGAGGAAGTAAGAAATTTTCGGAATAATTAAGAAATTTCCTGCCGGGAAGATTATTCTCCTCTGTGGCTGGAAAGGTCCATAGAAATTCCTATCTGGTTGACATTTGAAGAGTTGTGATATCTTACATGGGCGTAATCAATGCGGAATCTGGAAACTTTAACTCCAAATCCTGCAGAAAGCCCTGAGAAGTTTCTTTGGTCTGCAACGGCCAGTTCATTTCCTCTTTTTACATTGTATCCCAGTCTTATATTGAAACTCTTTTCCGGAAATAATTCGGCTCCCAATGAAAAGTGATCAGCGATCTTTCTGCCGGTACCCACTTTTTGTCCGTCTAGATTCTCTTCTGAAGAAATATCAAACTTCTGAAGATCGTGTGCTGTAATCGTGATCGCAAGAGGGAAGTTCTTGATTGTTTTGGTGTATCCCAGATCTATTCTGAAAGGAAGATTTTCTCTTGTTCCATTGAAGGATTTCAGCTGAAACCCAAAATTTCTCATCACAAGAGATACTACTTCTTTATTCTTTTTATTATGATAGGTAATTCCCGCTGTTCCGGAGATGGCGGAAGAAGTGTAGTTATCAATTTTTGAAGTAATAAAATTAAGTCCTCCACCAATTGTCCAGTCTTCTTCAAACTGGTAGGCATAGCCTGCACCAATCGCTACATCTGAAGCTTTAAATTCTCCGTTTTCGAAACCGCTTTCGTCAGTCCTCGGAATACTTCCATAGCTCATATACCTTGCATTGATGGTAGCCATATGACCATTCTCAAAATCTTTGGCATAAGCAATAGTTCCGTATTTCGAATCGGCAAGGTAAGCCGTTGCGTTTACAGAAAGCTGTTTGTCAGAATCTTTATTTAACAGGGCAGGGTTTGCAATAGCAAAGGAAACATCATAATCTCTTACCGAAATTGCATCACCACCTAAGGCAGCTTGTCTGGCAGAAACAGGTACGTTTAAGAACGGATAAACATTTGTTCCTGTTTGTGCATAAGAAACAATTCCTGATAGAAATAATGAAAAAATGATAATTTTCTTCAATTCAATTTATAATTAATGCAAAAATAATCCTTTTTCGTACTTTTCAAAATATTTCTGACATTATTTCTATTTAAATATTTTTCTTTCATCAATATCTTTAATGATTATATTTGCAAAATCAAATTCTGGGGAAACCAGTACTAATAAAAAGTTATTAAAAATAAAAGATGAAATATAAAAGAATCCTTCTGAAACTAAGCGGTGAGGCCTTAATGGGAAACAGACAATACGGTATTGACAACGAAAGACTGCAGGAGTATGCAGCTGAGATCAAAAAAGTAGTTGAGAAAGGCTGTGAAGTAGCGATCGTAATCGGAGGAGGAAATATTTTCCGTGGTGTAGCAGGAGCGGCAAAAGGTATGGACAGAGTGCAGGGTGATTATATGGGAATGCTGGCCACTGTAATTAACGGAATGGCTTTACAGGGAGCATTGGAAGATGCAGGAATCAAAACAAGACTTCAGTCCGCTATCGAAATGGATAAAGTAGCTGAACCTTTCATCAAAAGAAGAGCGGTAAGACACCTTGAAAAAGGAAGAGTAGTGATCTTCGGAGCCGGAACAGGAAACCCTTATTTTACAACTGACACGGCTGCTACTTTAAGAGCGATCGAAATCGGAGCTGATGTGATCTTAAAAGGAACAAGAGTAGACGGAATCTACGACAGCGATCCTGAAAAAAATGCAGATGCTGTAAAATACAATTCATTATCTTTTGATGAAGTATTTGAGAAAAACCTTAAAGTAATGGACATGACTGCATTTACATTAAGCCACGAAAATAAATTGCCAATCATTGTATTCGATATGAATAAGAATGGGAATTTAGAAAAAATCGTAGACGGAGAAAGTGTAGGTACTTTGGTTGATTTATAATCAATATAAGCCCTAAAAAATATAAAAACACCTGTTACAGTAATTGTGACAGGTGTTTTCATTTTAACACTAATCTGAATTATTTATCCACACCAGCATTTTGTGTGACGTTTTCCTTTTCAACCAAAACATAACGGGAAGAAATCCACCCAATGATCTGATCGATTATTTTTAGAATCATCTCCAATTCGGTGACAGCAGTTACTCCCGGTACCAGCTTCACATCGGGTTTTGGTAATGGCTGTGTTAAAATAAGGCCGTTCACTTGTGGATTAGACCCTTCCGCAGGAATACCATTATACATCCCCACATGCTGTACTGATAGCTGAAGCATGTAGTCTTGCAAGGACTCTGGAGGTGTCTTGATGCTCACCGAGGAGGCGCTTGAGTGTTGGAGCTGACCTGAGAGCGATTGGTTCTGTATTCTTGTATAACTGGCTCCTGAATTTGAAGAATCAGCAATCGCCATCTTTTGTAAAGCGTTTAATAAGGCAGCCGTCATATAGGTAGGGGCCTGGCCATAAATAGTTGCTATTTTTCCCAGTTCCGATACCGGCCATGCATGAGGAACAACATCCAGATCATTCCAGTGCATAGTATTCCAGCTTTGATAAGTACCTGTCTGCTGCTGCCATCCCGGAGGCAATGGAGGGAATTTACTGTTGAACAGGTTGGCAAATGCTGCCTCTCCTGGCGTTGGTCCGGCAGTAGGATATACAAGTGTTACCCCGAAAGCATCCAGATCTTTATTCTCTTTCAGATAAAGGGCAAGGGTAGGAGATAATGCTCCAGCAAGACTGTGCCCACAAAATATAATGGCGGTACTTGGATCCGGATTTAAGCCTGCAAGAAACTGTTGCAGTGTGGTATTGGGTGAAGCAGCAGATGGAGGGCTTTCAAGTCCGAGAAGGATACTTATACCAGTAGCAGTTCCCTTTGAAATATAAGGATCAGTGCCATTATAAGCTGATGGAGCGAAATTGGAAGGGTTATAAGTGGTCCAGTTTACTACTTCTGCAACTGAGAAATCTTCTGTTTCCCAATCGTAAAGTGACGAAGGATTAGTGGCAGCAATAGCTACAACGTAGGTTGGTAATGTAGGACCTCCAGGAAATGCGACAGCATTAGACTTTACAACATATAATGCATTGTCTGCAACACCCGTAGGAACCCCCTTTTCATTTTTTTCTTCAATCAGGGCAGGGCCCCATACAAGATCCCAGTTTCCTAATTCCGATACGGCTGAAGGATTAGCTATGGAAGGTGTTTTCTGATCCATTATTTTAACCGGGGGAACATTGTTAAAATAATAGGATAAATCATACTGAAGCTGTTGCTGTAGTTGGATACCAAAACCGTTGTAGCCTCCGGCACGGTTGGCAAGACCTGCCATACCGAAAACTTGTTGATAGGCATCTAAAGATGGATTTGTCATGATGTGATGGGTTTAAATTAGTTTTAAATTTTTAATTAATAAGAAATGTCTTCTTCAAGACTTTCTGTTTATTATTGCATGTATTATATATAAATATACCTGCTCATGTACTGTTTAAAAGACATAGTAAAGGAAGTTAGAAAAAATCATATCACACTAAGTAGAAATAACCAAAATGTTCGGTAGGTATTTGTACCCGGAATTTTGCACTTCGAAATCTATTTTAGTCAAATCAGTGTTATTACTCCTTGCATTACCTTAACAATGAAGCTAGGTTATACGAGATGCTAATGGAAGTTAACTGAGCTCAACCGCTATATAGCCAAAAGGCCAAGATCAAGCATTTGGACAAGATGAAGGAGGAAATCAATTCTGAAAGGAAAAAAAAGCCAATGCAAATCTGGGAAATTAATTCTTGTTTTTTTGATAAAATACCCACAAAATGTATGGTATTTTGTAGATTTAATAATTTTTCTATCTTTGAGACTTAAACTAAACTAATAACTATGAAAAAATTACTTCTGCTAGCAAGCAGTGTGTTGCTATTTTCTTGTTCAACAAATGAAGAAATAGGAAATCAGGAAAAATCTACACTTTCTGAAGAGAAAATTCAAGCTTTTAAAAAAGGTTCCAAAGAAGGCTCATCTGGTGATCCTACTACTTTTAAGTGTGGTTCAACCAGTTTCATTAATCCTATCAACGTAAATCCGAACTATCCCTACATCAGTAATTACGAGGTACTGTACAAGGAAGGAACTCCAATGTGGGGAAGAAACCAGATATATCTTGATAAATTTGTTGCACAGGCTTTATTTCCGTCTATAAATGGTCCCTTTCCCTCTCTAGGTGCTCCAACAATCTACTATGGATATAATGCATACGGAGATTTCCTGAGCGATCCTACCCCTTATGATAATAATGCCGAGTATGGGTATGGGCAAGACGCGGATAATGCGTCATTCTATGGAGATATTTTTCCTTATAATGCACCAATGACTGATGATGCGGCTAATACTGTCTATCATCATTTTAAAACTTATATTGACCAATGGACCTCTCAAGGTAAGCATGTAGTAGCAGTACATATTTTCACTGAGAGCTATCTTTGTATACCTGCCGCAAAAGGCATAAGAATAAGATTGAAATTTAGTAATTAATTTTCTTCCTACTTTAATAGTAATAATAGCCTTCTCTTTGAGAGGGCTTTTGCTATAATTGTTTTAAACTAAAATTATGGAAGTTGAGCTTGAAATATTAAAAACCTCTGTACCTTTTGCAACTTTAGTCGGTGTGGGAGTTGATACACTTCTTAACTTCGGATTAGCAGGAAAGAAAGGTTAGAGATTATCTTTTAGTTATAAGGTAAAATCTTAAATCCACCATAAACACAAATCAGAAACAAGTAACGACTGGCAATAAAATAATTTTATATAGCGTCCTATTCAAAAAAATCAACGTTTTCACAAAATACAGAATGCAGTCTTACCAGAATATGGAAATAATCATTATTTTTGCAGCACTGAATAGTAAAAAATAATTTAAAATAGTAAGGAAACCTTGGTGTTTACGGTGTTTTTGGATTTAATTAGTTGATATTCAGTTGAATTAATAGATGTGTAATTTATCAAACTTTAATATAATAATGGAAGAATTAGATCTTATATTAGAATCTGTAAAACAAGACATGGATGCAGCTGTAAAGCACCTGGATCACGCATTTCAAAGAATTAGAGCAGGACGTGCTTCTACATCAATGGTTCAGGATGTAATGGTAGAATACTATGGAGCAATGACTCCTATCAACCAGGTTGCGAATGTTTCTGTTCCGGATGCAATGACAATCTCTATTCAACCTTGGGACAGAACAGCAATCAATGCGATTGAAAAAGCGATCATCAACTCAAACTTAGGTTTTGCACCTTCTAACAATGGGGAAAATATTATCCTTAATGTTCCGCCATTAACTGAGGAAAGAAGAAAAGAGCTTGCAAAACAGGCTAAAGTAGAAACTGAGAACACTAAAGTAACGGTAAGAAACGCAAGACAGGATGGTTTGAAAGAACTTAAAAAACTTGAGGGAGTTTCTGAAGATGTAGTAAAAGGAGTGGAAGAAGAAATCCAGACTTATACTGATAAATACGTTAAGCTTTGCGATGAGCATCTTAAGACAAAAGAGGCTGAAATTATGAAAGTATAATTTTTCAGCTTGTGAAAATACTAAAGAGGTTTCCGATGGGAGACCTCTTTTTTTATTATCTTGCAGCTATTATTTTAATTTTTTATAATGCAATGCATTCTTATTCCATACTATATTGTGAAGTATTTACGTTCATTCATTATATTTAATGAATTATTCCTGACGTTTAATTAAAAAACAGGAAACAGATACTATAATGATGACAAAGATAATCGGGGTAGGAAATTATATCCCATCGGAAACAATAACCAATTTATTTTTTGATAAACATATTTTTCTTAATGAAGAAGGAATTTTATTAAAGGAAAATAATGCTTCCATTACGGACAAGCTGAAAAAGATTACAGGTATTGAAGAAAGAAGATATGCAGACAGTACACAGGTTACTTCAGATCTGGGGCTTATTGCGGCGCGTTCAGCCATAGAAAATGCAGGAATTGATCCTGAAACATTAGACTATATCATATTCGCCCATAATTTTGGGGATGTCCGTTTTGGAACGGTTCAGTCTGATATGGTGCCCAGTCTTGCAGCCAGAGTGAAACACTTATTGGGAATCAGAAATAATTTTTGTGTTGGCTATGATGTTCTATTTGGATGTCCGGGATGGATTGAAGGAGTCATACAGGCTCATGCATTTATCAAGTCTGGTATAGCAAAACGATGCCTTGTTATTGGGGCAGAAACACTTTCCCGTGTGGTAGACATTCACGACAGAGACAGTATGATCTATGCGGATGGAGCAGGAGCGGCTGTGCTGGAAGTGAATTCAGATGATGATTCCGGGATCAGGTCTCATTTGTCAGCTTCTTATACCTTTGAGGAGAAAGATTATCTGTATTTTGGGAAATCTTACAACAATGAGAAATGCCCGGATACAAAATACATCAAAATGGATGGACGGAAAATTTATGAGTTTGCCTTAGTAAATGTTCCGGATGCAATGAAAAAATGTCTTGACAACAGTGGATATTCCATTGATCAGTTAAATAAAATTATCATTCATCAGGCCAATGAAAAAATGGATGAAGCTATCGTTAACAGGTTTTATCAGCTGTATGGAAAACCGGTTCCTGAAAATATAATGCCTATGGTCATTCATAAATTAGGAAATAGCAGTGTCGCTACAATTCCTTCTTTGCTGACTATGATTTTAAAGGATGAACTGGAACATCATAAAATCAAAAAGAATGATGTGGTTTTATTTGCATCAGTAGGCGCAGGAATGAACATTAATGCTTTTGTGTATAAGTTTTAAAATATAAAAGAGATTGGCTCAAAGGTCAATCTCTTTTGTTCTTATAAACATTGTATGTAGCCTTTTTGGTCCCTATGTTTTAATAAAGATTCATATCTCTTAAGTATTTCATCCACGCTGCACTGAATTTCTTTTCCTGGAATAGTATCAGGAGCTGTTTTTTCTTTCTGATCGGATTTTATACTGTATTTCTTTTCAAGACATTTCAGCGGCTGATTATTTTTAAGATAAATACGGGTTTCTGTAATATCATCTTTGGTAACTGGTTTCTCAGGAGTGCCACCATCAAAATTCCACACGGTCTCCTGTCTGAAAATAAAAAATGGTTTCCCATCTTTAATAAAATACTTTTCAGATCCGGAAAAATGACTGTGTTCTGCGTAAAAATGTTCTATTACTTTAATTTCATCCTTGTCAGAATAAAAAATAACTTCGCCTGAAGGTTCATCGTTACAATCATAATTGAATTTTGAAGAACTCAGCTTTTTAGTTTCCAGCTGAGCCTGAAGGGCAGCATATTCTTTTTTGATCTCATCAATAGGATCTTCTGCTGTACTGCTCTGCATTGAATCCTTTTTTACAATAAAACTATCCTTGGAAACAGATTGTTTATAGGAAGTTTTCTCTTTTTTATTTTTACAGGAAACAATAAGAAGCAGACCTGCTGCCAGAAATAGGTTTTTCATAGGATAGATACTTTGGTGGCTGATAAAAATACAAAAAAACTGAAAGCATGAGTTATTAATATAAAATCAAATAAAAAAGCTCCGGAATTTCTCCGAAGCTTTTAATCTTATTTTTAGATCAGAATTATTGATATCTCTGATGCTCTTTACTTTTTGTAAACCTTTTGGTGATGGGTTTAAACAATGCTTTGTATTTTTCTGCATCAAACAGTTGTGAGTCTGTAAGCGCTTTGTAGGTCATCCATACTCCAAAAGGTAGGAGGATCAGGTTAGGAAGCCATGCTGCAAGATAAGGATTCATTTTCCCGCTCCATGACATGTTTTCTACCCCAACATTCATAACGTAAAAGATGATGAAAATAACAATAGCGATGATAACCGGAAGTCCCATTCCTCCTTTTCTGATGATAGACCCTAAGCTGGCTCCAATCAGGAAGAAGATGATACACGTCACCGAATATGCAACAATTCTCTGTTGGTAGATCACCACTTTACTGAAATATTTTACATTGGAACTGTATTCGTTCTTTTTAGATTCCAGTGTTGATTTAAGGTTGTCCAATCTGTTATAGGAATTGTAAATGATTTCCAGTTTTTTATCACCTTTTACCGTATCCAGTTTGATCTGTTGTTTCGGAGCTACTTTATGCTTATTGCCTTTATCCATGTAGGTAATCACAGAATTGGTTTGGTTAAGCACCTCAGATCCTATATTATCAAAGAACTGTTTATTGTCTTTTTTTGTTTTTGTAATCGTTCCGTCAAGCTGGTTGTAGGTCTGGAAACGGTAGTCATCTGTAATCTGTTCTTTTTCGATCGCTTTATTGATGATTTCACTGATGTCAAAGTGGGAAACCAGTGTGTCAAATTTAATAGCCTGATCAGGCTGTTTTAATCTTACATTATCACCTTTTCCGGCAAAAGCATCTTCAAACACATAGCCGTTATACAGCACCAGCTTTAGAAAGTTCTTGTTGGCAGCCGGAACAAATTTTCCCTTTTCAGCTACTACAGATTGCTGGTTTTCAAAAGCATTGGCTTTTTTATGAACGAAAACCCCTTCGATATTTTCTCCGTTTTCCCCGTAAATCTTATCAAATTTTACCATATAACCGGGAATCTGATCAATAAACTGTCCGGGAGTAAAGTTGATAGCCGGCTTGGTTTGGGCAATATTAAAAAGCATGTTCTTGGCTTTTTTCTGAAAATCCGGAATAATATTATTAGAGAAGAAAAACAACATGATAGCAAGTGCCGTTGAAATTCCCAGAAGGGGAGTCATTACCCTGGTCAAAGGAATTCCTGCGGCTTTCATGGCTGCAAGCTCGTAACGTTCTCCAAATTCACCAAACGACATAATACTCGCCAGAAGGATCGTAAGCGGGAGAACCATACTGATGACGTTTACTCCGAGATAAAAAAGAAGTTTAAGGATTTGCCAGTAGCTTAATCCTTTTCCCATAAACTGTCCCAACTGTACCCAGATAATGTTTACAATAAAAATGAAAAACAATACGCTGAATATAAAGAAAAACGGTCCAAAGAAGGTTTTTATAATGTATCGGTCTAGTATTTTTAACATGCGCCAAAATTAATCAAAAAGCCACAAAGTTTACTTGTGGCTTTTTATATTTTGTTATTTTTTTAACTTTAAACGTCAATTTACATAGTTGCGAATTCACTTTCAGCTTTTTAAAGTTCTGTAACGATGTAGTTTTTAAACTTATTTTTGTCAAAAACAAACATATTGGGATCCAGCTCCTGGTTTTCTTTGTATTCTTTAATAGCAATTACAGCAACATCTTTGTTGTTTCCATGCTGTTCAAGTTTTACCATTTGCTTTTTCGCTGAATCTACAAAAAGGTACACATATTTTATTCCGTTAGCTTTTACCGGGGTCAGTTTAATAAAGTCTGCATTTACGCCATTGACTACTTTCTTACCGTTGTAAGTTACATTGTAATCATTTCTGTAGGTTGTAAGGTAGTTGATAGGGGAGAACATGGTGCTGCTTCCGTTAGGCTTGGCAATGGTTACCTCCATGTCATCCGCGTTGATGTTGTAAATTTTATTACCGTCGAAGATCTGTTCCGTATCCATGATCTTCAGTTTGTATTTCTCTCCGGCAACATAATAAATACCAGGTTCTGTTTTTGTTACCTGTCCGTTAAGACCGCTCCCAAAAGAAAATTTGAAGTAAGAATTCTTTTTAGAATTGTAGTTGGCTGTAATATCATCCAATATCTTTTTAGCTTTAGCATCAATCTTCTGAGCGTTGGCCATACCTACTGCACCTACAACAAAACTTCCCAATATAACTTTTGAAATAATATTTTTCATTTTCTTAATTTAATAATCGTTAGATTTTCTTTGATTCTTAAGGTTAAAAACTATATGTTTTTCCTTTAACTACGCAGATCTTCCAAAAACTGTTCCAAAGAATGAAGGTCACTGATCAGAACCTCTCTTGCTTTCGCTCCGTTAAAGCCTCCAACGATACCGCTTGCTTCCAGCTGATCCATAATTCTGCCGGCTCTGTTATACCCCAGTTTCAATTGTCTCTGAAGCATTGATGTAGATCCCTGTTGTGTAGAAACAATAATTCTTGCAGCTTCTTCAAATAGAGCATCTTTTTCGTTTGGATCAAAAGCACCAACTGTACTTGTTGAGTCTTCAGATACATATTCAGGAAGCAACAACGCTGAAGCATATCCTTTTTGTTCTCCGATGAACTCTGCCAGTCTTTCTACTTCCGGAGTATCTACGAAAGCACACTGAAGTCTTAAAATTTCGTTTCCATTGAAATAAAGCATATCTCCTTTACCAATCAGCTGATCTGCTCCCGGAGAGTCAAGGATGGTTCTGGAGTCAACACTGGAGATTACTCTGAAGGCAGCTCTCGCAGGGAAGTTAGCTTTGATCATCCCTGTAATTACGTTTACGGATGGTCTCTGCGTAGCTACAATAAGGTGGATTCCAACGGCTCTTGCAAGTTGTGCAAGTCTTGCAATAGGTAATTCAACCTCTTTTCCTGCAGTCATGATCAAATCTGCAAACTCATCTACTACCAATACGATATAAGGTAAATAACGGTGTCCGTTTTCAGGATTTAATTTTCTTTCCGTAAACTTCTTGTTATATTCTTTTAAGTTTTTACAAAAAGCATTTTTAAGAAGGTCATATCGGGTATCCATTTCAATACAAAGTGAGTTCAGTGTATTGATTACTTTGTTGGTGTCCGTGATGATTGCTTCTTCTGCGTCAGGTAGTTTTGCCAGATAATGTCTTTCAATTTTTGAATATAATGAAAGTTCCACCTTTTTAGGGTCTACCATAACGAACTTCAGTTCACTAGGATGTTTTTTATAAAGAAGGGAAGTAAGAATAGCATTGATCCCTACGGATTTACCCTGACCTGTTGCTCCCGCCATCAATAAGTGAGGCATTTTTGAAAGGTCAGCCATGAAGATCTCGTTAGAAATAGTCTTTCCGAAAACTACCGGAAGATCCATATCCGTATTCTGGAATTTCTGGGAAGCAATGACAGAACGCATTGAAACCATCGTAGGATTTTTTCTCGGTACCTCAATACCGATTGTTCCTTTTCCTGGCATTGGTGCAATAATTCTGATTCCTAACGCAGAAAGGTTCAGAGCAATATCATCCTGCAGTTTTTTAATTGCTGCTACTCTGATTCCTGCTTCAGGAACAATTTCATAAAGTGTAACTGTCGGGCCGATTGTTGCTTTAATCTCTGCGATACCAACGTTGAAGTTCTTCAGCAATCCGACAATCTTATTTTTATTTTCTTCTAATTCTTCTTTATTGATAGAAATTTCTTCATTACCATAATCTTTCAGCAGTTCTACAGGAGGCATCTGGAAATTAGCCAGATCAAGCTTGTGATCATAAAGCCCATGCTTTTCTACCAATTCCTGAGACTTTTTATCAGAATCATCCAAAACATCAATCACCTGAGCTACTTCTACATTGAATTTAATATTTTCCTGTGCCGGAGCAGCGGTTACTGCCGGAGACGGAGCAGAAGGTCTGATATCAAATGCTTCCTCCGGGCTGGAAACCGGAACAATTGGTTTGGTAGAAAGGTTTAAACTTACCGGTTGGGAAACCTCTTTAGGTTCTGCATCAAAAGAAGTATGGTTCGGGGTGGTGATGGTTTCTATCTCGTTTGAAACCGGAACTTCAGGGAATCCTTTCGGAGCACTTACGGGTTCTGGTGCTTTCACTGTATTAACCGGAGTATTGACAACCTGGTTTGTAACATCACTTACAGTAACTCTCGATGCTGTTTCTTCTTCCACTTCCTCGGCTTCTTCTCTCAATTCCTCATCGGCCTCGAAATCATCGTTAGAGTCCGGCATCATAGATTTTACTTTTCCAATTGTATTTTCATTGATCTTATCCAGTTTTGCTTTGATAGAACTTGGACGAAGGTTGAATTCAAGAATGAAATACAGAAGGATACTTGCCGCTAATACCGTCCACAGACCTACTGCTCCGATGATGGAGTTAAGATAGTCCATAATCTGATATCCATAAACGCCTCCTAAAACACCCTGGCCTTTAGTAAGCGCTCCCATAAAAATAGGAAGCCAGCAGATAAAAAATAAAGAGTGACCGATAGTTTTCCAGGGTTTAAATATTTTTTTCTTAAGAATCAGTGTACCTACGACAAGCAGTAAAAATGCGATAATAAACGAGGCGATACCAATACTTTCAAAAATGAAAATATTCCCAAGCCAGTCACCCACCTTACCAAATATATTGGAAGATTTTATGCTTTTGTCCAGCATGGTTCCTGCCTGGCTTTGATCTGCTTTCCAGTTCATCAGATAAGAGACGAATGAGAATGCAAGAACAGCCGATAAAAGTATAAAAGTAAGCCCGAAAAAAATACGTGGCTTAGATAAGATTCTGCCTTTCTCAGGCGATTCAGTCGGTTTTTTTTGTGTCTTTTTATCCATAATATCAATGTCGCAAATTTAATGTTTTATTCAACACTAAATGAATCTTTTTTACCCAAAAAACATTTTGGTAATCCCGCTTTTATAAAGGTTATTTAAAATTTTTACTTTAAGAATATTTTCTTTTATGACAGAATAAAATAAGGGTATTTTTTTGGCTTATCCAAATCTGATACCGTTAAATTATATTAACTGATTATGATTTGTTTTTCTTTAAAAAGATAATAAAATTTTCGATTTAAACTGATGAATGCGAAAAAAATTAACAATATTAAGTTTTTAGATGTCAATAGTGTTTTTTGAACTAGTTCAAAGGCCAGGACCTGAAGCCTCTTTAATTTTGACCCATAAAATTTCATATATGGAAAACACATTCAAAACTTTTCTGACCTTAGGTCTGATATTAATTTCAATGATTACAATGAACGCACAAAAACAAAAAATGGAACACTCTGCATTAATCATTATCGACGTACAAAATGATTACTTCCCGGGAGGAAAAATGACACTGGAAAAAAGCGAACAGGCTGCCGAAAATGCCAGAAGTATTTTAGACTATTTCAGGAAAAATAACCTTCCTGTCATTCATGTTCAGCATATTTCTACCAACGATGGTGCAACGTTTTTTCTTCCGGGTACAAAGGGGGCTGAAATCAATCCTCTGGTCTTACCAAGGGAAGATGAGAAAGTTATTGTTAAACATTTTCCCAATAGCTTCAGGGAAACCGATCTTCTGAACTATCTTCAGTCAAAGAAGATTAAAAATCTGGTCATTACAGGAATGATGACAGATGTCTGTGTGGAATCTACCACCAGAGCAGCTTTCGATTTCGGGTTTACCAATACCATTATTGGCGATGCTACAGCCACCAGAAACCGTGAACTAAATGGGGAAGTGATAAAGGCTGAAGAAGTTCAAAGATCCTTTTTGGCCGGGATTTCTGCTCTTGGAAATCTCTATGCCCGTGTAATAAATACTGATGAACTTTTAAAATAAGGCTATTTTCAGATAGGGAAC
Organism: Chryseobacterium aquifrigidense; assembly: GCF_006716485.1. Lineage (GTDB taxonomy): Bacteria > Bacteroidota > Bacteroidia > Flavobacteriales > Weeksellaceae > Chryseobacterium > Chryseobacterium vietnamense. The sequence continues at coordinate 1,108,924 of NZ_VFPD01000001.1, forward strand.
GTGTACAATGAACTTCAATTTTTGTTGGGTAAACGCAAAGGTGCAAAGTTTTTATCATACATATTGTTTAATTTAAGACGCAAGGAAATCGAAGATTTCCAGCAAAATGAATCTAATAAATTTTATCATAGATAAAATCCTTGCGCCTTAAAAACAGCTGATATTTCAAAAATTCTTGGCGCCATTGCGTTTTCTAATATTTTTTATTTAGCAAATACAGAAGATTTCTAATAAGCTTATCTAAAAAGATCATTTGCTTAATATAAAAACAGCTTCACATAACTTAATTCAATAAAGGTGTCAATAATTTTGATACCTTTATTTAGCTTAAATTAAAGAATGTCCGATCTGCTCTATAAAAATATCAGTAATTATATCAACCTTTCCCAGGAGGATTTCAACCAGTTTACAAAACCTTTTGAATACAAAAAGTTTAAAAAGAAAGAAGTGGTTCTCAAAGAAGGGGACTATTGTAATTTTGAAGGGTTTGTTTTGAGTGGTTGTTTTAAAATCTATTACCTGAATGAAAACGGATTTGAACAAACCTTATATTTTGCGGTTGAAGGCTGGTGGATTACAGATATAGACAGTTTGATCAATAATGTTCCCAGTATTCTGAATATTGAAGCCCTTCAAGACAGTGAAGTTTTAATGATTTCTAAAAACGATAAAGAATACCTGTACGAAGTAATGCCACAGATAGAAAAGCTTTTCAGAATCATGAACCAGAAATCTTCTGTTGCCCTGCAAAGACGAATTCTTTCCTTAACGGGTAAAACAGCGGACAAACGGTATCTTGAATTCCTTGAAAAATATCCGGGATTAGAGCAAAGAATAACCCAGCAGCAGGTAGCATCCTATCTGGGAATTACCCATGAGTTTTTAAGCAAAATCAGGAGGAAAATGTCATTGGAAAAATAAGTATATTGCCGCAGATTTTTATGTCATAGCAGGAATTGTACTCAATACAACATAGAATGATAATTAATAACTGATTGAAGACTTTTTTTAATGGAATTATTTGGTGTACCCGGAATTTTTATTTTCATCTTTTTAGTATTGATCAGACCTTTAACTGTTTTTTTTCACGAAATGGGACATGCTGTTACCGTGTGGCTGATTACAAGAAAAAAAGTACATGTCTTTATTGGTTCTTATGGAGATAAGGATAACAGTTTTCCTCTCAATTTTAAAGATTTTTCTTTTTATATATTTAAAAATCCTCTTAAATGGGGAAGAGGGCTGTGTGAATCTGAAGAGAAAAGATTTTCTGTCAACAAGCAGATTTTATATGTGTTTGGTGGGCCGGCTGCCTCTTTATTATTAGCGTTACTCTCTTATTTCATTATTTCAAATACTCAATTTCTTACTTTATTTTTCATCGTCTTAATGTTTTCTTCAGCAATTGATTTTTTAATCAATATTTTTCCGAGCCAGAAAGTTGTTTATATGAGTGATGGAAGATCAATATCTAATGATGGAAAAGCTATTGTCAATCTTATCCGTCAGAAGAAACTGCCTAAAGAATATACGGAGGGAATCTATAAATTTAACGAAAAGAAGTATTCTGAAGCGGCATCAATCTTTGACAGTTTACTGCAGGAATCAAAAGACCTTGATATCTACAGGATGGCAATAATATCCCATATTAATGCTAAGAACTTTGAAAAAGCAAAAGAGACAGCCATTATATTCAAAGAAAATAATCCTTCTATGACTGCAGATGACTGGACGAATTTTGCATTAACGTTTACTGAAACAGGACCGTTGGCAGAATCTCTTGAATATTATGATAAAGCATTAAAAATGAATCCTGACAATAAATTTGCTTTAAATAACAAAGGATATACATTAATTCTCCTCGAAAAATATGAAGAGTCTCTCCCTTTATTAAACAAAGCCATTTCAGTGGATAAAAAATTTTCATATTCTTACAATAACCGCGGACTGGCAAAAATTAATTTGGATCTTTATGAAGAAGGGCGCAAGGATATTGAAGATTCATTACAACTTGGTTCTGAAAATGCTGATGCCTATAAAAATTTAGGAATTTACTATATGAAAAAAATGAAGTATCAGGAAGCGCTGGATTTGTTTTTAAAAGCTAAAAAAATGGATGAAACGCTGCGCGGAATTGATACATTAATAACTGAGATAGAATCAAAAGTAGAGGCGAATCACAGTTTAGAAGTTTAATATGCTTCATGTCAACTGATTATGTTGATGACGGAAGATTGAATATAGAGTTTCTCAATCACCCGGATAGGTAATATAAATCCAAATTTTAACATTTTTAAAAATTGAATTTTTCCTAATGTTTCCGGGCTTATTAAGAATGTTTCAAAATAAGCAAAACCAAGGCCAAAGTGATAAAAAACAGCTTTTTTTAAGCTCTTTGTGGTTTATCATGCTTATTTTTGCATGTCAAGTACAATAAATCATGAAGAAGCTCCAAGATATTCTTATCTCAACCAGGACAATGGCTGTATTGTTGCTGGTGTACGCATTCGCGATGGCTTATGCAACGTTCTTAGAAAACGACTACGGAACTCCTACAGCAAAAGCATTAATTTATGAGGCTAAATGGTTCGAACTGATCATGGTCTTACTGATTCTCAATTTCATAGGAAATATCGGAAGATACAGACTGTGGAAAAAAGATAAGTGGCCGGTTCTTGTTTTCCACCTTGCCTTTATTTTTATTTTTATCGGTGGTGCTATCACCAGATATATCAGTTTTGAAGGACAAATGCACATCAGAGAGGGTGAAACATCCAACGAAATCGTAACCGATAAAAACTTCTTTAAAATTCAGATCGAAGAAAAAGGTGATGTGCTGAATTATCAGGATGTTCCTTATCTGATGTCTCCGTTACACAAAGATCTGAAAGCAACTTATGACTTCCACGGAAAAGAAGTGAAAGTGTTTGCTAAGGAATACATCCAAAGAAAAAAAGACAGCCTTGTCGCTGAACCAAACGGTGCTGAATATCTTCATTTGGTTTCTACCGGAACTACCGGAAGACAGAACATTTACATCAAACCGGGAGAAACAAAATCCATTAACGGTACTTTGGTGACATTCAACAGAGCCATTGAAGGTGCTGTTGAATTCAAAAATGAAGGCGGAAAATTATTCATCAAAACTCCTGTAGATGCAAGCTATATGACCATGGCAACACAGGCAACAGGAAGTACAGTGAAAGATGAATTCCAGCCTTTGGCACTCAGAAGTTTATATACTATCAACGAACTGAAGCTGGTAGTACCTGAAGGTCTTAAAAAAGGAAGACTGATGGCGATTGAAGGCGACAGAAAGAAAGATGCTAACGTGCCGGATATGCTTCAGATTGAGCTTCAGGGACCGAAAACAAAACAAATTGTAGATCTTTCTGTTGAAAAAGGAAATCCAAACGCTTACAAGCAGGTTACTATGGATGGATTAAACATTATGGTAGGATTTGGTCCTAAAGTATACAACACGCCTTTCGCATTGAAACTGGATGACTTTGTGATGGAAACTTATCCGGGAAGTTCATCTCCAAGTGCTTACGAAAGCCATGTGAAAATCATTGATGAAGGTAAAGAAACTCCTTATAAAATCTATATGAACCACGTTCTTAACCATAAAGGATACCGTTTCTTCCAGTCGAGTTTTGATCCGGACAGAATGGGAACCGTTCTTTCTGTAAACCACGATTACTGGGGAACTTTGATCTCTTACATCGGATACGGACTTTTATTCTTAGGAATGTTTGTGATCTTCTTCTGGAAAGGAACTCATTTCTGGAAATTAAATAAGATGCTTGCTGACGTTAACAAAAAGAAAGCAGCGGGTATACTTTTATTGTTCTTAAGCTTAGGCTTAAATGCTCAAAAAATTGAAACTCATGGAACAACCGACGGAAGCAGAGAACATATCCATGTGGAAGGGGACAACCATTCCCATGCTCCGGCTCCGTCTGCCCAGCCGCTTGATGGCGCTGCTCCGAAGCAGAACTCTCTGGCAACTCCAATGGGGAAAATGAGATCCATTTCTCCGGATGAAATCATTGCAAGAAACAAAATCAGCAAAGAACATGCAGATAAATTCGGATATCTTTTAGTGCAAAGTTTTGAAGGAAGAATTGTTCCTATCAACACAGAAGCATTAGATGTTTTAAGAAAATTATACAAAAAAGACGAATTCAAAGGAACAGACGGAAAGTCTCTTACTGCTAACCAGTGGTTCCTTTCTATCAATACAGACACCCCAAGCTGGACAATGGTTCCAATGATCAAAGTAGGACCTAAAGGTGGTGATGAACTGAAAAATAAAACAAAGGCCAATGAAGATGGATATACTTCACTGATGAACCTTTTCCCTGCAGATGCAAACGGAAATTTAACATATATCCTTGAACACGACTATAACACAGCTTTCCGTAAAAAACCTGCTGAACAAACAAACTACGATAAAGAAGTAATTGCTGTCAACGAAAGAGTGCAGATCTTCAATGAGTTCTTCAGCGGCCAGTTTATGAGAATTGTTCCTGTGAAAAATGATGCCAACCATACATGGCATTCATGGTTAGACCAGAAGTTCGAACCGGACATGGAATCTCAGCAGGTAATGGGACCTTATTTTGCAGAAGCGCTTACGGCACAAAAAACCGGTGACTGGAGCAAAGCAGATGCGGAATTGGCTAAACTTTCAGAATATCAGCAGAAATGGGGGAAAGCCGTAGTTCCTGCTAAATCTAAAGTTGATCTTGAAGTATTTATGAATAAAGCAGATATCAACTTCAAATTGTTGATTTTCTATACGCTTGTTGGAGGACTTCTTCTGATCTTAGGATTTGTTGAGCTGTTCAAATCAAATAAAGTATTAAACAAAGTAATTAAAGCAATCATTGCGGTTGGTTTAATTGGATATCTGTGTCATTTCTTAGGACTTGTTGCAAGATGGTATATCTCTGGACACGCTCCCTGGAGTAACGGATATGAAGCCATTATCTTTATTTCCTGGGTAGGTATTACAGCCGGTTTAATCCTGTACAGAAATGCCAATGCACTGATTCCTGCAGCAGGATTTATGGTAGCAGTTATTATGATGGGATTTGCTCACGGAGGTTCAGCTCTTGATCCGCAGATCACGCCGCTTGTTCCGGTATTGAAATCATATTGGTTAATTGTTCACGTAGCAATTATTACTTCAAGTTATGGATTCTTCGCACTCTCCATGATCATTGCTGTAATCTCATTGGTATTCTATATCATCTCCAATAAAGAAACGTATAAAATTCACCATGATACTACATTAAAGGAACTGGTAATTGTTTCTGAAATGTCATTAACCATCGGATTGTTTGCTTTAACAGTAGGAAACTTCTTAGGAGGAATCTGGGCCAACGAATCATGGGGAAGATATTGGAGCTGGGACCCGAAAGAAACATGGGCTTTCATTTCCATCATGGTATATGCATTTGTACTGCACATGAGATTAGTACCTGGATTGAGAAGCAGATGGGCATTCCACGTAGCAACAATGTTTGCATTCTGTTCCATGGTAATGACTTATTTTGGAGTAAACTATTACCTGAGCGGACTTCACTCATACGCAGCAGGAGATCCGGTACCGGTACCAGCCTGGGTATACATCGGAATCTCAACAATGATTATTTTATCAGCTGTTTCTTATATAAAGTTTAAAGCTTTAACAAAGAAATAACGATCTGAACATAAAAAATAAAATCCCGGAATTTACTTTCCGGGATTTTTTTATTTCTATTGTTTTAGTATTGGCGAGCCGTTTTAACGCTAAGTTTCGCAATGATTTTTATGATGATAAAATATCGTTCGCAAAGGCGTTTCACTCAGCAAATAAACTGGTCTTAGCTAAACGAAGTGGCTTTGCGAACAAAAATATGATACATCGCAATAAATTAACCTAGTGAACCTTGCGTTAAATTAAATATTGAGAATCTCGAATTCTAACGTTAAGTTTCGCAATGATTTTTATGATGATAAAATATCGTTCGCAAAGGCGTTTCACTCAGCAAATAAACTGGTCTTAGCTAAACGAAGTGGCTTTGC
>NZ_VFPD01000001.1:1115095-1873217 GCF_006716485.1 Chryseobacterium aquifrigidense
TGCGAACAAAAATATGATGTATCGCAATAAATTAACATCGCGAACCTCGCGTTAGTTAAAATACCCGCACCTCGTACCTCGAAACCTGCACCTCATTCAAAAAAAACAAAATTTATCATTTGTAATTCAAAATCAATTACTATCTTTATGATATCAAAATAATATCAAATTAAAATTCAATTATGGAAAAAACATTAAAACCCATGTCGGGTTATCTTACACTGGTCATTTGCCTGGCCTTGTTTGTGGCGGCAGTCTATTTCTTTGTTACCGGAGTAGATCAAAGTATAGCCTATGTTGTTATCGCCATGCTTTGCTTTCTGCTTTCGTGCTTTTTCTTAAAAGGCTTAATGATTATTCAACCGAATCATTCGAGAGTATTAAACTTCTTTGGAAAATATGTGGGAAGTGTAAAAGAGAATGGATTATTCTTCATCAATCCTTTGTATTCATCGCAAAAAATTTCTTTACGTTCTGAAAATTTACAGGGACAGACTTTGAAAGTAAATGATAAAATGGGAAATCCAATTGAAATTGCAGTCGTAATCGTATGGAAGGTTGGAGATACTTACAAAGCGGCCTTTGATGTAGAGCGTTATTCTGATTTCGTGAAAATGCAGAGTGAAGCAGCTGTACGTCATTTGGCAATGAGCTTTCCTTATGATAATTTAGAGGATGATCATGCTCCGATTACTTTGAGAGAAGGTGGAGATAAAATCAATTCTATTTTGGAACAGGAACTTACAGACCGTCTTTCAAAGGCTGGAATTGTGATTCAGGAGGCCAGAATTTCGCATTTGGCTTATGCTTCGGAAATTGCAGGAGCTATGCTTCAGAGACAGCAGGCAACGGCTATTGTAGCAGCAAGAACCAAGATTGTGGAAGGAGCTGTAGGAATGGTAGACCTTGCATTGAAAAAGCTTTCAGAAGAGAATATTGTTGAGCTTGATGATGAAAGAAAAGCAGCAATGGTAAGCAATTTAATGGTGGTTCTTTGCGGAGAAAAAGCTGCAACACCGGTATTAAATGCGGGAACACTTTATAATTAAAAGTGAAAAATTAACAAGTAGATTGTAATGCAGATATTTTCTACACTACAATAGTCAGAATAATGTTAGAGAATTTAGAAAATGAAATCAGAAAAAGCTCAGAACTCTTCGGAAAACAAAAGCAAAAAATCTTTTGTGATAAGGATAGATGAGTCTACTTATAAACTCCTTGAAAAGTGGGCCAATGATGACTTCAGAAGTGTGAACGGACAGATAGAATACCTGTTGCATCAAAGTCTGGTGAACGCAGGGAGAAAGAAGAAAGAGTAGTTAAAAAAAAGCTGAGTTGAGGAGTATAAATACTTTTTTCAGGGAACATGGCTGTCAAAAGATAGAACTTCCTCTCTTTTTAAAATTACAGAAAATATAAAAAAGGATTCTTTATTTAGCTTTTTAATAAATAAATAACAATTCAATTAACCTTATACCAAAAAGAAAGCAGAGAAAAATTTCTCTGCTTTTTTATTGTATACAACTCTGAAGACTATCTGCTCCAACGTAGAATATGACGAGCCAAATCAAGCCTTTAATGGTAAAGAAAGCAAGTCCTGCCCATCCCACACGCTTGAACCACTTCTTAAGCTTTGAGTTATTTTCTTGTGAATTTTCCATTGGTGATTATCAAAAAGATTACCCTGCAAAGATAAGCATGTTTATAATTAGTCCAAATAAAAAGCCTATTAAAAATTAAAGTTTTGAGGTTCACATAATATTTTTATCTTTAGAGAGAACGAAAAGTAAGATTTTATGTCAAAAAAAGTAAAGGATTTCGGAATAGAAAAAACGCTGAAAAACTTAGGTATTAAAGAAGAGAACAAAGGTACCTCAACAGGCGGGAAATATTTCGCTTCAGGAAAGGTGATTGAAAGCATTTCTCCTGTGGATGGAAAGTTGATCGCTAAAGTAAAAACTTCCGGAGAAAGTGATTATGACAAAGTAATTGAAACTGCTCAAAAGGCGTTTCAGGAATTCAGGCTGATTCCAGCTCCCAAAAGAGGAGAGATGGTAAGACAGCTGGGCTTAAAATTAAGAGAATATAAAGATGATCTTGGTAAACTTGTTTCTTACGAAATGGGTAAATCATTACAGGAAGGTCTTGGTGAAGTCCAGGAAATGATTGACATCTGCGACTTCGCTGTAGGGCTTTCAAGACAGCTTCAGGGGTACACCATGCACTCGGAAAGACCTGGGCACAGAATGTATGAGCAATACCATCCGCTGGGAGTTGTAGGAATCATTACTGCATTCAACTTCCCGGTAGCCGTTTGGTCCTGGAATACAGCTTTGGCTTGGATCTGTGGTAACGTTACCATCTGGAAGCCATCTGAAAAAACACCGCTTTGTGCGATTGCATGCCAGAATATCATGATGGAAGTTCTGAAGGAAAACAATCTTCCTGAAGGAGTTTCAAGTGTATTGGTATCAGACCACGAAATCGGTCAGAAATTAGTAGATGATAAAAGAGTTGCCCTTGTTTCTTTCACAGGATCTACAAGAGTAGGAAGAATGGTTTCTTCTAAAGTAGCGGAAAGATTCGGGAAATCTATCCTTGAATTGGGTGGAAACAATGCTATTATCATTACAAAAGAAGCAGATATCGACATGTCGATTATCGGAGCTGTTTTCGGAGCCGTTGGAACTGCTGGTCAAAGATGTACTTCGACAAGAAGACTGATTATCCACGAAAGCGTATACAATGAAGTGAAAACAAGATTAACAAAAGCTTACGGGCAGCTGAAAATCGGAAATCCATTGGATGAAAATAATCACGTAGGTCCTCTGATTGATACTGATGCAGTAAACCAATATGAAGAAGCCATCAAGAAATGTAAAAAGGAAGGTGGTAAATTCGTTGTTGAAGGTGGAGTGTTAACCGGAAAAGATTACGAATCCGGATGTTATGTGAAGCCTTGCGTTGCAGAAGTGAAAAACTCTTATGAGATTGTTCAGCACGAAACTTTTGCTCCGATTTTATACCTTATCAAGTATAAAACATTAGAAGAAGCGATCGCCATTCAGAATGATGTTCCTCAGGGATTATCTTCTGCGATCATGACCCAGAATTTAAGAGAGGCAGAATTGTTCCTTTCTCATGCTGGTTCAGACTGTGGTATTGCCAACGTCAATATCGGAACTTCCGGTGCTGAAATAGGTGGAGCTTTTGGTGGTGAAAAAGAAACCGGAGGAGGAAGAGAATCAGGATCAGACGCCTGGAAATACTATATGAGAAGACAAACCAATACTATCAATTACACCGCACAACTTCCTTTGGCACAAGGGATTAAATTTGATTTATAAAAGCTTTACTTAAAGCACTCAAAAAACATAAAACTTAATAACCTGAATGGTTAAATGTTGTATTCTTTGGATCATTTAACCAATCACTTATTAAATCACACTACAAATTTATTATGGAACACACATTAGATATAAAAGCAAATAAAGTAAAAGAAACAGTAGGAAAACATGTGTTGGCAGACGGTTTCGATTTTGTGATGGATATTGAAAAATCACACGGATCATGGCTTTATGATAAATTGACAGACAGAGAATACCTGGATATGTTCTCTATGTTTGCATCAGCATCTATCGGATACAATCACCCTTATCTCTTAGAAAGATCAGAATGGTTGGGAAGAATGGCTGTAAATAAACCTACTTTAGCTGATGTTTACTCAGAAGAATACGCTCATTTCCTTGAAGTATTTGAAAGAGTGGTTATCCCTGAAGAATTACAATATGCTTTCTTTATCGAAGGCGGAACGATGGGAGTGGAAAATGCAATGAAGGCATGCTTCGACTGGAAAACCCGCAAAAATTTTGAAAAAGGATTAGATACTGAAGCTGGAATCTGTATCCACTTCAAACAGGCTTTCCACGGAAGAAGCGGTTATACTTTGAGCTTAACCAATACTTCTGACCCAAGAAAGTATCAGTATTTCCCAATGTTTAACTGGCCGAGAATTTTAAATCCAAAATTAAAATTCCCGATTACAGAGGAGAACCTTGAAGAAACAATCAAAAACGAAAATCTTGCTTTACTTCAGATTGAAGAGGCAATTTTGATGCACCCTGATAAAGTGGCTTGTATCATCATTGAACCTATTCAGGCAGAAGGGGGTGACAATCATTTCAGAGACGAATTCTTATTAGGATTAAGAAGAATCTGTGATGACAACGAAATCTTACTTATTTTTGATGAAGTTCAGACAGGAATTGCCATTACCGGGAAAATGTGGGCATTCCAGCATTTTACAGCAAAACCGGATATCATTTCTTTCGGGAAAAAAGCCCAGGTTTGCGGTGTACTGGCCAATAAAGAAAAGTTTGATCAGGTTCCGAACAATGTTTTCAGAGAAAGCTCAAGAATCAACTCTACTTTTGGAGGAAACTTTATTGATATGCTTCGTTTCCAGTTAGTGATGGAAGTGATCGAAAAAGAAAACCTAGTAGAGAATGCAAGAGTAGTGGGAGATTTCTTACTGGAAAGCCTAAAAACTCTTGCTGAAAAATATCCTGAAAAGATTTCAAATGCAAGAGGAAGAGGTTTAATGTGTGCCGTTGATCTTCCTACTGCTGAGCAGAGAAACCACCTGATGAATGAGCTTTTCAATGATGGATTGATCATTCTTCCATGTGGAGATCAGTCTCTTCGTTTCAGACCTCATTTGAATGTTACTAAAGAAGAAATTCAACTTGCTTTAGATAAAATTGAAAACAATATTAATAAAATTTAAAACCCGGGATTTGTAATTTTAAAAAAAACATTGTATATTTAGATACTCAAACAATTAGAATATGGAAAGAAGTACGAGAGTATCAGTTTATGTAAGTGATAACCCTTCAGAAATTCAGTTGGTTAAGTCTAAATTGGATGACGCGCAAATTGCAAATACCGTTGAAAATAACTATCTTACGTTTACCACTACACCCACAGCAACCTCGTTGAAGGTAATGGTAGATCTGGAAGAAGAAAAAAAAGCATTTGAAATTATTGATGCTTACCTTCAACAAAGTGAAAATCAATAAACAATTTCATAATTTTAAATTTTACTACTTCGAACCGAAAATTAATTTTAATTAATTTTCGGTTTTTTGATTAATTATAAACCATTAAAAGATGAATGCTTCAAAGATTGAACAAACAGCAGCTATTCTGATTTTTACTTCTTAAATCATTCAGTCTTTTAATCAAATTTTACAACATGAATCCAGAGATTAAACTAAGACAAGCGGAAATTGAAGACAGAAACATTATTTGGGAAATTATTCAGCAATCTATAGAAAGAAGACGACAGGACGGAAGTACCCAATGGCAGAACGGATACCCTAATCTCGGGACAGTGGAAAGCGATATTGCGAAAGGATTTGGTCACGTTATGACCGTAGATAGCGAAATTGCAGTATATGCAGCCCTTATTCTGAATGATGAACCCGCCTACAGCACCATTGAAGGAGCTTGGTTAAGTGATGGGGAATTTGTTGTGGTTCACAGAGTGGCTGTAGATGAAAAATTTGCAGGGCAGGGTATGGTAAAAAAACTTTTTGATCAGATTGAAGAATTTACCAAATCCCATGGAATTCAGAGTATTAAAGTAGATACCAATCATGATAATATTGCTATGCTGAAAATCCTTGAAGGCAGAGGGTATTCCTATTGCGGAGAGGTTCTTTTAAGAGACGGCATGAGAAAAGCTTTTGAGAAGATTATAATTTAGGCAAAAAGTTAAATCAACTTTCATTGAATTTTTAAAACGGCCTGTATTTATAAACTCTATCAGGTTTGTTCGTTTAGTTCTGAACTAATTTCTACTTTTGTTCAAATTTTTATATTATGCACCAAAGTATAGAAATTGATGAAAAAATTTTTCAGGATGCCGTAAAATTCTATGGCACCGTGTTTAGCTTACCCCCTTTAGCATCAAAAATTTATTCCTACCTTCTTTTTGACTATGAGAAAGTAGGAATTACTTTTGACGAGTTTGTCGAAGTGCTCTCCGCGAGCAAAAGCTCCGTTTCTACCAGTATTTCATTACTGCTTAATGCTCAGCTTATCGTAGACCACAACAAAATGGATGAGCGGAAACGATATTTTTTCATCAATGATGAATACAAAAAAATACGATTCGAGAAAATTGTCCAAAAAATGCAGGACGAATTAAGACTATTAGATGATTTAAACAATTTTAAAAAAAGTAAAGACGATGGATACAACGAAAGAATAGAAGTTTACAAAGCACTCTTAAATAAAAACATAGAAAATATTCAGGAATCTCTTAATAAACTATAAAATGAATAATAAGCTAGTTATACTTTCCATTGCAGCGTTTTCACTGACTGCCTGCAAAAAAGAAGCTCCGAAACAGGATGGCGCCAAGCCGTATCCTGTTGTTTCCGTGGAGTCAAAAAATATAGTGGGTTATCAGACGTTTCCGGCTACCATCCAGGGTAGGGTAAACAATGATGTACGTGCAAAAATACAGGGATATATTACCCAGGTATTGGTAGATGAAGGACAATATGTTACCAAAGGGCAGCCTTTGTTCCGTCTGGAAACCAATATACTGAACGAAAATGCAGCTGCTTCCAAAGCAGGAATTGGTGCTGCGGCATCAAGTGTTGCAGCGGCTCAGGCTTCTGTAAATGCAGCTCAGGTTGAAGTAAACAAATTAAAGCCTCTGGTTCAGAAAAATATCATCAGTAACGTACAGCTACAGACTGCCCAGGCTCAGTTGGCTCAGGCTCAGGCACAGTTACAGCAGGCCAATGCTGCCAAAAGACAGGCAGAAGCCAATTATAAAGGGGTGGAAGCCAATATTGAATATTCTATCATTCGTGCTCCTATTTCAGGGGTAATCGGAAGATTGCCTTTAAAAGTGGGAAGCTTGGTAGGACCGTCTGATCAGACCCCTCTGACAACAATTTCTGACACTTCTGAAATCTACGCTTACTTTGCAATGAATGAAAAAGAATATTTCGATTTCCTTGAAAAGTCACCGGGAGCTTCTATGCCTGAGAAAATCAAAAACTTACCCATGGTTGAACTTCAGTTAGCCAATGGAAGTCTTTATCCTGAAAAAGGGAGAATTGAAGCCATTACGGGGCAAATTGATCCTACAACAGGGACTATCCAGTTCAGAGTTGCTTTTTCAAATGCTCAGAAATTATTAAGTAATGGTAACAGTGGAACCATCAGATTCCCTCAGCATTATGATAATGTTCTTGTTGTACCTGAAAGTGCTACTTATGAGCAGCAAGGTATCGTTTACGTATACAAAGTAGAAAAAGGTGATACTGCAAGAAACGTTGTTGTGAATGTTATCGACAGAATCGACAATATGGCTCTTATCAAATCTGGAGTTAATAAAGGTGAAACAGTTATTGCAGCTGGTATCGGCGGTCTGAAACCGGGAACAGCCGTGAAACCGAAGCCAATTAAAATGGATAGTCTAGTTCAATCAATAAAACCGAAATTCTAATGATAAAAAACTTTATTAACAGACCGGTTTTATCTACCGTAATCTCAATTTTGATTGTGATTCTCGGTGTGTTGGGACTGATCTCGTTACCGGTTACACAGTATCCGGATATTGCACCACCTACGGTGAGTGTTTCCGCAAACTATACGGGAGCCAATGCTGAGACGGTGATGAAAAGTGTGGTAGTACCTTTGGAAGAACAGATCAACGGGGTGGAAGGTATGGATTATATCACTTCCAGTGCCGGAAACGACGGTTCTGCCCAAATCCAGGTTTTCTTCAAACAAGGAATTGACCCGGATATTGCAGCGGTAAACGTACAGAACCGTGTGGCCAGAGCGACACCTCTTTTGCCGTCTGAAGTAACCCGTTCAGGGGTGGTAACCCAGAAGCAGCAGACCAGTGCCCTGATGTATATGTCTTTCTATTCTGAAAATAAAGACCTGGATGATGTATATCTTCAGAACTTTTTGAATATCAACATTATTCCTAACCTTAAAAGGGTAAATGGTGTAGGGGATGCCAACGTTTTCGGAGGTAAAAACTACTCGATGAGAATCTGGCTGGATCCCGCAAAAATGGCTGCCTACAGCGTAACTCCTACCGATGTTACCAATGCAATCAACGAGCAGAGTAGAGAAGCTGCAGCAGGTTCTATCGGGCAGAACAGCGGAAGTTCTTTTGAATATATCATCAAATACGTAGGTAAATTCAACGATAAAGAACAGTACGATAATATCATCATCAAATCTCTTGCGAACGGGCAAAACCTGATGCTGAAAGACGTGGCTAAAGTAGAACTGGCAGGCCAGTCTTATACGGGAATCGGGGAGAACGGAAACAATCCTTCCATCAGTATGGGGATCTTCCAGACTCCGGGATCCAACGCACAGGAAATTATTAAAAATATCAAAGCCTACCTGAAATCAGCAGAGGGAACGTTTCCAAAGGGCGTAAAATATACTTTTAACTTTGATACCAACGAATTCCTTGAAGCTTCCATTGAAAAGGTAGTACATACCCTGATCGAAGCCTTTATTCTGGTATTTATTGTAGTATATATTTTCCTTCAGGACTTCAGATCTACGCTGATCCCGGCCATTGCGGTTCCGGTATCTATTGTAGGGGCATTCTTCTTCCTGAATCTCTTTGGATATTCATTAAACCTCTTAACCTTATTTGCATTGGTACTGGCAATTGGTATTGTAGTGGATGATGCCATCGTCGTCGTCGAGGCCGTTCATGCCAAGATGGAGCATGGTATTTCCGATGCTAAAAAAGCAACAGTAGAGGCAATGGATGAGATTACAGGTGCTATTATCTCGATTACTCTGGTAATGGCAGCGGTATTTATTCCGGTGACGTTCATTACAGGTCCTACAGGGGTATTCTACCAGCAGTTTGGTATTACGCTGATTATAGCCATCATCATTTCTGCGATTAATGCATTAACGCTGAGTCCGGTTTTATGTTCATTATTCTTAAAACCTCACGAAGCGCATCATAAAGAGTATAAAAATTTAAATCTGCTGCAGAAGTTTTTCTACAAGTTTAATATTGCTTTTAAAACAACTACTGAGCGTTACGGAAGAGGATTTGTATTCTTATTAAGACATAAATGGGTTACCTTAATCATTTTTGCTGTTACCGGAGGAATCTTATTCTGGGCAAGCAGCAGTATGAAGAAAGGGTTTGTACCTACAGAAGACAGAGGGATTATCTTTACCGATGTACAGCTTCCTCCGGGAGCTTCCATGGAAAGAACTTACAACGCTTTGAAAACACTTCAGGCTAAGGCATTGAAAGTTCCGGGCGTACAGAACGTAACGATTTCAACAGGTAGAGGATTCTTGTCCGGAAACGGTAGTAACAACGGTCTTGCCTTTGTGAAACTGAAACCATTTGAAGAAAGAAAAAAAGACGGACAGACTTCTGAAGATATCACCAAAAAATTATTTGGAATTGTAGGATCTGTTCCTGATGCTAAAGTAGTATTCTTCCAGCCGCCAAGTGTACCGGGATTCGGTAACAGTGCAGGTTTTGAAATGGTATTGCTTGATAAGTCAGGTGGAGAATACGCTGATCTGGATGATAAAACCAATGAATTCATCGGTAAACTGATGCAGAGACCTGAAATTCAGTTTGCACAGACTTCATTCAATACCAAATATCCTCAGTATCAGATGGAAATTAATGTTCCTTTGAGCAAACAGCTTGGGGTTTCTGTTAATGACATCCTGTCCACGATGCAGGGGTATATCGGAGGTATTTATACTGCCGACTTTACCAAGTATGGAAAGCAGTTCAGAGTGATGGTTCAGGCTCTTCCTGAGAACAGAAAGAATATTGAAAATCTGAATCAGCTTTATGTCAGAACAGGATCAGGGATCATGACTCCGATTTCACAGTTTGTAACCTTGACAAAAGCATACGGACCACAATCTGTAAGCCGTTACAACCTCTTTACTTCAGTGAAGGTAACGGGAGCGAACTCTGACGGATACAGTTCCGGGGATGCAATTGCCGCAGTACAGCAGGTAGCTGATGAAACCCTGAATCAAAACTATGCCGTAGAATTTACAGGGTTAACCAGAGAAGAATTAAATTCTGGATCTCAAACGCTTTTGATTTTCGGACTGAGTTTGATCTTTGTTTACTTTATCCTTTCTGCACAGTATGAAAGCTATATCCTTCCGCTGATCGTTATTATTTCTCTTCCTCTTGGGGTAATGGGAGCTTATTTCGGTCAGAAGATCATGGGGCTGGAAAATAATATTTACTTCCAGATTGCCCTGATCATGCTCGTGGGACTATTGGCGAAAAATGCAATTCTTATTGTTGAATTCGCTGTTCAGAGAAGGCATCATGGAGAAACCATTGTAATGTCAGCTATTAATGCAGCGAAAGCCAGGGTAAGACCTATTCTGATGACCTCATTCGCCTTTATTTTCGGTTTATTGCCGTTAGTTCTGGCAAGTGGAATCGGAGCAGTAGGGAACAGGTCTATCGCTACGGGTGCGGCCATCGGACTATTGATAGGGACCGTTTTGGGATTATTTGTAATTCCGGTTCTGTATGTGATTTTTGAAACACTGCAGGAAAAAATTAAACCTATCAAAAAAGAAGATATCAATTTAGCAGAATAAAATTAATTAGAGAAGTCAGAAGTTAGATCTTTAGAAATTAGTCTAAACCACATCTAACTTCCGGCCTCTAACATCTAATTTCTAATTTTTTATAATGAAGAGTTTATTAAACATCATAAAAGGAATCACTTTTTCAGTTTTCATACTCGGGGCCATCTCATCCTGTATGGCAAGAAAAGAATATGAAAGACCGAAGAATGTTGTGGACGAAAAGCTTTTTCGTACAGACATGCTTCCTTCGGACAGTACCAATATTGCAGATATTTCATGGAAAGAGATATTCACTGATCCGATATTGCAGGGGCATATTTCTAAGGCACTGGAGAACAATCTTGATATCAGAATTGCTTTAGAAAGTATTAATTCTGCAGAAGCGTATCTTAAACAAAGCAAGGCAGCCTATCAGCCGACTCTTTCCATAGGGCCCAACTATACATTTCAGACACAGTCTATCAATACACAGTTTGGACAGATCATCGGATCAAGACGTTATGTGAACCAGTTTGACATTACGGCAAGCATCGGGTGGGAAGCTGATATCTGGGGCAAATTAAAGGCACAGGAGAAAGCACAGCTCGCTACTTATTTAGGAACTGTTGCAGCACATAAAGCCGTAAAAAGCAGTTTGGTGTCTTCCATTGCTTCTGCGTATTATCAGTTGTTGACATTTGATGCACAGAAGAAAATTATTACAGAAACAATTGCGGTAAGAGAGAAAAATCTTGAAGCGACTAAGGCTTTAAAAACTTCCGGAACAGTTACTGAAGTGGCAGTACAGCAAAGTGAGGCTCTTGTTTTCAATGCCAAATCATTACTGATTGATATTGATACCCAGATCCAGTTGCTTGAAAATACCATGAGTCTTTTGATGGGAGAGCCTTCTCATTCTATCGAAAGATCTACATTGGAAGGGCAAAAACTTCCAATTGATTTAAAACTCGGGTACCCGACTCAGCTTCTGGCCAACCGTCCGGATGTCATGAGAGCAGAATTTAATTTAATGAATGCTTTTGAGTTAACCAATGCAGCCAAAGCTCAGTTTTATCCCACGTTAAAATTGACAGGAAGTGGAGGAATACAGTCCGTAGATATTGATCACCTGTTTAGTGTGAACTCTTTATTTGCGAATGTAGTGGCGGGATTGGCTCAGCCAATTTTAAATAAGAGACAGATCCAGACCAACTATGATGTAAGTCTTGCCAATAAAGAAACGGCTTATTTAAACTTCAGAAAAACAGTTCTGACTGCCGGAAAAGAAGTTTCAGATGCCATCAGAGTTTTCTCTGTTCAGGATTCATTTATTGAATTAAAACAACATGAGCTGGATGCCTACAAAAAATCGGTTGACTATTCTCAGGAATTGGTGAACTATGGGATGGCCAACTATCTTGAAGTATTGAATGCAAGTGTGAATTCATTGAATGCAGAGCTTAACATTTCCAATGCAAGATACAGTAAAATGAAAGCAGCCGTAGAGCTTTATCAGGCTTTAGGCGGAGGCTGGAAATAACCGTATTCTTTAATGTAATATTATAAAAACGTATGTCAGCAATGGCATACGTTTTTTATTGACAAAGATCACAAGTTAAATAATATTACAAAAATAAGATTTTGATAGTGTAAAGAGATAAAAAAACGGCCGCAATTATTCCGGCCGCAATTTATCTTTATAACTTTTTTTATTGAACGTATGCTACATAAGATTCATTTATAGCTCCTTTTCTGGTCTTGGCAAAAAATGCATAATCTATCCAGAAAAATCCATTGTTTCCCCAGGTAGTACCCCAGGAATTTTGTACTTTAAAAGCTTGTTTAGCATCGTCATAACCCACTACGCAAATGGCATGTCCTCCTCTTACAGCACCAGAATGACTTTTCCATATCCAATTGTTTGCCGCGCTTAAACTATCAAAACTTCCATCTACCATCACTGTAATAATTATTGGCAAATTCATACTTAAAAGTGTCTTTACATTACTGATATTGCTTTTATCTACAGTAGCCCAGGTTGTAAATTTATGAGTACTTGCTGCACTTTTTTGAGTTTCATTGGGTTGCGTAGAGCACTCTACATCTGTATATGGCATTTCATCCCAGCTGCAAACTCCCTGATCTTTTATTAAATTTAACCCACTGGATGCATAAGTTCCATTAGGGCAGCCATTTACTTTTATCTGATTATATACGTACTCAGGGCTTCTTGGGTTCGTTATCCCTTTAAAATTATATTCCAGAATACTTGCAGCGGCATAAGCTGTAGCAAATGCAACGCATGAACCTTCCTGTCCCTGATTTACTATTGGAGGAGTGTTGGGTATAGTATAACTTGACGGAATAGAAGCTATAAGTGTTTCTGCAGACTTGCCCTTAAATTTCATTGTTAATGCATCTATATCAGCTTTAGCAAATGAACTGTAGGTTTTGTCATCTACAAGGATTGCTCCTAAGGAACGCATTGCCTGGTTTTCCTTGTTAGGTTGCTTAGTATTTTGTTCTTCTTCATTTCTGTTACATGAAGACAAAGATAGCATCCCTAATACAATAGCAATTAATTTTAGATTTTTCATCATTGTATTATTTAAAATTTATTACATAAAAATATAAATTATTTTTACACAATTGTAATATATTTTATGAATTAACTACTTTTTTAGCTTTTTTTATGTGTTTGTTTGTTTTTATTTATCGATTTGTTGATGGGTGTTAATATTATTAATTATTTTGTGAATTTATTATAACAGGAATATTCGTTTCTTTTTCAGCTATAAAGTTGTCAATATTTCCATAGTTCTTTTCTCTTTATCTGATATCTCTTTTAAAATATCCGTAGCCAGATGAATATATTGAATATCTTTTGTCTGGCTCACTTTTTCAAACAGCTGAGACACATTTGTCCAGAGCTCAGCAATCTCTCTGAAGGCTTCATAACCTGCTTTTAACGGATCAAGCCGAAGCAGTTCATAACTTTCTTTTAAAAAATCACGGTATAAATTCCTGAACAATGCGCCACCTGTTCCTGCTTTTTCCATTAACAAAGCGGCTTGTTTAAATTCAGTTTCAATGTCTTTGCTCATATTGTACCATTTGACAATTTCAGTACTGGTTTTCAGGATTCCCTTATAAGAAACATTTGTAATAGGCGGGTTCAGATATTCGGCAGTATTACTTTTGATTGCGGTGATTATAGCTTTTTCCAGATCATATTTTCTATTGGTTTTCCTGAGGGTATAATACAGATTTTTGGAAGCCATAGGGCCCTTTTCAGCACGGGCCATTGCCAGACTTTTTAAAGAGGTTTGTACCTGACTGCCTTGTTGTCTGGTGTCTGCGAGGTAAGCATTTTCATCATCATAGCCGTAAATGGCAGCATAATGTCCGGCAAAATGAAAAGGATTTGAGAAATATTCAAGATGATAGCAATCCATTTTTAATCCGACTGCCTGTCCGCTATCCAGAAGTTCTTTTACTTGCTCCCAGGCCTTTTGTTGTGATGAAGTTTCTTTTACGGTTAATTCAAGATTTAGATTTTTTGCTATATTCTGAGTCAGGAAATCAGGTTTTATTCTTCCTCCGATGAAAGGGAAATCCATTGTTTTCATATTCCAATAGATAAAGCTTAAACCTTCCCCCAATCCGAAAAGCATAGGTTCGGAAAGTTCAATTCCGATTTGCTGTAATAATGTTCCGGTAGTGGTCGTTTCGCAGTGCTGTCCGTTAAAAGGTCTCAGGTTTTCTATTTTCATTTTGGTGTGGGTTATTCTTTTTTTCTGAAAAGGAAATTACATAAATATAGCTACATACCGAAATTCCGTTTTTGAATTTTCTGTGTTAAATTTTTTTAAAAAAGCAGAATGGATTTGTATATATGTATTCAACTACGTAGTTTTGTACTTTAAAATACAGACACTATGAAATTAGAGATACAATCCATAGGGAATTCCTACTCAGAGCATGCCATTGATCTGATTTTGACGATTCAGCAGAAAGAGTTTAACATTCCGATTACCATAGAAGACCAGCCTGATCTTCTTCATATAGAAAGTTTTTACAAAAAAGCAGGAGGTAACTTTTGGGGTGCTTTTGTAGATGGCGAACTGGTAGGTTCTATAGCGTTGGTTAAATTTGACGAAAGGGCAGGAGCAATCAGGAAAATGTTTGTTAAAAAGGAGTTCAGAGGAAAAGAACTGAATATTGCACAGGAATTACTGGAAGTTTTAATTTCTTTCTGCCGAGAAAACAGGATCGATGATTTATATTTGGGAACCATAACAGTACTGAAAGCAGCACAGCGTTTCTATGAAAGAAATCATTTTATAAAGATTGAAAAAAACGATCTTCCTGTAAAATTTCCTTTAATGAGAGCTGATGATGTTTTTTACCATTTAAATATTGACCAACTATGAATGTAATCAACGAAGCAGGAATTCTTGCCATATCCACAAGGCTGCACCGTCTCAGTGAACAGTTGAGGAAAGATGGAGCGCTTATTTACAAAGCATTCGGAATTGATTTTGAACTGAAATGGTTTCCGGTTATTTTCACCATTTATAAAAAAGAAATAGCAAGTGTTGTCGAAATAGCCAATGAGATAGGATATACCCATCCATCTACGATAACTCTACTCAAAGAACTTGAAAAACTGGAGTTGATCCAATGGGAAAAAGACAAGCTGGACGAACGCAAAAGACTTTTTAAGCTCACTTCAAAAGGGCAGGAACTCATTGATCAAATGAAACCCGTTTGGGAGCTGATGGCTCAGATTTTAGGCGATATCGCCGACAATAAAAACAATCTGCTGGCTGCAATTGATGAAGCAGAAGAGAAAATTGCAAGTCAGTCTTTTTATCAGAGGGCGCTGCAACGTAAAAATTCCAAGTAAATATCGGAGCGTTTTCTTCTACTTATGTTAGTAAATAATAATGTATAAAAAATAAAAAAAATAATTCCTTCTCATTGATCATCTAATCATAATAGGTCTTTTTGTTCAAGATGTGAAAAAGCTTTATTGAAAACTCATTGTCGTAGAACTACGACAATTTTCCAAATAATCGATAATTCATTTTGCAGTGAATATTTAAGGTTATATATTGCAATACCAAAATCACTAAAAAACTTATGAAAAAATATCGAAATCAACCACTTTTTACAGTGTTACTAAGTATCTAAAGCGGAATTTTTTTTCTGAAAATTCCCACTGTATCCATCTCAGGTCAATCATTGAAAAGCTTGTTCAAGAGACCGTTACATGCTTGTAGATTGATTCCTTGAACCGAAGGGTCTCACCTTATTCAATTAAGTCATACACCAAAAAAAAGATGTCATGTTTAAGGAACAGAATAATCTTCCCAAACCGGAAATAGATTCAGACAAGACAGATTTTGTAAGCAAAATCAAAGACAATAAAAAAGTTAAAGAAGTAAAGAAAGCTGCTTCAAAAGTGAACAATGCAGTCAATATGGTGAATACAGGAAAGCAATTCCTAAACCAGCCTTTACTGCCCAATGAACCATCCATAAGTAAAGATAAACTTTGGGTCAAACAGCCTACTTCTAAAATATTCAATGCTGACAGTATTCCGGAGAGTGCCATCGTAGGAATCAACCGGGTAGTAAAGCTTGATATCCATGTGGAAGGTAAATCTATAAAGTATTTCAAACATTTTAGCCTTACTCAAAGTGCTACTAAACATCACGAGTTTGAGCTTATTCTTGCTCATGATACGTTAGGAAGTGCAGAAAACCATAATCTTGAAGAAATACAGAATTTCCTGGGAAAAAGGATTACGGTGGTTTTCAAATATAAAGATGTGGAAGGCGGAGCTGAGCGGAATTTTATAGGAGTTATCACGGAAGTTGGATTCAGCCAGGAACAAGGAAGCCTGGGTAATCTTGTGCTGTCAGGTTTCAGCCCAACAATTTTGTTAGATGCTGCCCCACATATTCAAAGCTTCGGTGGAGCACAACCCATTAGCTTGAACAGTATTGCCAATGAAGTGATTAAAGAAGGATTAGGGCAGGGGAAATTTGACTTTAGAATAGATGCCCGCCATGGCAATGTATCTTACAGCTCTCAATACGGAGAAACGCATTATAACTACCTGGCTAGAATTGCTGAAGCTTATGGAGAACAATTTTTCTATGATGGAGAAGTTTTACATTTCGGACAATTGCCACCACAGGAAAAGCCTGTGTTGTTAACCTATGGCAGTAATCTGACGGATGTTAAAATTAAAATGAAAGCTCAACATGTGAATCCTTCATTTTATGGATATAACAGTAGTAAAAACGAAAAATTTAAAGGCGGAAGCTCAAAAATAACACATACCTCAGATATTGCGAAGAGGGCTTATGAAATTTCAGAAAAAACTTTTCAAACCCCATCTTTAAGAGTAGCTCCTATCAAAGCATCATCTTTTATGGATATTGATGCTTCTCAAAAGGGAACTGCAGGAAGTAAAGCTTCAGAAGTTTTTGTAACTTCCGGTAATACAACCGTTCCTTTTCTTTATCCGGGATGTATTGCGGATATCCAGATGCGTAAAACGGATACTAACGAAACCTCTTATTTTACTAAATTAATGCTTATAGAGGTAACCCATCAAGTGGATGCCCGCGGATACTATAATGGATCTTTCCAGGCCATCGCTTCTGATACCGGATTTATTCCAAGACCAGAATTTACAGTTCCGGTGGCGGAACCCCAGTTTGGAAAAGTAGTTTCCAATACCGATCCTGAAAATCAAGGCCGCGTGCAGGTTCAGCTTGACTGGCAAACCGGCCAGGACACCACAGAATTTATCCGTGTAATGTCTCCTGATGCCGGAAGCAGTGAGAAGGTAGGTAAGAACAGAGGATTTATGTCTATTCCTGAAGTGGGAGATCAGGTCATTATCAATTTTGTACATCTTCACCCCGATCGTCCTTTTGTGATGGGTGGAATGTATCATGGTGGAATTGGAGCTGGTGGTGGCACTGGAAATAATGTTATGAGTTTCAGTGGACGAAGCGGCGCAGAATTAAAATATGACAATGGAGCCGGATCTATGAATCTTAAAGATCAGGGCGGTGCCAATATGAATTTTGACGGAACCGGAAACGCAACTACCAATGCAAATAGCAACCATACTGTGAATGCAGGAAGTTCCAATGTCATCAATGTGGGAGGTAAAAAAGATGCTCCGCCACAATCATTGCTGAAAATGGATGCAGGCGGAAATATTACCCTTGACGGAAAAACAAGTATTACCCTACAGGTAGGAGATAATTCTATCACCATATCCGAAGAAGGTATTATGGCTTCAGCAGGAAAAGGAATAATTGATATCACGGCACTTACCGGAGCTCTGGGATTATCAAGTAAAGGCGGTCCTATGGATATCAGCACAGATTCGCCACTTACTATTACCGGCGGACCAAGCGCTGTGATGTCTTCAGGAGATACCAATATTATGTAATTCTAAAACCAAAATCATGGATGAGTTAGAATACATAACCCTCAATGCCCTGATGATGTGTGACCAGGGGGCAGCTCCGGATTTCTTTAAACCTACGTTCAATACGAAGGTGAAAATCCATGGCTGTCTTGTAGCGACCAATCAGGATGCTACTCCTCTTATTAATATCCCTTCCTTTAAAGTGTGTAAGATCAGTGGAGGACCTTGTACACCAACTACTGTTCCTATGACATGGCAGGATACCTGGCAGGTAAAAATTAACGGGATCCGTTCTTTGATAGGGAAAAGTACCTGTCAATGTCCTATAGGCGGGAAGATAGAGTTTATGACCAGTGGACAGGTTCCACTTCCGGATGATGCGGCCAAGGAGGTAAAAGATATGCAGGACCAGGCACAGCGTGAACTTGACGATAGTGGACATGGCGATAGTGTAGGTGAGGCAGGTTTTGTAGAAGGTATGATCCCGGTTTGGGGAAGCGGTCGTGACCTCATCAATGATATACAAACCGGAGATGTAGGCGGTGGCCTTATGAATGCCGGATTTTTAATCTGGGATGTCGCTTCTATAGCCGTAGGTGTAGTTTCTTTCGGAACCGGAACGGTAGCCATGCAGGGAGCAAAAGCAGGAGTAAAAGGAGCTATAAAAGCAGGGGCAAAAGCCATATCTAAAGAAGCTCTGCAACAGATGGGAAAAGCGGCACTAAAAAAGCTGAGCAAAGAAGCTTTAAAGAAAAGTGTGGATGATGTAGCCAAAAAATTGCTTAAGACCTGTGTTTTTGCCTGTTTTCCAGCCGGAACACCTGTGCATACTGAACACGGAATTAAAAATATTGAAGATGTCCACATCGGAGATCAGGTGTGGGCTTATGATGAAGATACGGATACCGTAGCCCTTCAGCCGGTAATTGATCTTATCGTCAATGAAAGTGACCATACTATTAGTATTTATACCGAAGCTGAAGTGATTGAAACAACTGCGATACATCCTTTTTATACTGTGGAAGGCTGGAAAGATGCTTCAGAATTAGAAATAGGCGAAAAAATTCTAACGAAAAATGATACGAAAGTTATCATTGAAAGGATAGAATATAGCTATGAACCTAAAAAAGTTTATAACTTTACGGTAGCTCATTTTCATACCTATTTTGTAGGCCTGCTGGCTTTACTGGTTCATAATTCTGGCAGATGCTTGTCCCAAATGATTCTGGAATCTCAGAAATGGTTTCAGAAAGTTAGACGTGGATATTTTTTTAATTTAGTATGGAATAGCGAATTAAGAAAACAAGCATTAGAAAAAGGTTTTAAATATTCTCATGAAGTTGAAGTTTTATTAAAGAAAGGGAAAGTTGGAAAAATAGATGGATTAATTGAAAATGCTGACGGAACTTTTAAAATTATTGAACGTAAAGCTAGTGATCTAAGTCAAATTTCAGATAAAACAATCAAAAGTTATATTGATGATGCAGCAAAATATAATGGTAAACCTATGACACAGACAGGCCAAGTAATAAATTCAGCTGGAGGTAAAGTAATATTACATGTTGAAAAAGTTGGTAACTTAAGTAAAGAAGTTATTGAGCATGCAAGAAAAAAAGGAGTAGAAATAGTGGATAATATTTCTGGATTAATTTAATTAAAAATTTATTATAAAAATGTATAAAACAGAATTTTCGAAGTATAATGGACTTATGGAAAAGATAATGGATGAACAAACTACATTAGAAGTTCATTTATCTACAGAGTTTAGCCAGAATGTTCCAAAGAAGTTTCTAAAATATACCCCTGATGAGTGGGCCAGATATGCTTTTGAAAATGAACTTGAATATAGTATTAACTATTATAAAGATGAAAAACCTTATTGCCAGGTTACCAGTGATTCTATGAGTATAATATTAAATTTTTATGATAACAATATACTTAAGCATAATTTAATGATAGTCTTTTCCAAAGGTGACATCATTAAAGGAGATTTTAAGGAATATAGTAACAATAAAATTTTTTTAAAACAAATTTCCTGGTATGGTGATCTTGGAAAAACACTATTATTCTATTCAAATAAGAAAAAAGACAATGTTTTTTTGAAAGAATTTGTAAAAGAAAATGAAAAAACAGTACTCATTGAACAATTTGGAACTGCAGATTTATCTAAACATTGGTTTGATACGCCTAAAGATTATTTAGACTATGAAGTACTATTAGATTACGAGAACCTATTTAATCAGCTTCCATCAGTACCAGCTTAAAATAATGATCTGACTATCAATCAGAAACTGGAGTTGGAATTATGAAATATATAAAATTCATTTTCAGCAATAAAGGCATTCAGAGTATACAATAGTAATGAAATGAGTATTTCAAATTTTTTATTCGGGGAAAATATTCCTCTTTTTCAACTGGAAAAGTTCTCGCAGGAATACACCCTGAAGGTAGAGAATACTTTTATTATGGGTGAAGAGAATAAACCAATCTCATTAAAAACCTCATCAGATATTATTATTGAACAGGAAAAGAGAGATCATAATATCAATACCACCATAAAACTACAGGAAATCACGGGTGATACTGATGATACTTTGATGAAGCCTTTTTTGTTGCAAAGTCTTGCTCTTGCAGATATTTCCCGCAATATTCAGTTGAAAAGAAATCTTAGTGGGAAAATTCTTTCTATTGAGAATAAACCTGATCTCTGGAAAAGTTGGGAAGAATGGAAAGAGAATAAGCTGGCGAGTGCTTTCCCGGAGGAAAAGGATCAAAATAAGTTGATTACAAATTATGAAAAGGGATTGAAAAACTTTGATGTTGAATTAAAGAAGAATCTGCAATACATTCTCTTACTGCCGGAAGTTTATAACCTTATATTTCCTCCTAATGAATATTACAGTTTTCTATTCAGTCTGTCAAATATTCATTCCAGGCTGATTGATGGTGTAGAATATCACTATCAGTTGAAACTGGTAAAACTTGAAGAAGAAAACAACAACCTTTTTGTAGAGTTTCATTCTGTACTGAACAACCATGATGAGCTTATGAAAAGCCATATCAAAAAGCTTTATGAGAAGGAGGAAGATTTTTCTGTTGACGAGTTTGAATTCAGTATCAAAACCAAATACAATTTTGAAAAATCAACAGCTAAGATCCTGAACGCGGAACTTTATTTTGTAGAAAAAATGCATGAACATCTGGCTTATTTCATTGATATGGATTTACATAGCAAATAATTAGCTTTAAACAAATAGTACTAACAATCAATTCTTTCAAGACTCATACACTATGATTGGAAAATATTGATAATAGGATTAAAAAAAGATTTTTGTTTTAAATGCTGTTTTTCGTCTTCCGTTAGGTCGTTAGTCCCAAGGCCAATCCTGTTCCAGGGTTTTTCGTTATCCATTCCATCAGCTAATTCAATAGATCTAATTTTAATTTTTTTATGAAGTCCTAGTATCGTTAAATCCATCAATTGACCTGGATTTATTTCCCCTTCTATAATTTCCCCAAGCAGATAAAAGCTCCTGTTGGTAAGTTGAAAAGCACTGGAAATCTTAAATTTAGCAGTAACATCATGCCAGCTGTATCCACAATGTCTGCACTGCTTTGCATAAGGAGTACGGGCAAGTTTATTACATTTCGGGCAATTATTGAAAAAAACTTTCTCAGGAGTTTCTGCAATTATCCGCGTTACAACATTTTGTTCAAAAACTTCATATCCATGTTCTAATAGTTTTATGACTTCAGGATCAGAATTTATCCAGCCCCGCTTTATCATTACATTTCTTATATGCTCACTTTCAGAACTCTTCAAAGTATACATATGATGATTCAGTGCTAACGCTTCGTCCCTGGTCATTAATTTCCCAAAATATCTGATAATATAATTTATAGTTTCTCTGTCCATATCCAACTAAAAAAAGTAAAACCTTTTTAATGACTTAGCTTGTCTAATTTATGATTTATTTCTTTACAATAGCCCTATATTATGGAATGTGATAATTAAGAAATAGAAATTTAATACTGACAAACTATTGTCACTAAAGTATGTTAATTTTACATCAATAAAAGAAAAAGCTATGGGTAAAATTACAGAGAAACAGACCTTTCATGTCAGGACAAAGGCAGAATGGCGGCAATGGCTTGAAGAGAATCATCATATAGAACAGTCTGTATGGCTTATTTGCAATACCAGAAAATCAAATTTACCCATTGTTCATTGGACCGAGCTGGTAGATGAAGCCCTTTGTTTCGGCTGGATCGACAGTACAAGGAAGACTATTGATGAAGGTTCATTTATGCAGTTATTCAGCAGACGGAAGCCGAAGAGTACCTGGTCAAAAATTAATAAAGATAAGGTTCAGAAGCTGATAGAAAATAATCTGATGACAACAGCAGGATTTGAAACCATCCGAATTGCCAAAGAGAATGGTTCCTGGAATATTTTGGATAGCGTGGAAGATCTTACCATTCCAGAAGATCTTAATAAAGCATTTAAACAGCATGAAGGTTCCGAAACCTATTTTCTAAGTTTAAGCAAATCCATAAGAAAAATGCTGCTCCAATGGATTGTGCTTGCCAAAAGACCCGAAACCAGAAAAAAACGTATTGATGAAGTAGCCATAAAGGCTGCTCAGAATAGAAAACCAAAAAATTTTTAAATCCTAAAATAAGAAATATTGTTTTTCTACGCTTGTGATTAAAATAAAAATAGGCTGTCCCATTTTGGGAACAGCCTATTCAATTGATTCATTCTTGAAATGAAATTATCTTAGAATCTCAAAGTAGCCGCAACAGACCAGGTTCTTCCAAAACCTAGGAATCCTGTATTACCGTCTGCAACACCCTGATACACTCTGCCAGCTTCCTGATACGTTTTTCCAGCATCCGGACCATTGGCAATTTTATCACCTGCAAAAATATTGGAGCTCAATTCAGAAATATAATATTTGTTGAATAAGTTGTATACATTTGCTCTCAATGTTAAAGATTTTTTCGCATCAAGTGTGAATTTGTAAGAAGCTCCTACATCAAATAAATGATAGCTTGGCAATTTTACAATTCCTTTTTCTCTTGCCGCTTCAGTAAGGAAGTTGATCGGGTTGAACTGAGCATAAAGCTTGTCATAATATTCCCAGTTGGCATCAATACTGAAAGCTTTCGTGATATTGTAATCAGCTCCGATGCTTGCTGTTGTCTGGGCTGCATCTCCAACCTTCAGATCTTTAATATTGATTGTTCCTGTAGCTCCTGCTATTTCCTGGTTGGTTTGAACATCCAGGATGTTGAAGTTGGCATTTCCTTTATATTTCCAGTTACCCATTGATACCATTCCTCTCAGCCTTAGGTTAGCAAAAGGTCTTGCCTTTGCTTCCAGCTCGATTCCCTGGTGCAGCTGACCTACATTCAGTGCATTGTAGAAATAAGCACTTCCAAGGCTTAACTGGGAGAATTTTGCAACATCTGCAGCCGTAGCATTGAATGTTCTTGAAATAAATCTGTCATCCCACTGCGTTCTGTATGCATTGATGTTCACATCTATATAACGTGATTTGAAACCATATCCCAATTCTACAGAGAAGATTCTTTCATTCTTTGCATCATTATAGATATTCTGGTTTGAAGGGAATAAAGCATTGAACAAGGGCTGTCTTGAAATTACCCCTGTATTGAAAAATACATTGTGATGATCATCTATATTATAATTGGCACCTCCTTTTACAATATAACCCGTTTTGTGATACCATTTTGTTTCCTGATTTCCAGGAGTGTACAACATATAATCTCTTCTCTTGTAATATTGCTCGGAAACAGATCCCTGAACGGAAGCACTCAGCTTCTCAGAGCTGTATTCTACCATTCCATAAAGACCTGCCCATTTTACAAGACCTTCATTGTGGATAGATACTTTCTGAGCATCTTTAAGCTTGGTAAGCGGTTCCGGTTTTACGGTTTGATTAATATAATATCCTTTTGGCGCATTGGCTGTGGAAGGAACAAATAACGCATCAGATCCTAACATATCGGTTACAATGTCATACAAAGCTCCTTTGTATGTTTTAAGATCGATACCTCCGTTGAAAGTCCAGTTATTTTTTTTGTAATTAAGGTCTGCGATTACACCATACCAGTCGTGAGCATTGATACTCTGCTTTCTTACGATACCGCTTGTTCCGTTCAGAGTAGAAACATACTGTCCGTTGTAATCACCAGGAGAACCTGCAGGAGCGGTGAAAGTTGATTTCTGGAAGCTATTTCCGTTATAATCAGTTACCATACCGCCTCTGTTATAACGATAAATCATGTCCCAGTTGATAGTACCGTCTCCGCCTGCACCATAGTTCATGAAATTCATAGTTTGTCCTGCAGCGTTTTTGATAGAACCGTTAAGTCCAGTACCGCCGCCGCCGCGTCCCCATGAACCGTAAACCACTGTAGATAACTTCAGGTTATCATTCATTGCCCAGTCCCAGTTCAAAGAGGCAATAGGCTTATGATAGAAGTTAGGTGCTAAATTGAATTGAGAATCATTCAGCATTCCTGTTTGAGGGTTGTATCTTCTTCCGTAGGTTTCAAATTGCTGTAAAGTGGCAACATTCGCTCCGGTTGCAGAAGACCTTCTCGTATCGTGTACCTGTGGTGCTCCGGTTGCAATTAAATTAAACGCATGTTTTTCATTAGGCTTAAATCCTGTTGAGAAAAACCATGAGTAACCTTCTCCTTTGGTTCCGTTGATGTATCCGTCACCTTGCCAGCGGGAAAGCAATACGGTTGTTCCCCACTTGTTTTTTAATCCTGAAGAATACATAGCAGAAATTCTGGAGTAGTTATCATTTCCAACTTCTCCTTTGATCATTGCTTTCTGTTCAGAATCGGTAGCTTTGGTTACAATATTGATGGTTCCTCCTACAGAAGGAACAACAAATTTGGAAGCTCCCAAACCTCTCTGGATCTGAATATTGCTGGCAATATCAGCCAAACCAGTCCAGTTGGACCAATACACCGTACCTCCCTGCATGTCATTCACCGGCTGCCCGTTGATGATTACTGCAATGTTGGCACCGTCAAAACCTCTCATGTTGATTCTGCTGTCTCCGAATCCTCCACCTACTTTGGTAACGTAAACGGATGGAGTAGACTTCATAATTTCAGGAAATTCTCTGTTTCCCAGTTTCTCCTGAATTTCTGCTGCCTTTATGTTGGAAACTGCAACAGGCGTTTTTCTCTCTTTGGCTGTCTGGGAAAGGTTTCTACCTACCAACATCACCTCATCAATAGATTTGGATTTCTCTAAAGAATCCTTCGTACTCTGCCCGTAATACAAGGCGGCCGTAGGTAATACAAGCGCTATAATTAGTCGCTTTTTAAGAATAATGCTCATGAAATAAACTAGCGTTTTTAAATTTAAGGCTGCAAAGATGGATAATTATTTTTTAATTGAGTATTAAATCTTACCGATGTGATTTTATTCAGTTTTTGGAACATGCTCTATTCCTCACTTTTTTGAATATGTTAATTATTTTATATCTTTCATTTACAATTTGTTATAAAATAAAATGATGAAAAATACAGCTTGTTTTTAATGGGTAAAAATAATTATGCTGTTCTCCATATTTTTAAATAAAACTAAATATTGTTGGAAAATATACTGTAATAATAACTAAGTAATAAAAAGCATAGGTGACTTGAGTCATAATTTTTATACTGTTGTTTTGATAACTTGGATTATCATTTTACTTAAAATCGTATTAGTTATGAAAAAAAATCTTTTTGAAAGGTTTTCAGATCGTGTTGTTTGTATAACCGGAAGTCCGGGTGCTTTTGTGGGGGCCAGTTTACTGGTGGTGGTCTGGGCTATTTGCGGACCTGTTTTCAACTATTCCGAAACCTGGCAGCTGGTTATCAATACAGGTACTACTATTATTACTTTCCTGATGGTATTTCTGATTCAGAAAACCCAGAATAAAGACTCTAAAGCTATTCAGATAAAACTCAACGAATTGATAGCATCCTATGAAAAAGCCAGTAACAGGCTGGTAGATATTGAAGATCTGACTGAGGAAGAACTGGACAAGCTCCACAAATATTATGAGAAGCTGGGCCAGCTATCGAAAGAAAAAGAAAATTCACAGGATCCCGTGAAAGAATAACTGAATACTATAATATTATTACATGATTTTAAAATCTTCTCAAATTGCTCACGCTGATTCATTGTCAGTGAAATCGCTGGTGCATTTCGTCATAGAACTGGAGAAACTGTTTAAGCGTATTGGAGAATATCTTCTTTCCGGAGGTGAAACAGTCTCAACGGCTGAAAGTGTTACAGCCGGATTTTTACAGTTTTCGTTTTCCCAGATGAAAGATGCCTCTCAATTTTTTAAAGGCGGAATGACGGCATACACATTGGAGGAAAAGGTAAATCTTCTTGAGGTAGACCCTGTGGAAGCTCAACAATATAACTGTGTATCTCCCCATATTGCTGAAACAATGGCGTTGCAGGTAGGTAAAGTTTACAAAACCGACTGGTCTATCGGAGTTACGGGATATGCCACTCCGGTAGAAGAATCAGAGGGGAAGCTCTTTGCTTACTTTGCTATTGCTTACCAGGGAAAAGTTGTTCTTTCAGAGAAATTAGATCTGCATTCCAGAACTAAGCCGATTAATGCTCAACTTTATTACAGTGAATTCATACTTGGATGTTTTAAGCTGGAGTTAGATAAGCACCGTGAAAATAAGAAATAGAAACCATCTCAATAATAAGCTATTAATACAATTAATTATGGAAAAATTGCAATTGCAGAGTAAATCTGTCCTTATTACAGGAGCAGACAGCGGAATTGGTAAGGCAGTCGCTCTTTTATTGGCTAAAGAAGGAGCAGATATTGCCTTCATCCACTATCATGATGCCAAAGATGCCAGGAAAACAGTGGAGGAAATAAAAAAAACAGGAAGAAAGGCTCTTTCGTTTGAGGGAGATATTAATGACAGTAAATTTTGTGAATCTGTTGTTGATGAAGTAGTTTCCAAATTCGGAGGAATAGATATCCTGATTAATAATGCCGGAACCCAGGTTCCCTGTGAAAGTATAGAAAATCTAAAAGAAGAAGATATCCGCAAGACTTTCGACTCCAACATTATTGGAATGATCCTGCTGACGAAGATCGTATTTCCTCATCTAAAACAAGGAGATGCTATTATCAATACTACTTCAGCTACTGCTTATATGGGCCATGAAGAATTACTGGATTATTCTGCAACCAAAGGAGCTATTGTTTCTTTTACCCGATCACTCGCACTTCAGGCCAAACCTAAGGGAATAAGAGTGAATGCTGTAGCACCCGGGCCGGTAGCCACGCCGCTTACTGAAAAAACATTCGGGGAAGAGGATGAGGATCAGAATAAACCACCGTTAGAACGTAATGCTTCTCCTGAGGAAGTGGCAGCAAGTTTTTTATTTCTGGCTACCGATGCTTCAGCACAGATAACGGGGCAGGTGCTTCATCCTAATGGAGGTCTTATTATTAACGGTTAAATTCAGTGGATATGAATGGAGTTATTATGCAGTTTTTCCATTGGTATCATCCTGGAAACCTTTGGAATGAATTTGTTGAAAAAGCAGAATATTTAAGAGATTTGGGATTTACTGCCGTATGGCT
Organism: Chryseobacterium aquifrigidense; assembly: GCF_006716485.1. Taxonomy (GTDB): domain Bacteria; phylum Bacteroidota; class Bacteroidia; order Flavobacteriales; family Weeksellaceae; genus Chryseobacterium; species Chryseobacterium vietnamense. Next base: position 1,142,867 of record NZ_VFPD01000001.1, read on the forward strand.
TCCTCCTGCCAATAAATGTAGTCTCAGCACAGAAGGCCGGGGCTACGATGTGTATGACCTTTATGACCTTGGAGAGTTTGATCAGAAAGGAAGTATTGCTACACGCTATGGTACAAAGGCAGAATATTTAAAAGCTATAAACAAAGCTCACGAAGTAGGAATGGCGGTGTATGCCGATATTGTGTTAAACCATAGGATGGGAGGCGATGAAGAAGAAAATATCACGGTACATCAGCTGAACGAAGAAAACCGGAATGAAAGAATTGCTGAAAATCTGGAAGTTACCGCCTATACGAAGTTTACCTTTCCGGGAAGAAATGGAACTTATTCGGATTTTATATGGGATCACCACTGCTTCAGCGGTATCGATTATATCATAAAAGAAGGAGCAGAATTAAAAGGCATCTTTAAAATTCATAATGAATATGGGGAAGAGTGGACTGACGCTGTAAGTCATCAGTTTGGTAATTATGACTATCTGATGGGAGCTGACATAGAATATCGTAATCCTAGCGTTGTGAAGGAAATGAAAAGCTGGATCCGATGGTATATGGAAACAACAAAAGTAGACGGTATCCGGCTGGATGCTTTAAAACACATCTCCTCCGATTTTTTGAAAGACTGGATCTCCTATATTAAAACAGAAGTGAATCCTGAATGTTTTGTTTTGGGGGAATTCTGGAAAGACGAAGCAGAAAAAATAGAATACTTTTCCGATAAAATGTCTGATCTTATCTCGTGTTTTGATGCTCCGCTGCATTATAACTTCTTTAAGGCTTCGCAGGACGGTAAAGATTATGATATGAGCCAGATTTTAAAAGGAAGCTTTTTGGAGAAGAAACCGGTATTCTCTGTTTCTTTTGTAGAAAATCATGATACACAGCACCTTCAGGCTCTTGAATCTGCAGTGAAAGACTGGTTTAAACCCTTGGCCTATGCTATTATTCTTCTTACCGATGAAGCTTATCCCTGTGTATTTTATCCCGATCTTTTTGGTACGGAATATATTGATACTAAAGATGAAGAGGAAGTGCATATCATTATGCCGAAGGTTGAAGAACTTCCTGATTTGCTTGAAGCAAGAAAGCGTTTTGCATACGGTCAGCAGATCGATTATTTTGATCATCCCAACTGCATAGCTTTTGTACGAAAGGGAGATGATAAGCATCCGGGCTGCATTGTAATCATGTCTAATACTGAAGAAGGTTATAAAGAAATAGAATTGGGAAAAGAACATGCAGATTCAGTCTATATCGATTTTTTAAAGAATCGTCATGAAGAAATTTATACGGATAAAAACGGGAAAGCGGTGTTTACTGTAAATCCGGGTTCAGTAAGTATATGGATAAAGAAATATAAGTCTTAGAATAACCATATTCTTACTCATTTTAGATACCACATCTTTGCATTTCAGGCAAAAATGGTCTTATAGTTGCAGATTTACCACCAATCAATCACTAAATTATTATATTATGGAAACGAAAACGGCAACCAAAAAATCACCAGCCAAAAAAACGACAACAACAAAAACAACAGCAAAAACTCCGGCTAAAAAAAATGCAGCCAAAAGTTTGGAAGATCTTTTTGAAGATGCACTGAAAGATATTTACTGGGCTGAAAAAGCACTACTGAAAGCGCTGCCGACGATGATGAAAAATGCAAGCAGTGAAAAGCTTAAAACAGCCATCGACAAGCATATCACCGAGACGGAAGGCCATGTGGAAAGACTGGAAGAATGTTTTAAAGCATTAGGAAAAAAGGCACAGGCAAAGAAATGCGATGCTATGCAGGGACTGCTGGATGAAGGGAAAAGTATACTGGAAGAAACAGAACCGGGAGCAGTAAGAGATGCGGGAATTATTGCAGCAGCACAGAAAGTTGAACATTATGAAATTGCCACATACGGTACACTTGCAGCGTTCGCAAAAGTATTAAAAGAAGAGGAGTGTCTTAAAAATCTTTTAAGTACACTGGAAGAGGAAAAAAAATGTGACGAACTGTTAACAAAAGTTGCCGATACCAATCTTAATAGTAAAGCAATGTAATACAATCTTTATAAAAGGAGACCTGAAAAGATCAGGTCTCTTTTTTATTGTTGAAATCTGGAAGGTTCAAAAAGCAGTAGTTTTATCTTTGGTTGATTTTGTATCAGTTTTAGTATATTTGTAGATATTATTTGTATCAATTTAGTTTTCTTATAGGGAACAATAATTAAATAACAACTTTTATACTTTACAGAGAAATTTTTCAATTTATAAAGATTAAAAATGACCCAACTTAGCCTGTTCGACTCAGAAGATCTGTACGAATTTCCAAAAGACCTTCTGGAATACAGAGAACATTTCCTGAATCAGGATGAAGCAGACAGCCTTAAGAACCTTTTGCTTGAAACAGCACCCTGGAAGCAGCGCACCCAGAAAATGTATGATAAAACGGTTCTCACACCCCGCTTAACAGCCTGGTATGGTGATCCGAAAACTGATTATCCACTGGGAAATGGTGAAGTGGAAAATAATCTCTGGACACCTGAACTGCTTTCTTTAAAGGAAAGAATAGAAGAAACATTCGGTTATCAGTTCAATTCTGTATTGCTTAACCTTTACAGAGATCATCATGATTCTGTCGCCTGGCATCGGGATAAAGAAAGCAGATATGGAAAACGACCCGTGATAGCATCGGTAAGTTTAGGGCAGACCAGAAATTTTGATTTCAGGAAAAAAGATCATCATCAGAGTAAATACAGCCTGCCTCTTCCTCACGGTTCATTATTGATTATGAAAGGAGACCTTCAGGAAAACTGGGAACATCGGATTGCTAAATCTGTCACCACGATGAAAGAGCGTATTAATCTTACGTTCAGACTGGTTAATCAGCTTTAGTGTGTTCATTTATAAGGCTTTGTGATTGGGCTTAAAGTGCTGGGCTCTGCTTTTTGGCAAATAAATTGTTGTATTTATAAACAAAGTCATTGTTTGACTTCATTACTATCACCACTTAAAATTTATTATTATGAAAAATCTTGTAGTAACAATTTTTGCATTGGCTGCTTTAACAGCGTGTAAAAAAAACGAACCGACATCAACGAGTCAATCTGAGGAAAGTACAACAATATCTGCTCCGGCAGAATCCGGGATGACGGTATCCGACTCTACCAAAATGTCTGACACCAAAGAACAGAAAAGTACTCTCAGTGATCATGACAAAAAATTTGCAGATGCTGCAGCCATAGGAGGACTTATGGAAGTCATGATGGGAAAACTCGCCGCAACAAACGCTGAGAATTCAGTGGTAAAATCTTTGGGAGCAATGATGGTAACAGATCATACCAAAGCAAATGACGAGCTCAAGAAATGGGCTTCAGAAACCGGGTATACATTACCCACAAGCTTGGATACTGAAAAGCAGAAGATGTATGATGATCTGAAAGCTAAGAAAGGAAAGGACTTTGACAAAAAATATACGGATCTTATGGTCAGTGATCATAAAGAAGATGTAGAAGCATTCAAAAAAGAGGCATCAGAAGGAACAGAAGCCTCATTAAAGTCTTTTGCAGCGAAGACCCTTCCTACACTCGAGCATCATTTGCATGAATCGGAAAAAGCCAAAAATGCTGTCAAATAATATTGAGTGTATATGACTTGCATCATAAGTCCGAACAGAAAGTATTTAATAATTTTGAAAGGATTAAATATTATTTGTTCTTGATTATAGTAAGAAGGCTGTCTCAAAAACGTCATTCTGAGTGAAATGTAATGTAATGAAGAATCTCATTTGTTAGATTATCAATAAGATTCTTCTTTCGTAACAAAGTCAGATTGTTTGAGTTTTGAGACAGCCTCTTTTTGAGTTATTCTTTCTTTTTATATTCTTCAATTTTCTTAAACTGTCTATAGGAATCTTTCAGGTTACGAAGCTGTTCAGATACAATTTCAATACTTTTTGTACTAAGATCACCCGTATCCAGTGCATTTTGATAGGCTTCTATCGCTGCTTTTTCGCCAAATACTACATTTTCTAAGGTAGATTCTATCAGATTTCCCATGGTAAAAGAATTTTTAACGTCAATCCATGTTCTGTGAACAGCTCCTGCCACAGACGTTGAGTCCTCCGGAATACCTTGTTTTTCTGTGATGAGGTTAATCAGTTCGTTTTTCATGATTTTCGATTGTGAAATCATATGCTCATATTCATCTTTTACATCCGGATACATTTCCCAGACTTTCCCATCTACTTTTTCAAAACCTTCCTTTCTGTCGTTGATAATATGAAGTAAATCATTAAGTACCGATATTTCCTGCTGATGATCCATAATATAATTTTTAAGTTAGATATAAAATTAAAACTTACCTGCCGAACTCTTTATAATCCTGGTCATATCTGAAAATAAAAGCCAAAGTCCTTTCTTTTTACATCAAAAAACTGCACCTTTGCCTCACAATGGGGTGCTACAGAACAGTGGCTGAGATGATACCCAGGAATATATTTCCACACCTGATCCGGATAATGCCGGCGTAGGGATTGATTACTTATCATCTCATCATTTGATTTCTAACAATTAATATGATGCAGGACATTTTAAAACAAATTACTTTACCGGAATGGTTTGGAGTCTTATTTTCAGTCATTCAGGTTCTACTGGCCCGTAAAAACAATGTCAACAACTATCTTTTCGGAATCGCAGGGATTCTGCTTACACTCTATGTGATGCTTACTTCAAAGCTCTATGCTGAATTTACCTTAAACCTTTATTATCTGATCATGAGCATCTACGGATGGCTGTACTGGAAATTCGGGAAACAAAAATCGGAAATGGAAATCTCCGTTACTACCACCACAGAAAAATGGATTACAGGAGGTATTGTTCTGGGAACGTTTATCTTATTCTGGTCTTTTCTTACTCATTTTACTGATTCTGATGTTCCGGTCTGGGATTCTCTGGTAAGTGCTTTTGCCTGGGCAGGAATGTGGCTCATGGCAAGAAGAAAAATTGAAAACTGGGTGATACTGAATGTCAGTAATATTATTTCCATCCCCTTGATGATTCATAAAGAATTATATCTATATGCTGTTCTGACATCATTTTTATTTTTAGTGGCTATTTCCGGGTATATGGAGTGGCAAAAAATCATTAAATCCAAAGCTAATGCTGAATACTAAAGAAATAAGAAAGGAACTTCATGGAGCCTCTGTAATTTCTGATGAGGTAATGCAATATATTCATAAAGAAGGACTGCTTAAAATCTGGGTTCCCAAAAAATATGGAGGACTCGGCTGTCGTTTTGAAGAAGGACTTAAAGCATTATTTGGCTGGGCTCAAACTGATGGAAGTTTTGGCTGGATGCTGACGCTTTGTGCAGGAGCTAATTATTTTTCCAGAAATATAAAGCCTGAGGTCGCCAAGTTATTATTCACCCATTCTGAAACCTGCTTTGGAGGAAGCGGAATGGTGGGTGGTACAGCAGAAAAACAAGATGATAACACTTATTTGGTCAATGGGTTATGGAATTTTGCTACAGGAGCACCTCATCTGACCCATTTTACCCTGAATGCCAGGATTACGGAAAACGGGAAACTCCTTACAGATAAAAATGGTAATGAGATCATCCGTTCATTTATTATTCCAAAAGAGCAGACTCAAATTATTTCCGACTGGAAATCTATGGGAATGAAAGCGAGCGGTACCTATTCATTTTCCATTGAAAATGTCATTGTAACTGAAAAGTACAGTTTTGTTTACGATTCCTTTTTCACGAATGATATTCTGGACAGTATTCCGTTTCGGGTTTTTGCAGATCTGACGCTCCTGGTCAATTATCTGGGAATAGCTTCTCATTTTATTGAAGAGGCAGAGGGTATTCGTCCTCAGATTAATTTTAAAAGTTTCGCAGAATCTGTTGAAAAGCATCTGGAAAAAGTTTTAACCATTGCCAGAGACGTTGAAAATATACTTGGTGATCACAAAGAAATTTCGGAGAATAAACAATGCGAGATTCATGAATATGGAGTAGAGCTGGTGAGAAAATTATCCCATCAGATCCTTACTGTTTATACACAGCTGGGAATCCGGGCTACAGATACTCATTCCGAAGTATATCAGGTATTTTGTGACTATTTTACAGCGGCTATGCATTCCAATTTCAGACCTTCCGCTCATGATTTGGACTTTCGTTTTTAAGAATTAAAAGAGCCGGAATGTTCAGGACAGGAGTCATAACTGAAATAAAAATTTAAGAAAAAGATAACTGAAATAAGCCTGTTTTAGGATATTTTAACAATCGTTTTATGATTGGTGTCATAAAACAAGCCTTTTGTATTTCACTACATTTGGAATAATAAAGCTAGCCATGAAATAAGCCGACATAAAAACTTGTTAAACTAAAAATTATAAAGATTACCAAAGATTATGAAAGACTTATTTTCATTAAACGGAAAGAATAAGGATCATGTTATTATGCATTTAAAAGAGGGGATGTATTCATTGATTGAAAATGATAACTGGATTACGGTTACCATTAGAAAGTGGTTTCATACAATGGTTATATCTTATTTGATTTGCAATGACCTGGTTACTTTAACTATCGTAAGAACAAAATTCACTCCATTTTACGAAAAATATACAGTGTTGTAGGATATATTTGCTATTCCATTGATGGCTGTATGGTTACTATATTTTTCTATGGAATATCATTATAAGATCTGAAGATTCTATCATAGGATGCTTGATTATGTTGTTCTTCTGAATCCAAAAGGAAATTCATTTTGTGTGGTGCAGCAAAATAAATGATCATTTAAGAACAACTATTTTGCAGGCCATTCTTCACGAAGAACCGCATAGATAACATCGTCAACCCATTTATTTTTCCAGAAAAGACTTTTCACAAAGTGTCCTTCCTTTCTTAATCCGATTCTTTCCATCAGTTGGAGAGAAGCTGTGTTGTCAGGATCCACAGAAGCTGTAATTCTGTGTTTTTGCAAATCATTAAACAGAAAATTAATAATACCCTGTAAAGCCTCAGAAGCATATCCTTTACCCTGAAAAGAGGAATTTAAGGTAATTCCCAGTTCTACCTGTACATTTTCATCTCCTATAAAATGAACTCCGATATCCCCGATAACCCCTTTTGTTTCTTTGTCCGTAATCAACAACTGATACCAGCTTTCAGGCTGATTGAATTCTTTAGTATTTCTTTGGATAAAACTTTCCACTTCTTCCAAGGTTTCAGGAATCCATCCTTGAAATTGATTCGCTTCTGCATCGGAACGATAATCAAAAATATCCTGTTTATCATTCATAGTAATATCCCGTAGAATTAATCTTTCTGTATAAAGTTGCATGATTGTAATATAATTTCAGACAAAAATAGTATTAATTGGGAAGTTATTCCATAGAGAATAGTGGATTTTATGGTCTCTGAGCCTGTCTTCATTAATTTTAATTCAATAAAAATTATAAAATAGTTGCAAATATCATTTAAATACTTACTTTTGTACCGCCTTACAATAACAATGGGGGATTGGCGCAGTTGGCTAGCGCGTTTGACTGGCAGTCAAAAGGTCACGGGTTCGAATCCCGTATTCTCCACTTGGTGCAATTGATAAAAGTTTCAAAATGCATTAAAAGATTGATAAAACCTGCAAAAATTAAAGATTTTGCAGGTTTTTTATTTTTCACCCTGTAAATTTTTTAAATAAACTCATTGAGTTTGTGGCAGAATCGCAGTGATTTTATGTTTTTACAGCACATTATTTTTAGTTATAATTTCTCAATATAACCATCATAATTACTTTTTCTAAGAACTTCCTCAGGAGTAAGTCTATAAATATCCACTATCAGTGACTTCTCTTTTTTAAAAAGAGTTCTGTTCCAACTCATTAAGCCCTTTTCATTATGAAACAGTTTCCCGTTATCATCTCCAAATATAGCTCCATAGCAGCTGTCCCAAAGTTTTCTGTGAGGCAGATAAACTTTGCGGGTAATCATAGCTGAATCAAAATCTTTAGATCTGTGCGCAAGGATCTGAGATTTAAAGAGGTTATGGACGGTAATATTCTGAATTTTGATGCTATCCGCTATTTTCTCAATCTTTTATAATCAAAATCAGACGTGTCTCTTTTACGTCCGATGCAGCTAAAGAGCACTGTACCCAGCATCAGCAGAAATATTTTCTTCATAAATAATGGAAGCTATTGGTCATTTATAATTTATGCCTAAGGGTCCCGTTTTTAGCCGTTTAGGTAAATATTTGTTCCCATCATTCACTGGAATATAAATATGCTTTTTTTATGTAAAAGTAAAATAAAACAACACCAAAAAGTATATTTATATACTTTAATATGTATATTTGTATACTAATTTGTTTGATATGAATTTTGATTTTATAAAAGCAATTGTAGAACTCGTTCAGCAGTTTACAGAACAAAATGAAGATGGCATATTATATAGTAATGATCTTCAGGGGTTTAAAAAATGGATGAATGATTCTTTTAAAGAAGATTCTGAGTCAGAAAATCCGCTTTGGATCGGGAAGCAATCTGGAAGAAGTTCTGATAGTGTAATTAATACTTTATTGGTAAGAATAGGCCGGTATGCGAAAATGTATTCAAGATCGATAGGAAAGTCTTTTTTTTCAAGCCAGGATGATTTTATCTATCTAATCAGTCTGAAAACGATGGGAGGCATGACAAAAATGGAACTTATAAAACACAATGCAAGTGAAAAATCTTCAGGGGTGCTTATTATAAATCGTCTGATTCATAATCAATGGATAGAACAGACCGTTTCTTCGAAAGATAAGAGAACAAAACATATTCACATCACAGATAAAGGGCTTGCTGTACTGGAGGAGCATATGGACGAAATTCGAAAAGCGTCAAAGGTAGTGGCAGGAAACCTGACCCATGCTGAGCAGATGCTTCTGATAACCATACTCTCTAAACTGGATGAATTTCATTATTCTTTATATCGGATGAATTTTGAAGTGGGTGATCTGATAGAAGCTGCATATAAAAAATTGAACTGAACAGCAGTAAAAGAATCTGCTAAATTATTACATAAATAATATAATAAATGAATACTGGAAACCTAAGAAAGAGAATTGCGGTAATAGGCGCTGGATTTTCAGGGCTGTCTGCTGCAGCTTATGCCGCAAAATCAGGAAATGAAGTACATGTATTTGAAAAGCATGATCGTCCTGGCGGCCGTGCCAGGCAATTTGTGACGGATGAAGGATATGTTTTTGATATGGGACCCAGTTGGTACTGGATGCCTGATATCATTGAAGACTTTTTTGCTGATTTCGATTGTAAAACATCCGATTTTTTCAGTCTGGTTTCTTTAGACCCCCAGTTTGAGATGGTTTTTTCAAAAGAAAAAGTTTCAGTTCCTGAGAACAATGAAGAGATCCGTAAGCTGTTTGAAAATATTGAACCCGGAGCAGCCAGACAGTATGATAAATTTATGAAGTCTGCTCAATTCAAATATGAAGTGGGAATGAAAGAGTTTGTAACAAAACCTTGTTATAGCTGGTTTGAATTTGCTTCTTTGAAAATAGCAGGTAGTACACTGAAGCTTGATCTTTTAAGCAATTTCAGAACTTATGTTTCAGGTTATTTTACAGATCCGAAACTTAAATCGCTGATGGAGTTCCCCGTGATATTTCTTGGAGCTTCACCAAAACAAATTCCAGCCCTTTACAGCCTGATGAATTACGGCGGATATGTGTTGGGAACAAAGTACCCGATGGGAGGTTTTTACCAGCTCGTTCTTGCGATGAAAAAAGTAGCAGAAAAACAGGGCGTACATTTTCATTTTAATCATGATGTACAGAAAATCAATATCGAAAAAGGAAAGGCAGCTTCCCTAACAATAGATGGTGAAAATTATGAATTTGATGCCATAATTGCTTCCTCAGACTATCATCATACGGAAACATTAATACCTAAATCACTGAGAAACTATGATAAAGCATACTGGGAAACCCGGACATTTGCGCCTTCATGCCTCATTTATTATCTGGGCATCAAAGGAAAAATTCCTCACTTAAAACACCATACCCTGTTTTTTGAAAATGAGCTCGACAATCATATAGATTGTATTTATAAAAATAAAAAATGGCCTTCTAAGCCGCTTTTTTATGTATGCTGCCCTTCAAAAACAGATCCTGATGTAGCCCCGGAAGGTTGTGAGAATCTTTTTTTGCTATTACCGCTGGCCCCCGGGATATATGATGATGAGCAGGTAAGAGAAAAATATCTAACGGAAATGCTGGAAAGAATTGAAAAACATACCGGTGAAACCGATATTATTTCCCGAATTGACTATAAAAAAAGCTATTGTGTGAGTGACTTTATTTCCGATTATAATGCCTATCAGGGTAATGCTTACGGCTTATCCAATACATTGTCACAGACAGCAGTATTAAAACCCAAAATAAGAAATAAAAAAATCACGAATCTTTTTTATACAGGACAGTTAACGGTTCCCGGTCCCGGTGTTCCTCCGTCTGTAATTTCAGGAAAAATTGTAGCAGCTGAAGTCAGTAAATTAAAAATAAAATAATATGAAAAAATTGTTTGATGAATTGTCTTACGAAGTGAGTAAGTACACGACTCAAAAATACAGCACCAGTTTTTCATTGGGAATACTGGCATTGAAGCCTTCCATCAGACCTGCTGTTTATGCTGTTTATGGGTATGTGCGCCTTGCCGATGAAATTGTTGATAGTTTTCATGGTTATGATAAAGAGAAGCTTCTGAAGAGACTAAAAGCGGAAACCTATGAAGCGCTGGAAGATGGCATATCCCTCAATCCTATTTTAAATTCATTTCAGGAAGCCGTCCGTCAATATGACATTGATGTACGGTTAATTGATCAGTTTTTACACAGTATGGAAATGGATCTTCATACAATTGATTATAATTCGGAGCTCTATAAGGAGTATATATACGGATCGGCAGAAGTGGTAGGTCTGATTTGTCTGCAGATATTTACAGAAGGCAATAAGCAGCAATATGAGAAACTGAAGCCTTTTGCAATGAAGCTGGGATCAGCTTTTCAGAAAGTTAATTTTTTAAGGGATCTGAAAGATGATTATCAGATTTTAGGAAGAACCTATTTTCCATCCTTAAATATGTCTGTTTTTGATAATACAGTAAAAATCAGGATTGAAAAAGAAATTGACGAAGAATTTAAAGAAGCATTACAGGGGATTAAAAAACTGCCGGCTTCTTCTATTTTCGGAGTATATCTGGCCTATAGATACTACCTGTCTTTGTTTGAAAAAATAAAGAAAACAAGTTCCCAGAATATCCTGCAGCAAAGGATCAGAATTGCCAATTCACAAAAGCTATTGGTTGCTTTCAAAAGCTATATCCGCTATAAATCTGCTTATTTCTGATATCAGCGTATGGGTGAATGATTTTTTGGGACATTAATAATCAATAACAAATAAATAATGTACAGATTATATAGAGAACAGCAGTTGAATTGCACTATTGAAACGGCATGGGAGTTTTTTTCATCCCCTCATAATTTATCACAGATAACCCCTCAAAGTATGAATTTTGTGGTTCTTTCCGAGAGTAGTGATGCGATATCCGAAGGAATGGAGATAGATTATACAGTCTCTCCTGTATTGGGAATTCCAATGAAATGGAAAACTGTTATAAGCCAGGTGGAAGACTATAAAAGCTTTACTGACTTTCAAAAAGAAGGTCCGTACAAACACTGGAATCATTTTCATGAATTTATTCCTAATGACCATGGAGTACTCATGAAAGATACGGTAGACTATGAACTTCCAATGGGGTTTTTAGGTAAAATAGCCCACCAGTTATTTGTAAAAGAAAAGCTCAAAAACATTTTCGATTTCAGATATAGGGTTTTACATCAGCGTTTTAACAATAAACATCATTAAAATGAATATTCTGATCGTGCTGGCAGTATTTATTTCCATGGAAGGAGCAACATGGCTTATCCACCGGTATATTATGCATGGCTTTTTATGGAGCCTGCACCGGGATCATCATGATCATAGCCATAACGGGAAGCTTGAAAGAAATGATTGGTTCTTTTTCATTTTTGCAAGCCCGGCTATTGCCTTATTATACCTGGGAGTGAAAGAGGATTTCAGTTACTGGTTTTTTATCGGACTGGGTATTAGTCTTTACGGAATGGCCTATTTCTTTGTACATGATATTTTTATTCATCAGCGAGCGAAGATTTTCACCAAAACAAACAATCCGTATTTCCTTGCCATCAGACGCGCTCATAAGCAGCATCACAAACATGTGGGAAAAGAAGATGGAGAATGTTTCGGTTTTCTGTGGGTTCCTGTTAAATATTTTAAAATGTATATCAATAAAAAATGATGCCTTATACTTACATACTGATTAACTTTTTCACTATCATTATTTGCTTCGTGGCTTCTTTTGATAGGAGGATACATTTTAATAAGCTTTTTGAGAAATTTCTCCTGTCATCCACCATTGTGGCCATTCCTTTTATTGCCTGGGATATATGGTTCACGGCAAAAGGGGTATGGTGGTTTGATCTTAACTACACTTTAGGATTTAAAATAGCAGGACTTCCCATTGAGGAATGGCTGTTTTTTTACTGTATTCCTTTCGCCTGTGTATTTACTTACTATTGCCTGGAAAAGTTTTTTTCGCTGGCATGGGCTACGGCTTTAAATAATCTTATTGTATTTACAGCTTTTATTGTTCTTGGTGTTGTGGGGCTTCTGTATTATGAGAGAATATATACTTTGCTTATTGTGACCGTAACGATTACCACGCTTTTTTATCTGCATTTCATTGCCCAAAAAGAATGGATAGGTAAAGCCAGTTTTGTATATCTGGTATTGATGCCCGGCTTTTTTGCAGTGAACGGAATCCTGACAGGATCTTTCATTCCTTCCCCTGTGGTTAACTATAATCCTGGTGACTTTTTAGGGGTGAGAATGGGAACCATTCCTGTTGAAGATGCCGTGTACGGATACAGCCAGTTTTTACTCAATATTTATGTCTTTAAAAAAATAACTAAAAATGAAAAATAGAATAATTATTACTGTATTACTAAGCTTTTTGTTGTTAAATAGTATAACTTCCTGTTCCTCTATGCCTGAAAAGGCCCAGCCTGTCGGACAGTTTGATGTCAATAAATATTTAGGCACCTGGTATGAAATAGCAAGATTTGATTATCGTTTTGAAAAAGATCTTGATAATGCCATTGCTCAGTACAGCCTTAATGCAGACGGAAGTGTAAAGGTACTCAACAGCGGATATAATGTAATAAAGAATAAATGGGTTTCAGCAAATGGTACTGCTAAATTTAGGGGAGACAAAAACGTTGCAGCTCTGAAGGTGAGCTTTTTCGGACCTTTTTATGCCGGATATAATGTAATTGTGCTGGAAGAATACAAATATGCACTGGTTGCAGGAAAAAACCTGGACTATCTGTGGATTCTTTCCCGTGAGAAAACCATCCCGGATCATATAAAACAGAATTTCATCTCCAAAGCGCAGGAAATAGGTTATGATACATCAAAACTTATCTGGGTAAAACAAGATAAAAAAAGTCCGTTTGACAAATAAATTATAGTAACGTAAAATCAGAAAAAATGCTCAAAATACAAGCACAATCAAAAATCCCCACAGATTATGGGATATTCACTGTATATGCATTTTCAGAAAATGAAGAAGACTGGACTCCTCATTTAGTATGGGTAGCAGAAAATACAGATGTTACTACCACTGTAAATGTACGTTTTCATTCGGAATGCATTACAGGAGAAGTTTTTCATTCTAAAAAATGTGAATGCGGCCAACAGCTGGATGCTGCTATGAAATATATGTCTGAAAACGGGGGAGTGATTATTTATCTCCGCCAGGAAGGAAGAAACATCGGGATCATTAATAAACTCCGCGCCTATGAACTTCAGGAAAAGGGATGGGATACTGTTGAAGCCAATCTGAAGCTGGGACTTCCGGCAGACGCAAGGAATTTTGATATAGCCGTTGAAATCCTCGATGTCCTGAAAATCAAAGAGGTTAACTTGCTAACCAACAATCCTGATAAGGTCAGGTCTATAGAGAACAGTGGAATCATTCTCAACAGCAGAATTCCCCTGGAAATTGAATCCAATGAAATGAATGAAAGCTATCTTGTCAAGAAAAAAAATTACTTTGGTCATCTTTTGGAGAAAATATAATGTCTTATCTGGAGCATAATGTTTTTTTAGTATACATTTAAATTCAGACATCATGGAAAAAATTCTGCTTACCGGTGCTACCGGATATATTGGTAAAAGAATGATAAGTGTTATCGTTGCACAAGGGTATAAAGTAGTATGCTGCTGCAGGGATATCAATCGGTTTGAGGCCGTTAAGGATATTGATAATAATTGCATTGAAGTTATTGAAGTCGACTTTCTGAAACCTGAAACTTTACATAATATCCCTGAAGATATTAAGGGAGCATATTATTTGATGCACTCCATGAGTACCGCTAATGAATATGAAGATCTGGAAAAGAAATGTGCTTATAATTTTTCTGAGTATATTCAAAAGACACAATGCAAACATATTGTATATCTTTCCGGCCTGGTGAATGAAAAACAATTGTCAAAGCATTTAAGCTCACGATATCAGGTTGAAAAAATCCTTATGGAGGGTAAAGTTCCTGTTACCGTTCTTCGGGCTGGTATTATTATTGGTTCAGGAAGTGCTTCTTTTGAAATTATAAGAGACCTTGTTGAAAAACTACCTGTAATGATAGCTCCTAAATGGCTTTACACGAAATGCCAGCCAATAGGAATTGCGAATGTCCTGGATTTTCTGATTTTTGTTTTGTTTAAAGAACAGGCTTACCGCAAAGACTTTGATATAGGATGTGATGATGTTCTTACCTATAAAGAGATGTTATTGAAATTTGCTGATGTAAGAGGATTAAAGAGAACCATTTTTACCCTTCCGGTAATGACTCCAAAGCTTTCTTCTTATTGGCTGTATTTTATTACCTCAACCTCTTTTCACCTGGCAAAGGCTCTTGTAGGAAGTATGAAAGTAGAAGTTGTTTGCAGAGCGGAGAGTCTGGCTCAGATTAAATCAATCACACAGATACAGCCGTTTTCTTATGAAAGTGCTCTCAAAAGGACCTTGGCAAAAATTCAGTCTAATGAAATAATTTCAAGCTGGAAAGACAGTTTTATTAGCAGCCGGGGTGATTCCACTTTAAAAGAATACCATGATGTACCCAAATATGGCTGTTTTACAGATCTCAGAAGTGAAGAATATGACAACAGGGAAGCTTGTTTGAACAGGGTTTTTCAGCTGGGAGGGAAGAATGGATGGTATGGGCAGGTACTTTGGGAAATAAGAGGGTTTATGGATAAACTTTTTGGTGGGCCTGGGCTCAGAAGAGGCAGAAGACATCCTTTAGATCTTAAAGAAGGAGATGCCCTGGACTTCTGGCGGGTTTTATATGCCGACCGTAAAGAAGGCAGGCTTATATTGCTGGCCGAAATGAAGCTCCCCGGAGAAGCATGGCTTATGTTTAAAATATATAAAAATAAAATATGGCAGAAAGCCGTATTCCGTCCAAAAGGTTTGTGGGGGAGAATATATTGGTTCATGGTCCTTCCATTCCATGGTATTATTTTTAAAGGAATGATTAAAAAGCTTAGCATGAGTAAATAAGCTGTGATCAATATAAAAATGACAATATAAATAATCAGATATAACCATTTTGTGGAATTACAGAAGTAAGGGATTTTTAAGTTGAAAGTTGTTATTTTTGTGATATTATGCATGATCAGCTACATCAACTTATTTCAAAAAATGTTAAGCTCTCAGATTCAGACCGGGTGTTGTGTACTCAATATTTTGAACCTGTCCTGTATCCAAAAAACAGAATAATTGAGGAAGAAGAAAAAATACCACGGTACTTGTATTTTGTGGTTTCCGGTTTTGTCCGGTTGTTCCATTATAATGATAAAGGAGATGAGATAACCACCCATATCAACTGTCCTCCCGGCTTCATTACTTCCTATTCGCACTTTACCAGTCAGAGTAAATCTGATGAAAACCTGGAATGCATTACGGAATGTGAGCTTTTACGTATTACAAAGCCTGATCTTGATCTGCTCATGCAGCAAAGCTCTGTATTTAAAGATTTCAGTTTTTTGATATTTCAGCAATCGTTATCCTATAATGAACAACGCGCAAAGGAGCTGGCAACGCTTACTGCTGAAAAACGCTATTTAAAGCTGATGGCACAAAATCCTGAAATTCTGCACAATGTTCCTATGCAGTATATCGCTTCTTTTTTAGGAATGAACCCTAAAAGTTTGAGCAGGATCCGTAAACAGATTGTTAAGTAACATTTGTGAAGTGATTTTGAATGAGCAACACTGAACTTTGCAGTATCATTTAAAATCAAGAGATATGACAAACAGAAACTTAGTATTGGTTTCAGGAGCAAACGGACATTTAGGTAACAATCTCGTAAGGTTACTCATCAAAAAAGGAGTTAAGGTCCGGGCATCTGTTCGCAACATCAAAAACAAAGAATGTTTCAATGACTTGGACTGCGAAGTAGTACAGGCTGATATTACGGACAAAGCTTCATTCATTAAGGCTCTTCAGGGTGTTCATACATTTTATGCCGTTGGAGCTTCATTTAAATTGTGGGCTAAAGATCCTAAAAAGGAAATCTACGACGTAAATATGAGCGGGACCCGTAATACTATTGAAGCTGCTGCCGAAGCGGGTGTTAAAAGAATCGTCTACGTAAGTTCTATTGCAGCTTTGGATTATACCAATCTTCCCGCTAAAGAAAGCAATGGCTATAATCCTGACCGCCGGGATATGTATTATAATTCCAAAAACGATGGCGAAAAACTCGCTTTTCAACTCGCTGAAGAATTGGGAATAGAGCTGGTATCCGTACTGCCGGGTGCCATGATAGGCAGTAAGGCATTTCTTCCTCTGAATGTCTCGTATGGGGTGCTGAAACTGATTTTAAATAAGCAAATTCCCATGGATACCAAAATAACACTGAACTGGGTAGATGTAAAAGATGTTGCAGAAGGATGTTATCTCGCTGCGCAAAAAGGACGTTCAGGAGAGAGATATATTTTAGCCAATGAAAAATGTATGACCATTACCGATACTACCAAACTGGCTCAAAAGCTTTATCCGGAATTGAAAATCAAAGTACCGGGTGCTGTCCCTAAGTTTGTACTCTATGCAATGGCCGGATTAATGGAATTTACAGCTAAAATTAGTGGAAAACCTCCGGTGTTGACAACAAAAGACATTGCAATGTTTTCAGGATTACAACAGAACTTTGATCTGTCTAAATCCAGAAACGAACTTGGCTTTCATCCAAAAAGTCCCGAACAAGCGGTGAAAGAAGCTTTCTCCTTTCTCATGGAAAATAAAAATTTGCTATAAATGAAAATCCTGTAAAATTAAAAGTTTGCAGGATTTTTTTTTTGAAAAGATGATCAAAATTTTCAAATAAACCTGTCATATATATTGGGTTTTTCAGGTTTACACTATTATATCATATTGTTGTTTAAGTTGACTGTTTCGTAATTATTTGCAGTTAGAGTGTAAAAATGGTAATCGAAAACAATGATTTGCCTCTTTTTTAATAATAAAAAGTGTGCTTTTTACATTTTTTTTTCGTGCAAAATGAAAAAAAAAATAATTCTTCTTATCATACTATTTATTCAAAAAAAAATAATCTTTTTAGACGTATTGTAAAATTGCAATTGATTGTGAATTCATGTTTTATGAAATTACTAAGTGTAAAATTAATGATAACCTTATCATATTTTTTATACAATTGATATCATAAAAATTCGATATGTAAATGGTTGATAAGCAGTAGATAGTGGCAGATTTATTTTTTTTATTCAGATGAATTTTTATATTTGTAATGTTACCAAAATGTTAACAAACTAATGAATCAGAACTTTATCCATACCTATGTCTCTGTAGATTGTGTTGTCTTTGGATTTGACCATGAAAACCGGTTGAATATATTACTGGTACAACGCCATGTTGATGACGTTCCGTTGGAAAAGCAGATCAAACTTCCCGGAAGTTTGATTTTCAGCGACGAAGATGTAGATGATGCTGCACAAAGAGTACTACATGAACTTACAGGAATTAAAAAAATGGTTCTCAAACAGTTCAAATGCTTTGCCGATCCTCTGAGAGCGAGCAATGCCCATGATATCAAATGGATGGATCAGGAATACAAACACCATATAGACCGGATCATTACAGTAGCTTATCTTTCGCTTTGTAAAATAGATCATAAGATCAACAGCACAAAATATGATACCGTAGACTGGTATCCTATTGATGAAGTTCCGGTATTGCCTTTTGATCATAACAAAATTATCACTGAATCTTTAATGGAGATCAGAAAATGGATTGAATCTGATTTCTCCATCATATTTGAGCTGCTGCCGAAAAGATTCACCATAAGACAGCTCTATCAGCTCTACAGCGCTTTGAATGAAAAAAATATTGATATTAAGAATTTCCATAAAAAAATATCTTCATTCCCCTATATCGTTCCTCTGGACGAAATTCAGAAAGATGTATCTCACCGTGCAGCAAGATATTACAGATTTGATGCAAAGATTTACAAGAAAAACAATACAAAACTTATAAAATAACCCTTTTAAAAAATTATGTACTTACTAGGCTATGACATTGGCAGTTCTTCTGTGAAAGTGTGTCTCATTGAGGCGTCCAGCGGAAAAGTGATTGCTTCTGAATTTTCTCCCAAAAAAGAGATGAAAATCACTGCGATAAATCCCGGATGGGCAGAGCAAAATCCGGTAGACTGGTGGACCAATCTGAAGTTGGCACATGAAGCTGTTATGCATGAATCTGGGGTACATGCTGAAGATATTAAAGGAATCGGAATTACCTGGCAGATGCATGGTTTGATTCTGGTAGACAAAGATCAAAACCTTTTAAGACCATCAATTATCTGGTGTGACAGCCGTGCCGTGCCTTATGGTGAAAAAGCTTTCAAAACTATAGGAGAAGAGAAATGTCTTTCACATTTGTTGAACTCACCGGGAAATTTTACCGCATCAAAGCTTGCCTGGGTAAAAGAGAACGAACCTGAGATTTTTGAAAAGATAGATAAAATAATGCTTCCGGGAGACTATATTGCCATGAGGCTCTCCGGACAGATAGGAATAACCATTGAAGGGTTATCGGAAGGAATATTCTGGGATTTTAAAAACAACTGCATTTCGGAAGATATTATCAACCACTATGAGATCCCGAAAAGCTTTTTCCCGGAAATTGTACCCACTTTTGGCATCCAGGCCACGGTTTCAAGGGCAGCAGCTGAAGAATTAGGATTAAAAGAAGGTACTCCTATTTCATACAGAGCAGGAGATCAGCCCAACAATGCGCTTTCCCTGAATGTCTTTAATCCCGGAGAAATTGCCTCTACAGCAGGAACTTCAGGAGTGGTTTACGGAGTTCTGGACCAGCTGGAATATGATAAATTATCAAGGGTGAATACATTTGCCCATGTCAATTACACTCCGGAACAGATCAGACTGGGAGTTTTACTTTGTATCAACGGAACAGGAATTTTAAATTCATGGTTGAAACATAATTTCGCCACCTCACTTTCTTCGTATGGAGATATGAACGATATGGCTTCACTTTCGCCTATCGGTTCAAAAGGATTAAGCATTATTCCTTTTGGAAACGGAGCAGAAAGAGTGCTTGAAAATAAAGATACAAGCTGTTCCATTCACGGAATTAACTTCAATATCCATTCAAAAGGTGATATTCTTCGTGCAGCACAGGAAGGTATTGTATTCTCTTACGAATACGGAATGGATATTATGAGAAATATAGGCATGAACATCCAGGTGATCCGTGCCGGAAATGCCAATATGTTTTTAAGTTCGATTTTTCGCCAGTCGCTATCCAGTGTCAGCAACGCGGTGATTGAACTTTATGATACCGATGGAGCAGTAGGAGCAGCAAGAGCGGCAGGAATGGGAATAGGATTTTACTCAGATTCCAGAGAAGCATTTTCTTCACTTGAAAAAATAGCAGTGATAGAACCCGAACACGAAAAACAGGAACAATATTTAGAAGCCTATGGCAGATGGAAACATCATCTTAACGAAATAATCTAGGACAATTACCACAACATTTTTCATCCTCTTACTGACTTTTCTGAATCAGTGAGAAGGGAATCTCTACGCAAAAAATTAAAATAAATAAAAAATAATCAAATAAATATGAACACTTTAACAGGTACAAAAGAGTTTTTTACAGGTATTGAAAAAATTAAGTTTGAAGGGAAGGAAAGCAAGAACCCGTTGGCATTCCGCTATTATGATGCTGAAAAGATCGTGATGGGAAAACCTATGAAAGACTGGACAAGATTTGCGATGGCATGGTGGCATACCTTATGTGCCAACGGAAGCGATCCTTTCGGAGGACCTACCATTCACCATCCTTGGGATATCGGAAATGATCCGGTAACAAGAGCAATGCACAAAATGGATGCAGGCTTCGAATTCATGTCTAAAATGGGCTTCCAATATTACTGCTTCCATGATATTGATCTTGTAGACCCTGCCAGTAACTGGAAAGACTACGAGAAAAATATGCAGACTATTGTAGAATATGCAAAACAAAAGCAGCAGGAAACCGGAATTAAGCTTTTATGGGGAACAGCCAATGTTTTTACTCATGAAAGATACATGAACGGAGCTTCTACCAACCCGAATTTTGATGTTGTTGCCTGTGCAGGAACTCAGGTGAAAAATTCAATAGATGCAACCATAGCACTTGGAGGTGAAAACTATGTTTTCTGGGGAGGAAGAGAAGGCTATATGAGCCTTTTAAATACTGACATGAAGCGTGAAAAAGATCACCTTGCGCGTTTCCTTTCCATGTCAAGAGACTATGCACGTCAGCAAGGTTTTAAAGGAACTTTCCTGATTGAACCAAAGCCGATGGAGCCTACCAAACATCAGTATGACTATGATTCTGAAACCGTAATCGGGTTCCTGAGACATTACGGATTAGACAAAGACTTTAAATTGAATATCGAAGTAAACCATGCTACATTGGCTGGTCATACCTTCGAGCATGAACTTCAGGTTGCAGTAGATGCAGGACTTTTAGGAAGTATTGATGCCAACAGGGGAGATTATCAGAACGGTTGGGATACGGATCAGTTCCCGATCGATTACTACGATATGGTTCAGGCATGGCTGGTACTGCTTCCGGCAGGAGGTCTGGGAACCGGAGGAGTAAATTTTGATGCCAAAATCAGAAGAAATTCTATTGATGCTGAAGATTTATTCATTTCCCACATTTCAGGAATGGATGTTTTCGCAAAAGGTCTTCTTGCAGCAGCTGATATTCTTGAAAATTCAGATTACAAAAAGCTGAAAACAAACCGCTATGCTTCTTTTGATAACGGAAATGGAAAAGCATTTGAGGAAGGTTCACTTACATTGGAAGATCTTCAGAGAATTGCTCACGAAATCGGCGAACCACAGCCAAAAAGCGGAAAACAGGAATTGTTTGAAGCCATCGTGAATATGTATATATAATTAAAAATAAAAGGCTTATAAACACTAAGGATTTTTATACACAATAATTATTAAAGAGCCTTTTATTCAACAACTAATACTAAAATAATAATTATGAACCGATTTTATTTCAATAAAAGCAATAGAGCCGCATTATTCTTTGCAATGACTCTGTTGCCTTGCGGCATAGCATATTCACAGGTTAAGAAAGATACAGTAGCTAAAGAAAATAAAATAGATGAAGTTGTTGTGATAGGATATGGAACCCAGAGAAAAGAAGCTGTAACAGGTTCTGTAGCCACTGTAAAAGGAGATGCCCTGCGTGAAGTACCTTCTGCCAATATTACCCAGGCATTACAGGGAAGGACGGCAGGGGTAGATATCTCACAAACATCTACAAAACCGGGTGCTGCCATGCAGATCCGTATCAGGGGAACACGATCTCTGACAGGAGATAACAACCCGCTGATTGTACTGGATGGTATTCCTTTCGTGGGGTCGTTGGGAGACATAAGCTCAAGTGATATCAAAAGTATTGATATCCTTAAAGATGCTTCTGCGACAGCTATTTACGGATCCAGAGGAGCAAACGGTGTTATCCTTGTTACCACCAACAGAGGGGCAAAAGGGCAGAGACCTAAATTCAGCTATAACACCTTTACAGGAGTCCAGACCTTGTTTTCAAAATATCCGATGATGGATGGTCCTCAGTTTGCAAAGCTGCGTTCTTATGCGATTCCTGCAGGAAATACGACACCTTTGTATTCCAACGGGGCAGATGAAAATAACAGTGTCAATACAGACTGGCAGAGCCTGTTTTATAAGCCGGCGATGATGACCAGTCATGATATCGGGGTTTCAGGCGGAACAGAAGGCGGAAATTATAATGTAGGGTTATCCTATTTTAAACAAAATGCGTTAATCCCTATTCAGAGTTATGAAAGATTTGCCCTGAGAATGGCCATTGACCAGCAGGTAGGATCCATCTTTAAATTCGGTTTTACAACCAATACCAATTATTCCGTTTCGGAAGGAAACGGGGTAAACCCGGGAGCAGTTTTAGGATATTCTCCTATTGCTAATCCTTACAATGCGGACGGAACTCCGAAAAGAGTAATGAGTACAGCTGGCGGTATCGATCAGACATGGATTTATACAAGAGGAAGTCTGGGGAATCTGGGAGATAAATATATCGACGAGACCAAGGCCTTCGCATCCTATAACAATCTTTACGGGGAAGCCAGCCTTCCGATCAAAGGACTGAAATACAGATTAAATGTAGGGTTGGATTACCGTACTTCAAACAGTGGAAATTACTCCGGTGTAGGAGTCTTTAATACAAATCCTCTGGGTCCTTCCGCCGCCGGAAGAGGGAATAACCAGACCTACCACTGGGTGTTGGAAAACCTTTTAACCTATGACCGTACATTTGGTAAGCATAAAGTAAATGCTGTAGCACTTTATTCAGCAGAACAGAATAAGTATACAAGCTCATACATGAGTGCAAAGAATGTTCCTGCAGATTTTTTCCAGTATTATAACTTAGGACAGTCGCCTCAGGCTGATATTACCGTAAGACCCGAAGACCAGGTGTACTGGAAAACAGGCCTGCTTTCAGCAATGGGGAGAATCATGTATACGTATGATAACAGGTATATGCTTACAGCAACTCTTCGTGCGGACGGATCTTCAAGGCTTGCTCCGGGAAATAAATGGCATACCTATCCCGCATTATCACTCGGATGGAATGTTACCAATGAATCTTTCATGCAGAATATCAAAGCGATTAATCTCCTTAAATTCAGAGCCGGATGGGGACAGACTTCCAATCAGGCAGTGGATCCGTATTCTACGATGGGAAGATTTAACGTAGCTCCTTATAATTACGGAAGTGCAGGAAGTACAGGGATCTATGGAAATCAGCCGCCTAACCCAAGCCTGGGATGGGAATATTCAAAAACACAAAACTACGGAGTAGATTTCGGGATCTTTAATAACCGCCTTACGGGGAGTGTGGAGTATTACAAAACCCATACCTATGACCTGTTGACGCAGAAAAGTCTTCCGGCGACAAGCGGATGGTCTTCTATTGTATCCAACGTAGCAGAAACAGAAAATAAAGGAGTTGAAGTTTCTTTAAACGGAGTTATTTTTGATAATCCGGATGGATTTACCTGGGAAGCAGGAGTTAATTTCTATACCAATAAAAACAAAATTTTATCGCTTGCATCAGGAACAGAACGTGACATCAATAACTCATGGTTTGTAGGTCATAATATTAATTCATTGTATGATTATCAATATATCGGTCTTTGGCAGGCTGGAGATCCTTATCAGAATATTCTGGAACCGGGAACTGCTGCAGACGTTGTAGGATCTATCAAAGTTCTTTACACCGGAGGCTATAATGCTGACGGAACACCCGTAAGAGCAATTGGACCGGATGACAGACAGATTTTTGATACTGCTCCAAAATTCCAGGGAGGATTTAATATGCGTTTTGCCTACAAAAATTTTGAACTGAGCACAGTTGGAGCTTTCCAGCACGGAGGAATCCTGGTAAGTACTATTTACGGATCTGCAAGTTATCTTAACAGATTAACAGGAAGAGGGAATAACGTGGATGTAGATTATTGGACAGAAGACAATACAGGAGCTTACTTTCCTCGTCCGGGACGCCATCTGAGCGGTGACAATCCAAAATATTCTTCTACTTTGGCGATGTTTGATGCTTCTTATCTTAAGCTTCGTACCATTACCTTAGGCTATAATGTCAACAAAGATTTTTTAAAGGATCTGAAAATTACCAGCTTAAGAATTTACTTCACCGTAACCAATCCTGTTGTACTATTCTCACCTTATCATAAGTTCTCAGGAATGGATCCGGAACCCAACTCTTTCGGAAATGAAAACCAGGCAGTAAGCGGATATCAGAACCGCCAGCTTGTTATTGGAACCAACAACCCTTCTACAAGAAATTACTTAATGGGACTTAACTTAACCTTTTAAAACTGTATTGTCATGATAAATTTTAACAAAAAACTGCTGTTAGGAGCAATCTTTTTATCCTTAACATTTACAGGTTGTAATGAAATTCTTGATGAACAGCCAAGATCAATATATACAGCTGATTATTTTAATACACCGGATGGCGTTAATCAGGGATTTACAGCCTTATACAGGCAGATGAGGTTACTGTATGGCAATGGCTATTTTATGAGCAACTGTCAGAACGGAACCGATGAATCTACCTGGGCACAAAGTGCAGATGGTAACTTTAAAGAATTGGATATGTCCGGAAACGGTATCATCAATTCCAATACTTTTCCTACAAGTATGGTTTGGAACTCTGTGTTTCCATATATCAATACTGCCAACGGAATTATTGAAAAAGGACCAGGATTCGGAATTGCAGAATCTATGATTTCTGAAGCCCGTTTCTTTCGCGGATTCTACTATTTCATGCTGGTGCAGACCTACGGAGGAGTTCCATTGGATCTGGGAACAGGAGAGTTGAAATATAACACTTTACCTTCCACCTCTTCTGCAAGAAATACCGTGCCGGAAGTATATACAAAAACTGTTTTTGCTGACCTTAAAAAAGCAATAGAAAATCTGCCTGCCTCACCAAGGGTAACCGGAGGGGTGACCAAAAATGTAGCAAGACTGATGCTTGCCAAAGCTTATCTTACTTATGGATGGTGGCTGCAGAACCCCAACGGGATTCCAACTTATCCTGAAGCAGCAAGAACTGACCCGGACGGACACAATGCCCAGTGGTATTTCCAGCAGGCTTATGATATCGCAATGGAAGGAATCAATAATCCGGGACCTTACGCCCTTCAGCCTACCTTCTATGATGTCAATGTAGGTTCAAATGACAGGAATACCGAATCTATGTTGTATGCAGACCATACACAGTCAAGTACATATTATAATGAAAGTGATCCTGTGGGATTTGGTTCAGGCTGGGCTCCGGATAATTTTGCAGCATGGATGCAGACCTGGAACTATACTGCCATCAAAAGCAGTAAAACCACAGCATGGGCGGGAACAGATGTAGTAAGTGGTGTACAGCGTGAAGCCGCTCAGTCTCTGGGACGTCCGTGGGTTCGTATGTGTCCTACCCTGGGAGTTATTAAAAATACTTTCGCAGATAAAACCAATGATTCCCGTTATGATGGTACTTTTGTAACCACTTACAGAGGAAACTGGAACAAAAACGGAACGGGTCTTACAACAGTTCCTGTTCTTTATAATGCCAATAATTTACCTGTACAGCCGGGCGGAGCTATCTTAAGCTTCCTTAATGATGACAGCCAAACTCCTTCTTATCCTACAGGAGCCGGGCAAAGCGGAGTGGGAGCAGGAACTTTGTCAGGAAGAGCAGACTGGGTCATTGCACCGAACGGTATCAGCAGAATTGTATACCCTGGCTTATGGAAAATCGGAACTTACCGTACTGATGATCCCAACGGTTTAGGATATCCGAATGCAGGATTAACCCGTCCTTTCAGCGTTGCCAAATTCTCAGAATTCTATTTTATTGCCGCGGAAGCAGCCGTAAAAGGAGCTTCAGGAGCTATGACAGCCAGAGATCTTATCAATGTTATCCGTGCCCGTGCCGGAAAATGGAAATTCAATAATGCGCAAAATGCAGCTTACGTAGCAGATAACAGCGCCGCAATGACTGCCGCTACGCCATCTGTAATTACCATTGATTATATTCTTGCAGAAAGATCCCGTGAATATTACGGAGAATTCTACAGATGGTACGATCTTGTACGTACTCAGAAATGGGGAGATTATGCAGCGACTTATCAGATCGGAGGAGCTTCTTATGGAGATCATGCACCGCAAACGGTTACAAGAACGATAAAACCATTTCATTATCTGAGACCGATTCCTCAGAACCAGATCGATGCAATGGAAGTATCGGCCGATATTAAAGCAAAATATCAGAATCCGGGATACAATTAATTTCATTCTACATTCATATCAGTAACAGAGTAGGTGTGAAAGCACCTGCTTTGTTTATCTGAATTAAAATTTAAAACTATGGAAAAAACCTGGCGTTGGTTTGGCAAAAAAGACAAAATAGCACTCAGTACACTTCGTCAAATAGGAGTAGAAGGAATTGTTTCTGCTCTGCATGATATCCCCAACGGAGAAATCTGGAATTCAGAGGTCATTATTGATTATAAAAACTATATAGAAAGCCACGGACTTCGCTGGTCTGTTGTGGAAAGTCTTCCCGTAAGCGAAGCTATCAAATACGGAGGTGAAGACCGTGACTCTTTAATAGAAAATTATATCACAAGCCTTGAAAATTTGGGTAAAGCAGAAGTTACAACAGTTTGCTACAACTTTATGCCTGTTCTCGACTGGGCAAGGACCGATCTTTTTCACGAATGGGAAGACGGCTCATCATCACTTTATTTTGACAAAGCCAAGTTTGCGTACTTCGAAATTCATATCCTTCAAAGAGAAGGAGCAGAAAACGATTACAGTCCGGAAATCCTTCAAAAAGCAGAAGAATTAAAAAATACCTTAACGGAAAAAGATAATCATGATCTGATAGATTCTGTCATTGTAAAAACACAGGGATTCGTGAACGGAAATATCAAAGAAGGCGAATTGAATCCCGTAGAAAAGTTCAAAAGTTTATTGGCATTGTATGATGGTATAGATAAACATCAGCTTCGCCAGAACATGAAATATTTCCTCGAAAAAATAATGCCTGTCTGTGAAAAATGGAATATCCAGATGTGTGTACACCCTGATGATCCACCTTTTTCATTACTGGGCTTACCAAGAATAGTAACCAATGAAGAGGACATTGACTGGCTTCTGAAAGCTGTTGATAACTCTCACAACGGATTAACGTTCTGTGCAGGATCTCTAAGTGCCAACCTTCAGAATGATGTTCCAAAACTGGCAGAGAAATTTGCCCACAGAACCAAATTCGTTCATCTGAGAAGTACAAATGTCTTTGAAAGCGGTGATTTTATCGAGGCTCATCACCTGGGAGGAAGAGGAAAGCTTATTGAAGTAATCCGTGTATTCGAAAAAGAAAATCCTGATCTTCCGATGAGAATAGACCACGGAAGACTTTTAACAGAAGATGTTGACAAAGGTTATAATCCCGGCTATTCATTTTTAGGAAGAATGCTGGCATTAGGTCAGATCGAAGGAGTAATGGCTGCCATTCAGTCAGAATTACAGAAAAATTAATCTGCGTTTGTAATAAATAGTAAAAAGTAAAATGAAAGACCTGTTTAGTATTAAAAACAAAGTAGCAGTCATCACAGGGGCTTCGGGCGTTTTGGGAGGCAGCCTTGCCAAAAGTTTTATAGAAGCCGGCGCCAAAGTTGTGGCTCTGGGAAGAAACCAGGAAACACTGGACGCCCGTGTAAAAGAGCTTACAGATTTAGGAGGAGATGCACTCGCTGTAGAAGCCAATGTGGTGGATATTGAAAGCCTTGAAGCCGCTTCTGTGAAAATAAAAGAAAAGTATGGCAGCATTGATATTCTGCTCAATATAGCCGGTGGAAATATTCCGGCAGCCACTTTATCTCCCGAACAGTCATTTTTTGATATGGATATGAAGGGATGGGCTGAGGTTACCGATCTCAATATCAACGGAACCGTTTATCCCAGCTATGTTTTCGGAAAAGCAATGGCGGAACAGGGGAGTGGCAATATTATTAATATTTCTTCCATGGCTGCCTATTCAGCGATTACGAGAGTAGCCGGATATTCTGCAGCCAAATCGGCAATTACCAATTTTACCCAATGGCTGGCCTCTGACCTGGCTTTGAAATTTGGAGATAAGATACGGGTGAACGCCGTGGCACCAGGATTTTTCATTGGTGATCAGAACCGTGCTATTCTGTTGAATCCGGACGGAAGGTTAACCGAAAGAAGTAAAAAAGTAATGGCCAAAACACCCATGCAGAGATTTGGAGAAGTAGAAGAGCTGAATGGTGTTGTACAGTTTCTATGTTCGGATGCAGCAAGCTTTATCACAGGAGCATTGATTCCTGTTGACGGAGGTTTCAGCGCATTCAGTGGAGTATAAAAAACTAATTTCTTCATATATAAATTGGAACAGGACCTTAATGGTTTCATTCAAGGTCTTGTTTTTAAAATGTTCAACGTTTAACCACTTAAACTTTTTTAGAGCAGGCTTTATGCATAATCAACACTCCTAAGTTTTATGAAATCTCTGATTTTCATCTTATGTGAACTTTCTGCAGAATCATGGAAACTTTCTTAAGTAAGCTAAAGTGTTTTAAAATAACGCTTTGTGACTTTTGTGGTTTATAAAGTTTAAACAAGTTTAGAATTAACATCCAGGATTGTAAAGTAAATAATGAGTAATTCCACTAAAAATAAAGAAGTTTTCGGAGAATTGTTTCTGCTTGAATCAGCAAAGGCAGAGAATCTCTATTTCGGATATGCCAAAGATATGCCCGTGATCGATTATCACAATCATCTTGAACCGGATGTTATTTCGGCCAACCAAAACTTCCGTTCTCCAACTGCTATCTGGTTGGATGGTGACCATTACAAATGGAGAGCCATGAGAAATTTTGGTATTAATGAACAGTTTATTTCAGGAAATGCTTCCGATCACGAAAAATTCATGAAGTGGGCAGAAGTGGTGCCTTATACCCTTCGTAACCCGCTGTTTCACTGGACCCATCTGGAACTGAAAAACCCTTTTGGAATCAGTGAATATTTATCACCCAATAATGCAGATACTTTATATCATCAGATGAATGAAAGTCTGCAGACATCTGGCTTTTTACCACAATCCATCATTCAGAATTTTAAGGTACAAGCGTTGTGTACTACAGATGATCCTGCTGATGATCTGGTTCATCACAAAGCTTTAAAAAACAGTGGATTTAACACAGCTGTTCTTCCAGCTTTCCGCCCTGATTCCTATATTAATATTATTAATTCTGAACAATATCTTTCAGGAATTAAAAAGCTTGAAAAAGTCTGCGGATTTTCAATCACATCAGCCTCTGACCTGTTGAATGCACTTCAGTCCAGAATCAACTATTTTGTGGATGCAGGAGCAAAAGTGGCCGATCATGGCTTTGAATATTTCCCGGATACCACAAAATGGAATCATAGTCTTGAAAAAGAGTTTTCCGAATTTCTGAAAGGTAATCTCTCAACATTTTCCGATCCGGATGCATTATGCGGTTATTTGCTGAAAGAGCTTTGCAAAATGTATGCAGAAAAAGGATGGGTACAGCAGTTTCATGTAGGGGCAACCCGAAACAACAATTCAGAAATGTTCAGAAAAATAGGTGCCAATGCAGGATATGATGCCATTGGAGAACCCTATTATGCACAGAGACTGAGCGTTTTGCTGGATGCACTGAATACAGAAGGAAAACTGGCCAAAACAATTATATACAATTTGAACCCGGCATTTAACGAGGTTTTGGCAACTCTTGCCGGAAACTTCAATGAAGGAGGAATCAAATCCAAAGTACAGTTTGGAGCAGCCTGGTGGTTTCTTGATCAGCTTGACGGGATGACCAAGCAGATGAATACGCTTTCCAATATCGGTCTGATCAGCACTTTTGTCGGCATGTTGACTGATTCCCGAAGCCTGCTCTCATTCTCAAGACACGATTATTTTAGAAGACTTTTGTGCAATCTGTTCGGAAGTGAAATGGAAAGAGGCCTGCTGCCTGATGATGAAAAATGGGTAGGAAAGATCATCCAGGACATCTGCTATCACAATACAAAAAATTATTTTGAAATTTAATACTATGCAGGACTCGACGAAAATATTATGTTTCGGGGAACTGCTTCTCCACTTTGCCCCGGATTCCGAAGGAAACTGGCTCAATGAACAGTCTCTGAAGATGTATGTTGGCGGTGCTGAATACAATGTCGCGGCAGCACTTTCCCAGTGGAAGAATTCTGTGAAACTGTTATCAGCATTACCGGAGAATTTTGTAGGAAACCAGTTGGAATCTCAGCTTAAAAATAAAGGGATAGAAGTCCTTGCAGAAAAAAGTCAAGAGAGAATAGGAACATTTTATCTTTCTTCCGATGGAGATATGCAGAATGCGTCAGTGGTTTACGACCGCTTTCCGTCTGTTTTTACCCAATCGGATTTTGAAACTTTCAATGATGATAAAATATTTTCAGGAGTAAAATGGTTACATATCAGCACCATCACACCGGCTTTGAGTGACCATGCATTTCGCAAATGTTTACAGATCATGAAAGAAGCCAGAACCAGAAATATTACGGTTTCTCTTGATCTGAATTACAGAGCGTTGCTGTGGCAAAACCAGAATCCTTACAAAATTAAAGAGCTGATGCCTTTTGTCAATGTTCTCATGGGAAATATCTGGTCTGTAGAGCAGTTCCTGAATATTCCCGTTGAATATGAGCTTGACGGAAAATTTGATGATGAAAATCTTCTGAAACAGGCTGAAAAAACAGCATTGGAAATCCGTAAACAATTCCCGGCTGTGGAAAAAATTGCAAATACCTTCCGCTTTACAAACGGCGAACAGGTCAATTATTTTGCCACTTTGTTTGCTGATGAAGAGCTTTTGGTTTCAGAAAAATATAATTCAGATAAAATCGAAGAAAGGGTAGGAAGCGGTGATTCTTTTATGGCCGCTTTGATTCATGGAATTTTAAAAGGAAATCCTGATCAGCAGATCCTTGAGGATGCGACAAAAGTTGCTTTTAAAAAACTTTTTGTAAAGGGAGATACCATTGATGAAAGCATTAATATCGAAAAATTATGAGTGAAATACTACAAAAAATAAAAGACCAGAAAATCGTTCCGCTGTTTTACAACGAATCGTTTGAAGTCTCAAAAAATATCGTAAAAGCTTTATACGAAGCAGGAATCCGTGTGATAGAATATACCAATCGAGGTCAGCAGGCACTGGAAAATTTTACTAAGCTTAAAGAAATTTCCCGTAAAGAATTTCCCGGACTTCTGCTAGGAATCGGAACGGTAAAAAACATAAAAGAAATGGATGATTATGCTCATGCAAAAGCAGATTTCATCATTACACCGGTTATCAGTGAAGCATTGGTGAAACATTCGCTTGAAAGAAATATCCTTTTGATTCCGGGCTGTTTTACTCCTTCCGACATCAATATTGCCTATCAGAACGGTTTAAAACTCGTTAAAATATTCCCGGCTGATGCTTTAGGGAAGAAATACATCAAATCGGTACAGCCTGTTTTCCCGGGAATGAATTTCATGCCCACGGGAGGGATCGATGCGGAATTTGAAGATATTATGGAATGGCTCAATGGTGGTGCTGTAGCAGCAGGATTGGGAAGTTCCCTTATTGGAAAAGATTGTAATGAAGAAGAGCTTACTCTGAAAACAAAAAAATTACTACAACAACTTAATCATAACTAAATGCAGGCTCCTCACAACCGCAATATAAGATGGTGGATGCTGTCCCTTGTCTTTCTCGCCACTACGATCAATTACCTTGACCGTCAGGTAATGGGTTTACTGAAACCTGTACTGGAAAAGGAATTCAGCTGGGATGAAAAAGATTACAGCTATATCGTCATGGCCTTTACCACGACTTATGCCATCGGTTATATGGCGATGGGAAGGTTTATAGACAAGGTGGGAACCAAAATCGGGTATGCGGTTTCTCTTATTGTATGGAGTCTTGCTTCTATAGGACATGGTTTTGTGAAAAGTACCATCGGGTTTATCATTGCGAGAAGTACTTTGGGAATTAGTGAAGCGGGAAACTTTCCTGCCGCGATCAAATCAGTGGCCGAGTGGTTTCCTAAAAAAGAAAGAGCGCTGGCAACCGGAATTTTTAACTCAGGAGCAACTGTGGGAGCTATTTTAGCGCCGCTATTGGTTCCTTTCATACTCGGACATTACGGCTGGAGACAGACTTTTGTGTGGATTGGAGCTTTGGGCATGATTTGGATTATCCTTTGGTGGAAATTCTATGCCGTACCGGAAAAAACAAAAAATCTAAGCAAGGAAGAACTGCAATACATTAAAAGTGATCAGGCTGAAAAAGCAGAAGAAAAAACGAAAATCCCTTTATCTGAATTACTCAAATATAAAGTAACATGGTCATTTGCCATCGGTAAAATGTTAACCGATCCTATCTGGTATTTCTTCATGTTCTGGCTGCCGGCCTATTTCTCGGATGTCTTCAAAATGGATTTAACAAAACCATCGCTTCCATTGATTATTATTTATAGCGGAACTACGATCGGAAGTATCGGCGGAGGCTATCTTTCATCATTTCTGATCAAAAAAGGTTGGGCCATCGGAAGAGCCAGAAGTATTACGATGTTACTGTTTGCTTTGATGGTCGTTCCGGTCATGTTCTCAAAGTATGTAGATAATATGTGGATGATCACAATCATCATTGCCTTTGCAACAGCCGCGCATCAAGGTTGGGGAGCCAATCTTATGACGACGGTCGGAGATCAGTTGCCTAACAATTATGTCAGTTCTGTCATTGGTTTTGGCGGAATGCTAGGCTCAGCAGCAGGAATAATTTTTCCACTTTTTATAGGAATCGTTCTTGATGCCTTTAAAAAATCAGGAAATATCAACGGAGGCTACAATATTATATTTTTCATAGCCGGAATATCCTATGTTACAGCCTGGGGATTGATTAAAATAATCAACCGGAAGAAAACCGTTTAAAATATATAAGATCGGTAAACGATTATAATGATAAATATGAATGCCATTTGCTGAGTGTAACGCCCTTGCGAACCTTATCAAGGAAGTAGTTAAAAAATTTGCGGACTCAGCGTTAAAAAAAATAACACCCATAAAAAAAAATACATTTTAAAAACTATAAAAAAAGAATAACAATGAAACAGAATATAATGAATTTAGCTTTCTTCAGGAATAAAACGAATGTACTTGCAGCAGCTGCTTTACTTTCAGTGACTACTATTTCTGCCCAGACATTCTCAGATTTCAACTACCGTGGAAACGATAAAATATACAATGATAACCCTCTTCAACCGGGCGAGTTTTATTCCCCGATTCTTCAAGGCTGTTACCCCGATCCCAGTATTACCAGAAAGGGAGAAGATTATTACCTAGTAAACTCTTCATTTTCAATGTTTCCGGGAGTTCCTATTTTTACGTCTAAAGATCTTGTAAACTGGAAACAGGTAGGGCACGTTCTGGACAGACCTTCCCAGCTTAAAGTTGAAAAATCAGGAGTTTCCCATGGAATTTATGCCCCGGACATTAAATACAATAAGCACAACGATACTTTTTATATGATCACTACTCAATTTGCAGGTGGTATCGGAAATATGGTCGTAAAAACAAAAGATCCGGCAAAAGGTTGGAGCGAAGTTCAGAAACTCAATTTTGAAGGTATTGATCCCGCTATTTTCTTTGATGATGACGGGAAAGCGTATATCGTTCATAATGATGCTCCACCACAAGGTACCGAGCAGTACAACGGCCACCGTGTTATTAAGATGTGGGACTATGATCTCGAAAAAGACCAGGTAGTTGCGGGTTCGGATAAAATTATTGTAAACGGCGGTGTGGATCTTTCCCAAAAGCCCATCTGGATCGAAGGTCCCCATATTTACAAAAAGAACGGTAAATACTATCTGATGTGTGCAGAAGGAGGAACCGGTGGCAATCACAGTGAAGTTATTTTTATGTCAGATTCTCCCAAAGGACCTTACGTTCCGGCTGGAAACAACCCGATTCTGACACAGCGCTATTTCCCGAAAGACAGAAAAGAAAAAGTAGACTGGGCCGGCCATGCAGATCTGGTAGAAACACCGGATGGCCAATATTACGGAGTATTTCTGGCGATACGCCCGAATGAGAAGAACAGAGTCAACAAAGGCCGTGAAACATTCATCCTTCCGGTTGACTGGAGCGGAAAATACCCGGTTTTCCAAAATGGACTGGTTCCAATGAAACCAAAACTGAAATTACCAGCTGGAGTTCAGAATCAAAACGGACAAAACGGATTTTTTCCCAACGGAAACTTTACCTATAAGGACAAATTAATCGATAAAAATCTTGATTTCCGATGGATTGCGATGCGCGGACCTCGTGAAAGCTTTATTACCGTTACCAAAAACGGATTGAAAGTCAATACTTTTACCACCAATATCAAGGCATTAGCTCCGGTTTCGGCACTGTTCCACAGATTGCAGCATGAATCTTTTGAAACTTCGGTAACCTTGGATTTTAAACCTAAATCAGAAAAAGAGCTGGCAGGAATTACCTGTTATCAAAGCGAAACATTCAATTATGTTTTCGGAATCACGAAAAAAGATAAGGATTTCTACATCGTATTGGAAAGAACAGAAAAAGGACAATCAAAACTGATCGCCAGCGAAAAGATTTCATTATCCAAAACGATTAAGCTGCAGGTGGTAGCCGATAAGGATGAACATAGTTTTAATTATTCGCTGGATGGTAAGAACTATAAAAACCTTGGGGGACCGGTTTCAGGAGATATACTTTCTACGGATGTTGCGGGTGGTTTCACAGGAAGCCTTATTGGGTTGTACAGTACTTCTTCCAATGATATTATACCGAATTAAGTTAGCATTAGCCATGTCACACTGAGCTTGTCGAAGTGTTTCCTTTTAAAATTGAAAAAAGTAAAACCAAACATCACAGTACATTTTGAAAATCAAAAAATCTTATATAGTTTCTTTATTAGGATTTATCGGGCTGAATCTTCTTTCAGCCCAGGTAAATCCTTCCGGAAAACAAAGTACAGCATTTACCAATCCCATCATTTGGGCAGATGCACCGGATTTATCCATTACCAGAAACGGAAACGATTTTTACCTGATCAGTACCACCATGCATCTGATGCCGGGAGCTCCGGTGATGCATTCCAGGGATCTGGTTCATTGGGAAATGTCAGGATATGTTTTTGATACTTTGAATGACAACCCGAAATATGATTTATTGAACGGAACCGTTTACGGCAGAGGCCAATGGGCTTCTTCAATCCGCTATCATAAAGGAAAATACTACGTTTTATTCTCTCCGAATGATGAACCTTTCAAATCTTATTTCTATGTGACGGATGATCCCGAAAAAGGAAAATGGAAACTGATCACAAGAACACGGCATTTTCACGATGCTTCACTGTTTTTTGATGACGATGACAGAATATATGTTTTCACCTCCAACAAAGTTTTTGAATTGAGCCCCGATTTTAAAGAGGTGATCGGAAATCCGGATGGAACTGAAGTGTTTCAGAAAGATGCTTCGGAAACCGGACTTCTGGAAGGCAACCAGATCATCAAAAGAAACGGAAAATATTATATGATGATGATATCCTGGCCCAAAAACGGAAAACGCCGTCAGGTCGTCTACAGAGCAGATAAAGTGACGGGTCATTATGAGAAAAAAGTAATCCTGGAAGACAATTTTTTAGGATTTTCCTACGCAGGTCAGGGCGCTTTGATTGATGATAAAAACGGAAACTGGTATTCTCTTATTTTTCAGGACAGAAATGGAGTGGGACGTGTTCCGCTGCTGCTTCCCGTACAATGGGAAAATGACTGGCCGGTACTGGGGGATAACGGAAAAGTTCCTTTGAAAGGAGAAGTTCCTCTTCAGCCATTCAAAGTCAAAAATCATCTCGTGGAAAGCGATGAATTCTCTGATAAAAAAATGAAAATTCAATGGCAATGGAATCATAATCCAGTGAATGAAGCATGGTCTTTGTCCGAAAGAAAAGGCTTTCTGAGGCTGAAAACCAGCAGAATGGTAGATAATCTGTACGCTGCACCCAATACTTTGACCCAGAGAATGGAAGGCCCGACTTCTTCAGCAGTTGTTGCAATGGATCTTAAAGGAATGAAAGATGGAGATGTTGCAGGTTTCAGTGCTTTCAACGGGGATTCCGGGATTTTGTCAATAGTAAAGGAAGGTAAAGAAAAATTCATTGTTTTTTCAACCAATGAAGTAAGTCTGGATAGTAAAACCAAAGCGATTACAGGAGTTAAAAAAGAAGAGAAAAAACGGATTCCTCTCAATTCGGATAAGGTTTTCCTCCGTATTGATGCCGATTTTAACCTCGGGAAAGATCTTGCAGACTTTTATTACAGTGCGGATCAGAAGAACTGGATGAAAATGGCAAAAGACTATAAAATGATCTTTGATTACCGGAGATTTTTTATGGGATCAAAATTCGCAGTTTTTAATTATGCCACTAAAAATACCGGAGGATTTATAGATGTGGATTTTTTCAGAGTCAATAAAGCCGAGAATGAAAAATAACAAAATTAGCAGAGAAAAGTCTGCTGTAAACAAATAAATAAAATAAGTATTCAGATGTTTAAACTTTATTAACCACAAAAGGCACAAAAGCTTCATTTTAAAACACTTTAGTTCACCTAAGTAAGTTTAAAATGATTCCGAAGAGAAGTTCACATAGATGAAAATCAAAGATTTTCACAAAACTTAAGTGTACTTATTATGCGTAAGATTTGGCTCAAAAAAACTTAAGTGTTTAAAACTTTTGTGCCTTTTGTGGTTAAAAATAATTAAACAGTATTGCTATTTTTTTATCTAAAATAATAAGTGTTAAAACTACAAATAAAAAATCATGAATAAATCAGTTGTATTAGCATTAGGTTTCGTGCTGTCAGGAGTTTTTATTTCTGCACAGGCTTTTGAGAAAAAAGTACCCCAGGATTTCGATATAGAAAAAAAGGAAATTCCACACGGAAAAATAGATACAATACAATATTCTTCGGCAACGGTTGGAACTACACGTAAAGCTTTGGTATATACGCCTCCCGGATATAAAAAAGGCACTCAATATCCTGTTTTGTATCTGCTACACGGTATTGGCGGAGATGAAAAAGAGTGGTTTAAAAACGGAACTCCGCAAATTATTTTAGATAATCTGTATGCCAAAGGAAAACTTTCTCCCATGATCGTTGTACTTCCTAATGGCCGGGCGATGAAGGACGATAGGGCTACTGGAGACATAATGGCAAGGGATAAAGTAGAAGCTTTTGCAACCTTTGAAAAAGACCTGCTGAATGATTTGATTCCCTTTGTAGAAAAAAAATATCCGGTTAAAAAAAACAGAACTGACAGAGCTATTGCCGGACTTTCCATGGGAGGCGGGCAGACCCTGAATTTCGGACTGGGAAATATCGACAAGTTTGCATGGGTGGGAGCTTTTTCCGCAGCTCCAAATACCAAAGAACCTCAACTTCTTCTTCCGGATCCATCCAAGGCTAAAGAACTAAAACTTCTCTGGATTTCATGCGGAGACCAGGACAGACTAATGCCATTCAGCAAAAGGACGAGTGACTATCTTACAGACAATAAAATTCCCCATATTTTTTATGTAGAACCGGGTGGCCACGATTTCAAAGTCTGGAAAAATGATCTGTACCTGTTCTCACAGTTGCTTTTCAAACCTGTAAAGCAGGAAGAAGTTAATCTTATTCTGAAGTCACAATAAATACAGGATTGAAGTTTTAAATCCAAATTTCTATGAATATCCGAACAATATCTATAAGTTTCATTGCGCTGACAGGTTTATTTTCGATAGGATCTGCCCAAAATCCAATTATTCAGACCAATTACACTGCAGATCCAGCGCCAATGGTGTACAATGACAGGCTGTATGTGTATACCACACACGATGAAGACGATTCTACCTGGTTTACCATGAACGACTGGAAAGTATATTCCACCAATGATATGGTGAACTGGACCGACCATGGGACAATTCTTTCGTATAAAGAATTCGATTGGGCAAAACGCGATGCCTGGGCTGCACAATGTGTAGAAAGAAACGGAAAGTTTTTTATCTATGTTCCAATGTGGTCCAAAACCAGTAACAAAGGGGCTATTGGTGTTGCTGTTGGGGACAGTCCGTTTGGCCCTTTCCATGATCCATTGGGAAAACCTCTCGTTCAGAGCGAATGGGGAGATATTGATCCCACGGTTTTTGTGGATGATGACGGACAGGCTCATATGTACTGGGGAAATCCTAAGCTTAAATACGTAAAGCTGAATGAAGATATGATTTCCT
Source organism: Chryseobacterium aquifrigidense (assembly GCF_006716485.1). Lineage (GTDB taxonomy): Bacteria > Bacteroidota > Bacteroidia > Flavobacteriales > Weeksellaceae > Chryseobacterium > Chryseobacterium vietnamense. Next base: position 1,181,547 of record NZ_VFPD01000001.1, read on the forward strand.
ATTCCGGGAATATTGTAGAAGTCCCGATGACCGAAGAATCATTTGGCAAAAGGGACGGAAAACCCAACCTGGAGAGACCTTCAAAATATGAGGAAGGACCGTGGCTGTACAAAAGAAAAAATCTGTATTATCTTTTCTGGCCGGGTGGTCCGCTACCTGAATTCATAGGATATTCTACAGGTAAAACAGCACAGGGACCCTGGAAATATGGAGGAATTGTGATGCCTACGGAAGGGAAGTCATTCACCAATCATCCCGGTGTTATTGATTTCCGCGGGAAAACCTATTTCTTTTATCACAATGGCGCATTGCCGGGCGGAAGCGGTTTTACAAGATCGGTAAGCCTGGAAGAGCTTACATTCAATAAAGACGGCTCCATTTCACCATTTAAAATGACTAACGGAATTACAAAAGCTATCGCAACCGTTAATCCTTATTCATTCAATCAGGCAGAAATGATTGCCTGGTCGGAAAATGTAAAATCCTATCAGAATAAAGAGGCTGGTGTTTTCATCAAAGCAAAGAAAAATGGTGCTTATACCAGTGTAAAGAATGTGGATTTCCGAACAAAAGGAGCCGCAGCTTTTTCTGCAAGAGTAGGAACTACACATAACAGTGAGGTAACAATGAGCGTTCATCTGGATGCTGTGAACGGACCGGTTGCTGCAACGGTAAAGGTTCCGCTGACGGGTGGAGATGACCGCTGGGAAACCGTAAAAGCTCAGTTTGCTGAAAAAATCACAGGTGTTCATGATCTGTATTTTGTATTCAATGGCAAAGCCTCAACAGATATTATGTATTTCGATTACTGGACCTTTCTTGAAAATAATTAATTATGAGAAAAAAAGTTTTATATATTGTATTCAGCTTGTTTCTGATCAGCAAAAGCTTTGCGCAGGTAGCAGAAATTTCAAGTCCTGACGGACAACTGAAGCTTCATGTTTTTTCAGAAGACGGAAAAGCCTTATATGATCTTATCCTTCAGGGAAAAACAATGCTTGAAAAATCCCCCTTGGGTTTAGTAACCAACGAGTCTGATTTTTCAAAGAACCTGAAATTTACCGACAGCCAAAAAGATATCGTTTCCAAGAAATATACGAACCAAAGGATCAAAAAGTCTGAGGTTCATTATAATGCCAATACTTTAACCGTTAATTTCACCAATGCAGACCAGCATCAGATCAGCATCGAATTTCAGGTGAGTAACAACAATATTGCTTTCCGGTACAATATTCCACCGATGAAAGAACGGCTGAGTGTGGTGGTACAGTCAGAAAATACAGGATACAGATTTCCATCACCGACGACTACTTTTCTTTCACCTATGATGAAGCCAATGACAGGTTTTGCACGCACGGCACCAAGTTATGAAAGTGGCTATAAAGCCGATGCTGAACTGGGATTGCCATCCGATTACGGTTATGTTTTCCCGGGTCTTTTCCATATTGGAAATGAGGGTTGGATATTGCTTTCCGAGACAGGAGTAAATAGTACATATTGTGCTTCACACCTTGAAACCACAGCAGAAAAAAGCCTTTACAAAGTCGCTTATCCGAACATTGCTGAGAACAACGGTTTCGGAAGTACCGGAGCAGCCATTTCACTTCCCGGGAAAACACCGTGGAGAACAATTACAGTGGGTAGTTCTTTGAAACCCATTGTAGAAACTACCATTCCTTTTGATGTCGTAGATCCGATGTATGAGCCATCACAGGAGTATCAGTTCGGGAAATCTACCTGGAGCTGGATTCTGTGGCAGGACAAAAGCATGAACTATGATGATCAGATGAAATTCATAGACCTTGCTGCTGCACTGAAATATCAGTTTATTCTTATGGATGCGCTTTGGGATAAAAACATAGGCAAAGACCGCATGAGAGAGCTTATTCAATATGCAAAATCGAAAAATGTCGGGGTATTGCTTTGGTACAACTCCAACGGAGCAGCTAATGACGCACCGATGGGACCTAGAAATAAAATGAGCTCATCCGTTGAGCGTAAAAAAGAAATGAAATGGCTGAAAGATGTTGGTGTAAAAGGCCTCAAAGTGGATTTCTTCGGAGGGGACAAACAGGAAACCATGCGTCTTTACGAAGACATTCTCTCCGACGCCAATGATTTTGGATTAACCATTATTTTTCACGGAGCCACTCTACCGAGAGGTTGGGAAGTAATGTACCCGAATTATGCAGGAAGCGAAGCCGTTCTTGCCTCAGAAATGCTCTATTTCTCAGAAGATGTACGCAGGCAGGAAGCTTTTTTTGCCACGCTTCATCCTTTTATCAGAAATACGGTGGGAAGTATGGAATTCGGAGGAACTTTCCTCAATACATATTTAACGGAGTCCAACAGAGACAAAAATAAAAGACATACCACGGATAGCTTTCAGCTGGCTACAGCAGTCCTGTTTCAGAATCCCGTTCAGATGTTTGGTATCATGCCGAACAATCTTACCGATGCACCGAAGTTTCAGCTGGATTTTATGAAAGAAATACCGACACTTTGGGATGAAACCATTTTCATAGACGGTTATCCCGGAAAATATGCTGTGGTTGCGAGAAGACATCAGAATCAATGGTATGTAGCAGGCGTAAATGCTGAAAAACAACCTCAAAAGCTGAAAATAAAACTTCCAATGTTTGCTGGAAAAACTGCAAAACTGATCTATGATGATGCAAAAGGAAACTCATCAGAGAAAGAAGTAAAGGTAAATGCCAGGGGAGATTTTAGTATTGAAATGCAGTCGCAGGGAGGTTTTGTACTGAAAAATTAAAGAAGTAAACCTTACAGGTTTTTAAAACCTGTAAGGTTTGAATTGAGTAAAAAGACTACAAAGCTTTTGAAATTAAAAAAAACTGATTATGAATCATCTAAAAATATTTTTTCTCACTGTATTATTTGGGTTTTGTATACAAATTCATGCAGCAGAACCGTTCATCACCACTGAGAAAACCTCCGGAAGTATCGCTTTAAAAGAAAAAACATTCCATCTTTCGATTTTTACTAATTCCGGGATAGATCATGGAATTATGAGAGCTGTGAAAAATCTGCAGACCGATTTTGAGAAAGTGACAGGAGAGCAGCCTGTGATTCTTAACCGTATATCAGGATTGCAGTCACCTTTACTCATTATCGGAACGGTAGGGACAAAATCGGTCATTGATGATTTAATAAGACAAAAAAAGCTGGATGGAAAAGCATTGGCAGGGAAAAGGGAAAAATATATCATTCAGAATGTCAGCAATCCTTTTCCTGGCGTTTCTGAGGCCATCGTGATTGCAGGAAGCGATAAAAGAGGAACCATTTATGGGATCTATGAAATGTCTCAGCAGATAGGTATTTCTCCCTGGTATTACTGGGCAGATGTTCCGGTTGAGAAAAAAGATAATGTATACTTTAAAAAGGGAATCTATACCGATGGTGAGCCTGCGGTAGAGTATCGCGGTATTTTCCTTAACGATGAAGAACCTTCGTTGGGAGGATGGGCAAGAGCTACATTTGGCGGAGTAAACAGTAAGTTCTACGAAAAAGTTTTTGAACTGATCCTGCGCCTTAAAGGAAATTATATCTGGCCGGCAATGTGGGGAAAAGCATTCTATGACGATGATCCTCTGAGCGGGCCATTAGCAAATGAAATGGGAATTGTTATGGGAACTTCCCACCATGAACCTATGGCTTTGGCACAAACCGACTGGCACAGGTATATCAAAAAAAATAACCTCCCGAATGTCTGGGATTACGCTAAAAATGCGGATGTTTTACAGAAATTCTGGAAATCCGGACTCGAAAGAAGTAAAAACTGGGAAAAGCTCGTTACAGTGGGAATGCGTGGTGACGGCGACGAAGCAATGGGAGAAGGAACCAATATTTCCTTGCTGGAGAAAATTGTAAAAGACCAGCGTAAAATCATTGCAGATGTTACCGGAAAGAAAGCAGAGAAAATACCTCAGGTCTGGGCATTGTATAAAGAAGTTCAGGACTATTATGATAAAGGAATGCGGGTTCCGGATGACGTGATCCTGCTGTTCTGTGATGATAACTGGGGAAATGTAAGAAAGCTTCCGGATCTTTCAAAACCTTTGCATAAAGGAGGCTATGGAATCTATTACCACTTTGATTATGTAGGCGGACCGAGAAACTCCAAATGGATCAACATAAGTCCTATTCAGAGAGTCTGGGAACAGATGAATCTTTCTTACGAACATAAAGTAGATAAGCTTTGGGTAGTGAATGTAGGGGATTTAAAACCTATGGAATTTCCGATCAGTTTTTTCCTGGAAATGGCCTGGAATCCAAAACAGTTTAACGCTAAAAACCTTCTGGAATATACTGAGAAATGGACTGCTCAGCAGTTTGGTGAAAAACACGCCAAAGAAATTGCCAGGATGATTAATCTATATGCCAAATACAACAGGAGAGTTACGCCTGAAACCCTTGACAGCAAAACGTACAGCCTTGAAAATTATCATGAATTTGAGACGGTTTTAAATGATTACAGAGCATTGGCCGTAGAAGCTTTACGGTTAAAAGAGCAGATTCCGGCAGAATATCAGGATGCGTATTATCAGTTGGTTTTGTATCCTATCGATGCATGCAGCAATTTGTACGAAATGTACTACGCTGTAGCAAAAAACAGGGAACTGGCAGCGAAAAAAGATCCGGAAGCCAATTTCTATGCAGATAAAGTGAAGACATGTTTTGAAAGAAACGCTTATCTGGACAATCAATACAATAATGTGATTGCCGGAGGAAAATGGAAGCATATGATGGATCAGATGAGAATAGGATATAAAAGCTGGGCAGACGGAAAAGAAAATATAATGCCAGAAGTGACCTATATTTCTGACGATGAGGTTCCCAAAGAAAAGATATTTCAGGAGAAAAATGGTTATGTTTCCATTGAAGCAGAAAATTTTGCAAGAATGAGTAATTCTGACCGGATCCATTGGGAAGTGATTCCTGATTTCGGAAAAACAAAATCGGGGGTGACAACCTTTCCGCAGAATGCCTATCCAAAAGCTGATGAAAATATCTGGCTTGAATATGATATAAACTTTGAATCAAAAGGTGAGTTTGAAGTCCAGTTATTATTAGCTCCGACTTTAAATTTTAATCATAATAAAGGATTGCGTTATGAGATTTCTTTTGACAACGAAACTCCGCAGATTGTCAACTTCAATGGCCATTACAAAGGAGAATTGGGAAGATGGCAGTCTGAACATATCATTAAATCCGCTACAAAACATTCGGTTCAGCAGACAGGAAAACATACTTTACGTTTCAGAGTGCTGGAACCAGGAATTGTCCTTGAAAAACTCCTGATCAACACCGGAGGTTTAAAACCCTCTTATCTGGGCGCTCCCGAAAGCGAAATACTTCACTGAATGCTCCAATACTCATCACAAACAACACTTTAATTATGAAACACTAACCTTTATTCACATCCAATCTGAAATACAGTTCCCTGACAGAGAATGAAGAGAAAAAACAGCGGATGATTTTGTAAACAGCTTTATTTAACAGATCGCTGCCTGATCTATTTCAGGATATTTCCTGACGGTTTTTAAAAATGAACTGTCTTGATGGGGACTCTATTGCCCTTACTCTAATTATTTGCAATCAAAATCACGACTATCTAAAACTAAACCATTATGAAAAAACTTTTAAATCTTGTCAGTATTCATTCTATATTGTTTTTCAGTTGTCTGCTGCATGGACAGCTTACCACTGTAAAAATTGATAAGAACACATCTTATCAGAAAATAAAAGGATTCGGGGGATTTGTATGCAGTCCTCAGTTTGCGTATAACCATATGTCTACCTCAGAAATTCAGACACTTTGGGGCACTTCCAGTGAAGGTGGATATAACATTATGAGATTGTATATTCCCGAGAACAGCAGCAACTGGAGTTCCGTACTTGCCACAGCACAGCTCGCCAAATCTATGGGGCTTACCATTTTCGCCTCACCATGGACAATGCCCGCAGCCTGGAAAACCAATAACCATGTAAATGCAGTCTATACCGATGCCAACGGAGTACAGCAGATCGGATATTTAAAGCCGGAAAATTATCAGGACTATGCCCTTTATCTTAACAGCTTTGTGACCTATCTCCAGAACAATGGAGTAGAGCTTGATTATATTTCAATCCAGAATGAGCCGGATGAAATGGCCCAGTATCAGGGATGTATATGGACTCCTGCACAGATTACCAATTTTATCAAAAATTACGGGCAACTCATCAACTGTAAAGTAATTGCTCCAGAAAGTGTCGGATTTACGGATAATTTTGCCAGTGCTTTGCTGGATCCTACGGCAATGGCTAATTTTGAAGTGTATGGCGGTCATCAATATGGGCTTATGCAGTCTACCTACAAACAATTCCAGAATTACAACAAAGAAATCTGGCAGACAGAATATCTGATCAACTGGAACTCTTCATCTACCCAGCCAGCCCGTGATTTCAGCTGGAATACAGATGCTTTTACTTTCGCTGGTAGTGTCAACAATGCATTATTGGGCAATGTCAATGCCTGGATTCATTATTCTGCCAAACGTTATTATGGCTTAATGGGTGACGGAACTTACGGAACTCCTGCAGGTGTAATGACCAAAAGAGGCTATATTCTTTCACATTATGCCAAATACACAACAGGAAAGACGAGAATAGAGGCAAAATGGGATGACAAAACCGGAGTTTTACAAGGCTCTTCCTATATTTCCCAGGATGGCAATCAGGTCGTTCTTATGGTCATCAATCCTTCTCAGAATACATATAGTTTGAAAGTTGACCTGCCTTTTTATACAACTTCAGGAACAAAAATCCTGACCAATACACAATCCAATATGGTCAACACACCTATTTCTTTGAGTACGGCAACATTCCGGCCTACTGCTGATATCAGCCCTTCCAGTGTCATGACATTTGTTTTTAATAAAAGTGGTGACAGGCCTGCTTCTCTGATGACAGGTGGTGATATTCATTATAATAAAATTGAGACCCAAACGGCTACCAGTACATCTTTTGGGACAGGATTCAATATCAGTAATACAACGGTGACATTCTCCAATCCAAGCCCTCTTATCAGCAATAATATGACTACGGCTAACGGATATCTTCAGCTTAATGACAGGTACAATAAACTGATCCTGCATGTAAACAGCTATACAACGGCGGGACAAAGCTATTCGGACAATACTACTTTATACTATATCAATAACCTGGGCATAACCAAATCATATAATTACGGCAAAATTAATTTTCCTCAGGGAGGAAATTTCGATATCACATTCGATATTTCAAGACAGGTTCTTACAGACGGCTGCAAAGGAATTTTAGGACTGAGAAATTCCAATTACAGCTCTGTACTTACGCTTAATCTGGGTGATGTTTATTTCAATGTGGGTAATGAAATTGCTTCCAAATTTGGAGGAACCTATTCCGCAAGCGACAGCTATCTGATGGATGCCCTGGAAAACGGCTATTACACTTCTGTAGACTTCAGAAATGCAGCAGGAGTTACTTCCTCTAATAACTGGCAGCCTATGAGTGCTAACACTAACAGCATCTATTATGTGAATTCAAACGTAACTTCATCTGCCAATAATGTGATTTCAGGGACAGCTTGTTCAAATCTTGTCCTTTCCGGTCAGGGTATGGATTTTCAGGTGCCGTTTAATTTCACAGCCAATACGGCCTCTTACAGTCGTACATTTAATGGTTATGATGTGCTGATCCTGCCATTCCAGGCCAATATACCATCTGGAGTTACTGCTTATTTGATGTCTCCGAATGCCAATAATATCAACTGTATCGCAGTTTCAAACGGAATTATTCCCGCAAATACTCCGGTAATCATTAATGCGACAGGAAATATAACTTTCAACGGTTCAGGAAACGTTTCGACACCCAAAGCAATTACTGTCAATCAGATGAACGGAGTTTATCAGAGCATTAAAGTTCCTGCCAATGCTTATGTGCTGAAAACAGAAAACGGAGTAACAGGCTTCTATAAAGTAACTGCCGGAAGTGAGCCTGCAATAGGATCTTTCAAAGCATATCTTACAGAAGAAAATGCCTATTCTGCCAATGTTCTTCCTTTAAATTTCGGATCGTTAAGTGCCAGAAATATTCCTGGTGAGACTCAAAAAGAAAGTGTGAAAATATATCCAAATCCGGTAAAATCAGATCTTTTCATTGATTCTGATCTCTCAGAAGCTACGGCAACCATTTTTGATGGAAGAGGTGGTGTCATCAGATCCGGAGTAAAAATAAATTCAGGGAAAAACCATATTAATGTGGGAGATTTCCCCGCTGGTATTTACTTTATTGAGGTTACTCAAAAGAATAATACAGTGGTAAAACAAAAATTTGTCAAAGAATAAATTGAATTTAAGCCATCATAAACATTGCTTATGGTGGCTTATTTCCACAATTTCGTAGATGAAAACCAAAAATAACTGTGATTTATCATTAATTTAAGTGTATTATTTACATTTATTTAAAATAGAACATTATATTTGTTTTTTAGTGCATTGCTGCTCAATGATACGGGCAATTTGTATAAAATAAGAATGAAAACATAATTATCCATGAAGATATGTGAAATCAGTGGTGTGAAAATGATTAATCACAAAATCAACAGCCTTTTTCCGGACTTTACTGACCCCTAATTCTTATAAAGAAATATGCGCAGTCATCTGTGAAAATCTGTGAAATCTGTGGTTAGAAAATCATTAATTACAGAATCCACAAAGTTTTAGGACTTTACTGATCCCTAATTCTTAATAAGAAATACGCGCAGTCATCTGTGAAAATCCGTGAAATCTGTGGTTAGAAAATTATTAATCACAAAATCCACAGCCATTTTTCGGACTTTACTGATCCCTAATTCTTATAAAGAAATATGCGCAGTCATCTGTGAAAATCTGTGAAATCTGTGGTTAGAAAACCATTAATTACAGAATCCACAAATTCTTAGGACTTTATTGAAACCATATACCTATGAAAAGAATTGTAATAATCCTATGTGCAACCCTGGCAACCCCTTTATTTTTTGCCCAAAGCCATTATAAATACCCATTCAGAAATCCGGACCTTCCGGTTAATGAAAGAATAGAGAACCTTCTTTCTTTACTGACAACAGAAGAAAAGATAGGAATGATGATGGATAACTCCCAGGCAGTTCCCCGTCTGGAAATTCCTGCCTACGGATGGTGGAATGAAGCACTCCATGGGGTGGCAAGAGCAGGTACAGCCACTGTTTTTCCCCAAGCAATCGGGATGGCAGCCACGTGGGATGTTACGGAACATTTTAAAACGTTTGAAATGATTTCTGATGAAGCACGGGCAAAATACAACAGGTCTTTTGATGAAGCAAAAAAAACAGGGCGGTACGAAGGACTTACCTTCTGGACACCCAATATCAATATTTTCCGTGACCCAAGATGGGGAAGAGGTCAGGAAACCTATGGTGAAGACCCTTATCTTACCTCTGTTCTCGGCGTTGCAGCGGTAAAAGGTCTGCAGGGAAACGACCCTAAATATTTTAAAACTCATGCCTGCGCCAAACATTTTGCGGTACACAGCGGACCGGAATGGAACCGCCATTCTTACAATGCAGAAATCTCAAAAAGAGATCTGTATGAAACCTATCTTCCCGCTTTCAAAGCATTGGTTCAGGAAGGAAATGTAAGGGAAGTGATGTGCGCCTACAATGCCTTTGACGGGCAGCCATGTTGTGCAAACAATACTTTGCTTACTGAAATTCTCCGTGGAAAATGGAAGTATGACGGAATGGTGGTCTCAGACTGCTGGGCACTGGCCGATTTCTTTCAGAAAAAATACCATGGTACCCATCCTGATGAGAAAACAACCGCAGCAGATGCTTTGAAACATTCTACAGATCTGGAATGTGGAGATACCTATAACAATCTGAATAAATCTCTTGCAAGCGGGCTGATTACCGAAAATGATATCGATGCATCGATGCGCAGAATCCTGAAAGGTTGGTTTGAGCTGGGAATGCTTGATCCGAAATCTTCCGTTCACTGGAATACCATTCCATATTCTGTAGTAGATTCTGAAGAACATAAAAAGCAGGCACTGAAAATGGCACAAAAATCAATTGTGCTGATGAAAAATGAAAAGAATATTCTGCCTCTCAGCAGAAGTATTAAAAAAATTGCCGTTGTAGGTCCGAATGCTGATGACGGATTGATGCAGTTAGGAAACTATAACGGAACGCCTTCTTCCATTGTAACGATTTTAGACGGAATCAAATCCAAATTCCCGAATGCTGAAATCATCTACGAAAAGGGAAGTGAAGTTACAGATCCTTCTTCCAGAACGTCATTGTACCAGAATTTCATCAGTCAGAAAAACGGCGCGAAAGGAATGAAAGTAGAGTTCTTCAATAATAATGAATTCAAAGGGCAGCCGGCCAATACTTCCGTAAATTCCACCGCCATCAGCTATAACAGCTTTGGAGGAACTCAGTTGGCTCCCAATGTAGGAAGAGAAAATACCTCAGCTATCATTTCAGGGGTTTTCAAAAGCACTTATACAGGAGATGTTATATTTTCTGCTTCCACTTCTGATATCTATACACTTTTCGTGGACGGAAAAGAAATCGCCACAAGGAAAGGACCTGATGCAAGACATCCTTCGGAGTTTCCTGTAAAAATGGAAAAAGGAAAAGAATACCAGATAGAGCTGCGTCATACACAAAAAGGAAAATATGTAAGCATCAGCTTTGAAGTCTACAGAAAAGACCCTGTTAATTTTGCTTCGGTGAGAGAAAAGGTGAAAAGTGCAGATGTCATTGTCTTTGCAGGTGGACTTTCTCCAAGTCTGGAAGGTGAAGAGATGATGGTGAATGCAGAAGGCTTCAGAGGAGGTGATAAAACTTCCATTGCCCTCCCTAAAGTTCAGCGGGACCTGTTGGCAGAGCTTAGAAAAACCGGCAAACCTGTTGTTTTTGTTCTTTGTACCGGAAGTGCTCTGGGATTGGAGAAGGATGAAAAAAATTATGGTGCTTTACTAAATGCCTGGTATGGCGGGCAATCCGGAGGAACTGCTGTAGCAGATGTTTTGGCAGGGGATTATAACCCTTCCGGAAAATTGCCCATTACTTTTTATAAAAACCTTGAACAGCTGGACAATGCTCTTTCAAAGACAAGCAAACATGAAGGATTTGAAAATTATGATATGCAGGGGAGAACCTACCGTTATATGACGGAAAAACCTCTTTACGCATTCGGGCATGGACTGAGCTATTCCAAATTTGTTTACGGAGATTCAAAACTGAGCAAAAATACAATCAGTACCAACGAAAATGTGACGATCACAATTCCGGTAACCAATGTTTCAGAAAGGGATGGCGAAGAAGTGGTTCAGGTCTATATTAAAAGAAATAATGATATCCACGTGCCGTTAAAAACGTTAAGAGCTTTTGAAAGAACTTTGATTAAATCCAAAGAAACAAAAAATATTCAGCTCAACCTTTCCAAAGATTCATTTGCCTTTTATGATGAAAAAGCAGATGATTTGGTTTCAAAACCCGGTGACTATACCATTTTTTATGGGGGAACTTCTGATGACGCAGGGTTGAAAAGTATCCCGCTAACAGTAAAATAAAAATTGATTCAAAACAAATTGAGACATGCTTTAGTTTTCAAAATATACGATCTATGATAACAAAAAATAAAATATTTTCTATCGCAATTTCCCTCAGTGCTGCTTTTTTTTCGGCTCAGAATAAGACGGTCCGTACCTTTGATCTGGATCTGAAAGAAACCTCTGCTCCTGTTAAAATACAGCCCACCATGTACGGGATTTTCTTTGAAGACATCAATTTTGCAGCAGATGGCGGATTGTATGCTGAGCTGATTAAAAACCGAAGCTTTGAATTTGATGAGCCATTTACAGGATGGAAACAGCCCAACACAAAAACACTTTCTCCTAATCTTGATTCCGGGTTTCTGACCATTTATTCCGACCCTGCCAAAACCAATAAAAATTACGCACGAATTACCGTTCTGAACGATAAAAATTATATTCTGGAGAATGAAGGATTCAGAGGAATAGGTATTCATCAGGGTGAAAATTATGATTTCAGTTTTGATCTGGAGAATGTTTCAGGAAATATTGCTGCGGTAAATGCAAGTCTTGTTGATGAAAGCGGTAAGGAAATTTCTTCAGTTTCCACACTTATAAAAGGAAAGGGGTGGCAGAAGTATACAGCCGTTTTCAAAGCACCGCAGACCATAGAAAAAGCAAAACTGCAGATCACATTTACAGGAAACGGCATTGTAAATATGGATATGATCTCACTTTTCCCTCAAAATACCTGGAAAGGCAGAAAAGGAGGATTACGAAAAGATCTTGTTCAGAAACTATATGATTTGCAGCCCGGATTTTTGAGATTTCCTGGAGGCTGTATTGTTGAAGGAAGAACTTTGGCAGAGCGGTATCAATGGAAAAAAACAATAGGAAATGCAGCAGACCGTGAATATCTCATCAATAAATGGAGTACAGGATTTCCACACAGGCTTACACCGGATTACGGACAGTCTTTCGGACTGGGATTTTTTGAATATTTCCAGCTTTCCGAAGATCTCGGCGCAGAACCTGTTCCTATTCTGAGCTGTGGTATGGCTTGCCAGTTCAATACGGCAGAACTGGTGAAAATGGAAGACCTTGATCCCTACGTTCAGGATGCCCTGGACCTGATTGAATTTGCCAACGGAGATTCCGGTACAAAATGGGGGAGAATCCGAACTGAAATGGGACATCCGAAACCTTTTAATTTAAAATTTATCGGAGTGGGAAATGAGCAGTGGGGAGCAGATTATATTGAACGCTATAAAGTATTTGAAAAAGCCATTCATGCTAAATATCCTGGTATTAAGATTATCTCTGGAAGTGGACCGTCACCTGATGGCGAGTTCTTCGAATATGGCTGGAAAGAGCTGAAACAGCTTAATGCACAGATTGTAGATGAGCACTATTACAACTCTCCTGAATGGTTCATGAAAAATGCCGGCAGGTATGACCATTATGACCGTTCCGGACCAAAAGTTTTTGCCGGGGAATATGCAGCCCAGTCTGTAGGTGTGGTAAAACCAGATAATAAAAATAACTGGTTGACCGCCCTTTCAGAAGCCGCTTTTATGACCGGTCTTGAAAGAAATGCAGATGTTGTGTATATGACTTCCTATGCACCGCTTTTTGCCCATGCTGATGGTTGGCAGTGGACACCTGATCTTATCTGGTTCAATAATCTGAAATCTTATGCAACCCCAAACTATTATGTTCAGAAATTATTCTCCAACAACAAAGGAACGGATGTACTGAAAATAGAAAGCAACAGAAAAGCGGTATCCGGCCAGGAAAAATTATACGCTACAGCAGTAAAGGATGTTAAAACTCATGAGATCATTATTAAAATAGTTAATACTGATACTCAGGCTAAAACAGTAAATATCAAACCCGGAACTCTGAAAACAGGGAAGAAAATAACCAAAATCCTTCTGTCTGCACCACAGCTTTCTACTGAAAATAGTTTCGATGCTGAACCCATAAAACCTAAAGAAGAGATTTCTGAAGCCAAAAATGGTGAAATTTCAACGGAAATTCCGGCCAACTCTTTAGTGGTTTTAAAGTTAAATACAATTTAATTAACTGTAAAACATGTGTTTATGAAAAATAAGTGTGTTTTTTACATTTATTTAAAATAGAATCTTATATTTGTTTTTATCTCATCAGGAGAATTTAAAATCTCAACAATCAAAAACGTTTCACCACCATGAAAAAATATGTTATCGGGCTGGACTATGGTACAGATTCCGTACGGGCCGTCCTTATTGATACTGAAAACGGTTCCGAAATAATTTCTTCAGTCAGCTACTACCAGAGATGGAAGGAAGGTAAATTCTGTAATCCCTCAGCCAACAGTTTCAGACAGCATCCTTCAGATCATATTGAAGGTCTGGAAAAGACTATTTCAGAAGTAGTAAGAGAAAGCGGGATACCGGCAGAGCAGATCGTCAGTATTTGTATTGATACTACAGGCTCTTCACCGCTTCCTGTAACCAGTGACGGAACAGCCCTGGCCCTGGTTCCGGGATTTGAAGAAAATCCCAATGCTATGATGGTTTTATGGAAAGACCACACCGCTATTCGTGAAGCCGAAGAAATCAATATCCTGGCAAGAACATGGGGTGGTGAAGATTATACAAAATATGAAGGCGGTATTTATTCTTCAGAATGGTTCTGGGCTAAAATACTGCACATCAGCAGAGCAGATGCAGAAGTAAAAAATGTAGCTTATAGCTGGATGGAACACTGTGATTATCTGACTTTCCTTTTATCAGATCATAAAGATCTGGCCACCTTTAAAAGAAGCCGTTGTGCAGCTGGTCATAAAGCCATGTGGCATGAGTCATGGGACGGTCTGCCTTCCGAAGAATTCCTCAACAGGCTTGATCCTTCTCTGGGAGCGCTCAGAGCAAGATTATACCGGGAAACCTATACTTCAGATGAAATTGCCGGTTACCTGAATGAAGAATGGGCTGCAAAAACAGGTCTTACCACCAAAACCATCATTACCGTAGGAACCTTTGATGCCCATTCAGGAGCTGTGGGAGCAAGGGTGGAAGAAAATACACTGATCAGGATCATGGGAACTTCTACCTGTGATATTATGGTAGCCTCACAGGAAGCTGTCGGGGATACAACGGTAAAAGGAATCTGTGGACAGGTTGAGGGCTCCGTAATTCCAGGATTGATAGGGCTTGAAGCAGGACAGTCTGCCTTTGGAGATGTACTGGCATGGTATAAAGATATTTTAATGTGGCCGGTTCACCAGGTTATGATGCAATCTGAAAGTATTTCAGATGAGCAGAAGACAAAGCTTGCTGAAGAAATGGAGACAGGACTTATCAGAAAATTAACCCTTGAAGCTGAAAAAATTCCTCTTTCAGATACCGTTCCGGTTGCATTGGACTGGGTAAACGGAAGAAGAACACCGGATGCAGACCAGGAACTTAAGGCAGCGATCAGCCAGCTTTCTCTGGGAACAAAAGCTCCTCATATTTTCAAAGCTTTAGTGAATGCTATTTGCTTCGGAGCTAAAAAGATCGTTGACCGGTTTGAAGAGGAAGGTGTGAAAATCAATAAAGTGATCGGAATCGGAGGAGTAGCAAGGAAATCGCCGTTTATCATGCAGACACTCGCTAATGTTCTGGATATGCCGATTGTGGTTGCCGCTTCGGACCAGACTCCTGCTTTGGGAGCTGCTGTTTATGCGGCCGTATCAGCAGGGATTTATCCTACCGTTCAGGAAGCAAGCATGAAAATGGGCTCCGCATTTGAAGCGGAATACCAGCCGAAAGCCGAAGAAGTACAGCACTACAGAGAATTAATGCAGCAATACCAGAAGCTCGCTGATTTTGTAGAATACAATACCAAGCTGAAAAACAACAGAAAAGAACTTCAGAACTCCTGAATATTAACCTTTTGAATGATACTCAAAATGAATACCTATAAAGAACTCCAAAGAGAATGTTATGAAGCGAATATGCAGCTGGATGCGCTGAAGCTGGTGGTTTATACTTTCGGGAATGTGAGTGCTGTAGACCGTGACAAAGGCATTTTTGCCATTAAACCCAGCGGTGTTCCTTATGACGTTTTAAAGCCGGAAGATATGGTGATTCTGGACTTTGATGCCAATGTCATTGAAGGCAGGCTCAGACCCTCTTCCGATACCAAGACCCATGCTTATTTGTATAAAAACTGGGAAAATATCGGTGGAATTTCACATACTCATGCGATCTATTCCGTGGCTTGGGCACAGGCGCAAATGGATATTCCTGTATTCGGAACTACCCATGCAGATCATTTAACGACAGATATTCCCTGCGCTCCACCGATGCGGGATGAACTGATTGAAGGAAACTACGAATACAATACAGGAATACAGATTCTGGAATGCTTTAAAGAAAAACAGCTCTCTCCGGAAGAAGTAGAAATGGTTCTGATCGGCAATCACGGTCCGTTTACCTGGGGAAAAAATGCTGAGAAAGCAGTCTACAACAGCAAAGTGCTCGAAACCATTGCCGAAATGGCGTATCTCACCAGACAGATCAATCCTGATGCAGAACGTCTGAAAGAATCACTCATCAAAAAACACTATGAACGTAAGCACGGCAAGAACGCTTACTATGGACAGGAATTTAAACACTAAACACTTCAACATAAACAACTATTAACGATCAACAAAATTATGTTAACACCCCTCAATACCAAAGAAGTCTGGTTCATCACAGGAAGTCAGCATCTATACGGACCTGAAACACTGGCGCAGGTGGCAGACCACTCACAGAAAATTGTGGCAGAACTTGAAAAATCTTCTTTCATTCCGGTAAAAGTTATTGTAAAGCCGACGGTAAAAACCACCGAAGAGATATTTGAAACCATTGCAGCCGCCAATCAGGCAGAAAACTGTATAGGAATTATTACCTGGATGCATACCTTTTCACCCGCCAAAATGTGGATCAGAGGATTAAAAATTTTACAGAAACCTCTTCTGCATCTGCATACCCAGTTCAACAGAGATATTCCGTGGTCTACCATGGATATGGATTTTATGAATCTTAACCAGGCAGCTCACGGAGACCGTGAATTCGGTTTCATGGTAAGTAGACTCCGAAAAAACAGAAAGGTAGTGGTAGGACACTGGTCAGAAGAAAGAGTTCAGAGGCAGATCGGTGACTGGAGCCGTGTTGCTGCAGGCTGGGACGACTGGCAGGGAGCTAAATTTGCACGCTTTGGAGATAATATGAGATTTGTAGCCGTTACAGATGGAGATAAAGTGGAAGCTGAAACCCAATTCGGCTTTTCAGTCAATACCTGGGGAATCGGTGATCTTGTAGGAGTTATTAACTCAGTAAGTGAAGGAGAAATAAAAAGCCTGATGGAAGAATATGAATCTTCTTATCACATGGCAGCCTCTCTTTTGGCAGGAGGAGCCCAAAGAAGTTCACTGCACACCGCTGCAAAAATTGAATTGGGACTTGGAAAATTTTTAAAAGAAGGAGGATTTAAAGGATTTTCAGATACCTTTGAAGACCTTCACGGGCTGGAGCAGCTGCCGGGAATTGCCGTACAGCGCCTTATGCAGAAAGGATACGGATTTGCAGGCGAAGGAGACTGGAAAACAGCAGCACTCGTACGCGCCATGAAAACAATGGGGCAGGACCTTGAAGGAGGAAATGCCTTTATGGAAGATTATACCTATCATCTGGATCCTTCCAATCCTTCCATTTTAGGTTCCCACATGCTGGAAGTAGATCCTGTGCTGGCAGCCGGAAAACCTTCATGTGAGATTCATCCGCTGGGAATCGGGGGAAAAGCAGATCCGGTGCGTCTCGTTTTCAATTCCAGAGGAAACATTGATTCTCTCAACGCTGCCCTGATGGACTTTGGAAACCATTTCAGACTGCTGATCAATAAAACCAGAGCATTGGAAATTACAGAAGAGTTGCCAAAACTTCCGGTAGCAAGGGTTTTATGGAAACCTCTTCCTGATTTATATACCGCCGCAGAAGCCTGGATACTGGCTGGAGGAGCGCACCATACATGTTACAGTGAAAACATTTCAGCAGAGCAGCTGGAGGATTTTGCTGAAATTGCTAGAATTGAATCATTAGTTATTGATGAAGATACCAGAATGCGTGATTTCAAAAATACACTTCGTTGGAATGAAATGTATTATCGTTAATTAATTTTAAAAAATATGTAAATAATTATGAAAAAAGCAACACATAACGGCATTTTTATTTTATTATTTTTAATTATTTTCGGCTGCAGAAAAGAAAATAACAAACAGGATATTTCAGGAAAAATGGAGAATGTGCATACTTCAGACTATGGAGTGACGCCAAAAGGCGATTCTATTAAAAAATATACTTTAAGCAATAAAAACGGGATGAAAGTTGAGATCATCAACTTCGGAGGAATTATCACTTCTTTAACCGCTCCGGACAGGAACGGGAAATATGAGGATGTAGTCCTTGGCTTTACAAAACCAGAAGGGTATTTCAATGGCAACCCGTATTATTTCGGTGCATTGATCGGAAGATATGGTAACAGAATTGCCAATGCTAAATTCACACTGGAAGGTAAAGCATACGAAATCGATAAAAATGATGGACCCAACAGCCTTCATGGAGGAAAAGAGGGATTTCATACCAGATTCTGGAATATTGAAGTGGTAAAAGATGCAAAATTTCCAACGTTGAAATTATCCTACACCAGTGCAGATGGTGAAGAAGGATATCCGGGAAAACTGACAACAACCGTTTTCTACACGCTTACGGACGACAATGCTTTGGAAATCTCCTATGAAGCAGAAACTGATAAGCCAACAGTGGTAAATCTTACCCAGCATTCCTATTTTAACCTGTCAGGAAATTTCACTAAAACGATTACCGATCACGAGCTGCAAATTAATGCAGATCAATTCCTTCCGGTTAATGAAACCCTGATTCCTACCGGTGAGCAGAAAGCCGTAAAAGGAACTCCTTTTGATTTCACGGTTTCAAAACCTATCGGGAAAGATATCAGTGCAGAGGATGATCAGCTGAAAAAAGGAAAAGGATATGATCATAACTGGATACTGAATGGAAAAGGTCTGAGAA
The DNA here is from genome assembly GCF_006716485.1 of Chryseobacterium aquifrigidense. Classification (GTDB taxonomy): domain Bacteria; phylum Bacteroidota; class Bacteroidia; order Flavobacteriales; family Weeksellaceae; genus Chryseobacterium; species Chryseobacterium vietnamense. Next base: position 1,200,251 of record NZ_VFPD01000001.1, read on the forward strand.
GCATCGCCAAAGTGTATCACCAGGGAACAGGAAGACTGATGGAAGTCTTCACAGATGAACCCGGTGTGCAGTTTTATTCCGGTAATTTTCTCGACGGAAAGTTTGACACCAAAACCGGCGGTAAAAATGAATTCAGAACTGGGTTCTGCTTAGAGACACAGCATTTCCCGGATTCACCGAACCAGCCTTCTTTTCCTTCCACAGAACTGAAGCCCGGACAGAAATACCAGTCGAAAACCATCTATAAATTCTCCGTTAAAAACTAAACCATGGGAAAATTAGCAACTATTGATATTATCATATTCCTGATCTATTTCGTAGTGGTAGCTTCCTACGGACTATGGATCTATAAAAAGAAAAAATCTGAATCTACAGGAAGTAAAGATTATTTCCTTGCAGAAGGATCTTTGACCTGGTGGGCGATTGGAGCCAGCTTAATCGCTTCCAATATCTCTGCTGAACAGTTTATCGGGATGAGCGGTGAAGGTTTCTTTGTCGGAATTGCTGTTGCCGCTTACGAATGGATCGCTGCCCTTGCATTAATTATCATCGCAGTTTGGTTTATTCCGATCTATCTTAAAAATAAGATCTATACCATGCCCCAGTTTCTGGAAAGAAGGTATAATAAATCTGTTTCGCTGATCATGGCAGTCTTCTGGCTGTTTCTGTATGTTATTGTGAATCTTACTTCCATTCTTTACCTTGGAGCTCTGGCTATTGATACTTTACTGGGAGGAGAACACCTTCACGGTATTATGATCGCTCTTTTGCTTATGGCCCTTCTGATCGGACTTGGAGGAATGAAAGTAATTGGATATACAGATGTTATCCAGGTAGCAGTCCTTATTATCGGAGGTTTTGCAACGGTTTATATGGCTTTGCAGATTGTAGACCAGAGAATCAACGGAGCGGCTGTAGGAAATGCGCTGGCAGGATTCAATACCCTGATCAATGAAGCTCCGCAGCACTTTAAGCTGATTCTTGAAAAACCAACAACGACCACAACTACGCTGGCAATGCCTCAGAACCTTGATGTACAGAAGTATGTCGTGCTACCGGGTCTGGCTATGTATTTTGCCGGCCAATGGATTGTTAACCTGAACTATTGGGGCTGTAATCAGTACATCACCCAGAGAGCTTTGGGAGCAGATCTGAAAACGGCAAGAACAGGGATTTTATTTGCAGGTTTCCTGAAACTATTCATGCCTGTGATCGTAATGCTTCCGGGAATTGCCGCTTACGTTTTATATTCAAAAGGACACCTTCCGGGATTTAATGGAGTAAAAGACGGAGCCTATTCTGCAATCTTAGGATTTCTACCTTCCGGTCTTAAAGGGTTGGCTATTGCAGCATTAACGGCAGCGATTGTCGCTTCCCTGGCAGGAAAAGTAAACAGTATCTCAACCATTTTTACCCTCGATATCTATAAAAAATACCTTAAAACAGACGCCACCGAAATTCAGATGGTGAGAACAGGCCGCTGGGTAATCATTATCGCCATGATGGCTGCACTGGCATTCACCTGGACAGATGTTTTGGGAATTGGGGGTGAAGGAGGCTTCACATTTATCCAGAAATATACCGGCTTTATCAGTCCTGGAGTTTTTGCCATGTTCCTTCTGGGAATGTTCTGGAAAAGAACGACTGGTACAGCGGCCTTGGTAGGAGTTATTTTAGGCTTCGTCCTTGCGATCTTCTTCAACAGCTTTGCCGTAGAAATTTTCGGGAAAGAGACATGGATGTACACTGCTTTCACTTATGAAAAGCTGGAAAATGGAGTAGTGCATACCATTACCGAAATTCCTTTCCTGATCAATATGGGATGGTCATTCTTTATCACGATTATTGCCATGATCCTGATCAGTCTTGCAGGTCCGAAAATTAATCCTAAAGCTTTTGCCATTGATGCTACGATGTTTAAAGTAGACAACAGAACTTTAGTTTTGATTGTGATGACACTTCTTTTACTAACTGCTTTGTATGTAAGGTTTTGGTAAACGAACGTTGAATATGAAAAAATGAATGGTCAATAGTGAATTCGTTTCACTGTCAATTTTTAAAAATTTATCATTGACTTGCGAAGCAAAATTGACTTTTTACATATAAAAAAACAGGATGCTTAAAAAGCATTCTGTTTTTTTGTTTCAGAATTAGCTAAATGCACTTCTATGGAGCTTAGTTCATTTCAATATATTTGAACCTGAACTTTAGTTTTTGATCGTGATGACATTGCTTTTTACTGACTGCCTTGTATGTGAGGTTTTGGTAAAAGCGAATGATCAATAGTGAATTCGTTTCACTGTCAATTTTTAGAAATTCACCATTGTCTTGCGAAGCAAAATTGACTTTTTGCATATAAAAAAAACAGGACGCTTAAAAAGCATCCTGTTTTTGTATTGATATCAGTTCATCCCAATATATTTGAACTTGAACAACTGACACGAAGTACCATAATAATCCCAAAGGTGTAAGTTTGAATTACCATCCATGGTACAGTTGGGAATGTCCCAGCCACGTGTAGGGTCCACCTTGGACAGGATTTTGTAGTAACCATTAGAAGCGGCAACTACCTGCCAGCTTTGTGCATCGTTACTATAGCTTTGCCAAAGCCGGATTGCAGTTCCCAGTGTATTGCTGTTGCTGGCTAAATCAATACAGCGATTGGATGCACTCGCTTTAGATACAAAGCGCCAGTAGCCATTACCCGCATCAATGGCAACCCATCGCTGTGCAGAAGCGCCATTTCTTGTCCATGGTCTTAGCACTGCACCATTGGAATCCTCTCCGGATTTCAGATCAAGTACTTTATTGGCATCGGTCTGAAATTCGATTTCGTAAATGCCATTGTTGACCAGGCTGCTGTTTGTATTACAGTTTCCAACAGGATAATTGGAGGATGCATATTGCTGGAACCACTGTTTAACTGGTGCGGCGCAGGCTTCCCAATCGTTGTTGTAGGCTGTTCCTGCATTAGGATCGCCTTTGTGGAGGAGATTATCCGGGGCAAGAACATTCCAGCTTACATTGCCGGCCTGATCCACAATATATTTTAAATTGGCACCAAATCCGCTTCCGCCTGCCGTACCTGTTGTACCAATACCGAAAGTACCATATCCTTGTGGGGCCCAGTCGGTTTCTGTAATAGCAATCGGTGCAATGTCAGCAATCGGTTTAACATTGATATTCCATGCATTCTGAAAGGATTGATAGTTGTTGACACCACCCCAATACCCAGGATAGATATGAACAGCATAACCAATATTACCGCCAGTGATCTGGTTATTGACATAGCCTTGATAATGTGATTGCCAGCCTGTACCCGGTATCCAGCAAACATTATTGGCCCCGTTGTTACGGATGATGTTAACCAGTGGCTGGAAGAAGTTTTTAAGCGCGGCAAAATGCTCGTTGCCCGTTGATCCCCATGTACCGTTTGTTCCAAGAATCTCAACAGGTTCATTGGCAAGTTCAAACATTACATTGTCAGCATTCTTCAATCCGGGATGTTGAGAGAGGAAAGTCCATACCGTCTTAAGATAGCTATGATAGGCATCGTTCACAGCAATACGGCTCGGACATACGCCTGGTGGACGTAGGATGACATACATTCCCAAGCTGCGGGCATGGTTAATCAGTGGGATTATCACCTGATCGGTATATGTTACCAGACGGTTATAATTGAATCTTGAGATATCGTTTTCAGGGATAGCCGGTCCGGGATCATTGGTCCAATACGGATCAATATGGAGGCGGATGTAATTGAGATACCAGCCATCAGCAGCGTTGCTGAGCTTGTTCATGACTGCTTTATTATAGTTAAGAGCGCCCTGTACATTATAATTATCCCAGGTACAGTAACCGGAATTAGCACCATATTGACAGCCATTGAACCAGGGGCTGGGAGTTATAGCGACACCATGTAAGACAACATTATTGTCACAGGGATCTTTAAGGTATTTGCCTCCAACATGCAGCATTGGTGTTGCTGCCAATGCTCTTGCGCTAACGCTGGCACTTAAGTTGGTTTCTGCTTCTTCTAGTAGATTTTTTTCATCCATCGTAGAACAGCTGGAAAGAATGATTAACAGAAAGGCCAGAAAAAGCCACATTTTGTTTGTTTTCATATTTGATATATTTAAAGGTTTGGTTTTATTTTTTAGCTTTCAATAACTTGTTTCCCATCCTGCACAGGAGTATTGCGCAGATAAGTAAAACTTTCTGATTTATTGACGCTGGATTTGAATGAGGATTGATGCTATATTGTTCTATTAAAACTACTCAACTACTTGTTTCCGTTTCTTCAACAATGGTTTTAACAGAACAATTGAATCATTTCTATTCAGTTTCTGATTTGAAAATCTTTTTCTTCTCTTTTTTTCTGGTTTCCCATGAAGGTGAGGATGGGTTTGTGAAAATCTAAGCTTCCGTTAAATATGGTTATTAGTTTTATATAAAAATAAGCATAATATTAAATATAAGTCAATATTTTATTAAAAATTAACAAAAAATTACATATCATAAATACGATTATAAACCATTTAATTATAATCTATTGTGTGGTAGGAGAAAATAAAAAACCTTATCATAAATTTTTATTGCGATCATTCTGAAAAAAGTGAAAATAACTGTTTGGTTTGCTTGAAATTGTCGGTAAGTACAAAAAAAAATCTCACAAAAGTGAGATTTCTAATAAGAGTATGCGGAATTTGTATTACTCCAAACTGTTAACTTTCTACAAATTCATTTTCAAAAGTATACAGTTGTATAGATTAGATCTTAAACATAAATCCGCGGGAGATTTTTTTGTTGTATTTTTTTTCGTCAAAGCGGTAAAGAAAAGATCCTTTTCTGGAAGAGGTCATATCCTTTTTGTTGGTATTCAAAAGAATATCCATACTGTTGATCTTGCTGGTAAAATTCCGTTTATCAAATTTTTCATCAAAAATAGCTTCGTAAAGATTCTGAAGATCCTTCATTGTGAATTTTTCAGGAAGAAGCTCAAACCCGATAGGTCCTGTGGAAGCTCTTCTCCTCAGCCTGGCTACAGCATCCTTTACCATTTCATTATGATCGAAGATAAGATCAGGCGCTTTCTGCAGTTCTACCCATTCTGCACTGTACTGCTCATTGATCTGAATATCTTTCTCAATATTGATCAGTGCATAATAGGAAATAGACATGATTCTTGCTGTTGGCTCACGGTTAATTTCCGTATAGCATTTCAGCTGTTCAAGATAAATATTTTCAAGACCGGTTAGTGTAAAAAGCACTCTGTTAGCTGCTTCATCTGAAGTTTCTTCACCGCCAACGAAGCCGCCCATCAGTGACCATTCGCCCATCTGCGGTTCAAAATTTCTTTTTACAAGAAGTATTTTTAGATTTTCGCCATCAAAACCGAAAATGATACAGTCAACGGCAACAAGGTGTTTGGGATATTGGGAGTAATCCTCGGTCATCTTTTATATTTTACTACAAAGGTAAATCTTTTATGAATACAATATTATATAAATGTGATTATTACACTTTTAAATATAAATGATTTATTTCATTAAAATTATTCTTAAAGCATATTTTGGGAGCTTGATGAGTTGGTAAAACTGAAAATTATCACAAAAATCAGGTTAATTATACATGAATGGAATGTTAAAGTTGTGTTAAAATTAGATTTAATGTTAATAATAATTAAGTAAAGAGGCTTACTGTTAAAAATACGATAAGGTATTCAGTATATCGTTGGTTTTTTTATCAAAATATATTCTCAACTCATTTTCATAGGGAATCATATGATTTTACAGCTTTGTTTTTTTGTTATTTTAATATCTTATTTTTTATGATAAGCTACTGCGTTTTTTGCTATTTTCAGGGCTTTGTAGAAAGTTTTAAATAAAAAAATAACTGAATCAGACGTTAGAAATGTTTTGTATATAGATTCTTTCCATTATTTTAGAAATGTTGAATTAACATTTATCCATGACTTCAAAACTTTCAGTTATTTTATTATGTTTTGTTTCATTTACCTCTGCACAGGTGAAGAAAAAAATTCATTATTTCCCTTTGGAAACTGTAAAATTATCAGAAAGTATTTTCAGTAAAGCTATGATGGCAGACCGTCAATATATCATGGCCATGGAACCGGACAGATTGCTGGCTCCTTACCTTAAAGAAGCCGGACTGAAACCCAAAGCAGACAATTATCCCAATTGGGAAAACACAGGGTTGGACGGCCACATAGGAGGACATTACATTTCCGCATTATCCCTGATGTATGCCTCTACAGGAGATCGGGCAATACAACAGAGAATTGATTACATGATCAGTGAACTGGCACGCTGCCAGAATATCTCTCCGGACGGATACATTTCAGGAATTCCCGACGGGAAAAAGATCTGGAAAGAAATAAAACAGGGAAACATTCGTGCTTCAGGCTTCGGTTTGAATGACCGCTGGGTTCCATTATATAATATTCATAAGCTGTACTCAGGATTACGCGATGCCTATTGGTATGCGAAAAATGAAAAAGCAAAAACAATGCTGATCAGACTGACAGATTGGATGTTGAATGAAGTATCAGGCCTTTCCGATGAACAGATTCAGGATATGCTGCGCAGTGAACATGGAGGACTCAACGAAGTTTTTGCAGATGTGTATGAGATCACCCATGACCGGAAATATCTGAAACTGGCTCACCGCTTTTCCCATCAGACTATCCTTACACCGCTTTTAGCAGGTGAAGATAAGCTGACAGGACTTCATGCCAATACACAAATTCCAAAAGTAATCGGATATAAACGGATTGCCGATCTTGAAAATAATACGTCCTGGAGTAATGCCGCTGATTTTTTCTGGCATAATGTTACAGAGAAAAGATCTTCAGTTATTGGAGGTAACAGTGTGAGTGAGCATTTTAACCCTGTCAATGATTTCAGCAGCATGATAAAAAGTATTGAAGGTCCGGAAACTTGCAATACATACAATATGCTCAAACTCACTAAAGAGCTTTATGCAACCCTGCCAGCATCTTACTACATTGATTATTACGAAAGAGCATTATACAATCATATCCTTTCCACAGAAAATCATGAGCAGGGAGGCTTCGTGTATTTTACCCCAATGCGTCCCGGGCATTATCGTGTATATTCACAGCCTCAGACCAGCTTCTGGTGCTGCGTAGGATCCGGAATGGAAAACCATGCGAAATATGGAGAAATGATTTATGCAAAGTCGGATAAGGATTTATATGTAAACCTGTTTATCCCTTCCACACTAACATGGAAAGAGCAAAATGTAGTGCTCCGTCAAGTCAATAACTTCCCGGAAGTTCCTGAAACAACATTGATCTTTGATGCTGCAGGGAAGTCAGAATTTGATGTAAAACTAAGATGTCCGGAATGGACGACACCTTCAGAAGTACAAATTCTGATCAACGGAAAACAGGAAAAAGTACAGCGCGGTTCTGACGGTTATTTTACCCTTACTAAAAAATGGAAAAAGGGAGATGTCGTAAAAATGATTTTACCCATGCATATCTCCGCAGAACAGCTGCCTGACCATTCCAATTATTATGCATTTAAATACGGGCCTGTAGTGCTTGCTGCAACATACGGAGCCGAAAACCAACAGGGACTTCTTGCGGACGATAGCAGAGGAGGCCATATTGCTCATGGTCCGCAGATCCCTTTAAATGAAATTCCGGTTATCCTTGGGAATTCCTCCGAGGTTGTCAATCATGTTAAGCCCTCCAACAATGGACCGCTCAACTTTGCCATTACAGGACTTTATCCGGCTGAAAAATTCGGAAAAGGCTTAAGTCTTGTGCCGTTTTACAGTATTCAGGCAGAAAGATATATTCTGTACTGGCCACAGTCGGACAAAAACGGAATAGAAAATACATTGAAGCAAAGGGCAAAAGAAGAAGCTGAAACCAGAAACCTGGATATGATCACGGCAGATAAGATCCAGCTGGGCGAACAGCAGCCGGAATCAGATCATTTTATAGAAAGCAAAGACTCCGGCACAGGGTATATGGAAGACCATCATTTCCGTGAATCCAAAAGCTGGTTCAGTTACCGGATGAAAAATAACGGAAAAAACGCTTCATTCCTTTACCTGCTGTATTTTGATGCCAATAACAATCGTACGTTGAATATTGAGATCAACGGTAAAAAAATCATTGCTCAAAATCTGGAAGGGAAGTCCGGAGCTTCACCTCAATATCTGCTCCTTCCGATACCGGATTCAGAAAAGAATAAAGAAAATCTTACCGTAAAATTCCTGGCGGATGAAAAATTGATGACCGCTAAAATCATTGAAGTCCGTATACTGTCAGAAAATTACGAAAAGAAATAAAGCTTAACCAAAATTAAAAACAGATTTTTCCCATGAAAAACAGAATCTTATACTTATTATTTTTTCTTGCAGGCATTTGCAGCTTTTATGCAAAAGTAAGGCTGCCTGCTTTGGTTTCAGACGGAATGATCCTACAGAGGAATCAGGATCTGAAAATCTGGGGATATGCAGATGCAGGAGAAAAAATTACGGTTAAATTTATCAATAAAACGTACCATGCAGCAGCTGACCAAAATGGCAACTGGTCTCTTATGCTTCCAAAGCTTACTGCGGGAGGTCCGTATATCATGACAATTAATGAGATTACCCTAAAAGATATTCTTATTGGTGATGTGTGGGTAGCTTCAGGACAATCCAATATGGAACTTCCGATGCGCAGGCTCACACCTTTGTATGGAGATGAAATTAAAAACGCCAATAATCAGAATATAAGATTCTTCACGGTTCCGCAGAAATACAATTTTAAAGCGCCGCAAAATGATCTTGACGGAGGAAAGTGGGAAAGTACAAATCCTCAGACCATCCTTAATTTTTCAGGGGTTGCTTATTTTTTCGCCAAAGAACTGAATGAAAAGAATAAAGTGCCTGTAGGCATTATTCATACCAGTCTGGGAGGTTCTCCGGTTCAGGCCTGGATGGATGAAAAATCACTGAAAAAATATCCGGAATATCTTGCTGAAGCAGAAAAATGGAAAAATGATGAGTTGATACAATCTACAGAATCCCAGGAAAGATCATTAAGCAAAGCATGGTATGCAGAGCTGGACCAGAGCGACATTGGTTTCAACCAGCATTGGGAAAAAGATAACGCCAATGATTCCGGATGGAAAACCATGATTGTTCCGGGATCATGGGAAGATCAGGAAGGCCCGTTTGACGGTTCGGTATGGTTCCGTAAAGAAATTATTCTTCCCAAAGGAGTGGATCAGAAAACAGCTTTTTTAAATCTGGGAAGGATAAAAGATGCTGATATTACTTACATCAATGGAATAAAAGTAGGCAATGTAACCTATGAATATCCGCCACGCTGGTACGACATTCCCAAAGGTGTTTTAAAAGAAGGAAAGAATATCATCACGGTAAGAGTCATCAATGGCAGCGGAAAAGGACAGTTTATTGCTGATAAGCCATATTATCTGGAAATCAATGGACAAAAAACAGACCTTAAAGGCGAGTGGAAATATAAAATAGGAGCAAAAATGGAAAAAATGGCTCCCGGACAAACATTTATCCGCTGGAAACCGGTAGGGCTTTACAATGCGATGATTAACCCGCTGATCAATTATAAAATCAAAGGATTTATCTGGTATCAGGGTGAAAGCAATACCGGAAAACCAAAAGAATACGGAGATTTGCTGTCAACCATGATCTCAGACTGGCGTTCAAAGTGGAACAAAAAAGATATGCCATTCCTGATTGTACAGCTGGCTAATTTCATGGAGAAAAAAGATGAACCTCTGGATAGTGGTTGGGCTGAGTTAAGAGAGCAGCAGAGACAGGTTTCTCTCAATGTTCCTTATACGGGACTTGCTGTAGCTATTGATTTGGGAGAATGGAATGACATTCACCCGCTCAATAAAAAAGCAGTGGGTGACAGACTTGCTTTACAGGCACTGAAAATCGGAGAAGGTAAAAAAATCATAGCTGACGGACCCATTTATCAGTCAATGAAAACGGAAGAGAATGTCATTATTTTATCCTTTAAACCCGGGACAGATGATCTGGTACAGGGAAGCCTTAAAGGTTTTGCCATACAGCAGAAAGACGGCAGCTATCAGTGGGCAAAAGCAGAAGCAAAAGGAAATAAAGTCATGGTATGGAATGATCAGATCACAAGCCCTGTCAATGTACGCTACGACTGGGCAGATAACCCTGACGGTAATCTTAAAAACAAAAGCGGGCTTCCTGCATCACCTTTTACAACAGAAAAAAATTAATTTAACATAGAAAACCTTATTAAAATCAATGGATAATCAGCCTCAAAAAATATCGGTAATAGAAAAAGTAGGGTATAGCCTGGGAGATCTGGCAGCCAACCTTGTTTTTCAGACCTTAGTGACCTACCTGACCTATTTTTATACAGATATTTACGGACTCAAAGCAGAAGATGCTTCTGTTATTACCCTTACTGTAGGATTAATTGCCGGGTTTGGCTTTAATCCGCTTATCGGAGCGCTGGCAGACCGTACAAGCTCACGATGGGGGAAATTCCGTCCATGGATTTTATTTACCGCTGTACCGCTTGGTATTGCAGCACTTTTGGCTTTCAGCACGCCTCACTTTTCCTATCAGGGTAAAATGATCTATGCTGCGGTTACCTATTCATTATTACTGTTATTGTATGCATCCAATAACTTACCGTATGCTGCTCTGAGCGGTGTTATCACTGGAGATATGGGAGAAAGAAACAGTATTTCTTCGTACCGTTTTGTAGCGGTGATGTTTGCACAGTTTTTTGTACAGGTATTTATGCTTCCTATCATTCTGTATGTTGGACACGGAGATAAAGCACAGGGAATCGAGACTGTTATGACATGGCTGGCTGTGATCGGATCCGTCATGTTACTGATTACCTTTTTTACTACCAAAGAAAGAATCATTCCCAAGCCGGAGCAGAAATCAAGTCTGAAAGAAGATTTAAAAGACTTATTTCAAAACAGACCATGGATTATTATGCTCACCGTGACCGCATTTATATTCATCACGCTGGCCATGAAAGGGGGATCTTACGTATATTATTTTAACAATTATGTGGATGAGAATGCCCTGAAGAATTTTATTTCACCTATTACAGCATTTTTTAATTCTGCAGGGATGAATTTCTTCGGGGAAGACCCAAAGTCTGCAGGTTTCGGATTGTTTAATGCAGGAGGAATTGTGATGATGATCGTAGGGATTACTTTCTCTAAAAAACTGGCAGACCGATTTGGAAAACGGGACACTTTTATTGCGTCATTATTCATTTCTACATTATTCATCCTCGCTTTTATATTTTATCCTCCGAAAGCAGTAGGAATTATGTTTTTATCACAGATTTTACATGGCTTCTTTTACGGAATCAGCACACCGCTTTTATGGGCTATGATTGCTGATGTGGCCGATTATTCGGAATGGAAAAATAACCGCAGGGCTACCGCTATTATCTTTTCTGCCATGATGGTAGGATTGAAAGTGGGTCTCAGCATCGGAAGCTCTCTGGTAGCTTTGATTATAGGAAAATACGGATATATTTCTGTACACGGGAGCGAACAGGTTATTCAGCCTGAAACAGTGGCAGCAGGAGCCAAAATGCTTGTGAGTATTTTCCCGTCCATACCGTTTTTCATTGCGTGCGGACTGCTTTTATTTTACAAAATCAACAAAAAAATGGAAGTTCAGATTGAAAAAGATCTGGCTGAAAGAAGAAAATAAAACGATTACTATGAAACGTATTTTAATTGGTTTGGCGGCTCTTACCGCTTCCGGGCTGTCGGCGCAGAAATCCGACGGTACTTTAAAAAAAGCATTTCAGGATAAATTCTATATCGGGACCGCGATGAGTCTTCCACAGATTGACGGGACAGATCAGAAAGCTGCAGCGATTATCAAAAAACAATTCAGCTCTATTGTTGCTGAAAATTGCATGAAATCGATGTTTCTGCAGCCTCAGGAAGGAAAGTTCTTTTTTGATGATGCCGATAAATTTGTTGAATTCGGGATGAAAAATAATATGTTCATCATCGGGCATACGTTAATCTGGCATTCCCAGCTTCCAAAATGGTTTTTTGAAGACAGCAACGGAAAAGATGTTTCTCCGGAAGTATTGAAACAGCGCATGAAAAGCCACATTACAACCGTAGTTTCACGCTACAAAGGAAAAGTAAAAGGGTGGGATGTGGTCAATGAAGCGATTCTTGAAGACGGAACTTACAGAAAAAGTAAGTTTTATGAAATCCTGGGTGAAGATTTTATCCCTTTGGCATTTCAGTATGCACAGGAAGCTGATCCCAATGCAGAATTATATTACAACGATTATAATGAATGGTATCCGGAAAAGGTAAAAACAGTCATTAAAATGGTTGAAAAACTTAAATCAAGAGGAATCCGTATTGATGGGGTAGGAATGCAGGCCCATGTCGGGATGGATAACCCTTCTATCGATGAATATGAGAAAGCGATTCTTGCCTATTCTAATGCAGGAGTTAAGGTTAATATCACAGAACTTGAAATCAGTGCGCTGCCTTCTCCATGGGGAAGCTCCGCCAATGTTTCGGATACCGTTGCTTATCAGAAAGAAATGAATCCTTACACCAAAGGACTTCCCAAAGAAGTAGAAACAAAATGGGAAAAGCGTTACCTTGATTTCTTTGGTTTGTTCTTACAACATAAAGACAAAATAAGAAGAGTAACCTTGTGGGGCGTTACCGACAAACAATCCTGGAAAAATGATTTCCCGGTGAAAGGAAGAACTGATTATCCGTTACTGTTTGACAGGAAAGACAAGGAAAAACCTGTAGTACAAAAAATAATAAAGCTGGCAGAGAAAAATTAAAATCAATAGAATTTTTACTTAATGAAAAAATCAAAATATTTATTCCCGGAAGATTATATGGCAGACCCTTCCGTTCACGTTTTTGAAGATAAAATCTATATCTATCCTTCTCACGACCGCGAAAGTGGAATTGAAGAAAACGATAACGGAGATCATTTCGACATGAATGATTATCATGTTTTCTCAATGGATGATGTGGACAGCGGAGACATAAAAGACCATGGTGTAGTCCTTTCGGTAAAAGATATTCCATGGGCGGGGAGACAGCTTTGGGATTGCGATGTGGCCTTTAAAGACGGCAAATATTATATGTACTTTCCTCTTAAAGATCAGAATGACATTTTCAGGATCGGTGTCGCTGTGAGCGATAAACCTTACGGACCTTTCATCCCTGAGAAACATCCGATGATGGGAAGTTACAGCATCGATCCCTGCATTTTTGAAGATAAAGGCAAATATTATATGTATTTCGGAGGAATCTGGGGCGGACAATTGCAGCGCTACAGAGATAATAAAGCACTTGAATCTGCTGTAATTCCCGAAAATGATGAACCTGCAATCCACTCAAAGGTAGCTCTGCTAAGCGATGATATGCTTGAATTTGCTGAAGCTCCTAAAGATGTGGTTATCATCGATGAAAACGGAAAACCATTGCTTCATGGTGACAAACACCGCTTTTTTGAGGCATCATGGATGCATCAGTACAACGGTAAATATTATTTCTCTTATTCAACAGGAGACACTCACTTGATTTGCTATGCAACCGGGGATAACCCTTACGGGCCGTTTACTTTTCAGGGGGAAATTCTTACCCCGGTGGTAGGATGGACAACCCATCACAGCATCGTGGAGTTTAAAGGAAAATGGTATCTGTTTTTCCATGATTCTGTTCCGAGTGGTGGCAAAACATGGCTGAGAAGTATGAAAGTAATAGAACTGGAATACGATCTGGAAGGTAAAATTAAGACGATTGAAGGTTTGGAAAACCAGTCATAATCATCTTTAATAACTTAAAATTTTTCAATGCGATATCTGAGATTCAACATTCTATTTTTTCTGATATTTCCGTTATTGGTTTTCGCGGAGGACGGAAGTCAGCTCTGGCTTCGGTTTCCTGCAAAAAACGGAATATCGGCAGATCAAATTATTTCCAAAGGCAGTAGTCCAACCCTGAATATTGCCAGAAAAGAGCTGAGCAGCCACTGGCAGGGGCAGGCGGTGGAACTTCGTACAGAAAACAAAGACAAAAACCTGAAAGACGGTTACCGGATTGTTTCCTCCCCTGAAAAAATCGTTATTTCTGCAGGCAAAGAAATAGGATTGTTGTACGGAGTCTATCATATCTTACGATGGCAGCAGACAAAAGCCGATCTGTCTCATTTAAATACTATTGAAAAACCATCATACGATGTAAGAGTTCTGGACCATTGGGACAACCTGGATGGAAGTATTGAAAGAGGATACGCAGGAAGATCACTTTGGAAATGGGAAGATTTACCCGGTAAAATTTCTCCGCGCTATGAAGAATATGCAAGAGCCAATGCTTCTGTAGGAATCAATTCCGTTGTTTTAAATAACGTGAATGCATCACCCAATATGCTTAGGGAAGACTATCTTAAAAAAGTAAAGGTTCTGGCCGATATTTTCAGACCTTATGGCATTAAGGTATATCTTTCCGTGAATTTTTCTTCACCTAAAGTGCTGGGCGGATTACAAAATTCAGATCCGTTGAATAAAGACGTACAAAAATGGTGGAAAGATAAAGCAGCTGAAATTTACAGGTTAATTCCCGATTTCGGCGGATTTCTGGTAAAAGCCAATTCCGAAGGGCAGCCGGGTCCTCAGGATTACGGAAGAACCCATGCAGACGGAGCCAATATGATGGCTGATGCCCTGAAACCTTACAACGGAATCGTCATGTGGAGAGCCTTTGTCTACAGTCCTAGCAAAGACGACAGAGCTAAACAGGCTTATCTGGAATTTGTTCCTCTGGACGGTAAATTCAGGGATAATGTGATCATTCAGATCAAAAATGGCCCGGTTGATTTTCAGCCGCGTGAAGCGTTTAATCCGCTTTTCGGAGCTTTAAGAAAGACTTCTGAAATGGTAGAGTTTCAGATCACCCAGGAATATCTGGGCTTTTCAAATCATCTTGTTTTTCTGGCTCCTTTATTCAAGGAAACACTGGATAGTGACACCTATTCTGACGGCCAGGGCTCCACAATCTCTAAAATAACAGACGGTACGTTAAGACCCGCAAAATTGACAGCCATTTCTGCCGTTGCCAATATCGGGGAAGACACCAACTGGACCGGGCATCATTTTGCACAGTCCAACTGGTATGCATTCGGGAGATTAGCATGGAATCATCAGCTGAGTTCAGAGCAGATTGCCGATGAATGGATTAAAATGACCTTCACAGATGATCAGAACTTCCTGAACCCGGTAAAGGAAATCATGCTTTCTTCCAGAGAAACTGCTGTAGATTATATGATGCCTTTAGGATTGCACCATATCTTTGCGGGAGGACATCATTACGGCCCTGAACCGTGGGGAGATTATAAAGGCGGAAGGCCGGATTGGTCACCTGTATATTACCATCAGGCTGATGCTCAGGGATTGGGTTTCAACAGAACAAAAACAGGAAGTAATGCTGTTTCACAGTATTTTCCGCCACTTAATGAAAGATATGGCAATATCTCAACCTGCCCGGAAAATCTTATTCTGTGGTTTCATCATGTTCCTTGGGATTATACGATGAAAGATGGGAAAACCCTATGGGACGAGCTGTGTTATACGTATGATTCCGGGGTGAAAAAGGTAAGGGATTATCAGAAAACCTGGGAAAGAATGGAACCTTATATAGACAAACAGAGGTTTGCAGATGTTCAGTCAAAGCTCAGAATTCAGTCAAAAGATGCGGTATGGTGGAAAGATGCCTGCCTGCTGTATTTCCAGACTTTTTCCAAAAAGCCTATTCCATACGACATAGAACGTCCTGTTCATGAGCTGGAAGATCTGAAAAAGATCAAATTGGACATGGGGCATCACAATTAAAAAATGAGGCAGCTCTTTTTCCTGGTCGGAAATGGAGCTGCCTCAAAACAATAAACTGTAAGTAAAATTTTAATCCAAAATAATTGGAATCATCGATAGGTCAATCTATCTGTATATATTCCGTTTTATCGGAGAGAAATTATCTTATTAAAAACATTTCCGTTTTCTTCAACCTGGATAATGTATTGATCTGCTGTTTTAGGATCAAGATCAAAAGTGAGATCCACTTTGCCGTCAGCATATTTTTTGTTTGAAGTATAATAGGTTGTATTGGAAAGGTCATATACTGAAATGCTTACAGGACCTTTAACATCAGACATGTGAAGCTTTGCCATATGTCCGGAAATAGTATATTCAGGCTTATGCATAGCGCTTACAGGTGTTTTTTCCACCTCCATTACATTATCAGCACCAATTTTGATTTTGTATTTCTCTATCTTGGCTTCTGATTCTGCTACCAGATAATACGTTCCCGGTGTAAAGCTTTGAAAATCATAAGTCTTCATCACATGGTCTCCATCTGCAAGATTTTCAGAAAACAGCTCGTCATGTGCAGTGTTGTAGACAAAAACAGAAACACTTTTAGCATTTGAAAGCTCAAAGTTTAACGTTTTGGCCTGTACATTTCCAAAGGAAAGGGAAAAATCTCTGTCCTTACTCATTACATTTGCGGAGAACAAGAAGGTTCCTGCAAAAAATACAGCTTTTAATAATGTGCTCATGGGTTAAGGCTTTTAGAATTACTACTGCAAAGTTATGGCAGCAACAGTTCCCAGGCTATAATTAAATTTTCATATTAATGTACTATATTAACCTTGTTTGGTGTTATTGGTGTATTATTTGTTAATTTTGCATATGAAATTATTTGTTTTTAGAGTATGAAACATGTAAATCCTTCTTTTGAAGCGATAAGGCCCAATATAGGAAGCAGCTTTACCAGCCTTAAATTTCTCACCAATGAGAATATAAAATCCCATGTCTGGCATTACCATCCTGAGATTGAGCTGATCTTTGTATGCAAAGGTTCTGGGAAAAGACAGATTGGAAGCAGTATTTCTTATTTTTCAGAAGGAGATCTTGTGCTGATCGGAAGCAATCTTCCACATTGCGGACTGACCAATGAAAGTACACATAATGAGTATGAAATGGTCATTCAGTTTAAACCTGACTTTTTAGGAGAACCTGTCTGGGATATACCGGAGATGCAGAGGATTTCGGCTTTACTGGAAAAATCAAAAGCTGGCATTGTGTTCGGGGAAGAGGTGAAGAGAAAAATCGGAAAAGAGATTACTGAGATGCATGAAACTTCCTCACTGGACAAATTGTGCAGATTTCTGAAAATATTGGATGAACTGTCTGTTACCCAGGATTACAGAATTTTAAATGCAGGAAAATATTACCTTCAGACACAGATTGAAGACAATGAAAGGATCAATCTCATATTCAATTACGTTAAAGACCATTTCAAGGAAGCTATAACCCTCGAAGAAATGGCTGATCTTGCCAATATGAAAGTACCTTCTTTTTGTCGCTACTTTAAAAAAATTACCAATAAAACCTTTACGCAGTTTGTCAACGAATACAGAATTACCCATGCCCTCAAATTGCTTGCAGAACAGCCTTTGAGTATTACGGAAGTCTGCTTTGAATCGGGGTTCAATAACTTCAGCTATTTTAACAGGACTTTTAAAGAATATATCAGTAAAAGCCCTTCTCAGTACAGGAAAGAATTCAACTATTTTATGGAATAATTTACATTCGGGCTTTAAAATCAAGTACTTTGTTGGAATGTATTGAAATATAAGTGTATATTTAACACTTATAAACAATGTTTAAAAGTATAATTTCTCTGTTATAAATTCAGTAGTTTTATACTTAAGATCCCAAGGATCTGTTTGATCAGATAAGATTGATATGCATGAACAGTTAATTAACCCAACCCTGCAAAAGTTTAGGACCGAATTCAAAGAAGAGCCTGAACGTATTTTCCTTTCTCCCGGGAGAATTAATATTATCGGTGAGCATGTAGACTATAGCGACGGCTTTGTATTACCCGCTGCGATAGATAAATACATCTGTTTTGCTGTCCGTAAACTCCCTCAGACAAACCTTTGTACCATCATAGCCCAAGATCTTGGAGAAGAATATATATTTGATGTTACAAAAGAGGTAAAACCGGTTCAACAGATGTGGATGAACTATATTCTGGGCGTTTTCAGCCAGTTGCAAAATTCGGAAAACCAGTTTTGCGGAATGGAAATTGTTTTCAGCAGTACCATTCCGATGGGATCCGGGCTTTCTTCGTCAGCTGCTCTTGAATGTGGGTTTGCCTATATCCTCAATGAACTTTTTGATTTGCACCTTACCAAAAAAGAAATTGCGGTGATCGGGCAAAAATCAGAGCATACTTTTGCCGGAGTTCAGTGCGGAATTATGGATCAGTTTGCCTCCGTTTTCGGAAAGGAAGATAAAGTCATTATGCTTGATTGTCATTCCCTGGAACATCAATATTTTGATGCAGACCTTAAGGGATACAGCCTGCTGCTTTTTGACAGCTGTGTAAAGCATACCCATCTGACATCCGGTTATAATGAAAGACGTAAAGATGTAGAACATGGAAAAAAAGTCTTATGGAAAAAATTCCCTGAAGTAAAAAAGTTCAGAGATTTTACCACGACTATGCTTGACAGTTTAAAAGACGAGATGGGAAGTGTTTCATACAAAAGATGTCTTTACTTACTGAACGAGATTAAAAGGGTAGAAATGGCGGCCAAAGCAATTTCGGAAGGAAATATTGAATATCTGGGAACACTTCTCAGGGAAACCCATGCCGGGCTGTCCACTGAATTTGAGGTCAGCTGTGATGAGCTTGATTTTTTGGTTGAAAACACATTAAAGCAGGAAGGCGTGCTGGGAGCAAGAATGATGGGAGGCGGTTTCGGAGGCTGTAGTATCAACCTCATTAAAGAAAATAAAGCTGAAGAAGTAATGCAGGCTATCAGTGAAAAATATTTCGAACATTTTAATATTCAGATGAAAGTTTACCAGGTTAAAATTTCAGACGGAATAAAAAAATATAACAATGAATACATCATTTGACCCTAAAAAACATCCCCACAGAAGATACAATCCTCTTTTGGATGAATGGATACTGGTTTCTCCACAACGGGCAAACCGGCCATGGCAGGGGCAGAGAGAAGAAACAGCAGAAGAAAACCGTCCCGGATACGATCCGGACTGCTATCTCTGTTCAGGAAATATCCGTGCGAACGGAGACCGAAACCCTGAATACAAGGGAACCTATGTCTTTAACAATGATTTTGGAGCATTGCTGAATGAAGAAGTTGAATTTTCCGAAAAACAATCCGGATTTTTTACCCTTCTTCCGGAACGCGGTATCAACAGGGTAGTTTGTTTTTCCGAAAATCACAGCCTTACCTTACCGGAAATGTCTGTGGAACATATTAAAAATGTAGTGGATGTATGGCAGGAGCAGTTCAATGAGCTGGCCGCTCTGGATCATATCAATTATGTTCAGATTTTTGAAAATAAAGGAAGCATTATGGGCTGCAGCAACCCTCATCCACATGGTCAGATATGGGCGCAATCGTCCATTCCTGCCATGGTTCAGAAAACCCAGGATCAGCTGAAATTGTATTTTGAAAAGAATAAAAGAACATTACTGGAAGATTATCTTGAGAAGGAAATCGCGGCTGGTGAGCGCATCGTCACAGAAAATGAACACTTTGCTGCTTTGGTACCGTTTTGGGCGTCGTGGCCATACGAAACAATGATAATCAGCAAACAGAAAAGAGAAAATATTGCGGAATTTTCTGAAGTAGAAAAAGAATCTTTTGCGGCTGTACTCAAGGATCTGACCACAATATATGACAACCTTTTTGAAACGTCATTTCCTTATTCTGCAGGAATTCACCAATCTCCGACAGACGGAAAAGAACATCCGGAATGGCATTTTCACATGCACTTTTATCCTCCGCTGCTCAGAAGTGCGGAAGTTAAAAAATTTATGGTAGGATACGAAATGCTGGCTGAGCCTCAACGGGACATTACCCCGGAACAAAGTGCCACAATATTAAGAAACCTTTCCATCATTCATTACAAGAAAAAATAATAAATCAATATCTTTGAAAAGAATAAGCAAATTATGATGCTGCCAGGTACAGAATTTCGCTTTTCCCAATAAAATTATGGAACAGATTAAATTAATTGTGACGGACATGGACGGGACGTTTCTCAACTCCAGCCATGAAATGAGCCCTGAGTTTTCAGAAGTTTATAAAGAACTGAAAAAAAGAAATATTGTATTTGTACCCGCAAGCGGAAGACAGATGCCGGGTATTACCCATTATTTCGGAGAAATAGAAAGTGAGATCGGTTTTATTGCTGAAAACGGAGGTTACGTGATCTATAAAGACCAGGAGCTTTTCGCTGATACCCTTGAATACAAATATATTGTTGACATCATTAAAGCGGTCCGTGAAATACCCGGTGCCAAAGCTGTATTATCAGCTAAAAAAATGGCGTATTACGAAACCGAAGATCAGCAGTTTGTAGACTTTTTCTCCAAATACTATACTGAAAACATGAAGAAGGATGACCTGACGGAGAAAATTGATGATACCGCCTTTAAAATAGCAGTCTATCACCCGGAAGGTTCTGAAAAACATCTGTATCCGGCCCTTAAAAAATTTGAGGAATTCGGTTTGGAAATAGTGGTTTCAGGAGCGCATTGGCTGGATGTGATGAATAAAGATATCAATAAAGGAAATGCGCTGAAAATCCTTCAGAAATCGCTGGGCATCTCTCCTGAAAATACGATGGCTTTCGGAGATTATATGAACGATATAGAAATGCTGAAGAATGCCAAATATTCTTACGCCATGCAAAATGCCCATCCGAATGTAAAACAGGTAGCCAATTTTGAAGCATGCACCAATGACAGCTTTGGAGTTCTGAAAACCATTAAGGATTATCTGCATTTGAATTAGTACATCCAGATAACACCAATTAAACTAATAAACTAATAATATGAATACATCAACCGGCAGAAAACCCGCTAAGGTCTGCTATGAGCACATCGGCGGAAAATTAGGACAGCTTCTTTTAGATCAGTTCGTTGAGAAAGGCTGGATTGCCAAAGCAAATCCTTCAGACCGTCACTATTATATTACTGATAAAGGGCAGGAAGAATTTACAAAAATGGGCCTTGATCTGTCACAAATAAAAGCGGAATAGCGGCTGTCACAGCAATTTTCAGCAGATTAAGATATTAATATTATTTATTAAAAATAAAGTCAGACTTAGGTCTGATTTTTTTGTTTTTAATCGTGGCAAGCTTCAATTTGGACTGTTTCTATTGTTAAATTTTATATGTTTTTTATATAAATAGTAAGGGATGAATCATAAAACTACGATATTTCGTAGTGTAATTTGCAAACTGTTTTTAATAATATATTGAAAACCAATTGCTTTATTGTTTTGGGTTGTTTTTTGGCATTATGCTCATAAGTTTAATTCAAAAAATACTACAGCAATGAGCACATTAACATTAAAAGACGGAACAGAAATTTTTTACAAAGATCAGGGACAAGGCCCGGTATTAATGTTTCACCACGGATGGCCTTTATCATCTGATGACTGGGATGCACAGGTGATTTTCTTTTTACAAAAAGGCTACAGAGTGGTTACCCACGACAGAAGGGGCCACGGACGTTCCAGCCAGAATATCTACAATCATACTATTGAGCAATACGCTTCTGATGCCGCAGAACTGGTTGAATTTTTAGACCTGAAAGATGTTGTACACATCGGGCACTCAACAGGTGGTGGAGAAGTGATCCGTTATGTGAATAAATATTCCAATGGAAGAGCTAAGAAAGCGGTTCTGATCAGTGCCATTCCACCGGTAATGGTGAAAAGTGAGAACAATCCTGATGGCGTTCCTATGGAAGTTTTCGACAACATCAGAGAACAGACAATGAACAACAGAAACCAGTTTTATTATGATCTTACTATTCCATTCTATGGCTACAACAGAGAAGGTGCTGATGTAAAAGACGGAGTACAGAGAAACTGGTGGCGACAGGGACTGATGGGCGGAATCGTAGCTCATTATGATGGAATCAAAGCCTTTTCAGAAACAGATTTAACCGAAGATTTAAAAGCTGTGGATATTCCGGTATTGGTTCTTCACGGTGAGGATGACCAGATTGTACCAATTGAAAATTCAGCAATAAAATCAGCCAAATTACTAAAGAACGGAAAACTGATCACGTATCCAGGTTTCCCTCACGGTATGCCGACTACAGAGCATCCAACCATCAATAAAGATATTTTAGCTTTTATCACAGAATAATCAGCATTCCCTATAAATGAATACGATACAGCCAGCTTTTGATACGTTGACTGAGGCCGTTCAGTGGCTTAATCAAAACGGATATACAGAAGATTTTAATCTTAAAAATGATTGCATCAGGCTCAATAGTTTTCTTGATGTCTCTCCGGAAGATTTTAAAATACGATACACATTCCGCTTTGAAGGAGATACCGATCAGGGAGATGAAAAAGTTGTCTATGGCATCGCTTCCGACAAGTATTCTGTAAAAGGCATCCTGACGAGCGCTTACGGAATCTATGCCGATACTGTAAGTACAGAACTCATCAGAAAACTATCATCCAATTAACGTAACCCAAATTATTTAAATAAAAATAAACTTTATGAAACCATCATCAAAACTACTTTCTCCTGAAAACCATGCATTGGTACTGATTGATTTTGAAGGACAAATGGCATTTGCAACCAAAAGTATCTCTATGAATGAGCTGCGCAATAATGTTGCGGTACTGTGTGGAGCATCCAAAATATTCAATGTTCCGACTGTCGTTACCACAGTTGCCGAACAAAGCTTTTCAGGTCCTGTTTTCCCGGAAATTGAAGAAGCATTTCCTATGGCAACTTCAGGATATATCGACAGAACAACCATGAATACATGGGAAGATGAAGCTGCTTATAAAGCCATTACAGGAACCCAGAAGCAAAAACTGGTTTTCGCAGGACTTTGGACAGGTGTATGTATCGTAGGACCAGCTTTATCTGCTCTTGAGGAAGGCTATGACGTGTATGTCATTACCGATGCCTGCGGAGATGTAAGTGATGAGGCACACGAAAGAGCCGTACAGAGAATGATTCATTCAGGAGTAAAGCCTATGACTTCCATTCAGTATATCCTTGAGCTTCAGAGAGATTGGGCGCGCCAGGAGACCTATGGTCCTGTAACTGACCTTATGAAAAAATATGGTGCTTCGTACGGATTAGGGATCCACTATGCCCACCATATGCTGAATCATTAAAATCTATATACCATTTTCAATGTTGAAATCTGCACCTTCAATACTGTTTTTAAAAGCTTTTATCATGACGGTTCTTTTATGTTCTGAAACGTTTTCATCCCAGAGTTTTAAGCTTCTGAGGTATGATGAAAATTATGAATACCTGAAAGATTCCACCAAAAGCTTTTATGATAACATTAAATATCTCCCTCTCAATGAAAAAAAAGATATTTATCTCTCATTGGGTGGCGAAGCAAGGTATGAATATGTGGATTTCAACAATGAAGATTGGGGCAGGCTTAACATAGGGCACAACGACTTTTTTCTCCAGCGCTATGATCTTCATGCAGACTGGCATTTCGGGAAAAACCTCAGAATATTTTCACAGATCAGAAGTGCTTTGCAGAATGGGAGAAAAAACGGTTCAAGAGGCATTGATGAAGACCAGCTGAGTATTCAGAATCTCTTTCTGGATGCAGGTTTGGTGAATAAGGAAAATCAGAAGTTGATAGTGAGACTGGGAAGGCAGGAGCTGGACTACGGTTCCGGCAGATTAATTTCTGTAAGGGAAGGACCGAATGCAAGGTTGTCTTTTACAGGAGCTAAAATCATGTATTCCTATAAAAATGTTTCCGTAGATGCTTTTGCGATGATGGCAGACTCTGTCAATACCGGAGTTTTTGATAATACCATTTCAAAACAGCTTAATCTTTGGGGGCTTTATTCCAAAATTATTATTCCTGAAGCTGGAAATCTGGATCTGTATTACCTCGGAATCCGTAGAGATGAATCTGTTTTCGAAGCAGGAACAGACAGAGAAAAACGACATACCGTCGGCGGAAGACTATGGAAATATGGCGGCGGATTTATTTATAACCTGGAAGCTGCCTATCAGTTCGGAAGCTTCGGAAACGAAAAAATCAGTGCCTGGACGGGCTCTGTGGATGTAGGATATCTCTTTGAAAACCTTACATTCAGCCCAAGCATCAATCTGAGAAACGATTATATCTCAGGAGATCATTCTAAAAACGACGGAAAGCTCAATACATTTAATCCTTTATATCCGAAAGGAGGGTATTTCGGCTTCAGTCCGCAGGTGGGACCTGTCAATTTAATTGATATTCACCCGTATATAACCCTGGATCTGACTTCCAAACTCAAAATGCAGATGGATGTTGTCTTCAACTGGCGATATTCCCTGAACGACGGAGTTTACCGGCCAAGCGGCGCATTGAACCGTCCCGGAAGCAGCTCAGATAAAAGATATATCGGAACGGCTTATTTAATCAGTTTCACCTATAATTTCAACAAACATTTCTCTTTGGTGAGCGGACTTCAGTATTTCCATAAAGGACCTTTTATTGAAGATATCATTCAGGATGCAAAAAGCGGTGTTTTCTGGAATATCAGGCTGGGATTCAAATTTTAATTATTACTAAATCATTTATTATGCAAAATTCAATTTCAAAATACATCAATTGGTCAAAAACACTCTTTACAGCATTGGTGTTGGCAACTGCAGGAACCAATTTCGTTTCAGCACAGGCTGTCGCAGAAAAAACAGCTATTGGGACCTCAAAAATATGGGGAACTGTTGACGGAATTTCTGTTGTAGGGCTGGTACAGGGACCTTCTGCCGCCAAGGCAGATTTACAGATCGCCTGCGTTTTCGAGTATGCGGAAGGGGATATTTTCAATCCACCGGCGCTTCCCAAAGAACTGAACGGTATGGTTCACCTGGATGAAGCACTCAAAGGAATTATTACAGAAGTCCGCAAAAAAGGACAATTCAAAGGACATGCGTTGGAAACCTTATTAATTAATCCTCCGAAAGGAAGCCTTGCCTCCGGGAAATTATTGCTGATCGGGCTCGGAAACAGGAATTCTTTTGATGCCGGGCTCATGAAAGAAGTAGGAAGTGTTGCGATGAGAGAAGCTTTGAAACTGCAGGTACACACCGTATCATTTGCCAGTGATATCAAAGATGCCGGAATTGATTCTCCAACCGCTTTAGTGGCAGAAAATGTGGTTTTGGGTGCTTTTGATGCCTATCGTGCACAATCTTATTTAAATACTCAGCACCTATCCGACAAAATGAAATTAAAAAAACTGATTCTGCTGGCCGGACCATCATTTTTCACTGTTGCCGGAGGAGGAATTCAGGATGCGATTTCGAAGTTGAACACCAAATAATTACAGATGAAAGCAGATCTCATAGTATACAACGGAAAAATTCACACTTTCAATCAGGAAACTCCGGAAGTTTCTGCAGTGGCCATTAAAGACGGGAAAATTATTGCGGTCGGAAATGACGGACTGGCAGACCAGTTCGCAGATGAAGCCACGGAACTGATTGATCTTAAGAAGAAAAGAGTGGTGCCGGGAATCAATGATTCTCACATCCACCTGATCCGTGGCGGATTGAATTACAACCTGGAATTAAGATGGGATGGCGTTCCCTCACTGGCTGATGCGCTCAGAATGTTAAAAGACCAGGTAGACCGTACACCTTCTCCGCAATGGGTTCGTGTTGTAGGAGGATGGTCCGAATTCCAGTTTGCAGAAAGAAGGATGCCTACTTTGGAGGAAATTAATGCCATCGCTCCCGAAACACCGGTTTTTATCCTGCATTTATACGACAGGGCCTTAATGAACAGGGCAGCATTGAAGGCGGTAGGATTTACCAAAGATACTCCGGCTCCGGCAGGCGGACATATTGAAAGAGATGCTAACGGTGAGCCCACGGGGCTGATTATTGCGACACCCAATGCCATGATTTTATACTCAACACTGGCAAAAGGTCCGAAGCTTTCCTACGAACACCAGCTGAATTCTACCAGACACTTTATGACAGAACTGAACCGCTTCGGAATTACCAGCGTCATTGATGCCGGAGGAGGATTCCAGAATTTCCCGGACGATTATCAGGTGGTGAACGAACTGAATGAGAAAAAACAGCTTACCGTAAGGATCGCCTATAATCTTTTTACCCAGAAACCTAAGCATGAATTTGAAGATTTCAGCGATTGGATCGATACTGTAAAATTATACCAGGGCGATGACATGTACCGCCACAACGGAGCAGGAGAGATGCTGGTATTTTCGGCAGCAGATTTTGAAGACTTTCTTCAGCCAAGACCGGATCTGCCTGAAAACATGGAAGCAGATCTTGAAAAAGTAGTCCGGTTACTGGTAGAAAACCGCTGGCCATTCAGACTTCACGCCACCTATAATGAAAGCATCACCCGGTTTTTAAATGTTTTTGAAAAGATAAACCGCGATATTCCCTTCAATGGTCTTCCATGGATTTTTGATCATGCAGAAACCATTGATGAAAAAAATATCGAAAGGGTAAAAATGCTTGGCGGCGGAATCGCTATCCAGAGCAGAATGGCCTACCAGGGAGAATATTTTGCAGACCGTTATGGTTCCTCGGCAGCAGAAAGTACACCACCCGTGAAAAAAATGCTGGGAATGGGAGTTCCTGTAGGTGGAGGCTCGGATGCAACAAGAGTAAGCAGTTATAACCCGTGGGTTTCCATGTATTGGCTGACCGCAGGAAAAACCGTTGGCGGACTTCAACTGTATCACGAGACAAAGCTGGACAGGGCAACCGCACTGGAACTGTACACAAAAGGCAGCGCATGGTTCTCTCAGGAACAGCAGAAAAAAGGTGATATCAGAGTGGGGATGTTTGCTGATCTGGCAGTTCTTAATCAGGATTATTTCACAGTTGATGATGAAGAGATCAAAAATATTGAAGCGGAAATGACCATTGTAGACGGTAAAATAGTCTATGCAAAAGGAACCTTTTCATCCTATGCACCACCATCCGTTCCTGTACTTCCGGATTGGTCTCCAACGAATCTTTATAATGGATATTACCCTGTTGGCGGACACGTCCAGAAAGAAATAGAGAAAAATGCAAAACAGGATTTAAAAGTTCCTTTAGCTTCACAAATTCATAGCTGTGCAGGAAGCTGTGATATTCACCATCATAACCATAACCAGGCAAGGATGAGCAACGTGCCTGTTAACAATTACCACACATTCTGGGGAGCTCTAGGCTGTTCCTGCTTTGCTTTTTAAATATCAATACATATGGAAATTTTAAAACAGATCCTTTCATCGGATTTAGGCTCAACATTCAATGATGCTTCATTTCTGGTTTTCCGGGTACTCCTTGCGATTCAATTGTTCAGAGTGCATGGCTTAAAGAAATTCAGGCCGGAAAACGGACAGAGGGAAGTGATCCCAAATCCTCTGGGATTGCCTGATCAACTCAATGCCATAGTCGCTTCATTTGCTGATCTGGTGGTTCCGTTTCTGATTATTTTAGGACTGGGAACCAGACTTGCAGTTTTACCGACCATCGGCGTGACGGCTATAGGATATTTTGTGGTTCACAGAAAAGATTCACTGGAAGTACGGGATGTTCCTTTTATGTACACTCTTTCCCTGTTACTGATTCTTGCATTGGGAGCAGGAAGATATTCACTTGATTATTACCTATTAAATCTATTATAAAATGAAAACTTCAATCGGAATTAAAAACGAAAATTTAGCAAAAGTTGCTGAAGTACTGGTTAGCACTTTAGCAGACGAATTTCTATTGTATACCAAAACAAGAAAAGCACACTGGAATGTGGAAGGAGCGGATTTTTACAATAAACACCTGTTTTTCGAGACACAATACGGACAGCTGGACGATATCATCGATGATCTGGCTGAAAGAATCAGAACGCTGGGCCATTATGCGCCGGCGACTTTAAGGGAGTATCTTGCATTAACGCATCTGTCTGAGCATCATCTGGAATCGAACGACAGTCTGACCTATATCAGAGCACTTCTTTCCGACCACGAAAGCATCATCATTCATCTTCGTGAAAATATTGAAAACTTTGCTGTTGAATTCCGTGATTCAGGTACAAGCGACTATATTACCGGATTGCTGGAAACTCATGAAAAAATGGCCTGGATGCTCCGTTCACATTTAAAATAAAAAAATGGAAGTAAAACATAATATCGGTTTTGTCACCTTATTGTTAACCATGATTGCCGGATATTGCGATACTGTGACTTTTGTATCGGCAGATGCCCTTTTTTCGGCCCATGTTACGGGAAACTTTATTGTCTTTGCCTATCAGTTTGTGAAAGGATCGGATATTCATGCCTGGGTAAAGCTGCTTACTTTTCCGGTATTTATTCTTGCGGTTATGGCAGGAGGAAGAATCGCCGGGAAAGTCATTAACCATTATACCCTGTTGTTCTGGGAAGGAGCATTGCTTTTGTCGGCCGGAATTATTGTTGCCGTTTTCAGTTACTATGGAACATTTTCAGAAGTCGTGATGTATACTGTGGCTATGATTACTGTTTTTGCAATGGGACTTCAGAATGCTTTCGGAAAACTCTATGCAAAGGACACTCATGGCCCGACTACCATGATGACAGGAAACGTGACCCAGGCTTCCCTGGATTTCGGAACGCTTTTATCAAACGGCTTTCACCATCCTGACGCATGGGCAAGCCTGAAGAAGCAACTGATTACCATACTCGGATTTCTGGTAGGCTGTTTTTTAGGGGCTTATGCAGGAAAACAATATGGGTTGGTAACACTGATTGTACCGGGGCTGGCAATGATCATCTGCTATTTTTACCACCGTAAAAACTAGTATTCGGCTATGGCAGATTACAGGATAATAGATTACCTTTAAAAAATGAATTTCAGTCTTTATTTTTTATCTAAAAATCTACTAAAGATAGTATGTTTTTCGTTGGTTTTGATGTTTTCATGCAATACAAAAGCACAGACCCAGGAAAATCCTGCACTGTTGAGAAAACAGATTTCCTCTTCCATCAATACAACTCAGAAAATCACTTTATTGCTGCGCCTGAGTGACTATTACATTACTAAAAAAGGGGAGTTGAAAGCTGATCTCGACAGTGCCGCTATTCTGAACAGACAGGCAAAAGCACTGAATATGAAATCCGGAGATCCTATGTCTGCCGGAAAACTCATCTTTCTGGATGCTAAAATAGATAAAGAAAGAGGCAGTAAAAATATTGCTTTTTCCAAAATGAAAGAGGCGCTTTCTTATTTTGAAAATCATCATTTTAAGGAGCAGGCCGGAGAAGCATACAATGAATTATCATATATGTATGACAATAAACCTGAATACTTTGATACTAAAATCAAACTGAAAGAAAAAGCATTGGAACGTTTTAAGAATTCAGGATCAAAACTGAATCAGGCAGGCGTTTTAAAAGATCTTGGCGAGCTTTATTACATGAAGGAGAATTCCGACAAGGCTCTGGAATTGCTCAAAGAATCGCTATCTGTTTACCAGTCGGCGAAATTCAAAGAATTACAGAGTGTGTACAATCTTATTTCGCAGGTTGAAATTCAGAAGGCGGATTACGAAGAAGCGCTCCGTTATGGTCTTCTTGCAGAAAAAACAGCCGAAAGTGTGAATGATTACTCTTTGCAGATGTGCTCTATTTACAGCAATATCGGAATGGTGTATTATTATCTTCGTAAGAATGATGATGCCATGAAGTATTGGGAAAAATCACTGG
This sequence comes from Chryseobacterium aquifrigidense, assembly GCF_006716485.1. Taxonomy (GTDB): domain Bacteria; phylum Bacteroidota; class Bacteroidia; order Flavobacteriales; family Weeksellaceae; genus Chryseobacterium; species Chryseobacterium vietnamense. The sequence continues at coordinate 1,230,111 of NZ_VFPD01000001.1, forward strand.
CCACAGCAAAGAAAAACAAAGATAACGGCTATATAAGAACGGTAGCCAATAATATTTCTACCATGCTGATCAGACAGAGAAAGTTTAATCAGGCTATTACCATGATTCAGGAGTACAGAGAAAGGTATCCGATTGTAGATCAGAATTTTGAAATGTCAGAAAACTATATTCTGTTCAGTACCTACACTATTTTAAAGCAGTTTAAAGAAGCGGAAGCCTATTACAAAAAACTGGTGGCTTATTACGGTGAAAATGCAGAAAAAAACAACCAGCAGGCGTCATTGCTGCGAAGCTTTGTTTTCTATCATTACCAGACCCGGAACTTTAATAAAATGTATCGTGAAGCCAGACTTTTTGATTCAATTGCTAAAAATAACGGAAATGATATGCTTCGCTCGGAAAATCATTTAATGTGGTTCAAAGCAGATTCCATACAGGGAAAATACCTTGATGCTATACAGCATTATCAGCTATACAAGAAACTTTCCGATTCTGTTTTTAACGGTGAAAAAAGCAAGCAGATCAACAGCCTTAAAATTCAGTTTGAGACAGAGCAGAAGGATAAAAACATTCAACTGCTGACCCAGAAAGCAAAACTGCAGGATATTAAGATTGCCAATGATACCTTTATCAGATATGTCTTCATCGGGAGTATTCTGGCGCTGATCCTTTTTGCAGCTTTGCTGTATAACCGTTCAAGATTAAAAAGCAATGCCAATAAAAACCTTGAACTGAAACGTAAACAGATTGATGAGCAGAACGAACAGCTGAAGAAATTACTTTCTGAGAAAGAATGGCTTTTAAAGGAAATTCATCACAGGGTTAAAAATAATCTGCAGATTGTGATCAGCCTGTTGAATACACAATCGGCTTATCTGGACAATGAAGATGCCCTGCTGGCTATTCAGAACAGCCAGCACAGAATGCACGCCATGTCTCTTATCCACCAGAAGCTTTATCAGTCTGATAATCTTTCAATGATTGATATGTCGTGGTATATTTATGAGCTGATTACCTACATCAAAGAATGTTATTCATCCGACAGAAAAATTAATTTTACAGTGGATACGGATAAAGTATTTCTTGATGTAGCACAAGCGGTTCCGATGGGGTTGATCGTTAATGAAGCAGTCAACAATACCGTAAAATATGCATTTCCGGATGACCGGAAAGGTGAAGTTTCTGTTTCGTTTAAAAATACAGGTGAAGACCTTTGTGAACTGAAGATCTCAGATAATGGAGTGGGGCTTCCGGAAGATTTTAATATCGAAGAAACAGAATCTTTGGGGATGAATCTGATGCGCGGACTTACCGATCAGCTGGATGGAACCTTCCATCTTGAAAACAATGGTGGCTTAAAAGTGACGATTACCTTCAGAAAAAATACAGAAATAACTCCTTCAAATTAAAGGCTGATTACCATGAAAGAAAAAATATTAATTGTAGAAGATGAATTTATTGTAGCCAATGATCTGAAACTGATGCTGATGAAGGCCGGTTACCAGGTTACAGGAATCGCGTCTTCAGTGGTTCAGGCCAGGAAACTGATTGCAGATAACAAACCAGATTGGGTGCTTCTTGATATCATCTTAAAAGGTGATCTTACAGGAATTGATCTGGCCTGGGAACTGCGTGAAATGCATCTGCCTTTTCTTTATATTTCAGCCAATACCAACCAGTCTACTCTGGAAGCAGTGAAAGAAACACAGCCCTACGGGTTTATGGTAAAGCCTTTCCGGGAGCGTGATATGATTGTTATGCTTGATATTGCCAGATACCGTTATGATATGGAAAGAGGCTGTGAATTGTGCACTGATACCGGAAATAATGAAGTTATAGAAGGAATTATCGGGAAAAGCAAGGTGCTTCAGGATGTCGTTGAAAAAATAAGAATAGTCGCTCCTACAGATACCTCTGTTCTGGTGGTCGGGGAGAGCGGAACGGGAAAGGAAAAAGTAGCCCACTCCGTTCATGAGCTTTCAGACCGCAGCACTCATCCTATTGTTGTGGTGAACTGTGCTGCACTGCCGCATGCGCTTATCGAATCCGAATTGTTCGGGCATGAAAAAGGAAGCTTTACCGGAGCCAATACATTGAGGATCGGAAAATTTGAACAGGCCAATGGAGGAACAGTCTTTCTGGATGAAATAGGAGAGCTGCCACTGGATTCGCAGGTTAAACTGCTGAGAGTTTTACAGGAAAAAGAAATTGAAAGGCTGGGAGGAAATAACACGATTAAAGTAAACGTAAGAATCGTAGCAGCTACCAACCGTTCTCTGGAAAAAGAAGTGGCAGAAGGAAGATTCAGGCTGGATTTATATTACCGTTTGAATGTTTTCCCTATTGAGCTGCCCCCGCTGAGAGAACGAAAGGAAGATATTGTATTGCTGGCCCATTTTTTCCTGAATAAATATGCAGCGGCATCAAGAAGAAATATCACATCCATCAGTGAAAAAGCGCTGGAGCAGCTATTGAATTATCACTGGCCGGGAAATATCCGCGAGCTGGAGCATCTTATTGAAAGAAGTGTTCTTCTGGCCAAAACTGCAGAAATAGAACGTTTTGACCTGCCTGAAAACATAGAAAAACCTATAGAAACACAGGGCCCATTGAAATCACTGGAAGATATGGAAAGAGATCATATTATGAATGCACTTCAGACTTCCAACGGAAAAGTTTCCGGACCGGGTGGTGCCGCGGAACTGTTGAAAATACAAGCTCAGACTTTATATTCCAAAATGAAAAAACTGGGAATTGACAAAGGCTATAAATAATCCCGGACAAAGCTAGCCGGAGATAATATTTCCTTTCAATTTTTAATCATAATTCTTCAAATAATTGGAGGATTAAAATCATTATGTCTTTACAATATTAAATCAATCAGGTAATTATGGAAAAAGAAACGCTCAGAATAGAAGGGTTCAGCGATGGTGTTTTTGCAATAGCCGTTACGCTTTTGGTGCTGGATCTTCACTTCCCCGAAGAGAACTCAATACAAAACGGGAATGATCTGCTGATCTTTCTGAAGAATCAGTGGCCGGCATTTCTGGCATTTATCCTTTCATTTTTTAGCATCTTTATCATGTGGGTGAATCATCATAAGATTTTCAAACAGATCTACAGCCGGAATTCAGCAATTACGTTCGCCAATGGACTGATCCTTTTTCTGGTGTCAGCAGTTTCTTATCCTACCGCTTTGCTGGCAAGGTATTTTGACGGTGAAGCCTCTTCTGTTGTCGTGGCACTTTATACCGGTATTTTTGTCCTGATTAATCTTGCTTACAATTTACTATGGTTTCTGGCCACCCGTAATAAAAAGCTTTTGCGCCCGGGTATTACTGATACGGCTATAAAAAAGATCCACAACAACTACTTGTATGGACTTCCTATTTATGTTATGGCATTAATCCTGTCATTCTGGATCCCGGCCTTGTCGCTGCTGATCATTTTAGGACTTTGGATTTTCTGGGCATTGTCTTCTGGGAAAATAGAAATGGTTGATTAAAAAGGATTATGTCCCTGTTTTACATCATCAATCTGATCTTCTATATATTGAGAGAGAGTCTTGTTTAAAAGGGACGTAATAAATTGGATATCGCTCCTTGACGGTAAATAGGCTTGTCTTATTATTGGATCATCTCCTTCATCCAGATATATAAATAAAAATTGATCCCCTGCATTATAGGCATCGACAACAAAAAAGTTTCTGTTGATATTTCTATTATAGAACAATAACCACGACCTGGCAGCATCTTGAAGTTCTTCCTGAGTTTCAAAAATATTATAATCCAGAACATAACAATAGTTTCCTGCAAGAAATAAAAGCTCTTTTAAAACTTTTGGAAAAGCTTGTCCATTGTTATATTTTACTTCAAGCTGTTGTATTTCTATAGGCGAAATTGGTTTTATCCTTCCTTCATATTCCTGATTATTGGGATATGCTGCCGGATTACTCTGTAAATATTTTAAAAGCTCTATTTCCATATTGATTATTTATTATAATAATGTTCCTTCTCTATTCCAAGTTTCTGCATTTTGGAAATAAGTGTTGTTGGTGGTAATCCCAGCAGTTTCGCCGCACCTGTTTCCCCGAAAATACGGCCGTTACATTTTTTGATTATTTTTAAAATATATTCCTTTTCAAATTCCTGCAACGTTTTAACCTGAAAATCCTGATCCGTGTTTTGAGGGTTAATAACTTTTGGAAAATCCATTTCCTTGATGATATTTCCTTTTGCCGTCAGCATGCTTCTTTCAACCATATTTTCCAGTTCACGGATATTACCCAGCCATGGATTGGTAATCATCATTTTTACTACGTTTTGAGAAAAACCATTAATCTTTTTGCCTGTTTTAGGATATAATTTTTCAAGGAAATAATCTGCCAGCAAAGGAATATCTTCCTCTCTTTCCCGCAGGGCAGGAAGGTGGATAGGAAAAACATTCAGCCTGTAAAAAAGATCACTTCTGAACCGTCCTTCCGCCACTTCTTTTTCAAGATTCCTGTTGGTGGCCGTAATGATCCGTACATTTACCTTAATCCTTTTATTTCCACCGATTCTTTCAATTTCTTTTTCCTGAAGAACCCTCAGAAGCCTTGCTTGTAATTCCAGGGGAAGTTCACCAATTTCATCCAGAAAAATAGTGCTGTTATGGGCCTGTTCAAACTTCCCTTTCCGCTGCTCTGTTGCTCCCGTGAAGCTTCCTTTTTCATGCCCGAAAAGTTCAGATTCTATTAAGTTGGCAGGAATAGCCGCACAGTTTATCCTGATCATTTTCTTTCCCGAAAATTCTGAAAGTTCATGAACCGCCTGTGCTATAAGCTCTTTTCCCGTACCCGTCTCTCCAAAGATAATCACATTGGATTGTGAAGGAGCTACCTGTGTGATCTGTTCAAAAATGAGCTGCATCGCTTCACTTTGCCCCACAATTCCCTGAAAGCCGTGTCTGCTTTTCTTGTCTTCTTCAATTTCTTTCGGAAAATTTGGGATATTTCCCTGAAATGTTTTCAATTGCTCCTGAATATCAATATTATGAAGAGTAATGGAAAGCTGGGTAGAAATGCCGTTTAAAATCCTTTCCGGAATACTGTCTCCTGAAATAAAGCTTCTGTAGAAAAGGAAAAGTACATTTTTACTTTCACTGACATTAGGCAGTCCCAATCCGACAGCCATCCGCATTCCCGAATTTTTAGCTTCGGTAAAACAGGAAGGAAGCGGTGACCATTCTTTAAGATCAAAAAGCAGCGGTTCTGCGGAATCAAGACAATTTTTTAAATGCCTGTCAAGCTGTTGATCTGTAGTATAGTTCTGATTTTCAATCCGGCTGCCGAGTATTTCAATAGCTCCTTTATCATCTCTGATAATCATACAATCATTGAATCCCAGTTCAGTTTTGAAAGATTTGTTGAAAGCAAGCTGAAGCTGTTTCTTATCTAAAATGGTAGAAAACTCTTTGGTTAAACGGGAAATCATAAGCTGTTCTTTCTGCATGTCCTGCAGGCGTTTTATCATTTCTGCATTAGAATCAGAAGGCTTACTCATAGAAATTCTTGCTTGAAAGTTTAAAGATAGGAAAATTGAGAAAAAATATATCCATGAGTTCTGAACTTTTGTGTCTTTAACTGTTGAAATAAAAAAAGATGAACTTTAAAGGTTCATCTTCAGTATATTGAGAAAAGATTTGTTTTTTTAAGATCGGATAAATTCCAAAAGGTCTTTATTAATTGTCTCATGTTCTGTAGTCGGCATTCCGTGAGGGAAGCCAGGATACGTGATCAGCTTTCCGTTCTTTAATAATTTAATAGATTTTAATGCAGCATTGGCAATGGGAACAATCTGGTCATCTTCACCATGCATCACCAAAACAGGAATATCCACAGCTTTAAGATCTTCAGTTAAATCTGTTTCTGAAAAGGCCTTGATTCCATCATAATGCGCTACGATTCCCCCCATTAATCCCTGTCTCCACCAGTTTCTTTGTATTCCGTCTTTTACGTTCGCTCCTTCTCTGTTGTAGCCATAGAAAGGGAAAGTCAGGTCAAAATAAAACTGGTTTCTGTTGTTAAGGGTCTGTTCCCTGATATTATCGAAAACTTCCATAGGAACGCCGTCAGGATTCGTTTCGCTCTTCACCATTACCGGCGGAACGGCACTGATCAGTACTGCTTTCTTAGCTCTTCCATTGGAATATTTGTTAACATAGCGGATTACTTCACCACCACCTGTTGAGTGCCCGATGTGGATAACATCTTTCAGGTCTAAAAATTCAACCAATTCTGCAGCATCAGATGCATATTGTTCGATAGTATGATTATAAATGTTCTGGCTGGAGCGGCCGTGGCCTCTTCTGTCGTGGGTAACCACTCTGTAGCCTTTCTGCAGGAAGAAGATTACCTGTGCATCCCAATCGTCAGATGATAAAGGCCATCCGTGGTGAAACATTAATACAGGTCCTTGTCCCTGATCTTTGTAAAAAATTTCTGTTCCGTCTTTTAATGTTAATGTGCTCATGTTGTTTATTTTTAATGTTATGAATTGATTTTTAAATATTTTTCTGATTAATAGGCTGTATTTTCCCGTACCAACTGAAAAAGATCTTCGGCACCGCCGTTGAATTTATTCCCGTTTATGAAAAAAGAAGGCGTCCCGTTTACGCCGCTGATGATGCCGCTTTCAAAGTCTGTATCTACTTTTTCTGCCAGTTCCTGCTTATGCATATCAGCTTTGAACTGAGGAACATTTAAACCCAGTTTTTCCGCAAGGTTTAATGGGAGACTTTCGTTCAGGAATTCCTGGTTTTCATAAATGGCATCATGCATTTCCCAGAATTTCCCCTGTAAAGCTGCCGCTTCTGCCGCCAGTGCTGCCGTTCTTGCATACTGATGCATTTCTGACAGCGGAAAATTTCTGAATATAAATCTGATCTGATCTCCGAATTCTTTCATTAACTCTTTAAGAACCGGATAAGCTGCTCCGCAGTAAGGACACTGATAATCCCCGTATTCTACAATAACTAAGCTGGCATCTGAGTTGCCTTGAGTGTGGTCAGCATTGCTGACTGATGGTTTTAGTGACATAATTATTTCGTGTTAAGTTTTTCTAATGCTTCTAAAATTCCGTCTGCACCAGGATTGATGGCAGTGGGAGAGAGGTAGCTCCATTCGATGATGCCGTCTTTATTGATGACAAAAAGAGCTCTGCTGCATTCTCCTTCTTCGTCATTGTAAACACCATACTTCCTGGCTGTTTCTCCCTTGGCTTCAAAATCTGCAAGCAGCGGGAAGTGCAGGTTTCTGGATTGTGAAAATGCCAGGTGGCACCATTTGCTGTCTACGGAAATTCCGAAAATCTCCGCATCATATTTTTTGAAATACTTCAGCATTTCGTTGTATAATGCCATCTGGTCACTACACACCGGGCTCCAGTCTGCCGGGTAAAATGCAAGGATAACGTTTCGTCCTCTGAATTCGGATAAGGTAATTTTCTGATCCGGGGTTGCAAATAATGTAAAATCAGGGGCAACCGTATTTTTTTGTAGCATAGGATTAGTTTTTAAATGTTGGAATTGGTATTGTTAATGCACAGATGAGGAGTAAGGCTGCCGGAAATATCAACGTCCAGTTTTCTAAATAAAAGAGCAGGAAAGGAGCTGCTAAAGCACCGGAGAGAAAGCCTATCCATAAGAATAACAAATGAAAGACATTCACTTTGTATTCCTTCCGCTCGTCTGCATGATCACTCATCACAAATAGGGCAGCAGTTTTTGCCAGGCTGTTTAAAGTTCCTGTCACAAAATCGGTGTTGATCTTTTGTTTCCCCACTGAAGTGACAATGGTATTCATAAGGCCCATCGAAAAACCGATAACGGCTACAGACACTCCATTGGCCATATGCTCATAATAATCAGTGATACTGTAAAGGATCATCATTCCGGAAACCATGTAGAAGATTATCTTTGTACTTCTGAACTTCTTTGATAATGATAAGCATGTTCCTGTATAAATCCCTGCCAGAAAAAAGCTGATTGCAATAACAGAACTAAAGATAATACCATATTTTTCACTGAAAACAGCCGCTCCCAGTTGGGTGGTATTGCCACTCATGAAAGAAACATAGGTTTTCCATTGTATCAGCCCTGTAGCATCGGTATATCCTGCAATAAAAGCAAGAAGTACTGCCAGTTTCTCCTGTATTCTGACGGTTCTGTCAGGGAACAGGATTTTTGTTTCAGGAATCACAGTCGTTATTTTCCAGGTTTGATGAATACTTTCTTTTGCGGAAATTTTTCTATTTCTCCTTCTTTCAGTCCAAAATTGGTGATGACCACATCTTTCGGGTTTCCTGCCAGCCATTCGCTGATATCAATAGATTCGTAGGTGCCGCTATTAAATCCGATTAAGACTTTACAGACCGTATCTCCGGTATTTTTGATATAATGCCCGGCTCCCATAGGCACATAGCCTACATCACCTGCGTTGAACTGCTCCGTCACAGAAACTCCTTCGGCCAGGAACACCGACATTTCTGCCTGTCCTGAAATAAAATACTGCCATTCATCCGCATTAGGATGCCAGTGCATTTCTCTTAAAGCACCGGGCTGCAGCTCCAATATAGAACCGGCCATTGTGGTGCTGATCGGAAATTCCTTACTCGTAACCAATCTTTGTAGACCACCACCGGGAATGACCCTTGGTTGCTGAGAATGCAGAGGATAACGGTGCAGGCTTGTCAGTTCAATGTCTGATTCCTCAGGACGTGCTGCGGCATTCACAGAGAGTTCATCCGGAACAACTCCTGCTGCAAAATATACCTCTTTCTGCGGAAGTTCTGCTACTTCTTCAAGGCTCAGCCCTAAATTCTGTGCAACGATTTCAGGAGGCATACTTGAAACAAAATCCGTAACGCTGAAGGTATGGTCTTCTGAAAAATTACCGTTGTCAAAAATCAGGATAAAATGACATTCCTCTGTTCCTGTAGCCTGGATAGAATGTCCGTAGCCTTTCGGAAAATACCATACGTCGCCGGGTTCAAAATTATCGGTATAACTTCGTCCGTCCGGATGGATAATGGTAGTACGCACCGTTCCTGAAATCACATATGCCCATTCTGCAGCGTTGGCATGCCAGTGAAGTTCTCTCATGCTTCCGGGCTGCAATCTCATGGATACTCCGGCAATGCCTACAGAAGCGGGAAATTCTTTTACAGAGGCTCCTCTCGTTGTACCGCCGTCATTGGTACGGGGTTCTTTTTTTTCTAATTCGTATCTGAAACTTAATGATGAAGGATTCATAGTATTATTTTTTTGTGATTAATTCTTTGTTTTGTTATCGTAAAGCTACTCCGGAATCTGGCTTTTTTTTAATGTCATTCGGTGAAAAGGCAAAATGAGTCGTTGGGAGTATAGATATATTGGCACTTTAAAATGGCTGGTTATATTGACCTGTTAATGCTTTATTTTCAATACTTTTTGCAAAGTTTGGTGTTTCTTCATGATTGTGGGTATCAGAAGCGGCCTGTCTGGATGCAGCGGCATCTGCAAGGTTGATCCCATGTTCTTTTAGATATTCAAACATTTCGGGAGTGGCCGTCGCATGAATTTCATTGGTGTAAAGACAGGTGTTTTCATCAATCTTTGTTACTTTCAGTTCCCATAGAACCTGAACTTTTGTACGTCCGTTTTTGGTAATTGAATCCGAGATGGAAAGCATTCGACAATAGTCCGGACGGTGAATATCTGCGATATAATGCTGTACCATCAGTGCATCTCCAATGGTTTCCACATTTAAAGACACTGGTTTGCCATCAAAAGTAACAGAAATGGCAGCTCCGATATGCTGAGTCGAACAGCGTTGGTATTCGGCATCCGGAAGATTAAGCAGCCAGTCTGCGATATTCACTTTTTCTATAGGTGCATTGATGGTGGCGCTTACGCTTGAATGGGATAGTGCGTTTTCGGGTGTTTGTAAGATTTCCATAGTTGTTGGTTTTGATTGTTATGTTATTGATGATGTAAAGCTACAAACCGACCATTCTAATTTTTACCGATGTTCGGTCAACAGGCGAAAACAATCGTTGAATAAGCTGATGATGTTCAAATGGTAAAGAGATGAACTTTATTGAAAACAAAAAATCACTGTGGTTTACAGTGATTGGTAATAAGTAATTGTAAAAAGCGGTTATTTATACAGCCATTTTTTGATCAGTCTGGTATAATTGGGCATGACGGCAAACACCATCAGAAAAACAATGATTCCGGAATTGATAAGTCCGTCAGAATAATGATTGACCGGAATATGTAAATATCGTAAAACAGGAACTATCAAAGCTGGAATGAGGACAGACAGCGGATAAATAGCTGACCAGGTTGCCAGAAACTGTTTCCAGCGTACCGGAACTTTATTTCCTTCATTTTCTGCAGTAAAAAGAAAATCAAGTCCGGATCTGATCTGGTAATGGTCATTTTTTCTAAACAATGGACTGGCTTTCTCAATGAGTTGTTTCCGGTTCTCCGATTCCATCCAGCTTTTAATATGATTAATCGTATCAAAACGGATAATGACGGTATACACAAAAGTCAGATCAGGAATCGGACGAATAATCTGCAGATCAATAAAACCTTCAGAATGTTTGGTAACAGGCACAATTTCGTCCAGCCATTTTTCATACTGTGATTGTTTTCCATCCAGAATATGATGGGTAATCACTACGGAGGCACCTTGATTTTCCATAACTGATTTTTTAAGGTTTTATTTAGTACGCTCTTTTATACTGCCACGGAATTTCTGTTTCAACGCCTAATGCTTTAGCAGAATGGATAGCAAAATAAGGATCTCTCAGATGTTCCCGGGCAATGATCACCAGGTCAGCATCCCCATTGACAATAATATCATTGGCCTGTTCTGCTTCTGTAATCATTCCGACAGCTCCTGTCAGAACCCCGGTATGCTCTTTAATGGCTTTTGCAAAAGGAACCTGGTATCCCGGAAACACTTTATCCTTGCTTACATTGGTAAATCCTCCGCCAGACGCTGTAATGAAATCTACACCATTTTCTTTAAGGATTTCCGAAAGTTTAATGCTGTCTTCCAAAGTCCAGGCTTCATCGGATTCTATATAATCAACTGCAGAAATTCTTACGAAAAGAGGCATTTTATCAGGAATAACTTTCCTGATTTCCTGAACGGTTTCTACAAGAAAACGAATTCTATTCTCAAAGCTTCCGCCATATTCATCCTGTCTTTTATTGATTACTGCGGAATAAAACTGATGGAATAAATAACCATGACCTGCGTGAAGTTCAATGGTATCAAAGCCTGCTTCAATAGAAAGAAGGGCTGCCTTAACAAATTTCGTCTGTAATTCCCGAATCTCATCAATCGTGAGCGCTTGGGCAAAAACGCCATTGAATTCGTGAGCAGAAGAAGATTTTACCGTCCAGCCTCCTTCTTCCGGAGTGAGAGGTTTCATTCTTTCGTTGGGATGCTTCAGACTTCCTTTTCCTCCTGCATGCCAGAGTTGGACCCCTATTTTTGCATCCTGTTCGTGAACAAAATTCACGATATTGGCCCATGCATCTTTCTGTTCCTCGTTCCAGATTCCTACATCAGATAATGTAGCCAGGCCTTCTTCTGAAACGGCTGTACATTCGGTGAGAATCAATCCTGCGCCGCCAACTGCACGGCTTCCAAGATGTACGAGGTGCCAGTTGCCAGGAACTCCGTTTTTAGCGCTGTATTGCTGCATAGGAGATAATGCAATCCTGTTCTTTAGAGTCAGGCTGCGAATGTGTATCGGTGAAAATAAATTCATTTTTTCTTTTTTTAAATTGTTTTTGAAAATGCTTCAGCTTCGGAAACCGCTTCTGACAGAACTTCCTGTACTTCTTCAAGTATTTTTTGCAGATCCGGGTTTTCTCCCGAAGCTGTTTCAAGAATATCGAGTTTTTCTTTTAAAACCGGATGTAATCCCATGATGGCAATGCTGGATTTCAGATCGTGAGCCCACAGTTTTACACCCTGAAAATCCCCGTTTTCATAAGCTGTTGTCAGTTTTTGTACATGGTTGGGAATATTTTCAATAAACTGTTGCGTGACCATTTGTTCGAAACTTCTGTCGCCGCCGCTTACCGTCTGCATATAGGTGAGATCAATGTAGCGATAATCAGATGAAGGGATTTCACTTTTCTCTTCCTGGCTGTTCTTTTCTTTCAATCCGAATTTTGAGATCAGTGTAAATAACTCTTCTTCATTAACAGGCTTGGAAATATATTCGTTCATCCCGCGGCTCAGGCATCTTTCTCTTTCTCCTGCCAGTGCATGGGCGGTCATTGCGATAACCGGAATATCCAGTCTGAGTTCTTCCCGTATTTTCTGGGTTGCAGCATATCCGTCCATCTGCGGCATCTGTATATCCATTAAAACCAGATCGCATGCATTGCTTTTGAGATAGCTTACTGCTTCAAGACCATTCGAAGCAATATGAAAATCAATATTCCACTGTGAAAGCAGATGTTTCATCAGGCTTTGATTAATCACATTGTCATCAACTACCAGAACTTTCAGGGGTGTATTGGATTTATCTTTAAAGTAATGCGGATCAGCAGACGGCAATACAGTAAGCTGTTCTTCAGCAATTCCGTAAGGGATATAGAAATGAAATGTAGTTCCTTTACCCTGTTCACTGCTTACTTCGATGTTTCCGTTCTGTAATACAATTAAGCTTTTCACTATAGATAAGCCTAATCCTGTTCCTCCGTAATTTCTTGTCGTTGAATCTTCTCCCTGGTTGAATCTTTCGAAGATTTCGGTGAGCTTTTCTCTGTCGATTCCAATTCCTGTATCTGAAATTTTAAATCCAAGAATGGCTTCCTTTTCTGTTTGCTGTTTACTGTAGATTTCAACAGCAATATTTCCCTGATGGGTAAATTTTATGGCATTTCCGATGAGGTTCACTAAAATCTGGGTCAGTCTTGTGGCATCTCCCACCAATGTGTCAGGAATGGAAGGGTCAATGGTGCTTGAGAGGGTAAGTCCTTTCTCTCTGGCCCGTTCTGTAAAAAATGTTTCTACGGAATTGACCAGCCCGTTGATGCTGAAAATTCCGGGAGTAATGCGCATCATTCCTGCTTCAATTTTGGATAGATCAAGAATGTCATTGATGATGGCCATCAGGTTTTCTCCGGAACGTTGTATGGAAGAGACAAATTCTGCTGAAGTTTCATCCAGAGGACGCTTCTGAAGTAAATTGGTGAAACCTAGGATTCCACTTAATGGAGTTCTGATCTCATGGCTCATATTGGCCAGGAAGTTTTCCTTGGTCTGTGCTGCCACCAGTGCTTTTTTCTCGGCAATATCAAGTTCGTTTATGAGTAATCTCTGACGTTTAAACTGACGGAGAATGTGATATCCTACGACAGAACCTCCCAGAATCAGTAAGATCAATATTGAAATATCATAAAATCTTGCTTTTTGTCCCATTTCCTCACTTTTCTGGCTGAGTTCAACCATATTCAGTTTTCTGCTTTCATATATTTTAGCCGTGATTCTGGTAATTTCATTGGAGATATTCCTTGCGCGGGGGTTGGCAATGGAGGTATTATCATCCATATTTCCAACAGACAGGTAACGGTTCAGAAGCTTATCTTTGGTTGTCTTCTTTTCCATGGCAAGAACACTTAACCGGTGAATCAGCTTTTCTTCTTCAGCATTTACATTATCTTTGGATAGAGAATCCAGAAAATTTTCTATCTGATTGATTTTTTGATCAATGCCTTCGAGATGCGTAGTGTCATTCGTTGCAATAGAAGCTCTGATTCTGCTTTCCACCCCTAGAATATCACGGTCAATCTCACGTAAATGATTGCTTGACCGCAATTCGCTCAGCAAGGTATTGTTATTCTGAATCAGCGCCTTCGTATTTCCTGCAGAATTAAGCTGAACAGCTATCAACAGGAGTGAGCCTGCAATAAATGTCAGGATGATAAAGTAGCTGAATCGCTTGTTATCCATTACTGAAGATATATTTTTCATAATTAACGGTCTGATTTAAAATAAAATACAGGTAAAGGCTGACAAACCCTAAAACGCTCAGGGATTGAGATCAAAAAACGAAATCAAATTTCTGATGGGGAGTAACGGCTAAAAGACATTCATTCTAGTATTCAGTGCTTTCCTGTAGGCATCTGCTACAGGAATGAATTTACCGTTGATCATAATACCGCCGTCCTGAAGAGTATCAATTTTGCCTACAGAAACAATATAGGAACGGTGTACTCTTATAAAATGATCCTTTGGAAGACGTTCTTCAGCGGTTTTCATCTTACCGTGAATGGCAAACATTTTTTCTTTGGTGTAAAACTTTACATAATCACCCATAGCTTCCGCATAGAAAATGTCATCCAGCTTTAAACGCCTTGTAATATTGGAGTCCCTCACGAAAAGGAATTCATCTCTTGTTACTTCCACATTTTCTTTTCTGCTTTCAAGAATTGTCTGTGCCTTGCTTACTGCCTGCAGAAATCTGACCGGCATAATGGGTTTCAGAAGGTAATCTGAAATATTAAGATCAAATGCTTCCAGTGCATATTCCTTTTTTGAAGTAGTAAAAATGATGATAGTCTCTTTACCGGAAAGGGTTTTCGTGAGTTCAATTCCTGTCATTTCCGGCATTTCTATATCGAGAAATATCAGATCGACGGAATTGGACTGAAGATAATGATAAGCTTCTATAGCATTAGAAAACTCGCTGACAATGGAAAGATCCGGAATCTGTTTTGCGAGGTGTGCTAATGTTGTTCTTGCAATATCATTATCATCCACGATTAAGGCTTTCATAGGTATAGTTGTTTATGATTTACACAAAGATAATTATAACTTTTTTATTTTGTGTTATCTGAAATAGGAACGGATCATCCATGCCATTTCTTCATGGGTTTCCATCAGCCCTGTAATGAAATCACTGGTACCGTAGTCTTTATATTTTTCAGCAAATGGAGTGATATTTCCACGGAGAAATTCGATGATGCTTTCATGATCACTTAATAAATCTTTCATGTATCCCAGACCATCGTTTGTTCTTTCACTGTATTCTGTTAAATGAGTCAGTTCCAGATAGACTTTCATTGTTGCCGGTGCATAATGCCCGATTTTACGCATTCTTTCTGCAACGCTGTCAATAAGTTCATCCAGTTGTTTGTACTGTTCTTCAAAGAAAATGTGATGGGCATGGAAGTTATCTCCGGTTACATTCCAGTGGGCATTTCTTGTTTTGATGTAAAGGAGCGTTTCGTCGGCTAATAATTTTGCTAACTGCTCTGCAACGGCTTCCGTGTTTTTTTCTGTAATTCCGATTTTTGTTTTCATAATAATTAAGATTTTAGTTGAACATTATTGTTTTTTTCCTGATGTAAAGGTCTGTAATAACACAACAGAACTATGTCGAATTTCGATGAACGGGCAGAAAGACTCGTTGAATTGGTCTGCAAAATTCGTGGATATTACTACGCTGATATCTGAAATAGAAAAAACTTATCAGTATATTGTATCTGAAAAGCTCTTTAAAAATAAATTTGCATTCTTTTTTCACCTTTGAACATCAAATAACTAGTAAAAGCAATAAAATACTTTATGATAAATAACCAGTTTATTACTGAAAAGTTTGGATTTCTCGGCTCAGAATTTATCCGTGAACTTGAAAAATGCAGCGTGATCACCGATATAAAATCTAAAACGGAGATCGTAAGCCCGGGACAGAGAATTCATTATGTGCCTATTCTGATCAAAGGTTCTGTAAAAGTATTTACGCTTAATGAAGGAAGAGAACTTTTATACTATTATATGAAACCGGGTGAAAGCTGTATCATGACTTTTGCTTCCATATTTAAAAACTGTATAAGTTCTGTATATGCTTATGCCGAAGAATCATCCAAAGCACTGTTGATTCCTGTTTCCAGCCTGCTTAAGCTGATGAACAGTTTTCCGGGGATGAATAATTTTTTCTACAATGAATACGACGGCCGTTTTACTGCGTTGATGAACATGGTAAATGATGCTGTTTTTCATAAGCTGGATACCAGGGTGCTTAATTATATCAGTCAACGTGCTGTGGTCACCGGATATAATCCTGTAAAAATTACCCATAAAGATATTGCATCAGCTTTGGGAACATCCAGAGAAGTGATAAGCCGTGTTCTTAAAAAGCTAGTTAACGAAGGGAAGATTATCCAACACAAAACGGCTATTGAAATAATAGCCGAGGAATAGGGTAATGGATCATCATTGAATAGGGATTAGCTTTTTAAATGCTTCCTTAAAAAAGCAAGGCTTCCTTCAGCTAGTGTTTGAGCATCATAAGGTGATTTCTGCCATAATGAAACCTTTTCCTGCATTCCGGGAATTGAGGAGCTGAAATTTTCAAGAACCAGATTCCCTTCAAAATTGATTTTTTTCAATGCCGAGAAGAATTCCTCCCAATTGATAGTTCCTTCTCCCAGCATACCCCGGTGGGATTCTGTAACATGAATGTGCTTCAGCATCTTTCCGGAATTGATGATCGGGTCATAAAAATTATTTTCCTCAATATTCATATGGAAGGTGTCAAGGTGAAGGAAGAGATTATTTCTGCCCGTTTTTTTAATAAGCTGCAGGACATTTTCTGCAGTATTACAGACGTAAGATTCATACCGGTTAATAGGCTCTATAGCAATATCTATACTTTTAGTTTGGGCGTAATCTGCCACATTGCACCATACTTCAGCGATGATTCCTTTTTCGCTTTCTGTGAGTGGTTTTCCGGTAAACACGCCGATTCCACTGTGTAAAACTCCTGCCAGCAGGTTGGTTTCCAGTTCATCAACTTTATCAATTGCTTTTTTGATAAGCTTTTCCGCGGCTTCCGGATAAAATGCAATATGAGCGTCTTTGGGAAGATTTAGTGAACAGACAGCTTCAAGGTGATTATCTTTCAGCTGTTTTTTTACGGTATTTGCATCAAAATCCATTGATCCGGGCAGCAGTATTTCAATCAGATCAAATCCGGCCTGTGCTGTTTTTTCTATCGCATATTTTCCCGATTCTGCATTCCATAACGGAGTCATCCAGGAGAGTAGGGAAGTTCCCAATTTTATATTCATCATATTTTCTTTATTTTAATTTAAAAAATCCACCATTCTGTTCGTATTCCGAAATAGGTCCCGAATCTTTTCGCTCCTGACTGCTGTAAAAACGGTGAATATAGACTGTTCATAGCCTCATCATTATATCTTGATACTTCTGCAATAAAACGGATGTGAGGTCTTGCCCAGACACTTCTTTCCGCAGTAGGAACAATGGTGGGAGCCAGAACAAGTTTCATCATCGAGGCGGCATCCTGGGTTCCGTTTTTTCGGGTTGCATAGTGAAACTCGGAGAGAATATGGAACCAGTTGTTACAATAATAAGTGGCTCTGATTCCGGTATTAAATTCTGTTTTCCTGTTGAAAATTTCACGGTTGTAATAGTCCGGAGCTTTATCAATACTGGTGGATCCTCCCTTACTTTTGGTAAAAACGGCATAAGGATTAAGCGACCAGCGGTGGGAGATATTCCAGAGGAAATGTTCAACAACCGTAAAAGAGTAAGCCCCTTTATATGTTTTTGTGGTCTCATCAGGAGCTCCATAGGTGCGCCAGGTCTGTGTATTTCCATTATCGCCGCCATTGGCAATTCCTGTTCCGTACCTTACAGAGAACTGATTGAATGAGCCCGGAATGGTTGTTGCCATATCTGTATTTAATTTAGCTCCAAAAACCCAGCCCTGATCCGACGGATACTGTTCTACGGAGTTTTCCCCTGATCTTTCTACATGATGAAATTCTGCCAGTAATTTCAGCTTGTGTTTCGTATTTTTAAATGGCAGCGTCTGTTCCAGAACAAATACCTCTCTTTGCCTGTAGATAAGGTTTTTTGATCCGCTGATCACATTGGTATAAGAGTAGGGAGTGGAGTTGCTGGCCGCAGTGTCAATAGCTGCCGGGAAAAACATTGAAAACCTGGTGTTTTTATGCCGCAGTCCCC
Organism: Chryseobacterium aquifrigidense; assembly: GCF_006716485.1. Lineage (GTDB taxonomy): Bacteria > Bacteroidota > Bacteroidia > Flavobacteriales > Weeksellaceae > Chryseobacterium > Chryseobacterium vietnamense. The sequence continues at coordinate 1,248,163 of NZ_VFPD01000001.1, forward strand.
AGCCGGTTGCCGAATGGTCATCAAAATAAAAGTAATCCGCAATGTGAATATCATCGTATCTCAGCCATCTTGATCCTGCCCAGACATCCCAGTCACTTCCCATAATGTTCCGGGCTTCTACAAATGCTTCCGGCAAGGCAATAATCATCCCCTGATTGGATTTTGAATCTACATTTCCCAGAAAAGTTCCTCCTGAATAAAAGCTTAGCCTCGCCTGCATATCGATCTTGGTACTTTTTACACTGTCACCGTTTACTACAGGGCTAAAATGGAAGGCCGGCAGGAAATCTACATAATCTCCCTGATCCATTCTGCCGCCTAAAGATCCCTGATTATTCAGATTCAGTTGCCTTCCTGTCTTTCCATCGGCATTCGGGGAATAACCTGCTCCGATTCTCCCGGTTGTGCCAAAGGAAAATTTCTTGTTGGTTATTGTGATCTGGGCATTAATTCCCCTGCTGGCGCATATCAGTAAAATGCACCAGGCTAATAAAAGCTTTGTTTTCATAGGAATTATTTAAAGGTTTTAGGCTTGTAGAATTTTAATGCAAATAATAAAATCACCACATAGCAGAGAATAGGAAGGAGATAGGCGTGGGCAATATCTTTTTCTGCAATTCTGCCCATGATCGGAGGGAAAACAGCTCCTCCAAACATTGCCATAACCAGGAATGATGAAGCCTGCTGAACTTTTGAACCTAATCTTTTAAGTCCGAGACTGAAAATGGTAGGGTACATTACACTCAGAAACAGGTTGAGCAAAATCAGACTGACAAATGATACCCATCCTAAACTTTGGGAAATAATCAGGCACAGAACAATATTGCACATGGTAAAGATAGCCAGCAGTTTGTTGGGAGCGATAAACCTCATCAGGAACGTTCCGATAAATCTTCCGATCATCATCATTGCCATACTTAAAGAAAAATAATAGGAAGCCTGTATCTCCGGAAGGTGCATTTTTTCAACACCATAATTGATAAAATAAGCCCACGTTCCACCTTGTGCAGCAATATTGAAAAACTGGGCAATGACTGCAAATATAAAGTGTCTCTGCTTATAGAGGGGAGCATGTGGATCTGATACAGCCAGATCATCTCCTTTCTCATTTTCCGAAATGAGTATATCTTCCGCATGAGGGTCTTTCAGATCAGGAACTCGTATAAAGCTGAAAATAATGGTAATCGCGAGAATGACAATACCAATCCATGTATAAAGATTTTTTACAGAATCCAGAGATCCTGTTCCGGAATCAGGCGCTCCGAAAATGAAATATCCTCCCAGCAAAGGACCAATAATAGCTCCCAGACCGTTAAAAGACTGGGCAAAATTAACCCTCTGATCACTGGTTCTTTCATCCCCCAAAGCAGCTACAAAAGGGTGGGCTACCGTTTCAAGGGTTGCCATTCCCATTGCCAGAACAAATAGCGCCAACCTGAAAAATTCAAATGAAGAAGTATTAGCTGCAGGAATAAACAAAAAAGATCCCAGTGCAAACAATGAAAGTCCCAGAATAACACCCAATTTATAACCGAATTTTTTCATAAACAGACCTGCCGGAATGCCCATCAATGCATAAGCCCCAAAAATGGAAAGCTGTACCAGCCCTGATTTGGATTTAGAAATGTGAAGGACATTCTGGAAATGCTTGTTCAGGACATCTCCCATGGTAAGGGCAATGGCCCAGAAAAAGAATAGAGAGGTAACAAAAGAAAGGATGACATAGTATTTCTTATCTGTAAATTTTGGAGTATTCATATCGTAGGTTTTTTAAGAGGTTTTACAGCTATTCTTTTCTCTGAATGCCTTGAATTCTTCATAGGTGTAATCCGGGCATGCTCCCGATTTCGAAGTGATAAAAGCACCCAGTGAAGTTGCCTGTTTCATGATCTCTTCCGGAGATCTTCCCTGAATTCTTTTAGACATGAAACCGGCCAGAAAAGAATCGCCACTTCCCACAGTATCTGCAATTTCAATTTGAACTGCGGAGAAATTATAAACGGTACCTCCCACAAAATACCGGGCACCTTTACTTCCCTTGGTCAGCACAATTTCATTGAGGTTAAAATAAGCCTGAAGATGTCTGATACTTGTATCTTCATCAATATATTCTTCACCCAGATATTCCAGAATTGTTCTGAGCTCCGCTTTATTCATTTTAACAAGATCAGCTTTATGCAATAACTTTTTAATAAACTCAAAATCAATAAAAGGAGGCCGGAAATTAACATCAAAAACCCTGAATTTTGAATGTTCCAAAAGTTCGAGCAGTGTATTCCGGGACATTTCATTTCTTGTGATCAGACTTCCGAAAACAAATGCTTCAGAATTCTGAATCAGTTCTTTATGTTCCGGCAGTGGCTGAATATAGTCCCAGGCAACTTCCTCAACAATGTCATATGAAGCCTCTCCATGCTCATCAAAATCTGCAATTACTGTCCCTGTAGCCTTTTCAGCATCTACCTGTATGGAGGCTGTCGTTATTCCCCAGTCCTGAATCTGATTAAGAAGGCGGTGTCCTAATTCATCATTTCCTATACGGCTGAGCATTCTGGTATCGATTCCCATTTTAAAAAGATTGTAGGCAACATTAAATGGTGCACCACCAGCTCTGGATCCTGTAGGGAAAATGTCCCACAGAACCTCTCCAAAACATACAACATGGCTTAAATTATTTTTTATCATAATAGGTTAAACGTTTAAGTTAATGTATAAAAAAATGTATTTTGTTTAATTACTTATTTAAAAGATGCTTTGGCAATAAGTTTTGCAGATAATGTTACCCTTTTCTCCGTTGCCGTATAATTATTGATTTGTCCGTCCAATAGCTTAATAGCCTCCTCAGCCATCGCTTCAATAGGCTGTTGGATATAGGTGATTTCTGTAGGGAAAAGGTGATAGGTTTCCGTTTCATCAAATGCTATTACAGATACCTGCTCCGGAACTTTTATATTATTTTTAACCAGATAGGAAAGTCCCGCGACTGCAAGTTTATTACTTGAAAAATAAAGTGCTGTATTTTCAGGACTTTTCCCTAATGTATTTTCAAGCTGAGAATGTACTTCCTCAGCAATATTTTCCAATCCTACCAGAATATGGCGTATTTCAACTGTTTTTTTGGAAGCGTGTACCGCTTTTTCAAAGCCATGCTGGCGATCCAGAAGGTGTGGAAGCTCAGTTTCATAGCCTATATAGATTATTTTGTCAAAGTTCTTATTAAGAAGTAAGCTGGTCGTATTCTCTGCTATTTCCTGATTGTTAATCGTAATACCAGGGACGGTTACCCCTTTAAGATATCTGTCAATTGTTACAACAGGATATTTAATATGCATAAGGTTTTCAAGAGTCTTTTCTGACCCTGCTACAGGAGCAACGATCATTCCGTCCACCTGCTGCTGTGAGAAAAGCTCAGTAAGTTTTTTGAACTTTTCTGCATTCTCGTCTGAGCTGCCAATGATAAGAGTATAGCCTAATTTTAAGGCTTTATCTTCAAGATTTCTTGCCATAAGAGAATAGAACTCATTGGAAATATCTGCAACAATAAGTCCCAGAAGCTTTGTTTTGTTAGTTTTAAGGCTTTTAGCGATCTTATTAGGAGTGTAGTTAATCGTTTCAGCAATTTCAAAAATTTTTTTCCGGGTCTCTTCGCTAATGCGCTGTCCTTCCTTTCTGTTGAGAACATACGATACTGTGGCCACGGAAACTCCTGCCAGCTTAGCAATATCTTTTATAGATGACCTTTTCATTTATTTTTTAAAAGACAAAAATATTTCATAAAATAGTAAAAAAACAATAGTCTAATTTATTTGGTAGTTAAATAAAATGGTGTAATTTGGCGATTTTTTTTAATTTATTTAAGTTATTGAATTTTAGTTATTTACATTTTGTTGATTGGTGTAAATATTAACCGTTTGTTAAATTATCATGCAGTAATTATTAATTTTGGTTAAACGTTTATTCTTTGAATTTTTAAAATTTCATCTAATTTTTATTTTCTGGAGCACTGAACACCAATTGTAAAGAAAAACGTACAGGTATTTTGTAATTAGTTTTATTTGGTTATATTTGAAATAAGTACTTTATGTACTAAAAAACTAACATATTAATAAACAACTATGAAAAATTTAAAGAAAATTACAAGAGATCAAATGAAAAATGTTCAGGGAGCAGGGACTCCAATTACATGTCCTGCAAAGTACTATCTTAAATGCGAATCTATCTACGTTTGTGATCCTGACCAGGGTATTTATGATTGTGTTTGCTCTTGCGTACCTATCGGATCTTAATAAAAATGTTTACATAAAAAATCAAGCCTTCTCTTTGAGAGGGCTTTTTTGCTATAATCCTTCAGACAAATAGTTTTTTGATTAAAGAATAAGAGTTTCTGCGTTTTTCCAGTTATCCCCTAGAACTCATTCATAGTAATGATATTTGAATTTGCAGTAAAAATCAATTATTTACATTTATCTACCTCTTTTTCAATCCAAGAATTCCAACAGAATAAACTAGATTTGGAAAAAAATAAAACATGGAATTTTCCCCTTTTAATCCTGTGATTAAGTTTTGTCTCCAAGGAATGGGCTTTGAAGACAAAGGAATGCCTGATGAAGCAGCTCAGTTATTTTTGAAAGCCTGGCAGGAAGCTTCGGATGATCATGAAAAGTTTCTGGCAGCTTTTTATCTGTCACGTCATCAGAAAACAGTTGCCGATCGGTTAAAATGGCTTGAAACTTCGTTAGAGTTTGCTTTAAAAATGAATGATGATACCGTTAAAAGTGCCTTACCTTCTCTTTATAGGAATATTTCAATATGCTATGATGATCTGGGAGATACAGAGAAATCAAAAAAAAATGCTGAATTATCGGTTTTGCTTCAAAGCCATCCGTCTGATAAAGGTCCTTTTTACCACGGTACAAAAGCCGACTTACAGATTGGAGATCTGTTAACAGCAGGCGGAAATTCTAATTACAAATCTGAGTTTACAATGAATCATATCTACTTTACCGCTTTAACCAATGGGGCAGGCCTTGCTGCTGCACTGGCCAAAGGCGATGGGGCAGAGCGTGTATATATTGTAGAGCCCACAGGTAATTTTGAAAATGATCCCAACGTAACAGATAAGAAGTTTCCGGGAAATCCAACCCGCTCTTACCGATCCGAAATGCCTCTGAAAATTATCGGAGAAATCACAGAATGGAACAAGCCAACTCCTGAAGACCTTCAGAAATTTCGTGAAAAACTGGAAAATAGTAACGGAGATATCATCAATTAATCATAAATCATATAAATTTTGGAAAAAAGCGGGTTATGATTACACTCATAAAAGCCGGAATGAATATTTCATACATTTGGGATAAGTTTTTCATTCATCCAATAATAGTTTTGAGCCTCTTTTTTAGAGGCTTTTCGTGTAAAAAGTTAAATTTTTCACAAATTAAATCGCTCTTTAATGAATATTCTTATATTTGAAATGAATTAAAACATTTTTTAAAACCATGAAAAATTTAAAGAAAATCTCGAGAGAAGAATTAAAAGCAGTTAAAGGAGCAGGACCTAATGTTCCACAATGTCCTCCAGGTGCTTTATGGAGATGTGAAGCCATCGGAGTTTGTTCAGAAGAATTTGATCAGTGGGACTGCCTTTGTGGTTGCTATCCTGTAACGCTTCCTTTTCCAAGATAAAACAAAGCCCTCTTTTTCAGAGGGTTTTTCATTTTTAATAAAAAACAGCCACAATGAAATATTGTGGCTGCCTTTTTGAAATCAAATATCGACTATTATAAAGATCTGGAGCGGGCAATATTAATAAGGTACACAAGGTGTGCGTACATGCTTCGCTTTACAGACTCTACTTTTATATCTCCGGTTGCCTGGTTAATGGTCGTTACCAGATCCGTATTACATTGGCCGGCAAAATTTCCACTTCCCAGATAGTTCACGGTATTGGTACTGGGATAAGAAATTCTGGGATAGTCAGGAGCTGTCTGATTGGCAACGGGAGTTGCGCCTGCAAATCCTTTGTTATCAACATATCGTGCTGTCCAGGTTCCTAAAAACTGTCCATTCCCGGTATTAATTCCTTGTCCCACAATAATCTGAGTATCTACAGGATTGCTGAAACCTGTACAAGAGGAGTAATGGTTTACAGAAACGGTACAGGAAGAAGCATTATCACCTGGTTGAAAGCATTTTCCTTCGTATATAGTGGACCTTTGTTCACTGGAAGAGGTTGAAGTGTTCAGTATAGCTTTTGGAGCAAAAATTTCTTCTGGGGAAATAAGAGTTAAAACCCCTTGTGCATCCGCCGCAACAATTTTTTTTTCAGCATTTGAAAGCCCTCTTACCCTTACAAGACCATTAACATCCAAAGTATGACTCGGAGTGGCGGTGTTAATCCCAACCTGTGCTGTTGAAGTGCCACAAATAGCAAGTGCTGCCAAAAATAATGTTTTTGTTTTCATGTGATTTTTTGAAAAAGATTAAATTTTTCACTAAGGTAAGAAATATCTTTAAAATAGAATGCAAATGGCCTGAAATGTAATATAAACTAATTGTAAATGAATATTAAACATATTAATATCAAGCTTAATGTTCATTTTTTTAAATAAGTCAAATTTTATACAGACAGTATTTGTTTGAAAAATATTTGTATTTTAGCCGAAATATATTGTTTTTTAATAAACATATTGGGTGCTAATTAAAATTCAGATAATTTGAATGAAAAAATTAGTAGATTTGCACGGAACAAAAAATAATAAATATTAAGCAATATTCTCTGTAACTGGATTTTTAGGAGGAAAGTATAAGAGAATAACAGGATTTTAGGTTATTAAACTACTGAAACTATGAAGAAACTTTTTTTACTTTTATTAACGGCATTTTTATTTATCGGTTGCAGCTCTGATGATGATACTATTTATGATTATGTAGGAACATGGTCTGGTTCTTATGAAGGAGCAGATAAAGGAGTCTGGAACTTTGTGGTAGATGAGAGTGGTAAAGTGGTAGGAACAATGCATTCCGATGTTAATAATGAAAACTATAGCATTACCGGAAATCTGAGTGAGACCGGAGATCTTACCGCCCGAGTAGGACTTCCTTCGCAAGGAGATTTCAGAGGAACGTTAACGACAGAGAAAAAAGGAAACGGAAACTGGTCCAACTCACTTCCAACACCTGCAGTATCAGGAAGCTGGAAAGGAGAAAAGAAATAAAACAAGAAAGTCTGCAGAATCTACTGCAGACTTTTTTATTTAAACAAATCCCATATGGGTAATCTTATCATTTTCATTTTTTAACACTACAAAATAGAGCAGAAGATCATCATCAGAAAAGTGCTTTTTAAAAGACTTCTCTTGTTGTTGATTCCAACGGACTGTTTCTTCATTATTTTCTATACTAAAATTCTCAGAATCTAATTTTAAAGTTAAAATCATGGCATGATCTGAGGTACAAAGATCATTTTTATACAGAACATGATTTTTCATTCTTATCGAATCAGAAACCTTATTAACTGTACCTAATTGAAATTCTCTCAGAAATCGTCTTCCTTCTTCAGTCTTTAAACCATTTTCAACCGTTCGTTTTCCTCTTTCTGAAATTGTATCTAAATCTTTAATCATCGTCATCACCTTTGCAAACTTCTGGTAGAGGAGGGGATCACCTGCTTCTTTACTATATATTTCCAGGCTTTTCCGGATCGTCTTTCCTATTTTGGAACAATGCCCGAATTCAGAACTGTTCTGTCTGACTTTCTCGTAGGAAGGATTTTTTTTAAACGCAGCTTTATTGAACCCGCTCTTCTTCCGAACCACATTCTTGCCGTTCAGCGTATAAAATACCAGATCGCCCACTGTTCCTGTGATCTTGATTATACTTTCATAGGTTGCCATATCTTCAAAATAGAAACCAAATATACCAATAAATATTGATAATCAAAATTTTAACATATATTTATCATATAGTTGTAGTATAGTTATATTATAATTAAAATATAAAATGTATATTTGCCGTGTGTTTTGTTAATTAATTATAAATCAGAAGAGTATGGGAACGGAATTATTTCAGCAAAAAATGAATATCAAGCAGATGGTTGTGGTTATAGTGGCCTCTGTTTTCATAGTTTCCTGCGGTTCCTCAAAAAGTGTTTCCGCCAGTAAAAAATCAAATACAAAGAATGTAGCGAAAGTTGAAAATCTTCGGAAACTGGATTCAAAATTTAATGGTAGTGTTTCCAGATCTATCAGTGATATTCTGAAAGATGCAGAAAAATATATCGGGACACCCTATAAATTCGGGGGAAATACTTCTTCAGGATTCGATTGTTCAGGATTTACCGTAAAAGTCTTTGAGGAAAATGATTTTAGCCTTCCAAGAAGATCTTCTGATCAGGCTGATGCCGGAAAGAATATTGATATAAGAGACGTAAAACCGGGTGATCTGTTATTTTTTGCTACAGCTGGAGGAAGCAGAGTTTCTCACGTGGGAATCGTTCATGATATTGGTCCTGACGGAGAAGTGAAATTCATTCATGCTTCTACCTCAAAAGGCGTGATCATCTCATCCCTGAACGAAAAGTACTGGAATAAGGCTTATCTGCATGCCCAACGAGTGCTGTAAACCTTTAAAACGCATTAAATTAATATTTTGTCTGCAAGGAAGAGATGAAATTCAATAGGAATAGGCTTTAGCCCGTTCAATAAAAAAATGAAACATTCAATTGGCTTTAGCCAAAACTTAAATAATTATACTTTTAAACCACCCCGTCAAAAATTCTTTGAATTTTCGCCACCCCTCCGGTGGAGGAGAATTCTAGATTTCCAATTTAAAATTTCTGAAATCCCAATAAAAGCTGTGTCATTGCAATAGTATTGCATCGCTAAACTCCGGTAATTTGCTCAAAACTATTATCAATGACAGACTTTATCAGATTCTTTGTTCCTTTATATTTTATTCTTTTTTTTCTCATTTCATTTGTTGGGATCAGTTACAAAGTAGCAAAACAGATTGGGAAAAATCCTAATGTCCTTCCTAAGGATGATTCTGCTTATGGACTTGTAGGGTTTTATTTTAAGTTGATGTTGTTTGCTCTGTTTATATATACCATACTTATTTTAATTTTTCCGAAAGACATTTTTTCTGCTTTTAAAATTATATTTCTGGAGCATGATCTTTTTCAATACATCGGATTAGGTTTAATGATTATTGCTTTGATCTGGGTGATTATAGCGCAATTTCAAATGAAAAACTCATGGCGGATTGGTATTGACAACACAATGAAAACAGATCTGATAACCCACGGATTATTCAGATTTTCCAGAAATCCTATATTCCTGGGAATGACGGTAAGTCTTGTTGGTTTTTTTCTTGTTGTCCCAACGGTAATTGCTCTGACTTTCCTTTTGATTGGAAGTATTTTGATGCAGATCCAGATTCGGCTTGAAGAGGAATATTTAATAAAAGAACACGGACAAATTTACCTTGCCTATAAAAATAGGGTTAAGCGTATGCTGAGCCGTTATTAAAAGCACAACGTTAAAAGCCGTTTTGCTGAACTTTTTTGTATCTTTGGGCAGTATAATTTTTCAAACTAATTTAAATAAGAAACATGTCATTACAACAAACTATTGAAAATATCTGGGACAACAGAGAATTATTGCAGAATGAAGACAGCCAGAAGGCGATCAGAGAAGTTATTTCTTTAGTTGATAAAGGTGAACTTCGTACTGCGGAACCTACAGAAAACGGATGGCAGGTAAATGAATGGGTGAAAAAAGCTGTAGTAATGTATTTTCCGATCCAGAAAATGGAAACTATTGAAGTAGGCCCGTTTGAATTTCATGATAAAATGCCTTTGAAGAGAGGTTATGCTGAAAAAGGGGTGAGAGTTGTACCACATGCAGTAGCGAGAGAAGGTGCTTACATTGCTCCGGGAGTAATTATGATGCCGTCTTACGTAAATATTGGTGCTTATGTAGATTCAGGGACAATGGTAGATACTTGGGCGACTGTAGGAAGCTGTGCACAGATCGGTAAAAACGTTCACCTGAGTGGCGGTGTTGGTATCGGTGGTGTATTGGAGCCTTTACAAGCTGCTCCGGTAATTATTGAAGATGACTGCTTTATCGGTTCAAGATGTATTGTTGTAGAAGGAGTTCACGTAGAAAAAGAAGCCGTATTGGGTGCCAACGTAGTATTGACCGCTTCTACAAAAATTATCGATGTTACAGGAGATACGCCGATTGAAATCAAAGGAAGAGTTCCTGCACGTTCAGTAGTAATCCCTGGAAGCTATACAAAACAGTATCCAGCAGGAGAATATCAGGTTCCATGTGCTTTGATCATCGGTCAGAGAAAAGAATCTACAGACAAGAAAACATCTCTGAATGATGCTTTAAGAGAGAATAATGTAGCTGTTTAAGATTAATATTTTAATCTAATACCACAATCTTGAAAGAAAAATTCCTTAAAATACTATTAAACCCTAAATATATATTTGGGGTTTATCTTATTATATCCGTTGTTACGGCAATTTCCAAATACCTGAGAGGAGATTATGCGATTAATAATTATCTGATTTTTAAAAATGTATTCTTTAATACCATTCATCAGAAAAACTTATTTATCCATTATCCCGATCTTTATTTTGATCTGAACCATTATGGTGTATTTTTCAGTGCATTGATTGCACCGTTTGCCATGATGCCGGACTGGTTGGGAATTTCCCTTTGGAATATTGCCAATACTTTCATCTTTATCTACGGTATTTATAAACTGCCATTTTCAGACAGCAAGAAAGCCATTTTCGGACTGCTTTGTCTTCAGGAATACATTACAGCGGCTTTAAGCCTGCAGTTCAACGTAGCACTGACAGGACTTTTGCTATTGTCTGCAGTATATATTTACGAAAGAAAAGAAGTAAAATCTGTAACAGCAATTTTAATTGGGATATTTGTGAAAATCTACGGAATAGTAGGTTTGACGCAGTTTTTCTTTATTAAAAACAAAACTAAATTTATTCTTTCAGGAATTGGCATTGCTATATTGTTTTTCGTGCTTCCAATGGCCTATTCAAGTCCGCAGTTTGTGATTCAGTGCTACACGGATTGGTTTCAGTCTATTGTAGAAAAGAATAATGAAAACCAGGTTCTTGGAAACATGCAGGATATCTCTTTAATGGGCTTTGTAAGAAGAGTTCTGGGAGACGCATCCATTTCTAATCTTGTATTTTTAGCCGGAGGATTGCCACTTTTTGCTTTACCGTACATCAGAATAAAGCAATATAAGCATTATGCTTTCCAATTGATGATTCTGGCTTCAACACTACTGTTTTTGGTATTGTTCAGTTCCAGTTCAGAATCTCCCACGTATATTATTGCGGTGGTAGGAGTATTGATATGGTTTTTCCTTCAGAAAGAAAGAACGCCGCTCATTATAGGTTTGTTGGTTTTTGTCATTATTTTCACATGTTTCTCGACCTCGGATCTGTTCCCGAAATTTGTAAAAGAGAATTATATTATTAAATATTCATTAAAAGCTGTACCTTGTATTGTGATCTGGTTGAGAGTAACTTATGAACTTCTGACTAAAGATTTTGAGAAAAATTACAGCCTGAATTAATACATATGAAGAAAATTTCAATTGTAATTCCTGCCTATAACGAAGAGGGAAATGTCGCTATGATCCATCAGAAAATCAAAGAAGTTTTTGATGGTTTGCACAACTATGATTTTGAAATCATATTTGTAAATGACGGAAGCCGAGACAATACTCAACAAAAATTAGAAGAACTTGCCAGTCAGTATGATGAAGTGAAATTTATCGAATTTTCCCGTAATTTCGGCCACCAGCCGGCTGTAAAAGCAGGAATGGACAGTGCCCACGGAAATGCAGTCATTTCTATGGATGGCGATCTTCAGCATCCGCCTGAGCTTATTCCTGAGATGATTCAGAAATGGGAAGAAGGGTATGATGTAGTTTTTACTTTCAGAACGTATCCTAAAGAGATTTCTTTTTTTAAAAGAAAAACATCAGACTTATTTTACAAACTTTTATCGAGCTTGTCAGATGTTAACTTAACGAAGGGCGGCGGCTCAGATTTCAGACTGTTGGATGCAAGCGCTGTTGAAGTCATGAGGAATTTTAATGAAGACGACCTTTTCCTCAGAGGATTAACGAGTTGGATGGGTTTCAAACAAACGGGAATCGACTTTACTGCAGCAGAAAGACTCTCAGGAAAAAGCAGTTACAACCTTAAAAAGATGTTTACTTTTGCCTTTACGGGAATTACCGCTTTCAGTGTGAAACCTCTTTATCTGGCTGCTTATCTGGGATTTTTATTCTCGGCACTTTCAGTCATTGGATATGGAGCATACGTCATTCATTCATTTATCGCCAAAACGGAGATTTCCGGCTGGGCCTCATTGATTATGACAATTGTTTTCTTCGGAGGACTTCAGTTAATCATCCTCGGAATTATGGGGATTTATTTAGGCAAAATATTTAAACAGGTGAAAGACAGACCTAATTATATTATTAAAAACAAAAATTTTTAAAATGGTTTTATTGAGTTTTGACATTGAAGAATTTGATATGCCATTAGAATATAAGGGTGAAATTCCCTTTGAAAAGCAGATTTCAATTTCACAGACAGGATTAGAGAGAATTCTCGATATTCTTAAAAAACATAATGCCAAAGCTACTTTTTTTTCAACAGTAGTTTTTGCAGAAAACAGCAGACCTCTTATTGAAAGATTGTTAAATGAAGGCCATGAGCTGGCTTCTCACACCTGGTTTCATTCAGAATTTGAAGAGAAACACCTCAAAGAATCAAGAGAGAAACTGGAAGAATTATTTTCTACAAAGGTTACCGGATTAAGAATGCCGAGAATGATGCCTGTAGACGAAAAAGAAGTGGAAAAAGCAGGATATTCTTACAATTCATCCATCAATCCGACCTTTTTGCCGGGAAGATATAACAATTTAAAAGTATCCAGAACGTATTTCAAAGAAGGAAATGTAACGCAGATTCCGGCTTCGGTTTCTCCTAATTTCAGAATTCCTCTGTTTTGGTTAAGTTTCCATAATTTTCCTTTATTTTTCTACAAAAAACTGGCTTTGGACAGTTTGAAAAAAGACCAATATCTGAACATTTATTTCCATCCGTGGGAATTTGCAGAAATTAAAGATGAAGCCTTTAAACTTCCTGGATTTACTGTAAAAAACTCAGGAAAAGAGATGGTAGAAAGGTTTGATTCATTTGTAGGTTGGCTGAAAGAAAAAGGACATACATTCGGTACATTTCAGGAATTTCAAAAACAGATACAACGATGAAGATTGCCTTTGATGCAAAACGGTTTTTCCACAATACATCCGGTCTGGGAAATTACTCGAGAGATCTTGTAAGAATCCTTTCTGAATATGAACCGGACAATGAATATCTGTTGCTCAACAAGAACAAATCGGAGAGGGGAAAAGAGATTCTGGAACGCCCTAATGTTCAATTTATTGAAACCTCAAAAGGGAATTTATCACGCCAACTGAAAATGGGTAAAGATGCCCAAAAACAGGGAGCCGATATTTTCCATGGATTATCCGGTGAACTTCCTTTAAAATGGGATCCAAAACCTATTAAAAAGGTGGTAACCATTCATGATCTGATTTTTGTAAGATATCCGCAGTATTATTCTTTTTTTGACAGAAAGATTCATTTCTGGAAATTTAAAAAAGCGGCTGATTCAGCTGATAAAATTATTGCTATTTCGGAACAGACCAAAAGAGATATTATCCAATATTTAAAAGTTCCTGAGACTAAAATTGAAGTCATTTATCAGGGATGTCATCATGCTTTTAAAGAACAGCAGTCTCCGGAATTAATGGAAGCCGTAAAGGAGAAATTTAAGCTTCCCGAAAGATTTGTGCTCAATGTTGGAACCATTGAAGACCGCAAAAACCTTTTGAATGTTGTAAAAGCAATCAGCGGAACAGAAATTCCATTGGTTGTGGTGGGAAGAAAAACCAAGTATTACCAGAAAATAGAACGTTTCCTGAAAAAAAATAAAATGGAAAAGCAGGTGCTCTTCCTCGAAGGAGTTTCTATGGATGAACTGGCTTGTCTCTATAAACTGGCAGATATTTTTGTCTATCCGAGTTTCTTTGAAGGCTTCGGAATCCCTGTGATTGAGGCGCTTTTCTCCAAAACTGTTGTGGTGACAAGCAATACAAGTTGTCTGCCGGAAGCAGGTGGAAAAGACTCTGTCTATATCAATCCGGATAATGATCTTGATATTAGGGCCAAACTCAAATTTCTTTGGGAAAATGAATCAGAGAGAAAACGCCGTGAGGAAAAGGGTTTCGAGTTTGTTCAGAAGTTTAATGACGAGCCCATTGCAAAACAGTTGATGAATTTTTATCAAAAATTAATCTGAAAAAACTTTGCATTTTAAAAATAAATCCTACATTTGCATCATAATTCAAACAATGAAACCAACTTTTTTAGCATTACATCATTATCATCATCATCTCTGCTAGACGGAATTGATTGATATAAGTATATGCTAAAATCAAAAATAATTAAAACCGTCTGAGTAAATAGACGGTTTTTTTGTTTCCTGAATTCTCCTCAGAAATTTCAACAGATCAGTTTTTATTTGCTCAGACCCAAAAAAGGCAAAATGAGTAAATTAAAAATTGCAATCCAGAAAAGCGGCCGGCTTTACGAAGAATCTCTTCAGCTTCTCAAAGACTGCGGAATCTTCGTCAACAACGGGAAAGACCAGCTCAAAGTTTCAGTAGATAACTTTCCGATGGAAATCATGTACCTCCGGAATTCAGACATCCCTCAATATCTGGAAGACGGAGTGGTGGATGTTGCCATTGTTGGTGAAAATCTTCTGATTGAAAAAGGTAAAAATATCAAAACAATCCAGAAGCTTGGGTTTTCAAAATGCCGTGTTTCACTGGCTGTTCCCAAAGAAGTAGAAACCGATGAGCTTTCTTATTTTCAAGGCAAAAAAATTGCCACTTCTTATCCCAATACCCTTAAAAACTTTTTAGAAAATCAAGGAATTGTATCTGATATCCACGTTATTTCCGGTTCTGTAGAAATCGCTCCCAATATCGGTCTGGCTGATGGAATATGTGACATTGTCAGTTCCGGAAGTACCTTATTCAAAAACGGATTAAGGGAAACGGTTACTTTGCTGAAATCGGAAGCTGTGCTGGCTCAAACACCCCGGTTATCATCTGAAAAAGAGGCTGTTCTTGAAAAACTGGTCTTCAGGATCAAAGCGGTTTTAAAAGCAAAAAATTCAAAGTACATTCTGATGAATGTTCCCAATGAAAAGATTCAGAAAGTATCAGAAGTACTTCCTGTATTAAAAAGCCCTACAGTTATTCCTCTGGCAGAAGAAGGCTGGAGCAGTATTCATTCTGTGATTGATGAAGAACGTTTCTGGGAAGTCATTGATGAACTCAAAGAAAATGGCGCTCAGGATATTTTAATCATTCCAATTGATAAAATGGTTATATAAAGAATCTAACAATCATTAAGGTGATAACGTGAGTTGAAGAATGATAATATTGGTTAACGCAAAGGCGCAATGAAAATGAAAACAATACTGTTTTAAGGCGCAAAGATTTTATCTACGATAAAATTGAATACGTGTATCAAAAAAAATAGCAATTAAAATAGCTGAATAATATAGCTTCAGCTATGATCTTAATGAAACTTAACAACTTAAAAGGATCTTAATGGTTCAAAAAACTTTTAAAATAGTACAATGAAAATATATAAATTTCCCACAAAAGACACCTGGAAAGACCTGGTAAAACGTCCTGTTTTGGAGAAGAAAGAAATTTCAGGGCTCATTACAGAAATTTTTGCAGAAGTTGAAAAAAATGGTGATAAAGCTTTAATAGAATTCAACAAAAAGTTTGATAAAGCAGAAACCCAAAGCATAAAAGTTTCTGATGCCGAAATTCAAGGGGCAGAAAAACAGATTAAGGAAGAATTAAAACAAGCCATTCAACAGGCGAAAGAGAATATTTCAAAATTTCACGCCTCTCAAAAACAGCAAATTCAGAAAATTGAAACCACAAAAGGTGTAGTGTGCTGGCGTGAAAATCGTGCTGTAGAGAAAGTTGGGATTTATATTCCGGGAGGAACGGCTCCATTATTCTCTACTGTATTGATGCTTGCAGTTCCTGCAAATCTTGCCGGATGTAAAGAAATAGTTCTTTGCACGCCACCGGATAAGAATGGAAATGTTAATCCCGCAATTCTTTATGCAGCAAAGCTTTGCGGCGTTTCGGAAATATTTAAAACGGGAGGAGCTCAGGCCGTTGCAGCAATGACTTTTGGAACAGAAAGCATTCCTGCTGTTAATAAAATTTTTGGACCTGGTAATCAGTTTGTAGTAGCAGCTAAAGAATACGCCCAGCGTTTTGGGGTTGCGATCGATATGCCTGCCGGACCTAGTGAAGTTCTTGTAATTGCAGATGAGCAGGCTGTTCCTGAATTTTGTGCGGCAGATCTTCTCTCTCAGGCAGAACATGGAAGCGACAGTCAGGTGGTTTTTATTACGACAGATCTTAAAGTGTTTGATGAAACAATAGAATGTGTTGAACAGCAAATCAAAGAATTACCCAGAAATGAATTTGCAGCTCAGGCATTGGAAAACAGTTCTTTTATTTTAGTGAATTCTGTGGAAGAAGCTCTTGAATTTAGTAATCTTTATGCACCGGAACACCTTATTCTGGCGATTGATGATTTTGAAAAATATATTCCGGAAGTTCAGAATGCAGGATCTGTTTTCCTTGGAAACTATTCCTGTGAGAGTGCTGGGGATTATGCCAGCGGAACCAATCACACGCTTCCTACCAATGCGTATGCAAAGAATTACAGCGGGGTGTCACTGGATAGCTTTGTGAAAAAAATAACATTCCAGCAACTTTCAAAAGAGGGCCTTCAGAATCTAGGAAAAACCATAGAGCTTATGGCAGAAGCAGAAGGTCTGTTTGCCCACAAAAATGCAGTTTCCATAAGATTAAAATAATAAATGTTGGAAAAAGTAAAGACGCGAGAAGGATATAATTAGAGTGTTTTTTAAGACGCAAGGATTTTATCTCCAATAAACTTAAATAATGCATATAAAACACAAAATAAAATTCAAGCCCTTGCTGAAAATCTTAGATTTTCTCGCGCCTTAAAAAAAGCAAGAATTAAAAAACTTTGCGCCCTTGCGTTTATCCAGAAAAAAGAATTTGAACCATTAAGAAAATAAAACTTTTAAGTAAAATTAAGCCTCAAGTACATTTGAATTTAGCGCACTGCTTAATAACTCAATTCATCTTAATGGTTTAGAATAATTAAAATGAAAAACAATACAATGAAAAATAACAGTATCAAAACTCTGGTAAGAGAAAATATATTACAACTACAGCCCTACGTCAGTTTCAGGGACAATAACGAATTTAATGCACCTGTCATGCTGGATGCGAATGAAAGTCCTTTTGGGGATTACAACCGTTACCCGGATTCTACCCAGAAAAGGCTTAAAAGCAAGCTTGCAGGACTTAAAAATGTTGTGCCCTCACAGATTGCCATAGGAAACGGAAGTGATGAGCTGATAGACCTTATCATTAAAATTTTCTGTGAGCCTAAAAAAGATGCCATTCTGATGATGAATCCGTCCTTTGCGATGTATGGTTTCTATGCAGCGATCAACGAGAATAAGGTTTTGAAAATAGATCTGGATGAAAACTTTGAAATCGTTAAAAATGATTTTTTAAAGACAGCAGAAGATCCTTCACTGAAGATTTTCTTTTTATGCTCACCTAACAATCCTACCGGAAACAGTGTAGCCGATATTGAATTTTATCTTCAGAACTTCAACGGAATTGTGGTAGTAGATGAAGCTTATATCGAATTCTCAGGACAAAAATCAAGTATTCAACTTTTGAATCAATATTCTAACCTGATCGTACTGCAGACATTTTCCAAAGCATGGGGAATCGCGGGCGCAAGGGTAGGAATGGCTTATGCATCAGAAGAAATTATTAATCTTATTAATATTGTAAAAGCACCTTATAACGTGAATGTACTGAGCCAGGAGCTTATTTTAAAGACATTGGAGGATGAAAACAAGCTTCAGGAAAATGTAAACCGTATTTTGGAAGAGATAACGTGGCTGAAACGGCAGTTTGAAGGAATTGCGTGTATTTCGAAAGTATTTTCAACAGATGCGAATTTCTTTCTGATCAGAATGGAAAACGTTGATTCAGTGTATGCAAAAATGTTGGAAGAAGAAGTTTTAACCAGCAGAAGAGATCCGGCAATTCCCGGATGTATCAGGATCAATGTAGGAAACCGAGCAGAAAATGAAAAATTAATTAATCTTTTAAAAGGAATATAAGATGTAACCATTAATAAAGAGTGTGTTATAAGAAAAGTTAAGATTCAGGATGAATAAAATACAAGCTAAATTAATAGCTTCAGGTATGTTCTTACTACTTCTTAACCACTTAAAAAAGCTTAATGGTTAAAAAATAATTTATAAAAAACATATGAAAAAAGTACTTTTTATAGACCGCGACGGAACGTTAATTATCGAACCGCCCACAGATTTTCAGGTAGATTCTCTGGAAAAACTTGAGTTTTATCCGGGAGTTTTTCAAAACTTAGCAAAAATTGCCAGTGAACTGGATTACGAATTGGTGATGGTGACCAATCAGGATGGATTGGGAACGGAGAGTTTTCCCGAAGAAGATTTCATAAAGCCACAGGAAAAAATGCTGCAGGCATTTGAAAACGAAGGCATCATTTTTAGTGATATTTTAATTGATAAAAGCTTTGAGTCCGAAAATCTTCCCACCAGAAAACCAGGAATTGGAATGCTTGGAAAATATATCTATGGTAATTACGATCTTGAAAATTCCTATGTAATTGGTGATCGAATTACGGATGTACAACTTGCTAAAAACCTTGGTTCTAAAGCAATTTATCTTAATCAAAACTTCAATACTGAATCTGAGCTGTCTGCTTCAAAATGGTCAGAGATTTATCAGTTCCTAAAATCAGGAATGAGGAAAGCCAAAGTATCCAGAAAAACCAATGAGACCGATATTGAAATTGAAGTCAATCTCGATGGAAACGGAAAGTCAGATATCTCAACCGGGCTTCACTTTTTCGATCACATGCTGGACCAGATTGCCAGACACGGCAATATGGATCTTAAGATTAAAGTCAAAGGTGATCTTGCCGTAGATGAGCACCACACGATTGAAGACACAGGAATTGTGTTGGGAGAAGCTATTTTAAAAGCATTAGGAAAGAAAAAAGGGATTGAGCGGTATGGTTTCCTGCTTCCGATGGATGACTGCCTTTCTCAGGTGGCTATTGATTTCGGAGGAAGATCATGGCTCGTTTGGGATGCTGAATTTAAAAGAGAAAAGATAGGCGATATGCCTACGGAAATGTTTTTTCACTTCTTTAAATCCTTTACAGATTCTTCAAAATCGAATCTGAATATCAAAGCAGAAGGTGATAACGAACACCACAAAATTGAATCCATTTTTAAAGCCTTTGCAAAAGCCGTTAAGATGGCAGTGAATCAATCAGATACTAATTACAGCCTGCCTTCTACAAAAGGAAGTTTATAAATATGATCGCTATAATAAAATATAACGGAGGAAATGTAAACTCTGTTCAGAATGCCCTCAACAGGCTTAAAATAGATTCTGTGATCACCGATGATCCTGAACAGATTTTAAAAGCAGATAAAGTGATCTTTCCCGGCGTGGGAGAAGCTTCCTCCACGATGAAACTGCTGAAGGAAAAAGAACTTGATCTATTGATTCCAAGCCTCAAACAACCGGTTTTAGGGATATGCCTGGGCATGCAGCTGATGTGTAAAGGAAATGAAGAAGGAGATACCGAAGGAATGGGGATTTTTGATATCAATGTCAGAAAATTTCCGGCAAAGGATATTGTTCCACACATGGGTTGGAATACGCTTTCAGAACAGACATCGCCATTATTTTCAGGAATAGAAAAGAATAATGATTTGTATTTTGTTCATAGTTATTATTGTGAGCTTTCAGACTTTACCACATCTGTTTGTGATTATATCCTGCCATTCAGTGCATCTTTGCAGAAAGACAATTTCTATGCGGTACAGTTTCACCCTGAAAAATCAGGACTGGTGGGAAATCAGATCGTTAAAAACTTTATAAATTTATAATGATGAAAATAATTCCGGCTATTGATATTATCGACGGGAAATGTGTCCGTCTATCAAAAGGAGATTACAATACAAAGAAAATATACAATGAAGACCCTGTAGAAGTGGCCAAAGAGTTCGAAAGCTTCGGGATTCAATACCTTCATTTGGTGGATCTTGACGGAGCGAAATCAAAGCATATTGTCAACCAGAAGGTTCTGGAAAATATTGCCAGGTCTACTGCTTTGGATATTGACTTTGGAGGAGGGCTAAAAACTCAGGAGGATATTGAAACAGCCTTCAATTCCGGGGCAAAACAGATCACTTTAGGAAGTATTGCGGTACAAAATCCTGAATTCTGTTATGGAATGATTGAAAAATATGGAGCTGAGAAGATCATTTTAGGGGCAGACTGCGAAAACAGAAAGATTAAAACTTCCGGCTGGCTGGAAGAAAGTAATAATGATGTCATTGACTTTATCCTTCAGTATCAGAAAAAAGGAATACAATCCACAATATGTACTGATATTGCAAAAGATGGGATGCTGGAAGGGCCTTCAACTGGACTTTACATTGAGATTTTATATAAAACATCCGTTCAGCTGGTAGCAAGCGGTGGGATCTCAGGCATCGCTGATGTCTATAAAATGAAAGATATCGGATGTGCGGGGACAATTATCGGAAAAGCAATTTATGAGGGAAAAATAAGCTTACAACAACTTCAAAACTTTATTGAAAATGCTTAAGAAAAGAATTATTCCATGTCTGGACATTAAGGATGGAGCAACGGTGAAAGGAGTCAATTTTGAAGATCTTAAAAATGCCGGAGATCCCGTTGAACTGGCCAAAAAATATGAGCTGGAAGGAGCTGATGAGCTTGTTTTCCTGGATATTACGGCAACTATTGAAGATAGAAAAACATTTGTAGAGCTGGTAAAAGAGATTGCTAAAGAGCTTAGTATTCCTTTTACAGTAGGAGGCGGAATTTCGTCTGTAGAAGATGTAAGAAAGCTTTTGGAAGCAGGAGCAGACAAGATCAGTATCAATTCCTCAGCGGTGAAAAATCCAGGGCTTATTTCTGATCTGGCCAAAGAATTCGGAAGTCAGTGTGTGGTGGTAGCGGTGGATACAAGACAGGTGGGAGGTAAAGATCTTGTTCATATCAAAGGCGGAAGAGAAGCTACGGAACTTACTACTCTGGAATGGGCACAGGAAGCAGCACGTTTGGGAGCAGGAGAAATTCTATTAACTTCCATGGATGGTGACGGCACAAAAAACGGTTTTGACCTTCGCATTACAAAGCTCGTTTCAGACAATATCAGTATTCCTGTGATTGCTTCAGGAGGTGCGGGTACTGTGGATGACTTTGTTAAAGTATTTAATGAAACAAAAGCTACCGGGGCATTGGCAGCCAGTATATTCCATTTTAATGAAATAGGAATTCAGGAT
This sequence comes from Chryseobacterium aquifrigidense, assembly GCF_006716485.1. Lineage (GTDB taxonomy): Bacteria > Bacteroidota > Bacteroidia > Flavobacteriales > Weeksellaceae > Chryseobacterium > Chryseobacterium vietnamense. The sequence continues at coordinate 1,269,830 of NZ_VFPD01000001.1, forward strand.
TTGAAACAACAGTTAAAAACTCAAAAAATAGAAGTACGATGAAAATAGATTTTAATAAAGATAAAGGACTTGTTCCGGTAATTATCCAGGACAGCAGAACGTTGCAGGTTTTGATGCTGGGCTACATGAATGAAGAAGCTTTTGAGAAAACAAAAGCAGAGGGAATTGTTACTTTTTTCAGCCGCTCCAAAAACAGACTCTGGACAAAAGGTGAGGAATCCGGGAATTTCTTAACCGTAAAAAGTATTAACATCGACTGTGATCAGGACACCATTTTAATTAAAGCTGTTCCGAAGAATGTAGTATGTCATACAGGAAGTTTCAGTTGCTTTGGAGAAAAGAATGCCAAAGGGTTTCTGTATGAACTGGAAGAAAAGATCTCTCAGAGAATCGATACCAAAGCTGAAGGATCTTATACCTATTCACTTTATCAGAGAGGTATCAATAAAATGGCGCAAAAAGTAGGTGAGGAGGCCGTAGAATTGGTAATAGAAGCTAAAGATAATAATGAGGAGCTCTTTAAAAATGAAGCTGCAGATCTTCTGTATCACTTTTTAATCTTATTGAAAGCCAAAGGATTTTCAGTGGAGGAAATTGAAGAGGTTCTTAAAAGTAGAACTCAATAAAAATTAACTCGCTTTTTGATTGTGAGACAAAAATTCCTTCGGTAAATGAAAAACGTTATTTTAAGATCAGAGAAATAAACCTTAAAATATGATTGATGAGTTACAGAAAGCTAAAGATTTAATGGATAACGGGCAATATATGCCCGCTGTGGAAATTTTACAGAATATCAGAGAGTTACCTGTAAAATCTGAAAAATACAGATTGTTATTCATGTCATACTGTTGGTGTAATTTAGGAGAATATCAATGGTCTGTTAATATTGCCAATGATTTATTACAGAAAGATAGGCACAATGAGTTAGCTTCCCAGATAAAGTATTTGTCCTATTGTGGGCTTAAAGATTTTGATAGAGCCTTAGAAGAAATTATACGGTTTTTGTCATTGAATGAAGCGGATCTGTATAAAATAACTCTGGAAGAGTTATTATCAGATATCAAAAATGGCTTTATTAATGAACAGACTATTATTTCTACAATAAAAAAACTCGCATTAAAAAATAACTGTTTGAAGTAAAAATATTTAAACACGCTCTTTTAAAATAAAACAGCAGGAATAGCCCTGCTGTTTTTTAATATAATCTGATTAATATCTTATCTTTCAATCATAATATTCTTCACAAGAGTTTCATCACCTACTTTCAAAACTCCAATATACACTCCGTTCTGAAGGCCGGAAACATTAATCTTTCTTTCATTATTGACTTTCAAAAGTGATCTTCCCAAAGAATTGCTGATTTCAAAACTGAAGTTGGTTTCCTTAGAATCCGGTAATTCAATATTCAGAATATTATTAGCGGGATTAGGATAGATTTTTACAGTTTCCAGTAAATTTTTAGAAGCGGGTTTACTCATAGTAGTAGAAGCGCTTGCAAAATGCTGTAATGCACCCACGGTTGCCTTTCCGATCTTGTATACATAAACAGGATCCATATTAGTAAAGGTATCTTTAGAGCTGTGAGGATAAGTACTTCTTATTCTTTCAAAAAATCCGGTAATTACTTCACCTTTCTGTTCAAAAGGAATATAATCCGTATCGGCAGCCGGATCTACGGCAGTCAGAAGAGTAGAGTAGAGTGCTGTGCAATTTCTCAACTGTTGGGTAACAGCTGCAGAAGCTGCATTATTACTGGAAACACCTCCCTGGTCTTCATCACAATATACCGTTGTATTATTATTTCCTTTCACACCGCCCACCTGATCCAGATTGAAGACCAGTTTGATATCCAGTTTGCGGACGCCTCCCTGGTATACCACATTGTTCACATAATGGCTGCTTCCCTTTAATCCTTGTTCTTCACCGGAAAAATGAATGAATTTTATAGAATATTCTGTAGGAACATTTTTCAGAATCCTTGCAGCCTCAAGGATAATAGAAGTACCACTGCCGTTATCATTTACTCCCGGACCATAGATGGTATCGAAATGCCCGCAGATGATAACATATTTGTTAGGATACAGTGTTCCGGTTTTGGTAATGATTAAATTTTTAGAGCTGGTACTTCCAAAAGTAAAAGGACTTTCTTCTATCTGGCTGGCAGTATAGCCGTAAGAAAGATACTTGTTTTTGATCCAGTTCAGCGTATTGGTATTGGCTGCTGAGCCTGTGGTTTTTACGCCTAAATTACTAAACTCCTGGAGATTTGTGGTGATATTGGTCTGGGTAACCAAATCTGCTCTGTCTTTATAAGCCTGAATAAAAGTTTGAGCCGCAATACTCTGAATCATCAATGCAGAGCATAAAAGTGTTGTGAATTTTTTCATATAAATAATATTATTTGGTAACACGAATGTAGTAAATAAATCACAATAAAGTGTTTAATAGTTTAGATTAATATTGTATTTATTATGAATATCATATTAGTTTTGATGAAGCTTTTGTGAATATTGCAATTGGGATAAAGATAAAAACCTTTGAAAAAATTCAAAGGTTTAGGTATTATAGAGGCTTATAAATTGTATTATTTTTCGATCATCACCTTTCTAACGACCTTTTGATCTCCGGTTTTTAAAATTCCGATATATGCTCCGTTTTCCAGACCTGAAACATTAATTTTTGTTTCATTGTTTCTCTTGAAAATAGAACGTCCCTGGAAATCCGTAATTTCAAAAGTGAAATTTTTAATTCCAGAGTCCGGAAGTTCAATATTGATGATCTCTTTTGCCGGATTGGGATAGATTTTTATATTTTCCAACGTGTTTTTCCCTGTGGTTTCATGCGTTCCCAATGTGCCGGTGGCAACAGCGAAATGCTGCAATGCTCCCACAGACGCTTTTCCTATCTTGTAAATATAAACAGGATCTGTATTGGCAAAAGTATCATTCACTGTATGCGGGTAAGTACTTCTTATTCTTTCAAAGAAACCTGTGATCACTTCGCCTTTCTGTTCAAAAGGAATATAATCCGTGTCTTCAGCGGGATCTACCTCTGTCAGAAGAGGAGAGTAGAGTGCTGTACAGTTTCTGAGCTCCTGAGTTACAGCAGCAGAAGCGGCATTATTTGTTGAAAGTCCACCCTGATCTTCATCACAGTAAACGGTATTGTTATTATTTCCCATCACACCGCCTACCTGATCCAGATTAAAAACAAGTTTAATATCTAAAACACGGACCCCACTCTGATAAGCTACATTGTTGACATAATGTTTACTTCCCAGAAGCCCTTGCTCTTCTCCGGAAAAATGAATGAATTTTATAGAATATTCCGTCGGAACATCTTTAAGAATCCTTGCTGCTTCAAGAATAATAGAAGTTCCGCTTCCGTTATCATTGATCCCTAACCCTGTAATACTATCAAAATGTCCACAGATAATTACATATTTATTAGGATACACTGTTCCTGTTTTAGTAATCACCAGATTTTTAGAGCTGTAGCCCCCTAAAGTAAAAGGGTCTTCCACAATTTGGCTGGTAGTATAGCCATAGGAAAGGTATTTGGTTTTAAGCCATTCTAAAGCATTGTTATTGGCTGGAGTACCTGTTTTTTTTACTCCTAAAAGAGCAAATTCCTGAAGGGAAGTTGTAATATTGGTCTGGTTGACCATATCTGCTCTGTCCTGATAAGCCTGAATAAAACTCTGGGCTCCAATAGTTTGAATAGCGATAGAAGCCAGTAAAAAAGTAGCGATTTTCTTCATTGTATAGAGTAATGCTGAATATTCCCGAATGTAAACCAGATTCAGAATATTCTACCTGACATTATTTAGTAATGATTATTTTTTTTGTTGTATTTCCTTTATCTGTTGTAATAGTAAAGGTATACACCCCGTTTGTTAATCCTGAAGTATTTATTTTCTCCTGGTTTTCAAGGGATAAAACAGTATTTCCTGACATGTCATTGACTTCAACTTTGAATTGCTTTACTTTCTCCTGAAATTCCACGGTTACAAGATCTTTAGCCGGATTAGGATAAACTTTGATTGTCTCACCAGATTTTTGCACGGATGTTTCGTTGGTACCTAACAGGTTACTGGATGTAGATGCAATAGCAAAATGCTGTAAGGCTCCCACAGCAGCTTTTCCTACATTAAAAACATAGACAGGGTCCAGATTGGCAAAAGTATCACTTACCGTATGCTCGTTTTCACTTCTCAAGTACTCGTAAAACCCGGTAATGGTATATCCCTTGGCTTCAAAAGGCATATAATCTGAGCTGTAAGCATATGAAAGATTAGTCTGAAGAGGAGAGTAAAGGGTAGTACAGTTCATCAGTTCCTGTGTTACAGCAGTAGAAGCTGCGTTGTTGGAAGATACACCGCCGGTATCTCTTTCACAGGTAATCGTATTGTTGTTATTCCCAATCAGTCCACCTACCTGGTCAATATTTAAGACCAATTTGATATCCAGAACCTGGCTGCCGTTCTGATACGCTACATTATTTACATAATGATTACTTCCTACAAGGCCCTGTTCTTCTCCGGAAAAATGAATAAACTTGATAGAGTATTCTGTGGGAACATTTTTTAATATTCTTGCTGCCTCCAGAATGATGGACGTTCCACTGCCATTGTCACTTACTCCGGGACCTACAATCGTATCATAATGTCCACAGATAATAACATATTTGTTAGGGTATACAGTTCCCGTCTTGGTAATAATTAAATTTTTTGAAGTACTGCTTCCGTAGGTAAAAGTATCTTCAGACATGTTGTTTACAGTATATCCGTAGGACAGATATTTGTTTTTAAGCCAGTCCAGAGCATTGTTATTGGCTGTTGTACCTGTCTTTTTTATCCCAAATCCTGCAAATTCCTGAAGATTTGTACTGATATTGGTTTGGGTTACCATATCTGCTCTGTCCTTATAAGCTTGAATAAAACTTTGCGCACTCATATTTTGAAGCGCCATTGAAGTGAGCAGAAAAGCTGCAGCTTTTTTCATTTTTGATACTTTCTTTAGAGATTGCTAATATAGCAATAAATCATCATTTATTGTTGATTATTAACTGGAATAGCGTTTATTTGCTTGATTTATCAATAATAATTTATCTTTTTATTAAATTTATTATTGTATTAGATTAAAATTCGCTAAATGAATAAAATTTAGGTAAATTTTTCTTTATTATTAAATATGTTTAATGATACATTCATCTTTTGTGAATGCTATCTCATAAAGTTTACTGTTGATATGGCAATTAGAGTGGGATTGACCTATAACAAATTGTATATAACAAAAAAATCCCGGGAAAACCCGGGACTTATATTGATAACAAAATCTATTCTACATTATTTTACTTGATCTACAACAGCTTTGAAAGCTTCAGGGTGATTCATTGCTAAATCTGCTAAAACTTTTCTGTTAAGTTCGATGTTGTTCTTTTTAAGAGCTCCCATAAATTGAGAGTAAGACATTCCGTGCTCTCTAGTTCCCGCGTTGATACGAGTGATCCAAAGTGCTCTGAAATTTCTCTTTTTCTCTTTTCTACCACGGTAAGCATATTGCATTGCTTTTTCTACCGCGTTTTTAGCTACAGTCCAAACGTTCTTTCTTCTTCCGAAATAACCTTTAGCGTGCTTAAAAATTTTCTTTCTGCGAGCTCTTGAAGCTACGGCATTTACTGATCTTGGCATAATTTAAATTGTTTTTTTGAAAAGGGCGGCAGTGTTATTGCTCTTATTTGCACCGTTTCAGGGTTAAAATTGTGAATTTGTTTGAATTCTTATAAACCGAATATAGATTTATAAAAACTACTTAATTGCTAATTGACGTTGAACGCTTTTCTCATCCACTTTAGCTACGTAAGAAGTAGACGTAAGATTTCTCTTCTGCTTAGTTTCTTTCTTAGTTAAGATGTGGCTTTTGTAAGCGTTTTTTCTTTTGATCTTACCTGTTCCAGTAAGAGCAAAACGTTTCTTAGCACCTGATTTCGTTTTTAATTTTGGCATTGTTTTGCTTTTTTATTGTTTTTGTTATCAATATCTGTTTTGGCTACTCCTAAAGACATTAGGAATAATAGTTTGCAAAGATAAGAAAAAAATCAATTCGAAGGGTTATAATCTTGATTTTATCATGTCAATAAAAACCGTTTAAGGAAACGGTTCATTAATAAGTTGAGTTCTTTTAATCGAAAATCCACCTGGAAGATATCTTCAAAATCTTGATTTATGACAATAATTAATTAAAAATTCCAGACAATAATAATGTACAGATAGTATTAATTAAATAACAGATGGAATGAAAATATTTATGTTATGAAGAAATATTACTCAAAAAATTATGACAGGATAAAATATACCTGATAATCGGGATTGTAGTATTAGCCGGTTCTCTCTAATATTGAAGATTAACCTGTAAATTTAAACTGTTATGCTTTCATCTGCAGATTTACACCTTGAAAGAGCGTTATTTCTTGCTGTCTTAATTATTTTTTTCGGAGCAGGATTTTTGTGCACGTTGATTAGTTTCATTATCAATTTTATACAAAAGAAAGATAAAAAAGGAGTGTATTACCTTCTTATATTTCTTATTTCCGGCCTTATCGGAGTGGTCTTAACAGCATTTTATTGTTACATGATCCTGTTTGAACAGGCTGAAATCTATATGCCATAAAAAGAAGATGCAATGCAGTATAATAAAATGGAATAGACTAAAAACCACTGATATCAGGGATGTTTTTGCACAGTCTCTATTTTTATCTTTGACTCAAAAATTGACCAGGATAAAACGGTGTAAAACCTTTCTCTCAGATCAATAGTAATTATAACTTTTATAGCTTTCTTTTTCACACCCAATAAAAGATAAATTCTTATTTCGAATAAACACTAAAAAACTATGGGTAAAAACACTAGCCAAATAAAATGGAGTGAAGGAGAAGCTGTAAAAGTAATTTAGATGAGTCTCATTTTAGTAATTTTCACCCATTGTAAGAATCCTGAAAAAACAAATTTTAAGAATTACCTGAATATACTTAACAACCCTTCTTTAGATCACCTTTTCATAAAATAGTATTATTTAATTTCACAAAATCATTGTAACAGGAAATGCTGTAATGCTTTTCCGGCATGATAAAATGAACGTATGGCACACCGGATTTATTTATACAATTACGATCAAAAATCAAATCAGACATTCAATAGCTACCTGGGAGAGTGGAATTATGAAATTCCCTTATTGCTGTATCCTTTGCTGGCACAAGACATCAAAGTGGAAGGCGTTGAATTTTTCTCAGATAAAAATCAGGGCATTGTTCAGTTGCGTTATTTTTTCAATCTGCTGGCAGATATCTATCAGCTGCATTACAAGAAAGCTTATTACGAACCTGTAAATAAAATGTTTGAGTTCCTGGAAGCTTTACCGTATGACACTTTTGTATTGAATGCAACAGACGTTTTCAATATGAACGAAGAAAAACATAAGGCGCAGGCAAAGGAATGGCTGGTAGAAATTCAGCACAAAAACAAACTGTATAAAAAAGCTGTGGAATCTCAGAAACTTTCGCTGCTGGATTCTTTGTTGCCGCAGACGGGATATTCTTCATTTCTCGAAATTTTAGAAACTGACTGGATTAATTACGGATTGGGATATTTTGAAGAGCTAGCCTATAAAAAAGCTGCATCTACGACTTTCGAAGAAAACGGAAAGTTTGGTCTTAAAGATGCGAAAGGGGGCATTTTAGCTCCGGCAGTTTATGATGATATTTTTGAAGAAGATTATCATTACGGTATATCGGTAATTCAGAAAGGAACATTGTTCGGTTACCTGCAAAGTGACGGAAAAGAGTGGGTTTCTCCGGTATATGAAGAGGCTTTTGATGTATTCGATTTTGGACAGGAACCTTTAGGCGAAGTGAAAGTGAATGGCAAATCAGGGATTTTAAAAATCCATTCAAACACATGGATGGTACCTGCGGAATATGATGCTATTGAAAGAATAGCCTATGGATTCTTTAGCATAGGAAAAGATGGAAAGTTTGGAGTTTACAGCGATAAAAACGGACTGATTATTCCTGTTGAAAGTGAAAGCCCTTTTGAGTACGATTATTTCCCCGAATTATTTTTCGCCAGACAAAAAGGCACAGGCAAACGAAAATATTATACGAAAGAAGGAAACTATCTGGGAGATTTTTTAGAAGGAAGTATCTCAAAAGCAAGTACCTGTTTCTGGATTAAACCGAACAAGTTTAATAAGAAAGGCAGGTTGATTGATAAAAAAGGCCAACCTATCATAGACGAAGCGGATCAGCTGATTTTAATCGATAATTTTGAAACCCTTGCTGTTCGTAAAGACAAAAACTGGAAGATTTATCATGCTTTAAAACATCGCTTCCTGTTAGAAAATGAATCTATCAGTAAAGTAAGAGCAGAATCCAATGGCGGATATAAAGACAATGTGTTCATTCTGGAAACCAACAGAGGGTCAGGGCTTTTTGATGCCGGTAATGAAAGTTGGCTCATCGCTCCCCAACCGGAAATTAAACAGATTCACTATCTGGAAAATGGATTTTTATCAGTCCGGAAAAACAATGGGTATCAGTTGTTTGATTTTGAGAATGGTCTGTCGGAGAAATTATATGATTATATTTCTAATCCTTTGAATTACAGAACGGAAGAAGGTTTGTTGTTTCTGTATCAGGGTGAAAATATGTTCAGAATGCATGAGGATAAAAGTATTCATCGGGTAGAAATTTCCGGATATGGGGCTATTTATCTGGACAGGTATTCATTCCGGGGAAAGGATCTGGAATACTTTACTGGCTTTTATAACCGTTGGAAAAGTCAGGCTGGTAAAGACGCTGAACAGTTCATGGAGGCCGAAACCATTAAAAAAATGGCTTTTGATGCAAGAGAAAATCAAAATTACCACGAAGCACTTCGTCTGTTTGAGTTATCTGCTCAAAAAGGGGATATGGATAGTCTGGTGGAAATAGGACTACTGCTTACCGATCCTGAAATAGAATCATTATTTGATCCGCAAAAAGGTATCAGATATTACGAAAAAGCGGCACAACGAAACCATCCTGTAGCCTGGAACAATATCGGGGCTTTATACCACAACGGTATAGGGTATTCTTTTAATATCAAAAAAGCAATTCAGGCCTATGAGAAGAGTGCTGAACTTGATGATGAAATGGCACTTGTCAACCTGGGTGATTTGTATTATTTTGGAGAACATGTGCTGCAGGATTACAATAAAGCTTTGGATTTTTATCAGAAAGCTGAGAAAAAATACACCTACAATTACGATAAAATCTCAGAAATCTATTATCAGTTAAGAGATTATAAAAACCTTTTGGTGTACTTAAAGAAAGACTATGATCAGTCATATTCAGGTATTTATTACGGCATTATCTACGAATTGGGTATGGGAGTAAAGACAGATCTGAAGAAAGCCATTAAGTATTTTGAACAGGCCAATACTTACAGTGCCTATGAATATGCAACCCAACGTTTGATATATTACTATGGTGAAGATCCGGTCTTTAAAAATGAAAAGAAATATCTGAAATGGAGATCTTTTGCAGAAAAGCATGGCTTCGAAATAGATTAGCAGGGATTTACCTATATTTACTTTCCTTAATGGAATGCAATTTAATAAAGATAAGGATTTGATGCACAGGTTATTACTTATAATTACTTTACTTATTTGTTCGTTTTTTGCTCAGGCACAGGAGGTTTTAAGCAAATTAGAAAGAGAATACAGCCATGCATCAGACAATACGATTGAACAGCTCAACCTTGCTCCCAAGTACGCTACAGCTTTATTCTTTCATAATCTTAAGCCAAAATCTTACCAGATTTTAGATATTAATATTTCCCTTGCTACAAGGCAGACGGATGGAAAGTATGCTACAATTTTATATGCGGTGCAGGCCATGAATTATCGGCTGGATAATAAAATAGCTGAGTCTTCAAAAAGTCTCGATATGGCAAAGGCATACAGCTTTAAAACAAATAATAATGAGGCTAAAGGCTATTTCAATTATGCAAAAGGCTGGATTCTCACCCGAAACAATAAAACAACTGAAGCCGTTACTGCCTATTTAAAAGCGATTGAATATTATGAAAATGCTCCAACGACTTCCACACTGTACGGAAGGTTTGGCAACGTAGCAAAAGAACTGTCTGCGATTTACTCCAATCTTAATGAATACCAGCTGGAAGAAAAATACAGTAAGCAGTTTCTGGTGCTGGCATCCAAACAGAATGATCCCAATCTTATATTCGACGCCTATATGCGGATGGGTTATGTGTATGAACAAAAATACACTGAGAATCCTTCCAATACAGAGTTGAGAAATAAAACAGAGCAATATTATCTGCAGGCAATCACAACGTTCAACAAAAATAAAAACAGGATGCTCAACAGGAGCAGTCTTTCCTATGCAGCCATCAACCTGGCGAATTTATATACTGAATTTGACAGTGGTAAGGCCATGCAATATGCGCAGTTAGCCAATACAGTCAGTCTGGAAATTGGTGATCCCATTCACATTGCTTCTTCTTTTGGAATTTTGGCAGAATTGGCCTTACAGGATAAAAATTATGATTTAGCCAAGTCATATTTTCTAAAAGCTTCCATGGAGATTGGAAAAAGTCCGGTAAGAGATCATAATATCGAATTGTCCATTCTTGAATCTTTATCCAGAATCAGTGAAGAGCAGGGTAATTACAAAGAAGCTTTGACCTATTATAAAAGCTATGTTGATCAATACAAAAGTGTTTACGACCAGGAAAAACTGGATATCACCAAAAGATTGGAATCACAATTTGATAAAGAACGGCAGGAGCAGAAATACATCAAACTGCAGCTGGAAAGTGACAAGAAAGCCCAGGAAATTAAGCTGATCAATATTTTGCGCGCGCAGCGTGAACAGGTCTACAACAACTTAAAACTGGTAGAAGAAAACCAGCGTGAACGACTGAAATTTTCAGAACTCGAGTCCGAGAAAAAAGAACAGCAGCTTCGTTTGGCAAAACTGGAAACCCGGCAGAAGAATAACGATATTAATACCTTTAAAAAGTTACTGGCATTCAAGGAAAAGATCAATACCTACTACATTTCTTTTATTATATTTTTCATTGTTTTGATCCTCTTATTGCTGTATGCCTATAAACAGCGTGCTAAGTCCATTAAACGGAGAGATGAACTGCATGCTTTAGCCATGGAACAGGAGAAACAAAACTCGAAAATATCTACGCTTACCGCATTGCTTGAAGGGCAGGAGCAGGAGCGTGGCCGTCTTGCCCGTGATCTCCATGACGGATTGGGAGGTCTGCTTTCCGGTACGAAGCATCAACTGTCTTATTTAAATCCTGATCAATCTGAAAATATAGAAGAAGGAATCTCAAAATCAATTGAACAGATCGATGGTGCTGTAGAAGAACTAAGACGGGTGGCACATAATTTAATGCCTGATTTATTAACAAAATACGGTCTGGAAGTAGCCATTCAGGAGTTTGCTTCCCGAATTTCCAATCATGCTCTGGAAATCCATACAGAGTTTATCAATTACAGCAATTCCATATCGAAGGAAAAGCAGCTGGTTATTTACAGAATCATTCAGGAGCTGGTTAACAATGCTATAAAGCATGCTGATCCTTCTGAAATTATTGTTCAGATAAGCGAAGAAGACAATCTGTTAAACCTTACCGTAGAGGATAACGGAAAAGGCTTTGACCATACAGGCTTAGACGTTAGAAAAACAGCGGGTTTTCATAATATTGAACTTAGAGTCCAGTTTTTAAAAGGAACTATGAATATCACTTCAGAATTACATATTGGTACGAGTATAGAACTTCAAATCCCTATTCATTAAACATGATAAAAGTAGCCATAACAGACGATCATCCGCTTCTATTGGAAGGACTTAAAAATATTTTAGGAAACAGTGAAACAATAGATGTGGTAGATTGTTTCAAAAACGTCTCAGAAATGAATGCAGGCCTTGCAAAACAGGCAGTTGACATTTTGTTGCTGGACATCAATCTGGTAGATACCAACAGCATTGAACTCATCAAACCATTAAAGAAAAAGTACAGCGGCCTTCAGGTTATTATCCTGAGTGTTCATAATGAGCTGCCCGTCATCAACAGTACTCTGGCTGAAGGTGCTCTGGGATATATTCAAAAAAATGCTTCGGTTTCCGAAATCCTTGAAGGAATTACCACAGTATATTCCGGTAACAGGTTTTTATGTTCTCAAACCAAAGCTGTTCTGGATAAAAAAACAATGGGTGGATTAAGTCAGGTTCCGAAACTGACACGAAGAGAAAAGGAAATTCTGGGTGAAGCAGCAAAAGGACTTACCACCAATCAAATGGCAGAAAAGCTTTTTATAAGTCCGCACACCGTAGAAAGCCACCGGAAAAATCTGATAGAAAAATTTCAGACTTCTAACCTGAGTTCAGCCATAAAATTAGCGATAGAATATGGTTTGATCATCGAATAAAACAATTATCTAAAAAAAGGCCTGCTTACATCGTAAAAGCAGACCTTTTTTATATAATCAAATAATCGGGTGTGTTCTCTTAATCTTTGAATTTCAACGCAGCCTGGAACAGGTTCTTTTTGTCTACTAAATCATATTCTTCATTATAAACCGGCTGGTACATCAGTATGAAAACACTGCCATTAAAATCTTTTAAATTAATAGGCTGATCTACCATAATATCATAAAACCTTGTAATCGTACGGGTAGCAGTCCATTGCTTTGCATTGCCTTTAGGGTTTTTGTCAAATCTATGATCTTTCGCATCTGTATAATACCAGTATGAAGGCGCGGAATCCATCAGAAACATTTCTTTATCCTTGTTGTAAAGTTCCTCCGCCATACCCGTATTCTGAAACCACGGAACTTCAGTATCCAAAACACCTAAAGCTCCTGCATAGATGTCTTTATTTGTTGTAGCACCCACTAAAAATCCTTCCAGATTGGCAGATGTGATTTCAAATAAAAAAGGAGATTTTTTCAGTTCATAAACATCATTTACCGGTTCAATTACTTTTCCGTCTTGTTTAATAACAACTTTTAACGATTGCGCAAAAGTTATAAAACTTAGTAAACAAAAAAGAAGGGTCAAACTTAATTTTTTCATTGTATCTCTTTAAATAATTGCAGCAAAGATATTAGACTTTATCTCCCTGTACACTCGCTGATTTCAGGGGTTTTTATCTTATCATTAAAACAGATCAGCCTTCAGCCGGATTTTTATATAAGCCGTTTTCTGTTTTTTACCATTGGCAAAAACAGAATTACGAGGGTAGACTTCTGCATAAAAGGTATCATTATCGGTCCAGAATGCCTTTTTATCATCTGCTATTTTGAAATTGGTAAAATTTACGTACAGTAGATTATCTTGTTTCTTTGTTTGTGGAAAATATTTAGAAATGACAAAATCACTCCCCACATCATTATTGGATGAGACAAAGGTAACCCAGCCTTTCGTTGGAAGGATCTGTGGATAACCTCCTGTACTCAGTTCAAACATAATTGCATTTTTTATACTGAAAAAAGAATAATAGGAATCTGCAACTTCATCAGAATGTTCTTTGAATACTTCCAGGTTTAAGTATGGTGACCTTCCTATATATTCATTGGCCAGCGGCCCGGTCTCTGTAGAGACGCTTTCATGTTGTGTAATTACTTCTTCTCTGCCATTTTCTTTGTATACCCAGTTATCTGCCTGCAATTGTATATTGGGGTTTTTTACCAGCTTTTCACTAATTTGTTTTTTAGAATTTGCTTGAAATTCCTGTTCTGATATCTCGGTAATACTCCCGAATTTTTTAAAAGATTTATTCTTAGAATCACTCGATTCTTTAAAAGTACTGCTTCTGATCTCATAAAGATCCACGCCTTTTAAAGTAAGTTCATATGCAGGAGTAAATTCTGATTTAAGGACGAAAGCTTCAATACTATTTGAAATGTTATTATTAATGCTGTAGTGAATAGAATAGAAGTCCTCAAACTCTTCAAATCCATAATAATTATCAAGTTTATCATAAGCCATTTTCAAATGGGTGGCATCTTTACTAGGAGTTACGAAAAAATGTACAGAATCCAGCTTTGTAGATAATTGAAACGGTACTTCCAGAACATTATCCACGCCTTTTATTTTCTTGAAATCAGCAAGAGTTACTGTTTTCTGCTTACCTCCAGTTTTGTGAGTCTCGGATTTTTTGTTCTGTTGATTGCATCCTGCAAAAACAACCATCGATGATATAAAGAGTTGATTGATGATTTTCATTTTTATATTTTTGGGCAAATGTATCAGTATTCAGACCAACAGCCAATAAAACCGCCTGATATAGCGAATAAATGGCCGAAAACAGGGATGTTTTTAACGATGGATTTTGGAGAATTTTACAAAACGATAAACCCAATATTGTAATTTTACTTTATAAAAATGAAAAACTTAATAATCAGCCTTTCAATGGTGACTGCTTTACTAGCATCCTGCTCACCTGCTACAGACAAAAAAGTGGAAAAGAGTACTTCTACGGATACCAGAAAAGAAGTGGAAATCTCTGCACCGGAACCAATGAAGAATGATCAGGCAACATTGGAAATACCAGCTGATTTTTCAACATTAGTTCCTATTGACCTGTTGAATAACAAAAGCGCCAATGTACATGATAAATATGGTATAGAATTCTCTGGAAACTGCTATTCATGCGATTTGACAAGCCTGTCTATAACTAAGAAACACATCAGATGGACCAATGTCTGTGATGAAAAAGACACTTTTGACATTGATGATTTTTCATACTCTAATGAAGGAAACAAAACGATTTTTAAAACACCGGAAAGAACATATATTTTAACCCAAATAGATAAAGCTCCCGTTTATGAACTCGTAATAGAAGGCGAAAAACTGGAGCTGAAAAATAAAAGAATATCCAGATATTTTACCACCAAAAAAGCTTTAGCTCTTTTCACAGAGCATGATTGTGGAGATTTTGAAGGATAAACAGAAGAGCAGTCCGCGATAATCTCTTTAAAATGTTGACATAAAAAAACCTCAAATTGCTTTGAGGTTTTTTTATATTAAAATAATGACTTAATTATTTTGCTGGTTTTTTAGGACTCATCATCATAATCATCCTTTTTCCTTCAAGTTTAGGAAGCTGGTCTACTTTTCCTACGTGCTCCAGTTCCTGAGCAAGTTTTAAAAGCAAAATTTCTCCCTGGTCCTTAAAGATAATCGAACGTCCTTTAAAAAATACGTAGGTCTTTAATTTGGAACCTTCTTCAAGGAATTTTTCAGCATGCTTCTTTTTGAATTCATAATCATGGTCGTCAGTCTGAGGCCCGAAACGGATCTCTTTTACTACCACTTTTACTTGCTTAGCTTTAAGTTCCTTTTGTTTTTTCTTTTGCTCGTATAAGAATTTCTTATATTCTAATACTCTTGCAATAAAAGGTTCTGCTTTATCAGAAATTACTACTAAGTCCAATTCTTGTTCCGCAGCAATTTGTCTTGCTTTGTCAATTGGATAAATTCCTGGCTCTACGTTATCGCCCACCAAACGAAGCTCTCTCACACGAATTTTATCGTTGATCAAGTGTAAGTCCTCTTGTACCGGACGTCTTTGTGGGCCCCTGTTGTTAAATCTTTGTGCTATTGTATTATAATTTTATTGGTTAACTTTCTATTTTCTCTATTATTAAAAGATCAATTCATCTTTTAAAGTCTTTTATATAGCTGCTTCTTTTTTGAAGTAAGCAACAAAATCCTCCATCTTCATTACTCCAAGATCTCCTTCTCCACGTCTTCTTACAGAAATCGTGCCTTCTTTTTCTTCATTTTCTCCTACTACAAGCATGAAAGGAATTTTATTCAATTCCGCATCACGGATCTTTTTACCTGTCTTCTCGTTTCTGTCATCAATCTGACCGCTAATATCGTGATTTTCCAAAAATTGTGAAACTTTTTTTGAATAATCTACATATTTTTCACTGATCGGTAGAATAATAAACTGATCCGGGCTTAGCCATAACGGGAAATCACCTGCGGTATTCTCCAGCAAAATAGCAATAAAACGCTCCATAGAACCGAATGGTGCTCTGTGGATCATTACCGGTCTGTGTTTTTCATTATCATTTCCGATATAATGAAGATCAAATCTTTCCGGAAGGTTATAATCCACCTGGATAGTTCCCAGCTGCCATTTTCTTCCCAAAGCATCTTTCACCATGAAGTCAAGCTTAGGGCCGTAGAATGCGGCTTCACCATATTCCACAACTGTTTTTAAACCTTTCTTTTGAGCTGCATTGATGATCGCACTTTCCGCTTTCTCCCAGTTTTCATCAGAACCGATATATTTTTGTTTGTTTTCAGGATCTCTTAATGAAACCTGAGTTACAAAATCTTCAAAACCTAAAGATTTGAATACATAAAGTGTTAAATCAATTACTTTTTCAAATTCTTCAGAAAGCTGATCCGGAGTACAGAAAAGGTGAGCATCATCCTGAGTAAATCCGCGAACTCTTGTTAAGCCATGAAGCTCTCCACTTTGCTCGTATCTGTAAACAGTACCGAATTCTGCATATCTTTTCGGCAAATCTCTGTAGCTCCATTGTGACGTTTTGTAAATTTCACAGTGGTGAGGACAGTTCATTGGCTTCAGCAGGAATTCTTCTCCTTCATTCGGAGTTTTAATCGGCTGGAAACTGTCTTCCCCATATTTATCCCAGTGTCCTGAAGTTACATATAATTCTTTCGCACCGATATGTGGAGACATTACAAATTCATAACCTCCTTTTTTCTGAGCATCAGAAAGGAAATTTTCCAGTTTTCTTCTTAAAGCAGTTCCTTTTGGCAACCAAAGCGGCAACCCGGCACCTACTTTTTCAGAGAATGCGAAAATTCCAAGTTCTTTACCTAGTTTTCTGTGATCTCTTCTTTTAGCTTCTTCCAATCTCTCAAGATATTCTGTAAGATCTTTCTGCTTAGGGAAAGAAATACCATATACTCTTGTCAATTGAGGGTTCTTTTCATTTCCTCTCCAATAAGCTCCTGCTGCATTTAATATTTTAACCGCTTTTACAATTCCTGTATTCGGAATGTGACCACCACGACATAAGTCTGTGAAGTTATCGTGCGTTACAAAAGTGATTTCTCCATCATTAAGATTAGAGATCAGTTCCACTTTGTAAGGATTGTCTGCATACGTTTTTAAAGCATCTTCTTTGGATACCGGGTAAAGAGAGAAGGTAGAACCTTTCTTTGCATTTTCCAGGATCTTTTTTTCAATCTTTTCAAAATCTTTTTCAGATAAGCTTTCATCCCCGAAATCTACGTCATAGTAGAATCCGCTTTCAATAGCTGGACCAATGGTCAACTTAGCATCAGGATAAAACTCAAGGATTGCCTGCGCCAAAAGGTGGGCAGAAGAGTGCCAGAAAGCCTTCTTTCCAAGATCATCATTCCAGGTCAAAAGCTGTACCGTAGAATCCGTGGTTATAGGTGTGGTCGTTTCTACTTGTTTGTCATTAACAATTGCGGAAATGGTGTTTCTAGCCAATCCCTCGCTTATAGATTTTGCCACATCTAGAGGAGTCACTGCTCCCTCGAATTCTTTGACACTATTGTCTGGAAGTGTAATTTTTATCATTGTTTACTAAGAAATTTTAAGATGCAAAAATACGGAATTTTTAGATAAAATACTATATTAGCACATATTTAGAATGAGAATTAATATTAAAAATGTAAAAGATGCAGATGGTTTTGGTCTCACTGAATTCCATATTTCGTTTTTCATAGAAAAGGACTTTCAAGTTTTTATGCATTACAATCTTACTATTAAATAGCTTGTTCTTATCGTAAGTCTTTATAAACAAACAAATTATAATTTTAATATGAATGCTATAAATGTAGATTTGCACTGCGATTTATTATGCTATTTACTGGAGCCAGGCTCATTAATTGATGACAAAGAACTTGGCTGTTCGCTTCCTTACTTACAGGAAGGAAATGTAAAGCTTCAGGTGATGGCTATATACTCCGCAACAGGAGAGAATAGTACGGTTTATGCAGCAAAACAGAGTGAAATATTTTCAGATCTCCTGCAAAATGAAAGCTTTTTCTTATTCGATGGTAAAAATTATAAAAATCCTGAAAACACAGGCAAAGTAGGGGTTATCGCTTCTATTGAAAATGCATCCGGCTTCTGTGGCGAAGATGACACTTTGGAAACGGGGTTTAAAAATCTGGAAGCGATCATTGAAAAAACACAGCGAGTTTTTTACCTTGGAATAACCCATCATACTGAAAACCGCTTTGGAGGAGGAAATAATTCTGATATAGGGCTGAAAGATGACGGAAAAGTCCTGCTTGACTATCTCTCAGAAAAAAATATTGCTATTGATCTTGCTCATACCAGTGATCAGCTTGCCTATGGAATTCTTAATTATATTGATCAGAGAAACTACAAAATCCATGTTATAGCAAGTCATTCCAATTATAGACAGGTACATGATAAAAAAAGAAATCTTCCTGATGAACTGGCAAAAGAGATTATTAAAAGAAAAGGATTAATCGGACTCAATTTTATCCGTAATTGTGTTGATGATACCAACCCGGAAATGTTATATGAACATATTCAGTACGGTCTTAATTTAGGAGCAGAAGATGCGATTGCTTATGGAGCTGATTTTTTCTTCTGCAAAAATCACCCGGATAAATCACGGCATCCATTTTTCTTTGAAGGATACAATGATGCATCTGCTTTTAATGCGATCAATAAAGAAATTGAAAAACGTTTCTCTTCTGAATTGTTAGAAAAGATCAGTCACAAAAATGCATTGAATTTTATAGAGAATATGTATCAATAAACCATTCTTGTGTGATTATATCAAGGCATAATGAACAGGTCGCTCCTCCGGAGCTTTATTTTCACCGGACTTCATGATGTCTATTAACAGAAGATCCCGATGGGGTCAAACTAACTCCAATAAGAGCTAACTGTTAATAGAAAGTATTTTGTTTTAAAATTAAAGCTCCGGAGGAGCGGCCTGTTAATACCTAATGATAAGATAAAAATGTTTTTTATATGTTTTATTTTACATTAGATAAAATATTGTAGAATATTGTAATATAGAATCTTATGTATTATTATTTAATGCTTTCTTTTATACTTAACTTTCTGCTTGATAATCTCAATGACGTCCACATTCTGGACTTTAGATTTGATCCATCCATGGATGTCAATATAAAATAATGATCGTCGGTAATATTCATTGTTCGAATACTCTCCCAGCTTTTTATCAAAACTTTCAAATGCTTTCTGTCTCTGATCCGGCACCTGATTATTAAGGTTCTTGAAAAACTGAATGCTTTCAAAATGGAATTCTTCCGGCTTCTTCATTTTTTTAGCAAATTTCAGAGTGGAAGCAATAAATTCATCATAATCTTCATCATTTCCAGACTCATATTTTGCCATTAAGATCAGGATTCGTGTATGGAACAGGAGGTCTTCCTGTACATTTCCTTTGGATTCTATCACCCTCATAGAATACTCAATGGATTTATCAAACATTTTACTTCCGAAAAACATAGCTGCCATCTTGAGGTAAAGAATCATAAAATGATGCTCATCAATTCTTTCTCTAAGTCTTTCCATTTTTAATTCAACTTCAGGAATAAGCTTGGTTCCTGTAAAGAATTCTCCTTTTACAAAATGAATATTCATCAATGTATTATATTGGGTAAGGAAAATAAGTGACTGAAGGTTCTCATTCTGAACAAAATTCTCCGCATGCACCATTGTATTGAAATTTTGAAAATGCTCCTCCAGAATATCAATATTCCCGTATAAAAAAAGAATTTTCAGGAGGTAAGTATTCCCTTTGATGTACCAAACCGGGTGGCTGTAGATCATTTCTGGTTTCTTATGAAAAAGATCTACCCATTGGTAAGCATATTTCAAGGTGTATTTATAATCCTGTAATAGCTGGTTTTTCCAGACGTGGGCTTTGTAATACCATAATTTCTCCGTGAAATTCAGTTTCTCAGGGTTAATATTTTTTATCTCAGCGTTGAAGATATCCAGTACTTCCTGTCGGTCTGCATCATTTTTTACATACCCATGCGTAAGCATTTCGCTGTATAATTTCAGGGAAAGATTAGACAGTTTTGTAGTATAGCGGTTTTGTTTGCTGATCTCCTGAGACTGTTTGATAAGCTCTTCTGCACGACCTTCAATACTTCGTGTAATAAATTGTGATTCAATTACTTTTTCAAGGTCTATGATCTCCGATGCGATGCTTTTTTCATCCAGTTCAAGTGCTGTCTGTTTCGTTTTGTCCAGTATTTTTAAAGCCTGTTTGTAAAGTCCTTTCTGATACAGGATATTAGCAAAATCCAACTGTTCACGAAGCTGGATTCTATAGTTCTGATGACTCGGGTTCATTCGGAGACTGACAAGAATCTGCTTGTAAAGATGTGCTTTAAGATTGGAAAGCTGTTGTTTTGTAGATATTTTTTTCTCAATAATAATACTTTCATCATATTCTTTCATTTTATCCATTTCAGAAAATAACAAAAGAAATTTGGCATCTACGTTAATTCCGAGCCGGTTTACGTAGAGCTTAAACTGTCTTTTTTCAGAGGTGGTCAATGACTTTACCAATACAAACAAAAAATCTTTCTGCAATTCTGCCATTGTAAATTTTTGGGGATTAAATTATTGATTAATAAATAAATACAATTGTTTTTTGAGCTGTTGAATATTGTAATTTTCAGAAAAAGTGAAATTTAAAAAATATCGCAAGCTGTAGTTTTGAGCCAAAATTAAGTAAAAAACTTCACTTATGAATTCCGAAAAAATCGAAATTTTTGATACGACACTGAGAGATGGGGAGCAGGTTCCGGGATGCAAACTGAATACGGAACAAAAACTGATTATTGCTGAAAGGCTTGATGAATTAGGGATTGATATTATCGAGGCGGGATTCCCGATTTCCAGCCCCGGAGACTTTGAATCTGTTTCAGAAATTTCAAAGCTGGTGAAAAATGCGAAGGTATGCGGACTCACAAGAGCCAATAAAAAAGATATTGATACCGCAGCAGAAGCGCTGAAGTTTGCAAAGAAACCAAGAATCCACACAGGAATCGGAACTTCTGATTCTCATATTAAATATAAATTCAACTCAACAAGAGAAGATATTATTGAAAGGGCAGCAGATGCCGTAAGGTATGCAAAAACATATGTGGAAGACGTTGAATTTTATGCTGAAGATGCCGGAAGAACGGATAATGAATATCTGGCAAGAGTTTGTGAAGCGGTAATAAAAGCAGGAGCAACGGTCCTGAATATCCCTGATACTACAGGATATTGTTTACCGGAAGAATATGGCCAGAAAATAAAGTACCTGAGAGAAAATGTAAAAGGAATTGAAAAAGCGGTACTTTCATGCCATTGCCATAATGATCTTGGGCTGGCTACAGCCAATTCTATTGCCGGAGCGATTAATGGAGCGCGTCAGATTGAATGTACCATTAACGGATTAGGAGAAAGAGCAGGGAATACAGCTTTGGAGGAAGTTGTCATGATTTTAAAACAGCATAAAGATTTGAATCTGCATACCGATGTGAATTCCAGAATGCTGAATGAAATGAGTGCAATGGTATCTGATCTTATGGGAATGTCTGTACAGCCAAACAAAGCTATTGTAGGAGCTAATGCCTTTGCCCACAGCTCAGGAATTCATCAGGACGGCGTGATTAAAAACAGGGAAACTTATGAAATCATTGATCCTGCAGAAGTAGGTGTGAATGCCTCTTCAATTATTCTTACTGCCAGAAGCGGACGTTCAGCATTGGCCTACCGTTTTAAGCATATCGGCTACGAGGTTACCAAAAATGAACTTGATTTTCTATATCAGGAATTTTTGAAAATTGCGGATCTTAAAAAAGAAATTGACAACGATGATCTGAGTGTTATGATGGATTCTTTCACCAGAAAAATAGGATAGGTTTGATTTAAAATCAAGATAAAGTAAAAATGAACAACAATAAAAAGACACTTTTTGATAAAGTATGGGATGCCCACGTGGTAGAAACCATTCCTGACGGACCTCAGATCATTTATATAGACAAACATCTTATTCATGAGGTAACAAGTCCTCAGGCTTTTGCCGAACTTGAATCCAGAAATCTGGAAATATTCAGGCCTGAACAGATTGTAGCCACTGCGGACCACAATGTACCTACTTTAGATCAGGAAGAACCTATTAAAGATGAACTTTCAAGAAATCAGGTAGAACAGCTTACAGAAAATTGTAAGAAAAATAATATTGAACTTTTCGGATTGGGACATCAATATCAGGGAATTGTTCATATCATCGCTCCGGAATTGGGGATTACCCAGCCGGGAATGAGTATTGTGTGTGGTGACAGCCATACGTCTACCCACGGCGCATTTGGATCTATTGCCTTCGGGATTGGAACCAGCCAGGTGGCACAGGTATTTGCCAGCCAGTGTTTATTGCTGAATAAGCCGAAATCAATGAGAATTACGGTTAATGGCAAATTAAATGAAAATGTTCAGCCTAAAGATGTGATTCTTTATATCATTTCAAAAATAGGGACAGACGGCGGAACAGGATATTTCTGTGAATATGCAGGCAATGTTTTCGAGGAAATGTCAATGGAAGGAAGAATGACCGTCTGTAACATGAGTATTGAAATGGGCGCCAGAGGCGGAATGATTGCTCCGGATGAAACTACTTTTGAATACGTAAAGGGAAGAAGATTTGCACCGCAGGGAGAAGACTGGAATGAAAAAGTAGCCTATTGGAAAACTTTGAAAACAGATGAAGGAGCTGTTTTTGATCAGGAACTCAGCTTTGATGCTGCAGACATCTACCCAATGATTACTTACGGTACCAATCCGGGAATGGGTATATCAATTCGTGAAGTTATTCCGGCGCCACAAAATGAATCTGAAGAGAAAGCTTTGAAATATATGGGGCTGGAGGCTGGACAAACAGTTAACAGTATCAAAGTTAATTATGTTTTCATAGGAAGCTGTACCAATGCCAGAATAGAAGATTTCCGCTCTGCGGCTCAGTATATTAAAGGGAAAAGCAAATCTGAGGCTGTAAAGGCACTTATTGTTCCCGGATCTCAGCAGGTGGTTAAGCAGATTTATGAGGAAGGTCTGGATAAAATATTCAGTGATGCAGGATTTCAGATTCGTCAGCCGGGATGTTCAGCATGTCTGGCGATGAATGATGATAAAATCCCGGAAGGAGAATATTGTGTTTCCACTTCCAACAGAAACTTTGAAGGCAGACAGGGACAAGGTTCAAGAACAATTCTTGCCAGCCCGCTTACTGCAGCAAAAGCAGCCATAGAAGGTAAAATCTCAGCTTTTGAAAGTTTAAACTAAAAGTAATTTTAAATTATGTTTTAACCACAAAGAAAAACTTTTGTGGTTAAAGTCTAACAATGTAGAACGCATGCAAAAATTAGTTGTTTTAAAATCCCGCGCAGTTCCATTGCCGGCAGAAAATATAGATACAGACCAGATTATTCCGGCTAGATTCCTGAAAAGTATAGACAGAAAAGGGTTCGGAGAGAACCTGTTCAGAGACTGGAGGTTTAATATTCATACAGGAGAACCCAATCCGGACTTTGTTTTAAACAATCCCAGATTCAGCGGTGAGATTCTTGTGGCAGGAAATAATTTCGGTTGTGGAAGCAGCCGTGAACATGCAGCCTGGTCTTTAACAGATTATGGGTTTAAAGTAATTGTTTCAAGTTATTTTGCTGATATCTTTAAAGGAAATGCTCTGAATAACGGACTTCTTCCTGTTAAAGTTTCCGAAGAATTTTTAAAAGAAATCTTAGAAGGAATCAATGAAAATCCTGATAATGAAATTGCTATTGATGTGGAATTACAGTCGATCAGCTTTAAAGATACCACTGAAACCTTTGAACTTGATTCCTATAAAAAAATATGCCTGCTGAACGGTTATGATGATATTGATTTTTTAATCAGCAGAAAGCAGACGATCACAGAATTTGAATTAAAAACACAAAAAGCAAATGAGCGACAATTATTTTAAAATCGCGGTCCTTCCAGGAGATGGGATCGGCCCGGAAATCATCAGTCAAAGCATTAAAATATTAGATGTTATTGCTGAAGTTTTTCAATATAAATTCCATTTTGATTATGGATTAATCGGTGCAGAGGCTATTTTTAAAACAGGAAATCCTTTGCCTGAAGAAACACTGAAAATCTGTAAAGAATCTGATGCTGTGCTTTTCGGGGCTATTGGTGATCCGGTTTTTGATAATAATCCTGAAGCGAAGGTAAGACCGGAACAGGGATTACTGAAACTTCGTAAAGAGTTAGGATTGTTTGCGAATATCCGTCCCTTGAAAACCTATGCGTCACTGATTGATAAAAGTCCACTGAAAAGAGAAATCATTGAAGGCGCTGATATCCAGATTTTCAGAGAACTGGTGAGCGGAATCTATTTCGGTGAAAAATTTACAGATCCGGAAGGAGCTTATGCTTATGATGTCTGCAAATACAGTCGTGAAGATATTATTCCAATTGCCCATATGGCGTTTCAGGAAGCTCAGAAAAGAAAGAAAAAACTTACGCTTATTGATAAAGCCAATGTTCTGGATACTTCCAGATTATGGAGAAAAACATGTCAGGAAATTGCACCGGAATATCCGGATGTACAGCTGGATTACATGTTTGTAGACAATGCAGCCATGCAGCTGATTCTTAATCCTAAACATTTTGATGTCATTTTAACGGAAAATATGTTTGGTGATATTATTTCAGATGAAGCAAGTGTGATCGGAGGTTCTATCGGATTATTACCATCGGCTTCAGTAGGAGAGAAGAATGCTTTGTTTGAACCTATTCATGGATCATATCCACAGGCAAAAGGAAAAGGAATTGCCAATCCTGTTGCCTCTATTTTAAGTGTGGCCATGATGTTGGATCATCTTAATTTACAGGCAGCAGCAGATAAATTAAGACAGTCTGTAGAACATGCTATTGAAAATAAGTATGTCACGATTGATCTTAACACCAAACAATATTACTCAACAAGTGAAGTGGGAAGCTTTATTGCCGACCATATCAGATATTCCGAGAAGTCCTATTACAATTTTGAAAATATCAAGATAGGAAAATCCACCATTGTATAGAAACAAAAGTTCAGTTAGATAGTTAGAAAGAAAAGTTCCGCCTCATATGAGACGGAACTTTTCGTTTTTCATTATAAATAAAGCCTTAGGAGCCCTTTTATTTTTTTGTATTATCCGTTTTTCCTGATTTGTTTTTGGAAGACTTCTGAATATCTTCTTTATCAATATCAGGCGGATTGGTCTTTTTTGAGGCTGCAGGAATATTCTGGAAATCCTGATTTTGCTTTTGGGTTTCTGCGGTATTGGCAGATTCTTTCCTGTTGGTTTTTCCTTTTGTATCCATGACTTTGAATTTTAAATTTCAACAATATGAATACTATCATTCAAAGGGTTTGCCAAACAGAAATATTTTCTTCTAAAGTCCCAGAATACCTATTTTTCCGGTTTTGTCTTCTATTTCATAATTCAAAGCCTTGGCCAGAACAAAAACATTATTCAGGTTTTCCATCAGCTGTTTACGACCTTCTGTTCTCAACTGATTCTGATCAATTGATTTTTCAGCTGTTTCCTTAGCTTTAGCGGTAACGTTTTTAATGTCTTTTTCCGAGATTCTGTTAATAAAAGAATCATCCAGAGATTGGATTTCAACACTTGGAGTAATTCTGATCTCAGCATCAGGAAGCTCGGTAATAATAAGCTTTTTGTTGATGGAATCTACTTCGATCTTCATTTTATTAAGATCATACGAAACTTGCGCATTGGTTTTGGTATAAGTAATAATGCTGTTGCTGGAAATTTCCTTCCCAAAAACTTCATAGCCCATTTTGGTTTTCTGCATACTGGAGGTATTCTGTTCCATCACCACCATTTTATTCATCTTGGAAATTTGATTGGTCAGAATATAATAATCTGACTTTTCAGTTTTATTCCCAAGATTCAGGCAGGACTTCAGACCAAAAAACAGCAGCACCATCGCGCCGGCTCCCGCTGCAAAGGATAATATTGTTCTATAATTTCTCAAAATCTATTTAAAAATTTCTTTAATGACAGACGAATCGTTCTTTTTAAGAATTTGAACCAAATCCCTTTCAATATATCCTGTCGTAGGCATTTCGATAATTCTGCCTACTTCTTTTCCATATCTTTTCAGGATAATGGTAGGAACTTTCTGAAGATTGTAAAGACTTTCATCCCCGGTAGGAGATTCCTTCTTACGGTTAACAGCAATAATATTCAATTTACTCTCCGGATAACTTACGGCTTCCAATATTTTAATCAGTCTTGGAAAATCTCTGTGGCTGTCTTCACACCAGGTTCCCATGAAAACAATAATGTCATAAGTACCGATTTTCTCTTTTTTTAATTCACTGACTGCTTTTTGGTCAAGAACATACTCATCATGTTCCTTTACATACCAATCTGCATAAGGAGCTTTCAAAAACTGCTCTTTCAATTGGTTTCCTAAAAGCATTTTGCCATCATTCTGAGTTTCAACTTCACGGTTTACCACTACTTTTTGTGCAGTAAGCTGTTGTGCAGCTAAAAATAAGCTTGAAAAGGCAACAATATTGGTAATAAATTTTTTCATATTTTATTTTTCGATAATTGATTTTAAATCAGCAGGAGAGTAGTATTTGTTTTTTAATACTTTATGATCTGCCTGTCTGTAAACATTGAATTTTTCTCCGGACTTTTCATAAAAAGATTCTACTTCCTTTTCTTTGTAAAATTCTACAGTTTCTTTCGCCTGTTCTTCATTATCACACGCTTTCGACATATTGGAACGTTGAACTTCGTTGAATAGCTCTACAAATTTGTTGCCAAGTCCGAATTCCAGTACAGCACCACTTAATACATACTGAAGATCACACAATGCATCTGCAATTTCTACAATATTATTATCTGCAATGGCTTGCTTCAGTTCGTTTAATTCTTCCTGTAAAAGTTCTACTCTAAGATTGCATCTTTCTGGTGAAGGAATTTGTGGGGTATCTAAAATAGGGGCTTTGAAAGTAGTATGGAATTCTGCTACTTGGTTCAGACTATCAATTTTATCCATGAATTTTTTTATTTCCCACAAAGATAGAAAAGGATTTGTAAAATGTGAAATGTACGGGGACTAAATGTGTGAATAAAGAATTGTAGGGAAATTCTTCAAACCAAAATTTAATCTGTAAAGTCAAAAAAAACCACAACTATAAAAATTGTGGTTTTACTATGACATATTTTAATTCTATTCAATTATTGTAATTGCTCATATTTCCAGACTCCGGAGATGGTCAATATCATCAGTCCCGGTTGTTTTTCTCCATAGCTGAACACACAGATATATTTTGAATGACAGGAAGAACAATCTGTTCCAAAATACAAAGTGGGCAGATTATTAACAGTCAATTCTCCGAAATGAAACATGCTCCGAGAGGTTCCGTTGACGATTCCTTGTTGTAACAGTTCATCTTTAGATAATACTTTATCTTCATGATAAAGCTGCAGAACAGGAAATCCTGATGCATAAGGTCCTATCGTAATTGTGTTTTGGTTTCCGCAATGAGAGCACGTGAAAATTGTTGTTGCTGATGGAAGTGCCTCATCATTGATAAAGGAGCTTTTTTCAACAGGAACTTTTCCGGTAATGTTTATTTTTTCTGATATCGAATACATCTGAGTTAATTTATGGCTGAATAACCGTGCCTGCTAAGTTAGGATATTTTCCGCTGGGACTTTTCTTAATGGTAATTTTAATATACCCTTCTTCTGCCAGCTTATTCCAGGTTTTCTGATAGCCTGTATTGATATCGACAGGAATTTTCCACATCGTTTGTTTTCCTTTTCCTGCCTGGCTGAACCAAGGAATGATGTCTGCTGTCTGTGTTTTAAACTGCATAGAATTATTCAAAACATCAATTTCATAATAAAAATCGTATTTGTCTTCCGGTTGATTTAGTGCTCTCTGTGTAAAGGTATAGGTGTATCCATTGATGATAGGGCTTGTGAAACTTCCTCCCAGTGTAGGAATTCCGGTACCATTATAACTACCGACAGCTCCGCTGTATCTGTCAAACTTCTGTCCAACCTGTAAAGGAACATCATCAACAATATTATAACCTCCGTTGGCAGGCGGCCATCCTCCATTTAAATTATTGGCCTTAAAAAGTGATTCCAGCTCACTCCATTGGCCTCTTTTGTATAAATCATAAGCTTGATTTTTAAGCGCCTGGCTCACCGAATTATTGGGATCATAAGTTACGGCCAGTTCATCAGCGTTTTTGTAGAATACCGTGGTGACATCCGGGTTAGTGTTGGGTTCCTCATCTCTATCTGAATTACAGGCAACCGAGAGCGAAGTAATGGCTAAAAAAAATAAGTACTTAAATAAATGTTTCATATAAAAATTTTAAATTGTTTAAAATGATAGAGGTATGAGAAGGGATACCTTTTGAAACATTATTTTCTTTAGAAAGATCTTAAGTGTGAATATTATTAATGATCAGTCGGTAACAGATGTTGCAGAACTGAAATTTGTTTTAATAATATTCTTTTCAGACAGTAAATTATCGAAACAGCAATTCACGCCAAAATAAAATCAAAAGAAGCAATTGCATCCGGTGTCTTAAAAACGGCCTGGAGCTCCCTTAAATACAATCTGGGTAAACGGTACAATAAAATATTGCTATGCGATAAATTTAAATCAAAAAACTCATATACTGGTTATTTTGACTAGAATAAATTGTTATTTTGAAATTAATTTTAACAATAAATGTGTTTACGCTAATATTTTTCATTTAAATCAACGAAAAAAGCTGCCCGAATGAGCAGCTTTTGTTTCAAGTTTATTTTTTATTTTTTAATGAATTGTTTTGTAAATCCCGGGATCTGGATGATGTAAGTTCCATTGGTTAGTTTATTTACATTGACCGTTCCACTTTCAAGATTTCCTCCACTTACAAGCCTGCCGGACATGTCGTAGATTTTATATTCTTCATTACTGGTATTGGTAAGGGTAAGAATACTTTTTACAGGATTGGGATACAGTTTGATTTCGGTTGAAAATGGAGCAGCATCATCATTAGAATTTTTTACAGAAATACTGGCATTATTGATATCAAAGAAAATATGATTGCTTCCTTTGATCATTATTCTTCCGGAGTTTGTTAAAGTCTCAGGAATTGTAATACTCTCCGA
This sequence comes from Chryseobacterium aquifrigidense, assembly GCF_006716485.1. Lineage (GTDB taxonomy): Bacteria > Bacteroidota > Bacteroidia > Flavobacteriales > Weeksellaceae > Chryseobacterium > Chryseobacterium vietnamense. The sequence continues at coordinate 1,299,191 of NZ_VFPD01000001.1, forward strand.
ACCGTCATTAGGAGTTCCTGTCAAAAGTGCTACCCATGTGTTGCCGTTATCTGTTGACCAGAGAATATCTACATTAGCTGTATTCACGCCATTCGCTGTAGTTCCTGCTACATCCCATGTAACTGTTTGTGAACTTCCTTTTACATAAGAAACTGCTGTGTTTTGTGAGGTGATCATAAACGGCCCGGCTGCCGGATCCACTGTTAGTCTTACATCATCGGAATTGTTACCTCCACCTCCGGCTTTATTATCGCGAACAGTGAGTCTGAAATTCAAGGTTCTGGCTACGGAAGGTAGAGCTTCGACATCTATTTCTGTTCCTGCGGTTTTGAAAGCGCCTGCCAAAATGGAAGACATTGCAGGAAAATACCTTACCGGAGAAGCTGAAGGCGTCCACGATCTGAATATCGGCCCTTGAATTTTTGATTCCTTCGCTGCAGAATTTGCTCCCGTTTCAGAAGAAGTTCCTTTATCCATCTGTTCCCAGATATAAGTAAGCGGGTCTCCATCTGTATCAGTTCCTGATCCGGTAAGCATAAAAGGAGTACTTTTAGGAATAATATAATCCGGACCTGCATTGGCTGTAGGAATTGAGTTTCCGGTAGCGGTATTTACAGAACATGCTTTTGCTTTGATATTATTGGTGATCTGTTCGATGCTTATGGCATGAAAAAACGGATCTGAGTGATTCTGAACATCATAATTGGTAACACCGGCATATCCCATAATAGTAGACCCTGAACCTGGTTCTACGGCCTTTAAGTCCATTTCAACACGGTAAGAAGATGTATGATTTCCACCGAACTGATGTCCCATTTCATGAGCAACAAAATCTATATCAAACGTGTCGCCCGAAGGATGACCGTTGGCCGGAGAAGTATATCCGCTTCCTTTATAGCTGCTTGGGTAGGTGATGCCCTGATTTTGGTAAGTAGACATGTCATTGTCACAGATACATCCGATACATCCTGCATTACCGCCGCCGCCATCTCTGCCGAAAAGATGTCCTATGTCAAAATTATTATTTCCGATGGATGAGCTCAGATTGTTCATCAGCTCCAGATTCCAGTTTTTCATTTGTGAAGAGGGAGAATAAGGGTCTGTAGCGGCATTGGTGTAAATAAGATCATCATTATTGGCAATCAGGATCATTCTCGCTGCAAAATCATTTTCAAAAATACCATTCACGCGGGTCATCGTGTTATTCATGGCGGCTAAAGCCTGAGCTTTTGTTCCTCCAAAATAAGAGGCGTATTCTCCTGTACAGGAAAGGGCAAGTCTGAACGTTCTTAGGATAGCATCATCTACATTTTTATGGGTTAGGACGCTTGAATTACCTTTTTTGGCAGCATCTAAAACTGTACATTCAAGTTTATTCAAATGGTCTTTGCTGTCAGATCTTTTATAAATAATATAAGTGGAAAGGTCTGTGGTATAAGGCTGAATAAAAACGGCAGATTTATCTCCATGGATTTCCATAGAAGATAATCCTAAAGGAGAAATGCTGAAATAAACTTTTGAGGCAGGATTTTTTATACTTTCACCAATATAAGATTTGATATCCGGATATTTAGAAGCAAGTTCCGGATCAAAATTAGAATTTTCCGTTACGTTGAAATTTTCCATTTTCCCTGTTGAATCGGGAAAAGAGATAATGACTTCGGATTTCTCTGCTAATCTTTTTGGAGCCTTTGCTAATACATTTTTTAATCCAGTCATATTCAGGTGAAAAAGCTGCGGATTTTTAAAAGCTGACATGTTTTCAAAAACGGGAGAGGAAATTTTGATGGAGCTGGAAGTCCATAAACGATCGGTCTGTGCAAAAGAAATACCTGACAATGTGAGCATTCCCGTCATCAATAATTGTTTTTTCACTTAAATGTATTTTCAGCAAAAATAGTAAAAAACTCAGTGAAAATGCATTCTTGAAATATATTTTTTGCCTGCCATCTCCATACGGAAAAAAAGAGGAGAGCGTAAAAGATTATAAAAAAGAAAAACCGTTCTATGCAGAACGGTTTTTCCCATCGTTTAATTTTAAAAAGTGTATTAATTACTAATTTTTAATAAATCTCTTAGAAGATTCTCCAATTTGAATCATATAAGCTCCTTTGATAAGATTGCTTACGTTTACAGAACCTCTTTGAAGTTTTCCTGAGTCAATTAGTTTTCCACCCATATCGAAGATCTTATAATCTTCTGAAGTTGTATTGGAAATATAAAGCATATCTCTCACAGGGTTTGGATAAAGCTTCACATCTGTGATCAGATCTTTTGTATTATGAAGATCTCCTTTTCCTGAAGAAACAATATTAAGCGTATAGTCTTCTACCTGTCCGTAAGTAAATGCTTCACATGAAGAAGTAGGGATTGAGCTATACTTCATCATTACTCTCATTCTTGTAGAGCCAACGGTAGCAGTAGCCGGGATTGTAATAGATCCTGTAACCGGGCTGGTGGTAGAACCTGCTTTTGTCCATGCCAATTCTCCGCTGTCGGTGAAGTCTCCATCTCCGTTGTAGTCAATATAAACTGCATAGGCTTCGCTATATTTTGTAGAAGTCCATACCGGAGTGATAGAAATTGTATAAGCACTTCCTCTGGTAACATTTGTAGAGACTGAAGTGAAGTTTTCGTAACCTGCAGTTCCTGTAGAAGTATTGTTAATAGATCCGAATGTTACATTTCCAATTCTTTCATCTGCTGTATTGGATGCTGAAGAAGAGCAATATGTAACCGTTCCTCCTGAAAGGGTAGTTACACTTACGGTGTTGCTGGAAACAGAAGCATTTCCTGCTGCATCTTTTGCCTTAACAGAGAAAGAATAGGTAGTAGCAGGAGTAAGTCCTGTTACAGTATAGGTAGTAGAAGCCGTAGAACCAATTAATGAAGCTCCCTGATATACATCATATCCTGTAACTCCAACATTGTCTGTAGCTCCGGACCATGAAAGGTTAGTGGTAGTAGAAGTAGTTCCTGACGCAGCAAGGGTAGGAGCTGTAGGTGCAACAGTATCAGGAGTTCCCGAACCTGCATTTACGGAGATGTTGGCATTGTTAACATCAAAGAAAATGTGGTTTGATCCTTTTACCATAATTCTTCCTGTCGTTGTATTGGCATTAGGAATCGTTACTGCCTGTGAACCGTCATTTGGTGTTCCTGCCAATAGAGTAGTCCATGTATTTCCGCTGTCTGTAGACCAAAGGATATCTACGTTAGCAGCATTGACTCCGTTGGCTGTAGTTCCTGCAACGTTCCAGGTAATAGTTTGAGAACTTCCTCCGGCATACGTTGTTGCTGAATTCTGTGAAGTGATGTTAAATGGTCCTGCAGTTCCGTTAACGGTGATTACAGCATCATCGGAATTATTTCCTGAACCTCCTGCTTTGTTGTCGCGAACGGTAAATCTGAAATTCAATGTTCTGGCAACTGAAGAAAGTGCTTCTACTGTAATTTCAGAACCTGCGGTAGTGGTTGCTCCTGCCAGAACGGAAGCCATTCTAGGGAAGTATCTTGCCGGGGAAGTCGTTGGAGTCCATGATCTGAAGTTAGGCCCTGAAGCTTTTGTTGCACTGGCTGCTGAACTTGCTCCTGTTTGAGAAGAAGAAGCGTTATCCATTTGTTCCCAGATGTATGTTAATGAATCTCCATCGGCATCCGTTCCTGTACCTGTCAGTACGAATGGAGTTCCTTTCGGAATGGTATAATCTAATCCTGCATTAGCTGTTGGGATTGCATTTCCTGTGTTGGTATTAACAGAGCAGGTTTTAGCTTTAATATTATTAGTGATCTGCTGGATACTTATTGCATGGAAAAATGCATCAGAATGTGGTTGAATATCCTGGCTGGTAATTCCAGCATAACCCATGATTGTTGATCCTGAACCCGGCTCCATATTGGCACCTGTTCCTTCATTGTTCATGGAGAAGGTGTGGTTTCCGCCGAACTGGTGTCCCATTTCGTGAGCCACATAGTCGATATCGAAATTATCTCCTGAAGGGATAGCATCCGCCGGAGAAGTGTATCCGCTTCCTTTAGATCCGTTGGTACAGATACAGCCGATACATCCTGCGTTTCCACCACCTCCTGAAGCACCGAACAAGTGACCGATGTCATAATTGGCTTCACCAATCACAGAAGTTAATGTACTTTGTAGTTGAGAGTTCCAGCTGCTCATTCCTGAAGCTGCAGAGTAAGGGTCTGTAGAAGCATTGGTGTAGATGACAGCATCATTGTTGGCGATAAGAACCATTCTGGCTGCGAAATCTTTTTCAAAAACACCGTTTACGCGGGTCATCGTGGTATTCATTGCCGCTAAAGCCTGAGCTTTTGTTCCTCCGAAGTAAGTGGTGTATTCTCCTGTACAGGATAGTGCCAGTCTGAATGTTCTCAATTTGGCATCATCAGCATTGGGTCTTGCGGCAAGAGCAGAATTGGAAACTCCTTTCTGTGCAGCATCTACCACAGTACATTCAAATTTGTTAAGATCATCTTTTTTGTCAGATTTTCGGTATACTACGTACGAAGAAAGATCTTTGGTGTAAGGCTCGATGAAAACAGCCGATTTATCACCATAAATTTCCATAGAAGACAGTCCTAGTGGAGAAACACTGAAATAGACTGTGGAATTAGGATCATCCAGACCTTGTCCTACATAGGATTTGATATCCGGATATTTTGCTGCCAACTCAGGGGCAAAATTGGAATTCTCCCTCACTTTGAAATTTTCCATTCTGCCTTCAGAATTGGGAAAAGAAATAATGAGTTCAGATTTTTCGCCTGCAGCCAGTCTTTTGGGAGCTTTAGCCAGTATGTTTTTCAATCCGTTGATGTCCAGGTTGTATACCTTGGGATTGCTGATACTGGTTTTGTTTTCAAAGATCTCTGATGAAGTTTTTTTTGAACCTTCAGACCAAAGACGGTCAGTCTGTGCGAAAGAAATACCCGAGATAAGGAGCATTCCAATCAGCGTTAATTGTTTTTTCATATTAAATATTAAATTTGATTGTGGAATATCAAAGCTAATAAAAAATATATTACGAAAAACGAAATTTTTTAAGGAATATTTAAACTTTTTACCTAATATATTATGTGATGCATTGAATATAATTGAAAAAGCTCATTAATAAAAGAAAAGTGAAAGCGACAAAAGAGTTTTAATTTGTAAAAAAAAAGAAATAAATGTATTTTTTTTATTAATTTATTAAAATGAGACAATAAAATTTACTTATTATTTAATTATATGTAAATAATATTAGTAAGTTGACTTTTGGTAAATATTGCCATATGCCGTGATTCTATCAATAAAAAAAGCTGTTTCAAAATGAAACAGCTTATTTTATTAATACAATTATTAATTACATTTTATCGTCAGCAGTAGGGCCGTAAAGTCCGGGAACTTTATTTCCGGTTGATCTTAAGTAAACAACCAGCTCGCCTCTGTGATGGTACAAATGATTGTAAAGAAAAGCTCTTATCACCTGAACTTTCGGCATGGGAGGGAAAAGTACATTTCCATCCATTTCCATTTTCCACTCATTGAAATAAGTGTTTTCATCAGAGTTTTCAAGAACTTTCTGTGCGTTGGCAACATTTTCTTCAAATTTCGCAAGGATATTCTCCGCTTTGGAAATATCTCCTTTGTCATACCTGTACGTACCCATATCAAAAATATCCTTATTGAAAGTGGAGTCGTACCAATTGTATACTTCAGCAATGTGAGAAGCCAGCTGACCGGTTGTCCAGTTTTTTTCGGATGGTTTCCAGTCCAGTGCGCTGTCGGGGATTGCCTGTAAAATTTTTCTGGTGTTTTCAGCTTCATGCAGAAATTCACCTAAAAGTGCCTGTTTAATCATTTGTATTGGGATTTTAACATGTTATTTCGTAATATCTCTTCCGATTACCAGTCTCTGGATCTCAGAAGTTCCTTCGCCTATAGTACAAAGTTTAGAATCTCTATAGAACTTTTCAGCAGGGAAGTCTTTTGTATAACCGTACCCTCCAAAGATCTGAACCGCATTGTTTGAAATTCTCACGCAAGCTTCAGAAGCATATAGTTTTGCCATAGCTCCTTCTTTTGTCATTTTTTGTTTTGCATTTTTAAGAGTAGAAGCTCTCTGGATAAGAAGTTCAGCAGCATCAATTTCTGTTGCCATATCTGCTAACATAAAGTTAATTGCCTGGAAATCTGCAATAGGTTTCCCGAACTGATGTCTTTCTTTAGCATATTTCAAAGCCGCTTTATAAGCTCCTCTTGCAGTACCTAAACTTAATGCAGCAATAGAGATTCTACCGCCATCCAACACTTTCATAGCCTGTTTGAAACCTTCCCCAACTTCTCCTAAACGGTGAGAATCCGGTACACGTACATTATCAAAAATTAATTCTGCTGTTTCAGAAGCACGCATTCCTAATTTATTTTCTTTTTTTCCGGAAGTAAAACCAGGCATTCCTTTTTCCAAAACAAAAGCTGTAGAGTTATTTTTAGCTCCTATTTCTCCTGTTCTTGTCATGACTACCGCAATATCTCCTGAAATAGCGTGTGTGATAAAGTTTTTAGCTCCGTTGATGATCCACTCATCACCATCTTTTACAGCAGTGGTAGACATGCCTCCTGAATCTGAACCGGTGTTGTGCTCAGTAAGTCCCCAAGCCCCGATTACTTTTCCGGAAGCCAGCTGAGGAAGCCATTTGTGTCTTTGTTCTTCATTTCCAAATTCATAAATATGGTTGGTGCAAAGTGAGTTGTGTGCTGCTACAGAAAGACCAATAGATGGGTCAACCTGAGAAATTTCGTCCAGAATAGTAACATACTCATGATAACCTAAGCCGGAACCTCCATATTGTTCAGGAACTACAATTCCCATAAAACCCATCTCCCCTAATTGGTGGAATAAGTCTTTTGGAAACGTTTGGCTTTCATCCCATTCCATAATATTCGGTCTGATGTTCTTTTCTGCGAATTCTCTAGCGGTTTCCGCTATCATTTTGATGTTGTCAATAGTCTCTGTATTCATATAATAATAGTTAGTTCCCAAAGATAACCAAATTGATGGAATGCTAAAATAAATTATTTCATTCATACTATGTAAAGGGTAATTCCTTTAATTATCAAAATTTTATATTTAAATAATTAATACTTTCTTAATAAAATATTCAATCTTTTCCATGTTTTATTTCACTATTTTAGTTCCCCAATTTTTAAGGCATGAAAAAAATTCTACTTCCTATCATTTTGATTTCTTCTTATATTTCTGCGCAGATCCCTGCCGGAGATTATGACGGGACAGCCGGACTGACGGGATATGCCTTGAAATCAAAAATCCACGATATCATTTCGGAAAAAATGATCAACTGGCATTATGACGACCTTAAGGTGTTATATGCTCAGACTGATCTGGATAAATATTATGATCACGATGCCTCTAACACTCAATACTTACTGGATATCTATTCTGAAATTCCTTCAGGGCCAGATTCTTATGAATATACTGCTGATCAGCTGGTAGCAGGTGTCGGTATGGAAGGGCAAGGGTATAACAGAGAACACATGATGCCGCAAAGTACATTCAGTACAAGCTCTTCCATCAGCGATTATCCTATGTATTCGGATCTGAATTTTATAATTCCTGTTGATGGATTTATCAATCAGCGGAGAAGCAATTATCCTTACGGAATAGGAAATAACACGAATCATTATATTTTTTCCAACACTTCGAGGATATCAAACGCAGCTATTCCAAATTATCCATATACCGGAAGAGTGTATGAGCCTGTCAATGAATTCAAAGGTGACATAGCAAGGTCATTGTTGTACTTTGTTGTACGGTATGAAGGGAAGTTAGGCTCATTCAATACGGCTTATACGACTTCTGCTAATCTTACTCCTGCTACGGATCAATGTCCCCTGGATGGTACGGAAGAAAGAGCGGTAGAACCTGCTTATATTGCTATGCTGAAACAGTGGAGTACGGCAGATCCGGTTTCGCAAAGAGAAATTGACCGCAACAATGCTGTTTATGTCATACAAAAAAACAGAAATCCATTTATTGATCATCCTGAATGGATTGATATGATCTGGTCCGAAACGCCTGACAATATTCCTCCTGCTGCTCCAGGATCACTGGTTTCAACACAGCAGAACGCTTATTTTGTAAATTTGAACTGGACGGCGTCTCCCGATGCTGATATTTTAGGATACAGGATTTATATGAATGGCTCCACGACACCTGTTGCGGTTACCAAAGGGACTTCCATTAGTATAGATCATTTGACTCCGTCAACCACTTATACTTTTACAGTGAAAGCTTTTGATAAAGCCTATCTGGAATCTCCATTCAGCAATACGGTGACCGCTTCAACGATTGCTTCTGATTCATATGCTCCGGATCTGATGATTACAAAATACATATCCGGAACCAATACGGAATTTGTGAAGAACAATGCTCTGGAAATCGTAAATAAAACAGGACACGAGGTTAATTTAAATAATTACAGAATTAATATTCAGTTTAAAAATAATATATCAGGGGCCTTCTATAATGGTGATACGTATGAACTGGAAGGCAAAGTAGGAAATAACGAAACGTTTGTCATCCTGAATCCAAAAGGTACTTTATCATGCTATAATCCTGATGAAGCAAGGTTTGTAACGGCTTCTGATCCTATGATGTTTGCGGGAGGGAATTATGTGGAGCTTGCATATAATAAAACAGTTACCATAGATGCAATTGGGGTAAAATACACCACCAATAACAATGGGAATGTATCTTTATACAGAAAGAGTACAATTCATCAGCCTAACGATTCGTTTACTATCAGTGAATGGGATTCCTATCCGTCCAATTACTGCCAGAATCCGGGTGGTACATTGTCTACAGCAGATTTGATTACTGTTAATACAGAGTTTGCAATATATCCGAATCCTGTTTATGATAATTTATATGTAAATGGAGAAGTTACCAATGTGAAAACAGCTCAGATTATAGATCTTTCAGGAAAAGTAATCTATACCGAAAAAGATCCTTTCAGATATAAGAAAAATATATCTGTACAAGGGATTCCAGCAGGAATATATTTCTTAAAGCTTGATGAAAAAGCCCATCAGTTTATTAAAAAGTAAATCATCTAAGGATTTAAACAATATCATTTTTGTGACAAGCCAAACCTAACAGGTTTTAAAAACCTGTTAGGTTTATTTTTATATGGTGTGGAAATAATTCAAGAGATTGCTTCGCTTTACTCGCAATGACTTTCCTAGCCCTGATAGGAGCGGTTACCCCGGAGTATAAGTGGGAGAGTTGAAGGGTTAAGCAGCCGGAACAGTAAGGAGCGAGGAGTATGAGCGGATAGCAGGAACAGCTTCTTAAAAAAAAAGAAAAAAGTAGAGTTAAAGTTAATATAATAACAAAACATCAAACATTTTTTTACATTTCTGTAATTTTGCGGTTTTATGTAACTTCTTAAAAACCTTGTGTTTACTGCATTATTGATATAAGCTGATTCACTAATAATCAATATCTATAAGTGTTTCTGCTTATATTTTTTATATATAAGTAATTATGCTTATATTTGCAGTATGATAGCGGTCATTACCGGTGATATTATAAATTCACAGCATGCGGACACTGAAGTTTGGATTACCAGGCTTAAACATCTTCTCGAAAAATGGGGAAGCGCTCCTCACACATGGGAAATCTACAGGGGAGACGAGTTTCAGTTCAAGTGCAAAATTGATGAAGTTTTCTGGCGTTTTCTAGCTATAAAATCTCTTATTAAAAGTGTCGAAAATCTGGATGTAAGAATGGCCATAGGTATTGGTGAGGAAAGTTTCTCTTCTGAGAAAATCACTGAATCTAACGGTACAGCTTATGTTAATTCAGGAAGATTGCTTAATGATCTTAAAAGTGATGGTCATACCGTTGCTATTAAAACATCCAGTGACCCGGTGGACAGGGATCTTAATATCCTGCTGAAATGGTCTTCCAAGGATTTTGATAACTGGACCATGGCTACAGCAGAGATTATTCATGAAATGATTATGAATCAGGATATCACGCAGGAAGATCTTGCTAAAAGATTTGCTATTTCACAGTCTTCGGTAAGCCAGAGACTGAAACGAGCCAACTATGAGCTTATTGTGGAAACCAATCAGTATTTCAGAAAGAAAATCTCAGAATTATAGGCATGATCTTCATCAAACTCATATTGGCACATCTACTTGGAGATTTTATACTTCAGCCAAATTCATGGGTTGCAGATAAGGAAAACTATAAACTGAAAAGTAAGTTTTTATACATTCATGTTCTGATTCACACTGTTTTAAGCCTGATTTTTCTTTGGGATCTTCAGCTTTGGTGGGTTGCCGTATTAGTGGGAATCACTCACTTTATTATTGATGCGGCCAAGCTTATTTTCCAGAATGTAAAGACTAAGAAAAGATGGTTTTTCATTGATCAGCTGCTGCATATTCTTGTGATTGCCGGAGTTTCTTTTTATTTCCGGGAATTCAGCTTCGGATTTTTAGAGAATCAGGAATTTTTAAAGATCATTATGGCAGCACTGTTCTTAACCACACCTGCTTCTATTTTTATCAAAATCTTATTGTCATCCTGGACACCTGCTCCGGATGGCCCCAACACTATTCAAACCGAATCTTTATCAAGTGCCGGAAAATATATCGGAATTTTAGAACGTCTGCTGGTTTTCACCTTTATTATGGTGAATCACTGGGAAGGCGTAGGGTTCATGGTAGCTGCCAAATCTGTTTTCAGGTTCAGCGACCTTGCACAGGCAAAACAGAGAAAACTTACAGAATATGTATTAATTGGTACACTGCTGAGTTTTGGACTGGCTGTCTTAACAGGAATAATAATAAAATAAATCAATAAATCTAACTACAATTTAGAAAGTAAAATTATGAGTCAAAAGAAAGAAATGTTGTACGAGGGGAAAGCAAAACAAGTATTTGCAACCGATAATCCTGATGAAGTAGTAGTACGTTTCAAAGACGATGCTACAGCATTTAATGCTCAAAAAAGAGGTCAGGTAGACCTTAAAGGAGAAATGAACAACGCGATCACAACTCTTATTTTTGAATATTTAAATGAAAAAGGGATCAAAACTCATTTCATCCAAAAATTAGACGAAAGAGAGCAGCTGGTAAGAAAGGTTTCTATCATTCCTTTGGAAATGGTAGTAAGAAACTACTCTGCAGGAAGTATGGCACAAAGATTAGGAGTAGAAGAAGGAATTAAATCTCCGGTAACGATCTTCGATATCTGCTATAAAAAAGATGAGTTGGGAGATCCGCTTATCAATGACCACCATGCCGTTTTCTTAGGAGCAGCTACTTATGAAGAGCTTGACGAGATGTATGAATTATCTTCAGATATCAATGATATCCTTATCGACCTGTTTGACAAAATCAATATCATCCTGGTAGATTTCAAAATCGAATTAGGTAAAACTTCAGACGGTGAAATTATCCTTGCTGACGAGATTTCTCCAGATACCTGCAGACTTTGGGACAAAGATACTATGAAGAAGCTTGACAAAGACAGATTTAGAAGAGACTTAGGAGAAGTTACTGAGGCTTATGTAGAAATCTACAACCGTCTTAAAAATCTTTTACAGAAATAAGCTTTCAGAGAAGGGTTATTATTCTGAAAACAATTTGTTATTTAAAACAAAAATTAAAAACTGAAGTTAACTTAGACTAATTTCTAACATCTAATATCTAACTTCTAATCATTAGAAAAAATAGAAATGAAAAGTTTAGACATTCATAAAAGTGAATATTTAAAACAGTTTGAAACCCAGACTTACGGAAGAAATCTTTTCAGAACTCAGGAAGAGGAAAGACTGGATGCTCCCAATGAAGAGTGTGGGATCTTCGGATTGTATTCAGATAATGATCTGGATACTTTCTCTCTTTCTCAGTTTGGTCTTTTTGCATTACAGCACAGAGGTCAGGAAGCTTGTGGTATTTCCGTTTTAAAAGAGGGCAGAATCACAAACATGAAAGACGAAGGACTGGTTTTAGATGTTTATAAAGAAATTCAGGAACCTGAAACTTTTATGGGAAATTCTGCAATTGGGCATACCCGTTATACCACTGCAGGAGATAAAAAGAAATATAATTTTCAGCCATTTTTCGCCAAAAACGAATATGACCAGATTATACTTTCAATAGCACATAATGGTAACCTTACCAATGCAAAAGAATTAAAAGCAGAATTAGAGGCTGAAGGCGTAGTTTTCAGAGCTACTTCCGATTCTGAAGTGATCCTGAGACTGATCCAGAAAAACCTTGATTTAGGTCTTCGTGGAGCTATTAAAGCAACAATGGAAAAGATTGAAGGAGCATATTCTGTAGTTGGGATGACCAGAAATAAATTCTTTGCGTTCAGAGACTTCAACGGTATCCGTCCGTTAGTGTTGGGAGCGATCGATGAGCGATCATATGTAGTGGCTTCAGAATCTGTTGCATTAGATGCTGTAGGCGCTCAGTATGTGCGTGATATCCTTCCGGGAGAGATCATTTATACCAATGAAAATGAGCCCGGAAAACTTCATTCTTATATGATGGATGAAGCAAAAGGTAAGCAGAGAATCTGTTCTTTCGAATATATTTATTTTGCAAGACCGGACTCTACCTTAGAAAATATCAATGTATACGAGATCAGAGAAAAATCCGGAGAGAAAATCTGGGAACAGGCTCCTGTAGAAGCTGATTTGGTGATTGGAGTTCCGGATTCCGGAGTTCCTGCTGCTATTGGTTTCTCTAAAGCTTCAGGAATACCTTTCCGTCCTGTTTTGATCAAAAACAGATATATCGGAAGAAGCTTCATTGTTCCTACACAGGAAATGAGAGAAAGGGTAGTGAACCTTAAACTGAACCCTATCATCTCTGAGATGAAGGATAAAAGAGTAGTGATCATTGATGATTCTATCGTTCGAGGGACAACTTCTAAAAGACTGGTCAAAATTCTAAAAGATGCAGGAGTAAAGGAAATCCACTTCAGAAGTGTTTCTCCGCCAATCATTGCACCATGTTATCTGGGAATTGATACTCCGTCTAAAGATGATCTGATCTCTGCCAACATGACGACAGAAGAACTTAAAAATTATTTAGGAGTAGATTCCTTGGAGTTTTTAAGCATAGATAACCTGAAAACTATTTTAGGATCTGCCAACCACTGCTTCGGATGCTTTACAGAAGAATATCCTGTAGGAAAAGGAGAAGAGGTAGATTTATTCAACTAATCTCTTTATTGAAATAATAAATAGAAGAGCCGGGTTTGTAATCCGGCTCTTTTGTTGTTTAAATGTAGCAAAAGCTTAATATTCCTGTATTATACAGTATATAATGGAGTTTTAATTTTGATGGATTAAAACTTCAGGATATGAAACATCTATTTTTCCCGGGTATTTTTATGATATTTGCCCAGCTTTATTCTTCACAGACTTTTGATAATCAGGCGCACCGCGGAGGGAAATCCCTTTACCCCGAAAATACAATCCCGGCCATGAAAAATGCTTTGAAAATGAATGTGACCACCCTGGAAATGGATCTGGTCATAACGAAGGACAAAAAAGTTATTCTTTCTCACGATGCCTTTCTCTCACCGGAGCTCGTTACAAAACCGGATGGAACTTACATTCCTAAAGATTCAGGTTTTTATTACAAAATTTATGAGATGCCTTATGCAAAAATCAAAACATTTGATGTCGGATTAAAAAAATTGAATAACTATCCGGATCAAAAGAAAATTAAAGCTCAGAAACCTCTTTTTTCAGAGGTTATAGATGCTTGTGAAGCCTATTCCCGTGAATTGAAAAGACCACTGCCTTTTTACAATATTGAAACAAAGACACGTCCTTTTTCTGATAACATTTTTCATCCTGAGCCAAAAGAATTTGTAGATTTGATGATGAAGATTATTATAGAAAAAAAGATTCAGGACAGGGTAATTATCCAGTCATTTGATCCAAGAACGCTGGAAATCCTTCATCAACAATATCCTAAAATCAGGACTGCTTTACTCGTGGAAAAAGTAGATGATAAAAAACGGGCTCAGCAGCAGGCTTATTTTAAAAATATTTCCGTGGAAAAATTCAAAATGTATCCCAATCATTTGAGTGGAGTAGCCGGAGATATGAAGTTCCTGAGTTTTACTCCCACTATTTACAGCCCTGAACATAGTCTTGTTACCCCGCAATTAGTGCAGGAATGTCATTCATTAGGCATGAAAGTAATCCCATGGACTGTGAATACCAGAGAAAGACTGAAGGAATTAAAAGACATGGGAATAGACGGTGTTATCAGTGATGATCCGAGAATATTCGAATAACCCTTTTTAATATAAATAGCCGGAAGAAAACTTCCGGCTATTTTATGCGTGCAGATTACGCTGCACTTAGGGTTAAAAAATTGGTCGTTGATTAGAATTTATAATTCAGGCCTAACTGAAATACTCTGTTGTTATTTTCAGCTGCAGACATGCTCTTATCAATCTTTGTTAAGCTGTTTACATATCTTGCATTGATACCGATATTGGAAGTGATGTCATATCCTAAACCAAGGCCTAAACCGAAGTTGAATTTGTTGATCATGTCTTTATCAATATCTGTAGAGTGAGAACTTGAAGTGGTAGTTGTAACACCTCCTGTAGTACTTGCTACAGTAGATTCTCCTTTATTTTTTCCGTTGATGAAATAACTGAATTCAGGTCCTGCTTCGATATAAAACTTATCCGTAGGTCTCATTTGAACCATTAACGGAACTGAAATGTAATCCATTTTTACTCTGCTCTGTACCTTAGTTTTTACATTCGTTACTCCATTGTCAGTTTCTGTAGAATACATTACATCTTTTGCACCCATTTGGTTATATAATACCTCTGGCTGGAAGCTGAATTGTTTTGAAATTGGAATATTAACGAATACACCCGCGTGGAAACCTAGTTGTTGAGTGTTGATTCCAAACTTCTGCTGGCTGAAATAAGCTGAGTTTCCTCCGGCTTTGATCCCGAATCTAATAGGCTGAACATCATTTTTTAGTGGTGATGCATTTACTGTTTTCGTTTCTGTCTTTGTTTCTGTCTCCTGAGCAAAAGCTAGCGTACCAGCAGTTAATGCTAATCCTAAAAATAACTTCTTCATAATTTTATTTTTTTAATTTTACTATTTGTGTGTCGGATAATCTCTCAATCAGACTCGAATTATTTTGCAAAATGCTTGCCAAAGTTAAAAAATGCCTGTTTATAAGGGTTTTCAGATGTTTTTTGGAAAGTTTTTTTTTAATCATTTATCCCTTTTTGATGAATAAACATATTGTAAAATGACTGTTTTATGAAAATAGTTGAATGCTCAATAAGCTTTATTGTTGATAATTAAAATGATAAAAAAAAAGAAACAGAGTACTATTTTCAGGAATTACTCAGCCTTCTTGGATTTTATTGAGAGACAGAAATAAAAAAACCGGACTATTAAAGCCCGGGACCAGTTTTTGAAAATAATAAAGATCTCTATTTAAATTGATAAGCTACGCCAATCTGAAGTGCATTATTTCTGACTTTAGTACCATAATCGTTTTTGAAAATTCCTGTTACTCCCGCTGTAAATCTGGCTGTCACTCCAAAATTTTGAGTGAAATAATATCCTGCACCAATTCCGATTCCGAAATTGAACTTATTATATAATTTCATTGGAATTTTATTGTCGAAACTTTCAGTACTAGTACTCGTTGTATCATTGTATCTTATTTCATTTCTTCCGTCTCCTTCTATTTTTCCTCCTAAAAGTAAGCCGAATTCCGGCCCTGCTTCCACATACAACTGAGGAAGAATGTGGTATTGAACCATTACAGGAAGGGTAAGATAATTTAAATTTGTCTTATAAGTATATTCCTGCTTTGTGTAAGAATTTTCTGAATGATGAATGAAAATATCTTCGGTTTTTGAACCTAATTGACTGAAAAGAAGTTCGGGTTGTATACTGAATTTTTCAGCAAGAGGAATATTCGCAAATACTCCGATATATGAACCAGCTTTCACTTTTTCACTATTATCTACTTCGTTTCTTTCGCCTCTGCTGAAAGTAGAGCCGTTGAAACCGGCCTTAATCCCAAATCTAACTGAAGGTGCTGTGGTGACAGGCTGTTCTTTTTCCTGAGCATTCATTAAAAAAGAGCCGACAAATGTAAGTCCTAGAAAAAATTTTTTCATGGTTTAAGTTATTTTTTTTGTTTTGCGGCAAAATATCTGCCATAAAGATGAGAAATGATAAAAATCATGCTGTATGCGAAAAAGTCAAGCTTAAACTAATAAACCTGACTTTTTCTATTGAAATCAAAATGTATTCTATTGATAAAACAAAATATCCTCAATATTCTGTTGTGCACTCTGTTGGACAGCCCAACCTGACACAGTTCTCGTTAAAAGGTGATGGTAATAGTTAGATTTTAATTTTGATATTCAATTGAATATCAACTGAATCAAAGCATACTCATTGTGAAAACAAGACCGTAAGTTGGAAATTTCCGGATAGAGTACAATCAATTATTCAATACGCAAATTTCTTGCCAAAAAATAGACAAATAATAAAAAAGCCGGATTATATTAAATCCGGCTTTGTATTGATGAGTAGTTTGCTTTAAAAGCTAAACTGATTTCTTAGAATTTATAAGCTAAACCAAACTGGAATACACCATTTTTAGCTTTATCTTCAGATAGATCTGGTCTGTTTTTAGCAACGTCTGTTAAACCTGCAACATATCTTGCAGTAACTCCGATGTTCTGTGTGAAGTAGTATCCTGCTCCAAGGCCAATTCCGAAGTCAAAACCTTTGAAAAGATCTTTAGCATCTGCAGAATTGGAATTAGCTTTCAGTTTTGAGTTAACCAAAAAGCTGAACTGAGGTCCTGCTTCCAGATATAGGTTAGGAAGAGCATTATATTGAAGCATTAATGGTACAGAAATATAATCCAGATTTACTTTTACATCATTACTTCCTTTAATCTTTGCTCCCATTCCGCTGTACAATACTTCCGGTTGGAAAGAGAAGTCCTGAGCTACAGGAATGTTAGCAAACAATCCTCCGTAGAATCCAGCTTTAGAATTGAAGTCATTCTCGGTAAGAGTAGAGATATTAAGACCTGCTTTTATTCCAAATCTAACTGGAGAAGATGAAGCAGTAGAAGTTGAAGTCTTTTGAGCGAAAGTAAAAGTACCTGCTACTAGGGCAAGACCTAAAAGAATTTTTTTCATAAGTTTTATATTTTAATAGTTATTAAGTTTTATTTAACATTTCATTAAGAATCAAACGGTGTGCCAAAGTTATAGTATGTTGTAAATCTGCTATTCAACATATGTTTATAAGAATAATTTTTTCATTTATGCTAAAAAAGTCGGATTAAATTAATCCGACTCCACTTTAATTATAAAAACTTAATGAAAAAAGCTTACTAAAGCTTTAGAATTTGTAATTTATTCCTACCTGGAATACGCCATTTTTCACAGAGCCCTCTCTGTCATATCCGTAAAGATATCGATGACTTTTATTTACAATATCAGATAATCCTGCAGTATATCTTACATTCACACCGATATTTTTAGTGAAATCGTAGCCAGCGCCCAATCCGATTCCAAAATCAAAACCTCTGGTCGCATCTTTAAGGTGTAAACTTCCCACATTGTTTTTCAGTCTGGCATCCATTAAGAAGCTAAATTGAGGCCCGGCTTCTACATAAAAATTAGGGAGTGCTTTATATTGAAACATTACAGGAACAGAAATATATTCCAATTCAAGTTTTGCATTACTTCCTCCTTTCTCTTTAGCTCCCACAGCACTATATAATACTTCTGGCTGAACAGAGAAATCCTTAGCGACAGGAATGTTTACAAAGACACCACCATAGAATCCGGCTCTTGACTTCATATCCATATTAGAAAGATTGGAAACATTCAATCCTGCTTTCAAACCGAATTTGATTTTAGAAGAAGATGGAGTAGTAGCTTCAGTAGAAGTTGAAGTGCTTTGAGCAAAAGTAAAAGTACCTGCAATAAGTGCCAGGCCTAGAAAAATCTTTTTCATAGATTAGTTTAATTTTTTATGTTGTTTAACGTCCGAGAAGCAACAAACAATATGCCGCTAAACCCCATGTATAAAGACTTTATGGGTTTTTAACAAATCGATAATTCATCAAAATGGGATGTATTTTTGCTGTTTTATGAACTCTTTGTTATTTTAACATAAAAAAAGAACAGATTAAAAAATTAATCTGTTCTTTTCTATTGAATATAAAATTTGTTAGTGAATGTGTAGCTTATTTAAATTTATAAGCTAATCCTACCTGGAATAGGTTGTTTCTTGTAGCATCGGATCCGCTAGGTCTGTTTTTCGCTACATCTGTTAAACCTGCTACATATCTGGCAGTAAGTCCTAGGTTCGGAGTGAAATAATATCCTGCACCAAGACCAATACCAAAGTTAAATGTATTTAGATTGTCTTTGTAGTTATCTGTAGTGTTAGACTGTCCATTTGATTCATTTTTGAACTTGTTTTTAGCACTTACCATGAAACCAAATTCCGGTCCTGCTTCTACATAAAGATTTGGGATCAGGTTGTACTGGAACATTACTGGTACAGTAATATAATCTAATTTAGTAGAAGCGGAATATTTTGTTCCTGCTACTGTATAATCTGATTTATTACCATATTGTGAATATTGAACCTCCGGCTGAACGCTGAATGAAGCTGCTAATGGAATGTTGGCAAATACACCTGCGTTGAATCCTATTTTAGATTTCTGATCATCAAGACCGCTATCTTTTGAAAGGGAAGAAACGTTCATACCTCCTTTTACCCCAAATGTTACCGGATTAGAAGATGTGTTTCCTGTCTGTTGAGCGAATGCGAATGTTCCTGCAGTTAACGCTAATCCTAAAATTAACTTTTTCATAACTTTAATTTTTTTAATTTTACTCTTTCTTAATTTTAAATTTTACTACTGTTCAGCATTTTCAGTTGAACGCAGAGTATCTTTCAAATTGCTTGCCAAAAATATTTTTTATGATTAAAATCAATAAAAAAATCACTTAGTGTTTAAGTGATTTTTAAAATATCTTATTGATTATCAATGTTTTTGCAATTTTAAATAAATGTTTGTTTAGACATGATCTAAATTGACAATTTTGTCAAAAACAAGCCGTAAATCAAATTTTTTTTTGAAAAAAATGTTAAGCATCGTTCAATTTTCTATAAAAAGATAAAGATTCAAGGATATTTTCCTGGCTGCACTGATGATCGTAATGGCAAGAACCTACTCCTGAAAGCAGGGAAAAATTGATTTTACTGTCTGTATTCTTTTTATCATTCAGTAATAATGCCGTGATATCTTCATCTTTAAAATCACTGATATCAAGGTAAGGATAATACCTCTGAATGTTTTCAATGATTATTTTTGAATCTTCCTGTGAAATAAGGTTTTCAAGATAAGCCAGATGAGCTTCAGCAATCATTCCCATAGCTACAGCTTCGCCGTGAAGAATTGGATTTTCCTGCTGTAAACATAAACTTTCCACAGCATGGCCTATGGTATGTCCGAAATTAAGTGTTTTTCTAATGTTCTGCTCATGGAAATCCTGATCTACCACATTTTGTTTAATATTCATAGAAGCTTGGATATGGGGAACGACTGTTTCCACTTCCAGCTTACGGATCTGAATCAGCTGATCCCAATGATTTTTATCAGCAATTAATCCATGCTTCAGCATTTCCGCGAATCCACTTCTTAATTCTTTAAATGGTAATGTTTCTAAGAATTTTGGGAAAATAAAGATTTGCTCAGGGAAAGCAAAAGTTCCCACCATATTTTTATAGTGCATCAAATCGATCCCGGTTTTTCCACCAATAGAAGCATCACACATGGATAAAAGGGTAGTAGGGATGTTGATAAACTGTATTCCTCTTTTATAAGTAGATGCAACAAATCCACCCATATCCGTAATTACTCCACCACCAAGGTTGATAACCAATGCTTTTCTGTCTGCCTGCATTTCTGTAAGAATTTCCCAAAGCTGATTGGCTGTCTGGATATTTTTCATTTCCTCCCCGGCTTCAATCTCCAAAATTTCAAATCCAAGGTCTGTTTCCATATTTCCTAAAAGAATAGGAAGACAGTATTCATGCGTGTTTTCATCTACCAGAATGAAAATTTTACTGAATTTTTTTTCGTGAAGAAACTCGTTGAGCTGAGAAAAATTATCGTTTAATATTGTTATCATCTTCTATTGTATGTAAAGTTAAAAATGTAAACTATAGTGCAAAGTTATGATTCTTAATTTTTAACTCGTAACTAAATTACTATCTTTGCATAAATTTTTAGAATGAGCAGAGATAATAATAATTCAGATAGACCAAAGAGACCAAGAATTTCAACCAAGAAAAGTTCTGATGATTCTCGTGCTTCCAGATCTGGAAATTCTTCAGGATCAAAACCTTTTAAAAAGCCTTTCTCTAAAGATGGAGGAAAAAAAGGCCCGGAACATAAAGGATCCAACTCAAGATTTGAAAAGAAACCTTTCAAAAGAAATACCGACAGTTTCGAAAATTCCAATGACGAATCAGGATCAAAATCTGAAAGAAAACCTTATATCACGAATAAAAGTGAGAGCTATGAGAAGAAATCTTTTGGAAAGCCTAAGAGAGGAGGAAAGAATTTCGATACAAGAGATAAGTACGAAAGAGGCAGCCTGAAATACGGAAGAAGACCATCTAATGGTGAAGAAAGAAATGATGACAAAACAAGATCTTTTGTACAGAAAAGAAGGCTGAATAAAATTGAAAAAGATGTTCATAAAGACAGCATCCGTCTTAACAAGTATATCGCTAACTCCGGAATCTGCAGCAGAAGAGAAGCTGATGACCTGATTACTCAGGGGTTGGTAGAAGTCAACGGAAAGGTGGTAACTGAGATGGGATATCAGGTACAGAAAACAGACAGAGTGGTTTTTGATGGACAAAGTATTACTCCTGAAAAGCCTGTATATGTACTTTTGAATAAGCCTAAAGGTTATATTTCTACTACAAAAGATGATAAAGCAAGAAAAACTGTAATGGATCTTGTAGCGAATGCTTCTCCTTACAGACTTTTCCCGGTGGGAAGACTGGATCGTTCCACAACAGGAGTTATCTTACTGACCAATGACGGTCACATGACTAAAAAACTGACGCATCCTTCTTTTGATGCTAAAAAGATTTATCATGTAACATTGGATAAAAAGCTTACTGGTGAAGATTTACGTCTTATTGCAGAAGGAATCCGTCTTGATGAAGGAGTAGCTGTTGTTGATCAGATTTCATATATCGAGGGGAAACCTAAGAATGAAATTGGAATTGAGATCCACATCGGATGGAACCGTGTTATCAGAAGAATTTTCCAAAGATTAGGGTACGAAGTAGAATCTTTAGACAGAGTAATGTTTGCCGGATTAACGAAGAAGAATATCAAAAGAGGACACTGGAGAATCCTTACAGAACTGGAAGTGAACAACCTTAAAATGCTTTAATATAATGATGAATATGAGTTATAAATGATGAATTATAGATTCAGGGATTGTAACTTAGTTCATTCTTTCAAAAAGTATCTTCAGGATAAAAAACAAAAAGCGCAGAATTGTTTTCTGCGCTTTTTTATTGTAGTAAGCTGTGAATTCCAAAATTCATAACTCATCATTAAAAAGAATTACCCTAACACGGTTACTCCTTTCTCAATCATTTCATAGATAGCATCTCTGCCATTGTCAGGTTTTACATTTACTGCACGTGTTCCGTTGAAATGAAGACACGTAACATATCCGTTAGCTACCGCATCCTGTGCTGTGAACTTGACACAATAATCTAATGCAAGACCTACGATTTCTACCAATTGAATGTCGTGATACTTCAGGAAATCATCCAGTCCGGTTTTCATGAAATGGTTATTATCCTGGAAACCACTGTAGCTGTCTATCTCAATATTTTTACCTTTCTGTACGATATGGGTTACTTTGTCTCTGTTCAGATCTTTATGGAATTCTGCTCCGAAAGTTCCCTGAATACAGTGATCCGGCCACATAAACTGTGGAACACCATTTAAAATAATACTTTCTCCTACCTTTCTTCCATTGCTGCTTGCAAAACTTTTGTGACCGGCAGGATGCCAGTCTTGTGTAAGAACTATCTGATCATATGCATTTTCCTCCATCAAGAGATTGATGTATGGAATAATTTCGCTGGCTCCAGGGACTGCAAGTGCTCCGCCTTCACAAAAATCATTCTGTACATCGACTATTATTAACGCTTTTTTCATATTTTGATTTCTCGAATTTTTGATAAATTTACAAAACTAATCTTCAAAAATTTGTCCAAACCTGAATTATCGGACAAATCGGCAACATAAATTTTCAATGCTTATCCATGAAGGGTATAAAAATTACAATATTTGAATTTTGTCTGCAGCCTGTTGTGTTTTGAGGCTTAAACCAAAAATCAATAGCTTATCTTTGCAGGAAATAAGTATTTTTTATGTCATTTGAATCGTTAGGATTATCACACAATATTATTCGTTCTGTCAAAAAATTAGGGTATTTAAAACCTTTCCCCATACAGGAGCAGGCTGTTCCTGTCATTTTACAAGGGAAAGATCTTATGGGAATTGCCCAGACAGGTTCCGGTAAAACAGCTTGTTTTGTGATGCCGATTTTAGAAAAATTACAGAATGCGGAAGTAAAAAAAGACCGTAATGTTCAGGTTTTGATATTGGTTCCTACGCGTGAACTGGCTATTCAGATCGATGAAGTGTTCAGGGCATTCACAGATAATTTAAAGAGAGAAGTCCGCACAATGGCAGTGTATGGAGGAGTTTCTATTAATCCACAGATGAAGGGAATGTTTGGGGTGGAAGTTTTGATTGCTACTCCGGGACGTTTGCTGGATTTAATTGATCATAATGCGTTGAGTATTTCAGGAATTAAACATTTGGTGATTGATGAAGCTGATAAAATGTTTCAGCTAGGCTTTGGTGAAGAAATGAATAAACTTTTTGCCATGATGCCTGTAGCAAAGCAAACTACATTGTTTTCAGCTACTTTGAATGATAAAGTTTCAGAAATGAAAGAACGTCTTTCTATCAATCCTACGATTATTGAAATTAAAAAAGAAGAAGTTGAAATTGATAATATCGAACAGCTGGCCTATCATGTTGCTCCGGAGAACAAAGGTCCATTTTTACGATATCTGATCAAAGAAAAGAAAGTAGAAAAAGCTTTGATTTTTGTTTCCTCTACAAGATCTGCGGATAATCTGGTGGAGAAGCTTAAAAAGAATAAAATAAAAGCGGTGGCCATCCACAGCCAGAAATCTCAGGGAGCACGAAGAAATAATCTGGAAGAATTTAAAGTAAACGGAGCTCAGATCTTGGTGGCTACAGATTTAATCGGGCGTGGGATTCATATTGAATCGCTGCCATGTGTTATCAATTACGAGTTACCCCGTTCGCCGCTGGATTATATCCACCGCATTGGTAGAACAGGACGTGCCCATGAAAAAGGAACAGCAATCACCATTTTGACGGATGATGAATTGCAGCATTTCAGAGTCATCCAAAAGAAAATGGGTAGAAAAGTTACGCTGCAAAGAACAGAAGGTATTGATTTACACGGATATTAATTATTAACAATAAATAAAAAGGTTTCAGTCTATACAATTGAAACCTTTTTTAATGAAAAACCGGTACCACAAAAATCATTATCGGTATAATTAATGCTTTATTCACTTTAAACTCTTGAATTTTTGATAAATTCGCACAAGCTGATATTCACAACTTATTTTACTAAATAATGAGAGTACAAATCGGCAATAATTAAAAAAAAATAAACCCTGAATAATGAGTGATTTAGAGAAAAAAAAGTTTCCCATAGGACCGTTTGAAGTGCCTGAAAACATCTGTGATACTACATTGGATACTTATATCAAAGTGATCAAAGACTTTCCTGGCCGGCTAAAGAATCTCATTGAACATTTTACAGACGATCAGTTGGATACTCCTTACAGAGAAGGAGGTTGGACGGTAAGACAGCTTGTGAATCATCTTTCTGACAGCCATATGAACAGTTTTATCCGTTTCAAACTGGCTCTCACAGAAGAAAACCCTACCATAAAGCCTTATGATGAAGCGAAATGGGCGGAACTTCAGGACAGTTTTCATATGCCTGTAAAGCCGGCAATGAGAATGTTGAAAGGAACACACCAGAGATGGGTAACACTTCTTAAAAGCCTTACCAATAAACAATTTGAACGAACTTTCCATCATCCTGAACACAATAAGAATTATAATTTAAGAGAAAGCCTGGCTTTATACGTGTGGCATTGTAATCATCATTTTGCCCATATTGAAAATCTGAAGATAGAAAAAGGTTGGTAAGGAAGAGTCTCAATAATCCAATATATTATCAGGAAATTATAGAAAGAATTTCCCTGTTATCTGAAAATTCTCATGGAAAATGGGGGAGAATGAATGTATGTCAAATGCTAAAACATTGTGACCTGGTTCTTCAGGTAGCTTTGGAAAAGGTGGAACTTCCCCGTATTAATGTGACGTTTAAGACAATTGGGATTTTTACTAAAATAGAAATGCATATTTTCAATAATGGAATTCCCAGAAATATGCCTACTTTTCGAAAACTAATCGTTAATTTTGAATGTGATTTTGATGTATCAAAAGCCAATCTGCTGAAAACGCTGGAAGAATTCCGGGAACTCTGTGAAAAAAACAGGCTGCCGGACCGCCACAGACTATTTGGTAAAATGACTGAAAAAGACTGGACATTTTTAGAATACAAGCATCTGGATCACCATCTAAAACAATTTAATGTATGAGTTTTTTTGATAAAATATTTGGCGGTAAAAGCGAAACCCCTGACCAAAAAACATTCTGGAAAAAGATAGAATCTGAAGAGGATCTTACTAAAGCGATAGAAGATTCCTTTCAGAATAAGATCGCAATATTTAAACATTCTACAAGTTGCTTTATCAGCAGAACTGTTCTGAAAAATTTTGAAAAAGAAGTAGAAAACTCAGAACAGCCAGTGAATGTATACTATCTGGATTTGTTAGCTCACAGACCTGTTTCTAACAAAATTGCAGCAGATTTTGAAATCAGACATGAAAGTCCGCAGCTGATTGTCATAGAAAACGGAAAACCTGTTAACAGTGCTTCACATCAGGATATTTCTTTAAGCCAGATTGTATCATGAAGAATATAAATAATTATCTAGCTAAAGTTTTAAATGTTCCGCTCCAGAATGTGAACACCTGCAGCCTGCACTATGAAGTAAAGAAAATCCCTAAAAATCAGTTTCTTCTCCAGTACGGCGAAATCTGCAGACATATTTTCTTTGTAGAAAAAGGACTGATAAAGATGTATTCTATTGATAAAAACGGGAAGGAGCATATTATTCAGTTTGCTCCGGAAAGCTGGCTGATCTCTGACCGAAGCAGCCTTTATTTCAATGAGAAATCCATTTATTATATAGAAGCAGTAGAAGATTCTGAAGTTTTGTTTCTTCATCCTGATTTCTTCAACAAATTGGTAGAACAGTTTCCGAATAGCATAGAAAGGAGTGATTTCCTTCTTCAGAAACACATCAGAAGCCTTCAAAACAGGATCAATTCCTTGTTGGGAGAGACTGCAGAAGAAAGATATATGAAATTCATCAAAATGTATCCGGACTTACTGCTGAGAGTTCCACAATGGATGATTGCCTCTTACCTGGGAATTACTCCTGAGAGCCTGAGCCGTGTAAGAAAGGAGCTGGCAAGAAAAAATTTCATCCCGGATAACAAATAGAAAAGGCTGGGAGATGGAGGCTTGAAATTCTGGTGAATATAAAAGAACTTTAACAGCTCTTGTTTAGATTTATCAATAAAAGTTGAGATCAATTATTTTAAAACTATTTTAGCTTCCATCTTCCTTACTTCAAATAAATCCTTTTGGCAAGCTGTCCCACCTGTCTGAGTTTTGCCTGTGTATCTTCCGACCATGGAAGCCCTATGCAGAGCCTCATACAGTTTTCAAACTGCTCCTGAAAAGTGAACATTCT
This sequence comes from Chryseobacterium aquifrigidense, assembly GCF_006716485.1. GTDB lineage: Bacteria > Bacteroidota > Bacteroidia > Flavobacteriales > Weeksellaceae > Chryseobacterium > Chryseobacterium vietnamense. The sequence goes on from NZ_VFPD01000001.1 coordinate 1,325,335, forward strand.
TCCGGGGGCAATACTTATATTCTGCTTGATAGCCAGATCGTATAATTCTGTTGTGCGAATCTTTTTATCAAATTCTACCCATAAGGACAAGCCTCCCTGCGGACGGCTGGTTTTTGTTCCTTCAGGAAAAGATTCTGCAATGGTTTGTACATAATTCTGATAATTGAACTGTAATGTTCTGCGAAGCTGCTGGAGATGCTTTTCATATTTTCCGGATTTCAGAAAGTTGGCAACAGCTTCATTCACAATAGAAATAGAAGATGTAGAATGCAGAAGTTTAAGTTTCATGATTTTGTCTTTATACTTCCCCGGAGCAATCCAGCCCACACGATAGCCGGGAGCCAGAGTTTTTGAAATAGAGCTGCAGTACAGTACATTTCCGTCTTTATCGAAAGATTTACAGCATTTCGGACGGCTGGAACCAAAATAAAGGTCTCCATAGACATCATCTTCTATCAACGGAATATTATTTTCGGAAAGTATTTTTACAATTTCTTTTTTATTTTCATCAGGCATACAGCTTCCCAAAGGTGAATTAAAATTGGGAATCAACAGGCACAGATCTACTTTGGGAATTAATTTTTTTAAAGCCTCAATTTCTATTCCGGTCGTAGGATGGGTAGGAAGTTCCAGAACTTTTAAACCCAATCCGTTGGCCAACTGAAGGATTCCAGGATAGCAGGGACTTTCAATCGCAACAGTATCTCCAGGTTTTCCTAAAGCCATTAAACAAAAAGAAAGAGCATTCATCCCACCATTGGTGGTAATCAGATCATTTTCGCTCAGATTTCCTCCCCATTGTAAGGAACGTACTGCAATCATTCTTCTTAATTTCAGATTTCCCTGAAGTTCTTCATATTCAGTACCACCATCTTTTAATTCCCTGGTAGCGTTTATAATTTCTTTCTTCAGTTTAGCCTGAGGTAAAAGATCTCCTGATGGAATTCCAATAGAGAAAAAGGTAAGGTCCTTTTTACCCATATTTTCATACACTTTACTGATCAGTTCATCCGGTTCATCGTTATTGGCGATCAAGGACGGGCGGCTTACTTCCGGCAAAGGAAGTTTTACAGAGAGCAGCTGGCTTACAAAATAACCAGACTGTGGCTTAGATTCTACCAAAGACTGGGATTCCAGTTCCAGAAAAACACGCTTGGCTGTATTCATACTTACCTGATGTTCCTGGCATAGCATTCTTACGGAAGGAAGCTTGTCTCCTGTCTTTAGAATACCACTTCTTATCTGTCCTGCAATGCCATCTGCAATTTCCGTATATAAAAATTCCTTGCTCATATTTTTAAACTGTGCTCATGCAAATATACAAAACTGATACTGTGTTTATTTAATTATCCTTTCTAATTTTGAATATCAATTAAAAGCTTGAATAAAATGATGACAAAACAAATCTCAAAGGATGAAAATATAAGTGGCTGGATCAATGGTTTTATAGGGGTGGTCTTATTTAGTGGTGGTTTGCCGGCCACTAAGTTAGCCGTAATGGAAATGAGCCCTACTTTTGTAACAATTGTCCGTGCAGCTGTCGCTGGAGTCTTAGCGCTTACCGTTTTGTGGCTGGGAAAAGAAAAACGTCCCGTCAAAAAAGATTTGATCCCATTATTGCTGGTTTCCCTTGGCTGTGTGGTAGGATTTCCCCTTCTTTCTGCATTGGCTCTTCAGTATCTTACTTCTGCCCATTCTATAGTATTTCTGGGAATGCTTCCTCTGGCAACTGCGGTATTTGGAGTGATGCGTGGCGGAGAAAGACCTCATCCTGTATTTTGGTTTTTTTCAATTGTAGGAAGTCTTCTGGTTATCGGCTATGCTGTTTCGCAGGGAATATCAGCCTCACCTGTTGGCGATATTCTAATGCTGCTTGCCGTAATTTTATGTGGTATGGGCTATGCTGAAGGAGCTAAATTATCCAAAACCTTAGGAGGATGGCAGGTTATTTCCTGGGCTTTGGTATTGGCACTACCAATTATGATTCCTTTATTTTTTATTTATTTTCCTGATGATATTCAGAATGTGAGTTTTCAGGGATGGTTTGGAATGGCTTATATTTCTCTCTTCAGTATGTTTATTGGATTTATATTCTGGTATAAAGGATTAGCACAGGGAGGAATAGCTACTGTTGGTCAGCTTCAGTTACTTCAGCCTTTCTTTGGGCTGGCATTGGCGGCATGGCTTCTTCATGAGCAGGTAAGTATAGGAATGCTAGGGGTGACAGTAGGGGTGATTTTATGTGTTGCAGGAACTAAGAAATTTGCGAAATAATTAAATATAAAGCATTATGACTTAAGTCATAAGAAAGCTGCTTTACAATAGTCTACCTTTGAACTATCACCACAAAATAGAGTATTATGAAGATTATTATGTCAAGCCTGCTTATAGCAATTATTGTCCTGAGTTGTAAAAAAGAATCCAAAACAGAAACCCATGTTACGACAGACACTGTCATAGCTGATACCATAAGGACGGATTCTGTTTCTCCCGTAAGTCCAATCGCTTCCGATACAATCCATCGTGATACGGTTTCCTCAAAAAAACTTACAGATACTACAGGAGCCCATCAAAATAAAATCCCAAAGAAATAGTAGTTTTTTCTGTTATTACTTTGAAAAACCCGTTTTCATTAAGTGAAAACGGGTTTTTATTGTATTGGATTTCAATATACTGTACAATCTATAGCTTAAACATGTGGTATCAAAAAATCAATTTAATTGCATTTTTACTACCGATATTTGGTCAATAAATGAAAAACATGGCTGAAGTTATTAAAATTTTTAACTTTTTTTAACTTTAGGAATAATCATTAAGGTGCGGTTTTTGCATGCATATTACAATCGATTACCAATATTTTTACTAAGACTAAGAAGAGGAGAAGAAGAAAACAACACCAAAAACAACTATTATGGTTATCGACGAAAACATTTTGATTTCAGCGGGAGCAGAAACGAGACATTATACCCCTTCAGAAGTGATATTCTGTGAAGGGGATATTCCTAATTATTATTACCAGATTATTAAAGGAGAAGTAAAACTTAACAATTATAACGAGGAAGGAAAAGAGTTTATTCAAAACATTTTATCCGATGGAGAAAGCTGTGGAGAATCTATTCTATTCATAGAGAAACCTTATCCTATGAACGCTGAAGCCATTACAGAGTGCAGTGTTCTAAGACTTCATAAATCCATTTTTTTCAACTTACTGAACCAGAACCCTGAATTATATATGGAGGTTAACAGTTTTCTTTCTGAACGCCTTTATTATAAATTTATTATGATGCAGAATCTTTCTTCTCAAAACCCATCCATCAGGCTTAGGGGTCTTATGGATTATTTGAAGAGTTTTCAGAAAGATGCACGTCCATATTCATTCCTGATTCCATTAACGAGGCAGCAAATGGCTAGCCTAACAGGTCTTTGTGTGGAAACCGCGATAAGGACGATTAAGCATATGGAAAGAGATAAAATCGTGAGAATTGAAAATCGTAAAATCTTATATTAAATTTCTATCATTATTTATTTAAAAACCTATTTGATGTTATGAAAACAATCAGCTGTATGAATATTGATGAAAGTCTTCTGTACTCTTTTGGTGCGGAAGACAGGGATTATAAAAAGCGGGAAGCGGTTTTTAGAGAAGAGGATCATGCACTTTATTACTTTCAGATCAGTGAAGGGAAGGTAAAATTGAATAATTATAACGAAAACGGAAAGGAATTCATTCATAATATTCTGGGCAAAAAACAAAGCTTTGGGGAAGCCATGCTTTTTCTCAACCAGAAATATCCAATCAATGCCATATGTCTTGAAGATTCCCGGATTATCAGACTTCCCAAAAATAATTTCTTTGAAATGATCACACAGAACCCTGATCTTTCTCTTGAAATGAATGCCTGTTTTTCACAGGAAATTTTTTATAAATTGAAAATGGTACAGAGCCTTGCATCAGAAAACCCTATGCAGAGGCTCAAGGGTTTACTGGAATATCTTAAAAGCTATCATGATGAAGACTGCCAAAAATGTTTTCACATTGAATTTACAAGACAACAGATTGCCAACCTTACAGGTATGCGTGTGGAAACAGTGATCCGCACCCTGAAAAAAATGGAAAAAGAGGGTAGTATTATCCTAAAAGACAGAAAAATTTTGTATTAATCTGCATTAACATGATTCAGGTCATAAAAAAGTGAATTATTCTAACGTATATTTGACATACATTCTTTCACAATTCTTAAGCCCTTAGTAAAAGGCAAGCAAAAAGCATTTCGCTTTTATTATTATTTAAAATTATCGACACCCAATTGTTGCCGTCTAATACTAGTCACGGACTGCAATAGACATCACTAAATATTAATAAAAAAAATTCAGTTATGAACACTAGAAATTCAAGAAGCAACAGCTCAAGAGGACGTTCGCATTCGCCAGAAAACCTTGAAGAAGTATATCAATTAGGATATGATCATGGTTTTAATGATGCAACCAGAGATGAAGATTATGACGATGATTTTTCAGAATATGAAAATTATTTTGATAATGAAAATGACGATTATGATGATGATGATTACGATGAAGATGATTATGATGAATACGACGACGATTATGATGATGAAGATGATGAAGATTATGATGATGACGAAGAAGACGATGATGATCAGAGAGGTCGTAGAGGAGGAAGAAGCAGTTCCAGAGGCGGAAACGGTAACCAGCAGAGAGACAGTCAGGGAAGATTTACTTCCGGTAGAGGCGGTTCTCGTGGAGGAAACGCCGGTGGTGGTTCCCGCGGACGTTCAAATTCTGGTTCCGGCTCCAGATCAGGAGGCAGAGGCAGGTCATCATCAGGAGATGGTACTTCAAGAAGAGGTTTCGCTTCCATGAGCAAAGCTGAGCGTACAAGAATTGCCAGAATGGGAGGCCAGGCTTCTCATGGTGGAGGCAGATCTTCTAACTCAGGTTCCGGCTCAGGAAGAGGAGGTTCATCAAGATCAGGAAGCAATAGTAATAGCTCAGGAAGAGGAGGTTCAAACTCAAACTCAAACTCAGGAAATTCAAGAAGAGGATTTGCTGCAATGAGTAAATCTGAGCGTACAAGAATAGCCAGAATGGGAGGCCAGGCATCCCACGGAGGCGGAAGATCTTCAGGTCGTTCCGGATTCGGAGGCAGACGTAATTCATAATTCTTTTTCCAGGATTGCCTCTTTAGCCATATAAAGAGGTAATCCTTTAATAACAAACACCATTCACACCATGCCCAATAAAATATTAGAAACCAATAGTGCAGTTTCTGCCACCAAAAAAGGTACGGCAGATAAGACAACTGTCAATGAGGATGAAATGAAAAATTCTCCCCTTCACAAGTTCTTTGTGAGTGCCCTAAAGGATATTTATTTTGCTGAAAATGCAATTCTGGATGCATTGGAAAAAATGCAGGAAGCAGCTACTGCTGAAGAATTGAAGGATGCTTTTGAAGACCATCACCTTCAGACCCAAAAACATGTTAAGCGTTTGGAAAAAGTTTTCAAGCTCATTGATGAAAAGCCTGAAAAGAAAGAATGCAAGGCAATTAAAGGGATTATTGAAGAAGGTGAAGAAGTTATCAAAGCTACAGAAGACGGTACTGCAACGAGAGATGTCGCCCTTATTATTGCGGCACAGAAAGTAGAACATTACGAAATCGCCACATATGGCGGTTTGGCTCAGCTTGCCATAACGATGGGACATGATAAGGCAGCCGATCTCCTTGAAAGAACACTTCAGGAAGAAGAAGATACCGATTCTTACCTTACAGATATTGCAGAGACATCCATCAATTTTGATGCAGAACAAGAAGACTAAACTATATAATAAGCCATGTAGCTTGTTCTATATGGCTTATTTTAATCATGAAATCAAAATATATGGACTGTCAGAAAATTATAAAAACACTGAGACATAAAGATTTTGTAAAAGTATCCCATACCGGAAAGTGTTTCGAGGATGGAGCTGCAGTTTATGCGAAAGAGATCAAAGAAAATATCTTTCTTTTATTCATTATTCTGAAAGATATCGATATTGAAAATATACAGGCATTAATTGCTCATTTCGACTGTTTTGGCAGTATAGGATTAAAAGAACCGGAACAGATCATGTTTTATTTATCCATAAAAGATAAAAATGACCTTCATTATTTTGAACAGTATTTGAAAGTTTCCAATAACTAATACCATTTTTTGAATATGACATTTGAAAACGACACTTTGCAACAGTCCGAATTGAACAACAAAAATAATGCAATAGAGAATGAGTCTTTATTTCCGTCTGTTATGAATTCTTACGGAGTGACAGCTTTTCTGATTAAGTCTTTAGAAAAGATTAAGAACAATGCTACCTGTGAAGTTCTGAAAGGAGTTATAGATACTTATCTCGAAGAATATATCCTCAATATCCAGGAGTTTCATTCTAATAACACAACGAAAACTACGGATATGGATGCTGAAATAAGATATGAATCTCCCGCATTTACTTTATATGCCAAAACAGCTTATTATAAAGTTCTGAAGGAGGAAGAATATATCAACAGGCTTCTCGAAATTCTGGGAAAATAAGACAGATTAATTTCTGTACCCCATGATTTACTGCTTTTGAAAGAAAATACACCAACCACAAAAAGATTATGAATATGAACACCAACGAACACAACAAGAAAGCAGAACAACTGGATGTACACACTACTTCCAATGAAAATGAAAAACTGACTACCAATCAGGGCTTAAAGATCAATAACAACCAGGATTCTTTAAAAGCCGGAGAACGCGGCCCTTCATTACTGGAAGATTTCATTCTGAGGGAAAAGATTACCCATTTTGATCATGAAAGAATTCCTGAAAGAGTAGTTCACGCCAGAGGTTCCGGCGCACATGGCGTTTTTAAACTAACTAAAAGCCTTGCAGAGTACACCAAAGCAAAATTTTTAACAGAACTGGGAAAAGAAACACCTGTATTTGTACGGTTTTCAACTGTAGCAGGGAGTAAAGGAAGTACAGATCTTGCAAGAGATGTCCGCGGATTTGCGGTTAAATTTTATACTGAAGAAGGAAATTATGACCTGGTAGCCAATAATATGCCGGTATTTTTTATTCAGGATGCCATCAAGTTTCCTGATTTGGTACATGCTGTAAAACCTGAGCCTGACAATGAAATTCCACAGGCTGCATCTGCCCATGATACATTCTGGGACTTTATTTCACTGATGCCCGAAAGTATGCACATGATTATGTGGCTAATGAGCGACAGAGCCATCCCGAGAAGCCTGAGAATGATGGAAGGCTTCGGAGTACATTCTTTTAAATTCATCAATGAGGCAGGAAAAGTACATTTTGTAAAATTCCATTTTAAGCCCAGATTAGGCGTGCATTCCGTAGCCTGGAGTGAAGCTCAGATGATTTCGGGAGTAGATTCTGACTTCCATAAACGGGATCTTTGGGAAGCCATAGAAAACGGCGATTATCCGGAATGGGATTTTGGGGTACAGCTTATTCCTGAAGAAGATGAACACAAATTTGATTTTGATCTTCTTGACCCTACCAAAATAGTTCCTGAGGAAGAAGTTCCTGTGGAAATCTTCGGAACTTTAACACTTAACAGAAATCCGGATAATTTCTTTGCAGAAACCGAGCAGATTGCTTTTCACCCGGGACATATCATTCCAGGAATAGATTTCACCAATGATCCGCTGCTGCAGGGAAGATTATTTTCATATACCGACACCCAGCTCTCAAGACTGGGGTCGCCCAATTTCCATGAAATACCGATCAACAGATCCATCAATACGGTTCATAACAACCAAAGAGATGGTCATATGAGACAGCAGATCGTGAAAGGAAAAAGCAGCTATGAACCGAATTCCATAGGCGGCGGATGTCCTTTTCAGGCCATGATGTCTGAAGGCGGCTTTACGTCTCAGCAGGAAAGAGTTTCAGGAGTGAAAATCAGAGAAAGGAGTAAAAGCTTTGTAGATCATTATTCACAGGCAAAATTATTCTATAACAGCCAGTCTGCACCGGAGAAAACACACCTTCAGAATGCATTGATCTTTGAACTGTCAAAAGTAACCCGTCCTGAGATCAGAGAAAGACTGGTAGGGCAGCTTGCCTATATTGATACGGATCTTGCATGGAAAGTAGCAGAAAAATTAGGAGTGGAAGTTAAAAAACTGGAATGGCCTAATCAAAGCCTGCCGGCGGATAGTAACATCATAGACCTTCAAAGCGAAGAAAGAGAACCACATACAAAGTTTTCTGATGCTTTAAGCATGATGAATACCATTAAAAATACAATTAAGAGTCGGAAAATAGGCTTTATTCTTGCTAACGGTGCAGATGGAGGAGCTGTCAATGATCTTAAAACAAAACTTGAAGCAGAAGGCGCCAGAGTGGAACTGATTGCAACAAGTGTTGCTCCGGTAAAACTCAATGACGGTTCCGAACTGACTCCCAAACATTCTCTTACCAGTACGGCAAGTGTCTGTTTTGATGCTCTTACCATCTGTCCGGGAGAAGATTCCGTAAAAGAATTGATGATTGCTGAAAACAAACACCTGGTTCTGCATTTCATCAATGAAGCTTATAAACACTGTAAAGCAATTTACTTTGGAAAAGATACGGAGGTACTTTATCATAATTCCAATGTATCAGCGAAACAACATGAGGATCCTGCAATCATTACATGGGAAGACAGTGATCCATCAGATAAATTCATCCAGGCTATTGCTCAGCACAGAGTCTGGGATCTTGAAAAGGAGAGAAACGCGTAATCATAAAAACATCCTTCACACCAACACCAATCACTTTAAATATTTTAGATTATGAAAGCAGCCGTTTTTCACTCACCGGGTAATATTACCTGTGACACCGTAGAAGATCCCAGAATTCTGGATGAAAATGATATTATTCTGAGAGTAACCTCCACAGCCATCTGTGGCAGTGATCTCCATATGTATTCCGGAGGAATTCCGCAGGCCAGACCCATGGTAATGGGACATGAATTTATGGGTATTGTAGAAGAGACCGGGAAGAACATCAGCCATCTAAAAGTAGGTGACAGGGTAGTAGTTCCTTTTCCCATCGCTTGTGGAAGCTGTTTCTTCTGCCAGCATGATCTTCCTACTGCATGTGAACACAGTAACCCTGATTATTATGGACCGGAAGGAGGTATTTTTAAAGAAAAAGGCGGTGCCTTGTTCGGGTATACCGACCTTTATGGAGGATACAACGGCGGACAGGCCCAGTATGTAAGAGTTCCATATGCAAATTTTGGCCCCAGAAAAGTTCCGGAAAACCTTACTGATGAACAGGTATTATTCCTTACAGATATTTTCCCCACAGGCTACACAGGAGTGATGTGGGGAGAGCTTAAAGGAGGAGAAACCGTTGCTGTTTTTGGAGCAGGCCCTGTAGGTACAATGGCCGCCAAAAGCGCCGTTCTTCATCATGCGAAGAAAGTTATTGTAATTGATACCCTTCAATACAGATTAGACAGAATTAAAATGCTTACAGGATGTGAAACCATTTTGTGGGAAGATGCTGAAAGCACTATTGAGCAAATCAGGGATATGACAGACGGCCGGGGTGCTGATCTTTGTATTGAAGCTGTAGGTTTTGAACCGGAAAGAAGTTTTATAGACCGTGCAAAAGCTGTTTTGAACTTTGAAAAAGGCTCAATCAAAGTTCTCGAAGCATGCATGAGCGCGGTACGCAGAGGTGGCATTGTTTCTGTTCTGGGAGTTTATCCCGTTAATTATGACAATTTCAGACTTGGACAGATTTTTGACAAGGGAATTACACTTAAAGCAGGACAGTGCAATGTTCATCCTATCATCGATAAGCTCTTGGACTATGTGGTGACCGGAAAAATCACCCTTGATGATGTTATTACCCACCGTTTATCTCTTGATGAAGTAAGCAAAGGATACGAAATTTTTGATAAAAAAGAAGACGGATGTGTAAAGGTCGTTCTTGACCCGTGGAAGCTGACAGGCTTTTAATTAAAAATAAACGATACACCAATTACTCAAAATTTAATAGTATGGATTTTCAGAAAAATCTTTTAGAATATATAAGTCAGTCACTGATGACCACCGATGAAACCATTTCAATTGCAGAAAGTGTTACTTCAGGATGCTTGCAGCTGGCTTTTTCACAGATGCCCAATGCGTCTATGTTCTACAAAGGAGGAATGACGGCTTATTCTTTGTCAGAAAAAGTAAAATTACTAAAGGTTGACAGACAGGAGGCCGAAGAATGTGATTGCGTTTCAGAGAATATTGCGGAGACGATGGCTTTAAATGTAGCAAGACTTTACGAATCCGACTGGTCTATTGCCACTACCGGCTACTGCACGCCAATCAGAAATTCAGGATATAAAATTTTTGCCTATTTCTCATTTTCTTACAAAGGTGAGATTGTCCTAACTAAAAAACTGGAATTACATCCGAAAACACAAGCTCTAAATGCCCAGCTGTATTACACCGAATTTATTTTGGGATGTTTTAAAAGTGAACTCAACAGGCTTTTAATCTTAAAATAGATCTATGGAACGCAAAAATCAATATGCCCTTATTACAGGTGCTACCAGCGGTATAGGCTACGAACTGGCAAAACTGTTTGCAAAGAATGGTTATGACCTTGTTATTGTGGCCAGGAATCATGAGGAGCTGAAAATGAAAGCCGATGAATTCAAAAATTACGGAATAAACGTGATCAGCATCTCCAAAAATTTATTCCTGGAGGAAGAAGTTTATTCTCTTTATTCAGAATTAAAAATGAATGGAATAAGCCCTGAAATATTGGTGAATGATGCCGGGCAGGGAGTGTACGGAAAATTTCAGGATACGGATATCCACAGAGAAGTAGACATTGTTCAGTTAAATATCATTTCAGTCATCATATTGACCAAACTGTTTTTAAAGGACCGTCTGCCCAAGGGTTCAGGAAAAATTTTAAATCTGGCTTCTGTAGCCAGTAAAGCCCCTGGTCCGTGGCATTCGGTTTATCATGGTACGAAAGCATTTGTATTATCATGGTCTGAAGCCATCCGTGAAGAACTTAAAGATTCAGGAATTACAGTGACAGCACTTTTACCGGGACCAACCGATACTGATTTCTTTAATAAAGCAGATATGAACAGAAGTAAAATACTGGAAGACAGAGATAATCTGGCCTCTCCTGAAGAAGTGGCTGCTGATGGTTATCATGCTCTGATGAACGGTGATGATAAAATAGTATCAGGTTTAAAAAATAAGCTTTCTGTAGCAATGGCGAATATAGCCAGTGACAGTATGGCAGCTCATAGAATGGCAGAAATGCAGAAGCCTTCAGCAGAAGAATAAAAGGATATGTATGATAGGAAAATTAGAAAATAAATCTGTTTTAATTACCGGAGCAGACAGCGGAATCGGTAAGGCGGTAGCACTACTTTTTGCTCTGGAGGGTGCGGATATTGCAATCATCTATCATTCCAGTGACAACGACGCAGGAAGAACAAAGGCGGAAATTGAAAATCTGAATAAAAAATGTATCATTTTTAAAGGAGATATCAATGATTATGATTTCTGTGAAGAAACGGTAAAAGAAGTGATATCGGCATTCGGAAAAATTGACATTCTCATTAATAATGCCGGAATTCAGTTTCCTGCAGAAAGTATTGAGCAGCTTGAAGAGAAAAACATCCGGCAAACCTTTGATTCCAATATTATAGGAATGATTTTATTAACGAAAGTAGTATTTCCATATCTGAACGAAGGCGGAAGTATTATCAACACTACCTCAGTTTCAGCGTATCAGGGACATCCGGAACTTATTGATTATTCCGCAACAAAAGGTGCTATCGTTTCCTTCACCCGCTCGCTGGCACTACAGGCAAAGCCAAAAGGAATCAGGATCAATGCCGTTGCTCCGGGACCTGTTGCTACGCCGCTTACCGAAGAAACTTTTGATCAGGAGAAAGAAAATCCGGATAAACCTCCTTTGGAAAGAAATGCTACTCCCGAGGAAATAGCTTCCAGCTTCCTGTTTCTTGCAAGTAAAGATGCTTCACAGATTACGGGGCAGGTACTGCATCCCAACGGAGGACTGATAGTAAACGGTTAAAGTATATAAAGTATAAAACATCAAAATAGTTAAAATATGAAAACTACAGCACTTATTTTAGGCGTTATCAGCCTGTTTGCTTTTACTTCCTGCCGATGTAATATTGATGAAGATGAAAACCGAAAAAGAGACCAGAAAAGCAGTTCGCCCAATGCCGATAAATCCGGTCTTCCTGAAAGTGATACCTTGAGTATCAGATAAGTTTAACAATAAAATATTTGGTTATGTATAGAGACGGTGCAAGAAAAAGCATATGGCAGGAAGAGGTCAGAAAATTTTCTACAGAAACTGATCTCAATTCATTATATGATGCAGTCATAGTAGGCGGCGGGATTACCGGAACTTCAACAGCGCTGAAACTCCAGGAATCAGGAAAAAGATGCATTATCCTGGAAGCTGCGAATATTGGATTCGGGACAACCGGAGGTACAACTGCCCATTTAAATGATTTCTTTGATACAACTTTTAATCAGGTTATCCGTGATTTTGGGCCGGATAATGCCCAACTGTATGCACAATCCGGAATTGATGCTATAAGCATTATTGAAGATAATATTCAGAAATATCAGATCAGCTGTGATTTCAGAAGAAAATCAGCTTATCTCTTTGCTCTGGATGAAAAACAGGAAGAGCAGTTAAAAGATATTGTAGAGGGAGCAGCTAAGGTAGGCCACGAAATGAGTTATGTGAATGAGATTCCTTTTCCAATCCCATTCAGAGAAGCAGTGCTCATTCCGGGTCAGGGGCATTTTCATCCGGTAAAATATATTAAAGGACTTTGCGAGGCTTTTATAAAACTGGGAGGTTATATTCTGGAAAATTGTCTTGTTGAAGAACACGATGAGCAGAAAGACTATGTTATTTTAAAAACTTCTCAGGGAGAAATAAAAGCAAAGCATGTAGTCTATGCCACTCATATTCCGCCGGGAGTGAATCTGCTTCATTTTACGAACGCACCTTACAGAAGCTACGCCATGGCATTTACCATGAAAAATGATAAATATCCGTGGGAACTTGGCTATGATCTCTCTGAACCTTATCATTATTACCGCATTCAAAATATTGATGGTGAAAATCTATTGATTGCAGGCGGTGAGGATCACAAAACAGGGCATGCCGATGATACCGGAGAATGTTTTTCAATTCTTGAAAATTATATCAGAAAATATTTTGATGTGGAAACTGTATTTTACAGCTGGTCCAGCCAATATTATGAACCCGTAGATGGGCTTCCGTATATTGGAAAACTTCCCGGAAGTAATAAAAGAATTTTTACAGCTACCGGTTTCAGAGGAAACGGAATGATATTCGGGACTCTTTCCTCGCAGATATTGCATGATCTGATTATTACTGGAAAAAGTAAATATGGAGATCTGTTCAACCCTTCAAGAATAAAACCTATTGCCGGATTTTCAGATTTTGTAAAGGAAACCGCAACCGTAGCATTTGATTTTATAAAGGATAAAATTTTAACTGAGAAAATCGATTCTTTTTCAGAAGTTGGAGAAGGAGAGGCAAAAGTCATTAAGTATGAGTCCGAATCTTATGCCCTTTACAAAGAAAATGACGGTACGTTGCATCTTCTCAGAAGTACCTGTCCGCATGCCGGATGTCAGGTCCGGTGGAATAGTGCTGAGCTAAGCTGGGACTGCCCATGCCATGGATCAAGATTTGGTGTCAATGGGAAAATCCTTACCGGGCCCACCACAAAGAATCTGCAGAAAGTATTTCCTTATCAAAAACGTGATTCATAAACCTTAAACCTGGAACTTTAAACCTTGAACTTTAAACTTTAAACTCAGAAATATGCAACGCACCAGTTTCCTTCATCGCAACAGCTTAAGCATTGTTTTGATTACTCTGATGATTATTTTTCTCGCAGGGCAGTTCTTTATGGGCTGGAAAACAGAAAATAAAGAACTCATTGAAAACGGCCAGCCTGCTTTAAAGATCGGTGAATATATCCATAGCGGGCATTTTATACAGGCGACCTTTGAAAACTGGGAAAGCGAATTTCTCCAGATGATGTTATATGTTGTATTAACGATTTCTCTGCGGCAAAAAGGTTCCAGTGAATCAAAATCTATGACAGAAGAGGAAGATGTTGACAAAGAACCTGTGGCACATCCCAAAGCGCCATGGCCTGTTAAAAAAGGCGGCATATGGCTGAAGCTCTACAAACACTCTTTATCACTTGCTTTTGCAATTCTATTTCTGGCAAGCTTTATTTTGCATTTCTATGGAAGTCTTAAAGATTTTAATGATGAACAAATAATGAAAGGGAAACCCCTTATAACGGCAATTCAATACATGTCAGAATCAAGGTTCTGGTTTGAATCTTTTCAGAACTGGCAGAGTGAATTTCTGGCCGTAGCTTCTCTCGTTCTTCTATCGATCTGGCTTCGTGAAAAAGGCTCTCCCGAATCAAAACCTGTTGATATGCCTCACGACGAAACTCCTTAATTTTTATTCACCTTTGGCTTTGTCTGCATGATTGCAAAGTAGGATGCTGTGAATGCTGACAGGCTTTGGTACCCCACTTTATAAGCTACTTCACTCAAAGTATATTGTTTGGTATCTATTAACTCAATGCTTTTTAAAATTCGGGTGAGCTGGAGGTATTTCTGTAAGGTAATTCCCGTTTCATTTTTAAAAATTCTCTGGAGGCTTCTCACAGACATCTGTGCTTTTTCAGCTAATGAATCAATATCCAGATTATATTTAAAATTGGAATTAATATCATGGCACACGGGAATCAGCCTGGTGTCAGTGGGTACAGGGATTTCCAGACCGCTGCTTTCTTTGCAGAAATTGGGAAGACTCTTTAAAATGGCTTTAAAAAAAATGTCCTGTTCTTCATTTTCATCCAGAGATTGATTCCATTTTGAAGCATACAAAAGCATTTCCTTTAAAACCGGCGGAACAGCAAAAACCTGAACATTCTGATAAAATTCATCCTCAAAAACAGATTTAAAAAGAAATACCATCAGATTCACCGTTTGCGCTTCTGAAGTTATTTTGTGGGCTTTCCCTGAAGGTATCCAGATGACATGATGTTGTGGGACAAGATAAATTTTCCGGTCAATATGGAAATACTGATAGCCTTCCTCTACAAAAGTAAGCTGTGCACGGCTGTGTTTATGCTCGTAATCATCATGTTTCCAGCTTTTTTCGCACCATACATAAGCTTCTTTGTTGATAGAATCTACAAAGTGGCTCTCCGTTTTTTCAGTCAGTCCACATTTCATATTGTCGTTTGGTATGTATATTTTGGCAAATTTAATAAAAACGACAATAGTAATTTTGTATAATCAATGTAATCACTACATCATTACTATCAATTATAATCTTTATCTTACTCAGAATGAAAAAACTATGTCTTTTTTTTATTTTAATTTTATTATTTAATAACACTTACATCATGGCACAAACTAAAGCTAAAATATTGGTTCTGATCCATTCAGATAATGGTGGAACTTATGAACTGGCTAAGGAAGTCGCTAAAGGGATCGAAAGCGAAGATAATGCAGTTTCTTATATCAAACTTGTCAAAGCTTCAGAAAATCCACACCTGAAAAATCTTCCGGTAGCAACAGTGGATGAATTAACGTCTTATGACGGGATTGCTTTTGGTTCGCCTGTTTATTTCGGGAATATCAGTACAGGAATGAGCGAATTTTTATCCAAAACCGTTCAGTTATGGACCAATCATGCATTGGAAGGAGTACCTGCCACCGTTTTTATGTCTGCAGGAAGCGGAGCGGGAAAAGAACTTGCTCTTCAGGCATTCTGGAACAGTCTTGCCGTACACGGAATGGTATTGGTTTCTAATGGAATTCGTGGAACAGAAGAACTGAATAAAACTGTTCCACAGGGAAATACTGTTTTGGGAGTTACCAGCATGGCTTCTTTAAAAGATGTGGAAAGACCTACCAAAGGAGAACGAAATATTGCTGAACTCCAGGGAAGACATTTCGCAAAAGTAGCATTGGCATTAAAGGATACGCATCCTAAAAAAACATTAGCTGCTGTTGAAAATCACCAGAATTTCAGTGAAATACTGAAGAAAAAGAATATTACCCTTCCTCAGGTTCCCAAACCGGCAGGAAATTATCAGCCGTTCGTCCGTTCAGGAAATCTGGTATTTATCAATCAGGTCGCTTTAAAAGATGGTAAAATTTTAAATCCCGGGAAATTAGGCGTTGAAGTGAATGAACAACAGGTAAAAGAAGCTACAAAAGTAACGATGCTGAATGTGATTTCAGTGTTAAATGAAGCTGTAGGAGGAGATTTGAACAGAGTAAAACAATGTGTACAGCTTACCGGAATTTTCAATACCAAAGATGACTATACAAAACATGCAGACCTTATGAATGTAGCTTCTGATCTGGCTGTTGAAGTCTTTGGAGATAAAGGAAAACATGCCAGAGCAACTTTGGGAGCTTCTTCTATTCCCGTAGGTTCTTCCGTAGAGATTCAGGCAGTTTTTGAAGTGGAATAATTTTCCAATTTAAACAACAAAGTCACACATCCGTGTAAATCTGTGGGAGAAAAATTTTATTTTACCACAAAAGTTTAAAACACTTAAATTGGCTTAAGTACAAATAAGCAGCAAAGAAGTCCACATAAGTCAAAAAATCTTTGCTTTTTGATTGCGCAACAACCGTGTAAATCCAAAAGAAATCTGCGGGAGTTAAAAAACCGAGATAATCTCTGCGATAACAGGGATACTTTGCTCCAGCTGCTCTTCAGAAAGCGCTCCATAGCTTAACCGGAATCCGTTCACATGGTTTTTACTGTATTGTTTAGGATGAATAATCTTAATATTTTTTTCCAGTAAAAGCTCTGTTATAGCATCCCAATCCGGTTTTGCTTTAGGAACGATCCAAAAAGCAAGACCTCCTTCAGGTAATGTAAAATCGGCAATGTCTTTCATATATTTTGTCAACAGTTCAAAGACAAAATCTCTTTTATTTTTATAATGAACAGTAGCTTTTCTGATATGCTTTTTTATGGCTCCTTCTTTAATTAGCTGAAGAACTGCCTGTTCCATGATGACATCTCCGTGTACATCAATAATCTTTCTCAGATCACCGATTCTTTTCAGAAGTTCCTGATTTTTTGTAGCCAGATAGCCGATTCTTAAAGCAGGAGCAACCACCTTGCTTAAAGTTCCGATATATACATAATTGTGAAGCTCCGCAAAGCTTGAGATCGGGAGAATAGGACGGTATCCGAAATGAAATTCGTTGTCATAATCATCCTCAATGATGGTGATATTGTATTGGTTGGATAATTCAATCAATCTTAATCTTCTTGCCAGGCTTAAAGTAACCGTGGTAGGATATTGTCTGTGAGGAGTAATATATATCGCTTTTATATTCTGATGCTGTTTTAAGAGCTTTTCAACAGCCTCAATACTGATTCCGTCATGATCCACTGGAACGGGCAAAAGCTGCGCTCCGGCATACTGAAACGCTTGCCATGCCGGCTGATATCCGGGATCTTCTACAATGACTATGTCTTCAGGGTTCAAAAGACTTTGGGCGGTGAGAAACATGCCCATCTGGCTTCCCCTGGTGATAGAAATGTCATTTTCTTGAATATGCATTCCACGCTGATGATTGAGCATCTGAGAGATCATTTTGCGGAATTCCACATCACCATGCTCATTTCCATAACCCATCATCTGCCATTTGGCTTTGATGCTAAAAATCTGTCTGTAGGCTCTTGCCAGCTCTGTTACGGGAGCTATTTTACTGTCCGGGTGGCCATCATCAAAATTAATTACCATTCCGGTAGAAACTGCCTGCTGGTCCAGAGGATGATGCAATACATCTGCATTCTTTTCATGTAAGGCAGGAAGATTTTCAGAGACAAAAATTCCTTTTCGTTCTCTGGAAATTACCCATTCTTCATTAATCAACACCTGATAGGCTTCTACAACCGTATTCCGGTTAATTTTTAAGGACTGGGCAAGATTCCGGCTTCCGGGAAGGGTGTCTCCAGCTTTTAATCTTCCTGAACGGATATCACCGATGATGGTATCCGCAATCTGTAAATAAACGGCTTTATCAAGCTTTTTATCAATTTCTAATTCCAATTTCCAAGGGCGCAACATCTGGACTATCTATTTATGTAAAAACTGAATCATTTAAACAGTCCAAAGATAGGGTAATTTTGTCATGCAATAAAGCACAAAACCATAATAATTTTAAAATCATGGACAAGAAACAATTCAGTTCTAAAGATTTCCACGAAACATTTGCAAGACCGAAGTATGTAAAACCAAGCCATTTGATCCATAAAAATGTAGAAAATGCAGGAGAGCATAATCAGTTTTCAACAGAAAGAAAACACCCTGTTTTTTTTGTAGATCTGCCAAGCAAAAATGTGAGTATGACCATTGGTGGATTAACTCCGGGGCAGCAAACCAACAGACACCGCCACACCTATGAAACTGTATTATTTGTGATTGAAGGTAAAGGCTGGACAGAAGTAGAAGATGAAAGAGTGTACTGGGAGGCTGGAGACGCTGTTTACATTCCTTCATGGGCATGGCACAAGCATCAGAATCTAAGTGATACGGAATCTACCAAATATATCGCCTGCGAAAATGCTCCTCAACTACAAAATCTGGGAGTGGCATTGAGAGAAGAGGAAGGAAGAGATCTTTAATATCAGAAATTTAAACCATTAAGAGATCTGGCATTGCTAAACTATTTTGATATCGGAGATGATTTTCATTTCAAGGCGAAATTTGCTTAATCTTCTTAATGGTTTAAAATTATTTTAAAATTTTAAACGAACAGCATATGAAAAATGTTCCATTTAAAGGGATTATAGCGTATCCCATAACTCCTTTTGATGAAAAAGAAAAAGTAGACATTCCTCTTTTCAAGCATCTGGTAGAAAGGTTAATCACTTCCGGAAGTCACGGTATTGCGCCCCTGGGAAGTACAGGAGTAATGCCTTATCTGTCCGATGAAGAAAAAGAAGAAGTTACGGAAGCTACTTTACAGCAGGTAAAAGGAAGAATTCCTACACTGGTAGGGGTTTCCAATCTTACAACAGAAAAAACCATCCATCATGCTCAGTTTGCAGAAAAAGCAGGAGCAGATGCGGTGATGATCATTCCTATGAGCTACTGGAAGCTAACTGACGACGAAATTGTAACACATTATGATGCCGTAGCCAGTAAAATATCAATTCCTATTATGGCGTACAATAATCCCGCAACAAGTGGAGTAGATATGTCACCGGCTTTACTGAAAAGACTGCTTGAAATTCCCAATGTAACCATGATCAAGGAAAGTACAGGAGACATCCAGAGAATGCATTGTCTGAGAAGGGAACTGGGAGAAGAAATAGCATTCTATAATGGTTCCAATCCTCTGGCACTGGCTGCATTTTCTGCAGGTGCTAGAGGTTGGTGTACTGCTGCTCCCAATCTTATTCCTGAGTTGAATATCAGTCTTTATCATGCCGTTGAAGAAGGAGATCTTGAAAAGGCAAAAAAGATTTTCTACCAGCAGTTTGATCTTTTAAAATTTATTGTGAATAAAGGATTGCCAAGAGCTGTGAAATCTGGACTGAATATTCTGGGTGAAGATGGCGGGAATCTGAGAAGCCCTTTAAAACCTCTTCACGAAAAAGAATCCGAAGAATTAAAAAATATTATTAAAACCCTTATTAATTAGTACAATTATATGAAAAAGTCCATTTTTTATCATGCATGATGTCCTGTATGTATGAGCGTAGAACACGATATCGTAAACCTTATAGGATTGGAAAATGTTGAGATTATCCATTTGGGTAATGACAGAGCCAAAATTGAAAATGCTGAAAAGGCCGGTGTGAAATCTGTGCCTGCCTTAGTGACACCAAACGGAAATGTTCTACATATTAATTTTGGAGCATCTATGGAAGATGTGAAAAATTAGCAACAGTAATCTTATAATAAAAACGGCTCAAGAAATTGAGCCATTTTTGTTTTCCCACTGTAAAATCTGTGGGAGATTTATTGCTTATTCAGAACTTTCTAAATCGTTGCATTTCCTTCTACACCGTCAGAATTATCGGTTTTATTTCCTGTGATTGCAGCCGCTACAAAACTAAACAGGCTTACCAGTTTTCCCGCTTTGGTATCCCAGTAATAAGTTTCTTTAGGCTCTACACGGATAATTGTAACGTTGGGATCATCTTTACCATCAAACCACGCATTAGCCATTGGTGACCATTTATCTTCTATGGTTGCTTTGTCCTTATAAACAGAAGCTTCTCCGTATACTGAAAGATATTGGGAATCGCTGTTATTCATAAAAAACAGCTGAACTCTCCGGTCTTCTTTGATTTCAAAATTCTTATTGCTGGTTCCACTGCTGATAAACCAAAGATTTCCGCTGTCATCCGTTTCCTGTAAGCTCATTGGTCTTGAATTGACAGGAACGGTTTCAAGTTCTGTACAAAACATGCATATTCTTGCTTTTTCTGAAAGTTCTTTAATTTTTTTAATCGCTTCGAGATGGGTAAGATTTTCTGTTGACATGATATAATATTTTAGTTATTGGTATTCATTAAAATATTCAAATACCTGACCAAAAGGGAATAAAGTGTGGTACCTTACATAGATTTCTTATAGTTTTTTGGAAATCATGAAGAAACAGAATAATTCTTAATACATAAGGTGCAAAAATTTTATCAA
The DNA here is from genome assembly GCF_006716485.1 of Chryseobacterium aquifrigidense. Lineage (GTDB taxonomy): Bacteria > Bacteroidota > Bacteroidia > Flavobacteriales > Weeksellaceae > Chryseobacterium > Chryseobacterium vietnamense. The sequence continues at coordinate 1,346,167 of NZ_VFPD01000001.1, forward strand.
TTTTTATCTCTCGCAGATCACACAGATTTCGCAGTTGATTGTATATATATCTGCGTAATTGGCAAAATCTGCGAGAGAATTAAATATTTGATTTTGCGTGTCTTAAATTTAGATATTGTATTTTCCTGTCAATATGTTTTACGTAAATTTGACGAATGCAGATTTCGCCTCCCAAACACTTAGCATCTTATATCAGGCATTATATCTTTCTGGAAAATTCCAAAGAAGATATAAAAAGTTTAAGGCTCTTTACTGATGGGAGCTCCGGGCTTATCTTATCCGGTGATATGAATCTCTATTCCGGTATTTCAAAAGAACGGATGCCACTTTCCTTTTTCTACGGATCATTACGCAGTTACAAAGATTTTTCTTCAAAAGGAAAATTTTCCCTGGTTGCAGTTGTATTTCAACCTTATTTTCTGAATATTCTTTTAAAAACTTCCGCCAAAGAAACCTGTAATCAGATTATTTCCGTGGAAGATGCTCTAAAAAGTAAACTGGAAGTATTTCAGGAAAAACTTTTTAATAAATCAAATCCGTTAGCCATTATTAATGATCTGAATATCTTTTTTACCCATTTTTTATACGAAAGAATAAATACAGATCATCAATTAATAACAGCTGCACAACGATATCTTCTTCAAAGTAAAGGTTCAGTATCCTCCCAAGAATTGCAGCATTTCACAGGTTATTCGGAACGCCATCTGGAAAGAAAATTTGAACACTATATCGGAATGTCGCCCAAAAAATACGGAAATATCATCCGTCTCCATTACTTTCTAAGTATCCTGAATAATGGAACAGATGAAAAAAATATGACAATGCTTTCATATGAAGCAGGATATGCTGATCAGTCACATCTTATCAGAGCATTTAAGAATAATATTGGGCTTACTCCTAAACAGTATTTGAAGACAGAAAATAAAATGGCGGTTAATTTTATTGAGCTGTAACCTGCTATGGCGGTTTTATACAATTTTTACCAAGCAACACTACCTAGTTTTGCTAAAAAAAATCAATGAATATTAAAATTTCAACGGCACAATTTGAAAATAAGAGTGGTGATAAAGCTTATAATCTATCCGTTATAGAAAAACTGGCTGGTGAGGCTGCAGCCAAAGGATCTCATGTGATTGCTTTCCATGAATGCTCCATTACAGGCTATACCTTTGCCAGAAAGCTTTCCAGAGAACAGCTTCTTGATATTGCTGAACTTGTACCGGAAGGAAGAAGTATTAAAAAGTTGCAGGAGATTGCTGCTAAGCATGAGATCACCATCCTGGCTGGACTTTTTGAAAAAGATGCCCACGATAATCTTTTCAAAGCGTACGTTTGTGTTGATAAAACAGGGCTGAAGGCAAAATACAGAAAACTTCATCCTTTTATCAATCCGAATCTTACACCCGGAAATGAGTATTGTGTGTTTGATATTATGGGCTGGAAGTGTGGAATTTTAATCTGCTATTATAACAACGTTATTGAAAATGTAAGAGCAACAAGGCTTCTTGGTGCAGAGATTATTTTTATGCCACATGTTACCATGTGTACCCCTTCTACAAGGCCTGGAGCAGGATTTGTGAATCCTGAGCTTTGGGAAAACAGGGTAGCGGATCCCACATCTTTACGTCTGGAATTTAATGGAATGAAGGGCAGAGACTGGCTGATGAAGTGGCTTCCTTCCAGAGCTTATGATAACGGAGCTTATATTGTTTTTTCAAATCCAATTGGGATGGATGATGATCAGCTTAAAAACGGATGTTCCATGATTATTGATCCTTTCGGTGATGTGATTGCAGAATGCCGTTCCTGGGAAGACAGTTTTGAATCGGCTGTCATGATTCCAGAGAAGCTTACTCAGGCAGGAGGATATCGGTATATAAACGCCCGTAGACCTGATTTATACAGAGATATAATAGGGCAGGAGCATTCGTCTGAACAGAACGTTGTATGGCTGGATGATAAAACTGTTTAAGAGTACAATTCCTCCATGATCATTCTGGAGGAATTGTATTTTTTTATTGACTGAGCGTTTTCTGCAGATCTGTCCACGCTCCTCCGTTGTAGACCTGTTGAAAGCCTTTTTCTTTCAGAATATTTTCAACTTTTACACTTCGAAGCCCGTGCGAACATACGGTGATATAAGTCTTTTTGGGGTCCAATTCCATGTAACGCTCTCTGATTGTTCCTAATGAAATATTGACAGAGCCTTCTATATGACCTGTTGCATATTCTTTTTCCGTTCTTACATCAAGAATAACAGCTCCTTTTCTGACCAGTTCAGGTAATCCGTTATCTAAAGTCTGAAATCGGTATACCTTATAAATAACATATACCATAAAGGCTGTTCCGCAAAGTATAAGAAGACTTTTCATAGTTTGCTAAGGATTTTTTTGTCAATATAAAATGTCCCGAATGGAATAAAGCAGGCAAGAATTACTTTCCATGTTATTTCTTTAAATTTCCAGTTCTGTTCCACGCCAACGCTCAATGTATTGAAGAGGAAAAGCAGGAATAATGTTCCGTGGACAGGTCCGATAAGTCTTACAAACAAAGGATTTCCCATCCAATATTTCATCGGCACAGCAATAAATACCAGCGTCAATAATGAAATTCCTTCCAGAATCGCCAGAATTCTCAGTCTGCCGATTTTTGTTTTAAATAAATTGATCATAATTATCTGAAATAAGGTCTGTTTGCAAAAGGAGAAAATGGCCAGGGAATGGCAATGAAAATAATGATCAGCGCACAGGAAAACCAGATGCCCATCGTTTTGAATTTTTCTTTATCTGAAAGCTTTCTTTTAGCCAGTGCAGAACCAATTGTAATGATGATAATCGCTGTGATCATTAAAACCATATGAATCAATCCGAAAAACAGATGTTCAAAAGAATCTTTTGCTTCATGAAAATTTTTCCAGAAATATTGTATCACCGGACTTTTAAGATAGAAAATCATTCCTAAGATTAACTGAATATGAGCAATTGTGGCTGTCCAGTGTCTTACAGAATCATCAGTTGCTGTAAATTTCCGATCTGAAAAATATCCTTTGAAAGCACGGAAAATTGCGTAGAGTAAGCTTAGTAAAACCAGCCATCGGGTTTGGGAATGTAAAAAAGTAAGAGTTTGATACATTGTATATTTTTTTGAACACAGCAAAGGTATAATAAAAACATACTAATTAGTATGTTTTTTGATAAAAAAATTATTGCAGGCTTTGAAAATAAGACTTAAGCCCTTTTAAATAAACAAGATATACTTCTTTTGAATTCTCAACTTTTCCCAGGTTTCTGACTCCCCAGTACCCGGAAATAACGAAAACACTCACTTCTCTGGAATTGACGTTTTTCTTAATAATTCCGGCTTCTTTTCCTTTTTCAATATTGTTGGTGAAAGCTTCTTCCCATTCTTTTGACAGTTCATGCAAAGCCTGGGTAAAGGCGGTATGCCATGGCGCCATTTGCTGCACAAAATTAGAAGTAGGGCAGCCGTATTCCACTTTCAGAAAATCAGTTTCCATCAGGAGATTGTAGATGATCTCATAAATATTATCCAGTGGATTGCTGTTGTTTTGAAGAGATTCAATAAAGTTACGTCTGAAATTAGGTTTCATCAGCTCGTTAATAATAGCCAGACCCATTTCATCCTTGGTTTTAAAATGATAATAGAAAGCGCCTTTCGTCACCTGAGTCGTTGCAATAATTTCATCAATGCTTGTAGTCTGAAAACCTTTTACATAGATCAATTCGAACGCTTTCTGGAGAATAGTAAGACGGGTTGCTTCTGATTTCTTCATTAAAACTGCTGATTATTATACAAAGGAACAAATTTTAAACTAAAAATAAAACTATCATTATTCTGATACTTTGATACAATTTAAATAATTTTTATAATACAAATATTCGCCGGAAATTTGCCTTGTCAATATCAACAAAATACAAGACAATGAACTTTCAAAAAGAAATACAGATCAATACTGCAGCACAGACAGCCAAAAGAGGTCTTCCTGCAGCTTTATGGGCATTAACGATAAGTGCCTTCGGAATAGGAACTACAGAATTTGTCATTGTAGGACTTCTTCCCACAGTAGCTTCAGATCTTCAAATTACTATTCCTTCAGCAGGACTTCTGGTAAGTCTTTATGCGATAGGAGTGGCTATCGGAGCACCCATCTTAACGGCACTCACAGGGAAAATCCCTCGCAAGATGCTGTTGGTATCCATCATGTTGTTATTTGTTATCGGAAATGGGCTGGCATCTATAGCTCCCGGATTTATCACGTTAGTTCTTGCCAGAATACTTACAGGGTTTGCCCATGGGGTATATTTTTCCATTGGTTCTACTATTGCAGCTTCGCTGGTTCCTGAAGAGAAGAGAGCGACTGCAATTTCCATTATGTTTGCTGGACTTACACTTGCTATTGTAACGGGAGTTCCGCTGGGGACATTTATAGGACAGCATTTCGGCTGGAGAGCAACTTTCATCGGTGTTTCAATCCTTGGGATCATCGGATTGACTGCCAGCTTGTTACTGGTGCCTAAAAATCTTAAAAATGGAAAAACAGCCTCTTTAAAAAGCCAGTTTAAAGTACTGGGCAACAGACGATTGATTTTCGCCTTTTTAATGACCGCGATGGGATATGGAGGTACATTTGTGGTATTCACGTATCTGTCGCCTATTTTACAGAAAATTACAGGATTTCAGGAATCTACAGTTACTTTTATTCTTTTGATTTATGGAATTGCCATTGCCCTGGGAAACCTGATTGGAGGAAAAGTAGCCAATAAAAATCCTCTGAATGCTCTTTTATGGATGTTTGCGGCACAGGGATTGGTATTGCTTGCGTTTTATTTTACAGTAAGCAGTCCGGTTTTAAGTATTATTACACTTTTCCTCTTAGGAGCTTTATCATTTGCTTCTGTTCCCGGACTTCAGCTATTGGTGGTACAGATTGCAGAAAAAGAACTCCCCGGAACTGAAGATGTTGCTTCAGGGATCAATATTGCGGCTTTTAATATCGGTATCGCCATTGGGTCTTATGCAGGAGGAATGATTGTGACATCTTCCTTAGGCCTGGGAAGCACACCGTGGATAGGAGCTTTATTCCTGTTGGTTACCGTATTGATAACGATCTACAGTATCCGTTTAAGTAAGAAGAATATATAGTTTTTATTACCCGTGTCAAGGTTTAAAACCTTGATATGGGTTGGTGAAAGGATCTTTCATCAAATAAAGTATAAATCAGAATGGCAGAGATATATTTATCTGCTTGTATGTTGCTTTTAAAATATTTCAGTTTAAAGAAATTTGTTTAATTCCAATTATTTAGCATGCATGAAATTATAACTATTTGATGATAGAATATCTTTCATTAATTAAATGGTTTTGGTTAAAATCCTATGATATTCAATGATTTAACATAAAACAATAATTTAATTATTGAGTGAATTATTATATATATTTATACTTTAATTGTAAAAAACACAAAATAATGAAAAATGTAAAAGCAGGTCAAATTTGGATTGCAGAAACTTCCTGTGGGATTACAGCTACAACAACTCAGGATTGGACAGCACAACAAGCAACCGAATGGCGTGAAAGGGTTGAAGCAATTAATTGTAAAACACCTGTTTATTCTGGCTCTGATCCTAAACATCTTGCAAATAATCTCAATTAATGTAAATTTAAGCACTTCTAGTGAAGATATTGGATTATAAGTGCTATTAAAAATTAAAATATCTCCGATGGACTACCATAAAAAGTTACTTCAACTATTCGTTCTGTTGTGTAGTATTTTATCCTATGCTAAATCATACAAACAGGATACTTTGCGTGGTGAGTTTACCTATATGTTAAAAGCTAAATTTGATACTCGAACAGATAGCAAATATGAAGACCAATTCTTATTACAAATAGGTGATAAGCGTGCATTTTTTGCAAATACGGTATCACTAAAGGGAGATTCAGTAATGGCAAACGCAGGAACAACAACAAATAATCCAGATGGAAGTATAACGCTGGGATGGAAAAAGGGAACATTAATTCCAAAAACAGATTTTAACTTTACCATTATACAATCTAATGAAAACATACAGTATTTTGACTCAGCTTTCATGTCATTACTCACCTATAAAGAACCAGTGATAAAAAACTGGAATCTAGTGAATGAAACCAAAGTAATCAATACCATTCATTGCAAAAAAGCAGAAGTTTACTTCAAAGGCAGAAGATGGATTGCATGGTATTCAACAGATATACCTTTTCCGTATGGTCCCATGAAGTTCAGTGGATTGCCTGGCTTGATCATAAAAATCACAGATGAAAAAGGAGATTATGATTTTGAATTGGTAAAATCTACGTCTAATTCCCAATTAAAAAACAGACAAGTCAATATTAAGAAAAGCAGATACACCGGAGCTGTAGAAACCACACAGGCAAAATTAAAACAAGCACAGAGGAATGCAGAAACCAATGCAGCCGGCGTACTCGCAAGCTATGGAACTACCATTATAAAAGGACAGGAAATACTGAAGAAAAGAGAAAAAGAAAGAGAAGAAAATAAAAAATATCAAAATCCGCTGGAGTTGACACCTTAAATTATCAAATTTCATAAATATCCGCATCCGTAAATACAAAAAATGTACTTTTCTTAGGCAGATTTTTTGTATCCAGTCCTGTGAATTCGCTGAAAGCAGGTAATAATAATTGATTACTGCTAAGAGCAAAGCATGGAAGTCTGATATTTTTAATGGCAGAATTCAGGACAATTCCCGGGTGGATATGACCGGTAATCTGAAATCCGGATCTGGATGCATCAAAATCATGAATGAAAGTAATATCATCTATTTCCAGCCATTCAGCTTTGTGATTAAAGCATAATTTCTTTTCCAGCGCTTTTGAAATCCGGTCATGGTTTCCTTCAATAAGATAAAACTGAATATCAGGATATTGGCTTTTCCATATACAGAATTCATCCACATCAGAATTGTCTCCGGCATGGAGCAAATCTCCAACCACTACAAACTTTTCGGGCTGAAAATATTCAATCAGAGCGGATAATCTTTCCAGATCACTTTTCATAATATGATTGGCCAGTGCAATGCCGTTTTTTCGGAAATGAGCGGTTTTCCCGATATGAAGATCAGAAAGAACCAACGCTTTTTCTTTTTGCCAGAATACTGCCCGCTGATTGGTCAAAATGAAAGTTTCGTTTTGGATGGAAATATTTTTAGTTGCTATAAACACTTGATGAATTGAAAATTGAATGCTTAAAGTTAAACTATTTAAATGGGATCAGCCCACTTTCCGGCTTACATGAAATTTTTCATCAAAAATATAGGTGAGGGGAAAACCGGTAGCAATCTCCCGTTCTAAAATCTCTTCAGGAGAAAGATGTTCCAGGTACATGATTAGGGCACGAAGGCTGTTTCCGTGGGCGACAATCAATACATTTTCGCCTTGTTTCAATAAAGGTCTTATCTGATTTTCAAAATAGGGAATAACCCTGTTGTAAGTATCTTTAAGGCTTTCTCCACCCGGAGGAATTACGTCGTAGGATCTGCGCCAGATATGAACCTGCTCATCACCATATTTCAAAGCCGTTTCCGCTTTATTTAATCCTTCAAGATTCCCATAAGAACGTTCGTTTAATGCTTTATCTTTGATAACCGGAATATTGGGATTTCCTATTTCGTTCAGGATGATGGATAAGGTATGCTGTGCTCTGATCAGGGCAGAGGTGAATGCTATATCTATTCTTTCCCCTTTTAGCGCAAGACCTGCTTTTTTGGCTTCTTCAATACCGGCTTCAGTAATATCGATATCTTTCCACCCTGTAAATCTGTTTTCCAGATTCCAGAGTGACTGTCCGTGACGGACCAAGAATAATTTTTCCATTATTTATATTATTTAAACTTCTGAGAAGTTATACTCTAAGTTACGATGATTATTTAAATTTATCAAGAAAATTAACGGAGAATATTAGGCTAAGAATAAGATTAAAACGATAGGTTTTTATTTGATTTTATCATTTTTAGAATCCCGCAAAGTCGCAAATTTTATATGATCTATTTTTATTTAAGTCACAAGAAAATTAAAGATTTTCAGGAAGATTAACGGGACTAAATTTTATCGGAGATAAAAATATTTGCGCCTTAAAACGTTATTATTATCAATTTTTTACGTCTTTACGATAAACAAATATCCATTGGCATATCTGTTCTTACAGAAAACACATTAACCGATTATAAAAGATCACTTATATTGGACAGTTTCAGCATCCTTTTAATTCTTGCATCCAAGCCTTCGCTGGAAAGTGTCTGCCTTAAGCTGTCTACCTTAATCGGGAAGCTGAGCGGAGTAAAAGAACGGGAATGTTTTAAAATAATTTCCGATTTTTCAATTCTTTTAAAAGCCTCTACAAGCCGCTGTTCCTGAAGCTGCATATTAAAGACTTCTGTGTACGCCTGTTTTATTAAAAAGTGATTGGGATCGTGGTCTTCCAATACTTTAAAAATTAATCCTGCAGAGCTCTGTAATGATTTGTTGGAGCGCTGCTGTCCTGCATAATTTTGAATCACCATTCCTGAAATCACAGCAATGTCCCGGAATTTTCTCCTTGCCATTTCCGCAGAATTAATGCTTGCAATCACATCATTCATAAGGTTTTCTCTGCTTAAAATCTGTTGTAGATTATCTTCATTTAAAGGAATTTCTTTATCGCTGAACAATTCAAAGCCATAGTCATTCATGGCCATGGAAAAGGAAATAGGAGCCAGTTTTGAGATCCGGTAGGCAATCAGAGCCGCCATTACTTCATGGACCAAACGTCCTTCAAAAGGATACATAAACAAATGATAGCCTTCACGGTTTTTGATCATTTCTACCAGAAACTCGTCTTCTTTGGGAATATGGGAATTTTTTTCCTGATTAATTAGAAGCGGGTGCAAAAATTTAAGTTCTTTTTCTGAAGCTTTAGGATTTAAAGCATGCGAAAGTTTTTCTCTCAAAAAATGTCCCAGATTGGAACTCAAAGGAAGCCTTCCGCCGAGATAACTCGGAACCAGGGCTCTACCTTTAGCTGCCCTCACATATACCGTCATATCTTTAATGATGACAACTTCCAGTGTACGTCCGGCAAGAATAAATTTTTCCTCTTTTTTCAGCTTTGAAATAAAATATTCTTCAATCATTCCAATATAACCTCCGGATATAAATTTCACCTTCAGCATGGCATCACTCACAATCACCCCCATATTCATCCGGTGAAGCATCGCAATTTTCCTTGAAGTTACTTTATACAGACCGTCTTCCATAATGACAATTTTATGGAATTCTTCATAGTTTTTTAATACACTGCCGCCGATGGTAAGGAATTCCAGAATGCTTTTCCATTCCTCATCCAGCATTTCCTGAAAAGCATACACTTTTCTGATTCTTTCATACAGTTCGTCAGGATAAAAGCCATCTCCAACAGCCAATGTCATCAGAAACTGAACCAGCACATCGAAACATAAAACCTGTGGATCTCTTGGCTCAACCACTTTTTGTTTTACGGCTTCTTTCAGGGCTGAGACTTCAATAAGTTCCAAAGAATGGGTCGGAACACAATAGATTTTGGAAGTTTCAAAAGGGGAGTGGCCGCTGCGTCCTGCTCTTTGAAGAAACCGTGCCACTCCTTTGGCCGATCCTACCTGAATAACGGTGTCTACAGGTTTAAAATCAATTCCAAGGTCGAGGGATGAAGTAGAAACTACGGCTTTTAATTTTCCGGAACTTAAGTTTTCTTCAATCCAGATTCTTAAATGAGCATCAATAGAACTGTGATGAATTGCAATCTGGCCTGCAAAATCAGGATGTGCATCCAGCAATAGCTGATACCACATTTCACTCTGGCTTCTGGTATTCGTAAACACAATGGTAGATTTTGATTCAAGAATAATAGGAACCACTTTATCCGCCAGTTTATTTCCAAGATGTCCTGCCCAGGGTAATATTTCGATTTCCTCGGGAAAAACCGGCAGAATATCTATTTTTTTATGTTCTTTTGCAGTAATTTTTGTCTTTTTAATGTCATATGGAATAAGTACCTCCATAGCTTCATCCAGATTTCCGATGGTAGCTGTGATTCCCCAGATCTTAATCTCCGGAACATATTTTCTAAGTTGTGAAATTCCAAGTTCTACCATGACACCACGCTTTGAACCTAATAATTCATGCCATTCATCCACCGCAACACATTTAATTCCGGTGAAAAAACGTTCATTATTTTTCTGAGCCAGAAGCAAATGAAGACTTTCAGGGGTTACGACAAGAATTTCAGGCATCTTTTTTACCTGCTGCTGTCTTACTTTGGGATCAGTATCTCCATTTCTCACGCCTACAGCCCAATCGAGCCCGATTTCGTCAATGGCTTCCTGCATCGCTTTTGCAATATCTTTGGAAAGAGAACGAAGCGGTGTTATCCAGACCATTTTCAACCCTTTCTTATAATGTTCAGGATAATTTAGAAAGTCTGAAACCAAGGCTAAAAACACGGAAAAAGTCTTCCCAAAACCGGTAGGAGCAACGACCATTCCGCTATATCCGCTCCCAAATTTCTTCCAGGTTTCCAGCTGAAATTTAAATGGGGCAATACCTTTATCGGTCATCCATTGCTGAATGATCTTGAATCCGTTGCTATGTTCAAAAGCTGCCAATTTTATTTTTTTTTGTTTTAACGCAAAACGCGTAAAGTTTTTATGATTTTGTTTACTTTTCGATCGCAAGGGCGTTTCACTTAGCAAAGGCAATTCTTACTATCGCTGAACGTAGTGTCTTTGCGAACAAAAAATATTACTAATAAGTTAAAATACCTTGCGCCATTGCGTTAACATTATTGTACTAATTTTTGTTTTAAATGCAAGGAGCGCTAAGATTTTATATGATATTTTTACTTTTCGATCGCAAGGGCGTTTCACTCAGCAAAGGCAATTCTTACTATTGCTAAACGAAGTGTATTTGCGAACAAAAAATATTACTAATAAGTTAAAATACCTTGCGCCATTGCGTTAAAATCTATTGTATTAATTTTTTTATCTCTTCCAAATCATCAATTTCATCCACCGTTTTGTCTTTACGCCATCTTACAATTCTCGGAAACCGGAGGGCCACACCGCTTTTGTGGCGGTTGCTGAATCCTATGCCTTCAAAAGCAATTTCAAAGACAAGTTCTGCTTTTACTGTTCTTACAGGACCAAATTTTTCAATAGCATTTTTAGTTACAAACCTGCTCACCTCCATAATTTCCTTGTCCGTCAATCCGGAATAGGCTTTGGCAATAGTTACCAAGGTATCACCGTTTTTCACGGCAAAAGTATAATCGGTATAATAAGCACTTCGCCTGCCGCTTCCTTTCTGAGCATAGATGAGAACAGCATCAATGGTAAGCGGGTTGATTTTCCACTTCCACCAGTCGCCTTTTTTTCGCCCGGAATGATAGGGAGAGTTTTTTTGTTTCAGCATCAATCCTTCGCTGTTTATATCCCTTGAATTTTCACGGAGAACATCCAGTTCTTCCCATTTTTCAAAATCCAGACTTCTTGAAATAGTGATGCGTTCCGGATTTTCATTCAGCAATAATTCTTCAAGAAGCGCTCTTCTTGCCGAGATCGGTTTTTCTCTGAGATCGTTATCTTCCAGTTCCAATAAGTCGTAAACGAAAACTTCTATGGGGATTTCTGAGAGCATTTTTTTAGTTAAAGTTTTCCTGTTTAATCTTTTTTGTAATTCATTAAAATTTAAAACCTTACCTTCTTTCACTGCAAGTATTTCTCCATCCAGTACAAAGTTACCTTTCATGGCTTTTACGACTTCTGCAATTTCTGGAAATTGTTCTGTTACGAGCTCTTCACCTCTTGACCAGATGAAGACTTCGTCATTTCTTCGGATAATCTGTCCACGGATTCCGTCCCATTTGTATTCTACAAGCCATTCATCCGGATTTCCCAATTCTTCAGGCTCTTTTTCCAAAGGATAGGCGAGGCAGAAAGGATAGGGTTTTGAATTGTCAGGATTCACATTTTCGGCATCAATAAGTTCTTTGAAAGAAACTTCATCCGGAAGCCATTTTCCCATTAAACTATGCATCAAAGCACTTGATTCCTGGCCCGAAAATTTGGTCAGAGCATTGATTAATGTTTTATCTGAGACTCCAATCCGGAAGCTTCCACCGATTAATTTGTTGAAAATAAGACGTTCAGTGTAATCCAAACCGTTCCATGATTGCAGTACAAATTCTTTTTTTTCTGTATCTGTTTTGCTTTTTAAGCTCACGATATCATTCATCCATTCTGATAATGAACGTTCTATTTTTTCCTCGGGAGGTGGAAGAATCAATGATAAGGTTTCCCCGAGATCACCTACCGAAGAATAGGATTCCTGAAACAGCCAATAGGGAAGTTGTGTGATTTCCAGTGCCCATTCTTTCATGTAATTGGTATTGACATTTCTCTTAGGTCTTTTTCCGGTAAATAAGGCAATAAACCATACTTTATCCTCATCAGGAGCACGTTCCAGATAATCAATGATAGCATCAATTTTAGCATTGGTTTTATTGGTCGTTTCCAATGCGTTGATAAGATCTGCAAAATGTCTCATGATTCCGGGGTTTCAAGGGTTTCTTTTTCAGATTCTTCTTCGTCTTCTCCGTAAAGTGTTTCTACAACATCTGCTTTAATTCCTATTTCGTTCAGGTACTTGGAAAAAACTTCTGTCTGTCCGTGGGTTACATGTACAAGTTCTGCTTCAGTTGCTTTTACGGTTTGTAATAGTCCTTTCCAGTCTGCATGATCGCTCATCGCAAATCCTGCGTCTGCACTCCGCCATCTTCTGGCACCGCGCACCTGCATCCAGCCGGAACATATTGCCGTAGCCGGATCCGGAATTTTCTTAATGATATTACTGTCGAGTAAAGCTGGGGGTACAATGACAATTTCGTGTTCTACTTCTTTCGGACGTTCTCTGAAATCTGCAATGGTATATTCAGGAAGATCAATTCCTACTGTTTCAAAAGCGTCATTCAGTTTTCCGATGGAATAGTGAACATATATTTTTCCCAGTTCTTCCACGGCTTTCATGATACGCTGGGCTTTCCCAAGAGAATATCCAATGAAAACAGAGGTTTTGTTATTTTCTTTATTCTTCAGCACCCAATTCTGAAGTTTGTTATTTAAATCCGGAACTTCCAGCCAGTTGTAAATAGGAAGACCAAAAGTACTTTCCGTTACAAATTCATTACACTTTACCAGTTCAAAAGGAGTGCTTAATCCATCATTCTGTACTTTATAATCTCCTGATATGACCGTTACATATCCTTTATATTCAAGCCTTATCTGTGCAGAACCGATGATATGTCCGGCAGGATGAAGTGAAAGTTTTACTCCGTTAATGGTAATAGCTTCTCCATATTCTACGCTTTGGCATTCGATATCCGGTCCTATTCTTTGGTATAAAATAGGTTTTGTAAAATGATGACAAAGGTATTTTTTCATTCCCCAACGGGCATGATCGGCGTGACCATGGGTGATAACTGCCAGGTCTACAGGTCGCCAGGGATCAATATAAAATTTTCCCTGTGGACAGTAAATTCCTTTTTTGGTAAATGCGATTAATTTCAATGGTGTGACTGGTTTTACAAAAATACGCTTCAAAAACTTAACCAATTTTAATAAAGTGGTATTTTTTATTGATTAAAAACTGAATGTTTTATGGAAAAATATCAAAAAAGCTGTCTCCACGTAAAACAGCTTATTATTTTATTTTTCATTAGAACATCGTTTACCTAATCAATCCATTGAAAGTCTCGGATGGTCTGATGAATGTAATAGTCAGACTGAATGCCTTTACCATCGATGGCCATATCCGGAATACGGAAACTTCTGGAGAGAGAGCATATCCCAGTTTAAATTCGTTGCTGAGCATAGCTAAAAGAAGAAGAGGAGATTAAAATTAAACGATGTTTAATTTTAAGTATATATCGGTTTTTACTTTTTAAAGATTACAATTTAATGATAAATCTATCTTTTTATGATGTAAAAGGAGAGTTATTAAGAAAAAACATGTAATTCTATTAGTTTTTTTTGAGCTTTTCAGCAATATAAAAATGAACGTTGAGCCAATATTGGTCTTCTTAAAATCCTGGAATTTTGTATCATCATTAAAAAAGAATACAATGAGTAAAACAATTTTAATTACAGGTGCAGCAAGCGGATTTGGAAAGATTGCTGCTTTCGAACTTGCTAAAAAAGGACATCAGGTAATCGCTACTGCACAGATTTATCCTCAGATGAGTGATTTAATCCGTGAAGCTAAAGAACAGGGAATAAATCTGACAGTGGATAAACTGGATGTAACCAACCCGAGAGATGTAGAGTATATTGTAAAGAAGTATGATGATATAGATATTCTTATCAGTAACGCAGGAATTATGGAAGGTGGCCCTATTGCAGAACAGCCAGTAGATATTATCCGCTCTATGTTCGAAGTGAATGTATTTGGAGCGTTGAATCTTGCGCAGGGTTTTATCAAAAAGTTTGTTGAAAAGAAAAGCGGGAAGATTGTTTTTACCTCTTCAATGGGAGGGTTATGGACTGTTCCTTATGTTGCTGCCTATTGTGCTTCAAAACATGCGCTGGAATCTATTGCAGAAGGGTTGAAAACTGAGTTAGCTCCATTCAATATTAAAATTGCAACGTGTAATCCAGGAGTATTTGGGACTGGTTTCAATGACAGGGGAGTAGATTCTATTTTCCACTGGTATGATCCGAAAATCAACTTTACTCCGGAATCCGTATTTGATGGGGCTGCAGAATCTTTAGCACACCAGCTGGATCCGCAATCTATGGCAGACGTGATTGTAAACGTAGCATTAGATGACAATAGTAATTTCAGAAACGTACATCCAAAGGAAACTGAAGATTTCGTAAAACAACTTCAGGCAGATGCCTGGACATCAAAAAGCTAATATCATGGTACTGAATTATAAAACTGCAGAAAAAGCTTTACATGCCGCAAAAGAAAAGGCATTATCGATGAATATTCCTGTGAGTATTGCTGTAGTGGACACGGGAGGACATCTTGTTGCATTAGCGAGACTGGACAGTGTTTATGGAGTAATTGATTTTGCGGTCAAAAAAGCGAAAACAGCTGTCATGTTTGGTGTAAACAGTGATATCATGGGAGGAATTATTTCTGAAACAGGAGTTCATGGTTATGGAATGCTGAATTCTAATGAAGGGCTTCTGACTATCGCGGGCGGCGTGGTCTTAAAAGATACAGACGGAAAGATCATAGGGGCAATAGGTTCTTCAGGAGGAACTCCGGAACAGGATAAGGAAATTGCAAGGGCAGGAGCGCAGGCTATTGCTTAAATTTCAGATATTTGTATCATGGAAAATACTTCTGAGATTATATTTGACAAATTGGTTTATTCATGCGCTTTTGAATCTTACAGAGGCCATGAAGAGTTTATCCCTCACTATTTTCTGGGATTTCAGATTTCAGGAGAAACGCATGCTTTTCATGAACAGGGGAAGACGGTGATCAAAGAAAATACGGTGGTCCTTGTTAGGAAAAATCAACTGATCAGAACGGTCAAATATCCTTCGGCTCATGAAAAGTATCAATTTATTTCTATTACGCTTGATGATGAAACACTAAGACAGTATGCCACTGAGAATAAAATTGCAGCAAATGCCATTTTTCCAGACCAGGAGCGGTTGTTTTTTGAGCCTGATGATTTTTTTAAGAGCTATTTTGCTTCTCTTATTCCTTATATTAATAAAACAAAGGAAATACCTCCAAAATTAGCTGCATTGAAGGTAAAGGAAGCCCTAGAACTACTGTTGCTGAGCAATCCGGACCTTAAGAACCTTCTTTTTGATTTTTCTGAACCTCATAAGATCGACCTTGCAGAGTTTATGAACAAAAACTATATGTTCAATGTGTCGGTAGATGCTTTTGCAAGGCTTACAGGGCGGAGCCTTTCAGGATTTAAAAGAGATTTCAATAAAATATTTAAAATGACACCGAAACAGTGGCTGAAAGAAAAAAGATTAAAGGAAGCCTATTATTTGATTAAAAATCAGGATAAAAAGCCTTCAGATATTTATCTTGATTTAGGCTTTGAGAATTTATCTCACTTTTATTCTTCTTTCAAAAAGAAATTTGGGATGACGACTACAGAGGTGTAATGAAAGTGATTAAAAAAACACAATATATATCATAAGCATTGCTGATTTGTCAGAAACACAAAGACACAGGAAATTAATCCTGTGTCTTTGTATTTTCCTTTATCTAAGAAATTATATTTTCAGTGATTTGCACCCTTCCTGAAACAGCAGGAAACCGGAATTTCACTTTTCAAAATCATAGAGGTTGATTCCTGTTTCGTCATTTTTCATTTTTACCATTCTGGTATTCAATGGATAGAATATAAATTCTGCAGCTCCCTGAATTTTTGCTTCTAAAAGGTGTCCGGCTAAGGCTGTATAATCTTCTCTCCCCAGTGTAATGTGAAGATGCAGCGTTTGTTTTCCTTCTATTTCAGAAACATTTCCGGAAATATTGGTGACTTCCATCTGTTCTTTGAAAGTCCTGTCCACATATTTTTTGGTCGCCGGATTAAAGAAACGGAGAGTAGCTTCACTCACAGCTCCGATTCCGGTTACTTCTCCCGCCTTGATATTCTGATCCTGAATGAAATCGGTTAAAGTTTCTACTATATTGGAATGATTATCAAGACTAACGATGTAAATGTGATCTGTTTTTCTGGCAGACCAATGTTTTCCTTTATAATTCATGACCTCTTTATTTATTCTATTGTTTTTAAATAATTGATGATTCCTATAACGTCATCCTGACCGAAGCCTGTATTGTGTGCATTTTGATAAGTTTGAATCAGCGTTTCGGATAAAGGATAATCAGCACCCGCATCTTTGGCTAAACGGATGTCTTTCAGCATCAGGTCAAGGGCAAATGCCGGAGCGTACTTATCGGCTGTCAGCAGAGGGGTTTTTACTTTGGTAGCACCGCTTCCACTGGCACTCTCATTGATGATTTCCAGCATATCTGATCTTTCGACCCCTAATTTTCCGGCTAATAAAACTGTTTCTGCAAGTCCCTGATAAATGGCAGACAGAAAATAATTAATCGATAGTTTTCCTGCAATACCTTTTCCGTTTTCACCTAAATGTTTTACAGATTTTCCCATTTTCAAAAGATAGGGCATGGCACGCTGGATATCTTTTTCTTCACCTCCTGCCATAATGATAAGGGTTCCTTCCTGTGCCGGTTGGGTACTGCCTGCTACGGGGGCATCAATAAAAGAAGCCTCTTTTATTTTCAGAGCAGCAGACGTTGCAGCAGATGCTTCCAGAGAAATTGTGCTCATATCTACAAAGAGTTTCCCCTGAATGTTTAAAGGAATAATTTCTTCATATACTGCTTTTACGGCAGAATCGTTGGTTAACATTGTAAATATGACATCACTGTTTTGAACAAGGTCTTTAACCTGGGTGTAGACTGTCGATTTTTCTTCAAAATCTTTAGCTTTTTCAACAGATCTGTTGTACACTGAAAGTGGAAATCCTGCTTTTTCAATATTCTTTGCCATAGGATGGCCCATATTTCCTAATCCGATGAATCCGATTTTTTCCATTGTCCTGGTTACTATTTTGTTATTAATTAATTTTTTATGTGATCAATCTCCTGAGTGAAGGGGAGTTTTCTGAGTTCAATTAAAGTATAAATATGTGTGTTTTGCAGCAAAATATCGACCAAACAGTTCTTTTATAAAACTAAGTTTTAATTATATTTTTATCTATAAGCTTTTAAAACCGGATAAACTTTCAGAAATTTGCAGCAAATAAGAAGTAATGAAGATCGTAGATATAGACAACTGGAACAGAAAAGAGCATTTTGAATTTTTTTCTACTATGGCAAGCCCTTATTTTGGATTTACAACAGAGGTGGATTGTACAAAAGCTTACGATACAGCCAAAAAAAAAGGGTATTCATTTTTTGCCTACTATTTCCACAAATCTATGGTAGCGGTCAATAGAGTGGAGGAGTTGAAGCTTAGAATTGTTGATGGGCAGGTGATACAGTTTGATACCGTTCATGCCGGCAGTACAATCGGAAGACCGGATGGAACTTTCGGTTTTTCATTCACTCCTTTCTCAGAAGATTTTGAAACATTCAATGCCGCGCTGCAGGAGGAAATAAAAGGAGTACACGAAACCACTGGGTTGAGATTAAGCAACGGAAGGCTGGGAAAAGATCACGTCAGACATACTACCATTCCTTGGAATTCTTTCAGTGCGATTTTGCATCCTACAGATTTTAATACAGCAGAATCGGTTCCCAAAATTTCTTTTGGAAGATTCAATATCCGTGAAGGAAGAAAATATCTTCCGGTCTCTATTGAAGCACATCATGGACTGGCAGACGGAATTCACATAGCCAGATATCTGGAAGAGTTTCAGAAAGAGCTGGAGCAGTAATAAAGACCACATTTTAAAACAATTGTAACAAAAGCTGGATTGAATCCGGCTTTTGATTATTAATAATAAATCTTCCCGCGTTTTATTTTCAAAACCTGATCCTTTTCCATATGTTTTATGGTTCTTATAACTGTTTCTACACATAACCCGGTGAGCGAAGCAAGCTGTTGGCGGGTAAGCGGAATCTGAAAAGAATAAGGGTTTTTATCATCATGGTAGCTTTTCAGATAATCCATCAGGAGTTTTAGTTTGGAAACAGGATTTTGGAAGGAAAGATTATAAAGCATGATATATTTATAATACATTCTTTCAGCGAGACATTGGTAGACATTTAATGAAATTTCAGGGTTATTTTGGATCAGCTTCAGAAAGTTCTGTCCCGGCATTACAAAAATACTTGAATCTTCCATGGCAACAGCGTTCATAGGATAAGGCCTGTTGACAAAAAGTAAGGATTCTCCAAAGCTGTGCCCATCTGAGATTATATTTTGGATAAACTCTTTCCCGTTTTCTGTATAGTTATTAAGTTTAATTTTACCTTTTTGAATCTGGTAATAATATACTGGTGATTCTTCTTCACGAAAAATAATATCTTCCGCTTTATAGTCTTTAATTTCGGCTCCAAATGAGATAAGTAAAGTTTCAGTGATCATGGTTGTCATTTAATTTCATCTAAAATTTTAAATACCGGCTGCGAATGCTTCAAAATTTTATAATGGTAAAGGAACATCCATTTTATTTATTTCTCCTATAATGTGGTACCATTTGGATACCACATATTTTTAGTTTTTTCTGATCAATAGGTTGAAAATATTGATTGAGATCATAAAAAGTTAATGGAATAACATACTACATTTACTTCCTATCAAAAGAGGAATGCAAATAATGGGGAATAAGCTGATAAAGGCAATTATGATATTTTAGCTCAATATATAACGTGGTAT
The DNA here is from genome assembly GCF_006716485.1 of Chryseobacterium aquifrigidense. Classification (GTDB taxonomy): domain Bacteria; phylum Bacteroidota; class Bacteroidia; order Flavobacteriales; family Weeksellaceae; genus Chryseobacterium; species Chryseobacterium vietnamense. Next base: position 1,365,647 of record NZ_VFPD01000001.1, read on the forward strand.
CTATGTGGTACACATATTTAATAAAATTTTAATCATTTTTTCTTTCTTTGCCTGTATAAAAATGGAAAGAAATTCATATGTGTGATTTTTTTAACATAATCATTCAACAGATGCAGGCTACACACCATAAATTGTTACGTAATATTAATTAAAACCTAGAGAATTTTGAATACATAAAAATTATTTTGTTCCCGATATTGATTTAGTAGAACATAAATTGAACAGTGAAAAAAAGAATTTGCACAGATACACAAGAGATGTGGTATCTGAAATAAGAGATGAAAAAGTATTATGAAAAATAGAAAACCTGAAACTAATTTAGAGGATTTAACCCAAAAGATTCTTGTACAAGACGAAATAATGGCATTGGCCAAAGCAAATTCTCCTCGTCTCTTGAATAAATTCAGATTGGTTTATCCCGATTTTTTTAAAAAGTTATCTGATATACAGCCTTCCCTTAAAAACTCTGAACTGATCTTTTGTATTTACCTTAAGCTCAATATGACTACTAAGGAAATTGCAACCTATATTTTTGTTACGCCAAAAGCAATACAAAACAGGAAAAACAGGATTAGAAAAAAACTGAATATTCCTTCTGAATTTGATATCTATAAATGGTTTAATGAAATTTAAACCATTTTTTTCTGTTTTTATATTTCTACAATGGCTTTATCCAGATCATGATACAAAAGAATTTTCCAGCTCTTCTCTCTTGCTTCCTTTTCCCATTTAAGTCTTAATTCCATTGCTTTTCGGCCATCAAAATCACTTTTATAGGCCAGGTGGTATTTTAAATAAGAAGCCTGCGGAAGATCATCAGCTCCATAGAAAGCCGTTTCCTCATTTTCGCTGATCCAGAATACCTGCATAAAAGGAGTGTGTCCGCCTACCACTTCATAAGATATCTTATCAGTAATTTGTCCTTTGTCTTCATTCATCCATGTAATATTCGGGAGCTGAATCAGTTTTTCCAATATCTCAAAGTCAAAAGAAGGATTGCCTTTATTTTCCATGGCAAAATCAAATTCACGTTTCTGGATATAAATCTGAGCATTTGAGAAGGTGGCTTCGAAACCATTTTCTGTAAGGGTTACCGCACCTTCAATATGATCTTTATGAAGATGGGACAACAATAACTTGGTGATTTGCTCAGGACGAATATTTTCTCTCTCAAGAATTTCTGAAACCACCGTTTTTCTGGAGTCGTTTTTCCAGCCGATCCCGGCATCCAAAAGGATATAATCATTTTCCGTAATAATAAGAAAAGGCTGCACAGACATTTTGATACCTCCAACGGTATCAAAATTTTCTTCTGTTAAAAGCGTAAAATCTTTGGTTTTGCTTGCCGAAAAATTGCCTTCTTTAAGTGGAATAATTTTCATGCTGCAAATTTCCTTAATATTTCTAATATTCGAAAAGTTTTTCATCGATATATATGATCAATAAAAACAATGAAACAGGAGATGTCTGAAATCATTCTACTTAGCGTATCATCATCTATCATTCATAAATAGATAAAGAAGGAAGGCAGATTATTTATTTTTTTAATGATTATCTTTGATCTCTTAAAAATCTGACGGTCATCTGCGGTCGGATCATTTTTCAATTCAAATAAAACTTTATACGCAATGCAGGAGAGTTCTTCCCATGGTATTTCCCGGACTGTTATCTGGCTTATGGCCGTTATTTCCGGACTTGTAGTGGCCAATAATTATTATAATCAGCCTTTACTGGCACTTATTTCAGAAGAATTGCACGTTTCTGAGAGTGCGGCAAGTAAAATATCTGTACTGACTCAGATTGGCTACGCATCAGGATTGTTGCTGATTGTTCCGTTGGGAGATAAATTCTTCCGTAAGAAACTGATTTTAATTGATTTGTTTCTGGTTTTCGGATCCCTTTTATGGATGACTTTTGCCACTCAATTGTGGATGCTATATGCAGCAAGCTTATTGATTGGAGCAACATCAGTCATTCCACAGCTTTTTGTTCCTATTGCAGCAGAACTTTCATCAGATAAAGAAAAATCTTCCAACATCGGATTGGTCATGTCCGGATTATTATTGGGAATTCTTCTATCCCGTTTTGTGGGAGGGATTGTAGGAGAAGTCTGGGGCTGGAGAGCAATGTTTGGAATTGCTGCAGGACTGATGATTCTTGTTTGGCTAGCGGTTTATAAAATGCTTCCGGAAATGTCACCTAATTTTAAAGGAACCTACAAAGAGCTGATGCGTTCCGTGGCTCAACTTGCCAAAACACAACCTGTTCTTCAGCTTGCATCTTTCCGTGGAGCTATGGCATTCGGGTCAATGTGTGCTTTGTTTACCACATTGGTTTTCCATATGGAGAAACCTCCTTTTAATGCAGGGTCTTCCGTTGTAGGAAGTTTTGGATTGGCAGGAGCGGTAGGAGCTTTAGCTGCGGCCAAAGTGGGAAAATTGCAAAAGTATCTGGATATTAACCGTATTATATTGTATTCTTTACTGATCGTTATAGGAAGCTGGGGTTTTACCTATTTTGCTGGAGAAACCTATTGGGGACTGATTGTCGGGGTGATTCTTGTCGATCTGGGAGTACAATCGAGCCATATTATGAATCAGACCAATTATTTCCTGATTAAGTCCAATGCGGTGAACCGACTGAATACGGTGTACATGGTATCTTATTTTATCGGAGGATCCCTGGGAACCTGGCTGGCTTCTATTGCCTGGCAAAAGGCTCAGTGGACAGGCGTGTGCTTCGTAGGAACTGTATTTGGGGTATTGGCTCTAATCGCTCATATTTTGTTTTCAAAAAGGGTTAATAAGGCAAACACAGAGATGTAAATTTTTATATTTTTGACTAGCTGAAGAAGGGGGATTTTATCAAAGATAAAATCCCCCTTCTTTTATTTTCAAATCTTTACTCTTCCATTGTTTCCAGGGTCTGCATCATTTCCCTATGTTTTCCTCCCCATTCATCAAGCTGTTTCCAGATCGGAATCAACTCTCTGGCAATAGCTGTAAGTTCATAATCAACTCTGGGTGGAACTTCAGCATGAACTGTTCTCTTTACTAAGCTTTCCTTTTCCAACTCTCTCAGCTGAAGGGTAAGCATTCTTTCCGTTATTCCTGAAATAGAGTTTCTGAGTTCGCTAAAGCGTAATTTTCCGTCTTTTAATTTATTTAAAATAATCAGTTTCCATCGTCCTCCGATTTTACACACTGCATAACTCAGGTCGCATCCCTGTATATACTGTCTGTTGATATTATTGGTTGAATTTTCTTTTATCTTACCCATTACTTACAAATTTGTTAGTACCATACATTTAGCTGTATACAATGCAAATGTAAGGTTTGAGATTTAATTTTGTTCAACAAAACAGAAAATATACTGCAATAGAAGAACAATAGCGCTCATGTTCTCTGCAGGCACAATAACTTAAATCAAAATAGAAATGCAATTAACGCCTAAGATAACACAGATTTTAAATCATTTAGAAACAATACAACCTTTCAATCCTCAGGACTCCTTAGATGGTGCAAGAAAATTTCTTGAAACCATGTCTCTTCAGCTTAGTGGGAAGAAAGAAGCTGTAGCTGTCATTGAGGAACTGCATATTCCACAGGAAAATCATCAGATTCCTGTCAGGATTTATCGTCCCAAAGGAAAAGAAATTCAACAATCATCGGCTATTATTTACATTCATGGAGGCTGGTTTATCGCTGGAGGTTATGAAACACACGACGCTGTAGTTCGTAAATTGGCTAATAAAACCGGATCTGTGGTTATTTTTATAGATTATCGTCTTGCTCCGGAACATCCTTTTCCTGCAGGTTTAAATGATTCTCTTGACAGCATAAAATGGGTCATAGAAAATGCAGAATCTTTAGGAATTGATCCTGATAAAATAGGAATTATAGGGGATAGTGCTGGTGCAGCATTGGCTACGGCGGTGTCTACCCAAATAGGAAAGCACCTGAAGTTTCAGGTATTAATTTATCCTGCAGTAGATAATCAACTCAATTCAAAGACATGGGAAACTTATGAAAACGGTCCTGTTCTTAATAAGCAGGGTGGTATTGAAGCATGGGCTGGCTATCTTCCTGAAGAGGAGAAAGAGAATCCATTGGCGATTCCTGTCTTAATAAAAGCATTTAAAGAAACTCCATCCACTTTTATCATTCTGGCAGAACATGATCCATTGCTGGATGATGGCAAACAGCTTTCTGAAAATATGAAAAATGCAGGAGTTGACATTACAATAAGCTTTTACAAAGACATGGTTCACGGTTTTATGCATATGGGCGAACTCCTGGAAGAAGTACAGTCAGCAGTGGATGAAATGGCGGCTTTTGCTCATCAAAACTTAAAATCCGGCGAATAAAGTATCATGAAGAAATATGCATATATTGGATGTCTGGGTTTTATAGCTGTTATTACGACAGAATTTGGTGTTATCGGAATTCTTCCGCAAATTGCTGAACATTATAAAATCAGTATAGATAAAGCAGGGTATCTTTTGAGTGCTTTTGCCTTAATTATTGCGCTTACAGGACCTTTTATGACCTTACTCACATCTGGTTTTGACCGTAAAAAAATAATGCTTACTGCTATTTTCATGTTTCTGATTACAGGATTTGTATCTTCTTTTTCACCACCTTTCTGGCTGTTGATGCTGGTTAGGATTTTACCTGCATTTCTTCAGCCTGTCTATATTGCAACCGCATTATCCGTAGCGATATCTCAAGCAGATCAACGAAAAAAGAACGAATTGATGGGGATTGTATTTAATGGAGTAGCCATTGCGATGGTAACCACAGTTCCTTTTGCCACATGGATTGCGGGAATTGCTTCCTGGGAATATTCATTTATGATACAGACTGTAGTTAGTTTGATTGCATTAGTTGTTATTTATTTCCTTCTTCCTGCAATGCCTGTAAAAGAGAAGAAATCCTATGGAAAGCAGATCAGGATATTGAAACAGCCGCCCTTTATTTTGAGTACGCTGACTAATTTTTTCATGATTACAGCATGGTTTTCTACTTACAGCTATTTTGCAGATTATCTCAATAAAGCCAAGGGAATGGATACTTCAATGGTAAGTTATATGCTACTGCTTTTTGGAATTATCGGGGTATTGGCCAATGGAGTAGCCGGAAAAATGCTTAATAAAAATGTGGCAGGTACAACTGCTGTTTTCCTTTCCGGAACTATTGTTGTGCCTGTTCTTCTTTATTTTTCTGATGGAAATGTATGGGCAACGGTAGCAGTTATCGGAATCTGGGGATTCCTATATTCGCCAAGCTTTTTAAATGCATCCACGTATATGATTTCTTCAGCACCGGATTCACTGGAATTTGCCAACAGCCTTGCTACCTCATTCGGAAATCTGGGGGTGACGGTGGGAACTACAATCGGAGGATGGGTAATCGTTACAGAAGGAGTAGAGTATATTCCATGGATAGGCCTTGTTTTTGGACTACTTGCATTTCTTATGATGGCATTAAAAGGGATGTTAGAAAAGCGCAGTCAGGTACTTTCCACCTGTCATAATTAAAATGTAATAATTTTTGTTACATTAAATAAATTGTAGTAACTTTGTACCATTAATTTGAAACTTGTTTAAACATTTATTTTCGGAATAGTAAGAATGTATTAAGTTGTTGAGAATATTAAGATAAGCTTCGCTTAAGGCTTAAAAGTCAGAATGATTCATCTTAACTATACTTTATCTCTTAAATCAATTCTTAATGGTTTTAATATTTTTTAAGTTTAAACAATTTCTTGATTTAAAATAAATACAATGAAAATAGAAATCTGGTCAGACGTAATGTGTCCGTTTTGCTATATCGGAAAAAATAATTTTGAGCAAGCTCTGAACAAGCTTCCTTTCAAAGATGAAGTAGAAGTGGAGTGGAAGAGTTTTCAGCTGGATCCAACTTTAGATCCAAAAGAAACTCAGGACACCATTCAGTATTTCAGAGAAAAGAAAGGAGTGGGCGAAGCTCAGGCTACCCAAATGCTGGGCCAGGTTACCCAGATGGGAAAAGGAGCTGGAATTGATTTTGATTTTGGAAAAACTCTGATCACCAATACTTTCAGTGCCCATAAATTACTTCATTTAGCTAAGAAGTATAACAAATCCAATGAAATGGAAGAAGCATTATTTATTGCCCACTTTATTGACGGTAAGAATGTTGGAGACACAGAGGTTTTGATAGCTCTGGCAGAAAGTCTGGGAATTGATAAAGAAGAAGCAATACAGGCAGTTACTACAGATCAACTGGATTATGAAGTGAATCAGGATATTCAGGAGGCTAGAAACAATGGCATTTCAGGAGTTCCATTCTTTGTACTGAACGGTAAATATGCTGTTTCCGGAGCTCAGCCTGCGGAAGTATTTGAAAATGCACTTCAGCAGACTTATAAAGAAACGGTGAGTCCGTTTAAGGATCTTTCCGGTGGCAGCGGAGCTTCCTGTGATGCTGACGGATGCAGTATTTAAAATAATAAACCCCCAAAACAATTGATTTGTTTTGGGGGTTTACTTTAATATATTACAAAACCTGTTGTATCTTTGTCATGCAGTACGAACAGCTGTATAAATCTGATTTCTCAATGATAAAAATTAACAACGAAACGCATTATTCAATTGACGATACTCTTTTTGTTTTCGCATTAGATTCTGAAGCAGGAACAGTTTTCGATGATAAAAATAAATTAATTACCGGCATCGGAAAAGTGAATGCAGCGATAGAATTAACCAAAGAAATTCACGCCAGAAAACCTAAACTGATTGTGAACTTAGGTTCTGCAGGAAGTAAAGGATTCCACAAAGGAGAAGTGGTATGCTGTACAAAATTCATCCAGAGAGACATGGACGTAAGAGGGCTTGGATTTAAACTCTATGAAACACCATTATCCGGAGTACCTCCTGTATTGGAATACGGCCTTAAAATGGATACCTTGAAAGAAGGAATCTGCGGAAGCGGAGACAGTTTTGAAATGAATCACTCAGAAACTGATTATAATATTGTAGACATGGAAGCCTATCCACTGGCATTGATTGCTCAACAGGAAAATATTCCATTTTTATGTCTGAAATATATTTCTGATGATGCAGGAAGTGACGCAGCAGATGATTGGAGCGTACAGGTACATCTGGCTTCTGAAGCCTTTAAAAAAATACTGTTTTCATAAACAAATATAAATCCTGAACAAAGTTTCAGGATTTATATTTGTATTTTTACTTTCAACCCGCCACTCGTATGAAAGTTACTTTTTATCAACCGATGCATTCTGTTTTGAAAGATTATATTGAAGGATATTATTTTATAGAAAAAGATGATCATCAGGAACCTGTAAAATATCTTACATTTCCAGATAATTATTTTATTGTATCAGCATGTCAGGATGTTGCTGTGACGCAGGATAAAGGATGGGTAGAAATCACCAGGTCGCCGTCTGAGAATATCGTGGTTGATTTTGTATTCAGATGCTCTGTTCCTACTGAAATTTTTTACCGTCAATCGGTAAATGAAATTACGATCTATTTTAAACCATTAGGAATTTATCATTTTTTTAATGCTGATCAATGGGAAGATCTGGAGCAGGAAATCCTTCTTTCAGATTTTACTGATATTATGAGCGCTGTTTTAAAAGAGTCTGACAGGAGAATGCAAATTGAAATACTGGAAAACTATTGTCTTTCCAAATTCCGGCCCCGAGACTTACATCTGGCTTACACCCTATTGAATGATTTTGAAACAGAAATGAATATCGAAGAAATTGCAAAAAAAAATAAAATCACAAGGCAGTATGTCAACAAGGTTTCTCAGCGATATCTGGCTAAACCCGCTTCGGAATTCAGAAAAATACAAAGGTTTTGTAATGTTTTGATTTCAAATAAAAAATCCAGAAATCTTACAGAACTTTCCTACGAACATCTGTTTTATGACCAGTCTCATCTCATTAAAGACTTTAAAGAACTCACCAGAATAAGTCCGGGAAAATTCTTTGAACATGTAGATACAGAGAAAAATAATGTCTGGCTATTTATCTGAGTTTCCATTTTTACAATTCACACAAATTTCATTGAAATACATTTGTTGAAATATTAAATCCTTATTTCAATGAAAAAATTATATGTTGGGATTTCCCTTTTCACTTTCTTATTTTCGAGTGCCCAGAAAAATGATATTTCAGTAGTGCTTGCTGATATTACCGAAAAAGTGAAAAGCCATTATATTGATAAAGAAACTTATAAAAAAGTAGACTCTTTATTTCAGAGTGAGCAGAAAAAAGGAACTTTTAAAGACCTCAATAAAAAAGATTTTGCGGATCTTCTTACTCAAAAGTTAAGAACAACGATTAAAGACGAACATTTTTTTGTTAAATATCTCGAAAACTATACGCCTGAAAAACCGATGAGTGAAAAAGAGAAATTGAACAATGAACACAATAGTCTTGAAAATTTCGGATTTGAAACAGTTCAGCGACTTCCTGGGAATATCGGGTACATCAATTATAAAGGTTTTGCCTCTCCTGAAGCCAGTGAAAAAACATTAGCCGCCACCATGGACTTTGTTGCCAATACCCATTCTCTGATTATTGATCTCAGAGAAAACGGAGGTGGAGAAAACGGGATGCTTCTTCTGTTTTTAAGCTATTTTTTTGATCAGAAAAAAGATCTTTATACCACATATTTCAGACATAATCAGAAAACCGTTGTAGACAGTACTCAACCCAAAGTTTCCGGACAGAAATATCTTCATAAAAAGATTTATATTCTTACCAGTAAAAAAACTTTTTCGGCCGGAGAAGCTGTAGCCTATTTTTTGCAGCAATATAAACTTGCTGAAGTAATTGGTGAAAAAACAGGGGGTGCCGCTAATCCTGTAGATCATTTTATGGTTCAAAATCAATATTTACTGCTTGTTCCGGCAGGAAAAATAACAGCTTTAAGCACTCAAAAGAACTGGGAACATATAGGAGTGATACCCGATCAGGAAGTGAAAAGCGAAGATGCTTTAAAGACGGCTCACATCAAAATTTTAAAAAATATAATAGTTTCAGGAACAAAAACAGAACTGACCTTACCTGAAATAAAAAATCTTATTTATAAATTAGAACAATAAATACTTGTTATGTCATCAATCATTATCAATACATCCAGCGAAAAAGACCTCGAAATACTTCAGAATATTGGTATACAAACCTTCACTGAAACCTTTGCAGAAGATAATACTGAAGAGGCTATGAAAAAGTATCTGGAAGAAAGCTTTACTACTGAAAAGATAAAATCAGAACTGAATAATCCTGATTCATTTTTCTATATTGCCTGGGAAGAAGACAATCCGGTTGGTTACCTGAAAGTTAATTCCGGAAAAGCGCAGACAGAACTTCAGGATGAAACCAGTCTGGAAATTGAAAGAATCTATGTAAAGAAAAGTCACCACGGGAAAAAAGTAGGCCAGCTTCTTTATAATCAAGCTCTGGAAACGGCTAAGCAACTGGGTAAATCATACTTATGGCTTGGGGTTTGGGAAGAAAATCTGAGAGCACTCAATTTTTACAGGAAAAACGGATTTGTTGAATTTGATAAGCATATTTTCAGACTTGGGGAAGAAGAACAGACGGATCTGATGATGAAAAAAGTATTGGATTAATTTTCTTCAAAATAGAAAGATTGTATTTAACCACTGATTACACAGATTTTCACAGATGATTATGTAATACAATTCTTTATACCTTCTAAATGTCAAAATGAAAAACTCAGAATTTGTAAATCAGATCAATACCTATTATCCTTTATCTGAAGAAACGATTAAAGATTTATTGGATATCTGTACAGAAGAATACTATAACAAAAATGATCTTTTGCTGGAAACTGGGGCTATGGCAAGATATTATTATTTTCTCAAATCCGGATTGATAGGGTATTATACAATAGATGAACAAGGGGATAATATTTACAAAATCTTTTTTGAGGAAAGCAGTTTTGTAGCTTCTACGGCCGCCATTATTAAAAATGAACCCAGTGATTTCACAATTATTGCACTGGAAGACTGCACAGTGATACAATATCCTGCAAAAGCCTATCGGGAATTGCTTGAAAAGCATCATGATCTGGCACTTTTTCATATGCATTATCTGGAGAAAAACTGGGTGGTAAAAAAAGAACCCCTGGAAGTTTCTCTGAAATATGAAACGGCAAAAAAAAGATATCTGCAATTGGTTGAAAACACCTCTCTTCATAACAGATTAAAACAGCATCATATTGCCTCTTATCTGGGAATTACGCCTACACAGCTAAGCCGGATCAAAAAGGAAATTCATGAAGATAAATACTAATTGCATTTTACCCATATTTTTAATAATCAGTCATTAATGATTTATTTCATGTTTCTGGGATATATCTTAATATTATTTTAAATTTACATTATTTCACAAATAAGAGATATAATTAAAATAGTAATCCAACATGAAACTACATCACACGTATTTCTATCATCCTGATTTCGTAGAAGATAATACAGCTGTTATTGAGCACTTTGAAAGGCGGGAAATTTCAATGCAAAAAATTCAGAATGCTTTAGGCAGGGCAGAACGTTATATTGTTCCGGAGAATTCCTCCGAAACTACACTTTCTATGGCAATTGAAGCTGCAAGAGGTGTTCTTAATGAAAGTAATATTTCTATTCTCGATATAGATGTTATTATTTTTGTAAGCAGTTCTCCCGAACATCATATTCCCTGTGATGCTATCCAGATCCATCATGAACTTAACGGAAAACCGGATACCTTATGTTATGATATGAATGCCAACTGTATTGGAGCGTTTATAGCACTGGATCAGGTATCAAAATATTTAAAAGGAACCCGGTCCGGAACAAAAGCCTTGGTAGTTTGTTCCGAAAAATTCTCGAGGATATTAGATCCTGACAACCCGATTACCGCTTTTTGTCTTTCAGATTCCGCTTTTGCTTTTATCGTAGAAAATGATGGAGACAATACCTCAGGGTTAATAGATGTATTATATCATACAGACAGCAGCTTTTGTAATACGGTATTGTATCCACCTAAAGGAAATTCGGAGCATCAGCATGGCGATCTGACAACCTGGGATCGTATTTTTGACGGCATGGGAAGTGTCAATTTTGCACTTGAAAATATCAGCCTTTTCTTAAAGCGTAACCAGATAAGTCTGGAACAGATTGATTTGTTTTTATTTTCACAATTTTCTATAAAGAATATTAATATTATCCGCGATTACTTTCATTTGCCGGAAGAAAAAATTCCTTTTTATTCTAAAGAGCTCGGATATACCGGAGCTTCCAGTCCATTTTTAGCTTTAGACAGATACCAGAAAGAAGTAAAATCATTGAAAAAAGGAGATTATATTCTTATATGGACACTGGGGACAGGCTATCAGGCAGGATTAATGCTTTGGAAATATTAATCACTGGCTGATCTTATTTTAGCGAATTAAATAAAAACAAATTACAAAAGCTTCAACATATGTTGAGGCTTTCTTCTTTTTTCTTTCACAATTTTGCTCTGTCATAAGATTATTGGTATACTATATGTTTTAAAAAAGTATACCTGTAATTATCACTAATTAAACATTTTTCAGCATGAAGAAGCTTATCAACATTGTATTTGTAATGACTGCCTTTGTACAGTTATCCGCACAAAAAATTATTCATCAGGAAGTTTTCAGTCCGAAAATGAATAAAAAGATCAAAACAGTAATCATCACGCCTAATCTTCAGCCTAATACGAAGTATCCGTCTGTTTATATTCTTCATGGTTTCAGTGGTAATCCGGACAGAATTATGAAGCAGGATATTCCTGATTTGGTTAAAAAAGCTCAGGAATTAAAAACAATCTATGTACTTCCAGATGGAAATTACAGTTCGTGGTATGTAGACAGTCCGGTTGTTAAGGATTCACAATATCAGACTTTTATTGGAAAAGAACTGGTAGAATTCATTGACAAAAATTATCCTGTAAAAGCAGAAAAAAAATTCCGTGGAATTTTAGGATGGAGTATGGGAGGCTATGGAGCTACCAACATCGGGGTTACCTATAACAAGACATTTGGTATCGTTGGAAGTTCATGTGGTGCCCTTGATTTTAATTCTTTTGGAGAAGGATATCAGAAATATATGGTGAATAAGGTTTTAGGTCCATTGGAATCTATCAATCCGAATTTCCTTACCGACAGCAAAATAAAACTGATGGCCGGAGTAGATCAGCAATATATTTTCGACTGTGGAACGGAAGACACTCAAATGATCAGTATGAACAGAAATTTTCATAAAAAGCTGACAGAAATGAAGATCCAGCACCTTTACACAGAATCTTTAGGCGGACATGTTCCTGAATATTGGAGCAGATCGTTATCCGAACAACTTTCTTTATTTGACAGGTTTTTTAAGCAATAAATCCTTTTTTAAGTTTTGGCTAAAGCCGATCTTATCATAAACAATAAAAATAAACGGGCTAAAGCCCGCTTCTATTGATATAAAAAAACATCAGAATGAAATATCATATTTAAAAAAATACAATGAAGACTTTAAATATTCAATAGGAACGGGCTTTAGCCCGTTTAATAAAATAAATATAAATTCCGATGGCTTTAGCCAAAACTTACCACCTTTGATCCTTGTCAAGGATCAATCAAGTGAAATCAAATAAAAATCCTTTTCAAGCATTGCTTAAAAAGGATTTGCGATTGATTGAATGTTCAAAAATGCTAACTAAGCATTCTATTAAAAGTTTTGAAAGTTTTTGCCCAGATGTTCCTCGATCACAAAGAACGGATCTTCCGTAAGGGTGTGCGCTCTCATATCAATAAGGCTCACTTTACTCATCATACGAAGCATAATTCTTCTCTCACAAGGCTGTTCTATACCGTCAATATTTCTTACTCCTGCCCGGAAAGCCGACCTTCCGTGAGCACATAAGTGATTATTTACCAGAATCACATCTCCTGCCTGAGGCGTAAATCCCGAATAAATCAAATGTCTGGCTTCTTCCCAGAATTCATGCAGCGTATTCTGCGCTTCATCAGATTGTCTGATACTGGAATTGAACAACTGTTCAGCAGCATCAAAACGCATAAATGGAAGGCTGTAATTTCCATACAATACAGAATCTAATGTTTCCTCTTCACTGTTTCCCGTTTCAAGATTGGCATCTTTTGGGATTTTATAGATGGGCTCAAAAAGTGGTCTGTACTTTTCCCCGACAGATTCATGAGAACGGATAGAATAAAGAGTAGAAGGAACCTGTTCCTCATTTCTCACATACATAAAGCTTAAAAAATCTGCCTGATGTTTCAGAAAAGCATCTTCTGTATGTACATACAAATCGGTTGAAGATCCTGATCCAGTCTGTGTTTCTTTCATTCTTTCATCAGGTATTATAGCATGGATCAGTCCGCCGCCTTTACGCTGTGAATAATACTGTACAGGTTTTGAGGGAAGCGCTCCATGAATAAGGGCACATGCAAAACCGTATAAATTAAATTTTGAATAATCAGCTGCCTGCCAGTTGGGAGGAGTAGAGCCTATATTCTCCTGATCTATATCCATTAATCCGGTAAAGATCAGTGCACCATATTGATTTTTTGAAAAGTCACTCGCAAAATCAGCTGCTATATTTAAAATTCTCTCGGGTAAAAAATAAGACGCCAGCTGATGCACATGCTTAATAAAATCACGGTTTTCATAAGTGTCATATTTTTTCTGAAGATGCAAAGCCGCATCTTTTATCATTCTTCTTTCCTGAGAGGTGACTTCTATGACCGTAGGAAGCAGTTTTACAGCTGTTAAACAGTCTTTATCTAAAATTTCTGTAGAATTCATTAAAAAAAATTTGGTGTTAAGTAATAATTTTTATCTTTGTTTTTAATTATTCTAAATAACAATAGCCGATTCAAATTTAGTAATAATTATGTAATCACCAAATAAAATATAATAAAAAATGTAAAATTTAAAAACCTGACTATCAGATATATATAATCGTATATCCAAAAAACCACAACAACTCACAGATTTAAAAAATCACATTACAAAACTTTTATGAACAACAATTTAATATCCCTAGAAGAGCTCACAAGCATACCTTCACCTCACATTTCGGGGAATTTTGGGAATATTTTTCACCCTGACAATTATGATCATTATCGTAATGCTGTCAACAGTACTTTAGACCTGGTTCAGGAATTTCTTCACAGAAACAACAAACCTTTCAGTGGTATAGAAGCCAAAACAATGAAAGGAATGGTTCAACAGATTGATCTTAATCAAAAATTATCCAACTATAATGAGCTACTGGCAGAAGTAGACGAAATCTATGTGAAACATGCCACAGCTTTTCATCTTCCACAATATGTAGCTCACCTAAACTGTCCTGTAGTAATCCCGGCATTGGCAGGAGAAATTCTTGTAAGTGCCATCAATTCTTCTCAGGATACGTATGATCAGAGTGCAGGAGGAACCTTTATGGAAAGAAAACTGATCGACTGGACTGCCGGACAGATTGGATATAACACTAATGAGAGCGACGGTGTTTTCACAGCCGGAGGCTCACAGAGCAACTTAATGGGATTGGTCATGATGCGTGACTGCTTTTCTCAGAAAAGATACAATCATAATATTAAAATGGATGGTCTTCCAGTGGAGGCAAGCCGTTTCAGAATATTTGTTTCGGATAAATCTCATTTCAGCAATCTGAAAAATGCTTCAATAATGGGGCTGGGTGAGAAAAGTATCGTGAAAGTTCCTACAGACGACCGTTTCCGTATGGACATTTCTCTTTTAAAGAAATACATTAAAAGGGAAGAACAGCTAGGAAATATTCCTATCGGAATCGTAGCAACAGCAGGAACTACAGATTTTGGAAATATTGACCCACTGGATGATATCGCCAATATTGCTGAACATTATAACATCTGGATGCACGTAGATGCAGCTTACGGCTGTGCTTTATTGTTAAGTGATAAATACCGTGACCTGATCAACGGCATTGAAAGAGCAGATTCTGTAACGATTGATTACCACAAATCATTCTTCCAGCCTATCAGCAGCAGTGCTTTTATTGTTAAGAACAAGAAAGAACTGTTAATTCTGAAACATCACGCCGATTATCTGAATCCGAAAGAGATGGACGAAGAGGAAATTCCGGCACAGATCAATAAATCCATTACCCAGAGTACCCGAAGATTTGATGCTTTAAAACTTTGGTTTACCATAAGAATGATGGGTAAAGAACAGCTGGCAGAATATACAGATACTGTGATTGATCTTACCAAAGATGCCGCAGCAATGATTACTGAAGATGCAGATTTTGAACTTCTTTCAGATTCTGACTTAAGTGTTCTTGTTTTCAGATATGTTAATCCGGAAATCAGTGATCTGAATGCCCTGAATCAATACATCAAGATGAAACTGTTCTACAGCGGAGAAATACTTGTAGCAAGTACAAAGGTTGACGGAAATTTCTATTTAAAATTTACCTTCCTGAACCCGATTACCACGACAGAAGACATTCATCAGATTCTCACCACAATCAAAAATCATGGAAAAGACTTTAATTCAGAAAAATAAAACAGGAGAAAAAGCCCGGGAAATTACTTTCAGAATTCTGCTGAACGGAATGTTGAGAGAATTGGGAAACGGAAAATTCTATCAGGGCGTTCCGAAATATGATCTTCTCACGGCAAAAGCACTTCAAAACAGTGATTATTCATTGTTTATGAGGTTTGAAATGAAGAAAAGCGGACTGTTTTTATTTGCTCCGGTTTCCTATCGTTCCGAAACTCTTTTTCATGAATACGGACCTGTTTTGTGGGCAGTAGATCATCAAAATCAGGAAGTTTTTGAAGTTAATGATCAAAAGCTTACTAAGCTGGTTTACAGAGAACTTTCTGAAACTACAAACGAAACAGGTTTCAGAAACTTTGTGGAAAGAATTCAAAGCAGCTTAAGAAACCTGGAATTGACAACAGAAGCTTGTCTCCAGGATGATCAACTTTTAACTTATTCTTTTCTTGAATCTGAACAAATGCTTCCGGCAGGACATAATCTGCACCCTTTCACCAAGTCAAGAATGGGATTCTCTGAAGAGGAACAGCTTTTATACGGCCCCGAATTCGGAAAAGGATTTCAGCTGGATTATTTCCTGATTCATAAAGACTGCATCACGGAAAAATCTCTTCCGGGAATTTCTGCAAAAGAAATTTTTGAAAAATGGACTTCATTACCGGAAAGCTACGATTTTGAAAACATCAATGATTTTTATATAGTTCCATGCCATCCATGGGAGGCACAATATCTTTTATCAACAGCAGAATATCCTGAAATGCTGGGTTCCGGAAAAATTATTCACATCGGGCCATTAGGAGAGGATTTTTATGCAACATCATCCATAAGAACAGTATACAATCCTGATTTCAGCTGGATGTTGAAATTCTCTCTGCATGTTTTAATGACTGGTTCTGTGAGAACAAACAGCTTAAAAGATCTCAACAGAGGGTATGCTTCGGCAATCTGGTGGCAGCATCAAAAAGCTTCATTTGAACAAAGTTTCCCGAATTTTAAATTATTACTGGAACCATCCACGTTAAGCGTTCATTATGAAGGGAAAAATATGGACAGTCTGAATATACTGCTCCGTGAAAATCCTTTTTCAAATGAAGATAAAGTCATTCTGTTAGCAAGACTTTGCCAGGATGAATCTACAGATGGTTTCAATTTTACAACGCATTTCTTTAAAAATGTAGCCAATCAACTAGGAGTAGATGCAGAAAAAGCAGCTATTATCTGGTTTGAAAAGTATGTAAACCTATTGCTTTCTCCTTTAAACAGGTTGTATGATCAATTAGGCATGGCTCCTGAAATTCATCAGCAAAACTTACTTGTTCAATTGGATAATCAACTTCTTCCTGAATCTATTTATGTAAGAGACGGACAAGGGTATCTGATCAAAGAAAGCTTCAAAGGAAAATATGAATCTCTGATTAAAGATTATCCTGAAATTGAAGATCTTTTCATCAGAGATGAGCGCCTTCTCGACATTATTTCACATCACCTTCTGGTAAGTAACCTGAGCGCACTGATTGCTTCAATAGGCAAAACAGGTCTGGTTAAGGAAAGAAGACTGATTCATATTCTGTACAGAGAGTTTGAAAATCTTCATGAAACTGAACCTTCATCACTAACTGATTATGCTTTGAATCAAAGATATTGGGCAGTAAAATCAAATCTTCAGTCGGCCGTTGCTGATGTAGACGGTGGTGTGAATGCTTCTTCAATTTCTTATGCTAAAGTTCCGAACCTTCTTCATAAGCATTTCTTTTCGGATCAGTTAATCAATCCGCAGGGAACAGAAGTTTTCTTTAAAAGATACTTCCAGAAAGAAGATGTAACCATGAGCATGCGTCCTATAGATCTTGAAAACGATCTTGAAATGCTTCATGAATGGTTCAACCGTGAACATGCGGTAAAAATCTGGCAGATGAACTGGCCTATTGATGAACTGGAAACGTATTACAGACTGATGCTTCCAGGTGACGAAGCGCACAGTTATATCATTGCAGGAAATGATGAGCCTTCTTGTAATATCGAGATTTATTGGGCCTGCAGAGATATCGTGGGAGATTATTATGACGTATTACCTACAGATTACGGAACACACCAGTTTATCGCACCTACTGATCCTAAGAAAAAATTTGTATCTCCATCCACACAATCTATGGTCGACTATGTTTTTGCACAGCCACAGGTAGGAAAAATGGTAGGCGAAGGATCTGTAGACTCTCTTGCGTCTATGATGAACAAAGCCCATGTAGGCTTCAAAGTAGATAAAGTAATTGAAATGCCCCATAAAAAAGCCAATCTGAATTTCTGTTACAGAGAATGGTACTGGGAAAAATTCCCACAGAATAAAGAGGTACAAATCACCACAAACATCACAAAAAATGACTAACGAAGCCGTATACAATGTAATAGGCATAGGTATAGGCCCTTTCAACCTGGGACTTGCCGCATTATCTAATCCGATTTCGGAACTGAAAACCCTTTTCCTGGACCAGAGAGATGGTTTCGACTGGCATCCGGGACTGATGATTGACCATGTAACCCTGCAGACTCCATTTTTATGCGACTGCGTATCCATGGCCGATCCAACTAATCCTTTGAGTCTTTTGAACTATCTGAAGGAAACCGGAAGATTGTATAAGTTTTTTATAAGAGAAGATTTTTTCATCCCGAGAAAAGAATACAACCGTTACTGCCAGTGGGTGATTGCACAGCTTCCACAATGCCGTTTTTCTACGCAGGTAGTGGATATCACTTATGAAGAAGGGTTGTATCATGTAACTACGATTCACACCAAAACAAAAGAAACAACTGTTTTTAAAACGGAAAGACTGATTTTAGGAACGGGGACACAACCTCATATTCCTTCTTTTATTCCGAAAGATGATTCCAGAATTATTCATACCAGTTCTTATCTGTATCGAAAAGAGGAGCTATTATCTCAAGGGAAAAAGATTGCGATCATCGGTTCCGGGCAAAGTGCTGCAGAAGTATTCTATGACCTGCTTCAGAGCAGAAATGAAAAAACACAACTGGGATGGTATTCCCGTCCGGACAGATTTTTCCCTATGGAATATTCTAAACTGACACTGGAACTTACTTCTCCGGATTATGTAGAATATTTCTACAACAGAAGTGAGTCAGCAAGAAAAACCATTTTAAGCAAGCAGCAAGCTCAGTTTAAAGGAATCAACTACGATCTGATTAATGATATCTATGATTTTATTTATGATCTGAATATCGACAATGCTGATCCTAATCTTAAAATCATTCCTAACAGCCAGCTGAATAGAGTAGACAACAGTAATCCTGACTTTATCAACCTTGAATTCACACAGCTGGAACAGGAAGTTCCTTATGATCAGGAAGCTGATTATCTGATTCTGGGAACAGGATACCGTTACCACGAGCCTGCATTCATAAAGAATATTCAGGACAGAATTAAAAGAGATTCCAGCGGATTGTTTGATGTAAACAGGAATTATTCAATAGACTACAACGGAGGAGAAATCTATGTTCTCCACGCTGAAGTACATACCCACAGCTATATTTCTACTGATCTGGGAATGGCGGCGTACCGTAATTCCTACATCATCAATGATATTCTGGGAAGAGAGTATTATAAAATTGAAAAGAAAATTGCTTTCCAGGATTTCGATGTGGAAAAATATGCTGATTTACCAACTGCCAAAATTTAATCATACAATGAACACCAACTTAAAAAATACCGTAAGCCAGGAAAACTGGAATCAGGCTAACAGAAACCTAATGGCCAAAACCATCGCAGAACTCATGCATGAAGAGCTTCTGAAACCTGTAGCAACTTTTGAAGATAAAGAAGGATATACTGTTTTCAAACTCGAAACAGGATTTGAAAATATTTCATACCACTTCCGCGGACAGGAAAGGATGATGGACTACTGGCATATTGATAAAAACAGTATTACAAAAACCGAAAACGGTGAAGATCTGTCTGCCGTAGATGTGGCGGCTTTCTTCCTGGAAATGCAGTCTGTATTCGATTTGGATCCTTATACTATTGCAAGATACACGGAAGAATTACTGCATACGCTGTATTGTGATGCTTTGATTTTATCCAAAGGAGTAATGTCTTCAAAAGACCTTGCGGATGCAGATTATCAGACGGTAGAGCATAATATGACCGGACATCCGTGGGTAATTGTAAACAAAAGCCGGTTAGGTTTTTCTCCACGTGATCTGAAAACATTTGCTCCTGAAGCAGATGAGAATTTAAAAGTGATCTGGCTGGCTTCCCATAAAAGCAGATCGTCATTCCAGTCTTTGGAACACATTAACAGAGAAGAATTCTATCGTTCTGAAATAGGAGAGGATTTATATAATGATTTTCAGCAGCAGCTATTGAATAAAAGAAAAGTTGTTGAAGATTATCACTTTATCCCCGTACATCCATGGCAGTGGGAGCATAAGCTTCAGATTCATTTTGCAGGAGATATTGCTTCCGGACTTTTAATTCAGCTGGGAGAAGGAAGTGATACCTATAGTCCACAACAGAGTATCCGTACTTTATTCAATGTAGATCATCCGAAGAAAAGATATTTGAAAACAGCTGTTTCCATCCTAAGTACAGGAAATATCCGGGGATTATCGCCTAAACAGATGAAAATTGCTCCAGCCATTACGGATTGGGTAAAAGGCTTAATAAAAGATGATGCATACCTTGAAAATAAAGAAACTATTTTCTTAGGAGAAGAAGCTGCCATCACTTATCTGCACCCACAGTACGGAGCTATTGCCAGCGTTCCTTACCAATATAATGAATTCCTTGGAGCATTATGGAGAGAAAGTGCTGAAAACTATCTGAAAGAAGACGAACAAATGGTTACCATGGCTTCTTTATTGTATGTAGATGAAAGCGGACTTCCATTAGTTCAGGCATTTGCGGAGAAAGCAGGCCTGAGTATTGAAAAATGGATTGAAAGCTATCTGGATGCCTATCTTACGCCTTTGTTGCATATCTATTACACGCATTCATTATGTGTAACGCCGCACGGAGAAAACATTATGGTTGTTTTGAAAAATGGAGTTCCAAAGAGGATCGTAATCAAAGACTTTGTAGATGATATCGTTTTGACCACTGAAGCAAGAGAAAAGCTTCCTGCACACCTTGCAGATGGTTTGATCCAGTCTTCTAACAAAGAAAATATCCCGTTATTTATTTTGCTTGGCGTTTTTGATGCTTTCTTCAGATATCTGTCAAATGCATTACACACCTATTCAGACTTTAATGAAGAAAAATTCTGGGAACTTGTTCACAACTGTGTAGAAAATTATAAAGCGGAGAATACTCACCTTCAGGAACGATTTGAAAAGTATGACCTGTATGTGCCTGCATTCAAAAGATTCTATATCAACAGTCTGCGTCTGAAAAATAACGGTTACAGTGAAAATAAAGCATTTGCCATTCCAAGAAAAGATGGAGCATTGCCGAATCCACTGTACCAGATTGCCAATAAAAATTCAGTAGCAGCAGTATGAGGAAATTCCTGCATATACTAAAAGAAGGAGCGGTTTTTACGTATGGAGCCATAGCCGGAAAGAAAGTTGAGCTTACTTCCGGAAGTATCAACCGTTCCATCTTTAGCCTTGCCATTCCTATGGTGATGGAACTTGTCATGGAATCTGTTTTTGTGAGTGTTAATCTATTGATTATTGCCAAATTAGGAGATAAAGTGCTTGGACTTGTAGGGATCACTGACAATTACATCAATTTTGCTTATGCCATCGCAGTAGGACTTGGTATTGCCGCAGCAACGCTTATTGCAAGAAGAGCCGGAGAAAAAGATCAGGAAGGAATGGGCAGAACAGCTCAGTATATTATCCTGCTTGCCCTGTTTTTTGCCTTGCTGATTGGTGGTGTTTCCTGTTATTTCTCCGCTGAAATTGTTGATTTCCTTGGCGTCAATGCCAGTACGGTAACAGATGGAATTTCCTTTTCAAGACTGGTATTTTTAAGTATCGGGCTTGTGATTCTCCGTCTTTCGGTGAATGGACTCTTCAGAGGTGCCGGTGATGCCGATATTGCCATGAAATCACTTTGGATCTGTCATATTTCCAATATCATCTTTGCGGTAATCCTTGTTTTCGGATTAGGATTTATTCCTGCTTTCGGATTAATGGGATTGGCATATGCTATGGTTTTATCAAGGACATTAGGGGTTTTATACCAGGCTTTCATATTTGTTACCGGGAGAACCAGCATCAGCATCAGAGTTCCTTTCCAGCTTGATATCCCATTACTGCAGAAGATTCTGAAAATAGCCTTTGGAGGATTGGTCCAATATATCATTCCAACATCAAGCTGGCTGATTATGGTGAAGATCATCTCCACTTTCGGAACAACAGCGCTGGCAGGATACATTATTGCCCAGCGTATTGCTTCGGTCGCAACAATGCCTGCTTGGGGAATAGGAAATGCAGCAGGAGTGCTTACGGGCCAGAATCTGGGTGCCGGAGAACCGGAACGTGCAGAAAAAACAGTCTGGAGAGCCGGAACCATCAACATGACGTATCTGGTACTTGTAGCCTTATTCTGGCAGATCGCTGCGGAATATGTAGTGAAGTTTTTCACTACCGAACCTGAAGTTGCAAGATATGCAGTTCAATACATCCATGTCGTATCTATGGCTTATCTGCTCTTAGGATTCACTATGGTAATCAGCCGTGCATTGAATGCAGCCGGAAATATTATGCAGGTTACACTGCTTTATATCGTCATGTTTTATGTGATTCAGCTTCCTCTGGCCTATCTCTTAGGAGTAAGATTTCAGTGGGAACTGAGAGGAATATTTACCGCTATCGTTTCTTCGGAAATTGTTTTGGCTGTGCTATTCCTAATGATTTTTAGAAATGGAAAATGGAAAACTATAAAAATTTAAAATGAACACTACAGAAGAATTTTATGAAATTATCGCCTCTGCCATCGCCATCAAAAAAGAACTGGTAGATGAAAAACTAACGTATCAGGAAATCCCGGAATGGGATTCTATGTCTCATCTTCTGATCGTGGAAGCGCTTGAACAGTTTTATCAGATCAAATTTGATTTCAATGATATTCTGGAGATGGGAACTGTCGGAAAGATTCGTGAAAAAATGAAAAAATACGATGTATTCGTAGAAAACTAAGCCTATGAAAATTTTAGAAAATGTAATTGCTAATAAGAACCTGGCGTTTACAGATGCTTCCACCGGTACAACAATACCGGTGGGAACACTGTACCGGTCTTTAGGCTTAAACCCCGTAGAAAAAGGCCTGCTCTTTTTGTACAATGACAATCAGCTGTCCAGCATTGAGGTGCTCCTCAATTTTTATGGAACAGCGCACACGATAGCGGTATTGGGACAGAAACTGCATGAGGAGTTCAAAGAACGTATTGAAGCAGGGTACCGTCCGAAATATATCTTTGATCCACAGAGAGAAGCCATTGAAGGATACAGCCTGAAAGAATTCTCAGATCATATCAGAATTTTTGCAAAGGATGATTATAAACCTGAGATTACCATTAATCCTGAAATTAAAATCCTTCTAAGTACTTCAGGAACTACAGGTGTTCCGAAGCTGGTTAAATTATCTGATGAAAGTCTTTATCAGAACGCATTGAGCATCCTTCAGTATATGCCGGTTCAGGAAACTGATGTAGTTCCTTTAAACGTTCCGATCAATTTTGTATACGGATTCTCTATTTTCACGACCAACTGTATGCGTGCCGGAAGAATTGTCTGTACCGATAAAGACATTATGCAGAAAGCATTCTGGGATGAAATGGAGGAGTACGGTTACAGTACTTTGGGTGGAGTACCTTTTCTTTATGAAAACCTGAACAGAATAGGATTCTTCAGAAAAGATTCTCCAAGCCTGAGATATTTTACCCATACCGGAGGCGTAATCAACGCTGAATTGAGAAAAACCATTTTCTCTTATTGTCATGAATTTAAAAAAGATTTCTTTGCACAATACGGACAGACTGAAGCAGGTGGAAGAATGGCTTATCTTACTACAGAAGGATTGCTGGAAGGGGAGACTTCTATCGGAACTCCTGTACACAACGGAAGTTTCAGAATTGATCCTGAAACCGATGAACTTCTCTTTTCACACATCAGTATTTTCGGAGGTTACGCCAATAAGCTGGAAGATTTGACAACGTATGATCAGCCTTCTGTACTGCATACCGGAGATACTGCCAGAAAAGGTGAAAACGGAATATATTATATCACAGGAAGAATAAAGCGTATCATGAAGCTTTTCGGAATACGCCTGAATCTCGATGAGGTAGAATTTATTCTTAAAAATGAGATGCAGGGCAATACCTTCGTATGTCTGAATGCCAATGATAAAAAAATCGTTGTGCTGTATGACAATCCTGAAATTGATCCTCAAATCATCACCGAAACCATTAAAAATAAGCTGCGTATCAACCCGCAATATGTACGCACAGAACGTATAGAATCATTCCCATTATCACAAAACGGTAAAATAAACTATCCCCTGTTACAAAACTTACAGCATGAAAACATCTAAAACCCTTATATTACTTCTTGGTCTTGCTTTATCTTCCAACTCGCTTTCTGCACAGCAGGGCGACAGAATTCATGGCAAAATCATGCTGTCTGAAAAAGCACCGGTAAAAAACGCTGTTTTAAGACTTGTCAACACGTCTTATCAGGCAAAAACCAATAATTTAGGAGAATATTACTTTGAAAATGTGCCACCTGGAGAATATACGCTTCAGGTGGTTTTAAATGACATCGAACTGATGAGGGAACCCATCCACATTCAGAAAGATGTCTACGAAATTCCTGCTATCTACGCTCCTTTACACAATAATGTGATAGAGGGAATTACCGTATATGCAGTGAGCAGAAATAAATTTTTGGATAAAGACAGTACTTCAGTGGCCAAAATGCCTTTGAAAGTTCTTGAAAATCCACAGGCTTATACAAGCATCAACCAGCAGATCATGAAAGAACAGCTTACTTACGATATTTCGGAAGTATTGAAAAACGTTCCGGGTATGGTAAAAATGCAGGGAAGCCCGGGAAGAGGCTCCGGAGACGGAAGTTTCTACTACAGCCTTAGAGGTTTTCCTACCAAAGTATCCATGGTAGACGGTGTTCCGGCAACCACCAATGGAGAAATAGATCCTGTAGATCTTGAACGTCTGGAAGTGATTAAAGGACCTTCAGGAACATTATATGGAGGTGCGGTAACTTCGTTTGGAGGTTTGATCAATGCTGTAACCAAAAAACCGAAAGATTATTTCGGAGGAGAAGCTTCTTATTTGATGGGAAGCTACAACCTGAACCGTATAACAGCTGATGTTTACGGACCGATTACAGAATCCAGAAATATGTTATTCCGTTTGAATGCAGCCTATCAGTATCAAAATGGTTTCAGGGATTCCGAATTCAGGAAATCATTCTTTGTAGCGCCTACAGTTAGTTATCAGGTTAATGAAAGGCTTAAATTTAACTTAGGAGCTCAGATTTATAATTATGAAGGAACAAACACTCCGATTATTTTCCTGACCAGAACAAGGCCTTATGTTGCTCACAACCCTGATGAACTTGGCTTCGACTGGAAAAGGTCATACTCCAACAATGATATGACCCTAAAAGCTCCATCTATCAATGTAAAAGCAGAGGCTAATTACAAAATTTCAGATAAATGGACTTCGCAAACGTTGCTTTCAAGAAACTTCAGAAAGACGGAAGGATTATATCAATATCAGTTTATCAGAGGAACAACCAGTGATGCTCTGTTGGAACGTAACGTACAGTGGCAGAACTCGGAAGCTTCTTCCACAAGTGTTCAACAGAACTTCAACGGAGAATTTAATATTGGAAAAATTAAAAATAAAGTGTTGATCGGATTAGATTATTTAAATCAATCTATCAACAATAATCATTCTCCGATTGTAGTGTATGATTATATTGATGGGACAAACCCTTCAGGACCAGTGGTAGCACCAGTAACAGGAATATATGGTAATATATCCAAGGATCTGGCACTGCAAAAAATTCAGGCTTTTACCCAGGCTGCAATGCTGGTGGGTAAATCTCCATTGGTACGAAATACCACAGCATCCAATCTTTATGGAGCTTATATTTCAAACGTAACCTATATTACCGACCGATTGATTACGCTGGTAAGTTTGCGTATGGATCATTATGAAAGTAAAGGACAGCTTAATCTGAATGATAACAAACGTGCGGGTGAATTCAAACAGACAGCCTGGTCTCCTAAAGTAGGAATCGTATACCAGATCCTTAAAGATCAGTTATCAGCCTATGGAAACTATATGAATGGGTTCAGCTATACAGCACCTGTTACACAACAGTTGGCAGATTATAGCGGAGATATGAAGCCACAGATGGCCAACCAGTGGGAAATAGGATTGAAAGGAAATCTTTGGAGAAACAAAATTAATTTTACCGTTTCATATTATGACATCCTTGTTGACAATATCCAGAGAGGAACCGGAGTGATCCGTGACGGAAAAGAATACAATATTGTTGTTCAGGATGGAACGCAGAGAAGTAAAGGGATTGAAATCGAAACGATCATGAACCCTGTTCAGGGATTAAATATTATGGCCGGATATGCCTACAATCACAGCAGATATGAAAAAGCTGATCCTGCTGTAGATGGGCGCCGTCCGGAATCTGCAGGTCCTGCGAATGTATTCAATTCCTGGATCAGTTACATTCTTCCAATCAAAGGACTTCAGGGACTTGGAGTAGGTTTCGGGGTAAATCGTGTAGGAAAACAGATTACCGGAAATAAAGTGGTTACCGGACAGTTTATATTTCCTGCCTATACTTTGGTGAATGCTTCTGTTTCCCTTGAAAAAGAAAGATACAGATTAGGATTTAAAATGAATAACCTGGGCAATGTACAGTATTTTGCAGGGCAGGGAGTAGTAGTCGCTCAGATGCCTCGTAATTTCGTTGCTGAGGTAAGCTTTAAATTTTAAGGATGAAATTAAAGTTCAGAAAAATTGCATATCAGTTACATCTATGGCTCGGACTCACGTCCGGGCTTATAGTTGTTATTATGGCCACTACAGGATGTATCCTGTCTTTTGAAGAAGAATTAAAACATCTTGTTCATCCCAACAGATATTATGTTG
Source organism: Chryseobacterium aquifrigidense (assembly GCF_006716485.1). Lineage (GTDB taxonomy): Bacteria > Bacteroidota > Bacteroidia > Flavobacteriales > Weeksellaceae > Chryseobacterium > Chryseobacterium vietnamense. The sequence goes on from NZ_VFPD01000001.1 coordinate 1,392,405, forward strand.
AAAACATTGGAAGGAAAAAACTATCATTGTCAGAACTTACGGAAAAAGCAGAAAAAGCACTTCCTGAAGGTTTAAAGGTCAAAAGAGTAATAATGTCTTCCGATCCTGCACAAACCTATGTATTCCGAACCCTTAAAATGAATAATGAAGCATGGACCTATTGGGGAACTTATCTTTATTATTACCGTGTGTATATTGATCCTTATACCGGAAAAGTACAGGAAGTGGAAGATGCCAAAAAGGATTTTTTTGAAATTGTACTGGATCTTCACAGAAGGCTTTTGCTGGGTGAAAAAATAGGGAAAACAATTACCGGTTATTCCACACTGGTGTTGGCGATCATTCTTTTTTCGGGGCTTGTGATATGGTATCCCCGTAAAATGAGCAAAAGCATGCTGAAAGGAATGTTTTTCATTAAATTATCAGCCAACTGGAAAAGAATCAACTATGACCTTCATAATGTACTGGGATTTTATTCCGTAATTCCTTTGCTTCTGATCTCTTATTCCGCTTTGATATGGAGCTTTGAAGATGCAGACAAATGGATAAAGAATACATTAAATGGAAACATTCCCACAGAAAAGAAAGCCAAAAGTACCATTCCTTCCGGAGAGTTTTCAAACCGGGAACATATTCTCAATCTGATTGGAACCACCATGGAAAATGGACTTAAAAACAAAAAATCAGCGCTTATCAATTTTCCAAGATCAGAGGAAGGAACCTTTTATGCAGAAATTACTTATGATGGACGACAATACAGAAACGAACAGTTTAATTTTGATCAGTATTCAGGAGGTATTGTAAAATCTAAATCTTATAAAAACAAAAATATCGGATATGGAACCGCATTGAGAGAAAGAAATTATGACCTTCACACCGGAAGTATTTTGGGATTAACGGGCAGAGTCATTTATTTTCTGGCAGCAATGATCGCAACATCACTTCCCATTACAGGGTTTATCATCTATTTAAACAGGAAAAAGAAGAAACCAAAACATAAGAAAAACAAAATAGTTTATCCTTCTCATCATTAATAATAGCCTCTGGAAAGGGGCTTTTACTTTTTTAAACCACAAAATCACAAAAGATTTATTTTATCCGTTTAAATAAGTTTAAAATGATACCGCAGAACAGTTTATATAAGATGAAAATCAAAGATTTTAAAAACTTAGGTGTACTTTATTATGTATGAAATTTAGCTTAAAAAACTTAAGTGTTTAAAAACTTTTGTGACTTTGTGGTTAAATTTAAAAGGTTAAAACGTCATATTATCCAGTATCGATTTTATCGAAGATAAAATCCTTGCGCCTTAAAACAAGTTCTCTTCATCTCAATTGCGCCCTTGCGTTTTCCAACTAATAAAATAATCAGCTTATCAATTCTTTCACGTTTTTTGAAAAAACCTCAATCCCTTTATTCATTTCTTCAATATTCAGATCCCCAAATCCCAAACGCATCGCAGTCAGCCCTTTATTCTGATACAATAATGTTTTCGGAATAAAAAGATTGTCTTTTGCACAATTTCGGCTCAGCTGCATCAGATTCAGCGGAATATTCCATTCCAGCCAAATGGCCAGCCCTCCGGAAGGTTTCTGAAAAGATATCAAATCACCCAAATTTTCCTCCAGCAATCCGGAAAAATAATTACGCCTTTCCTGGTAGACTTTTAAAGACTTCTTAAGATAACGATTGATTTCTCCTTCTGCGATCATTTCTCCAAGTGCTCTTTCCATCAGAATATCACCCTGACGGTCTATAATTCCCAGGTATTTACGCATTTCTGTCATCAGATTTTCCGGAGCTACAATAAATCCTGTCCTGAACCCCGGAGCCAGAGATTTCCCGAAAGAACCAATGTAGATCACCATTCCATTGGTATCTGCGCTGGCTAAAGGAAGAATAGGACTTTTATCATAATGAAATTCATAATCGTAATCATCTTCGAGAATAATAAATCCGTATTCATTCGCTAATTCCAATAATTCAAATCTTCTCTGAGCACTTAGCGCAACGGTAGTAGGATAGTGGTGGTGGGGAGTTAGATAGAGCATCCGTATTTTCTGTTTTTTACAGGCTTCCCGTACGCTTTCTACGATAATTCCTTCTTCATCAATGGGAATCGAAACAATATCAACACCAGCTTTCATAAAGATCATGTTGACGGAAAAGTAACTCAAAGCACCCACCAATACGGTGTCACCGGCAGAAAGAAGAATTTCTGAAACAATATAAATACTCATTTCCGTACTTCTGGTAATAAGAAGGTTATTCTTGGAAATAGGAAGTCCGCGGGAAAGATTCAGGTATTGGGATAAATGTTCCTTAAAAAATTCACTTCCGTCATGATTGTAATGTCCAAAAGCTTTCTGACTGGATTTACGTTTCAAAATAGAACTGTAAAACCGGGAATGCTGTCCGATTTGCGTTAAACGGATATCTGGCACCCCATCATTAAAGACATACTCACAATCCGAGTGCTCAAAAGGATTATCTAAAATATTGGATGTTTTAAATGAAAAACCAGTCGTTATTGGATAGTTTTGAAGGTTATTTTGCTCAAAATCGTTCACTTTCACGGATTTTTCCTGATCTTTTCCAATCACAAAAGTTCCTTTGTTCGGAAAACTCTCTGTCCAGCCCTGTGCCGACAGTTCATCATACGCTGCAACCGCTGTATTTCTATGGATTTCCAACATTTCACTGAAGGTTCTTGTTCCCGGAAGTTTTGTTCCAAAAGGTAAAACACCTCGCTGAATGGAATTGATCAGCTGATTCGCAATCTGCAGATAGATAGAAGTTTCTGATTTTCTATCTATTTTTATAAAACTTTCATAGGGAATTCTAACCGGACTATCCATAATATCAAAACTGGCACCATAGAACCATCCGGCAATATACTACTTTTGACATCAAAATAAAAATCTATGGAATTTCATCATCTGTTAAAAAGAATTGTACAGGACGGAAGTACCCACGCCAAATGGTTGAATACGCTTTCATTTATGGAAAATGCCGGTGCAAGAAAAATATCAAAATGTGAACATCCAACATTAGTTTCTCAGATCCAACTGAAACATGCAGCTGAAGAACACCGCCACGCTTATTACCTGAAAAAGCAGATTGGTAAAATAAATCCTGAACTCTGCAAAACCTACGAAAGCACAGAGCTTCTGGCACCTATTGCAACAAGCCAATATCTTCACTCATTGGATATAAAAGCCTGTCGCTACCTTCAGAAAGCTTTTAATCTTGATAAAACAGATATTAAATATGCTGCCTATCTTTTTGTAACCTATGCGATTGAAGTACGTGCTGACGAACTTTATCCTGTCTATCAGGATGCGCTTACTGAAGCTTCTTCTAAAATCATGGTAAAATCTATTATCCTTGAAGAAGAAGGACATCTGGAAGAAATGATCAACCAGCTCAACGAATTTTCACCAGATTGGAAAGACCATGCAGATCATATTCTGACCATAGAAAAAGAACTGCACGAAGAGTGGATGAATGCTGTTACAGAAGAAGTTGCTCAGTTACATTATGCTTAATAATATCCTTCGTTTTCAGCAGTCCCTTGACAAAAGGAAAGCGGAAGGAACATTAAGGCGGTTAAGGCTTCAATCTGAAGGAGTTGATTTTTATTCCAATGATTATCTGGGTTTTGCACAAAATAAAGAGCTTCAAAACATTTTGCTGCAGAAGATTATAGACAATCCTCAAATGCTTTCAGGAAGTACAGGTTCCAGACTGATCAGTGGAAACAGCGATGTTGCCACTTCGGTGGAACATTTTATTGCTCAGAAACATCATTTTGAATCGGCATTGCTTTTCCCGTCAGGATATAATGCAAACCTTGCTTTGTTTTCAACGCTTCCCAGCCGTCATGATGTTGTTATTGTGGACGAACAGATTCATCGGTCCGTACATGATGCGTGTCAACTTTCGAATGCTAAAAAATTGAAGTTCAAACACAATGATCTTGAAGATCTTGAAAATGTGTTAAAAAGACAGGAAGGTCATTGCTATATCGCCATAGAAAGTCTGTACTCGATGGAGGGAGATTTTGCTCCTCTTCAGGAAATTGCAGCGATTGCAGAACGGTATAAAGCTTCTTTAATTGTTGATGAAGCCCACGCTTTCGGAGTTTTTGGATATGGATTGATTGAAAAATATGAATTGCAGAAACAAGTTTCAGCAGCCGTTGTAACTTATGGGAAAGCCCTTGGAGCTCACGGAGCAGCAATTCTTTGCAGTGAAACGGTGAAATCTTATCTGGTCAATTTTGCGAGTCCGTTTATTTATACGACATCAGCGCAGGATTTTCAGTGGATAAGCATAAAAAGCGGATATGAATTTTTGGATCAAAATATTGAGCTGTCTAAAAAACTTCAGGATAATATCAGGATTTTCCGAAGCCAAAATCTAGATTATCCATCCGCAGAAACGAGTCCGGTTCAGGCTATTCTAATCCCGGATAACCAAAAACTGAAAACAGTACAGGACACTTTATCTGAAGAAGGATTTTTAACCTATGCCATTTACAGTCCAACGGTAAAAGAAGGTAGTGAACGCTTGAGAATATGCCTTCACAGCTTTAATACAGAACAAGAAATTATGAAACTGACAGAAATTATTAAAGAATTTATGTAAGGTATAATTTTTAAAACCCGAAACACGAATCCCAAATCAAAACATGAAATTATTTATAACAGGAATAGGAACCGAAATAGGAAAAACAGTTTGTTCAGCTGTTTTGGTTCAGCATTTTAAAACAGAATACTGGAAACCGATACAGTCCGGAGATCTGCATTACACAGACAGTCATAAAATTGAAGCATGGACAGATACCAGCTTTTGCCATCCTGAAACTTACCGTTTACAGCTGGCAGCTTCACCACATCAGTCTGCAGGAGAAGAAAATATTACCATCAATCTGAATGATTTTCAACTCCCAAAAACAGAAAACCCACTGATTGTAGAAGGAGCGGGAGGTCTTATGGTTCCCATTTCAGACACTACTTTTATGATTGATCTGATTGATGAATTAAACCTTCCGGCAGCATTGGTCGTAAGAAACTATCTGGGCTGCATCAATCATAGTTTACTCTCAATCTTAGCCTTACAACAGAGAGAAATACCATTGGAATATTTAATTCTTAATGGAGATTTCCCGGAAGATACAGAAAGAGTGATCTGCAGTTTTATCGAAAAAGAAACAAAAATTATAAGGATTCCAGAGATCAATCATACCGATAAGGAATCAATACAAAATGCTGCAAAGCAATTAACAATAACAAAAACAGGATAATGGATACTAAAACAACATTGAGAAACAACTGGACCAAAGAGGAAATTGAAGAAATTTATCATTTACCTCTGATGGAACTTATTTATAAAGCAGCAACCGTACACCGCGAATGGCATGACCCTTCTGAAGTGCAGATTTCTACATTATTATCCATCAAAACGGGTGGATGCCCTGAAGACTGCTCCTACTGCGGACAGGCAGCACGTTATCATACCAACATCAAAGTACAGGCCTTATTGCCAACTGAAACCGTAATTGCACACGCTCAGAAGGCGAAAGATTCCGGATCATCAAGATTCTGTATGGCAGCAGCATGGCGTGAAGTTCGCAATAACCGTGATTTTGACAGAGTAATTGATATGGTAAAAGGCGTAAATGAACTTGGTCTGGAAGTTTGCTGTACGCTCGGAATGCTTACGGAAGAACAGGCTTTAAGATTGCAGGAAGCAGGACTATATGCTTATAATCACAATCTTGATACTTCTGAACAGTATTATGAAGAAATCATTTCCACCAGAACTTTTGACAACAGAATCAATACGATCAATAACGTAAGAAAAGCAGGAATTACAGTATGTTCCGGAGGTATTATCGGACTTGGTGAAACCCACAGAGACAGAATTTCAATGCTTCTGACGCTGGCAACAATGCCAAAACATCCGGAATCTGTTCCCATCAATTCATTAGCAAGAGTAGCTGGAACTCCATTAGAAGATAATGAAAAAGTCGATACCTGGGAAATGGTAAGAATGATCGCTACCGCAAGAATTGTAATGCCATCCTCTATGGTAAGACTAAGTGCCGGACGTATAGAAATGTCAGAAACAGAACAGGCATGGTGCTTTATGGCAGGTGCCAATTCCATTTTCACGGGAGAAAGAGAAACATTATTGGTAACGCCTAATCCGGGAGTTTCTGAAGATATGCAGATGCTTCAGACCTTAGGGCTTAAACCTATGATGAAAAAAGAAACATGCTGCTAGTAAATTATAAATGATAAATAATGAGTGATGAGCTGGATTATTAGTATTATGATTTTTATTGCAGCATTGATATCTGATTTCATCAGTACTAGTATTAGTTTTTAACGCTAAGGTTCGCAAAGAAAGATTTTTAATTCTTAAAATATTTCGTTCGCAAGGGCATTCTATTTAGCAAAGCAGAATATTTCTTATTGCTGAGTGAAACGCCTTTGTGAGCTTAAAACAACAAGCATATATAATAAAACCTGGCGATCATAGCGTTAAAATTTAAAAACCACATTCTTCTTTACCACTTTTTAGATCAATATATGAATACAATAACAAAAGAAATCAGTCTGCAAGAGAGAGATAAAACGGTCAACTGGCATCCGTATACCCAGATGAAAACAGCTGATGATGCTATTCCTATTGTAAAAGGAAAAGGGATTTATCTTTATGATACCGAAGGAAAAAAATATATGGATGTTGTTTCATCATGGTGGGTTACCTTGCATGGACATTCTCATCCATACATTGCCAAGCGTGTTTTTGAACAGCTAAACACATTGGAACAGGTTATCTTTGCCGGCTTTACGCATGAACCGGCTGTACAGCTTTCAGAGAATTTACTGAAACTTCTTCCTGCCAGTCAGGAAAAGGTTTTTTACTCTGATAATGGTTCTACAGCGGTAGAAGTTGCTTTAAAAATGTGTATTCAATATGCATACAATCAGAAAAAAAAGAAAACAAAGATTCTCGCTTTTAAAAATGCATATCACGGAGATACTTTCGGAGCGATGTCTGTAAGTGGAAAAAGCTTCTGGACAAAACCTTTTGAAAGTATGCTGTTTGAAGTCGTTTTTATTGATACACCAAATGCTGAAAATCTGGAACACCTTCATGCACAGATTAAAGAACTTGCTGACGAAGTAGCATGTTTTATTTATGAACCACTGGTTCAGGGTGCTGCCGGAATGCTGATGTATGATGCCGAAGATCTTAGCCAGCTCATGAAATTCTGCCGGGAGGAAGGTATTCTAATGATTCAGGATGAAGTGTTTACAGGATTTGGAAGAACGGGTAAGCTTTTCGCAGCAGATTATCTTACAGAAAAACCGGATATTATGTGTTTTTCTAAAGGTTTAACGGGAGGTACGATGCCCATGGGAATCACCACATGTTCCAATGAAATTTATAGTGCTTTCCTGTCGGATGACCGTTATAAAACCTTATTTCACGGACATTCGTTTACAGCTAATCCTTTAGCCTGTACGGCCGCTCTTGCCAGTATGGAAATACTCTTGACAAACGAAACTCAAATGAATATCAACCGCATCACTCATCAACATTCAGAGTTTGCAAAAGCGCTTGCTTTTCATCCTCATGTAGAAAAGGTTCGCCAGATCGGGACTATTTTAGCTTTCGATTTTAAAACCGGGAATGGTACTTCTTATTTCAACGAAATAGGGAAGAAGCTTTACAATGAATTCTTACAGAGAGGAATCATTATGAGGCCACTGGGAAATGTGATTTATCTTGTTCCTCCGTATTGTATTACATCCGAAGAACTGGATTTTGTCTATCAGAATATTACGGAAGTTCTGGATCAGTTTAAAGATTAAATTGATCCTGTTCCGGTAATAATTATTTTTAATTTTTTTTAAATGTACCTTATAGGTTTTTGAAGCCTATAAGGTTTTTTATGTGTTTACAGTATCGAAAACTTTTTAAGGAATTATGGCTTATTTTTTGAATATTCCCTGATAAATATTTGGTATGCTGTCAGCTTTTCTCATACATCTTGATTGGAAAGAATTACTATTGGGACACGAAGAATGGTCTTTTCTTTTAGAGATCATTCTTCGTACTGTAATTATGTTTCTGGCTATTATCATCGGACTTAGAATTTTAGGAAAAAGAGGGGTAAAACAGCTCTCAATCTTTGAATTGGTAGTCATTATCGGTCTTGGATCAGCAGCAGGAGATCCTATGTTTAATAAGGATGTCGGAATTATTTCATCCCTTATTGTTTTTATTGTTATTATTCTCCTGTATTCTATTGTGACCCATTTCATCGGAAAAAGTAAAAATTTTGAAAATCTGGTTGAAGGAAAATCCATCTGTCTGATAGAAAATGGTGAATTTTCAATTAAAAACTTTCAAAAAGAAAATCTGGGGAGTGACGAATTCTTCGCGGAATTAAGGCTGAAAGGAGTTTCGCAACTTGGTCAGCTTGAAATGGCTATAGAAGAAATATCCGGAGAGATCAGTGTATTCTTTTTTGAAGATGAATCGGTAAGATATGGGCTTCCAATTATGCCGGGATCATTAAATAATCCTTTACAGTATATTCAGGAGGAAAGACATTACTCTTGTATATTCTGCGGGCATACAGAGCATAAAAAACCGGGTAATGCAGGAAGCTGCCCAAGATGCCAAAAAGAAGAATGGGTAGCTTCCAGTAATAAAAGACGTGTAACCTGACCTCTATCCTAATCCTCAACATATTTATTTCTCGCTGCCTTCAGTCCGAAATACAGCATCAGTAATACCGCACAGCTTAACAGATAGAATGAACTGTTCCATGAAATGTCCCAATCATGAAGCTTTCCAAACAACGGAGGTCCGAAAGCAGCGATCAGATAGCCTACGGATTGTGCCATACCTGATATTTTAACCGCATTAATGCTACTTTTCGTTCTTGTAGAAAAGAACAGGATTGACAAACTGAAAGACAGTCCATTAGATATCCCGATAATCACAGCATTCACATAAATCCATTGAGATTTCATGAAGACAAACATCATGGTACTTCCAAACATCAGAGTACATATGAAAAGGATCATAAGTCTCTGGTCTTTCATTTTACTGGCAATAATCGGGCAGCAGAATGTCACAGGAATCATCGTAATCTGAATGACAAAAAATACCCATCCGGAACTTTCTCCCTGCATATGATAATCTCCAAGAAACGAAGGAAGCCACGCTACGAGGCAATAATAAAATAGAGACTGCAGCCCCATAAAAATACTGATATTCCATGCCTGGGCAGATTTAAACATATTAAAATCAGAGGTGCTGAGTGCTGCTTGGGGTTGAGCCGGATTTCTTTTATTACATATAAATTCCAGTGATAAAACCAGAAATCCCAATGCGGCGATCACCAGCCATATTCCCAGAGAACCTTTCCATCCAAAACCTGTCAGTTCTCCAATTTTCACACTGAATCCGGAAGCTAATGCTGCTGTAAGATTCATTGATACAGCAAAAATTCCAGTCATAAGACCTATCTGCTTCGGGAAATTATTCTTAACATATCCCGGAGTAACCACATTTCCAATGCATATTCCCAAACCAATGAATATAGAACCTAAAAACAAAAGCCATAGAGAACCACTGATTCGTAAAAATAACCCGAAGCTTAAAATAATCAGAGAATACATCAGAAGTTTACTGATTCCGAATGTATTGGAAAACCTGCTCACCAGCACAGAACAGGCAGCAAACATAAACAGTGGAATAGAAGTGAGCAGACTCACCTGAAAATTATCCAGTTGTAAAGCATCTCTTACCTCTCCAAGAACAGGAGCCACTGCCACAATCGGAGACCTGAGGTTGCTGGAAATAAGTATAACTACCAGAACATTAATGATTAATAAAACATACGAAGCATTCTTTTTTACTTCATTCTTCATCATAATAAAAACTTTTGTACAAAATTAACACAGTAATTTTGTTTAATTTTGCCAAAGTTTTAACCTGAAACGACATGAACGCTAACGATACTATAAATATAGATGAACTGAAAAAGCCGTATTTTGTATGGTTTGAAGAAAACTGGATTCATGATAACGTTCTTCATCACCATCAGAAGGGACAGCTCGTATATGTAGAGAGTGGTTTTCAATATATTACCATTGAAGAAAAAATCTATCTTCTTCCTCAGAATCATGCGGTATGGATTCCTCCAAATGCTATCCATAAAACCAACTCCCATTCTGAAAAGATCAAGCTGATGATCATGTTTGCAGAAATCAGCACTCAGGAATCTTTCTATGATCAGGTGAATGTATTTTCTGTTCCTCCTGTTTTGAAAGAAATGATAAAATATTCAGAAAAATGGTCTAAGCTGGTGAAGCCGGATCATAATGAGGACGTATTTCTGAAAGCACTGTTCAACGAACTTCCGCGGTTTGCAGAATATTCTCTGACCTTTCATATCAGCCTCCCGAAAGATAAGCGCCTTGATAAAGTGATAGAGCATCTGCACACTCATTACCATAATGAGATCAGGATGGAAGACCTCAGTGATACAGCCCTCTTATCTTTCCGTACACTGGAACGTATTTTCAAAAAAGAAACAGGTCTTACCCCAAGTAAATATCAGCAAATGCTCCGTATTATCAAGAGTCTGGAATATTTGAGTTCCGGGAATCTTACGGTTTCAGAAACAGCTTATGAAGTAGGATACAGGAGTGTTCAGGCTTATACCAGAAGTTTTCAGTCTGTGATGAAATTCAGGCCTACTGATTTTATTAAAACCATTCAATAAGTTATAAACCTGTAAAAAAACTGTCATTTATTGTTGAAAAGGAGAGTTATCAACATTATAAAACTTCGCATATTCCTTTAAGTAAAAGTAATTAGTGGGATTGAAAAAGAAAATATTTCACATTTTGACCGCTTTTCCACTTCAATAGTCAATATTCAATTATGATATTATTGAAAATAAAAAGGTCTCCACGAATGGAGACCTTAAAAAAACACAAATGATGAAAAAAAATTATTTCGATTCACAAATATAAACAAAAATCATGTTATGCAAAACATCATAAGCTTATTTTTTTTAAAAAATATTTATTTCAGGTAAAAATAATTATTCCTTAAATGTTGTTCATTTTATTTAAGATTCCGAAATTACTGGTATAAAAACATATCTATTTAAATATAATTCGCTATTTGAAGAATTGCATGCATGTTTTTCGTCCAAAATAGAAAAATCATTAAAAGTGAATTATTATCAAAATAAGACGATGATGAACAGATATTCAAACAACCGTTTAACTCTTTTGTGACCCTGCTCATAAATTCTGTAAGTTTTTTGTACTACTTTGCTTAAAAACCCGTCCTATGAGTCCAAAAATATTTAAGGGAGTCCCTGCACAAAAATTCGGAGGCTTCCACGATACAGAAAGCAGAAAAGTATTTGACCAGGATCTGATTCCGGAAAAGTTTGAAATATTAAAAAAAAGATTCTTTTCAGTTAATCAATGGGAAAACTATAGTGGGAAAGCGTTTGCTGCATTTAAATTATATGATTTTGATGGTAATCCCGTAGATCGGGAACCTCAAAAAGGAGATTTTATCCGGATCGATATTCCGGGTCCGGGAGAACCTGAGGCTAAAGGGTACGATTGGGTAGAAATAACAGATATCTGTTTCTATCAGGATAGTTTTTCCGAAAGTATATCCATCACATGCAGGCCATCCGTAGATCCTCAAAATAAGAAAAGCCGTCATATTGCTCATTTTTACAGTGCTGCCGCCACCTCAACCTTTATGATAACCAGGAATATTGCGTATTTAAAAGCAGCTGTATACGGGCGAAATGAAAAGCCTAACCGAAACGCTAAGTTTCTGGATGTCATCCGGAATTTTGCAATTGCTATCGGCGGAATGATGGGAATTGCAAAAATACAGTGGAAGCAGCTTACTGATAGTTTTCTGGATTTTGATTAAAACGACTGTACCTTTTTTGACTTAGATCAAAGTTTTGTGTTAACTGTTCGGAGACCTTTGCACCCGAATATTTTAAACAAAATTTATGAGTACAACATTAGAAAAGGGACACACTATTAATTTCTATCAGGCAACAGCTCCTATTATCATTTCGGTATTTGCGGTCTACCTTACCATAGGAATTGCTTTGGGAGTACTTCCCGGGTTTGTTCAGAACACATTGGGTTTTAACAGTATTATTGTAGGACTTGTTATTGGTCTGCAGTCATTGTCTACACTTTTAACCCGAGCCTATTCAGGAAAAATTACAGATACCAGAGGTGCTAAAAGAAGCAAAATGTCGGGGGTAGTACTGGCGGTTATTGCCGGGGTTATTTATGTACTGGCTGTATTATTTCAGGCTCATCCTTTGCTGGCACTTTCCTTTCTTTTATTAGCACGAATTATTCATGGAATTGGCGAAAGTTTTCTGGTTACCGGAGCATTAACGTGGGGAATAGGTCTTGTGGGACATTCCAGCTCAGGGAAAGTAATGACATGGAATGGTATTGCCATGTATGCGGGAATTGCAATCGGTGCTCCAGTCAGTATCTGGTTAAGTAAAGAATACGATATGCTGCCTGCTTTCCTTCTCATTGCCTTTCTCCCGCTGGTAAGCTGGATTTCCACTGCAAAACTTCCTTCTGTTCCCGTGGATAAAGATCATGTACGGACTCCTTTCTACAAAGTAATTGGTGCCATATCCGGTCAGGGGCTGAGCCTTGCTTTTTCATCAATGGCTTTTGGATGTATTGCTTCTTTTATTGCTTTATTTTTCTCACAAAAGAATTGGGGAGATGCTTCACTTGCATTTATGATCTTTGGAGCTTGTTATGTATTGACCAGAATCTTCTTTGCTTCTTTTCCGGACAAATACGGAGGTTTTACAATCGCCCTGATCTCTCTGGTCATCGAAGTAGCAGGGCAAATACTGATCTGGACCTCTGCTTCCAAAACATTGGCTATTGTGGGATGTGGATTGACCGGGGTTGGATTTTCATTGATTTTTCCGGCTTTAGGAGTTCTTGCTATTCAAAAAGTAAAACCACAGATGAGAGGAACTGCACTAGGCGCCTATGTAGCATTTGTTGACCTTTCATTAGGCCTTGCTGGTCCTATTGCAGGATTAATTGCCGGTTGGTTTGATTATCAGGCTGTATATCTGTTCGGAGGAATCAGCTGTATGATTGCAATGATTATTTTACTATATAATAAAAAATAAAAATGGAAAATTCTATAATATCTCAAGCAAAAGAAACGCAAAAAATACGTTCCGCATTTACTGTTAAAAAGAAACTCTTTATGACACCGCATTTAATCCGTGTTATATTTAATATTGATAAAAACCAGGCTGAACTGTTGGCTCATGTAAAATCCGGATCTAATAATAAAATTTTTATCCCGGCTGGAGAGGAAAACACTCAGCTTGTCAGAACCTATACCAACAGAAAAATTGATCTTGAAAACCGTGAATTAAGTATTGATTTTGTCGCACATGGTGATAACGGCCCGGCGTCTGCATGGGCATTAAAAGCCAGTCCCGGCGATATATTGGAAATAGGGATGAAAGAAAGTACAAGGCCTTTAATTCCTGAGGCTGATTTTTACCTGATTGCAGGAGATGCCACGGCATTGCCAGTGATTTGTGCCATTGCAGAACAGTTTCCATCGTATGTTAGAGCAAAAATACTATTGGAAGTGGCAGATAAAGAAGACCAGCTTATCCTGTGTTCTGCAGCAGATATTTCGGTTGAATGGCTGCATAATCCTCATCCCGAGCAAGGAAGCAAGCTTGCGGAAGTGGTGAAGTCTGTTCAGTTTCCCCCCGGAGTATTGAAAGAATATGTGTACATCGCCGCAGAATATGCCACTGTACATGAGCTTCGTACCTATTTCAAAACAACGCTGGAATGGGATCCGCATGGTATGTACATTTGTTCATACTGGAAAGCCGGGCAGGCAGAAAACCCATAGTTAGAACAGAATAAAAGCAGTAAGCAAAGCCATTTATTACTACTTTTGCTTACATGCAGGAACTTTTAACGTCATATATCAACAATAGAATATCAGTAACGGATGCAGAATTGGAAACAATTCTTTCCTATTTTATACCGGTCCGGTTAAAAAAGAATGAAATGCTTCTTTCCAACGGACAAAACAGCCAGAGAACATTTTTTGTTGTAAATGGCTGTCTCCGTATATTTTTCATCAATGAAGAAGGGCAGGATTCCACCCGATATTTTGCTTTTGAAAACCAGTTTGCCACTGCACTTACCAGTTTTATTACTTCTGAACCCTCTGAGGAATTTATAGAGGCCGTAGAGGATTCAGAAGTATATTATATTACCCATAAAAATTTTTATCATCTTCTGGATATTATCCCTCAGTGGGAAAAATTTTACAGGATATACCTGGAAACTGCTTATGTGAATAATACCAAAAGACTGATGTCTTTCCTTGTTCAGGATGCTCTTGAAAAATACCGTCAGCTTTTAGACGAAAACCCTGTAGTGGTAAGAAGGCTTTCCAATAAACTGGTGGCTTCCTATCTTAATATCTCACAGGAGACACTGAGCAGACTGAAGTCGAGGCTGTGATTTTTGTTTGATCAACCTAACATTATTACGGAGGTGTTTTTATTTATTTAAACTATTTTTAAACTGGCAAAAATTCTCAAAAAATTAATACCAGAGCCCTCTCAGAAAAAATTTAAGCCCTATATTTGCACTCATGTTAAAATGGTTCTCCATATTATGCTCAATGATGTATGTGCTGGCTACCACCAATGCGGGGGAAGTACTGAAAGTGCCTATGTTTGTTGAACATTTCATGGAATACCATGGAAGCTTTTCAGAATTTGTAATGGAGCATTATGATAACCACAAACAGGATTCAGACTGGGATACCGATCAGAAACTGCCGTTTATCAATCCGCCTATCGTACTTACTGTACACGCCCAGCTTCCGGAGCTTTCATTCGAAATAAAAAAACCTAAGGAAATTACTGTTTCAAAGAAAAGCAGTATCTACAAGGAAAAAGATTTTTCCAACCAATACCTTTCTCAGATTTTCCAGCCCCCACGGCTTTCTTAATTGACTTCACATTGAAAATTAATGCTTTATGTTCTTGCCTAAAGCAATGAATTCTTGTTATATATCAATTAATTCGTAATGCATTGTATTGATGCTTACCCTTAACCAGAGAAGTTACAAACGCTTGTTTTGATACTTTAGTTTTGGGAAGGATCTCAGCTTTTATAAGGCATTCCGGGTTACCAATTAATAGTTTTTCCATGTTAAATAAAATTATTGAGTTTTCTGTAAAGAATAAACTCATCATTGCTCTGTTTACGGTGGCTCTTATCCTCTTTGGAGTCTATGAAACCACTAAACTTCCTATTGATGCCCAGCCGGACATCACCAATAATCAGGTTCAGATCATTACCACTGCTCCTTCTTATGGTGCAGCAGATATAGAACGCCTTGTTACATTCCCAATTGAACAGGCTACCAGCAATATCAGCGGAATTACAGAACTGAGAAGTTTCTCCCGTTTCGGACTTTCATTAGTCACTGTAGTTTTTGATGACAAAACTGATGTCTATTGGGCTCGTCAACAGGTCCAGGAGCGCTTACAGCTTGTTCAGGACAACATCCCGGCCGGAATCGGCAAACCGGAATTAGGACCCATTTCAACAGGATTGGGCGAGATTTTCCAGTATGTGGTAAGAGCCAAAAAAGGTTACGAAAATGTGTATGACGAAACAGAACTTAGGACGATCCAGGACTGGGTGGTCAGAAGACAGCTTCTTGGAACCAAAGGTGTGGCGGATGTCAGCAGTTTCGGAGGAAAACTGAAGCAATACGAAATCGCCATTAATCCTAATCAGTTACAGGCATTTAATATCAATATCAATGATGTTTTTGCTGCGCTGGAGAAAAACAATCAGAATACAGGAGGTGCTTATATTGAAAAGAAAGAAACTGTTCTGTTTATCCGCAGCGAAGGACTTCTGGGAAGTACGGAAGATATCGGAAGCATTCAGGTAGCGGAAACCAAAGAAGGAGTTCCAGTGCATATTAAAGATGTAGCATCTGTAAAAATAGGATATGCGACAAGGTATGGTGCTATGACTTATAATGATACCGGAGAAGTATCCGGAGCGATTGTTCTGATGCTGAAAGGAGAGAATGCGAATGTAGTGATCGGAAATATTAAACAAAGACTCGAAAAAATTCAGGAATCCTTACCGGAAGGAGTTGTGATAGAGCCTTTTCTTGATCGTGCTAAAATGGTGAATAACACGATCAGTACTGTAAAAACAAACCTGATGGAAGGGGCTCTTATTGTGGTTTTCATTCTGGTGTTATTTCTGGGAAATTTTAGGGCAGGATTACTGGTGGCTTCTGTTATTCCTTTGGCTATGCTTTTTGCCATTATCATGATGAACATTTTCGGTGTAGGAGGAAATCTGATGAGCCTTGGAGCGCTGGATTTCGGTCTTATTGTAGACGGAGCCGTCATTATTGTGGAAGCTGTACTGCATCAGCTTGCCCATAAAAAGCATTTCGGAAAAGACAATATGCTCAGCAAAAAAGAAATGGATGACCAGGTTTCCGGTTCTGCCACCAAAATGGTTAACAGTGCGGTTTTCGGGCAGATTATTATCTTAATTGTCTATCTTCCGATTTTTACGCTTCAGGGAATTGAAGGGAAAATGTTCAAACCTATGGCTCAGACTGTTGCTTTTGCCCTGATTGGAGCATTTATTCTTTCCCTGACTTATATTCCGATGATGAGTTCTCTGGTATTAAGCAGAAAGAAAAAGGAAAAAGAGAATATTTCAGACCGCGTGATGGGCAAAGTGGAAACCGGACATCAGAAGCTACTGATGAAAGCTCTTAAATTCAGAAAAACTATCATCATTGGGGTGCTGATTCTGTTTGCAGGTGCTGTTTTTACCCTTTCCAGAATGGGTGGAGAATTTATTCCGTCTCTGGAAGAAGGTGACTTTGCTGTCGAAATGAGGATTCTTCAGGGAAGTAATATCAATGAAACCAAAAAAGCTACCACTCAGGCTGCACACATCCTTTTGACACAGTTTCCTGAAGTAGAAAAAGTGGTGATGAAAATTGGAAGTGCAGAAATTCCCACAGAACCGATGCCCATGGATTCCGGAGATATGATTGTTGTTTTAAAGCCAAAAAAGAAATGGACTTCTGCAACAACATTTCCTGAACTTTCGGACAAGATGAGTAAAGCATTACATGTTATTCCCGGACTGACAACCAGTTTTCAGTTTCCTGTACAGATGCGTTTCAATGAGCTTATGACGGGAGCAAGACAGGATGTGGTCTGTAAAATTTATGGTGAAGATCTTGACAGCCTTGCCGCCTATGCAAAAAAGATGGGAAGCATCATCAACACTGTAAAAGGTGCTCAGGATCTTTATATTGAACCGGTGGTAGGTGCTCCGCAGGTTGTGATTGATTATAACCGTTCGGAACTGTCCCGATATAATATTTCGGTTGCGGAAATCAACAGAGTGATCAATATGGCTTTTGCAGGGCAGACCGCAGGTGCTTTATATGAAGGCGAAAAAAAGTTTGATATCGTGGTGAGAATGGATAGTGAACATAAAAAAGATATCACCAGCATTCAAAACCTTTTGGTTCCTACTGCTTCAGGAGAGCAGATTCCTCTGTCACAATTGGCGAAAGTGGAACTTAAAAACAGTCCGAACCAGATCCAGAGGGAAGATACCAAAAGAAGAATCATTGTAGGTTTCAATGTAAGAGGAAGAGATGTGCAGAGTATCGTGGAAGAGCTTCAGCAAAAGGCAGGTAAAAGCCTAAAATTATCACCAGGATACAGTGTCTCTTACGGAGGTGCTTTTGAAAACTTAAATGAAGCTAAAGCAAGGCTGGGAATTGCTGTTCCTATTTCGTTGGTGATGATTTTCCTGCTGTTATTCTTCGCTTTCGGTTCTGTAAAACACAGCTTACTGATCTATACTGCCATTCCGTTATCTGCGATAGGAGGTGTTTATTTTCTGGCGTTGAGAGGAATGCCTTTCAGCATCAGTGCAGGGGTAGGGTTCATTGCTTTATTTGGAGTTGCCGTACTTAATGGAATTGTTTTGATATCAGAATTTAACCGATTGAAAAAGAACGGAATAACCAATACCAGCAGAATTGTACTCATGGGTACAAAAATCAGGCTTCGTCCGGTTTTAATGACTGCGTTTGTGGCTTCTCTGGGGTTTCTTCCCATGGCCATCAGCAACGGTGCAGGAGCAGAAGTACAGAGACCTTTGGCAACCGTAGTCATCGGAGGATTGATGCTTGCAACTCTTTTAACCCTGTTTGTCCTCCCGATTTTATACGTCCTGTTTGAACATATTAATAAAGATAAAATTAAATTCTCAAAAAAACTCAATTATAAAAAACTGTATGTTTTCTTGTTGTTAATGGCCTTCGGAATCAATCAGGCTCAGGAAAACATCACCTATGAACAGGCTTTGGAAAAAGCCTATCAGCAGAATGGAACGCTTAAAAATTCAAAACTGGTATCAGATTATCAGGAGAAACTGAAAGCCAGTTATCTGGATATTCCCCAGACAGAAATTACCGGTGGATTCGGACAAATTCAGGGCGAGGAAACGGATAATTCTTTCGGGATTTCTCAAAGATTCAGTTTTCCTACGGTGTATTCAAAAAGGAGACAAATGCTGGATGCAGAATGGTCTTCCAGTGTCATCAATCAGAATCTGACCAAAACACAGCTTACCAAAGAAGTAACAGACGTTTTCTACAGAATACTTGTGCTGCAGGAGAAGAAAAAAGTGCTGGAATACATCAGCCAGCTGTATCATAATTTCGCAGACAAAGCCGGATTAAGATTAAAAAAAGGGGAAGCCAATATTCTCGAGGAATCTACTGCCCAAATTCAGAACGAACAGATAAAAGTACAGTTGAATACCCTTGAAAATGATCTGAATGTGGCAAAACTTCAGCTTCAGCTATTGCTCCAGTCAGAGGTTCCTTACCAGCCTGTTGCTGATCGACCCATTGTGAATATTGGCCTTCAGGTTTCAGAAGAAATGGTAAAACAACATCCTGAGCTTCAGTATCTGCAGCAGCAGATTAAAGTAGGAGAGGCAGAAGTACAGCTTGAAAAAAGCAGACTGCTTCCTGATCTGCTTGTAGGATACACGAATCAGAGCATGAAAAACATCAATAACAACCGTTTCAATTCGGTTCAGGTGGGAGTGGGCATTCCGTTGTTTACCAAAGGACAGAGGGCTTTGGCAAAGGCTGCACAGGCTAAAATTGCGATCTCAGAAAATCAGTACCAAAGAAAAGAAATTGAGCTTAAAAACAGATTGAAACAACAGCTGAATAATTACATGAACCAACAGCAGATCATTGAAAATTATGAACAAAAACAGCTTCCCAAGTCCGAGACCATCTTAAAAACTGCTCAGAAACAAATGGAAGTAGGAGAAATAGATTATCTGGACTGGGTCATACTGGTGAATCAGGCCGTAAAAACCAAAGCAGATTATATTGATCAGCTGGAAAAGCTTAATCAGACCGCAGCCGAACTTCAATTCCTAATTTCAAAATAATACATCATGCATTTCAACAATATATCACTATACAGCCTTGCTTTAGTTCTTATTTTATCTTCATGCTCGGGGAAAAAAGAGGAAGAAAAAACGGTTTATGAAAACACCCAATTTTCTAAGAACGACAAAAACTCTGTGCAGCTTACAGAAAAACAGATTCAGTCTGTAGGACTGACAGTAACCACCATCCAGAACAGGAATATGGAAAAGCTGGTGAAACTTAATGGGAAAGCAGAAATTGCCCCCTCACACATCAGTTTGATTTCCAGTATTATGGGGGGACATATCAAGTCTATTAATGTGATCAATGGAAGCCATTTCAGCAAAGGACAGGTGCTTGCTGTGGTGGAAGATCCGCAGTTTATACAGCTGCAGCAGGATTATCTGGTAACAAAGGCCCAACTTGAAGCGGCAAGACTGAATTTTAACCGTCAGAAAGATTTGAACACAAGCAAAGCCAGCAGCGACAAGACCCTACAGACCGCCCAGGCAGATTATTCCACTTTAAACGCTACTTTAAAAGGGTTGGAAGAAAAGCTGAGAATTATCGGAATCAATGCCAAAGGTTTGAATACCGGAAATATCAGAAGTAAAATCAATATTTATGCACCATTTACAGGTTTTGTAAGCAAAATTCTCGTGAATAACGGTCAGTATATCAATCCGGCAGATACTTTATTTGAACTCATTAATCCGGCTGGATTACTTTTAGAATTAAAAGTTTTTGAAAATGATGTGAATGATGTAAAAGTGGGCCAGGAAATTCTGGTGTACAACAATCAGAATCCGGATGTGAAATCAAATGCTAAAATTGTCAGCGTAGTTCCCAGTATTGAAAACGGAGGTTCTGCAACAGCAATTGCCAGATTATCTTCTGTGAATACGGAATTCGTAAAAGGAATGTATGTGAATGCGGAAGTGAATATCAGCAGCCGTTATACACAGGGACTTCCCAACGAAGCAGTAGTTTCATTTGAAAATAAGAATTATGTTTTTGAAGATCTTGGAAAATCAAATTACAAAATGATTCCTGTCGTAACCGGAATTTCTGATGACCAGTTTACAGAGATTTTGAAAGCTGATGTTTTAAAGGATAAGAAAATCGTACAGAAAGGAGCCTACAGCCTGCTGATGATGCTTAAAAACAAAGCACAATAATTAAAGTGAAGCCAGAAAAACTTTTAGTTTGAAAATACTTAAGTTTAAAAAACTTTTGTGACTTTTGCGGTTAAAATAAAACATACAGGAAGAAAAGATCAGTTATCCGGCTGATCTTTTTTATTTCAAGCAACTTAAAAAAATGATATTTGACATGTTTTCGATAATTAAAATACTATTTGTCGCATAATTCATTTTAAAATAATATTTTTAAGAAGTGAATAGTTGTAAAGGATTTTTAGATGAATAATAAAAAATTTTATCAAAACTTTATGACAAAAAAACCTTTGCACAATTTCCATATTCCGGTGATGGGACTGGCTTACACAATAGACAGTCCGATTCGTGTTGCCCAGTATGGAATTTCTTCCGTCATCTCTATTATTGATGATGAAATCCTGGAAAAAATGAAGAACTTTTATAACAAAAAGTTTAATCTTGACTATTTCGGGATCTCAGCAAAAACAGAAGATTACAGAGCCAAAAGGGTTACGGCTTATCTGGATATGGTGGATGATATCGTGAATGAAAAGTTTGAATCTTTCAAACACGAGATCAGCAGGAATAAAGAGGCTTTGAAAGACTTCATGGCCATGCTTCCGAATACATCAGACCTCAAAAACGGTCTTCAGAACCTTATCAGTCAAAAGGATAACTGGAGTGCCAATATCAAAAATTTCATTGAATCCAATTTAAAACCGGGAAGTATTGATGTCAATATCATGACGAAAGTAGATAAAGACAATTATCAAAATAATGAACAGCTTCCGGTAATGTTTAACGATGCCCATGCTTCACTGCGTGGATTTGCCAAGAGTAAATTATCTTCTTCAATGGTTCTTTCTGCAGGGATGAATCCCCGTTTATACAGCTATATGGAAGAGTTTGACGATTTTTTCCCGGACGAAAATGGAAATATCAAAAAGAAAATCATCCTTAAAGTAAGCGATTTCCGTTCTGCAATGATCCAGGGAAACTTTCTGGCAAAAAAAGGATTGTGGGTTTCTGAATACAGGATAGAATCCGGGTTGAATTGTGGTGGTCATGCTTTTGCCACGGAAGGAATGCTTCTCGGACCAATCATGGAAGAATTCAAGCAGAAAAAAAACGATCTGATACAATCAGCCCATTCCTTAATGACCGCGGCTTTAGAACAAAAAGGGAAGCCCGTAATATCCCGACCTTTAGAAATGAAAATTACGGTTCAGGGTGGAGTAGGAACCGCAGAAGAACATGAGTTTTTATTGGCGAATTACAGTGTAGACAGCGTAGGATGGGGCTCTCCGTTTTTGCTGGTACCCGAAGCAACGTCGGTAGATACAGAAACCAGAAATTTACTTTTACGGTCAAAAGAGCAGGACTTTTATCTGAGTAATATTTCGCCTCTGGGAGTGCCTTTCAATACGGTAAAAGGAACCTCCAATGAACGATTAAAGCATGAAAAAGAAGCAAAAGGGAAATATGGAAGCTCATGCCCCAAAAAACTTCTGGCATTAAGCAAAGAATTCTCACCGGAAGGAACCTGTACTGCTTCCAGAAAATATCAGGACATCAAGCTCAAAGAACTGTACAATCATAAGGAAACCTTTACAGAAAAGGAATTTAATAAAAGGAAATCTGAAATTACAGATAAGGCCTGCCTTTGTGTAGGACTTGTGAATGCGGCATATATGGAGCAGAAACTTGAAATCAAAGGAGAAAAACAAGGTGTTGTCATATGCCCGGGACCCAATATTGCCTTTTTTGATAAGGAAGTTTCTCTTTCGGAAATGGTACAACATATCTACGGAAATGCCAATATTCTTTCCAACAGCCAGCGTCCGAATATGTTTATTAATGAATTGAAAATGTATGTGGATTATCTGAGAAAGGAAATCACCGGAACAACTGTACAGATTACCCACTCACAGACAAAAAAATGGAATGCTTTCAGGAAAAATGTTCTTGAAGGGATAGAATATTATCATGAGCTTTTTAAAGCATCCTCATTCTTCAGCAACGGTTTATCAACCATCAATCTTCAATTACAGGAGTATAAACTTCAGCTTATTGCTATTGAAATTCCTCAGGTTGAAAAGTAACCGTATTTTTTAATTGATAGATAATAAAAACAGTTTTCAATGCGGAGGCTGTTTTTGTTTTTTCTGTTCTGTTGAAGAGTTTTTATGAGATAAAATTCTTTGCGACTTTGCGTTTATCCAACTACAAATCACTTCTTAAGATGTGAAACCAAATTTGCTCTCTTCTATATATTGTTGGAATATCGCAAAGTCGCAAAGGTTTATAATTCTACTTTTTTAATTTTTAGGCGCTAGAAAATAAAGATTTTCAGCAAGCGTGTGTCTAGTTTTTACAGAACACAATTTTATCGGAGATAAAATCTTTGCATCTTAAAGCATTTAGCTTTTAATTTAATTGCGACTTTGCATTTATCAAACAAAGGTTTTAGTCAAAAAAAATCAGTAAACATCAGCATTTCCATTTATAATAACTATAAAGAGAATGGTCATTTTGAATATTCTCCAGGCATAATATTCCTTACCTTAGAGCTCACTTAGTAAATTATTTTTATGGAAAAAAGAAAAATCAAAAACACCGATTTAACGATTGCGCCAATCAACTTCGGAGGAAATGTTTTTGGATGGACACTAGACGAGAAACAGTCTTTCGATATACTGGACCGCTTTGCTGAAGCAGGATTCAATTTTATAGACACTGCAGATACCTATTCTTGGTGGGTGAACGGAAAAGGCGGACAGTCTGAAGAGATCATCGGAAAGTGGATGAAAAGCCGCTCTAACCGTAATGATATCGTTCTGGCAACCAAAGTAGGTTCGGAAACGAAAGAACATGGCTATGATATCAGCAAAAAGCATATTTTACAATCTGTAGATGAATCGTTACAAAGGCTTCAGACCGATCATATTGATCTTTATTATACCCACTTTGACGACAATATTACTCCGGTGGAAGAAACACTTTCGGCTTATGATGAGATCATTAAAGCTGGAAAAGTACGTTATATTTCCGCTTCCAACTTATCACCGGAACGTTTGAAAGCATCATTTGAAGCTGCAGAAAAGCATAATCTTCCTAAGTATGTTGCATTACAGCCTCATTACAACTTAATGGAAAGAGAAGGTTTTGAGCAAAATTATGCTCCGCTGGCTGAACAGTTTGATTTAAGTGTATTTCCTTATTGGTCTTTGGCAGCAGGTTTCTTAACGGGTAAATACCGTAATGAAACTGATCTGGCAAAAAGTGCGAGAGGCGAGGGTGTAAGAAAGTATTTAAATCCTAAAGGACTTGAAGTATTAAAAGCGCTGGATCAGGTAAGTGCAAAGCATAATACAACGCAGGGAACTGTTTCTCTGGCATGGCTGTTATCCAATCCTCTGATTACAGCACCGATTGTAAGTGCGACCAGTGCCTCTCAGCTTGAAACAGTCTTCAATGCACCAAAACTTGTTTTGGATCAGGAAGATATTGATCTGCTTAATAGAGCGAGCAACTAATTTTTTCGACTTTCATTATAGATTAAAATTAAATCCGTTCATTGCTGAACGGATTTTTTATGATTGAACGGCGAAAACCAACCCGTCAAAATTCTTTGAATTTTCGCCACCCCTCCGGAGGAGGGGAATTTAGGTTTCCGATTGTTATTTTCTGTTGTTACTATTAATCGGAATATTCCTTCAAAAGCTGTCTGTAGCTCATTAATATTGATGATTTTGAGATAAACCCGATAAAATCATTGTTCTCACTCACCACCGGAAGATTCCAGACACCTGTATCATCAAAGGTCTGGAGAATATCCAGTGGTTTATTTTCCCGATGAAGAACCGCTGGTGGAGCTTTCATAATCTGAGTAACCGTCTGGGAAGTTTCCATTTCTTTGTTAAAAAGATAAGGTCTTATATCATCCAGCGTCAGAACTCCCTTTAGTTTTCTGTTTTCATCCACCACAGCAAAAATATTTTTATCACCGTTCTTGACCATTTCAAACAGTTCTGTAACGGAAGCATTTTCATGAATGGTCTGGGAATATTTATCAATAAAATCTTCGGTTCTTAAAGCAAACAGCAGGTTCTTATCATGTTTATTTGTGAAAATTTTTCCTTCGTCGGCTAATGATTTTAATTCCGGAGAAATCGGTGAGAACCATTTGGCAATGAGATAGGATATGATGGAAACAATCATCAGAGGAATAAATAAATCATACCCGAAACTGGATTCCGCAATCAGGAAAATTGCAGTAAGAGGCGCATATAAAACACCGCTCATTGCTCCGGCCATTCCTACCAAAACAAGATTGGTCACCGGAACATCTGAAAATCCTAAATGCTGGCAAACCAGTGCAAACAGATACCCCAAAGTTCCTCCCGCAAAAAGGGATGGAGCGAAGTTCCCACCGTTCCCACCGCTAAAGATTGTAAATGAGGTAGCAAATGCTTTTAAAAGCAATACCAGAACCAAAAATATAATAATCGTCCAGTCTCCGATTTCAAAATATCTGAAAAAACTGTTTTCAATAATAGTGTAGGTATTTCCGTTGGTAAATGCCTTTACCGTTTCGTAACCTTCCCCGAACAAAGGAGGAAAAAGTACACATAACAGGGAAAGAACAGCTCCTCCGAACATCGCTTTACGCATTCTTGAAAGCTGAAGACCTTTTATAAAGTGTTCTACTTTTTGAGAAATAATCACAAAATAACGGGCATACAAACCAGTAACAATCCCTAAGATAAGGTAATAGGGAACATTTTTATAGTTGAAAGGATCTCTGGTATAAAATCGGAAAAGAACATCTTCCTGAAGCAAAATCCTTGACAAAAGACTTCCGCAGACCGCAGCCACTACCAAAGGGATAAAATCTGTGAAAACCACTCCGGTTAAAAGGATTTCAAAGGCGAACATAATCCCGGCTATAGGAGCATTGAACGCAGAAGCAATCCCTGCAGTGGCACCGGCAGCCAGTAACAAAGTACGTTCTTTATAACTTAGCCTGTATGTTTGGGCATAGTTGGAACCAATAGCAGCTCCGGTAACGGCAATAGGACTTTCCAATCCGGCGGAACCTCCCAATCCTACGGTAACAGCACTTTGTATCACCTGAGAATACATTTTAACGGAAGCCACAATACTGGAATTCTGTGCAATTTCGTATAAAATAGCCCCGATTCCTTTACGATCCTGACCTTTAAACAAGGTAAGAACAATCATTGTTGTCAGTACGATTCCTAAAAAAGGAAAAACGATATAGAATAAAATCTGATATTCAAAATGAACTTTATTTGTAATGAAATAATGGATATTGTGTACCAGCGTTTTCAGGATCACTCCTGCCAGACCTGCTGTGCAGCCTACAAGAATCCCTGAAAGAACAAGAAACTGATTTCTGCTCAGCCTGTTGTTCAGCCAGTGAAGAATAAGTTCATAACTGCGTGCTTTTTCTAATCCGTATTTCTGGAAATCTCTTTTAAATTTAAGGAAGCTAAGGTATTTTTTTTTGTTGTGAATTTTCACCGTCGAAATATTTTACACTATCATCAGATTGATACAGTTCTGTAAATTTATGAAATATATCACAAAAAATATAGTAAATAACCTTTTTCGCAATACATCCATGAATGTTTATTTCTATCAGTTTTATTTTATTTCTTTCGTTTTTCCTGAAAAAAGCAGGCCAACAGCCAGTACTCCAATGATTCCTGCTCCTGCCCATATTAATGGTTTTCTGGGAATAGAAAATAATGTTTTTCCGTCAATTCTCATATTTCCTGCGGAAGGTTTTTGTACATTTCCTCCGGTATTTTCATCCTTAGCAGCTTTCTTCATTGCCATTCTCACTCCTGCGGAAGATACATAGCGGACTATTCCGGGAAATATTTCATATAAATTTTTAAAAACTACTGCAGACCAGTCCGGATAGGAAGCTTCAGTTGGATTTTTTGCCGTCTTCACAATAGAAGCGGCCAGCTTACGGGGGTCAAACGCTGGAGGTGGTGTGCTGAGTTTTATTCCTGAATAATTTGCTGCGTGTTCTATTCCTGAAGATTTCTGAAACCCTGGATAAAGCGCACAGATATGAATATCAGGAAAGTCTGAAACCTCTCCCTGTAATGTTTCGACCATTCCGCGAACACCGAATTTTGAGGCTGTGTAGGCTGTCCCATAAGGTGCAGGCATCCATCCGCCAATGGAAATATTATTAAGCAGCACTCCTTTTTTTTGCTTTTTAAAAACAGGAAGGACTGCATGTGCCGAATGCATATATCCCAAAAGGTTGGTTTTCACAATCTGATCACTGACATCAACCGGAATTTCCTCAAATTTTCCAAATGCCAGCACTCCGGCATTATTGACCCAGTAATCAATTTTCCCGGTAAATTCAAGGGCTTCTCTAACAAGGTTCTGAACATCTTCTGCAACAGAAGTATCCGTAGGAACAGCAATTACTGTAGCTCCCAGTTTTCTGCATAATTCTGCAGTTTCTGTAAGTGCTTCTTCGCCTCTTGCTGCCAGCACAAGATCAGCTCCCTGTTCTGCAAAAGCTTCTGCCGTAGCCTTACCAATTCCGCTTGAAGCGCCGGTAATGACTACTGTTTCTCCAAAAAACGGAGGTCTTCTTTGATTTTTCATACTATGATAGATTTAGGTGTTCTTATTTTTATCATGATCCGTTTCCTGTACTTCTTTTCGGAAAAAGAATAAGCCTGATGGACGGATTATTGGTGATAAATAACCGAAACCAGTCCATGGCCAGCTGAAGTTTATTTTTAAATCCTACCAGAGGAATGATGTGGATGAAAAGCCAGGTAAGCCAGGCTGTAAATCCGTTAAAAGAATGCTTCGGAAGATCTACTACGGCATTGTATTTTGATATGATGGCCATACTTCCTTTATCATTGTACCGGAATTGTTCCAGTACTTTTCCGTCTTCTATCCGTTTAAAATTGGAAGCAAGGTTGACTCCCTGCTGAATGGCAACCTGAGCCAGCTGAGGATGTCCTTTGGGGTATTTTTCTTCGGTAAGCATCAGACAGATATCTCCCAGCGCGTAAATATTGGTAGTTCCCGTTACTTTATTATAGTCATCCACCAGAATTCTTCTTCCTTTTCCAATAGCTTCTTCCGGCAGGCCTGGGATTTCTTTTCCGATCACTCCGGAGGTCCAGATCAGAGTTTCTGTCTCAATAGTTTTTCCATCGCTTAAAATAACTTTGTTATCTGTATAATCTTTTACAGAAACATTCAAAAGGATTTTCACTCCTAATTCTTTCAGCTTCTCATAAGCTGTTTTCTGAGCCAGCTGACTCATAGGTGAAAGCAGAGTAGGCAGAGCATCAATAAGGTAAAGATTGGAAAGTCCAAGTTTGATTTCCGGATATTCTTTCTGAGCAATATATTTCCCCATTTCGGCAAGCATTCCTGCAAGTTCAACGCCTGTAGGACCACCTCCGGCAATGACAATATTCTGAAGTTTTTCAGCTTCTTTAATATCTTTATTTCTGGCAGCTTCTTCCAACGTAAGCAGAATATGATTCCTCAGATAAAGAGCTTCTTCTATATTTTTCATCGGAAGGGCACATTTTTTCACATTTTCCATTCCAAAAAAATTAGATTCTGTGCCTAATGCCAGTACCAGATAATCATAGCTGAGATTTCCGGTATCGGTTTCTATGGTTTTATTTTCAGGATTGACCCTGAGCAGGCTTCCCATGTGAAACTTCACATTTTTATTGTTTGAAAACAGTTTTCTGAAGGGATAACTGATGTTGGAAGCTTCTATAAACGATGTAGCTACCTGATAGATAAGTGGCGGGAAAAAATGATAATTGTTTTTATCAACCAGGGTTATTCTGAACCTTTTATCATTCCTGAGAGATTTGATAAGATTAATGCCCGCAAATCCTCCTCCTACGATTAGAATGTGCTTTTTCATAGTATGTGATTATTTCAAATGGTGTACTGAATTTCATTCAATAACAAGACCAAAGGAGGTTCAAAATAAATATTTAACATAATATTTAAAATGCTGAAATAGTCATATTTCCGGTATTAAACGCGAATTTCGTTCTTTACTTACCCTCTTCTTTTTAACGTTTCTATGGAGGTCAGCATGATGTTTGTACTTTACCAGTCATCCAACACTTTAAATATTTACATATGAAAACCGAGATTTTAACAGAAAAGCACCGACTGGGACTTGGTGGAGTAGCGATAGGAACAGCTTTTGAAAATATTACAGATGAACAGGCTCATGAAATACTGCAAACAGCCTGGAATGATGGAATCAGATACTATGATACTTCACCTTGGTATGGACTGACGAAGAGTGAACGCAGATTCGGAAATTTTCTCAAAGAGCAACACAGAAACGAATTTGTCTTTTCAACAAAAGTAGGAAGGCTTTTTCACGAAGTTCCAGCCTCTGAAGTGCCTCCCACCATGTGGAAGAAACCTCTGAACTACGATTTCTTTCATGATTATACAGCTGATGCGATACAAAAATCAATCGAGGACAGCCTGGAAAGAACAGGACTGAGCCATATTGATATTGTATACATTCATGATCTGTCTGAGGATCAGGTAGGAGACCGATATCCCTATTTTCTAAAACAGGCAAGAAACGGAGCTTTTAAAATTCTTTCTGATCTTCGTAACCAGGGAGTGATTAAGGCCTGGGGAATGGGTGTCAATAAGATAGAACCTATTTTAGATTGTATAGAATCTGCTGATCCGGATATCTGTCTTTCGGCAACGCAATATTCTATTCTGGAACATGAAGATGCGGTTGACCGTCTTCTTCCTGCAGTTAAAAAAGCCGGGGTAAAACTGGTTTCAGGAGCAGGATATAATTCAGGATACCTGGCTGGAAGAGAACGTTACAATTATAAAGATGTGATCCCAAAAGGAATGCATGAAAAGCGAGCCAGAATGACTTCTATTGCTGAAAAGTATAATATAAGTCTCATTGATGCTGCATTGCATTTTGTACTGGCCGCTGATGAATTTGCTTCCATTATTCCGGGAGCCAGCCAGCCTGAACAGGTTAAAGATAATATAAATGCCTTGCAAACCAACATTCCTGCCGAATTTTGGAAAGAATTAAAAAATGAAGGTCTGATTTATGAGAAGGCGCAGGTCCCTAATTAATTCAGTCCTTTCATTTTATAAAATATTGTAAGTTCAAAATTTCTTCAAAATTTAGTAATAGTTTTATAGCATGAAAATTCTAATCGTTGAAGACGAAACTGAGCTTGCCCAAAGTATTTCCGAATATCTTTCCGGAGAGCATTATCTGTGCGAATCTGCCATCACATTCACAGAAGCGATGAATAAAATAGAGATCTTTGAGTATGACTGTATTTTGCTGGATATTATGCTTCCGGATGGAAACGGCCTGAAAATATTGGAGGAATTAAAAAAGCAGCAGAAACAGGATGGCGTAATTATTATTTCAGCCAAAAATGCTCTCGACGATAAAATTGAAGGATTAAAATTAGGTGCTGACGATTATCTCACCAAACCCTTTCACCTTTCTGAGCTTATGGCAAGGGTTTATTCGATTATCCGGAGAAAACAGTTCAGCAGTTCCAATGTGGTAAAGCAAAATGAACTTCAGATTGATCTGCTGTCTAAAACGGTTACTGTAAACGATGAAATGATCTCTTTAACCAAAAAAGAATTTGATCTTTTAATTTATTTTATCGGTAATAAAAATAAAGTCATCTCCAAAAGTACCCTTGCGGAACATCTTTCCGGGGATTTTGCTGATATGCTGGACAATCACGACTTTGTGTATGCTCATGTGAAAAACCTTAAGAAAAAGCTCTACGACGCAGGATGTGGACATTATCTTAAAACAGTATATGGAACAGGGTATAAGTGGGAAATTCCAAATTAGTAACTGATTGTTGGAAGGTAAAAAATGATTATCTTTTGTATCCTACTTTACCCTTGAAATTCTGAACTTTAAACCTTAAACTCTGTACATTTATAATTCATCATTATTGTGAAGCCTCTACTTACCAAAACCACGAAACCCTTCCTTATCTATGTACTCATTGTACTGATAATAAGTATTCCTGTGTATTATTTTGTGGTAGATACGATCTGGAAAAGTGAACTGGATGAACATAATCAGATTATTGTAGAGAAAACGGCTTATGAATTCAACAAATTACAGTTGTCAGAAGATGCGCTGAACAAAAGTCTTGAATTGTGGAATCACATTCAGCCTGAAACCAATATTGAAAAAATTTCTTCCGATCAGATCAATCAGGATAAAATATACACTTATGAAAAGCATCTACCTTTCATTTCGGAACAAAAAAAGGAACGCTACAGATGTCTTGAAAAAGTAATTTACATTTACAACAAACCTTATCTGTTTACGATACAGACCAATATTGAGGAATCTCATGAAACCATAGCTGTCATTGCGATGATTACCATATTCTTTTTTGTAATGATTGTTGTGGGGCTTTTATATCTTAACCGAAGACTTTCTTCATCTATCTGGAAGCCTTTCCGGGATACTCTGGATAAGCTTAAAACTTTTAACCTTAACAGTCAGAATACAATAGAATTTCCGGCTTCTGACACCTCAGAATTTGAAGAACTTAATCAGTCTCTTTGCAAGCTCATAGAAAGTAATGTTTCAACGTATAAAACCCAGAAAGAGTTTACTGAAAATGCCTCCCACGAGTTGCAGACTCCGCTTGCTATTATTAAAAACAAGCTGGATCTTTTGCTACAGGATCAGGATCTCACTGAAAAGCAATACAAAATAGCAGAAGAAATCAACAAAGCGCTTACAAGAAGTTCCCGTATCAATAAAAATCTTTTGCTTCTCGCTAAAATTGACAATAATCAGTTTGACAGTTCGGAAACCATTTTGTTTGATCAGTTGCTCCATCAAAGCATTGATATTCTCAGAGAACATTTTGAGCAAAAAAATATTTCCGTCACAGAAGACATTTCAGTCGCTGCACAGGTAAGCGGAAACAATATTCTGGCAGAAATATTAATTAATAATCTTATCATCAATGCCATTCGTCATACAACTGTAGAAGGCTGCATTTCCATACAGCTTACAGATGCTGTTTTCGAAATTTCCAATTCCGGCACTGAAAAACTGAATATGGATCTGATGTTCAAGAGATTTTCAAAACTTTCAACAGATCACAGCGGAAGCGGTCTTGGGCTTTCTATCATTCAGGAAATCTGCAGGTTCCATCATTGGACAATCAGTTACAGATTTGAGAATCATCGTCATGTTTTCTCTGTTAAATTCTAATTAAAAAAATTCCGGATTCCGATAAATTCTAAATTTCTTCTAAATCGGATTGCACCTTTGTATAAAAATATACTGAGGCATTAATCGTATCTAGAAATGATTTCAAAAACATTCCAGGCTTTTAGTTCTACAGTATTTTTTATCCATCATAAAAGTACATCAGAATGAAAACATTTAATAAGGTTGCAGCCGTCACTCTTCTTTTCTGGCTGATGAAAATTGTAGCGACTACATTAGGAGAAACGCTGGGAGATTTTATTTCCATGACCCTGAATTTAGGATATGCTGCGGGAATTCTGATCACCCTGGTGTTTTTCATCATTATTTTATTCATGCAACTCCGTATGAAAAAATATACTCCTGCGGTTTACTGGATGGTGATTGTGGGAACAACTACGCTAGGTACTGAAATCTCTGACTTCATCGACAGAACATTAAAAACCGGATATCTTACCGGAAGTTTAATTTTACTTTCCGGGCTCTTGCTTTCTTTGTTTTTATGGTACAAAAAATATGGAAATCTGGAGGTTTATCCCATTTTTGAAAAGAATAAAGAATTCTATTACTGGACTGCCATTTTATTTTCCAACAGTCTGGGAACGGCTTTCGGAGATTTTCTGAGTGATAATTTAGGCCTTGGTTATATGACCGGAGCTTTGATTACAGGACTCATTATTTTAATGGTCGTATTGCTACATTATTTCACAAAGATCAATCATGTATTACTGTTCTGGATTGCTTTTGTTTTTACCAGACCATTTGGTGCTACTTTCGGAGATCTTTTAACCAAACCATTAGCTAAAGGAGGTCTGGACCTCGGAACACTCAATGCCTCTTTGATATCTCTTGCTTTAATGGTTTTGATGATTATCATTTCACAAAGAAAACACAACCGTGAGCTACTCCTTAAAAATGAATAATTACTATCTCATACAACTAAAAGAATTTTAAAGAAAATAAGAATGAATAAAACAGCTCTGTTATTTTTTCCGACATGTCTAATGATTTCTTCTCTAGTTTCTGCGCAGACCGCTTCTGTGACAGCCTCAGGGAGAGTTACAGGTAAAGACAAAACAGCATTACCTTATGTTCATATCATTTTAAAAAAAGAAAAAGACAGCACTTTTACAGCAGGAACGATTACCAATGAAGAAGGCAGATTTTCTCTTACTGGGATAAAACCGGATCATTATCTTCTGGAAACCTCACTCGCCGGATATAATACACAGATACAACCTGTTTTCATAGGAAGCCTTTCAGAATTTCTGGAAATCCCTGCAATTGAACAAGTTCCACAACAGGAAAGTGAAACTAAAATAGAAGCGATAACCATCACAGCATCCAAAAAGAATGAAATAGACAGCCATCTGGATAAGAAAACCTACTCTGTGGCTGATAACCTGAGCCAAAGCGGTGGTTCCGTATTGCAAAGTATGCAGAACCTTCCCGGAATCACGGTTCAGGATGGGAAAGTACAATTGAGAGGAAACGATAAAGTAACCGTTCTGATTGACGGTAAACAGACTGCTCTTACCGGTTTTGGAAGCCAGACAGGACTGGACAATATTCCCGCTTCTGCCATTGATAAGATTGAAATCATTAACAATCCTTCCTCGAAATATGATGCCAACGGAAATACGGGAATCATCAATATCATCATGAAAAAAAATAAGCAGAACGGATGGAACGGAAAAGCCGGGTTTACCACAGGTTTAGGATCTCTCTGGGTAAGAAAGGAAAATCTTCCTACGATCAGACCTCAATATACATTCACTCCTAAAATTAATCCTTCATTATCTGTTAATTACAGGAAAAATAAAGTTAATCTTTTTTTACAGGCTGATAATCTTTACACGGAAACGCTTAACAAAAATGAATTTGTAACCCGAACTTATGATGACGGAACCGTGATCAATTCTCAGCTGAAAAGAAACAGAAATACCAATTTCTTCACTACCAAAGCTGGAATAGACTGGACGATTGATTCTCAAAATACAATAACCGTTTCAGGAATGTACGGCAGCGAAAAAATTACTGACAGAGGCGATCAGCCGTTTTTCAACGGGGACTTATCCCAGCGCCTCCGTCTGTGGCAGTTTCTGGAAGATGAGCTGAAAACAACGGTTATGGGTACCGCTTCGTATCAGCATAAGTTCAAAGAAGCCGGACATGTTTTGAACGCAGGGTTTAATTATACCTTTCACAGAGAAGATGAAAAATATTTTTACGACAATTATCTTCCAGGATCTACAGGAACTGATGCTTTTAAATTATTATCGGATGAGCAGGTATATGATTTCAATGTAGATTATGTAAAACCATTGAAATACGGACGGATAGAAACAGGAATCAAGCTGCGGAACAGAAGTATTCCTACCAATATGAACTTCATTCCGGGAGCTAATTCTGTGCTGGATGTTTCTGCCGGAGGAAAAGCCGATTATAAAGAATTTATTCCCGCAGTGTATGGAAATTATGTGTTTGAAAATGAAAAATGGGAAGCAGAACTGGGAGTAAGACTGGAATATGTAAAAATTCAATACGATGTAAATCCCAATCATCCAACCTATAAAAGTGACGGATACAACTACACCCAGCCATTCCCGAATTTCAGGCTTGCTTATAAGCTTAATGACCGTAATAAGTTTTCTGTTTTCTATAGCAGAAGGGTAGACCGTCCCAATGAAGTAGACATCAGAATTTTTCCAAAATATGATGATGCAGAGATCATTAAGGTAGGAAATCCTGCGCTGCGTCCTCAGTTTACGAATTCTGTTGAACTCGGATATAAACACAATTGGGATAACGGATATTTATATTCTGCACTGTATCACCGTTTTGCTAATGGAACGATCACCAGAATTTCAAGTATTGTTCCGGGCAGCACGCTGATCTACGCCATCTTCCAAAATGCAGGAAAAAGCTATAACACCGGGCTTGAAGCAATATGGAATCAAAAAGTATCTGATGTCTACACCCTGAATGTCAACGGAAATGTATATCGTAACCAGATCAATGCATTTACTGTTCAAAATCTGTATCCTCAGCCTAATATTTTCTCTGCAGATCAGCAGACCGCTATCTCAGGAAATATCAAGATGAATAACATTTTTCATTTCTCAAAAGGGCTGGATATGCAGTTTACGCTTGTGTATCTGGCTCCGGATATTATTCCGCAGGGAAGGATACAATCCAGATTTTCAATGGATGCAGGGGTAAAGAAAGCCATTCAGAAAGGGAAGGGTGAGCTTTTTTTAAATGCGACGAATTTACTTAATACAATGGTGACTAAGAAGTCTGTACAAGGCAGTAGTTTTGCTTATACCAGTAATGATTACTACGAAACTCAGGTAATTCGATTGGGGTACAGTTATAAATTTTAATACAGAATCAGATGATTTTTAATGTGATTTAAAATGAAAAAGCACTTTCAAAAAACAGTGATGTATGCAATGATTCTGAGTTTATTGGTAAACAAAATCGATGCTCAGAATACCAATGATACAGTGAATGTCCAAAAACCTGTGCAGGACAGTATGATCGCGACAGAAATTCAAAAAAGCGGACTGAATTATAAAAGTCTTATCATTCCTGCCACATTCATGGCCTACGGAGTAGCAGGTCTTTCCATAAAGAATCTGAAACAGCTTAATGTATCTACAAAAGTTGAAATCAGCGAGCACCAGCCCGCACAGATACAACTGGATAATTATACCCAATATGCTCCGGCAGTAATGGTATATGGACTTAATGCAATAGGAATAAAAGGGAAACATAACCTGAGGGACCGCACCATCATTTACGCTTCCTCACAACTGATTGCGGCTGCTTTTACCATACCTTTAAAATATCTGGTAAAAGAGGAAAGGCCGGACGGATCCAATACGTTATCTTTTCCTTCAGGTCATTCAGCCACAGCATTTTCTTCGGCACAATTCATGTTCAGGGAATATAAAGACACCAATTTCTGGCTCAGTATCTCAGGATATCCGTTTGCTATTTTCACCGGAGTATACAGAATGCTGAATGATAAGCACTGGCTAGGAGACGTTGTGGCAGGAGCCGGATTTGGAATTCTTTCTACAGAACTGGCCTATTGGCTGTTTCCAAAAATTAACAATATATTGCGGGGAAAAAATAAAGTCAAAAATTCATTTTCATCTACGATGGTAATGCCTTTCTACCAAAATAAAATTGTAGGAATAGGATTGGTAAAAACTTTTTGATATTAATTTCCTCATTATTAAAAGCACGATTCAGTAATCTGGATGGTGCTTTTTCTCTATACAACCTTTGCTTTACGGATAATCTTTGCCAGCAAATTCGGAAAGAATCTCTTAAGATAGACAGCCATTACTTCTTTACCGCCTATTGCTTTTTGTTTTTTCTGTTTTTCAATCGCAGAAAGCATTTTTTTTGCGAAAATATCCACAGGCATTCCATTCTTTGTAGCCTCGTCCATTGTACCTTGTGTCGAACCATCTCCGGTGACTGCATTAATAGAAATGTCAGTCTGTATAAAACCCGGACATATTATTGTAATACAAATATTCTGATTGAATAATTCTGCCCGCAACGCGTCAAAAAAGCCATGTAAAGCATGCTTTGCTCCGGCATACCCGCTTCGCATTGGCGCTCCAAAAATTCCCATAAGGCTTGACACAACAGCAATCTGTCCTTTTTTATTTTCAATCATGTAGGGTACAACTGCTTTAGTGAGCGCTACTGTTCCTATATAATCAATATCGATCAGCTGTTTATCAACCTCAATATCAGTTTCCATGGCTAATGATCGTTGTGACAGTCCGGCATTGTTAATCAGAATATCAATCCTTCCAAACTGTTCTGATGCTTTTTTTGCAATAGCAGGCATGTCTTTATAATTTTTAAGATCTAAAGAAATTACAGCATATCGATCGTTATGTAAACCGGCATTTTCAGCCACGGAATGGAGCTGTTCTTCTTTTCTGGAAGAAAGAATAATTTTTGCATTGCTGTTTCTGGCCAGGTTTTTTACCAAAGCCTCTCCGATACCAGATGATGCACCTGTGATCCAAATGATTTTATGATCGAAATAACTGCCCATATTCATTACTATTATCACATTTTAAAGCTTGGCGATATACTTTCCGGCTTTCATTCCTGAAAAGATACAGCCTCCTAAAAATGTTCCTTCCAGAGCTCTGTATCCATGCATTCCGCCTCCGCCAAAACCCGCCGCTTCTCCTGCAGCGTACAGTCCTTCAATAATGCTGTCATCCTCTCTCAGGACCTGACCATTCAGATTTGTTTTTATTCCACCCAACGTTTTCCGTGTTAAAATATTAAGGCGTACAGCAATCAAAGGTCCGTTTTCCGGATCTAAAATTTTGTGGGGAGTCGCAACACGTCCAAGTTTATCTCCTAAATAATTTCGGGTATTCCGGATGTAATTAACCTGAGTGTCTTTTGAAAATTTATTGTTGAGTTCCCGGTCGCGGGCTTCAATCTGGGATTTTATTTTATCATATTTCAGGAGATTATTTCCGGCCAGTTCATTCATCCTTTTAACAAGATCTTCCAGATTATCCGATACAATAAAGTCTTTTCCATGTTCTTTAAAAGCTTCTACTGGTCCCGGTGCTTTTTTACCAAAAATCCTTTTCAGAAAAAGAGCATAATCTTTATTGGTGATATCCGGATTCTGCTCTGAACCCGAGAGCGCAAATTCTTTTTTAATAATTTTCTGGGTAAGAATAAACCACGAATAAGAATATCCGGTTTCCTGAATGTACTGTAAAGTCCCCAATGTATCAAATCCTGGAAGAAAAGGAGCGGGTAGACGTTTTCCTTTAGCATCAAACCATAGTGATGAAGGACCAGGCAATATCCTTATTCCATGGTTTGGCCAAATGGGATTCCAGTTTTGTAACCCTTCCGTATAGTGCCACATTCTGTCCGGGTTGATGATATGAGCTCCGGAATTTTCTGCAATGCCAATCATTTTACCATCCACATAAGCTGGAACTCCACACACCATATTTTCAGGCGCTTTTCCCAGTCTTTCCGGCCAGTTTTTCCTTACCAGCTCGTGATTGGCACCAATTCCTCCTGAAGCGATGATGATATTCGGAGCTGTATACTCAAATGCAGCGATGATATTCCTGTTCGTTGCAGCACCTCTTTCCTTATTATCATTTTCCAGAATATCGCCTTTAAGACCTTTAATTTTACCGTTTTCTTCTATCAATCCGGTTACCCGATGTCTGAATTTCATCTGAAGCAGTCCTTTTTCCTGAGCTTTATAAGCTTTTTCTACAAAAGGTTTTACCACACCTGTACCTGTTCCCCAGCTCACATGAAAGCGGGGTACGGAGTTTCCATGGCCCGTTGCCGAACCATCGCCACGCTCTGCCCAGCCCACCATAAACATCAGCCTGATTCCCAGTTTGGAAATATAATCGTACTTTTCTCCGGCAGCAAATTTCAGGTAAGCTTCTGCCCATTGGCGGGGCCAATAATCTTCCGGACGATCAAAGCCAGCAGTACCTTTCCAATCCTGAAGGGCCAGTTCATAAGAATCTTTGATTCCCATTCTTCTTTGCTGAGGAGAATTAATCAGAAATAATCCTCCAAATGACCAGAATGCCTGTCCGCCAATATTCTGTTCCGTTTCCTGATCCAGAAGCAATACTTTTTTTCCGGCATTGGTAATTTCCATTGCTGCGGTAAGTCCTGCCAGTCCGGTTCCGATAATAATTGCATCAGGCTGGAATCTTTCTTCCATTGTTACGAGTGTTTTGATTTAGATAAATGTATAAAATTATTCGTAATCAGATTTAAAATTAAAAATTTAAATCAGTCTTGCTATGATCAATTCAACCCT
Organism: Chryseobacterium aquifrigidense; assembly: GCF_006716485.1. Lineage (GTDB taxonomy): Bacteria > Bacteroidota > Bacteroidia > Flavobacteriales > Weeksellaceae > Chryseobacterium > Chryseobacterium vietnamense. Next base: position 1,431,412 of record NZ_VFPD01000001.1, read on the forward strand.
GAACTCTAAACTTTTCAACTGATCTATGTAAAAACAGCAACAGGAAAGAAGACCTCTGAAATTACACTAAACAAGGAGGATGGAACTTCATTTATTAATAAAAACTTAATACAGAATTAAAACAGGGCATTTTTCCGGTTATAATATAAAAGAGTGGTAAGCTATTTTACCACTCTTTTTAGTTGAAAAAGATAGAAGCATTTGTGTTTTAGAATCTTATTATAATCATCCAAAACTATCTTACAAAGACAGATTAATGATTATGAGGGAATCCATTATTATGTCTGATCTGAATGTAAATATACTAAATTGCATTTATTAAATCACTAAATATTGAAATATTAAAAAGATTTAATATTCCATTACAATTCCTTTCGCAATGTATACTGGAAAAAAACTTTCATCCCTTTTTTAAAGTAGTTGATATACAGAATAGTATGTATCTGTTTTTGCTCTTTAATTTTGTTTCTATGAAAAAGAGTTTTTATCTTCGTTTGGCACTTTCAGTGATATTACTGATGCATAGTGTGATTTCTATTTTCAGTGGGGATGTGAATGATTTTGGCCATTTCTATCTGGACAGATTAGGTTTCAGCCCTGTAGGAATTTATATTGCATGGGCGATAAAACTGACTCATCTTTTTTCGGTGCCGTTAATCTGGATTGACAGGTGTATTCAACCTGTAGCTGTTTGTAATATCCTCATTTTTATTTTCGGGATTTATTATGTTCATTGGCAAAATGGGTGGTTTGTAGTAGGTGGCGGAACGAATGGTATTGAATTCAGTGTTTTGCTGATCTTCAGCTTTTTCAATCTTATGTATCCCGAGATTTCTTTACGTTTTACGAATAAAAATAAGAGTTAGGCTCTTCAAAGATCTTCATGATGCATTATGATTCAAAAGGAGGTAATTTGTAGATCTTTAGCTTCCTTTGATAGACTTATATTTTTATATTTGAGTGAACAAATGGTACTTTGTACTTTTAAATCATCATAAGCTTGAGATCAGATCTTCAATCTAAATGGCGGATTCATTTGCTTTTTTGGATCTTGTATTATATTCTGGAAGTTTACCTGGACTTTTACTGGTCCAGGTATCAGTTTCCCGATTTCAGATGGCAAATGAGACTTCAGAATTCCCTTGTGCTGGAGCTTGGTTATTTTTTGGTTAAAATTCCGTTAGCATATTCCTTGCTGTACCTATATGAAAAGGTTGATCTTAAACTTGTTTTTAAATATATACTCTATATTTTCATTGTAATAACAGCTGTTTTGGGTCACCGTTTTTTAACGCATTACTTCCTATATCCTTATATCTACGGTGTTACTGAAACATTGGACGGAAAGCAGGCTTCGGGATTTATCAATGGTTATGTGGCATTCAATTCTTTTATGGATCTTATTTTTATGGTAGGTCTTATTTTCGGAATTGAAATTACCCGGCAAAAGAATGTACTCAAAGAACAGATCTCTCAGCTGAAATCAGAAAAACTAGACCAGGAACTTACTATGCTGAAAGCCCAGATCAATCCGCATTTTCTTTTCAATACCCTTAATAATATCTATGGAATGGCGCTGAAAAAAGCAGATGAAACTCCGGATGTTATTCTGCAGCTATCCAAAATCATGCGGTATAATATTTATGAAGCTGCGGAAAAAAATATTTCCATAGCCAAGGATCTTGAAAATATTAAAGACTTCATAGAAATTCAGAAAATCCGGCATCGTCAGCTTACTGTAAGTTTTATGGAGGAAATTGATCATCCTTCACAGGAAATTTCACCTCTGGTATTGATACAGTTTGTAGAAAATGCTTTTAAGCATGGTGTTTCCGAAAGCCTGGGAAAAGCATTCATTACGATAGATATCCGATTAAAAAATGGAATTCTTACCTATTTTATAGAAAACTCCAAACAGGAAAACTCTCATGAAAATTCCACAAAAATAGGCCTGAAAAACATCCGAAGACAGCTGGAACTGCTTTATCCCAACCATACGCTTCGTGTAGAAGATGAGAAAAACCGCTATACTGTAACTTTAACCATTGATTTTCATGATACCATCAGTCACTAAAAAATACAACTGCATTATTGTAGAAGATGAACCTATTGCCACAGAAATACTGGAAAGTTTTATCTCCAGAGATCAGGACCTGAATCTTGTAGGAAAATGTGCAGATGCAGTATATGCCAGCAGTCTGTTAAGTATTTATGATGTAGATTTAATGTTTCTTGATCTACATCTTCCGGTAGTAAAGGGTTTTGATTTTCTCAGAAATGTAAAAAATCCTCCCTTCGTTATTGTCACAACAGCTTATCATCAGTATGCTGTAGAAGGCTATGAGCTTGATATTGCAGACTATCTGATGAAACCTATTCCGTATGATCGCTTTCTGGCTGCTATTGATAAATTCAAGCATTTAATGGAAGCAGAAGATGCTTTACTCGAAGTCTCTGAGCGTGATTTTATTTTTATGAACAGTGGTAAAAAGAAAGTTAAAATTATTCTCCACGATATTTTTTATATCGAAAGTTTAAGAGAATACATTCATATTCATACAAAAACGGAGACTTTTACTTTTAAAATGCCCATCAGCAAAATAGAAGAGATTCTTAATCCCAAAATGTTTGTCCGTATTCATAAATCGTATATTATATCGAAACAAAAAATTGAAATCAAGTCTGCCAATGCTATTCATATCAATGGAAAAAGACTTCCCGTGGGGAGAACTTATAAAACACTGATAGAGCTTTAGGTATGCTCATTTTAATTTAATATCACTATTATTTTTCTCCTATTAATTATTAAGCCTGTATTTGCGGTATAACCTGTTTTCAAAAGAAGTTGATAGATTGGGATTGCCCATTTATAGATATTCTTTTCCGGTTCATATTCATTTGTACATCTTTGAAACTGTAAATAATAAATATTTGAATTATGAAAGTAATCGGAATTTCGAAACTAAGGAGCAGGTTCTTTTTAATGCTGGCTCTGGGAAGTATTTTCTTCAGTTGTAAAAACAGTGATGATGATGATTCGGCACCCAATTCACATGGCATTGAAGTAGCAACAGGAGTATTCAAAGGGACTATGAAAATTCAGGGGCAAGATTATTATAATGCAATAGTTAATGTGTCAAAGACAGATGATGCCCATGTTAAAGTGCAGCCAAAATCAGGTGAGGCTTATTCAGTAGCAACCTCTAAAACCATCAATGTTACCAATACTGCAGGAATAAGTGTTTCAGGCAATGACAGCCAGGGAAGTGTTAACTACATGATTTCATCAAAATCACTTCAGATAAGTACTCAGAAAACCTCTGAAAATGAGGTGGCTTTTTATTTTGAAGGAGAGAAACAATAATACAATAGAATGTGGTTGGTTTATTATTCGAATGTTGAATAATGTTTTGGCTTATGACTGATCGTGGTCTTAAGCCAATTTCTTTTAAAATAATTTAAGGCCAACGATCCCTACGACAATCAATAATGCTGACAATAATCTTAAAGTACTGGCAGAATCCTGGAAAAAGAGAACTCCCACCAATAGCGTTCCTACAGCACCAATTCCCGTCCATACTGCATAGGCAGTTCCGATAGGAATGCTTTTCTGAGCAAACCAGAGCAAACCACCGCTGACAGTCATACACAGAATTGAAAAAATGATCCAGTTCCATTTATTATTTTCCGGCTGTTGAGAAAGTTTAAGCCCTAAAGGCCATCCGATTTCAAAAATTCCTGCGATAATTAATGCCATCCAGTTCATACTATTTGTTTTAATGATATTCCGAATGAAAATCTATTAAAGAAAATTCATTGCTACTACAGTACAAAGCTACCGTTATCCATTTACAATCAATACTATAAACTTTGTGACCCGACAAAAAACAGAGATAGAATGTATTTTAGAGAAGATGAAACGTTTTACGTTTTCAATAGAATAGTATCATATGGAAGAGCATATTCTACTTATTGGGCTTGCTCACATATTTATTTCCTTTCACAAAAAAGCGCCAGGGCAAAAGCGCATCTTCTTGTGCATAGGCAACACCTATGCGCGGACCTGCAATAATTTCATCCGGAGCATATGAAATACCATGATCTTCAAGCCAGATTTCATGTCCGTTCAGATCTTTTTTGTTAAAGGAACGATCTATTCCTAAGGCTTTGGCAGCTGATCCGGGACCTGCTGAAATAGCAGGTTTGGAAACAGGCATATTTCTCCGCTGTTCCATGATTTCTTTACCAATCAAAGGTTCAACAGCTCTCACCAGTACTGCATGAGGCTCATCTTCCACGGATGTTACGATATTGAAAAGATGATGAATTCCATAGCATAGATAAACGTAAGAAATTCCGCCATGACTGTACAGCGTTTCAGTACGGTCTGTACGTCTGCCTCCGTAGGCGTGGGAAGCTTTATCATTAATTCCAAAATAGGCTTCGGTTTCTACAATGATTCCTGCTGTTTTTTCACCATTGATTTCTGTAAAAAGGACTTTTCCCAAAAGGTCCCGAGCCAGAAAAAGAACGTCCTGATTGGAATAGTAGGAGAGTGGTAGTTTCATGAATGATTCGGAAATTATTCACTCAAATTTAGTGATAATCATCTAAAAACAGAAATACATGAAAGTGAAATTAAAAAAGGTACCACAAAAATTCAGATTTCATAAAACAGTGATTAATTTGGCACATCCATTGTTGTTTTTTGTGTACATCATTCACACCACTATAAAAATTATAGGTTTTGACACTTATTTTTCCCTGGAGCAATCCGGGGAATTTTTGTTGCTGCTGAAAACGATTTCTAATTATTAAAAATTAAAAAGTCCCACATTTCTGTGAGACTTTCATTATTTATCTTGCTCCCGGAGGGCAGTGTTCTCTTAGATACCTGGTAAACATAGTGATCAGATGCAGCGATGTTCCTTCTCCTTCATTAATAGCGTGGGTACGGTTAGGATAAGACATCAGCTGAAACTGTTTGTTGTATTTTACCAGTTCATTGATGTAAACTTCTGTATTCTGATAATGTACATTGTCATCACCTGTTCCGTGAACCAACAGAAGGTTCCCTTTTAAGTTTTTAGCGTAAGCCAATGGTGAGCCCTTAACAAAATCTTCTCTGTTTTCCTGCGGAAGTCCCATATAACGCTCCTGATAGATATTGTCATAGAATAACTGATTGGTCACCGGAGCAATAGCAATACCTGTCTGGTAAATATCAGGATACTGCCCCAAAAGGTTCAGGGTAGAAGAACCTCCACCGCTCCAGCCCCATACGGCAACTCTTGAAGTATCAATATAAGGCCATTTTGCAAATAAAGCTTTCGCTCCCATTGCCTGGTCACGGATATTCATCTGGCCAATTTTACGATACACAGATTTTCTCCACTCGCGTCCTCTCGGGGATGGGGTTCCACGATTTTCAAGAGAAACATATAAATAACCGTCTTCAACCATATCTCCGGCATATAACCAATTCCAGCCGGTATAAAAATCGTCCGTTACCGTTTGCATAGCAGGCTCTCCATAGACTGTGAAGACAATTGGATATTTTTTATTGGGATCAAAATTTTTAGGTTTTACTACCCATCCATCCAGTGTAATCCCGTCTTGTGTGGTAATCTGGAAAAATTCAGCTTTAGATTTTGCAGGATCTGCTTTTTCTGACCTACTGGCAGCAACCAATTCTTTGTGCTCCGGAAGTGACACCACAGAACCTACTGAGAGTGAATTGACACTGGTATTAGTAAAAATCGCAATTTTTCCATTAGGTGAAATCGTATAAGTATTAGAGCCTGTATAGGATTCAGGAGTCACTTTTTGAGCTTTTCCTCCTTTCATGCTTACTTTATACAGGTATTTCTGAGTAGCATTGTTGGGGGATGCTAAAAAGTAAATCTGATTATTCTTAACATCAAAGAATTCCGGTTTTATTACATCGTAAGCATCTTTTGTAATCAATGTTTCCTTGCCGCTCATATCTATTTTATAAATATGTCTCCATCCGTCTTTTTCAGAAAGCCAAAGGAATTCTTTTCCGTTATCAATCCAGTCCCAGCCTTTTGGATCGTTGTCATTCCATCGGGATTTGATATCAATCCATGCAGCATCAGTTTCTGTGTGAATCGTCTTGCTGCTTCCGGAATTGGCGTCTGCCACGATGATTTTACTCTGATTCTGCTTTCTGTTAAGTTGCTGCAGAATAACGGATTTAGAATCCAGTACCCATTCCATTCTCGGAATATAATTTTGCATTTCATCACCTGCAATATCTGCTTTCTTAGAAGATTTAGAGGCAAGGTCATAAAACCAGATACTGCATCCTGAAGGGTTTTCTCCCACCTTTGGATATTCTACCGGAACGGTAAAAGAATACAGACTGTCTGTATTGTTAATCATCAGAAAGTTTTTCGTACCCCGTGCATCAAGCTTCCAGTAAGCAATTTTACTACCGTCGGGAGACCATCGGAAACCATCCTGAGTTCCGAATTCCTCTTCATATACCCAGTCAAAAGTACCGTTGATCATTCCGTCTGTACCATCTGTAGTGATTTTAGTCTGCTGATTACCGGCAAGATCTTCAATATACAGGTTATGCTTAGACACATAAGCGACTTTTTTTCCATCCGGAGAATATTTTGCAAACATCAGTGAGGAAGCGGGCAACCCTTTTCCCAGTTGGGTAAGCTTTTTAGTATTTTTATCAAAAATCCAGTAATCTCCCCGGGTATTGTCTCTCCATACTTTCTTTGTATTGGCAAAAAGCAATAAACTTTTATCATCAGGAGATACCTGAAAACTCTGTACCTGCAAAGCTTCAGAACTTCCGGCTGGAATCAGCTCGTTACTGCTTAAAAGGAGCTGATCTTTTCCAGGATGCAGTATATCAACAATTTCAACCCCTTTTTTAGTAAATGAATAATAAGCGTTCCCATCTGGAGTCCATTGTGTCTTCTGTGCTGCCCATGGTGACAAGCACAGGAAATACAATGCAATAGCTGTTAGTTTTTTTATATTCTTCATAAATTATATTTGAATTAAGCTCAATGTTCAGCTCTGTAATTTTCAATTTCTTCAACGGTTTTGATCAATCCATTCCCCAGAAGTCTGTATCCATCATCTGTAATCAGGAAATCATCTTCCACACGGATTCCTCCAAAATTCCGGTATTCATTTACTGTATCATAATTAATAAAGTCTGCATTCTTGTTTTCAGCCTGCCACATGTCAATCAGCTCCGGAATCATATAGATACCAGGTTCAACTGTAACTACAAAACCGGATTCCAAAGCTTTTCCCAAACGTAAAGATTTCAATCCGAATGTTCGCGTATCTTTTGGTTCTTCCTCGGTATAGCCAATATACTGTTCTCCAAGGTCTTCCATATCATGTACATCCAATCCCATCATATGCCCCAGCCCGCACTGAAAGAACAGTGTATGAGCATGGTTCTTTACAGCATCTTCGGGATTTCCTTTCATCAGTCCAAGATCGATAAGTCCTTCTACCAGATGTTGTGCAGCTTTCAGGTGAATATCTTTAAAACGTATTCCCGGTTTCAAAAGCTTTTGAGCTTGATTAAAAGCATTCAGAACTACCTCGTACATTTCCTTTTGCTTTGTGGTAAAAGTTTTGCCTACCGGAAATGTTCTGGTAAGGTCTCCCGCATATCCCATTGCCGTTTCCGCTCCGGAATCATTCAGGAAAAGATCTCCTTCTTTCAAAGTATTGAGACGGTAGTGATTATGCAGAATTCCTCCATTAATCGTCACAATGGGAGGATATGACATCTGACATTCTTTATTGGCAGCCAGATATTGGATGGCATTGGCAATTTCATATTCTTTCATTCCCGGTTTCGCGAGGCGCATCGCCAGCAGGTGCATTTCATTGGAGACATTCACAGCCTGTTCTATCTGTGCAATTTCCTGAGCTTCTTTAACAGAACGTTGTTTAACAATAGCCTTGATCATTTCTACGGATGGCTGCAGCGCTGCAATTTTAATTCCGAGAAGATCACCCAGCAAAATTTTATTGGAAGACTGATAGGGAGGAAGGTAATGAACCTTTCTGCCGGAAGTCTGTGCTTTTACAATATATTGTGCAAGTTCTGCGTAGGGCAGTGTTTCCTGTACACCGGATTTCAGACTTTTCTCTTTCAAAGTTTCCTGTCTTCCCATCCATACAATATCATCGATGCTCAATTCATCTCCGAAAATAATGGTCTTATTTTCATCAATATCAATAATGGCTGCAATACGGGGTTCCTGAATTCCGAAATAATATAGGAAAGTACTGTCCTGGCGGAAATAATAAGGATTATGTTCAAAGTTTACAGGATTCTCTATATTTCCCAGAAATAATAAGATTCCGTTAGACACGGTTCTCTGTAATACTGATCTTCTGTTTTGATAAGTTTGTGCTGAAAACATATATTATGAATACTTTTTATTATAAAAGTTTAAAGTTACGATTTTGTACTATTTATAGCCCTTTATTCATTAAAATTATGAATATGTAAAATTTGGATTTTAATGTGATATTGAATGTTCATATTTTGCTTATCTTCAGCAATATTTTAACCAAGCGAATAGAGTATTTCATTAAAGCATTGATGTTATGAAGAGTCTCCAGTTTTCTGTTCCTGCTGATGCCAACAAAAGTATCCGCATCCAGGAAGATATAATGCCTAATTTCTACCCTTATTTCCATCGCCACACCGAAACTCAGATCATGTGGATTCTTAAAGGACACGGGACACTGGCTATAGAACAAAATCTCTTTAATTTTGAGGCTGGTGATATATTCTATCTCGGAGCCAATCAATCCCATGTTTTCAGAGGTAATTTTGATAAAGATGAAAAACAAAAAGTTCATTCCATCTCTATATTTTTTGATCCGTATAAAAAGATCGCTGCCTTTTTCGACTTACCGGAATTTGAAGAACTTAAAAATTTCATCAATCATTCAGAGGTAGGTTTCCAGGTGGCTCCTAAATTAAAAACAAATATCGGGGAAAATATTGCGGCTTTACAAAAAACAAAAGGAGTAGAGCAGATCATAGATTTTATCAGAATTCTAAATCATCTTATGCACAACAGGCATTTGCATATTCCCTTATCTTCAGAAAAGAAACTACCTGATCATATTTCCGATACTGACAAAAGGATTATAGATGCCCAGAATTTTATTAAGAAAAATTTTGCCCAACATAAACTTACGCTCGATCTTATTGCCAAAGAAGCCTGTATGACGCCTCAGGCATTTTGCCGGTCATTTAAAAAGCGTACCCGTATTACTTATATTGAATATCTCAATGAGCTTCGTGTACAGCGGGCCTGCAGACTTCTGACAGCCAGCAGTATGTACAGTATTTCTTCTGTTGCCTTTAATAGTGGATTTAATAGTCTCACCAATTTTAACAGGGTTTTCAAATCCATTATGAAATATTCTCCTAAAGAATATCTGAAACACTACAAAGAGGCTACCATACAGCAATAAAAAACAACATGTTAAAATACGGTTAGAATACATTAAAATATTAACATTTATCGTTTTAAAATTCACCTAGTTTTGAATAAATATTATTTGATATGAGTACAAAACTAAACTGGGAAGGTATTTATCCTGCTGTATTAACTCCTTTTACAAAAGAGGGTGAGATAGACTTTGAAATGTTTGCTGTCAATACAGAAGCCCAGATTAAAGCAGGAGTTCACGGAATTATCCTTGCAGGAACATTAGGGGAAGCCAGTGCTTTGGAGACGGAAGAAAAATTTGAATTGCTGAAATATGCAAAAAAAATAACGCAGAGAAGAATTCCTGTCATTCTTAACCTTTCTGAAAATACAACCAAAAATGCAGTCAACTTTGCTCAGAAAGCCAAAGAATTGGGTGCAGACGGGCTCATGCTGCTTCCTCCGATGCGTTATAAAGCCGATAATCGTGAAGTAGTAGAATATTTCAAAGCAGTGGCTTCCGCAACGGACCTTCCAATCCTGATCTATAACAATCCTGTAGATTACGGAATCTATGTCACCCTTGAAATGTTTGAGGAGCTTATTAAATACCCAACCATTCAGGCTGTTAAAGAATCTACTAGAGATCTTGCCAATGTAACCAGAATGATCAACCGTTTTGGAAAAAGAATCAAAATTCTCGGAGGCGTAGATACCATTTGTCTGGAAACCCTCATGCTTGGCGCAGACGGCCTTGTAGCAGGTCTTGTAGATGCTTTCCCTAATGAAACCATGGCTATGTACAACTATGTGAAAGCAAATGAATACGACAAAGCCGTAGCAATCTACAGATGGTTTATGCCATTGCTGGAACTCGATATCCACCCAAAACTTATTCAGTATATCAAACTGGCTGCTACAGCAGAAGGAATAAGCAGTCCATATGTAAGAGCACCACGTCTGGAACTTCATGGAGAGGAAGCTGAAAGAATTCAAAAGATTATTGAAGAAGGCAGAGTGAATCGTCCGAAACTATTAACTCCCGAAATACAGATATGATAGAAGAAACATCACCACAAAATATTGATAGAAGAATTCAGATGGCAGTTGAAGCCTTTCGGTTCCTGAAGAATACGACCATCCATGAACGGGCTGAATTTATGAATGCCGTTGCTGATCAGATTGAAGCTTTGGGAGAAGAACTTCTAACAGCCGCTCATTCCGAAACGTCATTACCATTAGCCAGACTTACTGGTGAAAAGGCCAGAACAACAGGACAATGGAGAAGCTACGCTAAAGCTGTAGCTGCCGGAATCTATACAGAAGCCAGAATTGATCTTCCCCAGCCTGAAAAACAAAAGGGAGATATCCGGAAATACAATGTAGGCATTGGACCCGTAGTTATTTTTGGGGCCAGTAATTTCCCGTTTGCTTTTTCAACAGCAGGAGGAGATACAGCAAGTGCCATCGGGGCGGGATGCCCTGTCATTATAAAAGCGCATCCGGCACACCCACAGACTTCGCAGATAATGGCAGATGCTATAGCAACGGTTGTTTCAGCATTCGGATGGCCTGAAGGGATTTTCAGCCATATTACAGGGACATCTTATGAGATTGGTGCTTATCTGACGCAGCATCCGGATATCCGGGCTATTGCATTTACAGGTTCTTTTAATGGAGGAAAAGCTCTATTCGATATAGCCAGCCGCCGTGAAAATCCTGTTCCGGTATTTGCAGAAATGGGAAGTATCAATCCTGTATTTGCATTTCAGCAACTGCTTGAGACCAAGGCAGAAACATTGGCAAAAGAATATAGTACTTCTCTGACACTGGGAGTAGGACAATTTTGTACCAATCCGGGAGTATTGATTGCATTGAGAGGAAAACCGCTTGACCGTTTTATCAATACGTTAAAAGATGAAATTCAGAAAATTGCTCCCGCTAATATGCTTCACAAAGGAATATTTGAAAATTTCGAAAAAAATAAAAACATTGCATTAAAACAGCCAGATGTTGAGATTATTGCATCAGGGCATACGGAGGCAGAAGGTATTGTGGGAAATGCTTCGGTGATAAAAACGAATGCTGAAACCTTTCTGAATAATCCGGTATTGAGTGAAGAAGTCTTTGGTCCGTTTGGTATTGTTGTAGTGTGCGAAACAGAGGAAGAACTCATGGAAATTGCCCGGCAGCTAAAAGGACAGTTAACCATTACCATAGCAGCGACCAATGAAGATGTGCGTGACAACAGTACATTGATTAATGTTTTGAAAGATAAATGCGGAAGATTATTATTCAATGGAATGCCTACAGGAGTAGAAGTGGTGTATGGAATGCAGCATGGAGGACCTTTTCCCTCTACAACTGATTCACGTTTTACTTCCGTAGGACCGGATGCTGTGAAACGCTTTGTCCGTCCCATTTCCTTCCAGAACTGGCCGGATGAATTCTTACCAAAAGAGTTGAAGAATGAAAATCCATTGCAGATCAACAGAATGGTCGACGGAACAATGAATTCAGAATCTTTAAAATTACAGACCACATGAACAGAACATTTTTTTGCATAGATTCACATACCTGTGGATGTCCCGTACGTCTTGTTGCAGGAGGTGCCCCTATTTTAAAAGGAAATTCCATGATGGAACGTCGCCTTCACTTCATGAAAGAATACGACTGGATAAGAAAAGGACTCATGTTTGAACCCCGTGGCCACGATATGATGAGCGGAAGTATTCTGTATCCTCCAGCAGATGAAAATAACGATATCGGAGTTTTATATATTGAAACCAGCGGATGTCTTCCCATGTGCGGGCACGGAACTATTGGAACGGTTACCATTGCCATCGAAGAAGGTCTTTTTGTTCCTAAAATTCCGGGAAAATTAAGACTTGAGACTCCTGCAGGCCTTATCCTCATAGATTATGTACAGGAAGAAAAAAAAGTAAAGTCTGTAAAACTGACCAACGTAAAATCTTTTCTGTATGCTGAAAATCTGCAAGTCGATTGTCCGGATCTTGGATTAATAAGTGCCGATATTGCTTATGGTGGAAATTTTTATGCGATTATAGATCCTCAGGAAAACTTCAGAGATATTTCCGATTTTACAGCCAGCCAGCTCATCCATTATGGAAAAATTATCAGAAAACTGCTCAATGAAAAATATCAGTTCATCCATCCTGAAATTGAACACATTACAGGATTAAGCCATATTCAGTGGACAGGTAAACCTACTGACCCTAAAGCCAGCGGAAGAAATGCGGTTTTGGTTGGCGAAAATGCCTTAGACCGCTCTCCATGTGGTACAGGTACCTCTGCAAGAATGGCTCAATGGTATGCTAAGGGAAAACTGAAGGAAGGTGAAGAATTCATTCATGAAAGTTATATCGGATCCCAGTTTATCGGGAGAATTGAAGAGACCACTACTATTGATGGAAGAGCAGCCATTATCCCGTCAGTAGAAGGCTGGGCAAGAATTACCGGATACAATCATATAATTATTGATGATGAAGATCCTTATTGGCAGGGTTTTCAGGTAATGTAACAGACCTATGACACAGAATAAAGGAAAAGCACTCATCATTGGTGCAGGAATAGCGGGATTAAGCTCAGCTTATTATCTTTTGCAGAAAGGATGGCAGGTAGAAATTATTGAACAGAATGATCTTACCAACAACTGTTCTTACGGCAATGCAGGAATGATTGTACCCAGTCACTTTACTCCGTTGGCAGCACCGGGAGTTGTTGCGCAGGGAATGCGCTGGATGTTCGACAGTAAAAGTCCGTTTTATGTAAAGCCTTCACTCAACGCTAAACTGATATCGTGGGGATTGAAGTTTTTAAAACATTCCAACCAGAAGCATGTTGACTATTCTGCAGCAGCCATCAGAGATCTTAACCTGGCAAGCAGCAGGCTTTATAATGAAATTGCGAAACAAGATGACTTTGATTTTGAGCTTAATCAGAATGGCATTTTAATGCTTTATAAAACGGAGAAAGTTGCAGAGGAAGAAATAGAGCTTGCCCACAAAGCTACCGGGATGGGATTACCCGTTGATATTCTGGATAAAAAAGAGATTCAGCAACTCGAACCCAATGTTCAATTGGATGTTATCGGAGGAGTCAATTATAAATGTGATGGTCACATGAATCCGATGAAACTGATGAAACAAATGATCTCTTATCTTAAAAATAAGGGTGTCATTTTTCATACTCATCATCAGGTAACAGGTTTTGAATTTTCTGGAAGCATGATTAAAGCCGTAATTGCCAATGACAGAAAGTTTACTGCAGACCGTTTCGTCATGACCGGAGGTTCATTTCTCCCTGAACTGGCTCAGAAGGCAGGAATCAAAATTCAGTTAATGCCCGGAAAAGGATATTCATTTATGCATACCCCTGATAATCCGGTCAATACCCTGAATCATGCTGCTTTATTACTGGAAGCAAGAGTGGCTGTCACTCCTATGAATGGGCAGGTCCGTTTCGGTGGAACGATGGAACTGGCTTCCCATCATGATACAATTAATATGAAAAGGGTAGAAGGGATCATCAGGTCTATTCCTCAATATTTACCTGACTTTCAGATTCAAAACCCCAAAGAATCTGAAATCTGGTTCGGCTACAGACCCTGCGCTCCGGATGGACTTCCTTATCTGGGACAATCTTCCCAATTAAAAAACTTAATTATTGCAGGCGGCGGTGGAATGATGGGGTTAAGTTTAGGACCCATTTTTGGAAAAACAGTTTCAGAACTTGCCAACGACCAAAAGCCAACGGTTGATATAAAGATATTCAACCCTGAAAGATTTAGTTAAAAAACACCACATAAAACACACAAATCAAGCCCAAAACAATTGGGTTATTCAAATAATTTATTAACAACCAAATCCAAAATTTATGAAAAAATTTAAATTACTACTACTTGTTTCCCTATTTCCAATAATAGGTTTTGCTCAGGAAAACAGACCTCGTGAGTGTAAAGCAGATGAAATGATGAAAAAACATTTTGAGCTGCACCCTGAATCTAAGGTTGAATATGAAAATTTTGAGAAATACACCAAAGATTTCGTAAAAAAAATGGGATCCAACAAAAATTCATTGAATAATAGGGCCAGCAATCCAACCTACATCATCCCTGTGGTTTTTCATGTGTATGGAGAATCTCAGAGTAATGTAAAAGTAAATTACCAAAAAGTAGTTGACTTACTGCAACAAATCAACTTAAATTTCAATGGAATCAACACGGATTCAAATACTGTAGATCCTTATTTCCAATCTATCAGAGGAGCATTAAGTATTGAGTTCCGATTAGCGAAAATTGATCCAACCGGAAAAGCAACAAGCGGAGTGGTATTTCACCCTTTCAAAGGGGGATATGGCAACGGAGGTGGATATGATGCACAAATTGGCACAGATGCCTGGGATAATGCAAAGTATATGAATGTGTATATTCAAAATGATCTCTATTCTAATAAAGATTTATATCAATCAGGAGTTGCCTGGTATCCGGATTCATACATGACTTCAGTAAATACAGCCAGAGTTGTTTATAATGGACGTTATATATTTAATGCTGCCGGAACAGTGGCTTCAAACGAGTTTTCCGATACATTTACTCACGAATTCGGACATTGGTTAAATCTGCAACACACGTTCAATGTTCTTTGTTCAACTGCAAATCCTGGTAATGATGGTGACGGAGTTGCTGACACCCCTGTAGAAAATGCTTCTTCCGGATTGGGATGTAACCCTGGAAATAATTGTCTTGGACAAAAAGTAAATGTTGAAAACTATATGGGATACAATGGTTCTTCCGGTTGTTATAAAATGTTTACCAATGGACAAGTTAACAGAATGCTGGCAGCATTAAACCATCCTTCGCGAATAAATTTATGGCAGCCTGCCAACTTAGCAGCAACCGGCGTTGCCAATACTCCACCAAGATTAACCCTTAGCAACAGTACATTTACTGAGAACTTAAACAATAATGGAGTCGTATCATTAGATGGAACTGTAGCCTCTGCCCCTACATCAACAATTACGCTGAACGGAGCAACATTTGCCGTACCCAATGGAACAACTCTTACTGCAGGAACACATTTCACTTCTTCATTACCAGCAGGGCTAACAGCTGCTATAGCAGTTACAAGCCCTACGACTGCTACACTTACCATAAATGGTGCAGCCACCAGTCATCCTAAAAGTCAGGTCCTGAATTCATCAATTACGTTCCTGAATCCGGCTATAACAGGAGGGGTAACTTCATTAGGATCAACGACAGCTTTGGCATTAACTTTTTCTTATAAAGATCCTTATAAAATAGTTACAGGAACTCCTCTGGAAAGTTATGCCAACCCAACACCAACAACAGTAACCACCAACTCAGGGGCAACCTGGAAATATTTTATCATTAACCCGGAGCTTAGTGATGATGCAGGGTATGGCGCCTGGTACTATGGAGCCAATCAATTAAAATTGGAAACTTATTGGAAAGGATTAGTTTGCCAGACAGGAACAAGAAATATCACTTTAATTCCGGCCTGCACCACTATAACGAATGCAAATAATATAGGTTATCCAATTGGTACTCCCGGACAACTGGACGTGTACACCCCTACATACACTAACTGGTCTGGCCAAACCGCTTATGTTGGTTTTAGAAACCAATTCGAAGGCTACAATATTAACGGCTATTTCAAACTGACTGTTGGGGCCAATGGTTCAGGTTATTCTGTAACTGCGTTTGGATACAATACACAACCAAATGGCAGTATCACAACCCCTTGTGCATTATCATCGTTTACTGCAGACGTTGATACAACAAACCCAGAAACTTCTATCTATCCGAATCCGGTTTCTGATGTATTAAATATTAAAACAAAAGGGGAAATTAAGTCAATTTCTGTTTATGATATGTTTGGAAGAAAAATGAATGCTAAAGTTACGGGGGATAAAGTTGATGTTAAACATTTCCTAAGCGGAACTTATTTAATTGATATTGAAACTTCTTTAGGGAAATCTTCCCAAAAATTCATTAAAAAATAAGATCAAACGCTATACCGATACAATATGATCGTTAGTAATAGGTTTTATTTTAACTGCATATATTTGATTAAGATGGGCTCATTGAGCTCATCTTTCTTTTTTCTATGCCACAATCTTCTTTCAAATTAAACAGCAAAATACTTTTCTCAGAAATATGAATAATGGCTTAGTATTTATATGCGGTTGATCGGGCTTCATTGTAAGCCAATTTTTTATCCTATTTATGAGCAGTTCTTCATTTATTTATGTAATTTTATTCTTTGATAACAATATTCAATGCATTATAAAAACGACACCATCATCATCCGCAAATTTACTCCCGAAGAATTCCCTTTATTTTCTACTCTTTTTGAAAATGAAAATGTTACCCGCTATCTGCCTTACAAAACTCCTGAAGAATACAAGGAGATGTTTGACAAAGCATTGACAGATTACAAAGAAGGTCCATTCAGCAGATGGGCAATATTCAACACTCAAAACAATGATTTTGTGGGAATGTGCCTGGCCAGAATCTTCCTTGATAATCCTGACCAGCTGGAAATAGGATATACTTTAGGAGAAAATTACTGGGGAAAAGGTCTTGGAACTGAGGTTTGTAAAGCCCTCGTTGATTATTGTTTATCATTAAATCATCAGAAAGATATCGTTGCTGTAACCGATCTGGATAATATCGGATCCCAAAAAGTGCTTTTGAAAAGCGGCTTCAACAGAATTGAAAATCTTGCGCGAGAAGACAGAGAACTGGCTTACTTTATTCTACAAAAGGAGTAAACTTTTGGCTCATAGTACAAGCGGAGGACTTAAAATTCCCCTCCTTTGGAGGGGTGGCGAAAATTCAAAGAATTTTTGACTGGGTGGTTTTCTTTTACCACAGATTTCACAAATCTACACAGATGATTGTATATATTCTTTCCTTTAGTTTATGCAAAGCAATCAATAAAAATCTTTGATTTTTAAAGCTTCAGTGAACTTCTCAGCAGTCTGTTTGTAACCTAAAATCAACTTATCTTTTGTGACTTTTATGGTTAAAACACAAAGTCTTCAGCTATAAAAACATTTCATTTATCAGATAATTTATCATAACTTGCAGAAATTATGATGTCAAAACGTTGCAAATACGCGCTTAAAGCAATGGTCAGATTAGCAAGGAATTATAACCAGGGCTTTCTGCCAACCTCTGTTATTGCACAAGACGAGAACATCCCAAAAAAATTTCTGGAACAAATTCTTCTCGAACTCAAAAGAGCGAAACTTGTCAACAGTAAACAGGGTAAAGTAGGGGGATATTATCTTCTGAAATCACCCGATGAGGTCTCGTTAGCAGATATTTACCGTATTTTCGATGGTCCCATTGCATTGACGCCTTGTGTCTCTTTAAACTTTTACGAAGCATGTGATGACTGTGTAGATGAAGCAGTCTGCTATCTGAGAAAAGAATTAATGATCGTTCGTGAAAAGACAAGAACAAGCATGATGGAGGCTACTCTGACTAAGTTCATTACTAAAGAATAAAAATTTTTTATTTAAATTCTACTATTTTGATAGGAGTTATAGAATTTTGTATATATTTGCAGGACTTAAATCTCAATTCAAAATGGAAAACAGTCTGAAAAATGAATACGAAAACCTTTTGAGAGAGGCTACTGAAGCTTCTTTTCAAACTAATGGACTGCAATTACTGGCTGAAAGATTTCCGGATAAAGTGATCTTTTCAACCAGCTTCAGTTACGAAGATCAGGTAATCACTCATCTGATAAAAGATTTAAATATTGAAATTTTTACCCTGGATACAGGAAGACTTTTTGAGCAGACCTACGAAACCTGGACTTCCACAAAAGCATTCTTCAAAAAGAATATCAAAGCCTATTATCCGGATATGGAAGAGCTCAGAGAATTTGTAACAGAAAACGGCCCTGATTCATTCTATCAGTCAGTTGAAAAAAGGAAAGCGTGCTGTACCATCCGTAAGGTTCATCCATTAAAAAAAGCACTGGCAGGGTATAAAGTATGGATTACCGGTCTTAGATCCGAACATTCTCCCAACCGGCAGAATATGCCCCAGCTGGAATGGGATCAGGATAATAAGATCATAAAATTCCATCCCATCCTTCACTGGACAACAGAACAGGTGACAGAATACGTGAAAAATCATCATTTACCTTACAATCACCTTCACAAGAAAGGATTTGTAAGCATAGGATGTGAACCCTGTACCAGAGCGATTAAAGAAGGGGAAGATTTCAGAGCCGGCCGATGGTGGTGGGAGGATGCCAACAAAAAAGAATGCGGTCTGCATATTCATCAATAAAAAAGAAAAACATGTCAATACAGCAGTTAAACTATTTAGATCAGTTAGAAGCCGAATCTATTTATATATTAAGAGAAGTAGCAGGCCAATTTGAACGTCCGGCTTTATTATTCAGTGGAGGGAAAGACAGTATTGTACTGGCTCACCTGGCAAGAAAAGCATTTTTTCACGGGAAAATCCCTTTCACATTTGTTCATGTGGACACCGGGCACAACTTTCCGGAGGTGTTGGATTTCCGTGATCAGCTGGTAAAGCAGTTAGATGTTAATATTGCTGTGAGAAAAGTGGAAGATACTATCAAAAGTAAAAAACTAACCGAGGCTAAAGGTAAATTCCCAAGCAGAAACTGGCTGCAAACCTACACTCTTCTTGACACGATTGAAGAATTTGAATTTGATGCCTGTATCGGAGGAGCCAGAAGAGACGAAGAAAAAGCCCGCGCCAAGGAAAGAATATTTTCAGTTCGTGATGAATTCGGACAATGGGATCCTAAACTTCAACGTCCTGAACTGTGGAATATCTTTAACGGAAAAATCCACAAAGGAGAAAATGTAAGAGTTTTCCCTATCAGCAACTGGACAGAACTCGATATCTGGAATTATATCCGGAGAGAAAAAATTGAACTTCCTTCTATTTATTTCTCGCATGAAAGGGAAGTGGTAGATTTTAACGGACAGTGGCTTGCCAATTCTTCACATGTTGTATTAGAACCTGAAGATATCATCACTACCAAAAAAATACGCTACCGTACCGTAGGAGACATGACCTGTACCGCAGCAGTAGAATCCAATGCTGTGACAATAGATGCCGTAATTGAAGAAATTGTAGCGACCAGAATTTCAGAACGAGGCGAAACGAGAATTGACGACAGAGTGACAGAAGCCGCTATGGAAGACAGAAAAAAAGGAGGCTATTTTTAGATAAGCAATCAGAAATGAGTAATAAGTAATAGAACAGACAACTTTACTTCTTAACGACAGAACATTACTCATTACCAATTACTCATTATTTATAATTAAAATCGGATGGATATATTAAGATTTATAACAGCAGGAAGCGTAGATGACGGAAAAAGCACCCTTATCGGCAGACTGCTTTACGATAGCAAAAGTATTTTGCAGGACCAGTTGGAAGTTCTTGAAAAACATTCCAAAAATAAAAATGAAGATGGGGTAGACCTGGCTCTTCTAACAGATGGATTGCGCGCAGAAAGAGAGCAGGGAATCACTATTGATGTTGCCTACCGTTATTTTTCAACCGCGAAAAGAAAATTTATCATCGCTGATGCACCCGGCCACGTGCAGTATACGCGTAATATGATTACCGGAGCATCCAATTCTGATCTGATGGTTATCCTGATTGATGCAAGGAAAGGCGTGATTGAACAAACCAGAAGACATTCTATCATCGCTTCTTTATTACAATTAAAGAAAGTGGCTGTAGCCATCAATAAAATGGATATGGTAGATTATTCGAAAGAAGTTTTTGAATCCATTAAATCTGACTATTCAAAAATTGCAGAAAATCTGGGATTAAACGATGTCACTTATTTTCCGATCTCTGCATTGAAAGGAGATAATATTGTTTCAACATCATCCAGAACAGACTGGTACGAAGGGAATTCGCTTCTTGAGTATCTTGAAGAAGTAACCCTGAATGAAGAAAAAAATAATGGAAACCGTTTTCAGGTTCAGTATGTTATTCGTCCTCAGACCGAAGAACTGCACGATTACAGAGGATACGCCGGACAAATATTAAGTGGAAAATTCACAAAAGGAGACAAAATCCATATTCTTCCGGCAGATCTCACCACTGAAATTACTAAAATTGAGATCAACGGTATTGAAAAAGAGGAAGCTTTTGAAGGGCAGCCTGCAGTGATCCATCTTGCTCATGATTTAGATGTCAGCAGAGGAGATATTTTTGTCACGGAAGAACAGATTCCGGCCGTTGAGAAAGACCTTCAGGTTTTGTTATGCTGGCTTGATCAGAAACCGTTACAGCCAGGGAATAAATACCTTCTGCAGCAGAACAGCAGACTTGTGAAAGCAATTGTTAAAGAGGTAGATTACAAGATCAATGTTAACACCCTGATCCATGAACAGGCAGACAGCGAAATTAAACTGAATGAAATTGTAAAAGTTACCCTGCGAACGGCACAGCCTTTGGTCTATGACAGCTTTACCCATAACAAAACAACGGGCTCTGCCATTCTGGTGGATGAAACGTCCAATTCAACGGTAGCAGCCTGTATAATTCAATAGAAAAAATGGCAATTTCCGATCACTTAATAGAAAGAATTCATCAGACCAAACAAAATAGTAATCATGGATTCTTTGATAAAATAAAGACCAAAAAATGGGTCAAGGATTTGTACGAAACACTTTTCCTTCCCCAGAATAACAATACTGAAGAGCAATTGAAAATAAATTTTAAAGCACTTCAGCAAACACTTTCTGATCAGATAAATACTGTTACAGGAAATAAAGAGATTACAGAAAAACAGGTCAGTCAGTTTTTTGAGGCGTTACCGGAATTGTATGATCAGCTGGTTCTGGATGCAAAATCCATTCTGGAATTTGATCCTGCCGCTGACTCTCTGGAAGAAGTATACCTGGCATATCCCGGCTTTTTTGCCACCTATGTCTACCGTATTTCACACCAGCTCTGGAGTCAGGAAGTGAAAATTTTACCAAGGGTCATCTCAGAATATGCCCATAGCAAAACGGGAATTGATATTCACCCGGGAGCCACCATCGGAAAATCTTTTTTTATTGACCATGGGACAGGAATTGTGATCGGGGAGACAACGGTCATCGGGAATAATGTCAAAATCTATCAGGGAGTAACCCTCGGAGCATTAAATGTTTCCAAAGAAAAAGCCCATCAGAAAAGGCATCCCAATATTGAAGATGATGTGATTATCTATTCTGGAGCAACCATTTTGGG
The DNA here is from genome assembly GCF_006716485.1 of Chryseobacterium aquifrigidense. Taxonomy (GTDB): domain Bacteria; phylum Bacteroidota; class Bacteroidia; order Flavobacteriales; family Weeksellaceae; genus Chryseobacterium; species Chryseobacterium vietnamense. Next base: position 1,453,177 of record NZ_VFPD01000001.1, read on the forward strand.
CGGTGAAACTACCATAGGCAGAGAAAGCATTATCGGAGGAAATGTCTGGATAACCCAGGATGTTCCTGCCAATTCGCTGGTTTACCATAAAAGTGAAATAAAAATAAAGGATAATACTTCATTACCGGAATCATTAACCTTTGTGATTTAAAAAAACAAAAAAATAAAGATATGAGATTTCAGAACGCATTAGAAACGATTGGAAATACTCCCGTCGTAAAAATTAATAAATTATTCAATTCAGATCATGAAATCTGGATTAAACTTGAAAAAAGCAACCCTGGCGGAAGCATTAAAGACAGAATCGGACTGGCGATGATTGAAGATGCAGAAGCCAAAGGATTACTAAATAAAGACAGCACCATCATAGAACCTACCAGCGGAAATACAGGAATAGGTCTTGCATTAGTAGCAGCTGTAAAAGGATACAAACTCATTCTTGTCATGCCGGAAAGCATGAGTATAGAACGCCGTAAAATTATGGAAGCTTACGGAGCTGGATTCGTGCTTACTCCACGAGAGAAAGGAATGAAAGGGGCAATTGAAAAAGCTAATGAATTGGCTGAAGAAACTCCCAATTCATGGATTCCAAGACAGTTTGATAACCCTGCCAATGTAAAAGTTCATGTTGAGACGACTGCTCAGGAAATTTTAAAAGACTTCCCGGAGGGGCTCGACTATATCATTACCGGAGTAGGAACCGGAGGACATATCACAGGAATCGCAAAAACGGTAAAAGAAAAATATCCTAACGTAAGAGTAATTGCTGTAGAGCCAGAATTATCACCCGTCTTAAGTGGAGGAAGCCCGGCACCACATCCATTACAGGGATTAGGAGCAGGCTTTGTACCTTCCATTCTGGATATTACCCTTTTAGACGGAGTAATCACAGTAGGCAAGGAGGAAGCTTATGAATACGCCCTTAATGCAGCTAAAAAAGAAGGTCTTTTTGTGGGAGTTTCCACAGGAGCCGCTTTAGCAGCCATCGCAAAACATTTACCGGAAATACCACCTAACGCTAAAATCCTTACCATCAATTACGATACAGGAGAAAGGTATCTCTCTGTAGAAGGACTCTTCTAAATCCCTAATTAACACCTACTTCAATGAAAACAAATATAAAATCACCAAAGGTATTCCTTATCGGTGCAGGGCCCGGCAACCCTGAACTGATCACTGTAAAAGCAGTAAAAGCAATCGCAGAAGCAGACGTCATTTTATGTGACCGCCTTGTAAGTCCGGAAATTCTGGAAACCTACGTCAATGAAAACACAGAAATCATCTACGTAGGGAAAGAATGCAGCAAAAATGCCTCTACCCCTCAGTCTCATATCAATACTTTGATGGTAGAATATGCCCTTCAGAACAAAACCATTGTAAGACTGAAAGGAGGAGATGTTTCTATATTTTCCAATATCCTGGATGAACTGCAGGCTTTAAAACAGAATCATATTCCGTACGAAATTATTCCGGGAATTACAGCAGCTTTAGGAGCAGCAGCATTTGCAGGGATGCCTTTAACGGCAAGAGAATATTCTACATCAGTTCGTTTTCTGACGTATTATAAATCGGAAATAATAACTGAAGAATACTGGAAAGAGCTTGCTTTCACTAATGATACTCTTGTTTTCTACATGTCCAAAGGAAACCTTACTCCTCTTGTGGAAAAGCTTATACAGCTAGGGATTTCAAGTGATAAAAAAATTGCAGTCATTGAACAGGCTACAACGCCTTATCAAAAGGTGTATACGTCATCTTTTGATGATTTTAACGAAAAATTCGGAGACAAAGCCTTCGCATCACCTTCTTTGGTTGTAGTTGGCAAGATTGTCAATCTGCATGAAGAATTTTCATGGCTTGAAAATGCAGAACAGGAAGGTCTTTACTTCAAATCAGTGGAAAACGGAAGTCTAATCCCTACAACTCAAAATTTCTTTGAATATGCTGTCTGAAACTAAATTAAATGTATTAAAACAAATCTCCGGAGACCTTTCCAGAGACGAAGCCATCTGGGCAAGCGGATATCTTGCGGGTATTGCCGGAGGGACTTCACTGACCGCTGTACTACCGCCACAGCAACTCAATAACAGTAGTCAAAATGCCGTAAAAAAAATAACCCTGGCTTACGGAACAGAAACCGGAAACAGCAAAAAACTGGCGACAGCATTGGCGGGTATCGTGAAGAAAAAAGGACTTCAGGTTAAACTGGCTGATCTTTCGCAATACAAACCTAAAGATCTGGCTAAAGAAGAATTCTTTTTCATTGTGATCAGCACTCAGGGAGAAGGAGAACCACCAGCTCTTGCCAAAAAATTCTACGATTATATTCATGAAAATGAAATCAATCTCAGCGGACTGAAATACGGAGTACTGGCCTTGGGAGACAGCAGTTATCCTCTGTTCTGCCAAACCGGAGAAGATGTAGATTCACGTTTTGAAATATTAGGTGGTCAGCGTATTATTCCAATCAGGAAATGCGATATAGACTATGAACAGGAAGCTTCTCACTGGATAGAACATGTAGTCGAAACGGTAAATAAAAATGCAGATCAGAGTTCAAAAAATATTGCAGCACCAAAGGTTTCTACCGGAAGAAAGAAATACCAGGGGAAAGTTTCAGCCATCATCAATCTGAACGATATTACTTCTGAAAAAGAAACGTATCATATTGAAATTGAAACAGAAGAAGTGCTTGCCTACCAACCTGGAGCAGCGCTGGGAATTATTCCATTCAATTCAAAATCTGTAGTAGATGAAATAATTACGCTGACAGGAATTGATCCTCAGAAACAGATAGAAACAGCTAAGGTTACAGCTTCTGTTGAAGAACTGCTGCACAAGCATCTTAACATCAGCTATTTACTCAAATCTGTCGTTGCTCAATATGCAAAAATAACGGGACATTCCATCCCGGAAGTGAGACTCAGCCTTCTTGATCTCCTCAGAATTTATCCCGTAAAAAATGCAGAGGAATTTGAAGAAATCTTACATATAGTAACTGCTCAGGCACCACGTCTGTATTCAATTTCTTCATCTCTGGAAGCACATGGTGACACGGAAATTCATATTACTGTTGCGAAATCAGAGTTCTTTATTGATCATCAGAAACACAACGGATTATGCAGTGGTTTTCTGAGTGAATTTAAAGAAGGAGAAGAGGTGGAATTTTATATTCAGGATGCAGGACATTTCAAACTGCCGGAAGCTGATAAAGACATCATTATGATAGGACCAGGAACAGGTATTGCGCCTTTCAGGTCTTTCCTTTGGGAACGTGATGCAACAGGTGCAGAAGGAAGAAACTGGCTGTTTTTCGGAGACAGGAATTTCGTTTCAGATTTTCTTTACCAGGCTGAACTTCAGGATTTCCTTAAAACAGGCAGCTTAACTCATTTAGATCTTGCTTTTTCCAGGGATACAAATGAAAAAATATATGTTCAGCACAGGCTGGAGCAAAAGGCTCAGGAAGTATTTTACTGGTTGGAAGGTGGCGCATCAGTATATGTATGTGGCGCTAAAGAACCAATGGCTCGTGATGTGGAACAAACACTTCTGACCATTATTCAGAATGAAGGAAAACGCAGCAAAGAAGATGCTGTAAATTATCTGGAAGAAATGGAGCTTGACGGCAGATATGCCAAAGATGTTTATTAAACGGAGTAAAGAAGTATTCGTAAAAAATTAAAGGAAACATTTATGAACAATGATAAAGAAAACCTTTCACCGGTAGAAAGGATTAAAACCAGCAGTAACGGGCTCAGAGGATCTTTAAAAGAGAGCCTTGCTGATCAATTTACCGGAGCTATCCGGGAAGATGACCAAACTTTGATCAAATTCCATGGAATGTACCAGCAGGACGACAGAGACCGAAGGGAAGAGCGTGTCTCCAAAAAACTGGAATGGCTGTATTCTTATATGATCAGATTGAGACTTCCCGGTGGCTTTTTAACTCCGGAACAATGGGTAGGATTGAATGAAACCGCTGAAGATCACTCAACAGGAACCATTAAAGTAACGACAAGACAAACCATTCAGCTGCATGGTATTTTAAAATCACATTTAAGACCTACCATTCAGAGCTTCAATCTGCAGCATCTGGATTCTATTGCAGCCTGTGGAGATGTCAACAGGAATGTTACCTGTACAGCCAATCCCTCCGAATCTCCTTTACAGCAGGAAGCTTACGAACTGGCAGGTAAAATCAGTGAAATGTGCCTTCCAAAAACCAAATCTTACTACGATATCTGGATTGATGACGAACTTTTGGTTGATCGTAAAGCAGAAGAAGATCCATTATATCAGGACAGATATCTTCCAAGAAAACTGAAAATAGGAATTGCTGTTCCACCCAATAACGATGTTGATGTATTTATCAATGATATTGCATTGATCGCCATTATTGAGAATGATAAAATTGTGGGTTACAATATTGCTGCCGGAGGCGGACTGGGAGCCACTCACGGAAATGAAGCTACATATGCCCGTCTTGCATCTATCCTTGGATTTGTGGATACGGAAGAAAAAGTATTGAAGGCTGTCTACGAAATCATCACGGTTCAAAGAGACTTTGGAAACAGAAGCGACCGAAAATTATCAAGGTTAAAATACACGATTGATAAATTGGGTATCGACCAGTACAGAGCTGAAGTAGAAAAAAGAACGGGATTCAGTTTTGAACCGGCCCGCGAATTTAAATTTGAACAGAGAAAAGACCGTTATGGCTGGATTCAGAATTATGAAGGAAAATGGTTCTATACTGTATTTGTTGAGCATGGAAGAATCCTTAATACAGCTGAATATCCTTTAAAATCAGGGTTACTAAAAATCGCACAGACTGGTAAAGCCAATTTCCGTTTTACCTGCAACCAGAACCTTATTCTGGCTGATATTGATGAAAAAGATAAAGCTGAAATTGAAGCTATTTTAAAAGAACACGGGATCTTTGATTATACAAACGATACAAGTGCCTTACGTAAAAACTCTGTTGCCTGTGTAGCTTTGAATACCTGTTCATTGGCTTTGGCAGAAGCTCAGCGTTATCTTCCTTCACTGGTCACAAAAATAGAACCTATCCTTGAGAAATATGGTCTTTTGGAAGAAGATATCACAATACGTATGACAGGATGTCCTAACGGTTGCGGAAGATCTCCAAATGCGGAAATAGGATTTGTAGGAACAGCCTACGGAAAATACAATCTTCACATCGGAGGAGACCGTTTAGGAATGCGACTGAATACAAAATTTAAAGAAAATATTGGTGAAGAAGAGATTCTTGCCACGCTGGATGAGCTTTTCGGGATTTATGTACAGAAAAGACTTGCAGAGGAAACATTTGGTGATTTTTCATACCGTTACTTACACACCTTAAATTAATTATATGGCCAATTTTCATTATGATCTGAAAAAAAACAAAAACAATCAACCCCTTTTTTTAGGCAGACGAATGTGTATGTGTTGTTGATTCTCAAATAACAATATATACAAAGCTGTTTCAACTTTTTTGATTCAAACCGCAAAAGTCACAAAAGTTTTAAACACTTAAGCTTTTTAAGAGCCAAGTTTTATGCATAATAAGTACAACTAAGTTTTGTAAAATCTTTGATTTTTATCTTATGTGAACTTTTATCATTTTAAACTTACTTAAGTGAACTAAATTGTTTTAAAATAAAAAACTTTTGGGCCTTTTGCGGTTAAAATTAATCAATGTAAAATTCAGACAGCTTCATTCTCAACCTAAAAAATGAAGAAAAAATGAAAAACAAAAAGCAGGGAAATTTTCTGCCTAAAGCAGGTATTATAGCATTTACATTTCTATTTTTTAACCTTGCAGAAGCACAGCAGCAGCTTATAGAGCTTAGCGGAAGCATCAAAAATACAGGAACACACAAAGGTCTCGATTCTGTAAAAGTACAGATCGAAAACACGCAGGATACTGCATTAACCGATCAATCGGGTAATTTTAAGCTCAGAACAAGGGTTACTATTCCATTCAGAGTGGTTATTCAGAAAGACGGGTTCAGCAGCCAGACGGTTGAGATCCTTTCGCCTTCCAACAAAATAACGGTGGGGCTTAGTCCTCAGAACACCATCATTGATGATGTTGTGATCTCCGCCTCAAGGGTTCCTGAAAAAATATTAAGATCACCGATAGCTATTGAAAAAATTGATATCAAAACGATCAGGGAAAGTCCGGCAGCATCGTTTTATGAAACCCTGGAAAATGTAAAAGGATTACAGCTTTTAACTTCCAGTCTTACTTTAAAAATCCCAAATTCAAGAGGATTTAACTCGCCTAATAATTTCCGTTTTATGCAGTTGGTAGACGGTGTAGATGTACAGTCTGCAACGCTGGGCGTACCATTGGGAAATGCAATAGGACCTACAGAACTGGATATCCAGTCGATGGAAGTCACTCCGGGAGCCGCTTCAGCATTGTACGGAATGAATGCCATTAACGGACTGGCGAGTTTACAGACCAAAGATCCGTTTACTTCTGAAGGAATAAGTGTATATTTCCGTGGCGGAGTGAATCATGTAGATAATGTCAACCATAAAATAAGTTCCCTGGGAGAAAGTGCCATCCGTTTTGCAAAGGTGATCAATAAAAACTTTGCAGTAAAGGTGAATGCTTCCTATTTCAACGGAACAGACTGGATTTCCAACAATCTTACCGATCAGAATTCCGGTTCATTGGTAACAGCCAATCCTAATTTTTCGCTGGCCAATAATCCGGCTGAAGATCTTTGGAATAAATACGGTGACGAAAGAAACAACCGTGTTGCCGTAAAAGTGGATTACAACGGTAAATCTACTACATTCAACGTTTCCAGAACAGGATATCTTGAAAAAGATCTTGTGAGTCCTGATGTGAAGAATATCAAATTCGATGCAGGATTATATTACCGTTTCGGAGACCAGTGGAGAACTTCTTACGTGTATCGTTACGGTTTGCTGGACGGAACTTTCCAGAGAGGAAATAAAATCCGTTTACAGAACGCCACGGTTCAGAACCATAAAGTAGAACTGACAGGAAGAGAATTAACTTTCAGAGCGTATGTATCCATAGAAAATACAGGAGATTCTTATAACCTGAAGCCTTTGGCAGACAATCTGGACCTTACGAATCTTTCCAATACAAACTGGAAAAATATATTTCAGTCTGCTCTTCAGAACAGCTTAAATGCTGGAACCAATCTTAATGACGCATTTATTCTCGCCCGTCAGGAAGCCGATAAAAACAGGGCAGTCCCTGGAACCGCAGCCTTTGAACAGTTAAAAAATACCATTATCGGAATCAATAACTGGGATTCAGCCAATGCAGGAGTAGCTGGAGCTCCGGCAACAGGAGGCGCAAAGCTTGAACAGAAATCCCGCTTTTATCAGGGTGAGCTTACCTATGATTTCAGCAGATTTGTGAAAATTTTCAGCCTTCTGGCTGGTGTGGATTACCGACTGTACAGCATTACTCCGGATGGAAATAACTTTGTTGATTTCAACCGTCCTGTGAGTGAAAGAAATATTCCTTTAGCCAACGGCACCTTCGGGAAAGATGTGATTTATCAGAAATATGGAGCTTTTGCACAGATTACCAAGCTTTTCTTTGATGATAAATTAAAAATCAATGCCGCATTACGTGTTGACAGAAACCCGGAGTTTGAAGCAAAGCTAAATCCAAGGATCAGTGTCGTGTATTCTCCCGTTAAAGAACATAATTTCAGGGCATCTTTTCAAAACGGATATCGTTTCCCTTCGTTATTTGAAGCTCTTTCTTTCGTGAACAACGGGAATGTAAGAAGAGTAGGAGGTCTTTCAAAAGTAAATGACGGATTAGGTTATCTGGAAAATTCTTATACACTGGCTTCTATTGACCGGTTCACCTCAGCGGTAAATGCAGATGTGGATGCAGGAAAAACCCAAAGCCAGGCTGCTCAGGATAATAAACAGCTTTTAACGGTAGCCAGTTTACAAAAACTACAGCCGGAAAAAATCAATTCATTTGAAGTAGGATATAAGTCTGTGTTTTTCAATAATAAACTGGTGCTGGACTGGGATTTCTATTACAATATCTACGAAGGATTCCTGGGACAGGTAGAAGTGGCAGTTCCAAAAAACAGCCAGGTGGGAAGCAATGCAGCCGTACTTGCGATGCTCGACAGAAGTAAACAAGACAGATACAGGGTTTATACCAATAGTAACAGCACTTACAAAAGTTATGGAACCTCTTTTGGAGTCCGGTATAATATTACAGGAAACTATAATATCAATACCAATGTTTCTTATAACGATCTTGCATCCAACAATACCTCAGACCTCTTTATTACTGCATTCAACACTCCAAAATGGATGGTAAACGTAAGTGTTGGAAACAGAGAAATCGTCAAGAATATAGGGTTTACCATTGTAGGAAGATGGCAGAGTGGCTTTACATGGGAAAGTCCGCTGGCATCCGGAGAAATTCCGGCTTATTATACGATTGATGCACAGGCAACATGGAAACTTCCTGAAATTCACGCAAATATTAAAATTGGAGCTACCAATTTGCTTAACCGCCGTTATTTCCAGTATGCAGCAGGCCCTGAAATCGGAGGCCTGTATTATCTCGCTTTTACGTATGACTTAAAACTGTAATCAGGATGAGCAATTCTTTATATCCCATATTTTTAAAACTTGAAAACCTGTCACTGCTGATCATTGGCGGTGGCAAGGTTGCCCTTGAAAAACTGGAGTCTGTATTGGGAAACTCTCCGGATACTTTCATCAAACTGGTGGCGAAAGAAATTATTCCTGAGGTCAGAGCCTTACAACATGAATTTTCTAATCTAACCCTGCATGAAAGAGGCTACGATGAGCATGATTTTAATGATGCCGATCTTGCCATTATTGCAGTAAATAATATTGAACTGGCAGGAGAAATCAGGGGAAAAGCCCAGCAAAAAAATGTATTGGTGAATATTGCTGACAAGCCTGATCTGTGTGATTTTTATTTAGGTTCCATTGTCAAAAAAGGAAGTCTTAAAATTGCCATTTCTACCAACGGAAAATCTCCTACCATCGCCAAAAGATTAAGGGAAACCTTTACCGAAGTCATTCCTGATGAAATGGATCATGTGTTGGATAATATGCAGCATATCCGGAACAAACTGACCGGAGATTTCAATTATAAAGTGAAGGAACTCAACAAAATCACTACGGAATATCTGTCCGATGGAAAAGCTTCTTCAAAACCGGATATGGAAATTGAAAAACTGATTAATATTACAAAAACAGCCCAAAGAAAAGCTAATATTTATCTCGCAATTATTGGTGTTTTACTTCTTTTCGGGTTATTTGGGCTTATGGTCTATCAGTTTAATCTTTCAGATGACCTCCAATATTTTCTGAACAAAGACGGTCATATCTTTTACTGGATGCTGTTTGCAGGCTTTATGGCGGAAATTGTCGCCGGATCTATGGGAATGGGCTATGGAGTGATCTGTACCACCATCCTTTTACTGCTGAATGTTCCACCACCTGTTGTGAGTGCAAGCATCCACTCTGCGGAATCCTTTACCACAGCAGCAGGAAGTTTCAGCCATTACAAACTGGGAAATGTCAATAAGAAAATGGTGTGGGTATTATTCCCGCTGGCTATTGTAGGTTCTGTTATCGGTGCATTAACGCTGTCTCATTACGGGGAACATTATGCTCATATTGTAAAGCCTATTATTGCCTGTTACACCTTGTATCTTGGAATTAATATCTTACGAAATGCATTTAAGGATAAAAAATCAGGACAAGCAAAAACCAAACGCAGAACCAATCTCAGAATATTAGGATTGGCAGGAGGTTTTATAGATTCTTTTGCTGGTGGCGGCTGGGGACCTTTGGTAACCGGAACGCTTATCAAAGAGGGAAGGATCCCCCGTTATGTCGTGGGAAGCTCCACTGTAGCCAAGTTTTTACTAACTGTAACAAGTGCAATAACATTTATTTTCACTATTGGAATTCATCACTGGAATATTGTTTTAGGACTTTTATTGGGTGGTGTTTTTACGGCTCCGTTTTCTGCGATGCTTACGGCAAAACTTCCTACAAAGAAAATGTTTGTTGTGGTAGGAATTGTGGTTATTCTGATGAGTCTTGTTACAATAACAAAGTCTTTTTTGTCATAAAAAAATTAAACGCAGAGATTTTAATGTTTTACTTTATTTTGAGGCATCAGGGGGGAAAATTAATGATGCAGTGTATTGACACTATCATTACTCATTTTTAGTAAAAATCTGAAACCATTAAAACTTTGCGTTTTCTTATTTTGAATGTTTTAAAACGCAAAGAATCTAATTGCTAATCTATAATTCAAGGAAGCAAAGTCAGAAATCAATAAATTGATTCTTTTTAAGCGTATGTATAGTCCAAAGCTTCATCAGCGACATGGTCGCGACTCTTTGCTGACTTTAGTAAAAATCTTCAAATACTTTAAACTTTGCGTTTTTTTTTATTGTTTTGTATGCTTTTTCGTAAATATTTTTATAACGCAAAGGCGCAACATGATTAAAAAAGGCTGCTATAAGGCGCAAGGATTTTATCTTCGATAAAATTAAATACAGGATATCTTAGTCTCTCATCAATTATTTAGATTTTGCAATTGATTCTTTTAAGTGGTGTATAATCCAAAGCTTCATCAACGACACAGTCGTAATCTTTGCTCACTTTATTAAAAAGCATACATCTTTAAACTTTGCGTTTTAATTGCATATTTTAAAGAAATTTAAATACATTATATCATTGTCCGCTTTTACTTTTCAAGTTCACGAATTACCACTTTAGCCATTTCTTTAGAGCTGAACGGATTTTGTCCCGTGATCAAATTACCATCCACCACAACATTGGAAGTCATTGGAATAAATGCTTTTTTGTAATGTACATTTCGTTCTTTAAGGGCTGCCTCAAGATTAAAGGGAACTTCATTTTTTCTTCTTGCCAATGTTTCTTCAAACCAGTCAAATCCCGTAATATTTTTACCTTTGATCATGTATTCTCCATCAGAAAGCTTTACGCTCACTAATCCTCCAACTCCATGACAGATCGCTGCGACCATTTTATTATTTTCATATTGGTCTCTTAATATAATCTGTAGCGTTGTATTATCAGGAAAGTCATACATTGTTCCATGCCCTCCAGCCAAATAAATGCAGTCGAAAGATTCATTCTTTACCTCATTGAGGCTTTTTGTATGTGCTAGTTCATTCATAAACCCTGGATTTTCATAATATTTTTTTGAAATTCCATCCAGGACCAGAGGTTTAAGGCTTTCCGGATCAACGGGAGTATTTCCGCCTTTCGGGGAAGCTATGTTAATCTGCCATCCTTTCCCCCTGGCAGCGTGATAAATATGGGTAAGCTCGCTCAGCCATAAGCCTGTTTTAAAGTTGCCGCTGGCATATTGATCTACGTTCGTTACGATTAGCAGTATTTTTTTCATCATGATAGTATTAATTAAAAGATTTCCTGAATTCTAACGGTGAAACAGCAGTTTGATTTTTAAATAAACGATGGAAAGACTGTGGATGTTCAAATCCTAAATTATACGCAATCTCAGAAACAGATAGTATTGTGGTTGAAAGCAGTTCTTTCGCCTTTTCTATTACTCTGTTCTGGATATGCTGCTGGGTAGTCTGTCCTGTATGCACTTTTAGCATATCGCTCAAATAATTAGGACTGATATTCATCTGTGACGCCATAAACTGTACGGTAGGAATACCATTAATCAATAATTTTTCATCTTTAAAATAATCATCGAGCAGATTTTCCAGCTGACTCAAAAGGTCATGGTTCACCTTTTTTCGGGTTAAAAACTGGCGGTTGTAGAATCTGTCACAGTATTTTAACAGCAAATCGATATTGGATACCAGTAAATCCTGGGTGAAACCATCCATATTAGCTTCTATCTCCCTGCTGATATTATCCATGATATCCGTTACGGATTTTTCTTCTTTTTCGGAGAGATACAAAGCTTCATTTGCAGTATAGGAGAAGTAGCCATAATCTTTTATTACAGAAGCTAACGGATATCCCTGCAGAAAGTCAGGGTGAATAACCAGCACGCTTCCTCTTACTTCGGAAAGCAGAATATCTTCAAACTGCAATACCTGGTGGGGAGCAATAAAATACATAATCCCATCTTGGAAATCATAATAATGCTGTCCGTATTTGCATCTGCCTGCACAATCCTTTTTAATGGAAACTACATAAAAATCCGTTGTCACTGAACTTAAAATAGTTTCAGGATCAATATTCACTTCATTAAAATCAAAGACACTGATCAAAGGGTTGGAAGGCCTTTTCAGATTCAGGTATCTGTGTAATGCAGTGATGGAGTTTACTTTTTCAGGAGCTTTCATTTTATTTCTTTTTTACCACCCCGTCAAAAATTCTTTGAATTTTCGCCACCCCTGCGAAGGAGGGGAATATTTTGCCTTTCGGTTGTGGTATTGGTGTTTCTAAGTTACTTATTTTAACGAAATTATTTTGCTGATTGCTGTTCTTTTTTGATCTGCTCAATTCCTCGTCTGTAAGTCGTCACCGCAAATTCCGGGAATCTCTTTCTGAATTTTGAGTCATCAAAAAGGTTGTCATGTTGATATCTCGGAAGCAGTTCCAGTAATTCTTTTGCATTTTTGTTGAATAAAGATCCTATTGTAAAAAACAGTTTCGGGATTACAGAATACCTGAATTCTTTTCCATAAACCTGAGAAGCAAAAGCAATAAATTCTTTATAATTCAGCTTATGATCATCTACCGGTAAATGCCATGTCTGTCCGTAGGCATCGGGTGTATTTCCGATCAAAGCAGTGGCACGGCTGGCATCAGGGGTCCAGATCAGGCTTCTTATCTTATCATCTCTCAAAGGAACTTTGAGTTTCTTATCCTCTTTAATAGCATTGAAAATAAGACTATTGGTAATACTCTGAGTTTTTCCGGGACCATAAAATTCAGGAGCTCTGCAGATAACAGCTTCTATGGTTCCGGCTTTCATTTCTTTTAAAAGCATTTCTGTCATCTGTTTTCTTATCATTCCTTTTCTTCCCACAGGAGCGAATCTGGTTTGCTCTGTTAACATCTCATTATTTTGAGGATACATATAAGTATTATCAAAATATACCAGCTTTGTTCCGTTGATTTTACAGGCTTCAATAACATTTTTCATGATGTTCAGAAACTGTCTTTCCCATAAATCCGTATCCATAGGAAGGCCAAGGGTAAAATAAGCGATTTCACTTCCTTTCACAGCTTCTATTGCTTTTTCTCTGTCTGATAAATCTGCTGAGAAAGCAGTATCTGTATCATTTACTTTTTTGGCATTTCTGCTGACAATACGGATATCTGAAGTGTAATTTCTTTTCAGTTCTCTTGCCAGTTCTTCACCAATCTGGCCATTGGCTCCTAATATAGTTTGCATCATTTTCTATTTTGAGGGTTATGTATTCCATTGAAAATAAACAAGATATTTTCAGCTGCTTCTATTTATGATACAAAATTCGGGCATAATTATAAAAACAGAGTAACTGAATCCATGGAAGTTGTAACATAATCTCTGAAGAGCGAAAGAAACATAAAAAATAATGCTGAGAAAGTAAAAATACAGCATTGAATCATTATTTTAACCACAAAAGGCACAAAAGTCTTAAACACTTCAATTTTTTCAGAGCCAAACCTTATGCGTAATAAGTACACCCTAAGTTTTGTGAAAATCAAAGATTTTCATCTTATGTGAACTTTCCTGCGGTATCATTTTAAACTTACTTAAATAACTTAAGTGCTTTAAAATGATACCTTTTGTGACTTTTGTGGTTTGGTGAAGTTTAAACAACTTTATAATAATCAGGTATAATTCTTTACTCTCTCAGCCTTACTGATCTTTATTTTTGGTCCAAAGTCAGGTAATTATCTTTAATTCTGCTGATCAGAATGTAGAACAATCCGGCATAGATCATCTGAATACCCATTGCTTCCCAGTTTTCAACCGTACTGCTACCAAAAAGCAGCAGAATTATCAGCGATGCTCCGGCCATAGTGGCAATACGGGTTTTAAAGCCAATGGTCAGCAGAAAGCCAATTGTAAATTCGAGAAAGGGGAGAGTGACACTAAAAAGATGAACCATTGGCTGCGGCAGCCAGCTTGTTTCAAAACCTTTCATCATTCCTGATGCAAAATCCTGTAGTTTCACCAAACGGACTAATCCGTGTCCTAAAAGATTGATTCCCATCGACACACGAAGGAAAAAATAAGCTGTTTTTGTATTCATATAGTAGTATTTTTTGGTTAGAAGAGGGATGTTTGAGGCTAGAAGTTATATATGTTATTCACTTTTATTGTGTTTATCATTTATTTCTTATTCTGTAATTTGTTTTTACGTACTTCAATCACTTCCTTCCTCAAGCTTCCAGCTTCCTTACTTATTAAACTTTTCTTCACTGTTATCAACAGGAGTATCAGGATCATTCATCACCATTTTAGCAATATCATCTTTTCTCATAAAGACTACCCCTTGCTTTTCTTTGGTATATTTTATAAATTCTTCCATGGCATGCATCATTGCGGGAGTTCCACCGATTCTGTCGTGAAAGCTAATACTCATCATTCTTCTTTTGGAAGCTCCTTCTTCATACAGACGGTCGAATTCAAATTTCAACTGAGTCAAAAACTGATCGGGGCTCCAGTGTTTTCCTTCAATATTGACAATATCATTATTCCGTAATGTGTAAGGGATTACGACAAAATTTTTCCCTTTTACTTTGGTAATGAAAGGCTCATCATGGCTCAGATCATCTATGTGGTACAAGAATCCCAGTTCCTGTAAAACTTTAAGCGTATTCGGGCCTCTTCTCAGCCAATTAGCATTATAACCTACCGCTTTCTTACCTGTAATTTTTTCAACAACATCTACGCCTTGTTTCACAAAATTCAACTCGTCAGCATAATTCTTGTTCCATTGATTGTCCCAGGCAATTCCATGGGCGGCAATTTCATGGCCTCCGTTCGCAATCGCTTTAGCCACTTCCGGATATTTTTCTGCGGCTGTTCCCACGACATGCGACGTTACTTTGATGTCGTATTTTTTCCACAGATCCAGCATTCTGTAAATTCCTTCATTTCCTCCGTAACGATACCAGCTTTCTGCCGGAAGATCGGGTTGCCCTTTAGGAAGGGGAGTTCCACTGAAAGGACTTTCTGCGCCCTCAGGCTGTCCACCAGTTTCAAACTGCATGGAAACGGAAATCACCAGCTGAGCCCCATTAGGCCAGTATTTTTTTGCTGAAGTCTGTGTTTCGTGTTGATCTTTTTTTGCTCTTTTATCTTTATTATGATCAGAAAAAGACATCAGAACAATTGTTGAAGCAAGCAATAGAACAGATTGTTTTATGTATTTCATTTTGAATGTATTTAATAAGACAAAATTGATCAATAATGAATCATAATATATTGTAAAAATTAATGGTAAATTTGTAAAAATCCATTTTTCATGAAACGAATCGTTAATTTCAATTCCTTTAATGTTTTCAGCATCGAAAAAGAAAACTGGGACGTTGAGTATCACAATCATAACTTTTATGAACTGATTATCATAGAAAAGGGAAAAGGATTTCACCACCTCAACAATATTACTTTCCCCTACCAAAAAGGAGATGTTTTTCTCCTGCGCCCCAGCGACGGGCATGAATTTTCCATTACCCATAAAACACGGTTCATTTATATAAAATTTACAGAACAATACATCTGGGAAAATCTACTCTCCAACAAGAAGAATGAGTTGAAAAAAGTGGTCCAGCTTCTGATGGAAGATCATTCTTTTGTATACGAATCGGTGATCAAATGTAAAACGGACAGGGAACATCTGTTACAGCTGGCCCGGATTCTTCTATACGAGTTCAGTCATAAAAACACTTATAATAAAGAGATAAGCTCAGATCTGTTTTCCGCCATTATTACGATTCTGATCCGGAACACGATGAGCAATATCACGGCTAAAAACTGGCTTACTCAAAACTTAAGCAGAATTGAAAGGATCTTGTACTATATCAACATCAATGCTTTAGATCCAGATAAAATGAAAATTGAAAATCTGGCCAAAGAGTTTATGCTTTCTCCCAATTATATCAGCATTTATATCAAAAAACAGACAGGTTTCTCCATACAGCAGCACATCATGCAGCATAAAATAAAAACGGCTGAAAAACTTTTACTTCAGAGTCATTATAATATCAGTGAAATTGCTGACAAGCTGGGGTTCAATGATGCCAGTCATTTCAATAAAATATTCAAAACGTATAAAGAAATGTCTCCTTCTGAGTTTAAAAAGAAAGGATTATCTTATTGATCATGAGGTTTATATATTTTTCATACCTTTAATAATCAAATCTTTAAGTCTATGAAAATAAGCGCAGGGATTTTGCTGTTTAAAAAGGAAAAAGACAATCTGTATTACTTTCTGGTACATCCCGGCGGTCCTTTCTGGAAAAGTAAAGACCTGGGATCGTGGTCTATTCCTAAAGGAGAAGTTTCTCCTGATGAAAGTTTATTGGAGCGTGCTTTGAAAGAATTTAAAGAAGAAACCGGTAAAACAATAGATGGGAAGTTTATCGAATTATCACCCATTAAACAGAAAGGAGGAAAAACCGTTTATGCCTGGGCTTTAGAAAGTGATCTTGAAACGATAGCCCTTTACAGCAATACTTTCCCTTTAGAATGGCCACCCAAATCCGGTAAAATATTGGAAGTTCCCGAAGTAGATCAATGGGAATGGTTTTCTTCAGAAGAAGCACGGAAACGCATAAATACTGCACAAAAAGATTTTATCATAGAGCTTGAAAGTATCATAAAAAATCAATAACACCTTAAAACAAAGACCATGAAAAAATTAAACAGAAGAACATTGAAAAACATTATCGGAGAAATCGGTATTGAACTTAATCTCCCTCTTCCTGTAGGCGTTTGCCTTGGAAACCTGCTTTCCCTATGCCCGCCTCATTCCCATTGCCGTGCAGATGAAAGATGTTATCCTGATGCTGCGGGCCCTTGCATCAACGGGCTGTGTCCTTCAGGATATCACTGCCATTCAGGAGAATGTGTAAGATAGTATATCAAAAAAATAAAACGTTTATCACCTGATAAACGTTTTTTATTATATCTAAAGTTTTACCTTATTATTCCGATTGCTTTTAACGCGCTGGATGTCAAGAATATATCATCAAATACCGTAAGTGATTCTACATCATTAAATCCTGAAGGAAGCAGGTCATTTTTATTGAAAGAAAGCTCTATCGATGCATCATAGGCAGCTGTAATACGAACTTTTGAATATCCGTTATAGTCAACTTGAAAACCTTCGAACATACAGTTCTGCTCTGCCTTCTGGTATTCTGCGTATTCTTCAAATCCTGCAACATCCGTTCTTTTCCCGTCATTATGATTCAGAGATTTCCATGCAGTATAATTCTTTGGTTCTTTCAGAATATTTCCTTCACGATCTAAGGGAACAAACATTCCAAGAGTCAAACGCTTTTTTAAAAAATTGGCATAATTATTCATCAGATTCAAAATCTGAAGATCGGCATATCCTTCATGTGAATAATATTCCAGCACGAAAGTGGTCATCGGAATCAGCTTATGAGAAGCATCAGTCGGCATAATGAGTTTTTACTTTTTTGGGCGATAAAAATAGTATTTTTATTTACGCTACCCAATGGAAACAGATGAATAGGATGGAATTTATACCCATTCTGAATAACAATAAGTTTAGGACATCCCCTCATTTTTCATTATTTTTGGAGGAATAACCATAGAACTCCTTTGTGAAAGACATAAAAGCTTTTACAGATACACATTACAATATGTTGAATAAGATACTTCTGGCAGCGGGCGTTTTTCAGTGCTGCTTTTATAATATTATAGCTCAGAATCCTGGCCAGCACCCGGTTTATACTTCGGAATGGGGACACCTTTATCGTGAAAATGAAAAAAGCAAAGATATTTTGGGAATCTTCTCTACTGAAGCTCCCGTTTATGTTCTGGATTCTACCCAAACCAAATACAAAGTACAGGTAAGCAACGGTGATATTGGCTTTATTGACCGTCAGCCATTACAAAAAAGCATGCGTGGGAAAAAGTCTGCTGGTGAACCCGCTCAGTATTTTTATAGAGGAAAAGAGGGATACCAATGTCCCCATTTTTATGTGCAGGTATCTGAGCTGCGTGTACGAAAAGAACCAACAACAGAAAGCATTCCAGTAAGAAGAGCCGCCTTAAATGAATTGGTCTGTATTGATTATGTTCCTTTATATGAGGACGGCTGGATCTATATAGGTGACCATTTTCATGAGAATCCTGAATATATTCAAATGAAATATCTGGGAACCGAACTTACCTACGACAAAATTCTGAAAGATTATCTTGCAGTGAAAGGTAAAACAAGGAGAAAGAATTGGCCCAGGTGGGAAGACTTCGTGAAATTGCATGGATTGAGGATAAAAACCTTAAACAGGCCTTACAATATTGGAAAGAATCTAATACCGGCGTAGAAAATCCAAAGATCGATATCGACTTTGAACTCCTTCTGGCAGATCAATTCGCAAAAAGACCGGGAACAGAAGCCTATGAAAAAAAATTAAAAGCTTTGAATCTGCATTTTATATGGAAGGAAACCTCCCTTTTTGACGGAAAAATTACAGACGAACAGATGAAACAGCTACAGATGCAGAAAGTGAAGGATATTCCTAATGTGCCGGAATGTGGCTGGGAACCTCAATATTTTTACAGAACACCCAATATCATTATTGCTTTTGAAGAATATAAAGGAAAAGTTTCCGGAAGTATCTACAAAATGTCCTTCAGTAATGGTGAAACTATAGTGTTAGGAAATGAACGTATGGATTCCCATTATGATGAAAAGAATTTTGTGACCCGTTTTGGTGATATGCTGTCTGCCCGATGGATTTCTTCTCCACACGAATATTACATTCAGAATGGTGATGCAGGGCTTTTTATTTTCACATTTAAAGATGGGAAACTTTTCAGCTATGAATGCATGTATTATTGTTAAATGAACTGTTAATCATATTGATCAATAGAAGCAGGTTTTAACCCGCTTATTTTATTATCTTCCATTCCAAGAGCTTCAGCCGAACCTATACGATATTAAGTTTCGGCTGAAGCCGATCTCTCTGTATGCAATTGTTAGAACGGGCTAAAGCCCGTTCCTATTGAATATTCGTACCGTTCTCAGATATGATACCGGATTAATATCAATAAAAGTAGTTTTAAGGCTTCTGCAAAATGTAGTCTACGTTAGGTTTCGGCTAAAGCTGATCCATCTGTATGTAATTATTAGAACGGGCTAAAGCCCGTTCCTATTGAATAATCATACCGCTCTCAGATATAATATCTGG
Source organism: Chryseobacterium aquifrigidense (assembly GCF_006716485.1). Lineage (GTDB taxonomy): Bacteria > Bacteroidota > Bacteroidia > Flavobacteriales > Weeksellaceae > Chryseobacterium > Chryseobacterium vietnamense. The sequence continues at coordinate 1,472,602 of NZ_VFPD01000001.1, forward strand.
TTTATGTATCAATAGAAGCGGGTTTTAACCCGCTTATTGATTAATGACCCTATCAAGGGCTTTAGCCAAAACTTGAAATATTTTCCAACATAAGTGATTAAATTTTAAAGCTGTATCTTTACGTCACCAACCAAAATATTACAATATGTCATTTATAACACCGGAAGGAGCCAGAAAGGCTCAGCTATCTCTATCTGAAAGGGCACCCGTTGCCCACGCTATTCTTTCAGGGGAAGAGAATATTTCTAAATACAACAGTGGAGTATGTCATGATGTGGTAGCATATGCATTATATATGCGGGGTGCCAGCATCAGTCCTAGCCAGCTTGCACAATCAGCAGGACAGAAGTGGTTAACCCTATTCAATTATCCTGCGGGAGAAAAGTGGGATGGATATACACCCATTCCGGCAGGCAAAGCCATTGGTTTTTACAGGCTTATCGATAAAACATTCTTTCATTCGGCTATTACTACGGGAAACGGAAACGAAATCAGATCTGTTAACGGATTTTCATTAGGATCAGCATGGAATGTACCTGTAGATATGAAATGGGTACTGGGTAAAAAGAACTCTGATGGAACCTTCAATTATGACGGAACCAAAATAGAAGTCTATATTTCTTCTTTATAAAGAATTTCTATTTCCATAAAAGGGCAGATCAGAATTCTCTTTTCTGCCTTATTACTTTTAAGCATCAGCACATTTCGGGCATATCCCGCTGATAATAAAATTATATTCCTGTGCGATAAAATGTTCCGGTAAACTGATTTCCGGAATAGCGTTTTCAATACATGTAACGGAATGACATTCCTTACAGTTGAAATGCACATGATTGTGAAAATGCTGTTCATGCGTACACTTTCCACTGCACTTCGCAAAATTCACTACACCGTCAATATTGACGATTTTGTGTATAGCACCTTCATTTTCAAGCCTTTCCAGCACCCTGTAAATGGTTACTCTATTGCACAAATCTCCCAGTTTCTTCTGAATATCAGAATGGGTAAGGGCCACATCTGAACCATTGATAAGGTTTAAAATTTCAGTTTTGGCGTGAGTATTTCTGACCTGTTTCATATTTTAATGCAACAAAGTTGCGTTATTTAATTTTTTATCTCTACTTTTGCAACAAAGTTACGATAAGAAAATTAATCCTTACTATTATGAAGTCAAAAATTCTTGATGCTGTAGGAATCTCCGCTGCTGTTTTATGCCTGATTCATTGTATCGTCTTTCCTCTATTATTGATTGTTCCCTTGGGAATATCCCATAACCCCTATATTGATTTGGCTTTCCTTTTCATTGGAGCCGTTGTTGTATTCAGAATAACGAAAAAAATGGAAAACCGATGGTTGAAATTTCTGTTCTGGATATCCCTAAGCCTTATTTTCATTTCTATATTGACAGATTTTCTCTTTGAAGTTCATCTTCCTCTGATTTATATCGGAGCTGCCGGATTGATTACAGGCCATATTATCAATTTTAAAAATCATAAACATTAAAATCATGACGAAGAAACTTCCTGTAACGGTGCTCAGCGGCTTTCTGGGAGCTGGTAAAACAACTTTACTGAATCATATTCTGCACAACAAGCAAGGCTTAAAGGTAGCTGTGATAGTAAATGATATGAGCGAAATTAATATTGATGCACGGCTTGTTGAAAATCAAAATACCCTTTCCAGAACAGAAGAAAAGCTGGTGGAAATGAGTAACGGATGCATCTGCTGTACACTCCGCGAAGATCTTATGGTAGAAGTGGAACGTCTTGCCCATGAAAACCGTTTTGATTATCTCCTTATTGAAAGTACAGGTATCAGCGAACCCATTCCTGTTGCCCAAACCTTCACTTATATTGATGAAGAGAGCGGAATAGATCTGTCCCGTTTCAGCTATGTAGATACGATGGTAACTGTGGTAGACTGTTTCAATTTCATGAAGGATTTTGGTTCTGATGAACTACTGCTGGACCGCGATCTCACTGATATGGAAGACGATTACAGAACAATTGTGAATCTTCTTACCGATCAGATTGAATTTGCCAACGTGATTATTTTAAACAAAACAGATCTTATCAATACTGAAACACTTGGCTTTTTAAAAGCAGCAATCCGAAAACTGAATCCCGGCGCAGATCTTTTACATTCTGAGTTTGGAAAAATTGATCCCCAAAAGATTTTAAATACCCGGCTTTTCGATTTTGATAAGGCACAGTCATCCGCAGGCTGGCAAAAAGAGCTGCAATCTGATCATCATACCCCGGAAACTGAAGAATACGGGATAAGTTCACTTGTTTTCAGAGATAAAAAGCCCTTTCATCCGATGAGACTGTGGGAATATCTGAATCATCATTATCCCGAGGGAACCATCAGAACGAAAGGCTTGTTCTGGTTGGCCTCAAGACCCAACGATGCATTGAATTTTTCCCAGGCAGGAGGTTCTTTTCGTCTGGAAAAAGCAGGAGTCTGGTGGAGTAGTATGCCTATGAACCATAGGCTGCAATATTCTTCATTTGTAGAAAACCAAAAGTTTATAGAAAGCAGATGGGACAAAAACTGGGGCGACAGAATTAATGAACTGGTGTTTATCGGGCAGAATCTGGATAAAGAACAGATGTTAACAGATCTTCAGCAATGTCTTATTAATGAAAGGGAAAAGGAACGGTTTGATAAAAACCAAAGTTTTGAAGATCCGTTTCCAGAAAATATTTAAAATTAACTTTTAATTAATGCAACAAAGTTACGATAAAAAATTAATTACAATAACTTACAGCATTATTTCAAAACAATATGGACAGAAGAAAATTTCTAAAAGGATCTGCACTACTTTCAGGGTTATTGACCTTATCACCGTCTGATCTCTGGAGCTTCGGGAAAACGAGTGAAAATCCCCGGGCAGGAAAAGCAAAGAACATCATCTTTATGGTAAGCGATGGAATGAGTCTCGGAACGCTTTCAATGGCAGATCTGTATTCTAGGAATATTTTAGGAAAAGGAAGTAACTGGCTTAATCTGTATCACGACAAAAAGGTTACCCGTGCTTTAATGGATACGGCTTCAGCAAGTTCTATCGTTACAGATTCTGCTGCCGCAAGCTCAGCTTTTGGAGGAGGAATCCGAGTAAAAAATGGAGTTTTGAACATGGGAGCTAACGGAGAAAAACATCTTCCGATATGGCAGAAGTACAAAAAAGCAGGAAAGAAAGCCGGCTGTGTAACTACGGTAACCATTACTCATGCTACCCCCGCCGGATTCTGTATAAATTCTTCCAAAAGAAATGCTGAACCTCAAATTGCAGAGATGTATGCGGAACTGGAATTTGATGTGCTGTTAGGAGGTGGAGACGAATTTTTTAACCCTTTAAAAAGAGAAGACAAAAAAGACCTCTATTCTGTTTACAGCAAAAAAGGATACCGGATTCTGAAAACACAAAATGATCTGAAAGAAATAAAGAAAGGAGAGAAATTATTAGGGATCTTCAGTACGGGAGCATTACCCTATACGATTGACAGAACACATCTTCAGGAATACAAAAATACACCAACTCTTGCTGAAATGGCCACTACCGCCATCAATCAGATGAAAGATCATCCCGGAGGTTTTGTACTTCAGGTAGAAGCCGGAAAAGTAGACTGGTCAGCTCATGCCAATGATGTAGCCGCTCTTATCCATGATCAGCTGGCATTTGATGACACTGTAAAGGCAGTAATGGATTTTGCCGAAAAAGACGGGAATACCTTAGTCATCATCACTACAGACCATGGAAATGCCAATCCGGGAACTATTTATGGAGCAGAAGCCACCAGGCAGTTTAACAGTATTTCAGACTATCGGTATACCAATGAATATATCCTGAACAAAATTCAGAAAGATTATTCGGTAAAAGACATTAAAGACTGGATTTATGAAGGCAATAAAATTACACTGAATGATGATGAAGCTAAGCATCTTCTGAGTTTTTACAACGGACTTGAAAAAGAAGAAGAAGGACTTTATAATTATAAAAAACTGCCTTTTAAATTATATTCAGAAATTCAGAAAACCAGGAATTCTGTAGGATGGATCAGCATGGATCATTCCGGAGATTATGTAGAAGTAGCTGCTTATGGCCCTGGAAACGAACTTTTACAGCCATTTGTTAAAAATACAGACCTTCACGATCTGATGCTGAAGGCCTGTTTGGTATAGACATTCATATTTTTTCATATTTAATTATTTGGGAGATACGAGGCGGATTGATTGTGTCCGCCTTGTTTTTTTTTTTTTTTTGTAAACAGAATTTAAATTCCTCCCATTACAAACATATTTTCCATCGTAGGGACTTTGCTTCCGCCTTCTTTTTCAAGCGTAATTGCAAAAGCCTGGGCTTTTGGTATATTGGCCAAAGCAATCCTACTGTCTTTATCTTCAGTGTACATTCCTGCATCTACAGGTTTCCCTTCATCAATCGCCCAAAGCTGATATTGCATTCCTGCAGGCGCTTTAGGTAGTTTTTCAGCATTCAGATAAACTTCTTTTGTTTTTTTGTCCCAGAAAACCATTGCTTTTGCCTCTGTGTGCTTTTCTACACCTTTCAGCATAACCATCTGCATATCGGGGTTAGAGAACATATCAAGCTTCTGATTCATCTTCTGCATCGCCTGATCCTGATGTTTTTTATCTGCTATCAGTAATGACATTTCTTTCTTACTGGCAGATTGGCTGTTCATCCAGAATAAATTTCCGGCAACACTTACAAGAAACAATGCCGAAGCTGCCACTGCATAAGTTTTCCAGGGAGTCGTAGTTTGAGTTCTGACCTGTTGCGTGATTTCCCTGTGAGTTTTTACATCAGAGATATCTGTTGAAAGAGCAGGAGTTACTTCTTCAACAGTCTGTTCCTGCTGAATTTTATTCCAGATTTTAGCTTTCAAATCACTTGGAGGTGTTACAGCCTGAGCTGTAGCAAGATGTTCCAAAGTCTTCTGTGCTTCTTCAAAAGCCTCTTTTACTTCAGCATTATTCTTCATCACACACTCCAAAATCCCCGCTTCCTCAGGAGAAGCATGGCCAAGAATATAAGATTCTATAATTCCGGATGATATGTATTCTTTAGTGTTCAATTTATTGATAATCTTTTAGCAAATCTTTTAATTTCATCAATGCATTCCGCATTTTCGTTTTTACCGTTCCCAGCGGTATCTTCAGCTTTTCGGATATTTCATGCTGGGTATATCCCTGATAATAAGCAAGATTTATGAGTTCCTGCTTGTCCACTTCAAGGCCTTCAAGGACATTATTAAATCCAATATAATCAGATGAATTATTGACTGTTGAAAGCTCTGCAGTATTATATACGAAATCTGGAAGTGATTGGTTTTTAAGTTCATTCTGGAACCCTTTAGACTTTAAATAATCAATAGCCGTATTCCGGGCAATATTGATCATCCATGTATAAAATCTTCCTTTGGAAACGTCATATTGATGGATAGAGTTCCATATTTTGACAAAGACATCCTGAATAACTTCTTCTGTATATTCTTTAGATTGAACAATTCGGAGAATAATTCCGTACAGCGCACCAGAATAGTGGTCATACAGATAATGAAAACCGGTTTCGTTTTTCTCTTTTAATAAAACGATAAGTTCCTCTTCCGAATAGGTTGTTTTAATAGCGTTTATTTTTCTAGTCAAATGTAATAAAATAAAACATATTCCCAACAAAATCTACAACAACTTTTATTTCGTACATGATAATAAGAAAATAATTAAAAAATAGTCAATATGAAAACAAAATTTTCAAAAACAATACTTGCTTTTTGCGCTGTCTTATCTTTCGGGACTTATCACGCACAAAGCACTTTTTTTAAAAGCAAAAATCCATATTACTCACACACTGCACAAAATACACTGAAAGTAAGCAATAGTGAATGGAAAAAGATTTTAAAACCCGAACTCTATCAGGTGGCCAGAGAAGGAGCTACAGAAACCGCTTTTACCGGAAAATATTATGAGTTTGATGAAAAAGGAACTTACTATTGTGCGGTATGCGGAAATCCGCTTTTTATTTCAACCTCCAAATTTGCAACAACCTGCGGCTGGCCTTCTTTTTATCAGCCGATTGGTAAAAAAAGTGTCAGATACAGAAAAGATACATCTTATCACATGGAACGTACAGAAGTACTATGCGGAAGATGCGATTCTCATCTGGGACACGTCTTTGATGATGGGCCGAAACCTACAGGAAAACGATTCTGCATGAACTCTATTTGTCTGGAATTTATTCCAAATAAAAAATAACGAACTGATTTACAATGAATTAAAAATAATTTTCATTTTTTTCAATCTAAAATAAAACCAACCTCGTAAATGATTTTAAAACACAACCAATACAATTAACTAAAAAATCAACGCAATGAACACACATTCAAAAATCACAGTTTTAGCAATGGTAGCTTTATCATTTGCTTTCAGCGGAAAGGTAACTGCACAAACGATGAAAGAAAAAACAGTAATGGTAGGAGGAGCTCCTATGTATCCATCCAAAAATATTATTGAAAACGCTGTCAACTCCAAAGATCACAAAACCCTTGTTGCAGCAGTGAAAGCGGCAGGTTTGGTAGAAACACTACAGGGTGCAGGACCTTTTACTGTACTGGCACCTACAGATGCTGCCTTCGCAAAACTTCCGAAAGGTACTGTAGAAAACCTTGTAAAACCTGAAAACAAAACAATGCTTACAAGTATATTAACGTATCATGTTCTGCCAGGAAGATACAGTGCTAAAGAAATTTGGGCTGCTGTAAAAGCCGGAAACGGAAAAAGCATGATGAAAACTGTACAGGGTGAGGATCTTACTTTCTGGACCAAAGGGAAAGATCTTTACATAAAAGACGCAAAAGGAAACAGCGCTAAAGTAACGATTGCTGATGTGAACCAATCTAATGGAGTGATTCATGTAATAGATACGGTATTGATGCCATAATAATTCTAAGATTTCAAACAGCATATTCACTGTGCTGTTTTTCTTTCTTTTATATCTAACACTAAAAAAATTAATAGTATGAAAAAAACAATTCAGGTTTCTAATCAGGGTGCCACCCTTGATACCAGCAGAAGAAACTTTTTAAAATTAGGTGGAGTAGGATTAGCCATTGCTGGCCTTACCATCATCGGATGTAATGATGATGATGACTTCCAGATTATAGAAGAATCCAGGTATGATCTTGGAACAGGAGATGTAGGTGTATTAAATTATGCTTATGCTCTGGAACAGTTAGAAGCAGATTTTTATACAAAAGTGGTTAATAACTTTTATACCGGAATTTCCAGTATCGAAAAAGAGGTTTTCACAGATCTCTATCATCATGAGGTGATTCACAGAGATTTCTTCAAAGTTGCCATTAGTGGTGCCACAGATCATGTGCTTCCTAAGCTTGAATTTCAGTATCCTAATGTGAATTTTAATGACAGAAATTCGGTATTGGCTACCGCAAAGGCATTAGAAGATACCGGCGTAGCAGCTTACAATGGAGCTGGGAAATATATTTCCAATCCTGCTTATCTTGTTATTGCCGGTAAAATAGTTTCAGTGGAGGCCAGACATGCTTCTGCCATCAGAAATCTGATCAATCCCGGATCTGCAGATTTTTCAGGAGATGACGTGATAGATGCTAACGGACTTGATCTTGCCAAAGAGCCTAAAGATATTGTAATGGCTGCCGGAGCATTTATCAAAACACCTTTTACCTGGAAAGAAAGAGGTATCAACTAATCATTCACCTTAAAAACTCACATTATGAATATTCTTAGATTACTGGATAAGCTTTCTAATGACAAATTTTTCACCAAGGAAGCATCAAGATTAGAAACGATTACGGATATCTCATTATTCGGGAAAAAAGCAGCTACAGCAGCCGTTCCTCTCGGACTCGGTGCCCTGATGGCTACTCCTGCCAAAGCAGAAACTACAAAACCAACATTAACAGGTACTGCTTTAAAAAGTGCACTGACAGATGCTTTACAACTGGCATTGGTACTTGAATACCTGGAAAATGAGTATTATAGCATAGGATTATCAACACCAGGCCTTATTCCCAATGGAGACAGAACTGTTTTTATGCAGATTTCAAAGCATGAATCCGCTCATGTAAGCTTCCTGAAGAGCACACTGACTTCTTTAGGAACAACTCCCGGAAATAAGCCCACATTTGATTTTACAGCCAGCGGAAACTTTATGCCTTTTACAGATTATAACCAGTTTCTTATCCTTGCTCAGGCCTTTGAAGATACCGGAGTAAGGGCTTATAAAGGGCAGGCCGGAAATGTAATGTCCAATAAGGTGGTACTGCAGGCAGCATTACAAATTCATTCCGTTGAAGCAAGGCATGCCTCACAGGTAAGAAGAATGAGAGCCAACAAAGGATGGATTGAGCTTGCCAACGGAGGGAGTATGCCTTCAGCGACCAATCCTGTTTATGCCGGAGAAGACAATACCAATCAGGCAGGCTACAACACGGCAACGCTTTTTGGTGCTGCGGCAGGTTCTGCAGCTTATGACGAAATTTTAAGTGGCAGCGATGCGCAGGCTATTGCTTCACTTTTCATAGTTTAGTTGTGATTTGGATGATGATAAGTGGTGAGTCCATTTCCGTATTTTTCAGGAAATGGACTTTTATAAACAATCAATCGTCAGGCCTTAAGAAAACACATTATGAACAACTTATATCATCCCGGTTCATCCTTAAGTATCCCATTTCATACAGGGGTACTTTTTATTTTCATAATGCCCATTACTTCGATATAAATGCAGGATTCTTATAAGTTAATTTAAAATAAGCATACATATAGCTTTATTAACAAATTTACTGCAATAGAATACAAAATTATTCCGTACTTTGCTTTACTTATTAAAATAATAATTTAAAGTGCTTAAAAATATTTAAAATATAAACTTTAAGGCCTTGATTATCATTTTTTAATAATCAAAAAAGAAAAGTCTCTAACTGTTGATATAATATATGAAAAAGTATCCAATTCCGGCAAATGAAGAAGGCCGAATGAAAAAACTGGAGTATTTTGGTCTTTTAAACCTCGAAAAAGATCCCCAGTTAGACATTTTTGCCGAAACAGCATGTCTGGTGACAGACTGCCCGGCAGGTCTTATTGCCATGATGGAAAGCGAAACCCAGACCATCCAAAGCTGTGTGGGGATTGCTCTTGATTTTGTAGAAAGGAAAAATACGGTATGCCAATATTCTATCGCCAGTGGCGACGTTGTCATTATCAATGATACTTTATTAGACGAAAGGTCTTCTGATAACGCAATTATTCTTGCCGGAGGAATCCGTTTTTATGCAGGAGTACCTCTTATTGATGATGAAGGATTCGCATTAGGAACTATCTGTGTTATTGATTATAAACCCAAGACAATCACAGATGATCAGATTTCAACCCTAAAAAAAATAGGAGCAGCGATCACAAAAGTTATTATGGGAAAAAGGAAAAACATCCAGGCTGAGTATTTTCAGCAGACTTTTACCATTTCCAATAATCTGATCTGTGTTCTGGATAAAGATTTCTCCATGAAAGATGTTAATCCGGCATTTGAGAAGACCTTTCAAATGGATAAAAGCCAGATTCTTAATCAGAATTTCCTGGACCTTATGGGAAATCATAATTCCCAGCTGCAATTACTTTCCAAAAATCTTCCCGATACCAATGAAGAAGTTACATTTACCACTTCCACAAAGACAGATGATACTCAAACCATCATTATTGAATGGTATCTAAAGCTCAATCAGGATCACTCAGAGATTTTCTGTTTCGGAATAAATATTACTCATCGAATCGAAGAAAAACTTAAACTGGAAAGCTCCGAGCGCCGTTTCAGAAGCTTCTTCGAAAATGCCATAGGCCTGATGAGTATGCATGATATGGAAGGAAATATCATTGCTGTCAATGAAAAAGGCAGAGAAACCCTGCAATATTCTGCCGAAGAGGTGGAAAAGTTGAATTTAAAGGACCTTGTTCCTAAAAAAAACTGGCCACTTCTTGAGCAGTATCTCGAAAGAATCAATAAAAACCAGGAAGATTTCGGAACCATGATCCTGAGAACAAAAGGAGGTGAAGATATGATCTGGATGTATCACAATCTTGTGGAGATCAATAAAGAAGGAAATCCTTATGTTGTGAGCACCGCCCTGAATGTTACTGAACGGGTAAGCCTGGAAAAAGATCTTGTTCATACCAAAAAGATGTTGGAACAAACAAGTGCCGTGGCCCAGGTTGGAGGATGGGAAGTTAACCTGAAAAACAATACTGTTCTCTGGTCACAATCTACCAGAGAAATTCATAAAATAGATAAAAATTTCCAGCCTGATTTTGACAATGCGCTGGGTTTCTACAGTGAAAAAAGCCGTGAAAAGCTGGAATCCTTATTCGAAAAGGCTGTAAAAGAATGCGTTCCCTACGATGAAGAATTACAGCTTATACAGAATGACGGTGCGATGATCTGGGTAAGGGTAAAAGGGATTCCGGAATTTGAAGATGGAGTGTGCACCAGAGTCTACGGAATCATTCAGAATATTGATACGTTCAAAAACATCTATCTTGAACTGGCCAAAAAAGAGGCTATGCTGCAGTCTTTTGTAAAGTATGTACCTTCTACGGTAGCCATGTTTGACAAAAACCTTAATTATCTTTCTGTAAGCAAAAGCTGGAAAGATGAGTTTCAGATGAATGACATCAGGCTTATTGGTGAAAATATGTTTAAAATATCACCCAATGTTCCGGATGAAAGAATAAAGATTTACCAGGATGCACTGGCAGGAAAAGCCTACAAAAATGAAGATATGGTAATAGAAGTTCCGGGTAAAGGAATCATTCAGCATTACAGCGTAGAAGTCACGCCATGGTATCTTTCCAATAATGTTATCGGGGGAATTATTGTTTCTGCACAAAATATTACAGCCTCTGTAAGAATCAATAAAGAACTACAAAATGCCAAGAAAATGGCAGACATTGCCAGCAAAGCAAAATCTGAATTCCTGGCCAACATGAGTCATGAGATCCGAACCCCACTAAATGGTGTTATTGGCTTTTCCGACCTTCTTTTAAAAACTCCATTGAATGAGATACAGACTCAATATCTTAATTATATCAATGAATCAGGAGAGAATTTATTGAATATCATCAATGATATCCTTGATTTTTCTAAGGTAGAATCCGGAAAAATGGACCTCATCGTAGACAAATCCAATATTTATGATATGGTAAGCCAGGTTATCAATGTCATTCTTTACCAGTCACAGAAAAAAAATATAGAATTACTACTGAATATAGAACCGGGACTTCCTGAAACGATCTGGCTGGATGAATCAAGGCTGAAACAAATTTTGATCAACCTTCTTGGAAATGCCGTGAAATTTACAACCCAGGGGGAAATAGAACTTAAAGTAGAAAAACTGAATCTGGACAGCAAAAATATCAAACTCAGATTTTCCGTAAGAGATACCGGAATTGGAATTCCTAAGGAAAAACAACAGCATATCTTCAATGCTTTTACCCAGGAAAACAGCTCTATCAGCAAACGATACGGAGGAACAGGCCTCGGATTGACCATTTCCAATAATATTCTGAAATATATGGGAAGCAGCCTGTCGTTGGTGAGTGAACTTCATAATGGGTCTGTGTTCTATTTTGACATAGAAGTTCCGTATGAAATGTCTGATCACCGTGAGGAGGACGACCTGAAAATAAATAAGGTACTTATCGTAGATGATAACGAAGCCAACAGGATTATTATTCAGCACATGCTTGCATATAAAAATATAGATTCAAAGCTTGCTGCCAATGGAATGGAAGCGCTCCAGATATTACTTGCAGGAGAGCGTTTTGATGTCATTCTGATGGATTATCATATGCCTATTATTTCCGGACTTGAAACCATAGAAAAAATCAAGGAACTATTTAACAAACAACATGAATCTTCTCCTCTGATTATTCTTCACACATCTTCTGAGGAACATGATGTCATCAATTCTTTCCGCCAGGAAAACAATTCCTACTTCCTGCTGAAACCTATCAAGTCAGAAGAGCTCTATAAAGCATTAAGACGGGCTGTAAAAAATACTGAAAAGGAGATCACCAATATCACACAACCGGAGGCAGAAACCTCTATACTGATGCAGGCGCCGCAGGTTTTACTTGTAGATGACAACCCTGTCAATATGGTTCTTAACCATAAAATGATGCGTTCTCTGATTCCGGATGCAGAGCTTACGGAAGCTACGGACGGACTTCAGGCTGTCTTACAGTGTAAAGAAAAAATATTCAATATCGTTTTAATGGATGTTCAGATGCCGGTAATGGATGGTATTGAAGCTACCAAACAAATCCGCTTACTGCCGGAATATGCCGATGTTCCAATTATTGGTGTAACTGCAGGTAATGTTCTGGGGGAGAAAGAAAAGTGTCTGGATTCCGGGATGAATGACTTCCTTCCCAAACCTTTAAGACAGGCAGATCTACTGGAAATGCTAAAGAAGTATATCATTAATGAAGATAATATCTCTGCTGAAGATTCTAGCAGTGAGGGAAATTACCTTGATATAAATCTCCTGAATGAACAAATAGGTGACGATGACGAGGATTTCAGAAAAATATTCCTGAACCTTGTGGTAGATCAACTTACTCAGGCTGAAGAAAATATCAGAAAAAGTACCGCAGAAAAAGACAGTGACCATCTGAAATTGATTCTTCACAAGCTTAAAGGAACAGCAGGAACAGCAGGACTGATAAAGCTTACTGAACGTACTGCCGGCTGGGAAAATAAAGCAGATCCTAATATGGATTTTATTTCCATGGAAAATGAAATTATCCAAGAGATAACAACAGGATTACAATTAATTAAAAATCTAATACAATAAAAAACTAAAATTATGCTGATTCTAATCGCCGAAGACGACGAACTGATTCTAAAAACGATTGAACATAAATTATTAAAAGAAGGGCACGAAGTAATCCTCACCCGCAATGGTAAAGATGCTATTGAAACCCTTAAAACAAGAGACGTAGATCTGGCCATCACCGATATTATGATGCCATTTGCCTCTGGAATTGAAATACTTTCTGCCATTAAGACCATGGGCAAGCAGATCCCGGTGATCATGCTTTCCAGCATGGGACAGGAAGAAGTTGTACTGAATGCTTTCGACCTTGGAGCAGCCGATTTTATCGTGAAACCATTCAGTCCCAATGAATTGACATTAAGAATAAAAAGATTTTCTTTAAAATAAACTACAACCATGTTTCTCACCACTTCTGTGCATTTTCTCTTTCTTGTTTTTCTGGGAATGCTATCTTTAGTACTCTTTCTGATCATAATTGTACTGATCTATAGTTTTTATCAGTACAGAGAATCCGTCCAGATTTTCAAATGGTCTGAAGTAATCAATAAAAAAATCTCAGAAGTGATTGTCTACGGCGAAGAAGACAGGTCTGCAGATACTGATTTTTCAGCAGCTTCCGCTAGTCCTTCATTCAGAAATCTATTCCTTCAGAAACTGGCAGAATCCGAGAAAAAATTCTCCGGAGCTGCCCAGAATAAACTCAAAGACTTATTTCAGGAATATGGACTTCAGGAAGAAGCGTTGAAAAAACTGAATCAAAAAAAAGAACACATCATTGCTGGAGGAATACAGGAACTTACAGCGATGCAAGTGGAAGAAGCATTGCCAAAAATTTCTACATTTTTAACTCATCATTCAGCTCAGGTATATCAGGAGGCCCAATATGCGATGGTTAACTTTAAAGGATTCGAAGGTCTTCATTTCCTGAACGGCATTTCCTCCAAAATATCAGAATGGCAACAGCTTCGTTTGCTTATTTCCATCACCCATGTTCCTGAGAACTCAGGTGATAGTATTAAAAAATGGATGGAAAGTTCTAATGATTCCGTAGTCATTTTTACCCTTAAACTTTTAAGAAAATTTCAGATATTATCTCTGTACCCTACAGTAACCGGTCTGTTGGTCCATTCTTCTGTTGATATAAGAATACAGGCAGTACAAACATTATTATCTCTGGAAAATTCTTCTACCATTGCTCATCTTATGGAAACGTATCCGCATCAGCCGAATGAAGTACAGAAAGAGATTCTCAAAATCATGAAAAAGTCAAAAGACCAATTCAGTACAGATTTTCTGAAAAATCAATTATTGAACAATGCTGATACAGGGATAAAAGTTTATGCCGCAGAAGCTTTGTGTGCTTTGGATAAACAGGAATACCTGACAGAAATATCCCAGGATGAAACCTCTTCCGAAGAATTAGTTCAAATTATTAAATACGCATTACAGGAAAAAGTATGTTAGAATTCTCACACATCATCTATGAAGTCGTTATTTGGCTGTTTTTGGTTTACGGAACAGCGGTAACCCTTATCTATGGCTGGATAGGAATTTATGCGCTTGGAGCTGTATTGCGATACAAAAAAGAAAATACATTTACGGACTACAGTATTATTGCAGCAAATCCCAATGCTCCCGTATTCAGCGTTATTGCTCCTGCATACAATGAAGGGATGACCATTGTGGAAAATGTGCGTTCACTCTTATCTCTTTACTATCATAATCTGGAAATTATCATTGTTAATGATGGAAGTAAGGATGATTCCATTCAAAAGCTTATCGAAGCTTATGAACTTGAGTCTGTCGCTTATTTTATTCAGGGAAAAATAGAAACCAATGCGGTAAGAGGAGTGTATAAAAGTAAAAATCCGGCCTTTAAAAAACTGATTGTTGTTGATAAAGAAAACGGAGGGAAAGCTGATGCTTTAAATGTTGGCGTCAATATTTCTTCCGGTGAATATCTGGTTTGCATTGATGTGGACTGTATCCTCGAGCAGGATTCGATTTTAAAGCTCGCAAAACCAATGCTGGAGCAGACTGATAAAAAGTTCATCGCCTGTGGTGGAGTAATTCGTCTGGCTAACAACTGTGTCATTGAAAATGGAAAAGTAGTAAGCGTCAATATGCCGAAAACCCTTTTGGGAAGAACACAGGCATTGGAGTATATCAGAGCTTTTGTACTGGGGCGTATGGCATGGTCCAGAGCTTCAGGATTGATCCTGATCTCCGGTGCTTTTGGTGTATTTGACAGAAAAATTGTCCTGGCATGCGGTGGTTACGATAAAAATACAGTGGGAGAGGACATGGAGCTGGTGGTAAGAATGAGAAAGTACATGGAAGAAAGAAATGAACCTTACGAAGTGCTTACCATTCCGGATCCTCTGTGCTGGACAGAAGTTCCCGAATCCAAAGATATTCTCAGAAAACAGCGAAACAGATGGATGCGCGGTACCATGGAAACCCTGTGGAAACACAGAAAAATGATGTTCAATCCGAAGTATAAAAAACTGGGAATGATCAGCCTTCCGTATTGGTTCTTCTTTGAATTTCTGGGTCCGCTCATCGAATTTTCAGGATATATTATCTTCATCCTATTTTTATTGCTGGGAATTATCAACTGGCCGTTCTTTACCATTCTTTTTGCCCTGGTGATTTCAATGGGGTTCCTGTATTCTATCTATGCGATATTGGTAGATCTCGTAAGCCATCAGGTCTATACCAAAAGAAAAGACTTCCTTAGATTGATTGTTACCGCTTTTTCCGAACCTTTTTATTTTCATCCTATTGTGGTAAAAGCAGGGGTTAACGGATTTATAGATTATTTCAAAAAATCCCATGGCTGGGGCGAAATGACGAGACAAGGTTTCAATCAAAGCACACAGCATTTACCTCTGAAAGAAAGAATATATGCAATTCTTCAGGCAGGACTCAAAAAATGGGGAATACTGGCATTGGCTTTCTTTGCTTTATTCTTAATAGGAGTGACCGCAGAATCTCTATGGTATCACTATACCTTTCCAACATTTAAAACATCAGCCATTATTGGCCGTCTTTTCGTTGAAAACATTTTATTTGCATTACAACTGACATTCTGTGTTGGAATTATATATCTGGTCATTAATTTTATCAAAGAAGGCTGGGCAAGAATCCTGGGAATGTTAACCCTGGTTATTGTGGCCGTTACACAGTATATCTTATTCCTATATTTTTCTGAAAGCCGTAACATACTGGGCGCAGATCTTTTATATTACAGCAAAGAGGAGATGAAGCAGATTTTGCAGGCCAGCGGAATGCTTAACTTCAAAAACTTTGCATTACTGGGAATTTTAATCACGGCTTCTTTTGTTCCTATATGGATTGCAGGCAGAACAGCCTTAAAATCAATCTATCCGGGATTGGTTATCTTCGTTTTCGGGTTAGCAGCATTCTTTATTCCTTCCAATATAATGGGAGCAAAAATTTTGAGTTCTGAGAGTGAGTTTAATCAAAATGCGGCAAAAAGCAAATGGGCTTATTTCTTCAAATCCAACGAAGAAAATTTCATCAGCGATCATCCGGAACTAGCCGAATTACTGAATGAAAATGAAGATTTTACTACCAATGCTGAAATGATCAATAAAAACTTTCCGTTTTGGAGAAAAGAAAACACACAGGATTTCTTAGGATCCTATATTAACAGATCTGAGAAAATTCCTAATCTTGTTTTTCTTGTGATGGAAGGTTTCGGGCATGCCTACACCTCACCAAAAGGATATATCGGTAACTTTACGCCGTATCTTGATTCTTTATCCAATAAAGGATTATACTGGGAAAACAGTTTAAGCTCAGCAGGAAGAACGTTTGGCGCATTACCATCATTGACGGGATCACTTCCTTTCGGAAAGAACGGTTTCCTGGAAATAGAAAAAACACCTGAAAATTTCAATCTTTATAATATCCTGAAAGCGAATGGTTTTGAAACAGGATTTTATTACGGAGGTCATGTATCATTTGACCGCTACCGCGAGTTTCTGGAGTACAGCGGGGTAGATCATATCGTAGATGAAGCTTCATTCAGCAGCCCTTACCGTAAACTTCCTGCCAACAACGGAGAAAGCTGGGGGTATGAAGACCAGGCTGTTTTAGATAAAATGCAACAGCAGCAAAAATTACAGAATCGTCCTTACTTTAATATGATACTTACGCTTTCAACGCACAATCCTTTTTTAATTAACAATAAGGGATATTATGAAAAGTTGTACAACCAAAGACTTAATTCTGGGACTTTAACTTCAGGGCAGAAAAAATGGGCAGCTGCCCACAAAGACCAGCTCATTTCTGTATTGAATGCTGATGATGCTTTGAAAGGTTTCTTTGAAAATTACAGCAAACGTCCGGATTTCAAAAACACTATTTTTGTCATTACAGGGGATCACAGTATGCCTGAAATCACATTGGAATCTAAAATTGACAGGTTCCACGTACCACTGTTAATTTATTCACCCTTATTAAAAGAATCAAAACGTTTTCACAAAACAGTAAGTCATTTTGATATTGCACCTTCAATTCTGGCGTACTACAGAAATAATTATAAAATCCATACACCTTCTACTGTAACATGGGTTGGAAGAGGCTTTTCTGCAGATTCTGAAATCAGCAAGGCTGGAATTCCTATGATGCAGAGTAAAAACCAACTTATTGATTTTGTATCTGAGAAGTATTATATTCATGACGGACAGCTTTTCACCCTTAAAGACATGGAAGAAAATGCCTACAATGATGCAGCAACCATGAGTAAAATCAATGGCAGGTTCAATCAGTATAAAAGTATGAATGCTCAGTTTTATTCCACGAAAAAACTGATGCCGGATTCGGTAATGGTCAACTTTAAGAAAAAAACAAAGTCAAAGTTTTAAAACTTTCGCGTATAGCCTAAAGTAATGTCAAACTGATTTCCTTTCTCACCCGGACGGAACTCCTGGTTATAATACATCGTTCCTACAGAAAAAAGATTGACGGAACGGTAAGAAAAATTATACTCAGCACCTACTTTAAAGGTTTTAAGCTTAAAAGTCTCATTTTCCAGAAGGTTATTTCGGTATTCTTCCGGGCTTATTCCTGTTCCGATCTGAAAAGCAAAATAGTCCTGAGCTCCTTTGGTATAATAACGCACCGTTCCTGTATAGGAATGTGAAATGTTTTTACTGTCGGGAGTGATATAAGTACGAAGATTGAACCAGAAATTTTTATAATATTTCCCTACAGCCGCAGTATACATCCAGATACTGTTGCTGAAATGAAGCTGACGGTAACCCAACTCAGCCTCAAAACTATGAGGAAGATTGGCGTTCAGGGAAACTCCGGTACGGTATTTCGGAAACAGCCCTACATCATCAGAATAACCTCCGCCAACATATAAATAGAACATTTTGGAAAGTCTTGGGTATGCTTCCAACTCAATCTGTGTACCGCCCTGGGCAAACTTGTTCGCATAGTTACCACGAAGAATTACAGATCCAATAGGGGTAATCCTTTTGTAACTTACACCCACGATATGCCAGTCGTCATCAAACTGTTTGTCAAAATGGGAATAATTGTAAATAATGCCCACAGCATTTTTAGAAGACAAATCCTTTATCCTTACTGCAAGAGCCCTAGCTTCGGTATTTTTTGGATTAACAGATAGGAGAGTGGTTACTGCTTGGTCAGCTTCCTCATAATCATCCATTCCAAAATATACTTTTGCTTTCAGCAGCAGTAAAGCCTCAGATTTTGAATGATAAGAAAGTCCTTTATCTATGATTTCAATAGCCTTTGTATTCTGATCATTCCAGTATTCCAGAGAAGCATAGGCCAGAAAATAATCTTCATCCTGAACCTCTCTTTTTCTGAGATCTTCAAACACAGCTCTTGCTGCTGCCAAATCTTTGTTCCAGGTATACAACCTTCCCAAAAACACGGAAATATCAGTATAATTGGGAGCTTTTTCCAATGCCTCTTTTGCCAGGGCAATAGATGTAACATAATCTTTCTGCTCAAAAGCAGTGGTACGGGCTTTAACGAACAGTTCATCAGCAGTCAGATTCTGCTGGCTATATAGTGTAATGGGAAAAAGTAATGCTAATAAAAAGGTCGGATATCTTTTCATCGAAGTTTATTATTAATGAGCTACATCTGGTATCACAAATATATTGAACTTTTATCTCTCAACCCAGAGATTATTCATCAAAACTTATTTTTTTGAGATTATTTTTTCTTAAAATATCAAATAATAGATATTTATGATGGAATAATTATTGTCGTAATTAAAAAGAATTGATTTTTTAAAAACCTTTATCATGAAAATAGCAACCTATAATGTGAACGGAATCAACGGAAGGCTTCCTGTTTTACTGAAATGGCTGAAGGAAGCTTCACCGGATATTGTCTGCCTGCAGGAATTAAAAGCTCCACAGGAACGCTTTCCAGTCCAGGAAATCAATAACGCAGGATACCAGGCCATATGGAACGGACAGAAAAGCTGGAACGGAGTAGCCATACTGGCAAAAAACAGAGAAATAACTGAAGTACAAAGATCTTTACCAGGTGACACAGAAGATGTTCAGAGCCGTTATATAGAAGCTATTATTGATCAAATGGTCATCTGCTGTTTGTATCTTCCCAATGGAAATCCTTATCCCGGACCTAAATTTGATTATAAATTATCCTGGATCAAACGTTTTAAAAGACGAACCAACCAACTCATCAAAATGGAACTTCCCGCCATACTGATCGGTGATTTCAATATTATACCGGAACCTATTGATGTTTATAAGCCTGAACGTTGGGAAAATGATGCGCTATACAGAACAGAAGTAAGAAAAGCATTTAAAGATCTTCAGAAAAAAGGCTGGCTTGATTCTCTGCGAAGTCTTTATCCTGATGAGAAAATATATACTTTCTGGGATTATCTGTATAAAGCTTACGATCGTAATGCAGGAATGAGGCTTGATCATATTTTATTAAGTCCTTATCTCCAGCCCAGACTGGCTTCCGGTGGAGTAGACAGCCATGTACGGGGTTGGGAAAAAAGCAGTGATCACGCTCCCGTATGGATTGAACTATCGGATCATAATTAATAGGAGTCCATGTATAATATACTCCCGCGAAAAATCAGGAGTATATTATATAATAAGTATTTAAATATTAAGATTGCTTGCGGCGACGGCCAGAAACCTTTTTATCAAGATCTCTGATATCCTGTCTCAGTTCACGGAACATCTCTTTAAAATTATAGCTCTCATAATCACCCGGCTCAAAATCTTCCGGGAAAATCCCTGAAGCGTACTGCCAGATTTCCACTACTTCTTCAAAAGGAATATCATACGGTTCATAAAATGAATTGTCAGCACTTACACAGATTGCATTTTCTTTTCTTTCTTTAAAACGCTTGTAGGTAATCCCGTCATTTAAAGTGACAAAAACATAGGTTTTACCCTGTTTCAGTTCATTGATTCCCTCTACATATTTTCCTACAATATAAGATCCGTTTCTGAATGGAGGCATAGAATCCCCATCTGCAGGAAATGCTCTGTATTTCCCATTGGTAAGAAAGGGAAGAGCAATGCGCTGAAGACTTTCGATGTAGTCTATATCGCTATAACCTTCCAGATAACCCATTGAAGCCTTCTGAGGTATAATTTCTATCGTATCATTTCCATGATTATCTACCGCCACCGGAAGTACAATTCTGTTATCCGGAAGCTTTAGCATTTCATCTATCGGATGCTTCTCAATATCTACAGACAGCATAAGATCAATACTTACATGGAAATATTTTGAGATTTTTACCAGCAGCTCAATTGGAGGTTCAGAAATTCCGTTTTCATATTTTGAATACCGGACTCTTGAAATCAATAATTCATCGGCTACATTTTGTTGGGAGAGCTTTCTCCTGGCTCTTAAAAAGCGTATATTATTTGAAAAAACTGACATTGATATAAGGTTGTCAGCAAAAATACAAAATTTGATTCCGTTATCAATAAACTGAACGGTTTTTACGACAAGAAGAAAACAAATTTTATCCCCCTTCTTATCTTTTTCGGGAAAATCACTCTTTTTGTGTACTTCAAATAACCATTTTCACTTTACCTAAGGCTATTTAAAGACAAATTACAAAGGCATTATTTATTTTTGAAAAATAAATACCAATAAAGACAATTTAATGCATAAATAATAACTCCAAATTCCACAAATTGAGTTATCATTTTTAACTTTTAGAAAATCAATCACATATAAGTGAAAACCATATTTTTATTAAAACACACTTATATTAATGAAATATTAAATGATAAAAACATATAATTAATTTATTGAAAATAATTTGCAATTGTGAAGTTATTATTCATATATTCGTGATGTAATAATCATATAAAATTATAGTTATGAAAAACTTAAAAAAATTAGACAGAAACGAATTAAAAGCTATTTCAGGTAACGGATTACTGGATCCAATTGGCGGTCTTCTAGGTGGACTAGGAGGAGTAGTTGGTGGAGTAGTAGGCGGTGTAGGAACTATCGTTGGTGGTGTTGTTGGTGGTGTAGGATCTACAGTAGGTGGAGTAGTAGGCGGTGTAAGCACTGTTGTAACTAACGCTTTATGCCAAACACAATGTGTTGTTAATGGTGTAATCCACATCAAATTACTTGAGTGCGGTTCTACTTGCTAATCAGCAGGAAAATTAACAGTAAAAAATCAGACCGCTCTTTTTAGGGCGGTTTTTTTATATCCCTGTGAAAGAATAAAATCAATATACATCCATTTTCAGTTCTTAGATTTATTGACATTCTTTTCAATGAATTATAATAAAGCAACACCTGCATTACTATTTCAGCCGGTGTGAAAACAACAATATAAATCCATCTTATTTCTGCAGTTATCAGTAATGAATAACTGCAGATTTTTTTTGGGGTTATCCATTCAAAATCAGTCTTGGAATTCAAATTATTGCTGGTGATTTTCCCTGTTTATGTATACAAAAATTAATCAAAAAAAAGTAAAAAAAAGAGGTGTAAATTTTTAATACGACGAGTTTTGTCGCTGTGCGCCAGTACCTTTGTATCAGAGATAAGATAAAGAATCCCGGGAAATTAATTGTCTTACTAAACCAATTTTAACCTTAAAATAACTTTTTTAATTATGTGTAAAAAACAACTAATAATCATTTTTCTCCTTTTATTTTGCATTTCCTATGCGCAGAATGAATTTACCACCATCTGGAAGCCCAATGCAAACGGCGTTATCGATCATTCCATAAGGTTTGGTGGCACAGGAACCGATTACACCATTCTATGGGAAGAAGTAGGATATCCTGAGCATAACGGGATGTTTGATTATTTAACCTCTAGCAGCAATGAACCTCTACTCATCTATTTTGGGCCATCATTCCATCCAGATCCTCTGCAGGCCACTTACCAATTAAAAGCATTCAGCGGTAACGGATTATTTTACGGATTCAGGGCCAATACTGAGATCATGCCTCAGGGTGGAAATCAGGAACTCATAGAACTTAGCCAGTGGGGAAATACGACATGGCTTCAGCAATTCGACAGAGCATTCGCCAACTGTCCCAATCTTAACGTAACGGCTGCAGACACTCCTGATTTAACACAGATAACCAGTTTATCACAAATGTTCCTTAACTGTTCATCTTTGACAGGCCACACTTCGTTTTCTTACTGGAATCCATTCCGTATTACAGACATGAGCGGTATGTTCAGCGGAGCGACTCTGTTTAATCAGAATATTGGAAACTGGGATACAGCCAAAGTAACCAATTTTAGCGGCATGTTTTCTTCTGCTTCTTCTTTCAATCAGGATATTTCTGCCTGGAACACGATGTCCGGAACTGATTTCTCTTCCATGTTTGCAGATGCCACAGCTTTCAACCAGCCATTAAATTCATGGAATACTGAAAACGCGACTAATTTCCGCTATACATTTTATAATGCAGCAGCATTTAATCAGCCACTTCATAACTGGAATACAGGTAAAGTGACAGATTTTGAGCATATGTTTGAAAATGCAGTATCATTCAATCAGCCCATCGGAAACTGGGATGTAAGTAAGGTTGATTATTTCGCCGGATTTAATATGTTTGCAGGTGCTTCGCATTTTGACCAGGATATTTCTTCATGGAATATCAAGCTTCAGAACTTCAGCTGGAATTCAATGTATTTCGGATTTAAAAATGTCGGTTTATCATGTACGAATTACAGCAATTTTCTCATCGCTCTGAATACTAATTCTACATGGGCGAACTCAACAATAACGTCCGGAACTATAGATGCAACAGGATTGGTTTATTCTTCACCGCAAGCGATGCTTGCCAGAGCCCAGCTGATCAACAAAGGCTTTAATATTATTGGAGATTCCTATATTTCCGGTTGCTTTCTGTCAACAAGAGAAGCTTCCCCAAAAACAAAAACTTCCGCTTATCCTAATCCGACGACAGGAGTGATCAATGTGGAATCCTCAGTAGATGAAAATGTTTATTTATATGATAATAACGGTATCCTCATTAAGAATATATTGTTTAGAAAAGGGAAAAACACTGTCGATCTGACTGAATATCCTTCAGGAGACTATATCTTTAAAGGCGATACTTTTTTCAATAAAGTCACCAAGCAATAGTAGAACAGCCGAAAGGTTAGCTATTTAAACTCTGCTCCAAAATCTAAGGATTTTGGAGCTTTATGGTTTACCTCATTTTATATAGAGATAACTGTCTTATATTTGTATAAACTAAGCATAACCAAGTTTGAACTAAGAATTGAATTCCAATATATTAAATAACAATTATGAAAAAAACTATTACATTTTTTACTATTCTTTTATCGATAGTATATATTCAGGCTCAAGAGAATATTGATTTATTGACTTACGAAAACACTCAGGATATTAATTTTTTCAACACTGTTAAAAATGGCACCCAAGTTAAGGAATATATAACAACGAGTAAAAATAGTGTGAAGGTAGGCGATACTTTAATCTTAGGATCTCCCACCTCAGAAGAACTCAATACAAGGACTTATTCTGGAAGTTATGGAAATAAAGCAAGAGGCGGTATTTCACAATCAAGAAGCACTTCCAAAAAAACTTATGAATTTATACAGATGGGAAGACCTGCTGGATTTGGAAGTATTATGTCCGCTATGGGTGGTGAAGCACAGAATATGGCAGATAACAGCTTCAAAAATACTAAAGTTATTGTCAGAGAAATAAAAACATATCACAGAGGAAGTAAAAATAAACCTTTGTATGTAGTGATGGTTTTGGGAGAAATAAATGATAGAGCTTTTGGAATCAATAAATATTTAAGCGTCATGGATACGGAATTAGGAATTGAATCTGGCGAAATTCTTTTGAAAAACAGAAAAATGACCAGAGATGAAGCGATTGCAAAATTAAAGGAGGCAAAAGAACTAGTGGAAATTGATATGATGAGTAAAGAAAAGTTTGAAGAATTAAAAAAAGAACTGGCTCCCATTATTAACAATAATAACTAAGAACGGATTTACTTTGGTAAAGCTTTAACCCCTTAAAAAACAAATTATCAAGAATTAGTGGTAATAAACAGTAAATTAAATTATCAAATCTCAGTAAAAATTGTTAAGTCCGCTACATGGACGAATTACGAATTCAACAATAACAACCGGAACCAGAGATGTTGGTAGGTCAGCCGAAAAGCCACTTATAAATTAAGCTCCAAAATCTAAGGATTTTGGAGCTTTTTATGTAAAAAATCAAAAAAACATTAGCATCATTACAAATTTTATATGAACACAATCCGTAAATTTGAGTCTTAACTGATATCCATGATAAAAAAGTACTTACTTTTTCTTTTAGTTTTCACTTTAGCAACGTCTTCACTGCTTGCCCAGAACTACGAAAGATATAAAATACTAAAAGACACCACATTAAACCCAACAAGTCTTGGATTTGAGAAGAAAATTTCCGTAATCGTTCCCATAGAATGGCAAAAGAAATCCAGGAACAAATTCCCATTAATTATTGTATTTGACAGGCAAAATAAAAGAAGTAATCATTATATTCTCAATACCATTGATTATTTAACAAGTAATGAACAAATTCCTTCATCAATCATAATAAGCGTTGAATCAGAACAAAGATACCGCTACCTTGAAACACAGTATAAAATTTCTGACCCCAACGGCCTTGCAATGGAGAATGAAAAATTTATTTTTGAACAACTCATCCCGTTAGCCGAAAGAGAGTACAAAGCCTCTGCTTTCAGAGTGTTAATTGGCCATTCAAGATATGGGTATTTTACAACCTCATTATGGAATTCAAGAATAAAAGATTTGAATGCCATTATCTCTATGAGCCCATTTTTTACGCAGAAAAATGTTGATTTAACAGATTCTATGAGTGAATTTGGTAAACGCTCTTTTCATACAAAAAAATATTACCGCTATGGAATCGGAAACGATTATCCTGAAGATTTCATGAAGATGGATTCAGTAATTAAAAAAATTAACAATCCTTTTCTGGATATGAAAGGATATGAATTTAAAAAAGCAGATCATAATGCAACGCCGGGTTTACTTATTAATACAGCTCTTTACGAAATATTTGAAGATTGGTCTGCCAGTCAGTCGAAGTATATTTCCAATAAGCAAACAGATTTGAGTATTAAATCATTATTGGATAAAGAAATCCTGTCCAATTATGGTGTTCAGCTAAATTTTTCCTTGGGTATTTTAAATGGAAAAGGGTGGTTTTTTTATAATGAAAAGCAATATGACAAAGCTATTCAGGCCTGGAAAATCCTCACAGATTCTTATCCAAATTTTTCAGAGGCTTATTTAAATATTATAAAGGCTAAAATCTTACTACAACAGGATTACTCTGCAACTGTCAAAGAATTCAATATTTCATTAGCAAATTCTGAATTTTATAAAGAAAAGGAAAAGAGGGATTTGGAAATGGAATTGCATGAAATAGTTAAATAAACGGATTTAATACGTGTAAAATCGAAAAATGTTAACGAAATTGCACAAATTCTATAACCAGAAATGAGCGAGAATTCAATGACAGAGAAATTTCCAACCATAAACAGTACTTTATCACCTGATCAACTGGGTCAACTTATCCAAGAAAAATATGGACTAACCGACAACACGAAATGCAGTATATTTCGGCTTGCCATGAACCATTTATACATTGTTCATGATGGTGAAAACAAATACGTCTTTAGAGTGTACACCCATCATTGGCGAACCCCATTAGAAATTCAGGAAGAAGTAAGACTTCTCAATCATCTGAAAGGAGCAGACCGACAAATTGCTTTTCCTATAGCTGATCAATCCAATCAGTTTATACAGGAAATTGAAGCTCCGGAAGGCACACGATTTGGTGTTTTATTTTCATATGCCAAAGGCATAAAAACCGCAAAATTCTCACCCAAAACAAGCTTTCTGATTGGACAAGCATTAGCTAAAGTTCATCAATCAACAGAAAATATCGAGCTGATGAGAATGTCCTATAATGCTCAAAATCTACTTAAGAATCCGGTTTTAAGAACCAAAGAGTTTTATCATCAAAATAGCAGCGAAATTGAATTTTTGGAAAGTCTCTCCGATTTTTTAACGCTAAAAATGGAAAATGCTGACCAACAGCACATGAGATATGGAGCGGTTCATCTTGATGTCTGGTTTGACAATCTGCACATCGGCGATGAAAAAGAAGTAACCTTTTTTGACTTTGATTTTTGTGGCAACGGTTATTTATGCTTTGATATTTCTTATTTTTTATTTCAGCTATTTACAACCCATCTGAACGAAGAGGAATACCAAGTAAAAGCAGACAGTTTTATAAAAGGTTACGAGACCATAACTGAAATTACTCCCGAAGAGAAAAAGCTTTTGCCTTTCGCATGTCTGGCCATTATGAACTATTATATAAGTGTTCAGTGCGACAGATTTGAATATTGGACCAATATTTTCCTGAATGAAGATCATTTAAAAAGAATGGTGGGGAATCTCAAACGATGGATTGCTTATCATAAAATTGAGCTAAAATAATGACAGGAAAAGACCTCATTTGCATTATAATTTTAGAAAATCACACAACATGAAATCAGTTTAGAATCATTAATGAATTCATTCTTTGATACAAATAATATCATAAAACAATTATAACTAAGTAATAGTATGACCAACAACTTCCCGGTTATTTTAACGAATGAAAAAGGTAATGGAAAAAAGCCTGAATTTCGAAATGCTCTGTTTAATTTAGACAAAAGTACTATCAGCAATGACAATGTGGAACATCTGATCACTATTTATAACTCAGCAAAACAATTAGATATTCGAAATAAAGTATTGAAATTGCTTTATGACTTTACTTATCCATTACTGAAGGATTTTTTCATGAATGCCTACAAGAAAGAACGTTATTTGGATATGAAAATATATGCCTTACGCGGACTTTCAAATTTTATTGAGGAAAAGGAAATCACTCAGCTTTTAAAAAAATTTAACCAATCATTGGCTAAAAGACAGCAAACAACGCCTTATAACTTTCAGGAATATGAACTTTTAAAAGGAGGAAATGCTTTGCCTTATTTAGCTGAAAAATTTGGGTATCCTTGTTTTAAAGAAACATTAGAACAAGTAAACAGACAATACGATGCAATGCCGGATGCTTTTAAAGGACATTATAGAATTGATGAAAATGGAGACATCAAAATGCTGAAAAGCCCGGGAGAATCTAAAGCAATGATGGACAGATTCTGGGAAGAGGAGAGGAGCAAGCTAAAATAATTTCTTTAATTTTTTTTATGATCTCTTAACAATCCAATCAGCGAAATAAATTTTATATTAGCGGCATAATAACCATTTAAAATTCAGAAATTAAATACAAAAAATATGAGAAACACTATTTATACATTGTTATTATTATTTTTATTCACGGACGTTAATGCTCAGGAATATGCAAAATTAATAAGTGAAGCTGATCAATTATATCAAGCAAAAGACTATAAAATGTCTGCTGATGTATATGATAAAGCTTTTAAAATCGAAAGTGAAAATCCCAGTCACTTATACAATGGCGCATGCTCATCTTCTTTGGCCGGAAATACAACAAAAGCATTTAAATGGCTGAACTTATCTATAGAAAAAGGTTGGACCAATCTAAAGCACTTAAAGTCTGATACTGATTTGGATAATTTACATTCAAAAAAAGAGTGGGGGAAAACAGTTGAAAAGTTAGAAAAAAAAATAGCGGCCATAGAAGCTAATTATGACAAACCATTGCAGGCTGAATTACTGGCAATTCTTGAGGAAGACCAAAAATATAGAGTTCAAATGAATGAAACTCAAAAAAAATTCGGTCCAAATTCTAAAGAAATGAATGATCTTTGGAAAATCACCAATCAGAAAGACTCTATTAATCTATTAAAAGTAAAAAAAATACTGGATGAAAAAGGCTGGGTTGGCAAAGACAAAGTAGGCGCACAAGCCAATAGTGCATTATTTCTTGTCATTCAACATTCAGATCTGGAAACACAAAAAAAATATTTGCCGATGATGAAAGAAGCAGTAACCAAAGGAAATGCAAGTCCAGGTTCTTTAGCTTTGTTAATTGACAGAATAGAAATCCGGGAAGGCAGAAAACAAATATACGGAAGTCAGATAGGAATCAATCAAAGTAATAATACTTACTATATTTTGCCTTTAACTGATCCTGATAATGTAGATAAAAGGAGAACTGAAGTTGGCTTAGAGCCAATCTCTAACTACGTTAAAAATTGGAATTTAGTTTGGGACGTTGAAAAATATAAAAGAGAATTACCTGAATTAGAAAAATTAAATAAAACTAAATAAATAGAAAAACTATTGCTAACAGCAGTTTGTAAAAATGACGGGTTAAGGCTTACTTTAAAAATATCCTAATCCGTCATTTTTTATGTAGGCTTTAAAACGTAAGAGACCAATTGTGGGACTGACAAATTTCTGGATTTAAGGGTTTGAAAATCTGATGCAATAATCGAGAAGGTAAAATATTGAAATCTAAGATGTTTTGTGATTCTTTGAAATCAAAATAATATACAATTTAACATAATATAAATTATAGGATTTTTAATATATCACAAAAATAGAGTATTAACCTCCTCAGAATCCTCTATATTTAATATTTTCCAGCCAAATACATTATAACGGTTTCTAAGAACTTCTTTGCTTATAAAACAATCCTGAGACTTTCCAGATTTCTTTCATTCTCAATTTTCTGATAAACCTTTTATGATTGGCGCTATACACTGTTGGGTTATTTTAATCAGGATTCGTTGTACAGAGAAAGTTTGAAAGAAATTTGTAGTGAAAATTAACCCTTGTCAAGGTTCTGAACCTTGACAAGGATCTCTTGCAACCTCCCAATCTTTAATCATATTTGACCCTTTATATTATGTTAAATTAGTCAAAGAAAACAAAATCTTGCCCAATGGCAGTTTTTATTCCATAAAAACAAAATACCTTTATCCTAACCAAAAAATAAAATAATATGAAACCTAAAATGATCTGGGCCAATCTGGCTGTAGCCAACCTTGAACGCACCCAGAAATTCTATACAGAACTGGGATTCAAGCCTAATAATCCGCATACTTCTAATGAACTGGTTAGTTTTTTTATGGCTGGAAATGAATTCATTATTCACTTTTTCTTAAAAAATGTCATAGAAAACAACCTGAAAAGCATGAAATTCGGAGATCCTCAAAGCTCTAATGAAATGATATTTACCCTTTCCGCTGAAAGTAAAAACCAGGTAAATGAATGGGCTGAAGAAGTAAGAAATGCCGGTGGAACCATTGTTTCAGAACCTGAAAGTTTTGGAGAAAACTACTATGGTTTTGTATTTGCAGATCCGGATGGACATAAGTTCAACGTATTTTTTATGTAAATTTTCAAAATATTTTTCCCTATATTTGACATTCAACAGATCATTATGAACCGCTCGAACTGCCTGCCTCCTCCGGCATTTTAATATTTTCAATTTAATTGAAGCGCACTCATGTCGTTAACGTATTAACGATCGGGTTTTTCGTGCTTCACATTCTGACAAAAATATTAATTCCAATTTTACAGTTCATTCTCTAATGAAAAAATCATATTTATTATTACATCTGGCCGTAATTCTGGCTGGATTTACAGGTGTATTCGGGAAACTGATCACTCTTAACGAAGGTTTGCTGGTCTGGTACAGACTCCTCTTCTCCTCTATTATTCTGTTCTTTATTGTAAAACTCTTGAGGATCCCAACGGATATTCCTTTCCGGGGAAAAATTCAGATCTCAAAAGCAGGGCTGTTACTTACATTACACTGGCTTCTTTTTTATGCCAGTATAAAATATGCCAACATATCCATTGGCGTGGTATGCTACTGCCTGACAAGTTTTTTCACAGCAGTATTCAAACCTGTTATTGACAAGGAAAAATTCAAGCTTTCAGAATTACTTCTCAGTACGCTGACCATCGTGGGAATCAGTTTGATATTTCATTTTGACACTTCCTATCAGCTTGGGATTGTATTAGGTGTCTTTTCATCGGCATTCGGGGCTTTGTATACGATTTATAACAAACGCCTTGTAAGTCATTTTGATACCAAAGTCATCAACTATTATCAGATGATAGCCGGTACTTTATGCTGGGGAGCGTTTTTGCCCGTATATCTCCTCTATTTTCAGTCAGATAGCATAGTTCCTGACTTAAAAAACACGGCTTATTTGGGCATTTTATCACTTTTTTGTACTGTTGGCTTATATGTGATGTTTGCAGAGGTTTTGAAGAAAATTCCTGCATTTACCGTCAATTTAACATACAATCTGGAGCCTGTGTATGCTATTATTATGGCGTTCTTATTTTTCGGAGAAAGCAAAGAAGTGAATCTTTCATTTTATATAGGATTGGCGTTTATTATTGCTTCTGTGGTTTTGCAGACAGTAATTTCTGTTAGGAAAACAAAATAATAATCAAAGCTTTTTAAAACAAAACCGGACACTTAAGTTAGTTTAAGTGTCCGGTTTTATATAATAGTTTTAAGTTTATTATCCATTCAAACCCAAACTGTTATACAGCTGTACCTGCCATATTCCCAATACTTCTTTGAGCATCACAAAGTAAAAGCCGCATTATAGCTGTTTGGAAATACAGTGATTTCAGTATCTATAAAATCTGAAGCTTGTGGAACAGGGTTTAATCCAAAAGTCCGAAACAAAGCAACAGACCTTTTCATATGAAACCCGGAAGTAACCAGATATACATCAGAAGGAGCCAGCTGCTTCAGCATCTTACTGGAATATTTTGCGTTTTCATACGTATTCATGCTTTTATCTTCTTTAATGATATCAGCCTCTGCTACTCCCATGCTTTTAAAATTTTCACTGAATAATTCGGCTTCACTTTTATGGCCTCTTCCCTTTCCGGAGATTACTATTTTACAAGGCAGATTATTTTGCCTGTATTCATGATATAACTGATAAGCCGTTACCATTCTGGAATAAGACAGTGTATGCAGCTTTTCTGTGTGCTCAAAATCTACAACACCACCGCCCAATACAACGATAACGGGATTTTGAGGAGCGGTTTTTTTACTCACAACCGTACTCACGTAATTTTCCTGCAGATATCTGGAAGTCAGTTTTCCCAGAAAACCATTGCCTATAGAAATGATCATTAAAACTGCAAAAATGCCAACTCCTATTCTCAGATTTTTGCCTTTGTTCTTTCTCTTGAGCAAAGCAATGATAACTATTGCAAGAAATACTAAAAAGTAAGGTTCTGTAAAAAGCTGTACAACACGAAATAAAAGGTCTAATAAAAATTTCATCTTCAAAAAATATTGATTAATGTATAGAAAACATCAGATCTGCAAAGGTAGGCATTTCCTGAATATTGCCTTCCTGACTGCGTTTCAATGACTTGAAGCCATTTCATGTTTCTATAAAGAATCATAACAATAAACAGCCTGTTGATTTTGTATTTGAAAGTCTTAGCATGATTTTCCGAAAACATTTAGATATAAAAAAGTGGCCAAGATTATTTATAGGCAGAAACTTCTGGTATCATGAGCTTTTCCGCTTACCACAAAAGTTTTAATATTTCTACAAAATATATTTTAAATAATAATTATTAAGTTACAAAAGCAATTTTGTTTCATTTTCCTTTTGATTTATACAATTATTTTATACATTTGCAAACAACACACCTTTTAGTGTGTTAACAACAATAAAAAATACCTACCCCAGTGAAAAAGCAGAAAAGTATTGCCGTTTTGATGACCGTACTCCATATATTTTTGGAAAGGCATTTTTGTAAAGGAAAAAGCAAAACGTCTTCATCAGGAATTAAGAAACGGTCCCTGCTTTAAAAAACTGAAAACAAACCTGATATTTTTACCATAGAAATCAAAGAATACAAAATTTCCTGAAGAAAACCTGCATTTCAGATAACAATTTATTTTTAAATCAAAAAAAGAGTTCTCACTGGTCAATTTCCGGACTGTATTTATTACAGAACGTTAACAGATTTATTGTTAAAATTAATATTACCTCAATGAAATATGGTTGTAAAAAAAGTACATTTGTCTTGTAACTTTAATACAATCAATGAAATGTCAACAGTTCTCAAAACATTTGTAGCTTATCTTAAAAGACCTGCTCTTTATCCTGAACTGGGCAGAAAAATCATTAAAAATACGGTAAGCAGAAGAAGCCCATTCAAGGGAAAAGCAAAAACCAATTCCTGGGCTGCCTCCATAGCTGTTTCCCAAAAAGAAGCAGTCGCCAGACTTTTCTCTATGAATACCGATCATTTCAGATCTACCTATGCTGATATCCTGGAGAAAGCCAGTTTAAAAGAAAAAGAATGCCCTATTACCATGGGTGGACCTGGCGCTCTGGAGCTTATTTATTATGCCTGCGAATTTACCAAAGCACAACACGTTCTGGAAACAGGTGTGGCTTATGGATGGTCTTCCTTAGCGATATTGCTTTCGCTTCAAAAGAGAAATGGCACACTCTATAGTTCAGATATGCCTTATCTTGCTCAGGATGGTGATCAGTATGTGGGATATGTTGTTCCAGAAAACCTTACAAAATATTGGCAGCTATTCCGTTTTGCAGACAGAGAGTCCTTACCGAAGATTTTTAAAAAAGCTTCCTCTTTTGATGTTTTCCACTATGATTCTGATAAAAGTTACCATGGAAGAATGTGGGCTTATCAAAAAATGTATAAAAGATTGAGACCTGGTGCTGTGTTTATTAGTGACGATATTGGTGATAATTCTGCTTATCAGGATTTTTGTGCTAAAAAAAATATAGAGACTACTGTGGTAGAATACAACGGAAAATATATCGGTGTTTTTATAAAATAAATAAAATATCATAAGAACTAGCCATTGATAAATTCTTAAACCATTAAGAATAGATAAGTAATTAAGAATATTAAGAGAATATCTAAAGACATTCTTGAAGCACAACACTTCATTCAAATTTATTTAAATCTTAACTTTACTTAAAGCCTTAAGTCATACTTAATGGTTCAAAAAATAATCTCCCGCTGATCACACAGATATCACAAATTATTACTCTAAAAAGATCTGCGTAATCTCCAAAATCTGCGAGAAACCATCCGCTTCATCAGGCAAGTTCACTTGCCCATCCTTTGCTTCCTCAAAATATAAAATCCTTCATTTCAAAACTTTGCGTTAATAAGATAATTTTAAACCATTAAGAATAGTAAATTATTAAGAACAATCATGAGGAAATTATACAGGAGATTCTTCATTACATTGCATTTCATTCAGAATGACATTTTTGAGACAGTCTCAGAAAACACAACGCTTCATTCAAATCTATTTGAATCTTAACTTTACTTAAAACCTTAAGTCCGCCTTAATGGTTCAAAAAAATAATCTCCCGCTGATCACACAGATATCACAGATTATTATTCTAAAAAAATCTGCTCAATCTCCAAAATCTGCGAGCGACCATCACCCGCTTCATCAGGCAAGTTCACTTGCCCATCCTTTGCTTCCTTAAAATACAAAATCCTTCATTTCAAAACTTTGCGTTAATAAGATAATTTTAAACCATTAAGAATAGTAAATTATTAAGAACAATCATGAGGAAATTATACAGGAGATTCTTCATTACATTGCATTTCATTCAGAATGACATTTTTGAGACAGTCTCAGAAAACACAACGCTTCATTCAAATCTATTTGAATCTTAACTTTACTTAAAACCTTAAGTCCGCCTTAATGGTTCAAAAAATAATCTCCCGCTGATCACACAGATATCACAGATTATTACTCTAAAAAGATCTGCGTAATCTCCAAAATCTGCGAGCGACCATCATCCGCTTCATCAGGCAAGTTCACTTGCCCATCCTTTGCTTCCTAAAAATATAAAATCCTTCATTTCAAAACTTTGCGTTTAATTTAATATTAGTAAAATTTCCCGCTGATCACACAGATATCACAGATTATTATTCTAAAAAGATCTGCTCAATCTCCAAAATCTGCGAGAAACCATCAAAAAAATCATACTGACCCTCCATAATCCACTTCCCTTTCCAAAATAATCTGGTTTCTGCTTACCGTAACCAATATTTTATCTCCTGCCTTAAAACCACATTGCTGTACCCACTTCCCTGCTATTCTTATTTCGGGGAAGTAGACTATTTTACCATACGCTCTTGAAAATGATTTGAGGAAAACCGTAAGGTAACGATTGTTCAGTTCATTATATTTGCTGCTGTTCATTCTTCTTTTTCTTTTCATATGTGTTATTTTTCTACAAATGAAGGGATAATAAGAAGGATAAACCATCTCAGGAAAGGATATTTTATTCTGAAAGAGGGATATTTTAGAATAGTATTTATTTTAAAACAGCGCTTTATTTTTTTGATCTAAAGCTTTATATTTGTTATTATGAGTTACACAGATATGCAAAATAAAAAAATACACCAAGGTAGAAATATAAAGCGTTTCCGCGAAATGCTGGGAATCAAACAGGAAGCATTGGCTTTTGAACTGGGCGACGACTGGAACCAGAAGAAAATCTCCCTTTTAGAACAAAAAGAAACCGTAGAATCTGATATTCTAGCGCAGGTAGCCCAGATTTTGAAAGTTCCCACAGAAGCGATTGAGAATTTTGATGAGGAGCAGGCGGTGAATATTATTTCTAATACGTTCACAAGCAATGATACATCAACTTTAAATGCTATAAATGTACAACCCACTTTCAACCCTCTTGATAAAATGGTTGAGCTTTATGAGCGTATGCTTCAGCAGCAGAGGGAAATGATTGAGAAGTTGGAGAGATTGATTGAGAAATAAAGTAAGCTAAAAGATTATAAAATAGATGTCAAATACTCTTAATAAAATGAATTCTGTAACTGAAAAGATTACAACCAATACTAGGGTTATTAAAAACTTATTAACAAAATATGGTGATACATTTAAAGCTTTTAAAGAATTAATAAATAATTCTATACAAGCTGGTTCAAAGAATATTTTTATCACCATAGATTATACAAACTCTTTAACTGTTAAATCAGGTATTGAGAAAATTGTTATTGAAGACGATGGCCATGGTGTTCCTTACTCAGAATTTAAAAAAAGAGTGCTCCAAATTGCAACTAATGTCAAAGAAAGAGGCCAGGGAATTGGACGTTTTAGTTCATTCCAAATTGGTGAATTAATGAAAATTGAAACTGTTGCTTTTGATAGATCAAATAAACAATATAGTAAAACTGTTTTTGGAATTGACACTACAGATTTAGAGGATATAGAACTTGAAAAAACCGATGTAAAGGTTGATTATCAATATTTTTCTGAAAAAAAAGTACCTACTTATTATAAAGTTGAAATTGAAAACTTACATCATAATAGCCCAACACGAGCTCCAAAAAAGAATTTAATAATAGAAGATTTTAAGCAAGAATATATTGCTCAAACCATTTTTGAGAATTACCCTTTTGAAATTTTCAATGACAAAATTAATTTTTATATCAATGGTCAAAAATTGAATAAATCTCATTTTGTTATTGGAGAGCCAAATTATAAAAAAGTTGACTATACAAATAAAAACGGAAAAATTTATGATCTAAACTTTTACTTCTATAATGTCAAAACATCATTAAATAAAGTTAAAGTATTTCTACAGGCTGAAAATGCTGGAATAAAATCTGTTGCCCATGAATTTACATATTCATCAGATTGGTATACTCATGATTTAGGAACTTGGTTTGTATATATTGATTCTGATTTATTTGACCAAGATTTGTTCAGAAATATAGATATTGAATCTTTAGGTGAAGAAGAGACCAAAAATTTAAAAATTTGTATAAAAGATACAATAAATGATTTTTTCAAAACAAGAAATAAAAGGTTTGAAAAGTTTGTAAGTACCTTGGAAAAAGATAAATACTATCCATATAAAGATGAAAAACCTGCTACAGATTCTCAAGAAATTGTCTTCAAAAAAATAGCATATTTAATTGAGGATAAGCATAATATTATTGAAAAAGATGATAAAATAAGGACTTTTCTTTTTCCTCTTTTAGATAAAGCTATTAGTGATGGTAATATTGAATATATCTTTAATAAGGTGCTTAATTTATCTAACGAAAACATAGAAAAATTTCATACCCTTTTACAAAAGACTGATTTAGAAAATGTTGTACATTTTGCAAGTCAGGTTGCTGATAAGACAGAATTTCTAAACTTTCTACACGAGCTCGTTTATGGTAAGATTTCAGCTCATTTAAAAGAACGTAGTCAACTTCATAAAATTGTAGAAAATGAATTGTGGTTGTTTGGTGAGAATTATAATAATACCCCGCATGTATGGTCGGATAAAAAAATAGGTAATATTTTAGAAGAGCTAGCTACTAAATATTTACATTATGAACCAACAGTTGAAGATAACAATATTATAGAAGAAACTGAAGGATTGGATAATATAACAGATTTATTTTTTCTTAATGAAAAAATAAATGACAATGAAGAACGAGAAATAATGGTAGTTGAATTAAAATCTCCTAAATGTGCTATAGGGAAAAAAGAACTTAATCAAATCGATACCTATGCATTTACAATAGAAGATTACCCTGTATTACCTACTGAGAAAGTAAAGTATAAATTATATCTAGTTTCTTCAAGATTAAATAAATATGCCAAGTCACAAGTGAAGTCCAGAAGGGATAGCTATCCAAATCAACCTTTTCTATATGATAAGAAAAAAGACAAAAACATTGAGGTATATGTAATGGAATGGTCGGAAATAATAGAATTAAACAAAAGGAAATTAAACTATTTATCTAACCAACTAAATATAAAAGATAAATCTGTTAAGGATAAATTTGAGAATGAATATTCTGCATTGATAGACGAAAAAATAAGTGCTCAATTACGACAAATAAAATAAGTATTATTATATCATCCATATTTGGATGATATTTTACTTTATAATATCTCCGCTAAAAAATAAAACTGAAGAATTAATAAATACAAATTCTTCTAGATTAATACTATGACAATCTAACTCTCCAAACCTTAAACTTATCTTAAAATCCTCCTTCCCAACTACTTATTATCAATATTTTTCATACATTCACATGATTTTATAAAAGTACATTGAAAACTCTTGTTTACTGCTATTTTCAATCATTAAATTGAAAAAAAGATCAATTAATGACAACAAAACAAAGATAGTTTTCAATTAAAAGCACAATCAGAGATATGTTGAAAAATTTTAGAACCGTTCGTTTATTACTTCTTCTTCCGCTTACATTTTTCGTGTTCGGTTTCCGTCCTCCTCTCAATGAAGAAGAAAAGAGGCAGATCATCATGATCAATACAAAGAATATTTTGTCTTATCTGCATTACAGCCCCAAACCTATTAATGATGCGTATTCAAAAGAAGTGTATAAGCAGTATTTTGAATCAATAGATCCTACAAAAACCTATTTCCTGCAATCTGATATGGATGAGTTTCGTAAATATGAAACCAAACTGGATGATTATCTGAACACCGGAGATTTGACTTTTTATAAACTGACAGTCGATAAATTGTATCAAAGGATTGATGAAATTGATAAAATGACTAAAGATATCTTCAGCAAGCCCATCAATCTCCAAGAGGATGAAATATTAACATTGGAACCCAAACTAAAAAATGCACCTGCCAACAAGCAGCAGCAATATAATGAATGGAGGAAATATGTGAAATACAATATTCTCCAGGAAATAGAATCCCTGAACAGGAAAAGCGAAGAAAAAAAGAAGGATGATTCTACCAATAAAGATAACAACAGCAAGCCCGAAGTACTGAGCCAGGATGAAAAGGTAAAAAAAGCGACAGAAAATGTGAAAGATCTTCTGGAAGAAAAATTTATCAGATTCAGGAAAAGACAAAAAATGGATTGGTTTACCGTCTATATGAATGCTTATACTCATATTTTTGATCCACATACTAATTATTATTCGCCGCAGGGAAAGAAAGATTTTGATATGGACTTTAAAGGAAAGATCATCGGGATAGGTGCAGTCATCCAGGAAAAGAAAGGAAACCTTTATATCGGTACATTATCCATTGGGGCTCCGGCATGGAAGACCAAGCAGCTGACGGAAGGTGATAAAATTTTAAAAATAAAATCTACTCCCGATACTGATGCTGTAAATGTTGTGGATATGCTTTCCAGCGAAGCCATCAAATTAATCAGAGGTGAAAAAGGGATTCCAATTACTTTAACGGTACAGAAAAAAGACGGAACGATTCAGGACGTAACCATGAACCGTGAAGAAATATCGATTGAAGATACTTTTGCTAAAAGTATTATCGTAAATGCATCTGGTAAAAAATACGGATTGATCAATTTACCCAAGTTCAATGCTGATTTTGAAGATAAAGACGGAAGAAATGCTTCTGATGATATTAAAAAAGAAATCATCAAACTTAAAGAACAAAATATCCAGGGAATTGTTCTGGATCTCAGAGGCAATTCCGGAGGTTCTTTAACGGAAGTTGGTGATATTATGGGACTTTTCATGGATGCGGGTCCGTATGTGCAGGTGAAGGATGGAAATGGAAAGATTACCACGTTAAAAAATAAAAATGAAGCGCCCATCTGGAACGGTCCGCTTGTGATTTTACAAAATGAATTATCCGCTTCTGCAGCAGAAATTTTGGCTGGCGTAATGCAGGATTACGGAAGAGCAGTTATTATGGGATCGCCTGTATCCTATGGAAAAGGAACCGTACAGGTATTTGTAGATTTGAACAGGTTTTTAAATACTGAAGAAGATTTCGGTTCGGTAAAACTAACTATTCAGAAATATTACAGAATCACTGGAGAGTCTACCCAGAGAAAAGGCGTAAGCTCAGATATCCAGATGAAAGATATCTTTTCTTATGCAGACATTGGTGAAAAATATGATGACTATGCATTAGCGTGGGATAAAATACCGGGAACGAGCTTCAACAGGCAAAACTTCCTCAATATTCAGGCTTTGCAGAAAGTAAGTGCAGAGCGAATTGCTAAAAATGATAATTATAAACTGTTACTGGAGTACGCTCAATGGAAAGAAAATCTGGGGAAAGAAAAAACAGTGCCTTTGAGCATTGAGAAATACAGCGACCTTATGAAGCAGAGAAAAACTCAGGATGATAAATTTAAAGTTTTAAAAACATTCGAAAGCGGTCTTACATTCACTATGTATCCTAAGGATATTGAAAGAGAGAAAAGCGATGCAGCATTCAAAAACAAATCTGAGGTATGGGTTAAAAATCTTCAAAAAGATCTGTATCTGAAGGAAGCCATCAATATAGTTGAAGATTGGGAAATAAGATCTTAAGCATATTTCTTTATTCGAAAGTTAAAAATTCAAAGCTCAATAGTGTATTTCCTTACATTTTTGAGCTTTTTTTCATTACAGTCAAAAATTTTGCATAAAATATTTGTGTAGCTAAATAACTACACATATATTTGTAGTCAAATAACTACACGATGAATTTAAGAAGAGATGTATTTCAGGCGATAGCAGATCCTACAAGACGATCTATATTGATGTTGGTGGCAGCACAGTCCATGACAGCAGGAGCCATTGCCTCCAATTTTGATACGGCAAGACCTACCGTTTCAAAACATCTCCAGATTCTTACAGAATGTGAACTGCTGAGATCTGAACAAAACGGAAGAGAAATTATTTATCACCTAAATCCCAATAAAATGAAAGAAATAGCCGATTTTATAGAACCCTTCCGCAAAATGTGGGACGAAAGGTTCAACAAACTGGAAGATGTGATGAAAGCGTATCAGAATAAAAATACGTGATGCGAAGTGCGGGATACGTGTTTCGGGGTATTAGGTTTTAGGGGTTCAAAGTTTCAAGATAGATTGGATAAATGAATTGCAATTTAAAATCTACAATAACTCGAATTTCTTACCTCGAACCTTGTAAACACAAAAACCCGGATCCCGCATCCCGAACCCTCAAACTCTCCTACTCTAAAACAAAATAACCCGGATCTCGAATCCCGAAACCCTAAAACACCAATATCATGGAACTTAAAACAAAAATTCAGGCAGAAGACGGCCGACAGGAAATCTTCATCATCAGAGAATTTGATCTTCCTGTAGAACTGCTTTTCAAAGCGTATACAGAAGCAGAACTTTTTGAACAATGGATGGGAACGAAAGTAACAAAATTCGAAAACAAACAACATGGTAGCTACCGGTTCGAAACGGCAAATCCTCATGGAGACGTAGTTTTCAGCGCCAATGGAACTATTCATGATATTGTTCAGAATGAGAAAATTATAAGAACTTTCCAGATGGAAAATACTCCTTTTCCGGCTCAGATTGAGTTCTTAACATTTGAAAAGATAACGGACACTACCAGCAAGATTACCATTCAAACCATTTATAAATCTGTAGATTTCAGAGATCAGCACCTGAAAATGCCATTCGCACAGGGGATCAATATGGCGCATAATCGTTTGCAGGAGATATTAGGTAGCATGTAGCGATGATTGATAATAGACAAAGAGATGAGAGACGATACGAGTTTCGAGGTGCGAGGTGCGAAGTTTATATACTACCCTGAATAACTCAAAACTCTCCCACTCTAATACTCTCAAACCCAAATAACCCGAATCTCGCATCCCGTAACCCAAAACTCTCCAACTCTAATACCCTCAAACCCTCAAACATACCACACAATGAATCCAAAAGTTAATTTTTTCTTCGAAAACGCCGGACAATGGCAGGAAGAATTTGAAAAATTAAGAGCTATTGCCCTTAGTACTGAGCTTGTAGAAGATTTAAAATGGGGCTGTCCCTGTTATACTTATGATGGGAAAAATATTTTCCTGATCCACGGTTTTAAAGAATATTGTGCAATTCTCTTCTTCAAGGGAGCTTTAATGAAAGACCCTGATAATATTTTGATTCAGCAGTCTAAAAATGTACAGGCAGCAAGACAGATCCGATTTACAGAGCTATCGCAAATCAATGATTTGGAGGAAGTTATTCGCTCGTATATGTTTGAAGCCGTTGAAATAGAAGAATCAGGTGCTAAAGTGGAAATGAAGAAAACAAAAGAGTTTGAAATGGCTGAAGAATTTCAGGAGAAACTGGATCAAGATCCTGCATTACAGGAAGCTTTTAAAGCATTAACACCCGGAAGACAAAGAGCCTATCTACTCCACTTCTCCTCTGCAAAACAATCTAAAACCCGTGAAGCCCGCATTGAAAAATGCATACCGCAAATCATGGAAGGAATAGGATTAAACGACTAACTATAAAAAAACAGATCATGATCACACCACAACCATCACAAAAAAGAACAAAA
Source organism: Chryseobacterium aquifrigidense (assembly GCF_006716485.1). Lineage (GTDB taxonomy): Bacteria > Bacteroidota > Bacteroidia > Flavobacteriales > Weeksellaceae > Chryseobacterium > Chryseobacterium vietnamense. The sequence goes on from NZ_VFPD01000001.1 coordinate 1,514,389, forward strand.
ATCATCTATTGGATATTCACCCTTTGGATGGCACTGGGAATGGTTTCAACAGCTATTGTCCAACTGATGAAAAACAAAGATGAACTGGCCAATTTTACCAATCTCGGCTACCCTTCTTATCTGATGACCATCATCGGAGTCTGGAAAATTCTGGGCGTTATTGCCATCTTGATCCCTAAACGTTTGCTGTTGAAAGAATGGGCCTATGCCGGATTTTTCTTCGTTATGTCAGGAGCAGTTATTTCCCACCTGATCGTAGGTGACACAGCAGGAAGAACTTTTCCGGCGGTATTATTATTCGTACTGGTTCTTATCTCATGGTATTTCAGACCTGCAGACAGAAAAATCACTGTTATTGATTAATAGTTTTAAAGAATAACAGTCAGAAATTTTATCGAAGATAAAATCTTTGCGTCTTAAGAAATATTCTCACTGAGAAATTTGCGCCTTTGCGATTTCCAACAACACAACACAATAAATTATAAAAAAATTTGACATGAAAAACAAACTCACCCAGGAACAAATCAACGAACTTTTAAAAACATTAAAAGCCCGTTTTGAAAAAAACATAAACCGTCATAAAGACCTGAAATGGGAAAAAGTCCAGCAAAAACTGGAAGCCAACCCTGAAAAAATACGGCCTTTATACGAAATGGAAACCACTGAAGGTGAACCCGATGTGGTAGATTACAATAAAAAAACAGATGAGTATTCTTTCGTTGACTGTTCTCCGGAAAGCCCCAAACGCCGAAGCTTATGCTATGATTATCCTGCATGGGATGCCAGAAAGGCCAACAAACCAGAAAGTAACGTCATCGACACCGCTAAAGAAATGGGCATTGAACTTTTAACAGAGGAAGAATACCGCCAGCTTCAGGAATTGGGAAAATTTGATCAAAAGACTTCAAGCTGGATCAAAACACCATCGCAGATCCGTGAACTTGGAGGCGCTATTTTCTGTGACAGACGGTACAATACTGTATTTACCTACCACAATGGTGCAGATTCTTATTATGCCGCAAGAGGCTTTAGAGGAATCTTAAAAGTATAAAGGAGGTTCTTAGCTGGGATCTCTCAACCAGGGAGATTCCACGCTCCAGAAAATAATATTAACGCCAAGATAGTTTTTGGCATATTCTGTAAATTCTTCTTTGGTAAAAGGTTTCTTTGTTTTAGGGTTTTTATAAGTCAGCGTCGGCTCCTGAACTGCCATTGCTACCAAAGAAAGCTTTCCTTTATATTGATTAAAAAAAGGATAAGAATTTTTCATTTGTGCTTTTTTATCCGGAACAATATCAGGTCCCCCTAACCCAATATTATTTTTATAAGCAAAATCGAACAGCCTGGACATATATTGATGATCATTTTCCCATTCACAAGGAAAGAAATTGACATATTGCAGAACGTAAGAATGATGAAAAGCACTTCTTGCAAACTTTAGATTCTCCAATTCAGCCTGAAAATAACGGTCGCAGCTAAAACCTGTTTTATCCTTTTCCATATCAATATCGATCGATGTTTCAGGAAGATTGATTCCCTGAATCTTTCCGTCAAATTGCTTTGCCAATTCTCCTATCAGTTTCTGAAATCTCATTCGGACCGCTGGATTCCATTGCTGGGTAGCCCAACCATTTCCAACAGGTTTATTTTCACCCGGATTATCATATTGAGGAACCAATCCTCCTGTATATTCTTTATCTTTCAACACATAGTCAGGAATATATTTTGCCTGTGGTTCAAAAAACCTGTCCTGAAGCTGGATAAATAGTTTTTTGTTGAGGCTTGTCAGATAATTCAGATCTTTCTCAATAACAGAAAAATCATACACATCTTTTGAAGTTTCCAAAGCCTTCCAGTTGTAAACAATCTGTACTCCGCCAATGTCTTTACGGGTAATCATTCTTTCAATTCCATGCAGATCTCCCGAGGACGTATAAATATAATTCTTAGGAGCTTGTCCCTGTACAAAGTATAAACCTAACATACATAATCCCAAGCCCAGTACTTTTGCGATCTTTTTCATTAAATCAATTTTAAAAAGTAGATCATTTTTCGTGCCTAAAAGCATTAGACATTTCTAAGAGCATTAAAATAGTATTTCATTATGAGCAATATTTTTAAACATTATTGCCCAATTAGATTAAAGTATAATTAACAGGTCGCTCCTCTGGAGCTATAATTTTAAAGCAAATACGTACTATTAACAGTTAGCTCCTATTGGAGCTGAATTTGATCTCATCGGGATCTACTGTTAATAGAAAAAATGAAGTCTCCGTAATAATAAAGCTCCAGAGGAGCGACCTGTTAATTCATGCCGTAAGTATTGATAATTTCAATGTATTTTCAATTAATATTTTCCTTAAAATTCATTTTCTGAAATATTAATTTTCATCATAAAATCATTATCTCTTCATATCCTATTTTTAATATAAAAGTAGGGCCTACTATACAGAAACGGTATTGAATATAGGTTTGCGCAGTTTTGCAAATATCAAGGTAACGATTTGGTAATGGTGCACATTTCGCTTGATTTCAAAGAATTGCCTTCATAACTCTATCGTGTAAAAATACGAAATTTATAGAACTGTGAGCCATTTTATCTGAACTTTGACAGTAAATGACCAATTGCAGCTCATGGAAAAATCTTATCAGAAGGCATCCAATTTACTGCTTTTCCTCCAATGCGGTCAAATGTGGTTTCTGCCCTTTTATCGCGAATCTACAGATGAGGAATTTTTGGCGAATGTTAACGGAGAAAGAAACTGAGCGTTTTACACTGTAGGCGCAACTGAGCAGGTTTTCAAACCTAAAAATAGTATCCGCGCATGCATTCATGAGACTACCACCATAACCGCAGATGGCACAGTGAAATTACGATTACTTGAATCTGCGAAAACACCTGATTTTACCATTCCCTCTGGATCTACTGTTACTGCGTGGGCAAAATTTTTCTTACGAGAATTTCAATTTCCGGGTAAATTACAAATTAACTCTTCTTGATTGACTAACACTGCTCTATGATTGACGAAGTCTTCTGTTAATAAAATCTTCGCATTGATACCAACTCCTTTGAATGTGCTTGGTCACCCTGTTATAAACAATAGTGGGCGCGGTGAAATAGTTTCTATATCATTAAACGGATAAAAGTTCACGAATTCTGTTCTTGGGTTACAGCTCCATATTCTGTTTGTTCTAAAGTTTGACTTTTTGGAATTGCTGTAAACAGGAACTCCTTCACTCAATCAATCTTTAAATTCGATTTATATTCAAAAAATATATTCTGGTACAATTAAGTATATTATTACCAAAATTTTTTCCATGTTGAAAAAGATGTAATCCATATAAAAACAATCATTTAAGGGAATCCAAACAATCTATTCTGTTAATATATACGCAGATGATATAAAACTCAGCTATATTCCCTTTAAATAGCTAAAATTTGATTAAATTTACATCACCAATGCATAGAATTCATGCATTATAAAAACATCCAGAAAACTTCTATGAACAAGAAAAGTGCAACGATATATGACATTTCCAATAAGCTCAACGTAAGTGTTGCCACTGTTTCGAGAGCATTGAATGACCACCCAAGAATAAGCGTAGCAACTAAAGAGCTGGTCCGCAAAACGGCCAAGGAAATGAACTATAAGCAAAATAACCTTGCTAAAGCCTTAAAAAGTGGTGAAACCAAAAATGTAGGGATTATTGTTCCCTACATCAATACCAATTTTTTTTCCTCAGTAATACGGGGAATTGAGGAAGAACTCTCTCCACTTGGTTATCATGTCATCATCTGCCAGAGTCACGAAGATGTCAATATTGAAAAAAGACAGCTTAACACTTTGCTGAATGCTCAGGTAGATGGTATTTTCATGTCTGTATCCAAAACAACAACAGATATTAATCACATCAGAAACATTCTGGATACGTCAAATACTCCGATTATCTTTTTTGACAGAAAAAAAGATATCGCTGGCATCAGCACCGTAACGATTGATGATTATCGGGGAGGATATATGGCTACAGAACACCTCATCAAAGAAGGTTATAAGAATATCTGTCATTTTGCAGGAGACCTTAATCTTGAAATTTACCAGAACCGTCTTAATGGCTATAAACAAGCCCTAATTGATCATAATCTTCCTATAAAAGAAGATAATATCATTCTTACAGGCAGTTCTATTGATGAAGGAACGGAAGCTATTAAAAAACTTTGGAGTAAAAAATCTGTTCCTGACGCTATATTCTCTTCCAGTGACTTTGCTGCTTTAGGTGCCTGTCAGGAATTAAAAAAGAGAAAAATAAAAATTCCTCAGGAAGTTGCCATTATCGGTTTTTCCAATGAGCCGTTTACTCAGTTTATGGAGCTTCCGATCAGTTCAGTGGATCAGACTCCAGTGTTGATGGGGAAAATGGCAGGACAGGTATTTTTAGAGAACGTAAAAGAAAACGGATCTGGCGTTTCTATTGAGAAAAAAGTGGTACTTACCCCTCAGCTTCATATCAGGAAGTCTTCAAAAAAGAAGTAATTTTTCTATACTTAAAAAATATCGATGCTATTGGATAGTCAATCACTTTATATTTTTCTTGGTGGCTTTGGTCAAATTATTTTATGGTTATCATATAAAATATTGAAAAACAGAACAACTTACCTGATTGTATTGTTCTTCACCATTTTGATCGCATTATTTGGTTATTTAAATATCAATAGAGAAACGCTAAAAATGCCAAATGGCAATGCTGCTACGTTTGCATTTTTGCCTTTATTATATATGGTCTATTACTGGATTCTAAGAAATTTATTTCTTATTATTTTCGGAAATGAACCTTTACTGACAGGCTATATGCAATCAAGCTGGGAGCAAGGTGAATACAGAAAATTACATATGGGCGATGCTGTTTTCACTATATTAACTCTTATATTACCTTTTTTAACAACCCTACTCTTCTAGCGAATTACCAATAAATAAAAGAAAATGCCTTCTACACTACGCAGAAAGCATTTCAATCCTAATTAGTATTTATAATAAAAAAACATTTTTATAAGCTCACCCCCCTTCTCCAGGGGATAAAATCATTTTGGTTTAAAACAGCAGCTTTGGTTTTTACTTCTCCACTGGCTATTTTGATGATAAACTCCAACAGTTCTTCTGCCTTTTCATCAATCGTTTTTTCCCCGGTGATGACATCGCCTGTATTAAAATCAATAATATCCGGCATTCTCTCGGAAAGAGAAGTGTTGGACGATATTTTTACCACTGGAACTACGGGATTTCCTGTCGGAGTTCCAAGCCCCGTTGTAAACAACACCACATTGGAACCTGAGCCCACCAAAGCAGTGGTACATTCTACATCATTTCCAGGTGTACAGAGTAAATTCAGCCCGGGTTTCTGAATGTATTCGGTAAAATCAAGGACATCATTGATGGGAGATGAACCTCCTTTTTTAGCCGCTCCTGCAGATTTCATGGCATCAGTGATCAATCCATCTTTAATATTCCCCGGTGACGGATTCATATCAAAACCAGATCCTGCAGCAACGACTGATTTTTCAAAGTCTTTCATTAACTGTAAAAATCTTTCCGCATCTTTTTCATTTACACAACGGTTCACCAGCTCCTGCTCTACTCCGCATAATTCGGGAAATTCCGAAAGAATAGTAGCTCCTCCTACTCCTGCCATTACATCTGATAACCGACCTAAAACCGGATTGGCAGAAATTCCTGAAAAACCATCTGAACCTCCACATTCCAATCCTACTACCAGCTTTGAAATAGATGCAGGCTCTCTTTGAATTTCATTCGCTTTTTTAATGGCTTCATAAGAATCTTTGATGATCCCGCTCAGCATTTCATCCACTGTTCCCGATTTCTGCTGTTCATATATGATAATCGGTTTTTTATGGTTGGGACTGATCTTTTCAAGGGCATCTTTAAAAATATCAACCTGTAAATTCTGACATCCAAGGCTCAAAACGGTTGCTCCTGCAACATTCGGGTTATTAACATATCCTGCCAATAAACGGCCCAATGCTTCAGCATCCTGACGAATACCGCCACAGCCTCCCTGATGGGTAATGAATTTAACGTCAATATTTTTAAAAACTCTGGAATCCTGATCTTCTTCAGTGATAATTTCTTCCTCAGAGTTATTGATCAGAGATCTTAGTAATAGTTGATGTTTTGTTGCTTTTTCAAATAGAAGTTCTTTTTCGAAAACTTCTTTTAAAATCTCTACATTTCTGTTTTCACAAAAGACTAAAGGAAAAAACAGCCATACATTTTCTGTTCCCACCTGTCCGTCTTCCCTATGATAGCCCATAAAAGTTCTATCCTTCCATAACTCCACATCCGGAGCTGTCCAGGAAATCGTTTCTGTTTTGCCTTCTACTTTTGCACTTTGATGTTTTACATTTCCGGTGGTAATCACTTCTCCTTTTTGGATGGGCTGACTTGCTTTTCCCACCAAAACACCATACATGATAATGGAATCTCCTACCGAAAGATTTTCTGTGACAAATTTATGTTTGGCTTTTGTATCTTTTACAATCTCATAGGTAAAATCACCCAACGTAACATTTTCACCCTGTGTAAGATCAACCAGCGCAACAGCTACATTATCATCAGGATTTATCTTGAGTACTTTTTTTTGCATGATATTTAAGAGTAAGATTGAACAAAGTTTTGATACGCTGTTTCCACATCATGATGGTCAATTTCCCACAATGCTTTTGCCACTGCCTCTTTCAAGCCTTCAACGTTGGTAAGATCTGTATCCCAGAAAGAAGTTTCACATAATGCCAGTTCTGCAACTTTTTGATAATCATTTGCTGTCCAGATTTCTTTGAATCGGTTGATTATTGCCTCTTCATCGTTCAACGGAAGGGCTCTCTCATCAAAACTTCCCTGGTAGAATCTGATTAAACTTGCCAAAGAGAAAGTTAAATTAAGTGGTAATTTCTGATTAATTTCTACATACCTCACCAGACTGGGCAGAATTCTTACTTTAAATTTAGAAACAAAATACAAAGCGATGCTTGCCAGATGATGTTTAATAAAAGGATTTCTGAACCTGTCAAATACTTCTTCTGCAAATTCCTTCAACTCATTTTCATCCAGGCCTAAAGTGGGGTTTACTTCATTAAAAATTGAATCTCTTAAAAACTGTCCGATAAATGAATTCTCAAGAGATTCTTTTACCGTTTCTTTTCCTGATAATAGTGCCGGAGCCAGCATTAAAGTATGGCCGCCGTTCAAAATTCTTACTTTTCTAAGACGGTAAGGCTGAATATCATCCACTACTAAAATCTGCTCATTGATCTGATCAAAAGGGATTCTCTCATTCAGATTTTTAGCATCCTGAATTACAAAAAGTAAAAATACTTCAGAAACAACCATCATCTGGTCTTCATAATCCAACTGTTCTTCGTAGGATTCTGCATCATCTTTAGGGTATCCCGGAACAATCCTGTCAACCAATGTATTGTGGAAATAATTACACTGTTCAATCCATTGCACAAAATCCTCTTTTAAATTCCATAATCTGGCATATTGAATAATAATCTCCTTTAAAACAAAAGCATTATCTTCAATCAACTCACAAGGGATCATTCTCAATCCTTTATCTGATGATCCTTTGAAATGTTTAAATCTTTCATATAATAAAACCGTCACTTTTGCCGGAAAGTTTTTGTGCGGGCCGGAATATTGATCTTCAGTTTCATCATACGCTATTCCCGTTTCTGTAGTATTGGAGAAAATAAATTCCAGTTCTTCTTCTTTTGCCAATGCAAGGAATTTATCATAGTTTGTATAGGGATTAATTGATTTCTGAATCGCAGAAATGACCATCTTTTCATCAATAATTTCACCTTTTTTAATTCCTCTTGTAAAGAGAGTATATAGATTGTCCTGCTCTTCAAGCTTATGAACAGAACCACCCTGCGTTGGCTGAACATTGACAATTCCGGCATTGAAACCTGCTTTTTTATTCAATTGATCAATCACATAATCAGTGAATCCTCTCATGAAATTTCCTCCTCCAAACTGTACGATTTTAATCGGAAGCTTTTCGTGAGAACCATTGAATTCACGATTTAATTTTTGTTTTATCTGATTTTCCATTTTTTCTAATTTGAATGAAACTATCTTAGAATCTGATAGCTTTTGTTTTTATTTAATCACTTTATATTTCGGAACCAAAGTCTTCATTACGCTCCAGGCAATCAGGTAAGCCACTGCACATACTGAGAAAATGATCATATAGCCTTTATCGATTCCATCTGAAATAATAGCTCCGGATTTTTCCAGATCATGAACAAAATTTTCAGGCAGACGCTCATGGATATATTGGGGATATTTTTCCAGTAAAGGTATTCCGTCCACAGTAGTCCATGCTTTATGAGCATGATCAAACAGGACTCCTGAAGATTTATTGATTAAAAATGATCCGATTCCTCCTGCCATTCCTCCGATTCCCGTAATGGTTGCGATTGCTTTTTTAGGAAACATATCACCTACCGTAGAGAATATATTGGCAGACCATGCCTGGTGTGCTGCTCCTGCAATTCCGATAATCAGTACCGGAATCCAATATGAAACAGAACCCAAAGGCTGGGCTAGCAGAGCCAGCAATGGGAAAAATGCGAAGATCAGCATCGCCTTCATCCTTCCTGTATAAGCATCTATTCCTTTTTTCTCCACAAAATATTTAGGAAGCCATCCTCCGATAATCGACAATAAAGTGATCATATAAAGAACAAATAAAGGAAATGCACTCTGTGTAGAATCCATTTTGTAAACGGAGCTTAAATAAGCCGGCGTCCAGAACAGGAAAAACCACCAGATTCCATCTGTCATAAACTTTCCAAAGGCAAAAGCCCAGGTTTGTCTGTGACTGAAACATTCCCTGAAAGAAAATTTCTTTTCCGGCAGCGACGCATCTTCTGCTGGAAAATCATCCTGATCCTGCTGAATATAGATAAGCTCATGCTCATTAACCTTGTGATGTTCGTGTGGCTTTTTGTAATAGAATACCCAGAGGCCCATCCAGACAAAACCTAATGCTCCAATAATGATAAATGCCCATTCCCAGCCCATCGATTTTGCGATAAAAGGAATGGTAACCGGTGCAGCTAATGCTCCAACCGTTGCTCCAGCATTAAAGATACTGGTTGCTAACGCTCTGTCTTTCTTTGGGAAATACTCTGCAGTAGTTTTTATCGCAGCAGGAAAATTCCCTGCTTCCCCAACAGCCAGAACGAAACGGGCAAAAATAAACAGTGTGACACTGGTACTGATGATAGCTCCAACATTATCTACTCTTCCGATAATCTCTTTGGATTCTTCAAAACCTACCCACCAGCTTCCGGTCAGAGCTCCTGAAGTAGCAATTCCGCAGAAAGCATGGAGTACAGCTCCTATTGACCATATTCCGATCGCCCAGAGAAATCCTTTTTTGGTATCCATCCAGTCTACAAACTTTCCGGCAAAAAGCATACTTATTGCGTAGAAAATAGAAAATAATGCAGTGATATTTCCGTAATCATTATTGTTCCAGTGAAATTCCGGAGCGATGAAATCTTTCCAGGTGAGAGACAGCACCTGCCGATCCATATAATTGATGGTCGTTGCAATAAAAAGTAGCACGCAGATCGTCCATCTGAAGTTACTTGGTTTCGGAGATATTTCTTTTTTCATATCAATCGTTAATAGTATTGATTTTTATTGATTTTAACAACAGAACAAGACAAAAACTATCCTTTCCATGCTATTTCAGCACAGAATCTATTAATTTTTTAAACCATTGTTATTTAATTAAAGAATTGAAAACAATTAAGTTGAGTTTCAATGATTACCTCATCAAAGTCTTTACTCAATTTTTAATTTTTTTACCGGCTTAAAACAAAATGTAAGGATCGTTATCTTAATTCATTAATAACCTGAATCGAATAGGCTACTGCTTCTGTAATCTTTTCATAATCATATTCTCCTTCCTCATTTTTTAGAAACAGCTGGGAACCCAATCCTACACAATAGGCTCCTGCAGAAATCCATTCGGTAATATTTTCTTTTGCAGGCATTACTCCGCCTGTAGGCATGATGTTTGACCATGGCATCGGGCCTTTTACCGTCTTGATAAATTCAGGGCCTCCTACCTGTGTTGCCGGGAATATTTTCACAATTTCAGCGCCTAATTCTTCGGCATAAGAAATTTCAGAAACTGAACCACAGCCAGGCATCCATGCAATTTTTCTTCGATTGCAAATTTTAGCGACTTCCGGGTTTAAAGAAGGTGCCACAATAAAGTTGGCTCCATTCTGAATGTATAAAGAAGCTGTTGCGGGATCAATGACAGAGCCTATTCCCAATATCATTTCAGGAATTTCTACGGCTGCATATTTTACCAGATTGGCAAAAACCTCGTGGGCAAAATCTCCCCTGTTGGTAAACTCAAAAACGCGGGCACCACCATCAAAACAAGCTTTTATAATTTTTTTGCAAACTTCAGCATCTGCATGATAAAATACAGGAACAATACCGGTTTGCTTAGCTTTTAAGGCTACTTCTATACGATTAAATCTTGCCATAATTATCTTTTTATTCTTCCTCCTGAATTTCCATTCATCACTTCCAGGATGTCTTCTACACTTGAATAGCTAATATCTCCCGGAATAGTATGTTTGATCGCACAGGCTGCGTTTGCAAAATTCAATGCTTTTTCATCATCAAAATTCTTTAAACCATAGATTAATCCTGCGGCAAAAGCATCTCCCGTCCCGATTCTGTCAACGACAGGATTGATTTCCAGAAGATCTGTTTCAAAGTAGTTTTCGTTTACCCACGCTCTTCCCTGTGTCTGCTGGGAACTTGCGGTAACCCCTATTCTTATTTTATCAAAAATCTTATGAACGGAAGGAATCTGTTGTTTTAATTCTTTACAGGCTTCAATAAAACCTTCTTTATCTGAAGAAAACCGGGTTCCGAGAATCTCATTAATTTCATTCACTCCTCCGATAAATATGGTGGAATAAGAAACCAGTTCTTTAAGCACTTCACTTCCATTTTTACCATATTTCCAAAGGTTTGAACGGTAAGCAGGATCGGCAGTAACTTCAATCCCAATGTGCTGAGCGGTTTTCAACCCTTCTTTTAAGGCTTCATAGGCTGATTCCGAAATACCGGGACTGATTCCTGTCCAGTGGAAGTATTCGCATCCTTCAAGCACTTTTTTCCAGTCTATTTTTTCCGTCCGGATGTTCGCAAAAGAACCGTTCAGCCTGTTATAAGCAATTCTGCTGGCACGAACTGATGATCCTACTTCAAGAAAATACAACCCCAGAGGATGTTCATTCTTGTCGATAAAGGTGGTATCAATGCCAAAACCCTGAATGAAAGAAACCGCAGATTCTCCGACAAAATCATCGGATACACAGCTGACATGCTGTACTTCGCAGCCCATTGTTGCCAATGAAGCAGCGACATTCAGCTCTGTTCCTCCAAAAAAGAACTCCATTTCATGACTTTGTTTCATGGTTCTGTTTCCGGGTGGAGAAAGCCTCATAATGACTTCACCAAATGTGACTATTTTGCTCATTGTATTCAATTAAAAATCAAAATAGTTTTTCGCGTTATGATAACAGATATCTGAAATGGTTTTCCCAATCAGCTCAATATCATCCGGCAGTTCACCATTCTTCATTTCTTCTCCGAAAAGATTACACAATACCCTTCTGAAATACTCATGCCTTGGATAAGAAAGAAAACTCCTGGAATCTGTCAGCATTCCTACGAAGCAGCTGATTAATCCCATATTGGAAAGGGCATTCATCTGTTTGATCATCCCATCTTTTTGATCCAGAAACCACCATCCGGAACCGAACTGTACTTTTCCTTTGATGCTTCCATCATTGAAATTTCCGATCATCGTAGCGAAAATCTCATTATCAGCAGGATTCAGATTATATAAAATGGTTTTTGTCAGCTGATCCTTTCCATCTAAAGTATTTAAGAATTTAGATAACGTTTCTGCCTGAACAAAATCTCCGATGGAATCCCAACCTGTATCCGGTCCAAGAATTCTATGCATTCTTTCATTGTTATTTCTCAAAGCTCCCAGGTGGAACTGCTGTACCCATCCGTATTTATGATAAGCCTCACCAAGGAATAATAAAATTGCTGTTTTAAATTGATTAACCTGCTTTTCAGCAATCACTTTTCCTGCCAGTTTATCATTAAAAATAGCATTCACTTCCGCTTCTGAAGCTTCTTCAAAAGAAATATTGTTTAAGCCGTGGTCACACAATCTGCAGCCATTTTCATGAAAATATTCAATTCTTTTAAGCAAAGCATCACATAAAGTCTGGTAGGAATTAATCTCAATACCTGCAGATACTCCCAGCTTTACCATATAATCTGCAAAATTGTGATTTTCAATTAAAATTGCTTTATCTGGACGAAATGCCGTGCTTACTTTGATGCTAAAATCGCTTTTCGCAAGGTCCTGATGGTAATTTAAAATATCTGTTGGATCTTCTGTAGTACATAAAGATTCTACATTCATCATTTTCAACAAACCTCTGGTTGATTTTTCCGGTGTCTGAAGCTGAGCGGTGATATTCTCATAGATCTCCGACGCGTTATTTTCACTTAATAATTCATCAATTCCGAAATATCTCTTTAATTCCAGATGAGTCCAGTGATATAATGGATTCCTCAATGTATAAGGAACCGTTTTTGCCCATGCTTCAAATTTCTCTTTATCTGTGGAATCTCCAGTGATGAATTTTTCATTCACACCCATGGTACGCATGGCTCTCCATTTGTAATGATCACCGGCAATCCATACTTTAGAGATATTTTCAAAAACAGTGTCTTCTGCAATATCTTTAGGGATCAGATGATTATGATAATCAATGATAGGTTGTTTTTCCGCAAACCTGAAGTAAAGTTCTTCAGCGTATTTATTTTGTAATAAAAATTGATCTGTTATAAAAGGTTTCATTCTAGTCTAATCTGTAGTTATTCATTAGCAGGTTTTCCTATGGTGGCGAGAATTCCACCATCAACGTAAATAATCTGCCCGTTGATGAATCTGCTTGCATCAGAAGCCAGGAAAATAGCTGTTCCTGCCAGATCTTCCGGATTTCCCCATCTTCCTTCCGGAGTTCTGCTGATGATAAAATCATTGAATGGATTTCCATCCACACGGATGGGTTCTGTCTGAGAAGTTGCAAAATATCCGGGTCCGATTCCGTTCACCTGGATATTATGTTTTGCCCACTCTGTTGCCAGGTTTTTAGTAAGCATTTTAAGACCTCCTTTTGCAGAAGCATATGCCACTACATTATCACGTCCCAGCTCACTCATCATTGAGCAGATATTGATAATTTTTCCGGATTTTCTTTTAATCATATATTTGCCGATTAATTTCGACATTATAAAAGGTCCGGTAAGATCCACATCAATTACTTTTCTAAAGTCTTCCACTTCCATATCAATAGCCGGGATACGCTTGATGATTCCCGCATTGTTGACAAGGATGTCTATTTTTCCATGGGTAGCTTCCATCAAAGCTACTTTCTGAGCTGCTTCCAGTTCATCAGTTACATCAAAAATATAGCCGGTTGCTTTATACCCTTTTTCGTGGTAATAATTCAAAGCTTCCTCTAATTTTGATGGCGTTGTGCTGGTAATTGCCAGTTCAGCACCAGCAGCAGCAAGGCCTTCTGCCATTGCCATTCCTAATCCGTGAGTGCCGCCTGTTACAACAGCTACTTTGCCGGATAAATCAAATAAATTCATTAGAAAAATTACTTTAGTTCGTTTGTTTTGATACCGTCCATATCACCGTAGTCCATATTTTCTCCTGCCATACCCCAGATAAAAGTATAATGAGTTGTTCCTACTCCTGAATGAATAGACCATTCCGGAGACAGTACAGCTTGTCTGTTGATCATAAACAAATGACGGGTTTCATGAGGCTGTCCCATAAAATGACTTACCGTCTGCCCTTCTTCGAGATCAAAATAAAAATATGCTTCCATTCTTCTGGAATGGGTATGGGCAGGCATTGTATTCCATACACTTCCAGGGTGTAGTTCCGTCATTCCCATCTGAAGCTGGCATGTTTCAACTACAGAATTCACAATCAGTTTATTGATCGTACGTTTGTTGGCGTACTTTTCTTCACCCAATTCCACAATTTCCGCTTCATTTTTCGTGATTTTCTTGGTGGGATATGAATGATGTGCCGGCGCTGAATTGATGTAAAAATAGGTTTGCTCTTCACCATCTTTTTCAAAAAAGACTTCTTTAGCTCCTTTTCCTACGTATAAAGCTTCTTTATTACCAAGGTTATATACCGTTCCATCTACCGTTACTTTTCCGGCACCACCTACGTTGATGATTCCCAGCTCTCTTCTGTCAAGAAAATTTTCAGCTTTCAGATCATCCGTAGATTCCAGCTTCAAAGCTTTGGAAGAAGGCATTATCCCTCCTACAATAAGTCTGTCATACATAGAATAGACTAATTTTATCTTATCCTCATTGAATAAATCATTGATCAGAAACTCCCTCCTAAGATCTTCTGTGGTATAATTTTTAACATCTTCCGGATGATGGGCGTAACGAAATTCTGACTGTATCATACTCCTATTTTTACTTTTCTTTTTTTGTGGTTTTCTCAAACCAGTTAAATTAAATGTAATCGATTGCATAAAATTACACTAAAATTGGCAGAAATACTTGTGGGATAAATATAGAATTATTCTTCAATTAGTTAACAAAAAATTAATTTAAATTTAAAAACATCTGATTTTCAGATATATAAAATTAAAAATTACACTTATTTTTATTGAAATAAAAACTTTTTATTCAATAAAAATTAACCAAAAACAGAACACAGAACCTTCAAAAATATAAAATCATGCCAAAATAAAACGATATTTACAAGGTGTGAAATTGATAAAAATTAAACGCTTTTACAAAACATACTATATACATTACGATATATTATTAAAAACAATAAAATACTGATACAAAATCCCGCGAAAAAAGATGATAAAAATCAGAAAATATTACAAAATTTTATTCCAAGATAATAATTCAGGGATTTTGGGATGCAAAAAACATATGAATTTTAAGTTATTTTTAAGTTTTCTAAATATTAAGCATTAAAAAAATGAAAAATTCTCACCTAATTACACAACATTCAGAGAAAACCAATATTAACCTTATTTACAATATGTTACATAATAAAAAATCTCTCTAGTTGGATAGGATATTTTTATTTAAACCATCAAATTAATAAAAAAATAACATTTTTTTCTTTGCATATTGAAAAATAATATTAGTTTAGGAGCCAGAATAATGTTTTATAAAAAACTACGCAATCGATTGCACTAAAGCGTAAGAAAATATTAAAAAGCTTCATGACCACTAAAGTCCGCAGAATAATACTTAACAGTCCAAAACAAGAACGATTGAAAAAACTTTCAACCAAGAATTAAAACTATAAGGATACAAAATGGATAAAAGAGTACAATCAATAAAGTGGTTATATTTAACTGTTTTTCTGCTTCCTGTCCTTGCAATGGCTCAAGAAAAAGAAACAAAAAAAGATAAAGAAACCAAACTGGATGATGTGGTTTTAGTGGGATATACAAAGGTTTCTAAAAAAGATGTTACCAACGCTGTTTCTTCGGTGAAAGGCGAAGCGCTTAAAGATATGCCGTCTACCAATGCTGCTGAAGCTATCCAGGGAAGACTGGCCGGAGTGCAGGTTTCCCTGAGTGAGGGATCTCCCGGAGCTGATGTGGATATTGTCATCCGCGGCGGAAACTCCATCACTCAAAGTAATGCCCCGCTCTATATTGTAGATGGTGTGCAGATGGATAATGCCCTGACGATCTTATCGCCAAAGGAAATAGAATCAATTGAGGTCTTAAAAGATGCTTCATCAACCTCTATATTCGGTTCAAGAGGAGCCAACGGTGTCGTTCTGATCACGACAAAAGGAGGCCGTAAAAAGGGGAAAACAACAATCAATTATAATGGTTTTGTAGGAGTAAGAAGTATTCAGAATAAGCTTAATGTTCTGGATCCTTATGAGTATGTACTCTATCAGTATGAACAATATTATAAGAATGGAGACCTAAAAGATATTGAAACTTTTAATACCCGCTACGGAACATTTGATCAGCTGGATAAATATAAATCTGTCAAGAATGTAAACTGGCAGGATAAACTTTTTGGAAGAGAAGCCTTCAACTTTACTCATAATGTATCTCTATCCGGAGGAAATGAAAATTCGGCATTCTCTTTAACTCTGAATAATGTAGAAGAGGACGGGATTATGATTGGTTCCGGATTTAAAAGAAATATGGCCAACTTCAGATATGATTATGATATTTCAAAAAAACTGACCATTGGTCTTAATGCCCGTTACAGCCGCCAAATGATTTATGGTGCTGGAACTTCTGCTTCCGGTTCGCAAACGACCAACAGATTGAGAAATGCTATAAGATATCAGCCTTTTGAAGGAGGTTCTACGGTAGATGTTGATGAATTTGATCCGTTATTCGCAGATCAGACCAATCTTGTCAATCCAATTCTATTGGCCAATGATGAAGTAAAAGAAAGCGGAAGAAATGATTTATTGCTTAATGCAACGCTTGATTATAAAATCAGTAAAGACTTCACTTTCCGAAGTGTAATCGGATATGTACAGAGAGATCAGATTGTCAACCAGTTCTCCGGTCCGGTAACCAACCTTGCAAGACAGAATAATGATCAGCCTGTAGTATTTTTAAGCAACGCTCAAACCAGAAGAATTACCAATACCAATACCCTGAATTATAGAAGAACCTTTGGAAATCATAAGCTGGATTTGCTAGCAGGTCAGGAAACGGTAAGAACAGACGGAGAATCAACATCTATTAATATCAAATGGTTCCCGAAATCCTCTTCAGCACAGGAAGCATTTGCCAATTCGCAGCTGGCTTCTCCTCCGTCAGGAATGATTCAGGATGCTCCTAAAACCGCAAGAGAAGTAGACCGCCTGGCTTCTTTCTTTGGAAGAGTAAATTACATCTATAATAATAAATATATCGCAACGGTATCCATGAGAGCTGACGGCTCAAGTGTTTTCAAACCAGGCCCTAACCAGTGGGGATATTTCCCAGCGGCATCTTTAGCATGGAAGATCAAAGAAGAAAATTTCTTAAAACAGAGCAATTTTGTCAATGAACTGAAGCTTCGTTTAGGATACGGAAAATCGGGAAATAACAGAATCGGAGCCTTTTTATATGATACCTTCTTCACCTCTTCTTCAGATTATGGATATGCTTTTGGGACCAGTGTTACACCTGGTGCTACAACGGGAAATATCATGGCAAACCCTAACGTGAAATGGGAAACTGCAACCTCTTATAATGCGGGGATAGACTTTGGTTTATTCAAGGGAAGACTTTATGGTACCCTTGATGTCTATAAGACTCATACGAAGGACCTTTTATTACTGGCTAAAATACCACAGACCTCAGGATATGAATTTCAATATCAAAATTCAGGAAGCAGTGAAAATAAGGGGATCGAATTATCAATGGGAAGTACCATCATCAGTAAAGAAAATTTTTCATGGAAGATTGATGCCAATATCTCATCCAACAGAAATACGATCAAAAGCTTAGGAAATAATGCCTCCGCAAGTTCCAATTCTTACTACTACCCTTCCGGATGGCAGAATAACCTGTTTGACTTCCTGGTACAGGTAGGCAAACCGGTAGGAACTTATTGGGGATATGTAACGGCCGGTAGATATGAAGTGAGTGATTTTAATTATGACTCAGCCACTCAGATTTATACGTTAAAAACAGGAATTCCAAATTCTGCTGCAGTAGCCAACGGTGCCAAAGCTATACAGCCGGGAGATCTTAAACTTCAGGATCTTAATGGCGACGGTGTCATTGACAGCAAAGACATGACTGATCTTGGAAGCGCACAGCCTAAATTCTACGGTGGTTTTACCCAGACCTTCCGATATAAGAACTGGGATATGAGCCTTCTTTTCAATTTTTCCATTGGAAACAAAGTGTATAATGCCAACAAAGTAGAATATACAACCCAATACCTGTACAAGGATAATAATATGCTGGCAGAAGTAGCAGACCGATGGAGATGGTTTGACAATGCAGGAAATAAGGTAACAGACCCAACGGCTCTTGCTGCCCTTAACGCCAATACAACTATGTGGACTCCGCCTGCAGGGGCTTACTTCCTGCATTCGTATGCCATTGAAGACGGTTCTTTCTTAAGACTGAATAACCTTACCATAGGATATAGTCTGCCAAAAGGATCTCTGGAAGCCATCGGAGTGAAAAACCTGAGACTGTATGCTACCGTGAATAATTTATTTACAATTACCGGCTATTCAGGATTTGATCCGGAAGCCAATACAAGAAGAAATCCATTAACTCCGGGAGTTGATTATTCAGCTTATCCAAGAAGCAGATTTATCTTATCAGGAGTAGATATCACTTTCTAAAACGAACGCTATGAACAAAAATAAATTTTCAAGCCTTTTTTTATCTCTTGCCTTTGTGGTGACCCTGAATTCATGCAGCGAATATTTAGAGGTAGAAAACCTTTCCAACACCGCAGAAAAACAGCAGTTTGACTCAGCGCCGGATACTTTTGCTGCTCTTGTGGGAGTTTATAACAGTGCTATGGGTGACAATACCTATGGACAAAGAATGAACCTTATTCTCTCTCAGTCAGGAGACGACTTCAGAACGTCAGGAGATTACAATGCCAATGACAGAAGAGGAGTCAGCTGTTTTGGAGCAGTTCCTACCAATACAGAATTATTAAGACCTTTCCTTGATACTTACACAGGTATCGAAAGAGCCAATCTTGTTATTAAAAATATTCCGCTTTCTCCGGTGTATCAAACCGGATCCGCAGCTGATAAAAAGCTGATGGACCGTTATCTCGGTGAAGCTTTGGCATTAAGAGCAATGTTCTACTATGATCTTATTAAAAACTGGGGAGATGTTCCATTTCAGGACAAACCTTCAGTTGATCTTCCTTCGGTATATTTACCTAAAACAGACCGTGATATCATTTATGATCAGATACTGGAAGATCTTGCTAAAGCTTCAACCTTAGTTCCATGGAAATCTGAAGGAGGAACTACGGCACAAAGACTTTCAAAAGCTGCAGTAAAAGGATTAAGAGCGAGAATAGCCCTGGCAAGAGCAGGATATTCTCTGAGAAGAAGTCCCCAATTAATGGTACAAGGCTCCAATCCTCAGAAATATTACCAGATCGCATATGATGAGTGTAAAGAAATCATCAATTCCGGGCAGCATAAGCTAAATCCCAGCTATGAAGGTCTTTTCAGATCGCTGCATACCAACAGTCCGGATACAACGAATGAAATTATTTTCGCTGTCGGAGCGTTTGGAGGAAATTCACGAACAGATTCTAAAATCGGATATTATAATGGGTTAAGACATGATGACTCAGACTGGAAATCAGCAGGAGGAATCA
Organism: Chryseobacterium aquifrigidense; assembly: GCF_006716485.1. Classification (GTDB taxonomy): domain Bacteria; phylum Bacteroidota; class Bacteroidia; order Flavobacteriales; family Weeksellaceae; genus Chryseobacterium; species Chryseobacterium vietnamense. The sequence continues at coordinate 1,533,942 of NZ_VFPD01000001.1, forward strand.
GTGCTATTCCTACTTATTTCTATGAATTTGGTAAAAATGATTTGAGAAGAGATGTTAATATTGCTATTTTTAGAGTAAGTACAAGTAAACAGGAAGATCTTCAAACCTCTATCAACTGGAACGATGGAAAATTCAGAAAATCCTGGACAAGCATTACAGGAACTTCCCAGAATTTAGGAATTGACTGGCCGCTTTTGAGATACGCAGATATTTTATTAATGTTTGCAGAGGCAGATAACCAACTTCACAGTGCGCCTTCTCAGGAAGCTATTGATGCCGTAATTGCTGTCAGACAAAGAGCTTATGCCGGAAATCCAGGCCAGGTGGGAACAATTCCAACTTCAAAAAATCAGTTTTTCCAGTATATTGTACAGGAAAGACTGCTGGAATTCGGAGGCGAGGGATTAAGAAAATATGATCTGATCCGCTGGAACCTTCTTGAAACAAAAATCAATGAAACCAGACAAAAATTAACAGATTTCATGAACGGTACCGGAGCTTATGCCAACGTTCCTGAATATATTTTTTATAAAAAACCGGCATCAACCGTTATCAATTATGTTCCTACAAAAACAGCACAGCAAAATGTACTGGACATGGATATTTATGTCAACGGAATCAACAAAGCCGATGTTTTCTACAATCCTAACCAAAGTGTTGCCACGCCTTCAGGATATACAAAAATCAACTGGAGACTTGCTATGACACAGCCTTACATCAACGGAGATCCTGTGAAAAGCTATGCTTATTATTTCCAGCCTAATAAAAAGGAACTTCTTCCTATAGCCCTGGATGTAATCAATTCAAATTATAATCTTACCCAGGATTACGGATACTAGACAGTTTAAGTTTACATTCATATCAAAAATACAGGCTGATCTCTTTAGGAACACAGCCTGTATTTTAAACCAAAATTGCTTTATGAGACATTCCATCCTTTTTAAAAACTGTACGCTGTTTTCTGCTTTTTTGATTACTGTATTCAGCCTTCTTTCTTTCCGGACCAGGGAGAAAACCCTCCTGGTTTCGAAAGACGGAAAAGGTGACTTTACAACCATTCAGCAAGCGATAGATGCAGTTGAAAACAACTCTTATCTGAGGACAAAAATTGTTATTAAAGCTGGAATTTATAAAGAAAAAATTGTTATTCCTGAATCGAAAGGTCCTCTTTTTCTGGAAGGTGAAAATTCTGAAAAAACAATCATTACTTATGATGATTTTGCTTCTAAAAAAAATGCAGACGGAAAAGAAATAGGAACTACAGGCTCGTCTACTCTATTTATTTACTCCGATGATTTTAGTGCTAAAAATATTTCATTTGAAAACAGTTCAGGGAGAGTCGGACAGGCCGTTGCAGTATTGACTTCAGGTGATAGAATCGCTTTTGAAAACTGCAGGTTTTTAGGAAATCAGGATACTTTATATCTGAAAGGAGTTCAGGATCTTCAGGATAAGACAAAACCATCAAGAAATTATTTTAAAAACTGTTATATAGAAGGTACTACTGATTATATTTTCGGGGCAGGAACCGCTGTTTTTGAAAACTGTATCATTTATTCCAAAGAAACGGCAAGCTATATTACAGCAGCTTCTACTCCACTGGAAAATAAGTTTGGTTTTGTGTTTATCAATTCTAAAATTATCGGCAATGCAAAGGAACATTCGGTGTATCTGGGGAGACCTTGGAGGCCATTTGCTAAAACTGTTTATATTGATTGTGAACTCAATTCCACAATAAAACCTGAAGGATGGCACAACTGGAGTAAACCTGATGCTGAAAAGACAACATTTTATGCAGAAAGCCACTCAAAAGGTACGGGAGCAAATCCCATGCAGAGAGTTTCATGGTCACATCAGTTAACCCAACAGGAAAGAAAAAAATATACGGCAGGAAATATCCTGAAAGGCATGGATAGCTGGAATGCAAAAAAGAGTTTAAAATAATTCAACCCTTCAAAGAGAATTTTTCAATCATGACAAAGAGTTTCATCAGAATATTCGCTACCGGAATTTTATGCAGTATTTCCACGCTGATCAATGCGCAGGAAGTATTGAGCTTTCCGGGTGCTGAAGGTTTTGGAAGATTCACAACGGGCGGTCGTGGCGGAAAAGTATATTTCGTAACCAACCTGAAAGACGATCATTCTGAAGGAACATTAAGATATGCCCTGAACCAGAAAGGGCCGAGATATATTGTTTTTAAAACCAGCGGAACCATCTATCTTGAATCTCCTTTAAAAATAAAAGAAGGTAACGTCACCATTGCCGGACAAACCGCTCCCGGAGACGGCATTACCGTTGCCAATTACGAAACATTTATAGCGGCTGACAACGTTATTATCCGCTATCTGAGATTCAGAATGGGAGATCAGAAAAAATTTGAAGGTGATGCTTTGGGTGCAAGATTCATCAAAAATCTGATAGTAGATCATTGCTCTATGAGCTGGTCCACAGACGAAACTGTTTCCATCTACGCCAACGAAAATACAACCTTGCAGTGGTGTATTATTGCGGAAAGCCTCAGAAACAGCTTCCATCAGAAAGGAGCCCATGGTTACGGAGGAATTGCCGGAGGTAAACAGGCATCATTTCATCACAATATATATGCTCATCACGATAGTAGGAATCCACGATTGGGAGAATATGCAGGAAGTAAATTTGCCCTCACCGACCTTACTGATTTCAGAAATAATGTGATGTATAACTGGGGACACAACAGCATATACGGCGGTGAAGGAATGAACGTCAACATCATCAATAATTATTACAAACCCGGACCTGCAACCATCACCAGACAAAGGATTATTGCCATAGATAAAAATGAAAATCCGAAAACGGAAGTCTACAATACCTGGGGAAAATACTATATCCATGGAAATGTCATGGAGGGAAATCCTGAAACTACCAAAGACAATTGGAAAGAAGGTGTTTTTAATCAGATGAAATCCTCGTACAATCTAACGGAAAAAGATAAAAATTCCATAAGGATTAATCAGCCTCACGATATTAAAAATAATACCATCACCCATACCGCCCAGAAAGCCTATGAAAAAACTTTACAATATGGAGGAGCAAGCCTGGTACGTGACGCTGTTGATCTGCATATTATAAAAGATATCAAAACCGGAAACTTTACTTATAGAGGATCAAAAGGAAGCACAAATGGAATCATCGACTCTCAGGAGGATGTGGGTGGATTTCCAAATTTGAGGCAGGAAAAACCACTCCCAGATTCAGATAATGATGGAATTCCTGATGAGTGGGAAATTAAACATCATTTAGACCCGAAATCCGCCAATGCCTATGGCAGAGATCTGGATAAAAATTATGACAATATTGAGGTTTATTTCAACGATATCGTCAGTAAAATAACCGATGAACAACGTTAATAACCATGAAAACTCTTTGTTACAAATCGGTAAACTAATAAGAAAAAGTATGAAATTCAGCTTATTTACAATATGTATTGCGGGAACTTTTATCAGTTCAACTCTTTCAGCACAGACTTCTGTGATTGAAAACAGTAAGAAAAATCCTAAAGCACCATTTTCCTACGCTGAACTTTCTGTAAAAGAAGGCGGCCAATGGGAAGGCAATCAATACATCGGCGGAACTTTTAAAAACGTTCAGGAACTTACCCTGCCGGAAACCCATACGGATCACTCCTCATATATCAGATATGAAGGAATTGGTCTGGAAAACAATCAGATTGGCTACAGGCTCTATCTGGACTGGAGAAATGCTACAGATATTTTTGGTAAAAAAGTAAACACTCTGGTATTACCGGAAGTCGGTCAGGATGGTTTTGAATCTTATCATCATGATGCTCCGTGGGGACAGGATATCCTGAAGTCCGGCCGTACCATCGGAATCGGGTCTTACGGAAGATATGATGAACAGAATGATTATGTTGAAACTTTTAAAATCGTAAAAAAGACTACCACAAAAGTGGTCAATGAAAAAGACCAGTCTTATGCCATTATCAATTACAAGGGATGGAAAACCTGGGGTAATCCGGTAGATCTGCAGTCAAAACTGACTATTTTACCCAAAGATCGTTTCGTAAAAGTGGACCTTACCCTAAACAATAGCCTTTCAGGTTTATGTACGGGAATTGTTGCTTTTAAAGACATTCCTTTGAAACAGGGAATCAGTAAAAATAAAAAATGGGGCTATATTGCGACTTATGGACCGCAAACTTTAGCCAAAAAAGAAGACAATCTGGGAATGGCAGTCTTCTATCCTATTGAAAGTCTAGATCAATATGTAAAGACAAAATCTACCCATACGATCATTTTCAAAAAGACCAAAAATGTATCTTATTACTTTTTAGGAGCCTGGTCACAGGAACCCAACGGCTTAACTACCGAAGACTCTTTCTACCAGGACCTGAATAAAAAACTGGATATTCTGGATAAAACTCAACAACTTTAAAGTTTAAAATCATGAACTTTATTAATAATTCTATTACAATCTATGCATTGGCAGCAGTATGTTCAGGACTCTTTTTTTCCTGTGCACAACAGCCACTGCAAAATTCTTCATCCGAAATACAATCAAAAGTAAACGGAAAAATTTCAGCCAAACTTCCATGGTCGGAAAGAATGCTTCTTTCTGAAATACAACGCTTTCCTCAGGCATGGATGCTGGATTATAACAAAGCGCCCAAATGGAGCTATCCCACAGCCATCGTTCTGGAAGGTGCTGAAAGGTTGTTTGAAAAAACGGGAAACAAAGAATATTACAGATACATCACAACCTTTGGTGATACCATGGTGAAAGAAGACGGAAGTGTTGTTTCTTATGATCTTTCCAAATACAATATTGATATGCTGAATTGTGGAAATGTACTTCTTTACCTCTATCAGCAGGAGAAAAAAGACAAATACTTAAAAGCTCTGCAAACCCTGCGCTCTCAAATTGATGGCCAGCCAAGAACTTCAGAAGGCGGTTTCTGGCACAAGAAAATTTATCCTAACCAGATGTGGCTGGACGGGTTATACATGGGTGAGCCATTTTATGCCCATTATACCCATGATTTTTCAAAAGGCGAAGAAGCTGAAAAAGCTTACAACGATATCATCAATCAGTTTGAACTGATTCAGAAGCACCTTTTAGATAAAAAAACAGGACTTCTCTATCATGCCTGGGACGAAAGCAGAGAACAGCAATGGGCAAATAAAGAAACCGGACTTTCACCAAATTTCTGGTCAAGAGCAATGGGCTGGTACGGAATGGCTATCGTAGATGTACTGGATTATCTGCCTCGAAACCATCCGGGAAGAGCAAAATTACTTGCCTACCTGAAATCTTACTGTGATGCTGTTATCAAAGTTCAGGATTCCAGGACAGGACTTTGGTATCAGGTATTGGATAAAGGAGGAGAAAAAGGAAACTACTTGGAAGCAACAGGTTCATCTATGTTTGTGTACACCATGATAAAATCTGTCAACAAAGGATATTTATCCAAATCATATAAAGCATACGCCAAAAAAGGATACGATGGCATTATCAAAAACCTGATTACAGTAGATGAAAACGGTGTTGTCAGCTTAAATAAATGCTGTGCTGTGGCAGGTTTGGGCGGAACACCTTACAGAAGCGGTTCTTATGAATATTATGTAAATGAAGAAGTCCGTTCCAATGACCCAAAAGGAACAGGTCCGTTTATTCTTGCCAGTTTAGAATTTGAAAAATAAAAAAGGATTGAGAAACTCTTAGCCAGATAATGTATAATCGATTGTATGAAGACAAAAAGTGTTTTAAATATCATTACCCTTACAGCCTTTTCGGCAGCTTCTACCTATCTTCAGGCACAGGAAAAAAAATATGTTTCCGAAGTATGGACTGCTGATCAGGGGAAAAACTACAGAAATCCTATTTTATATGCAGATTATTCAGATCCGGACATTATCCGGGTAGAGAATGATTATTATATGACGGCCTCCAGTTTCAACGAAGCTCCCGGATTGCCTGTTCTTCACTCCAAAGATATGATCAACTGGAAACTGGTTAATTATGCAATCCAGGATATCTTGCCACCCGAACACTTTTCAACACCCAAAAGAGGTGATGGCGTTTGGGCACCCAGCCTCAGATTTCATAAAGGAGAATTTTATATTTACTGGGGAGATCCGGATTTCGGAATTTATATGGTAAAAACTAAAGACCCTCTGGGAATCTGGGAGAAACCGGTTTTGGTGATGGAAGGAAAAGGTTTGATTGATTCCTGTCCTTTCTGGGATGAAGACGGAAATGCCTATCTTATTCATGGCTGGGCCGGAAGCCGTGCCGGAGTCAAAAGTATGCTAACCCTCAATAAAATGAATCCGGAAGGAACAAAAGTACTCGATAAAGGAATTCACGTTTTTGATGGTCATGATGCTCATCCTACCATTGAAGGGCCTAAAATGTATAAAAGAAACGGCTATTATTATATTTTTGCCCCCGCAGGTGGTGTTGCAACAGGCTGGCAGCTTGCGCTGAGATCAAAAAATATATATGGCCCTTACGAAGAAAAAATTGTTCTGGAGCAGGGCTCAACAACCATCAACGGACCTCATCAGGGAGCATGGGTAGATACCCCTTCCGGAGAAAACTGGTTCTATCACTTTCAGGATGTGGATGCGGGCGGAAGAATTGTTCACTTGCAGCCAATGAAATGGGAAAAAGACTGGCCCGTAGTGGGAACAGACTATAATAAAAACGGAATCGGAGAGCCTGTTGTAAGTTATAAAAAACCAGATGTTGGACAATTATATCCTGTTGTCACCCCTTCTGAGACCGATGAATTTGATGGGAAGAAATTAGGTTTACAATGGCAATGGAGCGCGAATGAAAATATTGTATGGTCTTCCAAACTTCCCGGACAGCAATTTTTAAGGTTATTCTCAATAAAAGTTCTTGAAGGTGAAAAAAACCTGTGGAATGTTCCGAATCTGTTAACCCAAAAATTCCCGGCTCCTAATTTTACTGCCACAACAAAGGTAAAATTAGTTCCCGAAGAAGCTAAGGATGGAAAAACTGCAGGATTACTGATTATGGGACTAGATCATGCATCACTGGTTATCACCAACAAACCTGACGGCTATTACCTACAACTAAGGAAAGCTGAAAAAGCAGACAAAGGCGGTGAGGAGAAAATACTCTGGGAAACTCAGTTAAAAAGCAATGAGGCTTATTTAAAAGTGAATGTAACCGAACCCAATGGATTGTGCCAGTTCAGTTACAGCGAAAACGGTAAAAATTTCATCAAAGCAGGTGACGTTTTCCAGGCAAAACCGGGAAAATGGATTGGAGCAAAAGTAGGGCTTTATAGCATCAGTACGCCAAAAGCACCCAGAGGAGGATATGCTGATTTTGATTGGTTCAGAATTACTAAAAAGTAAAATAATATTGGTAAATGTTAAGAGGCTAACGATAGCAAAAAGCACTGTTTTAAGATATTTATGCGCTTTAAATCAGAGAATAAAAACCTCGCGCCTTTGCGATTACCCAACAAAAAAGTCATGAATAAAAGAATATATAAACCCATTTTGTTTTTATTAAGTATCTTATTTCTGTCAGCATGCCAGTCACAGGATAAAGCACAAAAAACAGCAGTAAAAACAGATAGAAAAGTAACCCATATTTACCTCATCGGAGATTCCACAATGGCTGATTATACCGGAGATTATGATCCCGGAAAAGACTATATGAAAGTCCGGTATCCCATCACAGGCTGGGGACAGGTTTTTCAGCTTTTTTTTGTAAAAGACAGTATACAATCTCTGAAACCTGGGATCACAACAGATTCCGTAGCGGTTATTGACAGGGCTCATGGTGGAAGAAGCACACGAACTTTTTTTCAGGAAGGAAGATGGCGGTATGTCTATGAACATCTTCAGGCTGGTGATTATGTGATCATGCAGTTCGGGCATAATGACAGCTCAGAAAAGCATCCTGAACGCTATGTGAACATTCAGGGATATAAAGAATTTTTACGTTTATTCGTTTCTCAGACGAGACAGAAAGGAGGAAATCCCGTTATTGTAACTCCAGTTGCCAGAAATTATCCATGGAAAGACGGAAAACTGGAAAATGTACATGGAGATTACTGGCAGGCCCCGATTGATATTGCCAAGGAAATGAATGTTCCCTATATCGATCTTAATAGATTATCGATGGAATACTTTACAAAAAAAGGACAGGATTTTACAACCATTCATTATTTTATGAACCTTCCTGAGAACTTGTATGAAGCCTATCCAAAAGGACAGAAAGACAATACTCATTTTCAGCCTGAGGGAGCAAAAACAGTCGCCTCTTTAGTGTATCAGGAATTAAAAAAAATAATTAAAACTCAAAAAAAATAACATGAAGAAGTCACTTACAATGATCGGTTTAGCCACAGCAATAATGTTTTCGGGGCAAGTTTTTGCTCAGAATCTGGAGATTTACAAAAACATTGAGTTTACAATGCCTCAGGTTGCAGAAACCACTTTTCCTTCCAATACAGTTTCCATCGCACAATTTGGCGGAATCTCAGGTGGAAATGTAAAAAATACGGCAGCTTTCAAAAAAGCCATTGAAGACCTTAGTAAAAAAGGAGGTGGAAAACTGGTGGTACCAAGAGGAATGTGGTTAACAGGTCCTATTGAATTGAAAAGCAATGTCAATCTTCATGTAGAAGAAGGCGCATTTATTATTTTCAGTAAAGATAAAAATGATTATCCTTTGGTAGATGTAAGTTTTGAAGGATTAAATACCATCCGTTGCCAGTCTCCTATCTCCGCAAAAAATGTTACGAATATTGCCATTACAGGAAAAGGAGTCATTGATGGAAGCGGTGACGCATGGAGGGCTATCAAAAAAAGTAAAGTTGCAGAATCTGAATGGAAAGAAATCATAAAATCGGGTGGAATTCTATCTTCCGATGGCAAAACATGGTACCCTTCAGAAAGCTATAAAAAAGGATTTGAAAGCAGCTCAAGCTTTAATGTTCCTGATAAAATATCCAAAAACGAACTAACTACCGTAAAAGATTTTCTACGTCCGGTGATGGTAAGTCTGGTGGGTTGCGACAAAGTATTGTTAGATGGTTCTACTTTCCAGAATTCCCCGGCGTGGAACCTTCATCCGCTGATGTGCTCCAACCTGATCCTAAGAAATCTTACCGTAAGAAATCCATGGTTTTCACAAAATGGCGATGGTGTAGATCTGGAATCATGCAAAAATGTTCTGATCTATGACAATACATTTGATGTGGGTGATGATGCTATCTGTATCAAATCCGGAAAAAATGAGGATGGCAGAAAAAGAGGAATGCCTACAGAAAATGTAATCATCAAAAACAATGTAGTGTATCATGGCCATGGAGGATTTGTCGTGGGAAGTGAAATGTCCGGCGGAGCAAGAAACATTCATGTATCTGATTGTACTTTCATCGGAACAGACATCGGGCTTCGTTTTAAAACAACGCGTGGAAGAGGTGGAATTGTAGAAAATATTTATATTAAAAATATTGATATGATTAATATTCCTACCCAAACAATTGGTTTCAATATGTTTTATGAAGGTTCTTCTCCGGTTTTAGAAGACGGACAGAAGCAGGAAGGAAACAAGACCCCCGAAAAAGTGTATCCTGTAACAGATGAAACTCCGGTTTTCAGAAATATCTTCTTTAAAAACATCAATGCCGTTAATTCTTATGAAGCCATCACTCTATTGGGTCTGGCAGAAATGAACCTTAAAAATATTGTGATTGAAGATTCAAAATTTGATACCAAAAAAGCACTGACTATTGTTGATGCAGACGGAATTCAATTAAAAAATGTAACGTTGAAATACTCTGAAGGTACGGGAGCAACAGTTTACAACAGTAAAAATATTAACCTTGCTGATGTAAAATTTGAATCCCCAATCAAACCTTATATCAAAATTTTAGGAAACAAAACGGAAGCTGTTATTTTGCCAAAAGAAATGCGATCCGACAAAAATTTGCTTTCTATAGGAACAGAAGTACCTAAGAATGCAGTAAAATAATATAATTTGTAAGAATCCGGCTCATGATTTTTAACAAAAGACATACTTATATTTCTATTTCTATTTTATTCGTAGGGACGATGGCATTCGGGCAGATGAGACCGAATGCTTCTCCTTACACCAATGAAGGTACTTTTGAAAAGCTTAAAAAGAAATACAGCTTTATTACTCCTATTGACCGTCCGATACCCCAAAATATCAGAATTGATAAAGATGTTGAATATGGCACTGCTCATGGAATTTCTTTAAAAGCAGATGTTTACTACCCTGCTGATTCGTCAAAAAAACATGCAGGAATTGCTATGGTACATGGTGGAGGCTGGATTTCCGGAAGTAAGGAAAATGAAAAATACATGGCAATGGAGCTGGCATCAAAAGGTTTTGTGGTCATTGCTGTTGGTTATCGCCTTGCTGATATAGCCAAATATCCTGCAGGTATTGAAGATATTGAAGCGGCTATTCAATGGGGCAGAAAAAATCACAGACGATATGCTTTAGATCAAAATAAAATGGCAGTTTTAGGTGAGTCTGCCGGTGCACAGATGGCGACCCTGGTAGGCGTAAAAGCCAAAAACAAAATAAAGGCGATCATCAATATTGACGGAATTGTTTCGTTTATACATCCTGAAGCTGAAGAAAGTACGTATGCCTCTTACTGGCTGGCTGGTGACAGGGATATCAATCTCAAAAACTGGACGGAAGCCTCACCGTTGGAATATGTAAATCAACATACACCACCTACTCTTTTCATCAACAGTTCGCAGTCCAGATTCCATGCAGGAAGAGATGATATGATGAAGAAATTGCAGTCTTATGACATCCCTACTGAATTTTATGAAATCAAAGATTCTCCGCATTCATTCTGGTCGGCAGAACCATGGTTTACAGAAACTCTGAAGTATACTGTAGATTTTTTAAATAAGGTTTTAAAATAGCTTTTAATCTCAAACGGATCAAATAAATGGTATGAAAAAATTACTTTTAATTCTATTCATAACAGCAGCTCAACTGCTATGGGCAGGCGAACCATACATTACGATTACAGTTGATCAGAAAGGAAACGGAGATTTTACCTCCATTCAAAAAGCCATCAATTCTATAAGGGATCTGGGGCCTGCCGAGGCATTAATCAAAATAAAACCGGGGACCTATCATGAAAAGATAGAGATTCCCTCTTCGAAACATAAAATCACTCTGGAAGGTGAAAACAAAGAAAATACGATCATTACCTATAACGACTTCTCCGGAAAGCCAGATGTGTTCAATGAAAAGATGACGACGTTCAATTCATATACGGTATTGGTAATGTCGGATGATGTTAAAATTACTAATCTCACCATTCAAAACAGCTCATGCAACGAAGGGCAGGCTGTTGCTCTTCATGTAGAAGGTGATCGTTTTATCATGGTAAACGCTGCTATTTTGGGATGTCAGGATACTTTATATTCTGCGACCAATCACAGCAGGCAATATTTTAAAAACTGTTATATAGAAGGAACTACAGATTTTATTTTCGGACAGGCTACTGCCGTATTTAAAAACTGTACGATTAAAAGTCTCGCTGATTCTTATATCACTGCAGCCGCCACCGAAATTGACAGGAAATATGGTTTTATATTTTTTGACTGTCAACTGATTGCAAAAGATGGCATTTCCAAAGTTTTTCTGGGAAGACCTTGGAGACCATACGCAAAAACAGTGTTTATCAATACAGAAATGGGAAAACATATTCTTCCCGAGGGCTGGAACCCATGGAAAGGCGACAAAATGTTTCCTGATAAAGAAAAAACCGCCTACTATGCAGAATCCGGAAGTAAAGGGGAAGGTGGAAACACTTCAAAACGCATCAACTGGTCTCATCAACTCACCAAAAAAGATCTGAAAAATTACACCCTGGAAAAAATATTTGATGGCTGGAACCCAAAATATTGAATTGTTGAACAGACGCATAGGGGAAGATTAATCCAAGAAAATCAGAAACTTCCACCAGTTTTTATGATTGAAAATTTTATCGAAGATAAAATCATTGCGCCCTAAAACACTGTCTTTTAACTTCATTAGCTCCTTTGTGTTTTTCCAGCTTACTTGTCTGATGATGTAGAAATTATAACAAGACAAAAAAAATTATAAAAAACAACTATGTATAAAAAGCTTACCCTACTTCTTTTCTTCCTCTCAATCATGACGTGGGCACAACAACCTACCCTGTTTCTGATTGGTGATTCAACGATGGCCAATAAAGAAAATCCTGATAAAAACCCGGAACATGGCTGGGGACAGATGTTTCCCTCTCTGTTGACCTCCGGAATATCCGTTCAGAATCACGCCACCAACGGGAGAAGTTCAAAAAGCTTCAGAACGGAAGGAAGATGGAATAAAGTAATAAATCAGCTTAAGAAGGGAGATTTTGTCATTATTCAGTTTGGACACAACGATCAGAAAATTAATGACTCGACACGGTTTACCAATCCATATACTCAATACAGAGCCAACCTTGAAAGATATGTGAACGAAGCGAGATCTAAAGGTGCTATTCCCATTCTGATGACGTCTATTGCCAGAAGAAACTTTAATAAGAATGGTGTTTTGATGGATACACATAAAGAATATCCTTTGGTAGTAAAAATGGTTGCCAATGATCTTAAAGTTCCTTTTGTGGATTTACAATTATTATCAGAGCAACTGGAAATTTCTTATGGTCCGGAAAATTCAAAAAAGTTGCATCTGCATTATAAAAAAGGGGATGAAAATTATTATCCGGAAGGAAAAGATGATGATACTCATTTGTCAAAGCTGGGAGCTGAATCCGTTGCAAAACTGGCAGCGGCTTCATTGAAAAGTCTAAACACCGGATTAGAGAAATATATTAAATAAAAAAATTTACGATCTGTGCGGTTTGTCATTATGCACTAATCAGACAGCAATATTTTTTTATCAAGTAATACATGATGATAAAAACAAGAATTTAGATTCTTAGGAATGATAAGATGCATAGGTATGTATATGTAAGTATATATAAATATTAATTTGTTCCGCAATTAATACAGTGATACAAACTACTCGTTTAGACTATCCATAAATTTTGTAATTCCGAAGGAATTCGTACAGCAAAGATTTTTTTATTGGGTAATAAATAAAAAATTTAGATTTCTAGAAAATGACAGAGGGAACGCAAACAGTTCTCTGCAGATCTTACAAAATTTCAATTTAAAAAAGATAAAAATGGATTTAAAAAAAGAACCTTTCTTTAAAGGAGACTCTGAATGGGAAGATCTGGGAAACGGTGTTTCAAGACAGTTTGTGGGCTACAATGCTCAGGTAATGATGGTGATTGTCAAATTTACGAAAGGAGCAACCGGAGCATTACACCAGCATTTTCATTCTCAGATCACTTATGTTGCCTCCGGGAAGTTTGAGGTGACTGTTGACAATGAAACAAAAATTCTGCAGGAAGGTGATGGCTTTTTTGCACAGCCCAATGTTTTCCATGGGGTAAAATGCCTTGAGGAAGGAAAGCTGATTGATGCTTTTACACCTTTTAGAGAGGATTTTCTTATTTAGGAAGCCGGAAAAAGCAGATCTATTCTTCATTAGATTTGAACTCTATACTCCAATTATTGCCGCTTTATTTTAACATTTAATCAATTTCAATTTGTGAATTTAAATAAATAATAAAATGCAACCGATTAACCAAATAAAATATTTAACATTATAACTATATAAATATTAATATATCAAAATATAAAATAATTAAATATTAACTTCATAATTTTACTTCAGAACAAATCACAAAATATAAACTATGAAAACAAAGTTCAAAGCTGTCTTCTTTACAGCAGCTCTAAGTTCAACTTTTGCCCTTACCGGATGTGGTCACGAAGAAATCAATAATGACCTGGCAGAAAGCGAAATCAGTATTAAAAACAGTCTTACACAAAAGATTGTTCCTCTTGCCAATTGTGTGGCTCCCGGATGGGCTTCTGAAAACGGAGGTACTACCGGAGGAGGAACGGCTGCAGAGACTACTGTTTCCTCGTATGCCCAATTAAAGGCTGCTATTGAAAATACTGCTGTAAAAGTGATTAAAGTAACCGGAACCATTACCATCACTACACGTTTATCTCTCCAGGATCAGACCGGAAAAACAATTTACGGAACAACCGGGGCTAAATTAGTATCTACAAACCAGACGAAAGACGGCTCAGGAATTATCAATGTTAAAAGATGTAACAACATCATTATCAGAAACCTTATTTTTGAAGGTCCGGGAGCTTACGATACTGACGGCTGGGATAATGCCATTCTTGATGACTGCCGAAATGTATGGATAGACCACTGCGAATTCAGAGATGGTGTGGATGGAAATTTTGATATCAAAAACAAATCAGACTTTATTACAGTTTCCTACACCAAATTCCATTATCTGAAAGCTCCAAAACCGGGTGGTTCAGGCGGAACGGATGACCACAGATTTTCTAACCTCATCGGATCCAGTGATGGTGCTACTGCTGACGCCGGGAAGCTGAATGTAACCTTTGTTCGTTGCTGGTGGGCTCCGGGATGCAGAGAGCGTATGCCTAGAGTAAGATTTGGCAAAATCCATATCCTGAACAGTTATTTCAACAGTTCTGTAAGCAATAAATGTATTGCAGCAGGAGTACAGGCCAATATTCTCGTGGAAAGAAATGTCTTTGAAAACGTAAAAGAGCCTATTAATTTAATGAGCGGCTTTACAGCAGTAACGCAAACGGGAAGTAGTTTCATTAATGTTACAGGGAATATTAACGGAAGCGGAACAGCATTCACACCGCCATACAATATTGGAAAACTAAATGTTGCGGATGTGAAAGCAGATGTTACCGCTAATGCAGGTGCTACTTTAGGAGGAAATGTTTGTGACGCATTTTAAATCATAAATAACAGTAATACAAGGAGGGTGCCTCAGCAATGAGGTGCTCTCTTTTGTATTCCGGCCTTTCAGTATTCTATAAAGATTAGATAAAGCCTAAGGTTTTGATATAAAAAACGGACTAAAGCCCGCTCTTATTAATATCTGTTGTTATTCTATTATTTTATTTTTTTCAAGCCATTTCGGATATTCCTTAGCAAGCAGTTTTTCGGCAAAGTCTCCAAACCAGCTATATCCATTTCTCCTTTCTTCCGAAACTTCATTATAATTATACTTTACACTGCCATCCCGGTCTCCAAACAGAGGTTTGTTGGTATGAATATCATAGAATCTCGCCCAGATCACAGAATTTTTATCTTCTGCCAGTATTCTCACCGCTTTCCCGTTCTGTTTTGCTACATTATAACTGTACCCTTCAATTTTATTCTGCTTAAACCACTCTACTGCTGCTTTTATAGACTTTTCTATTTCAGGAGTCACTGGCTGCTGCATCAAAAACCTGATAATTCCTACCGATTCTCCCGTAGCTAATGAAACAGGCTCAAAAGCTCTTGCTTTATCCGGCTGCAAAGTAATTTCATTATACTGATCAGCCCAAATAGAAGAATTTCCCTTTTGAAGAACCTGAGTTTTTAAAATACATCCGATGCCCTTCTGAACTGCAATTTTTGATTTTTCTTTTAGAGAAGAAGAAACCACATCAAAACCATTCTTTCCTTCCGCTGCATTATACAGAACTGTCAAGGCATTGATCATCGCATTATCATTATAAGTCACCTGCTTTCTGTAGAGTCCTGTATTGGGATAATATTGTGGAAAACCTCCGTTATCATACTGCATAAGAAGAAGATAGCTGATTCCCTTTTCTGCAGCTTTTAAATATTCAGGATTTTTTGTAGTTGAATACGCTTTAATCAATCCATTGATTTCTCTGGAAGTTGCATTATTATCAATAGTTGCATGATCATCCCCCGTAGACTTTATCTTTCTCAAAAGATTTTTATCAACAGGCAGATTATAGTTTACCACTGACTTATCTTCCAGCTGTTTTCCCCAGCCGCCATTGGGAAGCTGATAGAAAAGCATTTTCTCTGCCAGTGTATCTTTCAACTGAGCAGAATAATTTACCGCCAGTAATCCTAATGTAAATGTGTATATTTTCAGATTCATTTTTTTATTATTTAAAAATTACAACTTCATTACTTTCCTATTTTCACCACCAATGGTTTTGCAATGATCTGAGCCTGCTTCTGAAGCATATTCTCCCAGTCTCTCTGTGTTTGCACCTGTCCGCTTTTCTGCCAGGCAAACCCTGCATAATATGTTAAGGTTTTATAAGGCTTTGTAATAACATATAGATGACTTTCATCAGGAATATCTGAGGTAAAAGCGATTGATTTTTCAACGATTTGCGGATTCACAACAATTCCTTCTCCCACAAAAGCATCGTCTATTTTTTCCCAATGAAGATAATATCCGTTTTGATTATTCAGTTGGGTTTTTCCTTCATTTTTATGCAACGTAATTCCAATAGTATAGTTCGGAACAGGTTTTTCTGATTCAAAAACAGATTCAAACTTTGAAAAGTTGGAAGCCAGATCCAGTGAAATTCTTTTGGTTTCTTTTACTCCAAATTCACTCCATGGCTGATAAGTCAATTCTAAAACTGTTCTTAAAGGACCTTCAGCAATTGTTCTGGAGGCAACAAAGTTTTGGGAAACCTGAAGTTTTTCATTTTTCCAGATTCCAATCCCGCCTGTTCCTCTGCTGTTTCCTACATGGTAAGGATCATAACCTTCCCCTCTTGTATCTTTATGATAATACATAGGATCTGTAAGATACCCTTTGTACCATGTATTGATAACAGGCTTATCTGTTCTTTTCAACCAGATGTCAACACCACTTGAAAGCGTACTACTTTTAACTCCCTTTAAAGCTTCCTGCTGGCCTTTCGGACCATAGACCCTGAAAGCAATTTTATCATTTTCCCAGGCATAATCATCTACCCTTTCCGGGACTAATCTCGAATAGGTAGAAATCCCGCTTTCCGGGATTTGAGCGCTCCCATCCGCAACAATAGTGTATACATTGGTCTTTCCTCCGTCAATATTTACCAGAAGAAGTAATTCTTCATTTTTCCCATCAGCATCATAATCTATCCATTGAATAGGCAGCCATTTTCCTTTTGCATCTTTTATTCTAAGCTCTTCCTCACTGTTTTTATGTAAAAATGACCGCAGCATAGTTCTGGGAATTGACACTACTTCATTTCTGGAAAAATCCAAAGAATTAACAACTTTTACAGATCTTTGAGCATATAAAAAACATGAAAAAATGCAATCGATTGCGCAAATTAATTTAAAACTTATTTTATTCATAGATAGAGGTCTACAGTTTTACCAAAAATAGAAAATATTTTCAATATGGAGACCATAAACTTAGAGTTTCACATACTCTATTATAACTTATTGGTTGGAAACAATAATTATCTTCATTTCATCCATCGTAATCCTGTAAATAAAGATAAACCAAATCACGTATAATATTCTGATATTAATTTATTTTTTCAAAAATACTGAACATCGTTTCTTTGTCTAGAATTTCCATATTATTTGTTGAGAGTAACGCGAAGTGTAGTAAGCTTTTACTTTCACATTATTATTGAGGTCTTACAATTGTCACCTTCTCGTTTCTATCATTTCAGGAAATTATTAATTTTGAAAAAATGAACATCAGATAATATAATAACCTCTGAAAAGCTATTATTTTAAGTATTTTTATCAGGTCAAAAAAAACAGATCCTGCTTGACATATCTCAAATCAAAAATTTATATATTCTCAATTAAAAAACTTGAAATTCATATTAACTTTTCAGTGTATAATTAAAGTCTTGAACGCTCTTTAGATAAATTTTCATCTGCCTCTGATTCTTTCAAATATCGGATCTTCCTATTTTCGTTACAATATCTGATGGAACCTTTTTGAATATACCTGAAATAACAAACTTCAACAGGATACTGTATTTCCAATCGGTCGAACTCCTCTTCCAGATCAGCTGAGTATTGATAGAATAAAGAGACAACTCTATCGATCGCTATCTGCTCATCACAAATTTCAATTTTGAATAATTTTTACAACATGAGCGTAAGCTTTAATTTCCTTCTTTTTAGCCTTATACGAATACAAATCGAGAAGCAAGCCTATTGTATAACCTGATATTTTAAAAGCTTTTTCAAATGAACCACTATAATATGATGACGCAGGCAGATCATCATGAAGATACCACAATAACGAAAATATTACGGGCATTGCAACATCATAAGCCCTGCAATCAAGATATTCTTCAAGAGAAGGCTCCAACTTTTGCACCTCGATAGTACGCTGCATCAGAACATTATCCAGATATTTCACATTTACAGGGATGGATAGCATAATTTATATTTTTTTTCATAAAAAATCGGTAAAAAGGCAGCTAAGGTATTGTTGCCAGCCATCGTCTGTGCCGTCAAAAGACTACGGCATAAACGGTTTCCTCCCTAAAGGTACCCTCCAATTATTCCGTTTCCTTTTGACTTTTTTCATTGTCAACACTTCATATCTGCTTTCTTTTTTCCGGTTTTCTTTTGAAAAAATATTGATTAAAGCCCAACAAAGGTTTGGAGAGAAAAGGAAGGAGGGAAGATCGAAGAGCTTTTGACCTAATAAAACAGGTACGCAGCAGTTCAATCGTGTTTTATTAAATAAATGCTGTTTAACTTAAGTACGGGAAATACAAGGCTCTGCCGTGCTCAGAGCAATAACAATGAAATTTAATATAGTGAATGAGATCAAATTGATCTATACAAGAAAAGGAAATACTGAAAAAGAAGTACTGAACTCACAGGATGCTACAAATATTTTCCGGGAACATTTTGATGCAGATCAGATTGATTATAGAGAGTCATTTTATTCAATGTATATGAATCAGGCCAATAAGGTCTTAGGAATACAAAAAATATCAGAATCCGGGATTACCTCTTCTCTGGTTGATATAAGAATTATTATGCAGGGTGCTTTATTATGTAATGCCGTGTCATTTATTATAGCTCATAACCACCCTTCCGGTAATCTGACACCTTCTCGTGAGGACATAAACATTACACAGAAAATAAAAGAAGCCGCCCAACTATTAAATATTAATTTACTGGATCATTGTATAATAACCTCAATGGACTCCTTCTCTTTCGCAGATGAAGGGATATTATAGACTCTTTATGTTCTTAAAAATAAGAATTCAGACCGATAATCGGCCTGGATTCTTGTGGCGCCGCGAAAAGGTGATTGCCCTTCAATGGTCAACCATCTTTTCGCAAGTATTAAAGCATAATTTTAATTCTCCCCTTTTATCAAAAATTTATCAGCTAAAGACGCTTGATTTGTTCTTCTATTTTTCTGTTGTTAAACTGAAATTCAATTTTCTTCTCATTTCCAAAACTATCATAGATCCATACCGTAAATGATTGTGAAACTTCCGAGGTTGAAGTATAATACAATCTGAACTCTTTCTCATAAAGAGGATAGCTATCATTAGGAAAATAGGGCTGTGTATTATAATACTGAAGCTTTCCTGTTCCTTCAAACTGAAAATACCTAAGATAATACTTTGTGTCAGAAAAATTACCTTCAGGAAGTATTGTAATACGTATCTCCACATACTCATCTTTAGCTATGTCCTTAGGAACCGGCATAACCGACACCTCAAAAGGAAAATTCTGCCGAATTTCTAAATCATCCTTCTGGCATGATTGTACAAGTAATCCGATCATATAGAGTATTAAGGAAAACTTGAATAGCGTTTTAATTTTAATATTAATTAAATTTTTCATTTTATATTATTTTTAAAAATTATATCTTATTCCAAAACCCAACAGAGGGTAAAACTGATCCATTTGACTATTTTTCAAAAAGCGCAACTGCCCGCTGACTAGAAATACACAATGTTCCGTCAGATAGCTTTCAAGCGACAACTTACCACCCGCACCATAAATAAATTGATCTGCAGAGCCAAGTATTGAGCCATCGTAAATTAATTCATTACCCCTATTAACCTGCTCATAACCAACCAGCACGCCAATTCCTAGATTAAGATTGACATTTCGTATGAAATCTCCCCATACATAAAAACTGTAGCCACCGCCCAGCAGAAATGTATCTATCGGAATAGCATAATTGGTATATTTATAATTTTTCCTGCTATATTCTGCCAGACCAAAAAAGTAATTTCCATTCTTTACGTAAGAAACAAACCCCGTACTTATCAGATAATTTTGCTTTTCGGGAGATTTGGGAAATACTGAATAAGAAAGTTCAACACCGGTTTGTCCGGGAATCATCTGCTGGGCAAAAGATTTTACGTTCATTGTACTCATGAAAAGCATTGCTATCAATAATTTGTTCATCTCAATTGGTTTTAAAATTTAAACTATCGATCAGTCTTGCATTGATCAGCTCCTTATTCCCAAGTTGAACTTTTTGATTCCGCCCTCCGTTTCTTTCCAGCACTTCAATTTCTAACACCTGATCCTTTAACAAAGTAAACTGCTCCAGTAAATAAACAGCTGTTACACCCGAATTATGCTTTGAGATCGTCACCGGCGAATAAATCCTGATTGGTTGTAACAACTTATCCTGAATAACAGTTCTCTTTAAATTCTTCTTATCTGCAATTTTAAAATTGATTAATTCAATATCATAGTCTACATTGCTTTTGTTATCAACATGCAGGGTAAAGTAGAATTTATTATCATTGACATGTAATGCACGAACAGAAAACTGAATTCCGAAGCTCTTTGCTGCAATATGCTTTATTTCTTTTTTGCTCTTTCGATACAGGTTTTCCATAATCAATTCTGTAAGAGATGAAGAGCTTCCTTTGAGATCTTCAAAAAGTACATCGGCTGAATTTTCAGTGTTTCTCTCCATCTTTACAAGATCATAACTGAGGACATCAGGAAATGCACTGTAAAAAACATCGAAACTGTAAAATTTTCCATCTTCAGTAATAACCGAAAAATTGGTTTCCTCTTCAAAATCTCTGACTGTAGATTTGACTCTGAGAACATTGCCGATAGGCTCTGCCTTATTGGCAACCAACAGATCGCTTCCAAGATCTACATACCGTATAGATGAAGGAAATACCAGATGGGTCGTTTTATTGTAGGTCACCTGCAACCTGAAAGGTTCCAGCTTAACCTGTTCCAATGAAACATATGTCATCACGGAATCCTGACCCAATACTCTGCTTGCCAATAGAAGCAATAGTATTATGAGAATATAATGGCTCTTTTGCGTATTCATTCTTTAATTTTTTTATTAGTTATTTTTGGGCACGAGTAAAACCTGATGGCCAGCTTTTACAGTGATTTTTAATTGTCTCACTCTTTTTTGAAAATAACCCGACAATCCCTGCATGACTCCCCTGCTTAGATCAGCTGCAACCTGTTGTCCTGCCGATTGGGTCATCATAATATTGGTACCTGAAGTCTGGCTCATATTGGCAACAATATCACTGATTGCATTCTGCTCCGGTGAATACGGAACGTATAAACCCAATTGTCCATCATTATCATGAATATTGATTTCCACAGGATAGACATTACTCTTATATTGGATGGAAGAGATTTTTAACTGAAGTCTTCCAGCCTGAAATTTACCTGCAGCAACCAGCATAGTTCCTGGAGGAATCTCAGTACTTCCAAGCTGCATCGCTTCTGAAAGCCTTATAGATAATGTACTTTCATTAACCAATGTCTTAGTCTCATAGACTATACCTCTTATTGCATTTTTAGATTGGCCTGAAATCGTTTTTTCATTTTGAGCGTTATAAAACCTGTTCTTATTCAAACCTATAATAAAAGTACTGTCAGAAGGCTCTCTGTATAGCGAGGAAACAACACTGGAATACCCCGGTTTTACCGATGTCAGTGTAATGTTCTTCTTAACAGGCTTTTCAACATCTTCTTTTGATTCTATCTCTTTCTGCTTTGGAACTGTTGGAAGATATTTAGCAGCCATCTGATATGATTTTTCCATCAGTTCTAACTGGTCATTCAGACCAAGACCTGCGGGAACAGAATTGTTTTGCATCGCTTCATTCTTTAATCTTGAAATTTCTTTCCTCAGATGATGGACTTCAGAATCATCCCTGCTATAGAATGAACCCAAAGTCTGTTGTGCGTAGCGGTAACTGTTCACGGCATTCTGATCAGATTGCGGAAGAGTACTCGTATTAGAAATTGAAGCAGAAGGATTAGTAGTAGAATGTAAAGTGTTCTGTTCATTCCAATAGTCTGATAAGTTCGTTACCGCATTTCTTTTCTCTTCATTTTTTTGTTCTAGAAGCTGCTGTTCATAAGCCTTTTGTTTGTCCGACTGCAGCTGTCCTTCTTTTGCTTGCGGAATGTCCGCATTAAATCCTGCCTCTTCAATAATGGTATTGTTGGATTTTGGTTTAAAAATAAGATAGAAGAAAATTGCACATACGGCAGCCATCAAAAGATAGATGACAGGCTTTTTCAGTCTCTCCCATTGGACTTTCGGATGATCGCTTGACTCATTTTGAGGAAGGTCATTTTCTGTGATTTTAATTTTCTCTGAATCTTTCATGATCTATTCTTTTGTTAATGAGTTTACTGTATCATTCTGTCCTGAATCTTTTTCGAAAGTTTTCTTAGAAATTCCATCAATGTGATCAATAGACATCGTATTACTTCTCTGGCGTGTAGAAATGCAGACATTGATAATGACAATAATCGTCAGCACAACATAACTACCGAAGAAAACCTTGGTCAGGAACCTTTGACGTTCTACCGGAAGAACTTTCCAACGACTTTCAACCTTTACAACATAATTTTCGATTGTATCTCTTAGTTTTTTCATTACTTTTCTTTTAGCGTTCAACCGTTTCTACATCTCTGTTTTCAAGTACGTTGAATTTTTCAATGGTAAATCCCTGCGGATTGCTGTCAGACCGTACAGAATTAACCAATGAACAGTTTGTGATTAAATTTCTGATGGTAAGATTACTGGATCTGATAATGAACTGTCTGGAGTACGTTTTTATGGCATACGGATAACTTTCGAAGTTCGCAACAACACTGTCCACTTCAATCCTCTGCTGAATATTACCGGAAATGATCCTGTTATAGTAGCCTTTCTCCTGAAGGTCTTTATAGTAATTAAATGCAGATTGATCAGCCAGATTGAAAGCCCTTTTCACATTGCTTTCAATAGCATTCTTATCAGGAGCGATCGTAAAGAACAATTCATGAAATCGCCTTACATGCTCTCTCGCTTCCACAGGCCTGTTAATCGACATATCCTGCGATAGCGCCACCATTAATGATTTACCGTTATCCAACACATAGATCTTTTGACGCTGCTCTTCTGCAAACTGGTAGGACTTGAATACGACCACGCCTACCACCCCAAAACATAACACCGCAAAAACAAACGTAAACAGACGGATCTGCTTGAAGCTGCTCTCAATATTTCTTAAAGTTTTAAATTCCATAGAACTGTATTTTTATTTTAATAATCTTCCCGAAATATTTCCTGTTGCTGAACCTACTGCGGCTCCTGCAACATTGCCGGATTTCGTAGCGGTCTGGTTTACATTACGCATAAAATTACCTGCACCTCCTGCCTGAATCACCCAGCCTGTCACTGTTGGTACCGTAAAATAGCCTATGATCCCAATCACCATATAGATGATGTAAACCGTATTGGAAGTATCAGGAATGAAACTAGGATCTGCCAGCATCTCGATATCCCGTTCTAAAATCAAAGTTTGTATTTTGGCAAGAATCGCACTGAATATATCTGCAACAGGAAGCCATAGGTAAACACTGACATATCTGGTCAACCATTGGGTTAAAGTGGTCTGAAAGCCATCCCAAACCGAAATCGCAAATGCAATAGGACCCAGGATTGATAGTACAATCAGAAAGAATGTTCTGATGGTATCAATAACCAATGCAGCAGCCTGAAACAATATTTCAAGAAACTCACGAAAACCATCTCTGATATCCTTCTTGATAGTAAACATCTGCCTTTCAATATACATTCCGGACATCGTGACTAAATCCGAAGGCGACCATCCCAGCTCTTCCAGCTTTTTGTCAAATTCTTCATTAGAAATCAAATAGGCCATCTCCGGGTTTCTAAGCATGGCTTCACGCTCCAAAAGATCTTTCTTTTGCTGGAGGTCATTCATATCCATTACTTGATTTTCCAGCATTGAATGACTGCCCTGAACAATAGGACTCATCACCCCATTCAGACTTCCTAAAACCAATGTCGAGAAAAACATAATGCAGATGCCAATGGCAAAAGGTCTCAACATGGGAAACAAATCAATAGGCTCCGCACGGCTCAATGATTGCCAGACTTTTAATGCCACATAGAACAGGGCTCCTAGACCGGCAACTCCTTTTGCAACTGCAGCCATATCGGCGCACATCGGCATCATTTCTTCGTAAACGGAACGCAGGACTTCGTGTAAGTTGTTAGGTTCCATTTTACCAGTATTTTTGATTAGAGGTTCCGTAAAGATCTAACACCCTTTGGGTATTGTTTTGTTTTTTAGCTCTCAGGTAGCTGACCGAAATATTCTTGTTCGTATAGTATCTTACCAGATTATGATAGGCTTTAACCTCTTTATACACCCGGTCAACAACATCCATTCTTTCTTTATCATTAAGTGATAAGCCGCTGGAAGTAATAATCTCCTTCAGCTCTTTCAATAGCTCCGTACTCTCCGTAAGAAGCGCAGAATAACCATTGGCAATAGAAGCTAATTCCTGAGCATTGAAGTTGGGGTCATTCAACATTTTACCGAAATTATTCACATACATTTCAGAGACATCACCCACCAAAAGAACAGTCTGCTGAACTTTCCTGGCATCTTTGACAAGGTTGTTGACCGCTTTGAGCTTATCGTAATATTCTTTGCCCTGCTCATACACCTTTTTAACCTCATTGAAGTTCTTAACGACGTTGGAAACGGTTGATGAAGTCTGTACAATTTCGTTGGCTGAATTCAGAATTCCGGATGCCAGGTTAGCAGGATCTGTTACGACAAATTGCGCTTTTGTATAGGTGAGAGTAGCGAAGAATGCTACCATTATGGTTTTGATGATTAAATTTTTCATTGTTGTAAAATTTTAAATGATTTAATTGTCTTTCGTATTCGGTTTGATTCTCTTTAGAGAAATCCGCTTAATGGCATGTTCCACATTACCATCAAGTTCTGATGCAAGATTCATCACTTCCATCTTCTCTGTTTCTTCGGTGGTATAAGCCAGATATTCTTCGGTAGAAACTTCAGTTGCATAGACCGCAGAGTGCGTTCCTCCTAATCCGATCCACACTTCCTTATACAATCTTCGTGGATCATTGTTCATATTGATAGAAAGTACCTGAGATTTTTCCTTATCAGTCAATCCCAGCATGGCCTGAATATCATCGAACTTGTTCATATACTTACGCTGATCAAGAAGGATTTTACAGTCTGAATTGTTAATGATACTTTCCTTCACAATCGGTGACTGTATAATGTCATCAACTTCCTGAGTTACTACAATGGCTTCCCCGAAGAATTTCCTTACCGTCTTGAAAAGATATTTGATATACTCTGCCATCCCCTCCTTGGCAATGGCCTTCCAGGCCTCTTCGATAAGGATCAGTTTTCTGATTCCTTTAAGTCTTCGCATCTTATTGATGAAGACTTCCATGATGATAATGGTCACAATGGGGAACAGAATTTTATGATCTTTAATAGCATCGATTTCAAAAACTATAAAACGTTTGGATAATAAGTCCAGCTGCTTTTCTGAATTGAGCAGATAGTCATATTCGCCTCCTTTGTAGTAAGGTTCCAGCACATTGAGAAAGTTGGCAATATCAAAGTCCTTTTCTCTCACTTTCTTCTGCTCCAGAACTTTCTGATAATCATCTTTTACATACTCATAGAACCCATTGAAAGAAGGATGCTGGTCATCGGATTTAATCTTTTCGATATATCCACTGACAGCATTGGACAACGCTACCTCTTCTGAGCGGGTCGGTGGTTCATCATCTCTTTTCCATAGCGTCAGAATCAAGGTTTTGATACTCTCCCGCTTTTCAATGTCAAAGACCCCGTCATCTGTATAGAATGGATTGAAGGCAATGGGATTGTCTTCTGTATATGTAAAATATACCCCATCCTCTCCTTTGGTTTTACCTTTAATCAGTTCACATAATCCCTGATAGGAATTTCCGGTATCCACCAAAAGGACATGAGCGCCCTGCTCATAGTACTGTCTTACCATATGGTTGGTGAAAAAAGACTTTCCACTTCCTGAAGGACCAAGGATAAACTTATTTCTGTTGGTGATAATCCCCTGCTTCATTGGCAGATCTGAAATATCCAGGTGGATAGGCTTTCCCGTTAGGCGGTCGGCCATCTTAATCCCAAATGGTGAAGGGGAATCCTGATAGTTGGTTTCTTCAGTGAAAAAACATAGAGCAGGTTCAATGAATGTGTAGAAGCTTTCTTCACTTGGAAAATCGCCTGCATTACCCGGAATTCCTGCCCAATATAATGTTGCTGTGTCGGTTGTATTATGACGGGGTTTACATTCCATTAATGCTAAAGCACTACCTGTGTCATTCTTTAACTTCTTTAGTTCAGCAGGATTATCAGACCATGACATGACATTAAAATGAGCACGGATAGATTGTAACCCGAAAGAATGTGCTTCATTCAAATACTTTTCAATCCATTCCTTATTGATCTGATTGGCTCTGCTATACCTTGCCAGAGAATGCATGTTTCTTGCAGATTTTTCAAATTTGTTCAGGTTCTCATCACTGTTGTCAATGAACAGATACTGGTTATAAATGTGATTACAGCTTAACAGAAGTCCCACGGGTGAAGCAAATGAAAGAAGACAGTCACTGCGGTCTGTACTTAACTTTTCAAAACGGCTGTGAGATGTAACAGTACCGGGCAGATCTTCTGTATCCGATAAGGTGTGCATAGTGATACGATTGTTACCAATCCGCATTTCTTCAGATCCGAGCTTAATATCCTGTAATGAGGGATGAGTATCTCGTGATAAAGTAAGATACTGTTCCAAGAGTCCTGATCTTTCGCGGGTTCCTGAGATCTCATCTTCAGTCAGCCTTTCCAAATGAATGTAGCCACTGTCATTTATGATCCGTTCCAGCTGGTCGACAGCTTCAAAAAAACGACTGATCACCTCTTTATCCTTAATCTCTTTCGGAATCAGTCTGCCTTTGCATAATGATGAAAAGTTACTCTGCATCCGCATTCTTTCCTTACTGGTTTTCGTGATGAACAGGTAGCAGTAATGGTTTAAAAAAGGCCTCTCATTGAAATGCCTTTCAAATGATTTTGACAAAAAACTCTGATCTTCTCCCGATAAATCAGGATTGTAGTTTTCCTTAATAAACCAGTCCTGTTTATGAACAACCGTAAAATCAGGTAGTGTTTTAATCGCCTTGAACCAGGCGGAATGCATGGCTTCGTACTCAGCGGAAGCAACGGTAAACAGTTCTGGAAGTTGTACTTTAAAGCAAACCGTAACATCAGCGTCTTTTGAAATGATACAATCATTTTCAATCGCAAGCAATGGAAATTTACTTTCCAAGGTTGCTGCTTTAGAAGAATTTCTCATACGTCTGTTTTTTTACGGTTGGTTTTCAGATACCGGTACATACTCTTACGGCTGATGATGTATTTGGGATGTTTCCTGCGTGCACCTGCTTTCATCAGACCGTACTCACCGTATTTTCTATTCAGTGCGAAAGTCTGCCAGATCAGAAGTCCACTGCTGGCTCCTCCAAGAATTAAACAGAGATACGTATTAACGCCAGCCATATACATGACAATTACGGATACCAATATCCCTAATAGTCCACCTGAAAAAATAAAAAGGTATTGCGCTTTAAGACCCTTAAATTCTACCGTCCTGCCTATTCCCTTATTAATGTGATAGCTAGTCATACTCATCATGTTAAAGGAAGAATGAGCGAAGAATGGTTGCGGCAACAATTAAAAAGATGCATGCTCCGAACCAGCTGGCAGCCGTTTTACTGGTATCAGGATCTCCACTGCTGAACTTGTTGTAAACTTTTACTCCTCCGATGAGTCCGACGACTGCACCTATGGCGTAAATTAATTGGGTAGCGGGTTCAAAATAAGAAGTGACCATCTGTGTAGCTTCGTTAATTCCTGCTGAACCGTTGCCTTGACCGAAGACTGAATTAATTGTTGCCAATACTAAAACCGCATACAGCAATTTTTTTCTTTGTTTTTTCATAATGAATAGATTTTTAATGATGAAACCCGTACTCTACGGGCTTGAAGACAAAGATGTACTGGACCGGGAATTATTTGAAAGGAATGGCAGCAGGAGGAATCTTTTGGCCGTTAACTAACACAATCCTTCTAGGTATTTGATGGCAATTAATTGTAAATTTGTAGGGAATTTCAAAAAAGAAATCATGGATAAAAGATTCACTGACATTATTGAACTCATCAACCGATCTCGAAACAATGCAATAAGAAAAGTCAATGAAGAACTGATCGATTTATACTGGAATGTAGGAGAATATATCAGCAATAAAGTAGAACTGAGCGAATGGGGACAATCAGTGGTCAAAGAACTGTCTCAATACATCCAAGCCCATGATCCTCAGATCAAAGGTTTTTCCGATAAGAATCTCTGGAGAATGAAGCAGTTCTATGAGTCCTATAAGGAATTTCCAAAAATCTCAACACTGTTGAGAGAAATTAGCTGGTCTCATAATTTGTCAATCTTTTCCAGATGTAAATCTATTGAGGAGCGCGAATTCTATATTAAACTGACTAAACGTGAGAACTACAGCTTTCGTGAGCTTGAAAGGCAGATTTCCAGCAGCCTCTTTGAAAGGACGATGATCGGAAATTCAAAACTCTCAACGGTGTTGAGAGAAACAAATCCCGACATTGCCAATACTTTTAAGGACAGCTATGTATTTGACTTTTTAAATTTACCTGAAACTTTCAATGAAAGTGATCTTCAAAAAGGGTTAATACAGCAGATGAAAAATTTCATCCTGGAATTAGGTAGAGATTTTCTTTTTATCAGCGAAGAATACAAACTACAAGTGGGTAATTCGGATTTCTATATTGATCTTCTGTTTTTTCACAGAGGGCTGCAATGCCTGGTCGCATTTGAATTGAAGTCAGATAAATTCAAACCTGAACATCTGGGTCAGCTTAACTTTTACTTAGAAGCCCTGGACAGGGATGTTAAACGTCAAAATGAAAACCCAAGTATCGGCGTACTGCTTTGTAAGGATAAAGACAGTGAAGTCGTAGAATATGCCCTTAGCAGAAACCTTTCCCCCACCATGGTTTCCGAATACAAGACCCAGCTTCCTGATAAAAGAGTTCTTCAACAGAAACTCCATGAATTGTTTGATAACAGACCGGATTAAGTTCCGTTACAATGTAAAAGGGGAATTTGCCTAAACAAACTCCCCAATATCGAAACTGTCAGAAGAATTATTTCGCCTAGAAGAAATGATCTTGTTATCATCCGGAATGCTCGCTGTCAGTAAAGTGGCAATTCTTTTCGAAGCATCTCCTAATGAATTCTCTAAGAGATCAAAAAGCTCGGTTCCCTGAATTCTTTGAATGATATCTGCTGCCTGTTGTTCTAAGTCAGGCTCCAGCACGTGCTGTTGAAGCAGCTGACTCGCAGTACTCAATTCCTGGAAGGTAACCCCTGTAGCAAACCCGCTTTCAATAGTAGAGTCCTCGTATTTCCAATCTTCATCCTCCTGCCCCCAATCATCATTTCTGGCCAGAATATCATTGATATTTTCAGTATGACTGATAGGGTCAAATTCCTCTTCTTTGGTTTCTGATTCAAAGTTATTTTGTGCCATTAAAGCGGATTCATATTGTCTTTCCCTGGCACTGATTGGCAAAATCTGTCCTTCTCTTTGCCTTGTAGCTCCCATAATGGAAGGTACACTCTTATTGGTATCACTGTGATTTTTCCCTCGGATATTGATCAAAAATTTTCTGTCTATAAGAATCAGCATAATAATGATGAGCAAAAAGATGATGATGAGTTGTTCCATATGAGTAAGAATTAAAAGATTGGACGGTATTTATTGTTGAAATCATCAGTAATCTCCTTTTCAAACATTTCAAAATGATACGCCAGAATATTATCCAGGTAAGCATACAATGGAATCTGGTCTTCTGCGATAATCTGAATAATACGGGAAAGTCGCTCATGATATTCAGGCCGGATATAAATACTTTTATCACCACGCTTGGTCATTGTATGATGAGTAAGAAACTGCTCAATATAAGTTATATCATTGCTCTTCTTCCTGTTCAACTTATTCTTTTGTACTTCTTTTTCCTTTGGAACGTCAGCATTTTGAATCGGTACTTCTTTCTTTGGACCTCCCGCCATAATAGACATCAAATACTGCTCATCGATACCGTTCTCCTTACTGTTCTTTTTTTCATTTTCCATACTGCTATAATTTGACAATTTTCAGAAATTCTTCTACAAACTGATCCAGCCTGCATTGCGTTAACAGCTTAGCATCTGCAGGCAGTAGTGTAGACCGGAAAACCGTCTTTGTTGCTGCTTCACCTTCTTTCCGAAATCTTTTACTGTCTGCAATGGTTGTTTCCATAAGCTGCAGTCCTAAGTCTGTAATTACTTTGCTGTAATTTTCGTACAACATGGTCCTTTCTCTGCCATCAAACTGATTCCAAAAAAACCGGACGGTTTTTATTTCCGTGTGTTTTTCTTTCATCAGTACATTAATCAGTACATCCGTAAAACTTAAAGTACTCTCCAATACAATACGATCTGCTGTTATCGGAGAAAAGATATGATTGACACTGGTTAGTGTTTTCAAAATACCTGCGGTATTGACCGTGCCAGGCAAATCTAAAAATATGGCATCAGGGAGGATATCTGTATTATTGATGTACCGTTCAACCTCATTCATTACCGTTTCACTGCTGCTTTGAAAAATAGGATATGCTTTTTTGTTAATGGTAGTAAACTGTCTGTGTGCTAATTTTTTAAGAATCTCATTTTGCATCACTGTTTTTAAATCCCGTTCTCTCATCTGGAGTAAACTATACTGTGGAAAGTCACAGTCGAAAACAGCAACATTATATCCTAAACGATAATGAAGAATACTTGCCAGAAGTACTGTAAATGTACTTTTCCCTACTCCACCTTTTTGAGTGGAAAATGTAATAATGGATGGTTGTTTTTTTGTTTCCATTTTGCTTGAATTTGAGTTAAACATAATTTGAAAGAAAGACTGAATGCAGGTCATCGAGCAGTCAATAATTCAGGTTCACCACCCTGTTTTCAGTATTGCTGGCTGGGATTCCTGAAATCTCTATTGACTTCTATCACTCTTCACTGAATACCATCCATCTTGCCACCTTGGGAGAATGATTTCCTGATTTATATCTCTCACATACGATATGGTGATGGCTTGAATTCAGGAAGGCTGGAAAGCCGGATTTCCATTATTCAATATTTCTGTCAGATCATCAGTTATGAAGTCATGCGCTCAATCTGATGCAAATGAATAGTATTTCTTTGGGGGATGTTTTTTCATGGTTGCTTTTGGCTTTAAGTGACTGTCCTTGGCATTCTTTCTAATACTGTTTCTGCAAAACATAGTGATTACTTTGTTCCAGAAGATTGAGGAGTTTTTTGAAATGGTAGTGCCTGAATAGTATAATGCTATAAATCTATTCTATTAAAGATATTTCCTTTCACCCGAAAGGGGCAAGTTATGTTTTGAGTGCCTCATAACTTTTTTTGTGCCTCAAAACAACTTGCCCTGGCTGGGGCTTTAAAAACCACTCCGAAGTCGTGATTTTGATCGTATTAAATTGAATGCTATGGACAACAATAAAAAAAACAAAGGCGGACGTAAGCCAAAGCTTAATCCGAGTAAAAACAGGTATGTATTCCGTCTTACGGATGCAGAAAACAGTAATTTCCTGAAATTATATGAAACTTCAGGAATGACTAGCAAAGCGAAATTTATTACAACAATTTTGTTTCAGAAAGAACTGAAAGTTGTAAAAGTGGATGTTTCAACTATGGATTATCATACCCAGCTCACTAAATTCTTCTACCAGTTTCAGTCGATTGGAAACAATTATAATCAGATTGTAAAAATGTTGTATCGAAATTTTACCGAGAAAAAAGCGTCTTTCTATCTCTTTAAACTGGAAAACCATACCAAAGATCTGGCTTTAATTGGTAAGCAGATTATTGAACTCACCAAAGAGTTTGAGCAAAACCATATTCAAAAAAATCCTGAAAAATGATTGCAAAAATTGGAAAAGGTGAAAACCTTTGGGGTGCTCTGACCTATAATCAGCAGAAAGTTGATCATGGCCATGGAACTGTATTGTTGACCAATAAGATTCCTGATTTGTGGGATCAAAATTATTCGGTCAGATTTTTTCATAGGTACTTTGAACCCTACCTGATTGCCAATAACAAAACTGAAAAACCGGTAAGACATATTTCCCTTAATCCTGACCCCGAGGACAAGGTAGATGATAAAGATTATCTGGGAATGGCTCAGCAATATATGCAGGAAATGGGTTATGGCAATCAACCTTATGTTGTTTTTAAACATACGGATATTGATAGAACCCATATTCATATTGTGACCACCTGTGTTCAGATCGATGGAAAGAAAATACCGGATCAGTATGATCATCATCGATCAATGGAAGCCTGCAGAAAACTGGAAAAACAATACAACTTGAAAGCTGCCCATGAGAAGAAGAATTTAAATCAAAACTCTATTTTTAAACCGGTAGATTATACTAAAGGGAATATCAAAACCGAGTTGTCATCAGTACTAAGACATATTCCTAAAACCTATGGATTTCAAAGTATGGGTGCTTATAACGCTTTACTCTCTCAATTCAATATCTGTTTTGAAGAAGTTAGTGGAGAACTGCATGGAAAAATGAGAAAAGGAATCGTCTATTTTGTTACGGATGAAAATGGAAAAAAAATAAGCCTTCCTTTTAAATCATCCCTTTTTGGTAAGCACTCAGGATGGAAAAATATTCAGGCGCTCATTGAGAAATCAAAAGTAAACATGAAAGATGATCCTTCAAAACCAATTCTCAAAAGAACCATTGAAACAGCATTGAAAACCTCAAACTCTGAAGCATCTTTTAAAACGCAACTGTTTGAACAGGGAGTGGCTACTGTGATTAGAAAAAATGATCAGGGAAGAATATATGGCATCACATTCATTGACCATCACTCTCAATTAGTATGGAATGGATCACAGCTGAGTAAGGAACTTTCAGCCAACTCATTCAATGAATTATGGAGTGGATCAGAAACAAAACCAGAAACCAATATATATCATAATACTAAAGCTGATTTATTATTTGAAAAATCTTCAGACCATTTCTACAACAATAACATTACAGAAATATTTGCCGGATTATTCAGCGGTTTATTGTTGTCAGATACCAATGAGGATCAGGAGGAACAATTTTTTGCATCTCAAATGAAAAAGCGCCAAAGAAAAAGAAGATAAAAATAATCTTCTTTTGTAAAAACGGTCTTATAATGATGCTCAAAGAGCCAAAGGCGGACAACTTATGCTTGCAACGACGCATTTATAGTTGAGAATACGTAATCCTGTATTTATGCTTCTAAAATGTAATATGCAGGGTGAAGACGATTTAAGAGGACTTGCCAAAATCATGGCGTTTATGCGAGCGGTAAGCATTATTCTAGTACTCATGCATCTCTACTGGTTTTGTTACGGATTTTTTGCAAAGCAACAATGGACACTGGAACTCATCAATAAAATACTTTATAATTTTAATAAGACAGCAGGCCTTTTTTCGCAACCTATTTATTCTAAGCTGTTCGCAATAGTTTTACTGGCTTTAAGTTGCCTCGGAACAAAGGGAGTCAAAAATGAAAAGATCACTTGGAAAAAAATTAGTATTGTTTTTTCTATCGGTTTTGTCTTATTTTTTTTAAACGCAATCCTCTTACAATCTGCCAGCAGTTTTACTCCTGTACTTTATATTCTATCTACTGGATCCGGATACATTCTTCTAATGCAGGCTGGGGTCTGGATGAGCCGCCTTCTGAAGCATAACTTAATGACAGATGTTTTTAATAGTGAGAATGAAAGTTTTCAGCAGGAGACTCAATTACTCTATAATGAATACTCAGTTAATCTTCCCACAAAATTCTATTATCAGGGAAACTGGCATCAGGGATGGATTAACGTAGTCAATCCTTTTCGTGCGACTATTGTTTTAGGAACACCTGGTTCAGGAAAGTCCTTTGCCGTGGTTAATAACTATATCAGACAGCATATTGAAAAAGGATTTTCCATGTACATCTATGATTTTAAATTTGATGATTTATCTACCATTGCGTACAACCATCTTCTAAATCATTCCGATGCTTATACAGTAAAGCCGAAGTTCTATATCATCAATTTTGACAATCCCAGAAAAAGCCATCGGTGTAATCCCCTAAATCCCAGTTTTATGACGGATATATCAGATGCCTACGAAGCAGCTTATACCATTATGCTGAATCTCAATAGAAGCTGGATTCAGAAACAGGGGGACTTCTTCGTTGAATCCCCCATAATCCTTCTTGCAGCGATTATCTGGTTTTTGAAAATCTATGAAAACGGGAAATATTGTACGTTTCCACACGCTATTGAATTGCTGAATAAGAAATATGAGGATGTATTTACGATATTAACTTCTTATTCTGAATTAGAGAACTACCTCTCTCCATTTATGGATGCATGGCAAGGCGGTGCACAGGATCAGCTACAGGGGCAAATTGCATCGGCAAAGATTCCATTGTCAAGAATGATCTCTCCTCAGTTGTACTGGGTGATGACCGGAGATGATTTTTCTTTGGACATCAATAATCCACATGAGCCTAAAATTCTATGTGTTGGAAATAACCCTGACCGTCAGAACATTTATTCTGCGGCTCTTGGACTCTACAATTCCAGAATTGTTAAACTTATCAATAAGAAAGGACAGTTAAAAAGTTCTGTTATTATTGATGAGCTTCCAACGATTTATTTCAGAGGCCTGGATAATTTAATTGCTACAGCCCGAAGTAATAAAGTTTCCGTATGTCTAGGGTTTCAGGATTTTTCTCAGTTGACAAGAGACTATGGAGACAAAGAAAGCAAGGTTATTCAAAATACAGTTGGCAATATTTTCAGTGGTCAGGTAGTGGGTGAAACAGCAAAAACCTTATCCGAACGTTTTGGAAAAGTACTGCAGAAAAGACAGAGTATATCCATCAACAGGAATGATACTTCCACTTCCATTTCTACGCAATTGGATAGTTTGATTCCTGCTTCAAAGATCTCTACCCTGACCCAGGGATTTTTTGTTGGTGCCGTATCGGATAATTTTGATGAAAGGATTCAGCAGAAGATTTTTCATTCGGAGATTGTTGTGGATACTGTCAGGCTTTCTCAAGAAATGAAAAGCTATCAAAAGATACCGCAGATCCGGACCTTTATTGACCAAAATGGGAATGATTCGATGTCCCAACAGATTCAGGATAATTACAAAGAAATTAAGGCTGATATTCTCAACATCATCACGGAGGAGATGGATCGAATAAAAAATGATCCTGATTTACAGTATTTAATTAATGTTGATTAAAGGAATAAACCTCAAATCATCCTGTATTTGAGGTTTAACCTGACATTACGTTATTCAGCATCACCATTTATAAAATATTGATTGAGATTGTCGCCAACCAGTTGAAGGAATTTGGTGGGCCCCTGTTTTCGGTTTCGGATTTCAAATACGGTTTTATGGAAGTTGCCTAAATCGCAATCCAATGACCTTTCTACAACTTTGATAACTTCACTCAGCTCGATATTACCCCCATTAAAACAACGCATCTGGTAAAGAGCATAGATCAGTTCTATGAGGCCTACCTTTGATCCTGACCACGTCAATGGAGACAGTACTTTTGAAGTTGCATTTTCATTAGAGCCCTCAATCTGTTTTTTTAAGTAATGGTCAAATTGTTGATTGGAAATAAACCTGGCGATCAAATGGTCATGCGATGTGGTAAAATTGGGATCATAATTATAGAAGCCCGACGACAGCTTCATTTTGAGATCATAAGAATTACGGACAAATACTTTATGATCAAGATAAGTGGCTTCGCGCTTATAATAGCTGTAAAATTCAGAATGTTCCAAATAAAAGTTCTTGAGTTTCTCCTGCTCTGCCTCATAATATTTTTTTAAAGTCTTATTTCCTGCGGCCGGCTTATGAGACTCGATATCGAGTACCGCAGAGTAATAAATAAATTTTGAGATAAACTGTGGTTTTAGCTTCTTAAAAAAATGTACTTCTTCTGCAATATGATCAAAGTGATGGTTGGAAACCAGAAGCTTTAATTTTCTTACTGACTCGTCAATAATGAGCAAAGCCTTTTCTGAAATTTTGATCAAATCATTTCCGTCGGTATGTACTTCGTTAATCTTTAAATCCAGTTCTTCGAGTAACTGTGATGTCCTTTTAAAAATCGTTTTTGTTACCATGTCCTTTTTTCAGGAATTTACAAAAAATCGCTAATGCAAGACGTAATCAACTCATATCCAGCTCTTTTTTTCGATTCTTTATATAATCTGCCGGCCGGATGCCGTTGATATCGAAAAATAGATCTGAAAAATGCTGGCGCGTTGAAATACCCGATTCTTCCGCAAGAGCTTCAATGGTATACATGAGGTATTTTCTTTCCGAGTTGAGTAAGTGTGTGATATATGAAATTCTGAGTCCATTGATATAGGTCTTAAAATTGGTGCCTTTATTTTCATTGATGAAAGTTGAAAGATAAGACGTATTCGTGTTCATTTTAAGAGCTAGTATCCCTAATGTTAACCCCTTTTGTGTAAATCCGTTTTCGATTTCAAATTTCTGAAATCTCAGATCCAATTCTTTATAAAGCTCTTCAGGAAGCCCCGTTTTCACAGGATATACACTAACATCCTGTTTATCAATAGTTAATATATCATATTGCTTATTATTGAGTTTGTCCTGCAATAACAGATATTTCAATTTTATATTTTTTTCCTTATGGTATTTTATAACGAAGAGACACAGAAAGAATATTGTGGATACAATAAATATAAGAATATACGTCATACGGCGCGAGCTCATATTCTCCAATCTGTTTTTGCTTTCAGTGAGTAATCTTGTATCGTACTCCCTATGTATTTTCGACGATAGATAGGTGAAATCTTTACCGATAAGTTTATCAACCTTCAATAGCTGCTTGGTATAATACAGCTGTTTGTCCCGATCTCCTTTTTCTGAATAGTACGTTATAAGATCTTCATACGCCGGTCTTACTTCAGGAAGAATAAATGTATGCCGGTTAAAAATTGAATCAACTTTCTCCAGATAATACAATCCTTTATTTTCATTGCTTACCATATGGTTCTTTCCCAGGTAGTAATAAATTACGGATAACCACGAAAAATCATTAGATTTTACGATCTCCTGTAATGCCGAATGCAGATCATGGATGCTGCCTGCATAGTTTTTATGGTGATATGCAGAGATGCCACGGCATTTCAACAGATAGCTTTTTTCCAGTAAGAACCGATCCTGATCAGCAAGATGCAGAAGTGCTTTATCAACGAGATCGTCTGCCATTTCATACTGCTTAAGATTTCGATAACAGATCACCATTTGATGTATCGAATTAAAATAGCCTCTTTTAAAATTGAATAAGGTATTGGGATGATTTTTTTCTTTACTTTTCTTGTCAAAGAAGGCACTGCATTGTTTAAACAAATCTAAAGCTTCCTGATAAAATCCCAAATAACTTTTTACAACACCCAGATGATAGATGATTTTTTGATGTAGATACTCATCCTTACCATTTTTAGAATATTCATAAGCTTTCAGGTACTCTGCCAGAGCAGGTTCATATTTCTTAAGGTTAAAGTAATAAAAGATTCCTTTACCCAAATAGGCATCACCGATAATTTCCGGCTGCTTTGACCTTAATGCTGCATAGATTGTACTGTCTGCATAGGAAAGTTTTCCTTCGTTGGAAGGAGTGAAATAAACGGCAAATTTATAAGCTTCAGAAAGCCGTACAAAGTCAGAATCCTTCTTTGCTTTTGATATATAAATTCTTAAATACCTGAAAGCCGTAGAATCATTCTTTTCCAGATTTTCATATTGACTTCTCAGCCAAACATAATCATTCCTGCTTTTCTCCGCATGGAAATCAGTGATAGGCAAAAACAGCAGCAATATGATCATGATACATTGTGAGGTCGTCATGGTGATTAGTTTTTGGCTGAAAGAGTCAAATTTAGCCAAAAAAAGACAATAAAAGCTAGATAATTAAGTAAATCACAATTATGTGTAATATTTATTGTAAATCATTTATCCATAAAGAGATTTTACAGGATTATTACCGTCATTATTTATAAATGATGACGTCTTCTTTTGAAAAGCTGATCCGATATCAGTTTTTTATGCTCAGGTTTCAAAATACCTTTGGTCTAAGAATTCTAATAAATACCCCTAACCGGTTGGGAATAACTTAAATCAATATCAATATGAAAAAGTATATTCCTCACATCATTTTAACGATAGCAGTAAGCATAGCAACTTTAAGCTGCAGGCAGAACGATATGATAGATGAACCTGAATCACAGATCATCCGAAATCCTGAAAACAGTACATATTTTTCCCAAAAAACTCAGGACACAACGAGAACAGAAATACATCCGGCATCAGATCCACCGATAAAGGATACCCACGACTGGCGGATCAATGGAAATAATCCTTAAAATAGTAAGATATGATTCCCCATCACTTACCCTTGATCTGCAAAACAGGCTTACCATGTCCCAGAAGTGGCATTTGGGAAAGTATGGGGAATTTCAAAACAACCTGTCCGGTTTCAAAAGGTTCCAGGATGCCGGATTACTGCGGAGAGAAAATAAAGTGGATCCTGATACGAGCCATTTAACTTAAAAAATTACACCATGAAAATATCAACAATATGCATCAGCATTATAAGCTATTTCTTTATCTTATTATTTGTGTATGCTGCCGTGAGCAAAATACTTGATTTTGAAAACTTTCAGATCCAGATTGCGCAGTCACCATTATTGAGCACCTATGCAGGTATCACTTCGTATGCTGTGATTATTGCTGAGCTTCTCATATCCTTTTGTCTCATGTTTCCGAGATATCGTATATATGGTTTATACAGTTCACTTGGCCTCATGACCTCATTCACGATCTATATTTATCTGATTATTCATTACAGTGAATTTGTACCCTGCTCCTGTGGGGGTATTCTCGAAAAACTGGGTTGGGATGAGCATCTTATTTTTAATATTGGTTGTGCTATCATGGCCGCCATAGGAATTTATCTCTCTGTCAGGCTCAAACAAAGATTTTTAAAAACCTCTTTATGGATTATCTCTACGATCATTTTCAGCTTTTCCCTGGTACTGATCCCTTTCCTTTCCTCCGAACAGATGATGAAGAAAAATAATAATTTTATAAGACGTTTTCCCCATCATCCGATTGTACAGGATAAGAGCCTTGATTTAGGAGCTAATTCTTATTATTTTGCAGGCATAAGTAACGGAAAAGTAATTCTTGGTAACTATATCAGCCCGCTTACCATTACTGAGATTGATTCTTCTTTCACGACTTTCAGGCAGCATACCATAAAGCTTGATCACTATGATCATCCATTTAAATCTTTAACGCTTTATATTCGGGATTCCCATTTCTATCTTGCCGACGGAACCGTTCCTGTCATCTATCGTGGAAATCTCAATACTCTTTCTGCAAAAACGATGAGTTACAAAAAAATGTATTTTGACCAGCTGCAGGTATTGGACTCTACACAGATTGCGTTCAGAACTTTTAATCCTAATACCAAAATTCGATCGTTAGGAATTTTACAATCCATATCAGGTAATTATCATCTGAACGATGACATCATCAAAAAACAAAAGGACGGTCTTTTTGATACGGACGGCCAGCTTATTGCAGACAGCCGTACCAATACCTATTATTACATCTACTACTACCGCAATAAAATCATTACCATAAAAACATCGGAAAATTCTGTCTCCGAGCAAAATACCATCGATACTACCCATATTGCAAAAGTTCAGAGCACCATCCTATCCGATGGAAAAACAAAGATGACTGCTCCACCTTTAACAGTAAACAAGATGGCAACGGCCTGCTGGGGAGTAATTTTTAACCAATCGAATCTCATGGGAAGATTTGAGAATAGGGACCAATGGAAAACCAATGCTATTATTGATATATACAATACCCAGAATAAAAGTTACAGCGGAAGTTTTTATGTTCAGAACCGGCACAAAAATAAAATGACAGGAATGCTGGCTGGCAACAATTACTTCTATACACTTATAGGCAATGAAATCATCCGGTATCGTTATGCGCAGACGATCATGGAAGATTTCAGAAAAGGGGAAGCCGAAAACCTTAGATCAGAGTAGGCAAAACAACAAATCCAATTACTATGAAAAAGTTCATTCTGCCTGTCTTCATTGTCATGATAGGCGCAACATCTGCTCTCGCTAGCAATGTTAACAAAAGCAGCACGAAAGTCCCTGCAACAGGGTACGTTTTTCGCCCTGCCGAAGCTATTAAATGTGTCAATGCTCATGTGACATGTGATACATCAGGGAACGTTATGTGTACAGCAGATCTCGGAAATGGCCCTGAACAGCTTTTCCAAAGGATCAATAACACCTCATGCCCGAACTCACTTTTTGTAAAACCTTAATTTAAAAAGGATGCCCAAAAGGCATCCTTTACTTGTTAATCAATCCTGTTGATCACTTCCCTCCATCCAATCTGCTTTTACCCCATCTTTAAGGTGATATTCAAACCACTGCTCTACTCTTCGGGCGATATCTATTTTATTGGACCGCTTCAGGAATCCATGAGCTTCATCCTTATAAAACAAGGCGACGGCTTCTTTTTTATTCCTCTTTAATCCTATATAAAACTCCATAACCTGATTCCAATCTATATTTTTATCATTGATTCCTGTCCATAGTAATATCGGTGCACTGATTTCGGATACATTGTAAATCGGGCTATTTCGGATATACAATTCCTTATAATCCTTAAAACTTCCGGGCATTTTATACTGTCCTTTTTCAAACTGCCAGTAAAAAGGTCTCAGGAAATTATAATTATATGAAAAATAAGACCGTATCAAATCGCTGTTTCCCGCTCCCGAGGCATAGGCTTTAAATCGGTCTGAATG
This sequence comes from Chryseobacterium aquifrigidense, assembly GCF_006716485.1. Taxonomy (GTDB): domain Bacteria; phylum Bacteroidota; class Bacteroidia; order Flavobacteriales; family Weeksellaceae; genus Chryseobacterium; species Chryseobacterium vietnamense. The sequence continues at coordinate 1,575,327 of NZ_VFPD01000001.1, forward strand.
GGTGGCTATAAAATTAGTCTCATATCCTCCATGGGAATATCCGATGAGTCCCAATCTTGTAAAATCAATGGACCTCAATACAGATACAGCATCCAAAGCCTTATTCACACAATCCAGAGCCGAGAATCCCGTCCCTCTTTTGTCAAATACAATATCGGGAAGAAACACGAAATACCCACCCTCAAGATAAGAACGTATGTTTAGGCTCTCAGTACGCTCAAAAAACCCATCACGTAAATACTGATTGCCTAAGTGGCTTTGTTTCTCATAGACAATAGTGATCATGGGATAACTTTTTTTATCACTAAAATCCAAAGGGTAGTATAAAATACCGGTCAGGTCTGCTCCTTCGGAATTTTTATAGCTGATCCTCTCACTACGAATTCTTCCAACCTCTATATCATCCGGGTTGCTCTTATAGATGATTTTTGCTTTCGAGCCGTTAAATGCCTTAATATAGGTTGGAACATTATAATCCTCAATACTGACAGCCAGCAGGCTGCCATTCTTATGTTCAATTTTATCGATCCGCTCTCTTGTAGGAGCTAGCAGCATAACCTTTTTACCGGATTGGCAAGAATAAGAGAGGATGGCTGTCAGATCATTTTTTTTATCATACATTTTTATAATCAGGGACTCTTTGCTGTTATAGAGATTCTTATTCCCATTAGGGTAACTGCTTATGCCCTCTCCGCGAATTGGATTTACAATGGTTGAATGGAACCCATACAGTAAAGGAATTTTCACCAAATCACCGGTGTCTGTTTGATACCGCAACAGCCCGCCCTCCGTTTCAAACAGGATATATTGATCATCTTCTGAAAAATAGGGATCTCCGGTATCCGCTATTTTCAACTTTTTTTCAGTGAGCGCATCAATATCATAAAGCACCCAATTATTGTCGGGATTAGACAATACAAACCTTCCTGTCGATCCGTAATAAAGCATATACCCTCCCTTTCCTATATATTGCTGCTTCCCATTCTCAACTTGATAACGGTACAAATCAAACTCAGGATATTGGTGAATATAATCCTGAGTTTTGTAGTAATTATAACTGATAACATACATGCTGTCTCCAATATTGATTTTCTCCGGCGCTGTATCATCAGTATCCATTCTTAGCCTGCGGAGTTTCGGGTCCCAGACGGCTATTTCTTCCGACTCACCGCCTTGAAACTTCACTTCCAGTTTATGGTCATCCGCATTCCAGATGTCAGGATTACCGGGTAACTTTAGTGAATCAGCAGCGTAGGTAAGCTCAACCAGAAAACGCTCTGCGGTCCCCAGCTGGGAAATTGAAGCCGTCCTAAAATCCCGGTTCATATCAGTGCTCAAATGAAATGTTTCATGGTTTCCGCTAATATAAACCAGATCCGTTTTTCCATTCTTTTCTGTAACCCATGCACTGGCTCCCTTGTCAGACCAGCTGCAATCCAATATTTCGTGATCAGATGAATAGATTGCTTTTTCCGGTATTTTCAGATCATACAGCAGATTTTTCCCTGCCTCGTTTTTCATAAAAAACACATCATTCCCCTTCACAAAAAACCTTGTAACATTTTTATACGTTTCTTTCAGATTCCCTTCTTTCCAGATTTCCAGATCTGTTCCTGAAGATGAAACTCCCCGTAATACCACCCATTTATTCTGAGACTTTATAAATTTCGAACTGACTATATTATTCCAGCTTTTACTCACTCCCGAATTAAGGTTGATCATCTCAGCACTACTCTTTCTTATTAAAAGAAGATTTGAATCGCCAGTAAAATAAAACCTCGACACGCCTGCATACTGTTTCACCTTCTCAGGCTTTTTATGATCCACCAAAACAATGGTGTCCCTGCTTTCCTCATAAGTCTTCCGGAATGCAGTCCACTTTCTGTCCGGTGATGTTTCCTGAAACATAATCGTGTATCTAAGATTATGATACCTGGGATTAAATCTATCCTTTTTAACAGTCTGGCTTATACCGGGTATCCAAAAAAACATGATAATGATGTATAATAGTTTAATAGCCTTCATTCTGGGGATTTAAATTAGGGTTGAGTAATAGTTCATTCAACGGTATAGGCCAAACCCTGTGGTAAGATTTCCAGTTGGGCTTTACAGGAATAAGCTGATCTAACTTATCCATTCTTTTCAGATCAAAGAACCGCTGTCCTTTCTCCGTAAAGAATTCCCGTCTTTTTTCCTCCAGAAGTTCATTAAGAAACATATCCTGCGTAAGCCCTGTTGCAACAGCGGCAAGGCCTGCCCTCTGTCTGATATGGTTGAGATAAACAGCTGCTGCTGCTATTTTTCCCTGTCTGGCCATCGCTTCAGCCACAATACAATATCCCTCTTCCAGCCTGAAAACAATCGAGTACTCTGTCGTATTGGGATCAAGGCTTTTATATTTATAGGGCCTGTACCATGTCTGTCCGTTAAAGCTAACAGGAAGTGTCCAGTACTGTTTTCTAAGGTCTGTATCAGAGAAAGACGTCATAAGATCTGCTGAAAGCGCATAGGAAAAAGGTGCTGCATTGGTAAAATAATACAGCAAAGCCTCCGCAGTGCCATCATTCTCATTCTGAGGTTTCATCTGCCAGAGAATATGTTTTCCGGTCTTAAAAAACACTTTCTCTACATCCTCTTCAAAAATATATATCGGACTATTAACCACCTCCTTCCCCATCTGTTCTGCTTCAATCCATTTTTTCCGGGACAGATACACTTCAGCCAAAACCAGCTGTGCTACCTTACGGTTAGGATACAGCCTCTCAGCATTCTGATATTCATCAGCCAGCATTTCCACAGATTTTTGAAGATCATTTTCAAGATGGTTCAGCACTTCATTTTCAGCCATTCTCTGAAGACTCTTATTGATCTTAAAATCTGTTGTTTCCGTATAGGGAATATCACCAAATAACCGCTGAAGATTAAAATAGATCATTGAACGTATCAAAAGGGCTGTGCCGGTAATGCGCTGTCTGTCTTTCAGCGGTATTGCAGAAGCCCCTTCCAGGCCCTCTATAATTGAGTTGGTCATATAAATTTCTTTATACGCATTACGCCATATCAGTTCCACACTGACATTCCCGGCAAGCTGCTGGTTATGATAAATATCCTGGGCAGCATTGGTCGTACTGACAAAGTAAGCATCCAGTTCATCCGTATAGCTTGATAAAAAAGCTGAAAGCCCGTTACTGCCTCCTGAAAACATGGAGTTATCTCTTACCTCTGCCATCAGATTGGCCAATGCTGCATCAGCAGTATGGGTATCTTCAAACACCGCAGCGGTACTGATCTGATCAGTTGGCGGATCAATTTCCACCATTTTTTCACAACCCGGAATGAGGATCAAAAAAAGCATCCCCGCCCCTATTATTTTAACAATATTGTATTTCATGATTTGACATTTAAAAATTAAGCTGTATCCCAAAAGCAAAGGTTTTCAGCGGCGGCAGATATCCGGGTACAGTGAACTCGGGATCCAGTCCGAAGTATTTTGTCCACGTCCAGAGGTTTTGCCCCTGCACATAAAGTGTTGCATTTTTAAAGAGACTGTCACGGCCCTCAATACGGTAATTAAGCTGTATATTTTTTAGCCTAATGAAAGAAGCGTCTCCTATGGCTGCCGTACTATTTTTTAAGTTAGCTGTCAGACTGTTTACGGCGGCATTTCCACCCGCTGAGTATGGCATAATAAGTCCTTCCTGATGATCCGCTGACCACACATCCAGAAAATCTACAGGCATATTATTCATAGTACCGGGTACGGCCATCCCCCGTATATAATTCCAGTTTCTCTGTTTCACGAAATACAGCAGAAATGAAAGGCTTATATTTTTATAGGAAATCTGGTTCTGCCAGCCTCCGTAATATTTCATGCCTATATTTTCTATCGCCTGCGCATCTGCCGGAGCTGTAATTTTCCCATCCCCGTTAAAGTCTTTAAACCTGTACTGCCCTGTTACCGGATCAATCCCTTCATATTCAAAAACCCGCACCATGGAGGTAGGAAATCCTACTTTATAGGTATTGGCATAGGTAGACCCTTCCAGTCCCGGAAATTCAATAAGCTTGTTTTTAGGAATACTCAGATTAAACCCCGTCTCCCATCGCAGAGGGGTCGATTTAAGGATATTGACATTGAGTGACAGCTCCCAGCCTCTGTTTTCCACTGTAGCTCCAAGATTAGCCGTTACATTTGAAAAACCTGTGATAGAAGGTAGGGGAATCCCCACAAGCTGATCCGTTGAACGGTTTCTGTAAAAGGCAGCCGTCAGCATGATTCTATCCTTCAGAAATCCCAGTTCCAGAGCCGTTTCCAGCTTCTTGGTCTTCTCCCAGCTATAGGCAGGATTATAAAGCCTTGAAGGATACAGCCCCGTTACCCCGTCATAATTTGAATCCCCTATAGTGTAAGTATTCAGAAACTGGTAGTCTCCTATAAAATCACTTCCTGTTACGCCATAACTTGCGCGAAGCTTTCCGAAGCTCAGCCACTTCCAGGAATCGAATATCGGTTCTTTAGTAAAGAGCCAGGCAAGCCCTGCCGCTCCGAGTTCCGCTGCCCGGTTGGAGGGTCCGAATCTGCTTGAGGCATCACGGCGTCCTGTAATATTAAGTATATACCGATCCTTCCACTTATAGTTAATCCGTGCATAGAAGGCTGCATATCGATAAGGATTGGTCACTTGATTGGAGATTATCTTCGTTGAGGCTGCGCCTATATTTCCAATAAGGGCATTGCTCGGAAAACCAACCCCCGTCATTGAAGATAGTTTGGTGGTTGTCTGCTGAAAAGTAGTTCCTACCAGAATATCCAGTTCATTATTTCCCAGCTTCTTTGCCCACGAAAGCTGAGGTTCTATAATATAGGAGAACATGGTATTGCTGCTTTTGGAAGCTGAAGAATTCTCTGAAGTCATTCCATAGGCCGGATTGTACATCGTACTGGGCAGTAAGGAAAGTTCCTCCAGATTCTGGTAATTAATCCCGCCATTTGCCTTCAGTACAAAGTCTTTCCAAAATCGATACGATAGGTTCACACTGGAATTCCATTGCCATACTTTATTCGAATAGGTGCTCTCCAACGCTGCCAACGGATTGGTGAAGGTATTGTTCTCCCAGTTAAGGCTTCCATCCGCGGTATATAGTGCAGGCGCATTGGGACTCAGGTTCAGTGCCTTTAAGGTAAGATCCGTATTCACCACATTATTGGAAAGCGATGAAAACATATTAGAAGCCTCTATTCTGAATCTTCTATCCGCTGAGCTGTGGCTGAATGAGGAATTCAGTATATTGGTTTTATAATGAAAATCCCCCGGAAATACCGTCGTCTGGTCATTATGTGAAAAGCTTACTAAAAAGGTATTATTTTCTGTCCCGCCACTAAGGCTTGCCTGGGTTATGTTTCCTGTCGCTCTCTTCCCTATCAATTCTTTCTGCCAGTCGGTATATCTTCCCTGATCCCAAACCCCGTTCACATCATAGGCATTGGCAGGAAACGTCATTATCCCGTCATTCCTGTAAGCATCTCTGCGCATGGAAAGATACTGCTGGGTATTCATCATTTTCATTTGGCTTCCCACACTGCTTATGCTGTAAGTGGTGCTGATCATCCCGCCTAATCTCCCTTTCTTACCTTTCTTGGTGGTTACCAGTACCACACCATTGGCTCCCCTCGATCCATAAATAGCCGTTGCATCTGCATCTTTCAGAATCTCTATGCTCTCTATATCATTAGGGCTGATGGCATTGAGCGGACTGATATTTTTAAGCGGAACCACTCCCACTGAAAGAGCTGAGTTAAGCTGCCCTCCCACCGGAATTCCGTCAATCACATATAAGGGCTGATTTCCGTCTACTACACCGTTGGTTAGATTACGCAGACTGTTCCTGCCCCGGATCTGGATATCATATCCGCCTCCTGCTAACCCTGAATTCTGGGTAATGCTTACTCCTGTCATTCTACCCTGTGCTGCTGACAGTACATTGGTTACAGGTTGATTTTCGATATCTTTTGCTGAAACTTTGGCGATACTACCGGTTCTTTCTTTGTCTTTAACCTTATAGTAGCCGGCGTTGAGAATAACTTCTTCGATTCCCTTTACTTTTTGTTCTAAGCTGATATTAACGACTTTCTGATTAGTGAGTGTGAATTTTTCTTCTGTATAATCAGGGTGTCTGAACAATAGGATGGTATTTTCTGCTGAAACCTGTAAAGTGTAGGTTCCGTTGTTGCCGGTCATGGTTACCTGATCACTGCCTTCTTGGGAGATCACGACTCCTGAAAGGGGTTTACCTGATGAGATGACGGTACCGGAAATGGTGCGTGTCTGGGCTTTTGTATGGATGCTTACAGCAGTAAACATGAGCCCAAAGAAAATGCCTCCTATATGGTAATAGGAATTTTTCATAGATTTGTAAAGGTTTTTAATTTAATTAATGACTTAATTGTGCTCTTTCCTGATGTTTTAGTCGACTTATGGGAAAGGGCTTTTTTATTAGTTTCTGTTTTTTATTTTATTTTTTTTGTTATTACTTTTTTTTGTACTCCTCTTTCCAAAATGAGATAAGCTGCATCCAGCATCTTTGTTAGATGAATATAAGGTCTTACCAGATTGCTTTCCGGCCCGTGTCTATAGATTTTTTGTGAGAAATAGACAATTCCCGAAATAAAGTACTCAAACTCTTTAATGCTGTATTTCTTAAAGGCTCTTTTGAAAACCAGTAGTGGGTTTTCATATTCTTCATCAGACAGAGAACCTTTCATCATTGGAAAGTTGGTATCAGACGGTAAATTCACCTTCCATTTCTTTGTCTTTTTACTGATCATATAACCTTCACGGATAAATATGCACAATGATTGATGAAATTGTAAAATGACAGAAGGATCTTTCTTTAGCCAGTCTTTCCCGTTGACTGCATATTGCATGATAGAACTCAGCATCTGTTTAGCTGTAATGAGATCGTTGGTCTGAAAGAAAGTTTCAATAAAACGTATCTTTTTAACTGATCTAACAGCTGCTTTTTTGTTTTTCAATGGTTGTTTTACTGTAAATAATAGTTTTAAAAACCATGTAGGAGAAATCATAATGCTCCTCCCTACAAGGTCAAAGTTGAATATGAATGAATTTGTGTTCCCGTGAAAGCCCTAAAGCCGCAATAGGTCGTACACCCTATTGTACCGTATCAGTATACCTCTATTTTGTAAAGCGGCTTAGAATAAAAAGATAATTGTAGAAAAGCAGAACTGCATAAAATAAAAAACGGCATGGGACTCTACATTATCCAATTCGGGGTACTGGTATACCTTACACACAGATAAGAGAGCCCACGCCTAGGTCGTGAGCTTCCTGCTTATCGTCTCGTGTGTTAAAAATTACCAGTTTTCGAATCGAGATTCTAAGCAATAGCTTCTATTATTCGTTGAAGTATCGCAAAGTTACATTTATTGTAACCTATTTTACAAAGATAATGAAAAAAACATTAAACGACATATATATCTTCATGAAAACATATTAAAAAAACAAAATTTACTACATGTATAAATGGGAAGTAGAGAATTTAAAGTTTCAAATAGGTAAATTTATTCAAGTCTATCGGCTTAGGAAAGAATTATCACAATTTCAAGTTGGTCTGGAATTGAATATCTCTAAAGACCATATTGGTAGAATTGAAAGAGGATTGACAAATCCAACAATTGAAAATCTAGTAAAACTGGCTAACTTTTTAGAAATTGATATATTAATTTTGTTTAAAAAATTGGATGATTCTGAATTAAAAAGAGTTGAATTAGAAATTGAACATCTTCAAAAAAAGTTTAAAAATCAAAATAGAAGAAAACCTTAAGTATAGATGAAGATTATTTTCTTTTGTGATCATCAATTTATAACCACGATTGCATCTAAAATAGAATTTAGCTATTTTTATCTTTTAAATCCATAGATTTTAGTCTAGTCTATTGTCAAAAATTCATTTAATTTACCGAAAATCTATTTCTAAAATCTATGGTGATTACTAGTACTTAATAAGAAAGTTATTTAGTAAAATCTTTTAAAATAACCTTTGGAGTTAATTTCTCACAATATTCCTTCATAACGGATTCAAAAATATAGCTAAGTTCCTTTTGATATTTTTCTACATCAACCTGATTAACTTGATATAAAATTGCGTCATGCATAGGCAATAAAAAATCTACCTCTGGATAATTTTCATTTATTGATATAATTACTTTCTTCAATATTATTGATGCTAGACCTTGAATCTTTTGACTGATCAACCATTTTTCATCATTAATACTTTCAATACCCATTGTTCTATATCTTCTATTACCAAATTCTGTTTCTATATAACCATTTTGTTCAAACTCTTTTGAGACTAAATTCTCATATAAAATTAAATTAGGAAATTGACGAAAAAAATCATTAGTTACATTTTGCCTCTCAACTCCATAACAATATGAATAGAAAAACTGCTTTGCTTCATCTCTCGTTATTTTGTCATCTCCAATACTTTTAACAATTCCATGATAAATATCAGATTCATACATTTTGATCAAATTATCGTCATCAGCTTTTGAGGCGAGCAGTCCTGCTTCAAACTGGCTATAATCGAAGTATAATAGGCATTTCCCATCAGCTGGAACAATAATATCTCGATATTTTTTATTTAGTTGCTGGAGTGATGGTGAAATGACAAGAATCCTGCTGGTAATTGTACCAAAATAGTCAAAATATGGATAAATAGTATTATCCAATAATGAGCCTATTCGTGTTAGAATAGTTTTATTTTTCGATAGTTTCCTTTCATTTAAAAGTAGGTCGAATAAAGGATGCTTCCCTCTCTTTAATTTTAAATATTTCCAAAAACCCTTTGAATTGTATTTTAAACTCTTTGGGATAAAATTAATTAAATTATTTTCTAAATTCCTATAATCGTATTTTGAAAAAATTCCATAATCTAATTGAAGTTCATTTCTAAATTTATATAATTCTGTTTCAATTTCTGCTATATGTTTTTTAACTATTTCAATATCAAAAGCAATTCCTTTTTTAGTTGTTCTAAGTAGTATATTATGGAGTTTCTTTTCAATATTAATATACCTAGCAAATTCAATTGAATTTGATAATTCTTCACTTATATCAAAATATAATTTTTCTAGACAATCAAGTAAAAAGGGAACTTGATTAGCTATATCTAACTCACCACTATTATTTCCATAAAAAAATTCTTTAGCGGTTCGAACCTTATCTTCAAATTCATTCTTAGAAGTACAAAATTCTTGATAATTTAACGAATATATTGCATTCCAAATGTTCCAGGGAAAATCATTCTTTTTAAATTCTTTCTTTGAACGGCCAGTTATCTGTTTTTTAACTTTTTCCAAATCAAAATAGTGAACATTTTTTTCAATTTCAATATGGTGAATCAAGTTTTCAAAATTGAATGAAATTATCATTTTTGCTCCATCCACATTTAACTCATCTTTTTGAATTGTAAAAGGTTTACCAATTTCTTTTATATAAAATAAGTTTTCTTCAGCCCCCTTTATATATGTCGTTTGTTTGATTACAATAATATTCATATTTTAAAGAGAAATTAATGGAGCTGTATTTTTAATAATATCTGAAACTTTCAATTGAGGTAAATCAGAAACAAATTCTTCCAATTTTTCATCATATAATTTCTCATGCAAGTCTTTTAAATCTCCCAAAATTATTTCATTTTTTAGTTCTTTAGGGTTTACATTTCTCAAAGCAATTAAGGCATTACGTTGTAAAAAGTAATTCTCTGCTAAATTACCTTTATTGAATGCGCTAAGCATTACTTGTTTATAATTTCTCCAGTTAATTGATGCTAAATAAATATAGGATCCAGCTGTATTAGCTTGATTAACTTGATTAGTACTTTTTATGTTATCAATTGCCATTCTAATTAAATTTTTATCATCATGTTTCATAAAGCTCATAAAAAGCCATAAAAAATAAGTTTGACTTTCATAAATATTTTTCAAATTATTATTTATGATTTTCTTTATTTGATCAAAATCGGAAAGTTTGAAATATGATTTGTCTATAGACATAAGCAACTTTATAAATGAAGAGGTAAGCCAGGGTTGATTTTCTAACTCCTTTAGAACAAATTCAATTATTTTTTTAAAATCAATACAATCCTTCAACCCCTTTGTTCTAGCAAATAGTTGCAGTTTAGTAATGCAAAATGCTATTTTTCGTCGTTGAATATATTTGTCTTCATGGTCAATATTACTTTCAACTGCATCAAGAAATAATTTATAAGTCATATGTACAGCAATTTGAACATCTCTTTTTCTTTTTGTTGATAACAAACTATTTATTTGTTCAATTTGAATTAATGAATCTGGTAAAAATTCTTTTATTCTATTTCTGTCATTTATATCATTGTAGTCTAAAATAGTGGTTTTTGATGAATTCAGATTCAATCCTAATTCTCTTAATGCTACTGATAAATCGTATATTGCTTTTATTGCTTCTGCTTTTGTTTCACAAACAATTCGTATATCATCCATATATCTATAGTAGTGTTGATGACAGTTAGAATAAATCATTATTTGATCTATTTTATTAAGATAAAGATTTGCTAGAAAAGATGAAGCATCTCTATTTTGAGGAATTCCAAATTCTGAATTTACTTGTTTTTCATTCCATTTAGTAATTAATTTCCCAATTGAATTTATTATTCTAAGCAATTCACCAGTTTCTGATTTAATAACATAATCATGAACCAAAGATTCTAAGTAATCTAGTAATAGCTTTGTATTTATATTCTCAAAAAAATTTGTTATATCTGCAACGACTAAATATGGATATTTTTCATTTAATACAAATTTGGTTTGAAAAACATATTTTTTCCATTGTTCAATCGAATAATGATACATATATTTAACTGAATTTCTACCAGAATTATATCGAAAAGAATATATTTGTCGATGAAGTATAAAGTCAAGTTTTTCAGCTAATTTATCTGCATAAGCCTGATAAATAACTCTATCAATAAAACTTGTTTCAATAGTAGGTCTAGTCGAAAATCCTGATTTTGGAACTGTAAAATGTTTTGCAACAGCAGTTGGCTGATAAACATCTAATTTTCCTATATAGTTTTTAACTCGATCATAAAATGTCTTTTTTGATAACAAAAATCTAAAGTTAAGAGGATCTTGAAACCAATCATCCTTTAAATCTTGTTTTAAACGCTTCAAAGCTCTCCAAATATTTAGCTCACAACCATTAATTATTACTTTTTCATAATTTACGAGACTTCCATCTTTTTCTAATGTTATTTTAGATGTATCATCTATGCATTGAACTTTACAAAGTTTATTATCCCTTTCTTCTAGAACTCTATTTATTAATTCAACATCAATTTTCTTTGCAATAATGGAACTTGCAAATCCGTTTTCATCAGAAATTTGTGTAATAATACCACTTAAAATAGCTTTATTTGACTGAAATAAGCCTGCACCAGAATATCCTGAAATTTTTTCTTTAGCTTCTTCGGCGTTAATATTAGTTTTACATTCTAAATTTATAAAATTAGTGCCGTTTGCTGAAAGTTTATAATGAAATAAAAGATTGTGAGGATTATTATCCATAAATTGTGGATAGCCATATGAGTTATAATAACCTTTATATGTAGATTTACCAATTATTATCTGGGCTAAGTTATCTGAAACTAAATGTGCATCTCTTACAGCTGATTTAGTAAAATCAATTAAAATAAGTGCTAAATCTTGGTCTTTTAATGCTATTATATTTTCTTTTTTTACATTGAATTCCTGATAATTACCGTTCTCAACTTGTCTAAAGATTTGAACACTTTCAAAAATAGATTCATCTGTGAAAGTTTCACCGTTTCTTTTACCAAATAAACAATGTAATGCAGTAAAAATATAATGAATTCCTGAGTTATCTAAAGTCTTATACACAACACCAGTACCCTTTATTGATTTTGTAGTTCCTCTAAAGTTAGGTTCCAATCGTACAGTGTTCGATTTAAGAACTGTTTCTTGATGATCATTTAAATTATAGGAAAAATTACTCATGCTTAATCAAATATCCGTTTTTATAATTGGGGTTGTTATATTCAAAACCAAACTCAGCCATTTCTTCAGCTGAAAAATTTAATCGTTTATCATTTGGAACTTCTTCATCACTGTAATTAAAATAAAAGTGATCTTTTATTAGTCCTTTATTCTTACGATTTAAAATTTTTGCAAATGATAGTTTGTTAGGTAGGTTAGATTTTAATCTATTTGAACTGACTATATATTGATTTGAACTTATTAGTTTCGTCATTTCAAGACTAATACTTCTGTGACTGGCATGATGAGATAGTTTGACATAATCAACCACTAATACATCTTGATTTTTTTTAACTAAAAGTTTCCTAATTGAGTTTACAATAATATCGGGATTTGCATCTCCCAAAAATAATATTGATGTATCATTAATTTCGAAGAGAAATGCAATACTAACACGATTTTCCAGTGTTTGGTCTAAATCTTCAGATTTATCTACAAAAATTCTGCTATTATTTGTAACTAGCTCCCTTATAGAAAAGCGATAATCATTACCCTCAGTTGAGATGTCCAATTCGTTCTTACTTATAAGCTGTTGCAAATCTGACATATACGGAGATAATATGGTTATTTTTGCACCAAAAAAAACAAATTCCTCTAAATCGTCCGCGATTATCTTATTATTTCTTGGAATCTGATAACTTTCTAAAAGATTTTGAATTTTGCAAGACTCAATATAGCTTATATCATTACTTTCTACGAAATAAGAAGAAAAAAAATTATTAAACCAAACATTCTTAATAATTGATTTATCAATATCTTCATCTTCTAATAAATATTGAATTCCTTTTACATGATCCTGATCAGTATGTGTAATAACTAGTAGATCTATATACTCTTTATTATTTTGAATTTCTATAATTTCTGATTTCAGATATTTTCGGTATTCAGACTTTTTATTCCCCCCATCTATAAGAATATTTTTATACGTTGAGTCATCACCCAAAAAACGCATTAATAAAGAATCACCATTACCAGCCTTGATAACTTTCAATGTATTCATAATTTGACTTTTCTATTGGTTTAGTTTTTTTGCAAATCAATTTTAAAGTTTTTATAACTGGAAATCAGATAAAAAAACAGTAATCTAACCTATAACTTTAAATTTCTAAAAGCTGGATAATTAATTTTTTTTACAACACTCCAAAATTACAAAAAACTATGTAAAAACATATCCAAGTATGTTTTAAAAGCTTTTATTATAATTTTGAATTAAAAATATTCTTGCTTCCCTCTACAATATTTGATAACAATCTTAAAAATCAACTTCAGTATTTGCCTATTATGATCTACTTTCCCACGTTTTCACATCAGAGATCTATAAAGAAATATTTAATGGAAAATCTTTTCTATATTTTTAATACAAACTTTTCTAAACTCTACCCTCGGTTGTAATATGTATTAACTTATCTATTTTACGGCTTCCCATAAAACAATCTCATATAATTATCTTATTTTAGCTTGATATGACTTTTACTAACCAATCACAAATGAATCAAGAACATCATAAATGGCTCACCTACTGGAAAAAAAATTTAGCAGACTCCCTTAATACCAATATTGAAATTGACGGTTCTCAGCATTTTGAAATTGAAGATTTCAAAATTGAAGACAATTCTATTGCTGATCTTAAAAAAGTTAATACACTTATTGATTCCGAAGAAAGAAGAATCAATGCAAAAAGAGGGATTAAAAATAAAGACGATGAAGACTGGATCACTATAGACCATATATTTGTAGTAATTGCTCCATTCAAGCTTAAACCGGCAACAGACCATCTCGTTCATCTCAAAGATAAGAAACCCAAATTTCCTTTTTGGTATTCTGCTTATTTAAATAGGAATGGAAAACTCTATATTCCTGACGAAATGTTTCCTTTATTTCAAAGACAGTATCTGGAACCCCTTGCTGATGAACGTACTGAATTTATTTTCGGGAGTATTGAAGAAGTAGATTTAGCTACCACTCTAGGAAAAGAAAATTATTCAAAATATCCCGAGTATATACAATACGTACAGGATATATTTAAAAAAGTTACCGGTCAGGAGCTATGCGAATACCACTCAGGAGCTTATGAAACGATCTTTAATGCCATAGTGTTACTTCCACAAGAGGAAATGAATGCTGCAATGGGAATCATAGAGCTGTATGAAAAAATTCTTCACCAAAAGAATCTTCCCGAACTTTTACAGTCTTTTATAACCTTAAATAACAATCAGGAAAAGTTACCTATTACCGTCCCTGATTTAATAAATACCAATGATTTGCACCTCGGGCAGATGGGGTTTGATTTTCCTATTTCCATTTCACAAAGAAAAAGTCTAAATACTCTTTTAGGATCTAATGAAAAGGTTTTTGCAGTCAATGGTCCACCAGGTACGGGAAAAACAACGCTGTTACAAAGTATAGTTGCCAATAAGATGGTTGAAAGCGCACTGAAAGGAGAAGATGCGCCTGTTATTTTAGCCTGTTCTACCAATAACCAGGCGGTTACCAATATCATAGACAGTTTTTCCCGGTCCAATACAAGAGAAGGAAAATTACAGGGCAGGTGGATTCCAGATGTTGATGGTTATGCCACTTACCTTCCCTCTACCAATAAAAAAGAAAGCGAATTAAAAGGGATTAACTATAAAAAACTAAATGGTAATGGCCTTTTTAACGATATAGAGAATTTAGAGTTTTTACAGGACGCTAAAGAATATTTTTTACAGAAAAGTAACGAATACTTTAATTCTACCGCTCTCAGTTTATCTTCAGTAGTTCAAAAATTACAAAAAGAAATTTCAGACATTGAACAGATCCTTAAAGACTCTGGTGATACGTGGAAGGATTACTTACAATCCGAACATGTATTTACGTCTAATTACCTTCTCAATAATTCGAAAGTTTCCAATTATTATCAGGAAGATTTGCTCAATGAAGATGTACTCAAAAATGATGTTGAGGACCTGACTAAAACTGAACAAAATATTATTACATATTTTAACAATGAACCATTTTTCAGAAAAGTTTTTTGCTTTCTGGGAATACAGTCTGCTCTAAAAAACCGAGCTTCGGAAGTAAAAATAATTCTTAGAGATTCCCAAATTGCAATTCCTGAAAATTTTGTGTTCAAGAAAAATGAAATTCTTGATACAATAGATTCTAAGATAAATACCGCTAAAAAGATTATTGGTTCCATTGAAAAATGGAAACTATGGAAGAATAACAATTCAATTAAAGGTAACCCTCCACGTTCAGAAGAAAAGTATTGGGAAAGTGAGCACCTAAAAATAAAAGAAAAGATAAATGTCAACTCTTTTTATGATGAACTTGATGTTTCTCTTCGCCATAAAGCATTTCAATTGGCTTTACATTACTGGGAAGGAAGGTATCTACTACAACTTGAAGCAGATCTTCGTGATCCCAAATTTAATGGGAAAGGGAAAGAACCTATGATTAACAGATGGAAAAGACATGCAATGCTTACACCATGCTTTGTCAGTACATTCTTCATGGCGCCAAAGTTTTTCAGTTTTTATAAATTTTTAAGGATGAGCGGAGAAGGCAACAAAATACATGATAATCCACCTCTATTTAATTTTATTGATCTTCTCATTGTTGATGAAGCAGGCCAGGTTTCTCCTGAAGTAGGTGTTGCCACATTTGCTTTAGCTAAACAGACTGTTGTTGTAGGAGATGTAAAACAGATTGAGCCCATTTGGAACGTTACCCATAAAATTGATATTGGTAACCTTAAAAAGTGTGAAATTATCGAGGACTATGATGATATTGTTTACGAAAAACAATTTGACCCTAAAGGTTTTCTTTCTTCTACCGGAAGTATTATGAAAATGGCTCAAAATGCATCGGGATTTAAAGAGCCAAATTTGCATGAAAAAGGGGTCCTGCTAACAGAACATAGAAGATGTTATGATGAAATTATTAATTATTGTAATGTTTTAGCTTATGACGGAAAACTTATTCCATTAAGAGGAAAAGCAGAAAAAGATTTGCTTTTCCCGCCAATGCATTGTATTCATGTTGAAGGCCAATCAACAAGAAACCCAAATGGCAGCAGGTTTAATATTGAAGAAGTTAAAACAATTATTAACTGGCTGACAGACAACAAAACAGAAATTGAAAAGAAATATAAGTCAATTGAACACGCTGTTGGTATTATTACACCATTTACAGGACAAAAAAACAGCTTAAAATCGGCTTTAAAAGATGCAGGATTTAAAGTTGAGGACTTTAAAATAGGAACAGTTCACGCGCTACAAGGTGCTGAAAGACCTATTGTCTTATTCTCAATGGTCTATGGTGATGAAGATAAAGGCACATTATTTTTCGATAGAGATAACAAACCGAATATGCTCAATGTAGCTGTTTCTAGGGCCAAAGATAATTTCATTGTTTTTGCCAATACCAAGATTCTTAATAAAAATGCTAAAACCCCTTCAGGAGTGTTGTCGAACTTTTTAAAGTACCATACTCAAAATTAACCTTTCCATGAAAAATTATTACTGTTTAGACCTTAAATTTAAAGATGAAAGAATATCTGATAAAGAGCACCATGCTCATCTTTTTGTCTCAGATAAAGAAATATATATCCAAATTATTGAAAATGATATCACCTCAAGAATAGATGCTTATTATTCTAATTCAGAAAATCCTTTAGGTTTATTTGAAGAGAATTTTCACATTATTGACTCTAAAGTTTCATTAATTCTTGATAAAAGTAGAATTTATAAAGTCTTATCATTTCAAACCAATGAACAATATCGATATTTTACAATATGGTTAACCAATATTTGCATTATTAAGGATAATACAGATAAAGAAAATATCAACAATGGTATTACCTTTCTAAATAAAAATGGTTTACAAGTTGTTAATGAATTTTATTCTTTTTTCACTAATCATCGTAATAAAAATACATTTTCAATATCAAGGATGGATGGTATGTCCAATTTCTATAAAATTGACAATATGTCTTTCAGACCAGAACTAGAATATACAAGTAATGAGCATAGAGGGAGTGAAGAATTTACTGTAAAAAAGCAAGGAACAATTAACTTCAAATTTGAAAACATTGACTATGATGAAATTAAGCATCACATTGAAATTATTTGCAATCTATTTTCATTCTTTTTCAATGTTAGAGTTACAATGGAAAAACTTATTTTCCGTACAGAAAAAGATATATATATATTTCGAGATACAGAGCCAAATAACCAAACATATGTTTCAGACATGGAAACGGTATCCATTTTTCTGAAAAAAAATAATCGAATTGAAAATTTTTTGAAAAAGAATTGGTACCTTAAATATAGTCAGAATGAAAAGAAAATTTCAAAAGCTATTGATAATATCCTTCATTCAAGGGAAGTTGATTTTTCATCAGCGTTTCTGCTTCTCTTTAATATTATTGAGATTTTTAATATTAAGCAAGAACAAGAAAAGTTTGCCTTTAATACTGATAAAAAATCTATTTCAGATCAGGTATATAAAACTCTAAAAAATTATCTGGTAGCTAAAAAAGATCAGATGGAATTTGAAAAGAAAATTAGAGGTATTATTGATAAGTTAGAATTTAAACCATTTAAGAGCCCATTAGAAGAGACTTTACGAATCAATAATGTTGATCCTGAAATTTTCGGGTATCCTTTTGCAAAACTAAAGAAAACAAGGGATGCTATTACACATGGGAGCCTCAATTCTATAAAACCAGATCAGCTACAACTACAAGTTTATTGTTTAAGAAAAATTGCAATATGTATAGTATTATCCCAACTTGGATTTAAAAACGATTTAAATAAAGAATTTCCTGACTAATAAAATTTTACACCTAAATTATAATAAAACATTTAAGAACAGGAAAATTTTCTGAAAGTTTTAAAATTACTATAATCCCTAAATCTATTTAAGATACTATAATGAATAATATCATTAAGCTTACCCGTACAGAACTCTATGATAAGGTGTGGGCTACACCTCTAACTACATTATCTAAAGAATTTAATTTGTCTGATAACGGACTAAGAAAGATCTGTAAAAAATTTGATATCCCTTTACCTCCTATGGGATACTGGCAAAAATTACAATTTGGAAAGAAAGTAGTAAAAACCCTATTGCCTCAACAAGAAAATGAAAAAGAGATAAAAATTCATGTGGATAGAACTAAAAATGATCCTAATCCTATAAATTCACTCAAACAGATTGTTACCGAAAAAATCAAAAGCAATTCCGCATTAATTTTAAAAGTATCCGAACGGTTAAGTAAGCCGGACGAAATCGTTAGTAAAGCACAAGCTAACCTTGACACGAAAAAAGTTCATGATTCTTATGAAAAGATAAAAGGAACTATTTCTACTGATAGAGGGTTACCTAATATTGTTGTTTCTCCAAAAAATGTGTCTCGTTCATTAAGAATACTGGATAATCTGATAAAGAATTTTAAAACTTTAGGATATAAGGTAAGTGTAGATTCTGAAGGATTAAAATTTGCAGCATATGAAGATAAAATTACACTATATATTAAAGAAAAAAGCAATATTAAAGATACAACGAATGAAAGAGGATGGAAAAGCAGAGATTTAATAGCAAATGGAAAACTAGCAGTTAAGATCGTGCAATATGGGACTATTGAATTTGCAGACACAGATAAGTTACTCGTTGAAGATCAAATTGAAAAAATTTTGATAAAAGTTGAAACTGAGTTTCAAAGAATGGCTGAAAATAGAAGAGTGTGGAAAATTGAAAGTGAAAAGAGAGAGGAGCTTAGAAAGATTGAAGAAGCAAAACAAAAATTGAAGGATGAAGAGCTTACAAAATTTATTTATTTCTATAATGATGCCCATCGATGGAAGAAGTTTATGATTTTAAAGGAGTATTTTGAGCATTTGAAATCTACTAATACTACAGACAAAGAATGGCTTGATTGGGCTGAAAAAAAACTCGATTGGTACAATCCGGCTAAAAATGCAGAAGACAATTTAATGGAAGATGTTGATAAAAACTCGTTAGAAATCAAGAAGAAAAATAGATGGGAATGGTAAAGAATAAATTAATATACAAATTAGAATGCTATAGTAACGCTCTATTATAAAGAATTTATTAGAATATTTTCAGTCATATAAATCCATGAAAAAAAATAAAGAATTCAAAGGACTTTGGTACTTGCCAAGCAATCCAGAAAACAAAATTGGCGGAACATTAATAATCAAGCCTGAAAAGATAGTGTTAGAATTATTTGGTTGCTATCATACAGAATCAGAAATTATAAAAAGAATATTGGAAAATAAGGTATCAACTGTAGAAACAATATATGGTGATATTAATGATAATAAAAAAATAACCTTATTTAATTGTCGAGAGTCATTAAATATAAATTCATTGAATTCTGTCCACTTAAGTACTTATGAATGCCTATACACCTTAGAAGGTTTACATTTAAATTCTACTGAAGATAAATTCTTTGATAAAATTTCTTTATTCTCTCCCATTTTTTCTCAATGGAAACAGCCTGCCATTATTGAAAAATCATTTTATTTTGGTGAACGTAATAATAAAGTGAAAAAAGTAGAAGTTTCTACGGATCAAGATTCCTACTGGAAAAAGAATTTTGATATCACAGAAGGATATCAATTGACCCTTAGCGGGGAGAGTCAATTTAATGGAAATTTTGAAAACACAGAATTTAATTTTAGCCAAACCACGGCTCTATCAATAGTATGTAAAGAAAAGAAGAGTTTTTCAGTTTTATTAGAAAAGGTATTTATTACTTGTAAATTTATAACGTTAGCAACACAAATTCCTGTTCTAATAACAGAACTTTTTTTATATAATCAACAAAATATTCCTCAGAATTCTGATCCTATAAAATTATATTTCATAAGTAAGAAAAAGTCTACCCAAAAAGTTGATTCTACAAATTTTTTATTTACTTATGATGATATTTCTGATATTTTCCCTGAAGTAATACTAAAATGGTTTAAAGAAAGTGATCGTCTCACCCCAATTCGAAATCATTTAATAGCTAGTATTCAACAAAAAGGATACTTTTCAAGTCTTGATTTCCTAACTATTATACAGTCTTTGGAAGGTTATCATCAGAGATTTATAGGTACTGATAAGATTCTAAAGGAGAGAATAAACGATTTAATAAATAATTTCAATGCCGTACACCTTATTCGAAATAGCAATATTAAAGTTGACAGAGTAGTAAAAACTAGAAATTATTATTCTCATTTTTACGATCGTAAAGGAAATGAGTTATTAGGGCAAGAACTATTGGAGGAAACTAATAAACTACGAGTTTTACTAACTTGCTGCGTACTTTCACTAATAGGTATCGATAATAGTAAAATAAATGAAATTTTAAATAAAAAGAATTCCATTAAAAGATTATTTTAATTGTAATAGCTAAGATTGAATTAGTTGAATTAGTCAATACTTAATCTGACAGTTATAATCAAATTGAATAACTTTAGAATAGATTAAGCATTATGACTACGCAATCTATTTGCGCATTTACCTTTGATGGTTCGCCATTATATATCTTTTATAAGACATATTAATTCTTTATTTTACTCTCTCGAGTATTATATCGGATTCGCCAGCCAATAATAGCTTATAAAGCTCGATAACTTCATTCCAATCTTTAGGCTGATATTTAGTTTGTTTCCCTGCAAAAATTACCATAAGTGATAAATCTTTATTTACTTCAATTACATTTTCATCATCTGTAATAACCGAAACCCAAAATGCTCCATGTTCTTCATCCATCAATTGGAGATCTGATATAGCTTGTATAATATTCTTTTCATCTATATTGTCTTTTTGATAACCGCCTGCATATTGAATATAATTTTCTGTCATATTATCGTTTTTTATATTTTTGATTTACGCTAGCTGGCTATGGATAAACAAAACCCGGATATTTCCTATCGAAATCGATTACTCTTTCATCGTCATATTTATCAAAAACGTATCCCGTGAACAAATCTATTTCACCCAAACCGAAATACAGCTTTTCAGTTTCGTAATATCTAACCTGGTTCTCCTCAAAATAGAGCAATGTGGTTTCTAAAGCATCCCCAGGACGATTTATTAGTTTTTCTTTGTTGATCCAAAACAATTTGTAGTCAGCATAACTTGCCTGAAATGTTATTTGTGCAGTTTCAAAGTCCAAATTGCTTAAAATGTCCTCAAATTCTTTCAAAAATGCTTTAAGCTCAATTTCATTATCAACAAAATACTTTGCTGTTCGCCCAAAAGAAATCAATATGTTTTCGTAAAAATAAGGGTATTCACTTTCTCCTAATGAGAAAATATTCGGGTGAAAATAATAGTATTTCTTTTTAATCATTTCTCGTATTATGAAATCCTTTGAAAGGTCATAATCTCTATCTATTAAAATAGCTCCATGAAAATAATTATATTCCATAATCTTATAGGAACGCCACAGGTCCTGATCTCTAATATAGTGAATTAAAAGAAATATCTAACAATTAATGCTTTTTTTATTAAATATCTGAGAAAAAATCCCGAATGATTAAGCTTGGGATTCAGGAAGACTTTTTCTCCAAAATCAATAGAATTCTATCTTATCTAATAACACCCTTTACATTTACTTTTATCAACATATACTTTATTACCGGATGAGTTGGTGTAATAACAGCCTCCTTTATCTCCCACATGTAAAGTATGACCATTATAAGAACATCCTGAATTGCCATCACAAGAAACCAAAATAATGACACAAGCTAAGTAGAATTATTTTTTTCATTTTACGATATATTATTTATTGCAAAAATATATAGCGTTGTCATTGATAAAATACGGCTATCCGTAATGCTTCTATATGGAGTCATTCTACATCACCCTCTTAGAAATCTGTTATTAGATTTTTCCAGATTAAGTCCTTAAGAAGAATGTTGCGCCAGGCATCACGTTACACATTTTGAAAGCGAGGTAGATTACGGCTTAACAATGCTGTAATTTCAAGATTTACAAGACTACGGAAAACCGTAATTAGTTCCTTTAAAGTTCATTTAGATTTGTAGATATAAAATTAACTACAATGAAAAAATCATTACTTTATCTTGTATTACTTCTCTCCGCTATTTCATGTACCAACTATTACACTGTTCGGCTACAGGAAGATACACCTCTTTATTCCAGCAGTGACAGCAGTAGATCAGTTACCATTATTCCTAAAGATACGGAAGTTTTCTTGTCTTCAAAAGCTGTTAAGAAAAATTATAGAAAGCTTAAATGGGGAAATTATTACGGGTGGGCTAATAAGCCCAGCTACACCACTTACAGCAGCTATTCTAAAACATCATCGTATTCTTCTCCATCAGTAAGATCATCCTCTGGTTACAGTTCTCAATCAAATTCAGGCGGTTCAGTACATGTTAAAGGGTATACGCGAAAAGACGGAACCTATGTTAGGCCACATACAAGGAGTGCTCCCAGAAGGAGATAAAGTTGCCATCAAAATTGCTTTTTCAACCCTTTAGAAAGCAATGATTACGGATTTCCGTAATGAAAGTAATGACCAAAAATTTACTTTTGATCTGGTATTAATCTGTTTTGATATCAAAATAATTATTAATTAATCTTTATTGTACTATGAATACAATCGAAGCAATCAAGCCAGGACCCAAGCCTAAAAAACCAGATGGAGAACCCGACAGAAGAAGAAGGGTAAACCCACCCAATCAACCAAAGCATCCAAAGCTAAAACCTCACGAACATGAAAGAGGGGATTAGACTTGGATAAAATGTAGAAGCAGCTCATTGGCTGCTTCTTTACTATATTATTTTTTTGAAATTAATTCTTATTTCCAAATTCAAATGATGTACTGAAATCATTTTTTAGAATGATAAAAGCATCAAACTTTTTACCGTTTTTACTTTTCATGTTTTTGATTAATGATGTTTTGTTTTGAGTTAACAGTAAAGTAAGATCTTTAATGCTGAGTTGTATTCCACATATAGTTCTGAAGAGAATCCAATTGCATTTTTCATCAGGACATTTTACGATTT
The DNA here is from genome assembly GCF_006716485.1 of Chryseobacterium aquifrigidense. Taxonomy (GTDB): domain Bacteria; phylum Bacteroidota; class Bacteroidia; order Flavobacteriales; family Weeksellaceae; genus Chryseobacterium; species Chryseobacterium vietnamense. Next base: position 1,598,476 of record NZ_VFPD01000001.1, read on the forward strand.
TGTCTTTGATAATAAGAGTGTGTTGTTGGCATTTGGGGCATTCGAGTTGTGGAATATTTTCCTGTTGAATCCTAAGCGATAAAAGTTCGTTGGTGATTTCTGCGGTGTAGTCTTGGATGTCGTTGATGAATTGAGTTCTGTTGAGTTCACATTTTTCAATTTTATCCAATGCCATTTCCCATTCTGCCGTCATTTGGACATTGGCTATTTTTTTGTCTTTGACAAGGTTATAGACCTGTAAACCTTTATCTGTGGGTTGCAGGGTTTTGCTTTTTCTGGTGATATAGTTTCTGCTAAGCAGCGTTTCAATAATGGAGGCTCTGGTGGCTGGGGTTCCGATGCCGATATTGGATAGAGCTTTCTGTTCTTCTTTGTTTTCAATAGATCTCCCAGCATTTTCCATTGCGGATAACAAATCGGCTTCTGTATAAAGTTTAGGTGGTTGTGTGGTTTTTTCCAATAAGTTAGTTTTTGATATCTTCAACTCATCGCCGATTTTGAGTTCTGGAAGTTCAGTAAGGACTTCATTTTTATTATTGGAATTTTCATTGTCAGATAGAATTCCTTTGATGGCTCGCCAGCCTTTCTCCAAGATTGTAGAACCTTTGATCTGGAATTCATAATGATGTACTTTTATCATGATGTGGCTGACTTGTTTTGTACAGGCATGGGATAATGACTCCAATAAACGGTAAGCAATCATATCATAGATAGCTTTTTCAGTTGCAGTAAGTGCGGATGGAACTTTCGTAGTGATGAGTAAACCGTGATGGTCCGTTACTTTTACATCATTAACGATTCTCTTGTTGAAGTTTCCGAATTTTAAAGTAGATACGGCTGATTTAAATTGATCGTTTGTATTGAGGATTCTGACCAGTTCAGGAATCTCTGTCCATAAATCTTCAGGAATATATTTGCTGCCGGTTCTGGGATAGGTAATGAATTTCTTTTCATAAAGGCTTTGGGCAATTTTTAAAACCTCATCTGCAGAAAGGCCCAATTTTCGGTTGGCTTCTTTCTGTAATTCTGTGAGATCGAAAAGTAACGGAGATTGTTCCTTCACTGTTGTAATAGATACATCCTCGACAACAGCTCTCCCCTCCCGCTCTATGGATTTTTGGATTTGTTCTGCCTGCTTTTTTTCTTCCCATTGTAATAGTGAAAGACTGGTGAAATTTGTATATTCTTTTCTATGGCTCAGCTGAATTTGAAAGTACTTTTGCTTGGTGAAGTTTTGATGCTGAAGAAATCGTTGACAGATTAAAGCAAGAGTTGGTGTCTGCACTCTGCCTAATGAGTAAAGATCTTGGTTTCCGGCGATAGTTAATGCCTGAGTAGCGTTGATTCCTACCAGCCAGTCCGCTTCACTTCTGGCTTTAGCAGCTTCATACAAACCGTCAAAGGCATCACCTGGCTGAAAATTCTTAAAACCTTCCTGTATTGCTTTTTCTGTAAGGGAACTGATCCAGAGTCTTTCAAAAGGTTTATTGCAATTAAGATATTGGTAAATATAACGAAATATTAATTCTCCTTCCCTTCCAGCATCCGTTGCTACTATGATACTGCTGCATTGATTGATGACTTGTTTTATGGTGTTGAGTTGTTTTAAAGCTGAAGGATCAGTCTCATAGCCTTTTGCTTTATTTAGTTTTTTGGGAATCAGAATAAAAGGATTTGGAAAGATAGGCAAAGAGGCTTTGTTAAAGCCTCTTATACCATAATCCTCCGGCATTCCTAATGCGATCAGATGTCCCAATGCCCAGGTGACACAATATCCGTTACCGGATAGATAACCATCTTTTTTTTGATGGGCTCCTAACAATTGTGCGATTTCTCTTGCGACACTCGGTTTTTCTGCGATGATTGCTTTCATATGATGGATTTAGATGTTTATTATAGTTTTTGTCTTCTTGGTCTTCTAACCTTTTTTTGCTGATCCTCCTGTTGTTTATTGGCAGGTTGTTGCTGTTTTGATTCTAAAGGTTCTTTGATATTTTTAGTCGCTTCATTGGTTTTACCCTGAGAATTAACAGCAGTTTGGGTTTTATGATCTTCTGTAGGTTTTGCCTGCTCTTTAAGTTTATTAGGATGGGTAAAGGAGAAGTCAGTTTTGGAAGTTTCTTTGTTGAAGGTAATATAGCCTTGATAGGCTTTACCTTTAGCATCGGTAAGGCCGTCAACGTACACGGTTTGTCCGGCTTTGAATTTTTCATATTGTGAATCGTCCAGCTCTTTTCCTCTGAATACTCTGGGTGCTTCTTGATCCGTATGTTGACTTTGTTGTGGCGCCTGATTATTATTGAACAGAAATTCTACATACCGCTTATCTGCATTAAACTGTACGGTGGCATCGAAAGATTCTCCTTTTTTAGAAGTCATTCCTTCAAGATATAATGGTCCACCTTCGAGTAAGGTTTGCTTCTGATGTTCATCGAGTTGTATTCCTTTGATTTCATTAGGAATTTTCATGTACTCCGCTCTATAAGCAACCAATTCGTTGGTTAAACGGTCACGGCTGATGACTGATGGAATGATTTCATCTGTTTTAGGATTGACCAGATCTACTACCCTACCCATATTTCCGCTTTCTCTAAGATTCTTTTTGTCTTCATCACTGAACTGATGCCCGAGGAATTTCATATTGAGGTTAGGTTCTTTTCGGATACCATGCAGATGAACAGCAACTTGTCCGGTATCTCCTGTTTGAAGGGATAGTCGAACATCCATCTTGCTAACCGCCGTTCCCAGATTAATGGTAATGGGAATCAGTGTATTGGTTTTAAAACCTCGGAGTAATGAATCCATAGCATTCATCTTTTCAAGCTTCTCCTGATTAAGTCCGAATTTTTCCATCGTTTTCCAGTCGATCTGTTCAGGCTGAAAACGATATTCCTGATTTTCTGTGTTGTTGTCCATTGTATTTTGATTTTTGGGATTGTTATTGTTTTTAGGTAAAACTTCGTAGTCTTTCAGCTTTTCTTTTTCTTCGGGGGATGCCTGATCGACATATTTTTGAAGATCGTTAGCGGTATTAACAGCATCGTATTCTGAAACTTTGAAAAAGTTGAAATGCGTGGGATTTTTAAGCTGCCGGTAAAAATTGGAAAAGAAGTTGGAGAATAGATCGCCGTGCTTATCTACCGTGATCAGCTGTTCATTATCCTTTTTTTCTTTTGGAGGAACCTTTTGCAGATTCCCATCTTGATCAATTCCTCTGACCAATTCAACTTGGTTGGTATGAATGTTCAGGACAAGGAGTGTATCTCTTGTTGGTTTGATTTCACTGGTTTCCTGAGAATTTACTATTTCATCTTCCATCTTATTTTATTTAATGGGATGAAGGTATTTAGTCGATCACGAATTCATAAAATTTGGAATTACAGTAGTGTATTTGGCTGTTGAAGTCTTGATCATAATGAAGAGCTTAGGCTCTCTCTGATCAGTTGATGAACATCAGAAAGCTTATAATAAAGCTTTCCGCTGATGGTATAGTAAGGCAGCTTTTTATCCGTTCGATATCGTTGTAACGATCTGGAGCTTATTTTTAAAAGCTGTAAAACATCCTGGTTGTCCAAAAGCTGCTCCCCATCAATTTCTATAAATCTGGACTGGTTCTTAATCATCTGTTCTTTTAGAATATCAAATCTTTCCATGATTCTCTCCATCCAGGCTATAAATTCTGTTCTCTCAATATTCATAACTGTGATTTTTATGATTGTTGGTGATGTAAAATTGAACAACAGGAATGATATAAAATCACTACTTTTTCGTAGTAACGAAGAGATTTATTTTATTAGTAGTAAATCTTTTATCAAAAAAATCGATATTTATAGTAAAATAATAAAGACTATGGGCTTAACTGAACAGCTTTTTGGAAATGGTGCTGAAAGATTTTCAGACTGTGTTGAAATTAAAATAGCAGAACTTAATGAAAAACATAAAGATTTTCTTTCTAAAGAAAAAATAGATCTTTCAACAGCGTATATGATTTCGTTCGGACAGTCTGGAAGCGGTAGAGTCGGATTTGGCAGGACACAAGATATCTCCCCTGAGATTGATTCGGAAATTGACAAGATTTTACACGAATGTGCCGAAAAGCATTTGCAAAAATTATAACATACTCTTGAACAGGTTTATTCTTAAGACTTTATTAATCGAAAAGTCAGATTAATTCGTTCTTTCATTCGTATCGTTGATTTAGCAATGCGATGTTCCCAATTTTCTTGTAAGTCTCCCTTCATAATAAGGAGTGAGCCATTAGGAAGTGGCAAACTGTATTTGCTTTGATGATGATCTTTCTTCCTGAAATCAAAGTTTCTGGTTTGTCCAAGACTGATTGATGCAATAACGGGACGTTTTCCATATCGGCTTTCCTTATCCCGATGCCATGCAACGGAATCATTATGGTCACGATACAGGTTTAGCAAAACACCATTGAACTGACAGCCAAATTCCTTTTCAATTCTTTGTTTTAAGGAGAACAATTCAGAAGTCCATGGATTGGTTGGCTTTTTATTTTCTTCGGAATCGTTATATTTTGAATCTCCATACCAAGCGGTCAACCGTGGAGTAAGTACCATCTTATCGTACATTTTCTGGGTACGCTGTTCCCAGGGTGCAGTTTCCAATAATTTGTTTCTAAGCAGGTCAGCTTCTTCCCGGCTCAAGAAATTCTCTCTGTATTCCAAAAGGTCTTTTGGAAACTCATAGAATTCTTCTGTATCAAATAAACTCAGCTGGGTCATTGTAATTTGTATGTAAAACATTTAACTTTGTCTCATTCCGTTTCTACGGAATAATTTTTTTTCATCATTTGTGTTTTTACTTCCCTTCGGGGAAGTTTTTTGATTATGCCATGTACTCAAAATAAATTTAATTCTTATCTCCCATTTTTTCTTTGATCTGTCTGATATCAGTTTTAATTTCTGTGATAAAACTTTGAATATGATGTTCTGAAAATTCATCAGGCTCATATTCTTTGGTATTAATACTACAGGCAAACTCCCAGATTTCTTTAATTTCAGACAATGGAATTTTATAAGGTTCATAAAATTGATTGTCAGCCTTCACCCATATACCATCTGCTTCATGAAACTGAAACCTCTTATAACTGATACCATCATTGGTGGTAATGAAAACATACGTTCTGTCCGTTTTCAAATCCGAAAGATTTTCTACATATTTTCCCACGATATAGGTTCCGTTCTTATAGGGGGGCATTGAATCTCCGTCAGCTGGAAATGCCCTAAACTTACCCCCTTTTAAAAAAGGCAATGATATGGTCTCCAGACTTTCTATGTATTCCGGATCTCCGTAGCCATTCAGGTAGCCCATTGAAGCTTTTTGGGGAATAATCTCAATTTGATTATTTCCATCTTGATCAACCTTTATAGGCAGAACGATTCGATTGTCAGGAAGCTCCATGAGTTCATCGATAGAAAATTTTCTAACATCTACAGTCAACAATAGGTCGATGCTAATGTTATAGAATTTTGAAATTCTAAGCAATATTTCAATAGGAGGTTCTGTTCTGCCATATTCATAGGCGACATATCTGGATCGGGTAAGAATTAATAGATCTGCCAGTTCTTGCTGAGTCATATTTTTCTTTCCTCTCAAAAACACGATGTTATCAGAGAATTTTGACATTGTTACAATTTTAGACAACAAAAATACAAAATTTGTTTCAAAACGTAACTAATTTTGTCACATGGAAAGAGCAATTGTACATATGGATTTGGATACGTTCTTTGTTTCCTGTGAAAGACTAAAAAACTCTGAACTGGAGAATAAGCCTGTGATCATAGGAGGTGGAGACCGTGGTGTAGTAGCGTCCTGCTCTTATGAAACCCGTTTTTTCGGAGTCAGAAGCGCGATGCCGATTAAAATGGCTTTACGGCTATGTCCCGAAGCAAAAGTCATAAAAGGATATATGGAAATGTATTCTAATATGTCTCATATGGTAACGGAAATTATTCAGGAAAAAGTACCTGTTCTCGAAAAAGCAAGCATTGATGAATTTTATCTGGATTTATCCGGAATGGATCAGTTTTTCGGATGTTATAAATGGACTCATGAAATAGCAGAAAGCGTACAGAAAAATACAGGTTTACCGATAAGTTTTGCGTTGTCCACCAATAAAACTGTATCCAAGATCGGAACCGGAGAATCAAAGCCAACCGGAAGATTAGAAGTGAAACAATCTGACATACAGCCATTTTTAAACCCGCTTTCAGTAAAGAAGATTCCTATGGTTGGTGATGTTACCTTTCAGCTGCTCTCAAGACTGGGGATCAGAACGATACAAACGCTTTCAGAAATGCCTGTTGATGTACTTCAGCAGCTGATTGGTAAAAATGGAAATGAACTTTGGAAAAAAGCACACGGAATTGACGAAAATCCTGTGGTTCCCTATTCTGAACGAAAATCCATTTCTACAGAAGATACTTTTGCTCAGGATAGCATCGATATTCAGGGTATTCAAAGTATACTCTCAGGAATGGTTGAAAAGCTCTGTTATCAGCTCCGGGCAGAGAAATGGCTGGTATCGGTAGTGGTGGTAAAACTCCGGTATTCCAATTTTGATACGGAAACCAAACAATGCAGGATTCCTTACACCTCAGCTGACCACACCCTGCTCAGGTATGTTTTGGAACTCTTTAAAAAAGTATATACCAGACGTATGAGAATAAGATTGGTTGGCATAAAGTTTACCGGACTGGTTCACGGATGCCATCAAATGGATCTCTTTGAAGATACGGAAGAGTTGATGTCACTCTATCAGACAATGGATAAAATCAAGAACAGGTTTGGTACTTCTAGTGTAGGAAGAGCCTCGGGTTTATTAAAATAATTTCAAGATGTTTCTGAATTGTCATTCTTATCATAGCCTTCGGTATGGAACCATTTCTATTAAAGAACTGGTTAAGCAGGCTGTACATTTTAATATTAAAACCCTGGCTCTTACGGATATCAATACCATTACCGGGATATATGATTTCTACAAACTTTGTCAGGATCATAATATCAAACCGATCGTCGGAGTGGAAATAAGGCTTCAGGATGAACTGTATTATATCTGCCTGGCCAAAAATCAAAAAAGCATTGCAGAAGTCAACAGGCTTTTAACCGCATATAACTGTGAAGACATTGAAATTCCTAAAGCAAATCCTGATTTTACAGATACTTTTGTTATTTACCCACTGGAGAATATTCCTGAAAAATTAGCAGATCATGAATTTATAGGCATCAGACAGAACCAGTTAAATCTTTTGATTAAACCGGAATTAAAACAGTTCATTCATAAAATGGTTATTCTTCATCCGGTTACCTTTAACACCACTGAAGAATATGAGCTTCATAAAATAGTAAGGGCTATTGATTACAATACATTGATCAGTAAGCTTACAGAAGCTGATTACTGTAAAGACAACGAAATGTTTACTGATAAAAAAGAGCTTCTGGCTCAATTTTACCATGAGCCACAGATTATTGAAAACACAAAGTATATTGTCAATAGCTGCCATTTTGATTTTGATTTTTCAACACCTAAAAACAAAAAGCATTTCACTGACAGCAAAGAAAATGATTCTAAGCTTTTAAAAAAGTTAGCATATCAGGGACTTTCTAAGAGATATTCCGATGATAATCTACAGGCGAAAGCAAGAGTGGATAAAGAATTGGGGGTTATTGACCAGCTTAATTTCTGTGCTTATTTTCTCATCACCTGGGATATCATCCAATACAGCAACCGAATGGGGTTTATGCATGTAGGAAGAGGCAGCGGTGCCAATTCAATAGTCAGTTACTGCATCGGAATTACTGACATATGTCCTCTGGAGCTGGATCTGTATTTTGAACGGTTTCTAAACCTCAACCGCAAAACGCCTCCTGATTTTGACATAGACTGGAGCTGGCAGACCAGAGATATTATCCTTGAATATATTTTTGATAAATATGGTAAGAACCATGTTGCCTTCTGTGGAACCAATGTTGAATTTAAATACCGTTCTATTTTCCGGGAAGTAGGAAAAGTATTTGGGCTTCCGAAAGATGAGCTTGATATACTGGCAACAAAACCCATCCAGAAACATGATAGTAATTCGGTATCCAGACAGGTTCATTACTACGGAAAGCTTTTAGAAAAGTTTCCTAACCAGAGAAGCATGCACTCCTGTGGAATCCTGATCTCCGAAGAACCTATCACTAATTATTCAGCACTCGAAATGCCTCCTAAAGGTTTTCCGATCGTACAGTTCGATATGTACACTGCTGAAGAGATTGGCCTTGAAAAATTTGATATTCTCTCACAAAGAGGATTAGGAACTATAGATGACACTGTAAAGCTGATTAAGGAAAAAAGAGGAATTGATATTGATATCCGAGATACAACTCTTTCAAAAGACGAAGCCCGATGCAATGAATTCTTAAGTTCCGGAAAAACGATTGGCTGTTTTTATATTGAATCTCCTGCAATGAGGGGATTACTCCGAAGATTGAAATGCGACAACTATAAAGTACTGGTAGCTGCCTCTTCCATTATTAGACCCGGAGTGGCTCAAAGCGGAATGATGCGGGAATATATTTTCAGGCATAACCATCCTACAAGATTTGAATACTTCCATGAGGTTTTTGAAAAAGAACTGGGAGAAACCTACGGTATTATGGTATATCAGGAAGATGTTATTAAAATTGCCCTGCATTTCGGAGGCTTATCCGCTCCTGATGGTGATGTGCTGAGAAGAGCAATGAGCGGTAAAGGCCGTTCTTTATCAGCTTTACAGAAAGTAAAAGATAACTTCTTTGAATCCTGTAAAAATCTGGGACATCCTGAACAATTATCCATGGAAGTATACCGGCAGATCGAATCATTTGCGGGATACTCATTCTGTAAAGCACATTCTGCTTCTTATGCCGTAGAAAGTTATCAGAGTTTATATCTCAAGGTCTACTATCCTATCGAATTTATGGTTTCTGCGATCAATAATGGTGGTGGATTCTATAGAACCGAAGTCTATATTCACGAAGCCAGGATGTCAGGAGCTTTTATCCACAATCCTTGTGTTAATTTAAGCCAGTACCAGACAACGGTTTATGGTTCGGATGTTTATTTGGGGTTTATGCATATTGAAAGGCTGGAGGCAAGGTTAGCACAGCTGATTCCTGAAGAAAGAACCCAGAATGGAGAGTATACCTCTCTTGAAAACTTTGTCAAAAGAATTCCTATCGGTATCGAAACATTGCAAATTTTAATCTTTATCGGAGCATTCCGCTTTACCGGAAAACAAAAACATGAACTACTGATTGAATCAAGATTTCTTCTGGGAACTCATAAGGTGCCTTTCAGGCATCTGACTTTATTGGAAGAACCTCAGAAAGATTATCAGCTTCCTTCTATAGAAAGAAACAAGTTTGAAGATGCTTTTGACGAAATAGAGATATTAGGTTTTCCTGTTTCTTTCAGTCCTTTTGATTTGCTACAAATCCGGTACAGAGGTTCTGTTTTGGTAAAGGATTTATTGAAGTTTCATAAACATCAGGTTAAAATGCTTGCCTATCTGATTTCAAGAAAGCATGTACCTACCAAGAAAGGAACGATGTATTTCGGAACCTGGATTGATGCAGATGGAGAATATTTTGATACCGCTCATTTTCCAAACTGCCTTGAAGAATACCCTTTTCAGGGTGGTGGGTGTTACCTTCTATTGGGAACTGTAGAGGTCGATTTCCATTTTCCGACTGTTACCATTCATAAAATGGCTAAAATGCCTTTTATTCCTGATCCCAGGTATTCAATGGATAAAGACAAATCGCAGGAAATTCAAAGAAGTCTTAGGGAGGATGTAAGTATGACTTTTCGTAAGCCTTATCCTCAGCAGCATGAAATAGATTTACCTCGTAACAAAGGTATGTGGAAATAAATTACATTTCTAGTAAAAATCTTTATTTACTTATATTTGATAAACCAATATAATTATGAAGTTATAAAGTTTTTTAAAATTGCAGCTTTTTGTTTGATAGGCTTAAACAACTTAACAAAAAATCTCTCCTTTTGAAAGAGAGATTAAAGCAACTGGTATTAAAAAAATGAGGGAAATAAATGATAACTCTGGATGTATTATCATTGTCATTTGTATATTTAGAATCCGATTCAGCAACTATATAATAAATTATTCACCAGTTAACTCACCCATATTGCTTTTTCCATTTTGCAATAGTATTTCGGCTCAGCTTGTAAACTCTTGCAAGTTGCATATTATTGAGTTCATGCTTTTTTTGATAGTCTAAAATTTTTATAATACTTTTTTCATCATAAGAACGATGTCTTTGATTAAATAGCTCAGTGTCACTTGTTTTTTCCAAAAAAATGATTTTATTCAAAAGAATGATATCAAGAGCACAAAGCGAAGCCTTTTCCATAATTTTTTTACAATCGTTTAATTTATCTGGAAACTTTTGTTCTATCATATCTTTATAAATACTCTTATAGTTAGGCATTGACGTTATTTTTTGTACTTTTCTATCCATTTATATAAAGTTGTTTTAGGAATGTTATACTCATTTATGATCTGCAATTTGGTTTTTGCATTTGTTTCTATCAATTCAAGAATAAAATCTATGATTTCCTGAGTATAAATTTGTTTCCTGAACTGTGGTAGAACCTTAGATTTCTTAACAGACTGATTTTGTTTTATGCTTTGACAGGCGGGAGGTGAAAAAAGTATTAAATGCTGCGTATAAATCCTGAAGAAGTCATATTCCAAAAGCTTACTCCATCTCAAAAGTAGATTGGTGTCAAGACTTTCAGCATTATACATTTCTTGTAACTCTTCCTCAGAACACTTTAAAAAATTTATAATGCGAGATATATCCATCTCAAGTTCATTTACTCTCTTATTGATCATCCCTCCTACACTTATACTCTTAAAGTCCATTTAGAAATAATTTGTTGATTTTTCTTTTAATTCTCATTTACAAAGTTAAAAATGCGATCACTTACAAAGAAAAAATGTAATACTTAAAAATGACTAAATACAGCCCCTTAGATATTTAGCATTCAATAAAGGAATTCACAGCGGCAATAACAAAATTCAAGTATCTAAAAATACCACAATCCTAAAACCGATCATATATTTATAAATATCCTTACCACTCATATAGTACAATTAGTCACTACCGTCCATCTTGTAAATCAAATTCTATATTACTCGCCTAAAAAAATAAACAGGTTTACCGTAAGATATTCCGGTTCTATAGAAAAAGCCTGTCCCTGACCTTCTACTGAAGCAGAAGCCGTATGGGTATGGCTCCAGGAATTGGCATTTGTATTTCTGGTTTGGGTTATATCTTGAAAACGTTTATCAATACCGGTCTTATTATTTGGGGTCCCTTTCCTGTCATTAATAGCATATAAACCAGCAGGTCCCATATGATGATCAAGTAGGTTATGTGAATGTCCTCCACTGTTAGCACTAACTGTAGAAACATTATAGCTTGGCAGATTTTGAGTTGTCAGTTTGACAGTATGGCTACCTCCAAGGGTACCATTAGATCCACTAGTATATTTTATGTACCTATTTCTCGCATCCCATAAATATTCTGAAAAACCTAAAGCATATGCATTTTTTTTGATTTTCTCAGAAGGTAATGTATTTATATTTCGTCCATTGATGAGAAACCATCCTGAATGATCATTTTTTTGCATCCCATATTTAATATCACCTAATGACGGAGATAGTTGTAGATCTTGTCGCTTTTTAACATTCCCTTCATGATCTACAGCAAGAACATTAACAGGTGAATTAATAATATCAAGCTTCCTGATTCTCATATTACCATTTACATCAAGGGTTTTTGTCGGTTTGGATGTGTTTACTCCAATTTGAGCATAAATACAAGAATACATACTTATACATAAACCAAATACTACTATTTTTTTCATCTCTATATTTTTTAGTTTCCAAGATAAATAAACGTATTGACCTCTATGTATTCAGGTACAATACTAAATGACTGGCTATTACCTCCAGCATTAGAAATTTTAAAAGAATGGGTATGATTTCCAGAGTTTGTAGTTTTTGCCTGAGGGCTAAGGTGTGGATTTCGTTTATTAGCACCATTTGTATTACCAACATTCGCCAAAGTACCATTAAAATTAGAACCAAATATATCAGAACGCTTATCAATAAAAGAATGATTGTGAGAAGCATTAGAAGATAAAGAGGTTTCACCAGTAAAGCTTAACTTTGACAGATTATTTTTATCAAGAATTACAGTGTTCTTCCCTCCTGTACTAGCTGTATATTGAGCATTCCCAGATATTTTAAGGAATTTACCTGTTGCACTCGGCAAAGCTGTTGCATATCCTATATTTTTTGCCGATAAACTTGCATTTGACGGCAAAGAAGATATTTGGCGACCGTCCAGAAGATACCACCCATGATGATCAGTCTTCTGAAATCCTCTCTTTACATCTCCTTTTTGCGGCTTAATTTCCTCGTATTTCTTTTTTCCCACTACACCATCCGCATCAGTGACTATTATATACTCGGGATCTTTTTCCGTTTTAATATTTCTAACCCTTAATTCTCCGTTGACGTCAAGAGCTTTAGTAGGTTGCTTTATATTTATACCTGTTTGTGAATGAATCCATTGAACGGAAAACATTAATATTAGTAAGATTTTAAATTTCATATTTTTTGATTTAACAATTATTTTCCTAGATACACAAATTGTTTCAGACTAATATAGCCGGGTGTCAAATTAAAAGCAGTTCCACTACCATTACTTTTTAATGTTATATTATGGGAATGAGCTCCTGATATACTTGTTGTTCGTATGGTATTGTCTGAGCCCCATTTTGCTCCTGTATTTTGAGCATTCAAAGTCATTCCACCTCCGTTAGCATGATTAATCATATTGACAAAAATATGATCATGCTTACCCGCAGAGCTTGTTCTTCCGTTCAATTCGAATGCAGGTAAATTATTTCTCGAAAGTGTAATGCTAGATTTTCCTCCAATTGTGCCTAGAGAGCCGGCAGTATTTTTACTTTTGGATAATTTATTCCTAAAATCTGGAAGAGCGGAGCTAAAGCCCAGTGAGATAGCATTCTGTTTTGCAACTGAGGGTAAGGTAGAAATACTTCTTCCATTTAAAAGAAACCAGCCATGATGATCCTGATCCTGAATAGCATCTTTGATATCACCAATGATCTCCTTTCGGAATTGAGTGTAATCCTGTTTTGAAATATATCCATTTTCGTCAGAAACTAATATTTCAGCATTTGACCCGGCAACAGGCAAATTCCGAACTTTAACATCTCCATTTACATCTAAAGTTGCTGTTGGTTTTGCTACATTTATTCCTACCTGACTGTAAAGCCCAACGGAAGGAACAATTGTAATAATTACAAAAATAAGTTTTTTCATTCGTGTGTTTTTTTAGAGAGCTGCAAAGAAAAGAGATTACATTCTTATCTAAAAAAATTAACATACGTAAAAAAAACAAAAAGCAGAAATCTTGTCGTCACGATGGTTACAATCACTTAAGACAACAAATAAGTGAAATTTAAGTATTTAAGACATTCTAAAAATCTTATAATGGAGAGGTTAAAATATATGAATCTGCTTAAATAAGTTTAAAATGAAAGCTTTGGTTGTTTTGTAAAGTTTAAACAAATTTATTTTAAAAGAAGTAAAATCCTATAAGTTTTTTAAAGATTAAGGATTTATTTTCTTTAGCCAAACATACAAATCCTCTCCTTTTTCCAGTCCTATTTTTTTTCTTAATGTATATTTTCTGGTCTGAATGGTTCTATAGGATCTGAATGTATATTCAGCAATCTCTTTAGAAGAAAAATTTAGATAAACATAGGCAAGAAGTGTTAATTCACCCAAATTAAAACTAGGATTACATTCTAAAAGTCTTGGGCTAAATTCAGGATAAAATGTCTGAAACTTTTCAAAGAAAGATGTTGTATTTTTTTTAGCTTCATAGATAACTTCCTCCAGCGTTACATCTAGTTTTTGTTGTAATTTCACATAATACATATTTTTTTCCTCTAGCAAATGATCTTTTTCCTGCAAAAGCAAATTCTTCTCAGAAATGACGGCTCTCTTTCTTCGTTTTAACTTTAAATATCTATAACCTATTATAATATTTAGAAACATAAATGGTATAATAGCAGATAAAAAAATAATCCAATTGAGTTTCCTGAATTTGTCACTTCTATTCTGGTATTCGTTTTCTACTGTATTTACTGCAGACTGAAGGTTTGTTATCTTTAAACCGGCTAATTCATCAGACTCGATATAATATTTTTCCAAATAAATTTTCTCTTTTGCTTTATCATTAAGAAATCCATAAGACATTGAGATCTTTTTATTGGTGTAAGTAGAATATTCAAGATCTTTGATTCTATTCTGATCAAGATCCTGTAAAGATTCAAAATAAAAATCAACTGCTTTTACATAATTTTTCAGCTCAAAATAGTAATCCCCAAGAGAAATGAGCTGGATATATTTTCTTTTGATCCTGTTTAAGTGGGTATAACTTTTATTAAAATAATAATAAGCTGAGTCATACTTAAGGTTGTGTAAACACACATATCCTTTTATAGTGTATAAATTTAAATTATCAGAGAAATCATCATCCAGATTCTTGGATATTTTATGATGGATACTAATAGCTTTGTTAATAAACTTTTCTGAATACAGAGATTCCTGTTTATTAAGGTAATACGAAGCCATTCTTGCATTAGTTCTGGATAATATTTTTTTTGCTTCAATATCATTCTTTCCTGATAGAAGTTCTATAATCCTATGATATTCTTTAAGTTCACTATCAGTGAGTTTTAACTTATTATAGTTAATCGCTTTTATTTCTCTGAATTGGCATTCTAATACAGCATCTTTCTTCGTTTCACTTCCATTTAATCCTTTTTCAATATATAAAAAACTATCTTTATAGTCCATTAATAGATTTGTACAACGAGCTATATTCAAGTAAGATTCTGCTAATTTCAATGAATTTTTCTCATTTTCAGAAATCATAGCCGCATCCTTTGCATATGTAAGAGATTGTATAGTATTCGTATACAGAGTTTCTTTCGATTTTTCCAGCAAGCCATCAACTCTTTTAATCTCAATTCGTTGACTGTATAAAAAACCGAACATAAACAATAAAAAAATACGTATAAATTTAAATAACATATAAAATTTTCTATTTTTAATTAATATAAAAGAAAATAATTAACAATTTACAAAAAAAACAACATATACTTCAAGATCTTAACTTTAGCTACCTATTTGATTTTAATGCATTACCTATCATCAGCTTATTTAATTTAAAGACTTAGATCTAAAATCATTTGCTTACGATAATTTGAATAATATTAAAATGGATAAAGCGTCCAAAACAGAAATACCAATATTAATTTCTGCTATTTTAGACATGAGATTTGCCATCTGTTATAAAATTTTATACTGAGCTAGAGGTTAAAATGCTAAGCAAAAAACAATAAATCAGAGATTCACATCAAGTTGTACTATTTTAGTTTAGTTACATCGTTTCCATGACAGAAAATAATAATCTCATTAGTTTGATTATTAATTAGACTTCTTGCTTTATCAGAATGACAAAAGTCGAATGATTTGACTTTTGAAATAATCTCCATATTTTATATTTGTCTTATTTCAATAATGCTGCAGTTCTTCTTAATAATAAATTTTATAGAATTAATACCTGTTGACAATTTTGTTTGAAAAGACTGAATTGGGAAATATTACTGAAAAAAATCTTATTGTAATTTACCTTGTGACCGTCTATAAAGGTTTTATAAAAATTATAACTGCCTCTAAAAAAACCAACAGTATAATTTATCATTGAATCAAAAGAATATATAATGGTCTCAATTCCTATTTGATCAGACACACTGATTAATACCGTAATCTTGGGGAATTTATTTCTTCTCATTGTAAGGGCTTTGTTGTTTTTACAAAAGAAAGGAATACCAACCCTATTAAAAAAAATAGCCATACGTAAAAACAACCCAAATGCGCAACAAACTAGTAATCAATAATTAAAAATTTATTTTCAAGAAGATACTGTAAAGATTGCGTACATACTTACAACCAAATAATAATAATGAGAAATTTATTATTTATTAAAAAGAAAATTTATCTGACATAAATTTCTATATTGTACTCAATATTTTTTTATCCAAAACAAGTGATATAAAAATACTATTATCACAAATAACCTTACCTTCTTATTATTGACAATTTGTTTAAATGAGCATTTTATAACCAAAGACTATGTCAATTTAATGCTCTATGAACCATTGCAAAAAATCAATACCTGTCAGTTCTTTTTTTGGTAAATTAAATGGACTCTCTGCCATTTGATCTTCAGAATATGACATCGCAGCTAAAAAAACAGCAGAAGTACTATAGAATTCTGCTGTTAAATATAATTTCTATTATTTGATCAAATCTACATGATAATATATCAGGTAAATATTCTATCAGTTCTTTATCAATTGTATTTCGAAGAAGCTTCCAATACCATTTCCTGTTCCACCGCTTGGATTAGCAATAAAAGTAAGACCATGATTTGCGCCAAAAAAATAAGCTCTGCCTGCTTGTAATTCAGCCACTCCTATAAATGTAGTTGCGCTCCCGACAGTATTATTCGCAGCATAGGTCCCTTTAATGTAATCAGTTGGTATAGAAAATCTTAACACCCAATTACTGGTAGTAGAATCAGCAAATCCTACAACAGCATTGGGTACATTATAAGTATCGGGATCAGTAAGTTTAATAGAAGTTGTCATGGTTATTTTATACAAACCAGTTTCAGGAGCTACAAAATAGCCTTCTTGATGGTCAAAATCATTACCTGGGTCATCAACCTGTGTAAAATAATTTAACCTATAAATTACCCCAGTTGTATTTCCAGTTTCACGATTATTATATAAATATGCTCTGGCAATTCCCTTTATTTCATTTTTCTTCTTTTTAATTACCCCATTAGCATCCGCCACCAAAGTTATATCCTGAATATTCGAACTGGGTACGATATCTCTCAGCCTGAGGTTTCCATTTACATCAAGTTTTTGGGTAGGATCAGTAGTACCTATTCCCACATTTCCATTATCAAGCACATTTACTCTAAATATGTTGTCTGAACTTGCAAGACCCATTATATATTCTGAAGCATTGTTATTCCGAACATTCAAAGTACCTCCTGCATAATTATAACCACTTGGCCCCAATATTATTTTTCTTGATTTAGCAATCCCATCTATATCAAGCTTCTGTGTAGGACTATCTGTTCCTATCCCAACATTATTATCAGCTGCTAATACTACATTATTGTTACTACTACCGTTGACCGTTAATTTCATGGAACTGCTGCTATTAGTGCCATCTCCCTGATAATAGGTCCTTATTCCTGACAAAATTTTATTGGTATCCCCAACATAACCACTTGTATAAAGGTTCGCTACATTCTGACCATTTTGCAGATTACCGGTACCAGACCTTTCAACATACAAACTAGCTTCGTTACCATTTCTGAATATTAAAGAATTATCTGCCATACTCATAACTCTATTGCCTGTTAAAGTCCCATTGGCATTATAAATATTAGTATTGGTATCAGTATTCAGCTTTATCCACTTGCTTGTGGAACCATCAAAATGATAAAATCCCATTGCGTCAATGTTGGATGCCTGTCCTGTAGCTGAGCCTGTAGAGACGTCATTTACGTAAATTAAAGTAGAAGGTTCTACAGATATCATACTCAGTGCCCTCTGCCTGTCTACACGGGGAATAAGAACTCCATCTGCATTTGTTGTAGAACCTGTTGGGGTTTTAGCTATAATATCTAGTGTACTTTTAGGAGCAGTAGTATTAATACCTACTTGCCCAAACATGATACTGCCTAACAAGATGGCAGCCAGAGGTAATAGTTTTTTTTCCATGATAGAGATTTTATTTGTTATAAACAAAAAAACCAAAAACTGACAATACATCAAAAAAAAGACATACTCTATAAGCAGCAGAATTTAAAAAGCTATAAAATAGATAGTTAAAATACAAAATTAAAAAAACATGTATAAATTACGTACCTATATTTACTTTGCTAATCCCCATATTGAATCTTTCTAATATTTTTATGTTTGCTATTTTTTAAACCAAATAAAAACTTTACACACATAAGCTTTTTAACGTCCAAACTCTTGTGCATAATAGATGCACTAAATTTTATGAAAATTTTCGATTTTACTCTTATGTCAGCTTTTCTGCAGAATTATTTTAAACCTACCTAAACGGTTCTAAATATTTTAAAATAAAACCTTTCTTTGTTATGTAAAAATTTAGACAACTTTACTATTTTTATATTAGTATCGTTTTAATTCTAAAAACTAATAGGTGTTTTATACAAAAAGGCCGTCTCAATCTGAGACAGCCTACGGAAATGCATTGTATTAGAGTTAATGAGAGACGTCTAATAAATATGCAAAGATTTAATAAATTGTAGTGTATTTCAAGCACCTAATTTATTATATCTAAAACTTATAAAAATTTAATGCTAGTAGTAAATGGAATAAATAACATTATAATTAACAACCGCTTTCATTATCTAGTCCATAATTGTAATGGAAATCTGTGGTGCAACGGAATCATTTATTATTACATTACCTGAATCTTGTTTAGCACATTTAACATATATAGTTTTAGTATTACCTGAAGGAATCGTCACAAATGTACTCATTGTGTTAGAGCTATTCCAATTTACAGCTGTATAACTCTGAGGTATAATAGATACAGAAGTATAAGAACCACTCCCCGCTTGTGTATCAAATATATGGCACCATGTATGCTTGGCATCACTGGTTTTTAGTCTTCCCATATTGACATCCACCTTATAAGTTCTTCCTCCCTTTAAAACAAAATCAGTATTATTAACTTTAGAAATATAGCCTACCGGAGTAGAATTATACAACTGTTCTTGAAAGCGCACCCGATCTCCACTATTAGTGCTTGTATATGTGATAGTCTGTGAGGCATTAGAAGTAAAAGTAGCTGATGTATTTAAAGTTTCACTCACTGAATCAAGCGTTTCCCACTTTCTATTCGTATCAGTACCAGTATTTACTTGTATTTTACCTATATCCTTATTATAAATAATCGTGGCTGCGTGCGCTCGATCTGAAGCAATTGCATCCCTTTGTGCGGTGGTCAACTGCGGCAGACGCACTCCTGAATCAGTCCCGGAAATATCTAATTTAGCTTTAGGTGAAGCTATTCCTATACCTAAATCTCCCGAGGAATTTAATACCATCTGTGAGTTTGATACCCCATTCACAGAAAACTTCAATTCTGAATCAGTAGTATTACCATTACCTTGATATGTAGCTCTTATTCCTGCCAGATCTTTTTCCCCTCCTTCAACAAATCCTTTAAAATGAACTCGTCCAAATATTTGGTTGGCAGACAAATTTTCCCCAGCATTTTGACGATACAATGATAAAGTAGGAACTGTAGCAGTAGTTGATTCAACTTTTATATCAGCATTATTCCCTATAAACCTTCCGTTACCGCTGACATCCAGCTTTTGCGTAGGAGAATCTGTACCTATACCTACGTTATTGTTGGAAGCTAGTACCAAATTATTGTTGATATTCCCATTAACTGAAAAAGTCATGGAACTATTGGTATTGATTCCATCTCCTCGATAATAGGTTCTTATTCCTGACAGTGTTTTATTTGTATCCCCAACATAACCACTTGTATAAAGATTTGCTACATTCTGACCACTTTGCAGATTACCGGTACCAGACCTTTCAACATATAGATTAGCTTCATTGCCATTTCTTAATACCAAAGAGTTATTTGCCATACTCATAACCCTATTGCTCGTTAAAGTGCCATTAGCATTATAAATATTAGTATCTGTATTGAATTTTACCCACTTACTTGTGGAACCATCGAAATGATAGAATCCCACCGCGTTGATATTGGATGCCTGTCCTGTAACTGTGCCTGTAGATATATCATTAACGTAAATTAAAGTAGAAGGCTCAACCAATGCCATACTCAATGCCCTCTGCCTGTCTACACGCGGAATAAGAATTCCATCTATATTGCTTGAATTACCGATTGGATTTTTTGCCGTAATATCTAAGCTACTTTTTGGGGAGACTGTATTAATTCCCACCTGTCCAAACATAATGTTGCCTAACAGTATAATAGCAACAGGTAATAGTGATTTTTTCATTTCTTAAAATAATTTATGTGTATTACAAAGAAATAAGAGAAAAAAGAAATACGTAGAAAAAGACATACGTAAAAAAAACAATTATTAAAACACTGAAAACAAACATATTAAATTCAACCCACTTACATTTCATATAGAAAACACGTATTTCATCGTGTATTAAAGAGAAAAGAAATCTACAAATCTCCAGTGAAATACTTGTACTTTAAATTGATAGGAAGTTTATTTAACAGATCATTTTCTAATACATCTATTATTACTTATTTATTGACTGCTTCTATTGCTATGAAACAAACACCATTCAATATCTGTTAGAATCGTTGTGTTTATACTTAAATTACAACTCTTGCTATTTAATTATTTAGATGAGTGACATATTGATAATGCTATTTTTGAAATAATTGAAAGGAAAGATCCGTAGCAGACAAATCTATAAAAGGATTAGTACCAGGATTAAATTCCCCATTAGCAGTCCCTTCATTATATTTAAATATATTATCTTTTAATTTTAAAACTATTTCCAATTTATTATTAGATGAATTCAATGGAATTGATGATAAGTCTATAATAAAATTCTTATTGTGATAATTAGTAGAACCAGATCCAAATGAAGAAGTTGCGCTATACGTCTTAATAACACTGTTATTTAAAAGCACTTGTATATCATAAATGGTATAAGTTGCATTAGGAGGTGTATTATTATTGTTTGGTCTTAAACGAATAGAATAATCAAGATTTATCTGCATAAAGCTGTTCGGGTTGGTACTCTGGGAGTTAAAATACAGTGTATATATGGGGTTAAACACAACAGAAGAAAGGGGTGAGTATTTCCAAGGTGCTAATACAACCGTCCCAACAATTTGGCTATAGGAAAAGCTTCTTGTAGTAGCTACAGAAGATGAATACCCCTGTAAAGCTGTCAAATTATAACCATCATATGCACCTGGCGGCAATCCATTTAAAACTCCTACAACGCCGTTATCATCAGCAACCAAAGTCTTGGTTGCAGTAAATCCTGTTGTCCCATTCACTGGTAGATTACGCACTCTGGCCTTACCATTCACATCCAATCTTTCTGTAGGAGAAACTGTATTAATACCCACATTACCATTTTCATTAATCCTAAATAATTCAAAGGCCTCAGTACCGTAGGCAAGAAATACAGCCTTTGAAGCGTCTTGATTCCTTACCTGTAAGCCTCCTGCATATTGAGACAAATTCCCAATGTTTACAGGACCTCCCTGAATATTTACTTTTGAACCAAATGTTAGAGTATTGGTGCCTATACCTACGCTACCATTGTCCTTAATCACAAAATCTGATCCTGAAGCACGGCTTTCTCCTAAAGAAGTAGTTCCCAGTTTTACCATAGAATTGGCAGAGTCATCTATAAAAGCATCCGGAGTAAAATCTGCTTTAACCCCACCAATATTCAGCTTTGTCCACTTACTTACCGAGCCATCAAAATAATAGAATCCCACCGTATCAATATTGGATGCCTGTCCTGTAGCCGTACCAGTAGAGATGTCATTGATGTAAATTAAAGTAGAAGACTCTATAGAGGTCATACTCAATGCTCTCTGCCTGTCTACACGAGGAATCAGAATTCCTTCTACATTTGTTGAAGTCCCTACTGGATTTTTTGCCGTAATATCTAAGCTACTTTTTGGGGAGACTGTATTAATTCCCACCTGCCCGTACATGATTATACCAGTTAATATAGCAACAAGAGGTAATAATGTCTTTTTCATTTTTTAAAATAATTTATGTGTATTACAAAGAAATATAGAAAATGGAAAAAGGAATAAAAAAGACCTACTTAAAAAAAACAACAATTAAAACGCTGAAAACAAGCATTGTAAAACTCACTTGTTTAGATTTTAGTAGAAAATACGTATTTCAGTACAAGAATACTAAGTGTAAAGAAAAGTAATCTCTAAATAATATCTTGAAATTCATGCAATAATATTTATGTGCCCAAAATTATTTTTTCATTAATTAATCTTAAAACAATAATACAAGAGTAGTTCGAATCACCAGAATTATATGTCTTATCTCATATTATGTTCGTGATTTTAGATTACATAATATTCGAAAATTTTTATTGATCGTAGATGTTCAAGTGGAACTTTTTACAAAGTGAACCACTTGTAACAACTATTATCTTTAAATCTCCAAAGAATGTAGGCAAAGATTTGATACCTACATTTACCTACAGAGTTTATTTAACCTTAGTATTTAATGTAAGTATTAATCCTATACCACAACTATCTTTGTCCATAAAAGGATAGCCTGCAAGTTTAACCTGATGATTCGAAATTTTTATAAAATCAAAACCAGATAAAGGATTCCAATAATTAACAATAATAGCAACCCCTATACCCAAACCTGCTCCTGTAAGTATATCGCCACTCCAGTGTCTATTATTTCCAACGCGCATTAATGCTGTCATAATTGCAAATAAATAACCAGAGGAGGCGTAGATAATATTATTGTCTTTATACTCCAAGAATTGAATTGTTGCAAGATTGAAGGCCAATGCAGAATGACCAGAAGGATATGAATTATAAGCAGATTTATCAGGCCTTAAACTTCCAAAACTTTCTTTACTTATATATGTAATACTTCCTGTGATCAAAGATGAAATAAGTACATTGGTGATCATCTGCCTAGAACCATGCAAAGCCTTAAATCCAAGAAACTGTCCTGATAATAAAAATAATAATGGAGTATATTGTGTAAAATCATCAATTTTTGTTTTAAAATTATACCCAAACAAGCTTCTTACATTTCCTTGAACATTATCTTCAAGTGACGGAATTTTCAAAACAGATCCTGCGGCTATTAAACTTACAGGCAAGATTAGTTTTTTATACGTAAATGTGTGGCTAATGTTTTTATCCTTATATGCAACAAATGAAGAATCTTGAGAATTAAAACAATAAGGAATAGAAAGTAAATAAAATACTATTAACTTTTTCATAAATTAAAATAGGTTATGCTAAAACGTCTTTAAATGATTACTCAACTTTTCCTTATCATTATACTGTAAAGAAAAAGTTCTGTAAAAAATAAACGAATTAAATACATTAAGAAGGGTACGCTTGAATCATACTCAGAGGTCATATGTCTTTTTAAGTAAGGATAATTAGACCGTCACTGGTTGCCAGTTATCTAAAATCTACTGGATGTATTAAGGCACTATCTGTTTATAGGTGATAGCATCATAAAATAGAATAGTCCGATAATAATTTTTTTTTCATTGCTGAAAGAATCTATGTTTAGTACAAAGAAAGGAATTCAAAAGTTGAGAGAAAAAAAAGGACATACATAAAAAATACGTTTTTACAACTACCTAAAAACAAGATTTTTAATATAAAGGTTATATATAAAAATACGTTTTTTAGGTAATTTTTTGCTTGAAGTTTTCCTAAATGTGATTTTAATCTTTTCAAAAAGTAAATTAAAACTTCCTATTTTCTTACATCCTGCCCGCTTTTTACTTCTATTTAATAATTTCTAGAAATTGCTTAAGATATGTCCATCTTCATTAAAACAAAGTGGCTGCCCTAATTCTAAGACAGCCCTTGAAAACACAAATAACAAGTAGAATGATGAGCAACCTTTCTACAAATATAATTTAGTACTCCTCTTTGACATGCCAACAACTATTATGCTCATCAATACTATTACATATATCATTTAAATGTTTTTAATTAATATAGAACTTTCAAAGCATTCCTGATATTTTTCTTTCAATTATATGGCTATTTTCAGAGAATTTTCAGATAAAAAAACTCACTCACTAAACCACCAATTCTTAACAAGTGTTATCCGCATTCCCACAGAAAAAGATCCAAATCTATTTAAATTTTCAAGATCTGTAACAGCATAGACTTTTCCCAATCCTCTGGAATACGTCACGAAAACCTCTGTTCGGTCTGAAATGGTAAATCCACCGCCACCGTTCAAAACATAATCAAGCTTTGTAGAATGATATTGCTTTCCGTTGTTATAATCTAATCTCCATATTATATATTCAAACTTTCCTCCAACAAATATGTAAAATCTTCCTTTTTGGAAATTTTGATTTAAATGTTTTTTCAGATTTATTCCCCCTGCATATGTGGAAAAACTTAGATCCTTACTATAAGGGTTTTTAACCGGTACAGATAGTTCAAAAAAAGGTTGCAGATACAATTCACTAGAATCAAAATATAAAATTTTTGAAAGAGCTACATCCAGTGATAAATGGGCTGTATATTTATTAATCCACCTGCTTTTTCCTTCCTTTTGATCTGTTAAATTGCCTCCTGTATAACTTGCTCCTAAATTCCATTTTACAAACTGTGATCGCCATTCATCATAATGCTGAGCATAAAGAATTTCCGAAATTAATATAAGCAAGCAAATAAAAAGTTTTCCTATCATCTTATTGGTTTAGTTTCTTCTGTCCATTTTATCAACGTTCATACCTATTACACCTCAAATATCAACGGCATCATTAAATCGATTCTTTAAACACAGATTGATGAGGGTCAAAATTTATATTGGAAAGAAATGAACTATTCTGAAATTGTTTATTTAAAAAAAACACTAAAAAGGATGATTTAAATAACCATATAATAATCAAATACTTAACATATTAACGATTACAGAAAACAAGCTAATATATGTACCTTATACGTATGTATCTCTAACATGTCACCATATTAATAACTACTGTATTTTGCAAAGCTGCATCTCTTTTAACCGTTTATCAAATTCGTTTAGAATATGTTCTACAGGAAAACTAACTTAACATGTAGTATCATTGTAGACAGAACTAGATATCTAGAAACTGTGCTATAACAATAGATTCACTACAAATTAAGAGAGGGTTTTCTTTGCCATAGAAGATACCGGAAATAAAAGGAGGAGACCTTTTGGTCTCCCTTTCCGTATATCTAAAAGCGTATTGCTGGCATGAGCTTCGCTCGCAGCCTTCGGAAAGAACTTCGTTTTTTTCTCCTCTTTTTCCCAGCAGAGCCTACTTCCTCTTAGGCTTTGAAGCTAAATTGATATTTTTTTGTTTTATATAATTTAAGTAAGTATAATTTCTGGGCAATATCACTTCATTTGAGTCCCAAAATGTTGCAGTAACATCAGGCTGAATAGGGATAAGATGTTCCAACGACTGTAATTTTTCCCAAGGCGTTTTTCCATTCAAAGAAAAGTGCGGTCTTTTCTTATTGTAAAACTCCTACCATTCAAAAGCTAAAGCATTTAAATTAAGATCAGGATCAGGTAAATCCACTAGCGACCAGAATTCGGATTTGTCCATTTAAATAAGGGGATCTTGGCTTGATAGGTCTGTATTTGATAAAATGTTCATGTAGCTCATATTGAAAGTAATAATTAAAAAACCAATGAAAGAACGCAAAACCTATTAGTCGCATTAGAAGACTAAAGAGAAAATTTACATGTAGACGTAATTTATAAAAATCAATCTTTGCATAAATTTTAGAATCAAAAAGGCTTATACGCCGAATCAAAATATTGGTATATACTTTCTATACGTGTAAATTCCATTGATATTGACCACCTAATTCCTGATTAAATTGACCACTAAGAATGAAGTCAAAAAAGGTGTCTAAAAGATGGTTTAAAAATATAAAATAAATCTTTACTCTGAGCTGATTTTCTGATCAGCTTTTTTTCTTCTCATCGATTCCCCTGTAAGATCTATTCTCAGGGAGTTATGTACCATTCTGTCAAGGATTGCATCCGCTATTGTTTGTTCCGCAATCACTTCATGCCAAGCGCTTACAGGCAGCTGGGAAGCAATAATAGTTGAGCGTTTTCCGTGCCTGTCTTCTATAATTTCCATAAAATCCTGCCTTTTAAGATTATCCAGCGACTGTAACCCAAAATCATCAAGGATAATAAGATCCTGCTTTTCTATTCGGTCAATCTCTTTAAAATAAGAGCCGTCTGCCTTAGCCATTTTAAGCTTTGAGAAGAGTTTATTGATGCTGAAGTACATAACTTTATATCCCATTGTACAGGCTTTGTAGCCAATGGCAGTTGCAATAAAACTTTTTCCAACTCCTGTACTTCCTGTAATAAGAATATTCTGTTTCTGAGAGATAAAATCACAGGAAGATAACCTTCCAATAGTATTCTTATCAATATTCCTGGAAGAAGAGGCTGTGATCTCTTCTATAAATGCCCTGTATCTGAACTTAGCTGTGATAATCAATCTCTCTACCTTTATGCTTTCCCTGTCGTCATACTCGGATTCAATTAAGTAGGCTATAAGTTCATCATTGGTATAGGAAACACTTCCTGTTTCCATTGTTGTGGAAAAAGCCCTGTGCATCCCGTGGAGCTTTAAATGTTTCATTTTTTCTAATGTTGCCTGATTCATAGGTTTCGTATTAATGATTTAATTGTTAATGATTGTAGATGTTACTGATAGTATTTTCCGCCTCTTATGTTTTTGTGTTTAGGCAGTTTCTTTTCTTCAAAAAATGCATCGTCATCGGTGAGATTATCCAGACCTCTTTCCAAGATACTTTTAATCATGGCTAGGCTGTATTTTTCATATCCCAATGCTCTTTTACAGGCATTGTCAAGTCTTATGCTGCCAATCTTTTTTGATAATGAAAGGATTCCCAGGGCAGGTTTTATAGGATTGCTCAGGATGCTGTTTCTTTTCCAGGATTTTGATGATGTACTGTTCACAATATTCTCCAACAGACCTTCCCCAAGAGATAAACCGGGATGGATTCCATTCCGTCATAAACTGATAAGATGAAGGCATATGTTCTTTTACGGTCGTATACTGATATTTGGCCAGGATTCTGTTGTGGAATGCTATTCTGCGCTGGTCATAGTAGATCTCGACCGTGTTTTTACTAAAAATAATGTTTACTTTTTTACCAATATAGCTGAACGGAACACTGTAATAATGCTGGTCTTTGCTTAAATATACATGGCTGGTCTTATGAACAGTGGCACGTACAGAATGCTTGAGTTGGTACATCATAGCGGGTAGTGGGGATAATGCATGTCTTTCAACCTCACGGAAAACATCAGCCCTGGAATACTTCTTTCTTTTCATGGGAGCTTCATTATATCCTTCCAGCAGGTTTTCTATAGCTTTGTTCAATGCTTCCAAGCTAAAGAAGTGATCTTTACGCAATGGAGCAAAAATGCGGGTATAAACAATACGTACCGCATTCTCAACCAAAGCCTTGTCCTTGGGATGATAGGTACGAGTAGGAAGTATTGTAGTGCTATAGTGGGAAGCAAAATCCAGAAGGGAATCAGTGATGACAGGTTCGTACTTATGACTTTTTTTTACCGCTGTACGCAGGTTATCGGTAACAATAGCTGCGGGAACTCCTCCATAATAATGCAGGGCTTTGGTAAGGCTTCCAAGAAAATCTTCTTTTCCTTGGGTTCTTGTAGCTTCTACGAAGGTCATGCCACTGGCTCCAAGTATCGATACGAAGATCTCGACTTCCTGTTGTTCTCCTGTTTCTTTATCAATAATGTGAAGTTTTTTTCCTGTATAATCCACAAAAAGTTTATCCCCTGCCTTATGTTCAATATGCATGGAGGGGTTCACCTTTTTACACCATTCCCTGTAATGATGACAAAAGCGGGAATATTGGTAGCCCAAAGGGTACTTCTCTATGTATTCTTCCCATAGCAGATAACGGGTAACACCTACACGTTTTAGTTCTATGGATATGTAAGGAAACAACGATTCAAGCTGTTTTTTGATACTGTCCTTATCCCTTATAGCGGTTGGCGGAGTCTCAAATAAATCATCTAAATCTTCATCACTCAGCTCTATCAGCTCCTCATACGTAAGCTGGTGTTCATTGAACAGGCTGATATACTTTTTGGCAGTATTGCGTGAGATACCCAGCTGTTTGCTTATCTGCAATTTACTTACTCCCTGGGTGTATAATCGTAATAATTGTTTGATGTTCAACATGTCTATTCTTTTGTTAGCCATTGATATTTTTTGGCTAAGTTATTCAAGACACGTTTTTTGACTTTTTTTGGTGGTCAGTTTGGGCAGGAATACCCTGGTCAATTTGCTCAGGAATCAACTGATCACTTTCGCAGGATTGAGATGGTCAATTTTGAAGGATTCTACAACTGTTGTCTGTTCTAATTTTGCGCTATAATTTTCTCATGTTAAAACTGACATATTAACACTAAACCTTGGGAAATAAATGTATAAGATTATGAAAGAGCAAAAATCAGTAAGAATTGGCGTAGCTTTATTTTTTATCAGTCTAACAACAGCCTTCCAGGCTCAGACAATTGCAGAAAAACAACCCGATCTCAAAAGCACACCTATCAACATGGAGATGATGCTGGGTAGCAGGGGTATCTATTATCAGGTTATGGTTAATAAAAAGTTTAAAAGTATACCAAAACTTGGCTTTTTCAGTATTACCAATGGAAATGCTCCTTGGGAAAAAGAGATGACACCTGACATCATGACACAATCGCATATTACTTATACATTGTTAAGGGGTTTAGAAGTCACAACAGGTTTGCAATATACTCCTGTTTATGGATTCAGACCGGTAGCAAGTCTGATATATTCATATTCTACACCTGAATTTACTATCGTAGCAAACCCAAAAATCGATCTAGCAAGTGATTGGGCATCAGAAAACATGCTACTCATAGAATATCGTCCAAAAATTAATGATAACTGGTCATGGTACGGTCGTGTACAAGGTTTGTATGGATTTGTTCCAAGCTCAGGTGATCATAACAGAAGCTACATTTATCTGCGTGCAGGACTCAGCTACAAAGAGTTTAGCTTTGGTCTAGGTAGTAATTTTGAATGGTATGGCCCTATTAAACATAATGAGAACAGTATTGGTTTGTTCGCCAGTGTACTTGTCTTCTAATAATAATTGTCTGAAACCGTTGATTTACAATTTTTTTATTGATAAGTTTTATTTTGAAATAATCAATGTTAAAATTTCATCCTAATCAAATAGTGAATATAATCCAATCTCTTGTAACAAAATATATTTATGGGAACAGATGAAAGTTGAAAAGACGGTCAATTGAGCAACTAATTTCGAAGTGAATGGAACGTCTTTTTAAGGTTTGAGATCATATCACAGCGATATTTAATTTTTTTTATAACGCTTTTAAATCGTCCGTCAAATGTTTCTATATTTCTTCGG
This sequence comes from Chryseobacterium aquifrigidense, assembly GCF_006716485.1. GTDB lineage: Bacteria > Bacteroidota > Bacteroidia > Flavobacteriales > Weeksellaceae > Chryseobacterium > Chryseobacterium vietnamense. The sequence continues at coordinate 1,627,974 of NZ_VFPD01000001.1, forward strand.
TTATGGCATAAAACCAAAATAGCCAATTAAAGACTTAAAAGTCCAATAATAAATTCTAAAAGCTTTGTAAATTAAATTGCATTAAACTTCTGTTAAATTTAAAAACGAGACTTTAGTTTTAACTTAAAAGCTTAAAGCAATTCTTCTATCTTAATCAAATTTTCCTAGAAAATGTATTTATTAAAAGTCAGACGTACCATTATAATTAAAAATGCAGAACAAAAAGATCTGCACTAAAATTTTAAAATTATCAAAAGAAAAATTTATAATTGAAAGTTTAGCTTTTAAATGTTTCCAGTGCCCAATCCTCAAAAAGTTTCTGACCAGCGGAGTAATGACCAGCGGGAACTAGAAGTGAATTAGTAACAACAAAATGCATATACTTACTTTCATTTTCTGTAATCACTTTTTTGTCCTGACCTGTAATTTGAATATACTCAGAGACAAAAGTCCCCATTTTGCCACGTCTTGGTCCTGCAATTTCAATGGTGTTATTTTTAGGTTCTTCCAAAGAGAATTGTACTATAAATTCGGCAACATCATCAAGTGCAATTGGTTGATAGTCTAAGTTCGAAACAAAAACTTTATCCCCTTCTCCCTGAACTTGGATGATGGCTTCCACATGTTCGTGAAATTGTGTTGACCTAATTATAGTGTAAGGTATACCCGAGTTTTTAATAGTATCCTCTTGAAGTTTTTTTGCTCTGAGATAACCGATTTCCAATGCATCATCTGTTCCTACAATTGATAGAACGATATGATGCTTAATACTAGCATTCAATTCTGCTTTGACAAGATTCTTTCCCGCAGTCACAAAAAATCGAAGTGCATTTTCTCCTTCGGGAGAAGATGAATTTGATAGATCGATTACTATTTCAGTTCCGGTCAATGCTTCCTGAAGCCCTTCACCAGTAATGACATCGACACCTTGTGATGGCGAACCGATTACTACTTTATGACCAAGTTTTTCCAATTTTTTAGTTACAAGCCTCCCTGTTAGACCTGTACCTCCTACTACTAAAATTTTCATATCTGATTTATTTAATATTGTAAAGTTTTTTAAAATAAGCTGCGCACTTGAACACCAAAGGGATTTTCAAACCAATATCTCCAATATCCATCGGTTCCTCTTTTAGCATAATCATTAGATGTTCCTCGAATACATATTTTTTCACCATTATTCGCAATACGTGCTATACTCCAGTCCAAGATTAGTGATGCTAGATTACCATATACATAAACATTCCTTGTTGTAATTTTGATTGGCAAACCGAATTTAAAGAAGCAGTCCAATTCTCGCGCAATCTCCAATCTTCCTCTACGAGGCTGACCACTATCACGAATAAAGATTGCATCTTCCTCATAGAAACGAAGCATAGTCTCCGTATGGAAAGAATTCATATGAGCAAGAAAAGAGTCGACTATTCCCTCGGGAGTTCTCGACAATGAGAGTACTGAGCTTTCAACAAAATTCTGTCCAATCATAAAATCTAAATTTTCTTTAGAAGTAATTTTTTTGTCTTACAAAATTGAGCAATTGGCATATGCAACGCCACTCACAAATTAAGGTAAAAGGTGGACAAAAGAAGGAACAATCTTAATGATCTAAGGTTTGGTCTGAACATTTAGCGTATTGCTTCCGATATTCACTTGGTGAAAAACCTGCATTTTTACTAAACAGCCTGATGAAATATTTGGTGTCTTGATATCCCAGCTGATAGGAAATTTCCTTGATGCTTATTTCGGTATAGTAGAGCAATCTTTGCGCTTCACTCATCACTTCCTTCTGTATATGTTCGGAAGCAGATAAACCAGTAACTTTTTTTACTGTATCGCTTAGATGTCCAACAGTTATATTAAGCATTGCTGCAAATTCAGATGGACGCTTTATACTCCGGAAATGTGATTTTACAAGATTCCTGAATTCCTTCGTGAGATTTATAGAACGTAGGCTAACACTTTCGGAATTAATGAATGATTGGCGTTTGTAGCATAAAACTGCCTGTTCAATAAAAGCTGAAAGCAATGGTTTTTCAACTTGCCTATAAGGGGTATCGTTCAGATCTTGTAATTTCATGATTGACTCAAAGATTGTTCTAAACCAATGCCGCTCATTATTAGAGAGAGCGATAATCAAGGTTTCCTCTAATAAATTATCCAAACTGGTTTGTGCCATTCTACCGATATGACGGCTTTCAAAAGACAAATAATAACCTGTTGCACTAAGAGTCTCTAGAATCTGATGAACTTGTCCAGGAGGAGAGATAAAAAGTGTCCCCACCGGCATTGTTAAATGCTTAAAATCAAATACAACTTCAAGCTGATCAGCCTCAATTAGCATGCAAGTATAATGGTCGTGCCTATGAGGTGAAAGTGCTTTTATAATACCTGGTGTAGATACGTTCCAAATACCAACAGCAATCCCACTGCTGTAATCCATTCTATTTACTGTAATTGAATCGTTTTTAGGCATAACAATTTCTTTGCACAACTAATTTAGTTTTTCTTTATTTAATAGTGTGTATTATTCAAGACTAAAAGTAAAGAAGCTAACTAAATGTGCAATTTTTTCAAAAACATCCATTTTTAACAGTTATCTAAAATTCCAACGTTGCAAACAACAGTATTGATAAATAAAAAAGAAATTAAGTATATCCTTTTCTTGATCGGTTGGACCTTCAGTTTATGAATCAATGAATTATTTAAATTTCATTTGAATTGTTTAAATAAAAACAGGTAGTATGTAGTAACAAGCAACTTTTACTATTTCAAAAAATAACTGTTACCTTTACATCTTCATTAAAACTAAAATAGTTATGAAAGGCAATACAGCGTACCGAAAGAAAATAATAAGATCCAGCTATGTCAAATTAATCGGGATATCTATTATCGTTAGTATTATGTGTTGTCTTATATCTTATACTTTAAAACATTTGACAGGACAGGTACAGGAATACCTCTTTGAAGAAATTATAGCCACGGAAAACAAATTGCTAATCTTTCTACCAAGTGTAGGCATTACAGCAATCTATTTCCTACGTAAATATTTCTTTCAGAATAGAAAAAATAAAGGAATTAAGGAAATATATACAACCCTTGAAACAAGAAAGGATCATCTTCCTTTTTTTAAAATACCTTCTCACTGCATTAATGGCTTTTTAACGGTCATTTTCGGAGGATCTACAGGAGTCGAAGTATCAACAGTAGTTGCCACCGCAACAGTTGGTAATCAGGCATACAAACATTTGCATAGTGCTTGGGCCTACAAGACGGAACTGATATGTGCAGGTATTATAGCGGGTGTAACCGTACTCTTTGGAAGTGCGCTGGGCGGTTTTCTATTTGCATTTGAAGTTATTACACGTAAATACAATAAAACCTTACTGATCAGTGGAATAAGTTCGATGATTATAGCTCATCTATTTGTGCATTTTTATGACTCAAACCCATTATTTACATTTAAGGTACAGGACTGGCGGTGGCAATCCATACCTTTTGCTGTGATACTAAGTTTAATCGGAGGTATATTTGCCCTTTATTTTACAAAAATTGTCATCTACGCAAAAACATTTTTTGGTGGGATTAACAACAATTTCATACGTGTAAATTTAGGTGCCATAACTGTTGGGGTATTTATCTTTTTTCTTCCGGCATTATATGGTGATAGTTATCAAGGGCTTGGTAAAATCCTTGAATCAAGTTCGTCCGATATTGTTAATCTCGCATATTTAATTCCTCTGGTTTTGCTCATCTTTATAAAGCCATTGGCAGCTTCCCTCACTCTCGGCGCAGGCGGTGACGGCGGTGTATTTGCCCCGAGTATTGTTACAGGTGCATTTTTAGGGGTATTTTTTGCCCAATTCTGCAACCATTATTTAGGTACTCATCTTGTGGTTATTAACTTTGCGTTATTTGGAGCCGCTGCCATGCTTTCCGCAGCTATTCACGCCCCTCTTACAGCCATGTTTATTATTTCTAGTATAGTACCGTCTGGCTATCTATTGCTGTTTCCTTTGTTCATCAGTAGTATTATTTCTAAAATTCTGGCAAAGAAAATCTATCCTTACAATGTGTATACTTACAAAGAATTTCCAAGCAGTCCGAACACAATAAATTGATTATAAGTACCGTACGATATTTAAATAAAACAAATCATATCAATAACATCTTATCTATTTATATTGGATTATTACATTTACTAAAAAAAGTAATTTGCAAAAACTTTACAACTACAAGTGATTAAATATTAAAATCGGAGTTACCAATTCCTTTTTGATTTGCCTCAAACGAAGCAAATCATCGATAAAAGTGTTTGAAGATACGCCCGCCTTGATCACAAACAGCCAAATGGCGCCAACTAAAGACAGTTAGCGCCATTTTTATTTTGCATAAGAATGAATAAATTTGTAAATGTTGGATATAAATTATTCAAAAAATTTAGAATCTAATAATTTTTAAGCATAAAATCAAATAAAGGGTTGACAAAGAATTTTACAGAGTTGGAAACTCGTAGAGATTTACATAAATAAAAGCGAAAAATTAAAAATCTATACTTTTAAACTGATGGTAAATGGTAAGTTAAATTAATATTTGATTCAATGCACTTTTATAACACCCTAAAATAAATTCGGTATAATACAACTGTGCATCCAGTGCCTGGGTCTTATCATGAAGCTCTATGCGTTTTGAAAGTACAATCTCTCCTTTGTAACTGAATGAACAGAATGAATACACTTTAAATCCCGAATTTCTTACAGATGCAGCATATCCAGTAGAAGCAATTCCCCAATCTGTTCCAAATGATTCAGCGACCTTTACAGCGATTGTATCAGCCATTTTTTGGGTTTCAAAACTATTTTCCTTAACTTCGATTTGATTTATATCTAAAAATTGAATTTTTTCAGGTAATGTAAAAGTCGTTATTCCTCCTTTGTAAAACAGTTTTGCATTAGCCATTTGGGAAAAAGCCAGCTGTATTAATCCCGAGGTTACGCTTTCTGCTATAGAAACCGTTTCATTCATTGTAATGAGTGAAGTACTGATATAATCAAGTAAACTTTGCTGAAATTTCATGGGTCTATTATTTGTTGATCAAAAAAACTTTTATGCTGCTGAAATCAATATTCAGATAACGTCATAATCATTCATGGTTGTCACAAAATAATGCTCAATCATTTCTCTGGCATTTCTGCACATTGACAAAAGATCTTCTCTGGTCATATCTTCAAAAATAAAATCATCATGAACTTCAATAATGAACTCAGTCACTTTTTCGGTGTTCATCAGATCATAGGCCATTAAATCATTTAAATTATCTAATCTACATTCTTCCTTAAAAAAAGGAAGTTTCCGGGTAATGGAATTCTTAAACTGAAAAAGGTGTATTGTTTTCATGACTTTTGACGTTAAAGTGGTAATAAGAAAGTCTGTTTTGTATTTAAACATGTTGTTTACTCATGAATGTTCAAACAGTTTTATGGACTCAGTTGATGAAAATTTTTATATATCTATCAATTCCTATAATATGGATGAAAAGGACAGAAACCATGGGGCTCCATCCTTGATTAATTAAATCCTTTCGAAAACAGATCTACTATTTTATCGGGATTTAATATGCTCATTGTCAAAATTGAGAATCCTTAAGCCTACTAATTTTATATGTCGTATATTCGCTTTTTCACATCTTTCTTTATTACTACAATGTTTTCAAATACGGGAGAACGGCCTGTTGTTTGATAAATATTTTCAACTGTTCACTATATTTCCTATCTAAAATTGCACTATTTATAGTGATATAAGCTTTATGGATTTTGTGAATTCCTGATTATTATACTACAAAGATGGCCGTTTAAGTGTTATACTAAGCTATATATATCCGGTATAATTTTACATATATCACACATTTATAAGTCTTCCAGATTTCCAAGACGTCTTTGTTTCAGCTGTTTATAAAATGAAGGGGAAAGTCCTGTAATTTTTTTAAACTGATTGGAGAGGTGGGCCACGCTGCTGTAATTGAGTTTATAAGAGATTTCTGTAAGATTAAGTTCATCATATAACAGCAGTTCTTTTACCTTTTCTACTTTATTAATAATAATAAAATGCTGGAGTGTCATTCCTTTCACTTCTGAAAAGGTATTAGCCAGATAGGTATAATCATAGCCTAATTTTTCACTTACATAGTCTGAGAAATTTTCTTTTGGGAGTTCATCTGAATAATGAATCATTTCTATCACTACATTCTTTATTTTCTCTATCAGGATACTTTTTTTATCATCTAATACTTCAAGTCCTGTTTTAAGCAAATTTTCTTTAAGTATCTGTCTTTGTTCTGAGCTAATATCATCCAATAATTCTACTGTCCCTAAATCAACGACAGCATTTTTAATGCCCAATCTTTCCAGTTCCTGATGGACAACCATTTTGCAGCGCAAACTTACCATATATTTTACATACAACTTCATCTCCCCTACTGTTTACATCCGTCAATTATTTCATTAACAGTCATTTATCCAAAGTTAGTCTATTAAATCGGAAATATCTATGATTTATACAACAAATTAAAAGACAATTGCAAAGCTTTCCTTTTTTAATGATTGAAATTTACAGGTAACAAAAAAATATTTCACAATGTCAAAAGAAAAAGACGGAAAAAAGAAATCAGATAAAACCCCACCCGCAAAATCTGCAAAAGAGAAACGGGAGGATAAAACGAGTAAACGAAGAGAAAGGGAACAAGAAGCCCGAAATACCGGCAACTAAATGGTATCCTTGAAAAAAGATGGAATTATACTCAGAAAAACAACATTAGACTTTGAGAGTGAAGGAGTTCTAAATCCTGCAGTCATTCAGGATAACGGAAAAATACATTTATTATACAGGGCTCTTGCCAGGAATAACTTCTCGAGTATCGGATACTGTATATTATCGGATTATAAGACTCCTGAAATACGGCTCAGCAATCCGGTTATTATCCCTGAATTTGAATACGAAAAACACGGTGTTGAAGATCCAAGAATTGTCAAAATCGATCACTTATTTTACCTTACTTATACCAGTTATGACGGGGTTAATGCATTGGGTGCACTTGCCGTATCTAAGGATCTAATATCATGGCAAAAGCTAGGAATCATTGTGCCAAAAATTCCATACAAAAAGTTTAAGCTTTTAGCAGAATCTCAAGGTGAAATAGGAGAAAAGTACAGACGTTTCAACAAACTCCCGCATACTCATATAAAGGATAAAGAGGTCTTCCTTTGGGATAAAAATGTGATATTTTTTCCAAGAAGAATTAATGGTAAGCTTTATTTTCTACATCGCATAAGGCCTGATATCCAAATTGTAAGGATAGAAAAGATTGAAGATCTGAATCCTGATTTCTGGAAAGACTACTTCCTTCATTTTAAAGAACATATTGTATTATCTCCCAAATATGAGCATGAAGTAAGCTATATTGGCGGTGGATGCCCCCCTATAGAAACTGAGCATGGATGGCTTTTAATCTACCATGGTGTACATGATACCATTGAAGGATATGTTTACAGCGCATGTGCTGCTTTACTGGATCTTGATACTCCTGAAAAAGAAATTTCAAGACTTCCTTATCCTCTTTTCAAGCCCGATGAAGAATGGGAACAGAAGGGAGAAGTGAACAATGTCTGCTTCCCTACCGGAGCCATCGTAGAAGGACATACACTCCATATTTACTATGGCGCTGCTGACAAAAGAATAGCTATTGCTTCTTTAAGCATCCCTGAATTACTGAAGGAATTACTACAGTACACATCATAATTGACTATTCTATACAGAATGTCAGGTTTAAAATAAATATCAATATGAATAAAAATATAAAATCAGACGTGGAGGAAAAGACAAAAAGACAATCTTTACAAAGTAATAAAAACACAATTAACTATAAACCTGAAATTATCTTTATAAGTACTTTTCCTCCCAAGGTATGCGGTATTGCAACATACTGTCAGGACTTGGTACAATCCCTTAAATTAAAATTCAGAGAATCATTTAGCATCAGCATCTGCCCAATGGAAACTGAGGATGAGGATGAGCATTATCAATATGAAGATGATCCAGAATATCGCTTAAATACATCCGATGCCGTATCTTATCTGGAGCTGGCTGATAAAATCAATAAGAATAACAATATTCAACTGGTTATGCTCCAGCATGAATTTGGATTTTTCAACGAAACCCCCAACGGATTACTGCTTTTTCTTCAAAATACAGAAAAAGATATCATCATTACTTTTCACACCGTTCTACCAAAACCGGATCGGGAATTAAAAGAAAAGGTAAAAGAAATCAGCAGTTTTGTAAAATCTATTATTGTAATGACCAGTATTTCTGCGGATATACTGAACAATGATTATGATATACCACCTGATAAAATTAAAGTGATACCCCACGGCACCCATTTACTGCCATTTATCGATAAAATTTCACTGAAAGCGAAATACGGATTTAAAGATAAAAAAGTTCTTTCAACCTTTGGTTTACTGGGTTCGGGGAAAAATATTGAAACAACCTTAGAAGCTCTGCCTGAAATCATTTCCAAAAACCCGGATGTAATGTTTCTGATTATTGGAAAAACGCATCCCGGCATCATTAAGTATGAAGGTGAGAAATATCGTGATTTTTTGAAGGATACTGTTAAGAGGCTCCATCTGGAAAATCATACTTATTTTATCAATCAGTACCTGCCTCTAGATAAGTTGTTGGATTATCTTCAGCTTACCAATGTCTATCTTTTCACTTCAAAAGACAGAAATCAGGCAGTAAGTGGTACTTTTTCGTATGCCATCAGCTGCGGATGTCCCATTATTTCCACGCCTATTCCCCATGCTTTGGAAGTACTGAATGAAGACCTGGGAATTATTATTGATTTTGAAGCTCCGAAGCAGCTTGCTGTTGCCGTAAATACATTACTAAAAAATGAAACTGTACAGGAAAAATTACGATCAAATAGTCTGGAAAAAATGGCTCCCACAGCCTGGGAAAATTCTTCTATTTCGCACGCCCTATTATTTCAACAATACAGCAAAGATAAAATGACATTACATTATACATTCCCCAACATTAATCTAAGCCATGTCAAAAATATGACAACGGATTTTGGGATGATCCAGTTTTCTAAAATCAACAAACCTGATATCAATTCCGGGTATACTTTGGACGATAATGCCCGGGCTATGATTGTAGCCTGCAGACATTATGAGCTGAGCAGAGATGAATCTGATCTTGATTTAATCTCAACTTATCTGAAACTTATTAAGTTTTGTCAACAACCGGATGGAAGTTTTCTCAATTATATAAATCAGTACAAGGAATTTGCTCAGCAGAATTATGAAACCAACCTTGAAGATTCCAATGGAAGAGCTATCTGGGCACTGGGATATCTTCTTTCAATAAAAGCAATCTTACCGCAGCAGTTTTCTGATGAAGCAGAATCAATCATTGAAAAAAGTATTTCATCTATTGAGAATATCCATTCTACCCGGGCAATGGCTTTTATCATCAAGGGATTGCATTATCAAAACTCTGAAAACAATATTCCATTATTGAAAAAACTCGCCAATCGTCTCGTGAAAATGTATCAGCATGAAAAACATAAAGACTGGCATTGGTTTGAAAACTATCTTACTTACGGAAACGGTGTACTCCCTGAAGCTTTATTGTGTGCGTGGATTACCACCAAGGATGAAATGTATAAACAGGTTGCCGATGAATCATTCAAGTTTTTGCTTTCTAAAATATTTAGTAAGGGCGGCATCAAAGTAATCTCCAATAAAGGATGGCTACAGAAAGAAACGGTTAAAAGTCCTGAATCAATTGGCGGGGAACAGCCCATAGATGTTGCTTACACCATACTTGCATTATCTACATTCTACAAGGTTTTTAAGGATGAAAAATATTTGCAGATGATGAGGAGTGCTTTTAGTTGGTTTTTAGGAAAAAATTATTTACATCAGATTATTTATAACCCTGCAACAGGTGGATGTTATGATGGGCTTGAAGAGAAAAATGTCAATCTCAATCAGGGAGCGGAATCAACAGTCAGCTTTCTCATGGCAAGGCTCTGTTTTACTAAATAATTAGTTTACTTGTTTTTCAACCAGCAGCCAACCCTATGATCAAAACTCTGATATCAGTCATTTATCTGCAACTCTGTAATAAGACCTTAGGTTTATGATCTTTAAGATTTCTTCTTTTTCCAGCTCCAAATTTATACAATTATGGGCATAATCACAGATTTTTTCCCTTTTATAAAACATCACTCTCTCAGTAAGAAAAAGACTCCGGATACTAACAATGTGTGATAACTGCAATATAAAAAACAAGCTGTAATACATAGGTTATAAAAACACCACCTTGTACTGCAGCAATTAAGTTATATTAAATTCCACGTCATGAACACAAATCATCATAAAGGTGACAAACCTTTCAAATTCCTGAAAACTGGAATTTACAGTCAAAATAAATTTATAACTTTCTTGCAAAGAAAATTAAATATTATCACAGAATTGACGCATTAAAAAGTTATACTTAAAAAATACCCTAAGAGCGTTAAAAATAAATGCATTATTTCTACTCCATATACGACAATAATAAATAGAATCACATGACTTGCAGCATATTAATGTAATTTATTTAGATATACATTTACTGTTCATAATAGTTGTACATTCTCATTAGTACAATTGACTCTCCCCTAAAAGGGAGGGTTTTGTTATATACTCTCCTCCTAAGCATTAGAAAGGTTAATATCTGTAGGATATTAAATCGGACTGTAAAATTTACTATATAGTGTTTCCAGGATATGAGTATGATTATACCTCTACAGAAATCTACTCATAATAGCGGGGATTTTTTATTTACACAGTTTTCGATTTTGCAAAATGTAATGACTTTTGTATGGGAAATTGTAATTGCTATGCGAAGCCGAAAGTGAAAATGCTAATTTTCATCATCATAGTGCCGTTGACCACTCCTTTAAAGATGTTATCGTTTTAGTAAGAGTAACAAATACTATATAGCTTTCAGAAACCATCAAAACGAAATAAGACAAAGCATCAATATTCCAAACAAATTTGAATTCTAACATTAAGCTATGATCGGAGGAATAATAAAGTATAGTAATGTTATGTTTTCTGAATAGCGTAATTATATATTGTATCTTCACTAAGATATAAATACAATCTTGTCTTAAAAATTCCTAAAAATGTTTTTTCCAAAATATAAACACGCTCTATTGTATGTAGCTTTTCTAGCTGATAATCAGTTAAAAAACATTCTATAGCATCTATATTTTCTCCAATTAATTGATCTTCTGATATAATATTCTGACTTTTATCGTGGAAGTAATATTTTTTACTAGTCATATCGATAAATAATTTTTATTTGTAAAATCTTTTTTCTGTTCAGAGTACTTTTCAAACTTTTAAAGTATTGACTTAACCCAAGTTGTGAACCAATTTCTGTGTTATCTCATTAGTTTTTATTTGAAATTTCAATATTTGGGCAACATCTTTATAATCATATGATTTGTACTCATTACTTGTTGCACAGTCATAAAACAAAATATGGTTTACTGCAATAATTCCTAATAAGTAATAACTTTTAATTTCCAAGATCATGTTTATGGATTTCCATGATTTTATAGGTATAAGTATCTCATCTTTGATTTATATTTTCCATTTATTCTGTTATAATCGAAATTTTAGCTTTCTCTCCGTTTTAATGATTTCCGATAGTGAGAAATTATAAGAAAGGTCGGTTTGGTAAGGAAAAAAGTTCTTTTCATGAGCCTTCAAACGTTTTTTTGGATTCATGATGAAATATATTCTATATCAACCATCATATCATATAAACTAAAGATGGCCGTTTCACTATATATCAAGCTATATAATGCATAACTTAAATAGGTTTATGGTACAATTGTAATAAAAAGATAAATTAAAAAAATAGCGATCAATACAATTCCCTGCATGATATTAGTTCTGCCTGTTGCCAGTGAAACAGTAATAATAAAAAGAGACAGCCCTAAAAGTATTGTTGATTTGATATCTATCCCCAATGTCATTCTTATACCGGTTATTACAGATATAATGGCAATCGCAGGAATACTTAGTCCGATACTCGCTAAAGCTGAACCAAAAGCCAGATTTAATGAAGTTTGAATCTGATCACTTTTTGCAGCTCTGAATGCAGCCAGACCTTCCGGAAGCAGAACAATACCAGCAATAATGATACCTACAAGAGATTTGGGGGCACCCACAGAAACAACTATATGTTCAACATCCTTTGAAAGAAGTTTTGCCAGCAAAACGACTATTCCCAGGGATAAAATTAACAATATACAATTGATATACAATTGTTTTGTGGAAATTATTTTATTATTGCTTTCTACAGGCAGATTCTCGGATAATTTGTTTTGTGGAGAAATGAAAAAGCTTCGATGTCTAAAAGTTTGGATCATGGTAAATCCAAGATAAAGCCCTAAAGAAATCAAGGCGATAAAAAGCAGTTGGAGGGACGTGTATTCGCCTCCGAGGTGACTTACCGTATAATTGGGCAGAATAAGCACAAAAATAATAACAGAGGTCAGTGTAATCAGTGCCGTACTTACCCCCTGTAAGGTAAAGCTCTGTTCTCTATATCGTAAGGATCCTATCACAATACAGCTTCCAATGATTCCCGTAAGGATTATCATCACTGCAGCAAAAACCGTATCTCTGGCAAGAGTAATGGTTTCCAACCCTTTTGCTCCCATCATAATGGAAATAATAAGCCCTACTTCTATGACCGTAATAGCAAATGCCAAAAGCAAAGTTCCAAATGGTTCCCCCAAACGATGCGCAATAACTTCGGAATGGTACACCGCAGCTAAAACACTTCCTATTAAAAATAAAGTAAGAATCACAGAGTAATACCCTGAAGAAAAAACAGAATTTCCAACATAAGAGAACCATGCCAGGATAGGAATCAAAAATGTCCACATCCTTAAATATTTTTTTATATACATAAAAACATTAATAATTTTTTTACCATTGAATTCTCTTTTGGAGAGAATCAGCAGATTTATATTCTCCTTTTCAAAAACAGTTTTATAAATGATTTGAAGTGGAACAAAGAGGTATGCCGGAAGTATTAAATAATGAAAGAAAAAGAAGTGAATACACTGGTTCTTTGAGTCCAGATTGTCAGCTCAATGCAATTATTCAGCAAGATACAAATAATCAATCACTTATTTGGAATTATCGAGCAGTATTTTAAGTTTGTAATCATTTCCTAGACTTAACCACCTCCATTACTTTATAAGGAGTCATCAAACACTGCTTTTATGATCAACCACATTTCAGATGTTCAAAATAAGCTGGAATTTTGTAAAAGTGTGATATGTGCAACATAAAAGAAACAATCTGTAATACAATAGATTAATAAATACCCAACTTTGTATTGTAGCAATGAAGTTACACTAAAACCTACCTTATGGACACAAACCACAACAAAGGCAACCAATCTTTCAAAATTCCAGGAGACTGGGATGTGCAATCAAAACAATTGAAAGAAAAATTTTCAACATTAACGGACCACGACCTGAAGCTTGAAGAAGGTAAAGAAAAGGAAATGCTGGAAAGAATCGGAAACAGATTAAGAAAAAACCGTGAAGAAGTTCTCAATATTATCAAAGAAATCAATCTTTCATAAATTGTTTTCAAGGACAGTTAAAGCCAATGAAAAGATATATTTATCAAACGCTTTCACTGGAAAAAGGGATGGAATATTAGACAGTTCTGTCCCTTTTATTTACAATACCATGTGCTTTTTTTATGTTTAAACCCACAGTGATGAATCATAGAGAACTTGAAAAATCGAAAGTATATATTACAAGCCAGATTGTAGATTACATTCCAAATTCTGTAGTCAGTAAAAATATACTTGAAAAACTGACCGGTAATATCAGTGTTTTATCTTTTGATGACAAAGAAGGGTTATCTGAAAAGATATCTCCTTTCGATACTGTTGCACAGATCATTGAAGGTAAAGCTGAAATCATTATAGACGGAGCTTCTTACTTTATGGAAGAAGGTGAATGCATTATCGTTCCTGCCCATAAACGTCATTCAATAAAAGGAAATAAACGCTTTAAGATGATATTAACAATAATAAAAAGCGGCTATGAATAATCTAAACACTATATCTGTTTTAACGAAAAAGATATTTAAAAAAACAGTGGAAATCCAAAAAGAATTTCCTGAACTGTATGAACTTCTAGATGAAACTCCATTATTTTTTTCTGAGAAAGAAAAAAATATTACGATAAAAGATTTAAGACAATATCTTGTTTCCCTTATCATACAACAAAAATCCTTTGAAAAAGGAACTATGAAGAAAAATGATCTACAATAAAATTCTAATGAAAAAGTTAATCAAGCATCCAAAGAGCAAATCGGGACTCAGAAATAAAAAAAATATTTCAAGAAGAGCCTATTATTCCCAGTTTACCTCTCTTTTCTATCTGCGAAATACCAACATCACCTTAGAAAGAGACGCTAAGGAAATTCTTAGAATATTAAAAGAATTACAGCAGCTTATTAACAAATCAAGATTGGTATTCAGTACATACTGCAGCTTAAGCCAGCATAACCTGTGGCAGTCTGTTTTAGAAGACCTGAGTGAGAACATAAAGAATATTAGAATCCAGTTTGAATATATACTGGGAAATATTATTAAAAAAAATAAAATCAATTCACTCATATTCTGGCAGCAAAACAAACTCTACACAGATGAAATGGAAGTAATCCATAAAAAACTTATTCTGTTGACTATTCAGGTTTTACCGGAAGAAGAAAGCTTATCTTGGAAGGTAAATATTTATAATTTTTATGATGAAATTTTTTCTTTACTTACTCCACTTATCGGGATGTGCAGGCTTGAATTAGACTTTATAGAAAAATATTCACCTAAAACCTTTAACCAAAATGTTATGGATATTATTAAAGATATTCCAGAAAATTACACATTACAGGAAGCAAAGGAATATGAACACGAATACATAAAAATATTAACTAACTACAGTCATGAATTATGTAGGAAAAATAATTTTTGGGGCAGCTTATTGTATATCCTTTCAGGAGGCTTGTACCCATTACCATCAGAACGTACCTTAACTAAAAAAAGGATCTACAGAAAAATAAAAGATAAGCTTTCTTGACAAAGCCTCAACCTAAATTTTCCATCCTATTAAATAGTTTATAATGAAAACAATACATCTCTTTCGGTTTAACGATTCTATTTTCCGTAAAATTCCTTTCTTCAAAGAAGAAAATAGGCTGAAAACCGATGTAACAGAAATTGATTTAATGAATATTGAAATAGTAACTGAATATATTGTGAAAACCCATGATGACTTTAGTTTCGACAACACATCAGTAAATGATCTTTTATCGATGTGCAAGAAAGCTCAAAGAATAATTGAACATTACTTTATTTTGGGAGTGAATGGTTATGATGTTATTTGACAATTACTAATCAAACCTTATTCAGATAAGGAATTAAATGGAATTAATCCAATATACCGTCATTACTATTATTTTTTTCAAAAAAATGATAGAGAAAGATAACGTTTCCCGTATAAGCAGGCTTACTTTGATTTCTTATTAGAAGTTTTGCTTCTACCGCTACTTTTATAGTCCCTCTCAATCGGTAACTGATTTAACAGTTGCCTGGAGCCTTACATCACTACCTACCAATACAGCTTGACCAAACTTAAAATTCTCAATCCCATAATTAATTTCCATTTTCACGTTCCTCACCTCAGCAATTTGCTTCCATAGATAAGGGATTAGCGCTAATAGCAAATAGCCATGAGCAATAGTGGATTTAAAGGGATATTCATTTTTTGCCCTTGCCTCATTAATATGGATCCACTGATCATCTAAAGTTGCTTCTGCAAAACTATTGATTTGCTGCTGGTCTATAGTGTACCAGTCAGAAAAACCAACCATTTGCCCTTCCAAAACTTTATATTCAATAAAATTGTTAATAATAATCATGTTTGAATGTCTTACTATTTAAGATGATGAAAATTATTTCTTGAAAAACCTCTCACGTGCTGTGAGAGGCAAATGAACATTATGAAAATAAAAAGTAATTAAACTTACACCAATGTTCTTTCAAACAATATACTCAAACTCCGAAGGTTACTGGACTTTGAATTGTAAAAAAATAAAAAATATAATACTGAAATTGAAAATAATGTCTATTTCAAACAGATGATATTAAAGATTAATTACGCCAATTTTACGTTGACAGCATTTAAGCCCTTGTCGCTCTTTTGTACATCAAAAACGACTTTATCATTTTCACGAATTGCACTTACGCTCAATCCTGAAGAATGTACAAATATGTCCTTACTTCCATCTGCTGGAGTAATAAATCCGAAGCCTTTTGCTTCATTGAAAAATTTTACGGTGCCTTGTTGCATTGTAATTATTATTAAAAATTGAATAGTATGTTCTGTAAACGCTACAGACTTTATTTATAAAATGATCTGACCGGTACTGTAAATCCGAGCAGTTTTTGAATATTTTTAAGATCTAATCGCTCATCGGTATCGCAAAATGAAATAGCAGTACCTTCCATTCCTGCCCTTCCGGTTCTACCGATCCGGTGGACATAAGTTTCCGGGATATTGGGAAGCTCGTAGTTCACTACATGAGGAAGATCATCAATATCAATTCCTCTAGCTGTTATATCTGTAGCTATCAACACTTTAATCTTACTGTTTTTGAAATCATCAAGAGCATTCTGTCTTGCCATCTGAGATTTGTTTCCATGAATTGCTGCAGCAAAAATCCCTACCCTTCCAATTGCTGTACAAGCTTATTGGCAACATGTTTAGTACGGGTAAAAACCAGTGAACGCATTATATGTTCATTTTGCAATAAATCAATTAGTAAACCTGTTTTTATCTTTTTTTTCCACAAAATAGACGGATTGTTTCACCGTTTGTGCCGTTGAAGATACTGGATTTACAGTAACCTCTACAGGATTATTCAGAATTGTTTCTGCAATTTTTTTTATCCATGCGGGCATTGTAGCTGAAAAAAACAAGGTCTGTCTCTTCTGAGGAATTAGCCTCAAAATTTTTTTGACATCATTGACAAATCCCATATCCAACATTCTGTCTGCTTCATCCAAAACTAATATTTCTATTTTAGAAAGATCAATATGTCTTTGATTGGCCAAATCCAGTAATCTGCCTGGTGTAGCCACCAGAATATCTACTCTTTTTCTAAGGGCGGCAAGCTGATTTCCTGCTGCAACTCCTCCATAAATAGAAAACTGTGATAAAGGTAAATATTTGCTGTAAACAGCAAAATTCTCTTCAATCTGTATTGCCAGCTCACGAGTCGGTGTAAGTATTAATGTCCTTATTTCTTTATGTTCAGGAGTATATTTTTTTAACAGCTGCAGGATAGGCATTGCAAAAGCTGCCGTTTTCCCCGTTCCTGTCTGGGCACATCCTATAATATCTTTTCCGGCAAGAATATGCGGTATAGCGGAATACTGTATTTCAGTTGGCTTGGAATATCCTGACTCTGTTACAGCACGGATTATTGGATTAATTAAATTTAAACTTTTAAAACTCATCATAATTTACAGATTTCCCGATATTTTGTAAGCAAATTCACTTTTCAGAATTTGAATTGGTGTACGACAGGATGAGTTAAGAACTTCTTTTCTCATCACTTTCACTTGCTTAGCTTAATATAAATCAAATAATTATCATTGATAAGCCTGCAATAACGCATCATTCTAAGATGAAAAAATTTATATAGCATTTCACATTAGAAACCCGATTGATAATTGGGTGGCTGAAAAAGCAAAGACTGAAAGAAAAAATTGTGAGTTTAAACTATTACAGAATAGCAAAGGCAGAAACCTGTTTTATAAATGCTTTGCAAATGTACAATAAAACAATTAAACTACAGTCAATTTAATTAACTGATTATCAGAAATATATTCGTAAATTACACGCATAAACTGAATTGTTTGCCTGTGCGGATGATTTTAAATTTCACTCCTATGCAAACGTCACTTCCCATAACTCTTCCCCATTCCCAAACTTCCGACCTACATTCTGCTTCGCAGGTGAGGATTGCTTATTTTATTATGATCCATCATAAACCTGATGTATTTAAAGAAATGTTTCAGAAGATTTATACAAGGGATCAATTTTATCTTATTCATATTGATCGGAAGGCAAAAGCAGAATTTACAGAAGAAATACAATTATATTTAATACACTTTCCCAATGTATATATTTTGGAAAGTATAAATATTGTAGCTGGAGGGTTTAGCATGATTAAGGCTGAACTTAATGCAATGGAATACCTTTTGAATGTTAGTAATGACTGGAATTATTTTATCAATCTAAGCGGTGAAGATTCCCCCCTTAAGTCACAAAATACTATACGTAAATTTCTTACAGTCAATAATGGAAGAAATTATATTTTTTATTATGATCAGAAGTTTTACAGGCCAGATACTCTTCAAAGAATACAAAATCACTTTACAGAGCTAACCCACAAAATCTCTTCATTAATATATAAAAGAGATTTTATGAAGGGTGTTATCCCTTATATTGGTGGAAAATGGTTTATTTTTACAAGAGAAACCTGTGTTTTCTTGACCAATAATAAGAGGGTAATGGATTTTGAAGACTACTATCTCCATACTCTTTTACCAGCCGAATCATTTTTTCAGACGGTTCTTCTCAATACCGTATTTAATGATATTATCGTAAATGACGATAAAAGAGCAGTTATTGAAAAAAGTTTTTTTAATAAAGACCAATATGCTGATAATTTCATCGAAACTCTAAAATCTTCCAATTATCTTTTTATCAGAAAAGTAAATAATAAAACAAATAAAAATATTCTAAAATACATAAGTGAAAGTTATCAGCTTCCTTTGTTGGAAATTGATGAGATAGAACGGGAACTTAGGAGAAATAGCAATCAGAATAATTAATTAAAATTATCAGAATTTGTAAACAAATGCAATATCTCTTGGCTCACCTCCACTTTCGCCGGTATAAGAAGGATCAAAAGCAATAACGGCACCCCTCCTTTCCACCATTTGATTGGCATATAAACCTGAAGATTGTTCTTTCACCGCACCAAACGGTCCACTGATTGCCAACGCTGCCAATTTTTCGTTCCCAGAGTTTTTGGGAAGGTATAAATCTCCTGAAAGAGTGATTCCGTAACGATTTTTGAAAGTAACCGATTTTCGGATTACTTTATCGCTGAGTTGAAAAGTATAATGTTCATTTTGTTCTGCTGCATTCATTTTTCTTTGATATAATTTTTTATTCTGTGCGAATACCTGTCCGATGAAAAGAAAGGACAAAGCCAACACTGTTGTTGCTATTTTCATATCTGAATTTTGTTTAAAAATTACTGATACAAAATTATAAACAGCGGAGTGCTACCAGTTAATGATAATCAAACCAAAAATTAAGAAATTCAAACTTCGGTCAAACGAAATGCTTTTGGATTGGCACCTGTTTGTTTTTTAAAGAAATTATTAAAATACGTCGGATAATCGAATCCGAGAGCGAAAGCCATTTCTGAAATATTCCAATCGGTGTGCTGCAACAATGCTTTTGCTTCTGTAAGAATACGTTCTGTGATATGCGCTGTCGTAGATTTTCCGGTAACTTCCTTTATGGTACGATTGAGATAATTGACGTGAACATTTAGATTCTTTGCAAAATCCTGAGCTGATTTCAGTTGCAGAGATTGGTGTGTAGTTTCAATAGGAAATTGTCTTTCTAACAGTTCTAGAAAAACTGATGATAATCTTGATGCCGCATTCTTATTCTGGTCGAAATCTTCTGCAGGTTCCAGCTTTAAAGATTCGTGAATGATAAGACTTATGTAGTTGCGTATCAGCTCATCCTTATAAACATAATCGCTTTCCTGTTCTGCAATTATCTTTTGAAAAATGGTATTAAGAAATTGTCTTTGCTCTTCGGTAATTTTCAGAACAGGAGTTCCACCGATTTTAAAGAAAGATGACTGCTGTAAACTTTCAGAGCGTTCAGAATTCTTAAAAAATTCCTCGGAAAAAAGAATGGTATATCCTTTATAAGTCGTAGAAATTGTTTCCCAGGAATATGGAATATGTGGGTTTCCGAAAAAAAGCACCGTTCCCTCCTGCTCAAAACTTTTATCGGAATAATGAATTTTACTTTTCCCGGTCGTAAGGCAGATTTTATAGAATTCTTTTCTGCTGTACACACGGGTTTCGTTTCCGTCCTGCTCAATTTGAAACGCACGGAAACCTTTTAATTTTAACTCAGTATTAAACTCCGAAACAGCTCTTTTTATCTTTTTCTCATTTTTCAAAGTTAAGAAAATCAAACTACACATATAAGTATTAAAAATGTAATTTACTATAGCCTAATGTTTCGTAAACTTCAGCAAAGGAATAAAAGACAATCGAAGCTAACTAAAGACCAATAACGTCAATCACCATTTTTTTAAATGCTTAAAATTATATTGCAAGTAGTTTAAAGTGTATGAAAATTACCTGTTAAAAATGAGCTTTGTAAGTCTTTTTTTATTTGGCTCAACCGAATCAAATCATCTATAAAAGTGTTTGAAGATACGCTCTTTGAGGTCACATCACAGGATTATTTAATTCTACAATTCTTTCCAAATCCTCAACCAAATGTTTCGATACCTCTTCGGGTATGGGTACAAGACCAACACAGCCAAATTAAGGCTTATTATTCCATTGCTGATTTCTAATAGTTTAAAAAATTAAATTGCATTAGAAAAAAGCTAAAATAACTTGTTTGATAAAATTGGGATTAGTAATTGATTTTTAATTTGACTTAATCGAATCAAATCATCTATAAAAGTGTTTGAAGATACGCTCGTCTTGGTCACAAGACCGACATTTGAAGATTTCACTCTCTTATGTCCGTTTTTTCATTCTATAATCCCTGCTTTCAAACGTTTCCCGACTTTGGAGCAAGTTTAAAGGAAATGATCTGTTCTAATTATCAGAAAGGATAAGGACAGTCATCATATTTTGCAGTTCTCCGAGTAATATTTTATAAAAGGTAATATTTATATAAATTTTGGTATTAAAACAGCTTATCCCCAAATCAAAATATTAATATATACTTTCTATCCGCAATAAATCTTCTTTAAAAAAATTCGAGAAATCATCCGTTGGTGCTCCAAAAAAGCAATTTGCGGTTCTTTAATAATCCGACTATGCAGCCAAATGATCTATATCCATTGCATGAAAAAGAATTCAGACTGTATTACACTTCCGAATCAACGGTTTCAAAAAATGTGATATTGGTTATAAAAAATGACCAGTAGATCATTCAAACTGCCACAAAAGATTTACTAAGATTTTATTGTAAATATTTTCCTAACTATTTTTTGAGAAATCTGCTTATTTGTAACGGCTTATAGAATACTTAAATGAGCCATTCACTACCTATTACTGCAATTGAAAGACAGTTTGAAGACTTATGTTCAGCAGTCCCATAGCTTCATAATTCAAAATTGAATTATGGAATTTATACTCATAGAAAAGAATGCCTACGAAGCCTTGAATAAAGAAATTGAGGGGCTTAACAAATTACTTTCAGAAATAGCTGCACCATATCAATCCACCTATAGTAAAAACAGGTGGCTGGATAATCAGGAGGTATGCCAGCTTTTGAATATTAGTAAAAGAAGCCTACAAAATTATAAGCAAAAAGGCCTATTGCCCTGCACCTGCATCAGTCGGAAAAATTATTTTAAATATAATGATGTAATCGCATTAGTTCAATCAAAAAATTAAAGGATGCAATCTATAAAAAACGCTACCGAAGAAATTTTATCCTGGCTTAAAGATTTGAATGCTATTAAAAAACATATTAAGCAGATAAGCCGATATTTACGACCGTCCCATCAGGAAGAAAAATATTTAACCGGCGATGAAGTATGTCGCTTGCTTCATATCAGCAGGCGCACACTTCAACAATACCGGGACGATCGCATATTACCTTTTGTACAAATTCAGGGAAAAATATTGTACAAGGAATTAGATATTTTGAACCTGTTGGAAAATAATTACAAAGCAAAATGATATACCAAAAAATCTTATGAATTAAAAGCAGCTTCTAGCTCCTTAAATTTATGAGATACTTCTTCCATATCCCGACCCACCTTCTCATTAAGGATTTTAGCATAGATCTGGGTAGTAGCTATGTTTTTATGCCCCATCATCTTACTAAGACTTTCCAGTGGCACACCTTCGCTTAAAAATAAAGTAGCAAAGGTATGCCGTGCTATATGAAAGGATATTTTTTTTCCTTTAAGGCATTCTACTTCCCTTGCAAGCTTTTTAAGACTAAGATTACATTGATAGTTGCCTACCAGAGTAAAAAGAAGACTGTTCTTTGCAGTACCTTCATACTTTGCAATAATCTTTTTAGGAATATCGAGCAATAAAATATTTGAGGATATTGTTGTTTTTTTACGCCGTAGAATGATCCATATATTGCCATCAAAAAATTCACGTATATGTGTCTTATCCAATCTTTTAATATCGCTGTAAGACAGTCCGGTAAAGCAACTAAATAAGAACATATCTTTTATGTACTCAATATTTTTTTTCATAGGTTGATATTCGATAAGCGCTTCCAGTTCTTTTTTCATAAGATAACCTCTGTCCTTATCCTTACGAATATTGCTATACTCAACAAAAGGATTATCATAAAGTAACTTTCGGCTGATGGCCAGCTTTACGATCGTTCTTAATGAAACCATATATGCCCATATTGTGTTGTGACAGTTATTTTTTTCATTACGCATATAATAATCGAAATCCTGCACAAAAGCACAGTTGATTTCCTTTAAGGGGATATCATTTTTGGCATAATTGAACATAATAAAACCGGCTAAATTATTACGAAGTATGGAATATGTAGAACAAGTAGCTTTTGATCGGGTACCACTAGCTACTTTCTTTTTAAAGTCCACGATAAAATTATCCATAAATTGCAACAGTGTAAATTCGTTACTATCCAAACCAAGAAAAGTATTTTTCAGTTTTTCAGTAGATACAGTATGATCCTTATCCAAAATCCTAGAATAACACTGCTCTATACGGACTCTTATTTTATCCAGTCTTTGATTTGTTTCCACTGCATCCCTACTTTTACCATTTACCCTTCCATATTTTAAATCCCACTGTTGTGGATTAATTTCCAACTTAGTGCTAAACTGAGAGATATTGCCATTAATGGTTAATCTCGCCATAATAGCTACCGCACCATTTTTCTTAGGTGCGTTTTTTTTTAGGTAAAATAGTAACTTAAAAGTTGACCTTTTTGTAGTTTCCATAACTCAATGTTTTGATATTTAAAATTAAATTCAATTGAGTTACGAGGCAATATGAAATACAATGCAAAATTCAGAATTACAACCAATTACATATTTAGCCCTAAAAGAACATAGGTAATGATTTGGTAACCTGATTTTTCAGTTGGACTTCTTTAAGTAGCTTTTCACTGCACCATTTCAATTTTATCATTCTCCTAAAATCCTTTATTCATGCAGGTCTTCACCTTTTTTTACGTTTTTCTTAGAGTTCATTACTTTTAATATACAAATACTATTATTATTTTAGCAGAATAGAAATTTGATTTTTAACAATTAAGGATATGAAAAATTTAATCTTATTGGGCGCTGTATCAGCTTTTTTAATCAACTGTAATAAGAAAACTGAAGCACCGGCTCCCAAAGTGGAAGCAGATACCATTGCTGTGGAAGAGCCTGTAATAGATACTCTTGGACCAAAATCGTTCTGTTATATCGGGGCTACAGGAAAAGACAGTGTTTTTGCTTCTATTGATGACAATTTAGGAACAATCACCGGAAAATTATCTTATAAAAACAGCGAAAAAGACAGTTCAAAAGGAGATGTAACAGGTTTCAAATCCGGAGATACCCTGAAACTAACTTATGAATTCAGCTCTGAAGGTAAAAAAAGCAAAAGAGATATCTACTTCCTGCAGAAAGATAATACTTTAACGGAAGGTATTGGTGATCACAAAGAAGAGGACGGACAAACCAAATATGCTGACGAGAAAAAAATCAGCTATAAAGACGGACAGAAGCTAACGCCTGCAGACTGTAAAATAGTCAACGAAGCTTTGAAAAAATAATCCATTATAAAACACAAAACAGCCTTTTTTCCAAGGCTGTTTTTTTATGCTAATTCTGTTCGATTATTTCAATAAAACGGTTCACAGCTTCATCATCTGTACTCCATGAAGTAATAAGACGAATGGCTGAAAAATTTTCATCTACTTTTTTCCAGACATAAAACTCAAAATTCTCAGACAGTATCTCTATAAGCTGGTTATTGAGAATAGGAAAAATCTGGTTGGTATAGGTATCTGAAAGAAATGCAGCTCCTTTTTGCTGCAAAGCTTTTTTAATTTTCATTGCCTGCTGATTGGCATGTTGTGCCAGCTCAAAATACAGATTATCCTTCATCAGCTCTAAAAACTGAATTCCCAACAGTCTTCCTTTCGCCAATAATGCTCCTTTCTGTTTGATATTAAAAGCAAAATCTTCCTGTAATACAGGATTATTAATCACAATCGCTTCTCCAATTAAGGCTCCGTTTTTAGTTCCTCCAATATAAAAAACGTCAGTAAGAGCAGCTACCTTTTCCAGGGTAAGATCGCTGATTTCAGCTGTCAGCCCATGCCCAAGTCTTGCCCCATCCATAAACAGATATAATTTATTTTCCTTACAAAATGCAGAGAGTTCTTCCAGTTCTTTTGCCTGGTAGATTGTTCCCAGCTCTGTAGAATTGGAAATATAAACCAATTTGGGCATTACCTGATGCGGCACATTACGATGTCCTTCTAAAATCGGGATAATATCTGACGGTTTTAATTTACCATCTGCCGTTTCAATGCTTAATACTTTATGACCTGTGGCCTCAATAGCTCCTGTTTCATTATTCAGAATATGTCCGGGTGCTGCGGAAATAACACATTGATAAGGTTTTAAGATCGCTGAAATAACAATTAAGTTCGCCTGCGTTCCCCCGGAAACTAAAAAAACTTCCGAATCCGGATTGTTGATTTTTTCTTTAATTAATGCTTTCGCTTTTAATGAATACTCATCTTCTCCATAGCCAGCCTGCTGTACAAGATTATACTGTAAAAGTGCCTGTAAGATATTGGGATGGCAGCCTTCAGAATAATCGTTTTTGAATGAAAATTTCATAGAGTAAAAGTAAAAAAAGTTAAAATAACAAGAGTCAACTTTTCATTTTATTTTGTTAGATTTGTACTGAAAATCATCTAACATTTTGAAAACAACCCTAACAGAAGAGAATTACCTGAAAGCTTTGTTTCATTTAGTTGACAATGAAGGAAAGGTTACGATTAATGAACTCAGCAAATTTTTAAATGTCAAAATGCCGAGTGTCAATAATATGATGAAGAAATTTGCAGAGAAAAAGTGGGTCATTTATGAAACCTACAAACCCTTGATCGTTACAGAAAGCGGGAGACGTGAAGCAGCCCTGGTTGTTCGTAAACACCGACTTACCGAAATGTTCCTGGTAAAAAAGATGAATTTCGGCTGGGAAAACGTTCATGAGATTGCAGAACAGCTTGAGCATGTGCATTCTCAAATCTTTTTTGAGAAAATGGACGAAATCCTGGATCATCCTAAATTCGATCCTCACGGAGAACCTATTCCTGATAAAGATGGCAATATTATTGCTCAGGATCTGCAAAAATTAAGCAATTGTGAACCGGGAGAAAATGTAACTTTTGCCTCTGTTACCCTTTCCGATGATGCTTTCCTGACCTACTTGAATGACAGGAAATTACTGCTCAATACAAAGGTAAAAATTATAAAAATAGAAAGTTTTGACAAATCAATGACGATAGAAATTGAAGGCAAAACAGAAATTTTAAGCAAAAAAGCTACTGAAAAAATACTGGTTAAGAAATAGTCTTAACGGATCCCATCATAAACCTAACAGGTTTTGAAAACCTGTTAGGTTTGACACTTAAAAAATTAAACATTAAGAAGCACTTAACAACTTAATAATCTTAATGATTTTAAAAATATTGATTTTAGTTTTTAAGCTATTAAAGATTTTTTCGATACTGTTAAAAAACGGTTAAACTCTTCTTCTCTCAATACCACAAAATTTATTTTTAGTTAGGTTTGCAAAACAATCTACAGACTTTGTCTTTTCTGACAAATACATACATTAATTATTACTCAAAAAATTATGAAAAAAAGCATTCCGTTTTTTATTATTTCGATGTTGCTAAGCCCATTGGGAAATGCTCAAACCACTCAGGTAAGAGATTTTGTAATTGAGCCACAGATTCAACCTAATTTTTATATTTACAAGACTTTTGGAGTATTCGGAGGAAAGGAATATTCTACCAATGCAGTGTATCTGGTAACTAAAAAGGGAGTTGTTTTATTTGATGTTCCATGGCAGAAAACACAATATCAAAGTTTGATGGATACCATTCAGAAACGCCATAACGTTCCTGTGATTGCAGTGTTTGCTACCCATTCGCATGAAGACAGAGCCGGAGATTTAAGCTTTTATAATAAAAAAGGAATTAAAACTTACGCTACGGCAAAAACCAATGAACTGTTAAAGAAAGAAGGAAAAGCTACTTCTACCGAACTTATCAAAACAGGAAAACCTTACCGTATTGGTGGTGAAGAATTTGTAGTTGACTTTCTTGGTGAAGGGCACACAGCCGACAATGTTGTAGTATGGTTCCCGAAATATAAAATTCTTGATGGGGGCTGTCTTGTAAAAAGTAATGCTGCAGTTGATCTTGGCTACACCGGAGAGGCAAATGTTGCAGAATGGCCGAAAACCATGACAAAGCTGAAAAACAAATATTCACAGGCAACTTTGATTATCCCCGGACACGATGAATGGAAAGGAGGCGGACATGTAGAACATACTCTTGATCTTTTGAACAAAAAATAAATATGAAGCGCCCTGGCGAATGCCAGGGCGCTTCATATTTAAAACCACCATTTTAATGGCGGATATTTTCTAAAAGTTGTGATACTTTTTCAATTTCTTCCATCGTATTGAAATAATGGGGAGATAACCGGATCGCGTGGTCTACATTTTTAGAGGTAAAATCAATTAAAGCATCTTCTCTGCGGTTTTCCTTAAAAAACACCTTATGATCACTCAAAGCCTTATGAATTTTTTCTACATTTCCATCTGGCTGGCAGAAAGTGACAATACTGCTTAATCTATTTCCTTTATCCAGCACTCTGAAATCACTATTCTGCAGATTGATTCTTAAAGTATCTGCCAACTTCCGGTTGTAACTCTCAATCTGATCCATTCCAATGGCATTGGCATAGCGCAAAGCTTCTGCAAATCCCACCAAAGCAGCATAAGGTCTTTCAAAAAGCTCAAATATTTTGGCTGTGTCATGAACCTGGTAATCATCAAATGCGGTCCATTTAGCTCCCAGACTATCCAAATATAAAGGATAAATTTTCCGGTTTAAGGCTCTATCAGAAACATATAAAAATCCTGTTCCTCTCGGTCCGCGCATAAATTTCCTTCCGGTTGCCGTGAGAAAATCACAATGGATGTTTTCTACATCCACCACGATCTGTCCCACAGACTGACAGGCATCCACAAGATACAGAACATCATACTGTTTACATAACTTTCCCACTCCTTCCACATTCTGAATTAAACCGGAATTGGTAGGAATATGAGTAACAGCAATTAATTTAGGATTATGTTTCTTAATTAATCTTTCAAAATCTTCAAGATCCAATTCATGGTCAGGAAGATTCGCAACCCTGATGATTTCAATATGATATCTTTTCTGCAAAGAAATAAAAGCAATCTGATTGGATATATAATCATCATTAGTGGTAATGATACAGTCGCCTTCTTTAAAAGAAATGCTAGACAGAGCTTTTGCATAGCCATCTGTAGAACTGCCTGCAAATGCAATATTGGAAGGCTTTGTATTAATCAGTTTTGCCGTCTCTTCATAAAACTGATTGATGAGACCTGCGTTTTGTACTGCTGCCGCATAGCCTCCAAATTCCTGTTCTTCATACAAAAACTTAATGGTAGCATCCACAACGGTTTTTGGCATCAATGATGCGCCTGCACTGTTTAAAAATATTTTATCCGAACATCCCGGAGTATCTTTTCTTATAACCTCTGAATTCATTTTTATCTATCCTTACAACAAATTTACTTTTAATTTTTCCTAAATACCCCCATAAAAAATCCCGAATTTTCATCCGGGATTCTATTTTTTACTCAGTGATTTTAATCTAAAACACTCCAACCTCTTTTTGGGTTTGTGTTCGTGGATACTTCCTGCTCATTAACGATGATATTTTCTTTTCTCTGGCCGATATAATCAAGCTCACTCAGTTTAGAGAAGATAATTTCAAGGCTTCTCAACATCTGTTGAATATAAAGCAAAGGTTCACCACAATTATGGTGGTCATAATTCGTTTCTGCTACAATAGAAAGCTGGTTCAGTAAAGTATGAGGCGCAATTTCGCTCCACTCTAAGCTGTAGTTCAGCATTTCTTCCAGTTCTGCAGGAACAAGAAGCTGGGTTGAATTGTATAAATGAAGCGCCAGTCTTGCAAAAGATTCAATTAAAAATACAGGTGGCTGCCAAGGCGTAATATTTCTGAACTGGAAATACATATCTCCAAAAGTATTCACCATGGTAGTACACAAGAACTTAACATTTTGTGCTAAAGCTGTATTCTGATTTTTGTGAGATGCTTTCTGAATAATTTTAAAAGCATACTGCTGAAGATTTCCAATAGACTTCGCATAGCTGCTGTAATAATCTACCAAAGCCGGATGACTCTGTACAGAAGTACAAGGCGGAATAAAGTTGGAATCTACCTGGGCGATATTTCCTTTTAAATCTACCTTACCGATAATAAGATAATTTCCTCCTGAGTAGCTGCTGTTCAAAGATGTTACAGGAAGCAGTTCAATATGATGATTCGGCTGTGCACTTGGGTGTCGTGGCGGAATTTCCTCAGGATCAATATCTCCGAAAGGTACTTTATCAAAAGGATTTACAGAGATCAAAATATAATATTCTCCATCGGCCTGCTCTTCATTCATAGATTTCGCCAATGATTTTACGCTGATTCTTCTGTCTGTCAGTTCAATACGGTATCCTGCCATTGTAACCGCGCTGCAACGCTTGATGACCAGCTGTACATCATTGGTTGCGGTATTGTGAACGTCAAAAATAGTACGGTCTGTAAATTCATTGGAAATAGGCAGAAGTCCGTAGTTATATGTAGTAATTCCAAGGGAATTGGAATCTCTGATGGTATCAATTAAGAAATTATCCTGATCATTAAGGTGTCTCTGGGAAACTTTCATCCCATCCACCCAATTGATGGCAAAATGTTTAATAGGCTGTATCATGTTTAATACTTTTTAATTTTTGTGTTTATGATTTTCTTGTGACTCCCTCCTCTTCATGCTGAATAACTCTCTTACAAATCACCACTTCATTTTCAGAAATGTTGTTTGTCGTAATGTCGTGGTCGAAATCTATATATTTTCTAAAACTGAAAAACGATTTTTTTGTGTAGAAAATCCAGTAATACGGCTCATTTCCTTCGTCTGAAAGATGGATAATTGAACCCGGATTTTTATGGTTATAATCATCTACTACTCTGTAGAACCAATCTCCGAATGTAACTCCTGTAGGAAGTGTTTTCGCTTTAATTCTGAATCGGTTGGTATCTTCTAATTTTTTGCTCAGTTCAACATTCAGGACCATTAATCTGTCAAAATCTGCTCCCTCAAAATCAGGAAGTTTCTGATCCGGAGAATATCTCCATGTTTTATAAATATCAAAAGGAATACTGATAAACTGAATATAGCAGTAATAAAACACCATGGGAACCACAAAGATCACCATACTTGTTGCTGCCATTACAGCATATCCTGTGCCTTTGCTCATCCAGTTGAAGATCAGTGTGAAAAGATATCCACCCAAAGCGATACATGTCAGTGAAAGGATAGATTCAAACAGAATGCTCATTGCCAGAGAATCGATATGCTTTTTGAAATATTTATGCAGCAGATTCACATGAATAATCCCAAAAATAAGGTAAATTACCTGTGCAATAAGATACCAGTACGGATTAAAAAGATTTCCCGCAAACCCGAAAACACCCGGAATAGCCAGACATAAACTGCAAAGGAGTACGTATATAATAATTACTTTAATTTTGATCGCAGGTTTATTTCTCCTGATTACACCGAGTATAACCATCATAATAATTGCGATTAAAGGCATTAAGATATACCTTAAAAAAATACCTTTTACTGAAGAAATTTCCATTTGTTTCTTTTCGAATTTATACTTTGTTGGTAGTTGTAAATATAATAAAATAATTTAGAGGAATGTAGAGTATCCAAGGCGGCTGGCATTTCTTTCATCGTCCTCAAGGCTGAATGAATATTCCTCCTTTTCTGTGACAAAATTCTCCTCCACATCCACTGTTACGGGAAGAAAATAATCATAAAGAGCCTGAAGCACATTTCTGAACGGACTTCCCTGAATATACTTCTTCATATCTCCATAAGGAATGGGACCAATGTTCACCACCCAGTTTCGCTGCCCGTCCATATGAGGCCCGCTTGGAATATAGGTGACTCCCAGTCTTGAATTTCCAAGTAACATGGAGTTATCATTTTTCTCAATCCCGTCAATAATATTAGGTGAAAAACTTACTTTTACCGGTACCTGCAGAAAAGCAGTCATACATCTTTCAAACCATCTCTTGTCTCCTCTGATCTGATGAAAAAACGGCAAAATATGCATAAAAATATAGGCACTCTGCTTGTCCAGCATTTTTATCATAGGCCAAAGTTCACTTACTGTTTCCAGTAAAGAATCTGTACTGCTGGTGATATCAAATTCTGATTCTTTAAGTAAAGCACTGATTTCCGTAAAAAAAACTTCCAGCTCAAATGGACGGAAAAACTTACGGGCATCATCCTCTACCCTTTTCTGTTTCCGGATTTCCCTTACCACAGTATCTACATTCTTTCTGGAAGCTCCAAGAGACGGCGGATGAAATAAACCTTCCGGAAGATAGTCGTAAATACCTTCCCTGTAAGTCTCTATAGTAAAAACTTCCTCGTCAAATCCTAAATAACTGCTTGAAATACTTTTAATATCTTTCAGGTAAGCACGGTCGTTCACACCTACACGCTCAATGAAGATATTGCTTACCGCACGATGGTATTTCAAGAGGTTTACAGCCACAGCTTCAGCCTTAAAGTCTGTCTGCAGCTTATTGTAATGCATATCTACAATATTATTCTCATACATAGTGTTTCCTCTGATTATGACTTGTAAAGATAATATATCTCATAAGTTTGAAAAAATATTTTTACAATAATTTTATCCTAAAAATAATAATTTATTGACATTAATAGGAATAATTTTCTACAAATTCCGTGAAAATACGGTAAATAGCCTATTTATTTGCTTTTCTGAATTTAAAATTACCTATTCAGAATCAATTGATTAATGGTTTTTTAATTAAGGTTTAAAATTTAAAGCTTAAGGTTCTGATTTGGATTTTAAATTGTTCTTCTTTATGTTCTATCCTACCTTCATTACCAAAAAAATTCAAACTGCCCAACCTACTATAACTGCTTCTTTTATGTAAATTAAATTTTATTAACATCATCATACGGAATAAATTCAGGATAATGCATGCTCATTCCGAAAGTGGGCCGTATCTTTGCAGACTGAAAATTGTTATTTAAAATGAAAAGTATTTATTCTAAAATTCTGATTTTAGCATTCATGGCCTCTTCACTTTATTCTTATGCGTGGGGATTAACGGGACACAGAGTGATTGCAGACATTGCACAAAACCACCTTTCCCGCAAAGCAAGAAGAGAAATTAAAAAGATCATGGGAAAAGAGCGTCTGGCTTACTGGGCGAACTGGCCGGATTTTATCAAATCTGATACCACAGGTACCTGGAAGCAGGCTTCATCATGGCATTATGTAAACATTGATCCGATGACCGACTTTAAAGCTTTTGAACAAAATTTAAAAGCACAGGCAGGACCAAGCCTCTATACTCAGGTAAACACATTGTCCAGCCAGATCAAAGACAAAAACACTTCTGAAAAAGACAGAAAAATTGCTTTAATTTTCCTTATCCATATTATGGGAGACCTTGCTCAGCCATTACACGTAGGAAGAGCTGAAGATTTGGGTGGAAATAAAATCAATGTTACCTATTTCGGGGAAAAAACTAATTTACACTCTGTTTGGGATGGAAAATTAGTAGATTCTCAAAAATACAGTTACACTGAATATTCTAAACTTCTAGATATCAAATCTAAAGAGGAAGTAGCACAGATCCAGTCCGGAACACTGGAAGACTGGTTGTACGATTCTCATAAAATCGCCAACAAGATCTATGCACAGACTCCAAACGATTCTAAATTGTCTTACGACTATCAGTATAAGTTCAATGAAACGATGGAAAGACAGCTTCTATACGGAGGATTGAGACTGGCGAAAGTATTAAACGAGCTTTTCTAGTTGCGGGTTTAGGGTTTCAGGTTTGCGGGTACTCAATATAACCTGAAATAGTACTTTTAGATATAAAAACGGGACTTCGGTTTCGTTTTTTTTTGTTTAAAATTTAAAGTTCAAGGTTTAAGGTTTAAGGTTTAAGGTTTAGTAAAATTATAAAGTTTTGTAAATGAATTTATTATTTTAGAATTTATAATTATTCTTTTAAATTATAAGTTAAAACACACAACAAACTAGTTATCAATCATTTAATCTATTGTTAAAAAATCATTAATACATTTTATCGTATACTTTGTATAAAAATATTGAATCATGTGTAACCTTTTTACCTTTTCATACGTATATATTATAGTAACTCTTTTTTGAGGAAAAAATAAATGAGACAATTAAAAATCACTAAGCAGGTTACCAACAGGGAAACTGCTTCATTAGACAAGTATTTGCAGGAAATTGGTAAAGTGGAACTGATTACTGCGGACGAGGAAGTAGAATTGGCACAAAGAATACGTGCAGGTGACAGAGCCGCACTTGAGAAATTAATCAAAGCCAACCTTCGTTTCGTAGTATCTGTATCTAAGCAATACCAAAATCAGGGTCTTTCTTTACCCGATTTGATCAATGAAGGTAACTTAGGATTAATGAAAGCGGCAAAAAGGTACGATGAAACTAGAGGTTTCAAATTTATCTCTTATGCAGTATGGTGGATTCGTCAATCAATCTTACAGGCATTGGCTGAGCAGTCAAGAATTGTAAGATTACCATTGAACAAGATTGGATCTATCAACAAAATCAATAAAGCATACGCTCACCTTGAGCAGGAAAATGAAAGACCACCTTCTCCGGAAGAATTGGCTGAAGTTCTTGACATGAGCGAGGAAGATATCAAAGAATCAATGAAAAACTCCGGAAGACACCTGTCTATGGATGCGCCTTTGGTAGAAGGTGAAGATTCTAATCTTTATGATGTATTACGTTCAGGAGAATCTCCAAGTCCTGATAAAGATCTGATGCTTGAATCTCTGCAAATCGAGATTGAAAGAGCATTGAATACTTTGACGCCAAGAGAGGCTGACTTAGTAAGATTGTACTTCGGACTGAACGGAAAACACCCAATGACTTTAGAGGAAATTGGTGAAACTTTCGATCTTACAAGAGAGAGAGTTCGTCAGATCAAAGAAAAAGCAATTAAGAGACTAAAACACAATACCAGAAGCAAGATCCTTAAATCTTACCTGGGTAAATAATTTTAGCGTAAAAAAATTTTATAGGCGGAGTCTGGTTTCAGGCTCCGTTTTTTTTATGGCTGTAACATTTTTCAACGTTTGTTCAACTAATTAAAATCATATCCTTTAATCACTTGTGTTAGAATTGAAATGATTAATTTTAATTGCTTTGGATATGATGCTGATTTTCAACCCAAACAAAACATACTATGAAAAAAATATTTTTCGGCTCTATTCTGGTTTTATCTCTACTTTCATGCAGTGAAAACAAATCACGGCAAGCTCCTACCGTAGAAAATGCAGTTGATAATGCAGAATCTTCAGTTTCAGGAGCTATTAAAAAAAATACAAGATATTCCTCTCGTGAAGGAAACCTTGTTCATGAAATCTATCAGGAGCTGATAAAAAATGATCAAGCTTTGCAGGATCTTGATAAAAGAATAGCGGTTATTAATCAGGAAACTGAGGATGCAATGACCGAATATGATGATGTTATTCAAAAATCAGAAACATACTATAATGATGCAACGGCACTATCAAATTCGGTAACCGATTCTGTCACAAAGAAACAGATTGAAAAAGAGATAAAAACCAGTTCTGAAAAATATGACATAAAAACACAAACTATCCGGGACCTCATCGCTAAAATAAAAACAAACAGAACAAAAGTTCATGATCAATACGTTGTATTCAAAATCAGAAAAACGCTTCCCGAAATTGAAAAATACCAGAATGCGCATCCTCTGAAAACAGATAGCCTCAATCAATTCATCAATAAACAGAATAAACTGTTGGAAGAACTGAAAAATCTAAAATAAAAACCATCACCTCATGAAATATACTACTCAATGGCTTACCGATAAAAGCCGCGTGAAAGAGCTCGTAGACTTTTTTATTACCCACAAAACAGATTCTTATATTTCCCATGGCGAAATGATGTCCGGCAGAGCGATAGATTCACACCACTGGAATCCGGATCTTGAACTGATTCTTACCGAACAGCTGATTACTGATTTTAATTCTGATGGCAGTTCCAAACTGAATATTCTGATTGCAGAAAATGAAAATGGGGAAATTGTCGGCATGATGGTTTTTAATGTGATCAACAGTCCTTTTAAAAAATATGCCATTCTGGAAGATATGCTTCTGGATCAGTCTGTAAGAGGTCAGTCACTGGGAAGTAAACTTCTGGAGAAAGCCATCCATGAATCTAAAAACTGGAATATCAGCTTTATTTTACTGGAAAGCGGAGTCAACAATCATGGAGCTCATAATTTTTTCAGCAAGTATGGGTTTAAAAAAGTATCGGAAAGTTATATTTTAAGTTTATAAATTAAATACGGTACAAAGTAGTTTTTGTCTTTGCATTTTCAAAAAACAAATCTTATGAACTCTATTTCAATCATTGGAGCCGGAATCGGAGGATTGACCCTCGGAAATGTACTGAAACAGCATCAGTATGATTTCACAATTTATGAGTCCGCTCCCGAAATAAAACCTGTAGGAGCTGGAATTATGATGGCCGTGAATGCGATGCAGGTTTTTGACCACCTGGGTTTAAAAGAAAAGATTGAAAAAGCAGGTAATAAAATTCACAGGATTGTTATCGCTAATGAATCTTTACAAACAATCTCCAAAACCGAAATCCTTGAACTGGAAACGCATTACAATTCCTGCAATGTTGCGATTCACCGGGCCGAACTTCAAAAGATTTTGGCTGAAAACCTCCCTTCTGATTGTATCCGATTAAATCATTCACTGCAGACAATAAGAAAAAAGGAACACTATATTTTAGATTTTGACAATGGAAACCAGATTGAAAGCACAATCGTTTTTGGTGCAGACGGTATAAAATCTCCTATCCGTAATCAGATCCTGAAAACCGGTACCATACGAAATTCAGGGCAAAAATGCTGGCGTGGTCTGGTAGATTTTGATCTGCCGGAAAAATACCATCAGGAAGCTTTTGAAATGTGGGGCAAAGGAAAACGTTTTGGTTTTGTAAAAATTTCTAAAAAAAAGGTTTATTGGTATGCATGTATCAATGAAAAAAGTTTCAGCAGTGAGGCATCGCTTACAGATATTTTTAAAGATTTTGATTCCCTGGTTTTACAACTTATTGAAGCCACTGAAAACGGAAATATTATTTGTAGTATCATTGCCGACCTTGCTCCTATTCCCAAATGGTATTCTGAAAATCTATGCCTGATTGGAGATGCTGCTCACGCTACAACTCCCAATATGGGACAAGGTGCCTGCCAGGCTATTGAGGATGCTTATATTATTGGAAAACTGCTGGAAAAAAAACAGGATTTTAATGCAGTTTTTGAAGGATTTCAAAGTATCAGAAGAAAAAAGGTGGATTATATTGTCAATACCAGCCGTACCATTGGAAAGATTTCTCAATGGGAAAAAGGAAATTCATTCCGTAATTTTCTGATGGGCTTGATTCCGGAAAGCATGAATCAGAAAATGGCAAAAAAAATAATAGAACTGGAAATGTAGATTATGATGATAAGAAAAGATACAGTTTAAAAATCATAAACAATTTATTAATAACAACTAAAAATTAACAACATGAAAAAAATCTTTTATGTATTGCTCCTGCTCATAGGAGTTCATACGGCACGAGCACAGGAGGTCCCGGTACTGGACAGAGGTTTATTTTTTGGTAACCCGGAGATTTCCGGCGGGCAGCTAAGCCCGGATGGAAAATGGATTTCCTTTACAAAAGAATATGGAGGAATTATGAATATCTGGGTAAAAAAAATTGACGAACCTTTTGATAAAGCACGCCCACTTACAGACAGCAAACGCCCGCTGAATGGCTACTTCTGGTCAGAAGACGGAAAATATATCCTGTATGTAAAAGATAATAACGGAGATGAAAACATGAATATTTTTGCGGTTGATCCTATGGCGAAAGTAGCAAAAGGAGTTCCGGAATCCCGAAATATAACGCCGCTTAAGGATGTAACTGCTCAGATTTATATGGTGAGCAGAAAAGATCCTGATCTATTGATGATTGGATTGAATAACCGTGATAAAGCTTGGCACGACTTATATTCATTGAAAATTTCTACAGGTGAACTGAAAAAGATTTTTGAAAATAAAGACCGCATCACCAGCTATGATTTTGACTGGGATGAAAAATTAAGGGTTCTGTCAAAAACTGATGATAAAGGAACCACACAGTATTTTTATAAAGAAGGTGATAAACTGACTCCTATTTATGAAACACTGGTAACGGAAAGTGCTTATATCTCCAACTGGAACGAGGACAATTCCAAATTTTATCTTGTAACCAATAAAGGAGATCTTGATAAATCGGCATTATTCCTGATGGATCCTAAGACTAAACAGATCACAAAAGTAGAAAGTGATCCTAAAGATAAAGTAGACTTTGGAGGGCTGTTTCTGGACAGAAATACAAGAAAGATGATTAACACCTCTTACACCGGAGATAAAACGGAGTATTACTGGAAAGATAAAATATGGGAAGCTAACTACAAATTTCTGCAAAGCAAATTTCCCGGAAGAGAGGTGGCTTTTTCAAGCTCAACCAATGACTATTCTAAGTTTCTGGTTTCTGTAGGAGGAGATAAATATGCTTCTGAGGCGTATTTCTTCGATGCAAAGACAAAAGAGTTAATTTTTCAATATACACCCAGAACAGAATTGAAAAAGGTTGAAAAATATCTGGCTGCAATGACTCCTATCAGCTATAAAAGCAGTGACGGACTTGAAATTCCGGCATATCTGACTTTACCTGTAGGATCAAGCGGTAAAAATGTTCCTGTAGTGGTACTGGTTCACGGAGGTCCGAAAGGTCCAAGAGATTATTGGGGATACAATTCAACCGTACAATTTTTAGCCAACAGAGGATATGCGGTATTACAACCCAACTTCAGAGCGAGTGGCGGATACGGTAAAAAGTTCCAGAACGGCGGAGATCTTCAGTGGGGAAAACTAATGCAGGACGATATCACCTGGGGTGTAAAATACCTGATTGATCAGGGAATTGCAGACAAAAATAAAGTAGTAATTATGGGAGGAAGTTATGGTGGATATGCAACACTCGCAGGTTTAGCCTTCACTCCTGATGTATATGCTGCCGGAGTAGATATTGTAGGACCTAGCAATTTATTTACGTTGCTGGATTCTGTTCCTGCTTACTGGGAAGCTGCCCGTGCTTTCCTTTACGGAATGGTGGGTGATCCTAAAACTGAAGAGGGTAAAAAACGTATGCATGATGCCAGTCCGTTATTCAGTGTAGATAAGATCAACAAGCCATTACTGATTGTTCAGGGAGCGAATGATCCAAGGGTAAAACAGGCTGAGGCGGATCAAATTGTCATTGCACTGCGTGATAAAGGGAAAAAAGTAAATTATATCTTAGCCGATGATGAAGGGCACGGATTCCGTAAACCTGTAAACAGCATGGCAATGTACGCTGAAACAGAGAAATTTCTAGCTGAAGTAATCGGAGGAAGATATCAGAAAGAAATGCCTGATAATGTGGCAAAACGTCTGAAGGAAATGACGGTGGATATTTCAAAAGTGACCTATACACCAAAAAGCGAAAAAACTGCAGGAACTACTAAATAAAAGTATTTATATTAATTATAGAAAGCCACTTCATTTTATGAGGTGGTTTTGTTTTTAAACAAATAGATTAATCAACACATAATCTTACAACTTATAAGAATAATATTATCTTTCTCAAGATTTTTAATTAATTTAATTACAAAATAAACAACAAAAATACTGTTAATTTGGAGTAATTTAAATTTAAACAAATAATCATTGTTAATAATATAAAATTCCCATAACATTGTTTCCAGATTGCAATCTAAAACATTTTATTATTTATTAAAAATTAAAATTTTAACGATGAAAAAAATTATCTTTATTGTTGCCTTTGGTGCAGCTGGACTTATGAGTGCTAAAAATATTACTGCTAAAAAAGTAATTAAAAAAGCTGAAACTATTGAGAAAAAAGCTGTAAACCATAGTAAAGTTTCTCAAAAGACAAAAGCTATTTTTTATAACTGGATTCAAGTAATATCTCCG
This sequence comes from Chryseobacterium aquifrigidense, assembly GCF_006716485.1. Classification (GTDB taxonomy): domain Bacteria; phylum Bacteroidota; class Bacteroidia; order Flavobacteriales; family Weeksellaceae; genus Chryseobacterium; species Chryseobacterium vietnamense. The sequence continues at coordinate 1,666,995 of NZ_VFPD01000001.1, forward strand.
TGTGGAGCTGTTTATTATTTAGAAGCTAGTGATTATGATAGCGTGGGTGATTTTACTGATGATGTAATTTACTTTAATGCGCAAAAGTGCGGAACATCTTATCCTCTAGCATAACGAATTATAAATAAGGCGGATAGAAGTATCCGTCTTATATTTTAACAAAAAACAAATAGAATGAAATTTATAGTTGTATTATCAGTTACATTTATTAGCTTTATTAAAGGGCAGGATACTAAATTTCCTGATAATTTTACACTTCAAGCCCCTAAGTACCAAGTGAAAATCTATGAAAAAAGTAATCTAAATATTTATTATCAGGTCAAGTTTTCTGATAATATCAATGTTCCTGAAAGCAAGAAGGAAGCACTTTGTATCTTACAAGTAGGAAATAGCCATTCTAAATTTAGTGACAATAAGGGTGTCCAACAAGATTCAATATCTGAAAAATTTAGTCATCAAGAAAGAATTGGAGGAAAAGAAATTAACCAACTACTTAAAGTTCGAGAAATATGGTCAAATATTATCTTTAAAAATAAATTAACAGATAGCTTAATTATACAGGATAAAGCCAAAAATAAGTATCAATATAATGAAAAAATACCTTTTTTTACTTGGACTATGAGTGAAGAGAGAAAAAAAATCCTTAATTATGAGTGTAAAAAGGCAACAACACGATATAGAGGTAGAGATTATACGGCTTGGTATACAGATAAAATACCTATTAGTAATGGGCCTTATGTTTTTGGTGGATTGCCTGGTTTAATACTTGAAATTGAAGATAATAAAAAATATTTCCATTTTGAAGCAATTGCAGTTGATCAAAAACCTACTGATATTTACTTACGTAATGATAAAAGCATATTCAAAGTAAGCAGAGATAAATTTAGAATGATTCAGCAATCATATTATGATAATCCTGGATTTTTTCATGGTAAAGTTTATAATGGTGATGGTAGCCAAATGCCAATAAAATCTAATCCTCTCCCTTATAACCCTATTGAATTAGAGTAAATAAAGAATCAATCTGTAAGATTAAAATATTAATGTACTTAAATTTAAAAAGCAACTCTGAATAAACAAACCATCTCACTTTCACGAGATGGCTTTTGTTTTTAAGTTCTTATTTTTCCTTTTCAGCCTGCGTCAGCTCTATCCAGCGAACTATTTCTTCTGTCTGTTTTTCGGAAAGTTTCGCTTCCGGATGAAGATAAGTATAAGAAGTAAGCGGCATTTTTTTCTGCTTTATTTGATTCACAATAGATTCTAATTTATTAGTCTGTTTACGACGGCTGTAGCTCCCCCATTCATTAAAATTCAATTCTTCTTTTCCTTTTTTAATATGCTTTTCAAGATAATAACTTAAAGGCTGTATATAAGAATAAAATGGATAATGAGTAGAATTGCTGTGACAGTCGTAGCAGGAATTTCTAAGAACAGACTGCACATTATCAGGAATTTTGTAAACCTTTGAAATATCTGTAGAAGGAACCTGCCCGTAATCAATATTACGGGCAGGCTGAATAATCTGAATAAGTAAAAAAATTAGAACAAACCCTAGCAATATGTTTTTCATGTGTCGGTTCATCTCTTTTTACTGTTTTAAAATACTTTTTTTATAGATCCGCAGTTAATCATTTTCTGTCCTTCATATGGATTGATAATCTCTTCCGATTCACTGATCCAGGTTCCGCCTTTTCCATTATTGTACATCGGACAGAAGTCCTGGTATAATTTTAATCCGCCAGTTCCCTTCTCTTTTATTAAATCATTAATATCATTACTCAGAGATAGCAGATGTTCTCTCTGATGGGCTATATCATCATATTTTTCACCGATATGCTCTGCATTTTCTGCTGCACTTTCTACAATATCACGCAACTCAGAATTGTTTTTTGCATCGGTTTTACTGATATCTATTTTCTTTAATATAGAAAACAGACTTTTAGCCGCATCGGAAGCTTTTTTAGAATCATCCTGAGCCAGGGCATTTTTTAGAGGAAGGTAACCTTTGATAATTTGCTGAATCGGAAAAGCTGAAAGCTCGCCGGTTTCTTTTTTACTTTCTTCCGGGTTTTCTTTTACCTCTTGGTTTGAGATTTCTGCAGGTTCAGTTTTACCCGTCGTTTTAATTTCCGGTTCTGCTTTCTTCTCAGATATTTTACTGTCGGGTTTATTACAAGAGTATAATGTAGCTCCCACAAACAATACGGTTATTATATTTTTCATTGTTTCTTAAATAATATGGTTAAAAAAATTAATACGTTAAAGTAACACCTGCACCCCAGCCCATTTCATTATCATAGTTTCCGGAAACGGATAACCATTTTTGAAGAATATACCTCATTCCCGTTGAGAATTCACCATCAGAATTGACGCTGAAGTTTCCTCTCAGTCTTCTTGAAAGTGGAATATCCTCACGGCTCAGTTCCAACAGTACTTTTCCGTTCTGGTCTACACTTGCATCAGCTGTAATCAACATCGGAAGTACATATTGCATACCTACCATGAATGCCAATTTGTCTTTGGAAGCTTTTTGCTGTCCGAACCAGGTCTTTTTCCCATGAAAATCCATACCCATATCTTCTGCCATTTGTCTTTCCATGATCTCATGATTTTTTTGAACTCTTACTCCTGCATAGGGAAGCGCCCACTGGAATTTTCCTAAAAACCGTCCTACTTTTGCACTTCCTTCAAAATGATCAAAATTCCAGTTGGAATGAAACTCATTAAGGTTAGCCCATCTCGGTCCGAACATCGTCATCGTTTCTGCATGGATCTTATTACTTGCTACATCCAGCATCGCCATAGAACTGGTCATTTTATTATCCTGTATAAAGTTCTTCCAGGCTAATTTTCTGTTCGGAAGCTGTGGATTGGGTTTAGAGTTTTCATAACTGAAGATTCTTCCCATTCCCGCCATCATATGGTATAAGATATGGCAGTGGAAAAACCAGTCACCATCCTGATTCGCTGCGAATTCTATCGTTACGGTTTCCATTGGCATGATATCTACCACATTTTTCAATGGAGAATATTCCCCTTTTGAATTAATCAATCTGAAATCATGACCATGAAGGTGCATCGGGTGGCGCATCATAGAATTATTATACATTTTAATTCTAAGCACCTCTCCTTTTTTGATCAGAATTTTATCCGTCTCTGTTACGGTTTTGTTATCCAGCGTCCACAGATAATGGTTCATATTCCCTTCCAGCGTAAATTTCATTTCTCGGATGCTGTCTGTAGGAAGAATAGTTTTTTCAGGAGATTTTAAGATATTGTAAGACAATCTTTTAATGGTTTTCTCTTCTCCCATATCCATTCCGGAGTGTTGAGAATGATCCTCTTTTTTATCTTCTTTCGTCTTCACTCCCATCATCTCATTGATATGCTTTGCTGTAGTTTTCCTTTGATTTTCAGATAATTCCGGGTACATTACTTCGTTCATATCCATCATCTGGTTTCCCATCGTCATGGTCATAGGCTTCATATTTCCGCTCATTTCCATCATGCCGTTCATCATTTTCATTCCTTCAAAAAGCATCAGCCTTGGAAGATTGGGAGCTTCTACCTTCTCACCGGACCCCAGCCAAAGGGAAGCGTGTCCTATCCTGTCTTCTGAAGTCGCTCTGAATTCAAAGCTTTTATTCTCCGGAATCGTGACTTCAATATCATAAGTCTCGGAAACCCCGACAATCAAACGGTCAACTTCTATCGGAACCACATCATTTCCATCATTTCCGACTACTTTTATCTTTCCGCCTCCATAATTCAGCCAAAAATAGGTAGATGAACCTCCGTTGGCCACTCTTAATCTCACTTTGTCTCCAGGCTTTAGATTGGAATAATCTGAACTGGGAGTTCCATTGATCAGGAATTTATCGTAATAAACATCACTTACATCCATCGCCTCCATTCTTTTCCATTCATTCAGGGCTTTTGTACCTAAATTGCCGGACTTGATGGCTTCCCAGTAACTCTGTACTGCATTTTTCTTTACCGCATACCAGTCTGTGTTGGCCATATGAAGTCTTCTTGCAATCTGCATCGGATCATCATCACTCCAATCTCCCAGTAATACCGGAATTTCAGCATTGTACTCTGTTTTAGGTTCACCTTCTCTTTTTTTGAAAACCAGGATACCATTCATTCCGATCTGCTCCTGCAGTGCTTCATGAGAATGGTACCAATAGGTTCCGTTCTGAGAGATTCTGAATTTATATAAATGGGTTTCTCCCGGTTTTACAGGTTTCGTGGTCAGATTAGGAACACCATCCTGTTCATTGGGAAGAATTACCCCATGCCAGTGCAATCCTGTATTTTCCTTAAGCATATTGTGCAGATAAATTTCGGCTGTGTCTCCTTCCGTAAAATATAAAGTCGGAGCCTGAAGTTTCCCGTTGATCGCAATTGCTCTTCTGTTTTTTCCGGTGAAATTGACAATGGTGTCTTTTACATACAGATCATAACGAACCGTTTTCCCACCGAAAGTAATTCTTCCGTTTTCGGAGTTACGTTTTAAAACAGATTTTTCTTCTTTGGGATTTTCAGCCTGTGTATGGGAATGATCTTCTTTTTCTACCAGATCCATCCCGCATTTAGGGCATTTTCCCGGTTTTTCCGAAACTATTTTCGGATGCATCGGGCATGTATAAGTAGTTTGAGCTTTAGCTGATGATACAACTTTTTTTTCTGGCTGAACAGAAGGCTTTATTACTTTTGTTTGATCAACCTTAGTTGCTTCCTTTATTTTATTTGTCTTATTTATTTTTATTTCTGCAGGTTTTGCCTTTGTTTCTGTTTTAGCTGCAGGTCTCGCTTCCGGCTTTACAACGGCTGTCTTTTTAACCAGAGTCATTCCGCATTTCGGGCAGTCCCCAGGTTTTGAGGAGACCACTTCAGCGTGCATCGGACAGGTATAATACGTTTTTGTATTTTGAGCGAAAGTAAAAACAGAGAATAACAGCACCAGAAACATTATCAGTTTTTTCATAATATTTCAAAGTTTTTAAAAGTTGTACAACTTAAAGTCAATTATAACTTTAGCTATACAACTTATTATTTTAAAGAATAATAGACTAATTATTTAATCTCCGACTTTACACTTCCGCATGAAAGCATAGACTTCCCATAGTATGGGTTGGCAATCTGTTTTTCATCGCTCAGCCAGCTGCCGTCTGCCATTGGGCAATATTGAACATAGACTGGTTTTTCAGAAAGTTTGAACTCCTTGGTTAAAGCGATCATATTATCTGAAAGGTTGAGAAAGGTTTCTCTCTGGGCAGTAACATTTCTTGCTTCGGAAATAACAGAAGCATCTTTTCTAAGAACATTAAGATTCCCTTCCGAAACCATTTTATAGTCAATGGTTGAAGCTGTTTTAATGAATTCTGTTGCGGCTTTTGAAGTTTTATCTGCATCATCTGAAGCTAGTGCTGATTTGATTGCGATATAGTTCTGATACAGCTTAGAAATCTGAGCATCTTTTTTAGACTGTGCTGATAATGAAATGATTGAAAATAAAGATAAGGCTGATGTAATGATATATTTTTTCATTGTTTTAGATTTTAGAATTAATTTTTAATAAAGAATAAGGGTAACGCATCAGGAATATGCGTCAGAACATGTCGCCTGTAACTGTATAAGATGATACAGAAAACGACAGACGGATTCTAAATTCTAAAATTACAATGATTGATGTAGATAGGTACCGGCCGGTATTCGGGCGGTGCATTGATCTGGATCTGAGTAAATTTGGTGGCTGAAAAAGATTTATCAATAACAGCAAACTGATGTTTCACCGGAATTTCTGAAATCTGGCCTAAAAAGTCAATTTTAAGCAAATCTGATTTCTGGGAATCATCTACTTTTACTACTTTGATCTCTGTTTTGCAGCATCCTTTTTTGTCTTTAACACCGCATTTAGCACAGATACCATCTGTTTTCTGGCTTACAGAAACAAATTCCTTCATGCAATAATGAATGCTAAAAGCTGCTCCGGAAGAAAACCCGAAGTAGAAAATAGAAAACAATATGGCAAGAATCTTTTTCATTGATAGGACAAAGATAAAAATATCTCTGAGACCGTTGTTATAAAATTTGGTAATGTTGTTATAAAATTCGGGTAAAATAAAAAGCTTCCGAATGTCTCCGAAAGCTTTTATTTATTTTTTGAGAGATTAACATCAACCTCATCTTTTAATTTTTTACAGTTTAAATTCTAACTTCACATTAAAGAAACGTCCTGTAAGACGTACCGGAACAGGATACATATAATTACTGTTATAATCTGTGATCCATTGGTTCGCAACAGTATTGTTAATATTAAATGCATTGAAAACCTGAACTCCTAATGTCAGTTCTTCAAAATTACCCCAGAAACCGGATCTCTTATTTTTTTCTTTCGGATCGATGAATACTTTTGTCAATCCCAAATCTACCCTTTTATAAGAAGGAAGTGTCTGCTGATAATTATAAGCTGAACCAAAATCTGGTTGTCCGTTGCTATTAAACATTACTGGAGCTCCTGTAGGTAATCCCATAGCGTATACCAGAGTAAGGTTCACACGCATAGACGGGAAGCTTGGCATATAATCCTGATAGAACATGGCAAACCTCAACCTCTGATCTGTAGGTCTGGGAATATCTCCTCTTCCATCAATATTTTCATATACTCTAGCATAACTCGCAGATAACCAAGAATCTACACCTGGTACAAATTCCCCGAATAATCTGGTATCAATACCATAGGCATATCCTTTGGAATTATTCTGCCCAGAATACCGGATTCTTACATTATCCATATAATACGGAATAAGGTTATCCATTTTCTTGTAATAAAGTTCCGTTGTCAGTTTGAATGGTCTGTCATACATCTGGAACTCATAATCATTGGCAAGAATAACCTGGATAGAGCGCTGCGATTTTATATTAGAGTTAAAATTACCATCTAAATCCTTGATTTCTTTATAGAAAGGAGCCTGATAGTAAATTCCCCCTGAAATTTTAAATAACATATCGCTGTCCCAGTCCGGTTTTATCGCAAATTGGGCTCTTGGAGAGAATATCGTTTCTTTATTGAAACTCCAGTTGGCAACACGTACTCCGGCATTCACAAACACTTTACTGGCACCCCAATAAAACTTCTGTGAATACTGTGCATATGCTGAAAGTCTTGTAGGCTCAATATTGTTTTGTCCGGCAATATAATAAGCAAGCTTAAGATCTCCTGTTGTTCCGGTTCTCGGATCAATTATTTCCGGTCTTGGAAGGCTGTACCCTGCAGAATCTACTAATTTCCACTCATTAGTAAGATCTTTCAGATTTTCTTTTTCATATTTGAAACCTATCTCAAAGTCTGTGTTTACATTGGGTGAAAATTTGGCTCTGAACTGAGTTCCGTAGGTTCTTACAAATAAGTCATTTCTTGCATGTTCTATTTGCCCTCCCACATCAAAAGAAGTCACAGGCTGTTGTGTTACCGGATCAAAAGTCTGAAGTTCGTAGGCCGACTGTATGGTATAATACTCTCTTTCTCTGTTCTGATAGGCAAAGGCATCCAGGGTAAGTTTCCACTTGTCTGCCGGCTTATAATTCATAGAGAATGTTCCCATCATATTTTTATACTGGTCATTTTCCTGACCTCCATATCCAATATTGACGGTAATAGGCTGCTGAAGACTTCCAAACGTAACGCTTTTTGCTTTAGGAATCATCTGATAGTCGTTCTTGGAATAATATCCGATGAATGACATGCTGAATTTATCACTGACATGATAGTTCAGATAAGACTGGAAATCCCAATACGTTGGATTAAAATCCGTATCTTCTTTTAAGGTATTAAGAACAAGGTTGGTGTTTCTGTATCTTCCCGAAAATAAGGCTGTAAATTTTTTATTTTTGGAAGCCAGCCCGGTAGTGAGCCTTCCTCCAATTAAACTGGCCTCTCCTGAAACTTCAAATTTTTCAGGTTCACGGTAATAGATATTTAAGGCAGAAGACATTTTATCACCATACTTGGCTTCAAATCCTCCCGCAGAGAAATTCACTGCAGAAACCATATCCGGGTTAATGATACTCATCCCCTCCTGTTGAGAGTTTCTGATCAGGAAAGGTCTGTAGATCTCAATATCGTTAATGTAGATAAGGTTTTCATCATAGTTTCCACCACGAACCATATATTGTGAAGACAGCTCGGTATTGGAGTTTACGGAAGGTAGTGTTTTAAGCAAGCCTTCAATTCCTCCATTAATAGAAGCTACTGATTTCGCTTCTTTTGCTGAAATTCTTACGTTGGTAAGGTCATTGGTTCTTCCTGTTGCTTTTTTCTGGAAGACAACTTCCTCTATATCGGTTACTCTAGTGGTCGCTGTATCCTTTTTTCTTTGTTGGGAGAAAATCAGAAACGGGACCATAAGGCTTAGCGGTAAAACTAGTTTTTTCAAAAGAAATGTTTTAGAATTTCTAAAATTAATGTTTTTTTAACAATTACAAAATCGATTCTCTAATTCTTGTCAATTTTTGTAACAAATCTTCTAATAAATCTAATCTTAACATGTTGGCACCATCAGATAATGCGGTTTCCGGTGTAGGATGTGTTTCGATGAAAATTCCGTCTGCTCCTACTGCAATTCCTGCTTTAGCAACAGTTTCAATAAGGTCCGGTCTTCCACCTGTAACCCCTGAATTCTGGTTAGGCTGCTGTAAAGAGTGGGTAACATCCAAAATCACAGGAGCATATTCTCTCATTGTAGGAATTCCTCTGTAATCCACGATAAGGTCTGTATATCCGAAAGAATTTCCTCTTTCAATAATCGCTACTTTCTGGTTGTCAGAATCTGTTACTTTCTGAACCGCAAATTTCATTGCTTCCGGTGAAAGGAACTGTCCTTTTTTCAGGGTAACACATTTTCCGGTTTTTGCGGCAGCGATTAATAAATCAGTCTGACGAACAAGGAAAGCAGGAATCTGTAAAACATCTACATATTGTGCTGCCAACGCTGCATGCTCATTTTCATGAATGTCCGTTGTTGTAGGAATATTGAAGGTCTCTCCTACTTTTTTAAGGATTTCAAGAGATTTTTCTTCACCAATGGTAGTGAAAGAATCTACACGGCTTCTGTTAGCCTTTTTGAAGCTCCCTTTGAAAATATAGGGAATATTGTATTTGTCTGTGATACTGATTACCTTTTCAGCAATTCTTAATGCCATATCTTCTCCTTCAATAATACAAGGACCGGCAATAAGGAAAAAGTTCTTTGAATCTTTGTGCGAAATATTATCTAAATACTGAATCATTTTGATATAATTAAAAAGTTCAGTAAAAATACTGAGAAAGTTTCACAAATGGAAATTATTTGATTGCTTTAACAGGCTATGGCTGCAATAGTTTTTAACTCTTTTCCATTTTTAAATTTCCGGTTATTAAATTGACGGATGCTTCGACAGGCTCAGCATGACAACTCTAATAATAGCTGTTTTTATTAACGTGTACCTTACAATAGACAGACAGTATGATAATCAAAAGAATATTGGTTTCTGGTTATAAATTGATAGATGCTTCGACAGGCTCAGCATGACAACTCTAATACTAGCTGTTTTTATTAATATGAAAATTATAATAAACAGTATAAATAATCAATGTACAAACACGGCAAGGCCACATTACATTAGCGTCATTTTTTAGCGATGTCATGCTGAGCCTGTCGAAGCATTTTATAAAACACTAAACAACATTGCAATCATAGCTTATGAATGTATTATTGAAAAAGCGAATATTCATCGGCTTTGTTTAAAGATAATGACTTTGCAAAATAACAATATGTGGAAGAGATGCATAAAATAATTCTTGAATCCTGATTATTTATTGGAGGATGCTTCCACAGGCTCAACATGACAACTCTAATACTAGCTGTTAATGAGTACTCGATAATTGATAATAGATAGTAGATTATTGACAGATGCTTCGACAGGCTCAGCATGACAGCCCTAATACTAACTGCTTCATTCACGAAATCAGTCTACCATAACTTATAAGTTAGGTTTTGGCTGAAGCCAATGCCTGTTACTTTTATTGATAAACGGGCTAAAGCCCGTTCCTATTGAATTTCCAATAAAATGTTATAATATAATTGGATAAGTTTTATCCGAAGGTGATTCGTGTATTTTAATTCATTTTTTTTAAAACCTTCTCAAATGTATTCACATTTCTGCTGGTCAACTGATCTTTAAGACTTTTCTTTCCCAAAATCTTCCCAAAGGTAGAATCTAAGGTATTTCCTTTCGGGACCTGCCAGTAAAAGATATCATTGATAATTTCTGCCTTTTCGTTTTCAGCCTGTGCAGCTTTCTGAAACTCCTCCATCAAAACCTTTTCCACTCCGGGAATTCCTACAAAGCCATAAATATGAAAATTTTCATTCTTTTCAAAAGGAATACTGTTCCAGAAAACTTCTGTTTCTTCCTTAGATTTCACAAACAAAAAAGCTTCATATGAGAAATGTTCTGACATTGCTTTTTCAAGAATGGTTTTTAGCTCTTCCACGCTTTTATCTGAAGAAAACACGATATTTCCGGAAGCCAATATTGAACTCACGTCTTTCATACCAGCATTTTTAAAAACCTGGCATACATCAGCCATTTTCATATTGGTTCCTTTTACGTTGACGCCACGGAGAAAAGCACAGTATTTCATTTTATTTAGGGATTAGGTTTTAGATAATAGGTTGCAGTGATTGTTGGTCGGAGGGTTTGAGAGTATTAGAGTGAAAGAGTTATTATAAAACTCTTTTCTGAATTCTTTCAATTTTAAATATTTCAATCTTTTAATCGATTCTAATGTACAAGTTATAGTCTGTTCCGGAAGGTTTCAGATGGTAAATTTTTTCTAAAATTTTATTGTTGCTATTCAGATGATCTTTCACTCTGAATTCCTTTAAAAGCTTATAGTGGGTTTTATAATACAAAGAATTCGCATTGTCTCCTTCGTATAAATTCTGATAAGAAAGAAGATATTTTGGTTTTCTTGTTTTTACGGTATTGATCCAGTAATTAACCTTATCTTTTTTAATTTCCTCCTGAATCTGTTTATCAACCAGTCCAACCTCATCAATTGTTTTTAATCCTGAAAAATAAGGTACATAACCCGCTGGTTCCAATAGAATCCACTGGTTTTTATCTTTTTCATATTGATTTAAAAATGTACCAATTGTTCTGCGGTAATTCCATTCTCCATTTCCTGTTGCAATGGAGTGAACAGTCTGGAAAACAAACATTGGGAAAATGTAGAATATAATCAATAATGACAGCCAAAGATTTCTTCTCTCTTTTTGTTCCAACACAAAAATCAGGACCGGAACGAAAAGCAAAATCTGCGGCACCCAATAGTACCAGTCGAACAAACTTTTCTGAGAAATGAATATGATTTGTTTTGCCCATCCGAAAAGAAAAATCATCCACAAAAAGTAGTTTCTTTTCTCTCGCTGTCTGATCAGATAAATAAAGCAAAGCAATTCAAAAATCAATATTACAATAGTCAGAGGATTGAAATCTCCCGGAACTTTCAGCATTCCCCAAAAGTTTCCAAAGCTTTTAAAAAAATATCCGATATGCTGCTGGATCGTAAAGTTTTCACTGTAAAGCAATTTTTTTGCGGTAATGGTATTGTTTACCAGTTCCCCAAAGTAAAACCAGTTGAAAGCTACTGTAGATAAAACTCCAAAAGCTCCTCCGAAGATATAATTCCATCTTATTTTTCTGTTCCAGAATAGATCTACAAGGAATACAATTCCGAGGAATATGACGGTATCAATTCTGGTAAACATGATTAAAACGGGAAGAAATGTCAGAACCCATTTTTTTCCTTTATTAAATCCATAGTACAGCAATGCCATCTCCAGAAAAAACAGGATTCCGTATTCCATCCCAAGGATTGAAATTTTAATTGATGGAGGCAAAATACCGATCAGAAATATAAAAACCGCTTTATGCCATGGGTTTTTAAGAACCAGATGAGACAGCCATAAAGTTCCTATGGTAAACAGTAGGGAGTTAAAAATCAAAAGAGGTTCAATAAAGTTTTCTTTTCCAAAAACCAGATTGAAAATATAGGAGACAAAAACATACAGATGTGTTGTAGATGCAGAAATTTTAGTATCGCCGTTGAAGCCTATTACCCCATAATCCAATAGGTTCTGGGCAACTCTCCAGGTAATAAATGCATCTTCCTGAATGTAGTGCGTTAATAAAAACAGAAGCTTAAAAAGAACCGTAGCAATGACGGCATAGATTGGGAATTTGCTATTTTGTGTTTCGGACATTATGTATTTTTACTTTCACAAATATAACCTTAAAATTCAGGATTCCCAATAATAAAAAAACGGAACCGAAGTTCCGTTTTAAAGTATTTTATTTTGTTGCTTTGATAATCGCGGTTGTAATCTGATTTTCTTTTTCTTTTGAATACGTGGAATCATAAGGTTCCATGACATCAAATAAGTACTGATAGAATGGCGTAATCTGCTGTACATTTTCAGACTCTTTCATCGCTTTATCTCTACCCATCTCCTGAAGATCTTTGATAAATACATTGAACTTCTTGTCTATTGGCTCGATGGATTTTACCAGATATGCATATGCTTTTTCTTTCTGTCCTATCTTTGTATAAGCATCTGTTACTGCAGAAACCACAAGAGAATATTCCATAGGTTTTGTTCTCATTTGTCTTCTCAGATAACTTTGATCCGCTTTGGAAAGACTTAAATAATAATCATATTCTTCAAAGATTCCTTTTTTAAGAACTTCAGCAATCTGAAGACCTTTCTGCTCCTGTCCTGCAATGATGTATCCTGAAACAATTGAACTTAAAGAACGGGGATCGTTATATTTCTCCGCAGGAATTTCTTTCGCTGCAAGATCCAGAATTTCCAATGCTTTCGCTTTCTGTCCGCTTAGTGCAAGGGCTGCCGCCGCTCTGCTTGCTGACATTCTGTAGCTGATGATATTGGAAGTAGCCGTTTCATCAAAGTGAGCATTTAAATTCTTAAAGTTCCCCCATCTGAAGTTTTTCACTACGTTATAAAGAGAATTAGCATCTACTCTTCCCATATCTCCATCAGCTGTCGGAGGCGTTTGGATAGGGATTAATCTGTAACTGAATCCGTCAAACTGAAGGTAATCGTTCAGATAGAAAATGTTCTCACTGTCATAAATACCTCCTGATGAGAAGTTGATCGGACGCTTCCAGTCGAAATTCGCTAAAAGATCCATTAAAATCAGGTTATTCTTATACAATGTATTTCCTTTGTAAGTAATCATGATCTGATCGGCTACATTCGGAAGATCTTCTTTGTTGATAATTCCTGCTTTTAAAGCATTTTCTTTGTTGACAGGAAGGATGAATTTGTTTACCGGAAGGATATTGTATTTTTCAAATTTCTCTTCTCCGAAGTACATTTTCAATAATTCATCTTTTTCAGGAGATTTGAATTTAATGAATTCAATCGCCTGTTTCAATGTTAAAGAATCCTGAGTAAGATATTTTCTGAACGACTGGAATTCTGTTTCCGGAGCTCCCTGTTCTTTCAACATAGAGAAAACACCTTCCCAATCTTCCTTCTTCATCATATAAATCTGATCATTTACACCATCTCTATAATCTTCGTGTGTCAACTGGCTTGGGATTCCCATTGCGTTGTAAGTTCTTCTTTTTACCTGGTCAAGATTCCATGGAGTTGAAGCAAGGGTAAAGTTCACCACCTTTACATCATCTCTGAACTGTTCTGTCTCCTGAATAGCCCAAACCGGGTATGTATCGTTATCCCCGTAAACGAAAAGGATATCGTTTTTCGGTAATGATTTTAAAACTGAATACGCATAATCATATGCAGTATATCTGTTGCTTCTGTCATGAACATTATAGTTCTGGAAGCCCATCATGAAAGGAACTCCTAATAAAACCACTCCCAATGCAATGTTCGCTCCGTTTGATTTTATTTTAGATTGTAAGAACCATAGGATGGCTCCTGCACCCAATCCGATCCAGATCGCAAACGCGTAGAATGAGCCTACCATTGCATAATCCCTTTCTCTCGGCTCAAAAGGTTTTACCCCTGTATAGAAAACAATACCTACACTTGTTAAAATGAATAAAGATAACAATGCATAGAATCTTCCAAAGTCTCTGTTCAATTGGAAAAAGAATCCGATCAAACCTAAAATTAATGGAAGGAAGAAGAATTTTACTGTACTTTCATTCTTAAATTTAGCAGGCATTTTATCCTGATTTCCTACCACAGCATTATCAACGAAAGGAATTCCGGAAATCCAGTTTCCTTTTGTGCTCTCCATATTTCCTTCAAGATCATTCTGTCTTCCCACGAAGTTCCACATCAGGTATCTTACGAAGTAATATCCGTTCTGGAAAGTGATAAAGTAATCCATATTCTGAAGGAATGAAGGCTTCTGAACATTGATCAGGTTATAAGGTTTCACTTTCAGATAATCTGAAGCGGTAATTGATTTGTCTTCATATTTTGCTCTCAGTTCATCAAAGATCTGCTTAGCCTGAGGATTATCTGCCACATCTTCGTTACCGTAGTTGAATGTAAAATCAGGAGCACCATACATAGAAATATAGTTGGCCATTACATCCTTATCTTCATTAAACATTCTTGGCATTAAGCTCACCTGAGACTTGTTGAATACATAATTGAAACGGTCTCCGGTTTTTCTGTACGTTCCGGTTTTTTCGTCTTTTTCGTAGATTTCCCCGGTTTTTTGTGTTTTAAAGCTTCCGTCTTCGTTTTTCTCGATTCCGTTAGCATCCAGAAATGCCGTATAATTTTGCCCGTAAATCGTAGGCCAGTCCCCATACTGCTCTCTGTTATAATAATCCAGCATACCAATTGCTGTATCCGGATCATTAAGGTTCATCGGTGGATTAGCATTGGCTCTGATAGGAATAACCATCCAGCAAGAGAAACCAATCATCATGAAAACTACAGATAATGCAGCTGTCTGGTAGATGTTTCTTTTTGCTTTTCTTGCATATTTGATTAAGAAATAGCAAATTGCTACCATTAAAACAAATGCTGCAATAGTTCCTGAGTGGAAAGGAAGTCCAAGACCGTTCACGAAGAAAATCTCAAGTCTTCCGAACATGGTCATAATTAAAGGGAAGATAATTTTGAAAACGATAATCAAAATTCCCAGTGTGATAAGGTTTGCCCAGATAAAGTTTTTCCAGGTAAACTTGTAATTTCTAGCATAATATACCAGACATACTGCAGGAATTGCCAGCATACACATCATATGCACTCCTACAGAAAGTCCTAAAATAAAGAAAATAAGAATAATCCATCTTTCACTGTCTCCCGCCTGATACTCATTCTCCCATTTGGTGATTAACCAGACCAAGAGCGCAATAAACATAGAAGCCATAGAATAAACCTCTCCCTCTACTGCTGAGAACCAGAATGTGTCTGAGAAAGTAAAGCAAAGTGCTCCAACTGCTCCGGCAAATAAAATAGAGATTTCCTGATGTTTTGTAATTTCTTCAAAATCTTTGTTCAAAAGTCTTCTCACAAAGTGTGTGATCGTCCAGAACAAAAATAAAATAGTCAGCGCACTGAACAATGCAGACATCGCGTTGATCACGATAGAATAATTTTCGCCTTTCCCTAATGCAAAAATGGCTGCCACGGCACCCACAATCTGGAATAAAGCAGCTCCGGGAGCGTGCGTTACTTCAAGTTTTACTGCAGAAGAAATGTACTCGCCACAATCCCAAAAACTGAAATTGGGTTCTATGGTGGACAAGTACGTGAAGAAAGCAATAACGAAAATCACCCATCCTGAAACGGTGTTCCATTGCCTAAAAGTCCAATTTTTCATAGTATTAAATCAATTATGCGAAAATAAGGCTTTTATCTTATTTTATGCGGGTTTTAACAAAATTTAAAAATTTTGGCGTAGTATTTGCGATTACACTCGTGTCAAAACTGTAAATACGAAAATAACTTTTTACAAAACTATGCCCTAGAAATCAAACAAAAGTTTAGTAATTATTTATTTTTTTGTATTTTTGCAGTCAGATTTTTATTGAAAATAACAAATAATGAGTAATGTTTACGATAATATTCTTGGCCTGATAGGACACACTCCGATGGTGAAGCTAAATACTGTGACAAAAGATATTCCAGCAACCGTTTATGCCAAGTTAGAATCATATAATCCTGGACATTCCACCAAAGACCGAATCGCACTTCATATTATAGAGAACGCAGAGAAAAAAGGCCTTTTAAAGGAAGATTCTGTAGTTGTAGAAACTACTTCCGGTAATACCGGGTTTTCTATTGCGATGGTATGTATCATTAAGGGATATAAATGTATTCTTGCAGTAAGTGATAAAACAAAACCTGAAAAAATTGCTTATCTGAAAGCATTGGGAGCCACGGTGTATATATGCCCGGCCAATGTACCAGCAGATGATCCCAGATCATATTATGAAGTAGCTAAAAGAATCGCTCAGGAAACTCCAAATTCTATTTACATCAATCAATATTTTAATGAACTGAATATTGATGCGCACTATCAGACAACAGGTCCTGAGATCTGGGAACAGACACAAGGTAAGATCACTCACCTTTTTGCCTGCACCGGAACTGGTGGTACGTTATCAGGTTCTGCCAAGTATTTGAAGGAAAAGAATCCGGATATCAAGATTATTGGTGTAGATGCAGATGGTTCTATCCTTAAAAGCTATCACGAGACAGGAGAAATACACAAAGAAGATGTACATCCTTATCAGATCGAAGGAATGGGTAAAAACCTGATCCCTGCCGCCCTGCTTTTCGACAAGGTGGATGAGTTTGTAAGGGTAAATGATGAAATGTCCGCGTACAGAACCCGCGAAATTGCTTTGAAAGAAGCTATCATGGGAGGTTATACTACCGGAGCTGTAACACAGGGATTGATGCAGTATGCCCAATCTCATGAGCTTACAGAAAATGACGTAGTTGTTTTAATTTATCCTGACCACGGCTCCAGATACATCACTAAAGTATATAGTGATAAGTGGATGGCTGAACAGGGATTTGTCAACAACTGTGTTCACAACTATGACGAAGTTTTCAAAACGGAGTTTATAAAATAAGAACGAATAAAATCACGATACAAATAAATAAAGCCTTTTGCGTGTTCAGACAAAAAAGGCTTTGTTACTTAAAAATTACGATACAATGTTGGATATTTTTGAAAGAATAAAAGAAAATCCAGGACCACTTGGACAATTTGCAGATTATGGTGAAGGCTATTTTATTTTCCCGAGATTAGAGGGACCTATCGGCCCTAGAATGCAGTTTCAGGGGAGAGAAGTAATTTTCTGGAGTGCCAATGACTATTTAGGATTGTGTAATCATCCTGAGGTAATAGAAGCGGATGCAAAAGCGGCTGCAGAATATGGAATGTTCTACCCAATGGGAGCAAGAGCGATGTCTGGAGAAACAGATCAGCACCTTCAGTTGGAAAGAGAATTGGCAGACTTCGTAAAAAAAGAATCAGCATATCTATTGAATTTCGGTTACCAGGGAATGGTTTCTACCATTGATGCTTTGGTGAGCAGAAATGATGTAATTGTTTATGATATGGATTCTCATGCCTGCATCGTGGATGGAGTAAGACTTCATTCCGGTAAAAGATTTACCTACAAGCATAATGATATGGCAAGTCTGGAGAAAAACCTTCAGAGAGCAACCAAGGTAGCTGAAGAAACAGGAGGAGGTATCCTTGTAATTACTGAAGGGGTTTTCGGTATGAGAGGACAGCAGGGAAAAATCAAAGAGATCTGCGATCTTAAATCTAAATATCAGTTCAGACTTTTAGTGGATGATGCTCATGGTTTCGGAACGCTTGGTAAAACAGGAGCCGGTGTAGGTGAAGAGCAGGACTGTAATGATCAGATTGATGTATACTTCTCTACTTTTGCTAAATCTATGGCAGGTTTCGGAGCATTCCTTGCGGGAGACAAAGAAATCATCAGATATCTGAAATTCAACCTGAGATCACAAATCTTTGCAAAATCTCTTACGATGCCAATGGTAATCGGAGGATTAAAAAGACTGGAGCTATTGAGATCAAGACCGGAAATCAAAGCTAAACTTTGGGAGAATGTTTACAAACTACAGAACGGACTTAAAGAAAGAGGATTCAACATTGGAGACACCAATACTTGTGTAACTCCGGTAATGATGCAGGGAACTCCTGTAGAAGCTACTCTATTGGTAAAAGATTTAAGAGAGAATTACGGTATCTTTACCTCTGTGGTGGTATATCCGGTCATTCCGAAGGGAATGATTCTTTTAAGGCTTATTCCTACCGCTTCTCATACAGATGCAGAGATCAATGAAACTCTGGCAGCATTTGAAGCAATTCATGATAAATTAGTAGGTGGCTACTACAAAGAGCAGGAACAAAAATTACTGCAGGAACAAGGATTAAGTTTTAAAGCGATTTAATATCCTAAAAATAAAAGAAAGCCACTGATTGATTCAGTGGCTTTCTTGTTTAATAACTATAAAGCACATGAAACTTAGAGGTTACACACTGGGAATTTTATCAGCCGTTTCATATGGTCTGATTCCTATTTTTATTCTGCCAGTGAAGCAGGCACACTTTTCAATGGATATCACCCTGTTTTACAGATTTTTCTTTTCGGCTTTAATGGTGGGAGGATATCTGCTGTATTCACGGGAAAGTTTTAAAATCAATAAAAAGGAAACCTTAATTCTGGCCATCCTTGGAATCTGCTATGCCCTTTCTTCAGAATTTTTGTTTTTAGGGTATGATTTCCTTACCCCAGGAATTGCTTCAACCGTTTTATTTATTTACCCGATTATTGTAGCATTGATCATGCTTTTCTTTTACAAGGAAAAGCTTACCAAATTATCCGGAGCTTCTTTACTGCTTGCATTTGCGGGAGTCATTGTTTTATGTTTAAAAGGAAACGGACTGGAAATCAATTTTGCAGGGTTGGGAATTGTTATGCTCAGTTCACTTTTCTATGCTTTATATATGGTTATTGTCAACAAATCGAATATCAAAGTTTCCGGATTCAAGCTTACGTTTTATTCCATGTTTTTCACCTCAATGTTCTTTATGACCAAAGCTTTGATGGCGAATGAATCATTTGTGATTCCTTCCCCAGAGATCTTCATTAACTTCCTGGTTTTTGCATTTCTCACTACCGTTATTTCCAGTTTATGCCTTGTATTTGCCATCAAATATATCGGATCTACACCTGTTGCTATTTTAGGAGCATTGGAACCTGTAGTTGCTGTATTGATCAGTGTTTTGATGTTTCATGAAAAATTCACTCCAAATCTGCTTATTGGGATTACTTTAATTCTTTTTGGAGTTACCCTGAATGTAATCGGCGATCAAAGGAAAATAGGTCATGCCTAGAACAGATTATTTGGGAAAGAATACCATATTTCGAACTTAAAAAATCATCCATAAAAAAATATTTGAAAAAATAAATAGATCACTTTCTGGCATAACAAAATTTCTGATTATATTGCATCTGTCTATTAACAGGTGTTTCCCCCACTGAACAGACCCATGTATATACTTTTAAAAACCGATGAAAGAATTGCAAAAACTGACCAAAGATCAATTATACAAGCAGCTCAAAGAAAAATCAGAAAATCTATATAGCATTGCTCATGAAGCCCTGGAAAACAATTTTTTCAATGAAAGCTATGTAGACGAGGAAAGTCTTGCTGAATTTCTCGAAATGCTGGATGATGAAACAGCAGAAAAAATAAAAGAAGCCTCTCTCCACATCAATAATGAAGATGATGGTCCTGAGATTGTACTTATACAAAATGAAAATGACAATTCCCTTGAACTGATTACCGAAGAAGGGGAAGGATATAAAATCATTCTCATAGAAGGCGATCTTCATTTATCTAAAAAACTGTTTGTTGAAGATTATATTGTTCTTATTGTTACCGGTAATATACAGGCAGAAAATATCATCATCAATGGCTCATTGTACTGCTCTGGAAATGTTACCTCAAAAGTATTATTTGGTGCTTCGGGGAATGATAATGAAACCTATATCGGAGGAAGCATTATGACATCCCTCATTGCAGAAAACGGGCATTATACTGTTGCTGAAGGAAATATTTATTCTCGATACCTGATCAGTTTTCATAATGAAATAACAGGAAAAACCGGAAAGTTTATTGAGAATATCAGCCTTGAGAAACCCAGTGAAATAGAATTATTAAATCCGGCAATTCTAGATCATGATGGATATTTTGATGAGAATACTTTCCTAAGCTTTATTGAGAATAATGCTACCGATGCTTTGTTTAGCAGACCCGCTAATTTATTCTAAAATAATTAGTTATTTCTATAGATTGAAAATGAAAAGAATTGGGATGGATTCAGATTTTAATAAATGCAATATCTCTGCGACTTTTTCTCACTGTTTATAATCAGGGGAAAAAATTTTTTTCTAAAAAAACTTTAGAATAACTTTGCAAAAAATTTCTGTTGAAAGACCTGCTTCTTATTACTCCGCCTTTTACCCAGCTTAATACTCCTTATCCTGCAACGGCTTATATTAAAGGATTTTTAAATACCAAAAATATTTCCAGTTACCAGGTAGATTTGGGGATCGATGTTATTTTGGAGTTGTTTTCAAAGGATGGAATCCGGAAGGTTTTCAATAAAGAAATTGATCTTCAGAACACCTCTGAAAATTCCCAGAGAATTTATGCCTTAAGAGAGGAATATTTAAAAACAATAGATCAGGTTATTCCTTTTTTACAGGGAAAAACACCTACACTGGCCAGGCAGATCTGCAGTATGAACTTTCTTCCCGAAGCTTCCCGTTTCAATCAGCTGGATGATATGGAGTTTGCTTTTGGAAATATGGGTCTTCAGGATAAAGCCAAGCATCTGGCAACTTTGTATCTGGAAGATATTTCCGATTATATTGTAGAAAATATAGACGCTGATTTTGGTTTTAGCAGATATGCAGAACGCCTTGGAAAAAGTGCCAATTCTTTTGATGAACTCTATTCAAAACTATCTGGTGAACCCACATTTATTGATGAATTTACGTTAAAAATTCTTCAGGAAAAAATTGAAACTGTTCAGCCAAAGCTTGTTTGTTTTTCCATTCCGTTTCCTGGTAACCTGTATTCAGGATTCAAATGTGCCCAATGGATCAAAAAGCATTATCCTCACATTAAAATTGCTATGGGAGGAGGATTTCCCAACACAGAATTAAGAGAAGTCAAAGATCAGAGGGTCTTCGAATTTTTTGACTTTATTACTTTAGATGATGGTGAACTTCCGCTGGAACTTCTTCACCAAAATTTAGAAATTGCTACATACGAAGGTGAGTTTAAAAGAACCTTTCTTCTCGAAAAGAATGAAGTCGTCTACAAAAATAATTCTAAAAGACATGACTTCAAACAGTCTGAAATAGGAACTCCCGATTATACAGATCTAAAACTGGATCAGTATATTTCCGTTATTGAAATTGCCAATCCAATGCACAGCTTATGGAGCGACGGACGCTGGAACAAACTTACAATGGCGCACGGATGCTATTGGGGAAAATGTACATTCTGCGATATTTCTTTAGATTATATTAAAATCTACGAGCCTATTTCTGCTAAAATTCTCGTAGACCGAATTGAAGAACTGATCAAAACAACGGGCGAAACAGGGTTTCATTTTGTAGATGAAGCTGCTCCACCTGCCCTTATGAGAGAGGTTGCCCTGGAAATTCTCAGAAGAAATCTTGTAGTGACCTGGTGGACCAATATCCGTTTTGAAAAAAGCTTTACCCGCGATTTATGTTACCTTCTGAAGCTTTCGGGATGTGTGGCTGTTTCCGGTGGTCTTGAAGTGGCCAGCGACCGATTGCTGAAATTAATTGATAAAGGAGTTTCTGTGGAACAGGTTGCCAATGTAACCAGAAATTTTACAGAAGCAGGAATTATGGTGCATGCCTATCTCATGTATGGCTACCCTACCCAAACCGTCCAGGAAACTATTGATTCTCTGGAAATGATCAGACAGATGTTTGAGATGGGAATTCTTCAAAGTGGGTTCTGGCATCAGTTTGCCATGACAGCTCATTCCCCTGTAGGAATAAGTCCGGAAGATTTTGGAGTCATTCCGGTAAAACAGGAAATTTTGTTTGCCAATAATGATATTGATTTTAAAGATAAAACCGGAATTGATCATAATAAGTTCAGCTTCGGGTTAAAAAAATCTTTGTTCAATTATATGCATGGAGTAAATTTTGAACTGCCGCTTCAGGAGTGGTTTGATTTTAAAATTCCAAGAACAACAATTCATCCGGATTATATTCACGACTGTCTTTTGGAAGATGGACAATTTAGTCTGAAAGGAAATTCCAAAGTTATCTTTCTGACGAAAAATGTAATCGCTGAGAATCGCGTAAAAAATAAAAAGAAATATTCTGGTACGTATACGCTTCTTACATTCCACTTAAAAACCAATATTGTAAAGGTTGAGCTGGAAGAGGAAAAGGCAGAATGGCTGATGAGTGTACTGCAAGATAATTCAATTGAAAATTATAAAAAACCTACTGTTCAGCAACTTAAGAATCAATTTGAAGAAAATTTCGAAGATTTTGAATTATTCTGGTTCTCAAAACCGATGCAGCAATTGAAGGAAAATGGCGTGATTTTAAGTTTATAAAAATTTCCACTTTTTTCTCAGGAATTTTTAAAATTGCTGAATTTTCTGTGAATTCTTATTTGTCTGGATGAATAAAACTTGATTGAATTATAATCTACCACAGATTACACGGATTTACACAGATTTTTATTTTGATTTAAGAGAGTAAATTTTTCATACAGAAAGATCAAATCCGAATTTTTAACTACCATATATAAACCGGCAAAATATTCCCCTCCACCGGAGGGGTGGCGAAAATTCAAAGAATTTTTTGACGGGGTGGTTGATAAAGACTAACGAGATCCTTATAAGTTTCGGCTAAAGCCGGATGAATTTGATCTATAATAAAAAAACGGGCTAAAGCCCGTTCCTATTGATATAAAAATATATTTCTTTTAATTAGGGGTTTCTTTTGTTACAGTCCCAACCGACACTTTCTCCTGTACTTTAATAAAATTGGGGTCCATAATGGCCATACGTTCAGCTAATGCTTTATAGGTTGGAAATTTTAAAATAGAAGCTCTCCCGGACATTTCCTTGTATATGGTAAAAGATTTTCCACCCGCTGTCTTTAACTGTTTTGTGGTCGTAATATATCTTCCGATAAGCTTACTTTTAGCGTCATAGATCTCAATATCTATAGAGGTCTTATCCATGATGGTATCTTCCGAACCGAAGCTTACGGGTAAATTGGTAAAATATCCTACCGGAACGCCATTACTAAGGATCTCTCCTACTTTATTGACCTCAATATTCATCTTATCAATTTTCTTTCGGATGGCATACGCATCTTTCGTTTTAGCATCCAGCTTTCTTTTAGGTACATTGGAGAAAAGCTCATCAAGATTTTTAACATTGATCCCTTTGTTATCAATTATTTTAAGATCCTTAACTGATGTAAAGACTGCAGATTTTTCTTCTCCGGAAAATGCAGAAGGTGATGAGTAATCAATCTCAATTGTTTTCTCCCGGTTATAGACTCTATTGATGCTGATATAGCTGTCGCGAACAGAGTCAACGATGCTTTTATCAATGAATTTTATAGTATACATCGGGGTCTCCTTCAGATCCATAAACGTATATTCGCTGGATTTGTTGGAGAGCTTAGCTACCGGAATGCCGTCAAGATTAATAATCCCTCTCTTGGTTTTGATATTCTGAGCATGGAGGAAAACACCCAGAACTGTAAAGAATATGATTATGCCTTTCTTCATACCATCAGACTTTTACCTAAATAAAAAAAGTGTAACACAAAGTTACACTTTCTTGAAAATATATTTAGCTTTTCATTTAATTATTCACAAAGGATAATTCCTTTATTATGATTAAATTCTACAACACCGCTTTTGATAGCATAAGCAAAAACAGAGTCTTTTCCGGATTCTTTAGTGAAGTTTTTAGCATAAGCCTCATCAATAGAATTAGCAAAAAGCTTTACATCACCTCCGATTAAAGAAGAAACAATTCCTGCGTGGTTTTTCATGATGTGAAATTCACCATTTTTTCCAGGCAATAATACTGAATCTACCTCTCCTTCAAAAACTACGTATTCTGGTGTTAAAATTTTTATATTCATTTTAATTTAGATTTGAAGATTTCAGATTTCAGATTTCAGACAACCTTAAAGTCTCATGTCTTGTATCTGTTATCTTTATGTCTAATTATTAAGCGTTTTCAGCTAACATTTTTTGTCCTGCTTCGATAGCTTCTTCGATGGTTCCTTTCAAGTTGAAAGCTGCTTCTGGTAAGTGATCTAATTCACCATCCATAATCATGTTGAATCCTTTGATTGTATCTTTGATATCTACCAATGATCCTGGAATACCTGTAAACTGTTCAGCTACGTGGAAAGGCTGAGATAAGAATCTCTGAACTTTTCTTGCACGGTATACAACAGCTTTATCTTCTTCAGAAAGTTCTTCCATACCAAGGATTGCGATGATATCCTGAAGAGCTTTATATCTTTGAAGGATTTCTTTTACTCTTTGAGCACAGTTGTAGTGATCATTACCTAAAATTTCAGGGTTTAGGATTCTGGAAGTAGAAGAAAGTGGATCTACCGCTGGATAGATACCTAATGAAGCAATCTTTCTGTCAAGTACTGTAGTTGCATCCAAGTGAGCAAACGTAGTTGCAGGAGCCGGGTCAGTTA
The DNA here is from genome assembly GCF_006716485.1 of Chryseobacterium aquifrigidense. GTDB lineage: Bacteria > Bacteroidota > Bacteroidia > Flavobacteriales > Weeksellaceae > Chryseobacterium > Chryseobacterium vietnamense. The sequence goes on from NZ_VFPD01000001.1 coordinate 1,691,872, forward strand.
AGTCATCCGCAGGTACGTATACCGCCTGTACTGAAGTAATTGAACCATTTTTAGTTGAAGTAATTCTTTCCTGCATCGCACCCATTTCAGAAGCTAGCGTTGGTTGGTAACCTACCGCTGATGGCATACGACCAAGAAGTGCAGATACCTCAGAACCAGCCTGTGTAAAACGGAAGATGTTGTCTACGAAGAAAAGTACGTCTCTACCTTGTCCGCTTTCTCCACCATCTCTGTAGTACTCAGCTAATGTAAGACCAGAAAGTGCTACTCTAGCTCTTGCACCTGGCGGCTCGTTCATCTGCCCGAAAACGAATGCAGCTTTTGAATCTTTCATAGCTTCTAAGTCTACTTTAGAAAGATCCCAACCTCCGTTTTCCATAGAGTGCATGAAATCATCACCATATTTGATAATACCTGATTCCAACATCTCTCTCAGAAGGTCATTTCCTTCTCTCGTTCTTTCACCTACTCCGGCGAATACAGAAAGACCTCCGTGTCCTTTTGCAATATTGTTAATCAACTCCTGAATCAATACTGTTTTACCTACACCGGCACCACCGAACAATCCAATTTTACCTCCTTTTGCATAAGGCTCAACTAGGTCGATTACTTTAATACCTGTAAATAAAACTTCTGCTGAAGTTGATAATTGATCAAATTTTGGAGCTGGTCTGTGAATTGGAAGACCACCATCCTTAGAAATATCTTGAAGTCCATCGATAGCATCACCAACAACGTTGAATAGTCTTCCGTTTACAGCCTCTCCGATTGGCATCATAATAGGATTTCCATATCCAATTACGTCTTGCCCTCTTTTAAGACCGTCAGTAGCGTCCATTGCGATACATCTTACTGTATCTTCGCCAATATGTTGTTCTACCTCTAAAACTACTTTTTCACCGTTTTCTTTTGTAATTTCTAACGCGTCATAGATTGCTGGAACAGCTTCCACATCTGTGAAGACAACGTCGATTACCGGACCAATAATTTGAGAAATTTTACCTTTAATTTGGTTTGCCATTGCTAAATTTTTTCTTGGTGCAAATATAGTGATTCTTCATAAACCCGCAATTGGTAAAAAAAAGATTTTTATCATGCTTTTCAGGATATGAATGAGTTTGTCATTTAATGCGTAGAATTCAATATTTATCATTATATTTAACAGCAAAATTGCAATTCGGTCATTTGTTATTATTATAGTATAATATAATGTAGGATATTTTTCAAAATTTTCATTTTCAAATTTTCAGATTCCCTCCGTTACATTAAAAATAAAGGTTTTATATTTGCAATCAAAATTTTTCCGTTTTGAAAGTTTTCAAGAATTTTACAGATTACTCCTCACAGAAGCCTTTAGCATTATCTTTAGGAATGTTTGACGGGGTACATCTAGGGCACAAGAGTATTATCGATGAACTGGCTAAAATAGGCACAGAAAACAACCTGGAAACTGCAATCCTTACTTTCTGGCCTCATCCAAGATTTGTTTTCAATCCGAATGAAGATTTAAAGCTTCTGAATACACTGGAAGAAAAGAAACAGCTGGTAGAAAAATATGGCATTGATAATTTGTTCCTGAAAGAATTTGATGAAGAATTCAGAAACCTTACGGGAGAGGAATTTGTACGTGAGATTTTAGTTGATCAACTGAATGTAAAGTACCTTATTATAGGATACGATCATTCTTTCGGAAAAAATAAAAGCGGAAATTTTGAGCTTCTTCAGAAATTATCAAAAGAACTTGATTTTGAAGTAGAGCAAATGGAAGCTATCAATATTCATGAAAATAATATCAGTTCCACGAAAGTACGTAATGCACTTTTAGCAGGAAATGTTAAAGAGGCCAACGAAATGTTGGGATACCTCTACTCTGTTTCCGGAACTGTAGTTCATGGGAAAAAGATTGGGAGAACCATTGGATATCCGACAGCAAATATTGATACTGAATCCATCAAGCTACTGCCTAAAAAGGGAGCTTATATTGTTGAAGTATTCGTAAAGGGCAACCAGTATAAAGGTATGCTGAGCATCGGAACCAATCCGACGGTAAATGGAGAAAAACTAACTGTGGAGGTTTATATCCTTAATTTTGATGATGATATCTATGATGAAAAGATTACGGTAAGTTTCAGGGATTTTCTTCATGATGAAATCAAATTTGAAGGTCTTGACAAGTTGATTGAAAGACTGGATGAGGATAAAAGATTAACACAGATATATGATTTCAAGGAGTAATAATTTTGACTTTCTAAGGCTTATTTTTGCAAGTTTTGTTGTCATTTCCCATTCCTATGCTCTTTCAGGGTCGTCTCACGGTGATCCTCTGTCACAACTTACCAACGGCCAGATGGAATTTTCTTATCTGGGAGTTCACGGTTTTTTTATTATCTCAGGATACTTAATTTTTAAAAGTCTGCTGCGCTGCAAAGGTCTTCCTGATTTTTACTGGAAAAGGCTTCTAAGACTTTTTCCGGCATTGTTAGTTGTACTTTTTCTTACCGTTTTACTGGCTCCTTTTGTGTATGAAAGTTCTGTACCTTATTTACAGAACGCTTCTGTATACACTTATATCCCACAAAATATCACTTTATTTTTCCGTCAGAAAGGTATCGACGGCGTTTTTGAAAACAATCCCTACAAGCACAGCATTAATGGAAGTTTGTGGACTATATGCTATGAATTCAGCATGTACGTCATGGTTTCACTGCTGTTCTTTATCCGGGGAAAAACATTTGTGAAAACCGCTGTCATTCTGTTATTTATCTCAAGTTATGTTTTAAGCATCTTCTATCCTTATTTTCTTTACGGATTATTGCTCAAGTTGGCATTGGGAACTAATCACTTTTATAATCTGATGTGCTTTTTTACCGGAGGAATGATCATGGCTTATCTGAATACCAGTAAAAGAACAGAAAACATCCTCATTATAGTTTCTTTCGCTGTTCTTATTGCCAGTGTTTATTTAAATATTAATCAGTATACCTCCTATATTACTCTGCCCCTGCTGGTAATTCTTCTTGGAAAGAGCTCTACCCCATATCTTAATAAAGTTGGAGAGACTATTGGGGATACTTCCTATGGGATTTATATTTATTCTTTCCCTATACAGCAGACATTGATGTATTTCTTTAAACTGGATACAGCTATGTTATTTATATTTTCATTACCGCTATCTATCCTGTTCGGATATGCTTCCTGGCATCTTATTGAAAAGAAAGCATTAGAATATAAAGATTTACTAACGAAAAGGGCTATTCTCACGGAATAGCCTTTTGGTTTATTTTAATACTTTTAAGTAGATTTTCTGGGTTTCATTATTCAGTTTTACATTCGGGAACTGTTTATCATAATCAATAAAGATATCTCCTTTTTCATCTGCTTTTCCGTTTCCATCAGAATCCCAGCTTATGGTTATATAGTATTTTGCAGGGCCGGAAGGTTTTGGATTAATCTTATTTTCTGCATCTTTCGGTATTGGCAGGTTGATGGTGAAAGGTATTGATTTCTGTTCATATTCCTGTTCTGTAATTAAAGAAGCAGGAGCATCGGCCAGCTTTTCATCCATTCCATATAAGCTGACTTTGAGCCGTGCATTTTTAATGGTAAATGGGTCTGTCCCTGAAAATTCTATTGTAAGAGTTTCGGGAGATTTTTCAGAGGACGATACAGCAACTGTGCTTTTTTCCGTAGTGTTCTTATTTACCGGCTTGGTACAGCCTGACAACATGAATGCGCCTACTACTAAGAATAATAAAAGGTGATTTCTCATTTGTTATTTATTTTATTAATGTTAAATATATTATTTCACCGGTAATAGATAACAAATTCCGTTCCTCAATTTATTTTATGTACTATAATGAATTGACTTCATTCTGAGCTTTTTTAGTCAGGGATTTAAAGACAAGATCATAGGACTGATCAATAAGTTTAAAGATCAGATCTCTTTTCAATCCATCAACAGTTACAGAATTCCAGTGGGTCTTATTCATGTGATAAGCGCCTGTAATCTGAGGATATTGCTCACGAAGCTCTGCGCTCCATTCAGGATCTGTTTTTACATTAAGGGCCAACGGCTGTCTCTCAAGTCCCATCAGTAAAAACATTTTGGTGTCTACTTTCATTACAAGAGTTTCATTATCAAACGGAAAACTTTCCGTAACTCCTTTTTTGGCAAGACAGTAATCTAAAATTTCGTTGGCATCCATATTCAATATGAGTAATGAGTGATAAGTAATGGGTAATGATCAAATTAATTCTTGAATCTTTGATTCAAATTTAGTAAATTTAAGAAACAAATAATCTCACAAAACCACAATTATTATGAAAGCTCTGGTAATAGGTGCTACAGGTGCCACAGGAAAAGATCTTGTCCGTCAGTTATTGAATGACAAAGAGTTTGATGAAGTGGATATCTTTGTAAGAAAGCCTGTTGATATTCAAAATGATAAACTAAAAGTTCATATAGTGAATTTTGAAAAACCGGAGGAATGGAAAGATATGGTGAAAGGAGATGTGGCGTTTTCGTGTCTGGGAACAACTTTAAAGAATGCCGGAAGCAAAGAAGCCCAGAAAAAAGTAGACTTTGACTACCAATATGAGTTTGCAAAAGCTGCGAAAGACAATGAAGTGGAAGATTATATTCTGGTCTCAGCTTACGGAGCGAATCCCCAGTCTAAGATTTTCTATTCCAAAATGAAGGGCGAACTGGAAGAAGCTGTCAAACAACTGCACTTCAATAAGATCACTATTTTTAAGCCGGGAATGCTTGAACGAAAAGACTCTGAAAGAACCGGAGAGGTTTTGGGAAGCCGCATTATCAAATTCGCTAATAAACTGGGGTTATTAGAAAGTCAAAAACCTCTGCCGACAGATATTCTGGCAAAGGCCATGATCAATTCTTCAAAAATAAAGAGCAACGGCTATTCCAGTATCAAACTGGGGAATATTTTTTGTTTTGCGGAGAAGAGTAATGAATAATTCGGGATGCAAGATACGAGGTTCAGGATGCGAGGTAATGTGGTTCATGTTAAAAATGAAAACCTTTTTAGTAATTTCCCGAAAACCTACCCATCATCTATTACCTATTTTGTTGTTTTGCTGCCCATTTTTTGTCCTAATTTTTCATATTCAATATCGTTAGGTTCCCAAAGTTCTATTTTATTACCTTCAATATCCATGATATGGACAAATTTTCCATATTCATAAGTTTCAATCTTATCTACAATAGTTATATTTTCCTGTTTTAGCTTTTCAACCAGTTTTTCAAGATTTTCCACCCTGTAATTGATCATGAAATCTTTTTCAGAAGGTTGAAAATATTTTGTCTTTTCACTGAAGGGACTCCACTGGCTGAATCCTTTTTTAGAGTTATCAGCACCCTGAAACCATTCAAATACAGCTCCATACTGATTGGTGCTAAGTCCAAGATGATTTTCATACCATTCCCGCATTTTCTTAGGATCTTTGCACTTAAAAAAGATTCCGCCAATGCCGGTAACTCTTTTCATATTATAAGACTTTTTTTCTGTAACGGCCTTAAAGGCAAATCCTAACATAAAAGAAGCCAGGATACAAAGGGTAAAAATTACTTTTTTCATAGAGTATACTATTAGGATTTAAATAAAAAAAGTGGATGCAAACCACCCACTTGTAAAAATATAGTTTTTTATCTTTATTTCAGATATTTTGTAATAGCTTGATCAGTAGGCTTTGTAGTACTTACAAAAGAATCAATCAGTTTTCCGTTTTCATCCACCAGGAACTTGGTAAAGTTCCAAAGGATGCTTGTGTTCTTTACTCCGTTCAATTCCTGTTCAGTCAGATATTTAAAGATGGGTGCCGTATCATCTCCTTTTACAGAAACTTTAGCGGCCATTGGGAATGTTACTCCATAATTTTTCTGGCAAAAAGCTCCGATTTCGGTATTGGTTCCAGGTTCCTGTCCTCCAAAATTATTTGCAGGAAATCCTATCACTACCAATTTATCTTTATATTGTTCATATACCTTTTCAAGATCTGTATACTGTGGTGTAAACCCACATTCTGAAGCAGTATTAACAATCAGGATTTTCTTTCCTTTAAAATCTGCAAAATTGATTTCTTTGCCATCAAGACCTTCTACTTTGAAGTCATATATTGTTTTTCCCATAAGTTCTGTAGTTTTAGCTTTAGAAATTTCACTTTTCTGGTTAGTGCAGCTTTGCAGAAATGCTATGAAAGAAAGCAGCAGTAAAAAAATCTTTTTCATGTCTTATAATTGTATGCAGAGAACTGCAGTTGAATTAAAACTTAAAAATATTAGCCGGAAATACTTTATTGATGTCTACTTTGTTTAATAACATCACGTAATCTCCGTCTTTTTTAGCACTTGAAGATTCAATTCTGAAAGGCATAATAATGTTTCCAACTTTTTTAAAATCAGAATAGATCAGCGTTTCATCTTTTTTCACTTCTTTGATCAACATATAAGTTTTTGTATCGAAATAATACATATTCTTATTTACATTCTTGGTAAGTTCTACCTTGTGGCAGTAGATTTCTCCTACTTTTTCTTTTCCAAGGTATTTGGCATCAAAACCTTTATTTTCCCAATCAATGAAATCATTATCAAAACTTTCCGGCACATATTCAGGATATTCCTGAAGCTTGTTGGCTGCATAATTCATTGCATAGCCTTTGGTGCCATCAAAACCTTCTATTGCGGTTTCTTTTCCGCCTGTAGTAATCAATGTTTTAGTAAGATTTGGACGTTGCTGAAAAATTCTTATCGGATATTCATCTTTAATTCCCAATATTACTTTTCCCTGAAGCAATACTGAGTTTAATAATTTCCAATTGGTTAAACCTCCGGATAATTCAATGTTCTTGTCAATAATTTCCTTTGCGGTCTGTCCGAATATCACATGCGAAAATATCAGTCCAAATACTAATAATAACTTCTTCATTAATTTTATTTATAGATTCAAATATAGGGGGATTTACGTAAAATTGCAAAAAGGCAAAATACAAAGATCAATTTGCTAATTTCAGATCAGTTTTCGGGCTTTTTCAAGATCTTCAGGAGTATCAATGCCTACTCCTACGAAATTGGTTTCTATCATTTTGATTTTCATTCCATATTCAAGGTACCGGATGCATTCAATCTTTTCGGATATTTCCAAAGGTTTCATAGCCAGCTTTGAAAATTGCAGTAAGGCTTCTTTCCTGAAAGCATATACTCCAATATGTTTAAAATAACTTACATCATAAGAAATTTCTCTGTGAAAAGGGATTACAGAACGGCTAAAATATAAAGCAAAACCATTGTTATCAGTAATCACTTTTACATTATTAGGGTTTTCAATTTCTTCTTTTTCATGCAGTTGTATTTTTAAAGAAGCTAAAGATATTTCCTGTTGGTCATCATTTCTGAAAACTTCAATCAATTGCTGTAATGGCTCCAGCTTAAGGAAGGGTTCGTCTCCCTGAACATTGATCACAATATCGCAGTCTATGTTTTGCACTGCTTCAGCAATACGGTCGCTTCCGGTCTCGTGCTGCCCTGTCATTACGGCTTTACCACCATTTTTTACGATTTCATCAAAAATAATTTCAGAGTCTGTAGCAACAAATACTTCATCAAACAGCCCGGTTTCCACTACATTCTCATAGGTTGTGGTAATAACGGTTTTTTCTCCTAAAATCTGCATTAATTTCCCTGGAAAACGGCTTGCCTCATAACGTGCAGGGATAACAGCTATTATTTTCATTCAATACAATATTAAGTAATTCTTTTTAAATCAGGAGGTTTCATTCCGACATCTGTAAAAGTCCGCATAAATCCTTTATCCTGAGACCAAATGTAGTGAAAAGTATCTTATTTACTCTACAAAACAGAGATTTCAGCAGTTTAAAAAGAGAGTTTTACACCTACCATATTGTATTCCCATTGGCGGGATGCAACAAAATTGAGATTATATTTTGTTTTTCCAATAGTTCCTTCTGATGAAGTATATCTGCTTTTTGATATTGTTTTCCCTATAAAATATCCCATTAATAAGGCTAAAGGATAGTCTGAAGCCCAGTGAACTTTACTCTGCATCATTTGAAAGCATAATGCTCCTGCCAGCGTATATCCTACAGGTTTGATCCATTTTGCATCCGGATAGTTATCTGCTATCACCGTGATCCCAGCCATAAAGGTGGTTAAATGGCCTGAAGGCATTGCATCGTAATTCGAGGTATTTTTACTGAATGCAGAAAAGCTTGGAAACGGATTCCACGCCCCGCCTTTATGACCATATTCTTCTGCAATAAACGGGCTTTCTCTTCCTGTAATTCTTTTAAGGGTTTGGGTAAAAACTCCGGAAAGAATTAAACTTTCCATTAAACCACTGGCAGTTGCCTGAGCTCTGTAATCATTTTTTATCAATCCATAGGTTCCGAAACCAATCCCTAATAATACTAATGTAGATCCGTTACCGATCAGGTACAGTGTAGATCCGACATCTTTAGGAATTTTAAAAACACCTCCTACTTTGTGATAGTTGTTATCCTTATCCATTCCCCATTTTTCTGCCAGCTCTCTTGAATTGTCAATCAGTTTCTGATCAAATGGCAGGAGAATCAACGTCGCTGCAACAGCACCTCCCAGATAATACGCATGGTCTTTTGCTACAAAATCTTTATTGGTATTGATAAAGTTTCTGGGTAATTTGGTTACAAAATCCAATAATTTAGGCTTGGGATAAGTTCGGACAGATCCGTCCTTCAAGGTGTAAGTTTGTACTTTTGGCAGCTCAGCTTCTTTGGGAAGTTCCTGTACCTTCAATGTATCAACCTCTTGTGAGCATACCAGTATTGAAACTGGTAAGAGTAGAAATCTCAGTTTTTTCATCGTGTAATTTTCGACTTTATTATATTCAGGTGTGTAAAAGCCTCAAAGATAATTCCTTGTTAAGTATCTTACAAAATGATTATTTAACTTTTAATATTTATTTAATTTTTTGAAAAGTAAATGTAACTTTAATTTAACTATTTGATAAAAAAACGCTTCGACTCTGCTCAGCGTGACACATTAATACTTATTCTGGGTTTAATGATGTCATGCCGGACAGAGTCGAAGCATATGTTTTTATGTGAAGACTACTTTAAATTGTTCAAAGCACTTTCCAGTTTTGGAAGCATTACTTTGATCTCATCTACAGCCAATCCTCCTACAGAAGCACGGAACCAAGGTTCTGATTTTTCTTCTCCGAAAGCTGAGAATGGTACTAAAGCCACTCCTGCGTCATTAATCAGGTAAAATACCAGGTCTGAAGAGTTTTCAATGACTGTTCCATCTGGTTTTGTTTTTCCAATATAGTCTAATTTAATAGTAAGGTAAAGAGCTCCCATTGGTTCAATGCTGTCCACTGAAAGTCCTTTTCCTTTTAGATCCTGAACTCCGTTGTGAAGAACTTTTAAGCTTTCTTCAAGTTTACCTTTAAAATCCTCAACGAAAGTATCTACATTTTCTGAATTTTCATAGAATTTAGCGGTTGCTTCCTGCTCTGGTTTTGGTGCCCATGCTCCAACGTGGGTAAGAAGCGCTTTCATTTTGTCCAGAATATGTGAAGGCCCGAATCCCCATCCTACACGTACTCCTGTTGCTGCAAGGCATTTTGAAATACCGTCGATATAGATTGTATAATCTTTCATTTCAGGGAAAAGAGAAACCGGATCTACATGCTCAGCCCCAAAAGTAAGGCAAGAATAGATCTGGTCATACATTAGGTATAACGGTTTTTCATCTGCTCCTCTTTTTTTGTTTTCAGCGATCACCAGTTCGCAGATCTCAGAAAGCTGTTCTTTTGTAAACATGGTTCCTGTAGGGTTCAATGGAGAACATAAAGCTAACAATACTGCTCCATCCAAATGCGGTCTTAAATCATCTGCAGTTGGAAGAAAGTTGGTTTCTGGTTTTGTTTTCACTTCTACAGCGTTGGCAGAAGTAAGATAAGCATAGTGATTGTTGTTCCATGATGGTGTAGGATACACAACTTTATCTCCTTCGTCTACAATTGTTTTGTATACAGCATAGATCAATGGTCTTGATCCTGCAGTAATCAAAATATCTTCTGGAGAATAATCAAGATTCCATCTTTTTTTCAGGTCTTTGGAAACTTCTTTTCTTAAAGATAAAAGTCCGTTGGCAGGCGGATAGTTTGTCAGATTATTCTGATATGCTTTCTGAATCTCTTCCTTCAGTAATGCTGGAATAGGATAGATATTAGAATTCAGATCACCAATAGTAAGATTGGCAATTTCCGCTCCTTTTGCTTTTAGATCATTTACTTCGTTACCAATTTTTACAATTTCAGAACCGATCAGGTTCGCTGCTAATTTTGAAACTTTCACTTTTTCTTATTTTAAATTTATATTATCGTTCTCCATGAATCTTCTCATCTATTTGATCTACCGGTGTTTGTGCATCAAAAAGAGTCATGATCTCTTTTGCTTTTTTGGCTGTATAGGAATTCGGATATTTTTTGATCATCCTGTTGAATTCCGCTCTGTTTTCATCATTTAGTTTTCCGGTTCCTTTGTCCATGTCTCTTTCATAGGTTGGCGTGTTATCCATTCCCAAAAGATAATCAGACAAATATATTTTATAGTCCTGTCTGACAGCCTTTATAAGATTGCTCTCAGGGTATTTGTTCATAAAGTTTTCCCAGAACATAAGCCTGTCTCCCAGCTGTTCCCAGCTAATTATTAATCCAGCATCAGCTGCATAATTGGATTCACTTTCTTTATCAGTCTGTGAAATATAGACTTCATAATCAGGAGTTACTTTATTCTTAAACAAGGATGAATAATATCCCGGAATGGTCCATATTTCAGTCATTCCTTCTCCTACTTCCCTGAACTCAAGACCTGCTTTCTTCAATTCCGAAGCTATTTTTTTAACATTGTCCGGCAAGTTGTACTGATCCTTATCGTAATTATAATAATTCACATATTTATCCAGAACATCAGTATGAAGGTTCATCAGACACTCTGTATACTTTCCTCTTATTTTTAAATAATCTTCGTATACTTTGTCATTCTGCTCCGGACTGTTTCCAGCCATCTCTTTTTCAATTTTGGTGCGGTACCACTGAAGAGATGTGATGTAATCTTCCGTTTTGCTGGTAGATGAACAGGTTGTGTCTATTGGTTTATACTGATCTTCTCTGGATTCAGTCTGAACAATCGAATCGTTTACCTGTTTTACTTCTGAAACTGCAGTTTCCTTTTTACAGGAAACTACAGCTGCAGAGAGTATGCATATTGCTATAATTTTTTTTATCATCTGCTGTTTTCAGAGTATTAATCCAGCTTCAAATCTGTTTTAACGGCCCCTATTTTAGCTTCCAATGATTTTAATTTGTCTCTGAAATCTGCTTCTGAAGTAATGGAATCCTTCACTGAAACATAGAACTTGATTTTTGGCTCTGTTCCTGAAGGTCTTACGCATACTTTTGTTCCATCCTGGGTGTAATAGATCAATACGTTAGATTTGGGAATATCATTCATTACTTTTTTCTCGTTGGTAGAAACGGTAAGGCTTGTCTGTTCTTTGAAATCCTTTACTTCTTCTACTAATGATCCCGCCAGCTCTTTTGGAGGGTTTTCACGGAAGTTTTTCATCATATTCTGAATTTCTTCAGCGCCTTCTTTTCCTTTTCTTACGATATTGATTAATCCTTCGTAATACATTCCAAGATCCTCATAGATCTCAATCATGTACTGGTACATTGTTTTTCCGTTGGCTTTGCACCAGGCTGCAATTTCACAAGCTAAAAGAATACTTCCACAAGAGTCTTTATCACGAACGAAATCTCCGGTCATAAATCCGAAACTTTCCTCACCACCACATACAAATTTCTGAGTTCCTTCTGCTTCACGGATCATTTTTCCAATCCATTTGAATCCGGTAAGACCTACTTTGCATTCTACCCCAAATTTCTGTGCAATATCAAAGAAGATATCTGAAGTTACGATCGTAGAACCAATGAATTCTTTTCCGGTAATTCTTTCCTGTTTTCTCCATTCATTCAGGATGTAGTAAGTAAGGATTGTGTTGGTTTGGTTACCGTTCAGTAATTGCATTTCACCGTCAAGATTTCTTACTGCAATACCTAATCTGTCTCCGTCCGGATCTGTTCCGATCACGATATCTGCATTGGTAATTCTTGCCAGATCCATTGCCATTTCCAGTGCTGCAGGCTCCTCCGGGTTTGGAGAGTCTACTGTTGGGAAATTTCCGCTTGGGATCATTTGTTCTCTCACAAGATCCACTTTTTTGAATCCTGCTTTTTCAAGGGCTTTGGGAACAGTTGTATAGGTTGTTCCATGGATAGAGGTGAAAACAATATTCAAATTTTCTTTACCAACATTCTGATAGGTAGAGTTTTCAATACATGCATCAATATACACATCATCCTGCTCCTCTCCGATCCATTCGATCAGATCATCATTTCCGTTGAATTTAATTTCTTCAAATTTTACAGAATATACTTCATTGATAATGGCTTCATCATTAGGTGGAACAATCTGTGCTCCATCATTCCAATATACTTTATAACCATTATATTCCGGCGGATTGTGAGAAGCTGTTAACACGATTCCTCCATTACATTTTTTGTCACGTACTGTGAAAGACAATTCAGGAGTCGGTCTGTGATCTTTGAAAAGCAATACTTTAATTCCGTTTGCCGTCAAAACATCTGCTACCAGTTTCCCGAATTCTTTTGAGTTATTACGAACATCATAAGCGATGGCCACTTTAATTTCTTCTCCTTTGAATTGCTGTAACATGTAGTTTGCCAATCCCTGGGTAGCCTGTCCTAATGTATATTTATTCAAGCGGTTGGTTCCTACTCCCATTATCCCACGCATTCCTCCTGTCCCAAATTCCAGTTCTCTGTAGAAAGAATCTTCCAGATCTGGGGAATTGCTATCGATCAACGTCTGTACAGCATCTCTCGTTTCTTTATCGAAGGTATCACTTAACCAAAGTTTCGCTTTTTCTAGTGTATTCATATTTATATGTTGTTCTTTTATAATTTGTAAAGTTCTTAGTTTCTAATTTAAATAACACTGTTTTTAATCCAGTTTTTTGTTTTCAACTTTCGTCGTTTTATCAATTTTAAACGCCCTGATCGGATCGTTATAATAGACAAATTTTGCGGTGTTCTGAATATGTCCTTTTAACGAATCTTTTACATTTACTTCTGCATAATTCCCGTTTTTAGAATCAATATTCAGGTTGGTTATTTTCCAGTAAGGAGCAATTAAACTTGCTGTATCTGAGATTTTTATAACAGCTTCTTTTGACAATCCAAGAAAATTAGCACGGCTTCTGTTCTGCATTTCCACTTCTGCTCTTCTGGTGTTGACAGATCCCATGAAACTTGCATTATTTTTCATACTGAGTCTGAAATTGTCTGTTTTGATTTCACTTGAAATGTTCACTTCAACAGAATCTGAAACAGCTACTTTTTCAAGGTTATATTTTGAATAAATCGTTACATTATAAAAATCTACACCTTTTGTACCTCTTTTTTCTTTGATGAAAAGTGTTTTGTCTTTTACATCCACATCCAGATTACCTGCCACATTCGGATAGGTTTCTATTTCTACAAAATTCTTTGGACCTTTAGCATAAAATACTCGGAATTTTCCTTCCAGATCAAGGTTTACGAACTCCGAAACATCCACATCTTTCTTTTCAATATTTCCTTTTGGAGAAACTTTTCCACAGGAAACTACTGCCACCAGCATCAATGTGTATACAATTTTTTTCATATGTAATTTCAAATATTCTATATTATAATCGTAATGATTTTTACTGAAAATCTCTTAAAGCCCTTTTCATGCTTCTTACAGGACTTTCAATATTACTTTGAACAAAAATAGGATTAAAATTTCTAAAAATCTTTGTCTTTTGACAATAAAATACCTGATAATTTTCAATTTTTTGCTTTTCCTAAAGCTATTTCTTATTCGTTTTTTCTTTTACTTTTTTATAAAACCAGGTTTTAGGACTTCCTGCCATTGAAAATAAAAGCAGATAGTTTTTACTTACGCTGGAAATTTTCATTGGGGTTACATTTTCGTTATCATTATACTTCATTTTCAACAGGTTACTATCTACCTGATAAATTCCGCTGTTCCCCATTGAGCTGAATGTTTTATCCCGATAAAATGTCAGAACTCCTGTTCCGTATCTGGAATTGTTTGTTTTATTTTTCAACGTATCCGTATTACGAATTTCACCATCATAAATATCAATAAACTCCCATGAACCGGAAAGTTTATTGGATGAACATGAAGCCATTAATAATAAAAGAAAACAAAAAAGTATGGGTTGGGTTTTAAACATTAAGTTAAAAGTTTTTATAAAATTACAAAAAAGCACCCTGTTGACAGAGTGCTTTTTATGTATTGAAATTGGAGTGATTATTTAGCTTAACCACCCCGTCAAAAATTCTTTGAATTTTCGCCACCTCTCCAGAGGATGGGAATGGTCATACATCGACTAAAGATTTACATTAACAGATTATTTTCAGTATGTTTAACTGAATACCCCTCTGAATTTATATCACTTCGTCGATATTATAGTTCTTGTGCTCACGATTGGTTCTGATGATCATTTCTCCCAAGAATCCTGCGATAAAGAGAAGTGTTCCCATAATCATCATGGTTAATGCGATAAAGAACCATGGATTATTGGTGATTAAATGTCCGTAGATTCCTCTTGCCACATCAATCAGTTTAGAGATTCCCAGCCAAAGTGCTGAAAGGAAACCGACGATAAACATTAAAGTTCCTACTGCTCCGAAGAAATGCATTGGCCTTCCTCCAAAACGACTTACAAACCAAAGCGTTATCAAATCCAGAAAACCTCTTACAAATCTTTCTGTTCCGAATTTTGAAGTTCCGTAAGGTCTTGCCTGGTGCTGCACTTCTTTTTCGGTAATTCTTCTGAAACCCGCATTGGCAGCCAATACCGGGATATAACGGTGCATATCTCCGTACACATCAACCGATTTTACCACCTGTCTTTTATAGGCTTTCAGACCACAGTTGAAATCGTGAAGATAAACTCCTGAAACTTTTCTTGCTGCTGCATTGAATAATTTTGACGGAATATTTTTCGTCATTACATTATCAAAACGCTTCTTTTTCCAACCGGAAACGATATCATAATTATCATGAATTACCATATTATACAGTTCCGGAATTTCTTCCGGGAAATCCTGTAAATCAGCATCCATTGTAATCACTACATCACCGTTTGTTCTTTCAAAGGCAGCATGAAGTGCCTGGGATTTTCCATAATTTCTGGAAAATTTAATAGCGTGGATCTGAGGATACTGAACTTTCATATTCTCAATAATGCTCCACGACAAATCCGTACTTCCGTCGTCTACAAACCAGATTTCATAAGATAAATTACTGGTTGTACACACTTTATCAATTCTTGAAAAAAGTTCTTCCAAAGAGTCTTCTTCGTTCAGTAACGGAATAACTATAGATAAATTCATTTAATTTTAATAAAAATTAGGCTTGATTGGTTTCTTCGGGCTGATGTATTGTTCTTGTTCTGAAAAATGCTCCGAAAAACACCGACAAAACTACGTAAAATATAAGAATTGCTGCAAAATATCCTGAAAAATGACTTGCAGTAAGCATGTCTTTTCCTTTAACTGCCTCAGGAGTGAAGCTTTGCAGTCTTTCCTTGTATTTCTGATCCAGCTCATCAATATCTTTCTGATGCTTGAGAATTTTTCTTGCAGAGGTATATTCTGTATCCAGTTCTGATTTTTGTCTCTGTACATATTGATAGTTCAGCAGGCTTTTAGCTGCAGGATCTACAAAGGTTAAAAACGCATAAATACTGAAAATGGAAAGAATTCCTCCGATGAACATCGGAACAAATGCTCTTTTGAAAGCTTCTTTGAATTTTACTACTCTGTGGTTGTTCCAAAACGATTTTACAGACCAGAAAGCAACTCCGGCATATAAAAGAGGTAAAACAAAAGCATTGGCTTTCAGGGAGATATCAAAATAATTGACTCCTGAAAAAAAAGTATATACTACAAAGAAAACGATCATTGTAGCAATAAAAAGTATAATTCCTAGTGTTGATGGACTTTTCGTCATATTTAAATTTTTAGAAAAAAGTTGAAAAATTTTCCCTCTAAATGTCAGGCGTTTAGCTTTACCACTGCATTTTTTCGACTAATTTTCTTTAATAAAGTTTTGAAGTTTATAAAATATTCCTACCTTTGCAACGGCAAGTCCTAAACAACCAGCTCCTGAGAATCCTCCAGGGTGGGAACGCAGCAAAGGTAATCGGTCGTAGCGGTGTGATTTAGGTAGCTTGCCATTTTTTTTTGTTTTAAAGTAAGAAGAGAGGTAATTTGATAATTATCTTTTTTTGTTTTTAATACCTTATGCATCATTTCCATTTTTCTAATTTTCAGATTACCTCCGGTTCAGTTATTGATTAAAATTCGAAGGTCTCCCCCAGTTTTGGTAAAACAAGTTCTACATTTTTATCTGCAAAATGCTGTAATGCACTTTCATGATTAATTTCAATGGCAGGGAAAGTATCAAAATGACATCCGATTACTTTTGGAGTTTTCAATAGCTCTGCTGCTGCAAAAGAAGCTTTTCTAGGACACATGGTGTAGTGGCTTCCGATGGGAAGGATCGATAGATCAATGTTTCCGTAAAGTCTTGGAAACAGCTCCATATCAGCCATTACTCCTGTATCACCTGCCAGATAAATGTTTTTACCTTCAGGGAGTCTGAAGATATACCCTACAGGAACGCCTCCGTAGCTTCCATCCGGAAAAGAACTTGTATGGTGAGCCGGAACCATGGAAATTTTAAGATCGTCGATTTTTGCCGATCCTCCTAAGTTCACATCGTCTCTGTTTTTAGCCTGCTGGAAATAACCGCATACTTCAGGAACTCCAATAATGGTAGCTTCCGGATAATGCTGCAGCACCTCTGCTACATCTGCAATATGATCACCATGGGCATGGGTCAACAGGATATAGTCGATTTTTTGAGCAGCAATATCAAAACCTGATTCTGCTTTTTTGTAGTTGTAAAAAGGGTCGCTCAGAATTGTTTTGTCCTTGTACGTGAACAGGAAACAATTTTGCCCTAAGAATTGTATTTTCATTTTAAATTTAATTTCAATTATTATTAAACACAAATGACTCAAATCATTTCACAAACAGCACAATAAAGAGTGATATTCGTGAAAGCATTCGTGCCATCTGTGTTTTTTAATTTATTATTTCTGTGGGAATTTATCTTCAATCAGCCTGAGATTAATCCCATGTTCCAGATACGCTTTACAACCGTCTAAAACCGTTGTAAAGCCTCCTGTATTGTCATTAATTACTTTTAACAGGTCTTCGCCGGTCTGGCTGAATCCATAGCTTTTAATGATAACAAGAGTTCCTTTTTCCATGGTTTTGAATTCGTAGTCTACGTTGGTTGAGGGCTCTCCCCATTCTGTACTGATCAGCTGGTTCGGAATAATCTGATGAACTTTCACCACGTTTTTTACGCCGTACATTTCCCATTCCCAGGTAACTGTCTTACCTTCTTCTAATTTTCCGGTAGATTTGGTAAACCAGAAATTCGTTGTTATTTCAGGATTGATAAATGCTTCAAAAACATCTTCAACGGGTTTTCTGATAAGCATTTGAGCTTCAACATAGACATTGGAATTCATAAGTGTTTTATTTTAAAAATTATTTAAATAAGTTAAGCCCCACTGCCGTAAGAACAGCCATTACAAAAGTCATGATTCCTACCTGCTTCAAATATTGATCTAATTCTTTCGGTTCTTTTACAGATAGAATCTTTCTTCTCAGCTTGGATAGTGGAAATAACAGAATCATTACAATGAAAACGTAATAGTTTTGCTGTTGCATAAATCCATTCATTCCTAAAAATACAAGGATAAGCAATAACGGAAGCTGCAGCAGAACCATTTCATAGATCATTGCATTTTTGAATCCGATTCTTAATGCAAAGCTGTTTTTCCCTGATAGTCTGTCACTTTCGATATCTCTCATATTGTTCAGGTTAAGAACGGCCATACTCATCATTCCGACAGCTGTACCAGGCAATAATATATCCCAGCTGAATGTTTTTGTAAATAAGAAATAGCTTCCACATACAGAAACCAATCCAAAGAAGATAAACACAAAGATATCTCCTAAGCCCATATAACCGTAAGGTTTTTTACCTACCGTATATCCAATAGCTGCAAGGATACTTGCTACTCCTAATCCTATGAAGATATAGAATTCATTCATATAATTGGGAATGAAAGCAACGTACAACAAAGCGATGGTAGCAATGAAAGATAAAGCGGCAAAAAGAATTACTGCTGTTTTCATCTGTTTTGCTGTAATTTTCCCTGATGCTACAGCTCTTGCTTCTGCTTCATTGATTCTTTTGGCATCGGTTCCTTTCACTCCATCACCGTAATCATTGGCATAATTTGATAAAATCTGGTATAAAAGCGTAACCAAAAGAGCGAGTGCAAGGATTTTCCAGTCCCACGTTCCCCCTTCTCCGTAGAGCCTCCATTTTGCAATGAAAGCACCCATAATAATTCCGCTTAAGGAAAGCGGTAAAGTTCTTAGCCTTGCGGCTTTTATCCAATCAGTCATATATTTATAAGTAATGAGCAATGGGTAATAAGTAATAAAAGATATTATTCATTACTTATTACCCATTACTAATGTTATGATATCCATTGATCTTCTCCGAAGTTAGGTTTTCTTTTTTCAAGAAATGCATTTCTTCCTTCCTGAGCTTCTTCTGTCATATAGGCAAGACGGGTTGCTTCTCCCGCGAAAACCTGCTGTCCTACCATACCATCGTCTGTAAGGTTCATGGCGAATTTCAGCATTCTGATAGACATTGGAGATTTTCCTAAAATTTCTTGTGCCCATTCATAAGCAGTATCTTCTAATTCTGCATGAGGAACTACTTTATTGACCATTCCCATTTCGAAAGCTTCCTGAGCGGAATAATTTCTTCCTAAAAAGAAAATCTCACGGGCTTTTTTCTGGCCTACCATCTTAGCAAGGTAAGCAGAACCGTAACCACCATCAAAACTGGTAACATCAGCATCTGTCTGCTTGAAAATAGCATGTTCTTCACTTGCTAAAGTAAGGTCACATACTACGTGAAGTGAGTGTCCTCCACCAACTGCCCATCCCGGAACCACTGCGATCACTACTTTCGGCATGAAACGGATGAGACGCTGAACTTCAAGGATGTTCAAACGATGTCTTCCGTCTTCTCCTACATATCCCTGGTGTCCTCTGGCTTTCTGATCTCCTCCACTACAAAATGCCCAGCCTCCATCTTTAGGGCTAGGTCCTTCTCCAGAAAGCAATACAACCCCTATTGAAGGATCTTCATAGGCATCATAAAAAGCATCGTATAATTCTGAAGTTGTTTTAGGTCTGAAAGCATTGCGCACCTCAGGTCTGTTGAAAGCAATTCTTGCTACTCCGTTAGATTTTTTATAGGTAATATCTTCGTATTCCTTGGCGGTTTTCCACTCGATCATCTTATAAAAATTTTTCTCAAAGATACGGAATTACAGAGAATTTCTCAGGTTGAAATTTAAGGTTCATCACGATAAAAAACAGAAATTTTGAACAGATGAATTTGACATGAAGAATTTTCAACAGAAACTGTATAACAGAGCTGTTAACCGATTAAACCTAACAGGTTTTAAAAACCTGTTAGGTTTACAGAATCTAGCTTAAAAACCATAACAGATCAAAAGTTCCTTTATGAGACATAAAATCCGGATAAGACTCTACGTCAACGCCTTCTGTTTAAAATAAAAACCGGAACATTGCTGTTCCGGTTTTCGTATCTGTTGTTGTTAAAAATGATTATTTTGCTCCAGCAGCTGTAAGTTCAGCTTCTTTAGCTTTCATTTCTTTAACTTTATCTACGTTTTTAGTTACTACATAAATTTCTTTTAACGCAGTAACAGCTTCAATATTTTTTGGTGCTACTTTATACCATCCTTCTGCAAATGGTAATGCTTTAGCAAATCTTTCTCTTCTTGCATCGATTAATTTAGATGCCTCGTCTGGCTTATCTTTTCTCAATGCATTAATATCTGCCACTACTTTAGAGTCATCACCAATCGTAGTATATACCAAATTTTGGTAAGCGTCAGCAAAATCAGGTTTTAATTCGATTGCTTTCTTGAATGCTTCTAAAGCATCTGCAACCGTTTCAGGTTTTTTACTCTGCATTACCCCTAAATTAAACCAGCTTACTGCATCATTTGGATTTTTCGCCAATTGTTCCTTCAATCCTGCAACAAATTTTTCTGTGTTTCCTGACTGAAGATATGCAGTAGTCTGAGCTTCTTTAAGCTTGGCATTGTTCGGGAATTTAGCTAATCCCTTATCAATAATCACAAGTGCTTCATTAGCTTTTTTAGCATTCAGAAGTAATGAAACCAATGTTTCATACAAATCAGTCTCTATACTTTTAGATTGTTCAGTTTTGAAATCAGTATAGTCTGAATTTTTCTTCATCACCTCCCAGGTTGCTTTATCAAAATTCACAACCTGGCCACTTTTCTTTTCTTTTGCTGTATAAGTGGTTTCTACACCTGTAAATCCTGAATTCACAAGATCTGTATATATTTTGATAGACTGGTCACTGTTATTAGCTAACGCGTGGCTAAGTCCTGCATAATACATATATATTTTATTGTCCTGACCGCTGGATTTTAATAAGTCATAAACTTCAATAAACTTAGGTGCTGCTGCTGCATAATTTTTTGCATCATAGGCAGCCATAGCTGCTTTGTTGGCTTCCTGAAGCTTTGCATTCAGAGCATTTGCATCTTTTTGCGCGAAAACAAAAGCAGACGCCACGATAGCCATTCCTAAAATTAGTTTCTTCATAATAACTATTCTATATTTAATTGTACAATTTATTCTTCAGAATCAGAATTCTCATTCTCCTCTGCCGGGTTTTCATTTCCAGCCTGAGGTGTTACATTGTCATTTTCCTGGTTATCAAATAGCGATCCTACAACTCCTTCTTCTGTTTCTTCTGTTTCTTCAAGTTCTTCAGAATCTTCTTCTACATCTTTATCCATTTCTACTTTTGCAATGGCTGCAATTTCGTCATTTTTCTTAAGGTTGATCAGTTTTACTCCCTGAGTATTTCTACCCATTACTCTCATTTCGTCCATTCCCATTCTGATGGCAACACCGGATTTGTTGATAATCATTAATCCGTCTTCGTCTGTTACATTTTGAATAGCGATAAGGTTTCCTGTTTTTTCAGTAATGTTCAGGGTAATAACTCCTTTTCCTCCTCTGTTGGTAATTCTGTAGTCTTCTACTGCAGTTCTCTTTCCGTATCCTTTCTCAGATACTACAAGTACTGTTTCGTTCTCTACATCGTTCACAACAATCATACCAATAGCTTCGTCACCATCTTCAAGCAAGATACCTCTTACCCCGATAGATCCTCTACCTACTTCTCTTACTTTCTCTTCAGGGAAACGGATACATTTACCATTTTTAGTAGCAATCATGATCTGAGATGTTCCATTGGTAAGATAAGCTCCTAATAACTGGTCATTATCTCTGATCTCGATAGCATTTACTCCATTTACTCTTGGTCTTGAATACGCTTCTAATGATGTTTTCTTGATAGTACCGTTTTTGGTTACCATCACAACGCTCATTTGATTTACATATTCGGAATCCTTAAGATTGTTTGTTCTGATATAAGCTTTAATCTTATCATCCGGTTCAATGTTGATAAGGTTTTGTACTGCTCTTCCTTTTGCTGTTTTGGAGCCTTCAGGAATTTCAAATACTCTTAGCCAATAACATCTTCCTTTTTCTGTAAAGAATAACATGTACTGGTGGTTGGTTGCAGAAACAATATACTCAAGGAAGTCGGAATCCCTTGTTGTTGCTGCTTTGTTTCCTACACCTCCTCTACTTTGAATTTTATATTCTGAAAGCGAAGTTCTCTTGATGTATCCTGCGTGAGAGATTGTAAGAACTACAGATTCATTCGGGATAATATCTTCGATAGACATTTCTCCTCCTGAATAATCAATTTCAGTTCTTCTTTCGTCTCCGTATTTTTCTTTGATTTCGATCAATTCATCTTTGATAATCTGGAATCTTCTTGGCTCATTGGCTAAGATGTCTTCAAGATTTGCAATTTCTTTCATGATTGCATCGTACTCATCGCGGATCTTATCAAGCTCCATTCCTGTAAGACGAGCTAATCTAAGATCCAGAATTGCCTGAGCCTGAATATCTGAAAGTTCAAATGCCTCGATCAAGCCTTCTTTTGCAGCCTGAGGGTTGGCACTGTGACGGATAATAGAGATGGCTCTATCCAGGGAATCCTGAGTTCCGATCACTTTCATGAATCCTTCAAGAATGTGTGCTCTTTCCTTTGCTTTTTTAAGTTCAAACTGAGTTCTTCTTACGATTACCTCATGTCTGTGTTCTACAAAGTGGTGAATGATATCTTTAAGGTTCAGCTGCTCCGGTCTTCCGTGTACCAATGCAATATTATTAACACTGAAAGAAGTCTGAAGTGCTGTATATTTATATAATAGGTTAAGAACTACATTCGGGATTGCGTCATTTTTCAATTCGTAAACCACACGAAGTCCTTTTCTATCCGATTCGTCTCTGATTTCGTGGATTCCAGGGATTTTTTCGTCTTTAACAAGCTCTGCTGTTCTGGCGATCATTTCCGCTTTGTTCACCTGATAAGGGATTTCAGTAACGATAATAGCGTTTCTGTTTCCGATCTCATCAAAGTTAACTTTCGCTCTTAAAACCACTCTACCTCTTCCTGTATGGAAAGCATCTCTTACTCCGTCATATCCATAGATGATACCACCTGTAGGGAAATCCGGCGCAATAATGTGCTGCATCAGTTCGTCAATCGTAATTTCTTTATTATCGATATAAGCACAGATTGCATCTACAGATTCTGACAGGTTATGGGGCGCCATATTGGTTGCCATACCTACTGCAATACCGGAAGTACCATTAACCAAAAGGTTCGGAACTTTAGTTGGCATTACGGTTGGTTCCTGTAAACTATCATCGAAGTTATTCTGAAAATCAACTGTTTCTTTGTCTAGGTCTGAAAGAACCTCATCAGAGATTTTTTTCAATCTTGCCTCGGTATAACGCATTGCTGCAGGCGGATCACCATCCATAGAACCGAAGTTACCTTGTCCGTCTACCTGAGGATAACGTAAGCTCCAATCCTGTGCCATTCTTACCATAGCATCATATACAGAGGAATCTCCATGCGGGTGATATTTACCTAATACATCCCCAACAATTCTCGCAGATTTTAAATACTTTCTGTTAGAAAATACCCCTAATCCATACATACCATAAAGTACTCTTCTATGAACGGGTTTCAAGCCATCTCTTACATCCGGCAACGCTCTTGAAACGATAACGGACATCGAATAATCGATATAAGACGACTTCATTTCATCAACAATGTTGATAGGAATCAGTCTTTCTCCTTCTTTTTGCATAAACAAATTTTATTGTAATGATATTCAGACCCTTAGCTGTAAGTCTGAAAATTATTTATTTCCAATTTTTATTAACGGGCTAATTTACGAAAAAAATGCCGATTTTTGCTGTAGAATTTATCCAAAAAAATCTTAAAAATTCATAAAAATATGAGCGTATTAAGTATAACTTTCCACTGCACGAAAGATAACCTGGAAGAATGGGAAAATTATATTGATGAAACACTGGTTTTAATGACTGAAAACCTGCTGGATGTCAACAAATATATTCTTTCTGAAGTGCACAGTGACTTTATTGAAGAAGGTAAAAATTATAATCTCCTTTTAATTTTTGATAATAATGAAGTAAGGGAAGATTTTATTCAAAGCGAACTTTTGAATATTTCCGAAAGAATCGAGAAGAAGTTCGGGCAGGAAGTAATGGTTTTCAATACCTTCCTTAATCCCAAAAAATCGAGATTATAACTGATCATAAAAAAAGCACTGAAAAAAATCAGTGCTTTTCTTTTTATCTGTGATGTCCATGACCACGGCCCTTACCTTTGTGATGATGCCCGCGATCGTCATAAATATACACTTTCTTTACCTGGCCTGGTGCGTAGTACCTCGCACTTCCGCCATAATACCTTTTTGCATGGCCCGGAGGCATTCTTCTTCCGTGATGATCGTGTACCACACAAGAAGACAGCATTATTACTACCACAGCTACCCCAGCCATTTTAAACATACTTTTCATTATTTTCACTTTTTCAATTTCGTTAGCGAAATATATCAATGTTAATGCCAAAAGAAATTGAAATTAAGCTAATGTATGTTAAAACTGGCTGCTAATTTTTTATTTTGAATATTGTTAATTACCGCTTCTTTTTTTCACCTGCCCGGGAGCATAATCCTTTGCACTTCCACCAAACACTTTCTTAGCCTGCCCTGGCGGAACTGTTTTCACACGATGTCCATTGTCATGAACTACACATGATGACAGCATAAACATCACAATAAGGACTCCTGTAACTTTAATTAAATTTTTCATTATTTCTACTTTTTCACTTTTAATATAACAATGGTAATGCCAAAAATTCAAAGTTCAAAATTTAAAGTTTAAGGTTTAAGGTTTAAGGTTTAAGGTTTAAGGTTTAAGGTTTAAGGTTTCAATATACAGCCTTTTATTGTCAATGGTCAATTTGCTTCGCAAGTCAATAGTGAATTTTGGAATGGAGATCAGTGTGCTTATCATACCTATTCATCATTCATCATTCATCATTCATCATTCATCATTCATCATTCATCATTTATAATTCTCTAGACGTTTTCGCTTCTTTTTTCCATAAGGATAAGATCTTTCCATTCTCCGTTGAGCTTTCCGATTTTTTTACGAACGCCTACTATTCTGAAACCATTTTTCTGGTGAAATTTGATAGAAGTTTCATTTTCAGAGAAGATATTGGTCTGCAATGTCCAGAATCCATGATCCTCGCTGTCCAAAATCAATTTTTTAAGCAATACGGAACCCAATCCCTTTCCCTGGTATTCATTATCAAAATAAATGCTTACTTCTGCAACTCCTTTATAACATTCTCTTTTGCTGACGGGTTTTAAGGCACACCATCCTACAACTTCATTATTCTCATTTTCCAAAACCCAGCGGCAGTCGTTGAAATATCCCATACTCCAGGCTTCAGCAGTTGGAACTTCTGTTTCAAAAGTGGAAATTCCACCGTCTATTCCCTGGCGGAAAATTTCAAGAACCCTGGCTTCATCACTGGGAAGCATTTCTCTTAGTTCGTAATTCATCGTATTTAATTGTATTTTCTTTTAATTTTTCTTTTAATCCTTGAATAATGAGTCTGTTTACTCTTCTCATCCTGAGAAACGACACTGATATTTCCATCCACTTCAAGAACGGAAAGCTTTACATTATTTATGTTTTCAATTCCATGTTCTCTTATCGCTTCTTCTAATTCACTTTCCGTAATCTTTACGCGATTCAGGGCTGCCTGATCTGCAATCCCATCTCTGATCAAAATAACAGGTTCATCTTCCATGAAAGTCTGAAAGGAGCGACTGGAAAACATAATTCTTTTCAAAATAAAATTAGCAACAAACAAAACCAATGCCGCAATAATTCCGCCTTGGAGAGAGGTGTCAGGGCCTACCATCGCATTCTGGACAGCATTTGAAATTAACAGCAGTAATACTACATCTCCTGCATTGAGCTGAGAAAGCTGATTTTTACCAAATAAACGGATGGCAATTACCATAAAAAGGTAAACGCAGAGGGAACGGACAGCAACGTTAAGAATAGGATCCACAATTTTTTTATCTACTCAAATGTATCGATTTTTGTGATTTGTAAAAAATATTTTATGGACAGATTTTGGTATACATTTTGAGCCTGAAGTTCTGACAAATACCACAAAAATTAATGTCTCATGAAAAAATTATTTCTCTGTTTAGTAATATTCCTGTTCTTTGTATCCTGCAAGAAGAGCGAGCCTCAGTCTGCTGCGTCTTCGGAGGCGGCCATCACCGAAAAAGTTAATGAGCTTTATACGCAATATGGAAAATCTAACGAAGCTATTTATAACCAACCCATTCCGGATACTTTATTTTCTCAGAATTTAAAAAAAGTTTTAGACGAGGCAATAAGTGCATCAAAGGCTGATATTGAAAAGGTAAAGAATAGTGATCATCCTGATGAAAAACCTTTAATTTTTGAAGGCGCTATGTTTTCCAGCCTGTATGAAGGATTTACAGATTATAAGATCAAATCTGTCAAAATACAGGATAAAACTGCTGAGGCATTGGTAGCTTTTGAATACAATATGGCTTCCCCTAAGGTAACATGGATGGATACAGTAAATCTCACCAATACAGATGAAGGATGGAGAGTTGATAATATTACTTTTGATACAATAGGAAATTCTAATGATCTTAGAGCAAAATTAACAGAATTTGTTAAGAGTACACAACAATAGAAAAGCCGCTTTTTGTAAGCGGCTTTATTTTTTACGGGCACTGAACGATTGGAACGTCGCTGCAAATTACTTTATTTGCCCACTCGCAAAACGTACAGTATTTTACAGGTGCTCCTCCGTACACTGACTTCAAATCTGACTTTGTCAGCTTCTTTAAATTTTTCATATAGTTTTAATTTTATGGTAGCCCAAAATTAAAATCTTATACTCTATTGTTTATTACAACTTGAACTGATAAGTTTTCATTATTCACACATTATTGAATAATATGCAATAAATACTATCTGCTGTGAATCTCTACTGTTACAGGCATTACGTAAGTATACGCAACCATATTATCAGTTAGTTTTTTGCGGTCTACTTTGTAATCAAGATCACTTAATACTGTTTCAATTTCTTTACTTACAGTTTTACAATCACCAGTGGAATGTACATTAACGATCTTCCCATTTTTTGCAATATCAAATTTCACCACAGAGTTTACGGTTCCCTGTTTGTAATCAGGGTTGGTAAGGTCAAAATTGGCTTCTAATTTATTTCTGATATCGTTAAAAGTTTCACTCCTGTTCAACTGAATTTCCTGAATGGTATTATGATCTGTAGTTTGAGCTTTAGCAGTGTTCAAAACAGCAGCAAATCCGCAAACGAAAAGTGAAGCTATCAATATTTGAATTCTATTTTTCATAACTAACTGGTTTTAAATATTATACTAACCTATTTTTGTATCTCTTAACCAAAGTTATTAAAAATAATTCATATTAATTTTACATTCAGTTAACATTGAGTTAACATTCAAGATTAATTAACTGATTATCAGTGTTATAAATTTTAAAAATAATTGAAAATTTAATATTGGAGGGTAATTTTAAGCATAAAAAAGGCTAAACCTGATGAGTTTAGCCAATAATTATCTCGATTTTTTATTTTAAAAATGCTCTATCCTTTTATGAATACTTATTCCAGTTCCCTCTTCAAGAACTTCCCAGTCAAACTTTTCTTAGACTTCACAATTTCCTCAGGAGTTCCCTGTGCTACAATCTGTCCACCATGCTTTCCTCCTTCCGGTCCAACGTCGATGATATGGTCTGCTAATTTGATGACATCCATATTATGCTCGATGATAATGAACGAGTTTCCAAGTTCTACCAATTGATTGATGGCATCCATCAGGATTTTTACGTCTTCGAAATGCAATCCTGTTGTTGGTTCATCAAGAATATAAAGGGTATTTCCGGTTTGTCTTTTTGATAATTCGGTTGCTAACTTGATACGTTGCGCTTCACCTCCGGAAAGGGTTGTCGATTGCTGCCCAAGGGTAATATATCCCAAACCTACATCCTGTAATGTTTTCACTTTTGCAAAAATCTTAGGAATTGGCTGGAAGAAATCTACAGCCTCATCAATCGTCATATCCAATACGTCAGAGATTGATTTTCCTTTGTAACGGACTTCCAGGGTTTCTCTGTTGAAACGTTTTCCGTTGCAGGTTTCGCAGTGTACGTATACATCCGGAAGGAAATTCATTTCGATTACTTTCAATCCTCCACCCTGACAGGTTTCACATCTTCCGCCTTTTACATTGAAAGAGAATCTTCCCGGCTTATATCCACGGATCTTACTTTCTGGAAGTTCAGCAAAAAGGTTTCTGATATCAGTAAACATTCCGGTATAGGTTGCAGGATTAGAACGTGGCGTTCTTCCGATTGGAGTCTGGTCTACATCTACAATTTTATCAATATTCTCTAATCCTTCAATTTTTTTGTATGGTAACGGTTCCTGAACCGCTCTGTAGAAATGCTTGTTAAGGATTGGATACAATGTTCCGTTAATCAATGAAGATTTTCCACTTCCTGAAATTCCGGTTACTACAACCAGTTTTCCAAGAGGAATATCCAGGGTTACGTTTTTAAGGTTGTTCCCTGTAGCTCCTTTTAAAACAATATTTTTACCGCTTCCTGCTCTTCTTTCTTCAGGAATTGCAATTTTTCTTTTTCCATTGATATATTGAGCCGTGATGGTATCTGCTTTCAACAGGTCTTTTGGTTTTCCCTGCCAAAGGATTTCTCCACCGAATTTTCCTGCTCTCGGACCAATATCCAGCACCTCATCGGCTTCAAGTATCATGTCTTTATCATGCTCTACCACCAATACAGAGTTTCCAATGTCTCTCAGGTTTTTCAGGGAATGGATCAGCCTTTCGTTATCTCTCTGGTGAAGCCCGATACTTGGTTCATCAAGGATATACAATACATTGACCAATTGTGATCCGATCTGTGTTGCCAGACGAATTCTCTGTGATTCTCCTCCCGAAAGGGTTTTTGAACTTCTGCTCAGACTTAAATAATCCAACCCTACATCCAGCAAAAACTGAAGCCTGGTTTCAATTTCTTTTAAGATCTCATGAGCAATGATTTTATTTTTTTCTGAGAATTTATCTTTAACATCAGCTAACCAGTCTTTTAAATCTGCTAAGCTTAAACCATTGACTTCAGCAATATTCTTCCCGTCAATTTTAAAACTTAAGCTTGAAGGCTGAAGACGGGTTCCATGACATTCCGGGCAAATTTCTTCTGTGGTGAAATGTCTTTCCAGTAAGATGGCTTCGTAGGATTCTCTTTCATCGATAATTTCTTCCATAAAAGCAATCAAACCATCGAAACCAATCTTTATTTTCTTGGTAATTCCTGCGTATTTCAGGTCTTTATTGAATTCTTTATGACATCCGTTGTAGATATAATCCAGTGCTTCTTCCGGAATATCCTGCAAAGGAGTTGTTAATCCCAATCCGAAGATCTCTAGGATATTTTTGATCTGGGAAAGAATCCATTTATTGGATTTAATATCTTCCAACGGCAATAATCCTCCCTGATTAATGGATAACTTTGGATTATCGATGAAATAATCCGTATTGATTTTTTTAATGGTTCCTAATCCTTTACAATTAGGGCAGCTTCCTTTTGGAGAGTTGAATGAGAATGTATTCGGTTCAGGCAGCGCCAGAGAGTGCCCTGTTTCAGCATCCATCAGGTTTTTGGAAAAGTATTCGATATCTGTACTTCCCAGTTTCTGAATTCCTATGATTCCTTCACCCATTTCCATTGCTGTACGCAATGATTTTTCCATTCTGCCTTCTGAAGCATTCTCTCCGATAATCCAACGGTCTATCACAATATCGATATCGTGGGTTTTATAACGGTCAAGTTTTAAATCATACTCAATATCCTGCAGCTCACCATCAATTCTTGCCTGTCCGTAACCTTTTTTAGCCATCTGAACAAAGAGCTCATGATAATGTCCCTTTCTGGAACGCACCACTGGTGCCAAAAGCATGATTTTCTCTTTTTTATAATTTTCTTTGATGGTTTCCAGGATCTGATCTTCGGTATAGCTTACCAACTTCTGTCCTGTAGACAAAGAGTAAGCATCGGAAACTCTTGCGTACAAAAGACGTAGAAAATCGTACAGCTCGGTAACTGTTCCTACCGTAGAACGTGGGTTTTTATTGGTTGTTTTCTGCTCGATAGCAATAACCGGAGAAAGTCCTTCAATTTTATCTACATCGGGACGCTCCAATCCACCTAAAAACTGACGGGCATAGGCTGAGAATGTTTCGATATAACGACGCTGGCCTTCTGCAAAAATAGTATCGAAAGCCAATGACGATTTTCCACTTCCGGAAAGGCCGGTAATAACGACCAATTCATTGCGTGGAATTTTAACATTAATATTTTTAAGGTTGTGTTCACGTGCTCCGTAAACTTCTATATATTCTGTTGATTTGCTCATAATTCGGAGTGACTTTGCCTGAAAATCACAACGT
Organism: Chryseobacterium aquifrigidense; assembly: GCF_006716485.1. Taxonomy (GTDB): domain Bacteria; phylum Bacteroidota; class Bacteroidia; order Flavobacteriales; family Weeksellaceae; genus Chryseobacterium; species Chryseobacterium vietnamense. Next base: position 1,722,299 of record NZ_VFPD01000001.1, read on the forward strand.
GCAAAAATACGAAATTTTATAGACTTTTTTTGAATATAAAAGGGATAAAAGTTTCATAAAAAAATCTCAGGTTTTGTTAAAGGATTAAATTGGAAATTGTTGGATTATGGTTCCGGGTGATTATGTTTTGGCTGAAGCCAATAGGTATGTTTTAAAATAAAAAACGGGCTAAAGCCCGTTCCTATTGAATGAATCCAAATTAATAATTCATACAGCTCATTAACTTGCATTTATAAATTTGCATAAAGATTGCTCAGATGATTGCTCATATTTTCTTTGCTGAGTGAAACGCCCTTGCGAACATTTTAAGGCTATCAATAAGAACTTTGTGAGCTTTGCGTTATATTCATAAGTTTTGGCTGAAGCCAACAGAAGTCCTATCTATTTTTAAAACGGGTTAAAGCCCGTTCCTATTGATATGGTTTAAAAATGCATATTAATAAAGACATTTATATTTTAAACTGATTTAATGATCTTTGAAGAATTACATATCCTGAAAATCAACATCTTCATTGGTAATTCTTACAATATATTCAATTCCGTCGATAGCTTTGGCAATAATCTGGTTTCTGATGATATTGGCCATATTTTCCCAATAGGCTCTTCCATAGAAAGAATAGTTCTGGGGAATGATTTCTACCTCAACCGTTCTTACGAATCCTTCTTTTGGTTTATTACTGATCATTGTGCCTCTTCTTACTCTTACTTCCCTTACCTCATCTTTCAGAATCATGCGGCAATAATTTTTAACGTCTTCCAAAGAAATGATCTTATCTCTGGTTGTCAGTGCATATTTATAAGCCTGAATGCTGTCAGTTCCTTTTTGCTCTTCAGCTCCTCCTAATGTTTCAGTAAGCAATACTACCGTCTGAGACTTCAACTGATTGGAAAGTTCAGTCCCTGGTCGCATATGATTAGCCAGCGTACAGTGCGTTACCCAAAAAGAAGCATAGGTGTGGTCTGTTTTTTCTACAGGTTCCATGATTACGTAATTCAGTTCCTGTCTGATATTCCTTTTGGCATTGTTTACCTTCTGCACCATGGTTTTCATTTTGTCAGACATTTCGCTGAGAACTCCTTTTACATTATCTCTGTTCAAAAGGGAAAAGGCGGCAATTTCATCTCTTGTCAGTTCCAGAACATTGGCAATCATGTCGACTGCATTTCTGCTGGTGAAGCGCTCCATCCCTCCTTTTCTTACAGTGTATAACCCTTTTTTAAGATCATCGGCTGGTGTGAAAGGAATTTCAGTATATTTTCTTCCGTCACCATCCTGTACCTCATCCACATAAAGGAAATGCTCTCCTTCGTCTGTTACCAAAGGAATGTTATTCCCCATAATATCCAGGCTGTACTCGGTTTTTTTCCAACCTCTGTTGTAGATTGGGAAGGCATTCAGCACAAATGAGAAATTGTCAAGAATTTCTGCCGAAAATTGCGGTGGAAACTCAAACGTAAGCCACAGGTAGCTTTTATTATCCAGAAATTTAGTGATTTCTTCTTTTCCGGCAAGAAAATCAAGATTCTGCGGTAGCTGTCCAGGTTCTGAGAACAGACTTTGAGAAATTCCTGTTACTTCAATAAACTTATGACGATAGATACTTTTAATATCTTCTATCACCTTATTTCTGATAGATTGCTCTTTGAACATCTGCTCATAACCATCGTTTTGACTTTCTGTAAGATAGCTTAATCCCTCTCTTACAAACAGAGGGTTACCATTACTTGACACCGTAATGTACGGTAATAATTTATAGACGAAATCAAGATGTTCAAAAGCCGGATTGGAGCAGAATATGCTCAGATATTTCGGGAAGTTTTCACTTACGTATTTGCTTACATCTACTCCAATGGTAATTTTTCTGTAATCTTCGGGTTTCCCCTGAAATCTTGCAATAGGGATTTTATTGAATCTGTCATCGATGCTGTAGCAGGTATTTCCTACAAACATGATAGAAGTGTGAACTTTATTGATTCTTACATTTCCTACCGGAGTAAAAGGAATATTCAGCTGTTTGTCTGATTCTGATTTCACCGTGGAAGTCATCTGTTTACGGAAGAAGAATTCCGTGTGTTCCAATAAAATCTCGGAAGACTCATAAGGCTGTGTAAAAGCAACGGAATGAGCCGGAATAGGATGTGTATATATGGACGGTGTAAGAAGTTTTGCCAGTTTTTCCAATATACGGGCATTCACCGTCTGTATTTCATTATTCGCTTTAAAAACTTCTGTACTGAATGCATCTATCAACAGTTTTACAAAAGGATCCAGAGACTGTGGGCTTCTTAATCCCCAGACCTTTGTTGCATTCTGCAGCATTCTTGCTTTTACAGATTCTTTGGAATAAATATTCTGATCTAAATTCATAATTTTCTTTCGCTGTTAAAAACATTAATCAATAGACATCGGACTCAGAAACAGTTCTGTTGAGAAGCTGAACCGTTCTCCAGTTTCCTCCATTTTTGCATTGATGGCAATTCTTACTTTCTTTTTAATTTCGGTGTGTTCTTTAGTATCGTAGCTGTGCTCTACAAACTGTATATGAGCATCAATCTGCGGGTTTACGATTCTGGGTTCATATTCCTGAATCTGTCTTCTTAAGCTTTTGATAAAAACGCTTTCCCAGATGGCACTTGTAACTCCATTATCGAATTCAAGATTCCAGACATCATTTCCATAGTTTTCATCATATCTGTTCTCCCCTTTTTTGGTGGTGATCAGCAGCATAATATTGTGGGCAATACTTTCCCCCATATCGCAGGTATCGATACTTCCGCCTTCGGTCATTAAAGTAGACGGTACGAAAGGCATTCTGTAATTTGGTGTATCCATAACTTATTGTTTTTACTTCATGGTCCTGTTTTAAAAACGAAATACCAAATTACACATTTTCGACAAATAATAGTTACAATACTTTAAATATTATTGAAAAATAAGGGCCTTCAAACTGAATTGAAAGCCCTTTAATCTGTTATATTTTTATTTTAAGCATTTTCTTTTTTTCTGTTGATGAAATAGTACACCGGAAGTCCCAGCAATACCAGAACAAAACCTGGCCATGTATACTGCTGTTTGTAAATAAGCAATAAGATGCAGAAGCAAGTTCCTATGATAAGATAAATAACAGGTGTTACCGGATATAGCCATGTATTATAAGGTCTTTCCAGTTCCGGCTGTTTCATTCTTAAATAAATAACTCCAAAAACCGTAATCATATAGAACAGAACAATTACGAAAGAGATCATATCTAATAAATTTCCGTACTGTCCACTCAGGCAAAGGATTGAAGCCCAGATCCCCTGCATCCATAATGCATTTTCCGGAACTTCATTTTTATTGTTTCTTACTGCAGATTTAAAAAACATTCCATCTTTTGCCATCGTCTGGAAAACTCTTGCTCCTGCCAGAATCAATCCGTTATTACATCCAAATGTTGAAATCATTACCAATAAAGCAATGATGACAGTTCCCGCACTTCCAAAAATATTCTGAGATGCTGCTACTGCCACTCTATCATTGGCTGCAAATGCAATTCCGTCTCTGTCCAGTGCATTTAAGTAGACATAGTTTACGGCAATATAAAGGATCATGACGGCAGAAGTACCGTAAATCATTGATTTCACCACATTCTTCTTAGGATTTTCAATCTCACCGGAAACAAATGTCACACTTTCCCAGGCAACAGAACTGAAAACAGAACCTACCATTGCAGCAGCAATTCCACCTAAAAGTGTCATTCCTCCGATGGGCTCCCAACCTTCTTTAAGGAAATTACCACTCAAATCTTTTTTAAGGTTATTGAAAGAATCTGTTCCCCAGCTGAAGTTTTCTGCTAAATGAGAAATGTCTACCAATATAAATCCGGCAGCAATAAGACCTAGTAATGCAATAATTTTGGAACCTGTAAAGATATTCTGAAGAATTTTACCGCTTTCCACTCCTCTCGTATTGATATAGGTAAGCAAAACAATGACAGCAATCGCCAGAATCTGTATCCATGTAATTTTAAATTCTCCACTCTGAAAAATAGGAGCGGCATCGTTTAATGATGGGATCAGATACGCTGTAAATTTACCAAAGGCCATTGCTACGGCAGCAATTGTGCCTGTTTGTATTACAGTAAACAATCCCCATCCGTAAAGAAATCCCATTCTTTTACCAAAGATCTCTTTCAGGTAAGTATATTGCCCTCCGGCTTTTGGAAACAGCGCGGACAGTTCTCCATAGCTTATGGCTGCTGCTACAGTCATCACTCCTGTGATCACCCATACTACAATCAGCCAAAAACCTGATCCCAGGTTTCGCATCATATCAGCACTTACAATAAAGATCCCGCTTCCGATCATAGATCCCATCACAAGCATGATGGCATCCCATAGTTTCAGTTTTTTTTGCATAGTCAAGTATAGGGGTCAAATATAATCAAATCTGCCTTTGATTTTCAAATTTGTTGAAAATTCGTTAAAACACCTGTTTTTTGTCATTTTTTATTCCTTTATGATTCAATTTTAATTAGTATTTTTGAGAAAAATATTAAACATGAAATTTAAAGTTTTATTATTTGCAGCCGCTTTAACAGGTTCTTCATTAGCATTTGCTCAATCTGGTCCACCAGAGGGGAAAGCTTTGGTAGGTGATACGTATGGAAGTCAGGTAACTTCATCTGCTGAATCCAAAGCGATCACCGTAGATAAATTGAATAAGCAGCTTAAAAAAGACAACAAAAAAGTTGAGAATGTATCTATTAAAGGAAAAGTAACTGATGTATGTGACAAAAAAGGCTGCTGGCTTACGATCCAGACAGAAGATAATTCTAAGTTTTTTGTAAAAATGAAGGATTATGCTTTCTTCGTACCTACAGCATTAAAAGGAAAAAATGTAGTATTGGATGGTAATGCAGAAAGAAAAGTAATTTCTGTAAATGAGCAGAAGCATTATGCAGAAGATGCTAAAAAACCTCAGTCTGAAATTGACGCTATCACTGAGCCAAAAGAGGAAATCAGATTTGTAGCGAATGGAATTAAAGTGGTTAACTAATCTTTAGAGGAATCGATATTCTAAAATTAAGTTTTGGCTAAAGCCGGATGAATATTCATTAAAGTAAATGGGCTAAAGCCCATTCCTATTGCATAACATTATCATTGAGTGGACAGCCATTTGAATTTTGGAAATTAGTTATAAAAAAGTTTCGGCAGGCCTGAAGGCCTGCCGAAACTTTTTATGAGGAGATTATTTAAATCCTTTTAATCTTCTATTTTAAAATCCACAACCGCATCCAGCTTCGGATATTTGGTTGCTGAAATAAATTTCTTTCCGGTACAGTCTATTTCCAGCCAGCCCTTCTTTTGTTTTACATCACCAGCTGCCATTACAAAAGGAATAAATGAGATCTCATTTTTCCCTTCTTCTTTGATCTCCCTGTACTGAACTGCAATATCCAGGATACATTCATGCTCTGTATTCAACTTTACATTTCTGTAAATAATATCATAATGTGTTTCCTGATTCTCTGGAATTTCAAGGTAAGTTTCCCATCCTGTAATATCGGAGTTCAGCTCACTGATTGCTTCCAATGCATAATAAAGAGCAATTGTATAATATTTTCTGGTTCCTGCTCTGGCATAATCTTCTACAAAGTGTCCGCCTTCAAATAAAATAGTGGGCATTCCTGCTTTGATAAAATTATCTCCGGTAGAAGTAGGATAAAATTCATCAGAATATCTACCGATCTGGTTGGGTATCATTTCTTTTAAATGGTTGTATACACTTCCGATTACAGCCATACATTTTTTTCTGTTTTCAGTAACCGTACGTTCTACGTTTTCAGAAGGTGCTAAAAAGGAAAGTGTAGCAGGATGGATACCATCAGTCGTAAAAATGGTTCTCTGCTCATGAAGGTTTAAAGCGTAATCATATTTTTTCGAAGCCGCTGCTTTTTTGAGGAATTTAATCTCTTTGCTTGCTTCGTTATGAAAATCTCTGTTCAGATCAATATCGGCTGCATTCAATCTGGTCCATCTTTCAGATCCGTCCGGATTCAGCATGAATATAAAATCAAGCTGTATTTTACTGAACAAATCCTCTTTCATTTCAGGAGCTTTATCAAGACTCACTAAAAGGTCAAGCATAGCATGGGTAGCATTGGATTCATTGCCGTGCATTTGTGACCAGGCCAGTACCTGAATATTTCCGGTTCCAATACTTAACTGATAAATAGGTTTATCTAAATAGGAGGTTCCGATCTCCTGAATATAATCGCTGAGATTGTCCTGTAGATAAGAAAATAATTTTTCAGGAGAAATATAGCGATTTGAGAAATCGGGGTTTTGGGAATAGATCTGTTCAAAATTCATTGTAGGAATAGTTTACAAGAATCAAATTTAGCCATTTTTAGTCAAAAACTTAAATTAACATTTGTAAATATCAACAAAATTCACAAATTTACATTTGCCATCTGATTTTAAAATTGTTTACAAGGTTTAAATTAACCAATTTTCGAGTTATGAAAACAAGTTAACACTTGTAACATTGTTAAACAGTAGTGAAAGACAAATTGTCTGTGGATAAAATTGTGGATTGCGAATAATTTAATGCATGCTATTTAAAATGTTAAAAATCAATACTTTATGGAATTCATCTCAATAGTATTTGTAACAGTACTTTAAGTGTATAAAAAGGCGGATTTTACTATTTGAGGACTATTTTATTAAACATAAAAATTGTGGAAAACCAAGTTGTTTATAGTTGTATACATATGTAAAATGAGTAAAAAACTAAATTGGCTTCGAAAAATTGTTCAAACAGCACATTTTTTAAGAGCTTTACTCTTTAATAAAATGAGTAGCTTAACAGGAACTCTATTTTACCTTCGATTTAACCGAATATAGGCTTAAAATGGTGTATTTACATCAGTAATTTACCTGTGTAACTCTATTAAAAGTGCTTTTATATGCGTTTTATGAGGTATTTATTGATAATCTTATTACCGAAAACGATATAAGCAGTTTAATAATGTATACTCTGTTTTTAAAGATATTTAACGGACAAAATAGCACTATAAATGGACTGAATTTACATTTTTAAACCAGTATTTTGGAAAAGTATAGGTCTTTTAATAGATACAAATAACCTGTTGAAAGTTGTAATGATAGATTAGTATAATAAGTAAATACAATTGTAATTAATATATAAGTTATTGATTTAAAAATAATTAAAATTAAGTTACAAATGTATACAGAGAATATTTTCATTTATTTACATTTGTATTTTGCATTTGTAAATTATTAGAGTTACATTTGTAAAATAATTAATGACTTATTTTTATGAGTTTAAATGAAAGAATTTCCAAAATTATAGAGTATTCTCAACTTACTCCCTCTGAGTTTGCAGATGAGATAGATGTACAGCGTTCGTCTATATCACATATTACATCAGGAAGAAATAAACCGTCTCTCGAATTTATCATAAAAATAAAATCCCGTTTCCCCGAACTTCTGTGGGACTGGCTGGTTACTGGAGAAGGTGAGATGCTGAAATCACAGGTGCCCGAATCAGAAATTAACGAAGAGCATACCGAAGAAGAGAAAATAAAAACGACTCCACTACCCGATCTTTTTACCATGATGAATGATGATGATGAATTCGGGAGTGATGAAACGGAAACAGAAACTTCAATATCAAGTCCTGGAGAATCGGTTATACCGGCCCAGAATAAAGCTCCGGAAAAAATATCGGATTCTCAGCGATTAGAAAACTCCGGCGACCATTTATTGGGTCAACTATTTGGTAATCAACAAAGTAAAATAAAACGTATTGTTCTGTTCTACGAAAACGGAAAATTCGAAAGTTTTGAGCCTTAAAAAACCTGACCAAAGAAATGATCAGGTTAAAAAAATATTTGAAGAAGAAAACTAAAGCTATTGCTTTATTTTATTTTTAAATATTGTGAAGGATATCAGCTGATGGTATTTTATATTTCAGATCATCTGATCCCCCTATTTATATTGTTATAATTTTAGCTATAGATAAGGTGATTAGTGTATTGGAGAGACACTGTCTTAAGACAGATGTATAATAAGTAATTGAAGATATCGTTATATGTTTTTTTATGGCTCTATCAAATATAAATATTTAAAATCAAATCAGCAATAAAAATCAAATTATTTTACAATATGATTAAGACATAAGATCATTGCCCAGATTATTACTAATTCGTTATAAAATTCCTAACCTTTAAGTTTCATAAAAAAAGACCTGCAAAACTGCAGGTCTAACAAATATATTTAAGAACAATATTATTATTTCTTTCTTCTTTCCAATTCTTTTTTGATCAGTCCAAGCTCTCTTCCGGTTTGTCCGGCTACAGAGGTGTTTTCCTGCGCTCTTCTCGTCAAATAAGGTACAACATCCTTTACAGGTCCGTATGGAAGATATTTAGCCACATTATAGCCTTTATCTGACAGATAGAAGGTGATATTATCACTCATCCCGTAAAGCTGTCCGAAATAAACGTGTGGATTACCGTTTTCCAGAGATTTTGCTTTCATTTTATCCATAATCAGTTCAGAAGAGATTTCGTTATGGGTTCCGAAGAACGCTGAAACCTTATCCAAATGATCCATCACAAAGTCAATTCCAGCATTATAGTTTTTATCTGAAGCCTCCTTGGTTGGCTGAATCGGGTCTGCATACCCTTTTTCTGCTGCTCTGGCTCTTTCTTTTTCCATGTAAGCACCACGTACAATTTTGTACCCGATGAAGTAATTTTTCTCTCTTGCTCTCTGAAGATGGGCTTCCATATACTCCAACCTTCCCGTTCTGTACATCTGAATGGTATTCCAAACGATAGGCTTCTGCTGGTTATATTTCTCCATCATCTCTTCGCAAAGATGGTCTGCTGCATCCTGCATCCAGGTTTCTTCAGCATCTACCATTACTTTTTTATCATGTTCATGGCAAAGACTGCAAACTTCATCAAATCTTTTTACGACTCTTTCCCATTCTTCTTTCTGGCTGGTAGTAAGTTCTGCTCCTTTTCCAACGGCTTCATAAAGATCAATTCTTCCGAAAGCGGTAGGTTTAAAAACAATAAAAGGAATTGCCGGATTTCCTACTGAGAATCTTACAATGTCCTTAATTTCTTTGCAAACCGCATCAAAGGTTTCCTCATCTTCTTTCCCTTCAATGGAATAATCAAAAATACTTCCAACTCCTCTTTTGAACAGCTGTTTCACCACTTTCATACTTTCTTCACGGGTTTCACCACCACAGAACTGTGCAAATAAGGTATTTTTTACAATTCCGGTTACGAAAGGAAAGTTATTGTGTACTGTGAAATTCAGAACAGATGTTCCAAGGCTTGTAAGAGCGGGCTGTTCAATCATTTTAAACATCCAGTAAGCCTTTCTCAATTGTGCATCAGACTTGTCTGCAAATGCAATTTTAGTATCATTAAAAATGGGCATTCCTATTTATTAAATTTAGTTATGCAAAGGTAATAATAACCTCAGTTTATTTAAAGAATTTTTTTACAATTTATGCTCTATTCCATTTAAAAGCATTGCGATGATTCCAATGAAAACCCAGAAACGTAATATATTCAATGTAAACAAGTTACTTCTTCGGGAAGCATTTAACAGGAGATAAATGCATACGATCATGACAAAAAGCCCTCCGGCAAAATAATAGGCCATAAACCCGGTAATACCGGTTTTTGTAATAATCTTCATTGAAACTACCATGGTAACGATGAGTAAAGAAGTCAGAATAATTTTTGTATTTCTGCTTTTAAAATAGTTGGGAATGGTAGTATATCCGAATGTTTTATCCACACTTCTGGTGAGAGTATCTTTTACAATATCAATACATAGCAGGATAAGGAATAGAAAAACAGCCATCAGGAAAACCTTTTTGGAAAAGGTTTCGTAGTACACCATCATTCCAAAAAATGGATATAAAGTAAGACTGACAAAAGTAAGATTGTTCAGGATCAGTATTCTGCTCAGTTTATGGCTGTAAAACCACATAAAGAACTGATAGACTACAAAAAAAACAAATACATTGTGGGAAATCATCCAGGCTACGCCTAAAGAAATAGCACTGAGAGCCAGGTAGGCGTAGAGAAAATATTTTTGTTTGATGAACCTCTGTAGCCTAGTTCTGAAAGGTTTTACCAAATGATCTTTCTCCAGGTCATAGAATTGATTGATAATACCGCCTGCCAGAATGGTAAGAACAGTACAAAAAATAATCCCATGTACTTTGAAATCGAAGACAAATTTTCTGAAAGATTCATCCTGGTTGAACAGGAAAAAAGTAGAAACATAGAGAGCAAATGTCAGGAGAGCAGCTACAAAAAAACGTGCTCCGAGGAGAAAGCCCACGAATTGTGAAAATCTGTAAAATAAAGATTTTGATACATAGTTTTTGGATTGGAAAGGTTCTTTTTCAGAATTCATTCCAATCTGTTTAAAATCTGTAAATCACTTCTTTTTGGAAGCCTTCAAGCATTTTTTCAGCTTTTGCGTAATCTTTGGTAAATCCTAAGATATAGCCGCCTCCACCGCTACCACACAGTTTCAGATAATAAGCGTTGGAATCCAGTCCTTTTTTCCAGATATTAAAAATACTTTCAGGGATCATAGGGCGGAAATGTTCATAAGCCCAGTGAGAAAGCTTTTTAAGATTTCTGAAGAATGGATTCATGTCTTTTTTAAGGAAAGATTCGATACAAGCGTTGTTGTAACGGATAAACTCTTCTTTCAGGGTTTTACGGAAACCTTCTGTTTTCATTTTTTCGAAGAAAATCTGGATCATCGGTCCTGTCTCTCCGGTCATTCCCGAATCAATCAGGAAAATAGCACCTTTTCCTTCTTCCCCTTCCGGAATATTTACCCTGTCTAAATTTTCTTTATTTTCGATAAGGATTGGCAGATTCATATAACAGATCAGTGGATCCATTCCTGAACTTTTTCCATGGAAATAACTTTCCATTTCGCCAAAAACAGCTTTTAATTTTTTAAGATTATCTTTTGAAATATTTTCAGGGTTCAGTTTGCTGATTGAATATTTTTCAAAAATAGCAGCCACCAAAGCTCCTGAACTTCCCACTCCATATCCCTGTGGAATATTGGAATCAAAGAAAAGGCCGTTTGAAATATCTTTTTTGAAGCTATCGATATCCAGCTTAAAATCGTCGGAAAGATCGAGTGCTGTAAGAAATTCAGAATATTTCTGCAGATGTCTGTTGGAATTAAGTTCAAATTCAGAACTTAAATCTGAAAATTTCAAAGTTCCTTTATAGAAGCTGTAAGGTACAACAAGCCCCTGGGAATCTTCAATCATTCCGTATTCTCCAAACAGGATTATTTTTGCATAAAATAAAGGGTTGGTCATATTGACATTAATCTTTTGCAAAGTTAAAAATTATTCCGCTGAATATAAGCAAAACTCAGGCCGAATTGTCTTCTATTTTACTTTCTTCAGTTCTTCTATTAAAAATACGAAAAAAATATGGTAAATAAATATAATTTCATAGATAAAATTCAATGAATTACCCAGATAAAAAAAGACGTTAAAAAATAACGTCTTTTAATTTTATAATGTTTCTCTGTCTTTTCTCATTTTAACCTTCAGGAATCTTATTAAAATCAATCCTGCGGCAAAAAATATGGTCATGGACAGTGCCGCAATACGCATATTATTGAAATGCTCGATCAATGTAGCAAAGATAAATGTTCCGATAATAATGGCAATTTTCTCCAATACATCATAGAAACTGAAGTAAGTTGTGTTCTCCATTGAATTTTCCGGAAGTAATTTTGAATAGGTAGATCTGGACATGGCCTGAAGACCACCCATTACCAAACCTACTACTGCAGCAACTCCATAAAACTGGTATTCTACCGTCGGGTTTTCTTTGTTCAGGAAATAAGCCCAGAGACACGCTACAATCCAAAGGATGATGGCGATTGAAATAACGTTTTTGTTACCGATTCTCTTGGATAATCTTGAAAAAATAACAGCTCCAATGATTGCTTCGATCTGAATCACCAAAAGGGTTCCGATCAGTTTATCCTGAGCAAGGTTAATTTCACTCTTGCCAAATAATGTAGCCATAAGGAAAATGGTCTGCATTCCTACACTGTAAAAGAAGAAACTTGACAGGAAGAATTTCAGATTTTTATCTTTGAAAAGCTCTCCTCCTACTTTAAACAGTTCGTGAAAACTTTCTTTTGCAATATCTTTATAGAAGCTCAGATTGTCTTTAAATACTTCGAAAAAGCCTCCCTGCTCTTCATGTTTTTTGAAGATATTCTTATAGTTCAACAGCACTAAATCTTTAGGAAGTTTATCTTTCACATCTCCAAACTGAGGAAGGTGCTTGAATGTATATTGAGAAAAACCAAACCACCATGCTCCCGTTAACAGGAAACTGATTCTTGTAAACAGTAGCTGCTGAGCTGCTCCTTTGGCAAAAACCTGAATCAACACAAGACAAATTACTACTAAAACTACCGAACCAATATATCCATAGACATATCCTCTTGCAGAAAGCGCATCCTGCCTGTCCGGTGTAGCGATATCCGGAAGAAATGAGTTGTAAAAAACTAAACTTCCCCAGAAACCAACACTGGCCGTAATACTGAATAAAAGTCCTAAAAATACATTATGCATTCCTGTAAACATAGCTAACCCCATACAAGATGTTGCACCCAGATAGCAAAAGAACTGCAGGAAAGATTTTTTGTTTCCGATGGTATCAGCTAATGAAGATAAAAACGGAGACAGCAATACTACAACAAAGAATGATATGGTAAGAGAATACCCGTAAACAGCATCAGGCTGATATTCTTCTCCAAAAATTTTGATCATATGCCTTACCGGAACATCAATCCATGTTTTGGTTTCTGCTACGTATTCTTTTTTCTCGTAAGCGGTGGTAAGGATAGAGTAATAAATGGGAAAAATGGTAGAGGTAATCACCAGGGAATAAACAGAATTTGCCCAGTCATATACAGCCCAGGCTTTCATAATTTTCGGATTATTCTTTATGTTTTTAGGCTGTCGATTCTCAGTTTCAGACATTTCAAATATATATTAGTAGCACAAAAATAGAAAAACTACGGAATATTCTACGGTTTTTAATATTATTTTGAAAATAATAATGGTAAGGTATTGAAATAATTCAGCAAAGTTTTAATGCTATTTTATACTTTCCAAGGGCTGAAAATCATCCATGTATGTTGGTAAATGATGTATTGACTAACCTGAATGTAAGGTTGTCAGATCGTATCATTCTGTTCTGTAAATAAAAAACCGGTGTCTTTGACCCCGGTTTTTTAGCTTACCACACACAGTGTGGTTGTATGTGTCAATTATAGGTTTTCAATCACGATTGCAGAAGCACCACCACCACCGTTACAGATAGCAGCTGCTCCATATTTAGCGTTATTTTGCTTCAATACGTTGATTAGTGTAACGATAATTCTTGATCCTGAACTTCCCAGTGGGTGACCTAATGCTACAGCACCTCCGTTTACGTTTACTTTAGCAGCATCTAATCCTAAGATTTTGTTGTTAGCTAATCCTACTACTGAGAAAGCTTCGTTGAATTCGAAGAAATCAATATCTGAAACTTCTAATCCTGCTTTTTTAATAGCGATAGGTAATGCTTTTGCCGGAGCTGTTGTAAAGTTTTCAGGCTCATGTGCTGCGTCAGCATAAGAAACGATTTTTGCAAGAGGTTTCAATCCAAGTTCTTCCATTTTTTCTTTAGAAACAAGGATCAATGCAGAAGCTCCATCGTTCAGAGTAGATGCGTTTGCAGCTGTTACTGTTCCTTCTTCTTTTTTGAATACGGTAGGTAGCGTTGAAATTCTGTCAAAGTTTACCGCTTTATATTCTTCATCTTCAGCAAAGATTACGGGCTCTCCTTTTCTCTGAGGAATAGAAACCGGCACAATTTCTTCGTTGAATTTACCTTCGCTCCAAGCTTTTGCAGATCTTTTGTAAGATTCTACAGCGAAGTTATCCTGATCTTCTCTTGTAATATTATAGTCTACTGCACATTTTTCTGCGCATACTCCCATATGTACTTTATTGTACACGTCTGTAAGACCATCAAGTACCATTCCATCAAGCATTTTGATATCGCCTAATTTTGTAGCCACTCTTGCATTGTAATAATGAGGAACTAAAGACATGTTTTCCATACCTCCTGCAACAATTACTTCTGCATCACCAGCTTTAATAGCCTGAGCTGCCATTGTTACGGCCTTCATTCCTGAAGCACAAACTTTATTGACTGTAGTAGAAGGCGTATTGATTGAAAGACCTGCTCCTAAAGCAACCTGACGAGCCGGCGCCTGGCCTTCTCCTGCCTGAAGAACATTTCCCATATAGATTTCCTGAACTTGGTTAGGATCCAAACCGATTTTATCTAATGCTCCTTTTACAGCAGTTGCTCCCAGTTTTGTAGCCGGAACTGTTGATAAGCTTCCCATAAAACTCCCCATAGGTGTTCTTACTGCGGAAACAATGAATACTTCTTTCATGTATATAATTTTTATTTAGCTGAAACGGAATAAAGATTCCGTTTTTATAGTTAGAATTTATTTTACTTTTACGTATACTATATCAAATTGAGTTCCTTCAATTTTGGTATTCACTTTCAGAATATTATCCTGAGTAGCTACTATTTTATTATTGAAGACATCCCCTATCTGTGCGGGATCATTTTTATCAGATTTCTCCAACACGATTGCTTTATAATTGCAGTCATCCACAAAAACCAATGTAGATTTGATAAAGTCTTTTCCATTATTGAAATATTCGGTTTGAACATTATCTTTAATGGTCATGTACCATATTGCTTCCGGGTAATTGGGCCTTACAAACGTTCCTTCTTTTATATTTGTACATTTAGGCGGATTATCCGGTTTTTTCTGTTCCGTTGCCTGAGCTTGAATCTGTGTAGCTGCTGTCAACAAAATTCCTGCTGAAAAAAGTGTTAAGAAGTTCATGTTTATATTTGTGTTCTGTTGTTAACTTTTTTATTTCCTCCTACAAAAACCATCAGAAAAGCGCCTAGAAATTCTACAGCCCAACCCCATTTCAGTTTAACAATTCCTGCAAAAGTTTCCTGCCAGGATTTGAATGGTAAAAAACTAAAGTATTGCAGCGACTGCATTTTTACAGCAACCAGGGTAAATCCGAATAAAAGAATAAGCAGAATACCAAAAAACCTTACGATTTTGGCACTGTTATTTACAATTCCAAAAACGGCACAAGCAGAAAAAATCCAGCATGCTATAGCCAGATAATGATCAAGCTTCCAATAGTTCCAGTTCCCTATTACAGGCACATGTACCAAGGGTAGAAAACTACCTATAATTACTAACAGTAATCCTAATAACTGAATATTTTTCATATTTACTAAAGTGCCAAAATACAAAAAAAAACACAGTTTTAAATAGTGTGTTTTAAAAATAGAAATTCCGTACCCGAACACTTGTTAGCTACAAAAAAAAATCAGTATTTTTAGCTATTTTACAAATAAAAACAGGATTTATTATCAAATTAAAAATAACTACTTACCGTTTCTATCATGATAGAAGTCCATATTTTTCTTCTGCAAAGCTTTATTGTATAAAAGGATATCTGAAAATAAAAAAATTGCATTTTTTTTCAAAAATGCAATTTAATATCTTAATAAATATAAGTTTCAATTAGTGTTTCACTGACGAAACATCTTCCGGGTTATGTTTATGTTTAAACAGTACGGCAAAGAAAACCGCCAGTATTAATGCATAGATTGCAAAAGAAAGCCATATCTGCTGCCAGTCTTTTACCATCACCACAGAGGAAAGAGTTCCGTCTGAATTGACAGCTGCATTGAAGCTTTTCTTTAAAATGTTCAGGAAAGTAGGATTATCAGGGGTTGTCTGCAGGTAAGCAGAAAGATCTGAAGCCGTAGAAAACTTGTGGGTAAAGAACTTATCAATAGCCCATCCTGCGGCATAACTTCCAAAAACTGCTCCAAAACCGTTGGTCATCATCATAAATAATCCCTGAGCCGAAGAACGGATCTTTTTGTCGGTAGTCGTTTCCACGAAAAGGGATCCTGAGATATTAAAGAAATCGAAAGCCATTCCGTACACAATACATGAAAGAATGATTAATGAAAGTCCAAATCCGTCCGGCACCCCATAAGCAAAGAATCCGAATCTTAAAACCCAAGCCAGCATCGATATCAGCATTACTTTTTTAATTCCAAATTTCTTCAGGAAGAAAGGAATTGCCAAAATAAACAGGGTTTCTGAAACCTGGGAAATTGACATAATGATGGTAGATCTCTTTACTACAAATGAGTCTGCATATTTAGGAAAATGAGCAAATTCACTTAAAAATACGTCACCATATGCATTGGTAAGTTGAAGTGCAGCTCCCAAAAGCATTGAAAACATAAAGAATAATGCCATTTTATAGTTTCCAAAAAGCTTAAATGCATTCAGGCCTAGCTGCTCGGATAATGGTGAATGTTTGTCAATAAGTTTTTGTGGGGGACATTTTGGAAGTGTAAGGGCATAAATCCCTAAGAAAATTGCTACAACACCTCCGATGTAAAACTGACCTTCTGTTTCTTTATTCCCACTAAGGTTTGTAATCCACATCGCAACAATAAAACCAATAGTTCCCCATACACGAATCGGTGGAAAGTCTTTCACCACATCCAGATTGTTATTTTTCAGGATCGTATAAGAAATTGAATTAGCAAGTGCAATGGTAGGCATGTAGAAACACATGGCCAAAAGCATTACTGAAAAGAAGGAATTCGGGTCTGCAGAATGAGGTAAAATAAAAAGAATAACCCCATAGAGGATGTGTAATACTGAAAATATGCGTTCCGCATTTACCCAGCGGTCAGCAATAATTCCGGTAATGGTTGGCATAAATATAGAAGCAATTCCCATTGTTCCGAACACAGCTCCAAACTGAGTTCCATCCCAATGTTTTGTGCCAAACCAGAAGTTTGCCATCGTAATCAGCCAAGCTCCCCAAACGAAAAATTGGAGAAAACTGAGGATGGTCAGGCGTAATTTTAAATTCATAGTTTATATAAAAAGTATCTCTTTAGTCAATTTTCTTTTTCCTTCTCTTGATTTCTTCCTGGATTTCAAGGGCGGTATCATAGTCTTCTTCTTTAACGGCTTCGTCCAATAATTTCTGAAGCTCTTCCATAGAAAGAGATTTTAAGTTATCTTCTGTTTGTACAGTTTCTGAGAATGATTGTTCTTCTTTTGAAACATCTTCCAGTTCCAATAAGATTCCGGCTTCATTTAAAACCTGCTGCGTTGTAAATATTGGCGCATCAAATCTTACGGCCATTGCAACAGCATCGGAAGTTCTGGCATCAAGGATCAGTTCTTCTTCTGTTACTTTATTTTTAAAGTTGATATTTGAAAAGAATACTCCGTCTACAATCTGATAGATAATGACAGAAATCAGCTCAAAATTGGCAGAAACTATAAATTTTGTAAATAAATCATGAGTAAGAGGACGCGGTGGATGAATATCTTTTTCCAATCCGAGAGAGATAGACTGGGCTTCGAAATTTCCTATAACAACAGGTAATTTTATATGTGTTTCTTCATGCTCCAGTAACAATGCGTAAGCCCCCGACTGGGTCTGGCTGTACGATATTCCGCGAATAATTAGCTGCTTATAATCCATAGCTACAAATATAGATTAATTTTTTATTGTGTTTTCACTTTTTTACGCAAAAATAAAAGCCCGGAAAGCCGAGCTTTTATCTGTATTGTTGATGATTGTCAAACGTCAATAGTGAATTTTGCTTCGCAAGTAAATTATTTATTTAAAAATTGACAAGCAAAGCGAATTGACTATTCACAATTCACTTTCTTATCCTTTAATTGCTTTAATTTTCTCAGTTAGTGCAGGAATAATCTGAAAAGCATCTCCTACTACTCCATAGTCAGCAGATTTGAAGAACGGTGCTTCAGGATCACTGTTGATTACTACGATTGTTTTTGAAGAGTTTACTCCGGCAAGGTGCTGAATTGCTCCTGAAATCCCTACTGCAATGTAAAGATTCGGAGAAATAGCTTTACCTGTCTGTCCTACGTGCTCTGTGTGAGGTCTCCATCCGATATCAGAAACAGGCTTAGAACATGCTGTAGCTGCTCCTAAAACGTTTGCTAAATCTTCGATCATTCCCCAGTTTTCTGGCCCTTTCATTCCTCTACCGGCAGAAACAACAACTTCAGCTTCTTTAAGGTCTAATTTACCTGAACTCTGCTCGTGAGAGATCACTTTAGTGTCTTCATTAGCTACAGATAGGTTTTTCACTTCTTCTGAACCTGATACTGCATTTTCTTTAACACCGAAAGCGTTTTGAGAAACAGTAACGATTACTCCGTTTCCTTCTGCTTTTGCATGCATGAAACCTTTTCCTGAGAATGCTCTTCTTTTTACCTGGAAAGGAGAAAGGCTTTCAGGAGCTTCCAATGCATTAGTAATTAAAGAATAGTTCTTCATTACAGCAAGCATCGGTGCAATAGAAGAAGCATCAGTAGTGTGAGGGAAAACAATGATATTTCCATCTGCCACTTCACTTACAGCCTGTGCAAATGCTTTTGCTGAGAAATTTTTAAGACCTTCGTCTTTGATATTGATGACGTTTGATGCTCCATATTTGTATAATAAATCTGAAGAATCTGTTGGGTTTACAGAGATTGCCGTAACGGTATCTCCTGCTTTGTCAGCGATAGCTTTAGCATAAGAAACTGCTTCGAAAGCTGCTTTTTTGTAAACTCCGTTTATATTTTCTGCGTATACGAATACTGCCATTTCTAAGTTGTTTAAGGTTTAACGTTCAGGATTACAGGTTGTTAATGTATTGAATAGTAATGAACTAAATCCCATCAGTACCATCCTGAATCTTTTTACTTTTTACTTGGTTCTTATTAAATTACTTTAGCTTCTTCGTGAAGTAATCTTACCAATTCATCCAGATTATCAGGAGAAACCATTTTCACAGCAGCTCTTGGTGGAACGCTGTCATAAGATACTCCCTGAACTTTTACTTCTGAAGAAGAAGGTTCTACTACCTGCAAAGGTTTTGTTCTTGCAGACATAATTCCTCTCATATTCGGGATGATAAGATCCTTCTCATCTACTAATCCTTTCTGACCTGCAATAACTGCTGGTAATTTTACTGAAATAGTTTCTTTTCCCCCTTCAATTTCTCTTACTGCAGTAGCTTCGCTTCCGTTTACGTCTAATCCTACTGAAGCGTTTACGAAAGGCTGGTTTAATAACTGAGCAACCATTCCCGGAACAGAACCTCCGTTATAATCGATAGATTCTTTTCCGCAAAGGATAAGATCATACCCTCCGTTTTGAGCTACAGCTGCAATTTCTTTTGCTGTAGAATAGCTGTCTTTTGGATCAAGATTTACTCTTACCGCATCGTTAGCACCAATGGCCAAAGCTTTTCTGATTACAGGTTCTGTAGCAGCATCACCTACGTTGATTACTGTTACTGTTGCTCCCTGAGATTCCTGAAGTTTAACCGCTTTTGTCAACGCAAATTCGTCTAGAGGATTAATTACCCACTGAATTCCGTTTTTGTCGAAAGCAGACTTATCTGCTGTAAAGTTAATTTTGGAAGTAGTATCCGGAACACTACTAATGCAAACTAATATTTTCATATGTTGTTCTTAATTTTTTTATGGGTCATATGTAACCTTAAGGTTTCACGTGTACTATTTTATTTTTTCCCTTTTGGCGCATAAAATCATGACTGTTTATGCAGAGAATTTGTTTGAATTAATTTTTGCTAATATAAATAAAAAATATATTATGCATGCATAATACTTATTAAATTATTATTCAATACATTAGATGTAGTTACTAAGCTGGTTTTGTTGCCCTAAACTCTATTTTACTTGGCAAAACTCTCGGATTCATCTTTAAAATATCCAGTACAAGATTCCCCATATCTTCGGGCTGAATCTTCCAACTGTCTTTTTCAGACGGAATATTTCCGTTAAAATGAGTAGCTACAGATCCTGGCATAATCACAGTAGATTTAATATTGTATTTCCTTAAATCGATCATGGCTGCCTGTGTGAAACCTACCACGCCGAATTTTGAAGCATTGTATCCTGTTCCGTTTTCAAAGAAATTAGCTCCTGCAAGACTGGAAATTGTAATATAATACCCTTCGGTCTTTTTCAGTTCTTCCACGGAAGCTTTTAAGGTATAAAAAACGCCTGTAAGATTGGTTTCAATCATATCATTCCATTCTTCTGCCGTCAGTTCATCTACGGGCTTAAAAATACCTAATCCTGCATTAGCAATGATATAATCCAGTCTTCCGAATTTTTCAACGGTGTATTTCACAGCTTCCTGTTCACTTTCCAGGCTTCTTACATCAGAAACAATCCCCAAAACATTTTCTGAATATTGCTTAAGTTCTTCTTCCGCCTTCATTACATCATCCCGTTTTCTTCCTGAAAATGCTACAGCAATTCCATTTTCAAGTAAAATTTTCGCAATCCCGAAACCTATTCCTTTGGTTCCTCCTGTTATATAAGCTGTTTTCTGATCTGACATATGATTAAAATTTTTAATTCTCTAAAATAACAAAAACGCTCCAATTGGAGCGTTTTGCTGATCCTAAGATTTATCAGTAATTATTTTTTGATGAACTTCTCTGTAAAGTTTCTTCCTTCTGTTTCTACATTCAGTAAGTAAGCTCCGGCCGCCAGGTTTCGAACATTTACCTGATCTCCGTTTAACGTTACATCCACTTTCTTTCCAGACATATCATATACTTCAACATGTTTGATTTTATTTGGTGTTGTGATTTTTATAATATCAGTAGCCGGATTTGGATAGATAGACAGTTTTACGTCATTTTTAACTGCATCTTTTGTAGACAGTGCAGCTTCATTATTAATTTTGATATTATCGATATAGGCAGAACCTCCGTAATTATCATGTACAAAATCCATTCTGTTAATATTATTGTTACTGAATGGCTGGCCCGTGTAAATCAGAGTATCATTAAGATAATACTGGATTCCCGTAGCTGTGGAAACTATTTTTACCCTGTACCATGTATTGGCATTCCAGGTTTGATTGGTATTGACCAAATTATTTGAGCCTGCTGTTGCAAGCAGAATGGATCCATCATAAGAGAAATCAATATAAGTAACGATTCCCCCTGCTCCTGTTGTACTTACTGTTCTAAAAACAAAATCTGAACTCGATGTACTTTTTTGAGTCAGTCTTACATCAAATGATTGGGTAAAGCTATTATACGTTAATGGGGTGGCAAAGGTATAGAAACCACCCATTACAGGACTCTGCTGTGGTCCGTAAGGTGCATCTGTTGTTATTTTAAAACTGTTTGAACCCTGGCTTGCCATTTCAGCTGATACCAATTGGCTTGTCAGATATACTGGTGGTGTTGCTCCATTATTAGTAGTAACCCAGCCCTGCTGTCCATTAATATTTCCTGCTGTATACCCTTCACTGGCTTCAAAAGAAATAGTCTGCTGAGCAAAAGATGATATTGAAATCAACGAAATTGCGAAAATGTAAAGTTTCTTCATGATATTTTTTTAGTTTCGAACAAATATATATGTTTTAAATCTAAAAAGCAAAATGTATGAATATTTTACACTTATTATAAAATTAACATAATATTTTTAACCAAAACCAATAAAGATATTAAATCTAAGGAAAAACATCAATTCCGAAAAATCATCCACAAATTCATCAAAATACTAAAAAGAGTACATGTTTTCAGAGGTATAAAATAATTTATCTGATGATCACTTTTTCAGTAAAATTCCTTACTTCAGTTTTTATATTGATCATGTATATTCCTTTGGGTAAGCCTTTTACCTCTATTTTATTATGGTTTATTTCAGTCTTTATAAGCTTACCTGTTTCGTCATAGAGCTCTATACTTTTTACTTTGGTAGCCGTATTAATATTGATAAAATCATTTGCAGGATTAGGATAGAGAGATATTTTTTCAGGATTTACACCGGATTCCTGAACCCCCATTGTTCCCAGCTCGCTATTAATTTTAATATGATCAATATACGCTGATCCCAGCGAATTGTTATGAACAAAACGAAGCTGATTTATATTCAGGGAATTTGCTGCTGTTCCTGTGTAGATCAGCAGGTCATTAAGGTAATACCTGACATCCGTAGCGCTTCCCACAACTTTTAACCGATACCACATGTTCGCCAGCCAGGCTGAGGGTGTAGAAATAAGATTCTGTGTGCCGGATAACATATCCAGAATCTTTATCCATCCGGTTTTTCCAAAATCCACCCTTACTACAAACTGGTCATCAATATTATTTACTCCCTGAAAACCAAAGTCAGAACCGTTGAGCTGCGACATATTGATATCGAATGATACAGAAAAATTATTGTAGGAAAGAGGAGCCGGCAGATTATAAAAACCTCCGATGATTGGCTCAGCCTGCGTTCCATACGTATTTTCTTTAACAATTCTCAGGGAACGGCTTCCGTCGCTTGCTTTATCAAAACTGATGGTTTGATGGGTAACATTTTCCGGTACCCCTCCGGTGGGAGTACTGATCCAGCCGGCCTGTCCATTGATATCTCCAACGTTGAATCCCTCAATAGGTTCAAAGGAAACAGACTGTTGGGCGAAAAAACATATTGATGATAGCAAAAATGCAATTGAGTAGTATTTTTTCATAGTAAATCAAGTTTTGTATTAAAAATATAAACTTTCAATGAATAGTGAAATAACTTATTGCAAATAAAAAATTAACCCTTTTATTTTCAGTGGATTTAATTTTAAAATTCTTGAAAAAGGCTCTGCTAACAGTTGATAATAGAACAAAAAATAAGGTATTTCTTTGCAGAAATACCTTATGATATTATATTTTCGATTAATTACTTTGAATAATTCTCAAAGAACAAAGGAATACTTTCAATTCCTTTATAGAAATTGAATAATCCGTAATGTTCGTTTGGAGAGTGGATCGCATCAGAATCCAACCCAAAGCCCATTAATACGGATTTAGCGCCTAAAACCTGCTCAAACATGGCTGTAATCGGAATACTTCCTCCTCCTCTGTAAGGAAGAACTTCTTTTCCGAAAGCAGATTCCATTGCCTGTTTTGCAGCAGCAAATTCTTTCGTATCCGTTGGTAAAACGTAAGGCATACCTCCGTGGTGAGGGGTTACTTTAATTTTTACGGTATCCGGAGCAATCTTTTCAAAATATTTTGTGAACTTCTCTGTAATTTCCTGAGGAGTCTGATAAGGAACCAGACGCATCGAAATTTTAGCAAAAGCTTTTGAAGGAATTACTGTTTTTGCTCCTTCTCCTGTATAACCGCCCCAGATTCCGTTGCAGTCTAAAGTAGGACGGATAGATGTTCTTTCTAAAGTGGTATATCCTTTTTCTCCCTCAATATTGCTTAGTCCGATTGATTTTTTGAATTCTTCCGGATTGTCTTTTAATTTGTTCATTTCAGCTCTTTCAGCATCTGAAACAGTTTCAACATTGTCGTAGAACCCGTCAATAGTGATATGACCGTTTTCATCGATCAGATTAGCGATCATTCTTGAAAGAACGTGAATAGGGTTTGGCACTGCTCCACCATAAAGACCTGAATGCAAGTCTCTGTTTGGACCCTCCACTTCTACTTCCACATAACTTAAACCTCTTAAACCTGTTGTTACCGTTGGTTGTTCGTTGCTATAGATATGAGTATCAGAAATTAAAATACAGTCACAAGCTAATTTCTCTTTATTTTCATTGACCCAGTCTCCTAAGCTTACAGATCCTACTTCTTCTTCTCCTTCTAAGATAAATTTTACGTTGCAAGGAAGAGCATTAGTCTTCATCATTGCTTCAAAAGCTTTCAAATGCATGAAGAACTGTCCTTTATCATCAGCAGAACCTCTGGCAAAAATGGCACCTTCAGGATGTAATTCAGTTTTCTCAATATAAGGCTCGAATGGTGGCTTTGTCCATAATTCCAACGGGTCTGCCGGCTGAACATCATAGTGTCCGTACACCAATACAGTAGGTAAGCTTTTATCTAAAATTTTCTCTCCGAAAACAATTGGATATCCTTTTGTCTGGCAAACTTCCACATTATCAGCTCCTGCATTTTTAAGGTGTGCCGCCACTACATCTGCACATTTCAAAACGTCATCTTTATACGCGGGATCTGCAGAAATAGAAGGAATTCTCAATAACTCAAATAATTCATCCACGAAACGCTGTTTGTTTTCGTTAATGTAATTTAATGTCTCTTGCATTGTAAAAATTTATTTTGTTAAAATTAAAAAAAATGCCCGGCAGGGACAAACAAAAAGGAAGGATTTTCCCAACGTTGTGCTAATGAATCTTATAGCCCTCTTTTTTAATAAAAAAATGCCCTGCAGAAACAGGGCACTTATATATTTTGTACTTCTAATTAGTGTTCAGCTTTTGGTGCCTTATCAGCTTCGGCAGGTTTTGCAGCCGCAGTACTGTCTGTTTTTGGAGCAGCAGCTTCTGGTGTTGCATGAGCCTCTTCTTTATGCTCTGCAGCTCCAGCTTCATGTCCGTGAGCTTCTCCCTGAGGGTCGTCAGAATATCTTTCTACTCCTTCTTCAAGTTTCAAAGTACCTCTGTTTCCTCCTTGAGGAACTTTCTTACAGCTTACCGCTACCGTTGCAATCGCTAAACATATAACTAATTTTTTCATATGTAAAATTATTTTTTTAAAAGGTAATATGAAACCGCACTATTTTGGTCTATGACGACCTTCCAGACAGCAAGCGATTTCATGCTTAAATTTTTGATTGCCCAAAAGTAAGAAATCCTGCTTTTTTCGGCAACATTTTTATACTGATTTTAATATTATTTTCCCTTTTTTGGATTGGGTAAAAATAAGATATTGATCTCCTCCATCTTTTAAACCATATTTCTTTTTGATTTCATCAGGTTTTAGAGGATAATTTTTTGTTATAATATTAAACTGACTTTTCTTTTTAATACTTTTAGAATCAACATATTCCATTTCAAAAATTCTCCCCGGGAAGCTTTCAATTTTTTCGTCAGAAGTATAAAGATGACTGTTGGGATGAAGTTTTTTTAATCCGAATTTCTGGGAAATCAAATTGAAGACTCCAGCCTTCAAAATGGAATGATTGGGGATATATAGATATCTTTCAGGTTCAGAATATTCGGAATGAGCAGTTTCTTCTTCCCCAAATGTAAAGCTAAAGACAGATTCATTGCTCTCAAGGTTCACACAATTACATATAATCTTGTTAGTATTTTCGTTGGAAAGAAATACTACAACTTCTTTCACATCATTTTTCAGAGCAATAATATCTATTCTTGAAATACCAGGCAGCACCGACACAAGATATTTAAGATCAATAAGCGGGGAAAGTTTAATGACTACCAGATTGGAAATAGACTGTAATTGTTCATGAATTTCAAGAATATCGGGGGACAGATCTTCCAAAAGAAAAACTTTGTTTTTTTGTTCGTCTCTTCTCGCCGGATCAAGATAAATAACATCAAAGTGTTCCTGATTCCCGTTCAGAAAATCTTCAAGCTTAGCATTGATAAATCTTGCCTTTCGACCTAAAATACCCCAGTTATTTTCAACAACCTTTAAAAGCTCTGTATTTTGCTCTATTAAAGTGACATTCTCAAAATTTTGAGACAGATAATAAGCATCGATACCAAAACCGCTTGTCAGATCAATGAATGTATTTCCTTTTAGAAATTCTGATTTATAAAGAGCTGTTTTTTCTGAAGAAGACTGTTCCAGATTAAGCTGTGGTGGGAAGAGAATGCCTTCTTTTAAGAGAAACGGAAATTTCCTTACCGCCACCTGTTTTCCTTTGATCTGCTGTACAATTTCATGCATAGAAGCTTCTGGAAATGGCGATTTTTTTAATAATAATGTATGTAAATCTGTATTCAGATTTGCATTGATATAGTCTTGAATGTCTTTGTTTAGTAATTTAACCACAGATGACACAGATTTTCACAGATGTTTATGTTTTATTTATTTACGTAATTTTAAATATTTGAATTTATTCATTCTTAACCGCATAAAAAATCTCCATAGATGCTTAATGTTTCATTTTACGTATCAGAATACACATTATCATTGAAAGTTAAAAAAATATGTGCAATCATCTGGAAAATCTGTGCCATCTGTTGTCCATTTTGGAATATTATTCTAAATTCCCTCTTACTTTCCGAAAAATACTTTTACTGATAAAATCAGTATTAAAGTTCACCAAAATTCCTAATTTCAATCCTGTTAACTTTAAATAGGTTAACAACTGTTGATGATGAATATTTGCTATTTCCGTTACGGCTTTTACTTCTATAATAATTTTATCTTCAACAACTATATCGGCAACAAAACCAGAATCAATAATAATATCCCTGAATTTAACCTTCATCGGAACCTGAGTCTTCACTTTTAAACCATTATTTTCCAATTCGCAAGCCAAAACCTTCTCATAAACTTTTTCCAATAAACCTGGTCCAAGTTCATTATAAACAGAAAATATAGATTTTCTGATATAAAAACTTATCTCATTTTCTTTCATAACATTTGCATTTTGTGTTTCATAAATCTACACAAAATCTTGTTAGAAATGATCAAATTATCTCTTATAAGAAATATAATCAGCCGCTACCGGAGTTATACCGTTTTGCTTAAGCAAAGAATTGATTTGTCCTCTGTGATAGGTGGAGTGATTGACGGCATGAAAAAGCATTTCAAAAATAGTGTTTTCAAACTTTGTCGCTCTTGAATTCTGATATTCTATTCTTTTATCCAAATCAAGATTACTGATAATGTCAATACTTTTAAGAAAATTCTTATGATTAATCTCCTCCAGGGATTCGAAGGGATTGATCTGCCATACTTCAAAGGTTTCCTCTCCTAATATCCGGGCATTCCAGATCTGTTGTGCATTAAGGGTATGATTTATTAAACTGATCGTTTTATCGTCAATAAGCTCTCTGTTTTCAGAAATAACTTTAATCATCTCAGCGTTGAAATGATAGGTATATTCAAATAAATCTATCAGTTTTTCTTTCATTACTCAAACATTTCCGCCCAGCGTACCGCTTTTATTTCTTTTTCGTCATAGAGATCAGCAACAGACTTTTTAACGTCTAGTTTAGGGTATAAATTCACTCCTATCAGCTTTATTTTCCCTTCTTCGATCCACTGCTGTTCTTCAATCGCGTGATCATAGATTTTTTTCTGAATAACGCCTTGTTTCAATAGTTCAAGATATCCTCCTGCTTCTTCTATTTCAATAAATAAAGCCCATGCTTTTTCTGCAAACTGACGGGTAATATCTTCTACATAGTAACTTCCATTCGATGCATCTTCAAATACGTTGATAATACTTTCGTATGCCAGAACAATCTGTTGTTTGAAAGAGATTTCTTCCGAATTATCTGTACTTCTGTCAACAAGATAATTGTTGGAGAAAACAGCGTCTGCCCCACCGATCATTGCAGAAGCAAGTTCCAGGGTAGAACGGATAAGGTTGTTTTCGTTATCAGAAACGGCTTTATTTCGCAGCGAAGTTTCAGCAAAGATGTAAGGAACTTCATCCTGTCCATATTCTTTGGAAAGTTGGTTAAAAACGATTTTAAAAGCTCTCAGTTTAGCCATTTCAAAGAAATAACTTCCTCCTACTGCTATTCTGAAAATCAGTTTATTTAAGACCTCAGCACCATATACTTCTGCCAGTTCCTTAGCTTTTGCAAGGGCAATTCCAAGCTGTTGGTAGATAGCAGCTCCGGCATTCTGATGGAGTGAAATGTCTATACAAATATTTCTTTTAAAATCTTTTGACAGCAATTCTTTTACCAGCTGATCATCAATAGTGGCCTCTTTTTCATTAAAAACATCAATCAGTGAAAAATACTGATCTTCTTCTTTAGGGCTGATATGCCCCGCCAGATCTTTATTATTAACAAAAAGAGTTTTCTGATCCAGGTTTTCAACATTCTGATCAAGGATAAATGCAAATACTTCTTCTTCCAGACTTTCATGGTATCTCGCTACCAAATGGGTGCTTTCTTCAACTCGTGGCAGGTTGACCAAAGGTTTCTGTACCTCTGTGTAAAAAGGCTTCACCTCTACTCCTTCCAGATTCTGTTTCTCTAAAACAGGGTAAATATCCTCTGTTTTAAGCTGTTTTTTGACTAGATTTTCCCAGTTTGAAAGTATATCTGTATTTGACATTAGTTTTTTTATTTGTGAATGGTTAATGGTGATTCTGCTTTGCAAGTGAATTTTTATAAACTAAAATACATTTCACCTTAACGTCATTCTATTCAACTTTTATTACTTTTTAGCCACTTTTGTGCTGTCTACTACCAGAATGAAGATCTCTTCATTCGGTTTTTTCATAAAATAATTCTCTCTTGCGTACTTTTCTTTTTCTGACTTGTTGTTCATCAGCTTTTTATAAAAAGCATCATTTTTCTCGTATTCTTTTTTATAATAATCCAGCTGATCTTCATACTTATGAATCTCGCCATTCAGTTCATTAATAACCAGAAATGAGGTTTTATCGAAAAAAATCATCCATACCAAAAACAGACAGATCGTAATGGTATACTTGTTCAAAACATATTTCTGGATAAGTTTGAAGGTTTCAGATTTCGGCTGAATGTCTTTGATAAGGTTGTTTTCTTCCATTTTTTTAATGTTTTTTCAACGAATTTTTAATAACGGTAGTTAAAAAATCAATCGCTACGGAATTCTGTTTCATATTGGGAATGATAAGATCGGCATCATTTTTAGACGGCTCGATGAATTCCTGATGCATTGGTTTCAATGTAGTCTGATAGCGGTGTAATACTTCGCTCAGATCTCTTCCCCTTTCCTGGGTATCTCTTCTGATCCTCCTGATCAGTCTTTCGTCAGAATCTGCATGAACAAATACTTTCAAATCAAATTCTTTCAGCAATTCTTTGTTGGTCAGAACAAGAATTCCTTCTACCACCAATACGTTTTTAGGTTCTACAGTAACATGATCTCCTGTTCTGGAATGGGTAACAAAGCTATAAATCGGCTGTTCAATAGATTCATTATTTTTTAAAGCTTTTACATGTTTTATCAGTAGGTCAAAGTCTATTGATTTTGGATGGTCATAGTTAAGAGCTTCTCTTTCCGTCAGTGTAAGACCTTGGTTGTCGTGATAATAATTATCCTGAGAGAGGATATTCATTCCCTCAATATCAAGCTGCTGAAGTATCTTATCAACAACTGTAGTTTTGCCGGATCCTGTACCACCGGCAATTCCTATTACAAGCATTGTTTTTTTTGTTTCTTTATAGTTGGTACAAATATACTATTTTAGATAAAATATGGCAATGTAAGTGTGTTGAGAAATTAAAAGATTAAAGCACTTAAAGATTGAGAGATTAGCTGGAAGCCTTTCAGTTTTTGTGATGTATTGCCCTTCCTCCACTATCTCCTCCGAATTCCATAAAAAAAACCGACAATTAATTTGTCGGCTTTTTATTTTATACGATTTCGCTTGTTAATTCACGCGAAATTAATTTTTCATGCATAGGCTTCAAAACATCCATTGAGCCTGTTTTTACGGTACACTTGCCTTTATAATGAACAAGAATTGTACATTGTTCAGCCTGTTCCAGGGTATGCTTGCATATTTCGATCAGACAGTCTATTACATAATCAAAAGTATGAATATCATCGTTATGCAGTACCAGTTTATAAACTTCATCCGTATCATCTAAGACGAGAACTTCTTCTTCGTACTGACGTTTTGGATTTTCGTAATCTTTTATGCTGTTATAAAAATTCATTCTCATGCTTTTAAACTTCTCCTATTTTGTCCGCCAGATTATCAATAGCATTAGGTTCCTGATAAACCAGCTCCACCAGTTCTACACTTTTATTATTCATTTTCAGAATTTTAAAGTGATAATCTTCAAGGTCAAATTCCTGGTTTTCTTCAGGGATTTCTTCCAGCTCATAAAGAATAAATCCGGCCAGTGAGTTGTATTCGCTTTCTTCGGAAAGAGGAAGTTTTTTAGGAAGGAATTCATTAATTTCGTCCAACGGCTGCGTGGCCTGTACCCAATAGGTATTATCCGCTATTTTATCAACGATTTTTTCTTCATCATCTTCTTCATCCTGAATTTCTCCCACAAGCTCTTCCAGAATGTCTTCCAGTGTGATAATTCCTTCTGTTCCACCAAATTCATCGATAACAATGGCAATATGTTGTTTTTTAAGCTGGAAAGTCTTCAATAAGTCTGAAACTTTTTTGCTTTCCACCACGAAGAAGGCATCACGCATTAAGTCTTTAAGATCTTCATGGTCCAGATTTCCCTTTCTCTTCACAAATTCTCTTATAATTTCCTTTGTGTAGAAAATTCCGATTATATTATCAATGGAATCAATATAAACGGGAATACGGGAGTATCCGCTGTCCATAATTTTATTGATAATATCATTGATATCTTCTTCAAAGTCTATAGAAGTAATATTCTGTCTTGGAACCATGATCTGCTTGGCAGAGTGATCTGTAAAATCAAATGCATTTTTAATAATCTCATAGTTTTCTTCTTCAATTTCTCCGCTGTCTGCACTTTGTTTTACCAAAAGCTGAAGTTCTTCCGTAGAGTGAATTTCCTGCTCTGAAGCCGGGTGAATTTTAACCAGTCTAAGGAATCCGTTTGACATGGAGTTCATCAACCAGATAAACGGTTTAAAAATCGTATAGAAAACTCTCAACGGAACAGCTGTTGCCATTGTAGTTGCTTCAGACTTTCTGATCGCGATTGATTTCGGAATAAGCTCACCAAACACAATGTGCATGATGGTAATCAATACAAAACTGGTCACCACTGAAATTGTGGTAATCGTTGTTTCCGTCAAGTCTATATTAAACGAATGAAAGAGGCTTTCAACCACATGGTGCAAAGCACTTTCTCCTACCCAACCAAGGGCAAGGGATGCCAATGTAATTCCTAATTGTGTAGCCGAAAGATATTCATCAAGATGTTTGATGATATGTTCTGCCTGTTTAGCCATAGAATTTCCTTCTGCAGCCTTTAACTGAATTTGTGAGTAACGAACTTTAACAATTGAAAATTCTGCGGCTACGAAGAAGCCATTTAGTAAAACAAGAAATAAGGCCAGCAAAAGCCTGACTATGTCCGAGTCCATTTAGAGATTGTATAAATTTTATTAGCTACAAAGATATGCAAAATAAAAATAACCTGAATCCGGGATAGATTATTTCGATGAAGGAATTTTCTTCAGAAAATACAACACGATATAATACTGCTAATTTTTAATAAAAAAAAACAATTGAAACAAACTGTCCTTTTCTTATAAAAACGTGATTTTTGAACAACCCCTGACTGTTTCAGCCCTTTGTAAACAAAAAAGCACCGAAATTATCGGTGCTTTTATTTGTATAATAGAATAATTCTTTATGAATTTTTCAAAGCTTCTGCTCCGGAAACAATTTCCAGGATTTCGTTGGTAATTGCAGCCTGTCTTGCTTTGTTGTAGAAGATTACAAGATCATTCTTTAAAGCTTGAGCGTTATCTGTTGCTTTGTGCATTGCAGTCATTCTCGCTCCGTGCTCAGATGCTACTGAATCTAAGATGGCTTTGAAAACCTGAGTTTTGATAGACTTTGGAATCAGGTTATCCAGGATTTCAGCTCTGTTAGGTTCAAAGATATAATCTGTTTCAACCTGTGGCTCAGTATTTTCCGGCATTGAGATCGGAAGAAGCTGTTCTGTAGTTACTTCCTGAGTAGCAGCATTAACGAATTTGTTATAGATAACATAAACTTCGTCAAATTTACCTTCTCTGAAGCTCGTCATTACCCCTTCAGTGATATGAGCAACTGCATCAAAATTCAGATTATCATAAACAGAACTTCCATTAGTATATACCGTACGGTTTCTTCTTACAGCATCATATACTTTTTTACCTACAGGAAGAACTTCAACCTCGTACTGGGCATTGTTCTGGAACTGAAGGTTAAGCTCTTTTACGATAGAAGAGTTAAAAGCTCCCGCAAGACCTCTGTTTGAAGTAACAGCGATGAATAGTACTCTTTTAACCTCTCTTTTCTGAGCATATACAGAAATCTGATCAGGATCAGAGCTAGAATTTACATTCTGGATAAGCTCCTGTAATTTTTCAGAATAAGGTCTTAACATTACGATTGCATCCTGTGCTTTTTTAAGTTTCGCCGCGGAAACCATCTTCATAGCACGTGTAATCTGCATCGTAGATGAAATTGACGTAATTCTGCCTCGTATTTCTTTTAAGTTTGCCATTAATTTGGGTTCAAAGTTTAAGGTCTAAAGTTTAAGGCTTAAAACGCTATATTTTAAACCTTAAACATTGAATTTTTTAGTTGTATTTAGAAGCTAAATCGTTAGCTGCCTGCTTAAGAACACCTGTAATATCGTTATCGATTTTTCCAGCCTTGATAGCAGCCATTGTATCTGGGTGCTTAGATTTAAGGAACTCGATGTATTCGTATTGGAATTCTTTGATCTTGTTCAATGGAACGTTTCTCATTAAGTTTTCTGTTCCAGCGTATACGATCGCTACCTGACTTTCTACAGGAAGTGGTGCATTTACCGGCTGCTTAAGGATTTCTACGTTTCTTTCTCCTTTAGAGATCACTGCTAAAGTAGAAGCATCAAGGTCAGAACCGAATTTAGCAAACGCTTCCAATTCTTTATATTGAGCCTGGTCTAGCTTCAATGTACCAGAAACTTTTTTCATTGATTTGATCTGAGCGTTACCTCCTACCCTTGATACAGAGATACCTACGTTGATCGCAGGACGAACCCCTGAGTTGAATAGATCAGACTCCAGGAAAATCTGTCCGTCTGTAATAGAGATTACGTTTGTAGGGATATATGCAGAAACGTCACCAGCCTGAGTTTCGATAATTGGAAGGGCTGTTAATGAACCACCACCTTTTACGATTGGCTTAAGAGACTCTGGCAAATCATTCATTTGCTTAGCAATTTCGTCATCAGCGATTACTTTTGCAGCTCTTTCCAATAGTCTTGAGTGAAGGTAGAAAACGTCTCCAGGATAAGCTTCACGGCCCGGTGGTCTTCTCAATAGTAGAGAAAGCTCACGGTAAGCAACAGCTTGTTTAGATAAATCATCATAAACGATAAGTGCTGGTCTACCAGTGTCTCTGAAGAACTCACCGATAGAAGCTCCTGCCATTGCAGAATATACCTGCATTGGAACCGGATCTGATGCGTTAGCTGCAACGATTACCGTATAAGCTAAAGCTCCTTTATCAGAAAGAGTTTTAACGATTTGTGCTACAGTAGAAGCTTTCTGACCGATAGCAACATATATACAATATACTGGCTTACCAGCATCAAAGAATTCTTTTTGGTTGATGATCGTATCAATCGCAACAGTAGTTTTACCTGTTTGTCTGTCACCAATGATAAGCTCTCTCTGACCTCTTCCTACAGGGATCATCGCATCAATTGCAACGATACCAGACTGTAAAGGCTCAGTTACCGGCTGTCTGAAGATAACTCCAGGAGCCTTTCTTTCCAATGGCATTTCGTATAAATCCCCAGTAATAGGACCTTTACCATCGATTGGGTTACCAAGAGTATCTACTACTCTTCCTAACATACCTTCTCCTACTTTGATAGAAGAGATTCTGTTTGTTCTTCTTACTGTATCACCTTCTTTTACTAATTTACTTTCACCAAGTAGAGCAACCCCCACGTTGTCTTCTTCAAGGTTAAGTACAATACCTTCTACATCACTAGAAAATTTCACCAACTCTCCGTATTGTACGTTTTCTAACCCGTATACACGAGCAATACCATCACCGATGGTTAAAACTGTACCTACTTCCTCAACGTTTGATTGAGTATCGAAGTTGGCCAATTGCTGTTTTAAGATCGCAGATACTTCTGCCGGATTTATTTCTGCCATTGTATGGTTGTTTTTCTTAATTTAATTGGAAATCTTTTTTAACTTGGTTCAATTTTGTCTTCACAGACGCATCTACCTGCTGGTCACCTACTCTCAGAACATATCCTCCAAGAATTTCAGGTTTCACATTTACTTTCAGATCAAAGTTTGAATCAGCATTTACAAGATTTGTAGATCTTAAAATCTGGTCAAGATTCTCTTTTGAAAGCGGAGTTGCTGTAGTAAGCGTTACTCTCTGTACACCACTAAGGTCTTCTACTTTGTTGATAAATTCCTGAGCAATATTTTTCAATTGGTTTTCACGTCCATGCTTAATGACCAATCTGATCAGGTTTTGAGAAGAAACAGATAAACCTTTGAATATTTCGTTTGCTACTTCTATTTTCTTTTTAGAATCGATGTAAGGAGTAAGGAAAAACTTGTTTAAATCTTTAGATTCAGTCATTACCTTTACTACATCTTTCATTTCAGAAAATACAGTAGCCGTTTGCCCTGATTCGTTGGTGAAGTCAAGTAAACCTTGTGCGTATCTTTTAGCTACTTTAGATGTAAGCATTCTTAGTTAAGGTTTGATTTGTTTAAATAATTTTGAACTAATTCGTTTTGAGCTTCGCTGTTGTCTAGCTTTTGCTTCAGGATAGACTCAGCAATGTTTACAGATAAAGTACCAATTTGAGTTTTGATGTCTGCCATTGCAGCATTTTTCTCAGCGTTGATAGTCTGCTTAGCAGCTTCGATCATTTTGTCTCCTTCAGCTTTAGCAGCATCTTTAGCTTCTCCTACGATTCTGTCTTTAATTTCTCTGGCTTCTTTAAGGATAGCATCTCTTTCGATTTTAGCTTCACGAATGATTCTTTCGTTATCCTCTTTTAAAGTTTCCATTTCTTTTCTTGCTAATTTAGCTTGATTAAGAGCGTCAACAATAGATGTTTCTCTGTCGTCGATTGACTTTAAAATTGGCTTCCAAGCGAATTTACCTAACAAAAATAATAATGCTAGAAAAATAACAGACTGGATAATAAATAGTCCTGATGAAAACTGATGAATTAATTCCATTATATAATGTATAAATAATTATTACTTTTTTTTTAAAATTAACATTGCTGCAGCCAACCGCTGCAACAATGTTTTAGTTTTGTTTGGCTTATGATGCGAATAACGCAGCAAATGCAACACCTTCAACTAGTGCAGCTGCAATAAGCATAGCAGTTTGGATTTTTCCAGATTGCTCAGGCTGTCTAGCGATAGCTTCAAGAGCAGCAGCTCCGATTTTACCAAGACCGATACCTACACCTAGTACGATAAGACCTGCACCAATAATTCTAGGGATTTCCATAATATATAATTTTAAAAAATTGTTTTAATATTTGTTTAATTTCTCTTTTTAACTTTTAATTAGTGAGCAGCGTGATGTTCGTGCTCGTGCTCTTCAACTGCCATTCCGATAAATAAAGCAGATAGCATTGTGAAGATATATGCCTGTAGGAATGCTACCAAAACTTCAAGTAAATAAATTACTAATGTTAAGAATGGAAATGCTACTCCTGCGATCCAGTTTTTAAAGATATAGATAGATCCAATCAAAGTCATTACTACGATGTGACCTGCAGTCATGTTTGCAAAAAGTCGGATCATCAAAGCGAATGGCTTAGTAATAGTTCCTAATAATTCGATTGGCAACATAATGAATTTCATCGGAACCGGAACACCTGGCATCCAGAAGATATGTTTCCAGTAATCTTTGTTAGCTGAGAATGTTGTAATCAAATACGTAAGAATAGCAAGGAAGAATGTCATTGTAATATTACCTGTAACATTAATTCCAAAAGGCATCAATCCTAAAACGTTAAGAAAAAGAATAAAGAAGAATACGGTTAATAAATACCCCATAAATCTCTTATACTTATGTCCAATGTTAGGAAGAGCGATTTCATCTCTTACAAAAATCACCAAAGGTTCTAAGAATCTTGCTACTCCTGTAGGAACTGCAGACTTCTTATAAGACTTAGCCATACCAACAAACAACACAAACATGAAAACTGCCACCAAAATGATAATCAATACACTTTTTGTGATAGAAAGATCTAAAACTCTCTCTTGTGTTGGATGATGATCTTTATCCAGAGTAATAGTTCCCTTTTCGTCTGTTTTATAGATCTTCTCATGATGTAATACATAATAAGCTCCATCTACTTCAGTTGGTTCTCCATGCATAAATCCTTCTTTGTTACTCATAAAAGAATGGAATCCATTATCATAAAAAATAACAGGAAGAGGAAAACCGATATGATGACCATCTTTATCAACCATCAATGTGAAATCATGAGCATCCAACAAGTGATGATCGATGAACTCTTTGTTTTCTTTAGTTACTTTGTCTTTCTCTGAAAGCTCTTTAGCAGGAGCCTCACCAGTGGTGGCCTCACCATGCTGTGCAGACACTAAGTTTAATACAAAAATACTGTAAAATAAAACTGCGAATTTCTTAAACATTGATAGGTTTTTTTCGTTGTGCAAAAATATGATATTTTTTCTAGTTTCAATAAATAATTTTACTGTTTTTTATCATGATTAATTAACCCGATCGCGTAGTATGTAAGCAGTGCTGTCAGGACAAAATAAGGAATGATAAAATGAAATTTATAGCCAGGAATCACTTCAAAGTTCAGTTTTTTTCTGATTAAGTACATTAAACCAAATTTTAAAAGGATCAAACCAATAACAGACAATCCTAAAAATTGTGGTGCTACTCTATTAATTAAAATTACAAGCGTGATCATCATCATAAACATGACGCTTAGAAAAAGATAAAATTTGATGATCACAATTTCATCCAGGTGAAAAACAAATTTCCAAAGGGAAAAATGTACCAGGAAAGTCAGAAAGAATAAAATGACAACAAGAATATTGGGATTGATTTTCATTCTATATTTAATTGATCGCAAAAATAGACTTTTTCTATCGGATTATACTATGATTTGATATTTATCATTTTTCTTGTCTATAATAATATTACGTATATATATAATATTACGCATTCAAACACTTTGCATATGCTAAAAATTCCTTATTTTTGCAAACCTATAATTTACAATCAATATGTTTAATAGTTTACAGGATAAATTAGACAAGGCATTACACAATATTTCCGGAAGAGGAAAAATTACTGAAATCAATGTTGCGGAAACCGTAAAGGAAATCCGTAGAGCGTTGGTAGATGCCGACGTTAACTATAAAGTTGCGAAAGATCTTACAAAGAGAGTTCAGGATAAAGCATTAGGAGAAAACGTTCTTACTTCCCTTACTCCGGGACAGTTGATGACAAAAATTGTTCATGATGAATTGGTAGATCTGATGGGAGGCTCTCAGGAAGGAATTAATCTTTCAGGAAAACCTACTGTAATTCTTATTGCAGGTCTTCAGGGATCTGGTAAAACAACTTTCTCGGGAAAGCTTGCTAATTATTTACAGACAAAAAGAAATAAAAAACCTTTATTGGTAGCCTGTGACGTATACCGTCCTGCAGCAATTGACCAGCTGAAAGTATTGGGAGGACAGATTAATGTTCCTGTTTTTACTGAAGAAGGCTCTACAAACCCTTCTACGATTGCTGAAAACGCCATCAATTTTG
The DNA here is from genome assembly GCF_006716485.1 of Chryseobacterium aquifrigidense. Lineage (GTDB taxonomy): Bacteria > Bacteroidota > Bacteroidia > Flavobacteriales > Weeksellaceae > Chryseobacterium > Chryseobacterium vietnamense. The sequence goes on from NZ_VFPD01000001.1 coordinate 1,760,006, forward strand.
CAAAATCAAACGGTCATGATGTTGTGATCGTGGATACGGCAGGTCGTTTGGCAATCGATGAGCAGATGATGAACGAGATTAAATCTGTTCATTACTTCATTAAACCCAATGAAACACTATTTGTTGTTGACTCAATGACAGGTCAGGATGCCGTGAATACAGCAAAAGCATTCAACGATGCTTTGAACTTTGACGGAGTTGTTTTAACCAAACTAGATGGTGATACCAGAGGTGGAGCTGCATTAACAATCCGTTCTGTTGTTGAAAAGCCAATTAAATTTATCTCTACAGGAGAAAAAATGGAAGCTTTAGATCTTTTCTACCCGGAAAGAATGGCAGACAGAATCCTGGGAATGGGAGACGTTGTTTCCTTAGTAGAAAGAGCTCAGGAGCAGTTCGATGAAGAAGAAGCTAAAAAACTTCATAAAAAAATTGCCAAAAACGAATTTGGTTTTGACGATTTCCTTAAGCAGATCAATCAGATCAAGAAGATGGGTAATATGAAGGATTTGATGGGAATGATTCCCGGAGTTGGAAAAGCAATCAAAGACGTAGAAATCAGTGATGATGCGTTTAAGCATATTGAAGCCATCATTTACTCTATGACTCCTGAAGAAAGAAGAAGACCTTCTATCATCAATACACAGAGAAAAGGCAGAATTGCCAAAGGTGCCGGTAGAAAAATCGAAGATGTGAATCAATTGATGAAACAGTTCGATCAGATGGGTAAAATGATGAAGATGATGCAGGGGCCTCAAGGGAAGCAAATGATGCAGATGATGAGCAAAATGCCAAATATGCCTGGAATGGGTGGAATGTTTGGAAAATAAAAAAGGTAAAATTATTCATAAAAAACTCTCAGAAATTCTGAGAGTTTTTATTTTATATAGATATATGTTTATTTAAACTTATACCCTACTCCTAACTGGAAAAAATTCATTTTTAGTTTTTCTCCATCTACAGGATTTTTAATCATATTGGTAAGACCAAAGCTGTAACGTGCATCCACGAATAATCCTTTGTATAGATTATAATCAGCCCCTAAAAACAAACCAAATTCTGTGGACTTCAGCCCATCATCAAAATAGTTTTCAAGATATTTTTCACCTTCGCTGATAGCGCCTGGATTCGACTGAGCTCCACTCACTTCAATTTTAGCTTTTGTATTGGTTCTGAAACTTACATACGGACCTGCATAAAGTCCCAGTTCAGGAGTTGCATAATACCTTGCAGATACAGGAATAACAATTCTGTTAAAGTGCAGTTTTTCCGTTACGGTAACTCCGGAAGCTTTTACCACTGCTTTTCCTCCCAGGTTAGCATATTCCACTTCTCCCTGTAACGCAAATTTATTGTTCAGTTTATGCTCAACCAAACCTCCGATATAAAAACCGGATTTAGACTCAAGGCTTGCTCCTATTCCGCCAAAATCGACACTGTTAGCATCAGAATTTAATGTTGATAAAGCATACCCCGCTTTTAGTCCGAATGTAGTTTGTGCATTCAACCCCGCAAATAAAGCAATGGCAGATGCTAATAAGATTTTTTTCATGATTATTAAATAGTTTTATAGTAAAGAAGCCCTAAGATAGCTATCTCAGGGCAAATATATCTATTTTATTTTGCAAATACATATTTAACTCCAAAAGTCACGGAAGTTAAACTGATACCAAATTTGTAATCATCAGCTCTTTTTGCCCCGTCAATGTCTCTTTTGTAAGTATTGTATCCGAATTCCCCAATTGTAGCTTCAATAGACCAGTTTTTAGTCACGAAATAATCCAGCCCCGGTTTGATATTCACTCCGATATTGGTATAGTTATTTTCTCTGTTCAATGCAGCTGTAAGCAAAGGATCCGCATCGTTAATATTACTGTTTGCTTTCATTTTTTCCTTGCCGAACTCCAATGGAACCTGTAACTGTCCGAAGATATATAATTTATCAGATAAAGTCCAGTATTTTCTCACGAATGGAGCTACCACAAAGGCATTATCTGTATATTTAACTTCAAATACATTACTGATGGCAGGATTGCCCAATCTGTATTTTGTGACAGCACTTTTATAACCTAAACCAAGTCCCACGGCCAGGTTATTAGTAACGAAATACCCTGCTGTAGGAAGGATTCTGATCACATCATCCTTTCTGTTAGTGTTGAATTCGTCCTTTTCACTGTGATAATATCCTACCTGACCGGAAAGATAAGAAGTTCCTTTTGCAATCTGTGCATTTGATAAACCGAAAAGTGCAACAGCACCCATCAATACGATTTTTTTCATGATTATTATATTAGTTTTGTATAGAAAAAAAGCCCTAAGATTTTCTCAGGGCTTTCTTGCTATATGCTTTGTTTATTATTTTGCAAATACATATTTAACTCCGAAAGTTACAGAAGATAAATTCAATCCGAAGTTGTAGTTGTTTGTAGCATCACCATCTTTTGGCTTGTAGTTGCTATAACCGAACTCACCGATAGTAGCTTCGATAGACCAGTTCTTGTTTAAGAAATAATCTAAACCTGGCTTAACAGTTACACCAATTTTAGTGTATTTAGCTTCAGTAGAAGTAGAAGTATAAACTGTAGAGTTTCCTACTGTAGTTTGTGAGTTAGTTTCAGTTTCAGTTTTTCCGAACTGCATTGGAACTGCCAATTGTCCGAAGAAATATAATTTGTCAGATAAAGTCCAGTATTTTCTTACGAATGGAGCAACAACAAAAGCTGGCTGCTTAGTAATGCTTTCTCCTACTGTGTTACCAAGAGTAGTAGTTAGGGTGTTTTTTTCAGTTTGGTAACCAACTCCTAATCCGATTGCTAAGTTAGTGTTTACGAAATATCCAACTGTAGGTAATACGTTGAAGTTTTCTTTTTTATCGTTACCGTTGTTAGATTCTACTTGAGAATAACCAACAGATCCTGATAAATATGTAGTTCCTTTAGCAATCTGAGCGTTTGATAAACCGAAAAGTGCAACAGCACCCGCTAATAATATTTTTTTCATTTTAAAAAATTTTAATACTTTCTGAGGGCAAATTTACAGTGGTCCCCACTAATATTAAAATTTGTTAATGTGATTAATATCATTGTTAAAATTTAATGTTTTATAAAAATAAATCCTAGTTAAGAGATGTTATTAAGTTTTTCACAATTTTATGAATAAAAAAATCACTTTTTTTCAACAAGAGCTGAATATATTTGTTTTTTTTAATTTTGCTTTTTTTTCTAAAACCCCATGAACTCTGGAAAAATGCTAAAATTAATTAACCTAAACTGTTAATTTCAAAGTTATTAACTCTTAAAATTTAAACAAATGTTTATTATTTAAGATTCTTTTTACTTTCTTAACCGTTATAGATCCACTCTACTAAAAATTTAAGATCAGGAATCCGTACAGCCTTTATATAAGTAATCAAAAAAACTCCGGCCTTCGGCCGGAGTTCTCATATGCAATTGCTTTTGTTATTTCAAGAAGAAATTAAATCCTAAGTTTACAGCTCCTACGTTCCAATTATGTTTGTACCAACCATAATCACGTCTGTTACTGATAGACTGATATCCGATATACAACTCTCCTTTGGACATCTGGTATCCAAATTTAGGCTGTGCATAGAAACCGCCATCTACCCCATCCTTTGTAGAAATACCATATCCAAGGTCTAATCCTACAAAAACAGGAGCTCCTTTAAATTTATATTTCCCGGAAACAGCTACAGGAACAAATCCGAAATCGTCAAAGTGATCTTTTCCGAAGAAATGAGAATATCCTGTGGTTACCCCAAGGTCGAAACCTTTGGCAATATTCCACATATAAGCTGCATCCACTCCTAATGTAAACGAAGATACATCACTTGCATCAGATACAGGAACACCAATATGTCCACCGATTTTAAAACCTTCCTGCGCTTGAGCAGCACCTCCTAAAAGTGCAAAAGCACCTAGTAATAATAGTTTTTTCATTTTTTTAGTAGCTTTGAATTACCTTGCAAAAGTACTAATTATTTTTATTATTAGAATAAATCATACTATAACGGGAAAAGCAGGACAAATTTTGTCCTGCATTATATTATTTGATATTAAAAAATTTAAGAATTAGTTTCCTCCGAATTTGAAACCTACACCCACCTGGGCAAAACTGTTCTTTACAGTACCTCCGCTATTGTCGTTAGATAGGTTTGATACCCCTAAGCTGTATCTTGCATCAAAGAAAAGTCCGTTTTCCAACATATATTCAACGCCTAAGAACGGAGCAAGGTTTAATGATTTGATATCTTTTTTAATATCTACATCACCGCCTTCACCTTCCACTTCCACATCAAGGAAGTCTGAACCAATTACAGACTTTTGTTTAGCCGTAAGAATGATTCCCACGTTTAGACCGGCTGCTACTGAGAAACCTTCTGTAATGAAGTATTTTGCAGAAACCGGAACCAAAAGAGTTCCAAAAGTCACTTTTGTTGATTCACCAAAATACATCCCTCCGGCATTTACTCCATCTATTTTTTCTTTAGCTCCCAGTGGTGAATATAAAACTTCCCCCTGAACAGCAAAGTTATCATTGAATTTGTACTCAGCCATCCCACCGATATAGAAGGTGTATTTCGGAGACATTTTTCTCCCCTCAAGATCATCCTGCTTATCGTCCAGTTTAATCGTAGACATTGCGAAACCGGCTTTTGGACCAAATCGAAATTCTTGTGCGTTGGCACAAATTCCCATAGCAGCGACCGCTGCAACAAGTAAAAGTTTTTTCATGTTTAATTAGTTTTTACATTATAAGGTCTGCAAAACTAATTATTTTTTTCAAATTAACAAATTTTAACTAACCAATTTAAGGTTAATAAAAGGTTAACGGAAACTTTTACTCATATCCACTAGTCGTTTCTTAGTCTTTTCTCTTCATCGTTATAAGCCAGAATAATCTTTCTTACCACCGGATGTCTTACCACGTCTTCTTCCGTAAGATGTACAAATCCGATCTCTTTTACTCCATTTAAAATTCTCATGGCCTCTTTCAGCCCGGACTGCTGGTTTTTAGGAAGATCAATCTGACTAGGATCACCTGTGATAATGAACTTGGCATTCATCCCCATTCTGGTAAGGAACATTTTCATCTGCGCATGAGTGGTATTCTGCGCTTCATCTAGAATCACAAAAGCATCATCCAGCGTACGTCCTCTCATGAAAGCCAATGGAGCTACTTCAATGACTTTCTTTTCCATGAAGCCTTCCAGTTTCTCATGCGGAATCATATCACGAAGCGCATCATATAAAGGCTGTAAATACGGATCAAGCTTTTCTTTAAGATCCCCAGGAAGAAATCCCAGACTTTCTCCCGCTTCTACAGCTGGTCTTGTCAGGATAATTCTTTTTACTTCTTTATCTCTCAAAGCTCTTGCTGCCAATGCTACACTGGTATATGTTTTTCCGGTACCTGCAGGACCAATGGCAAAAACCATGTCCTTTTTGTCCGTTTCTTTTACCAGCTTTTTAAGATTGGTCGTCTTAGCTTTAATTACTTTTCCGTTTACTCCTTTTACAATGATATCCTGGTCAAATATCAGTTGTTTCTCATTTTCATCTTTAATATTCAATATATTTTCAACATCTTTCAGCCCTATTGAATTGTTTTTGGAGATAAAACTGACAATATCATCCAGTTTTTGTTTCAGTATGTCTAAAGCTTCCTGATTTCCCATGGCAAAGATGAAATGATCTCGTCCTGTAATTTTAATGGTTGGAAAGCTTGATTTTATTAAGTTGAAATATTGGTTATTAACTCCATAGAAGATTTTCGCATCGATATCTTCCAAATCATATGTTAATTCAAACATGCAGTATTTTTATTTTTAGATTTTAAAATTAAAGCTTTTTTTCAAATTTATATCAAATTCTTTTCAACAATCTTTCGGGCTTTCTTTTTATTTTAAATAACTTTGCAATACTACACTATTCTATAAATTGCTCATGTCAATTATTACCCTTACTTCGGATTTCGGAAATTTAGATTACAGAGTTGCCGCTGTGAAAGGCAAAATTCTGTCTCTAAACCCTGAGGTTAATATTATTGATATCACCCACGAAATCCAGGCATTCAACCTTATACAAACTTCGTATATTGTAAGAAATGCTTATAAATATTTTCCTAAAGGAAGCATTCACATTCTTTCTGTAGACAGTTTTTACAGCAAATCAAGAAAGAATATCCTCTATAAAGCAGACGGATCATACTTCCTGGCGGCAGACAATGGCCTTTTAAGCCTCATATTTTTTGATATAAAACCGGAAGCCATCTACGAGCTTACGCTGAATAACCGTTTTGATGATGTTATCAACTTCACATCTACGGACATTTTTGTTCCTGCAGCAGTGCATCTCGCCAATGGCGGACTTCCTGAAGTCATAGGAAGAAAAATAAGCACAGCAAAACAGCTGATGTTCCCACGGGCGGTTTATAATGAATCGGAAGGGATGATTATTGGTGAAGTTACTTACATTGATAATTTCGGAAATATAATATCAAATATCAATAAAGATTTTTTTGAAAACATCAGTAAAGGCTACAGCAGTTTTACTATAAAATTCAGAAATTTAAGCCTTTCAAGAATATTTTCAAGCCACACAGAAGTGGTTTCAGACTGGAAACGGGAGACCGAATTCCACGGACAGTCTGCAGCTATCTTCAATGATAGTCAGTTATTGGAGCTTACCATCTACAAAGGAAGTAAGAAAAACGGCGCTAAAAGCCTGTTTGGACTGAATGTAGGTGAAAATATCTATATTGAATTTAGCTAAGATTATATATTTCTTAAAAAAACCGATTTTTTTTATATATTTGTCAAAATCTAAAAATCAAAAATGGCAGAATACAAATTATTGCTTCCTTCCATGGGAGAAGGTGTTATGGAAGCGACAATTATCACTTGGTTATTCAATGAAGGTGATAACGTAAAGGAGGATGACTCCGTAGTAGAAATTGCAACAGATAAAGTAGATTCAGACGTACCGACACCAGTTTCGGGGAAAATTGTAAAAATTTTAAAGCAAAAAGATGAAGTTGCAAAAGTAGGTGAAGCCATTGCTATTTTAGAAATTGAAGGAGAAGGCGCTGCTTCAGAAGAAGTAAAAAATGAAACTCCGGCAGCTACTCCGGATGCTGACACTTTAAAAGCGATTGAAGAGCCTTTACAAACAGTGGCTGCTTCAAACGTAGAATTCTCAGGAGACCTTTATCTGTCTCCACTTGTAAAATCTATCGCACAACAGGAAAATATTTCTGAAACTGAACTGAAATCTATCAAAGGAAGCGGTTTAGAAGGAAGAATTACCAAAGAAGATATATTGGCATATGTTGCTAACAGAGGAAGCAAGCCGGCTCAACAGGCAGCTCCGGTACAGGCTACTTCTGCTCCACAACAAGCAGCATCTGCTCCGGCAGCTACCATTCCGGTAAGTGCAGGTGATGAGATCATTCCAATGGACAGAATGAGAAAGATCATCGCTGAAAACATGGTGAAAGCAAAACAAATTGCTCCACACGTTACTTCTTTCATTGAAACAGACGTTACCAACGTTGTAAAATGGAGAAATAAAAACAAGGCGGTATTCGAAAAACGTGAAGGTGAAAAACTGACGTTCATGCCTATTTTCGTTAAAGCGGTAGTAAAAGCTATTCAGGATTTCCCGATGATCAATGTTTCTATCAATGGTGAGAATATCATCAAAAAGAAAAACATCAACATTGGTATGGCGACTGCCCTTCCGGACGGAAACCTTATTGTTCCTGTCATCAAAAATGCAGATCAGTTATCACTTTCAGGTCTTGCAAAAGCAATCAACGATTTAGCTTACAGAGCAAGAAACAAGAAATTAAGACCGGAAGATACTCAGGGAGCAACGTATACAATTTCTAACGTAGGAAGCTTCGGAAACCTGATGGGAACACCGATTATTCCTCAGCCTCAGGTTGCTATTTTAGCCATTGGAGCCATCGTTAAAAAGCCTGCAGTTCTTGAAACAGCTGACGGAGATGTAATTGCTATCAGAAACTTAATGTTCATGTCTCACTCTTATGACCACAGAGTAGTAGACGGATCTTTAGGTGGAATGATGCTGAAGCACGTTCACGACTACCTTGAAAACTGGGATCTGAACACTGAAATATAAGTAATGAGTAATTGGCAATAAGTAATTTTTGCTGATTGTAAATAGTAAACCTTCGATTCAATCGGAGGTTTTTTTTGGGTTTTTATCAGTTAAACTCAATAAAATATAAAAAGATTAAACAACCTAAAAGACATATTACAAATATTCAAACAAATGACTTTTTTATTATCAAATCACTAATAAAACAAATCTAAATCTATAATATCAGAAGTTATTTGTAAATTAGATTTATTAACATTATTTTTAAGCAAATAAATATTCAATAATGGATCTTGATTACAGAAAGCATGACATGACCAGATTTTCTGATTTCACCGAGGAAGATGAAAAATTAATCACTGAAGTTTATGATCAGCTTTCAGACTCCTATGACATTTCGGTAATTGACATTCAAGATTCTCCTTATGAACAATTCAGTTCTCACGATCTGTATCCGATATTTATCCCGAAGATCTGCTATTCTTTAAAGGATCGCAATAAAGACAACCCTTTCTACCTTTATATTGTCAGTAAAGTCGGTATGGCTTCCAGAGGTGGGCGCCTGGGACGAAAATATGATACGGTACAACTTTGGGGATTAAAAAAACTTGAACAAGATTTTGGGTATATTTCCATTAACAAGAAAAGATTGATGGATAAGATTGCAGGAATCTTCACTAGTTTTAATATCAATTTTAAAGATCATGATTTTAAAGATTTCTATGTTTTAGGAAGTGATCAATATAAAGCCATGAATTTTTTAAACTCAAAGAGAAAAGAAACAATACAATCTTTTCCCAATGAAAACTTTAAACTTGAAGTGAGAAATACTATTTTAAGTTTCGGTTTACCCGAAATACTGACGACAGGAAATGCTGAAATTATTTCAAAGTTCCTAAATGAAATATAAATTCCAGATTTTACCGTAATTTCATCCCTCAAAACCTGCAAATGCTGAAAATTTTCACCCTCATCAAAAGATCCCTCAAAAATTCTTTCGACAATATCCGGAACGAACAGTTGAAGCACAATCTGCTTCAGGCCATTCCCTTTTGGATAGGATCTGTTATTACAGGTTTCTTCGCTGTGATGTATGCACAGGTATTTGCCTGGGGTGAACATCTGATGAATTTTATTTTCGACTGGCACGCATGGATGATTTTCATTATTGCTCCTATAGGATTTGTTCTATCATGGTGGTTGGTGAAAGAATTTGCCCCCAACGCCAAAGGAAGCGGTATTCCACAGGTAATGGCCGCAGTAGAGCTCGCCAATCCGAAAGAACATAGGAAAATCCGGAATCTGTTAAGTATTAAAATTATTTTTTTCAAAATCCTGTCTTCTGTCATTCTTGTCATCGGAGGAGGTGCTGTGGGACGTGAAGGCCCTACCATTCAGATTGCAGGTTCAGTTTTCAGAAAAGTGAACGAGTATCTTCCTGATTGGTGGCCAAAGATTTCCAAGAAAAATATGATTATGACGGGAGCAGCGGCCGGACTTGCTGCAGCGTTCAACACTCCCCTTGGCGGAATTGTTTTCGCTGTGGAAGAATTGTCAAAAACCCATATCAATTACTTTAAAACAGCTTTGTTTACGGCAGTAATTATTGCAGGCTTAACAGCTCAGACATTGGCCGGATCTTATTTATATCTTGGGTATCCGAAAACCAATGATGTTTCTTTAATGGTCATGTTTCCCATTATATTGGTTGCAGCCGCTGCCGGTATTCTGGCAAGCCAGCTATCTGTTATCATGCTTAAAATCAACGGCTGGAAGAAGAAAAAACTGAAAACAGATAAAGCCAATGTGGTCTTTCTGATCATTTGTGCCTTAATTATTGCTTCCATTGCTTATTTTATCAACAGAGAAGTACTGGGTTCAGGAAAAGAAATTATGGAGCGTGTCCTTTTTACCAAAGATAAGCATGAAGACTGGTATGTTCCCATTCTGAGAATGCTGGGTCCTGCCCTTTCCTTTACTTCAGGAGGTGCGGGTGGAATATTTGCTCCGGCTCTTACTGCGGGAGCAAGTATAGGTTCTGTTATTTCAGGAATTATCCATTTAACACCCAACGAAACCAATGTCGTTATTCTGGCAGGAATGGTTGCTTTTCTTACCGGTATTACAAGAGCACCTTTTACTTCAGCCATTATTGTGCTGGAAATGACCGACAGGCATTCTCTGATCTTTCACCTGATGCTGGCGGGAATGGTTTCTTCCATTGCTTCAATCCTGGTAAGCAGACATTCTTTGTACGATGTTTTGAAGGTGAATTTTCTGGCTGAAATCAGATCCAAAAACGAACAGAATCCTGAAACCCATAGCAAAGGTGAATAAATATTCTCAGGAAGTCCTAACTATTTCACCAATCCTCTTGCATATAAGAAATATATTCTATACTTTTGCACCTCGAAATAATTAACAAATTCATTTAACATTATGAACAATTACGAAACTGTTTTCATTTTAACTCCCGTTCTATCTGAGTCACAGGTAGAGGAAGCAGTGAACAAGTATGTAGATCTTATCAAAGAAAAGAACTGCGAAATCGTTGCTAAAGAAAACTGGGGATTAAAAAAATTAGCTTATCCTATCCAATTGAAAAAGAACGGGTTCTATACTCTAATTGAATTCAAAGGAGAAGGTACTGTGGTAGCTGATCTAGAATTAGCATTTAAGCGTGACGAGAGAGTAATCCGTTACCTTACTACAAAACTTGACAAACATGCTGTTGAGTACGCTGTAACTAGAAGAACTAAAGTAAAAGCAGCTAAAGCTTAATTATTAACCCTATTTTTTAAAAAAGACAAGACATGGCAATAGATGAAATGGCTAAACAAGCCTCAGCTGGAGGAGAATCAGAAGTAAAATTCCTTACTCCGCTTGATATCAATACAAAATCTGAAAAGAAATATTGTAGATTCAAAAAATACGGAATTAAGCACGTTGATTACAAAGATGCTGATTTCTTATTACAGTTTGTAAACGAGCAAGGTAAAATTTTACCAAGAAGATACACTGGAACTTCTTTAAAATACCAAAGAAAAGTTTCTGCTGCTATCAAAAGAGCAAGACACCTTGCATTACTACCATACGTAGCTGACTTATTGAAATAAGACAAAAATAAATAAAAGAAGAGGTTTTCCCTCTTCTTTTGTTGCTGAATACATCATTAATTCTAACTTGATTTTAGATACAACCTAAAATCTAAAAAAGGACAACAACAATGGAAATTATCCTAAAAAAAGACGTAGAAAACTTAGGACTTGAGTTTGATACAGTAAACGTAAAGCCAGGTTATGCTAGAAACTTCTTAATTCCTCAAGGAATTGCGCTTTTAGCTACACCTAAAAACAAAGCTGCTTTAGAAGCTACATTAGAAGCTAGAAAAGAAGAAGAAGCTAAATTAATCGCTGCTGCTAACGCTGTAGTTGAGCAATTGAAGAAAACTTCTATCACAATCCCTGCAAAAGTAGGTGCTGGTGACAAATTATTCGGATCTATCAACAATGCTGATCTATCTGCTGCTTTAGAAAAAGCTGGTGTTTCTGTAGAGAAAAAATACATCAAGATTCCTGGTAACACAATCAAGAGAACTGGTAAATTCGCAGCTCTTATCAGACTTCACAGAAATGTTGAGTACAACTACGAGTTTGACATCGTATCTGATGCTCCGGTTGAAGCAGCTCCTAAAAAAGAAGAAGCTAAAACTGAAGAAGCTTAATAAGCAACTGAGAATTTCTCACAATACAAGACCACTTCAATTTATTGAGGTGGTTTTTTGTTTGTGTGATATGGGATGTATAGATTCTTAACTACCCCGTCTTTTTGCTTTGCAAAAATCCACCCCTTCAGAGAAGGGGAATGTAGGAAATCTTAACTGTTATTACTCGTTAAATTAGTTTTTTTAAACATTACACGTAAGAACAGCCAAGAAAATCTAATCCAGCATTATAAACCCTGCTACCTCGTAACCCGAATGACGAAACTCAAACTCTCAAACTCTCAAACCCTCCCACTCACTACTTATCCCCTCTCAATTTATGCTGATATTCCGTTGGAGCCATTCCGATTACCTTTTTGAAGATATTACTGAAAGACGAGAGACTGTTGTATCCTACCATCATAGCAATTTCATACATATTGTATTTTCCTTCAAGCATCAGTTCAAGAGAACGGGTAATTCTCAAAGCTCTTAGAAAACGAATGTAATTCATGCCCAGAATCTCTTTAAATTTCCTTGAAAGGGTTCTTGTGCTCATTCCGAATTCTTTTGCTGTAGATTCAATCGTAAGGGGCTTCTCAAGGTTTGCATGAATATATCTTGCAATCTTCAGCAGTGTTTCATCTTTTGGAAAAGGATGCTGAATCGGAAATGCCAGATGTTTATGTTTCTTTTCCTGTAAAACTCCTTTGAGAGCTTTGAGAAAATAATATTTTGAGGTATCATTTTTTGTGATTTTCCCATCCCAGTCTTTAGTATAAAAAATCATTTCCCGGAGGAGATTATTGACAGAATAAATATTGATTTCATCAAAAAAGCCACTTTCATTTTCTTCCTTTTTAAAATAAAAGTTATACAAATCAACCTTTGGACTGGTAGAAAAAATATAATGCGGTGTCCCGGCAGGAATCCACATAAAGCATCTGGCAGGAAGATACCAGTGTTTCTGATCTGTGAAAACATGTACGATACCGCCTTCTGCATAGACTAACTGTGCTGAACTGTGATAATGAATCTCCGTGGTGACATTTCCTGTGAGGACATGATAGATGTAGAATTCGGCATCATCTTCTTCTACCGCTTTAAAATGGCTGTTGTTCATAGGATAAAGGTATGAAGAATTTTCAAATTGGCGTAAATGAGCAAATCTTTTTCTGTTTTCACAAATCGGGTACTATGCTTGTCGTCGTAACTTTGCTGCATCAAAATCATTTTAGCAAAAATACTTTAATTAATTTATGAATATCATATTTAACGCATGCCGGTATATGTGCATTGCGTTGTGCTTATTATTGAGCAGTTTTTTACATTCACAGATGATAGATTACCAGAACCTCGGCTTACAGCAAGCTATAGAGATTGGTTTGAAAAACAACAAAAACATACAGATCAGTCATCTGAAACAGGAAATGTCCGTGACCAAAGAGAAAGATCTCAAAATGGAGAAACTTCCGGACATTGAATTTCATACAAGCTATAATCAGGTAACCAACCTGTTCCAGCATCAGAATGGCGTATTTAATAAAGCCACCAAGTATGATGTAATCAATGGAATGTATGACTTTACATTGTCTGCTTCCATCCCGGTTTACATGGGCGGAAAAATCAAGAATACAGAGAGAAAAGCGGCTATTGATACGGAAATTTCTACTTTAAAAACGCATCTGGACGAGAGACAGCTGAAAATGGAAATCATTACCGCTTTTCTACAGATCCATCACTTAAAAGAGCAACAGAGCCTTATTAATGATAAGATGAAGGAGGATTCCGTAAACATCAGGCAGGTGAAAGCTTTGAAAGCTAATGGGGTTGTAACGGTAAATGAAGTATTAAGAACTTCGCTGCAGTTGTCCAATCATACCATGAGCTGGACGGAACTCGATAACGATATCCAGATTGCAGAGCACAAGCTGAAAACGATTCTTGCCCTTCCAGAAAATCAGGAAATGCACGTGAATACGGAAGATCTTATTTCGGACAATGCTGCCATTCCTTATGTTGATGAGCTTACAGAAACCGCTTTAAACAAGAATGAATCTGTTGAAATCACCCATAAGAATCTTTCTCTGAAGGAGCTGGATCAAAAAATCACCAAAGCAAATTATTTGCCTAAAGTTATGGCTGGCGGAGAATATTTTTTAAAGTATCCGAATATGATGTTCTTTCCGCCGGAACCTTATGCTTACCGCCTCGGGATGATAGGAGTAAATCTTACCTATCCTATTGAAAGCCTGTATAAAAATAAATATAAAATGCAGGAAGCAAGAGAAAACATTGATCTTGCCAAGCTTCAGATTGAAGAAAACGAAGAAAAAATCAGACATCAGGTGTACGAAGCTTACAAAAAGTTTGAAGAAACCAACCAGAAGGTAAAAATTGCTGAAGAAGCAATTAATCAGGCAAAAGAAAACTATCGTATTGTAAGAACAAAATACGCGAACAAACTAAGTCTTATCACTGAACTGATAGACGCAGACAATACTTATCTGGAAGCTGAATCTAATCTTATTTCCGTAAAAATTAACAGACAACTTAAATATTACCAACTCCAATATACGATTGGAAACTTATAAAAACTATGGCACAGAAACAACTGACACAAAAGGAAAAAAGAATCAACAAGTCCATTACTTTACTGGCCTGGATTCTGATCATCAGCGGAATCACGGGAATGATCAGCTTTTATCTTTTTTCGAGAAAGAATGTGACAACGAATGATGCGCAGATTGAGCAATATATTACGCCTGTATCCAGTAAGGTGTCAGGTTTCATTAAAACGATAAAGTTTAACGAAAATCAGTTTGTGCATAAAGGGGACACCTTAATTGTTATTGACAACAGAGAGTTTGTGAATCAGGTACACATGGCTGAAGCTAATCTTCATGCTAATGCTGCCACCATCAGCACCATTGAAAGCGGTGTCAGCACCAAAGAAAGTGACACGAAAATCATTGATGCTAAAATTGCTTCCGCCAGAATTGATATCTGGAGAACGGAACAGGATTTTAAAAGATATAAAAACCTGTTGGCAGAAGATGCCGCTACAGAACAGGAATTTGAAAATGTAAAAGCTTCTTATGAACAGTCAAAAGCCAATCTTTTAGCGCTGGAACAGCAGAAAAATGCAGTAAGAGCCGGAGCCAGTGAACAGCAGACCAAAGTTGCTCCCGTAAAAAGCCAGATCCAGCAGAGTTCTGCCAGTCTTAACAATGCGAAGCTTTATCTGTCTTATACGGTAATTACTGCTCCTTATGACGGATGGGTTGGAAAAAAGACTATTCAGGAAGGACAGTTGATTAAAGAAGGCCAGGCTTTGGTGCAGATAGTCAGCAAAGAAAAATGGATCATCGCCAATTATAAAGAAACACAGCTGGGACAGATTGATCAGAGCAAGGAAGTAATTATTACTGCGGATGCTTATCCCGATGTTGAGTTTAAAGGAAGAATACTTTCCGTTTCTCCTGCATCAGGGTCCCAATTTTCTTTGGTAAAACCTGACAATGCCACCGGAAATTTCGTAAAAATAGAACAGCGATTTCCTGTTAAAATTATTCTTGACAACAATAAAGACAATGAAAAGCTGCTTTCCGGAATGAATGTTCTGGTGAGCGCGAAGAAGATTTAAGTTTGAAAGTGGCAGTGTTTGAGAGTATTAGAGGATAAAATATTCTGTTTTAATTTAATTTTCAAATTCTCCCATTTTCAAATTTTCAAATTAGAATATTTTTTTTAGCGAAAAGGCAAACGGCAACATAGCAAATCTGCAAATTTTTTCTTTACGCATATTTGCCGTTTTACCTTTTACTTTTACACCCTTTTGTCCTTTGTCTTTTCGCATTTTTAAATCCGGTTCAATGACAAATTTGTTCATTTGACCTCTCCTTTTTCTGAGCTTAATGCTTACAAATTATGCAACATAATACAGTTTATCATAAATGGGTACCACAATGGCTGAAACTGCCTCTTCTTATACTGGCATTGTTTCCCCACCTGATGTTGTTGTCGCTTTTACATTCGAACAGCGCCTTCACATCTTCTTTTATGGATGTAGATTCAGATGACATCCAGTATTTAATGATTTTGATGTACGGGACATTTGTGGTTACCCTTTTAGTATTACAGAGGTTTATGGCGTATTTCAGCGTGAAATATTATGTTCTGCTGATGGCATCAATTTCGGTAATTATTCTTTACATTTTATCAGTCACTAATGATTATCATGTTATTTTGGTCATCCGGTTTTTAGAAGGAATCTTCGGTTTGCTGGAAGGTGCCATTTTTCTGCCTTTAATTATTGCTGAATTAAAAACAAAGCATGCGAAAGTTTTAGCATATCTTTTTATGTATACCATTATGCTGACCGGAGGAACTATTACGACTTCCCTGCTAAAATCAAGTATTGAAGATTATGATTTCCAGCATATGGTTCTGATGATGGTTTATTTCCATGTATTTGTGCTGATCATCGGTATTGCTCTCTTCAACAGAAACAGATTCTTTCCCAAGAAACCTTTATATCAGTTGGATATTACAAGCTGGTTTTTGCTTTGGGTATGTCTGCAGGCCGGCGGTTATGCCATTATTTATGGAAAGAGACTGATGTGGTTCGAATCTGATACCATTATCATGTGTCTGTTTATATTCCTTCTTTCCGGAGGTTTATTTATGCTTAAGCAAAGAAATTCTAAGAGACCGTTGTTCCATTTTGAAGTTTTCAGTTCCAAAAATGTGATTGCAGGAATGATTCTGTTTTTCATATTTTATCTGATCCGCTCCGGACTGAATAATGTCTACAGTATCATGGCTACCGTATGGAAATGGCCCTGGGATTATATTGTAAACATCCAGTACTGGAATGTGGCTGGAACTCTTTTGGGTATTTTATTATCCGGAATCTGTTTGGTCCGGGGAATTTCCTCAAGGATTGTTTTCTTTACAGGATTTCTGCTGTTAGCCATAGATTGCGCGTGGTTTACCTACACTTTTTATCCCGATACTACCCTTTCCACGATCTGTCCACCCTTATTCCTGCAGGGAGTTGCTCAGGGATTATTATTTACGCCGCTTGTTTTCTTTTTAATTTCAGGAACACCGGAAGAATATGTTGCCAATGCCACGGCGTTAGGAACAACAACCCGTTTCTGGACAACCGCTATCGGTTATGCTTTGATGCAGAATCTGATGTTATTTTTAACCTTAAAACATTCCGACACTCTTAGCGCTAATCTCACAGATACGAATCCTGTCTTCTATAATCAGTGGAATCAAATCTTTGGAGCCAATATTTCCAAACTATCGGTTAATGATTCTTTAACTATGACAGCAGGAGCTTTTAAAGCTAAAATTACAGCACAGTCCATTCTCCTTTCCAATATGGAAATTTTTACCGGACTTTTCTGGCTTGCATTCATTACTGCTCTTTGTTTGTTGATTTATCATCCGGTAAAAATAGCAGTGCGAAATATAATGTAAAGGAAGAAAGCTGGAGAAGAAAGCTTAAATAGCAAGTAAATTTGATTAAGGTAATTTCCTTATTTTTTAACGCCAGGAATACGCTAAGGAAATATAAAATGATATGAATACTTTCCATCCGAAAAGGCATTTCATTCAGCTACGCCCATAATGAATTAACTCTGCTAAGTGTCGACGCCTTTGTGAACAGAATTTCTCATTTTTCAGTCAAATCTTACATTTAAATTAAGTAATAGCTAAAGGGCTCTTTAACTAAAGCTATAATAAAGTTCTCAATAAACAAACAGTATTTCTCAAATTTCAAAAAAAGTTTTCTGTTCCAACTGTTATCTTCAATTTTCTATCTCCATTTCTCATCCACTTTGGCCGGTTTATTGTTCGTATTTTTCCAGCAGCAAATATTGCTTAAACCAATACGTTTAATACAAAAGCTTACCAATGGAAATTGAAAGTATTTTACTGAAACAAAGAGATTTTTTCACAACACAGCAAACCAAAAACCTTGCTTTCCGGAAAATGTATCTTGAAAAGCTTAAAAATCTTATTATTGCTAATCAAGATATGCTGTGTGAAGCGATTCATAATGATTTTGGGAAATCAAAATTTGATACCTTCACCACAGAACTTTCTTTCATTCTGAATGATATTAATTACTATATCAAAAACTTAAAATCACTTTCAAAACCTAAAAAAGTAAGCACCAACCTTGTCAATCAGCTCGGAAACAGTAAAGTTTATGCTGATCCGCTTGGCTGTGTACTCGTGATCGGGGCCTGGAATTATCCTTACCAGCTGTCACTTTCTCCTATTATTGCGGCAATGGCTGCCGGAAACTGTTGTATTCTTAAGCCCAGCGAAATAGCAGAAAATACCATGAAAACTATGGCATCTATTATCAATGAAAACTTTCCACCAGAATATCTTTATGTGTATGAAGGAGGAATTGAAGAAACAACAGCTCTTTTAAGATTAAAATTTGACAAAATATTTTTTACGGGAAGTACAAAGGTTGGAAAGATTGTTTATAAAGCGGCCGCAGAACATTTAACTCCTGTAACGCTGGAACTGGGTGGAAAATCTCCGGCAATTGTCACTAAAAATGCCAATCTCGAAGTGTCTGCCAAAAGAATTGTGTGGGGAAAATTCCTCAATGCAGGACAAACCTGTGTAGCTCCCGATTATCTGTTGGTGGAAGAAACTATTCAGGAACAGTTTCTGGAAATGTTGAGAAAATACATCAAAGAATTCAAATATAGTCAGGATTCTGAACAATACACAAGAATTATCAACCAAAGGAATTTCCAGCGCCTTATCCACCTTATCAATAAAGAAAAAATCTACTCGGGAGGAAGTTTTGATGAGGAAAAACTCTATATCGAACCCACTATTCTGAATCATATAGACTGGAATGATGACATTATGCAGGAAGAAATTTTCGGTCCGTTGTTGCCTGTCATCAGTTTTAAAAATTACAATGCTGCACTAAACTCCATTTCAGAACTTGAAAAACCGCTGGCAGCTTATCTTTTTACCAATGATTCGGAAGAAAAAGAAAACTTTACCCGAAAACTGTCGTTCGGAGGAGGCTGTATCAATGATACTGTGATGCATTTAAGCAATGATCATCTTCCGTTTGGAGGAGTGGGAAGCTCCGGTATGGGAAATTACCATGGGAAATATGGTTTCGAAACCTTTTCTCACGCAAAATCAATTCTTGAAAAAGCGACATGGGGTGAACCGAATATCAAATATCCACCTTATTCTGAGAAAAAATTAAGCTGGATCAAAAAATTAATGTAACACTGAAGTCCCTATTTACAGATTACACTCATTGTATGGTAATTATATAAATCAACTCAATAGAAATAAAAAACTGCCTCATTGCTGAAGCAGTTTTTATATTTTATCCTTTTTTAGGAGCCCAGGTTGTAAAGAATTCTTTCACTTTTTCTTTACTATATCCTTTCCCTTCTTCTAAAACATCACTTTGCTGAACTTTGATCATTTTCCCATCTTTATCTAAAACAATAAAAACCGGATAACCAAATTTATCCCCTGGATTGCCATATTGGGCAAAAACCTTTTCATTCTTGTTATCAGGAGAAAAGTTTAAATGATAGTAGACATAGTTCTTATCTACAATTTCCTTCAGTTCAGGGGTAGTCTGAACGTAATTATTAAAACGAAGACACCAGATACACCAGTTTCCACCAGCCTGGATCATTACATTCTTGCCTTCTTTCTTAGCCTGAGCAACGAGTTTATTAATATCTGCCTGGGCATCAGCTTTTGGGTCATAAGGTTTAGGAAGCTTCGCTTTTTCTTCAGCGGCCTTTTTCTGAGCTTCTAATTTAGCCTGCTCTGCAGGCACTATAAGAGCTGTTTTTTGTTTTCCTTTATCGGGCGAATTCTTTACATCTTGCGAAAAAGCGAAAACACTTAATCCCAAGGAAGCGAATATTATCAATTTTTTCATAATATAAAAGTAAAAAAAATAACATATATCCCTCTGCAAAAATAGAACCATAATTTTATTATCACTAAATTTGCGTGTTTTATGAATTTTCTAATCAAAATATTAACTCTGATCTCTAAGCTTCCGCTTAAAATATTGTATATTTTTTCGGACGTTATCTTTTTCCTGAATTATTATATTGTAGGATACAGGAAAGAGGTTATCACTCAAAACCTTAGAAAGTCTTTCCCTGAAAAATCCGAAGAGGAAATAAAAGAAATCCGAAAGAAATTCTACCTTAATTTTTCAGATTATCTGGTAGAAACCATTAAATCTTTCACTATTTCAGAGACAGAATCCCGGGTGAGAATGCAGCATATCAATCAGCATTTATTTCACGAAGCTAAAGAAGAAGGTAAAAATATTATCCTTTTGGCAGGGCACGTTTTCAATTGGGAATGGATCAATGCACTGGCAAAAATTATCCCTCAGGCACATTGCCACCCCGTATACAGAAAGGTAAACAGTGATTTCTGGGAAAATCAGATGAAGAAAGTCCGAAACAAATTTGGAAACGAAGCACTGGAAGCCAATGAAGTTATTCTGAATATTTTCAGATCTAAAAATAACGGAGATTCAGCTTATATGTTTGTAGCTGATCAAACGCCTCACCACGCTCATGTCACTTACGGACTGGAATTTTTGAATCAGCGTACTCCTGCTTTCATAGGCTATGACAGGCTTGCTACAAGGATGGATCTTGTTTTCATCTATTGTGAGATGAAAAAGGTAAAACGCGGTTATTATCAGGTTAATTATCACAGAATATATCCGGATGGTGACAAGTTTACAGAAAATGAAGTAGTGAGAAAATTCCATAAATTATTGGAGAATACTTTACACAAATATCCTGACAACTACCTTTGGTCACACAGAAAATGGAAATATCAGGACTCTATCAAAAATTTTGATTCCGAAAAAAAATAGGTTGACATGCAGAAAAAACTGGCAGTTGCCATCTTAAACTGGAATGGCAGGAATTGGCTTGAGAAATTTCTTCCGGGTGTAGTACAATTTTCTCAGAATGCGGATATTTATGTAATAGACAATCTTTCTACGGATGATTCCATTGAGTTTCTGCAGAAGAATTTCCCTACAGTCCATATTATTAAAAATGATCGGAACTATGGGTTCGCAGGGGGCTATAATGAAGGATTAAAATCCATTCAACATGAATATTACTGCCTTCTTAATTCTGACGTAGAAGTTACAGAAAACTGGATAGAACCTGTATTGGAATTGCTGGAAAACAACGCTGATATATCTGCAGTACAACCAAAAATTTTGTCTTATCACAACAGAAGTTATTTCGAATTTGCCGGTGCTGCGGGTGGTTTGATTGATAATCTCGGATATCCATATTGCAGGGGAAGAGTTTTTGATAATCTCGAAGAAGATAAAGGTCAGTATAATGACGAAACAGAAATCTTCTGGGCATCAGGATGCTGTTTTTTCATTCGTGCAAAAGACTTCTGGGAACAGGGTGGTTTTGATGCCAGATTTTTCGCTCATCAGGAGGAGATTGATCTTTGCTGGAGACTTATTAATTCAGGAAAAAAGATTTATTATACCGGAAAATCCAAAGTTTATCATGTAGGGGGCGGAACGCTCAATAAACAGAGTGCACAGAAGACTTATTTAAATATGAGAAATAATCTTTCTATGATGCTTAAGAATCTTCCTTTTCCTCAATTGATCCGGGTAATTTTTTTCAGATTATGTCTGGATGGTGTTGCAGGAATTTATTTTGGCTTAAAGCAAGGTTTTCCGCATTTGTGGGCTGTTCTGAGAGCTCATTTTGGATTTTATGCTCAGCTTCCCGGAACATGGAAACTTCGCCAGAAACATCAGAAACATCATTTTTATCAATCTAAATGGCTGATTTTTAAACATTTTTTGGGCGGAAAGTGATAGGTGGCAGATGACAGGTTATAGGTTGCAGGGATTAGGGATTAGGGATTAGGGATTAGTTGAAAATTACGACTTTATTTATAGAGTAAAATTTATAACTTCAATTAGCCTAAGTTCAACACTTTAAACTTTAAACTTTAACCTCCAACATTAAACTTTAAACCAGAGAACCAGTAATATAAACAACCAAGGAACTATCAACAACTTATAATTTTTAAAACAATGGATTTCTGTGCAATAGATTTTGAAACGGCTACCCACGAGAAAAGTTCAGCTTGTGAGATGGGAATTTGCGTGGTACAGGATTCTCAAATTGTGGAAACAAAAACCTGGCTGATTAAACCACCAAGTTTTCCTTATTTCAGTAAATTTAATATTGCAGTTCATGGGATTCAACCGGAAGATGTGAAGGATGCACCTACTTTTGATGAAATATGGTATGAAGCGCAGGACATGATGTACGGCAGTCTTATGATCGCTCATAATGCAGGATTTGATGCTTCTGTTTTAAGAGGTTGTCTGCAGCATTATGGGATGTTTACTCCCCAACTCAACTATCTGTGCAGCATACAGCTTGCAAAGAAGTCATGGAACTACCTTCCAAAGTATGGTTTGAAACCATTGGCGGAATACCATAAAATTGATTTTACCCACCACAGAGCAGGAGCTGATGCTGAAGTATGTGCCAAGATTTCTTTACTGGCATTTGAAAAACTCTTCCTCACCAGTAATGATGAAGTAAATGATTATATGAAAGCAAAAATTAAAAGGCTTTAGTAATTCTACAAACAAATCAAACCCGGGTTCTTTTTATCTGTGAAAACCTGTACATTTTACAGGACATCAATTATTAATTACTCAACACTTCAGACAACAGATTAAATTTTGGAATATCAACTTCAAAAGTTTCCTGTGTCTCCATGTTTTTAACCAGGTATTTTCCGCTCATATTACCTACTCCGGAACGAAGCATAACATTGGAAAAATAAGCAAAATTTTCACTGGTTCCTATCTCGGGAGTCAATCCGATCACCCCGTCGCCTATAATTTCTGTGTATCCGAATCCGACATCAAAAATCAACCATTTTCTTTTCAATACTTTGATAGGAAAGCTTCCGTCATTTTCTATCGTGATATTGTATTTAAAAACGTAACGGTTTTCGGAAGGATAACTGTTTTTACTATCATATTCAGGTATAACTGAAACTTTGATATTGGAAGTCATTTTTGAAAACATCATTGTAGCATTTTCTTAATAAATACAAAAATCTCGCCTTTTTTAAGGCGAGATTGTATATTATGTTATAATTTTATTAAAAACTATAATCCAAGGCCTTTTCTTTCGTCACCACCCATTAAAATTTCAACAGGGTTGTCGATACCTTCTTTTACCGCAACAAGGAATCCTACAGATTCTTTACCATCGATAATTCTGTGGTCATAAGACATAGCTACATACATCATTGGTCTGATTACTACCTGTCCGTCAACAGCTACCGGTCTCTGGATGATGTTGTGCATTCCTAAGATTGCAGATTGTGGAGGGTTGATGATTGGTGTAGACATCATTGATCCGAAAGTACCACCGTTTGTAATAGTGAAAGTACCACCAGTCATTTCGTCAACAGTAATTTTACCGTCTCTTACTTTTACAGCAAGATCTTTAATGTTTGCTTCAACCCCTGCAAAAGACATATTTTCAGCGTTTCTCAATACCGGAACCATTAATCCTTTAGGACCTGAAACGGCAATTGAAATATCGCAGAAATCATAATTTACTTTGAAATCTCCGTCAATAGATGCGTTAACATCCGGATACATTTGTAATGCTCTTGTTACTGCTTTTGTAAAGAAAGACATGAAACCAAGTCCTACTCCGTGTTTTTGAGCAAATTCTTCTTTATATTGTTTTCTTAATCTGAAGATTTCAGACATATCCACTTCGTTGAAAGTCGTCAACATTGCTGTTTCGTTCTTCACAGAAACCAATCTCTGAGCGATTTTTCTTCTTAAAACTGAAAGTTTAGTGGTAGTAGTAGTTCTTGCACCTGTAGCAGTCATAGGGCTTCCTCCTAATGCAGGAACTGCCGCTAATTCAGCATCAGTTTTAGTGATTCTTCCGTCTCTTCCTGTTCCTGAAACCTGAGCAGCATCCATTCCTTTTTCGTCAAGGATTTTCTTAGCAGCCGGAGATGGAGCTCCTGTTGCATAAGTTTGTGGAGCAGCTACCGGAGCAGCTGGTTTTGGAGCTTCTTGTTTAGCAGGTTCAGCAGCTTTCGGAGCTTCTTCCTGTTTTGGAGCTTCAGCAGCAGGTGCAGCACCTTCTGGTTTTTTAGCATCCATATCAATTAAACAAACTACCTGACCTACTTGTACTACATCACCTTCTTCTGCTTTTAAAGTGATAATTCCACTTTGTTCTGCAGGCAATTCAAGAGTTGCTTTATCTGAATCCACTTCGGCGATAGGTTGATCTTTTTCTACATAATCACCATCTTTTACAAGCCAAGTTGCAATTTCAACTTCTGTAATTGATTCGCCCGGTGAAGGAACTTTCATTTCTAAAACTGACATATCGAGTATTTTTTATTTTTTAATTGATTATTATTTTAAATTAAGCTGTAACGGGTCTTTTTGCAGGAGCATCATCTCTGTCGAAAACTCTGTTGATCACTGCATTTTGGTTTTTCTCAAACATCTTGTGGCTACCTGGAGCTGGAGCACCGCTTGGTACCGGAGCAACGACCTGGATTCCTGTATCTCTGAAGTTTCTCAGGATATAAGACCAAGCCCCCATGTTTTCAGGTTCTTCCTGAGCCCACACTAATTGCTTTCTGTTTTCATACTTATTGAAGATCGCTTCTATAGCATCTGCCTGAAGAGGATACAACTGCTCAAATCTTACTAAAGCAATATTTTCACAGTTCAGTTCTTCTTTCTTCGCTAATAATTCGAAGTACAGTTTACCTGAACAAAGAACTACTTTTTCTACTTTTTTAGGATCCGCTGTAGGATCGTCTAGGATTGGCTGGAATGAACCTGTTGCAAAATCTTCAAGTGGAGAAACCACTTTAGGGTGTCTCAATAAAGATTTAGGGCTCATTACGATCAATGGTTTTCTGAACGCCCATTTCAACTGTCTTCTCAATAAGTGGAAGTAGTTGGCAGGTGAAGTAATGTTGGCTACTACCATGTTTTCGTTAGCACAAAGAGTAAGGAATCTCTCCAATCTTGCTGAAGAGTGCTCAGCTCCCTGTCCTTCTGAACCGTGAGGCAATAACATTACCAATCCGTCCTGAATTTTCCATTTTTCTTCTGCAGCAGCTAAATACTGGTCAACGATAATCTGAGCACCGTTCACGAAATCTCCGAACTGAGCTTCCCAGATGGTTAATGTATTTGGAGACGCCATTGCATATCCGTAATCGAAACCTAGAACACCATATTCTGAAAGGTGAGAGTTGAATACATCAAATCTGTTCTCAGAAACATGTCTTAATGGGATATACTCTTCTTCGGTATCTTCAGTTTTTACCACTGCATGTCTGTGAGAGAATGTTCCTCTTTCCACATCTTCTCCTGAGATTCTTACATTGTGACCTTCTACAAGAAGCGTTGCATAAGCTAACCACTCTCCCAGTGCCCAGTCTAATGAATTTCCTTCAATCGCTTTGATACGGTTATCGAAAAGTCTTGTAATTTTATTGATAAACTTTTTGTCAGCCGGAAGTGTTGACATTTTAATCGCCAGTTCTTTCAGCTTCTCCAAGTCATATTTTGTATCTACCGGTAACTGAACTGCTCCTCTTTTACCAATCGGATAGTTTACCCAGTCTTCAGCCATGAACACGTCCATTACATTTTTCTCGATCTCTTTAGAAGCATCGAAATCTTTATCTAACAGCGCTTTGAATTCCGTTTCCATTTTAGCAATTACATCGTTAGAAGTAACGCTGTCTTTCAATAATTTATCCTTATAAATTTCTCTTGGATTCGGGTGTTTTGAAATGGTTTTATAAAGGTTAGGCTGAGTAAATCTTGGCTCGTCCCCTTCGTTGTGACCATATTTTCTATATCCTAAAAGGTCGATATAAACATCTTTTCCGAATTTTGCTCTGAAGTCAGCTGCAAAGTGGATGGCATGAACAACGGCTTCAGCATCGTCAGCATTTACGTGCATTACAGGAGATTCTGTAACTTTTGCAATGTCTGTACAGTATGTTGAAGATCTTGCATCCATATAGTTAGTTGTAAATGAAACCTGGTTATTCACAACGATATGAACTGTTCCTCCTGTTCTGTATCCTTCTAAAGTCATCATCTGAGCCACTTCGTAAGCAATACCCTGTCCGGCGATAGCCCCGTCACCATGGATGATGATTGGCAATACTTTCGAATAGTCTTTGTATTTGTCGTCTACTTTTGCACGGCAGATACCTTCTACCAAAGCAGCAACTGTTTCAAGGTGAGACGGGTTCGGAGTAAGGTTGATACATACTTCTTCTCCGGAAGCTGTTTTGATCTTTTTAGATGATCCTAAGTGATATTTAACGTCACCTGAAAATACATCTTCTTCAAATTCTTTTCCTTCAAATTCTGAGAAGATCTGCTTGTAAGATTTTCCGAAAATGTTTGTAAGAACATTCAGTCTACCTCTGTGAGCCATTCCTAACACCACTTCATCTACTCCTAACTGAGAAGATCTTGAGATCAGTTGATCTAAAGCCGGGATTAAGGTTTCACCTCCTTCTAATGAGAATCTTTTTTGTCCTACAAATTTTGTGTGAAGGTAGTTTTCAAAAGCAACCGCCTGATTTAATTTTAATAAGATTTCTGTTTTTTCGTTTGCAGAAAGACTTGGATGGTTTTCGTTTACCTGAAGCCATCTTTTGATGAAATCTTTTTCCTCAACATTGTTGATGTGCATGTATTCTACTCCGATAGAATCACAATAGATGCTTTCAAGGTGCTTGATAAGGTCTGCCAAAGTAGCAGGCTCCTTCATTCCTGTTTCTACAGCACAGTTGAATTTTGTATTTAAATCTTCTTTAGAAAGACCGAAATTTTCGATGTCTAAAGTAGGGGTATAATGTCTTCTTTCTCTAACCGGGTTAGTCTTTGTAAAAAGGTGTCCTCTTGTTCTGTAAGCCTCAATAAGGTTTACTACTTTAAATTCTTTCTTGATATGCTCAGGAACTTCTCCATTTGATACTGCCTGAGAAATCTGTTGTTGTACTGCCGGGGCAGCGTTGGCTGAAGCCTGAATAAACTGGGTGTTATCGTCATCTCCGTAGTTCTCCAAAGCAAAATCGAAGCCTTGAAAGAAAGCTTTCCATGATGGTTCTAGAGAGTCCGGGAATTTTAAGTACTGTTGGTATAAATCCTCAATTAACTGAGAATGAGCTGCGTTTAGGAATGAAAATCTGTCCATTATTACAGTTTATCTATTTATTAAAATTTATTTGTAGAATTAATCTTCAAATTTAATAAAAAAAACCGAGTTAGAACAGTCTGAAACCGTTAAAAAAACTTAAGAAAAAATAAATTAAAAAAAAATTACTTATACACTGATAATGAGAGCTTAACATTTACCTCCTGACCTTCCATAGGACGTTCAATAAAGGTCTGGCGGATATCTCCGAAGCGCATCTCGTCTTTTTTGGCTTTCTGAATAAGCTGCTGAATTGCCCGAATTCGCCCCTCGTAGTTCCCTTTGTAGTAAATTACATAGTTTTGAGACGGATTTACGGACCTAAAATTGAAATTATTATCAGACACTCCGATTTTCTTAGAAAGTGGAATTCCGAGGAAATAAGAAACCTCTTTGTCTTTGTAATTATCAGCGTCAGTAATCAGAATCGGGTATCCGAATTCATCATCTCTTTTGCCAAGATCCATCGTTACGAAGTTATAGACTTTGTTATAATTCATCACGATATTTTTGTACAGCGCATCTTTTTTATTTGATGTACTTACATTGATTCCCAACAACAATTTGTCTTCTTCATTTTCCACCATCAGACTGTCATATTTGATGGCTGCCATCTGGTTATCTTTTTCCACTTTATTTCCTAAAGAGTTTTTAAGATTCACCATACTTTTGTTGATATTTTCAGCGAAACGGTCCTCCGTCCAGAAGTTCTCCACTCTTTTCCAGACAGGCAGTTTCGGAGTGTGTACGTACCAGATAATTTTTGTTTTTTCTGCGGAAACAGGTTTGAATTTAACGTCAACCAATGTCGGATTTTCGTTTTCATCCTCAAAAAGCTGATATTTCAATGTTTTATTAAGGTTTTCATACCGGATAAACATTTCTCCATCAGTATCATTTTTAGGATCCACATAGCTGATCGCACTTCCCTGCCCCTCGTAAGGCGTATAATAATCAATATCTATAGACGGTGAGCTGGTAAAAAAATTATTCCATCTTGTAAAATTCTGAAGATTATTAAACTGGGTAAAAACCTTATCCACGGGATAGTCGATCTCTTTTTCAATCGTAAAGTTTTTACTTTCATCCACAAAATAATACATGGAAGCAGCATAAGCTCCCCCCAAAAGAATAATGATTACCGCTAAGATTTTAAAAATACGCATCGCACAAAAATAATACAAATAAAAAGAGTGAACAATATACAGATTGTTTTGAAAAAAAATAATGCATTAAAAAATATTGATTTAATGATTAATATCAAATAATCTGTGGTATGTATGGTATGCATATTGTTTTTTGGAACGACTTAATTTTATTTTTATGAAGAAGTTATGTACATTTCCATTGGTTTTGTTATCATCAGTTGTATTTTCCCAATACTCAATTTCTGAAATCCCACAGGATGGATACCTGAAAGACTTTGATATTGCAGTTGACATCATTCAGAAACAGCATCCAAATCCTTACAGATTCCACAGTAAGGAAATTATTGCCAAAAAAATAGATTCTCTCCGTAATATTGTTAAAAAAGATCCAGGCTATATTAGCCTTCTTATGAACAATCCTACGAGAATCATTGGGGACGGACACAGTTCTTTCAGTGCAGATTCCAATTATTTTGAAAGTATTTTAAGTTCTCTCTATTTTTTCCCTTTGCAGACTTATGTACAGAATGGGCAGCTATTTGTGAACGGATCAAATCCTTATGCTATTGAAGTGGGCAATGAGATTACGGAGATTAACGGTATAAGTTCTAAAGAACTTTTACAGGCTGTTCCTAAAGCCGCAGACGGAAATATAAAAGTGGAAGATATAGATGTGTCTTTTTATATTCCTTTTATTTTAAAAAACCGTACGAATGATTTCTCCTTACGATACAAAACATCTAACGGGGAACAGAAAACCCTGAAAGTGAAGGGTATTAAATATCCCAGATTCTATTATGAAAGCAGGCATTCTGTATTGCCGGTTGATCTGATTTCAGAAAACGCTGGAATTTATGGGTATACAATTGATTCTGATACTTACTACTTATCTGTGAAATCGTTTTCTTATGATGAAAGCTTTTTTTATGAAAGGTTAAAGAAATATTTCCAGGAAATAAAAGATCTGAAAATTAAAAAACTTATTCTGGATATCCGCAACAACCCGGGAGGAGCCATCAGTAATGTTCCCCTGCTGTATTCTTTCATTGCTAAAGATAAAACATTCAATAATGAATACAAATACGGAACTAAGGTTGTTGACATTAACTACAACAATTATCTGGTAGATCCCCAGACCAACCGTTATTATTCTGATAAGGATATTGCCGACCAGAATAATTTCATGAGACAGAGGTTCGATAAAGCAGAAAAAGGAGATTATTATTTTGGAAACTCAAGACTGGATAATACGTATATAAAAAGCTATCCCAGAGATGGTGCATTTTTTGACGGAAAGACTGTATTATTGATCAATAACCGTACTTTTTCTGCGGCCACTTATTTTGCTTCTTTATTTCAAAGTGAAAAAAGAGGCTCAATTGTAGGAAAGGAAACGGGATCCTGCAGCAATTTTACGACTGCAGCATGGTTTCTTACGTACAGACTTCCTCATACCAAGTCCACTATTTCTATTCCTAGAACAGAAATATTCTTCAACAGTGATGATAAGGAAAATGTTGCCAACTGTAAGGGTGTAATTCCTGATCAAACGGTGAACACCCAATTTTTCTTACAGGCATTAAAAGAACACAAAGATCCGGAGCTGGAATATTCATTGACCTTATTTTCCAAATAAAATCATGATAAACAAAAAAAAGAAACCTGTTTAGGTTTCTTTTTTTATATACTTATTATAAAGTGTATGATTTAAAGAGAAATGTATATTTGTACTCTTATATTCACGATTTATCCTATATGTGTTCCCGGTGCAATCACAGCGCCTTTCTTCACTACCACAATCCCATCCTGAACAGAATAGGTTCCATAATCTCCATCCGGAATATGTTTTCCACCGATGATTTTCACATTGTCTCCGATGTAACAGTTTTTATCAAGGATTGCTTTTTCTATATAGCAGTATTTTCCAATTCCCATATTCGGACGTCCTCCCCTGTCGTTGATAACAATTTCCTTTGTATTCTGGTAGAAATCAGCTCCCATCACATAGGAATTCACGATGGTACTTCCTTTGTCAATTCTGGTTCTGTTTCCAATCACTGAATTTTCAATTTTATCTGCCATAATGATGCATCCATCTCCAAAAACAGCCTTACTGACGTATGATCCGTTGATTTTTGAAGGCGGAAGCATTCTTGCTCTGGTATAGATTGGAGAGGATGAAAACAGATTAAACTGCGGCAGGTCCAGACAAAGGTCAAGATTGGCTTCGTAGAAAGATTCTATGGTTCCGATATCTGTCCAGTAGCCTTCATATTGATAGCTTAATGTTTTGTATTTTCCAATGGAACTTGGAATGATATCTTTTCCGAAATCATCACCTGCTCCTTCATCAAACATCTTTTTAAGGATATTCTTGGTGAAAATATAAATTCCCATGGAAGCCAGAAACTCTTTTCCGGTATGTTTATTCTCTTCTGAAACTTCAGATTTCATACCTTCCAGCATATCATAACCGGGTTTTTCATGAAAAGAGGTAATATTTCCTTCATCATCAGATTTTAAGATTCCAAAACCTGTGGCATCTTTTGCGTTGACCGGAATAGTAGCAATGGTAAGATCGCCTCCGTTTTCAATATGAAAATCGAGCATTTCCCTGAAATCCATCTGATACAACTGATCTCCTGAAAGAATAAGAATATAGTCATAATCATATTTTTCAAGGTGCTTCATCGACTGGCGTACGGCATCTGCTGTTCCCTGATACCAGCTGTCATTTTCTACATTCTGCTCGGCTGCAAGAATATCAACGAAGCCTTTGCTGAAGATATCAAAGTGATAAGAATTCTTAATATGTGAATTGAGGGAAGCAGAATTAAACTGCGTTAGCACCAGAATTTTATTCAATCCTGAATTCAAGCAGTTTGAGATAGGAATATCTACCAGTCTGTATTTTCCTGCAATAGGAACAGCCGGTTTTGATCTGGTATACGTTAACGGGAATAATCTTGTTCCTCTGCCTCCTCCTAAAACAATAGAGATTACATTTCGATTCATAAATATCTTGCGTTTTATTTTATTAAGTTTACTGTTCTGTTCTTAGTGTTTACTGCTACTTTAAAGCATTCTTTATTTTCATATTTCAGGTCTGAATTAGCTATTGTCACTTCATACGCTCCCTGGTTATCAAGTTCTTTAACTTGTTTATTAACATTATCAATAGGAATATTATGGTCTCTCAATTTGTTTCTGAACATTTTATTGACAATCAGAACATCCATTACGTCTGCGCTTCTCATCACAAAATCTTCTAAATCCTTATGATATTTTGCTTCCCAGCCTTTACCATATTTCTTTGTAATAGCGGCCAGTGTATTTTTATTCGCTCTGTTTATCTTTTTTCCCAATTCATCATCAATAATACATCCACCGGCATGTACCGTTTTTATTTTCCATTTCTCAGAAATACCATTGGCAGCTTCTTCACCGTACTTATCTTTAAGACCTGATCCGTATAACCAAAAATAGCCATTACGAAGCCCGTCATCTTCTTTTTTACAGGAAGAAATTAGAATTATGATGGATAGAAAGGAAAAAAACTTTTTCATGTTTAGCTATTATATAAAGCTATGTATTTTTCTGCAGATTTCTCCCATGCAAAATCAAAATTCATATTGGCATGGATAAGATCTTCCATCACTCCCTTTTGATTATAAATTGCCATTGCCCTGTTCATCGCATGTACAACGTCATCTACTCCGGGATACGTAAAGTTCAGTCCCGCGCCACCGGTTGAAATATCTTCCACGGTATCTCTCAGACCGCCCGTAAATCTTACTACGGGAACGGTTCCATATCTCATGGAGTACATTTGGTTCAGTCCGCACGGTTCTACTCTTGAAGGCATCAGAAGGAAATCTGCCGAGGCGTAGATTTTGTGGGAAAGATGTTCTTTATATCCCAGATCCAATGCAAAATTGGTGTAGGTATAATCATATTCTTTCAGCTTATTTTCAATATAGGTATTTCCTGATCCGAGAATCATAATATTTAAAGCACCATAGCTCTGCTTAATGCTTCGCCATACAACATCCGGCAGCAGGTCTGCACCTTTCTCTGTTGCGAATCTTCCGATAAAGGCAAATAAAGGAAGTTCAGGTTTCAATCCATATTCTTTACAGAGGTTTTCTTTATTTTTTTTCTTTTGAGCTACTGCATTTGTACTGTTAAAATTAAAATCAAGCATCGGATCGGTTTCGGGATTCCATACTTCTGTATCAATACCATTTATAATTCCATATGCCTTTCCGAATTCCTGACGAACCAGGCTTTCGAGTCCGCGGAAGCTGATAAAAAGTTCTTCAAGATATCCTTCCGAAACGGTGGTAAAAGCATCGGCACATTTGATCATACTGGCCAGAGGATTCATCAGTCCGTTCCAATCCATCAGTCCCCATTTGTAGGTATCGAAAGAAGGCATATACTGTGCCATTGTCCAGCTCATCATTCCCTGATATTCTCCGTTATGAATAGTTCCTATTGTTTTTACTCCTTTTAAGAATCCGAATTCCGGACAATTTTCCACCATAAAAGGAACCAAACCTGTATGATAATCATGGCAATGCAGTACATCCGGACGGATTTCCATGGCACAAAGCCAATGCAGTACTCCATGCTGAAAAGCCAGAAACTGGAAACTTTCATCCTGATACCCATAAGGATTGTCTCTATCCAGCAATCCGGGAATTCTTACCATATACAGTTCAAATCCCAAAACATTTGTCTTTTCTTTCAATACCTGAACCTGAAGCATATTAGCTCCCTGATGGATAAAGCCATCAAAAACAACATCGAATTCATGATCATGAATAAAAGGTTTATTGTACCAGGGCATCACTACTTTTGCCTCTATTCCTTTTATTTTATTCTGATATTTTGGTAACGCTCCCACCACATCTGCCAGACCTCCTACTTTTGCTACGGGATAACATTCTGTACTTAAATGATAAACAACCATTCTTTATCTCTTATGTTTAATTCTGTGTAATTTATACTTTTTATCTTTCTTCTGTCTTAAAATAATTCCGGCCAATGGGGGCAGCTTCACCGTCATTGTTTTTGTATACCCTCTCCATTCTTCATACTTCTCGTCCAGGATTTCAGGCACGACACCACTTCCACTGTATTTTTCATCATCCGAATTTAAAATAACTTCCCAGTGTGTTCCTGCAGGAATCCCGATTTTATAATCCAGAACTTTTGGTGCCAGGTTTAAAGCCACCATCAGGACATCTTCTTTCTTTTTTCCTTTTCTGAGGTATACATACACCGAGTTTTCCAGATCATCTGCTTCCACCCATTCAAAACCGTGTTTATCAAACTGATTTTCATAAAAAGCAGTTTCTGATCTGTACAGATGATTCAGGTCTTTCACTATATCCTGCATTCCTTTGTGGACAGGATATTTCAGCAAATGCCAGTCCAGGCTTCGGGTAAAATTCCATTCACTGGTCTGCCCGAACTCATCCCCCATAAAAAGCAGCTTGGCTCCGGGATGGGTGTACATATAAACATATAAGGTACGGAGATTAGCAAATTTCTGCCATTCATCGCCTTTCATTTTATAGATAAGACTTGCTTTTCCGTGTACTACTTCATCGTGTGACAAAGGCATCATATAATTTTCATTATACATATACATGGAAGCAAAAGTCAGCTTATGATGATGGAATTTACGGTTAACAAAATCTTCTTTGAAATAGTCCAGTGTATCATGCATCCATCCCATCATCCATTTCATTCCAAATCCTACGCCACCGTCATGAACAGGTTTTGTAAGCATGGGAAAATCTGAACTTTCTTCCGCTATGGTGATGATATTATCTCCAAATTCTTTATAAACAGCTGTATTAAATTCCTGTAGGAAAGTTTTAGCCTCCAGATTTACATTGGTTCCATATATATTAGGTTCCCATTCCCCTTCGTTTCTTGAATAATCAAGATGAAGCATTGAGGTTACGGCATCCACACGCAATCCGTCTGCATGATAACGGTCCAGCCAGAACATTGCATTGGAGATCAGAAAAGATTTCACTTCATTTCTTCCGTAATTGAAAATATAGGACTTCCAATCCGGATGAAACCCTTTTCGCGGATCTTCGTGTTCGTACAGATAAGATCCGTCAAAGCGATGAAGACCATTGGCATCTCCCGGAAAATGGGACGGAACCCAATCCAGAATAACGCCTATACTATTTTTATGAAGTTCATCAATAAGAAACATCAGATCCTGCGGTGAACCAAAGCGAGAGGTTGCTGCATAAAAACCGGTGATCTGATATCCCCAGCTGGGTTCGTAAGGATATTCCATTACGGGCATAAATTCCACATGGGTAAATCCCATTTCTTTTATATAGGGAACCAGTTTTTTGGCAATATCTCTATAGTTTAAAAAACGTTGAGGCTGATCATCTTCTCTTACCCAGGAGCCCAAATGCAGTTCATATACGGATATCGGGGCTTCCAGCCTGTTTGTTTTCCATCGGTTATCCATCCACTCCTGGTCATTCCACTCATACCATGTGGTAGAAACCAGGGAAGCTGCCTGAATATTCTGTTCCCAGCTTACCGCATAAGGATCACTTTTTTCCAGAATTTCGCCTCCTTGTGTTTCAATAGCATATTTGTATAATGTTCCCCAGGTTAATCCTTCAATAAATCCTTCCCAAATCCCTGACTCATCCCATCTTGGAAACAAAATATGATCTTTGTGATTCCAGTTGTTAAAGTTTCCAATCACAGAAACTTTCTTTGCATTGGGTGCCCAAACAGAAAAATATACGCCCTTTACGCCATCTTTTTCAGCAGAATGCGCCCCAAATTTGCCATACAGCTTATAATGTCTACCTTCTTTGAAAAGGTACACATCATGATCGGTGAAAAGCGTGTAGGTCTTAACAGAATTCATCAAGATCAGTTTGTATTTATATTTTCCCTGAAACTACGAAAAATACTGACAATAGCGATGAATTATTCATCAAATAATTGTCAAGATCATTCCGTGTTTTGTCTATCTATCAAATATATCATTTTTTAACTCACATTTTTATGATTTCAAAACAATCTTTTTTTATAAATTTAACATCAATATTTTATTAAACACAACGATGAGGTTTGAACTTTATACAGCAGAAATAGACGACAGACCGGTATTTATTACCGGAAATTTCAACAGCTGGAATCCTAAAGATTATAATTTTCAGCTTAAACAAACTGATACATCCAATTATTGTATAGAAATTGAAGATCAGGTTCTTCCTGATGATATTGAATATAAATTCACAAAGGGAGGTTGGGAAAATGTAGAACTGGACCAGTATGGCAATATCACACCCAACCGGAAAGTAAAAAAATCTGCAGGTAAAACAGCTGACTCTGTAGAAAAATGGAGACTGAACTGGGGCCCGTTCAAAGAAGAATATTATCCAATAGCAGAAGTTATTTCCGAAAATTTTTACATTCCACAGCTTGACCGTTACCGTAAGGTTTGGGCACTCCTTCCCTACGACTATCACAACACGGATAAACGATATCCTGTTTTATACCTTCAGGACGCACAAAATCTGTTCAATGAAGGAAGCGGTTTCGGAAATTGGGAAATTGACAAAAAACTATCCATCCTTGCAGAATACGGCCGTGGTGATCTTATCATCATTGCGATAGAACATGGCAGCGAGGAAAGAATTAAAGAATATATTTTTGATAATGATCGTGTAGCCAACGGTTCTGAAGGAAAAAAATACATCCGCTTTATTGCAGATACTTTAAAGCCTTTTGTGGACGAAAATTACAGAACAAAAAAAGACCGCGACAATACCGGAATCGGGGGCAGCTCATTGGGGGCGCTTATCAGTATATACAGTGGATTTCTTTACCCTGAAGTGTATTCCAAACTTTTGATATTCTCGCCTTCGCTTTGGGTAGAACCGAATAACAACTTTCCGATGATGAATTTCCGGGTTCCGTTTAAAACTAAAATTTATCTTTACGGCGGAGGTCAGGAAGGCTCTAAAATGGTCAAAAGAATTCATATTTTTGAAGAATATCTGAAAAGATGGGAAGAAAAAAAACTTTTTGATTTTGAATTTAAAACCAACATCAATCCTGAAGGCACTCACAATGAATTTTATTGGTCACAGGAATTCCCAAGAGCTATTGAATGGCTGTTCTATGATAATACAGAAAATCCTGTAGAAGTAAAACCACAACAACAAAGCATTAAAAACTAAATCTATAAACCGTTGCAGAAAATTCAGGCAGTCAAGAACAAATGAAGGCAGCGGTAAAAATGAATTTAGACAATATAACATCTATTTATGAAACTAATCAATAAAAAAAACAAAAATTACACTCAGGTTTTTCACCTCTTTACTGAGGAAGAATGGACAAAAACCGGTAAAAATTTCAATAAAAACATTTCCACTTTTTTCACAGGAAAGAAATATGAAGTCTTTGTCAATGCCCATGAAGAAGGGATTACGTACTTCATTGGATTAGGAAAATCTACTTTACAAAATTTTGAAATCCAACAGGCGGCAGCGAGGTTTTCACAGTCTCAAAAAGAAAAACTTCAGGCTGTACCTACATTAGCACTTGCTGATTTCATGAATGAAAAGCAGTTTGAAGAATTTGTAAAAGGACTGTTAACAGGAACTTACAACTATCCTTTTGATAAAAAACATGCGTTTTGGAATGCCAAATTTGAATTGCATTTTGAAAATTTAAGCCAGAAAAAGCTTGATCATATCAGCCAGAAAGCAGAAGCTCTGATTAACGGACAGTCTGCCTGCCAGGACTGGCTCAATAAACCAGCCAATCTTAAAAAACCGGATATCTTAAGCACATACCTTAAAAATCTGGCTAAAAAATATGACTTAAAATACTCTGCTTTTAACAGAAAAAAATGTGAAGAGCTTGGATTAAGCGCTTATCTTTCTGTGAACCAAGGCAGTGCTTATGATGCAGCGTTCACTATTTTAGAATATAAAACGACTGTAAAAAATGCCAAAACTTTCGGATTGGTAGGAAAATGTATTTTGTTTGATACGGGAGGAATATCAATAAAAAGCTCTGCCAATCTGCACTATATGAAATCTGATATGGGTGGAGCTACCGCTGTTTTGGGAACGTTAATCTATGCCGCTGAAATGCAGCTTCCGGTCAATATTATTGCCGTTCTGCCTATTACAGATAATGCTGTTTCTGAAAAGGCGCTTCTTCCAAGTGACGTCATCACAGCCTACAACAAAAAAACCATTGAAGTGCTTGATACTGATGCTGAAGGCAGGCTGATTCTTGCAGACGGATTATCTTATCTTGCTAAAAACTACAAAACCGATTTCCTTATTGACCTGGCTACTTTAACAGGAAGCTCGGTAAGAATGTTCGGAGACACCTGCGCTGCGATGTTCTCCAATAATGAAGAACTTAAAAACAACCTGATTAAAACCGGAGATCAGACCAATCAGAGGGTTTGGAATCTTCCTTTATGGGACGTCTGGAAAGATGATATCCAGTCTGATGTAGCAGACATGAAAAACATCTCTCTAAAGCCTGTGGGAGACTGTATTATTGCCGCAAAATTCCTGGAGCAATTCATTGAAAATCACCCTAAATGGGCACATTTAGATATTGCAGGGGTAGCCTTTGGAAGTGTGGGTTATGCCAAAGAAAAAGCAGCCACTGGTTTTGGAGTTCAACTCCTTGTGAATTTAATCGAAAATTATCACTAAAAATTAGTTTTTTACAAAAAAACTCTGTATAATTGATTAGTGAATTTTCAAAAATGCACGATATTTTATTTTTTAATATTAATAAAATAACATATAAATGCTTTTATTTTTGAAAATTCACTAATTCTTAAAAAACATTATATGGAGAAGAAAACCATTGTGTGTATTTCGTGCTATTACAAAGGCTACGATTTTATGGACGAAATGAAAAAGCTCGGCAATAAAATCATCCTTGTAACCTCCGAAAACCTCAAAGAAAAAAACTGGCCCTGGCATGCTATTGATGAAACATTCTATATGCCTGAGCTAAAGCCATCCGTATGGAATCTGGAACACCTTATTCAGGGATTTTCCCACCTGATGAAAACCAGAAAAGTAGATGCTGTAGTGGCTTTGGATGATTATGATGTTGAAAAAGCTGCATTAATCAGGGAAACATTCCGTATTCCCGGAATGGGACAGACCACCCACCGATATTTCAGAGATAAACTTGCTATGCGGCAGAAAGCAAAAGGTTCCGGGATTAGCGTCCCTGAATTTACTGCTGTATTCAATGATCATGAAGTGGAAGAATTTACAGACCGCGTTCCTGCCCCATGGGTACTGAAACCCCGGTCTGAAGCATCAGCATCAGGAATCAAAAAGATCACCTCCAAAGAACAGCTTCATGAAGCCCTGGAAACTTTGGGAGAAGAACGTCATCTTTTTTTACTGGAGAGTTTTAAACCCGGAGATGTTTACCATGTGGACAGCCTTACTTTTAACAAGAAAATAGTGTTTACTTCTGCCTCAAAATATCTTGCACCTCCTATGCAGGTTTCTCATGAAGGCGGTGTTTTCAGATCCAAGACTTTAGGAAGATATTCCGAGGAGTTTAAAGCATTGGAAGAAATAAATGCCAGAGTTCTTTCCAATTTCGGACTTGTCAACGGAGCCACCCATACAGAATTCATCAGGGGAAAAGAAGATGGAAAATGGTATTTCCTTGAAACGTCATCCAGAGTTGGGGGAGCTCATATTCCCGACCTCGTTGAGGCCTCAAGCGGCATCAATATCTGGAGGGAATGGGCAAAAATTGAAGATGCTCTTTTAAGAGGCCACGATTACAGTGTTTCTCCGCCTACAGGCTATTATTCAGGTTTGATTGTTGCCCTGATTAAAGATAAAGAACCGAATTACAGTACTTTTGAATGTGAAGAGGTAGTCAAATTTCTTCCCATAGATTATCATGTTGGAATTGTTTACAAATCCGGAGATGCCTCCGTTGTACAGGACAGACTGGATGCTGCAGCAGAAATAATCCATACTGACATGCTGAATATTCTACCTCCGAAAAGTAATAAATTGAGTTCTTAAAAATAACGCGTGACATTGATATTCAAAATGTTATTGAATTCATAATATATAATCTGATCCAAGATTCTCTACTAAAATGTAATTTAGAAAGATCAACTAAACAAGGAAAAATGCCTCACATAGAACATACAGAGTATTATTCAAATATATTGGGAACAAGTCTCAAGGTAGAAGTGACCGGGCATTACGGACATCCTATCATTATGTTTCCAACTTCCCAGGGACAGTATACCCAGAATCATGATTTTCATCTCAATGGAAGCATCAACTGGTTTATAGAACAGGGAAAAGTAAAGCTTTATAATGTACAGACCATCGACAGCTGGAGTTTTTATGATGAAAACATAGCTCCTCAGCAAAGAATAAGGAACTACGAACGGTATGTACAGTTTCTGATCAAGGAATTTGTTCCTTATATCCAAAAACTTCATAAAACCCATCGTGTGGCCGTAGCAGGAGCCAGTTTCGGAGGCTATCATGCTGCTAATTTCGCTTTCAGATTTCCGGATGTAGTTTCTCATCTGTTTTGCCTTTCGGGAGCCTTCAGCATAAGGAATTTTATGGACGGCTATTCTGATGATCTGGTATACTTCAACTGCCCGAGGGAATTTGTACGAAATGATGAAGCCTGGAAGTACAAACATATGCATATTGTACTGAGTACTTCTGATCAGGATATCTGCAAGGATAAAAATATGGAAATGGCTGAAATTCTGAGAATAAAAGGCATAGAATTCTGGTATGATGAAAGAAAATGGATAGGCCACGACTGGCCGTTATGGAGAATGGTCTTCCCAACCTTTATAGGAGCATTTTTCTCTTAAAACAATAAAAAGACAAATAGAAAAAATATACCACACCTTAAAAACAAAAATTATGACAAAAAAAGTAGGAATTCTTTTCGGTATGGAAGACACTTTTCCCTGGGCATTCATAGACAAAGTAAATGAACTGGGAGGTGGAAATATCATAGCTGAACCCGTTACTATTGATAAATTAGAACAGGGAGCAGATTATGGCTATGCAGTAATCATCGACAGAATTTCACAGGACGTTCCCTTTTACAGAGCGTATTTAAAAAATGCAGCCCTTAACGGCACTTATGTCATCAATAATCCATTCTGGTGGAGTGCTGATGAGAAGTTTTTCAACAATGCCCTGATGTCCAAACTGGGAATTCCACTTCCTAAAACCGTTCTGCTTCCATCCCATGAAAGACCGGACAATACTTCAGAAACATCATTCAGAAACCTTAAATTTCCGCATGACTGGGAATATATCTTTAATTATGTAGGATTTCCCGCATACATGAAGCCTCATGACGGCGGCGGCTGGAAAAATGTTTACAGAGTGGAAAATCCGGATGATCTTTGGAACAAACTGGGAGAAACCGAGCAGCTGGTGATGATGGTACAGGAGGAAATTATTTTCGATGATTACTACAGAGTGTACTGCCTGGGCCAAAAATATGTCCATATCATGCCTTATGAGCCGAGAAATGCGCCTCATTTAAGATATGCTACCACTCATCAGACACAAGG
Source organism: Chryseobacterium aquifrigidense (assembly GCF_006716485.1). Lineage (GTDB taxonomy): Bacteria > Bacteroidota > Bacteroidia > Flavobacteriales > Weeksellaceae > Chryseobacterium > Chryseobacterium vietnamense. The sequence goes on from NZ_VFPD01000001.1 coordinate 1,800,994, forward strand.
TGAAGAACTTGAAAAATTACTGAAGACCATTCATGATTATACGATTAAAATGAATCAGGCTTTAGGATACGATTTCAACACCGTGGAATTTGCTGTAAGAGACGGTATTCCTTATGCCATCGATTTCTGCAACCCGGCTCCTGACGCAGACCGGAATTCTGTAGGAGAAGAAAATTTTGCATGGATTATAGAGCATGCTGCCAAACTGGCTATAGAAAAAGCTAAAGAGTATGTTCAGGGGAAACCCAATATTGCCTGGGGAACCTTCGTGAAAGATTCCATAAAATAATATTGAAAAAAAAATTAAAAAACACAAAATAAATGCATCATCAGTTTACTATTGGAATTGAAGAAGAATATCAGATCATCGATGTGGAAAGCAGAGATCTGGTTTCTCACGTTTCAAAAATCATTGAAGGCGGCAAAGCGGTTTTAAGTGAAAATTTAAAGCATGAAATGCACGAATCCATGATTGAAATGGAAACAGGAATTTGTCAGAATATTCAGGAAGCCAGGGCAGAATTGACGAATTTGAGACGTCACCTCATCAATATCGCCCATGAGCAGGGACTGCGTGTTTCCGGAGGAGGTACTCACCCATTCTCTCATTGGTCTGAAAACAATATCACTCAGGGAGAAAGATACATTAAAATTGTTGATGATATGGGAGATGTAGCCCGTGAAAATCTTATTTTCGGACTGCATGTTCATATTGGAATTCCTAATCGTGAAGAAGGCGTAAGAATTCAGAATGTGATGAGATATTTTCTTCCTCACGTGTATGCTCTTTCTACCAATTCACCTTTCTGGATTGGAAGATATACAGGTTTTAAATCGTACAGGCAGGAAATCTTCGTAAAATTCCCAAGAACCGGTATTCCGAGTTACTTCAACTCTCTGGCAGAGTTCGACAGTTATGTAGATCTTCTGGTGAAAACAGGAACCATCGACAATGCCAAGAAAATCTGGTGGGATTTGCGGGTACATCCTTTTTATCCAACCATCGAATTCAGAATCTGTGATATGCCGCTAAGAATTGATGAAACGGTATGTCTTGCAGCCATTATGCAGTGCCTTGTTGCTAAAATTTATAAGCTTCACCAACAGAATCTAAGCTTCAGAAGTTACAGAAGACTGTTATTGAACGAAAATAAATGGCGTGCCTCCAAAAGTGGTATCGAAGCCCACCTCATCGATTTTGGAAAAGAAGAATCCGTTCCTTATCCTCATTTATTGAAAGAGCTTTTAGAATTTATTGATGATGTGGTAGACGATTTGGGATGCCGCCATGAAGTGGAATATGCCTGGAAAATTCTGGAATACGGTACCGGTGCAGACCGACAGCTTCAGATCTTTAAGGAAACAGGTGATCTGACGAAAGTCGTTGATTATATGATCTCTGAAACGGAATATGGCATAACCCATGGCGAACCTGCTTCATAATATTTTTGGTAACTTTACAAAAAATATGATGTAATGAAAGATATTCGAATTGCGCTGTTGGACATGAACAACAATCATGTGAATCAAGGTTTTAGAAACATTAAAGAAATTTCTGAATCTTTTCAGCAGAACTCTGAAGAAAATGTGGTGATCAAGACATTTGACGTAAGGTTTAAAGATGAAATGCCAGAGATTGGTGATTTTGATATTTTCATTTCTTCCGGCGGACCAGGAAACCCACATCGTGAAGGTTTTGCCTGGGAAGACCGATATGCTGATTTTTTAACCTCGGTTTTTGAGCATAATAAATACCATGAAGATAAAAAATATCTTTTCCTGATCTGCCATTCATTCCAGCTGGCAAGTATTCATTGGAATCTGGGTAATATATGTAAAAGAAAATCTTATTCCTTTGGCGTAATGCCTGTTCATAAAACAGATGAAGGTAAGGAGGAATTCCTGTTTAAAAATCTTCAGGATCCTTTTTATGCAGTAGATTCCAGAGCTTATCAGTTTATTGAACCGGATCATGACCGTTTTGAAGAATTGGGAATGACCATCATGGCCATTGAAAAATTCCGTCCTCACATCAATCTTGAGAGAGCGGTAATGGCAGTTCGTTTTTCAGAGGAAATATTCGGAACACAGTTTCACCCTGAAGCCAATCCTGAATCTTTGATAGAAAACCTGAAAGATGAAAAAAACAAAGAAGCCATGATCGAAAACTTCGGGATGGAAAAATATCTTGAAACGATAGACAGAATAGACGATGAAGATAAAATTATTCTGACCAGACATCAGATTCTTCCGAGATTTCTTCAGTTCGCAAAAAAAAACATTTTGAAAGAAGCTGAGACTTTGGTTTAGAAGGCTGGAAGCTGGAAGAAGGATGCTGAAAGTTATTATCGGTTAAGATTATTGATTATTGATTATTGATTATTGATTATTGATTATTGATTATTCTTTTATTTATAAACTAATAATTTAGATTCCAGAATTGAAAACTTCCCTCTTGCAGCTTCCAATAGTTTACTATAACAATCGGGCAGAAACGCTCGATTTTTTTACCATCACAAAAGAAAAAAAATATGATCCCAAAATACAGAAAACAGTACAACCAGGAGTTTTCGGATGAAAAATATAGTCAACTCAAAAATATATTGGCAGAAAAAGGAGGTACAGCACCCGCTTTCAGAGTTTCAGAAAGTCCGATTTTTTTGACCAAAGAATTTGAGAATAAGCTTCTCGATGCCAGCGAAAGTATTATCAGCCAGATCAAAGCAATGCCGGCAGAACTCCTTCAAAAGGCTATTCCTGATCACTGCAGAGTTCCCAATGATACCAGCCAGCCCCATTTTTTTACTATAGATTTTGGAGTCTGCAAAAGTGAAAACGGGACAATAGAACCTCAGCTTATCGAACTTCAGGCATTTCCTTCTTTGTATGCTTTTCAGAAAGTATATGAGGAAACGTATTGTGAAGTCTATCCTTTTCTTTCGGAGATCAGAAATCCTATGCCGCATGAAACCTTTAAAAACTACTTAAAAGAACTGATTGTAGGAGATGAAAATCCTGAAAATGTCATCCTTCTCGAAATTTTCCCGGAAAGACAGAAAACCGCTATTGATTTTGCTCTCACAGAAAAATTAATAGGTATCAAAACCGTATGCCTGACGAAAGTAAAGAAGGAAGGGCGAAAGCTGTATTATGAAAATAATGGTAAGCTAACCGAAATCAAGAGAATCTACAACCGTGTTATATTTGACGAGCTGGATAATATTCCAGATCTTAGTACAGAATTTGATTTCCGTGAGGAAGTGGATATCAAATGGATCACCCACCCGAATTGGTTCTTCAAAATCTCAAAATTCCTTTTACCTCTACTGAAGCATCAGTTTGTTCCAAAGAGTTATTTCCTGCATGAATTCCCTGAAAATGAAAATCTGGATGATTTTGTATTAAAGCCTTTATTTTCATTTGCGGGAAGTGGCGTTAATTTAAATCCTACGAAAGAAATTACAGAGGCTATTCAGGATAAGGAAAACTATATTCTGCAGAGAAAAGTCTACTATGAACCTATTTTTGAAGATATCAACGGAGATTTTTCAAAAGCAGAGATCCGTTTGTTGTATATTTGGCGGGAAAATGACGAACGCCCTATCCTACTGGAAAATCTCGGAAGAATGACAAAAGCCGCCATGGTTAATGTAGATTTCAATAAAAAAGATGCCATCTGGATTGGAAGTTCCAATGCTTTTTTCGGATAAAAAACTGATAAAAACTAATACTACATGGAAGAAAGATCAACACCTTTCGCAGAATTTGACAACAACCTTTTAACACGAAGAAGAAGCCTATTACCCACGTGGATTAAAGTTTTCTTGTGGATCTTTTTAATCGGAGGAGCGCTCGCTGCTATTTTTTTGATAGCAGGCTCTATGATGACTCATGTCTCTTTATCTTTATATGGGATGGATGCCAACCATCCTTATTCAATGACAGGACTTTTGATCTGTGTCTTGTTTTTATTTAAAGGGATCGTTGCCTATGGACTTTGGTTTGAGCAAAAATGGGCAGTACAGACCGCAATAGCTGATGCTGTTATAGGTATTGCTATTTGCCTCATTATGATGGCCATTATCCCGTTTGTATATCCAACAATCAGCTTTACGCTCAGATTAGAATTGATTCCTTTGTATTTTTATCTTAAAAAAATGCAGAACATAAAGAAATCCTGGGAAAACTTATAGAAACAAACCTCCGAAATTTCGGAGGTTTTATTTTTTATTCCTGAAGACCTCATCAATCATAAAAAATCCCCCAACAAAGGAGGATAAAAAAATTGACATGTACGCTGTGTTTTCACAAACATTGTAAATATACGGATATGGTGTAGGTGTACTCTACGGGAAACCGTAAGACGTGAGTATATTATTTGTATATTAGGTTTCCATAACGCTTTTTTAACGATCTTCCAGCACTTCAGATTATTAATAACCCAGTATACTCTTTCTTAGCATCAAAACTAGGGCAAGCCTTATGGACATTGGGAAAATCTCTATGTCCCTGAATTTTAGCTTTAGGAAATTTTGATTTTAATTCTCTTAACAGCTTGACAATAGATTTTTTTTGCTCTTCCGTTCTTGTATCTTTTGGATGGTTGCTTTTATCAATGCCTCCGATGTATGATATATTGATAATTTGAGAATTCCATCCTGCAACTCCATTGGATACCTGATCAATAGGCAAAGTGTTGACTATTTGTCCATTAGCTTTTATCATATAGTGATACCCGGGATTTTTCCATTTCAGGTTCTCTTTCCAATACCTTTTAATAGTCTCTATTTTAACGTCTGGCTGTGTTGCTGTACAATGTATAACGATGTAATTGATTGTTCTCATAGATTTCAGTTTAATTATTATTGAGCAAAATTAAACCTGTAACTCCCAAAATAGTGAAGGAAAAACACCCTATTTTAAATTGGCAGACAGGATGCCTGAAAACCAGGAAAAGCTGATAAAAACTCTTTAGAAACCAGTAGATCTCTGGAAGAAGCCTATAAAGTCTTGGCGAAGATGTTTACACTATGAAATACAAAAACAAAAAATCCCTCTTAGCGAGGGATCGTTTTTTATAAATCCGGACATGCCATCTCGTTGTCATGTGGAATACACACTTTTTCATTCCATGGCAAAGGACAATCATGCCAGCCTGGAGGACATCCTCCTTTTCCAGTGATACTTCTTAACTTCTCCTTAGAGATTTTCTTTAAATTTTTCATGATTTTGATTTAGTTAGGAGTCAAATATAAATATTATTCTCCAATTAGAGATTTAACATAAAAAAATAATCGTTACGGATTTCCGTAAACAAAAAACATTCAATAAAAGTATCTTAGAAAGATGAAAGAATTTATTAAAGACTGTCTTTTATTTCAAAGCCCGGACTTGCAAGTAAGGTTGATTGGATGTATTACCTGGACATGTGCAATCGGATGGGTCATTTTAGTGTATGAAATGTTTATTAAGTAGTATATTTGAACCATGGAAAACATGGAAGAAATAGAAGCTAAAATAATCGAGAAAATACGAGAAGACCATAAGAAAAATGGAGGGTGGAACGGTTCGGATATTAATGAACTGGATCAAATCATTAATTTACCCATCCTTGAAAGAAACAAATTATTCGATAAAATGGTAGCTGAGAAAAAGATCGCTTATCTTAAACCTCTAAATACTACCCGAATTACGCTGCCAAAATAAAGCCGTTACAGTACACAAGGATATTTTGTACTGTACCAAAACAAAAACCTCCCCATAAGGGAAGGCATTAAAAAAACTTCTTGTACTTTTAGTTTATTCAAACTGCGTAAATATAAGTAGAGAATGTATTGGCAACCCTACGGGAAACCGTAATATTGAAGTTAAATTGTTGGCCTCCTTTGAAATAGACAGCGCCAGCACAATAGATACAAAAATTGCAATACGTTTTCTATTCCGTATTGCAATTTTAATAAGTTCTATAAAGATGTATTTACAGGTTTTTATCGTCTTCCAGTAATTCCTTGGCCTGGTATTCCTGAACCAGATCAATGGCATTGGAAATAACATCACTTAAAGCCGTGATAAAAGTTCCTTCTTCTGCCATTCCTATCGCATGTTTCAATGCTTCAATTTCTTTAGGAATAATCTCATAACTAACGTCTCTGCCTGTAGAATTAATCCCATCAATGATCAATCCGTTGATTTCATCTTCCGTTCTTCCGCGAAGGTGTTTTTCATTTCGGATGATAATATAATCAAACATTCTTCCGGCAATCTTTCCGCACTCTCTGATATCGTTGTCTCTTCGGTCTCCAACACCAGAAATAATACCGATTTTCTTGGTGGATTCTACGTTTTTCAGATAATCTTCAATGGCTTCATATCCTGAAGGATTATGGGCAAAGTCAATCAGTACCTTAAAGTTTTTGAATTTAAAGACGTTCAGTCGTCCCGGTGTCAGCTGAGCACTAGGAATAAAAGTTCTCAAAGAATTGGAAATATCCTCAATTCCGAATCCGTAAAGGTAACTTGCCAAACTGGCTGCCAATACGTTTTCAATCATAAATCTGGCCTTTCCTTCCATCGTAATCGGGAAGTCTTTGGCTTTTCCTATTCTGATCTTCCAGTCTCCTTTTTTGATGGTTACAAAACCTTCTTCATAAACACAGGTTATTTTTCCTTCTTTAGCAAATTTTACGATATGAGGATTGTTTTCATCCATACTGAAAATTGCTACATTAGAATCGAGGTCATTCACAATCTTCATGGAGTATTCATTGTCGGCATTCAAAACACTCCAGCCGCTCTTTTTCACGCTATCCAGTACCACACGCTTTACTTTGGTAAGATCTTTCAGACTGTGAATATCATTCATTCCCAAATGATCCTCTTCAATATTGGTGAGAACCCCGATATCGCATTGAGAAAAACCGAGTCCGGAACGTAAAATTCCTCCTCTTGCTGTTTCCAGCACTGCAAATTCTACAGTAGGGTCTTTCAGAATAAATTCTGCAGAAAGCGGTCCTGTAGTATCTCCTTTTGAGAGCATGGTATTTTGAATATAAATTCCGTCCGAAGTGGTAAATCCTACTCTGTAACCGTTACTTTTTACAATATGAGAAATAAGTCTTGTTGTGGTGGTTTTTCCATTGGTTCCTGTTACCGCAATGATTGGAATGGTAAAAGGTTTCCCCTGAGGATACAGCATATCAACTACCGGAGCAGCCACGTTTCTTGGTAAGCCTTCACTTGGAGCAAGATGCATTCTGAATCCAGGTGCTGCATTGACTTCAATAATGGCACCACCACTTTCTTTTAAAGGCTGGGTAAGGTTCTCTGCCATCACATCAATACCGCAAACATCCAATCCGATAATTTTAGAAATTCTTTCTGCCATTGTGATATTTTCCGGATGTACCATATCAGTGACATCAATGGATGTTCCTCCCGTTGAAAGATTGGCCGTTGATTTAAGATAAACCACTTCTCCCCTTTGAGGAATTGTTTCCAAAGTATATTGAAGTTTATCAAGTAATTCTACAGTGTCTTTATCAACTTCAATTTCGGTAAGAACATTTTCATGGCCATAACCTCTTCTTGGATCTTTGTTTTCTTTTTCAATAAGCTGTTGCAGGTTCAGCTCTCCATCTCCTATAACATGAGCCGGAACTCTCCTTGCAGCAGCCACCATTTTATTATTGATCACCAGTACACGGAAATCATATCCTGTGATATATTTCTCAACAATTACTTTTCTTGAATATTTCTGAGCATGTTCAAGACCTACCTTAGCAGCATCCCAGTCGTTGACGTTAATGGAAGATCCTTTTCCATGGTTTCCATCCAACGGTTTGATTACAATAGGATACCCTATTTTTCTGATTACAGCGTTCAACCCTTCTTCATCCACTACCAGATCTCCAATGGGCACCGGAATCGCTGCATCGTGAAGCATTCTTTTGGTCAGCTCTTTATTACAGGCAATATCTACAGCAATAGAACTTGTTTTTCCGGTAATCGTAGCCTGAAATCTTTGTTGGTTCACTCCATAACCAAGCTGAACCAATGAGTTTGTTCCCAGTCTTATCCATGGAATTCTTCTGGACGCAGCTTCTTCTACAATACTTCCGGTAGAAGGTCCAAGACGAACACGCTCCCTGATTTCTTTTAACCTATGAATACACGCATTCAAATCATAGTCTTTGCTTTCAACCAGTGCTTCTGCAATTTTTACAGCTTCTTCTGCAGCAAAGATTCCTGCATTTTCTTCGATATAATTAAATACGACATTATATACTCCTGGAGTTTTTGTTTCACGGGTTCTTCCAAACCCTACATCCATTCCTGCCAGAGTCTGTATTTCCAAAGCAATATGCTCAATGACGTGTCCCATCCAGGTTCCCGTTTCCACTCTATGGAAAAAACCTCCCTCTACTCCTTCTGAGCATCGGTGTGTAATCAATGATGGGATTAATTTTTCAATCCTTTCCCGGAATCCTTCGATCTTATTGGTAGGATAATTCTCCATTTCTTCTAAGTCCAACCTCATCTGTATCAGCTTCTTTCTTCTGATGCTCCAGATGTTAGGACCTCTTAGTGCCTGAATCTTTTCGATTTTCATAGTCTATTGGCATTTTAACAGTTAACAATAACTCCTTTCATAGCCAAAGATAATGCAAAACCCTAAACGAAACTATACCACATTTAAAGATTCATTAAAAAAAAATTAATTTTAATTAACATTTCTAAAACATTAAAAATCAACTAAAGATGGCATGAAATTAGCCAAAGAATGTGAATTATTTTTTAATTTTGTACAATGATGAAACCTGTTGGAAAATTAATAGTTATCGGAGGTGCTGTAAACAAAGGAAGTTTTGCTGAAACCGATTATGATCAGAATATAGAAAAGAATCTTAATTTTTTTGAGCGTGGGATCTTAAGAAAGATTATCAACGAATCAAAACTTAAAGAGAACTCTGTGATTGAAATCGTCACAACCGCTTCTCAAATTCCTCAGATCGTAGGTTCTGAATACAAAAAAGCATTTGAATTTCTTGGGGCTAAAAATGTAAATGTTCTGGACATCCACAACCGTGAGGAGGCCAATTCTGATGCGATGGTGGCAAGAGCAAATGCTGCCGATGTCATGATGTTCACCGGAGGAGATCAGCTGAGACTGACCTCTATTCTTGGCGGAACAAGATTTCATGATACGGTTCTGTTAAAATATCAGGAGCAGGATTTTATCTATTCCGGAACTTCTGCAGGTGCCGCCGCAGCTTCTGAAAATATGATCTATCAGGGAAGCAGTTCTGAAGCCTTATTGAAAGGAGAAATCAAAACCACTCAGGGATTGGGGTTAATCGATAATGTTATTATTGATACTCACTTTGTACAGCGGGGAAGAATCGGGCGTCTTTTCCAGGCGGTAGTCAACAATCCAAGAACGCTGGGAATCGGTCTCGGAGAAGATACAGGGCTTTTCATTCATAATGACGTGATGACTGCCGTAGGTTCAGGTCTTGTAATACTGGTAGACGGAAGGTTTATCAAAGACACTAATCTTACGAATATCAATCTTGGAGAGCCAATCTCTATTGATAACTTAACGGTACATGTGATGTCTATGAATGATCATTATGATCTTACGACAAAAACATTAACGATCGAAAATTCTCAATTTAATCCGATACCACAGGATAAATAGTGCGGGATGCGGGGTTTTGGGGTTCGAGATATATAAATAACAGAGATTCGTTTTGTAAAAGAAAATAATCCCAGAACTCGTATCAATACGGGGTTCGGGAGTCGAGGTATGTAATTAACCACGATCTCTTTTTCAAAGGCAATAAACCCGAAATCACAGATCCCGGAACTCGGAACTCGTATTAACTCAGTATTTAAATAAAATGCTTATCTTTCTTCATTAATGCCCGGTTGTATTATTGATTTAAATAAATACGGAACTCCGGAACACGAAACCTATATCTACCTATGAAAGTAATTATCCACGGAGGTTTTTTCTCTGAAAGCGATCAAAGCCACGAAGTAAAAACAGCAAAGCAGAATTCTTTAAAAGCAATTGCTCAGAAGGCATTCGACTATCTTAAAACACATTCGGCTTTTGATACTGTTGCCTATGCTGTTTCTTTACTGGAAAACGATCCGTTATACAACGCAGGAATCGGTTCTCAGATCCAGAGTGATGGTGTGATCCGTATGAGTGCTGCCATTATGAACGGAAACACTCAAAAGCTAAGTGGTGTAATTAATATTGAAAATGTGCAGAACCCTATTTTTGTTGCTAAAGACCTCATCAATGAAGATGACAGAGTTTTAGGAGGAAATGGCGCTAAAATATATGCTACAGAAAATGGTTTTGAAAATTTTTCTACGGAAATTCCTCAGAGAAGAAAAGAATACGAAGCCAAATTGGCCAATGGAGGGAAAGGAACTGTAGGCTGCGTAGCCATTGATCATGAAGGAAAACTGGCTGTTGCCACCTCTACCGGAGGAAAGGGTTTTGAAATTCCAGGGAGGATTTCAGATTCCGCGACGGTGGCTGGAAATTATGCCAATGCTTTCTGTGCGGTAAGCTGTACGGGTGTAGGTGAAGATATTGTCAGTAATGCTACTGCAGCAAAAATTGTAACGAGAGTTACAGATGGAATGAGCCTTGAACAGGCTTTCAGTAAGACATTTGATGAACTTGCAGTCATAGATGGGTTTGCTGGTGCCATCGCTATTGATAAAGATGGAAATATCTATCATCAGGATTCGTATCCTACTATGGTTTTCGCCAGTTTTGATGGTGAAAAACTTGAAGTGTTTTCCTAAATTTAACATTTTTTTATAAGTCCATTTATTTTTTTGGCACGTATTTTACATTATTCATAACAACAAATTTTAATATTAATACTTAAAAAAATAGAAATCATGGGAAACAAGACAAAAGGTTTATTAGCTTTACTAGGATTAGGTGCATTAGCTTATTGGAAATATAAGAATTCAAGCCCTGAAGATCAACAAGCTGTAAAAGATAAAATCAATACCGCAAAGGACAATCTTAATAAGTGGGGAAATGACCTTAAAAGCAAAGCCAATGATGTTGCTTCCCAGGTCCAGAATAAGGTAGACGAAGTAAAAACAAAAGCTGAGGACTCCCTGAGCTAACCAACACAGAGCAGTTTTTTTAACATTCATATATAGGAAAAAAGTCATCGTAATCAATCTTACGATGACTTTTTATTTTAATACGACCCTTAATTTTTTATTTTTTCTGTGCTATAAGCGCATAGACAAGAGGTATTTTATTTCCAAACTGTGGAATTCTCCATTTTCCGGTCTCAAATTCTTCTACATGCCTGAAACACGGATAAGGTGACCAATCAAACTCCCGGAACGTATTCAGCTGTAAATCTTTTTTAATCAAATTATCAAGAACTTCCGCTAAGGAGTGATTCCACATGACATATTCCTGTACGATAGATGCAGACTGATCTGCATAGGTCCCTTCGTAGGTTTCTACAATAGGTTTTTCATTGAAATAGTTATACGCTACCTTCGTAAAATCATCATCAAACATCCAGACAACAGGGTGAAATTCTGCCATAATAAATTGCCCTTCTGGTTTTAGAAAATGATTGATAATATCTGCCCATTTTTCAAGGTCAGGAAGCCATCCTATTGTACCATAGCTTGTATACACGATATCAAATTCCTGATCCAGAATATTTGGCAGATTATACACATCTGAACAGATAAATTCCGTATCTGTATTACACTGCTGTGCAAGCCCTCTCGCAGTATCAATCGCTTTGTCAGAAAGGTCTATTCCTGTAACCTTAGCTCCCATTCTTGACAAGGAGATAGAATCCTGGCCGAAATGGCACTGCAAATGCAGAATGGCTTTCCCTTTTATTTCTCCAAGAAGATCTAATTCTATTGAGTTCAGGGAAGTTCTGCCATTTACAAATTCATCTACAAAATAAAAATCCGATTTCAGATGAGGTTCTACTTTGGCATTCCATGATTTTTTATTAATTTCTAAATAGTTTTCCATTGTTTTAGTTTAAAAGTGTTAGTTATACCCGTAAAGTACTGTGTTAACAGTATACAACGGTTATAATTTCTCTATCAATTTTTTCTTTTGCTCAAGAAACTCCTCATCACTTAAAACCCCCGTTTCTTTTAATCTTCCCAACTGCTCCAGCTGATCTAACACACTTGGTTCAGGCTTACTCTGGAAATGTGTTTCCGGACGGGACATGAATTCTCTTACTTTTTCGCAGAACAGTTCAGCATGATACTTTCCTGCTCCATCAATTTCTACAACGTCATCTGTAACCTGAATATCTATGGAAGCCAGTAAAAATGCTGTTTCATATTGTATGGAGCTTATCTTACTGTAAGAAAAGTCTTCTACTTTCAATCCATACATGAATTCCTTATCCACAAAAATCAGTCTTCTGTCGGTGGCAACTAAAATAATATGATGGTTGTTTAATTTGTTTCGGCCCTCTACGAGAGAGACAATTTTTTCATCTGCTGAAAGGATATCCGGCAATTCATGAATTTCTTTTCGGGCAAATATGGTAGGGCTGATATCCAGCTTTTTAAGTTCTTCTCTTATTTCGTCAAGTCTTGATTTTTCACTCATAGCATTAGTTTATGGGGCTAAATTACTGTTTATTAGTAATAATTTTTAATTCAATAAAAATATCTAATCTTCTGATGGTATCACAATGGAAGTATGCAGACAGTATAGTTTCCAGCCCAAGGTTTCATACAGTAGTTTTCCTTCTTCCGTGGCTACTAAAAGATTATTTGAAAATCCTTTGGACAAAGCGATCGTCTCCAGTTCTTTCAGTAAAAAACGGGCAAGCCCTTTCCTTTGATGATTTTTCTCGGTAATAATCCTGTCATAAATAGCACAATCATCTATAAGAGAGACGCGGCCTATTGAAGCCTGCTCACCATTTTCTGCTACAATTCTGACCACAAAGGTGGTGTTATATTCAGAAAATTCAAGGTGATATCCTTCTGCAAGACTGGTTTCCGGAAATTGCATCGGATGAAAACAGGTCATCAAATATCCCTGTGACTGCAGTTCCCATCTTTCAGGAATTTTTTCTATAAATTCATCAGGAGAAGTGGATACTTTCAGGTAAATCCAGGGCTCATCAATTGAATTGGCAAGTTGGAAAAAATCATCATTAAGCTCAGGAAACACAAAACGTTCTTTTTGTTTTTCATCTCCTACGTTCACATAGAATCCGGATTTATGGGGAACAGGAAAAGGTGTTTCTCTTGAAAGGCACCATCCTTTAAGCCAGCTCTCTACTATTTTTGAAGATACTTTATTCTTCATGATTGGGTTAAATATTTTATTTTAGTTGCTCCAGCAGTTTCTTTTTTTGCTCTGCAAATTCTGCATCGGTTAAGATTCCACTTTCTCTCAGTTTTCCTAATTTTTCAAGCTGATTAAAAATTTCTTCTGATGAAACTGAAACACTTTTGTTTGCTGAAGTAATTTGTTTTAAAGATTGTTCCTGTGGATTATTATAAATGTTTTTTATTGTATCATAGAACTTCTCGGCATCTTCCTTATCCATGTAGCATTCAAACTCAACTGTTCTTTCTTCCAGATGCAGCTGAATGATGGGAGATCTCGGATGGGTAACAAAGCTCAGCAGCTTTATGGTTTCATTAGGGTAAATATTGATTTTTGCTGCACCAAACATGCCTTTTGATACAGAAATCAACCTCAATGGTGTTGCTACCAATACTCCGGCATCCAGTGTGTTGACAAACTGAGCATCTGTAATCGCGATAATCTGTTCATCTTCTGAAATCAGATACGGAAGTTCTTTGATTTCTCCTTTGGTAAAGACCGAGAGATTGGCATGAAGCCTTTCCAGCTCATTCTTTATTTTTTGGTGTCTTCGCCTATATACCTCTTTTGAGATTTGATGACAACCGGAATCTATGGCTGCAGGAAGGGTCTTTTCTACCATCATCACTGCCTGAGCTGCTTCAGTATTTTCTTTACTCAGCATTTTATGGATATCATTAATGCTGAATGCATTAAGATTGTAAAGCAACTCATCATTGATATCGCTTACTTTATTTAAACATTTATTGCATAAAATAGTACCGTCTGAAAGCTTATTGGCTCCCAAAAGTGTGTCCATAGATGTTAATTCTGTATTGCACAATGCACAATTATCGCTCATTCCTTTTTCTTTTATAATTTATCAAGCAGTTTTTTCTTTTGTTCTGCAAATTCCTCCTCAGTTAGAACTCCAATCTCTCTCAGTTTTCCCAATTTTTCCAGCTGCTCAAAAATTGCACCTGAATCAACCTGATCCGTAGAATAGACATTTTCCTGCACCAGATCAGGAATTGTTTGAGTAAATGCCTGAAATGGACTCGAATTTTGCATGAATTCGTTTTCAGTATAATTGGTGCCTCTGCTTTGAACACTGGAAAATGCACGTCCGTCATTTTTATTATGCAGCTTAAACTGCGCTGAACCTCGGTAAGTATTGATTTTAAGTATGGAGTACAAAAGGGTTTCATCAAGATCAATGGAAGAGACAGCCTGAATGAGGAATTCATTTTTTACAACTCCACCCAGAAATTTTTTATCAATAAAAGCAATTCTTTTCTGGGTTGAAAATATGATTCCTTCTCTGTTACTTTGAAGATCTATTCCTTCTGCAATGGCCAGCAGTTTTTCATCTCTATCCAGAACATTAGCCAGTTCATTCACTTCTTCATTAGCCAGAACACTCAATCTTGCGTTCAATGCAACGATCTGATCTTTTATTTCATCCAGTCTTGTGGGGGCATCATATTCGTAGCGGCTGTTAGCCATAGATTGAGATCCTCCCGGATTCTGGCTGGCATCAATTTTACTTTTCAAAATCATTCCTGTAATTTCTGCAAAATAAAACTGATCAAGATTATTAATGAGATCTCTGTTGATCGTAATGGCTTTAGTAAAACAGGCTGCGCACAAATAACCACCGTCAGCAAGTTTATTTTTACCTACGGACATATCTGTAGCCGTCAGCGGTGTACCGCACAATGCGCAAATAGTATTCATTTGGTTTTTATGTTTAAAAGTTTTTTGTAGATACAGGGACATCCATTGACCCTGTTTTATAATATCGGATCCAAATTACAAATTCTGAACCGATTGTAAAGGTTAAAAATATTTAAATCTTAGCACCCATCAAACAAAACAACCACAAAATTACTTTTGTGGTTGTTTTGTTTTTTTAAATATCTATGATGTTATTCTCCTAAAAACTCTTCTAAAGAAACCGTTTTCTGCTCTCCTGCTTCAAGGTTTTTAAAAGTAACTGTATTATTTTTAATTTCTTCTTCCCCCAGGAAAACAAGGTTCTTTATGCCTTTCTTTTCAGCATAGGTAAACTGCTTGTTGATCTTTGCATTCTCAGGATATAATTCTGCTGAAATTCCTTTGGTTCTCAGCTTCATGATCAGTTTCAATGCTTCTGTAATTCCTTCACCTCCAAAGTTAGCAAACAGATATTCTATTTTGGCTGATGCTTCTTCAGGGAACAGGTTAAGTTCTTCCATCACAAGATAAATTCTGTCTAATCCGAATGAGATTCCTATTCCAGGAATGTTTTTAACGCCAAAGACTTCAGTAAGGTTATCATATCTTCCACCACCTCCGATGGATCCCATTGCAACTTCATCTGCTTTCACTTCGAAAATAGCTCCGGTATAATAATCCAGTCCTCTTGCCAAAGTAATATTGAATACCAGATTTTGAATATCAACACCAAGGTTCAAAGATTGTGTAAGAACAAATTCCAGCTCTTCTACTCCTTTCAAACCAATTTCGTTTCCTGCAAATTTTTCTTTCAGCTGAAGAAGATTTTCCAACGCATCATCTGACTGACTGAACAAGAAATCCAGCTTATCAATAGATTCCTGAGAAATTTCTCTTTCCAATAATTCTTTTACAACTCCGTCTTTACCAATTTTATCCAGTTTGTCCAGTGCTACAGTGAAATCAATCAGCTTATCTGTAATTCCTGCATATTCTGCCAATCCGGATAGAATCTTTCTGTTGTTCATATGAATGGTTACCGGAACTTTCAGATTTGCAAAAGATTTAAGATACAACTGAACCAGCTCTACTTCCTGTAGTAAACTTTCACTTCCTACTACATCGGCATCGCACTGATAAAATTCTCTGTATCTTCCTTTCTGAGGTCTGTCTGCCCTCCAAACCGGCTGAATCTGATAACGTTTGAACGGAAACGTCAGTTTACCATGGTTCATTGCTACGAATCTTGCAAAAGGTACGGTAAGGTCATAGCGAAGAGCTTTATCTGAAATTTCTTTTGTTAATTGTTTTGAATTAATTTCTTTTATCAGATTTTGGAAATATAAATTTTCAATTTTATGTCTTAATGAACCTTCGAGAAATAAATTTTTATTATTATTATTTTGAATTAAATATTCACTATATCCTTTTATTTCATTATTTAGATCAAATTTTTCTATAATACTAGAAAACTCATTGTTAAACGTAATTCCAAGTAAATCTTTGTATTTAAGAAAATCAAAACGATCGTTGTTACTAGAGAAATGTTCAATAGAATCTATTAATCTATCAATCTGTGCCTCTAATGTACTTTTTTTTAACCAGCTTTCTTTCAAAGAATTCATATATTCTCCAGATTCTAAAATTTTAAAAATCAAGCGGTCACCTTCTTCTCCGTATTTTCCTGTCAACGTAGAAAGATTTTCGAAACTTGGTGTTTCCAATGGCTGAAACCCGAATAATTCAAAATTATTCTGTAAAATACTGATGATATATTTTCTTCTGGAAACTTCCTGTGCCGTAAAATCTCTCGTCCCTTTTGCTAAACTTGGCTTCATTTGTTGTATGTCATTTTGATAAATGCAAAAGTAAGGAATTGAAAGGAATTTTACATAGTATAAAAAGCTGAAGAAAGTCTTTCCTCAGCTTTTCTTGTTGCAGCATCAATTATTCAGAAATCATACGCTTTCAAGGATTTCAAGAATCTCTTCACCATAATTTTCAATCTTATGTTTTCCAAATCCCTTGATTTCCAGCAATTCTTCTTTCTTAGCAGGTTTATACTTAGCCACAGATATCAGTTCTTTATTGCTGGCGATGAAATAAGTGGGCAGATCCTGTTCTCTGGCTTTTTCTGATCTCCAGAGTTTCAGCGCGTCCAGAATTTTTTCTTCATCTGTATTCAAAAGATCATTTTCTGCAGAATATTTTACTGCCTTTGGTTCTTTTACTGTACTTTTTGTAAGCTTTAATTCTTCAAAATACAATATAACAGACCAATAACGTTCCTCATTCACAAAAGCTGTTTCTACTTTCATAATCTCATTGGCTTCAAGGAAATCATCCAGCATTTTCTGATCTCTGTAGAGAAATTCTTCCGGAAGTCTGATTTTAAAAACTTTTACTTTCATCATTTGTGTTTTTATTATTTACCTCCTAATAAAAGAATCTCGTCTACACGAATTTCTGTGATATACCGTTTTACCCCATCTTTATCATCATATGATCTGTAGGTGATTTTTCCTTCTATGGCAATTTCCTTTCCTTTAGAGACATACTTTTCAAAGATTTCTGCTGTTTTCCCGAAGGCGATCAGGTTGTGCCATTGTGTTTCTTCTACCTTTTCTCCTTTAGCATTCGTGTAGTGATCACTGGTGGCTAAGGATACACTTGCTTTTACATTTCCATTGTCGAAGTTTACCATTTCAACTTCTTTACCTGTGTAACCAATTAATGTTACTTTGTTTCTTAGTGACATAACTTTTAGATTTTAAAGATTAATAAATTCAGATAAGAGACGTTCACTGTTTTTCTCAAATCTCTGTTGCAAAGATTGCGATGTTCCGATACCACAGTCGGTTATAAACTATTTAAATCCGTTTGTAGTCGTTTGAAAACGAATAATAAAATAAACAGAATTCTGTAGAAAACAATATTTATAAAGCTTTAAAAGCATTAATCATCATTTTTAAAGTAAAAATTACATGATGGAAACCCCATATCCTAAAATATTTTCTCTTTCTAAAAACATTGAAAAATAGATGTATTACAAGGTTTTTTTTCTCTTTAATTTAATTTTTTTTTGCAAATTTGTAAAAATGTCTGATATGCAAAAAGAAAAACTCCGTACAGTAAGAAAGATGAAAGGCTTCACTCAACAGCAAATGGCTGAAGTGATTCCTACTGACGTCTCCAATTATAGCAGAAAAGAAAGCGGTGCTGTATCTATAACACAGGCAGAATGGAACAAGCTTGCCCAGTATTTAGAGGTTCCTGTTGAAGAAATCTACGAAGAAGAGGAAGCTAAAATTGTTATTGAAAATCCTGTTTTTAATGATAATACCGGAGTCAATGTAGGTAACAATAATGCTACAGCAAATATCAGCAATGAATTAAGCATAGAAATTATAAAAACGATGCAGGAATATATTGGTTTGCTTAAAGAAGAAATCGAAAGGCTTAAAAAATAGAAAGCATCAAAAAAATTGACAGATTAAAATTAAATTCTTTTAATAAAAAAAACATCTCTGAGAGATGTTTTTTTAGTATATGCTTAATTCGATGGGATTGTAATTTTTTGCTCTATTTCCTGCTTTTTTAAGGAGAGAACGACGCTCTTCAGGATCTTCAATGAATTTATTATAAAGAGTAGGATCAGTTAATTCTTTTCGTTGGTAGTCAAATATTTTTTCTTTCTTCACTGGCTTAGCATTAGAATGCAAATTAGCAGAACTACAATAATATTTCCTTTTTCTGAAATTATACATCGTAAAATGGTAATCATCATTATCATCAAATACCTCAAGAATTAAACCGGGTAATTTACTAAACTTATATGGACCAAAAGGAAAGGGTATTTCTTTGGTAAAATATGCAATCCAGGTTCTCCCATATTTTTTTGTTATAGCTTTTTGGCATTTATATTTCCCAATTGTTTTAAATTCATTTATAAGTTGCCAATTGATATTATTTGTTTCTTCATATTTAAAGTATTCATTGGAAGTTTTAAAAGTTATATAAATCTTTCCCGTTGTTGTTCCTATATTTTCTGGAAATTCCGAAGTGTATTTCATTTGTTCTTCAATCGGACTGTTTTCATGAAGCTTTTTTTCAAAACGAAGGGAATCTCCGACATATTGATTCATATTTTTATAATAAGATTCTTTCTCGTTCATCAAAAGAGCAAATGCCGCATCCTGAGTAATAGCATTTTTGGTTTGACTTTTATAAACTAATTTATAATCAGCTTCATATACAACATTAAATCCTCCCTGAGATTTAACAATAATTATAAATAAAGAGAAAAGTAGGCTGTAGTAAATTTTCATAGCTTAAATATTCAAGCAAAGCATTATTGATACTTTGCTTGAAGTATGAGTTAAAGTTATTAATGAATATAAAGAGTTATTCCTTTGGGTCTAGTACCACATTCATTGTAATTAACAAATTCTAAAAAACTTGTTATCTGCTCCATTGTATATCCTTCTGTTTGCGTTACATTTACAACACTTCCACAAGAGGTTCTGAAAGAGAATGCGCTAACTACACCAGCTAGCAAAATAGCACCTAATAAAATTGTTTTTTTCATAATTTGTTTTTTTTAATGATTAATAATAAATTTAAATAATCATTTTAAAAATATAAAATAAATCAAAAGCAATGTGAATTATTTTATTATGTTAAATAATTGAAAAACAACATTTTAAATAGAAAAATTGTGTATATGTTAAATAATTACAGCTTTAAATAATGTCTGTAAAATATAATTTTCATTATAATGATATAAGAGAATAAATTATAAATTTTGAGAAAATAAATAAATTATTGAGACAGCATATATAAATCGGGAAATACCCAAAATTAAAGCAGAATATTTGCATCTGGATTGAAATAAAAAAAGCGCTCAACAAAATTGTTGAGCGCCTCCTACTTAATCATGCAACTAAAAATAAAAATTGAAACTTATATTTTTTCACATTCAACAATGCTTTTGCTTCTGTTTCAATAGGAATAGGCTGGGTAAACTTTAATCCTGCTTTTTCAATGCTCATCTTAAACTCACTTAAAGTTCTTTCTTTTCCGGTAAGGCAGACCAGCATAACCATATCCAGAAGTTTGGCAATGTGTGGTATATTTAATACTCATCAGGGATAACGGCATGATGAATAGTTTTCCGGAGACCAGAAAATCTGCATACTGAGCTTGAAAACAAGAACAAACCTTATCAGTTTGTTCTTGTCTGACATTGGTCAATTTGAAAATAAGCTTTAATAATGAGTTAATCTTTTGCCTGTGAAATCCTTGTGATACTGTTAATAGTAGCATCTAGTGAGGTATCAGATTTTATTTTAATAAGATATCCGCTTCCTATGGATAAAGGATCCGCAACACTCACAAGATAAAAAACCAGATCTCCTGAAGTTACCCCATTGGGAGCAACAGCGGTCTGATCTATGGAGAATGTTGAAGGAGGAAGTGGGTTGGAGAGATTTACAGTCACAAATGCTACAGAACCGTTATTCTTATTACTGTAACTCACAATGACCCTCCACATATGAACCTGTCCAGCAATAGGGTTCTCTAAAAACCGGTTTGTTGACGGATCATATATATCTGCGGGTACCGGGTTGGTAATATTTTCCGGCCATGTGGTGGTAGGAGGAGCCGCAAAGTCTGTCACAATATTCATCGGTGTCTGATAAACAATATTCTGATACGTCATTAAAGGCACCCCTCCTGAAGATTTGAATGCAAATGTGGGTTTCACTCCTGCTCCACTATTGAGCTTAACAACACCTTCATTGGCCGTTGTAAGCGTCTGGGAGGAAATTACGGTACTCCACTGGGTTCCATTATAATACCTTAAGGTTTTATTGGTAGAATCGTAGATGATCATTCCCGCAGCAGGCGTTGTTACGTTGGCCGGAGGATTGGCATTTCTGGAGAGTACAACTGCTGAATTAGCTGAGGTGACATCCAGAACTCCCTGAGGAGAAGTGGTGTTAATCCCTACCTGTCCAAGCATAAATGAAGAACACAGAATACTGAGTAATAAATTGGATTTTTTCATGGTTTGTTTTTTTGAATGTTTGATATCAAAATTACAAAAAAACACAATACAGTGAAATAAATTTTAAATTTATTTACTGAAAACAAGACTGTTATACATAACAATATAGATTTATGTGTAAATATTTACATTAAAACACTGATGAATATTACATTATTCAAAATGTAGAGAATTACAAAAAAATTTTAAATGTTCTAAAAAATTGATCCCATCAATAAAAACCCTTCATTTTCATAAAATATGTTGTAATAGTGATGAGTGCTTTTCTAATTATCCATTTACAAACGGATAATTCCTTATCTTTGTGAAAATTCATCTATGAAAAGGAGCATCAATATTTTTGAGTTTCCTCTCAATTTGGGACTTACCAAAAAGGAACATGAGACAGAACCCGGAGTTCGTAAACTTCCGGACTGGCTCAGAAAATTTGGTTTTCATAGTAGAATTAATCCGACAAATGTTATCAGACTGGAAGCCCCTGACTATTCTTTGGATTTTGATAAAGAATCAAAGGTCAGAAATGCAGGCCAGATTGTTGAATATGCTAAAAAACAGGCTGACTGTATTCTCCATCACTACGAGAAAAATTCATTCAATATTATTCTGGGAGGTGACTGCAGTATTCTCATAGGAAATGCCATTGCTCTGAAAAACCTGGGAAATTTTGCACTTTTTTATCTTGACGGACATACAGATTTTATCCCACCGGAACTTTCTGAAACCGGAGGCGCTGCGGGAATGGATCTCGCCATTATTACGGGTACCGGACATCACAAACTGACTGATATCAATGGATTGAAACCTTATCTGGCTGAAGAAAACATCTACTGTTGTGGAAATGCAGAAACTGATGATGAAGAGTATGTAGATCAGATTATCAATTCCGGGATTCATTATTTTGATCTTTATCAGCTCAGAGAAAATGGTTTCAGAAAAACGGCTGAAGACTTTCTGACAATGGTAAATAGTAAAGGTCTGGATGGATTTTTCATTCATTTTGATGTCGATATTTTGAAAGATGAGATCATGCCTGCCGTAGACAGCAGAATGAAAGATGGCATCAGCTATGATGATCTCAGGGAAATGCTGGAACCTTTGTTCGGAAACCCTTTGTGTTTTGGAATAGAGATTACCATTTTAGATCCTGATTATGATGAAAACGGAATATATACCCAGCCATTTGTAGATAACTTAATTCAAATTATAAAAAATAAAGAAGAGTAAATGAAGAAGAGCATTAAAAGAACATTCAGGGTTTCAAAATATGTAATCTATAAAGAGACACTCGTTGATTACAAGGAACATTTCTGGTCATTTTTGGGAGCATTTTTTGGGATTGGGATTATTGCATTTATTCAGTCTCATTCACTCACAGAAACGGAGAATATATTCCTGATTGGTTCTTTTGGGGCATCAAGTGTTCTTATTTATGGAGCAATACAAAGTCCTTTGGCTCAGCCCAGAAATCTTATCGGAGGGCATGTACTCTCGGCATTGGTGGGCGTTACTGTCTATCAGTTTGTTCCGGATATCATCTGGCTTTCAGCACCTCTGGCAGTCGCATTTTCTATTGTGCTGATGCAGTATACAAAGACTTTACATCCACCGGGTGGAGCTACAGCGCTGATTGCGGTAAGCTCTACAGGAAAAATTCCGGAATTGGGATATTGGTATGTTCTCTCCCCTGTTCTTTCCGGATGCATTATTCTTTTGATTGTTGCCTTATTTTTTAATAATATTACCCCCAACAGGAGCTATCCTACTCACAGTATGTTCAAAAAACTGTTGAAAAAAAGACACAAACACCACTTAAAATAAAGATCATGAATTGCCTGGAATGTGGCGAAAAAATCATCGGAAGGTCTGATAAAAAATTCTGCAACGATGCCTGCCGGAACGCCTATAACAATAAGCAGAATAAGGATTCTAATAACCTGATGCGGAATGTTAATAACAAACTCCGTAAAAACTACCGCATTCTGATGGAAATCAATACCGATGGTAAAACAAAAGTCCCCGTATCCAGACTGGATGGCTTAGGTTTTGATTTTGATTACTTCACCAATCTGAAAGTTTATAAAAACGGCTCTGAATACAAGTTCATTTATGATTACGGTTATAAACTTCTGGAAGATGATTTTGTACTGATTGTAAAAAATCAGGCATAACAACCACCACAAAAATAATACTATGAAAGAAGTTGTCCTGATCACTGGTGCCAGCGGCATGATTGCCAAAGAACTGGCCAAAAAAATAGGTGATGAATATGAGATCAGATTTCTGACCCGAAAAAAAGTACAAGATCATGAATATGAGTGGAACATCAAAACAGGAAGTATTGATGAAACCGCATTTAACAATGTTTCCCACATCGTACATCTTGCGGGTGCCAATATTTCAGAAAAGCGCTGGACACCGGAAAGAAAAAGAGAACTGATTGCCAGCCGCGTAGATTCTGCAGAACTTCTTCGAACAACTTTAAGAAAAAACAAGATCAGGCTAAAATCTTTTATTTCAGCTTCGGGGATTAATTTTTATGGTACGGAAACGTCAGAAAAAATTTACACGGAAACCGATCCTCCGGGCAACGATTTTCTCAGTGAGGTGGTTGTTTTATGGGAAAGGGCTGCTGACGATTTTAAGGAACAAGATCTGGCTGAAAGAGTTGTCAAAATACGTACCGCTGTTGTTCTTTCTGAAAAAGACGGAGCATTAAAGAAAATGATCCCTCCTGTTCAATATTATATTGGATCACCTTTAGGAAACGGCAAACAGTACATGCCATGGATTCATGTTGAGGACATCTGTTCTGTTTATGAATTTGCTTTAAAAAACCCAGCAATAGACGGCGCTTATAATGCTGTATCTCCACAGCATGCCACCAATAAAGATTTGACAAAAAAGATTGCCAAAGTACTTGGAAAACCTTTATTCATGCCTAATGTTCCTGGATTTGTCTTGAAGTTAATCTTCGGAGAGCTGGCTACGGCTATACTGGAAGGTTCCAGAGCTTCTTCACAGAAACTTCAGGATGCAGGGTTTCGCTTTAAGTTTCCTGATCTGAATGAGGCCTTAGAAGATCTATTAAAGAAGCAATAACAGAATGGGGGAAGAACTTTTAATCCTAAAAAATATTTCCAGGCATATTTCGCTTACCAATCAGGAGAAATCTTATTTTCTCTCTCTATTAAAGGAAAAAAAGGTTGTTAAGAAAGAATTGATTTTACAACAGCAACAAGCCTGTAAAGAGATTAATTTTGTTCAGACAGGAATTTTGAGAGCTTTTCATATGGATGCCACAGGAAAAGAATCTACGATTATGTTCGCGGTTTCTGACTGGTGGATCACTGATATGTATTGTTTCATCAATCAGAAGCCTGCCATGCTGAATATTGAAGCATTGGAAGACAGCTCTGTTTTGCAGCTTCAAAAACATCATCTGGATGATCTTTATCACAAAGTCCCCAAATTTGAACGGTTTTTCCGGATCATGATGCAAAACGCTTACATCAGAGAACAGCTCCGAACGATTGAAAATCTTTCTTTACCGGCAGAAGAACGCTATTATAACTTTTTACAGAAATATCCTGAAGCAGTAAAACGGATCAAACAAAAACAAATTGCTTCTTATTTGGGAATCACTCCTGAATTTTTAAGCCTTATAAAATCCAAACAAAAAAACAGTTTCTCTTAAGCTATATTATTTTTTTTATTCTGAAAGTTCTATTATTTTACTCAAAAAAAATTATGTTTATACTTATTGCAGGCCCTTACCGTAGCGGAACAAATGATGATCCGCAGCTTATTCAGCAGAATCTTCACAATCTTGAGGCTGTTGCTCTTCCTATTTTCAGAAAGGGACACATCCCTATTATCGGAGAATGGGTTGCATTGCCATTGATCCACCTTGCCGGATCTACCCAAATAGGTGATGAAGCATGGCAGGAAATACAGTATCCCGTAGCTCATGCCCTTCTGGAAAAATGTGATGCAGTGCTGCGTATAGAAGGAGCATCAAAGGGAGCTGATGAAGATGTAAGAATAGCCAAAGAAAGAGGTCTTACCATTTATTATAGCATAGAAGATATTCCTTATGCAAAATCCTGATATCAAAATCCTTCAGACAGAAATCCTTTCAGACAACTGGTATACTTTAAACAAAGTTACCTATTCTGTTTTGAAAAAGAACGGAACCACAGAAACCCAAAGCAGAGAAGCCTATGACCGCGGAAACGGAGCTGTAATTCTTCTTTACAGTACAGTCTCTAACACCGTTATTCTCACCAGGCAATTCAGATTACCAACTTATATCAACGGAAATGCTACAGGAATGCTGATAGAAGCCTGTGCCGGACTTTTGGATAATGATAATCCGGAAGACTGTATAAAAAGGGAAACCGAAGAAGAAACCGGCTATAAAATCTCCAAAGTTGAAAAAATATTTGAAGCTTATATGTCGCCTGGATCTGTGACGGAAATTCTTTACTTCTTCATTGCAGAATATTCCCATGAAATGAAAATTAATGATGGAGGCGGCCTCGAAGAAGAAGGTGAAAACATAGAGGTCCTGGAATTATCGTTTGAAGAAAGCCTGAAAATGATTGATACCGGAGAAATCAAAGATGCAAAAACCATTATGCTTCTGCAGCATTTGAGGATTAAAGGGATACTGTAAAATACCCTATAAATGATGATGGATTGATGATAATTGATACAAGAAAATGGCCCATTGAAATAAAAACATTAACTTATAACTCTTATTTAAACTATTAACATATGATTGAACATGTGAAGCTTGCCATTAATCCGAAATTTCAGGATTGGGTTCTTTTTGAAAATGGTACTTATATTATTTTTGACGACATCAGTACAATTGAAGATGTAAAAGAGGAAGCACTACAATTAATGAAAGAGTTCGGTCCGGTTTCTGCCGGAGGTCCCGCTGGAGATTTCAGTGTAATTCATTTAAGCCTTACTGAAGGATGGCTGGTTTCCGGGCATGGATATGGCATGTATACGTATGTACATCCCTCTGAACTGGATAGTGAATCCCCAAATGATCTTGAAATAGGACTTTACGGTAGGTCTAAAAGAGATTCAGATGGTCAAAATCCGGAAATTATTCATATCAACAGCAGTAAAGTTTCGTAAAACATAATATCAGATTTACGGTTTACCGGTACAGCAATAAATTCACAATTCTTAATTAAATAAAGATGTTTCAAGATCATATTACGGTGGAAAACCGTCACAAAGATTTTATTAAAAAAATCACTGAGTCAGAAACAGTATATGCTTTAAAAGATGGCAAAGGATATGCAACCTCCTACTCCAACGAGAAAGAATATGAAAATGGTGATGAAGTGCAGATCATTTGTTTCTGGTCGGACACTGCCAGAGCAAAATCATGCATAGAAAATGAGTGGAATCACTATGAGCCTTCTTCTATTCCACTCAATGAGTTTGTGGAAAACTGGTGCCTTGGGATGAATATTGACGGATTGTTGGTGGGAACTGATTTTGACAGCAATCTGTTGGGTTACGAAGCTGAGCCTTTAGAATTAATCCTTGATATTATTGAAGAACTTAAAGCTTCAGGAAAATCATTGGAGCTAAAGAAGTTTGAAAGCATTGGCGATTTGGAAAACCAGATCAGAGAAGTGTTGGCAGATTAATTGGTTATTATACTCCATGAAGTCTTTGGGAATAAAGATCATTAAAGTAAGTGCTTTATTTTTGGTTCTTGTTTTCAGCATTCTGATGCTGAAAACCATTTCCCAGTATACCTCTTTTGATAAAAACATCGGATTTCTGGCCTTTAAGCAGCAGGTAGTCAGTAATCCATACTGGATGGCTTTTTTCTATATTCACATCTTTTCTATAACGCTTTGCCTTCTGGCGGGTCTGACGCAATTTTCAAATCGGTTTCTGACAGAAAACAGAAATCTTCATAAAATTATTGGTAAAATATATGTTTACAATATTCTTGTGATCAATGTTCCTGCATGCTTTGTACTGGGACTTTTTTCAAATGGCGGACTTATCGGAATTACCGGATTTCTGATTCAAGATGTACTTTGGGCTTATTTTACTATCGCGGCTGTACTTTTTATCAGAAAAGAAAATGTGAACAGACACAGGATTTATATGATCTTAAGCTATGCGGTCACCACCACAGCTCTTACTTTCAGAATCATTAAGAACCTCTTTTATAACGAAATACAACATGATTACGAACTTTTTTATGGGTTGAATGTCTGGACTGCCCTTTTAATCAACTTGACCATTGCTTATGTGATCCTCAAAAAAGATCGTTTGTTAACGGGAAAAATCCAGACTGGAAAGGAAAATATAGATACCGATAAATGATATCAGAAAAAAAGCTGCAATAAATATTAGAGTATTAAAAATTGCTTTGTAGTCACTATTTCTGGTCCATTTACTGAAAAAACGCATGATCAGATAAGAGATTCCTCCAAAAATGGCAATAATAAAAAGAAGAAAAAAATAATATATCATGGCTTCGTGTTAATTGATGTAAATCTATTGTTTTAAATCTAAAAAAACAATCAAGTACAGGACAATAGTCAGAGACCAATATTCATGAGGTAATGGAAGAGATGCAGAAATCATTGAATGGGTTGTAGAGAGAACCATGACTGTATGAAAAATCAAATCAGTTTACTTCCGAGATCCGGATCAGAATCTTATTGAAGTAAGTAATTATTATTAACAAAAACAGCTCTGTATCAGTTTATTACTATCCTTTTTTCAGGATTTAAGGGCTTATAATTTTTAAAACATAAAGTAGTTAGTATAAAATTCATATAAAATTTGCAAAAACCATTGAGAAAATCTATTTAATCCTTTATATTTCGAATTTAAAGCCTTAATTTTGCATAGAAATTCAGAAAATTCGGATTCTTTCAACAGGTTATGTACATGAAAAAAATGATGATTGGGCTTGCTTTAGCCTTATCCATTACTATTTGGGGGCAAAAAACTCCCGCAAAAGCCAACAATCTGACCCTTTACAGCTATCAGACTTTTAACTGTGACAATAAAGGGTATTTTGACCCGGCTAAATATAAAAAAGAAGAAATAGACGGGATCAATAAACTTTTGTACCAATTCAATGGGGTTGTATTTGACACCCAGCCTGTTTTTAAAATTGCACAGCTTGAAGAAATCCGTAATAACAGAGAAGCTTATTTACAGGAGCTGGAAAAGCAGTATAACGAAAAGAAAAAAGAATTATACAGCCTTAAAGTGATAGATCTTCCGAAATGGAAAAAATTAATGGAAGAAACCATTGATTCTTTTGAAAATGAATACCAGCTTAATAAAGAAGAAATCCTTGCATATTCTGATCCTTTCACGCTGAAAAACAGCAAATATTACGATACCTGCAGAGAACAGATTGATGCAATTTCCTCTCCCGACAGAGAAAAGATGTTTGCAGCATGGAGAGCATATACTGAACTTAAAAGTAAAAATAATGCTGACCCAAAGGGCGTAATGGCAAGATTTGATGCCAAAATGAATGATCCTCAAAAAGAAGATTATGCATTAATCGATATGATTGGTCTGGGTTTTCACAACTGTGCCAACAGCAGCTTCAGACAAAAGCGTGATAATGAAGAGACCACTTACAAGGATTTTGATAAGATTTTCACCAAGCTGAAGAAAACTTGTGATCAGCCATAGATTTATTAAAGATTGAAGCATTTAATTATTTAAAAATATCATAGCAGTACTCATATTGGGTGCTGTTTTTTATTTGGTAAAGTTTGTAGAAAACGGTTAAGGAACGGTTAAAAGTGGGTTAATGGCTTATTATTTATTTGTGAAAGCACTTAATACTTCTACTTTCGTACTTCTAAAACTATTCCATGAAATACATTCTTACGTTTCTGACATTGTTACTTTGCATAGCAATATCAGCGCAAAAAACAACTTCTATTCTTCCGTTTTTTCTGGAAAACAATTCCGTGTACGTATATTGTAAAGTCAATAAAACGGATAGTATTAAGTTTCTTTTTGATACAGGTGCAGATGGCTCTGTCATTAATAGCAACTCAAAGAAAAAGATCCCACTGAAAATTGATGGAAAATCTGAGAACAAAGGTTCCAACGGAGTAAATACTGTAGATTACAGCAGCCACAATACAGTACAGTTTGGAAATATTGAGAAAAAAGAAATACGATTTACACTTATTCCTTATGAATCAGCCCATTTTGATGGGGTCTTCGGAACAGACCTGATGAAGGGCCAACTCATTGAAATTGATTATCATAGAAATGAGATCCGTCTTTATGAAGAGAATGATCCACTTGTTGATTGGGCAGGATATGAAAAGGTAAAACTCCATATGATCGACAACTACCCTGCTGTAGAAAGCAGTATCCTGGTGAATGGTAAAGAATATTCTGGATTCTTTGGACTCGACAGCGGAGCGGATGATGTGCTTACAATAGCTTCTCCTTTTGCTAAAAAGAATGCTCTGGTAAAAACTATGAAAACAATTGGCAAAGCTACAGCGCAAGGTTCCGATGGTTCTGTGTATGAAATGCCTGTGGTTCTTTGCCCGGCTGTAAAATTCGCTCAGAAATATCTTTATAATCTCCCGATTACGCTTTCCGGTTCTACGGAGGGAATTGATTCTACAGAAAAAATGGCGGGATTTTTTGGTAATCAGTTTTTAAAAAGGTTCAATACAGTGATTGATTTCAAAAACGGGTTTATTTATTTTAAACTGAATAAAAATTTGTATTCGGAGTTTAAATAGCTGTGAAAGTTAATTTTACATATTCTATCTGCTTTTTCTACAATCAGTTGTACAGACCAAAAACATTCAAATAAATTAATAATGAATAAGTTATGGTTTATCAGATTTAAATCCGTAATTTTGCACCCCGAAAATAAGGATTAGAGATATGAAAAAAATTGGTGAGCACAGAACACTTCTTGGAGTTGATAAAAACGTTACGTTAAGAGAATTAAAGACGATTTACAGAAATGTAATGAAAGATACCCATCCTGATAAATTCATTAATGATGAAGCAGGAAAGCAGGAAGCAGAAGAAAAAAGCAAATCTGTGATTGAGGCGTACCACTTTTTGGTAAGTATCAATCCTGAAACACAGGAAAAATACAAGGAAGAATATACTGAAACCATTACGAAATCTAATATTCAGGATTTTTATCTGGAGAAATCAATTTTGACGGTTCAGCATCTGAACGGAAATATGTATGAATACATGGGCGTTCCAAGAAATACATACATTAAAATGATTAATGCTGATTCACCAAGCCGTTTTGCAAGAAGACATATCTACGGAAACTTCGTTTACAGAAAGTCCGGAGAGGCTATGGCAGATTAATTTTTTCCACTACAATATTTGAGAGCTTCCAGTTTTGCTGGGAGCTTTTTTTATGTTTCGGCTAAAGCCATTTATTCGTTGTTATAGAGTTAAGCGGGCTAAAGCCCGCTCCTATTGAATTAACAGTTTACGTTTGTCATTCTGACGAAGGAAGAATCTCTGTTGTAATCAGACCCATGAGATTCTTCACTACATTGATGAACTACGTTCGCAGACTTTCAGTCTGTGTTCAGAATGACACAAACCGATAATTCAACTTAAAAACAACTTACTTTCTTTTCATAAACATCATCCGGCAATTATTGCGATATAATTAATGATCAATAGAAATGGGCTTTAGCCCATTTAAATAATAAAAACCATTCAACGGCTTTAGCCAAAACCTATATAATCCAATTTTAAATCATCAAATATCAACAAAAAAGCGCCTCAGAAGATCTGAGGCGCTTTCGGTTAATTAAAGGCTTAATTTTTAATTATCTAAATGCTTCGGAGTAAATCCGTCTTCATTCAGTTCTCTATGTACGTAATCTGCTTTCATTTCAGCTTCGTAGTCTACTTTGGTATCTTTACCCATTCTTCTCAGAACAGAGTCAAATAGAGAGTATACTACCGGTACAATGATCAATGTAAGGAATAGTGATGATGTCAGACCACCAATTACTACCCATGCAAGACCTTTGTTCATTTCAGCTCCGGCACCTGTTGCCAATGCGATCGGTAACATACCGAAGATCATCGCAATGGTAGTCATCAGGATCGGACGAAGACGTGCGTGGTTCGCCTGTACCAGGGCATCGTGAGTATTGGCACCTGCTGCCTTTCTGGCATTCGTAAAGTCAACGATAAGGATCGCATTCTTCGCTACCAGACCAATCAACATGATCATCCCCAACATCGTAAAGATGTTCAATGAATTGGCAGTTAAGGCAAGGATTACCATTACCCCAATCATCGCTAACGGGATTGAGAACAATACCACGAAAGGATATACGAAACTGTCATATAGTGAAACCATTACCAGGTATACCAATACGATAGCTGCCAATAATGCAATTCCTAACGTACCGAAACCTTCCTGCTGGTTCTCCATATCTCCACTCCAGATGTAATCTACACCTACAGGTTTTTTGGTACTGTTCATGAACTGATTAGCCCACTCATTAGCTACATCCCCTACCGGTCTACCAACAGCTTTCGCTCTTACTTTTACAGAAGGAGACTTGTCTCTACGTTCAAGCAAACTTGGTCCTGAACCCATTTCCACATTAGCAAACTGGCTTAAACGAACCTGCTGCCCCTGAGGGTTTGTAAACATAAGGTTTTTAACATCATCAATAGATTGTCTGTTCACATCTCCGAAACGGATATTGATATCATATTCATATTCCCCAGCTCTGAATTTTCCATCTGTATTTCCGTTGAATGCAGTCTGCATTGTCTGTCCTACACTTGAAAGGTTTAAACCTAAGGCAGCCATTTTATCTCTGTCAATACTTACCTGAACTTCCGGGCTACCAGTGTCAGTTGATAATTCAGCGTCTACTGCTCCCGGAACTTTTTTAAGTAATTCAAGGATTCTTGTTGCTTCTTTTACTGCTGTAGCATTATCCGGAGCAGTTACCACCATTTCAATAGGAGCATTTTCAGCACCCATGATACCGATTGGAGCCGTTTTAAACTCAACTCCTGTGAATTTCTCCTCCAGCTGTCTTTTTATTTTTGCAGCCTTGATGTTGGTACTTTCAGAACGTTCAGACTTATCTGTTAAGTTCACCTGAACCTCAGACTGATATGTTGTTGCCTGAGCACCACCAAAACCTGTAGACTGCTGTCCAACTGTTGTAATAAGATCTACAACATCTTTATCATTTCTTAAAAACTTCTCAACGTCTAATGTTAATTGGTTTGTTTTTTCAACGGTTGCATCTTTGGACAATTCCATTTGTACTAAGAACTGACCACGGTCGATTGGCGGGAAGAACTCTCCTCCAATGAATCCGAATGCTACCAGCATGAATGAACTGATTAAAACAATAAATGTGATCACTACTGTTGAAATTCTTCTTAATGTTGTTTTCAGACACCATTCAAGAATTCCTGTGATCCAGTGTGTAAACTTGTCAATTAATCCTTCAAACCAAAGAATAAATTTCTCAAACCAGTTTTTACCTGTTAAATGTTCCAGTTTACCGAATCTTGAAGATAACCAAGGAATGATGGTAAATGATGCCAATAAGGATAACAAGGTGGCAATAACTACCGTGACGCAGAACTGGGCAAGAATGTTGGCTACAAGACCTGAGCTCATTGCAATCGGTAAGAATACCACTACAATTACCAGGGTAATCGCCGCAACGGTAAATCCAATCTCTGAAGCCCCGTCATACGCTGCTCTGATCTTACTTTTACCCATCTCCATGTGACGGTAAATGTTTTCGAGTACTACAATCGCGTCATCCACCAGGATCCCTACCACGAGTGAAAGACCCAGTAAACTCATCAGGTTCAAAGTATATCCCATAAGGTTCATTCCGATGAATGCTGCCACCAATGAAGCCGGGATAGAAACCATTACGATGAATGCGTTTCTGATACTGTGAAGGAATAGTAACATCACAATCGCCACGAGGATAATCGCTAAGAATAAGTCGAAAATAACGTGGTTGGCAGATTCAAGGGTAAATTCTGTAGTATCGTTTACGATTTTTACTTTTACTCCCTGAACTTTATAAGCTTCTTCTACAGTTTTAATGGTCTTCTGAACACTTTCAGATACCGCTACCGCATTGGCATCAGATTGTTTTTTAACCTGCATCAAAATAGTAGGAAACTGGTTGAATCTCGCTACTTTTTCAACATCCTTCTGAGAGTCGAAAACTGTTGCGATATCAGATAAACGTACCTGAGCTCCATTTTTATTGGAAACTACAAGGTTGTTCATTTCCTCAGTTGATTTATACTTTCCTGAAAGTCTGATGGTAGATTTTGTAGTTCTCGTTTTCAAACTTCCTGTAGGGAAATCAAGGTTTGATGAAAGAATGGCCTGTTGTACATCTCCAATTGAAAGTCCGTACCCCTGCAATTTTTTCTCATCAAGATTCACCTGGATTTCTCTCTCCTGTCCACCTACAAGGTCAACCTGAGCCACACCGTTTACACGGGAGAAAATAGGTTCAATCTTTTTATCCAGTAAGTCGTAAAGGTCTTTACTGTTCAGTTTATCAGATGAAATACTCATCGTGATAATCGGTAAGTCATCTAAGGAGAACTTATTCAGCGAGGGCGCTTTTACATCTTCCGGAAGGTCTGCAAGAATGGCATTTACCTTTCTCTGGGCATCGTTCAAAGCATAGTCTACATCAGCCCCATCGTTCAGCTGAACCATGATAACAGATAAACTCTCGTATGAAGAAGATTCTACTTTTTTAACGTTTTCCAAAGAACCTACGGCATCTTCAATCTTTCGGGTTACGGAGGTTTCCACCTCTGCAGGTGAAGCTCCCGGATATACCGTAGAGATTGTTACCATGTTGGTTTCAAACTTCGGAATCAATTCGTATCCCATGAGTGTATAACTCAGGATACCTCCCAACGTCAGAATTGTAAATAATACAATTACCAGCGAGGGTCTTTTAATCGATATTTCTGCTAACTTCATAGATCTGCTACTTTATAATGTTCACTTTAGATCCATTGTCCAAATTGATCTGTCCGCTGGTAACTACCTGCTCTCCTCCATTCAATCCGCTTAAAATCTGAACTTTATCTCCGTAAACTTTTCCTATGGTTACTTTGATCAATTTAGCAACTCCATTCTGAACAACGAATAATTGTCCTGAGCTTACTCCATTTACAAACGCTTCTGCAGGAACTGTCAGCATATTCTGAGTTTCTGCCCCGTTGTTTGTACTGAATTTAGCAGTTGCATACATACCCGCTTTCAGGTTTCCTCTGTTCTGTACTTCAATTTCAACAGGGAAATTCAGAGAAGCATCACTTTTAGGAGCAATAAAGGTAATTCTGCCTACGAAAGAATCTTCAGGTAATACATTTACTTTAATCGGAACTTCCTGACCTAACTGAATTTTTCCGATCTGGCTTTCATCAACTAAAACAGAAAGCTTCAGACTGTTGATATTAACGATTTCAAACATTGATGTTCCAGGAGAAACAACTGTTCCCGGTTCAACCATTTTCTTGTTGATTGTACCGCTGATTCCTGCACGGATGCTTGTATCATTTACTTTTACACCTTGTGCTCTTACTGCTGCCTGCATATTTTTAAGCTGCAGTCTTGAGTTATCAAGCTGTTGTTTTGTAACTCCACCTGTTTTATATGCGTTCTCATAGCGTTGGTTATCAATAATAGCATTCTGTAGATTGTTCTGAGCCTGAGTAACATCCACCTCGATAGCATCTTTTTTGATCGTTGCTAAAACCTGGCCTGCTCCTACCCTTGAACCTTCTTTTACCAAAACGCTTACGATGCGTCCTGAAATTTCAGAAGATTGATTCATTTCCTGTTTTGGAATGAAAGTTCCATTGGCCGAGTAGTCTGTATCAATATTTTCTCTTGTAACGGTTACAATATTAACATTGATTTTATCTACCTGCTTGGCAACTTCTTTTACTTCCTGAGTCTGCTTTTCTTTGTTTCCAGCAATCTTGTACGCGGCTAAACCTATCAGTACAGCTGCTACGATGATATATATTAAAGTTTTTTTCATTTTAGTTTATTATAAGTTTTGTAGTGTGTTTAGTTCACCCTTAGCTTTTATCAGTTTAATCTCTGCCTGCTTGTAATCTAACAATGCATTAGAATAATTCTGTTTTGCCTGTGTCAAAGCATTTTCAGAATCCAGTACTTCTGTAAGTGTTGCCAATCCATACTGATAGTTAGACTGAGTATTTTTCTGAACTCTTTCTGCCAACCCTACATTATCTTTCATGCTTTCGATATTAATCAATGCGTTTTCCATATTGGTTACTGCATTTTTATAATCTAAACTTAAGCTCAGCTGCGTATTTTCAATATCAACATCTAGATCCTGGATATCAATTTCTGCCTGGTTGATCTTGGCTTTCGTAGCTCCTCCTGTGAAAATAGGAATATTTACATTCAAGCCTATTGCTGAGTAGTCACTCCAAAGAACGCCTTTGCTAAGACCATTCGTCAGCGGGAATTTTGCTCCGTTTGCTCCCCATCCGTAGTTCGCAGTAAGATTTACTGAGGGATAAAGATAAGCTTCAGTCGCTTTTTTATTGAAAACCAAAAGTTCCCTGTTTTTATTTAAAACTTTAAGCTCTGTACGATCATTAAGATTTACGTTGCTCGCAATCAGTTCAGGCTTTGGTTCGATCTGTTTTTCTTCAAGCTCGATGTCTGTAGAAATCGGGATTCCCATATAAAACTTCAGAGCATTTTTTGAAAGCTCAACAGAGTTGATTAGGGCCTGTTTATTGGAACCGATATTGGTAAGCTGAACATTTGTTCTGTCTAAATCGATTGATTTTGCCAAACCGTTATCAACCAAACTTTTAATAACATTTCTTACCTTCTCTGTATTGGCATAGCTGGCAGTTACCGTTTTAAGATTCTCCTCCTGTACAAACACCTGATAATAAGCTGTTGCTACATTTTCAATAATCTGTTCGTTGGTTAACTGAGCATTCAGCACATAAAATTCTCTTGTTGATTTTGCTGCTTTAAGCCCTGTAAATACTCTTTGGTCAAAAATGGCCTGCTGAAGTTGTACAGAAGCTGTTGAACCCCAAGGCTGCCCAAACTGGGCTCTGATTTTCTCTCCTCCAAATTCCAGCAAAGATTCCTGAATAATTGGATTATAGGTTAAACCTGCCGTTGCACTGACCTGTGGAAGGGCACCGGCTCTGGCTTCATCAATCTTGTATTCGGCTTTTTTAACCTGTAAAGCAGCTTTTTTGGCTTCTGCTTTATTCTGGAGTGCCTGTTTTATTGCTTCCTGCAGGGAAACCTGCTGCTGGGCAGACATCAGTGTAGAGCCGAAAATCATAAATGCTGAAGCTATCCCAATTTTTAGCTTTGTAGCAGTTATACGTTTTCTATTCATAATTTTATACTTCGTTTATTTTTTATTTAGTTTTCAGCCATTATTTATTTCTATTTGACGAATCATTTTCAGAAATACTTTAGTTTTTTTTAGTTTTTGAACAACATATTGATGATAATCTCTTTTCTTTCAGAAATAATCTTATCATATTCTTCATCATTGATTAATAAATTCTCCATGAATAATGGTCTTATAGCACTCGGGAACACCAGAAGGGAAACCATATTCAGAATAAACTGAACGGGTGCCATTTTCTCAATATTTCCCAATTCCATTTCTTTTTCAATATCCTTGTACATATCGTTCAGGATATCCTCTTCAATTTCTCTGTGATGACAGGTCCCTTTATTAATTTGTGACACGATATACGTTTCCAGATACGGATACTGAAGGCTTGTAGAAAGACTGCTTTCTATGAATTTGCTGATCTTCTCTTTAAAAGGCATATCAGAAATCTGAATGATCTTCGACTTTTCCTGTTCTACCCTCTGTGCTTCATCAAAGATGATTTGAATAAGCTTATCTCTTGAACGGAAATAATAATTAATAAGGGTTCTGTTCACTCCTGCTTCATCTGCAATCTCCTGCGTAGTAGCATCAAACTTTCCTTTCACAAAGAATAAATTCTTCGCTGTCTCCTTGATCAATTCCTGTGTTTGGTCTTTTTTTGCTTGATTTGACATTTTTGTTAAACAAATTTGTGCAAATTTATACTAAAAATTATTTTTGACAAAATTGTTAAACAAAAAAATTAAACATAATTGTCATGACATCCATCATGTTTATGACTTGAAATTTGAAATAATAAAATGTTTAAGACAGGAAATTATCTTCTATAAAAGATTATTAGAGAATTCTTTTTGATATACAATTTACTTAGAATACTTCGATCAAGAATAGGGATAACAAAAAACGGGCAGAAATTTCTGCCCGTTTTTTGTTTTATAATAATTTGATTTTATCGTCTGAGATATCGATGATCTTATCTTTATAAAGTCCTCCAATTGCCTTTTTAAAGTTTTTCTTACTCATCTGAAGTTCATCCTTAATTTCTTCAGGTGAAGATTTATCAGAAACATAAAGAAGTCCGTAATTTTCTTCCAGTTTGTTCAGAATTTTCTGTTTGAACTCGTCAATATTTTCAAAACCTTCCGGCTGTAAAGAGATATCAATTTTCCCATCTTCGCGGATTGTTTTGATATATCCTGTTTCTTCTGACAGCGGGTACAGTTTTTTGAAAACATCAGAAGCGTAAATCAATCCAATATATTTTTTGTTGATGATTACATTCCAGCCCAGTTCACTTTCATTCATCATGATCAGGTCTACTTTGTCTCCTTTTTGGAATGGAAGCTCATCATATTGAGGGTTTCTCTTGAACTTAGTGGTCCCGGTGATCAGTTCCATATCTTCATCTACATAAATATAGACCAGATATCTTTTCCCTTCGACAATTTTTGTTTTCTGCTGCTTGTAAGGGATAAATAAATCTTTAATAATTCCCCAATCCATAAAAGCTCCACTTGGAAGACTTTGTACACAGCTCATTACTGCAAATTCACCTACCTCCGCCAATGGAATTTCAGTAGTTGCTTTTAATTTATCATCATCCTGATACACAAAAACTTCAACCTCCTCACCTGTTTCTTTTTCATCCTGAATAAAGATTTTAGGCAGAAAAGCCTTTTCACCGGCTTCGTCTACGAGGATCCATCCTGAATTAATTTTTTCTGAAATTGTTAAAGTTTGAGTTTTTCCGAGTTGCATTGATGATAAATTAGCTGACAAAGGTACGGAAATTTGAAGATGCTATCCTAGTCTATATAATTATAATTCTCTTAAGGGCTTTATAAAAAGTTATGAAACTATGAAAAACGTTATGTTTTAAAAAATATGTTTTGGCTGAAGCCAGCGGATTGATTGTATAAAATAAATGGGCTAAAGCCCGTTTCTATTGAATATTATAAGTTCGAAATATAATCCATCAGCTCACGTTTGCTGCTTTCAAAATCAAAAGCATCATATACCAAGAAATAGCGGTCTTTATCTGCGCAATTGCGGTACATCGATTTAGCGAGTGCTAATTTCTTATTATCAAAACTGAGTGCTTTCACCAGATCTCTTATTTGTACTGAAGTAAACATCGAGGTACGCATCTGCTGATTGATCATCGCAATTTTTCCATCGTCAAACTTCTCATTGCTCATCATCATATCAAAAAACTGGCGAAAAGAATGAGTATCCATTACATTTCCTTGAAGAGGCCAATCTCCGGAATGATTTCCGTAAGGATTGTTCCAGATATCATTCCAGTCATTAAAGCCATATTGATTTTGCACAGGATAAGAATCCAGAAGATAGAGACCTTCGTTGGTAAAGAAATCCAATACCATTCTGTTGTTGTTCCGAAGTGTGAGTGTTGTTCTGTAGATCAGAAATCCATTATCGTATATGGAGATAGGTATTCTCCCAGATGGCAGATCAAAAAACCTGTACTTTCCGGAACCGTTTGCCATCATCTGATCGCCAACTTCCACGGTAAAAAATCCCTGTTCGGGAATTCTCAGAAAAACTTCTGCATACCCATAGTTTTTGTTCCATTGATAATTAGTTTTTTTTATTCTAATTTCATTTCCTTTTCTCTGAGGAAATGGAGTATGTCCAGATTCCGGCTGATCGAAAGTTTTATTTCTTTCATCCGGGCTTTTAGAGGTTCTCATTTCTGTAGTGGAAGCCTCATTTTTTAATAATTCTCCTGCCTTTCCTGCTTCCTGTGCCCATGAACTGATTCCCGCCAAAAGCATCCAACTGATCAAAATCTTTTTCATACATGAAATTTTGAAAAACCGTTTCCATTTTCATGCCAAAAGCACCACAAAAAAGGCTGCTTCCATAAGAAACAGCCCTTAATTTTAAATATTTAAATGATTAAATTTATTAATCAACCATTACATATGAATAGGTCTTTTTGCTGTAGCATCCAATGCAGCTTCTTTAATAGCTTCTGCATAGGTTGGGTGAGCGTGGGAACTTCTTGCGATATCTTCAGCACTTGCACGGAATTCCATAGCAATTACTCCTTCCGCAATAAGATCAGCAGCTCTTGCTCCTACGATGTGCATCCCTAAAACCTCATCCGTTTTTTCGTCTGCAATAATCTTCACAAGACCGTCGATATCACCACTTGCACGGCTTCTACCTAAAGCTCTCATTGGAAAAGATCCTACTTTGTAAGCTACACCTTCTTCTTTCAACTGTTCTTCAGTTTTACCTACTCCTGCCACTTCCGGCCATGTATACACAACACCAGGAATCAGGTTATAGTTGATGTGAGGTTTTTGTCCAGCTAATGTTTCAGCAACGAAAACTCCTTCTTCTTCAGCTTTGTGAGCCAGCATAGCCCCTTTGATAACGTCACCGATCGCGTAGATATTAGCAACATTAGTCTGTAAGTGGTCATTTACTTTTACTCTTCCTCTTTCGTCAAGCTCTACACCTGCTTTTTCAAGGCCAAGACCGTCTGTGTAAGGTTTTCTACCTACAGAAACTAAACAGTAATCTCCTTCTACTACTACTTCTTCTCCTTTTTTATCTTTAGCCGTAATCTTTACAGTATCTCCGTTTCTTTCAACCGCAGAAACTGCAGTAGAAAGCATAAACTTCATTCCTTGTTTTTTAAGAACTTTAGTCAATTCTTTGCTTAAAGCACCATCCATTCCAGGGATGATTTTATCCATAAATTCAACAACCGTTACCTGAGCTCCTAATCTTAGGTAAACAGAACCTAGCTCAAGACCAATAACTCCACCTCCGATTACTACCAGGTGTTTAGGGATTTCTTTAAGGTTTAAAGCTTCCGTAGAAGTAATCACTCTTTCTTTGTCTAGAGAGATGAAAGGCAATGTAGATGGTTTAGAACCTGTTGCAATGATTGTATATTTAGACTCGATGGTTTCAGAAGAACCGTCATTTTTAGTCACTTTAATCTGAGTAGCAGATTCGAAGCTTCCTACTCCTTCAAAAACAGTAATCTGATTTTTGTTCATCAGATAGCTGATTCCGTCTGTATTCTGCTTGATCACTTCGTTTTTACGCTCGATCATTCTTGCGATATCCGCTTGCGGCTCATTGATGATAATTCCGTGACCTGCAAAATTGTGTTTTGCATTTTCGAAATGCTCAGAGCTGTCAAGAAGCGCTTTTGACGGAATACATCCAACGTTAAGACAAGTTCCGCCTAAAGTTGAGTATTTTTCAATAATTGCTGTTTTGAAACCTAATTGTGCTGCACGGATAGCAGCAACATAACCACCGGGACCAGAACCTATTACGGTAACATCGAATTGACTCATGTTATTCTATGAATTTGTTTATTATTATCTATCTTAATTCTCACAAATTTACATATAAATTACCAAGCACCAAAGTGAGTTTTATCAATTTTAAAAATGGTAATTATATGCTCCAGTTTAATGAAAAGTATTATTTTATGAATTTTATATTTTCTTCATTACCTTCCTTCAGATAAATTGCTGTAAAGACAAGTGGTTTTTCAGCTGATGCATTATCAAAATGAAGGATTTTTACATTTTTAGGCTCATAAAAAGCATCTCCCTCATGAAGTACTACTTTTTCCTTTCCCTCTATCTGGAAAACAGCTTCACCGGAATTGATGATTCCCAAAACGGGACAGGGATGCAGATGTTCGGGAGCTCCTTGCCCTGCAGCCATTGTTATTTCCTGAATCTCTGTAGATTTTACTTTCTGATCAAGAGCAGTTTTTAATAACTCTTTTCTGGAGATGGTTTTCTGCTGAGCAACTACAACAATAAAATTCATCATTAAAACGGTAATTATCAATGGCTTCATAGATTGGTATTTAATTGGTTATCTGGAATACCTTGTTATACATTCAATTTTCCTTGTCCAAATGTACCTGTGCTTTCAAAAAATGAACCTCCATACACATACCATTCCAGGCTTTCCAGATATTCTACTGCATTTTCCGGAGTGATGTGAGGACGGTCTTTTTTCGAAACAATTCCTTTATACCATCTTCCCGATTTGGAGTAATGCTCATATTCCACAAGATAATGAATCCATATTCTCTGGCACAATTTGCACTGTTGAATGGATACTTCTCCATATCTTCCGTTGGTGTGATCTATGCCCAATTCTGAACTTCTGAATTCTGTATAATGAAAGTCCGGCTTCTCACAAGCACATCCTAATTTTTGGATTTTATTCATAAATGAAAATTGGTTTTCAGATAAAATTTATAACTCCAAAAGTAAGAAATTAACAGCCTATAAAGCAAATGGAGTCATCATGGTTTGATCAGGTCCAGCAGAACTTTTTCATATTTATCCAGAATAATATTCTTTGAGAACCTTGATTTAATAGAGTTTTTTATAGCATCTCTGTTATAGTTGCTCTGCAGTACATTTACAATCTGCTGGGCAAAATCATCATAGTTTTCAATATTGGCAATTTCACCGTTTATATTGTGCTGAATGATCTCATTGATTCCTCCGGGACAGTTATTAACTAAGGAATAAGTTCCGCATGCGCCTGCTTCCAGAAGGACGTTGGGAAAGCCTTCATACCGTGAAGAAAGCACAAATAGATCTGCATATTTCAGGTATTGGTAAGGATTTTCCTGTCTGCCATGGAAGATCACTTTTTTTAATCCTAAGAGTTCTTTAGTTTGAAGTAAAAGATCTTTATCTTTTCCGTCTCCTAAAATGTGAAGCATGATATTTTCATTTTTCAGCCTTGAAAAAACCTTCAGCAGGTTATCAAATCCTTTTCTGGAAGATAAATTACCAATAGCCACTACATTCTTATAATTGTATTTGAAGCATTCCGGTTTTAAGGAAATGGCCATTTTATCTTCAATGAAATCAAAGTCCACAGGATTATTGATCTTGACAATTTTTTTCTTTTTAATATTAAAATTATCAACAAGATCTTTCATCATATCATCACTCTGAGCAATGATTCTCTGATAGTTATTGTAAAAATTATAGAAAAATTTAATCTCTTTGCGGGTTACATGCTGTGTTACAACATTAGTTTCCCTCGCAATGAATTTTGTTCTTGGAAAAAGTTTTATAAACAGAGATAAATAAGCATTGACTTCACCAAAACCAGAGAATACAATATCAGGTTTTCTTCTGTAGATTTCTCCTAAAATAGGTTTTAATGAATGTCTTATTCTTTCGGTATTGATATCGATAATTTCGACATCTTTTTTCAGAAAATTCAAATATCCGCCTTGTTTACGTAACAGCAAAATCTTGGGCTCAAACCGATCCCTGGAAAGATGATTCGCTATAGTTGTAACAATCCTTTCTGCTCCCCCGGTTTCTAAGTCCGGCAGAATAAATATGACAGATATTTTTTTCATCAATGTAAAGTTAGTAAAAAGTTTTGTTAACCTTTAAGCCCATTTCGTTAAATAAAGGTATAATTTCGTTAATGTTTTCAATACTTAGAAAGGCATATTTATCTTCAGTATAATTGACTCCTCTTCTTCTAAAAAAAGAAAAACTCCCATCATCTTTACCAAAAAAACTTTCGGGTTCTCCAAAAATGATATTCCCAAAATGATGGGTATTCATTTCAGCATTTACCTCCTTTATTTCATTCAGATTTTTATATTTTAGAACCTTCCCGCTTCCCTTTTCAACGATAGCTATCCTTTGGTTTGTAATTACATAATAGTTATTTTTCAGTTTCCAATACTTTACAATCCATC
Source organism: Chryseobacterium aquifrigidense (assembly GCF_006716485.1). GTDB lineage: Bacteria > Bacteroidota > Bacteroidia > Flavobacteriales > Weeksellaceae > Chryseobacterium > Chryseobacterium vietnamense. The sequence continues at coordinate 1,844,379 of NZ_VFPD01000001.1, forward strand.
TGAAAAAAGTAACGTATAAAGCATTACAAAAAACCCCAATCCCTATTATTGAAAAGAGCCAAAAACTGGAATTTAAGCTACTCGTAATAAAAAACACGCCAATTGCAAGGTAGAATACAGAAAAAGCTGTTCTCAACTTTTCTGTCATATTAAAAAAGAAACTCTTCTTAGGAAGAATTTCTTTTTTAATTATTTCGTTATTGTTTAAAATCATTTTAGTTAGCTACGTCACTGATAAATTTAATTCTCAACATTCTCACTTCTTCATCAGATAATTCATCCCCGAACTCATCCAGCAAGACTTTCATACTGTCGCTCTCAGATTCGTTCATGAATTCCATGAATCCGTCTACGATGTCTTCATCAAAATTGTCTTCAATATAGTAATCAATATTTAGCTTTGTTCCCTGATAGACAATCCTTTCCATTTCTTTCAGAAGTTCATCCATAGAAAGGTTTTTAGCTCTTGCGATATCTTCAAGATCAATCTTTTTATCAGTGCTCTGGATAATGAAAACTTTATGGCTTGATTTATTGGCCACCTGTTTCAGTACCATATCCTGAGTACGTTCGATATTGTTCTCTTCAACGTACGTTTTGATGTAGTCTGCGAATTCTTTACCGTATTTTTTAGCTTTTCCCTCCCCTACGCCGTAAATTTTGGTAATTTCATCTACCGTAATAGGATACTGAACGGTCATGTCTTCTAAACTTGGATCCATAAACACAGTGTATGGTGGAATTCCATGTTTTTTGGCTACTTTCTTTCTCAGTTCTTTCAACAGGTTAAAAAGGTTCTGATCTAATCCTCCTCCAGCCTGTTGCTGAACCTGATCGCTCTCCGCTTTTGCCTGGGTAAGATCAAATTCTCTGTCTTCAGCAATTAAAAAAACATCTTTAGATTTACCATTCAGGACACTTTTTCCTTTCTCTGTAATTTTTAAAACCCCGTAGGTTTCAATATCTTTTTGTAAAAAATTCTGAACAGTCGCCTGTCTCAAAATTGTTTTCCAGTAGTTATCTTTTTCATCTTTTCCAAAACCGAAATGAGCACTTTGTTCAAGTTTATACGATTTTGTAACTGCGTTTTCTTTTCCTACAATAACGGATATCAGATCTTTTGATTTGAATTTTTCTCCGGTATCATTAATCAGTTCCAAAGACTTTTTTAAATCAGCCGTTGCATCCTTCAATTTTGGCGGATTGGATGAGTTATCACACATTTTTGCTCCGTTTCCGTTTACCGGATCGAAACTTTCCCCAAAATAGTATAGAATGTATTGTCTTCTGCTCATTGAGGTTTCAGCATATCCTACCACTTCATTCAGAAGCTGTAATCCGATTTCTCTTTCTGAAACAGGTTTTTGAGCCAGAAACTTCTCCAGTTTTTCAATGTCTTTCGGATCATAGAATGCCAGACAATGGCCTTCACCCCCATCTCTTCCTGCTCTACCGGTTTCCTGGTAGTAGCTTTCCAAAGATTTCGGGAAGTCGTAATGAATAACAAAACGTACATCCGGTTTATCAATTCCCATCCCAAAGGCAATAGTGGCTACAATGACGTCTACTTCCTCCATCAGGAATTTATCCTGATTGGCGACTCTCACTTTTTGGTCAAGACCGGCGTGATAAGGAAGTGCATTGATTCCATTCACCTGCAGAAGCTGAGCAAATTCTTCAACTTTTCTACGGCTCAGGCAGTAAACAATTCCGGATTTTCCTTTATGCTGATTGATAAATTTTACAATTTCCTTATCTACATTGATTTTAGGACATACTTCATAATATAGATTAGGACGGTTGAAGCTTTCTTTAAACACCAATGCATTGGTCATTCCTAAAGTTTTCTGGATATCATCCTGAACCTTAGGAGTTGCAGTAGCCGTTAAAGCAATCACCGGTACATTGGCGATTTTGTCAATAATCTGTTTCAGATTCCTGTATTCGGGTCTGAAATCATGCCCCCACTCTGAAATACAGTGAGCCTCGTCGATAGCAAAGAAAGAAATTTTCACTTCTTTCAAAAAATCCAGGTAATCATCTTTAATTAATGATTCAGGAGCTACATACAGAAGTTTGGTTTTGCCGCTTTTGATATCGTCAAAAACCTGCTTGGTCTGCGTTTTGTTTAATGATGAATTCAGTACGTGTGCTACTCCATCATCTGATGAAAGCCCATTCACTGCATCTACCTGATTTTTCATCAACGCTATTAAGGGCGAAACTACTATTGCTGTTCCTTCCGAAATAAGAGCCGGAAGCTGGTAACATAATGATTTTCCGCCACCTGTAGGCATTAAAACAAATATATCCTTCCCATTCAATAGGTTATCTATAATTTGTTCCTGCTGGCCCTTAAATGTAGAAAACCCAAAATACTTTTTCAATTCGCCTGATAAATTGGCTTTTTTTGCGCTCATCTAATTTTCTATTGCTAAATTTGCATCACACCCAAAGTTATAAAAATTCTGCTTAAAATAAAAGCGAACGAATTTATAAAAAATAAAATTTATATTAAATATTCTTTTTAAAATATAACGTTTTTTAGGAACTTTTTTGTATACCTTATCTTCATAAAATGGATAGAACCAACATTATATCAATTGCCAAAAGCACTTTAGAAATAGAAATTTCTGAACTGGAAAAATTAAAAAACAGAATTGATGACCAATTTGCACAGGCCGTAGAGATTATTCACTCAGCAAAAGGGAAACTCATTGTAGTAGGAATCGGAAAATCTGCCCATGTGGGGAACAAAATTGTTGCTACGTTAAATTCTACAGGTACGCCTTCTCAGTTTTTACATGCGTCGGAAGCTATTCATGGTGATCTTGGAGTTATTCAAAAGCAGGATGTTGTTTTATGCATCTCAAATTCCGGAAATTCTCCCGAAATTGCCAACCTGGTTTCATATTTAAAAGATTATTCTTCTGCTTTAATTGGTATGACCGGAAATAAAACCAGTAAACTGGCTGAGTTTTCAGAAGTGATTTTGGATACCCACGTGGACGTTGAAGCCTGCCCGAATAAATTGGCACCTACAAGTTCTACAACGATACAAATGGCGTTGGGAGATGCTTTAGCTGTTGCTTTAATGGAGCTTAATGATTTCAAAGCCAATGATTTTGCCAAATTTCACCCCGGAGGAAGTTTAGGAAAAAATCTGACGTCTAAAGTAGAGCAGTTTTTATCTTCACAAAAGCCTCAGGTTACAGAAGATTCTTCCATAAGAGATGTGATTATTTCCATCAGTGCCTCAAGCCATGGAATTACAGTGGTAACGAACGACGACCAGATTATTGGTGTTATCACAGATGGAGATTTAAGAAGAATGCTGATGAAAGGAGAAGATATCAGTAAGGTTTTGGCTAAAGATATTATGTCTGCCCGTCCCAGAACCATTGAAAAGGACGCGCTGGCTAAAGAAGCCATGAAAGTTCTGAAAGAAAATAATATCGGTCAGCTGGTAGTAACGGAAAAAGGAAAGTATTTCGGGATTATTGATCTGCATAAACTGTTAGACGAAGGGATTAACTAGTGTTCAAATAAAAGAGGTCAGGCATTATACCTTCGGATCAGCATTTTAATCAAATATTTTTAAGGTATTATGATGATTATTCTTTATTTATTGATTCTATTCCCAATATTTTTGAAAAAATATCTTGACTATCAGGATTCACAAAGAAATAAAGTACATTATCTTCCGTTGGAACCTGATCCTAGCCCTGACTATTCCCACCATGACAGAAATCTGCACCATGATCAAAAAAGTCAGGACTATTTTGATCTTGTCGTCCGATGCCTGATTTTCTGTACTTTTGATGATAAAAAATACGATTCTGTGGCAGACTGTCTGTCTCTGACAGATATCGGATATGATTTACGCATATTTTCGTACAGCGAAGAAATAGAATCTTTATTCAGAAATAAGTTCATCAGCGAATCGCTGAGACAGAAAATAGCAGATTTTAAAAAGGTTACTGATGAAGTGGATGAAGAAGAATGGTATTTCGAATCATTAGATCTCAGACATGATGAAAGATGGAAAAAAATTAATGTAGCAGCAGAAGATCTTTTAACAGAAATGAATATTAAAGAGAGGGATTTTGATTTTGCTTTATATGTACCTCGATAATTTTAGAATCCAACATCGGTCATTTAACTAAATATTTCATAAATTTGCGCTTTAAAAATTGTATTCTGTGAGTGATGGTAAAGACATGTCCTTCCTTGGACATATAGGAGAATTAAGAGGGCATCTGATCCGTTCGATTATTGCTATCATAATTGCGGCATTTGTGGTTGGTTTTAATATCAACTGGATTATGGACCATATCTTTTTTGGGCCTACCAGAAATGATTTCCCGACTTTCAGAGTTGTTAATCATTTTTCAAGAATGATTTTGGGAGAAGACAGTATTCATCTTCCAAAGGACTTCCCTGTTCGTGTACAGAGATTATATCAGCAGTTCAATGTAATGATGGCTGTTTCAATTTTTGGAGGAATGGTGGCTGCATTTCCGTATATCGTATGGGAACTGTGGCGTTTTATAGGCCCTGCTTTACATCCGAGAGAAAGAAAAAATTCTATTTATATTATTAATGCGGTATGGATTCTTTTCATGACCGGAGTATTATGTGGTTATTTCCTGATTCTTCCGTTCGCCGTTAATTTCGGGGTTATTTTTAAAATCTCAGATATTATCGTTCCGCTGTATGATTTAAGTGATTATACCACTTTATTCTTACAGGTAGTTTTGGGTATGGGTGTTATTTTTCTTTTCCCGATTTTGATCTACTTCCTTACCACCATCGGAATTCTTACCCCTACATTTATGAAGACTTACCGTCGTCATGCGATCGTTTTGATTATGGTAGTGGCTGCAATTATTACTCCGGCAGATGTTTTAAGTATGCTGATGGCTGCATTCCCGCTCCTTATCTTATACGAATTCAGTATTATGATGTGTACATTCACTTATAAAAAAGTACAGAAAAGCAACGGAAATCTTCCGGCAGTACAGAAATAAACAGTATTTTTTACTAATAAAAGCTTAAGCGCTACCATTTGATTGAACGGTAGCGCTTTTTTTATTTAAAAAAATTAACCTTAATTATATTTATTCTTAATATAATTAAAAACAACGATAAAATTAAACTAAAATTATAAAGTTTGGAGCAATTAGTAACGTATCACCAACTAAAGATTTAAAAAAATGAACTATCTTTAAAAACTTTAATAAAAATCAATCAAGAAATATGAAAAAGAAAATTATTTTCGTCTGTGCATTGGCTTTAAGTCTGGGTGGTTTACAGGCACAACGCTGGGAGCCGGTCTCGGAGAAAGTTACGCCAATAAGAAAAGAAGTAAAAGTAGAATATGCCTACAAATTTGATCTTTCTGCATTAAGAGATCAATTGAAGAATGCTCCTGAAGCAGGAAAAGGAGGAAACGCTGTAATTGTTTCTCTCCCTACAGCAGATGGAAGAATTGAAAGATTTTCAGTGTACAATTCGCCAGTGGTAGAAAAATCCATGGCAGAGAGATATGAACTGGGAGCATATGCAGGCATCGGGCTGGATAATCCACATAAACAAATCCGGTTCAGTACAGCACCCAACGACTTTCAGTCTATGACATTCAATACCGATACAGGAAAATATGAATTCATAGAACCTATCAATAAAGAAAAGGACATATATGGAGTCTTTTTCAAATCTAACAAATCTCACGAAGACCCTTTTGAATGTACAACTTCTGAGCCTGAAAAGGTAAAGAAAGAAATGAATAAGCTGCTTAAAACAAAAAATGTTTTAAAAGGGTTAGGTAATGCTAATAAAAGTAACGAACAAAAATACAGAACGTATAGAATTGCCATCTCCGTAAACGGTGAATATACACAGCTAGCCGGAGGTGTTCCTGGAGCGGCAGCCCGTATTAATGCTACAATGAACCGTGTAAATGGTGTTTTTGAAAAAGATTTTGGAATCCATATGATTGTACAGGATCTTCCCCAACTTATATTTGCAGATCCCACTACGGATCCTTATTCGAATGTAGTAACAAATTCAAATGGTACTTATAGTGCTCCCGCAGCATGGAACCTTCAGCTTCAGCAAACGCTTACCAATACTGCCGGTGTAGGGAATGCCGCCTATGATATAGGACACTTCTTTGGCCACAGAGGTGGTGGTGGAAGTGCCGGAGATGTAGGAAATGTCTGCAGAAATCCTGCAAGCAATAATGATGCTACTTCCAAAGGAGCGGGAATCACTTCCCCTTCTACTCCGGATCAGCCTTTCGGAGATAATTATGATATCGATTTTGTAGCTCACGAGATTGGCCATCAGTTCGGTGCAGCACACACGATGTCTATCGCTTTGCATGGAGCCCACATGGAGCCGGGATCCGGGTCTTCTATTATGGGATATGCCGGTATTACCAATTATAACGTTCAGATGCATTCTGATGCTTATTTTCATACCAAAAATATTGAGGAAGTAGGAGCTTATGTTAATGCTCAGGACTGTGGAACTATTACAGCAGTAGCCAACACACCTCCTTCTATTCAGCCAATGGTCAATAAAATGATTCCTAAAGGAACAGCTTTTGTGTTAACAGCTTCTGCAACAGATACACAAAATGATCCGATGACCTATACCTGGGAACAGTATGATCTGGCTACTTCTGCTTTTGGTCCCGTAAGTGCTACCAGAAATAATGGAGCGAATTTCAGATCTCTGATGCCTACCAACTCGCCTACACGTTACTTCCCTAAATTCACAAATGTTCTTAACGGTGCTCTTACCAGTGCTGCAGATTGGGAAACAGTATCCAACATACCACGAACTATGAATTTCAAGGTAACCGTGAGAGATAATAACCCGGATGCTGCACAACAACAGACTCAAAGCAGTCTGATGAAAGTGGATATCGGAAATGAAGGACCTTTCAAAGTAACTTCCACTACGGTTTACAATAATACACCGGGAGCTGTTACATGGGATGTGGTAAATACCAATAATGCTCCGTATAATGTTCAAAATGTTAAAATAGATTATACTACAGACAACGGAACTACGTGGACGGTTATTACTCCATCTACAGCGAATGACGGATCTGAGCCGTTTTCTTTCTCCTCTCTGGCAACTGGTACCAGTGTAAAAATAAGAGTAAGCGCCATTGATAATGTATTCTACGCTGTTGGAAATGCTACCGTATCGGCATCTACAAGTGCCTGTACAACATCTGCTCCAACAGGGATTACAGTAACCGGTATTACAAGAACTTCAGCATCTGTCAACTGGACAGCGTTAGTAGGAGCAACATATTCTGTAATGTATAGAAAAGTAGGAACAGCAACATGGACTACGGTTCCTGTTTCAACAAATGCTTATAACATTTCAGGCCTTACTGAAGCTACCCAATATGAAGTACAGGTAGCCAATGTTTGTAGTGCTTCTGTTGGTTCTTATTCAGCGTCAACAAATTTTACAACTTCTCCATTTGCTAAATGTTCAATAACGGGAACAAACGCTGCTGACGAGTATATTTCCAATGTTACGGTCACCGGTGCAGGAATGAGCCCAGTTTCAAATAGCAGTAATAATACTCCTTACACAGACTATACTTCAGATCCTTCAAAACTGATTACCCTGATGTCCGGTTCTTCAGGTAATAATGTAAGTATCACCAAGGGATGGACAAGTTCTCAGTATAATGATGGAGTAACTGCATGGATAGACTTTAATAAAGACGGAGTATTCTCTTCTTCTGAGGTAATCTACACAAGCGCACCTAGTATCATATCACCTGTTTCAGGAACATTCTCCGTACCGGCAGATGCTTATACGGGAGGAAACGTCATCATGAGAGTGGTATTAGGATATGAAAGCCAGCCAAGCAGCGGATGCAGCAACCAGCAGTATGGTGAAGTTGAGGATTATCCGGTATTAATCCAACAACAGCTTTCTACCAGTGAGACTATGAAAGATCAGAGCTCAATTCAGATCTACCCTAATCCGGCAAGTGATGTATTGAATGTAACCAAGATCTCATCTAAAGCTCAGTTTATCATTACGAATATGGCGGGTCAGAAAGTAATGAACGGACAGATTAATGACAACAAAATCTCTGTATCCAAATTAAGTACAGGAGCTTATATTATTTCTATTGAAGATAAAGGAACAACTTCAAATCTGAAATTCATCAAAAAATAAAACCTAACCCGTTTTTTACAGCCCGGCAGTGACCGGGCTTTTTTATGTCTTCTTAAAATCTGTATTTAATTTGATTTCCGGCACGGGCTATTAATTTAATTTTATACTTTTGAAAAGATTTAATAAAAGTTCAAATGAAAAAGTTGTCATACACACTCTTATTTGCATCGGGACTGGCTTTTGGACAGTTCTTTGAGAAAGATAAGGTTTTCACGAAACAGGATACTTTAAAGGGTTCCAATACTGAATTCAGAAATTTTTGGGATGTCAAGAAATATGATCTTTCCGTAGAACCGGATTTTGAACAGAAAAGCATCAAAGGAAATAATAAAATCAGCTTTGAGATTATAAAAGATGTTACCAATCCTGTTTTCCAGATAGATCTTCAGCAGCCCATGAAAGCTGATAAAGTAGAAGGAAACTTTCCTGTTGCCAATTACAAACAGGATGGAGACTTTATTTTCATTACAGCGAATAAGAAATTCAAAAAAGGCGAAAAATATACGATTAACGTGATCTATTCCGGAAAGCCCACCATTGCTAAAAACGCACCCTGGGACGGAGGATGGGTTTTTACTACAGATGAAAAAGGAAATCCATGGATGACTGCTGCCGACGAGGGAATAGGAGCTTCCATATGGCTTCCTACGAAAGATATCTGGAGCGATGAACCTGATAACGGAATCATTATGAAAATTATCACGCCTAATGATCTGGTAGGTGTAGGTAATGGCAGACTCACTGATAAAAAAACAAACGGCAATAAAACTACTTATACCTGGGAAGTTAAAAACCCTATCAACGCCTACTCCATTATCCCGAGTATAGGAAAATATGTCAATTTCAAAGATGTATTTGAAGGTGAAAAAGGAAAACTGGACCTGGATTACTGGGTCATTGACTATAATCTGGACAAAGCAAAAAAACAGTTTCAGCAGGTAAAACCTATGCTCTCCGCATTTGAATACTGGTTTGGTCCGTACCCGTTTTATGAGGATTCATACAAACTTGTAGAGTCTCCTCACCTTGGTATGGAACATCAGAGCAATGTAGCCTATGGAAACAAATATCAGAACGGGTATCTTGGAAGAGATCTTTCCGGGACAGGAGTTGGATTAAACTGGGATTTCATTATTATTCATGAAAGCGGCCACGAATGGTTCGCCAATAATATTACCGCAAAAGACCAGGCTGATATGTGGATCCATGAAAGTTTCACCAATTATTCCGAGACTCTTTTCACGGAAAAATATATGGACAAAAAATCTTCCGAAATCTATGTTCAGGGGATCAGGAAATTGATAGACAATGATGTTCCTGTTATTGGTCAGTACGGCGTAAGAAATGAAGGTAGCGGAGATATGTACCCGAAAGGCGCCAACATGATTCATACTATAAGACAGGTCATCAATAATGATGAAAAATTCAGACAGATTTTAAGAGGTTTGAATAAAGATTTTTATCATCAGACGGTTACCACCCAGCAGATAGAAAATTATATTTCCTCAAAATCGGGAATCGATTTTTCAACGGTGTTTGATCAGTACCTGAGAACAATAAAAATCCCAACCCTTGAGTATGCTCAGGATGGTGATACTTTAAAATTCCGTTATACCGATGTGGTAAAAAACATTAAATTACCTATAATCATCGATGGTGATCAAACCATAAATCCAACAGAAGAATGGCAGACCGTAAAGCTTAAAAAGAATACTCCTGTTGAACTAAACCCCAATTATTATATTAATTATAAGAATATTAAATAAAGAGAAAGGGCAGATTCGCACACCAGCGGATTTGCCTTTTTGCTTTTTGACTCTAAAATTTTAAGAAAAGTTTAATACTTTCGTCGTAACAAACTCAAAAAAAAAGCAACTATTTAACTATTAATTTAAACCTAATGAGAAAAACAGTACTTAGCCTTGGTATTTTTGCTGCTTTTTTAGCAAATGCTCAGTCTATAAAAACTACCATTGACCTTGTCAATGTAAAAGATGATAAAGTAGCCGTTACCATGGAATTTCCGAAAATGAAATCCGGTGATATTAAATTTCATTTCCCAAAAACAGTTCCGGGGACTTATTCTGTAGACGATTATGGAAGATTCATCGAAGGAATCAAATTTTACGATAACAAAGGAAAAGAACTTACGTATACTAAAGTAAACGACAATACCTACTCATTGAAAAATGCTCAGGCACTTTCCAAAATCTCATATCTTGTCAATGACAGTTTTGATGATGAATTAGATACATCAAAGCATAAAGCTGTATTTTCTCCTTCAGGAACTGATATTGAAGCAGGAAAAGTATACATGATTAATACTCATGGATTTATAGGATATATTGAGAATATGCAGGATGTTCCTTATCAGCTTGTTGTTCAGAAACCAACTGATTTCTATGGAACCACAGCATTGGTAGATCAGGATAAATCTGAATCTACAGATACCTATACTCTTGCCAACTATGCTAAGGTGACAGATTCTCCATTAATGTACACAAAACCTGATTATATTACCTTCAATGCCGGAGGAATGGATCTTGTATTGGGTGTATATTCTCCGACAGGAAAATACAAAGCTGCAGATTTTAAAGAAAATCTTGAAAAAATGGTTGTTGCCCAAAAGAAATTCCTTGGGGATATGAACACCAATAAGAAATATGCTATCATGCTTTATCTTTCCGGTGGTGACGGACCTAATGTAAAGGGATTCGGAGCCTTGGAACACCACGAATCTACAAGTGTGGTACTTCCTGAAGGAATGCCGAAGGATGCTATTGACAATACCATTACAGATGTGGTTTCCCACGAATTTTTCCATACTGTAAACCCTCTGAAGACCCACTCTGAAGAAATTCACTATTTCGATTATGCAGATCCGAAAATGTCTCAGCACTTATGGATGTACGAAGGTGGAACAGAATATTTTGCCAATTTATTCCAGATTCAGGAAGGGTTGATCAATAAAGATCAGTTCCTTGAAAGAATCGGTGAAAAGATTGCCAACTCCAAGAGCTATGATGATACGATGCCATTTACGGTAATGAGTAAGAATGTATTGGTAGAGCCATATAAAGATCAGTACAGAAATGTATATGAAAAAGGAGCTCTTTTAGCCATGTGTTTAGATATCGAGCTTAGAAAACTGTCTAACGGAGAAATGGGATACCGTGATATGATCAGAAAACTGTCTCAAAGATTCGGAGAAAACAAACCTTTCAAAGATGATAAACTGATTGACGAACTGGTAACGGTAACCGGATATCCTCAGGTAAAAGACTTCTATAACAAATATATTGCAGGAAACCAGCCAACACCTTATGCTCAATACCTGAACATGGTAGGAGTAGATATTAAAAAGCAGGAGAGCCATCCTTTATTCTGGTTTATCAAAGATCCGAACCAGACAGGTTTTGATGAAAAGACCAATGCTTTCGCTTTTGACGATCATTCTGCACTGTCTCCATTTGCAAAAAGTATCGGATTTAAAATCACAGACCAGGTGCTTGCTTTAGATGGCAGAACAGTAGATATCAAAAAAGTACAGGATTTTATCGGATATACCAGAACTATCAAAGACGGACAGGAAGTTACGGTAACTATCTTAAGAGATAATGCCGGTAAGAAAGAGAAAATGACATTGAAAGGAAAAGCGATTCTGGATAAAATGACTATGGAAACACCTGTATTTAAGGCGAATCCAACTCCGGAAGAACTGAAACTACAGACTCAGTGGCTTACGGGTAAAAAATAAAGAGAAAAGCGGGGAAATTTTCCCCGCTTTTTATTTTTCTAAGGTTGATTTTATTATTTGATACAAACCTAAGATTATGTGGTACAAACCTAACAGGTTTTGAAAACCTGTTAGGTTTTTTTATTTATAAAAGTATAATTAAAGAACTTCCTCTTTTTTAATCGTTATTCTAAAGGTGCTCCCCTTTCCTATTTCCGTCTGAGAAATCTTGATATCTCCATTGTGATATTCATGAATCACTCTTCTTGCCAAAGACAGTCCTAGTCCCCAGCCTCTTTTTTTGGTAGAATATCCCGGATTAAAAGCATTTCTGGCCTGCTGTTTTGTCATTCCGCTTCCGTTGTCCTTTACTTCAATTAAAATATTTTTATTTCTTTCAAAAACAGACATGGTGATTGCTCCTTCTCCTTTCATTGCATCCACGGCATTTTTCACCAGATTTTCAATTACCCAGCTCATCAGAATTTTATTGTGGGGAACAAGAACGGTATATGTAGGAAGATTGAGTGTAAAATTGACCTTTCTGGAGATTCTTGTTTTTAAATAATCATAATTCTCCTGAATGGTTTTATTGAAATTTCTATCGTTCAGCTCAGGCACAGAACCTATTTTTGAGAATCGTTCTGAGATCGTTCTGAGTCTTTCAATATCCTTTTCTATCTCATGTACTCCTTCTGATTCAGGATTATCAAGCTTCATAATTTCCATCCAACCAATCATCGAAGATAGCGGAGTTCCGATCTGATGGGCAGTTTCTTTTGCGAGCCCCGCCCAGAGATATCCTTCGTCCGTCTTTTTAATGGTCTTGAAAAACCAGAAAGAAAAGCCAAAATACAGTAAAATAAACAGTCCTAAAATATAGGGGGAATACCGGAGATTATTAAGCAGACGTGAGTTGTCATAATATACAAACTGATTATTTCCATCCGGTACTTTGATTTCAATAGGATCATAATTTTTCTCCATATTCCGGATCAGATCCTGCAGTTTTTCAGGATTCTTAATTGTATTTTCAGGAATATTTCTATAATATCCAAGATCAAGAATCGGGTTCTTGTATTTATCCGTTACGATGAACGGAATGGTATTGTTGATATTCAGAATATCCGGCAGCAAATCCAGAACATCTGTATCCGGAGTTTTCACTTCCTGCTGTATTCTTATCGCTTTGGAAAGAAGGCTGATTCTTTTGATCTCCTCTTTTCTGAGAAAATTAATAAGCGATGTTGAGGCCACTACAATAGCAATAACCAAAGTAGTCATAACAACAAAAATGATCCAGTTATTCAGTCTGGTGAGTATGGATTTTCTCAAAGGTATTTTATTTTAAAACATTCAGGATTTTCTGCAGCTCAGTATTTCCGCTTCCCTGATAGTTGTTGATGATAATCGAAAATACATATTTTTTCCCATCTTTTGCCGTGTGATATCCGGCAAATGATTTGGTATCTCTCATGGTTCCGCTTTTCATCTTCATGCCATTATCCTGAACCGGAAATCCATCATAGTACGCTTCAAACCAGGATTGTTTTTTTGCATATAAAAGAGCCTGTACTTCTGCTTTTGCAGCAACATAATTCTGTGGAGAAAGTCCGCTTCCATCAGCAAAATTGATCATATTAGGATTAATTCCCTTCGATTTCCAGAATTCTTTCAGATAAGAAACCCCGCTTTTGAAGCTTGAATTTCCCTTCTTCTCTTTTCCTAAAGTTTTAATCAGTGTTTCACCGTACAGGTTGATACTTTTTCTCAGAAACCAGTATACAATTTTATCCAGAGTCGGAGATTGATAAGTAAGAAGAATATTATTTTTCGGAGCTGCCAGGGCCTGCTTTCCTTCTATTTCCAGCTGAGAATTTGTTACTGCTTTTCCTGAAAGTTCAATTCCGGATTCTTTCAGCCATTGTTTTACTTCTACGGCCAGCTGTAGTGGCGGATTGGGAGTAGAACCGGAAACCGTCACTGTTTTTCCTGCCGGAAGCATTCCGTTAATCAGAGCGACATCAGAATGAGGAGCGGTAAAAATCAGACTTTGATCTGAGCTTCCTCCTGCTTTCAGGTCATTCAGCCATTTCACACCTTCCAGCGGATAAGAAAAGCTTTTAAAATCGGTTCCGTTAATATTGATATCAAACTGGTTTTCTTTCCAGTTAATTCCCCAGACTCCGGCTCCGTAGTAATTACCCAGATCATCCCAGGGCCAACCTCCGGGAATCGTTTGATGGTCAAAATAAGAATCATCAATAACAAGATCTCCTGATATTTTTGTGATCCCTGAGTTTTTAATTGCCTCAACCAGCTTCTTTTTAAAATTTTCAGGCTTATAGGCATCATATCTCCAGCTTCCTAATGTAGGATCACCGTTGGAGCTGATGAAAAGATTTCCGTTCAGTGTTCCTCCGGAGATATTTCCGGAATAGCTTGAAGTGGTTGTGAAAGTATAGTTTTTCCCTAATGTTTCAAGTGCTGCGCCTGCCGTGAAAATCTTCTGTGTAGAAGCAGTAGAAAGTCCTTTATTTCCCTGATACTCGTATATAAAATTGCCGTTTTCATCGGAAACATAAAAAGATAAGCTGGAAGATACAGCTCCCGAAGAGTCCATAAGATCTTTTGTTACTTTATCTAATTTTTGAGCTATATTCTGCGCAGCAACTATCTGTACAGAAAGCACGAGAACAGCAAGTGTTTTTTTCATTGCATTGTTGTTTGGGTCCGGACAAATAAGGTTCAAACAATTCAAGGTAATTGTAGAGATACGACCTCGTGGCTGAACCTTTTCGTATATTTAATTCTAATCAAATATAGTTAAAATAAAAGCTATTCATACTCCCGGAGATCATCGGAAGTGAAAAGAATGTGATGGTCAGGAGATTTTTCAAATGAACGATCATGTTTAAAATATTTCTCGTAATCATCTTCATCCATAAAAATATCCATCTGACATTCTTTTATATAGTTTGATTTTTCTCCGTACTCCTGAATAAAATAACCGTTATCATTCCATGGTTCATGATGGCAGCGCAGACAATTCTTTTGGTGTACGGCCTTATTCCCACATATTTCACAATCCTGTAAATATTGAAATAATGTTGAAATTTCACTTTGATTTTCTTTCGGGAAAAGTAAAAGAGGAATAGTTTTTAAAAGCAGGTAATAATTGGGCTCCTGCCATGAAAAATATTTCTTTCCTTCCCAATCATTCAGGTCTGTGTAAAGACACAACTTCTGAAGGTCATATTCAACCTCAGCTTTTACAACATTTTTAATATTCAGAACGGTCTTATTGTTTCTTGTGATATTTTGTTTATTATCAATTTCAATAACCGGCTGCTGTTCCAGAAAATGATTCAGACATAATGTGGTCTCCCATGAGCCTATGGTTCTTATTTTACCTTCGCTGCCACAGATCTCACAAGTCTTTACTGATAATTTCGAATACTTATCCCTGATATTTTTAAGCTTGTCATTGAGGGCTTCGTCTTCAGAATAGGTATAGCATCGCAATTCCCCGAACTTTTCCTTCCCAAAGACATTATATTCCAGGTTCCATCCTGCAATGGCAAACTCAAACAGCAATTTCCGGATCAGTTCTTCCCATCCGGTACTGTTCACAGAAAAATTGGTCAGATTTCTTTCTATGAAAAGATTGATTTCTTCTTTGTTCATTAAAGGCTGCTTCCTGCTTCTATTTCGTAAGGTTCTTTGCCTTTTTCAAAAATCCTTGTCAACTCACTTCCTTCTACGGTAATGGAATTATCTGTTCTTCTGATCCAGTTTCCTTCTCTAAGTCCTACCACTTTGATATCATTTTGGGTAAGGAATTCCTGAATACGGGTTTCTCTGGTTTCTCCATTATGCTTCAGATCCGGATTAGGATCAAGATAATGTGGATTGATATTGAAAGGCACCACTCCCATACAATCGAAGCTTGGCGGATATACAATCGGCATATCGTTCGTAGTTTTCATATTCTGACCTCCGATATTACTTCCGGCACTGCATCCAAGATAAGCTTTTCCTCCCGATACATTTTCTTTCAGAACAGACATCAATCCTTCTTCGTGTAATGTTTTAACCAATAAAAAAGTATTTCCGCCTCCGGTAAAGAACCCTTTTGCCTGATGAATGGCTTCTTTTTTATCTTCGAACTCATGAAGTCCTTTCACTTTTATATGGATGGTTTCAAAGAAAGAGCGTGCCTTAGCAGTATAATCATCATGAGAAATTCCACCTGGTCTTGCAAAAGGGATAAAGACAATTTCGTCAATTCCTTTATAGAGTTGGATTAATTCTTCTCTTAAGTATTCCAGATATTCTCCACCAAAAAGTGTGGATGTTGAAGCTAATATGATATTCATACCACGAAATTATAAGTATTATTAAAAAATGAATCACAAAGATAGCCTCAAAGATCAACGAATCAAAAATTAAACTAAAAAAATCCTATTTCTCGTTAATATTTTCTAAAAAAACTTAAAGGCTCTAAAATTTAAGATTTTGTGGAATTATTATTGAATTTTAGATTATGAATTTAAAATATAAGATTATGAAAATGAGTAAAATTAATAGCCTATTTTTAGGTTTAATACTAGCAGGAAGTGTAAGTCTTGTAAATGCACAAACGACTCAGCCTGAAACTTCAGCGGCAACGAGTCAAACAACCAATCCAACTATCGAAGATCTTAAAAAACAGATCGCGGCCAATCCAAAAGATGCAGAATCATTAGCAAAACTGGCTAATGCTTATCAGGAAGCTTCAGACTGGCCAAATGCTATTGATACATGGAAAAAAATATCAGTTTTATTACCGGACTGGGCTCCCGCTTATTACAGCCAGGCCTATGCCTATCAGTCTGCAAAAGATGATGCCAATGCAAAAATTGCTTACGAAAAGTATATTGCAACGGTAAAACCTGAAGAAGTAGAGCAAAATAAGAAGAATCTGGCGTACGCTTACTTCTATCTTGCCTTTACAGAGCAGCAAACTGATCCTAATAAAGCAAAAGAACATATTGCGAAATCGATACAGTATGATCCTACCAACCAGGATGCTGTGAAGCTTAGCAAAGCATTAAATTCTTAGTAAAAATGAAATGCCGGAAAGTTTTTCCGGCATTTTTATTTAGTTATATATGTTTTTTTAAATTTAACGCAAAGATCAAGTAAATGCTGTTAAATTTTTGAGGAAGCCAAGGGTGGAATCAATTTCATTGATTCTTTCTAAGCGCATGTATGTCATAAATAAAGCTTCATCAGCGACATTGTCGCTTTCTTAGCACATAGGAATAAGAGAATTTAAGCTAATCTTTGCGTTAATTTTAAAATATATTTTTTGTGCAGAGTTACTTTTTTTTAATTCCAGATTTCTTGTATTATTTGAAATTTTGTCTTGCTATGATCCTACTCGATCATTTTTCCGTAAAAATCTGTTTCACCATGTAAATGGCGGATGATTCTCTCAATATTTCTCTGGATACTGGCTTCGGTTTTTAAATTATTGATATACCGGATCAGCTCATGTTTTCTTGAAGGAATCAGGTTTTCGAAATTCGCTGTTGCCAAAGCACTTTCTTTAATTGCTTTTTCTAACTGAGGATGGATAGAAATACTTCTGTCAGCATCATCATATTCCACAGCAACTTCAATAACTTCTCCGATTCTTTTTGGCGAATTTTTCAGCATGGTCAGGTTTACATACAGTCGCCATTCACCCAGATATTTCATGAGGTTTTGTTTAAATTCTTTCCCATTCACAGTTCCTTTTACAGGTATCGGGCTTTTATTTCTTCCGGACTTTTCAAAAATCATATCCAGAATCTCTTCCGGAACAAATACAAAAGGATTAATTCCTATGATTTCCAATTTGGCGGTGAAAGTGTTGTTTTTCATGGATAGCAGAATTTAAATGATAGATGATAGATGATAGATACAAAAATAACAGTTTGGCGGATAGGTATGGAATTTCTTTTTTATTTTCAAAAACAATTACTCTCATAAGCTCCTACATCCAAACCCGTTTTACCCTCAAACCCTCTCACTCTCCTATCCTCAAACCTGCCAACCGTAAACCCCGGATCCCTGAACCCCGTAACTCAAAATTCATACCTCAGAACCCAATTAATTCCCTATATTTGTATCAATAAATCTATTTATCAAAATGAAATTTTTTATTGACACAGCTAATTTAGAGCAAATTAAGGAAGCAAGAGATCTTGGAATTTTAGATGGTGTAACAACCAACCCTTCATTAATGGCAAAAGAAGGTATTCAGGGAGCTGAAGCAATCAAAAACCATTATAAAACGATCTGCGAGCTTGTAGACGGAGATATTTCCGCAGAAGTTCTTTCTACAACATATGAAGAAATGATTAAGGAAGGAGACGAATTGGCTGCTATCCACCCGAATATCGTTGTAAAAATTCCGATGATCAAAGACGGAATTAAAGCTTTAAAATATTTTTCTGACAAAGGAATCAGAACAAACTGTACTTTAATTTTCTCTCCGGGACAGGCTCTTTTGGCAGCAAAAGCAGGAGCAACTTATGTTTCTCCATTCTTAGGAAGACTAGATGATATCTCTACAGACGGTCTGAACCTTATTCAGGAAATCAGATTGATTTTCGATAACTATATGTACGAAACTGAAATCTTAGCAGCTTCTATCCGTCACTCAATGCACATCATCGACTGTGCTAAAATTGGAGCAGACGTTATCACTTCACCACTTCCTCCGATCTTGAGCTTATTAAAGCACCCATTAACAGACAGCGGATTGGCTCAGTTTATTGCAGATTCTCAGAAATTAGCATAATCATTGATCCTTTTCACAATATAAAAATCCCGGAACGCTGTTCCGGGATTTTATTTTTATAATGTTCATATTTATTTCAGCAGGTCCAGTTCAAGAATATTATTCTGTTTTTTAATATTGGCTTTGGCTCTGGCTTCCTGATCTCTGCTTGCCTGTACCGGGTCCAGTATTTTTCCGGTACTGTCTCTCATTTCAATGATAGTTCCCTCTGCCAGCATTTGCTTTTGGCTCTTCATAGGATCCTGACGGTAATCATTAAAAGCTTTTTTAAATTTTGCTTCGTTGAGTGTGATAAGGGTATGATAACGCTCTTTATCTTTGGTACTTATCCATTCATATCCGGCCGGAAGTTTCTGGCTGCCTTTTAATTCGAATGAATGAGAGTGGGTATTATCTTCAACTTTTACGATCAATCCCGGAAGTCCATAAAATTTGTACGGCCCATCCTGAATGGGAAGATCTGTAGTAAACCATGCCGTCCATTTTCTGCCGGCAAAGTCACAAACAGCTTTCTGCGTATTAAATTCTCCAATTTTTTCTTTTTCCGGAAGAACTTTCCAGTTCTGTTTTCTCTTTTCCTCTACCTGATATTCATCAGAACCCAGAGTGGTGAAGAAGTTAGTAGAATATTCGGGATACATTTTTTCAATGTTGTAGCGTATTTTGCCTTTAAACTTAAAATTTCCCAGGTTAATATTTAAGCTTTGGGTATCTTTTTCAGTAATAGCCCTCATCGTAGAGTCGGACTGAAAATAATCTTTGCTATAAAATTTGGATCCTTTGGAGGCTACTTCCAGATACATCGTTTCACTTAACTGTTTGTCCCTCTCCGTAGAGTCTGTGATAAATTTATACTCGTAGATGAATCTCTGATTCTGTGCATGAGTCATTACAGCCCATATAAGACTGAATAGAATGATCATTTTTTTCATGGTTAGTTTTTAGTTTTTAGTTTTTTTCTGTTATAATTTTAACAACCTTACACGGATTTCCCACTGCCACTACATTATCCGGAATATCTTTTGTGACAACACTTCCTGCTCCAATTACCGAATTATTTCCGATAGAACCCCCCGGAAGCACGACCACATTACCTCCCAGCCATACATTATCGCCTACCTTGATGGGATGTGCATATTCAAGACCTTCATTTCTTTGTTGAACATCAAGCGGATGACCTGCTGTATAAAAACTGCAATTGGGGCCGATAAACACATTATCACCAAACTCTACTTTAGCACAATCTAAAATAATAAGATTATGATTGGCATAGAAGTTCTCTCCTACAGTTATATTATATCCGTAGTCACACCAGAAATTGGGTTCTATACAGATATTTTCCTGTATACTTCCAATAATTCTTTTGAGGAGCCTGTATCTGTTTTCTGTATCTGAGTTTTTCAGTCCATTATACTCCTGACACAGATCTTTGCACGCAATGCGTTCCTGAATCAGTTCATTATCATAGTTGGCATTGTATAAAAGCCCAGCTGCACATTTTTCCTTTTCTGTCATGAGATATAACGTTGATTGCTATTACTTATTGTTCATTGAAGATAATAATATATCCTAACATTATGAATTGATATTTGTCATTTTTCATATGACTTCTTTTGCTAAAAAAACAGGATGACAAAAAATGCCATCCTGTAGATATTAGAAAATATATAATTTTACTTGAACAAATCGGGTTCTATTTTATTGTTATTTTTTAATTGGTCTTCTTTTGCTCTTTTTTCAATGTTTCTGTACATCTCATTGGCATCAATCGTTTTTCCATCCTGATTTTTCATTTGTACTACAGCTCCTGCAGGAAGAGTACTCATCGTTTGTTTCATATCTTTTGTAGGATCAGCCAGATAATCTTTCCAGGCTTTTTTAAACTGCTTTTTGCTGATCTCTATTTCTTTACCTCCGAAACCAATGGTAGTAAGACCCGGTATCTGGGGATCATCCTGTGTTACAGCTTCCGTTTTTTTGTTGCCGATTAATGTCATGATATGTGACCCTGTCTTATCCTCAACTTTAACGATCAGCCCTGGAAGTCCATAGAATTTATAGGGTCCGTCCTGAAACGGGATATCTGTAGAAAACCATGCCGTCCAACTTCTTCCTCCATAGTTTGTGGTTGCTTTTTGGGTGTTATATTCTCCTATTTTTTGTTTTTCAGGTAATATCTTCCATTCAGGTTTTTGGTCTTCCGGCATTTTATAGGTGGTATTTCCGATATTTTCAGAGAATGAAACACTATACTCCGGATACTTTTTTGTAACCGTTGAGGAAATTGCTCCCGGTTTAATATTTTTTTTGATATTGATGCTGCCTCCAAATCCTCCTTTCATCTGCTTGGCAATATCAGCTTTCATTGTTGAATCAGTAACAAATTTTTCGCGGCTGTAATATTTAGATCCGTTTTTATCAATATCCAGAAACATTACATCATTTTTCACTTCTGCTCTATTGGTAGAATCAGAAATATACTTATAGTCATAGAAAAATCTGTTTACTTGAGCGTTAGCAAACACCCCTAAAAATGCAAGTAAAATCAAATATTTTTTTTCCATAATTTATGCTAAATCGTATTAAAAAGGCTTTGCCAATCTGAAACTGACAAAGCCTGATGGTACTTTATTTCTTTGTCTCAATTCTTATCTCTCCTTCGGTCCCTTTTACAAGACTTCCTTTGATAACATTCATCCTCGCGATATTTTCAGGTTTTAAAGTATTAATATCTTCTTTAGAACTCTCTTTTCCGTCTATATAATATTTATATCTGAAATCATCTCCGGCACTTATATTGAATTTTTTTACTCCATTCATTGAAATGTTGCCATTCCCATCTTTTTTAATAAAATCAGCACGCATTACCATCACGTTGGGAGAAGAGCTCACCATCGTAAAATTGCCTCCTCTGAAATTTTGTGCTATTTTTTCTGTTTCCAAGCGGGCTTTTTCAGCTTCTTTTCTGATTCTGTCTGCATCAATTCTGATTCTTTCACTCTGTACCCTGATTCTATCTCCTTCAGCTCGTGCTCTGTCACCTTCTATTCTGGCTTTCTCTCCTTCCACTCTGGCTTTTACGGCTTCCTTCATTGCTTTTTTAGCTTCTGCCATCGCTTTGCGTACTTCTTCTTTTTCTTTAGGACTAAGATCCTTATAGTAGACGGTATTGTTATTTTTAAAATAAACTACTTTCGCTTTTGGAGCCTGAGGTTCATCCGGTGCATGAGGTGGTGCGGGAGGAACCATCTGTTTTACTACTCTTGCAGCCTCTCTTCCCGCTTTTTTAGCCGCTCTTTTTATTTTACGAAGCTCTTTTTTACTGAGCGGGTCCATATTTTCAAGTTCCTTCATCTGATTTTTCCATTCAGCAGAATTGAAATATTCATCCACTTCAACTTTGGAAGCCATCTCTCCTATCTCGGATGCCAGGTTACTTATTTCTTCAATTTTATCACTGAAGGCATCACTTTCCGGATCCAATCCATCCAGCTCTTTCTCTTTTTCTTTTATCTTTTTTTCAAGCTCAGTTAATTTTGTATGATCTTGTGGTGGTACAGTTTTTAATTCTGTAATAGTTCCATCAATTGATTTTTCAGGTCTGATTGTGTCTTTCTTGATTTCTGAAACTGCTTTTTTGATGGTAAGATTTGTTTCTTCAATTTCTCTGTTTTTAGCATTTACCAGATAAGCAAAAGCTACTGAGAATACAACCGGCAAGGCAAAAATTCTTCGCGCATATCCGAATTTGGTTTTTGGTTTTTGTAACATCTTAAGTCTTTTTTTTAGGTTTGAACTTAGAAACGGACTGGTAACAGGCAACTGTGTTCCGGAAAAGTGGCTTGCTAAAAGCATCTGCGCAAATGCTTTGGTGTCCGATTGTTTTACGGCTTTTTTATCAGCCAGATATTCGTGGATTAAATTAATTTCTTTTTTAATAATATGAAAAAACGGATTGAACCAGAACACAGAAGTAATAATCTCGATAAAGATTTTATCAAAGGAATGTTTCTGCTCAATATGTACCATTTCATGCTTTAGTATCTGTTTTCCGACATCAGAATTCAAGGTAATTGTATTCTTCCAGAAAAGATTTTTAAAGTATGAAAATGGAGCTTCGGTAAGGTCTGTACGGTAAAAATTGATCCCGTCAAAGCTTTCTTTCTGAAATTGGTTTTTAAACTGCTGGATTTTGAAAATCCCGTACAGCAGCTTCCCTAGAAAATAGAGAGAAACCAGTCCCAGAGCTGAAAAAATAATGTTAAAATAAAGGTTACCATTGTTTATATTTTTTTCTGTATTAAAATTCTGAATCTTATTAAGAAGCATGTATACATCACTATTGACTTCTATCGTAAAATCATCTACTTTGATAAGTGGCAACAAAAGTGATATCACAATGGCTCCCAGCAGATAAAATCTGTTATAATGATGGAATGTCTTGTCTTTTAATGACAACTGATAGTACAAAAACGTTACACCTGAACATAATATAACTTTCCCAAAGTATAAAAGTATTGCTTCCATAGGTCTTAGTCTTTGTTTTTGAGTTCATCTAATAGCATCTCAAGATCTTCTACTGTCATTTCATTTTTTTCTACCAAAAATGAAACAGCACTTTTATAAGAGCCTTTGAAATAGTTTTTCACCAGACTTTTCATCGTCTTCCCGGAGTATTGTTCTTTTGAAACCAGCGGGAAATACTCATGTTGTCTTCCATGTACACGATAATCTACAAATTCTTTGTCTTTCAATACTTTTAAAATGGTAGAGACCGTATTGGTATGTGGCTTCGGATCCGGAAAAAGATCAAGAACATCTTTAAGAAACCCTTTTTCTATCTTCCATAAATACTGCATTACCTGTTCTTCTGCTTTTGTTAAAGTCTGAATTTTCATATCCTGTTCATTTATCAGTTATATTGATATAAAACTTTTCAATTCTATATCACTAAGAAATTAGTTATACAAATGTAGAAATAAATTTGAATCTAACAACTATTTTTTTAGTGATAAAACAATTGCAATTTTAAGTAATTGAAAATCAATGAAATAAAAATAGTTAAAATTTATTAAATTTTTAATGAATTGATTTATTAGCTGTTTATTTTACATAAAATTATTTGATTTGGTTTTTATTTTACACTAAGAACATCTAATTGTTCCGGGTCTTGAAGAGTGAATTCATTAGCTTTGGGAACAATCTTTGTAAGGGTTTACACTCTTGCAGGGATCATAAGCCAGATCAAAAAATTCAAAACAATTACAAAATAGTATTGCAGGAGGATCTATTAACCGTAAATTTGATATGATTCGGCAAGAAACTAACCTGTAAAAATCAAAATTGCAGGAAAAGCGGTCCATCATTCAACATATAATTAATAATAAAATCTTTTCAAAATGAAAAAAATACTTTTTATCGGAATGGTACTTATGGGAATCATAGGCCTTTCATCATTTATTAAGCCGGATGAGTCCAGAAGTCCAAAACCTGCAAAATCAATTTATGATTTTAAGATTGAATCCATCGATGGCGGAAAAATTGATTTTTCTGAATACAAGGGGAAATACATTCTTATTGTGAACACGGCATCCAAGTGCGGATATACTCCTCAATACAAAGGATTAGAACAGCTTTACAAAGATTACGGTGATAAACTGGTTGTGGTAGGATTTCCTTCTGATAATTTTGCAGATCAGGAGTTTCATGATAATGTGGAAATAAAGTCTTTCTGTGAAAAGAACTATGGTGTAACCTTTCCTCTTACCACAGCGGTAGATGTAAAGGGATCAAAAATCACTCCGGTATTTGACTATCTTACCCACAAGTCTCAAAATGGAGTAATGGATGCGAAAATAAGCTGGAACTTCAACAAGTTTCTGATCAGCCCTGAAGGAAAATTACTGGAGCATTTTGACTCTAAAGTTGTTCCTGAAAGTGATAAAATCACCCATTATTTCAAATAAATACTATTTACAAACACTACTATCATTATTAGTAGTGTTTTTTTATCCTTGCACAACAACCTCTTTACATTGGATGATAATTCATACACTAATTGAGTTGTATTAACAATTTAAATTATAAAAATCACTTCAATAAAGTCCCTGAACGCATCATTTTTACAACAATGAATAGTATACATTATAGAATTGTTAAATTTTATTAAATAAATATTAAAATGTATTTGTTTTAACCGGGAAATTATATTTATTTTAGTGCTTTAAAAATTTCTCATGAAAAGATATAATTTATTGATTGTACTATTACTGCTTATTTTCAATGTTACGACAGCACAAAAGAAGGGTTCTCCTGCTGCCGATCTTAGCATACTAAAAGATACAAAATCAAAAATCGAAGCTACCGTTCCATTGGTTATTCAGCATCTTCAGACAATCTCCACAAAAGAAGGAGATAATAATATTGTGAATAACGGAAAGATTGCTTTAGGTAGAGAATATGGTATTTTAGAGTCTGAATGGTTTTTATATAGAAACAATATGAAAAACTGTATCCTGAACAATTCTTCTAAAAAAGCTAAGAAATGTATGGAATATCATAACAATATGTTGAGAGGTACGATGATCAATTACAACAACTATATTACCAACCTTACCAGAAAGAACGGTTATTTGGGAGTTGAGGGAGATACAAAATTTGAGTTCAAACCTGCTGACATCGCTACCAAACTAAGTGAAGCGTATTTCAATGCAAACGATGCTGCCGGCAGAATGAAAGCGGATCAGAAAAGAGAATTTTTGGGACAGACTATGTCTGATGACAACAAGCTTACTCCTTACGCTCAACTGGCACAATAATATTTAAATCATATTAAAAAAATAAAAAAGAGAATGGCAATTGCCATTCTCTTTTTTTGTTCAAAAGCAAAAAATCTCCGCCGTAAAAGCAGTTTTGTGGTACTAATCATAAAACCCTTGGGGAAAAAGTAGAAAATTAGGCAGAGATTTTTTTGCATATGCTCTACAGATCAACTGTCCTACCCATGATCTGTAAGAGCTTTACAAAAATAGGACTATACCCTTCTGCTGGCTGAAAATACCTGTAGAATTAAACGTTCAAAACTGTAGAACTAATACTACTTGTCGCTATAGAAGTAAAAATACCTCAAGAAAGGTTCCTATGATTATTGAATATTTTTATTCTATTTCCACCAGTGGTAGTAATTATGCAATCCGTCATATTCAAACCCACAGCGTGGATACAGTGTATTTCCTATGTCATTCGTTTTTTCTGTTTCAAGCATCAGTCCACACGCTCCTGTTTCCTCACACCATTGTTTGCTGCGGTCAATTAATGCTACAGACAGTCCTTTTCCTCTATACTCCGGATGAACAAACAAATCACTTAACAGCCACTGCTTTTGTAATTTGGTATAATGAAATAGTTTATAAAGCTGTACAAAGCCTACCGCTTTGCCCTCCGCTATCACAAGAAAAATATCAGATTCGCTGTTTAAAAGCCTTTCTTTGAGAAAAGCTTTTCCCTTTTCAACATCTGACTCCTGTCTGTAAAAAACACGATAAAGATTGAACAACTCAGCCGTTTCATCAAGATCCTCAAGACTTGCCTTTTTAATAATGTAATTCATTGTTATATCTATTTTTATTAACAGGGCAAAAGTAACTTTTAACAGGATCGGTAATATCATCCAGAAATATATTAAATCCATAGGCCAGATACCATAGTCAGCTTTATTTACACTTAAAATACCGCATGTTTCGGATTGTACTATTCCGAAGAACTATAGATTTTTGCAGAATAAAATCAAAACAATGAAAGATATCATTCATAAAATCAAGAATATTGACTGGCAGAGCATTACCGAAACCATGCATGAAAACGGATATGCTATAATTCCTAA
This sequence comes from Chryseobacterium aquifrigidense, assembly GCF_006716485.1. Classification (GTDB taxonomy): domain Bacteria; phylum Bacteroidota; class Bacteroidia; order Flavobacteriales; family Weeksellaceae; genus Chryseobacterium; species Chryseobacterium vietnamense. The sequence goes on from NZ_VFPD01000001.1 coordinate 1,871,049, forward strand.
TCTGCTTTCTGAAGAGGAATGTGAAATAATGAAATCAGATTATGATCAATCAACATTTTACCGTAAGACAGTTGTTATGGCAAGACATCGTTTTGGATTGGGTGAGTATAAATACTTCAACTATCCATTACCAGCAATTATTCAAACCATAAGAACAACCATTTACCCCTATCTGGCACCTATTGCCAATGCATGGTTTAAAGCTTTACATATTGACACTCAATTTCCTTCAGATCATCAGGAGTTCTTAGATCAATGCTATCTAAACGGCCAACAAAAGGCGACGGTTTTAATTTTAAAATATGGAAAAGGCGGATTCAATACGCTGCATCAGGATTTATATGGAGATATCTATTTTCCCATTCAGATCGTTGTAATGCTCAGCGAACCTGATAAAGATTTTATGGGTGGCGAGTTTGTGCTTACCCAGCAGATTCCCAGAGCACAGTCAAAAGCCATTGTTTTAAAACCTAAAAAAGGGGACGTTCTTATTTTTACAACTCAATTTAAACCGGGAAAAGGAACAAAAGGGTACTACAGAGTCAATATGAAACATGGCGTAAGTGAAGTTAAAGAAGGAAACCGGTATGCTTTAGGTATTATTTTCCATGATGCAGCCAGTTAATTATTAAATGTTATAAAAAGATAAATCATGATTCAGCATTCTCAACTATCATCTGAAAATCTGAGAAGTAAAATCCACAGCAGAGACATTTGTTTTGGAGGGAATAAAAAACTGAAAATCTACGGATTACTCAGCTGCCGTTCAGGAAAAAGAATGAAGATGGAAAACAGGGTTTTCTTTGCAGATGAAAAAGAAGCTCTACAAAACAACTATCGTCCGTGTGGTCATTGTATGAAAGAAGTTTATAAAAAATGGAAGAAATCAATTGTTAATAGATAAATTTTAAGGACTTAATCAAATAATCTATAGAATTATGGATTCTCATCACATTGGTTCAAATCAAATTTATATTATTGCGAAACATTAATTATTTTTAATCATGGTAAAAATAGTATTTGTAGGATTATTTGTTTCGTGCTTCCTGGTTATTTCAGCACAAAATAAAGCTGTTATGGAAATTAATTATGAGACTAAGTTAATTTCTGATAGCTTAAATAGGGAAAAAGTAAAAGTTTATTCATCAGTTTTACTATGTAATAATACCGAATCAATTTATTGCAGTGCAGAAGCTAAAGCATATTACAAAGGCAATTCCACACCAACTATAAATACAAATTATGGAAATATACCAAAATATCCTAAAGCTGTAGAAAGTATCTATAAGGCTAAAGGTGTTATTCATGCATATCTTCCAGTAGGAAAATATATTTTTTCATTTGAGGAACCTAAATTAAACTGGGAAATTTTAAATGAAATTAAATATATACAAGGTTTTAAATGCCAGCTGGCAAAAACCATAACCGATACAGGAGATCTATTTTTTGCGTGGTTTACGAATGATGTCGCGATTTCGGATGGTCCATTTCGTTTCAAAGGACTGTCCGGTTTAATTTTGGAAGTCTTCAATAAAAATAAAACCATCGAAATATATGCAACAGAGGTTAAGAAATCTGACGAAATTATAGAAACTCTGCAATATTATAGTGAGGTTAAAGCTAAAAATAAGAAACAGTTTTTGGAAGCGAGAAGAAATTTCCACGAAAATCCTTCAATATATAATGGCAATTTGAAAGTTGTAGATTCCAATGGCAACGACAATACTAAAATTATGACAGACCGGTTGAAAAATACAAATACTTTTCTTGATTAAAAATTACTTTCTGCAAGTGCATTAGCTATTTTTTACGATATAAAAAAATCGGTATAACAATAAGTCATACCGATTTTTCGTTTAGTAGCGGGAACCGGACTCGAACCGATGACCTTCGGGTTATGAGCCCGACGAGCTACCTACTGCTCCATCCCGCGGTATATTTTTAGAGTGTTTACCGAAAACACTTGCTTAGTAGCGGGAACCGGACTCGAACCGATGACCTTCGGGTTATGAGCCCGACGAGCTACCTACTGCTCCATCCCGCGGTGTATTTTTAGAGTGCTTACCGAAAGCACTTGCTTAGTAGCGGGAACCGGACTCGAACCGATGACCTTCGGGTTATGAGCCCGACGAGCTACCTACTGCTCCATCCCGCGGTGTATTTTTAGAG
>NZ_VFPD01000001.1:1873313-2129367 GCF_006716485.1 Chryseobacterium aquifrigidense
AGAGTGTTTACCGAAAACACTTACTTAGTAGCGGGAACCGGACTCGAACCGATGACCTTCGGGTTATGAGCCCGACGAGCTACCTACTGCTCCATCCCGCGATATTGGATTGCAAAGGTACGAATATTTTTCACAAATCCTAATTTTTCTTTTAAATAAAGGACTTTTATGAAAACTATTTTATTATTTGTATCTTTGTTTTATGGCAAAAATATTAAAAATTTATCCGGACAACCCACAGGAAAATCTTGTGAATGAGGTTATTAAAACTTTAAACAATGGCGGGCTGATTATCTATCCTTCTGATACGATTTATGCCTTAGGCTGTAATATTTTTGATATAAAAGCCATGGAAAAACTGGCTCAGCTCAAGAAAATGAAGCTTGAGAAGTCTAAATTCTCAATCATCTGTAATGATCTTAGCCATCTTTCGGACTTTACAAGACCTATCGACACATCAGTTTTCAGATTTCTGAAAAGTCATCTTCCGGGACCATTTACTTTCATTCTTGAAGCCAATAAAAGTTTACCTTTAGCTTACAAAGGTCACAAAACAATTGGTATCCGTGTTCCTGACCATCCGATTCCACAGCTTATTGTTGAAAAACTGGGTCACCCTATTGCATCTACTTCCATCAAAGATGATGATGAAATTATCGAATATTCTACTGATCCTGAGCTTATTGCAGAAAAATATGATCACCTGGTAGACATTGTTATTGATTCAGGGTATGGGGATAATGTAGCGTCCACTATCGTAGACCTTACTTCAGGAGAGCCTGAGATTATCCGTCAGGGAAAAGGGATTATTTAATTCAAAGTTTAAAGTTCAAGGTTTAGGGTACTGATATGAGTCTTACCGGGAAGTATTCTGTAGGAGTTTTGCTCACGTTTACTGTTTTGGCAGCTGCAATGCTTTATGGTTTTTCAGCTGTTACGATGATAACCGGAGTAAAAGGAATTACAGAAGTTAATTTTTTTCTCAGCAGAATTCCGCTATGGATCATTCTTATCATCGTATTTCTGTACACTGTTTTTATTGAAAAAAGTACTTTTTTACTTAAAGAAGAGAAAAGATACCCTATTGCATTTTATAGCAAAGCTGTTCTGAGCTTATATTGTATCTGTTTGATTGGCGGAGGTATTCTGAATGCAGCCATCCAATTTTTTACACAGGAAAAAATAAGCGATAAACTTCTCAACCTTGTTCCCATTTTTAGGAATAATTATTTTTTAGCTATTTTTACATGCCTTACCGCTGCTATTGTAGAGGAATTTCTGATGCGGGGCTATGTACAGTCCAGGATTGAAAAAATTTATAGCAACCCAACGGTAGGAATTATTATTTCATCTGTCTTATTTGGAATTTTACATAGTACTTACGGTACCGTAAGCCAGGTTCTCGGACCTTTCCTGATCGGAACCGTGTTTGCTGTATTTTATAAACGCTATTCAAATATTAAAATTCTGATCATCTGTCATTTTATGATTGATTTTATCGCCATGATGATGATGAATTTTATTGATATTAAACACTTATCTGTATTTTAACATTATGAAAATTATAACATCTCCTGCCAAATTAATGAATGTGGAAAATTCAACAGACTTGTTGAAATCTTCTACTCCGAGATTCATTGAAGACGCAGCATTGATACAGTCTTATTTAAAAGAAAAATCGCCAAAATATCTTTCCGAGCTTATGGAAATATCACCTAAGCTTGCTGATGAAAACTGGGAAAGAAATCAAAAATGGAAATCCAAACCTACAGCAAAAGAGTCTGCTCCTGCAATGTTTGCCTTTACAGGAGAGGTTTACAGAGGACTGGATGCCAAAACGCTGGATAAAAATGCGGTAGATTACCTGCAGAAAAACTACAGAATGCTTTCCGGGCTTTATGGTTTACTGAAGCCATCAGATAAAGTAATGCTGTACAGACTTGAAATGGGCCGCCCTTTTGAATTTGAGCAATACAGAAACCTGTACGAATTCTGGAGAGAAAAGATCACAGAACAGTTGAATTCTGAAATGAAGAAAGGAGAAATCCTGCTTCACCTTGCCAGCAATGAATATGGAAAAGTAATTGACAGAAAGAAGCTGAACCACAAAGTAATTGATTTTGATTTCTATGAACTGAAAGATGGAAAACTGAAGACCATTGTTGTGTATACAAAGCATGCCAGAGGCCTTGTGGTGAGATTCTGTGCAGAAACCAATGCCAAAACACTGGAGGATGTAAAAGCATTCAACTATGAAGGATATAGAATTGATGAAGAGAAGTCTACGGATACAAAACTGGTTTTTACAAGATAAATGACAATTTCAGCATTTAAAAAATATTTCAAAACAGAACTTTCCGATCTTTATACAGAGTCGGAAAGTATGTTTTTATCGTCTTTATTCATTCATCAGATTGTAGGTTTTGATCAGTTTCAGCAGAGAAGATTCTCTGAACAGGAACTTCTGATTGATGATAAAGAAAAATTATCCCTTCTCGTTTCAGAACTTAAAACCGGAAGGCCCTATCAGCAGATATTGGGTGAAACAGAATTTTACGGAATGAAATTCTTTGTGGATGAGCATGTGCTTATCCCTCGCCCTGAAACGGAGGAACTGTTGGAAATTGCCATCAGGGAGATTAAAGATTCAAAGTTTAAGGTTCAAGGTTTAAAGATTTTGGATATAGGAACCGGAAGCGGAATTATTCCTTTGGTTTTAAAGAAACATTTCCCGGAAGCTAAAGTTTCATCCATTGATTTTTCTGAAAATGCATTGAAAACAGCCAAAAGAAATGCAGAACATCATCAATTGGATATCCGGTTTATTCATGCTGACTATCTTAATTTTGATCTGGCTGAAAATTATGACATCATCATTTCAAATCCTCCGTACATCGGGATTGAAGAAGAGATAGAAATTGCTGATTCTGTGAAAGAATTTGAGCCTAAAATGGCACTTTTCTCCCCTACTTCAGATGCCCTGATCTTTTACAGAAAAATTGCAGATGATGCTAAAAGGTATTTGGATGAGAATGGACTTCTGTTTCTGGAAATCAATCAGAAACTGGGACCTGAAACCCTGGAATTGTATCAGGATTTATCTGATGTCCAATTATTGAAGGATTTATCCGAAAATGACAGGTTTATTTACGGAAAAAAATAATTAATTACTCATACCATGATCATCAAATTACACGAAATCCATACTCTGAAAATTGCAGAAATTATCTCTGATGACATTATTATCCAGTCTGCTCAGGACGGGCTGGATCTTATGGGAGATATTTATTATCAGGGGTTTGATAAAGTTATTCTTCACGAAAAAAATATCACTCCCGAATTCTTTGATTTAAAAACAAAAATGGCCGGAGAGATTCTTCAGAAATTCTCAAACTATCGTATAGGATTAGCTATTGTAGGCAATTTCAACAAATATGAAAGCAAAAGCATGAAGGATTTTATTTTTGAAAGCAATACCGCAAGACATGTCAATTTTGTAAGCACTGTGGACGATGCGTTGAATAATTTTTCAAAATAGGCTATTTTTTAATTCTTTATATAAAAAAGGTGATTTTTTTCTTCAATTTCAATCATCAACACTTCAGTATTTACAGTTTTTTAAGATTTCTTAATACAATACGAAGATTTGCATAATAAAAACAATCTACCTGATTTATTAATTATGTAAAAATTTAAACTAAAAACTGGTAATTATTAATAGAAAACTAGAATTAATTCTATAAACACAAACGACTGGATATTTCTTTGTACATTTGCAAAAAACACGAGGGAATATGGATCTTACTTATTTAAGAGCTTACACGGCTACATAATCAATTTATTTTTTTCGGATAACTGCCCAGGTAGGCATAAGATATTTCTTTATGAAGTATACCTGCTATATCTGTTGATGAGCTTTTGAACAAAAGGTCTCATTAAGCTATTGTTTCAACATAGCAGTTCATGGTTTCAATGAACCGGAAATGATATCTATTGCCTTATGATTAAGACTACAAATATTCCTTTTTCTAAAAAAAACATACACACAGATAAAAAATTATTAAGACATCATGATTAAAAAATTATTTCTATCCATCGTTTTAGCAAGTTCGTTTTCTTTCGCTCAAGTGGGGATTAACACAGCCACACCTGATCAAAGTGCAATTCTGGATGTTTATAGCCCTAATAAAGGGATGCTGATACCCAGGCTTACCACAGCAAAAAGGGATGCTATTGCAAATCCTGCGAACTCTCTTCTTATCTATGACACCGACAAAAAATGTTTAAGTCAGAATATCGGGACTCCCACTAAACCGGATTGGCTTTGTATCAGCAGTAATGCTGTAAAAATGTTTTATATGCCAAGTGTTTCTTTTGACACTTCCACCACAGCCACTGGCCGAACTAAAGATTTATATACATTGTATAAAACCCAGTTTGGTTCTCCAAAGGCAAAGAGTACCAGTGCTCCGGCTTCAATTCCTTTTTTCCCGTCCAGTAAAGATCTTTACTATTATGTAACGGATGCTGACCCCAATGTATTCAGTAATATTTCTATTTCAGATGATGGGGTAATGACTTATGATGTAAAAGCTGCAGCAACGGACTGTTCTTTTATCAATATTGTTTTCGTTGTTAAATAATTGATTGGGTTATGATAAAAAGCAGCTCAATGTTACGATATAAAAGATTTTTGTTTGCATTTTCCTTGTTTATTTTTTCTCAAAGCATTCAGGCACAGAATGAGCAGGGAACCGGTTATCCGTATTTTGTAAACTTTACTCAGGGATTACAGCCTCAGGAAGCTTATAAGGTGGCTACCAGCGGGGTTCAGAATGATGCAACCTTTACGACAGATGGTCTAAGGCTTACCCGAAGCGTCAATAATATCTCAGGAGGAGTAATACTTGCTGATAAAATATTCAAAAGTGACCAGGGAATCAAGTTTGAGTTTGAATTCGCCATTTATGGAGGAAACACTAACGGAGGAGACGGTATTTCTATCTTTTTGGTAGATGGTTCTATTCCTAAAGACCAGCTTAATCTGGGATATTTTGGTGGTGGATTAGGGTACAGTTTTGTACGTGGAGGTGAATCTACAGAAGGGCTTAGAGGTGCTTATCTAGGGATTGGTCTGGATGAATTCGGGAATTTTAAAACGAGCTTTAACCAGAGCGAAAGGGTCAGAAATGGAATATTCGGAGTAGGATTAGCTGACGGACGAAGCAATGTTTCTTTAAGAGGAAAGCGTGGAAATCAGTATCTTTCATCCGCTGAACCTGCAGGATATAACGGCTATCCATTGCTTTACAGCATCGCGACCAATGCTTCTCCATCCAGCACCAACAGATCAGCCTACCTGGATACGGCAACAGGAAAATATATCGGCATTAAAAATACAACTCTTCAACAATTCAGCATTGAAAGTGGCGGAACTACAATTCCTCAAAATGAAAGTGATGTAAGATTCCGTAAAGCATATATTACATTGGTTCCCAATCCGGCAGGCGGTTACAATATATCCCTGGAAATACAGCATGGAACAGTGAAAGAAAAAGTGATTGACAACTATTACTATCCTACTTCTCTGAAATATACCGAGACTACCATTTCCAACAGTACGGTAAGAACTCTGGATACTTCGGCACCTTCTACTTTCAGAATCGGATTTGCTGCTTCTACCGGAGCTGCCAAAAATATCCATTTACTGAAAAACTTAGGGGTTACAAGACCTTATGCCGCTGAAGTAACAGATGATTTGTTTGCAGGTTGTCCAGGGATAAAGTCAATCTATTATCCTTTGCTTAATGATGCTGCCTATTCTTCAGCAAGTGGCCAAAACCCGCCAACACTTTCGTATAACAACCTTGATTTTAACTCATTCCGTTTTTTAGATAACAATGGAGCCGTGATTCCTAATATAACAGGGAATGTTTATACCAGCAGTCAGGGAACATGGACCTACTTTCCTACTACCGGAGCGCTTTCTTTCAAGCCTGCAACGGGATTTACAGGAGTAGCCCAGGTACAGTATGACATTAAAGGTGGCGGAAGCAATGGTACTGAAGCACCTTACAACAAGGAAGAATACAGATCATTGCCGGCATTGGTACAGGTTACTATTTCAAGTGCCAATAACTGCAGTAAAGCCTGCGTTATCTCCAATAAAAATGTAACTCAGAAAATCACAAGATAACCTGATAAAACCAGCTTTTAAGAGCTGGTTTTTTTATTTTTAACAGGATTTTCAATAAAATACCGAACAGCATCTTCAATCGCTTTATCAATCGGCTGGTAGTGAACTCCCAGCTCCTCTACTGATTTCTGATTAGAATAATAATTACAGATCTGCAATGCCTTCATATTGGAGGTACTGAGGCTTGTTTTTATTTTAAATTTTCTCAAACCATCCCCCATTAATCCAAGGAAGCTCAAAAGCTTGTTGGGGATCGGGATCATAACCGGATTTTGCCCGGTAATACTGTTTACTTTCTTAAAAAATTCTCTGTAGCTTATATTTTCGTTGGCTAACAGATATTTTTCCCCGGTTCTTCCATTTTCAATAGCCTTTATTATTCCGGTGGCTGCATCTTCCACATTAACAAAGTTCTTCCCTCCTTTCGGATAGAATACCAGCTTCTTTTTCCAGGTCCAGAAGATAATTTTCCCGGAACTTGGCTTGCTGTCATATCCTCCGATCATAAAGGTTGGATTAACAATGATAATGTCTGTATTATTACCATTTTTTAAAAGATAGTCTTCGGCTTCCAGCTTACTTTGAGCATACAGCGAATGGGTAAAAGGATAGCTGTGTGGTGCTTTTTCACTCCCCGGAAATGCAGTGTTTCCATATCCTAAGGTATTTGCTGTACTTACAAACAAAAACTTTTTTACGCCCACTGCTTCTGCTTGGGTCAACAGATTCACAACGGCTTCATAATTCACTTTCCGGTATTCATCATAACGGATAAGATTCTGGCGTGTTTCTGCGGCGATATGAATAATACAGTCAATATCGGTAAGATGTACTGAAATATCGGACAAAAGCTCAGCTTCCACCAGCTTCAGATTTTTGTTTTCTTCGCCCAGCCAGCTGCTTTTCTTGCGCACCAGAGCAGTAAGAGAATAATCATTTTGTAATAATTTAAGGATAACATTAGTTCCGAGGAGCCCTGTTGCTCCGGTTACACAAACTTTTTTCATGCTTCGATTTCTCTTTTTATAGCCTGGGTCATTAATGGCAGTTTGATCCATATAGGTACAATTTTCATCACCAGCCAGCTGATTGGGTTCACCATAATTACGGAATCTTTTTTAAACAATTGACGGATGCAGTATGAAGCTACTTTATCGGGATTTAAAAGGGTTAGTCTTCCCATAAGACCTTGTTTTTCTATTCTTTCACAAACATCTTTATTGGTTTTCATTGCTCCCGGATTCACAACGCTTACAAAAACATTGGTATCTTTCAGCTCTTCATGCAACCCTCTGGAAAATGAATGGATAAAACTTTTAGAAGCAGGATATACGGTTTTAAAACCAATGGGAGAAAAAGCAGCCATACTTGAAACATTCAGAATATAGGCTTTGGGTTGTTTTAAAAGATTGGGGAGCAGCTGATGAGTGATCAGTGAAGTGGCCGCTACGTTGACCTGTAAAATAGTATTGATATAATCAGAAGAAGCTTCGGTAAATTTTTTGGTCCCACCAAGTCCTGCATTGTTGATCAGGATATGAATATCAAAAGAACTATTGAGCCATTCTGTAAGCTTCATCACATTTTCATGAACTGAAAGATCTGTTTCATAATAATGAACTTTTACCTCATACAGCCTTTTCAGATCCTCGGAAAATGCTTTGAGATTCTGATTGGGAAGGCTGATCAGGATGACATTGATCTTTTGTTTTGCCAGCTGTTCAGCAAATGATTTTCCGAGTCCCTGGCTTGCTCCCGTAACAACAGCAAATGATTCTTGGGTATCCATATGTTTATATTTTATGGTACAAAACTATCGTGAAAAGCAGGCTTAAATGTTCCGGATTATCTGAACGAACCGATTTTAAGCAGGAAAAAAAGAATAACCAATCAATTAAAAATCAATCAATTAAAAACAATAAAAAGTAAAAGTTTATAAACCGGAACTTATTTTCTGAACTCAGAAGGGGTTTGTCCGGTTACTTTTTTAAAAGTTGTATTAAAAGAAGTTTTAGAATTGAATCCGGATTCGTAGGCAATCCCCAAAATGGATAATTTGCTGTTGGATTCTTTCAGCAGTTTTTTGGCATAGTCCACTCTATATTCATTCACATATTGGAAGAAGTTTTTTCCAAAGCCTGTATTGATGACATAAGAAAGATGATGAGTAGAAACAGAAAGCATTTCAGCCAGTTTAATAAGATTAAGTTCGCTGTCCAGATAAGGTTGTTGAAGTTCCATAATCCCTTCCAGTAAGGCTTTAATCTTTAGTAATTCTTCATCAGAAATAAGTTTTCTTTTAACTTCTTCCGGATCAGAATCTTCATCGATAGAGATCAGTTCCTGTCTCTGCTTTTCTTCTAAAGGATAAATTTCCTTCTGTTTCAGGGAATAATATCCTACACAGTAAATAACAGATAAAAAGACTGCATTGATAAAGAAATTCAGTGATTTCGGATCATAGAACAGGTTATAAATCACATAGATAATATTCACAATAAGAAGTACCAGAATAATATATTCCAGCCAGTTCAGATTGATTCCTTCGGTATTGGATGAAAACTGCTGGATTTTTTTCTGATGTTTCCTGATGGTAATATAAGAAAGTGCCGTATAAAAGAGCGCCTGAATCAGGATCAGAATAATACTGAGATATTCAAATGGTTTTTCATACCCTGATTTTACCAGTATCAGGCACAGCACAAAAGCTGCAGGAAGCAACAAAAATTTAAAATCTCTGGACTTTAAAGGTAAAAGATGGATTGGTATAAAACAGCACACTCAGGTAAAAAACGATAGGGGTAAAAAACTGAATGCATCTGACCAAAAACAGAGAATGAAACTCCACTATTGAACCGGTGATGAGAAACAGCACTTCGTCCAGCCAGAAGGTGGACCACAAAAAAAGAAATATACCGAACCAGAAATTGGCTTTACGGTTTACTTTTAAAGGGTTGGCAAGCTTTAACAGAGAAAGCAAAACCAATGAACCATAGATAAGTATCACGATGAAACTGTTTAACTCTGATGTGTTCATTGGTTTTGATATTTGATTAAAAATAGTCTTTTATCCTATTCGTTTCCGTACAAAAATTTCATATCCTAAATAGATTAACGGAAGAGACATGATTCCTAAGAAAAGAATATTGCTCATGGCCAGCTGCGGATGCATTACAATAGAGTAAACCAACCCGAAAAATGCTCCTCCGAGGTGAGCGGCATGCCCCAGATTATCCCACTGCTTTGGATTCAGCATCATATACACTGAGTATCCGAAATAAAGCGTTCCAAATAACCATCCTGGTAAGAAGTTGACACTGATTTCATTCGGAGCCATGGCAATGGAAGCAAAAATAATTCCGGAAACCGCACCTGATGCTCCAATTGCGGAATACCAGGGCTGATTTTTATAAATCTGCAGACTGAATAAATTCCCCAGGATCATAGATCCGAAATAAAGAATCAGAAATCCTAGTTCTCCAAAGAAACTAATAACGACTCCCTGGAAAAAATACAGGGAAAGCATATTAAAAAACAAGTGCATAAAGTCTGCATGCAAAAATGCAGAACTGATGAGCCTTACATATTCTTTACGATTCGCAATCGCTCCGACATTGAATTTATATTTTTCAAATAATGCTGTATTATTGAACCCCATGTAACTAAAGATACAAGTGGCTGCAATGATAATGATAACAACTATATCCATTGTATTTGTTTATTTTATATCTGAACAGATCTCAGATCTATTCATTTTCATTATTGCTGTCATCCTGGAACAGGTCTCCAATCATTCCGCCGTCTTCATCCATATCTCCTGTAGGTTCAGGATCTTCATATACTTCAGGCTCTTCTTCTACGGGTTCAGGAATGGTGATATTGATGGCTTTTACTTTAAATTTCGTAAACTGGTTTCCAATGGCTTTTATTCCTTTTACCGCTATGAATTCATCAATATTTACCGTTTCCGGCTCACGTTCTTTTCCTTTATCTTTTGCAAAAATAATTTCTGCAGTAACATCGTTGGCAACAATTACATTTTCGATGAATGATTTCGGGTGGTCAGAAGGCATAAAAGTCTGTACATTGGTTGTATTTTCCAGTAAGAACCTCTTTATGAAATAAATATCTTTTTCTCCGTCGTAATAGATACAGGTAATAGGTTGGGCAGGTCTCCATTTTTCCAACACCAGATATTCATCATCAAAACGGTTACCCAAATCAAAGGATATCAGTTTTACCTCACCGTTTGTGTTGATGGTCAAAATTTTATCATCCCCTTTGAAACTTCCCAACAATGTACCTCTTGCATCAGCATTCAATCTTCTTACGGTATCATCAAACCAGATTTTTCTAGGTGCCAGAGTAGATACTCCTTCCTCTTTCATATCTACTTTCTTTACCGCATATTTAGTGACCAGATTTCCTTTGGAATCACGTCCTTTGATAGCGAGATCAGAGAAGTTAATCTCCATTTTGTTCTTTCTGATTCTAGGATTTGGTTTCAAAAGCACGGTTACAGTTTCCGCTTCTCCATTAGGATTGGCCGAGAAATAGAGTGTTTCAGAACCTTTTTTATCTGAAGCGAGTGGATAATCTGTATTTCGGGTAACTCCGGTTACAGAAAAACGTTTCATATAATAAGGTCCTTCCCTGCCTTCACGATAAATCATATTATAGACAGTTCTCTTATCATTTTTCTTCCATATCGCAACGTGAAGAATATCTTTTCCAATGAACGTTTTTGCTTCCACTTTTACGACCTTCATACTTCCGTCTTTTCTGAATGTGATAATATCATCAATATCAGAACAGTCAAACAGATACTGATCTTTCTTCAGAGATGTTCCAATGAAGCCTTCTTCGAAATTTGCATAGAATTTTTCGTTGGCTACGGCTACTTTTGTAGCATCAATGGTATCAAAGATTCTAAGTTCAGTCTTTCTTTGTTTGTCTTTACCGTATTTTTTCTGAATATTTAAATAGTAATCGATAGCATAAGCGATCAGGTTTGCCAGGTTGTATTTCACCTGTTCTATTTTGCCTTCCAGCGATGCAATATTTTCTTTAAATTTATCTAAATCGAATCTTGAAATTCTCTTGATTCTGATCTCTGTCAGTTTTAAGATATCCTCTTCTGTAACAGCTCTTAAAAGATGTTTGGTATGAGGTTTTAATCCTGCGTCAATGGTTTTCAATACATCTTCCCAGGTTTTCACCTCTTCAATATCGTGATAAATCCTGTTTTCGATAAAAATTCTTTCCAATGAAGAGAAATGCCAGCTTTCCTGAAGTTCATGAAGTTCTATTTCCAATTCTTTCTTTAGTAATGAAACCGTATGATCTGTATTTGTTTTCAGAATATCGGATACATTCAGAAACATTGGCTTATCTCCTACAATCACGCAGGCATTCGGAGAGATTGTTACCTGACAGTCTGTAAATGCATACAGCGCATCAATGGTCTTATCCGGTGAAACATCATTATGAATATGGATAAGGATTTCTACTTTATCTGAAGTATTGTCCTCAATTTTTTTGATTTTGATCTTTCCTTTCTCATTGGCTTTTAGAATAGAGTCAATAAGATCCGTTGTTGTTTTGGAGTAAGGAAGTTCAGAAATTACTAATGTATGCTTATCGGTTTGGGTAATTTTAGCTCTTGCTCTTACTTTTCCTCCTCTGTGGCCGTCATTATATTCGGAAACGTCAAGATAACCGGCGGTTAAAAAGTCCGGATATAATTCAAACTTCTTACCTTTTAAATAGGCTACGGATGCGTTAATAAGTTCATTAAAGTTATGAGGAAGTATTTTGGTGGAAAGACCTACTCCAATACCTTCTACTCCCTGTGCAAGAAGCAGCGGGAATTTTACTGGTAAATCAATAGGCTCATTATTTCTTCCGTCATAAGACTTGGTCCAATCTGTAGTTTTAGGATTAAAGACTACTTCCAGGGCAAAAGGTGTCAGTCTTGCTTCAATATATCTTGCGGCAGCTGCAGAGTCTCCTGTATAAATGTTACCCCAGTTTCCCTGGGTATCTATTAACAGTTCTTTCTGCCCGATCTGCACCATGGCATCTGTAATGGAAGCATCACCGTGTGGGTGATATTTCATGGTATTTCCCACGATATTGGCCACTTTATTGTAACGGCCGTCTTCCAGCTCCCGCATGGAGTGCATAATTCTTCGTTGAACGGGTTTTAAACCGTCATATATCGAAGGGATAGCTCTATCCAGAATTACATAGGAAGCATAATCAAGAAACCAGTCTTTGTACAGCCCGGAAACTTTTTTTAAGCTTTCACCCTCATGCGAATATTCTTCTGTCGTCATTTATTTTATCTTTATTAGCTTTCACTACCTTGTTTAGAGAGAGTTTTAAATCGTTTACTTGTTTTCTGTTCAAATAAGAGATCTGGTACTTCAGGATAGTAGAACCATTATTCTTACTGGAAACGGTAATGTATAATCTTTTAAAAAAGAGAATGCTTACCACATCATATTTTATCAGTTTGTATTTTGGAAATTCGTCGTGAAGAGGTTTATCTAAAAATGGAATAATATTCCTGTTTTTAAAATTCAAAGCTTCTCCATCACTGTCATATTCAAAGATCTGCCTTCCGCTGATGTAAAAGATAATCAGCAGTAAAGCGGGAACAATAATCAATAAATAACTTTCTTTACCCATTGCATTAAACCTATACTCATTAGCAACAAATGCGATTACACAAAATACTGTGGTCATCAAAAGCAATGTGCATAAAGAATTATAAATTGATACTTTATTACGGTTACTTAGTCTCATTTTATTTTTTTGGCTGTGTAAGTACTATAATTCCTACTTCATCCAAAGTTGTGCTTTTTTCAGTCTGCAATGGCTTTACACCAGTTTTTTTAAGTTGTAGTTTATTTAATTTTCTACTTCATCCAGGAGTTCTTTTTTATCAATATCCGTATCATCTTCTACCACGAGATTTTCAAGAATGAAGGTCTGTCTGTCCGGCGTATTTTTCCCCATATAAAATTCCAGAAGCTGATCAATCGTCTGGTCTTTCCCCACTACTACAGGTTCTAAGCGGATATCTTTGCCAATAAAGTGCTTAAATTCATCCGGAGAAATTTCTCCTAATCCTTTAAATCGGGTGATTTCAGGATTTTTCCCCAGTTCGTTTAATGCTTTTATTCTTTCTGTTTCCGTATAGCAATATCGTGTTTCTTTTTTATTCCTTACTCTGAATAACGGAGTCTGAAGGATATAAAGATGTCCGTTTTTAATCAGATCCGGGAAGAACTGCAGGAAGAAAGTAATCATCAGCAAACGGATATGCATCCCGTCAACATCGGCATCGGTTGCAATAATTACCTGATTGTATCTCAGGTCTTCCAGACTTTCCTCAATATTTAAAGCTGCCTGAAGAAGGTTGAATTCTTCATTTTCATATACCACTTTCTTGGTAAGCCCATAACAGTTCAGTGGTTTACCCTTCAGTGAAAATACGGCCTGCGTTTCTACATCTCTGGATTTTGTGATGGATCCGGATGCGGAATCTCCTTCGGTAATAAAGATCTGAGTATCTCCTTTCCTTTCGGCTTTCTGATCGTTATAATGCTGTCTGCAGTCACGAAGTTTTTTATTGTGAAGAGATACTTTTTTTGCTCTTTCTCTGGCCAGCTTCTGAATTCCTGAAAGTTCTTTTCTTTCTCTTTCGGAAATTAAGATTTTTCTCTGAATTGCTTCTGCTATTTCCGGATTTTTGTGTAAGAAATTATCCAGTTTACTCTTTAGGAAATCAATAATGAATGTTCTTACGGTAGGTCCGTTCGGTCCCATGTCATTGGATCCTAGTTTTGTTTTGGTCTGGGATTCAAAAACCGGTTCTTCTACATTGATTGAGATTGCTGCAATGATAGACTTTCTGATATCGGAAGCATCAAAACTTTTATTGAAAAACTCACGAACTGTTTTCACATACGCTTCACGGAATGCATTCAGGTGTGTTCCTCCCTGCGTTGTATTCTGTCCGTTCACGAATGAGAAATAGGTTTCTGTCTGTGATTTGTCAGAATGGGTAATGGCTACCTCAATATCATCATCCTTTAAATGGACAATAGGATAAAGGATATCACTTTCCAGTTCTTCTTCCAATAAGTCTTTAAGACCGTTTTCAGAATAATAGGTTTCTCCGTTGAAGAGAATCTTAAGTCCAGGATTCAGGTAAGCATAGTTACGGAGCATCCTTTCGATATACTCTTTTCTGTATTTGAAATGCAGGAAGATTTCGCCATCCGGAATAAAAGAAATTTCAGTACCGTTTCTGTCCGAAGTTTCTTTCTCATCAAAGTTTTCAGTGATCATTCCTCGGGAGAATTCAGCAACTTTCATTTTTCCGTCACGAAAAGAACGAACTCTGAAATAATCTGAAAGGGCATTTACCGCTTTGGTACCAACACCGTTCAATCCTACCGATTTTTTAAACGCTTTACTGTCGTACTTACCTCCGGTATTCATTTTGGAAACAGCGTCTACCACTTTCCCTAGCGGAATTCCACGTCCAAAGTCACGGATGGTAACTTTGCCATCATCCAGTTTTATTTCAATTCTTTTCCCTGATCTCATTCTGAACTCATCAATAGAGTTGTCAAGGATTTCTTTTAACAGGATATAAATACCATCATCAGCGGAAGAACCGTCACCGAGCTTTCCGATGTACATACCGGGGCGCAGACGGATGTGTTCCTGCCAATCAAGGGTTCTGATATTATCTTCGGAGTAGGTTGGGTTTATTTCTTGTGACATATATGATTTCAGCAAACATACAAAAGTACAAAATTGTCTAAAATTATCCGAATTTTTTCAACTTGTTTTTTTCAATATTCTGCTGTAATCATTGTATTATTATTAATCAAATTATATATTTACGAAATTATCAATATCGTGTGAAAAATTTATTTACTTTCCTCACATTATCTATAGTTTTATTCTTTTCCACATTATTTTCTTCACAGATCCCCGGGATGGTGAACTATAGTGATGAGGAAGGATTAAACTGCTCCTATACCTATCATCTGAGACAAGATAAAAATGGCTTTATCTGGATAGGCAGTGATAATGGCTTATTCAGGTTTGATGGAAAAGAATTTAAACAATACGGTAAGAAAGAAGGTTTAAAGAATATTGATATCATATCCTGTGAGCCTTTGCCCAATGGTGAGGTATTCATCCTTCCCTTTCTGAATGATTTTGCTTACTTAAAAAACGGCTGCGTTATCAATCTGAACATTAATGATTATGTAAAAAACCAGTTTTCCAGCTCAATTCCGAAAGTTACCCGTGACGGAAACCGACTTTATTTTTATGGAAATTTTAATCCTCAGAATATTTTCACCTACGAAAATGGAAAAGTTAAAAAGATTCCGGTTCCATTAGAGTATGAGAAAAGATCTTTTGCAACGCTCAGGTTTGAACCTCACACTTACAATCTTTATTTACATGATCCTCATCAGGGAGAAATACTTGTCTACAATATCATTACCGGAAAAAAACAACATTTGAAAGGAGGTATTGGAAATATGATCTGTGAAAAAGATGATCTGTTTGTGTTCTTACATAAAAATACAATTGAAATTTATCAACTCTCTGCTCCTGAAGGTCTAAAAAAGATCCGGTCTTATAATTGTGGTACACAAGAAAATGTTTTCTACGGACTTATTGATAAAAATAATAAACTGTGGCTGAATATAAGCAATGGAGGGGTTTTATATTTCAATCAATCCCTTACTGAAAAGAAGAAAGCCCTCGATACTCCTATCAAAATACTGGATCGGTATGTGATCAATAATGTTCTGGTAGACAAGGATGACAATGTATGGTTCAATTCGCGGAATAATGGTGTGTTTTTTATTTCAAAGTCTCTTTTCGCCAATCATATCAATTTGCCTGTACAAAGTAATTCTGAGTATATAAAAGCCATTGCAAATGATAATGGAAATATTCTTCTCGGCTACAATCATTCTGCCGGCGCTCTTATCAGCAAATACAATAAAATACAGAATATAACCCTTGACGAAGGAGATAAAGATGAAAATATTGCGGTTTATTTAAAAGGTACTATTTCTATTTTCGGGTTATCAGGTAAGGTTATTGTTCATGATATGGCCAATAACACTTCTAAAAAAATATACTGTTCGCTCAAAAATATTGTCTCTTACACCCCTGATTCCCTGTTTTTCTGTACTTCAGGCGGTTTACTGACCTACAGTTTAAAAAGTAAAAAAATAACCACGCTATTTCAGGAGCGGGTATACACGGTTTTCCCTTATGACAGGGAGAATCTGTTTATCGGCAGCTTCAGTGATCTGTACAAATATAATGTCAGAACCCGGAAAAAAACTTTATTTTTAAAGGGATACTATTTTACGGATATCAAAAAATTAGATGATGATACATATTTGGGATCTACCAACCTTTATGGGGTTATTATTTTTAATGCCAAAGGAATTATAAAAAAAATCGGAAAGAATAATGGATTAATCAATGACCAGGTAAAAAAAATAGAGGTAGAAAATAAAAATACCTTCTGGGCCAGCACCAATTCAGGGATATCCAGAATCGAACTGGCAGGAAAGGATCAACATATCAATAACTTCACCCAGACAGACGGACTGCCTTCTGATGCAGTAGCCGGTTGCGTAATAAAAAATGACACCATCTTCATTGGAACCTCTAAAGGACTTGGAATATTTTCCATCAAAAAACTACTGACTCAGGAAAAATTCATTCATAAAAAAGTAATCATTAACTCGGTATCCATTGAAAATAATGAGCATTATGACCTACAGAAAAGTCTGACTGCCTACCCCCACAATACGGTTATTTTTAATCTGAGCTTTCTTGATTATAGTTCATTGGGAAAAATAAGCTATAAATATAAGCTGGAAGGCCTTAATAATTCATGGCAGATCAATAATTCTTCTAAAATCATCTTCAACTCTATTCCGCCAGGCAAATATACCTTCCGGGTTTACGGTTTAGGATATAACGGAAAACAATCTTACACCTCTTCAGACATCACCTTTGATATAAAACCTCTGTTCTGGCAGACATGGTGGTTCAGGCTGATAGTAGCCATTTTCGTTATCGGAGCGCTATTGATGGTTATCTTTTCTTATCTGCATAAAAAACGGAATAAGAAGCTGGAAAAAATGGAGTATGAAAAGAAAATTGCTGAACTTGAACTTCAGGCAATTAAAGCTCAGATCAATCCTCATTTTATTTATAACTGTCTTAATTCCATTCAATTTCTACTGTATAAAAAAGATTACCGCGAAACAGAAAACTACCTGAATATTTTCGCCAAGATGATACGAAAAACACTTTATTATTCAGAAAAGACCTTCATGTCTATTAAAGATGAAGTGGAATATCTCACGTTGTATCTTGGTATGGAAAAGCTCCGTGTAAAAGATCTTTTTGATTATAAAATCAGCATTTCTGAACACGTGGATCAAAACTGGACAATTCCTTCTTTACTGATACAGCCTTTCGTAGAAAATGCCATTAAACATGGTATTTCAGGATTAAAAGACAGAAAAGGAGAAATTACCATCAGCTTTGAATATACTAATGTCTCTTTATGTATTACCATTGAAGATAATGGCATAGGAATCTCCAGTAAGGAAACTTTGAAAAAAGATAACTCCTTTGGGGTAAAACTTTCTCATAAAAGGATTGAAACTTTTAAACAGCTTTTTGATACCAATATATTTTTAGAAATCAATACCCTTACTGAAAATAACCGACAGGGAACACAAATCAAACTTTATATACAACCTTATGAGAAATAAAATACAGGCATGCATTGTTGACGATGAAAAAGATGGAAGAGATTATATTGCATTACTTATGGAAAATGAATTTCCCGAGATCAACATAGAATTTCAGGCTTCCTCCGTTGAAGAAGCTTATATTTACCTTATCAAAAGTTCTCCCGACATTTTGTTTCTGGATGTTCAGTTAGGTGATGGAACCACTTTCGATTTACTATCAAAGCTAAATGAAGTTCATTCCCAGATTATTTTCATCACTGCTTACGAAAATTTTGCTATTCAGGCGATTAAAAATGGGGCTACAGATTATCTTTTAAAGCCTATAAAAAAATTGGATTTCATTATTGCCGTCAATAAAGCGTTGGATCAGATTAAAAAAATGCAGCCTTCACAACCTACTCTTTTAAAAGATAACAGAATCATTCTTTCTACTCTTCAGGGATTTAAAATCGTGGATATATCCTCCATTATCCGATGCGAGGCGGATTCAAACTACACAACTTTTTATCTTACCAATAAAACTAAAATCATGGTATCCAAAACCCTTCATGAATTTGAACCTATACTTCTTGAACAGAACTTTTTCAGGATACATCATAAGCATCTTATCAATATTGATCACCTGCAGGAATACATTAAAGGGAGAGGCGGACAGGTAGTAATGAGCGATGAATCTGTTCTGGATGTATCGTACCGTAAAAAAAATGATTTTCTTTCTACAATAGGAAAAACGGAATAAAAGCATTTCCTGCGCACTTGCTTGCTCATCCTCCACACTTACTAATTGTTCCTGTTTTGTATTACGCCTCTTTTCTATTTTCGTCATGTTAAACAAAAAAAATTATCATGAAAATCACCAGAAAAGTACTCGAGAGAAATCAAATGAACTCCATTATCGGAGGAACAGGTTTTATTACCCCAAGCAGCCCTGGAGCTATTTCTCAGCCCCAGCCTCCCATTGCACCCAATCCACAACCCATTGGAGGAATTCCTTTTATCTACACAATGCCATGGAATGGATTACCATGGATTGAACCTAAATAACCATTTAAAGATACATTCCAGTCTGCAGATTGGAATGTTATTTTTTTAAAGAAAAACATCCGGTAGTATGATTACCGGATCAGAAAACAATGCAAAAAAACTGAAAAATCAAAAACATGAGAAAAATAACCCTCTATATTGCCATGGCTTGCCTTTTAACGGCATCCTGCTCCGATACAATGGAACAATACAACACAGAAGCTTCCCATTCTCAACTCATGAACAGGAATCTCACTTCAGAGGATGAAACAAAATATGCTGAAGAAGGAGAACCAACGGTATTAGGAGAACAGCTCCCCGTTCCTTACACGATTGAAAGCATGATGGCTGCCTACAAATCATTACTGGCTGAACCCAAAGCAGAAGGCAACAGATCACTGACTGCTGTGAATATCCGTTCTACACACAAATACATTAAATTCAATCCTACCACAGAGGATGAACTGGAAGCACTTCAGCAATCCGGCCTTATTCTTTATGATTATCCGCTGGACAGAGAAGTATTGGTCGTCGGTAAATTCTATCATGATCCCGATGTTCCCGCTGATCAGCCTACACCTCAATACGCAACTGTAAAGAACGAGACTCCCTTACCTGCCGGGGTTAGCTATGAAATTCTTCAGGAAGTGTATCTTCCCGAGGAGGATATCGAACTTTTAGGCACGGGCAATATGAATTATAAATTCGTCTATAGCCTGGTCCACAGGGCAGAAAATCTATCCGGCTTCACACCTTGGGAGCCAAGTGACTATAAGCCATGGGATAATATAGGAGAACCCGGGCAATGGTATCCCAATCCAAACCCTAATCCTGGAGGCGGTGGAGGTGGTGCCCCAATATATGGTACCATCCGGATCTTCGATACAAGATTAAATACACTGATCCCTTTTGAAGGCGCCAAAGTTACCGCCAAAAGGAGTTTGAGAACCAGAGAAGGCATCACCAATGCAAACGGTCAGTACGGATTGAGCGGCACCCCTTTTCCCAACAACAGAAATGTAGATTTTAAACTGCATATGGATAGAAAGCACTTTGTCATAAAGGATAATATGGTAAGGCCTTCCAATGTTGTACGAAATAATATTAAAAGTAACCATTGGAGCCATGACATCATGCCTGGATATGAAAACATGCAGGGCCATATGTTCAGAGCAGCCTACCGCTATTTTTATAAAGATATTGGGGGCCTACAAAGACCTGTCAGACCAAGTGGAAACCGTTCACACATTATAGCTAAGAATACAGCTAAAGATTGGCAGGGAATTAATTATGTTGCTTTTCCCTACCTGAAAATAGCAAGATTCCAGCCTGGTTCAACTACAGAATACAACTCTGATGACTATTTCTCAACTACTGTACATGAACTTGCCCACACATCTCATGTGATCAAAATGAACACCGGATTAGTTCAGTATTCACAGGTTAACTCTATGCTTCAGGAAAGCTGGCCATGTGCTGTAGAATGGTTTGTAACAGGGATAGAATACAGAGAAAGAGGTATTTTGAATTATGGAACTCCCAATTATAATCCGGCTAATCCTCCTGTATTTCCTAACCGTTTCGGGTATCAGTTCTGGAGTTTGAATACAAATTCTGACTATACAAGCTTATTCATCAATTTAGTTGATAACTTCAACGAGTTGGGACAGTCATTCAGTCCTCAACCTATGGGAACGGTAAATGACCAGGTTACCGGCTATACCTTAGCAAATATTGAAAATAACTTCCTCAAATATTGTTACGGATTAAGCAGTTTAAGTGTTCAGCTTAAGGCGAACAGGCCCGCAGGAGTAAGTAATGCACAGATTGATGTATTATTAAGCTCTTACTAAGTGTATTCCTTTTAAAATAATGACCATCCTGTTATGAGGATGGTCATTTTATCTTAATATCTTAGGCTGTGCACATTTTTTTTTCCAGCTGCCCGATCATATTTTTAAGCATTGCTGGTACAATCAGTTTATGGAAAGGCCGAACTGGCAGAAAATACAGAACTCCCCACCAGTTATGAAATTTTACCGTAGTGGATATGGTAAGGGAATTCTGGCTGCTCTCTCTTTTATTATGGTCAATCAAAAGAGAAACCCTGAAATCCAGATGTTTGTCATCTTCTCCCAGAATAATTTCGTTGCTGGTTTTACCAAACACCTTAAAAAGTCCTACACGCTCTCCTACTTCGCACTCAAAATTCTTCTCTGTTTGTTGTCTCTCATTTTCAGAACCTGTCTTCAAGCCGAATACTCCCATTGCTTTATTTCTGAATGCAAACATTTTCTTTCCCCATTTCGGTCCGCTTGTAAAAAAAGCTTTTCCAATTTCTGAGATATCAATATTTCCGGCAACATCTGTAAGTTCTCCCTGAAAACTATCAATATAATCGAAATCTTTTTTTGCCGGAGATAAAATAGACTTTTCGGGAAATTCTGTCTTCTTAATACTCATTGTCATTGTTTTATGGTTGTTGTCTAACAAATGTAAGTATCTTTCCATTGATTTAAAAGAAAATTTAAACAAATGTTTAGATATTTATATACCCTGAAACCAATCATTTGATCTTAAAATTTTCTATCATTCGAATTAACCTGTTATTTTCTAATTTTTATTACCATAAGTTCAGACTGTTGTAAATATTTCATTAAATTCGATCAACAAAACTGTTTTTATGATACAACTTCCTTTATCGAAACTTTCCAATGTTGGAACTACTATTTTTAGTCAGATGACTCAGCTTGCCAATGAAAATGAAGCCATCAATCTGTCTCAGGGGTTTCCTGATTTTATGCCGGATTCAGAATTGTTAAATCACGTAGATCATTTTATTAAAAAAGGCTTCAACCAATATGCTCCTCTTGGCGGAATGATTGGTTTAAAGGAAGAAATTGCACGGAAAATCGAAAACAGTCATCAGGCAATATACCATCCGGATTCTGAAATAACAATTACTGCAGGTGGCACACAAGCCATTTTCACGGCTATTGCCTCATTTATTAAAAAGGATGATGAAGTGATTATTTTTGAACCTGCTTATGATTGTTATGAGCCTACGGTGGATCTTTTCGGAGGCATTGTCAAACGATTTGAAATGAAAGCTCCTGATTATGAAATCAACTGGGCAGAAGTAAAAAACCTTGTCAGTGAAAAGACCAGAATGATTATTCTTAATAATCCAAACAACCCTTCAGGAAAAATCCTGAAAGAACATGATTTACAAGAACTTATTGAACTGGTAAAAGGAACTTCTATCCTTATTCTGAGTGATGAGGTATATGAAAATATTGTTTTTGACGGGAAACAGCATGTAAGCATCTGTAGATATCCAGAATTAAAAGAAAGAAGCCTTCTTGTAGCCTCTTTTGGAAAACTTTTCCATGTTACGGGCTGGAAGGTAGGTTATTGTGCTGCCCCTAAAATCTTAACGGATGAATTCAGAAAAGTGCATCAATTCAATGTATTCTGTGTAAACACTCCTATCCAGCTGGCTCTGGCAGAATATATGAAAAATGATGAGCATTATACTTATCTGAATCAATTTTTCCAGGAAAAGAGAGACTTTTTGAGAAAAGGTCTTGCAGGTAGTTCATTCGAGCTTCTGGATTGTGAAGGAACGTATTTTCAGGCGGTAAAATATGATAAAATTTCAGACAACAATGATTTTGATTTTGCTTCAGAGCTTACCATCCATCATAAAGTAGCCAGCGTTCCTTTCTCTTCATTTTATAAAAACAAGCTGAATGAGAATGTAATCAGGCTATGTTTTGCCAAGAAGCAGGAAACGCTGGAAAAAGCGCTTGAGAATTTATCAAAGCTTTAACAGCTATCTATTAATAACCAGCACCTATCTCCCGTTGATTTTTCAGATTGGCAAATCAAACTGCCGCCTTTATCTGTTTAATCAATGGGAGTTTTTATTTATAATATCATTCCTGTCCGATGAAATAAAGCAGATTAGCAGGTCGCTCCTCCGGAGCTTTATTGTTTACAGGGCTCCATTTTTTCCACTAACAGCAGATCCCGATGGGATCAATCCAGATCCTATGAGAGCTTACTGATAATAGAACGTATTTGTTCTTAAAATTAGAGCTCCGGAGGAGCGACCTGTTAATTTATACATAAATATTGATATTTAAATCTTATTATCGGACAGTAATCTTATAATACTATCATAATCAATAACGAATGTTTATTTTTATCATTAAATAGTGATTTATTTAGTTTGTTTTTCTTATTTTTATCTAAATCAAAAAAAATAATAAAACTACCATGAAAAGCAAGAATGTAAACAAAGGAAAAAAATTAACCCGAAAAGAGCTTCATAGCTTCAATGGAGGGCTGGGTGATGTAAGATGTACAAATTCTTCAGGGTATTGCGTATACATCGGCCCCGGATGTTCAGAACAAAAATGCCAGCTGCCGGAGCCTCTTGAAGCTGTTGAATAAAATAAATTACTTCATATCCGGAATCGGCCGGCTCAGAATGAGCCAGCCGATTTATTTAAAGATAATGGTTGATTGTGATCACCAGTATCAAACTATAAGAACATTCCTCCTGAAACTTCTATTCTTTGTCCATTGATCCATCTTGCATCTTCCGTACACAGGAAGGCAACTACTCCACCGATATCATCAGGAAGACCTACTCTTCCCAGCGCTGTAGCACCAGCTACCATGGCATTGATTTCTTCATTGTCTCTTACTCTTCCGCCACCAAAGTCTGTTTCGATAGCTCCCGGAGCTACAACATTGGCTTTGATTTTTCTTGAACCCAGCTCTTTGGCCATGTATTTCGTAAGCATTTCTACACCTGCTTTAATTGATCCATAAATAGAAGACCCCGGTGTTGCAAATCTTGCCAGCCCTGAAGATACATTAATAATCCCTCCTCCATCATTAATAAAAGGTAATAGTTTCTGAGTCAGGAAAAACACTCCTTTAAAGTGAATGTCTACCACATCATCCAACTGCTCTTCCGTCACTTCTGTAATCGGAGAATACAAGGCTGTTCCTGCATTATTGATCAGATAATCAATATGAGTACTTCCCGTGTTTTGTTGCAAATGATCTGTTACGTTTTTTACAAAACTATCAAAACTTTTGATGTCTTTTGTATCCAGCTGAAATGCAACGGCATTCCTTCCCATTGATTTTATTTCATTCACTACCGTTTCTGCTTCTTCTCTGTTGCTTCTGTAGGTAATAATAACGTCTAATCCTTTTTGAGCAATTTTAAGTGCTGAGTTTCTCCCTAATCCACGGCTTCCTCCGGTTACCAGTGCAATATTTGTTTTTGTGTTCATTGTATTTTGATTATTTTGATGGTACAAAGTTGGGATATTTTCAGACTGAAGTGTTTGCTTGAATCAATCTGAAATTTGCAAAATTCAAATCAGGAACGAAATTCCAATGGAGTAAAAGTAGTTTTCCTTTTAAAGAAATTGGAAAAATGGGCAATCTCTTCAAATCCGAGAGCGTACGATATTTCTGAAACGTTCCATTTCGTCTGTTTTAAAAGTATTTTAGCTTCCTGGATAATCCGGTCCGAAATAAATTCTGTGGTGGTCTTTCCGGTGCTTTCCTTTAATCTTTTATTTAAGTAATTGACATGAACTGCCAGCCTGTCCGCATAATCTTTTGCAGTTTTCAATTGCAGTCTCTGTTCCCAGGATTCAATAGGGAACTGCCTTTCCAGCAATTCTACAAATAAAGAAACCACTCTCATGGAAGCATCCTTTGAAGCTGATATTCTGGATGCAGGCTGTAATTTCTGTCCATAATGAATCAGCTCCAGAACATAGTTTCTGATAAGATCATATTTAAATACATAATCTGAATCTATTTCTTTTTTAATCTTTTCAAAAAGATTTTCAATCTCTTCTGCCAGTTCATTATCAATTTCAAAGATTGGTACTCCACCCGGCTGAAATATAGGAAGATCTTCCAGATTGTAGTACGATTTATCTTTAATGAAAAAGTCTTCGGTAAATACACAGAAACTTCCCGACTGATCGGGATCTTCAGGAACCCAGTGATAGGGAACTTTTGGAGTTGCAAATAACAGAGCATTTTGTTGTATTGAAATGACTTTATCTGCATATTCTGCCCTATTTTTTCCTTTTATAAAGCTTATTTTATAGTATTTTCTTCTGTTATATGGCATTTCAGAAGTAGTCTTTATTCTTTCGATTGTTTGGGCAATATCAAAAACATTAAAGTGACCGATGTCTTTGTGAAGTCCTTTTGGGAAAATACTTTCAAGATCTTTGCCCAGTTTGGCAGCCATCTCTTTATAAAAATCTTCCAGTGAGGTAGGTGCTACTTTTTCCATCGCAAATGATTTGTAAAAATCAAATATACGAACTTATCAACCAACCTTTTTGAAAAAGATTACAGATTGTCAGGCGAAGCCCAAAAGTCATTTAAACCTTAAAAATAAAACCTTATTAACCTATTGAAAAATTCAGTGTATTTGCCGATTACAGTTAATATTCATCATCAATATCATAATAAATATTTAAAAAAATCACATTTTTTTCTATACACAGTGATATAATTCATTTGTTTTTATTACTTTAGTCGAAACTAACCCATTAAAAATCAATCCAATGAGAAAACAAATCAGTGAAATCGGAAAAAAATTAAACAAGAAAGAACTAAGAACTATTAAAGGAGGTCTTATTAACTGTATGGAACCAGTTTTATGTCCTACCCCTTGTGAGCCATCGTCTGATCCCTATGGATGTACGATTATTTCTCCAAAATGTGCACAGAAAGAGTGCAGACCGCAGTTATAATTAAAGTACCATTTTATAAACAAAAAACTATGAAAAAGATAGAATTAAGCAAAGGTAGAAAGCTTGAAAAAAAACAGTTAAAAATGATTCAGGGAGGTATGTTGGATTGTATGGAACCGCAACCATGCACGGAATTCCCATGTGAAACTTATCCACCTGACGATGTCAGAAACTGTACCAAGATTTCTGTTGGTTGTGCACAAAAAATTTGCAGACCACAACCTTAGGATATTATCATTCACTAATCCTCAATTAAAACAGTATGAAAAATCAAGATTTAACGCACGGCAAAAAATTGAACAAAAAACAATTAAGAGTTATAACCGGAGGAAAAGAAATGTGTCTGCTTCCAGATCTTACTTGTAAGAAATTTTCTTTTACCTGTGCAGAATTGCAGTGCCAGCCTGGCATTGAATTGTAATCAGTCAAAAAAAACTAAACCATAAAAACTTTAATGAATGAGAAATCCTCATTTAAACAATGGTAAAAAACTCAATAAAAAAGAGCTGAAGACCATTAAAGGAGGCGTAATGATATGTAGTACCGGTGGAGCAAACGGCAGAGTTTGTGCACAAATTCATCCGTTATGCTATGAACCGGAGTGCCGAAGCGGCCAGGCAGAGTTAAGATGTACAGATATCGTTAATAACTGTGTGGTTTTCTCTCTATCCTGTATAGAGCCAAAGTGCCGATTCGATATAGGTATTCCTCTTTAAAGATAAGACACCAGAATCGCTTCCTTACCGGAAGCGATTTTTTTATCGATATGCATTTAGCTAACCGTACCCCCAAGATCCTTTAGCATCCATTTTCCCTTTATATATTCTGCACCATAATCATTTGTAAAGCCACTTCCTGAAACGTAAATATAAAAAACATTCCGATCTTTATCATGGGTTTGAATTTTGGAAATACTTCTGTCCGTTACATCAGTCACTTTTACATAATTGGTTTGCTTATCATAATCTTCTGAGGTAAACAACACTCTGAAATCAGGATTAATCTGGTGAAAATAATCACAATCAGTTTTATAAATCTGAAATGTAAAATGCAATTTTTTCATATTAATCATCCCATTATTTGGCTGTAAAAGCTCATAGAGCTGAGTAAATTTATTCTTCTCAGATTTAAATAAAGGATTCATATCATCAAAGTCATTGATCCCATCTCCATCTGTATCATTATTATCTGGATTCAGTCCAAAACTTGTTTCAAAAATATCATTATAACCATCCTTATCGGAATCTTTCATTAAAGCTTTAAGATTTATTTTAAACAGTTTTCCGTCTTCCAGTGCAGAATAATCATCATAACCGGGGAGTCCGGCCATTTTTACAATTTTCACCAGACTTCCTTCAAACTGAAGAAATCCATTTTTAATAATGGGAAGCTCCTGAATTTCGTTGATATAATAATGGCTAAAACTTAACCCCAGAAAATATGCTTTAGGCTTCTCATTTTCAATGGCCAGAAGCCAGAACCCTACTCTGTTTCGTCCTAACCCATACATTATATTATCTACCTTCTGCAAGGAATAAAGCATAAACTGGTCCGAGAATTTCTCTCTGAAAACTTTGAATTCATGATCCAGTCTTTTTTCCATTTTTACATATACTTCAGATCCGGCATGGGTATAAGATTCGGTACTATCTTGCTTAAAGCTCCGGTATTTTTTACGGTTACCGATTTCCAAATAATCTGCTTTTTCTTTCAGGATCTGTTTTACAGTATACGGTTTCTGTTCTTTATAGTTTTCAAAAACCTGATCTTGGCTTCTGGCAAAACATTTTTTTTCAACAGATGGAGAGCAGGAAAGAAATACAATAAAAATTACGAAATAAAAGATTCTCATAGTCAAGTTTAGCAAATGAATGCAAAAAACGCTCCCAAATACATGGAAGCGCTTTTTAATATAACTAACTTTAATACTTTTCTTATACGTTGAATCTAAAGTGCATGATGTCACCATCCTGAACAATGTATTCTTTACCTTCTACAGAAAGTTTTCCGGCTTCTTTTACTTTTACTTCAGAACCGTAATTTACATAATCATTATACTTGATTACTTCCGCACGGATAAATCCTTTTTCAAAGTCTGTGTGGATTACTCCTGCTGCTTGCGGAGCCGTCCATCCCTGTCCGATCGTCCATGCTCTTACTTCTTTTACTCCAGCTGTAAAATACGTTTGAAGTTTTAAAAGATCATAAGCTTTTCTGATCAAACGGTTTACACCAGGTTCTGTAAGTCCTAGCTCATCAAGGAAAATTTCTCTTTCTTCGAAAGTTTCAAGCTCGTTGATATCAGCTTCGATTTGTGCTGCCAGTACGACTACTTCAGCACCCTCACTTTTAGCCATTTCTTCAATCTTAGCGATCCACTCGTTTCCGTTTTTGATAGAGTTTTCATCTACGTTACAAACGTAAAGCACCGGCTTATTGGTCAACAACTGAACTTCTCCGATAATTGATTTTGCAAAATCATCAGTAGCAAATTCTCTTGCATTTTTACCATCTTCAAGAAATTTCTGTAAATTCTGAAGCGTTTCGTAAGTAAGAATATCTTCTTTCTTCCCAGACTTGATGAACTTTTTAGCTTTTTCAACAGCTTTACCTACGGTCTCAAGGTCTTTCAGCTGAAGTTCTATATCAATAATTTCTTTATCTCTTAACGGATCTACTGAACCTTCTACGTGAACAATATTTCCATTGTCAAAACATCTTAAAACATGAATAATCGCTTCACACTCACGGATATTGGCAAGGAACTGATTCCCCAATCCTTCTCCTTTGCTGGCTCCCTTTACAAGACCTGCAATATCAACAATCTCAACTACAGCGGGTAAAACTCTTTCAGGTTTTACGATTTTCTCCAGTTCAAACAATCTCTGATCCGGTACAGAAACCGTTCCAAGGTTCGGTTCAATAGTACAGAAAGGATAGTTTGCTGATTGAGCTTTTGCATTGCTCAGACAGTTAAAAAGAGTTGATTTACCTACATTCGGTAAGCCTACGATTCCACATTTCATATTGTAAAATTCAAAGTTTAAGGTTTAGGAGTAACTCAAGGAATCTTCAACTTTAAACGTTGCACTCAGAACCTTGAATTACGAGTGTGCAAAGATAGTGATTTTTAAGAGAGTTTCATAATAAAAAAATCTGTCAGTATTCTGACAGATCTTAAATGGTTTAGGTTCACCAGATGTTTTATGGATTGTCTCCTGTGGCATTCTGAGCAAGCGGAACATCATTGGGTGCTTCCTGTAAAGTTTTATCTAAAGTAAATAAAGATTCGTCTGTTGCTCTGTCACCACCAGCAATTTTTAATTTATCGATTAAGTTCTGAGCTAATGTTTCTTCTTCAATCTGTTCCTGTACAAACCATTGCATAAAATTCCAGGTTGCCCAGTCTTTTTCTTCCATAGAAAGGTCTGCAATTCTGTAGATAGCGGTGGTATTATCCACTTCATGCTTAAAAACACCGTCAAAACAAGCAGTAAGGTTTTCCGGATCTGCCGGAGGGGCAGGAATAGCTTCTACCTTTGGTTTTCCGCCTCTGTTCAGAATATATTCCATAAATTTGATTGAGTGATTTCTTTCTTCCTGAGCATGGCGGTAAAGGAAATTGGCAATACCCTGATATCCTTTATCATCAGCCCAAATTCCGTACGATAAAAAAACGTGTGATGCGTGAATTTCTTTGTTCATCTGGTCACTGAGTGCCTTTTCCATGTTGTCGGAAAGTCTTTTAGTATTCATAATGTTATATTTTGGTGATTATGGAATTAATCATGCAAAAACAGTTCCGATAACGTTCTTATGGGGCTTAAAAACCCTCCCTTCACTTTAAAAAAGAACTGATTATCAATTAATTAAATTAATAATTTATAGTTATTCTAAAATAAATACCAGCTCTGTTTGAGAACTGGTATTTACATTTATTATTGAGATTGCTTCACCTGAAGGTTTGCAATGACATATTGTGACCGGGTTTTAACCCAACTATTTAATTTTTCTTGCCGTATAATCACTTTCATTTCCTAATCTGTCGATGGCTTTGATTGCAACTGCATTCAATTTTTTTCCGTCTTTAGATTTAGGAATTTCTTTTGAAAGGGTATCAAGCGTTAAAATTTCTGTTTGCCATACTCCGTTGTATTGAGTGAAAAGTACCCATAAAAATACATCAGCGGCGTTTTTTGTACTCCAGCTTGTCTGAGCAAAGCTTCCATTATCAGCAATAAACAAGGTAGGAGTCTGCAATGGAACCGCTTTAATCCATGGAGATTTCGGAACTAATGCTTTTTCATTGTATGGTCCGTTTTTCAAAGCGGGAAGCATATTAGGGTTTCTGGTAAGCCCGGCAATGCTCCAGTGAATTTCTCCGGCATCATTTTTAAGGATATTTCTGGAAATAGCGATCTGATTTTTAATTTCCGCAGGACGGTCTGAGACTTTAATTTCAACAGTATTCAATCCTGGCCACAGGTGACGGTTCATTGTATTTTCAGATTGCCACCAGCTTAATAAGGCTTCAAAACTTTGTCCCTTGGAATCTATAGGCCAGTACAACTGTGGTGAGAAATAATCCACCCATCCTTTATTTAACCATAATTTAGCATCTGCATAAAGTTCGTCATATTGAGAAGATCCTACAATTCCTGCAGGATATCCGGGTTTCCATATTCCAAACGGGCTGATCCCAAATCTTACATTATTTTTTTCTGCATGAATTTCTTTATAGATACGTTCTACAAATTTATTCACGTTATCTCTTCTCCAATCTGCTCTGGATAAAGTCCCACCGCTGCTTACATAAGCACTCCAACTTGCATTATCCGGAAAATCCGCACCTTTATTATAGGTAGCATAAGGATAGAAATAATCGTCGAAATGCACAGCATCAATATCATATCTTTTTACAATATCTTTCACTACATTGGAAACATGACCTTGTGTTTTCGGATTGGCAGGATCGAACCAGTACATTCCATTCTTTAGTCTTACCACAATATCGGACAATTTATTGGCCATTGACAGCTTATTCACAGCACCACCGTTGGTATGATGCGCACGATAAGGGTTTAACCATACATGCAATTCCAGACCTCTTTTATGGGCTTCTTCAATCCAGAACTGAAGCGGGTCATAGTTTGGATATGGAGCTGTTCCTGTTTCTCCGGTCAGGAAGTAAGACCATGGTTCGATATTACTTGTATACAATGCATCTGCGGAAGGTCTGATCTGGAAAATAGCCGCATTGAAATTATTGTCCTTCAGCATATCAAGCATACTGATTGCTTCTGCTTTCTGTTGATCCACTGTAAGGTCATTTCTCGAAGGCCAGTTGATATTAGCAACACTCGCGATCCATGCTCCGCGGAATTCTCTTTTGATTTCCGGAAGATTGGTTCTGAAATTTTCTTCAGTTGAGGCTGCTGTTCCTGTTGCAGGTTTTACAGCTACCGGATTTACTTTTGGAGGGTTTGTATTGTTGGTTGGTTTTGTCGGATTCTTTGTGGAAGGTGTTTTTACAACATTGTTCTGAACGGAACATGAGGTAGTGTAAGATGCAAAAACGCCCAATAAAACGATAAGTTTTAATTTATTTATTCTCATAGTCACAAAACTACTTTAAAATTTATTTTTATTTTCAGAGATTATTATGCCAAAATAAGCATTTTAATGGGTGGTATAGAAAAAAAGCCTCGAAAATCGAGGCTTTGATTTTTATATATAAGATTCAGATTATGCTTTTGCAGATCTTTCTACTCTTTTTCTTTCTTCTTCTGAAAGGATTTTCTTTCTCATTCTGATGAAGTTTGGAGTTACCTCGATCGCTTCATCACCCTGGATGTATTCCATACATTCTTCAAGTGAGAATAAGATTTTTGGAGCAACACCGGTATCTTTATCTTTTCCGGAAGCTCTCATGTTGTTCAATTGTTTTGCTTCCACGATGTTTACTACCAGGTCTCCAGGTTTGTTTTGTTCACCGATGATCATCCCTGTGTAGATTTCCTCTCCCGGATCAACGAAGAACTTACCTCTATCCTGTAGTTTAGCAATAGAATATTCAGTAGCCGGACCGGTAGTTTTGCTGATCAAAACACCGTTGTTTCTTCCAGGGATAGCACCTTTGAAAGGCTTGTACTCTGTGAAACGGTGTGCCATGATAGCTTCACCGGCAGTAGCTGTCAACATCTGAGAACGTAATCCGATCAGACCTCTTGAAGGAATTTCGAATTCCATGTGCTGCATTTCACCTTTAGTTTCCATGATGTGAAGGTCACCTTTTCTCTGCGTTGCCAGGTCGATAACTCTCGAAGCAAATTCTTCAGGAACGTCAACAACTAAAGATTCATAAGGCTCACATTTTTCACCGTCTATTTCTTTGAAGATAACCTGTGGCTGACCGATAGTCATTTCGTACCCTTCTCTTCTCATTGTTTCGATCAAAACTGATAAGTGAAGAATACCTCTACCGAATACAAGGAATGTATTGGCATCGTCAGTCTGCTGAACTCTTAATGCAAGGTTTTTCTCTAGTTCTTTTGTTAATCTTTCTTTAAGGTGGTTTGAAGTAACATATTTACCGTCTTTACCGAAGAAAGGTGAGTTGTTGATAGAGAACGTCATGTTTAGCGTAGGCTCATCAATTGCTGTTCTTTCCAATGGCTCAGGATTTTCAAGATCAACGAAAGAATCACCGATCTGGAATGCATCAAAACCTACTACAGCACAGATATCTCCAGCTTGTACTTCAGTTACTTTTTTCTTTCCTAATCCTTCGAAAACGTAAAGTTCTTTTACTTTCCCTTTTACAATTTTACCTTCTGCCTGAGCAAGACCAATCCACTGAGATTCTTTGATCTCACCTCTTGTCACTTTCCCGATTGCAATTCTTCCTAAGAAAGAAGAGAAGTCAAGAGAAGTAATCTGCATCTGAAGATTTCCTTCTGTTACTTTCGGTTCAGGAACATATTGTAAAATACCATCTAACAGTGGTAAGATATCTTCAGTTGGCTCTAATGAAGTATTGAACCATCCTTGTTTTGAAGATCCATAGAATGTAGGGAAATCCAATTGTTCTTCTGTAGCTTCAAGGTTGAAGAACAAGTCAAATACTTTATCATGAACTTCGTCCGGACGGCAGTTTGGTTTATCTACTTTATTGATAACCACTAATGGTCTCAATCCTAATTCCAATGCTTTCTGAAGTACGAATCTTGTTTGTGGCATTGGCCCTTCGAACGCATCCACCAACAAAATAACCCCATCAGCCATTTTCAATACTCTTTCTACTTCTCCACCAAAATCGGCGTGACCAGGAGTATCAATTACGTTAATTTTTGTGTCTTTATAAGTAACAGAAATATTCTTGGATAAGATGGTGATCCCTCTTTCTCTTTCAAGATCGTTGTTATCCATAATTAACTCCCCACTCTCCTGATTTTCTCTGAAAATGTTGGTAGCGTGAATGATCTTGTCAACCAAAGTCGTCTTTCCGTGGTCAACGTGTGCGATAATCGCAATATTTCTAATGTTTTGCATAAAAGATTTTTACGGGTGCAAAAGTAGTGAATTTTAATGAAAAAATATTTAGTTATCTAAATATTTAATAATTTGTTTAAAATACTTATTTACAAGACAATAAAAAAGAGTGTCCGAAAAACACTCTTTAAGTTATTTATACACAAGCTTGTATTTCGCATGGATCTATTACAGGCGGTTCACCGCATATGATGTCAAACTCTGCACAATTACTGGAGAAGCCGGTTCCCCAGCCCCATCTTACGGCACATGTGTCTGCATCTTTGCATCTTACCATTCCTTTAACGATTCCTCCCTGAACTGATTTCATTTCAGTTCTGGAAATTTTTCTAAGATTTCTCATGTTGTTTTGTTTATTTGTTATTAGCATGATAAAAATATAAAAAAATATAACACGAAACATCATATTTAAATTTTTAACATTTTTAATATCAATGCCTTATCAATCGATAAAAAAACACCAGATCAATTAAAACCACAAGAATGAATTTCACTAGAAAAGACTTTTTGGATACTTTGTGATTAAAAAGAATCATTCCGGAAGCCGCTCCTAAAATTCCTCCTAAAAGAGAGATTCCTAAAAGCATGTTCTCGGAAATTCTCCATTGATGTTTTTTGGCTTGCCATTTATCAAAACCAAAGACACCAAATGTAATAAAGTTCATGACCAACAGAAAAGGAACCATTTTCAATTATTTTGATGCAAAAATAAAGTTTAATCTAGAGAAGGTACTCAAACTTATAAAAATGTCCGATAATTTAACCCATCTAAGAAAAGATTTAACAAATAAGGTATGGTCAAGATTAATCATTCTCATTTTTTAAACTTACAATGAAGACTATTTTAATGATCTTAATGTTTAAATTTGCTCTTCTAAAAATAAATCAATGACAGTACACGATCTGGTGGGCACCTACTCTATTGAAGGAAGCAACCAAGCGGAGTCCTCTACACCAACTTATCATGGTATATTGACTTTAACTATTGATGAGAACAATCGTATTATTGCCCAGTGGATGATTGGCGATCACCAGCAAAATGGAACAGGATTTTATAAAGATCAGATTTTAGTAATTAATTTCAACTACGAAGGAGAAGATGATAAAATCTATAAAGGAGTTGCTGTTTACCGCTGCCTTAATAAAGACATCCTAGATGGATTCTGGTCTGAGAAACACGGCAATCCACTGTATCTTGGCAGTGAATATTGTGTAAGAATTCAGAATTCTAAGATTGTCAATTAGTTTCTTCATCCAGCGAACAAAAAAATCTAAATAAAAAGAGCTGCCTTCACGAAGGCAGCTCCAGTAATTATTAAACTTTAAATAACTTATTTTTTAGCTTTTACATCGATGGCAATCTCGATATCTTTGCTGATCATCCATTCTGCAGGATCTGCTTCAGAAGTACCGAATTTAAGCCCCCAATCTGCTCTGTTTACAGTAAATTTAGCCTGAATAGCTGCTGAATTTTCAGCTACCTCTACTTTCGCAGGGAAGGTAACGTTCATTGTTTTTCCTGATAATGTAAGGTTTCCGCTTACTGTTTTATTAGCTCCTGCTACAGCATCTTTTGGTGCTTCTTTCAAATCTGTAACACTTGTAATTTTGAAATCTGAAGTAGGGTTTTTAGCTACATCAAAGAAATCAGGATTTTTAAGGTGAGCTTCAAGGTCTGCTGGTTTTTTATCTTTCTCTGTTACTGAAGCCGGATCTACTTTGATAGAATTCATATCAATAATAAAGTTTCCTGCAGCAACTTGTCCACCATCAATACTAAGATCTCCGGATTTTACAGTAAGTGTTCCCCAACGAGGTGCCATACCTCCTTTATGGAATGCTTTCCAGTTTACTACTGAAGCTACTGTATCTACTGCCAGTGTTTCACCTTTGCTTTCAGCTACTTTCTGCTCCTGAGCTGTCGCTGCAGACTCTGCTGATTTTTCTTTATTACATGATGCTAAAAGCAATCCTACTCCTACTAATGCAATTACGCTAATTTTTTTCATATTGAACTGTTTTAAAAAGTTTATTGAAATTTTGTTGTTTTCGGATACAAAAATAGAAAAACCTATTTGGAGGAGCCTTAACATACATCAAGAAATGTGGTATTTTTTATATTATTTGCAGTCATACATCCATTTGCGATACACATCCCATCTGTATTGGGAATCATAATGACTGGAGAAATCCTTCTTCTTTTGAGTTCCATTCCTGGAGCAATCTTCGGAATTATCTTTCTGCGGATTTCCTTTTACAGTCCATCCCGTATCAGAATAATCAGTATAGGTACCATCATTACCGTTTTTTAAAATTACAGTCCGTTCGTATTCCTGTACGCTGCATTTACATTTTTTAGGAACTTCCGGGTCAGTGTTGATACAAGAGATCATAAAAGAATAACAGATGAATAATGTAAATATTTTTCTCATGTTTATTATGGTTATTAGATTTTAGGAGAGCATAAATAAGTAAATATTCAAACATCATTTCATAAGAAACAGAAAATTAAAAATTAGTTATCAATCTATTTAAATATATTTAACAGACCAATGAAAAGAGATTAATACATTTCGATTTACATTTTCTCATTCCAAAACCTTATTTTAGCTATCCGAAAACAGAACAATGACGACCGTAGAATTTATACAGAAGCAACTCAATATTTCCAAAAAGAGCATCAACAATACTTTACAATTATTATCCGAAGACTGTACCATTCCTTTTATTTCCCGTTATCGAAAAGACAAAACCGGGAATCTTGACGAAATACAAATCGAGCAGATCTCAAAAATCAGCAAGCAATTTGAAGACATTGTCAAGAGAAAAGAATCGATCTTAAAATCAATAGAAGAACAGAATTCTTTAACTCCTGAACTTCAGCAAAGGATAGAAGAAAGTTTTGATATCCAGGAGCTAGAAGATCTTTATTTACCTTTCAAAAAACGTAAGAAAACCAAAGCAGATGCAGCCAAGGAAAAAGGACTGGAACCTTTAGCCAAAATCATTATGAGTCAGAAAAGCAGTGATCTTCTTTTTCTGGCTTCAAAATATCTTAACAGCGAAGTGAGTTCTGAAGAAGAAGCACTGCAGGGAGCAAGAGATATCATGGCAGAATGGATTAATGAAAACATGTATGTCCGTAAGAACCTCCGCAGGCTATTTCAGCGCAAAGCAGTAGTGACCTCCAAGGTTATAAAAGCTAAAAAAGACGAAGAAGAAGCCCAGAAATTCTCCCAATATTTTGAATGGGAGGAAAGTCTTGGCAGAACTCCTTCTCACAGACTTCTGGCCATGCTGAGAGCCGAAGCAGAAGGTTTCGTAAAAACAAATGTAGGCATAGACAAAGAAGAAGCTATTGACTTTATTGAAAAGGCCATTATCAAATCTAATAATGAAAGTTCTGAACAAATTGCACTGGCAATAAAAGACAGTTATAAAAGACTTCTGGAACCTGCCATTTCCAATGAAACCCTGCAGGAAGCCAAAGAAAAAGCAGACAGAAAAGCGATTGAAATTTTCTCTGAAAACTTAAGTCAACTTCTGCTTGCTCCACCCTTAGGAGAAAAAAGAATTCTGGCAATAGATCCTGGCTACCGAAGCGGATGCAAAGTAGTCTGTCTGGATGAGAAAGGAGACTTACTGCACAACGAAACCCTCTACCCTCACGCCCCACAGAATGAAAGCGGAATGGCTATGAAAAAAATCCGTTCCATGGTAAATGCTTATAACATTGAAGCTATTTCTATCGGTAACGGAACTGCAAGTCGTGAAACAGAATTCTTTATCAAAAAAATTGCTTTTGATAAACCTTTGCAGGTTTTTGTAGTCTCAGAGGCTGGAGCATCCGTATATTCTGCAAGTAAAATTGCAAGAGATGAGTTTCCCTCGTATGATGTAACGGTACGTGGAGCAGTTTCCATCGGAAGAAGACTTTCTGATCCTCTTGCTGAATTAGTAAAGATAGATGCCAAATCTATTGGTGTAGGACAATATCAGCATGATGTAGATCAGACCCAACTGAAAAATGAGCTTGATTCCACTGTGATGAAATGTGTAAACTCTGTGGGAATTAATTTAAATACTGCCAGTAAGTCCCTATTAAGTTATGTTTCCGGAATCGGTGAGAAAATGGCAGAAAACATTGTAAATTACCGTACCGAAAACGGTGCATTCGAAGATAGAAAACAGCTTAAAAAAGTTCCGAGACTTGGAGAAAAAGCCTTCCAGCAAGCCGCTGCTTTTGTAAGAATCAGCAATGCCCGAAACCCATTGGATAACTCTGCTGTACACCCTGAAGCTTATGGAATTGTTGAGAAAATGGCAAAAGATTTAGGTATTAAAACCCATGAACTGATAGCCAATAAAGAAAAAATAGCTCTTGTAAAACCCGAGAACTATATGACAGGCGAAATCGGGATCTTAGGAATTAAAGATATTTTGAAAGAACTTGAAAAACCTGGATTAGACCCTAGAAAAGCAGCAAAAGTATTTGAATTCGATCCGAATGTTAAAAGCATTAAAGATTTAAAAACTGGCATGATCCTTCCGGGAATTGTCAATAATATTACCGCTTTTGGGTGCTTTGTAGATCTGGGAATCAAAGAAAGCGGACTGGTTCATATTTCCCAGCTGAAAGAAGGATTTGTATCAGATGTAAACGAAGTGGTAAAACTTCATCAGCATGTTCGCGTAAAGGTAACAGAAGTAGATGAAACAAGAAAAAGAGTACAGCTGAGCATGATTTTGTAATTTTTAACTGAACCCTATTTAAATTAAAACCTCAAATCAATCATTTTGAAAACAAAGAATCTAATCTTCGATCTGGATGGAACATTATGGGATTCCAGAGCTACGATTATCAAAATATGGAATAAAGTATTGAGCAAGCATCAGCTGATCCAAAAAGAACTGAAACCTGAAGACATGGATCAGTATATGGGATTATTAGCCCACGATATTGTAAAAGATATTATTCCCGGTATTTCAGACCTGCAGGCCCGGGAACTCCTTTCTGAAATTGTAGCCGAAGAAAATAAAACCCTTCACTTGGAAGGTGGGATATTATATAATGGTGTAGAAGAGACTTTAAAGAGCCTGGCCAACATCTATTCCCTTTTCATCGTAAGCAACTGCCAGGATGGTTATATTGAATCATTTTTAGATTATTATCAGTTCAATGATCTGTTTATTGATTTTGAGTCTCACGGACGAACCCAAAAAAATAAATCTGAAAACATACAGCTTCTCATAGAAAGAAATCAGTTATCCACTGAAGACTCAGTTTACATTGGTGATACTCAAACCGATTATAACTCAGCAAAATCCAATGGATTATTATTTATTTACTGTAAATACGGGTTTGGGAAGCTCAGTGATCCCTTGTATGAACCAGCAATTACTACCTTTTCAGAGCTGAATGTTCACATTTCTGACATTACAAAATAAAAGGCTTCTCTTCAGAGAAGTCTTTTTTATTATCAAACCGCGTATCCTTATTTCCACACTATATTCTGGAATTTAAGTCTTGTAAAAAAAAGTAAATATCCACATCCGATGGAATATTTAATTTTTTCCGTAATCTGTTTTTCTTAGTCTGAACTGATCTGTGCTGCATAAATCCATATTGTGCAATTTCTTTAGAAGAGAATCCCAGTTGTATCATGGCACAAAAGGAAAGTTCATTAATTGACAGCTTTGGATTAATTTCAAAAAGTCCTTCAACTAACTCAGGATAAGCACTTTTATATTCATTAAAAAATAAAGGATCATTTTTCCTGGCTAACGACATTAGCCTGTCATCGTTAACGGACATCTTTTTTATTAAAAATTCCGTCTCCAGTTCTCTTTCCTCTATAATTTTACGTTTTTTGATAATTCTTTTATTATAAACATAATATACAATTATAATAATGCCCAATAATGAAAAAACGATTACATTATACATATGGGTTGAGTTCTGCTGCTCTATCTCTTCTTTCTCTTTTTCCTCAGTCATTTTATCAACAGAAGTATTGATTGATTTATCCCATACCTTTTCCAGACTATCATTTAACTTAGCATATCTCACCAGATAATCTTTTTCTTTCGCTCCATTGTTTAATTTTTTATAGGTCTTGGCAATAGTCTGATATAATACAGGGATCTGATATACTCTTCGGGTCTTTTTAAGGATCTCCACTGATTTAATATAATAATCCAACGCCAAAGTATAATCCTCCTTTTCAAATAAAAAATTTCCGTAATAAAAATAAGTAAGAGCCCTCTGAGAATCCCAGTAGTCTCTTTTTCTTAAAAGAGAGAATGCTCTGTTAAAATATACCTGGGTTGAATCCTCATTTTTACCCAAAAGCATATAGTGATTAGCAATCGTGGAATTGATAACCGGTGTAGGTTTTACATCTAACGCTTTATGCAAATAAATTAACGAAGAATCAATTGAATTTGTTTCTCTTAAGAAATCAGCTCTGTTAGCATAAACCAGAGATAAAATTTCCTGATCACATTTATCCTTTATTTGTTTACCATAATAAATTGCCCTTGAATTATACTTAATGGCTTTTTTATAGAGGCCTATTACATAGTTGATCTGACCATACTCCTGATATAATTTCGTATACAGATAATAATCATCAGTTCCTTCAAGATTTTGTTCAGCAACCTGCAGGTGTTGAAATGCTTTTTCATAAACCCCAACAGTAGCGTAGATATTACCCAAATTAATAGAGGAAAGTATCTCCCCTTTTTTATAATCTTGTTTTTTACTGATATTGTAAAATTTATTATTAAGATCAATCAATTCCTTCTTTTTGCCAATTACTCTTAAATCCTCATTGACTTTTATCAGCATACTATCTATATATTGAGGACTATATGTCTGAGCATAAAGTAGGGTAGAAAATGAAAAATATATTAAGATGCTTAGCAATATTTTTAAAAATTGGGTAAGCTTTAATGTTTGCATAGTTAATTTTGATAATAAGTTTTCTAAAGTGATAAAAATGGCATCAGCCTTAATAAAATTTTTCAACCTGATACCACATTATGATTTTGCCTGCCATAAAAGTAAATAAAATAAAAATATATACAAAATATACATAAAATTCTTATTAATTTTAGTTAAAATGCAAATATATTCATTACTATAATCAATATTTATTGATTATTAACAATATCCTTGAAAAAATAATAATCAAACCTAAATAATTCACTAAAGCTTGATTTAAATAACGTAAACTCTTTGACACAGGGAACAATCTGATAAATTCCTTTTTTTTATATAAAATTCTGTAACCCTTCCCCAAAAAGACATTTCAGCGTCTGGAATCCCATTAATATGAAGTCAAAAAATCGATTGATGTACATTTGATGTATATGAAATTTTGCTTAAATAAAACATCATATCTAACTTTATGATAGTAAAATTTACTGATATAGCTTGGTATTTAAAAAACGAAAAAAAAGCTTGGTGGATTGAAAATTGACTAAAGTTTTTGCTTCTTACAACAAAATAACTCTTTTAATATTTAATTAACAAAATCAGTTTTCATTTTTGATTTTACAAAGATCTATAATTCTGATCAAAGTTGCTACTCCCGTTT
The DNA here is from genome assembly GCF_006716485.1 of Chryseobacterium aquifrigidense. Taxonomy (GTDB): domain Bacteria; phylum Bacteroidota; class Bacteroidia; order Flavobacteriales; family Weeksellaceae; genus Chryseobacterium; species Chryseobacterium vietnamense. The sequence continues at coordinate 1,914,325 of NZ_VFPD01000001.1, forward strand.
ATCGGGAGTTTTTTTTGAGCCTATATACCTTTAATAGAAAGTGATGTATTTATGTTGTATGGTTATTTGATTAGGAGAAAATAATCAGTGCTAAATTTGAACAAAAATGATGAAAAAGCTTTTATCTGTTATATTATCTTCTCAAGTAGGAATTAAGATCATCCGTCTACAATACAGTGAAGACATTCACTATAATTCAGATTCTTTTTTTCATCAGCCAAACAAAAGTAAGTCCTAAGGCTTTACTAATTTTTGCGAAAATAAATTTTAACATATAATACCGTTTATCTTGAATTTTAAAAAAATACATATTGGCAGCATTATTAAAGCCAGGTTTCTGGAAGAAGCATTGGATATGCAGAGGGCATGTAACTTTATGAAGTGTACTGAATCTGAAATTGAACAAATGTTTCTTGAAGAAGATCTGACAACTGATAAATTACTAAGATGGAGCAAACTGTTAGAATATGATTTTTTCCGGGCCTACTCACAGCATCTTATCCTCTTTTCCCCTCCTAAAAAGGAAATTTCCTCTAATGCTTCGCATAAGAAAACTTCTTCTTTACCAGAGTTTAGGAAAAATATCTATACTAAGGAAATTATAGAATTTATCCTGGAACAGATTGAAACAGGAAAGAAAACAAAGCTGGAAATAATAAATGATTATAAAATCCCAAAAACAACACTCTATAAATGGATTGCAAAGTATGCAGATAAAAACATATAGGTTTATGTATGTCTTGTACAGTTATAATTAGTTTTACAGTGAATACTCTATTGTAAAACAATATTCAATAAATACGAAAAAATAGACTAAGAAATTAGTCTATTTCTTTTGTTAGGAATTCAAATAAAATTAGAAGACACTATAATCACTCTATTTTAGACGTTTTACAGACATTTGAGTAACAGGACCTGAACCTGTAGTGCCTGAACTTAAATACCTGATAGTTACATCCACTGTATTATACACCCTGAAAGAATAGGTATGAGAAGCTAACATAGGAATTGACGTAATCAAAGTATAAGTCTGCTTAGGTCCGCCCCCAGCTCCACTTGACGCTCCGGCCCAATAAATATCATTCACACGTGCCACCCAAGCATTAATTGTATCATCCCATATACCCACCACTGGACTTGAAGGTGAACCATCAGCAGTGTTGATTGTTGATAACTGTGCGTTCATCATTATCTGATATACCCCATCTGCAGAAACTTTAAATGAATTAGCTGACAACGAACCCGTATACATGTTTTCATTATCTACAATTTCATTATTTAAACTTCCTATAGCAACCGGAACACCACCATTGGAACCACCTGTAACTATAAAATCATTAGTCATCTGTACTATTATTTCCTGAGCAACCACAAATTGGCCATTCAACGCAATCACAGTTCCTGTAGAGCTCGGAACACCTGCAATAGTTTGCCACGTAGGAGCATTGCCGGGTCCATTAGATTTAAGAACCTGCCCCGCAACTCCCGCAGAACCAGCAGTAGAAGCATTTCCTCCTACATTCAGTTCATTTACAACCTGCAAAGATCCGTTAACGTGCAGGTTTTTCATAGGAGTAGCAGTATTAATTCCAATTTGGGAATGATAGCATAATGAACAAAAAATACTTGCGATAAGAATAGTTTTCTTTTTCATACTGTATATTGTATTTTAATTTCATGCTAAAGTTACAATACAATACTTTTTTGATGATAAAACCTACTACAACAAGGATACATCATTAAGAAGTAACACCTACAAAGCTCTAAAAAATCAACATCCCGAATTTTATTTTAAAGAAATATGCCTATCTTAATTTATTATTCTCAGCCTAAATTATCTGAGATTTTTAAAGAAAAAATACAGATCAACATCTGAAGAAATATTTAATTTTTTTCTAAGCCTGTTCTTTTTATTCTGAACAGACCGATGTTCCACAAAAGTATATTGTCCAATTTCTTTTGATGTAAATCCCAGCCAAATCATGGCACAAAAAGTTAAATCAGATTTTGACAGATTAGCATTTATTGTAAGCATTTTTTTAATAAAGTCCGGGTATGCTTCCTGAAATTTGTTGAGAAAATTAGGATCATTTTTTTTAGCCAGATTAATGATACAATCGTAAGAATTACTGAGCTTTTCTTTTAAAACATCCGTTTCGAATTCCTTCTGCTTTATAATATCTTTATTTTTTTGATAATGAATGTAGAAAAAGAGCAAAATGACAATAAGACAACAAACTACAATATTATAAATTAGTAATATATTCTTTCTTGAAATATTTTCAGATTCTTTTTCTCTTATAATTTCATCAATTGAAGTATTTACACTTTCATTGGATATCCTGCTCAAACTATCTTTTAGTTTGGTATACTTTTCAAGATATTCTTTTTCTTTTTCTTCATCATTTAAAACACCATAAGTACTTGATATTGTACTGTAAAGCAGAGGAATATTATACACTCTTTTGGTTCTTTCCAGAATGGCAACTGATTTTTTATAATATAACAAAGCTTTTTCATGCTCTTTCATTTTATTAAGAAAGTTACCATAATAGTAATAGGTCAGCCCTCTTTGAATATTCCAGTAATTCATTTTCTGCAATAGCTTCAATGCATTATTTATGTAATACGAAGACGAATCCGTATTTTTTTTATAAACCATATAATAATCCCCTATCAATGAATTAACTACCGGGCTGGATTTTATTTTTAATGCTCTGTGTAAATAAATCAGCGAAGAATCCTCACGGTGAATATTATGCAGAAAATCTGCCCTGTTTGCATAAATATCTGATAGTATTTTCTTTTCGTCATGACCGGAAATCAGTTTACCATAATAAATAGACTGTGCATTGTATTTCAGAGCTTTTACATATAAGCCAATAGCATCATTAACCTGTCCGTATTCCTGATAAAGTTTTGCAGATAAATAAGCATTATTACTTTTTTTGATGTTTTTTTCAGCTTTCTGCAAATAATAAAAAGAATTTTTGTAATCACCTATGGCTGCATGCATATTAGCAATATTAATATAACCTAAAATCTCTCCTTTCAGATAATTCTGATTTTGAGAAATAGCAATAAATTTTTCATTTAAAGAAATTAACTCTTTTTTTTGACCTCTTATTCTAAGTTTCTCGGATTTAGTTATTAATGCATCATCTATTTGCCCTGGAGTATAATTTTGAGAATATAAGACAGTGAAAATAGAGAGACAGCCAAAGACCATCATTAAAAATTGAAATATTCTTTTTATGCTCGCTCTGATCATATTGTATATTCAATTACTGTTCTTTCGATAATAGGTTAAATTAATTTGGAAATAATGCCGTTTATTATTCTTTTATTTTATGAAAAACTATTTTTTTTGAATCTGATTTCTGAATGATAATAATTGTGTTGGGAATTGTTGTAAAACTATGCTGAGGTCCTTCAATTACTTTATAAGAATACACGATATTCTGTTCGTTTTCCTGAAGACTTATAGGTATAATCTTCACTTCCAAGCTGGTTTTAGGGTAAATGAGAGCAAGTACATTTTCTTTTGAGAAATCAATAGGTGTTGGTTTCCCATTGATACCCATTGTTGTTGCAGCTCCAAAAACCCGCTCAAACTCATCCTGTGAAGTAATTATTTTTTCAGTAAGATCTTTATTATCGTAAGCATTTTTTACAAAATATTTCTTTGCTTGTTTATATGAAATATTTTTTTGAGGGGTATTTACAGTACACGAAGAAACCAGTAGCATACTTATTAAAATTATGATGATATTTTTCATTTTTTATCTATTGTGTATAAAAGCCATACTAATCATTTATCAAAACTTTAGAGAACATTACCCTGAGCAACAAATTCAGATCCTGCTGTACGTACAATAGAATCATTAAAATCAGTTCCGGGTACTATTCTTGCATTAGCATCAGAAGAATTATTAATAAATGTATCGTTGGTAATGTTAAAATCTCGATTATCCAGTTTTGTCCACACTTTACTATCAAAGAAAAACTAACCGGAAGAAGTTATATTCAATGTTTGACCGGAAGATGCAGTGTCAGCATTGGTAGCAAAAACAAAAATTTTTCTTTCAGCAGAATTATATTTTTTTGTTTTACGTTGAACTCCATTGATTATACTGTCCAGTATAGTTGGCCTCATTGAGTTTCGTCCTATATTTTGAGTAGTGTCAGGACAGGAGATATTAATCTCGACTTGGGAATGCATACCTAGCCAATATAATATTAACAAGGTTAATACAATTTCTTTTTCCATACAAATTACTGTTCTTTGGTTTCGCCGCAAAAGTATAAAATAAGCATTGCGCTGTACCAAATAACACATACATCATAGATACAACAACATATAAAACATACATGTTTTCAGGCAAATAGATTTACCTTAATGTAAGAAGCAGTCAACTTGTACTGATAGCGAATTTTCCTATTTTTCCGCCACCCAGCAGAGGCTGTATGCATGATGTATTCAAAATATTGGAATATATAGGACAGAAAATATACTTTTGCGCAAAAACACAAACTACATATTTTTTATTAGCATGCACATCATTTAGTTGATATTAAGACCAAAAATACTAGAGCCGTAATAGGCATCAAAGAATAAACTATTATAAAGTTCAAAAGCAGTTTACTTTGTTATTTTCAATATTGAAAGCATTATTTATGATTGGTTGAGACACCTTCTTTAATTATTTACGAACTCTAGTATTTATTCAAATACAGCCATTAAAAATGGCTTATAAATTGACAAAATCTACATCATTATATTACAATGAATCATTACAAACAATCTCCCTCAGTGACGCCTGATTACAAAAAAATTTACAGTGATCTTGTTGACATGAAATATCCGGAGAAAAAGCATGAGTGTGAAAAAATTTTATCGAAGAAGAATCTCTCGGCATTTGATGTGATAGAAATTAATAGAATAATATTTAGTTACAGCCAAAACATCAAGGCCAATCAGTCTCATCGTTCTTACAATAAAGAAACGATTTATAAAATTCTTGAATACCAGAAAAAGAATTATCTTAATAATACGCAGCTTGCTCTGCATTTTAAGCTGAGTCGCAATACCGTTGCAAAATGGAAAAGTTTATTCAATATTTAATCCATTCACATTCTCTATACATTTATTATGATATCCTATTTACAGTATTCATATTAAGGATTGCAGAATCTTACCTCTTTCCTATTTAGATTTAGGTTATGAGGAGCCATTCTATTTCCTAGAAGTTCATAATAAAAAATGCCATTATGGGCTAAAACATATATTTATTATTAATTTTAAAATAAATGTTTAGCCAATAATGGCGAAAAAAGATATGATATCAGAATATCACACCTTTTCTTTCTTGTTGTGAATAAGATTCTATTTATAATCTTTAGAGCTTCTTCTAGGCTCTTTTACTTCCGGCCACTTCACAGTCTCTCCTTTTTCATCCTGAGGCATTACTCTTTTTTCCCGATTACTGAATTCAGGATCTTCGGATGCCATATAAGCTAATGCTGCGGTTAAAACCACATTATTTTTCACCTCATCAAAAACAATCTTGTCATAAGTATCTTTGGTGGTATGCCAGGTATATCCAAAATAGCCCCAGTTCAGAGAACCTAACGAAATTCCGGGTACTCCTGCTGCCACAAACGAAGCATGGTCAGAACCTCCTCCGCCTGGCATTCCTGGGAAATCAGTTTTAATATGACCTCTTACTGCTTTTGGAACTCCGTCAAGCCATCGTCCTACGTAATCATAAGCTTTTACAAATCCTTGTCCGCTGATATTGACAACACGTCCTGTTCCGTTATCCTGGTTAAAAGCAGCCTGTACTCCTTTAATAATCTGAGGATTATCCATCACAAAACCTCTCGAACCGTTTAATCCCTGTTCTTCACTCCCCCAAAGTCCGATTACAATAGTTCTTTTATTATTAGGATAATATTTTTTCAGAATTCTCATGGTTTCCAGCATGGTGATTGTTCCGGTTCCGTTATCTGTAGCTCCCTGAGCTCCGTCCCATGAATCAAGGTGAGCTGAAAGAATTACATATTCATCCGGCTTTTCTTTTCCTTTGATCATTCCAATTGTATTAAAACTTTTGGCTTCAGGAAGTACTTTTGACTGGGCATCAATTTTGATTTTAGGCTGAGTTCCTTTTTCAGCCATTCTGTAAAGCATTCCATAGTCTTCCACATCGATATCAATCATTGGAATCTTGCTTGTTTTCGCTCCAAATATTCTGTTAGCTCCCATAATACCCGTCCAGTTTGAAATGGCAATACCTGCCGCTCCTGCTTTTTCCAATGCTTCGGGAAGGGTGTTATTATCATAGCCGATGTTCTTTATATAAGCAGCAAAATCTTTGGTAGCCTGCTCTTTTTCGGCTTTCAGTTTTTCATACAATTCCTGCGTTGCAAATTCTTTGATCTGCTCATCAGAACGACCGATTTTCTGGTATTGTGCCATCAATACAATTTTCCCTTTCACAGCAGGAAGCCATTGATCAAATTCAGCTTTAGAAGATACTTTCGGAAGAACAATCACTTCTGCCTCAATTGCTTTTTTAGTAGCCGGGCTCCATGCCAGCTGTGTTGCGGAAAGAGATTTTACTCGCGGATATGTCATATCAACATGGGTAGTTCCTCTTTGCCATCCTTTCCATGTCCCGAATTGCTGAAGGTTAGCGTCTACTCCCCACGAACGGAGTTTACTGGCACTCCATTCGTTTGCTGCCAGCATTTCGGGAGTTCCCACAAGACGGGGTCCGATCCCATCCAGCAGTTCAGATGCAAGATTTTCCAGCTGGGAATTATTATTAACTTCATCTACAAAACTTTTTACGATAGGGTTAAGCCTTTCTTTTGGGTCAACCTTTACCTGAGCCCATGAAAACTGAGCAGCCAGCATTACTGCAGGCACTGCAAAAAATCTATTTATCCTCATACTATTTATTGATTGGTTTAAAGATAAAGGAAATTGGGGAGATGATGAAAGATTAAGCTTAAAAAAGAAACTTTACAATTATATTATTAACTATTTTATCCAAAAAAAATAATAAAAATCTACAAACAACTATAACTCACAAAAAAAGACTATCAATACGACAGTCTTTGTATTCTTTAGAAATAGTATTTCATTTTCCCTGATAATAGCTTTAACTTGTTTCCCATTAAAACACTATTGAATTCAGGCAAAAAAAAACCGGCTTCAAAAAGCCGGCTAAAGGAGAATTATTTCTTAGCTTCTTCTACAGAAACTTTTCTGAATTCTTTGAACAATTTGCTTAGTTCTAAAGCTGCTTTACGAGCTCTTGTACCAGCTGCTTTGTTTCCTTTTTCCGCTTGTTGGTTTGCCTCAGTTGTGAACGCTTCAAATTCTGCGTTGATTTTTTCAATTAGTTCTTTCATTTATTTAAAAATTTAGGCTGCAAATATAGGTTTTATGGCGATTCCAGCCTAATTGTGTCGAAAAAAAATAGTGGATTTAATCATTTTTTCTAAGTCTTCCGTAAATTCAATTTAATTTTTAAAATAAAATCGAATTATTGTAGAAAACCAGCCATGTATTGGGTACTATATTAAGCAGTAGTTAATATTTAAATAAACCATTCAAAATCAATAAGAATCAAAAAAAACAAACCAAGATTCTCTTAATAAATTTTATGCAGGAAACCATTTGAGTTTCTTTACCTTACTTCATTGTTCTTAAAGTTTTAAAACTGCAGCTCTTTTGCTTTCGCGCCTGCATTTTTCAGTAAAACAATGCTTTCAGAAGTAATTCTTTCGGTAAAAATCACCCTGAAATGAAAATAATATTTATCCGTGAAAGAAAAAGTATTTCCGGGGGTGAACAAAACCTGATGCTCTTCACAATATTGGTAAAACCTTTTCATATCAGTATTCTCAGGAAGCTGTCCCCAAATACTGTAACCTCCTTTGGGCCTGTGAAAATAAGAGCCTTCAGGAAAGGAATTTCTTAACACCTCTACTACCTGAACAGCCTGCTGGCTGAGTTTTTTCCGGAATAACCGAAGGTGTCTTTCATAACTGCTTCCCTGTAGCAGTTTCAGAACCAATTCCTGATAAACAGGAGAAACGGTGCGCCCTAAAGCAAACCTTACTCTTTCGGATTTTGCATAAAAACTTCCGGCATATAACCAGCCTAAACGAATTCCGGGAGCTAACGTCTTTGAAAACGATGAATACATCATTACTGTTCCTTTTTTATCAAAACATTTTATACTTTGCGGTCTATGTTCTTCAAAATAAAGATCGGAGTACATATCATTCTCAATAATACAGAACTGATACGTTTCTGCCATGCTCAGAACTTCTTTTTTTGTTTCATCTTTCATTACAACACCGGTGGGATTGTGAAAATTGGGAGTCGTGACAAGAGCACAGATCTTATTTTCCTCACAGATCGTTTTGAAATATTCAGTATCAAAACCTGTTTTATAATGTACAGGGATTTCTATGACTTTCAGTTCAAGATGCGTAAGTACTTCCAGTACAGAAAATACACATGGACTCTCAACAGCCACTACATCTCCTGCTTTTGTAACCGATTTTAAAGCAATTGTAAGGGCCTGCAAAGCCCCATCAGTGATAATTATTTCGTCCGGATTTAATACACAGCCATAAGCTCCCATTTGTTTTGCAATATGTTTCCTTAACAGCTCCAAGCCGTTTGAGGGATAATACCTGAGCAGTGATGCTCCTTTCTCGCGAATAACTTCCTGCATTGTTCTGAGGATAAGCTTCTGCGGAATCAGGAGATCTCCGGGTACAGCCGTATTGAAAGAACTGAATTCTGAAGTTCTTTTGGAAGTAAGCATCATATTTTTCATAAATACCTCATCCCTCACTACGGCCGGAAGCTTTGTTTTTACTTCCGGAATATTTTCCTCCTGAATTCCTGTGACAAAATAGCCAGACCGTGGATTGCTCCTGATCAATCCTTTAATCATAAGATATTCAAATCCACTTTGTACAGAGCTTGTGCTCAGTTTGTATTTTTCCTTAATGATACGAACGGAAGGAAGCCTGTCATTTTTCTGTAAAATTCCATTGTAGATCTGCCTCTCTATTTCTGCTGTAAAAATTTCGTACTTATAGGGTTTCATCATAATACATCAACTGTACTGAACAAATTTACAAAAATACCTTTCTGTACCGATGATATTTTAGCGAACTGTATCCTTTTTAAATAGATTAATCTTATAATTTTGAATAAAAAAAATCCCATGGATATCATTTCAAAATTTACAGTAGGTTCTGAAGAGGGAATTTCTGATCTTATAACCATTATTGATTCTTCCATTTATACATTGCACAAAGAGTTTGTAAGTGAGGAAGACATAAAAAAATATATTCAGCATGAAATAGATCCAAGAAAGATGATCAATGATCTGAATGACCTTTCCAACCAACTGATCATGATGTATGCTGATCAAAAACCCATTGGATACAGTATTATAAAAAGTGGTTCTTTGCACATGGGAATTCCTGAGGGAAAAAGGGCTACAGAAATCAGTTTTGTAATTCTTTCAGAGTTTGACACTCCGCAGACAAGACAGTCTCTTTGGAAAAAATGCAGATCCGCAATAAGCTTTACGGATATTATATGGACCAATATGCTTGATCATGATCCTCTTTCTGAATTTTTAAAAGAGTCCGGTTTTATAGCTATGGAAAGTTCAAAGGCTGGTCCTTTCCAGCTGCCATCACATATTTTGGAATTGGAAATCAATAAAAGCTAACTTACTTCATCCTGAAACACTGATTTCTAAAGGTGGTAACCTATATTTTATGATGGCAATTCCTTATCATATTGCTGATATTGAGAGAGACTATAATTCATATTTTCATTATCTGGCTTACAATTAATTTGAGTAAGCAACAGTTTACCTATCTTTGATTTTTATAATTTTTACTTATGAGCGATCAGCTGGAAACGATAGAAGATTATTACAGACGCATCCGTAAAGATCAGATCAAAATATTTGATTCTGAGGATTTTGAAACCGGAAAATCCCATTTCAATATTTCCATGCGGAGATACTGTAGTTTCAAAAGTCCCTACAACCGTCGTGATTATTATAAAATAAGCTTTATCATTGGAAAAGGAACTATTCATTATGGTGCACATCAGCTTTTTATAGATGGTCCCGCCCTATTTTTTCCTTCTCCAAGTATTCCTTATTCATGGGAATGCGAAAGTGATGTTCAGGAAGGGTATTTCTGTTTGTTCAACCAGGAATTCTTCACTGGAAATTCAGAATTTAACCTGTTTAAAAAAACTTCAATGTTCAAGGAATGGAGCAAGCCCGTTGTTTTTCTGACAGAAGAGCAGGCCCAGCTGGCTACTCTTTATTTTGACCAGATCTACCGGATGAATAATTCTTCATATCCTTTCCGTTGCAGCAGTATCAAAAGCAATCTTGCTTCTGTAATGCATCTGGCACTGGAAAACCGTGTAGAAGATATCAATCCTAATGAACTTCCTGCGAATGTGCGCTTGTACAGGTTATTTGATGAGTTGCTCAACAAACAGTTCCCTTTGGATTCTCCTGCTTATCCGCTGGCATTAAAAACACCTTCTGATTTTGCAGAACACCTGAATGTGCATGTCAATCATTTGAATTCTTCTGTAAAATCTGTAACGAATCTTACTACAACACAGATTATTAAAGAAAAAATGTTTGAAGAGTCTAAAAACCTGCTGAAATATACGAATTGGGATATTGCCCAGATAGGTTATACTTTAGGGTTTGATCAGCCTGCGCATTTTAATAATTTTTTTAAAAAGCATGCCCGGACTTCCCCCTTAAAGTTTAAGAATTTATCTTAATATTTGATTTTTGTAATTTTTGCTTTGTCTTTTAAAATCGGGTTTTGTATTTCTTGACTTATTTTTGCAATGTAAAAAATGAATGAATATGTTGAGAGAAGCATCTGAGCAAAGAATCAGATTAATTACCATTATGGCTTTCGTGTCTATCCCGCTTTCCGGGTTTGTCACGGATATTTATTTACCATCGTTCCCTTCTATGGCCAAAGAAATGATGGTTTCAGAAAAAGATATTCAGATTACCCTGACTTCATATCTGTTGAGCTACGGAATTTCTCAATTGTTTGTAGGGGGAATTCTTGACAGCATTGGCCGCTACCGTCCCAAATTGATAGCATTATTTCTGTTGATTCTGACCAGTATTTTAATTACCATGACAAATAGTATTTTACTGATCTGTTTGCTTCGTATTCTTCAGGGAGCTGCAGTTTCAGTGCTTGTTGTGGCAACACGTGCTATTTTTGTGGATATTTATGATGCAGAAAGGGTGAAACATTATTTAAGCTATTTTACCATTGTCTGGTCGTGTGGCCCTATTCTGGCGCCTTTCCTTGGTGGATATCTTGAGAAAATCTTTAACTGGCATGCTAATTTCTATTTTCTGGCAGCTTATGCCGGATTTCTGTTTCTTTTCGAATGGTTTTTTAGCGGGGAAAGTCTTCCACAGAAAAAGAAGCTGGATCTTTCAGAGAATATAAGTCTTTATAAAATGATGCTTAAAAACAGGATTTTCATGTTGGGGATTTTCATTTTAGGACTGAGCTACTCTATTGTTATGTTGTTTAATATTACCGGACCCTTTATTATTGAAAACACCTTTCATTTTACACCGGTGGTTATTGGATACTGTACTTTAATCTTAGGATTCTCATGGATGATTGGAGGGTTTATAGGAAAACGAAGACTGACTCTGGATTTTAAACCACGAATTCTACAGCCTATTCTTTTGCAGCTGATTCTGATTGCAGGACTGATCACTACCAGTTATTTTGCAGAAAGCCTTTTCATTATGATTCCTTTTGCCTTTTTTATTCATATCTGCTCCGGAATTTTATTCACCTCATTTTTCACGACAAGTATGCTTTACTTTCCTAAAAATGCAGGTACTGCTGGTGGATTGATGGGTGGATTGGTATATGTGATCACTTCGGTAACAAGTTTCATTATCTCGGTAAGTGGAACGGTAACGGATCAAAAAGGTCTTTCCTGGCGCTATCTGATCATTGCGTGTTTCCTTTTGGGGATTATTCTAATTATGCATCAAGCCGTTAAAAAAGAAAAAGCAGAGAACTAATCTCTGCTTTTTTATAGTTATTAAAAGATCAATGGATTGGCAATTAATTCTAAAAAGGATCTGCAACCGTATTGTTCATTTTTACTTCGAACTGCACATCAGGGGTTAAACTTGTTCCATTCAGGTAAATCCAATCTGTTCCTGACTTTTTATATACCTGAAGATAATAGGTATTTCCAATTCCTGTTGTATCCTTGAAAGCTACAATATCTCCATCTTCAACACTTGTTGAAAGATTTCCTGCTTTTTTCTTTACAATCTGAATCCTCATGTTGTAAGTTGTCTTTCCATGTTTCGGATAAAAATAATAGCTTCCACTCCCTGTTGAGTACCAATACCAGAAATGATTAAGCCTTTCACTGGTTTCTACTCTTACATATCCTTCTTTCAGATCAAAATAATTATCAGAATCGCCGATATTTACAATATTGAACCAGGTACTTGCATCCGGTTGTGAAGAAGAGACCGTCAGCCAGTCATTAGGTGTTGAAAGATTTGAAGTGATATATTTCCCTGAAGAGACAGATTTTAATGAAATACGGTCATGCTTTCTGAATTTCAGACTTTTTGTAGGTGTCTTCTCATCCGAGTAAACATTAGCTTCTACAGGATAGTGATCTGAATATTCTGCCCAATGATATTGAATTCCGGCTATATTTGTATACGTCATGAGATTTGAAGATACAGGGTCAAAAACGATATTCTGCCACGTTGGTGGTACAAGATGATCATTGGAAACCAGGATATAATCAAGATATTCACGTTTATTTTCCGGATAAGGATAATGATAGGAAGCCATTATATTGGTTTTCGGATCCCATGAATAAGGCAATCCTTTGTATATGGGAGCACTTACATTAAGCGTTTGCAGCATATCAGCATATTCGGGAGTATCTTTAATGATATTAAAATCTCCGCCATAGATCACCATTTCATCTTCAGGTATATTCAACCGGTCTACAAATGTCTTCATCATTTGCAGCTGCTGTTTACGGATCGCTACCTCATTCCCATTACAGGAAGGTTGTGTAGACTGTGCGTGTGTTGCTATAAAATGGACACGTTTTCCATCTTTTAAGATTCTGACATACACAAGGCCCTTCAGACAGTTTCCATCATAAGAACATCCTGCCGGAAAAATATATTGCTCTTTTCTCTCTATGGGATATTTACTGGCAATCATCACTCCTCCGTCTTCGAATCCTCCGGAAATAAACTCACGCCAGTAACCGGAAGTCTTATCCCAGCCATCTTTCGTCTGTCCCAATACAGGAGTCTGATAAGGGAAGCTTGGAAGAAGTTTGTTACGCAGCTTAGCAGCGGCAGAATTATCAAAGCATTCCTGAAGCATAAGAACGTCATAATTCTTTAAAAAGGACGCTGCCCCCAGCCTCTCGGCTCTATTTTGCTGAGACCATTGCGTCATACCAGATACCAGGAGTTCTTTCAATAGGAAAGTATTGTAAGATAATACCTTAATATTGGGGAAAGAACCCCTCATTGCATTTTCTTTTGCAACAGGAAGTGTTTCATCAGGCTGAAACTGGTCTGATCTGCACGATAAAAGGGTAAGAAGAAAAAGTACCGATAGAAACCGGCACAACGAAATTCGCATGTGATTCATAAGTTTTTAAGTTAAAATTGTTTTGTTTTGTGTGGCCAAAGTATGATTTACCCCATTAACTAAAATGAACCCAATATTATCTAAATGATAATTTTCTGCTACGCGATTTAACTATTAAAAAAGGTAAGAATCTAACGGCCTAATTAGTTTTAATTAAAACTAATTTTACGTATATTTGTTAAGGTAAGTTTATGCTGAAAATCCTTTTGACAGATACCTTATCCTGCTATATTAGTATAAAAGTATGTCCGCAAAACAGAATAACATATCAGAACTTGCATTGGAGCTTGGCCTTGCCATGAGTGAAATGAAAAGCCGTCTTCGACAGAAGATTCAGACTATTATTAATGATTATGATCCGGATTTGTCTTTTGAACTGATTGAAATCCTCGGATTGCTTTCACGAAATTGTGGTATCAACCAGCAGGAAATAGGAAATAAAGTAAGCAAAGACAAGTCAAGTATTACTTATCTTATCAACAGTCTTGTCAACCGAAATCTTGTTGAACGGATAGCTGATAAAAATGACCGCAGAAATAAACAGATCTTTTTAACTCCAAAAGGTAAACAGATTGTAGAAACCGTTTATCCCTGGGCATTGAACCTTTATAAAAAGGCAGCAGATGATATTCAGGAAGAAGAAATCATCAAAGCTCTGCTTCTGGTAAAAAAAATGACAGCAAACCTGGAAGAATCAGGACCAAAACATCATACAATATGAGAACAATCCTTGTACCTGTTGATTTTACATCAACTACGGAAAATGCAGTAAGAATTGCTGCAGATTGGGCAAAAGCCTACGAATATCAAAATATTATCCTACTCAAAACAGCAGGAGAATCTGAATTTGATTATCTGCATATCGCAGAAGGGCATTCATTTGTGAATGAAGAAAGTGTCAATAACCTGTTGCAAAGGACAGAATTGTTATTCGATCAGCTGATAGGAATTGTTGCTGAAAAATCACCAGAAATAAAGGTTTCCAAAGTATTGAGTGATTGGACATTAACCAGAAGCATTAATGAGCTCTTAAAAAATCAGCCGTCTGTAGAACTGATTATTCTGGGAAGTGATGATCAGACTTCCTCCACTGAGAGTTTTGTTTCGGAGCATATTATAAGTATTGCAAGAACAAGCCCTGTAAAAACACTAATTGTACCGCACAGCTACCAATATACTCCTGTTAAGAATATATTTATCCCTTGTGATATCAAGGGTATTAAAAGATTGGAGAGACTGTTTCATCACAAATCTGTTATTCATAAACAGGATGTTCGTCTTTCATTTTTAAATATCAATACCCGCGAAAAAGAAGACGAGAACCAGAAAAAGGAACTGGAAGATTATATCCGCGAACATTTAACAGAGATTCCCAGCAGCATTCATTATTCTCACGATGAAAATATTATAAAAGGTATCCTGAACTTTGCGGCATCTGATAACGCAGATCTTATAATAGCGCTACCCGGTAAACATAGCTTTCTGTACTATCTGGCAAGCAGAAGTATTTCCGAGGGAATTTACCAGAATACCCATCAGCCTGTTTTAATTTTAAAATAATAAGTGAACGGAAAGTGAATAACTAAAAGCTAATAATAAATTTTAGTGCTTTCAATTTTAACCATTTTCTGCTCTTCCATTTTCTTGACATACCGGATCACCGTCTCCACCCGAAGACCGGTTAAGGTTGCTATTTGCTGTCTGGTATAGGGAACCAGAAATGAATAGGGCTCTTCAAATCCGAAATATCTTTTAATATGATCAAAAAGCTTCATGAGCTTTACAATAGGATCTGAAATGGCCAGAAAGCTGGAAATCATAAACCTGAAATGCATTCTGTCTGCCATGTATTTATTAATCTCAAGGAGTAATTCCGGATTTTCCATCAGTATTTCGAGAACTTTGGTTTTGGAAATTCTAATAATTTCACACTGGGTAACGGCAATAGCATTAATGGCGTAATGATGATCAGTAAATAAATAGCTTTCACCAATGCAATGCCCGTCAAAAGGGAACCCATGAACAAATTCTTTTCCGTCTTCCAAAAACGTATTCAGTTTCACGGTGCCTTGTCTGATCTGGAAATAATATTTCGCTGCAGTACCTTCCTGAAAAACAGCATCTCCTGCTTCATAATTTTCCAGGGTGGCTTTGTGAAAAAATAATAAGTCTTCGCTTATGACCATCTTGTTATTATTAATTTGAGTAAAAATAGTTAAAGTGTAAGCAATGCTACAACTTATCAAATACCACAAAAACATAGTATTCCTAATTTTAACACTACACTACGATCTTTTTATCAGGCTGTAATTTTCTTTTTATGTCTTGCTCCCCAATCTGCCAGTGCAGCAATTACATCTTTCAGTGATTCGCTATATTCTGTGGGAACATATTCTACCAACACCGGCTTCTGATCTGTAATAACGGTTCTTTCTACCAGATGATTAATCTCCAGCTTTTTCAGTTCACTGGATAATACTCTTGCTGAAATTCCACTAATGGTTCTTTGCAGTTCATTGAAGCGTGTATGGCCTCCCAAAATAGCAATCATCACCCGGATGGTCCATCTGCCTCCCAGAACATACAAAGCATCCTCTGTAGCAGACAGATGATTACTGCATTGCGGTCTCGAATACACAATTTTCTCTTCTTCCATTGTCTCTATTTTTTTATTACTAACCTAAATGTTATTACTAACCTTTTGGTAACTACTATCTTTTTATTAGTAAATATAGATAATTTTGAAACATCAATTTTAAAAAAAATAAAAAATGAAACGAGTACTTCATATTACTTCAAGCCCAAGAAGCGGGTCATCCATCAGTAAAAAGCTGGGAAATGCTGTTGTAGAAAAAATTACGGACAAATACCCAGATAGTGTTTTAAAGAAACGGGATTTAACAAATCCTCTTTTTCCTCATTTGGAAGAAATGCATATCAATGCATTTTTCACTCCAGCTGAAAAACGTACTGCTGAGCAGCTTGAAACTGTAAAACTTTCGGATACCGTCATTGATGAATTGCTTGAGGCTGATATTATCATTATTGAAGCTCCTCTATACAATTTCAGTATCACGTCAACATTGAAATCATGGCTTGATCATATCGCCAGAGCAGGAAAAACATTCAGCTATAGTGAAAATGGTCCTGAAGGTCTTGTGAAAAATAAGAAAGTTTATCTTGCTTTTTCGAGTGGCGGAGTGTACTCTGAAGGGGAAAGACAGGCCTATGATTTTGTAGTTCCTTACTTAGAAAAAACTCTTGGTTTTATGGGAATTACGGATATTTCTGTTGTACGTGCAGAAGGGCTTTCTGTTCCGGTTATTCAGGATACGGCTCTGCAGAAAGGAATTGAAAGTATTGTTGTAGAGTAAAAATTAAAAATGCTGTTCCTCTGAACAGCATTTTTTGTATCAGAATCTCATGATCAATGCAAGCGGTATTTACAGAATTAAAAGAATTTTTTTCTCAATATATGTAAAGGCTTTTCCGATTTTTTTCTCTCATTTTTACTTTATTAAATGAAAGATTATGGAAAATAATAAACAACCGAAACTGATTAATCCTAGCGGGCTATTTAATCCCGGTCCTTATGGTTTTTCTCACAGTATTTCTGTGGAAACTCCTTCCAGGATCTGTTTTATATCTGGACAGAGTGGCGGCGTAGGTGAACATCACGTACTGGCAGATGACTTTAAAACTCAGGTTCAGGATGCTTTGAAAAATTTACAGCTTGTTTTACAGAGCCATTCAATGACATTTGAAAATATAGTTAAAATCACCTTGCTTATTGTTGATCACAACCAGGAAAAACTTGAGATATGGGCAGAGGAAGCTAAAAAAACATGGACATCTTCATGGCTGCCTACCAGTACTCTTATTGCTGTAAGTCAGCTGGCTTTACCCGGAATGTTGTTTGAGATTGATGCCATTGCAGTGAAAAATTAGTTTCTGTTAAGACGCTCAATGATTAATGATGAAAAACTTTTAACTCCGGTTCTGATACTTTCTTCATCCACCTGAAAATTGGGAGCATGATTCATAGCGATCATTCCTTTTTCAACATTGGAACCACCCAGGAAGAAATATACTCCTGGGATTTTTTGTTGAAAATAAGAAAAATCATCATTAAAAAACGGAACCTGACCATAATCCGGAGCAACTGCATTTTTACCATACAGATTCTGAAGTATTTCTGTTACCGAACGGGTCAGTTTTTCATCATTAACAACTGTTGGATTTCCCTGAACAAATGAAACGGAAAGAAGATGATCTTTATATCCGCTGTCTTCAATAGCTTTTTGAACGGTAGGAATTATTTTATCCAAATTAAAGGAATTGGTCTCATACAAATAGGTTTCAAGAAAAGACTCGTTGTTTTTGGAATACATATTGAATTTCCCGTCTGTGAACAGATAATCTTTGAAAATAGTATCGGGATTTGTCAGCCCTGCTTCAGGATCAACAATGGATTGTATTTCCCAGGGTTTACTGCCGTTAGAAGTCCGGAATAAAGAATGACTGATCTTTTTTCCCAAGCTGTTAAGTTCTTCTTCAGACAGTCCATTTTTTAGCTGAATTCTTATTCTTTTCTGATAAGCAAACATTTCGTTGGATTTCACCATAATTTGCCCGACCGGTATAGCTGTCACATGCAATCCGTAGATTTCATCGGGATTTATTTTGGAAAGCAATCCATTATTCAGCATTTCTTTTGCTCCCTTGAAGGTCTCCTCTTCAGGCTGAAATATAAAATAAACGGTTCCTTTTACTGACTTTTTATTTTTTGCGAGAACCTCTGCAATTCCTAATCCAATGGCCATATGGATATCGTGACCACAACCATGCTGAACTCCTTTTATTGTTGATTTGAAAGTTTCCGGATCGGAATATTCATTCGGAAGGGCATCCATATCTGATCTCCAGGCAATTTTTCTGCCTTTTTTATCTCCCTTCAGAATTCCTACAACACTATGTCCGTAGGTATCTGTTTGAACTTCCATTCCCAAATCCAGAAGGTACTTTTTTATTTTTTCCTGAGTTTGCTTCTCCATTCCTGCCAACTCCGGGTTTTCATGAAAATCCCGTCTGATATTCACCAATCTATTAAATATCTTGTCTGTTTCCTTTTGAATAGCTTGATGTACTATTTGCTCATTCAAAATCCTGGAATGACTAGTTGCTTCTTTTTTGTTATTAAATCCTTGTGCAGGTAAAACAGAGGAAGCAAAGCATAATAAAGTAATGGTAAGTCTTTTCATGGTCGGGGATAATTGCGTTTATTGTTGCTGGTTATTGGGTTAAAAGTTCATTTATTAAGATTAGACATTTACTCTTCGCTTTCGTTACATTCTGATCATCAATTTAAGTATTATTTTTCACGGGTATTGACTTTCCGACATTACAATCGAATTCTATATTTGATACCACATTATTTAAAATAATTCTAAACTAGGTGAAAATACAATCTCCTGAAACCACCTATCAGAAGGACTTTTTTACAAAAAATTAAAATAAAATAAAAACAAATTACGTAGAAATACTGAATCGTATCTGATGAGTTCTGATTAATTTCGGATAAACAAAATTGATAACTATGGACGGCTTGAAATACCTTCAATCATTTCTGAAAAAGAGGTGGGATCTGAAAAATCAGCAGCTGTAGATCAACAGGCTTGATAACCTCCTGATGAAAGGAGTTGAAGATATCTAACCCAAATTTTTTACGAAATGAATATTATTAACAAAATTCTCAACGTCGACGATTATTATTTCGACGTGTTTATGTCTATCTCGGAAGCGCTTGCCGGATTTACGGTAAACGAACTACAGTCAACAGGGCTTGCAGAAACTTATTACACCTATGTTTTAAAAAGCCTGGAAGCAGCCACTTTCGTAGAATTCCTTACCGTTTCTAAAAATATTCTTGAAAATTCTTCCGGTGAAGAGGAATTAAAAAAAGCCATTCAATCTGAAATCATTGGCAACCCGGGAATGAATGACATTGCCGGAAAAGTAATCACCATGTGGTATTTGGGAACCTGGGAAGGAGCCTATATCAATGATCTTTCTTATAAAGAAGGTCTTGTCTGGAATCTGATGCACTCGCATCCTCCGGGAGCAAAACAGCCGGGATATAAATCATGGAATATTAAACCTGTAAACAGCAACTCATGAGCCAGACTACCAACAAAAAAGATGTGATCATCGTAGGAACGGGGATCGCAGGATCATTGATCGCAAAGCTACTGTCCGATCATGTATTTGACGTAACCAAAGGAAAAATGATCCACCGTGCAGATGCCGGAAAATCGGATCATATCAAAGAAATATCAATACTCATGTATGAGGCGGGGCTGGAAGCAGGTATTGAACTGGATTCCGTATCCTCAATGACCACTTATAATGAATATATCCGTACTTTTTACAGAGAGGAAGCCAAAGTTCCCAACTCTCCTTATCCCAACTTAAAGCAGGCACCTTCTCCCAATGTGTTGGATATGGAACATATTATTCAGCCGTATCCGGATAAAAAAGGGTATCTGGTGCAATTCGGACCGATGCCCTTTGCCAGTGATGCCATAAGAGTGGGAGGCGGAACAACCCTTCACTGGCTGGGAACTACTCCAAGAATGCTTCCCAACGATTTCAAACTTACAGAAAAATATGGCATTACCATTCCAAAGCCGGGTTCTGCTGAGCAAACACCTGTTAACTGGCCGATAAGCTATGAAGAATTAAGACCTTATTACGAGATGGCTGAGTTTGAAATCGGGGTTTCCGGGGATGTTTCGAGACAGGAATATCCTATTGATGAAAAAACGGAAGAATATTATGGAAATTATGTATTTCCTATGGAAGAAATTCCTCAGAGTTACATGGATCATAAGATTATTGAGGGGCTTAAGGGCACAAGCGTGAAACTAAATTCAGGAGAGATTCCTTTAATGATGGTACCTTCTCCACAGGGAAGGAATTCCATTCCAAATCCAAAATACGGAAAAACAAAGATCATCAAAGCTGAACCGAAGGATTCCGGATATCAACTGGTTTTAGACAGCTCAGAAAAAGAAGAATACAAAGCTCTTGGTTCTGTATGGAATCCTTACATGGGAGAACGCTGTGAAGGAAACGCATCCTGTGTTCCGATCTGCCCCGTTCAGGCGAAGTACAATGCATTAAAAACATTGAAAAAAGCTTTATATAAACTTAATGATAATGAAAATCTTAAGCGCAATCCATACATGCAGATTCAGGCGCAGAGTGTGGTTTACAGGCTGAGCATTGACCCCAATGATAAAGATAAGATATCCAGGGTTCACTTAAGAAGATATGCTTCAAAAGAGAAAACAGATTTTATTGAAGAATCCGTTGATACTTCGGATGCCATTGTGATTCTGGCTGCTAACGCTTTTGAAAATCCCAAAATTCTGCTGAACTCCAGATATACCGTTAACAATGTTGAAAAAACGGCTGCTAACAGCAGTGATCAGGTAGGAAGAAACCTTATGGATCATATGGTAATGCTGACATGGGGACTTTTCCCTGAACCCGTTTATCCTTACAGAGGTCCAGGTTCTACTACAAACATTTCGTCTTTCCGTGACGGAAATTTCAGAGGTGAATTTTCAGCATGGATTTCTCCGCTTGACAATTGGGGATGGGGATGGCCGGCATTTTCTCCGGGATCAGATGTTACCTATTTTATCACAGAGGAGAATCTTTTTGGAGCAGAATTAAGAAAAGAACTTGCCAACAGGCTTTCAAAACAGGTATTATTCCATTTTGAGATTGAGCAGTTACCTAATCCCAATAACAGGGTTACCATTAACGATCAATATCTGGATGTGCTTGGAATTCCGCGTCCTGTCATTCATTATGAACTGACAGAGTATGAAATGAAAGCTATGGAGCAGGCAAAAGATGCGTCGGATCAAATGTTTGAAAGATTAAACATTAAGGATTTCACAAAATATACTGCAGAAGACAAAAACTCTGTGATATACAATGGGAAAAGATATTCTTACAACGGAGCCGGCCACATCGTGGGAACTCACAGAATGGGTTCTAAAGCCGAAGATTCTGTAACCAACAGCTATTGCAAAACCTGGGATCATCCGAATTTGTACGTCGTAGGCGCAGGAAATATGACCACGCTGGGAACTTCAAATCCTACTTTAACATTATCAGCATTCACGATCCGTTCTGTAGAATCTATCCTTGCTGATCTTGAAATTCAACTTAAAAAATAATAACATGAGACAAAGACTTATCAATAAAACAGCGCAACCGCAGGAAACCCTATTAACCGCAGGAAGAATGGCAGCAAGAAGCGCCGTGGTTACAGAAGCCATTTCATTACCTTCTTTATTATTTGATTCAACATTGAGCAAAGAAGACTGGATAGAAGGATTAAAACATCACAGCAAAACCCTTACTAATCTTTTATTGAATGATCAGATTGAGGACTTTAATGCCTATCTGGAAGCTCAATTCGGTTCTGTAGCTCCAGAAGTAAAAAAAGGAGTAACAGAAATTGATTACAAACCTGTTTTGCAGGACCTTTTGCAAACAGCAATCCTTATCGAACATTCTACCATTCCTCCTTACCTTACGGCTTTATACTCCATCAAGGATGGAGCCAATGCTCTGGCTTCGCAAATTATCAGAAGTGTGGCTGTAGAAGAAATGCTTCACCTGATTATGGTTTGTAATGTTCTGAATGCCATCGATATTCAGCCTTCTGTCAACCAAAAGGAGAACTACCCTACTTATCCTATGAAATTACCAATGAATGTGGATTTCTATGTGGGTCTGGAAACATTTTCAAGCAACAGCATTGCCACATTTATAGCCATTGAAAGTCCAAGCAAACCTTTGGTAAAAGCTCCGAAATATGATTACGAAACCGATTCTTCTTCATTATATTCTCAAAGAGCAGCAGTACAGGATAGCAACTTCTGGACTCTTGAAAATATGAAAGGTTTCATCATGGAAAATGTACACACAATTGGGGAGTATTATGATGTTTTATTCTTCTACATTGTTGTTTTTCAAATTATTGCTTATTACAAAGAGCATGGGAAACTTCCAACAAATTTTGAGGAATTAAATACCGGAGGAATTTTCACTGGAAACCCGTCAAAACAGATCCGCCCTGAGCAATATTATGGAAGTGGTGGAAAACTGCATTCTGTAGAAGCTTTAGCTGGAGTGATTGCTGTTTTCCAGGAAATTAAAGGCCAGGGGGAAGGTGCTGATGATTCTATTTTTGATGTGGACCCATCTCAGTTTGAAGAAGGAGTTGAACTGGCTCATTATTTCAGATTTAAAGAGGTTTTCCACGAGCACTTCTATCTGGGAGGAAACTATGAAAATTTCATGGATGAAAATGGAATGATGCCTGTAACAACGCCTCCTACAGGAAAAGATCTTCCGGTAGACTGGAATGAGGCCTATCCTATGAAACCCAACCCTAAAGTTGAAGATTACATCAAAAACAAAGAATTACACGCCCAGGGTGTTGAGTTCAATAAAACCTACAGACGTTTATTAGATGCTATACAAAGTGCTGTGGAAGGAAACCAGAGGGAACTGGAGAAATCTATTATGTACATGTATGCTTTGAAAGAACAGGCTGTTAATCTGATGAAACAACCGTTGGATGCTCAAAATAATGCAGGTCCGACTTTCGAATACACTGAATTATAACCATAAAAACGATATATCATGCTTAAAAGAAAAAAAGAGAGTCCGGAAGCGGGAGGAGAACAGTTATTCCGCAAAATGCCGGGTCAGAATGAAGTTAATCTGGCGCAAGTAATGGACGGATATTCAAAACTTCTTATCGATGATCCGGTAAGACCATTCAGAGAAGACAACCTGCAGGCCATTGAAAATAATGTAGATTATGGAATTCTGGCTGCGCTGGATGGTACATGGGTTAGTTATAATGTTAATTACAATGAAAATGTTGCCAGGCCATCATTAGCAAGCGGAGTACATACTACTATCATGCCTTCACCCGGAACCAATTCAGGAACCATACCGGGGAAATTCGCTTTTGACAGTGAAGAATATATTGAGAAACTGACATTTTCCATCGTTCCGGGAGGAGTACGTAACCGTGGCGGTGCCAGTGAACTTTTCTGCGGGGCAGTTAAATACGAACAGAGCATTAAAAGTGTTAATGCAATACCAGGGCAGGATGCTCTGAAATACACACCCATCCACGAAGAAAACGGAATGTACCTGTGGCTGAGTGACGTCTATAATCATGCAGCGACAAACGAATCTATTAAGAGAGACCGTGGTATTCATGCCGTTTCGACAGAAGATGCCAAGTATGGATATACCGGTGAGTACAGAGATGAGCCTTTGCTAAGGATAACACCAGACGGAGAAGCTAATCCGAAATATGTCCTTCAAAGCCAGCTGCAACCGGGACAGCCTTATTACGAAATCATTCCTGCACAGGAAATAAAGCCTGGAGCAGGGCTTGATGGTCCTTATTTTATTCCGGACTACTCTATCTCCCGAAGCGGTGTTATTCCTCATGGAAGCACTATTACTTTGCTTGGAGATATCGTTCCTCAAAATAAAGATAATACAACGTTCTATTTAATTGAAGGTTCTCCTCAGTTTCCTTATGGTAAAGAGGCGTGGGAGACCAATCATCTTTCAATTTCACGTACCATGGGAAATGCAGGAGTAACTTCGAAAGAAATCATTGACCTTGATAAACCTGCGCCGGATTGGGTTCATGAAACTCTTGATGATAACAATGATCCGGGTTCAAATAAGATTTATACCCAGAGAATATTGGCGGACGATTTATATCCTTATTCTGTACGGCCTGATCTGCGACTGAGAGATACCTTAAGAGGCCAGAAAGTCAGCAATTATGTTCATGTGAAAATGTCTTCCAAAATGAAAACCGGAGCCCAGGGAGGAGTTTTGAATGTTCCTTTTGTAAACCGTTTCGTTCCGACTGTTGAAGTGGATATGGACATGTGGATTGAAACAGTAATTGAAGACGGAAAAGAAATTCTTCAGCTTCAATATGAACAAATCGTATTCTTTGAGTTTGATTTCGGGAACGATGGGGGAACAACAAGCTGGCCTCATATCCAGGTAAATACCCTTCGTAAAATACAGGATATTCCAGAGGACCAGAGGAAGGTAATTGAAGAGCAGTTCTTTAATACCAGTGGAAATGGTGCAGCTTCAGGATGTCCTTATCATAAAGGATAAACTATAATAAATATCAAACAAAAAAGAGGCAATAATCTGCCTCTTTTTTATGCTCTTTATCATAGATTAAAGATTATCGTGGGTCTGTTCTACCATAAAAGATATTGCCTTTTTGATTTTTTCCCGTCCTTCAGGAGTATTGGTATCTATACCACAGAAAAGACTGCCATTCAGAGAAGAAAACATATTCAGGTAGTATAGTCCGGAAACCATAATCGCCATAATAGAACGGTAAATATCCATTTTATCTTTAAAACGGGATTCCATCAATAATTTGAAGATATATTCTCCGTTTTCTTCCTGAGTGTCAATCAGTTTTTTTAATGATTTCCGAGGCTCAGAAATAGTCCACAACAATAGTTTTTGAGCTTCTTTATTGGCGTATACATAATCAAACTGTGAAAGAAGCATATGCTCGATAAATTCTCTACCCCCATCTTCAAGATTCGGTTTCATCTTTTCCACTTCCTCGCTGGTTACTTTTACCCAGAAATCCTGTGTACGAACATATTCGTCCATGAGACCATCCATTCCTCCAAAATAAGTATAGATCATTTTCTTATCTACCCCGGCAGTAGCAGCGATATCATTAATCTTCAACCCTGCATGTCCCTTCGTTTTCAGTATTTTTCCAACGGCATCCAAAAACTTTTTTTTGCTGCGTTCCTTATTTCTAATACTTCCTGATGCTGACTTTCTTTCCATGACTAAACATTCAATATACAAGTTTAAGAAATTTTTTTATCATTTTAGACACCAACTAGTGTCTAATTTAAACTATTTGTATATATTTGCACAAACTAAAACCATTATATATATAAAACACTATCGAAGTTGAAAATTTAAAAACTATTCAGATTGTATCGTTAGTTCCCTCAGTTTAAAATATTTCGAACATCAACGACTGAGGTAAAAACACAACCAACAGCATCATTTTCCATAATGATGCTGTTTTTTATTTACAATTTGATCTGATATTAAATAAAATAACTTTTTCGATAGAAATTTTTGATCAGTTTTTCTTTTGTACTTAAAAGTGCTATTATTTTTAAGACATCCGTTGCTCTATTTTACAGGCTTAACTAAGCAATACCACAAATTAATAGAAATTTTTACACTCAATATGAAAATTAATTCATTGAATTTCAGAATATTAAATAAAATTAAGAAAAATTTTATCATTTTAAACACTTCACAGTGTCTTATTTTATATATTTGTACAAACTAAAACCAACTATATATTTTAAAACACTATTAGGTTGAAAAATAAGACAATCCAAATTGTATTATTGAGTTCCCTTCCTTTAAGACAATTCGAATAAGAAACAACTAAAGAAGTAACACAACTTATAGACAGACCATTAGAACTCTAATGGTTTTGTTTTTTTATGGAATTCAGGTTTCACACAAAAAGCTACAGGTTTTTGTAAGTATGATCCAGCATGAAAGAAACGGCTTTCCTGATATTATCCCGCCCTTTAGGACTGTCAACATCGATCCCGCAGAAAATACTTCCATTAAGAGACGCAAACATATTCAGGTAATAAAGTCCTGAAACCATAATCGCCATAATGGAACGTGCATCTTCAGCATTATCTTTAAAATAGCTGTCCATCAAAAGTTTAAAAATATATTCTCCGTTTTTTTCCTGGGTTTCAGTAAGTCTCTTTAAAGATTTACGGGATTCTGATAACCGCCAGAGAAGTAGTTTTTGTGCTTCTTTACTGGAATAAACATACTCGAACTGAGATAAAAACATATTTTCCATGAAGGATTTTCCTCCATCATCCAAGTGGGACTTTAATTCTTCAGTCTCTATTTTACTCCAATAATCCTGTGACCGGATATACTCATCTATTAAACCGTCTATTCCTCCAAAATAAGAATAAATCATTTTCTTATCCACCCCGGCTGTAGCAGCAATACTATTCACTTTCAAGGCAGTATATCCTTTTGTTCTCAGTATTTTTCCAACTGCATCCAAAAATTTTTTTTTACTGCGTTCTTTGTTCCGGATACTTCCTGCTGCCGACTTTCTTTCCATGGTACACTTTTCAATCATACAAGTTTATGAAATTTTTTTCATTTTAGACACTTTTTAGTGTCTAAATTTATATATTTGCATCAACTAATAACCATTTTTACTTAAACAGACAATCTGAGTTGTGAGGTTGAGAGAGATTAGATTGCACCGTTAGTTCCCTCAGTATCAATAGTACTGAGGTAAAACATTACAGCGGCAGCATCATTACACAAATTAATGATGCTGCTTTTATTAATGACAATATTTTTAAGAGGTTACGCCATCTTATTTCAGTTTTTGACTGGTTTTAATCTACTTTTATAAATTTTCACTTTCATAGAACGCCTTATAATAAAGGGTTTTCGTTAGATTTCAAATGACTGATAAAATAATTTTCATTTTTTTTAAATTTTAGACACTTCGCAGTGTCTTATTTTGTATATTTGCTCCAAACTAATAACCATTTTATATAGAAACACAATGTAATTTGGAAAAATTAAAAGTTTCGAACAAAAAGCAACTAAGGTAAAAACACTAAATGCAGCAGCGTCATAAATTCTCTAATGATGCTGTTTTCATTTAGTATGACTTATTTTTATTTTACTCTGCAGAAAATTGTATATACCGGGAATTCGGTATGAGAATAGTTGATATGAAGAGAGACTGTCCCCGGACAGTCTCTTATTTTTTTAATATTGAAAATCTATTAACCTCTGGCTTTTTCGTCTGTAAAAAACTGAAATCCGTCCTTCTTCTCAATAAGTTGCATTGGATATAGTGAAGGGTTATATTCACCATTCAAAACTTCGTTCAGCGCATGCTTTTTGGATTCACCAAATGCAATAGCCAGAATATTATCTGCATTATTGATGATAGGTGCTGTTAATGTGATTCTGAACATTTCCTGAGACTTAAGATAATAGGCAGACACCCATTTTTCCTTTTCATTTAAAACTTCTTCCCCTGGAAATAATGAGGCTGTATGACCGTCATCTCCCATTCCCAGCAGGATAAAATCAAAAATACCATCATCACCCAGAACAGTTCTGATCTGCTGTTCATATGCTTTTGCATAATCTTCAGGAGTTACTCCTTCAGCATACATAGGAAAGATATGGTTTTGATCTACCGGAACCTGATGAAGAAGCGCCTCATCCGTCATTCGGAAGTTGCTTTTATCATCGTTTAAAGGAACCCATCTTTCATCTACCCAAAAAAAGTAGACTTTATTCCATTCTATCTGTTCTTTATATTCCGGTGTTGCCAGTAATTTGAAAATGGCTTTAGGAGAAGAACCTCCACTTAACGCCACCACAAAACGGTCATTTTTCTGAATAGATTTTTTTGAAAGGTCAACAAATACATCTGCTGCCTTTTTGTACAGTTTTTCCAGATCGTCAAATACTGTAATATTCATTTTTTTGTCTGTTTAAATTTATATTGTTTTATACCCAGCTATGGCCTTGTCTTTCCACCAAAGCATTAACGTCTTCCGGTCCCCAGCTTCCTGCTTTATAATTCGGGAAAGATAAATCTTTATTGTTTTCCCAGGCTTCCTGGATCGTTGTGACAACATCCCAGGCTTCTTCCACCTGATCGGAACGCATAAATAAAGTAAGATCTCCTAAAAGAGCATCCTGTAACAAGGTTTCATAAGCTTCCGGAGTATCTTCTTTACAGGCAAAATTATCAAAAATCATTTCTGCAGGTTTCAGATCCAGTGTCAGTCCCGGTTTTTTGGTCATGAACTGTAGTCTGATATCCATCATGGGCTGAATATTAATAATAAGTCTGTTAGCTGATAAATGATGCGGACTGTCTGAGAACGTTGAATGAGGAAGCGGTTTAAACTGGATGGTAATGTAAGAGTGCTTTTCTTTCATTTTCTTTCCGGTACGGACATAGAAAGGAACATCCTGCCATCTTTCGTTATCCAGATAAAACTTGATCGCTGCAAAAGTCTCTGTATTGGAATCCGAAGCAATTCCGTCTTCCTGACGGTAGCCTTTCACTTCCACTCCATTTATGATTCCTTTGGCATACTGGCCTCTTACCGCATAATGATCAACCTGATCGGAAGATATTCTCCGGATTGATTTCAGCACATCAACCTTCCGGTCTCTGATTTCGCCGGACTGCAATGAAGCAGGTGGCTCCATGGCCACCATACACAGGATCTGCAACAGGTGGTTCTGAATCATATCCCTTAACGCGCCAGTCTGTTCATAAAACGCTCCTCTTGTCTCGACCCCAACTTCTTCTGCTACTGTAATCTGTACAGATTCTATGTATTTATGATCCCATAACGGTTCAAAAATTGAATTTCCGAATCTGAATGCCAATATATTCTGCACCGTTTCTTTTCCAAGATAGTGGTCGATACGATAGATCTGCTCTTCTTCAAAAGTCTTTGCCAAGAGGCTGTTCAATTCAATCGCTGACTGTTTGTTATGCCCAAAAGGTTTCTCAATAATGATACGGTCCTTTTTCGGATCAGAAGCTAATGAGGTTGTCTTGATATGATTGGATATCGTAGAAATAAAATTAGGTCCTATGGACAAGTAGAACAATCTGTTTGCTCTCATCCCATACACGGAATCAAATTCCTGCAATTTCTGCTGCAGCTTCTCATAAGAACTTTCCTCATCCAGCTGATGCTGAAAGTAAGTAATATGAGCCTGGAAACCTGCCCAGTCT
This sequence comes from Chryseobacterium aquifrigidense, assembly GCF_006716485.1. Lineage (GTDB taxonomy): Bacteria > Bacteroidota > Bacteroidia > Flavobacteriales > Weeksellaceae > Chryseobacterium > Chryseobacterium vietnamense. The sequence continues at coordinate 1,944,083 of NZ_VFPD01000001.1, forward strand.
TCCGAAGTCACTTTTTTTCTGGAGAAACTCTCGAGATTTTCTTTGATATAATTTCTAAAATTCTCGTTGGTATTTTCTGCCCTTCCCAATGCTACAATATTAAAGCCTTTGGGCATTCTGCCATCGATATATAAGTTATAAAATGCCGGAAAAAGTTTTCTTTTTGCCAGATCTCCTGTAGCACCAAAGATAACGATAGTTGTTGGCTGCAAGATTCTATTTTGATTCATTTCTTCCGAATTTTTAATTGTTTGCACTTTGCCAAGATGTATGAAAAACACCTTCTCTGTCAATACGCTGATACGTATGAGCTCCAAAATAATCACGCTGAGCCTGGATCAGGTTTACAGGAAGAGATTCTGTAGTGTAGGCATCAAAATATCCCAAAGCCGTTTGGATTCCTAAGCTTGATATTCCGTTGACAGCAGCATATCCCGCTGTTTTTCTTAACGCTTTGATTTTTGATTTTACCAGTTCAGAAATATCGTGATCAAGAAGAATATTAGAAAGATTAGGATTCTGGATATAAGCTGAATAGAATTTTTCCAGCAGTACGGAACGGATAATACATCCTCCTCTCCAGATTTTCACAACATCTTTAAGAGGAATTTCAAAACCATATTCTTCAGATGCTTTTACCAGTAAAGATAAACCTTGTGCATAGCTGATCAGTGTAGAAAGGAAAAGAGCATCGCCTACTTCCTTAATGAATAATTCTGTATTTTCCGGCTTTACAATTTCGCTTTCAGCATATATTTTTGAAGCCTGAACTCTTTCGTTTTTATAGGCAGACAAAATTCTTGAAGTTACCGCAATATCAATCGTAGGAATAGAAACTCCGATTTCCATAGCTTGTTCGGAAGTCCATTTCCCTGTTCCTTTTGCTCCTGCTTTATCTAAAATCTGATCCACAAGATAGCCCTCTGTTAATGAATCTTTTTGGGTGAAGATATCTCTGGTAATTTCAATAAGGAATGAGTTCATTTCACCATTATTCCATTCCTTGAAAACCTGATAGAGCTGCTCATTACTTAGCCCTGCTCCTCTTTTAAGAAGGTCATAGGCTTCACTGATCAGCTGCATAATAGCATATTCAATACCGTTATGTACCATTTTCACATAGTTTCCGGCAGATCCTTTTCCCATGTATGCTGTACAGGCTTCATTATCTACTTTTGCAGCAATGGCTTCCAGCATTGGTTTCAGAAGTTTGAATGCTTCCGGATCACCTCCCGGCATTATACTGGGTCCTGTTCGGGCTCCTTTTTCACCTCCTGACACTCCCATTCCCATAAAATGCAGTTTTTTGGATGCCAGGTCAGCAACACGTCTGTTGGTATCTTCGAAATAAGAATTTCCTGCATCAATCACGATATCACCTTCACTCAGGAGTGGGGTAATATTTTCCAGCACAGCATCTACAGGTTTTCCTGCAGGAACCATAAGAATAATTTTTCTTGGAACCTCCAGCGCAGATACAAAATCTTCTAAAGAGCCTGTACCTTTCACCTTCATTTCTGAAGCAGCTCCGCCTTCTAATTCTTTCACTTTTTCCTGATCAAGGTCAAATCCTGCGATTGAAAACCCGTTGTCAGCAATATTATAAAGCAGATTCCGCCCCATTACTCCAAGGCCAACCATTCCATAACTATATCTTTCCATTATATCGGTATTAATATGAATTTTGTTATACAGACAATAAAATTACGGAAATGCCTAGTATGAAAAAAATAAAAGGAAATAAAAAGTTGAGAGCACTTTTGTTTTTCCCTCATTTATAATCCCCTAATATTCACATTTTCACATGATTTTGTGTTTACAGAATAAAATTCAATCATTAATATGGGAATGATCTATGAAAACAGTCTGTTTTTTGGCATAATTAAACTTATATTTGCCAAAATTTATAAAGTAATGAACTATAAACTTGAACTCAACACTCAGGAGCCTAATTCTAAAATCGTTTTTAATAATATCATATTTGATTCGTTCAAGATTAATATAGTTGAAAGATATATCGGGTCAATGAAGGCTCGTCCTACCTTATGTGAGGTTTTATTTAAAGTAAGAACTTTAGATAATGTCATTATCAACAGAAAAGATGGTCATATAAGAGTAAAGGTAAAGGGAGATGATTTTGAAACATATCAAAAATTATCCAGAGACCTGAATTCTTACGAATACAAAAACAAACTGATTAACAGAAAAGACGTAGAACAGAATTATGTTCATTTCATCCTGAGTTTAGTAATTACAAATTATCAGCTTAACTAAGCTGTTCCGACCATTCTCCTTCTATCATTTGGAGAAGGAGAACGGTCAGAAAACAATACACAGAGAGCAGCCGGTTTTTAAAATAAAAACGGTAAGTGATACTGAGCATTCTATTTTAATTCTCAGCGATTTTGAGCTGGAAATATTTAAAAAAGTATAGTTTAAATCAAATTATTCGTTATTACGTAGGATATTGCTTCGATGATATTTTTCACTCCGATTCTTTCAAACAATTTGCTTCTGTGAAACTTTATTGTACTTGGAGACACAAACAACTGCTCTGCGATTTCTTCTATTTTTAATCCCTGAAGGTAAAGCCGAAGTATTTCAATTTCTCTCAATTTCAGGGCAACTTTAGATTCTTCCGTCCATTTTCCCGTGGAGAGATTATATTTCCAATAGGTTTCTGAGGCATTGGAAACGATCCTGATATTTCCTGCAGACCGGTTGAGGGAATAAGAGGCTACGCAGACTATTTTGGAGATTTCTCCGTCATCATACAGTTCTATGGGTGTAATCTTATGATTGACCAGTACATCTATGCTATTGGTATATTTTAGATGGAAATCATAGGTAATGGTGTGTACTTTTTTCTCTTCAGGTGAAAGACATTCAAAAAACTGGAATCCATAAGTACTTACTTTCTTTAAAATTTCAAGATCTTCCTTCTTGGTATATTTACGAAAAAAGTTATAACCCATTTTTTCAACTTCAGCAGAACTTAAGCCGGAGAAAAGAAGAGGATTCTCAGAAATAAACTCTAATTTCTTTGTTTTAAGATCAGCGATATAAATACAGCCCAGACTGGTTTCCGAGACTGCTTTAAGCACATTTAAATATCTGTCGGATGCGTTCTTTTTTCCAGAAACTGATATGCCTGACGCATTCCTGGTATACAATGAATTTATTTTATCACTCATATTTTTGACATGATAACAAGGGTTTCAAAACTATTTTTATTTGGCTACTTTCTGCAAACATATTCATAATTATGCTAAATAAAAAATCTGTTAAAACTTAAGTATAACTAAAATTAAAACTACAAAGCATTTATTTTAATATCAAAAAAATCTACACTTTGTTATTTTATTAAATTTTTACTATTTCTAAAAAAGCACTTTACGTCTTATACTGGTGCATAAGCGGGTTAAAAGATGTAAAAACAAAAAAAAGATCAGAAAAAAGCATGCATTTTTACGGTGACTTTTTTACATTGGCCTTTCTAAAAGCATTTTACACGGAACATTCCCCACTTAATTCATTAATATTTGATTTAAAACTATACAAAAGTATAGTCATATTAAGTTTATATTAAATTATTTTTACCCAAACCATAATAATAAAAAACTAAACTAAGAAAACTATGAAAAAATGAGAGAAATCTAAAAACATTCAACCCATAACTACTTGTGCAGCAAAGTGAGTGATTTTTATTAAAAAATATCAAACAGTCGCTTACCCTGTAACTGCAATTATTCCCACTTACTTAGACCCTACTATTTTTCTGTTTATCCATTGCTCACCTTTTATATAAAGAGGTGATGTGGAAATGCAGTGATATGTTTTAACCACTTATTGTCTTTATAATTGACAAACAGAGGATTGGCTAATAGATTTCTGAAACAGATCTATAGAATGATTCCGCGTTTCCTTCTAAAAAACAGTAAGTGAATTGAATAACAGACTTTAACTTAAAATGAAACTATATGAGAAAAATTCTACCCATTATCTTATTTCTAATGACTTTTTCACATGCCCGGGGACAAACCTGCGCGGCTGTTCCGGTGCCATTTGCAGAGTCATTCGGTACTGGTGCCTTACCGGCTTGCTGGACCAGTCAGAATCCTTCTTCAACCTCTACAAATGCCAATGTAAAGTGGAAATTTTCCGGATCTGCCGGATATGGAGCCACGGGAAACGGAGGAAAACCGGCTGGAACTTTTGCATGGGTTGACGCCTCTTCCCCATATGCAGGTGAACACACTGTGGAACTTATAAGTCCTCAGATCAACTTAGCGGGATTAACAAATCCTTATATCAAATTCGAATGGTTTAAAGATCATCTGACCGGACTCAACGGTACAGTACCTGCCGCCGATCATAATCAGCTGAAACTTGCGGTAAATAACGGTTCGGGCTGGGTACAAGTCTGGTCGAGTGACACCAATGCTCCTGAATGGAGAACTGTTGGTGTTTCTTTGGCGGCAAGTTATGTGGGAACAACCATTCAGTTAAAATTTACAGTGGATAAAGATGCAGCAGGAAATGGAAATTTCTATGATGATGTCTTATTGGATGAAGTTCAGGTAATACAGGCTCCTACCTGTTTTGAACCTGTCACTTTACCTGCTTCCAATATAGCCCCTGCTTCTGCAACATTGAACTGGACAGCTCCGCTTGCTCCGGCACCGGCACCAGCCAATGGTTATGAATATTTCTACAGTATAAACAATACTCCTCCTGCTGCCGCAACATCAGGCACACCCAATCCCGGAACGAGCGTTAATATCAGCTCCCTTACTTCCGGAGCTACTTATTACTGGTGGATAAGGTCTGTTTGTTCAGCAACGGACAAATCACCATGGGTTGCAGGCGCTCCTTTCACTCCCGGGCAGATTGGAGGTGGTACAGCTACTCATGCTTTTCTACCTGTGTATTCCTGTTCAGGATTTAATTATTCCCAGCAGATTTATATGGCTTCAGAGATTGGGGCGGCTGTCGGAACAAATAATTATATAACCGCTATAAGGTTTTTTGTTTCCACCACTGCAGCTACCCAGGCTAATTATAACCAATGGGTAGTATCTATGGGAAACACGTCACAAGTAGATTTTCCAACCACCTCAAGCTGGATACCTTCCACTTCTTTAACACAGGTATATTCCGGTACTTTGCCAACAATGACAGCGGGCACATGGGTTGAAATTCCTCTAAGTACTCCATTCTTATGGGACGGCGTCAGCAATGTGGTGATAAGTGTTGACGAGAATTCAACAGGAACATCATGTACCGCCAACTGGGGAAGTTATTCTGCGGGAAATAACCGTGGAATGATTTATTACAATTCAACGACCAATCCGGACCCGGCAAATCTTCCTGCTGCAACAAGCAGATATGCTGTATTACCAAGGGTACAATTAACAGGAACCACATTACCAAACTGTACCAATACACCTCCAGCCAATATTGCAGTAAATAATATTACAGCCACCTCAGCCAATGTTACCTGGACTGCAACAGCCAATGCCACCTATGTCGTAAGATACAGAATCCCTCCTTCTCTTACATGGCAAACAATCAATGTAACAACTCCTTTTACCAATAGTGTAACGCTTACCTCCTTAACTGAGCAGACTCAATATGAGGTAGAGATTGCAACCATTTGCGGAACCCAGGGAATATTTTCTGCTCCTGTTGGTTTTACAACTCCTGCGCTGACTTATTGTAATGCTGCAACAGCTACCGTGACGAATGGCTATATCAACAATATTACGATGATGGCTACCAATGTTCCTTTAACAAGTAATACTTCCGGGCCAACAACGTATACAGATTATTCTACAGATCCTGCAAAGACAATTACACTTCTGAGAAATTCAGTTAACAATACACTGTCTGTAGGAAGATCAATTATATCAGGAACCTATTCTACCAATGCGTGGATAGATTTTAACGGAGATGGTATTTTTGATAATAATCCGGCAACAAGCCCTGGTGGGGAAAGAATCATGAATCTGGGCTATTCAAATACAACGCCTGTTACGGCTGCTTTTGATGTTCCAGCCAATGCCTACGTGGGAACAAGTAAAGTAAAAATGCGCGTCATCGTATATTCTCTCACTCCACCTAATGCTTGCGGACCTTTAACCAGCAATGGAGAAGTGGAGGATTATTATGTGAAGTTTATAGATTTACAGCCTTGTACTACTGCCGCTCCCGCTACTATTGCGGTGAATAACCTTACGCATAATTCTGCCTATGTATCATGGATGCCTGCTTCCAATGCTACTTATATTATCAGATGGAGACAGGGAAATACAGGGGCATGGCTTCCAGCTGCAACAGGCCAGACACTTCCGGCAGGACAAAGCTTTTATACCATAACGGGACTTGCCGAGCAGACCGGATATCAGGTACAGATTGCAACTCTCTGTAATGGAAATCAGGGGGTATTTTCTCCAAGTGTAAGTTTTACAACTCCGCCTTTAACGTATTGCAACATGACCGGAACGGGAACAAACGATTATATTTCAAACGTAAAAGTTACCCCTGTCAATTTCCCGGTAATGGACAATACTTCTGTTCAGACAAATTACATCAGTTATACATCTGCTGCTACACTTATTAATCTTGAAATAGGTTCTCAGGGAAATCAGCTGTCAGTTTCCAAAGGCTGGGAAGGAACTCAGTATGCTGATGCTGTAAATGCATGGATCGATTGGGACAGAAATGGAATTTTTACAGATGCTGAAAAAATAATGACTTCTGCAGCAAGTACAACAACTCCTGTAACCAACACTTTTGATGTTCCTGCAACAGGTGTTTATACAGGACCTTTAACAACAACTATGAGAGTGGTCATGAAACGAACCAGTGCTCCTGTAATGTGCGCAGATGCAGCCAACGGTGAAGTGGAAGATTATGCAGTAAGATTAAGACCATGTAATAATGCAACACCGGGAAATCCTGTATTCACCAATATCACCCATAATTCTGTGAATATCAGCTGGACAGCGGCGGCAAACAGTAATGCTTTTGTTTTAGAATACAGACCTGTTACAGTACCTGTTTCTGCATGGACCACTTTAAACCTGTCTGTTTTAGGAGGAAATCCGCCCGTAACAATCAATGCTTTAACTCCTGCCACGACTTATGAAGTAAGAATTGCAGCAGTTTGCGGCAGTACGGGAACTGGAGTGTACACTCCGATTAAAACATTTACAACGAGATGTGATCCTACTCCACCATTTGTAACGATAAGTAATGTAACATCAAGCTCAGCCGTGATCACCTGGAATCCGGTTGTTCCAAGTGCTTCTTATATTTTAAGATGGAGAGAAGTAGGCACTGGCCCATGGAACACGCCAACGATCCCTCAACCACCGGCAAATTCATATACCATTCCAAACCTTGATTCATTCAAAACATATGAAGTACAGGTGGCCAATATCTGTAATGGAGAGTTAACACCCAATCCGTGGTCTAATCCAAAAGTATTTACTACGGAAAGAATATGTGAAATTCCTCCCCCGGGGCTTATGATCACTCAGATTATGCCAACAACGGCAGAAGTTGTGTGGGATCCTTTTCCCGGAGCCACTTATCTGTTAAAATACAGAAAAGTAGGAATTCCAAGCTGGACCGATGTTGTGGTTTCTACGAACACTTATACTATCACAGGATTGCTGGAACTCACCAAATACGAAATGCAGGTATCCAATATCTGTAATGGAGTACCTGGAAATTTTACAAAACTATATTATTTTACAACTCCTACCGTCATCTACTGCCCGATGTCAGCGGCCAATTCTACAACTGAATTTATTTCAAAGGTAACCGTGAAACCTAATGGCAATAAGGAAATGATTAATGAATCTCTTGCATCAACCTATTCAAATTTTACGGGAAATCCTTTAAAGTTTATTGAATTGATTCAGGGATCAAAGGGCAATCAGATTACGATTGATAAGACTTTAAGTTCAGGAACTAACGCCGGCGTTGCAGTCTGGATCGACTTCAACAGAAACGGAGAATTTGACATCAATGAAAGAATTCTGGCAGACGGCCCCAATGGAAGCCCAACAGCAAGTAGCACTTTCTCGGTTCCTGACCATGCCTTCATAAGCATGACAGATTATAAATATGTAGTCATGAGAGTCGCTTTACAAAAGGATGGTATTCCTGTGAACTGTACCAATTTCAAAGATGGTGAAGTAGAAGATTATACGGTCAGAATTTCTAAACAACCTGTACCGAACTCTCTTAACCAAGCAGATATCCACATTTACCCCAATCCTGTCAGCTCAGTATTGCATGTAAAAAATATCAGTACAAAAGCTCAATATAAAATTTACAGCGCTGCGGGAAGATTGATATCGAATGGAATCATCCTGAACAATGCAATTGATGTGAGCAATCTTATCCACGGAATGTATATGATAGAGATAGAAGATGGAGGTATAACTGTTCAGAAGAAATTTATAAAAGAATCATAACCTTTTTTATTAATGAAGATTCAATTTTTAAAATCAAAATTATGTAATTCATGAAAAACATTATATTCAGTTTATTATTCATCTTATTGAGCATCCCTGTTTTGGCACAAAGAGACACAGACCATTGGTTTGCTCCTTATTATGCTTCAACAAGTTACACACAGGCATTATACCTTTCTACTGATTCTGCAACCCCTTTTGTTGTTACGATTAATAATAACAATGCTCCGATTGGTACTGTCACAATCAGTAAAAATGCCCCACAGATATTTGTTGTACCCATTGCCGTTATCGCTGCCAATGTTACATCAGATGCATACAGTGTGATCAACAAAGGACTGCATGTGCAGGGGACGAAGCCATTTTACTGTTCGTTAAGAATAGTAAGCAACACTACTCATGCCGAAATCATAACAAGCAAAGGGAAAGCAGGAATTGGTAAGGAATTTTATGTGGCCGGAACTCCTACTACCTCATCACTCAGCGGCTATAATTTCACAGCAGGAATACTGGCCACTGAAAACAATACTGTAGTAACCGCTACATGGAGTGGAAACGTAACGTTCTTTGGAGCAGCTCCGGCTACCAATACTCAGACTATTACTCTTAATAAAGGACAGTCTTTTATTTTTGCAGGAGGCCCCGGAACGGGAGGACAAAACCAATCTGCTTTTATCGGAGCTAAAATTGTTTCTGATAAACCGATTACGCTTACCAACGGGAATGTGAATGGAAATTTTGGGAATAATACCGGATCGGGCTCTGATGCTATCCTTGATCAATCTGTACCTACAGAAAGACTGGGGAGTACTTTTGCCATGGTAAGAACCAGGTCTTCCTCAGATGACCTGGAAGGAGGTATCATCATTGGGACGGAAGATCATACCCAAATATTCATTAATGGTTCCACTACCCCTATAGCAACCATTAACAGTGGTGATTTTTACAGGATCACCGGGAACAATTACGTTCAGCAGGGAAATTCCGGGCATTTTAATATGTTTATTACCACTTCAAAAAATGTTTATTTATATCAATTAGTTTCGGTTAATAACAGCAGTGCAACGTGTGGGTTTAACTATATCCCGCCATTGAACTGCTTCTTACCCAGAAAAATTGACGAAATCGGGAAGATCAATGAAATGCCAACCGGAACGGGAACAACAAGTACGGTTCCGAACGGAACTGTCGTAAAACTGAATATTTTAACGGAAGCCGGAGCTAATGTAACAGTCAACGGAAATCCTCCGCTGGCATCAGAAGGTCCTTTTCCATTAACCGGAAATAACAGCTGGGTGACCTATGCCATTCCATCGATAACCGGGAACGTAACGGTTATTTCTGACAAAGCTGTAACAGCAGGGATCAATGGAGGATACAGTACCTCAGGATACGGAGGGTATTTTGCAGGATTTTCTTCTATTCCGTTAATTGCCAAACAGACAGGAGAATGTATCCCGGGTATTGTCCTTGAAGTAGATGACAGCTATGATACCTATCAGTGGTATTTAAACGGTAATCCTATTACAGGTGCCAATGCCAATGCTTATACTCCATTGGTTTCCGGAAATTATACAGTGAAAATTGCTGTAGGTTCATGTACACCGGCAATCACTCCGGTTTACAAAGTATTTACGTGTCTTGAAGAGTCTACCAAGGCAATGACGGTCTGCGAAGGATATCAGTCTATTGTACCTCAGTTTACCAATTCTACTCAAAGCTATGTTCCCAGCACGGTAACAATTCTGACACCTCCGGCAAATGGTACGGCAACCATTGATCCGGCAGGAGTAATTACCTATGTTCCTAATTTCGGTTATATGGGTACGGATACTATTGTTTATAAGTTTTGCGGAAACAATCCTGATTTTACAGATTGTGAACAGGTAACGTTAACTTTAACTGTTTCTGAAAGTCCAATTGTTAAAGACGCTGCTTTAAGATCATGTTTTGAGCCTTCCAATCCTGTACTTGGCATATTTAACCTAACTTCAGCAGGAGTGAATGTACAGCCGGGAACGATTAAGCAGTATTACCCTTCTCCCGCTGACGCCCATAACGGAACCAATGAAATTCTGACTCCTGCCAATTATATCGCCCCGGACGGAGTAGTTTATATTAAAGTAAGCAATGCCAACGGATGTTACAGAATTGCGGAAGTTACCCTTACTGTTATTCCACCTACCTATTCAGAGGTATTAAAGGATAAAATTATCTGTATGGAAAGTACTACCACACTGGATGCCGGACCCGGATACACTTCTTATCTGTGGAGCACCGGAGCAACCACCCAGGCCATCAATAATGTGGGGGTAGGAACCTATTGGGTAGATCTGAAAACCAGAGAATGTACCACCAGACAGACCGTAAAGGTTTATCCTTCCGAACATCCTGTGATTGCAGATATTAACATCAGCAACAATACGGTTACCCTGACTGTAATTGGAGGAACAGCTCCTTATCAGTATTCAATGGATAATATCAGCTGGCAGAATGAAAATGTATTTACCAATGTTCCGAGGGGGAGCAATACTTTTTATGTAAAAGACTCTTATAACTGTACTCCTCTGGAAGTAGAAATTACAGTTCCCAATCTTATTAATATCATTACTCCCAATGGTGACGGAATAAATGATGTGCTGGACTATTCTGCGCTGGCCGGGAAGCCTAATTTCACATTCAGTATTTATGACCGATATGGAAGCAAAATACATGAAGGAGGTAAAGTAAACGGATATCAATGGGATGGCAGCATTGGCGGCAAGAAAGTATCCACAGGAAACTACTGGTTTGATATGGGCTGGAATGAGACCAACAAAAAACAGACTCCGATAAAATATACGGGGTGGATTATGGTAAAAAACAGAAATTAACCCAACCTCTAAAATATCAATTTTAAGTATGAAAAAGCTATTATATATATTTCTTGTGTTCTTTTCAGTTATGATTGTGGCTCAGAAAAACACCTATGTAAAGTTTGCCGTTTACAATAACGCCATCGGAACTGCCAGCATGTTTGATCTTTATAAAGACAGCATTGAAAAGGTAAACATTTTTAAAACAAAAGCCAGCTTGCCTTCTCATTTAAAGAAATTTGACTATCTCGCTGATAACGGTTTAACAGAAATAAAGTTTAAAAAAAATGCAGGCTTTCCTGATAGTTTATCGCTGGAAATGCTGAATGAGCAGAACAATCTGCCCAAAGACCGACCTGTATTTATTGAAGGATATCAGTTTAATGATACCTCTACCCTTGTCTATAATGATATGATCAGCAATATTGAGCTTAAAGAGGCCAACGGACAGAAAAACATCCATATTTCAACTATAAAAAATTAATTGCTGATATCAATCGGAAGTTAATTTAAAAGCAGAGACTATTTCGAAATGAAATAGTCTCTGTTGCTTTTCACAATATTCTTAATCTTTATTTCAATAGTTTTGAAAACCAGACATAAATGTCCATATCACCGGGGATATTCAGTTTTTTCCTGAGATTGTATTTCTTGGTCTGCACAGTTCTTACCGAGGTGTGGGTATATTCCGCAATATCTTTTGTAGAAAAATTCAGATAAATGTAGGCGCAAAATCTTACTTCTGAGATTTTCAACACTGAAACTTTAAGGAGTTCTTCTGAAAAATGCGGACAGTATTCGTGGAAACGGGTCAGAAACTCAGGGCTGTTTTCTTTAGCAAGCCGTATGACTTCTTTAAAAATACACTCCTGTACCGGCAGTTTATGAGGTATATCAATTTTATCCTGTCCTTTGCTTTTATGTTTTTTGTAATAGCGTAAGAACAGGAAAATAAAGAGAATACATATGACTGCGCTGACCAATAAAATAAAGAAAAGCCCCTGTGTTAGTTTTTTTTCATTCTTCTCATCAGTCTGATCTTTTTTATCAATGATATCTTTTAAAACCTGATTCTGTTTTTCTTTTGCAGTTTGAATATCCAGTAACTGATTTACATAGTATGCCGTACTGTCTTTTTCTTTCATTTCTTCATACAGACTCTTCAATTCTTTGGCTACAGACTTTTGATGGAATTCATCCTTAAAATGGTGTCCGGCAATTTTTTTACACATCCACAGGTAATGCCGGGCACTTTTAAAATCTTTAACAGCTCTATAATATTTTGCTGCATTGAACAGATTAAAGTACAACAAACTCTTATTATCATTTTTTTTAAGATCATTAAGAGATTCCTGAATATAACCTTTTGCCAGATCATGCCTGCCCATATCAATATATATTGCAGCCATGTAAGAAGTTGTCATAAAGCTCCAGCTCAAATGTGCTTTGTGTATTTTATACCTGTGATTTTTATTTTCTCTGTATATTTTTGAATATTTGTAAGCGATTTTTATTTTCTCCAGTGCTTTTTCTCTCTGATTCATTTCATTATAAAACCCTGCGTACTGCCAATTGATCACATACGTGTAATAGGCATTATTTTGCCTGATGGTTTCTTCATAAATTTCATCCAGAAGGCCAAAGGCCGTAACTCTTTCTCCCAGATTAAAATACAGCAGAGATTTGATTATGTGTTGATATAGAACGATTTCAAAATCAGATTCTTCATTGATCAGGTTTTCTTTATCCACTTTATCAATATAATAAAATGCTTTTTTTACCTCATTATTTTTATTGTATATGTTGGCTGTTTTAAGATATCCCAATGCCATACCATCATGGTAAGAATACTTTCGGCAAATGGTAACAATACTGTCAATTTCACGTATTTCTTTGGGACCTGCCGTACAAAATTCAACATCAAAGAGAATATTTTTCAGTTCTTCTTCTGTTTGCTGTGAATAAAAAAATGTGGAAAATAAAAAAAACAAGAAGGTCAGCTTTCGTATCATGGTTTGTTCATAATCTGAATTACAATATTAATACTAACGTTCTACCATATCACTCAAACTACCTACGTATCACATACACAACATCACAAAAGGACAATTAAACACCATTTAAATTACAGAATTACCAATTACTTTTGTCCCGAAAATTATTCTATGCTTTTATATTAAAGTAGAAAATTGTGGAGACTTCAAAGTATCGGCCTATGACAACAGCTTATTATCTACCCATAAGACTTTCAATAATAAAAATACGATTACAGCATACCCTAATCCGTTCAGCGATGCTGTTACTATTTCTGACCTCTCACAAGTGGTGTCGGTTTCGGTTATGGATGCTTCCGGAAAGACAGTTAGAACGATTGAGAAACCTGCATCTCAGATCTATTTGAATGATGTAAAAGCAGGATTGCATTTCATTATTTTAAAAATGACGGATGGCACTGTAAAAAGAATAAAAGCGATTAAAAAGTAACACTTTTTCAGAATCAGAAAATAGTTTTTAATAATTAGTCTATCGTGTACCTGTAGGTTTCGTGTTATTTTCCTGCAGGTACTTTCTTCAAAGTTTTACATAAATTCAAAACAATTATACTTACCACAAAGGTTATTTCATAATGAAATAGCCTTTGTTTTTACAGATATTTTAAGCCTTATTTCAATAATTTTGAGAACCAGACGTAAATATCCATATCCCCGGGAATATTCAGTTTTTTCCTTAAATTATACTTTTTAGTCTGCACGGTTCTCACTGAGGTAAAAGTATATTCAGCAATTTCTTTGGTAGAAAAATTCAGGTAGAGGTAGGCGCAGAATCTTATTTCTGATATTTTCAAAAGAGAATCCTTAAGAAGTTCTTCCGAAAAACGTGGATAGCTTTCATTGAAACGGGTTAAAAACTCTGGATTATTTTCTTTGGCAAGCTGTATAAGTTCTTTAAACGCGCTTTCATCCACGGAAGGCTGATGAGGAATATCTATTTTATCAAGATTTTTACTTTTATGCTTTCTATAATAATACAGGAAAAGGAAGATAAAGAGAAGACATACTCCAATGCTTACAGATAAGATCAAAAAGAGTCCTTTTGTTTCCTTCTTTATATTGCTTTTTTCCAATTCATTCTGTTTGTCTACAGTATCATTCAATGTTTGATTTTGCTCGCGGTTTACCTCTTCTATTCCCACCAGCCAGTTGGAATAGTAACCAATACTGTCTTTCTGACCAATACTTTCATATAAAGCATTAAGCTCATCTCCCACTGCAATTTGATAGTTTTCGCTTTTAAAGTAATTCTTAGCAATATTTTTAGCACTCCATAAATAGTACTGAGCCTGTTCAACATTCTTAATGACTCTGAAATATCTTCCGGCATACAGAGAAGTAATATATTTCAAACTGATATCATCTACTTTTTTTTCATTCTGAATGGCTTCTTCAATATAAATTCTGGCAGAATCCAATTTATTGAGATCTGTATATATTCCTCCGAGATAAGCTGAAGTTTTATAACTGTTACTCAATCTGTTTTTATCAATCCGGTAGCGTTTACCTTTATTTTCTCTGTATATTTTTGAAAATTGATACGCAATTTTGCTATACTTTAATGCGAGCTGCTTATTGGTTTCAATATATTTATCAGCATACTGTCTGTTGATCAGATAAATGAAATAAGCATTACCTGTCTTCATTGCATCATCATAGATTTCGTCCAATTCCTTAAAAGAAGCAACCCTTTCGCCCAATTTCCGGTATAAAAAAGATTTTTGCAAATGAACATAAAAAATGACTTCAAAATCAGTGTCAGAATTAATGAGGTTTTCTTTTTCTACTTTATTGATATAATAAAAAGACTTCTTGGTGTCATTCATTTTATCATAGATATTCGCAATCTTGAGATATCCCAATGCAACACAATCATTGTACGAATCTTTTTTACAAACTGCAATAAGACTGTCAATCTTTTCTATTTCTTTAGGCCCGGCGCTAGAAAAGTCTATATCAAAAAGAATATTCTTCATTTCTTCTTCTGTATGCTGTGCATAGAAAAAGGAAGAAATAAAAAAGAATAAAACAGTTAGTTTTTTCATCATAATCTATCAAAATAAAAATATACTATTAACACTACGCAATCGCCAAAAACCTAAAAATACATACGTATTACATACACAATGTATTAAAATCGCAATATAACATTGCTTATAATACAAAATTAGCAATTACTTTTGAATCACCGAATATTATATTCATTCTTTACAAAACCACTATTTAAATACCTAATTTTTAAAATGAGAAAAACTCTATTATCATTATTTTTGATTTCAGGTTTCTGTCTTTCCAATGCCCAAAGATGGGAACCCTCTTCACAGAAAGTATCTGAAATCAGGAGAGAGGTAAAAATCAAGTATGCTTACAAAACTGATATTAATGCATTGATACAGTTATTAAAAAACGCTGAGGAAACCGGCGCTAATGCAAAAGCAGTAACGATTCAATTACCAACGGCAGAAGGAACTGTAGAAAATTTTGCGGTATACAGTAACCCTGTAATGGAAAAATCTTTGGCTGAAAAATATGGATTAGGATCTTATGTAGGGGTGGGAATTGATGACCCTTCCAAATATGTAAGATTCAGTATATCACCAGCAGAAATACAGTCAATGATTATTAAAAACGGTGTCTTTCAGTTCATAGAACCCATTACAACGGATAAAAAGACCTATGGAGTATTCTATAAAACCGAAAGAACAGAGTCTGAGCATGGCTTTAGCTGCAGCATGGAAGGGAAAAAAGAACTGGACATTAAATCTTTAAAAAACTCCGGGAAAAATAAACTTGCCGGAATCAATATTACCGGAAGGCCTGCCGCTTCTAGATACAGAACCTACCGACTGGCCTTATCTGCAACGGGTGAATATACAGCTCTTTTTGGAGGAGTTGCAGGTGCACTTGCTCAAATGAATAATACGATGACCAGGGTAAACGGTGTTTTTGAAAAAGAATTTGCCATCCATCTTACGATACAGAATCTTCCCAATATCATCTATGCCAATCCGGCTAATGATCCTTATACCAATGATCTAAACGGACAGCTGCAACAAACCTTAAGCGCTCAGGTAGGTGATGCCAATTATGATATCGGGCATGTCTTTAATGCAGACGGAGGAGATGGAAATGCAGGGTGTATAGGTTGTATCTGTACCAATCCAACAGCTGCAGAACCTTTGGGTAAAGGTTCCGGGTATACCCAAAATCAGAACCCTGTAGGAGACACCTTTGATATTGATTATGTAGCTCATGAAATGGGACATCAGCTTGGAGGGAATCATACGTTTTCGACAGTAACTGAAAGTTCAGATGTCAATATAGAACCGGGAGGAGGTACAACTATTATGGGCTATGCGGGAATTACTGCCAATAATGTACAGATGAACAGTGATGCTTATTTTCATTATTCATCCATCAATCAAATCCTTACCAACCTTGAAGGCAAAGTGGGATGTGGTATAGCCGAAAATATTGCCAATAATGCACCGGCTATTACTCCGCTTATTTCCTATAACATTCCTAAAGGGACAGCCTATTATCTGGATGCCAATGCAGTAGATGCCAACGGGGATCAGTTTACCTACAACTGGGAACAGTATGACAGCGTAGGATCTACCAGTTCAATCTCCGGAGACAGCGGTTGGGGATTCAATCCTGAAGGTTCACTTACCCGTTCTTTTCCTGCAGTGGCTTCCGGAAGAAGATATTTCCCAAGCCTGCCTGTTGTGATGAGCGGCAAACTGACCAATAAAGATACATGGGAAACAGTTTCATATATCCCAAGAGTGTTACATTATGCGGTAACTGTACGTGATAATAATCCGAACAGACCTTTAACTATTTCTGCTGAAAATACAGTAACGGTTGGAAATGACGGCCCTTTCAAATTCAGAGGATTAAGTGCTTCTACTACTCTTTATAACAATGCAACCAACACTATTTCATGGGATGTTGCCAATACCAACCAGGCTCCCTATAATGTTGCCAATGTAAAGATTGAATATACAACCGACCTTATTAATGGATCGGCATGGACAGAACTGGTAGCTTCAACGCCTAATGACGGAAGTTTTGAAATACAGATGCCTGCTGCGCTTCAGGGAAATATTAAGCTGAGAATTTCAGCGGTAGGAAATATATTCTATGCGGTTTCTCCTACACTGACCGTAGGAAATGCCCCCGCTTCTCTGAATAATCCTCCAACAGGGCTTGCTGTTTTTGAAAATGATATCTTAAAAACCTCAGCAACCGTTTCATGGAATCATGTACCTGGAGCAACCTATTCTGTGAATTACAGAAAAACAGGAGCCGGAAACTGGTCCAATGCTGCCAGCCCTGTTAATTCAGTATTCCTGAATAACCTTGAAGATGAAACTTCTTATGAAGTTCGTGTTGCATCAGTAATCAATAATGTTGCCGGTGAATTTTCCCCTGTGTATAATTTTAAAACAAAAGGATTACGTACAGGATATGATTACTGCCTGATGACTACAGGAGGAAATACTACAAACAGTCCGTATTTCAGTGGAATATTAAGAGTGACTTTAGCGAATGTGGATTTAGCCGGAAATGGGACAACCGTTCAGCACGCTTATAAAGATTATTCGGAAGATCCAGCCAGACTGATTCAGCTTACTCAGGGTGCTCAATATAATCTGAACTATATTGTGTATGCTAACCGTGCAGGCGGAAACTTTCAGGATTGGGTACTGGTGTGGATTGATTACAACAGAAACGGAGTATTTGAAGCTTCAGAAAGAGTAGGTATTAACGGAGCTGTTCCCAATGCCAATAAAAGACACCAGGGAAGTTTTGCATTTACGGTTCCGGCTGATGCTTATAATGGCGACAAAACATTAAGAATGAGAGTTGCCAGCGGTTTTTACAATGCGTCAGTTGATGCGTGTACAAGCCCTTCTATAAATGATAATGGAGATCTTTTCTCCCGTGGCTCAGTATGGGATTTTTCTGTAAAGATCAATGCGGCACTTGGGGTTAAAGAATCAGCTCAATCCTCATCTGCTGATATTGAAATTTATCCTAATCCTGCGGATACATTTATAGAAGTAAAAAATCTGAAAGGTAAAGCTGATTACAAAATTTACAGTGCAGACGGAAGACTTGTTCAGGAAGGACAACCGGACGGAAAAAGAATCAATGTTGCGTCATTGATCAAAGGAATGTACGTCATCACCATAAAGGATGATAAGACGACTTATAATACGAAATTAATCAAGAAATAGTTGTAATAATTAGTGTACCGCGTACCTGTGGGACATCTGTAATACCCGCAGGTACTTTTCCAGATCTATTTAAAAAAAATAAAACCCAGTCATTAACTCATAGTAAATCAAAAAATCTCGAACAAAGTAAATAAACTAACATTTTCATTTAAACACCTTTTAATCTTGTGCCTGCAGTATAGATTGGGTTTCCTGCAGGTACTTTTTAAGGGGTTTAATAAAAACAGATAAAGAAAAGTATAATTCTATATTGATAAAAAAACATTTTTAATCATCGTTTGTATTGTGTACCTGCATAATAAGTGGTTGTTTGCAGGTACCTTTTTTAAATAAGAATCTAAAAAACATATGATATGATAAAAAAACTACTCTTTCTGATATGTACTGGTTTTTCAGTCTTATCATTCTGCCAGTCTGATGAGGTACTGTTTATTGGAAACAGTGTCACCTATTTTAATGACATGCCTGAAATTTTCAAAAATATAGCGGCTTCAAAGGGAAAAAATGTTTCCATAACGACGCATACGCCGGGAGGAACAGGATTTGTGAATCACGTAGATGATCCGTCACTCTATCAGAAAATAAGATCTAAAAACTATCAATATGTCATCATGCAGCCAGGAACTGCTGAATCTGCCGGCCATTCCTACCCTGTTTCAGTAACCGCTGAACGTGGTCGTAAAATCAGGGATTCTATTCGTAAATACAGTCCTTGTTCTAAAATATTTCTGTATGAAATTCCTTATGGAGTACCCTCTGCGAATGAGTACAATACGTATTTTGCATTTCAGCAGAAAATTAAGGATTCCATTACAAAGATGTCTAATCTGATGCAGGTGGAAATGGTACCTGCCGGTGAATCTGCAAGGCATTACTACAATTCTTCCCAGGATCTGGCACTTCACGGATCTTATAATGATATTCATCCTGGACCTAAAGGAAGTTATCTTGTGGCAGCTTCTATGTATTCTGCAATTTTTCAGGATCATGTTTTTCCATCCTCTTTTTATAACGGGCTGCCTCAAAATACTGCAGAAAATTTTCAGACTATTGCAGATCTCGTTTTTTTTGATAATCCGGCGCAATGGAACAGCAATACGTTTCATCTTCATTCGGATTTTATAGCAGGAATTAACGGGACGACGGTAAATTTCACCAATCACTCTGCCAATTACACTTCAGTATTATGGAATTTTGGAGATGGTACCACCGATTCTTCATTGAATCCGGTTCATCAATATATGGTTCCCGGAACTTATACTGTTTCACTTACTGTCAACAAAAACGCCTGTGCAGAAACTTTCAGTAAAACAATTACGATTGGTTCTCTGGGAACTGCGGATACTAAAATGCCGACTGAACTTATATTTTACCCTAATCCTGTGAAAGATTTCTGTTACCTCAAAAGTAAAGAGAAAATGAAAGACATTGTTGTTTATGATATGGCCCAACGCAGGGTTTTTGACAGAAAAAACCTTTACACTCATGATATAAAATTAGATTTTTCAACGTACAGTAAAGGTGCCTATCTGATCAGTATCCTTTATGAAAATGATAACAGGGAAAGCATTAAGGTTTTGGTTAAATAATTGAATAACAACAAAAAGAGAACTCATCTGAGTTCTCTTTTTTATCGGATCATGAGATTAGCCTGCAACAGCCTCTTCTCTATATACCACCCCTTCGTAGCAGGCATTATAAATCGCTTTCAATTCCTCTAAAACAGGAACCCTCGGATTGAAACCTGTACAAGGGTCTGCTAAAGCATTGGCTGTGATATAATCAAGATTCTTATCCCAGTCTTCTCTTGAAATTCCGAAATCTTTGATCGCCGACTGATTATTGACTTCAGAACGTAATGTTTCAATAGCCTGGGCCAGGTCTTCAGTAGTTTGCTTCCCGATTACTCTTGCCAGATCAGGATAACGTTCTGTAGCCAGCGCATTGTAACGGATCACATTCGGAAGAAAAATAGCGTTTGAAGCTCCGTGAGGAATTCCATACAGCGCTCCTACCTGATGAGAAAGAGAGTGAACAATGCCCAGCCATGCGTTGTTGAAGGCTAAACCAGCCATAAATGATGCGTCATGCATATTCTGACGGGCCTGAATATTATCTGGATTTTCTACAGCTTCTTTAAGGTTATCAAAAACAATCTCTAAACCACCTTTAGATAAGGCATCTGCGATATTATTATCAATATTTGAAACATAGGCCTCTACACAATGTGTCAGTGCATCAAGTCCTGTATTGGAAGTTACATGTGCTGGCATTGAAGCACAGATTTCTCCGTCAATAATAGCAATATCCGGTGTCAGTTCGTAAGAAACAACAGGATATTTTACCCCTTTCTCTCTATCGGTAATCACCGCCAGCCCTGTAGTTTCAGTTCCTGTTCCACTGGTAGAAGGAATCGCAATAAATTGGGCTTTATTTCTTAACACCGGAACTGTGAAAGGTTTGATTAAAGCATCAAATTCTACTTCTGGATATTCGTAAAATACCCACATAATCTTTGCTGCATCGATGGCAGAACATCCACCTAAACCGATAATCCAGTCAGGCTGAAAAGTATTCATTATTTCCGCACCTTTCAGACATGTTGCTGATGAAGGGTCTTCTTCTACCCCTTCGAAAATCTGTGTTTCGATTCCTGCTTCATTAAGATACGCTACCGCTTTGTCAAGGGTTCCGCTGTTTCTCATAGAACTTCCACCTGTTACAATAACAGCTTTTTTTCCTTTGATATTTTTTAATTCATCAAGACTTCCCGCACCATGGAAGACTTCACCTGCAATAAATAATTTGCTCATTTTCTTATCTGATTTTAATGATACAAAATTAGACAAGCCTTCATGAGCTCTGTTATACAAACGGGACTACGCGTTATACATTTGCGCCAGTTCCTGCTGAAGTTCGGTAGGAGTTTCTTTGAGTTTTGCTTTTACAAATTTATTGAGGGCTGAGGGAGAATTAAATCCCAGATCAAAAGCAATTTCCTTATGAGAAAGGTCAGAAAACATCAGCTGGCGTTTAATTTCTGTTAAAATACGGTTATGTATGGCCTGAATGGCTGTCTCTCCACAATGCTTTTTGGTGACAGAGTTTAATTTTTTTGGGGTAATAGCCAATTCCTCTGCATAATACTGAACGGTTCGGTAGTGTTTGTAATGCTCGTTTAACAGCTTTTTAAATCTTACATATACAGGCTGGTCTGCAGTTTTTTCATGCAAAACCGGATGCAGCCCGTGAATAGATTCAATGAGTCCCAGAAGAATAATTTTAATATAAAATCTCGCCTGTTCTTTTTTGATCAGTGTTGGCTGTTCGTAAATCTCTTTAATGATGAAAGTGTTATGTAAACTTTGTTCAAAGTCTTCACGGGAAAGCACCGTACAATTCAGGTGTGTGGAAAGATTGACGTTATAGGTACTCAGTTCATTTTTCAAAATGTCAGAACAAAACAGGATCTCCTCAAACAGAATAATCTTTCCTGTGAGATCTTCGCTTGAATCTGCCACAAAGTGGACCTGTTCCGGAAATATAACAGATATTTTTCCAGCTTTCATCCCATGCATTTTATCTTCAATACAAACCTGCAGTTTTCCCTGTTCTACAATAAAAATACAAAAATGGTCTTTTTTGTGAGGTTGTGCATATAGATCCAAATGATCTTTATTCAAATCAAAAACCCGGAAAGACAGATTTTTATCTTCCTGCTTCTGAATATTTTTTTTAATCTCCAGTTTCTTCATAGTTCCTTTTACCACGGCAAATTTAGGATTAAAAAAAGTTATTCGCTATTAATATTGACTTGTCAGCCTAATAATAGTGATTGGTTCAAAAGCTGTATTTCCCCTCTATCACAAGGCTGACAAGAATATTTGTATATTTTTTAAAATATTAATACAAAAAGTTTGCTTTTATGACCAATCGGTCATATATTTGCATCATTATTTACTATCATTATGGCCAAAGGGGAAGAAACCAGACAGTTCATTATAGAAAAAGCAGCTCCAATTTTTAATACAAAGGGGATTGCAGCTACTTCTATGAGCGATATTATGGAGGCCACCAAGTTGTCTAAAGGCAGTATGTATGTTCATTTTGAAAATAAGGAAGTACTTGCCTGTGCTGCTGTTGAGCATAATATGCAAATGCTGAGTGATCAACTTCAAAAAACTTTAAGCAGATTCAAAACTTCCAGGGAACAGTTATTCGCCTATATTGATTTTTTTAGTGATCCCAATCATCCACCTGTAGTTGGCGGTTGTCCCCTGTTAAACTTTGGAACAGAAGCTGATGATACCAATCCAGTCGTTAAAGGAAAGGTAAACCATGGAATAAAGCAGGGAGAAAAATTAATTTGCGGTATTATAGAAAAAGGAATTGCCAATAAAGAATTCAGAGCGGAATGGGATGCGGAAGGTTTTGCAACAGTTTTGTTTGCCATGCTTGAGGGTGGACACTTAATGTCAAGAATGGCTGGTAATAACGATAAAATGGTAACTATTGTCAATTATCTTAAAAAAACGATCGAGGAAAATACAGTGTAATTTTTTTATCCAAAATATGACCGATCGGTCATTTATGTATACAATAATTCTTTATAAAAATATAATCATAACAATTTAAAAAACAGAACAATGTCAAAAACAGTTTTAATTACAGGTGCATCAAAAGGTTTCGGAAAATCATGGGCTGAAGCTTTTTTAGCAAAAGGATACAATGTGGCAGCAACAGCCAGAAATGTAGAAACACTTCATGATTTAAAAGAAAAATATGGAGATTCTGTACTGCCTTTAACTCTAGATGTAGATAAAAGAGAAGAATCATTAGCTGTTGTTCAGAAAGTACATCAGCACTTCGGCAGCATTGATATCCTGATCAATAACGCAGGATATGCATTAACAGGCGCAGTGGAAGAAACCAATGAACAGGAAGCAAGAGCACAGTTTGAAACGAATTTCTTTGGAACTTTATGGCTTACACAGGCAGTGCTTCCTGTTATGAGAGAGCAGAAAAGCGGTCATATTATTCAGGTTTCTTCTATTTTGGGATTAGCTACTTTACCTACCATGGGACTTTATAATGCGTCTAAGTTTGCATTGGAAGGATTAAGCGAAACGTTAGCAACGGAAGTAAAAGGATTCGGAATCAATGTAACTTTGGTAGAGCCTAACGGCTATGCTTCCAATATCTGGCATACAGGAATTAATACCCAAAGCAATCCGGTATACGATGGTGTTAAAAAGGCTTTCTCTGAATCTGAAACATCTTTTGGAAATGTAGAAGCTACTGCTCCTGCACTGATAAAGTTAGCAGAAACTGAAAATCCTCCACTGCGTTTATTGCTTGGAAAAGTAGCACTTCCGTTTGTAAAACAGAATTACGAACAGCGTCTAAAAGTCTGGGAAGAATGGAATGATGTATCCGTAGAAGCTCACGGATAATTTCCCCAAAATGCATTATAAAATAAGCTCCGTCTCTGTCAGAACGGAGCTTATTTTATTTTTCATGCTTCATCCCCGTATCGTTTTCCTTTTCACCAGCTGCAATGTCTGTTTCGCTGTGAAATATGACTAATTGAACAAGTTATTGATTTCTAAGCCTCTTTTCAGGACATAATTTTGTCTCATCAAAAAAGAAAAACAGATTTAAAATCTAATACAGCAAAGCAATGAAAACAACAATTTCAACAATTCTTTTAGCAGCAACTTTTATCTTAGGTACGCCTGCTATTTCTAAGGCACAAAAAAATGATACTGCTACTCTATTATCAAAAAATGATACCAGTATCCGTCCTTTTCACATCAATATTCCGCAATCTCAGCTGGATGATCTTAAAAAACGTATTTCCGAAACCCGATTCCCGGATAAAGAGACGGTGAAAGATGCTTCCCAGGGAATTCAGCTTGAACAGTTAAAAGAACTGATCACCTACTGGGGCAACGGTTACGACTGGAGAAAAGTAGAAAATAAACTGAATGCGCTTCCCCAATTTGTAACAAAAATTGACGGACTTGATATCCAGTTCATCCACGTACGTTCAAAAGAGTCCAATGCAATGCCGGTGATCCTCACGCATGGCTGGCCGGGATCTCCACTGGAGCTTATCAATGCTATAGATCCTTTGACAGATCCTGTAAAATACGGAGGGAAAGCAAGTGATGCCTTTGATGTGATTATACCGGCAATTCCCGGATATGGTTTTTCAGAAATTCCAACGGAAACAGGCTGGAATCCGGACCGCGTGGCCCGTGCATGGGATGTATTGATGAAAAGACTCGGCTACAAAAAATATGTTTCTGAAGGGGGTGACCACGGCTCCGTTATTTCTGATGCATTGGCTAAACAAGCTCCCTCAGGCCTTTTGGGAATTCACCTGACGATGCCGGCTACCATTCCTGCTGAACTTGTAAAGCCCATCAATGCCGGTGACCCTGCCCCATCAGGGCTTTCTGCATCAGAAGCAAAAGCATACAATGCAATGAGTACATTCTTTGGAAGAAATGCAGCCTACGGAGGAATGATGGTGACACGCCCACAAACAACAGGATATTTACTTTCTGATTCTCCAACAGCTTTAGCAGCATTCCTTTACGAAAAAATTGCAGAATGGAGTGAAAGTGATCTTCATCCTGAGAATGTCATTGGCCGTGATGCTATCCTCGATGACATTACTCTTTACTGGCTAACCAATACGGGAGCATCTTCTTCCCGCTTCTACTGGGAAAATAACAAAAATAATTTCAGTGCCGAGGCACAGAAAACGAAAGACATTAAAGTTCCTGTAGCTATTTCGGTATTCCCTCACGAAATTTATCAGGCTCCGGAAAGCTGGTCAAAACAAGCTTATCCTACTTTATATTATTACCATAAAGCTTCCAAAGGCGGACATTTTGCAGCATGGGAGCAGCCACAAGTCTTTACGGAAGAGCTAAGAGCCGCTTTCAAAGATTTAAGAAAAAAACTTTAATCATAACTATCAATCAACAATATCGTTTAATTTAAATAATAAAAATATGGAACTAAGTACCATTCAGGAAGTAGAAAATACAACAGTAGTTAACATCAATAAAGTGTTGTATTCCGGTAATGTCGTTGTAACCGGAGGTCGTAACGGCGAAGCAAAAAGCAGTGACGGAAAGTTGGATATTGAATTAACTTCTCCCGGTTCAAAAGGAAACGGAACCAATCCGGAACAGCTATTGGCGGCAGGATGGTCGGCTTGTTTTATTGGAGCTATGCATCTGGCTTCTGCAAAAATTGGGATTACTCTTCCTGCAGGCCTATCTGTCAATACCTCTGTGGACCTTGCTACCAATGATGATGGATTTTTCCTGCAGGCTCACCTGCAGATTCTTTTACCCGGTTTAGCAATAGACCAAGCAAGAAAAGTTGTAGAGACAGCTCATGCAACATGTCCTTATTCAAAAGCAACCCGTGGAAATATCAATGTAAAGATCGATGTAGTAGTTTAATTTTCACAATGTTTAGCCCATTTTGACGAAAACCTTCCCTGCTAAAGCAAGGAAGGTTTCTATTTGTTTAAATCTGTCTGAAAAAGATATTCCGGATATAAAAGTCTGTTATATTAATTTCCAAAATTGACAAAATGAGGAACATCCGTAGCAAAGCTGTTCAGTGGTAAAAGATTATTTCTGTTACTGTTAAAGTCAAAAACAGAATTATTATCAAAAGGAACACGTGGATAATACATAAAAGAAATCTGAATCCTGTTGAAAACCAGATAGGGATTATTAATTAAAACACCTATTCCGATTTTTGCATTGGCTTTGGTTTTCAATAATTTATCATCAGGCATTCCCAGCCAGCCCACTGCGGTAGTCAAATACGGACTGAAATGGAAATTCTTCCAGGTTTTATTAATAAACAATTGAAGCTGATACCTCAACACTATTTTTTTTGTTCCGATATAATCCGAATTATAAACAGGAAATTCATCTGCAGAAGAAAGGTTGATCCTATCCTTATACGAGTAATTATGCTGTGGATTTCCCAATGCTAATGTTGGAGAGAAAAAATGTCTTACTTTGGCAAATTTCCAGTCCATCAGGTTGGTAAAATACGTTCCGTCAAAGCGAAAAGATTCCCTGTTCTGGCTGTCTTCATTAAAAAACCTTCCAAACTGTGCTTTCACAGTGAAATATCCCAGTTTTGTAAAACGTCCGTAAGATGCAGAAATCCCCACATACGGATTTACTTCTTTATTTCTTGATAAACTTCCTGCAATGATGTTTACAGAATTACCATACGCAATATCCTCCGGCAAATCATACTGGAATATATTCTTCTGAACCGAGAAGTATCTCTGAATAAACCCAACAGACATCAGAAAACTGTTATAAGAACTGAAATATTTATATTGATCAATTCCTGGACTGTCTTTGTACTGATAGTTTTGAAATCTTCCTATTATGGCAATATTACTGGATACCTTTTCACTGGGATCAGATGACACCGGGATCTGATAACCACCCCATAAATCTTCACTGTACACCTTGATCTGAACTTCCGGAAACGGAGTATCCGTATTTATCGGCAATAAAACTTTCCGCATAAAATATTCGAATGTAAAACCACCTGCCCATTTCGTTAAAGGTGAGAAAAAATCTCTTCTGAGGCTGAAATTAATCCTTTCATTTCTTGAAAAGTCCCGTTCTCCAAGGATCTGGGCATTGATATAGGTACCAAAAAGATTATGGGTGGTATAGCTTCCTAACAGATAGTCCTGCTTTTCTTTGGAATCGTTTCTGTAGAGGAAGTCCAGGGTGTGGCCCAGTCCCAGCACATTCTCTTCAGTCACGCCAAGGCCAATTTTGCTTCCGGAATAACTGATTCTCGGCTTCAGACTCCAGGAATCAAGAACTTTTACCACAACATCTATAGAATCTTTGCTGGAAGTGCTGTCTGAAACACTGATATTAACTCTGTTTATAAAAGGCATCGCTCTTAGCAGACGTTCAGATTCATAGAGCTTTTGGGCGTTGTATTCTTCTCCTTCTTCAAAAAGTAAAAAATTATTAACGGTCGATCTTCTGGTACTGGAATGAAGGTGATCCTTTATCCAATCATACCATTTGCCTATTTCCTTACTGTCTTTAGAGCCATATCCAAAAGGGTCAATGGTCTCTATCCTGATATTTCTGATAATTTTTTTATCATAAGTTTTCTGCGAAAGTTTTTCAGTACTGGACTTCACGGAAGTAGAATCCGGCTCTCTACGAAATATAAAGCGGTGGATGAATTTGGTAACTTTTCTTTTGTCCGAAAATTCTTCTATCTTATAATAAAGTGAATCTTTCTTCTCCTGTGCATTTAAAAAGAAAAAACCACTTAAAAGGAAAATCAGAGTTAGAGTCGTTCTAGTCATTAGTCATCAAAATTCAATAAAGTTTCTTGTATCAATTTATACGCCAATAAAGCTTCAATACCTACCACATTTAAGAAATTTTTTTATGTAAAGCTCACTTTATTCGATAGTCTCATTTTATAAATAAAAGAGTGTCTGTATTTTATTATAAATTCATGTCAGATTAAGCCTAACATCAGTATTACATTCAGCGTGAAATAAAACAATAGCAGAATAAACAGTTCTTTCAAAAAAGGTCTTTTTTTCCTGTAAATTTTGCTTACTATTGAAGATAATCCTAAAAATAATAATCCTACCACTGTCAAAAAAAATACTTCTGACCAGTAATGCTGGAATCAATTCATTACCCATCATTTGCTCCAGTTTTCTTTTGATCCTAGTCAAATCCTGAGATCTTTACTAAACTGAGACATCCGAATGTATAAATTATGGTTTTTAAAAGAAAAAAATAGTTGTTTTACTGGTGTATTCCATTCAGATTACAATATAGTAACCTAAAATTATAAAAAAATTTCCTTCTACAGTTTAAAAAAGAAGTAAACCACGGCAACCCATTCTTTTTTTATACCATGGGCGTAGCCTATTGTGCTGCGGCTGGCATTTTCAACGGTTCCGTCATCTTTAATATATCCCAAGGTAGAACGGCTGCTGTTTTCTACAGTTCCGTCTTCCCTTACATAACCTACTGTAGAACGGCTTTTATTTTCAATAGTTCCGTCATTTCTGATATAACCAATCGTAGAATGGCTGCTGTTTTCAACAGTACCATCACTCCTGATATAACCGACTGTGGAATGGCTGCTGTTTTCAATAGTTCCATCAGTTTTAATATATCCTATGGTACTCCGGCTGCTGGATTCAATGGTTTGTGCTTTTATCAGTATCGTGCCTGTTACAGTGATCATTAAAAATAATATTTTTTTCATTTCATTTTAATGTTTTATCCAGGTCTAAGTTAAGATTCTCTTTTCAATTTCTTTATTTAAAATTCAAGCTGAAAAACTAACGTAAATCATATAACAGGAGCATCAAGTACAATCTTTTTTTTGTTATTTTTACTCATTATAAATAAAAATAATACATGAAGAAAATTGTACTTACAGGAATAACAGTGATAGGAGGATTTCTAACGGCAAATGCACAGTGCAAACCCGTAACCGCTCTTACAGAAAGTTTTGATACCTGGAAAGATATTAATAAATGCTGGACTGCTCAAGCGGGAAAAGCGATGCTTTATGCAAGTGACAAAAGAATTATATTTTATTCAATGAGCAATCCTGGAGAAAATATGTATCTGGTAACACCCGAAATTAAAGCGGGAACCTATACGTTGTCTCTTGATCTTTCTGATAATGGAGGTGAAACAAGCTTAGAGCTTTTCTCAGTAGACAACCCTTCTGATGTGAAAACTTATGTTTCAATCACTAAACCTTCCAAAATAACAGGAGAGAAAAAAACATTTACCGTTTCTTTAAAAAAAGACTCCCATTTAGGGTTGAAAGTCTTACTGAATGGAGTACATCAGGCTGTTTATATGGATAACCTGTCTCTGCAGACAAAGAAGTAGATTTAGGATAATGCCAGGTGAGCACCAGTAAAACTATGTCTTAAGAAAAAACTAAAACATTCTTAACAGTATATATTCAATACAAAAACTCAGAGTGAAATTTCGCTCTGAGTTTTTTATTTTTAGTTTTAAAAGGATTATGATTACGGTAGAATCTAATGCTTAAGCTCATTCAAATTTCCAAAAAATACACACTATGGAAATTAATAAAAAGAGTATCACTGCGGATACTCTTTAAAACTTAGAAAAAACGTGCTAATATATACTTCATTACTTGAGAATAAAAAGCAGATTATACTAAAAATATCCGCTTCCACTTTGTAATGGTATTTCTGCTTAATTTAAAATGCTTCGCTAACTGACTGTTATTTAATTGATGCTTTTTTTGATAATCAAGGATTTCAAAAATAGTCTGTTTATCATAAGATTTGAACTTTTGATTTTCAGATGACCCATCAAAAAATATAATATTATTAACTTTCAAAACATCAGATAAAGACATTGTTTCTTTTGATAGATATTTCTTTACATATTCTAATTTTTCCGGACATTTAGACTTTATGAAATCATGATAAATCCTTTTATAATTAGGTCCTGCATTTATTATTTGTACTTGCTTATCCATTTATTCAATGTTGATTTTGGGATCCGGTATTGAGTAATGATTTCTACCGAAGTCTTTTTTTTATTTTTTAAGAGCTCCAATATATAGTCTATAATTTCCTTTGTATAGAGACTTTTCCGGAACTGAGGCAGTTTTGATTTCACTCCATTTTTATTTTGGCTGGCGATGGGAGCGTATAATATTAAATGATTGGAATAGAGACGGAAAAAATCATATTTCAATAATTTCGACCATTTTAGAAGTATATCAACGTCTAATGATTTCTTAGAATACATTTCGAGAATCTCCTTTTCTGTTGAATGTAAGAATCTGCAGATTCTGCTCATCTCAATATCCTGTTCATTGACACATTCATACACCAATGCACCAATGTGAATGTCTTTCAAATTTTCCATCTTTAATTAATTTATATCTGTATTCGAAAAGTAATATTTTATAAGAAGTAAGTTCCTGATTTATCCTTTATTAAATTGTTGGATATATCCCCTAAAAGCTTGTGGATTTCATTCTCACTACAAAATGTAATATCAATATTTTTTCTTAACAGCTTCCCTGAAGAATTTGAAAAAAGAATAATTAAATATTTTCGATAGGTCCTTTCCAGTATTTCTATCCTTACAATTTTTTTTTGTGGCATTTCAAAGACTGGATTTCTTCCATTTGAAAGCCATTGATAGCTTTTAATAGAAATCACCTTTCCGGAATTCTCATATTCAAATATAAACCGGTTTTTTAACAGCCCATATACCAGTACCAATAAAACGACCAGGGAAAAAACCTCTGAAGTAAAAATGTATCCAAAAAACATGAGAATACCAATGCTCAAAGAAAGTAGCGACAATAGAACTAACTGAACAATCATATGATGACTTACTCTCTTCTTATTATTTATTTTCATTACCCTTCAATTATTAAATTTGTCTATTCTTATTTATTTTCTCTGTATATATTTTGAATTCAAATGGCGGAATACTGTTATTCCATTCATTCCGGGAGCTTGTACAAATACGCTGATTGCACTCTCTTACAGCCCTGCTATTAAAAATGTAACTTTTATAATTTTAACCATACTTAATTTTCCATGTACATTGATTCACCTACCACTCACCTTTTATTCTTTAAGACAAAGTGACTTCATTAATAATTTAATTAACTAAAGCATGTTATTTCTTTAAAAACAAGAATAAAAACATCTCACAAAAGTGAAATAAATACAGAATTTTGTTTAAAAAATTTGAGAATTTATTTAACTTTTAATGGTTAAACAAAGCATTAAAGTTACTAATGCAAATGTCTGATAATCTTAACAAAAGGTAAAATAATTACTGTAAAAATAGATTAGCAATATTGTAATTTTTAATTGCGTATCATGTAGTTTTTAAATGACATTTAATTCTTTCAACAATGATTTATTTTTACTACATTTATATTAATTGAACCGAACAAACACAAATGTACCAACGCTCCTCAATGTATCATAAAGCAGTTATATTGCTGCTATTATTCCGGATACTGCTATGCTATAGCCAGCAAACAGCTTCTGTATGGTATGACACAGATAATGGTCTTCCACAGAATAGTGTAAAAGATATTACTAAAGATCAATACGGATTTATATGGCTGAGTACAGAAAACGGTTTAGTACGCTACGATGGATATAATTTTGTAACGTATAATCATCTTGATCTTAAAAACAACAGATTTACTTCTTTTTTCGGAAGTATTGAAAAAGATTCCATTTATAATTCTACAGCTTATACGGAAAACATTGTTTTATTGTCCAGAAGAAATGTAAGTGTTTTACATCAGATGAACAGCTGTACTCAAAAAATGTTGGATGAAAGCAAGTTATATGGATTATTTGTAAAAAACGGAACTCCTGAAAAAATAGATCATAAAGACTTCTTCATTTATTTTGACAGAAAGAATTCCTATCATCTGTTTAATAATGGAACTATACAATATAATGATAAAAAGATAGTATCCCTAAAGGAACTGCATAAGCATTATATAGCCGATACTTTTTGTTTTGGGCAAAATATTTTTATTATTGATAAGAGGTTAAAAAAAATCATCAGAATATCTTCAGGGCAAATCAGTTATTTAAATGCTTCAGAGATTTTCTTCCAGAATCACGTCAAAGTATACTGGAGTCAGATTAACAATCAGTGTTTTATCTTTCATAATAAGTCATTGTATAAGGTATCCTATCAAAACAATACCATCGGATTAAAAAAAATGATAGATTATGATCTTAATGAAAACTCTTTAGCATCTGTTTATCATGATGAGATTAATAATAAAGTTTATCTCGGTACCTTATCAGACGGTTTGAATGTAGTGAAGTTTAATAATTTCCATGTGGCCAACCGGTCAAACAAATCTTATGAAAATATTTTTTATTCGATACTTCCTTTTGAAAATGATAAAGTAATTACTGCATCTGGAGATGTATACAACGAAAACGGACTGATAAAGCAATATCATTTTAATACAACCAGCAAATATTTTTTATTCTATGATCCACAAAAAAATATTTTTGTTCAAAACGGCAGATCACTACTTCGTTTTTTCAAAGGTTCCGATTATTCAAAACACGAATCCCTGTATTTCAAGGAAACACCACCGTACGTTTTCAATGTCAACCATTGCTATATTACAACGTTACATCTGCCTTCATTACAATCTCAACTTTCTTTTTATAAAGATTCCGGTTTCAAACAGCCGTTTTTACAGTTTTCAATACCCAATATTGTTACATCAGTACAAGAGCTGGCCCATAATAAATGGCTGATAGGAACCAGGGATGCCTTGTATTCGATGGAAGAACCCTCTTTTACTCTTACAAAGATCTCTACCCGTTCATTACATGTAAGAGAAATTACAAAAGCAAAAGATGGGAATATTTGGATCATGACCCAGGGAAATGGCTTCTTTCTATACAAAAAGGGTCAGCTCATTAAAATGCCCGAAGATAAAAACGGATATCTTTCATTTTCACATACGATTCTGGAAGACAAAAATGGTTTTCTCTGGATCAGCACCAATAATGGTTTATTCAAGGTGCTGAAAAGTAACCTGCTGCAATATTTAAAAGATAAAAAAACGTTACCCTACTACTACCGGTACAGTAAGGAAGATGGCTTTAAAACCAATGAATTCAATGGAGGCAGTTCTCCAAGTGCCGCAGCTCTCCAAAATGGAAGTTTTGTGTTTCCATCTATCAAAGGACTGGTATTCTTTGATCCTGAAAAAATAAGAAGCTATTACCCTAAAAATTTCTTTTTGGAAAGGGTTATATTCTATGATTACAAAAGTAGGATACAGGGAAAGCATATTAATCTGGAAAACAATTTTTATAAAACGATAATTTTAATAGATGTTCCTTATTATGCTAACAGAGCTAATTTGGTTATTGAAGGAAAACTGAAAGGTTCCAAGAATGAAAGATGGGAAAGGGTAAGCAGTGACGGCAAATATTATATCTCAAATCTGGAACCGGGCCAATATCAGCTTATGGTGAGAGTATTGACTTCTCCGAAAGGAAAATACATCTATAAAACAATGGATATCAGTGTAAAATACTTGTTTTACCAAACACCTATTTTTAAATTCTTTATTGTTTTACTATTGTCTCTTATTGTATTTACATTCTTTAAAATAAGAATAAAAAGGCAGGAACAGAAAAAAAGAGAACTTGAAAAAATCATTACCATAAGAACCCGGAAACTTTCAAAGACCGTCTCCAAACTGGAAGATACCAAGGAACAGCTCCGAAAAGAGAGTGTACAGCAGAAAAAACTTTTGGAGACCATAAGTCATGATATCATTACGCCCATAAAGTATTTATCCATTACCGCCCAAAAGTTATATGAGACAGACGAACATGATCGTTACATACAAAAGAAATATTTCGAAAGTTTCTACACATCTTCTGTAGAGTTTTACAATTTCGTGAAAACGCTAAAGGAATATGCAGAGATATATAACATTTCTGAAAAAAATGAAATTTATAATATTTATGAGGTGGTAGAAGCTAAAAAAGCTCTTTTTGAGGTTGCAGCGAAAGAACAAAACACTCTTATTATCAACAATATTAAAGATCCCACTTACTCAAAAAACAACCAGAATGTGATTGCTGTCATCATTCATAATCTCATAGATAACGCGGTTAAAAATACAATTAATGGAATCATAGAACTTTCTACCACTGAAGATAGCAGGACCTTTTTCCTGGAGGTAAAAGATACGGGTAAAGGAATGAGCCGGGAACAGATGACCTATTATGAAAAGCTTCAGGATAATATTGAAAATGAGAAGCTGGTTTTACAAAAATACAGTTTAGGACTACACCTTATCCTTCAGCTGCTTATGATGATTAATGGTAGAATTGAATTTAAAAATAACACACCCAACGGAACCATAATATCCATTAAAATAAAAAAACAAAAAGATGACTAGAAAAATTATTATTGCCGATGATCACTTCGTAGTAAGATTAGGCACTACCCTGATTCTGGAATCACACTACAAAGATGTAAAAGTTTCCTGTGCAGAATCCTATATGGAACTCACAGAAAAATTATATGCAGAGTCGTTTGACCTGCTCATTTTAGATATCAATATGCCGGAAAGCAAATATTTGAGTATGATTGGTGAAATAAAAACAATACAGCCCAATCTTAAAATCCTGGTCTTTTCAGTATATGACAACGATATTGCGGTACAATATATCATTGAAGGAGCGGATGGTTACATTAATAAATTATCGGATGAAAATAATATCCTGGAAGCCGTTCAGCAAATATTAGAAACCGGAACGTATTACTCCCCGGATATTGTAAAAAAGCTTGTTTCTTCCGCTAAAAAAGACACTCCCATCAACCCACTGGAAACATTATCCGAAAGGGAGAAGGAAATATTTGATCTTCTGGTGAAAGGATATGGGAATATTGAAATATCGAATGAACTCAACCTTCACCTTTCTACGGTGAGTACTTACAAAGCAAGAATTTATAAAAAATTAAATATTAAGAATACTGTGGATCTTGTAAGGTTGGGCGATAGAAATCAAACGCACAAACATAAATAAATGTACGATTTTTGGTATTCTCAAAATTGACTGAAGCACTGAGTGTATGAAAAAACGGAATAAATATTCCGTTTTTTTTGTAATGATTATGACAATTGTATTACTGTTTT
Source organism: Chryseobacterium aquifrigidense (assembly GCF_006716485.1). Taxonomy (GTDB): domain Bacteria; phylum Bacteroidota; class Bacteroidia; order Flavobacteriales; family Weeksellaceae; genus Chryseobacterium; species Chryseobacterium vietnamense. The sequence goes on from NZ_VFPD01000001.1 coordinate 1,979,515, forward strand.
TTTGACTTCATTTTCTTTTGTAATTTCTGGGTTAAGACAACTAGTTTATTAATTTGTTCTTTTTGGAAATCAATCTGCCTTTGCTGTTTTATAACATGTAAGTAAAGCTCTTCCACCTTCTCCAGTGTCTGGGTTGAAAGTTCTGATAAATTAAATGAATAGAGTCCATTTTCCGTTTTTGCTAAATCATTAATAGAAGTTACCCCCGGTAAATGATTGTTCTGTTTAATAAATTTTTCTGTATCATAAATATTTAAGAATTTATATTTAGAATTCAGTAAAGATTTTCCAGTGTAATACTCTTCAAATACATAATCAGGGTAAGTGGCTGTTGCTGTTTTAATACTTCCATTTACATTTAATTTTTCTGAACCAAAAGCAGGTTCCGTAGCATACCCTACTGCCAGATTATTAGTTGCTGTAATATTCCCTGCTGGCGAAATATGCATCCGTACCTCGCCTAAAGCATCTCCAGCCGATGTTGTTATAAAATCTATTCCAGAAGGAAAATGTGTATTTGTGGTTCCTAAAGTAAGGACTGAACTTTTTCCGGTAGCCATAATCTGTGCTGCCGAATTTGTATCACAATAGATAAATAAAGAATAATTTCCATTATTGGAAAAACCCATTGAAGATCTTGTTCCTGTACCAGAATCCTGCACTATACCAAGGCCGGCACTATTATTAATAGTGGTCGTCTGTTGATTCACGAATTTCAGATCACTTCCATTTTGGGTAACCGTTCTGGTATTGGTAAGAACACCATCTGCATTATAAATATTATTATAACTACTGATCAGCTTCTGCCATACTACCCCATCAAAATAATAGTATCCAATTGCATCAATATTCACTCTTGGTCCGCTATTGTCACCCGTTGAGATATCTGTAATATAAATTAATGCTCCTTTTTGATTAGTTCCATAAAGAGCATCTCCTTTAGCAGAAAGCTCTGCCCGGGTAAGTCGTGGTGCCTGAAGTCCGTCAAGATCAGTAATCCCTAGTTTTCCATTAATATCCAATGTGGAATTAGGCGCTGTAGTATTAATCCCTACACCTGCATTCTGTGCAAAAATGCCAGAAGAAGCTGCCAATAAGGCTGCTGTTAATAAAGTTGTTACATTTTTTTTCATTGTTTTTATATTTGTGTTTACACTTTTTATGAAGTGGATAATATGAGATAAGCAAGTACATATAATTCTTATACCAATTTCTGCATGATTAGCATAAAAGGAATATCCGTTTGCTTAAAAAATAGAATAGAAAAAAGGCCTTTTGTTTAAGGATAAACAAAAGAATAAAATTTTTACAGAGGCTCTATAACCTGAGATAAATGTAGTATCCTACAGATGTTTTTTCTACTTTTTTGAAGTTTAAATATATTTTATTATTCTTTCATTTGCATTTTTTATCATTAGTGATCTGACAATTCTCTTATTAAGAATTAAACTCATTTATTTTAATGATGGTACAAATTTAATAGATGAAATCTGAAAAATTTAATTCCTTGCGTCAAAACAAATTGTCAGTCATGTAGTATTACATCTTATTTCTGTAGTTTAAAAATTACAAACCACCATAATGAATAAACTGACAGCAGGTGTTTTACAGTACGAAGATTCCTGCTGATGCACTGTAAAAGAAAACCCTCAATAGCAGGATTTTCAAAGGTCCCGGATAAAAAATCAACTATTGCGTCATCCAAAACAGCAGCTGCAACCAGTTCATCAACGCCTTCCGCTTCTCTTACATGACTTCTTATTGGGAAGTTCTCTTTCTGTCAAAAGCACAATTATACGTGGACCACACTTACTATTTTTTATAAAATAGAAATGAAAAATTAAACTACCTATTGAAAAATGACAATTAAAATTGTATTATATGTAGTTTTATAACTACAGGTTAAAAAAACTCTTATAGAGAACATTTATGTACTTTTACGAAAAATATATAATTGATAATATATTGACAAAAATAATAGAGAGTTACTGCCAATTTTTAAGAGAATTCATCTTTTAAAAATAAAAATCAACTATTTACCTGTCTGATATTGATTTTATTCTATAACAGATGTCATTAATCATAATTATCAATTATCAAAAACTATTCAACAGAATATCAAAACAAATAAGCTGCGAATCATCAAAGAATGCAAAGTTTAGCAGGTATTTAATTATCCTCTACAGCTTACTCTGAAAGCCTTGGAAATTGAGACAACTATCATTTTAAATGTAAAAGCATCTGGTTTTACAATGACACTCGATACTTCTACCGGCTTTTAAAATTGCAAATTTTTACAATTCTATACCATGAATACTTTATAATGACAAGTATTAAAAATGTTTTACAAACAACTTATAGTTCTATTTTTCATCAATATACAACTGTATTGCAGCCAACAGACGGCTTCGGTATGGTATGATACAGATAGAGGACTTCCTCAGAACAGCGTAAAGGATATTATTAAGGACAGGTACGGATTTATCTGGATCAGCACAGAAAATGGTTTGGTACGTTATGACGGAAATAATTTTGTCACCTATAATCATCTTAACTTTAAAAATAACAGATTTACCTCTTTTTTTGGAAATGCAAAGAAAGATACTATTTATATTACAACAGCTTTTGATGAAAATATTGCATTAATATCCAAAAGAAATGTAAGTATTCTGAGTCATCAACTTGGCTGCCTTCAAAGAGTATTACGCGAAAGCAGATCGAACCTTATTTTTACTAAGAATACAATAGAGGATAAGTTTGAGGATACCGATTTCTTTATTTATTTTGGTAAGAACAACTATTATCATTTGCTGCATGACGGGACAATACAATATAGGAATAACAAAATTACAACGCTGAAAAATCTTCGTCAAAGTTATATTTCAGATACATTTTGTTTTGACAAAACTATTTTTATTATTTGCAGATCTTCAAAAAAAATAATTAAAATTTCTCCAACCCGGATCACTTATCTGGATGCACCTGAAATTTTTTTTAAGAACGATACCAAAGTATACTGGAGCCAGGTAAACAATCAATCCTTTATCATCCAGAATCACATGTTGTATAGAGTACATTACGAATACAATAACTTCAGTTTAAAAAAATTAACAGATTATGACCTTAATAAAAATTCTTTATCTTCCATCTATCATGACGAAGCGAACAATAAGCTGTACCTGGGTACATTATCTGATGGATTGAATGTCATAAAATTCAACAATTTCCATGTTTCCAATAAATCGGATAAATCTTATGAAAATATTTTTTACTCCATACTTCCTTTTGGAAAGGATAAGGTCATTAATTCCTTAGGGGATGTATACAATAAAACCGGGCTGGTAAAACAGTATCATTTTAACACAACCAATCATTTTTTTTTACTGTATGATACTCATCAGAATATTCTTGTTCAGCAGAGATCAGGCTTAAGACGTTTTTTCAAACAGTCTGATTATTCTGAAAAAGAAAATCTTATTTTTAAAAATGAACCCTCCCGTGCCTGGAAACTGAAAAATTATTTTATTGTAACATTTCACAAACCTATTTTAAAATCTACGCTTTCCCTTTATAAAGATTCCAGTTTCAAAAAGTCGTTTTTACAGTTTTCCATTCCCAATATTATAACCACTGTGCATGAATATGGGCGTAATAAATGGCTGATAGGTACGAGAGATGCCTTGTATTCAGTAGAAGGACCTTCTTTTAGTCCTAAAAAAATTTCTACACAGTCATTACATGTAAGGGAAATTACAAAAACAAAAGATGGAAATGTTTGGATCATGACCCAGGGAAATGGCTTCTTTCTATACAAAAAGGGTCAGCTCATTAAAATGCCTGAAGATGAAAACGGATATCTTTTATTTTCGCACACCATTTTAGAAGACAAAAAAGGTTTTCTCTGGATCAGCACCAACAATGGTTTATTCAAGGTACTGAAAAGCAGCCTGCTGCAATATTCTACAGACAAAAAAACGTTACCCAGCTATTACCGGTACAGCAAAGAAGACGGTTTTAATACGAATGAGTTCAATGGAGGATTTTCTCCAAGTGCGGCAGCCCTCCCCAATGGAAATTTTGTATTTCCTTCTATCAAAGGTCTTGTATTTTTTGATCCTGAAAAAATAAGAAGCTATTATCCTAAAAACTTCTTTTTAGAGAGGGTTATATTCTATGATTACAAAAGTAGGATACAGGGACAGAATATTAATCTGGAAAACAATTTTTATAAAGCGGTCATTTTAATAGATGTTCCTTATTATGCCAACAGGGCTAATTTGGTTATTGAAGGAAAACTGAAAGGTTCCAAGAATGAAAAATGGGAAAGGGTAAGCAGCGATGGCAAATATTATATCGCCAACCTGGAGCCGGGACAATATCAGCTTATGGTGAGGGTACTGACCTCTCCGAAAGGGAAATACATTTATAAAACAATTAATGTCAATGTAAAACATCTGTTTCACCAGACATTGATCTTTAAATTATTCATTATCTTGCTATTAGCACTTATTGTATTGACCCTCATTAAAATAAGAATAAAAAGGCAGGAACAGAAAAAAAGAGAACTTGAAGAAATTATCGCCATAAGAACCCGGAAACTTTCAAAGACCGTCTCCAAGCTGGAGGATACCAAGGAACAGCTCCGAAAAGAAAGTGTACAGCAGAAAAAACTTCTGGAAACGATAAGCCATGACATCATTACGCCCATAAAGTTTTTATCCATTACCGCCCAAAAACTCTATGAAACAGACGAGCACGACCATTACATACAAAAGAAACATTTTGAAAGTTTCTACAAATCTTCTGTAGAGTTTTACAATTTCGTGAAGACCTTAAAGGAATATGCAGAGATTTATAATGTCTGTGAAAAAAATGAGCAGTATAACGTCTACGAAGTTGCGGAAGCTAAAAAAGCTCTTTTTGAAGTTGCTGCCAAAGAGCAAAACACTCTTATTGTCAACAATATTAAAAACCCGACTTATTCGAAAAACAACCAGAATGTGATTGCGGTTATCATTCATAATCTCATCGACAATGCTATTAAAAATACCACCAATGGAGTTATAGAACTTTCGACGACTGAAGATATCACTACTTTTTTCCTGGAGGTAAAAGATACGGGTAAAGGAATGAGCCGGGAACAGATGACCTATTATGAAAAACTTCAGGATAATATTGAAAATGAAAAGCTGGTTTTACAAAAATACAGTTTAGGGTTACACCTTATCCTTCAGCTGCTCATGATGATCAATGGTAAAATTGAGTTCAAAAACAATACTCCAAAAGGAACTGTTGTATCCATTAAAATTAAAAAAAAATATGACTAGAAAAATTATTATTGCAGACGATCATTTTGTCGTAAGATTAGGCACTACTCTGATTTTGGAATCACACTACAAAGATGTGAAAATTTCATATGCTGAATCCTACACAGAGCTTACGGATAAGTTATATGCAGCACAATTCGATCTATTAATTCTGGATATCAATATGCCGGAAAGCAAATATCTGAGTATGATTGGTGAAATAAAAACAATACAGCCTGATCTTAAAATCCTGGTCTTTTCAGTATATGACAATGATATTGCCGTACAATATATCATTGAAGGAGCGGATGGTTACATTAATAAATTATCGGATGAAAATAATATCCTGGAAGCCGTTCAGCAAATCTTTGAAACCGGAAATTATTACTCCCCGGAGATTGTAAAAAAACTCGTTTCTTCAGCTAAAAAAGACACTCCCATCAACCCACTGGAAACATTATCCGAAAGGGAAAAAGAAATATTTGATCTCCTTGTGAAAGGGTATGGGAATATTGAAGTATCAAACGAACTCAACCTTCACCTTTCTACGGTGAGCACTTATAAGGCAAGAATTTACAAAAAACTGAATATAAAGAATACTGTTGATCTTGTGAGATTGGGAGACCGCAATCAGGCCTATAAAAAATAACTAAAATCATCGTACTTATTTTAAACATGAGGTTTTATTGTATTGTTTACTCTGCTCATATTCCCTGTGAAAATCTTAATTACAGAAGACCGTAGAGAATGATAATCAACATTATGGATTAAATGAAAAATGAAGATTATGGCTGTGAGGTCAATCGGAGGCTCAAATAACATTTCAAAAAATTGAAACTTTTTCTAAACCTTTACTACTTTCTTATTTCCATACCAGGATAAGAACTGTTTTCAGGAAGAGGATGCCCTCCTATATTCTTTTTTACTCAGATTCAATACTATATTATCCTATAATACAGCACTTTACAACTATTACAATAATCTTATGAAATCAAAAAAAATTTATCAGCAGCTTTATTTTCAGGTTGTTATTGCTATCATTGGCGGAGTAATTTTAGGCCGGTTTTATCCTGAAATTGGTGAGAAAATGAAACCCTTGGGTGACGGTTTTATCAGGCTGGTTAAAATGATTATTGCACCGGTTATTTTTATTACTCTTACATTGGGAATTGCTCACATGACAGACCTTGCAAAAGTGGGCAGGATTGCTCTAAAATCAATGATTTATTTTCTTACCTTCTCTACCCTGGCACTTTTCATTGGGCTTATTGTAGGAAATCTGCTACAGCCCGGATCCGGATTAAACATAGATCCGGCTAATCTCTCCGGTGATATTTCTCAATATCAGCAGAAAGCGCATGGAACAACAATCACGGAATTTCTCACCAATATTATTCCCGACACTTTGTTGAGCCCCCTGGTGGGTGATAATATTCTTCAGATCCTATTGGTTTCAATTTTAATGGGGGTTGCTTTGGTATTAACCAAAGATAAAAGCCAGAGTATCATCAATTTTTTGCAGGATTTATCGGCACCTGTTTTTAAAATTGTTCATATACTGATGAAGCTTGCTCCTATTGGGGCTTTTGGAGCAATGGCATTTACGATCGGAAAATATGGTCTTTATTCTGTTTTAAATCTTATTTTTTTGGTAGGTACTTTTTATTTCGCTTCCCTTCTGTTTGTCATTGTCATTTTAGGGGCTGTGGCGTGGTATAATGGATTTAATATTTTCAAACTCATCATTTATCTTAAAGAAGAAGTTCTTATGGTATTGGGAACCAGCTCTTCAGAATCTGCCCTGCCCGGGATTATGGAAAAGCTTGAAAAAGCAGGCTGCTCAAAAACTATTGTAGGTTTTGTAGTCCCTACCGGTTATTCTTTTAATCTTGACGGAACCAATATTTATATGACTCTTGCTTCACTCTTTATTGCCCAGGCTCTCAATATCCAACTATCAATCGAAAAACAGCTGGTTCTACTTCTGGTTGCTATGTTAAGTTCCAAGGGTTCAGCAGGAGTAACAGGAGCCGGTTTTGTTACTTTGGCCGCCACATTGGCTGTTGTACCTGAAATTCCTATTGCCGGAATGACTCTGATTTTAGGAATTGATAAATTTATGAGTGAATGCAGAGCTGTCACCAATGTTATTGGCAATTCTGTGGCTACCGTTGTTGTGGCTAACTGGGAGAATCAACTTGACAAAAAGCAGCTTCAGCTATGCCTTAGCCATCCCAATAAAGATCTTACTGAATAAAAAAGTATGACCTATCCCTTTTAATAATAATCGCTTCGACAGGCTCAGCCTGACAGCTTAAAAATTTCGATTGGTATTAAAGGTGTGACCCTGAGCCCATCGAAGGGCTATCAATAAGAAAACATTTTTAATCGTTAATATGGAGCAGTAATTAAAAAGACTGGTTAAAAAAAAGTATTTCAATATTTAACTTTATAAAGCCCGGTTTTTAACATTTTAAAACCGGGCTTTTACAACTCTAAACTTTTAGTAATCACAACAAAAACTTCATCCATGTCATTAAATAACTACAACTCTGATAGCCTTTTAAACTATATAATTCTATAGCTTTGCTTCAAACATCAGAAGTTATTTTGCTTATACCTATTTCTATTGACAAGCCTTAAATAAGCATTCATTAAACATTCATTCTATTTAGCTACCTGTATTTTTAGATGATACAGGATTAAGATGAGCTCAATGAGCTCATCTTTCTGTTTATCCTTCCGTAAAACAACAACTACATCATATAACAATTTATAACTTCATAGATATAGTTTAATGTCTACAACTTATATTTCTTATTACTAAGCTATTTCAATAATTTTGTCAAACATTAAATTGTTTATGTATACTGTACTGTTAATACTGAAGGTAAATAAAAGTTAGAAGGACTTCTTTGAGTACAAAACTATATCTGCATGGTCAATTTCCGATTTTTAATACTATACCATTATTCATAATATAAATTCATCATTTTAAGCTTTAAGGTATATAAGTCGGAATAAGCCAGGAGACTTTTAAAGATATAGCATAGTATTATTAGTATTTAAGTGTACAATGAAAGATGGGCGTTTTGCTCATCTTTCTTTTTTCACCATTCATTCTAGCTGCTTGGATAGCATTTACTATATGAAACCACGGAACCAAAAGACATCTCCAATTAAGATGACTGACAGTAAAATAGTGGATTTTAAACTGAAAAGTGAAGCTACAAGCTTTGGGAGAAAAAGAATATCTTGAATGGTTTTGTTATCATAGACACAAACACAAAAGGATCACCAGAAACTCCCTTTCTTTGAGTCTACTCGTCAAAGTGGGAAGATATGATCATCTCATTTAAAGAGACGAGTGTAAGCGATATTAAGACCTAATCAAAGAAGATCTATGGTATCGAAATCTACTTCCTCGATTGCTATGATACATGTAGATATAAAACATATTGATGCCGCTTCCACAAAGGAAGCGGCCAAAAAACACTTTGGATCATTACCATCCAATGCAGTACATATTTATATGCTTTCAAATCCTGCAGAAATAATTGAGCCCCTTACAACAGCAATATATATACTATTTTTCTGCTAAAATAATCTCCTATTATTAATTCAAAATATCCTTTATTTTCAGACAAAAAACATTTATTATTTGATAAATTTTTATATTTCTTTATTCTGGATATTATATTGTTCTCCGATATAGTTCCATAAAGTAGTATTTATAGGCCTTAATATATTATTGCATGTGTTGGAAGCATTTTCTCTCAGTACGATGATGGCTGCGTGCCTTGAGAGCTGGTCACCAGATTCAATAACTTTCAACAGATCTGAGGTAATCTCTTTAGTGACAAATCCGTCCGTCAACCGCCAGATCTCCGGAGATACGGTTTTCCCAGCAGACCACCTTTCGCGAATAAAATTGTTGGCGATGAAAGCCAGTTTTCCATTGTTACGCAAATCCAAATTGGTGATTTGATAGAGCGGACGTTTCATAAACAATGCTTTAAGGACCAATTGATTCCAGGAATCCATAGGCAGGTATTTGGCTGCAAAAGGGTTTAAAATAGCGATGGAATCAAAAACAGAAGTGATATGGGTTGTAATACCCTCTTCAACAAGGGGAACAAACTCACAGGCATTTTCAAGGAAGAAAATTCCCTTGTAGATACTGATCAGTTCGCTGATATCTGCTGGCTGCATAAGCTTTTTTACGACAGCTACATTCTGATCTTCAGGAATACAAAGCATCAGTAAACATTGGCAGAACTGTTGAAGGTTCCATTGGCCGGAAGTAAGGCCTGGATACAGTTTTTCAAGGTTTATTTTCTCAGATGAGCTCCATTCCGGTGAAACCGATGGAATCATTTCTGGAATCCGTCTGAAGTTCTGAAAGAAAAGGGTTTCATTTTCATATATCATCATAGTTTTCATCCAATCCATCTGGTCTTTCGGAAGCCTGGTCCGGATCAGTGCGTATATTATTTCGCAGGAATTATTTTTAAAAGTATGCTCTGTCATCTCAGAGTAGTGTTTTTTGAATTGTTATTTAATGGTAGATGTAGGAATGACCTCTTAATTAAAAATAAATACATCTCTTTCATATGTATTATTTTCCCCGTAATTTATCATAAGCTTTTCCAGGTAAACCTCTCAGAACAGAACCGGCCTTATTACTAAATCTGTTACCTGATTCAGGATCTACCAAAAGATTAGCAAATTGTGGAACTTTTAGTATCATAAGTATCATGATAACCTGAAGAGCAATAGAAAGGAGAACATTAGTAAATTCTGTATTTCCAACAGGCAAAAGAACTATAATCACTTTCAGAATCGTTAATATGGGCTCCCACAGCAATATAGACAGGAAGCCAAAGAACCATGTCTTCAGAATTCTTTCATTAGATATAATAAGTGAAAACGGTAAGACAATCATTCCCAAAACATAATAGACAAATATCATCAGTAATTGCCTCATTAAAATGTACCCTCCAACAATAGAAGCAACAAAATAAATAATGATGTGAAACAGTTCTAAAAAAGGATTGACCTGCAGTACATCATACACTCCATTCCCATCTGCTCCTGTTCCCTGCACATGGGTTATCCCCCTTTGGAATGCCTGTTCAAAATCAGCAGGGCTACGTCCTGTCACTTTATAGGCACCGTGTTTTATGATCTCTGATAAAATATCTACCGTATCAAATAATAATAATTTGACCAGGGGAATGTATAAAGTAATAGCCATAAGAGTAAGAATGGGCCTTAACAGTGCATCACGTCCAATCTTTTCATCCGGATCCGACATTGCTTTCATCACTTTGTACCCGACAAAAACAAATGTAAATGTAACGGCTATGAGCAGCACATACGGTCTCGTCTCGTTAATAAACAGGTCAAATCTGGTTTGAAGAATTGTCCTGTATTGATTTAGAATTTCTTGTATTGTCATTTACTTTGTATTTTTTAACATCACTGATTTTTGTATGTTGTAAATCTTACTACTATTTAATTAAGACTTTATTGATTACCGATATGGATTGCAGATCTTTCTTTATAGACAAAACAGTGGCTCTGATTTTCAAAATCCTTGTTAAAAGCTTTCCAAAAACAGTATAAAACTGTCCTAAACCTCCGGAAAGAAGTCCTGATGCTAGATATCCCCTATAGTCACTTTCGGCTTCCTCTAAGTATCTGTTTTCAATGGCCAGCTCTTCGGATTTCTTTCCCAGGGAATGTTTAATAAATAATGGATTGTATTTGATGATGCTGATCACCTTTCTGAGATCTTTTATATCTGTTTTGGTAATTTCAATCGTAGCGATAGCGGCAGCAGCAAGTGCAAGGCTCTGCAGACTTTTAATGCTCTTTTTGTCATCAATCTCTTTTTCCAGCTTTATAAGTTTTTCAAACAGCTCATTTTGTTTATCTTTTAAAACAATTTCTGCTGCTAATCCTCCAATAATTCCAGTTTTGGTTCCTGCAACGGTATAATCATTAATATCAAAAGACCAGGTCTGTGTATAAAAAAAACTAAAGCTAAAAAGAAGCAGGAATGCGGATATTGGTTTAATATGTTTCATCTTCCAGTGTTACTCGTATTACTTTATCTAAGGCCTGTTGAATGAAACGCAGTCTTTCTCCTTCAGGAATATAGTTACCGGTATCCAGATAGTTGGTAATATTTTCTTTCTCAGCATCAAATTTCTTTTTGAATCTTCTTCTTACCAAAGCATTTGAAAGTTTACTGCCTGAAAGCGGGGAAACTGGTACTATCGGATATTTATACTTTATATAATCATAACTTGTTCCGGATAAAAATTTCAATAGATCGTCTTTTTTTGAAGCTAAACCAGATGATATGCGGGTAAGTTCCTGATTAGGCTCTATATAAATATCTTTTGTTCTTTTCGTAACAGCTGTTCTTGTTACGGCATATCCATCCAGCTTTCTGTGTGCTGAGGCCATATCTTTATAATATTCCTTAGACAGGAGATCATTAGCAGACCAATTCCAAGTGAAATGAAGTGTCACAAGCTGCGCTTTAGCTAATATAGATAACAATAGTACCCCTATGAGAACTACCTTAGCACTGAATGATCTGAAATTAACATATAGTATATTCATGCCTTTAAAAATTTAGATTAAACTATTTAGTAAACTGCCGGACTAATTTCCTCCTCAGCGTACTTTCTTTGATATTATCTTCTACCCGATCCAGTTTCCGGTTAATGGCAGACAGCGATGTTCTCAGGTCTTCATACAGATTAAATTTTTCTCCCAAAATGACGGCTTTTTCACCATTTAAGAAATGGGAAGACATATTCTCAATCTGACTGTCTGCTGACAGCAGATAAACCCTGTTCTCTTTCTTTTTTGAATAATACAGGAAAGAAAGATTTTCATTATCCTGTCTGAGTTTTCGGGATCTGTCTTTCACATTATTGATAATATTATTTACCGTAAACAGCCAGATAACAGATCCAGGATAATAAATAAGCCTTTTTCTATATTCTTTATAAAAATCTTCTGTCCTTTTCTCTGTTGTTTCTTCTCTGCTCTTCAACAAATATTTTTCTACAATAATCCCACCTGAGCCAAGATTCGACGGAACATCTGAAATCGGGCCAACAGGGTTATTGGCAAACGGCTGGGAATAAGCTCTTATTGAGGCAAATACTAACAGTACTAACAGAAACCTGTACATATTGAAATAAATTTAGAGATGAATGAAAAACTAGAATATAATTTCAAGGTTCTTGATTAATTGGATAAGTCCAGGATTGTTTTGTATCAGAGATGCTAAAGCTGGCAAAGTCATCACGCCAACAACTTCCTTATCATTTTTAGAATATACCCTTATCAGCTGATCCCGGATTCTGTAAATTTCCTGTCTTTCGGCTGCCTTTATTTTTGAAGCATCCACATTCTGGAGGGAAAGAAGTGCAGCTTTATCTAACGCTAAAGATTGTAAATAATCCTTCTTAACATTGGTTATATAAGGAAGTTTTTTAAACTGATTCAATAGCACAGGTCCTATCCCTAAAACCCCGGTCTTTAAAGACTTAATCGTATTATTTTGCTTATCGAATTTATCAGACTTTTTATAATTCCTTTCTAAAAATTCTTCATCATTCCTAATCATTTCTTCCAGGTAATCATTCTGGATTTTTAACTGAACTGCTCTTGCCGCGGTATGTCCAGCAATTTCTAAAAGCTTTTTTCTTGTATCCGAATCGGTATTATTCAAATGGATAGCAACATGTACAAACTGAGCTGAAAACAGCTGAAATGCAAAAAAAAACAACAATGGTAATGCTCTCATAATAAGGGTATTGTTAAAACTTATAATACATGTGTAATATTGATATTACTTGGGTATAAGGCCTAATTTGTAGAACAGATTGCTTTGTTCCGCCTCATATTTCATTTCATCCAGTTCCTGAATCAGAAAATTTAAAGTACCCATAAATCCTGCATCCAGTCTTTCTCTGTTTCCGCGGTTGATCTGTATTCCTACCCCAGCTATAAATGCATCTTCCAATATGCTGTTGGCAGCTTTAATATATTCCAGTTTCTTTCTGCATTTCCTTTTTTTAATAGGATTAAAATAAGGGTTGCAGACATTGGAGTACTTTGAAAAGTTGATAAGATCTTTTTTAGAAATGGTAGTTCTGGCTAAGTTTTCAATTTCATTAACTGCCGCAATCTGAGCCAGCTCATCCAGGCTTTTTTTAGTCGCTTTTTCATAGTCGTCAGTGGCATTTTTCTCAAAAGTCCTTTCCACTAAACCTATGGGATCAATATAGGGTATCTGCCCCTGATACTTTAATGAAAAAAAAAGCAATAGCAGAATCAGATATTTCATAACTGAATACATTAACTGTTTCTATATATATTCCGGGAATAAAAGTTTCTTTCTGGGAATGCGGATATTGACGCTTCTGCCTCCGGCATGCTCCCCTACTTCCAGGCTCAGTATTTCATCTTCATTCAATGTGAATTTGTCGAAGATGAAGGTAAGAACCCTTGTTTCCCCCAGTTTAATATTTCGCTGCTCACCACAGGTTTTTACCGGGGTCAGGATTCTCTCCTGATATACATAATCTTTTTTGGCGGCATTATGATTCTTAAGCTTTGATCTGAAAAGGATCTGGTCTATATCCAAAGTGATTTTAGACGTATTATAAATTTCTACGCGTAAGACAATTTTATTCTGAAAGTTTCTGTAATAGATTCCGTTCAAAGTAAGGTTCAATCCATCATGAGTATCTTTGATTTTTACTGTTGAAGGGGCACTTTCAGATAACATACACAATTCCTGAAGATCCTGCGCTGTCCTTTCTTCTTTTTCAATTTTGTAAATGCTTTCTTTTGCAAAATAATCGATCGTGGTAAGGGTTTCCACCGCCTTATACGTTGTGATATCCGGATTTCTGTTATACTCCATATCAATAGAGTAATAGCTTCCTTTACCATTAATCACGGTAAGATTTGCCTGCTGGCTTTTTAAGTTTTCCAACTCTTCACCTGTATGCTTTAATTTGAGCATATTACCAATGGTATCGGCAACGAAATAGGTAGATCCCACATCCACATATTTTATTTTTTCATCAAAAATAATGTGTGTGGTTTTCACATCTGAAACTTCAATGGCCTGGCGCTGAGATAAGGGTTCCAGTATTTCCTGGGCAAAAGAGACCTGAGAACATATAAAAAATAGAATAAATAATATAATGTGTTTTTTCATTTCTTTTGAGAATTTAAGTCAATAAAATCATTAATGGCCACCGACATATTTCCTTTGGCTTCGTATATTCCCCGGATTACTTTGTTTTCATCGGCATTGGAAGAGTAACAGGCATATCTTTCCGGGGATACTTTCACTTTATATACATTAGACATACTTCCTACTTTAACATATACCTCTCCTTTGTCTGTAGAGTAAAGTTTTTGAAGATCAGATTCACTGAGTGATAAATATTTAGAAAACTTGTCTTTGGATGCCATTTTCTTTTTATGGGAAAGCATGATCAGAGTATCTGTATTATTCACCATGGCTGGTCCAGCAGCTGTATCCAAGATATCTTCCAGATCCTGGGTGGCAATGGCAACTTCTCCATAAAACTTACGGACGGTCTTGTACAAATACTTGATAAACTCTGCCATCTCTCCTTTGGAAATAGGCTTCCAGCACTCGTCTATAAATATTGATTTCTTCACGCCCGGGATCTTTTGGATCTTGGTCATCACCAGATTAATACACAACATGGTAACTAAAGGAAACAATGTCGGGTGATCTTTGATATTATCCATTTCGAATACAATAAAACGCTCATGAATCAGGTTGGCAGGTTCTGCTGCATTAAGTATATCTTTGTAATGTCCATCGTAAAAATCTCTGAGAGAGAGTTTAAAGCTGACCTTGTCAAAATAACTTGATTCTTCTTCAACAGCTGAATTTTCCGATATAAACTCATAGAAAGTAGCCATAGAAGGAAAAACATCATTATTGACGACATGTTCGTAATAAAGATCGAGGTAAGTGGACAATATTTGTTTTTCTTCTCTTGAAGCACCTTCTTCTCCCTTCCATAAGAAAAAGATCAATGAAAGCAGAAAGGTTTTCTTATCTATGTTGATTTCGTCTTCATCGTAGTAATAGAAAGGATTAAACTGTAAAGGAGAGTTTAAGTCATAGGTAAAATAAACACCTTCCACCAGTTCACATAACTTTTTATACGAGTTTCCGATATCGATCATAACGATATGGTGGCCCTGTTCATAATACTGACTCGCAATATGATTGATCAGAAATGACTTTCCGGTTCCTGAAGGCCCGAAAATTAATCTGTTTCGGTTCACGATGATTCCCTTTTTCACAGGCTCATCCCATAAGTCAAGACGTAAAGGAGATTCATTCTTACGGTCACAGAAAAGAATTCCATCTTTATTGCTCTCGTAATAGGACTCAAAATTCAGTAATGAAGAGGTTTGCTCTGATATCCCGATAAATTTATGATTCTCTGAAATATAGGCAGGCGCTCCCGGGCAATTGTTCATATATAATTCATTGAGCGCATACTTTACCTGATAAGGAGTAATTCCCAGATCCCTGAAAGCATTTTCCAGTAAATTGACATCATGTTCCAGTTTCTTTTGCGAAACATTCCAGACAATCACACTGAAGTGCTGATAAACAAACGTCAGCTCTCTTTCCAGCACATCTTCTACAAGATCTTCCACCTGCGAATAAGTAACCTGATTTTCTCTGGAAAGTATGGCCATACTTTTAAACTGATTCATTTTGGTCTTCAGAGAAGAAAAAACTTTTTCTGAATCCTCAATAAAAATCACCTGATTATAGATATGGTTTACATCCAGCCCTGCGGATACCGGCTGTATAAAAGGAATTCTGAAGTCAGTTTTTGGGGTGGAATATTCAATACTTTTGATGGTACTATTAATGGTAATAGGAAGCTGATTGTTGGAAGAAATCGTATACAGTTCTGCAAATTTATTTCCTATCTGTAAGTTCTTATCAAAAAACATATCCCTCAGATTGGTCTCCCCTTCTTTTGAAAGAGATAAATATTTTCCCAACAGGGCGATAATCTTATTATTATCCAACCTTTCTACTGTGAAAAAACCTTCCTTTGTTAAAAATGAAAGACTCGATTCCACGGCTTTGATAAAATCATCTATTCCATCTAAATATTTGTTATACTGGCTGGAATTATTAAGGATACTTACTTTACTTTTAGAGTCTTTTATTATGGTGAGATAACACTCATGACTCATTGTAGGCTTTTCATGAAAAAACCTGTTATCGCTTGATGCTAAAAAATTAGGACTGTCCGATACCTGCTCTTTGATAGAATCTACAAAAAAGAAATCCTGTTTCTGCAAGATTGTTCCGGCAGGTAAAGATCTGATTACTTTGTCAAAAATAACACTGATCTGCTCAATCTGATCGCTATCAAGCGAATATATCTGAGGGAGCATCACTTTATACACCAAGCCAACATCCCCTTTTTTGCTAATTAACAAATCATCGTCTACCGCTAATATGTTAAAAGCCTTTTTGATATCTATATCTTTCATAATCTTAGGAAATAATTATTAAACCATTGCGCTCTAATTAAAACCAGAGGCGTTATTTGAGGATCTTATATTGATCCATAACTGGTATTTTTTAGGTAAGAACACTCTCCTTTTTTCAAATATTTCTTTGCTTATTTCTTTTCCTGCTGATAAAATGGCCAGGTTTCTCGCCTCCTTTAAATCGATCCCGGTATTACCCCCTAAAACAGAGCCGCCATTTGTTCCTCTTTGAATAGCATAATCGAAAACATCTTTTGATACCGTCGAAGGGATTTTAAGCCATGACTGATTATTCACCTGAATACCTTCTCTCCCATCATAGTCATATACTCTAAAGTTTAACTGGTACAGAACATTATCTTTTTTATAGCTTTCAATATCAATATTGATACGGTCTTCCCCTAACGATATTCTTCCATAAACAATCGAATTCTTAGGAATTACCAAACCACCCGGAACATCTGTAAGCCTCATATCTTCTTTTATCCTGATAGGGATAATATTTTTATCTAATATTCTCTTCTGCTCTAAGGTTTCTGAAGGAATCAGCTGTAAAATCTTTTTATTGTTTCCGGCCGTTGTTCCCTGGAAAAAATTCTTTTGATCACGAACATCATTTTTAGCCAGATCCTTTTTATTTTCCTTAGTTTTTAATGTATCACCGGAATCCAGGGAATTTCGGGAGGCTGCACCTTCCGTTAATCCTGCACGGATCTTATCCTGAAGCTCAAATATTTTGCTAAGGCTGCTTTCAGTACCTGAACCATAATCGGAACCATAACCTGAATTTGAACTATAACCGGAATCTGAAGGATAACTTCTTCCCGGTGAAGAGATATTGGATAAAGCTTTCATATAGCGCTCCTGCCTTTTGGCATAATCATTTTCTTCAGTTTTACCGTCAAAACTCTGAAGCTGTCCCTGTAATAATTTTTCATCTTCGGGAAGTTCTGTATCTATGCCATACTTTCCATCTTTTGAAAAGTATTTCTTTAAATCCCTTTCATCCTGATTATAGATTTCTAATTTTGATTTTTCTTCAAGCTGTTTCTCATCAACATTAGGAGTTAATATCAACTTATCATTTGACTCCTTCATTTTTGGGAATAGTATCAGACTGATAATTAAAATAAGAATACCTAGAGCAGCTACAAAAACAACCCCAATAATGATCTTCTTTTTTTTGTCCAGATTTGCAAACATATTTTATAAACTATTTTTACACATAATATTGAGAAATAATAATGGGTCAATTTTTTTACCTTCAACTATTATTTCATAATGGAGATGAGGACCAGTAGAACGTCCTGTATTTCCACTTAAGCCTATCAGCTGCCCGGGCTTTACGGATTCTCCTTTTCCAACAAATAAAGCCATTAAATGTCCATATCTGGTTCTAAAGCCTCCCTCGTTATCAATTAAGATGGTATTGCCATATCCTCTTTCGTATGCTGAACTTAAAACGATCCCATAATAGGTAGAAAATACAGCAGTTCCTGGAGGTACAGAAAAGTCAACACCCTGATGCTTTTTAAATACTCCATCAACAGGATGCTTTCTATACCCGTAATTGGATGAAACAATTTTACTATAGGATTCAACCGGTGGTATCATCTTTTGTGATTGTACTTTCTGATAAGTAAATACAGTAAAAAGAATAAAAAAGGCAGGAAGTATCCTATTTCTTTTACTAAGAAATTTATACATAAGAAGTTGTCGTCATTTTATGTTTTCCCGATTACAAAAAATCAATTTTGTTGAGCATCCTCATGAGAAGACGGCTCACTGCTCATAGCAGCTTCTTCTTCCCGGGAAATTCTATATAATTCGTTTTCAATAAGAATATCTACCTCTTTTACAATTCTTTCAAAATTTCCATTTAAAACCTCATTGATCATTTCACCTTCTATAATGGTGGGTATTTTATTCTTTATCTGATCCGTACGCTTCTCTACTTTTATTTTTCCTCTGAAGATCTTCCGGTTAATTTCTTCTCCGAAATTATCAGCAACCACTCCTACAAATTCTCCCTGAGAAAGCTGAGATATAGCAGATACCGGAATTGCATACTCTAAATTCTCATTAATGGAATAGGAGTTATTCGTATCAATGGTTACATTTTTTAATTTTTGCTTTTTCTTTCCAAATATTTCCTGGAGCTTGCTTGCCGTCTCACTTCTTACTGAACCACTGAAAATATTACCTACGATATTAAATATGGTTTCCGCTACTTTATCGCCATAATCTCTCTTCAGCTGTTCGAGATCCTGCATTCCGATAGTTGTAGAAACTTTATTCGATCTTGCCGTGGCAATCAGGTTATCCAACCCCATAAAATACATGGTAGGCAGCTCGTCCAATATCACTGAGCAAGGCTGTCTTCCCTGTTGGTTTATTTCTTTCAGAAGCTGTGTAACCACAAGCCCTAACGCAGGGGAATTGGTGGTTTGGGTACTTGGTGAATTGGCAATGATTAATATGCATGGACTTTCGGGATTATTGATACTTAATGAAATATTTTCTTCAGGAAAAACATTATTACCCATCACCCAGAATAATTCCTTTGTTGCTAATTGAGACAGAGGTATTCTCGCAGAGGCTGTCTGACCTGAAAGCTGCTCGTAAGCCTGTTTTGCCAAAGCATCTGCAAAAGGAGTCATAAAGAACCTCAGTTCTGAGTATTGGCCAAAAACCTTAAATACTTTTTCATCCGGCAAAGAAGCTAAAGAGATGGCATGAGGCAGTGTACAGAATTTCCCGTCTTCATAAATTCTCAGAAAATAAATGCAGGCCGCGAAATAGGAAATGGCTGACTGGGCAAAAAAGTCTTTTTCAGTAATCCATTCTTTATTTAAGTTAAATAAGATCGTTTGTGATGCTTCAATGGCATCTGCAGCTTTTCTTATTAATTGAGGATCCAGAGGATTCACAAAATTAGATTTCTCCAGATCATCTAAAGAAACCACACAGAAACGAGGTTCAATGTCGTATTTATCTTTATAATATTCATAAAAAGCAAATGTTTCTTTTGCCAGTGCAGGAAATTTGAAATCATACACCATCATCGAAAACTGCTTTTGAATATGCTGCCGTATATATTCTTCAACTACAGAATAAGACTTTCCTGATCCCGGAGTCCCCAAAACCATCGTGGCTCTGAAAGGATTCACTACATTGATCACTCCGTTCTCTGTTTTAAAATTTACAGAATAAGGATTTTTCTTCACTACTTTTTCCTGTTCAAAAATTTGATTTTTATCATTAAATTCATCCTTTTTATCATAAAAATTGAAGAATTTTCTGAACTTTAAAAACCCAACTATATAAATAATATAAGAGGCAAAAGAGATAATCGTATAAGAAATAATCTCAATTTTCAAAACCGAAATGCTTAAGAAAGTGATCAGAGATGATCCTACTATGATAACATTCCTCATAAAAGAAGAATTTTCTCCCACTTCTCTCTTAACTTCAAACCCAAAGCAGCAAAAGGAAACAATAGCAAGGCTTATCGTTCTTAATAGTAATGGATTCTTAATGAGCGGGAAAGTTTTAAACAACTTTATGATGAATATATTGATATATTCGTTACCCAATCCTTTCTCAGCTATATAACTATATTTAGAATAATAAATATCTACTAAAATAAATAGTATACTTACTAAAAAGGAAAATATAATTAATATATCTAAAGAATATTTATCGTTTTTCATAATACACAGTGTAACAGAATTCCGTTGTTGAAATTCTAAATTATCATCAATACCTGGCCCTCAAAAAGGATTTTTAAATACAGTATTGTATCGTTATCTTCAGTCTATTGGGAATCTTCTTCATTAAGAGCAGCCTCCGCCTTTATGCCATTGCCAGCATCGTCAGCTGAAGCATTCTCAAACCCTTTACTTTTGAATAAATAGTTTTCAATGAGTAAACCATGAGGATTATTTTCAGTCCTTGCTACATTATATAAATCGAAAGAGGAATAAAACAGATTTTTTGTGCTCACATTCTGATCCACTCTGGAGACGCTGAGTTTTCCATAAACAGAGGCATGATAAGGATATTCTTTATCGTTAACTTTTATAGAATCTATCTCCAGTTTCTGAACCAGGTTCTGAGATTGTATCCTAGCAAAATGCCCGTTGGCTTTAAGAGACAGATACAATTGTTTTCCGGAGTTTCCAATCAGGTAGAGCGCCTCGTTGATATTCTTATCATAACTGAACTGATCATACCCAAAAAATAATCTGTGAAACACTTTAATCTGGTTCTTGATCTCAGGAAGTCTGTAATTTTCATAATCCTGATCATTATTCATAGAGTTTGCAATCGCAGCCTGTCCCTTTTCAGTGATAATATATATTTTTTTAGTAAAAACTTTACTTACATAAACGGCCCAGACTGAACTGGAAATGATGGCTATTATTGCAATAGAAAAGCTAAGAAATAATGCTTTTTTAACTAAAGAGTAAGTAGAAGGAATTTCACGTAATTTTTTTAAATCCATTGGTATTTTAATATTGATAAATGATGATACAGATAACAGAACAGCACTCTATTTGAATATTTTAACTTTAAAAGACGCTTTTCTGCAATTTTCACATAAGGGATATAGATTTTCTTCTTTATTTTCTGATAGAGGAGCAATATTAGCCACTTTAACATTCTGGTCACCTTTGCACTTTATGCACGCCATTTTATTGTTATTCGACAAGTTAATTTTCGTTATTGATGCTTTATTTCCAGCTTCTGTTTGAGCTGACTTCACACTCTCTTCTTCAATATTTGAAGGTTTAAGAAAAGATTTAAATTCCATAGTTCAATTAAAGAAGTTCTTAATGACATACGGTTAGAATATGCCACAAACAAAATTTCAGGAAAAAGTTGTACGAAGATGATATTGAATAATATGATGCTTTAAAGTATTCAATATTCCTGCAGGGGACGGTGGTATTAATTGAGATTTAAGCTATACCAGCTAAGGAATCTATAGCTTAAATCTAACAACCAGTTAAAGAGTTCTATATTTTAGATGAATACATGAGTAATGACATCAACCAGCCCAAAAATTGCTAAACCTATCACAAAACGGACAAAATTCTTTTGAGCCTGTTCGTTACCCTGCATATACTGAACAAATATCAGAAACGCACCCACCACCGCAAAAGCAGCAACTCCTGCATTCAATGAGGTTTTAAGGGTGGTTGTCCAACCGGAAATTTTTGCATCAATTGTTCCGGCACCACTACCTCCCTGAGAATATAGTAAATTCCCCATTGGCAATAATAATGCAATTAAGCCCCTTCTATTAAATTTCAAATTTTTCATTTCTATTCTATTTTAAAACTAAATTTCAATTTTTGTTTGTTTATATTTATCTGTAACTGCAATATCTGTTGAAAATGTAGTACTTTCGTTAACGGATTTCCCGGAACGATGGCTGCCCACAATCTGCTGATAATTGGGAGATTGAATCTAAACTCAATCGTTCAATTCAGAATCTGATAATGGCTCAGTGGTTTTTAGATTCCTTACGATCTTTTGAATTGATGCTGATCAGATTTTCTAATTTCTCATCAAATCTGATACATTGTACTCCCATCTTAAAATCAAAAAAGAATTCTTTAAACTCTCCTTTTCTGGGGTACTTTTTGATGATGTATAAATACAGGATGGGGATTACTAAAAACACTAATGATACCAGTACCTTCTTAAATACAATAAAAAGAAACAACATCAGACATATAACAACTATCATTGCGGTGATAACAGGATAACCAAAGACTAAAGGAGTCCTTTCTAATGTTTTTGGGGTTTTATATTCCATATAATTTGTGTTTATTTTAATCGAAAAATTCTAATCATTACAAAAACTTCACGTAAGTAAAGCCTGTTTTGATCATAAAGGATGGCAGGCCGATTATAAATCGGATAAATTTTCTCAGCCTGCACATACCCAACCTATATTGATGAATACTAATTGTTTTCACAATTGCAAAACTTGTCAGATTAGCAGCGGTGGTTTACTTCATAACTTTTGTCCACCCGGCTTTCTGATGTCATGCTATTAATCCTTTATATAACAAATTCATGATCATATAGAAATAATACTTTTTAATCTACAAGTACTTTTTCTATAGTACATTTTTTGCTTGTGTCTTTATTGACTAAGTACTTCTAACGCATTCTTTGTGCTCTAGCAGGAACCGGAGGGGCTTGATCAGCTTTAGCTCTAGGAGGAACCGGAGGAGCCTGATCAACTTTACCTCTAGGAGGAACTGCAGGTGCTTGATCTGTTTTAGCTTTAGGAGGAAGTGGAGGAGCAACTTGAGAACGATCCATTCCTTTTGCCTGAGATGCCTGAGACTTACCACCCTGTTCTCTAATCATTTGTGGCTTATTCTGTGTTTCAGTAAATTTTGAAAGATTTCCTTTTATATCATTTTTATCATTCAATACCACATTTTCTTTATATTTATGTTTACTTGAATGAAGCTCTCCTGCAGCATCACGATAGGCATATAATCCCTCTTCTGTATCTTGATTTTCTGTATAATCATGAGCTGAAGCTTTATCTGTTTTAGCCTTAGGAGGAACTACAGGAGTTCTAGGAGGAACTTCCGGAGCTGACAAACTCACACCTTTAGAAACAGATTCCTGCTTACCGGAAAGCGTTTTTTCAACTGCAGTAGTAAGATCCTTCAAGACAATTCCATTCGGTACTAAAATTCCGGTATTCGTAGCAGAATTACTGTTGTTTCTAAATACTTGAATATTTTCCTTACTATCATCAACAAAAATATTATGAACCGTATGCAGATCTTGATTTCTTACTCTTTGATTTTCTTCATATTTTTGTATTTCTGTAGTTTTATCCTGAGCCATTTTAATACGGTCACTATTAATTGGAACAGAAATTATTGAAATATCCTTTAATTCAGTTAAGCCGCTCATTGCATATACTGCCTTAATCGCATTCGGATACATAGAGGCAGTTAATACAACAACATCAACACCCTGGCCTTTACTTTTACCAACAAAGTCATTCAAACCCTTTCCATCAAAAAATTCAAAGCTGTGAGCTTTATGTTTTGGATTACCCTTAGCCCTTCCCCTATCCATCGTTAAGGACAACTCTAAAGCATCCTTTACCGCCTGTTTAGATCCCTCTGAAAGAGGACCTATATTCATCAGTTCCCTCTCTAACTGTTTTCTTGTTAATCCGTTAATATCGTTATCTTCGTACTGTCTTATAAATTGCGCCAGACTATTATGAAGGTGCCCATCAAATTGTGTGTTATCGAAGTCTAAAAAGACATTTGTTTTTGTTTGCATTTTTTATACTTATTTATTAATACTGATTATTTAAAATAGTACCCAATACATTTATTTTAAGCAGATCATCCATTGCGCAACGTGTAATTAAAATACCGTTATTGTTTAACTATTAATTGTTTGCAAAATTAGGAGCTGTTACAGTCCAGTGAAAATTAATACCGTAAGAATAAACCGTTATGTATGTAGTTTTTATTCGTGTTAATGAGCTGAAAAAAAATGACATTATCTTCAACAGATATACTTAAGAACCCCTCTTTCTTCCATCTCACTACTCATCTCTGGAGTATATAATAAATGATTCATTATTGGTTTACAGAATCTATTGCAAACACACCATTTATTACACAAAACACAATTAAAACAACCTATTGTTCAATTATTAATAATTCGAAAAAATAATTGATTTGATCATTTGCAGGAAAATAAGACCGTAAGAATAAGCAGCCGTGCATGTAGTTTTTATTCGTGTTATAATCAAAAAATCACACTATCTCCGTGTATGACTACTCCTAAAAAATATTCTCCATAAAAAACGGATGACTAACCTCCATCGGTCAATAATTTATCGGGTATGATAAGCAAAAAAAAGATCATATCAGTTAACGGATCTGTCATATTACATTATCTGCAAATAGTTTAATGTATGTAAACAATGACAACTTATATTTTCATCGAAGTAGTTTAATAACTACAAATAATCACCTGTATTACAAACACTTAATCAATACTTTTATCCACTATAATATGCCATTGATCTGCAATAATATAACGATTCAAACTGGCTAAAAATAAAAGATACTATGAACGATTTACTTACTATTGCAATTGTAACTGCATCCGTTGTTCTCTTTTCGTATTTAATGACGAGCCTCAGGGCCAATAAAAATTTACGGGAAAAACTATTACTTCAACCCATACAAACGGCAGCAATCAAAACGAAAGTATTACACATTCTTTTTAAAAGGAATCTCAGGAATGAAAGATTACTTTCAAAAATCAAAACCACAGAAGATAAACCAACAGATTCGTTTCTTCGATAATCAGAAAAAATTATTGACCTAACCCTGTTCGTAATAATGGCTTCGACAGGCTCAGCCTGACAATGCTTAAAAATTTCGGTTGATATTCTAGGTTTCACCGAGCCTGCCGAAGGGTTATCAATACAAAACCTTTGTTAATCATTAATATCGAGTATCAATTAAGGGATAAACCGACCAATGATCTGATCATGATTTTATTCCTGAAATAATAACTCAGACTTCTATCAGCAGGGCATTTTTTGCTGCGAATCAATACATTTCAATTTTTTACAAACATGATTAAACACGTTAAATATTTAATTGTAGCTGGAATATTCCTTTCCTTTAATCAACCTCGGGATAAAACTCCAAATGAAAAAGATATAATTGATTTTATTATAAAAAATAAACAGAATCAACTAAAACTTCTGGAGAACCTTGTTAATATCAATAGCGAAACATCCAATGTTGAAGGTGTTAAAAGAAATGGAGAAATCATCCAATCAGAGTTGGAAGCTCTGGGGTTTAATGTAAAATGGCATAACCTTCCTGCAGAAATGCATCATGCCGGAAGCTTAGTGGCTACCATCAAAGGTAATTCGGGTAAAAAAATACTGATCATAGGACATCTGGATACTGTTTTCCCTATTGACAGTCCTTTTCAACGTTTCACCCTTTCCTCCGACCATCAATATGCTACAGGACCAGGGGTTATCGATGCTAAAGGAGGAGTTGTTACCATTCTCTATGTAATGAAGGCCCTGCATCATGTTGGAGCCCTTAACAATGCCGATATCACCATTGTACTCACCGGCGATGAAGAACTGGCTGCGAAACCAACAAGCATATCAAGAAAAACCCTCATCGACATTGCCAAAAATAGTGATATTGCTCTGGGATTTGAATTTGCCCTTTCACCTGATGAACTCATTGTGGGAAGAAGGGGTCTTGATGAATGGTTTTTGACCTCAACGGGAAAATCACAGCATTCAGCAACTATCTTTCAACCCGATACAGGCTTTGGTGCCGTTTATGAAGCATCGCGTGTACTTAATGAAATACGGCAGAATCTTTCCCTTACTCCGGGACTCACTATTAATACAGGGCTTCTTCTGGGAGGCCAAAAAGTACATGAAGACCTTGAAACAGGAACAGGCTCTGCTTCCGGACGTAAAACCATTGTTCCTGCCATAGCTTATGCGCATGGTGATATGCGGTTTCTTTCTGATCAACAACGAAATGAAGCACAGAAGAATATGGTACAAATTTCAACGCGTTCATTAGAAGGTACCAACAGCAGCATTAGCTTTAAGCCCATTATTCCTCCAATGCAGGCAACAAAATCCAATGATAAGCTACTGGCATTATACAGTACAATTAATCAAAACCTGGGAGGCTCAGCAATAAAGGCGGCATCACCTGCGCTTCGGGGTGGAGCTGATATATCTTACACCTCTCCCTTTATCAAAGCAGGATTAGATGGCCTGGGACCCTGGGGTAAAGGCGCCCATACAGAAAACGAAACTTTAGAAATTAAGGCCCTGACTATAGCAACGCAGCGAACAGCCTTATTCATAGCTGATTATATAAAATAACAATAAATAGAAAGACAATAAAAAACGTCATCCATGTAGTTTTATAACTACTGATTTTCATCTTGCAATGATAACAATTTTCCTAAATTTACCATTATAAAAATCACTTGTTGTTAGTATTTTCTTAACATCAAATAGTTGCTTTGGGTTCAAAAAATCTAAAAACCAATTTTCAAAAAAATCTGTAACTGAACTAACCTTACCAGCAATGGTATATTTTTTAGATGAAAATGAGCCCAGGGCCTATTAAAAACTGATTTTTATATTTCTATAAATACTCTTTTCAACGCTCAAACATTTCGGCTGGTATTCGGTCACCCTCAGCCTATCGAAGGGTTATTCATAAGAATACATTCAATTTTTAATTCTGTTTAATTTTATCTCTCGCATTAAACCATTCTATTTCACCAACAACAATATGCTAACTTATCAGAGATTAGTATACTTATGGTAATCTAAAAAATCACTATTCCTTCTAGTAATAATAGCTTCGACAGGCTCAGCTTGACAACGCTCAAACATTTCGGTTGGTATTCGGGCTGTCACCCTGAGCCTGTCGAAGGGTTATCCATAACAATAGATTCAATTTTTAATTCTGTTTATTTTTATCTTCCGCATTAAAACATTTTATTTCACCAACAAGGAGTATGCTAACTTAAAAGAGAGTCAGCCAATTTATGACAATCTAACAAATAGTACTATCCCTTCTAGTAATAATAGCTTCGACAGGCTCAGCCTGACAACGCTCAAACATTTCGGTTGGTATTCGGTTGTCACCCTGAGCCTGTCGAAGGGTTATCCATAACAATAGATTCAATTTTTAATTCTGTTTAGTTTTAGAAATTGATCCAGGCTGCATTTTCCAGCTCCAAAAGATAAAAGAGTAAGGAGCATCAGAATATAATACAATGGGATTTCCAAGCCATTATCTCCCGCATCAAAACCATTTCCCCAATGTACAGTAACGATCGCGACAATCATCGTAATGATTAAAGGAATTGAAATCCATCTGTTAAGCAGTCCTAAGGTTAACAGAATTGCTCCCAAAAGCTCAGTCCCTGTTGCTAAATAAGCATTCAATACAGGTAAGGGAATGTTTATACTTTCAAACCACTCTGCAATACTGCTGATATCTTTTAACTTCATTATTGCGGGATTAAAAAAGCCATATGCCAGCACCAGACGTAAACCCAATAACACAAAATCCTTTATTCTATAAGACCTGTTAATTATTTCTTGTATTTTTTTCATTGTAATGTAATGATGTTAAGAAAGGAGCATGACCATGCTCCTTATAAAAGTAAATCCTGCTTATATTTGGTATCCTAAAAAAATAGTATTCTGCAATGCAAACTGTTCAAAATCCTGATATAATTTCATGATTTTTTCCCTGTCGCTATCATATTTAGCAAGTAATTCTATGAAATCTTTTCTGCTGAAACAGCCTTCATTGGCTTTTAAAATGATTTCCACAAAAGGATATGAAAGATCATTGAACTGTATTTGTTTTGTATAGAAGTCCCGATGCACAGAGACAAAATACTGACCTTTGTCTTCTTCTGTAATTTCTTTCCCATTTTTTAGATGAACAGGATATTCTGTAGATAAAATCTTAATTTCCGGATTAGGGATAATCCTATCTTCCTGTGATTTTTTTTCTATACTGAATTCATCAATGGGTAAATCCTCCATCATAAAAACTTCAATCTCCAGCCATTCATACTGTAGGAGAGTAACAAGGAAAGAGAATTTTTTCTTAAAAGGGAAATTAACCTGCTGATAATAATCTGAAAATTCCTGCGGAAGTTTCCATACCTGAGGAGTTTGACATTTGTGGTATTCAAAAAAATGCATGACCATTTTTTTCCATCTTCTTTTACCAATCAATTTCCTTGTCATAGGAAATGCTCTTCTCAGGGTATCTTTTATCACATTATATACCAGCCTTCTGTAATGAAATGTATGTTCCTGGATACTGGTTTGCGGCTCATATAAACCGGTTCTGCAGTACAAAGCAAGATCCGTTTGAAGAGAAAATGTTTTATTGTCCATATTCAGTATCCAATTGAAGTGTTAGGATTTCATTTTTTAACAATTTCAGAGTGTCAATTTCATATTGTAAGTTTTCCAGTTCCGGAATATTAAAATCCCTTTCCAAAAGAACAGGAATATCTTTGCCTGTTTTCTCCATAGTCCATGCCAATAAGTTATATACAGGATCAATAATATCTTCTCCATGAGTATCTATAATTAAATGATCATTGACCTTATAATGACCTGCCATATGAATATATTTCACCTTATCCAGAGGCATGCTTTGGATAAACTTTTCTGCATCATACTTGAAATTAAATGCATTAACATAGACATTGTTTACATCCAGTAGTAATTCGCAGCCCGTCCTGCTGACAATTTCATTGATGAAATCTGCTTCTGACATTTCAGCTTTTAAAACAGTATAATAGCTTCCGTTTTCTAAAATTAACGGCCTTTTCAAAATATCCTGAACCTGAAGAATATTTTCTGAAACCCGCTCTACTGCTTCCTGGGTGAAAGGGATAGGCAGTAAATCATACAAATGGGCATTATCCACTTTAGAGAAAGTAAGATGCTCGGAATACAATACGGCTTGAGTATCTTCCAAAAACTGCTTTACCTGTTTCACAAAATCCTTATCTACTCCTTCCGGACTCCCCACAGAAAGAGACAGTCCATGACAGTAAAGCGGGTATTTTTCCATGACTTGTTTTAATTCCTTCTTCCAGTATCCTCCGATTCCCATCCAGTTTTCGGGTGCTACTTCTACAAAATCAGGTTGTAAAACATCAGTATTTAAAAATGTTTTTGAGAATTCTTTTCGATAACCGATTCCTACCATAATCTTATATTTTTAATTAAGCTGATGTACTTAAAAAAACCGACAGACCTATTGTACAGATCTGCCGATTGAGAAGAAAATTTATTTAGTTGATGATGTTTTTGGTTTTTTGGTTTTTGGGGCTTCATTCTTAGTCTTTTTTCCACCACATTTTCCTTCCCCGCACTTCCCTTCTTTAGTTTTGGTTTCTGTTTTTTTTCCTCCACATTTTCCTTCGCCACATTTTCCTTCTGAAGTTTTTTTATCTCCGCACTTAGCTTCACCGCTTTTTCCTGTTTTACCTCCACAAGCAGCTTCTGTGGAATGTTCTTCCATTGATTTCACAGTAGCGAAAGCCGTGTTGGTTCCTAATGTAAACGCTCCTAAAGTGAGAGCTCCTAATAAAATTGATGGTTTTTTCATTATTTAAATCTTTAAAAATTATGTAACATTATTGCTTCTGGCTATGTAATTACTGGCTTCATCATCTATCTTGCATGGATCTGATTTACTTTGAATACTTACAATTAGTTTCTTATAGAAGGTCGAAATTCATCTGTATTTTTACAACTGGTCATCAGCATTTTTAATCTGGTAAGAGAATCATAAAACTGAATTCTCATTTTGTAAAAGTATATCATTCAGCTAGGTCCAAAAAAAATATTCTGTAGATATAAATTGTTGCGCCAACATAATAATTCGATCTGACTGTAGTCAAAAAAGGATCATTGTGTAAATGGTAAACGGTCATCAGAATGAAGCTCAAAAAATAAAAATCCGGAGAAAACAGATTCTCCGGATTAACAGTGTTCAAATTTTTGTCAACTTATTTCAGGACAACTCAGTATATTGAATACCATGAGTTCTAAACAAATTAACAGTCTGAATTATTTTACAAACTCCAATGTTCCATGGGCAGGGTTATACAATGTCCCGACAATTTTTATCTTTCCATTATCCTCCATTTCCTTAAGGATCGGACTTTTCGTCCGTATATCATTGAGTGCTATTCTAACATTATTTTCAGAAACTAACTTTATAAACTCATTGTTTTTTGAGTTCTTCATTCCTGAAAAGCTCAGACTTATATTCACCGCTGGTCTTAGCCTGTAAAGCGTTGCTGTAATATTACCAAACCTGACATTATCAATGGCTGCTTTTACAGCTTCACAATGTTGATGTCCCATTACCACGACAAGTCTGGCACCTGCTACTACACAAGCAAACTCAATACTTCCCAATACATCTTCATCTACAAAATTCCCTGCGACTCTTCCCTCAAAAATATCTCCCAAACCCTGATCAAAAATATCATCCACAGAAACACGGTTATCTGAACAGCTTACAACCATAGCTTTAGGAAACTGCCCTGTTACAAGCTTTCCTATATGTTTTGTATGATCTCTGACGTTTACAATTTCATCCTGAAATCTTTTATTTCCCTCCATAAAATCTTTCAGAACCGCTTCGCCCGTTAATTTATCCTGTTGTTCTTTTGTCATTACATGAGAAGAAACCTTTGACTGAGTCTCTCTATTTTCTTTTTTACATGAAACCGCCAATCCAAAGAGTAACAGACTTAATAAAATATATTTTTTCTTATTCATAATCAGATGTGTTTTTAATTTATCTTTAATCCTAGTTACCTTAGGAAGTACATCTTATTTATCAGGATTCGGCGTATATCTTAAATAAGGTTTAATTTCTATAAGACCTTTCGGATATAATCGTCTTGCATCCTCTGTAGAAATACCGGCCGGAATAATCACAACATCACCCACTTTCCAATTAACTGGGGTTGCTATGGTATATGTATCCACTAACTGTAAAGAGTCCAGAACCCGTATTATTTCATCAAAATTACGCCCTGTAGATGCCGGATAAGTAATCATTAAACGAATCGTCTTATTGGGATCAATGATTAACAGAGAACGGACTGTCGCTGTTGTGGATGCCTTTGGGTGAATAAAGTCATAAAGCTTTGAAATGGCAAGATCATCATCAGCAATGATTGGAAACTGAACACAGGTCATCTGGGTTTCATTAATGTCTTTGATCCAGTTCTGATGATCTTCTACTTTATCAACACTTAATGCAAGTACTTTAGTGTTGCGGTTATCAAATTCCGATTGAAGCTTTGCTGTCATTCCCAGTTCCGTAGTACAAACAGGGGTATAATCTGCAGGGTGAGAAAATAAAATTCCCCATGAATTTCCAAGATAATTATAGAAATCTATTGTACCAACAGACGACTCGGCCTGAAAATTTGGGGCAGTATCACCTAATTTAATTGACGTCATTATTTTTATTTTAATTGATCATATTATTCCTATCGCAAAGTAAATTCTGTAGATGTTTTATTATTGTTTTTCAATTATTTGCAAAACTATTTAAAAACTAATGCATTGAATAATACAGCTCGTAAACATTACACTATAAGAATGTAAATATTAATTGCAGGGATGAACAAAAATTCTATGAACAAATCTTATTTTCCGGCAAGCGGCTTTGCACTGTTCTATATGATTTTTAATCTTTAGGGGATTACAAAATTAAACTCTTTCATTTCGTTAATTCTTCAGATCATGAACAATTCTAATAGAGAACTTTGAAAGTTTTAGAAACTCAGACATTAAAAAGCCGGAATTTTCCGGCTTTCTATTATTTGTAATCTACTTGATATTATTTAAGGTTTAATCATAAAGAATTCACTATAAAAGTATCTTTTCCCGTATAAGTTGACAATAAATCTTTCTTCAGATCTTTTATGCAACAGGACTTGACTTATTAAAAATCTTTCGCCACCACTACCCATTCATTGGTTACATTTCCAAATGTATTTGCAGCAATAGCAAAAATAGTAATTCTTTTAAGCCCGGTAATACTGGTTAATTTTACTGCATTACTAACGGTTGGCGTTGATCCTGTCAGAGGTACAGCAGTACCAGCAGAAGCCACAATATATATCGATTTACCTATCTGAGATGAGGTGGGTATCGGTAAATTGATAGTTGTTCCGGAAGATCCACACCAGAGAACAGACTCATTTCCCGTTGCATTATAAGTTCCGGTAGGAATTAGTGATAAAGAAACCGGACCTGCCAACAAATTGTTGAAAGGGACATTTCTGACATCCCCTAAATTATCAATAGTAAGCACATTAGTCCCTGCAGTAGCCGTCTGCAGACTTGATACCCTTATTGGCAATGCAGAAGCATTAATATCCAGCATTCTTTGCGGCGTGGCTGTACCTATTCCTATCCTGTGATTGGCTGCATCTACTGAGAGTGTACTACCATCAACGGAAAATGCATTGACCTGATTTCCTGTAAATGAGAGTGTATTAGTCCCCTGTGATACGGTACGGTTACTCGTAAGGCTTCCGTTTGTATTATAAATATTCACACCTGCAATTCCTACAGCGCCACCGTCCGTAGGTCGCCATCCGGAATTACTGTATACATACTCCAGGGCTTTTCCATTGGGAATGGTAACCCCATTCAGTGTAGCTCCAAAACCGCCTGTTGTATTGTTGAAGATGATAAGACGCTGACC
Organism: Chryseobacterium aquifrigidense; assembly: GCF_006716485.1. Lineage (GTDB taxonomy): Bacteria > Bacteroidota > Bacteroidia > Flavobacteriales > Weeksellaceae > Chryseobacterium > Chryseobacterium vietnamense. Next base: position 2,012,798 of record NZ_VFPD01000001.1, read on the forward strand.
TGCATTGGGTGCAACTGGTGCAGTAATCGTTACTGTGGCAGTGGCCGCTCCCGTAAGCTGTACCTGGCTTACATTAGCTGGTACTGTGACCGCATTACCGGATATAGCTATTGCTGTTTCACGATTAGTGATTGCTCCGTTTACATCAAGCGTTGTCCCAGGAGTTACAGTATTAACCCCCACATTACCTGCTTGAGCAAAAAGGCCTATGTTTACATAGAGTAAACCAACTAAAATTAGTTTTTTGGGAATCATGATAAATAAATTTTTGTTTTTTTGTGTTATTTAGAATTTAGAACAATGAATTTAGAAATCCATATTATGACAGTCTATCAGAATCTATTTAAATCCCGTTGAGCGGAAGTTTTAATAAATTCTCAAATATTCTTTCCCTACTTGTGATCTTATAAAAAAATATTTTTCATCCGTAATTGATTGATATAAAGTTACAACTATATAATAAATTATAAAGAAAAATATACCATTATTATCAATTATACGTACTGTCCGAGATCTGGCTTAGAACTTTCTTTAAATACATATTAACAATAATTTATAAAAAAAGACGGACAAAACATTAAAATGTCTCGTCCGTCTTGGTGACCGCAGAAGGATTCGAACCCTCACTGTCGGAGCCGAAATCCGAAGTTCTATCCATTAAACTATGCAGCCGTATTCATAAGTTATGAATGATAAGTACTGAGTAATACCTGATTACTTACCATTCATTGTCTTTTATGTTTTAGAAAGTAATTTTCACACCTCCCAGAATCTGTGCACCCAGGACTTTATATCCTTTGTAAGTCTGGTATTTTGAGCTCAGAAGATTATTTCCGAGTGCGAAAATACTGAAATTTTTGTGAATTTTATACTCTGCAGAAAGATTTAAATCAGCATAACCGCCAACTTTATCATTTGTATTCTCTGTAGACTGGAAGATTACATTTGGAGCGCCTACGCCTTCGATTGCATAAGAGTTTGTTGTTCTGTCACTTGCAAAGATTCCTTTAAATCCTAACAATAGCTTTTTGTCAAGCATGGTATATTTTGCCCCGATGCTCGCATTGAACAAAGGAACGTTATAAATATTGTCATAATTCTTAAGATCGTACTTGGTGAACCTTAATTCTCCATCTAAAATCAGGTTTGCCAATGGAAAATACTGTATACTACCTTTAATATCGCTTACATTTCCATCGTCATATACTGCAGAGAATGTATTGGCAAAATTGTAAGCAGAGCGGTTAACAGAGGTATTATCAAAAAGCCCGTTAGCCTTAAAGAACATAATATCTCTCATCTTTCCATATCCTGCAGAGAAGTCATATTTCACTGTTTCATCAATATCCCCTCTCAATCCTACATAAAAATGGTATTTCGTTTCTGTTGGCTTTAAAAACTGGTCAGAAAGGATGAATGGATTCGTCTGTAACATGTCTCCGTAGGTGTTTAGTTTAAGACCTCCGTCTACCCCTCCATAGAATTTAAATTCTTGGGCTGCTGCAAACTGAAATTCTGCCTGCGGGAACCAATAGGTTTTATTGTTTTTCACCTGATCCATCTGCTCATTGGAATTCTTTGCATTCAGGAAAGAGAATGAAGAACCTAATGTCAAATAAGAATCTCCTTTTCTGAACGTCACTTTCGGAGTCAGGCTGGTATTGAAGAAATTGGAAGAGTTTTTATCTCTGATGGCAAAATCGGTCTTTACCGCATCTAATCCTACTCCAAGGTCAGCATTCAGATTGATTCCTGATTTACCCAGTTCAACAGCATGTTTGGAGAAGTTCGCAAGGATGGAAACCTGGTTTTCCTGCGCATCAAAATGATCTTTCAGGAATGATGATTTTACCCTTACATCATTTAAGATTTCATTGGAATAAAAATCATAGTAACCGTTTACTTTAAACTGATTTACTTTTTGTTTCAGATCAAGCTCTCCGGTAGGCTGCATGGCGTAGATTCCATAATAATTATAGCTGTCTAAACCATATTCAGCATTAAGGTTGAATTTCCCCTTTTCACCATATGAGTTTAAGAAAGCGCCAATATTAGCAGAAGTCTGCCCGGATTTCCAGTCGTAGTCTTTTTTAAGACCATTAGTGGAAAGAACATGAACATCTGCTCCTACTTCAAGCTTATTTTCAAGGGTTTTTGAGACGTTTCCGTCTATCAGAATTTTTCCGTAATTACCCATTCCGAACTGGAAGTAGTTATTCTGAGCCGTTCCGTCAAATTTCGGAGCTACATCTTCACCCTGAATGGTTGAAGTCTTGAAGTCTGAAACAGCAGGAACATCCGTGATGGTATATTTCACGGGAGTCTGTGATTTCTCTTCCGGCGGATAATTTTTAATGGTTTCCACAGAAGTCTTCTTCTTCTCGATCTTCTTCACTTCCGGTTCTCTCTTTTTATTAAGAACCAGTTTTTCCTCCTTGATCTGGGAAAACGCCACGGACGAAATTCCTAAAAATAATATGGATAATATTTGAATCTTCTTGTTCATATTTTCTTTATTTGAAAAAAATATATAACGGGTTTTTATTTATTGGAAGCGATATAGCTGCCTAATAAAGCTTTCCCTGACTGTTTTGAAAAAGTTCTCCCTAGTCTGAATATATTAAACAGCCAGAGGCTTTGATAAACCTGTAGTTTGTATTGATAATTTTTTGTTGTACTGTTCTCAGCTACATCATAACTGTAAGAAATATCATAAGGAAATCCTGAAGGCAATAATCCGACTGTCAGCATACTTCCAATCATTGGGTTTCCGCAAGGAGGAGTATAGGTTTTCATCGGATGCAGAGTTATTTTTGCTGCATGGGTACTGTCTTCTACAATTTCATAAATATCAGAATGTTTTAAAATTTTAAATTCTCTTTCAAGATCCTTGTTCATTACAAAAACTTTTTGCTTTTTGAAATCAGCTTTTGCATGGTTATACTCTTTTGGGTAGGCACTGTACGACGGAATGCAACTCCAGAGAGAAGTGGAAATCAAAAAAGAATATAGGGTAATTTTAAACACCTTCTTCATGTATTATTTCTTAATCTGTTTTTTAACTTCTTTAGCTTCAGCTACGATCTCTGGGAAATCTTTGTAATTCGCGATGATCTGATCACACGTATAACTTGCCTGATAATTATCCTTCAGACCGATATAGTTTTTCGCCATCAATACCAACGCTTTTGCTCCCCAGAATTCTTCTGATGCATAGTTATTGGCTAGCTTAAAGATCGTCTCATTAGAAGACTTGAACGCTTTCCCTTTGTTCTGATAATATGCCTTTGCATATAAAGCTTCCGCAGCTACAGAAGTGTTGGATGATTTTTCAAGAGCAACATAGGCAGACTGTGCGTCTTTATCTTTTCCTGAATTCATCAGACTTCTTGCTTTGATCACTTTTGCAGTTTCAATAACGGCTGCTGAGTTTTTAGAATTAGCAATGACTGCATTAGCCAGTTTCTCTGCTTCTGAGAAGTTATTTTCTTCTGCATACAGTTTCATCAGCTCTACATTAGCATAATTTTTAATGCTGATATCAGACGAATTTTTAATGCCTTCAAGATACTTTTTGGCTTCTGCCGTATTCCCCTGTGCAATAAAGATTTGAGCTAAACGAGTTTGTGCATCATCCTGGTAATCATTCTGAATTACAGCAACTTCTTGAAGAACAAGTAAAGCTTTAGTTGAATCATTGGTCTGATAGTAACTTTCTCCCAATTCATACTTCGCCTGGTACAATCCTTCCCCTGTTGGGTTCTGTGTCAGATACTTTTCGTAGTAAGAAATGGCACTTTTATAATCTTTCTTAGCAAAGAACTGTTTAGCTGTTGAAAGGTTAATTTCATCTATTTCAGCAGTATCTACATTCACCCCAATATTTCTTGCGAAAGTTTCATACCCTGAAACATCTCCGTTTTTCGTGAAGATAGGTTTTGCAGCCTGAACCACTTTCTGAGCATAGGCTGTATTTTTATACTGCTCACCCAGAGACTTCAGTTCAGAAAGCGCTTTATCATTCTGATTCTGGTCTATGTAATTCTGCGCTCTGTAAATTGAGGCATTTGCTATTAAATCTTTATCAGAAGATCCTTTAATTACTTTTCCGAAATAATCATTGGAGTTCGCAAAATCATCCTGAGCTGCATACGCTGTTCCTATTTCGTATTGAGCGTCATCAAAATATTCAGAATCCGGATATTTCGATAAAAGGTTTTTAAGGTTGGTAATCTTCGCCTGAGTATCTCCTTTGAATCCTAAAGCCATTGCTTTCTGATACAAAGTATAATCCGTAGCATCTTCATTCTTATCATAGATGGCAATCGCTTCATTCAGATCATTGTTGGCATAATGAATATCCGCAAGACGAAGTTCTGCATCATTTTTAAACTCCGGTTTCGGATTGGTAAGATACTGTTTGAAATAAGTAGCAGCCTGATCAAATTTCTTGGATTTAAAATAAGCATATCCTAAATCATAAGGCAGCTGCTGTTTTTCAGGGAAGCTTTCGGTAAGAAGCTTTTCATAACGAACAATGGCAGAAGGGTAATTTCCTTTCTGGTAATATACCTGTGCCAGCCAGTATAAAGCTCTGCTGTTGAATTCCTTATTGATATTAAAGCCAAGACTTCTTAAGAAATATTTCTCCGCTTCATCATAATTTCCTTTGTTGAATTCTTCAGTCCCCAATAAATAAGAAACCTCCTGGTCTACTTTGTTGATCTCAGGAGTTGAACTCTGCAATCTGTCAATAGCATTCAGGGTTTCTTTATAGTTTCCGGAATACAGATATGATTTCACCAATAGTGATCTCATTTCTGTAGCATTGGCACCATTCTGATTTTCGTTGATATAACTTTGGATCACCGCAGAAGGGCTTTCAAACGGGTTTCCGATATCATAACTTAATTTGGCATACTGCTCATGAGCCAGCTTTTTCACTTTCGCATCATAATCCATCTGATAAGAAGAACGGAATGCGGAAAGCGCTTCCTGCTTTTTATCAACTGCCAGATAAGCATTTCCTAACTGATAGTAAGCATTTTGTGCTAAAGCAGAATTGCTGTTCAGAAGCTGGTTGTAATAAGAAACCGCTTCATCATATTTTTTAAGCTGTGCAGCGACAAATCCCATCTCATACAAATCGTTTTCGGATGGATTCTGCTGTACGCTAAGATAATCTTTTAAATGTGGGTAAGCAGAACTGTAATCATTCTTCATGAAATAACTCTCTCCGATGATCTTATGAACTTCCGCTTTGTAAGAATCTGAAATATTTTCTTTTAACAGCGCATTTCCTTCTGTAATTGCCTGATCGTAATTCTTATCATTATAATACATCTGTACATAATAAGGACGTACAAGCTTCGAGAATTTATCCTGATCTTTTATGGAATCAAAATACTGGAAAGCTTTATCATTCTGTCTGTTGCTGTAATATAAATGCCCCAGCATGTAAGCGATATCTCCTTTTTGAGACTGATCCGCTGATTTATAAGCTTCTTCCAGTGCATCAATTGCTCCCTTGGAATCACCCGTCATAAATTTTGCATATCCAAGTTTCAGAATATACTGGGTATTTTCCTCTTTCGAAAGCTGGTACTGATTTACCTTTTTCAGCGTTTCCAGCGCTTTGTCAAAGTCTTTCTTCGCTAAATAGTAATCTGCCAGCGGAAGATTAGCCTGAGCAAAATAAGCAGAATTAGGATATTCTTTTATAAAAGCTGTTAACCCTTCTTCAGCATGATTTTTCTGAAGAATCACACCAATTACATTATCAAAAAACTGCGCAGCTTCCTTTTTCGAACGGGACAAATTCTGATTGTAGAAATATTGTCTTGCATATTCGTATTGTGAAGCGTTATAAATTTTAGTCTGATAAAGGTTTTCGGCTAGATTGAGCCTGTAATTTTCTTTCTGGGTAAAATATTGGGACTGTTGAGCATCGGAGATTCCGAAATAGATTACAGCAGCCGCTAAAAGTATTTTTTTTGATTTCATTCTTCTTGATATAAGAAAATTAGTCTAAATAAGTTAACGAAAATATTAAAAACTTATTGTTTAAGCAAGTTTTAACAGCGTTAATGGATGTTAATACTTATTTCATAACAACGAAAATTTTCTCACTGTACAATGATAAAATTTACTACTTTCGTTTGATAAAATGTAAACAATTTTAATAAACAGTTATCAAAAACGTATTTTAATTTGATACTTTTTCAACAGCAGCTAAAAACATACCATAAACACACCATGCCATGAAATTTAAGATTCTTTTAGCATTAATTTTTGTAAACCTTTTGCAGGCACAAAAATTTTACTTTCCAAAGACCGCTGTAAATGACTCTGTTATATTGGAAAAACAGATTCCCGGACTTGCTCAGCAGATCATTCCTCAGCTTCAGTCCACAAAGTATAAACCGGAAAATACGGTTGATCTTATGGATAATCTTTTCCGTTTGCAGATGGTGGCTCAGGATTATAAAAATTCATTGACTTCCCTCTCAGAGAACCGCAATCTGTTTGCCGATAACAATATGGGTGGATACAGATTTATAGGTCTTGAGTTGTACGCTTTGGCTAAAATGGAACAAAAAGAAACTAATTCTTCCTTTCCGAATGCCCTTCAGAAAGTATTCAACCAAAAATATGAAAGTCTTCCAGAAAAACTGATTCCAAGGCTTGGGCTAGCTCTTGACGGAGATGTGAATGCATCAAGAAAACTGTTGAAGAGTCTGCTGGATAAACAAAAAGACAAGGACAGCATTGATTACAGAACGGCTTTGGCATTATGTAAAAGTTATCTGAACTATAAAACGTATTCCAACATCAAACCTCAGGTCATGCAGCTGCTGGCTTCCAGAGACAAGGAAAAATTCATTACTGAAACCCAAGATCTTAAGATCAACGGGAATACTTTAACGATTACTATTGTTCGTAAAAAGGAGAATACTTCCCCACTTCCTGTTATTTTAACCAATAATATCTACGCTGGTCCTTTTGATGAGTTTTTTGGAAAGAGAGCGGCTACCTATAATTATGTGGGAGCAGTAGTCAATACCCGGGGTAAAAGAAACAGCAATGACGTGAATAATCCTTTTGAACATGAATCGAAAGATATTTATGAAGTGATAGACTGGGTAAGCAAACAGCCCTGGTGCAACGGAAAAGTGGGAATGATTGGCGGAAGTTATTTAGGTTTCAGCCAGTGGGCAGCCGTAAAAAAAGTTCATCCGGCATTAAAGACCATCGTTCCTCAGGTTGCCGTAGGTATCGGGATTGATTATCCTGCTCAGAATAATATTTTTATGAGCTATATGTTGCAGTGGATTCAGTATGTTACCAATAATAAGTTTACAGATGAGGCTGATTTTGCCAATGCTGTAAAATGGGATTCTATTTATACGAAATGGTACAAAAGCGGTAAATCATTCAGATCTTTAGACAAAATAAGCGGAAAGCCGAGCAAAATATTCCAGCGATGGCTGGATCATCCTGGATATGATGAATTTTGGCAGAAAATGGTTCCTTACAAAGAGGATTTCTCTAAAATTAACATTCCTATTCTGACTACAACGGGATATTATGATGATGATCAGATTGGTGCGCTGTATTATTTTAAACAACATCATTTATACAATAAAAATGCAGATCATTATCTGGTTATAGGCCCTTATAATCACGGAGGTGCACAAAGTTTCGGATTTACTTACGTGAATGGCAACCCTATTGACCCAGTAGCCAGAATAAGTATTGGCGATCTTGCTTTCTCATGGTTTGATTATATCCTGAAAGAAGGTAAGAAGCCGGAAATTTTAAAGGACAGAATCAATTTTCAGGTGATGAACACGAATACCTGGAAACATGTTGCTGATCTTGACAAAATGCATAATTCTTCTTTGAAATTCTATCTTCAGGACAAGAAGAACACTTCTTCAGTATTTAATAAACCTCAAACTAAAAGTTTTACAACTCAAATTGTTGATTTTAAGAACAGAGATCAGAAAGATATTTATTATAAGGTCAGCAAAAAAGACAGCATAAAAATGACAAATTCCGTTGCTTTTGAAAGTGAAGTTCTTGACAAGGATATGATCTTAAGTGGAAATCTCTCTGGTGTATTTAATGTTTCCATCAATAAAAAAGATTTTGATACGGACACTTATCTGTACCAGATTCAGCCGGATGGGAAATCTTCGCTGCTGTCCACTCATATTGTGAGAGCCAGCTATGCAAAAGACAATGAAAAAAGGCAGCTGTTTGAGCCCAATAAAATGGAACAGATCCCCATTAACAACTCTTATGTGATGAGCAAAAAGATAGAAAAGGGAAGCAAACTTCTACTGTTGGTCGGCGTTAATAAAAATCCCAACTGGCAGATCAATTACGGTACGGGCAAAGATGTAAGTGATGAAACCATAAAAGATTCCGGGGAACCGCTGGAGGTAAAATGGTACAATGACAGCTATGTGGAGTTACCTGTTTATAATGATTAAAAACCTTTATTTCAGTAAATTTCAGCAGGCTTTAAACAACAAAAGGGTTATTTCATCCTTTAATGATAAAAATTCTTAATTTAGTCGGCTAAAAATAACCCATGAGCACTCAATGATCAGGAACATATTTCGATGTGATGCTTTTTCAGTGGCTCAAAAAATACCATTAATGAAATTTAAGATACTCTTAGCATTAGTTTTTGCCAATCTAATGCAGGCCCAGAAGTTTTACTTTCCGAAAACAGCGACAACAGATTCTGTCATTCTTGAAAAACAAATTCCGGAACTCGCTCTAAAGGTGATTACTGAACATCAGTCTTCTAAAAATAAACCGAAATCTACCGTCACATTTTTAGACAACCTGTTTCGTTTACAACTCGCTGCAAAAGATTATAAAAATTCTATTACAAGTTTAGCTGACTACCGTAAAGAATACGCAGATCATAATATGGCAGGGAACAAATCTCTTGCTTATGAAATCTACAGCATGGCCAAACAGATGGAAAAAGATAAAAAAATCTCTTTTCCCAATGCCCTTCAGGCAGCATTTACTACAAAATATGAAAGCTACCCTGATCCGCTGATTGCCAAGATCGGGACCATTCTGGATGGTGATGTAAAGGAATATAAAAAATCTCTGAAAGCAGCTCTTGATAAGCAAAAAGATAAGGACAGTATAGATTATACTTCTGCTCTTGCTCTATGTAAAAATTATGTCAATTATAAAACTTATTCCAGCATCAAGCCTCAGGTTATGCAGCTGTTCAAAGTAAAGGAGCAGGAAAAATTCATCATCGAAAGCAAGAACCTTACCTTAAAAAACGGAACAACACTCACGATTACTGTTGTACGAAAAAAAGAAAATACATCTCCCCTTCCAGTTATTCTTACCAATAATATTTATGCAGGAGAACTTGTAGATGCAGGAATGGGAAAAAGAGCAGCAGTCTACAATTACGTAGGAGCTGTGGTTAATACGCGTGGAAAAAGAGGCAGTAATGACCCTAATAATCCATTTGAAGATGAAGCACAGGACCTTTATGAAGTCATAGACTGGGTAAGCAAACAACCGTGGAGCAACGGTAAAGTAGGAATGATAGGTGGAAGCTATTTAGGATTCAGCCAATGGGCAGCAGCCAAAAAACTGCACCCGGCATTAAAGACCATTGTACCTCAGGTATCTGTAGGAATCGGGATAGATTATCCTGCTCAAAACAATGTATTCATGAGCTATATGATGCAGTGGATCCGCTATGTTACCAATAATAAGCTGACTGACGAAGCAACCTTCACCAATTATCCGAAATGGGATTCTGTCAATACAACGTGGTACAAAAGTGGCAGGTCATTCAGAGCTCTGGATTCGATCAGCGGAAAGCCTAATAAAATTTTCCAAAGATGGCTGGATCATCCGGGTTATGATAAATACTGGCAGAAAATGGTTCCTTATAAAAATGATTTTGCTAAAATAAATATTCCCGTTTTAACAACTACAGGCTATTATGATGCTGATCAGATCGGAGCCATGTATTATTATAAACAACATCACAAATACAACAAAAACCCTAATCATTATTTAGTGATCGGACCATATGATCATGCAGGTGCTCAAAGTTATGGGTACAACTATGTCTATGGTTCCGGAAGTATCCTCATAGATCCCGTAGCCAGAATAAGTATTGATGAGCTTGCATTTTCCTGGTTTGATTATATTCTGAAAGATGGCAAAAAGCCGGAACTTCTAAAGGATAAGGTCAATTTTCAGATTATGAACAGTAATACATGGAAACATGTTCCCGATCTTGATAAAATGCATTCTTCTACTCTTAAATTTTATCTTCAGGATCGTAAAGACGGTTCTTCGGCTTTTGAGAAACCCAAAACCGAACAATTTACCAAACAGACCATTGATTTTAAAGACAGAGATCCGAAATATCTTTACCATAAAGTAAGCAAACAGGACAGTGTAAATGTAACCCATTCTATTCATTTTGAAAGTGAAGTCCTGGACAGAGATATTGTACTAAGCGGAAATTTATCCGGAGTATTCAATGTTTCTGTTAATAAGAAAGATTTTGATTCCAATACCTTATTATATCAGGTACAGCCGGATGGTAAGACATTTTTACTCTCTACGCATCTTACAAGGGCCAGCTATGCAAAAGACAATTCCAAACGTCATTTTCTTAAGCCTGGCAGAAAGGAGCAGATCCCGATCAAAAACTCATTCTTTATGAGCAAAAAAATAGAAAAGGGAAGCAAACTGGTATTATTGGTAGGGGTTAATAAAAGTAAAAGCTGGCAGGTCAACTATGGGACAGGAAAAAATGTAAGTGATGAAACCATAAAAGATGCTGGTGAACCTCTGGAAATAAAATGGTACAATGACAGTTATGTAGAAATACCTCTTTATAAAGATTAACATCCTTTGTTTGAGCATTTTTATTCAAATGTTCTTAACAACTGTTAACATCAAGATAAAAAATCATTACATTTGCTTTTTTTCAAATCAAATATAGTTATTGAATGAGTCAACTTTTTAGAAGAAAAATCTATTCAGATACAGATACTTCAACTGGACTTTTAAGAGTCTTAGGTGTATGGGACATTGTATTTTTTGGTATTGCGGCTATCATTGGAGCTGGGAGTTTCAGCAGTTTGGGAGAAGCCGTTTTCAGAGGTGGCCCCGGTGTTATCCTTCTATATTTGATCTGCGGTTTTGCCTGTGGGTTTACCGCTTTATGCTATGCTGAATTTGCCAGCAGAATTCCAACCGCGGGTTCTGCCTATACGTATGCTTATGCTAGCTTCGGAGAGCTAATCGCATGGGTTATTGGCTGGGCTCTGATCATGGAATATTCTTTCGGAAATATTTATGTAGCCTTTTCCTGGTCGGATTATTTCACCAGTTTCTTAGGACGCCTCGGAATGCATATTCCTGATTATCTGACCTGCAGCTATACTGAAGCCAGAAAAGCTGTTCAATATGGCTCAGAAAACAAAGAACTGCTAAATGCATGGAAAACCGCTCCGTTAATCGGAAGTTTGAAATTCATTGTAGATATTCCGGCATTGGTTATCAATGGTTTAATTACATGGCTTTGTTACGTAGGAGTAAAAGAAAGTAAAAACTTCAATAACTCTTTAGTTATCTTAAAACTGGGAGTGATTCTATTGGTTATACTGGTTGGTTTTGCTTATATCAATACTGAAAACTGGACTCCTGTAAGTCCTGTAACCGGGACACCATCCTTCATGCCGAATGGTTTTGCGGGAGTAATGAGTGCCGTATCAGGAGTATTCTTCGCTTATATCGGATTTGATGCTTTAAGTGTACTTTCTGAAGAGACCAAAGACCCACAAAAGACTTTACCAAAAGGAATGATCATCTCTCTTGTATTGTGTACAGTGATCTATATTGCTTTAACACTGGTATTAACAGGAATGGTAGATTACAAAAAATTTGATGGTGTAGGAGATCCCCTTTCATTCATATTTGAAAAAACAAATGCTAATGTGGCCTGGATGGAACTTGTTGTATCCTTCGTTGCCATTGTTGCCATTACTACTGTACTATTGGTTTTCCAGATGGGACAGCCGAGAATCTGGTATGCTATGAGCCGTGACGGACTGATGCCTGCAAGGTTTCAAAAGGTACATCCAAAGTATAAAACGCCTTCATACGCAACTATTGTTACGGGAATTGTGGTAGGTATTCCTATCCTGTTTACAGATAAAACGTTCATCCTTGATTTTACAAGTATCGGAACTATTTTTGCCTTTGTACTGGTATGTGCCGGAGTGCTGATGCTTCCTGCAAAAGAAAAGATTAAGGGCAGATTCCACCTTCCTTATGTGAATGGTAAAATCATTTTTCCTGTTATTTTCATTGGTAGTTTATTGGTTTTCTACAAATGGCAGCCAGAGTTTTTTGACAATCTGATGAACTGGTCAGATCCTAAAGAAGGAGAATTCAGGGCTTCTATTTTCTTCTTTATTATCATCAACCTGATTCTATGTGTAGTAGCTTTTATCAAGAATTTATCATTAATTCCATTGATCGGATTAAGTTCATGTCTGTACCTTCTTACAGGAATGAGCCATGAAAACTGGTTTTGGTTCGGAATGTGGTTCCTTGTGGGTATGGTTATTTATTTCTGCTATGGATATAAAAACAGTAAACTTGGAAAAGAACTAAAGAATAGCTAAGAAAGCAACTAAATAGTTACAAAAGGGCAAAATAGCAAAGACGTTAAACCTGAGGGAAAGACTGATTTGTTATTTTGCCCTTTTACTTTTTAATTCTTTGATGAAAATCGGCAGAATTATTGCTTTACCACCAGGAGAATCAATAAACTAGACCGCCATGACTGAAAGAATCAGAACATACAGAGAATTTTACCAGTTTTATCTTACTGAACACAGTAAAACAGGAACCCGCATATTCCATTTTATAGGAACATTTCTCGTATTTTTCGTTATAGGGTATGTCATCAGTTCCGGAAAGGAGCGATTTCTATGGTACATCCCGATTGTAGGCTATGGATTTGCCTGGTTCAGTCATGCTGTGATTGAGAGAAATAAACCGGCTACTTTTAAATATCCTTTATGGTCTTTAATTTCAGATTTCAGACTGTTTTTTGAGCTGCTGATCGGTAAGCAGAAATTCTTTACGTCCAATAATCAGCCTCAAAAGCAGGAATAGCCTTGAGTTTCTTTTCTTTTTTTAGTTTTGAAGACGCAGAGAATTCCGACTTCGCACAATGTGAGATTTTCAGCAAATGATGATATGATTTTTCTCGTAGATTGTGGAGATTTCGCAGATTTTTTTAATAATATCTGCCTGGTTTTCAAGAGCTGTAGAGGATATTAAAGTTTAGATTCCTTGCTCTGCCCGGAATGATAAAACAGAGTTTTGAAATTTTATCAGAGATAAAATCTTTGCGCCTTAAAAGCATTCCTTCTAATAATAATCGCGCCTTTACGTTTTCCAACCTTTACTTTTTGATTGAGATTGCTTCACCTTCGGTTCTCAATGACTATAATTAAGTAGGGTTTTGTTTGTTTGGGTGGAGCTTCTTCCCTATCATATATCCTATTGAAGGCAGAATAAATGACAGTACAACAGGAAATAACAATGCTATGCCTGAGCCCTCAAGAATAACTGTTAAAGGAAAAAGATAGCCATTATAAATGATGAACCCCAATGTAAAAAGAAAACTGTCACTGTTGCTCGTAGAAAGAATATTAAAATCGCTTCCAAAATGATCAAACAATCCCGAGCAGACGAATAAGAACACATTCACGAAAAACATCCACAGAGCAGTTCTGTAGATCATTCCCTTTTTTGCATTCAGATATCCGGCGAAGATCAGAAACAGAGATAATATTCCGGAAACGATATAATCCAGTCCTGAGACATCAACTTCACTTCCCGTTCTTCCAAAGAAATACATGGCATACAATATCAGATTCACGAGATAGATGACCGTTACATAATTCATAAGTCAAAAAATTTTGTGTTTACGGTTAATATTGTTTTTCAAGTATATCGTAATGAACTGTGTTTGCAATTTTTTCAGCGAATGTATCTCCATTTACTTTTTTCCGTTCAGGAATATAGCTTGAAAAGGTTATAGTATCATCTTTATTGATTGTTACTTCCACTTCTTCAAGGATATTCTGCTCATCTGCATAAAACTGGATTCTGTTTTCTACAATCCTCCAAAAAGAAAGTCTGGGTTCGGAAGGGCTGCAATCCCCTGTTATTCCTTCCACATAATTATAAATGGCAAAACCATCTTCTCTGATGGCATAATTTCTCATCAGACGGCAATTATCAAATTGTTTTACTACTTTCTTTTTATTTTCATAAAATCCCGCTTCCTTCAGTTTCCAGAATCCTGTAACATTTTCTTTGGTTAATTTTTGAGCACTGACCATAGAAACGGTCATAAAAGAAGCAAGAAAAAATATCCTATACATCAATGAATTTGTGTTTTTTTATTTTAAATGATATCATAATGAGTGAGTATCTTCGGGCGGCTTCGCCGCCCGAAGATACTCTAAGCTTTAAACCTTAAACCTTGAACCCTTAAATTTAAACTTAAAGAATTCTATTTGAATTTCTTCTTAAAGCTGAATTTAAGCATATTCATAAGTCCTGGTTCAATGATGTCAATTCCCAGTCCGAAATTACTATCTGCAACGGTATGATGGTCTGTTCTGAACTTTTCAAACTCACTTTGCGGAATTTCAATATTGATCAGAGGATTGTATTCAATGTATACACTTGCCCCATTTTTGTTTACTTTTTTTCGGCTTTTATAGTCAAAATACGGGTTGGATATCGTACTTTCCTGAACCGTATATTTCTCTTCAACATCAATTTTCTGGTCCGTCTGCAAATTGATTTCATATTTTTCACTGTCGAAATTATGCCAGAAAGGCAAATCTTTATGAATGAAATCTCTAGCACTCGCCTTTACAACATTTCGGTCAAAGTACATCAGAAAACGGTTTTTCTGCGGATCCACAAAATAAGGATTCTCAATAGTTGCAGTATATTGAATCTTCACCTCATTCAGCCTCTTGTCATCACTTACTACATCAATAGCGGCATCTTTGAATACGTTTCTTACATCAGTACCATTACGGTCACCTGAATAATTAAGCGCATAAAAGAGGAAACTGTTCCAGCTGTCTATGATTTCTCTTTTGTTGGTACTTTTAAAATACCTTCTCATTGCATTGGCTCTGTTTCCTTTGTAAGTTGTTGACAGAGTAAGTTTTCCGGTATTGCCCTGTGCGGTTAAATCGACTCTTTCATTAATGCAGAAATAAGGGAATTTATAAGATTTCCTTACCTGAAGCTCCTGATCCTTCTTCACTTCGAGATAATGCATAAAATAGATAAATCCTCTGTTTTCGATCAATCCGAATTCATCACGGATGGTTGCGTCAATAAAGTATTCTTCACCTTTATAATTCACTTTTACCACAACATGATTGAAACTTAACAGTGATGGCAGATAATATTTAATATAATAATCCGTATTAAAATTTACCAGCACTACAGATGCATCTACTCCTATATAATCAAGGATCACCTTCAATAAAACCGACTTTGCCTTGCAATCTCCCTGTTTATTTTCATAGGTTA
Source organism: Chryseobacterium aquifrigidense (assembly GCF_006716485.1). Lineage (GTDB taxonomy): Bacteria > Bacteroidota > Bacteroidia > Flavobacteriales > Weeksellaceae > Chryseobacterium > Chryseobacterium vietnamense. The sequence continues at coordinate 2,028,458 of NZ_VFPD01000001.1, forward strand.
CTGATGGCTCCTGTGGCTTATGACCATTCATTTCATCCGCATTGAACACATAATAAATATGGTTCTGTACATATTCTATGGCAAACTGTAGTTTTTCATCCTGATCAGCAATGGCATCCAGTTTTTCAACCAGATTCGGAGCAAAATCCTGCAAAGAAGATTTATTAAAAATCTCCTCATAGAAAGGGACAATATAGTTGGAAAGGTCTTTCCAGTTGCTTTCTGTAGCAAAGTCTACATAAGGAAAAATTTCACGTCCGGAATCCACAGGATTAATATAGTTTTCTTCTTCAATGACAAATCTGTCTCCTTTTTTCAGATGGTTTATCTCCGGCTCAAGAACATTTCCCTGTTCATCTCTGAAAAATGTCTTTTTGTAGGCAATAGTCTGTTCACGTTCGTTGATGAATGTAAATTTAAAACTGCCATACGCCCAATAATTATCAGGACTTACCCAGACATATTTTGAAAATTCCTTTCTCAGAAAATCGCGGTCTGTAAATTCTTTGATCCTTGAATCTTCCAAGATCAGAACATCATACAGCCTGAGATCTTTGATGGTAATATTGATTTTTTTATTACTGCTCAAAACTCCTCCGCTGCTCTGATTTTCACTGTCAAGAACCTTAATTTTCGTATCCGGAATCTTATCTATCAGTACTCCGTCTCTCAACACGCTGATTCTGTGAATCTGATAGACTTCATTTTCCTCCACAATCACATCAGAAACAGATGCTCTCTCCAGATTTCCAGGCTCGTTCAGAGTATACGCCATGCAGACATACTCACTGTTTTCCGTATTGCTTGTATAGTATTTTTTGTCTAAAAAATAGCAGTAATCCCGGCCTTCATCAATTTGTCTTTTGGCAAATTCGGAATCTTTGATGCGGTTTTTTATTTCCTCATCCCCAATATTTCCTGCCCACATTTCAGGTTTTTGAATCCTGTAATTTTCAACTTGCATTTGATTATCCATATTTATTATAAGAATTAATTTGTGGTTAGTGTTTAAGAAATTCAAATTAAATAATTAAAAAAGTAAAAAACAATAGCAGAAGTACTACAAATTAAGGATTTTTTTCGGCATAGTAATTGCGAGGTATGGGGAAAATCAAGTTTATGAAAAGTATAGCAACAATTCTAAAAGGGGCAGCACCCGCATTAGCATTATTCGCAATGACGCAATGTACAACCACAGCCAATGCATCAGCAGGTGATGAAAAAACCTTCATCGTAGGACCACAAACAGCAGATTGTACAGGCGTAGCTCCTATGAAATGTCTGCAGGTAAAAGAAAACACTTCCGGAAACTGGACGAATTTCTACAGCAATATCGAAGGATTTACTTATGAACCGGGATATGAATATGTTTTAAAGGTAAAAACAGAAAAAATTGCCAATCCTCCAGCCGATGGATCTTCTATAAAATACACTTTGGTAAAGCAGGTTTCTAAAACAAAAAAAACTGAAATGGCAGCCAATGAAAAAACCATTATCGTAGGACCACAAACGGTAGACTGCTCTGCCGGAGCCGGCCGTATGAAATGTATGCAGGTAAAAGAAAGTGCATCTGAAAGCTGGACCAATTTCTACAGCAATATTGAAGGCTTCACTTACGAGCCGGGTTACGAATATGTTTTAAAAGTAAAAACAGAAAAAATTGAGAATCCGCCGGCAGATGCATCTTCAGTCAAATATACACTGATAGAACAGGTTTCTAAAACGAAGAAATAATACATAAAAAACGCTTCTGAAAATTCAGAAGCGTTTTTATTTTGCCGGAGGCTGGAAGAATGAAGTCAGAAGTACTTTTGGACGATCAGGAAAAAACAGCAAATGATTCATCTCTAATTATCTATTCCTTTCTTCTTACTTCCCGTGTATCTTAAAATCCGGTTTCTTTCTGAGGTGGATCCGGATATTTTCCTTTTGTAGCTTCTCCTACAGTATTTGCAGTGGTCATGGCCACTACAAGATCATTAAGCATTCCGCTTGCTGCAGTAGGTGAATTGGGAAGAAGTACAAGGTTACTTCTGTTGCTCGCTCCTACAGAATGTAAAGTATCATAATGCTGTGTTACAACAATAAGAGCTGATGCTTCATGAGAATTGATATCCACATTATTCAACATTCTTACAGACTCTTCAAGTCCTTTTGCAATTTCTCTTCTTTGGTCAGCAATCCCCTGCCCTTGTAATTTTTTAGATTCTGCCTCTGCTTTTGCAACCGCTACAATACGGATTCTTTGTGCTTCAGATTCATATTCTGCAGCCGTTTTTTCTCTTTCTGCAGCATTAATCCTGTTCATCGCATGTTTTACCTGCTCATCCGGATCAATATCGGTTACCAAAGCTTTGATAATATCATATCCGTAGCTGTTCATTGCTTCCTGAAGCTCACTTTTCACAGCGATAGCCACATCATCCTTTCTTACAAAAACATCGTCCAGTTTCAGTTTTGGAACTTCTGCTCTCACCACATCAAACACAAATGAAGTAATTTGATTTTCAGGATTTTCCAAACGGTAATAAGCATCTCCCACCTGACTTCTGATCACCTGATACTGAACAGAAATTTTCATTTTGATGAAAACATTGTCTAATGTTTTTGTGTCAATCATGACGTCCAGCTGCTGAATTCTCAAATTCAGTCTTTTGGCAATCTGATCTATGATGGGCAGCTTAAGATGAAGACCGGAATGTTTTACAGCCTTGAATTTCCCAAAACGTTCAATAATCGCTGCTGTTTCCTGTTTAACGACAAAGAACGAAGCGAATAAAATGATTAGCCCGAAGAAAATAACGGGCGCTAAATATATTCCCATAGTTTTTAATTTTATAATAAGTCGTCACACATCCTGTTTTGTTAAAAACATTTTTGTGGGTATTTGTTTAAATATAAGAAAAATAAATATAAGATCCGGAATATAACCCTCAGAAAATCAGACACAGCGTTATCAGATTATTTTTAAAACTATTCTGAAAAACTCTTACTTTTGAATATTCATTACACATCATGGTTAATTCTAAAGAAATATTAAAGGATCACATCTCTAAATTCACGACTCTTACTGAAGAGCAGTTTGGCTATGTTTTCGAACATTTTAACCTGATTAGTTTAAAGAAAGGACAAAGTCTCATCGCGGAAGGTGATTTTGTGAATCATGAATATTTTGTTCTGGAAGGCTGCCTGAAAGCTTTTTATCTGAATGACAGTATGAAAATGTTTATCCTTCAGTTTGCCATGCCTACGTGGTGGGTAACAGATTTTGATGCACTTTACAGCAAAACAAGGGCTACCATTAATGTAGACTGCATCACCAATGCTACTATTCTTTCTATCTCCAATGAAGACAGGGAAAAAATCTGTAATGAAATTCATGAAGTTGAACATTTTTTCCGATGGAGAACCAATAAAGGATACGTAGCCGCCCAGAAACGGTTGCTTTCTTTCATGAATAATGATGCTAAATTCCGGTATGAAGAACTTCTATCCATGTACCCTCAGTTGTACAACCTGGTTCCAAAACACCTGATCGCTTCTTATCTGGGAGTAACCAGAGAAACTTTGAGCAGACTCCATCAATAATCAACCTTTAAAAACGATGTATCTTCTCCTCTATTTTGTGAGGTACATCACGTAACTTTTTCTTTCGATCGGCTGAACTTTGTGTCAATATTTAAACCCAATAATAATGGACACAAAAAACTTTAAAGTCAATGCAGAAAACAGTACTATTGACTGGATCGGAAGAAAAGTAACCGGCGCTCATAACGGCACAATTGGTATCAAAGAAGGAAACTTCATATTTGAAGAAGGGAAATCTCTATCAGGAAAGTTTGTCATTGACACCCGTTCTGTCAAAATCCTTGATATTGAAGATGCCGAAACCAATGCACAGTTTGCCAACCATCTTGCTTCCGATGATTTCTTCAATTCGGAACAGTTTCCTGAAGCTTACTTCGAGATCACTCATACAGAACCGGCTGATGAGAATCTTTATTATGTGAAAGGAGATCTTACGATAAAAGATATTACTCACCCAATCGATACCAGCCTGGAGATTGTAAAAACAGATAACACAGCTGTTTTAAAAACAAAGATCGTGGTTGACAGAACGAAATTCAACATTAAATTCAGGTCTTCCAATTTCTTCACCAATCTTGGTGACACCTTGATCTACAACAATTTTGACTTAAACATTCATCTTGTTGCGGAAGCTTATCAATTTCTAACCTTAAAAATTGACATCATGCCATTCATCAAAGTAGAAGTACTTCGCGAAGATCTTAACCGCGAAACAAAACAACAATTAATCAGGAAAATAAGCGAGGCTGTAACTTCAGTTTTGAATAAGGATCCTCATTTAACTCATATTGTCATCAATGAAATTGAAGATGATAACTGGGGATATGCCGGAGAACAGGTTTCAGTATTAAAAGAACAGGGATTTTCAACAGAAAAAAAATAAATCAGCAATGAAAAAACAAACCGTCATTATAACAGGAGCTTCTTCAGGAATAGGATTGGAAACTGCCCGTTATTTCTTAGACAGAGGAGACAATGTCATCATCAATTCACAAACTGCATCCAAATTAGAGGAAGTGTTTCATGAATTGGGAGCGGGAGAAAATCTGGCCATGGTTGCCGGAAATGTTTCAGAGAAATCAACAGGAGAAGCATTGGTAAAAAAGGCACTTGAAACATTTGGATCAATCGATGTTCTTGTCAATAATGCAGGCATTTACGAGAATAAACCTTTCCTTGAAGTTACAGAAGATTATCTGGACCGTTTTTTAACAACGAATTTAAAAGGAACATTCTTCACTACGCAGGCTGTCATTCCCCAGATGATCAGACAAAAAGACGGCGTCGTGATCAATATCGGAACACCATTGGTATATCACGCAATTGCTGAATCTCCTTCTACAGCACCTATTTCGAGTAAAGGAGCGATTCATGCTCTGACATTGCAACTGGCTGCCGAGTTTGGGAAAGATAATATCAGAGTCAATACGGTTGCCCCAGGATTGATCAGAACTCCGATGCATGGTGCAGATCTTGACAATAATGCAGGAATCCACTTAATCAATCGTATCGGTGAGCCGGAAGAAATTGCTCAGATGATCCATGCGATTGCCAAGAACAAATTAATTTCCGGAGCCATCATCAATGTAGACGGTGGGATGGGTGCCGGACATCATTTATCATAAAACTATCATTAATTATAGCATGGCTGTTCAGCTTTCCGTTGAACGGCCATGCGCAAAATATAAAGAATATGAAAAATAATCAGACCTCAGAAGCTGAAATAAGGAATGTTATAGAGCATTATTATTTCAGAGGAATTAATGAAGGGAATACTGAACTTCTTACCAAAGCTTTTTATAAAGGCGCATTGCTTTTCGGAGATGTCAATGAAGTTCCCTATTTCAAAACTGCAGAGCAATATATTGAAGGTGTTGGAAATCGTGTAAGTCCACAGAAATCCGGCAAAGGATTTAAAGCTGAAATTATTTCAATAGACATTATAAATTCAATTGCTGTTGCGAAATTAAACGTGAGGATGTATGATTTCAATTATTATAATTTCATAACTTTCAATTATATAGACGGACGATGGCTGATTGTTAACAAGACATTGACCCATGTACAGCCTTAATTCAATTTTTAATGAAAACCAATACCATCATGTGGAATAAAAATAGAATTACAGATTTATTAGGAATTGAATATCCTATTCTGCAAGGTCCTTTTGGCGGAGGACTTTCCACCGTAGAACTGACAACAACCGTGAGTAATCTTGGCGGATTGGGAGGTTTCGGAGCGTATACTCTGTCACCACAGGAGATCTACGACACTCACAAAGCCATACAGTCCAAGACGGACAAACCTTATAATCTTAATCTCTGGGTAAGTGATCACGATATCATTAACGAAGAATATACAAAAGAGCAATATCAAAAGGCGGTTGAAACTTTCAAACCTTATTTTGATCTTTTAAACACGGCTATTCCTGCCCTTCCACCCTCTTTTGAATCGAGATTCCAGAATCAGCTGGATGTTATTTTTGATATTAAGCCTAAAGTTTTCAGCTTTATGTTTGGACTGTTGGATGAAAACCTCATCGAAGATCTTCATCGTCAGGGAACTATTGTCCTGGGAAATGCAACAACATTGAATGAAGCAATTGCACTGGAAAAAACCGGAGTGGATATCATTGTAGCTTCCGGCTTTGAAAGCGGTGGGCACAGACCTTCGTTTCTGGATCAGGCTGAACTTTCTACAACAGGAACTTTTGCTTTGATTCAATTAATTAAAGATCGTGTAAAAATTCCTGTGGTAGCTGCAGGGGGAATTGCCAACGGCCGTGGAATTGCGGGAGCTTTCAAACTGGGCGCTGATGCGGTACAGATTGGAACGGCTTTTCTGGCTACTGAAGAATCCGGAGCTTTACCCCTACACAAAGAGTTTTTGTTTTCTGACGCTGCTCAATCCACTACGCTTTCCAGAGCTTATACCGGAAGATTGGGACGTGGAATTACTACAAAAATCACAAGAGATCTATTGACTGCAACGGACAAAACTCTTCCCTTTCCTTTGCAGACGCATTTTATGGGTGAATTAAGAAAGGCTGCTTTGGAACAGCAAAAGAATGAGCTGGTGTTTTTCTGGGCAGGTCAGATTGCTCCCCTTTTAAAGCATAAAAAAGCCTCCACTTTAATGAAATCATTAATCGAAGAGGCTTCTGAATTATTGAATACATAGAATTTACACGGTCATTCCGATGTCTATTCCTTTAATTTTTCTATATAAATCGGTAGCATAATTATCTGTCATCCCGGAAACGAAATCAATGACTCCGAGAACTTTCTGATAATCGGTGCCGTCATTGTAAATAAATTGCTTTGGAATGAGTTTCAAAGCTTTTTCATCATATGATTTTCTGCTGTCTTTAGGCTTCAGAATAGAAGGTATAAAATGATCCAGTAATTCATACATTACATTATATCCGGCATTTTCAATTTCAACAACGGCTTTGTGATTGTAGATTTTTTCTACGGAGAAACCTGCAATATCCTGGAGTGCCTTATTTTCACTTTTATAGATATCAAGTAAGCCGTTACCAAGATTTCCTTCAAGGATAGTTCCGAAGTTATGTTTGTACATCTCAATAGACTTATTGATTAATGCATTGATTACTTTTGCTCTTAAATATGAAATCTGTTCATTTTCATTGGAGATAGAGCTCAGCTTTGTTTCAATTCTCTGAACATCATCAGTCTCCGATTTTACCAGCTCGAAAAATAAGTTTTTACAGTCTGCAGTTGAAACAATACCCAATCTGTGAGCATCTTCCATATCAATAATGTTGTAGCAGATATCATCAGCTGCTTCTACCAGCCATACAAAAGGGTGTCTCTTGAAAATATGAGGTTCCTCACTTTCAGAAATAAGCTGGGTTCCTTTGGCAATTTCCAGAAATATATCTTTTTCATTCTGGAAAAACCCGAATTTCTTTCTGTGAATGATTCCTTTCTTCTTTGCTACTGCTTCACATGGATATTTTGCAATACTTGCCAGCGTGGAAAATGTCAGCTGAATACCTCCGGCATCTTTTCCCTGCTGTTGCTGTGCCAGCACTCTGATGGCGTTGGCGTTTCCTTCAAAATTAACCAGATCTGCCCATTCCTTTTCATTGAACTTAGATTTCAGATCTCTTTCATTTCTTTCAAAATAACTTGCAATGGCATCTTCACCGGAATGTCCGAATGCAGGGTTACCCACATCATGACATAAACATGCAGCAGCAATTACATTTCCTAAATTATAGAGATAAAAATTCTTTGAATCTTCAGTCAGGTCATTTTTAAAATCTTCAGCAATAAATTCACCGATAATACTCCCCAAACTTCTTCCTACGGATGATACTTCTAAAGAATGCGTAAGTCTGTTGTGTACAAAAACACTTCCCGGAAGAGGAAAAACCTGTGTCTTATTCTGCAGCCTTCTGAAGGCAGAAGAGAAGATAATTCTGTCGAAATCCCTTTGAAAATCAGTTCGTGAAGCTTTGGTCTGTGGATTGTTTCCTGTACGTTGATTGGTGAAAATCTGGTTTAAATTCATCATTTTTCAAAATTACTCCAAATTTTAATTGTACGGAATAGTATTTAGATTTTTATTAAACAGATCTGTCATTCAAAAAATCTATTATAGTAAACGTTTTTCAGGGATCGGAAAGATTAAAGAAATACTTTACATTTGATGCAACTAATACAACCGGAGAATACTTATCATTCTTCTTTTATCCAAATTTTAAAATTCTTTTACAATGACGGACAACACATGGCTTAACAGATGGGACGAAAGGTACAGCAGCGAAGAGTTTGCGTATGGAACAGAACCCAACAATTATCTCAGAGAACAATTATCACAACTAACTCCCGGAAAAATACTTTTCCCTGCGGAAGGAGAAGGCCGGAATGCGGTTTTCGCAGCCACACACGGATGGCAGGTTTCAGCCTTCGATATCAGTGCCAATGGCAGAAGTAAAGCATTACAGCTTGCAAAACAACTGGGAACCACCATTGATTATCAGGTGGGAGAACTTTCTACTCTGGATTATCAGAAAGAACAATTTGATGCTATTGCTCTTATTTATGCTCATTTCCCGGGAGATATCAAATCTTCCATTCATCAGATGCTGAATCAATATCTGCGTAAAGGTGGTTTTGTTATTTTCGAAGCTTTCAGTAAAAATCATCTTGAATATATTGCTAGGAATGAAAAGGTAGGTGGCCCAAAAGATATTGAATCTCTATTCTCTATTGAAGAAATCAAGGCAGACTTTCCTGATTATCATATTATTGAATTAGCAGAAACAGAAATTGAGCTCAACGAAGGATTGTTTCATAATGGTACGGGCTCTGTGATTCGTTTTGTAGGACAAAAGACGATCTAATGATATTTTAAACAGGTTTGTTTTGGGATAAAGCTCATATTTTATTTCGTTATGGAATATTATTTGAATCTTTATCTCAAAACAAACGTATGCCTGAAGGACCATCCATCATATTAATGAAAGAAAACCTGCAGCCATTTGCAGGACAGCAAGTGACAGAGATTTCTGGAAATGCCAAATTTGAGAAAGATTCTTTTGTTGGCCAAACCCTTCTTGAGATCCGTACTTTTGGAAAACAGACTTATCTGGTTTTTGAAAAAGCAGCGATCCGGATTCATTTATTAATGTTTGGTTCTTACAGCATTAATGAACAGACCAAGCCGGATAAAAGTTTACGTTTAGCATTGTTTTTTTCCACCGGGAGCATCTATTTTTATACCTGTTCTGTAAAGTCCGTAGACCTGGAATTTCTGTCTACCATTGATTGGGAAGCCGATGTAATGAGCGATCAGTGGGATCCAAAAAAAACAGAAAAAAAGCTGAAATCGAATCCGGAAATGATGGTCTGTGATGCATTGATGAATCAGGATATTTTTTCGGGTGTCGGAAATATCATTAAAAATGAGGTTCTTTTCAGAATCGGAGTGCAGCCGGAAAGTTTATTGGGAAATCTTCCAGCCAAAAAAAGGAAAGAGCTTATTGCTGAAGCCAGAAATTACAGTTTTGACTTTCTGAAATGGAAAAGAGAATTTGTGTTGAAAAAACATTGGCTGGTTCATACGAAATCTGTATGTCCGATTTGTGGACAAAAACTGGTTAAAAAGCAAACCGGGGTTGGAAAAAGAAGGAGTTTCTTTTGTGAAAAGGATCAGAAACTTTATTAGATCAATATTATTTTAAGTTTTAGCTGAAGCCGTTGAAAGATTTGATTTATTTAAAGGGGTTGAAGCTCGTTTCAATTGAATCATAATATTCTATTTTTTCCCACTGATTACACAGATTTTCACAGATTTATTGATTACCTGAGTGATATTTATTATTACTCATTGCTCATTACCTATTACTCATAGATCAGTCTGAATTGAGAAGTCCTCCCGCAAATCTTGTGAAAAATTCGGATCTGTACACTTCTCCAAGAGGAATCTCAGAATCTTCAATGTAAATATTATGATTGTCAAATGAGTCTATGTAATTCATATTCACCACGTAGGATTTGCTGACTCTGATGAAGTTTTCACCGGAAATTTTCTGATGGATCGTTTTTAAATTCATTGCGGTAATAAGTTTCTGTTGCTTTGTATGAATAACTACATAGTCTTTAAGTCCTTCAATGAATTTGATATCTGAAAAACTGATTTTATAGAATCTCCGTTCTGCTTTAATAAACAAAAAATCTGCAGTATTGGATTCTACCGTATTTTTTACGGTATCTTTAGACAAAAGCTCAGTATAAAGTATCGCTTTATCAATTGCTTTTTCCAGCCTTTGGGGATCAATAGGTTTCAGAAGGTAATCAACAGCTTCCAGTTCGTAGCTCTTCAATGCATATTGGGAATAGGCAGTAGTAAAAATGATCAGTGATTTTTTGGGAAGCATTTCTGCAAACTCAAGGCCTGTCACCATCGGCATTTCTATATCCAGGAAAATAAGATCTACATCATTATCTTTAAGAAATCCGAGGGCAGACGGTGCGTTGGAAAATTCCCCGAGAATATCAATACCGGAAATTTCAGTAACTAAGGATCTCATCTCGGATCTTGCCAACGGTTCATCATCAATAATAATACAATTCATCATACGGGAATTTTTAAATTGACATCATATTCTACTTCTCCTGATTTTATCTGAAGATCAAAGGTCTCACCATAGAGAAGCTCAAGCCTTCTGGTAATATTGGCAAGCCCAAGCCCGCTGTTTTTTTTGTCGGAGACTGCATAACCGGCACTTCTTGAATTGACACATCTGAAATAAAGCTGCCTGCTATTGGTATTGATTTCTATTTTCACATAGGATTCTCCTCCACTTAGGTCTACACTGTGTTTCACCGCATTTTCTACAAAAGTGGTAAACAGATTCGGTGGAATGAATGTACTGCTCATTATTCTTTTCTCAATATTGATCTGAATATCAAAAGAGAAATTGTCACGTCTTATCTTTTCAAGGTTTAAAAAATTGGACAGAAAGTCGATTTCTGAAGTCAGCAGCGTTTTCTCTTCACTGTTTTCATACAGCTGATATCTGAGAAATTCTGAAAGTTTTACAATCACAACAGAAGCTTTAGCAGGATTTGTTCTGATCAACGCTTTCACATTATTCAGCATATTAAAAAGAAAATGCGGATTGATCTGATTTCTGAGCTCGTTCAGTTCCATATTCAAAGTAAGATTGCTCAGCTCATTGATCCTTTTATTATCACTGATCCATTTTTGCAGGAGTTTAATTGTTGTTGTCGTCATGATAATCGGAATACACATCAGAACCCCTTCATAAATTCCTCCTTTTTCATTTTCTCTAAGAATATTCTTTACTCTGAATTCTTCGAAAAACAATCTGAAACCATATCCGATAAAATTGAGTCCTATTATTCCCATCAGAACGAGCAGAATAAGATAGGTGACATATTTTGTCTTAAAGAAAAAACGCGGAACCAATACATATATATTAATATAGACCATGGTGATCAGAATCGTATACACAAAAAATAAAACATAGTACTGATATATTCCCGAGTACCAGTGCCAGAACCTCGCACTATAGATCAAAATAAAAAAGAAGATCAGAAACAGCAGATGTCTTCGGAATCCATACTTCGCTTCCACCAAAAAATCCATTACAAAGGTTTCTTCAAATTTCCGCGGACTGTATTTCATAGGGTAGGCTCATTTTATCATTAGCAAAAATAGACAATAGCGGAAATTACGACTATTTTATTATACAAAACCTGTATTTTATTATACCAATTATGCTCCTCCGGGGTTTTGTATAAAATACCAGCCATTTTGTATAAAAACAAATTAACGTACTTCTTTTCTCTATTCCTTTGTGCTGTAAATGAACACCTATGGAATTAACAACTTTTCACGAACTGACTCAGGAAATATCACTGGAATGTTTTTTTATGACAGAATCTCAACAGGAAGAAAAAGTAATACAGCTTATTGATCTGCACCATTTTGTAGAATGTTTCGATGCAAAAATGAAAATTCTGAGCTATCTGCACCATTCCATTAATATTGTGGATCATGAGGGAGAGAAAAAGGGGATTTTGTTTTGTGACCTTAAACATTCTGCAGTGCCTGACAGCAATGCATCTGAAGAGTTCAGAAGAAGATACGGACTTTCAGAAATCTGGTTTGTTTTTGTAGAAGAAACATTTATTCCCGATACCGCCTGCTATACGGATGCTATTATTGAAAATAGTCTGGATATCTTCTATGACAGGATTTTTACATTCAGTTTTTTCCAATCCATTATTCAGCCATTAAAATAACCAACCCATGAAAACATTGAGAAGAGTACTTGTTCCTCTGGCAATATTTCCTTTTAAAAACATTATGCACGCCCAAAAAAAGGATAGTATCCCTTTGAAAGTCCGTGCTTTTTTTGCGGATAAAATTCCGCAATCCAGAAACTTCAATCTTGAATATACCCAGGTTACTCCGTCTTCTTCTTCTTCACAACTCCAAGGCAAAGACCTTCCGGATAACAAAGTAAAAAGCTTTCAGCAAATGAAAGCAGATGCCAATATTTATTTTATCAAGAACAGAAGCTGGCTTTTGAGCACAGCATTAAGCTACCGTTACACTTCCATCGGGAACGAAAATCCTGTAATTCCCGAAACTCAAAATGAAGAAAACTTTCATTATCACTCGGAAGCCATTAATCTGAGCTACTTCTCAAGGTTATTTAATAAGACGGCCATCTATTCTGCCACTCTTTCTACGGATGGAAGTGACCGGCATTTTGAAAGGATCAGAGGATTAGTAACCGCTTCATTGATTTTAAAGGTCACTCCAAAAACAAAAATGACTCTTGGACTGGCTGGTGTCATTGACCCAAGTTCTCAGATTCCTGTGCTGCCTATTTTCACTTATGAAAACAGATTCAATAACGGATGGGTACTGGATGTCCTTCTTCCGAAAAAGGTATTGGTAAGAAAAGATATTTTTTCCAGCGGAAGAATTTCTCTGGGAACGGAAATGGATAACAACTCATTTTATACTTACCATAATGATAATACTTATGAATTCAGGCAGGTTGCACTCAATTCAGGAGCAATGTATGAGCATCACCTTGGAGGAAACTTCATAGGTATGTTCAAAACAGGAGTCAGGGCTAATATTAATTCCAGAGCATTTAATAAGCAGGATTCTTTTGATGATTATATATGGAAAGGGACTTATAAACCTTCATTATACTTCAATGTTGGAATCTCTTATAATCCATTCGAAAGGAAAAGGGCAAAGTAATGGGTAAAAATGTTCACTGTAAAAGACAGTATTTTTTCTTCTTTAAGTGTTTAACCATTCTTACAAATTACAATCAAAAACAGAGAAAAAGCACAAATTCAAAGATTCTCTTTCAGGAAAAATCTTATTACCTAACATGCAAATGATTTATGAAAATGATTTCAGGATATTATTAAGAATTGACAAAATAAAAGAGTATGTCTGTACCCAAACAAATATTTCAAACTTTTAAAACAAAAAAGCTTCCTTTAATCACCCGGTATCATATCTGGAATATGAAGCGAAAGAATCCAGAATATAGCTATTTCTTTTACGATGATCAGGATATAGAAAAGTTTCTCACAGAAGAATTTCCTCCCCAATATATTGAAACCTATCATAAACTGACTATTGGTGCAGCAAAAGCAGACTTTTTCAGGTATGCCATTTTATACAAAAAAGGAGGTATCTACCTGGATATTGACAGCAGTATTATAAAGCCGTTCCGAAAACTCATCAGAGAAAATGACGAAGCTGTGATCAGTGCAGAAAGACATGCAAATCTATATGTACAATGGGGACTTATTTTTAATAAAAATCATCCTTTTCTGAAGAAGACCCTGGAGCTGATGATCGATAATATTAACAACCACCGCTATCCTAATAATGTACATGCTACTACCGGTCCCACCGTATTCAGCAAAGGAATCAAACAGTCTTTAGCTGAAAATCCGGCTATACCTTTTACCCTGTTTGACGGGATTGAGTTCCGGGGATATTTAAAATTCAAATATAAGTTGGGCAAATTCTTTTTGTACAAAAAAAGATCCCAGCACTGGAAACAACAACAGATTCATCAAGACATTATTATTTAATGAGTTCCCATTTTTGAGAATACATTAATAATAATTACTCCAATCACAATCAGGGCAATACCAATAATGGCAGGCAAATCAGGAATCTGTTTGAATGCAATTACCCCAATCATTGTTATAAAGATAATACCTACGCCGGACCAGATGGCGTAGGTGATTCCCACGGGAATCTGGCGAAGGGTAAGACTTAGAAAATAAAAAGCACAGGCATATCCGATGACTGTCACAACCGATGGCCATAGTTTAGAGAATTCTTCAGATTTCTTCAGAAAAGTAGTGGCAATAATCTCAAATATAATGGCCAAGGCGAGAAAAATATAACTGCGTCCCATAAATTCATTCTTTATACAATACAAAAGTAATAAAAGCCGTCGGGTAATTCAAAACACGGCATTCCCATAGTCAGTCGCCAGACAGCTTTGCCATAGTTTGTGATATGAAGTTATAATTCTCTATGACATGAAATGTGACAGCTGACAAAAATTCCGCCATGAAAATTGGTGCTAAAAATAAATTTTATTAACATAAAAATCTGTTTGAAGTGAAAAATTAACATCCAAAAATTACACTTTAAAACAATATTATGCTAAGCATTATTTATTATTTGTTTTATCAACTCCAATATAGAAGTCGATAAACGATTAACACATTCACACAATTTTACAGATAGAATAATAAAAGTATTAATAAATTCTCAATAATACATTAATTTAATATAAACAAAATTCACCAACAAATGAACCTACACCACCGTAAGACACTGATAAACATCATAGTATTTTACTTTGGCACATGATTTGAAAGTAGTAATATTGCAATTGAAAGATTGATAAAAAAAAGTCAAATAATTAAAAATAATACAAAATGATAACTTATATCGGTATCGCAACAGGTCTAGTAGTAATCACTTCATATTTCATGACAGTAAGAAGAGAAAGAAACTAATCTTAAAATAAAACAAGCCTATAGAATATCTATACTAATTATATTGTTTTATGTTTTTAGTCTGAGAGATCGGATTGCTCTTTTACCATCGGGTAAAAGGGCCCAAAAACATAAGCAGAAAGATCTTAGTTTCATAACAAATTTTAATATCCAAATGAGAAAAGCCGGTCGCAAGTCTGGCTTTTCTTTTTTTATTTGGGGTCTTTTTCCCACAGATCTCACAGACTTTTACAGATTGTTGCTAATGCCAGCATCCATTCATCATTGATCATTCATTATCCGTTGGACCAGGTATTTATTATTTTTCAGGATTCTTTTTGACATTCAATAAAGCTTTATCTTTGTTATTCAATAATCCTTTTAATTGTCATTATGAATCTGTACAACCTCATTATCCAAGATAAAGAACAGGTAAACCTTAACGAAGTTTTTCTCAATACCAGCAATAAAGAGCAGCTTGTACAGCTTATCAAGGAATATACTTACGTTAAAGAACTGCAGGAATATGGACTGCCGGTTAACCATAAGATTCTCCTTGAAGGCAGCTCCGGATGTGGAAAAACAATGACAGCAAAGGCAATTGCTAATGCTTTGGGAAAAAATATTATAATTTTAAACCTTAGTAATATTGTTTCATCCCGTATAGGAGAAACATCCCAGAACATTAAAATGATTTTTGATAAAGCCGCCAGAGAAAGATCCGTACTTTTTCTTGACGAACTGGATCAGATCGGAAAAGCAAGAGGCAGCGATGACAAAGATGTAGGCGAAATGAGAAGATTGGTTAATACTTTGATTCAGCTGATTGATTATTATCCTGAGAATGCTCTTTTAATCTGTGCTACCAATCATCCTGAGATTATTGACACTGCTCTTTTAAGACGTTTCCAGTTAAAAATTAATTACGAAATGCCTTCTGCTGAGATTCTGGATACCTACTATGATCAATTATTAGCTCAGTTTCCTGAAGATATGAGAACTGTTGAAAGGAAGTATTCTATTTCCTTTGCTGAAGCTAAAGATTATGCTTTAACGGCTGTGAAAGCTGCTTTAATCAAAAAACTGGAAGCCAAAGAAACCATCTCATCATGAAAGATGACATCATCCACAATCTCAATATCATTAATGAACGGATAAGAAAAGCCTGTGAACAATCCGGAAGAAATATTGATGAAGTAAGATTACTGCTGGCTACAAAAACGGTTTCTGCAGAACGTATCAGAGTTGCGCTGGAACGCGGACAGACGTTAATTGCTGAAAATAAAGTTCAGGAACTGAAGAAGAAATATGAAGATTTGAAAAGCATTCCGCATGAAAATCACTTTATAGGCCATCTTCAGACCAATAAGATTAAAGATATCCTGAAATACGATATTACCTGCGTTCAGTCTCTGGATCGACTGGAACTGGCGGAAAAACTTCATCAAAGACTTTTAGCTGAAAACAGAACGATGGATGTTTTAATTCAGGTTAATACTTCAAATGAGGAAAGTAAATTTGGAGTCGATCCCGGTGAAGCCATTGAACTTACAAGGAAGATTTCCAACTACACTACTTTAAAAATAAAGGGACTGATGACCATCGGTTTATTCAGTGCTGAAACCGATAAAGTAAGAGCATGCTTTAAAATCCTGAAAAAGCTTCAGCAGGATATCATCACCGAAAATATTCCTGGCGTAGAGATGAAAGAGCTTTCCATGGGAATGAGCGGAGATCTGGAAACAGCCATTGAAGAAGGCGCCACCATTGTACGGGTGGGAACAGCTGTTTTTGGAGCGAGAATCTATCCGGACAGCTATTATTGGGACGAAGGAAAGCCCTCATAGAACACCTTTTTAAAGTCTATAAAATCGGTATACTTTTTGATGTAAATATTTCATAACCAAACAAATATATTTATGGATAAAAAATTACTATCGGTATGTCTACTCATGACATTATTATTCTTTTTTTCATGTGAAAAAGAAAACACACAGATGAAAAGTGGAATTTCCATTGAAACCATTTCAATTATAACCTGCGTTACTATGGGCTTTGCCATTTTGCTGGCGTATAGCTTTAAACGAAGATAACAACCGGAATTTAAATACTAAGGCACCTCTCAACTTTTGGGAGGTGATTTTGTTTGATTACAAAGATTTCAATACAAATCTTCACCTTCACATCTTAGATATCCACCACAATTTTCTATCTTTACTCATCATAAACCTTTAAATAAGCTTATAAAACCACAAATGGAACAAAAGATACATCAGGGAAGAAACGTAAAAAGATTCAGAGAAATGCTAGGCATCAAACAGGAAGCTTTAGCACTGGACTTAGGTGATGACTGGAATCAGAAGAAAATCTCATTGTTGGAACAGAAAGAGACCATTGAAGATCCTTTGCTTCAAAAAATATCTGAAGTATTAAAAATTCCCGTGGAAGCATTTCAGAATTTTGATGAAGAACAGGCTATCAATATTATTGCAAGCAACTTCCATGATAACGCGACAGGTGTAATTGTTAATAATTACAATCCTATTGATAAAATCATCCAACTTCACGAAGAAAAAATTGCGCTTTATGAAAGAATGCTGAAAGAAAAGGATGATATGATGACCAGGCTTGAAGAACTGATTAAAAGCAAGTAAAAGTCATTGAGATTGCTTCGCTACGCTCGCAATGACAATGGCCGTACAAGGCTCGTAATTTGTCGGAAAAATACATCATTTAAGCTTGGCTGAGTGGAACGCCTTTGCGAACGGTGAAACGATTAGTAGTCGAAAAATCCTTGCGACAATTGCGTTAAAGATATTGCTTCGCTACGCTCGCAATGACTATGACCACACACGTCTCCCAATTTGTAGAAAAACACATCGTTTAAGCTTGGCTGAGTGGAACGCCTTTGCGAACGGTGAAACAATTAGTAGTCGAAAAATCCTTGCGACAATTGCGTTAAAGAGATTGCTTCGCTACGCTCGCAATGACTATAAAAACAAAAATCCCTCTCATTACTGAAAGGGATTTTTTATAGTTAAAAAACTGAGATTACATATAAGCTTCAATTGGCTCACAAGTACATACTAAGTTTCTGTCTCCATAAGCTTCATCTACTCTTGATACAGAAGCGAAGAATTTGTGGTCTCTTACCCACTCTAACGGATAAGCAGCCTTTTCTCTGCTGTATGGCTTATCCCATGAGTCAGAGATTACCAGCTGTTCTGTGTGAGGAGCATTTTTCAATACGTTGTTTGTTGCATCTGCTTCACCGTTGGCAATTTCATCGATTTCTTTTTTGATAGAGATCAATGCTTCAGCAAAACGATCAATTTCAGCCTTACTTTCAGATTCTGTAGGCTCAATCATTAGTGTACCGGCAACCGGGAAAGAAACGGTAGGAGCATGGAAACCATAATCCATTAATCTCTTCGCTACATCAGCTACTTCAATTCCTAAAGATTTGAACTGACGGAAATCTACGATACATTCGTGAGCTACTCTTCCGTTTTCGTTAGAATATAAGATTGGGAAATGTTCTGCTAAAATTTCTTTCAGGTAGTTAGCATTCATGATCGCATGTCCTGTAGCCTTTTTAAGACCTTCAGTTCCTAACATCTTGATATAAGAGTAAGAAATATTAAGGATTAATCCTGAACCGTAAGGTGCAGCAGAAATTCCTTCGATAGCTTCTTTAGACCCGATTCTGATATTCGCGTTAGAAGGAAGAAAAGGTACTAAGTGTTTAGCAACACAGATTGGACCTACTCCAGGACCTCCACCACCGTGAGGAATAGCAAAAGTTTTGTGAAGGTTAAGGTGGCAAACGTCAGCTCCGATGTTTCCAGGACTTGTAAATCCTACCTGAGCGTTCATGTTCGCACCATCCATATATACTTGTCCTCCGTGCTCGTGGATAAGGTTGGTAATTTCTTTAATGTTAGCATCAAAGAATCCGTAAGTAGAAGGATAAGTGATCATTACAGCTGATAAATTCGCTGAATGAAGTTCTGTTTTAGCTTTAAGATCTTCGAAGTCGATTTCACCGTTTTCAAGGTTTTTCACAACTACGATTTTCATTCCTGCCATTGCAGCAGAAGCCGGGTTTGTTCCGTGTGCAGATTGAGGGATCAATACTACATTTCTGTGGTGGTCTCCTCTTGAGATATGATATTCTCTGATAACCATTAATCCTGCGTACTCACCCTGAGCTCCGGAGTTCGGCTGAAGAGAAGTTCCTGCAAAACCTGTAATTTCTGCTAAGTCTTTCTCCAGTTCACGGATCATTTCCTGGTAACCTTCAGCCTGATTTACAGGTACGAATGGGTGAATTGCACCCCAGTTTTCCCAGGAAAGCGGCAACATCTGAGTGGCTGCGTTCAGTTTCATGGTACAAGATCCTAAAGAAATCATTGAATGAGTCAATGATAAATCTTTTCTCTCAAGACGCTTGATGTAACGCATCAATTCTGTTTCCGTGTGATATTTATTGAATACTGATTCTGTAAGAATTTCGTCTTTTCTTAAGTTTTCTTCCGGAATGCTGTATCCTTCTTTGATTTCTAGTTTGAAAGTCTGCTTATCTTTGAACTGAGCGAAAGAAGCCATCAGATAGTTTAATTTCTCTAATGTTGTACTTTCGTTGATCGCAATACTTACTACACCTTCTGTAAAGTAGTTTAAGTTTAATCTGTGATCAAGCATCAGTCTTACTAATTTTGCTTTCTCTTCCTCAGGCATCGTGATCTTTACAGTATCGAAGATTGGCTCTTCTACTACCTGATATCCTAATGCTTTAAGGCCTCCTTTCAAAGCGTTTGCTTTAAAGTGGATCTGATCAGCGATATAGTTTAATCCTTTTGGTCCGTGGTAAACAGCATACATTCCTGCCATTACAGCCAAAAGAACCTGAGCTGTACAGATGTTTGAAGTAGCTTTCTCTCTTTTGATGTGCTGCTCTCTTGTCTGTAATGCCATTCTTAACGCACGTCTTCCGTACATATCCTGAGAAACTCCAATGATTCTTCCAGGGATATCTCTTTTATAGTCTTCTCTACAAGCAAAGAAAGCTGCGTGAGGACCTCCGTATCCTAATGGAATACCAAATCTCTGTGTAGTTCCTACTGCACAGTCAGCTCCCATTTCAGCAGGAGATTTTAGCTTAACCAAAGCCATAGAATCACAGGCAACAGCTACCTGAAGATCAAGTTTTTTATATTCTACAATATCTTCAGTATAATCTAAAACGATTCCGTTTTTACCTGGGTATTGTAATAAAACTCCATAATAAGAACCATCAAACTGGTGTGTTTTGTGATCTCCTACTACAATTTCTATTTCTAATCCTTCAGCTTTTGTTTTTAATACAGAAACTGTTTGAGGAAGTACAAGCTCAGAAATGAAGAACTTATTCGCTCCTGCTTTTTTCTGATCTTTAGATCTGTTGTTGAAGAACATATGCATGGCTTCAGCAGCAGCAGTAGATTCATCCAATAACGATGCGTTAGCCAGTCCAAAACCGGTAAGATCACATACTACAGTCTGGAAATTAAGAAGAGCTTCAAGTCTTCCCTGTGCAATTTCTGCCTGATATGGAGTATATGCCGTATACCAGCTAGGATTTTCAAAAATATTTCTCTGGATTGCTGAAGGTAAAAGTGTATTGTGATATCCAAATCCGATATAACTTGTATAATCAGTATTTTTAGATGCCAATTCTTTTGAGTGGTTCAACATTTCGTATTCAGAAAGTGGTTCCGAGATCTCAAGATCTTTCTCTAAACGGATAGAAGAAGGGATGGTTTGAGAAATTAACTCTTCAATACTAGAAACGCCAAGCTTCTCCAACATCGCCTGTTTATCGGCTTCATTAAGGGAAATGTGACGGCTCACAAACTGTTCTGTATTCATTTTTATTTATTAGATTTTGTTTGTAAAAAGATGGGTAAAATTACAATTTTTTGAACGATTGTACAAGAGCATATCCGGAGTGATAATTCACAAAAATATTTGTGATTTTTATCACAATTTGTTTTTCTCAAGCTTCAGGTAAAGTTAATATTAGTTTCAACAATCATATTCATTATTCTATACATAATACACAATAAAAACTTCAATTCCCATTTAATTAAACACCTTTACCAATATTAAAATACTATAAGTTTTTCAACAGATCCTATCCTATTGAGGAAACTTGGTTTCAAAAGAACTGTAATAGTGAATTTTATTCAAAATGTAAACTTAAGCCTCATTTATCATGAATGTAAAAGGTTATGATCAGTAAAATGTAAGTTGATTAATTCCCGCTAAAGCAATTCAACACTGCTATACATCAGGTTTAAAGAATTTTATGAAATTTTATTAATTATATTTATTCTAAATTAATATATTTGCAGCATGAATATGATTGTCCCATTTAAAGTTCCGCCTTTGGCACCTTACTCATTCAATAACGAAGAGATGTTCTGTGAAAAGAAATCATGCTGTAAAAAATTCAAGAAAGGGAAAAGATGTAAAAAGTGCCCTGGAAGAAAGAAAATGGCATAAACTCAATTAGCTGAAGTTTTTTATCAGCATATAGATAGCAATCGCCAG
This sequence comes from Chryseobacterium aquifrigidense, assembly GCF_006716485.1. Lineage (GTDB taxonomy): Bacteria > Bacteroidota > Bacteroidia > Flavobacteriales > Weeksellaceae > Chryseobacterium > Chryseobacterium vietnamense. The sequence continues at coordinate 2,050,201 of NZ_VFPD01000001.1, forward strand.
GATAATAATTCCCCAGATCAGCATCATCATCTTAGGCTGACCCGACCTGTTAATTCTTGTTCTGGGCTGCGGCTTAAACATTTCTTCCACCGAATTTTTGAACTTTTCAGAATCGTTTTCAAAAACTTCTGTGATGGTAATTCCCTGAACAACCGTTTTGTGCAAAAGAGAATTGGTTGCATGAAGCAAAAGCTGGAATTTTCCGTCTTTAAATTCTGTGATCTTAAAGATCCTCTCTCCATACGGCTTTTCCAATCCGAAAGGCAATACTTTCACCACATCAGCATTGCTCGTCTGCCAGTTGATGATAATTTCCTCTCCTTTTTTCGCATGAATTTTATTCGCTGTAAAAGTTTTAATAGCCGGCGGAATATTATACCTGAAACTTCGCTGATGATTTTCTAAATTCTGATCATACGTACTTCTGAGTGCACGATCACTTAAGGTTTCATAAGCTTCCTGAATTTCGCGGAAACGGTCAGCAAAAAAGTCGTCATTGTCATTTTTATCGGGATGATATTTTAAAGACAGTTTTCGATAGGCTTTTTTGACGTCTTCTTCTGAAGCATCCTGTGATATACCGAGAAAATAGTAGTAATCTTTCATTGAGCATGACAAAAATAAGGATTTATTTTTCTTTGTGTTTGATGTTTACGGTAAAATTTTGTTGAAAGTATGAATCAAAAAGTCATTCCGAACCGAAGGTGAGGCATTCTCAATATAGCTCGTAATTTATTGGTTGGAAAACGCAAGGATGCAAAGTTTTTTACAGCTACCTGCATATTTTTAAGGCGCAAAGATTTTATCTCCGATAAAATTGTACTTCACTAAAAATGAATTTGTTATTCCAAAGGTCCCGCTGTCATTGCGAACCGAAGGTGAGACATTCTCCATATAGCTCGTAATTTATTGGTTGGAAAACGCAAGGACGCAAAGTTTTTTACAGCTACCTGCATGTTTTTAAGGCGCAAAGATTTTATCTCCAATAAAATTGTACTTCACTAAAAATGAAATTGTTATTCCAAAGGTCCCGCTGTCATTGCGAACCGAAGGTGAAGCAATCTCCATATAGCTCGTAATTTATTGGTTGGAAAACGCAAGGACGCAAAATTTTTTACAGCTACCTGCATGTTTTTAAGGCGCAAAGATTTTATCTCCGATAAAATTTCAACGGCGAGTTTGTCATTCCGAGCAAAGCAAGGAATCTCAACTTCATATCAAAGGTATTTCCCACAGATCCCGCAAATTACCCAGATCATTTCGTAGTAACTTCAATCATAAGAACTGAACGGTAATAGACCGACCGTAATTATTTACGGGAAACCCAATCTTTAGTGGGAACAATCCAATCATTGAGGGCTTTGAAAAGAAAACCATGGTTTAGTCCTGTAGTAAGCTCTATTTCTTTAAAATCCTTAATGCCGGATCTGATCAATCTCTGTTCCTGAGACACCTGCACATGCCCATCATCTGATTTCTCCGTAATGGAAAGAATCCTTCCGTACAACCTGAAATTTTTATCTTTTTCCAAAGAATCATCTTTAAAACTGGCTCCAATGAAGACAAACTTCAATTGCGGATTTTTTTCATAATAAGACACATATTGTGCAATATATCCTCCCTGCGAAGTTCCTACAACGGTAATCCTTCCGGCAGGAATTCCTTTTTTCATCAGGCTGTCAATCTGCTTCTTTACTTTTTCAGCATACACTGACGGATCTGTGTCTGCTTTTCTTTTCTCAGAAATAACAACCGTATTTTGATCTCTTAGCCTGTTGAGTATTGTTTGATATTCTGCAACACCATATCTGGGATGTTTTTCCTCAAAAGAATGATCTTCCAGAAATTTATTATGCAAAAAGAAAACATATTGTTGTTGTCCGGACTTTTGTCCATATATAATGATTGAGAAAAACGAAAATAGCACAAAGAAAATATTCTTACACTTTATCATAGCATGAAAAGGATTTAGTGACAACAAATATACTGTTAAAAGCCCTTACAGGAAGTATTTTAAATAAAAATTCCGGCGCGGGAAGCTCTGCTTCCCGCGCCGGAATGTAACAATTTCAATTTAGTTTTACTTTTTCTTATGCTTCGCAGATATTATCCTTTTTGCAGCATCTTGAATGAAATTCTTTTTTGAATTTCCCTTTCAGTTCCTGATAGTCTTCGTCGTTCATTTCTCTGATCTTATCTGCCAGTCCGAAAGGTGACTTTTCTTTAATTCCGTACTCATCAAAAATACCTTTGATAAATCTTTTTCTTTGTATTGCTTTTTTAGCGATTAAGGCTACACCTACAACGGCCAATGCTCCAAGAGCTCCTTTTAATGCTGAATTTTTCATTTTTTCAAAATTTTAAATTTTACTACTTCTTGTTTTTTTATAGAGACGAATGAATTTTAATTTTACTTTACTACTTCTTAAAATTTTCAAATTATTCGTTGTTTCTGTTGAAGAATCCACCGGAGCATTTATTTCTCCAGACTTCCTTGAATTTCTCTCTTTCCTCAGGGGATAAACCTGCCATTTTCTCTCTCATCTTTCTTTCCTTGAAATCTCTCACTCCCTTACCGAAATGGAAACCTCCGAAAAGAATTTTGCTTAAGATCAGTATTCCCATGGCCTGCCAGAAAGTAATCGTTTTTGCTCCTAAAATCTCCGGAAGAAGGCAGTTCCAAAGCATCATTACAATCCATGTAACGGCAGCTAAAATTAATGGCGGGCATAGCAATAAAAAAATCCAACCCTTTTTGTGTTTATGATTCATAATTTCTTTTTCTAACTTTTTAAATCTTCGTATAATTTTCTCAATCTGTTTCTCAAATGCTTCACAGCATAGTTTTTTCTACTGATGATAGTTTTGATGTTTTCTCCCTGTTCATCGGCAATCTCCTGGAGGGTTTTGTCGTTCAGTTCGTTTTCTACGTAGACCAGTCGTTGTTTTTCGGGAAGTTCGTCAAGCGCTTCAAACAGTTTTTTCCAGATCTCATCCTGAAACATCTTCACTTCAGGTCCCGCGCTTTCATCCATCAATAAGATATCCTTGATAGAAAAACTGCCGTCTTCATCCTCATATACGAAATCTTCAAGATTTTCTGTTTTCTTTTTCCGGTAACGGTCTGTAATTTTATTTGCCGTTACCCTATACAGCCACCCACCAACATTTACGATCTCCGAAATATTCGTCAGGCTACTGAACTGATACCACACCTCCTGCAGAATATCTTCCGCATCCTCCGTGTTTTTCACTTTCGGACGAATATAGGACATCAGCTTCCCTCCGTAGTTGGAAACGGTCTGTGAGATGATGCTTTCTTTCTCCTTCTGTGGCATTGTTATTTTTTCGACAACCTCCATATTGATATGACGGTTAGCCTTTTGGTTTTACTTTAATAAATTTAAAATATTTTTCTTAGAAATCAGTTTTTCTTTTATCCATCAACATTTTTTATCTTCTAATTATTCCCGGATTACTCATTACTCATTACTCATTACTCATTACTCATTGCTTATGTTTAAAGGAGCTTATTCCCGCTATCCGCTCATACTCCTCACGCCAAGCTGCTCCCCCAACCTTACCTCCGACGTTCCTACCCATGCTCCGGGGTAACCGCTGCTATCGGGGCTAAGTTGATGATTGATGAATGATAATTGGTGAGTGATGATTGATGATTGATGATTGATGAAATTATAAACAATATTGCTTTTTTGTTGGAAAACGCAAGGGCGCAAAGTTTTTCTAATCTTATGGATAATTTTTTAAGGCGCAAGAAAATCAAAAATTTTCAGCAAATGAGATTCTTTTTATTTTCTATTAAACAGTTTTTATCAATACCTGTATAATTAACAAGAAGAGCTATTTTCAACACAAAGCCTGGATTCTTCGCTTCGCCCGGAATGACAAATGCTCCGTTTAAATATCCGTAAAATCTTTAGAACTGTACAATTTTATCGGAGATAAAATCTTTGCGACTTAAAGCATACCGCTTGTAAAACTTTAGCGACTTTGCGCTTTTCCAACTCCATTTATTGCACTTACACATTATATTGAGATTGCTTCGCTTTGCTCGCAATGACTTTGTCATAAAAAAAAACGGAAGACCTTAAGTCCTCCGTTCAATAGTATTTAATTAATAGTTTACTTATTAAAATTTTCTGCAAAGAATCCCAACATCGATTTGTAAAGTTCTATTCTGTTCGGCTCTTTTCCAAATCCGTGTCCCTCATCATATTTTACCAGATAAGGCACTTCAAAACCTTTGGCACGCATCGCTTTTACGATCTGATCAGATTCATTGATATTTACCCTTGGATCATTGGCTCCCTGCACTACAAATAAAGGTTTCTTAATCTTATCAATCTGGAACACCGGAGAAACTTCTTTAGCAATCTTCGCTTCTTCAGGGTTATCAAGATCGTACCAGATCTGTTTTACCATTTCTTTGTATGGTTTCCAGTATTCCGGGAAAGAATCGAAGAAAGTAAAGATATTGGAAACTCCTACATAATCCACTCCACATGCATATAAATCCGGAGTTTTGATGAGTCCCATCAAGGTTGCATATCCACCGTGGCTTCCTCCATAAATAGCCACTTTATCTTTATCTACCCATCCTTGTTCAATGGCATATTTTACGCCGTCTTCCACATCATCCATTGCTTTTCTTCCAATCTGCTTGTAACCCGCTTTCTGGAATGATTTTCCATAGCCTCCGGAGATTCTGAAGTTCACCTGCAGCGTTGCATAACCTCTGCTTGCAAACAACTGTGTTTCCGGATTAAAGCCCCAGCTGTCTCTGATTCCCTGAGGTCCGCCGTGAGGATTTACGATCAGAGGAACTTTTTTACCTTCCAGCGCAGCTTTAGGGAGAGTAATATATCCATGAATAGTCAATCCGTCTCTGCTTTTAAATTCGATAGGTCTCATTTCAGCCATATCTTCTTCTTTAAGCTGAGGCATCAGATTGTACAGAAGTTTGGTCTGTTTGGTTTTGGTATCGTATTCATAATAGGTTCCGTAGAGCTTGTCACTTCCTACTACAACCAGAAGTTTATCATTATTATCATCAGAAGAAGCAATTCCAAATTCCTTGTCTCCAAACTGAGATTTTAATTTGTCATGTATTTCCTTATAGAATTTACTTACCGGAACTGTTTCTCCTTTTGTGCCTTCATAGCTGATATAGTCAAGTTCATAGTTTCTGTTTTTACCTGCTGTGCTTATTGAACTTACATCATATACAGGATTGGAATAAATTTCTTTAATCACTGCATTTTTTTTCAGATCATACAGTACGATTCGCGCTTTATCACTGTCAAGATTCGTTACTACATACGCTTCGTCTTTATTTTTAGAATTTTCATTAAACTCGATAATACTGAAGGTATCAGACCAGTCTGCAGATTTGATCAGGTTAAATTTTCCTGTCTGCAGATCTTTATAATAGGTTTTTGTGGTTAATCCGTTTTCAAGAACGCTATAGCCTCTCAAGTTTCCATCTTTATCAAAAAGATAGTCGTCAATAGGGCTGTTGACATCTTTATTTTCATACAGCTGAGTCATTTCCCCGGTAACGAAATTGATTTTAAAAGGCTCAAAGATCTGTTTGTTGTTTTTATTCATAGTAACCACAACGAAATCAGTATCTTTTATAGGAATAATAGCTTGCACTTTTACCCCGTCAAATGGTGTTAAATCCTTTTGGTTGCTTCCATCCGTATCGGTAGCATAAAGATGTATATTTTCATTTCCTCCTCTATCCTGTGTATAGAAAAGGCGTTTTTTGTTCAACCAGCCATAATTTCTGATCAGGTCATCTTTTTCAACAATAGCTTTGGTAATTTTTCCCGTGCTCAAATCTTTTACATAAACATGATTTTTTTTCTCCTGATCTTTTTCTTTATATGAAAGATATTTCCCATCAGGAGAGATTTTAAATGCTGAAGCTTTTGGTCTTGCAAAGTAATCTTCAACTTTATATTTAAAGTTTCCTTTATCGTAAGAAATAAGCTTTTCAAGGTTGGCCCTGGAAGAGGGTAAAGTAGGATCTCCCGGCAGTTTGGCAGTAGAACTCTGTGCGTTGGTCATAATGGTGGATAGTACAATAAGGGCTGTACCGAAAATGTTGTGATTTAGGTTCATAACTTCTGTTTTAAAGGTTAAAGTTATAGATAGCACTCATTTTTAAAACAATAGAAAACAAATGCATTTTATATAATAAGACACATTATCCCTACAAAATGTTACAATTTTATATTATTTAATTAAAAAAATATCGATTATATAAAAAAAACAGCCTTTGCAGACTGTCTTTTTTAGTGTAAATAAATTCCGAAATACCAGGTCCAGACTATCAGAATAATCTGCATAGGAATTCTTTGAGTATAAAGATATCTCATTCCCGGACCAGTGTAATCAGCTTTAAAAATATTAATCCTTTTCCTGGAAGAATTGATATTGGCTATGAAAACCAATACATAGAAAATGATCAGTAAAATAGCTGTGATTTCACGAATTGCCGGAATCATCAATCCGATTCCTGCTGCAATTTCCAGAATTCCGGTAAAATATACCCAAAACATTCCGGCAGGGATAAAATCAGGAATCATCATTGCCATGCCCTTTTGGAATTTAAAATGGGAAAAACCTGTAAATATGATAAAAACAGCCATTCCCAGATTACCAGAAAATATAAAATCCGGCTTCCCCTGAAACAAAAAAGTCCCTAGCAAAGCCAGAATAAATGTTGCGAAAAGTATGGTGAGTAATTTCATTTTTAGGTGGCAGATATTAGGTGGCAGGTAGCAGGTATTAGTATTCAGGATAAGATACCAACTCTAAACATTAAACATTAAACCTTGAACTTTAAACTTTGAACTTCATCATACTGAGCCAAGGCTAACTCCCTCGGCAAGGCTTTTTACCACCATCAGTCCTTTTGTAAAGCCTGTATTCATATGATCCTGCCATTGTTTGTCTACCTGAACTTCGGCATGAAGTTTCGTTTTTCCGTCAAAGTCTATCAGAAAGTATTTTTCATAACTTCCGTTCCATTCCATGACTTCTTTGCTCTGGGTATCTTCATTACCTTCTTTATCTACCATTCCCAGGTGTTTGAACACAATCTGATTAGGTTCGTCCAGGCTGTCTATGGTGGAGACCATTCCTTCTCCCTGTGCATTAAGGAAATAGGTTTTCCCACCTACTTTCCAGTCGGATTTCATGACAGATCCTGGCCCGAAATACTTTGTCCATTCGCTGTACGTTTCAGGATTCCAAAGGATGTCCCATACTTTCTGCATAGGAGCATCTATTACTGTTTCGTATGATAAGGTTTCCATTTGTTTTATTTTTAGTGGTCATTGCGAGCTAAGCGAATCAATCTCAAAGCTCAATAATTTTTTCTTTAGTTCTAACTGAATTATTTACAGTTGATTTTCTGAAAGGTGCTTAACAATTGTCATTGCTTTTGGAAATTTCTCTTCAAAGAATTCTTTGAATTCTGCCGGAGTATGAACTTCTGTTCTCAGCAGAGTTCCTTCTTCGTTTTCCTCAAGAAAATAAGCTTCTGTAGCTTCTCCCCAATCCTGAGGCACTTCAATACCTTCATAAATTTCACCCAGATGCAGAAATGTTATTTCTTCGTTGGGAATCACTTTTATTACTCTGCTGTACATCCCGTTGTTTTTAGGATCAAGGAATTTAACAATATTATTTTCTTCCAGCGTTCCTTCGTAAAAAGAACCGTCTGTAAATGCTGTAGTCCATTGTCTGTAGGTAATATCGCTCCAAAGGACACTCCATACTTTTTCAGGTTCAGCATTGATTTCTATTTCGTATGATAATTTTTCCATATTTAAAGTATTAAGTGGTGGGTAATTGACTATAGGTGATTGGGTTGGAGGGTTTGAGAGTTTTAGGGTTGGAGGGTTATGCTGTAACACTTTTAACTTTTAACTTTTAACTTCTCATCTATCCTCCGACAAAATCACCGCCGTTGATATGAATAATTTCTCCTGTGATGTAACTTGCATCTTTTGAAGCAAGAAAAACATAGGCTGGTGCTACTTCAGAAGGCTGTCCCGCCCGTTTCAGCGGAGTATCTTTTCCAAATGTAGCGAGATCATCAAAAGCTTCTTTCACCAGCGGAGTCCATATAGGTCCGGGGGCAATTCCGTTCACCAGAATTTCTTTTTCTGCGAGGTTATCTGCCAGAGACCGGATAAAAGACAAAACAGCACCTTTCGTTGCCGCATAATCTATCAGGTGATCGCTCCCACGGTAAGCCGTAACAGAAGTTGTACAGATAATACGCCCTCCTTTGGTAATCATCGGAAGAAAATTTCTGGTGAATGAAATCATGGAAATGATATTGGTATCAAACGTTTCCTGAATCTGTTCATCAGAAATTTTTTCCAGACTACTTTTGGAAGTATGAATTCCTGCATTATTCACAAGAATATCAAGTTTCTTCCACTCTTTTTTAATCTTGTCTGCACATCGGATCCTGAATGCTTTCCGGGTAAGATCTCCTTTGATCAGGAGACACTTCTGCCCTTCTTTTTCAACCAGTTTTTTGGTTTCTTTAGCATCGTCGTCACTTTCTTTATAGATAATGGCAACATCTGCTCCTTCTCTGGCAAAATGAACAGCTACAGCCTGTCCTATGCCGCTGTCTCCTCCGGAAATAACTGCTTTTTTACCTTTCAGCTTCCGGCTTCCCTGATAATCGTTCCGGATAATCTCCGGAAACAGCCCTTCTTTAGGGACTTTCGACTTAGATTGTGATTTGTTCTGCGTCTTCATAGGCAAATCTTTTCTCTAAATCACATCAAACAATACGCCGAAAATATTTAAGAATTATAAGCATCCTCCAAATCCTGGATGATAATTTTCTGCATTTTCATCATCGCCTGAACTACTTTATAGGCTTTCTCCTGATCAGAATCGTTCATTAACTGGATGAGTCTCTTAGGAACAATCTGCCAACTTAATCCATATTTATCTTTCAGCCAGCCACACATACTTTCTCTTCCTCCATCTGCTGTAAAGGTATTCCAGTACCTGTCTGTCTGTTCCTGGTTGTCTGTCATCACAACCAATGATATTCCTTCATTGAAATCAAACGGGTGGTCGTAGGAGTTATCCATACAGAATAAGCTGTAATTATCGATCGTAAAATGAGCATGCTGAACATTTTCTGCCGGTTCCGGAGTGTCATGCCCTTCACTTCCTGCTCCATAGGTCAATATGTTTCCTATGCTTGAGTTAGGGAATGTTTTAGTGTAAAGTTCCATTGCTTCTTTTGCTTTTCCATTGTTTGCATGAATAAACATCAAAGTAGGAATTATTTTTTGCTCACTTGCTTTTTCACCCAGAAACAACTGCCATGTTACGCCGTATTTATCCTGAACCCATCCGTATTTCGGGCTCCATGAGTAAGATCCCAGTTCCATTAAAGCCATTCCGCCCTCCAGTAGCTGATCCCAGTATTTCTGAACTTCATCTTCTGTTTCGCAGATGACCATAAAAGAAATGGAAGCATTTTTTTTGAACTGCGGGCCTCCATTCAGAAGCATAATCCTTTGTCCAAACAAATCAATGTTCATTACAACAGGAGTATCTGCTGTAATTTCGCCTCCAAAAACTTTACAATAAAATTCTGCAGACTGCCTGGCGTCTCCATCATACCAGAGACATGGGAAAATATCGTTATTCATAATTTTAAATTTTAACAGGGAGTGATGTATTTATACTTTTAATTCTCTATACAGGAGCAAAACAGATCTAATGCCTTTACCTAAAACGATACAATTACGTTTTTACTGTAATGACATTGCATAATTCCAGTTGTATATGTATTATGCTTCTTTAAAGCAAACCTGATTTTCTTTCATGTAATTCTTCAGTTTCATCATCGCATTTTTACCAAAACCATGCAGCTGCATGATTTCTTTTTCGGAATAGTCTGAAAGTTTTTCCAAAGAATTTATTTTTTCTTTTTCTAAGGCTCTTCTCGCTGGTATTGCAATAACTCCGTGAAGGAATGCTGCTTCAGAGTCATAATTAAAAGCATACATGGAATTTAAACTCTTTGACATGATAACTAGATTGATCATGGCTACAAAAAATATTGTTAATGATTCTCAACATACTTATGGAAGTTGTTCAGAATAGCATACCAGCCATCCCTTTGCATTTCCATAGAATTTTGTTTTTCCGGATCGAAAATTTCTATCACTTTTGTTGTATTCTCATCTATTTTATCGAATACCACTTCTACTTTCCGTCCGTCCTCCAGGTGATACTTAATGACCTCATGAGGAATAATCTCATCATATACTCCTTCAAAATCGAATCCGAAACTTTTGTCTTTCGCTTCCATTCTGTTTTTGAATTTGCCCCCTACCGTAAGGTTATTTTCAGAACTAGGACACTGCCAGCTTTCATGGGCGAAATTCCATTTCGTAATATGTTTAGGTTCATTGAAATAATTCCAAACCTTTTCCACTGGTGCTAAAATTGTAATATCGATTTTAATTGGATCCATAGTTCTACATTTTTTAAAGTTAAATAAAGAGCTGCCCAAAAATGAGCATCTCTTTATTATCATTAGTTAAATATAAGATTATTTTGCAAATTGTTCATTATAGTTCACCATCCAATGAACACCATACTTATCCTGAAAACATCCGAAGTAGTCTCCCCAGAACTGATCTTCAATGGGCATTTCTATATTTCCGCCATCAGAAAGTTCTTTAAAGATCCTGTCAGCTTCACTTTTTGAATCAGGAAAAATAGATACATAATTATTATTTCCTACGGTAAGAGTCTGCCCGAATCCCGGTACAATATCGGATGCCATTAAAAGATCGCCTCCCACAGGCAAAGCAATATGCATTACTCTGTTTTTTTCTTCTTCTGAAAGGTTTTCTGTTCCGGGAGCATTTCCCATTTTATGAATTCCTCCAACGAATTCACCACCAAAAACCGTTTTGTAAAAATTGAACGCTTCTTCAGCTGTTCCATCAAAATTTAGGTATGGATTTAATTTAGCCATGATTTTTAATTTTAAAGTTATTATTATAAGATATTGTTTCTACTGTTGATCCATTAAGGATTAATTAATTTATTATGAATAAAAAACACTTAATGGTTTAAAAATTTTTCTACTTCTCTGACGGTAAAGTCTATTAGGCTGGTATCCAAACTTCCATCAAAGTCCGGCATCATATAAGTGCCATGGGTAGCTGGAAGGATTATTAACCGTGAACCGTTTACCAACCTCCACATTGCCGCAGTATGTTCCGGTTTCATCACATCCTGATCTCCACTGATAAATAATGTGGGTGATTTGATAGATGCCAGTACCTCATCACTCCAGTCTTCAAACGTCTGCATTCTTTTGCAGTCTTTCTCAAAAAGGTTTTCCAGTTTTGAAAAATCCGGATTAAGATTTAAGAAATTGATTTTGAAAGGCTCTGGCATTGATTCAAAAGTGGCTTCCTGCATTCCTTCAAAAAAACCGTCTATCATTCCGCTTCTTTTATAAAAAGCTGAGGCAACGATCAATTTTTCAACAATCTCAGGATGACGATGGGCAATCTGCATGACGGTACTTCCTCCATTACTGAATCCCCAGAATGCAGCTTTCCTGATATTGAGTTCTGCTAAAATTCCGGCTACATCATCAGCATCCTGTTCAAATGTTTCAGGAATATCGCGGTGTTCACTTCTGCCATGATTCTGTAAATCTATTCCTATCAACTGAAATTTATCTTTCAGTCTTGCGATAACCTCTTTAAAATCATAGAGAATGGAAGAGCCACCACCATGGATTAAAACCAGAGGTTTTCCAGATCCATAGATTTCATAATACAATTGGATTCCGTTGACTTTTTTATAACCTTTTTCTATTGGATTCATTGTTAATACTTAAGATTTTCGTCTACATCATACTTCATACCCGGATAGTCTAAAATTCTTCGCATTAAGCCTATCTGACCGCACAAATAATCTTCACGACCAATACACATTCCGACAAAATTGAGTTTTGTTTCTTTAATGAAAGGAATATTCATTCCTATTTCAAATATTTCATCCAGCTCCTCATCTGTTACTTCATGAAGTTTTTGAAATACTTTAGCTGAAATGGAATGAAAATTTTCTTTTAGTTGAGCTAAAGTGGGATATTTAAAACTTTCATCCAGTGCTTTTCCCTGGAAAAACAAATCATTGTACGGATCTTCTCCCTGAAGTCCAAGTACTGAACCTAAACCATAGCGCATATTGACAAAGTTTCCTGCCATCCACACAATATGATTGGTTTTATTTTCAATTCTTTTCAAAGCATCTTCTTCCGAAATGCCGTCTAAAACATTCATAAAGCTTTGAGAATGCATTCTGTAAGCCGGAATGACGAGCTCCATTTTTTTTGATTTTGGTGTGTCCATTTTAATTAGAGATTAGAAGTTAGAATGTTGAAAAAACGCAAAGTCGCTAAGTATTTTACAAGCTATACGTTTTTAAGGTGCGAGGATTTTATCTTCGGTAAAATTGTACTCATCTAAAAGGTAATACTAATATTTCAGCGTTGTACTTGTCATTCCGAGCAAAGCAAGGAATCTAAATTTAAGATGATCCCGCAGATCTTGGAGATTTTGCAGATGCTCGCATGTATTATTTTGCTTAGTCTGTTCTTCTCATTTCTGACAAGGTTAGAACTCTAAAAATACAATGTTATTTTATAGCACCCGGTTTCCCTAAAATTCTTCGGAGATAGCCCAGCTGTCCGCTGTGATAGATTTCGTGAAGGCTGAGGGTTGATATATCTTTAACCATTTCAGGTTGAAAATTTTCAAGATGACCGAGTTTTGCTTCCAGCTTATCCTGAGATTGTTTCAGGTAAGATTTTAAATCTTCAAAATTCACCAGTTCGTCTTTCCGGTCCAAAGGAATTTCTCCTCTGTTATAGAAGGAAAACTTTTCGCTGTTCCACACAGATTCTTCTCCTAAAATATTCAGTAAAGGATTTCTGATGTAGATTAAATGTCCCAGAATCCAGTTCATACAATTGGCTTCACCATTAGGAAAAATCATAGATTCTTCGTGGGTGATACCATCAATATTCAAAGTAATCACATAATAGTTACTGGTTACCTGATTTTTTATGATTTCTATATCGTTTGATTGTGTCTCCATTTGATGTGTATTTTATGATATGAGCAAACTATTCAGCAGGGATCTGAGAGACATCTCCATGCATTACTTCCCACTGATGGCCGTTGATATCTGCAAAACTGCTTTGATACATCCATCCGTAATCTACAGGTTCACTGTATTTCGAACCTCCGTTTTCGATAGCGGTTTTTACCATGCCATCTACTTCATCCCGGCTGTTTACCCCGATAGCGAGAAGCACCTGTGTTGTATCGCCTTTGGCAAAAGGCCTGTTGGTAAAGGTCTGAAAGAACTCTTCTTTGAGAAACATGGTATAGATATGATTTTCTTTCATTACTACACATATTGCCTTATCATCTGAAAACTGTTCATTAATAGAAAAGCCAAGCTTTGTCCAGAATTCTCTGGTTTTTTGAACGTCTTTTACGGGTAAATTGACGTAAATATCTGTAATGTTCATTTTGTAAATTTTAGTGGTGATTGTTATCCAAAATTACCAGGATATGGTAAGAATTTGCTTGCCATAGGACAAGATTTCATTTATTTGGTTTAAATTATTCTGTCGGCATTTGAGACATATCGGCAAAAGTGATATTCCAGCCATGCCCATCCAGATCCCAGAAAGAATTCTGGTACATCCATCCATAATCCTGAGGTTCTTCATGCTGCCATGCTCCGTTCTCTACGGCAGTATTTACTATTTTGTCTACTTCTTCACGACTGTTTAATCCCACGGCCACAAGAACCTGACTGGTATTTTCTTTGGCAACAGGTTTATTGGTGAAGGTCATAAAATAATCTTCCTGCAAAAACATCACATAAATGGTATCATTCAAAACAACGCATGTTGCTTTCTCGTCTGAAAACTGTTCGTTAATAGAGAAACCTACCTTAGTCCAGAATTCTTTGGTTTTCTGTACATCTTTTACCGGAAGGTTGACATAAATTTGGTTGACTTTCATTTTTCGTAATTTTAGTGTTAATCTGTAATCCAAAATTACCGAGGTGTAATGAAAATCTACTTGTCATAGGGCAAGATTTAAATTTTCTTAGGATGTGAGACAATTTCCTTACGGATACGGCTCAAAGAAGTGTCTGTAACTCCCAGATAGGAAGCAATCTGTTTCAAAGGTGCAAATTGTATGACTTTAGCTTTCTGCTCCAGCAGATTAAGATATCTTCTGGTTGCTGAGAGGGTGAACATTTCTACAGATCTCTGTTTATAGGCAAAAAGTTCCTGAGACATCCATGATCTTCCCCATTCTCTAAGGTTTGGAATTTTATGGAATAATTCCTGAAACGTATCATAATCCATCCTCCAGCATTCACAATCTGTAATACAAACGATATTTTCCTGAGACGGAACCCGCTGAAACATTGACAAAACCTCAATAATGACTTCATTTTCTACGAAAAAGTGAGTGGTTACTTCATTTCCGTTGAAATCATTAACATAGGAACGCGCCAATCCGCTTTCAAGAATATAATATTCATTGGCTGTTTTTCCTTCTTCAAGGATGAAATCACCTTTCTGGAAAGATGTTTTCTCATGAGCCTGAAATATCTCAGCAAGCTCTTCGGGAAAAAAGAAAGGGAAATCATAGCAGATTTCTAAAGCTTGATTGGTCATTGGTGTCAATTTTTTAAAGTCTTTAAAAATAAAATTTTTAATTGAATTAAGAGCAAAAAATATTAAACAAAGAATGGAATGATTTTACAAAAAACCGCACACCACATTGAAATAAAAGGTATTTCTAAAGCAGATTGTTTTTAAACAGTTATTTGAAACATACTATCTCTAACCACCCCGTCAAAAATTCTTTGAATTTTTGCCACCCCTCCGGAGGATGGGAATGACTATCTGCCGATATAGTAATTGTAAGCTTTTTACAGGAAATATTTTTAAAACAGGGAAAGTTGTATTGATTTTGGAGTAGTGGGTTTCTGGGCATCACCAAATACGGTCTTTCCGCCAAAACGCCAGGAATTTTGTCTTTCTTCTTCAATCACCTGCTGAATATCAAAATCCGGAGTAAAATCTTTTTCGGCATTGGCAACGATCTGGTGAAGCTTGTTTAAAGAATTCAGCTTATCAGAATTTCCTAGCTTAGATTTCTCAATCCCTTTTCTGATGATGTTGATACTTTCATCATACGTATTGACAGGGACAGGGAAAGGATGTCCGTCTTTACCTCCATGAGCAAAGGAAAACCTTGCCGGATCGGCAAATCTCGATGGCGCTCCGTGAATCACTTCACTTACCAAAGCCAATGACTGCATGGTTCGTGGTCCTACTCCTTCCAGCATCAGCAAGTCTTCAAAATTCTGAGGCTGCTGCTCTCTGGTAACATACAGAAGTGCCCCCAAACGCTTCAGATCTACATCAGAAGCCTGCACATCATGGTGGGCAGGAAGAATCAATGTTGCAAAATCCTTCATTACTTCTGCGGAATCGGTATGGGAAATATCTAGAATCCCCTTTCTGTTCCCTGAAGCTTCAGCATCGGTAAGGTTAAGTATCTTTCCTCTTGAAATTCCGTTAATTCCCGTATGAGGCTGTTCTACAAAGGATTTTATATTTTCGGAATGCCAGTGATACCGCCTTGCTGTTCCATCAGACTCATGCATTCCCTGCTGAATAACACTCCAGTTTCCATTATCTGAAAGAACGAAATTGTGCAGGTACAACTGATAGCCGTCCTGAATGGCTGTATTATCTACTTTTGCAGAAAGTTTACTGGCTCTTACCAGATCTGTTCCGTTCAATCCGGTTTTATCTGCAATTCTGATCAACTCTGATGGAGTTTCCCTGGAAAACTTTCCTTTTCCACCACAGATATAAAGTCCGAGAGACTGAGAATTAGGGTTAATGGAACGTTTCAAAGCACCCATCACGGAAGTGGTAATTCCTGAAGAATGCCAGTCCATTCCCATCACCGCTCCAAAACTCTGAAACCAGAACGGGTCTGCCAGACGGCGCAACACCTCATCCTTACCATAATCCATGAGAATGACTTCAATAATAGAAAGTCCCAGCACAGACATACGTTCATACAGCCATGGCGGTACTTTGCCATAGTGAAGGGGTAAATCTGCTGTTCCTGAACGTTTCATTATATTTTTAAAATGTAAAGGTAGGTTTATTCCCCTTTATTTTTAATGATCCGGATCATTAATAATGACCCATTACGGTAAAAGATGTGGCCCTGTGAAATTATTTTATTGGTGAGACAGTATATTGATCAGCTTTTGAAATGGATCTTTAACAAAAAATCTGCGGACTCCCCATTCTTCATTGGTGAGCTCGTAGTTGATTTCAAAGCCTGCATTTTTCATTTTCTCATAAATTTCATCTACATTATCTACTTCAATGGAAAGATCCGGGACTTCTGTATCGTTTCCTCCCTGCTCGGCAAAACTGATCTGAACTTTTGCTTCTTCATCGTTACCCAAAGTTTTAATCCATCCATGATCCATCAAAACATCCAGTTCTAAAATATCCTGATAAAACAGATTGGCTTTTGAAAGATCATCTGTTTTAATATTAGCTACGATTCTTTTTACCATTTCTGAAGTATTTTTTCATTAAAAAAGCCTTGTGAAATTACGTAAAATTTCACAAGGCTTAGCTAATTATTGTATTGTATCTTCTATTAAACGGAAGCAGCAGCTTCTAAAATCAGCTGAGTAACTTCTTCAGGATGTGATGCCAGCGAGGCATGTCCTGCATCTAATGAAATTATTTTCTTTGGTTCAAGACGCTCTGCCATTTCTTTTTCTGTTTCCGCAGGAATCATACGGTCCTGCAGGGAGATCTGGTACCAACTTGGACGTATTTTCCATGCCGGTTCACCCGCTACATCTCCAAAACACTGACCGTGAATAGGTTTTTGTGATAATGACATTACCAGTGCTTTTTCATCATCCAGATCCTGACAGAAAGCAGATTTGAATTCATCATATTTGATCCATAAAAAACCTTTGTTGTCCGGATAAATACTTGCTCCCCCCGGTGATTCTCTTCTTCCCAACAGGGATCCCAGACTGTCTCCGGCATCAGGTGCAAAAGCAGCAATATAAACCAGCCCTGCAACTTTATCATGATGTCCGGCTCCCGAAATAACAGCTCCTCCATAAGAATGTCCTACTAAAAGTACTTTTCCTTCCTGAGCATCGATAAGGTCTTTAGTCTTATTAATGTCATCCTGCAGCGAAGTGAGTGGGTTCTGGACACTTCTTACTTTATAGCCCGCTTTTGTCAGTGAAGGGATAATGTATTGCCAGTGTGATCCGTCTCCCCATGCTCCGTGTACTAAAATAATGGTTAAATCTTTTTGTTCCATAATGATTGTGTTAAAATTTGATAATGGTAAAGCTACAGTTTAAAAGACCAGTGGACGTTAACTTAAGTTAATTAACAATACGGCTTCTTATCCGGCTGAGTGACTGCTCTGTTACGCCCAGATAACTGGCAATGTGTTTCTGGGCTATTTTCTGAAAAAGAGCAGGCTGTTTTTTAACAAGATTGAGGTATCTGTTTTCAGGGGAAAAGCACAGCAGATCATCAATCCGTTTTTTAGCATCCAGATAAATCTTTTCGCTCATCACTCTTCCGAATTGCTGCCAGTAGGCTTCTTTTTTATATAAATCCTGTAAATGCTCCTTACTCAACAGCAGAATTTCGCAGTTTTCCAGCGCCTGGATGTTCATATTGGAAACAGTATCACAAAGTATACTTTCGTAATCGGTGAAAAATTCATTTTCAAAATAGAATCCGAAATTGATTTCGCGTCCCTGATCATTGATGTAGAAACATCTGATGGTACCTTTTTTAATAAAGCCAAGATATTTGCATTTTTCTCCCTGCTTGAGAAAAAAATCAGATTTCAAAAGCTCAGTATCATGAAGTAAAGTATAGAATTCTTCGAAATGCTCAGAATCTACCTGGAAAAGTTCTCCATATTTCTTATAATTATTTGACATCATTTGGTGTGATTTGATTAGGTTTTATATTCAAAAAAAGCCTTGCAAAATTTTATTCACAAGGCTTTTCTATAAAAATTATTTTATTATTTCAATGCTGCAAGAGCGGCATCGTAATTAGGTTCATCGGCAATTTCCAGAACCTGCTCGGTATATACTACTTTGTTGTTTTCGTCTGTAACGATAACGGCACGGCTCAATAATCCTTTCAAAGGAGAATCTGCAATGGTCACTTCATAATCATCTCCGAAGCTGCTTCTGAAATCTGAAAGTGTTTCCACATTATTCAATCCTTCAGCAGCACAGAATCTTCCTAATGCAAAGGGAAGGTCTTTAGAAACGTTGATGATAACCGTATTGTCAAGTTTTGAAGCTTCTTCATTGAATTTTCTGGAAGATGCGGCACAAGTTGGAGTATCAATACTTGGGAAAATATTGAATACTTTTTTCTTTCCGTCAAAATTTTGAAGTGTTTTCACATTTAACCCTGAATCCACCAGTGCAAAATCTTTTACAGTAGTTCCTACAGATGGTAATGCTCCTATTGTGTGTACTTCGTTTCCTTTTAAAGTGATGGTCGTGGACATAATATTTATTTTTTTATTTTTTCAAATGTAATCAAAAAAGAAAATTTTCCCGGTCTTATTATGGTTAAATTAATCTTAAAGTGAAAATAAAAACCATCTTACTGACAATCAGTTTTTCAAACAAAATTTTTCCTGTAGCTGCAGCCTGAAAAAACAAGACTTCGGACTGCCAAAGTTCAATCAGTGAAATGGTACATTTTTTTTTAGAATTAATAATAACACATCATGAAGCAATACAATTACACAGATATAAAATTAAAGATACAAAAGCCTCTTTTTTTTATGGAAATATCTTAAATAAAACAATGATATTTACTAAATTTGTGGGACTTAAAATTTCAAATAAAAAATTACAGTATAATGTCAGAAAAATCAAAAATCTATTACACACTTACTGATGAAGCTCCAATGCTGGCTACTCACTCGTTTTTACCTATTGTAAAAGCTTTCACAAAATCAGCAGATATCGAAATCGCAGTTCCGGATATTTCTTTGGCAGGAAGAATTTTAGCCAACTTCCCTGAGTTTTTAAAAGACGACCAGAAAATTGGTGATGCTTTGGCAGAACTAGGAGAATTGGCAACGCAACCTGATGCGAACATCATTAAGTTACCTAACATTTCTGCTTCTGTACCGCAATTGGATGCAGCGATTGCTGAATTACAAGGTAAAGGTTTCGCAGTTCCAAACTATCCTGCAGAGCCTAAAAATGACGAAGAAAAAGCAATTAAAGCTAAATATGCTAAAGTATTAGGAAGTGCTGTAAACCCGGTATTAAGAGAAGGAAACTCTGACAGACGTGCTCCGAAAGCTGTTAAAAACTATGCAAAAGCAAACCCTCACAGAATGGGTAACTGGGCATCTGACAGCAAAACTGACGTAGCTCACATGAACAATGGTGATTTCTACGGTACAGAAACTTCTACAACATTAGAAAACGCTACAAAATACAGAATCGTATTCAAAGGTAATGACGGTTCTGAGTCTGTACTAAAAGACTTTGCAGATCTTCAGGCTGGTGAAGTAATTGATTCTTCTGTAATGAACTTAAATGCATTGAAGGCATTCGTTCAGGAAGCTATCGAAGAGGCTAAAAACAGAAATGTACTTCTTTCTGCTCACCTTAAAGCGACGATGATGAAAATCTCTGACCCTATCATTTTCGGGGCTATCGTTGAGACTTTCTTCAAAGAAGTATTCACTAAATATGCTGAGACTTTCAAGTCTTTAGATATCAATCCAAATAACGGTCTTGCTGATCTTTTTGAAAAAATCAAAGGAAATGCTCAGGAAGCTGACATCAAAGCTGATATCGAAGCTGCGTTGGCAAACGGACCTAGAGTGGCAATGGTAAACTCTGACAAAGGAATTACCAACTTCCACGTACCTTCTGATGTCATTGTTGACGCCTCTATGGCTGCTCTTGTAAGAGGAGGAGGTAAAATGTGGAACAAAGACGGAAACGAAGAAGATACGGTTTGTATCATTCCGGACCGTTCTTATGCAGGTTTCTATCAGTCTGTCATTGACGATATGAAAGCACATGGAAAATTAGACCCTACCACTATGGGATCTGTTCCAAACGTAGGTTTAATGGCTCAGAAAGCTGAAGAATATGGTTCTCATGATAAAACTTTCCAATTAACTACTGACGGAACTGTAGAAGTTCAGGACGAAGCTGGAAATGTTCTTCTTTCTCAAAAAGTAGAAAAAGATGATATCTTCAGAATGTGTCAGACTAAAGATGCTCCTATCCAGGACTGGGTAAAATTAGCGGTAAACAGATCAAGATTATCTGATACTCCTGCCATCTTCTGGTTAGACAAAGGAAGAGCTCACGACAGAGAAATCATCAAAAAAGTAGAGAAATATCTTGCTGATCATGATACAACAGGTCTTGACATCAGAATTCTTGATGTAAAAGATGCTATGACTGAAACGTTGAAGAGAGCCAGAGAAGGTAAAGACACGATCTCTGTTTCCGGAAACGTATTGAGAGATTATTTAACAGACCTTTTCCCAATCCTTGAGCTTGGTACTTCTGCAAAAATGCTTTCTATTGTTCCCTTGATGAACGGTGGTGGTTTATTTGAAACAGGTGCCGGAGGTTCTGCTCCTAAACACGTTGAGCAGTTCTTAGAAGAAGGATATTTAAGATGGGATTCTCTAGGTGAATTCTTAGCACTTCAGGCTTCTTTAGAGCACCTGGCACAAACTCAGGGGAACACAAAATCTCAGGTTTTAGCTGATGCATTGGATGAAGCTAACGCTAAATTCTTAGCTACAGACAAATCTCCTGCAAGAAAAGTAGGACAGATCGATAACAGAGGTTCTCACTTCTATTTAGCAATGTACTGGGCTGAAGCACTAGCTAACCAGACTGCTGATGCTGAACTGGCTGCTCAGTTTGCTCCTGTAGCTCAGGCTATGCAGGAAAATGAAGAAGTAATCAATGCAGAATTAATTGGTGCTCAGGGTAAACCTCAGAACATTGAAGGATACTACAAAACTGATACGTATAAAACATATGCAGCAATGAGACCTAGCACTGTTTTAAATGAAATCATTGACGGAATCTAATTTTTCGTTTTGATATAAATGAAAGCTCCTTTTTTAAGGGGCTTTTTTTGTGGATATAATCTGCGTAGTAAACCACCCCGTCAAAAATTCTTTGAATTTTTGCCACCCCTTCAAGGGAGGGGAATAATGAGCACATACTTATTGATAAAGGTCGCTGCTACCTGATCACTGCTACCTCTCATCTGTTACCTGCTACCCCTCACCTACCTATCCTCTACAATCACTCTTCTATGTTCTCTGTCCCAGTTGATCATCTCCTAGATGATATTTCCAAAGGTTCGGCAGTATTCTGTAGGTTCATATTCTATTAAAACGGGAGTTTCGGGGTTTAAAATTCGGGATTCACCTTTTGATTTGTCCAGCTCGGTCTGTTTTCTGTTTCACAGCATGTACTACCCGCCTACTTTTGATCCAGAAAATAAAAACAATATTCATTATGGATACCGTAAAGAAAAAAAGAAATCCCATTGCCATTGTTTTTCTGGCTATACTAGGAATCTTCGGAGGACTGCAGTTATTCAGTAAACCTTTGGAAGGAAAACCGGTTACAGGAAAGATTGAAGCCCCAAGGGAAGTGATCAGTATTCTTGAAAACTCATGTTTCAGCTGTCATTCCAATCAGCAGAATTTAAGCTGGTACGATAAACTTGCTCCTGTTTCATGGGCTGTGAATAAAGATATCAAAAGAGCCAGGGAAGTCCTGAACTTCTCAGAATGGGAAAAGTTATCTCCCGCTGAACATCAGGGAAAGATGTATGCTATTCTTAATATGATGCAAAGTGGTAAAATGCCTCTCCATGAGTACACTCTTCTGCATCCTTCGGCTAAGATTACACCAAAAGATATTGAAACGATTAAAAAATATACTCTTTCATTATCCTCAGCAAGTTCATCTGCTCAAAAAAAGAGTGAGACCCCTCAAGTCTCATCCAATTTACCAGTTCAGCCATCAACAAAATTTCCGGTTTCTCCTAATGGAATCCGATACACTGATAATTTTAAAAACTGGAAGGTTATCAGCATGAGTACTCTTTTTGATAACTCAATCCGCGTAATTTATGGAAATGATATTGCGGTAAAAGCTGTGGAAACAGAGAACTTTCATCCATGGCCGGACGGAAGTATGGTAGTAAAATCCGTATGGAAACAGGAAGAACTTCCCAACGGAGAAATCAGACCAGGAAAATTTATCAATGCTCAGTTTATGGTAAAAGATTCCAGACAATATAAGGATACCGAAGGGTGGGGATTTGCAAAATTCTCCGGGGATGATCTTCATCCAACAGGAAAAACGGCATCTTTCGCCAAAGAATCCTGTATTGCGTGCCACAGACAACTCGCTGAAAAAACAGGATATCTGTTTGATGTTCCGATGAAAGTAAATACTCAAAGATTAATTCAAAATTTACAGAAAAAATGAAAAATATCATTCTGATCTTAATGGTAAGCCTGATTTCTCTTACCGCTTGCAGCAAAGAAAATAATGTTACAAATGATGGCCTTTCAAGGGTTGTTTTTAACCCAGGCCCTCTGAAATTCATTTCCAATTCTTTAAATCCTAAGGAAGAAACAATGTCCGCTTTATATGGAAACGAAAAAGCGCTGGAATCTTTATCAAAGGAAAACCAGACACCGGAAGCCGGCTCTGTTATGAAATTGGTAACCTGGAAATACCATGATAATCCTCAATATATTGGCGGAACTATCACCGGAGAACTAGTAAGTATAGAAACGGTTCAGGCTGACAATGATGGAAACGTTTCTTATGATCTTAAAAATGATCAACCCAAGACTAGGCTCTCAGATAACCAGGAAAGAATACAGTATTTCATGAGTTATCGCCCTGTAAGCAGGCCATAATAAAAATTCCCGTTTCACTATTTATCATAATATTTTCAATAAAAAGCACTAATTTAACCCTTTCAAACCAGCAGATTTCATGCAACAGCAAAAAATAAAAATCTCACAGGCCATTATCTGGATAAGCTCCATTTTCCTGGGAGTTCTATCTTCAGTACCTCAGCTGGCTTCTCATCAGTTTAACTGGAAAGAAGCCGTGGTAAACTCAGCTATTACAGCAGCTTTTTCTGTAATCATGTGGTATATCAACATTTATATGCTGAACCGTACAGCAAAACGAAGACAGCATATTTCTTATTCGAGACTGATGGTGGTACTGGCTTTTGGGATGGTAATTATGTTTGGACTGGCCTGGATTCAGCAGCTGATTCTTTCACATATTAACTTCGGACCGGTCATGCTGATGATTGAAGTAAGAGGAATTCTAATCAATCTGGTGTGCTACATGTTTCTGAATCTTCTTCAAAATAACTATACAGGCCAGCAGATACAGCTTGAACTGGAAAAGGTAAAAAGTGACAATCTGGGAGCTCAGTATGAATTGTTAAAGCAACAGATCAATCCTCATTTTCTTTTCAACAGCCTGAATACTTTAAAACTGATGGCGGAAACCCGTGATGAAGAAACCGTTGATTTTATTGTAAAACTTTCTGATTTTTACCGATTTACACTGGAAAGCAGAAAACTGGATCTGATAAGTGTTCAGGAAGAAATGAAAATAGTGGATTCTTATCTTTTTCTTCAGAAAGCCCGTTTTGGAGAAGGCATTAATTTCACCAACGAACTTGGAAAAGAATCAGCACAAACCCTTATTCCTCCTTTCACTCTTCAGCTTCTGGTGGAGAACTGCATCAAGCACAATATTGTCTCACAAAGCAAACCTTTACATATCAAAATCTATAATGCTGAAGACAAAATTGTGATCGAAAATCCTATACAGCGAAAAGTAAACCCCGAAGATTCCCTGGGAGTCGGACTGGATAACATTAAAATGCGCTATAAACACTTGCTGGAAAAGGATATTACTATTCATTCAGACGAAAAAACATTTCAGATAAAACTACCATTAATTCATGAATATAATCATTATTGAAGATGAATTCAGGGCGGCAAAAGCTCTTCAGAATTTAATCTCAGACTTAAAACCGGACTCAAAGATACTGGGTGTTTACGACAGTATTGAAACAAGTATTGAAGGATTAAATGCGAACAAACCAGATCTCATTTTTATGGATATCCATCTTTCGGACGGACTTTCATTTGAAATTTTTAAATCAGTGGAGATTATATGCCCTGTGGTTTTTTGTACCGCCTTTGATCAGTATATGCTGGATGCCTTTAAAAGCAAGGGAGTTGATTATATTTTAAAACCATTTTCCAGGGAAGATATTGCTGAAGCTCTGGGAAAGGTTGACGAACTGAAAAAATTCTTTCAAAAAAAGGATCTTCCTGATCTCGAGTCCCTGATACAGAAAATCAGTCAGCCTGCGGCTGCAGGTAAGAGCAGTTTCCTGGTTTTTAAAAATCAGAAATATACCACAATTGCCACTGAAGACATTGCTTATTTTTACATTCATAATGAAATTACGCATTTGGTAACTTTTGCCAAGGAACAGTTTCCTCTGACACAACCTTTAGGGCAAGTGGCAGAACAGGTTTCCGATAAACAATTCTTCAGAGTTAACAGGCAATATCTTGTTAATTTTAAAGCCATTAAAGAGATGGAGCATTATTTTCAGCGCAAAATACTGGTGAAACTCACCGTTGAAACACCTGAAAAGCTTTTGATTAATAAAGAAAAAACGCATAGTTTCTTCACCTGGCTGGAGGATAGATAAAGGTGGAGGGAAGCTGGGGGCTGGAAGTAGGAAGTACTTGCAGTCATTCTAAGCTATAGAACTCTTTTGAAATACATTATAACCCTGATCGTTATGATCAGGGTTTTCTTTTTATTTCTTATTTGATTGTACCAATTTCTTAAGCTCTTCCTGCTTATATTTCAATATTTAAAAGACATACTTTATTCCTTTGGTACTCTGGAAACTTCCAACTTCCTTCTCCCAGCCCAGATATCCTTCCCCTCACAATTTCCGGGTTCACCTTTCAATTTGTCCGGTTAACCTCTTTTTACATTCTTTTGCCTCTCCAGAGTATCTACTTTTGAATCAAATTAAAAGACATGATACTAAAAAACTTAATCACAGTAAGCGCTTTTACCGCGTTATTATTTGCTACTTCGGCATTTATTCATCAAAATAAAGATCAAAAGGCAGCACAACATTCAACATCTGAAAACAATGGTTTTGCCGTTCTGGAACTCTTTACTTCAGAAGGCTGTTCCAGCTGCCCTCCCGCAGATGAACTGATGGGAAAAATTGAAAAAGAATATAAAGATGAGCAGGTTTACCTTCTCTCCTACCACGTAGACTACTGGAACCGTCTTGGATGGAAAGACCGATTCAGTACTGCTGAAAACTCACAACGACAACAGCAGTACAGCCGTATTTTGAATTCGCAGGTTTATACTCCACAGCTGGTAGTGAACGGAAAAACAGAATTTGTAGGTTCTGATGAAAACAATATCAGAAATGCTATTCAGAAAGCTTTATTTACTTCTAAAAAAACACCTGTAGCATTATCTGCAGCTGCTTCTCAGAATAGAATTGACGTTCAGTATAAAACATCTTCCACAGATTCTCAGAATATACTGCTCATTAATCTGGTTGAAAAACATTCTTCCACTCAGGTAGGAAAAGGTGAAAATGAAGGACGCCATTTGCATCACTGGCAGATTGTTCACAAGCAAAATCAGCTCTCTATCAATAAGCAGCAAGAAGGAATAACCACATTCAAACTTCCTGAAGGCTTTTCTCCTGAAAACTGGGAAGTTATCGCTTTTATTCAGAATATGAAAACCGGAGAAACCTCAGGATCAGCAAAAACAGCTTTTAAATAAAATAATATACAATTTAATTACATTAAAAATTACAACAATGAAAACAAAAACTACAAAAATCATCTACTGGACAGGCGCTATTTTTATGTCATTATGGTTTGGAGCCAGCGGTTTCTTTGAACTGACAAAAAATCCGGTTGTGTGGGACATTACCCAACAGCTTGGCTATCCGCCTCACTTTATTTATATACTAGGTATTTTTAAAATCTCCGGAGTTGTGGTTCTTCTGCTTCCCAATAGATTATTGAGATTAAAAGAATGGGTATTTGCAGGAATGTTTTTTGATATCCTGTTTGCTTTCTTTTCGAAGATTGCCGTGCTTGGTTTTCCATCTACGGTAGATGCAATAGTCGCTTTTTCTGTGCTTACGATGACTTATCTGATGTTCAGAAAGCTATATTCTCCTGAAGTGGTATTTGGTGAAGCTTAATGATAAACTCTAATTTTTTCTTATGTATAAAAACAGATCCTCTCTTTGCCCGGGAGGATTTGTTATTTTATAAATTTGGGCTAAAGCCGAATGGTAAAATTTTATTGAAAAAGCGGACTAAAGTCCGCTGCTATTGATAGTATTGTGTGTATGATTTTACCACCCCGTCAAAAATTCTCTGAATTTTTGCCACCCCTCCAGAGGATGGGAATGCCAAGCACTTTATTACTATTGGTTAAGATAACATTTCCTTGTTTCCAATTTCTATTTGTCATCCCTAATCTCTGCAAACTATTACCTGACATTTAATTCATAAAGCCTTCGGGAAACCACTCAAATCCAGTTGCTTTTTTCTTTGTGTACCCCAAGCCTGGCCATGGTAAGTGATAAGCAAATGCTCTTACTCTGGTATCAGCCAATTGCTGAAGGAGTTTTTTTCTTGATGCAGTTGCGATATCCAGATCAGTGTCACCAGAAAATCCCCATTCAGGGTGTGGAAAAAGGACAACATCAGAATGGATCAGATCAGCAATATAGATGAGTTTTTCATTTCCTGAAGAGATAGTGGTAACCGTTAAACCTGGTGTGTGGCCGGGAGCCAACCGGAAACTAAAATAATCATACAACGGATTATTAAGGTCATAAAATTTCAGTTTGGGTTGAATGGTTTTCAGAATATTCTGAACTGCAGGAATAATCTGATTAAGGAATTCAGGTTGTGCCTTCAGAGCACTGTTACTGAAGTCTTTGATTGAAGCTTTCATCCAGAAATCATGTTCCGTTTTGGAGATGAAAATATCAGCATTAGGAAAAATAAACTTATTTTGTTTATCCACTACTCCGCCTATGTGATCCGGATGGGCGTGAGAGATAAAAACATCGGTAATATCTTTTGGAGAAAATCCTGCTTTTTGAAGGCTTTTTAATAGAAATCCAGTTCTTTCATCTGCAAAAATTCCCATTCCCGTATCAAACAGGATGGTTTTATTCTTTGTTTTAACCAATAGAATATTCATCGCCATATCGATATAATTATCGGGTCTGAAATTATTTTTAAGGATTGATTTCACTTCCTGAACGGTACCTCTGGGAGCAAATGAGCTCAGGTTTTCTTCATGAATATATCCATCTGTGAGGATGAACAGATCCAGTTCACCTAGCTTTACTTTTTTAAAGCCTGATAGATCTTCGCCAGTTTTTTCAGCAGTTCTTTTAGGCTCGGCCATCAAACCGGAAAAAGGAATCATACTCAATGTTCCTGCCAGTAATCCGTTTTTTAATAATTCTCTTCTGTTCATCGTTGAATACTTTGGTTTTAAATATAAAATAAAACTGAGCTCCTTTCATGTTCAGAGCTCAGTTTTATATGAATAGTTTTTAGTTGTTCACCAGTTTCATTGAACCTTCGGTATACCTTTCTCCTACATTCGGGTATTTTTTCAGAATGGCATCAATGGCATCCAGATCCGATTGAGAAAGTTCTATATTGACTGCTGCAATATTTTCCTCCAGATATTTGATTCTTTTTGTACCGGGAATCGGAATAATATCATCTCCCTGATTCAACACCCACGCCAGGGCGAGCTGAGTTCCTTTTACTCCTTTGGAAGCGGCAAGTTCATTGATCTCGTTTGCAAGTTTGGTGTTATTTTCAAGATATTCCTGCTGATAACGCGGTAATGATTTTCTAAAGTCATCGTCACCCAGGTTCTTTACATCATAGATATTGGTGAAAAGCCCTCTTGCTAACGGAGAATATGGAACCAAGGAAATTCCAAGCTCTCTGATGGTTGGTAAAATCTCTTTTTCAACATCTTTGGTAAGGATGGAATATTCTGACTGTAATGCTGCAATAGGATGAATTTTATTGGCTTTTCTGATAGATTCTGCTGAAGCTTCAGACAATCCGATATATTTCACTTTTCCTGCTTTCACCAGCTCTGCCATAGCTCCTACTGTTTCTTCTACAGGAACATTCGGATCTACTCTGTGAGCATAATACAGGTCAATAGTATCGATCTTTAATCTTTGAAGGCTTAAGTCTACGGCCTGTCTGATCCATTCCGGAGAACCATCGAAATAGGTTCCCGGCGCTCCGCTGTGACTTGCTTTGCCATCTTTAAACCTGAATCCGAATTTGGTCGCAATAAAAATCTTATCCCTGTTGGGTACTAAAACTTTAGAAATTAGTTTTTCGTTTTCTCCATTGGCATACATATCTGCTGTATCCCAAAAGTTAACCCCTAAATCCAAAGCTCTGTGCAGGGTATTGATACTTTCCTGCTCATCGGTAGGACCATAGGCAAAACTCATTCCCATACATCCTAAACCGATTGCTGATAACTGTTCTTCTGTGTTTCCTAATTTTTTAAATTTCATGATAGGTATGATTTAATTTTACATGACAAAATTAGAGCATCCGGAAGCTAACCCCGATATAGAATTCAAACTAAGAATTATAAAATTCAAACAACATCCATTCTTAAAGCATTGGGAGTAATTCCGGTTTGTTTTTTAAAGTAATTGGTAAAATAAGCAGGTTCTTCAAAACCTAGTCCATAGGCAATCTCAGAAATATTCCAATCTGTATGTTTCAATAAGGCATTGGCTTCCTGAATAATTCTTCCGGTAATCTGCTGGCTGGTTGTTTTTCCTGTAATCTCTTTTACAGAACGGTTTAAAGAATTCACATGAATAGAGAGGCTCTGAGCATAATCATTAGGAGTTTTTAATTTTAAAAAGGCCTCAGGGCTGTCGATAGGAAACTGTCTTTCCAACAGTTCCATAAATAAAGAGGCCACTCTTTGTGAAGCATTCTGATAAGGTTCAAAACTTTCTGCCGGCTGCATTCTCATGGTTTCATGAATCATCAGATGAAGATACGCTCTCAGCATATCATATTTGTGAATATAATCTGATTGGATTTCCGTCATCATTTTGGTATAAATCTCAGAAAGTATGCTCTGCTGTTCTTCATCTACAAAGAAAACGGGAGTTCCTCCAATCTTGAAAAGCGGAGAATCCTGAAGATTCCCTATACGGCTTCCGTTATGCAGAAACTGATCGGTAAAGAGGCAGAACCAACCCTTCTGATCCTCATCATCAGCTTCCCATGAATAAGGAATAATAGGATTGGAAAACAATAATGCGGGACGGTCTACTTTGATCCATTTATCGGCATAATGTAATTTTCCTTTTCCTATGATGAGTGAAATCTTATAATAATCTCTTCTGCTGTAAGGGGTAAGAGGAGAACAGTATTCCCGCGAAAACACATTGAAGTGCCCCATTTTATTCACCCCAATACATTGTGATGCCAGGTTGAGAGCATTTCTTTCATAAAAACCTTTGAGTGATTCGTGTGATTCCATAGATCAAAGTTATAAAAATCAAACAAATTACATAACAATACCATCACATATTGAAAAAATAAATGACTGACAAAAAATGCCAGTCATTTAAGTTGATCATGGGTTAATCCCAATCATCATCACGTCCGTGACCATGATGTTTATTTTGTTTTTTGTAGTACTTTTCCTGATTTTTGTAATACTTCTCCTGTTGTTTACGGTATTTTTTATAATCGTTTTTGTTTCTTCCATAAACAATTACAGGGTTTTGACCTCTGTAGTATTTCTTTTTAAAGATGATATACTTTTCTCTGCCCAGAATTCTTTCCAGCTCCGAATAACGGTCATTTCTCCATCTTCCAGGTTCTACAACATATACTCTGTTCCAGGTATCATAATCATGGTATCTGTCATTCAACACATAGATCTGATTAGCCTGTGTTGATGAAAGAACAAGGTCGGTAATCACTCTTTGCCAGTTGATATCCGAGATACTCCTTCTATAATCATTATAATAATCTGATTGGGCATAACTCAAACTGAAGGTCCCAACAAATAATGCGGTTAATATTAACTTTTTCATTTCATTCCACTTTAAAAATAATTATCAAGGGATAGTCAATTAAAGTGCCAATTATTAATTACCAATACTAATATTTGTTAAAAAAAATCATAAACAACTGATTATCTTTGAATTATTTTCTGTATTTTTTATTAAATTCTTAAACATTAATGATTCTAAAGCTATGATTAGATCCAAGAATTATTATACAACAACCCTATTATAAATTAATAATCAACACATTGCAGATTTATAAAAAACACATATATTTAAGTTTCGGCTAAAGCCGCAAGAGAAATTATGTATTGTATGGCGGGCTAAAGCCCACCTCTATTGATCCTTACATGCGGATATTTAATGGTAATATCTTTTATCTTTTATCTTTTATCTTTTATCTTTTATCTTTTATCTTTTATCTTTTATCTTTTATCTTTTATCTTTTAACCTATCATTACACCATTTATGTTATAAAATTCGTTAAGATTCCAAAAAACTATTATTTCATATGATATAATTTTGTAATTTTAATGGAGAGAATGTTTTTAACGCAATGTTCTCAAATTATTTTAATCAACCAAATCTTACATTGTTATGGAAAATATAAAGTTTCAGGTATCTCAATATCAGGATGAGTTGCAGCTACTTATAGACGGGAAAAAGGCAGGTTATATGTCCATAGAGGTTGACGGAAGACTGCTTATTGTATTTTATACGAAACTTGACGAAGAGCGTGAAGGAAAAGGATACGCCAAACTATTGCTGGACGAGCTGGTACGTTACGCAGAAGAAAAAGATTTGCTTGTAGACCCGGAATGTGATTTTGTAAGACAGCAGTTTGAAAATCATCCTGCAAGGTATAAAGAAATCTGGCATGCCTGATCAGCTTTCCCACCAGGCTGTAAATTCCTGTTCTGACTGATTCAGATCTACTACCTCGCCGATCATCGGAGTGAGGATATTCAGTTTTTTTTCTTTTCCAAGAGCCGTTATCTTTTGTAAAGGCTCATTCCACGGGTGAAGTGCCAATGCAAATTTGGCAGCATGAACCGGAATGATACGTTGTGCTCTAAGGTCAATAGCCGCCTGAATGACATCTTCAGGTAATTTGTGAATATACCTCCATGCCTCTCCATACTGTCCGTTTTCGAGAACAGCATAATCGAAAGGTCCATATTGCTCACCGATTGTTTTAAAATGAGAATCATAGCCACTGTCCCCTCCTAAGAAAATTTTCCTGGTAGGTGTTATCAGAACATAAGAACTCCAAAGTGTATCATTTTGCCTTACTCTTCTGCCGGAAAAATGTCTGGCAGGAGTAAAAACAATTTTTATATCATTTTTCAGGGTAATTTGTGTTCCCCATTCTTCTTCAATCAGCTTATTTTCAGCATATCCCCATCTTTCAAGGTGTGCTCCTACTCCCAAAGGTATAATGGCCATTTTCGTCCTTCCCTCAATAGATTTTACAGTTGGGTAATCCAGGTGATCGAAATGATCATGGGTAATGATAAGATAATCTATACCCGGGATGTCTTCAGGCTTAAAAATATCTGAACCTTTGAAAGCTTTATTAAAGTATTTAAAAGGAGAACCATACAGGCTGAGGACAGGATCTATTAAAAAGGAAACTCCGTTGGTTTGCAGATAATAAGAGGAATGCCCCAGCCAGATCAATACATCTTCATTTTTATCAATATTTTTCAGATCGGTATGAAGGGACGGAATAGCTTTTAGGGGTTTCAACAGCGGATCTTTCTTTCCTAAAAAGAAATCGTAGGTTACTTTCCACATTTTATAGCCTTCTGTAAGGGAAGGAGTATGGCTGATATTCTGAAACTGTCTCTTCTTGTAGAGTTTCGACTGTCTGATACGCTTCAGCCTTTTCCCTTTTGGGACTCCACCAAACGCTTTCATATTGATCACTATAAAAAAAGTAACCGTCAAAACAGCCACACAGGTAATAATCCAGTAAATCATCGGTACAAAATAAATATCAAATGTATTGACTTTTGCTTTTAAATGAAAGTTTATTCCATTTTACTCTATTTTTTAACTAAATTTATCATGTATTTTTAAAAATTTATTAGTCATTTAGATCAGGATTAATTTTAAACTTTCTATTTTAGCACCCTAAAAAACTCAGATACATTGAAAAATTATTCGGTAATATTTCTTCTCGTTATTTTTTCGTCTTGTGCCTCTATAAAAAAACACAATGAACAGCGAGCCTCATGTATTCCACCGGAGCAACTTAAAGAAGATGTGGATTTTGCGTATTCAAAATTACAGCAAATGCACCCTCAATTATACTGGTATATTCCTAAGAAGGAGTTGGAAAGTAAATTTGACAGTCTTAAACAAACCATCACAGAGCCTCTTACTCCTCTTCAGTTTTATTTCAAGCTTCAGCCTGTTATTGCCGGAATTCGTGAAGGACATCTTTCCCTGAGGATTCCCAGAAAGAAATTTACCAAAAGTGAAATAAAAAGACTGGAACATCAGAAAGGAATGTTCAGCCGTTTTGAATATTATATTTCAGGAGATCAGATGTACATTATTCAAAACAAAGATTCTATTGAACATATACAGCCGGGAACTGAAATTTTATCCATCAATAATGTTCCTGTATCCGATTATATCAGGAAGTACAGAAGCCTGATCAGCAGTGATGGTGATAATACTACCTTCCATCCGTATTTTTTAAAAGATCTGTTCTTTAGTTTTTATACTGCCGAAAATGGATTTGAAAGCAGAGCTACTCTTGAAACGCTTTATAATGGACAAAAAAAGACATATACCTTAACCAGAGAAACAAAATCTGATACTGATCTTGAAAAAGATAAGGAAATGCAGAAAAAGACCCCGGAAAAGAAACTGAACGATTATGTTGCTTCCAGTAATTCTTATAACAGAAGTTTCAGGTTTCTTGATAAAGACAGTACAATCGCTTATATTAAGGTGAAAAGCTTCTCAAGGGATTATTCAGATGAGTTTTATAAAAAGACTTTTGCCAGGATCAGCCATGCAAAATCTCCCTACCTTATCATAGATGTCCGGAATAATTATGGCGGCTCTTTATATGAAATCAATAATCTGTATTCCTATTTAGCTGATGAACCGTTTACGCTGATCAAACCTTCTCAGTTAACGTCAAGAAATGCCCCTCTGCGCACCAATTATTTCAGAAAAAGCAATCCTTTAGAGTATGCTCTTAAAAGTATTGCCTATCCGAGCTATTTTTTTGCACAGACTTTCAGTACCTATAAAAAGGATGGAAAGGTATTCTACAAAATGAAGGCAGACAAACCTACAAAACCTAAAAAGGAAGCCTTTCATGGAAAAGTTTTTGTACTGATCAACGGAGGAAGCTTTTCGGCATCTTCTATTATTACTGCTAAGCTTAAAAATGATAAAAGAGCAACGCTTGTGGGAGAAGAAACAGGAGGTGCCAATGACGGAACTGTTGCCGGTTTTTATTCCTACCAGAAGCTTCCCAATTCTGAAATCAGATTTCCCATAGGACTGCTTTTGGTACAGCCCAATATCAATTTTTCAGACTCGCGGAAAGGTGTTGTTCCTGATGTGACTGTTCCTGAAAACATGCAGGATATTATTAATCAAAAAGATCCACAGCTGGATTGGATAAAAAAAGAAATTGCAAAAGAAAAAGAAAATAAAGGACAATAGTAAATATAGGTTCGGCGGGCTTTCAGCCCGCCGAACCTATATTTATCTTTTTAATTCTTCCAAAAGATCTTCAATATGTTGGATGTATCTTCCATAGTAGCGCTGATACCAGAACCTTCCAACAATATAAAGCAAAAATAGGCCTATGGTTACTGTACTAATTAGGATCACCGCAATCTTCAGTTCACCCGGAGGATTGGGCCATGGGATAAACTCCAGAACAATAAGGATTTCACACACCAGAAAAGGTGCAAAACTGATATAGTATGAGAGGTAATACTGTTTGTTAAGATTGAGCTGCATCACGAGATCTTTCAAAGAATCATAAGTTTTAGGTGCAGGATTGCTGATTTCATTGTACAATTTAAAAAACTTACTGAAAAAGAAAACAGTGACAATAAGCATGGAGGCAATCAATACCGTTATGTACAATTGAAGTTTAAATGGTCTGCATACGGAGCACACCAGAAAGGCGAAAATAAAGATCCCGATCATCCACCAGAATTCAACACGCATATTTTTGCGTATCTTTTCAAGAGGAAGATTCAGTTTATTTGTCTGTTCTATGGTTATTTCGGGAGTTTCCTCCACAATATCTTCGTTCCAGGTATTTTTCAATTCATCGATATTCATGGGATTACTGATTTTAATGTTTGTTGGTTTTTATTTGGCTTAAGATATCTTTAAGTTTATTTTTTGCCCGGTTCATTTTCACTCTTGCATTGCCTTCAGAAATTCCTATCTGTTCTGCAATCTGCTTTCCTGAAAAATCTTCCAGATAGTAGAATATAAAAGCTTTATCAATAGGATTGAGTTGATGAATGGCCTTATACATTTCAGCCAGGCGTTCTTCTTTGCGATTATCATAGTCTTCCTGTACAATGATATGATTGGAAAAATCTACGTGAGCGATAAAACTTCTTCTCTTTTCTGATTTCAGGAAAATAATAGCTGTGTTCAAAGCAATTCTGTACAGCCAGGTAGAAAATTCACTTTCACCTCTGAAACCGGGAAATGCTTTCCAGAGCTGATAGGTAATCTCCTGAAAAAGATCATCACGATCATCCTTTTCAGTCATGTACATTTTAGAAATCTTAAACAGGATTCCTTTATGCTGTTCAATTTTACTTATAAACTCTTGTTCTAATGAGGTCATAGCTTGTTACTCTATAGAGTTAGTTTTCGTTTAAAAAAATTGTTACAGATTTTGACAAAAGAAATAAAAAAAACCTGACAGCAAAATAATGTCAGGTCTCATTGTGTGTTTTTTAAGCTTTTTACTATTTCTTCAGAATAGTATGAGTCGAAATAATTTTCTGACTTGATCAGTTAGTAGAAGAAAAGTAAAAATGTTACATTAAAAAAAGCAATAACCTGATATTTTTTTACATCAGGTTATTTATTTAAAGTATTTAATTCTCCTATTATTTAAAATCTAAGAAATCATCTTTTTCCAGATAATGGTTCAGAGCCATAATAAGTTGGGAAGAAGTAACATCAGCCTGCTGCGTGATAGCAAGATCCACCACATCCTGAATATTTTCATCAGAACACATATAATGAAGCTTGTTGTGAAAAACGAAATCAGGTAAGATTTCATTATCATTTCCACCGATATCCAAGGGATCTCCGATAAAAACTTTCATTTCGGATTTAAATTCATCTGTTGAAGAATAGACAGCATAATTAAATTCCGGATCAAACGATGCTTTCCTGTCCTGTTTGCTCTTTACTAACTCCAGAAATTCTTCTATAGAATACACCTGATTTTTAAAATCATCCATGTGATATTTTTTTACAACTCAATTTTCTAAAGATAGAAATTTTACAGAAGATAGGATTATCTAATTCAGTTTATTTAAAGCTCTCTGCAATGAACCGATATCAAGAAAATCAAGTTTTGCGCCTACTATGATAATGATCAAAAGAACAATTGTCAGAAATAAAATGATAAAAAAATACATGGATACAAACCATATGACGGTATTCAGGACATTTCCTTTAATCCCCATTTTATTCATAAAAAATGTCTGTGAGCGTTCAAACCACGTTTTTCTCTTTTCAGGTTTTGGACTTACTTCAATTCCGTTAAGTTCATCTACCAAACGTACCACATCATCAATATACCTTCCGTACATATAATAGATCCAGTATTTGATGATAAAAGCGATCAACAGAAGAGTAATCAGAAGACTGATCCCGAAAATAGCCAGGTTATACTCTCTATCAAAATGAAAATTGATCTGGATCAGAGATAAAAGAAAGCCAAGGGGAATATAAGCAATATAATAGGAAATATAAATCTCTTTCGAGATGAGAAGCTGCGTCTTAAGATTAAACAAGTCGTAATTTGTATTCGTACTGTTTTTTCTAAGCAGCTTATACAATTTCAGGAAGCGGGAATAAAAATAAACGATAATGGCCACGGTCAGTATGGTGACAAATGCTGAAATCGTTTTAATATTAGAATCAGCAGAAGCTGATGGAACACCTGTTAAAAGCAAAGGCAATGTTATAATCATCAGCCAGAATTCAGTTTCCATATTCACTTTCAGCATCTCCAGCGGAGAATGTATTTCCTTCTGTTTATCCAGAGAAATTTCAGGGGATTCCTGCCCTGTATCTTTATTCCAAAGTTCTTTAAAGTTTTCTAAATCCATAGTGTTATTTTTAATAGGAACCTGTACCCTGTCTGATAATGATCTCTTTCAGCTTTTCTTTTGCCCTCTTCAGCTTTACGCGTGTATTCACTTCTGTAATTCCGAGCTGTACAGCGATCTCTTTTCCCGAAAAGCCTTCTAAAAAGAAAAATATTAGGGCTTTATCAATGGGGCTTAACTGATGGATGGCTTCATACATCCGCTTCATATTCATATCATCCGTATCATTATAAGGTTCCTGCCGGGCACTCAGCCCGTCAATATTCTGATTTTGGATAAAACTACGTTTTTTTTCACTTCGCAAAAAAACAATTGCTGTGTTAAGCGCAGTTCTGTACAGCCATGTGGAGAAATCACTTCTCTTTTGAAAATCACCGTATGATTTCCAGGCCTGGTAAATGATCTCCTGATAGAGGTCATTCTGATCGTCCTTATTATCCATATACATTTTAGAGATCTTGAAAACAACACCTTTGTGTTTTTCAATTTTCTCTAAAAATTCTTTTTCTGGTGAAGACATGATTTACACACTGATCCTTAGATAATATTTCTAAAAAACATTATCTTATTATAACACAAAACTTTAATTTCCGGCATTAAGTTAAAAAAATCCTCAACAAACCAAGGCGTTTATTAAGGATTTTTATTTTATGTTAAATACAATATCAGTCAGAATCAGAAAATATAATCTGTGCTTAAAAAGTTAGAATCATGTTCTCTGACAATCGTATTCAGCAACTCTTTGTTGGAATCTGTCAGTTTTGCAGCCACCAGAGACCGTATGGAGAATGAGCGGAGCGCATCAAACACGGAAAGTGTTCCTTCCGCACTGTCTTTTCTTCCGGTGAAAGGAAAAACATCAGGACCTCTCTGTGCCTGGCAGTTGATATTGACACGGCTTACAAGATTTACAAACGGATCAATCAGTCTTGCTACTTCCTGAGGATCTTCACTGAAAATACTTACCTGCATCCCATGGGAAGCATTCACCTGATATTCTATAGGCTCCTCTATATCTTCGAACGGAACAACAGGAATCACCGGACCAAACTGCTCTTCATGGTAAAGCTTCATATCACTGTTTACAGGATACACTACGGCCGGAAAAACAAAAGATTCATCTGTATAGCCCCCATCTTCATTCAGCACTGCAGCTCCTTTCTGTAAGGCATCATCAATACATTCTTTCAGATAAGCAGGTTTGTTGACTTCCGGAAGTGGTGTTACTTTTACATCTTTTTCCCATGGCAGCCCGGCCTTCAGCGAAGAAACTGCAGCACTCAATTTTTCTGTAAACTCCAGAGCCACTTCTTTCTGGACAAATATCAGTTTCAATGCTGTACAACGCTGTCCGTTGAAAGAAAGTGCTCCCAAAATACACTCACTTACCGCTACATCAAGATTCGCATTTTTAGTAACGATGGCTGCATTTTTAGCATCCAGACTTAGGATCGCTCTTAAACGGTTTACCTTCGGGTGCAGTTTTTTCAATCCGTTAGCTACTTTACTTGAACCGATAAAAGCCAGAACATTCACTTTTCCGCTTTCCATAATCGGTGTGATAATTTCTGATCCTTTTCCATATAATGTATTCACCGTTCCTTTCGGGAATGCTTCTTTAAAGGCGTTTAACAAAGGATAATGAGCCAGAACACCGTGCTTTGGAAGTTTAAACAGGATGGTATTTCCCATGATCAAAGCAGGAATCAATGTGGTAAAAATCTCATTCAGAGGGTAATTGAATGGCCCCATACTTAAGACCACGCCCAGCGGTGCTCTTCTGATCTGCGCAATGGTTCCTTCTGCCTGTTGAAAACGGGAAGATTCTCTGTCAAGATCTTTAAGAGCATCAATGGTCTGATTGATATAATCTACAGTACGGTCAAATTCTTTGGTAGAATCAGCAAGTGTTTTTCCGATTTCCCACATCAGCAGTTTGATAACCAGATCTCGCTGCTGGATCATCAGATAGACGAATTTCTGCATGCATTTGATTCGTCCTTCCACCGACATGGTAGGCCATTCACCAAGTCCATTATCATAAGCTTTTACACAGGCTTCAAGAACTTCCATAGCCTCATTCGGACCAATATTCGGGATGCTTCCCAGAAGTTTTCTTTCCAGTCCGTGTTCTGTCGGGATGCATACCGGAGAATAAATTTCAGTGACGTCGCCGTTCCACTCTACCAGTTCCCCATTCAAAAGATAAGTTCTCTGATGGATAACCGGAACTTTATATTCTTCCGGAATTTCGTTTTCTCCTTTAAAAATGTTGTGATGAAATGATGCTGTATTTTCTGAACTCATAAATCTTTCTATTTTTTTATGTGATAAGATTGAGATTGTCTCAAAATTTAAATTATTTGACTTTTGTCATCCTGACGAAGGAAGAATCTTTATTGATTTTTATATGAGATTCTTCATTACATTCTATTTCATTCAGAATGACACCTTTGAAACTA
This sequence comes from Chryseobacterium aquifrigidense, assembly GCF_006716485.1. Lineage (GTDB taxonomy): Bacteria > Bacteroidota > Bacteroidia > Flavobacteriales > Weeksellaceae > Chryseobacterium > Chryseobacterium vietnamense. Next base: position 2,089,503 of record NZ_VFPD01000001.1, read on the forward strand.
CTACATTTTATAACATAAAGGTAGAGGTAAAATATTTTAGAAGAAACAATCTGACAATAGATTCGATCTATTTGAATTAAAATTAATCTCAGCTCCTAAAAAAAGAATAATTTAGCTTAAAAATAAATTTCATGTTTTCAAAATTAGTTTGCAGCACACTGCTATTCTTCTCTGCAGTGGGGTTTGCTCAAAAATCTAAAGCAATCAATACTGTTTTAATGGGAGGAAAAGAAGTTCATACTTATGCCAAATTGCCAGCACTGAATAAACCTGCTCCCAAATTTACCCTTACAGATGTCAATATGAATGATCAGACACTGGATTCATTCAAAGGTAGATATGTTATTCTGAATATCTTCCCAAGTGTAGACACGGGTGTTTGTTCTGCTTCTGTACATCATTTCAATGAAGAGGCAGGAAACCTTCCCAACACCGTAGTACTTTGTATTTCCAAAGATCTGCCGTTTGCCCAGAAAAGATTCTGTGGTGCGGAAGGAATTAAAAATGTAGTGATGCTTTCAGATTTCCGTTCCGATTTTGGATGGAACTATGGGGTGGAACTGGTAGATTCTCCAATGAAAGGGCTTCTGAGCAGAGCCGTTGTGGTAATAGATCCTTCAGGAAATATCATCTATGAAGAACAGGTGCCGGATATTTCTCAGGAACCGAACTATGAAGCGGCTATTGCGGCTGTGAAATAATAAATACATTAAACCATTAAGTAGATTTAAAAAGTTAAGAGTATTAAGATGAAGCACAACGCTTAAAAACATCTTTGATGTTGCCCTTAACTTATCTTAACAACTTCAATGCTCTTAATGGTTCAAAAAAAAACTCAGCAAATTGCTGAGTTTTTTTGTTGTTGGAAACGCTAAGGCGCAAAATGATATTTAAAAAGACTGTTGTAAGGCGCAAGGATTTTATCTCCGATAAAATTTCACGGTACCACACTTTCATTGAGAACCGAAGGTGAGGCAATCTCAATGTTCTCTCTCAGATTAGGCGGATTAAGCAGATAAATAAGAAAAGATCTATGAGATCTGTAGGAAAAAAATAACTTAATACTTACTGAAAGCCTCACATTAAGCAAAAACGAAATGTTCTTGCACCTTAAAATGACAAATGAAGTATAAAAACTTTATGCCCTTGCGATTCTCCAACAAAAATTTTGCATATTTGTAGAAAATACGGGTCATGCAAAAAGAAAAACTACGTAATGTAAGAAAAAGAAAAGGCTTCACACAACAGCAAGTCGCTGAATATATTGCTACAGATGTCTCTAACTACAGCAGAAAAGAAAGCGGAGATGTAAAGATTTTCAATGATGAATGGGAAAAAATTGCCCGTTTCCTGGAAGTTCCCGTAGAGGAAATCTTTGAAGAAGAGGAAGCAAAGCAGATCAATCATTTTGAAAATAATACCAATAGTAACAATATAGGAAATGTTAGTGGTAATTATTATTGCAATGTTCCAGAATTTCTTCTCGAAAGCCAAAGAGAGCTTATAGAAATGCTAAAAAAAGAAAACCAGAGATTACAAGAGGAGCTAAATGCTCTTAAGAAAAAATAATAAAAACTCAGCTATTTGCTGAGTTTTTTTGTATTGTAGTTGGGATCAACGCAATGGCGCAAAATGATATTAAAAATTTCTGTTTTAAGGCGCAAGGATTTTATCTCCGATAAAATTTCAACACTACCACTGTCATTGCGAACCGAAGGTGAAGCAATCTCAATGTTCTCTCGCAGATTAGGCGGATTAAGCAGATAAATAGGAAAAGATCTGTGAAATCTGTGGGAAAATAAAGAGTCTTAATTTGTTTTATATTTTTTTCTTTTTGTAGTAATTACGATTACCCCATCTTTAGCTTTTTCGCTGTAGACCTCCTTTGTATAGACCTTGTCGTATTCCGTATAGGAAGACGTCAAAGCTCCTACAAGAGGATGATTGTTAATAACAGGGTATTTTCTGGATTGGACATTAGAAAGAATTCTCTGAGCTAAAGTCGCAAGATCTTTAGTGCTCAGCTGTGTGAGGGCAATTTTCATTTTTTTGTGTTTTTTGGGATTAATAAATTAATGATCAAATATAGAAAAAAGTTGTTTGGTTACAAACATACTTGCAACAAACCTCCCGAGGTCTTGGAAGCTTTCCCCCAACTTGCAGGAGACTTTCCAAGTTCTTGGGAAGTTCCAAACATACTTGTTTTTAATAAATGGAGGGCTTGGGAGGGGTGTTTTAGTATTGTCTTAGAGTTCAGGAAATATCGGGTGGTTACAAACGGGGGTGTTTTGAAGTGGGGAGATTTTTGGGATTACGGGATACCGTAAGGTTTTAAAAATCATGTAGTTTATATTTGATAAAATTTCCGTATTTCTACGGAGATAAATATTAAACTCGTTTTATATATTTGATAGTCACACTAAATAAATCTAATTAAAATGCTAATTGATGGAGTAAGACAAATAAACAAGCCAAATTGCACGCTCTATATAATCGATAATTTTTCAGATGAGTTTAAACAGATAATTAGAAATCAATTACAGGGTATTTGGAGTGGATTTTCAGAAGCGGATTCACTACCCGAATTTTATTCTTATAAATTTACATTAGAATCCTTTTTAGAAAGATATAGACCAAAAGACGATAAAACAAAGAAAGGAATGATTGGAGAATTACTGGCTCATACCCTTCTAAATCATACAGATAATAATTTAACATCACTATCAATTTTAAAAAATAAAGAAGAAAAAAGTATTAAAAAAGGGTTTGATATTATTTATTGTGAAATTGATTGTGACAAATTATGGTATGCGGAAGTAAAATCAGGAAAAAGTGAAACTGGAAAGGAGGATTCCACGACTTACAATCAAATTCTTTTAGATAGAGCAAAAAACGGTATTAATTCAATGATACTAGAAAAAAGAAATTCTTTATGGGAAAGTGCATTAATTGATGTTGATTTAGTGATAAAACAAAACAATGGTAAGCTCGATTTAAAAAAACTTCTTTCCAAGGATTCACCAAAGTTAAAAACAAGACAAAAAAAGAATGTTATACTAATTTCAAGTTTATATCATAATATTTCTGATTGTATAAATGAAAACAGTCAAGTCTCTTTTTATAATAAGACAAAACTTGAAGATATATTTGAAGAAATTAAAATTATTTCAATACAAAAAAATACATTTGAAACAGTTGCAGATTTCTTATCCAATGAATTAATTATTTCTTAACATATGAAAGTAAAAGAAATAACACTAAATGAATTTAGAAAAAATCAGAATTCTACTTTTTTTAATGATGCATATATAAAACTTCAGCTAGGCCAAAATCTATCTGAAGAGGAAATTATTAATTTACTTTCTAACGCTATAATATTTTCAAATTGGGGAGATTCAAATTTACAAAGGCTTGGATATAAAATTATTGTTTCTTATTCTAATATATATTCAGATTACAAACCATTGTATGATTTTGCAATAAACAAAGGCTATATTCCCATTTCAAAGTTTATCGAAAATAATCATTCATCTAATAAAGATTTTGAAGAACATTTCTTTGGACTATTCTTTTCTTCATTTAAAGAAAATTTTAAAGAAAAAAATTATTATATCTCAAATGGTCAAAAAAAATTAATAGAATTTGCTACAAAAAATAATTCTAGTTTCGTCTTAGTCGCTCCAACATCATATGGTAAGTCAGAAATTATTATTAATAAAGTTTATGATAATCTAGACAAAAGAATCTGTATAATTGTCCCAAGTAAAGCACTCTTATCACAAACAAAAAAAAGACTATTAGATAATTCTTTTAATAACGAACTATCTAGGATAATTACTCACCCAGAAATGTTCAAAGGAACTGAGCAAGAATTCGTTGCAGTATTAACACAAGAAAGATTATTAAGACTATTGCAAAAAAATGAATCTTTAAATTTTGATTTAGTATTAATTGACGAAGCTCATAATTTATTTGGAGATAAAAAAAATGATAGCAGATCAATTTTGCTAGCTCAAACTATCATAATTTTGAAGGCTAGAAATAGCAATGTAAACTTTAATTTTTTCTCTCCATTTATTTCAAACCCTGAAAATTTAAAAGTAAGACAATTGAATTACGAGGTATCATCTAGGGATACAGATGAATTTATTAAATCAGAAAAATACTATATATGTAATGTTTTTGAGTCATCTGGGCAACTTTTACTTTATGATCAATTTTCTAACTCTTTGATAAACACAGGGAATACTTATACAAATACAATTGAAATTTTAAAGCACGAAAAAGCTTCAAAAAATATTGTATATCTGAATCGTCCTAAGCATATAGAGGATTTTTCACAAAAATTAGCTGAAAGCTTTGAGGAAAAAAACTTTGATATAAGTGAATTAATCAATACAATTTCAGACTTTTTACATCCAGAATATAATTTAATAAAATGTATAAGAAAAGGAATTGTTTATCACCATGGAGGCATGCCAGAAATTGTTAGGCTTTATGTTGAAAATGTTTTTTCAAAATTAGATTATTTAAATTTTGTAATTACTAGCTCAACCTTATTAGAAGGCGTAAATATTCCGGCAGAAAAAATATTTTTATTATCAACAAAAAAAGGTAGATCAAATTTATCAATATCTCAATTCAAAAATCTAATTGGAAGAGTAAATCGTTTTAGTGAAATATTCAATAAAGAAAAAGGCAATCTTGAACTTTTGGAACCACATATTTTCATAATAAAAAGTGAATACGAAAATAGAAGAGCTAATATTGAAAATTTTATAAAGTCAAGAGCTCGAATAGAATTAAAAATTGTTGATGAAGTCAATAATCTTTTTTTAAAAGACGAAGATTCTTTAACTCCTGAAGACACATCAGAATTACACAAATCCTTAGAATACTTAGAAAATATTGAACCTAATTCAACCGATTTAGTAAATGTAGAATACGTTTCATCAATTATTGCAAAATTGTGTTATCAAAATAATATTTATGACTTTGATATAAAAGCAAATGAACAAATGCTCAATAAGAATCTTTTAGATTACACCAAGCAGCTGTTTTCTACAATAAGAGATTGTAATCAATTAATGTATGCAATATATTCTATATTCTTAAAAAATATTGAAATATTTGAAGATAATATTAAACGTTTACAAAATTCCTCAGCAAGAAATTTTTATTCTATGATTCTGGGCTGGAGAAGTTCAAGTGCTTCGTTTAAAGAAATGATTGGAAGTTTTATGAGACATTGGTCATCTTTGACAGATACCGAACTACTAGTTTATATTGGTGAAAGATGGGGAGAAGAAAAAAGAAATTTCACTGATATTAAAGAATTATATGTTGATTTAAGAAAAAAGAATAATTCTCAACGAGTAAATTTAGCAATACTAAAAATAAAAGAAGAGCAAGATTTCGTAGAATTCAATCTTTTAAAATACATTGAAATTATAAATGAATTAGGACTTATTGAATTGGATTTTTATGATAAAATAAAGTATGGTACTTCGGATAAAAAATTAATTACTTTATTGAAAAATGGTTTTTCTATTGAACTCTCAAAGTGTATTACTCAAATCCAATATTCTAAGTTTATTCAAATAAATACTATAACAGAAGAAGTTATTATAAATAATGAAATTATTGATGAAATGCATTTAAATAATGAGAATAAAATTTTAATATTTGAAATTAAGTTTCATATAAATCAACGATAAATATAATAAAATCAAACTATCATGAAAAAACAGCAAATCAAACAATTACTTATCAAATATTTTCAAGAAAAAAAAGTATATGAAAGTGTAAATCAAAACGAATTAGATAATGTAGCTGAAAAGCTTTCTAAATTAACATTTATAACTAAAGATATTTTATTTAAATACATAAATGAAATATCATATTTAATTAAAGAATCTGTTGATTTTTCAGATACTGAATATTTATTATCTCAGATTATAAACATTATTAACAAATAATAAATGGATTATAATCAGATAATACTTGATGAAAAAAATAGTCTAAACACTTTATTAAAAGATTTTATTGTTCAAAATAAAAATATTTCAGATAATGATGACGCACAAAAGGTTGTAAATAATTTTATCACTTCATTCTCAACTTTGTTGTCAAAAACAAATAAATGTATTTCTGACTGTCATCAAAAAAACGATTTTTTTTATAGTAGTGATTTAAAAAATGATTTTAAAGCAACTATAGAAAATTATTTAACCACATCATTTACGCTAATTGATATAATTGATATCCTGATTGAAAAATATAACCTTCCACCATGGAATATTAATGATAGTTCATTTTATATAATTCAAAAATTTATAAGTTCTTTTTTTTCTAAAAAAGAAAAGGAAAAAATTATAATTGAATTCAATAAAAGGAATATCAAAACAGATGGTTTTAATTTAAAATTTAAAAAATTGAAAACAAAATATTTACAAATACAATTATGGGTTGGAATTCCTCTTTTAATTCTGACTGCTACAATAATTTTATTTGCTGAGTTATTTATTGGAAAAGCTTTTAATGGTATGCAATTAACTCTAACTAAAGCGTTACTAGCATTATCTATTTCAATAGTAGGCTCCTCATTGATTGAAGGTCAGATCGAGACCAATTGGTCAATTAAAAAAGGAATTACCATTCGAACAATTGGTTGGGCCGGAATATTTATTTTAATATATCTAGTAAACCCTTCTAATCCTGGGGATGTACATTAAATAAAATTCTTAGACTAGATTATCACTAGCTCGAATTTGCAAATTTTGCGTTAAGAAAAAATCCTATATAAATAATAAGAACCAATAAAAAATATAAAACCTGCTGAGAAGCAGGTTTTATATTATCAGTAACATGATCATTACTCTTAATAGGAATAAAGCCCGTTTCTATTGATATTGAGATTCTTCACTCCATTGCATTTCACTCAGAATGACAGTTTTCCTTACAAATATCAGTTAAGATTCTACCAGCATTGCTCCATCTTTCAAAATCATATACTCCTGTCCTACTTCCTCTGAAATGTTTTTCAAATCCTGCTCATCAAAAACCTGAGGGATGTAGCATTTCTCATGTGCAAACAATCCGTAATGGATGGGTACCAGCTTTTTGGCATGCAGAAGATGAGCTGCTGCAAAGGCTTCTTTCAGATTGAGGGAAGCGGGAACTGGGCTGTATTCTAATCCAATGATCTCAAAATTTACTACTACGCCGTTTACGGGTAAGAAAGCGTAATTTATATTGGGATTTTCTTTTCCAAGTTTCCAGAACTGGTTGTGCCAGATGGTATCTCCACCATGAAATATTTTGGTCGTTCCATCATCGACAATCCAGGAAGATTGTATTTCTCCTACTCCATCCATAGCAAATACGGGTTTGAAGGTGATATTATTTTCTGTGAAGGTTTCATCAAGATCAAGAACAATAATTTCTACGTCATCCACCAACTTTTTTACAACAGTTTCCAGTCCTGCATAGACAATCAGTTTACCGTCTTTTTTTAAGCATTTTCGAATCACTCCTTTATCAAAATGATCAAGATGCATATGCGTAAACAGAATATAATCTGCCTTTACATGGTCTGAAAATTCTATAAGATTCTCTACGGCATCTCCCAAAACAGGTTTATAGTAAGAGAAATCTTCTACAGCATCTATTAAGATGGTTTTGTTGTGTGAAGTGAGGCGGATGCCTGCCCAGTTTAATTTTTGTATTTCCATATTCTTTTTTAGCAAAGGAAAAGACTTACGAAAGGCCAGTCAATAAACAAAAGATAATTAATGGAGTGTTTTACGGATGGGAGATGGAAGTTGATTATTTCTCTACAGTTTCTATTGTCTTTTCTTTGAATTAACAGTAAGGATTTTATAAACGCAAAGTTTTTATTTATTAACTGCAGATTCTAAGGGGGCAAAGAAGGCGGCAAAGCCGTTGTCCAAGCTAATGATAAGAGCACGCTTCATCAAATCGATTGAAAATCGATTCATCCTTTGCTCACTTATAATGTGGATTTAAAATTGAAACTTTGCGTTAAAAAAACTCTGCAAGATAATATAGTCTTAGTAAGTTCTTTTATTATCTTCAAATTTCCAGCTTATTACAAAATCCTTTTCCTAATTCTGCTTAAAGAGATTGGCGTAATACCAATATAAGAGGCCAGGTATTTCAGAGGAATATTCTGAATGTAATGAGGTTTGTTCTTGAGCAAGTATTCATAGAGGTCCTGTGGAGTGTTTTTCAGCAGGAGCATTTCTCTTTTCATCGCAGCACTAAGTTTTCTGCTCAGATAGTAATTCTGCACGAAACGGCAGTGTGGATTTACAGCAAACAGGTTTTTCACTTCATCCAAGGTAATCTCCCATGCCAATCCTTTATTGATGGATTCGTAAACGGCACCGGAGTTTTTTTCTTCTACAGTGAAAATATCACCGGGAAAGTAAAATTCTGCACAGATTTCGGTATCAATATCCGAAGTGCTGTTGATGTAATATTTACGGACAAGCCCATCTTCTACAAGATAGGCTTTGTTGTCAGTAAATATGTTTTTCTTTGAAAATTCAACCTCAGCAAACTTCTCCCATACAGGATCACTATCCTCTACGTTCAGGTGTGAAAACAGTTTTTTGTTGATCGTTGCCAATGCTGAATTTTATATTATAGTAAATTTTCGTCTACAAGGTTTGGAAGCGTTACTTTCAGATTAGGTTCTGCTTCCATCGCTCTTTTAATAGCGAAAACAGCGCCTTCGTTTCTCGCCCAGCTTCTTCTTGAGATTCCGTTGTTTACGTCCCAGAAAAGCATGGATTTTAATCTTCTGTCGGCATCATCACTTCCGTCAAGGAGCATTCCGAAACCACCGTTGATCACTTCGCCCCAGCCTACTCCACCACCATTGTGAATAGACACCCATGTAGCTCCACGGAAACTGTCTCCAATCACGTTGTGAATGGCCATATCTGCCGTAAATCTTGATCCGTCATAGATATTGGAAGTCTCTCTGTAAGGAGAATCTGTCCCTGAAACATCGTGGTGATCTCTACCTAATACTACAGGTCCGATTTCTCCGTTTTTAATAGCTTTATTGAAGGCTTCTGCAATTTTCATTCTTCCTTCTGCATCTGCATAAAGGATTCTGGCCTGGGAACCTACCACCAGTTTATTTTCCTGTGCTCCTTTGATCCACTGGATGTTGTCTTTCATCTGCTGCTGAATCTCTTCCGGAGAATTTTTAACCATTTCCTCCAATACTGCACATGCGATATCATCCGTTTTCTGCAGATCTTCCGGATTTCCACTGGAACATACCCAACGGAATGGTCCGAAACCATAATCGAAACACATAGGCCCCATAATATCCTGTACATAACTCGGATATCTGAATTCTCTTCCTAATGTCGGATTTTCTGCCATTACATCAGCACCGGCTCTGGAAGCTTCCAGTAAAAAGGCATTTCCGTAGTCGAAGAAATAGGTTCCTTTTGCGGTATGTTTATTGATCGCTGCAGCATGTCTTCTCAATGTTTCCTGAACTTTTTCTTTGAATAATTCAGGATTTTCAGCCATCATGGTATTAGATTCTTCAAAACTTTGTCCGGCAGGATAGTAACCACCCGCCCAAGGATTGTGAAGTGAAGTCTGATCTGATCCGATGTCAATTCTTACATCTTCCTGATCAAATTTTTCCCAAACTTCAACAATATTTCCAAGGTAAGCCAAAGACACAGTTTCTTTGTTAGCCTGTGCTTCTCTTACTCTTTTAACCAATTCATCAAGATCTTCATGGATTTCATTCACCCATTTCTGATCGTGGCGGATTTTTGTGATCTTAGGGTTCACTTCTGCACATACCGTAACACAGCCTGCTATATTTCCTGCTTTTGGCTGAGCTCCACTCATTCCACCTAATCCTGAAGTTACAAAAAGTCCTCCTTTAGGCTCTTTTTTGATTTTTCTGAAAGCATTTAGCACCGTAATCGTTGTTCCGTGAACAATCCCCTGAGGGCCGATATACATATAACTTCCTGCAGTCATCTGTCCATACTGGGTAACCCCTAATGCATTGAACTTCTCCCAATCATCCGGTTTTGAATAGTTAGGGATCATCATACCATTCGTTACAACCACTCTTGGTGCATCTTTATGAGACGGGAACAATCCCATCGGATGTCCTGAATACATCACCAATGTCTGATCATTATTCATTTCCGACAGATATCTCATTGTCAACAGATACTGTGCCCAGTTTGAGAAAACCGCTCCGTTTCCACCATAGGTAATCAGTTCGTGAGGGTGCTGGGCCACGGCATAATCCAGGTTATTCTGAATCATCAGCATAATGGCTTTGGCTTGCTCAGACTTTCCGGGATAATCTGTGATAGGTCTTGCCTTCATTTCATAATCCGGACGGAAACGGTACATATAAATCCTTCCGTAGTCTTCCAGTTCCTGTTTAAATTCAGGAATCAGCTCTGCATGAAACTGAGGATCAAAATAACGTAAAGCATTCTTCAATGCCAGTTTTTTCTCTTCTTCTCCTAAAATTTCTTTACGCTTCGGAGCATGGTTGATATTCGTCTCATATGGTTTGGGTTGTGGCAGCTGATCAGGAATCCCCTGCTGTATCTGTTCTTGAAATGTCATATTACTATTTAAAGGTCTATGTTTTAAACAATGTTTGAAGTTTTAAAGATATTCAAAATAGGAAATATAGGCAAGAGGGGAAAGAAGAATGGTTTAAGGTTTAAGGTTTAAGGTTTAAGGTTTAAGGTTTAAGGTTTAAGCAAAATTATTGAATCCGGATATCTCACAATTTGATATTAATACTATATTTGAATAAATACACCTCAATTCCCCTCCCCCGGAGGGGTGGATTTCAAAGTTAACAAATTTGAAAGAGGGTGGTCAAAACACAACAATGAAAGAAATCCTTACTACTATCAACGGAATTTCTATCCGCAGGAATTTCGTTGAAAATCTGCCCTACAATCACCATTTAAAAGTATTATTAAAAGAAAAACGCAAGGCTCGGATTCTGGGAGAAGTAATCTTCTGGAAGAAAGTCCGTGCAAAAAAATTTTATACCATTGATTTTGACAGACAAAGGATTATTGGAAACTATATTGTTGATTTTTATGTCAAAAGATTAGGTCTCATCATTGAAATAGATGGTTCAAGCCATGATGAAAAAGAAGTTTATGACAGCATAAGGCAGAAATATCTGGAGTCATTGGGATTATTGGTTTTCAGAATAAGTGATTTTGATGTAAGGAATAATCTGAGTCTGGTGATGAAGGAGTTGGAGGATTTTATTGTGCTGCATTATGGAACCACCCCGTCTTCAAAAATTCTTTAATTTTTGAATCTACCCCTCCGATGGAGGGGAATTGTTCTTACGGATATGAGTTGATATTCAACATAAAAAAACCTTACTGAAATTCAATAAGGCTGGTTTTTGTATCGTTAAAATTTAGGTTAAAACATCATCATTTTCTTCTTCATGGTCATCTTCATTATCGCTGAGACTCCAGTAGTTGTTTTCTTCATCTTCCTCTCCTATTTCTTCCATTTCATCATCGTCCTCAGCTCCGGGAATGTCTAGCCCTTTATCAATTTTATCATCGTCAAATTCTTCATCCAGAATTGGATTTCCGTCGCCATCGAGCGAAATATGTTTTTCTCTCTTAAATATATCTTCACTGGGGTTATAATCCATCTGTTCTAACCTCTTGTTTTGTTCATTAATATTTTTCTCTGGTGCCATACTATTTAAGATTTTAGGTTTATATCATCAGAACAAAAATAATTCCAAGTTATGATGATTGATGAGAATAAACGTCAGGATTTGCACAATTTGGCATTTTCTCATTTTTTGAAAAGGCGATAATATTTCCTGCAGCCAGTCTGGCCATTCCGTTTCGTGCTTCAACAGTTGCAGAGCCGATGTGTGGCAGAATACAAACACTGGAAAGCCCAAGAATAGGGTCATCCGCAGACATTGGTTCCGGATTGGTAACATCCAGACCAGCTCCCCAGATTTTCTTATCTACAAGTGCCTGATACAGATCTTTTTGGTTGTGAAAACCTCCTCTTGCTGTATTGATGAAAATAGCGTTTGGTTTCATCTGCTCAAATATAGAATAGTTGAATAATTCTTTCTGCTCAGGCGTGAAATTAGCATGTACACTTAATACATCTGATCTCTGAATCAGTTCTTCGAAAAAAACATAAGTTGCTCCCAACTCCTTTTCTGCTTCTTCATTTTGATGGCGGTTATGGTAGATAATATTCATTCCAAAAGCCTTTTTTGATTTTTCGGCCATCTCATAACCGATACGTCCTAATCCAAAAATCCCCAGTGTTTTCCCATACAATTCCTGTCCCAAAGCATGTAAAGGGTCGAACGTACCCCAATTGTCATCTTTTACTTTCTGAAAATTATAGCTTGCCCGCCTTGCCACAGACTGCATCAGTAAAAAAGCGACATCCGAAGTAGCCCTGCTCAAAACATCCGGAGTATTTCCTATCGGAATATTTCTTTGGGTAGCTTCTTTAATGTCCACATGATCAAATCCTACAGAATATAAAGCAATGGCTTTGATATTCGGGCAGGCATCAAAAAAATTCTTATCATATTTGAAATCTCCACCTACATTGAGAATGGTATCTGCATTTTTACAGTAGCCAAGCCATTCTTCGTAAGAAAGATTTTCTTTTTCCGGGAATATAAGTTCCAGACCTGCTTCTTTTAGCATATCAATTCCTGTTTCTGGAATTCTTTTATTGATAAAAACTTTCATTGTACTGTTGTTTAATGATTTTAAATAAAAAAACCTCACTCGCAAAAAGTAAGGTTATTGAACTTTAATATTAAAAAAATTATCTCTTTTCATCTGAATGCTTTATTCAAGATCTATTTTATTTTCTGTGATGGTGATTGTATACTGAGGATTTTAATTCTATCAATTTTCATTCCGAAATGAAGTTAAAAAATTTTAAATTTGATTAAATCCAAATGAATTTTATTAATAAAAAAGGTTCTTTAAAAGTCAAATTATCTAGATTTTGCTGTTCTGAATGAAAAATAATCTCATTGACGAAACTGTATGAGATTCTTCACTGCATTGTATTTTATTCGGAATGACACACTTTTAGAGATAAGTTGCTATTGATTTGTATTACCAAGCATCGGAACAAATTTATAAGCTCCAAATTCTTCCTTTTCAAATTCTGTTGGGCTTACTTTTGTAAATCTGTATAAGACCTGTTCGTCTGTTGGGCCTAATGGAATCACCATTATTCCTCCGACATTCAGTTGTTTTAAAAGTTCTGTAGGCAGTGTGGAAGCGCCGCAGGTTACAATGATTTTGTCGAAAGGAGCAAAAGTAGGAAGCCCTGCAAAACCGTCTCCAAAACTCTGAAATTTAGGAAACAGATGAAGTTCTCTGAGTTTCTTTTTAGAAAAATCAAACAGATCTTTCTGCCTTTCCACCGTATAGACATGAGCTTTCATCGCCATTAAAACTGCGGTCTGGTATCCACATCCTGTTCCAATCTCCAGCACTTTTTCACCTGGTTTTACCTTCAACAATTCAGACTGTTCTGCTACCGTAGAAGGATGGGAAATGGTCTGATGAGCCAGAATGGGAAATGCTCTGTCTTCATAGGCAAAATCTTCAAAAATACTCTCAATAAAAAGGTGTCTTGGAACTTCACTCATTGCCGAAAGTACATTTTCGTCTGAAATTCCAATTCTGTTTCGAAGATACTCGACTAAAATCTTTCTTTTTCCTTTATGTACAAACGAATCCTGCATTTCACAAAAGTAAGAAATTAGATATTAGATTTCAAAAAAATCGGAGTAAAGATTTATCCACAAAAATAAAACAATCAAAAAATGACTGCTTTATTATTATTTCTTAATTCCACTTTATCGGATAAGGTCCGTAAAAATCACTGAAGGTATTATCAGCGCATTTTTTTCTCACAAAAAAGTTATAAGTCACTGTTTTACTTAGCCCTGCATAGATGGCTTTTTGACCTGCAAATACCAGATCTCCGCTTGCAGGAGGAGCAGAACTGGTGGTCAACACAGTTTCGTATGCAGAAACTCCATCATTTTCCCAGGACACTGTAGCATCAAAAATAGAAGAATTCGCAGAAGAGGTTGTTTTTGAACAGGTTGCATATTCTGGTTTTACGCAGGTGGTTGTAGTACTGGCCAAAATGGTAACAGGTCCCGCCCACTTGCTCCGGCCACCAGCTGTTCCGCAATTTTTTCTCACATAAAGATCATATTTGTTGTCTTTATAGAGAGGAAGGTTATAAAAATACTTGTTGGTGACCACTGTAGTTCCCTTTCCTAAAATGAAACCCTGTTCCCCATACTGCACTTCAAAATATCCTTCTCCCTGACTTATAAAGCTCCAGGAAAGCTTGTTATTTCCTTTGTCAAATATCAGATTTGTTGGAGTTCCGCATTGCGCCTGCGGATCATATGGGCTATCTCCGATACATCCTGCAGCAGATAATCCAAAGATGAATAAAATCGAAATTATTCTTTTCATAGTTATTTTTCTGACTGTGAATTTACTGTAATTTCTCCAATGAATAAAGGGGTTCCATCTTGAATATCTCCAAGTGAAAAGTCATGTATTTTATAAATGTACATTCACTATCTTTACAAAAATTTAATACAGCTATGTTAAAAGCAGGTTTGGTAGGTGCCGGACACTTGGGAAAAATACATTTAAAACTTCTTAATCAGTCAGATCGATATGAATTTGTAGGTTTCCATGATAAAGATGTTGAAAACGGAAAGAAATTAGAAGCCGAATTCGGATATAAATATTTTGAAAATTTTGATGAACTGCTTGAACAGATTGACATGCTTGACATCGTCACTCCTACAGTTTATCATTATGATTATGCTTTAAAAGCGATTGAAAAAGGCCTTCATTTCTTTATTGAAAAACCGGTAACCCAGACTCTTGAGCAGGCAGAAGAAATTCTTCGTTTGTGCCAGGAAAAAGGAATCAAAGCACAGGTAGGACACGTTGAGCGATACAATCCGGCTTTTATTGCCACTAAGGAGTATATCAGCAATCCGATGTTCATTGAAATCCACAGGCTGGCAGAATTTAATCCCCGCGGGACAGATGTTTCTGTAGTATTGGACCTTATGATCCATGATTTGGATATTCTATTGAGTATGGCTAAATCTAAGGTTAAAAACATCCACGCAAGCGGTGTTTGTGTGGTAAGCAAAACTCCGGATATTGCCAATGCAAGAATAGAATTTGAAAACGGCTGTGTAGCTAACCTTACTACTTCCAGAATTTCTATGAAAGCCATGAGAAAAAGCAGATTCTTCCAGAAAGATGCTTATATCTCTGTAGATTTCCTTGAGAAAAAGGCTGAAGTGATCAGAATGAAAGATGCTCCTGAAAACCCTACTCCATTTGATATGATCATTGAAAATGCAGATGGGGAAAAGAATCAGATCCTGTTTGAATACCCGAATATTCAGTCCAACAATGCTATTTTGGATGAATTAAACTCTTTCGCTGATGCGATTACTGGCGACAAAAATGTAGAAGTTTCTCTTGAAGATGGAACTGAAGCGTTGAAAGTGGCTTTAGAGATTATGAAACTGATCAGTTAAAAATTCGCTGTCTTATTAAGCAGCAATAGATATAATGCTATCTTATAAGGGATTATGAGGTAGCATTTTAATTTCTAATGTTATTACTGTAAACGCAAAGTTTCCATCTTTAGCTATGCGAGCAAAGCCTGAATCGATTAAAAATCGATTCAATGAAGCTATATTACTTATTCTGTTAATTACTGCTTTGTATTCTTTAAAACCTGTAATGAAATAAAAATTTTTCATTTATAAGTATTGATTTATCAATAAAAAATCCATTTCAAAACAAAAAAACAATATATTTGAAGAATAATTCAATAAAGCATTGAAAGATTTTGTTTTACATATATGGATATCCGACATACTCAATGATCTGAATATAGATTCATCTGGGACGGTTATTATTCATTATAATTTCTAATATTTCCCTATTATTTAAACCATTGAAACTACTATGAAAAGAGCCATTCTATTATCCGCACTTTTATTGTCTCAATTTGGGACATCACAATTACTGAAGACATCAGGACAGAAAATCGTCAATGATAAAGGTGAAAACATTCAATTGAAAGGTCTTGGACTTGGCGGTTGGATGCTGCAGGAAGGATACATGCTGAAAACTGCAGATTTTGCAGGACCTCAGTATAAGATTAAGGAGAAAATTGCAGAATTAATTGGCGAAGACGGAATGAATGAGTTCTACAAAGCTTACCTGAAAAACGGAATCACAAAGCAGGATATCGACTTTTTAGGCAAAGCCGGATTCAATTCTATAAGATTACCGATGCATTACAATCTTTATACGTTACCGATTGAAAAGGAGGCTACCAAAGGAAAAGATACGTGGCTGGAGGAAGGTTTTAAAATGACAGATGATCTTCTTCAATGGTGTACAGATAACAAAATATACCTGATTCTGGATCTTCATGCCGCTCCGGGAGGTCAGGGAAATGATGCAAATATTTCTGATAATGATAAATCCAAGCCTTCACTTTGGGCCAATGAAGAAAACCAGAGAAAAACAGTAGCGCTATGGAAAAAACTGGCTGAACGGTATAAAGATAATCCATGGATTGGTGGGTATGATCTGATTAATGAGCCCAATATTAATTTCACAGGTAAAAACCCAAATGGAACAGATGAAATGTCCAATGCTCCTCTTTGGAAGCTTCAGAAAGACATTACGGCAGCCATCAGAGAGGTTGACAAAAAGCATATTATTTTCATTGAAGGAAACGGCTGGGGAAACAATTATAACGGACTTCCGGCTATCTGGGACAATAATATGGCTTTCAGTTTTCATAAATACTGGAATTACAATGATGATCAGACTCTGAAGTTTGCACTGGACCTAAGAGAAAAGCATAATATGCCGATCTGGCTTGGTGAAACGGGTGAAAATTCTAATGTATGGTTTACTGAGCTGATTCAGCTTTTGGGTAAGCATAACATCGGATATGCTTTCTGGCCGATGAAAAAGATTGATAATATCGCGGGAATTACCAATGTAAAAACTACTCCTGAATATGAAAAACTACTGGATTATTGGAAAAACGGAGGTGAAAAGCCTTCCAAAGAGTATGCAAGAAAAGCTTTACTACAGATTGCCGACAATTATAAGCTGAACAACACAGAGATCAAGAGAGATGTCATTGATGCGATGTTCAGACAGATTACGGATGCTTCTACAAAGCCATTCAGAAACCATCAGGCTCCTGGAAGGATATTCGCTTCGGAATATGATCTGGGAAGAATGGGTTCTGCCTATCTGGATAAAGATTTCATTAATCTTTGGGTGAGTGATCCGGCTAAAAGATCAGAATGGAACTCCGGACAGCAGATGAGAAATGATGGGGTGGATATTTATAAATGTAATGATAAGGTTACCAATCAGTATTATGTAGGAAAAACAGAAACGGGAGAATGGCTTCAGTATACAATTCAGTCAAAAGAAAACAAAAATTATACGTTTGACATCCGTTATGCATCAGCCAATGATTCTAAAATAAGAATTGAAACGGCTTCCGGAAAAGTTTTAGCGACGGTTTCGCTTGCATCAACAGGAGGAAATGAAAACTGGAAAACGGTTTCAACCAAAAATATCACCTTACAGAAAGGAGAAAACAAAATCAGGATCATCTTTGAAAATGATGGAGTTAATCTGAACTATTTTGAATTAAAATAATAATAATTGTCTTAAATTGCAGCTCTCTTCCGGTCTTCGGAAGAGGGCTTTTTTAATGATCATACTATGAAAAAAACAGCACTATTTTTCCTTCTGATTTCAGCATTTACCTTTGCTCAGACCTCTTTATTAGAACAAAAAATAAATTCAATTCTTAAGAACAAAAAAGCGACAGTAGGCGTTTCTGTGCTAGGTTTTGAAAATGGTTTTACATACGATAAAAATGCAGATAAAAAGCTTCCCATGCAAAGTGTATTCAAGTTTCACATTGCTGCAGCAGTTCTGGATGCTGTAGATAAGCGAAAGCTTTCTCTGGATCAGAAAATCAAATTGGATTCATCAAACCTTCTTCAGAATACATGGTCGCCACTTCGTGATCAATACGCAGGAAAAAATGCAGAAGTTCCGTTAAGTGAAGTGATAGAATATACTGTTGCAAAAAGTGATAACAACGGCTGTGATATTCTTCTGAAACTATTGGGAGGTCCTCAAACAGTACAGAAATTCATGGATTCTAAAGGAGTGAAAGGTTTTCAAATCAAATATAATGAAGAGGAAATGCATAAAGACTGGAATGTTCAGTATCAAAATTATAGTACAACGAAATCTGCGGTTGATGTCCTTAAAAAGTTTTATGACGGAAAATTATTATCAAAGAAATCTACAGATTATCTGATGAAAGTACTATGGTCTACCTCAACGGGAATGAATAAAATGGTTGAACAGCTTCCAAAAAATACGCCTGTGGCAAGAAAAACGGGATCGTCGGGAAAGAATAAAGCAGGTTTAACGGGTGCAGAAAATGAAATAGGAATCATTACTTTACCTAATGGAAAACATTATGCATTAGCTGTATTTGTCAGTAATTCAACGGAAACGGATGCGGTGAACTGCAGAATGATTTCGGATATTTCCAGGGAGGTTTGGGAATATTTTAATAAGTAAAATTTTAAGCTTATTTTTAAAGCGATTTAACATGAAAAAAATAATACTAACAACGGCTCTATTTGCTTTTACATTCTTTTATTCACAGAAGAATCAGAATTATTTAGAGATCAGCTACGGAAGTGTATGCTGTGGTCCTCCATCTGATAAGCCTGTGATGAGTTTTCTGAAAGAATTTAAGAATAAAAGCCAGATAAAAAGCCTGGAAGTCCTGATTCAAAAGGGGCTGGGAAGAGAAGGCGAATATGCATTATATGTTGGCACAGACTTTCTTACAAAGAATCAAAAAAAACGACTGATAAGGGGATTAACAGCTACTGTTTCCAACCAGAACAATAATAAGAAAAGTCAAAGTATAGGAAATGTTTCCTTTGATTCAACAGCTGTTGTCACACCATCTGATCTTGCAGATATAAAAAATTTAACTATCTATAAAAAATAAAGGAAAAATGATCAAAAACATTGTAGTTATCGGAGCGGGAACCATGGGGAATGGTATTGCACATACTTTCGCACAGAGCGGTTTTAAAGTAAATCTTGTAGACGTATCCCAGGAAGCTTTGGACAGAGGTTTAAAAACCATTACTACCAATCTTGACAGAATCATTGCAAAAGGAAACCTTACAGAAGAGCAAAAAGCTGAAACTTTAGGCAATATTACTACTTTCACAGCATTGAACGATGCTGCAGGATTTGCTGATCTTATTGTAGAAGCTGCTACTGAAAACCTTGATCTTAAATTGAAGATTTTTGGTCAGATGGATGAACTGGCTCCTGCCAACTGTATCCTTGCAACCAATACTTCATCGATATCTATCACCAAAATTGCTGCTGCTACCAAAAGAGCTGATAAAGTAATCGGTATGCACTTCATGAACCCGGTTCCTATTATGAAACTGGTAGAAATCATCAAAGGATATTCTACTTCCAAAGAGACTTTTGATGCGGTTTATGAGATGAGTAAAACTTTAGGCAAAGTTCCTGTAGAGGTGAATGACTACCCTGGTTTTGTAGCGAACAGAATTTTAATGCCAATGATCAATGAGTCTATTGAAACACTTTACAACGGAGTGGCTGGTGTAGAAGAAATTGATACGGTAATGAAATTGGGTATGGCTCATCCGATGGGTCCGCTTCAGCTGGCAGACTTTATTGGTCTTGATGTATGTCTTGCTATTCTGAACGTAATGTATGACGGCTTCAAAAATCCTAAGTACGCTCCAAATCCATTGCTTGTGAATATGGTGACAGCCGGAAAACTGGGTGTAAAATCAGGAGAAGGGTTCTACGATTATTCTGAAAGCAAAAAAGCTGAAAAAGTTTCAAAAATGTTTTTGAAGTAATCTTAAATCAATAATTTTAATTATCTTTGAGAAAGTTAAAACATTAAAAAAATGAAATTACCAAAGTTTTTATTAGCAGATAATTCGGAATTTCCAGAGGATCTATTCGTGGTTCATACAGAATATCCAAGATTTATCTTAAACGTTGAGGAAGAAGAAGTTGAGTGGTTAGATGATCTTGAAGGTGATGATGAAGAAACGATGGCAGACGAGGCTACTAAAGTAGTAGAAGCAGCGTTCAAATGGTGCGACGAAGAGTTGGCTAAGTACGACGAAGAAGAGGAAGATTAATAACACTCTAAACATAAAAAAGGAACTCAATTGAGTTCCTTTTGTTTTTTTATTCTGATTTTGTGAATTTCAATAGTAAAAGATTGTCTTTGTACAATTCCAAAGTATTTCCGGAAACCACATATTTGTTAGCTTTTCCCATCATATCCATAAAGTTCTGCTCTACCCCAATGTTGCTGCACATCATTTTTGTAGATCCCATCTGTCCGGCTGTAAAACTTCCTGTAGACGGATCTATGGTAGCCGTTCCGAAATAGTTGTTACATCCTGCATTTCCGGTGATCTTTTCTCCTTCAATATTCAATGTCGGAACTTTACCTTTCACCGTTTCAGCCAATGTCCATTTTGTGCTGGCAAGAGCAGGCTGAGCTTTTCCTACTTTAGAGGCAGACGGGCTTGTCATAGATCCACATGAAGCCAGGACTGCAGCTGTACATATACTTAAAAAAAGATTTTTCATTTTTTTCTTTTTGAATTAACCCAAATTTACGGAAATTATATTATTTAAACGGGCTGGCGTGAATTTTATTATTCTTTAACACTTGTTATTTTGAATATTTTTCTGGTTGTTTTGTAGTAAAAAATGCCCTTGGAAGGATTCTTTTAAACACGAATAACACTAATATTTTCACTAATATCACTAATGCAATTCAATAGGAACGGGCTATAATCCTGAACTTAGTTGAAGGAAGCCCGTTTGTTTAAAATACAAACATATCAATGGTTTTATCCCAAGCCTAACAGCAACGCAATACAACAAAAAAACGGACTTAAAAAAGTCCGTTTCTATTTATTTATGAAATGTATTTTCAAATATTAAGATCTCAACTCAGCGTTGAATTCTTTCTGGAAAGCTTTGATCAGAGAATCCATTACTTCTGTAATCTCTTTTTCTTCCAGTGTTTTCTCTTCGTTTAACAGCTCGAAGCTCATGGCATATGACTTCTTGCCTTCCGGAAGATTTTTACCTTCATATACATCGAACAGGTTAATGCTCTTAATGAATGGAGATTTGTTCTTCTTAGCCGTCTGATACAAATCCTGATAGTTAACTGTTTTATCAATCAATAAGGCTAAATCTCTTCTGATTTTGTTGAATTTCGGGATGTCCTTGAATTTCAATTCATTTTTAGAACGCAACTCCTGAGCGTATTCCAATTCAATTTCAGCATAGAAACATTCCTGATCAATGTCAAAGTCTTTCAACAAAGCAGGTGCTACCTTTCCTATTCTCACCAATGCTTTACCGTTAGCTTCATATACCAATGCATCAGAGAATCTATCATCAGTGAGAGCTACTTCTTTATAATCTACAGCCAATCTTTCCAATAAAACTTTTACATAAGCTTTAAGGTTATAGAAGCTTACCGCAGACTTTGGCTGAAGCCAGTTTTCAGCAACATCTCTTCCTGAAACTAATAATGCCAATTGTTTTCTTTCTTCGTATTTATCTTTTTTGTGATAAATTTTTCCTAATTCGAAGAATTTGATATCCTGGTTCTTTCTGTTGATATTGTATACTGTATTCTGAAGAAGTCCTTCCAATAAAGACTTTCTCATGAATGCCAGATCACCGCTTAAAGGGTTCAATAGTTTTACAGCATCTGTTTCGTCTTTTACAGAGGTTAATGAGTTGTTCATTACTTCATTGAAACCAAGGCCTTGTAATGTTCTTGCCCAGCTGTTTTCCAGTTCATCCTGATCGTTCGCACTTAGCTTAACAGGAGTAAACGAAATCTTCTGTGGAGCGTCAATTTTATTGTATCCGTAGATTCTTAAGATCTCTTCAATTACGTCAATTTCTCTTGTTACATCTGCTCTGTATGCAGGAACGGAAATTTCGAAACCATTTGGAATTTCATTTAAAACCTGAATTTCCAGCGCTTTTAAAATTTCTTTTACTTTTTCTCTGTGAATTTTTGTCCCTAAAATCTGTTCAATTTTAGAGAATCTGATAATCACATAATTATCTTCTATTTTCTTAGGATATTCTTCCAGTAACTCACCTACTAATTTACCTTCAGCAATTTCCTGAATCATTTTGATAGCATGAGTGATCGCTGTTCTTGTAAGGTTCGGGTCTACTCCTCTCTCAAATCTGAAAGAAGCATCTGTATTCAAGCTGTGTGCTTTAGCACCTTTTCTCACAGCAATCGGGTTGAAATAAGCACTTTCAAGGAATATTGTTTTAGTTGCTTCAGATACTCCTGAGTTCTCACCACCAAATACTCCGGCAATACACATCGGCTTATCTTTACCGTCTTTGATCATGATTTCAGAACCGTTCAATGTTCTTTCAACACCATCTAAAGTCGTAAATTTTGTTCCCGGTTTCACCACTCCCACTTTCACTTTTTTATCTGCAATTTTATCTGCATCAAATGCATGAAGCGGCTGTCCGTATCCGTGAAGAATATAGTTGGTAATATCTACAACATTGTTAATCGGGCTTAGTCCGATCGCTTTCAGTCTGTCTTTCAACCAGGATGGTGATTCTGCTATTTTTACGTTTTCAATAACAGCTCCGATATATCTTGGACACAATTCTGCATCTTCAATTTCCAGTTTGAAATCATGAGTTCCCTCACCATTCAACACTTCGGAAGCTACTTTATTAAACTGCGACTTCAATTGGTTGGTAGAAAGATAGGCGTGTAAATCTCTGGCAACACCATAATGAGACATAGCATCTGTTCTGTTCGGTGTTAATCCGATTTCAAATACCTCATCACTGGTCAGCTCAAAATAGTCTGCAAAGTTTTTTCCTACTTCATATTTTGTTTCATCCAGCACCATAATTCCTCCGTGATCTTCGCTAAGACCTAATTCGTCTTCAGCACAGATCATTCCCTGAGAAACCTCTCCTCTGATTTTAGCTTCTTTAATTTCAAAAAAGTTTCCGGTTTTGTCATAGATTTTTGTTCCAACAACGGCTACAGGAACAGTTTGCCCTGCTTCAACATTAGGAGCTCCGCAAACAATGTTCAGCACTTTTCCGTTTCCTACATCTACTGTTGTCTTCTTCAGTTTGTCAGCATTAGGATGTTTTTCGCAAGTAAGTACTTTACCTACAACAATTCCTTCCAGGCTGCCTCTTACACTTTCAAATTTATCTATCCCTTCAACCTCAAGACCTATATCTGTAAGGAATTCACCGATTCTTTCAGTTTTTGATTCCGTTTTTACAAAGTCCTTCAGCCAGTTGTTTGATATTTTCATTTGTTAATCTATCTACTTATTTAATTCGTCAGATGAGTCCTAAGGTTTCATCTGCTCTATTTTGAAACTTTTATTTGGAATACCACACCTTTTCCGGTATGATTTTTCGAGCTACAAATGTCGTGTTTTTTTGAGAAATAGAGAAATTTCGAAGCGATTTTAAGATAATAAATTTTCGTTAATCTTTCTGCTGCTGATTATGGAAACTATTGGTCCGATGGTCTTACCAGCTTCTTCAGACTATCAGAAAATAACACCAACCCTCCGGCCATCATGATAATATCCTTCAATACCAGACGTCCTGCTCCGGACAGATAGGGAAAACCATAATGAGGAGTTGCATAATCTCCACCCAGATTCGGTACATATAACTCTTCAGGAGTGGTGATCAGAAATGACAGGGTAACCAACGACATTAAAAATGTTAAAGCACCTCCAATTGTTCCAATTTTAGGAAACCAAATCCCCAGTAATACCATAACTCCTATTACAACGATCATTGTCCCTAAACCGTAGGAAAAGGTATATGTTCCGTTTTCCTGATGCCAGTCAATGTTTTTCTGAATCACTTTTCCTTCAGGATTTTTATACAAAGTGTATTCTGTAACCAGTTTTTTATCTTCATTAATAACTTTATGATCTGCATTTTTGTAGAAAAAACTCATCAAAGGGCTGTTGGCAACGAAAGGAACAATTCCATCAGCTTCGTAATGAAAGGCTTTCAAGCCTCCAATCCATGCCATAACGATGAAAATTGAAATTCTGAGAAAATTGAAAAAATACGTATCCCATTGTAATAGTTGGTCGTAAAGTCTGTTATTTTTCATGTGATTATTTTTTTAACAAAGGTATTCACATGCATACAGCGCCAACATAGACATTTCAGGACATTACATGTACATTTTCGCCACCACAGAGATCCCTACTTTCCCTCTGTAATTTTTAGGTGAGCAGCCCACTGATTTTTTGAAATACCTGCTGAAATAAAATTCATCTGCAAATCCCAGCTCTGAAGCAATTTCCTTGACAGACCTGTAGGTTAAATGCAACAGTTTTTTAGATTCCAGGATAATTCTCTCATTGATAAGCTGAGTAGGTGTTTTGGCAAATTCTTTCTTTACCGCTTTGCTTAATGTGTTATTGGTAATATTCAGTTTGTCACTGTAAAATGACAGTTCTTTTTCATTTTTAAAATGTGTTTCCAAAAGTTTCTGAAATTCTGCAGCATTTTTATTGGGAAGCTTTTCGTTAGCAATCACACTTTTTTCAATACTGCTTTTCTGTTTGCTTCCAATGGCAAGGATAAGCTGTATATAAGTTTTGATAATGGATTCAGAAAATGGATGTTTTTCAGATTCTTCTTTTTTGATGTGACTGAAAAGTTCCAGAATATAATGGTAGTTTTCCTCTGACAATTCAACCCCCGGATTCAGGTAAATATTATTGAAAAGAAGACCGTTACAAGCTACTTCTTCTTTATGATATTCTATACAGTAATAATCTCCATGGAAGAAAAGCACATCGATATTTTCATCAGAGTCAGAAGCCAGCTTCACCTTTTGATAAGGGGAAAGAAACAGAATATTGTATCCGCTGTAAGAATAATTAATATCGTCCACAGAAAAAACACCTGAACCTTTCCATAAAACCACACTATAGTTTTCAGTAGTGAATTCTGAAGGAAAATCTGAAGTGTGGTAAGATTGTATTTTTATCTTCATGATGAGTCAATTTAAACACTAATGACGCTAATGATTCACAAATAACACTATCTTTTTAGTACTCTTTTAAATATGTTTTTTTCTCTGTAAGATATTCGGTTTTACTTCCGTTACCGGTTCTGAAAAGGGTTTTGAGTGTATTCTTTTGTTTAGGCTTTGAAGGATCGGGAAGAAAACATTGGAAATGTAAATGCGGGCCATTTGTCCAGCCTGTATTGCCGCTCAATCCTATTAAATCACCTTTTTTAACTTCATCTCCTATTTTAACTTTAACCCCATTTTGTTTCAGGTGAAAATACTGCGCAATGGTTCCATCCGAATGTAAAATTGAAATATAATTAGCCTGATTAGCACAACTTGATGTAGGACATCCTGTATTATTATTCTGAACTGCATCAATCACTTTACCTTCTCTTGCCGCTGTAATTTCGGTTCCTTCAGGCATTACAAAATCTAAAGAGTTTTCATTCTGATGAGAAAATATTCCATTGTAACCCTGATAAACATTAAAAGATTTCCCTTTTTGAAAAGGAAGATCATAAGTATAGTCAGCATCATAGGTTTTTATCGTTGCATCTCCGGCTAATGTATAGTAAGCAGGCATTTTCTTGATTTTCCACCCTTTTTTATTATCGTTGACAACAAAATAAGCAATTTTGTTTTTCATTGATTTAGGAGGTAGTACTCTGATCATTTTAAATGCTTCGGGACTCTTCAGATTTTCTGTTTCAGGCTGTTCGGAGAACGTTATTGAAATTGGATAGATTTCAATATTATCAGCATAGTAAGTGATCATATCTTTCGTATGCTCATAGTACATTTTCGCACTCTTTTGCGAAAAAGCCCATAGAGAGCAAATAAGTGATCCGAGAATTGCTGTTTTTTTCATGTTTATTAAATTGTTTTTACTTTACTTTTACCTTGAAGCAAAAATATACAAAAGGTAAAGACAGATCATCCGCTAAAAATTTGAATGTCTTCCTAAAATTTACAAACTTACATGGATAATCCGGTTTTGCTTCGTTTCAATATTTTATCCTATACTTAAACAGTGGAAATTTTTTAACAGATTACATTGAAATTTTCTTGACACTCCTAATTCCCTTATTTCTAATTCGATTCCCATCATTACAACTATGAGTCGGAGTTCAGGATTACAAAAAAAGCCGGAAAATTCCGGCTTTCTATTATTTGTTATCTTACTATTACAATCCGATTACCGGCATTGATAACATTAAGATATTTTCATTTTCTTCAAGACCATCAAGAGGTTCAATGATACCTGGTCTGTTAGGTTGAGACATTTTCATAGTGATATCGTCAGATCCCAGGATTGTCAGCATTTCAGTTAAGAATTTTGAACTGAATCCGATATTGATATCTTCTCCGTTGTAGTCGCAAGGAATCTGCATATCAGCTTTGTTTGCATATTCAGTATCTTCTGCATGAAGGTGAAGAATATTTCCGGAAAGCTTAAATCTCACCTGATTGGTAGATTTGTTGGACATGATAGATGCTCTTTTGATTGCTCCTAACAACAGGTTTCTGTTGATTGTCAACACATTTGGGTTTTCCTTTGGAATTACCGCTGTATAGTTCGGATATTTTCCGTCAATCAGTCTACAGATCCAGATATGCTTACCAAAAGTAAATTTAGCCATATTCTCATTGAAGTCGATCGTAACGTCTTCATTGGAACTTGCCAGGATATTTTTGAAAATGTTAAGAGGCTTTTTAGGCATGATAAACTCCATCGGTTCAGCATTCATAAGGTCTGCTCTTTTGTACACCACCAATCTGTGGGAGTCTGTAGAAACGAAATTGGTTTCATTTTCTCCAAACTGGAAAAGAACTCCTGTCATTACCGGACGAAGAGAGTCGTTACTTGTAGCGAATAGTGTGTTTGTCAATGCTTCAGACAAAACTCCTGCCGGCATCGTTACACTTTGGGAAGCGTCGAATTCCGGTAATTCAGGATAATCATCAGCATTGTCTAATGCTACTGCGAAATTATCTTTTTCATCTAAAATCTCAAGCTGGCTTCCAGTACCTTCGGCATTGTCTTTTACAACAAATGTCAGAGGCTGTTCACCGTATGTCTTGATAAAATCCTGAAAAATTTTAGCAGGAACAGCAAATTTACCTGTATCATCAGACTTTACTTCCAGAGAAGTAACAAGAGTTGTCTCGCCGTCAGATGCTGTAATGGTAACATTATTTCCGTCTAATTCAAAAAGATAGTTTTCTAAAATCGGTCTCGATTGAGAGCTTGATATTACGCCACTTACAGTTTGCAAAGCCTTCTGCAGTTCACCACTTGAAATAATAAATTTCATAGATTTATAAAATAAGTTTCTACAAATATAATAAATAGATACAACAAAGAAAAGAATAATATGGAGGAGTTTTTAACAAAGATCCTTAATTTGTTTTGAGCCTTGACATTATGCTTATATTTCTTCGGTGAACCCAATTTTATCAAAATACAAAGACTATCTTTGTCTTAAAAGTTCAGAATTATGCAAAAAACTCCTATCCATAAAAGTTTTCTCAATGCTTTCAGGGGTGTTTTTATGATGATAAAAACGGAAAGAAATTTCCAGATTGAACTCTTTGCATTTTTTGCCAACCTCTTTCTTATTTTTTATTTCAACCTGAACAATACAGACACAGCTTTGGTTATGATCGCGTCATTTGCTGTTTTAAGTGCTGAAATTTTCAATACTGCTATTGAAAAGATCTGTGATATCATCCAGCCAGATTTTGACAAAAGAATCGGCTTTATCAAAGATATTGCTGCAGGAGCTGTAGTATTGACAGCCATTGCCTCGGTGGCTGTTGGGGTTCTAGTGTATTGGAAATATATTTTCGGGTAGAGAAATCTGAAATATTGCTGGCAAATATTTAAGTTACATGCTTAACCACCCCGTCAAAAATTCTTTGAATTTTTGACACCCCTCCGAGGGAGGGGAATATCACGTCTTCAGTTGAAAAAGGTTGTTAAGGCAAGAACTTTTTTTCTTATTTGACAGCGATGAAGATATCGACTTCGGCATCTGATGGATTTTGTGCTTTTTTTCCATACACTTCAAAATCGGCAGTAAATGTCCTTCCTAACTCCATATTCCAGATTTTTATCCATTCATTAATTACTAAGTCTTTTGAGAGATCCCCATTGACTGTAAATTTTAAATATTTTCCACCATCAAAGGAATATCCCACCATTCCTTCAGGAATTGTGTCCAGATTTTCTACCTGACAACCAAGAACTGTTGTATAAGGCTTTGTATGGTCTTTTTCATAATCGGTGTAGATGGAATAGATAGTATTGTCTATCTTATTCGGAATTGAATTGAGAATATCCTCATTAATCATTTTCTCCCATAATACCGGAATATCTTTTCCTGCCTGTCCATTTTCATTGGTTGTTCTCACCGCAATACCAATTACCTTAAAAGGAGCTACTTTTACATTATTCATTTCTTGATTTTTTGTTGTGTTACAAAGATAAGAACTGGTTGTGACAAGGGTATGTCAGGAGTTTTTTAAAGTTTTGGCTAAAGCCTGTGGATTTGTGTTTATAAAATGAGTGGGCTCCCTTCGACTGAGCTCAGGATAATAACCCACCTCTATTGAACTATTTTAGTACTGAATGTAAGTGAGATTGCTTCGCTTCGCTCGCAATGACTATTTTCCGACATAGATAAATCCTTTTTTTCCGGATTTAAAGGCTGTTTCTATTCTTTTATAATTATCGACTTCATATTCATCTGCCTGAAGGATTTCTGCATCTGTTACGTCAAAAAGTACTCCTTCCACCTGATCATTATTATTTCCTGAAAACTCCAGGACAGGATGGTATTTCTGACCACTTTTCCGAAGTACTTCAGGATCTGTGATTTCAAGCATACTTAATTTATAGCCTGATAAGATATCATTTTCACCTTGTAAAAGTCTTCCAAAAGTTTCCATTTGAACCTGCTCTTTCTGTAAGGTTCCGTAAGAAAATAAATTAGGCATTATAGATATTTTTCAATGATTGGGATTGCTATTTCGGCCATCATTCCATAGCCTTTTTCATTAGGATGTACGCCGTCTTCAGAAAGCAGAACTTCTTTATCAGCAAGGAAAGCCGAATAGAAATCAATATATCCCAGCGACTCTTCAGCGGCAATATTTTTCAGAATCTGATTATAAACTACTACATCTTCGTTGATTCTTTTCTTCCCCGAACTTACCACTACTCCATCTATTTTTTGAGAAAAAGGGAGAATGCTTACAAGATAAATGGTATTGGAAAACCGTCTGGCATGTGCAATCGCTTCTTTAATATTGCTTTTAAACTTTTCAGGATCTACAATTTGTATTTCATCTTTTACAGCCAGATCATTGGCACCATAGCTTAGGAAAACAATATTTCCGTCAGCAGAATTTCTTGCTGTCAATTCATGAGGAATCCTTTTTAATAGTCCTTCTGTGGTTTCTCCTCCTATTCCAAGATTAAACAGGATCAGTTCATCTCCATTTCCTTCATGAAATTTCTGCAGGGCGTATCTTTTCAAAATATCTACCCAACCTCCAAAAACTCCGTCATATTCCCCGTAGGTAATGCTGTCACCGAAGAACAGCCCGTAAATAATTTTCTTCATTCAACTTCTGTTATTTCCTTTTTTGTTGAAGTAAAAATAGTGAGAAAAATTCTTAATATCTTTCAAATTGCATAGTTTTTTAACGCAAAAGACGCAAAGTTTTTATATTATTTTTTTCGTTCGCAAGGGCGTTTCACTTAGCTATAGATCGATTTGTACCCTGGTTAAATAAACTTATTTGAACCATTAAGATTTTATAAGAAGTGAAGAATTATTAAGGTAACAGCTGATGCTATTATTAAGCAGACCGTTTATTTATTCATCTTAGATGAATCTTAAATTTCCTTAAAAACTTTACTATTCTTAATGGTTATGTTTTTTTAACACAAATAGCTCATTATCAATACATTAACCCAAGGGAGCAAAGAGAGAATCAACAAGTTGATGTAATAACTTTGATCATAAAATTATTTGAACCATTAAGGTTTTGTAAGAGGTGAAGAAATATTAAGGTAACAGCTGATGCTATTATTAAGCAGACCGTTTATTTATTCATCTTAGATGAATCTTAACTTTCCTTAAAAACTTTACTATTCTTAATGGTTAAATATTATATATATTTTTTTGACGCAAAGTTTTTATTGGTATTATTTTGATTCCAGGAGGCAAAGAAGGAATCAACAAGTTGATTGGATGAAGCTAGCTGGAAAATGTCAATATTTCAAAATTTCCACTCATCACTCATTACTCATTACTCATTACTCATTACTCATTACTCATTACTTATTACTTATTACTCATCATTCAAGTCTCAGTGTAATATTGGTATGTGATTCTATAATTTCAATCAGGATTTCAAAAAGTGTTTGTCCTTTTCCTTCCTCCAATTCATTTAATTTTTGCTGAATTAATTCCATATTGAATGGTTTTCCCTGTCTGATTTTGTTTTCGTAGAATTCACAAGTAGCAGCAAAACCTAATTCTTCTTTTGATTTCTGTGATTCTTTCCAGATGATTTCAATTTCTTCTTTGTTTTCAAATACTCCGAAACCACCGTAGAGAATGTCATCAAATCCATCTAATGTTCCTACCTTCCAATCTGCATCTTTCATCAGGACACTGGAAGCTTCTTCGTAGAAACCTCCTAAAGACGAAAAATGACCGCCATGGATGACGATCATTTTTCTTGTATTGTTATTTGAAGTATTCAACACCGTTTTTGAATATGTTGTGATAATTTGCGGTTGGTATATTTTTCATGAGACCTTCAGCAAAACGTTCCGGGTGTCCCATTCTTCCATAGATCTTTCCACATGGGCTGGTAACCCCCTCAATTCCGAATAATGAATTATTAGGGTTGAAAGGCATCCCGTGGGCAATGTTTCCATCAAGATCAATGTATTGGGTTGCAATCTGTCCGTTTTCGTATAATTTCTTGATTTCTTCTTCTGAAGCCATGAAACGTCCTTCCCCGTGAGAAATAGGAATAGTGAAAGTTTGTCCTTTCATTCCTTTTAACCAAGGACTTTCGTCATTCACCACTTGTACCGTAACCATCTGAGAGATGTGTCTTCTGATTGCGTTGTGAGCTAACGTCGGAGAGTTTTCATCAAGATCTTTGATTCTTCCGTAAGGCAGCAATCCAGATTTCACAAGCGCCTGGAATCCGTTACAGATCCCTATGATCATCCCATCTCTGTCTAATAATTCGTGTACTGCATTTTTCATTTTCTCGTTTTTCAGAACGTTTACAATGAATTTTGCAGAACCATCCGGCTCATCACCAGCAGAGAAACCTCCTGAGAATGCCAGAATCTGGGAAGTTCTGATCTCTTCTACCCATGCATCAATACTTTCATCCAGTAACTGGTGATTGATATTGATCAAAGGTAAGCTGCTTACTACAGCACCTTCTTTCTGGAATGCATTCAGCGTATCATACTCACAGTTGGTTCCCGGGAATACCGGAGCGAATACTTTTGGCTGAGCAATTCCGTGTTTTTTAATGATGATATTTCTTGGATTGACAGAGTTGTGTTTAGCATCAATTTCAACCGTGATCTTTTCTTTTTCTACTGTTGGGAAAAGATTTTCGAATGTATTCGTGTTGGTTGCTACAAGGTCTGTAATATTTGATTCAAGACCATTGATTTTTAAAGTCCCTGAATCTTTTACTTCTCCGATAAACTGAAGAGCTGCTGAGCTTAATTCTTCTTTTGCTTCAATAATTAAGCTTCCGATATTTTTAGCCAATAAAACATTTTCATCAGCATTGATGTCCGCTCCTAATCTGTTTCCGAAGCTCATTTTTGCTAAAGCTACGGCAAGACCTCCTTCTTTTACTGTTTTCACAGAAACGATTTTTCCTGCTTTGATGTTTTCGAAAATGAATTCAAAAACTTCTTTTAAAGCATTATAGTTTGGAAGTCCGCTTTCCTGAGCAATGTGATTAAAGAAATATAGTTTGTTTCCTGCATTTTTCAATTCAGGAGAGATGATATTTTCTTTATCTCCGTTGGCACATGCAAAAGAAATCAAGGTTGGCGGAACATTCAGATCCTGATAGGTTCCACTCATGGAATCTTTACCTCCAATGGCTGCAAGACCTAAATTGATCTGAGCATCGTAAGCTCCTAAAAGTGAAGCTAAAGGTTTACCCCATTTTTCAGGATTCTGCCCTAATTTCTCGAAGTATTCCTGGAAGCTTAGTCTGATATTTTTATAATCACCTCCCATTGCTACAATCTTTGCCACACTTTCTACTACGGCGTAAGATGATCCTAACAGGGAGTTTTGTTTTGAAATTTCAGCATCGAATCCCCAGCTTGCCAAAGAAACGGTTTTAATATCTTTTGCTCCTAAAATTGGCAGGGTCTGCACACTTCCTTCCATCAGGGTCTGCTGATATTTTCCTCCTAAAGGCATTGCAACTGTCGTTGCTCCGATTGAAGAGTCGAACATTTCAAGCAATCCTTTCTGGGAAGCCACGTTTTTATCTTTTAGGATGTTCAGGAAGTTTTCTGCTGTGAAAGCTTTTGTTTCTTCTTTTACTTCTTCAAGGTGAGTGATCTTCACTTTCTGAGATTTTGAACATCCGTTGGTATCTAAGAAAGCTCTTGAAAGGTCTACAATTTTATCTCCTTTCCAGAACATCTGCATTCTTCCTGAATCTGTCACTTTTGCTACTTCTACAGCAACAATGTTTTCAGCTTCACAGAATCTGATGAATTTTTCTTTATCCTGAGGATCTACTACCACAGCCATTCTTTCCTGAGATTCGGAAATAGCAAGCTCGGTACCGTTTAATCCTTCATATTTTAATGGTAATACATCAAGGTTTACTTCTAAAGAGTCTGCAATCTCACCAATTGCCACAGAAACTCCTCCTGCTCCGAAGTCATTTGATTTTTTAATCAGCTTCGTTACTTCAGGATTTCTGAATAGCCTTTGAATTTTACGCTCTTCTACCGCATTTCCTTTCTGAACTTCTGAACTCATCGTGTGGATGGAAGTTTCGTCCTGTTCTTTTGAACTTCCGCTTGCACCTCCTACTCCGTCACGGCCAGTTGCACCACCTAAAATAATGATTGAATCACCATTTTCAGGCTTCTCACGTCTTACCCAATCTACAGGAACAGCTCCGGTAACAAAACCGACTTCCATTCTCTTGGCTTTGTAGCCTTCGTCATAGATTTCTGAAACCATTGTAGTCGCAAGGCCTATCTGGTTACCATAAGATGAATATCCGTTGGCCGCCTGTTTTGTAATGGTTTTCTGAGGAAGTTTTCCTGGTAATGTTTTATCAACGGGCTCCAAAACATCTGCAGCACCTGTTAATCTCATTGCCTGGAATACAAAAGATCTTCCGGATAATGGGTCTCTGATAGCACCTCCCAAACAAGTGGATGCTCCTCCAAAAGGTTCAATTTCTGTTGGGTGATTATGCGTTTCGTTTTTGAATAATAAGTACCAAGGTTCTTTTTTACCATCATATTCTGCTTCGATCTGGATGGTACAAGCATTGATCTCGTCAGAAATTACCAAGTTATCAAGGTTCCCTGTTTTGTGGAAATATTTTCCGCATACTGTTGCAAGATCCATTAGGGAAATTGGCTTCAATTCGCGGCCTAGGAATTTTCTTTTTTCGATATAATCATTGAAAATAGTTTCCAATGTGTGTTTGAACTGACCTTCAAACTGAATGTCTGACAACTGAGTTTCGAAAGTCGTGTGACGACAGTGGTCACTCCAGTATGTGTCTAATACTTTTAATTCTGTTTCCGTAGGATTTCTTTCTTCAGTTTTGAAGTATTCCTGAATGAATTTCAGGTCATCCAATCCTAATGCAAAACCGTGATTGTTATAGAAATTCTCCAGCTCCGCATCATTGAAATTGATGAAATTTTCGTGGATGATTACTTTTGATGGTGTTTCATCTGCTGGAATGTCCAGGATAGATAAGTCTTTTTCCTGAGATTCCACTTTGTTGATCAGAAGATCTTTGATTTTAATCAAATCAGCTTCAGAAACTCCTTCAAATTCGATTAATTTTCCACTTCTTACTTTTGATTTTTCATTTTCTGTAAGCAAAGCGATACACTGCTGTGCAGAATCTGCTCTCTGATCATACTGACCTGGCAAAAATTCCATTCCGAAATGAATAGCTTTTGCAGGGTTTTCGGTATGTAAAATATCAGTAACAGGGTCTACAAAAGTGTTGTTTACCACTTTTTCAAATTCTCCGTCATTCAGATTGAAAATATCATAAACGTTGTATACTTTCACGCTTTGAACTGCCGGAACCACCGCTTTTACTTCATCAAAAATTTTTGGACTTTCAACATCGAAAATTCCTCTTTTTTCTACGAAAATTCTTTTGTTATTAGACATTAGATGTCAGATTTTTAATATTAGATTTATTTTTTATTTTCAAATTTATTTCTTGCTATCTCTATTGAACGATGCAATTTTTCAAGCAAAACTTTTTCAGAAGGTAAGATAAGTAAATATTCTGCTACTTTTATATGATCTCCTTCCAGATTCATGAGTTCTATATGTTCTGAATTTTTCCCGGAACAAAGGATTAAACCAATGGGAGGGTTCTCCCCTTCTACTTTTTCATATTTATTAAGGTATGAGAGATAAAGCTCCATCTGCCCTTTATGGCTGGCTTCAAATTCACCTAATTTCAGTTCGATAACGACCAGGGATTTTAGTTTCCTATGATAGAAAAGCAAATCCAGGTAGTAATCTCTATTATCTATTGTGATTCTTTTTTGTCTTGAAAGAAATGCAAAATCACTTCCTAATTCAGAAATGAATTTTTGAAGTTCCACAATAATAGCTTCTTCTAAATCTTTTTCAGAAAAGGTATCTTTCAATTCCAAAAAGTCCAGGAAATAAGGGTCTTTAAAAACCAGATCAGGATTTAAAATATTATTTTCAGACCAGTTTTTCAGTTCTTTATCTATTATTTCCTCAGGCTTTTTGCTTATTGCTGTTCGTTCAAAAAGCAGAGAATTGATTTTTTCTCTCAAGACTCTGACACTCCAATTTTCAATTTTACAAACTTCAAGATAAAAGTTTCTTTTAGTATCTTGTGAAATAGGAATGAGGAGTAAAAAATGGGTCCATGATAATTGTCGCATCGCTGATGCGACAATATTAAAATCACTAAAAACAGACGCAAACTGCATCATTTTCCGGATATTTTTTTCAGAAAATGAATTTCCAAATTCTAAAGTAAGTTGTTGAGAGATCTGTACAATAACTTCTTTGCCATACTCTGCTCTCTTATTATCTAAAACATCTTCATTTATTCTTTTTCCTATTTCCCAGTACAAAACCACCATTGCCGAGTTTACCTGAGCTGCAACCTGACTTTTTGTCTTGTCCACCAGCTCCTTAAGATCGGTTATTAATTGTTGATGATTTTGATTCTGTAACATTATTAAAAATTAGATATCAGATTTTTAATATTAGATTTATTTTTCTTTTTACTTTTTCTGAGTTAAAGTTTCCTTCTTTAAACCCATCTATATTGGAAATTTTTGAAAGAGATTTTCCCTCCAACTATTATTCTGTACAAATTTAAAGGAATAAGTCATATGTTCTTCAAATTTGAACTGCTGAATTTCCAATTTTATATTATTTATTGATAAACTTATTGGGATTGTCCTTATGTTCTTTCTGAAAATCCTCAGCATTTTTTATTTCTTCTTTCAGCCAGTTTTCAAAAGGAACTTTCTTTTCATTAAAACCCTCAATGGCATAAAATGTTTTTCCATCTTCTGAAACCAGAAACTTGAAGCGGTAAAGCATATCTAAATCTTTCTTCCTATCATTATAAGTATTAACCTGATAATAGGGAAAATTTTCTTTTGGCCTTTCTACGATTTCAAAAAACAGATTCTTTTCTTTTTCAGATAATTTGTCATAAAAATTTACATAATAAAGATCTGACAGTTTTTTCTTCTGCTTTTCAAAGAACTGAAGGATATTCTTCTCCTTTTCAGTATAATGAAAAGGATTAGGATAGTATTTACCATTTATTTCAACATTCTGATCTGTTGGTTTTGCTAATGGCTGAACCGTTTCTCCTTTGACATTCATCACGCCCCATTTTCCGCCTACAATGGATCTGTGTTCATCATTTGTTTTTTCCCAATCACAGCCATCACAAAATGCAGCATAACCGTAATTAAAAGGAAATGCAAAGTCATGCTCAGCTTCAATAACAGTGTTCCCATTACGGTCTGCAAATCCTACTTTACCATTTTTAACCAATCTTCTCAATCCTTCAGAGAAATAATCTGCTCCATTGTCAAAAAGGAAAGGCTGGTACAGGAATTTCCCATTTCTGTCGTACACATAGCCCCATGCATTTTTCTCTGGTTCTTCACCTTCTTTACTTCCGTCAAAAAGAATGGTTTCTCCTTCTACAGGATCTCCATCTTTAATAAATGAAAAGACTTTGAACTGTGCCGGAACAATTATTTTTCCGGCCTTATCTTTTACTCCCACTAAAGAATCTTTGGATTTAAAATAATGTAAATCTTCTTTAATCTGAGAAAAAGAAATGATCGGTGTCAGTATGATGGTTAAAAGTATTTTTTTCATTGAATTGGAAATGGTTTCAAAGCTTAATTTACTCGTCTTTAGTGAGATCTGTTTTCTTACGCGAATTTACAATAATATAATACTTATTAGCAACATCATAGTCTACAGAATTGTTTAGCTTCCACTTCTGATAACCTTCATAATCAAACTGATGATTTTCTGGAGGACTTAATAAATAGTTATACTGCTCCATTAAATATTCGTCTATAAAGCCATCATTTCGAAGTTTTGTGAAGAACGAAATCAATTTATCCACTGTAAAATTACCTTCTTTAATTGATGTAGAATTTTTTTTCGTTTTGTAATCTATAAAACCATTTATTCCCGCAATGTGAAAATCTAAAAGGATTCCAGGAATTCCTGAAGCTCTTTCATATTTATCAATATTCTCGTATATCCATTTCATCTTATTTGTAGCACTACTCATTGTAATTCTTAATAATACAGTGTCACGAGCAGCAACAGGTGCATAAATAATATTCGAATATCTTGTTAAAGGATTATTTTGTACAATTTTTGCTGGTTGTAAATTCTTTAAAAATTCTTCATGCATTTTATCCAGAAGTAAAGTATCATTTCCTTTTTGGCTTATTTCTGAAATAAAAACCCAAAACCCCGCATCATAAACTCTTACATTAATCAGTCTGTTAAGATGGTTAAAATAGCTACTGATTCCGTGAAGCTTGAACTTTCCTTCTTTAAATGTTACTCCTTTATTTACTTTTTCACTTTCTTTAGGAATATATTTTCTTTCAGTTAAATCTTTATAATAATGATTTAAAAGCCTTTCCTCATCAAGGAAAGCCGGAATAATTTTGAATTTAAATAAGGCATCATTACTCTTATTTTCATACTCTGCAGCAAAAACGCTGTCATTTTTAGAGTTTGTAAACAATCCCATTCTGGAAAAGTCACCCAAACTAAAAGGAGCGGTCATCCCTGAAACTATATGGCTAAAATCGGCATCGGATCTGATTTTTTTATTCGGTTTTAAATCCTGGGAAAATATCATCACAGGAAATAAAAACAAAATAAAAAACAGGTAAATCTTCATACGAATTAAATAAAATATGCAGCCCAAAAGACTGCATATTGTTTTATACTTTAAGATCAGCTTCCAATCCTATTAAGTCTTTGTTTTGGTCTATAATTGGCTGCACTTCATTTTTGATGAATTCCTCCGTCTGGATCGGCGCGAAACCAATAAAGTTTTTAGGATCTAAAACTTCTTTCAGTTTTGATTTGTCTAGTTTTAAAGAATCATCATTTAAGATTCTTTCGATAAGATCGTTTTCTTTTCCTTCTTCTTTCACTTTCTTGGAAGCTTCCATAGAGTGAACTCTGATTACTTCGTGAATTTCCTGACGATCACCACCAGCTTTTACTTCTTCCATGATGATATATTCTGTTGCCATGAAAGGAAGTTCTTCCATAATGTGTTTGTTGATTCTGTTCGGATAAACAACAATTCCGTTCATGATGTTATTCCAGATTAATAGGATTGCATCAACAGCTAAAAATGCCTGAGGAATGGTTAATCTCTTGTTGGCAGAATCATCCAATGTTCTTTCAAACCATTGTGTAGAAGCTACCATTGCAGAACTTGTTGTCAGAGACATTACATATTTTGCCAATGCTCCGATTCTCTCACTTCTCATTGGGTTACGCTTGTAAGCCATTGCTGATGAACCGATCTGGTTTTTCTCGAATGGTTCTTCAATTTCCTTAAGGTTCTGAAGTAAACGTAAATCGTTTGTGAATTTGTGTGCAGATTGTGCAATATTTCCTAATAAAGCAACTACTTTCGCATCAATTTTTCTGTCGTAAGTCTGTCCGGAAACTCCGAAAACTTTTTCGAAACCGAATCTTTTTGAAAGTTCTTTATCTAAGTGTTTTACTTTAGAATAATCACCGTTGAACAGTTCAAGAAAACTTGCAGCAGTTCCTGTAGTTCCTTTTACTCCTCTGAAACGAAGGGTCTCAAGGAAGAAATCCAATTCTTCGATGTCAAGAACCAAACTCTGTAACCAAAGGGTAGCTCTTTTCCCAACTGTTGTTAACTGAGCCGGCTGGAAGTGTGTGAATCCTAAAGTAGGAAGGTCTTTGTACTGAATTGCAAAATCCGAAAGATTTTTCATCACGTTCACCAACTTTTTCTTTAAGATTAAAAGTCCGTCACGGATTTGAATTAAGTCTGTATTGTCTCCTACAAAAGCCGAAGTTGCCCCCAGGTGGATAATTCCTTTTGCTGAAGGCGCCACATCACCATAAGCGTGAACGTGAGCCATTACATCATGACGGAATTTTTTTTCGTACTCTGCAGCTTTTACGTAATCGATGTTTTCAGCATTAGCTTTTAACTCAGCGATCTGCTCGTCTGTAATTTCAAGTCCAAGGTCTTTTTCGATTTCAGCAAGAGCTATCCAAAGCTTTCTCCAATTCTGGAATTTGTTATTGTGTGAGAAGTTAAATAACATTTCTTCACTGGAGTAGCGCTCTTCCAATGGATTTTTGTAGGAATTCATTCGTTCTTTTACTTTTTAGATGTACAAAAATACGGTTTTTCGGTGAGAGATGAAAATCCAGCTTTGATGATTTTCATTCATGATTTATACTATACTTTTGTCTTGAAACAAAAGTATACAAAAGTTCAAGACGGGAATCATCCGCTAAAAATTTTAATGTACTCCTAAAATTTTTAGCGGATTACATTGAAATTTTCTTAACGCTACTGATTCCTAAGTCGCATATTAACGCAATAATCTACCTTTAGCATTGAATTGTCATTAGCAGAAAAG
>NZ_VFPD01000001.1:2129462-2213909 GCF_006716485.1 Chryseobacterium aquifrigidense
TACTTCTTAAGGTTTTGAAAAATGTTGCAACTGCAGGAAAGATAAAAACATTTGAAATCATTAACACGATAGAAAAATTTAAGCCTCCTTCAAAGGGACAAAAACCATTTCTTATTATGTATATATTTACAAGTAATATTATGACATTGAGAAAAATGGTACAAACAGCAAGAATATAATTTGTTCTGGACCGCACGAAAGTTTTATAATTAAAACTGCAAAATAACATTTTTTTCATCTATACTTTTGCCTTGAAGCAAAAGTATGCAAAAGTTCAAGACGGGAATCTTCCGCTAAAAATTTTAATGTACTCCTAAAATTTCCAAACTCGCATGGATCATTCGGTCCTGCTTCCGTTCTGAGTAAGTCCAATGCTCAGACAGTGGAAATTTTTTAACGGATTACATTGAAATTTTCTTAACGCTACTGATTCCTAAGTCGCATATTAACGCAATAATCTACCTTTAGCATTGAATTGTCATTAGCAGAAAAGCCAGAAAAGCTCCTAAAACAGCTACAACCATTCCTAATATGTTCAGTGCTAACATTATAAATTTACTTCTTAAGGTTTTGAAAAATGTTGCAACTGCAGGAAAGATAAAAACATTTGAAATCATTAACACGATAGAAAAATTTAAGCCTCCTTCAAAGGGACGAAAACCATTTCTTATTATGTATATATTTACAAGTAATATTATGACATTGAGAAAAATGGTACAAACAGCAAGAATATAATTTGTTCTGGACCGCACGAAAGTTTTATAATTAAAACTGCAAAATAACATTTTTTTCATTTATACTTTTGCCTTGAAGCCAAAGTATGCAAAAGTTCAAGACGGGAATCATCCGCTAAAAATTTTAATGTACTCCTAAAATTCCCAAACTCGCATGGATCATTCGGTTCTGCTTCGGTTCTGAGTAAGTCCCATGCTCAGACAGTGGATTTTTTAACGGATTACGTTGAAATTTTCTTTACGCTCCTGATTCCTAAGTCGATTGGTGGAGAGTGTATAAAATAGGCTGTCCCATTTCTGAGACAGCCTGTTTTTACTATTTTTAATTAATTAATCGATAATAAGTCCGCAAGGTGATCCTACCGGAATACATTTTCTTTCCAATGAACACCAGAAGTATCCTGCAAGACACATTGGGATACCTCCCTGAACTGTTTTCAATTCTCTTTTTGAAAGTTTTCTTAAATTTTTCATAGTAACGTTTTTTTGATTTTTCTCCTACTCTATATGCTTTTCGGATTACGCTTTAATTTGGTAATACAATATACAGATTTTTAAGATATAAAAATATAACTTATTCATTTTATTCAACTTACAACGGCAAGTTATTTAATATTTCAGATGATTATTATTGTATATTAATATAGTCTCTTAAAACAAGGAAGATAAAAACCTCTGCTGTTGCAGAGGGTTTGTTTTATTTGCTGGCATGAGCGAGACACTCTCGCCATCGGGGGGGGAACAAAAATATCTACCCACAACGACAAAACTTGTCGCATTAAAATCCAAATGAATTCATTGATTTCAAGTCACAAAAAAACCACTCTTCCGAGTGGCTTTATATTTTTAAAGTTTTATTTTACTGATAAATGACTTCATCATTCTTCTTGATCTGGTAGCTTTTTTTATGTGGAGTTAAGACATAGCTATCTTTAATATAAGATCCGCTTTTCCAGATCTTCCCTTTTCCTTCTTTATTTAGGATAATACTTTTTGCAGCTCCATCGGGAATAAATACTTCAGCTTTAGTCATACTTTTATTGAAAATAACTGCCGTCATTGAAGTGTAGCTTTTATCTGAATTTACTTCTTTGAGTTTTATTTTCTGATTGAAAGTCTGTATACAATTATTTCTTAACTGTGAATAGGTATATCCCGCAGAGCCGATACAACCGTGAACATCTCTGTCACCTCCCAGAACAGGAGTACTTTTTTGCGCAAAAATGAATGAACCAAGGAACATGGCACTGAGTAAAATTATTTTTTTCATATGTAAAATTTTTGTTTTCTGATGGATTAAAAATATCCCAAAAAAGGGATATTAATTAATTTCTCCCTAAGGTACAAAAAAAACCACTCTCGCGAGTGGTTTTTCTTTTTTGAAAACCGGATCTTATTGATAGATCACGATATTATCTTTTTTAAGCTGATATCCGTGCTTTTTGTAAGGAACCAATACATAACCATCCTTTTTCCATGCTTTGGCTCTACCTCCTGCTCTGGTAAGGATAATGCTTCTTTCTCCCGCATCTTTTACAAAAACCTCAGCTTTTTTCATGTCTTTACTGAAAATAACTGCAGCTATTGAAGTATAGCTGTCTTTCGGAGCTACTTCTGTTAACTTGATTTTCTGCTCAAACGTTCTTATACAGTCTTTCTTAATTTGAGAATAAGTATACCCTGCAGAACCAATACATCCGTGCGCATCTTTGTCACCTCCTTTTATTACTCCTTTCTGTGCAAATGCTAAAGAACCAAGGAACATTGTGCTTAATAAAATTGTTTTTTTCATGTCGATTTGTATATAATAATTACTCGTGGTATTATTAAAAATCGTGCCAAAAAAAACATGATAACACAATCCGGTGAGTTACTCTTCAGATATTACTTAGTCCAGTTAATCTTTGAATGCTGAACATTGTCAGAACTGGTTCCGATCATGATATCAAATTCACCTGATTCCCAGTCATATTTCAAATCTCCGTTATAGAACTTCAGGCTTTCAGGAGTAATATCAAAAGTTACTTTTTTAGATTCTCCTTTTTTCAAAAATATTTTCTGGAAACCTTTTAGTTCTTTTACCGGCCTTGTAATACTTCCTACCATATCTCTGATATACAGCTGAACAACCTCAGCTCCATCATAGTTTCCTGCATTGGTTACTGTAACACTTGCCTGAACCGTCTGATTTCCTTTCGCAGTAGTAGTGGAAACTGTCATATCCGAGTAA
Organism: Chryseobacterium aquifrigidense; assembly: GCF_006716485.1. Classification (GTDB taxonomy): domain Bacteria; phylum Bacteroidota; class Bacteroidia; order Flavobacteriales; family Weeksellaceae; genus Chryseobacterium; species Chryseobacterium vietnamense. Next base: position 2,132,427 of record NZ_VFPD01000001.1, read on the forward strand.
TTGAATTTGGTGTAGCTTAATCCGTATCCGAAAGCATATAAAGGCGTGTTACACTCATCCATATAGTTTGAGCGGAATCTTTCATACGTACATTTATCTACTTTATCCTGACTTAGCGGGCGACCTGTATTTTTAGCATTATAATAAATAGGTACCTGTCCAAGGCTTCTTGGGAAAGTCATTGGAAGTTTTCCGGACGGGTTTACTTTTCCGAAAAGAACATCTGCAATAGCATTACCTGCTTCAGATCCTGCAAACCATGCATTTAAGATAGAATCCGGAGTATCTTTTACATTGGTTAAAGCTAAAGGACGTCCTGTGAAAAGAACCATTGCGATTGGCTTTCCGGTTTTCTTTAATTCGTTGAGTAAGTCGACTTGGGACTGAGGAATGGTAATTTCTGTTCTTGAAGAAGATTCTCCACTCATTTCAGCAGATTCTCCTATAGCCAGAACAATCACATCTGCTTTGCTGGCAACGTCTACCGCTTCTTTTAACAATTCTTCTTTGGAACGGTTATCTCTGTCTGTTTTTTTACCGTGAGCAGCATAGATTTCTTCTAATTTAGCATCATAATCTATATTGGCACCTTTTGCTGATAAAAACTTAACTTCTTTTCCGTAGTTGGACTGCAATCCCTGCATCAAAGAAACTGAAGCTGCGTGTTTTGTAGCAACACTCCATGTTCCGGCCATATTCATTGAGTTATTCACCAATGGTCCAATCACAGCCACTGTTCCTGATTTTTTTAAAGGCAATACCTGATTGTCATTTTTCAATAACACCATGGATTGAGCAGCCGTATTTCTAGCTATATTACGGTTTTCCATATTATAGACTTCTTTTGCCGCTAACTTCGCATCTCCGTGCTTGTATGGATTATCAAATAAGCCAAGATCATATTTTGCTTCAAGAATTCTTCTTGCGGCCATATCAATTTCAGCCTGTGTCACTTTTCCTTCTGCCAGAGATTTTTTTAAAGTGGTTAAAAAACCTTCTCCTACCATATCCATATCAACTCCAGCTTTTAAAGCCAGAGCAGATACCTGCTGAAGATCTCCCATACCGTGGTCTACCATTTCATTGATACCGGTATAGTCTGTTACTACGAAGCCTTTGAACTTCCATAGATTTCTTAATACTTCAGTCTGAAGCCATCTGTTTCCTGTCGCAGGTACTCCATCCACTTCATTGAAAGAAGCCATTACCGAAGCAACACCTGCGTCCACTGCTGCTTTATAAGGAGGGAAATACTCATTGAACATTCTTACATGGCTCATATCAACTGTATTGTAATCTCTTCCGGACTCACCTGCTCCATATAGGGCAAAATGTTTTACGCAAGCTAAGATATTAGTTCCATTGGCAAGGTCTTTCCCCTGATAGCCATACACCATGTTTTTAGAAATTTCACTCCCTAAATAAGGGTCTTCTCCTGAACCTTCTGATACTCTACCCCATCTTGGTTCTCGGGAAATATCTACCATAGGAGAGAATGTCCAGTTAATCCCATCAGAAGCTGCTTCTCTGGCAGCCACTTTTGCTGACTGCTGGATAAGATTCATGTCCCATGAAGCTGCTAATCCTAAAGGAATTGGGAAAGTAGTTTCATAGCCGTGAATAACATCCATCCCGAAAATCATAGGAATTTTCAGACGGCTTTTTTCTACAGCTACTTTCTGAACAGCTTTGATCTTATCTGCTCCTTTTATATTGAATAATCCTCCTACTAATCCCTGCTCTACTTTCTTTCCGATATCAGAACTCTGTGCCTGTCCTGTCGTGAAATCCCCGGAAGTGGGAAGGTTCAGCTGGCCAATTTTTTCATCCAATGTCATTTTAGACAAAAGATTATCTACAAAAGCTTTCTTTTTAGCCTGATACTGAGCCGTCTGGTAAGACTGAACGGGCTTCGTTACCATTTCCTGTGCGGAAAATACAGGAGCCAATGCTAAAGTGGCGATTACAATTAACTTTTTCATAAATCTATCTTCTTAAATTATTGTTTATATTTTTTGCTTTAATTTGATGGGTTTATTTTTCAATCATTGTGTGTTGGATTACTTTTCTTTCTTTTTTGAAAGCATCCATTCATACAACGCAGGGTTTGAATAGGCAGAATCCCATGAATTATGATTATCATTCGGGAAAATAACCAGTTCTGCAGTTGGGTTTACAGGATGCAGTTTTTGATAAAAATTAAAGGCATTGGCTGGCAATACAATATCGTCCATCCCGCCATGAAAAATTTTCATATTCAGATCTTTAAACTGATGAATATTGGCGGTCATTACCTGATCTATCGGTGCACACACCGAAGCCACAGCAGCAAACATTTCCGGATGTTCCATGGCTAGTTTTAAAGTTCCCCAGCCTCCCATCGAAAGTCCTGTAAGATAAATGCGTGAAGCATCAATTTTATATTTCTTCTGAATTTCTTTGATGAGATTATACACGCTAACGGTATCCCACCATGTTCCTTCCGGACATTGAGGTGCCAGAATAGCTACAGGTTCTTTGATCAGCTTTTTATAGGTAAACGGACTGTGGGCTTTTACCAAATCAAGGTTAGTCCCGCGCTCTCCGGAGCCATGTAAAAAAACAATCAAAGGAATATTCCCTTTCGTATTCTTGGGATAATCCAGAATATAGGAGATTTTTTCCTGTCTTTTAATTTCTTTATTGAGTTCCCCTTTTATCTCCTGTGCGCTCATTGGTAATGAAAACGGCAGTAATAAAAGAGGGATATGTTTCAGTTTTAGTTTCATATTGTTATTTAGGTTTTAGCTAAAAGCCAGCGGATTTGATCTTTTTTATTTTAAACGGCTCACTGCGACTAAGCTTTGGATAATAGCCCGTTCCTATTAATTATTTTATTCCATACTTGGTTGACTGGAAGCTTAGTTTTTTCAATCCCTGCTGAATTTCGGGAGCATTCATAAACAGTTTCCAAAGGAATCCCGATCTATAGTTTTCGATCATTGGTGCTATTGTTCCCTGATCTATCGCCAGATATCTTGGGGTAAACCAATTGTTATAATTGATAGAGGTTGCATCATAAGGGCCTGCCGATCCTATAAATTCAGGTTTTTGAGTATAAATGAATCTCAGGAAAGCCATGGACTCTTTTGGGGTATAGGGAAAACTGCTCAATGCAGCGGTAGGAGTGATTACTCCATTATCATTGCCTGGCATGTGAGCGGTGTAACCTGTAGTTCCATCCTCGTTTCTTGTATAGCCGGCTGTCAGTCCCCAATAGTTGGGTCCGTAACCTTTCCATTGTTTTGGATTTTCGACACAGTATTGATAGTCGATAAGGGTTTGATTTTTATTGATGTCAAAGTAATTTTTGACAAGTTTATCGGATAATCCCGTCGGATCAAGCCCGATATATGAATATTGTGCCCAGAAAAGCGGGCCGCCGTATTCTTCGGCATAATTATGTTTTACATACAGGGGTAACCCGTATTTTGTTTTGTCTGTAAGGTAAGTTCCGTTTCTGGTCCATCCTTTATAGTACGTTTCGGCATCAATGGAATAAGTAGGTGAAGATGCTGCCAAGATATACGTGATCAGACATTCATTATATCCTTCAAGAGGAAAATTCATTTCCCATTGGTAATCCGGTGACCAGTGCCAGTAAAGAACTTTCTGACCTCCTTTGGTATACCAGTTCCACTGAATTCCTTTCCATAGTTCGTCACATTTTGCTGCCAGGGCTTTTTCTTCTGCATTTCCGTTTTTAAAGTATTCACGGACCATCAGTATTCCTGAAGTAAGGAATGCGGTTTCTACAAGATCACCGCCATTATCTTTTTTACCAAAAGGAACGGTTTTTCCGGTTTCCCCATTAATCCAATGTGACCAGGCTCCTTTGTGGCGGTCTGCTTTAGCCAGAAAATCCATGATATGAGTAAGTCTTTTCACCGCTTCTTTTCTTGGAACAAATCCTCTTTCCACTCCTACCAGAATAGTTGCCAACCCAAATCCTGAGCCTCCTGTAGTGATCACGTGCTTATCATTATCCGGATAGATATTGTCTTCATGGTAACGCTCTCTTCCCAACAGTGAGTTGGGTTCTGCATAATCCCAGAAATACTTTAAAGCATCTTTCTGTACTCTGTTCATCAGTTGTTCATCTGTGATATTACTTTTTACGGCTTCCGTTTTTCCAGTCTCCTGTTTGACAACGGGAGCATTTTTACAGGAATACACAAGGAATAATGAAGTAATAGCCATTGATAATACGTTCCTTTTCATGAGCTCTCTTTTTATAGGGTTTATTACTAAAAGAAGAGGAGAACTTTCATTCTCCTCTAATGTTTATGGTTTATTTTTAATAGCCAGGGTTTTGAGCAGACAATCCACCAGCTTCCATTATGAAGTCTTGTGGAAGTGGGAATACTTCATGTTTCCCAACGATGAATTTTTTACCACCATCGGCTGCCATTGCTGCTTGTGCTTGTCCGGTTCTTACCAGATCAAACCATCTGTCATGTTCGAAAGCAAGCTCTAATCTTCTTTGTTTCCAGATATCCAATCTTACGTCTGCCTGAGAAGAAGCAGTAGTGTTTCCGATGTTAGCTCTGTTTCTTACCTGATTCAGGAAAGGAATAGCTGCAGATGTTTGTCCCAATTCGTTCATTGCTTCAGCTCTGATTAGTAATACTTCGGCATATCTCAGATAACGAATGTTTACGTCTGTTGAAGCCTGATCTCTATAATTGGAAGAATAAGCTTTATAATTATAGAATTTATTTTCTGTATTTGGACCTACATAATACCCATCATATAAAGTCATATCTCTGTGGATAATCGTAGCATCTCTTCTAGAATCTGTTGCAGAGTATGCATCATACAGACCTTGGGTAGGAGTAGAGAATCCCCAGCCCCAGCCTGTAGTACCTCTTGCTCCCTGAACCTGGCTATACTGCTGGATTGCTCTTCCTGCTGTTCCTCCTGTTCCGTTGATTTCAAAAACAGATTCAGCATTATTTTCTCCTGAAACTTTATAAATATCTTGGAAATTAGGTGTCAATGAATAACCTGTAACCAAATTAGTCTCATCTACAGCCAGCTGCCATTTCTTCTGATATAAATACACCTTAGCTAAAAGCGCATGAGCAGCACCAACAGATGCTCTCCCTATATTACCTGCCCCATAGGCTGATTTATTAGGAAGAACGGCTATGGCATCCTTAAGATCCTGTTCAATGAATGCATAAATTTCTTCCTTACTTTTCCTAGTTAATGTCATTTGCTTGTCGGCTTCAACTCCTGTTACGGGAACGTGATCTACTAGCGGGACTCCTCCAAAAGATCTTACCAGCGTAAAGTACATAAATGCTCTTAAAAACTTTGCTTCTCCTGTTAATCTCTGAAGTAATTGCGGATCTGCTTTATCTAATTTAGGAAGATATTTTAGCGCCTGATTACACCTGTTAATCCCCTGATAATTAGAAGCAAACAATTCTTTGAATGATGGTGTTGATGCTGTAAATGTTAAAGCATCTAAAATATCTTTATCTGAACCCGAGTCACTTGGACTTGAACCTTTATCTGCATCATCAGAAACAATTGATGTCACTCCAATCCATGCAAACGTACTCATATTCCAGTCTAAAAACTTAGCATAAATACTAGTTACCAAGCTATTGGCTCCTTCATTATTATTGTATATTTCACCCAAAGCATCTTCAGGAATTTTTTCTGTAGGTGATACATCAACGAAGTCATTGCTGCAACTCTGGTTAACAGCTCCTAAAATTAAAAATGCAGCTGCTATGATATATTTCTTATTCATTTTTTTAAAAATTTAGGTTAACACCAAATACAAAAGATCTCAATGTAGGATAAGCATCTAATTCTACCCCTGCACGTTTAATTGGATCACCTTCTGCTGTAGGATCTGCAGGATTATATCCTGATAATTCTGAGGAATATCCTGAGTATTTCTGGAAAACAAAAGGATTAATCGCACTTACATAAAGCTTAATTGATTTCATATAATCCGTTACATTTTTAAATGTATATCCTACTGAAATATTATTGATTCTGAAATAATCTCCGCTTTCCAAATAGAATGTAGATGCAATTGGGATATTTGCAGGATTTACAGGATTTGCTGCATTAGTGTTTGTAGGAGTCCAGAAATCATTCGCTACAGAAGCTTCAACATTTTCTCCACCATTTCTTTGTGCTTTTTTACCATTGTACACTTTGAATCCAAAAGCTCCATAACCGCTCAAAGCAAAATCCCAATTCTTGTAAGACATTGAAAAATTAACACCTAAGGTTGATTTTGGTATGTAAGAGCCAAAGAAACGTCTGTCTCCCGGATCTGCACTTCCGGTAACTCCATTACCATTTAAATCTTTGAACTTCAGATTACCGTTTGCATCATAACCATCTGCTTCCCATAAGTAGAAACTTCCTAATGCGTAACCAATTGCATTAGCATTAAAAATTTTTGTATCCTGTCCGTTTCCAAGATTTCCTCCCACAAGTTGAGAAACCGGCTTGGAAAGATCAATGCTGGCAAGCTTGTTCTTATTGTAAGAATAATTGGCACCAATTGAATAAGTAAAATCCTCACCTACTTTATCAGCCCAGTTTAAACTTATTTCAGCACCTTTATTGACAACACTTCCCATATGTGAATAATTCACTTCAGAAATACCTGTTGCAAGATAAGGTACCACCCCTAAGATAAGATTATTGGTTTTTCTGTTATAAACATCAAAGCTACCGGATAACCTTTTATCTAGGATCGCAAAATCTAATCCCAAAGAAGTTTCTTCTGTCACTTCCCATCCTAAACTAGGGTCATATCCCTGATTAACAGTTATTCCATTACTTACAGGCGATGTCCCAAATCCGTAATTGTATGTTGCACCGGATGAAAGTGGCAAATAATTTAACGGAACCTTCTGGTTACCTAATTTACCCCAGCCTCCTCTTAATTTTAAAAGATCAAAGAACCCATCCTGCATAAAGCTTTCTTCAGAAATGATCCATCCGGCTCCAAATGATGGAAATGTCCCCCATCTGTGCCCCTCAGCGAACTGAGATGATCCATCTCTTCTGAATGTCCCGCTTAATAAATAACGGTTCATAAATTTATACTGAAGTCTTCCGAAATAAGAAATTGTGGTGTTTCTGTTCCCTTTTATAGATTCAATGGCTTTGGTTGTATTATCACTAAATAAATTACCATAGTAATCTACACCATCCAGATTCCAGTAGTCTTGTGAAACGGGTACATTCTTTCTGTTGATCGTTAAGGTTTCAAGGCCGTTGGCAACTGAAGCTTCTGTACCGGCTACAATTTCAATATCATGGTTTCCTACTTTCTTGGTATAGGTTAAATAGTTATTAAGTACCCAGTTGAAATAGTTTTGGCTTTTATTGGTTAATCTTGTCAGAGGCAAAGAAGCATCATATCCACTGTCAACCCTCATTGGATCGCTATCTAACCAGAATGCTTTTGAATTTACAAAATTGTAATATTTATAATTATTGTACTCACCACTAAACTGAGAAGTAAACTTCAAATCTTTATAAATATCAATATCCAGTTTTAAACCACCCTGCAATAAGAAATTTTTTCCCCTTTGATTATCATAAGCAAGCTGCATTACCGGGTTGCCTACATTATTAAATCTTCCTCCTTCATAATCGATATTTCCGGTAGTCTTATTATAAATAGGCTGTCCATATTTTCCATTCGGATAATATACAGGGACTAATGGCGATTGTTTATAAGCATTTGTAAAAGCACCATACGATTTAGGAGTATCATTGGTAAAGGTAGCACTTAAAGTCTGCGCCAATCTGATTCCTTTGGTAATTCTGAATTCGTTATTGGTTCTTACTGTAGTCCTGTTATAATTTGTTCCTTTAAGGATAGACTGCTCATCATAATTACTTAAACTTAAGAAGTATTTTGCAGCTTCAGAAGATCCTGAAATAGAAACATTATGTTGGTTATAAATCCCTGTTCTTGTAATTTCTTTGAACCAATCTGTGTTGTACGGCTGATTAGGGTTCAGATAAGTACTTGCCTTACCAGCATTATTATAATTTGCAAATTCAGACCCGTTAGCCATTTTAATGGTTTTTAAAGGGGTTCTGAATCCAACCAGGCCATCATAGGAAACACTTAACTTCCCTTTACCTGATTTCGTAGTAATAATGATTACCCCGTTAGCAGCTCTGTTACCATAGATTGCCAATGCTGCAGCATCTTTCAATACATCATAAGTAAGAATATCATTAGAGTTGATATTGTTGATGTTATCGGCATACATTCCATCAATTACATATAAAGGTGTTCTTCCACCCAGTACAGTACCAAGTCCTCTGATCATTACTGTCGGGGTTGATCCCGGCGCATCAGAAGCAATAACCTGTACTCCGGCAGCTTTTCCCTGAATAGCCTGTGATGCATTCAATACTTTGGTTCTGGTTACTTCCTCCGCACTGATAGAACTGATAGCTGTTGTATTATCAACTTTTTTACGGCTACCATATCCAATCATAACGACTTCGTCGATCTTCTGGACTTTAGCAGAATCCTGCGTAACCTGTGCATTCACGTTCATCCCGAAATATAACACGGCAATGAGACCTGAATACTTTAAATTACTTTGTTTCATATAGTTTCAATTTTATTCAAATAAATTCAAATTTGTACCTGTCTCTAAATAGTGGAGTTATTTAAAATCTCAAAAAAAGACATTAGCCAAAAATATAAAAAATATCCAATACTGTTAAACTATCTTAAATATTTAAAAATTCCTACATTTTATTAAATGAAAAATACTAAAAAATTAAATTTTACAATCCTTTATTTAAAATCAAGATACTTTATTCATCATATCTCTAAATGAAATTTTAAATGTTTTGACACAATATTCACCAAAACATGTACTCAATTTAATATTTTGTTAAATACAGAATAGTAATTACCTTTGGTGCAGTTTTTGACAAAAGCATCTTAGAAATACATAATAAAAAGATCAATGAAAAAATATATCATTGCAGCCGCTCTTCTGATCGGGACTGGTGCTGTTATTACCACCAGTGTACAATCCTGCACTTCACTGGCCACATCAGACATGGGGCTTTCCATTATAAAAAGAATTCTGCTCAATGGTATTGATAAAGGAATGGGTATCTATGGGAATAAAGAAGCGTTCCTGCAGAATAATATGGTTGATAAAGCTCTTCCCAAAGAATTGAGAGATATTAATTCTACTCTGGAAAAAATTGCGCCCTCTCTCGTTGCTAAAGAAAGAGATTATATAGCACAGGCAGCAGCGTACACTGTAAATACTTCAAAACCTATTTTACAGGATGCAGTAAACAGCCTGAATGCACAGGACGTAACCAGAATTATGCAGGGAACCACTGCTACACAAATTCTGAAGGAAAAAACATCCCAACAGCTTATTGCTGCCATTGCTCCAAAAGTGGATGAAAAGCTGAACGAATATGGCATTGTAAAAACAATCAATACAGCGTTATCCGGAAGTAATTTTCTGGGCAGCCTTCTAGGTGGAAATAATAACACTGTCAATTCAGGAGGGCTGAGTAAACTTGCTTCTGAACAGTTGGTAAATGGGTTATTCAACATCATCGAAGATTATGAGCACCAGAACTCCAAGTCGCTGCTGGGACCATTTGGAAAATAGGAAAATTTTCGTTATATTTATATTATATTAACAATTGCAGATGGATATATTACAAGGAAATCAACACGCAAGCCCTGAAGATTTTTATCAGTCTTTGAGGGAGAAACTGGAAGATCATCATGATTTTCCGGAGGATTATTTATTTAAATTTATTATTCCTACAGACCAGGCAAAACTTACTGAAATTTACAGAGTTTTTGATGGTATTAAATTTACACTGGGAAACCGTGAAAGCAAAAATGGAAAATACACAGCCTGCAACATTAATGCATTTGTTTTGGATGCCAATCAGGTAGTGAATATTTATAAAGAAGTAGCAAAAATAGAAGGCGTTATTCTATTGTAAAAACAAAGACCGTTTCATCATACTGAAACGGTTTTTTATTATTTAAATCATAAAAAAAGAACATGATGAACATCCAACTGATCCTGTTTACCATCATTTTAGCAACCTCTGCGACAAGCTGCATGCATAAAAATAACAACGAAAATAATACATCCAATATCCCTTCTGCTGTTCAGCAACAAAAGATTGAACAGATCCGATTAACAGAAAGAACAAGAGGATTCAGCAGAAACATTGTTTTTACCCCTTCCTCAAAAGAATCCAATATCAACGAAGAGATCACGAATACAAAGATCTCCAGTGCCGAATGGACAGCAATCTCTAAGTTGGCTCAGAACATTGACCTACCGAAGATATCTGAACTTAAAGCTCCTACTACAGGCAGACATTCTGACCAGGCGATGATAGCATCTATTATTATTACTGCTGGCGGAAAAGAGTACACTTCTTCAGACTTTGATTCCGGGCGCCCTCCAAAAGAGCTGGAAGCTTTATATAAGGCAATAAACGGCCCGGGTACAACGAAAACCCCATAACATAAAAGATCCGCTCTTTAGCAGAACGGATCTTTTTATTTATGAAATTTCATTTATTTTTCAATAAAGAACTTTACATTTTCAATGGGTCTTCCCAGCATTGCTACTGAGCCTTTTACCAGAATGGGTCTTTGTATCAAAGATGGATTCTCAGAAAGAATTTTTATCCATTCTTCTTCCGAATAGTTTTTATCTGCATAGTTCTCAATATACAGTTTATCTGTTTTACGGATAATATGAAAAACACTCTGGTTCAGCTTCTTCAGCACCGTTCTTATTTCAAGAGGACTTAAGGGATCTTCAACAATATTAATGATCTCAAAAGACACTCCGTTTTCGTCAAGATACTCCAGTACAGCATTTGACTTTGAACAGTTTCCGTTATGTAAAACTTTAACTACCATGATATAATTTTTCAAGAATTAAACTTGATTTGAACAAATTTAAAAAGATTTACCCTGACTATGTCTTAATGTTCTGATAAAAATATGTTAAAACAATCCGTGCAGCTCCGCTTCTATCTTCTCCAGAATAAATCCGAAATCTTCCGGTTTTTCAACGAAATCCAGATCATCCACTTCCACAATAAGAAGTTTTCCTTCTGTGTAATTGGAAATCCATTTTTCATATTTCTGGTTCAGTTTTGAAAGATATTCAATACTGATGGATGCTTCATATTCACGACCTCTTTTGTAGATTTTTTTTACCAGGTTAGGAACATCTGATTTCAAATAGATTAAAAGATCCGGAGCGGATACAAAAGACTTCATCAGATCAAACACTGATGAATAGTTATTGAAATCCCTGTCTGAAAGAAGATTCATATCATTAAGGTTTTCTGCAAAAATATGGGCATCTTCATAGATGGTACGATCCTGAATAATATTTTTTCCACTTTCTCTGATCTCTTTCACCTGACGGAATCTGCTTCCCAGGAAATATACCTGCAATGCAAAACTCCATTTGCTCATATCTGAATAAAAATCTTCCAGATAAGGATTATGATCTACATCTTCAAATTGTGCATCCCATCCGTAATGCTTGGAAAGCATCGTTGTCAAAGTTGTTTTTCCGGCTCCGATGTTTCCTGTAACTGCAATGTGCATAATATTCTTTTCCTTGTATTTACTGATTAGTTGATAAGTTTTTCGATGGCCTCAGTCTGAACTTTAGAAGTATCTTCGATTAATTTCTGTAAAGTATTGTCTGAAGGCTTCTCTGCTGTATTCTCATCAGGTTTCTCTTCAGTCTTTTCTACTGGTTTTTCTGTAGGTGCCTGCAGAGATTCCGGCTGAGCTTCGAGCTGTTTTTGCTGTTGGGCTTTCTTTACTTTTTCAAGGCTGTAAAGATAGAGTTTGTTCCCTTTGATTGCAAAATAAGAGAGGATGTTTTTATCCACAATTTGCGCTTCCTGATCTTCGAAAACGGTTAACATACCTTTTTCAGGCACATATTGTGATATAAAATTATTGGCAACAACCAGGATTATATCATTCTCTCTTCGAAAACGTTTTCCATTCTCCAAAGGGGCTTCGAATATTTTTTCAAATTTCAGGTTGTAAATCCTGATATGTTTTCTGGTTAAAATATAGACCTTATTTTCATAAACCAGCATATCCATCAGATCTTCAAAGCTGATATCAAAAGGATATGAATTGATGGTTGTATCATTTCTGAAATTATACTGTATCAAACGTTTTGTACTGTCATCCAAAAGCCACAGCTGCTGAAGATCTTCAGCATAAGCCATTCTGATAAAACCAAATTTCTGTTTAAAATCCAATCTTTGAATCTCATTCATATTCTGGTCTACAAATTTCATTTCCTGAGCATTTTCGGAAAACAAAGGTACATTCAGTGGATTTTGTACCGTCTGAACTTTGTATGGAACAGTAAGCATCATTTTCCCGATCTGCTTTCCTAAAGAATCGTATTTGGTAAAACTGAAATCTTTATTTTTATAGATATACAGATTTCCATAGTCGTCAGCAAGCATATCTTTAGCTTCCTTAAGTTTCAAAGTATCCAAAGGAAGAATATTCTGCGCTGAAGCCGTACAGAAAAGGAAAAAAAATAGTATGTTTAAAAACTTCACTCTGTTTTTTTAATTGGGGTTAATTTACTGAAAAATAACGTTACCCAAAAGATGTTTAAGTTTGATAGAATCTTCTCTGATGTTAATCAAAACTGAGACCATCCTGTTGCTGAAAAAAAGCTGTTCTACAAAAGATATAATGAGTTTATTTAAAAGTAACTTCATAAATTTTCTCCCAGTTTTTTCCTGTCACCAGCATATGATCACCTTTAAAAGCAATTCCGTTTAAGACATGCTCGCTGTCTCCCTTATCATTTTCTTTGGTCAATTGTGAAAAATCAAATTTTCCAATAACTTCTCCATTTACAGGATTAATTTTTAGAATTACAGGTTCATGCCAAACATTAGCATAGATAAGTCCGTTGTGATATTCAAGTTCGTTGAGCTGATTATAAATCGTAGAATTTCCGCCAACTGCCATAGTTTTCACTACTTTTGAAGGATTATTGACATCCAGAAAATAAAGATTCTTAGAACCATCTGTTGCGATCAGGTTTTTTCCGTCATACGTCAGTCCCCAACCCTCTCCAATTACACCAGGCAATGGAAATTCAGAGATTTTTTTCAAAGTGTTTTTATCATAAATAAAACCAATTTTATTCTGATATGTCAGTTGATACACCTTATCTCCCACAATGGCACAACCTTCAGAGAAAATCTCAGCAGGCTGCTTTGCAACAATCCTGGGAACATCTGATCCTAATGTATATTTTATAAGCTGTGAAGCTCCTTTCATTCCGTCACTTTCATACACTGTATTTCCTTCCACTACAAAGCCTTCAATAAAATTCTTAGGATCATGGGGATAATCAGCTACTATTGTATAAGGAATGTTCTGCTCAGGTGTTTTTGTGAAAACATTGATAGTAGCATCCTGATTGAGCACTTCACCTCCTTTTGTTTTAATATTAAAGGTAACAGCATTATCTCCTAATGTGAAAAATTTAGGATCAATTGTTAAATCTGTTGTTTCTTTATCTCCAAAGCTGATCGTTACGCTTTCTGCATTTTCCGTCACCTCTTTTGGAAGGTCAAGCTTATCTCCGAAATGATATCCTTTTGCTTCCTTTGCATTGTTATAGTCTGCCAGAGAATCAAGCATTTTTTCTTTGTTACTACAGGAAACTAAGAATAGAACTGCAGCAAAACCCATCGTAATGTTTTGCTTCATAAAGGTTTTAATCATTTGCCAAAAGTACTAAAATTTAATCCTCAAAACGAAAATAACGCTCCCAAGGGAACGCTATTTTTATTTTTATCCATAAAATCAGATTATTTGATCTGAACTTCATAAATCTTTGGCCAGTTTTTTCCTGTTACCAGCATATTATCTCCTTTGAAAGCAATTCCGTTCAGTACATCATCACTTCCTTTGGTATTTTGTTTTGCGATTTCTGTAAAATCAAAAGTTCCCACTACTTCTCCATTGGCAGGATTGATTTTTAAAATGATGGGCTTCTGCCATACGTTGGCATAAATAAATCCGTTGTGGTATTCCAGTTCATTCAACTGATCATATGCCTGGGAACTTCCTGCAACAGCAATATATTTAATCAGTTTTGAAGGATCGTTTACATCAAGGAAATATAAAAGCTTACTTCCGTCAGAAGCAATCAGGCTTTTTCCATCATAGGTTAATCCCCAACCTTCACCCAGTACATTGGGATAAGCAAATTCTGAAAGCAGTTTTAAAGAATTTTTATCATAAACATATCCTTTTTTGCTCTGCCATGTCAACTGGTACACTTTATCGCCAACGATGGTGCTTCCTTCAGAAAAATCTTCCTGAGCCTGTTTCGTAGAAGCAAGCGGAGTTGTTGTTCCCAGTGTATATTTTAAAATCTGTGAAGATCCGTTTTGTCCGTCACTTTCATAAATGGTATTTCCTTCAATCTGGAAACCCTGTACAAAATTTTTGGGATCGTGGGGATATTCCGCTACAATCTGATAAGGAATATTTTTTTCAGGATTTTTTGCAAATACATTGATCGTAGCATCCTGATTCAGGACTTCACCTCCTTTTGTTTTAATATTAAAGGTAACAGCATTATCACCTAATGTAAAAAATTTAGGGTCAATTGTTAAATCTTTTGTTTCTTTATCTCCAAAGCTGATCGTTACGCTTTCTGCATTTTCCGTTACCTCTTTTGGAAGCTCAAGCTTATCTCCGAAATGGTATCCCTTCGCCTCCATTGAAGTATTATAAGTGTTTAATGTATTAAGAATCTCTTTATCCTTATTACAAGACGCCAATAATAAAATCGCTGCGAAACCCGCTATTATACTTTTTTTCATTGAATTTCTAAATATTTCTCCAAAAATAGCAAATTTTATTCCGTATTGCCAATATTATCTGCGGGTTCACCAAATTGTAATATGTATCCATTGTTGTCATAGATAGCAAATTCTCTCATTCCCCATTCAAAAGTTTCAATTTCATAGCAGACTTTGGCTTTTGTTTTAAGGTCTTCCCAAAGATCATCCACTTTATTTACATTGAAATAAAAAGAACCTGAAAACCCGATTGAAGTATTATTTTCGTGTTCATTAGGCTGAGAGAGCATAATGTACACTTCATCTTTTCGAAGAGAGGCCCACTGCCAGTCATCATTTCTGCCCATCAGTGTAAATCCAAGAACGTTCATATAAAATGCAATGGTTTCATCAAGGTTTTCTGTCCAGAAGACAGGACGAAGTGTGGTAAATTGTATCATAATTCCTGTAATTCAAAGGTATCTTTATGGATCTTCATATTCAGGGAAACCCATGTTTCCTGATCAATTCTGGCTTCGCTCTTAACATCCGGATCAAAAGCAAAACCTACTTTCCGGTAACATTCAATAGCTCCTGTATTCCAGTCGTACACATTCAGTTCAGCAGTTTCTTTATCAAAATGACTGAATCCATATTTCAGAAGCTCCTGCATTACCTTCTTCCCATAGCCTTTTCCTCTATTGTTTTCATCCCAGATCAGAACTCTTCCCAACAGGAATGTTTTTTCTTTTAGAAATATCTGTGCATGCCCGATTGTATTTCCCGACTGATCTGTAATTTTAAACAGGGTTCTCTTTTCATCAGATAAGTCTGCATCAAGTTGTTCTTCTGTGAGAGGAAAATGGTATGCGGGGCCGGCAAACTGAAGAAGCATCCTTTCATCTTTTATTTTTGAAATCAGTTTTGGGGCATCTTCTATTGTAAAAAGGTGTAATGCGATCATTATTTATTTTCTATATATTCTTTTAAACTCTGTCCTAAAATCGTATTCCAGCCCTTTACAAAATTTTCTCTTGAAAAGCCTTCCCCTAAGTCTTTAAAGTTTTCAATATCTTCGTGGGTTAACTTTACCACCGTGTGTTCATTTTCTGGCTGTAATTCCCAGGTTACAACAGTTTTCAGAGTTGAAAAATCAGGATAAGACCATGTGTGCTTTAATTTTTGGTTAGGTATTATTTCCAGAATTTCACCGTGGTGATGGTATTTATTCTCACCTCCGGGTTCATAGAAATTAAATTCCTTACCTGTTTCCAATACAAAATCCTGGATATCAAAATACCAGGATTTCATTTCTTTTTTATCGGTTAATGCTTCCCAGACTTTTTCAGCCGGAGCGTTTATTGTGTACTGAACTGTGATGGGTGTGCTCATATGATGGATTTAATATGTTTAAATGTACACAATTTTATCCATAATATTTAACCACAAAAGTCACAAAAGTTTTTATCTACTAAATTATTTAAGTTTAAATTTCTACTCATGAGAAGTACACGTAAGCCTTTAAAATTCAGAATTTTACTTTTGTAAACTTTTTATTCCTGCAAGTATTTTAACTTTTATCTTTTGTGACTTTTGCGGTTTATTTTGTAATTACCCATGTGAAAAACCAGTAATCTTGGCTTCATCAAAATCCAGCTGCATTTCAATGGTTCTCATCACATGATCATCGAATATCTTTTCTCTTTTCATTCTGTGCAATTCATTTCTCTGTGCCTGAATGATCTGTCGAAGGACATCTTTATTTTCATTGATAGCGGTTACATAATCTCCTGTGGAAGCCATGCATTGGGCTTTATCTGCCATCAGCATCATTTCATTTTCCAACTTGTGCTTTTGATGACGTACAAGGCTGTTGGTTACAGCTAATTCAGAAAAGTCATTATCCAGTTTGTGCAAAGCTGTTTCCTTTAGTTTGCGCATAAGGATTACTTCCTGTTTTTCTTCCGGCAGTTCACTTCCGGCATCCTGAATATTCAATAATTTCAAGATTGGACTCAGCAATAATCCTTGCCCTACCAGGGTAATCAATATAATAACGAAAGTTACAAATAAAATAATATTCCTATGCGGAAACGCTTCTCCGTTGGGTAAAAATGCAGGAATTGACAATGCGGCAGCCAGTGAAACGACTCCTCTCATTGCTGCAAAACTGATGATAAAAGGCTCTCTCCAATCCGGTTTGGGAACTTTTAATCTTAATTCTTTAGAGCAGATTCTTGGAAAATACATCAATGCATAACTATACAAAATTCTTGTTCCGATAATCGCTCCGCCAATCACTACACTGTAGAAAATACCTTCTGAAATGGTGTATTCTTGCATTCCCTCCACTACAATAGGAAGTTCAAGACCAATCAGGATAAAGATAATGGTATTCATCAGGAATATCAGTACGCTCCATACATTCCCGGACTGGATTCTGGAGGTATGGCTTAAATAGCAATGTGAGTTATAAGACATCAATAAACCTCCAGCCACAACAGCCAACACCCCTGAAAAATGAAAATGCTCTGCTCCCACATACATAATGTAAGGTACGATAAGAGTAATAATGGTATCGATATTGGAATTGGTAGGAATAATCTTAAGCAATGCTCCAAAAAGAGATCCTACCGCCACTCCTACAGCAATTCCACCGATAGCCATTGTAAAGAAATCCTGAACGGCATCCCTCCAGATAAACTGTCCTGAAATAACGGCTGCCAGAGCAAATTTAAATACAATTAAACTGGATGCATCATTGATAAGGCTCTCGCCTTCCAGAATATTGGTAATTTTCTTAGGAATTTTCATATGCTTCAATACCGAAGTAGCAGCTACCGCATCCGGCGGAGAATTCACTCCTCCCAGCAGGAAGCCCATTGCCACGGTAAGTCCGGGAATAATAGAAGATGAAAGATAAGCAACGACTATGGACGTTAAGAATACCAATCCGAAAGCCATGGAAAAAATTTGTTTTCTCCACTTATGAAAATCCTGCCATGAGGTAAACCAGGCTGCCTCAAACAAAATAGGCGGCAGAAAAATAAGAAAAACAAGGTCAGGCTCTATTTCAATGCGCGGCATTCCCGGTACGAAGCTTATCAGTAATCCTGCAATTACAAGAAAAATAGGGTAAGCTACTTTTAATTTCTGCCCGATCATTACCAATATCATCACAGACAGCAGGACTGCAATGGATATTATAACATAGCTGTGAATCATTTTAAGTTAGTTTTTTTAAGTTTTATTTTTTTATTTTGGGATATCAAATATTTATTATTACCCAAACCTTATAGGTTTTAGAAAGCTATAAGGTTTAATTTAATCCAACGTTTAGACTTTATCTTTACAACCGGAAAGAATTAAAGCACGATATTATTCTTCGGAGTAATGGCTGGCGGAAGATCAGACTCATCCAGCATATCTCTCATATCGATTTCAATGGTACGGCTGATCTGGGTGATTGGCACATCGTTAGGACTTCCTTCAAATGGATTGACGGAAGCTTCTCCTACATTGTCTAGCGTATGGAAACACCAGGTTACCAGTAAAGAAAATGGAATATTAAACCATAGTGTCCAGCCTTCTACCATTGTTCCTTCTCCTAATTTGTCAAATTCTTTCAATAATCCAAAAGGCACAAAAACAATAAAGAGAAGCAGAAGATAGGTGGTAATGGAAGAGAAATTTCTTGGATATGGAAAATTTTTAATTCTTTCTGCTTTTCCCTGATCGTCGGTAAACTTCACCAGTTGCTGATTGATCTGTGTCCATTGGAAATCATTCAGTTCTCCTTTTTCATAAGCTTCGGACAAAGCTTTACTTTGCATTGCCATCAATTGGGTCGCTCTGTTTTTTTTGCTTACAATGTACTGACGTTCAGATTCAGAAAGATATTTTTTCAATTCTTCGTCCAGTTGGGTCAGTCTCTCGGGAATGTCATATTTTTTAGCATATTCATCAAACTGATCTGATCCCATGTTTTCCCATGCCCTTGGCTCACGAAGCTGAAATCGCAATGCGGTAAGCCATGCATAATGACGAAGAAACATTTCTTTTACTTTACCCGGATCTTTTGAGAGTAATGCATCTCTGAGAATATATCCAAAGCTACGGCTGTCATTAATAATTGCTCCGTAGATCTGTCTGGCTTCCCACAGTCTGCTGTAGCTGGCATTGTTTTTAAATCCAACGATAAAGGCAACTGCTGTTCCCATAATCGCAATCGGCTGCCATGGAACTGAGAGAAATTTCCAGCCCATAAAATACAGAACTGTAGGGATCGCAGATAATACAACCAGTGCATAAATACTCCGTCTGGTCCAGATAATGAACTCCCGGGCTCCGAATCTTTTTCCTGAATGCATAAGTGTTTATTTTATTGTGTTTATTATAATTTATTTTCAGATAATGGTTTACCTAGAGCATTCAGTAACTGTTTTATTAGTTTTTGGTGAATGGGATATTATTATAAAAACCAATCTGAATCTGTCCGCGGTTTCTGTTCTCCTGAATCTGGTTCATATACCCGGCTTCAATTCTCATATTTTTGTTGATGACATATCCTAAGGCTCCGTAGACTCTGTTTCTATCGAAAACCGGATTATTGAAGTGAAGGAAAATCTCATTATATACTGATGCGTAAAGAGTCTTCGGCAGCATTTCCTTTTGAGTAATCGGAATATTTACTCCCAGCATATAACGGAATCTCATTCTGAAATCATCCTGAAGGAAACGTTCTTCCAAACGATAGCGGTGCTGAAGATAGAAACGTCCAAATTTTTGCTTGGTAATGTACTGTTGGAAAATCCGGTGTTCAATATTTTCTTTTTTTTCACCGTTTACATAAGGTTGACTGAGAATAAATCCGTATCCCAATAGAACATTGTTATTATTCTCTGTAAGATCATATCCGATTCCTGTACGGATCAGTAACTGTTCCAGATCTCCTACTGCGTCGAAATTACGGTACTGAATTTCATTGTGCCAGTTCAGCTTCTTGCTGATTTTGTTATTTCCAAAATACATATACCATGCTCCCAGATCGTTTTTTTGAGCAAATGTCAAAATGGATCCCAAACCTAATACGGTGAACGCCAACTTCGTAAAAACCTTTCTCATGCTTGTCAATTACTATTATCTATCGTTTTTAACAAAATTAATATTTTAAATCAATAATAGCAAACTATATTTTATAAGTTAATATAAAGAAGTACGGATGCAATGGTCTGCATCCGTTTTTTGTAAAAGATTATCCTGGAACCTGTTCTGTCAGAACATCACTTTCGTTCCGGTCAAAATAAGTACAGGTCATTGCATGAAGATCCATTGTCCATCCATTGATTCCGTTTTCTGCACAGTCTTTACAGAAAGTCATATAATCTGTTCCTCCCTGCTGGTGAATCTTCAGTCTTATTTTAAAACTATCAACGTTCAAATCATCGGAGATGGAAAGAAAAACATATTTGCTTCCTGTTTGTACAGATTGGCTTTCATGATTAAAGTACTCTGTATTTCCATCTGACACGTATGTTTTGTAGTGAGAAACACCCAATGTTTTCAGGGCTTGAATATATTGAGGGAAATCAGCTCCGCTTTTTACTTTCTGATGTTCTGCTTTAATGTTTTCAAGGGTAAATTTCATTCTTTTGTATTTCCTGATTTTATTATTTAAGGTTATAAAATTATTGCATTTTTAATAAACAAATTATCTGCATCTGCTTATAAAACAACAACTAATTTAGTCAGAAAATATAATTTTATTAATTTTTTAATGAAAACAACGGTATGGACATTTATTCGAATCTGTCTTTTAAATAATTCATATCGGCAATTTTACTTTCTATGGCATATACTACCAAGCCAGCCGTATTTTTGGCTCCTGTTTTCAGCAGTAGGCTGTTGCGGTGTCCTTCGACGGTTCTGGAGCTTATAAAAAGCTGATCGGCAATTTCAGAGGTGTTGTATTGTTTACAGATTAATTCCAATACTTCTTTTTCTCTTTTGGAAATATGATTGGCATCAAAAATACTGGAAATTTTCTTTTTAGGCTCTGTAAGGTTTTGATGGAGCGCTTCCATGACCTCATTGTTATAAAAGAAACCTTTGCTGTGTACTTCCCGGATTGCCGTGAGCAATTCTGCAGGACTTGAGTTTTTTTTAAGAAAAGAGCATGCCCCGGACTGTATCATATTGACAATAAATGCTTTTGTGTTATAGCTCGTTAATGCAATAATTCTGATCTGAGGATATTTGATATGGATCTGTTTGGTAGCTTCTACTCCGTTAATTTCCGGCATATTGAGATCCATCAGGATAATATCAGGCAGTTCTTCCAGGGTTACAAGCTCATCCAACAGCTCTTTCCCATTGCTGAAATCCCTTACCAGTTCAATATCTTTTTCTCTCTGTATCAACAATGAAATTCCCTGACGAAAGAGTGCTTCATCGTCTACAATTATTACACGAATTATGTCCTTTTCCATCTTATAATGATTTAAAATGTAAATTCTACAGTGATTCCTTTATTGTTTTCACTTTCAATCTTTAGTGTTCCATTGATCAGTTCTACCCGGCTTCTGATATTTCTCAAGCCTAATCCTTCTTTCAAAGTATTTTCATTCAGATTAAATCCTTTACCATCGTCTTTATAGATACAGGTATTTTTTCCGTTTTTTCCTAAAAATTCTATATCAATATGCGTACTTTCCCCGTGTTTAATGGAATTGTTAATGAGCTCCTGAAGTATTCTAAAGATATGCAAATTTTTCTCTTCTTCTGCTTTTGCAAAGTACAGACTATTAGAATAAGTCACCTGCAGGGTTTTGGACAGGTTTATTTCTGAGCATAATGCATCTATTGCAGCATGAAGTCCAAACTTTTCTAAAATCGGAGGAAGGAGATCATGTGAGATTTGTCTGGCACTTTCCGCAGTTTTGTTGACGAGATGTATTATTTTATTTTTCAGATCATTATATTCTTCTCTGGTCAAATTATCAAAATCCAAAAGATGAATATTTAAAGAAACCACACTGAGTTTTGAACTGATATCATCATGCAGATCCTGGGCTATTCTCAGTCTCTCTTTTTCCTGGGCACTGATAATGGCATGGGTAAGATCTTTCTCGTATCTGACCTCCAGCTCCTTTTTCTGAATAAGATTTCTTGTTATTTTCTTATTTGAAAAGTAATAAAATATGATCAGGGTAACAGCCAGTAAGGTAAAGGCCAGAAAGGTATAAACGATGGTGGAAATAATTGTATTCTCATTCATTTTGTAAAATCATAACAGTAATTACACATTTTTTTTACGGGTAGACAGATATTCTATCAGAATAAAGATCTGGTACACAATAAACATGACAACATTGAATACCCAAATCTCTTTATGCAGTTTTCTGTTCATGACCGTATACAGATTCCCGGACAAAAATATTACGGTACTGCTTATCAGATAAAGTAAAAGTCCCAGGCTTATATAATTGTATTTCTTTTTGGTATCCAGTATATTATACAAATGCAATAATGCCAGAATTATAATAGAATAAGACGTGACAAAAATTTCAAAAAGATTAAAAACATAATACTTTTCCGGATATATTATATACTGTATAACAAGAACAACAGGAATGATAATTAAAAGTGTACGTGCTGTTTTTTTCTGGTATTTTTCCGTTATAATCTCATGGAAGAATAATCCCAGTAATAAAAACTGGCCTATCAGATAATAATGTGAGAAAAACAGATTATTAATCTTCTGTGAATTCAATACATAGAAAACAATTTCACATACTAATATCCAGGCCAAATAGCCGATGAAGAATGTATAGGCTTTTACTCTTCCGGAAAAGCCTATACAGTATACTGCCAGATTAATCAGCAGAATACCTTTTCCAATTAACGACAATATTTCAATCCATTGATCCAATGATCTCCAGTTTTCAGATTACAGGTTCCACCATTTTGCAGTGGAGCATACGCTTGGACAAGGTGTGGTCATGTCATACACATAATCTCCTTTATCATAGTCTACAATATCATTGTTATCTGCATCTACGCCTACCAGAAGAAATTTAAATTCGCCTTCATCGGTAATTGCATTATAACCCCGGTATCTTGCAAATCCTTTGTCGTCAATAAAAATATCATGAACATCCTTTGCCGGAATAAGGTGAGCCCGGATAGAGGTTCCATCGATAATTTTTGTATTCTGCCAATTGCTGATCCATTTTTTAGCATCATCTAATAAGACTGCATGTTTAGGTAGTTCCATAGTTTTTCTCGTTTTAAATTATATAATAGGTTTAGAATAAAGTTACTGTAGCTACACATTACAAGTTATGAAAAAAAACTAACCATACTGTGAAATACATTCATTTTAATTAACATAATATTGCTTTTTCAAAATTATAATAATAAAAACCAATGAAATTGCGTATTTCTACGTGTTTTTCAATTCGGTCTTTAATACGCTGTTGCCACTTTGCATTTCTAAGTTACTTTGTGGTATCCTTTACAGAAAAGTCTCGTGAGCATTTCAACAATACAGGAAGCTTATGATCTTCTGCAAACATTAAAAATCTGTATCATGAAAAAAATTATCTTTTTTGTACTTTTTGCTTTATTAAGCAATATGGCAGCGCTCAATGCACAGATAACCACGGTAACTTTTGAAACGTCATCCGGCGGCAGCACAAGCTTTACCAGCAATGGATATACATTCAATATTGTTTCACAGGCCGGAACTTTCAGAATTCAAAGTAATTATCCAAACACCGGCTGGAACGGAACAGCTAATGACAATGTCTACATCGACAACACAGGAACTACCAATATCAATGCTCCTTCTTTTAGTGTTAAAAGCAATTCTGCATTCACGGTATCAAAATTTTGGGTATTCTTAAGCAATACTTCTTTAAATCAGTCAGCCTCATCAGGAACACTGATCATTACAGGAAAAGCAGGAGGAGTTACAAAGTTTACTACCACAAAAACATCAGGATTTAACACAACATTCAATGCAACAGTGGGAACAACAGGTATTAACAACGGATTTACCCTGATTGATCTTGCTACCCTAAACAGTCAGAATAACAGCAATACAACTATTGATGAACTTCAGCTGCAATCCACCGGAGGATACGTTTATATGTGCCTGGATGCATTGACATGGACAAAAATTTCCACATTGGGAACTTCAGAAAATATCGTCAAAGACAAAATGAATATTTATCCTAATCCAACTTCCGGAGTCTTCTATATGGACAATCTAAAGAAAAACAACAAAGTTTTGTTATATGACCAATCTGGGAAACTTGTAAAATCAACAGAAGCCGAAAAAGGTGAAAACAGATTCGATATAAGCGAACTCCCTGACGGAATTTACCTCATCACAACAGAATCAGGAAGCTACAAAATCATTAAAAAGAAATAAAAACATTGAAACTTACAATACATAAAAAACCGACAGGAGTCTGCCGGTTTTTTCAATATTTTGATTACAAGGATCAATTTTATGGGTGTTGCTGCATTTTAGCGGGATCATCATAGTTTACCATCCAGTTGATTCCGAATTTATCACTAAACATTCCGAAATAAGCGCCCCAAAAAGTATCTGCCATAGGCATTGTTACCTGCCCTCCTGCAGAAAGACCACCAAATAATTTGTCTGCTTCTTCTTTAGATTCAGCGTTCACAGAAATAGAGAAATTATTTCCTGCCTTGAAGTTGGAAGACCATTCTCCTCCTGTATCACTTCCCATCAAAATTGTTTCTTTAGAGATCGGAAGTGCAACGTGCATGATTTTGTTTTTGTCTTCTTCAGGCATTTCTTTTCCTTCCATTGGAGGCATTTCTCCGAATGTTCCGATGTAAGGATATTCTCCTCCGAAAACAGATTTATAAAAATCGAATGCTTCTTTGCAGTTTCCGTTGAATGTCAGGTAAACGTTTACTGTTGCCATAATTGTTTTGTTTTTTTAAGTTTAGTTTATTTTTATTGAGGTTTTTCAGATAGTGCTTTCAATCTTGAAAGCCCCTTCTGGTAATCTTTTCCAATGGCATTCTCCATGTTCATAAACAACTTCATCAAAGTAAACGGATAAGGAATCTGTGATGTAAATCCCCATGTTGCCTTACTTCCACTTCCTTCCGGAACTACTATTACATAAGCATTTGCTTCACTTTCATAGGGCGTAAGGAATTTGATTTTCGTATCTATCCTTTTCCCTGCTTCATCTACTTTTTCTAATTCCTGACAACCTTTTCCTGCACTTTTATTTTTACTGTCCCAGCAAACTTTCTCTCCAGGCTGTCCGGTTATTCCAGTCCAGTCTTTTTTCATCCGTGGATCAAGATCATTCCACGGGCTCCATTGATCCATAGCTTTGAGGGTATTGGTGTTTTGCCATACTTTTTCTACCGGTGCGTTGATAGAAACCGACTTTTCATATTTGCAGTCTCCTGAAACAAAAGCAGCCCAAACCAACAAAATGATTAGTAATGTAGCTAAAAGTAAAATAATTCTTTTAAATGTTCTCATCATAAATGTGTTTTAATTATTATCTGTTATCTGTGCTGATCTATAAGAATCATATTTCCATCAGGATCTTTCAGATAGATATGCTCGGGTCCTGAAGTAGTTTCATCGGCTTCTTTTCCAATTTCTACTCCATTTTCTTTTAATCTTCTCTGAATTTCACGCACATCATCAAAAGATTCCAGATTCTGTGCATTTTCGTCCCATCCCGGATTGAAAGTAAGCATATTTCCATCAAACATCGCCTGAAAAAGGCCTATCAGAGTAGAACCGTTTTTCATGATCAGATAATTTTGTGCTTCCGTTCCTGCCATGGTGGTGAACCCAAGTTTCTCGTAGAAGTCTTTGGATTTTTGAAGATCTTTTACACTTAAGCTGATTGAAAAAGCTCCTAATTTCATATTTTAATTGTTTTTAAAGCGAGTTGATGTCCTACGAAAACCAGTCCCCAAACGAAAATTCCCAGAATCCAGAACCAGATTGGAGAAGGCAAGGAAATCATCATGTAAATAGTCATCAACAGGAAAATAACTCCACAGATTACTGCAGATGTACTTTTCCTGTTATTTGAAATTTTTGAAGCCGTAAATCCTGAAACTATTGCTGCCAGAGCATACGCAATGATGATAAAAAACAGAGCCATAAAAGGGGCTTGATCCACATACTCTTTCAAAGCCTCCATATCTCCGGCCGCAGCTTCTGCCGGAGGTGGATAGAGTGCGTGTCCTATTTTCTCTACTATCGTAATACAAATTGATCCTACGATAAGACCAGCCAATACGGCCAATATTCTTCTCAGCATGACTACTGGTTTTTTAATTGGGTTTTAAGTGCTATACTTCCGTCATAGCTTTTCCAGTCACCTGTAAGTTCAATGTACTGCTCTTCAATTTTCTCTGTTTTCCTATTCCATTTGAAATGATAGATAAACTTTCCTGTAAAAAGTCCGGAATGTTTTCCTTTATTTTCTTCCGCCAGTTCATATTCGCCGTAGACTGTTCCCTGTTTTTTGGAATCTTTATATTTTGAAATGGTAATTTTTCCTTCAAATTTCGCATAATTGGTATCCACAAGAGAGTATCCTGAAACGAAATATTCCTGGTCATTCTTTTTATTCTGTTCAGAAATATTGATCTTCAGTTTCAGTTCCTGCCCTTTGTTTCCAATAGTTCCTATATAAGGTTTACTGTTGTTCAGCCAGGTATTTGAGATATCCGGCATCTGCCCTAATGCAAAATTGGCGGTCAGAATGAGGAGAAGTAAAATTTTTTTCATATTGTGTGATTTTTTATACGCCAAATTGTGCCAGATGGTGGTTCAAATGTTTGGCAAACATATTATTCCATTCCTGAGAATTCAGTTTTCCGAAAGAAAAAGATTCCTTACCATCAAAAGCATCCGCTCCTAACTGTTGTGTCTTTTGAATGAACCCGATCAGTCTTGTTTTTTCTTCATGAAAGTTCTTTCTTGTGGTAATCAAAAACTGTGGTGCGGTAGGAGAATCCCTCGGATATGCTTTTTCTCCTACTACTTTAGGTTTTACGAAAGTTTTTAGTATAAATTTTGCAATCGCTCCCGGCTTTTTGTGTTTTTCCGGCTCGTAGATCATTTCATAAGTAATACAACAGTGCGCCAGCATCTGGTCTACTGTCATTTTCCCCCACAAACCGTGAGTATCCTCCACCAATCTGTTGATCCTATCTATATAGTTTTGAGCATCTTTTGCATCAAATACATTTTCCATATAATTTCTATTTAACTATGGACAAATATATCAGTTTTTTTGTTTTATTTTATCGTTGGCTGAAAAAATTGAGCGTGGATAGTTTCGGGATTCGAGTTACGGGATTACGAGTTGGTAATAGTGAGTTTGTGATAGGTAGAGCCCAGGTAAAAGAGAATGATTTCTGCACTACTATTCTAAATTATTTAGAACAAATGCTGAAATCAATAAACCAATATAACATCAATAGGCCACTGGCAAACAAATTAACCATTCATTACAAACTACTCGCTATCCTCCGGAGAAGTATTCTCTACCGCAATTTCCTGTGGTGCAGATTTTTTGAATATAAACCAAAGTTTGATCTTTAAAGCAATCCATCCTATAATGGCATATATTACTAAAAGGATGCTCAGGTGCTTCAGGTAAGGGAATGTAAGTTCCACGGAACCTTTTTGAATCAATAAAATTTTGAAAGCCTGTAAAAAAGGGGTTAACGGAATAATATTCGCGATAAACTGAACGAAAGCAGGCATTGCATTTAAAGGCCATGTAAAACCACTGATAATAAAAGCCGGTGAAGCAATAACCATAAGAATCTGTGTCGCTTTCAAAGCATCCGGAATAAGAATACTGATGAATACTCCCAGAAACGAAACCGATCCTACAAATACGGCTGTCAGCAATATAAAATTGAGTATTCCTTCAGGCATCGGAACATGGAAAATCATGTGCATAAAGTAGTAAATACCGACAATGAGAATAGAAAACACCCAGATTGGAATGACTTTTATAAGCATGGTTGGGAAAGCCCACTTTTTCATTTTAAGATATTCTTTCACAAAAGATCCTCTTTCGAATTCGGCAGCAAAACTTACTGCCATTGCCAAGAGAATGACTTGCTGTAAAACCACTGCCAGCATGGCGGGCCACATGAAGATCAGATAATTTCCGGTAGTGTTAAAGAGGGTAATATAATTGGCTTTGAAAGGTTCATACTGTGTGGCAGCTTTTACAGCAGGCATTCCAGCTTTCTGAAGGGCTTTAATGGAAGCTCCTGCAGAAAATGTCCCTATGGTCAGCTGAAGTGCTTTGGAAGCAAAATTGGCCGTTAACACATTTCCTGTATTGATATACACATTCAGTTCAGGATATTTTTTCTGCAGCATATCTCCTTCAAATCTTGAGGGAATAATGACCACAGCAGCTGCCTCATGCCTGATCACCTCATCTTTGATGCTGAGAGGCTCCTGCAGATATCTGATAATTTTAATGCTTTTATTATCATCCAGCATTTCCGTCAATTGGTTGGATAAAGGGGTATTGTCTCTGTCAACAACCAAAACAGGGGTATTTTCAACTTTTCCGCTTTTATAGACAAACCCCAGCAAGGTGGCATAGAAGACCGGTGCCAAAAAGAACACAGTCCTTAAGGTGGAATTGCCGATAAAAAGTTTGAACTCACGTTTCAAAAGACGGAAAAATTCTTTCATCTGTATATTTTTATAGGTGGAAGAACGAAATGAAATTCAATCGAAGATCTATATGTTCTTTTTCAATTTATTTCAGGATTACATTGGCATTGACTAAAATATTTTTAGCCTTATTCATGTCTTTAGGTTTTACTTTGATCTCGTAGATTGCATCCTGTAACTGATAATCCGGGTAGGCTGTCGTGATATCTGCATATTTTGTAAGCTGTTTGATATACACGATATTTCCTGTCAGAGTTTCTTTGTTATAAACGACCTGCATGGTCACCTCCTGCCCTTTTTTGTATTTTGAAATAGCACTTTCAGGAATGGTAAATCTGAAATAAGTACTTTCCGGAATATATCCGTTAAACAGAGCAAAACCTGCTGTTGCCAGTTCGCCTGTATTGAGGCTGATGGTTTCGATCTCCATATCGTTGGTAGCGATTATATATCTTTCGGAATAAGCGACATTGGCTTCCTGTAAAGCTCCTTTGGCCTGTGAAGCCTGCCCTGCTGCCATCTCTACTTTCTCGAATCGGGTACCTCTGTTTACATCATCCAGTTCTGCCACTACTGCATCATATTGTGCCTTCGCTCCCTGTAATTTCGCATAAATTTCGTCATGAGCCTGTGGCGACATTAAACTGTCACGAAACATATTATTAGCTCTTTTATAAGATTTCTGAGCAAATTCATACTGTTCCTTAAGTCCTTTATACTTAGCCTGAAGCTGTCTCAGCTGGTCGGCTGTAGCTCCGTTTTTTGCCATTTGTTCCTGAGCTGTAGCAGCATTTACGGCACCTTGTGCCTGTGCTATTTTTGCCGAAACTTCCGGAACATCAAGCTGAGCCAGCGTATCTCCTTTCTTCACAGTCTGGCCCTCGGAAACATATATTTTCAGAATCCTTCCGGTAACTTTAGGGGCAAAAGAGATGACATCCTTTTTGGTTTTTCCTTCCGGTTCTTTGATTTTTTCATTTTTTTTGTCACAGCTCCCCAATAAAAACAGAGCAGCGAAGAGTATAGATATATTTTTATGCATCATTTAAATTTTTAAGGGATTAAATAAAATTTGGTGATATCCAGTTCCTGGGTAGACCTCATCAGTTCTATTCCCGCTCTTCTCTGGTTGAAAATGGCATTCTGATATTCCAGTTCTGAAACTTCAAGATCATTTTCGGCATCAATAAGCTGTGAAGATTTGCTCATTCCGTATCTGAATTCTTTTTCTGCCTGTACGAGTGCATTTTTAGCCAGCTCTTTTTCTTTGGCTTTCAGGGTAATCTGTGCAGAAGCGATATCATAATTCGTTTGATTATTGGCAAGATTCAGTGTCAGCTTTTTCAAAGCATCTTCTTTCTGATTCTGTAATACTTCTTTTCCTACTTTGGCGGTTTCTTCTGCATGTTTGCCTTCTTTCCCGTCAAAAATTTCCCATTTAAAACCAACTCCTGCAGTAATCAATGGAAATACATTGATATTATTGGGTCTCCAGTCCAGCTTTTTTCCTTCATATCCCAGTATAGGAACAGCTGGAATGACATTTTCTGAGGATTTTATCCTGTTTCCGTACAATCCGATATAATAGGCAGAAGCCATCAGCTGTACTTTAGGAATCATCCATGTCCTTTCAGCTTTTATTTTATAATCTGCAGCACTGATTCCATGTTCCAGAGCACGGATTTCAGCTCTTTGCTCTATCCCTTTTTCTGCAGCCAGCAATTCCACCGGAGATAAGACCGGATCAATCATTCTGAGCCTTTCTCTATTGATTCCGGTTAAAATATAAAGCTGGGTAAGAAGCAATTCTTTTTTCCCTTCATATTCTACCATTTTCGCATCTAAAGTAGCCTGAGCGAGTTCGATCTTCTTATGATCATAAGGAGTAATCAAACCATAGCCAAGGGCTTTATCGGCTGTTTTTCTGTTGATATCCAGTCTTTTTTTACTTTCGTCCAGCACCTTTTTGGACTGATGAATCAATGCTAACTGATCATAGGCTTTGGAAATGGTGGCAATCACCTCATCTTTTGTTTTTTCCAAAAGGATATCTTCAGACTTTTTCTTTTCTTCCACCGCTTTTTTCATGTACTTCACTTTTCCTCCTGAGTAGAGAAGCATTTTGGCATCTGCCTTGGCAATACCTGAAAATCCAGATACGTTGAAATTATTGTTGAAAGTCCCTTCGGGAATATTGATAAAGGGCGCGAGATTGAATTCGGGAGACGTCAGTCTTGCTGTTCCATTGAGATAGCCGGCTTTACCACTCAATTCCAATGTTGGAAGAAAGATGTCTTTCAGTTTGTGTTCATCAAGATCGGTAAGCTTATTTTGGGTAATCTGCATTTTAAGGTTCGAATCCCGAACCATAGCACTATCCAGAAGTTCTTTAAAATCCGGCGCAGACTGTGCCCAGCCAAAAGCAGGGAAAGCAAAAAAACTAAACGTAAAAATCAATAAATTGTTTTTCATGGTTTATGTTTATAACAAATATAATGCAAAAATTGTTAAAATCCTTAAAGATAATTCTACAATACGGTGAATTTAAATTCAGTTTAAAATATGTTTAATTTTAAAACCCTGCAAAATAAAGTTTTGGGCAAAGTGTTTAAATGTTAATTAAAAGCCAAAAAAAATTGAAAAGGTAATTAACTCTACCTTTTTAATACAGTTTTTCACTGCATATTTCTTAGGAAATAAAGAGGATAAAACAATATTTAATTGAAAAACTAAGTTTGAATTTTGGACGATTATTCCCGTGGAACGACAAACGGATTGGATATACTTTGATAATTCATCATCTGCTCTCTGTCAAGTTGAGTGTAAGTTTAGGCTAAAGCCAAAGGAACTTAAATCTTTTAATTAAATGGGCTAAAGCCCATTTCTATTGAATAAAACTAGAATTATTCTCTTTATATTTTAAATTTTGGAGGATGGACTCCCGTGGAACGACAAACGGAGTGGATAAACTTTGAAAAAACGATCTTTACTGCGAGAGATCATATTAAATAGGAACGGACTTTAGTCCGTTTGGAAAAAAATAAAATTCAATTGGCTTTAGCCGAAACCTAAAGTATGACGCAGTGTTCGCAAAAGCATTGTCGATAGCTTTGAATTCGTTCCCAAGGGCGTTTCACTTAGCAAAGAACATGACGAATTATCTTATCCTGAAAAAAAACGAAAACTCCCCACATCGCTGTGAGGAGTTTTCTGTATTATTATAATAAGCTGATTTATTTTTGAACTGCTTTTTTCATGCCAGCATCAGGGCGTAGAATTCTGTAACGAACTTCGATATCTTTTGGTACATAGAATACCAATGGAAGTTTACTGTTGTATCTTACAATTTCAGGTTTTAGCGTCACGAATTTTTTTGTCAGTTTTTTATCCAGACAAGCCATCAGGGTTCCTCCTGTTTCTCCTTTGGATTCTACTTCATAATAGTTGTATCCCCATCCCTGAAGATCCTGAGTTTTCATTTCTCCCATTAAGAAATAGTTGTTACAGTCTAACATTTTTTCAGCCCCTACAAAAACCTCCACTTTTAAGTCGTTTTCGTTTTTTGCTACAGGAAGCTGAATATATACTTGTTTATATCCTTCTTTTGCTTTTGGGAACATTTCAATCTGCAGTTTTTCAAACTTTTCTGCTTTCTTTTGTGCGAAAGCATTTATTCCAGCCATTAATACTAATCCTGTGATTAAAGTTTTAGAAAATTTCATCTTTTAATAATTTTTTTAATTGCTACTATCTTAATTCCAAAAACTATTCCAAAATTAAACAATTGTTTGATTTTTCGATTTAATTCTATTTTTATTGAAAATCCGGAAAAAAAACTGCAGTAAAAAATTACTACAGTTTTCTATATTGACTAATTACTCTGAAATTGTTACGTTACTTCCTTTTGTGTGAGCATTCATCTGTGGTGCATAATAATTCTGCATGGTGGTAATTCCATTGGAGAATTTTCCGGATGCATTGGCTACAACATCATATTCAAATACATATTTTCCTTTCGGCATATACTGAATATAGAAGTTCGTAGAAGCATCTTTGGTTGACTGATAATATCCAAGATTATTTTTCCACTGATATCCGGACAATACATCTATGGGCTCAAATCCTGCCGCACGCATATCTTTAATATGAATAAACTCCATCGCTCTGTCTGTGTTCAGAATCATTCTAACGCTAATTTTATCTCCCACTTTCAATGGGGTTTCTGTTGAAATTTTCTGAAGCTCTTCTCCGTTTACCGTTTTCACTTTTTTATAAAGTTCTTTCGTTACAGCAATATAGTTTTCAGAAGATTTAATTTTATCAAGATCTTCATAATACTGCCAGAACAATCCTCCCTGAACAATACCAGGACCAGGTTTTGTAACGGTTACGGTGGCTAAATTTTTATCTATCGCTTCTGTTTTCACTGTTGATTTCACATAGCCAGTTGCCTGAGTCTGCGGTGCAACTTCTTTACCGCCCCAAAGGATTGTTGCTTTATCACTTTCTGCTCCAGTCCATGATTTTCCTGAATTCAAAATGGTAAAGATCACCTCAGCAGTTCCTCTTGAGCTTCCCCACGAGTTGACTTCTTTTTGGGTTACCAGCCAGATTTTCATATCCTCAATAAAGCTTTGATCGTTAGATTTTAATTTATTGAATGCGTCCAATGCTCCGGCATGGTTCACCACTTTGGAACCGAACCATCCCCAATCATTCAGGTTTTGCTTCCAATAGACACCTTGTGTTTTGGTATCTGTAGAAGTTTCTTTAAGATAGGTCATCAATTTGGCAGACACCTCTTTCAGACCATAATTGTCCATTAATAATGCGGCACGGTGAAGTCCGAAGAATGTAAAATCAGTAATTTTAGCTGTTTTGGCTTTTTGTTTTACCAATGTTTTCAGGGTAGCACCTTTTCCTTTCAAAGGATATTGCTGCTCCCAATAGTTTCTCGTATCCAGATAATCCATTGCCCAGTTGTTCCATACATTATCTTTTTTCACATCATAGTATTTGGCAACCTCATTGTCTACATACTGAATCAATTTTGCTACAAGCACTTTCTCATCAGCACTTTGATAATCTTTCACATTGTCTTTTAACCAGGAATTGATTTTTCCTAAGTTTTTAAGGATATACAATGAGGTTCCGTAAGAACTTGGGTAGCCAGGGTACCATGAGAATCCACCATCAGGATTCTGCAGTTTTTTGAAATCATCCCAATCCTGATTGATAGAGTTTTTCATCGTATTGACATCAAACAATAATGCCAGCTTCTGCATCTGCTCGCCCTCATTTTTACTTTCCAGCACCCAAGGAGTTTCTTCCAGCAACAGTTGTTTCAGCTCCTGATTTTTTTCAAGGTTTGATTGTAATAATCCTTTGTTCTGATACTCTTCAAAAACCGTTTTCATTTTCGGATTCGCTTTGAATATTTCTGAAGCTAAAACATCAGCAAACCATTTATTAAAGATCACATCCGCAGAATTATTCTGATCATTTTTCAGACTTGGAAGCGCAAACATAATCTCCCAGATCGGATTGGTTGTCAGCTCTAACGTATTCGAAACATTAGAAGCTGTTGTGGAAGTATTATTTTTAAGGTTGTCTAACACAAATGTTTTGGTTTCGCCTTCTTTCACAAAAACCGGAACGGCATCAGTCACAAGCATTCTGTTCGGCAATACAGCAATGGCCTGCTGTTCTCCGTCAGAATAAGCGCCAGCTTTAGCCACCACTTTGAAAATAACAGAAGAAACATTATCCGGAACCTTTACTTTCCATGTTAATGCACTGCTTCCGTTTTCAGTTAAGTTAAAGTTTTGTACACCTGAATTCATTCCAAATTTCGAAGAAACATTTTCATTGGTAAAAGCATCTAGAATCTGTAATTCTGCAGAGCCGTTGAGTTTTTTACCGGTAAGATTAGATAATTTCGACTGTAAATTCAACTCATCCCCTTCCCTCAGGAATCTAGGATAGTTTGGCGTTACAGAGAATTCTTTCTGGGTTACTACTTCTTTTTCCAGAGTAGCTGCTCTTGCATCTTTTGTATGGGCAAGGAACATCAGTTTCCATTTTGTCAGTGCTTCAGGAGAAGTGAACTCAAAGCTTACATTCCCTTCTGCATCGGTTTTCAGATCCGGATAGAAGAAGGCAGTTTCGTTCAGATTTTGACGTACAGCTACTTTATCTAGTTCTTTTGCTGTACCATCCAATACTCCGCCTGCATTACCAGCTACTGCATCCATTACTATAGCTTCTTCCTTCGCTATAGGAGCAGCCGGAAGAGCAACCTTCGCACTCCTCATAGATCTGTAGCTCGTAACTTCTGAAGCATTTACACTCTTAGGTTTAGGACAACCATTATATTGAGTAGATCCGGGAACAGTGGGACAGGCATCATCTTTATCAGTAATACCATCGCTATCGGAATCCCATCCTATACCAAACCTTCCATCAAACCAGTTAAACTGAGGAACCTGTACATATTTGTCTTCAAAGTACCTCAATCTTTTCTGATAGTTTTGCTGTTGCAGATAATTTCTGATTCCATAAGAAGTCACCATTACAAATGGTGTATATAGTTTTCTCCAGCTGTAACTGTTTGCTGCAAACTGATCCAGAGACATATCATACATATTGGCCAATACTTTAGCATTGATCTTTTCATTATCATTTCCGGTTACTTTTACCGTCCATTTTTCTTTAACGTTAGGTTCCAGTTTATCTCTGAAAGTAACGGTTTCGATTTTCAAAGGTTTTTCTGTGTCCTTTATTTTTAAAGAAACAGATTGTGTATTCACATCATTAAATGCCACCAGCTGAAACTGAAGGTTAAGATCCGAAACACTTTTATCTTTAGGAATTTCAGCGGTATATTCTAATATTCCGTTTTTCATCTGACGAACTTCTGAAACCGTTTTCCCGGATCCATCCTGCACAAAAACATTCACTAATGCATGAGGAACCGCTGAGAAAACATAAACTTTCGCCTTTTCTCCTCTTGACAATTCTTCTTTCGGAGCAATCACCGTAAGGAAAGTTTTTTGAGTGGGTTTTAAAGCTGTTTTATCCCAGACACTGAAATACTGTGAAGTTTTGATCGTGTCTTTTCCTTCAATATTAAAAAGTTCCAGCTGGTAATCTCCTGCTTCCAGTTTTCCTAAGTCAAGACTTGCTGCTGCCTGAGAATTATCGGTTGGCTGCTGCTGTCTTTCAATCAATATTTTTTCGGTTTTCCAGTTTTTAATCTCATCATTTTCATCAAAAAGATCATGTGGAAATTTGCTGATGAACTCTTCTTTTGAATATTTCGGAAGATTCTGCACATCAGATTTGAAATTATCTCTGAAAATTCTGTCAGGAGCAGTCAGTTTTGATAGCTTAACCTGATAAGTTTTTTTAAGATTCTGATCGTTATAATTCTTAGTTTCCACCTTTACTTTTACATTTTCGTCTGTAAAAGTATTGCTGATGTTTTCCGCCTGAATGTAATGAGAAACTGATGCTACTTTCAATTGAGTATTGGCAGTCTGTGTTTCCCCATTGATGTCTGTAACGGATGCATTGATGGCATAGTTATCAATCTGTATGCCTTCCAGCTTTTCATCTTTTTTAAGTTCCAAACGAATCGTAAATTCTCCTTTTTCATTAGTCTTCGCTTCACCCAGAATTGAATTTTCATTGTCATCATTCTGCGGGTACCAGCTGAAATACCTCCATCTGATATTCTGTTTCTTTATTTCATAATTAACGGTCGTATTACTCAGCGGAACACCAGAAAACATGATTGCTTTTCCTTTCAGTTCTATCGTCTGACCATATTTGTACTCCTCTTTAACAGGGTCAAAGGTTACTTCAAATTTTGGTCTTTTGTACTCTTCTACCCTGAAATTTTTATATCCTGTGCTTTCCCCTTCTATTCTCAGGTAAAAATTACCGTTCAGTTTTCCTTTTGGAAGAATGAAGCTTCCATGATAAGAACCGAATTCATTGGTAGTAAATTCCTGTGAAGAAACTTCTTCACTGTTGGTATTCAATAAGGTAATTTTTTGTTTCAACCCTGAAATAACAGCTTCGACTTCCTTATTTATTCTGGTATTAACCACCTTGAAATAAACAGTCTGTCCTGGGCGGTAAATTCCCCGATCTATAAAAATCTGAGCGGTGGAACGCGTTTGTTTATTTGGATTATAATCGTCAACATTTCCTCTGTTTCCGTACACCTGCATGATCTGGAAATCATTGGTTTTAGGCTGTTGGATCAGGAAAGTTCTGTAATATTCTTTGCTGTCAGTAGCAGGAAACTTAAATACCCCGCTGGCATTGGTTGTTCCCTCAATTTTAGTTAATGTTTTATTGGAAACAAATTCATAAAATCGAAGCCCTTCATTGGCTAAAGGCTTGCCATTTTCACTATTAACCAATTTCAGCTCATCGGAAAGAGGGTTTCTGTCCGTTTTAGACTGATAAATAATTTTGTTTCCGGAAACCAGAAAATACAAATTCTGTCTGGAATCCGTATCTTTCCTATCTGCTCCTGCAACTGTAAACTCTGCTACATATGCTCCTGAAGGCAGGGGTTTTACTTCCAAAGAAGTTTTATGACTCTGATAATCTTTAGGATCCGGAAGCTGGAATGTTTCCTTCCGAACCAGATTCTTCTTTAATTTGTTAAAAGTATCGGAATAAGAGTCCTGAACATACCGAATTAACGAAGTAAAATCATCTTTTACTTCATAAATATTCAGGGTAAATTCTGATACATTCTGATACTGTGCAACAAAATGAATTGGCAGATTATTCTGCGTCTGTGCTTCATATTTTAAAGTCAGATATGGATTTACAATCTGAGCTTCATTGCTTTTAATATTCTCCAGAAAAATGGATTTCGGATATTCACTTTTAGCCTGTGCCGCTAATGTAAGAGCTTCTTTTGGCTTCTTTTGATTAGTAAGTTCATCCATGATGTCTCCCATGATCATCACTTTATAATCCCCTTCTACATCAGATTTCAAAAGATTCTGAAGCTGCTGAAGTTTATCCTTACAATGAGTGAAGTTACAGTTTTCCGTAAGCTTTTCTTTCATAAAGTACAACTTTGGATTTCCTGTGTTCTGTTCGATCAGTTCATCATAAATTGTATTGATTGCTGTACGATTTTCTGTAAGTTCATTTTTGGTAAAAATATTGTTTTCAGATAAAAACGCTATTTTCTTCACTGCATACCAATCCGACAATGTCGGGAAATAAACAAGGTCTCCTGTTTCTGAAAAGATATTCTTATACTTTTCCAGAGCGATTTTTTTCATTTCGGCTTTCTCCTTATCAAGTTCCTGAAAGCTTGTTGTCAGATAATTCTTAAAATCAAGCTTACTCCAGGTTTCAATCTGTGAAACATCCTGCGAATTGACATTGGTTCTCCCATTTATTTTCCATGAATTCTGTTGATAATAATCCATAAAAAAACCATTCAGCAGAACTTTGTACACCAATTTCCCTTCTCCGTTCACTTTTCCTTCCGCATCTTTAAGCTTTTTGAAAAATTGAGAGGCGGAATCATTCTGATCATCGTCCGTTGTTTGGTTTACAATACTGAATTCCGCTTTCAGAGAACGGATCAGTTCGAAGGCATTATTTTCTTTCATGGCTTGTTTTTGTATGTCTAAAATAATGGG
Source organism: Chryseobacterium aquifrigidense (assembly GCF_006716485.1). GTDB lineage: Bacteria > Bacteroidota > Bacteroidia > Flavobacteriales > Weeksellaceae > Chryseobacterium > Chryseobacterium vietnamense. The sequence goes on from NZ_VFPD01000001.1 coordinate 2,170,773, forward strand.
AAGATTAGATTTATACGCTCCTTTTACACTGTTATCAGCCACTTTTTTCCATTGGGTATCGTAATATTTCTGTGCGGATACCGTTGAAAAGCTCAGCATTATAAGCAAAAGCAGAAAAATCTTGGAAAATCTTTTCATATATATTAATTTTGATAAATGAACATTTTAAAAATACTGAAAAAAACGGTCATAGACAGCCAGCTTTATGTCTCGCTTGTGGGAACGCTTTTTGCAGTATTTTTCATGAAAGAGCAAAACACATTCCGTTTCCCTACCTTTGCATTAATTTTCATTACTTATTTCAGTGGTTATCTGTATACTAAATACCAATACACCAGACACTTTTTAAAAATAGTAATTCTCAATGCCATTGCAGGAATTGTCTGTGCTCTTTTAATCATTCATAATCATAATGAAATAAGACTTCTGAAATGGTTTATTATTGTAGTACTGGGATTACTTTACAATAGTTTTTTTCTTGATGTTTACATCCGGAAAATCCCTTTACTGAAAGTTTTCTACGTAGGACTAGTATGGGCACTGGTCAACTGCTGGCTTACGCTTCCGGAATTTAGTATTCCTATTTTTCTGATCAGCTTTTTCTTTATTACTGCCCTTGTGCTTCCTTTTGATATCCGGGATATGAACAGTGATACCGTAAAGACTTTCCCAATGCTGATAGGTGTGGAAAATACTAAATATATTGCCTACGCCCTGGTTTTCATCAGTACTATCATTGGAGTTTTCTATCTTGAATTACAATATGCCTTGGCATTTTTTATGGCAAGCATCGCAACTTATATTCTCATCTATTTCTCTGATAATAAAAGAGATGACGCTTATTACTCGTTCGGGGTAGAAACTTGTTCGGCACTTCCTTTTTTATTTTTAGTAATAATGGAGTATTTTTGACGAATGATTATCAAGAAGCTTTCCCTCTACAATTTCAAAAACCACTCTGAGAAAAAATTTGAATTTTCCCCGCAAATCAACTGTTTTGTGGGTAACAACGGTGTGGGAAAGACTAATATTCTGGATGCTTTGCATTATTTATCAGTAGGAAAAAGCTTTTTAGGAAATACTGATCTCAACAATATTAAACAGGAGGAAGATTTTTTTACCATTGATGCTGAAATTCAGAATGAAGACAGCGAAGATATTATCAGAATTACCCAGCCTAAGGAAGCTAAAAAGGTCATCAGGAAGAATGATAAAAGCTATGACAGGCTTGCAGATCATATCGGATATTTACCAAGTGTTATGATTTCTCCTTATGATTCTAATCTTATTTCGGATTCCGGGGAAAGCAGGCGTAAGTTTCTGGATGCAATGATTTCTCAGACGGATTCAGAATACCTTTTTGATCTTATTCAATATCAGAAAACGATTCAGCAGCGAAATGCCTTACTGAAATATTTTGCAAAAAACAGAACCTGGGATAAAGATTCTCTGGAAATCTATGATGATCCGATTACCAGATCCGGAACGAAAATATTTAAGAAAAGAAAGGAGTTTGTAGAACAGCTCAATCCAATTGTTCAGAACTTCTATCAGATTATTTCAGGGGGAAAAGAAACGGTATCTGTTATTTATGAATCTCATTTACTGGAAGATTCTTTTGAAAACCTTTTAAAAGAAAGCCTTGAGAGAGACCGTATGCTTACTTACACTTCAAAAGGAATTCATAAAGATGATCTTCTTTTTGAAATGGACCATGTTTTAATCAAGAAAATCGGTTCTCAGGGACAGCAGAAGTCATTCCTGATTTCTTTAAAACTTGCTCAGATGAGTCTTGTAAAGGAACTCACCAAAAAGACTCCTATCCTGTTGCTTGATGATATTTTTGATAAGCTTGATGACACCAGAGTTTCACAATTGATTGAACTTGTCAATAAGGAAAGCTTTGGACAGATTTTTATCACAGATACCCATAGAGAGCGTACGGAAAGTGTAGTGAAGAAAATTAATGAGGAAAGTATCATTTTTGAGGTTTAATAATAGATTCGGGATGCGAGTTACGAGATATAAAGTACAGTAGACAAAATGTAAGTGTAGATATAAAAACGAATTTTCTTTATCAAAGGAATGTTTTTTTGTCTTAACTTAAGATCCTAAAACACAAATGATATGAGTTATAGAAATCTTGACATTTATAAAATGGCTTTTAATTTATTTTTAAAAATCCATAAAGCATCTCATCTTCTTCCTAAATACGAACTTTTCGAACTGGGTAGTCAATTAAGAAGGTCTTCAGACTCAGTCATTACAAATATTGTCGAAGGCTATGGAAGATCAACATATAGGAATGACTACATTCGCTTTCTGATTTACAGCCATGCAAGTAACGATGAAACAATTAATCATTTGGAAAAAATTATCATATTATACCCTGAATTTTGCTCAGAATTTGAAACATTAAGAAATGAATATAATACACTGGGTGGAAAGATTAACGTTTATAAAAAATGGGTCATAAAAAACTGGAATAAAAACAATCTGCAATAAAAAAATAAACCACGCAACCCAAAACCTCGAATCACGCATCCCGAACCCCGAAACCCCGACTATGAAGAAGAAAAAACGTGAATATCAATCCTCTGAACTGGTAAAATCTTTTGCCAGAATTTATGGTTTTGAACATAAACTTGTTGCTTTTGATATTAAAGATTTCCTTGAAGAGTATCTTGATGAAAGCCTGTTCAATGAAATTAGAAGTGTTAATATCGAAAAAGAATGTATTATTATTAAAATTGATTCTCCCCTGTTGAAACACGATTTTAAAATGCGGAAAAGCTTTTATCTTAAGAAGTTTCAGGATAAATTTGGGGCAGATAAATTTAATGACCTTCAGATATTATAGGAATACAGAGCAAATCCTTCAAATAATTCACCAATGTTGAAATTATTTTATTATATGCAATTTAATACGTATTTTTAGGGTAAATTAAAACTATTTTTATCATGAAAAAATCAATTGCATCAAAAAAACTGACAAGAAACACTTTAAAAACAATACAGGGAGGAGGAGTTGGACAGATCTGCTGTGCTGTAAGCTGCGCTAATGAAAACGAATGTGCTTATTGGACAACATTACCTACAAAATGCCCGTTACTTCCTATTTGTCTTTAAAAGTAACTTATAATGATAGAAAAATGCTACCCATACGGTAGCATTTTTTGTTATATTAATGTTCTTCTGATTTATTGGAAATGGTACTGCTCATCAGGTCATCTGCCTTCTTATCCAGGCCAGAGCTTAATGGCAGGAAGAATTTCAGCGGATGTTTTGTAAAGTATCTGAAAATTTCTTTATAGATTTCACTTACCTGGCCAAAGTTCATCTTTCTTGATCTGAAGGCCAGAAACATTGATAAACTGAAACTTACCAGGAAGTTGAAGAAACCAATTAAAAAGACTGTAAAAAAAGACATCCAGAATGTATAGGAATCTACGGAGAAATCTTTTCCGTACAATCCTAAAGCAAAGTTACCAGCGGCAAAGGTAATGTGCCTGATATCCAGATCCAGCCCGAAAAACATTCCGACAGGTGCTGTGGCTCCAAGGAAAACCCCAAACCAGAAATTGGAAATGATTCCCGGCCAGTTTTTAGCATAATATTTTGACAGACCTTTTGCGAATTTCTTTCCGAAAAAGCTCCTGATGGAAAGATTTTTGGCAATTCTTTCCGGGATCTGGTAAAACACAGAGTTGTTCCCGATATTCCCCGAAATAATTCCTGAAATGAAAAGGTAAAATCCGGCGATACTTGCATGCAGAATAGCTTTTGATTTAAAAGGATCGAGATCTTTTAACAGTTTATCAGAACGCTCCACAGCAAGGTTTTGTGAGAAAAATACATCCAATCCGTAAATGATGGCAAGTGCCACCGGAAAAGCCAGCAAAACATTCCCCACAAAGGCAATGAACTGACTTCTGAATAATTTAGATACTAGATGGGCAAATTCTGTATTGTTTCTTTGGGCATTTCCTTCTTCGGATAATACTTTTGTCATCGTAGCGGCTGTCATGGCCGGCTGTTTTGTAGCCAGCGTAAAACCCATCAGATAAATCATCACAAATCCCATCGCATAGTTCATGGAGTACAGGAAAGCGTGTGAAAAATCGCTTCCGGGGATATACCCGTAGAGCATTTTCAATACACAGAGCGCTCCTACGATAATTCCACCACCACTCGCTTTGTAAAACATGGTCATATATTCCTTACGGGTAGAGGTAATATAATGAGTTCCTGTTTCAGCGGTGTGATTGGTAATAAGGTGTGAAATCAGTCTTGTACTATCATTGATCAGGTCTGAAATATTATTTTTGTGAGATTTATAACTCAGAATATTAAAAATCAGCTGCTTGGATTTGATCTGAATATCTTCATCGGTATCAATAATCAATAACTGAACAATCTCATAAATTCTTTCTGTCTGTTGGCGGATTTTCAGAAGAGACTGATTAATTTTTCCTGAAATACCATATTTGGCAGAATTTTTAAAAGCAATATTTACAAATTCCTGGCACTGTTCTGCATAGATTTTTATCTGCTTATATCTGCTGTCTTTTGAATGCAGCTGTAATTCAGGATCTTTTACGAGATCATCCGCTAATGTCTCCAGCTCATTCTGAAGAGCAAGGAACGGATTGTCTAAATTTCTGTATTGAGGTGCCATTCTCACCACTTCCACTTCCATTGCCATTCCTGTTACCCTCCAGGAGAGAATGTTCATAGAGAAAATAAGTTCTTTTTTAACATTAGGACGGATAATAAAATCCGAAGCTCCCAACATATTTAAAAACTCATTGATTTCATTTTCAGGAAGGTTATGGAGATATTTCAAATCTCTTTTCGGCCTCATACTGACATTATCGATCATGTACCACACCGTATTTTCGTTTTCAACGGGCGGCAGAACCTTATTCAATATTCTTTTTTTAAGTTCCGGGAAAAAGGCATTTTCTGAAAGAATATTTGCTTCTGTCAGGGAAAGGTTGAAAGGTCTTCCTCTAAAAATATTGTGAATGTAATATTTAAAGTTTTCAGCAAAATTAGGATTGCTTCTGAAGAAATTGAGCACATCAGTGAAGTCCGCCTCTTTTATGGTCTCAAGAAACTCTGCAAAAGGTTCTAAAGAAAGGGTTTCGTTCTTAAAAGAAAAGTATTTTTTAAGAACTGACTCAAAATTTGTGCTGGAATTAAAGAATTTCATTAGTACAAAGATACTATTTCAAACTCACATTCCTCATCTGTCTCATAATCCAATTATGTTTCTTTCTCAGATACGGGGATGGATTTTTAGGATCATACTTCTTTGGATTAGGCAATACAGCAGCAATCCAGGCTGCATCTGAGGTACTTAAATCTTTGGATGATTTTCCAAAATAATATTGTGCTGCCGCTTCCACTCCAAATACTCCCTGTCCCATTTCTATGGAATTCAGGTATCTTTCAAGGATGATATCTTTAGTCCATACTTTTTCAATGATGAAAGTATACACCGCTTCCAGTCCTTTTCTTACCCAGCTTCTGCCCTGCCAAAGAAATACGTTCTTTGCAGTTTGCTGGGAAATAGTACTTCCTCCTCTTATTTTTTTGCCTTTCTCATTATATTTCATTGCCTTTTCAATGGCTGTATAATCAAAACCGTCATGAACAAAAAATTTCTGGTCTTCTGAGGCAATTACGGCTTTTTTCACATTGCTTCCCATTTCATCATAGGAAATATAATCTCTGTGCAGTTTTCCATATTCAAAAAGTCCTCCTATCTGGGTAAGAGTGATGGGAGGATTAAAAAATCTACCCCAGATGATAAAAACTACATTCAGAACAAGAATGATGAAGATAAGCTGTTTAATTTTTTTCCACATAACTTGATAAAAAGGAAAGGCAAAAATAAGCAAATAGTACGAGTTACTGCAATTCTTTCATATAAGTAAGCTGATAATCCGGTAAAAGTTCAGGATGAAAGATCTTAATATAATCCTTAAGGACAAGATCTGCTCTTACCACGCCGCTTTCGAAGAAATCATTGGCTTTCAGTTTTTCTTTTCCGGCAATGGTATAAATTTTCCCTTTATTGAATACATCCAGTTTTCCATAGAAAGGATTCATTCCCAGCATTTCTTTTTTTGAAGTGTGACTTCCTGCATTTACCCAGTACTGAACGCCTCCTGCTTTGGCATACACTTCCTCAAAGCTCATTGTCAATGCTTTTTCGTCTTTATTATCCTTCATGATATAATTCGCATTAGCATCAGAAATATAATGAGCAACAGAGGTATTTCCACCTGGAAGATACCATACGTCCCCGTACATTTCATTGGCAAGGATAACTGGCTTTTCTTTGGCAGTTGATGCTAGTTTTTTCAGTTCTCTATAATTTTTTTCTACTTCCTGATATTTTGTTTCTGCTTCTTTTTCTTTTCCTAAAAACTCTCCAAAAAGTTTGATATACGCCGTTTTTTCCAGAGGTTTCTGTTCCATGTACTCATCCAGAAATATTACCTGAATGCCATTGTTTTTCAAAAGCTCATACGTATTGTCAAAACTGGCAATATGATTGGTAAAAATGGCATCCGGTTTCATAGAAATGATCTTTTCCACGTCATATTTCTGCTCGCTTCCTACATTCTGGATTTTGCCTTCTTTAAGCAGATTCTGAATTTTTTCTGAATAAATATACTCCGGGCTGGAAACTCCTATGATCAGATTTTCAGCTCCAAGCTCCGAAATATATCCAGCCATACTTGCATTCAGTAGGATTATTTTCTTGAATGGAGTTTGATTTTGCTTAAAGTTATAAGTAAAATTCCCCGATTTTAGCTCAAGGACACCATCATGTTCCTTAAATTGGGTACGGTTTGAGATATTTGTCCAATCTGAGGACGAAATTTTTGATTCTCTTTTACAGGCAATTAGCGAGAAGACCGTAAATAAAAGTAAAATTTTCTGTTTCATGTTTCAAAGAACGGAAAAAAGTGGTATATTTGCAACCGTTAAACAACAAGATAACAAAAGGCCTCGTGGCGCAACTGAATAGCGCATCTGATTACGGCTCAGAAGGTTACAGGTTTGAATCCTGTCGAGGTCACTTAAGGAGACAACTATTTGATAGTTGTCTCTCTTTTTTTATGCATAAAAATCTCTATATCAAACTTTTACAGCATGCTATTTTATGTCTTAATTCTTGACTAAATTTTTTATTGTTTTGAGCTGTATTCAAAAGTTGAATAATATTACTGTTTAAGCATTCCATTTTAATAATAAAAGATAAACATAAATTTAACCAGTAACCTTGATGGTTATCAATAATACCTTTCAAGATCAGTTCTATAGGAAAAAGATCGGAAAGTAATCTATTATTTTTATTGATTAGCATTGTTAACTGTTTACTCACCGTTTCTACATGTTCAAAAATTATATAAAATGGATGACCATAGAAATTATTCATATTAATATTTGTGGTTTTACCTTCGTAAACTATTTTCCAGCAATTACCGCAAAAATAACATTCATAATTAATCTCTGATATATATATTATTCTTAGTTCCCTATTCATTTCGTCAATATACGGAAATTCAATATTATGAGCCAGAATGTTAAAACTAGTTTCCCTTCATGCATCGATAAAAGTGTTTGAAGATACGCTCGTCTTGGCCACAAGACCGACATTTGAAGATTTCACTCTTTGATGTCGTTTTTTATTTCCTAATGCGTTGTTATACTGATAAAACTGTTTCCAGGTATTTCCGTTTTCGAAAACTCCTGCTTCAGCAGAGTACTCGTTACAAGAGCTGTTTTCTATTTCAACAGCTTTCCAGCGATGCCTGATTCTGATTTCCTGAAGGATAATAAAGATGAAAAAGCAAAAACCTTAAGTTTAAATTAAGAAATCAATCTCCCATCCGGTAGACAAGTAATTGGGTAGAATATGCGGTCAGGCTCATCCCTGCTCCTGCACAGTTGCCCGATTGGCCTCTTCCAAGAGTTATAGTCCATGTTCTGTTAGCAGGAACCGTGGTAGCATAGGTTATGGTACTTCCGTGATTGGAAACAACTCCTTCAATGTGTGAAGCTGTACTATGAATTCTGGTACTGCCTGTATTAAGAGGAAAATCTACAAAGTATGAGCTGATAGTACATCCTGTCGCATTATGTAATGCTTCATATACAAAGGTCATCTGATAAGTCCCTGCCGGAAAAGTAATGGTACTTGTTGCTGCATTAAAGCTCATTCCGGGAATGGTATTTTTAACCAAAGACATAGGAACCACCTGTCTTTCACCTATAGCTTGTGTCTGCAAGAAATTTAATTGTGGAGTTTCCAGCCTGAAAATTGCAGCGCTTGGAATCATAGATAAGGAACCCAATGCACCAATTCTTTTAACAACGCCAGTAGCATCAACAACCATCAGGGAATCTGTAGAGGTATTTCCCGCAGAAAGCCCTTGTAATCTTAATGGATTGGTTCCGTTGACATGAAGTTTATGGGTAGGAGCAGATGTTCCTATTCCGACTCTGCCTGAATTACTACTCGTAAGGAACATAAGTTCATTAAGTTCATTTCCTACACTAAATGATAAATACTTTCCGGAGCCTGCTGTTGTTACATTATTATCCCCAAAATTAATCCTCGCAACCGGGCCTGTACCAACGGTTGATCTGGAAGCGATATTAATTCCAAAATTATCGGTCCTGTTACCATAACTATAACCGTTCTGGCCAATATTAATATCAAGTGCATTTTTTGTTGAACTGACCGTCCTTGCAGCATTGAGAATAGAACTACCCTCTACATGCAGTTTTACTTCAGGCGCCGTTGTTCCTACCCCCAATCTGTCATTGGCAGCATCTACTGATAAGGTAGATCCATCTACAGAAAAAGCATTTACTGCATTTCCGGTAAAGGCTAGTGTATTCGCTCCCTGGGTGACAGTACGGTTGGCTTCTAAACTTCCATCCGCTGTATAAATGCTTTTATCCACAAATTTGCTGGTATCTGCGCTTAATCTTATCCAAACACTTCCATTAAAGTAATAATAACCTACGTTGTCGATATTTACTGCATTACCGGACTGGCTTCCGGTGCTGACTTCATTTACATAGATCATCGTAGAAAGAGCAACTCCAGTCATTGACTGCGCTCTCTCCCTGTTTACCTGAGGGATCAGAAGACCCTCAGGGGATGTTGTAGTACCTGTAGGAATTTTGGCACTGATATCCAGCGTTGCCTTTGGAGAAGAAGTGTTAATCCCTAGCTGAGAAAAGGTGATTCCGGAAATCAATAATGCTGATACAATTGTTATTTTTTTTTTCATTTTGCTTTGTTTTAAATCGTATTTTGGATATTATTTTGCTAAATCCTTTCTCCATTTAGACAGCGTATTCCTACTCATTTTAAAGTGTTTGGATGTTTGGCTGAGGTTAAGATTATTTCTGTTCTGATATTCTATGATATACTCTACTGTTTCCTTATCGTAAGATCTGAACTTACTATTCTTTTTATGGGGAGAAGGCTGTTCATTTCCAAATATCATCGTATTGAGGAGAATAACCTCTCTGGTCGTCAGTTTATGCTTCTGAAGAAGATTTTTACATTTTTCTTCCTTTTCAGGATATTTTATCTTGATGATATCCTGGTAAATTGCTATATAGTTAGGCGATATTTCATTTTTCATATACGTAATTTCTGTTACTAATTATTTTATCCGAAGTGGATTACTGTATAGATTCCTGAAATCTCACTTAGGGTTGTATTTACTAAGCCATTTGTAAAGAGTTGTTTTAGGGATTCTGTATCTGCTCATGACCTCACTTTTATTCATTGCTCCTGTATTGATCTGATCTATCACAAAAGAAATAAGCTCTTTTGTATAAATATGCTTTCTGAACATGGGTAGTGAAGTAGATACTGGTTCATTTTTTTTCTCACCTCCTTCTGGTGGCGAATACAATATAAGATGCTGAGTATATAACCTGAAAAAATCATAACTTAACAGTTTACTCCATTTAAGAAGCAATTCTGTACATAAATCCTGCTTCTTATACATTTCCTCAACTTCTTCCTGAGAACATCTGAAAAAGTTACATATCCGTACATTATCCATATCACATTCCTGTACTCTTTTTGCTATAAACTCTCCAATACGGATATCTTTAAAATCTGTTTTCATAAGGTATTTAAATCTTAGTTTCATGCTTAGCTAGAAATAGAGGTATTATTTCTTTGGTTTTCCCATATGAATATCTGTTATAATTTTATCGGAAGAATAAAGGTAAAAATCAGTATATCAGATATCCTTATTACTAAAGACAAAGGTATAGTGATCTTGCAGAAACTATACAGAAATACCTTTTACAATTCGTGAATACTAACAGTATAAAACCATCTTCAAACAACTGATTTAAAACAACATAACATCAAAATTTGATTTACACTAAATGTATTTTAATAGGGATAAAAATGAAGGATATTTTTAAATTTTAAGGTCTATTTTTGGACCAAAAAACCAATACATAATAAAAGTGACGCCTTATTATTTGGTGATTAAAAAAAACCTATCAGAATTTGAAACTCTGACAGGTTAAATAAATTTTAATTCGTAATAGTAAATAAAGCACTATTTTCAATACTTAAAACTTGTTTTCGGCTCTGTTTTGTAACTGTGCAATAAACTCTGATGGAGAAATATTCATCTGCCTTTTGAATATATCAGCAAATCTGCTATGGGATGAGTAACCACATATTTCCGCTAAGTAGCTTATCTTATAGTTACGGTATTCGGGTTCCTTGTATAACTTTTTTGTTATATAATTGATTCTGTTATGATTGATATATTCGCTAAAATCTAACTTTTTATACTTTTTAATAATATAAGAGAGGTACTTTGTATTCGTGTTAAGCAGTGAGGCCATTTTAGGCCTGGAAATTTTCTTATCCAGATATAAATGCCGGTGCTCAAAATCTTTCATGCGTTTTACCAGCTCCTCCTCTTTTTCCACACTTATATAAAATGAGGAAGCTACTTCTGTCTCCGTATCCGTTTCTGTACCTTTATCTGAATCGTCTTTTATAAAGTGATTTCTTACAGGTTCTGTATCAGCCACTATTTCAGCACACTCATTCTCCAACGGAGCATTTAAACCGTTAATAATTTTCTCAAACGGCAGTCTATTCTTTCTTTTTTGCTTTTTATAATAAAAATAGAGACCAACCATTACCAGAAATAAGAATGCAGATACGTAGATTAAAATATGAAAATACCCGGCAAATTTATTTTTCTTTGCTGATTCTTCCTTGAAATCCTGATCTGCCAAAGCCACCAGCTCATTTTTTTTCAGAAGGTCAATGGAGTCTTTTATTGGACTGATTTCAAGAAGCCTTTCGTGATTATGAGTGAGTCTGTAAAGCTTTCTAAGATCGTTAATGACAAAATCACTCTCCTTTTTATTTTTTTGGACAAAAGCAATATTTTTCGCTTTTAGCAAAAATGCCTCCGCCTCATCATACTTTTTCCGTTTTAAAGCAATATTACCCAATCCTCTGTAGTAAGTGGCATTGGTAACTGCATCAGATTTGATCTTTGAGTCCCGCAGTTTTTTATCAGCAAGATGAAAGTAGTTATTTGCGGAATCCAGACTGTTCTTTTGAACATATACTTCACCTAGTTTAAGATAAGATTTACCCAAAAGAAAGTCAGTGACTTCATTTTTTTGTATTTTTTCTAGATAAGCCTGATTATTTTTAATCTTTTTGATAAAGCTTACTGTATCTTTTTCTTCCAGATTCTGCAGGGCCTCTGTTTCCAGTAACATTGCATAGATATATCTTCCTTCAATAGAGTTTGATAATGATTTTCCAGCTGCTTTTGCTCTATTTAAAAACTGTTTGCTGGCATCAAGCAGATTGAGCTTTAAATATTCTGAAGCAAGCCTTTCATTGGCAAGTGCTTCCCAGTCAGAAAGACCCGATTTTTTTGCCATTGAATCTATTTTTTTCCAGCTTTTGATAGATTTGCTTGCATTAAGCTGACGTGAGTAGGCGGTGCCCATAATAACCAGTGATCTTATCTTATGGTCTTCATTATCTGAAGTTTGATAAATAGAATCACCAATTCTCAGCATTTTATCAACCCGTTCTTCCTTAAATGTATGGTAATAAATCTTTATAAAATCCTGATCATTTTTTGTCTGGGACTTTACCGATAGACTTGTCAGTAAGATTGAAATGAGAATATAAAAAGATTTGCGAACCATATTTTAAGAAAATTATATTTAACGAATTTAATACTGAAAAAACAAACACGTACCCCTCATCATATGCATTATACACCTGTAGATATTATGTAAAACCATTACTTAAATTAAAAAATCAACATTAAGTTGCAAAAGACAGTCCACAATTTCCAGAACTTTTAAATGACTTGATAAGTGGGAGAATGTAATGATAAAAAAGTCTTTCTTTCGAATGACCCTTTGATGCTACTGAACAAAATCTCTCGTAAGAATACCTTGATTCCGGTTTCTTAATATCTTCAACAGTGAAAATCTGATCCTGTTGTGGGCAGCCAATCCGGCAGTAATAAAGATAATGATGCTTAAAATGAAGAAATAGAGATGAAAATAAAATCTTGGGATAAAGTCATAAAGACTGAGGGAACTCTCCAAAAAATTTATAAATCCGCAAGTGGATTCCATCATTATTTGTGGCAGCAAATTAAATACAATGTCCGTAGCTTGCAATCAACTGGCTGCCAGTATTCGAGAATAATGATACACAAAATAGTTTATAAAATGATCCGAAACACTTTTCTATACCTAAACTGAGCATTTTCTGAACTTTTATATACAGTACGATTAATATTTCCCGAAGAACAAACAATTCTTACGGAACAGAAAAGGAAACAGAAAAGTAACTTAATCTCATTCAATTAAAATGAAATTTTTTGTGATAGAATATCTACTGATTATACAGTCTGAGGATTTCCACCAGTTCGGGTATGGATCGTATTTTCAGCTTCTCAAACAACCTGATTTTGTAAGTACTGATCGTGGATGAATGGAGATTCAGCTGATTAGAAATTTCTTTGAGGGGAAGACCTTCTGCAAGTTTATTGGCAATTTGCAATTCGCGGTCTGACAGCGCTTCAAAGGGAGAACTTTTGGGTGTGCCATTTAGTGATTCTAAAAAAATAGCTTCTTTTATATTATCACTGATATATCGGCCTTTAGTGAGCATCGCCGTTAAAGCAGTCTCAATCACTTCCGTGGAGCTTAGCTTGCTGAGATAGCCGCCAGCACCCATTTTCAGATAACGCATCCCATACAATTCTTCATCCTGCGAAGAAAATATAAGAGTTTTTAATGCAGGCTGGTGAATTTTTATGTAATCTATTGCTTCCTGAACAGTACCATTAGGCATATTAACGTCCATAATGGCCAGATCAAATTCTTCGTTCAGAATTAATTTATAAAGCGATTTATAATCTTCTACTTCTGAAATGATGGCATCGGGTCTGAATCGTTTAATTGTCTGTATCAAACCCATCCGGACGATACCATGATCGTCTGCTACAACAATGCGAATGTTTACTTTTAAACCCATTATTCTATAAATTTATGTAAAAAAAGGGAAACCGTAGTGCCTTTATTTTCAGCGGAAATGATTTGGATGTTTCCATACAGCAAGGATATAAAATTTTTTACAATTTTCAAACTTAATCCCACGCCTTTCTCACCTGCAGTTCCCAGGAATACGGGATTATCATAATTGTAGATCGTAGGTAAATACTTTTCATGTATTCCTGTTCCGGAATCAATTACAGAAAGCACAACCTGATCACCTTCTGTAATCGCCTGTAAATAAACATCCTGACCATCAAATGAATATTTTACCGCATTGTTAAAAATTTTGTCTAAAACATATTCCAGCAGCAGGCGATCACTTGTAAGAGATGCATTGTGATCTCCTTTATAATAAAAGTTAATATTTTTTTCCTTTAATTTAGCAGCGTATTTTTCTTCCAGATAGTGAAAAAGATCCATCACTATTATTTTAACAGGTTTGATCTGAAATTCCCCGTATTGTGTTTTTAGCCAGGCAACGCTATCCTGAATAGTTTGCAGATTCTTTTGGGTATCACGTTTTACCTGTGGCAATAACTTAAAAAAATCTTCCTCACTTAAAGTCTTTTGCTCCAGCTCTTCTGTAAGCCAAAGAAAGGTTCCAAACAATTCTTTTGAGTCATGAGACAATATTGAAATCAGTCCGTTCTTGAAATTGATTTCATTTTCCAGTTTTTCGATTTTTAATTGGAGCTCGTTGATAAGATCATTCATAAATTAAGTATCACGGTTTAGAAGCTGTTTGAATTATTTTTTTTGAAAGAAAGCAGAAGGGTTATATTGTTTAAATGTGAATAAAAACATCCGTTTCAGGCCTTTCTTCAGGAACTGGCAAGTTAAAAAAAATATCATATTAGTTAAAAAAAAAGAATGGGATTTACTTGAAATAGTAAATCCCATATTTTATCTTACTAAAATCCACATTGCATAAACGGCAAAGTTGAAATTCATGAAAAGCGCTGAATTGTTGAGAAAGTTATCTGCTGGACTCTTAATACCAGAAGACGTTCCAAAGATTATGAAAGAAAAAACGAAAATGCCAGTGTTTATATTCTTGTACCAAATATCAGAAGATTAACTAATAAAATTTTAATTCAAACAGCTTGAATTTTTCTCATGCAGTTAATTTGATAATATCGTGCTGATCAGTCGATTGATCAGCACGATATTAAAATGCTCTATAAGGAAGAGCATTGTTAAATTGCCGTAAAGCTATAATAAACATTGATGGAGTAAGTAGTATTTTCCTTACCAACCAAACTTTGGCCACTCTCAGGTGATATGGTATATCTTATATTCAGTCCCCGGTCCAAAACCGGTGCTCCGTTAAAGAGTATTTTTTGAGGCGTTTTGGATAAGGGTGCACTTACAGAACTTCCATCCACACCAATTTGTAATATGTTGGAATTGATGCTGGTCTGCAGCCCCCCTTTCTTGAAATAATTTTCATCCGATTTTACATAGAGCTCAAAATTTTCATTATTGGACAACATAATCTGGTTGGGAATCATTTGTGACTGACCTTCGGTGTACTGGGCAGCGGTATTAAAATTAAAGTTGACGTTGCGTCCGGAACTGGGAATGGTGATCTCAGACAGAGGAAGCACCTTTAACTGAACGGCTGTATTTTGCAAACTGTTAATTGAATTATCTGTACTTCTGGCATTGAAGTTCAATTCAAAAGTATATGTTCCGGCTTCAAAAAAGAAGTTTTTAAAATCTTCCGCAGACACATAAAGCTGAGGAATGAAGCTGTTTCTGTTTCCTGCTGCAACACTGAAATTAGCAGCGGAAAAATTCTGAAAATCGGAAGATAAGGCTTTGGTGGTGAGTGCCGATCCGTTACTGCCTAATTTAATGCTTGCTATATTTCTGGTTCCCGGAACACCTTTAGAGGAGGTAAACTGAATGTTTGTGCCAGCAGCTTTCGCCCAAAAATTAAAATCAACCGTATTTGCGATTTCCGTGTTTCCCAAATCCCACAACCGCGTGCTTGTACTGCGGTAATCATTCAGAGAAGATATTTCTATGTATTTTGTTAAGGAGTTTGCGACCCATCGTATAGATGAAGGAATAACTAAAATTGTTTTAAAATTATGTGGTGTGAAATCATTATAATTCTGAGTGATATCCATGGAGTAATTTCCGGCCCGGAAGGCATTGGCAGTAAATTGTGAGGCAGGAATTTTAAATGTAAAATTGATATTTCCGCGGTTAAATCCTCCCGCGAGACTGATTGATGGCGGTTCAAACCATTTTATAGCGCTTGTACTGAACGACTGAAACCCTGGCAAATAACCTGAAAGTCCGGTATATGGCAGCTGCCCGCCCATACTTTCCAACTGCCACAGAAGAGTGGAACCGGGTAAGGTAAGTGAGGAAGAAGAGTGAGTAAAATTTGGTCCGGAAACAGAGGTAAAGGTAGGAGCTGTTGGGAGTAATCCCAAAAAGGCATAATCCCAGTTGGTTCTGTTGGCGTTCGTCATTACTCTTGTAGGCACTGAAGTAAATTCGGTCCTGTTAAAAATATTATTATCGGGAACTGACAGGTAGATATCCTGAGCTTGCGTAGCTGCAGCCCCGCAGAACACGGTAAAAATTCCTACTAGAAAAACCCTCATCTTTTTCATACTTTTAAATTTAAAACTTTTTCACCTTAATGGTAGTGTCTTTCTTCTTGTATTCAAAAACCACGGTTTTTGAATACCCTTCTTTTGTCACCTGAATCGTTTGGGTAGGTTGTGTATAGCTGTATTTGTCATTTTCAATATAGAGGTTGTATTTCCCATCTTTCAGGAAAAACTCAAACTCATTTTTTTGGTTAACCACAGCAGTATAGATGGCACCATCTTCACCTTTTGCATACACTACTATTCCGGTTACATCTGTTTCCAAAACATCGTAAGCCTGTTTGATCTCTGTTAATTTTCCACTTACTCTGATATTTTTTACCAGGCCTACTTTACGGTTAATATTGTTATGTACCATAATCAAAGGATCCATCATCAACCGGGCACCCGCACTTTCGTTCACTTTCAGGGTGTATGTACCTTCAGGCACATTCTGAAAAACTACTTTTCCATTCTTATCCGTCATTGCTACATAATTGTCCAGCTTGACGATTTCATTAGCAAGTACCGGTTCACCGGATTCCAAAAGTCCATTGAAATTTTTATCTTCAAAGAACTGGAAAGCCACTTTATGATTTCCGAGAGCCGTAGCTGTGGTAAAATATTTTTTAATTCCCACTCTGTACTGGTAATAGCTGCCACTGGTTGAATATTCAGCCGTAGATTTATAACCGGAAAGATTAAAATAACCTGTGGTGGACCAGGAAGACGAGATCTTATATTCCAGATTACCGGTGATATTGCTGTTTAAATTCTTATAAAGTTCCGAATAGAAGGTTCCGGCTGAAAAAGATCCGGTCAGATTATGATTAAGCATCTGGAAATTATACGAAGCGTATACATTATAGTTGGCGAAATCACGGTTTACATCATAATAAGAATTTAAATCAAAAACACTGGTTGCGTTCCATTGCGCTGTTCCGTTGAGGGAGAATGACTTATATCTGTAAGACAGGGTTGTTTTCAAACTGTTGAACCAGTCCGGTTTATTGTTCTCTTTTGAATAAGAATATTCCGCCGTAAGGTTCAATCCATGGGCACCTAATGTAGTGCTGATATTGGCTTCCAACCTATATGAAAAAAGTTCCTGTGAGGTGTAAAAACTAGCTGTTTTCTGCTTTTCAACCTTAGGAGACAGGAGAAAATTCCACTTCTTTAAAGAAAACTGGTAACCTATTCCCAAAGCTTCTGTACTGTTGAAATAATAACGCAAATTTGAGGTGTTCCCAGGTTGGATTGGCTCACTCTGGAAACTCAGGAATTCAGGTTCTACCTGCGAATTCTGATATTGTATAAAAGCGCGCTGAGCACCAGAAAACTGGCGGCCGATCCTCTGATTTGAGAAAAAGGATCCCCGTTTGATCCCTGCATAGCTTTTGGTGGCAAAAGAGTTAACAGATTGTATATCCCATTTCCCTATTTTCCCCTCGTAATTAGCTCCCATTGAAGCTCCTGCGTTTTCATCTCTGTTCACAAGGCCTTTTTCATGGCTCAGGCCAACCTCCGTGCGAATTGCATGTTTATCACTGATTAACAATGATGTTACCGCGTTCGCTACCTGCGTATCTACGTTAAAGCGTGGATCATGGTCGAATAGATAGGACACTTTCCCATTGAAAGATTTAGCATTTCCAAAAGCATATTTTCCACCCGCTATGGTAGATCCTTCTGTTTGCTGGAAATAAGTACCGTACAGATTATAATTATTTTCCAGTGCAAGAATTTCAATCTGATTATTTTCACCAAATTTGGTAGAAACTTTCCCTCCTCTTCCGAAAACCGGGTAATCGTAATCGCTGCTGTTAACATTTCCCAAGCGTAAAACCGTATTTTTTCTCTCCAGTTCCAGCCAGGTATCATACAGGTTATAACGGCCGTCTTCAACATAGTAATCTGCTCCGATATTGAAGTGCGATTTCAAATTCTCAGACACCCGAAATGCTGTATTTCCCCTTAATTGAAGATAATTGAAACCTGAACTGTTTTCGTTGTAGCTCATTTCCGCAAAATTACTTCCGCTCACCGCTTCGTTTCCTCTGGCCATTTGTCTGTTATGCGATAAAATGACTAAGTAGAGCGTGTTGCTTCCCACAATTTTATTATCAAGCAGATCTGTGACGATTGCATTAATATTAAATTCCGGATAAAGTGTATTCTGTTTTCTGACTGCAATTTTGATCTCAACCGTTTGTTTTTCTAAACCTTCCAGAGATAAAGTTTGCTGCTTTGGTAAAATTTCCAGGCCATCAGGAATAGATTGCAGATCAATCCTGACAGTTCGTTTACTATAGCCCTGGTTTTCTACAGTCAGCAGAATTGAGGATTGAGGCAAAGCGGGGTTAATGAAATTTTCGTAGTTGGCCGTATAAATTGCGATGTTTTTGTTCTCGCCTTTAGCAACTAAGAATGAGGCGCTTTCAGTTCTGGTAACTGTCGGGGTAGCGTACGAAACCTGGAATTTGATCTCATTGGATCTCAGTTTCATAAAATCCACGTTGGCAATCAACTTCACAGGAAGATTTTTAGACTGCCCCGCACTTAAGGTAAAGTCATTTTTGGGATAGAAAAGCAATCCCGGATATTTTTCCTGAGGTATGATATTCTGAATGATAATCTCTTCAGAACTTTTATTCTCAATGACCAGGAAATTAGTAAAAGTAGAACCTTTCTCAACAGCAACACTGTCGTTTTCAAAATGGATCTGAATATCCTTCCTTTCCTGTGCAAAAGCCCACGAAAACTGCAGAAGAACAAGTACAAAACATAAGATTGTTCTTCTTAGCACTGATATCGATATTCCATTCTGTGGTTTCAAAGCTTAATTTTAAAATTTAAAGTTTTTTTCTCCTACACGTAAATCATTGGATTCTGCCATTTTGATAATAACTACACCAAGAAAGTTCCCTGAAATGTTCTCTGGTAAAGAAAACTGAACAACCTGATTGGTATCCGGAAGCATAGAGATGGAAATAGCGGGTAATTTTATTTCCTTACCACTGTCTGTATTGGTAAGTTCAAACTCAACGGTGGCATCGTTGATGGTGTTTCCATCATTATGGATACTTACTGCCACTTTTCTGTTCGCTGCATTCTCACTTTTCACTTCTGAAATATTGGTAATATCCAGACTTTTCACATGGTTTCCCGGTGGAGTATAAAAGATGTGAAGCCCTACCTCAAATAAGGTGATAATACCAATACCATTCTGAATACGTGCCTTATCTGCCTGCTGAGGAAGTTGGGTGAAAAACAACATGCTGTTCGTAACGGCAGACGGTGATGCATTTGCCGGAATCTGCATGGTTACTACAATCTCTTTTGTACTTTTTGCAGGAACTGTTACAGCGTTTTCTAAGGTGGATACCCAGGAAGCGTTGGAAGTTTTTGAACTGCCTGCTTCAAGATAAACCTTATTTCCGTCTTCTTCTCTAACCCAGTCTTTGTAATTGAGATTAAAAACATAATCCTTATCCGAGCTGTTTTGAAGCGTGACTGTCTTTGTTACTTTTTCTCCCGGATTACCTGTAAAAAACAAGCGCGTAGGCGACATAGAGATACTTTGTGCCAGAAGTGAAGAAGATCCTGTGAGGATAAAGAAAATGAAAAGGTGAATAAACTTGTGCATGGTGTAAATAGTTTAATGATAAAGATTCCCAAAACTACTGAAAACATAGCAAAAGGAACCTTTACAAACTAAAATTTTTATTATAAAGCAGTCGCAGTATACGTTACTGTTTGAGTATAAGTTCCGGCCGGTTTACCTAAAATATCAGAAGATGAGGATTTTGCCGCTGGAATAGTGTAGTCCAGGTTCAATGTTAATGCACTTCCAAGAGGAGCATTGGATACCAAAGTCTGATCCGTTGCAGATAAAACTACTGCGCTTTTTGTTCCGCCCATGGTTCCGGCAGCGGTAGCGGCTTTGATCGTCAGAACATTGACAGGGATTAAGTTGGTTCCATTCATAAAATTAGCACCTCCTGCTTTTACTTTAACATTAAAGTTCTTTGTAGAAGTAACTTTCAAAGAGTTGGCTTTGGTAATCGTCTGATCAGAGTTGTAGTCTGCTGCAGTAACATAGTTAAAATCTACCGTATTACCAATAGCTGTACTTCCTGCATCGATAGAGATCACATCATTCAGGGTGATGTTTACCGTTGTAGTTGCGGTTGTATTTTGAGCTTGAACATTGTTAGTTCCAAATATGATTGCTCCAAAAGTTAAGGCTGTGATTACGATTTGTTTTTTCATGATGATAATATTTTATTGTTATTTTTTACTTAATTGTTCTCTTTTGTATACTGCAAATTTATAGTGGTGGCAAAAGTTTCTTTGTAGTGGAAAAAGGAAGTTCATGTAGTAAAATCACTACACTGCTTATTCATTTGATAAATAGAAAAACCCTCAGCACTTCCAGGTACTGAGGGCAGATATATTGATGTGTTTTTTTTATTATAAAGCAGTTGCAGTATAAGTAACTGTTTGTGTATAAATTCCGGCTGGTTTACCTAAAATATCAGATGATGATGATTTTGCCGCTGGAATGGTGTAATCCAGATTCAGTGTCAATACACTTCCAAGAGGAGCATTGGATACTAAGGTTCTTTCTCCTGGAGATAAAACCACTTCGTTTTTGATTCCGCCCATATTTCCGGGAGCTTCTGCAGCTTTGATTATCAAAACATCTACAGGAATTGAGTTTGAACCATTAACGAAATGCGGTCCTCCTGCTTTTACCCTTACATTAAAATTCTTCGTTGAGGTAATTTTTAAAGAGTTGGCTTTGGTAATTGTCTGATCAGAGTTATAGTCTGCTGCAGTAACATAGTTAAAGGCAACTATCCCCCCAATTGCTGTACTTCCTGCATCGATAGAGATCACATCGTTAAGGGTAATGTTAACAGCTGTGGTTGCGGCTGTATTTTGAGCTTGAACATTATTAGTTCCCAATATAACTACCCAAAAAGTTAAGGCTGTGATGGCGATTTGTTTTGTCATGGCAGTAAGATTTAATTATTATTCTTGTTTAATGGTTCTCTTTTGAACCTTACAAATCTACAGCTGCTACAAAGCTGTTGCAGTATAAGTTACTGTTTGAGTATAAGTTCCGGCAGGCTTACCTAAAATATCAGAAGATGAAGATTTTGCTGCTGGAATAGTGTAGTCCAGGTTCAATGTTAATGCACTTCCAAGAGGAGCATTGGATACCAAAGTCTGATCCGTTGCAGATAAAACTACTGCGCTTTTTGTTCCACCCATTGTTCCGGCAGCGGTAGCAGCTTTAATCGTCAGAACATTGACAGGGATTAAGTTCGTTCCATTCATAAAATTAGCACCTCCTGCTTTTACTTTAACATTAAAGTTCTTTGTAGAAGTAACTTTCAAAGAGTTGGCTTTAGTAATCGTCTGATCAGAGTTGTAGT
The DNA here is from genome assembly GCF_006716485.1 of Chryseobacterium aquifrigidense. GTDB lineage: Bacteria > Bacteroidota > Bacteroidia > Flavobacteriales > Weeksellaceae > Chryseobacterium > Chryseobacterium vietnamense. Next base: position 2,192,455 of record NZ_VFPD01000001.1, read on the forward strand.
CGGCTGCAGTAGCATAATTAAAATCTACCGTATTACCAATAGCTGTACTTCCTGCATCGATAGAGATCACATCATTCAGGGTGATGTTTACCGTTGTAGTTGCGGTTGTATTTTGAGCTTGAACACTGTTAGTTCCTAATATGATTGCTCCAAAAGTTAAGGCTGAGATTACGATTTGTTTTGTCATGGCAGTAATATTTTATTGTTATTTTTTATTTAATTGTTCTCTTTTGTATACTGCAAATTTATAATGGTGCTAACAGTTTCTTTGTAGTGAAAAAAGGAAGTTCATGTAGTAAAATCACTACATGGTTTATCATTTTGACTTAAATAATAAAGCCCTCAACACTTTCTAAGTATGAGGGTAGATTCTACCTTACAGCTGACAGATACTTATTCCCGGATTTTGAATTTTTATCTATATCGGTACAATACATACAAAATCAAAGGCCTCCCTGAGGAAGCCTTCGAAACACCAAATCACAAAATATTAATATGAAAAAAGTTAACTTATAAAGCTGTTGCAGTATAAGTTACTGTTTGAGTATAAGTTCCGGCAGGCTTACCTAAAATATCAGAAGATGAAGATTTTGCTGCTGGAATAGTGTAGTCCAGGTTCAATGTTAGTGCACTTCCAAGAGGAGCATTGGATACTAAAGTCTGATCCGTTGCAGATAAAACTACTGCGCTTTTTGTTCCACCCATGGTTCCGGCAGCGGTAGCGGCTTTAATCGTCAGAACATTGACAGGAATTAAGTTCGTTCCATTCATAAAATTAGCACCTCCTGCTTTTACTTTAACATTAAAGTTCTTTGTAGAAGTAACTTTCAAAGAGTTGGCTTTAGTAATCGTCTGATCAGAGTTGTAGTCGGCTGCAGTAGCATAATTAAAATCTACCGTATTACCAATAGCTGTACTTCCTGCGTCGATAGAGATCACATCATTCAGGGTGATGTTTACCGTTGTAGTTGCGGTTGTATTTTGAGCTTGAACATTGTTAGTTCCAAATATGATTGCTCCAAAAGTTAAGGCTGTGATTACGATTTGTTTTGTCATGGCAGTAATATTTTATTGTTATTTTTTATTTAATTGTTCTCTTTTGTATACTGCAAATTTATAGTGGTGCTAACAGTTTCTTTGTAGTGAAAAAAGGAAGTTCATGTAGTAAAATCACTACATGGTTTATCATTTTGACTTAATAGTAAAGCCCTCAACACTTTCTAAGTATGAGGGTAGATTCTACCTTACAGCTGACAGATACTTATTCCCGGATTTTGAATTTTTATCTATATCGGTACAATACATACAAAATCAAAGGCCTCCCTGAGGAAGCCTTCGAAACACCAAATCACAAAATATTAATATGAAAAAAGTTAACTTATAAAGCTGTTGCAGTATAAGTTACTGTTTGAGTATAAGTTCCGGCTGGTTTACCTAAAATATCAGAAGATGAAGATTTTGCCGCTGGAATAGTGTAGTCCAGGTTCAATGTTAATGCACTTCCAAGAGGAGCATTGGATACTAAAGTCTGATCGGTTGCAGATAAAACTACTGCGCTTTTTGTTCCCCCCATGGTTCCGGCAGCGGTAGCGGCTTTAATCGTCAGAACATTGACAGGAATTAAGTTCGTTCCATTCATAAAATTAGCACCTCCTGCTTTTACTTTAACATTAAAGTTCTTTGTAGAAGTAACTTTCAAAGAGTTGGCTTTAGTAATCGTCTGATCAGAGTTGTAGTCTGCTGCAGTAACATAATTAAAGTCAACCGTATTACCAATAGCTGTACTTCCTGCGTCGATGGAGATCACATCATTCAGGGTGATGTTTACCGTTGTAGTTGCGGTTGTATTTTGAGCTTGAACATTGTTAGTTCCTAGTACAATTGCTCCAAAAGTTAAGGCTGAGATTAAAATTTGTTTTGTCATGGCAGTAATATTTTATTGTTATTTTTATTTAATTATTCTCTTTTGTATACTGCAAATTTATAGTGGTGCTAACAGTTTCTTTGTAGTGAAAAAAGGAAGTTCATGTAGTAAAATCACTACACGGTTTATCATTTTGACTTAATAGTAAAGCCCTCAACACTTTCTAAGTATGAGGGTAGATTCTACCTTACAGCTGACAGATACTTATTCCCGGATTTTGAATTTTTATCTATATCGGTACAATACATACAAAATCAAAGGCCTCCCTGAGGAAGCCTTCGAAACACCAAATCACAAAATATTAATATGAAAAAAGTTAACTTATAAAGCTGTTGCAGTATAAGTTACTGTTTGAGTATAAGTTCCGGCTGGTTTACCTAAAATATCAGAAGATGAAGATTTTGCCGCTGGAATAGTGTAGTCCAGATTCAATGTTAGTGCACTTCCAAGAGGAGCATTGGATACTAAAGTCTGATCCGTTGCAGATAAAACTACTGCGCTTTTTGTTCCCCCCATGGTTCCGGCAGCGGTAGCAGCTTTAATCGTCAGAACATTGACAGGGATTAAGTTCGTTCCATTCATAAAATTAGCACCTCCTGCTTTTACTTTAACATTAAAGTTTTTTGTAGAAGTAACTTTCAAAGAGTTGGCTTTAGTAATCGTCTGATCAGAGTTGTAGTCTGCTGCAGTAACATAGTTAAAATCTACCGTATTACCAATAGCTGTACTTCCTGCGTCGATAGAGATCACATCGTTAAGGGTAATGTTTACCGTTGTAGTTGCGGTTGTATTTTGAGCTTGAACATTGTTAGTTCCAAATATGATTGCTCCAAAAGTTAAGGCTGAGATTAAAATTTGTTTTGTCATGGCAGTAATATTTTATTGTTATTTTTTATTTAATTGTTCTCTTTTGTATACTGCAAATTTATAGTGGTGCTAACAGTTTCTTTGTAGTGAAAAAAGGAAGTTCATGTAGTAAAATCACTACACGGTTTATTCATATGATAAAAAAAAGCCCTCAATACTTTTATGGTATTAAGGGCTTTTCTATTTTAAAATTGGTATTTACTTACAATGCAGTGGCAGTATAAGTTATTTTCTGTGTGTAGGTTCCCTGGGGTTTTCCCAGAAGTACCTTGGATGCATTTTCAGCCGAAATAGAGTAAGCAATATTTAAAGACTGTTTGGTGCCTAAGCTTGCATTACTCACCAGCACCTGATCATTTGTAGATAAAGTGACTTCATTCAGGGTTCCCACCAGATTTCCTCCTGGTATTGCTTTAACCTGTAATATATCTACAGGAATTAAGTTGGCCCCACTTACAAAGTGTGCCCCTTCAGATTTTACTTTTACATCAAAATTTTTGGAGGAAATAATGACCAAACTGTTGGGAACGGTCACATTTTTTGATGAATTATAATCTTTTGTACTCCCATAATTAAAATCTACAGCACCTTGTGAAGCAGCAGAACCAATGTCCATAGCAATAACGTCCGATAAAATAATATTGACTGATGTACTCACCTGCTCTGAATTTTGTGCCATAACCCGGTGGGTTCCTAAGGCGATGGCTCCCAGAGACAGCGCAACGATAAAGATTTGCTTTTTCATGATTAATAAATTTAGTGAGGTGTAATATTGTCATTCAGAACTTCATTATAAATCTAATAACATTATCTGACATTACCAAAGCTTTTTTCATCATTCATTATATATTATCATCTTAAAGTTTACAGATATTCAATCAGATAGAGTAATTTATTATTAAAATCTTACATTATTATCTATATCATTATGCATAAGAAAATTATTGGACGGTTCGATGGCTTATGTTGGAGAATAAGTGTGACTGATCTCATTATTCGTAGCTGGGCCACTATTTTTTATTACTAAAATTTATTCTGTTTTTTATTATTAACTTAATACCGAATATGCAACCCAACTTCAGGGAGCTTATTTTGATATTGTCATTATGAAAATGTACGAAATTAAACTAGATTAATTTCTACCTGCTTTATCTACCGTACATTTGCTGAAGTAATAAGAAAAAAAACAATTATCAAATAAATTAACAACACCAATAAAATTAAAAAAATGAGCACACTAAAATTAAAAGACGGAACAGAGATTTTTTATAAAGACCAAGGCGAAGGACCTGTATTAATGTTTCACCACGGATGGCCATTATCATCGGACGATTGGGATGCGCAGGTTATTTTCTTCCTTCAGAGAGGTTACAGGGTGATTTCTCACGACAGAAGAGGCCACGGTCGTTCCAGTCAGAATATTTACAATCACACCATCGAACAATATGCTTCTGATGCTGCGGAATTGGTTGAATTCCTAGACTTGAAAGATGTCGTTCACATTGGCCACTCTACAGGAGGTGGTGAAGTTATCCGTTACGTCCACAAATATTCTAACGGAAGAGCCAAAAAAGCAGTTTTAATCAGTGCCGTTCCACCGGTAATGGTAAAAAGCGAAAACAATCCTGACGGTGTTCCGATGGAAGTTTTTGATGGGATCAGAGAACAGACTTTGAATAACAGAAACCAGTTTTATTTTGATTTAACTTTCCCTTTCTACGGATACAACAGAGAAGGCGCTACTGTAAAAGACGGAGTACAAAGAAACTGGTGGAGACAAGGAATGATGGGTGGTATTGTTGCACATTATGACGGAATCAAAGCATTTTCAGAGACTGACTTTACTGAAGATTTAAAAGCTGTGGATATTCCTGTTTTGGTTCTTCACGGAGAAGATGACCAGATTGTTCCTATCGAAAATTCTGCAATTAAATCTGCAAAACTGCTGAAAAACGGAAAACTGATTACGTACCCGGGTTTCCCTCACGGAATGCCTACTACGGAGCACGAAACTATTAATAAAGATCTTTTGGAGTTTATTGAGTCTTAATATAATATACAAAAAATGGGAATCGAAAATGATTCCCATTTTTCTATTACTATCTCCAAAACCTTTACTGGTCAGAAAATCTTTAATCTTACTTATCCATGGATGATGTAAATCGCCGTATTTTTTTTGCTATATTACTTACTAAATTGATGAATCTTTAAATGAGTAATCATCATATACTATATCGATAAGCTGATCAGAACTGATATTTCGTGAAAAAATGGGATAATGAAAGCGATCCAGTTTATTAAGAATCCGTATAAGCTCCATCTTCTCATAATAATTCAGATTTCCGGCAACGATATTGGTAGCCTGACGAATTTTTTCCATCTGGTTGCCCAAAACCTGCAAACCTCTTTCAGTAATCCGGATCACTTTACTTCTTTTATCCTGGTCAGAGTCTGTCTGCTCAATAAGTCCCTGACGCAGAAGTCTTGCAATAATCAGCATACCTACCGGCTTATCATGAATATTCTTTTTGATAAGAGCCATTTTTGTCATTTCGCCAAAAGCTTTAAGATTAATCAGATAAATAAAGTCTTCCTGTGTTGAAAACTCAGAATCTGAGATGGCAGACTTTGAGTAGGTTTTTGCATATCGGTTAAGGTGAACGAGCAAAGTACTTATAGCACTTTCCGGGGTTCTCCCGTTCTCTTTACCTTCCCAATACGGTTCCTGAGCATGAAGTGCTTCAGGATTTTGCTTATTGGAAATCCATGCTTTAAATCCCTGAATATTTCCCGGATACGCATCGGAACCCATCTGAACTTCGTTTTCAAATTCCTGCAACAGGTCTATAAAATCTTTAATAAGCGTATAATTCATTTCTCTAAAATAGTTTACAAATATACCAATAACTACGCAATATATCCCATACTGAAATTACTTTTTCATTACTACGGTATAATAATTGTTTAAAAATAAACTAAAGTAAATAACGGTATGGACCACGTAGAAACAACACCAATAGATTTAATAAAAGATAAAAATTTTATTGATAATTACTTTAGTATCATCATAAAAAGGGAATTGAACATCGATATCAATGTGGGTAATGAATATATTGTCGCTCAAAATATCATTTCCAGAAAATTAATTTTAGTTAAAACCTTTTCAGATGTTATTATGGAGAATTCAGAATTGTATACTTTACTGGCTTCTTTAATTCACGATGTGAATACCCATCTTTTAACAAAGGACCAGATTATGAAGACATTGGAGAAAAAATAAAAAGATCTCTCAAAGTTTTGAGAAATCTTCAGTATATCGTTTAAATAAATCAGGTCTTACACCTGTTCTTTTAAATGTTTCGCTACCATGGCTTCAAGATCATCAAGATCAAAAGGTTTTGAAACATAATCATCAGCTCCAGCTTCCGATGCTAAAGCAACAATATCACTATTGGCGGTAACGTAGATTACCGGAATATGTTTAAATGCTTCGGTACTTTTAAGAAGTTTTGTAGCTTCTACCCCTCCTATTTTTGGAATCCAGTTATCCATCAGGATAACATCCGGCTGATAGTCTGCCACTTTCTCTAGGATATCGTGTGAAGTCTCTGAAATTCTGACATCATACCCATTTTCTTCGAATATAATGGTGATCACTTCTAAAATAGCCGTTTCATCATCAAAAATTAAGATTTTCCTTTTACTCATATTATGTAGATTATTTTATTCTTAAATATTACAATTGCTTTATATAATCTGCCAGACCAGCCGGCGTAATAATTAAATCATATTCAATTTCTTCTATGGCATGCTCAGGCATAAATTTTATTTCTGCCGTTTCAGGATCCTGAACCCATACTTGTCCATTATTTTTTTTAATATAGCTCAACCCTTCTACCCCATCAGCATTAGCTCCTGATAAAAGAATACCTATTAAATTTTCCCCATAGATTTCTGCTGCAGACCTGAATGTAACATCTATCGACGGGCGGGAATAATTCATTTTTTCTGAGCTGTCCAATGACATCCATTTTGTATTCTCAAACAATAGGTGATAATCAGCAGGAACAATATATATTGTATTATCTTCAACCGCTGTTTTATCTTCCACCTCTACGACCGGTATCTTCGTAAACTGCTGCAGTAAAGTCCGCAAAATATCTCCAGATTGAGCTTTGCGGTGTATCACAAGAACAATGGGAACAGGGGTTGTATTATCCAGATTTTTAACCATTTCAATAATGACCTGTAAGCTTCCTGCCGATCCTCCTATTACAATTAATTCAATGCCTGTCTGCGATTTCATAGCGGTATTTATTAATGATGATCAAGCTTTTTCCAGATTTTCTGGTCATCAATCTGATGATAGTTCTTTTCTATGGTAGAAAATCTAAGTGTTTCTTTGGCTCCAAGGGCAAGAAATCCTAAATTTTCCAGACTATTGTCGAAAAGACTGAATACCCTCTCCTGCAGCTCTCTATCAAAATAAATCAAAACATTTCTGCATATAATCAGCTGAAAGCTGTTGAAAGAGCTGTCTGACACCAAATTATGAGTAGATAAAATAAGTTTTTCCTGTAAGCTTTTATCAAACTTCACACTGTCATAATTGGCCGTATAATAATCAGAAAAATCTCTTTTTCCTCCTGAAAGCATATAGTTTTCAGAGTATAATTTCATCTGCTGTAACGGAAAAACTCCGGCTCTGGCTGTCTCGAGAACCGCAGGATTCAAGTCCGTTCCATAAATCAGGGACTTATGATAAAGCCCGGCTTCTTTCAGTAAAATGGCTATGGAATATGCTTCTTCTCCCGTAGAGCATCCTGCAATCCATATTCTGATCAGCGGATAAGTACCCAATTGCGGCAGAACCTTCTCCCGCAATGATTTAAAAAAAGAAGGATCCCGAAACATTTCTGTAACATTTACCGTCACTTCTTCCACGAACCGCTTTAAATATTCGCCATCATTCATAATGGTATATCTAAGTTCAGCAAAGCTGGTAAACCGGTCTAAAAGACATATCCGATTTACCCTTCTTTTAAACGAAGCTCTGCTATAACCGGAAAAGTCATAGCCATACATCTCATAGACATCGTTAATCAGACATTCTATTTCTTTATCTTTTACGATACTTGGTTCCAGCATCTATGAATTTTTTTCTATTGCCATCATTAGAAGATCTACATCAATTGGTTTTGAAACGTAATCATTTGCTCCTACCTCAATACATTTCTGACGGTCCTCAGGCATTGCCTGCGCCGTAACAGCAATCACAGGAATATCTTTGATTTCAGGGGTATTTCTTATAATTCTTACCGCCTCATATCCATCTATTCCGGGCATCATCATGTCCATAAGCACCACTGAAAACGTAGGATCAGCCTTTAGCATATCCAAAGCTTCCTGAGCCATTGTAGAGGTTTCAACTACATATCCACGAGCCTTAAGGGTGAGTTTCAATGCAAATATATTACGTGAATCATCATCCACAATTAAAATTTTCTTACTCATCAGAATTTTATCTGTTTAACTTTCATATAACCAAACGCGAAGCAGAGACAACAGCTGATCGATATCTACAGGTTTTGAGATATAATCTGAAGCTCCTGCCGTAATACATTTTTCACGTTCTCCAATCATTGATTTTGCAGTTACCGCTATAATAGGCAGTTTTTTAAAGGCGGGCATTTTTCTTATCTGCTTTATTGTTTCATAGCCATCCATTTCCGGCATCATCATATCCATTAAAATAACATCTATATCAGGATTGTGATGAATTTGCTCAAGCGCGTGCTTTCCATCCATGGCAACAATTACGTCAACCTTATATTTTTCCAGTGCTTTTGTCAAAGAAAAAATATTACGGACATCATCATCAGTGATCAGGACTTTTTTACCACTCAGAACTTCCGTTAAAGATCCAAGCATTCTGCCTGTATTATTTTCTGCTGAACTGTTTTTTTCTTCCACCAGATGAAGGAAGAGTCCTACTTCATCCAATATTCTTTGGTATGAGTGTGCAGTCTTAACCACAATTGAGTCTGCATACTGTTTTATTTTAAGTTCTTCTTCTTTAGATAAATGATGCTCTGTAAAGATGATAATAGGAAGATTCTCAAGACCTTCATGGCTTTTGATTGATTCTATTACATGATAATCATTTCCTTTTGTACTTCCAATATCCAGAATAACGCAGTCAACGAGATCAGAAGTGAGTGCTTTCACACTATCTTCCACCGTATGCTCTACTGATAAAGAAATATTAAAATTGCTCAGAAAATAAGACAATGCACTGGCATGTTTGGCATTTTCTTCCACAATCAGAACTTTTTGAGATCCTTTTTTTAACGCTTCCTCGATCTTTCCGAATACATCGGTCATTTTATCCAGTGCTACCGGCTTATTAATAAAGTCTACGGCACCTTTCATAAGACTTTCTTTTTTAAGATGAAGAACAGACATCATATGAACCGGAATATGTTTGGTATGAGGATCAGATTTCAGTTCATCCATTACTTCCCAACCATCTTTTACAGGAAGCTGTACATCCAGTAAAATTGCATGCGGATGGTATTTGCGAGCTGCAGAAAGTGCATGATCCCCTCTTACCACCACCACTGCCTTATAGTTTTGCAAATGGGCATATTTCAAAAGTGCTTTTGCAAAATTAATGTCATCTTCAATAATCAGAATAACTTTATCTCCATCCTGAATATTTTCTCTGTCATCAGCAACATCTTCAGGGATCTCAAGCGTATTTAAAATCACTGGCTTTACTTCGCCTTCATCAAGAATATGCTGAATTTCTTCCACATCTTCGCGTATCACCTCTACCAGATCCTGATCTGTTTCAGAAGGAGTAATTTCCGTCACAGCATGTACAGGAATAATAAAGCTGAATTCACTTCCTTTATCTACTTCACTTTTCAGAACCATCTCACCTCCGAGAAGCCTGGCAATTTCACGGCTTATAGAAAGTCCCAGACCTGTTCCTCCAAATTTCCGTTTGGTAGATCCGTCAGCCTGCTGGAAGGCTTCAAAGATAATTTTTTGCTTATCCGCCGGTATTCCAACACCGGTATCTTTAACTGAGAATACAACAAAATCTGGTTTTTCAGAATGTTTTTTGATATGTAATCCTATGCTTCCTCTCGTTGTAAACTTTAAAGCATTAGACAACAGGTTTCTTAAGACCTGATCAATTCTTAGCCGATCACTTTCGATAACCCGCTGAACATCTGCTTCAATCCTGATATTAAATGGAAGATTTTTCTCCTGAAAAACAGGATTGAAAAGACTCTTTAAATCTTTTACTACTTCTTCAATAACCACATCCTGGTATTCAAGAGTCATTTTACCGGATTCTATTTTTGCAAGGTCCAGAATTTCATCAATAAGGGTTAATAAACTGGTACCGGAACTATGAATTACTTTTGCAGATTCCACCTGATCTTCATTAAGATTTTCCTCCGGATTTTCCGTCATTAATCGTGATAAAAGAAGAATAGAATTGAGTGGAGTCCGCAGTTCATGAGACATATTGGCTAAAAACTCAGATTTGTACTTAGTGCTTAATGCCAGCTCCTCAACTTTTTTCTGAATTTCATTATTACGTTCTGCAATCAAGTGATTTTTCTCTTCCAGCAATCTTGAACGCTCTTCCAGCTCAGCATTTGCCTGCAGCAATTCCTCCTGCTGTACTTTGAGTTCTTCTTCCGAAGCCTGAAGTTTCTGTGTTTGTGCTTCAAGTTCTGTATTCAGGTTTTCAAGTTCAGAGTGCTGAACCTGCAGTTCTTCAGACTGAGCCTGGGTTTCTTCCAGTAACTGCTGCTCTTTTTCTCTGCTTTTTGCAGCACTCAGAGCAATTCCTATATTCACGCAGCATTCTTCAAAATAACTTATTCTGTCTTTATCAAAGTTGGAAGTGGAGCCCAGTTCCAGTATTCCTATGATGTGGCCGTCTGAAAAGAGTGGAAGCAATATAATTCCATAAATTTTAATCGTACTGCTGGCAAAAGTTACCACAAAGTCATCTTCATGAAGATTGTTGTAAACCTGTGTTTTAGTATTCACAAAAGCCTGACCCACCATTCCTTCTCCCGGCTCAAAAGCTTTTTTCATATTGGATTCCAGCCCGAATGCCTGATTAAGCTTTAAAATACCTTCATCATACAAATACACCGAACCATTAATACAGTTTCCATATTCAATCAATTGCATCAAAGCTTTATTAGAAACTTCCTGTACAGATTTATTTCCTACCAGTGATTCATTCAGTAATGCAAGACCTTTCTGACGCCAATCGCTTTTATTAATTTTCTCAAAAGAAGTTTTGAGAGATTCTGTCATATGGTTGAGAGATTCAACAAGATCTCCAAGATCATCCTGAGCATTATCCACTACTCTCTCACTGTAATCACCATTAGCTACTCTGTTGGCAATCCTTTGAATTGCACTTACACGTCGCGTCATTTCTTCATCCTTCTCTTTAAGCATTCTTTCCAGTTTATCTCTTCGGATAAGATCTGCACGCATTTTTACATAGAAAAATGTAGTTACGACTACTGCAGCAATGGCAGAAAAAATAATAAAAAGAACGGTTGTTCCGGATGACTGGTTAAGATCCTTATTTTTAATTTCAAGCTGGCTTTCTTCATATTGTACAAAATCATTGACAATTCTCCGGCATTGATCCATATAGATTTTACCTTCAGTAATCTGCTGTTGAGTCATTATGACACCTCGTCGTCTGTTCTCTACCAGGTGCTTCAGATTCTCCATCACCTGAGCAACTGAAGCTTTCAGACCGGCAATTCTTTGTTGCTGGTTCTGATCATCTATATCCAAAGATTCAGCACGTATCAAAGCTTTAGGGTATTCTCTCAGACCTCTTTTATAAGGTTCAAGAAAATCTTCTCTTCCGGTCAGCTGATACCCTCTGTTTCCAGTTTCTGCATCCAATAAAGCAACCAGCACATCTTTCACTGCCGTTACAGAACGTCTGCTTTTCGAAAGACTCTCCCTATGATTCATCTGATTCTGGATACTCCAATAGGAAGCCAGTGAGCTTACTATTAAAATCAAAAGAGAAAATCCTACTCCAAATTGAAGATTTCGTATTATTTTTTTAGGCATTAAAATTAATTTAGTGGTAATGTGAAATAAAATGTAGAGCCTTCATCTAAAATACTGGAAACACCAACACTTCCATGGTGCTGTTTGATAATTTCAGAACAGATAAACAGACCTATCCCCATTCCCTGAAACTGGAGTGAAGATTCTTCTACACGGTAGAATTTTTTAAATACGGCATCTTGTTTAAAATCAGGGATTCCGATTCCAAAGTCGGTTACATTTACTCTTACTTCCTCCGCTTCTTCATCTACAAAAGTACTCACAATAACCTGGTTATTGTTTGGTGAATATTTGATCGCATTCGTCAGAAAATTGATAAGCACCTGCTCTATCCGGATTTCGTCTAAAGGAATTAAAATATCCGGTTTTGTTCCATGGCGCTCTATCTTCACCTGCTGTTCATCATGGGTCTGCAGGATAGTTTCAATCGCATTACTGATCAGATTTTCGAGATTAACGGGTTTTTTATTAATTTTAAGCTTGCCATTTTCTATTTTAGAAACATCCAGCAGATCCGTAATCAATGTATTCAGCTTCTCAATCTGGCTCTGAACCTTCATTACAAATCCCGCTTCAGAACTTTCTTTATCCAGTTTCAACTTTCTTTCCAATAACTGCACGTATGCTTTAATACTCGTTAAAGGGGTTTTCAGCTCATGGCTTGCAATGCTTAAGAATTCATCTTTTTCTTTTTCAACTTTTTTCTGATCATCAATATCGGTAAAAGTCCCTACCCAGTTTTTAATACGATCTTCATCGTACACAGGAGTCACTCTAAGCAAATGATAACGGTAATTACCCGAAATGACATTCTTAATTCTGATTTCGAGCTCAAGCGCTTTTCCTTTTTTCCTGCATCTTTCAAATTCCTCGGTGATATCGGGATCATCCGGATGTATTTCAGGGAAATTCTGCTCAGAATCTGAATATTCGTACCATTTACCATTCACAAAATCTACAGTTCCTGATTCATTCAGAGTAAATGCAATTTGTGGAAGGGATTCAAGCATTAAATGAAAATGGTCTATCTGAGACTTCATGGTCACTTGTGACTCTCGTCTTCCTTTAACCTCCAGCTCAAGATTCTGCTGGCTCTTTTTCATCGCAATATTTTTTTCCTGAAGATTATAGAAGGTTTTCACCTTCAGTAAAAGGATCTCAGGATCTACAGGTTTGGTTACATAATCTTTAGCTCCTGAAGCATAGCCTCGGGTTATAAATTTTTTGTCCGTATTGACAGCCGATAAAAATATAATGGGAACTTCTTTTGTTTTACTATAATCCGCCAGTGTTTCTGCTACTTCAAAACCATCCATATCAGGCATTTGAACGTCCAGAATAATAAGGGCGTAGTCATTTTTGAGAGCTTTTCCAAGAGCCTCTTCTCCTGAATTGGCAGTTTCTACTTTAAAGTCCTTGGATTCAAGTAATTTTTGCAGTGAATAAAGATTACTTTGATTGTCATCAACAATTAAAATCATAGAAGTTAAAATCAATAATTGGTTACAGATATTTAAACCTCAAAAATAGTCACAATATTTCAAAGCATAACAATTTTTAAAGTGTTATGAATAACTATTTCATACCACATTTTTACTATTGAAAATAGGATGGTGTGAGAATTGAAACAGATAATAATATTTAAAAAAATTATAATTCTGATAAGAAACAAAATTCTATGAAAAAATGAATTATAACTTCTCAGGTGTTTTTTGATTGGTTATCAATATAACAGAAAATTAAAATCCTAAATATAGAATACAAATAAACTACACAAACAATAAAAGACCAGAACTTTTAGAGTTCCGGTCTTTTATCAAACTAACTTTAATTTGTTTTCTTTCTCCATTCGGCTTTTACATCTTCAGCAGCATCCTTTGTTTTCTCCCAAGCCTCATCCGCTTTATCTTTAATATCATCCCAAGTATCAGAAATATTGGATTTTACTCTTTCCAGCCAATCTTCCTGAGTTGCCTCTTCATCATTATTTCTTTTTTCATTGATGTAATCTCTGGCTTTATCTGCCAGATCATTCACTTTCCATTTTACATCGTTGGCTGCATTTTTTAGATTATTTTCTGTTTCGTTTACTGCTTTTTCCGCTTTGTTGTAATCTGAATTATTCATAATATAATATTTAAGTATTTGGTATATAAATAAACAATCTTCATGCCTAAAAAAGCCAGAGTATCTTAAATTTTTCTTAAAATTGAAATTAGCATAAATTTTAAACAGAAATTCTTCTCAGGCGAATTACATCATTGAGGTACATCAGCGAAAAAAGCAGGCAGCGCTATTCCTACCTTTTTAGCGAAGTTTAAAAAATAATTGACCACCATTTACTTTTTTTCAAGTATGATGATGTTTTTTAGAAAGACTTTTAATACTACAAAACAAAAAATCCCGCTAAATGCGGGATTTTAATTTATTATATTTCAGTTTATTTGATCTCTACAGGAACTGAGATTTTATCCCAATCCATTGTGAATCCATTATTATTTACTTTATACACTAAAGTTTCCTGTGTTGCCGGTAAAGCTTTTGTTTTTACATCAACACGTAGCGCATCTTTAGATTCTTCATATTTATAAGCACCCCATTGTTTTGGTTCTTTGTTAAAAATTGCAGTCCAGGTTCCGCTTTCTTTAGGGATTAAGAAAAAGCTGTATTTACCTTTAGGCAGTTTTTTACCCTGAACAGTAATGTCTTTATCTGTTTCGAAAGTAGTGGCTTCATTGGCACCTGCACGCCAAACTTTATTATAAGCTTCTAAACCTCCCCAGATTGTACGTCCTTTCACAGAAGGGCTGCTATAGGCAATGGTAATGTTTGCATCTTTAATTTTTCCCGTAGCAGTAGCCGGAGGGCTGGCAGGTTTTTTGGCCTCCTGTGCAAAGGCATTCATTGAAATCGTCATGGTAGCAACAAGTACAGTCACAGATTTAAGAATCGTTTTCATAATATTTTTATTTGTTTGTTTTTATTATTGTTCGTTTACGAATTTACTGTTTTCTCCTTATAAAACAGCAAACCGATTGCAGAAAATACAATGACCGCTGCTGCCCCGATTACATTAAGCCAAAGGAAAGAAACGATATCGAACTGATAAACAGCAATCACAGCAATTTCCGATAAAATGGCAGCAATAAATACATTCGGGCCAGTGATTTTCCTGTAATAAAATGCAACGAGAAAGATCCCCAATATCGGACCATAGAAAAGAGAACCCAGTACATTAACCGCTTCAATAAGAGAACCCATCTGTGTGGCAAACATTGCGACAGCGATTGAAAAAATGCCCCAGGCTAAAGTATGCAGACGGCTATACTTCAATTCGGTTTTTTCATCAGGAATTTCTTTGCTGAATATTAAATGAACATCTTTTAATGAGCAGGCGGCAAGGGAATTCAGCGCTGCCGAAATAGAACCCCAGCTGGCCAGAAAAATGACGGCAAACAGTAAACCGATCATCCCTACAGGCAATGTATTTTTTACGAAATACAGGAAAATGTAATTCGTATCTGTTTTTTCTGCATTATAGTTTGAATTGTTGATCGCTTCCTCCACCCTGCTGTGAAGTGCTTTTACCTGGGTCTGTGTATCTTTAAAATCCTGAATTGTTTTTTTGAGCTGAGGAGAATGAGTTTCTTTCAACTTTAAAATTTCTTTCGATTCTGCGTTAAATTTCAGTTGTAAATTCTGATGTTCTTTTTCAAAAACCGCGGCCTGTTCAGGTTTTGCCTCCTTCAACTGTTGGTAAGAGCGTTCGTTAAAATAAATCGGAGCCGGTTTTAGAGAAAAGAATGCAAAAAGCAAAGCACCAATAAGAAGAATAGCAAATTGCATCGGAATTTTCACCAAGCCGTTCAACAGCAAACCCATTTTAGCATTGGTATTGTCTTTTGCAGTAATATATCTGCCGACCTGACTCTGATCCGTACCGAAGTAAGAAAGTGCCAGGAAAAAACCACCGATCAATCCACTCCAGATATTGTATTTATCTTTCCAATCAAATTCTGTGGTAATAACATTGAGCTTTCCGGATTTTCCTGCCAGATACAGCGCATCCGTAAATCCAATTCCATCCGGCATATTCTGAATAAGCAGAAAACCTGCAAAAGCCATCGTTCCCAGAATAATGAGAAACTGTAATTTCTGGGTGTGAGCAATCGCTTTTGCTCCACCAACATAGGTATAAATAAGCAGAATCCCTCCTGTTAAAATATTGGTTACATAAATGTTCCAGTTTAATACGCTTGATAAGATGATACTTGGAGCATAAATACTGATTCCTGTTGACAAACCTCTTGAAAAAAGAAAAAGTAGTGAAGTGAGAACCCTTGTTTTTTTATCAAACCGATTTTCCAAATATTCATAAGCCGTGTAAACATTTAAGCGCTGAAAAATCGGAATGAAAGTAATACAGATTACAATCATCGCCAGAGGCAAGCCAAAATAATACTGAACGAAACGCATCCCGTCTGTATATGCCTGGCCCGGTGCTGAAAGAAATGTTATGGCACTGGCCTGCGTGGCCATAATCCCGATAAGGACAATGTACCAGGGCATTTTATTATCTGCTTTCAGGTAGGATTCGTTGCTTTTTTGGCCACGCCCGATGAATACGCCATAAACCACCACTATAACAAGTGTAAAAATAAGAACAGTCCAATCTATATTACTCATGTCCAGTATTTAGTAAACCCATAATAAAATGCGATCTGCAGTACTAATGCAACTGCCAATAGTATGTACCAGATATTCCAGTTTTTATTTTTTTTGTTCATTAGTTTTTCTGTGCAGATAAAAAGTTAAAAAATAAACGTGCTGCACCCACATTTCCTGCAGGCAGCTGTCTGAAAAATGCCAACGGTGTGTAAATAAAATTTCCCTTTCCGTATTTGGCATATAAAGTGGATCCCTGAAGGGGTTCTTCATCTGTATCATGCATTTCAAAAAGCGGTTCATAGGCTGCATCCCATTGAGCAGGGAAATAAGCACCACGCTCCTGCACCCAGCCTTTAAAATCATCCGCAGTGATTTTGTTCGGGAAGTTTAGTAATTTATGATTGGGATTCAAAAAGGTAACGGCAGCGTTTTCTTCGGTAACACGCTTATTGGCAATACTGAAATTGTACATTCCCAATTTGTCAACGGTGGTATCCTGGTTGGTGTTGTACTGCATCACCAGATTCCCCCCAGCTTTTGCATAAGACCATAAAAAAGGCATCCAGCGGCCCAGCTTTTTCTCTGTGTTGTTAGCACGAATCCCCAATACGATTGCATCATATTGTGATAGCTTGTTTTGACTACTATTTCCACCGGTTTCATCTAAGTTGCCAAAAAAGTCTTCGTCTTTCAGAACATCTACCTGAATACCTGCAATGCGCAGAAACTCAGGAATGAAATCACCTGCACCTTCTATGTACCCGATTTTTTTAATATTCGACTGAATTTCACCTTTCATTACCACTGCCGTTGCCGGCGAAAAATATTGTAAAGAAGGCAAATGCGGATACTGAATTAACATCTGCTTTTTATTATAAGTAACGCCGTCTGCAACAAAACTGGCATCCAATGGCAAACGGGAGGAGTGTATTGAGGCAAACTTAGCTTTTGGAATAACGTAATCGACGGTAAAGTCTTTTCCTTTAAGTGAATTTACATCAGTGCTGCCTAAGCGTTCTCCATTATACATCAGGTTTAGAACACCTTTATTGTACTGTTTGTCAGAATTAACTTTAACGTGTAAGCTCACATGTAAATCTTCATTTTCTTTGGCCCAATACAGGGGTTGAGTAAATTTCAGTTCCAGGGCAGGAACAATACGCAACGCTTCAACAACATCACCACGTACCGGATCTAATTTCTTGAAAGATAAAGGAAGTTTAACCTGAAACTGTTCTGAACCGATTCTTAAACCAAGCAAAACATTCAATGGTGATTCCGTCTCGGGCAAACCGATTAAAGTTTCATCCGGAACAGAGAAAGTGGCTGCGTTCACAGGTGGTTTTGCCAACCAGTAAGGTTCTGTGAGGGCTGCATCTTCAGGAATCTGAATGTCATGCTGAATAGTAATTAAAGAATCTTTTGATAGTTTTCTGTTGAAACTTTCTGATTGATTTAACCATTTAACACTTTCTAAAACAACCGGATTGGCAGCTCTTGAAATCAGATTGAGCCTGAAATTATAATGATCCCCGGCAACAGCTTCAGCCTGACTGGTAACTGCCTCACCCATAAACCCGGCACAGCTTAAAATAATATGGTCAAGCGATTTAATTTTATCTTTTTTCAGGTCTGCATCTTTGAGTGCCAAGACCTTTTTCCGCAAAGCAAGCAAAGCCGGTAAGCTAAGGTCAGGATTATTAAAATTAAAATCGGAAATAATTTTATCTAAGGATTGGTCTATATCAGCGTTTCCTTGTGAAGTCCAGGTTTTAACAACTCCATCGAAAAGGGTTGTTTTTGCAGGTTCACCAATAACGTGGGAAAAATATTCAGTTCTGATCCCGGCTACAGACTGTGTTCCTGCGCCCTGGCTTTTATGCAGACTTCTGCTTAATCCCGCCAGTTCGCCATACCCCATTCCCAATTGGGCATCATACTGTCCAACGGTAACTTTCAGTTGATTTTCAGCGGTCGTATTGACCCCTCCAAACCTGAAAGTATTCCACAGTACACGTTTTGGCTGCCATGCATTCACATATTTCAGTTGATCCGGGAAAGCTGTTTTATCACCAGCCAGCTTAAAAGCTTTTTCAGCCACCACAGCCGAAGCCGCATGCTGTCCGTGGCCTGCCGCAGCAGTAGGAGGAAAACGGCAAATGATAATATCAGGACGGAATTGACGGATTACCCAGACTACATCTGCTGTAATGCTGTCTGCATTCCATTGTTTAAAGGTATCGGTAGTATTTTTAGAGAACCCGAAATCGATTGCGCGGGTAAAAAACTGTTGAGCGCCGTCTAACTTTCTTGCCTCTAAAAGCTCATGTGTTCTGATTAAACCCAATGCAGCACCCTGCTCTGTACCTAATAAATTCTGCCCGCCATCTCCTCTGGTTAAAGACAGATAACCCGTTTCTACATTTTGATCGTTGATCAGCCAGGAAAGTAATCCTGTATTTTCATCATCAGGATGAGCCGCAAGGTATAAAACTTTAGGCAGATGTTTAAGGGTTTTGAGTTCACGGTAAATTTCAGATGATTTTGAAGGCCGAACCTGCTGAGCCGAACAAAAAACCGTATAAAAGCTAAGGACACATACAGTAATTACTTTTTTGAACATATGAATTTGCTTTGCGGGGCAAATATAAGTAAATCATCTTTCTTTCAACATTAAAAGAAAAACAACCTATAAATTTCAAACATTATATTAAATTTTTCTAAAAATAGCGCTATAAATATAAAAAAGACCAATACAAAGCTCATCAATAATTCCACTTTATTGCAAGTGGGCTTCCATATATAGTCAACAGATTCAAAAATGAAAACTTTGCGTCATAAAAATCATCGTATCTTTTTCAATCAAAGGAGGTGATATAGAGAAAAGCAGAGAATTTGACATCAATAGTTTTAAACCCACATTCAATACTTAAATCAAACAGAATATTACCAATTAATTAATTTTTCACAATTACAAAGGTCTTTTATTTTATTTTCCATAAAAAAAAGCTATATTTGAACTTACACAAAATCACACTTTTATATGAAAACAAAATTTACACAACTCTGTGCAGTTCTTATTTCTGCATTCTCATTTGCCCAAGTAGGGTTCAACACCACTTCACCTAAAACAACGGTGGATGTATCTGCAAAAAGAGATACTTCAGGACTGATTACGGATAACACACAAACATACGGACTACAGGCTCCGAGGCTTACAAGAGCAGAGCTTACAGCCAATACAGCTACGTATGGCAGCAATCAGACCGGAGCATTAGTTTATATTACGGATGTTACCGGTGGAGATACTGCAGGACAACGTATTAATGTTACTGCTATGGGCTATTATTATTTTGATGGAACAGTATGGCAAAGACTTACACAGGCAACCAATGCTGTGGCTCCGGCAATTTCCGCATTACAATGTACTACAGCTTACTTAAATCCTTCTACTTATACTCCCGGTATTCCGTACACCGGAAACCTGAGAGTTACTTACAGTGGCGGAAACGGAGGTTCCTATAATTCAGGAACTCCTTTTACAGTAAACGGATTAACCTTCCAGCTAAGACCGGGAACTTTAGAGTTTGGTGATGGCGAACTGGTATTCTCCGTGAGTGGAACTCCTGCCACCGGTAATGATATGGCTGTTCCGATGACCAGCGCTACAGTTTCTTTCTTAACTGCAGCACAAAACTGTACTGCTACAGTAGGAAATAGCAGCCGTGCAGACATTGCGCCTGTTGCTGTAATGGGATACCCTACCCTAACCACCGATGGCAACGGGAAACAGGCCTATACTTTGCCTCTTGCGACCCCGGATGGTAAGTATTCGATCAGGGTAATATTTGATACCACAAGTGGTACAACCGCTGCAGTTCCTAATGTACAATTATTTAATAATACTGGTGCTACCGTTAATCTATACTGGAATTATAATACCGAATATGGTGGTTATATTGGCTCTGCGGTAACCACCAACAATATTACTTCAGGAGTATGGGGTGGTATGGCAGACTCATCTGCCACCTGGTTTCCTCAAGGTACAGGGGCAGTTGGAAGTGCCTACTGGGGGAATATAGGGATTATAGATGGAGCCGGCGGCGGACCTGAGCACAGAAGATATACCTGGATAGACAGTAATCCTTCTTCAAAAACCGCTTATACCGCAACCATTATGGTAGGAGCACCCACTACAGGCAGTGCCCAGCCCAACCTTTCTAAAATATTCATCAAGATAGAGCAGGTAAAAGCTCAATAATATAATGCCCCTTTTTGAGGGGCATTTTTATTTATCTACGAAGTTTACAGTACATTTATCTATGTAAAATCATAAGGGATGTTTGCATCAATTGCTCTCTGAAGTCTCTTTACTTCGGGATAAGTCTAAATGCAATAATCTTACTTACTAGCTCAAAGGCTTAGGGGAATCATATTTGAAGTTATTTCTGAATTAAAAAAATAAACGCAAAGATCATTTATAATACCGTTTAATTTAAGTGGGCAAAGCAATGCGACTTTGTCGCTGATGAAGCGGCACGACTATCCATATGCTTCAGCGAAGCAACGAAGTTGATTCTTTCCTTTGCTCCCTTACAATCAACAGTTAAAAAAATAAAATCTTTGCGTCTGAAAAACATATCATCAGTTTGTATTTTAAATTATTCCTGATTAAAAAGATGAACGCAAAGTTTCTATTTATAAGTCCATTTTATGTAAACAGGCAAAGCAATGCAACTTTGTCACTGATGAAGCGGCACGCCTATCCATATGCTTCAGCGAAGCAACGAAGTTGATTCTTTCCTTTGCTCCCTTACAATCAACAGTTAAAAAAATAAAATCTTTGCGTCTGAAAAAC
>NZ_VFPD01000001.1:2214007-3372392 GCF_006716485.1 Chryseobacterium aquifrigidense
CAGTTAAAAAAATAAAATCTTTGCGTCTGAAAAACATATCATCAGTTTGTATTTTAAATTATTCCTGATTAAAAAGATGAACGCAAAGTTTCTATTAATAATTCCGTTTTATGTAAGCATGCAAAGTTCAATTTCCTCTTAATAATTCTTTGAACCATTAAGTTTTCTTAAGCTCTTAAGAAAAGTTAAGAACAGGGCTAAAGTTATTCATAAAGCGTCTTCTTCATTCATCAAAGATGAATCTTAACTTATCTTATCCTCTTCATTTTCTTAATGGTTAAAATACTATATTTTTTTACAAAAGAAAGTAAATCAATTGTTTACACCCTATTCTTCATTAGTCTCAGTCATTTTCTTTTCTCTTTTTCTCTGAAGAATAAGATGTGCAGCATCCAGCATTTTCACCGTATGAATGTAAGGCATCACGATATTCCTTTCCGGCAGGTTTTCATAGACGCCCATTGAAAAATAGACGATTCCGGACATAAAATAATCATATTCTTTGAGGGTATAGGCGCTGAAGGCTTTTTTGAAAACCAACAGAGGATTCCGGTATTCCTTTTCCGAAAGCAGACCAAGAACCCACGGGGAAATCTTTTCCGGCTGTGTATCGATTGTCCATTTTCTGTCCTTCAGCATCATGAGATAGCCTGCCCGGATTAACGACCTCACCGACTGATGAAACTGGAAGATCACCGCCGGATCTTCATGGATCCAGCTATTTCTCTTTACTGCATAATTCATAATGTTGCTGAGCCTTTCTTTGGAAACATCCAGCTCATTGAACTGAAAGAAAGTTTCTATCAGCTGCAAGCCGGAGTGTTTTTTATCTGCCCGAAATCGGGAATCGAAGTTTGTTCTGCTTTTTTCATGTTTGTATTTTTTTATAAATGTAGGAAAAGAAATTTAATTACGGTCGATCGACCGTAATTTTTTATTATTTAATTATTTCATTTGTTCTATGACAGATATAAACGAAAAAATTTGTTCATACATTACAAAGAAATGGTTGATACCTTGGCTCCAAGAAGGCAAGTCACAAAATTCTTTTGCCAAAAATCATGGTGTAGAAGAAAGCACCATTAGAAAAATTAAAAGTGAAGAAACTTACAGAATACCCGTTGAAACACTTTTTAAAATATGCGAAGCAAGAAAAATTAGTTTATCTGATTTCTTTAAACTTATAAATGAATAATCCTGACGAGAGTTGGGATTTTTTTGTGGTGAAATTTTCATAATATTTAAGAATTTCCGTGAAAATACTGATTGAAAATTTTAAGAGGCTTTTTATTTTTGGTGTTTACGGAAAGCCGTAATCATCTATAATAGAAGATGTATATCTTTCACACAAAATATTTTTTATTAACACAATTGGAATTTCTTCTAAATATAGAAATCGTAAAATTCGTACACGATTAAGATTGTGATTATACAAAAATCTTTTGAAAGAGAACAAAATAGAAATTATTAAAGTAATAACACATAAAAAAATTCAGCTACTATTAAAGTACTAATAATAATTAGTTTAAAATATCAGAACTACAATATCAATTTTAAATCTATTTTTAAATAATGGAAACATTTCGTCCAAATAATTTACAAGAGCTATTATCTTTTAGTCAATCAATAAGAAGAGATGGTTTCTCACCTTACTTAGCATTCTTTAGAGGCCAAATAAATGACTGGCCAATAAAACCAAACATTACCAGAAATCCTAAACTTACTGATGCTGACATTCTCGAAAGGGAAAAAAACTTTTTTGAAAATTATAATGAAGAAACATTAGGGGTAAAAGTTTTACAACATTTTGATAAAGACTATACAAAATATGCACAGGACTGGCATAATCTATTTCAAGCGCAACATTTGGGATTTTACACAAGACTGACTGATTGGAGCCAAGATTTCAATAGTGCAATGTTTTTTGCAATTGATGATGAATCAAACACATACATAGATAACGATGGTGTAATATACTTATATAAATGTCCTTACTATGAAGATCAATTAATTAATTTTCAAAGAGAAGAAGACTACAGATTTTTTGATCAAAGTCCATTTGATCTTGAAAAATCTTATATGGTGAAACATCATTCTCAGTTTCCTGATGATTTCGAAAACTATGCTGGAGAAATTAGAAGATTTAGACAAGATGGAAGTTTCATTATTTTAAACTCAGAGGATATCAACAAACCAATTGAAAAAATACCATATATAAGTCAATATCTGACAAAAATATACATATCACCAAATGTAAAAGCTGAAATTTCTAATTATTTAGATGAAGGTTTTAAAGAATTTATTTATTTTGCTTCAACAGATGATAATAAGACAGAGGTGGAAAGGATTAGAAAAATAACGTCCGAAAGCAATAATAAAATTTATTCAGTGTAAAATATTAATTACAAAATAAAATGAACAAAGATTTGTATAATGAACTACAATTTTTATATGTTTCTTTAACAGAAAGATTTTCAAAGTATTCAGATTATCATTATGATGGGCTCTATAAATGTTATAACGGAAAATATTTCTTTCTACGAGATGAAAAAAGAGAGTTTTTAAAAAAACTATCAACAATTAAAATCGGAGAAATCTATTCAAGTAAGTATAAAGGAGAAATAGGGTTTCCTCAACAATATATAAATAGTTTTCTAGTAATGTTTCATGAAGACAAAGTGTGCATTATTGATGGATTAGGACAGATTATTCTTTACTATATTTTGTTTTTGCTTAAGTTAGAATTGGAAGCTTTTATAAACGAATTGAATGATGTTAAAGAAAGATTAAAAGGCTTTATAACTTCTGACGAAAATTTTATTTATTTTGATTATGTTACTTTCTTTGAAAATTGGGCTAAAAAATTTAAAGGAAATAAAGGTATGGAAATGCTAATGAACCTTTTCACAAAAACAAATTCGAATATTATAACAATTAGCTTTAGTGGTAAAATAGAGATTAATTTCAGTAAAATTAAGGAAATGTACAGTAGACTAGAATATTTTAACTTTACAATATTACAATGAATTATTTATATGATTTATAAGGCAAAATATCATATTTTTTTTTCATTAATTCACTGAAAAAGAACTTCTGGAATATAAAGAATATATCAGAAATTTAATTTCATAACACTACATTTTTATTTAATTTATTTTTTAACCTAATTAAATGTTTGAAAATTTACCTCTAAAAGAAATATTGTTATTAATTCTTGGAACACTTTCGACCTACCTTATATGGCGAGTTCAATTTCAAAAAGATAAAATCAAGAATATTGAAACCCAACTTTCTGAAAAAAAATTTCAAATTTATTCTGAGCTTGTGTATATAATATTTGACACAATGCACGGCGAAAAAATTGGAAAGAAAGTTAATGATAAAGAATTATTGAAGAGAATTTTAGATATTAAAAAAAATATGTTTCTCTATGCTTCTGATGAAATGTTTGAATCATTTAAAAATTGGACACTTGAATTACAAAAACCTGGAAATAATGGAGTAGATCATTTTAAAAAATACTTCGAATTAATGAAACTCGTCCGCAAAGATATGGGACAATCAAATTCAAAAATAAATTTGGATGATTTTATGATTTATATAATGCAAAATGAAGAAGAGTACAAAAAGTTTAAAACTTTATACAATTGGGACTAGGCAACCTTGTCATTTCCCAAAATCTCCCGCTCTCCGAAGTCTCCTGACTTCGGAGCAATTTCAAAGAAAAAAAACTTATTTCACCAGCTTAAAATTAGGATCATTTCCATAGCACGAATCAAAACAAAAAAATCCCAACTTTCGTCAGAATTTTTAAGCAAAAGATATCTAATATCTTTACCTTATTTTTTCATCACTCTACCCTACGATTTTGTGCCTTGCTCAACCGGGGCTTTCTGTAGAATCTGTATGGCTCCGTTAGCTGTATTTCCATAGAGCTGAATATAAATATCATCGCCATTTGTTCTTCTGATGATATATACTTTTACGGGTTCATTCCAATAATCTATAGAACCTTCCTCGCCAAAGTATTTGGCATCTTCTTTTATTCTGTCAAGCTCTGGCTGAGAAACTTTACCATCAAATATTTTTACACCGCCAACTTTTGTAATAGCATCATCATAACTTTTCAAAAAATACGGCAATGACCATTCTTCTTCATTATTTTTCCCATTGACTACATATGTTTTCCATATTTTCCCTCCTATGGGTGTCATTACGCCGTTAAGTGGAAAATACAGCATGTCAAAGCTTCTTTGGACTGGTTTGTTTTGAAAATCTAGTCCTTTGGGAAAACTGAAAAAGGGAAAATCACCCACTTCAGCGGTGGAAACCGGTACAGCGTTGATGTCAAATTGAGTAGTTTCTCCCGGAGATTTTTCTGCGGCTGTAGTATTTCCTATGGCGACAGTATCCTTAGTTGCCTCTGTTTTCTGTTCAGCCTTTTTGTTGCAGGCAGCAAGCAAAGCGCCCATTGATAGAATAATCAGTGTCTTCTTCATTGTAATAAATTTAGTTTTTGGGTGTATAATTTTTTTAAAACAGTGAAGGATAAAACAATACGAATTCTTCTTCATCAGAATCGCTCTGTATATTTTTATCCTGTACTATGTTTGCGGCACTAACTTACAAATAAAAATAAGGATAGGAAATCCCTAATTTTAAGGAGTTTAGTGAATAAAGATAATATGCTGACGATATTTTTGACGCAAAGATTTTTATTTTTGAAACTGATGATTTTAAGATAGCCAAGTGTAGACTCAACTTTGCTGATTCCTTGAAGCGCATGGATAAGCACACCGCTTCATGAGCGACGAATTCGAAGCACTTAGCTTATTTACAATACAACGAAATGATCAATGAACTGTGCATTAAAAAAGAATTCCAGTCATGATCTGATGAAAGATCTAGAAACTTACGCCTTCCTGATGATATCCCGCGTAAGATAAATATAATTAAACATACAAAACGTCGCCACCGCCCCGAAAGTATGCCATAAAAAGTGTGTTCCGAAACTGAACCACTCCCATTTATCAGAGATACGGAAAGTTAATGCAAAAACAAACGACAACACCGCAAATCCTACCCATTTTCCCGCTTTCCATTGGGTATAAATCAAATATCTTATTACCGAAAAAACTACAAATGAGGCCATGATGGCATAATTGACGTTGATAAAAAGAGAAGGGTTATCAATCAGAATCCAGTTTCTCAAACCCACCATAAGTACCAGACATCCCAGAACCATTGCAACAGCATAGTACCATCTGGTGCTCTGCGCCACAAAAAAAAATCCGGCAGAGAGACATAGCAACATAATAGGCAGCCAATCCATCATAATAAATACCGGCCACTGTCTGAAAGAATGATAAACCGTTCCTCCTATGGCTCCAATGTATAATAAAATTAAGCAGTAGGTTAAAAAAGGATATTTTTTGAAATCATCCTTCATTTTGAAGGTCCAGAAAATAGCGATGGCTAAAAATAATAGGGCTGTTATTGCATTTAATGGCTCAGGGAAAAACTGAGTCATATCTGTTTCTTTATATAACAGGCCTCCGTCAGGAGGTATTGAGTTTATTGGCATTGTCTTTTTTTATATTATTTACAGGCATGTTTTAGAGTGTAAAATACAAACACAAGCCATTTTTCTAACTATTAGCAAAACATATACTTACTTATTATAAATATAGAAAAAATTATGGTATTCTATACCTGGATGTCTCCGGTTATATTTTACAAAAATGTTAATTCTCCTTTTGATACCAACACACCCGATTGTATAATGAACAATCGGGTGTATTTTTTTAATTCGTTACCTTTAAAACAGGCAGTAATTTTGCTTATGGCAGCAAATTAGATTGCGTTGGCTTCAGCATATTCCTCATCTGAGACAGCTTCCAACCAAATATTCTGATTGGTTTGCGGATTGCCATTCGTTGCCAGATGTGAGAACCAACTTCCGGCGA
The DNA here is from genome assembly GCF_006716485.1 of Chryseobacterium aquifrigidense. GTDB lineage: Bacteria > Bacteroidota > Bacteroidia > Flavobacteriales > Weeksellaceae > Chryseobacterium > Chryseobacterium vietnamense. The sequence continues at coordinate 2,219,974 of NZ_VFPD01000001.1, forward strand.
CTGCGCCATGCCAATGCTCCACATTCGGAGCAATTTCCACAATATCACCGGGTTTTAAACGACGGGCAGGTTTTCCTCTTTCCTGATATAAACCTTCGCCACCCACCACAATCAAAAGCTGTCCACCGGTATGACTATGCCAATTGTTGCGGCAGCCCGGCTCAAATGTGACATTGGAAAGAGGAACATTTAGATCTTTATTACCGGTAAGAGGTGCCAGATAGGATTTACCAATAAAGTATTGAGCAAAAGCCTTGTTTTCTTCACCTGTAGGAAAATCACTTATTTTAGGAATGTCTGTACTCATTTTGCTGGATTTTATTTTGTTTGAATTTACTTTATTTTGTGCAGTTACAGATGGAATGAACGCTAAGAGAATGATAATTAGATATTTCATTAACTTACACCTACATTATGATTCAATTGTTTTGATGATTTTTGCAGGAATTCCTCCTACTACAACATGGTCCGGAACATCTTTTGAAACCACCGCTCCGGCTGCTACCACAGCATTCTCCCCAATTGTAACTCCGGGAAGAATGGTAGCATTGGCGCCAATCCACGCATTTCTTTTGATGTGAACAGGCTGACCTGTTAATCCTTTCCTATGTTGAGGCTCCAAAGGATGATTTTCAGTGATCAGACTTACTTTCGGACCGATTAATACATCATCTTCGATGGTAATTCCGCCCAAAGCCAGAAAAGTACAATCGAAGTTGATGAATACATTCTTACCGATGTTGATATTCTTTCCGTAATTGATATAGATCGGGGTAAATACCGCTACGTTCTCCAGTTTTTCACCAACAATCTCACTTAATATTTTTAAGATCTCATCCGGTTCTGTGGAATTATTGAGTGGGATCAATTGTTTTTTAACCTCATAAGAAGCTTCCAGTAGTTTGTGAATTTCCGGGTCGTCTGGCATTACTGTTTCGCCATTTTTAAGTCTGGCGAAAATATCTTCGTTAAATCTCATGATTATATACTTAAAAAAAGGTGGTAAATCCGCCATTTCAAAGCGGATTCAACTCTTGTAATACTCAATTATTTCAAATGTGTTCTGAAGAAATTATCCAGTTTTTCAAAAGGAATAACCTCCACTCTATCATATAAATCTACGTGAACCGCATTGGGGATAATCATTAATTCCTTCGGTTCTGCAGCCATTTTATAAATGTCTTCGGAAAAATATTTTGAATGTGCATTTTCACCGGCAATTAAAAGCATCGGGCGTGGTGAAATTTCTTTGATGTAACTTAAAATAGGCATATTCATAAATGAAAGTGCGCTGGTAAGCCTCCATCCTTTTGTTGAGTTTACTGAACGCTCGTGAAACCCTCTTTCGGTTTTGTAATAATTGAAATAATCTTTTACAAACTGAGGTTCATTGCCAGTTAATTTTTCCGGAAGATGTGAAGCTGGATATTCCATCTTTCCTGTTTCCGCATCTTTCCATCTTTGCTGATTCAGATCTTCAAGCGTTTTTGTCCGCTGCTCCAGGGTAACGGCGTCATGATATCCTTTAGAAATTACTCTTGTCATATCATACATACTTGTGGTTGCAACGGCTTTTATACGCTTATCTATTGCAGTCGCATTCAGTGCCATTCCTCCAAATCCGCAAATTCCTATGATTCCGATTTTGTTCCGGTCAACATTGTTTTGAAGCCCCAGGAAATCAACTGCGGCACTGAAATCTTCGGTATTGATGTCCGGTGAAGCAATATCTCTCGGCTCGCCTCCACTTTCGCCTGTGTAAGAAGGGTCAAAAGCGACAACGGCAAAACCTCTTTCCGCCATTTGATTGGCATATAAACCTGAAGACTGTTCTTTCACCGCACCAAAAGGTCCGCTGATTGCCAAAGCGGCCAGTTTTTCGTTTCCTGCATTTTTCGGAAGATATAAATCTCCTGAAAGCGTTATTCCGTAACGGTTTTTGAAGGTAACAGCTTTACGGGTTACTTTATTGCTGAGCTGGAAAGTATAATGTTCGCTTTGTTCTGTTGGATTCATTGTAATTTGATTTGATTTTTTATTCTGCGCAAAAGTCTGTCCGATAAAAAGGAAGGACAAAGCCATTACTGTCGTTACTATTTTCATATCTGAATTTTATTTTAAAAATTACTGATACAAAATTAGAAACAGCCGTGTGCTGACAGTTAATGATAATCAAACCAAAAATTAAGAAATTCAAACTTCCGTTAAACGAAAGGCTTTTGGATTGGTTCCGGTTTGTTTTTTAAAGAAATTATTAAAATATGTTGGATAATCGAATCCAAGCGCGAAAGCTATTTCTGAGATATTCCAATCTGTATGGTGCAGCAATGCCTTTGCTTCTGTAAGAATACGTTCCGTGATATGAGCCGTTGTTGATTTTCCGGTAATTTCTTTTACAGCACGATTGAGATAATTAACGTGGACATTCAGGCTTTTCGCAAAATCCTGAGCCGATTTCAGCTGCAGCGACTGATTAGTGGTTTCAATAGGAAACTGTCTTTCCAGAAGTTCCAGAAAAACGGATGATAATCTTGATGCTGCATTTTTGTTCTGGTCAAAATCTGCTGCAGGCTCCAGCTTCAGAGATTCGTGAATGATCAGGCTTATATAATTGCGAATCAGCTCATCTTTGTAAAGGTAATCACTTTCCTGCTCTTCAATCATCTTTTGGAAAATGGTATTGAGAAACTGTCTTTGATCTTCTGTGATTTTAAGAACAGGAGTTCCGCCGATTTTAAAGAAAGAAGACTGCTGCAAACTTTCGGAACGTTCAGAATTTTTGAAAAATTCTTCAGAAAAAAGAATGGTATAACCTTTATAAGTGGTTGAAATTGTTTCCCAGGAATATGGAATATGTGGATTTCCGAAAAACAGGACAGTTCCTTCCTGCTCGAAGCTTTTGTCAGAATAATGAATTTTACTTTTTCCTGTTGTAAGGCAAATTTTATAGAATTCTTTTCTGCTGTACACACGGGTTTCGTTCCCGTCCTGCTCAATCTGAAATGCACGGAAACCTTTTAATTTCAATTCAGTATTAAACTCCGAAACAACTCTTTTTACCTTTTCTTTCATTTTTCAAAGTTAAGAAATTCAAACTATAAATATTACGTGTCAAAAAAACCATCCCTTTGCCTCCTCAACATGGTAATCATTTCAGCGATTCAGGGATTCATTAAGATTTGTTTTCAAAATTTTAAGTTTTTTTTAAATACCACATCTTTATAAATAGACTGTTTGAGGCACGGCACTTGCAAAGTTCATAGTACCATTTTAAAAATATAAAGATATGAACAACGAGAAAACAGTTTCAGTATTAAATGATTTACTGAACATTACCAACGACAGAATTCAGGGATTTTCGAAAGTTGAAGACAAAGTTTGGGATGAGTATCCGCTGCTAAGAGCAGACTATGATACTATGGTCGCCCAGTCTCACAAGATGAAAAACGAATTGAGCAACCTGATCACGGAAAGAGGCGGCACTCCGGATCAGTCAGGATCAGCTGCAGGAGCTATCCACCGAGCATGGATTGATGTTAAAAACTCTTTTGCCACAGATACAGCCGGCTCTACATTGGGAAATGTTGTATATGGTGAAAATGCTGCTATAGATGCTTATCAGGATGCTTTAGACAGCGGTGATCTCTGCCCGGAAAGCTCAAGGGTTGTACTGGATCAGCTTCATCAGCTTAAGGCTTCTCATGATAAATTTGAGGTTCTTGAAGACTTAAAGAAGTAACCTCTGAGGTAAGTTCTATTTAATCATCACAACATTCGCACGTTGTCACTGGAGGTCATAAATCTTCCGGTACTTAACACAAAAAACAGTAGTATGTCAAAGAAAATCGCAATACTGGCCACACATGGCTTTGAAGAGAGTGAATTAAGTTCACCAAAAGAATATCTGGAACAACAGGGATGGACCGCGCATATTGTAAGTCCGGAATCCGGAAGTATTAAAGCCTGGGCAGAAAAAGACTGGGGGAAGGAATATCCGGTGGATCAAACGCTGGAAAATGCAGTAGCTTCGGATTATGATGCGTTGGTATTACCGGGTGGAGTTATTAATCCGGATCAGCTGCGAACCAATGAAAAAGCACTCAACTTTGTAAAGGATTTTTTTGCTCAGCATAAACCTGTAGCAGCCATTTGCCATGGACCACAGGTACTGATCAACGCTGGTGTGGTAGAAGGCAGAAATCTGACTTCCGTAAACTCCATCAGCCAGGATTTAAAAAACGCAGGTGCGCGCTGGGAAGACAGCGAGGTGGTAGTAGATGCCGGACTCGTTACGAGCAGAACTCCAAAAGACCTTCCTGCCTTCAACGCGAAACTTGCAGAAGAGATCAGGGAAGGAAAACATTCGGAACAAACGCTCTGAAACAAATAAAGTCTGGTTCTTCCAGACTTTTTTTTTCTTATCATCAGATTTTTGTATGTAAAAAGTACCACATTTATGTCCTATGGCAAAAAATTTGTAATTATTAAAATCAAATCACAATCGTATGAACAATATAGTAAAAATTACATTGGCTCTTGCAGCAGGAAGTTCTTTGCTTTATCTGGGCCTGCGAAAAAAAGGCAAGAAAAGCAAAATATATCTTGCTCCTGATGGAAACTCTTATAAAGAAAATCAGATTTACCGTACTTACGATAACAAACTTTATAAGAACGGCAAGGAGTTTCATTATTCCCTGCCGCAGGTAGAGAATGATCAGTATTCTAATAAAAGCTACAGTACAGTTACTGATAACGTTTACTCCAACTATAAAACCGATCATAAAAGCACCCAATATCACCATAAAGGGGTAAGGCATCAATAAAACGAAGCCACCAGATATACACGACACCACAACACTAACCACAAAAAATAATATTATGAGAAATTTATTATGGCTTGTTGCAGTCATCTGCATTGCCGTCTGGCTCCTGGGAATGCTCGGAATCATTCCGGGGATGGACACAGGAAGTTTAATCCACACACTTTTAGTTGTTGCCATTATTGTTGTTCTGATCAATATTTTTACAGGCAGAAAACCTCTTAATTAAAAACAAAAAAATCAGAGTAGAAAACCATCTACTCTGATTGATATTTAATCAGCAATAATGTAAAACAAACTATGAATTATCTGAAAAAAGTACATCTTTTTCAGTAGCCGCTTTTGTGGCTTTATCATTTATATACACGGGTATACCGCCCACCCAGGTTTCCAATACCGGAATATCTCTCATTTTCATATACTGCAGTGAAGGGGTATTTAAGGAAAGAGGATCCTGTTCCAAAATAACAAAATCAGCAAAGTAGCCTTTATCTAGTGATCCTACCCATTTATCTGCATAACATTGCCAGGCAGCATCGTAAGTAACTGCAATCAAAGCCTGTTCAGGGGTAAGACGTTCTGCACTGTTTAAAACTTCAATATCATTCGGATTCTTTTCCATGATTCTGGTAATGGATTGCTCCATCATTCTTAAAGGACCCAATGGACTTACCTCATTATCGCTATGAAGGGTAATTCTCATACCGGCAGCAAGTGTGGAACCACAAAGATCAAGCATTTGCGCTTTCTCACCGAAGATGACTTCTTTAAAAGCATAGCCCCAGTAGCCTACGTGTCCGATAAGGAAGCTTGGAGAAACTCCCATTTGGAGCATATTGGTAATTTGCTCTGACGTCAGCAGTGAACAGTGTTCAATACGGTTACGAAGCTCCGGACCTTTATATTGAGCCAAAGTACGCTGATAAGCATTAATGGCAAATGTCACTGCCTGATCTCCATTGGCATGAACCATGAGTGGCCAGCCTTTTACAGCTACCACACTATTAATTAATGCATTATAGCTCGGCGGAATCGTATGGGCAGGAATACCTGTCTGCGGAAAATTAAATACTCCTGTATTGTTTGCAGGATTACACAGGTAAGGAGCACTCTGATACCCTGTCAAACCCTGGTTGGAGCCATCTGAAACCACTTTAATATGTCCGTAATAAACAGGTTTATAATGATCCGGTTCTTTATAAGGCTTCAGGTTGTCAACATCTTCCTGATTGGAACAAAGATATGCCCCGCCCGTTCTTACCCATTCAGGATGAGTTTCAAAATATTTGGTCAAAAGCATTTCTGATCCTTTATTTAATCCGGCATCATACATAAAAGTAACTCCTCTCGAATTGGCCGTATTGAAAAGGTTAGTAAGATACCTGTTAATCTCTATGCTCATCGCAATGATCTGCAGTTTTACCGTCTTCAGTGCCGGAGTCATTTGTAAGCCTTCCTGCAGCTGACCTTTAGTTTCAGCAATATAATTTTCAACAGTTTTATACTCGTCACTGATATCAGAATTATGTTTAAATACATATTCCAGCGCCTTGGTATTCAGATAAAGGGTATGCATGGAAGCACTTAACAGCATCATCGGTGTAATATGATTAATACTATCAAGCAGTATATTATCGATGGTTATTAACTCTTTTTTACCGTCTTTTTCCTTAAAAGGCATTAATGAAGGATCTAGTCCTCTACCTAAAATAACCGCACCCGGAATTTTAGGAATATGATTGTTGATGATGGTTCCTACAGAGGTTAGGTCATATACGGCCTTTAAATTCTGTCCTTCAAAAGGGCTCAGATCCAGCCATCCCTGCATCATAGCTGTTGGAACCATATGAACATGAGGCTCTATCAGGCCGGGAAGTAAAGTTTGGGTAGGAGTTAACTCTTTTCTTTGAAATCCCTGATAGTTTGCTTTCATATAGTCTTCTACCTGATCTTTTGTACCGGTTATCACTACTTTTCCATCCGCGATCCCAACGGATTCAACGGTAGCTGTAGATCCTCCGATCATAGGACGGATGATTCCTCCGCTTACCATCAGAGTCTGTGGTTTTTCGTGGGTTGCTTTTCCGGAACCCGGATTGAGTTTCGTCATATTTTCTGCACTGAAAAGGTCTTCTTTAAGAACATCCAAAACAGGATTGTGGCAAGAGCAATGCGTGCAGCCATGCGTGTGACTGTGTGATTTTTCCATAGGAATAATTGGATTTAAGGTTTTTTTTAAGTTTAATTTTGTGTGTTGACTTTTAATTATACTGTACCTTAAGTACATAGAAATACAGGCCTCTCATCAGAGGAGGCTTATTTGTAATGCAAATTGATGATGATTTTTAAGGTACTAGGTCAGATTGAATTCGGGAACGTGAATAAATTTCATATATTTTCATGTTTTAGTTTATTTTATAAAAATAATAAAAATATTCATTCAAAATATTTTTTATCACTCAATGTTGATTAAATATTACTATCTAAAATTTTAATTTACAGCATGTTCCTGTTTAATTCACAATTACAACATGATGTTTGGAATACCTCATCAGGCAATGCATCCGGTAATTTTTGGCAGAAAACGATCACCAATCTTATTTCGGTCTTGTGAAATAACATGTTAAAAATCAACTTCAGAAGTCTTTAAATGATTACATTAGCAAAGAATTAAAATGCGCTGAGATTTCTATGAAAAATATGTTCTGTGTATTGCTACTTTCAATGGTACAGCCTGTACTGTCACAAACCAAACTGGAAAAAGCAATTACTAATCTTGAGAATAATTACGAGCAGGAGAAAGTATATGTACTTACCGATAAATCGCAATATGCAGCCGGTGATAAAATTTGGTTCAAAAGTTTTGTATTTGACGGATATAACCGCTCCGCATTATCCACTACTCTGTTTGTTGAGCTGTATAATTCCGATAAAAAATTAATAGACTGGAAAACTGTACTTCTTACCAATGGTGAAGGCAGCGGAGATTTTCAACTGAAAGAAGACCTTCCCGAGCAGGTTTATTTTGTAAGAGCTTACACTCCTTACATGACCAATTTTAATGAAGACTTCCAAATTGTCAAAACAATTCCGGTTTACAATCCGAACTCTCCGGAATCACTGGTCATTGCAAAAAGCTCCGACTGGTCTGCCAAAGTCTTTCCTGAAGGCGGAACTTTTGTTAGCGGTATGCCTACAAAATTTGCGGTAAGATTATCTTCCAATTCTTCTCTGCCGGAAAACTGGTCAGGAAAAATTATAGACAGCCAAAATCCCAACACTCCTGTTACCACATTCAAATCTTTTGATAAGAACATAGCTTCTTTTAAGATAACTCCGGCATCAGGCAAGAAATATCAGGCTGTTATTCAGGATAATAATGGAAAAAGTCAGACAATAGATTTGCCACAAGTTGCAGACAGCGGCCTGAGTATAGAAGTTTCAAGTTCCAAAGAAGGAGTAAAATATAATTTAAAAGGTGTTCATCTCAAACAACAGCTTCAGGGTTATAAAATTATTGGAATGATCAATAATCATCTTGCTTACAGAGCCAATATCAACCATCTGACCAATGAAGCATCAAGTCTTATTCCTACGAAAATCAGCAGTGGCGCCAACGTGGTTTTGCAATTGGTTATTTTTGATGAACAGGATAATGTTGTTGCACAAAGGCTTTGTTTTGTAAAACCAGGTAATTTAAAGATTGAGAAAGCAGAAATAGTAGGTCAGAGCTTAAAGCTAACCCCAAGAGCTTTCAACAGTATTGATCTTTCTCCGGAATCTTATTTCAAAAACTACACGGTTTTGGTAAGTGATGATAGTGGTACCCCAATTCCTGAAGAAGATAATATTCTGAGTGCGCTTTGGTTAACGGGAGATTTTCCAACAAGAATAGACAGCCCGGCACAATACTTCTCGAAGAATGCCAATACGGAAGCTTTGGACGCCCTTCTTATTTCTGAAAACTGGAAAAGATTCGACTGGAATGCTGTACTCAGCGGAGTTGCCCCGGCCATTAAAACTCCATCTCAAAAATACCTTTCTTACAGAGTAAAACCTATTAAAAATAATGCTCTTCTGCCCAACACGAATATCAATTTGTTATCAAAATCCGGTCAGAGTCAGCCTGTATTCAGCCAATTCAAAACAGATCAAAACGGATATATCTATTTAAATAACCTGAATAATGATGAACCGCTGGAAATTTCAGCCTTTGTTAATTCAGAAAATAAAGAATCGGGAAATAATGATTTGTTTGTCACCATAGAACCGCTGGTCACTCCTTCACAATTTAAGGGTAATTTCCCGGCGACTCAATATACCTTGATGAAAGCGGGTAAAAATAAAACCCTTACCTCTACAATTTCCAGAGCTATCAATACTCAAAAAAATATTAAAAAGAAAGAGAGTAATGATATACAAATTCAGGAAGTAGCCTTAGTAGGAAAAAAGAAAGATCCGAAAGCAGAACTGGATAAACAACTGTCCACCGGAATGTTCAGCTCAGTCAATTCTACGGTATTTGATTTTGTCAATGAAGATCAGCATACCTCGGGATACACCAATATTTTAGACTGGCTGCAGGGAAAAGCTGCCGGGCTGACATTTCAGAGGAATAATTCAGGAGCTAACGTACCCTACATCCGGGGCCAGCAAGCCAAGCTCTTTTTAGATGAAATAGCGACCGATCCTACCATGATTTCCACTCTACCCATCAACAATATTGCGATGGTAAAAATTATTAAGGGATCAGGATTGGTAGGTGATGCCGTAGCCATCTACACAATGAAAGGCAACATGCAGGCTAAAAGCAATGAAAAAGAGACGAAAAAGAACAACTCATCCATCATCAAAGGATATGATAAACCTTCAGAATTCCCGATTGAAATGATAGATGATGACGCACCGGAAAAAATTGAAAACGATACCCGCGAAACACTGTACTGGAATCCTAATTTATTTGACAGTGATTATGTTCCTCCAAGAATTAAATTCTTTAATAACGACAGTGCAAAACAATATAAAATGTTGATCATAAGCTTTGATGAAGATGACAATCTTCTTTATGACCAGCAGGTTTTAAAATAATCTTCAAAAAAGATTCTGAAGATCACCATAAGGGACAAGCCTGTATTCAGACTTGTCCCTTTTCATTACAATAAATATTGATTGAATAAACAGGCTTACAACCCTTACTTCAGGACGGTATCATAAATTGTATTAAGAAGATCCTGTCTCATCTTTGAGTTTCTCTGATCAAGAAGGATGATAATGCCCCACTTTTTAGCCCTGTTATAACATATGATGGAAGACTGTCCCATAGAATCTCCGGATTTTAAATAGAGCGTATTTTGATCATCCGTTGATATATTTAAGCCTAATCCCATTTCTCTTTTGTCATCTTTATAAAAGATTTTCTCCGCTATTATGGAAGCCTGACCTACTTTGGTTTTATCATTTAATACCGCCTTTAAAAACTTTATCATATCGGTTGAATTAGATTTTACCAATCCGGCGGGAGCGGTAACATTCCAATTGAAAAATTCCTGAATTCCTCCATCCGGATTATGACCAGTCGTTTTGTTTTTCACGTTAAAATCTTTCGTTAGTGTAGTCGTCATTTTCAATGGATCTGTTAGTTTTTCTCTGATAATGAGATCATAACTCTTTCCATATACTTTTTCCAGAATCTGTCCCAATAAAGTGTAGCCCATGGTTGAATATTGGTACTTACCATAATCTTTAAGCTCTTTACAGTTATTGATTAGAGAGGTCAGCGTACTTTGAGTGACGTTGCTTACAGGCTGCTGTGGATTCAGTTCTATTAATTTTGGGAAGTCGATATCGGGTAAACCGGATTGATGAGATGCAAGATCTGAAATTCTGATCTTATTTTTAAGATTTTGTTGCAACACATATTCTTTGGGAAGATAACCGTCGATATAATCATCCAGTTTTATTTTTCGGTCTATCACTGCCTGGGCAATTAAATTGGCAGTTAAAATTTTAGTAATAGAGGCAATTTCGAACAGAGAATTTTTATCAATCCTGCTTTTACTTTCCTTACTTATATTACCATATGCCGTATAATATTCTTCATTATTACTGATAAAGCCAACACTGATTCCTACCTCTGGACTTTTTTTATAATTATCCTGGATAATGGAATCAATTTTTGCGGATTTTTTTTGTCCGAAAGTAAAGCTACTTAAGAATAACAGTACTGCTAAAAATTGAAAAGATGTTTTCATTGTATCGTTTTTTAAATGTTAAAAATTTATTTCGATACAAAGATGTGGAAGCCCTTGAAAGCAGACGACCGAATAAAAGTAATCGTCCCAATTTTCTCAGAAAAATAAGTACGGATCATTCTGAGAAAGCGTACGGATAATTACAAAATATTGTGTTACAAACCCTTACGATAAAGCGTAGGCGTAGTTCCCGTATGTTTTTTAAAGGCAGTATTAAAAGAAGATTTTGAATTGAACCCCACTTCATACAGAATTTCAAGGATCGTCACCTTACTTTTGGTTTCATCTTTTAACATATTCATGGCATTTTCTATACGATAGGTATTTACAAAATCATAGAAATGCTGACCCAACTGATGATTGATTAAAAGAGACAATTCTCTGACAGGAATTCCAATTTCTCCCGAAACCTCCTGAATGGTAAGGGAAGAATTAAGAAACGGTTTTTTCTCCACCATATACTTTTTTAATCTCAAAAGATCCTCATTATATTCCCTGTCATTTGTCACTGGTTCTTCATTATTTTTTTCTTCCGAAACCATCTCGGAAACCATCTTCAATTTTGAATCCACGTTTCTGAAAAGCTCAGGATGATTCAATGCTTTGAAAAGATACCAGCAAATAATAAAAAGGGATAATAATAAAAGTGCAGCCTTTATCCCTTCCGAAATGTAGACATATTCTGAAAACTTAAGAATGTTTTTTAAAAGAGCGATGGCATAAACCATACACAATACAACCGTAAACTGGAACAGCCAGTGGTAAGAACTGATGTTTTTCCCGGCATAATTTTCAAGATAAAGCGTCTTTGATTTCCTTAATACTCTGAAAACCGCAACAAAATAGATAACCATCTGGGCATGCAACAGAATATGATTAAACTTCAATTCTACCATGTTTTGACGGTTTTCAATAAAGTGAATTTTCGATGCCATATCTACCCCATAAAAACGAGGCAGTAAAATCAGATTAGCAATCAAAAACGGAAGCGCATGCAGCAGATACTGGGGTTTCAGTTTGAAATCCGAATAACAAACGGATAACACGTAGAGATAAAAAACCGGAATTTGCAGAAACACAAGCATATTTTTGAATATCCCAAGGTTGGATGGTCCATCAGACACCATAGTAAACAGAGGATCACTCATATCTATGGCGTTAATGATGAGAAAAACAGCAAATAAAACATTGCTTACTCTGTGCCTGGTCTTTACTGTAACAAGGAAAATTGAAAGAAGTACAGAAATGAATACGGAAACCGAAGCGATAATAATCAATAAATTACTTTTATCCATTCCTTATTCTTCTTTGTTTTGGTTATTATATTTTAAAATTTTTATGAGTATTCCGGCGGTTTTCTGAGAATCCCAATCCTACAAATGCAAATATAAAAATTAGATTGACACTGGCTGAGTTTTTTATCTGTCATCATCTGAGAGGTTGGAAGATGGGAGCTGGAGTGAGGAATTAATGTTGTAAAGCCTCTTTATGAAGAAAGAATCTTTCCACTATACGAAAAATTTATCCTTTTCAAGGTTTAAAACCTTGAAAAGGATTCCAGCAAAATTCTTGGAAAATAACAACCAAACCCCCTTTCAGTTTTCTGAACGGGGTTTTGGTTTTGAAGCAAGGCAATTATGAAGTTTACCTTATTAGCTGCTTATCTTTTTTATATAAAAACTGGCGTACTATAAAGTTTATTAATGCAATATATTTGAAATACTTTACAAAGGTGTATAAACAACGGATATTGTAGCTTCCATCTGTCTGTACGATCCACCTTTATTACATTGGCTATATGCATGAAATTGTTCGCCTGCATTCATTATAAAAACAGCAGTAATATTGGTGTATCCACTTCCTAAATAATTAGATCCGTAATGTTGGGTAAGCTTGTTCCCTGTAGTCCTTACCCCAACTGATACTCCTCTGTAATGGCTTTCTAATGGTGTACCTTCAGGAACCTGGTCAAAATGGGCTGTGATACTTATAGTATATAGTCCTGTCTTGACTGCTTTAAAGGTACCACTATCAACTCTTGTCAGATAGGCATTATCAGAAAGACGGGTATTTTCAAACCACATGATAGCAGCGGAGCCATCCGCCGTTTTTAATGAAGGTCCCGTTCTTGTTGCAACCAGAGCACTGACAGGTGTTGTGATATCTACTTTTTTAGCAACCCCGTTAGCATCCAAGGCCATTAACATGTCTGTGCTGTTCATTGTGGATGACGGAACCCCTCTGAATCTTACATTTCCGTCTACATCAAGTTTTTGGGTAGGAGACATGGCATAATTGGTATCATAACGTCCTATTCCCATATTTCCATTCTCGTTAATTACAACAGCTGGTCGGTCACTCGTAGAAAATGTAAGAGCTGAAGAATTGGTTGCTCCATTACCCCAGTAATTGGCTTTTATACCTGCTAATGGGAAATTAGATCCTGAAATCTTTCCGTTAAAGGATATTTTTCCGAGCTCTGTTCCGGAAGCCAGGTTATTGGTTCCTGTTCTTTCCAGATTAATCAATGGAGAGCTATTGGTTGACTGAACTTTCAGCTGATTACTGTCAGTATTGCCATTTTCTTTTATATGCAGGGCTGCATCAGGCAATTGCGTTCCTATCCCTACTCTTCCGTTATCTTTAATAACGAAATCCGTGTTTGAAGTTCTGGCAGTTCCGGTAGAGGCTGCTCCTAATTTTACCATTGTATTGGCCGGATCATCTATGAAGGCATCTGCTGTGGGATCCCCTACGGCGATCGTTCCAGAATTCAGTTTTTGCCAGCGGTTCAGATTGCTGTCAAAATAAAAATACCCTGTGCTGGTTACTTCTGTAGTCTGCCCGCTGGGAGCTGTATCAGCAGCAGTTACATATACCATCGCTCCTTGCTGTTTTTGGGTATAGGTCTTTGCTCTGAGCTGTGCGCCCGTAATTCTTGGAGCAATAATACCATCGAATACATTTGTAGATGTCGGCTTACCTACAACATCCAGGCTGGCCTGGGGATTTGGCGTATTAATACCTACTTGCGAGAACACCTGAAGGCTGAGTATAATGCCTCCAAGTGATAGAAATTTTTTTTTCATCATTTGATCATTTTGTTGCCGCAAAAGTAGAGAGATAAAAGATATACCAACAAAATACAACTACATCAAACATGCATTTTTAACAGATCATTAATACACCAATGATACATCTATCCATTATATACGTCATATAAGCAGGATAATTTGTAGTATGTTTCAACTGCTTCTAACAATAGATCTGAAAAACCGACAGACCGGTTTCTGTTTTATATTTAATTTTTTTTTACAATTTTTTTCGGGCTTCTTTTAATATTGTCAATAGAAGATTCTAAAAACAAAAAGGTGATCTAAAAACCCTTTTTCATCAGAATAATCTGTTGCATGAGTTCCTTTGACTTAAATTTATATCAGACACCTAAAATCTTTTTACTTTATCCCCCACTGATAGTTGGAGACGTTTTATACCAGGAACAACTGGGAAATTTAAAAAAAACATCATCTTTTAAAAGAAACTCCCAAATATTCCGTTTAATTCTTAAATTTGGCTTATGCGAAAGAATCTTTATTTCATCATTATATTATGTACGCTTACCAGTTGCTATACCTATCAGGTAAAAAAGCCTGTAGATCCGGCAGTCAACAATAATCAAGGCACTAAAAAGAATACAGCTATAGCTAATAATCCTTCTACAGAAATAACAGGTACAAATCCAGCATCTCAAAGTCTGAGCGCACAACCTGCTCCTGTCAATATTCAGGAGAAACTGGCCGCCGGTAAAAATGTTAAAATTGAAGTGGATAACAACAGTTATAAAGTCATTGTTGACCGATGGGAAGGAGACAGTCTGGTCGCACACCCTGTTCGTAATGCTAAAAAAAGTCTGAAATTCCATAAGAACCAGATCAATAGTGAGAGAATTGCAGAAAAACGCTTTTCACAGCCTATTGCTGATATTCTTACCGTTACGGCTTATGCCGCCATTGGTGTTGGAATCTATCTTCTGGTCAAATAGTTTTTTAAACATTCCTATACTTCAAAGTTTCCATGTTTCGAACCAGTAAAAGTCTGAAAATTGACGAAATAAGAATACTTTGAAATCAACCTAATAAAATAGACTGCCTTGTTGAGACAGTCTATTTTGTTATACTTATTTTTGTTGATTATGGCCAGATCACCCCGGATTGTTTAGGGCTCGTCCATGGTTTTCCTGCAGGACTTGTTCCCGGATGGGCAGCAAGACATTCACTTACCCATGTGGCTCCCACAGCATGAGATTTCACTTTTTTCACAGAACAATAGGTAGTTCCGAAGTTATCTTTATACAGCTGGTAGTTAGGATAAGCGCCCTTCGCTACCAACTCTTCATTATTAAGAAGTTCGACATCATCACCCACCTCAGCCGGATAATCGACAACAGCACCCAGAACCCATGCTATGGAATCTCTGTTGTTTCCAGCCACCAGACTTGGCGGAGGACTGAGTGTGATCTTGATTGTAGATTTTGATTGGTCTACAGAGATGGAGGAAGAATATGTAGATTCTTTAACGCTTGCCAATGGAATACCTAAGAAAGAAAGTGTGGCAGAAGTAGACTGTTCAAAGGTTTTCTGAATGCTTTTATAATCTTCACCTGTTACTGTAATCTCTACAGTAGGATAATTGGAGATTGCCACCCCGTTCAGGAGTCCGAAAGGTCCTTCCGGTCCGAATTTCATCCCAGGATCCGGAGAAAATTTATATCCTGAGATATGCTTTTCTTCTTCTTTGTCTCTGCTGTTGATCTGTGCTTTGCGGATAGGATCAAACCATGCCCAGTACATATTGCTGGCAATATTAAAATCTTTTGGTCCAAAGTTCACCAGAGTAACCCCTGTAAACATCATAGATATTTTGATTGAGTTTTTGCTTATCGCAATATCTTCACTGAAATAATTGGCATTGCCCCCGATTCCTAACGTAAAGAAATCAAAGATAGGAATAGAAAAACCCGTTTTCCCTTCTACGGAAACCCGGAAACGACTTTCGGATTCACGGCTTACTTCCATATCGATCTGAGCAGTCTGAGAAGTATTTTTAAGCCCGTTTAAAATCTCATTTAGAGGCGTGGTCACCTCAAAAGCGGGTAAAATACTGTCGTCATTCAGGAGCAGTCCGCCGTTTTCTTTTTTAGGATTCTGTACATTCTTCAAGGCTTTGGATAGGTAGCCATTATTCATTGTCACATTATTCTGCAAAGATATAGTGGCCCCCAGCGCATCCAGATAATTGGCCAGTACAGGAATAATAGGTTTTCCGCTTGCCGGTGTCTTGTTCAGTAATGCATCCAGGTTATCACTCTTCTGAATCTGGTACAAAGTAGTAGCAGGATTCGCCCACTCTGTAGCAATTTTATCCATAATGATATCAATAGGCTGCATGGTGTCGGTAGCTGGAGGAAGTGTGTTATAAGCGGCTACCCAGGCATTAAGCAGGGCCATTTGCTGATCTGTCGCTCTGGTATGAGCATCATTCAGTACAGCTGTATCTTCTACAGATAAGGAATAGTTGACTTTTGAAAAAGCATCAATAAAGTAATTGGTAAATACCTGATCCAGCTGTACCGGCTCAGTATTGGCTCTCAGGTTGGAAGAGATCCAGTCGTAAGTTTTTTTATTAAACTTCAGGTTTGACGGATCCTGCCAGTAATAAGGAAAATTTCCTTTTCCATTAATAGTAATTGCAGACAGATCTGTACTTAAAACACTTGCAAGAATATCATTGGCTCTGTCTTTCAGTTCTGTAATAATTTGTGATGCTTCTACAAAGGGAGCAACATTTTCTCGATTTTTCATGATAATAATTTTGGGTATGGTTCCTACTCTTTTCCTGGCTTTTCGGATGCTGCCGTTGTTCAGGGTTTTGAAGCTTCTTTTGAACATACCAAAGTAACGATGAAAAAAGACCGGATTTCAGAGTATAAATTTCCGATTTTGAAGCCAGGTATTTTTACTGAAACCTATACGCATTTGTACGTATAAAAAACAGCGTATTATTTTAACCACCAGCATCTGTGTCATCTGTAAGAAAATATAAACCACAAAAGTTTTAAAAATATTTGATTTTTATCTTCAAAGCTCTTTTTAAAGGTTAACCGCTATCTAAATAGCTTAAATAAAGTCTATATTTGAAGATCAACCAACACTATCTCATATATGAAAGATATTCACTATAACATTAAACTCAGGCCGACCGCAGTGGAAGATCTGGAAATTCTTTTTCATTTTCAGCTTGATGATGAAGCCAATCATCTGGCAGCATTTACATCAAAAGATTCCACGAATAAAGAAGCTTACATTGCTAAGTTTACCAAATTACTGGCCGATCCCACCGTCAACAACCAAACCATTATGGCCGATACAGTAATTGCCGGAAGTATTGCCAAATTTATCATGGAGGGTGACGCAGAAATCACCTATTGGATTGATAAGAATTTCTGGGGAAAAGGTGTCGCCACAACGGCGTTAAAGAATTTTCTAGTCTTGGAAACAACAAGACCTATTTTTGGACGGGTTGCTTTTGATAATCTGGGTTCGCAAAAGGTTCTGGAAAAATGTGGTTTTA
This sequence comes from Chryseobacterium aquifrigidense, assembly GCF_006716485.1. GTDB lineage: Bacteria > Bacteroidota > Bacteroidia > Flavobacteriales > Weeksellaceae > Chryseobacterium > Chryseobacterium vietnamense. The sequence continues at coordinate 2,237,675 of NZ_VFPD01000001.1, forward strand.
TGAAAATTGGTACTGACAAAGGTTTTGCCAATGCCAGACAAACGGAAATTGAGGAATTTATTTACAGGCTTGACCGATAATTCAAGACAAATCGTACTAAAATTACTCAACTAATGATAACTAATATACCAGAATACGAAGATTTTGAAAAAGTTGCAAAAGAATGTCTAATTCAAGCACTTGAGTCTTTGTTTAATATTTATTGTAAGTATAAAGAATACGATGATAAAAATATAACTGAAGAAGTACCTCTAAATGAGGTTTGGGAACATAATAAACCAACATTCAGAACATCGATTATATTATTACATCAAGGAATTGAAACTTACATGAAAAGTATAATTGTAAGAAATTCTCCTTATTTACTTCTAGAACAAAAAAGATCAGAGTGGCCAAGTTTACCAGAAAGTAAAAATGTTGATTATTCTGCTATGTACACATTTGCTGGGGAAAATCTTCTTCATACTTTTTGTACAGTTACAAATGGAACTCTTACCACAGAAAAAATAAAGTTTATTGAAGATATTCGGCAAAATAGAAATAAGGCAATTCATGGAGCCGGAAATATATTAAATGATCCTAATACTGTTATAATCGATATATTAAAAGCATATACTTATTTTTTTGGAAAGGATCAATGGTTTAACGATATAAAAAAATGGAATGAATCGAATCCTCTTTTTGGATATTATGATTGGAGTTTCGAGAGTACATTATCATATAAATTTTTAGATTTTCTAGAAGCAACAATTGGGATAAAAAAAATAAACAGTTTCTTAAATTTTGATTTGAGTGGGAGAAGGTATCTTTGTCCTACTTGTTTTTATGAAATGAACTCAAAAGGTGAGAAATTACTAAGTAAATGGGCACTTCTCAGTCCAAATAAACCTTCTTCAAAACTTGTACACTGTATCAATTGTGACTTTGAGAGTGAAATAGAAAGAATAAATTGTCACAGTAAAAATTGTATTGGTAACGTAATAGACATGGATGGTATTTGTCTTACATGCGGTGAAAAACAAGAAATCTTCACATAATATCTTTTTAAATAATAAAAACATGCATCATATCATCGATAGTCCATTTTCAATGGTAGGTAACAGACAAAATAGATAACAGCAATAAAAAGAAGAATGTTATCTCAAAAACCAAATCTTTATATTTGAAAAAACATCATCAATCTGCTTTATTAAAATATGAAAAACAAGTTGGCATTAGGACAATTGAAGCTTGCCACATTAGACAGCCAGGGATTAACGCACAATACGCCATTCGGAACCGGAAAAGAGGCTGTTCTCAATGCTTTGGAACATCTTGGATATATCCAGATCGATACGCTGTCTATGGTGGAGCGGGCTCATCATCACACCCTTTGGACAAGAATTCCGGATTTCAGGGCCGATTATCTGGAAGAACTGGTAGAAGAACGTAAAGTATTTGAATATTGGTTTCATGCAGCTTCATATCTTCCCATGAAGGATTTCCGGTATGTTTTACCTCAGATGCTGACGATCAAAAGAGGAGAATCCCGTTACTACAATGCTGATCCTAAAGTGATGGAATATGTGACAGACACCATCCGGAATGAAGGACCTAAAAGAGCAAGAGATTTTGAAAATGAAAGCCAAACACCAGGAAGCTGGTGGAACTGGAAACCTGCCAAGCTGGCTCTGGAAAGACTTTTCATGCAGGGAGATCTGATGATCAGCGGACGTTCGGGAATGCAGAAAACTTATGATCTCGCTGAGAGAGTTTTACCATCTTTCATTGATACTACAGAACCTACTCCACTTGAGTTTGCTGAATATCTGGTAAAAACCAATCTGAGAGCTTATGGCTTTACGACGTTAAAACAGATCACTCACCTTCGAAAAGGAAATGATGTAAAGAAAAATGTCAACAAGGTCTTAGACATGATGCTTGAAGAAAACTTGATTTCTCAGGTCAAAATAGAAGGATTGCCCTCCGTCTTTGTTCGGAACGATTTTTTTGAAAAGACATATGATCTTAAAGATTCCAATATCCGGCTGCTGTCTCCGTTTGATAACTCCATTATTCATAGGGAGCGGATCAAACAGATTTTTGATTTTGACTTTCGTCTGGAATGCTATACTCCAAAAGAAAAAAGACAGTATGGCTATTTCTGTCTGCCTATCCTGTTTGGAGATCAGTTTATCGGAAGGGTTGACTGTAAAGCGCACAGAAAAGAAAAAAAGTTTGAACTTATCCATCTACATATTGAAAACAGTACTATTGACCTTGATTTATGGCTTACACCTTTCGTAGAAACCATAAAACGTTTTGCCATTTTCAATGGTTGTGAATCTTTGCTTCTGACTAAAGTAAGTCCGTCAAAGTTGGGTTCTTCTGTAAAAAAGGAATTATCCAAAGTAAAGTTTAAAAAGTAAATGAAAGCTATTAAAAGACAAATCGCACTATTGAAGTCAATAATGCGATTTTATTTTTTAGGAAAACTCCTATTAATTTAATTTCTGATTTGTTTTCTGAACAAAATCATTCCATTGCTGGTTCAGATAAGTGAGTGCTTTCTTTTTTTCACCATCATTCATAGAAGAATAATTAATGGAATTGAAAACCAGTTTTTTCAATGCTTTCACATCCAATTCCCAATAGATCTGTGTCACCCAAAAATCATAGCTCAGACCTGTATATCCATACACAGAAGGATCATCACTGTTAATGGAACATTGTACTCCATTGCTCAATAAAACCCTTGCCGGATGATTTCTCAGGTCACTTACATATCCTAAGATCTGATTACTGAGTGGACTTACTTCCACCAGCTTATCCTGTTTTCTGATCTGTTCCATGGTTTTTGGGAAGTAAATCAGATTCAGTCCGTGACCAATTCTCTTATTGTTTAGCGGCACAACATCCAGAATATTTTTATTGAGGATAGAAGTACTTTCGCCTGCATGAAGGAAAAGAGGAAGTTCTACCCCGTATTTTTTACTAAGCCCCTTCATTTTGGCCCAGCTTTTCTCAAAAAAACTGATATGATGTCCCGCTGCCTCATCTGCTACAAGATCAAAGCCTGAGATCATATCCGGAAATTCTTTTTTCATTTCAAATGCCGTTTCCAGCTGCTTTTCAATGTTGTCATTATCTAAGAATTTAAAACTCGAATAGATCAGTTTCAGGGTAAACTGCGGATCTGACTGGTGTACTTTTTTAAGAATGTCCTGCAGATCTGTAATGGATGTTTTCAAAGGATATTTTCCATGTTGAAAATCATAAAGTTCATCAAAGATATATCTTATTTCTACGTGCTGAACTTTACCTTTGATCAAATCCTGAAATCCTTTCAGATAATATTCTTTAAAGAAAGGACGATACGGAAGCAATAAACTGATGCGTTTAAAACGTTTTTCAAATTCAATCCAATAATTGGTGTAAGAACAAAGATTATCACGTTTCAACGTAAGAAGATCCTCCAGTTCTTTTTCAAAACCAGGGTTTGAAGTGAGCTTTTTATCAAGGTTTATAAATCCGTTCGGGACTTTTCCTTTTTCAAAAAATGCCAGCTGCCCGGAAATAAACTGATCGTTATCTTTCTGATCATAAACATAGCACTCCGGATATTTTCTGGCAGTTGAAATAATCCATCTCACGTCTGTGATTCCACCGCTATGGGTATGCAGCAGTCCTCCTTTCGGCATTGTCTGAAGAATTTCAAACAATTTACTGCTTTCTATTAATGGCTTTAATTCATTAAAAGAGCTGTTATATAAGGATATTTTCTTTGCTTCCGAATCACTGAGAAACTGTTTACGAATCTGGAATAGTTTTTTATCCAAATTGATTTCTTCATCAGACAATTTTATATCAGCATCAAATGCCATTGCAGCATTTTCTGCCTCTGATAATGTCAGGTTCTGTTGGTATGCAGTTTTTTCACTCACTTTACCTTGCCCCCAAAATAAGGGTGCTCCAAAAAGTGATATGTAAATAAGGTATTTTTTCATCATAATAAATATTGGAGGATTTTTTTGTACTATCGGTTATGCTTTAACCGTTAAAAGTAGCTTTTTACAGCAAAAATTGTGCAAAATAAAGCTAATTCAAAAATAATATTAAACTTTAAAGCCACCAAGTCATTATTATACGTTAATTGTTTCTGTGAATGAGCATAAAATGAAATTAAACAGTAGACAAAAGAGTCTACAACATCAATGCTATAGACTTATTATAAATTATTTTTTAATCCCTCACTGAAAAGAAGCTCTGAACTGCAGAGGAGAAAGATTGGTTTTATTTTTAAACAGTTTGGTAAAGGATTGCGGATGTTCAAAACCCAATTCATATGCAATTTCACTCACGGATAAATTGGTAGTAGAGAGTTTTTCTTTCGCTTTTTCAATCAGTTTATCATGAATGAATTGCTGAGTGCTCTGTCCGGTAAGTGTTTTGAATAATCGGCTGAGATAATTGGGAGAAATTCCAAGCTCACCAGCAACAAACTGAACTGTAGGTAAACCTTCCGATATCAGATCATAGTTATTGAAGTAATCATGCAGTACAACTTCTAAACGATTTAAAATGGTATGATTGGTTATTTTTCTGGTGATAAACTGCCTTTCATAAAACCTTTCTGAATAATTGAGCAATGTTTCAATATGGGAAATGATAATATTCTGACTGAATTTATCGATCACCGAATGATATTCCAGTTCAATATTTTCTATAATTCCATTGATGGTAAGTTCTTCTTTTTTTGAAAGAAATAAAGCTTCATTCACTGAATACTCAAAAAAATCATATTGCTTTATGGTCTTCGCCAGTGAAGTATGCCAAAGAAAATCTGGATGAATCAACAGCATCCATCCGGATTGTTTTTCCTGTATTTTAGGATCTGCTTCAATTCTGAAAATCTGGTTCGGCGAGATAAAAAACAGTGTTCCTTCATCAAAATCATATTCCTGCTGGCCGTACTTCAGCTTCCCATTTATGCCAATTTTTAAAGAAATCTGATAAAAATCCAGTATCCAGTTAACTTCACCAATATCAGCTGGCCGTTTTACGTCTTTATAATCAATCACACTGATCAACGGATGTTCAGGAGGCGGTAATCCTCTCGAGCGGTGAAATTCTGTGATGGTCTTTATTCTTTTTACAGCCCGTCTTTCCATATCATAAAATTACAAATTGTTTTACAGTGAATGCTGCCATTTTTTCATGGATATTGCTTAAACTTTTGTGGTTTATATTTTCCCGCAGATGGCGCAGATTTGCACAGATCTTTGTGGTTAAAGTAGCCCGTTCTTTTATTCTTAAGTGTACTTTTCAGCGTAAGAATATGCTCTTCGTCTTACTAAAATGCGTAAAAACTTTTGTGACTTTTGTGGTTCACTATTTACCCTTCATCATTTTGATAGGCTTCAGCAAATTCTTTTGCAAAATCTGCAAGTTTTACTTTTCCTAAAACAGGCTGATGCTCCTGATAATCTTCGTATAGAATTCCGCTGCCCTGGCTTGCCTGAGTTTCTACAAAACCTTTAGCCACCTGTTCATTGAAACCGATATCCAGCCAGTTTTTCAATAGCTCTTCATCTGCAATCACTTTCCACTGAAGATCCGGCTTACCGATTGCCTCACCCAAAGCTTTCGCAATCTCATCAGGAGAAACTTCATCACTCGCTACATAACGTACCGTTCTTCCTTCAAATGGTCTTTCTGTTTCTTCCGCTACAACCGCTGCAATATCCAATGGAGAAACCCACGGTTCTTTTCGATCACCACCCCAATTGGAAATAATGACACCCTTGTTTTTAATTGTACTGATGAATGAAAACATATTGAAATAAATGCCTACCGGACGAATAAACTTAATAGCAACATCATCCGGAAGCTCCTTCAGAATCTGCTCTACATGATGATGAAACACAATAATACCTGTCCCTTTGTCCGTATGTGCTCCGATACTGCTGAGATGGATAATTTCCTTTACACCGGAACGCTCCACAGCCGTCTTATAATGACGGCCAATTTCACTGATTTTTCCAATAAAATCGACATTTTTATCAAACAGGTCACCTGCTGCCTCCATGGTTTCCATCAGATAAACAATATCTGCCCCGGTAAATGTTTCGGTGAGAAAATCAGGATCAAACATACTCCCTATGGCTGCTTTTGCCCCTACCGCTTCAATAGCTTCTCTTCTCTTTTCATTACTGCTGATCACTGTGACCTCATGTCCTTTGTTTACTAATTCTTTTGTAAGAGGGTTTCCGATGTTCCCGATGGAACCTGTTAGAACTATATTCATTTTCTTATTTTTTTGTTGGTGTAAAATTCCAAAATGTTCATCAGGAAGACTTCGCTGAATCTATCTACTTCTTAGCCAAAAAGGAAACTTCGTGAAAAGATGAATTTTTCAATGAAACAGCTTACTTTTTAACACTTTTTTAATCTTTAACGGTTGCACCTATTTTGAACTTTACCTACCTTTGCCTCTGGGATGCGGAAAAGATTTTATCAATATTTATACAGTTTGTTATTTGCGTTGCTTACCATTTTAGGATGGTATTACGGGCAAATTCAGCAGTATATTTCAACTGATATTTCTTCTGATCTTCATTTTACTACGGATCTTCTTGTTCACGAGAAAAAGAGCTTTAAAGAATCTTTTGCTTTTCTTACCAATAATGAAGCTCATGATGCTTACAATATCATCCATCCCCGCTACAACAAAATCAGAGCTAATCTTTCTGAAAATGACAATGAAAATGACGACAATGTAGAGACCTCTGATTCTACCGAGCTTCTTGCCCTTTTCAAAGATGGTTTCTGGCATCTTATTTCAGGCTTTGTCACTACATTTCACAACAGACAAATTGCTGTTTCACTTGCTCAGTCAGAACATTTAAAAACTTTACATGATGATCTGTACATCCAGTACAGGGTCATCCGACTGTGATTTTATTCTAATTTTTCGAAAATCTTATCTGCTTTCATACGCTGTTATGAGAGTCGGTAACACTATTTTTTCAATTATAAATTATTATAAAAACAATATTTATCATGGTCAAGAAAAGTCTCATGTATATCAACTTGTGCCTTATTCTCCTGTTTGTAGGCTGTCAATCTGAGAAAAAGGAAAAAACAGAAGCAGCTTCATTCAACGTTACAAGCCCGCTTATAAAAGATACTTTGGTGAACAAAGATTATGTTGCGCAGATCCGTTCTATTAATCACATTGAGCTTCGTGCTCAGGAAAAAGGATACATCCAGTCTATTTATGTAGATGAAGGACAGTTTGTACAGAAAGGACAGCTGATGTTCAAAATTATGCCTAATCTTTATGAATCTGATGTAAACCGTGCCAAAGCGGAAACCAAATATGCTGAAATCGAATACCAGAATACCAAAAATCTTTCAGACAAAAACATCGTTGCCCCTCAGGAAATGGCGATGGCTAAGGCAAGATATGAAAAAGCCCAGGCTGAACTTTCTTCAATGAATACCCATTTGAGATTTACAGAAATCCGGGCTCCCTTTACCGGAATTGTAGGAAAATTACACGTAAGAAAAGGAAGTCTTGTAGATGAAGGTGAACTGGTAACAGAACTTTCCGACAACAGCAAAATGTGGGTGTATTTCAATGTTCCGGAAGCTGAATATCTTAACCAGATGGATGCAAAAAAAGATAACAATCCATTGCATGTACGTTTAAGAATGGCTAATGGCAAAGAGTTTACACAAGACGGTATCGTACAAACCATAGAGTCTGATTTTGACAATGAAACAGGAAATATCGCCTACAGAGCTACTTTCCCGAATCCCAAAGGACTGCTGAGATACGGAGAAACCGGAAATATCGTCATTACATCACCTTATGCCAATGCGATGATGATTCCACAGAAAGCTACTTTCGAAGAGCTGGAAAAGAAATATGTCTATGTCATCGGTAAAGACGGTAAAGTACATGCAAGAGAAATAAAAGTAGCGGCTGAATTACCTCATATTTATGTAGTTTCTGCAGGACTTGGAAAGGATGACAGAATCCTTTTGGAAGGGCTTAGATTGGTTCAGGAAAACCAGAAGATCAGCTCAAAGTACCAAAAGCCTGAAAAAGTAATGTCGAACCTGGATCTGTACGCCGAGTAACCCAAAAGCAGCATTATGTTTAAAAAAGTAATACACCGACCGGTTTTCGCTATTGTGATATCGGTTGTCATCCTGTTTTTGGGAGGGATTGCGATGAAGCAGCTTCCTACGGAACAGTTTCCAAAAATTGCCCCTACCACCGTAGCCGTTTCTATTGCCTATCCAGGAGCAAGTGCCGATGTATTGGTAAAATCATCATTGATTACGATTGAGAATGCCATCAATGGTGTTCAGGGAATGCGTTACATCACTACCGATGCCACCAGTGCCGGAGAAGCTACCGTAAACGTTGTCTTTGATCCCGGAACCGATCCCAATGAGGCGGTAGTTCTGGTAAAAACCAGAGTGGACCAGGTAATGCCTTTATTACCGGAACTGGTACAGAAAGAAGGCGTTGTCGTCAACCCGATTCAGCCCAGCATGCTGATGTACGTGAATCTTTACAGTACGAATAAAAGTATGGATGAAAAATTCCTGTACAACTACTCTATGGTGAATATCATTCCGGAAATCAACCGTATCCATGGGATTGCAAAATCTCAGATCCTGGGAAGCCGCAGGTATGCCATGCGTATCTGGCTGAATCCCGACCGTATGCGTGCGTATTCTATTTCGGTAGATGAAGTGATGAAAGCTATTGGTGAGCAAAGTATCATAGGACGTCCGGGAAGAATCGGGCAAAGTTCCGGTATTGCAGCACAGTCTCTGGAATATGTACTGACTTATAAAGGGCAATACAACAAACCGGAAGAATATGAAAATATTATCGTTCGTTCCAATGCTGAAGGAGAAAATGTGAAACTGAAAGATATTGCCAAGGTAGAACTGGGAAGTGAGTTCTTTGATATTTATTCCAATCTTGACGGGCATCCTTCCGCCTCTATCGTTCTAAAACAAAACTATGGAAGTAATGCGAATGATGTGATCAGGGATGTGAAAGCAAAACTGGCAGAAATGAAAGGAAACTTCCCTCCGGGGGTTGATTATAAAATCAGTTATGACGTTTCACAATTCCTGGATGCTTCTATTGAGCAGGTAATGCATACCCTGAGAGATGCATTTATCCTGGTTGCCATCGTGGTTTTCATTTTCCTTGGCGACTGGCGTTCTACGCTGATTCCTATTATTGCCGTGCCGGTTTCTCTGATCGGAACTTTCTTTGTGATTCAGTTCTTCGGATTAACCATCAACCTTGTTACCCTTTTCGCATTGGTATTGGCGATCGGTATTGTGGTTGACAACGCAATTGTTGTAATTGAAGCCGTTCACGCTAAGATGGAAGACAGTAATATTTCGCCTTACAAAGCCGTAAAAGAAGTAATGGGTGAAATTGCAGGGGCTATTATTGCGATTACAGCCGTGATGGTAGCCGTGTTTATTCCTATTTCATTTATGACAGGTCCGGTGGGAACTTTCTATCGTCAGTTTTCGATTACCATGGCAAGTTCTATTGTGATTTCAGCGGTAGTAGCCCTTACTCTGACTCCGGTTTTGGCAGCAATGCTGTTAAAAAACCATCATGGAAAGCCTAAGAAAGTCAATATTTTCACCAAAGCTTTAGACTCATTTAACAGCGGGTTTGATAAAATAACAGGAAAATACGCTTCATTCCTTAGAAAAATTGTGAGCCGAAAGGTGGTAACATGGGGAATCCTGATCGCTTTCTGTGCCGGAATTGTAATGATCAATAAAGTACTTCCGGGTGGATTTATCCCGAATGAGGATCAGGGAACCATTTATGCCATTATCCAGACTCCGCCGGGTTCTACTTTGGAACAGACCAATAAGGTTTCAAGAACCTTACAGAAAATCTGTATGGGTGTAGACGGTGTGGAATCTGTATCATCGCTGGCAGGGTATGAAATCATGACAGAAGGACGTGGTTCGAATGCAGGAACCTGTCTGATTAACCTTAAGAGCTGGAACGACCGCGATCATTCTGTAAAAGAAATTATGGAAGAACTGGAAGAAAAATCCAAAGATCTTGGTGCGACCATTGAATTCTTTGAACCACCAGCTGTACCGGGGTTCGGATCTTCGGGAGGTTTCTCTATGAGACTTCTGGATCTGAACAGAACGACCGATTATCAGGAATTTGACAAGGCCAATAAAGATTTCATTGCACAGCTTAAAAAACGTAAGGAACTTTCAGGAGTATTTACCTTCTTTGCAGCTAATTATCCCCAGTACGAACTGGTATTCGATAATAATGCAGCGATGCAGAAAGGCGTTTCTATCGGGAAAGCGATGGACAACCTCAACATTCTGATCGGTAGTACGTATGAACAGGGCTTTATCCGTTTCGGGCAGTTCTTCAAAGTGTATGTACAATCATCTCCGGAATTCAGAAGGCTTCCAACGGATATTATGAATCTGTATGTGAAAAATGACCGTGATGAAATGGTTCCTTATTCTGCATTCATGACGATGAAAAAGACTCAGGGACCTAACGAAATTACACGTTATAATATGTACAATTCAGCAGCCATTCGTGGGCTTCCGGCGGCTGGATATACTACAGCAGATGCTATTCAGGCCATCAACGAAACGGCTGCCAAAACACTTCCTCACGGATACAAAGTGGCATGGGAAGGATTGTCTTACGATGAGGCTCAGCGTGGTAACGAGGCGATCTATGTCTTCCTTGTTGTTCTTGTGTTTGTGTATCTGGTTCTGGCGGCTCAGTATGAAAGTTTCCTTATTCCATTTGCGGTACTTTGTTCACTGCCTGTAGGAGTATTCGGGTCTTTCTTATTATTAAAAGCGATGGGACTTGAAAATGATATCTATGCACAGGTGGGATTGATCATGATTATCGGATTATTAGGTAAAAATGCGGTACTTATTGTAGAATTTGCAGTGAAAAGGCGTCAGGCAGGAGATTCTATTCTTGAGGCTGCTGTAGAAGGCTCCAAAGCCCGTTTCAGACCGATTCTGATGACTTCTTTTGCATTTATTGCAGGATTGGTTCCGCTTGTTTTTGCAAGAGGTGCCGGAGCTATCGGAAACCATACCATTGGTGCCTCTTCATTGGGAGGAATGCTGATAGGAACACTATTCGGAGTGATTGTAATTCCGGGGCTCTACTACATATTTGCCAAGTGGTCTGACGGTAAAAAAATGATTAAAGACGAAGATGAATCTCCATTAAGCGAAGACATGATCCATTATGAATAAAAGAAAAATATATCAATATGCAGGTCTGGCAGTCGTCTTATTAAGTCTTACTGCCTGTAAACCTATCGAAATTGTACAGCGTGCTGAAAATAAAACCGTCCCTGAGAAATACGGTTCAGCAGAAAATGACACTATCAATACCGGAAAAATGAAGTGGAATGAATACTTCAGTGATCCTCATCTTCAGGAACTGATTAGTCAGGCTCTTCAGAATAATCAGGAACTGAATATTGTTCTTCAGGAAATTGAAATGTCTAAAAATGAAATCAAAGCCAAGAAAGGGGAATATCTTCCGTCTGTAGGTTTAAAAGCAGGCGCCGGCGTAGACAAAGTAAGCCGGTACACCAATATCGGAGCGATGGAAGCCAATACTGAAATAGAACCCGGCAGAGAAATGCCGGAACCTTTATTTGATTTTGGAGTTGGTGCTCAGGCTCAGTGGGAAACCGATATCTGGGGAAAACTTCATAATGCTACAAAAGCACAGGTACAAAGGTATCTTGCGAGCATTGAAGGAAAGAATTTCATGACGACTCATCTCATTTCTGAGATAGCAGATTCTTATTATGAGCTGCTGGCCATGGATAATGAATTGGTTATTTTGAATCAGAATATCAAAATTCAGAATGATGCGCTGGATATTATCAAAGAATTAAAAAAGAATGCCAGATCCAATGAACTGGCTGTGCAGAGATTTGAAGCTCAGGTTCTGAAAACTCAGGGTATGCAGTATGACATCCAGCAGAAGATTGTTGAAACTGAAAATAAGATCAATTATCTGGTGGGAAGATTTCCTCAATCTGTGGAAAGAAGTCAGGATTCTTTTGATTCTGTGGTTCCGCAGGCCGTGTATGGAGGAATTCCTTCTGAACTTTTGGAAAACCGCCCGGATATTAAACAGGCTGAGTATGAACTGGCTGCTGCCAAGCTTGATATTAAAGTAGCCAAAGCAAGGTTCTACCCTTCTCTTGATCTTTCTGCGGGAGTTGGGTTACAGGCTTTTAATCCATTGTACATCATCAAACCTCAGTCGTTTCTGTTTTCTCTTGCGGGAGAACTTACCGCTCCTCTGATCAACCGGAGAGCGATTAAAGCGGCTTACAATAATGCCAATGCGAAACAGATTCAGGCGGTATATCATTATGAGCAGACTGTGTTGGGAGCTTATATTGAGGTTGCCAATCAGTTATCTAAAATTCATAATCTGGAAAGCAGTGTGAATATTAAAACGAAGGAAGTAAATGCCTTAACCAAGTCTATAGATATTTCCAACGACCTGTTCAAATATGCCCGTGCAGATTATATGGAAGTTTTACTGACTCAACGTGATGCGCTGGAATCCAGATTTGAGCTGGTAGAAAAGAAAGTAAACCAACTTAAAGCGAGTGTTGCTGTGTACAGAGCACTGGGTGGCGGTTGGGACCAGGCTCCACTGGAGGTCCCGGACATTAGCAAACAATAACATTCTTTTCAATCTTGTTTTTATAGGAGTCTGTCGTGAGGCAGGCTTCTTTTTTATTGGTTTGTTACCACACATTTCAGGGATGGACGCAGATATTTGGGGATCTTGTATCATGATTGATGATTGATAACTGATGATCGATCATTCATCAATTATCATTTATCACTTATAATTCAACCTTCCTTAGCCCTGATAGCAGCGGTTACCCCACAGCAGGAAGTGGATTCAGCCAGGTGCGAGGAGTATGAGCGAATAGCAGGATAAAGCTCCTGATACCAATTTTATCATTAGTAAGCCTATAAAATAGACAATAAGTCTACAAAATCAATAGACTTATAATATTAATTTTAATTCACTGTTTGAAGTATAACTTTTTTATCATTTTTTTAACATTTCACACAACAATACAACCAGTTGATTTACAAATAAATAAACTAACTCTATTTGATAAAAATCAATTAGTCTACTAAATTAGTAGGTTAATATGATTTATCTCATACCTGTCTTTTACCTGGGTTTGTCAATTATTAAATAATTTTGACCCAGTTAAAAAAAATAAACTCTATTCTCATGAATAAGAATACCTTTAATTCTTACCTATGCACCTTTATGGCGACCGTTCCTGCACAACAAATGTGTTATGGAAAGCCTGCCTGTTCACAGCACCACTGTATTTCTCAAGACATGTGCTTTGATATGATGTGCATGATGATGATGTGCTAACTTTTAAGAGATACATTCATTACTGTAGGAATTAAAGCCAGAGAGTTCAAGGCTTCTTTCATCCGGGTACATCTCCTGTAATTTTACTATCCGTTTTTTATAACCTCCCTGAAAAAGGAGGCGGAAAGTTATATTTTTTAACAGGAGATCAGCAGTAATATACAATTCAGTTTAAACCTAGATTAATATAATGAAAAAGAAACAATGCAAGCTTGGTGTATTGGCCTTACTCCTGTTCGCGGAATATGGTTTTGCCCAAAGCAAAGACAGTCTTTCCCAAGAAACCTCCATCAAAGAAGTAGTGGTGGTGGCTTTTGGAAAGCAGAAAAAAGAAGAGATTACAGGATCTGTACAGTCGTTGAAGGCTAAGGATCTTTCTAATCTTCAAAACGGAAATATTCTTCAGGGAATTGGAGGAAAAGTAGCGGGAGTACAGGTAATTTCTTCCGGCCAGCCGGGTTCCCAGCCTACTATCAGAATGAGAGGAATTGGCTCTATCAATGCATCCAGCGACCCTCTGATTGTACTGGATGGTATTCCGTACAGCGGAAACCTGAACAGTATTGCCGCATCGGACATTGAAAGTATTTCTTTTCTTGAGGATGCTTCTTCGAATGCTTTGTATGGTTCCAGAGGTGCCAATGGGGTGATTATTGTGAATACCAAAAGGGGAAAAAGCAAAGGAATAAGTATTGAGGCCGATGTAAAAACGGGTGTCAACTTCAGGTCTATTGAAGATTATTCGGTCTACACGTCTCCTCAGGATTATTATACGGCTTATTATAACAGAGCAAAAATCGGTGAAATTGCAAGGCTGAAACAACCGGGAGCAGTTCCTTCCGGCCCTTCGCCACACGATGTGGGACTGGCTGCATTGACCAAACTGGGATATAATGTCTATAATGTAGCTTTCAATCAGCTGATTTCAAAGGATGGTTCTTTCAATCCTGACGCTAAGCTTTTGTATCAGGACGACTGGAAGAAACTGCTTTTCAGACCTGCCCTGAGAAGAGAAGCAACAGTGGGAATCAATGCTAACGGTGATCAGGTAAAATCCTATACTTCCCTTAATTATCTGGATGATAAAGGATATTTGATCTCTTCAGGTTTTGAAAGGTTCGGGATCAGGTCTAATATAGACTATTCCATCACTTCAAAACTGAAATTGACCAGTGCGCTATCCTATACGTACAGTAAGCAGGATTTCGGGGAGACGGGAGGTTTTTCCAACCCTTTCCAGTTTGCCAGAAATATAGCTCCTTTTTACCCAGTTTTCTTAAGGGACAATAACTATCAGAGGCTTTATGACAGCTACGGCAATGCCTTATACGACTATGGAGACGGCCAGGGACCTAACGGTGCTACAAGATCTTATGCCGTATTTGAAAACCCTGTGGGTAACCTTCAGAAGAATAAATCACAGATCGTAAGTAATGTGTCCAATCTTAATCTTGGTTTAAATTATGAAATCATCAAAGGACTGGATTTTACCTATAATTTTGGAGCCTACCTTGAAAATACAAGAAACCTTCAGTTCGGAAATACGGAAGGAGGAACTTCATCTTCTGTGGGAGGAACTATTTCGCAAAGCTCCAATTTTAAATATACACTGAACCATCAGCAGTTGCTTACCTATCAGAAAAAGCTGGGGAACCACAGCTTCAATCTCCTTGTAGGACATGAACTGAATAAGATCAAAGATGATGGATTCTCGGGATCAAAACAGCAGCTTTTATTACCTGACTCACAAGCTTTTGATAATGCCGTAAAAATTACAGGTTTATCAGGAAGCGGTTACGAATATGCTGTAGAAGGGTATTTCACAAGGCTCTTGTATAATTACGACGGTAAATATTTCTTCAATGCCAATATCCGTAGAGACGGTTCTTCTGTATTTTCCCCGGAAAGCAGATGGGGAAATTTCTATGGGCTGGGACTCGCCTGGAATATCGCAAAGGAAGATTTTCTTAAGGACAACAGCATTATTAATTCTTTAAAATTAAAAGCTTCTTACGGCCAGCAGGGAAATGACAACATCCTTTTAGGAGGCTCTAACAGAGACTATTATGCTTATCAGGATATCTATGGAATCAATAATTTCGGGAATGACAAACCTGTTCTATCATTAAAAAAACAAGGGAATAAGGATTTAAAATGGGAAACATCCAAAAATCTGAATGCCGGTTTTGAAATTTCCCTTTTAAAAAACAGAATTAACCTGAATGCTGATTATTTTGAAAGGAAAGTTTCGGATATGATTTATACGCTTCCTCTTCCTCCATCCAATGCAGGTTCGTATGTGAAATACGGAAACATCGGAGATATGACCAACAGAGGTGTTCAGGCTAATCTAAGTGTGGATATCCTTCGCGGAGATGAGTTCCAGTGGAGTTTTTATGCGAATGCCACTCATTACAAAAATAAGATTACGAGATTACCGGCCGAACAGAGAAATACAGGGCTTGTTTCAGGTTTATTTATCCTGACAGAAGGTGGAGACCGCTATACCTATTTCCTGAAAGAATTTGCAGGAGTGAATCCTGAGAATGGTGATGCTTTATGGTATCGTACAACGATCAATCCTACCACTAAACAGGAAGAAAGAACGGTAACCAATAATTATAAGGAAGCTACTGATTACAATACCGGAAAGTCTGCTATTCCAAAGGTATATGGAGGATTCGGGACAGATTTCAGCTATAAAAGATTTAATCTTGCAGTGAATTTTGCTTACCAGTTTGGAGGATATGGCTATGATGATATCTACAGAAGTTTATTCCATTCTGACAGCTATGGTTCTAACTATTCAACGGATCTGGATAAAACATGGACTCCGGAAAATCCAACGGCTGCCTTGCCTAGGGTAGATCTTACGGCTACGAACCAGAACGGAAATTCAACGCTGTATCTGATCAAATCAGATTATATCAGCCTTCAGGATGTAACCCTCTCCTATCAGCTTCCTGACGGGTTTGCACAACAGGCAGGTTTATCTGGTCTGAAAATCTATGTGACAGGAAACAATCTGTACCTATGGTCCAAGAGAAAAGGTTATGATCCGAGAGCTTCGCTGACAGGAGTTTCTGATTCGTACCGATATTCTCTGTTGTCGAGCGTCTCTTTAGGGTTTAAACTTAATTTTTAAAAAACAGGAATGAACACAATAAAATACTTTATAACAGCGGCAGCCATAAGTTTTTTGGCTACCAGCTGTGCCAATGATCTCAATACATTGCCGGAAGGAGACATTTCCGGTGAACAATTAAATAATGATGCCAACAGCCCGGAAAAAATCCTGGGTGGCGTCTATCTTGATCTTCGCAGCAATGGTGCTGGCGGTACTACCGTTCACTCAGATTTCGGAATTATGGGCATCAAAGCGGGTGCCGACCTGATGTCTAATGATGTGATCCAGTCTACCAACCAGCATCTGGGTATGTTTTATAATTATGAAGCTACCAATGCCAGCAATATTGCTTCTGAAATTGTGTGGACCACTTTTTATGCAAGAATATTTGTGATCAATAAATTGCTGGATAGTCTGGATAAAAATGCCAATGCAAAAAACAGAGCGATTGCAGGACAGCTGCTCGCTTTAAGAGCTTACTCCTACTTTTATCTGGTTCGTTTCTACGCCAATGATTATAACGGCCACCAGTCTGAGCCCGGACTTCCATTGGTTCTTACAGCAGCTAACCCAAGCCAGGGACTTCCGAGATCATCTGTTGCTGAGGTTTATTCACAAATCAAAAAAGACATAGAAGAATCTATTTCGCTTCTGGATACGTATGCCCGACCGTCCAGAGCCCAGATAGACCAAAGAACTGCTAAAGCTATTGCATCTGAAGTATTTCTGGAAACAGGAGATTATATCAAAGCAGCCCAATACGCTCAGGAAAGTAAACAGGGAATTGCCCTTATGACCGAAGATGATTATACCAACACCGGATTTTCCAACATCAATAATACTGAGGTAATATGGGGTTTTCATAATACGATTTCCACGATGAGTATCGGAAATTATTACGCATCTTTCTTTTCCATGTTTGATAATACCAATGAAGGATATGCGGGAGCAGCACAGATCCGTAAGCTGATAGACAAAAGACTTTATGAAGCTATTCCGGCAACGGATTACCGTAAGAAAGTATTCAACGGAAGTCAGGCTGCTACTTATACCTTTAATGGAAAAACAAAAAATTATCCGCCTTATGTAAGTTGGAAGTTTAAAGATCCTACGCTTTTTGAAGGAGATTATATTTACATCAGAGCATCCTCATTGTATTATATCCAAGCCGAAGCCCTTGCGAGACAAGGAAGAGAGACGGAGGCCAGACAGGTATTGTTTGACATTACTTCAAAAAGAGATCAGGCTTATACACTGTCAATAAAATCGGGCAGCGAGCTGATCAATGAAATTGTCCTGCAAAAGAGAATAGAACTCTGGGGTGAAGGCTATGCCTGGTTTGATATGAAAAGATTAAACACTCCGTTAGAAAGAGTTTACACCGGAACGAATCATACTTTTGGACGATTTAATCTGACCCCTGATAAATTCAGGTTTCAGATTCCTAATAAAGAAATTAATAATAACCCACAAATCAAGCAGAATGAGTAGATAAACGAAAAACAATTTTACATTCAAATATATTCAGTGACGAGGCATCATTTACAAGTAAATGATGCCTTTTTATTGATCATTACAAAACGTTCTATTATTTAAAATAATCATTAAAGAAAGAAAAGCAAGCGACAAAGCCGCAGATGAAGCTAATGCTACTTGCGCTTAGAAAGAATCATACAATTGATACCATCTTTGCTATCTTACAAACCGGAAAAGAGTTAAAAGAAGCTTTGCGTTACAAACAAGAGAATTTTCCATATTACAATCCACTCGTGCCCTACCTCTTTTCAAATTCTCTGAGTTTATGCTTCATCAGCTTGATCTCTTCGGATTGGGTCTTAAGAATATTCTTCTGCAGGGTAATCAGCTGCGGATCGGTGAGATGTGCCTTTTCAGCCATTAAAATAGCTGCAGCATGATGAGGAATCATACTTTTTACAAACTGCCTGTCATCTACATTCATCTGTTCCCTGATTCCGAACCAGGAAAAAATACCTGATGCTATGGCAATTACCACTATAGCCCAATTTATTGCTCTGCTCGTATACATTTTCCGCATGATCCATAATTCAATGAGAAGCATCACTGAAGTCATTAACAGAGCCATATACAGGTTATTAATATTGGAAATAAGATTTTTCAGGCTGTCTATCATAGCATACATCAGTATATACATCGCACAAAACATCACTAAAGCCATCAACACAAATTGTCCGTACATTGGAGAGGAAGAATGTTTTGAATGTTTTTCAACTTCTCCGGAAGAAACGATTCCGTGATTATGTTCTCTATTTTCCATAACAAAGAAATTTAATTGATTATTAACATTTCTGAATAGATTGCCATCAGTATTTTGAAGTGTTACTTCATATAAAAATCAAAATGACCTATAAAAATAAGGGTATTTATCTGACAGGTTTATGCTTACACTCATATTAATTGACGAAATATTTACTTGTACAGTTCAAAGAAAAAGATATATTTGGGATCTTAAATTTTTAAAATATCCCATTCATAAAATGATTTCGATGAGCATATTTTTTACTATTTATCACTCAATTTCAGCAATAAAAAATAAATAATGACCAACGCAAAACTATTTTTCACAGGTGTATTTTCTATAGTGTTGTCTATTACTGCAGCAGCTCAGAAACAAAACGCTTACACTTATAAAATCGACAGTATTATCACCGCATCCAGTCCTATACAGTTCAATGGTGTTGTTTTGGTGGCTCAAAAAGGAAAAGTACACTATCTGAAAGCTAACGGTTATAAAGATTTCGAAAATAAAATCCCTTTACGAACTGATGATCATTTTGAAATCATGTCAAATTCCAAACAGGTTACCGCTATTTTAATTTTGCAGGCTGCGGAACAGGGAAAACTGAATCTTCATACGCCTATCAAAAAATACCTACCTACTCTTACCCAAACCTGGGCTGATACCGTTACTGTACATCATCTGCTGAACCACACGCATGGGATTACCAATCTGGAGAAACCCGCAGCTTTCAAGGCCGGTTCCCAGTTCAAATATGGCAACCTTTCTTATATGATGCTGGGAGAAATCCTAAAAAACACAACCGGAAAAAGCTTCCTAGAACTGGCCCATTCTCTGTTCAAAAAGCTGAAAATGGATCAGACTTTTGTTTACAATACAAAGAACAGGCTGTCCCATGTTCCCGGTTATATGAACGAAAACAATCAGTTTAAAAAAGTGACAGAGTCTTTTCTGAATGATAAGATAGCCCCTGCTGCAGGCATCATTTCCACGGTGCAGGATCTTGCAAAATGGGATCAGGCATTATTTAAAGGGAAACTTCTCTCTCCTGAATTTCAAAAGCTGATGCTGACCCCTTCTACAACTTCTCAGCACAATGTATTCGGAAAAGAAAGTATGGGGTTCGGATATAACGTGAGATTTATTAAAGAAGCAGGGCTGGATTATTATGCAGTGACAGGCCTTGGTGATGGTTTCACCTGTCTTAACACTTACTTTCCCTCCACAGATACTACCCTTATTATTCTTGAAAATCAGATGCCTGAAAAGAGTG
The DNA here is from genome assembly GCF_006716485.1 of Chryseobacterium aquifrigidense. Lineage (GTDB taxonomy): Bacteria > Bacteroidota > Bacteroidia > Flavobacteriales > Weeksellaceae > Chryseobacterium > Chryseobacterium vietnamense. The sequence continues at coordinate 2,257,842 of NZ_VFPD01000001.1, forward strand.
AATACTGGAGTTTCAAAGAAGCCGCAATAAAGAATGCAGTTCTGAAAGCAATTACAGCTAAATAAAAAATTTGTCATATAAAGTATTTGAAATAAGCATTATTAAATTTTATCGGAGATAAAATCTTTGCGCCTTATAACAACTTTATAATAATATTTTGCGCCTTTGCGATTTTCCAAAAAACATAAATAAAAAAAGTTTAGTTGGAAAACGCAAAGGCGCAAGTCTTTTAATCCTGCATTTTTTTAAGGCACAAAAAAATTAAAGATTTTTAGAAAGGATAATGGGATAATACTTTTTTAATTTTTGAAAGTCTATACTGAATATGGTAGATATTATACATTTCTTTTCAAAACCTTCGCTTTAATCATAGAAAAAGGTTTTTCTATTAAAAATCTGTAAAATAAGCCTCCAAGTATACAGGCAAAAAGACAAACCATAAGACTTATATTATCTGAAGTTTCAAGTTTAAAATATTCAAAACCCTCCTGTACCATGTGAATAATTCCTTTATGTGAAAGGTAAACAGCATAAGATAAAGCAGCCAGCTGAGCAGTAAGATACGATTTCGAACGATATAGGAAAGATGATTGAGAAACTGCTGCCATAAGAATCAATCCATAACTGATGGCAACCAGTGTAAAGCCAAATATGGAAGCTGTTTTTGAGGCCTGTTCGTAGCATACCCAGAAAGAAATTCCCAAAAGGATAATTCCCAAAAAGAAAAATATGTTTCCCCTATTATGCACCATTTTATTAAACCCTGAAGAATATTGCATCAAGTACCCGATCAAAATACCTATTCCCAATCCATCCAGCCTCGTATGTGTAGGATAATATATTTTCATATACCATAATTTCCAGAAATCTGTGGAAGAAGTATCTGCTGCTGCAATAAATTCATTCCACGCCATAAGCCTTGCTGCAATAGAAAATCCAATGACAACAATCATCAGAACAGCCATATATTTAAACAGTTTTGTCGGCATTACGATGAAAAGGAACAATGGTAAAATGAGATAAAATTGTTCCTCGATACACAATGACCATGCATGGGAAAATGTTCCCCGGTTGATTACATCCAGTCCATAGTTTTGGGTAAAGGTAACAAACTTCCATACCGGAGATAAAGCCTCCCTTTCCCTGAAAAAAGGAAATGTAAAGTAGAGGAAAAGCGTAAAAAAATAGGAAGGAAAAATCCTGAAAAAACGTTTTATATAAAATATTTTCAGACTGATCTTACCTGTATTTTTTATTTCTGTAAACAACTGACCGGAGATCAGGAAGCCGCTTAAAACAAAAAACAGATCCACTCCCGTCCAGCCAAATCTCCCGATAACGTCAATCCAGTCAGGATGTTTAAATGCACGGTAATGATACATTAACACAAGCAAAATAGCGATAGCTCTCAAATGGTCTAATCCGTAAAGTCTTTCGGAACGTTCTGTCATTTTTTTTCTGCAAATGTTGGTAAATTTTAGCCTTCCTGCAGATATAGAATCCAGACAGCATCTTATTCGGTATCGATAGCTGAATATGCAGTTGAACCTGTGAATGATGTAATCTGTCATGATTTTAAAGGTGTTGACATAACATTTCTCTGATGTTCCATAAGATTTTCTATTTTTGATGATGATGAAAACCACGTCAGAAACTCAGATCAGACACAATCTATACTTCCAGCTGCTCTTCTGGACGGCTTTATTTTTATTCGGAACGGTAAAAATGTATGGAGAATATAATAATGAAGTTTCCAAAGGATTGATTATTTATAATTTTTGCCACTGGATTTTCCAGATTGCCGGAGCCAATTTTATTTATTTTGTTCTGATCCGTCATTTTTTTGATCAGAAAAAGTATATCGAATTAATACTGTCTATTTTTCTCAGCCTTTATATTATTTCTGTCATTAACCGGTTTTTTATCGTTTATATTGCTGAGCCTCTCTTCATCAATGAACTGAAAGACACCCCTTTTGAAATTTTCACAGATATTCCTTACCTGCTGCTTCATTATACCTTTCCGATTATCAGCGGTGCCTTTATCTTTATCTCAATCATGTTTATCATACGGTATAAGGATGAAAAAGAACATAGCATCAAACTGCAGAAGGAAAAGATGGAACTTGAACTGCAATCTCTCAAATCCCAGCTCAATCCTCACTTTCTCTTTAATACTCTGAATAATATTTATTCTCTGTCCATCAGTCATTCTGATAAAACATCTCAATCAATCAGCCAGCTTTCAGATATTCTGGATTATATTTTATACAAAGGGCAGAAAAAATGGGTGCAGGTTTCTGATGAATTGGAAATTATTGATCATTATATCGCTTTGGAAAGCCTCAGATATCATGAAGAGAGGTTAAGAATTCAGAAATTTAGCAAGATAAATTCTCACAACACTATTCCTCCGCTGCTGTATCTTACTTTGGTAGAAAATGCTTTCAAACATGGTGCTGGAAATAACTTCGCAACCACAGAAATAAAAATTGCAATCGAAACCAATCAGCAGCATTCTGTTTTTACCATTGAAAATACGTTTTCAGACCACCAGACGAACAATGAAAAAGGAATAGGACTGCAAAACATAAAAAGACAGCTTCAATATCATTATCAGGAACATTTTATCTTTCGGATCTCACAGGAAAACAATATTTTTAAAGTTGAAATAACAACGCCTTCTCATTATGATTAACTGTATTATTGTGGATGATGAACCTTTAGCAGCAGCATTACTGGAAAATCATATCTCAAAAATTGATCATCTCAAGCTTACAGGAAAAGCCCAAAATGCAATAGAGGCTTATAAAATTCTGCAAAATCAATCTGTTGATCTGATGTTTCTTGATATTCAGATGCCCCATCTCAATGGAATTGATTTTCTGAAGTCGTTGCCACAAAAACCCAAAACTATTTTCACCACAGCCTATCGGGATTTTGCTATTGAGGGGTTTGAACTTGAAGCGGTGGATTATCTCCTTAAACCGATTACTTTTGAACGTTTTTTCAAAGCCGTGGAACGCCTTTTGAGAAATACAGCGGCTAAAGAGGATTTCATCCTTGTTAAAACAGAAGGAATGCACAGAAAGCTTTCCGTTTCGGAAATCGTATATTTTGAGAGCCAGGGAAATGATATCAAAGTTGTGCTCACACAGGAAAGTTTTACAGCAAAAAATAAAATCACAGATTTGGAGAAAATTCTCTCTGGTAAAGGCTTTATAAGAATTCACAGATCTTTTATCATTAATACTTCTTTTGTGACTGCTTTTAGTAATAATGAATTGGTTGTCAATAAATATCAGATTCCTGTGGGAAGAAGTTACAAAAAGGAGTTCGATATCTTTGTAGCAGCCTTTTCTAAAAATAAACTGTTATAATTCTTTTATATTAATTCACAAAAGTACATTTTTAACATTTATTTTAAATTAATTTTAAATCCGCGCAGACTTAGACTTCATACAATCTGTTTATCAATATCTTACAACAGATTAAGAATTAAAAAGATGGTTTATACTGAAATCACAGCACTTTCATAAAAGGGAAACAAACTGATGATTCACAATCCTTTATATAAACAATGAAGTCCATAGTATCAGCAGACGATCTCTTATAAATATTAAAAAAAAGTGTTACTTTTGCTTTAACGAATTAAAATTGCTTTTTAGCTTTTTTATGAGTAAATTTATGTGCACCAAGTTATAAAACATTAAAATTCATTCCATGAGAAAAATAATTCTACTTATTACATGTATGTTCGGTATTTCTGTTTTCTCACAGATCAAAGTGTTGAAAAATGAAAGTTTGGTGGAAATTGGTAAAGATAATTCCGTTGGTCTATATAAAAAGGAAGATAAATTTACAGTTAACTACCAGGATCTGAACACCAGCAACCTGAATACCATCCGATCTTTTTCATTCCAGAACCTTAATGGTGACGTGGCAGGATTATATAAACTTATTATGGATGGTTTTGTTTCCACTCCGGAAGAAAATGTTGTATTGGAACTGCCTAATGATATCATAGAACTTCATTATGAAAAGAACTACGGGCAGCAAACCATGCAGTTTATTCAGGTGATCAACAAGAACCGAAAATACATTGGAAAATCACAGTTTTTAACCCAAAAACAGGTGGATAAAATTTTTGGAAGAACCAATGGAAAATATGCCATGTATGACAAACCCGCTTCTGTAAACCCGGCATTGAATAAAGGAAACGGAAGTACAGCCTCTACAGCGACTCCTGCATCAGGCGGAGCCAAGAAAAAATCAAGAAAATAATTATATTTTTATAAATATTGCAAAACTCATTCAATAGAATGAGTTTTTTTATTTTATTTTTGCAGAAAGATCGTAAAACTTATGCCGCTTCAGATAATCAATTTAACCAAAAAATTTGGTGAACAGACTGCCCTTGACAACATCAACATTTCTATTGATAAAAATGAGATCATTGGTCTTCTTGGCCCGAACGGTGCCGGAAAATCTACCCTGATGAAATCTATTGTCGGTGCACTGAAAATTGACCAGGGAGAAATTATTTTCAATGGGATGAATATTGCTGATCATGAGATCGAAAGCAAAAAGAAAATTGGTTTTCTTCCTGAAAATAATCCACTTTATCTGGAAATGTATGTGAAAGAATACCTTCAGTTTGTTGCCAATATCCACAAAATCTCTGAATCCAGAGTAGATGAAGTGATCGAACTGGTAGGCATCACTCCTGAAAAATCTAAAAAAATCGGGCAGTTGTCCAAAGGATATAAACAACGTGTTGGCCTTGCACAGGCTATTATTCATCAGCCGGATTTACTGATTCTGGATGAACCTACCAATGGTCTGGATCCTAATCAGATCATTGAAATCCGTAATGTGGTGAAAGAAATCGGACAGCAAAAAACGGTTTTACTATCAACTCACATCATGCAGGAAGTGGAAGCGCTGTGCTCAAGAGTCATTCTTATCCATAAAGGAAATATTCTTCAGGACTGCCCTATTGATGAGTTTAAAGGAAAATTTGAAAGCCTTGAAGATGCTTTTGCAAGTTATACCGCATAAAGAATTGAAAGACGCCCGAAAATATTTTTCGGGCGTCTTTCAATTCTTAATAATATGCCTCTATTTTCTATAATTTAAGAATTATTATCTGTTTTTTCTTCCGTTGCAGAAACTGTCTCCACATTTTTCTTTTGCACCTGTTCCAACAGCTGAAGTCCTAAAAGCCCACTGATTCCTCCATTCGCTGAATCTCCACCTCCTCCGATTAATACTTCAGGCATTATTCTTACATTCTGGCTGGCTATATTTTCCATGATTTTTAATTGGGTAAAATTATTTCCACCCATTGCTTCTACAGATAATTTGTAAGATTCCGCATTCGATTTACCAATGGCCAGAATTCTTTCGGCTTCCGCATTACCAGTTAATGAAATCTGCTCAGCATCTGCTTTGGCCAGCAATTCTATTTTTTCGGCTTCGGCTTTGGCAAGAAGTCTTGTTTTCTCAGCCTCGCCGGTTGCCAGCAGCTTCAGTCTGTCTCCTTCTGCGTTGGCCTGCAATCTTACAGAATTGGCGTCTCCGGTTGCTTTTTTCACCGATGCATCTGCTATTCTTTCTGCAATCACAACGCCCTGATCTGCTTTTACAATTTCTTTCTGCATATCAGCAACAGCCGTTTCTTTTTCCAGCGCCTGACGGGTTTCCTGAGCCAGCATTTCCGTTTCATAAGTTATTTTCTGCTCTTCCGCCAGTTTTCTGTCTGTTAAGGTCTTCATTAAACTTTCCGGTGGTACAATCGCTCCTATCAGCGTATCAACAGCGTTCACATTATACTGTTCCAAAACACTGCTGATATGGTCTTTGGCCGACTGTTGTCTTTCTTTTCGGGTTCCTAAAAATGCAATCACATCACTGTCCTGGGCTGAGTTTCTGAAATAGTTTCCAATGGTTGGCTCTAAAACCTGACTGACAAGATTGATCATATTCCCAAAACGGGCGATTACTTTTGGAGCTTCATAAGTTGGGATATGAATGATTTGCGAAACATCAAGATTGAAAGGGAAACCATCTTTACTTCGTACCGTAATGGTTGAAAGGTTCTTATCAAGCTGGTGGGATTCACTTCTTTCGTATGCCCAGTTCAGGACCAAATTGGTGGTTGGAACAAGCTCAACTTTCATAATATAAGGATTAATAGGATATTTTCCTGGGCCAATGGGTTCCGCCCAGACCCCTTTATGGCCTTTCTCTACAATATTTCCATGTTTAAAATCTACTCCGCTGAGGTCTTTTCCTTCTTCTCCAACATAACTGATGATTACACCAACATGGCCGATCGGAATTTCCGTCATTTTTACCATTTCAACTTTCGTAAACCAGGGATTCAGAAAATAAGACCCTGCAAGGATTACCTGTTCCTGTAGGCCTTTATATCCTCCGTTATTTAAAAAAGTGTCCACATCCTGAAACTTATTATGATCATTGATAATTTTACCTGCAATCTGACCTTCTTCCAGAGGACTTCCTTCCATTGTTGTGATAATTCCGACTGCATTATCAGGAATCTGAGTCATATCCGTTAATTCTATTTCAAACAATAAGGTATTGATCCTGTAAGATCCCGGTGCAATAATCGCGGTCTGACGGCCTTTTCTGCCTCCGTTTTTTAAAAAGGCTTCTGCATCCTGAAAAGAATCACAGTCCACTTTTCTGGCTAAAATTCTTCCGGTTTCCAGTTCTATACCATCTTTTGCAAGCAACAAGCCTATTTTTCCGGTCGGAATCACGGTAAAAGATTGAAAATCGATGGAATACTGCCAGATCCATTTTCCAAAATAAACACCCGGAGCTAATGTCTGGGCCTGAAAACCTGCTTCACCGTTGGTTGCGATAATTCGTCCTTCCGGAAGTTCCTGCTTTCCTACCAACACAAATTTTTTGGTCACCAAACCAATTTTGTCCTGGGGAACAATGATCAATCCAAAGAAAATTCTTAAAATGAATTTGTAAAAAAGTACGCACAACAGTGCAAGTACGGCCGGAACCATCCAGCCATGAAAACTTAATTCCATAGTTTGTTTTTGTTTTTTGATTAAATTTTAAAACAGGGATTGCGCTCTGCTATTCAGAATATGAAAAAGCAGAGTATGAATTATGATAATTCTTTCGAAAAAATTAAGAAATTATAGGAGGAGATGTATTAAAAATCGTGAAGATGATTTCTGATACTTTTAATAGGAAAAACTTAAAGTTAATTAGTTTCATTTTGATCATAAAGGAACGAGATCCTTTTGTTGATACAAATGTACATAAGAAAAGTAATCGGTTGCTTCAGAATCTGACAATATTTTACCAATTAAATAATAATCAGTTGAAAATCAGCATCATTATTTTCTAAAAACGGGTATTCAGGAGTTGTAAAAATCTAATTTTCAGCATTATATATTTATTTTCTAAATTGAAAAATGGCGTTATATTTGATAGAATCTAAAATGTTAACCAATAACCACTTCATATGATAAAGCAAATTTTATTAGGAACTTTTTGTCTGGCTCAGTTTTCTTTTGTTAATGCCAAAGAAGTTCCGAATCCGAAAACCGATGGTTTTATAACGGCTTCTGCCTTTCAACAGGTCCCGAAGACTGTCATTATTAAAACGAAAAAGTTTAAAATCAGAATTGATAAACAACCCAATGGTAAGTACCTTTATCAATCATGGAATGCCAACACAAAGATTACAGCAAAACCAAGTATGATCATCAGCGATGGTGAGCTGATTCCTGATGGTAGCGGAGGCAACTATTACATCAACTTCAATAATGAGGGACACAGCTATCAGATCTGGAGAAATTACCTTACAGATTCTCCGAAAAAAGCACCTTATACTTTGGTTGTAAATGATGCTAACGACCGTGAAATCGTTCGCCAGGACGGGTATGTAGTGAAAAATTAGAATGAAGTAAAGGCTGGAAGCTGGATGAGAGAAGATCAAAGTTGTCTTTGATAATTTAGCTTATAAGTGATAATCATTTCCTCCAGATAAAAAATGAAATCCTGCCTATTGATGCAGGATTTTTTATGTTCCGGATTGTCTTAATTCTGTAAAAAATGTACTTTCTTCGTAGCTTTCTTTAGCTGCTTTGTAACCGATATTGAAAATTTCTTCCAAGCGGTCTTTTCTACGTTCAAAAGTTCCGTAGGAAGACAGTTTCTGGGAAGAAATAAACCAGTCACAATAGTCAAATTTTATCTTTTCTATTCTGTAGGAAAGAAGATCATAAGAACGGGAAACGATTGCTTTAATAGAGTTCAGATCCTTAATCTTTGCTTCATTGGGCGGAGATACAAATACCCCGATCAGCTTATCGCAATCATCTCTGATGATATCTGCAGGAAAGTTATTCAGTACGCCACCGTCACAATACATTTCGTCTCCAATGATATAAGGAGTGGTAATTCCCGGAATGGAACATGACGCAATAATGGCATCTACAATCTCGAAATCTTTGTCAAAAATCTTCTGGGTTCCGGCAACCAATTCGGTCGCTACAATTTTCACTTCGATATCAAGATCGCCTAATTTCATTTCGTGAAAAATAGGTTTCAGATAATTCCTGAAAATCACTGAAGACACAAGTCCCGGTTGGTTGAAAGTAAAGTGTTTCCAATTGAAGAAATACACAGAATTGAAAAATTCCAGAATTTCATCCGGAGTTTTTCCGATGGCATGAAGGCAGCCTACGATAGATCCTGCGCTGCAGCAGGAAAGGATATCTATCTCAATACCTTTTTCCTGTAAGAATTTTAAAACTCCTGCATGAGCGATTCCTTTGGTACCGCCTCCTGATAAAACAAGTCCTACTCTCTCAAAATTCATTGAATAAATGTAAGAAAACAGTCTGAAATAATTAAGTTAATTTTTATAAATATGGTGATTTTAAAATTATTTTAATAAAATCTGCGGTATATAAGCTAAAACTTTAGCCGAAGTCTTCTAAGAAAAATAGAGAATGAACAATAAACCTAACAGGTTTTTGAAACCTGTTAGGTTTAATTTACACATATTTCTTTGCAACATCAACAAAAAAAAGCCCGGATTTCTCCGGGCTTGTATACTATAGATTTCTGTATATCTCAGATTAAATGTGAATCACTTCACCGTAAGCAGCAGCTGCTGCTTCCATAATAGCTTCAGAAACTGTTGGGTGCGGGTGGATAGACTTGATGATCTCATGACCTGTAGTTTCCAGTTTTCTGGCTACAACAGCTTCAGCAACCATATCAGTGACTCCTTCACCAATCATGTGGCATCCTAACCACTCACCATATTTAGCATCGAAGATCACTTTAATAAATCCGTCTGTATTTCCGTTTGCAGTAGCTTTACCACTTGCAGAAAGAGGGAATTTACCAACTTTGATTTCGTATCCTTTTTCTTTAGCTTGCTTTTCAGTAAGACCTACAGAAGCTACTTCAGGGTGGCAGTATGTACATCCTGGAATATTGCCATAGTCGATTTTTTCTACGTGCATTCCTTTGATTTTTTCCACACAAGTAATTCCTTCTGCAGAAGCAACGTGAGCTAAAGCCTGAGTTGGGATGATATCTCCGATTGCATAGTAACCAGGTACTGAAGTTTCGTACCATTCGTTTACCAATACTCTTCCTTTGTCTGTCTGAATTCCTACTTCTTCTAATCCGATGTTCTCGATATTAGCAGCAATACCTACCGCAGATAATAAGATATCAGCTTCAAGGGTAATGTTTCCGTTAGCTGTTTTCACAGTAGCTTTTACGCCTTCACCGCTTGTATCAACACTTTCTACAGAAGCGTTTGTCATAATCTCGATTCCTGTCTTTTTCAGAGATTTCTCCAAGTGTTTAGAGATTTCTTCGTCTTCTACAGGTACGATGTTTGGCATAAATTCAACAACAGTTACTTTAGTTCCCATTGTGTTATAGAAGTCAGCAAATTCTACCCCAATAGCTCCGGAACCTACAACGATCATAGATTTTGGCTGCTCAGGAAGAGATAATGCCTGTCTGTATCCGATTACTTTTTTACCATCCTGTGGTAAGTTTGGTAATTCTCTTGAACGAGCTCCTGTAGCGATAATGATATGAGTACCTGTGTATTCAGTTACTTTTCCTTCTTTATCTGTAACAGAAACTTTTTTACCTTTCTGTACTTTTGCAGTACCAAGAATTACGTCAATCTTATTCTTTTTCATCAAGAATTCGATTCCTTTGCTCATTTTGCTGGCAACACCACGGCTTCTCTGAATCACATTCGGGAATTCAAAGCTTGCCTCCACTTTATTCAAACCATAATCTTCAGCATGGTTGATATAATGAAAAACCTGAGCAGATTTCAATAAAGCTTTAGTTGGAATACATCCCCAGTTCAGGCAGATTCCTCCTAAGTTTTCTTTTTCGATAATTGCGGTTTTGAAACCTAATTGCGCTGCTCTGATCGCAGTAACATATCCACCAGGACCACTTCCAATGACAATAATATCGTAATTCATTACTTTAAAAATTTTTATGCGAATTTAAGGAAAAATATTGGATGTTTTGTGTTTCTTCAAACTGATCTCAAAATGCATCAGCAACGCCATTTTTATTCAATTTTAAACAAAGAAAGAGAACACAAACGTATTCTCTTTCAATAATCTTTACTTTCCATTGAAAATTTATCAAAATCCAACGGATAAAAAACGGTTTTTCCAATTCCAGTAATTGCAAAACTACGGTATTATTTTGCCTCTCTAAGCAATCGTTTTTCAGTTGCATATCTTTGATTTAAGGCTTTCATCTGATCTCTCTTCATCTGTTTGGTAGCAAGCGGATGATTAAGAATAAGTTTTTTCTCAAGATTGTATTTTTTGGTAAGCTCTTGCATCTTAATATTGACCAGCTCGTTTTTTGAAGGATGTGGAGGTGCAGGTGGATGTTTCTGCGCAGAAACATTCATAGATAAACCTAATAACAATACTGTTGAAATTAATAACTTTTTCATAATGTTCATATTTTTGAATGGTTTCAATTAATTCAATATTATTTAATGAAATTCATTCCGGTTCATGGTAAATATTACATATATCATACCAAGATTTTACAGAAAAGAAAAATCTATAATGTATGTATCATTGTTTATTAAATGATGCTCTATTTTTCATATATTTATTACTCTTTTAGATAAGCACTTATGAAGACTTCCGGGAAAAAAACTCATCTGACCAAAGACAATATCTGGTTGAAAGAACCGGAAGATCATGACTTTCCTGCAGCTCAGGACTATCTTGAACTGCTTTTCCAGTCTGATGAAGCACAAAAAATGGTAAAAAAATTAGAGGCAGCTCCTACCATTATCAAAAAGTCGAAAGATATTTTAAGAGCCAGTAAACTTACCCTGCTTCCGGAAACTAATATTCATGTGAAAGAAAATCTTAAAAAAGTAGAAAAAAACAAGAAGCTTTCTCCGACATTGCTTGTCAGAGGGCAAAATGAACTGATTATTGCGGATGGATACCACCGTCTTTGCTGCAGCTATTATCTTACCGAAGATTTGGAGGTTCCCTGCAGATTGATTTAAGTAATTTCCAAGAATAACTCCTATCACTCCCATATGATTTATTTAAAAATGATTTAAAATATTCATTCTCAAATGATTTTAAGTTGTTTTTTTTATATTTTTGTTTTAATTAAATTATACAATATGAAAAAATACATTTCGATCCTTTTATTTGCAACTGTTCCCTTAACTGCACAAGTAGGTATTAATACTACAACACCTAACAGTACGCTTGCCGTCAACGGTTCTTTAAGGGCCGGCTATACTCAGGTTACAGCCACCTCCTATAATATCCTGGCTACAGATCATTACATTACCTATAACGGAACTGCAGATGCTACGTTTACCCTTCCTGTCATCGGAACCGGAACAGCGAGCTACACCGGAAGAATTTATAAGATTAAAAACATTTCCCCGAATGCCATTACGCTACAGGCTTCCAGTGGAAATACTTTGAGAATTGACAATACTCCTGTTGCTTCTTTTGTAATCCCTACAGGAGCATATGCTGAAGTTGTCAACAACAGCAATACTTCTGGGGGAACGTGGGACTTGTCTTTCACAGTTCTGCCAAAACCAAGCAACGTGGAAATTTATGGTACACAGCTTTTCATTCCTCCTCATGCACTTGGAACAGCAGCTCTTTCCGACTGGAACAATCATACTAATGCTGGCTATGATTCAGGTACTGCTACTGACAGATGGTGGATCATAAGTAAAGCATCTGTGGACAGAGCCCAAACTGCGGCCTACTCCAATGCAAGCAGAATGACCCTGGTTTATGAATACCAGGGTACTCCTTTCAATGTTACCAATATGTATCCTATCCTTACTGCAGGAAACAACTCAAGTTTCCCGGATGTATTTACAGCATCTTTTGTAAGTCTGGCCAATAATGGTACAGGTGGTAGAACCAGGCTTACCGTATCTGTTGCCCGTGTAGACTTTATCGGTACAAATGGTGCCACGACCAATAACAGTAACTGGGCAGGAACATTCTTACTGAACGTTCTGCTGGCAAGAAAGTATTAAATATCTTCAATATATACGTAAAAAGAGCAGAAAAGTCTGCTCTTTTTTAATGTCTATAAAATCTCAATATTTTGTTTTAAAGGGAGGTTCTTGGAGGAATTACCAACCATAATTCTGTATATTCCTTTTTCTACAATCCAGTCCATTTTTTCATTTAAAAACTGTAATTGTTTTACCGGAACTTCTATAGTAACAGATTTTGATTCTCCCGGCTTTAATTCTACTTTCTGAAATCCTTTGAGCTCAATAACCGGTCTCGAAACTGAAGCCAATACGTCTTTTACATACAGTTGAACAACTTCACTTCCGGTTTTCGAACCTGTATTTTTCACATTGACTTTAGCTATAATGGTTTCATTTTCTGAGTATTGGGCTTTATTCAATTGTAAATCAGAAATTTCAAACGTAGTATAGCTTAATCCGAAACCGAAAGGATATAAGGGTTCTCCACTCAGGTCATGATAATCATTTCCTCTTCCCGTTGGATGGTGATTGTAGGCCAAAGGAAGCTGTCCTTCTTCTGCAGGAAATGTAACCGGCAGTTTTCCGGATGGATTTTCAGTTCCGAAAAGCGTTTTTACCACCGCATTACCACCTTCTTCACCGGGATACCAAACGTCTAAGATGGCTCCTACTTTATCTTTCCAGGATGTTGTTTTTATGGCAGAGCCACCTATGAGAACAACAGCTACAGGTTTCTTCAGTTTTGAAATCTCGTGAATGAACGCTTCCTGATTTCCGGGTAAGCTGAGTGATGACCTGTCCTGAAATTCACCTTCATGAATTCCGGCTGTAATAAGAATGTAATCTGCATTTTGGGCAAGATCCAAAGCTTCCTTAAAATCCTTCTGATAATCATACAAACCATAGTTCCAGATCAATTCCAGATTGGCTTCGCCACGATTTTCATGAAATTCGATCTTGATGTCATATTTTTTCCCTTCAATAAAATCTATATCAACTGTTTTTGTAGAATAACTCAGTTTTTCCCATTGATCAATGACTAATTTCCCATCCAGATATAACCTGAAACCGTCATTTCCACGTAAGCCTATCTGGTGTTTTCCGGAATCCGGGGCTTCCAATTTTCCGGTCCAACGAATACTATAATGATCCGACTGCAATTTTTCCGGATCAGGAGAATATAAAGTCCATTTGAAATTCAGCTGTTCATCCTGCCTTCCGAAAGCCGGATCTCCTTTTAAATCCGTATTGGAAAAATAGTTTCCTGCTAGCCCTTTTTTGTTTTCAGAGGATAAATATTCATTGGAAATGGTGACGAAATCTTTTATATTCCAATCAATTCCTTTTGAATACACAACTTCAGTAGCTGTATTTTTCACATAATTTTTAAGACCATCCAGGATATTTACTTTTTTGTTCCCAGGCCCCGAGTACCCGCCTAATCTTGCATCCACAGCATCTGTTCCTACCACCAAAATCTTTTTAACATTTGAAGGAACAGGAAGTGTATGATTAGTATTCTGAAGCAAAACAAAAGACTCTGCCGCAGCTTTTTCTGCCAAAGTCTTGTGATTGAGTTTTTTTAATTCTTCAATTTCCTTAGCAGAAACATAGGGATTTTCAAATAATCCAAGTTCAAATTTGGCTCTTAATACTCTTGAGACGGCATCATCAATTCTTTCTTTTGAGATTCTTCCGTCCAAAAAAGGTGGAATAAACAGTTGATAGTGTTTATATTCCGTCTGAAAAATCACATCAAGCCCGGCATTGATAGCCTGTGCAGAAGCATCATCATAATCTTTTGCTGTAAAATGGAGAACATTGGCTCCTCCTACCGCACTTGCATCACTGATAACAAATCCTTTGAAATTCCAGTCTTTTTTTAATTTTTCGGTCAGTAACCAATGACTGGCAGTTGAAGGTCTTCCATCAAGCAAATTATAAGAAGTCATTACAGAACGGCTTTTTCCTTTTGTAAAAGCAATGTGAAAAGGAATTAAATGGGTTTCTTCCAGATATCTTTTGCTCCAATGAATAGGGTAAGAATCTCTTCCTCCCTCTCCTACATTCGCTAAAAAGTGTTTAGGCGTAGTAATAATTCCCATATTTTCAAATGACCTGACAAAGCTGACTCCCATTACGGAGGTCAAAAATGGATCTTCACCATAGGTTTCCTCTGTTCTTCCCCATCTTACATCGCTGGCAAGGTTTACTACCGGTGTAAGAATCTGACGAATTCCTCTCAATTTTGATTCTCTGGCAATAGCTGTTGAAACTTTGGTCATTAATTCCGGATTAAAAGTAGCTGCCAGCCCTATTGCCTGCGGAAAAGCGGTAGCACCTTCCCGGACCAGTCCGTGTAAAGCTTCATCAAAAGGAATAATAGGAATTCCTAATCTTGATTCTTCCACAAAATATTTCTGAATGGCGTTGATCTTTTGCACCAGTATTCCTGCATCTTCACTGGCATTGTATTTCAGTAATTGCCCTGCTGCTCCGCCTCCCTGATTGCCTGCGCTTACCTGCAATCCGAAAATTCCGTGGGAATATTGTCCTTTCGGAACGTTATCCAGATCTCCCGGAATCATAAAGCACTGCCAGAATTTTTCTTCCGTAGTCATTCTCTTCAGCAGATCCTGAACTCTGGCTTCAATGGGCTGCCTGGGATCTTTATATAAAGGTTTTTGAGCAAAAATAATCACAACATTCAACAATAATGCTGCTCCAGCAAGTTTAAAACAAACAGATCTCATTATTGAACGATTTGAATTACAGTTGAATATTTTAACTGATCTCTTTCTTTCGGTAAATTAACTTCAATTGAATTCCCTGTTTTTTTCCATTGAATTTTGTTTGACAAGCCTAAAACTTTTAAAGATTTTGGTTTAAAATGATCAGGAATGGTAAAACTTAATGTTGATGGAGACTCATAATTTGCTTTTTCATCCAAATGAAAAATATTCACTGTTTTTCCATCTTTGCTTTGGGTGTAATAATAGTTTCCTTCATGGTAGGGAGCAATGCTTCTGGTGGCAAAAACAGCGGACTGATTTTTTTCCATCCAGCCGGAAATCTGCTGTAATCTTTCGTATACAATGGCATCATAATCTCCGTTAGGTCCGGGAGCAATATTCATGAGGTAATTTCCTCCTCCTGAAATGATTTTAACCAGTGTTTCAATGATCTTCTGAGAGGTTTTATAATTATCATTGGGAACGTAAGAAAAGGAATCTCCCATGGTAATACAGCTTTCCCACGGAATAGAAAGAGCGTGCTCCGGAATTGCCTGCTCGGGAGTGACATAGTTTTCCCATTTTCCAGAAACGGTACGGTCGACAATGATAATCCCTGGCTGATTTTTTCTTGCCATTGTTCCTATTTTATCCATATCAATATCCTGCTCTACTTTTATGGTGCGCTGCCACTCTACTTTTGGATCTATGGTGTGAAAAGGACGTACCCAGCCGCCATCCAGCCACAGAATATCAATTTTCCCATAATTGGAAGTAATTTCATTCAGCTGATTGAAGGTAAATTTTTTAAAGTTCTCCCATCTTTCCGGATATTTCTTCGGATCGTAATTGACATTTCTGTCTTTGGGTGGAAAGTAAGACCACCAATAATCATCGGAATGCCAATCAGGTTTTGAAAAATAAGCTCCGATTTTAAATCCTTCTTTTCTGAATGTATTGAAAATTTCTTTCGTCACATCAGATTTTGGATTTTTTGAAAAAGGGGTTTTGGGAGAGGTAATCTTATAATCCGACTGCTGAGTATCAAACATTGCAAAACCATCGTGATGCTTGGTGGTAAAAACCACATATTTCATTCCTGCCTTTTTTACGGCATCAGCCCATTTTTGCGGATTGAACCGGGTTGGATTGAAAGTGGTCTGAAGATTCTCATAATTCTTCACATATTCGTAATAAGATTTTCCGTGTTCAGATTTTCTTTGTGTCCATGATTCATCTTCAGGGCATAAGCTCCAGCTTTCAACAATTCCCCATTGGCTGTAGGTTCCCCAATGCATAAACAACCCGAATTTCATATCCTGCCATTGCTCCAGATTCTGCACGACCAAGGGGTCTGTAGGCTTCTGATAGCCTTCGGATACATTATGAGCCTGTGAAAAAGCAATTGAACTTATTAAAAAGGATGAAAGAAAAAAGGGTTTTATTTTGGATATAACCAGCATAAGGAATAGTTTTCCGCTAATTTAATTATCCTTTGGGAAACCCGCAAACATTAGGAATCCAAGAGATTAAGAATCGCTTCATCAAATGTAGAATATGAAAACCTAAATCCGTCTTTAGTAAGTTTTTCAGGATACACATTTCTGCTTTTTAAGAGTAATTCTGTTTCTGTTTTCATGAATAGGGATGCTACTTCCAGCTGCCATACCGCTGCATTGAGTCCAAACGGCATTTTCATTTTATTTCTCAGTTTTTTCATCATATTCTGATTGGAAAGAGGAGCGGGAGCAGTCACATTCACTATTCCTGAAATAGTCTGATGCTGAATAATCCAATCCACCGCTTTACAGAAATCTTCAATATGAATCCAGCTTACCCTCTGGGTACCTCTTCCCTGCTTTCCTCCTAAACCCAGTTTTGTAATCATTTTCAGTTTTGGAAAAGCTCCGCCATTTTTCCCCAGAACAATAGAAGTCCGGAGGGCAACTTTTCGTATTTCATCATTTTCAACTTTAAAAAATTCTTTCTCCCAGCTTTTGCAGATATTCATGGAAAAATCGTCCCCGATAATTCCGTCTTCTTCTGTATTAAGGTGTTTTTCAGAATGAACATAAATGGTTGCCGAACTTGCATTCAACCATATTTTTGGCTTTTCAGCACACTGATCTATTGCCTTTTGTAATACTCTTGTACTGTTGATCCTTGAGGAATAGATCTCCTTTTTATTGTTCTCATGATAGCGGCAGTCTACAGATTTTCCTGTCAGATTGATCAAAACATCTGCTTTCTCAAGACTGCTTTTCCATTCACCTATTGTTTGGGCATCCCAATAGATTTCATTTTTACGTTGAGGATTGCGGGTCAGAATGCAGACCTGATTTCCTTTTTGTGTAAAGTATTTTTCCAGGTTTTCGCCGAGAAATCCGGTTCCTCCGGCTATGATTATTTTCATTGTTTTAAAGTTTAAGGATTGGGATTCAATGGTTTAAGGTTTTAACCACAGATTTCGCTGATTTTCACAGATTATTGAGGATTGTTTATTTTTAGCTGATATATTTTTTGGTTTTGACATGAACTTCTGAGCCTTCGGCAAGCATTACTGAAAGAGGTTTCTGATCATTCAGATGTTTAAAATCAATTCCATAGATTTTTTGAAAATCTATTTCTAAATGGTATTCTTTAACAGTATAACAATCCCATTTTGGGTGGCAGACTTCATATTCTGAGGTTATATTTTCTTTTTTTGTAAAGCCAAAATAATGCTCTGTGATGAATTCAAATTCTGAGTTTTCTTCCATTGGCTTTGCTTTACTTTCAGCCATAATCTGAATGGAATGCCAGTTTTTATCTTTCCACGAATAGCGGATCAGCAGTTCATCCTCTCTTTTTTCAATCTGATTTTTCATGGGCATTGTATGATAATTTTCTTTGTAAATAGAATTGGCGACCATGCTTAATGCAGGCTTGGGAACAATTTCCTTGATAAACACCACTCCCCGTTTCCAGATTCCCTTTTCTTTTTTCTTTACATAAAACCTTAGATTCACTTCTTCAAAATTGCGGTGAAAAGGAATCGGTACTCCCAAGAGTCTGGTGTTTAAAAACATGAATCCCACCAGACTTACGTAGCATTTGCCTTTATAAAAATCGAGTTCTGTTCCTTTGGGTAAATAAGGTAGTAAAATATCAGGATCAATTTGGTAGTTAATGATGGCCAGTTTTCGCCATTCTGCTTTTAAAAAATTCATCATACTCTTTTTTTTGGATTAAAAAATGGCTATCCCTTCCTGGATGGAAGATTCTGCAATAGTCTTGATCATTTCATTTCTTTTGAGCAGAAAACTCTTGAGATAGCCTCTAAGAAAAACTGCGTTAAATAATTTTCCTATGATGCCGAACGGCGATTCGAATTCAAAAATATCTGTCATTAAGGTATTTCCGTTTACGGATTTAAAAATATGCCTGTGGCGCATGGATTTAAAAGCTCCTTTCTGCATGACATCAATAAACTGAAACGGTTTTTCCATGCTGATAATTTTTGTGGTGAGATTTTGATAGACTCCGAGATGTTTTGCGCGCCAGGTTACAGTTTCATTTTGTTCAATCAATCCGGAGGTGCGTCCTGCAATTGCTCTTTCATGGGATTTTGAGGTAGACTGCTGATGCAGGTCAATATTTCTTGCCAGGTCAAAAACATAGTGAATATCTGCTTTGATGACTGTATTTAAATAGATGGTTGACATTTTTTAATGGTTTTTAAGCTTATTAATTCTATAGTTTACAATGATCCTTTTCGTCTGAAATAAATAATCAGGAATAAGTGAATGAGTACATTTTTCATAATTATTATTCATTTAATTTTTTTTGTAATTCTGGAATATGGTTTTGAATGAAAAATCAGTTTCGTTTTACATGAAGAATTTCAATCAGATCCAGATATCTTTTGTGAGATATGATGGAAAGTTCATTTTTGAGAAACTGGACTTTAAGATCTTCAAGGCTTTTATTTTTATTGATATAATGGAACAGTTTTCCAAATTCGTTTCCAAAAATTTTTGTAACAAGAACTTCTATATACCACTTTACACAACTAAACCTCCACTTTGTTTTGGGTTTTACAAATTCTACAATGATAATTTCACCTTTCTCATCAATGATATTTGAAAGTCTATCTGCAAAAATCGGTTTCTGATCTTCTTCTATCGTCTTTGTCCCATAAGAGCAAAGGATAATGTCCATAGAATGATCGGGAATCTGGCTTTCGAAAAAATCGGTCTGGATCTGTTGTATTGACAGTTTATTTTTGAATGTTGCAGCCAGCTTCCTATGCATTGCTGAAGAAAAATCCAGTGCTACAATTTCTGTATTCTCATTGTGTGCCTTTATAAATTCTAAATTTTCTCCCTGCCCGCTCATCAAATCCAAAACTCTTTTATTTCCATAGTTTTTCACCTTTTGAACAGCCATCTTTCTGAACAGTCTTGTAAAGCCTAAAGATGCAATTTCATTAATATAATATCTGGGTTGCAGATGGTCAAAATATTGTTGCAGATCATTCATTTTCTGATTGTGTTTTTATAGATTGTAATACATTGCTTTGCATTTTATCTATGATATAGCCGGACCATTTTTTCCAGTACCAGGTAGGTGCAATTTTGTAACTGTATTTAGTTTTTGCAATTATCTTTGTTTTATTTTCTGATAGTTTGTCTAAAGTAATCTCACCATATTTCACAATAAAATAATCATGCAAATGCTTAGCATCAATATCTTCATAAGGTGTTATCTCTTTCATTGGAACAGTCTGATTTTCCAAAGAGAATTTCACTTTTTTATTTTCTATGAACTCATCAATATTAAGTTGTAATTCATCATTATTGGTTTGGCAGCTATAGTTCAATTTTCCGTTTTCATTAACAAGCTTTATATTTTTTGGATAGCTGATTCCTTTTTCAAACAGAAGAAAATCAGGGGTATTGAAATTGATTTGTGTATTTAAAAGCTTCCACACTTTTTCATTGGAAGAATTCACAATCATTTCTGTGGTGATAATTTCTTCAATTGGTTTTGTATAGGTATCAAATATGTAAGATGCCGGATTGATAAAAAGAATAAATACTATCACACTTCCGGTATGCCGCTTTTCGTCAAATACTCCAATGATAAAACCAATATTGAAGCCTACGAACATTGCAAAGCCAATAAATGGAATGGCCATAATAATACAAATAGCTCCTTCCACGCCAGCTCCTATTAAAATCAGAGAGAAAATGACTAATCCCAGGACTATTTTTAAAATGGTCTTCAGAACATTCATTAATCCGACTTTTTTAAAATACTTGACATATCCGATGACAAATCCAATAGAAACCGGAATGGTAAAGAACATTGTTACTCCATATTCACCTTTGGCCACCAGAAAAAACCAGACTGCAACAACTAAAACAACAGTCAGAAAGAGACTTAAATAGAGATAACGTTTAAAAAAATTCTTCATGATATTATAAGTTTTATATTTTCAGTAATTTTTGAAAATTAATTTGAAATAAAAAAGGATTTTCATCCTGATTTATTTTATTGTAGCTTATTCTTTTTTAAATAGTCTTTCAGTGTATACCAGATAGAAAATTCACAGGTCCCATCATAAATGGTATCTGATTTTCCTTTATGATAGAAAATATATTCATCTCTGGTAGTACAACCTCCATCTTCAGGAATTTCCCTTATTTTGTTTTCGGTTTTTACAAAATATGCCCATGCTGCTTTATCTATAGATTTCAAACTCCCGTTTTTTTGGCGAAGAAAGTAATTATTGTCTTTGTTAATAATCATTACTGAATCTTTATCCTGATGAAAACATCCTGTAGATCGAAATACCAATTTTGCTTCATCCTCTTCCAGGTTTTCAAAAATAGATATTTTATTTTTCTTTAATAAATAATCAGGAGTAATACTAACTCTATACGTTATAGATTCAACAACTTCTATTTCTTTTTTTATTGTTTCTCCAAAAATATTTTCATAAACAAATGAATATTTTCCCTCTTTTAAACTGTCAAGTTTTATATTGGAATTTAAGAAAGGAGCAGACTCTTCAGGTTCTAGAATTTTGAAAATTTTTTCATCCTTATAGATTTCCATTTTATGCAAATCGTGACGCCTATTATCATACTTATCAGAGTTTTCTATATGAATATCGAAATTTGCCGTTACATTTTTCTGACAGCTCATCATAAGAGTTAAAAGACATAGTAATAAAAGATTTTTCATTTTTGAAAATTTATTTCAGCAGATTGGTAATCTTCCCTACCAGCCAGTGGTCATCACTTTTTATCGCCAGATCCATAATATTGTTGATCTTTCCGGTTACAGAGCTGAAATCATTCATCAGCTTGATAAATTCCTGCGCTTCTTCTGAATCTTTATCCTCAATATTTTTTAACTCTTCAAGAAAGGAAATGACAGGTTCTATCTCTCTTTTTCTTCTTTCTTTGGTAATTTGTTTGAACAGATACCAGACATCTTTTTCTGCTACGAAATACTCTTTACGATCACCTTTTACAAACTCTTTTTTCACGATTCCCCAGTCTATCAGAGCCCGAAGATTCATATTGGCATTTCCTCTTGAAATCTCCAGCTGCTGCATAACTTCATCGGTAGAAAGAGGTCTTCCGCTTGCCAGAAGCAATGCATGCACCTGTGCCATCGTACGGTTGATTCCCCAGTTGGTAGCAAAGGTTCCCCAGGTTTGAATGTATTTTTCTTTAGCTTCTGAAAGTTGCATCTTGTTCCGTTTTTAATTTCTGTAACAAATGTAATTATATTTTTTGAATTTTCAATAATTTTTGAAAATTAATTTTAAAAGATTATTCCTTTTAGAAAGATTTCTTATTATCCATGTCAAGGTTTAAAATCTTGACATGGATAAATGGATGTCTGTTTCAGTTTATAAAAACTAAGGCTCAATACTGGTTCTAATCCCTTGATTCCAATACTTAGCTTCTGGCATATAATAGAGGTAAACATTGCTTGATTTTCCTGTATACGTTCCGGCAAATTCTACTTTAAGATCAAGATTAATGGTCTTTGTTTCTTCAGCATTGAAATGTTCCCAGTATAACACCAGATAGTTGTCAAAAATTTCATAGTAAGAAACCTGTTTTTTATCAACCATATCTTTCAGTAAAGCATTTTGCAGAGTAAGTCCTGCAGGGATGCCAACCTTTGCTATGGTCATTGGCAGCTCACCGTTTATTTTGTTTTTGACGGTAATGGTCATTCTGTTCGTCTCTCCTATTTTTGACATTCCGGATTTTAATTTGGTCTCCATGGTAAGAGGAATATCTTTGCTTTCCGGAGCCTGCAATGTATAATATTGATATTCCAGCTTATAAGGCAATCCACTCTTATCTGGATAATGAATATTTATCGTATTTTCTCCGGTTTTATATGCTGATACCGCACTTATCATAGGTGAGATTTGTGCGTTGTTAATTGCAATCAATGGCTTTTCAGATCCATATAACTTGTCATTTTTAGAGAAAAACTCAGACAGTGCCTGTATTGCCAATGTGGTAGCCTGTGTAGAACCAAACCCGTAATATCCATTGAAATTAATAAGCTGATCAGCCGCTTCAGCAATTTTCAACTGATTGAGTTTCTCATCTTTCTGAAGTGCCATTATATATAATGATAGTGTTTCCGCAGCCGCAGACATTCCCCATGAACCTGTAAAAGTAACTTCAGATTTTACCTTCTTTGTTTCATATTGTTTGTCCAGAATGTTTATCAGATCGTCATATTCTTTTTGTTTTCCAAGATTTGCTGCTGCATTAGCTAGTAAAGCCAATTGATAAGAATCTTTTGTAGCCAAAGCTCTTTTCAACATTACCTGAAAGGAATCTTCAATTTCATTTTTAAAACCCAGTTGAGATAAAGCATATACTACATACATATTTCTCGACCAGGAATACTCCGAAAAATCTTTTTTAGACTCATAAGGTTTTCTTACTTCGAATAATCCATTGGCATTCTTTTTCGACAGAATAAATGAAGAAAGTTCCTGAATAAGCTTAGTATCCGGATTTACATACTTCTTTAATCCTGTAAATTCCAATAATGCAAACGCTGAAAGAGCAACATCTGATTCCTCAGAACTGAAATATCCGAAACCTCCGTCTCTATTTTTATAACTCAGCAGCTTCTGGAAGCCTTTCTTCAGGCTTTTTACCACCTGACTCTCAGTTGCTGGGTCTATTTTTTTATTTGACTTTAAATAATCAAGAATAAAAATGTTAGGATACACGGTAGAAGAAAGCTGTTCAAAACATCCGTAAGGTTCTTTTTTCAGCTGCTCTATATCTTCAAACATCTTCAGCGCTGTACTTTCAAATACATAATATGAGGAATACAGGCTTCCATTGATATACTCCGGAATATTGATTTTGAGATCTTCGGTTTTATTATTGATCATGGAAAATTGATGGAGAAATCCTTTTTCCTCCACTTTAAAAGGAAGGATCATTGTTTCCCTGAATTCTCCCGATTTTATGGTAAACTGGATATTGGAATTCACCACCTCATCTGTCTGGATTCTGACAAATAATCTTCCTGATTCCAGAGGCTTCAAAGTGATAAGACTATCAGAACTGATGAGTTTCACATGGTTTGGAACAATAACATCCATGGTCATTTTACGGGTTTCGGGAGAATTATTTTTAATGACCACAGGAATTATCATCTGATCCGTTCTTGTCAGATACTGAGGTATTTTAGTATCTACCGAAATCAAACTCTGCGCAGCATAGGTTGTTTCATCTCTTCCCAAAAGTCCTGTTGCAGCAATCCCTTCTGTCATAATTCTGAAAGTGGAATTGGCATCCGAATTATAGAATTCTACTTTTGCTTTTCCATTTTTATCCGTTTCCACAACCGGATTCCAGTAAAGCGCTTCCCTGTAGTCAAAACGATAAGAGGTATTGGTTGTCTTATACTCAGGATATACAAATTCTCTTGATCCGGCATATGAAAGAAGTTTTCCATAAGGTAAAGCTTCGATGGCAAGATAAGATTTCGGAGTTATATCAAACTCTATTTCGGATTTTCTATTTTTAAGTGAAGTTACGATAATGACTCCATTCACAGCTCTGCTCCCGTAAATAGCGGTAGCAGCAGCATCTTTCAAAACGGTAATGCTGTTGATATCATTTGGGTTGATGGTGGTATTAAAGTTTTCGACAGGGACACCATCCACAATAAATAACGGATTTTTATTGGTAATGGAGGCCGTTCCTCTGATATTGATCTGTTCCCCTGCTCCCGGCTGTCCGGCACCTGTTACAACTAATCCTGCAACTTTTCCATTCAATACGGAAGTTACACTGGAGTTTTGAAGTTCCATAGAAGATGCTACTGTGGTAGAAGCAACGGCTGCTTTATCTTTATTTATACCATAACCTAAGGCTACTACTTCTTCAATACTTGTATTCCTTCTTACTGTATCCGTTTTTGATTTTCCAAGATTGTTTGACTGATTGGTATTGTTTCTGTTTTCTTTTTTTACTTCTTCTTTCCTTTCTGCCTCTTTTACGATTTCTTCAACATCTATATGGGTAAGTTTCTGTTTTACTAAGGGGTTAATATCCAGATTATAAGATAAAATCTTTATCTTCAGCTGATGTTTAGGCAGGAAGGATCTGGCAATGATTTTATATGAACTTTCTGCATTTAAATCTGAAAAATAAAACTTTCCGTTTTCGGCAACAGTCTGTTTGAGGATCTTATTATTATGAGTATCCAAAAGAAAAACATCTGCCTTCACAGTTTTTTTGTTTTCATCTTCCACCACACCATAAATAGTATTTTTCTTTTCAGGAAGGTATTTGTATTTATTCGTTTTCAGAACTTCAGGAATAAATTCAAAATATCGGTAGCCGTTTGTAAGCATAACAAGATCTAAACTTTTATCAGCTTTGGGTTCTTTTTTATCGAAATAAAACTGTGGCTTTTCTATTTTACCTTTAAGCTCAGTGTCCATCAAAAGCCAGGAAACAATATGATTCTGCTTATCATCGGCGTAAGTCCATAGCTTATCATCTACCACACTCACTCCAAGGTTGGCCGGAACCGGTGTATTGTTTTCGTCAGTAGTTTCAATATTCAGAATTACTTTTTCCCTTGGCAGGTAATGTTGCTTTACAGGGGTAACCTTTACATTCAACTGGTTTACTTTATTAGTAAAAACTATACGTTCCGCAAGAGGAATATTTTTTTCCAGAACGGTAAATCTGCATATTCCTGTCGGGAAATCCTTTTCTGCAATTTCCAGTGAATTTTTTCCCTTTTTTAACGAAATCACTTTGCTATAAACTTCTTTTCCACGGAAACCTCCCTGTAGGGTAATTGTTTTTTCCTGAGTTGAGATGATAGTAAAAGTCAGATTTTTGTTTGCATTTTGAATATTTAAAACCAGTCCTTCATTGTTTGCTGCGGGGAGATTAAAAGTCTGGGTAATATTTTCCGGTTTTAAAACTTTTGCATAATAAGTTTCTCCTCTTTTAGGGGTAAACAGGAAGCTTCCCATTCCGAAATTATAGGCTGAAATTTCTTTTATTTTTTCATGATTCTGATTGTAAACTACCAGATCAGCATCTACAGGCTTTTCAAACTCATCCAGAATTTTAAAGGCTATATTCTGTTCTATTCCATTGATAAAAGTTCCGCCTTCAGGTAAGAATTTCACATCGAGATTATTGAGAACAATGGGGATATTTCTGGAAATAGATTCTGTAAATCCGTCAAAATTCACTTTGATATTCAAAAGAGCATCAGAGGATTTTAACACTTCAGGAAGCCTGAAGGTCAATACTTTTTTCCCTTCTTTATCAGTAATGAGTTTTCCTTCTGATACGGTTTCTCCATTGTACGTTACCATATAATCAGCTTCATAAAAAGGGATGGGAAGGTTGCTCAGGCTTCTCATGGAAAAATCTGCAGTCACCTGATCTCCCGGTCCATATCCTTTTTTGGGAAAATCCAGTTTCATTAAAATCCTTGGAGAAACAATTTTCTGGAGGGTAATTTCTTTTTCGAAGGCATTTTTTCCTTCTTCATTCTGCATCCAGTTGGTAAAAGCTCTGATTTTATAGATACCCCCTTTCATGTCTTCCGCAAAATAGAAATCTCCCCGGGCATATCCATTGGTAATTTCATATTTTAATTTTTTTACAACACTTCCTGCCGGATCTGTTATTTCAAAATTGACGACTCTGCTTTCTTCGACCGGCAAATTATTATTTCCTTTTACGACATATATTTTAAAATACATTTGCTCACCAGGTTTATAAAAAACATGATTGGTCTGAACGTAGGTCTTTTCTTTTTCAAAATCCTGAAACGGCTGCTGATCTTTCACAGAAAAGGTTGAAAATAATAAGCACAGCAGGGTGATACAGACAGATATAAATTTGAGATTCATGGGTTAAAATTTAAGTGAAACAATACAGCCGAATGTTTTAAAGGAGGGCAGGTTAAAAAAGTCCAGGCCTCTTCCATTATTCATATCATAAAAATTCTGATTAGGATCTGCTCCTTTATTAGCCTGCCAGAGCAAAATATTATTTACATAAAAAGTCAGCCTGAGGGTCTGTTTATTCCTGTTAATCGGGAAATCTGAGGAAAGTGATATATTGTTGATTCTTACATAATCTGCTTTTTGAATATAATTTTCCGCCACACCTAAATAACCGTATCTTGACCATCTGTTTTCCAGAACATTCAGGTTAGGATCATAGAAATCGACAGGAATCTGGTTGACAGTTCCATTTGTATGTACGCCTTCGAAAATATAATTTTTTATGTTCCTTTCTTCTCCTGAGCTATAAGAACGTCCGTAATAATCAAGAACAGCCTGTGTTCCATTCCATAGCTGGCCTCCCTTTTTCCATTCCCAATTGATATCTAAAGACAGATTTTTATAGGTAAAACTGTGGTTGAATTTCATCACAAAATCCGGTGTAGGATCTGCAATAATTTTCATACCGTCTGCCTTTTTGGGGAATCCGAACTCATCAATAATCACTTGTCCGGATGCATTTCTTTCAAAGTAATTTCCCATGACAGCACCCAAAACCTGTCCTTCTGATAGTGTTTTATAAATATCTTTGAATCCTGAAACCGCCAGATCGTGATATCCCGGAGCGACACGGTCTACAATATCTTTATATTTAAAAAATGAAACTTTATGGGTGGTATACATATCGTACCCCAGACGTAATCGTTCGTAAGCAAAATTGAATTCATATCCGCTGTACGTATGATCTGCTATATTTTTAAGTCGTAATTGATTGTTTTCAAAAACTGGAAATATATCGTCACTATTCTTTTTACTAAAATATTCTCCATCTACACTGATATTATACCCAAGGTTCAGCCTGGCTCCAATTTTCCATTCTTTAGTATTGACATTGGACACACCTTTGAAACTTTCTGCTTCCTGTACCGGAAAGTATTGATTGTAATTTTCTGCCTTCAGCAAAGTAGTAGAATACGAAGCATAGGATCTTGTTATTTCCGGTTCGGAGCTTAGTTGAGTGTAACTTCCCAGTAATTTAAAACTGTAGTTATACCAATTGAAGATCTGATTGAACTTCAAATAAAAGTTAGCCTTTGGAAGCCAATAATTATTTTTAAGGGAAGTATTGGAGATATAAAATGAATTCCCAAGATTAAAACCTGCTTCAAAATTATAATCGCGGATGTTCATATTATAATTAAAAATATGATCCTGCGAAGTTCTCTGATAGAGATATTTTTGATGGGTCAGGCTGTTATAAATATCAGCTTTTTTATCATTTAAAATAAAATTCAGGCTGAAAGTATTTCTAAAATCATAGTCTCCCAATGAATAAGAACCCTGTATATTGGAATGATAGGAACGGTTGTTTTGAATTCTTTCATTTGATATTCCGCTGATGAAACCATAAGTAGAAGGTTTATATTGATCCTGATTCCAGCTATTACTATTTTCATAGGACTGAGTGATATTCAGTTTAAAGTTATCCCAGTCTTTCGCTACATTAAGACTAAACTGCCTGTCCCGATTCCTAAACCGGTATTTACTATCCTGCTCAAAAAGGAATGAAGGATTGTCTGCATACCGGCTGTAGCTTCTCTGTGAGCCGTTGTTCAGGAAAATATTTTGCTCATTTGAAAATGAAACCGGTGTTAACAATGAGTTTTGGTAAGCTCTGTTGAACAACCCTATTCTATTGGTATTGGTTGCTTTGTTTTCTTCGTAATTAAAAGCAAGATTAATGTAATATCTACCCAAATCTGCATTCAGTTTTGTTTTGAGGGTATTGGTAACATCAAATTGATCAATAAAATACATTTGGTTCTTCTGCTGTCCCAGATTCATTGAAAGCCTGATCTTTTCGCTGGAGCCTTCTTTTATAAACGCATTTACATTCAATTGATTATTGTAACCTACCGTAGTTTTAAAAAGGTTGTTATCATATCTTTGCGCACGCTGAAGTCCATTAACCCATGGAGTCAGTTTTCCATTCTGATCATACTCGTAAGGTAATCCGTTAAATCCAAGGGTTGATATGTCTGGTCCAAAGCTGAACATTTCATTCGTTTCAGGACCTTTCCAAACAAGATTTGCATTTTCAGATCTTCCCTGAACATACTTATTTTGAGTCTCCGGGACAGCATTCCTGCTTTTGATATCAAGAGATGTGGTAAAGCTTCCATTAAACAGTAATGCTGTCTTATTGATCCTTTTTAAAACATAAACAGTATCGTTCTTTTGCTTTAATTTTCTTATGTCATCAAAATAAGAATGTGATCTTTTGCTGAGTTGGGTTGTAGCTTTTTCAATACTGAAATCATCTTTAATTTCCTTTGAAACAAGACTGTCGTACGCTTTACTGTAAATATTTTCTACACTTTTACTTCCTGTCTGATTTTCCAGAATCTCTTTTAGTTCCCTGAGTTCATAGGTAGAAATAACATGGGTGTTTTTACCTTGGTTCCAAACGAGAGTATCATAAGCTTTGGCTGCAATGATGGCAAATCCTTTCTCATCAGTCAGTTCATAAACCCCACTGTTTTTGTTATAAATCTTTAAAAAGTTCTGTGCTTTATCTTTAGTTGTTAAAAATTTACCAGAGTAATATAATTGTGAATTTTGTGCCTGTAATAAGGTAATTGTAAATGGCAGTAACAGCAGATAATTCTTTTTCATCGGTGATTAGTATGCTTAAAAATATAAAAAAAGAAATTTCCGGGGAAATTTCTTTTTTTATCAACTATTTTTGAATTGTTTTATAGCTCTCTATCAGTCCTATAAATTCGGAGCGATAGCCTTCTTCATCTTTATTTTTACCCTCTTTGGCGAGATTCTGAATATCAGAAAGATCTCTTTTCGTAATCAGTTCCGAGTTTCTTAGTACCAAACCGAACCAGGCTACGGAAGAAGCAAATTTGAAATCCGGGCTTATTGCTGCTGAAGATGCATTTTCTTTTTTAATCACTTTAGCGATTTCCATACTTTTGTTTCCATCAGGTTTTTTGTACCGGAATTTCACAGTTGCCAATTCATCTCCAAAGTTCTTCTTATCTGAAGTTTTAGAATATTTCAATTTCGTTTCTGCAGGAATAAATTCTGATTCTGTATTTACCGGAATAATTTCATATAAAGCAGTTACAGTATGTCCGCTTCCTAATTCTCCCGCATCAATCTTATCATTAACAAAGTCTTCATTTCTCAGTTTCCTGTTTTCATAGCCTATCAAACGGTAAGATTTCACAAATTTAGGATTGAATTCAATCTGAATCTTTACATCTTTAGCAATAGCGTACATGCTTCCGGCAAATTCTTTTCCTAAAAATTTATTGGCCTCCTGTATATTATCAATATAGGCATAATTTCCGTTTCCTTTATCAGCAAGCGTTTCCATTGTGTTGTCTTTGTAATTCCCCATTCCATATCCAAGACAGGTCAGGAAAATCCCTGTTTTTCTTTTTTGTGTAATTAAGGCTTCAATATCGGTATTGGAAGAAGGACCAACATTAAAGTCACCATCTGTTGCCAGAACGACTCTGTTGTTTCCTCCTTTGATAAAATTCTCCTTTGCCAGTTTATAGGCAAGCTCAATACCTTCTCCACCTGCTGTACTTCCTCCTGCCTGAAGATTATCCAACGCTTTAATAATTTTTTCTCTTTCTCCAGCTGACGTTGGGGGTAAAACCACTCCTGCACTTCCCGCATAGACTACAATGCCTACTTTGTCTTTTGGTCTCAGCTGTTTCAGCAAAACTTTAAGAGAAGACTTCAGCAAGGGAAGTTTATTTTCCTCACTCATTGATCCTGAAACATCAATCAGAAAGACAATATTCGATGCAGGCAGATTGTCCATAGGGATGTTTTTCCCCTGAAGGCCTATTTTAAGAAGCTTATGCTTTGGATTCCATGGAGATTTACCATATTCGGTATTGATTGAAAAAGGTTCTCCATTTGTAGGCTTTGGATAATTATATTTAAAATAATTGATCATCTCTTCTACCCTTACTGCATTTTTATCTACTTTATCTCCATACTTGATGATTCTCCGGACATTGGAATAAGAAGCATTATCCACATCAATAGAAAAGGTAGAAAGAGGCTGGCTGCTGGTCAGTTCAAATGCATTTTCAATAAATCCGGCGTACTCTTCATTATTATAACTAATATTCTTATCAGTTTTTTCAGGCTTCTGAACCTCTTTTTTTCCTCCAATGTGATGAGTATAAACTCTTCCTGGTTCATATAATCTCTTTGATAGGGAACTTTCTACTTCCATTGCAGTAACTGACTTTGGTTTCGGGCAGCCATTATATTCCGGCATTCCCGGAACCGTAGGACAGGCATCGTCTTTATCCAAAATACCATCACCATCTGTATCCGGCCACGGACAGCCATTATTTTCCGGAGGTCCGGGCACTGTAGGGCACGCGTCATCTTTATCAATAACACCATCTCCATCCGATTCTACCCACGGACATCCTTCATTTTCTATCGGACCGGCAATATCTGGGCACTTATCCAGTTTATTAGGAATTCCATCCTGATCCTTATCTTTTCTGACACTGTAAGTCTGTGGTTTCTTGTCACTTTCAGTGTTTTTTTGAGTTTTACAGCTTGTTAATGCCACAAGCCCTAGCATGGTTATTAGAATTTTTCTCATCTTTTTTCAAATTTCGGCAGGAAATTATTAAAATAAATTTAAACCGATTAATAAATATTGAATAAAACTTATTTTCTCAATAAAGAAGAGAAATTTCCTGAGTAATTTCTCTTCTAATCATTACTTTTGAACTGTTTTATAACTTTCTATCAGTCTTATAAATTCTGACCGATAGCCTTCTTCATCTTTACTTTTGCCTTGTTTAGCCAGATTTTCTATATCAGAAAGATCCTTTTTCGTAATCAATTCCGAGTTTCTGAGTACCAAACCGAACCAGGCTACCGAAGAAGCAAATTTGAAATCCGGGCTTGCAGAAGATATTCTGTCATCTGTATTTTTAACAACCTGGCTTATTTCTCGGCTGGTATCTCCGTCAGGTTTTTTATATCTGAATTTAATTGTTGCCAGTTCATCTCCAAATTCTCCTGATGAACTATTCCGGATATATTTCAGATTACTTTCTTTAGGTACAAAGTCTGATTTTACATCTGTTGGAATTACCTCATATAAAGCAGTAACGGTATGGCCGCTTCCGAGCTCGCCGGCATCTATTTTGTCATTGGCAAAGTCTTCATTTTTCAGTTTTCTGTTCTCATAACCTATCAAACGGTATGATTTTACGTATTCAGGATTAAATTCAATCTGAATTTTCACATCCTTTGCGATAGCATACATACTTCCTGCAAATTCTTTCCCCAGAAACTTATTCGCTTCCTGCATATTATCGATATAAGCGTAATTCCCGTTTCCTTTATCGGCAAGGGTTTCCAGCGTATTGTCTTTATAGTTGCCCATTCCGAAACCTAAGCAAGTAAGGAAAACGCCTGATTTTCTTTTATCTTCAATCAGTGTTTTAAGGTCTGATGTAGAAGACATCCCTACATTGAAATCTCCGTCGGTTGCAATAATAACACGGTTATTACCATCTTTTGCAAAGTTTTCCTGCGCCAGTTTATAAGCAAGCTCAATTCCTGCTCCTCCGGCTGTGCTTCCGCCAGCCTGAAGATGATCTAGCGCCTCTATAATTTTATCTTTTTCTGCTGCTGAAGTTGGTGGTAAAACCATTCCTGCACTTCCCGCATAGACTACAATTCCAACCTTATCCTTAGGTCTGAGCTGGTTCAGTAAAAGTTTAAGAGAAGACTTTAGCAATGGTAGTTTATTTTCCTCACTCATTGAGCCTGAAACATCAATAAGGAAAATAAGGTTTGAGGCAGGCAGACGATCCATTGGAATATTCTTCCCCTGAAGTCCTATTTTAAGCAATTTATGCTTCGGATTCCATGGAGATTCACTGTATTCAGTATTAATTGAAAAAGGATCTCCATTCTGAGGTTGTGGATAATTATATTTAAAATAATTAACCATCTCTTCGATTCTTACTGCATTTTTATCAACTGCCTGCCCGTTATTGATCATTCTTCTTACATTGGAATAAGACGCATTATCAACATCAATAGAAAAAGTAGACAACGGCTGGCTTCGTGTGAGTTCAAAAGGGTTCTCAACAAAAGTATCATAGCTTTCATCATGCGGAGTCACTGGAGAAACCTGCTGTTGGTTATTAATTGCTTCCTGAAGTTTTTTCATTCTTTTTCTTTCCCTTCTTGAAAGATCTTTGGTAGTTACCACAACTACTCCATTTGCTGCCTTACTTCCATAGATTGCTGTAGCAGAGCTACCTTTTAAGACATTCACTCCTTCAATTCTGTTAGGATCTAAATTTTTGAAGTCATTAGCTTTTGTCAATATTCCGTTAACAACAAACAGAGGTTGATTTTCCGGTTTCACAGAAGCTGACCCTCTGATCCTCAGCCGAATATCATTAAAGTCTCCCGGAGAAACATTACTCCCCAGATATCCTGTTGAGCTACTTACTCTAACCCCAGCAACAGTTCCCTTCAATGACGAATAAGTGGACTGTGGTAAGTTGCTGACAGAGCTTGTAACTGTACTGGATGATGTAACAGATTTCACCACTTTTCTTTGTCCAAAACCAACCATTACAACTTCATCTATACTCGTGACTCTATTGGTATCTTTCCGTTGTCCGGAAGCAACATAATTTGCTTTCCTCTCATCGTACACCACGTCGCTTTTCTCTCTTACAATCTGATTTTCGGAGCTTACCGGTTGATATCCATGATCCGAAGACGGACGAAGAGGAGGCAGCTCAACAGAATGTTTCGATGGTAACTGAATTGTATTCACTGCAATATTTTCTGCCGGCTTAATACTATTTTTCTCTTTCTGGATATTATGCTTTGTAATGCTATCTATTTTTGCAATATCAGATGTATTACCAGGACCGTTTGAAGTTCTATTTTCTACTATTGCAGGTTGTAAAGGTTTTTCAATCTCTTTTTTATTCATAAAGTAAAAAGCCCCAAGACCAATCATCAAACTTGCAGCAATACCATACGGCAGCCAAAGCGGAATAATTTTCTTTTTATCTTCTTTTTTATCTAATTTCTCTTCAATCTTATCCCATACTTTCTCAAAACCAGGAAAAACAGTTGGTTCTTCTGAAAGCCTGGAAGCTTCATTGAATTGTTGATCTATATGATTATTTTCCATTGTTGTAAAAGTTTAAATGTTTTGATTCACTAGAAGTTCCTGCAACTTTTTTCTTGCAAAATTGAGCTGGGATTTTGATGTTCCTTCGCTTATGGAAAGCATGGCTGCTATTTCCTTATGAGGATATCCTTCAATAGCGAAAAGGTTAAAAATCGCTCTACAACCTTCGGGGAGAAAATTCAGTAAACTTAAAATATCTTTTTCCAGGGAAAGGTTTTCTGTAGTTCCTTCAGAATGATCTATGAAATTTTCTTCAAGAGAAATCAGTAATCCCTTATTAGATCTTAATTTTTGCAGACATTCGTTCACCGCAATTTTTCTCGCCCATGCTTCAAAGGTTTCAGCATTTTGAAGCTGGGTAATTTTCGTGAAAATCTTGTAGAATGTATCGGCCAATACTTCTTCTATATCTTCATCGTTTTTCAAATAGCGTCTGCAGGCTGCGTAAAGCCTGCCCGCCATTTTCTCGTAGACTTTCCGCTGTGCATTGCGGTTGTTACGCTGGCATTCCAATAATAATTCTTGTTCCATAGTCAGGAGTTATATTATTATAGATGCGGAAACTTTTGAAAGGGTTGGAAACATGATCAACTTTTTTTGAGTAAAAGGGTAAATTGGCAAATGAACCTCTATTAATTCAGCTTTTTTGTAATTTTTTTAATTTCAAATTTAACTTTTCCATCTGTAACAAATCTCTATTATCAACGACTCTTAATATAAATAATCTTTTTATAGTAATGAAAAATGCCAAAATTGCATCATTACTTTTTGTTTTGTCTGCAGGAAGTATGATGTTTGCCCAAGATGACTTAATCAACAAGTTAAAAAACAACCAATCACAAAATGCTAATTTTCAGTTCACAACGTTAAAAGACGTTGGTGCAACTTCTGTAAAGAACCAAGGTTCATCAGGAACTTGCTGGAGCTACTCAGGAAATTCATTCCTTGAATCTGAAATGCAGAGAATGGGCAAAAAACCTGTAGATCTCGCCGAAATTTTCACAGCAAGAAACTCTTATCATGATAAAGCGAAGTTATATGTTTTAAATAATGGAGCGATCAGTTGGGGTGACGGAGGAGAACTTCACGACGTAATTAATATGTACAAAAAGTATGGAGCCGTTCCTCAGGATGTTTATACGGGTTTAAAATCCGGACAGACTACCAACAACTTCAAGGAAATGCAGGGCAAACTGAAGCCCGTTCTTGACAGTCTTGTTCAAGCTTCTTCGAAAGGGAAACTGACTGATAACTGGATGGATTCTGTAGATGCTATTCTTGACGAATATTTAGGAAAAGTACCTGCTAACTTTACATATGAAGGGAAAAACTACACTCCGAAAACATTTGCTAAAGAAGTAGTAGGAATCAACCCTGAAGATTATGTGGAATTATCTTCCTATAAAGATTATCCATATTTTCAGAAATTTGTAGTTCCAATTCCTGATAACTGGAGTCACGATTCTGACTGGAATGTTCCGATGAAAGATCTTACAGCAATCATCGACAATGCGGTAACAAAAGGATATTCTGTGGGTTGGGCAACTGACGTTTCGGAGCCTTATTTTTCTTACAAAAATGGTGTAGCTTACGTTCCGGATATGGATCTTGACCAGATTACTGCAGAGAACAAGCAGACTTTGTTTACAGAGCCTAAAAAAGATAAAACCATCACTGAAGACATGCGTCAGAAAGCACTTAATAACCTTTCTACAACGGATGACCACGGGATGCACATCGTAGGTTTGGCTAAAGATCAAACGGGTAAAGAATATTATATGGTGAAAAACTCATGGGGAGTAACCAATGATTTCGCCGGATATATTTATGTAACAAGACCTTATGTTGAATATAAATCAACAGCAATTCTTGTTCACAAAAATGCAATCCCAAAAAGCATATTAAAACAATTGAAGCCAACTAAGAATATTGGTTTGTAAAGAAATCATTTCTGCCGGTTTAAGGGCAGTTTAGATATTTAAATCTGTTAAAACCCGCTTCCGGAAATTCCGGAAGCGGGTTTATTTTATACCAGTATATTTCACATTTTAGTGCAAAGTGTTATTTAGATTCTAAAAAATATTATATTTGTATGAATCAACAAATTATTACATATGAAAAATCTAAAGAAATTATCAAAATCGACATTAAAGAATATCATCGGAGGAAATGCTCCTGAGTGTCCTGAAGGAAGTACAGCATGCTATATTCCAGGCAGCAATGGAATTCCTCCCCGTTGGAGATGTGTACCAGATTCAATAGGATGTCCATAACATACAAAATCGGCTTTCAGGAAATCCTGAAAGCCGATTCTTTAATAAATAGGTGAAAATTAAATATAAAATAAAGTGAATTATGCTGATTTAATACCTGTATGAACCGTTAATTCTTCTTCGCAAGTAAATTATGCTGTTAAAAAAACCAACGCAAATGAATTCACAATTCATTATTGGTATTAAAATAAAACGCCCATACTTTCTGCTGAAAAATCAAGAAGTGCTTCAGTATTGCCATCTTTGATCTTCTGTACCCATTGGTGATCCTGAAGAATAGCTCTTCCTACCGCAACAAGATCGAATTCTTCATTATCAAGTCTTCTGATCAGTTCTGTAAGATCACTTTTTTCTGTTCCCTGTCCTGCAAAAGCATTAAGGAAATCTCCGTTTAAGCCTACAGAACCTACTGTAATAGTTGGCTGTCCGGTAATCTTTTTGGCCCATCCTGCAAAGTTTAAGTCAGAGCCTTCAAATTCCGGCTCCCAGAAACGGCGCTGTGAACAGTGGAAAATATCTACACCTGCTTCTTTTAATGGTAATAACCATTCTTCCATTTCATTTGGAGTGAATGCCAGTCTGGTTTTATAATCCTGTTGCTTCCACTGTGACAGACGGATAATAATGGTAAAGTCCTCTCCTACTGCTGCTCTGATCGCTTTTACCACCTCTACAGCAAACCTGCTTCTTTCTTTTAATGTTTTACCACCATACTCGTCAGTTCTTGTATTGGTCACTTCCCAGAAAAACTGGTCGATAAGGTATCCGTGAGCGCCATGAATTTCAATACAATCAAAACCAAGATCTTTTGCAGATTTTGCAGACGCTGCAAACTGTGCTATCGTATCCTGAATATCTTCAATCGTCATTGTTGAAGCTTTTTCCATGGGAACTAACGGATAGTCTTCGGACATCCTTGTATCACCTACGTGCCAGATCTGAGGCCCCATTTTACCTCCATTCTGATGTACAGTATCGATGACATTTTTCCAGCCGTTCAAGGCTTCTGTTCCATAGAAATCCGGAATATTCTGCATATTTTTGGATCCTGGTCTGTTGATCACAGTTCCTTCGGAAAGAATCAATCCTACTTCTGAAGCGGCTCTTCTTCCATAATAATCTGCGATACTTTGAGTAGGAACTCCATTGTCAGATTGTGCTCTGGTCATAGGAGCCATTACGATTCTATTTTTAAGCTGTAAATTCTTGTATTGAAACGGTTTAAATAATGATGATGTGCTCATATTTAAATTTATATTTTATAATTGTTACACAAAGTAACTAATAATAGTTCACTTTTGTATCTTTTATTAAAAAAATAGTGGTAACTTCGCAGTAACTTACATTAGTAACATCAAAGTAACACATGAAATTCCGGTTTCATATGGTTTTAAAATAAAGATCTCTCTATGAAAAAGAATGAATTAATGCAATACAGCTGTCCTCTGGGTAAGGCAATGGCCGCTCTGGGAAGCAAATGGAAGCCTATTATTGTTCTTGTTATTAAAGACAGGAAGTTACGTTTTGGAGAACTGGCAGTACGCATTAATGTCATTTCCAGAAAGGTATTAACTGATCAACTGAGGGAGATGGAAGCTGATGGGCTGGTGGTTCGTGAAGAGTTTAAAGAACTACCTCCAAGAGTAGAATATTCTCTTACAGAAAAAGGATTGGCTTTGCTGCCAATTTTATATTTACTGGAAGAGTGGGAAGCTAAATATCAGGTAAAAGGATCGCATGAAGATAAGGATTGCGCTTTTTTGAATGAGGAGGTAAAAAATAAAAAGGCTGTCAATGTTTGATAGCCTTTTACTTTAAATTATACTTTCAAAAAGGTAAGTATATCACCAAAAGGTAAGTATATAGGTTTAAAAGCATTTCTGATGCAAATTTGCAGGAAAATATTCATTATGAATTACAAAGAAATTGCAAAAGAAACTATTGGAAATCTGTATAAAGCCCACAACAGCATTAGAAAATCCGGGATTGATGAAAAATTAATTGCACTCGTTGAACTACGGATTTCTCAAATCAATGGTTGTGCCTATTGCTGTAGCTATCATGCAAAAGAACTCTCTGATTTTGGCTTTGAACAGGATGTTATTAACAGACTTCCAGGCTGGAAACATACCAATGCCTTCACTGATCAGCAAAAGCTTGTTTTAGAATGGGCTGAAACTATTATTTACAGTAAAGATGATTGGCAAAATATCAAATCAAAGCTGATAGAGCAATTCACTGAGAGAGAATTTGTAGAACTTACAGCAAGTATAACCCTGATGAATACTTTGAATAAATTGAGGATTACATTGGCTGAAAAGGACTAGCAAACAAAAAACCGCTCCCCAAAGGAAACGGTTTTATATTTATTTAAAATCCCATTAGAATATCGCAGGATATTTCTGAGGATTTGTTTCATTAAACATTGCGTAGATTTTTTCTACCATATCGTCTGTAGATGGCTTGCTGAAATAGTCACCATCACTTGCATAAGCAGGTCTGTGATCATTGGCAGAGATCGTCAACGGATCTGAATCCAGATATCTGAAAGCTTTCTGCTTTTCAAGGATCTGCTGCAAGATGAATCCTGTAGTTCCTCCTTCCACATCTTCGTCAATCACGACTAATCTGTTGGTTTTCTTAACACTTTCAGCAATTTCGTGAGATAAATCGAAAGGAATTAAAGACTGAATATCAATCACTTCTGCAGAAATTCCCAGTTTTTCCAATTCGTTGGCAGCTTCTGTTACAATTCTCCATGTAGAACCGTAAGTCACCAAAGTAACGTCTTTACCTTCTTTAGTTACTTCAATTTTCCCTACAGGAACTGTGAATTCGCCTAAGTTATCCGGTTGTTTTTCCTTTAATCTGTATCCGTTCAGACATTCTACGATGATCGCAGGTTCGTCGGCCTGAAGCATTGTGTTATAGAATCCGGCAGCTTTTGTAAGGTTTCTAGGCACCAATACCAGAATTCCTTTTGAAAGGTTAAGAATACCCGCCATTGGAGAACCTGAGTGCCAGATTCCTTCCAATCTGTGACCTCTTGTTCTGATGATTAACGGAGCTTTCTGACCTCCTTTGGTTCTGTAATGTACTGTTGCCAGATCATCACTCATTCCCTGTAAACAGTAAAGAACATAGTCTAAGTACTGGATTTCAGCGATTGGTCTTAAACCTCTCATCGCCATACCAATTCCCTGTCCAAGGATCGTTGCTTCACGAATTCCCGTATCAGCGATACGCAGAGCACCGTACTTTTCCTGCATTCCTTCCAATCCCTGGTTTACGTCACCGATGTTTCCGGTATCTTCACCAAAGATTAAGGTTTCAGGATATTTTTCAAAAATTTTGTCAAAATTGTTTCTGATCACTACTCTTCCGTCTACCTCTTCAGAGCTGTCAGAATATACAGGTTTGATTTCCTGTACATTTTCAGCCTTCCATTCAGACTGAGAGTATAAGTGGGAAGAATAGTTGTCTTTTTCAACAGCAGATACTTCATTATATTTCTGCATCAACTGATTTCTTTCTGCAGAATTGGTTCCTCTTGTCGCCAGTAAAGACTGTCTTACCAGATGGAAAATATCTTTCTTCGCTTTTGAAACCAGTTTATTGAAATGAGCAATATAATTTTCTACTTCAGCATTTTGTCCTTTAAGATTTTCTACTAAAGGTAAAATAGACTGAATAAGTTCAGAAATTGCTTTCTGATAGTTTTCCCAGGCTATTTTTTGTCCTGTTTTTGCCGCTTTTTTCGCTTCTTCATCTATAGCTTCCAGTTCTTCAGCGGTAGCAATCACTTCTTCTTTTCCATCAATTTCGATAGAATAGTTCAGGATCCATTCTTTAAATTTTGCCAGACCATCATACTCAGCTTCCCAGGCCAGACGTTCTTCGTTTTTATATCTTTCGTGAGATCCGGATGTAGAATGTCCCTGAGGCTGGGTAACATCTACCACATGCACTACCACCGGTACACTTTCTGTTCTTGCAAAATGTTCTGCCTTAGCATAAGCATCCAATAATGCAGGATAATCCCAGGCTCTCACCTGGATGATTTCACATCCCTGATTATCGCCTTCTTTTCTCTGGAAACCGCTTAGCATTTCACTGATATCAGCTTTTGCTCTCTGGTTTTTCGTAGGAACTGAAATTCCGTATCCGTCATCCCAGATAGAAACGATCATAGGAACCTGAAGTGCACATGCAGCATTCAGAGTTTCCCAGAAATGACCTTCTGCTGTAGAAGCATCCCCAATTGTCCCGAAAGCAATTTCGTTCCCTTCTCTTGAGAATTTTTCTGAACCGTCAAATTTTACGCTTTTATAAATAGTAGAAGCCTGAGCCAGTCCCAATAATCTTGGCATCTGCCCGGCTGTAGGAGAAATATCCGAAGAAATATTTTTCTGAGCTGTCAAATCTTTCCAGCTTCCGTCTTCATTTAAACTTCTTGTTGCAAAATGCCCGTTCATTTGTCTTCCCGCTGAAGCAGGCTCTCTTTCCACACTGGTATCTGCATACATCTGTGCAAAGAAACTCTCTACTGTCAATGCATCTATTGCCAATGCAAAAGTCTGATCCCTGTAATATCCTGAACGGAAGTCTCCATTTCTGAAAACTTTCGCCATTGCAAGCTGAGGAAGTTC
The DNA here is from genome assembly GCF_006716485.1 of Chryseobacterium aquifrigidense. Taxonomy (GTDB): domain Bacteria; phylum Bacteroidota; class Bacteroidia; order Flavobacteriales; family Weeksellaceae; genus Chryseobacterium; species Chryseobacterium vietnamense. The sequence goes on from NZ_VFPD01000001.1 coordinate 2,298,833, forward strand.
TTTCCCATCCCCAAAAATTCCAAATTTAGCTTTTCCAGTGAGTACTTCTCTCCTTCCGAGATAAGACATTTCACGAGAGATCCTTCCTAACCTGTAGTCTCCAAGTATCTGATTTTTAAAATCTTGAAAGGATATTTGCTGTGTTTCAATATAGGTTGTTTGCATAGCTAAGTAAAAAAGTTTTTTAATCTTCAAGTATTTTGCTAATATACACTTTTTAAATTAATTTTAATTTTTAATAATCTTTTTTAAAAATTTGATAATAAAAAAAATTGTGCTTTATTTTGAAAAAAATTGTAAATCATGGAAAAAAAATCACCTCACATCTTGAATGCTTCCAGCAATCTTTTAGGATTTTCTTTAATTATTATTACCTCATTGAAAATCTCTAAGATCAGTCAGAATACGTATTTGGACGAATTTGCCGGATTTGCCTCTATTCTTTTTGCCTGCAGCTGTTTCTTTTCATTTCTGGCAATCAGAACAGAAAACAAAAAGCGGGAATACACGTTTGAGAACATTGCGGATTATTTATTTTTAATTGCTTTATTTTGTATAGTTCTAGCTGTTATTATTGTAACCCTGAAAATTATTTAATTTAAAATTTTCGCTCAATTCTATAGTTCATGGCAATATATAAGGACAACCACAGGGAAATGTGAAAATTCATCAATAAGCTCTTTTCTGTTTTTTAAACTGAAATCATATGAGATTGTGAATATAAAAAAAGAAAGTGCTCTGTATACATTTCCAGTTTCCTGAAAACCTATACAAAACACTTTTGTTTTGATTAGAGTAAAGATAGAATTATATCTTCTGAACGGTTACATTGGTAACATTTCCACTTCCTGTAGATCCTGTTTCTGTTGCAATAATGGTAGCATTTTGATTGGGAGCTGCTGTAAAACGGATCTGATATCCGGCTGTAGGAGCTACCACTACGGTTGTATAGTTCATCAATTCACCTACCGTTCCCGAAGAAGCAACTGCATTATAATGGCTTCCTCGTCCCAGGTAATTAGCATCCGGTACAGGTCTGATACCGATGAGCAACTGAGTATCTGCCGGCATATTGGTAAAACTTGCCTGTAACGTTATCAAATAATTCCCAGCCTGATTGAAAGTTAATACTCCGGTTCCTGCATTATAAGAGTAGAAGGGAGAAGTTGCTAACGGTGTAGCAAATAATAAAGTAGTAATTGTAGAAGAACTGATGTTCTGGTTAGCAGCTAAACGTGCATGAAACAGAGAATAAGCAGTGAAATCAATAGTCTTTAGTACTCCGGTAGCATCCGCTACAACCACCCTGTCAGTTCCTCCGACACCTATATTCGAATTAATATTACGGATACGGGCATTTCCGGAGGCCACGTCTAATTTTTCACTTGGAGAAGTTGTACCAATCCCTACTTTAGCAGTAGAAGTCACGCTAAAATCATTATCCTGTTGGGTTACAGAAGGAATTCCTGTGGAAGGATTGTCTTTAGAACCGTCAATATGAAATGTTGTCTGGGGATTCTGAGTACCTATTCCCACTTGTGCGTACGTAAGAAAGCTTGAAGTGATAGCACACGCTACCATCATTGTTTGGATTTTTTTCATTATTTGTTGTTTTTTCTTGCGACAAATTAACAAAAAATATACTGAAACCCAATGAATTATTAACAAGCACTTTATTTGAATGATGCAAAATATTAATTTACAGTAATTTACTGATACAAAAAGAACAGACTAATCACAACTCATTGAATTATTGAGAGATAGAGCTATTTTCTTTCCAATAATAAGAACTTTAGATACCATGCAGGATCAAAGGGAAAAAGAGAAAAAAAAAGCAGAAATACCTTAAAAAGTATTTGCATCAGAATTTTCGCTCAATAACATAATCCAGCATAATATGCAATGATTTTCTGGCTTCAGAATCCGGAAATTCATTCAGAATATCTTTTGCTTTCTGCTGAAAATCTTTCATGATGGTAATAGCGTATTCCAGTCCACCGGAACTTTTAACAAATTCTATCAGCTCTTTTACACGCTTAGGATTGTTATTGTATCGTTTTATGGTATCGAAATAGTATTTTCTATCCTTTTCATTGGCTATTTTCAGGGTATGAATCAAAGGCAGTGTCATTTTCTGTTCTTTAATATCAATTCCTACAGGTTTACCGATCACGTTAGAACTTAAATAGTCGAAAAGGTCATCTTTGATCTGGAATGCCATTCCGGTAAAAGTACCGAAATCCATCATCTTCTTGGCAAGAGCTTCATCTGCATTGTTGGAAAGAACTCCTATTTCGCAACATGCTGCAATCAGAGTAGCTGTTTTCTGACGGATAATTTCATAGTATACATCTTCTGTAATATCCAGTTTTCTGGCTTTCTCCAGCTGAAGAAGTTCTCCTTCAGACATTTCACGGATCGTTCTGGAAATAACTCCAAGCAGATCATAATCTTTGTGATCTGTAGAGAGTAAAACTGATTTTGACAAAAGGTAATCCCCTACCAAAACCGCAATTTTATTTTTCCACAGCGCATTGATTGAGAAAAAATTACGACGTTTAAAGCTTTCATCCACCACATCATCATGTACCAGAGTAGCCGTGTGGATCAGTTCGATCATTGAAGCACCACGGTATGTTTTTTCCGTCACTTCACCTACCAGCTTGGCACAAAGAAACACAAACATAGGACGCATCTGCTTTCCTTTGGTGGTAACAATAAAACGGGTTACTTTATCCAATAAAGCTACTTTACTCTGCATTGATTCATAAAACTTCTGTTCAAAAAGTTTCATTTCATCATTGATCGGTCGTTTAATCTCTTCTACTGTATTTGCCACAATCTGCGATGCTGGGTGAATAATTATTAATTCTCACAAAGATAATTTTTTTCGCTCAATTTTAAGGCAAATTAATCTTTGAGTTGATCTTTCGGAATAAAATAAAATGAAGGTTTTGTAGTTCCCAGTGGAGACCTGAACTTTTCTCCTGAAATATAAATTCCTGTTTCATCTACACTTATTCCCTCAATCTGTGCCAATGAAAGCGCAGACCCAAGGTAATAATGCCTGGGTTTTCCTTTAAAAAATATTCCGGGTTCTGTTTCCGTAAAAATATCTAAAAAGACTTCGGTTTTCTTGGTGTATCCTACCAAATAAAGCTTTTTATCAAAATATGAGGCATCAGTAACCACAAAACCGGTTTTATAAGTTTCTATTTTCTCTGCCTGTTGCAGTTCTGAAATTTCAGGATCTACGGTATAATGTGAGGTTGCTTTTGAGGCCCATTCTTTGGTAAATATATGAAGCTTTCCATTCAGATAAATCATGGCTTCCGCATCAAAGTCGTTCCTGGTATTTTTAGAAATAAACTCAGTCTGCTCCGGATAATAAAAAAGAACCTTTGTTCCGTCTAAGGCTCTTTCTGAACCGGGAATTTTAATGGCATTAGACTCATCCAGACGTTGGTATGGGACTTTGTAAATCATCAGATCCTTTCTTGTTCCGGTATTATTCCCGAAATCTCCGATATAAAAATTTTCTCCATCATTGGCTAAGGCTTCCCAGTCCGTATTGATTAAATTGGTTTTCAGAGTTCTTATAATTTCTCCACTTTTTTTATCAATCTCAAAAAGCTCGGCAGCATTTCCACTGTCATTGAATGTATACAGTTTTCCATTGAAAATATTCAGTCCTGAAGTTTCTTCAATCCTGTCATCAAGATAATTAACTCTGTATTTTTTTATTTTCAGAAAATCAGTCTGCTGGGAAAATGCAGGTTGGATAACAAAAAGAGCAACAATCAGGAGGATTTTTTTCATAAGACAAAAATAGGGTTTTATTGTGAGTTTGAAGATTGGTGGGTTTGAGGGTTTGAGAGCCTGAATGAGACGAGATTTTGGGTTTCGGGATTCGAGTTTGAGGTGAAATCTAGATTCCTACAGAATGGACAAAGTGTTGTTGCTACTTTAAAAAAGTCTCCTTCAAAAATAGAAAAACGGACTAAAGCAGCCCGTTTTTCACTTAGATTTCTATTGGTTTTAAATCAGAAGTTAAGCCGTTTTCTGCTCTTTCTGATTTTGCTGTTGTTCTTTCTTTTGTGCCTGTCTGGCAAAATACTCTTTCTGATATTGTCTTACCGTCTTTCCGGTTCCGTCATGTCTCCATCCCGGAGAATTGAAAATATAATTGATTCTGTCTGTAAATTTTAATCCCGGCTGCTTCAGATCTTTCCAGATTTTTCTCCATTCATAAAAAAGCACAGTATCCGGTCTGTTATCCGGCATTTTTGGATAGATTCCATATTTTACAGGTACATTCGGATCTTCTTTTTGGAAGGTTCCAAATATTTTATCCCAGATAATGAGACACATTCCCATATTTTTATCCAGATATTTCACGTTACATGCATGGTGCACACGGTGATGGGAAGGTGTTACCAGGATATATTCCAGGAATCCCATAGTTTTCACAGTCTGCGTATGTACCCATGTTCCATACACCTGTCCGATAGCGTATGCTACCATAATATGCCATGGATTGAATCCTAAAAATGCAAGCGGTGAAAAATACAAATATCTGTAAAGAGGCTGTAATACGGGACTTCTGAATCCTGTTGTCAGGTTAAAATATTCTGAACTGTGGTGCGTAATATGAACTGCCCAGAACGCTCTGGAGCGATGGTCTACATAATGCAGCACATAATAAGCAAAGTCTGTGATGATAAAACAAGCCAGCAAATACCATACACTAAGATCCCATGAAAAAAGTCTGTGATGGTAAAAGAAAAACATCACTCCCATGGCAAATGCCTTCATGATAAGGTCAAGGCCAAAGTTCATCAATGCAAGATAAACATTGGTGGCAAGATCTTTCCCGCTATACAATTTAGCTTCTGAAACGTGGCTGTAAATCATTTCAGCTAAAATAACAGTAGCATGCAATGGGATCGCCCATGCATACACATTTTCCAGCCCGTCCTCGCTCATAAGAAAATCCATCATCACAAAATAATTTGTGCAAAGGTAGGGTTTTAACCTATTTTTTAAGAAAGTTTTAGGCTTTTTTTAAGGAAATTTTAATCTGTTGTTTTGTTGGCTAACTGTCCGCAAGCGGCATCAATATCACCTCCACGACTTCTTCTGACCATTACCGTTACGCCTGCATTTTCAAGTTGACGGATGTAATTTTCTTCCGCCTGTTTATTGCATTGATCGTATTTTCCATCCCCGATCGGGTTGTATTGAATCAGATTTACTTTTGAAGGAACCTGTTTGCAGTATTTAATTAAAGCTTTAATATCTTCATCACCGTCATTGATTCCTTTCCATACGCAGTATTCAAAAGTAATAACAGAACCGGTTTTCTGATACCAGTACTGAAGAGCCTCCATAATATCCGTTAACGGGAATTTATCAGAGAAAGGCATGATCTCATTACGTTTGGATTCGATAGCAGAGTGAAGGGATAAAGCCAGCTTCACACGCAGTTCGTCATCTGCAAGCATTTTGATCATCTTAGGAATACCGGATGTAGAAACGGTAATTCTTCTTGGAGACATTCCCAAACCTTCCGGCTGGGTGATTTTTTTGATGGCTTCCACTACGTTTTTGTAATTCATCATCGGCTCTCCCATTCCCATAAATACGATATTGGAAAGCGGCCTGTCGAAATACATTCTGCTCTGGCTGTCAATCAGAGCTACCTGATCTACAATTTCAGCGACTTCAAGGTTTCTCATCCTTTTCAGTCTTGCTGTAGCACAGAATTCGCAGTTTAATGAGCATCCTACCTGTGAAGATACACAGGCTGTAGTTCTTGTTTCTGTAGGAATAAGAACAGATTCCACCATCAGTCCGTCGTGAAGTTTCACTCCGTTTTTGATGGTTCCGTCAGCGCTTTTTTGAAGAAGGTCTACGGAAACAGGATTAATGGTATATTCTTCCGAAATTCTCTCACGAAGTGATTTTGAAAGATTCGTCATTTCGTCAATCGAATGGAGGTTTTTACTCCATAGCCAGTCATAGACCTGTTTCGCGCGAAACGGCTTTTCTCCTAAAGACACAAAGTAGTCTTTAAGCTGGTCTAATGATAATGTACGGATATCTTTCATAATATTAAAGAGCCAAGTTAAAAGTAAAAGGTTTAAAGTTTAGTATTGTTAACTATTGCAGCCAAAATGTTTTTCAATTCATTACTTTCATTCAATAAAGCTTTAAATTCTTCAGAATCATAACCATCTAATCCTTCTAAAACGCGAAGCCAAAAATGACTTTCTCTGGCTTCTCTTAAAGCAATTTTTACTTTATTTTTAAAATCTGCTTTAGAGGATCCTGCTTGGGATTCTTCATAATTAGCGCCTATTGAAGTAGCTGATTTTCCGAGCTGAAATCTTATTAATTTACTTTCAGAATCATTGGGAAGCGTTCTTAAAAACTTAAGACAATCAACCCCAAATGTAAAAGTTCTTATAAGTAAATCATTTTGTCTCATTTCTACTTGTATTACCTTTAACTTGGCTCTTTTTACTTTTTTTTATAGAATTAACATTGCGTCACCGTAAGAATAGAATTTATACTTTTCTTTTACGGCTTCTTCATAAGCGTGCATTACGAAATCTCTTCCCGCAAATGCTGCAATCATCATGATCAGAGTAGACTTCGGTGTGTGGAAGTTCGTGATCATTGAGTTCGCTACTCCAAAATCGTGAGGAGGATAAATGAATTTATTTGTCCATCCGTTGAAAGCAGAGATTTTTTTGTTTGAAGAAACAGAAGTTTCCAGTGCTCTCATGGTAGTAGTTCCTACTGCACATACTCTTCTGTGAGTTTCAACTGCTTTATTAATGATGGCAGCATTTTTCTCATCGATGATAATTTCTTCAGACTCCATTTTGTGTTTGGAAAGATCTTCTACCTCAATCGGGTTGAATGTTCCCAATCCTACGTGAAGGGTAACTTCAGCAAAATTGATCCCTTTGATCTCCAATCTCTTCATCAAATGCTTTGAGAAGTGAAGACCTGCTGTAGGTGCAGCTACTGCTCCTTCTACTTTTGCATAGATCGTCTGATATCTTTCTGCATCTTCAGGTTCTACTGCTCTTTTGATATATTTTGGAAGCGGAGTTTCTCCCAATTCTTTTAGTTTTGTTCTGAATTCGTCGTAAGAACCGTCGAATAAGAATCTTAATGTTCTTCCTCTTGAAGTTGTGTTATCAATAACCTCAGCTACCAAAGACTCGTCTTCTGTGAAGAATAATTTGTTACCAATTCTGATTTTTCTTGCCGGATCTACCAAAACGTCCCAAACTCTGGTTTCTTTATCAAGCTCTCTTAATAAGAAAACTTCAATTTTAGCACCTGTTTTTTCTTTATTTCCGTAAAGACGTGCAGGGAAAACTTTTGTATTGTTGAAGATGAACAAATCCTCTTCATCAAAATAATCCACAACATCCTTGAATAATTTGTGCTCGATAGTTTGTGTTTTTCTATCAAGTACCATTAATCTCGCTTCGTCTCTGTGCTCTGATGGGTGTTCTGCTAATAATTCCGCAGGAAGATCAAAATTAAAATCTGATGTTTTCATTTTTTAAATTACGGTTTAAAAATTATTGAAATTACAAGGTGTAATTTTCGGAGTGCAAATATACGACATTGAACACCCCTTTGTCAAGTATTATTTACAATCAAATATAAAACCGTGATTTTACGGGCAGTTTCAAGGTATAAAAAGAGTATTTTTGGGAAAATTAAAATTCAATATGGAATCTGTAAGCAAAATATACTTCATTGATAATCCGTATCCTGAAGGTCATGCAATTGAAAATTTCAGCTGGAGCGGGCGGATTGATGAATATGGATTTATCTGGTTTGATTTTCATTTAAAAACTGAAAATTATTATGCCAATGATGATGAAAACAATGAAGACGAGGACGAAGATCTGTCCGACTGGGACTCCAAAATCGTATGGAGAAATTATCACGCCTGTACACTTTCTTCCAATTATTGGGGTGAACAGAGAGGCATCAGAATTAACAACCTTGATGAAAAGCTGGATTTCGATGCTGTTGTTAAAAATGACCTTTTCAGTAATGATCTCCCTTCTGAACAACATTCTGATGATGATGATCTTGCTTTCAACATTTACCTGCTGGGACATGACAGCTGTGCAGGGCATCAGATCCGGTTTTCAGAAACAGATCATAATCGGTATAATATTACATGGACGGGCAAAATAGCGCTTACCTACGCAGGCGATCATGAGTTTGCACATGATTTCAAAGCCAAAATTTTCAATGCTGAATTTGAAGGCTTTCACTATCCCAAAACCTGGTCGCTGGAAAAAGCAACTGAAATGTTCAATGCCAGACTTGCCAATTTTGAAGAGTACGAATTTGTAGATCTGAATCCTAAAAGTAACAAAAGGGAGTATAAACTCGACAAACTGAAATAATAACACTATAAAAGCAACAAATAAAAAAATATCATTATGAGCAAATATTCGATAGAAGCATTTATCAACGAAACGAAGGAAAACCCACAACAAAGAGATTATTTTGAACTGGAAACAAAGCATCTTCTGGAAATCAACCTTAACAATCAGGCAGTGTGGACGAAAAGAGGAAGCATGGTAAGTTATGTGGGAAATATCAATTTTGAAAGACAGGGAATGCTGTCCGGAGGACTTGGAAACCTTTTAAAGAAAGCTATCAGTGGTGAGGGAGCCAGACTGATGAAAGCAGAAGGTACCGGAAAACTATATGTGGCAGATTCCGGGAAGAAAGTCCGTATTTTATATCTGAATAATGAATCTGTTTGTGTAAACGGAAATGATATTCTTGCTCACGAACAAAGTGTGAAAAGTGATATCACCATGCTAAAAAGTATCGCAGGAATGATGTCCGGAGGTCTTTTTCAGGCAAAACTTTCAGGAACAGGACATATTGCCATTACCACCCACGGAGATCCTCTTACGCTTTTGGTAACTCCGGATACTCCTGTTTTCACAGATCCTAATGCTACTGTTGCCTGGTCCGGAAACTTAAGCCCGGAACTGAAAACCAATGTTTCTTTCAAAAGCCTTATCGGAAGAGGAAGCGGAGAAGAGTTCCAGATGAAGTTTTCAGGACATGGATGGGTACTGATTCAGCCTTATGAAGAGGTATACTATATGGAAAAATAAAACAGACATAAGCTAGAAGTGATTTAGAATTTTCGTAATAATTAAGATTTGCAGCCCATGAATATCCTTATAAAGCTATTTTTTGTGATCATCATACTACCTAACGTAATGATAGCGCAAACTTCAAAGAAAAATTACGAATACACTATAGATCTGCTTCATATGTCCAATGATGAAGTCCGGGTATCTTTTTCACCTCCAAAGAGTAATCTTAAACAGGGAAAATTTATCATTCCCAAACTGGTACCCGGATTTTATCAGGCTATGAATTTCGGACAATATGTTTCTGATTTCACAGCCACTGATAAAAACGGTAAAAAAGTAGTAACCGAACGTCTGGACAAAAACAGCTGGATGGTACACGATCTCAATCGGGTAAAGAAAATATCTTATCAGGTAGCTGACGGATGGGACTCTTTGGAAAAAGAATCCAATGAAGCCCGATCTGCTGGCAGTATGTTTATAAAAGACAGAATTTTTGTCATCAACTATAATTCTTTAGTAGGATATTTTGAAGAAATGAAAGATATTCCTTATCGGATTACGATTACAAAAAACAAAGATTTTTATGCTTCTTCCGCTTTAGATTATCAACAGAAAAATAAGAATACGGATATAGTACGGGCAAAGGATTACCGCGAACTGGTAGATTCTCCTGTTTTATATTCTGTTCCCGATACTACATGGCTCAAAATAGGGCACACCGATGTGCTTGTATCATTCTATAATAAAAAGGAAAGGCATTACTCCAAAACAATTGCTCGCGAACTAGAAAACATTCTGAAAAATCAGCAGGCGTATCTTGGTGGAACATTACCGGTCAACAAATATGCATTCCTGATCTATTATGAATCATCCAACGAGAATGGATTTTTGGGAGACGGACTTGAGCATTCCCACTCTACGGTCTGCCTGTACCGTTCCGGAAGTATGAAGTTTCTTCCCAATGCATTACACAGGGTTGCTTCCCATGAGTTTTTCCACGTTGTTGCCCCACTCAATATTCATTCAGGAGAAATTCAGCATTATGATTTCATGAATCCTGTTATGTCTGAACATTTGTGGCTCTATGAAGGGATGACAGAATATGCGACCATTCATATGCCTGTCAAACAAAAAATGATCAGTCTGGAAGATTTTGAAAGAAGTCTGGAAGAAAAGATCAAAGGCATGAAAGAATTTGACAACACTCTTTCTTTTACAGAAATGAGTAAAAAATCCATGGAAAGACAGGACCAGTATATGAACTTTTATATGAAAGGAGCTTTGCTCGGGCTTTGTTTAGATATACGGCTAAGAGAACTTTCTCATGGGAAAACCGGAACCCAGGATCTGATGCAGATGCTTATGAAAAAATATGGAGCAGGTAAATATTTTAATGATAATGAACTTTTTGACGAAATTACAAAAATGACCTATCCTGAAATACGTACATTTTTCACAGATTATATAGAGGGTACCCAACCTGTTCCTTTGAAAGAATACCTGGAAAAGGCAGGATTCAATTATGATGAAACTACTGGAAAAGTAACTGCCGTATCCCATCCTGATTCAAAACAAATTGCATTAAGAAAAGCCTGGATCAATCAATAATTTTTCATGCAGATAACAAATATTAAAAAAATATAAATGAGCAAAACCGAGAAAAAAGTGAAAATTAACAACCTGTAATTCAATAACTCAAAAACCATTCAACTTTAAAATCCACCAACCTGCAAATTCTTACAAACCGCCTCCATTACTTCATTATCATATTGCCCATCACTTTATCGGGATTTAAAAAAAGTTTTAATATATTTAAAAAAAATATTGATGAACAATAGTAACTCCCGCAGAACCTTTCTTAAGACTGCTGCTTTAGCAAGCTTTGGAGCATTGGTTTTACCCAATTCTTTATTTGCTTATTCCAATGATTTTAAAACAGATAAAAAAGTCCGCGTTGGTTTTATCGGCGTAGGTCTTCGTGGTCAGGAGCATGTGAAATTGCTGGCAAAACGTAATGATGTAGAAATTGTTGCGTTTGCAGATCCGGAGAAACGAATGCTTGCCGCGTCTCAAAAAATACTTAAAGACAACAATAAACCGGCTGCCCAGGAGTTTTCCAATGGGGAATACGACTATCGGAATCTTTTAAAATTAAAAACAATAGATGCTGTTGTTATTGCAACGCCATGGGAATGGCATCTTACCCAAGGTGTGGAAGCCATGCGCGCTAAAAAAATTGTAGGCATGGAAGTTTCTGGAGCTATTAAGCTTCAGGACTGCTGGGAGTTTGTAAAGGTATATGAGGAAACAAAAGTTCCTATCTTTATGATGGAAAACGTGTGCTACCGCAGAGATATTATGGCCATCCTGAATATGGTGCGTAAAGGAATGTTCGGGGAACTGGTACATGGAAGAGGCGGTTATCAGCATGATCTGAGAGGTGTTCTCTTCAATGACGGGGTTAATCCATACAATTCCGGTGCTGAATTTGGAGAAAAAGGATTCAGTGAAGCAAAATGGAGAACCGAACATTATGTAAAACGTAACGGGGAGCTTTATCCTACCCATGGATTAGGCCCGGTTGCCATGATGATGGATATCAACAGGGGAAACCGTTTAACAAAACTTTCTTCATTCTCTTCAAAATCCGTGGGACTTCATAAATATATTGTTGAGCATCCCAAAGGCGGGGAAAACCATCCTAATGCCAAAGTAAAATTCAACCAGGGAGATATCGTAACCACTCAGATTGCCTGTGCCAACGGGGAAACCATTCTTCTTACTCATGATACGAGCTTACAAAGACCTTATGATCTTGGTTTCAGAGTTCAGGGAACAGAAGGATTGTGGCAGGATTTCGGTTGGGGAGATTTTAACCAGGGACATATTTATTTTGAAAAGACCATGAATCATACCCACCGTTGGGACAATACTGAAAAGTGGATGAAAGAACACGATCATCCGATGTGGAAGAAGTTTGAAACTACCGCTGCAGGCGCCGGACATGGCGGAATGGATTTCTTTGTGATGAATACTTTTATTGAATGTATTAAACGAAACATAGAATTCCCGATGGATGTATATGATCTTGCCCTGTGGTATTCGATTACCCCATTGAGTGAAGAGTCTATTGCCAAAGGCGGTCAGGTAGTTGACATCCCTGATTTTACCAATGGAAAATGGAAAACCCGCAAACCAGTATTTGGAATGACCGATGAGTTCTAAGAAAACATTACTCATATTGGCAGGCGGATTGGGCAGCAGATATAAAGGACTCAAGCAGATAGATGGAATACTTGATAACGGTTCGCCGATTCTTGAGTATTCTATCTTTGATGCGCTGGAAGCCGGTTTCCAAAAAGTAGTTATTATTGTCAACAAACTGATTCCTGAAAGTTATATTGAAAGACTCAACCAGATTTCAAAAGCTAAAAACTTTGAATTGCACTGGGTATATCAGGAGAAAGATACTATTCCTATTTCACTGGAAGGTTTTGATTATCCTGATCGTGAGAAACCATGGGGAACTGCCCATGCCGTACTTTGTGCCAAATATTCAATACAGGAACCTTTTGTGATGATCAATGCTGATGATTTCTATGGAAAAGAAGCCTATCAGCTGGCTGCCCATGAAATTAATCATCACCATATTTCAGATACACAATTAGGGATGATTGCATATCCTGTGGGTACAACATTGAGTGGAAATGGTGCTGTAGCAAGAGGAATCTGTACGCTGGATGCTGAAAATTATCTGATTAAAGTAGAGGAACAAACCTCTATCCAAAGAATCAACAGTTCAATTATTTATGTTGAAAATGGAGAAAATATAAAATTAGATCCCGAAACATTGGTATCCATGAACTTTTTTATTTTCCATCCTCATATTTTCTGTTATCTGGAAGCCTATTTCTATGATTTCATAGAATCTGATCCGCTGCCTAATCAGGAATTTTATATTCCTTCTGCGGTACAGAGAATGATGGACGAAAACAGAGTAAAGGTAAAGGTGAAAGCATCTCCGTCCCGATGGATGGGGGTTACCTATGCTGATGATAAAAAGGAAATTATAGATTTTCTGACTTCAGAGATTAACCATAACAGATACCCGGAAGATTTATGGAGATAAATGCTATTGTTGCTGAATTTATTACTACGGATAATTATAACTTTACTCCTATTACTGATGGATTAATTAATACAACCTATCTTTTGGAGGATAAAGATCAGAGCAGAAAGTTTATTCTGCAGAAAATCAACAATCATGTTTTCAAACAGCCGGAAGTAATCGTAAATAATCATTTGTTAATTAACGAAATTCTCAGGTCAAATGATTATCATTTTCAGATTATCGAACCTGTCAGGTCTCTGGCCAATAAACTTCTGGTAGAAGATATAAATGGCGAACCGTGGCGCATGTTAAGTTTTGTAGAAAATAGCGTTACATTCCTTACCGCTCCATCTTTACAGACGGCCTTTGATGCTGCTAAAACCTTCAGTTATTTTCTAAACACTGTTAATACTGAAAAACTGCCTGCTATTGAAGATTCTCTTCCCAACTTCCTTAATTTTGAAAAAAGGGTTGCAGATTATAAAGACTCACTAAAAAACGCAGCGCTTCATTTAAGAGAAAACGCTAAGGCTGAAATAGAAATCACCAACCAGCTTCTGTCCTTGCCTGATCACTGGATCAAAATGGAGAAAAACAATCAGATTCCTAAAAGAATTATTCATGCAGATGTAAAAATCAGTAATATTCTTTTTGATCAAAAGCATAACCCATTAGCTGTAATTGATCTGGATACTATGATGATTTCTACCATTTTATATGATTTCGGAACGATGATCCAGTCTTATACCAATACCACACAGGAAGATGATGGAACAGCCCAAAACAATTTCAATCCTGAAATGTATAAGGTTGTAAAAGAGGGATTTTTATTCTACTTAAAAGAAAAACTGACACCCGAAGAATCTGATCATCTTGATTATGCAGCGCAAGTCGCCATTTATATTCAGGAACTTCGTTTTTTGACGGATTACCTTAACGGAAGCACCTACTATTCTGTCACGCATCCTGAACACAATCTGGACAGAACCAAAAACCAATTAGAGCTATTGAAAGGATTGAGAGAATATCTGGGAACTAGTTGAGAGTTGGAGAGTTTGAGAGCTGTGTTTATAAAGTGCATAGATTCCTACGGAATGACAAGGTGTATGGATAAATAAAGCGTACCAGTTATCCATTCCGCAGGAATTTATATGTTTACAATTTAAGCACTATAACCCGCAAACTCTCCCACTCTCAAACCCTCCAACTCCCCACGACTCTTCTCACCCTAAAAACTCCAGAACTTTCTTCCACTCTTCCAGTTTTTTTTCAAAGGAAACCGTATGAAGCGGACTTGTAGAAGGCAATAAAAAAATGGGAAGTTTATAATTTTTACCAAGAAGTTTCAGCAAGTTTTTATAAGATTTTCCACCATTGCAAAATATGGCTTTGATGTTCGGATGTTCTTCAAGCAATTCTTCAATTTGATTAGCTTCTTCATTCCTGATTTCAGAATCCAGGCTTCCTTTTCGCTCGCAAGAATCAATCACATCCCAAAGCGCAATATGATGTTTCTTTATGGTTTCAATTCTTTGGATATAATCATCAGTAAAATCCTCATTCAGCAATTCAAAAATGATTTTCCAGAATTTGTTTTGTGGATGCCCATAATACTGCTGCTTTTCCAGTGATTTTACTCCGGGAATTGAGCCTAGAATCAGAATTTCAGACTGAGAGTCAATAATGGGTGAAAATGAAGAAATACGGTTTTGCATACCCAAATATAGAGATTTAATTTATTTTAATCAGGTTGGAAGCTGGGAGCCTGAAGAAGGAAGTTATTGAAGTTATAAAAAACGGGTTGCCCATATTTTCATCTTTCTAAACAATGATATCATTAATTTATAACAGTCTCTATAAATGTTAAGATTAACAGCTACTTCCAGCTTCCAATAGCCTGAATTAAATTCCTTTAACCAACGTAGTTATTTAGGTTTTAGCTAAAGCTATTGGAATTTTTAATCATAAAAAAACGGGCTAAAGCCCGTTTCTATTGATGTTTTATATTATTGTTCTTATAAAGTTTCCTTCAGCCAATCGAAGAATTCTCTCTGCCATACCAGTCCGTTTTGCGGATGAAGTACCCAGTGGTTTTCGTTCGGGAAGTATACCAGTTTAGATTTTAATCCTCTTAATTTTGCAGCCTGGAAAGCTTCCTGCCCCTGCTCGTAAGGAACACGGAAATCGATTCCACCCTGAACAATCATGATAGGTTTGTTCCATTTTTCTACAAAGTTGCTTGGGTTGAATTCTGTATATGCTTTTGGAAGTGGTTTTTCCCATGGAGAACCAAGATCCCAATTCGCAAACCAAAGTTCTTCGGTAGTCAGGTACCAGGATTTCATATCAAATAATCCATCATGAGCGATGAAAGTTTTGAATCTGTTCTCATGAATTCCTGCCAGCATAAATACACTGTATCCTCCGTAGCTAGCTCCTACAGCAGCTACTCTGTCTCCGTCTACGTATGGTAAAGTTTTTGCAAAGTCTGTTGCTGCCAGATAATCTCTCATAGGCTGTCCTCCCCAGTCTTTTGAAATTTCTTCATTCCATTTTGTTCCCCAGCCCGGCATACCTCTTCTGTTTGGAGCTACCACAATATAATCGTTGGCTGTCATTAAGGCAAAGTTCCATCTTACACTGAAATATTGAGTAAGCGCAGACTGTGGACCACCCTGGCAGTATACCAGCGTTGGGTATTTTTTGTTCGGATCAAAGTTCGGTGGATAGTGGAACCAAACTCCCATTTCCTTACCGTCTGAAGTTTTCACCATTTTAAGTTCGGATTTCCCTTGAGCTAACTTAGCGTATGTTTCTTTGTTGGCTTCAGTTACCTGCTTCATTTCTCCGTTTTTAACGTTTACAGAGAATAATTCTGTAGCATGGTTCACGTCTGTTCTTCCTACTAACAGTGAAGTTTTATTGTCTGTAAAGATTTCGTTTACGTCAAAATCTCCTTTGGTAATCTGCTGTACTTTTGCTGATTTTGAATCCAGCGAGAAAAGTTGTTTTGTTCCTCTGAATGCCGCTGTAAAGTAGATTGTTTTTGAATCTGCTCCCCAAAGCACATCTCCTGAAACACTTTCATCCCAGCCTGAGGTAAGATTAGTGGTCT
The DNA here is from genome assembly GCF_006716485.1 of Chryseobacterium aquifrigidense. Lineage (GTDB taxonomy): Bacteria > Bacteroidota > Bacteroidia > Flavobacteriales > Weeksellaceae > Chryseobacterium > Chryseobacterium vietnamense. The sequence goes on from NZ_VFPD01000001.1 coordinate 2,315,223, forward strand.
TCCCTGACTTCCAGTCCAGGATTTTTACATCATTCTTGTCTGCTTCGTATCCATCTCTGGCCATACTCTGCCAGATTAAAGATTTTCCGTCCGGACTGAATTTTGGGTTTACATCATATCCTTTGTTGGATTCTGTAAGGTTTTTGGTAGTACCTGATGCCAAATCGTAAGCAAAGATATCCGTGTTGGTGCTTGTAGCATATTCTTTACCGCTTTTAGGTTTGGTAACATATAAAAGCTGTGCAGAATCCGGGCTCCAGATAAAATCTTCTGCACCCCCGAAAGGTCTTTGTGGGGAATCCCATGTTTTTCCTTCCAGCAGGTCTTTAGCTGATTCTGCTTTATCAGAAGTATTCACTACAAATACATGGTTATATTTTCCTTCATTGAAATAATCCCAGTGTCTGTGGTTCAGGTCTGTATACACCTGAGCCGTTGTTTTAGGAGTATCACTGAATTTATCTTTGCCCATTACTTTCTCTACCAACACCTGCTTACTGAAGGCAATTTTCTTTCCGTCAGGAGAAATGACAACATTATCAGCTTCCCCGATGGTATAAAATTCTGTCCAGGTTTTTCCGGCATCTTTAGAAAGATAGATTTTATCACCTTCCTGAGCATAGATCCCGTTTTTATCCCACTGAATAAGTGCTTTTTTACCGAAATCAATTTTGGAAGACTGATGATTAAGAACATTTAGAAAATAGTTCTCATTTTTTGTTTTCTCTGTTTTCAGATCAACCTGTCCTACTTTATAGATAAGGGAACCCTGATCCGGTGAAACTGCCTGTACTCCAACTTTTTTCAAAGTCCAAAGAATTTCAGGCGTCATTACTTGTTGTGCATTCATTAAAAGCGGAGCTGCCAAAGCCAGCAGACTGTACTTAAGTTTCATATGTTGATATTCATTTTTTAACGGATGTACAAAATAAACTGATCTCCTACATCCTTTTATTAAATTCAAAGATTGCCAAAGTTAATATTTAAAATAAAAATGGACGAAAGAATTAACATTAAGTTTTTAAAGTTGATAAATAATTGATTTATGTATGGCAAAAGTTTATTAGTTTTACAAAAGACTAAACTAATACCCATTTTTATATGAAAAAATTTATACTTTTTTCTTCACTCTGTGTATCTTCATTCTTTTTTTCACAGCTTACGATGAGTCCTTTTCCAAGTCATTATGATAATCCTTATCTGGCCGCCATTTCAGGAAACGGAACAATTTATTATACAACCGATGGAAGTACCCCGACACTGAACTCAGCCTCTGCAGCCAACAGTGTACAAATCCTTATTGACCAGAATAAAGAAATTAAAGCCTTTCTTGTTAACGGCCAGGGAAATTCTTCTGCTGTCATCAGTAAAAAGTACTACACCGGAGTGATTCCCTCTGCTGTCATTTATTTTAAAGCACCTTCCACATGGACGTCAGGAAGCTGTGTCATGGTGGATTTGGTTAACCCCAATGCCGTTAACGGTTTTGCTATGGATACCTTCTGGCCGGGAATTACTATGCAGCCTGCAGGATGTGAGTCGTGGTATAAAACAACCAGAAATTTTGAAAATGCCAATCTGCGTTTTAACAACTGTACTCTTTTTGAGAATATCCCTCAAACTATCAGCACCAGTCTGATTCCGGCGGGAAGCACTATTTACTACGATTTTACAGATGGTGTGATAACAACTCCGCCTTCCTGCTTATTTTTGGCAAGCGATGAAACACCATCAAAAAATAAAAATGTTTTAATCAAGGTGTATCCGGATCCGGTTTCAGATATTTTAAAAGTACATACCGACCGACAGTTCCAGGACTATGAAATTATAGATGTGAGTGGAAAAGTTCTTCTTAAGGACCGGTTTACCAAAGAAATTGTGATCATTCATCTTGTTTCAGGAAATTACTTTCTAAGAATGAAAGACCAACAAGGCGATTTGGTTGTAGTAAAATTCATTAAGAAATAAAAAATTCCGCTCTGAAACAGGGCGGAATTTTTTTGATTGTTTATCATTTATTATTCTCCATCTGAGAACATAGAGTTCGCCAGAGAAGTTACGATTGACAATAATATACTGAAGATAAATGCCCACCAGAAGCCATCTACGACCATGCTGTCTATGAAATAGTCTGCAATCAGGACAATTGCGGCATTAATTACCAGGGCAAAAAATCCTAAGGTAAGAATGGTCAGCGGAAGACCAAACAGACTTAAAATAGGCTTTACAAATATGTTCAGAACCCCAAGTACAATAGCAAAGATAATGGCTGAAGAGAATCCTTCAAAATGTACTCCGGGTAAAATTTTGGTTAAAAGGTAAGCGACAATCGCGGTAATAAAAAGTCGGATAATTAAGTTCATTGTGATATTTTTTAATGTTTATGGGGTTTATGGAGCAAAAGCCATTCCATTCCGCTAAAAAGAATTCTCTGAAACCCTTTATTGAAGGAATATTTCGACTTTTATTTCCTTTAAATTCCTATTTTATTTTCATCATCGTGACCAATGAAGTTGCCACATGGCTTTCTGAATCAGATCCTTCGGTCTGGACATAGATTTCCGTTCTCACTACAATAATTTTTCCACCTCCTTTGATGACATAAGATTTTGAAACCAGGGCGTCTCCCATTGCCGGGCGAAGGTAATTCACTTTCAGCTCAACAGTCACTACATAACAGTCTTCCGAATAGTGGCTCACAGCGGCGTATCCTGAAGAAACGTCTACCAGAGAGGCGATCATTGCTCCGTTGAACATTCCTGCTTTTCGGGTCATCATTTCCATTTTAGGAATCTTCATGGATATAAAATCGGTTTCTACTTCCAGCAGTTCTGCTTTATAAAACTGTAAGGTTTCCGAACGGCCGAAGCTGTCTGTAATGAGTTTCTTTTTTTCTGGTGTCATGAATTTTATTTTAAACAAAGGTAAGCGCTACAACGTTTTTGATCTCCATGATCTTATATTTTTTCATTAAAAAACCGTTTCAACACTCGTGAAACGGTTTCTTTCTGGCTTTTTAAACCTTCTTACACAACAAACGATAACTTTTCAGATGAGTCTGACGCTTTCAGATGATGATCTTCTTTGATCATTTCGGCTGCTTTTTCACCTATCATAATGGTAGGTGCATTGGTATTTCCGGAAACCACATCCGGCATAATAGATGCATCTGCTACCCTTAATCCTTTTATTCCATATACTTTCAGTCTGGGATCTACTACAGAATAGCTGTCGGTTCCCATTTTACAGGTTCCTGTCATATGATGATAGGTAGAGCATGATTTTTTAATATAATCAATGACTTCTTCTTTTGTTTTTCCTTCTCCGGGATAGATTTCACCGTCATTCCATTCTTTCATAGCTTCTGTTCTTCCCATTTCACGACATATTTCGACACATTTGTAGAGAGCTTCCAGATCGGATTCTTCAGAAAGATACATCGGATTGATTTCCGGTGAAGCTAAAGGATCGGAAGAAGTAAGTCTGATATATCCTTTACTGGCAGGTCTTATAAATCCTGCGCAGAATGTAAAAGCGTTTTCCGGTCCTGTGAATCCTGGGCTGTAATAAGGAAGTCCCATGAACAAAGGCTGAAGATCCGGGAAAGCCATTTCTTCTTTGCTCTTCCAGAATAACTGTGCCTCCAGGAGATTGGCTTCCGGAGCAGGAATTTCTTTTTTAGCTTTAAAAATAACACTTGTCAGAAGATGATCCTGAAGGTTTTTCCCAACTCCTTTCAAATTTTTTACCACTGGTATTCCAAGTGATTCCAGTTCCTTTTGATCACCAATTCCGGAAAGCATCAGAAGTTTGGCAGATTCTATGGTTCCACAGGATACAATCACTTCTTTTTCGGCTTCTACTTCTACTAATTCACCATCTCTCAAATACTGAACTCCAATACATTCGTTTTCTTCAAAAATTAATTTCTGAGCCAGCGCATTGGTTTGGATATGCAGATTGGAACGTGATTTTACAGGATCCAGAAATGCTTTTGCCGTAGAACATCTTTTGCCATCTTTTCCTACACTAAGGTGGTTAAGACCTGCTCCCCAGATTTCTTTATTAAAATCATCCGTCAAAGGATAGCCCAGTTCTTTACAGGCTTCAATAGCACTTACTGAAATGGCATTCGGCCGTTTGATCCTGCTAACAAACAGTGGTCCTGCCCCTCCATGAATATCATCTTCACCCTCTTCATGGGTTTCTGATTTTTTAAAATAGGGCAAAACACTTTCCCAGTCCCAGCCTACACATCCTTTATAAGCCCAGCTATCATAATCCTGCTGATGTCCTCTGATGTAAATCATTCCATTGATGGAACTTGAGCCACCCAATGTTTTACCGCGGGGCCAGTATCTTGTATTTCCTCCTGCATGTTCCTGCTCAACGGTATGATAGGCCCAGTCCCTCTCCGTATTCCAGATAGCGGGCCACCGTGCCTGTTCCTCCACTTCAGCCACTTTATCATCGGGACCTGCTTCCAGCAGGAGTACATTTATATTTTCGTTCTCACTTAATCTGTTGGCTATTACAGCTCCTGCCGAACCGGATCCGACAATTATAAAATCGTATTTCATGAGTTCTACCTTTATTTTTTAATGCTGATTACTTTAGGAACTGTGACTGCTTTCAATCCTTCAATTCCGAATTCTACTCCGTAACCGGATTGTTTGGCTCCTCCGAACGGTACAAAAGGATGAATAGCTCCATGCTGATTAATCCAAACGGTTCCTGCTTCCAGTTGTGCGGCTACTTTCTGTGCTTCATCAAGATTATCACTCCAAACGGAAGCTCCTAATCCGTTTTCAGAATCATTGGCTTTACTGATGGCTTCATCGACTGTTTTATATGTAATGATCGGCAGTACCGGACCGAACTGTTCCTCATCTACAATTCTGTCTCCGTTATCTACGTTTCCGATAAGTGTTACCGGAATGAAATATCCCTCAAGATCGGGTTTCTGACCTTTGAAAATAAAGTCTGCTCCAATATTTTCGGAATCACGAATCAGATCCTGAATTTTATCATACTGCATTTTATTCTGGATTGGTCCCAGAACAATACCCTCATCGGCTCCGTTCCCCATCGGAATATGGGAAGAGTAATCAGCTAACGCCTTAACGACTTTTTCATAATCGTTTTCATAAACATATAATCTTTTTAAGCAGGCGCAGGTTTGGCCCATATTCAGGAAAGCGCCCCAGAAAAGTCCTTCAATATGTTTTGCGATATCAAGTCCGGGTAAGATGATCCCGGCATCATTTCCACCGCATTCCAGCGTCAAACGGGCCATGTTTTTGGCAGAAGCTTCAATGACTTTCTTTCCGGTGGCAATAGATCCTGTAAACATAATTTTCCCAATTTCCGGATGGGATGTTAGGTAACCTCCCACTTCTCCTCTGCCGGTAACTACCTGTAAAATATCCTCAGGAAGCACACTGTTGATTACCTTTATCATTTCCAGACTGCAATAGGTTGTATATTCCGAAGGTTTGATGATGACTGCATTTCCCATTCTCAGTGAGGGAATAATCTGCCAGATGGCGATCATCAGGGGCCAGTTCCACGGAGCAATAGCGGCCACTACTCCAATCGGGTTTCTGTATACAATATCTTTCCGGGTTTCGTCTTCAAAAACAATTTCTTCGGGTAAATCCAGTGATGCAGGTACCTGTGTCCAGCCCACGCAACCCTGCATTTCAAAATTGGCTCCCGGCCCGTTAAGCGGTTTTCCCTGCTCGCGGGTGATCCATTCTGCCAGTTCTTTTGAGTTTTGCTGAAGCGCTTCTGCAACTTTTAATAAAATTTCTTTTCTTTCTGCATCCGGCCTTGCTGCCCACAGTTTCTGGGCTTTTTTTGCTTTCTCAATTTTAGTATCAATCTCCACACGAGAAGTATTGGTAACTTCCCCTATAACCTCTAAATTAGAAGGATTTAAGGATAAAAACTGAGTATCGGGAGTATGAGTTTCTTGAGCTACTGATGTATTTTCCATTGTTTTAAATATTTTGTATTTTACGTAGTCCTAAAATGGCAATAACATGATATAATTCATTTACTTATTCTCTATTTTTTTTAACCTAAACTCTACCTGTCATGGAAAAGATCGAAGAAAGAACTGTTTTCAGCATTCCTTTCGGTGAATTGAATGTATTTGAAACGAATGTAGATTGTCATGATTTTCCTTTCTTTTTTGAAAAGCCTGTCATCACGCTGATGTTGAGTGGCAATAAGATCATCCGGAGTGAGGATGGAATTTTTGAGTTTAATGAAAGAAGGGTGTTTATTCCTCCTTGCAACAAGGAATTGAGCATAGATATTCACCCTGTTTTCAAAGAACCTACCAGGTGTCTTGTATTGAATATAGAACAGGAATATATTGACAGTGTATTTTCTGAAGTAATCGAAAACTGGCATCCGGACTGGGACAGAACAGGAATTATGATGAAGGAAAATGCAACGGAAAAGTTTGTAAGTTCAGATGAATCTTTGTGTAGAAGCCTTACCAATCTTTATAACAGAAGAATTGACGGAAACCTTCATGGTACCTCAGATTTTCTTTTAAGTTTAAATCTGAAAGAATTGATTTATGAACTGATGAAAACCAATGCTAAACATATTCTGCTGCATTCTGACAAGAAAGAAAATATACAGAACGGACTTCAGGAGGTGGTTCATTTTATCAAAAACAATTACAGAGAACCGATTACCATCAAGAAACTTACTGTGATCGCAGGAATGAGCGAAGCCAATCTGTTCAAAAAGTTTAAGCATTCCTACCGCTGTACTCCGGTAGAGTATATTATCCAACTGAGAATAGAACATGCCAAGCAATTGCTGATCAGCAATCCTGAAATTGGGATTAAAAATATATGTTTTGAATCGGGTTTTAATACATTGGAGTATTTTTACAGAAAATTTACCCAGATCACCGGAAAGTCTCCGAAGAAGTTTAAGGTAGATTGATATCATTAGGGCTGGAAGATGGAAGCGAGAAGATGGAGGTTAGTTCCCGCCTTTTTATTTCTGAAAGTTGTCTTCATTTAATAAAATAATCATTCTATGTATCATTGTAAAAAAGTGTTTATTGTTTTAGGTCTCCTCTTATGCTGTGTCTTTCATGCGCAAACTCTGCATCTATATGGCGGCGCGGATCAAAAAGAATATCTGGGATGCTTAAACTGTGATAATTTTGATAAAAATTCAATATGGAATAAGTTCAGTGATTATGGAAATGTCTTCAGCTCAAAATCCATCTGGAACGCTTATGGAAACTATGGAAGCACCTATGGTCCTTATTCTCCATGGAATGCTTACGCTTCTTATCCTCCGGCGATCGTTGACCAGGATGGAAATTTCTTCGGATTTCTTACTTTGAATTCTTATCTGGCCGACAGATCTGAGCTGGAGCTGGCTGTGATTTTATGTAAGCATCATGAGGAGATTAAAAGCGATGTTGGCGGTTGGTATGAAAAATTGTTCCGGTAAACCACCAGTCAAAAAAGTGTAAAGCCGGATTTCTTCGGAATGACAAATACGACGTTTAATTTATCCATAAAGCCATAGTTTGGTTGGAAAACGCAAAGTCGCAAATTGTTGCCAAACTATATGTTTTTAAGGCCTAAGATTTTATCTCCGATAAAATGTAGTTTTGCTTTACATTTACAATGAAAATTTATTTAACTTTTCCTGATTATTGAATTCAAAAATTCACGAACTCCATTATGCTGAATGATTACAAAAAACATGAATTGTTTGGGAAAACCCTGATACAAAAAATTGATATGTCAGGAACTTTCAGATATGACTTCCCGGTTTCGGAGCAAGCCTGTTTTCTGTATGTGCTTAAAGGTGAGTTTCAGTATACAACAAAGGAACAGGAGTTTGATGTTTCTGCAAATTATTCTCTGTTTCTGAACTGTATCAGCTCCGGAAAACATATTCAGAATTCAAAGTCAGAAGATCATTGTGAAATTGTGATCGTTACTTTTTACCCGGATATCCTTAAAAAAATATATGACAGGGAATTACCATTATTGCTGCAAAAGCCGGCCAATATCGTTTCAAACCAATCCAATGAGAAAATAAATAATGACTTTCTGATTCAGAAGTATGTAGAAGGGCTGCTTTTTTATTTTGAAAACCCTTCCCTTGTAAATGAAGACATATTAGTTTTAAAACTCAAGGAAATCATTTTGCTGCTGGCTCAGTCACAAAATGCTGATTCTGTTCAGCTGATCCTGTCACAGCTTTTTTCTCCCACCACTTATTCTTTTAAGCAAATCATTGAAGCGAATTTATTCTCACAGCTTACCATCGAACAACTCGCCGGACAAAGTAATCTAAGTGTTTCCTCCTTCAAAAGAGAATTTACAAAACATTACAACGATACTCCCGCTAATTACATAAGGAACAAAAAACTGGAAAAAGCCGCCGAATTACTTTTACTATCGGATGAACGTATCAGCGATATCGCATTCGACTGCGGATTCAATGATCTGGCCACTTTTACAAAAAACTTCAGCGATAAATATCTTGTCACACCTTCAGGCTATCGTCAGGAACGGAAAGAAAAATAATTGAACCTATTTTATGATACGGCCATTCCTTATTTCGATAAGGAATGTTTTTTTTGGACCAAAACCTCAAATTCTTGAACTAAATCCCAAAATCTTTTCTTTGATTCTATCGCAAATTTGTACCATCAGTTTCAGGCAATACAAATATACCTGTTGCTCCAACTGAATAAGTATACATTTAAAATAAAATCAATATGAATCTATCAAGTTTAGGAATTTTTCATACCATTATTGGCATCACAGCACTGTCTGGTGCAATTATAGGGTTTATCAAGTATGGTAAAATCAATCTGGCTCAGCCGTCAGGAAAAGTCTATTTTTATGCGACTGCCATCACTTCACTTACAGCGTTGGGTATCTCCAAAAACGGAGGTTTTAATGCAGGGCATGTGTTCTCATTATTTATCCTTGTTTTGATTGCTGTGGCCTACTTTCTTTCTGTCAGTAAAAAAGAAAGTAAGAAAGCCAGGTATTTTGAGAATTTCCTGCTGTCATTCAGCTTTTTTCTGTCGCTGGTTCCTACTGTAAATGAGACTTTCACAAGAGTTCCAATTGGCCATCCTTTGGCTAAAGATATCAAAGATCCGGTCATTGGACAGACTCTTCTTATTATTTTTCTGCTTTTTATTGCCGGATCTGTTTTTCAGTTTATCAAGCAGAAAAAAGAGAATGTTGGGATTTCTTGATGATTACGTGTTCAGAAAACGTATAACCACCCCGTCAAAAATTCTCTGAATTTTTACCACCCCTCCGGTGGAGGGGAATTTTTACGTCTTCAGTTGGGGTATTTGTAAATAGGGTAACTATTCTAATTCTATAGATAGGTGTATGGTTGGGTTCCTGCTGAATGACAAATACAATGTTTAGTCTATTCGTAAAACTTATCCTTACGTAGAAATCTCGGTATAATTTGGTTGGAAAACGCAAAGACGCAAGTTATTTTCCAAACTGTTTTTTAAGGCGCTAAGATTTTATCTCCGATAAAATAGGATACTGCCAAAAAAGAGGGTTAACTAAGCTGTACCTGGAAATCATCAGTTAAAGTTAAAACACCTTCTGTAATGGCATCCGGATGTGTGGTAAAGCCCTTTAATTTTGAAGTTTTTCCTTTTAAAACAAGATCAAGAAGCTGTTTATCTGATAATTTTTTGCCGAAAATTTCAAAGGTGATTTTAAAGCCACAGTTTTTGAAGTCGGAACAGCCTACGGCGGTTTTTCCTTTGATCAGGTTGTGGTCTTTACATTTCGGGCATTTCGTTTCTTCCCAGGACTGCAGTTCTTTTTTCTGTGCAGGTTCTCTTTTTTTCTTCTCCTTCACTTCTTCTTTTTCTTCTTCCTGAAGGGTAATCACTTTTCCTTTTCCGTAGACTACTTTTTCAGTCAATTCTGTCACCATCTGGATCAGTTCTTCTTTGAAAAGGTTAGCTTCGTACTGTCCTTTTTCAATTTTACGAAGCTTGGATTCCCATTCTCCGGTTAGTTCCGGGCTTTTTAACAGTTCATCTTCGATGGTATCGATCAGCTGGATTCCGGTTTGGGTAGCAATCAGATTTTTTCTTTTCTTCTCGATGTATTTTCTTTTGAAAAGGGTTTCGATGATGTTGGCACGGGTAGATGGTCTTCCGATACCGTTGTTCTTCAACATTTCACGCAGTTCTTCATCTTCAACCTGTTTTCCGGCTGTTTCCATCGCTCTCAGCAAAGTTGCTTCGGTATAAGGTTTTGGAGGTGTTGTTTTTCCCTGGTGAATCATTGGATCGTGTGGTCCCGTTTCTCCCACAACAAACTCAGGAATCGTTTGTTCCTCCTCTTTTTCTTTTTCCTTATCGGTGGCCTCCTCTTTAGGTTCTTTGGCGTAAACGGCTCTCCATCCTGCTTCAAGAACCTGTCTTCCACTGGTTTTGAAAGGAATGGTTCCTACTTTTCCTTCTACCAGGGTATTGGAAATTTTACATTCCGGATAGAATACAGCAATAAAGCGCTTTGCGATCAGATCATAAATCAGTTTTTCTTCCCTGCTCAGGTTCTGGGAAGGTGGAATTTCCGTAGGAATGATGGCATGGTGATCGGTTACTTTCGTATCGTCGAAAACCGCTTTTGATTTTGGAATCGGAGCTTCCAGCAACGGAGCGATCAGATCCTGATAAGGATACATCTTCTGGAGGATTCCAGCAATTTTCGGATATAAACTATCTGATAAGTAGGTGGTATCAACACGCGGATAGGTTACATGCTTCTTTTCATAAAGACTTTGTACATAATTCAATGTATTTTCTGCTGAATATCCGTATTTCTTATTGGCTTCCACCTGAAGTCCGGTCAGGTCGAAAAGTCGTGGATTTTTTTCTTTTCCTTCTTTAATTTCGAAAGAAACGATTTCAAATGGATTGACTTTAAGGTATTCCAATCCTTTTTCTGCCCGTTCCAATGTCTTTAAACGATCGATCGCTGCACTGAAAAGTACGTCACGGTATCTGGTTTTCAGCTCCCAGTATTCTTCTGTGGTAAAGGCATCAATTTCTTTCTGACGCTGCACAAGCATCGCCAAGGTAGGAGTCTGCACTCTTCCAATGGAAAGAACTGCTTTATTTCCTCCGAATTTCTTGGTAAAAAGCCTCGTAGCATTGATTCCCAACAGCCAATCACCTATCGCTCTGGCATTTCCGGCCAGATACAGATTTTTGTAATCTTCAGCAGGCTTTAAACTGGCAAATCCTTCTTTAATAGCATCTTCCGTCAATGAAGAAATCCATAAACGCTGAATAGGTTTGTTGCATTTTGCCTTCTGCAATACCCAACGCTGAATGAGTTCTCCCTCCTGCCCGGCATCCCCACAGTTAATGACCTCATCACATTCTTCTACCAATCTTTCAATTACTTTAAACTGGTTTTCAACACCTTTATTCGGGATCAGCTTGATTCCAAAGCTGCTGGGAATAATCGGCAGTGAAAAAAGGTTCCAGGATTTAAACTGCGGACCGTAATCGTGGGGTTCTTTCAGGGTGCAAAGATGTCCGAACGTCCATGTTACGCAATAGCCGTTCCCTTCCATATAGCCTTGTTTAGGCGTGGTAGCGCCCAATACTTTGGCGATATCTCTGGCAACACTGGGTTTCTCGGCAATACATAATTTCATGAACTCGGGTTTATTGAAGGAGTGCAAAAATCGGGATTTTTTTTGACTTTTCAAATTTCGTTGAGGATTGAGGTCTTAAAGTTGAGAAAGAGCAAATTACGTTTTTATATTCTAAAGAACTAAAGTTTCACAACATATGTAAACGCAAAGTTTATTGGATTCTATTATTTATTTGAGGGAGCAAAGAATTGCGACTAAAGTCGCTGATGGAGCAGAAGGATAATCCATAAGCTTGGAAAGGATCAATTTCATTGATTCCATCTTTGCTTCCTTAGAATTTTAAAAAAGGGATATTAAACTTTGCGTTTAAAATTACTTGTCAGATATGTAATCGTGATCATATTTTTTATACAAAAAGCCCCCTAAAAAAAGGAGGCTCAATCAACAATGTAATGAAACAAGGTTCATTATTTCTTTTATTTTAAAATGGCATTGGCCATTCAATAGACTTTTAGTAATCTTAAAGCGTCATGGGTACATCCATTACAAGGATTTCCGTGCCTTTTTTAAGGGCTTTGATATCGAGATCCTGAATATCCCATACTCCGAAGCCGTCGCGTTCTTCCAAAGTCTCACCACCTATTTCTGCACTTCCCTTCAAAATGAAAACATACACTCCGTTTCCTTTTTTTCTGATCTGGTAACGGGTTTCTGTATTCTTATCAAAAGTTCCCAGGTGAAACCACGCATCCTGATGAATCCACACTCCTTCATCATCTGCATTGGGAGAAAGGATCTGCTGAAACTGATTGTGGCTTTTCGTTTTGTCTAAAGTGATCTGATCATATCTTGGCGTCACATTTCTTTTTTTCGGGTAAATCCAGATCTGAAGGAATTTTACAAGCTTATCGCTGTTTTTGTTGAACTCGCTGTGCATAATTCCTGTCCCGGCACTCATCACCTGAATATCTCCGCTTCTGATCACTGCTGTATTTCCCATGCTGTCTTTATGTTCAAGATCGCCTTCCAAAGGAATACTGATGATTTCCATATTGTCGTGAGGATGTGTTCCGAAACCTCTTCCTGCTTCTACTTTATCGTCATTCAGAACTCTCAGAACTCCGAAGTGCATTCTCTCAGGATTGTAATAATTGGCAAAACTGAAAGTATGGTTGCTCAACAGCCATCCATGATCTGCTTTTCCTCTTGAGTCGGCTCTGTGAATGACGGAGTTTTCTTTTATTTTTGATTCTGTATTGGGAAGATGATTGTATCCGATCGGTTCTAATGGTTCGATCTCATCGATGTCATTTTTCATAGCGCTGGCCAAAGAAGCTGATGCTACAAACATTCCTGTTCCCAATAATCCTTTCTTTAAAAAATCTTTTCTGTCCATATCAGATTGTTATTTGTTCTTGTTTGACAGGACAAATTTAGGGTAATGGGAAACCCTGCACATTTAACTAGTTTAATAAATGACTTTAAAGCAAAAAAAATTAGGAAACTTTTGTATCTGGGAGTGTGGTTATATGATTCTAATTGTGAGGAGTAAATATTTGCTTGTTCTTTTACCTTGAAGCAAAAGAACCAAAAATTCAAGACTTAGAAACTTCCGCTAAAAATGAAGTCTGTTCTCTAAAAACTCTAAACTCGTGCGGAATCAATGTATATTTACAATCACAATTTCATCCGCACTCAAACATAAGAGTTTTCTTAACGTTCACAGAATTCATTTTTTTTAACGCTCCATTTTCTCAGGTCGTAAAACGCTCGCGTGATGTAATAAAATTATTTCTCTTTTGAAGCAAGGCGCTTTCTGATGGTACTTACAAATTCTTTTGAAACCCCAAGGTAAGAAGCGATATAATACTGTGCTACTCTTTGCGGGATGGAAGGGTAAACTTTGATAAATTCAAGGTATCTGTCGGATGCCGTTTTGGAAATAGTGTCTACCAACCTGCTTTGAAGGGTTGCAAGATTCCGTTGAACCAACATTCTGAAAACTCTTTCGAATTTTGGGACTTCCTGCAGCAGTTTTTCTTTTGTTGCCGGGTTCAGCATATAGATTTCAGAGTCTTCCAACGTTTCGATAAAAACCTTAGAAGGCTTCTGCTCATGAAACGATGCGATATCACTGATCCACCAGTCTTCAATGGCAAACAGCAATGTCACTTCGGTTCCATCATCATCCAGACAATACATTCTCAAACATCCTTTCTGAATATACCCTTCAAACTGGCAGATTTCTCCTTCCCTCAGTAATACTGTTTTTTTGGGAAACGTCTGGCAGGACAACAGACCTGTAAATGCTTTTTCTTCTTCCGGGGTAATTGAGATAAATCGTGAAATATTTTTAATGATATTTTCAAACATAATGCAGAGTTTACCCCTGCAAATTAGGAAAAAGACTGTAAACTTCGTTCTTTAAAAGCCCACTTCCTCCTCCATAATGGTCAATTACTTTCACCTCTTTATCCAAACCGGCACAAAATATTTTTATATCTTTCTCAAAATCATCTCCTAAGCCGGAGCTTAAAAGGACAATATCCACTGTATTTTCTTTTATATAATCATAGCAGAAATTTTCATCACTTTGTATTTCTGCTGTCCAGCCTTCATTATTTTCTATAATTCTTTTTAACGTATCCAGAATTTCCTGGTTCTTTCCAATCACTAAAAAATGTAATGTTTTCATCTCGTTTAAGGTTTAAAGTTCAATGTTTAAGGTTTAAGGTTTAGATTGCAGAAGTAAAGGATAAAAAGAGTGGAAAAGGTTTAGAAAATAAAGGTAGAATTACTCTGATACCCTCCGACTCTCAAACACATCAACTCGCATCCCGAAACCCTCACCTCGCTCTACAAGTGCTTATTCCCGGTAATTTTCAACTCATTCAGATCCAGCTGCGATTCTGCTTTTCGGATCTCATCATCGCTGAAGAGCTTTTCTCGTTTCATTTTAAAGAGTTCTTTTCGCTGTAAGGCAAATATATCCAGCATCACTGTATGATATTCAGCCATATCATTTCGCCTGTTGGTGCACATTTCAATTGAATTTAAATGATTCTGGTGAAGTTTGATATCACTTTCCAGTGCTTTTTTAAGATTTTCCAGCAGTCCATTGCTATTTACGGCTTCGTTGTATTCGCTGTCGAGTTTATGAACGGCAAGTTTATCGAGTCTCATCTGAATTCCGGCCTGCTGTTCATGGGAAGGAAGGATATGATCGATCTCTCCTATTTTTGTTAATTTAATAATCAAAGGTAATGTCAATCCCTGAAAAACCAATGTCACAAAAATGACGACAAATGTGATAAAAATAATCAGGTTTCTCATGGGAAATTCGTCCTGACTATTCATCATTACCGGAATAGACAGGGCTGTAGCCAAAGAAACCACTCCTCTCATTCCTGCCCATCCTATGATTAAAGGATTTTTCCATCCGGGACTCGGATCATGGCGGGCTTTTTCACTTAGCCATCTGGGAATATGAGCAACGGGATAAATCCATAACAGACGTACTGCAATGACGATCAGGCTTATTATTAAACCATATTTGATTCCTTCCATTACTGAAATTTCCCCTAATCCATTAATAATGTCCGGAAGTTCAAGACCAATTAATACAAAGACTAAAGCATTCATCACAAAAATCAGCGTGTTCCAGACTCCTGTCATGTTGATTCTTGTGGTTCCGGTTTTGAAAATTTCGTGCGCACGGAAAGACATAAACAGTCCTCCGCTCACCACCGCCATCACTCCTGAAAAATGAAAATGCTCTGCTGAAAGAAACAGAATGTAGGGCGTCATTACGGTAAGTGCTGCATCAATCGCTGGTGTGGTTGGTAAGAAACGATGAATGGCATAAAAAACATGAGCGCCCACAATTCCTACGACAATTCCCATTCCTGCTACTAGAAAAAACTGCCCGGTAGCTTCATGCATTGAAAAAGTACCTGTCATAACTGCTGCCAGAGCAAATCTGAAAACAATCAGTGAAGAGGCGTCATTAATCAAACTTTCCCCTTCCAATATGGCAATGGTACGTTTCGGCACTTTTAATCCTTTTAAAACGGTAGTAGCAGCCACAGCATCCGGTGGTGAAACAATTCCTCCCAATAAAAATCCTAATGCCAGGGTAAATCCGGGAATCAGCATCTGTGAAGTATAGGCAACCACCAGAGATGTCAGAAATACCAGTCCAAAAGCCAGCAGACTGATGGGACGTTTCCATTTCCAGAAGTCGTTCCATGAGGTGTACCATGCGGCTTCGTATAAAAGTGGGGGTAAAAAAATTAGAAAGATAATCTCCGGATCCAGTTTTAAAACAGGAACTCCCGGAATAAGACTGATTCCCAATCCGGCAAGTACCAGAAAGATAGGGTAAGCAATCTTAATCCGCTGTGCCAGCATCACGAGCATCATGACGAGTAATAAAAGTCCGAGTATTAAAAGTAACTGTTCGTGCATAGTTTTTCAGAAGTTAGATCTCAGATTCTGAGTAGTTAAGTTTTGGCTAAAGCCAGTAGTATATTTATTTTTTAAAGGTGGGCTAAAGCCCACCGCTATTGAATATCTAATTAAATACTTAAAAGATCATTAAAAATTACAAATAATTCAAAGTTAAAAGTACTTATTTAAAGATAACCGAGTTGGCTAATTCAATTTCTTCTTCATTAATAGAGTGTCCGAAATTGGCATATACTTTCTCTGTTACCTCAGCATTCATTTCTCTTAAGATATTGGCTGTTGCATATACTCTTTCTACCGGAACATGAAAATCGGGATTGCTGGTTCCCAGAAAGACGGGGGTTCCGGCAAAATCTCCTTGATAATTTTCACGATTGATCTTATCTCCTATCACTCCGCCAATAATGGCAGCTGCTCCACCGAACTTCTGAGCATTGCGGGCCAGAAACTCAAGGGTAAGACAGGCTCCCTGGGAAAATCCGAAAAAGTAGATATTTTCATGTTTAATTCCTGCATTGACAGCAGCTTTTACGGTTTCGCCAACCATTTCAAGGGCTGATGATAACCACGGTTCGTTTTGTTCTACCGGAGCAATAAATGAAAAAGGGTACCATGTGTGATTCAAAGCCTGTGGAGCCAGTAATGCATAGTCTTTTACATTCAAATGCCGGGATAAACTTAGTATATCCCGAGCACTTCCTCCGCGCCCATGAACCATGATTAAAGCTTTTCCTGCCTGATTTAATGGAATTCCTGCTGTTTTTATATTTAAAATATGACTCATTATTTTTATCTGAATTTTTCTGTTGGATAATCAATTTTGGGAAGAACTTCTTTCAAGCGCTCTCTTCTTTTTTCAAACTGTAGGGGCAATTGCAGATCCTCTCCTAAAAATGCTGCCTCTTCATCTACATCGAAACCTGGGCCTGACGTGGCAATTTCAAATAAAACGCCTCCCGGCTCTTTAAAATATACGGAAGTAAAATACTTTCTGTCTTTCACTTCAGTATGTTCCAGTCCGTATGCATTCAGTCTTTTTACCATTTCAAGCTGGGATTCCGCATCGGGAGTCGCAAAGGCTACATGATGAACGGTGCCTCTTCCTGCTAAACCTTTTAAAGCATTTGGGGTAGAAAGCAGATCTACATATTTCCCCGGCATATTGTCTGTTCCCAATCTCAATCTGTCAGGACTTTCTCTGATCACTTTATGATCCATCTGAGTTGTCAGAAGGGCCGCTGTTCTTTCATAGGCATCCTGCCAGATTTCTACGTGATGGATTCCTTTGATGGCATAATCTTTAGGAATATAGCCATTGTAATACCCTTTTCTTTCGTCTTTATCATTAAAAACCAGTTCCAATCCTAACCCGTCAAAATCTTCTAGATAAATAAAAACTTCATCAGAAAACCTTTGCTGCGGCTGTTTGAAAGGAATATTAAACTGTTCCAGACGGTTCATCCAATAATCCAGGGCATCTATAGAAACTGAAAAAGCAGTGGTATTGAGCATTCCTTTTCCATGTCTGCCATTGATCAGGTCTTTACCATAGGGAAAAGTTGTCATAATCGTTCCCGGTGTTCCGTATTCGTCACCGAAATAAAAATGATAAACATCTGAATAATCAAAATTGACTGTTTTTTTGACCAGTCGAAGTCCTAAAACTCCTGTATAAAAATCTATATTTTCCTGTGCATTGCCGGTAATTGCCGTTACGTGATGCAGTCCTGTGATAAGTTTCATTGTGATAAAATTGTTAATTGGTTATTATGATAGGAGACGAGATTTCGGGATGCGGGATTCGGGTTGATAAGTTCGTGAGCAGCTTTATGAATCATTTGTCTTTCATTTCTGCTTTTTTAGCCCGAGACTCTCAAACTCTCTTTCACTCCGACTCTCAAACTTGAATCTCGAATCTCAAAAATCCGCATCCCGAAACCCGACTCTCAAACTCACTAGAGTTCTTCCTTCAACCATACATCATTATATTCTTCCGGATGACGTTTGAACTGTGCGTGAACATACGGACACAGCGGTAAAATCTTTAAGTCGTTTTCTCTTGCATAGGAAACCAGTCTTTCCAATAAGATTTTAGCAAATCCTTTTCCTTCATATTCCGGATTTACTTCCGTATGATAAACCGTCAGCTTTTTTCCAATGACTGAAATATCCATTTTACCTGCTTTATGATCGTCTGAGAAAAGCTGAATCTCTCCCTTTCTTCCTTCTAAAACTATTTCTGTTCTTTCCATTTTTTTTATTTTTTTGGTATTAAATCGTGTTTTTTTAAAGCAAAGATTTAATAATACTCCTTCATATTTTAAGTTGACTTAAGAATGGAATCAACATGTTGATTCTATGAAGCGTCCTGTTACAATAACCTACAATAAGTTTATATTCCGGAAGTTTAAATCTTTATTCAAAATTAGCATCTTTATAAAATATGACCGATGATCTATGATAAGTTCGGCAATACTCCTTCTATTTTCTCACGCATTCCTTCGTATTGAACAGGAAGTTTAAGGTTGGTCCCCAACTCATTCAAAGGTTCATCTACAGTGAATCCCGGATTGTCTGTTGCAATTTCAAATAAAACACCTCCCGGCTCGCGGAAATACAGTGAATAGAAGTAATCTCTGTTGATTTTCGGGGTGATGCTTAATCCTGCAGATAAAGCTTTCTCACGATATTCCATCAGAACATTGTCATCTTTTACTCTGAATGCGATATGGTGATTGGTTCCCGCTGCATTTCTTCCTGCAGGAATTTTATCATTTTCAATAATATCAACTAGATTAGCAGTATCTATAGCATCAGTAGCCAATCTGTATCTTTCACCTTCCTGTTTCTGCAAATCGTATCCTAAGATATCTGTCAGAACTTTGATGGTAGGATCTGCTTTTCTCAGGGTTAAAGTTACATTATGGAAGCCTCTTAATGCATTTTCATCCTTGATATCGTCTGTTGTCCATACTTTTCTGTTGTCTTTACTTAACGGTTCTATCAACTGTAATTGAAGGCCGTCCGGATCTTTAAAAGAAATCATTTTTTCTCCAAAGATTTCGCCCTCTTCTATCGCTACATTTAAGCTTTGTAAATGGTTTCTCCAGAATTCAAGGCTTCCTTTAGGTACTGAATATCCAATATGGGTAGCCATACCACTTCCGTTAGTTCCTTTTCCTATTCCTTCCCATGGAAAGAAAGTAAGAATTGTTCCCGGTGTTCCTTCTTCATTTCCGAAATAGAAGTGATACGTTCCCGGATCGTCAAAGTTCACGGTTTTCTTTACCAGTCTTACGCCTAACACTTTGGTATAAAAATCTAAATTTCTTTTGGCGTTGTCTGCAATAGCAGTAATATGATGCAGACCTAAAATTCTATTGTCCATTGTCTTTTTATTTTGATGCTAAATTACAGTGAACAGAAATCCTGTACATTTAACTAGTTTAATAAATGCAGGAATTCAATTTTGCAGCATCATTTTTACAGGAAATGAACATTTGCATAATTCTCATCAATTTCACTTTATATTGCCTTTTTCACAACGCCTATTTTAGGGGAAATATGATCTTCTTTTTCCAAAAAATTCTAAAACCAATCTATTCAATACTTTAAATTCAAAATAAAACAAATAATAATTAACTGGTTTACAAAGTATTAACCTATTAATAATAATTTAATATTCAAAAAGCCTACTTTTTTAGTAGACTAATAAAAATTATATTCTATATTTGCAAACGTATTCAGGAAATAAAACAAAATGAAGGCAGAATTAAAATATAATTCAATGAGAAAACA
Source organism: Chryseobacterium aquifrigidense (assembly GCF_006716485.1). Classification (GTDB taxonomy): domain Bacteria; phylum Bacteroidota; class Bacteroidia; order Flavobacteriales; family Weeksellaceae; genus Chryseobacterium; species Chryseobacterium vietnamense. Next base: position 2,335,146 of record NZ_VFPD01000001.1, read on the forward strand.
TAGCATCAAAAATATGATGAAGGATATGTGTATGCCTTTACATCAAAAATACTGTGGTTGACCTTACTTTTATTTAGATATATTTTCAAAGGCTTTACCACGTGGTAGAGCCTTTTTTCATTAACACAACAACATTAAAAATATAAAAATGAGCAATTCTAAAAACAAATGGTTGATTCCATTGGCTTTTACAAATATCTATGTGATATGGGGAATTACGTTTTTAGCTATATCATTTGGCTTAAAAGGTTTTCCGCCTTTCATTCTTTCGGGATTAAGATTTCTGGTTGCCGGAATTCTGATGATAGGATATCTACTGTCTAAGGGAGAAAAAGCCAATTCTCTGGTCAACTGGAAGAAAAATGCAATCACCGGTATTCTTATTCTTACCGGAGGAACCGGTCTAGTAGCCTGGGGAGAACAATATGTGACGGCTTCTGAAGCAGCAATTTCGATTGCAACCGGGCCATTCTGGTTTATTGCTATCGACAAAAAGAACTGGAAATATTATTTTTCAGATAAATTCATTCCGATAGGATTGGTGATCGGTTTCGTAGGATTGATTATGTTTCTAAAAGGAAGTGTAAATTCTAATGCTCATACATTGGCAGATGGAAACTTACGTATTACTGCGTTTGTGGTATTAGGATTAAGCTCCATTGCCTGGGTACTTGGCTCATTATATTCAAAGAAAAATCCGGCTTCTCAATCTACCTTCATGAATATTGCACAACAGCTTATCGTAGCAGGATTAGCCTCTTTTCTAATTGCTTTTTTCAGAAAAGAATGGACTGGTTTTTCAGTTTCAACTGTTCCGTTATCGGCATGGTTTGGGGTTCTATTTTTGATCTTCTTTGGATCGATAGTCGCTTATTTGTCGTACATTTGGCTTCTGTCCGTAAAACCCGCTGCTTTGGTAAGCACCCATACCTATATCAATCCTATTGTAACAGTGATTGCAGGCTGGATTGTTGCACACCAAAGCATCAATGGAGGTCAGCTGTATGGTTTATTCGTCATATTGCTGGGAGTACTTCTAACAAATGTCACCAAGTATTTCAGACTTTCAAAACGGGCCAAGGTCAAAATCAGAAGAGTAAGGAGATTTTTAAACAGAACAGGCAGACCTTATCAGCCTATTTAAAAAGTATATAAAATCAGAATGATAGAAATCAGAAACATATCAAAAACATTTCATCAGAAAAAACAGTCTTTCAAAGCACTGGATAAGGTGAGTCTTACTATAGATAAAGGAGATATCGTAGGAATTATCGGTTTTTCAGGTGCAGGAAAAAGTACACTGATCCGCACCGTCAATCTATTGGAAAGACCGGATGAAGGACAGATTATTATTAATGGAAAGGATTTTACCAGGCTTAATGCCAAACAGCTGGCTGAGGAGCGTAAAAAAATAGGAATGATCTTCCAGCATTTCAATCTTCTTTCTTCAAGAACTGTTTTTGATAATGTAGCACTTCCATTGGAACTGGATCATACCAGCAAGGACGAAATCAACAGAAAAGTAAATGAACTTCTGAAGATTGTAGGACTTGAAGATAAAGCTAATGATTATCCCAAAAGCCTTTCCGGAGGACAGAAACAAAGAGTTGCCATTGCAAGGGCTCTGGCCAATGACCCTCACCTTCTGCTTTGTGATGAAGCAACCAGTGCACTGGATCCTGCTACAACACAATCTATCTTGCAGCTTTTAAGAGATATCAATCAGAGACTGGGAATTACCATCCTTTTAATTACCCACGAAATGGAAGTCATCAAAGCGGTCTGCAACCATGTTGCCGTGATCGACAAAGGAAAATTATTAACAAAAGGAACGTTGAGCGAGATTATTTCGGATAAAGAGAATCCGATCATCCGTCAGTTCATTAATTCAGACATCATGACCCTGCCACAGGAACTCATCAGCAGACTGCAGAAAGAACCCAAAGAAGGTTTATTTCCGCTGGTCGAAATAGAACTTAACGAAAACATCAGTGTTGAACAAATTCTTTCAACGCTGTACAATCAATATAAAATCCCTTATAAACTGTTAAAGGCAGATGTAGAATATTTCGGAAATTCCAATTTCGGTAAACTACTTTTGCAGCTTCAGGGGGAAACTGAAGAAAATCAACAGGCGATCTATTATTTCAACCAAAATAAAATTCAAAATACAGTAAAAGGATATGCTTAGTGATACGGTAATTGCCCTTTTGGCAAAAGGAACCTGGGAAACGGTTTATATGACATTTTTATCCGGATTTTTTGGATTTGTGCTGGGACTTCCGGTAGGAATCATGTTATTTTTAACCAGAAAAGGCCAACTGCTGGAAAATGTGGTCTATCATAGAGGATTATCTATTCTGGTTAATATTTTCCGTGCTATTCCTTTTATTATTCTGATCGTGTGGATGATTCCTTTTACCAGAGTTCTGGCAGGAACTTCTATTGGAGTAAATGCAGCTTTGGTTCCGCTAAGTGTGGGAGCAGCTCCTTTTATTGCAAGACTCGTGGAGAACAGCCTGATTGAAGTTCCTCATGGTCTTATAGAAACGGCAAGAGCTTTGGGAGCTTCTCCATTACAGATCATTAGGAAAGTATTGCTTCCTGAAGCCCTTCCATCCTTAATCAACAATGCTACTATCACTTTGATTACGCTTGTAGGATATTCTGCAATGGGCGGTGCTGTAGGAGCAGGTGGACTTGGACAGGTAGGTTACCAGTACGGATATATCGGCTATGATATTGTTATTATGAATACGGTCTTGATCCTGCTTGTTCTTTTGGTTTTCATCATCCAGTTTATGGGCGACAGATTGTCAAAAAGATTTGATCACAGGTAGTTTTTGGATAAGAGGGTTTGAGTGTTTGCGATTCGGGGGGCGGGTTTCGGGATATGGAAAAGGTAAAAACTTTTTGCTCTTTTGCTTCAATGGTATTTAAATAAAAAAATAGAATGAAAAAAATAAAGATTTTTGGTTTGGTGGCTGCCGGAATATTGTTATTCAGTGCCTGTTCTGGAAGAAAGGATGATCCGAACTTTATCCGTGTCGGGATCACTTATGGCCCGGAGCAGGAAATTGCTGAAGTAGCTAAAAAAGTAGCCAAGGATAGATACAATCTTGAAGTGGAACTGATCCCTTTCAATGATTATGTAGTTCCCAATGAAGCATTGACTAACGGAGATATTGATGCCAATGCTTTCCAGCATATTCCTTATTTAACAGAACAGTCGAAGCAGAGAGGTTATAATCTTGCCCCTGTAGGCAATACTTTTGTTTATCCTATTGTAGCCTATTCAAAAAAGATTAAAAATGTCGGTGAATTACAGGCAGGCAATACGATTGTTATTCCCAATGATCCTACGAATGGAGGACGTTCTTTATTGCTTCTGCAAAAAAGCGGATTGCTGAAATTGAAAGCTGGCGTAGGACTTCTACCGAAAGTAACAGATATTACAGAAAACCCGAAACAACTCAAAATTATGGAGATTGAAGGTGCTCAGATTCCAAGAGTGTTGGAAGACAGAGATGTTGTTGTGGGAGTGATTAATAATAATTTTGCGGCTCAGGCAGGTTTGAATCAGGAAAAAGAAGGTATTCTTGTGGAAGATAAAGACTCCCCTTATGTGAATGTGGTGGTTGCGAGACAAGATAATAAAAACAGCCAGAAAGTAAAAAACTTTGTAAAAGCCTACCAGTCTCCCGAAGTGGAAAAGAAAGCTAAAGAAATTTTCAAAGGAGGTGCTGTGAAAGGATGGGATTGATGAAAGAGTTTGAGAGTGTAAGGATTTTAGAGTAGTAGAGTTGAGAGAGGATTCGGGATTCGGGGTACAAGTTTTCGGGATGCGAGTTGGAGGGTTGGAGAGTAAGAGGGTTTAAGTTTAGATTCCTTCGGAATGAACAAACTACACGCTATACCTATACGTCCGCCTTGTCTTTCCGTAGGAATCTAAACACTGTGTTAGGAGCATTGTAAGATTCGAGGTGTTGAATGAAAGTATACGGGAGTAGCTTCATTCGTCTTTTATCATTTTGCAATTTCGCTTTTAGCCTTTTCACTTTTATGTTTCCCATCAACTTCTCTTCAGTTTTTTCACATGTACAAATACAATATTGAATAAAAAGCTGTCCGCCAGTAAGCAGGCAGTTTTTTTATTTGCTAAATTTTATTTTCTCAATTTGAGATAATAAAAAATTTTCTTTATTTTTGTTTTTAATCAAATAGAAAGGCATTATGTTAAAGAAAACCGTCATTATAAGTTTACTCACCTTTATTTCTGCTTCTTATATGGCTCAGACAAATACTACCATCCCCGTTTATTTAGATGAATCCAAACCTGTAGAACAGCGTATTCAGGATGCATTATCAAGAATGACACTGGAAGAAAAAGTGGCTATGCTTCACGCACAGTCGAAATTCAGTTCACCGGGTGTACCAAGATTGGGAATTCCGGAATTCTGGACCACAGATGGTCCACACGGGGTTCGTCCTGAGGTAATGTGGGACGAATGGGATCAGGCCGGATGGACCAACGACTCTATTATCGCCTACCCTGCCCTGACTGCTTTATCCGCAACATGGAACAAAAAAATGTCATGGAATTACGGGAAAGCGTTGGGTGAAGAAGCCCGTTACAGAAAAAAAGATATTCTTCTGGGACCTGGAGTTAATATTTACAGAACTCCGCTGAACGGAAGAAATTTTGAATATATGGGTGAAGATCCTTATCTGACTTCAAAGATGGTAGTTCCTTATATTAAAGGAGTGCAGTCTAATGGTGTAGCCACTTCTGTAAAACATTTTGCCCTGAACAACCAGGAAATGTTCCGTCATACGAGCAATGTGAATGTAGATGACAGAGCGCTTTATGAAATTTATCTCCCTCCTTTCAAAGCTGCGGTAACAGAAGGTGATTCATGGACCATCATGGGTGCTTACGATATGTACAAAGGCCAATACGCCAGCCAGAATCAGTATCTTTTAAATGATATTTTAAAGAAAGAATGGAACTATAAAGGGGTTGTAGTCTCTGACTGGGGTGCTGTAAACAATACTGAACAGGCCATTCATAACGGTCTTGATCTGGAATTCGGATCCTGGACCAACGGCCTTTCTGCCGGAACTAAAAATGCCTATGACAACTATTATCTGGCAAAGCCTTATCTTGATCTGATTAAAGCAGGAAAAGTAGGAACTAAAGAATTGGATGACAAGGTAACCAGATTACTTCGTCTTGCATATAAAACAACGATGAACCGCAACAAGCCTTTTGGAAATATTGCTTCTGAAGAGCATAAAGCCGTTGCGAAAGAAATTGGTGAAGAAGGAATTGTGTTATTAAAAAACCAAGGCAATGTTCTTCCGATCGATATAAATAAGGCTAAAAAGATAGCGGTTATCGGAGAAAATGCCATCAAAATAATGACTGTTGGCGGAGGTTCTTCTTCATTAAAAGTAAAATATGAAACCCTTCCTTTAGACGGAATTAAATCCAGATTTGGAAAACAGGCAGATGTACAGTATGCAAGAGGTTATGTAGGTGATATCGGTGGTGAATACAATGGCGTAAAATCCGGACAGGACTTAAAAGACACCCGCTCTGAAGCCGAATTACTGAATGAAGCGGTGGAATTGGCTAAAAAATCAGATTACGTCATTTTTGTAGGCGGATTAAATAAATCAGACTTCCAGGACAGCGAAGGAAACGACAGAAAAAGCTATGGATTACCATACAATCAGGATCACGTGATCTCTGCTCTTGCCAAAGCGAATAAAAACCTTGCCGTTGTTCTAGTTTCAGGAAATGCTGTAGCAATGCCATGGATCAAAGAAGTTCCCACTATTTTACAGTCGTGGTATCTGGGTTCTGAAGCTGGAAATTCACTTGCAGCAATTTTAGCCGGGGATGCCAACCCATCAGGAAAGCTTCCGTTTACTTTCCCTGTAAAACTTGAAGACAACTCAGCACACCAGCTGGGAGAATATCCGGGGCAGAAAGACGAATTTGCCGCAGGAAAGGGAAAAGATCAGAAAAATCCGATCAATATTACTTACAACGAAAGCATTTTTGTAGGCTACCGCTGGCATGATACTAAAAATATAAAACCGTTGTTCAGTTTCGGACATGGATTGAGCTATACCACTTTTGAATTCGGAAAAGCAAAAGCAGACCAGACCACCATTTCACAGGATGGAAAAATCACGTTTACCGTAACCGTAAAAAATACAGGTAAAAAAGCTGGTGCTGAAGTAGCCCAGCTTTACATCAGTGATATAAAATCATCTGTTCCCCGTCCTTCAAAAGAACTGAAAGGTTTTGAAAAAGTATATCTGAATCCTGGAGAACAAAAGGAAGTGAGTTTTACTATTGATAAAACGGCTTTAAGCTATTTTGATGCTCAAAAACATGACTGGGTAGCTGAACCGGGAGATTTTGAAGCACTGATTGGAAATTCTTCTGATGCCATTAAAACAAAAGTGAAATTTACTCTTAAATAAAACTGAGAGTTAAGAGTATAAACTCTATTTAATAATTATTTGATATAATGCAAACAGATTCCAGATTGGGATCTGTTTTTTTAATTTATTTAAACGCAAAGATTATTGAATTCTATCTTATCTGAGGAAGCAAAGAAAGGCAACAAAGTTGCGGATGAAGCTAATGGATCATACGAATGCTTAGAAAAAATCAATCTTTTTGATTCCATCTTTGCTCCCTTTAAATTCAAAAGTATCTTAATGTAAAACTTTGCGTTAAAATAAAAATCCTAAGTCTGCTCAAATATTCAATCTTATTTTTTAAACCATTAAGGAGTTTTTAAGTGATGAAGAAAAATTAAGATTCAAATAAATTTGAATAAAGCGTTGCATCTGATAAATGTCTTTAGACATTCTCTTAATAATCTTAACAACTTAATATTTTCTTAATGGTTCAAAAACTTCAGTGTAGATTTTTTGCTATAGCATAAATATTTTAGAAAAATAAAAAACAGACTCCAAATTGAAACCTGCTTTTATTTTTACCTGACAAATCTTGAATTATTTTCCGCCGCCGCCGTTTTTCTCTACGTCAGTTTTCGTATTTTCTTTTACCTTCTGGTTTCCGAAGCGCTTCACAAACGTAAGGGAAACTCCGTACCAATCCCATTTTGAGTACTCTCTGAAAGTTCCGTCCTGGCTGTAAGTTGTGTTATCACCATAAGGTCTTTTAAAAATATTCATCAGCTGCATACTCAGCTCCATTTGAGTTTTCGGGAATATTTTGGTGACTGAAATATTGTGGAAAACATTGGTATTGTTTGCATATGAGTTTCCATTGTTCTGATTGGCCAATTCTACCCATGCACTCAGGTTAATGTTTTTATTGAAAAGGTTCGTATAAGAAACATTCGCAGAAGCTCCCCAATAACTGATATAATCTTTGGCACCCAGTTTATTTTTCTCATTAAAATCTTTGTTATTAATATAATACCATCCGAATCCTGCATTCACATTCAGTTTATTTTTCAGGAAGTTCTGATTGGTATTGGCAAAAAGGTAATATTTTTCAACCTTTCCGTCAAAGTTTCCGGGTAGTGAAACCGTTCTTCCGTTTTCCGTTACATAAGTCGTCCAGTAATCCTGATTGGTGTGCATATATCTTGCAGAAATAAAATACTTCTTCAGAATTCCGAATTTCATATAAACCCGGTCATTCGGGTTGGGATTCAGATAAAGGTTTCCTCTGGAATAGGTACCGTTAATTTCAGGCATCAGGAAAGGGTTAAACTCAGAATACCATGGTCTCCAGATGCTTCGGTTATAGGTAAGACTCAGGTCAAATTTCTCTGAAAAGCTATATTTCAGCAATAAATTGGGAAGAAAAGTTCCGTAAGAATCTCTTCTCTCTGTACCTGCTACTTCCTGTCTTACTTTATAATCAATGTATTCGTATCGGATTCCGATTCTCGTTTCCAGTTTTTCGAAAAATGTCTTACTATAATTGGCATATAAAGAGCTCAGATGATCTTCATAATGGAATCTGTCATTTTTGGATAGATTAGCAAATTCCGGGGTAGGATTATTCATGCTGAATCCATAAAGGCTGTTGGAAATAGCATGGTTATTGATTTCCGTTTTACCGCCCACTTCCATAGTGCCGCCCGATTTACCGAAAGGATGTGTATAATCCACTTTCAGATAATAATTACGCATCTGGTTGGAGCTGATAACCCCAAGCTGCTGAGTGGTTTTCACTCCCTGTTTATCAATTAATTTATCAATCAGGTTATCATTGCTATCACCGGAGTAATTGGTTCCCAAATTAATATCTAAGATTCTGTTCTTTTCTTTATCATAATATTTATAGAAAGCATTGGTTCCCAGATTACGGCTGAATCCCCAATTGTTCTGGCTTTGGAGGAAAGATTCTCCCGGATCTCCATCTTTTGACGTCATCCCATCAGATTCTGCTGAAAGTAAATTCCTGTTTTGTGAATATTCCAGTACAAGTCCGAAATTATTTTTGTCATTAATTTCAAACTCTGACGTAGAAGAAATGGAAGGGCTTTCATTTCTCATTACGTTTTCCAGGTTGAAGCGGGTAAGCTTATTATTTTCATAACGGTTATCCCAGGTTTGGGTTTTCTGTACATAATTTCCGTTATTGTATCCTCCAATAAAGGTTTGGGTAAACTTTTTCTTATGATAGTTCAGGTTGAAATTCGTGTATTGTGAATTCTTCGTACTTTGTCTGTTATTGAGGGAGATGCTTCCTTTTAGTCCTTCGTCATCCCTTTTTTTAAGAACAATATTGATCACGGATCCTGAAGTTTCATAACGGGAAGACGGGCTGGTAATGACTTCAATTTTCATCAGGTTATCGGCTGGAATAGTTTTAAGGTATTCCTTCAATTCTTTCCCAGTAAATACAGATTTCCTGTCGTTGATGTATACGGTAACCATTTGCCCCTCGGCTTTTACCTCATCATTGTTATCAATACTCACCAAAGGCGTCATTCTGAGAACATCCCATGTTGTATTTCCTGCCAGAATTGCACTATTCGCTACATTGAATACAGTTCTGTCTATTTTCGATTCTACTGTTGGCTTTCTGGCAACCAGTGTAACAGCTTCTATTTCTTTTGCATTTCCCTTCACAGTATCTTTGGCTACGGGAGCTGGAGCTTGCTGTGCCAGTGCTAATGAGCCTGTTAATAGTGCTATTGGAAATAATAGTATTTTCATGTGAGATTATAGTTTTATCTATAAGACCACCATCTGCATAATTTCGTTACATCAAAAAAGAAAAAAAATTAAAATAAACACTTAATTACCAATCATATATAAGTATTTAATTTAAACATAAATTCAAAAACAATACATATTTCTCAACAAAAGAACGTAATATAAATCACTATCATAATAAATATTCTTAAAAAAGCATTTTATACACAATCTAAATTTCAGTTAAAAAAGTTTTAAAATGAATAGTAATTTCATGAATATTTTACACTTAATTAATGTCAAGCAATTTTTATACAGGATTTCCAGCAGGTTTATCCATAAAAAAGCCCGGATCTCATCCGGGCCGCTAGCAATAGCAAATTTACAAGGATTAATATTAAAAAATATATGCTAGTTTAAATTTTCAAAATAATGGATAACGCCTACTTCAGGCAAACGAAGCGGATCTTTATTAAAATCAGATTCTTTATTGTTACTGCTTTCCAGAAACGAATTACTGAAGAGCGCATAAGAAGGCTGTTCTGCTACTCCGTTTTTCAAAAGCTGATGGGCTTCCACAATCGTTTTTCCATATAGCTTTCTGAAGTTTCCAATATTGTATTGTGAAAAAGATCCATAATGAACAATAAACTTGAGGGCCAGATCAATTTTTGTACTTAAGCTCTTACTGAGCTCCTCTATTTTCCTGTTGAAAGCACTTCTCATCTTCCAAAGCATCGTTGAAATACTCTGGTAGGATGGATTTTCATCATAACGGTAAAATAAAATAGCATCGCCTTCAATCTCGGAAATTTCAAAATACTGATCGTTTACCTCAATAAGTGTAGACAATAATTGCCGTACAATATATTCTCCGGTGTACAATTTTGTATTGAACACAAATTCGGTAAATCCGCTGAAATCCGGAATGAGAATGATCCCCTCTTGTATATTTGTCTTCATAATGATAATGGATTAGAAACCTGCTTCATCATTACAGACGAAGCAGATTCAATTTTACTTTATTGCCATCCGCCTCCTACAGAGCGGTAAAGTGCTGTAATGGCATTCAGTCTCTGGGTTTTCAGAGAAGCCAGTTCCAGTTCTGCCTGTAGTTTATTCGTTTGTGCAATAATTACTTCTACATAAGTAGCCGAATTATATTTAAATAACAAATCCGCCTTCTTTACTGCTTCTCCGGATTTCACAGCCAGCCCTTCTGCAATTTTCTGCTGTTCTTCCAGCTTTTTAATCTGTACCAATGCATCAGAAACTTCAGCTACTGCTTTTAAAACAGATTGCTTAAAGTTAATTTCTGCCTGATCAGCCAATACTTTAGACTGTTCATACTGGGTTTTCAACTGTTTCCCATTCAAAATAGGTTGCGCCACAGCACCCGCCACCATTCCAAAAAGTGATCCCGGAATACTGAACCATTTGCTGATCTGGAAGGCATTCACTCCACCCTGCGCAGTAATATTCAATGAAGGATACATACTCATTTTTGCCACATGAATAGCTGCTGCACTTTTTCTGACTTCAAATTCAGCTGTTTTAATATCCGGTCTGTAGCTTAATAATTCTGAAGGAATACCTGCTGCCAGATGATCCGGAGACTGTACATTGTTCAGGCTTGCACTTCTTTCAATTTTTCCCGGCATAGAACCCGTTAACAGGCTCAAAGCATTTTCCTGAGTGGTCACAGAGCTTTCAATCGCCGGAATTGATTTCAGAATCTGATCTTTTACAATTTCCTGCTGCTGTACTGCCAACGCAGTTGTCAAACCAAGTTCCTGCTGTTTGGTCAGAAATTTCAGGGTATTATCTGCATACGCCAGATTCGATTTTGTAATTTCCAGCTGAGTATCCAGCATTAACAAGTTGTAATATCCCTGCACCACCGCAGATACAACCTGTGTTTTTACCGCTTTTGCCGCTTCCTGTGTTTTAAGATATTCTGCCAAAGCCTGTTCTTTTCTGCCTTTGATCTTACCCCAGATATCCGCTTCCCATGAAAAACTCAGAGAAGTTGTATAATCTTCCATATACCTTTTTCCCATAAACTGTCCCGCCATCATCCCGTTCATACTATTGTCGGAAGGACGGTTGATATTGGCATTGGCCGAAGCACTGACTGTCGGTATATTGGCCCATTTGCTTTGGTTATATGCTAATGATGCAAATTCTATCTGCTTTAAAGCCACCTGAAGATCATTATTCTGTACCATTGCTTTATCAATTAACCCTACCAGAACAGGATCTTTGAAGAAGTCTTTGTAGCTTATTTTAGCAATATTCTCCTGAGAATCCACCACCATACTGTCAGCTCTGAAAGCTTCGGGCATTTTTATTTCAGGTTGTTCATATTTCTGAACTTTACAGGAGATTGCTGTTCCGGAAATAAATGCGATGTATGCTATATTTTTAATTTTCATTTTTAAAATCATTTGATTTAATATTCCCAATCTGCATCGGTTACCACTCTTCCGTTGATTCTTTCATGCAATGCCTGGAATACCACAAAAAGAACAGGAACTACAAAAATCCCCAGAATGGTTCCGAAAAGCATCCCTGAAATGGCTGCATATCCGATGGAATGGTTACCCATCGCTGAAGGCCCTACCACGAATAATAATGGAATCAATCCGGTGATAAATGCAAGGGAAGTCATTAAAATAGGACGTAAACGCGCCTTTGCTCCTTCTACTGCAGATGCGATAAGACTTTTCCCTGCTCTACGCCTTTGAATAGCAAATTCCACGATCAGGATACCATTTTTTGCTAACAAACCAATCAACATTACCAGAGCAATCTGTACATAAATATTATTGGAAAGTTCTGCAAAAGTAATTCCCACAAATACTCCTGAAAGACCTACCGGAATAGCGATCAATACAGCTAATGGAAGAATATAACTTTCATATTGGGCAGATAAAAGGAAAAATACAAACACGATACATAATCCGAAGATCATAACAGATTGTGAGCTTGAACCTGCTTCTTCACGGCTCATTCCTTTATAATCATAAGTATATCCCGGAGGAAGTACCTGCTTGCTCACTTCTTCAATGGCTGCCATAGCCTGTCCGGTACTGTATCCCGGAGCAGCCATTACCGTTAAATTGGATGAATTAAACAGGTTAAAACGATCTACCACTTCAGCTCCCGTTACCTGTTTCAGACTTACCAGTGTGTTGACAGGAACCATCTGGCCCAGATTATTTTTAACGAAAATCCCGTTTAAGGATTCTTTATCCTGTCTTGTCTCCGGAGTAGACTGCACGAGAACTCTGTAATATTTCCCGAATCTGTTGAAATCAGAAGCCTGAATACTTCCGTAATATCCCTGCATTACTCCTAAAACATCAGAAACATTGACTCCCAGCTGTGCGGATTTCACTTCATCCACAAGCACCTCAAACTGAGGATACGTAACATCAAACGTGGTAAATGCCACTGCGACTTCCGGTCTCTGCATTAAAGCACCCATCATTCCGTAGGAGATATTTCCAAGGTTCTGAAGTTCTCCGTTGGTACGGTCCTGAAGCACAAGCTCCATCCCACTCGTATTACCGAAACCATCTACCGTTGGGGTGTTGATCACAAGGAAATTGGCTCTTTTATCCTGGGAAAGCATTCCCTGGGTTTGTCCGATGATGTCATTGATATTATTAACAGCACCTCTCTCGCCTCCTTTTTTTAATTTAACGAAAATAGAAGCTGCCGATGATGACATGGAACCACTGAATAAGTTCAGTCCATCTACCGAAATCACTTTATCCACGGCCGGATTTTTCATCAGAAGATCTTCCGTATCGGAAACGACTTTGGAAGTTCTGTCTTTTGATGCTCCGGGAGCAAGGTTAGCCGTTACAATGATAAAACTCTGGTCTTCATCCGGGATAAATCCTTTAGGCGTTGTCATAGACATCCACGCAAACAATCCACCGAAAGCCACAATAATAATCAAAGCCACCCATTTTCTTTTTAAAAGGAATAACACGGCTTTTCCATAACGGAAAGTCAGTTTATTGAAGCTTGCATTAAATCCTGCAAAGAACCTGTCTTTGAAATTCATTTTTTCATGCGTTTCCGGATGATGTTGTTTTAAGAATAAAGCACATAAAGCCGGACTCAACGTCAATGCATTCACCGCTGAAATCACAATAGCAATGGCCAGTGTTAATGCAAACTGCTGGTAGAACAATCCCGTAGAACCACTCATAAAAGCCACCGGAACGAATACTGCAGACATAATCAACGTAATCGAAACAATTGCTCCTGTGATCTCACTCATTGCAGACATCGTAGCGGCTCTCGGGTTGAGTTTTTTATGTTCCATTTTAGCATGAACAGCCTCTACAACCACAATCGCATCATCCACCACAATACCAATGGCGAGCACCAGTGCAAACAAGGTCAGGATATTGATAGAGAATCCGAAAACTTTCATAAAGAAGAATGTTCCCACAATGGAAACCGGAACGGCAATCGCCGGAATTAAAGTAGAACGGAAATCCTGAAGGAAAATATACACCACAATAAACACCAGGATAAATGCTTCTATCAAAGTATGAATTACTTGTTCTATGGATTGATCCAGCGCGTCTTTTGTAGCATAAGGAATTTCATAATCCATTCCTGCCGGAAAGGATTTTTCCAGTTCTTTCATTCTTTCCTGAAGAGCGATCTGTACTTCATTGGCATTGGATCCAGCCATCTGGAAGATCGCCATCGTTACGGATGCTTTTTTATTATAATTCGAAGAAACGGTATAACTGTACGCTCCGAATTCTACTTTGGCAATATCTTTTAATTTCAAAACAGAACCGTCATTCAATGCTTTGATTGTTATATTTTCATATTGCTCAGGCTCTGTAAATTTTCCTTTGTAGCGAAGCACGTATTCCATGACTTCTTTACTTCTTTCTCCTAATCTTCCGGGTGCTGCTTCAAGGTTTTGCGTCTGGATAGCACGCGAAACATCAGATGGAGTAAGATTGTATGAAGTCAGTTTATTGGGATCCAGCCAGATACGCATGGAATAATCTTTATTTCCGTATACCATGGCATCTCCTACTCCTTTTACCCTTTTCAGCTCCGGAACGATATTGATTTTTGCATAGTTTTCAAGGAAAAGATCACTCATTGACCCATCTTTACTGGTCAGCGAGACCATAGCAATCATACTGTTCTGTCTTTTCACCGTAGTGATTCCCGCCTGAATTACTTCTGCAGGAAGCTGATTGGTAACCTGAGCTACCCTGTTCTGCACGTTAATCGCAGCCTGATCGGGATCTGTTCCCAATTTGAAAATAACAGTAATACTTAACGTACCGTCATTACTCGCTGTAGACGTAATATAATCCATATTTTCCACACCGTTGATGGCATTTTCCAATGGCGGTGCTACAGACCTTGCAATAGTCTCAGCATTGGCTCCCGGATAGGCCGCTGTTACCATAACGGTAGGAGGCGCAATGTCCGGAAATTTTGTAATCGGAAGACTTACCATCCCGACGATCCCCAGTATTACAAGCAATACGGAAATAACCGTTGCCAGTACGGGTCTTTTTATAATTTTCTTTAACATGATTTCTTCTTAGGATTTTTTCTGTTGAGCATTTTTCTTCTGTGCCACGACAGGAGTTCCAGGCTGTAATCGGTCAAAACCACTGGTGATATATTCATCTCCAGCCTTAAGTCCTTTGGCTACAATGAAATTATCTCCGGCCTTTCCATTCACTTCTACAGGCAGCATAGCTGCTTTCCCACCCTGAATAGTGAATACAAAAACTTTATCCTGAATGGTTCTTGTAGAAGCAATGGGAAGTAGAACAACATTGCTGTAGAACTGATCAAGTACAATTTTTCCAGTGTTTCCGCTTCTCAAAAGATTGTTCGGATTGTTGAATTTTGCTCTTAATGTGATTGATCCGGTCGTTTTGTTGAACTGACCTTCCACCGCATCAATTTTTCCTGTTTCTGCATATTTTTCACCACCTGAAAGCAATAATGACACTGCCGGTGTATTTTTGATCACTTCAGCAATACTGCTTCCTGTATACTGTTTCTGGAAATTGTTAAAATCATTTTCGCTCAGGCTGAAGTAGGTATACACCTGATGAATATCTGATAATAAAGTAATCGGCTCCTGATTACCCGGCGTCATCAAACTTCCCAGACGATAATTGAACCTTCCGATAAACCCGCTTACCGGAGCTTTGATGGTAGAGAAATTCATATTGATTTTCGCAGATTCAATGGTTGAAGCAGACTGACTTACCGCTCCTCGTGCCGCATTATAAGCTGCTTCAGCCTCTTTTACCTGAATTTCTGAAACCATTTTATTTCTGAACAGTTCTTTTTTTCTGTCCAGATCAATTTTAGAAGTGGAAAGATTCGCCTGAGCAGTAATCAAAGAGGCCTGAGCACTTTTCAGCTGCTCACGGAAAACCTGATCTTCAATTTTGAACAAAGGCTGCCCCGCCTTCACAAAGTCACCTTCATCAACAAAAATTTTGCTTAAATATCCTGTTACCTGAGGTCTGATTTCCACATTGGAGATCCCCTCCACAGATGCTGCATATTCTCTGGAAACAGAGGCGTCTCCCTGTATCACTTTTGCTACAGGCAATTCCGGTGCCTGCTGCTGATAGCCCTGGTTTTGATTGTTTTTCCTACACCCTGCCAATACGATCAGTGAGAGGAAAAGTAGAGTCGATTTTTGAATAAAAAATCTTTGCATAACATTAGTCCTTTTAAATTTTCCGCACAAAAATCGAACGAAAAAAATTCAATAGGATTATTCGAAAAACTCCTTATTTTGTCAAAAAGACTCCTTATTTGAAAAAACATGAGAAATATCATTCATAGATAATATAAATGACAATATTTACTATTTTAAATCAAAATAATAGTTGAAATTTGGTAAAAAGACGTCTTAAAAACACAAAACACTGATTATCAATACAAATCATCTTTTTTGTATTCCAGAGGAGATCTTCCGGCGTGTTTTTTGAAAAATTTACTGAAGGATGCCTGATCTGAAAAACTCAGCTTTGATGCTACCTCACTGATATTCAGGTTGGGATTTTTCAATAACAGCCTGGCTTCTACCGCCAACACCTGATGAATAATATCTCTGGGAGATTTAAATACCGTTTTATTGATTACTTTCGTGAGGTATTTACGGCTGATAAAAAGTTTATCGGCATAGAATTGAACATTATGTTCTTCTTTGAAATGATCCTGAACAAGTTTGAAGAAACGTGTGGTCAATTCATCTTCTCTGTGGGTAACCGGATGGGGCTTTTCGGTTTTCTTGAAATAATTATCAATTTCGTAGATCACCAGCGAAAAGTGATGCCAGATCATTTCGTTGAAATAATAATTTTCTTTTTCCTTATCATTTAAAACCTTCAGCTCATCGAGATGGAAATTTACTTTCCTGTACACATCCGGCTCATTTCTGATGATATGAGTAGGATCTGAAGACAAACTCTTCAGAACATTGTTTGATTTGTAATTAAAGCCTGCATCGGATATAAAGTTCAGTGAAAAGAAAATATATTTAGCATTGTAATCTTCTGTAATTTCATCCAGCCAAAACGTTTCCAGCATGGGACAAAAAATAATATCGCCTTTCGTGACGCTATAACTTTTATCATCCAACCTGAATGTAACACCTCCTTTCTGGACCATAAAAATGCTAAAATAATCGGAGCGGTAAGGCATATTAGGCTGTATAATGTAGTTTGCCTTATCAATTTCCATCACCACAAATTCCTTGATTTTAAGATCAAACTCCACTTGCTGAAGCACTTCATCGAAGGCCAGCTGGGAAACAAAATCAGGTTTTGACTGGGATTTTTTAGGCATTTGGAAAGAAAATTAAATACGAAGGTAGTGGAAAAAGGAAAAAATGCCAAGAAGCCCCATCATCAAATTGTACTTTTTATTGTTTGCTAAACAACAATCAGCAATTCCTTATCATATCCATTGTACTTTTCATCGATATAGCCGTGAGGATTACAGATGATTTCCGTGGCTTCAATCTTATATCTGCACGGCGTATGGATGTGCCCGTGAATCCAGTACAACGGCTGATATTCTTTAATAAAATCTTCCAGATCAGAAGCATAGGCCGCTGTTAAAGGATCTTTTTTGTAATGTCCGGGAACAGATTGTATGCTGGGTGCATGATGGGTAACCACTATATTTTTAAGTCCTATTGAGTTTTCAAGACTTTCTTTTAACCATTGCTTTGAAAGCTGATGAATTTTAAAAGTATCCAATGTTCTCATTTTCGAATAAGAAGGATCTCTTCTGATCATTTTATAGTCGTTGATCTTTGGCTGGCAAAGCATTCCGTACTGAACCGGATTTCCAAAGATTGAAAAATCTGTCCACAAGGTTGCCCCATGAAAACGAATACCGCCTATATCTACAAATGAATTTTCCAGCACATGAACATTGGAGTCCAGCGCTGCTTCTCTGATCTTATGGAGTGTTTTAGGGTAAGAACCTTTATAGTATTCATGATTACCCAAAACATAGATGACAGGTTTATTGGGTATGGCTTCTTTAATCCATTCAATTCCTTTGGTTCCCAGATTGACATCACCTGCCAGCAACACCACATCTGCGTGATCAAAACATAATTCCGTAGTTCCAAATTCCCGATGAAGATCGCTGATGACCTGTATTTTCATGATTTCCCGTAAACAGCAAAGGTAGTGAAGAGAAACAGAATATAAAAAATCAAAAAGAACCGGCACCTAAGCACCGATTCTTTCCTCATATAGTTTGTGTATTTTTAAGACCGCTTATGAAACGGCTACTTCTGCCTGCTTCACTTTTACGCTTTTCAATATAAAATAAAATAACATTCCGAGAGCCAGTAAAGAATAACTGATCAAAATAATCAGATTCAGGCTTCCTACAGAAAGTTCTGACGGAAAGATCTGACTCATTAACGTCATGAATGACAATCCAATACCCGCTCCCAAAAAGTAACTTGTAGAACTCAGACTTGATGCCAATCCGTAATATGCAGGTTCAACATCCTGGATTCCCATTACTGAAAGTGCGGTAAAGCAAAACGTCATTCCAACTCCGGAGATGCATGCAGCTCCCAATAAAACTACGGTTAGCGGATGTCCTGTGTAAACTGAAATCAACAGCAACAATCCTCCAGCCAGCATAAACAACCATCCTAAAACACCCATTTGAGAAGAACTCAGACGTTTCGATATGTGCGGCAGAATGAATTTAGCCGTTAAAGCAGACAGAATACTGAACGGAACAAGCATTAATCCTGCAGACGCAGCACTATACCCCATATCTTTCTGAAGCATCAGTGAAATCAGGAATAAAAATCCGATAAAAAATGCTCCCAGGGTAAAGAATACCGCATTGGAAACTACCAGGGATTTATGTTTAAACAATTTTAAATCTACCAAAGGCTCCGCAACGGATTTTAAACGATAGTACACCATAACAAGCAGTACTAATGCCAAAACCAAAGAACCTGTTATCAGGAAAGGCTGTTCTTTAATATGAACTAATTCATGGGTTCCGTAAGTCAGACTTAAAAGCCCCAGCACCATCAATATTCCTGAAACCAGATCTGTTTTCTGAGCCGTTTCATTTTTCTCATCTGCCGGCAGATAATAATACGACAACACCAATGTGATTAAAAGAATGGGAACATTGATCAGGAAAACCCAATGCCAGCTCAGGTAAGTACTAATAATTCCTCCTACTGAAAGACCACTTCCTGAACCAATGGCAGCAAATGAACTGAAAATTCCTATAGCACGGTTTCTCTCCTGTTCTGCTCTGAAGGTATTGGTCACGATAGACAATGCTGACGGCATTACCAATGCAGCTCCCAATCCCTGCAAAGCACGGAAAACAGCCAGCACTTCAAAGTTTTGGGATAATCCTGCCCCTAATGAAGTGAGCATAAAAATCAGCGCTCCCCACAAAAACATTTTCTTTCTTCCAATCTGGTCTGAAAGTTTTCCCCCAATGATCAGAAATCCTCCAAAAAACAATACATAGAGTGTCTGCAGCCACTGTACGGTCTCGGCTCCAATCTGAAACTGCTGCTGAATAGAAGGAATGGTTAAATTAATAATGGCAATATCCAACGCCTCTACAAATGTTCCTACCGATGCTAAAATTAATATTAAATTCTTCCTTGTATCCATGTTTCAAATTTCCTGCAAAATTAAAATTAACAGAACGTATTTGAAAATTTAACCTTAAATTTGGAACAATATTGAATATTTAAAACACACAAAAGAACAAAACACCTGATCCATCAAAAAAAACCTATAAAAACAGAACAAAATGGCAACTGAAAATTATATTCCAGATGAAAAAGACTTGTCCATCCTCCGTCTTCTTCAGAAAGATGCGAAGATGAGTGTCCGTGATATTTCGGCAAGGATCAATTTGAGTCCTACGCCTACGCATGAGCGTATCAAACGTATGGAAAAACAGGGAATCATTAAAGAATATACGGCTGTAGTAGACCGCAAAAAGGTCAATAAAGGAATGATGGTGATCTGTATGATTGCTTTGAATGTTCACAACAAAAAAACAGCAGGAAAATTTATTGAGGAAGTGGGTAAACTGAAGGAAGTCGTAGAGTTTTACAATATCAGTGGGGATTTTGATTTTATGCTGAAGATCCTGGCTCCCAATATGGATGAATTTCATGAGTTTTTTGTCAATAAACTGTCAGAAATTGAAGGAATTGGACAGACCAAGAGTATTTTTGTGATGAACAGCATCAAGGAAAGTGCGCAAATCGTTTAAGCTAAAAAGCAGCCATGTACCATACACGGCTGCTTTTTTATTTTGAACGGAATATTCCGGATCAGCTTATTTTTTATTTCCAGTAATTCCAGACTGTGCCGTCAAATACCGCCAGTGTTTTGCTGGTTCTATCATAGCACATCATCCCCGGATAAGGATTTTTTACGTTAAGATGTGGTGTGGCTATCTGAGGAAGAACCATTGCTTTATTCTGAGATTCCAGAACCAATACGCCATCAGCAGAACTTGTAGCTTCACCCATAATGACTCCTTTTCCTGTTTCTGCAGAATTATTGATAACAACTGCACTTGAACTTCCGGCATCTGATAATGATTTCCAGACATCATTTTCGTAGACCTTCACTTTGTTATCGGTGACATCAAAGATGAATGTTCCGTTCACTAAAGAACCTGTAGGAAATCCGGAGGTAGCAGGAAGAATTAAGCCTTTTGTATTTCCTGATACATTATCAAAATCCAATACGGTACTCTTTCCGTCTATCGTCTGTTTACCAATCGCAACCTGAGCGAAAAATGTATTACAAACAACTAAGGCAAATGCTATACTTATATTTTTTATATTTCTCATATCCTTTATCGGTTACATTAATCGTTACAGCTTCTTTGTACACATTTCCATTCAGTACCGTTATAAAGCTTCACGCATTTATCCTGAATATCATAGAGAAGCATTCCTTCTTTCGGTTCTGCGATGGCATCTCCGGGCTGTGGAGTCTGGCTTACATGCTGAACTCTGGTAATAACAAAACCTTTATTTTTTGATTCCATAGCCAAAAATCCATTAGGGATATTTTCAGGCCATGCATCGCTTTTCTGCTGTATGGTGATCCCAAATTTGGTATATCCGTCAGGGGTCCCTGAAATTCCGGGTTTTGTACAAAATCCATCGATCTCATCAATAATCAGGGGTGCATTTCCACAACTTGTTTTATCTTCAGACAATCCTTCTGGCCAAAGAGAGGGACACATTGCTTTTGTTGCATTGGGTCCGCAGAAGCTTGAATTCCCCATTCCCAATCCTATAACAGATCCCATGGCAATGGTTACAATCTGGCTGTCATCACTGATGATGGAAGCTCCCCCTCCACCGCTTACGTCTGCTTTAGCAATACAATAGGCTCTTCCGGTAGGAACACCTACATATTCAACAGAAGGATAGGTTGTAGACTGCTGGGTAAATGTTCCGCAAATCTCTACCACACTGCCTGTTCCCATTTCAATAACTGAGGTTGTTCCGGGATAAAAACCACCAAAACTCGGGTCTTCCTGAACTACCGATCCTACAAGAGATAGGAAGGATTTTGTTCCTAATTTAATTTTTGAATTTTTCTGAGATCCGAAAGTTCCTACTTTCACTGTTCCTGTTGACTTAACACTTGCCCCATCACTAATTTCCAGCACGCCATCCACCTGGATACTGTTAGACTGCAATTGTCCGGATTGTATGATAAGGGCTGCTCCGTTCGGGATGCTGATATTGGTACTTACACTAAGATTTCCGTTGAGACAATAGGTATTTCCGCTTGTGATCGCCTGTCCGGTATAAGGAATACATTGCGCATAGGTCATTGTACTGAAGACAAGCATTAATAAAAAAGATAATTTTTTATTAATCTTTAAAAAAAATAGGTTATTCATATACATTTATAATACTTTAACAAATTATTACCGTTTTAATAATAAATATTTAAATTTTCAACATCAACGACCCCACTAACAACAATTAACATACCAAACAATTGTTTAATTTTTTACTCCATACATGACATTTAACCATCATCCATCACTGTCGAGTTTATTAAAAAACACTGATCAATGTTACACCACAGCAAACTACACCTTTCCCATTCTGTTTATATTCAACAGAATTATTTTTTAAAATTTTATATTTCAAATGGTGTTTTCGCTCTATGTTTAATAGAAATAATTCTGCACTTATTGATATAGCAGGTACATCTTTTATACAACAAGCCTCTCAAAACATAGCCTGTATTTAAATCTTCGCTGTTTTTAACTGAATACAACAATAGATAATCTGAATAACAGACGTCCATGAAAATTCACATTAAAAACCGTAAATTTGCAGCATGAATAACGATACGATATGTGCACTGGCTACTGCCAATGGAATAGGTGCTTTAGGCATCATCCGTGTTTCAGGAAATGAAGCTTTATCTGTAGTTCAGAAAAGTTTTCCGGCTAAAAATCTGGAAAAACAGAAATCCCATACCATTCATTACGGTTATTTTATGGATGAGGAGGAAGCTATTGATGAGGTGATGCTTTCTATTTTTCTGGCACCAAAAAGTTTCACTACTGAGAATTCTGTGGAGATTGCTTTTCACGGTTCTCCGCATATCGGAAAACGTATTCTTGAAACCCTGATCAAAAACGGAGCGAGAATGGCTAAAGCAGGAGAATTTACTCTTCGTGCTTTTATCAACGGTAGAATTGATCTTTCTCAGGCGGAAGCGATTGCTGATGTGATCGCCTCTGAAAATGAAGCTTCGAGAAAAGTTGCGATCAACCAGCTGAAAGGAGGAATCACCAATGAAATCTCTGTATTAAGAACGGATCTTTTAAATTTCGTTTCCTTAATTGAACTGGAGCTTGATTTTGCGGAAGAAGATGTGGAATTTGCTGACAGAAGTGCTCTGAGTGGATTATTGGATAAAATTGAAGTCAAATTAAATTCGTTGATTGAAAGTTTCCAATACGGAAATGCCATTAAAAACGGGACCGCGGTTGCCATCATTGGAAAACCTAATGCCGGAAAATCTACGTTATTGAACTCCCTTTTGAAGGAAGAAAGAGCGATTGTGAGTAATATTGCAGGAACAACAAGAGATACCATTGAAGAAGTTCTTCATATTAAAGGTCATGCCTTCCGGTTAATTGATACTGCCGGACTTCGGGAAACGGTGGATGAAATTGAAGCAATCGGGGTAAAAAAAGCCAAAGAAAAAGTAGAAAACGCCAATATTCTGGTGTATCTGGCAGATGCTGCTACCCAGGATTTTTCTGAGGATATTGACATGATTCAATCCTTATTAAGAGAAGATCTGAAGCTGATTATCTGTGCAACAAAAATTGATGAAGTTATTCCAACAAAATACGAAACGGTAGAAGATATTTTCAGAAACGCTATTTCTCATGATTTTGATTTTATCAAAATCTCAGCAGTTGAAAATCAAAATATCCAGGATCTGAAAAATGAGCTTTCCTCATATGTAGAGCATTTGAAAACTGAAGAAAACAATGTTGTCATCACCAATCAACGACACTTTGAAGCCTTAAGAAAATCCATGGATGCCGTTGATAAAGTGAAAGAGGCTATTTCTATTCAGATCTCTACGGAATTACTGGCTTATGAGCTTAGAAATGCCCTGGAACATCTTGGAGAAATCTCCGGAGAGGTAACCAATGATGAGGTGCTTGGGAATATCTTTTCTAAGTTTTGTATTGGGAAGTAGATCCAATCATATTTTAAGAATTTTGAATTCAAAATATAAAACAGCCTTTTTTAAGGCTGTTTTTTTTGTTTATTGAAGTCTCTTGTTTGGAATATCCGAACTTTGAAGCTTTATTACTGACTCAAAGTCAGGAGACTTTGCGGAGCGGGGAACTATAGAATCTATTGATTTTATGACAATTGTGGAAAAGTATTCTTTTGAAAAGAGGACTTTTTTAGTTAATTTTAGTAAAATTCAAAATATGACTATCAAACACTATTATGATGATTTAAAATCTGCTGACGATTTAATGAGTAATAACTTGCATCATAAGCTATCATCTGTATTAAGATATATAATTCCTTTGGTTAAAGATTCGGAACAAAAGAAGGAGTTAAAAGATTTCTATAAAAGATGTGAAGAGCTTCCTTTTGCGAATAAAGGTAGCGAAGAATATATAGAAGTTAGAAGAATTACTTATGAAGTATTAGAATTCATTGAAGAAAATTTATTAATTAATTAGTTTCATTGAAATTGCATATGAAGAAGCTACTATATCAAAGATTGAATGAGACATAATTAAACTATAATATTATCCAGTATTTATAATTTGTTGACAGGTAGTAATATTATCACTTTTTCACCAGATAAATTTATAAAACTAGTAATAAAACAGTTTATAATTTTAAATTTGCAATTATCAATAATTAATATATGTTAAATTCAGAGATAAAAAGTAAGATTCAACTACTATGGGATAGATTGTGGGGAGGAGGTTTAACTAATCCTATAACTGCGATTGAACAAATCTCATATTTACTTTTTATGAAGCGCTTAGAAAAGTTTCATCCCGAAGTTGAGGAAAAATACAAATGGAGTACTTACCATGATTTTAAGGGAATAGAATTAAAAAATAGGATAGTTGAAGTTTTTACTTTTGTTCAAAATGACCTAGCAAAAGAAGATGAGCCTTTTGCTATTGAAATGAAAAAAGCTAAATTTGGTATAGAGACGCCTTCTCTCATCGAAGATGCAACCATAATTATTGATGAAATTTTCGACCAAATTGAAATAGAGGAAAATAAGAATCAACATTTTCAAGATACTTTAGGTGATGTTTATGAATATTTATTAAAATCAACTAATGAAGCAGGTAAAAATGGGCAATTTAGAACTCCACGACACATCATACAAATGATGGCTGAATTATTACAGCCAAATATTGACGATAAAAATGCAAGGATTTGTGATGTTACAAGCGGGACGTCTGGATTTCTTGTTGGAGCATTTCAATATATTCTAAAAGAGAATTCTAAATTAGTGGAATTAGATGAAGATAACAAATTGGAAAAAGGACTGGACGGGGCTAATCTCACTTCCAAAAAGAAAAGTCAATTATTGCAAAAAACTTTTTTTGGATTTGATATAGATTCTACTATGGTTAGAATTGGTATGATGAACATGATGATGCATGGAATTACAAAGCCACAAATAAAGCATTTAAATACATTATCTGAAGAGTATGAGAAATTTATTGAAATCTACGATAATGAAATTAATATTGATAATTTGATTGATGGAAAGCTTAAGGGTAGTGTAAACCACGTTGAAACGAATAATCTGAATATATCAAAATCAGATATTTTTGGCAAAGGCGAATTTTCATACATACTTGCTAATCCTCCTTTTGCAGCAAAAGTAAATAGCAAAAGCATTAGCAAAAATCTCAATCGTATCTATGAAATAAAGGAAGATTCTAAAAAAGCAATATCATTACAAACTGAACTTCTCTTCTTAGAAAGAATAATATTTATGCTAAAGAATGAAGGAAAGGCAGCTGTAATAGTTCCAGAGGGTGTTTTGTTCAACTCGGGAAAAGTTTATAGAAAAGCGAGAGAAATACTTTTAAAAGATTGTGATTTAGAAGCTGTTATTTCTTTACCAAGTGGTGTATTTAATCCTTATACGGCTGTTAAAACTTCAATTTTATTATTTACTAAAAAACAATTTGATAGTAAAAAATATCATACTAAAAAAGTGTGGTTTTATGGTATGGATTCTGATGGTTATACATTAGATACCAATAGAAAAAAAATTGTGGAAGATTTTCCATTACCTGAGGTTTTAAAAGGATTTGAAAATCAAAAGGACAAAATACAAAAAGATAGAAGACAAAAACATTTTCATGTTCCAATTAAAGATATTGAAGAAAATGGGTTGGAGCTTAACTATAATAAGTATTTTGAGATTAGCTATAAAGCACAAGGATATGAACCCCCTGCTAAATTACTTTCTCAATTAATAAAACTCGAAGAAGAAATTTTTGAAAATTATAGTGAATTATCAAAAATAATTGAATGAAAGAAGAGTACTTATATAAATTATGTAATATAATTGGAGGTAAGCCAAATCCACAATTTGACAGTGCTTTTTCAGAAAGCGAAAGCATCTCATTTGTAAAAATGAAAGATTTGGGTAAATACCATTTAACCACCAATTTATTAGAAACAGAAAAGAAAATTAAAATAGAATATGCTGAAAAAAATGGATATAAATTAATTAAAAAAGGATCTGTAATATTGCCACGAAGTGGTTCAGTATCACAAAATCATAGGGCGATTCTAGGTATTGATGCTTATATTGTTAGCCATATATTTGCTTTAGAAATAATTGATGAGAATGTAATTAACAATTATTATTTATATTATTATTTATTAAATATAGATTTAGGATTAATAGCTAACAAAACAACAGGAATAGATTCTGTTACTAAAGAAAGACTTGGATTATTAAGAATTCCTATACCGCCAATTGAAATACAAGATAAAATTATTTCAATATTAAAAGTTATACAAAAGGCTGAAGAGAAAAGAAAAAAAAGTATTAATTTATTAAATGAATTTTTACGTTCAATTTTCTTTGAGCTGTTTGGTGATCCGATAGCAAATACAAAACAGTGGAAAATAAAAAAGAAATTATCTGAAATTGGTGAATGGAAAACTGGAGGTACGCCAACGACAAGTAATTTAGAGTATTATAATGGAAATATACCTTGGTTTACATCTGGAGAGCTAGGGAAAGTATTTATTGATAAAAGCAACAAATCTATTTCGTTAGAAGCTATTAAAAATTCAAATGCTAAAATTATTCCTCAACATAGTATAATGATTGGAATGTATGATACTGCTGCTTTTAAAATGAGTATGAATTTAGTAGAATGCTGTTGTAATCAAGCTATTCTATATTCAAAATTAAATGAAGATGTATATACCTTATATGTTTATTATTCTTTAAATTATTCTAAAGAATTTCATTTAAATAAAAGAAAAGGAGCAAGACAAAAAAACCTAAATGCAACTTTAATTAAGGAAATCGAAATATATTTTCCTAATGATAAAAATAAAATTGAACACTACAATCTTTTACATGCTTTAATAGAAAAACAAAAACAAAAAATAAATGATTCCAGAAATGTACTAGACAATCTATTTAAATCATATCTTGAATTATTATTTGTTGGTAAAACAGATAATGTAGAAGCTTCTCTAGAGGCTTTAAATAATGAAAATGAACTATTGGAATTAATAAATTTGTTTAAAAACAATAAATTTGTTAATCAAACTGACTATAATATAAAAAAAGATTATCTATTTGAACTTCTTGAAAAATCAGAAAATGAACTGAACGGTATTACACAGATTTTTAATAATGATATAGTCGAATTACATATAAAATGAAGCTTGTAAAACTTACCCTATTAGATAAATTTAGAAGTCTGAACAAAATTGATGGAGAAGACTTTGTAGTGAATTTTAGAGAAGATGAGCCTAACGAGTCTTGGAAAGAGTTTCACCCATATTGTTTTGCAGGTTTAAATGGTAGTGGGAAATCGAACGTTTTGGAAGCATTAGCTAACATTTTTTATCATTTAGAATGTTGCACGCTTAATTCTGAGTACTCTGAATATTTGAAAAGTAGCGAGTTCCAAAAATCAAAAGGAATTCCTACATCTTATGAATTAGAATATTATATTATTCCTAAAGATTCTGATAAGAGATCTGAAAACGATTTTGTAAATGTTATAATTAGGAAAGAAAAAAATGAAGCTCCCAAAATAAAGATAAAGGCACAAGATCAAAAAGAGGAAGGGGTTAGTTTTCAGGTATTAAGCGAATCTATAAGAACATTTTTACCAGAACTAGTTATAGGATATTCATCAGGTGAAAATGAAATTTTGAGTTTACCTTTTATAAAATCTCGCTTACTACAACTTGATGAATATTACTATCATTTAAAAAATATTGGAAAAATTGAGCTCAAATATGATTTAGATAAAAAACCTGAAAGTAGCTTAGTATATATGGATTATCATATGAGTCAGGCAATATTGCTTTCCAATTTTTTATTACAAGACAACACAACCTTAGAACCAATAAAGAATCAATTAGATATTGATAGGTTAGATAGCTTTAGACTAGTCATTAATAACCATAAGTTATATCATAAGGATGATGATTTAGATATGGGATACCTACTCCCATTAGTTAAAGATACTGTTGATAAATTGAGAAAATGTAGTACAATTAATTATTTTGAAAAAAAAGATAATGGAGATGAGTATTTAGAATATTTAGATTTTTATGTAGATAATGCAACTAAAGAGGCATTTCGGAAGCATTTCGTAACACCTCTCAGATTATTTAAAGCATTTCAAGTTCTCTCATTATTGAACTTACGAGTTATTGATAAAGATTTAAAGAAGGAAATCTATAAATCAGACAGTTTATACGCAATGTATAAAATTCCTACGTATAAAGAGCAAGAACATATTTTTCATTTTAATTTATTTAAAATAAAAAAGAATGATTCTAGTGATAAAATGTTGTTAAAAGCATTCTCAGATGGGGAACATCAATTTTTACACACAATGGGTATTTGTCTGATGCTTCAGGATAAAAACACTTTGTTTCTTCTTGATGAGCCTGAAACACATTTTAATCCGGAATGGCGTTCTGAATTTATTAGTTTATTGAAAGAAAGTTTAGGAATGAGCGGAGTAAATCATTTAATGAGAGATATTATTATTACTTCTCATTCTCCATTTATAATATCAGATTGTTATCCTGATAAAGTGATCATTTTTGATAAAGGAAAACAACCTCAAAATGCTATTGATTTAAACGTGGAAACTTTTGGTACGTCGGTAAATTTATTAACTAACAAAATTTTCAAAAGAAAAAATACTATTGGTAATTATTCTTTAAGCAAAATAGCAGAGTTTAGAAAAAGAAGTCTAAATGGAGAAGAAACAAACAAACTGATTGAAGAAATTAATAATGAATTGGGTGATTCAATAGAAAAATTAATCTTGATTAAAGAAATCTCACAAATAGAAAATATTAAGTGATTTACCCTTACACAAATATAAAGCATAAAATTACTAAAGGGCAATCTTTTGTAAACTACATTGTCTTAGAAGTTCTTTGTAAATCAAAGAAGACTGGAATGCCAGAAGAATTTGACGAGCATTTAGTTATTACAAAATATAAGGCATTAATTAATGTAAATGAAAAATATATAAAATCTCCTTTAAATAGTGCTTATAAAATATGCCAGAAAAAGCTTAATCTATCAGATTTAAAACTATTAAAAAAAGCTCTACACAGTAATTTAGATGTTAAAGGTATTTGTGAAGGGAATATTAAACCTCTACTATATTCTGATATAAAAAATGTTGATAAAGATTTAGCAAATTATCTTTACATATTCTGTACATATCTTTACACTGAAGTATTAAAATTAAAACCATTTATTGATTTATTTGGAACTATTCAAAGTCATTATACTGAATTTTCTACAGCAAATGTTTTAAAATCAAGAAGATGTCCGTTTTGTGGTTCGGCAAGAATGTTAAATGAATATAATACAAAAAAGGAAGCGTATGATCATTTTTTGCCAAAAGAACAATATCCTTTTATTAGTATTCACTTTATGAATTTATTTCCAATGTGTCATACTTGTAATTCTTCATACAAGTCAAGAAAAAATCCTGTGGATATTCTTAAATTGGGAGTGCAAAAAAAAGTCTTTTATCCTTTTTTAAATTATGGTAAAATAAGCTTTGAGGTAAGCATATCAAATTTAAATCTAGAAATAATTACTCCTAGTGAAGTCACATTGAATAACACACTGATAGGAAATGAAGATGAAATAGAATCTTGGGAAAGTATCTTTGGAATACAAGAGAGACATAAAAGTATATATGTTGGTGATGGTTTTAATTGGTTTGAAGAAGTCAGAATTGCAACTGATGAATTTGGTGACACATATGATAGCTATAAAACAAAACTAGATAATAATTATTATTCAAACGAAAATTTCATGAAGCTGTCATTATTGGAAGCTTGTGAAAAAATTGGATTAATATAGTGTTTACTAATCATGCTACTACTTTTCTGTAAAGCTGCATAAACAGGAAGTAGTCTACTTTCTGTATTGGGAAGTAACTTCAGTTTCCATCATTATCTTTCAAGAATTTCAAATTCAAAATATAAAACAGCCTTTTTTAAGGTTGTTTTCTGTGTATTGAAGTGTCCTGTGCAAAGTTTCCAAAATTTGGAACATACATTCTATAATTTTAAACCAATTATTCCAAAGGAGAATCAAATAAAAGATTTTTCATAACACCAATTGTAAGCATGACTAAAAAGAAGAGTAAAAAATAGGCGAAGAAATTGACAAGTCGTTTTTTATTATCATGATTTTGCAACGTATTAGTACTATAACTATTTACAAAACTTCTTAGCCCTAAAGTAAATACAACAATAATTGATGTAAAGGTAATATAAAGGATCATAGATTGCCTTAGTTCAAAAAAGACCAGGATTACTAAAATATCTATTAATGCAATAAGCCAACTTAATTTAAATATTTTAAAGGACGATATATTTTTTTCCAACATTAAAAATATTGAATTTGAAAATATAATGGTAAGAAGTATTATCTGTAAAATTGTATTCATAAAATTGAGTATTAAAAATTAATATGAGCAAGGATTAGGGAAAGTAATATCTGCATCCAGCCCCAGCCCATCTGCTGCTTTCCTGAAACATCCGATCTCCAAAATCAGGAGGCTTTGCATAGCAGACTTCAAAAATAGCGAAAAAGGGTAATTTCCCGATAATAGTCTACACGGTAACTTTATCAAAAAATAGGTACCATGGACGCAATTATTAAAAAACTATCAATTTTAAGTGTACTGATTTCACTTTTGAGTTTCTGTTCCTTCCTGTTTGCGCAGGTTTATCCTATTGGGCAGATGTTTTTGACTACTTATGGTCAGTCTTTTACGATGTACAACACAGGGGTGATTGTTCAGGATGGAAATCCGGGAAATGCCGGCCAGGCCGTATATGATCAGACCGGAATTAATTATTTACGCTTACCGTCTGCCGTTCCTTACCAAAAGGCTTTTTTTCTGGATTTTAATAAAAATATTATAGAGCTGGATTACCGATATGGATATCGCGTCGTTGGTTATTCCAATATTCCTGTTCCTCCGCCGCCAGTTATGAATCTGCCAAAACCTACGTATGATAATCAGATAGGAATTGAAACCGCTGACGGATTGAGACCTTTACCCACCCAGATTATTGATGAGCAAAAACCTTATGGAGATGTCATGATGACCAGTGAACAAAATGCCGTAGACTGTTATAAGAATTCTCTGAATTTTGACGGATCATTAAATCAGATGAAATTCGGGGACTGCATGGTAACGAATATGGCGGGTAAAAAAGAGCTTGAAATTTATAAATGTGCTAAAAACTCAGCAACCATGGAGGAGCAAAGTCTTTGTATGCTGAGTATATTAGGCGGTTCTAAAGAAAAGCAAATTACCCAGGATATGTTGAAATGCTATAAAGAATATGGCGGCAATTACGAAATGTATCCCCTTTGTTTCGCTGATAAAGTAAACGATCCTGAACTCAAGCAATTAGTTTCCTGCTTTAAAGATCAGGCCAGCAGCGGTGAAATATCTTTCATGGGAACTGCCGTGTGTTATGGCGCAAGCAAACTTAATCTGAATACGGAAGCCCAGATTGCTGTTGAGTGCGCTGTAAGCACGGGAGGTCAGCCTTATGCATTTGCAGGATGTGCGGGAGGCCAGCTCACCTATCGTGAATTAAGCAAATGTTTAACAAACGGTGTAGGTGGTGACAATGGATGTTTTGGAAAAAACAATACGATCGTTAAAGGATTAAATCAGATTGGAGAGGCTTTAAAAAATCAGTTTGGCCCTACTAACGATATTGTCAAAACATGGAATACGACCGTTCATGATTTACAATATGGCCCCGGCAAAAATCACGAAGCAGTAAAAGTGGTCAGAAACATTAGTAATGAGCTGGGAAAAGCAGGAACTAATGTCGCCAAAGAAATTAAAAAAGTCGTTCCCAAAATAAAAATAAAATGGTAACTGAGAAGGTAAAATAAAAACAGATGCACTTGTGTAAGTGCATCTGTAGAATATTCCTTACTGCACCTATTTCTTCAGCATTTGAAAATTATATTTTATAGGATTGAAAGGATTGACAGCCGTTCCATCAACAGTTATTTTACTTGCAAGCAGTTCAAAATTCATATTTTGCGTGTTCTGCTTGGTAAACAGTCCTTTTTTGGAAGCTGTAAACGTTATGACCACTTTCTTGCTTACTCCATCCACAGGAACCTGAACCGTTAATTCTTTGGGAAGAAGATTAAGTTCTATTTCCTTTTTATACTGATATAAAACTGCCGTATAATCCAGGTCATATTTTATTTTCCCGATGGCTGTTAAGGCCTGATTGGCTTTCGCAGGATCAGAAATTACAGAGTAAACAATCTCTTTCATTGGAAATTCCGAATAGGAAATCAGGTTTTTCTTGGCCGAAAAAGCAACCGCCGTTTCTCCGTTCACAGTTCCCTGGGATACCCCTGCTTTTCCTGTGTATTCACCGTTGAGATCATCGAAACTGATGGTCACAGGATTAGGTTTTGGAGCATCATCATCATTACTGCAGCTTGCCAGAGCAAAAGGAATAGCCAGTAAGATCACAAGCATTGATATCAATTTTACATGATTGAATTTTTTCATTTTGATTTTGAATTTATTATTTTGATTGAAAAATATTTTACTGAGTACTCATCTATATAAATACAGAAATTCCATATCCTTGCTTGGGATTTTAAAAAATAAATTCAATCAATTGATTTACTGCCTGTTATTTTTTAATATTTAAAACAATTAAAAGCATTACTTCATAATTATTCATAAAAAAAATCCAACATCTTTCTGATATTGGATTTTTGTATCGTTCAAAATATAACAGATCAGTTAACAGATCAGCAGCAGTCTATACTCGCCATCATTTTCCACAGGCGCTCTGTGAACACAAGGTAAAACCTCCTGATCAGGATGATCTACTGCAATACGCCAAAGATGGCCAACTCCTAAATTGACAGGCTCTGCATCGGGCTTTGGCTGATAATGAAGATCAAAGAAATACTCTTTCAGGAAGTCTTCAAATTCTTCTTCAGGACCGTCGTGTAATTTTCTGAGCTGTTCCCGGATTTCAGGAATTAAAATTTTCTGTTCCACCTGATCATTGGGTATAATATCACTTGCTGTCCCGTGATAAGTACATAAAAAAGTATCTGTCCCGACAGGTGAACGGTCAACATGATAGGAGTACACATCTGTTGAAATAAAACCGAGCTCTTCGTCACGCTCATAACATTTAAGCAGGTTAAGAACCGGAGATGCCCCGAAATCTGTCAGTAATTGCAGGTCATTTAAAATAATTTCTCTCGCCATACTCCCCTCTTCTGACAATTCCAATGCTAAAAGATCTTCACTGGAAACTTCTGTAATATTATCTTTCAGCAAAAGCTTTGTGACAATTTCTTTAAAGTCTCCCACTACATTCCTGTGCCAGCAAATGGCATTCATAACTCCTTGAAAACGGGTATTTACAAGTTCAGAAAAAGAAGAAACCATACCTACCTGATGATGGTCAGAAAACATATTGCTCATATATTGGAATAAACAGTTTGGCTGTTTAATTCTGTACAAAAATACGGAATAGGTCTTTCAAAACCTTCACTATAAGAATTCTTATAAGTTCTGCTACTGAAATTTAATTTCCTGTTGATCTTTTCTCTTGACATTGTATTTATTCTTAACTTAGAACAAGGTAATTATCAACGAATTAATTAAATTAACCGTTATGCAGATTTCACCATCCGCCAGCCTTGCACCTTATATAAAAAGTTACACCGTTGTTACCATTGATAAGGATCTCAGAGATGAGGTATTTTATCCGAGTGGATATATAGATCTCATTATCAATATTTCCGGTGGTTTTGCTGCTACTATTATCAATGGCGAACAAAAAAACACTCCGGATATAGAATTATTGGGACATCTCACACTTCCCACCCGGCTTAGTGCAGCGAAAGGAACTTCGGTACTTATAGCAAGGATATTTCCGCATGCCGCCACTTTATTTTTTTCCGACCCTCTTTCAGAATTCACGAACTATGCCACTGATATGTATGATGTAACGGGGAATGAAAACAGAAATTTGTATGACCGCATCATGGATACCGGGGATCTTTGTTCAAAAATAACCGTTTTAGAAGAGCATTTTCTTCAAAAGCTGAAGAAAAATGAATCTCATCTTAAAAAAGCGACCATCCTCCACGCTCTTAATCAACAGCTTTTCATGAATCAGAATGTATTGAATTTGTCTGTTATAGCTCAAAGCTCAGGGCTATCGGAAAGATATATTCAAAAACTTTACCTTACGCATATGGGAATAAGCCCTTCTTCTTTTGCTTCAGTAACAAGATTTAACAAAAGTCTGCCAATGGTTCTCAACACCCCGGAATCAC
This sequence comes from Chryseobacterium aquifrigidense, assembly GCF_006716485.1. GTDB lineage: Bacteria > Bacteroidota > Bacteroidia > Flavobacteriales > Weeksellaceae > Chryseobacterium > Chryseobacterium vietnamense. The sequence continues at coordinate 2,369,588 of NZ_VFPD01000001.1, forward strand.
TCACAACAATAGCTTACCACTGCGGATACTATGATCAGGCTCATTTTATCAAAGAGTTTAAAAAATTTACCGGCATTACTCCTTCAGCATCCAGACACTCGCTGATCAAAAACGATGCTGATCTCCAACAGGCTGTCAATATTGGCTTTTAGTTTGATTTTGCAGGATGATTGCTACTGAACATGTCCCGGTGCATCTTCCAGCCATCTTTTGTATTCTTCCAGATGACGATCACTTTTCCGTCATCCAGTTTTTCTCCCTTTAAATCTGTCATCTCATAATAACTTTCTTCTGTTACTGAGGTTCTGCCATCTCCATACAGATTTTGAATCATAAACTTAACACGTACTTCCGGGCCGTTTTTAAAGAAATCAAGTATTTGCTCTTTTCCGCATAATGGGACAGCATTGGGTGGAAAAAGACATGCATCATCGGTATATCTGCTAAGAATAGAACCGTCATTTTTATTGGCAAGCTCCGCATAGATTGCATTACTGGCTTCTATAATCTCCCTTACCGGCTTAAGATCTTTATTTTGGGCATCAGACCATGAAGTTAGGAGTAATAATAAGCTTAAAATAAGTATTTTTTTCATTGTAAAATTTTTATACAAAGCAAAACATTCCTCAAACCCAAAAATTGTAAAATTGCGAACAAACTGATATTTTTCAATAAAAAACGGTGTCTTCTCCTGGAAAACACCGTTTTATATATAAGGTTATTAATTTTCAGTTTTGTTTTTTTTACTTCTTTAGTATTTTTTCAGTTACTGTTGAAGATTTTGTTTGAAGTTTAATGTAATATACTCCTGTCTGAAGGGAGGATAATACGATCTGTTCCTGCATCATACTCAAAGTCCCCTGTTTTACCAGTTGTCCGGCTGCTCCAAAGATTTCATACGAAACCAACGGCTCTTTGCTCCTGATCGTTAAAACATCCTGAACCGGATTAGGATATAGCTGCATTCCCGCCTGAACAGCAGTTTCTTCTACTGACATCTGGCTGCACGCTGATTTAGCAAATTTTGTAAAAAAAGACTGAGATTTTCCTCCTGCTACATTAACAGCCATTGTATTGACATTATCATTGGCATCTGTAAATAGCTGATCATGAAAAAAACCTCCCACTACATAGTTGCCGTCATTATCTGCAGCAACCGCCGTAAATTCATCGATAACATAAAAGTTACTGCGAATCTCTCCCGTTCCCAAAACATCTCCTGTATCTTTATTAAGTCTCACCAATAAAGGGTCTGACCTGTCTCCATCCGGACGTACCATTGCATAGCTGCCCCAGACGTCTGACCAGCTTCCTTTAGCAAATGCTATTTCATTTCCATTAATGGCAATTGTTCCTTTGGTAAAACGATAGCCAAACTGAAGACCGGACATTGCTTCCGGAGTTTTTGCCCATTGTACCGTACCCGAAGCATTCATCTTCATCACAAAGGGAACAGCTTCCACATAACTCCTCAAAGGAAAAGTATAGTTTCCAAAAGTGGCAGGCACCGTTATTCCGTTATAATAACGTCCTGAAATATAAATATCAGAAGTCACCGGATCTTTGATAATAGAATGAATTTCGTCATCAGTACTTGTTGTACCATTATTGAGTTCTTTTCTCCAGACCTCAGCTCCGGTAGTACCGTCAAAAGCAAATACATAAGCAGCTTTCGTAAAAGGAACATTATTATAAAAAAGATCAACCAGATTACTGAATCCGGGATCCATTCTTTTCCCTGCAATGTAATAACGGTTTAAACTTTCATCATATACCAAATTCACTTTTCCCTCTCTTCCCACAATATTGATTCCATTTCCCGTGATAGGAAGAAGTAAAGGCGCAGCAGGGGTCATATTTCCATTATCGTAATTGAACTTAACTGCATAATACTGGTACGTTGAAGTAAAGGTTGAAGGCACTGTAATTAATCCATTTAAATGTGTTCCTGCTCTGAATCCCATTACAGCATGAATATTTTTGGAAGAATCCATATACATCATCTGAACATCACACATGCGGGAGAAATAATTGACATCTCCCTGTAAAGCTTTGCTCCATGCCAGTGTACCGTCTGAAGTATTATATTTTAACAGAAAAGCTGCTTTGTGGGCAGGTTCTATTGTCTGATCATAATAAGTGTACAGAGGCTGTGTATGGGTATCATCAAAATGTACAGGAACCGCATTAGGATCTCCTACATATGAATTGTTATAAATGGTTGCCATCACATATAATCCTCCGTTATTATCTACTTTAATATGCCATGCATTTTCTCCGTCTCCCGAACCCCCAATGGGTCTGGTCCATCTTATATTTCCTGCACAATCAGCAGAGAACAGAAAGAGATCACTCAGTCCGTAATTGGTTACAGAAGTACCGTTCAGGTTTTGTCCCTGTTCACGCATCGTTGCAAGATAATAAGTGTTATTGTTGTTGTCTACTACAATATCCCTTATGGATTCATCAAAGACATAATGAAAGCCCGGATCGGCAGAACCTGTTAATCCTCCTGCCTGTTTTCCCCATTGCCATTGATAAGTCTGGCTAAAAGATAATCCTGGTAATATCAGAAGCAGTCCCCAAAGTTTGTTTTTAAATTGTATCATAAAAATTCATTTAATTATCACATACTATAAAAAAACAGTGCTCTCCGAAGAGAACACTGCTTAATAAGCTACTAATTTTTAATTAGTTTTCCTTGTAATGAAGTGTCTCCCGTTTGTACGATAACAATATAAACACCTTGCATCCAGCTGGTAACCTCCACGTCTACCTCTCCGGAAGCCGCTTTCAGTTCCTTACGGAATTTGACATTGCCCATGGCATCAAAAACCGTAACCTGTTTTGCCAGTAATTTTTCATTGCCCGTATGATACGAGATTTTCACTTTTTCCTTTGCAGGATTTGGGATCATTTTCAGAGAATAAACTGACGTTGCCACCACACTTCTTCCTGCATTTTTCATACCCATCCAGTTAGGATCTACCGCTTTGGTAGTAAACTTACATGTTTCATTGGAGAATAAAATCTCATCAGTACCCTGGAAGCCTGAGTTTGGATAGAATGCCAATGGATTAGCGTTCATATCATATATTCCGCCTGCAGGAATCGTGATGATAGAAGGAAGATAAATTCCAAATCCATTAAGACTTGAAACAGTAAGACTTATCGGTTGGCTTCCGCCATTGAAGATAACACCATACACGTTATAGTGATCTCCAACCCATTTCATGTCTTTGATACTTGCCTCCAGTTTACATTCTGTTTCGTATCCGCATTCTTTACCCGGATAGTAATTCATGGTTCCGGAAGTAAACTGACATCCCAGGTGATTAATCTGCAACTGATACGTTCCTGCAGCACCAATATATAAAGGATAGATATAATCATTGTTTCCACTCTGGATACTGTTTCCGAACAGCTGCCAGTCATGGTGATCAAATACTCCTTTTGGTCCTAAAACATAATTCTTTCTGAGACATTCGTCATAACATCCTGTTGGGAATACCCACATCAGGCTTTCAAGACTTAAAGGTACCTGTACGTTACCTACAACTTTACATCCGCTTGGCGCTGTGTAAATAACCTGATAAGCACCACCTTCGTATACTGTGATAGACTGACCTGTCATTCCGTTGCTCCAGTTGTACACTCCTGCAGACGGCCCGGATGCTGTTAACACAACACGATAAGGCTGACAGCTTGCCATATTATAAGTTACCGAAACTGGTGCCGGTGGGCTATTGACAGTAACGGTAAAGCTTTTACTGCTTGTACATCCTGATGTACCCGGAGTTCTTACTTCCAGCGTATACACATAAGTACCTGCGGTCAGTGGTCCTGTGCTAAGGGCAATCGGATAAGGAGCAGAAGCCCATGGTACAATTACCGAATTTCCTTTTTTCCATTGATATTCCAATGTATTATCTGTTACAATACCGGTAAGTACTGCCGAAGATCCTTCACAGATGTTAGCTGTTCCCGCTATATTAACATAAGGAGGGTTTTTAAGCGTTACAGGTATTGCTTTAGTACTCATAATACTTGTTCTGCATCCGTCTGATGATACCAGCACCGGCCAGTAGTTACCAGATTGTGTCGGGGTGAATACCGGAGAGTTTGGTGCTCCAAGTACAGCCTGAGAACCATTCATCCAGATATACTGGGAAGGAGATCCAAGCGTACTGGTAAATACGATATTAGGAGCACTTCCTATACAAGCTACCAGAGCAGGAGGCGCCATATCACCATCCAGAGTCGCTTCTTTCACATTAACACCAATTACAGCAGAAGTATATTCACATCCCATTGGAGTTTTAATTTTCAGCTGAATTGTTTTTGTTCCTGCAGTGTTATAAGTTATTGTAGCATCTGGTCCTGTCGTAATATAGGAAGTACCGTCAAAGATCCAGGTATATGTATTTCCTGAAACATAGTTTATTGGACTAAACGTAATAGGCGAACGTGCACATAACCAGGCAGGAACCAGGAAGCTGGTATCAGGAACCGGAGCTAATGTAATAGTCTGCGTAGTGGTACATGTTGGTTTCCCCGGTGAAGATACCGTCATGGTAAAGGTATATGTACCTGGCGCAAGATTATAAGTAGCCGATTGTCCTGTTTGAGTAGGCTGTCCCGGCGAAGTAAATGTATAGGTAATAGCCGCCGGATTGATTTCAAATATGGTAGAGGTATTGAAAAGCGTTACACTGTAACCGTTTCCGCTGCACACCGTACTGATATTGAATTTAGGCTCATAATTCTTTCTCACTTCTACTCCTTTGCTGTACCAGCATGAACCATATCTAAGACGTACAAAAACAATATGTGCGCCTGCAAGATTAGTCTGATATACCGGTGAAGCCGTTCCCTGACCGGAAACTAAGGTAAGTACAGTATCAGATAACCATTGGATCTCATCCGGAGTTCCATTGTACGTTAAGCCTGAAACAGTAATTGTGTTACAAGCAGACCATGCCGGAACGAAGTTAATCTGAGGATTCGCTGTACAACTTCCACTGCTCGGACAAGACTGAGTAACATTAATGTTCTGTGAAGAAACCACACAACCGTTAATATCTACAGCCTGTACTCTGTAAGTTCCAAAAGCACCTGCTCCTGAGATGGTATATGAGTTTGTAGTTGCTCCTGGTATGATACTATTATTTTTATACCATTGCCAAGACAGGATATTTGTAAGCCCTGTAGAACTGTTGGCCGTAATAGTATACGGTGTCATCGTGGCAGGGTCACAAACGGCAATATTATATACCGGAGAAATCGTAATAATAGTTTCAGGATATACAATAAAGTTAGCACTTGCGGTAGGCTTATAATTACATCCATTAGTACCTGTATAAGTTACGGTAACGGTCTGGGAAACATTGTTCCCTGAATTATTCTGGATATACCCGTTATTTGGGAAGCTGTAAACCCCAGACGGATTAAACGCTGTAGTAAACGTTCCGCCAACAAAGGTGAAAGTTACGCTTGTTGCAGAAGTAATTGTTCCCTGATTCACTGTAAAAGTAAGATTTGATCCCAAACAGATTCCACCAACATTGGTAAAGCTTACTACCGGAAGTTTTATTAAAGATACCGGCATAGTAATGATTTTCGTCACTCCACATTTTACGATTTTCAGCATCAGATCAGTAGTATCTGTTGAAGAAATCTCGTTGAAGTTTACCGTAATATTAGCTGTACCCTGTCCTCCCACTACACTTCCGAAATTGGAACTTGCAAACGACCATTCCATAAAATCCGGAACAATACCATTCAGATTAGCACTGAATGTTTGAGTACTGCTCGGGCAGAAAGGCCCTGAATTAGCATTAATAACAATAGTATTAAGGTCTAATTTCGTTACATTAAACGATTTTGGAGCTGAAAGACATGCTGCACTGCTGATCGATTTGTTCTGTGCAGACACGGTATATGATGTTGCACCTGCATTAAATATCACCGTAACAGATTGTCCTGCATTACTTCCCTGAATCGTTCCGTTGGTAACACTCCAAACCGGCACCATTCCAGGATCTACTGAACTGATGGTATACACATACGGTTTTCCAGGACATACTTTTGTTTCTCCGGAAATTGTTCCGTTAGGTGCCTGTGGAATTGGTAATACCTTAATAATTCTTCCATTACTTTCACAACCTCCACCTTGCTTGGTAGCCGTCACGGTATACGTTCCTGCTGTTGCAAAGTTGTAGTTGAATATTCCTGTCATAGGTGGAGAAGTATAAGTAGATGTCCCCGTTGTCACTTTCCAGATCACCGGTACATTAGGAACCGCTGTAAACCCCTGGCTTGTTCCCGCGCAGATTTCATCCACACCGCCACTTACCAGCACAGGTGCCTCTACTACAATATCTATAGAAGCCTGTCCTTCACATCCCAGTAAAGTATTAAAATAATTTGCTGTAAGATGATAAGTACCTGGCTGATTTGCAGAGAAAACAATTTCATTTCTCTGTTGAGTATTCGTCAGGAGACCTCCCGCAGGACCTGAAACATTCCAGTTAACTTTAGTTGTAGGCCACTGAGGAATTGTATAGGTATACTGTCTTCCAGTACATATCACTGCCTGTCCTTTGATTTTTGCATTTTTTAAAACTACAGGAATTTTAATGGTTGTCCACTCAGGACAAGCACATTCTGACATATACATTACATATCCAAAGCCGTCAAGCGGATCAACCTGATCCCAGACAACTTCGATTTCGTTACCGTTATTATTGACAATTGATCCTCCAATAACTTTCCATTGTCCTTTGTTGCATCCATCCTGTACGTTATATTTTTCAGTACTGCCTTCACATACTACGGAAGCACAGTTGATCTGTACAGGATCTGCTTTTAAGACTTTGATTTGTCTTTTAATTTTATCCTGGCAGCCACACTTGTTGGTTACCGTAAGAGTGATTGTATAATTTCCGGGATTGGCATACAGATGGGAAGGCTCAAAAGCGGTGGAAGTAGTACCATCACCAAAGTCCCAGAAATAATTAATGATATCCGACCCGCCGTTCTGTTCAGAAAGGTTATCAAAATAGATCGTTGTATTTCTACATACAGTATCACTCAGATTTAACATTTCAAATTTAGCAATCGGCCTGTTGATCTTTTCAATACAGATCGTCTGGGTTTCTACCGTTCCATCGTTGTAGGTGATGACAGCCTGTAAAGATCCGTTACCTGCCGCTCCCCAACTTACATTGGCTACGGTATTCGCGGGTCCGGAAATAGCTGCCGTACCTCCTGAAACCGTCCATTGTACATTGGAAACATTCGGTCCCTGAATCTCATACTTTACAGTTGACTGCTCACAGACACGGAGACATTGGGATGAATTGATGTAGGAATAGGCGATTCCGTTGTCAGGGATCTGACCATCTTTTTCGCCACGGAATTCCTGGCATCCGACCTGAGCGGTCCATGTAATTCGAGCTTGTGCTTGCAGTACCCAGGGTACCAAAAGCCAACATAGCAGGAGCCATCTGAAGATGTGCTGCCTACCAAAATAGGTGTTGTTTTTCATAGTTATTAAAAAAGTGTTATTAATTTTTTGTCAAATTAATAAAAATAATAATACAAAAATCATTTAATCGTGAAAAAATAACATTATTTCACACCTGAATTCCAACAATATAGACAAATTCATGCTTATATGTTATTTCACTATCCCATTACTTATTTAAGAAACCTATGTCTATCGCTAAATTTTGGCGTAACAAGCTAATTTCAGCCAAATAAAATGCTGAATTTTCAATTAATAAATCCCGAAATCAATAACCTAAATCACATTTAGTTTATTTTTTACTAAATAATTTAAATTTGTATTAAAATTAATCATAATTAAAACTGATAAAACAACAAGCTTTTTTATCCATTTCTTATTTTAAAAAAAATCCTATGTATTTCAACAATTCAATCTTCCCCCCGGGAACATTGTCTACTCAGACCTGTATCGATATCCACCGGGAATATCATGAGAATTGCCGACAAGACTAAAATACTTTATCTTTGTTTTTCAAGGCTTATCATAAACATTATATTTGAACATCTTCTATATGAAAAACAACCGCTTTTTATTTTCTGCCAAAGGAATCTGTACCGCAGCTTTTCTTTCTTTAAACACAATCGTTTATGCACAGAAGGCAGCAGATATTTCAACCCTTTCAGAAAAAACTTTAAATACCATTCTGGAAAAAAACAGAGCTTATTACACTCAGGGAAAAGTAGCCGATTACATTCCTGAACTGGGAAAAATGGATGCTAAGGCAATAGCTTTTTCAGTGGTTGACAACAATGGAAAAGTATTCAATACAGGTGATGTAAGTAAAAAATTTACCATGCAAAGCATTTCCAAAATCATATCATTAATGGTAGCGGTAAGCGAAAAAGGAGAAACTCACATTTTCGACAAAATGGGGTATTTCGGATCAGACAAACCTTTCAACCACTTTTCAAACCTTGAAACTACCGGAAAGCCACTGAATCCAATGATGAATGCAGGAGCAATTCTTACCACATCGCTCATCTCCGGAGACGGCGAAAAACCGTTCCTTAAAATACTGGATATGGTAAGATATATTACCAAAAATTCTTCAATTGACTATAATAAATCAGTGTATGAATCCGAAAAATCAACAGGACACCGCAACCGTGGTATGTTTTACATTATGAAAAACAGCGGACTGATTTCAGGAACTGAAGACCAACTAGACAACTATTTCAAGCAATGCTCTATTGAAATTACAGCCGAAGACCTTGCAAAAATAGGATACTTCTTTGCCAACCACTGCGTAAGATTTGACGGCGATACCACTTATAAAAACGCAGACATGGCCAAATTAGTAGAATCACAGATGCTGACTGCCGGAATGTATGAGTTCAGCGGTGAATATTCCAGAACCGTTGGTCTGCCGAGCAAATCCGGTGTTGGTGGCGGAATTACAGTAAGCGTTCCGGGGAAAATAGGAATCGGGGTATTCAGTCCTGCTTTAGATCAACATGGTAATTCTCTGGCTGGGTATCATATGATCTTGGATCTGGCAAAACAATATGGATTAAGTATTTTTTAACTTTTAAAAGAACGAATCCTCCATCGTAATTCTTTCTTCAACGGGAAGAAATTTCACTACTTCTACACAGCATACAAATAGCTTATCAGTCAAAAAAAAATATAGCAATCAACACCTACAAAACAGTAAGTACATCAGACACTTACTGTTTTTTTTATGAATTTCGGAAAGATATATTAATTATTCTTAAAATTACGTATCTGTTTATTTATCAAAAAGATATAAAAAATTCATAAATAATTCAAATTAAATCACAATATATTGATTAATTTTAATTATCTTCGTCTTATCATTTTATCAGATTGATAAAGGAGATTCTTACACTTTTGTACCATATTCACTCTATATTATCTTTTTGTAATATTACTCAAAACAAATCTCTTGTTTTTGAAATATTTTATTTTTTATTCCTATATTTGCTTAACATTTTTTTAACTATAAATATTTATAGTTAAAATTACTAAGATTGTATCGTCACGTTTCTAAGAATAATGGAACAATAAATATACTTTAATAAAATTTGAATAATTAATCTTTTTGTATTAAAAAATAGTTATCAAATTTCGTTTATGATTAAAGATATATTTAAGTTTTATTATTTTTATTCCATCATAACAAAATATCACTGCTAATCCCATTGATATTGATGTTTTGTTATGAAATATCATTAACTATCCCAATACCGTAAATGCTATGAAAAACTTGACCAAAATCAGGCTGATGCCTTTTGAAAAGACGGACTCCGATCTTACATCATACTATCTGTTTCCAACTAATAGATTATTGAATAATTACTATAAAACGAATCCATTCGTTAACGATATAACAAAAACCAATTTTATTACATCATAATGATAAGCAATTGCCTTATTATCGGGCAAAGCAAGTTGTTATGACACTCTGTTATCATTCAACCATTCAATTAACACGCCATGAAAAAATTAACCATTATTGGACTGACGCCTTTTGAAAAGCCGGACGTTAACCTTATATCCCGACTGCATCAGGCAGGCGCACTACCCGTATTAAGTTTAGGAAATGAGCTAACGAAAGCCCAGGAAGCGTTACAACAACTTGATCAGATAGACGTACCATCGTATGGTATTTATTTTTCTAATGACAATTTCACCACTCTTCAAATTCCGGAAAAAGTAAGATTTGCGATCCTTCCGTTTGGAATGCCTAAGCCCCATAACGTACCTGTTATTTATCAGGTAACCAGTTTGGAAGAGGCCAGACAGGCTGAACAATCGGGAGCGCAGGGAATTATTATCAAAGGAAATGAAGCCGGTGGATTAGTAGGCTATGAATCCACGTTTGTATTATTCCAGCGTGTGATCAAAGAAATTCAGAACATTCCGGTGTGGGTACAGGGAGGAATAGGTCTCCATACTGCAGCGGCATCTAAAGCATTGGGAGCAACAGGAGTTGTACTGGACAGCCAGTTGGCTCTGTTCCCGGAAAGTTCGGTCCCTCAGGATCTGAAAGAAGTCTGCTCAAAACTGAATGGTACAGAAACTAAAGTGATTGCTAACCATCGTGTATTGGTAAGACCCAACTCTCCTGCTTTACCTGAAAATGTAACAGCAGAAGACCTTAAACAATATTTTGCAGGTTTCGACCTTAGCACATGTTATATCCCTATGGGACAAGACATTTCGCTGGCAACAGACCTGTATGAAGATTTCAAAACTCTGAAAAAACTGATTTTCGGTTTCAAAGAAGCTATGTATGGCCACCTGAAGCAGGCAAAAGCACTTAAAGTAATTGATAAAAACAACTCTTTAGCTCAGGAGTTAGGGTTGAGTTACCCTATTGCTCAAGGTCCAATGACCCGCGTGAGTGATGTACCTTCATTTGCCAATGCGGTAGCAGATGCCGGAGCCTTACCTTTTGTTGCCTTATCCTTATTGAAAGGAGAATCTGCAAAATCACTGGTAATGGACACCAAAAAGCTGGCTGGTGAAAAAACATGGGGAGTAGGAATTTTAGGATTTGCTCCACAGGAATTAAGAGATGAACAAACCTCATATATATTAGAAGCAAAGCCACCGGTAGTTTTGATAGCCGGAGGAAGACCAGCTCAGGCTAAAGTATTTGAAAAAGCCGGAATAAAATCATTCCTGCATGTTCCTTCCCCTGCCCTTCTGGATATTTTTCTGAAAGAGGGAGCGAAAAACTTCATTTTTGAAGGACGTGAATGCGGAGGCCATGTAGGACCTTTGTCCAGCACTGTTCTTTGGGAAAAACAGATTGAACGTATATTAAAAGAAGATCATCCTGAAAACATCAGTGTTTTTTTTGCAGGCGGAATTCATAACGCATTTTCAACGGCGTTTGTATCCATTATGGCTGCACCATTAGCTGCAAGGGGAGTGAAAATCGGGGTATTGATGGGTACAGCTTATCTGTATACTCATGAAGCTGTACAAACGGGAGCTATTCAGGAAGAATTTCAGGCGCAGGCTATGCAGGCGAAAGATACAGTTTTACTGGAAACAGCGCCAGGACATGAAACCCGCTGTTTAAATACAGCATTCGCCAACCATTTCAATACAGAAAAAGCAAAGCTTCTTGCTGCAGGAATGGATAAAAAACAGGTGTGGGAACAACTTGAAAAATTAAATGTAGGCCGTTTACGTATCGCGGCTAAAGGGATAGAACGTCAGGGTGATAAATTGGTCAATATTCCTAAAGATGATCAACTGGATTTAGGAATGTATATGATAGGACAGGTTGCTACGATGCAGAATCGTGTGATCTCATTATCAGCACTTCACCAAAGTGTTGTAGACAACTACGAGCATATTCAGGATGCAGCGTTACCGGAAGAACCGGTTTCTACAGAAAAGCCATTGGATATTGCTATCGTAGGAATGGAATGTATTTTCCCGGGAGCTAAAAACCTGGATGAATACTGGAGAAATATCATTTTAGGAAAAGACAGCGTTACCGAAGTACCGGACGAAAGATGGAATAAAGACCTTTATTATAAACCAGATTCCAACGAATCTGATGTCTCCCATTCCAAATGGGGAGGATTTATTCCTAAAATTGATTTCGATCCATTGGCATTCGGAATTCCGCCACAATCACTTGCTGCCATTGAACCTACACAGCTATTAACTTTATTGGTTGCCAAGCGTGCAATGGAAGATGCGGGATATGGTGAAAAACATATCAACAGAGAAAACATTTCTGTCATTATAGGTGCTGAAGGAGGTAATGACCTTGCCAACAGCTATAGTTTCAGAGGATATTATAAGCAGGTTTTCGGAGAACTTCATGAAGAAGTAAAAGAAGCCTTCCCACATACCACAGAAGACTCATTTCCGGGAATTCTTGCCAACGTGATCGCAGGTAGGATTACGAACCGACTGGATCTTGGCGGCAGAAACTTTACCGTAGATGCAGCTTGCGCTTCGTCATTAGCCGCTATTGATCTGGCTTGTCAGGAACTTGTATTAGGAAAATCTGATATGGTTCTTGCAGGAGGAGCAGATTTACACAACGGAATCAATGATTACCTGATGTTCTCCAGTACTCACGCCCTTTCCAGAAAAGGAAGATGTGCTACTTTTGATAGTGAGGCAGACGGCATCGCCCTTGGAGAAGGTATTGCGATCCTTGTTTTAAAAAGATATGAGGACGCTGTACGTGATGGTGACCGTATTTATTCCGTAATCAAAGGAGTTGGCGGATCCAGTGACGGTAAAGCACTGGGATTGACTGCTCCAAGACAGATAGGCCAGGTAAGAGCATTAGAACGTGCTTATTCCCAGGCTGGTATCAGTGCTGCTTCTGTAGGTTTAGTAGAAGCTCACGGTACAGGAACTGTAGTAGGTGACAAAACCGAACTAAGTGCATTGACTAATTTATTCAGCCGTTCTGGGGCATTGCCTGGGCAGACTCATTTAGGTTCTGTGAAAACCCAGATCGGACATACAAAATGTGCGGCAGGATTAGCAGGATTGATCAAGGCTTCCCTTGCAGTTTATCATGGTGTAAAGCCACCTACTCTTCACCTTCAGCAGCCGAATGCTTATTATAACGCAGAAACCAGTCCATTTGCCTTCCATGCAGAAAGTGGATTATGGGCGGAGAAAAACCGTTATGCAGGGATCAGTGCTTTCGGATTTGGGGGAACAAACTTCCATACAGTAATTGCCAACCATCCTAAGGAGGATAACTCAATCGCCATGCAGTCATGGCCATCAGAACTATTTGTTTTCCGTGGAGACACTTATGAAGAAGCCAAAGGACAATCAAGCCAGGTAAAAGCTTTATTAGAAATTAACGATGGGATTCCATTAAAAGATATCGCTTACAGTTTAAGTATCAGTTCAGAAAAGCCAATCCAGTACAGTATTGTTGCAGATACTGCTGAAGACCTGATGATGAAGCTTGAGCTGGTATTGCTGGGGATTGAGACAAAAGATACGTTTACCGTGAATAAAAAAGAAGGTAAAGTAGCCTTCACTTTCCCTGGACAAGGCAGCCAGAGAATCAATATGGCCCGTGACTTATTTGTAGTTTTCCCGGCTATGCGTAAGATTATTGACGAGTATCCTGAACTTGAAAAAGTAGTTTTCCCATCTAAGACTTTTAACGAAGCTGATTTAAAACAACAAAAAGAAACCATTAAAGATACCCGTTTAGCACAACCGCTTTTAGGAATTGTAGACCTTGCATTGGCTAAATTCCTGGAATCATTAGGTATTATTCCTGATATGCTGGCAGGTCACAGTTATGGTGAAATTCCCGCATTATGTTTTGCAGGTGTATTTGGAGAAGATATGCTGGTTGACTTAAGTGTTCAGAGAGCGCAGTCTATCTTAGATTCTGTAGAAGGTGGAGATCCGGGTTCAATGCTGGCAGCAAGTGTTACAGCAGAACGTTTACAACCGATCATTGCTAAAGTAGAAGGATGCTATCCGGTGAACTTTAATGCTCCTACACAATGTGTCATTGCCGGAAGTACAGAAGCGATCAATAAATTGCTGGAAGTTCTTAAACAGGAAGGTATTTCTGCTAAAAAGCTTGAAGTTGCCTGTGCGTTCCACAGCCCGTTATTAGCAAAATCCAGGGATTTATATGCTGAAGTATTGAAAAATGTTCCTTTCGGGGAAATGCAGATTCCTGTTTGGTCCAATACCACAGCAGAAGTATATCCCGCGAATCCGTCAGAAATAAAAGAAAGACTTACTGACCATCTGGTACAGCCTGTAAGATTTGTAGAACAGCTTCAGGCAATGTATAACGACGGCGCAAGAATATTCATCGAAGTAGGACCAGGAAAAGTTCTTACCGGGCTTACCAAATCCTGTCTTGAAAAAGATCAGCTGACCTTATATGTTGAAGACAACAGCCGTAATAAATTCAGCCACCTGCTTTGTATGCTGGCACAATATTTAGGAACTGGCCGAAGCTTTAGTATTGATAAACTTTTTGATGGCCGCAGCGTTAAGGTTATTGATCTTAACCAACCTGAGCTTTACAAGAAAAGCCCTGCCATCTGGCGTGTTAACGGGCAGACCGCCCACCCAACTCATGGTAATCTGCCATCCAATGGTGCTTTACCACTTATAAACCCTATTCCCATGAACAATTTTACTCATCAACCACAGACCTCTGCAACTGAAGCTCAGTCTACTGCTGAACGTATGCTGCAGGAATATTTAAACAGCATGAAATTAATGATACAGGCACAACGCGATGTGATGCTTTCCTTTATGGGACAGAATCCTCAGGCGTTCCCTGCTCCTGTATACAATTCACCAGTACAGGCTCCGGTTCAACAGCCAATATCTACTATTCCGGTTCAGCCTGTTCAGCAGGAAAGACCGGTAGCCGTTACAGCTGTAAAACAAGCTCCTTCAAGAGATATCAAATCCTTATTACTGAAGGTGGTAAGTGACAAAACAGGATATCCTCAGGAAATGCTGGGTATGGAAATGGACCTGGAAGCTGACTTAAGTATTGATTCTATTAAAAGAGTTGAAATCATCGGAACACTTCGTAACGAACTGGGAAGTCTGGGTAACGGGAATACCAGCGAAGATACCGTTATGGAACAGTTAGCAGGAATAAAAACCTTAAGCGGTCTTGTTTCGTGGCTTACTGAATTCTCAGGAGCTGAAACAACTGCTGCTGAAAAAAACGGATCTGCAGCTGAATCAACAGCTTCAACACCACAAGTTCAAACGGCATTCTCTCTTGAAGATCTTCAAAATGCTATTCTGAATATTGTAAGTGAAAAAACAGGATATCCAAAAGAAATGCTGGGTCTGGATTTTGATCTGGAAGCAGATTTGAGTATCGACTCTATTAAACGTATGGAAATCATCGGTGATCTTAAAACTAAGATCGGATTTGGTCAAAACCTTGAGCAAGCGGATGATGTCATGGAAAAACTGGCGGCCATTAAAACCCTCCGTGGTCTGGCAAGCTGGATCAGCGAAATGAATGGTGAAACCAGCGAAGCTACTCAGGAAACAAAAGAAACCAACACCGCAGAGCCAGCTCAGAATGTACTTTCACGTCTTCGTTTTGACATCACTCCTACTGATGCTTCTTTAGTACAAAATACAGACGTATTACAGGGAAAACGTTTTGCCATTACACAGGATGACAACAAACAAACTTCTGCGATCAAAGATGCTCTGGAAAAACATGGAGCTATCGTAGAAATAGTAGATACAGAAAAAGATCTTTCAGACATTGACGGATTAATTATGCTGGACCTGTTCTCAGCAACCGATAAACCAAGTATTATTGATCACGTAGATCTGATCAAAAAACTGGATTTTGATAAAGCAAAATGGGTATACCTGATCTCAGATATTCCAGCTCATATTCAGGAAATTACAGATGCAAGCATATTACGTCACCATCAGGGATATCCGGGGCTTTTCAAAAGTTTAGCCAGAGAATTTGACAATACAACCTGCAGACTCATCAGCCTGAGCACCCCTCAGGAAGTAGATCAGATTGCTGAAATCACGTTGAAAGAAATCCTTACCAACGATAAACCTGCTGAAGTTATTTATAAAAATGATCAGAGGCATAAGGTAGACATCATCCCTTCCCCATTATCAACGAGCTTACATGAAGCCCATATCCAGTTAGATCAGAAATCTGTGGTACTGGTACTTGGAGGCGCACAGGGAATTACTGCCGAGTTGGTAAAACATATGTCTCAGGCCTATCCTTGTACTTATATTCTGGTAGGAAGATCAGCGGACCCAAGAAATGAACTTTCTGCTAAAGACTTTCAAGGCATGAAAACCAAAGAAGAGATCAGAAGTTTCTTAATTAAATCCGGACAATTCACTTCTCCGGCAGAAATAGAAAAAGAGACGACAAAGATTTTCAAAAACAATCAGATTCTTCGTACGATCCGTGACATGGAAGAACTTGGAAATATCATCATTTACCAATCACTGGATCTTTGTGACGAAGAAGGTTTAAGTAACCTGATCAGCAATATCTATGAAAAATATGACCGTCTTGACGGAGTAATCCACGGAGCAGGTCTTTTAGAAGATAAATTATTCAAACAAAAGACGACAAGCTCTTTCGGACGTGTATTTGATACTAAAGTGAAACCACTTCGTGTATTGGCGGAGCAGCTTCGTACAGACTGCCAGTTTGTAGTATTATTCTCAAGTATTGCTTCTGTATACGGTAACAAAGGTCAGACAGATTATGCGGCTGCCAACAGTGTACTGGATGATTACGCAAATGCTTTAAATAAAAGATTAAAAGGAAAAGTAATCTCAATCAACTGGGGCCCATGGAAAGGAGCCGGAATGGTTTCTTCCACCCTTGAATCAGAATATGAACGCAGAGGAATTTCCATGATTCCATTGGATGAAGGGAAAGAAATCTTCCTTAACGAGATTAAGTACGGAACAGAAAGCCAGGTGCTGATCATGTCAGGAAATAATTGGTAAAACACTGTATAAACTCAATATGAAAAAAACAGATGTTGCTGTAATTGGCCTATCCTGTGTCTTTCCCGGGGCACAGGATGCCAACACTTTTTGGCAGAATATTGTCAATAAAGTCGATTCTACCGAGCCGGCTCCGGCTGATCGGATAGATCCTGTTCATTTCAGTGATGCTACAAGTCCCGTCGACCGTTTTTACTGTCAGCGTGGAGGATTTATCCCTGATTATACATTCGATCCTACAGCATTCGGTATTTTACCACTCGCTGTTGAAGGAACGGAACCTGACCACTTACTTACCCTTGACCTGGTACAGAAAGCACTGGAAGACGCAGGAATATTTCAGAAGAAAACTTCTCTTGAAAAAACGGGAATCATCATCGGTAAAGGAAACTATACCGGTCCGGGAGCTACCCGCGCTATCGAAATTGTAAGAACCGGAGAACAGATTTCCTCGTTACTGCAGGAACTGCTGCCTCACGTTTCTTCATCCGATATTGAAAAGGTAAAGCATGCTTTTCAGGAACGTAAAGGCCGTTTTGCAGCAGATACCGCTATGGGATTAATTCCTAATCTTGTAGCCTCTCTTGTTGCCAACCGTTTCAATCTGGGAGGTGCTGCATTTACAGTAGATGCTGCTTGTGCATCCGCTTTAATCGCTGTAGACCATGCTGTACAGGAACTTCAGAGAGGTCGTTCTGACATTATGATTGCAGGAGGAGTACACACAGGACAAAATGCTGCTTTCTGGAGTATTTTTGCCCAGCTGGGTGCGATGTCCCGCCAGCAGCAGATCAAACCCTTCAGTATAGATGCTGATGGATTATTGATTGGTGAAGGTTGTGGCTTTGTTGTGTTAAAACGATTGGAAGACGCTGTTCGTGATCAGGATAAAATTTATGCAGTAATCAAAGGTATAGGAGTAAGTAGTGATGGTACCGGAACCAGTGTGATGAGCCCTTCTGTAAAAGGTCAGTTGAAAGCGTTGGAACAAGCCTGGATCAATGCTGATTTAGATAAAAATAAAGTCGGTTACCTTGAAGCTCACGGCACAGGAACACCGCTTGGAGATAAAACAGAACTTCAGACCTTAGCTCAGTTCTTCGGCAAAGAAGAAGCTGCAACTGCAGCGGGTATCGGGTCTGTGAAATCCAATATCGGACATGCTATGCCTGCAGCGGGAATCGCAGGGTTAATTAAAACCTGTCTGGCATTACACCATGACACATTACCTCCAACATTATATTGTGAGAATCCAACTGCAGAGATGCAGAACACAAGGTTTGAACCGGTACAGGAAGCTAAAAACTGGTCAAAAACAGGACTGCCAAAAGTAGCCGCTGTAAATGCCTTCGGATTTGGAGGAATCAATGCGCACGTTGTTCTGGAAGGCTATGATATGCCTAAAAAAGATCAGGTGCTGATATTGGCAAGACCTACCCATGAAGAACTGCTTTCAGCATTACAAAATAATGAAACAGCCATTGGAGAAGGAGATTTCAGAGTAGCGATCTTCGATCCAACGCCTGCAAGAATAGAAAAAGCGATTAAAATTGTTTCCAAGAATATCATCTGGAAAAACAAACAGGATATCTGGTACACTTCTACTCCATTATTAAAAGATGGCGGTAAAGTTGCCTTTGTATTTCCTGGCTTAGATGGTCTGGCTAAAGGTGAGGTAGATACCGTTAGCCGTTATTTTGGATTAACGGCACCGATAGAAACGGAAGGCGAAGGTCTTTTAACCGATGCTTTAAACATTTTCAACAACTGCAGTATCCTTGACAATTCACTGAAAAAACTGGGAATTATTCCCGATATGAATGCTGGACACAGTTTAGGAGAATGGCTGGCAGGATATTCATCTGAGCTGGCAGAAGCCAATTCTGTAAAAGCTTTAATTGATGTACTGAATCCGGAAACATTTGAATTAAAAGATTCCAAATTCATTGCTATAGGAGCAGGTATCGATGCCATAAAACCTTTTATTGATGAAATTTCAAACCTGTATGTATCCAATGACAACTGCCCAAATCAGGTGATTCTTTGCGGAAGCAATGCTGCTTTGGATGAATTGGTTCCTTTGTTAAAAGCAAAGCAGATTTTCCATCAGGTATTGCCGTTCCAATCGGGTTTTCACTCTCCTTTTATTGCAGATAAACTGGATGTGATCCTTGCAGGAATGGAAAAAGCACAGTTTCAGCAGACAAAAATCCCATTGTGGTCTGCCACAACACTAGAACCTTATCCTGCAGATCAGGCTGCGATCAGAAAACTGAGTGCCGAGCATTTGGTAGAACCCGTTCGTTTCCGTGAACTGACAGATAAATTATACGAAGAAGGCGCAAGAGTCTTCATTCAGGTGGGTACCGGAGGATTGATCGGATTTATTGATGATACTTTAAAAGGAAAAGCATTCAGTACAATTGCTTCCAGCGTTCCTACCCGTTCTGCATTGGCGCAGTTACAGCGTGTAGTTGCTTCACTATTCGTAGAAGGTAAAACAATTGCTCTTGACTTTCTGGAGATTCAGAATCACTCGAAAAGAGTATCAGGAAAAGGCATTAAACTGGAATTAGGCTCACCTATTATCCGTAATTTTAAAGAAGTGAAAGCGTTGGCTCAATCCTTTGATTCGCCAAAACAATATACTACAACAGCTTCAGCTATTGCGACTAAAAGCGGCCACCCGCTGGTACAGGCATTCCAGGATAACGTTGCAGATATGATCCGGATGCAGGAAGAAGTATTGACTTTATTCCAGAACCGTCCGGAGATTACAATTCCACGTCCTGCTCAGACTGCTCCTGTAGTACAACAGGCTGCTCCAAAAGCACCGGGAAGTACAAGTTTCTCAAAAGATTTGTATGTAACGCTGGAAAGTCATCCTTACCTGATTGATCACAGCTTATTGAGACAACCAAAAGGTTGGGCTCATGTAGCAGATATGGAACCGGTAATTCCGATGACAATGATTTTTGAGCAATTAGCAGAAATTGCAGAAGCAGAAATTCCGGGAACACGGGTTCATAAAATCATGAATGTAAGTGTATTCCAATGGATGAACGTGGCCAAACCTTTTGAGAAAACCGTAAAAGGAGAATGGCGTTCACCGAATCACGCTTATCTCGACATTGAAAACTTTGCCAACGCAGAAGTAGTTTTAAAATCGGGTCCTGTTCCAACACCTGCTTTCAATCTTTCCATCGGTACTCTTTTACCCATCGAAAGAACACCTGAAGAAATCTATGACATGCACATGTTCCATGGAGAAAAATACCAGGGAATTACTGAAATTTCAGCCGTTGGAGATAAAGGAATCATCGGAAAAATAAAAGGAAACGGCGGTAAGGGTTCATTACTTGACAATGCCGGACAGTTATTCGGGCTTTGGCTGCAGCTTACTTTGGTAAAAGACCGTATTGCATTCCCTGTAAAAATCAGAGATATTGAATTCTTCGGAGATATGCATAACCAGGAAGGTATTTTTGAATGCACCTGTATGCTGACCGAGCTTAATGATGAATTTGCCATCGCAGATATCATCCTGAAAAGAGACGGAAAAGTTTGGTGTGCCATTACGGGCTGGCAGAACAGAAGACTGGAAATTGATGCCGCTTTATGGAATGTTTCCATGTCACCACTTCACAACAGACTTTCGGAAGAGATTGCTCCTGAAGTATTCTTCTTTCATCAGGCGTATACCAGAGTGGCTTCATGGGATTTCATCCTGAAAAGATACTTTAACCAGACAGAAAAACAGCACCACCAGCAGTTATTACCCAACAAAAAGAAAAACTGGATGGTAAGCCGTGTGGCCGTGAAAGATGCCGTAAGAAATCTTCTCCGTCAGGAAAAAAATCATGCCTGCTTCCCGATTACGTTTGAAATCCGTTCCGATGAAGTGGGGAAACCTTACCTCATCAGTGATTTTACAGAAAACATTCATATTTCATTAGCTCATAAAGGGAAAGAAGCCGTGGGAATTGCGAGGTATGGAAAATCTGTAGGAATCGATATGGAACTGATGGAAGAACGCAGCGCCGGATTCTACGACATGGTATTTACCAACAACGAATTAGCATTATTAAAAGACAGAGATCAGGCAGAATGGACCACCCGCTTCTGGGTAGCCAAGGAAGCTTACGGAAAGTTCTTAGGAACAGGACTGAAAGGGAATCCAAAAGCCTTCGAAGTCGAACAAATAAAAGATGATCATCTCTGGATCAACAACATTGAAATCAAAACTATTAAACATAAAAATTATATTATCGGATGGACACTGTAAACGCAACATTAAAAATGAACCACGAAGAACTTTTTACTTTATTAAAAGGTTTTATTACTGAAGTGATAGGTGCTGAATTTGTAGAAGAGATGGACATTACTCCTGAAAGTTCATTCACCAAAGATCTTGAAATGGACAGCATCGAGATTGTTTCTTTCTCTGAAAAGATCAAAGCCCATTTTGGCGATCAGATCGACTTTACAGGTTGGTTATCTTCTATGGATCTTGACCAGCTGATAAATCTTGACCTTAGTATGATCATCAATTATATCTACGAATGCCAATAATCACTGTCAATAACAGACAAGTTCATATACAGGAACTCAACAAAGGAGCCGAACAAACCGTGGTACTCATCCACGGTATGTTCAGCAACCTGTCCATTTATTATTTTAATATTGCCCCTGTGCTGGCCAAGCATTTCCATGTGGTGATGTACGATCTGAAAAGCCACGGTATGAGTGAACGCTTTTTGGATGGGTACGACCTTGACAACATGTCATCCGATTTAATAGGTTTAATAGATCATCTTCAACTGGAAAAAGTACACCTTGTAGGCTATAGTTTCGGAGGTCTTATTGCTTTAAAAACAGCTTTAGAATACCCGGACCGCGTGAATCAGCTCGTGGTAATGGAAGCTCCGGATCCTCAGGATGAAAAAGCGCGTAACATCATTGATGAATACAGCAAAGAATTTCTTGAGCATTATGTAGCCAACTTTACAGATACCACCAAAGTACAGATGGGGAAAAGACAGATGGAAAAGAACCACCGTATGTATGAATTTCTGTTTAATCAAACCACCATTAAAGCAGATATGATTAAGGAAAAACATTTCCTTGGTGAAGCCCATTTCAATGAATTGACAGCTCCCACTCTATTGCTTTATGGCGCTGATTCCAACTGCAGACAAACAGGTGAATGGTTGCAATATCAAATCAGCGGATCTGAACTTGAATTAATCCCGGGCGATCACAATATTCCTATTCAGGAACCGAATCTGATAGCAGAAACAATCGCTCAATTTTTATCTAAAATTTTAACACAAAACCATGGCTAAATTTGCATTTATAGTTCCACCATTGACAGGACATGTCAACCCTACCTTAAGCATCGGTGCTACTCTGTTGGAAAGAGGACATGAAGTAGCCTGGATCAGCCTTGACCCTACTTTAGAGGCTAAACTTCCCGAGGGAGGAAAATTATTACTGATCCAGTACGATCAGACCGACGAAGAAAAAAAAGAAAGTGAACAATATCTCGATATTATTTCAAAGAAAGTAGTGTACGGAATCGACAGCGTGAAGTTCCTTTACGAAGAGGTGCTTATCCCGCTGAACAGACATTGCTATAATGGAGTTGTTGCTTTACTGAAAACATATCAGCCTGATTTGATTATCGGTGACCACCAGTTATTTGCAGCCCCTGTTGCTGCGAAAGCGCTTGGAATTCCTTATGCCACTTCCGTTACCGCTCCGGCTGCCATTAAAATTATGAATGAGCTTCCTAAAGTACATGAATGGGAAGTGAATCAGATTGTAGCACTACAGAAAGAATTAGGTTTCCAGGAAGAACGTTCTCTGGCGACTTCAGATCTCTTGACCCTTGTTTTAACCTCGAATTATTTCTTTGGTGACATGGAAGATCTGGCACCTCAATATAAATTCACAGGACCAGTTCTCACAGAGCGTCGTATTTCTTGTGAGTTCGATTGGGACAGATTGAAAAATGCCACCAACAAAAAGATTCTGGTAAGCATTGGAACGACCTTCGATCATGATCACAAAAAAGTATTCTTCCAAAAGGTTATTGATGCCTTTAAAGATGAAGATTTAACCGTTGTAGTCGTTTCTGATCCACAGCTTTTCGATCAGTGGCCGGAAAACTTTATGGTCTATCAGCAGATTCCTCAACTGGATCTTTTACCTCATCTTGACGGTGTGGTATGCCATGGCGGTCACAATACCGTATCTGAAACCTTATCCAACGGTATTCCTTTGGTCGTGATCCCGATTGCGTATGACCAGTCGCATGTTGCAGGACGTGTGGTGCGTACAGAAGCGGGTGAACGTCTTAATTTCAACCGATTTAAAGCCAATCACCTGAGAGAAGCAGTACACCAGATTTTAAATAATCCAGGCTATCGTGAAGCGGCTCAGAAGGTAGGACAATCTTTTGTGAATGCAGGAGGTGCAGCTACAGCAGCAAATCTGCTGGAACAGGCTATATCAAAGGCTTCAAAGCCTGAAAAACCCTCTAAGTTTTTATTCGTAGTTCCCCCGTTTTTCGGACATGTGAGCCCTACTTTAAGTGTGGGAGCGAGTTTGATTGCACGTGGACACGAAGTAAAATGGTTCGGGATTACGCCTTTAGACAGCAAACATATTCCTGAAGGAGGCTCTTATTTCTATCCAGAAGAAGACCTTGTTCCCTATCAGGAGGAAATTGCCCGCATTTTAAAAAGACAGGATGACGGCCCGGCCTGTTCCGGACCTGAAGTGATGAAGCTGGCACTGGAAGAAACCTATGTTCCTTTCGCTAAAATGATGATGCCGGGATTAACGAGACTGACAGAAAGCTGGATGCCGGATGTGATCGTAAACGACTGCATCACTTTCGGAGGGGCTCTTTTCGCTCATAAAAATAATATTCCTTGTGTAACGACAACTCCGGTTCCGCCGGATGTGATGGGAGACACGGAAAAAAGTGCTCCCAAAATCTGGGAATGGCAGCAAAACCTGATTAAAGACCTGCAAAAAGAAGTAGGCATTCATGAAGAAGGAATTTATATCCATTCTCACAAACTGAATATGGTATTTACCTCACAGGCTTTCGCCGGTTTTGAAACTGTTCCACCTCATATGAAATTTGTGGGTCCGGTGAAAGGCCGTCCGAACGATGCTCTATTTGACTGGGATAAACTGAATGCTTCTACCACTCCAAAGATTTTCGTATCATTGGGAACGCTGCTCGTAGATATCAGAAAAGCTTTCTTCGAAAAAATCATCGCTGCATTTAAAGATCAGCCGGTAACAGTGATTGCTGCTACTCCACCCGAAATTTTTGAAGAATGGCCGGACAATTTTATTGTGAACAGCTTTGTTCCCCAGTCTGCAGTAATGCAGCAGATGGACATGGTGATCTGCCATGGTGGTTTCAATACCGTAAATGATACTTTCCGTAATGGTTTACCTATGTTGATCACACCTATCGCTTATGACCACTTCCATATTGCCAAACTGATTGAGCAGGCAGAGTGCGGAATCAGCATCCGGTACAAAAGACTGCGTGTAGATGCGCTTCGTGAAACCGTTTTTGAATTGTTGGAAAATCCAAAATACAGAATCGCCGCTCAGGAAGTCCGCAATACATTCACGCTTGCTGGAGGAAATGACAAAGCAGTAGAATTATTAGAAAATTTTGTACACGAACATTCAATATTAGCTTCAGTGTAGCCTATGAATCAACCTATAAAAAGAAGATTGCTATTTGGAGAGCGCATGTTATTAGGGGACGGAACAGAACCTTTTAACGCGGTCATTCCGTTCAGACTTAGAGGTACTTTTACATTAAAAGAGATCCAGCAGGCTCTGGCCCGAATCCAAAATAAACACCCGTGGCTGAGAGCATTAATCAGCCATGATGAAAAAAATATTCCGTGGTTTATTGTTCCTGAAAAACCTGTTTCTATTCCTGTAAGAATCATCACCAGACAAAATGAAGATCAGTGGCAGGAAGAATCCAGGAGAGAATGGAACACCACCTTTAATTACGAAAAATTGCCTCTGATCCGTTTTATCTGGATCAAGGGGGAAGACGTTTCTGACATGCTGTTTGCGTTCCACCATTGTCTTTGCGATGGTGGTTCTGCAATGGCTTTTTTAAAAGAGTTTCTGACAGTACTGGACAATCCGGCTGCCGATATCGGGACAGAAAAGCCAATATTAGGAATCCAGGATGTGGTTCCATCTGATATTCTGAACAGCCGCAGACAAAAACTGAAAGCTAAATTTATCGGAAGATTGGCGGCTACAGCAATCAAATGGCTTCCGGTAAACAAAAAGCCTGTTGAAAGACAGAATGACTATCTGATCCATGGTAAACTGGATGAAGAGACAAGCCAGCAGGTCATCGCTTATTGCAAATCTCATGAAGTGACCGTCAATACATTTTTGAGTGTGGCGCTGCTACACGCATTCAGAAAAGTAAGAGGCAAAAAATCCTTCAACAAAGTTTCCTGTCCGGTAGACATCAGACGTTTTGCCAAACAGATTAAAGAAGATCACATCTTCGCTTTCGGGCTGATGATTGTGATTTCTCTGGATGAAAAACTAAACTTTACAGAGAATCTCCGTGCGATGCAGAAATCTGTTCAACAAAAGTCTTCAAAACTGGATCCGTACATCACCATGATGGTCATGGAGTCCGGACATGATGCGCTGAAAAGTTTTACCAGACTGTTAAAAAACGGAAAGTCATCCAACGACTGTATGTTTTCCAATCTGGGGCCTCTTCAGATTCCACATGAGTACAAAGAGTTTTCGGTAGAGACCATCTTCAGCCCATCGGTCATTGGTCCGCTGGGAAATACCACTACCCTTGTGGTTTCTACTTATCGTGGAAGAATGGATTTTTCAATCATGGGAAGTGAAGGCTATTTACCCCATGCTGAAGTAACGGCTATCCGTGATGAGGTTCTGAGAACAATTTATTCACAAGTTAAACAGACAGCAGTATCATGATCAAAAGACCTTTAATGATGGTGGAAAGGATCATGTATGTAGATCCGGAAACCCCCTTAAACTGTATTTATACGGCAAGAATCAAAGGAGAGATTTCTGAAGAAAATTTTAAAAACGCTTTAATACGAATCCAGCAGAAACATCCGATTCTGAGAACTAATATTGATCATAACAAAGGGCGCTATCCTTTTTTTATGGGACAAAGAGATATTGAACCTATCCCCCTTCGTATTGTAGAGCGTACCACAGACGAAGATTGGTTCAAAGAATCTGAAAAAGGATGGTTTAAACTTTTTGAAACTCCCAAAAAACCTTTGGCAGAAGTAGTCTGGGTAAAAGGACAGGATACTTCCGAAATCCTTTGGATCATGCCACACTGTATATCCGATGGGACTACTGGAGTGACTTTACTCCGTGAACTTTTAAGTTTGCTGGACAATCCTTATGCTCCGCTAATTCCTTATGTTGCTTTTGAATCTGTTGATGATTTCCTGCCTTCAGATTTTAACACCGGAATACAAAAATGTAAGGCCAGCCTTTACCTGCTGTTTGCCAGAATATTTTTTTTCATCCAAAGAAAAAGTAAAAAGAGAAATCAGGGGAAAAACTATGCCATTCACTGGAAAATGACTCCGGAGGACACCAAACTGATCACTGAAAAATGTAAAGCCAACGGAATTTCTGTGCATGCCTTGCTGTGCTCTTCGGTAATGCAGGCCTTCCGTGATATTCAGGGAGACCGTGCCAAAGGTAAGGTGATCAGTCCTGTAGATGTGCGTCATTTTATTCCGGAAATTAAAGAAGATCATTTATTTGCTTTTGCTCCAACGGTAGAACTGTCTGTGAAAAAAAACAGTAAGGATGTTATGAGCAATGCCAAAGAGATCAAAAAAGATCTTACGGAGAAAATCAACAAGATGGAAGCCCGTGAACTCCTGTGGATGGGTGAACATATGCATCCTGTTGTGGGACATATGATCAATATGCTGAAATCCAGTGAAGGCGGGCATGATGTAACCTTATCCAATATGGGAAAGGTAAACATCCCGAATGATTATAAAAATTTCAGTCTGGAAACAGTCATTAGTCCTACCGTGGCTTTCCCATGGCTGAACTCGAATACCTTAGTTACCAGTACGTACAACCAGCAGATGGACTTCACTTTCATGTCCAATGAAAATTTTCTTCCCAAAGAGGAAGCTCATCGGATA
The DNA here is from genome assembly GCF_006716485.1 of Chryseobacterium aquifrigidense. Lineage (GTDB taxonomy): Bacteria > Bacteroidota > Bacteroidia > Flavobacteriales > Weeksellaceae > Chryseobacterium > Chryseobacterium vietnamense. The sequence goes on from NZ_VFPD01000001.1 coordinate 2,396,876, forward strand.
AAAGATAAAGCCATCGAGCTATTGACCACCTCTCTATGAAATTTAAATTAAAGCCTCCGAAGCCCAAACTAATAAAGAAAACCACCCTGAAACGCTTTCTCATAAAGCGTACAATTTATTACGTCCTTCCGAATGTGTTTTTTAATTTTATTATTGCCTATGCCAGTTTTAAGGAATTAGGCTACACCCATTTCTTTTCGGGTACACAAAACCTGGCCCGTCTTACTCTGCCTATGGCGATCTTCCTTCCGGTAGTTCTCACCATTGATATCATCAAAAGAGTAACCGATGCCGCCAGCCAGGAAGCCATCGAATTTACCGTAGATGAACAGTTGAATATTAAAAAACTCATGACCAGGTTAAGTATTTTACATGGTTTGATTACAGGACTATTGGTATTGTCTCTGCTCTTTATAGGACAATATAATTTTTCAAAAGATTATAAACTGGATGCAACGGCAATGGCCGTGGTAGTGGGAACCCTCGCAGGAATATTGTCTGTGGTTTTTGTGTATTTACCAGTTTGGAGGTTGAGGAGATGGATGTGCAAAGTAACATCAGTTCCTGCAGACATCAACCCATGATTTTTGAACAAAAACAGATACAACACTGTATATCATTCAATTAAGAGTCAAAAAAAGGATAATTATGCCCGGATAATCATAAGGACACCGGGTATTTTTACGAAGATCTCAACTTAATTTTTTCCTTTAAAACTCAGTATTTGGTAAATTTTTTATATTTATATAATAATTTACAAGAATTTTCTTGAACAGAATGACTAACAATGTATGTACAAAATCACGGATCAGTTAAAAAATGTAGGATTCAGTATCAATCGTTTAGATTTCCTTATCAATAGAAATAACAACAAAAGAGAATTCAATACCTTAGAATATTTTTGTATTTATATTATTCTTGAAGATATCCAGTTAACGGTAGAAAATGTTCCCTATCCTTTAAAAGGAGGAAGTATTGCCTTCGTAGGACCTCAAAAGAAAATAATTTTTGGCAAAACCAAAAGATCAGATGTGTATTCAATTGCATTTTCCTCCAGCTTTTATGAGAGATCAACCAAAGACAGTCTTTTTATCAATTCGCAGCTTTTTTATAATTATAATTCCGACATATTTATAGCGCCCTTCCTCAATGTAGAACAGATGAGGGTGGTATTTCTCGAGCGGATGGAAAGTTTCCGGGCAAAGGATGAAAGCTTATATATAGCTGCTGCCCATAATGCCATAGAAAGGCTGATGCTGGACGCCCTTTTACATATTCCCACTGAAGAAATCAAAAAGGATATCAAATTTGACTATATGTACTATGTTAACCGATTCAAAGTTCTGCTGCAAAGAGATTACAAAAAGGCAAAAAAAGTGGCTTACTATGCAGAAGAACTTAATATCTCCTCGAGGAAACTCACGGAGATGACAGAGTATGTACTCGGCAAAACAGCCAAGCATATTATTATCGAAAAGCTCATTACAGAATGCCGGAAAGCACTGAACTTCTCCAATTCCACGATCTCTGAAATATCTTATGATCTGGGTTTCAGCAATGAAGGAAATTTCACCAATTTTATAAAAAAACATACGGGAAAAAATCCCTCCGAAATGAAATAATTTGTATATTTACATAAGTAACCTTTTGGGGAAAAATATAGGTTATATGCTTGCAAAGTATATTTTATTCATTTTGCTTTATTTTGCTTTTACAAAATCATTTGCACAGGCAGCAGACGGTTTAAGGCTTAACGTCAGGCTTTATCCCGTACAGATGCTTGCTGTTGGCACAGGATTTTCGGACGATGGGGATGAGTCTTCCTTCCGGGAGGTTCAGTCTGTAATGATCTCAAGTCCGTCCGGGTTTCAACTGAATGCACAATATGATGAATACCGGGGTACAAGCGGTAATTCTGAAAGCAACAGAGAAAGATCGGATGAATATCCTCTTATCAGCCAGTACAAAGGAGTGGTTCAGGAGAGATATATCATCAACGATGAGTTAGAAAATGCAATAAAAAATTTAAGCTCTGACACCAGTGATGAGCAAAATTTTTTAATATTAACTCTAATTTCTCAGTAAAAAATTAAGCAAGGCTTAAAAAAATACTATGCACTAAATAACAATCTCACAATTTATTCATTCCCTATAAATTAAGTAAAATTAATGTTTAAGATTAATAAAACATTTTTTTTACTTTATGGTGATTTTATCAGCATTTAAATACTACTTTTTATGTAATTATTCATAAAGAGTATTGATTGGTGCGCTCTTATTTCTCCGTAAAAATTCACAAATAATAAGTATCTTTTCACAAAGGTCCTGCTGTTCTTTGTATTTACCTTTGCATCCGCAATTTTAAAAACAATTAATACAAAAAACATCCTTAACCTTATGAAAAATTTGATCTTAGCTTCTTTTGCTATCCTGGGATTCTCAACATTAAAAGCACAACAGAATGTAACCCTTAACGTGAGACTTAAACCTATTCAGACTCTTGTTGTTAACAACGCTCAAAAAATCGTTAACCTAGACTATGTAACCAAAGATGACTATGCTGACGGTGTATCTTCTCTCAACGCAGATCACTTAAGCATTTACAGCACAGGAGGATTCCAGGTAAAAGTAAAAGGTGGTAACGATGTATTACAGCAGGGAGGTAAAAACATCCAGGCTAACACGATCCAGATTATTGCAAGCGCAGGCTCTGAGGCTGTAAACGGTGCCCAATATGCTCAGAATGTACATTTATCAGCTAACGAAGCTACTTTGGTAACTTCTTCTACCGGAGGTGTAGACAAAAAAATCAATATTGAATATAAAGGTGCAGGAGCTAATACTTACCTGGATAATTATATCGCAGGACAAGATCCTACCGTATATACTACTGAACTTACGTATACCATTATTTCTCAATAATAGATATCATTTTGTAATGATAAAGTGTTGTACCTACCACAGCACTTTATCAACACTTAAAAACTAATTTCCGTCATGAGCAGATTCTCTCTTCTCCTTTTCAGTCTTCTTTTCCTATCCTCTCTTCATGGATACGCACAAACAGGAGTTTCGGTTTCACCGCCAAGGCTGTATTTTGAGTCGGGAAACGGAAACAGCAATACCCAGACAATAACGGTAACGAATGTAAGTGCCAAGAATTCTCTGGATCTTGCCGTAAGCCTTGGAGACTGGGAGTATGACGGCAAAGGTGAGAATGTAACGTATCCTGCCAATACTCTTCCCACTTCATGCGCAAGTTGGGTTTCGGTCAAAAAAGAAGAAAATTACTTTACTTTAGCTCCGGGAGAAAAAAAAGATATTGAGGTAACCATTACAGTTCCTAACGCACTTTCAGACCAACTGGCTGCCCATACAGCCGTTTTGTATGTTAGTCAGATGAATCCGGTAGATGATGTGGACCATAAAGGTGCCAACATCAAAGTGAGCATACGCTCAGGCATCAAATTATTCCACAAGCTGCCTGCGGCAAAAACCAAAAAACTTGAAATCCAGAATCTGGTATACGGAAAAACAACCAGTACAATCAACCTCTTCTTTGAAAATCAGGGTGACGTATGGGGAGACGGAAAAATATACACCGACTTTGTGAATACCCAAACCGGGAAAAAAGTATCACTGGATCCCGTTATCTTTTATACGATGCCCGGAAACAAAAGGGAAATGGATATCCCATTACCGGCAGGCCTTGAAAAAGGAAAGTACACTGCTTCGGTAATGATTGATTATGGAGACAACAACAATCTGGAATTGGGAGAATTAAGTTTCAGCTATGAATAGTAAAACATTCTTCTGTTTCTTGCTGCTGGTTTCTCCGAACTGCTTCTCACAGGTCAATTACAATTCCTGGATAAACAGCTACTTACAGATTAATTCCTACAGCGGAAATACCAATCCGGATGCATACACCTTTACTCTGGCTGGTAACGGTGCATTTAATATTCCTTACTGGAAAATATCCATGAGGCTGAAACAGCCCATCACTTCCACTGACGGAAATTATACGATGCCTGCCAACAAGATTTCATTTCAGCCGGTTTCCACTTCAGGACAGGCTTATCCGGGACCCGTACCCACAATTCCTCAGATCGGAATGCCGCTGAATACTTTTCTTCAGGCCAACCAGGAAGTCTTTTTAATTCCGCAGTCCAATGCAGCGCTTTACAATCAGCCGCCACAGCCCAACGGCTACTATAACCTGCAGGTAAAATACAGCCTGACCGTTATGGGAGGATCCTATCTGGGTAGCTACCCTTCCTGGACCAGGTTTAATGTTCCGGTACAGTTTACCGCGTATGACCAGTACAACAATATTATCGGCAGAGGGGATCATAATTTTCAGATTCACATCGGACCGCTCAGCGGAACTCCGACTGATGTACCAGAAATGTCGCTTCAGTTTTCAGCAAAAGCGGTTAACGGATCACTGGAATTCAAAAGTATGTCGGATTATGTCAACGGAGTAAGTGTCATCTACTCCAATGGACTGATTGTAAAAAGCAATACCAATTACCAGATCAAATTACGTTCTCTTCAGGGGCAGTTCAGCTCTCCGGCCGGAAACTACATTCCTTTAGGAACCGTAAAAATGAATCTCATCCCGGTTTCAGGAAACAATGGAAATGTCTACCCTATCCTATTGAGTGCTTCTCCGCAGCTTATTGCAACAGGAAGCTCGACGGGAAACTCCAGCCTGTATTATGATATCAGATATTCCACCAAAGCCAATGATGAAAGACTGATTAATGCCAAATCGGAAGAATATTCCACCACCCTTCAATACGAGATTATCCCCCAATAACCATGCTTCAAGACCTGTTCAAAAAAATCTTTTTCATTTTTTTGATTTCGTTTCAGATATGGATTCCGGCACAAAGCAGTTCCGGAATAAGCCTTGATATCCGTAATGAATCCAGAACAGATAAAACAGGAATCCTGGATCTGATTATCGTCCTTGACAATCAAAGCACCAATGATTTCAAAGGAAAAATAAACATTACCATTCCTCAAGGTTTCAGAAATATTTCAGGAAACAGTCTTCAGGTCGAAATAAAATCCGGGGAACATCTTTTTCTTCCTGTAAAGATTGTGGTCAGCAATAATGCCGTTTCAGGAGAATCCCGTCTGGGTTTCCGTCTTTCGGACCAGCAGAATAAAACAATGGCGGAAAAAGAAATACCTTACACCGTTACTGAAAATAATGCCATGCGCATCACGGCAGAAACCCCTCTGATTTATGTGAATAAGGCTACCGATTCGGTAGAAGTAAGGGCAAGGGTTTCCAATCTTGGGAACAGAAAGCAGCATGTAACGGTTGTCTTTAAAATTCCTGAAGCTGAGCAGGGAAATGCTTTTATAGAGAAAACAGGAAGTATTGGCGTGCAGAAAGATTCAGTCTTTGTGTTCCGTTTTCTGCCTTCCCGAATCAGATCACGCAGTTCTCAGATTTCCGTTAATATTGCAGGCTTCAGAGAGCCGGACAGAGAAATATTCGGCAATACCAGTGTTTCCATACAGAACGTTTCTTCGGTGCAGCGCTATGAGGATATGGAATCCACTGCATTTTCCAATTTTACCAAAAACACCATCACGGCAAGTTACAGACATGCCGGGGAAAACCTGGATATGTATCAATTGGTAGGTTCGGGAGGTTTCAATCTTCCTTCAGGATATATTTTCATCCGGGGGAATATCTATACGATGACGCATCAGAACGATCCTGTTGTCAACAATACCTATCTGACCTATCACAGGGAAAACAGTGAATTCACGATCGGAAATATCAATAAACTACTGGAACTTTCCATGTTCGGAAGAGGGCTGGAATATGCCTACACTTCTCCGGACAAAGACAAGAAATTTGAAGCCGGATTCGTAGACCAGACCTACAGCCTGATCGAAAGAAATTCTTTTTTGAAATATGGCTATGGATTTTATACCCGAGGAACTCTTGGGGCTCAAAATGCTTCCCGCAATCTCTCCGGAACATATATTTTCAGGGACGATCCTTATGAAAAAGCAAAACATCATGTAGCGGGAACTGATCTTCAATATGCTTTCGGCAAAGACTGGAAAACGAATACCAAGGTGTATGGCGGACTGAGTTTCTACGAAAATAACCAGCCTTCCAAACCTTCTTTAGCTTTGGAATCACAGTATTCGGGAATGATCAAAAAGATCAATCTGAATGGAAATTATTTCTACAGCACAGATTATTATCCCGGAAACCGAAGAGGAATTTTACAGATCCAGCAGAATTTCTCTACCATGATTTTCAAAGACCATTATGTGTATGCCAACATTACGGCTTCCCATTTTTCACCTAAGTTCTACTTTTACAACAACACCCTGAATTCAAGCAACATAAGACTGGATACGGGAATCAATTTCCCTAAAAAAGGGAATTTCGGGATGGGGCTTGGCTATCAGTACCAGGAAGAAAACTCCAATTCTTATAATACTTTCTTCAATGCCCAACCTTACGAGAACACAAAACAGCTGAAAGCCCAGCGTTTTACGGAATACCTTACCTGGCTGAGCCCTGATAAGCAACACTCCTCTATCTTAAGCTTAGAGACAGGACTGGTTCAATATCCGGATAACGACAAACAGCAGTTTCAGATGAAAGTAACCGGAACTTACAGCTACAAATGGCTTACCGTAAACGGGATCTATCAGCACGGAAGTTATTTCCTTTCCGAATATGCTTTTTCAAAAATGATGAACCAGCGCACTCCCTACGAAAAGCTTTCCCTTTCTGCTTTTGTGAATAAAAATTTCTTCAACCGTCAGCTGAATATCACCTCAGGGGTTTCTTATACGGATGATGTTCTTTACGGAAAATCGCCCTCCGGTTTTATGAACCTGAAGTATTCCAGGGAAAAGTACGCTCTGTACCTGAACTCTTCCTACTTCAGTTATACTGCAGGAAGCTTCACCAATAATCTGTTGACCGTTGAAGCCGGTGTGACCGTCAATCTTAGAAACAGCACCCTTGATCCGGGTAAAAAAGGTGATATCAAAGCGTTTGTCTATTATGACCTGAACGAAAACAATATCTATGATGAGGGTGACAAAGAAGCGGCAGGCTATCTCATTATGCTCAACAATATTTCATTTAAAACCGACCCGTCAGGTTCTATCAGCTACCGTTCGATCCCTTACGGAAAGTATGCCCTGAAACAGGTGATCCAGCAAGGCTGGTATTATGATGAAACCGAATTTACCGTAGACAAGCACCACTACTCTTTTGAGATTCCCCTTCATCAAAACGGAACGACCCAGGGAAAAATAACCTATGATTTTGATTCCAAAACCGCAGTAGATTTCACGCCTAAAGTCGGAGGTGTTCTCTTCAATATTTACCGCAACGAACAGTTAGTACATCATATCATCACCGATGATAACGGGGAATTTGCCTCCTTCCTGCCTTCCGGAAATTACAGAATTGAGCTGAACAAAAACTCTCTGCCTTCCAATACCTATTGCGAACGCTCTACCGATACTTTCAAAGTGGAAGCCGGGAAAATTGTAAAACTTGAGCCGTTTGTGATTAAGGTAAGGGAGAAGGTGATTAGGGTGAAGAGGTTTGGGAGTTAGTACCACTTGCAAGTTACGAATATTTGTCATGGATCAGTTTATTGGGGGATTGAGAAGATGGATGTGTAACAGAGTAAATATAATTGCTTTAGACCATTACTAAAAACTATATTTTTTTTTATATACTGATAATAAAATAATTGAAATTTTAACACTAGAAAAATAGAAATTACTTGTCTTATTTCTTCGTTTGAGGAGCTCGGAATCTTATCTTTGCCGAACTAAACCAATAACAGAGAAAATTCCTAATGGCATTTAACGAAAATTCCAGAGTTAAAATTCCTGCCCTTCTTCATCTTATGAAGTTGGGCTATAAGTATATTCCATTTTCAGAACAGAATCGTAGAGATGAAACTAATATTTTTGAAGACATTTTTGTTGAAAGTCTCTTGCATATTAATCCGGATGTATCCAAAGAAGATATCTTACGTGTATTAGATGAAATTACTTTAGAATTAGATTATGAAGATCTGGGAAGAAAGTTTTTTAAAAGACTTACTGCAAACTCTGGCATTAAACTGATAGACTTCAAGAATTTCAACAACAATAGTTTTCATGTAACAGCTGAATTAACAGCTAAAAATGGAGACGAAGAATTCAGACCAGATATCACAATTTTAATAAACGGTATGCCACTGGCTTTTGTTGAAGTAAAAAAACCACATAACAAACAAGGTGTACTTGATGAAAGAACCCGTATAAATACCCGCTTTAAAAACAAGCATTTCCGACGTTTTGCCAATATTACCCAATTGATGGTCTTTTCCAACAATATGGAGTATGAAGATGGTATTGTAGAACCTGTTTTTGGAGCTTTTTATGCTACATCTGCTTATTCTAATCTGCATTTCAACTATTTCCGTGAAGATGAAGAATTTCCGGTTAAACAAAAATTTGGAATAATTTCAGAATCTGAAGAGAATACCATTCTAAAGGATAACAATTTATTAGTTATAAAACATAGTCCAGAGTTTAAAGTTAATAAAGAACTTTATACACCTACGCATCGTATACTTACTTCTTTATTTAGCAGGGAACGTCTGGCTTTTATATTACGTTATGCCATTGCTTATGTAGAAGAAGAAAATGGTTTGCAAAAGCACATTATGCGTTATCCGCAGATTTTTGCAACCATGGCGATTACTCAAAAATTGAGTGAAGGAAAAAACAAAGGAATTATCTGGCATACACAAGGTTCAGGAAAAACAGCGTTGGCATTTTTTAATGTTAAACATCTGACTGATTATTACCAGAAACTAAACATAATTCCAAAATTCTATTTTATTGTAGACAGAATTGATCTACTTGATCAAGCTTCTACAGAATTTAGTAATAGAAAATTAAGTGTTAAAAAAGTTAATTCTCGACAAGAATTTATTCAAGATTTGCAGGTTGTAGGTGCCATTCATAATGATAGTGGACAAGCAGAAATTACAGTAGTCAATATTCAGAAATTTAGCGAAGATTCAACCATTATTAAACTGCCGGATTATGATATTAATACACAACGTGTCTACTTCTTGGATGAAGCTCACAGAAGTTACAATCCAAAAGGTAACTACCTTGCTAACCTTATCAATTCTGACAGAAATGCTGTAATAATTGCATTAACAGGAACTCCATTGTTAAGAGAAGTCACTAAAGAATATGATTCTAAACTACTCTTTGGGAACTATATTCACAAATACTATTATAACCGTTCCATTGCAGACGGCTACACCTTACGTTTGATTCGTGAAGAAATTGAAGGAAGCTTTAAGATGGAGATGAAAGAAGTAATGGAGCAGATCAAATTGCTGAAAGGAGACATCAAAATATCGGATGTATATGCCGAAAGACCATTTGCACAAGGATTACTTAATTATATAACTAAAGATCTCATAGAATTCAGAGATCGCTGGAAAGATGAATCTTTGGGAGGAATGGTTGTTTGCGATTCTTCTAAACAGGCTAAAATGTTGTTCCAATTATTTGAAGAACAGTATGGTGAACAAGAAACAGATGCAGATAAACTACCATTAGTTGCGGAAGCATCTGCTCCTTATGGTAAGCGTAAAAAAGACAAATTAACCGCTGCATTAATTCTGCATGATGAAAATGATAAATCCACTCGTAAGGAACTGATAAAAGCCTACAAAGGAGGAAAGATAGATATTCTTTTTGTATACAATATGCTATTAACAGGTTTTGATGCCAAACGATTAAAAAAGCTTTATTTGGCACGTGTTATTCAGGATCACAATTTGTTGCAGACATTGACCAGAGTAAACCGTCCGTACAAAAACTATCAATATGGGTATGTAGTAGATTTTGCTGACATATCCAAAGCTTTTGACCGTACCAATCAACTATATTTTAAAGAATTGCAAGACGAGCTTGGTGATGAAATGGAAATGTATTCTAACTTGTTCAAATCAGAAGAAGAAATCAGAGAGGAGATTGACAAGATCAAAGAAACTCTTTTCCATTATGATACTGAAAACAGGGAAATATTCTCACAGCAAATAGCTCAGCTGACTGATAAAAAAGAATTATTACAGTTGGTAAAAGCCTTACGCACTGCAAAAGAATTAAAAAGCCTGATAGCATTGCAAGATTTACAGGGACTGGGAGAACTCATAGACTTTGAAATTCTAAACCGCTTATTAATTGAAGCACAAAATCGTTTGGATAATCTCAATCTTCTTGAAAATCTTGCTAATGCTGAAGAAACTCAAAATCTTTTGAATATTGCATTGGAGGATATTGTTTTCCAATTTATTAAAGTAGGAGAAGAAGAACTAAAACTGGCAGATGAACTGAAAGATCAGCTTCGCAAAACACGTGAAGCCCTACAAAATAATTTTGACCAGAACGATCCAGTTTTTGTAAGTTTAAGAGAAGAACTGGAACGTATTTTCAAGAAAAAAAATCTCACCGAAACAACGCAAGTCGAAATGGTAGAAAACTTACCTTTGCTTCGTAAAATATATGATGAAGCCAAAGAGCTGAACCGTAAAAATGCATTATTGAAAGCCAAGTACAACAACGATAAAAAATACGTCCGCATCCACAAACGCCTGACCGAAAAAGGTAAGCTTAATGCTAAAGAAATACAACTTCACAGGGCACTAATGCAGGTAAAAAATGAAGTAGATACCAGACTTGAAGGACAGGAGGATTATTTAAATAATGAAGAGCTATTCGAGCGTTATTTGGTTCGGTTAGTAGCTCAAAGTTTTGTGATAGAAGAAAAATTAGATTTAGATGCAGGTGCCAGACAAAATATTGGTAACCTTATTGGAAAAGAATACTTACAACTGTATAACAACAGAATATAAAAATGACGCAGGATATAACATATACAACAAAAACCAAACAACTTATTGACAACCTAAAAAGTGTCTGTGCTAACTTTGGTCTTGGAAATGACGGTAACGAATTCAAGATTATATCACAAATGTTTTTGTATAAATTTTTAAATGATAAATTTAACTACGAAGTAAAAAAAGAGCGACAGAAGTCAAGAAAAGATGTAGATTCCGATCTACTATTGGATTTACTAGATGAAAATGTACCAAGATTAAGACACGATCAATTAATATCACATCTGCATAATATTCAAAATGATGGAGATTTTGCTAAAACGTTTGATGATACTTTGAGAAGTATCAGTAATGATAATGCAGGTGTATTTTCAATTAAATCCTTCTCTGGAGCAAAGGATTCGCTTTTTGATGATTTAAGTGAATTTATCTCAGACAAGTCAGAACGTGACAACTTCTGTAAAGCACTAATTAACAAACTATTTGAATTTAGCTTTGAAGAAAGTTTTGAAGACTATTTCAGTGAAAAATATGATTTCTTTAAGGATATTTTTGAGTATTTAATCAAGGATTATAATTCAGATTCCGGGGGGAAATATGCAGAATATTATACACCTAATGCTGTTTCCCGTATTATTGCAAACATATTGGTTCCAGAACCTGTTAAGCAAGCAAAATGCTATGATCCAAGTGTAGGATCGGGTTCATTATTAATGTCCCTGGCTCATAAAATTGGAGAAGATAAATGTACTATTTATTCTGAGGATATTTCACAAAAGTCCAGTACCATGCTACGACTAAATCTAATCTTGAATGACCTTACTCATAGTATTCCTAATATCATTAAAACCAATACCATTTCCCAGCCTTATTATCTGGAAAAACAAAAGTTCGACTATATTGTATCAAATCCACCTTTTAAACTGGACTTTTCGGATTTCAGAAGTGATTTGGAAAAGGATAGTTTTAAAGAACGTTTTTTTGCAGGTATTCCGAATGTTCCAAAAACAAAAAAGGAATCTATGGCCATCTATTTGTTGTTTATCCAACACATTATGTACAGTCTAAATGATAGTGGAAAAGCAGCTATTGTTGTTCCTACTGGTTTTATTACAGCACAAAGTGGTATAGAAAAGAAAATACGTGAACGTTTAATAGATAAAGGCTGGCTACGAGGGGTAGTAAGTATGCCTAGCAATATTTTTGCAAGCACAGGTACTAATGTATCAGTATTATTTATTGACAAAAAAGCCGATAGCAAGCACATTGTATTAATGGATGCAAGCAAACTTGGTGAAACCATAAAAGAAGGCAAAAACCAGCGTACTGTATTAACCCGTGAAGAAGAAGCAAGTATTGTAGAGACTTTTAATAATAAAGAAGCCGTAGATGACCTTTCAGTAATAGTAACCAAAGAACAGATAAAAGAAAAGAATTATTCTTTTTCTGCTGGGCAATATTTTGAAGTAAAAATAGAATATACCGATATTACAGCCGATGAATTCCATGAGAAGATGCAAGGTTTTGAAGAGCGTTTGAATGCCTTATTCATTGAAGGAAACCGTTTGGATATTCAAATTCAGAAACAGTTAAAAGGACTAAAGTATGAATAAAATTAAGCTCAGAGAAATTTGTAAACCTAATCAAATTGGTAAGTATGGAATCCCTGCATCAGCCGAAGATTTTACGATTGATAAAACTCGATATTTGAGAATTAGTGACATTGATGACAATGGAAATCTACTTAATAATGATAAAAAATCGGTTAGCTCACAGGAGATAGAAAAGTATATATTAGAAGAAGGAGATATTGTCTTTGCAAGAACTGGAAATTCCACCGGAAGGACTTATTATCACGAAAATAAAAATGGAATATTAGCATATGCCGGATTCCTTATAAAATACGGGTTGGATAGCAAAAAAGTTAATCCTAAGTATGTAAAATATTTCACAACTACTCAAGAGTATAAACAATGGGTAAAAAACTTATCAGTTGGAAGTACTAGAGGAAATATTAATGCTCAAACTTTTGCAGATTGCCCTATTATATTACCCAATAGGAATCAACAAGATTTATTGGTTTCTATTCTTTCAGTACTAGATGATAAAATAGAACTCAACAACAGCATTAATGCTGAGTTAGAACAAATGGCCAAAACGCTGTATGATTATTGGTTTCTACAGTTTGATTTCCCAAATGAAAATAGTAAGCCTTATAAATCTTCAGGCGGAAAAATGGTTTATAATGAGGTTTTAAAAAGAGAAATTCCTGAAGGTTGGAAAATAAATTTTTTAAGTGAAATTAATTCGGAATTGGTTAGAGGAATTTCACCAAAGTATTCTGATAGTAACGGAATACCTGTTATCAATCAAAGATGTATTAGAAATAATACAATAGATTTTTCTTTATGCAGACTGCATAATGTACAATTAAAACCTGTAAAAAAAATTATAAAAATTGGAGATGTACTTGTAAATTCAACAGGAGTAGGTACATTAGGACGTGTAGCTATTGTTAAACGATTAGAAAATCCTCAAACAACAGTTGATTCACATGTAACAATTGTAAGAGCAAATATAAATCTTGTTGATCCTCTCTTTTTAGGGTTTTCTTTAGTAAGTAAACAAGTCGAAATTGAAAAATTAGGAGAAGGATCAACTGGCCAAACAGAACTGAGCAGGGAAAATCTTGGAAAATTACCAATACTTCTACCTAAACAAAATTTACAAAATGATTTTGCCTCTATCATAAAACCCTTATTTGAAAAAATATCAAATAATGAAAAGCAAAACCTAGAACTGGCCTCTCTCCGAGACTGGCTATTACCTATGCTAATGAATGGACAAGTAAAAGTAGAATAATACAAAAGCTCAACATTTCCGTTGAGCTTTTCAATTTACAATATCTTAAAAATTATCCCTTCTCAATCAACCTCTCCAGCCTCCCCATCATCTCATCCTTTTCCTTCAGCATCCTTTCATAAAGTTCCATTTTTTCTTCATGCATTTTAAGGATAGCTTCTACCGGATTAAAAACAGGATGAATATTGATCGCAGAAGCTCCTTCTTTGAAATCACTAAACGTATTAGAAATAATATTCACCGCCTGCTCCTCATCAAAATTCTGAAACGCTTCCACCGGAATTTTCAATACTTCAGAAATCCTTTTCAGTAAAGGGTCTTCAATAATTTCTTTCTGTTCCAGCAGAGAAATTTTCTTCTGGTTCCAGTCGTCCCCAAGGTCAAAAGCCAGTGCTTCCTGCTTGATGCCCAGCATTTCTCTGAATCGTTTTACATTGCGTCCCTGATGTATTGTATGTTCCATGATAATTCAACATTTATGAGGTTTAAATATAGAAAAATATTTATAAAAACACGCCTTAAAAAAACAGCTTAATTACAATCTCTGTTCTTCATGCTGATAATGTGAAACAGGCCTTCTCTCCTATTTCGCCATTTCCGTTTTTATGCCCGCTTTTTTTCATCAAAAAGTCAGAAAAAATAAACCTTGTTATCTGGTTTTCACTTTCTGGTGAACATGCTCTGAAAATCTTACAACATCCTGTTTTTCTATACCTTGTACTCGCTATATTTGATCATACAAACCAAAAAAACACAATATTATGGCACTAGACAATTTAATCAGTGTAAGCTTTTCAAAAAGTGATCTGGAAACGATTGATAAAGCAATTCAGGACATCCAGTCTATACTGTTGGGAAAAACCATCAACCTTACTCCGGATCAGCGACAACAATACGGAAGAATTGCAGAACAAAACAAACTTTTCGTGAATAAAGCCAAAATCTATATGGAACAATATGCCCAATATGTTCCTAACTTCCTGGATAAAGCAGAATTCGATAAAGATTATATCGCCAGAGAACAGATCGAACAAAGACTGCAACAGCTGGATTCCTTAACAGAACAGCTTTCAGACACCAAAGTATTGCTGGATCACGATAACTATCATAACGCCATCAGTTTCTACCGAAGCATCAGATACCTTTCCGAAGAGAATGTACCGGGTACTAATGTTATTTATGATGACATGAAGCAGTTTTTTGTGACGGGACAGACTTCAGGACCCACTGAAACACCGCCTCCATCCGGTTCAAACAACAATCAGTAAGAATAAAGACCTTTTTGAGCACGTGAAAACGTGCTTTTTTTATGATGATCCAGCTGCTTATTTTTGGTTGGAAATCGCAAAGACGCAAGTTCTTATTATAGGGACGCTGTTTAAGGCGCAAAGATTTTATCTCCGATAAAATTTCTATATCCTGATATCCTTACCTGCTGAAAATCTTTGATTTTCTTGCGCCTTACAAAACATATCAATATTTAAAACTTTGCGACATTGCGTTTAAAACAAAATAATAAGCCATTGTATTAATCAGTAAGAGTAAATACTTTTTCTGGGAGCACATGAAAACGTGCTTTTTTTGTGATGATCCAGCTGCTTATTTTTGGTTGGAAATCGCAAAGACGCAAGTTCTTATTATAGGGACGCTGTTTAAGGCGCAAAGATTTTATCTCCGATAAAATTTCTATATCCTGATATCCTTACCTGTTGAAAATCTTTGATTTTCTTGCGCCTTACAAAACATATCAATGGTAAAACTTTGCGACCTTGCGTTTAAAACAAAATAATAAGCCATTGTATCTGAAGAAGCAGGATGTTTTAAAATGCAAAGGTTTTATTGGTCAGAATTAATGATTAAAGGGAGCAAAGGAATGGTGGCTGCGCCACTGATGAAGCCAGATGAATAGTGCTTATGATTCTTACAATAGTATTTTACTCCTCTTACTTCCTTCCTAGCACCCTCCAGGTAGTATAGCAACCGTCTCTACCCCTTTGGACAACGGTCTCTACCCTCTTATATAAGCAGGTGGAGCCCCTTATCCAAGTCTGTCTACCCCCTTACCCAAGGGGGTATAGCCCCTTCATGAAGGGGGTGGAGACCGTTCATGAAGTCCCTTCAGGAGCTTGTTTAAGAGGTTAGAGGGACTTTGGAAGGGCCTATGGGCATTTCTGAGCAATATTTATAGTGACTTTCAGGAAAATTTACGCTTTACCGTAAGCAGAAGCTGGAGATTTTTATTATTATTGTGATCTTAATTGGACAATACAGCCTAAGCTGTTTGTCAGAATATGAAAACTATAGCCAAAAATGACCTTTACAGAATTAATTGACAAAATAGAAATCTGGGATCACTGGCAGGGAGAATATACCCGTTTTGTGCCCCAGTTTGTAGCAGAGGCAAGCACAGGAAAAAATTGGGAAGATTGGGACAACGACCTTTTTTATGAGTTTTTTATGCGTTCTGCTGACCAATGTGTTTCGTCTCTGAGACAGGGATATTTTACCCATGCAGAAAAAGACCTTATCAAACGTAGCTGGCCAGAACTTTCCACATTATTACAGAAAATTGCCTTAAGCCAGGAGCAACCTTTATTTGAGACCTATCATCAGATCAAAGAACTGATCCGGATGTATACGGGCAATAATAAAAAAGCCGCTACCAACAGACTGATCGCGGGTTTGCAGCCTCAGCTGTTGTGCACCATTGTCAATCAGGATAAATTGGGACAGCTGGTGTATTTGTTGAATACCCATGTTGAGGATTTCAAAATGGAACTTACCTACGACTGGTTTGAGGACAGCCACCATCTGCTTCAGATATTCAAAGAAAAACTCGATAAAAATGGTTTTGAAATTGTGACTCTTCCATGGCAGGTTTACGATTATTTTCAGGAACAAAATAACCCATCTTTCAAAGAACAAAATGATATGAGCGAAAATAAACTGGAACAGCAGATCCAAATTTTAGAATATAAAAAACAAATCATCCTGCAAGGTCCTCCGGGAACGGGAAAAACCAGACAAGCAAAGGAACTGGCTGTTGAATTATTGGGATTGAATGATCGTAAGGAATTAAAAAATAATCCTCAATTCAAAATCATTCAGTTTCATCCAAGTTACACGTATGAAGATTTCGTAAGAGGTATTGTTTCTCAACCTAATGAAGACGGAGACGGAATACTTTTCAAAGCTGAAAACAGAGTGTTAGCTGATATGGCCCATATGGCATTACAAAATTACAAGGCATCACAAAATACTCCGGATACGATAATCTCAAAAGATAC
The DNA here is from genome assembly GCF_006716485.1 of Chryseobacterium aquifrigidense. Lineage (GTDB taxonomy): Bacteria > Bacteroidota > Bacteroidia > Flavobacteriales > Weeksellaceae > Chryseobacterium > Chryseobacterium vietnamense. The sequence goes on from NZ_VFPD01000001.1 coordinate 2,413,950, forward strand.
TTTTGAGATATTCATTGAAAAAGTAAAAGATGAAATGGCAGAAAACGAACTGCATCAATATCCGATTACCAATTCTGTGTACCTGTTTTCTGCGGATGAAACCAAATTCAAATACAAAGGAGATAATTGGGATGCTCATAAAAATGGCTTAAATATGAAGTTTTCAGAATTAAAACTTATTATTGAATCCGGAGCAAAAGAAAGACAGGACATTAAGAAAATGTCTGATGTTGAAGAAAAAACCAGGCAACATGCAACCTATTTTATGAAGGTTGTTGAGAAGTACTATGAATTTGAAAAAAACTATCAGCCTGAAACAATCCGGGCTGAAAAAGTTCAGTTAAAAAATTATGTACTTGTTATTGATGAAATTAACCGGGCCAATTTGTCTTCCGTTTTAGGTGAGTTGATCTATGCGCTGGAATACCGGGGAAAAGCCGTTGAAAGTATGTATGCTCTTGAAGATGCGACCAATGAAGATAAAAATAAATTGATCCTTCCTCCCAACCTGTACATCATCGGCACCATGAACACTGCAGACCGTAGTGTAGGACACATTGATTATGCGATCAGAAGACGTTTTGCTTTTATTGATGTATTGCCGGAATCTCTTGAGCATGATACCAGTATTCATTTTAATACTGATGGTTTTGAAAAAGTTTCACAATTGTTCTTAAACGGAAATGTAAGTGGTGAATTTGAAGCTAAGGATGTTCAGCTAGGACACAGTTATTTTATTGCCAAAAATGAAGATCTAAAGGATGGGCAGACAAAAGAGGAAATTTTCAGAATGAAGATGAATTATGAAGTAGTTCCTATTCTTCTTGAGTATGTGAAAGATGGTGTTCTTATCGGAAGCCATGAAGGAAAAGATATTAAAGAATATATCAATGATCTGAAAATAAATAATTAATGGGAATTTTACTTTCGGAACATAAAAGTTTTCTGATCAAACGGGTTGCTGCTGAAGAGTCTTTTACCAATATTGCAGACGAACTGCTGCATCTTGATGACGACTCTTTTCAGCTGTTTGCGGCTTTGGAAAGTAAAAAGTTCAACCATCAGTCTTATTCTTTTTCGGTGGTAAAAAGAGAAAATCATTGTGAGATTAAGGCAGATTATTTTGTAGGTATTGACTGGCTGGGAAATACCGGCAGAACCATTTATGTAGAACCCAAGATCAATGCGGGTTTGTCGCAGTACTTCCGGAACTGCCTTAATGAAGAAGAAAATTCTGTTCCCCTCCCTGAAACATTTGATAGCAAGGAAAAGACAGAGACTAAAGAAGTCAATTATCTTAAAATTCTTTTGGATATCATGGCTTTGCCACAAACTGCAAACTATTCAAAAGATGTTATCCAAATAGACTGGGATGCAAAATATATTGAAATAGATCAAAAAGCTGATCGTTTGACCCCTTTTCTTATTATACAGTTTTTACAGCATTTGAAAATAATTGTAAGAAAAGGACTAAAAAAGGCATATTATAAAGTCCAGGAAAATCTTAATAATAGAGTGAAGGGCAAAGTATTAATAGGTCAGCATATAAAGAAAAATGTTTTTAAAAATAAACCCACCTCTTCTTTTTGTGAATTTCAGGTTTTTGGTGAAGATTATTTTGAAAACAGATTTTTAAAGAAAGTACTGGTATTTGTAACGGGCTATATTGAAAACAATCCTTCATTATTCTCTTCCAATATAGAATCTGTTCAACATATTTTAAATTATTGCAGGCCAGCATTTGAACATATCAGTACCGATGTTGATGAACTTCAATTAAAACATGGTAAAATAAATCCGTTCTTCAATGAATATGGAGAGGCTTTACGAATAGGGAAATTTATTCTGAAAAAATTCTCGTATACGATTACGAAAACGACGCAGAAAAAAATAAAAACGCCTCCCTTCTGGATTGATATGCCCAGACTGTTTGAGCTTTATTTTTATTATCAACTAATAAAAGCAAACCCCGGAGATGAGAAATATATTCACTATCAATTCAAAACCTACGGAAATCATCTTGATTTTTTAATTAGTAAACCGGGCTATGAAATGGTCATTGATACTAAGTATAAATTGAAATATACTAAAAGTCATATCCACAAAGACATCCGTCAGGTTTCAGGATACTCCCGTTTAAAGAAGGTTATCAACGAAATGAAAAGTAAGAATAAGGATTGGAAAGAAGATCAGATATTAGATTGCCTGATTATTTACCCTCATCTTCACCAGCCTGATAATGATAATTCTAATAATCCGTCCTCATTATTACACAACTTTTCAATTGAAAACATAAAAAGGCAGTTTGATAATACTGATAATCAAATCACTGCTTATCATAAAATTTTTAAAATGGGAATAAATTTACCGGTAAGCTAGTAAAAAAGCTTAATGACAATGAAGGGGTAAAATAATGTGAATACAATATTTAGATTCCTACGGAATGACAAGATGGGTGCTTCTGTGTGGGTGCATAGCCACTTACTTGCTCCAGACATAGTACAAACTATTCTATTCGCTCAGACTATCCACAACGTTTGTCATTCCGTAGGAATCCAGGCACAGAAAGGTACAGAAAGCTTTCTGATGATAAGTGATAACAATATAAGAGTTTAGATTCCTTCGGAATGACAAAGTGGAATAAAAACAATTAAATCCAATTGAAAAAACCAGTAGTACTATATTTTTTGTAACTTTTGTAAAACAAATACACAAATGACTGCATTTTCAAAAGGAAGGCATACCTACTATATCTATATTCTTACCAATAAAAGCAGAAGAGTACTTTACACCGGGGTTACAGGAAATCTGCACAGGAGATTGTATCAACACAAAACAAAGCTCAATCCAGGCAGTTTCACAGCAAGATATAATCTTGAATTTCTGATTTATTATGAAAAATATAATTGGATTCATAATGCCATTAGAAGAGAAAAGGAAATTAAAAACTGGTCAAGAATTAAGAAACTTGAACTTATCAGAAACACAAATCCTAATTTAGAATTTTTGAATTATTTGTTTGAGAATTGGCTTTGATACGGACATTCATATGAATGACAAAATTGTATATCGTCGGATTAATAGATTCCTCTGCAATGAATAAGTGAGCGCTTATTTTTTTTGTGTGTGCATATAGTTACTTGCTTCAGACATACAAACTATTCACTTAGACTATCCATGCCAATTGTCACTCCACAGGAGTCCGGAGCTAAAAAGCATTCTGATGATAAGTGATGACAATATAAGAGTTTAGATTCCTACGGAATGACAAGGTGGGTGTTTCCATGTGCGTGCATAGCCACTTATTTGCTCCAGATCTACAAACCATTCGCTTAGCCTATCCGCAACGTTTGTCATTCCGTAGGAATCCTGGATAAAAAGCTTTCTGATGATAATGATGATGAGATAAGAGTCGAGGTTTTGCGGAATGACAAGGTGGGCGCTTATTTGCGTGTGTTTGTTTATGTGTTTTATGTGTTTGGCTGTTTATGTGTTTGTTTGTTCAATGGTGAAAGGATGAAGGAGCGCGTCATAATACTAATTGCACAGCTGTTTCAACCAACTCTTACGCCCCTCATAATACTTTAACACCCTTTATACCCCATCCCCCGATAAATTTTCGTTCTTTTGCAAAAAGTTTTAATTTTTACCCAACCGCATGTCTAAGTTTGATGAAATCCGGTATTTCTATGATCAGGAAGTCAATGAGAGATTACAGAGCATAGCTCGTGATCCCATGATGAAAGCCTTTATGAATTTTACTTTTCCTGATACAGATGAGCAGGTTTGGCTGGAACAGTTTAAGAATGTTCATTCCATCAGTGATTTTCAGCATCAGTTTGTAGCTTATGCTGTTCGCCAGATCCTTGCAAAAAGTTCTGACGGCTTAACGACTTCTGGCTTTGATAAGCTGGATAAAAACAGCTCCTATCTGTTCATCTCGAACCACAGGGATATTGTTCTGGATACTTCATTGCTTAATCTGGTATTGCTGGAAGGTGGTTATGTAATGACCGCTTCTGCTATTGGAGATAATCTTGTGCGTAAGAATTTCTTAAATGTACTGGCTAAACTGAACCGAAACTTTCTGGTACAAAGAGGGTTGCCGCTTCGTGAACAACTGACAAGTTCGCAAACAATGTCTGAGTATATTAAGGAACTTCTGCTTCAGGAAAACCGCTCTGTATGGATTGCACAACGTGAAGGCCGTACCAAAAACGGTAACGATTCTACCCAGCAAGGTGTTTTGAAAATGCTTGCCATGGCATCCGGAGATCAATCGCTTACAGATTATTTTAAAACATTAAAAATTGTTCCGGTCTCCATTTCCTATGAGTATGATCCTACAGATTCGTTAAAAATGCCTCAATTGCTGGCACAACATAGGGATGAGGAATATATCAAAGGAAAAAATGAAGATTTCACCAATATCATCAGCGGAATTCTGGGACAAAAAAAACGCATTCATCTTCATGCCGGCGATGTACTGGATAAAGAACTGGATGAGATAGCAGCGACCATTGACAATAAAAACAAACAGCTGCAGGCCATTGCGCAGGTAATTGACCGCTCCATTATCAGTAATTATAAGCTTTGGCCAACCAAGTACATTGCTTACGATCTACTTCACAACACCAATACTTACGCTTCGGAATATACGGAGCAGGAAAAACAGTTATTTGTCCGCAGGCTTGAAATGCGTATTGATCCATCGGATCCTGTTTCCAGAGAGTATTTCTTAGCAATGTATGCTAATCCTTTGGTGAATAAACTGAAGGTTGAAGAAGAATCTGAAAACTAGTTTAGATTACTATAAAGATAAAAAACCACTGTTATTGAGCAGTGGTTTTGTTTTTTTATTCTTTCAGATTTTTATTTGGATTTCGACATTGAATCCACCTCTACGATTGCATCTGCAAATGCTTTTGGAGCTTCCTGTGGCAAATTATGCCCAATTCCACCCGTTATGGTATGGTGTGCATATTTTCCGGTAAATCTGGAGGCATAACTTTCCGGCGCAGGAAATGCAGCACCGTTGGCATCGCCTTCCAGGGTAACTGTTGGGACGGTAATCGAAGGAAATTTTGCCAGTTTGGCTTCAAGGGCATCATATTGTTTTTCCCCTTTTGCCAATCCCAAACGCCAGCGATAATTGTGAATTACGATATCAACGTGATCAGGATTATCGAATGCTTTCGCAGAACGTTCATAGGTTTGGTCATCAAAAGCCCATTTTGGTGAAGCCGTTTTCCATATCAGTTTATTAAATGCTGAAGTATTGGCTTTGTAACCTTTATACCCTCTTTCTGTTGAAAAGTAATACTGATACCACCATAAAAACTCAGCATTGGGTGGCAGAGGTTTTTCGTTTGCTTTCGGACTTCCTATCAGATATCCGCTCACAGCCACCAGCCCCGAGCAGCGTTCAGGCCATAGTGCTGCCATAATATCTGCGGTTCTTGCTCCCCAGTCGAAACCGCCAATGATTGCTTTATCAATTTTCAAAGCATCCATAAAAGCAATGACATCCAATGCAACAGCACTCTGCTGGCCATTGCGCTTTGTATTGGGTGACACGAAAGTAGTTGTTCCATAGCCTCTTAAATAAGGAACCAACACGTGGTAGCCTTTTTCAGCAAGTATAGCAGAGGATTCTTCAAAACTATGGATATCATAAGGCCATCCATGAAGGAGGATAACAGGTTTTCCAGTTTCAGGACCTACTTCTGCATAACCAATGTTCAGCAGTCCGGCTTTGATTGACTTTGTATTCTGAAATGCAGACCTCATTGTTGCGTTTTCAAAATCTTTCTCACCAGTGCTATACGTCTGTGCTTTTAAAGACAAAAATCCCATTCCCATCAAAATAAACAGGGATAAAATGGATTGTATTTTTTTACTGAAATTCAATGTAGTATTCATAATAGTGATGTTTTGTGATGGTAAAATTATGGTAAACCGGAGACCAGAAGAAGAGCAAAAACGTTGAACAGGTCATATTGAAAGGTGAATACTGATTTTCAGACGGTAAAGCAGACAGCTCCCTACTCTTTTTGCTGGCTTCTACTATCAAAAGAAAGGATTCATGATGGATAAAAAAGTACCACATCTGGTAAAAACATCATGATAATCATTTTATTAAAAATAAAATTGTTTATATTTAAATAGATATATTCTAAGAATTTCATGTTGTAAAAGGCAGGATAATTGCAATAATCTACAAATCACACAAAATAATACTTATGAATGTACAGTTAGACCCGCAATCTACAACTGATAATAATGCTGTTGATCATTTCCGTTCAGATATTTTAAACGGCCTTAGCAATACTCCTAAAAAATTATCTTCAAAATATTTTTACGATAAGATCGGCGATCATCTTTTTCAGCAAATCATGGCCATGCCTTCCTATTATCTTACCCGTTGTGAGCTGGATATTTTCAAAAATAAAACAGATGAACTTATTGATCTGCTTATTCCCGGAGACGAACCTTTTGACCTGATTGAATTGGGTGCAGGAGACGCCATGAAATCGACCTATTTACTTGAACAGCTGATCCGGAAAGGGATTAACTTTACTTACATGCCCATTGATATTTCAGGAAATATTCTTTCCATACTTCATCAAAAACTGAGCAGCCAGCTTCCGGAAATCAAAATAACCTGTCTGGAAGGAGATTATTTTGAAATGCTTCAAAAAGCAGCTTCATTATCCAACCGGAGAAAAGTTGTGTTATTTTTAGGAAGTAATATCGGGAATATGACTCTGGAAGAGGCTGAAGATTTCTGTCTGCATCTGAATCGAAATCTATCTCCGAAAGATCGTGTATTGATAGGATTTGACTTAATGAAAAACCCACACACCATTCTGGAGGCCTATAATGACAAAGAAGGAATTACCGCTTCTTTTAACCTTAATCTTCTTACCCGCATCAATAATGAACTGGGCGGTAATTTTGATCTGAAACAATTTCAGCATTACCAGACGTATGATCCGGTTAGTGGAGCGTGCAGAAGTTTTCTGATAAGCCTTATCAGCCAGGATGTGACTATTGACAATACAAAGATTTCTTTTGAAGAAAACGAATGGATCGATATGGAAATTTCACAAAAATTTTCTTCTGAAAAAATCATGGAATTAGCCCAAAAATCAGGTTTTACGATCACTGGAAATATCAACGATTCTAAAAAATGGTTTGTAGATTCAATCTGGCAGGTAAAATAAAAATGAGAATACACACTGCACATCTGCAAAAGTGAAAAAATAAATAGACTTCTTTCATTGGACATCAATCATTAAAAACTAAAAGACATGACACCAGAGATCACCACAAAAGATTTTACTAAAAAGTATAAGGATATCCGCAGACGTTCTGAAGAAATCTGTGCTCCACTGGAAATCGAAGATTATGTAGTACAGCCGATTGTAGATGTAAGTCCTCCGAAATGGCACCTTGGTCATACCACCTGGTTTTTTGAGACCTTCATTCTTACCCCACATTTTCCGGATTATAAGGTTTTTGATCCCCACTATAATTATGTTTTCAACAGTTACTATGAAACAATCGGGGCACGGGTGATCCGGACCGACCGTGGAAACCTCAGCCGCCCTTCTGTTTCAGAGGTATATCAATATAGAAAATATGTAGATGAGCATATGGAAGCTTTTCTTGAAAGCTCATTTCTGACAGAAGCTATTGAACCTCTTTTGGAACTGGGGCTTAACCATGAGCAGCAGCACCAGGAGCTATTAGTCACTGACATTAAATATATTTTAGGACATAATCCGCTTTTCTCTGCTTATACAAAAGAAAAATCAGGACAAAAGAACTCCGGAAATCTGGAAATGCTAAAGTTTTCTGAAGGAGTCTATGAAATTGGATTTAAAGGAGAGGGATTTTGCTTTGATAATGAATTAGGAAGACATAAAGTATACCTCACTGACTTCGAAATTGCCAGCCAGCTTGTCACCAATGGTGAATATTTAGAATTTATGAAAGCAGGCGGGTATGAAGATTTCAGACACTGGCATGCTGAAGGATGGGACTGGGTGAAACAAAACTCTGCAAAATCTCCACTGTACTGGCATTATATCGAAAACAAATGGATGTATTATACCCTCAACGGATTACAGGAAATAGACCCTGCCGCCCCATTGTGCCACGTTAATTTCTATGAAGCCTCTGCTTTTGCCTCCTGGAAAGGAATGCGTCTGCCCACTGAAGAAGAATGGGAAACAGCTTCCATTTATTTTGACTGGGGAACACGCTGGGAATGGACGAATTCTGCTTATCTCCCCTACCCTCACTTTAAGAAAGAAGCAGGCGCGGTAGGTGAATATAACGGAAAGTTCATGATCAATCAAATGGTTTTAAGAGGAGCTTCAGAAGCCACACCTCCGGGACACAGCAGAAATACATACCGCAATTTTTTTCAGCCTAATTTAAAATGGCAGTTTACAGGAATCAGACTTGCTCAGTAATTTTTTACCGATGATCACAGTAGAATCAATTTCAAAAAGTTTTAACGGAAAAAAGGCAGTAGATCAAATTTCTTTTCAGGCTCTTGATCAGGAAATCCTTGTTCTTTTAGGAACCAGCGGGTGTGGGAAAACAACCACGCTTAAAATGATCAACCGTCTCATAGAAGCAGATTCCGGAAATATTTTCATAGATGGCAAAAACATCCGTGATCAGAAAGCTGAGGAACTGAGAATGGGAATTGGTTTTGTCATGCAGCATTCAGGGTTATTTCCCCATTATACCATTCAGCAGAATATTGCGGTAGTTCCTGAGCTATTGAAATGGGACAAAAAGAAGACAGAAAGAAAAACGCATGAACTTTTGGCTAAGCTTCACCTTTCTGAAGAGGTACTTTCCCGATTTCCCCATGAGCTAAGCGGCGGACAACAGCAGCGGGTAGGTATTGCAAGGGCACTGATTGCAGACAATCCCGTTTTGCTGATGGATGAACCTTTCGGAGCGCTTGATACCATTACTAAGGCTGATATTCATTCAGAATTTAAATCATTGGAGGAGCTTAAAAATAAAACAATCATACTGGTTACCCATGATGTACAGGAGGCATTTGAGCTGGGACACCGGATATGCCTAATGGATCAGGGAAAAATAGTACAGACTGGCACTCCCAGGGAAATACTTTACCAGCCTGAAAATGACTTTGTGCGCGATTTTTTTGCCAAAAACCGTCTTTTATTAGAGTATAAAGTAACATCGTTACATCACATCAGTCCATTTCTTACACCAGAAAATCACTACTACAGGCCCAATGGAACGGGTAGTACAAGTGTGTGGGATATTTTACAGCAATTGAGTTCCGATCACCAAAATGCCGGAGTATATGAGGAAGTAGTCAGAGCATTTAATCATTACAGAAAATCACAGATGGTATGACGCAGCAACAGAGTTTTTGGCAATTTATTGCTGAACAGCACGAAAAGCTTACTACCCAGATCATTCAGCATCTTGGCCTTACCTTTTTGTCCCTGCTTCTCGCCATCATGGTCGGGGTACCTTTAGGTATCCTGATTTCCAGAAAAAAGAAACTTTCCAGCCCGGTGCTGGGTACCGCAGGTATTTTACAGACCATTCCGAGTATTGCCTTGCTGGGTTTCATGATTCCTGTTTTCGGCATTGGTCCGAAGCCAGCCATTGCTGCTTTATTGATCTATGCTCTTCTTCCCATTATCCGGAATACATATACCGGAATTATGGGTGTAGATCCGGCTGTGATTGAGGCAGCCAAAGCCATGGGAATGAACAGAAGGCAGCTTCTTTTTAAGGTGAAACTTCCTTTAGCCATGCCGGTTATCATTGCCGGTATCAGGACTGCTGCTGTTATAAATGTAGGAGTAGCTACACTGGCCTCTTTTGTGGCAGCAGGTGGTTTGGGAGAGTTTATCTTCGGAGGAATTTCACTCAACAATACGAATATGATTCTTGCCGGAGCCATTCCGGCAGCATTATTAGCTATCTTTCTGGACCAGGTTATTGCCATGATCCAGAAATCAGGTTACCGGTTCTTTCAAAAACTGAAATATATTCTTCCTGTTATCTTTATGATTCTGGGAATAGGGTATCTTCTGACTTTTGTATCACCCAGGACAATTAAAGCTGGTTTTACACCGGAATTTATGGGGAGACAGGATGGTGACATCGGGCTTCGTTCGGTGTATGGGCTGAATGTGAATCCTCTTGTGGTAAATGATGCAATTATGTATAAGGCTGCTTACGAGAAGGAACTGGATCTGATCAGCGGATATTCTACAGACGGAAGAATCAAAGCGTATGATCTGTATGTACTGAATGATGATAAAAAAATATTTCCGCCTTATTATGCAGCTCCCATTATCAAGACCAAAACAATGAAAAAATTTCCGGAATTGGAGAAAACCTTAAATCTGTTGGCCGGAAAGTTCAATGATTCTATCATGACGGATCTGAATTACAGAGCTGATCATCTCCATCAAAATCCTGAAAAGATTGCAAAGGATTTCCTCATCAGAAATAATCTTTATAAAAGTCCCCGGAAAGGAAATGCAGGAACCGTCAGGATTGGTTCAAAAATCTTTGGGGAACAGTATATTCTCGCAGAAATGTATACCCTACTTATTGAAGGATATACAGATTATAAAGTGGAAACCAAAACAGGTTTAGGGGGAACAAAGATATGTTTTGATGCCTTAATGAACAATGCCATAGACTTTTATCCTGAATATACGGGAACCGGGCTTCTGGTGCTTTTAAAGCCAACCTCACAGACCATCAGCAATGTGTCCAAAAGTCCCGCTACAACCTATGAATACGTGAATGCAGAGTTTGAAAAACAATATGGGATTCAATGGCTGAAACCGCTTGGATTTAATAATGCTTATGCTCTGATGATGCGGAGAAAGCAGGCTGAAGCGCTTCATATCAAAAGCATATCTGATCTTGCTCATTATTTTGATGGAAACTAAATTTCTCTGGATGATGCGGATAGCGTGAATCAGGAATATATCTCATTTTTATTAAAAAAACAGAGGGAAAAGTCTTTTGAAATCCATCAGTTTTTCCAAAAACCCTATCTTCGTATCTGAAAAAAATTTACAAAATTTTACAAAATGAAGAAAATAGTATTGCTGGCTTCGGTTGTATTTGTTCTCCATTCATGTGTGGTAAGAACGGCTACAAAAGTAGTATCCGGAGCGGTAAGCTTAAGTTATAAAGCGGTAAAAGGTACAGTAAACGGAATCAGCTGGGCGGTAAGTAAAGCGAAGGGAAAGATAGATGAAGACCGTGTAGACGGAACCTGGAAAGTAGTAGGTGTTTATCGTGGTTCTTTTGAAGATTTTTCTAAAGATCAGAATCCTGATGGTTCATTTACCTCAGACTGTACAGAAGGCTTTGATCAGATTGTTTTCAAGGCTAAAAAGTCTAAATTTAAGCCTGTACACTGCAGTACACAGGATGAGGATTGGGTAAAATATTCTATGGAGTTTGGAAAAAATCCTTCCACAAAAGAAAAGGAGAATTATATAGAATACAATTCCAACAGCTATATTTCTGTGATAGATGTCACCAATAAAACTATGGTTCTGGAAGGCAATCTGATGCCGAAATTAGGTTTTTCCGGAGCTAAATTATATCTTCTTGAAAAGGTAAAATAGAAATAGGAGCTGCATTTTTACAGCTCTGTTTTTGTCATATATCTGCAGTTTCTGTTCACTGTTTAAAACTTCAAAACGATGCATGATCTTACTCCTTTCTTCGAAACAGCAATATATCCTTTGTTTGATCTTACCGATGAGGAGAAAGAAATGATTCGGGCTGAAGCCAAAATACAGCACCTGGAAAGCAACAGTTATATCATACGGGAAAACTCAACGGCTGACAGTCTTCTTTTTCTTCAGAAAGGAGTTGTCAGAAGCTTTTACGTGAAAGACCACCGGGAGATCAATACTGAATTTTTCTTTGAGCATAATTTCTTTACAGCACTGACAAGCTATCTGACAGGTGAAAAAACTTCTCTTAATTTTCAATGTCTGGAAGCTTCAGAAATTATTGTCCTTCCCAAAATAGTAACAGACCGTCTTTTAACGGATCCCAAATGGCATCAGCTCATTAACGAAATCCTTACAAAAGAATTTATTAAAAAATGCCGCCGCGAAAGCTCTTTTCTGCTTCATGATTCTTATGAACGATATCTTTATTTTCTTGAACAGTTTCCGCATTCGGAAAACAGAATTCCTCTTTTCCATATTGCTTCTTATCTGGGGATGAGTCCTGAAACCTTAAGCAGGATCCGAAGTAAAAAAATCAGGCAAATTGATGTAAGTCAAGTAAACAGAATCTGAATTTCTTCACTTTTGTCTAAATATTTTAATAATGGACAAAAGAGTACAATTTGATTTTGAAGTGTATTTTACCAACGGGGGAAACCTGAAAGGGGAAGAATTCAGACTTGACATTACCGGAGATACTATTACAGACCAGGAACTGATTGATTATATTGTTGATGATCTCAGGCTTCTCATGGCTGGAAAAGTCAATATCCTGAACAAACAGATCATTACCGAGCCCCATAAAAGAAAGACCGTAAAACAAGAGCCTCCTTCTGAACGACTGATCGATCTGAGCCACACCATTGAAGAGGGACTTACTACTTATAAAGGGCTTCCGCCTCCTTATATCTGTGATTATCTCAGCAGAACGGAATCTCAGAAAATGTATGAGGAAGGAACTACGTTTCAAATTGGTAAGATTGAAATGGTTACGAATACAGGAACCTATATAGACTGTCCTTTCCATAGGTTTGAAAACGGAAAAGACACCGCTGGGATGGAGCTGGAAAAACTGGCTGAATTAGAGGCAGTCGTTATCCGGATCCCATATACAGAAACACTGGAGATTACACATCTGCATCTCAGAAACCGGGATATCAGAAACAAAGCGGTACTTATCCATACCGGATGGGACAGCCACTGGAACACTGAAATATACTATGAAAATCATCCTTATCTTACGCAAAGTGCTGCTGAATATCTCAGAGACTGCCAGGTAAAACTTGTAGGGATTGACTCTCATAATATTGATAACACAACAGGCAGAAACCGGCCTGTGCACACCATTCTTCTGGGTGCTGAAATAGTAATTGTGGAGCATCTGTGTCATCTGAATCAGCTTCCTGACGAAGGTTTTACCTTTACAGCTGCTCCCCCAAAATTCAAAGGAGCCGGAACTTTTCCGGTAAGGGCTTTTGCATCAGTACAGCAAAACGTATAAAGAGTTTCTGTGAAAAACAACCCAAGCAATTGACGATGAAGTTTATTTTAGAAACTGCTCAGCAATAAAGTACCCGCTTCCCACCATCAGCAACGGCAGTGCTATTGAAATCAGGATTAAGGGCCAGGCAAAAATTCTGAAATAGGTATATAAACTTACTGACGAAGGATCATCAGGATCATAGATAACAGTCTCTGTTTCCCCAATGGCCCATGCCGAGGGATTGGTTCCTTCCGCCAATTCAAAAGTATGTTCCATATTATTTTGCGACCGGAAGGTAAAGACAGGGCTGAATACAGTTCCCTCTGATTCATATTCCCTTAATGAGGTAACGGTTGCCGTTGCCTTTTCTGCTTTTTTTAAGAATGAAAGAGTGTTTCTGAATGTTAATAATGCTGCAGCAAACAGAATGACTCCTGCTGCAAGGATGATATAATACTGCCACATAGCTTTCATTTTTTTTCTGTTCATACTATTTCATCCGGAAACAAATATTTTGATTATCTTTCTTGTTTTCAGATTAATACCCCGAATATACAAAGATTTATCACAACCTTTATAAAACCTGAAAAAGTAATCTGCTACCTGGTTTCTATATCAACAATTTTCTTTCCTTGCTTACCCAGATAATGGAGAACGAGCTTCTCATACACTTTATAACCATCATCAACATTGGTAAAAATTACAATTCCCTTTCCCGAATCGGGCAATACAATGGCAATACATTGAGTGCCCCGGTCGGCTCCGCTGTGTGATAAGGCATAGTCACCATTTCCAAGATCATATATTTCGAATCCCAATCCGAAATATTTATTTTCTTTCGTTTTTACCTGTTTTCTGATCATTTCCTGAAAGACCTTTGGTTCCATTTTCTGCCCTTTCATGACACTTACCATAAAATTCCCGTAATCTGTTATCGTGGTATGAAGATCATCAGCGGCATTGGCCGTTTTATTTTTTTCGATCGGATAAGCTTTACCATCTTTATCATATCCTATGGCAAATCTTGATTCATCAGTGCTTTTATCCCAGATATAACTGCTATCTTTCATTTTGAGAGGCTGAAAGATGAGTTCCTGTGCCAGCTGCTCCAATGTTTTCCCAAACTTCTTTTCCATTGCTTTCCGTAAATATTCAAAACCTTCTCCCGAGTATTGGTATCTGGTGCCGGGATCAAACTGAAAGTTCAGTTTCTTATCGGTGTTCATCCATCTCCAGTTCGGAAAACCTGTCTGATGGGTAAGAATAATTCTGGTGGTTAATTTTTTATGCTTTGGATCGTTGCTAATATCAGGGTCTATCCAATAAGTATCAAGAGGTTCATCCAGCTGCCATTTTCCTAAACTTACCAACCGTAAGACTACCATTGCTGTAACTGGTTTCGTAAGAGATGCCACATTGAATAAGGCATTGGGAGGTGCCGGAATTCCTTTCTTTATCTCTCCAAAAACTTTTACCTGCTTCAGCTTTCCATCTTCGATAATTCCCAGGCCCAGAGCAGGAATATCGTTTTCTTTCAGCCAGCTTTGCATCGACTGGTCGTTATCAAACATCGTTTCACTATCGGTAGTCTGCTTGGGATGGTGATTAAAACTCAATGAATTCCTAAGTTTCCATTCAGCATTTTCAAGCATCCACAAATGGGTAAATTTTGCTTCTCCCACTAATTTTTCAGCATGATTTCCCATTTTCTCATAAAACAAATGATTTCCATTCTGAATGGCAGCGTAGATCTTTCCGTTTTTATACATGGGATAAATCTCTGTGCTTTTATCAACCAGGACTCTTTTTATCTGATAGGTTTCCGGAGATTTGCATAGTCCGTTTTTAAAATCAATGATAAAATTTTTCCTGTCCTCAAAGCCTCCTTTATCGTGGTAAAATTCAAATTTGTCACTTAACAGACTTTCCATCTGCTGGATGTTGCAGGTATTGTAGCCTGCAGAAAAAAACAGGCTGTCTTTAGCCATAATGGTTGTATAAAGGGGATCTGTTTTTTCTGTTTGTGCCTTTATGATACTCATGAACAGAATGAGAAAAAGAAGGGTCAACCGTGAAGACTTTGTCATTGTTATTTTTTTGACAAAGATTCAATTTCATTTCCTTTTTTGAGTAAAAATGGACCTGACAAAAACCCGACAAAGCCGTGACAGGATTTATATCATACTGAATTTCAATCTGAAATAGAGTTTTTTATTCTTATCGATTTCGGCTGCATTGCGAAGGATAATAAATATATTGGAAAGCACAATCAGGATCATCAGGATCAGGGTAAACTGTTTTCCGAACTTTAAAAAGATACCAAGCATGAAGGTAATAGGTGCCATTACTGTCCAGATCATCTGAACTGAAATAATCTGTCTTGCCAGGCTGTTTCTCTGCTTCATACTATGCATGAGAATAAGCGGAACAAAAATATTCAGTGGGGGTAAAAGGGTAAAGATTAATGAGGAAAGATTAATGATTTTAATATAAGAATAGTTGATGGGAGCTTCCTCTTCCTGTACTCCTGTTTCAGCCTCATTGATTTCTGAAATTACCTGTGGCTGATCCTGCTGTAACTCAATCTCTTCTATTCCTAAAGTTTGTGCCAGTACTCTAAGCGTATGTCCTTTGGGTACTGTTCCGGCTTCTATGCGTTGAATGGTTCTCACAGAAATCTTTGATTTTTCTGACAGTTCTTCCTGAGTCAGGTTCTTTTGTTCTCTTATGGCTTTTAGCTTGGACATCGTTTAGGGTATTCGGAAAATATTTTGGCTAATTTACTATTTTCATGATTAAAAATTTTTCTTGTGTCCGTTGATATTTAAATTATTATTCATATAAAAAAATAAGTGTATTTTTATCTAAAATAACTTTCTATTTTTCAGTTATTTATAAACTCTAACACCAGATCAGTTTATGGAAAACACACTACCCAGATCCGAAATCAGGAAGAATATTGCTACTTATCTGATTCTTACCCTTCTTTTCTGTCTTCCTGTCTACTATATGTGTATCCGCACAGGAAAACTTGGTGGCGGAGCGGTCTCCTATGCAACAATTGTCATGTGGTGTCCCGCTATTGCTGCATTTCTTACCTGTCGTATCCGGAACATTCCCATTTCTTCTCTGGGATGGAAATGGGGACTGACAAAGTACCAGATCATGGCGTATTGCATTCCTGTTCTTTACAGTTTAGTTCCATACCTCATCATCTGGATCAGTGGAGCTGGCGGTTTTTATAATCATGAATTTGTCGCAGAAATTGGCAAAGGAATGGGCTGGAATCTTTCTGATGGACTTACCATCATCCTGTATATTATTCTGATGAGCAGTTTTGGTATGGTACGTTCCGTAGGATCTGCATTAGGGGAAGAAATAGGCTGGCGTGGCCTTCTGACTCCTCAACTGGCTAAAATGAATTCTTATACCGCTACTTCTCTCTGGATGGGGGTGATATGGTCCATTTATCATTATCCTCTCCTTCTTTTTTCCAATTATAATACAGGAGGGCCAAAATGGCTGGCTCTTCTATGTTTTACCATTATGATATTTGCAGCCTGTTTCATCTTTACATGGCTGAGGCTAAAATCCGGGAGTTTATGGACAGGGGTTATTTTACATGCCAGTCATAACCTTTTTATACAGTCTATTTTTACACCCCTTACTATAGATACGGGAAATACCAATTATTATATTGATGAATTTGGCATTGCACTGCCTATTGCAACTGCTCTGGTTGCTTATTTCTTTTGGAGGAAGAGAAAAGAACTGGAGCAGGATCATCCACTTTCAGCATAACCTCCTGATTAAAAAGACAGCCCTTTCAATAAAAGGCTGTCTTTTTGATATATTATTAATTTTGAAAAATCTATTCCGGAGCAATTACTTCAATAAGCTGTATTCTGCTGAGCAGATCTTGAAATTTTTCCTGAGTATCTCTGCTCTCACCTAACGAAATACTTAATCCCTCTCCTTCCTTATCTTCATTTTTAAGGCCTATTCTACCTGCTTTTTGGCCTTCACTGTTACTTATTTCTTCAAACGGTATTTCGTTATCTTCAAACCATGATTTAATTTTTGCTACCGCAGAATTACTATTCTTTGATGTTCTTTGTAAAACTAACTGGTCCGGCTTTCCAAAGAATCCTTTAGCATTCTTATTCAATACAAACTGCACGAGAAATTTAAACTGATGCCTGTCTGGTCTCGCATACCATCTGGCCTGGCTGTATCCGCCCAAATGATGACGAACGGGTATCTCATTCGGGATATTATTGTTGGCAAATACCTTTGTATTCATTATTTCATGATGGAAAGTAAGATCAGTTTTTATATTTCCGCCCTCTGCCCTATATTTTTCTGCCCATTCACTTATTCCTTTAAACTCTGTTTCTCCCATTGTTCTGTAGAATGTCATCGTATGGAGATCAGGACTACCTTCTGTTCCATTTCTCAATAAACCAAGTCTTTGGCTCATAAATTCTTTACTTTTACTTCCGCTATCCCATCTTCTTTCATGAAATTTTTTGATAAAAAACAATTGCTGCAGATCCCGATATACAGAAGATGTAACAACCTGGGTATTCATAATGATATTAACTTCATACCTTTCCTTTTCGCTGACATCCCCATACTTTCCTTTTCTTTCATTTTCATACTTGTCAGTTTCCCACTGATCATGGTTGAATTTATAGTCTCCTTCAGACAAATAATCTGCATTATAAATATCAAGTACCTGAATAATATCTTTTATATCTCCTCCCATCAGCTCCAAGGTTTCCAGCATCTTTCTTTCATTTTCCCTGCTGTTTATAAAGTAGGTATTGAAGACCTCCTTCACAGTCATTGCTTTTATCTTTCCGTTTTTCAGCCTGATTCCTATCTTAGCTTTGTCATTTGTTCCTTTTGCACTGAAAAACAAATTGTTGTATTTTCCTATAATGCTCATAATTGTTTTATTTAAGGTTATTCATTTGATTTCTGAAATTTTTCTCTATTCTGACTTCCAGAGTTTTAATCCATATTAATAACACAAATTTCCGCGGAAACATTCTGACTCACTAAAGGGGAAAACCCCATTTTCAGAAACTAAGAGTTTACCCTTATTTACAGGTAATGTATTTGTTTATTTCATTCATTAAGTTCTCAGATATCATAAAGAATTATGATTAAAATTTCACCCATAAGAGAATTCCCTTATTTTTTAAAATTCAGTTTTTTCCCTTAATGAAGATTTATTCTGATTGATGAAATTTGTATCAGACAAAAGAGATCAACAATCTCGCATTGAAGACTTAATCAAAAAATAATATAAAGATTGAGTGGAAAGAAAAGTCTTTGAAAAAAGATGCTAGAAAATAAAACAACAGTAACCCATTAAAACCAGAATATGGCAGATACAGTAAACACCCAGACTACAGACGCAGTAACGCAGACTAACGTTACCGTACTTGGTAAGTCTCCCGCACAGGCTATGAGTATGCTTTACCAGATGGCTACCCATGCCAGTGGAATTTCTATTCAGAATTCTGTGACAAACCAGCAGAACCTGAACCAACTCAACCCTGCGATTGTTGCAGATGCCATTAAAATTTTAAAAGGATAATCTAAAACCTTACCATCATGAGTGAAAACAACAGTGAAACCCAACAATCCCAGGCAGCCAATGCTACCACTCCGGCGGAGAAAGCTGTA
Organism: Chryseobacterium aquifrigidense; assembly: GCF_006716485.1. Lineage (GTDB taxonomy): Bacteria > Bacteroidota > Bacteroidia > Flavobacteriales > Weeksellaceae > Chryseobacterium > Chryseobacterium vietnamense. Next base: position 2,432,913 of record NZ_VFPD01000001.1, read on the forward strand.
GTATTTGTGAACAGTGAGGTACTGGCTCCCCCAAAGGCTTCTCCAATGACCGGAGTAACGAAAGTAATGATAGAACAGTCAACAGGAATGATGGTTCAGGATTTACAGTCTTTTTTAAAAGGATTCGAGCAGGTAGGTCTTATTGCATTAAGCAGATTGGCTAATAATCTACTGACTTATGGCACCACATTCGGGCCGGCTCCGGGAAGTAAAGAAACCTCTGTTCAGATGGCTGAAAATAGTCAGGGTCAGGATGCAGGAAAAGGCAATGAAATGATGAAAGACTTATTCAAAATGGTAAGTGATTATGCTGAAGTAAAGGCTAAAATTTCCAATACTATCTATAATGTCAACACGTTACCCGTCTCAGAAGCTCTTCCTTCTCCCCCATCTTATACGGAAGTTTCCTCTGAGGCTGAAGATCCTGAAAAAAAAACGGGTAGATCCGGTTCTGGAAAAGACCTCCTCAGAAAAAGAAAGTATGAGAAAAAGCTTTATGGCGGCTGATCAGGGGGGAAAATTAGTATTAAAGTCAGTCAAACTGACACAGCCACTCGTAAAACCTGAGATTAAAGAAGCGGTAATTCCTTCTGTAGAAACGGAAATTAATCCGAAGAAAAAAACAATCATAGCCCAACTCATTGAAAAAATTAAAATAAATAAAAGATGAATTATTCCTCAGTAACCAAACCCGCCAAAATTTTAAATCTGGAAAGTTTAGATGATTTAAATGAACGACTTTACCTGTTTAAAAACAATGAAATCAGTTATCTGGATACCAAAAGTACAGAGCCTAAAAAAACGGAACACAATTCGGAGCGATTTGTATTTAATCTTCAGACATCTGATATTAATATTCAGCCATCTTTAAGACTGGTCAACTGCATCGGCAGAGGAGGTAAAAGATACACTCACTTTCAGTCTTTTGTAGTGGAACCTAAAGATAATTCCACCGGAATTGCCGTAATCATGGTCAAGCTGGATGATCCAAAGGTATTTTACTGTAATGTCAGAATTATGCCTCTTACCACCCTGAACGAAATTGCTGTTCCTGATTATGATTCAAAACTTCTTACGATCAATCTTGAAAGATCAAAATGTGTACTGAAAGCAGATATTACGATCACTCCATCTAATACGGGTGAAGCACAATATTCTGTACATGATGTGGATGTAAGTCCCATTTCCGAACTGGTTACCCAGGATGAAATGATAGGCTTAAAAAGAGAGCTGGAATTTCAGGCCTCCAAACTGATTGCGCATTATATTCAGGAGATCCTGAGTATCATCGTCAATGAAGTCCCATCTGGTAATAAACAGCTGATGATTCCGGATGATTATATCCTGACCCTTCCTCCGCATCAGTTAAAAGAAATGCTTACTGCCAGCGCTATTTCTGCATGTATTGCTTTAGAGATTACAGGTTACAACGTTGTTAAAGACCTCAACCGGGATTGGAAATCTGCGTCTGCATTTATTAATTATCTGCTGTAAAGAATCTCTGTTCTTACCCATAAAATAAAACATATGCGAAGAAGAATCCGTAAGAAAGCTCCCGCTCCAAAACCTCCGGTGCCTGTGACAGAACCTGAAATGGTAGAAAAAGAAATCATGCCTTTTGTTTTAAGACATGAAGATGAGATTATCAGTTATATTAAAGATAAAGCTATCAAAGAGACGATGAAGTCACTTGCACCGCTTCTGGAAAAACTGGAAGAAGCCGTAAAACAGCATGACGCTGCTCCTGCTCCCGTTGCCACTCCACCACCACCCGAGACTCCTGTAATGAATTATGAAGAACAGCTGAAAAAACTGCAGGAAGCTTCCACAGCAAAGGTAAAGGAGAAAGAACTTAAAATAATGGAGCGAATGAATAAACTGAATTCAAGATTGGGTAATATCCAAACTTAGCACCACCAAAACCAATGAATATGAACGAAATTGATGCCATCATTACGGGAATGTCTACGGCAGTACCTCAGGCTATTTCCGCGCAGGTAAGTGCCCATTCCACCGGACAGATGCAGATTAATTCTGCGTTAAACCAACAGCGGACAGCAATAACCGGGATCGGCCATTATGTAATGGGATTAAAAAAAATGAGTCCTAAAAATATAAAGCTCAGGCAATTGGAAGCCATTAAAAAAGGGCGTTTTTAATCCAGGTCTATCAAAACTACGGATGCGGTTTATTTCCATGCAAAGATGAAATCCGGTGCCCTCAGCATATATACAATCAGGTCAACATTTATTTTCGCACCGCCTTTCAGATGCTGTCAATGCACAAGAGCAATTATTCAGAATCCATCTTTAGCCCAAAGGAATCCGGTATTGCCAGCATACCTGCAGCAGGAATTTATTTTTGAGACAGATATTAAAAATAAAGACCGCATCCTTTTTTAAAAAAATATGCTTTAAACTCGCGCAGATTTTACAGATAGGGTTTCAGCCATTGTATTCAGAGCCACCCTTCAGAGCCAATTTATCCATAACCTGTTTATACCAATGCTTTTGAAACGCATTCATCTGCAGGATCTGTGGTGAGTTTAAAACTCAAACATAAAACTAGTTTACCTCAATAATTTATTAACCGAGATCAGATCTCAAAAAAACAATTACAATTATGCCAGTTAATGAACAAATCACAGACGCAGTAACACAGTCGAACGTAAAAGTAGTAGGAGAATCTCCTGCAATGGCTCTGGCCAACGTATACCAATCTGCTGCACATTCTACGGGAATCATGTTTGAAAATGCGGTCAATACGCAAAACCAACAGAACATTTTAGGCCAGGCAGCAACCACTCAGGGTATTCTGCAAATCTATAGCCTGGATACTGTAGCAGACGCGGTTTCTATTGCGAAGATCCTTAAGCCTTAATTTTTAAGCGGTTTGATCAAAGTAATGACCTCAATCGGAAAGTCCGGTTGTTTTTAACCCAATAAACCTTAATCATTATGCCAGTTAATGAACAAATCACAGACGCGGTAACGCAGTCTAATGTAAAAGTAGTTGCAGAGTCTCCTGCTATGGCGTTAAGTAATGTGTATCAATCTGCTGCACATTCTACAGGAATTATGTTTGAAAACGCAACCAACGCTCAAAACCAACATAATATTGTTACCCAGGCAGCCACTACACAAGGGGTTACTCAAATCTACAGCAAAGATACCATCGCTGATGCTCTATCTATTGCTAAAATTCTTAAACCTTAAACACATTCTGCAGAGCGCAGAATCAATCAACCCGCCGGAAAACCCGGTGATTTTAACCAAAATAAACAATAATCATTATGCCAGTAAACGAAAAAATCACAGACGCAGTCACTCAATCCAACGTAAAAGTAGTAGCAGAATCTCCTGCAATGGCTCTAAGTAACGTGTATCAATCAGCAGCACATTCTACAGGAATTATGTTTGAAAATGCTATTAATACTCAAAATCAGCAAAATATTGTTACTCAGGCTGCCACTACACAAGGGGTTACTCAAATCTACAGTCTGGATACGATAGCCGATGCGGTTTCTATTGCTAAAATCCTTACTCCGTAATCACTTTTTACGAATAGCTTACATATTACTATCCGAACAACCGGAAACTCCGGTTGTTTTTAAAACCTAAATAAACAATAATCATTATGCCAGTAAACGAACAAATCACAGACGCGGTAACGCAATCCAACGTAAAAGTAGTAGCAGAATCTCCTGCAATGGCTCTGGCCAACGTCTATCAATCTGCAGCCCATTCTACAGGAATCCTGTTTGAAAATGCAGTGAATACACAAAACCAGCAAAATATTGTTACTCAGGCTGCCACTACACAAGGTATTGCACAGATCTATAGCCTGGATACAGTTGCAGATGCAGTTTCAATTGCCAAAATCCTTAATCCCTAATTCGTTGTTGCGAATCGCTTAAATACCATTATCCGAACAACCGGAAATTCCGGTTGTTTTTAACCCAAATAAACAATAATCATTATGCCAGTAAACGAACAAATCACAGACGCAGTAACGCAATCCAACGTAAAAGTAGTTGGAGAATCTCCTGCTATGGCTTTAAGTAACGTATATCAATCCGCTGCACACTCTACAGGAATTATGTTTGAAAATGCAGTGAATGCTCAAAACCAACAAAATATCTTAGGTCAGGCTGCTACTACACAAGGTGTCATCCAGATCTACAGCATGGATACGGTAGCAGATGCCGTTTCTATTGCTAAAATATTACATCCTAAATTATAGTGTTTTTTAGATTTCTTGTGATCAAGGAGTACATTCACGTGCTCCCTGATTCTTTTTTGAATAAAGCTATTTATCAAACAATACAATTTCTTCAGGGTCTATGACTTTATTCTGTACAGCATAAATAACAAGTCCCGCCATATTTTTCACTCCGGTCTTGATCATCAGATTGGTCTTATGGGTTTCTACCGTTTTGGGTGAAATAAACAGAGAGTCTGCAATTTCTTTGGTGCTCAGCTGCTGACAAACTAATCGTAAAACATCAATTTCCCTGTCTGTCAGTTCATCTTTGGAGAACGCATGAAATTCCGGAAGCTTGTTGGAAAGCTGGGTTCTCATGACATCCATCTGATCATTGGAAAAATAATGTCCGGTATGATGAACAGTCTTCATCACAGATAACAATTCTTCCAGTTCAATTTCTTTTGGTAAAAAAGCATGAGCTCCCATTTTCAGCATCTGTCCCATGAATGAACGACGGTAGAAGCTGGAGAGAACAATGATTTTTGTTTCGGTTTCTTTGCGGGCCAGTTCGGTCATCACTTCAAGACCGTCCCCATTGGCCATTCTCAGATCCAGAATCAGGATATCTAAAGAAGCTGAATCCTGTTCTTTAAGAAACTGATACCCGCCTGTAGAGGTAAGCATCACCTGATAGTCTCCATTGTTTTCCATATAATTTTTTAAAAGCTGTACAAACAGCAGATCATCATCTACAATTCCGATTTTAATTTTTGAGTGTTCCATGTTTATTTTTATTGTATTGCCATACAGGTTATAAATTTTGTACCTTTTTCAGGCTGGGTTTTAAGTTTATAGATGGCTTTAATTTTTTGTGTTCTTGTTTTAATATTCCTCAGCCCAATACCTCCAGACTGGTTTTCAATGATGAATCCGCGGCCGTTATCCTCTATGGTTAATATTAAATAATTCAGAGAGATTCTTAAGGAGACATCTACTCTGGTGGCTTCCGCATGTTTTAAAATATTGGTGATCAGTTCCTGAACAATTCTGAAAAGATTAAGTTTTACAGGATTACTGATCGGTATTCTGATCGTCATATGATTGAAAATAACCTCTATATTTTTATTAACCTGCTCAAGATAGTCTGCAATCAAATCTACCAGTTCCACCTCATCGAGGTCAGGCGGCGTAAGATTATGGGATAATTCCCTTATCAGCTGCATAGACTTTTTTAAATCACGATTAAGTTCTTCCGGCATTTTATCATTAAGATTCAAACGGATAAGATTTAACTGTGAAATAATATTATCATGAAGTTCTTCTGCCAACCGTTCCCTGTCCTGTTCCTGTAAAAGAAGCATATTCTCCCAATGTTCATTTTTTGAATTACGGACCAGACGGGAAACTTTCTTTTTGTTTTTCCTTATGCTTTTTAAATAACTAATAACCAATAAAGTAACAAATAATGTTGTTAAAGAAAACAATCCAATACCGATCCATATCCATACAATTATCTGATCCTGATTTTCCCAACGCCCCATCCCAGATTAATAAAAGCAAGATAAAAAGACAATAGCAAAATGCCTCTAAAAAGCCAGATAGGAGCTACCCAGTTCAGATGGTTGCTGATTAAAAAATTAAAGGTAGTGGATATGATACATTCTATAGAAAAAAACAGAAAAACGATAATGTTCACAATAAACATATCCCTATCTGCCCTACCTTCCCTGATGACTTTCATAAAATAAGCAGCAGCATAGCTACAGATGATCATACTGGTGATAATATTGGAATAAAAAGTAACCTGCATATCATTTTGCACAAATACCCCATTAATAATCAAAACCAGGACAGCATAACAATAGACCAATCCTCTTAATCTGCGGGAAAGCTGTATATAATAATTGTTATAGATCACCGTAAGGATCATCAAACCAAAAAACTGGCTCAATATATAATTGTAAGTATTGAGGGTATTTAATTTCATCAGCCGGTCGGTTAAATCCGTGAGTTCCAGCATCAATTCTCCTGAGAGCAGTACAATCACAGGAAGTTTTGTTTTGATCCCTTCTTTTATCAGTACAACCAATCCGGTGCATAAGACGAGATTAATTATAATTTGTAAATAAAGGGATAAACTGTTATACGAAAACACGGGTACTTTGCTTCAGAAGTTGATAATCATTAAGAGTATCAATAATCGTAAAAGGAGGTCTTGGTGTAGAATAATTTTCAGCAGTTTCACTCATATGATTAATAGCGAGACTTTTCACAGTAATAATTTCAATATGATAAGGGAATCCAGGATCTTTTTTTTCCAGATCATCTGTAAGCCCAAAGAAGCTGGTACACGTCTGCCCTGCTGTAATTCCTATATTTTTATAATCTGAGAACGGTATGGAAATCAGTTGAAAAATATCTTCTGTTTTCTGAGCCTGCAGCCACGAATTCCCAAACATATTCCATCTGAAACTACGGTTGATGGCTGATTCTGCAGTAATAGGAGGAACATCTATCACCATATCATTGCTGCTTTCTATTTTTGATTCACTGAATTCTACTAAAAAGTCTTTTATAAGAATGGTATTGAAATCAGCATCTTTATCACTTTTAGAATCAATGAGAAAAAATTTCAGCTTACCTTCATGAATTCCCACGTAAGCATGGATCATTGGGAGCTCCATAGTTCCAAGGTTTCTTTTCCACTGTTCAATGTCTTCACCTGAAACACTGAAGTGAGTTCCCTGATTCAAATAATTCAAAATTTCTGCTCCATTTCTATCAATTCCGTTTTTATAAGAATCGATAAGATTTTTCCATTTTCTGATAGCTTCAAAGATGTTTTCAGTAGTCATGATAATATTTATTTGTGAATGATAATTATTTTATGAGTTGAAATTTACAAAAAAAACAGACTGATATTTTTTTTAAATCACATTCAGGTGGAAAATAAAATTTAATTGAATGAAAATGAATTTTTCTTCTGTTTCTAATAAAATTTAATCAGGAACACCTCTTATCTTTGCACCGGAAACCTTCTCATTTAAATAAGAACTCCCATGATTCCATTTCACGAGCTTATATTTTTTATTCTGGCTGCACTCATTTTGGTGATCAGTCCTGGTCCTAATATGATTTATCTGATTTCAAAATCCATTACCCAGGGAAAAAAGTCCGGGTTTATCTCCTTAGCCGGAGTTGTATGCGGATTTTTGTTCCATATCATCATGGTATCTTTTGGTCTCACCGCTGTTTTACTGGCTGTTCCGCTTGCGTATACCATTCTTAAAACACTGGGAACTGTCTATCTTTTATATCTTGCTTATCAGGCTATAAAACCGAAAAGCAAAAACATTTTTGATGTTGACAGAAATGTTGCCCATGATAGTCCAAAAAAGCTTTTCACCATTGGTTTTTTAACGAATGTTTTGAATCCTAAAGTAGCTGTGTTTTACCTGTCTTTCTTTCCTCAGTTCATCAAGCCAGCGTATGGTTCGATATTTACCCAAAGCCTTGAACTTGGGGTCATTCAGGTCCTGATCAGCTTCAGCATCAACTTTATCATTGTTTTAACAGCTGCAAGAGTAGCTTTATTCTTTTCCCAAAATCCGGTCTGGATAAAAGTACAGAAATGGTTTATGGCCAGTGTCTTAACCTATTTAGCTATAAAAATGGCATTTTCAAAAGCAAAATAAAATCCGGAACAGGTTTCTTTCTGTTCCGAATTCCGGTGTATATTCATATAAAATCTGACTTGAAGAAAAGCACCATGTTATGCACCGCGAATTTGAGATTAAAATCCGGAATGTAAAACCGTGAAAATACGTAATTTTACCCTTGCGTATTATCCTCATCACAACAGGTTTAAAAGATGAAACAGATCATTCCTACTTACGACTTAAACGGTATTACCCATCATCAGTTCCATATCAAAAGGATGGATAAACGTACTCAGAATGCGGGAGATATTCTTTTGGATAAAGGCATACATCGCGACAGCCATTATATTTTTACCTGTATGGAAAGCGGTCACGTGAGAATGATGGTCGATTTTAAAACCATTGAAGCCAAAGAATCCACTATTTTCTGCGTATTGCCGGGTCAGGTACATCAGGGACTTCTCATGGAAGAGGTCTGCGGATGGTTTGTTGCTGTAAAAGCGGAACTTGTTCCCGATACCGTACGTTCTTTTTTTGATGAATCCCTGGGCGAAATACAGCCACTGCCGATGGATAAAAGCCTCATCAAAAAAATCAATACCACAGCCAGCATGCTTCATGCATCTTATACGAACGAAATGCTTTCTTCCAAAGAAGGATTTCTGGTTGTACAGTCGTTGCTTAACGCATTCCTTGGAATGTTTGCTTTAATGTATTCTCAGAAAAATATTTCTCCTGCTTCAGGTGAAAACCGTGCTTTACAACTGTGCAGAGCATTCAGAATTTTGGTTCGAAAAGATTTTAAAACCATGAAAAGTCCATCTGAATATGCAGAAGTTTTAAATATTACAAGAGGATACCTGACTGAAACGGTTCGCGAAGTGACAGGAAAGCCCGCACAACACTGGATTCATCAGGAAATTTTGATTGAAGCCAAAAGATTACTGGTTTTTACCAATCTGAGTGTAAAAGAAGTGGCTTATGAACTGGGATATAGTGATCACACCTATTTCAGTCGTCTATTTTCCAAACTGGAAGATCAATCTCCATCACAATTCCGGAATCAACATCAATAGTTCACAACCACGAATAGTCCAATTAATTCCCCGAAACTGCTATCGGTATTTTCCCATTTTGCAACGTCCTTTGCAATAAAAATAATTTATGCCAAGCCTGCCAAAATGGATCAATGACACCGTAGAAAATGTTTGGTCCTCAAAATTTAAAGAATGTACCGTTAGCCATATAGAACAGATTACCAATGATCTTCGACTGATACGCTTTGAAACGGATTTACAGGAGGTTCCTTATGAACCCGCCTACGCTATTGGAATAAGAATCAATGATCGTGATTTCAGGAATTATTCACCTTTTAATTTTAACAAGGAAGCGGGAACTTTCGATGTTTTATTTCACTTACATGATAAGTCTGCTGCAGGAAGTAATTTTGTCACTCAACTCATAAAAGGAGCTTCCATCAAGCTTTTAATGCCCAGAGGAAAACAATTTTTTACTCCTGATGCTAAAATTCATTTTTCTGTGGGTGATGAAACTTCTTTGGGAAGTTCTATTTCCATCAAGGAAGCCGTAGAGGAATCCGGTTCTTTATTCATATGCCTTCATGAACTGGAAGAGTGTTCTGCTCTGGAAAAACTGAATTTATATGGTTACCACAGCCCCAAGAACAATACCATGAGAATGATTGAAGCATTGAATGATTTTCTGAGGGAAGAAAAAGATTCTATTTCTGATAATGAAGTGATTTTTTACCTTACCGGAAACGGAGGAAAAATGTCTCTGATCAGAAAATTTCTTAAAGCCAGAGGAGTTTCTCCCAAGTGCATAAAATCACAGGCATATTGGATTGAAGGAAAAAAAGGCCTGTAAAATAGTAAAACAACTGTATTTAACTATAATAATGAAACTTTAACCGGCAATAGAAAATTATTGCCGGATAAAGTTATCATTACTACATCCTAAAATTTAAATTATTTCTGTTTCTTTCCTAGTTCCTTCACTTTCCTTAACCATTGAACCCGCTGCTCATCTTTAGAATTCCGGATAATTCCGATATAAGTCAGTTTAACGGGTTTTACTCCACAATATTCCAATATGGATTTTTTAAGCTGATTCACGCTGGGCCTGCCAAAAAACAGACGGTAATACCATCCCGGCTGGTCTAATGTGGTAATAATGTGAGCCGTTTTTCCTTTCAGCAGCTTGTCCCACCACACAGAATTTTCACGATATTTATAGGCCATTCCCGGTAAAAAAAGTCGGTCTATGAATCCTTTCATTAGCGCTGGAAATCCTCCCCACCAGACAGGATGTATCCAAACGAGATGATCTGCCCACTGAATAACTTCCCAGGCTTTCAACAGATCCGGCTCAAGCTCCATTCTTTTCTGATATCCGAACTGTAAATTGGGATTGAAGTGTAAATCCCTTATCACTATTTCTTTTACTTCAGCTCCTGCTTCTATTGCTCCTGATCTGTAAGCTTCTGCTATCCCAAAATTGAAAGAATCTTTATTGGGATGTCCGTTAATGATAGCTATTTTTTTCATTGTGTTACATTGATATTGATAGAATCATAGGCATTAAGCTGTGCCATTAATGATAAAGGCTCATGCAGCTGATGACTGAAATATACTTTATTTTCGTGAGGATTTCTCAACAGTTCTTCGGTATGCAGAACAGCAGATAAAGCGGTTAATTCTGCCTGTCCTTTTTCACTCTGCAAACTCAGCCTCTTTTCTCCCGAATGACTATCAACTACAATTTCAAAGACCGCCTGATCTCCGTTACCACTGGATCCAAAAATCATTTTTCTTTCCTTTAATGACAAAATATTGTAGATCCTGAGGTATTGAAATGCTCCCAGCAGCCAGGTTATGAATTTTGAGTTGTAGGTCATTTTCACACTTACATCGGAAATTCTTTCCACTTTGTTGAGAATATACAGGTCGGGCACATCAAAATTATAGGCACTTCTTTTCCCTATTCCAAAGGAAAAGTTAAAAGCTTCTGTGTCCAGGAAATGTCTGATAAAAACCGGTTTATCATTCTTATAATGCACAAAAGGAACGGCTACGTTTTCTGCCATAAAGTGAGCTGAACTCTCGCCTGCAAGATCTTTCACAGAATAATAAACAAAGAGTTTCGCTTCAGTAATATCACCTGAATCCGAAAGAATATTAACCAATCCAGGGACAATTCCACCCATCCAGCCTGAACTAAAGACAATTCTGCTGTTTACCTTTGACTTCCCTGCAATACTGTAAGCTTTTACCAATGCCGGAGTAGGTTTGGTAATATCCAGATAATCTATGTGACGATCAATCGCAAAACGAAGTACATGATCTTCTTTATCATTCACGGAAAGAATGATAAGTTGTATTTTTTTCTCAAGGATCACTTTAAAAGAGGAAGGATCTGTGACATCGATTTTCAGGTCTTTGTCTGTTTTTCCCTCTTTTCTTCCTCCGATGAAAACAGTAAGATGAGGATTTCTTGATTTCAGAATACGGGAAATTGTTTTACCTACCAATCCATTTCCTCCAATTATAAGAATATTTTGCTCCATAACTTTTTTTGACAAAAGTAGAGCGCCTCTATTCTAATCAACAGGACAAATGTCTAAAAAGAAATTTCCTTTCTGATACGACTCAGATGCCGCTGGGTAATGCCCAGATAAGAAGCCAGATACTGTAATGGAATATTTTGAATATAATCAGGATGTTTTTTTACTAATGTTTCGTAACGCCGGGCAGCGCTGTCCCTTTGCAACTGAAAAAACCGTGTTTCAAGTTCAAGATATTCCTGCTCTGCAATAACTTTTAAAAACTTTGTCCAGTTAAGATTGTTCTGAACCAGTTCATCTACCGCATCTTTTTTAAGAATAATCAGCTCTGCATTGGTAATGGCCTGCATACTTTCTTTGCTTGGGCATCCTGAAACAAATGATGAATAGGAAGCTATCATATGATTGGGAAACCGGAAGCAGTAGGTCATATCTTTTCCTTCATCAGAAGTATAAAAAGAACGGAAAATACCAGACTTTACCAATCCTACTTCTTTACAAAGCTCTCCTTCCTGTATAAAATAATCATTTTTACCGATAAGTCTGACTTCGGAAAATTTCAGGAATTCTTCAATTTCATCTTCTGAAAACAGGTTAAAGCTTCGAAAATAGTCTCGTTCCATTCTATAAAATAAGTTTCAGCGAAAATAAATAAAAAGATGGAAGCAATGTTGTTTATCTACGCAAAGTTTTAATTTTTGCAGAGTTTAATGTAAAGAGGGCAAAGAGGGAGTCAATTGCATTGATTCTTTCTAAGCTCATGCATAGCCATATAGCTTCATCAGCGACTTTATCGAAGCCTTAGCCCCCTTAAGATAAGATGTTCTAATAGATTCTTTGCGTTTCATATCAATCAATTTGAATATTTTTCACTCAAATAGATCTAGCTGATTTCAATTGAAAACAAAAAAAATCATCTCAGGACGAGATGATCTACCGTTTTGAATTTACTTGAGTTATTTATGAAGATATGAATGATGTTTTGTTGTAACAAAGATAGGTGAACCTTATTTTTTATGCATCAGTGGAATCCCTAGAATTATATCCGTAAAAATACGGTTGTATAAAAAGAAAAGCCCTGCAGGAAATACCTTACAGGACTTTGGATTATCTAACAATATTCAGTTTACTGTTTACAGTTCAAGGTTCAAGGTTTAAAGTTTAAAATTTAACGTTATGATTGTCATGCACTTTCACCTTTGAATCTTTATTAAAGCGGGCTTACCAGTTGAAGGAACCATTCTTTAACTTCTCCATCTAAATGTGGAGCAAGCTTTTCCTCACAAGTTTTATGGTAACCGTTCAGCCAGGCGATTTCGTCTTCTGAAAGGATTTCTTTTACCACTGTATCTTTGAAGAACGGGCAGAATGTCAATGTTTCAAATTCATAGAATGTTCCGTGAATTGTTGTTTCTGATTCTTTTACGGCAATCAGGTTTTCGTGACGGATTCCGTAATGCCCTTCAAGGTAATATCCAGGTTCGTTTGAACAAACCATTCCCGGAAGAAGTTCCTGAGGATTCAGGTCTTTTCTGATGTTTTGCGGTCCTTCATGTACATTCATAAAGCTTCCTACTCCATGTCCTGTTCCGTGGTTGAAGTCTTTCCCTTCCATCCATAGCGGAAGCCTTGCAATAGCATCCAGGTGTACTCCTTTTGTTCCTTTCGGGAATTTCACCATCGATAAACGGATCAGTCCCTGCAGTACCAATGTTGAATTTCTTTTAAACTCTTCCGAAGGTGTTCCTAAAGCGAAAGTTCTTGTAATATCTGTAGTTCCTTCAAGGTACTGGCCTCCTGAATCTACCAGGATTGTGTCCTCATTCGTAACTTCTTTACTTCCTTCTTTTTTAGCAGAATAGTGCATGATAGCACCGTTATCTTTATATCCAACGATAGAACCAAAGCTTTCTCCGACAAAATTTTCACCTTCTGCACGGAATCCTTTCAGTTTCTGTCCGATAGAATATTCATTCATCGCTTCTTTTCCTGCATTATGTGTTAGCCAATAAAGGAATTTCACCATCGCTACTCCGTCTCTTACCATTACGGTTCTGAAACCTTCCAGTTCAGCTTCATTTTTCTGGGCTTTCATAAGGTTGCCGGGAACCGGAGCTTTGATAAACTGGTTGTCTGTTTTTAATGTTTCAAAAATCTGTTGGTTGCTGTTGGGAGAAACCAGTACTTTTTCGTTTTTGAAAGTCTTAAGGTAATTGTAGAATTCTTCGTAAGGCATCATTTTAACAAACGAATCATCCATTTGTTTTCTTGCAGCCACTTCCATCTTTTCTAATCCTGTGAATACAACAGCGTCGTTTTTAGTAATCACAATATATCCTAAGAATACTGGATTGCTTTCTACATCACTTCCTCTCAGGTTCAGTGTCCATGCCACATCATCCAGACTTGAGATAATGTGTACGGTTGCCTCCTGCTCTTCCATTTTCTGACGGATGGCAGCAATTTTATCGGATACAGATTTACCGGCTCTTTCTACGGGATGTACGAAAATAGGGTTAGCAGATGCAGTTCCTCTGTCTTTCCAGACTTCTTTTAAAAGTGGAATATCTGCCAGCGTAATATTTTTTGCATTAAATTTTTGAGAAAGCAGTTCCCAGTTGGCATGAGAAGCTGCAACAGCATTTACCGCCACTTTACCGCCTGCAGGAATTTCTGAAATAATCCAGTCGATATAATTAGGAGTTCCTTCCATTCCATCTTTAAAAAGATCAATTCCGGAACCTTCCAGTTCAATAGCAGCTTGTGTAAAGTATCTTCCGTCTGTCCAAAGTCCGCCTTTATCTTTGGTAATTACCACAAAACCAGCAGAACCTAAGAAACCTGACAACCAAGCTCTCTCCTGCCATTCTTCAGGAAGGTATTCGCTCATATGCGGGTCTGCAGAATATACTATAAATGCATCAACATTATTTTTCTGCATTTCTTCACGAAGCGCAGCAACTTTTTCCTTTGAAGTCATTCTTTTTATTTTTAACCACCGAAAGTTACAAAAAATTTGATGTCTGAAGGGTAAATCTACCGGCTATTTTGCTTAATAATTCTATATTTTTTAAGGTGTCCTGAAAAAAACGAACTACTAAACATATTTAACAAAAACAAACCATTTCTAAGAAAAAAAATCTACCATATTATCAAAATAATAAATTTTTGGAAAGATTATTGCTACATTCTATTGCATGAAACAGCAAAACTACAATAACCACAGGAAATTTTATCCGCCCCATCATTTTATTTATCTTCCATTGCTCATTATATTGGAGATTTTAGGAATCTATAAAATCTGGGACGACCCCGGAAACCGGCTGATCTGGATATTATTTTCTGTCGTGATTTTTTTGCTTTTTTATCTGGCATTCATGACAAGGCAGCATTATGCACTGGGACTTCAAAACCGCATGGTTATTCTGGAGTTTAAGCAGCGTTATTTCGAAATTTTCAATAAGAGGTCTGATGAAACTGCTGAGAAACTGAAATTCGATCAGATTGCTGCGTTGAGATTTACGTATGATGATGAATTCAAAGAGCTTTTATACAGAGCGCTTCATGAAAACATCTCAGGAGACGAAATTAAAAGGTCTATCAAAAAATGGAGAGCTGACCATCTCAGAATTTAACACACCAACAAAAACAGATACTATGAAAAAATGGAGCTTTTACAGTATGATGCTATTGAGTATACTGACATTAACAAGTTGTGAAGCCGTGGAAACAATTTTTAAGGCAGGAATGTGGTGGGGAATTCTCTTAGTCTGTGTAATAGTAGGGATTCTTTTACTGATTTTTTCGAGGGGTAAAAACTCTTAACCATGTTTTATGGAGAAGAATACAGATTTGGAGATCATTTCTCACCTGAAGCCTTCAAAAATTGTTAAAATAATGAAGGACCCGGAAGCTTCTGCAAAGGCGGTACATCTTGTATATACCACCGATGCAGAAACCGCCGGAATTACCCGTAAGAAAACCGGGAAGAAATATTTCTATTACAAAGATGGTGAAAAGATAAAGGATAAAGAAGAAATTACCCGGATTAATAAACTGGTGATCCCGCCAGCCTGGGAAAATGTATGGATCTGTGCTCTTGATAACGGCCATCTTCAGGCAACAGGCTTTGATGTAAAAAAAAGAAAACAATATCGCTACCACCCTCTGTGGAGTGCTTTAAGAAATCATACAAAATTTTACAGAATGCTTCAGTTCGGATATGCATTACCGGACATCCGCCTGCATATTGAACAGGATCTTGCCCTGAGAAATTTTGAGAAACGAAAAATCCTGGCCCTAATTGTAAGCCTTATGCAAAGAACCAATATCCGTATTGGAAATAATATATATGAAAAACTGTACGGTTCTTTTGGACTGACTACTTTAAAGGATAAACATGTAAAGGTAAACGGGCAGAAAATCTCTTTTTCTTTTAAAGGAAAGAAAGGTGTTATGCATCAGATCGACCTCAGAAGTAAGAGGCTGGCAAGGCTGGTTCAGAAATGTAAAGATATCCCTGGGAAAGAACTCTTCCAGTATTTTGATGATGAAGGAAACCGACATTCTGTAGATTCGGGGATGGTGAATGAGTATATCAAGGAGATCAGTGGTGAAGATTTTACAGCGAAGGATTTCAGAACATGGTCCGGAACGGTAAGTGCGCTGATTGCTTTTAAAGAAATCGGATATGCAGAAAATGACACTCAATACAAAAAGAAGGTCAAAGAAGCCCTGGATATTGTTGCAGAACACCTGGGAAATACATCGACGGTTTGCAGAAAGTATTATGTTCATCCTTTAGTCATCAACCTTTACGAAAACAACACGATCAAAAAATATCTTGATGAGCTGGAAGTCATAGAAGAAAATGACGGAAAAGCCGATCTTACAAAAGAAGAAAGACTGGTTTTGAAAATTCTGGAAAACGAGAGGATGTAGAAGACGGAAGAATGGAAGCTGGGAGTTATGAAATTCCTAAAAACAACTTATTTGATCAGGCTACTACACAATACTTCCATCATCTGACTTTCCGCTTCCAGCCCGACTATATTGAAATTCTACTATTGTTCAGGAACTGGATTCTATATTCTTTTGGAGTAATTCCTGCGATCTTTTTAAAAAGCTGGGTAAAATGGGAAGCCGTATGGAAATTCAGTTCGTAGGCAATCTCAGCAATATCTTTACTGGAATGAAGTAATGCTTTGCTATAATTGATATCAATTTCATTGATCCATTGTTTTGGAGATTTTTGAGTTACTCCTTTTACACATTTATTCAGATAACTTTCTGTAACGGACAGTTTATCAGCATAGAAAGCCACTCTCTTTTCTCCTACATGATATTTAAACAAAAGATCCCGGAACTGCAGGGACAGCTCCATGGGACGTGTTGCAGATTTATGATGGTTATCAGCATCTGTACTGAGCATTTTAATCAGAATAAGATGAAGCATCGTTACCACTACATCATTGACATTGAGGTTATTCAACCATAATTCCTGCTCCATGATCGGGAGAAGCTGAGTAATGGTTCCGTAGGTCAGGCTATCCAGATTAAGGAAAGGAGTCATGAAAAAGATGCTGCTTTTATGTTTGGGCAGTTCCTGTTCAGACAGAATATTATTTTCATAAGCAAGGAAAAATCCTTCAATATCATCAGATAATTCAACAGTTGCGGTAATTGTTCCTTGTTTAATAAAGATCACACCTCCTTTTTCAGCATGATATTCTTTATTTTCAAGGTACTGTCTGATATGTCCGTTGGTAACGAAAATAATAAAATTAAAAGTTGTACGGTACGGAATTACCGGCATCAGAATACCTTTAAGATAATTTTCTATCCGATAGAGCTGTATATCAGCATTATTGGCTAATATTTTTTCCGTAATATTAGGAAGAAAAAGCTTTTTATATTGAAAATTGGATAGAACTTCCATATCCTTGTTATGATTAATTAAAGTTATACAAAATATTTTAAGACTCAATACTGAATCAGCAGAGAAGATAAAAGGGCAAAAAAGCAAGAGAATAAAAACCCCGAAACCCGGAACTCACATCTTCACTCTGAAACCCTCAAACTCTACCACTCTCTCACTTAGAACTTATAATACACTCCTACTCTCACTCCGAAAGGACTTCCCGGGGTATACGTAAGATCTGTAATGGGCTCCGCTTCTCCTTTTAGCTGTGTTTCTGTTGCAAACTGGGCTTCATTCCATTTTACGTTGAAAAGGTTGTTCAACTGAACATTTGCTCCCCATTTCTGACGGTTATAGGAAAGCATAAGATCATTGACAAAGTAAGCTTTGGTTCTGATGCTGTTATCCTCTACCGCTGGTCTTGCACCCAGATATCTGTACTGTAGTCCTAAAGAAAAACCATTCAGGAAATCCCAGTTTACAGATCCTGTGCTGGTAACTACCGGAGCCAGCGGAACGTAATCCTGTCCTTTTTCTTCTTCTGTAAATCTGGCGTGGGAATAGTTGATATCCGCATTCAGATAAAAGTTTTCCAACGGCTGGAAGCGAACTCCAAGATCAGCCCCAAAACGTCTTGATTTGCCGGAAGGTTCTACTACTGCATCATCACCTACATAGACAAATTCCTGCTGAAGATCCATATACCATAATGCCGGAGTAATGATCAAAGATTTGAAAGGATGCAATCTCACCCCGAAATCTGCTCCAATAGAATACGGAAGAGTATTTTCATTTTTATTGGGAACAACTACTCTGAGGTCATTGGAGTGGAAGCCCATCCCTGTTTTCAGGAACCACATTACATTATCGTTCTGAGCGTAGGAGAAATTCAATTTTGGACTAAGCCTTGTTGCTTCTTTTGACTGTCCTGATGGCAGCTGTTCTGCATCCAGCAGATTATGCATATTGAAAATAAAATGATCCACTCTCAAGGCAGGGTTAATGGTCCATTTCCCAACTTTCCATATCAATCCTGAATAAGCATGAAGATTGGTTTCTGTTCCTGTCACATCTGATAATTTATCAAGCAGCATATCTCTGTGATAAACGTGATTAAGCTGTAAAGTATTGATGTCATCATTTCTTAGTCCGATTCCTGAAGTCCAGTTTAAGGAGCTGCTGGCAAAGGAAAAAGTCTTTGTATATTTCACTTCCGCGCCGTAAATATTTCTTCCGTCGGTCTGCTGAATTTCATCCCCATGATCTTTATCTTTTAAATTAAAGGTAAAATCAGAATACAGATTAAAATTATATTTTGAATAGAAAGCCATGGCATCAATCTGCTCGGAAGGAGAAATAATGTGCTTAAAGTTCATCTGAAGGTTTGTTCTGGAAGTTTTACCGCCTTCAGTAGGATCAATACTTCCCCATCTGCCAATAATTCCTTCATCTACAGCGCGCTCCGGAATCTGCCCGGAAGCATTCCATGAAGAATTAAATGTTGAAAACTGAATATTGAAATAATCGTTATCGGTAAGCCATTGGTTGTACTTCCCGAAAATATTGACTCTGTTGAAATTCTGTTTTACATCAAAAGGCCCGTCTGTATAGTTGTATTCTGCTGCTATATAGGCATTTTTCCTCCCCAGATCATCATGTAGAATATTGAACATTCCCAACACTCTTTTTGAATTGAACGAACCTCCTTCCAGTTTAATCACACTGTTTTTCAACCCATTATAGGTCTGGAAATCTACATATCCGGCTGTATTAAAGTCTCCGCGGTCCATATAATAGGCCCCTTTTCCGAAGTCAATATTATTGACGGTTTCAGGAATTACAAAGTGTAAGTCAGAATATCCCTGTCCATGGGCATGAGATACAATATTCACGGGCATTCCGTCTACATTCACACTTACGTCGGTACCATGATCGGCATCGAATCCTCTTAAAAAAAGCTGTTCTGCTTTTCCACCTCCGGCATGTTGTGCAATAAACAGTCCCGGAACTTTTCTCAACAAATCCTGCGCTGAGTTGACCGGAAATTTGTTCAGATCTACTTTGGTGATAGCTGATAAAAATGAACTGTGGTTAATGGCAACTTCAGAAATCTGAAAAGGTTTATGCTGTAAAAAAATAACTTTATTTTTATCATCATTGGTTACTGCCCATTTTATCTCATCATATCCCTGACGGCTGATCACCAGTGTATCAGGAAGAGATTTTACAGGGACAGCAAACATACCATCTGCCGCTGTATGAGTATGGCTGTTTCCATGGTCATATTTTACCAAAGCATCTGCAATGGGAAATTTGTCATCTGCATCTTTGATCAGCAACTGTTTTTCTGTTTCCTGCGCCATCATTTTTCCACTGAATACCATAACCAGAAATACGGCTGCTATTTTTGTTATTTTCATTTTTTTTAATTAAATTATAAATTAGATAAGAGATGAGAGATAATAGACAAAGAGATGAGAGACTGGGAATCTTTCCACATGTAAAACCCCACAACTTTCAAACTCTTCAACTCTCAACCTCAGAAGCTATGCTTTCGCTTTAAGAAATATTTTCTGAATTAAAAGGGTAATCCATGTTCCTGCTACAAAGGGGAAAGTAAATACTCCGCCGACCATATCCAGACAATGGTTATCGATCAAGAGATCATCGATCGCGATGGTAATAAGAACGGCGATCAGTACCCACAAGCCATCTGTTTTTTTAACTCCGGAAAAGACAATTGCAGAAAGCACGGCATTGAATCCAAATAATCCCATGTGGATTTCTTTAATAGGTTCTCCGTTCAACTGTGATAATCCTGCCCCCAAAATAGATGCAGCCAAACCATATAAGGCCGCTACTGGAGAACTTATGAATACCGCCAGGAAGAAAATCATACCTGAAAGGATTCCTCCCTGAAATATCACTTCACCAAAACCATTGGTACAGGTAAGAAAGTCATCATATTCTGTAGGAACCACTTCACTGCTTAACATTTCAGAGGGTGGAATATGAGTAAAATGATGCAGAACAAATACCAGGACCCAGGTAATAATGATAAAAGGAAAAGTAAATACAGGGATTTTCTTTTGTATAAAGAAATGCTGAATAACAGCAGCCAACGCTCCACCCAATACAATAAGGCCCCAGATCAGTACTGTTGTCTGAAACAGAAATGCCAATGCTACTCCCACAAGTGCGGCACTGAAACCATATAGTCCGGCATTGATTTCGGATTTGTCATAATTAAGCTTCATGGCAGTGAAAGTTCCGGCTGCTGTTGAAAGCAATACGGCCACTCCACACTGCCAGCTTCCCATAAAAATTCCTATCAGAAAAAGAAGTCCGGTCCATCTGTTTTCCTGGAGCATAATCTGCCCGATTCCTTTTAAAATATTGTCTAAAAAAGGCAGTTTTTTGAAAAATTCGTCCATAGTTTTTTTAATTTATTAATAATGGGGTTGTTGTTGCCAGATGCGGGTTGCGGGTTGTGAGGTTCGAGGTGTGGGGATTAGATTAAGATAAAACATACGAGATTGAAAGTTCATCATTTTTCAGCTTCAATTTTTTCTTCAACCTTAAAACTCTCAAACCCTTTTACCCTCAAACTCTCCCGCCCGAGACCCGAAACCCGCAACCCGGAACCCATTTACCATCCAAGAAAGACCATTCCTACTCCGCAAACGGTTACTACCGCTCCGCTTACCACGCCCATGTATCTTTCCAGTTTTTCGGTATTGAATAATGTTGAGTAACCATACCGCCCCAGAAGAACCATTCCAAGCATCGTCAACACGGTTGTTGCTGTGAAAGAAGTAACCAATACAGCAATTTCAGACATTGAATGTTTCACTCCCGAATAAAATAATAAAGGAATCAGAGGTTCGCTGGGTCCCATTACAAAAATCATGAACAGTACAAGCGGTGTTACTTTTATTCTTTTTTGAGGCATTACGATTTCGCTGTGATTATGTTCATATACATACACATCATCTCCCATTACATCAAAATGCTTATGTGGTTTGTTTCTGATGGCCTGAATGAGGCCGTATACCAGATAAACGCCTCCAAAGATCAGCAGTGCCCATCCTGAGAAATTTCCTCTGATATCCTGAAACCATGAGATTTTATTGAGCTGCCATCCAAGGAAAACCCCGATAAAACCTAAGATCAGAGAACTGAATACATGTCCGAAACCGCAGACAACTGTTAATATAGCCGTCTTCATTCCACTCCACTTCTTAGATTTTGAGATTACAATAAATGGCAGATAATGATCCGGCCCTGAGGCGGTATGTATGAAACTTATTGAAACGGCACTCAAAAGAAGTGCCCAAACTGTACTATCCATTTTTTATTAATTCTGTTATTTCAGATTCTTTATTAAGTTTTGGCTAAAGCCAATGGAAGATTTCTTACTCCAACGACCAGAGCATCTCCTGAATACGCAGGAAGAAGTTGTACATCAATTCTCCTCCATGTCCCAGCGCTCGTACTACAAAACCATTGTCATCCATTACAGAGACTCCTGCTTCCATCTGTTCATGGTGTTGTGTAGCGGCTTCAACAATCTCCTCTATCAATCCGTTTTTATCAACATTTTCTTTTGTACTGTAGAAGATCAGGGTTCCCTGATGGGTATATTGTTCCAGGTTACCGATACTGCTGATCGGAATCATATCAGGCTGAATGAGAACATTATCTTTTACAACCAGTTTATTGTTATGATAAATTTCCATTACATTCTGAAAACGTTTCAGTTTAAAAACTTCTCCATAATGTTTTCTTCCACATGTGATGATCTCACTGATGATAATCTGGCTGTTGTTCCCGATATGAATATTCGCTTTACTCTTAAAATTGGAATCTTCATGGGGAACTATCGGATGGGGAACGTAAGCAAAAGAGGTTTCATCTTCCATAGATACGTTAAGCTCCTGAAGTGCCTTGTCCTGCATGTTGAAAAGTCTTTGATAGGATTGCGACTGCAACTGCAGTGATGATCCTTTTTCAAGAGTAACATCCAAATGGTAGTGATCTCCATCCAGAATCCCCGGAGAAGAACTCATCACCATCTGATAGAGCTTTTTGTCGCTTTTCCGCTGCCCTACAGAAACTACTCTGAAAGGAAGTGAGACATAAAGATCTTTCACATAGGATTCTCCTCCCTTGAATCCTGCAATAATTTTTAAATGACTGTCCATTTATCTTACCAGATTCGGTTCTTCAATTTCTTCTAAAAGGGCATATTTTTTAATCCAGCCTATTACTTTATCCAGTCCTTCATCGGTTTTCAGGTTGGTGAATACGAAAGGACTTCCTTTTCTCATCCTTCTGGCATCATTTTCCATTACTTCAAGGCTGGCACCTACGTGAGGGGCAAGGTCAATTTTGTTGATGATCAACAAGTCTGATCTTGTAATTCCAGGTCCTCCTTTTCTAGGGATTTTTTCACCTTCTGCTACGTCGATAATGAAAATGGTAACGTCCGCAAGATCGGGACTGAATGTTGCAGAAAGGTTATCGCCTCCACTTTCGATAAGCACCAGTTCAATTTCCGGAAAACGTGCTGCAAGCTCATCTACCGCTTCAAGGTTCATACTTGCATCTTCACGGATGGCGGTGTGCGGGCATCCTCCTGTTTCTACTCCGATAATTCTGTCATGGGGAAGAAGACTGTTTTTAGCCATAAATTCAGCGTCTTCTTTGGTATAAATATCATTCGTGATGACGCCAAGATCGTAAGTCCCGAATAATTTTCTGCTTAAACGTTCTAATAATGCAGTTTTTCCTGAGCCTACAGGTCCTGCTACTCCTACTTTTATATATTTTCTGTTTTCCATTTTTTTTAATTTTATTTTTTTTTTAACGCCATGGCGCTAAGTTTTTTTGATTTCGAATATTTTCGATCGCAAGGGCGTTTCACTCAGCAAAGAGCACCTTATTTCACGTATATTTTTTTATTAATTGAGAATATTACAAGGGATGCAAAGGCATTTCATTCGGCTAAGAAGCACACCATTCACTCAGTTATAAGTTATTCATTTTCTTAACTTTACAACCTCCCTTTATCACCTTACCTTTCCTGCCTTTTATCTTTTTACTTTTGTCTTTTTACTTTTTACTTTTTACTTTACTTTTGCCTTACGACATATAAAGTCTTGAATACAATCTTTCATGCTGCATACATCTGATATCAAAGGCGGTATTACAAAGTCCCACCATATCTCTGTCCAGTTCTATTGTTTCTAAAGCTGTTTTTTCCATTACAGGATATAATGAGAATAGAATATCCTGTCCATCCAGCTGTCCAAGAGGAACAAGCTTTACCGCATTGGTGATCATTCCGGCAACTGAGGTGTAATAGAACCCCAGAAGTGCTTCGTACAAAGGAATTTTCATTAAGTAAGCATACACTCCAAATACAATACAGTAGTGGGAATTAGCTTCTTTATGCTGAACTGCTTTTTCAAACGCCTCCATAAAAGGGAAACTTTCTCTTCTTTTGAAAATCTTGATCAGTCTGAGTCCTAGTTTCTGACTAGCCTGGCGGATTTCCTTTGGACATTTTATTGCATTACATTCATTATCCAGTTCTAAAAGCTGTTGCAAATCTCCCTTTTCTGCTGCTTTATAAGCCATTTTTACAAAAGCCCCGTCATTGAATTTAAGGTTGTACTGAAGCATATTCTGCACAAATTCTTTCGCTGTTGCCAGGTCATGTACGATCCTTTCCTGCACATACGTTTCAAGTCCGTTGGAATGGGTGTAGCCTCCGATGGGAAGTGTAGGATCTGCAAGATGAAGCAGTCCTGACAGAAAGTTTATGTTCATATTATTCATCTTTCGGGGCCGCCATTTTTAAGATTTTTGTGAAAATTGTTGATCCCAGACTTCCATGTCCGTGAGGCTCTACATTAGATTTAAGAAGATTCAGCAGCTTTACGGACTGTTTTTCCGGTTTGAAGCCACTTGCTTCCAGCCACCTGAACATTGGCATTTCAAAAGGGAGCAATACTTTATCATTCTGAATGAAAAGCGGAATATGTTTATTTCCTATCTCATAACACACCGTACCCATTTCCAGCAGTGAGGCGGGTGACATTACGATAGCTTCCGTTTCCAGAACATTGACCGCAATTATTTTTTCTGCATCCTCAAAAAGAATATCGCCCTCACGCAAGCGTTGCCCTTCTCTGAGAAATTTGATGGCCACCTCAATTCCCTGTCTGGTTTTTTTTCGCTGGATTCTTTTGGTGGTTTCAAACCATTCAAGATCAAGATAATCTATGGTTTTGCCGGTTGGATTTTCTGAGAGATTGCCTATGATTTGATTAATTATCATTGTTGGATTTTTTTCTAAAGTCTAAGTTTTTGGAGATTCCTACCCCGAATGTTGAACCACTGATTCCCGCTACATAGCTTTTCGTCCAGCCTTCTTCTTTGGTCTTGGTCTGAAGCATGGATAGTTCTGCAAATTTGAATTTCAGTGCCCAGCCTCCTCCTAATACTATTCCGATCAAAGGATAAGCACGAAGACGGAATCCGTTAAAATTCTGCATGGCATCAGCAGCTGTTGAAAGTTGTTGCCCCCAAACATAGTGAGCGTCCACCTGTCCGATCAATACAAAATATTTCCCAAGCATTACGGACGGACTGTACCAGATACCTGCTTCATTCTGTTTGTAAACAACATTGTGATCAACTGTATTCTGTGAGTACGCATAATTGACTCCGATAAGATCATTATTATTGATGAAGTATCCCACGCCAAGCGGCGCACTTGATACCGTACTGCTGCTGCTTGACGGTGTTGTCATTTTAGAATAGTCTAATGAACCGTACACCATAAACTGTCCTTTGGGTCCGTCTTCATCACTTTTAAGCCTGTGTCCGCCCAGAAACTGAGCATTCAGATTCCCTGACAGCATAGATACACCAGCTATAGCAAGAGAAAAAACTGTTTTATTTAAATATTTCATTCTACACTTAGTTCTATAATTGTTTTACAATATGATCTGATAATTTTTTTTGTTGTTAAATAAACCTAACAGGTTTTTGAAACCTGTTAGGTTTTATTCATAAAATTGATCTTAGAACAAGTAATACAACTGTGTTAAAGGAAGTGTTTCTGCCGGTTCACAGGTGATGTATTCACCGTCTACCGTTACTTTATAGTTTTCAGGATTTACTTCAATTAAAGGCGTTTTATCGTTGTGGATAAGGTCTTTTTTGGAAATATTTCTACAGTTTTTTACCGGAAGGATCATTTTCTCCAATTTATAAGAAGCGATGGTTCCGTTGTCGATCGAGATCTGAGAAACAAAGTTTGCACAAGTACCAAACTTAGCTTTTCCATGGGCCCCGAACATATTTCTGTAAATAATAGGCTGCGGCGTTGGAATGGATGCATTCGGATCTCCCATTTTAGCAGCAATTACAAATCCTCCTTTTACAATCATTTCCGGTTTCACTCCGAATAATGCAGGTTTCCAGATCACCAAATCTGCCAGTTTTCCTTCTTCGAGAGATCCTACATATTCTGAAATACCATGTGCTATAGCTGGATTGATCGTATATTTGGCCACATATCTTTTTGCACGGTAGTTATCATTTCCACTGTCTTTATCTTCAGCAAGATCACCTCTCTGCTCCTTCATTTTGCTCGCAGTCTGCCATGTTCTTGTGATTACTTCTCCCGGTCTTCCCATTGCCTGAGAGTCTGAGCTCATGATGCTGAAAACCCCCATATCATGAAGGATATCCTCTGCTGCAATAGTTTCAGGACGGATACGTGAATCTGCGAATGCTACATCCTCAGGAATATTTTTGCTCAGATGGTGACAGACCATCAGCATGTCTAAGTGCTCATCGATTGTATTTACAGTATAAGGACGTGTAGGGTTTGTAGAAGCGGGTAACACATTTGGATACATCGCTGCTTTGATGATGTCCGGTGCGTGGCCTCCACCAGCTCCTTCTGTGTGGAAAGTGTGGATTACTCTTCCGTTGATCGCTCTCATTGTATCTTCAAGAAATCCTCCTTCATTCAGGGTATCGGTGTGGATGGCCACCTGAACGTCATATTTATCAGCTACTTTCAAAGCAGCATCAATCGTTGCAGGAGTTGCTCCCCAGTCTTCATGAATTTTTACTCCTAAAGCTCCGGCTTCTACCTGTTCTTCAATAGGTTCTTCTGCTGAACAGTTCCCTTTCCCGAAGAAACCCAGGTTCATAGGATATTCTTCTGCCGCTTCAAGCATTTTCTGCATATTGAATTTTCCCGGAGTTACTGTTGTAGCATTGGTTCCGTCGTTGGGACCTGTTCCTCCACCGATCATAGTCGTAATTCCACTGTATAAAGAGGTTTCGATCTGTTGAGGACAGATGTAATGAATGTGTGTATCAATACCTCCAGCTGTTACGATATATCCTTTTCCACCGTGAACTTCAGTTGATGCTCCGATAATCATATTAGGAGATACACCATCCATCGTATCCGGATTTCCTGCTTTTCCGATTCCTACGATTTTTCCGTCTTTGATTCCGATATCTCCTTTTACAATTCCCCAGTGATCAATGATAACAGCTCCCGTGATACAAAGGTCCAGAACCCCTTCGTCTCTTTTAGCGGTAACATTCTGCCCCATACCGTCACGTACGGTTTTTCCCCCTCCGAAAACGGCTTCGTCACCGTAATGCGTGAAATCTTTTTCAATTTCAATAATAATTTCAGTGTCTCCCAGTCTGATTTTATCTCCGGCGGTAGGACCTAATATATTGGCGTATTGTTTTCTGTCTACGTGTAAGCTCATCTTAGTGATTTTTAAAGTTTAATTCTTCAACTTTTGCAAGGCTCGTTTTTTTCTGTTCTTCGGAATCTACCTGTCCGTCAACAAGATTATTGAAGCCCATTGCTTTTTTGGTTCCTCCTATTTCTACCAATTCCACTTCTTTTTCTTCTCCCGGTTCAAAACGTACTGCAGTACTTGCTACAATATTCAGTCTCTTTCCGAAAGCTTTTTCACGGTCAAAACTCATTGCTTTATTAACTTCGAAAAAATGGAAGTGTGAACCTACCTGAATAGGGCGGTCTCCGGTATTGGTTACTTTTATTTTCACAGTTTCTCTGCCTTCATTGCAGATAATTGTTCCTTCTTTTACAAAAATTTCTCCTGGTATCATCATCAGTAGTATTAGCGGATTGGGTTGTGTACGGTTACCAGCTTAGTCCCATCAGGAAAAGTGGCTTCAATCTGAACATCATGGATCATTTCTGACACGCCTGGCATTACATCCTCTTTTGTAAGGAGATTAGCGCCTTCCTGCATCAGTTCAGCTACTTTCTTACCATCTCTTGCTCCTTCAAGCAAAAAGTGGCTGATCAGTGCTATTGATTCCGGGTAGTTTAATTTAAGGCCTCTTGCCTTTCTTTTCAGAGCGAGTTCGCCTGCCAGAAACAGCATAAGCTTTTCCGTTTCTCTCGGTGTTAAGTGCATAATATTTTTTATTTAAAATTGGACAAACAGTATCCTATTCACCTCTCCGTAAAGGCAAACCGATATGTTCAAAATGTAAAATGGGAATGATTCTTACAGGTCTGTATTGACATGAATACAAACCACAGCGGATCATTAAAAATTAAGAAAAGAGATTAGCACCCCGCTATCTGTAAGCAATGATACAGGATGTATCTTGGTGCTGTAATATAAATACGGTTTTGAACGGCCGCAACCCGTGTATTGTGAGAATACCCTGCAAAGAAATAATGAAGCCACTGCTGGGCAAGTACAGAGTAATCGAATTTCACTTTCTCCCAGTCATTGGAATCCTGTACATCCTGCACATCTGAAAAACTATACATTTCAGGTTGGGTCTGCTGATCGGATTTCTGCTGAAGGAGATTAATTTTTGAAAGAATATCAGAGTATGGTTGAGTTTTCCCTTTATGTGCAAAAAGACCTGCACACAACGCTGAGAAAAATAAGACAAAAGAGAAAAATAGGACTCTTTTTTTCATACCTGTTAATAATGGTGTAAAATTAGAACAATCTTATCCCTCCGGCTATCAAAAAAATTATTTAAAATGTTCAAAATCGCAACAAATGTGAATTTATATAATTTTAACTTTCTGTTATAAATCCCTTGTTTACAGCAATTAATGACTATTTTTAAACTATGACAAATATTTTATTGTCCCAATTCCTACAATTATAACAAATTGATGCATTTTTTTCTAAAGGTTAAAGAATAATCAAAACATAAGAAAATTTGATAAAATTATCTTCAAAAAAAGCTGATATACCATCAGAAAACTCATTTTAGCGTTTATTTGACAAAAACAGATGGCATTTTTTCTTTCTTTATAATTATTGTAAATTTGTATACACATCTTATTTAATTTAATAAAATAATAAAAACGTAATATGTCAAAAGCAATTTCGCAAGTACCATTAGCGGTAAACGAGCCTGTAAACTCATACGAACCGGGATCTCCGGAAGTTAAAAGCCTTATCGACACTTATAAAAAAATGTGGGCTGAAAAGGTAGAAATCCCAATGATCATCAACGGAAAAGAAGTAAAGACTGAAACAAAAGTACAGCTTCAGTCTCCACAGGATCATGCTCATGATTTCGGGTTTTACTACCAGGGTGGTATGCAGCATGTGGATGACGCTATCAACGCGGCATTGGCAGCTAAAAAAGAATGGAATGAACTAGGCTGGGAGCAGCGTGCAGCAATTTTCTTAAAGGCAGCCGATCTTTTGGCTGGTCCTTACAGAGATGTAATTAATGCAGCAACAATGATCGGACAGTCTAAAAATGTACACCAGGCTGAAATTGATTCTGCTTGTGAGTTCATTGACTTCCTAAGATTTAATGTAGAGTTCATGACAGAAATGTATGCTGAGCAGCCGGTTTCTGACAATGGAATCTGGAACCGTGTTGAGTACAGACCATTGGAAGGATTCTGTTTTGCAGTAACTCCATTCAACTTTACAGCGATTTCAGGAAATCTTCCGACTTGTATGGCAATGTTAGGAAACGTTGTCGTTTGGAAGCCATCTGATAAGCAGGTATATTCTGCAAAAGTAATCATGGATGTATTAATTGAAGCGGGTCTTCCTGCAGGGGTAATCAATATGATCTTTACCGATGGTAAAGAAACTGCTGAAAAAGTACTGGCTCACAGAGATTTCGCAGGTCTTCACTTCACTGGTTCTACAAAAGTATTCCAGGGGATGTGGAAAATGATCGGTGATAATATCCACAACTACAGAACATATCCAAGAATTGTTGGAGAAACAGGAGGTAAAGACTTCGTTATTGCTCACCCTTCTGCTAACGTAGAAGCTGTAGCAACTGCATTGGTAAGAGGTGCTTTCGAATATCAGGGACAGAAATGTTCTGCTGCTTCAAGAGCTTATGTACCTAAATCTCTTTGGGCTGATGTGAAAAAAGTAATGGAGGCTCAGATGGGCACAATCAAAATCGGTTCCCCAGAAGATACTTCTAACTTTGTAAACGCTGTCATCGACAAGAATTCTTTCGAAAAATGTAAAGGATATATCGACAGAGCAAATGCTTCAGGTGAAGCTACTGTAGCTATCGGTGGAAAATATGACGATTCTAAAGGATGGTTCGTACACCCAACAGTAATTGAAACTACAAATCCTCACTACGAAAGTATGGTAGAAGAGATCTTCGGCCCGATCTTATCCATCTACGTATATGAAGATCAGGACTGGAAAGAAACTCTGAAACTTGTAGATTCTACTTCTCCTTATTCATTAACAGGTTCTGTATTCTCACAAGACCGTTATGCAATCAGTGAAGCTTACAAAGCTTTAGAAAATGCATCAGGTAATTTCTACATCAATGATAAACCAACAGGTGCTGTAGTAGGACAACAGCCTTTCGGTGGTGGTAGAGCTTCAGGAACAAATGATAAAGCAGGTTCTAAAATGAATCTTCTAAGATGGGTTTCTGTAAGAAGCGTAAAAGAAACTTTCGTTTCTCCTAAAAACTACAAATATCCATACCTTGGATAATTAATTAGTAATGAGTAACAGGCAATGGGTAATTTTTGTCTGTTCTTTACATACAGCCTCGGAATTTCGGTTTCGGGGCTTTTTTGTGGTGAGAGACGGGGTGCGAGGTGCGAGGTTCGGGATTCGGGTTTGAGAGTTTTAGGGTTATAGCGTTTTAAGAATATTAGAGTATGAGAGTATTTTTGGTAATAAAATATTTTTTTTGACTACATTAAACATTAAACTCGAATCCCGAATCTCGCATATCCCGTAGCTCGTATCCCGAAACCCGATATCTCCACTAACATCTTTTAACAAACTTTACCTATATTTTACGATTTTCAATGTCCTGTTAGGAATAATTATTGATTTTCTGTTATTATACACCCCAAAATAAAATAATATGAAAAAGTTATTGCTAACAGCTGTCGGAATAGGAATATTTGCAGTGAGCTGTGGAACCAAAGAATCGACAATGTCTACAAGTAGCCGGGATTCAGCAACAGTAGGTAATACACAGAAAAGTATACCACCTACTACTACTGATACAACGTCTACCAAAATGACGAATCCTGATACAATCAAGATAAAAAGGGATTCTATGGCAACGTCTCCTGTGAAATAGTAATGATAACATTCAATCTAAAAATGGAAAATCTGCAGATGAAAGCTCTGCAGATTTTTTTTATTGAGTTACCAGCAATATTGGAGTTATCATCAAGTTTTAGCTTTAAAGGACTATTATTTAGGTTTTGGCTAAAGCCAATGGGTAAGATTTATGGTTAGCTGGGTTAAAACCCAGCCCTATTGAATTTTAATGACAACATCTTTTATCTTTTATCTTTTATCTTTTATCTTTTATCTTTTATCTTTTATCTTTTATCTTTTATCTTTTATCTTTTATCTTTTATCTTTTATCTTTTAATCCTTATATTTGATTACATCAACAATCAAAATTAACTATTATGAGAAAATTATGGATAGGAGCAGTTCTTGGACTTCTTTTCCTTGGAAGTTGTGCTCAAAACAAAGAAAAAAGAGAGGAATATAAAGATGCTCACGATAAAGATTCTTTAAGAAACAGAATGGGTGATTCTGCTGTAGCAAACTCTATACCTTCACCCACAGCCTCAGATACTTCAAAAGTAAAAACCGACAGTACGAAAATTAAATAAAATCACAAATCCACAGAAAATCTGTGGATTTGCACTTAAAAAAACTTGACTGAAAAAAAACCGGGCAATCAACCCCGATTATAAGATATGATACATATTCTGATCAGAATATTTCCTTAAAAAATTAAAAATGGGAATGCAGTTTCTCTTACGATGATCTTAATTCAGAATTGAAATAAAAGTGATAAGCTGTAACAGATTGTCTTGTGCACTGTGAAACTGCCACAAAGATATGACAGCAAAGGTTTCCTTTAAAATAATAGGTTGTTCATTTTCGTGAAAATGGTAAGATAGAATTACATAAAGTCTCTCTATTTAATCATTTTCAGGAAAATGAACATTTTTATCGGATTGTTTTTCAGCATCCAGGTATTTGATATATGCTGACGGAGAATAGTCTGTAACGGCCTTAAAGACAGCAGCAAATTTGCTGTGTGAAGAGAATCCGCACTCGTCAGCAAGGATACTTATTTTATACTGTCGGTACTTCTCATCATTGATAAGCTTGTCTACTATATAGTTGATTCGTAAACGATTGATATATGTTTTGAAATCCGCATTCTTATGCTGATTGATTACATAAGACAGGTATTTTGTATTGGTATTCAATTCACCTGCAAGGAAAGACAAAGACATCCCTTTATTGTTGTAAAGATCCCCTTTTTCAAACTCTTCAAGAAGTTCAAGCAATTTAGATTCTGTCTCAGAAGTCATCAGAGAGTCATTCCTTCTTCGGTTGGCTTCAGAGTCTTTTTCATCAATTTCTTCCACAAATATGTTCGAAAACTCAGAATCGTCAGATTGAGCTAAAGAATAATGAGTTCTGGTACCGATCATATTTAACTGCGCTCTTATAATATTTCTGAACTTTGAACGCTGTTTTCTCTGCTTCGTCCTGAAGAAAATAAGTAGGCCCACCAGCGAAGTAAACAGAATAATAATGGCTGCATTTTTCACCAGATTCATCTGCCCTCCTTTTTTATGAGGCTTTCCTTTCAGAGGCTCGGTTCCCTTTGCTGCAAAACTTTGATTACGAGCTGCAATACTGTCGTAAGCACGGATATATTTCACCGCATATAATGAAGCTTTAAAATTGTCCCCGATTCCTTCATAGTAATCATTAATATTGGAATAAACTGCTTTTTTAAGCTTAAGGCTTCGGGATGTATCTGCAATTTTCTCTGCTTTTTTAAGATATAGTTCAGCATCTTTCCAGTTTTTCTGCTTCAGACGGATTCCTCCCAGGCCATTGTACACCAATCCCAATGTACAGCTTCCATTTTTCAGCAGACCTTCTGCTTTTCGATAATAATTTTCGGAAACAGAGTAATCATTAAGTTTGAAATAGACATCTCCCAACAGCTGATAAGAGGCTGCCGCCGTTCTGTTTTCATTAGAACTGTTTATTTTTTCAAAATATTTCAGAGAAGACTCAATATTCCGTATTGCATTGGGAAAATTCCCCATCTCCATTTCATAGAAGGCCATTTCCTGATTCAGCAGACCTGCCGCTTCATTACTTTTCTGAAAATCAACAATCTGAGCTGACGCTTGCAGCCCTTTTACAATATATTTTTTTGACCTTTCGTATAACCCTACCTGTCTATATTGCCTCGCAAGTAATCTGGTCACCACAGCCATCCATTCGGGATCATTGATCTGATTGATCACGGAGTAGGCATTTTCGCTGTAACAGATTGCTTTTTTAAGTTCACCTGCATGATGGTATAGTTCTGAAGAGAGCACAAGGCATCTTATTTTCTCTGAAGGTTTCTGTGCCTTCATGTAGAGAGAATCTGCAGTTTTGATGGCTTTGGGTAAATCCTTATAGGCTGTTACGGAAGAGGTTCTCTCACAGATAAGGTCAAAGTTACTTTTTTTCTGAGCGAATATGGGGACTGCCGTTGCCAGCAAAAACAAAAATTTCAGGAGATTCTTAGACATACAAAAACAAATTATTATTTTTATTTTATAATAATTCATCATTATTTTCACGGGGTGTCTTTTTGTTTTTTACAAAACTAGTGATATTTTATTTTTTATTAAAACATTATATTGAAATTTAATCATTTAACCTAAACCTGTAATTTACATTAATTTTAATAATAAGACTAAAACAATATACGATTATCTTCAATATAAGCTGAAGCCTGTTTTAAAACCAAAGTTCCTGTATAATTATTTTCAATATGAACGGCTCCGGTGTCATCATATTTATTACATTTGCATGGAATAAAAAGTTTTTATGAAAAAAATAGCCATACTTTCCTCAATCTTTATAGGAGCTCTTGCATGGGCGCAGGGAATTAAATTTGAAGAAGGCAATTTTGCCTCTATTATTGCCAAAGCGAAAAAAGAAAAAAAACTGGTCTTTATTGATGCATATGCCTCATGGTGTGGGCCTTGTAAACTGATGGTTAAAAATATTTTCCCACTTCAGTCTGTGGGAGATTACTACAATTCTCACTTTATCAATGCTAAAATTGATATGGAAAAAGGAGAAGGAATTGAGCTGGCAAAAAAATATAATGTTAAAGCATTTCCTACTTACCTGTTTATTGACGGAAACGGTGAAGCTGTACACAGAACGTTAGGATATGTGGAAGAAAAAGACTTTATCCAGTTTGCAAAAGACGCGGAAGATCCAAACAAAAGACTCACTTCTCTGAAGCAGCAGTTTGAAAAAGGCGAAAAAGATCCTGAGTTTTTAAAGAATCTTGCCGGACTTACTATGTATAACGATGCGGAGTTTGCAGGGAAAGTTCTTAACCGCTATTTTCAACAGAAAGCAAGCTTAGATCAGGAAGATATCCAAATGCTTCTTTCAGGAGTACAAACTACAGACAGTCCTCTGTACAAAATTTTCCAGGATAAAAAAGCAGATATCATTAAATTCTTCCCGGAAGATAAATATGAAAAGTTTGATAAAAATATTAAACTGAACACTGTTTCTAAAAAAGCATATAATCCGGATACTAAAAAATGGGATGATAACTATTTCATGGCTGAAACTCAGAAATTCCTGAGCAAAGAAGAGGCTGACAAGATCTTAAAAAGAATGAAAGCCAACAGAGCGTTAAAGAATAAAGATATTCCTGAATATGAAAAACTAATTCTTGATATCTATAAAGATTATTCTGCGGCTGGTTCTGAAGAGCTGAATTCTCTTGCATGGAACTTCTTTGAAAATGTGAGCAATAAAACGTCTCTGGAAAAAGCTATTGCGTGGGCACAGGAGTCTGTAAAGAAAGATCAGAACTTTGCCAATACAGATACTTTGGCAAACCTTTACAATAAGGTTGGTGACAAGAAAAATGCAAAAATGTGGGCTGAAAAGTCTATTGAACTGGCAAAAAGCACAGGACAGGATTCTACAGACACCGAAAAACTATTGAAAAGCCTTTAATTAGGATATATAAAATAAAAACCGCAGAACTTTAATTCTGCGGTTTTTTTATATTGTTTAGTGAGTAGGAATGGTAAAAGCACCCCGTCAAAAATTCTTTGAATTTTTGACAATCCTCCAAAGGATGGGAATTTTCACGTCTTCAGTTGTAATATAAGTAAAAATGAAGCTTCCTAATGCTTTAGTAAAGATACAATAGCGATTTATTCTCTCTTTTTTAGTATTCAAACAGAACACTTCCCCATGTAAATCCACTTCCGAAAGCAGAAAGAAGTACAAGGTCTCCTCTTTTGATTTTTTCCTGTTCAATCGCTTCACTTAAAGCAATAGGAATGGAAGCAGCGGTTGTGTTTCCATATTTCTGGATATTATTGAAAACCTTTTCATTGGGTAACCCGAATTTTTCCTGTACAAACTGAGCAATTCTAAGGTTTGCCTGATGTGGAATGAACATATCAAGATCTTCAACTGTTTTTCCCGCTTTGTTCAATGCTTCCATCATGGTTTCAGGAAATCTTGTTACGGCATGCTTGAATACGAAGTTTCCGTTCATGATTGGGTATACTTCTTTGTTGGTTACGTTTTCAGGCTCTTTTCTCATTCTGTCGCTCCATCCGAATTTTGAACCCGGAAACTGAGTACAGAGTTCATCTGCATATTTCCCTTCAGAATGCATATTGACAGCTAAAATATCTCCTGCATTTTCATCTTCTGAAGCTGAAAGTACCACTGCTCCTGCTCCATCTCCGAAAATAACAGACACGCCTCTTCCTTCGTCAGAAAAGTCCAGTCCGAAGGAATGAACCTCTGCGCCTACCACAAGAATATTTTTGTAAGTACCTGATTTAATAAATGCGTTGGCAACACTCATAGAATATACAAATCCTGAGCACTGATTTCTCACGTCCAATGCTCCAATGGTATCACATCCAAGCATATCCTGAAGCAATACTCCACTTCCAGGAAAATAGTAATCCGGAGAAAGGGTTGCAAAAACAATAAAATCAATATCTTTTGAGGTAAGACCTGCATTCTGAATAGCTTTTTCTGAAGCTTTAAATCCTAAATAAGCAGTAGTTTCCTGAGCGTCATTCCTGTTTTTTCTATGTCTTCGTTCCTTGATACCCGTTCTTTCCGTAATCCACTCATCATTGGTAGTCATTAGTTTTGCTAGATCATCATTTGTAACAACGTTATCTGGAACATAAAATCCCACCCCTTTTATTGTACTTTTAATCATATAGTTTTTTAATTTTGGCAAAGATAAAACTTATTTAACACATAGTTTTTCAAAATATTAGTATTTTTACTTTATGCCAATTGACACGTTATACAGAACCTCCCAGTGCGAATGGGTAGATGTAGAGGCTCCTACTTTAGAAGACCTGAAATTTCTTCATGAAAGATATGAAATCAACAATCTTCTTCTGGAAGATACGATGGATCCCAATCACCTTCCGAAATATGAAGAAGACGGGAATGTAAAATTCTTCTTACTCCGTGAAAGCACAGAGCTCGAAAGAAAAAATCTGAACACCATCAGTGATATCAGTACCAAGATTGGAATTTTTCTGGTGGAAAATACCATCATCACCATTCACAGGATGAAAACCAGAAGTATTTCCGAGACCAGGAAAAAAGTTTCCCTGATTCAGGAAGACCTTAAGCCCCAGCAAATCATGCTGATGATTGCGATATTGATTATGAAAAGTTTTGATGATGAATCTTTAAGTCTGTTTGAAACGATGGACAATATTGAGAATGAGATTTTTCTTAAAAATACCAATCATACCAGCCAGATCCGCCGTCTTTACAAACTGAAACGAAAATCAGGGTTGAATTCAAGGGTGCTTGTGATTTCTACAGATGCCATTGATAAATTTAAATTGCTGAACTTACAGGACTCAGAGATTGTCGATTTAAAAGATAAGCATAAAGACGTGGTGGCCGATTTTGATCATTTGAATATTCAGATTACCAACCTTATTTCCATGTTCCTGGCACTTTCGGACCAAAAGGCCAACCAGGTGATGAAAGTTTTGGCTATTTATTCGGTTTACTTCTTACCCATCACCTTTATTGCCGGAGTTTATGGAATGAATTTCGATAATATGCCTGAGCTTCATCATAAGTACGGATATTTTATCACATTGGGAGCAATGGCAACAGTGGTGATCAGTACGTTTATTTATGTGAGACGAAGACAGTGGTAATGGCATAAAACAAAGACACAAAGATCTTATTTTCCAATAAAATACAGCCTGTAAAATCACTTCTGTCTCTAACCAACACCTCATCAAAACAAAATACCATGACTACTGAAAACCTAAGCAAAATTCTGGAAGATCCTTCTCTATCGCAGGCATCCAAAGATAAATTGCTTGCTTTACACGAGAATATCTCTGCCAAAGAATTCTCTGATCTTCTGGATCAGAATGGCAGTCAGTATGTAGAATTTGTGCAGGAAGGTGGTGGTGTCTGGGGAAGCGCATTGGTAGGCTATCTTTATGGGCTGGAAATATTTGGAATCCGTTTTCTGAAAGTGGCAGGTACAAGTGCCGGAGCTATTAACACCATGCTTATTGCTGCCTGTAAGACCAAAGAAGAATCTAAAAGTGAGCTTATCAAGGATATTCTTTTCAGCTGGAATTTTGCAGATTTCATGGATGGGAAAACCTATGTAAAAACTACTCTCCATGCGATGCTTAACAACAAAGATTTCTTTAAAATCAATGCTGTTATTGCCGCTATCCTTTTTATGATTCTCATCAGCATTCCTTTTCTTGCTCCTTCCACAACGATCCTGAATGCAAAACTGATGTTTTTGATTCCTTTGATTCCAGCGGTTATTCTCTTTTTCTGTATTAAAAAGCTGTACAATAATTTCAGGAAAGAAAACAGCGGACTGAATCCCGGAAATGTTTTTCAGAATACCATGCAAAATGCGCTGGATCAGTTTGGAATACAAACTGTTGCCCATCTCAACGAAAAATTCATTCAGAAAGAAAGTAACCTCAACCTCAATTACCGCTATGGGAACGGGCAAGAATATTATCTGATGGCTCTGCAAAGCATCGAAAAAATTAAAATCAAAAATCAGATACACATTGACCAAACCCGATACAGAATTTTCTATGAAAGTGCTGTAAATAACGACTATTATAAAAACAATCCGTTCTACCTTCTTAAATCTGAATATGTTGTCATTACCACTGATATCAATGCCAAAATTAAGGTAGAGCTTCCTACGATGGCCAATCTCTACTGGTCTGAAGAGGAACTGAAGCACATCAGCCCTG
Source organism: Chryseobacterium aquifrigidense (assembly GCF_006716485.1). Lineage (GTDB taxonomy): Bacteria > Bacteroidota > Bacteroidia > Flavobacteriales > Weeksellaceae > Chryseobacterium > Chryseobacterium vietnamense. The sequence goes on from NZ_VFPD01000001.1 coordinate 2,471,192, forward strand.
CTGAATTTGTAAGAGCTTCTATGGCAGTTCCTTTTTTCTTTGAGCCTTTCCAAAAACAAATCAATAAAGATAATGATTCTGTAAAATATGCATGGAGATACTGGATGAATACCAAACCTGAAGACATCAACCCTGCCGGGGTTTTCATTGATGGCGGCAGTATTTCCAATTTTCCTATTGACCTGTTTCATGCTGATGAAGTCTTTTATCCGAGAATGCCACTTTTCGGAGTTCAGCTAACCAGTGATTCTGCGATTCTTTCTGAAAAAGGAAAAACAAGTGAAGAAATCCTTAAGACCCCTTTCAGCTACGCCGGAAACATCATCAGTACTCTGAAGGGCTTTAATGATAAAACATTCCTTACCAAACATACTTTTTACCGCTCTTACAGCATACAGAGCGTCAACTGTGGCACCAGCAGCTGGCTGAATTTCTTTATGAAAAAGGAAGAAAAAGAAGAACTTTTCAACAGAGGCTTTCAGGCTGCTCTAGATTTTCTCAACACCTTCAACTGGGAAAAGTATAAATATGAAAGAATGATGCTCACCATGAAAGAGAAAAAAATACTCAAAGAAGAAGATACGCATACCGTAGGATAAGGATTTTTGAGTATTTTAGCTTTTTAAATAACCATGAAAAAGAGACCTTTTTTTATTCTTGGGATCGCGATGATCCTTATTTTTATTTCTATTCCTGTTATTCATGTTCTTAAAACAAAATGGAGTGAATCTGATCGTAAAAATGAAATTCCTGAAGGGTATACTAATGATGCGAGCCAGCTGAATTTAACGAAAATTGATACACTCATCAAAGTTCCAACTTCTAAACCAGAAATTGAAAACCAACTTCGCCAGATCATACAATACGCAAAGAAAAAGAACTTAAAAATATCAATTGCCGGGGCCCAGCACAGTATGGGAGGACACACCATCTATCCTAACGGAATTCTTCTGAACATGCTTCCTTACAAACATATGGAACTGGATGAAAAGAACAACATCCTGACAGTTGGCTCGGGAGCTCTTTGGGAAGATGCCATCAAATACCTTGATAAACATGGAAAATCTATTGCCGTGATGCAGGCATTCAGCTCTTTTTCTGTAGGTGGATCGATGAGTGTTAACGGTCACGGGTGGCAAAAAAATCTTCCTCCTGTTTCTTCCAGTGTTGTTTCCTTCACCCTGATGGATCAGAATGGAAAAATCCTTCATTGCAGCAGAGAAGAAAATCCTGAGCTTTTCAAGCTCGTAATCGGAGGTTATGGTCTTTTTGGGATTATTCTTGATGTTCAATTAAGAGTGGTAGATAATATTGCTCTTCAGTATAAATATATCCGTCTAAGTGCTGATCAGTATCCGAATTATTATAAAAAATTCATTTCCAAAAATCCTGCTGTTAACCTGGTTTTCGGAAGATTGAGAATTTCTGATAAACATTTTCTGGAAGAGGCTACGATCAATTTTTTTGAGAAAGCTAATGAAAAACCTTTACCGCTGCCCCTTCAAAATGCCAAAAATGAAGAAACAAAACGCCTTGTGTTCAGAAGTACAGTCAATAGTGAATATGGAAAAAGGCTTCGCTGGGATCTTGAAACCGGAATGAATAAAATAACCAGAAATGCAGTATATTCCAGAAATGAGCTTCTGAATGACCACGTTTCACTCATTGAAAACAAAGATCCTTATTCTACAGATCTTTTGCAGGAGTATTTTATTCCGGAGAGAAACTTCAGCCAGTTTATTAAAGATATAAAACCTGTGTTGAAAAATTCTGGTTTAGATTTGCTTAATATCACCATCCGTGCTGTGAAAAAGGATGAAGACAGCTATATGAATTATGCGAGAAAAGATGTATTTGGATTTGTATTTTTATTCAATCAAAAAAAGACAGACAAGCAGGAAGAGGCCATGAAAATATTAACGAATAAACTTGTTGATATTACATTAAACAATGAAGGAACGTTCTATTTACCTTACCGTCTTCATATTGACAGAGAGAAAATGAGAAAGGTATATCCACAGGCAGAATCTTTTTTTGAGCTGAAAAGAAAATATGATCCTTCTGAGATCTTTGACAATAAATTTTACCAACATTACAAATAAAATACGATGACGAAATACATCTGTCAGTGCTGCGGAGAAGAGAAAGAAGACTGGCCTGCAATAGCCTATTCATACCCTTATTTTTACTCCTGCTTATCTGAAGAAGAATTGAAAAATGCTGAACTCAGTTCAGACCTTTGCATTGTAAAAGAGGAAGAAGATACCCATAGATTTATCCGTACTGTTCTTGTACAGGAAGTCACAGATGACTGTAGAGACCTGGATTATGGAATCTGGGTTTCACTGAGTGAAAAAAGCTTCAATGAATATGTTGAAAATTATGATAATAAAGATTTCGAAGCTGAATATTTCGGATGGCTTTCCACCTATCTTCCGGATTATGAGTTTGAGGAGAGTGTTCCTACAACGGTGGTGGTAAATAATTCTGTCGGAAGACCTTTTGTCTATCCCCATCAAAGCTATGATCATCCGTTTGTACACGATTTTTATAATGGGATTACAAAGGAAGAAGCAGAGAAAAGAATCAATCGGGTTTTAAACAAATAGAAAAATGAAATCAATTTACAAGTACCTCTTTTTTATCGGATTATCAATGTTTGTTCTATCCATTATAATGTTCTTTACGTCTGTTGGATTATTTACGGCAAGAGGAGGTTATTCTGAAATCATTGTAAAGTTAGGTGAAATTTCCTTTCTCCTGTGGTATCCTTTTTTAATTATGGGAATATTTTTAACCATCTTAGGGATAGGAATCTATTTTTCAAAAACCTCAAAATAGATTCCTATTGATTTCTATAAATTATCCAGAAACTCCAGATACATCGGAATACTTCTGTTGATCCATTCATCGGAAGAATCTCTTTCAATTCCGTAATACACAAAAGGTTCTTTATAATCGGCTTTTATATAATCAAAAGTCAACTCATAAGGTCGGAAAAGTTCCTTCATGGTATATTTATATTCTCCCGATTTAGAATATCCATCTTCATCTATTCCTGCGGTAACAGCCAGTGTCATTTTCTTTCCAGCCAGTTTGAAACCGCTGTTGCTTCCATATGCCCAACCATATAAAACCACCTCATCCAGCCATTGTTTTAAAAGCGGCGGGCTGCTGAACCAGTAAAACGGAAACTGAAATACAATTTTGTCATAAGATTCCATCATCTTTTGCTCTTCTGCCACATTAATTTTTCCATCAGGGTAAGCTTTGTACAGTTGATGAACGGTATATTTTTCAGGATATTTTTTTAATTCGTCGATCCATTTTTTATTGATCACTGATTTTTCAATATCAGGATGCGTCACAATCACTAATGTTTTCATTATGTTTAAATTTCTGATACAAAATTACTGCACATAACTTACATTTTGTACATTAGCAACCTATTGTATGGTACTATAAAAAATGTAAGTAATGACTAAAATAAAAGAAACCTCAACTAATTTTGCCAATAAAAAAGCGCTTGCTGATGAATGCCCTGAAATTTATGCATCCAACATTATCGGAGGGCAATGGGCATTGGCAATATGCTGTTATCTGATCAACGGAAAAATGAGATTTGGGGAACTTAGAAAAAAGCTTCAGAACATTACCGAACGTATGCTCACCCTTCAACTTCGCAGGCTGGAAGAAGATAAAATCATTACCAGAACAGTATATGCTGAAGTTCCTCCAAGGGTAGAATATGAACTTACAGAAATCGGGTACAAACTGAAACCCATTATTCTGGAGTTTGAAAAATGGGGAAAGGAGCATAAGCAGATTATGGATAGCGAATAAAAAGATTTTGGGTTAAAGAATTTTCACTGTATTATTGATGATCAATGTTACCTGTTCTGCCTATGACAGATCCGGAAAAGTGTAAGCAGTACAATTCCTGTATCCGGCAGCTTATAAAAAGTGATCTGATCAGAACAATAGGAACGGGTTTAGCCCGTTTACTACAAATTAAAACTTCAATTGGCTTTAGCCTGAACTTAAAATCTTAGCGAACCGGATTGAGCTTTCTTTTTCTTATTCTGAATTTATTATTTATTCCACGAAGGCTTTTGAGCTAATACTTTCGAATGTATCGGACAACTTTCGTGATGAGCTCCTTTCAGATATCCTGTGCTCATAAGAAATTCGTTGACAATTTCTCCTCCTGTAAATTTGAAGGTTTTTTTGAATAATTTCATCCATTCCTGCAATGTCAAAGGATGATGATGTTCCAGCCATTTTTCGAATGAACCAAATTCCTTCTGCAGTTCAATAATTGTTTTGGCATTTTCAATGGCAGCATTCACTTTTAGTTTATTTCTGATAATTCCCGGGTCACTCAGCAGTCTTTCGCGGTCTTCTTCCGTATAAGCTGCAATTTTCTGAATATCAAATTGATCATAAGCTTTTCTGAAACTATCTTCTTTTTTCAAAACCGTTTCCCAGCTTAGTCCTGCCTGATTAATTTCAAGAATCAGTCTTCCAAATAATTCATTATCATCATGAATAGGAAATCCGTAATAGTTATCATGGTAATTTTTGTGCAGTTCTTTTCTGCTTGCAGGCTGCATGCCTTCTATGGCTAAACAATAACTCATTTCAATGTTTTTTATATTTGTGTACAATTTCTGATCTGTAAAGATAAACAGGAACTGTGACAACTGTCCGTCAGCAGTATTTTTATTTTTAAATTAAATCATATTTCAGTCTTTTCCTCGGATTAAAGAATATTTAGTAGTTTAGAAGACTCAAACTACCATCATGAAATTTCTGTTTTCCAGCCTTTTTATTATAACATCAATTTTTTTCAACGCACAGAATTTATATTCTAAAGCCTACGGAAATCCGAAAAAGCCTCCTGTTATTTTTATCCATGGCGGACCGGGTGGAAATGCAACGTTGTTTGAAGGAACTACGGCTCAAAAGCTTGCCGACAAGGGATTTTACGTCATCGTTTATGACAGACGCGGTGAAGGTCGCTCAAAAGATGAAAATGCAGCCATGACATTCAAAGAAAGTTTTGAGGATTTAAAAGGTATTTATACAACTTATCATCTTCAAAAAGCCAATATACTTGCTCATAGTTTTGGTGGGATTATCGGGACTTTATTTACATCTCAATTTCCCGAAAAAGTCAATTCGCTTACTCTTGCCGGAGCTTTATTTACCCAGCAGGCAACCTATGATCATATTCTAAAACTGGCTAAAGAACATTTTAAAAATGATTCTGCCCAACTCAAGGAGATTTCTGAAATAGAAAATCTTGATAAAAATTCTGCAGCCTATAGAAAAAGATGTTATGAAATAGCGGGTAAGCTCAATTTCTTCGATATGCCCCATCCTACTCTTAAAAGTGAAATGCTGAGAAACGAATATAAAACGGGCGAATTTTCCAGAAACAATATCAGAAATGCTGATTCACCCCTTAAATTCTATAAAAATGAACCTCTGAACAACCTTGATAATACTTCTGTTTTAAAAGACATCCGAAAAAAAGGAATTCCCCTTTTTGCTGTGTATGGTAAGAACGACGGAATATTTTCAGAAAAACAGCTGAATGATCTTAAAAATATCGTTGGACAGAAAAATTTCAGGCTTATTGACAACTGCTCTCATTATTTATTTGTAGATCAGCAGGACGATTTTTTAGAATTTATTAAGCTTACATTGAAATAAAGTGTAGTTTTGTAATCATGCCCAATTCAGGAGTCCATATGAAAAACTATAAAGCAATCGTTACGGTGCTTATTTTGGTGTTTTCATTATCTCCATGCGCTGTAAAACGGAATGTTCTTGATATTTTTGACATTCAGTTCATCAGCGGACTGAATAAGGTAAAAACAACGTCATCAATTTCCTTCAGCTGTGATGCAACATCTGCTTCTTCCGGAACTTCGGTTGTAAAAAACAAAACTCAGAACCAATATAAAGATTCTTTTTCCAATCTTTATACAACCACAGGAAATTCTTTTGAAAGGAAAATTTTCCTTAATGACTATTCCGGGAATTCTACCGGCAACAGCCCTCCGAAGTATATTCTATTTAAAAGACTGAAGCTTACTCTGGTTTAAAAAATTTTAACCCAATTAAAAATCAGTTTTTTACAATACAATATTAATTTCAATGAAACATATCACAAACCGCCAGTCTTCGGATCTGGCCGGATTATATACTTTATCCCTCCGAATGGTTATCGGATGGACATACTTTTCAGCGTTCTGGCGCAGACTGATCCTCGAAAACAAGCTTATCCCTGATGAAAAGGGATACATCGGGGAAAAATTCAATCATTTCTTACCGAATGCCCTGGGCATAAAGCCTGTTATTGAATATCTGGTAACTCATCCTGATGCTTTACAACGCTCGATGATGATTTTTACCATTATCGAAGCCATTGTGGGATTATTCATCATCCTCGGATTATTTACGCGTTTAATGAGTATTGGCATCTTCAGCCTTGCTCTCGGAATTTTATTGGGTTCAGGATGGCTGGGAACAACCTGTCTCGATGAATGGCAGATCGGTGTTCTGGGTGTTGCTGGTGGATTCGTACTGTTTCTGACAGGAAGCGGATCTTATTCTCTGGATCATTATTTCATGAAAAACAACAAAAAATTTACTCAAAAAGGATGGTTTTCATGGCTTGGTTCAGGAACTTTCCCTGTCTCAAACCCAAAAGTTTTTGTGCTGGCAGGCTCACTCATCATATTTGGATTGACCATTTTTACCAATCAGTATTTTCATGGAGGCGTATGGGGAACACTGCATAATAAATCGGTAAAACCTAAACTGGAAATTTCAAACATCACTCATCATCATTCAAAATTAAGGTTTGAAGTCTACAGAACAGAAGGTGCCGATGTGTACGGTTCTTTTCTGATAGGCATTCATATTCTGGATAAAAACGGAAAAATTTTAAAGGAACTTGATCATAAAGAACTCGCCGGAATTCCTAAAGAAAATATTCAGAATCATTATGTTGCCAAAGTGAAACCTGGAAAGCACAGCCTGATAATTCCATTGGGAGCAAAAGCTGATGTGACTCTGAATATTGATGATATTCTTCAGAAAAGCGAAATTCATGCACTTAAACTGATTGATGTGAGCGGGATTGAGTGGATTGAGAGGATTAAATAAATTGAAACTCAAGGTCCGGGATTCGGGGTGCGGGTTTTATGTTTTGTCTAAAGCCGATCCTTGATTTATAAGAGAGAAAGCGGACTAAAGTCCGCTCCTATTGTTGTTTGAAATTATTATTTTCAATATTCAGCTCTATTTTTCTGAGACAAGGATATGATAGCTGCATGAGCTGTCCGGATCAAGTCTGAGTACTTTTATATCCAATAAAACATCCAGTCCCATGGTGTCGCAAATGCCCTGTATGAAAGGTTTTATGACAGGCCATTTCAGCAGACCTGCAATTTGCAGGCTCTGCGTAATTTTGTGGTAACGGTCTGTCCCTTTAATAAGCATTTCGCATTTGTAGTCATTTAATTCTTTAAATTCAAAATTGTATTCGGGACTGGATGTAAAAATTGCTCCTATCAGTATTTTTGCAACAGCTGGAATTCCAGGCTGCAGGTTAGGTTTTGCTTCAAGATTCCTCAGTGTCATTCTTGATCCCAGATCATACATAAAAGTGCCGGAAATCTGTTCAATAGCTTCTGGTCCGTAAAGTTTTCCGATCTGCTTAAGGACGCCTCCATAAAAAGCTCCTGTAATATCAGACAAGCGCTGGGTAAGTTCTGTAAAAGTTCCGGGAAAGAAATCTGCAATAATCTGAGCCTGATTCATTTCAGAAAGATAGATGTCATCTTTTCTGAAGTCTGATAAAGCCAGATAGGTTTCCGGCAGTTGAATTTGATTCATAGTTAATACGTTATTAGTGTTTTGAAATCATGGTTAAGTGAAGTTATAAAACCATGTAAATCTAGAAAAAATAAATAAACTCTCCAATAAGTGATATTATTTTTCGTTTAACAAAATAAAAACAGAACGTATTGTAAATTATTACCTTATAATAAAAAATGGACATAAAAAAACCTTCGGAAATCCGAAGGTTTTTTATTTTAAAATTTAGTGCATGGCTTCACTCAAATCTATTTTTTCTTTGCTCTTTCTTTCTTTTACAAGTAAGATAAACGGAATACATATCAGGAATACGATTCCGAGGTAAAGAAACACATCCATATAAGATAATACAGTGGCCTGTTTCGTTACGGATAAGTCGAGCATTTTATACGCGGCATTCATTGCTGCATCAGGGGTCATTCCTTTTGCTATAAAATTCGCTTTCAATGCAGCCAGCCTTTGCTGAACATCAAAACTGTTTTCGTCCAGATGGGAAATTAAGCTATTTCTGTATTTCTGACCTGCATTAGCAATAAAGGTTGTAATCGCTGCAATTCCGAAAGATCCTCCCAGCTGTCTCATCATCCCTGTAAAGGCTGCTCCCTGACCAATCTCCTGCCCTTTCAATGTACTTAATGACAATGAGGTAATTGGAATAAATAACAATCCTAAACCTGCACCTCTCACGATCAGCATCCAGAAGAAGGCTTCTTTACTGGTATCCGGGGTCAGAATCTTGTATCCCCAGAAGCTATATACAAAGAAGATAAAGAGTCCTAATGAAACCAGGATCTGTTGTTTAGCTCCTTTTGCCAGCAATCTACCAATGATCGGCATCATGAAAGCTGTTGTCAATGCCGCCGGAATCATCAAAGCTCCGGACTGAAGTGCCGTCCATCCCAAAATACTCTGAGTATACAATGGAACGATGAATGTAGAACCATACAATCCGAATCCAAGCACGAATGACATCATAGTTCCGATTCTCAGGTTACTGTTTTTAAGTACCCTCAGCTCAACGATCGGATATTTAAAGGTAAGTTCCCTCCAAAGGAATAATATAAATCCTAAAACCGCAGCTACTGTAAACGCTACAATCATTCCGCTGGCAAACCAGTCTTCTTCATGACCTCTCTCAAGGATAAATTGTAATGAACCTACGGTTACTGCCAGTAATCCAATCCCAATCCAGTCAACATCCGAGACTTTACGTTTTTCTGCATATTTCGGACTTCTTACAAACTGCAGCGTCATCAGGGTTGCTGCAATTCCAATCGGAATATTAATATAGAAAATATATGGCCAGCTGAAATTATCAACGATATATCCTCCTAGAGGCGGACCTAAGGTAGGACCGATAATTACTCCCAGACCATAAATAGCCTGAGCCATACTTCTTTTTTCAATCGGATAAGATTCCGTAATGATCGTTTGTGAAGTTACCAATAAGGCTCCCCCACCGATTCCCTGCATTAATCTGAAGAACACGAGTTCCCAGATATTGGTTGCATTTCCACATAAAAATGAAAATATGGTAAATATAATGATGGATGCCGCAAAGTAATTTCTACGTCCAAACTGCTGGGAAAGCCAGCTCGTCATTGGTACTATAATAACGTTACCAATGGCATAAGCCGTAATTACCCACCCCACTTCTGAAAGTGTAGATCCAAGATTCCCCTTCATTTCATTCAAGGCAACATTAACAATCGTGGAATCTACAATTTCAAGAAGGGCACAAAGGATAGCAGTAATCGTAATGATCACTCTCCGCGCTCCATATTCTACTAATGAATCTTGCATAAGTTTTTTTCGATGTTAAAAATCAATGGTGAATTTTGCTTCGCAGGTGAATAGTGAATTGTAAAGCTTTCGTTTTAATTGGCTGCAAAGCTGATTCACTATTGATAACGAAGTTCATTGACTCTCAACAATTTTAAATGTTATTTCAAAGCAACTTCTGCCTTTACGTTCATTCCTGTTCTTAATCTTTTGGCAATGTTCTTGTCAAGATTTACAAAATCGATTTTTACAGGAAGTCTCTGAACTACTTTTACGAAGTTACCGCTCGCGTTATCCGGAGGAAGAATAGAGAATGTAGCTCCTGTAGCCGGAGAGAATGAACTTACCACTCCTTCAAACTCCTGATCAGGGAAAGCATCAATCTCAATTTTCACTTTCTGCCCTTCTACCATTTTGTCTACCTGCGTTTCTTTAAAGTTAGCTACAACCCATTTCTGGTCGTTTTTAACCAAAGCAAACAACTGTGCTCCAGCCTGCAGATACTGACCTGCCTGTGTAGGTACTTTTCCAACGTATCCATCCTCAGGTGCAAGGATTACGGTGTATGATAAGTTAAGTTTTGCATTTTCTACATCCACTTCTCTTTGCTTAGCCACAGATCCTGCCACACTGATTTGTTGTGAACTTGCTGCGGTCTGAGAAGAAGCGATGTGAGTTTGCTGAGCAATTTGGTTTCTTTGATCAACCAAAACCTGTAACTGTCTGTCTGCAGATTGTTTTGCTGCCAAAGCCTGCTCATATTGCTGTTCTGTAATAGAGTGGTCTTTTACAAGATTAGCATATCTCTTCAAATCCTGAGAAGTTTTCCAAACATTTACTTTTGCTGCTTCTATCTGAGCATTAGCCGTTACTACAGCCGCTTCTGAAGAACCGATATTTTTTGAAGTAGCTGTTGTGGTAGCTTCTGCATTGGAAATATTACTTTTAGCAGTAGATAATGCTGCCTGAGCCTGGTCTAGAGCCATTTTCTGATCTCTGTTATCCAAAATCACCAAAGTATCTCCTTTCTTTACAAACTGGTTGTCTTTTACCTTTACCTGAGCTACATAACCTGAGATTTTAGAAATTACCGGTGCCATATTGGAAGCAATCTGAGCATCGTCAGTCTCTTCGTGATACTGTCCGTAAGTAAACGCTCTGTAACCGTACATTCCTCCTCCGATTACTACTGCCGCTAAAATGATAGGAAAAACTAAACTTTTTTTCTTTTTAGGTTCAGCTGCCTGTGTATTATTATTTTCCATTTTGGTTTCGATCTGATTATTTAATTGTTAAAGTTCCTGTTGTTTGTAATAGTTTTCTGTATGCCAGTGCTGCGTCTGCCTTAGCATTGATCACTCCAACGTTGGCAGCAATCTGAGCCGCGTCTGCATCCAGCAATTCAGTCATGGTTGCCAGACCGTTGTCGTATTTATTTTTTGTAATTCTGTAATTTTCATTAGCCTGCTCAGCAGATTTTTCGAAAACAGCAATTCTCTTTTTTGAATAATCGGTGTTTTGGTATTCTCTGTTGACATCAAGCTTAATGTTATCATTCAGTAATTCATCAGTAGCAGCAAGCTGTTTTTCTCTCGCCTGTGACTGTCTTAATGAAGAATTTTCTTTCCAAAGGTTGGATAAGTTGTAAGAAACTCCAATTCCTACGTTAATCGCATTGTAAACGGTAAGAAACTTAGGAATATCTGCTGCTACGTATCCTCCGGTAAATGCAATGGAAGGAAGGTTTTCTGCTTTCGCTGCTTTTGATCCAAGTTCTGCCGCTTTTCTCTGCTGTGCCAGAGCCTGTAAATCTTTACGGTTTTCTCTGGCTTCGGTAACATAAAAATCAACAGGTTTTACGTCTGATCCCTCTTCAATATAATTTTCATCCACTGTCAGTTCTGTAGTTTCAGGAAGCCCAAGCAATAAATCCATATTGATATTGGCAATATTGTAGTTATTCTTAGCTTCCAACAGTTGAAGTTCAATATTTGAAGTCTGAAGATTTGCCTTTAATCTGTCGTTTCTTGCTATCAAACCGTTGTTTTCCATTTTAAGGAAGGTTTCATCTCTTTTTTGAGAAGCAGTAAGGTTTTCTTCAAAGACTTTGATAGACTGGTTAGCCTTAAACAGATTATTATAAGCCTGAGCTACATTGTAAGCAATGGCAATTTTATCATTCTCAGTACTTAGTTTAGAAGCTTCTACAAGATATTTAGCGGACTGAATCCCATATTTGATTCTTCCGCCGCTGTAAATCGGAACGCTAAGATTCGCTGAGCCGTAAACTACCTGATGTATTTCAGGTCCGCCAGCGCCGCCTGCAAGACCAGGAAGTTTGATATCAACATTTGGTTTTATCGGAAGATACATATAGCTACCTGATACTTTTAATTCCGGTAGTTGTCTGTTTTTAGCCTCCAAAAGATCAGCTGTAGCCTCTTCGATCTTGGCTGCATCGATCTTGAGATTCTTGCTGTTCTGGATTCCCAGCTGCACGGCCTCGTCAAGAGTAAGTGTTCTTTTCTCCTGAGCATTTGCATTTGCTATTCCTACGAATAGTGATAATGCAATCACTGAGTTATTTATTCTCTTCATAACCTAAAAGGTCTTTTAGTAAATATTTAATATGTTTATTAAGTTCTGTGTAGTATTTTTCATCAAAAGCTTCTTCATCTTCTGTTTCATTCAGGAACTCTTTATACATTTCTTTCGCATTGAATGCATAAAATAAGGTTCCGCTTACTGTGGAATGAAGAAGATAAATGGGTGGATTTTTGGTGAAAATTCCATTTTTAAGACCACTTTCCAATATTTGTGAATACATGGAAAGAAATCCCATTTTGGTTTGCTTCAAAAATTCTACAATCTGAGGATTTTTAGTATGCAGCTGCTCTCTCTGCATAATCCTGTAGAAGCATTTTTGAGTGCGGATCTTGTAAGAAAACTGATCGATTACCCTTTCAATCTTCTGCCATTCGTTGATGTCTGTTCTTCCCAAAAGATCTTTAGAAAAAAACTGACCTTCATTCATTCTGTATTCTACTAATTTCTCATAAAGTTTTTCTTTAGAGCCAAAATAATACGAGATCATAGAAATATTAACATTCGCATCCTTTGCAATTTCCCGGGTGGAAGTTCCTTCGAATCCCTTTTCTGCAAAGAGCTTCTCGGCGGCGAATAATATATTTTCTTCTTTTGAAATCATGTTCGTGTTCATTTTTCAGGGCGCAAATGTACACAAGTTTTAACACAAATCAAACGATTGATTGATTTTTTAATATAGATTTAATTTATTGCAAAGAAAAGACGTTTTCTATAATATATGCTGAATACGCAGCAGAGGCAGTTTTTGATGGAAAATAATAAAAATAGCGTCCTTTTTTTATTCATATATGGGAAATACTTCAATGATAATTCTTAATATTTCCAGGCTATATTCAATTGAAGTATACCTAAAAAAGGCAGGAAAGTAAAGCTAAAATGATAATCTCCAGAATAAAAACAAAACTCCGGTGTTAACCAGAGTTTTTATTTATGTGCTTTTATGAATGTATCTTGATAGTTTAATTCCCAGATCCGTCCAGACAATTTTGGGGTTTCCGTTTCTGGTCAGGTGAAGATCAGCTGTATTGATTTCTTCCAAAATACTTTCAATATTGGCCCCGCTGATAAATTTTGAAAAGCCGGCCCAATTGAAGCCATTCGCATTGATCTTTTTATATACCAGATTCTCAGACTGATAGTTCTGAAGCAATGCCAGTCTGAAAATTTCAGAACAATAATTAAGGAAGTTTTTTTGCTTTTCTCTGTTCCATCCTGCAATTTCTCTTGCCCAAACAATAATACTTCTAAGATATTCCGGTTTCTTTTTTACCATAAAGGCATCTCTCACCCACTGTACAAAAAGCTTTTCAAACTCATTGCTTTTGTCTCCTGAATGTAACAGTTTTATGGCTTCGTTGAGATCACCCTGTGCTTCATGAACAATCTCCCTTATTTTTTCTTCTGAAACAGAGAAGTTCTTTTTAAGATAATTCTCAATATCTTCATCATTAATTCTCGGGATCTCTACAATCTGTGTTCTGGAAAGAATAGTAGGAAGAATATCGTTTGTGCTTTCAGCCGTAAGAAGAATGACGGTTTTTGCCGGCGGTTCCTCTAAAAATTTCAAAAACTTATTGGAAGCGGCTATATTCATTTTATCTGCTCTCCAGACGATAAGAATTTTGGTTCCTCCCTCAAAACTTTTTAAAGAAAACTTTTGATTCTGGTCATCCACTTCATCTGCAGAAATAAATAACTGTTTATTTTCCGATTCCAGGAAGGCAGTCCAGTCATCATAGCTTGCGTAAGGAGAAGCTATAATCATTTCTCTGAACTCATCAAATTTATTCTTACTTAATGAGTTTTTATTGTCCGTAAAAACCGGAAAACTGAAATGCAGATCCAGGTGATTGAGGTGTTCTACCTTCGCAGCAGCATGTTCATTTTCCCGACTGAAAATTTCCCGTGCATAGGCCAATACCATAGGTAGTGTTCCGTATCCCTCTTTTCCTACAAAAAGCTGGGCATGGCTCACTCTGTTTTCAGCAATGCTTTCTCTAAGAAGTTTTTTCAGATTCGTCTGTCCGGCGATGTTCTCCCAATTCATGTTTCAAAGATAAAAAATCTTATCTCAATTCATAAAATTAAGTCTGCTTAAAATGCATAAAACTATAGATTACAATTTCAATAGAGTAATACACCTACTCTATTATAGGAAACATCAATAATAAGATTAGAATAAAACTTAAAATTAAATTTTACACAATTTAATTTTAAACAATACATTTGTCAAGTGAAATTATTCGTAAATTGATTACCATTTCACACCAATTCAAATATTAAAATTACACACCAATGGATACAAACCTGGAACAAAAAATCAGAGGGATATTTCAGCAGCAGAAAGCCTTTTTCAAAACCAATCAGACTAAAGATATTGAATTCAGAAAAGCACAATTAAGAAAATTCCGTGAAGTTTTTCTTCAGCATACCGATGCACTTTGTGAAGCTTTGGATACAGATTTGGGGAAAAGCAGAAAAGAAGCGGAATATGTGGAGATTCAGATAGTGATCAGCGAACTTGATTATTTGTTGGAAAACATCGATGAATGGGCAAAACCTACCCCTGTAGCATCAAAACCACATCCCTCAGGAGCTGAAGTAGAAAGCAAAATAACGTATCAGCCTTATGGAGTTACTTATATTATAGGCCCTTTCAACTACCCTGTCCAATTGACATTCAGTCCGTTAATCGGAGCACTGATTTCCGGAAATACTGCTATTATAAAACCTTCAGAAAACACACCTCATGTTGCCCAGGTTCTTGAAGATATTGTGAAAGAATCATTTAATGAATCCTACGTAGCAGTTATTCAGGGTGCTATTGAAGAAAATACCTTATTACTAAGTCTTCCTTTTGATTATATTTTCTTTACAGGAAGCCCCAATGTTGGAAAAATTGTCATGAAAGCCGCTGCAGAACAGTTAATTCCTGTTACGTTGGAACTGGGAGGAAAATCTCCTACCATTGTTCATAAGGATGCAGATCTGGATAAAGCTGTAGCCAGAATATCCTACGGAAAATGGATTAATTGCGGACAAACCTGTGTGGCTCCTGACTATATTTACATTCATGAATCTGTAAAAGATGCTTTTATAGAAAAATTTAAAGCTCATTTAAATACAGCTTATGAAGGTAATTCTCTGGGAAAAATCGGAAAGATTGTTAGCCAGAACCAGATTAAACATCTGGCAGGGTATCTGGAAGCAGCTCCCGAAAAAGTAATCTACGGAGGAAATTACGATCTTGAGAACCGTCATTTTGAAGCTACTTTAATGGATCATGTGACCTGGGATGATCAGGTGATGCAGCAGGAAATCTTTGGTCCTGTTCTTCCTGTGATGACCTATAGCGATATTGAAGAAGCTTTGGAGGAGATCAACAGCCGTCCAAAACCTTTGGCATTATATGTATTTTCAGAGGATCAGAAGTTTGCAGATTATGTTTTAAACCATACTACAAGCGGAGATGCTGAAATCAACAGTGCTATTATCCACGTGGGTTCTCATTATTTACCTTTTGGAGGAGTAGGAACTTCAGGGATGGGAAAATATCACGGAAAATTCAGTTTTGAATGTTTCAGCCACAGCCGTTCTGTTCTCCAGGTAAAATAATAGGATAAATGTCTATTCCTATAACTAAGACTGTTCATCATAGGACAGTCTTTTATGCAAAACAGAATTGATATTTTTATAGCAGGAAATTTGCATTTTTCTTGTAAAGAAAAGCCCTTAACAAACTTTAACCACATATAATTTTTACAATTCATTAATATTTAAGATATTTGCGCATTGTTTTAAAAATAAAGAATGAAAAAAATCTTTGTAGTATCATTCATATCAGTTGGATATTTTCTGAATGCACAGAGTCTAAGCAACTCTCCTTATGCAACTTATGGAATTGGAGATGTGAAATATGATAATACGATCGAAACTGCTTCTATGGGAGGCATATCTACTGCTTTTATTAGTGATTTTACCAGCAGTTTCAATTTTGCCAACCCGGCAAACAATGCCAATTTTGAACTTACGAGTATCAGACTGGAAGCTACCAACGAAAACAATTATTTCAAATCGAATTATAACGATATGAAATCTACAAAGCATTCTACGTATCTTTCCAATATTTCGATTGCATTTCCATTATCTTCAAAAGTGAAAATGGGGATCTCTTATCAGCCATACAGTTCTAAAAGTTATGACATCGTAACTGAACAGTTGGCCAGTGATAACACGACTCCTCTTTACAGAAATAACTTTAAGGGAAGCGGAACGTTGAACACAGCACAGCTTGCTGTTTCTTATAAAATTAATCAGGAATTATCTGTAGGGGCAAAAGCCAATCTTTATTTTGGAGACCTTAATGACCTGAATGAATTCCGTGCTTACAATAACAATCTTGGTACGTATGCAGGTGGATATGTTAATGGTTATGAAACTAAAAACAGAGTCCGAAACTTTAATTTTACGCTGGGTACAAGCTACCAGACTTTAAATATGCGTACTGATAAGAAGTTTACAGTAGGAGCTACTGCTACTTTTGGGAATACTAGTAATATGACTACCCAGTATACCAACAGTACGTACAGATATTCTGATGATCAGGAGACGACTAAACTTAGCGGATCAGAAACCATCATCGAACAAAAAGAAACAAAATCCAAAAACCTTCTTCCATTACAGGCTTCAGTAGGGGTTGGATATGGAAGTGAAAACCATTGGTTTGTATCAGGACAGGTAGATTATAAAAAAGGAGAAGATATCTCTTATTTTGGTAAAAATTTCAGTTACCAGGATACCTACAGAATTTCTGCAGGGGGATGGTACCTTCCAAATTATAACAACTTCAGAAACTACTTCTCAAGAGTAATCTATAGATATGGAGCATTCTATGAAAGAGGAAATCTGAATCTGGAAGGGAACAGTATTAACAAATTCGGTATTTCTGCCGGAGTAATGTTACCATTCAAGAACAGTAGTATTACAAGAATGAGTGGTCTTGAAATCGGATTAGAAGTTGGTAAGAGAGGAACTCTTCAGAACAACCTGATCAACCAGAATTTCGTCAACCTGAGAATCGGCTTTAATTTTGCTGATAAGTGGTTCAGAAAGACACTTTATAACTAAAATGAACTTTTCAAAAAAAATATCATATAAAAATATAGCATGCCTTTTTAGTTGTGCTATATTTTTTATATTGACATCCTGTGAGGAGGATCTTACCAAAAGGAATGGCAGCCAAAGCAAAAATTTCCCTTCACAGATCATCAACAATGCCAATATTATACAGCGTGATTCCGGCTTTGTTACTTTAAAAGCCAAAGCACCCATCATTGAAAAATACGAGCTGATTGACAGCCCATATGTGGTAGCCAGAAAAGGAATTGACATTGAGTTTTTTGATAAAAAGAAACCTAAAGTTCCCGGAAGAATTACCGCCAAATATGCCCGTATTTTTGAATACAAAAAATTCTACGAAGCTAAAGGTGATGTAAGGATAAAAACCAATGAAGGGCAGAGATTTGCAATGCAGAGTATTTATTGGGATCAGAAAAAAAACAGAATCTATACCAAAGATACGGTTTATGTTACTATGGAAGACGGTTCTACACTGGTAGGTGCCAACGGAATGACTGCCAAGGACGACTTTTCCGAATACACATTCTATAACAACTCCGGAGATTTCAGTTCTAAAAGAATTTCTGAGAATAAAAAATAATTTCAAAAACAATGAAAACTCTGGCTATAGGATTGATGTCTGGAACAAGTCTGGACGGCTTGGATATCTGTCTTGCTGAATTTGAAAAGCAGGACAAGTGGACCTTTCAAATCCTTAAAGCCGAGACAGTCACCTATTCTGAGGATTGGGAAACTCAACTTAGAAACTCTATTCATCTTTCTTCTGAAGATTTATTGGAACTGCATTCAGAGTATGGTTTTTATCTTGGACAACAGGTTAAAAAGTTTATTCATCAACATCGGCTTGAAAATATTGACCTCATTGCCTCTCATGGCCATACTGTTTTTCATCAGCCAAAGAGAAAATTTACGCTGCAGATTGGTGATGGCAAGGCCATAAAACTGGAAACCGGACTTCCTGTTATCTATGATTTCAGAAGTCAGGATGTGTTGATGAAAGGAAATGGAGCTCCTCTGGTCCCTATAGGTGACGAATTACTTTTCTCCAGTTACAGTGCCTGTCTGAACCTGGGTGGATTTTCCAATATTTCTTTACGTTCAGAAGGAAAAAGAATAGCATTTGATATTGCTCCGGTAAATATTGTTTTGAACTATTTAGCTCACCAGCTTCATAAAAATTTTGATGAAAACGGAGCATTGGCAGCAAAAGGAAAAACAGATGAAACTCTACTGAATCAACTTAACGTTTTGGATTTCTATCACATTCCACATCCAAAATCATTGGGAATAGAATGGTGCCATCAACATATATTTCCCCTTCTTGAAAATATTGAAACACTGGATGCACTGGCTACTTTTACAGAACATGCTGCGCAGCAGATTGCCAATGTCATCAATCAATATAGTATAAAAGACATTCTTATCACCGGAGGAGGCGCATACAACACGTTTTTAATTGAAAAAATAAGAGCAAAAACGAAAGCTGAAGTAATCATCCCTGAAAAAGAGATCATCAATTATAAAGAAGCCCTGATTTTTGCCTTTATGGGTGTTTTAAAAATGAATAATGAGATCAATGTGCTTTCTTCTGCGACTGGAAGTACTGAGGATCATTGTTCGGGAGTTATTGCATAAGAAAGGGCCACATATCAAAATAAAAAACCTCCAACGTTGGAGGTTTTTATTATTTATAAGCTTCGATTTTATCGGTAAGCGTATTGATAAAGTTCTGTAAAGGTTTTTCTACCATCATTTTGATGAATGGATTGAATTTTCCTTCAAATAGCATCTGAACTTCAGTCTGGTTTTCACTGATTGGGTTCAATGTAGCGGTTAATGAGAAATCCAAACTTGAACTTGCAGATCTTAAAACAGCTTTCTGATCATCTACCTCATCAATTTTTAATGCGATTTCAGGCATACCCTGTAATCCAAATTTAAATCCGTTATCTCTTGTTTCAAATTTCTGAAGACCATCCGGCATAAAATCTTTATAATTTTCAGGGGATTTCAGCAACTCGGTAAGTTCTTTGGATGATTTATTGACAATAATCTTTCGTCCTTCTAAATTCATTTTTTATTTTTGTATTTAAATTCTTAACTATTACAAATGTATAAAGTTTTTGTCAACGAAAAAAAATTATTAATATCTAAGCATCCTGAAGAACTTGAAAAAAAGCTTGGATACGAAAATTATACAACTTTAGAGATCGCATTGGATCTTTTGGAGAATACTTCTGTGCAGGAACTGAATGTGTATGGAGAGAATTTGGAAGAAATCTGGCAGGAATTTCAGAAGCTTTTCAGAATTATAGAAGCTGCAGGAGGTCTTGTTAATAATCCTGAAGGTAAAATTCTTTTCATCAAAAGACTCGGTAAATGGGATCTTCCTAAGGGTAAGATGGAAAAAGGAGAATCCAGGGAGGAGTCTGCAGTAAGGGAAATAGAGGAAGAAACAGGTTTGAGTGATGTTGAACTTGTACAATTCATCAATACTACTTACCATATCTATGTGGAAAGAAATGGAGAGAAAATCTTAAAATGTACGCATTGGTTTGAAATGAACTTTGATGGAGAAGATACTTCCAAACCGCAAATAGAAGAAGGTATCACCGAAGTTGCCTGGAAAACTACATCAGAAATTGAAAATGAAGTGTTTCCAAGTACTTTTAAAAATATCAAACTGATCGTAAAAGAATTCTGGAATTTGAAGAAATCTTAAAAGCTGGAAGAATGAAGCCGGAAGTTACTATCCGGCCATTACTTCTTTAAGTGTTTTTGATCAATGGAATTTTATAAAGCTGAATAAATAAGGGAACGGTCTTCAATCCCCTTCAGGAACTTCCCTCTCCCAGCCTCCAGCTTGCTTACCCTAAATAAAGTCGATCACTTTCTCCAGTGCAATTCCTCTGGATCCTTTCAACAATATGTTTTCGGACTGAATTTTATTCTGTTTTAAATATTCTATTAATTCTGCTGTATTTTCAAAAGCAAGGTCTGAAGAATTAACCGCTTTAAAATGTTTTCCAACAGTAATAATTTCATTAAAATGAAGATCCTGAGCCAGTTTTAGGATATTTTGATGCTCTTTTTCACTTTCATCACCCAATTCCAGCATATCTCCGATAATAATAGTTTTACGGCCTTCAAAGCTGATAAAGTTATTCAAAGAAGCAGTCATAGAACTTGGGTTGGCATTATAAGTATCCAGAACCAAAGTCCTGCCCTCTTTTTTCACCACCTGAGATCTCATATTCGTTGGGGTGTAGAGTTCCAACGCATGCTTTATTTTTTCAAAGCTGATTCCGAAATGAAGTCCCAGACTTGCAGCAGCACAAAGGTTAGTAAAATTATACTCTCCTGTCAGTTTTGAAACCGCTTTTACTCCATGATAAGTCAAACCTACAAAATGCTCTTCTGAAAAAGATTCAAAATAATAATTGGAAGTTTCCGCTCCAAAAGTAATTTTAGGGGAATAGTTTTCAGTTTTCTCTACCTGTATAGGATCATTTTCATTAACAACAATAGTTCTGTTATTGTTTCTAAGATAATCATAGAGCTCAGATTTTCCTTTTATTACGCCTTCGAAACCTCCGAAGCCTTCCAGGTGAGCTTTTCCAAAATTGGTAATATATCCGAAATCAGGTTGTGATAGAGTACACAGGAATTCAATTTCTTTCTGATGATTGGCTCCCATTTCAATCACGGCCATTTCATGTTCGGGTTTAATGGAAAGAATGGTCAACGGAACTCCAATATGGTTATTGAGATTTCCAGCTGTATACTGAACATTAAATTTTTCGGAAAGAACTGCGTGAATCAACTCTTTGGTAGTTGTCTTTCCGTTACTTCCCGTAAGTCCTATAAAAGGAATGGTAAGTTTGCTTCTGTGATAGATTGCCAATTGCTGTAAAAATTCCAGCGTAGAGGGAACATAGAAAATGTTTTTATCTCTGTTTTCAAATTCCGGAAGCTCAACAATCACTGCCAAAGCTCCGTCATCAATGGCTTTTTCCGCCAGGGTAGCTGCATTGAAATTATCACCGGAAAAGGCAAAGAAAATATCATTCTCTGCTATTTTTCTGCTGTCAATAGTCACTTTTGCTGCCTGCAGAAATAAAGGATAAAACTGTTCTATATTCATGTGGAAATATATTTAATTTTTTTAGAAGTCATATGTAATCGCTAAATCTATATGGGTGTTTTTAGACTTTTCAGCCTACGCGATTTCATGCTTCAAAAATAAAAAAACCTTCCGAAAGTTCGGAAGGTTTTTTATAAGTATTTTGATAAATATTATCTTCTAGTTCTACTCTTATCGCTAGCTCTGGCATCCTGTGCAACACGGAACCCAACCCAGCCATAAGCTCTGTTTTGATTTTTATATCTTCTTTGTCCCGGATCCAGCCAGTATGCTGTATCCTGCCAAGAACCACCTTTTACAACTCTAACCTCGTTAGAAATTCCGGAAGTTCTGTCTTTACTATCTTTCTGTAGTTTCACTCTACCAGTTGCATCTACGACAAAGCTTTTCTTAGGAGCGTTGTACATATCGAATCCGGCAGCAGAATCAGAAGCTCTGTAATATTCTAAAGAAGACTGTCTGTCACCATCTCTGTAGTTTCTGTAATCAGCGATAGTTTGTCTTTCAAATTGTCCAGGAAGTCCTTTGTAAACTAATCTTCCGTCAGCTAATGTATCATACTTGATAGTACCTTCGTCGATCATTTTATAAGTTCCGTCACCGTTTCTTACGATTGCCTGAGGCATGTTTCCTCTGTAATAGTTGAAATCGTTGTAATCTTCATCAATGATTGGTCTGTAAACATCAGCCGTCCATTCAGAAACGTTTCCGTACATACCATAGATTCCTAAATCGTTAGATGGATATTGTCTTACGTCAGAAGTTTGAGCTGATCCGTCGTTTTTCCATCCTGCAATACCAGAATAGTCACCTTTACCCATTTTGAAATTTTCAAGGAACATTCCTCTCTGTTTTCCTTTAGTCCCTCTTAATCTTTCGATTTCAGGCTTTTTACCCAGATATTGGTTATATTCTCTGTTTTTAGCCATACCAAGAGCAGCATATTCCCATTCTACTTCAGTAGGAAGTCTGAACTTCTGTACCATTGCAGAATTTGGAGCTCTGTTAGCTGCAAGCAATCTCTGGTTGGTAGTTTTCATACCAGTTTTTTGCTGCATTCTTTTCTCATTGATGTATCCTTGCATTTCAGGATCATTCGATTTGAATTTATCCATGTTGAATGCAGTCCCTCCCTGGTTGTTGGATTCGTTGATATACAAATCCTTGGCAATAATACCAGCCTGCATCAAAGCTTTTTCATTCGCTCTGTCTGACAGCCATTCACAGTATCTGTTTGCCTGAGTCCAGGAAACTCCTACTACCGGATAGTAATCAAACTCCGGAGAACGCAGATAAGTTTCATTATAATCGTTTCTTGCTAATTTGTTGTCCCATAATAAGGTATCCGGTAAAGCACCGTTATAGATCTCCTTAAAACTCGGGTCACTTGGTGGGAATACATACTTCAACCATGTAAGGTATTCGCGGTATTCGTAGTTAGTAATTTCAGTTTCTCCGATAAAGAATGAACTTACCTGCATTCTGCGAGGTGTGTTATTCCAATCGTGCATAACATCATCTTTCACTAATCCCATTGTAAAAGTTCCACCTTCTACATATACCATCCCAGGCCAACCCTTCTGCTTCTGTTGCTTTCCTGCAAAAAACCAACCCTGTTTTTCGTTTGGTTTCCAACCTGTTTTGCTGACAAATTTTTTGGTACCGCCACCTTTGCTGGTTCCTGATCCGCCACAGCTGGTTAATGCAAGTGTAGAACTTAATGCTATTAATGAAAACAACTTTAGTTTTTTCATAGTCGATATAAATATTTTCAAAGTACAAAGAAAAAATAAATTATTCAATAAATCAAGTAAACATTTGATTTTTTTGAAAAACGTTAACAAATTAATTTTATTGTATCACAATTTAATTCTAAAATTTTCATTTATTTTGTAATTTAGCAATTTCAATAGTAAACATGAAACGAAAAATTACGATTTTATCTTTAATCGCTTTTGCATCAACACTTTACGCCCAAAGAAACACCATAGAATGGAATGGCTCTAAAATTCAGGATTTTGGTGACACAAAATTAAATCTTCCCAATTTTAAAAATGAAGGTTTTTCTTACAGCCAAAATAATGTTTTTATAGTAAGCAAGCAAAAAATCGGAGAAAAGCAATTAAAAATCTCAGACCTTGTTTGGGAAAGCGTTTCTAACCAGGATTTGTTTGAGCTGGATAAAGGCAGACTTCCGGATTATGATGTAGCTGATGTTTCCTATTATACTTTGGATGGAGAAAGCTATGCCAGCGTTAGTATTGCTTTATTTAAAAATGTAAAAGGCCGTGTTCAGAGATTATCTTCGTTTAATGTTTCAGAAGCCTCTTCTTTTATCAATACAACAGGAACTGTTAATAAAATAGGGACCACCGGAAATCCTTTGTCAAGTGGAAATTTTTATAAGATAAAGGTAGACAAGTCCGGAGTATTCAAAATCACCTCCCAGTTTCTAAGAGATAACGGAATCAATCCGAGTTCTGTAAATCCAAAAAATTTCAGAATCTACGGAAACGGAGGAGTAATGCTTCCTGAATATAATCAGGATCCGAGATATGGGGCTTTACAGGAAAATTCCATTCAGGTAGTAGGTGAAGATGATGGCGTATGGAATGATAATGACTATGCTCTTTTCTATGCACAAGGTCCGGACGGATATAACCTTTATGACACAGGCAATGGAAACGGTTTTAAAAGACATGATACCCGATTCAGTGAAAGAAGTAATAATGTGAAAAACATCTATGAAGATTTCTCATATTATTATATCAATTTTGACAAAGGAGCGGGAAAAAGAGTTCCCACTGTAGACGGAAACCTTCCTGCCCAGCTGATTACAAGATATGACAGTTACCAGGTGATCAATAAGGATCAGAAAAACCTGTTAAAAGTGGGAAGAACTTGGGTAGAGGACACTCCTTTCTCCAATGAAAAGACCATAACATTGACTACCAATTCTCCTATACAGGCGAATGATGTAATACGATACAGAACTCAGGTGGTAGCGTATAACTCCCAGCAGAATACGATGGATTTTAAAATCAATAATTTAAATCCACACCCACAGCAGGTAATTCCTACAGATACCTCTTCCTATCAGTATACTTTCTATCCGGTAACATATACCGGGACATTAACCAATCTTACAGGAAATCAGTTTAATCTGGTTTATAACCCTGATATTTCCAAAAATCCGAATGGAACATTCTATTTTGATTATCTGGAAGTTCAGTATAAAGAGAATCTTGCATTCAATGGTTCACAAATGAACTTCAGAGATTATTCCATTGTAAGTGGAAGCAATACAGACTATGGTTTCAGTATCAGTAATGCTGCTAATATAGAACAGGTATGGGATATAACGGATATTACAAACGCTAACAGAAGAGTGAATAAAGCAGGAGGCGGCTCTTTCAACTTTGCGTACACGGCTGCTGATCAGAATTTCAATAATGAATTTGTAGCTTTTCGTGCTGACGCTGCTTTTAGTCCACAGTTTGTAGGAAGAATTTCCAACCAGAATCTTTCTGCAATACAAAATGTAGATTATCTTATCCTTACCGTCCCTGAAATGATGGGCCAGGCACAAAGAATCGCCAACTATCATCAGACCACGCATAACTACAAAGTAGAAATTGTTGACATTAACAAAATCTATGAGGAATATGGCAGCGGAAGTAAAGATCTTACCGCAATCAGAGATTTTGTAAGCAAACTCAATACTCCTCTGGGCAGACTTCAGTATGTCTTTATTCTCGGGGATACTTCATACGATTATAAAAACAGGGTTCCGAATAATTCAAACGTTGTTTCCAGCTATCAGAGCGAACAGTCTTCAGATTATGTATCCTCTTTTGTTACGGATGATTATATTGTAATGACAAAGCCGCAGACAACATTATTAATTGAAAACAATTTACCGGACCTGCCTGTGGGTAGAATTCCTGCAGCCAATGTAAGTGAAGCCGGAGATATGATTAATAAAACACTGGCTTATTATAATTCTCTTCAGGGTCAATCCTCTCCTTTTGGAGACTGGCGTATGCGGCTTGATTTTGTAGTGGATGATAATGACGAAGGAGGCGGACCTTTCCATAATGTAATGAACAACTCGCTGGCAAGTATATTTGAACAGCCAGGTCAGCAGGAACTTAAAGAGTATAATGTAAAAAAATTATACATGGATGCCTTTACCGCTCAGAGTACATCCGGAGGGCGAAGATATCCGCAGGTAAACCAGGCCATTTCCAATGCGATAGGAAATAGTTTGTATCTATTCTATTTCGGACATGGAGGAATTAATGGTTGGGCACAGGAAAGAGTGCTTACCAGTACAGAGGTTCAGAATGCCAACAACTTCTCTAATGTATACAGCAGATTCCCGTTTGTATCAACCATCACTTGTGAATTCACATTATGGGACGAACCTGCAACCAACTCTGTAGGGGAACAGTTTATTAAAATGAAGCAAGGAGGCGTTTCTACCATGATTACTTCCAGCCGTGCTATCGGGGTAGATTATGGACGTGATTTTACCAATACATTAACTCAGAATATTTTTAAGCTAACCAATGACGATTTTAACTCATTAGGAAATGCCCAATTAATTGCCAAAAAACAAAAAGGGCCCAACAGCAACCATTTAAAAGTAAACTTCCTGGGTGATCCGGCTATGAAATTAAGCAGACCCCAAAGGCTTCTTGTCATTGATAATATTGAAACTCCGGTTCCAGGGCTGATCAGAGGTTTGGATTTTGTAAAAATTAAAGGACACATTAATAATCCGAACGGAACACTTAACAATACCTTCAACGGAAAAGTCAGCATCAATATTTTTGATAAGAGATTAAACAAGAAAACACTTAATAACAGTGGAATTCTGACTCCGGTTTTGGATTATACTGAAGAAGGAAGTGCTATTGTAAAATCTGCAGGAATTGCTGTAAACGGAGTATTCACTGCTGAATTCTATGTTCCTAAAGATATTAATTATGCTGTAGGACAGGGAAGAATACTGGCCTATGCTGATAACAAATCAACGGATGTTTTTAACAACCAGGCTGTACAGGTGGGTGATATCAATCCTAATGGAATCAATGATAATCAACCTCCAAAAGTAAAACTGTATATGAATAACACCAACTTTGCAGATGGTGGAATTACCAACCAGAATCCTATGCTTCTTGCCTGTCTAACCGATGATACGGGAATCAACTCAACAGGATCCGGTGTAGGGCATGATATTACCGTATATCTTGACGGGCAGATTATCAATACTGTTGTTTTAAATGATTTTTATGCTCCGGGAGAAGGTAACGGATGCTTAAATCCAAGCCTTGCCGAATACCAGAAAGGGAATGTAACCTACCCATTCAGAAATCTGTCAATCGGGCAACACCAATTAACATTTAAAGTTTGGGACATAAACAATAATTCTACAACTGCTACGTTAAATTTTGAAGTTAAAGATGAATCTGACCAACACCTGACGATCAATCGTCCGCTGAACTGGCCAAATCCATTTACCAATAAAACTTATATTCAGTTTGAACACAATTGTGATGATATTCTGGATGTGAACGTGCAAATTTATACAATAACTGGAAGATTGGTAAGAACTTTATCGCAGCCGGTGGTTGCAGAACCGTTCCTACAGGGCTTCAGAACCCCTCGTCAGGCAATAGAATGGGACGGAAGAGATGATTTTGGTTCTACAGTAGCAAAAGGTACGTATATTTTTAAGATATTTGCAAAAAGTCAAAATCAAGAAAAATGCAAAGGAAGTGCTACAGCTGTAGAAAAAATGGTACTTTTGAAATAATAAAATAGAACAATAGATAATAATATTAATAAAAAACTGATAATATATAAAAGACAACATATGAATTTAACTACTAAACTGCTATTAGGATTTGGTTTGAGTGCTGGTTTTTTAGGCTATTCGCAAGATTTAGGTAAAGTAAACCCAGTTCTTACCGGAGCTCCTTTCTTAAGAATTGCACCTGATGCGAGATCGGGAGGTATGGGAGATCAGGGGGTGGTAACCTCTCCGGATGCATTTTCACAATTCTGGAATGCGGCTAAATACCCTTTCAGCAGGACAAGTTCTTCCGTAGGTCTTAACTATACGCCTTACATGGGAAAACTTACCAATGATGTATTCTTATTATATGCTTCGTTCCATAAGTTTTTGGGGCAGGAAGAAAGATCTACAATTTCTGCGAGTATCTATTATTTCAATATGGGACAGGTAGACCTGACTCAATTGGTAGGTACAGAAATCGCTTCCATGGGTACATCAAAACCAAACGAATTCTCCATTGACGTTGCCTACGCTTTGAAACTTTCTGATTCATTCTCCGGAGCTGTTACCGGTAGATTTATCCGTTCAGACTTAGCCGGAGGATTCAATACAGATACTACACTTAAAGCGGCCAACAGTTTTGCAGTAGACGTTTCAGGATACTATACCTCTCCAAGATTCTCCAGTATTGGTGGATATGATGGTAAAGTGAATGCAGGTTTAGCAATTCAGAACTTAGGTCCGAAACTGGATTATACAGGAAATGAAGAATCAAGATCTTATCTTCCTACTATGGCAAGATTAGGGGTTGGATATGACATGTACCTGGATGATATGAACAGAGTTGGAATTTCTGTGGAAGGTTCCAAACTTTTGGTTCCAGGATCTGAGTATGCAGGAATAGACCCTAATACAAGACAGCCTATTTATCAGATCCCTAATGTAGGACCAATGGCTGGTATCGGAAAATCTTTCAAAAATAAAAACAGTATCATGTACAGTGGTGCTTTAGAATATTCATATGACAATGCATTTTCTGTAAGAGGAGGTTACTTCCATGAAAGTGAAGAGCAGGGAGCAAGACAGTTTGCAACTGCGGGTGTTGGGTTAAGATACCGTTCTTTCGGACTTGATCTTTCTTACCTGATCAACATGTCCAAGATCAACAGTGCTTTGGATAACACACTTCGTTTCGGTCTTACCTGGAACATTGGAGAAGAAACATCTAATAACGATCGTTAAAAAAGCAACAGCTCTATAAAAAAAAGCCTCATACATTGTATTGAGGCTTTTTTATGTCAATTGTCAATCGTCAATCCGCTACGCTTGTCAATTTATTTTCACACTAGACCATTCACTATTCACTTTGCGAAGCAAAAATTCACTATTGATTTTTAAGGTAAGAATTCGTGGAACAAGATTTGTTAGCTGTTGTGTTAAAAATTGACTAATACGAGCTGCGAATCATTGGTATGTTTCTTCTGTCAATTCTTTTTTAATAGCACTATAGCACAATTAAAAAAAATATAACATTAAGTTGAGAAAAGTCTTTTTTTTATGGCAATTTTGTTAAATTCAATAGCTATTTTTGTAATATGAACTATTCGGCGGAGCTAAAAAAATTTGTAACCAGTCAGTATGTATATTCTGCCATCAGAATTACATTAGCTACTGTTCTGCCTTGTTTAGTCCTTGCCCACTTCGGGATTTTGAAAGAATACTTCCTTTTCCCACTGGGAACCAGCTTTGTAGCGCTTACAGACCAACCCGGTCCTTTTATCCGAAGAAGAAATGCCCTTACTTTTGCGATCTGTTGTTTTGTCTTTGTAGCCCTCATCGCCAGCCTTGTAATGAACATCAAAGTCCTGGTCATTCTGGAGGTCATTATCTTCGGAATGTTTTTCTCCCTGATCGGCGTTTATGGTCAGAGATTAGCTGCGGTAGGCTCATTATCCCTTGTGGTACTCGCCATCTTTATTGACGGACATCTTACAGGGAGCAATATCTTTAAAAGTTTACTGATTTTTGCTTCCGGCTGTATCTGGTTTTTACTTATATTCCTTATTGTAACTACCATTCGTCCCTATAAACTGGCAAGCCAGATGATTGGGGAAAATTATCTTCAACTGGCTGAGTTTTTAAAGATCAAGGCCAATTACTATCAGAAAAATCCTGATTTTAATAAGTTGACTACTCAGGTTATTGCCAAGCAGATTGAAATAAAAAACCTTCAGGAAGACACCAGGGAAACCGTTTTTAAAACCAGAACCATCGTCAATGAATCTACGACCACCAGTCGTCTATTGATGCTGATGTTCCTAAATTCCATGGACCTTCATGAAAAGCTGATGACTTCTGAAAGTGACTATCAGAAATTACAGCAGAGCTTTGAAGACAGTATGATTCTGGTGAATATCCATGATTATCTTAACCTTTTGGCAGAAGAGATCACCAATATCGGAATTGCCCTTCAAAGTGGTACCAGAGCAAAGCCGATGTTTAATCTGGAACAGGAGTTAAAAAGTTTAAATTATAATTATTTCGAACTCAGAAATAAACAGCTTTCACCGGACAATCTGGAAAATTTCATGATCCTGCGTCAGATCCTGATGCGTATCTATGAAATTACAAAAGAAATCAACGAGATCTATAAAGTATTTTCACAGGATATCAAACTGGCGAAAAGTTTATCAACAGGACTGGACCTTAAGAAATTTATGCCTAATGAGCCTAAATTGAATGCCAAGGTTCTGAGGAATAATATTTCATTATCATCTTCCCATTTCCGTCATGCCATAAGAATTACAACAGCTTTATTGCTGGGATATGTTTTTTCTATGTTCGATTTTCTCGTCCTGGGGCATACGTATTGGATATTAATTACCATTACAGCAATCTTAAAACCAGCTTATTCCATCACTAAACAGAGAAACCTTCTTCGTCTGTATGGAACGATTGCCGGGGCAAGTATTGCTTATGCGATTCTGTATTTTGTACATATTAACGGCGTTTTATTTGCGATCCTTCTGATCAGCATGATCATGTGTTTCAGTTTTCTGAAAGGGAGGTATTTCTGGGCGGTATTATTCATGACGATCTATGTGTTCCTCAGCTTTAATTTTTTAAATCCGGGTAAAGTCAATATTATTTTTAAAGACAGAATTTTTGATACCGCTATTGCCGGAATTATTGCCTTTGCCGTATCCTATATAGTATTACCTGTTTGGGAACATACCCAAAATCTGGATCTGATGAAGAAATCTGCTGCAGACAACCTTATCTATTTCCAGAGTGTGATTTCTAAATTCTTACAGGGAAATTTCGATCTTGAAGATTATAAGGTAAAACGAAAAAATGCCATTATTTCTTTGGCCAACCTCTCTGATAATTTCCAGAGAATGATTTCCGATCCTAAAAATCAGCAGAAAAAACTGGAAGTAGTTCATCAGTTTGTGGCAACGTCTCACCTGATTACTGCCTACACAGCTTCCCTATCCCAATATGCGAAAAGTAATGAACAGTATCCTGAAATAGATGCTGAAAGCTGGAGCAGAAAGATTGAGGCAGAAATGCAGCAGACCTCTACCCTTCTCAACGGAAATGATGTTAATGAAACATTGAAAATGGAAAGCCGCCTTGAGCCGGAAGATTCTTCCATTGAAGATATGCTCCTGAAAAGAAAAACAGAGATTGAGGAAAATGAAATTGTGGACCGAAGAGATCCTGATAAAATTTCCCATTTAACCGAGCTTAAAAATATCCACGATATCCTGGAACTGATCTATGATGTAGCAAAAGAGCAGAGAAAAGTGATCGAAAAATATAAAAACGAAACTGAGCCTACTCCTCCACAATCGTAAAGCAGTAGTCGTCAAAAAACTCTACTCTCGCTTTAAATTCATCTGAAAACTGATCATCATATACTCTGCAGCTTATTTTATGAAGATGTTTCAGCTCGAAAGGTTTTACTTCGTAATTCTTTTTTAAAGACCAGTATTTTGAGTGATGGATTTTGTACATACTTTCTTTTACACTCCATATAATAGTATAGAAAGTATCCGCTTTGTCTTCAGGAATAAATCCACGCTCATTTTCATAGGTAAATTTATCAATTACCCTTAAGATCTTAGGATTGAATTTTTCAACATCAATTCCTATTTTATTTTTAGATAGAGCGATGGCCGCAAAGGGAAAAGAATGCGTAATAGAAATTTCCGCATCGTTGGGAGAAAGAAAAGGTTCTCTTTCCTTATATAAAATTTTAGAATTTGGTTTCAATCCTTTCAGGAGTTTACGAACCATCAGCACCTCCAGTAATTTTTTAGGATGATAATCTTTTACCTTCTCCGCATTTTCCGGCTCGAGAAGCTGGTTGATATCAAGCTCTTCACTTTCATCATACTTCCAAACAAGGATTGTGGCATTATCATCTGAAAAATCTCTGTAGAGGGGCATTCTTTTTTTATTGGACAAAAGTACTAAAAAAAAGCTTGAAGATAGGAGCTGGAAGATGGAAGTTATTATTCGTGGTAAAAGAATTTTCAGACTTTACAAAAGAACTGTTTAAGAAAAAACAAACTCTTTGTCTCCTTAATCTTTACAAACCTTCAGCTCCCAGCTCCCATCTTAATTATTTAGACTGATGATTCACATCATTTCTATGCTCTACAATTTCCAGATTGGCATCCACGAAATAAGCACTTCCGAATCCGTTTACATACGATCCTTTTACAGGCTGCAAAGCAATTAAAATAAAATCTCCCATTTCGGAAATGACATCTACAACTTTCCCATGATTTTCTTTAAGTTTCGCCACTACAGTATTCCATACTTCAGAATCTCTATCAATCTGAGAAGTGGTCGCTTCAATGGTAAGACGTTCGCGGGCATAGATCTGTTTAGTGGCAGATTCATCTTCAATAAACATAATGGATGTTTTTCTTCCGTCTGCAAGGTTTTTAGTATGTTTTGCCATAAAAGA
This sequence comes from Chryseobacterium aquifrigidense, assembly GCF_006716485.1. Lineage (GTDB taxonomy): Bacteria > Bacteroidota > Bacteroidia > Flavobacteriales > Weeksellaceae > Chryseobacterium > Chryseobacterium vietnamense. The sequence goes on from NZ_VFPD01000001.1 coordinate 2,503,541, forward strand.
TACCAGAATATAGAATGTCTGCTCTACCTGAACAAAAGGAGCATAACTTGAATTGGGATTTCCTTCGGCATCTACAGTAGCGAGAATGATGCTTTTAGAAGAATTGATCAGTTCCTGTACTTTGGGAGCAACAGGTTTGATTTTCTTTTCCGTATGGGTTTGATTCATAATATATTTATTTATCAGCTAAAATTAGTTATTTATATTAAGACTAAATAATATTAACTCATGTTTAATCTCATAAAACTGAACTTGATCTGTTGTTTTTATATCTTAATTATAAATCGTAATTTTGCCTTTCGTTATCAATTGAATTTAAAAACTATTCATTACATATGAGTACTACAACACAATACGTTCCTTATAAAGTTAAGGACATCTCCCTTGCAGAATGGGGTAGAAAAGAAATCACCCTTGCAGAAGCAGAAATGCCTGGTTTGATGGCTATCCGTGAAGAATACGGACCGTCTCAGCCGCTGAAAGGAGCAAGAATCGCAGGATGTCTTCACATGACCATCCAAACGGCTGTGCTTATCGAGACTCTTGTAGCTTTAGGAGCTGAAGTTACATGGTCATCTTGTAATATTTTCTCTACACAGGATCACGCTGCTGCTGCTATTGCTGCTGCAGGAATTCCGGTGTATGCGTGGAAAGGATTAAATGAAGAGGAGTTTGACTGGTGTATTGAGCAGACTTTGTTCTTCGGTGAAGACAGAAAGCCATTAAACATGATCCTTGATGATGGTGGAGATTTAACAAACATGGTTTTTGATAAATACCCTGAGTTCACAAAAGATATCAAAGGTCTTTCTGAAGAAACCACTACAGGTGTTCACAGACTTTACGAAAGAATGAAGAACGGAACTTTAGTAATGCCTGCCATCAACGTAAATGATTCGGTTACCAAATCTAAATTCGACAACAAATACGGATGTAAAGAATCTGCTGTAGATGCAGTAAGAAGAGCTACAGACGTAATGTTAGCCGGAAAAAGAGTGGTTGTTTGCGGATACGGAGATGTAGGTAAAGGTACTGCTGCTTCTTTCAGAGGAGCTGGTTCTATCGTTACTGTTACAGAAATTGACCCAATCTGTGCGCTTCAGGCAGCTATGGACGGATATGAAGTAAAAAGATTGGATACTGTAGTAGACAATGCTGATATCATCATTACTACAACAGGTAACTTCAATATCGTAAGAGGAGAACATTTCCTTAAAATGAAAGATAAAGCGATCGTTTGTAACATCGGTCACTTCGATAATGAAATCGATATGGCCTGGTTAAACAAAAACTACGGTCAGACTAAATCTGAAGTGAAGCCTCAGGTAGATATTTATACTATCGAAGGAAAAGAAGTAATCATCCTTGCAGAAGGTAGATTGGTTAACTTAGGATGTGCTACAGGTCACCCAAGTTTTGTAATGTCTAACTCTTTCTCTAACCAGACGTTGGCTCAGATCGAGCTATGGAATAACTCTGCGGCTTACAAAAACGAAGTATATATGCTTCCTAAGCACTTAGATGAGAAAGTAGCTGCTTTACACCTTAAGAAATTAAGCGTAGAGCTTGAAACTCTTTCTCCTGAGCAGGCTGAATACATCGGAGTAGACGTAAAAGGGCCATTCAAGCCTGAATACTACAGATACTAAGATCTTAATAAAACATGATATGATCCCACTATTTCTAAGATAGTGGGATTTTTTTATGCAGTGTATGAAGCATTTCTTATTTTTGCCGACTAAAAAAATAACATGAAAAAATTCTTATTTCTGGGACTCATGAGCTCTGCTCTATTCTTTAACAGCTGCAGCAGTAATGATGATAATGAAGGAAACAATACATCTTCTAAAGTATTATTGAGCAAAGTTACTATAGTTTATTATGACAATCCGGCACAGCCGCAGACCAGCATACAAACTCTGGAATACAATAATCAGGGTGAACTTATAAAAGCATCATCTGCTTCTGGAACTTCCAAGTTCGAATACAGTAACGGGAAACCTACTAAAACCACTTATTATAAGCCGGATGGTACGGTAGACTATTATTCAGCCTATACTTACAATGGAGATCTGCTTACAACAGTTAAGGCAATCTATACTACTACCCCGGATAACAACAGAACGATTAGTTATAATTACAATACCAACGGACAGGTAATTTCTTCATCTCTTTGCCAGTCACCTGCCTGTTCCAACCCCATCGTGGATACTTATACTTATGACGGAAATAATATTTCATCAGAAACTTCAGAAGGTGGAGGATCCAGCTACAGCACTAAAGTTGTTTACTCTTACGATGATAAACTGAACCCGTACTTCAATATCAACAAATACGTAAAAATTATGATGGGAGGAGCTTATGCTGTAAGCCAAAACAATTATCTTGTAGAAAAGATAAGCTTTAAAAGTAACGGAACCTGGACACAAAACCAAACCCGAACTTCCACCATTCAATACAACAGCGCAGGTTTTCCTACTCAGGTGATCTCAAAAGAAGCCAACGGAAACCTTTCCGCTCAATATAACTACGAATACATCACTCAATAAGACAAAGCTCTCCAATGTGGAGAGTTTTTTATGGACTCAATATTTTGTTGCCCATTCTTATGGCAGTTTTTACCAATAATTATTATATTTAGTCCTTTATTTAATAAAAACTTTTAATACATGAAAAACCAGTTATTTGTTGGGTTGATGAGCTCATTTTTATTCCTCAGCTGTAGCAGCAATAATGACGAAAATAATGAACCCAATCCTTCGGATCCTCAAATATTATTAAGTAAAGTCACTACAGTTTCTTATACAAGTCCCTCCGGCCCACAAACCAGTATTACAAAATTTGATTATAACAGTCAGAAACAGTTACTTAAAATTACATCAGAAAATACAACGTCCGTTCTGGAATATGACAGTGCCGGAAAACCTTCAAAAATTACTTACCAGAAACCAGATGGCACCGTAGCTTATTATAAAACCTTTACTTATAATGGTGATCAGCTTACGACGGTTAAAACAATATATTCCGATACCCACTATAACACGGCAATGACTTATACCAATGGTAAAGTTACTGCTACTTCTACTTGTGAGTCTTCCAATTGCCCAATCCCGTCTACTATGTCCTATACTTATAGTGGTGAAAATGTTTCGGAAGAAATCTCAGTTAATGATGGTATTGGTGGTCCTCATATCAATAAAAGAGAATTTTCATATGATAACAAAATAAATCCCTATTCTTTGCTGGGCAAATATTTCAGAGCGATTACAGGAGAAGCACAGTTTTTAAGTCAGAATAATTATACCACATTAAAAATAAGTGGCAAAGATGACGCTGGAAACTGGAATCAAATTTTAAATTTCAACTATCAGATAGAATATAATAATAATCAATTGCCAACTCAGGTCATGGTAAAAGTGGATAATAATGATTATGCAAAATATACTTACGAATACATCACTCAATAAGACAAAGCTCTCCATTTTGGGGAGTTTTTTTATCAGCTGATTCCCGCTATCCGCTCATACTCCTCACGCCAGCCCAATCATTCAATAGGAACGGGCTTTAGCCCGTTTATATAAAATAAAAATAACATCCATCGGCTTTAGCCGAAACATAAACCTACCTCATCCTTCTATTCAGTATTTTTCCCATATTTTCCCCTTACAGGAGCTGTATTTATAAAAAATGAATATCTTAGCCCTCTTAAATAAAACATTAAACTATGAAAAAACAAAGAGTATCGAATGCATTCGTTGCTGCGTCGTGGGTAGCATTGGGAGCGGGAATGATTGGCTTTATAGTTGGTCTTGCAAGGGCAGAAATGCTGCTGAATGAGAAGGGATATTATTTCACCATTCTTCTCTATGGTTTATTCGCGGTGGTTTCTTTACAGAAAGCCGTACGTGACAAATTAGAAAACATTCAGGTAACCGATATTTATTATGGGATCTGCTGGTTTGCAACATTATCATCTATTGTACTACTGGCCATCGGACTTTGGAATGCCACCATCCTTCCCAGCGAAAAAGGTTTTTATGCCTTTGCTTTTTTACTTGCGCTCTTCGGAGCCATCGCAGTTCAGAAAAACACCCGTGATAACATGCTACAGGAATAAAGAAAACTCTCCAAAACGGAGAGTTTTTTATTTATATAAATGCATTAAAATTCATAAAATACTATAAATTCAACATTTAAGTTAAAAATATATTAAGTTTTTTGTTATTTTAGCAGTGCTTATTTCACAAACTAATGACATGTACAAAAAACTAATAACTTCTGCCCTGTTTATAGCAGTATTTCAGCTTTCAAAAGCACAAAATGAGTTTATTACAATCTGGAAAACACAGAATGCACAACTCATTAAATTTCCCGGCAGAGGAACCAACTTCAAAGTATATTGGGAAGAAGTTGGATATCCTCAGCATAACGGCACTATGAGCAATGTAACTTCCACTACCGAATTTATTATCAACTTAGGTGTACCTTCTAACCCTGTGCCGTCTCAGGCCAGCTACAGAATTAAAATCAGTGACGGAAACGGAAGTTTTGATCAGGTAAGATTCTTTGATAATACATTAACTCCTACCTACAATGCCTCAGACCGCTCAAAAATCACTCAGATTACCCAATGGGGGAATATAAAATGGAAAAGCTTTGACAATGCTTTTGTATATTGTGATAATATGGACGTAACAGCCACAGATGTACCAGACCTCAGCATGGTCACCAGTATGCGCCAGATGTTTTATTTGTGTACTTCACTCATCGGCAATCCTTCTTTCGACACGTGGAACACCTCCACCATCACAGATATGTATTATATGTTTGGTGACAATTATCTCTTCAACCAGCCACTGGGAAACTGGGATACTTCAAATGTTACAGATATGTCATATATGTTTGACTATACCGGATTCAACCAATCTTTAAGCAAATGGAACACTGCTAAGGTTACCACTATGGAACATATGTTTCATGATTCTGAAAATTTTAACCAGGACCTTCAAAACTGGAATACAGCCAATGTCACTAATATGAACGAAATGTTCCGTGAGACCGCTTTTAATCAAAATATCGGAAGATGGAATCTAAGTTCATTAACCACAGCAACCGGAATGTTTCTCAATTCTGCAATGAGCTGTGTGAATTATGATAAAACACTTTTTGGATGGAGTCAGAGCTCGTCAACACCTAATAATATTGATTTATCAAGTGCTTCGCCATTAATCTATTCTCATGCTGATGCTGTAACTGCCAGAAATTATTTAATGAATAATAAAGGCTGGACTATATCGGGAGACGTTTACAACGGACTCTGCAACCAGACACTGTCAACCTCTGAGCGAAATTTCAATAGCAAAGCATCTATTTATCCTAATCCGGCAAAAGATCATATTTATCTGAAAAATATTACAAATGCAGTAAGTTATATCATCACCGATATGAATGGAAGAACTGTTGCAAGGGACAACCTTAAAGATGAAAAGATTAATGTCAGACTTTTAACTCCGGGAAATTATATTCTGCAAATTTCGACAAAGAATGCAACTCATTCACTCCCATTCATCAAACAATAAACTACTATCATAAAACGATAACCATGATTTTAAAAAAAATTCCAACACTCATTTTTCTTTTACTGATATTCCTGGTAAAGGCGCAAAATGAATTTATTACCATCTGGAAGCCGGCATCCACTGTATTACCGGCAGTCAATGTAGACGCTCCCTATCAGGCAACCACACAGCAAATTTGGTTTCCCGGGATTGGCGATAATTATGATATTTACTGGGAGGAAGTGGGCTATCCGCAACACAATGGCTCCCTTCTCGATGTAACTTCTACAAAACAGGTTCTTATCGACTTCGGAACGTCGATCGCAGAAAAAAATGATGCCAAATACAGGGTAAAAGTTACAAATGGTAACGGAATTTTCAGGCAGATAAAATTTGGAACCCCTCAATTATTTCCCGGTCCTGAGCAAATCATCCCTATCTGGCAGGTCAATGGAAGTTCAGATAAAATACTGGAAATAGAACAATGGGGTAATATTTCGTGGACTACCATGGAGAGTGCCTTCAGTCTGTGCAGGCTTATGCAGCTTACGGCAACAGATACTCCTAATCTTAATAATGTAGAAGATGCATCTTTCATGTTTTATGGCACCACCAGCTTTATGGGTGCCAGCTCTATGCAAAACTGGGATACTTCGAAAATTAAGAATTTCAGTTTTATGCTGTCTCTTTTATTTGATGTGAATCCATCTTCTTCAGTAATAGAACAGTTCAACTCACCTTATCTGGATAGCTGGAATATGTCTTCTGCTACCAACCTCAGCTATATGTTGGGTAACAGAACTGTTTTTAACCAGACTCTTAATAGCTGGGACGTTTCAAAGGTGACGGATATGAGCTGGATGTTTGGGCAGTGTTTAAGCTTTAATCAACGACTTGACAACTGGGATACTTCAAGCCTGGAGGATATGCATTTTATGTTTCATATGATTCCTGTTTTCAACCAGCCGTTAAACTGGAATACTTCCAAAGTGACCAATATGGCCCATGTCTTTCATGGCTGTACAACCTTTAATCAGTCTTTAGACAATTGGGATATGACAAAGGTGACCAGAATAGATCAAATGCTTAATATTGCCTCAGGTTTCAATCAGTCCTTAGGAAACTGGAACTTAGTTTCTCTTACCAATGGTAATGGTGCTTTAACACTGTCTGGTCTTAATTGTGAAAATTACAGTAAAACATTGATGGGATGGGCCAACAACCCCAATACAGCCAACAATGTCTCATTAGGTTCTGTACAAGGGCTAAAATATGCTTCCAACGCTTCAGACAAAAGGGATATTCTTATCAATAAAGGCTGGTTAATAATAGGTGATGCTCCCGGAAGCTGCTTATTATCTTCATCGGATGTAAAGCTGAATAAAAAACTTTCGCTATACCCTAACCCTGCAGTGGATGATATTCACGTTGAAGGATTAAGTGATATAAAGAGCTATAAAATTTATGATGCCAGCGGAAGACTGGTAAAGGAAGGGAATCCCAATAATGATATCATCAATGTAAGCTCCCTGCCTAAAGGAAATTATATGATACAACTGATCATGAAAGAAAACACCTTCTCTTCAAAATTCATTAAGAAATAACTATAATCCTTAATATGGTACTGAAAAAATTTTTGGCTGGCTTTTTTATCCTGCTGGTATTCATAGCGAAAGCTCAGAATGAATTTATCACGATCTGGAAGCCGGCATCTACGATAACACAGCCAATCACTGTAAGTGCTCCCTATCAGGCAAGTTCTCAACAAATATGGTTTCCGGGAATTGGTGAGAACTATGATATTTATTGGGAAGAAGTAGACTATCCCCAGCACAACGGTTCTCTTACCAATATAACTTCTACAAAACAGGTTCTTATTGATTTTGGGATATCCATCGCAGATAAGGATGCTGCAAAATACAGAGTAAAAGTGAGTAACGGAAATGGGGTTTTTCAACAGATAAAATTTGGAGATGTACAGGAAGTTCAGCTTCCGGATCAGATTTTTCCGATCTGGCAGGTCAACGGAAGCGCTGATAAAATATTGGAAATAGAACAATGGGGAAACATTGCCTGGACATCGATGAACAATGCCTTCAGCCAATGTAAACTCGTTCAGATCACTGCTACAGACATTCCCGACCTAAGTAATGTTGAAGATGCTTCTTATATGTTTTATGGTACAAAAAGCTTTACAGGCGCAAGCTCCATGCAAAACTGGGATACTTCCAAGGTTAAGCATTTCAGATTTATGTTTGCTCTTATCTTTGACACCATCATAAGCTCAGTTTCTGATCAGTTCAATCCTCCTTACTTTAATAGCTGGGACATGTCCTCTGCAACTGATCTCAGTTTTATGTTTGCAGGAAGAGGAATCTTTAACCAGACATTAAACAACTGGGACGTTTCGAGCGTAACGGATATGAAGTGGATGTTTGCTCTTTGCCCAAACTATAATCAGCCCATGGATAACTGGGATACTTCAAGCCTCGAAGACATCCGTTTTATGTTCCATTTTGATTCCGGTTTCAATCAATCTTTAAACCATTGGAACACTTCTAAAATTACCAATATGGCCCATGCTATTCATGGCTGCACAGCCTTTAATCATTCCCTGGAAAATTGGGACATGACCAAGGTTACCAGAATAGATCAGATTCTTAAGGAAACTCCGAATTTCAATCAATCCCTTGCAAGCTGGAATCTTGCCAGCGTTAATAACGGAGCTCAGGCTTTGATGCAGACAGGAATGGATTGTGAAAACTTCAGTAAAACACTTGCAGGATGGGCAGATAATCCCGACACTGCCAATAATATTGATTTAGATATTGTAACACCTTTGACGTATGCTTCCAATGCAGCAGATAAAAGGAATATTCTCATCAGCAAGGGATGGACGATGTCGGGTGATACGGTAGGAAACTGTTTACTGTCCTCATCAGAAGTTAAGCTGAATAAAAAACTTTCGCTATATCCCAATCCCGCTGTGGATGATATTCATATTGAAGGACTAAGTGACATTAAAAATTACAGAATTTTTGATGCAAGCGGAAGACTTGTACTGGAAGGAAATCCCAACAGGGATATGATTAATGTAGGATCTTTACCAAAAGGGAATTACATTTTGCAGCTGATTCTTAAAGAAAAAACAATCTCTTCAAAATTCATTAAAAAATAAAATAAAAGCCTCGCTGAAAAGTGAGGCTTTTATTTTTGAGTTTAAAAACTCAACTATTTATCAAAATGATTAGGATGCTGTGCTTTGATATCATCCACAGTTCCTAAAACTTTATCTTTTAAAGAATCCTGGTATTTCTGAAGTTTTGCAGCGACTTCTTCATTACCGCTTCCTAAAATTTTTGCGGCTAAAATCCCTGCATTCAAAGCACCGTTCAAGGCTACGGTAGCTACCGGAATTCCACCGGGCATTTGAAGAATAGACAACACAGAATCCCATCCGTCTATAGAATTACTGGACAAAATCGGAACTCCGATTACCGGAAGTGTAGTACAGCTTGCTACCATCCCCGGAAGGTGGGCCGCTCCTCCGGCTCCTGCTACAATTACCTTAAGGCCTCTTTCCTGAGCAGTCTTTGCATAATCGAACATTCTTTCCGGTGTTCTGTGCGCTGAAACTACTGTTAATTCATAAGGGATATCAAGGCTTTTCAGAAAATTTGCAGCCTGTTCCATGATCGGCAGATCACTCTGACTGCCCATAATAATTCCTACCATCTTCAATTTTATTAGATGTTCAAAGATAAAAAATAAAAATGTAAAGAGGAAAGACTACAAAAAATCCGGGAAACGATTTATGATTATAATTCCTAAAATAATTTAATCTTTCAATAGATCTTCCATTTAAAATGTAAAGAATTAATAAAGTTATTTTTGGCTCAGATTTTTCATCTGTACTCCTATAAATTACAGTATCTGTATCCATAAAAATCGCTGGAAAAATAGATATATTTGCTGTTACACCACATTAAAATTGAAAGATTATAAACTTACACTGGCTGTATGTACCGTTGCAATTGTCTGGGGTACTACGTTTTTATCAATAAGGGTTGCGGTAGAAACTATTCCTGCCTGGTTTGTAGCAGGAATACGTCAATTCCTTGCAGCGATTATCATGTTCCTTATTCTTACCTACAGAAAAGAATTCAAATGGATAGGCTGGAGAAGTTTGAAGTATCAGTTGATCTTCTCTTTATTAATGCTTGTGATTGCGAACGGAATGACTACAGTAGCGGAAGAGGAAGTTACCAGCAGCCTTACTTCACTGATAAGTGCCTGCTCCCCTATCCTGGTATTTTTCGGAAGTATGGCTCTTGGTCTGCAGAAATTCAGCTGGCGGGCTTTTACAGGCGTAGTTTTGTGTTTCAGCGGCATCCTTTTTATCTTCTGGGATGGCATTAATGATCTGAAAAACCCGGATTATGCACTGGGAATATTATTCTTATTCATTGCCATTGCAGGATGGGCTTCAGGAACTATTTTTACCAAAAAACTCAATATTCAAAGCGGGAATATCTCACTTAACCTGTTTTACCAGTTTGCTTTTGCAGGAATTATCCAGATAATTTTTGCCTTCCTTTTTTCAGAAGACTACAACTTCGGAAACTGGAGCCTGAAAAGTATTTCTGCGATGCTTTATTTATCGTGCTTCGGCTCTGTAGCTGCATTTTTTGCTTTTCATTATGCATTGACCAAGGTTTCTCCGGTTCAGGTATCCATCCTGGCTTATATCAATACGGTAATCTCCATTTTTTTAAGCTGGATGATTCTGGATGAAAAAATTTCTGCCAAATTCATCATTGCAGCAGTACTTATTATTGTAGGGGTTTTTGTTATCAATTACAATCCTGCCATGTTTAAAAGGCAGAGAATCGAGTCGTAAATCAGGAAATAATCTCAACCGGTCTATTCCTCTGTTTTTTAATTTATTAAACAGAATTAAAATCAGATCCGTCTTATCGGGATTTTATATTTCCTTGATTTTTTCTTATATTGTATACTCCAACCGATACAATATGCTGAAAAACACATTTTTTTTATTACTGGCTGCCTCTTTTCTATTGGTAAGCTGTGATTACAAAGAGAAGGAAAAGAACCTGACAGACAGGGAAAAACAATTATTAGAAAAAGAAAAAGTATTCGCAAAAAAAGAATCTGAATATCAGTCTCTGCTGAAAATGAGAGACAGTATTTTTGCGAAAAAAGATTCTGTGGTAATCGCTGCTGCATGGCCTGCGGAAATTTCCGGCCCATGGAACGGTAAGGTGATCTGTACAGAATCCAACTGCAGCGAATATGCTGTAGGCGACCAGCGTACTGACATCTGGGAATTTGATAACGATTCTACCCAGCCTATTACCAAAATCATCAACAATAATAATCTGGTAAGGCTTTATACGGGTAAGTTTGAAAACAATGAGATCAGACTGTCTTTCAAAACCGATTCTACAGCTAAAAAGAATGTAGAAATGAACGTTCTTCTTAATGATATTTCGGACAACAAGATCAAAGGTACACGCACCATCACATCGGATGGCTGTACCGCCAAGTTCTCTGTTGAATTAGTACGTTCCACAAAATAAACACTTATGATTTTACTGAGTATACACAACCTGAGCCTTCCTATAGAAGATCCGGTACTGAAGTTCCTGTTGGTACTGGTCATCATTCTGGCAGCTCCATTGCTGCTAAATAAAATTAAAGTTCCCCACCTTTTGGGGCTTATCATCGCCGGAGCGATTATTGGTCCGAACGGATTCAATGTATTATCCAGAGACAGCAGTATTGTGGTCACCGGAACTACTGGACTGCTTTACATTATGTTTCTTGCAGGTCTCGAGATTGATATGGGCGACTTTAAAAAGAACAAGTGGAAAAGTCTCACCTTTGGTATTTATACCTTTACGGTTCCTTTTATACTGGGATATCTGGGAGGATATTATCTCTTACATTTCTCCATGCTGACCTCCATTCTGTTTGCCAGTCTTTTTTCGTCTCATACCCTTATTGCATATCCGCTTGTGAGCAAGTTGGGAATTGCGAAAAATAAGGCGGTTAATATTACCGTTGGAGGAACGATGATCACAGATATTCTTGCCTTATTGGTACTTGCCGTGATTGTAGGAATGTCTCAGGGAGATGTAGGAACCGAATTTTGGGTCAAATTATCGGTTTCTTTTGTGGTATTTGCCCTCATTGTACTTATTGTATTCCCGATTATCGGACGTTGGTTTTTCAAAAGAGTGGATGATAAAATCTCACAGTATATTTTTGTCCTGGTCATGATTTATCTGGCTGCTATGCTGGCTGAACTGGCTGGTGTAGAAGCTATCATCGGAGCATTCTTTGCCGGACTGGCCTTAAACAGACTCATCCCTCACACTTCTTCTTTAATGAACAGGGTAGAGTTTGTAGGAAATGCTATATTCATCCCTTTTTTCCTGATTAGTGTAGGAATGTTGATTGATTTTAAAGTTTTCTTTAAAAGCTGGGAAACCCTGGAAGTTGCCGGAATTATGCTGGTTGCCTCCATCGGAGGAAAATATCTCTCTGCGGTTGCGACTCAGAAAACATTCAGACTAACAAAAGAGGAAGGAAAGCTAATTTTCGGATTAAGTTCTGCCTCGGCAGCAGCAACACTGGCTTCTGTAATGGTAGGATACAACATCATCCTTTCTGAAACCGAAACCGGAGAGCCTGTAAGATTATTAAACGAACACGTACTGAACGGAAGTATTCTTCTGATCCTGATTTCATGTACCATCTCCTCTTTCATTTCTATGGCGAGCGCCCAGAAAATTGCAGAAAGTGACAATGAAGATACAGTTTCGGGAAATACGCATGAAGAAGAAAATATTCTCTTAGCCATCAACCACGAAGCCACTGTGGAGAGAATGGTGAATCTGGGAATTCTGATCAAGGCACATTCCAATACGGAAGATCTTTTTGCTTTGAATGTCATCAACGAAGATAAAAATGAATCTTCGGTAAAGAATGCGGAGAAACTTCTCCATCAGGCAGCAGATGCAGCCGCAGCGGCAGATGTTAAATTGCAGGCTTTAAAAAGATATGACAATGATGTTATCAATGGAGTCAATAATGTGATTAAAGAACAGAAAATCACAGATCTCATTATTGGACTTGAAGATGAAAAAGGGTTCTCCCCTTCTTTTGTATATAATCTTTACAACGGTTATCTGCAGAATGATGATGTGAATGTACTGGTTTACCATGCGGCACAACCACTTTCCACTATTAAGAAATATGCTGTGATGATTCCCGAAAATGCCCATCAGGAAGCCGGATTCTTCCATGCATTGCTGAGAGTATGGAATATTGCCAGAAACTCCGGTGCCACAGTAGTTTTTTATGCTCCTGAAAATATTATTGATATTCTTCAGAAAATCATTAAAAAAGCCAATATAGAAGCAGAATTTATTATCATGAGCACATGGCAGGACGGAGAAAGAACCGCCGCCCAGCTGAAAGATGATGAAGCCTTGATTATTCTGATGGCCAAGCGCGGCATGAAATCTTACATTCCAAGGATGAGACTGATTCCGGAGCTTTTAAACAGAAACCTGAAAGACAATAATTACCTTCTTATTTTCCCTTTCTCAGAATATGACAAAAACAGTCCGGAAATACGTTCTGTAGGAAATCACGGGGATTTTGTAGAGATTGGAAATGTGATTCAGAAGATATTTAAATAAAAGAAGTTTAGATAGGTTAGAAGCTGGAAGTTATCTGAGTACGAATAATCATTTTTTATCAAATTGTGAAACAATTTGAGTCATCAATAAGATTGATATAAACAAGATGAATATATTGGCTTTAACCGAAATCCAAATTAAGTTTTGGCTAAAGCCAATTGAATTTATAATCATTGATAAACGGGCTAAAGCCCGTTCCTATTGAATTGTTTATTGCACAACATAAAAGGGAGCTGTTTTTTTAAGTTAAAACAGCTCCCTTTTATTTATTTTAAACTGATATTATTCAGCAATTACTCTCACCATTCCTTTTACCTGTACAAGCTTTTCCATTAGCTCTTCTCTGGAATCAGCAAGAACGTTTATATGCCCCATTTTTCTTCCCGGTTTGGTTTCTGTTTTCCCGTATAAGTGGATGTATGTTTCAGGAAGCTTAAGAACATCTTCCATTCCTTCATAGATTACTTTTCCGGCATATCCTTCTGCTCCAACAAGATTCAGCATTCCGCTGTAAGTAATGGCATCGGTATCCGCTAAAGGTAAATTTTTAACCACACGGTACATTTGCTCAAACTGGGAATTCGTATTTCCTTCCTGGCTCTGATGTCCTGAATTGTGCAGTCTTGGTGCCGTTTCATTCACCCATACTTTCCCTTCTTTATCAAGGAATAATTCGATGGCAAATAATCCCGGAGAGTTTACTGCAGCCAGAAATTTCTCTGTAATGGAATCAATCTGGTTCTGAACATCCTCTGTCAGAAGAACCGGACATACATTGAAGTCTAAAAGATTCAGCTTTGGATCGGCTACCATTTCCGTTACAGGGAAAATATTGGTTTCTCCTTTTTCATTTCTTGCAACAATGACGGAAAGTTCTTTTTCAATGTCTACAAGACTTTCTATAACAGAAGCTTCTGTCCATAGATGTTGATAGTCTTCCTCCGTTTGGATCACCTGCACTCCCTTTCCATCATAACCTCCTGTATTCATCTTCTGAACAAATGGCAGTGGCATAATAATCTTCTCATCACTGTTCCATACCACCTGAAACTCAGGACTTGGAATATCATGAGCTTTATAAAATTCTTTCTGAAGGATTTTTTGCTGGATTGTTTTGATAATATTGGCATTGGGAACCACTTTTATTCCCTGCTTTTCAAGTTCTGCCAATGCATCAGCATTTACGTGTTCTATTTCAATGGTTACAACATCTTTATCTTTTCCGAAGTTCAAAACCGTTTCATAGTCATTGAAATTTCCCTGTGTAAAATACGAGATATTATGACATGGCGCATCAGAAGCCGGATCCAGAGTATAGAACTCATCATCATACTTCAGTGCACTTTGTATCAACATTCTTCCCAGCTGTCCGCCTCCCAGAATTCCTATTTTCATTTTTTATTTTTATTAGATTTACTTCTTATTGAATTTTATCGATTTTTAAATACCCAAGTCCCATCGGGTTTTCCTGATTTTCTGCATCAGATTTTTGAAGAACGATAGAATATTTTTCTTTCATACTGGCAGGAAGAATATCGCTCACATTGAAAATATCATCAATATCCACTCCATGCTTATCATCAATATGGCTTACAGCACCTTCAAACCCCATCGTCTGATAAAATTCGGTAGCTTTTGCTCTTTTTACAATTTCACCCATAGATGGTCCTACCATTAAGTGCTGCTCATGAAATTCTTCAAAGAAACCCGGCTTGTAACCTCCCAGATTCAGAAAAAACAACTGATTTTCTGATGTTTTTTCTCCTTTTTCTACAATTTCCACCTTGTACCCGTCTGCAAATCTTACTTCCTGATAACAATCCAGGTGAATTTTCCCTTCTGCTTCCTTCCAAAATTCTTTCATATCAGGAATCAGATCTTTAAGATTCTCCGCTATTCCGAAGAAAACATCGTGCTGCTCAATATTTCTTCCTTTGGGTGTTGCCCCCAGGATGACATAAAATAATTTCATTACATTTTTCATGCATGCAAAAATACGTTAAATTTATCTTTTTCAAATGTTTGGCAGACTACCACAATAATTTTATATTTGTAATATTATTTGTAGTATGTCAGAAATCATCATACTCTTCCTTGGCGCAATTTCAGCGGGTCTTTTAGGTTCACTTACGGGTTTAGGAGGAGGAGTCATCATTATTCCTTTATTAACGCTAGGTTTTGGCGTTCCAATGCATTACGCTATCGGTGCTTCGCTTATTTCTGTGATTGGTACCTCTTCCGGTGCGGCTGTAGCTTTCGTAAAAGAAGGTTTTACCAATATGAGAATCGGGATGTTTCTCGAAATAGCCACCACCGCGGGAGCAATTATGGGTGCCCTGGTTTCAGGAATGCTTAACCCTAACACAATTGGAATTATTTTCGCCAGTATTCTTCTTTTAACAGTTATTTTAAATCTTAAAGGGAAACCTGATCACCAGGAACCTTTAATAAAAGGAAGTCTTGAAGAAAAACTGAAATTATACGGAACATTTCCTGATAAAGGAGTATTGAAAAGCTATTCTGCAAGAAATACAGTTCCCGGATTTTTAATGATGATGTTTGCAGGTGCCATGTCCGGACTTTTAGGAATTGGCTCCGGTGCATTGAAAGTATTGGCGATGGACAATATGATGAAGCTTCCTTTCAAAGTATCTACAACCACCAGTAACTTCATGATCGGAGTAACAGCAGTTGCCAGTGCACTGATCTATTTCCAGAGAGGAGAAATTATTCCTGTGATTGTGGCTCCGGTTTTAATTGGAGTTGTCATCGGAAGTTTTATAGGTTCAAAAACCCTGATGGTATCAAAAACCAAAAAATTAAAAGTATTTTTTGCCATTGTGATTACCATTCTTTCCATTTATATGATGTATAACGGTATCAACAAAAGTTTCAGATAATGAAAAAGAATTTTACAGATGTAGATCTGAACCGTTCGGTAGGAAACCTTCTGAGACTGGGGGTTATTCTGTCTGTGGCTACATCATTGATTGGTTTTATCAAATTATTCTTTGAAGGTTTTAAAATGCCTGAAAAGTATACCAGCCTTGTAGTAGGAACTTCTTCTGAAAAAGTATGGGGACATTTCTGGGATTCTCTGTGTAAAGGGGAAGGTACAGCTATTATTCAGCTGGGTATTCTTTTGTTGATCTTTACCCCTCTGATGAGAATTGTTTTCGCTTTGATAGGTTATTTAAAAGAAAAAGACTACGTATATGTAGTCATTTCTTCTATTGTTTTAGCGATTATGGCGGTAAGTTTCTTTGCTGGTTACGCTCACTAATTTTTACATTTCATAAAACTCTAACGGCAGCTGATCGGGATCCTGGGTAAAGAAAAATTCTTTTCCTGTGAATTCATCTATTCGGATATCTTCACAGTTTAATCCTTTTCTGATCAGTTCATTTCTTTTTTCTGCAACATTTTCAACGGAAAAGGCAAGATGCCTTAAACCACATGCTTCAGGTCTTGATGGTCGTTGTGGAGGATGGGGAAAAGAAAACAGCTCAATCACATAATGATCTCCAATTGCCAGATCAAGTTTATAGGATTGTCTTTCCTCCCGGTAAACTTCACGGATGATATTGAGATCTAAAATTTCCGTATAAAATTTCTTTGAAACGGCATAATCTGAACATATGATTGCAATATGGTGAATCTTCATTTTTATATTTAAATTACTTTTATTATTGTATTTCTTTACAGTTATCCTTTCTTCTTGTATCAATAATGTACTGAATCTTCCATTCATTATTCTGCTTTACCAACTGAAAACTATTAGCACCGCAATGTGATAATTTTCCTTTTAAATAAAAAGAATAAGGAGTGAATACACTTGCCAGATTTCCATCCGTATGCACAGCTTCTACTGTAATTCTTTCATCCAGATCTCCTTTTGTAAATTTGGAAACCGAAGCAACAAAATCCTGTATGCTGTCACTTTTTACCATACCATCTTTAGTGATGGTCTGAAGTACTGCATTCTCTGCAAAAGCTGATCTTACAAGCTCAGAATCTGCATTTTTCATGCCAAGGAAAAGGTTACGGATAGGTTTTTCAATATCTTTACTCTGCTGCCCGAAGCAAGAAATACTGATCAGAACAAGAAATATTATTATTTTATTCATAGTATAGATTTAGATAATTAAAAATAGATAAAATAAAATTTAAATTGATTAACAAATTTTAAAATTCATTTTCCTTAAATTGTGGTCAAAATTATTTCAGAGCTTTTTATATGTGGATTACTTATCTGACTCTGGCCATAGTTCTTCTGGTCATGACATTATTACCAAAAATACAGCATTCCCACTGGATATTCAGGGTTCCGGAATTTGCTAAAATACAGGTCACCTACCTTATATTCTTTACTTTTTTATTAGGATTTTTTACAGATTCTACAGAATATTTCTGGTATTATCAGGGACTTCTGCTGGTCATGTTTATTTATCACGGCCAAACACTGATCAGATACACCCGCTTCTATCCTGTAAAAAAGCATAGACAACGCTACAAATCTTCTGATAAACTGCATTTTATTTCTGCCAATGTATATCAGTTCAATAAAGAGTATGAGAAATTCATCGGGCTTGTTAAAAAGCATAACCCTGATTTTTTCATGACTATGGAAAGCAACAGTGACTGGGAGAAAGCAATGAGACCTTTAGAAAAAGAATATGGTTACCAGCACAAAGTGACTCTTGAAAACACCTACGGCATGCATTTTTATTCAAGAGTGGAGATTAAGGAAGCGAAAACCCATTATTTTGTGGCTGATGATATCCCGAGTATTGAGGTCCATCTGAAAACTACTGATGGTTTTTCTTTTGTTTTCTTCGGGGTTCACCCGCCGCCGCCAAGTCCTACGGAAGAGGAGACTTCAAAGGAAAGAGATGGTGATCTTTTAAGTACTGCCCAGCGTGTAAAAGACATCAAAAAACCTGTTATTGTTGTAGGAGACTTTAATAATGTTGCATGGTCAAGATCATCTGTACTTTTCAGAAAAACAAGCCATCTGATAGATCCGAGGGTCGGGCACTCTTTCGTTTCTACCTTCCATGCGAAATACCGTCTTTTAAGATTTCCTATCGATCTGATGTTTCATAGTGAAGATATTTTTATTAAACAGCTGAAGACATTGGAAAATTTTGGATCGGACCACCTTCCGGTATACTGCGAGTTTTTTATAGACCATCACAATGATGAGCAGGAAGATTTGATTGAAACAGCAACTTCCGAAGAGACAGCAGAAGCCGAAATCATGATCGAGGAAGGAAAGAAAGAAGATGGCGAACGTGAAACTGTGGTTACTGAAGATTAATAAAAAAGTGGGCTAAAGCCCACTCGTATTGAATATTATTTAATTTTAAAATTTCATTATATCCTTCACTACTCCATTTTTCTGGGTGTGCTGTAATAATTCAGCTTCGATGAAAGTTTTAATCTGTTCTCCAGAGCCATTGTTCGGGAAGAGAAGATGAACATTAGCTCCTGCATCCAGCGTAAAGAATAAAGGAAGTCCGGTCTCTCTTCTGAAATCCCAGATTTTGTTGATGACTTCCAAAGTACCTGTTTTCATCAGGATAAAAGCCGGATCGCTCATCATCATCATCGCATGCAGTGTAAGTGCTTCATGTTCTACCAGCTTGATAAAGCTTTCCATATCTCCGTTTTTCAGGATTTCTTTCATGGGAACAAAGTTTTCTCTTGCTTCCTGAAATCTTCTTTCTGCATAAGGATTGGTCTTCATCAGACCGTGTCCTACTGTTGAAGAAACACTTTTCTGTCCTTCATGGATCAATAAAACCCAGTCATTAAAATTTTTGAAAACTTCATGAATTTCTGTATCGGAATACTGTACCCCGAACAAATCTGAACTTCCTTCTACCTCACCAGTTTCTCCCCATACAACAAGACCATTATATAAGCTTCGGCATGCGCTTCCACTTCCCAATCTTGCTAAAAATGAAGCTTTTCTCAAAGATTCTTCTTCAGAAGTTTTTCCCGTAAATGAAGCATCCAACGCCATCAGACATTTTGCAATCGCTCCAAATCCTGAAGCAGAGCTTGCAATTCCTGAACTATGCGGGAATGTATTCTCTGTTCTGATAACATACTTCCCTTTTAAAATCCATGGAAGATACTGCTCTATATTTCTGAAATATTTTTCAATTTTTTCGGCAAATTTCACTTCTTCGTTTCCAGCCAGGAAAGTCTGCACTGAAAAAGTCTCATTCGCATAAAACTCCATTGAAGTATTGGTCTTACAATGGTTTAACGTGTAGCTGATGCTTGGGTTAGCAGGAATCTGATCAGCATATTTCCCCCAGTATTTAATCAGGGCAATATTAGACGGGCAGCTTTCTGAAACCGTTTGGGTATGAATGGTGAAATTTTCTTTTCCTATAAAATCTTGTGTCGTCATAGTCTGATTTAAGTGTACCGCTTAGTACATTTTCTCTATAATATCTGCGTATTTTTTGATCACTACATTTCTTTTGACCTTCAAAGTCGGAGTAATTTCTCCTGTATTGATGTCAAATTCTGCTGGCATCAAAGTGAATTTCTTCACTTTTTCATAGTCTGCCAAATGGTTCTGTAATTCTTTAATCTTCTCTTTATAAAGGTTGATGATCTTTTCATTTTTTACTACATCTTCCCAATTGGTAAACGGAATATTATTTTTCTTAATATAATCCTGTAAAAACTCAAAATTAGGGACAATCAATGCTGAAACAAACTGTCTGCCTTCTGCAATCAGCATAATCTGCTGGATAAAATTATTGTTGGTCAAAAGGTTTTCGATCTGTTGCGGAGCAATGTATTTTCCGTTGGAAGTCTTCATCAGATCTTTGATTCTGTCTGTAATGATCAGGTTCCCTTTGTCATCAAACTTTCCTGCATCGCCAGTTTTGAACCATCCGTCTTCTGTGAATACTTTGCGGGTTTCTTCAGGCTTATTGTAATAGCCTTTCATGATTCCGTTACCTTTGGCCTGAATCTCATCGTTTTCTCCGATACGCATTTCAACTCCCGGAAGAGGTTTTCCGCTGGTTCCATGCTCAAAGTGAGTTAAAGGGAAAAGCGTTAATGTTGCAGTAGTTTCCGTTAATCCATAGCCAACAGTCACGTGAATTCCTACTGATTCAAAGAAACGGGTAACTTCCGGTGATAATGAAGCTCCACCACAAGGCAGGAACCACAGTCTTCCACCCATTTTATTTTTAATTTTACTGAAAACCAGCATATCAGCTACAGATTCTTTGAATTTTAATCCAAAAGGAACCGGTTTTTCATTTCTTCTTAATTCTGCGGTTTCCCATCCGGTTTTAAGTGCCCAGTCGAAGATCTTTTTCTTCAATGATGACCCTTCTTCCGCTTTTTCAAGAACTCCGGCATATACTTTCTGGAAAAATCTTGGTACGGCACACATGGCAGTAGGTTTAATTTCTTCCAGTGCCTTGGCTACATTTTTAGGATCTTCAAGGAAATACACACGGGCTCCTCCGTATAAACAAAGTAAGCTCCAGCTTCTTTCAAACACATGGCTTAAAGGTAAGAATGCTAATGAAAGTTCTTCTTCAAAGTTTTTAAACTTAAAAAACTCAAAGTGTGAATCGAATGCCTTAATGAAATTTCCATGGGTAAGCATCACTCCCTTAGGAATTCCGGTAGTTCCGGAAGTATAGATCAATGTGGCTGTATCATCATTTTCTTTCTGACAGATCTCAAGCTCAGATGAAGCTTTTGCAATAAAATCTTCAAGATAAAAACTGTTGAATTCTTTCTTGATCCACACTGCTTTTTTGGAAACAATAATAGTTTCCAGATTATTTTCTTCTTTATGTAAAAACTCAAGACAGGCATCATACTGCATCTGATTTCCTACTAAAACTGCTTTAGCTCCGGAATCGTTGATGATATGTTCTGCCTGCTCAGCATTATTGGTAGAATAAATAGGCACAGTAACAGCACCAATCGCCAGAGAAGCAAGATCCATGATCATCCATTCTGATGAATTATCTGAATAAATAGCGACTCTGTCATTCTCCTGAACTCCGGATTCTTTTAAAGCATTGGCTGTTTTAAAAATAATCTCACTGAATTTTTTCCAGCTCAGCTCTTTCCATGCTCCCTCTTTCTTTTTAAATCCGATGGCTGCTTTTATAGGATGTTTTTCTACATTTTTAAGGATAATTGCCTCTGCAAGATTCATTTCTTCAGCTTTTTGTCGTTAATATAATTGTTCAGGTGAAAGTCTATGCTTTCTCTTACAGGAATAAACTGATAGTTCAGTTTTTCTTTGACTTTGTGATTGGAAATGGTGTTGAATGAAGAGATGGCCTCAATATTTGATTTGGTGACCATTTTCAGTTTTGGAATCAGCCATCCGAATAGAGCGTTGGCTATTCTTCCGATATTGAGTACAGATTGGGAAAGAATTCTGGCATCTTTAAGTCCCAATCGGGTTCTTACCTGTCTGGCAAGGTCTGCATATCTGTTATTTTCAGCAACAATGATAAAGCGTTCTCCGAAAAGATTATTTTCCATCAGTCCGATGGCAGTATTGGCTACATCCCTTACATCAACATAAGCAGAACCTCCTGAAAAGGTAAAACTGTTGTCTTCGAAGGTTGAAAAAAGCTCACCGCTGCTTTGGCTCCAGTTTCCGCTTCCTATAATCATTCCAGGATTGATGATCACCATATTCAGGCCTTCTGCTGACGCTCTCCAGGCTTCCATTTCTGATAAATGTTTAGAAATAGCGTATGCAGAGTGTTCCAGTTTCGGATTAAAGTCAGAATCTTCGTCCAGTTCTCCTTTTTCATTAAAATTATCCAGAACGGCAACAGAACTTACATGGAGAAATTTTTTAACATCTGATCCTTCACAGGCAAACAAAAGATTTTCTGTACCCTTGATGTTGGTATGGTACATTTCTTTTTCATCTTTCGGATGAAAACTCACTTTTGCAGCACAGTGATACACCTCATCTACACCTTGCAGTGCAGTTTTTAAAGAATCGAGATCATCAAAATCTACGTTGATCCATTCAATTTTATTGAAAAAATCGTCAGGATTCTCCGTATAAAAGCTGTATGAATGCTTTACTTCGTTTAAATTGCTGCCAGGTCTTTTGGAAGCACGTACATTTTTACCTCTTTTAAGAAGTTCCAGTACAATTATTCTTCCCAGAATTCCGGTAGCACCCGTTACAAAAATCATTAATTATTTTACTTGATTGCTGACTAAAATATAACAATATTTTCTATCCGGCAATTCTTCCGGATCGGTAAAAATTCTTTAGAAAAACCGTTTTTGCAAATTTGCGATTTTTAAAGCATAATTCAACTTAATTTAACCAATATTATCATTCTGACTACAACAAAACGGAAAATTTTAATTCCAACAGATTATCCAACTTAAAAGTCCTGAAAGAATTGATAACTTTCAGGACTTTTTATATTTTAATATTCTTTACAGCTTAAGCCATTACCTCATTATTCCTTCTTGGAGCTTTATCACAGAGAACATCTGCAATGCTTTTAGAAATAAGGTTTCCTTCTGTAAGATTATCCAGCCAGAAGAATTCTCCTGCCGCATTGATTTCGATAAAATAATATTCGTCTTCAGGAGAAACAATCATATCTATAGCGCCATAATCTACATTATAAATATCAAGCAATTCAAGCAGTTTTGCTTCCACATCTGCCGGAAGTTCTGTTCTGTTCCATTTATCAATAAGATTAACGCCGTCTTTTCTCCAGTCTACTTTGGCATCCTCAGACTGTTGGGAATCTATTTCGAATGCATACACATCTCTTCCCACAATGGTAATACGAAGCTCTTTTTTCTTCTGAATCATCTGCTGAAACTGCATAGGACAGTACAATAATGAATCCAGCTCCTCAAGTTTATCTTCGCCCACAAAGTTTGTAAACACTACATTTTCAACACCGTCTTCATAAATAGCAAAACCGGTTTGCATTTTAGCCACCACATTTTGATGTTTTATAATAAATTTCCTTGCCTCATCAGGGTTATTGGTAAGGCAGGTCGCAGGAATGGTCAGCCCTAATTTATCTGCAATTTTCAACTGTTCTTCTTTGCTGTCGAGTCTTCTGTAAACACTTGGCTTTCCTAAAGAATAAGCATCCACAGATTCAAAGAAACCAAAAAGGGTATTTCTGATTTCTCCCATAGCCGCACCGTAAAATTTAGAGTCCATTTCTTCCTTTAAGCCTTTTCCGATGTTATAAGCTCTTCTGTACCAGATGGCAGAAATATCGTCCAAACGATGTTTTGTTTCAGGAGTCTCAAGGTAACTTACCCATTCTCCATCCTGGAAAATAGTGGATAGTTTGTTTTGTAACGGATAAACATCTACATCAAAGCGAATAACTTCACAATTATTTTTTTCAATGTATTCTGTTACTTTTTCGATGGAAAAGTTATCTGCGGTATGGGTGATAATTAAAATTTTATTCATGGAAATTAATTCTTTTGATAAGGTTGTCGGCAATTCTTTCTGCGATGGGAAATCCCAGCTCTTTCTGAAGCATTCCCCACTCTCCCTGTGGATTGACTTCAAGGAAATAATATTTTCCGTCTCTTCCTTTGATCATATCGATCGCCCCGATATAAAGTCCCATTTCTTTCATCATGGAAGTAAGATTGGCTTTTACAGCATCAGGTAGTTCATAAGCTTCCCAGAAATAGCCGTCACGAGCTACTCTCCAGTCTGCATTTTCACTGTTATTGATTTTTCCTGTGAAGAACTCACCGTCTACATACACAATTCGTAATTCGTATTCTTTGTCGATGTAGGGTTGAAAAATCATCGGACAGTAAGCAATATCTGAAAGGTGTTCCAGAGACTCTTCCTCAATGACTGTAGTGGAAATCATGTTTTCTCCTGACATTGTTTTTGCTGTAACTCCGTGAAGCTTTGCAATGGCTTTTCCCTGGCAGTACTGATGGAAAAATGTTGTTATTTTTTCTTCATCATTGGAAAAAATGGTTTTGGGAATGGTTAAGTTATTTCTTTGTGCAATTTTCAGCTGAAATATTTTATTTCCATCTATTTTTTTTTCAATTTCATAAGGGTTGATCCAGGGAATATGTTCTAAAGCGGTCATCAGGTTATACCGAAGGCTACCATACTCGTTGAGAAAGATTTTTTCGTAATCCTGATCCAGATCTTCGGGAGCAGTGATCCTCCAGGCCTTCCTGTGCCATACACCTTTTATAGTGTCGGAATGGATCGTATTTCCCTGCTCATCCGTCAATTCAAATGAATCCTCATGAATACTGATTTTCTGAAGGTGATTCAGGCGGTCAGAATTCAATCTGAAATAAGGAATATTTTGAGAGTTCAGGTATTCGAAAAAGAGATCAATATTATAAAAATCCTGTGAATGAGTGATGCAGAGAATCATTTGCCGGTGTTATTAAAAAGGGAAACTTATTATTTAAGTTTCCCCTACTATTTTATTAAATATTCTTTCTGATTTTACAGTGGAAGAGTGATTGTATCATCATCACCGTCAGAAGGATATTTCAGCGTGTGCATCATATCGTCTTTTGGAGAAGTTACGGTATCTATTGCTGGCTTTGTGATCAAATCTCTTTCAGCAAGGGTGATATCACTTCCTCCTTTTACCGTTTCCGGATCTTTTACCTGTTTTTCCAAGAATGATGCGAAAAACGGCTTTTTCTTTGAGTTGTTGCTTTTCATAATGTTTTAGTTTTGGTTTGATATATAATTGAGCTTAAGCTGTGTTATATTTCTTATGCTTCTAAAACATCCTCATCACCGTCAGAAGGATATTTCATTGTTACATTGTCATTGTCAGGCTTTGTAACATTATCCCTAATAGGAGTCGTGATCTGATCCTGAAGAGATGTAGTAATCTGATCTGCCAATACAGAAGTAATACCTCCTCCTTTTACTGTTTCAGGGTCTTTAACCTGTTTTTCTAAGAATGACGCAAAAAATGGCTTCTTTTTTGAATTTTTGTTTTCCATAAGTTAATATTTTTATTGTTTTTTGAAAATCCAAAGTACAAAAAATTCAAATCATGGAGAAATAATATTACGTTTTAATAAAAATTTAACATAATATCAAAAATACAAGGATAAAATTAATTCAAACCAAGAAACTGCTTGACAACATTTGCGAAATCAACCGGATTTTCTGCCTGCACCCAATGTCCTGCATTCTGTACCGTTACTATTTTAGCTTTAGGAAACTGCTGCTTGATCCCGAATTCATCCTGTGGTAGAATGTAATTAGATTTTGATCCGGCTATAAACAATGTATCTCCTTCAAAAACTCCGAATTTAATTGCATTGGATACAAATTCCGTATATTTTTCAGATAACGTTTTAAGATTAAATCTCCAGCCCAGTTTTTTATTGTCATCCCAATACAGGTTTTTCGTTAAAAACTGCACCGTAGATCTTTCCGGAATATATTGATTCAGAACAGCTTCTACTTCATTTCTTGAAGTTACCGTATTAAAATCAACCGTTTCCAGCGCTTTGATGATCCCCTGATGATGCGGCGGATATGCTTTAGGTGAAATATCCACAACAATCAGCTTTTCAACACGCTCAGGGTATTTTACAGCAAACTGCATGACTGCTTTTCCTCCTAATGAATGTCCCAGAACATGAGCTTTCTGAATACCATAATGGTCCATATAACGGGCAATATCATCTGCCAGATCATCATGAGACATGCTTTCCGAATGAAAGCTTCTGCCATGGTTTCTAAGGTCGATAAGATGTACCGGAAGATATTCTCCCAGATCTTTTCCAAAACTTCCCCAGTTATCGAGCATTCCGAACAGTCCGTGAAATACAAGAAGCGGCGTATTGGTTAGATTTTCGCCGAATATTTTTGAGTTTAAAATTTCCATATTTTTTACCATTTTGCCAGTCTCTTCAAATAAGCCTGAACCGTATTTTCCAATCCCATATAAAGCGCTTCTGATACCAAAGCATGGCCGATAGATACTTCCAAGAGATTCGGAATAGTATCAGCAAAATATTTCAGATTTTCTAAACTAAGATCGTGTCCGGCATTGATTCCCAATCCGAAATTGGTAGCTTCCACAGCTGTATCGTAGTAAGGCTTTATGGCCTGTTCTTTATTGATGAGATAATTTTTTGCGTAAGCTTCTGTATATAATTCAATTCTGTCTGCGCCTGTTTTGGCAGCATATTCTACAAGCTCCGGCAGAGGATCCAGGAAAATGGATGTACGGATTCCTGCTTTTTTAAATTCTGCAATGATGTCTGTAAGGTAATCAAGATGTTTTCTGGTATCCCAACCTGCATTGGATGTAATAGCATCATCAGCATCCGGTACAAGAGTCACCTGTTCAGGCTTCACTTCCAATACCATGTCAATAAAATCCTGATGAGGATTTCCTTCAATATTAAACTCAGTCGTAACCAACGGCTTCAGATCATAGACATCTTTTCTTGTGATATGCCTTTCATCAGGTCTTGGGTGAATGGTAATTCCCTGTCCTCCGAATTCCTGAATTTTTACAGCAGCTTCTGTAACACTTGGGGTTTCTCCTCCTCTTGCATTTCTTAACGTCGCAATTTTATTAATGTTTACGCTTAGTTTTGTCATTTTTTATTTTAGATGTTAGATATAAGATGTTAGAAGCTGGAAGCATGGAGCCGGAAGTAAATCCAGACTTTGTACTTCTATTGGTCTTCCACATTTATGATCATTTAAAAATTTAATTTAAAATTAGTTTAAAAGGTATGAAACCTTCAGTTTATCTTTTTGCCTCTTGTTTCTATACTTTCACACTGACCTGCATTACCTGAAGTTCAAATTCTTTTGAAGCCACTAATAAATGGTCAAAAATATCTGCCTGTATCTGCTCGAAACGCTCCCATTTGGAATCATTGGCAAAGCAATATACTTCAAGAGGTAACCCTTGCGGGGTAATATCCAGCTGACGAACCATTCTGGTTCCGTTTTTATCGATATCGGGATCATTTTCAATATATTTCTGTGCATAATACCTGAAAACACCGATATTCGTAAGCTGCCTTCCATTCACAATTTTATCTTTATGCTCAAGGCTTTCCTTTTCTTTTTTAATCTCTGATGTTCTTTCTTCCAGATAATCAGAAATAAGGTTTATTTCTTTTAAGCGTTCAACATCTTCGTCCGTCAGAAACTTAAAAGAATTGATATTAAAGTAGATTGATTTTTTTATTCTTCGGGTATTAGACTCAGACATCACCTGCATATTCTTGATCTCAGTAGTCATCAAATCATAGGTTGGAATTGTAGAAACCGTTTTATCGAAATTGGTAATTTTGGTTGTCAGAAGGTTGATCTCTGTGATATTTCCTTCAATGCTGTATTTGGGAATACTTACCCAATCTCCTACTTTTAAATTTTTGGAAGTGGCAACATGAAGACCTGTTACAAACCCCAGAATAGTATCTCTGAAAACCAATACCAGAACAGCTGTAATGGCCCCCAGACTTCCTACAATAGTGGTTCCTTTGATCCCGAAAATCACACAAAGTCCTACTACTGTAAATATGAAAAGTCCTAAGATTTTTACGGTTTCCGAGATGGCATTAAGCGCCATTATCTTATAGAAATCCTGTTTGATGCTGAAATAATTTCTGAAAGCTGTCAACGATCTGTAGAGCATTCCTGCCAGTATCAATACCAGTCCAAGATTGATACATCTTATAATAAAAATGGTAGTCTTCGGCAATGCATTTTCCGGAAATATAGATCCCTGAATCCCGGCAACTGCAATCAAAGCTGCAAAATGAGCTACGGAGTTGGTGATTTTGGCCTGATAAATAGATTTTACAATAGGAAATTTCTCTTCATTATGAAATAACCTGAAGACAGAATTAATGATGAATTTAAAAACAAAATCAGTAATAAAAAACAGAACAAGAAGTAAGCTCAGTTTTACAATAATATGAAAAACCCAGTCCAGCCCGGTTGGTGAAATCCGGGTGATATAGAGGTACAGCTGCTCACTAAGCTCTTGTATAAAATTTTTGGTTTCTTGTAACTGGTCATTCATTACAGCAAATTTATGAAATTAAGAATCATCATTTTACTATTCACAATCAATTTTCATCCCAAAAAGTATTAAAGGGAAAATTTTGTACAAAATAAAATCATGGATCCGGCTTTACAATATCAAATCTACTACAACCCTTGATTATAAATGAAAAATTAACTACAAACAACTGATTTAAGTAAAAAATATTAAAATAAATTACATTTTAAGTGTTTTAATATTAAAAATTTATTAAATTTGGTTAAAACTAAACCCATCAAAACCAATTAAATATGAAACAAAATTACCTGTTCATCATGCTGTGCAGCCTTGTACTGCTAGTCAATTGTAAAGGCGGTGATGACTCAATAAACCCGGAAGTTTCCAAAACGGTACCCACCGGAACTGTAGAAGGCAAAGTATTTGCTAAAAACGGAACAAAACCTATTGGTGGTGCTACTGTATTCACTATTGACAGTAAAAATCAGGTTTACCACACGTATTCCAATGCAGATGGCTCATTCAGTCTGACTGCACCCGAAGGAAATACAATCCTTCACATCCAGACCGGTAATGGTCTTAATTTCAGAACTGAAATTCCTATTACAGTTAATAAAGATGAAACAACCAGTGTTGCCAGCAAAGATTCCAAACTGAATCAGATTGCAAAAATAGCTTATGTAGAAGGCAGCTATGATGAAATAGAGTCTATTATTACTAATCTTGGTTATGTCGCAACAGAAATTTCATATCAGGATTTAAAAAATTTCAATACTATTTCTCAATATGACATTATTTTCCTGAATTGCGGGTCACGTAACTTTACTTACTCAGGAACCAACACACCGAGTAACGATCTTTCTATTTTCAGTAATCTCTCTACTTTTATCACAAATGGCGGAAGTATTTATACTTCAGACTGGGCTGCTGCCTATCTGGTAGGTGGAGATAAAAATGCTCCGTACTGTGGTGTTTATGGAGGTTTTCTGGATCTTACAAAGATATGCTTTAATACCAATGGTAATAGTGCAATGTATAACAACTGCAGCGTTTCCAATGCTGCTATGGCTTCAGCAATAGGATTTAGCACATTAGATATTCAGTATGATCAACCTTTGTGGCAAAAAATCCAGCATTATGATCCTTCGTTCTGGGAAGTACTGGTACAGAAAGATAATGAACCATTGATGATAAGAACCAATAAGTATGTCAATGCAACAGCTCCTAAAACACCTGTGGGGACATCGTTAAACAATAATCAGATGACTATCTGCCATCATACGGCAAATGGTAACAATATTACCATTACCATTAATCAGAATGCATGGAACGCTCACCAGGCGCATGGTGATTATGTAGGATCATGCTCAGCAACTACCAGCAGTGGAAATATCTACTATACCACATTCCATAACCACGCCAGTGGAAATATCGGTAAATCAGGACCGATTCTGGAATACGTAATCTTAAATTTGTAATAAAATTTTATAACTCAGTTCTCAAAGTGGCTTTTTATAAGGCCACTTTTTTTATATTGCATGTATATTTTTTTAACGAATGGATACAACAATTATTAATATTTTCTGCCTTATTCTATTATTTATCGGAATATTGGGAACTTTTCTTCCGGTTTTACCTGGTCTTTTACTAAGTATCTGCGGACTATTGATCTATAAATTCGGGACAGATGCTGATCTTCCCATGATTTATGTCTGGGCCTTCGGAATTCTTACGGCTGCTTCTGTAGTGCTAAGCTATGTGATTCCGGCAAAGACCAACAGAAAATATGGAGGTACACGTTGGGGAAGCATCGGCTCTGTTATTGGAACTATTGTAGGGATCTTTATTCCGATTCCGCTGGGATTTCTGATTGGAATGTTTGCAGGGGTATTTATTGGTGAATTGCTTCACGACAGTAAGGATATGAATAAAGCTTTACAATCTACCAAAGGAGCACTGATTGGATTCATTTATGGAACCGGATTCAGTTTTGTGGTAGGAGTGGCAATGTTTTTGGTAGTATTACTTAATATGTTTAACGTCATTTAATTAAATATAAGAAACTATGTTCCATAAAGTTATCATACTCAGTCTGGGAATATTTGCATTAACAGGATGCGATGCCCAAAAGAAATCCAGGACTACTACAAAAGCTACTGAAATGTCTACAGGTACAAAATCCGCAGGTACAAATAACCAGAAAGACGGTGTTATCTATCTGAGTGAAGGAGAAAATAAGTTTTTAAGAGAATACCAGATGAATGTGACATTCAAAGGGATTTCCGAAGACAGCCGTTGTCCTGAAGGAGCCAATTGTATCTGGGCGGGAGTTGCTCTTGCTCAGGTGGAAGTAATGGGTACCTCTACCCGACCGATGACTCTGAACCTCGCCAGCGCAGATTACCCGGCAAGAAATTACCATCAGTCGACAGAATTCAATGATTACACTATTACACTGCAGGATATTGCTCCGTACCCGAAATCTCAGGATGGAGCAAAAGCATTGACCGGAAAATATAAAATCGGAATTACGATAAAAAAAGCAGATCCATCTGCTGATTCTACCAGGAAATAGGCTTCTTCCCTTTGGAAACAAGATATTCATTAATTTTTGAAAAAGGCTTACTTCCAAAGAAACCTCTGTACACAGAAAAAGGGGATGGGTGTGCCGATTTCAGAATAAAATGTTTAGCCGGATCTATGAGTTCGGCTTTTTTTTGTGCAAAAGCGCCCCACAATACAAACACTACATTCTCTTTTTTATCTGAAATCTCTTTAATAATAAAGTTGGTAAATTTTTCCCAGCCAAGATCTTTATGAGAATTGGGTGAATGAGCACGAACCGTTAAAGTAGCATTCAGCAATAAAACGCCCTGTCTTCCCCAGTCATCAAGTTCTTTAGAAGTTCTTACCACTCCCAGGTCATCTTTCAGTTCAATAAAAATATTCTTTAATGACGGCGGTGCAGCAACCTGTTCAGAAACAGAGAAACACAAACCATTCGCCTGATAATCATTATGATAAGGATCCTGGCCAATAATCACCACTTCAACATCATCAAAAGCGGTAAGCTCCAATGCTCTGAAAATCTGATTTTTGGGTGGAAAAACTTTGGTTGTTGCATATTCATTCTTCACTTTCTCCCAAAGGGTGGTAAAGTATTCCGTACTTTTTATCGGGGCTAAAATTTCTGTCCAGGTCATAATGCAAAAATAATAATAATATTAAAATAAGAGCCTCCATCATACTTTAAATATCTTCACTTTTCTTTCTATCAGTATATACGAAAAATAAGACAGCAGTATTGAAAGAGAAATTAATAAAAGATTATTAAGAAGGGAAATATCTACTATTAGAAAGTTCTGATCTTTCACAATATGATGTATGATATACAATGAATACGAGATATTTCCGAGCAAATAAACAGGCTTAGTTTCAAGAAACATCTGAAGATAATTCTTTTCCTGTGTATACAATTGTCTAATGATTAAAGCTGATAAAAACGGAATAAAGATTAGTCCCCTCGTTGTAAACAACAGTAAAAAAGTGATGACAAGTACTGCATAAACAGGCCATTTACCTTTTATTTTAATTCCAGGTAAAACAGCAACTCCTATTCCTAAAAAATAAGAAGCTATTGTTCTGATTAAAGAATTTACACCATACGGAATATCCAGATATTTCGATGACCTCCAGGAGTTTACCGAATCCGCTGAATGAAAATACAGGTCTGGAAAATGAGGAAGAATTAATCTTAAAAAAAGACCTGCTGCAATCAAAATTTCACCACGGATCTTATACCGGATAATCAGATAAAGCATGAAAGGAAATATCAGATAGCACATCCATTCTGTACTCAATGACCAGTAAACGATATTCAGTAAGTGATCCGGATTAAAAAAGCACTGCACCAGTCCGGCATTGATAAAAAATGTAAGCCATGAAGTATCCTTTATCAACAGAACAATAAAAATAATGGATATAAAATATACCGGATAAATCCTGTTGACCCTTTTTTTATAAAAAGTTTGTATTTTTTTAAACTCAAGATGCTTAAACTTATCAAAATAGGAAACAGTGAGAAGAAAGGCGCTTAATACAAAAAAGATATCTACAGCAAGATATCCTTTACCGATAATATTTTGGAGAATTTCGTTTTTAAAATCAAAAAAATGAAAAAAAGTTACCCATAACGCAACAATCCCTCTAAGTCCCGTTAAAGATTTTATTTCATTTTTCATATGTAATTTCAACTGGCAATAACAATAGAGAAAAACCCATTAGATTTCATCCGGACTGGTGGAAGCTCTTTGTAAACTAAAAATAATATTATCCGGAAAGCCTTCATCCTGCTTTCCTTCCTGCAAAATAAAATGATTTTTTAAAAGAAGTCCTTTTGAATTTTCATTGAATTTATTGGTAATGGCTACAATTTCCTGTAAATGCAGCTCGTTAAATCCATATTCTAATACTGCATTTAAAGCTTCAGTCATAATTCCCTGTCTATGAAAATCTGGTAATAGCTCGTAGCCCACTTCTGCTGTTTTCCGATCCTCAGAAAAATTCCAGAGACAGATGGTTCCGATAAGACGGGGCTGATCTTTTAAAGAAATCCCCCAATAAACTGTTTGATTACTTTGAATTCTAGCCTTAATGGTTAAAATAAACTGAAGAGCATCATAATTTGTCTTTGGTGAAACTCTTTTCACAAATTTATTAACTTCCGGATTGCTTCGGATTTTTAAAATATCTTCTGTATGATTTTCATTGATTCCTTTTAAAACCAACCTTAAAGTTTCCAGTTTCATTGATAGAATAGTTGTATACCGCTTAGATTAATTATTTCGGAAGTCTCTGAATGCCAATGTTTCCGAAAACTTGTTTTTATCAGCATCATGATTCATAAATAAATACACACCGTATTTTACAGAATAACTTCTTTCATAAATAACAATAGACTCGGTCTTATCACTACTGCTTTTCTGTTCTACTTTTTTATATGAATCAGTTTTTTTCTGATGATGACTGATTTTATTTTTTAAATTTTTCGCAGAAAGCCTTTTACTGCTGCTTTTATTGTTTTTTCTGCTATTACGTTTCTTTTCAACTGTTTCAATCTTATTCTTATCAATTTGAATTTGTGCTGGAGTTCCCACTGAAAGAAAAAGAAGAATAAGCAGTATATTTTTCATGGTTAAAGTTTAATTAGCGCAATAAATATACGCTATAAGTACCATCCACTCAAAATTTTTCATTTTTTTACAAATTTTTCTGCTTTAAATTCAAAATAAAATAGAAATTATTCATTGATTTAATCCTCATTAATTCTTTATTCATCAAAAAGCTTTAATAGTTGTCAATTTAAAGTTAATTTATACTGTAAATCTCTCAGATATACGTAATAATCAAAATTCTCACTAAATTTGCACTGTGTATATAGATAAAGAAGATTTAGACGAATTAGAGTTTCCGCAATTGCTCGCGGAAATCTCCCCATTTGCGTATTCTCCGAAAACAAGAGAAAAAATTCTTCAACTTCGTCCGATGGAAATTGACGAGGCGGAACTTTCATTAAAAAAAACGTCAGAATATCTGTCGAGTTTTGAAAGTTCAAATGCGATTCCGTTTGATGAATATGAAGATATTGAAAGTGAGCTGAAACTGATGCTTATTGAGAACTACCGTCTGGAAAATGCTGCTTTCATCAAAATAAAAACCATTACGGAACAGATCGGAAGACTTCAGAAATTCTTCCCTACCATGCCGGAAACGTTTCCTACTTTGTTAGAAGAAGTTTCTGTACTGGAATTCAGAAAAGAGATCATTGAGAAGGTAGATAAGGTTTTTAACCGTTTTGGTGAAGTGAAAAACGAAGCTTCTCCGGCTCTGAAAGGAATAAGAACTGAAATTCAGCTTGCTAAAAAGGCGATTCAGGAGAACTTTAACCGTGCGCTTACCACGTATGGACAGAGTGATTTTC
The DNA here is from genome assembly GCF_006716485.1 of Chryseobacterium aquifrigidense. Classification (GTDB taxonomy): domain Bacteria; phylum Bacteroidota; class Bacteroidia; order Flavobacteriales; family Weeksellaceae; genus Chryseobacterium; species Chryseobacterium vietnamense. The sequence goes on from NZ_VFPD01000001.1 coordinate 2,537,877, forward strand.
TGGATGATATCCGGGAAACGATTATTGATGACCAAAGAGTTCTGGCCGTAAAATCAGGATTCAAAAAAAGGGTTGCGGGAAGAACATTAGGGATTTCCAAAACGGGTTCCATTACTTATATTCAGCCGGACAGTGTGGTAAAGCACTATTTCAAGCTGCGGGAAAATGAAGAGGAAGAGAAAAAAGAAATTGATAAGGTTCTCCGTAAGCTTACTGCAGAACTGGCAGAATTTCAACCTCAGCTATGGAGATACCAGGTTTATATTTTTGACCTTGACCTTACAAGAGCGAAAGCAAAATTTGGTGAACAGATCAACGGAGTCCTTCCGAAAATCAACCATCATAAAACGCTGAGATTAAAAGATGCCTATCATCCTCTTCTATGGTTAAGAAACAAAGTTGAAAACAAAACAATTCATCCGCAAACACTTACCCTAACAGAACATAACAGGATTATCTGTATTTCCGGTCCGAATGCCGGCGGAAAATCAATTACCCTGAAAACGGTAGGATTATTACAGCTGATGATTCAAAGTGGTATTCTTGTGCCGGTTCACCCTAAGTCTGAAATGTTTTTCTTTGAGAAAATCATGACGGATATTGGAGATAACCAGTCTATTGAAAACCATTTATCGACTTATTCATCAAGATTGAAGAAAATGTCAGGAATCATCCGTGAGGCTGATGCCAATACCCTTCTGCTTATTGATGAATTCGGTACGGGTTCTGATCCGGAGCTTGGAGGTGCACTGGCAGAAAGTTTTATGGAGTTTTTCTATGACAAAAAGAGTTTTGCCATTATCACAACGCACTATACCAACATTAAACTGGTAATAGAGCAGCTTCCCAACGCTCAGAATGCAGCTATGCTCTTCAATGAAGAAACTTTGGAACCGATGTATAAGCTGGAAGTGGGACAGGCAGGAAGTTCCTTTACTTTTGAAGTTGCAGAAAAGAATAAAATTCCGAGATTCATTATCCATTCTGCCAAGAAAAAGGTAGAACATGATATTGTGAATCTTGATAAAACGATTGTAAAACTGCAGCAGGAAAAATTTGAGGTTGAAAAACTAAAATCTGATCTTGCAGAAAGGAAAGAGTCCGTAGAAGATAAGCGTGATAACCTTCAGAAACTGAATGACCAGCTTCAGCAGAAACTGTTCAATTTCCAGAAACTATATGAAGAGGAACACCGCAAACTGCAGTTTGGAAATAAGATTGAAACATTCATCGACAGCTATACCAAAGGAAAGTCCAGAAAAGATGTTGTGAAAGACTTTGTAAAACTTCTTGAGCAGGAAAAATTCAGAAAACTTGGCAGTGATAAAGATGAAACCAAACGCCTGCAGGTTGTTAAAAGAAAAATTACCCAACAGCTGAAAAAAGAAGAGGTGATTGAGAAGATTGCTGAAACCAATGAAAAGCTGGAAGAACAACGTAAAAGCGACCGTGCTATTTGGATGAAAATCGGGCAGCGTGTTCGTATTACGGGAAGCACCAGTGTAGGAACCATTGAAAAGATTTCCAGAAACAAGGTCATTGTCAACTATGGAACTTTCAAGACCACGATTGATGCGGATGAGCTTGAGAGAATTTAATTAATAAGAAATTAAAGTAATGCAAATACGAAGAGAGAGCACCAGAAGGTGCTCTCTCTTTTCTTTATTTTTATTTCTTAATGAATTTTAATCGGGTTACTTTTTCTTTATTCTTCAACTGGATAAAATAAACTCCTTTTGACAAATGATGAAGGTTCACATGATGATTTGAAATTTTCCCTTCGTCAACTTTCTGGCCTGCCATATTATAAATTTCATAATCTGCTGCTTCCGAAATTCCTGAAATATTTAAAACATCAGAGGCAGGATTAGGATAAATTTCAGTGTTTGCAGACTTCCCTGATTCTTCCACTCCAAGTGTGAGATTGATTAAATCTACTCCATAATCCTCAACTTCTCCATAGATAAATGTACTACAAGCATCAGCAGACATTGTTTGATTGGAAATAACCCTCATGGTAACACCACAAAGTGTCACTGCAGCCAAACTTGGAATTGTAAATACAGATACTGCCGGTGCAGCCTGAGTAACATTATTAGCAACCATCACTCTTTCGGTTGATTCGAAAATTCCGTTGGCATTAAGATCTATCCACGCAGTTACTGTTATTGTCCCGGGTGTCCCCGTCCACGTATTGGTTACTGAAAGCTTATTTCCTGTACTTCCTATAAAAAATTTAACTCTACGACTCAGATCACTTCTGTAATCTGTATAATTGGAAGGTCCGGAATCACTCACCATGGGTGTGGTAACTCCTGCAGAATTTACGGTTACATTGGAAATATGCATCATTGTGGTATCTGTAGAAGCACTTGCACAATAATTAATGGTAGTGGTAAAAAATATAGGATTAGACCATAATCCCTGTGTCGTACACACTTTCACTACCTGTACTTCATATGTTGTACAAGGTTGCAAACCTGTAATTGTGAAATAATTTTGTCCTGGGGCAACATCAGCCGTCATCCATGTTGTAGTTCCCGGTATTCTATATCTGATCCTGTTATTGGATGTATTAGGATCTGCAGTCCATGTAACTGTTCCTGAGGCGAGCGTTATATTAGACATCTGAAGCCCTGTTGGTGCATTGGTATCACAGTAAAATAAAGATTGGGATTCTTCTATTTTGTGGGTTGCCTGAAAGCTGGAAATACCCAAAATAAAAGAGAATACATAAAGTAGTCTTTTTGTCATGTTTTATTAGTTTTTAATTCTCCTGAAAAATAGGAATTTTATAGAATATACCGACATCTATACTATTTATTATTATGTTTTTCTTAATACATTCAAATAGTAGGTATAGAAAATACATCTATGAGATTATTACCATTAAAATATTTACTTCTTATCATTATTTGAAATAAATACAATATTTTAGAAAACTGCAAGAGTATAATTATCTTCCGAAAAGCATTTAATTTATATATTTGGAGGATCAAAAAAAATTCATGATGACTTTCATAAACAAAGCATTCTATTTATCCGCTTTCAGTATCTTATCAATTGCCTTTGTAAAAGGACAGACTAAAGTTCCTTTTGGAGTGGTAAAAGCTGAAGATGGATATGCCAACGTACGCATACATAAAGACGACTACCGAAAAATTGTAGATAAAATCCGTATGCGTAAAGGAGATGTATTTGTTTATGTAAAACCGGCTCCGGGAGAAACAGAATGGATCTGGATCAAATATCCTGAGAAACAGGATGACGACAAACCTTTTGTACGTTATGAAACTCTTGATAAAGAAGGAATGGTAAATAAAGGGCGTATTGCCTATGTGGACCAGCTTCCTGCCTATACTCCATCAAAATCTAAAAACGGAAGATCTCTTATTTTTACCGATAATTCTGATCCTAAAATCCCGACTGCACAAAGAAGCAAAGTGGTGATTGACATTTATCCTTCCAATGCAGGATACCGTAAAAAGGAAAAAGATGCAGAAGGAAAAATTCTTACCATTGATAAAGTAAAACCATGGGGAATCGGAAATGACCTTCCTGAAGGAATGACCGAAATCAAATCCATCAGGGTACAGCAGCCCGGAAGAGGGTCTGTTTTTGTAAGAGAAGCTATCAAAAATATGTTCCAGCCCACCATGGATTTTGAGAACGTTGGAGTAACTTCCCTCGACAATGATAATATTTTTCTTTATATGATAAACGGTTCAGGAGAAAACAGATACACTACACTCTGGACAATTAAGAAAGGAAGAGTAATCAGTCAGATTATTTATCATAATCCGGAATAAATTCATTATTTTTGTATTCGAAAAGTTTTACACTTATTCATCACAGAAATTGGTTCTGCATCACTGCAGATTAAAAGGGAACCGTGTGAAAATCACGGACTGTCGCGCAACTGTAAAGTAACTGAAGTCTTTATCAAAGATCCACTGTGCGAGGCATGGGAAGGAGATAAATGATGTTACAAGTCAGGAGACCTGCCTTTTTCTTAAACATGTAACTTTCGCGATTTGAAGTTGTATTGATCTGATGGATTGTTTCAGGAATTCTGTAAGTTCCTGTCATTATTCTGTTTCCAATCATTTCTTATCGCTTTAATTAATAATGATATATGACTACAGAAGAAAGAATTGAAGCATCCGAAACCAGAATCTTTAAAGCGGTTTTCCCAAACACAACCAATCATTACGATACCCTTTTTGGAGGTACTGCTATGCAGCTGATGGATGAGGTAGCTTTTATCACAGCCACCCGTTTTGCCAGAAAAAGAGTGGTAACGGTAAGCAGTGATAAGATTGATTTCAAAAAACCTATTCCTGCCGGAACTATTGTGGAACTGATCGGAAAAGTTTCATACGTGGGAAAAACCAGTATGAAAGTGAATGTTGAAATCTACACTGAACAGATGTATTCCTATGAAAGAGAAAAGGCGATTATAGGTGATTTTACTTTTGTAGCGATTGACGAATTCAAAAAACCAATCCAGATACTATAAATACTATAAGTTTCGGGCGGCCAAAGGCCGCCCGAAACTTATTTTTCGCTGAAATTATTTCAAAACTTTTTCCGTCTCCAGGCTTCTGTTTAAAAGAAGTTCAAAAGCCTCCCCCATTTCATCCGATGCTCTGCTGATTGCATTTTCCAGCATATTCCGGATTTGTCTTTCTGTTACTCCTGCTTCTGTCCAGCTCTTTCCGGCAGTGTAGGAATTTAAGATGAATGGCATGATTCTGTCGATCCCGCAGGCAAAAATAGCGTCCGGTGTTTTCTCTTCTTCAAATTCAAGCCACAGGTTAAAAAATTCTGTACGTAAAGGTTCATCCAGAATTCCAAAGATTTTTTGGGCTGAAGCTTTCTCTCTTTCAAATTTTCCAACCATTGCTTTTTCATCAAAAATAAAAGTATCTCCGGCTTCTATTTCTACAAGATCATGAATGGAAAGCATTCTTATTACTCTCAGCAAATCAATATCTGCACGGTTTTTAGCATATGGATAAAGGATCTGGGCAAGAATTATGATCTGCCAGGAATGTTCAGCTGTATTCTCTCTCCGGGAATCGTCTGCATTGTAATTTCTTCGCTGTACATTTTTCAAAGCATCCACTGCCAGGATAAAATCGATTTCTTTTTGAATTTTCATCTTACTTTTTATTTCTGTTATATTGATCTGCCGGATACACCTTTGTTTTGGTAATCCATTTATTATTGAGCTTTTCTTTCGTTATGACCTTCACCTGATCTTCATTGGTCATATCCTCTTCTTTTTCCAACACCGTATCCAGCCCTTTATTCGGGATAACAGCATATTCTGTGGTAAAAATTCTGCAGCAACCGGACTTACCATAGGAAATAAGACGTTTGCGTTTGGCGTCCGTTTCAAAAAAATCAAAACCATTTGAGCCAAGGTCTGTAAGTTCTTTACTTTTTACAAATGCCATTCTTGTGCTGTTGAAATACATACACATCATACGAAGCCGAGCTGTAGTTTCCCATATTTCCGTTTCTTATGGCCACATCTTCCGTCCCGTCAAAATTAAAGTCATCGATAATCACAGCACGTTGATCTTTCGAAAGTGGAATCAGTTTCCCTTGGGTTAGCTTCTGGCCTTGGCCTGTATATATAACAAGGTCATCAGAAACAAATGTCTGTACCTTGCTGTTTTTATGGTCAAACAGGTCTACAGTTCCCTTTCCTCCACATCTGTCATCGTAACAATCTTCTATCCGGATGATGGCATCATAGCTTTTTGATACATTCTTAACTTCAAACTGATACTGTCCAAAACATAGCGGACCCAATAAAAGAAATGCTGATAAGTGCCTGTATTTATTCAAAATATTCATGGTATTAGTAAAATGATTTAGGTGTTTTTTATATCTAACAAAAATACGAATCATAATACCGATCTCAAAATCTACATCCCGCTATCTTCCATAATTTCCCTCCCAATAAAAGTATATTCGAAGATAAGAAGCTCTTTCCCGCTATCCGCTCATACTCCTCGCCCCCTTTCTTATGCCGTACTGCTTTGGGGTAACCGCTGCTATCGGGGCTAGGACATGAGTAATGAGTAATGAGTGATGAGTGATGAGTGATGAGTGATGAGTGATGAGTGATGAGTGATAAAAGATCATTTTTTCTCTCCAATTTTCAAAATTCTATTTAAAAATTTAAAATTTTCAGAAATTTTCTTCCAAAATTTGTTGTACTCAAAATTGACAGTAAAAATTATTACGCTGATTTACAATTAATTAAACAATTTATTTTAAAAATTTCACTACTTTGTATTGCATAATACCATTTTATTTACATATCTTTGTAATGTAAAATCGAAATAGGTACAACTAGCTAGGTTCCGAACTTCGAAAATTATATAACTAATTAACAAAACTTATCAAAGATGAATACCGAAAATACCAAAGCGCAAATGCGAAAAGGAATTCTGGAATTCTGTATTCTAAGTCTCATCAATAACCGCGAAATGTATGTTTCTGATCTTATTGATGAACTGAAAAAAGGAAAACTGGATGTAGTGGAAGGAACCCTCTACCCTCTTCTTACAAGACTTAAAAACGGAGAGTTTCTCTCTTACAGATGGGAAGAATCTACAGGAGGACCGCCCAGAAAATATTATCAGATCACAGAAAAAGGAAAACTTTTCCTGGATGAACTTCTCAATACATGGAATGAACTGACAGCCTCAGTAAACCAAATCACCCAACAAAATTAAAAAACAAAGCTATGAACAAGACACTCTCAATAGGACTCGCAGGTTTTTCTTTTACCATAGAAGAACACGCATATATAAAGCTCAGCGATTACCTGAACGCTCTGAGAAGCTCTCTGGATGCTTCTGAGGCTGATGAAGTAATGCATGACATAGAAATCAGAATGGTGGAAATTTTCAAAGATTCTTTAGGAAAACGTGAAGTGATTAATGATACCGATGTAGAAAGAGTAATCGCACAGATCGGAAGCCCTGAAAAAATCGAAGAGCAGGAAGAAGCTTATTATTCTGAAAAAACATCTGCCAGAAACCATAATTCAGGAACTCATTATACCGATAAAAAGCAGCTGTTCCGTGATCCGGAAAAACAAAAAGTTGCCGGAGTTTGTGCAGGTTTAGCTCAATATGTAGGAATGGATATTACTACCATGAGAGCAATCTGGCTGGGAATATTCGTACTAGGAATTTTCACAGCAGCAATTTCCTCTTCATTAATAGGTCTTCTATATGTAATCCTTTGGATCGTACTTCCAAAAGCTGAAACAGCAGCAGATTTCCTGAAAATGCAGGGAAAGCCTATGAACTTCGACAATCTTAAGAATGAGTCCAACAAATTGGTACAATTTGCCAATGAATCTACTCAGAGGGTCGGAGAAATCTATAACGAAAACAAACCATATATCAACAATGCAAGCAGCGGAATCTGGAATGTATTCAAGTATATTGTAGGAGGATTCTTCGTATTGATGGCTGTAAGCAGCATTATCGGAGTCTTTGTATTATTCGGTCTTTTCGGAATGGATACAGACTTCCCGGGTGCCAATGAAATCAGATTCTATATGGACGATCAGGGACTTGATAAAGTACTGGCGGCTATGATGGTAATCGGAAGCTTAATTCCAGCAATTCTTTTCAGTTTATTAAGCATCAAAATATTCTCGCCAAAAACAAAACTGAGAAATATCGGATGGGTTGTAGGTGGTTTATTCCTTCTTCTGATCGGACTTGGAACTTACTTCGGAATCAGCATGGCTAAGAAAGACATGATTTACAGAGGAACCAAGGAAGATGTAGAAAACGTAGCCATCAATACTACTTCAGATACCGTTTATGTAGATGTAAAACAAATCAACATTCCTCAGAACTTCAAAGCGTATAACAATGATATTTATTCTGATAAAAGATCAGTTTACGAAGAAGATTATATTTCTGTAGATGTTACAAGAAAACCAGATATCAAAACGCCTTATCTGATCATCAAAAAAGAAGGAAAAGGATATAACTTCCCTATCCAGCTGACAGTTCCTGTAGAAGTAGTAAACAATAAAATATTACTTCCAAACTACATCAAGTATCCATATGAGCACAGATTCAGAGATTACAGCCTTGATTATGAACTTGTAGTTCCGCAAAAAGCAGTTGTTTTATCCATGAATAAAGATCGTATCCACATGGACGGAGATTTAGACGGAGACGGAATTAACGACGACGATCAGGACAGAGATGATGACAATAACAATGTCAGAATTGAAAAAAATAAAATCACGGTAAACGGCTCCAGTATCGAATACAACTCTGATGACAAAGACAGCATCATTGTAAACGGTAAAAAAGTTCCGAACAACCAGGCAAAGAAAGTAATTGATTCTGCCGTGTCTACTATCAAAAAATCAAATAAAGATATGGACATCAAAATCAAAGACGGAAAAAACGAAATTTCCATACAAACTAAATAATTAACTTCAGAGAGTGGTAGAAGGTGTGAGTGGATGGCAACCGTTTGAAATTCACACCCTTCTTCTCTCAGAAAAGTGAAAATAAAGCCCTATTTAGTTTCTTATGTGAAAAAAAAGGTTTAATTTCGTAAAGCTAAAATTTAATAACCAAACAATCAAAAACACCTCCTTATCATGATACAATTTGCAATGGAATTCGTAATGAAAATCGTAGATTTAATTAGCGGTTTGTTTTAAGAGCGATAATATTTCAATATATTTGTAAAGTATAACCAAAGTTTGGTTATACTTTTTTGTTTTTAATCCGGGAAATCTATGAAAAAGCTATTAGGCAAAGCAATGTTAAAGATATTAGGTTGGAAAGTCGTTCTGCAGGGCGATGTCAACAATCTGAACAGGTGTATCCTTGTGGTTGCACCACATACTCATAATATGGAGTACATTTTAGGAAATTTCGCCTATTGGGCCTTGGAAAAACCTTTAAAAATTATTATCAAGGATGCACACACCAAAGCATGGTATGGAAGCATGGTAAAAGGACTTGGAGGTATCGGAATCGACAGAAGCCAGAAAAATGACCTTGTAAATTTCGTAGCCAACCAGTTTTCAAAGGAAGATTTCAGTCTTGTTATTACTCCGGAAGGAACCCGAAGCTGGGTACCAAAATGGAGAAAAGGATTCTATCACATGGCTTTGGCTGCAAAAGTCCCTATTGTTCTGGCAGCAGGAGATTTTAAAAGAAAAATTGTGTACCTGGGCTATACCATTCCTTATGAAAGAATAGCATCTGTCCCTTTTTCAGAAATCATGCAGGAAATTCAGGACTATTATGTAAAAAATGACATCGTTCCCAAAGTCCCTGCCAACTGGAATCCTAATATTATGGGAACCGGAAATGAAACGGACAGTGTAAAACAAGATTAATCAATCATCATTTATCAATTAGTAAAATGAAAGGTCAGACAAAAGAAGAAATATTAGCATTCATCAATAACTGGGGCGATGTAACTCTTGCCAAAACACTTGAAATTAAATTCATCGATATCGATCTGGAAAATGAAACCCTTACAGCCACAATGCCTGTTCTTCCCAGAACTCATCAGCCGTTTGGAATCATGCACGGAGGAGCGAGTTGCGTTTTAGCTGAAACCTTGGGATCAAGCCTGTCTAATATTTTTATCGATGGTGAAAAATATTATGGAGTGGGAACCAATATCAATTCTAATCACTTAAGAAGTAAAAAAGATGGTATTGTAACTGCTACAGCACGTTTTATCAGAAAAGGTAAAACGATGCATGTATCAGAAATTGAAATCCGTGACGAAAAAGGAGTTTTGATCAATCATACTACAATGACGAATAATATCATTCACAAATAAGTTATTGTAACATAAAAAAAATAAGGAGCTTAAAAAAATTTAAGCTCTTTTTATTTTGACATCTTTAAGACTAGTAATACCTTTGTAAAAAGGAAAATCAAAGCGGGAATTTTCTATAGTATTCTCAATGATGATTTTTCCAAAATCTTTCATAACCCATGATTTATTTCAAACTTCCTTTCGACGAAAGACTTCTTTCTACTGATGAAAAAAATATAAAAAATGCTGTTAACTTTTTTTCCTATAACAGCTTAGATCACATCAGCTTCACTGGAGATATTGTTGAAATTGATGCTTCAGAATTTGCTCATACTTCTATTACCAACGAAGATCTGATTAGCGATTCTACAGATTCTTCTGCCGAAACAAAAGAAGAATACTGCGAAACATTACAGAAAGTGATTGAAGTAATTAAAGATAATCACCTCCCAAAGCTTGTTTACTCCAGAAGAAAGATTTTTAGAGACTTTACTCGTATCGATTATAAGGAAAGTTTCAAAAACGTATGTGAATCTTATCCCAATGCCTTCAGATATCTTTTTAATGATGGAAAAAATGCCTGGATGGGAGCTTTCTCTGAAGTACTGGGAAAGTTTAACAAAAAGACTCACGAGTTTGAAACCATGGCCCTAGCCGGAACTCTTCCGGTATCTGAAGAATGGTCTGAAAAAGAAATTCAAGAACAAAAACCGGTTACCACTTATATTCAGGATATTCTTAAAAGCTATTCTGACAATGTACAGCAATCGGAAACCTATGATCATATTTCCGGTAATATCAAACATTTACGAACAGATTTTAAAACCAGTATAAAACCTGAAGTTCTTGATAAAATTATTCAGGAACTACACCCGACTCCTGCAGTCTGCGGTATTCCAAAAGATTTTTGTAATGAGAATATCCGTAAATATGAAAAATTTCCCCGTGAATTCTATGCAGGTTATATAAAAGTTGAAACAGAAGAAAGTATTCTTTATTTTGTAAATCTACGCTGTGCAAGACTTTATAAAGATTCTGTACATCTTTTTGTAGGAGGCGGAATAACGGCTCAAAGTGACCCGGAAAAAGAATGGAGAGAAACAGAACTGAAGTCTGAAGCAATATTGAAGAATCTGGTTATTTTTTAGATCATACTGGTTTTACGTGTTAATTAAACCACAGATTGCACAGATTTTCACAGATGATTACGTATATCTTCTTGCTGAGTGCAACGCCCTTGCGAACGTTTTAAAGCCATCAATAAGAACTTTGTGAGCTTCGCGTTATACCCCTTAAGTTTTGGCTGAAGCCAATTGAAAATTATCTATTTTTTTAACGGGCTAAAGCCCGTTTCTATTGAATTAACCAAATAATGATTGATGTAATTCATCTACTGGTATTTATAAAATTGCCCACAGATTTCACGAATTTACGCAGATGATTGCATATATCTTCTTGCTGAGTGCAACGCTCTTGCGAACGCTTTTAAAGCCAACAATAAGATCTTTGTGAGCTTTGCGTTACACCCGTAAGTTTTAGGTAAAGCCGATGGATGTCTTATTTTTTTTTAACAGGTTAAAGCCTTTGAAATTTAATGGTAACCAAACCTGATACCTATTACCCATTATCTGCTACGTAATAAAACAAAAAACCTCCTTCCAAAAGAAAGAGGTCTATATCTATATTGAATATATTCAATTTATTTCTTTACACCGATTCTGCTCCAGGTATCCATTACAAAAAGCAGGATAAGGCCTATTGCAGCAGCACCAGCTGAGAATGCAAATCTAATGTTATCTTCATCTCCCAGGATATCTGTTGCCTGCCAGTTGATAGCATAAAGATTGATGGTGATGAATACAATAAACAGTACTAAAAATACTTTATAAAACTTCTTCATGACTCTTAAAAATTAATATAATTCTGCACCAACTGGGCAAAATTTGCGGTGAATAATTTAATTGAAATTGCCAAAAGGATAATTCCGAAAACTTTCTGAAGGATCATCAAAGTAGCATCCCCAATTTTCTTCTCCAGCCATTTCGCTGATTTCAGCACCAAATATACGAAAATTGTGTTAAGAATAATTCCGAAGATAATATTAATATCATGAAATTCAGCTCTAAGAGATAATGCGGTCGTTAGGGTTCCAGCTCCTGCAACCAGCGGAAATGCGATGGGCACAATAGATGCAGCCTTTGCTTCAGTGGTTTTATTAATTTCAATTCCTAAAATCATTTCCAGTGCTATGACAAAAATCACAAAAGCTCCGGCAATAGCAAAGGAATTTACATCAACTCCAATAAGTTTAAGGATCTTATTTCCTACGAACAGGAAAACGATCATAATTGCTCCGGCAGTAATGGCAGCCCTTCCGGCTTCAATCTGTCCAAACTTTTGCTGAAGGCTTACGATAATAGGAACTGACCCTATGATATCGATAACGGCAAAAAGAACCATAAAGCTGGTAACAATCTCTTTAAAAGAAAAACCATCAAAAATTTCCATCTATTTGTAATTAAAAATTTCGCAAAAATATGAAAATAAACTGATTATTTGTTAATTTGTGAATATAAATTAACAATAGTTTTCAAAAGTTCTTCGAGAGCTTCAGCAGATTTCACAGGATTGTATTTTTCCATCTGAACTTTCTGCTGCAGTTTACTGTATTCCTCTGCAACTGAAGAACCTTTGTGCTTTTCAAGAAAAGTCTTAAATTCGGAAGCAGAGCCCTGAAAATACTGACCTCTTACTTCTTCATCCAATTCTTCCAGAGTGATAAAAAACTTTTCATACTCTCCGTTATCTTTAAGATTTTCGAGATATCCAAAATAATCATTGATATCCGTTTTCATCAATTCTCTGATCTCTTTTTCTGTTTCAGCCACTGAACCTAAAGGTTTTGCAGGTATAGTTTCCCTAACTAATGTACGTTTTTTTTGCCAATTTTTAAATAGCAGATAGGCAACAAATAAGCTGATCAGAATCGCAATATTGGTCAAAAGAATATTCCAGTGGAATTTACTTTTTTCTTTTACTTTAAATGACGTGGTTTTTAACACCGGAGTATTTACCGTCTCCAAAAGGTTATTGGTATATTCGTTTACCTTTTCTACCGTAGAACGGGCCTCCAGAATCTGGTCATGCGAAAACGTCCTAAGATCCAGTGTTTTCTGCCCAAGATCTACATATTCTTTACTGGCAGGATCAAAGAAAGCAAATTGTTCGGTTTTAATTGAGATAGCCCCTGATTTTCTAGGGATGATTACATAATTAGCCAGAATTTCACCTTTCATTCCTGTAGTTCCCGGAGTTACTTTAGCGGTAATTTTCGGGGCAAAAACTTCGTAATCCGGAGAAGCAGCAATTTTAGGAAGTTCCATATCCGGTAAATTACCTTCTCCCGAAACTTTTACTACCACATTCAGAGGTTTCTTGGCTTCCGGCTTTTCCTTGGAAGCATTATATACGTTGACATTAAAGTTTCCAACAGCATTTTTAAAGCATTCAGGAGCTCCTTCAGGAAGCTTTCTTACGTTAATTTTAACTTTATTGGAAACGATTTTTGTTTTATTTGAATAGGTGCTTACCGAAGCGGATACTCCGGGAACTTCCACATATCCTGCTTCATTAGGAAATACCATAAACATGGCCAAAACCTGTGAAGGCATGTTTCCATATCCGGAAGGATCTATCTCAGACTTATCAAAATTAATAGGATGTACATTGATATTGTCCTGTTGTGGAAGATGAATATTTTTCACCTTTCTCAGGTTATCCATATTTCTTGAATACACTCTCAGAACAGCTACGGTAGGCTGATCCTGATATACATCTCTGTCATCAATTTCCATATTCAGATATACATCATTGGAGGTATTCGCTGCCAGAGATCTTTTGTCAACAATATCGCGGATATTGACGTCAAAAGGTTCTGTTTTATAAATTCTGTTGTTGACGGTAACAAGAACGGAACCGATTTTTATTTTCCCTTTTTTCTTAGGTTCAAGGGCAATTCTGGAAACTTTCTGGGTAATTAAAGTATTGGTAGCAGGATCAATCACAGTATTGGTAACAGATCCGCTTCCTATGATATTAAATTTTGAAAGATCCGGAAGCTGAAAACCTGTTTGCTGTACGAGATCACTTCCGTTTAGTTCAAGAACAATGGTCAGATTAATGATATCCTTACCTGCGTATTCGGTTTTATCTGCATCCATGGATAGATTTACCTGTCCGTAAGTAATTACGGATGCCAGCGTTAGCAATATGTAAATCAATTTATGCTGCATCACCAATCTTTCTCGTTGCTTTCAGGCATCGAATAAGAATTTTTATTTAAAATTCTTCTGGCGGTTTCTTTTTCTTTTTCGTTTATTTTATCTAAGATCGCATTTTCAAGATTCTTTGGCATTCTGCCTTCATTATTTTGATTCTGCTTAGGATTGTCACCCTGGTCACTTTTACCTTCGTTCTGTGGGCCGTTACCCTGATCCTGTTTTTTGTCCTTGTCGCCTTTCTGATCATCCCCTTTGTTCTGATCATTTCCGCCGCCGCCTTTTCCTGAGTTATTCTGTTCGTTTTTTTGCTGTTGTTTTTCTTTTTCTTTCAGTTTGGCAATCTCATAATTTTTTCTGGTTACCTCACTGTGTGGGTCCTGCTTCAAAGCCTTCTTGTAATAGTCAGCGGCTTTTTCCGGCTGATTCATCTGCATATAAGCATTTCCTAAATTATGAAGAGCAGCAGTTTTGTCAGGAAGTGTCTGTGAAAGTTTTTCTGCCTTTTCAAACTCAGCCTTTGCTTCTTCATATTTTTTACTTTTATATAATGCATTCCCCATATTATAATGAGCGGTAAAATCTTTATCGTTGGATTTTATCGCTTCCATATACTTTGAGGAGGCACCATCATAATCTTTACCGTCAAATTTCTGGTTGCCTTCGTACACTAAATTCTTATAGCTTTCCTGCCCAAACATGAAGCCTGAGAACGAAATGGCAACAATAAACGATAAAAATATGATTTTAGTATTCATCACTTGCAAAATTATTCCTTTATATGTTAAGAAACAGAGTTTTATTTGTTAAAATTCGGTTAAAGTAGTTGTAGAATTTCTTCTATAAATACAGGAATTTTACACATTAAAATCTTTTTTAGGATTAAAAATATAAATTAAAAAGAAAAATAGCAGAGACGCTGCAAGAAAATACTGATAATAATGATTGGCATTCTGTGATTTTACCATAGTTTCCGCACCAGTAGATTTTTTATTGACAGCATCTACAATCCGATCCGGAGCTTCATTGATATTATTTCCGTCAATATAAGTTCCATCTGTAGACTCAGCCATTTTCTTTAATGCTTCTGTCTGTCTTTTTGATATTACCGTACCTCCATTGGCATCGGTTTTATACCCCATCAGTTGTCCGAACACATATTCCGGAACCGGCGCACCTTCATCTGTACCCACTCCTACAGAAGTAATGCTTATTCCTTCTTTATTAGCTAATCTGATGGCAGCATTATCATTTCCCTCATTATCTTCACCGTCACTCAGAAGAATCACTTTTCGGGATCCTTTGCTGACATTTTTAAATTTTTCAGCCGCAGCCTGCATTCCTTTCAGAAAGTCCGTTCCCTGAATTTGCATAGAGCTGGTTTCAATACCGCTGATATAAGTTTCTGCAGAATTATAGTCCGTTGTAAGAGGCATAATAGACATGGCATTACCTGCAAAAATCACTATACCTACTTTATCATTATTCATTTTCTTCATGGTAGCCAGCATCAGATTTTTGGCTTCTGTGAGACGGCTTGGATCTATATCTTCAGCATTCATGGAATTGGATACATCCAGCATAAAGATAACATTATTCAGTTTCTGGGTACTTTTTACTTCTTCTGAACCGTTCAGAAGATCAATGATAGAGAATATCAGAAATAGTGTTCCCAATAAGTATAAAGCAGGGAAAAACTTTGTAAATCCTGACCTTTTTTCAAATAAATTTTCGTGAAACTGGCTGGCAGCAAAAATTTCTCTTTTTTTGTTTCTCCATTGTAAAAACCGGATCAAAAAGATAGCTAACAGCGGCAGAAGCAACAGTAAAAATAAATACCAATAATTTCCTAAAGACCAACTCATCAGCTTAAAATTTTATAAAACACCCATCTCAACAATGCATCCAACACCAACATAGCCAGTGCAATCCAAAGAAATATTTTGAAATATTCTTCATAATTGTACAGCTTGGAAACCTTTATATCAGATTTTTCCAGTTGGTTGATCTCATTGTATACTTCTTCCAGACTACTGTTTGAGGTAGCTCTGAAATATTTACCTCCAGTTGTCTGTGCTATTTCTCTCAAGGTATTTTCATCAATGGTAACCTCTGTTTCCGTAAAGATAAGATCTCCGAAAATATCCTGCGATGTCGGCATCAATGCATAACCATTGGTCCCGATTCCTATTGAATATACCTTTATATTATTATTTTTTGCCAGTTCAGCGGCAAGCTGTGTGGGAATCGCATTCTGAATATTGCTTACTCCATCCGTCATCAGAATAACCACTTTACTCTTGGCTTTACTTTTAATCAAATGATTTACTGCTACAGAAAGCCCTTCTCCAATGGCTGTTCCAGGTTCAAGACCTGCCGAATTCAGATTTTTAATTTCATCAATAACAACCTGGTGATCTGAAGTAACAGGAACTTTAGTAAACGCTTCAGCGGCATAGGCTACCACTCCTATTCTGTCATTGGGACGTTTCTGAACAAATTTTACGGCGATATCTTTCAATGCAGTGATTCTGTCCGGAGTGAGATCTTTCGCCAGCATACTTAAAGAAACATCAATAGATAACATAATATCGACTCCCTTTGTATCATCTCTGTCCTGAGAAATGGTAAATGTTCTCGGCCTTGCCATGGCAATAATCAAAGCAGAAAGAATAATATACTTTGAAATTTTCAGTAAAAAAAGTACCCCCTGAATCCCTCCGCTGTGATCCATATTTTTTACCGTAGGAACTTTTATACCTTTTCTTTTCTTTCTTCCAATATCTTTAATTAAAAGTGGAATAAACAGCAGAAAAAGCAGCAAAAACCATGGGCTGTAAAACTCAAAATTAAACATCCTTCCTTAAGTTTTCGAATTCTAAATCTTTGGATGATCTTTTCACAAAATCTCTGATATTGGCAAAATCCCTTTCCATTGTTTCCTGATCAGGGAATGTCTTGGCAAATTTCACCAGGTCTCCCCTAAGAAATACATCTTCTATTATTTTTTCGTTGTCCTGCGAGATGGTATTATTTTTTTTCATGACATCAATGAGATCATCAGTAAGAAGTACATCTGCCGGAAGACGGTATTGTTTTGTAATGAAGGTTCTGGAAATATCGATCAGTTCCACATAAAACGAACGGAAGTTTCCTCCTTCAATATATTTTTTCTTTTTAAGAGAATCGAGTTCTTTTAAGGTCTGGTTGGTTGCCACTACAGGAGAGCTCTTTGATTTTCTTCCCCATTTTATAAACATAATAATTGCAATGATGACTGCAATACCAGCCAATGCAGCAAGAATATAAAACTTATAAAGCTCCCAGTAATCTTTGGCTTCAAGTTTCACCTGCTTATTATTCATGATATCATTGATCTGATCTGCTTTTTGAGCCGTATTAATGACATCTATTTCGTAAGGAATTGTTTTAAGTATTCGATCTCCTACTTTGAACTCCAGTTCCGGAATGGTAAATTTTCCTTCTTCAAAAACAGCAAATTCTATTTTTCTTTCATAAGTGTTAGCTGTTTGTCCGATACTGTCTTTGGTTTCTTCAAAATGAAAAGGTAACAGCTCATTTTTGGCTGCTGAAGTAACCTGCTGCTCATTCAGGTTGTCAATCTTTATGGTAAGATGATTGATTTCTCCAAGCGCAAGGGTTTTCTTTTCTACATTAGAGGATAATATCTGTGAAAAAGCATTTGCACAGATCAGAAAAGATAATATTAAAAGTATTTTTCTCAATGTTAAAATAATCAAGGCAGCTGCCTCATGTTTTTTAGTTACAGGCAAAGCCTGATGTTATTTTTTCTGAAAGTAATTATACAATAATTTTGAATAATCCGAACCGGTATTAATATTCATAAAACTGGCGGAGCTGTTGGCAAAATCTTCTTCCAAAGTTCTCAGTTTTTGTTTTTGAGCTTCCGCGAAGGTATAACGCCATCTCGCGCTGGAAGTATTGGCCCATATTTCTTTTCCGGTTTCCACATCAAGTAAACGGGCATATCCTACATCAGGAATTTCATTATCTTTTTCATCATAAATCCTCATTCCCAGCAACTGATGCTTCTTGGAAGCTACTCTCAGCATTTTGGAATCATAGGCATCTTCAAAATCTGAAAACAGAAATACCAGGGATTTTCTTTTAAAAATCCCCATCATATATTCCATTGCCTTGTCTATTTTAGATTCTGCCGGAACATAATCTGCAGTGAGAATATTGCTGATAATGGAAAGAATATGCTTTCTCCCTTTTTGAGGAGGAATTACTTTATATACTTTATCTGCAAACAGGATCAGTCCTACCTTATCATTATTTCCGGCTGCTGAAAATCCTAAACTGGCCGCAATTTCGGCTACATATTCTCTTTTCAGCTGAACTTTTGTGCCATAATCCATGGAAGCGGAAATATCAACGAGAATCATCATCGTCAATTCCCTTTCTTCTTCCATTACTTTTACGAATGGCTCACGGAAACGTGCGGTTTTATTCCAGTCGATTCTTCTGATCTCATCTCCAAACTGGTAGGGGCGCACTTCCGAGAAGGTCATCCCCTGTCCTTTAAAGGCACTGTGATATTGTCCCATTAAAGCAGCCTCCGTCTTTTTTCTGGTACGGATTTCAATCTGCTTTACTTTTTTTACAATATCTTTTATCTGCATAGACTAATTCAAAATTCAAAGTTTAAAATTCAAAGTTAAATACTGGTGCGGGATCCGGGTTTTTAGGTTAGTCTTTAAACTCAATGGATACGTTCGACCATTCATTATCAAACTTTGTGTTGTATTTTTTATAAAAATTGATGGCTGGTTCATTCCAGTTCAATACCTGAAATACCATTCCACTGTAATTATTGGTTTTACCATATTCCAGCGTCGCATCAAATAATTTCTTTCCGATCTGCTTTCCTCTCAGCTTTTCAGTAACCACAAGATCTTCAAGATACAGTCTTCTTCCCTTCCACGTTGAATATCTGTCATAATACAGTGATATTCCAACTATTTCTCCTTCATATTCTGCCACGAAAGCCCCCCAAACAGGAGAAGCTCCGAAACCATCCTGAGTAAAATCCTCCAAAGTAACGGTTACTTCATGCAGTGCTTTTTCATACTCAGCCAATTCTTTTATCAAATCTAACATGGAAGCACAATCCTGCTGAACTGCTTTTCTTATGATCACATCACTCATTATGGTGCCTGTATTTTTGCTAAAATTCTATTGATAATTTCTTCTGTTGAAATTTCTTCGGCTTCAGCTTCAAACGTTAAACCTATTCTGTGTCTCAACACATCTTTTGCCAATGCTTTTACATCTTCCGGAATGACAAATGCTCTTCCTTTTAAGAAGGCGTAAGCTCTTGAGGCAATAGCAAGATTAATGGATGCTCTTGGGGAAGCTCCGAAACTGATATAATTTTTAAGTTCAGACAGTCCGTAATTTTCCGGATAACGGGTTGCAAACACCATATCAAGGATATATTTTTCAATTTTCTCGTCGAGATAAATCTGGTTGATCAGTTCTTTTGCATCTACAATGTCCTGAAGGGAAATTACAGGTTTTACCGTAGGCTGATGTGAAGTTGACACCATTCTCATTACCTGTCTTTCGTCTTCAAAAGCAGGATAATCTATGGTACACTTCAACATAAAACGATCGCTTTGTGCTTCAGGCAAAAGGTAAGTTCCTTCCTGATCAATTGGGTTTTGCGTTGCCAGTACCAGGAACGGTTTGGGAAGCTTCATAGTTTCATCACCAATGGTCACCTGTTTTTCCTGCATCACTTCCAGAAGAGCCGACTGTACTTTTGCCGGCGCACGGTTGATCTCATCCGCCAAAACAAAGTTCGCAAATACCGGTCCTTTTTTTATAGAAAAATCATTGTCCTTGATATTGAAGATCATAGTTCCTACTACGTCTGCAGGAAGTAAATCCGGCGTAAACTGAATCCTTGAGAAATCTCCGTGAACAGCATCTGCCAGTGTTTTTATCGCTAAGGTTTTGGCCAGTCCGGGTACTCCTTCAAGAAGAACGTGTCCATTTCCCAAAAGCCCTACCAAAAGACGGTCTACCATGTATTCCTGCCCAATAATAACTTTGTTGATTTCCTGTCTCAGAAGAGAAAATAAGTAGTTTTTTTCCTTTACTTTTTCCGTCAATTGGCGGATATCTTCAGCTTGATATATCTCTGACATAGCTTGATTTAAAATAAGTGGTAAATTTCTGATAAATACTTGCATTAATCAACATAATAAATGCCATTTTTGAGTTAAAGTTTGTTAAAAATCTTGGATTAACGAGACATTTAAAGCTATAACGCTGAATTTCTTAGGTATAAATAAACTCAAATTACATCAAGTCCTGTCTCTATTTTTATTATTATTCATAAAAAATGTCACAAAATCACTTTTGCAACATTTTAATTTATCTTCTTGATTTTAGTCAGAAAATTGATTATATACTGTTAAAGTTTGGTTATAGTAATGGTAAATATATTTTCAGGAGCATCAGTAGTATCTTCATAAGCTCCGACATTTATAAAATAGTCTGTTCCAGACACCGTGGTAATCGTAAGCGTTTCTGCGGTACCTCCACCACCATTATCAACAGTTCCGGTACAGGATAAATTACTGCAGCTGCCACTATACACCCCTATCTGTGGATCATAGCTACTGCCGGAGGGCATAGTCACTTTAATAGTATACTGACTGCCATCACCAGTGAACTTAAACCATGTACCATCATTCATTCCTGTATCTCCATTACTTGTACATACGCTTATATTTCCTGTGTTATTGGTCGTAGATACAGCGTCATCCTGAGTATAGCTGTAAGGAAATACGGATGCCGGCAATGCTCCTGTACATGCATCGTTTACTGGTATTGGAGGAACAGTTTTAAAAACAAGTTCTGAACATCCTGAAGATTCTGTATTCCCCGACACGGATGTTACTTTTAAATAATAAGTTGTTCCGGCTGTAAGTGCTGTGGAAGGGGTAAAACTATTTCCTGAAACGGTCTGCTGATTAATAACATCAGAGCTTCCTGAACTTGTTCCCAGCGAAATTTTGTAAGATGTAGCTCCTGAAGCCGGAAGCCAGCTGAAATTTGGGGTTAAAGAAATATTCTGAGTATTATTTACCGGATAAATAACAAAAGGACATGCCGGTCCGGCACTTGGTGTAAGGCCTGAAATGGTAACTGATGATTTATAATCCGCCCTGATACCTCCGGGAGGAGAAGCAATATCCACTACGGCGCGATCTCCTTTATAATACAGTGTTGAATAAGGAAGATGAGGGTAAACATGAAAAGCTTCATCAAAATTATTGATATCGATATTCGGAGAATTCTCTTTTGCCGCAATAACCAGATTATCAACATTATTATAAGCAAATGGTGTAGTAAAAACAACTTCAACTTTATTATTGTTCTTGGTTACAGTTCCTGTGAACACTTGTGTCAACTGTGCAGCAGGAATCCAGTCTGTACCTGAAGCAAAGGCAGTTTTTGACGTATGTCCAAGATAGACAGTCCAGTTTGAAGATTCAGTAATGGTAGAGGAAGAATCCACATAAAATGTAAGCCCTGTAATATTGCCTGCAGCATTGGCATTAACTTCCTGCTTAGGGTATATCTGCTGTACATAAGAATAGGAAAAAAAACTGCTTACAGGAGCAGTACCTACTGTTGAACTTCCAATATTGATGTTGATCTGAGCGTTCAACCCCACTACTACAAAAAACAAAGCTAAAAGTAAAATTCTTTTCATTATTAATAATGTTTACCTGGAATACCATGCTAATTTAACAATAAATACTCTGATTACAGCAATAAAAAAAATATTTCATCACATAATTCAATATAAAGAAACAATTTAGACAAAAATATATCCAACATTAAAAACAATAAATACTCAGCAACAAAACAACCATAAAATGTAAAAATAAAGAAATTAAAAGTAATTTTGATACATATTTCATATATTTACACTAAACATCAATAACATGTATAAAAAGCTATTCTTTTCCAGTTTTTTGATTACCAATCTCGTTTTCGCCCAAACGACAATGACCAATATAATTTCAGATGCTGTGTACTATGATGGCTATGCCGCGACAGTATCCAACCCTACGCCCGCCGGTTTGACGAGACTGACAAACGCCAGATACACAAGGAAGCTTACTGATGCTGAATTAGATGCTTTCAAAGCTAAGATTGCAATGCGGGTAACAATAGCGGCACTGTGTGATAATTATGACCGCCTTGGAGAGGTCTTTTTAGCAATGGTTCCTAAAAACCAATCTACTTATACTGTCGATGATCCTAATGTCAAAAGAATAGAGGTAGGCAGATATATTACTCCTTTCATGAATAAAAACAAAACTCCTTCTGAAGTTCCCTATACCTATGATGTAAGTAATTTATACAGCATATTTCATGATACAGCATTACGTGGCCAGTATGATCTCTATATGGAATTAGATGTTTTCGGGGTTCCTTATGCAGCTCAAACTCAGGTCTCAGGCTGCGCAAACAGAATTGATGTTTTTTCAGGGACTCTTACTTTTTTCTCAACGGATACAGGAGCAACGCCTTCCGATACCAATACGCTCGTTCCGATACTAAGTTATAACAGCCTCAATAATTATAACAGCACTGATGTTACCGGAGAAACAGTTAGAATTGTTACTTTTAATCTGCCAAGCCCTGTTACCAATGCCCGTTTTTTTGTAATATCGACTCCGCATGGCGCCAACAGTGGTGGTGAAGAGTATGTCAGAAGACAAAACTATACCTATGTAGATGATGTACAAGTTCTCACCTATACTCCCGGAGGTATTTCATGTGAACCCTACCGTGTATACAACACTCAGGGGAACGGCATCTATGGTTCTTCCCCTAAAACCTTTGCTAACTGGACTTCATGGAATAACTGGTGTCCTGGAAATTCTGTTCCCATCAGAGAATTTACAGTACCCAACTTGACTACAGGCTTTCACACCTTGAAACATACGATTCCAACTGCTGTTTTCAATCAACAGCAGGGAGAAGTAAGGCTATCGGTTTATATGCAAGGGAAAAGCAACACAACATTGAATGTAAAAGATATCAGAACAGTGGATGTAAATATTTACCCCAATCCTACTTCTGACTTTGTCAATGTAAAATCAAAAGTAGAAGTCAATTCAATAAGCATTTTCAATATGGAAGGCAGAAAACTTTCCGAGACTTATAAAGAGAACAGAATAGATCTTTCCTCATACAGCGCAGGAGTTTATTTTTTAAATATTGTTTTAAAAGATGGAACCACCTTTAAGCACAAAATCATAAAAAAGTAACTACAGACAGATCTTTCGAAATACAACATTAAAAACCCTCTCTGAAACTTTTCTCAGGAGGGTTTTATATTAATCGTCATGTAAAATCAAACCTAAAAATCCTCTGATATCAATCAAAAGCAGTAAAAAAAACTCCTTTAATTCATTCTTTTCCCAAACCGTTAAAAAACTTTAACTTCAATCCTTTACCCAAAAAAATTGTCATTTCCAGTTTATTAAACTATTTTTGGTGATTAAAAATTTTGCAAAATGAATTATCATTTTCAAGCACACAGACAGGTAAGAAAGAACCTTTTAGATATCCTTCAGAACACATCTCATGAGGATTTGATTCTGATTCCGGATGGTTTCAACAACAATATTTACTGGAATATTGCACATACTGTTGCCACACAGCAGCTATTGCACTATTACCTGAGCGGAAACCCTTTCCGTATTGACAAGTATTGGATTGAAACCTACAAGAAAGGAACTTTGCCCAACTTAAATGTTCAGAAATCAGAAGTGGAAGATTTGGAATTTTTACTTACAGAAACTTCTAAGATTTTAATGAAGGATTATGACAGTGACTTCTTCTCAGATTATACTCCGTACACCACAAGTTTCGGAATGGATCTGAAAAGCATCCAGGATGCCATTATCTTCAACAATATGCATGAGAGCCTTCACTATGGATACGTGATGGCACAGAAAAGAGCAATTTTAGGAGAGAAAGGGAGATAGTGAATTTTGCTGCGCAAGCCAATGGTCAAATGTGAATATATGCACATCAGAATTGACTTACAGCGTAAAATTCTCAATTGACAATTCACTCTATAACTATATAATAAATTTTCAATGAAAGACGATTTTATTTTCGGGCTGCGTCCCGTGATTGAAGCAATTGAAGCGGGAAAAACGATTGACAAGGTCTTTGTGCAGAATGCACTTCAGGGCCCTATTTATGCTGAATTAAAAGCCATTTTAGCGAAAAATAAAATCCGTCCCAATTATGTTCCGGTTGAAAAACTGAACCGTTTTACAAGAAAAAACCACCAGGGTGTGGTGGCTTTTATTTCGGATGTACCGTTTCATAAAGTGGAGGATATTGTTCCACAATTATTCGAACAGGGAAAAACTCCTTTTCTTTTGATTCTGGACAGACTTACAGATGTAAGAAACTTCGGAGCGATCTGCAGAACAGCAGAATGCGTAGGTGTGGATGCTATCATCATCCCGGAAAAGGGAGCCGCTCCTATTAACTCTGATGCTATAAAAACCTCTGCAGGGGCTATTTACAATATTAAAATATGTAAGGAAAACAACCTGGCTCATGCTGTAGATTTCCTTCAGCAAAGTGGAATTTCTGTATATGCAGCCAGTGAAAAAGCTCAGAAGTTGATTTATGATGTCAACCTTACAGAACCATGTGCAATTGTTATGGGAAATGAAGAAACCGGAATTTCTAAAGAAGTATTGCATCATGCTGATGAAAAAATAAAACTTCCTATTGAAGGAAAAACTCAATCTCTGAATGTTTCTGTAGCATGTGGAGCGATTTTGTATGAGGCGGTAAGACAGAAAATGACCGTGATACCAAATCCTTAAACCATGAAAATACAGTCACTTTTACCATTATTTTTTGTCCCGTTAGTTTTTAATGCACAGGCAAAAAAAGTAGCAACAGATAACCGCCTTACGACCGACCTTGATAAGATGGTTCAGAAAGAAGCTCTCACTTATATGCAGAATCCTGCACGCGTAGGACTTTCTATAGGTATTTTTAAAGATGGTAAAAGCTATTTCTATAATTATGGCACTACGGAAAGAGGAAAATCAGAACTTCCAACTTCCAAAAGTTTGTATGAGATTGCTTCCATTACCAAGACCTTTACCGGAACACTTCTGGCTCATGCTTTAGTGGATGGTAAAATTAAAATGGATGATGATATCCGAAAATATCTGGATGGGAATTATCCCAATCTTGAATTTGAAAAGCATCCTGTAACAATTGGTAATCTTACCAATCATTCATCAGGATTACCTCAGTTTTTGCCGGATCAGTCTGAAACATTCAAAAAGCCAATGGATTCTGTTGCCATGGCATTAGCTGATTTTTATAAAAGCTATTCAAAAAAGAAGTTTTATGAAGATCTTCATCAGGCAAAAGTAGATTTTGTTCCGGGAACAGACTATAAATATTCCAATGTAGGAACACAACTTACCGGGGATATCCTTGAAAAAGTATATCATAAAAGCTACGGAGAACTGCTTTCAGAGTATATTACAAAACCTCTGAAAATGAATCAGACCATTCTTGGTACGAATTCTGCACAGCTATTGACTTGTTATAACGAAAAAGGAAAGGTAATGCCCAGAAATTTCACAACCATCTTTGCGCCTGCCGGAGGAATTATATCCACTACGGAAGACCTTGTGAAATACATGCAGTATCATCTGGATGAGAATAATAAATATGTAAAAATATCCCATACTCCTCTTGTAAAAAGTGAGGGAGATGCTATTGGATTGTATTGGAGATTGCATACCTATGAAGACGGAGGCCAAGCCGTTTATCATACCGGAGGTACATTTGGCTTTTCAAGTGTGCTTCAGATTTATCCGTCAAAAAATATGGGAGTAGTCATACTTTCTAATGAATCAGATGGAGAATCTCAGGGGAAACTGCATGATATTGCAGATAATTTATTAAGAAATAGTAGTAAAAAATAAAGTTAAAAAATCGAATGAAGAACATTGCAGCGCTTGCGCTTATATCATCAATAGCTCTTGTATCTTGTAAAAAAGAAACAGCAAAAATAACGAAAGTAGATCCTAAAACCGGAAAAACAGTAACAGTGGAAGTTCCTGCTGATTCTGTAGCAAAAGTTTCAGAAAACCCGGCTATCAAAGATTCTGCGGGAGTTATCACACAGACTTTCAAATTAGAAAAAGGAAAGACATATCCTCTTACCACTTATCAGAGAGATGTAAAAACAATGACAGATCCTCAGGGGAAATCTATCACTGCAACCAGCGAATCTACAGATGAAATGAATTTTGTAGTGGATGACATTAAAGGAAATGTGTATGAAATGACTCTTAACCTTGTTGCCAAGAGAAATTCTCAGTCTGCACAGGGAAAAACGGTAGTAGTAGACACCAAGCTTCCTCTTCCTAAAGAAGATGACCTTAAAATGATCTGGAATGTAAACAAAGCACTTACTGGAAACAAACTTCAGATGAAGATGGATACGAAAGGGAATGTGATTTCTATTACAGGATTTGATGCTGTTTACACAAAAGTAGGTAACGCGGTGGGTACACTGATCAAAGACGCCAACGAAAAAGCCAGTGTAGTAGCCAGCCTTAAGCAATCATTCAATGAAAAAGTTCTGAAAGATCAGTTTCACAAAAATCTGATGATCATTCCTAAAAAAGGAGTGAAAATGGGAGAAAAGTGGTCAACTTCTGAGAATGCTGATGCGAGCGGAAGCGTAAAAGTAACATCGAATTATGTACTGAAAAGCTTAGGAAACGGAGCTGCAGAAATTGTAGTAACCGGAGGTATTCCTAAGAAAACAGAGAAGAAAGCTCAGGGGCCTATCACACACAGCCTGAGCAGTGAACTGGTTCAGAACGGAACCATTAAGTTTGACGAAAGCACAGGATGGATTACCAACCAGAATATCAACGTAAAAACAACTCAGATAGAAACCATTTCAGATGGAAAACAATCTCAGTCTATGAAGAGCGTTTCCAATTCTTCGGTAATGGTAAACCCATCTGCTAAATAACTGAAGTAAACATTCAGGGTTTATCATATCATTTTTAAACCCTGAACTTTAAATTTTTTAAATTATGAAGTACATTCTTGAGTTAGTACTCACTGCCATTATTATTTTCTTTGTCTGGAACATTCTGAAAAGAATTTTCTTTAAGACATTTTACAGCTATCGTTTCAATAATGATAACCAGAATAACAGACAGCAGGACCTACAAAACTCAAATAAGAATAACCAACAGAACCTTAACTGGGATGCAGAAACTGTTGACTATGAGGAGGTGAAAGAGAGTAATGACAAAAGGTAAAAATTCCAAGAAATAAAAGATAATAACCAGCATGGCAAAAAATAAAAACTTAATTTATATTGCAATTTCATTAGTAGTATTTATAGTTTTAGCATTTTTATATTCCACTCCTGTATTTTCAGGAAAACAACTTTTTCAGCACGACATTGTGCAGTACCGAGGAGGTGCAAAAGAACTGCTTGACTATAGAGCCAATACCGGAAATGAAACCTATTGGAGTGACTCCATGTTTGGGGGAATGCCGACTTATCAGATGGGAAGCCAGTTCAAAGGTGATATCATCAAAAAAATCGACAGCAATCTGAATTTCCTGCCAAGGCCGGTTAATTATCTCTTCCTGCTATTTGCAGGTTTTTTCCTTTTGGGAATGGTAGTGGTCAGAAACTGGAAGTATGCTCTTTTGGGAGCCACTTTTTTCGGGCTTTCCACCTATTTTTATATCATTATTGCGGCCGGACATAATGGTAAAGTAAATACCATTGAATACTTTGCACCACTGCTGGCCGGAATTTTACTGGTGTATATCAGAAAACAATATATCTGGGGGTTCATTGTCACGACCCTTTTTATGGGCCTTCAAATTGCTGCGAACCATCCTCAGATGACCTATTATCTGTTTCTTGCTTTAGGATTCTTATTCCTTTCTGAACTGATCAGAGCGATCCAGAAAAAGACACCAATGAAGCATTTTCTTATTTCGTCAGGAATTATCGCAGCATCATGTGTTATTGGGGTTGGAATGAATTCACAAAGAATCATGGCCAATTCTGAATACGTAAAAGAAACGGTTCGTGGAAAGCAGATTTTAGATAACGACAGCCATACTTCAGGTAAATCAGGAATGGATAAAGAAAGTATGCTGATGTGGAGCTATGGGCAACTGGAAACTTTAAACCTTTTCATCCCAAGATTAATGGGTGGTGGAAGTCAGGAACCTGAAGGAAAAGAAATTATGAACAGAGTTCAGGAACTGGTTCAGGAAAATGTAGGTTCACAGGCTGAAATGGATAGAATTTCCAAAGGTTTCAGCGGGGTAACCTATTGGGGAGACCAGCCAGGAACTTCAGGACCAGCCTATCAGGGAGCTATCGTATGTTTCCTTGCCTTATTAGGATTCTTTTTTGCTTCAAAAAAATACCGTTACTGGATTTTAGGTGCTTCCATCCTGACTATTTTGCTGGCCTGGGGAAGTAACTTCATGCCATTATCGGATTTCTTTATTGATTATGTACCGTTCTATAATAAATTCAGGGCTCCTTCTTCAATCTTAGTGGTAGTAGAATTATTATTCCCGTTAATTGCTATTCTGGGATTATACAGATTCTTTACAGACGAAAAGCTGACTGAAGAATACAAACAAAAAATCCTTCTTTATGTGGGAGGTGGAACATTAGGATTTTTATTGATTCTTTTAATCTTTGGAAAATCTTTATTAGGCTTTGCAACAGAAAACGAAAAGACTTATTTCCCTCCTTTCCTACTCGATTATCTTGTAGATGAGAGATATAAATTGTTCAGGGTAGATGCGATAAAAGCATTCATTTATGTAGCAATTACTGCAGCTGCGTTATTCTTAACTTTAAAGAAAAAGCTTAATCAGAATATTGCTTTGGTAGTGATTGGACTTGTAAGTTTATTTGATCTTTGGTCCGTCAACAAGCGTTATTTAAATGACGAAAATTATGTAGATAAAATCTTTGCCGAAAATCCTTTCCAGACCGAAAGCTCAGATCTGCTGGCTGAAAAAGTACAGGGAAACCCAAATCTGGAATCTATTTTATCCAATGTCAATATCAATAAAACATTGGAAACGATTGCAGAAAAAGACAAAACACACTACCGAATTTACAACCAGACACTGGGTGTAACCAGTGAAACCAACACCTCTTATTTTAAAGCTTCTATCGGTGGTTACCATGCTGTAAAACTAAGAAGATATGACGATGTACTGAATGAATACATCAATAATGTAGACAGTGTAAAAACACCTAATATCTTAAACTTATTAAATGCCAAGTACATGGTTTTCGGGGGACCAGAGCAACCACAGGTTGTCCCTAATCCAAAAGCCAATGGAAATGCATGGTTTGTAAGTGATTTAAAATTTGTAGATACTCCTAATCAGGAAATTAAATCTATCGGAACTATCGACAACAAAAAAACAGCTGTCATTGCTTCATCTGACAAATCATATTTTGACAATAAACCAGTTCAGGCAGATTCTACAGCATTTATCACTCTTACGAAATACCAGCCAAACGAACTTGAATTTAAATCTCAGTCGAAAACTCCACAATTGGCTGTATTCTCTGAAGTGTATTATCCTCACGGATGGAAAGTACTGGTAGACGAAAAAGAAGTTCCGTATATCAAAGCAGATTATTTACTTCGTGCAGTACATGTTCCGGCAGGAAACCACCATATCAGATTGGTTTTTGAACCGGAAGTGATTGAAAAAGGGAAATGGCTTTCGCTTCTTTCATTTGGATTATTTATCCTGTTGGCAGCATTTGGAATTTTCTGGATGAATAAGAACAAGAAAAAAGAGATTGTAGCTGAACAAAAAGCTTAAATAATATAATATTACCTATGATGTCATTCAGAATGACAAAGACCATTAAGTAAATAAATGGAACAAAAGAAAATATTGATTATCACCTATTACTGGCCTCCTGCGGGAGGTCCTGGTGTTCAAAGATGGCTGAAGTTTGCAAAATATCTGCCGGATTTCGGCTGGAAACCGATCATCTATACCCCGGAAAATCCCAGTTACCCATTGCTGGATGAAACGTTGATGAAAGATGTTCCGGAAAATATTGAGATGGTAAGAACCACAATCTGGGAACCTTATCAGCTGGCTGAAAAACTGAATAAGAGCAATAAAAAATTTAAAGCCGGACAATTTGATGTAGGAAAAAATCAGAGCTGGAAATCCAGACTTTCCATCTGGGTAAGGGGTAATTTTTTCATTCCTGATGCCAGAGTTTTCTGGGTAAAACCTTCTGTTAAGTTTCTGGAAAAATACCTGAAAGAAAATTCGATAGACACAATCGTTACTTCCGGCCCACCCCACTCTCTCCATTTGATTGGTTTAGGGCTTAAAAATAAAATGCCGGATTTGAAATGGATTGCCGATTTCCGAGATCCATGGACAGAAATTTCCTATTATAAACACCTGAAATTAACCAAAAGTTCAGATAAAAAACACCGCCAGCTGGAAAGTGCTGTATTTAAAAATGCGGATATCACGCTGGCAACAAGTTATACTGATGCGGAAAACTTCAGGAAAGCAGGAGCCAATGCGGTTTGTATTACGAACGGATTTGATGAGAGTGATTCTGATAATAATGTAAAAGGACAAATAAGTCAAGCATTTACCTTAAGTTATATCGGTGTTTTGGAACAACTCAGAAATCCTGAGAATCTTTGGAAAGCACTCGACGAACTGGTGAAAGAAAATGCTGAATTTGCAACTGATTTTAAGTTGAAATTTGTAGGAAGAATCGATGATAAAATCCTTCAGGCTATCGAAAGTTCAAGTCTGAAAAACCATATCCGGAATCTCGGATATCTTGCTCATGGGAAAGCTGTAGAAGAAATGCAGAATTCTGATCTGCTTCTTATAACCAATTTCCCGAATGAATCTTCAAAAGGAATTATCCCTGGAAAAATATTTGAATATCTCGCTTCAGGAAAACAGATCCTGTCATTCGGTCCGGATAGAGCTGATGTTGCAAAAATTCTGGAGGAAACCCAGGCAGGAAAACATTTCAGTTATCAGGATACAGAAACTGTCAAGAAATTTATTCTTGAAAAATATGAGCTGTGGAAAAATGGCAGCCTGATAGAAAACACTCAGCATATTGAGCAGTTCTCAAGAAAAAACCTGACCCGTCAGCTGACTGAAATTTTGAAATAAAAAAAAAGGAAGTTAGAAGCTGGAAGTTTATATTCCGCTTCTAACTTTTAACTTTTAACTTCTATATCGTCCACTGGTCATTTACCACCGCAATCAGATAATATTTACCCTGAAATTCTTCAAACACAAAACGAACTGTTTTCCAATCCATTTCACCGGACTTTTCAGTTCCTTTGATATAGTTTTCTGTGAAATCAGCTTTTGGATAAATCTCCTTTAAATTATTCAGGGAATTTCCTCCTCCAATAAATTTATTTAATGAATATTGGGAAACTGTAAAATCCTTAGAAAACACCCATTTTCCAAGATAATCATTGATCGTTGCTTTATACGGATCGCCTGAACCATCTTGTGCTCCCCAGGTAAACAAAGTTTTTGTAGGCTGATATTTTTCAAAATCTGCTTTGGAAAAATGTTTATCTTCCTTTACATTAACAAAAGCATACATTGAAAAACGAATTCCTTTTTCGGGATGAATCAAAGAAGTAAAGGTAGTATAATCTTTAGTCTTAAGTGATTTCAAAACCTCATCATTTGTCTGCTTTAAAACAACTTCTTTATTGTCATTATTCTGAACGGTGCCTGCACTGTCTGTTTTATTTTGTGCAATGGAATCTATCACATTGGGAACAGGTTTTCCTGCCTCTTTTTTACAGGCTACAGCCAGAACCAAAACAGCCAATGGAATAAGTAATTTTTTCATATTTTATATTTAGCAATTCGTAAAAAACACCAAAACTGATGCCAAGTGGTAAATGATGTAAAGAGATAAAGACTATGAGAGTTCATGAGTTATAGCTTCTCATTTTAAAAATTACATCGTACATTTGTTAGATGGAAATATTGGATATTCTCATTATCGGGGCCGGACCCATCGGTTTGAACTGCGCCCTTGAAGCTCAAAAAAACAATCTTAGTCATGTAATCATAGAAAAAGGAACTATTGTCAATTCACTGTACAATTATCCTTTATACATGCGTTTTTTCTCCACTGCGGAAAAGCTGGAGATTGATGAAGTTCCGTTTATTTCTACCGCTCCAAAACCGGGAAGACAGGAAGCACTGGAATACTATCAGGGCATTGCCAGACAAAAAAATCTGAAAATCAATCTCTATGAAAAAGTTCTGAATGTTTCTAAAAGGGATGAAATATTTGAGATCAAAACCGCCAAAGCAATCTATCAGGCTAAAAATGTAGTTATTGCTACCGGATTCTATGATATTCCAAACCTGATGAATATTCCCGGTGAAAATCTTCCGAAAGTTAAACATTATTATACGGAACCTTACCCTTACGCAAGACAGAAAATTGTTGTGGTAGGATGCAGTAATTCTGCTGTAGATGCAGCGTTGGAAACGTATCGGAAAGGAGCTGAAGTTACAATGATTATCCGTCATGCTGAGATTTCCAAAAGTGTAAAATATTGGGTAAAACCGGATATAGAAAACAGAATTGCAGAAGGCAGCATTAAGGCTCATTTTAATGCAGAAATGATCGAAATTAAAGAAAATTCTGTTGTTTTTAAAGATGAGAAAGGAGAAACACACGAAATTGACAATGATTTCGTATTGGCTATGACGGGTTATCTTCCGGATTTTGATTTCCTGAGAAATTCTGGTATTGAACTCAACGGAGATTGCCTGAACCCATTTTACAATCCTGAAACAATGGAAACCAATATTCCCAATCTCTATCTTGCGGGAGTGGTGTGTGGAGGAAAAGATACTCATCTCTGGTTTATTGAAAACTCCAGGATTCATGCGAATATGATCATCAGTTCGATTATTTCAAAATTTTAATCATAGACGGACTAATATATATTAAAAAGGCTTCGGGCAATTTCTACGAAATTGCCCGAAGCCTTTTATTTTAAAATTCATGAATCAAAAGCATTATATAATGTCTTCTTCAACTTTATTTTTATCCTTAAGCATCCACGGAATGATAAAGTAAAAGCCGATGGCAATAGCTGTGGCCAATACTCCAGTTCCGATCCAAAGGGTACTGAATCCTAGTTTTTCTGCAATCAGTGTTCCTATATAAGGTGTGATGATAAATGCAATGGAAAATGACATCCCGTTCAACCCCATGTAGGCACCTTTATTATTCTCTCCTGAGCGTAATGCGGTAATGGTTGACATAAAAGGAAGCGTCCATATTTCTCCTACACAAAGTAAGGTCATAGACAGCACAAGGGTAATCATACTATAATCGAAAGCCAGCATTGCATAAGAAACTCCACACAGGAAAGTCCCGATAAGCATGGTAAAAGCTAAAGTAAAATACTTTTCAGCAATCTGTACCAGTCCCATTTCAAGCAGCACAATCAGGAAACCGCTGTATCCCAGAATATACCCGATATTTTGCTGGCTCATATGTGCCGTATCTTTATAAAATATCGTCAGCGTACTGAACAACTGGAAGAAACATATGGAAAACAACATACAGAATACACAGTAAATCAAAAACTTACCATCACGATATGGAGAGCTTTCTTTTTTAATAACAATGGCTTCTTTTACCTTTTTCGCCTGCTGTTTAGCTAATCTAGCACGGTCTTTAAAGAACCAGATATACATCAGCCCTGCCAGCAAAGCAGCCAGCGCATTACTGAAAAACAGAAACTCATAAGAAATAGCAGATAAAATACCTCCCAAAGCGGGCCCGATAGAAAATCCAAGATTTACCGCCATTCTGTTCAGAGAGAAAGCTCTTGTGATATTTTCAGGTTTTGCATATTTGGTAATCGCCACCGAATTTGCCGGACGGAAAGTTTCACTGACAATACTCTGCGCTAAAATAATTCCCGCCAGACCAGCTTCCGTCGTAAAGAGCGGAATCATACAGAACAAAGGAACACTAAGAAGTAAGCTCAGACTCTGTACTCTGTATTCGCCTATTTTATCCGTAATCATACCTCCCAGCCATGATCCGATCACCGAACCTATCCCAAAAAAACTCAGTACAATTCCGGAATTTTCTATACTGAAATGTAAATGATTCGTCATATAAACTCCCAGAAACGGTAGTACCATAGAACCGGCCCTGTTGATGAGCATTACCAACGCCAGCATCCAACTCTCCTGCGAGAGTCCTTTGAAAGAACTCGTATATACGTTAATTAATCTCACAATAATATTTTGGGGAAATTTGAAAGTGCAAAATTAGATAAAAATAACCCAAAAGCCTGTATTTAAACCTCTTTTTTATAAATAACATCGATTAAAACAGAATAACATCGATAGCCTGAAAAAAATAATTTTTTAACACACAAAAACGAAAAAACTTTCGTGAAAATCGTAAATTGCAGTAACAACAAGGGTTTTTAAACTAAAACCATTTAAAAACATAATAAAAATCTAACCGATACTGAAGAATGGTAACCTACGAAAATTTACATGATACGCTATCTTTTTACAGTATTGACTGCCGGCAATCCTACTACATTTCTTCAGGAAAACCCATTTTTGAATTTCCAAAGGCTCCTTTCAGAATGGACTATTATGCTCTGTGTGTCTGTACTGCCGGAGAAATCAGTATTGAGATAGATCGTCAGGAATATAAAGTAGATGTTCATGATTTTCTTATTGCAGCCCCTTCCACAATTGTAAAATTTGGAAAAACCAGTGATGATTTCACAATGAAACTGTTGTTCTTTGACAAAAATTTTCTGATTAAAAATATTTCCAATCCTTTTATCATTGAAAAAATGAACCTTTTCTCTAAAGGTTCATACAACATCATCAAAACTACGGCAACAAATTCGTCACTGCTGCAAAATCTTCTGGATTATCTTGACAAAAAATCTCAAAAGGAAGGAAAGTTTACGGAAGAAATTATCCGTACCATTATTTTCAATCTACTGCTGGAGACCGCTGAGATTATAGAACAGGAAAACGCCGCAAATCCCGATAAAAAAGAAGAAGGAAAAAAAGACCTTTATCTTAAATTTGGTCAACTGATCAGAGAAAATATTACCAGAGAGCGAATGGTTCAGTTTTATGCGGATCAACTTCATGTTTCCAATAAATATCTCATTGAGATTATTAAAAAAGCAAGCGGAAAAACGCCTCATGAGGTTATTGATGAAGCTTTACTGAAAGAAGCTTATGTCATGCTCGGAAATCCCGATATGACGATTTCTGAAATTGCATTCGGGTTACAATTTAACTCCGCCTCGGCTTTCGGCCGTTTCTTTAAAAAACATACTACGCTTTCTCCATCAGAATACAGAATGAAAGAAAATATTCAGTCATGAGAATTTGGGGATAATAATTCTGAACTTGGGGATATATATCGCTTTTTGAATAGAGGTACCTTTATACTGTTAATTAAAAACAATAAAAGATGAGTACGATCAATTCAAAATTCGATAAAGTTTTAAAAGCCTCTGACCAGTTTGGAAATGTAAACCACGAACCGGATTCAAGTAAAGAAGTTCAGATTAACACTCCTGAAAAAACAATGCCTTTCTCCGATCAGATCGGAAACTATCAACGTAATAAAGGTATCCCCTTACAATCTTATGAAAACAGTAAAATTTATATTGTAGGAAGCGGAATTGCAGGGATGTCTGCCGCTTATTATTTTATCCGTGATGGCCGTGTGCCAGGTAAAAATATTATTTTCCTTGATCAGCTGAATGTTGAAGGCGGATCTCTGGATGGAGCCGGTAACGCAAAAGACGGTTACATCATCCGTGGAGGAAGAGAAATGGATATGACCTATGAAAATTTATGGGATATGTTCCAGGATATTCCAGCTTTGGAGCTTCCTGCCCCCTACAGTGTATTGGATGAATACCGTCTTGTTAATGACAACGACCCGAATTACTCTAAAGCAAGATTGATCCACAATCAGGGACAGATCAAGGATTTCAGCAAATTCGGACTTGAGAAAAAAGATCAGCTGGCGATTGTAAAACTGCTGTTAAAGAAAAAAGAAGAGTTAGACGATCTTACCATTGAAGATTATTTTTCTGAATCTTTGCTCAACAGTAATTTCTGGTTCTTCTGGCGTTCTATGTTTGCCTTCGAAAACTGGCACAGCTTACTGGAACTGAAACTGTATATGCACAGATTCCTTCATGCCATTGATGGAATGAAAGATTTCTCATGTCTGGTATTCCCAAAATATAACCAGTATGATACCTATGTAACTCCATTAAAAAACTTCCTGGTAGAAAAAGGAGTGCAGATTCAGTTCAACACGTTGGTAAAAGACCTTGATATTCATATCAATACAGAAGGAAAAACGGTAGAAGGAATCATCACTGAACAAAATGGAGAGGAAGTAAGAATACCGATTAGTAAAGATGATTATGTTATCGTAACTACCGGTTCTATGACCGAAAGTACTTTCTACGGAGACAACAATACTGTTCCCGAAGTTACCATAGACAACAGCAGTGCAGGACAAAGTGCAGGATGGAAACTTTGGAAAAATTTGGCAGCAAAATCCGAAGTGTTCGGGAAACCTGAAAAATTCTGTAGCCATATTGAAAAATCTTCATGGGAATCTGCTACATTAACCTGTCGTCCTTCAGCTTTTACAGAGAAACTGAAAGAATTGTGTGTGAATGATCCGTATTCAGGAAGAACAGCTACAGGAGGTATTATTACCATCACAGACTCTAATTGGGTAATGAGTTTTACCTGCAACAGACAGCCGCATTTCCCTACTCAGCCGGATGACATCCTTGTAGTTTGGGTATATGCTTTACTGATGGATAAAGAAGGTAATTACATTAAAAAAACAATGCCTCAGTGTACCGGAAACGAGATCCTGACCGAGCTGTGTTATCATCTGGGAATAAAAGACCAACTTGATAATGTGATAGAAAATACCATTGTACGTACAGCATTCATGCCTTATATCACTTCTATGTTTATGCCGAGAGCGATGGGAGACCGTCCGAGAGTCGTTCCTGAAGGATGTACCAACTTAGGTCTTGTAGGACAGTTTGTAGAAACCAACAATGATGTGGTCTTCACTATGGAAAGTTCTGTAAGAACTGCGAGAATAGCCGTTTATAATCTTCTTAATCTTAATAAACAGGTTCCGGACATCAATCCGTTGCAGTATGACATCAGACATCTACTGAAAGCGACTCAGGCTTTGAATGACTATAAGCCTTTCTTAGGTGAAGGAATTTTAAGAAAAATATTAAAAGGAACTTATTTTGAACATATCCTTGTCAACCGTCCTGAAGAAAAAGAAGAACATGAATCTTTCCTAACCAGATTTCAGGAATGGGTAAAAGGAGTAAAAGATTAAAAGATTAAAAGACTAAATATAAATCTCATGGATTTTAAAAATATTACGATAGCAGGAAGTGGTGTATTAGGATATCAGATTGCCTTCCAGACTGCCTATCATGGCTTCAAAGTAACCGTATATGATATCAATGATGAAGTATTGGAAAAAGCCAAAGGTAAATTCACCGCTTTAAGTGAAGCTTACACAAAAGACCTGGGGGCAACACAGGAACAACTTGATGTCACCTTTAAAAATATCAGCTATTCATCTGATCTTGCCGAAGCGGTAAAAGATGCCGATCTTCTGATAGAAGCAGTTCCTGAAGATCCAGCCATTAAAACGGAATTCTACCATAAACTGGCTCAGGTAGCCCCTGAAAAAACAGTATTTGCAACGAATTCTTCCACCCTGCTTCCAGGTCAGTTTGCTGAGGATACAGGAAGACCAGAGAAATTTGTAGCCCTCCATTTTGCCAATGAAATCTGGAAACATAATACCGGAGAGGTAATGCGCCATCCGGGCACTTCTCAGGAAGTATTTGATTCAGTCATCAAATTTGCAAAAGATATTGGAATGGTTGCCTTACCTATCCAGAAGGAACAACCTGGATATATTGTCAATTCATTATTGGTGCCGCTGCTTGACGCTGCAGTCAGTCTCTGGGTGAATGAAGTAGCAGATGTAGAAACAATTGACAAGACCTGGATGGTTGCTACCGGAGCACCAACCGGCCCATTCGGAATTCTGGATGTTGTAGGAATTACAACCGCTTATAATATCAATAAAATAGAAGCTGAAGAAACTCAGGATCCATTAAAGATCAAAGCTGTAGAAAAATTAAAAGAAGAATTTATTGATAAAGGAAAACTGGGAGTATTGACAGGGGAAGGATTTTACAAATATCCTAATCCTGCTTACCAGGACAAAGACTTTTTGACATAGAATCCTGAACTTCAAATTTTAAGCTATAAAATAAAATCAGGACTTCATTTGGAGTCCTGATTTCGTTTATAAAATTGTATGTTGGAAAACGCAAAGACGCAAGTTTAATTTTTTAAACCGTTTTAAGACGCAAAGATTTTATCTCCGATAAAATTCCATGCAGCTTATTCCTGGTGATCAAAATGATGATTGATTAAATATTACACTTGCCGGAACTCTTTGATTTCTCTGCGCCTTAAACATCCACCATATATAAAATTCTTAGCACCTTCGTTGTCCAACAAAAACAAAAAAGCAGAACTCCCAATGAAGTTCTGCTTTATGTTTATTATTTATTTCTGAAATTATTCAGGTTTATAAGAATCTTTCAGTGTTACTGTACGGTTAAATACCAGCGTATCTTCTGTAGAATCCTGATCTTTTGTAAAGTATCCGATTCTTTGGAACTGTAAGGGTTCTCCCACAGCAACTTCTTTCAGGCTTTGCTCAGCAAATCCTTTTACCGTTGTTACAGACTCAGGGTTGATGAAGTTTAAGAAATCTACATCTTTTTCTGCATCAGGCTGTTCCACTGTAAACAGTTGGTTGTAGATTCTTACTTCTACAGGAATAGCATGTTTCGCAGATACCCAGTGTAAAGTTCCTTTTACTTTTCTCAAGCTTTCCTCTGTTCCGCTGCCTGATTTACTCTTCTCATCATAAGTAGCGTAGATCGTTGTAATCTCACCATTTTCGTCCTTCTCTACTCTTTCAGCTTTGATGATGTATGCAGATTTTAAACGAACTTCTCCTCCTAATTTAAGTCTGAAGAATTTATTGTTGGCTTCTTCTTTAAAGTCTTCACGTTCAATATAGATTTCCCTTGAGAATGGTACTTCTCTTGTCCCTGCATTTTCCTGTTCAGGGTTATTTTCAGTTTCTAACCATTCTTCCTTGTCTTCCGGATAGTTTTCGATCACTAATTTCACGGGATCTACAACTGCCATCACACGCTTGGCAACCTTATTCAGATCTTCGCGCACACAGAAATCAAGCAACTGAATTTCAATAAGATTTTCTCTTTTCGCTACTCCCACTTTTTCAATAAAGTTTCTGATAGAAACAGGAGTAAATCCTTTTCTTCTCATCCCTGAGATCGTAGGCATTCTAGGATCATCCCATCCGGTTACCACTCCTTCAGCTACCAGTCTCTGCAGCTTTCTTTTGGAAGTAATCATATAGGAAACATTCATCCTTGCAAATTCTCTCTGCTTGTTTTTCACCTTTCCTTCTTCATACACCTGATCCAGATACCAGTTGTACAATGGTCTGTGGTTTTCAAACTCCAGAGAACAAAGTGAATGTGAAACCTGTTCAATATAGTCAGATTCACCATGAGCCCAGTCGTACATCGGATAAATTTTCCAGGCTGTACCTGTTCTGTGGTGAGGCTTATTCAAAATTCTGTACATCACAGGGTCACGCATATTCATGTTAGGCGAAACCATGTCGATTTTTGCACGAAGAGACATCGAACCGCTTTCAAATTCTCCGTTTTTCATTCTTTCGAATAAATCTAACGATTCTTCAACAGGACGGTTTCTATATGGAGATTCAATTCCCGGTTCTGCAGGATTTTTTCTTTGCTCCGTAATCACTTCAGACGGCTGCTCATCTACATAAGCTTTTCCTTCTTTAATTAACTGAACTGCCCAATCGTAAAGCTGCTGGAAGTAATCGGATGCGTACAAAACTTTATCCCATTTGAAACCCAGCCATTCAACGTCTTTCATGATAGAATCTACAAATTCCTGTTCTTCTTTTTCAGGATTCGTATCGTCGAAACGAAGGTTTACGGGAGCATTGTATTTTTCACCCAGCCCAAAGTTGATGCAGATCGCTTTAGTGTGTCCTACATGCAGATAACCATTAGGTTCAGGTGGAAAACGGAAACGGATCTGATCTCTTTTCAGACCGTTTGCCAAATCATCTTCTATAATTTGCTCAATAAAATTGAGTGATTTTTTTTCTTCTTCCATTAAAGTAGCTTTTATTTTTTAGCAAAAAAAGTTTCACAAAGTTACGGAAAAATAAGCTTTTGTAAAAGTGGTAATTTAAAAGCCTGACCTGTTGTATTTCAATAATTTTCACTAATTTCGGGAAGCTAGTACCATTTTAACCCATTATCCGTCATGGCAGTTTATATCTTAAGCAACCGGAAAATTATCAGACATAAAGGTGAAAGAGTAGATTCTTTTTCCAATGAAGAATACTCAATTCCTAATTTCAGGATCGCCAAATGTGATTTTGACGATGATACAGAACCTGCTGCACAGGTCAAAAAGAAAAAAGACTATACCAACAGAAATATTTTAAATTACAAGCTTTTTTCTGAACCTGAAAAACAGGGCTATGGAGAAGTTTTAGATGTTCTGTTAAGTGAAAAAGGAATTAAAAAATCCTCTCTTACAGCCAATAATCTTGGCGGAACCCAACGAATGTTTTATGAACTGTACAAGAATATGTCTTCTACCAAAGACAGAAGTGACGTTCTGATATTCATTCATGGTTATCTGTATGATTTTGATGATGAATTAAAGGCTATCCTCGATCTGAAGAAAATATTCATTGATAATCCCGCGTCTCCTGTAGAGCATATTTTATTTGTAAGCTGGCCTGCCTCCGGCAGTATGATCCCGCTGAGCTATTTTGATGATAAGGCTTCAAGCATCAATTCCGGAACATCTCTGGTGAGATTGTTTTATTTCTACACTCAGTTTTTAAAAGATATCTTTTCCAACAGGGATCTTGCACCCTGCAATCAAAGAATACATCTTATGGCTCATTCTATGGGAAACAGAGTGCTTCAAAGCATGCTATACAGCCTTAAAAGGGAAAATATTCTTCGTGTTATAGATCAGGTTCTCCTGCTGAATGCTGATGTGAGCTATAAAGTATTTGAAGATTCGGAGAATTCATTTAATAAACTACCATTATTAGCCAACCGGATTTCCATTTACTTAAACAGACAGGATATTATTCTGGGAGCTTCTCAGTTTACGAAAAATATTCTTACCCCAAGGCTTGGTAAAAACGGACCAAGTGATATTGATCATTATAAAGATATTGTGTCTGTTATTGACTGTACTTTCGTAAAAGATGATTTGCTTGACAGCTTTAAATATGAAGTAGGAAATCATTGGGGATACCTCTCAAGCTCTCAGGTACAGAAAGATATCTTTCAAAATTTGTACGGGGTCGACAGAAATCTTATCACTAAAAGGTCTAAAGATAGTGAAAACATTTTCACAATTAATTCTTAACAAATAATTAAAATACTCCCTGAAAAATGAATTATACGTTAAAAATTAGCTAAAAAACATCAGTATGGCACAATGATTGCTAATTCATTTGTTAGGGAATTACAATTTTTAATTATGGGACAGATTAAAAAAAGGTTTTCTAATATATTGAACTATATAAAGAAAGCTATTTTCGTAAAAGATGTGATTTAATTGTGTAACAACCTCTAAATCAACAAAATATTCGATTCGTAACTGCCAGGTCTTCCTACAGACCGGATTAAAAAAATTCAAATACGCTGAACAGGAAGGGATTGCCAGGTTAAAAAACTGAGACCAACCAAATTCATATTCAATACTATCTAAATATTTCAGAGGAATTGTTAAATATTATTAAATAATTCCCAACATGTTGTATAATTCAAAAAAGTTATCGACATTTACTTACCAATCAAACAAAATCTATACCATGAAAAATTTAAAGAAAATCAAAAGAGGAGAATTGAAAACCATCAAAGGAGGAAGACCACCTCTTGGATGCAACAGCTGGAATCCGGTTGCGATGTGCTGCCGATCATGGGCACCAGACTATTGTGGTCAGACTACCTGCCCGGATTCACCTCCACCATTATGCTAATTAATTGCTAACATTTACTTTTTGAACCAAAGCAGCTCATTTCTGAGCTCCAGATCGGATTCAAAATTATTTACAAATAAAGCTCCAGTGCCTAAACCTTGAGGCATTGGATTTTTTTTGGTAAAAGTATATTGAGCAATGGCATTCAAACCAATATTACTTTCTAAAGCAGATGTAATCCACCAGCCGATATTCTGGTTTTCAGCAAGAGAAATCCATTCATCTGAACCTGAAAAACCTCCTACCAATGCAGGCTTCAAAATAATATACTGAGGCTGTATTTTTTCTAAAAGCTGTTTCTTTTTCACTGGATCAATAATTCCGATCAGTTCTTCATCCAATGCAATCGGAGTAGGTGTTTTCGAACATAACTCAACCATATCATCCCAATTTCCGGCCTTGATAGGCTGTTCAATAGAATGAATATGAAGATCTGCAAGCTGTTGTAAAACAAGTAACGCTTCTTCTTTACTGAATCCTCCGTTAGCATCCACACGAAGTTCGAGCTGATCTTTAGAAAACTTTTCTCTTAATTTCTGAAGAATAACATGCTCAGATTTCCAATCAACACCAATTTTTAATTTAATGCAGTGAAATCCTTTATCCAGTTTTTCCTGGATCTGTTCTTCCATATACGCAGCATCCCCCATCCATATCAGACCGTTGATGGTAATAGCGGATTTTTCCTCGGTAAATTCACTGGGAAAATAAAGGCTGTCTCCATATTTCAAATTCTGAATAGCCTGTTCATATCCAAACCAGATAGAAGGAAATTCTTTAAGTTCCTCCTTTAAAAAAACGCTGTCCTGATTGATATTTTTACAAAGCCATTGCAGTTTTTCTTCATAATCGGGTCTGTCATCAAAACTCAGTCCTCTGAAGATTGCACATTCCCCCACTCCTTTTCTTCCTTCTTCGGAAATTGTCAGAATAAAAGTCTCTTTATCAAGCAAAACGCCGCGAGATGTTCCACTCGGGCGTTTAAATTGTAATAAATATTGTAAATACTTTGCTTCCATTTATTTCACGCTGTCAATACGCATAAATTCTTCAGCTTTTTCTACCATTTCAATACTTCCGCAGAAGAAAGGTATTCTCTGGTGAAGTTCTGTAGGTTCTATTTCCAGAATTCTTCTGAATCCGTCTGTTGCTTTTGCTCCGGCTTGTTCAGCAAGGAATGCCATTGGATTACATTCGTATAATAATCTTAGTTTTCCATTTGGAGCCTGTGAATAAGAAGGATAGATATAGATTCCTCCTTTCAGCATGTTTCTATGGAAATCTGCTACTAACGAACCGATATATCTTGAAGTGTAAGGACGGTCACCTTCTTCCATCTGACAATATTTAAGATAATTTTTTACTCCCTGAGGAAATTTGATATAGTTTCCTTCATTAATGGAATAGATTTTACCTGTTTTTGGGAAAGTCATGTTAGGATGAGAAAGATAATATGTTCCTAAAGACGGGTCTAATGTGAATCCGTTTACTCCATTCCCTGTTGTGTAAACAATCATGGTAGACGAACCGTAAATAACATATCCTGCAGCAATCTGATTGATCCCTTTCTGTAAAAAGTCTTCAAGCTGTACAGGTGTTCCCGGCTCTGTAACTCTTCTGTAGATAGAGAAAATAGTTCCTACGGAAACATTAACATCAATATTGGAAGATCCGTCCAAAGGATCAATCAATACAACATATTTGCTTAAATGTCCGTTTTCACCACATTTAATATCAATAAAGTCATCATTTTCCTCAGAAGCAATACCACAAACAACCTCTCTCTGAGATAAAGCCGTAATAAAAATTTCATTAGCAATCACATCCAGTTTCTGCTGTTCTTCTCCCTGAATGTTCTGGTTTCCTGCAGCACCTGTAATATCTACAATTCCGGCTTTATTTACTTCTCTGTTTACCACTTTCGAAGCCAATCTTATTGCACTTAGAAGACGAGAAAAT
The DNA here is from genome assembly GCF_006716485.1 of Chryseobacterium aquifrigidense. Lineage (GTDB taxonomy): Bacteria > Bacteroidota > Bacteroidia > Flavobacteriales > Weeksellaceae > Chryseobacterium > Chryseobacterium vietnamense. The sequence continues at coordinate 2,582,412 of NZ_VFPD01000001.1, forward strand.
TCACCTGTAGAATACTGAAAATCGTCCTGTTTATCTATAAGAAATTCTCCTAAAGTCTGTAATGGTTGATTTGACATATTTTTCTTTTTACGTTTTGCCCAAATTTCGGAAAATTTATCGCATTAAGAAAATTTAATTAAAAAAGAGATTAAGCACTGTATGTCAACACAATACAAGTAAAAAACAATATAATTCCAGGTCTTTATTGAAAATTGTACGCCCGAATTTGTTGGCTCAGACCCACAAAAAAATTAAATTATTTCATTATTTGTTGATTTTAAGGAAATCTTAATTCTATCTCCGCGCTAGGCTATTTCATATCTCGTTGTAAATTTATAATTTTGACGTCCGTAAAAAGCTCATGCAATTTTTTATCTAACAATTTTATTTTTAACAATTTAATGAAAATTTTCAAGTTTGGTGGAGCATCGGTAAAAGATGCAGACAGTGTAAAAAACGTGTCCATGGTTCTAAAAAGCCAGGGATTTGCCAAATGCTTGCTAGTCATTTCAGCAATGGGCAAAACGACCAATGAGTTGGAAAAAGTTGTAGAACTTTATTTCAAAAAGGACAACTATCAAACTGAAATTGAAAAGATAAAACGAAAACACATGGAGATTGCGGAAGGACTTTTTCCGGAAAATCATGCCGTTTTTGCTGAAATCGATCTGTTCTTTGATGACATTGATTCTTTCCTGAGAAGAAACAAATCTCCTAACTACAACTTCGTATACGATCAGGTGGTAAGCTGTGGAGAAATGATTTCTACTAAAATTGTGAGTGAGTATCTGAATGAAATTCAATTTACGAATCAATGGCTGGATGCCAGAGATTACGTAAAGACAGATAATTCTTACAGAGAAGGGACGGTAGACTGGACAAGAACGGAAGAATTTATTTCCAATCTTAATCCGGAAATCTGCTATGTAACGCAAGGATTCATTGGTTCTGACGACAATAATTTTACGGTAACATTAGGAAGAGAAGGTTCTGACTACTCTGCTGCTATTTTTGCTTACTGCTTAAATGCTGAAGCAATGACGATCTGGAAGGATGTACCTGGAGTAATGACAGGAGATCCCAGAAAGTTCAATGATGTAACTCTTCTTTCCAACATCTCTTATGAGGAAGCTATTGAAATGGCTTATTACGGAGCAAGTGTTATTCACCCGAAAACATTACAGCCCCTACAGCAAAAAAACATTCCTTTTTATGTAAAATCTTTCGTAGATCCTACCAAAGAAGGAACAAAAGTAGGTGCTTCTGACAAAAATCAACAGGAAGAATCTTATATTCTAAAAGAAAACCAGGATCTTTTGAAAATCTCTACCAGAGACTTCTCTTTTATTGCAGAAGATCATATGAGCCTGATTTTTGGATATTTATCCAAATACAAAATTAAAGTTTCCCTGATGCAGAATTCTGCAATCTCTCTGGCATTGTGCCTTGAGGATAAATTTAATCATATTGATGAGCTCAATGATGAGCTTCAAAAAATTTTTAAAACCGAAGCAATTAAAAATGTATCTTTATTCACAGTAAGAAATGCGAAGAAGGATCACATTGATAAATTTTACCATGAAAAAAATGTATTATTGGAACAAATCTCCAAGAATACTCTTCAAATGGTAACACAATAATATTAATTGCGACTAAACACACATGAGTTTAATTTCGAAAAACGATCTGATCAAAGCTTCCGGCTTAAGTAAACTTGGGTTCCTCAAGAACCCGGTAGCATCTGCTGTGATGAGCATTGCTAAAATAAACGAAGTAAATAAATTATACGATAAATTAAAAGACAAGGAAGGCAAAGATTTTTTCGACTCATTTGTGAGAGAAAGAAACCTAAGCTATGTAGCTTTTGAAGAGGATCTGGCAAAGATTCCGAAAACGGGGCCATTTATTCTGGTTTCGAACCACCCACTGGGTGCTATTGACGGGATTCTTATGTGCAAGATCTTATCTGAGGTTCGTCCGGATTTCAAGGTAATGGGAAATTTCCTTCTGGAAAAGATCAAACCTATGGAACCGTTTGTAATCGCTGTAAATCCTTTTGAAAACAGAAAAGAAGCGTACAGCAGTTCTTCGGGAATGCGTGAAACCCTCAAGCATTTGCAAAACGGAGGCTGTGTAGGTATTTTCCCGGCAGGAGAAGTTTCCAACAAAAACAATCCTTACGGAGAAATTTTAGATAAAGAATGGGAAAAAACGGCACTTAAGCTTATCAGAATGGCTAAAGTTCCTGTAGTTCCTATGTATTTCCATGCTAAGAACAGCAGACTTTTTTATCAGGTGGCTAAACTTCACCCGAATTTACAAACATTGATGCTTCCTGCTGAAATGATGAATGACAGGGAAAAACCTATCAGAATCAGAATCGGACGTCCTATTACCGTAAAGGCAATGGATGATATGGAAACAATTGAGGAATTGGGAGAGTTTCTGAAACGTAAGGTTTATATGATGAAATCTTATTATGAAAAAAGAAAATCTCTTGCCCAAAGTATCAATCTTCAGAATTTATCTGTCAAATTTCCTTTATTGAAGGAAGAAAATATTGTTCAGAACATTATTGATGAAACGCCTCTGGAAGACATTATTAAGGATGTTGATAAACTGAGAGGAACTGATAAAATGCTTTTCAGTAACGGAAATTATGAGATCTACTTTACGACTTACGAGGAAATCCCATCTATTATGAGGGAAATCGGACGTCAGAGAGAGCTTACTTTCCGTGCTGTAGGGGAAGGAAGCAATCTTCCGTTTGACCTGGATGAGTATGACAAGCATTATCATCACCTGTTCCTTTGGGACAATGGTGAGAAAAAACTGGCTGGTGCTTACAGAATGGCATTGGGTAGAGAAGTCATGAAGAAATATGGCATCAAAGGCTTTTATACAAGCTCTTTATTTGAGTTTGAGCAGGACATTCACCCTTTCTTCAAAAAGGTGATTGAAATGGGGCGTGCATACATCTGCCAGGAATATCAGCAGAAGCCACTTCCACTCTTCCTTTTATGGAGAGGAATTGTACATGTATGCCTGAGAAATCCTGACCATAAATTCCTGATGGGTGGTGTGAGTATCTCCAACAAATTCTCGGAATTCTCAAAATCACTGATGATTGAGTTCATGCGTTCTAATTATTTTGATTCTGCAGTAGCTCAATATATCACTCCAAGGAATGAATATAAAGTAAAGCTTCGTGACAGGGATAAAAACATTTTCTTTGAGGAAATGGAGTCTGATTTGAATAAGCTGGACAAGATTATTGATGATCTTGAACCTGAATTGAGGCTTCCTGTTCTGATCAAGAAATATATTAAGCAAAACGCTAAAGTAATTGCGTTTAATGTGGATCCTAACTTCAATGATGCAATTGACGGCTTAATGTATATCCGAATCAGTGATCTTCCGGAAAACACGATTAAACCGGTATTGGAAGAGATGAGCGAGCAGATCAGAAAAGAGCAGGAAAATAATCCGGCTGATAATCAGTAAGTTTTTAACTTTATTCAAAAAAAGTACGATGAATACTTGCTTTGTATATTAAAACTTACTACTTTTGCATCACTTTAAAACAACGAAGTAAGTCAAACAAAAATATAATGGTTTCTTAGCTCAGTTGGTAGAGCAATGGATTGAAAATCCATGTGTCCCTGGTTCGATTCCTGGAGAAACCACTTTAAAACCTCTAATTCATTTTAGAGGTTTTTTTGTTTTTATTCATTATGGTTCATGTTCAAATCTGAAATGGAAAAGTCCATTTTTAGTGCTTGAACTGTTGAGTATAGTGCTTAGATGTTTTTCAGCACTTTATTCGAATAAACAGTCGTTCTGTAAGGTTAAAGAAAGCAGAACAGTGTTCCTTGAATGGGTCTACTATTCTGCCTGATATTTAAATTCTGAATAAGCTTAAGAAGGCCATGCTCCGAAATAAGAAGAATTCCCCAGATCTATCTGTTCTGCACTTACCACAAAACTGATATACATACTGTTGTCATCTACAGCATCGAAATCTACCTCATGCTGGATTACATACCCGTTGTTCCACTTCAATGTTGTTAATGTTCCTTCTTCGTGAGATTTGTTGAAAGTGATCTCTCCTACTGTAGGCTTATATTTTCCGTTCAGTAAACTTTCCAGGATGTCTGATTTATCAGTAGCTTCCACTGTGATTTTGATAAGAGCATTGGAAGGATCGGATGCTACACGTCCTGAAACGTCTGTAGATCTTGATACGCTGTAATTAAGCTTTAACAGCTTTTGTCCTTCACCGTTGTTGAATTTTAAAATTCCTCTTGAATTTCTTTCTGCCATGATTGTAAATTTTAATGGTTAATATATTGTGATTGTTCGTTTTCTATATCACCAAATATAGATGTATTTGTAAAAAGCAAATAGAGTTTATTATTAAATTTAAAAAAATGTCGTAATAGTACGACTAACACTTGTTAGGCTTATTATCTGTTATAAATCAAGTGTTTGCTACTATTTACAACTGAAATCGGAGTATTTTTATTGTCTGTTTAACATGATGTAAAGAAGCAACAATAGGTTCTCAAAATAGCCCTATAGAAAAAATCATCTGGCTCATCCTCTGTAAGCACAATAGTTTCTAAGGAAAATTTTAAAAATCAGCACTGAAAATCTTTTAATAAGGTTCTAGAAAAATTATATTCTAAAAAACAGAAAAAAATAAAACACACCAAAACACTGATGAACAATGCATTGAAGATATGACCCAGCTGTACCGGCACATTTATTCAAAAAAATTAACTGAAAAACTTGCGCGGTATTATAAAATGTTATACTTTTGCATCACTTTAAAACAACGAAGTAATAAACAAAAACATAAATGGTTTCTTAGCTCAGTTGGTAGAGCAATGGATTGAAAATCCATGTGTCCCTGGTTCGATTCCTGGAGAAACCACTTTAAAACCTCTAATTTATTTTAGAGGTTTTTTTGTGCTTATATGTTTTGGGATAATGCAAGTCAGGGGAAAAAATTATACAATCTCTTAATCCACCGAATGTGCATAGCCTACTTTTAAAACATATAGTTTTTCAAGCTTTCTCTACTGCCCCCGAGACAAGCCTCGGGGGAGCTCTTTAGATCAAACTACTTCAACAATATCATTCTTAGCTTATTGCTGCTTTGAAGTTACGGCTGCAATACCGCCTTTCAATGGCTTCAGTTCTTCATCGCTTACCCAATATTCACTTAAGACATTATTTTTAGAATTTCCACCTTACAAAAGCTTCCATGGCAGCGTAAGTAGCAAGTCCCATTTTATGATAAGTTTCTGCTGTTTCTCTGTTTCTTTCTTCTGCTCTCTGCCAGAATTCTCTCATGTCCGTCCCCTGGAATATGACTCCATCTTTTTGAGACTGATGCTTGAAAATCCCATAGCGTTTCTCCAAAATCTGGTCCGGGCTTAGTGGTACTGCCATTTCTATTTCTTCTATAGACCACTCTTTCCATGCTCCTCTGTATAGCCATAACCAGCAATCTTTCATGTATTCCTCCGATTTCAGATTTTTAACGGATTCAAAAACGGCATCTAAACACACCTTGTGGGTTCCATGAGGATCTGCCAAATCACCAGCAGCATATATCTGATGTGGTTTTACCCTGTCTATTATATCGGTCACAATTTCTATATCTTCTGTACTCAAAGGTTTTTTTTCTATTCTGCCTGTCTCATAGAAGGGCATTTCCAAAAAATGGATCTGGCTGTCTGGTATTCCCACATAATTGCAGGTGGACCTTGCTTCTCCTTTTCTTATCAGACCCTTTATATGCCTTACTTCAGGAATGTCTATATCACTGTTTTTCTTATTTTGTAAAAATTTGATCGCTTTGTCAAAAATCTTTCGCGCTGCATTATTTTCTATGCCAAACATTTCATTGTAATCACACACAAAATTTGCAAACCGCAATGCTTCAGAATCTGCTACAGCTATATTACCTGAGGTTTGATAAGCAACATGAACTTCATGCCCCTGCTGGTGCAGTCTTATGAACGTTCCCCCCATACTGATAATATCATCATCCGGATGCGGACTGAATATAAGAACTCTTTTCTTAGCCGGGGTTTTCCTTTCCGGTCTATTGGTATCATCTGCTCCTGGTTTACCGCCTGGCCACCCCGTTATGGTATGTTGTAATTTATTGAAAATCTGTATATTGATATCATAAGCTGGTCCTTTATCCGCCAGCAAATCGCTCATCCCGTTTTCTATATAATCCGAATCGGTAAGCATTAATATCGGTTTTTTGATTTTTTGAGCTAACCCTAAAACTGCTTTCCGGATCAATGCATCAGTCCATTCTATTTTTTCTACCAGCCATGGAGTATTAATTCGGGTAAGTTTATGAGCGGCTGACTGATCTAATACAAAAGTTGCGTTTTTGTGTTCCTGCAAATAGGAAGCCGGCACCAGATTGGTTACAGGACCTTCTACAGACTCTTTTATAATATTTGATTTAGATTCCCCCCACGCGAGCAGTATTACTCTTTTCGCTTCCATTATTTTCTTCACTCCCAATGTAATAGCAGTTCTGGGAGTATTTGACAGCCCTAAAAACTCATTGCTTGCCGCTACTCTTGTGATATGGTCTAATGCTACAAGACGGGTTTTGGAATTTTGTAAGGACCCTGATTCATTAAACCCGATATGACCATTGCCACCAATACCCAGAATCTGCAAATCTATCCCTCCTACGGCTTCTATTTTAAGTTCGTATTCTGTACAATAATCTGCTATTTCCTCTTTAGATAATGTTCCGTCAGGAATGTGATAATTTTCAGGAAGGATATCTACTTTATCAAACAATAATTCTTTCATAAACCGAACGTAGCTATGTACGGAATCCGGTTCCATAGGATAATATTCGTCAAGGTTGAAAGTAATGACGTTTTTGAAACTCAGGCCTTCTTCTCTGTGCATCCGTACCAATTCAGCGTATAAACTTTTAGGCGAGGAACCTGTAGCCAACCCTAAAATACAAGGTTGCTTTTGAGCTTGCTTTACACGTATAAGGTCTGAGATTTCTTTTGCTACGGATTTTGAAGCTGAAAGTGAATCCGTGAAAATAACTGTTTCTATCTTTTCAAATCTTTTTTCAAATCCTGTAGAGGAATCTATTGTGCTTTTTAACATATTAATTGGGTTTTGGGAATTACTACCATTAAATTTATATATAGAATTTGTATTTCTAAATTTTTAATTACTATTTTTTCAGTCATAAGAATAGTATTTTCACATTTCACTATTTCTCATATCCGGATTCTATTGTTTCTGGAGGTTTAAATTCTAATTGTTGAAACTTAGAAAAATGTATTATCTATCTGCTCTAATGTTTACGATACGATTGAAATTAAACCTATCTTCAGAATGTTATTATTCCCACAGATTCTCCGGATAAAGCTTTTTCATTCTTAATTCTGAAATACTTTTTTGTACAATTGCTTTATTTTCACGATAAGTAACTCCGAATCACCTGTCGTTAGACTGCCTCCGTATCTGCTGCCCATTCCGGCTGCTAAAACTATTGATGCAGGATGGTGATTTGTAATTCAGAATGGAATCTTAATAACACAAAACTTATCTATTTCCAATAAAAAACAAAGAAAACAGATACTACAGACATACACTACAAATAATAGTATTGACTTTCAATTACTTACAATCATAAATTTAGATCGCTACGATTAAAATAATGAGTTTGTTTAAATTTTAAGACCGGAAAAGCACAAGGTCTTTTGAAAAATAATAAATAGTTAGAAGGCTTAATTTAAGCTCAAGTGCATTTTGCAGCAGGTTAAATAGAAAATAAGTCACCAATAAAAATTTTACTGAAAAGTGTATTAGTTCATTAATAAATGTATTATACATCATTAATATAACAAAACATAAAACACTGAATAGCAAAACATTAAAATTACACAAGCATAACGTAGGATGGGTGTAGTAGGATTTTTTCTTCTTTTTAATTAATAATTTTCACATCTGAGAACAAATAATCAGAAAAAGAGAGGATGATGAAAAAATGTATCAGATGTTTTCCGAATACAGAACAAAAATTATTTATTTAGCCAGCTTAAACATTCCGCAATCTGCATTTTGCTGATAAAAACTTCCGCATTCACTTCCGGTTCCGGAGAGAGTCTAAGTTCAACTTTCTGGCTGGAATGTTTGATAATTTCGGAAACTGCCTCTTTATTAATGATAAACTTTCGGTTTATTTTAAAGAAAATTTCAGGATTCAGCTTCTGAATAATATCTTTAATGGTATCGTCATAAATATAGGTCTGATGATCTTTTGTGGTCAGGAAAAGGTATTTCCCGGAGGCAAAAAAATAAGCAGTGTTATGTTCATCTATTGATTTAAGCTTATTGCCTTCTCTTACCATAAAACGTTTCATTACCTCATCGTCTGCCTGTCGTAATGAGGACATCGATTTAAGAACCGGCTCAGGATCAAAATTATTTCTTATGGAAATAAATTTTTGTAACGCTTTATGCAGATCTTCTTCTTCGAAGGGCTTCAGAAGATAATCAATGGTAAAATGCCTGAAGACTCTCATGGCATATTCATCAAATGCAGTTATGAAAATAATCGGAGTAAAAAGCTCAACCTGTTCAAAGATTTCCAGGCTCATTCCATCACCAAGATGAATGTCCATAAAGATAAGGTCTGCGGAATCTTTTTCAAAAAAGTCAATTGCCTGTTTTTTGGAACGAAGAATAACCGTCTCTGTAACAGGGACTATGCTCTGTGTATCTAAAAGATTTTTCAGATAATTTACAGCCAGCAGTTCATCTTCTATAATGGCAATTTTCATAACGGTGCAAAAGTACAAAAAAACCGCTGAAACAATTAAGTTCAAGCGGCTTCCTCTGTATTGAATTTGATATGAAGTTCTATAAATTAGGGTTATTCTTCTTCGCACTCATTGGATATTCAATGGTATATCGCGGATCATTCTGCTGAAGAATATACTCTTTGCCACTAATGGTATGGCTTATTTTTTTCTGATTTGCTCTTCTTAAGTCGAACCATCTTTGTCCTTCTAAAGCAAACTCCCGGAATCTTTCATCCAGAATAAAGGTCATAAATGTGGCAGAATCCATTGAAGATACTGTATTTTGTACAGAAGTGTATCCTTCCGGAGTATATCTGTTTTTTAATACTTTCAGAAGTGTTTCTTTAGCCTCTGTCAGTTTATTCAATTTTAACAATGCTTCAGATTTTATAAAGTACTGCTCTGCTGTTCTGAAAGACACTTTGAACTCTAAACTTCCTCCTTTAATGACTTTATACTTACTACCATTTTTTTCAAAATACATGCCAAACCTTTTATCTGCGGTACTATTGTAAGAAGAAATAAGTTCCGGAGATACAAAAGATAAGTTTTTTATAGAATTATCCCATGTATTATCCAAAGCCATAATAGATTCCGGGGAAGCATAATGGTTAGGTGGGGTATTGACAGTGTTCAGATTGCTTAGATCACTTTTTACCGCCAGCACCTGATCTGCATAGTTCACAGCTTTGTTCCAGTCTCCTTCATAAAGTGCTGCTCTAGCTTCAAAAGCCAGCAATGCTGTTTTTGAGAACCTGTAATTAAGGCCTAATGCCTGCTTCTGCTCTACCATCAGATCTTCCGCCTTTTTAAGATCTGCATGAACCTGATTGTATACTTCCTGTACAGAAGATGGTTTCAATACCTGCTCAAGATCAATTTCAAGATTGATTGGAACTCCTCTGTCTGTAGAAGCCGTAGCACTGTTGTAGGGCTTTCCGTATAGATTTACCATATCAAAATACAAATAGGCACGAAGAGCATAGGCTTCTGCTAAAATCTGATTTTTCTCCGGTGAATCCTGCATGGTTTTGCTTCCTTCGATGATAATCTGATTCAGATAGAAATTCACGGAATAAAAGCTTACCCATGGAAATTCCGTAGAAGCCTGATCATTATTGGAATCTTTCCACATCGCAATTTCACGGTAGGAAATAAAATCTGCGGCATTGTCATCAATATTCACCTCATCGGTACGAAGGGCTACCAGAGATTTATGAACTGGGTATTTTGAATAGGCAGAAGTAAGTACTTTTCTGTAGTCTTCAACTGTGGTAGGAATAACTTTTCCTTCAGGCTGAATATCCAGAAATCTGTCACATCCGATATTGATAAAGCTGATTGCTGCAAGAGCTATAATTGCTGTAATTTTTCTCATTTTTCTCAAGTTTTAAAAAGAAACATTAAATCCTACGGTCACCGACTTAGTGATAGGCTGTGCATAAATATTACCATACGTTTCCGGATCGAAATATCCTTTATATCCGTTGCTGAATACAAACAGGTTACGCCCTTCAACGCTCAGTCTCAGACTCGAAATCCCCATAGGGTTTGTAAATTCTTTAGGAAGTGTATATCCTAAACGGATGCTGCTGATTCTGATATAGCTAATCTCTTTTGCCCATACATCCAGTAAACTGTATGCATTGGAACGGTTTCCGGTAAACCATTTATTAGCCATCCATCCATCCGGATTAGCATCCATATCAGGACTTGTAATTCCCGGAAGTGAGCCTCCTGCTTCGTAGATATCTCTTGTATAGTTTCTTCCTCTGTCCAGCTCCATACCTCTGTAAGAAGGCGTTCTCATCACCGTCTGCTTCAGGTTGAATGTTGCAGAGATGGTAAGATCAAAATTACTTACCTTAAAGGTATTGATAATTCCTCCGGTAAATTTCGGATCTCTGTCTCCCACATAGGTAAACAGGCTTCTCAACTCAGCGTTTGAAAGTTTGGTATCTACAAGCTGTCCCGGTAAGAAATCTGCATATACATCATATAACTTAAAGAATTCTGCTGCTGAAATCTTCTGATCTCCTTTCCAGAATAATGGATTTCCTTGTTCGTCCATTCCTGCGGTTTTCAACGCAAAAACAGCATTTACAGGCAGTCCTTCTCTTGATGGAAGCAATGCATTATCACGTGGCTGCTCGCTTAATACTCTACTCTTGTTGTGAGCAAAGTTGATGGTAGTTGTCCACTTAAAATTATCATGATTGATGTTTCTGGTAGATATTGCCAGTTCAAAACCTTTGTTTGTCAAGCTTCCCCAGTTCATCATTGTATATTCGAATCCTGTTTCAAGAGGGGTTTCTTTCATACTGATCATATCCGTTCCTTTTCTGCTGTAAACATCAGCAGTAAGGCTTACACGGTTGTTGAACAATCCTAAATCAAGCCCCAGGTTGGTATTGGTTGTTTTTTCCCATCTCAGTTTATCGTTCGGAGGGCTGATCACATTGATGATCGGTTCTTTTCCACCCGGAAGAATGGTTGCATCGTTATATTCACCGATAAAGAATGGCGATGTATTTCTGTCGATATTTCCCTGAAGACCGTAAGATGCTCTCAGTCTAAGGTTGGATACTGCAGAAATATTTTTCATAAAATCTTCCTTCGTTACCAGCCATGATCCTGAAACTGCCCAGATGGGAAGATATTTATATTTTTTATTTACCCCGAAAAGGTTAGTTCCATCATATCTTACACTTCCGAAGAAGGTATATTTCTGATCGTAGGTATATGATGCTGTTGCAAACATGGAAGCGTAAGCATTCTCTATAGGAGCTGCTTCACGGTAGGTTTCATATCTTTTGTCCGCTGCAAAACCTGAATTCGGGAAAACAATTGCAGTCGCTCTTCTGGTCTTCGGATCATATCCGAAAGCTCTTGTAATCGTTGTGTTATCCTCTGTTTTACGGATTTCCGTACCTGCCATCAAATCAATCTCATGCTTATTGATCTTTGTGCTGTACGCCGCCTGCAATTTCCAGTTGTACTGGAAGAAATCATTATCCCAGTTTTGTTTTACCGCACCAGCCGGCAGAAAGTAATTGTATTTACCGTCTTTGTAATAGCGGGTATTTTCTTTCATTTTTCTAGTGAAATAGGTATTCTCTGCTGCAAACTTCTCTGTTTTGTTTGCATCATACTGAATTCCTAACTGAGAGGTAAATCTTAAACTTTTTGAAGCTTTATATTCTAAATCTAAAATTGCCTTCAAAGAGTTGTTTTTCAGCGAATAGTTGGTATTTTCCCTTTCTTCGAGGAAGTTGAAAGGAATATAACGGTCTTCAAAACCATCCATATCTCTATCATAATTGTAGCTTCCATCTGCATTGAAAGGCTTCATGTAAGGATTGGCATTTCTTGAATAATTCACAGGGTTGATTGAGGCATCAGCATCCGTTACAAAAGATTCTCGCTCACTTTGCGTTCCAAAAATAGAGATTCCTGCATTTAACTTATCGCTTAATTTATAATTGTTTTTTAAAGTCAGGTTATACCGTTTAAAACCCGTTCCGATAGTTGTTCCTTCTTCATCATAGTATCCCAGAGAGAAATAGTAGTCTGCACGGTCACTTCCTCCGGAAACACTTAATCCGTATTGTTTGTTGATGGCATTTCTGTACAACAGTTTACCCCAGTCTGTGTTGTTATTTCTTAAACCGTTAATTTGCTGGCGTGTGAATGAATTCAACGCATCAAAACCTCCGTTTCTGAAAGCATCAAGCTGGTTATTCTGAGTCAGTATTCTCATTACTTCTCCTTTATCTGCGCGGTAAGTAAGATCTGCCCGCTTAGCAAGCATAAGTTCCAGGTCTACTTTTTCAGAGGCATTTAAAAGATTCAGTTTATCAAAATCAGGGCGTGATGTAACAAAAGTATCTGCTGAAAAATTTAGTTTCAGACTTCCTTTTTTCCCTTTTTTGGTGGTAATGGAGATCACTCCGTTCGCTGCTCTTGCTCCATAAATAGCTGTTGCTGCGGCATCTTTAAGGATGGTAATATCTTCAATATCATTTGGGTTCAGCCCTGCGATAGAGAAGTTCTGAAGCTGATCAATATTGTCTTTATCGGTAAAGTTAGGAACATCATTTCCTTCTAACGGCAGACCGTCGATTACCCATAGCGGATCCTGCGGCCCGGAAAGGGAAGCTGTACCTCTGATTCTGATCTTCGCCGGACTACCAGGAGCACCGGTTTCAGGAGTTACTGCCACACCGGCAATCTGCCCTGCCAGCATCTGGTCTACACTGGCAACACCAGCCTGGCTGATGTTGTCCATTTTTACTGTAGAAACCGCTGAGGTCTGCTTACGTTTTTCAATCTTCTGATATCCGGTGATGATGACTTCCTGGATTTTATTTTTTTCTGAAACTTCAGATGTCAGTCTGATGGTATAATTGGTCTGTCCTTCATTCAGCTGAATGACTCTGGATTCATACCCAGGATAACTGACCAATACTGTTTTTGTATCTTCAGGAATTTCCAGGATGAATTTTCCGTCCTTATCGGTTACTGTACCCACTGATACACTTTCGATAATTCCTGTTAGTTCTGTTTTTGTAGACACTGACTGCGTCTCAATTTTTATAGATGCACCCGTGATAAAATGAGAAGTATTGGCATCTTCTATTTTCCCGGTGATGGTTTTCTTTTGTTGGGCCATTGCTATATTAGCGGCCAAAAGAGGTAAAAGTATTAGAGTTTTTTTCATTGCCGTTTATTTGTTTAAAGCCTCCTGAATACGAATGATTAAATCTGTGTAATGTGCTCTCGAAGCATCATCACCTCTGTACCTGGTTCTGTTCAGTAAGTCCAGAACTTTCTGAAGTTCCGCTCTCTTGTAAGTTGTCACTTCAGATACTCTTTTCATGGATGAATAATTGATATTCCTCAAGCCGTGATCATCTTCATGGAAATTACAGATGGTTGGGATATTCAGTGTATCATCTACTTTCAATCCTTTTACTGCCGTCTTTTCAAACAACTTGTTCACCGAAACAATAAGAGCATCCACATAATTTTTCTGAGTCATTTTTTCAAGCATCGTAAGGCTTCCTTTTTTACTGAAAATGGCTGTTCTTACCTGATCAAATAAGTTCTCAACCGTATAGATTTCTTCTTTTGATCCTGAAACCTGATGCTTCAGCTCGTTTTCAAGCAACCTCAACAATCTGTCATCCATAAACAAAGAATAGATATTGGCATACTGCATTCCTCTTGCCATGGTATACGGTGTCTGCTCGAATGGTCCCATTGGTGAATCTTTTACCGGATACGTTTTTTCTGTAATCGGATTAAAGAATAGCCACTCCGGAAGGTTGATCGCATTTTTAACAAGGTAATCAACGGCTCTTCTCTGAATTTCTGCAGGAACAGCTTCATAGGCTTTCTTTTTATTTCCAAAAACAGTATTGTTCAGATAGATTCCACCTACATTTGCCATTACGTGACCTGTATACAGATCCCACTGCCCGATCACTCCCAGATATAATTTTCCGGCATCTGTGTATTCTTTACCGTCTTCATACGTCCATTTCAAAAGATTGTTAACCACCACTTTAAGGTTTTTTATTCCGTATTCGCTGGCTTTCATCGCATCATCACCTAAATCTTCAGACTGCGAACGCGGATCAATGGTTTCCAGGTAGCTCTGCTGCTCACCGTAGAAATACATCGGGTCGTCCTCGTGTTTTTCAATTAATTCTTTCAGCGCTTTTTTCTCGACAAATTCATCCGGATACCAACGGTACCCCCAGTCTATCACATATTTATCGTAAATACCGATTTTCGGGGTGATTGCTGTTACTCCGTCTTCCGGCTGAGCGACATAATTGTAACGGGCATAATCCATGATGGAAGGTGCCGTTCCCCCCATTTTGTCCGTAAATTCTTTGGAACGAAGCGACTCTACCGGGAAGGCAAAGGATGCCCCCATATTGTGCTTCAATCCGAAAGTGTGTCCCACTTCATGAGATGAAACAAAGCGGATGGCTTCACCCATATGTTCATCACTGAATTTATTTCCTCGTGCTTTAGGATCAATAGGCCCTGTCTGAATTCTCATCCAGTCATGAAGAGAAGTCATTACATTGTGCCACCAGATAATATCCGCTTCAATGATTTCTCCACTTCTCGGGTCTACTACTGATGGTCCCATTGCATTTGACTTTGGCGAAGCGGCGTAAGTAATTACAGAATATCTTACATCATCAATATCAAAATCTTCATCTTTTTCATCCGGCATTTTCGCAATCACTGCATTTTTGAATCCTGCCTGCTCAAACGCCGCCTGCCAGTCATGTACTCCGGCAATGATTTTCGCACGCCATTGTTTTGGTGTTGCCGGGTCGATATAATAAACAATCGGTTTCTTAGGTTCTACCAGCTCACCTCTTAAGTATTTTTCTTTATCTTCATCTTTAGGTTCAAGATTCCACTTGGTAATGAAGAATTTTTCATCCATTTTCTGCTGATTGTCATTAAACGACCAGTGTTTTTCGGAGAAAAATCCTACTCTTGAATCTGCAACTCGCGGTTTCATCGGTATTTCAGAAAGAAGAACCAGATTGGTAGTCACTCCTAATGTTACAGGAAGATCTACTCCACCTTCATTGACAGAGGTAGACAATTGTGACTTCACCACAAGGTTCTTAGGAAATGTTTTCACTCCTTCTATATAAGAAAGGCTTGATTTCACAGATCCTCCTAATCCTACATTGGCCAACACATCATTAAAGCTCTTCTGATTTCCGTCAAAAACTTTGTTCACTTTAATAGCCACCGCTGTAGAGTCGTTATTTTGTGCCTCAATATCAAAAACTTCAATCACAGATTCTGAGAAGTTATCTTTCACAGATTTTGTAATGGCATCATTTTTTGGGGATGACACTTTAGGAACCACAGTTTTTACCCAGACCTTTTTAGCTACAGGATCGCGGTGAAAAGAGATGACCTTATTTTCATAATTCATTCCTTTGTTTAAACCCGCTTCATTTACCTGCATCGGTACCTGCGAAAGTTTGTTAACTACCAAAAACTGACGTCCCATTAAACTGTCAGGAATTTCAAAATAAATATCCGTTTTTACCTGAATGGTATTAAAAAGTCCCTTTTTATAGGTCCCTTTTTTAATCAGGTCTTCAATTTTTTTTGTTTTTTTTGATGAGGATGTTTCTGTCTTATCCGTTTTTTCTTTATTGACCTTTACCGTATCCTTATCTTTTTTCTGAGCTACTGCCATTGGTGAGGCCATAGCGAGACCGAGATACAGCGCAAGTCTGTAATTCTTCATTAAAATAGTCCGATTCATTCCAAATAGTAAATATCTTAGTTTCAGCAAGCAAAGCTATAGGTATCGTGAATCATATATATAATATTAGGGAGTGAATGGTGATATTTTGGGAGTGAATGGATTTTTATTTTTACTCCATTAAAGGTAAAAAACATACGAAATATTCACCATCTACAGAAATATGAAGAAGATTATTCTTAAAATACCCATAAACCTGATTCAAATAATCAATTCCGAACTTCTCTCCCTGCACCGGTTCAGTTTTGGGCTGCCAGGTATTCTTTACCGTGACCCCATCCTCATCAACAATAATGATAATTTCCAGAGGTTGGTCTATCGTTGCAATATTGTGTTTGGTAGCATTTTCCGTAACAATCTGAAGGGATAAATACGGTATTCTTTTTTCAAGACTTTCCGGAGCATTAACAATCAGTTCAAACTTCATTTCTTCATCAAACCTGCTTTTCAGCAGTTCCATATATTGCTGAATAAACTTGATTTCCTGCGAAACCGGAACAATATTATCTTTCGGAGGCACGATAAGATACCTGTATATCTTAGAGAGGTTCATGGTAAACTTCTGTGCGTTTTCTTTATTAATCCCGATCAGCATGTAAAGGGAGTTCAATGAATTGAAAAGAAAGTGCGGATTGATATTATTTTTAAGCTGCTGAAGCTGATTGATCACTTCTGCCTTGTGCATTTTTTCGTTTTCTATCAGCAATAAATTCTTCTCAGACTGTATTTTCTCTTTCTCCTGATAAGCCAGATTGGTTGCTCTCTGGAATAATATAAAAACCGTTACGATGAGAAAAAGCGCGGCCAGGAAAATATAAACGGTATAAGCTTTTATCTTGCTGAGGTTTTCATCAATAATAAAGTTTACATGATTCACCACTGTGTAACCATCAAAATTATCGGTCTTCAAAGGTTTTATGAATCGGGTTACCTCAACTCCAAGATACTCTGAAACGGCTGTTCCTTTAGTATATCCAGCTTCAGTTTTGCTGGTTAACGTGTCATTAGCTTTAATATCAGTGAAATCAAAAATATTCTTTCCTATATATTTTTTTTCAGGATGCGTGATACAGATTCCTTCTTTAGTAAAGACATAAGCGTAGGTATTGGAGCTTTTATCAACATTGATAAAATATTGATGAAGATCATCCAGACTTACCGTAGACCCATAGTACAATTTGTTTTTATCGGGTAATACCAAAGAATCATAGCTTATCCAGTACATGCTGTCTTTTTTAGTAAGCAAAAGGTCTTTGAAATGTCCCGGTCCATTATTTTTAAGAACAATAGAGTTCTCATTATTTTGGGTATTGTTGAAAATACCGGATAAAGGATTATTACTATCTGTTTTTCCTGAAGCGGTATTTTCATAATAATACCAGCTATAGGGCAGCAGGTTTCTTTTTTTATTTAACTCATTGAGAACCGAAGAATAATCCTTATAATTCTTCAGGCCGTCTTTCTGAATCAGGGCACGAAGCAGGTACTGATAATCCTCAATATTCCTGAACTCATGTTCTATGGATTCATACTTTCGGAAAAAGGTCTTTTTTGCAAAATCATCGGTATTTTTACGGCTGTCTTCTGTGATCAGAAGACTCAAAACAGCAAATGCTGCCACTGCGATAAGGCAGGCAGATAAAGCGGTAATGTAAATGGATTTTTTGGATAAAGCGTGCTTAAAATTAATAATCAAATTCTCAAAATTGTAGGTTCCTCAACATATAAATTATTCGTTTGCAAAGATATAACAAAGATTTCAGGACTATAGAGTGAATTAAATTTTGATTTCAATTTTTTAAAACAGATACAGCATATTGAAAATAAACCACTAGTAAAAGCATTTGAGCCCTTTCATATTTTAAATTAAAAAACGAAAATCCGGATACGCTTAAGTCTTAAAGTTCGTTAATATCGTCATTCAGACTACCGATTCAGTACGCTATATTTTGAAAATTAATTATCTTCGCCTACAAATCTTATTTGAAAATGAAGAAGATCATCTCCGGGATATCTATTTTTTGTGCCATCGCGATTTCTGCTCAGGAAGCCATCCAGTTTCAGGAGCTGCCATTCAAGGATATTATTGCAAAAGCCAAAAAAGAAAAGAAATTGGTTTTTATTGATGCCTATGCATCCTGGTGTGGTCCATGCAAAATGATGGAAAAAAATGTTTTCACTCAGAAAGCGGTAAGTGATTATTATAACACCAACTTCATTAATGCAAGATTTGATATGGAAAAAGGAGAAGGAAGAGACATCGCTTCGAAATTCGGAGTACGTTCCTATCCTACTTATCTTTTCCTGAACGGTGAAGGAGAACTGGTTTCCCGAAATACCGGATATATGGAAGAAAGCCTGTTTGTGGCAATGGCTCAGGACATCAATTCACCCGGAAATAAAAAAGGATCTCTTAAAGACCGCTTTATCGGTGGTGAAAAAGACCCGGAATTCCTGATTAACATCATGAAGCTTAATGCCAACTCAGATTATGAATTTGCCAAAAAAGCCTCAGAAAGATACTTCCAGAACAAAAAGAAAACCGAAGAACTGACAAAAGATGAAATCGGATTTCTTCTTTACTTCGTAAAATCATCGGAAGATATCAACTATTCTGTTTTTGCATCCAGAAAAGCAGAGATTATTAAATTCCTTCCTGAAGAAACTTACAATGAATTTGATGCCCAGCTGAAATTGGGGAAAATAGTAGAACAGTCTATTGATGATAAAAATAAAAAAATCAGTGACGATCACTTCATGAAAGCGGCTGAACCGTTGGTAGGAAAAGAAGCGGCTGTTAAAAAGCTGAATCAGACTAAGCTCAGTTATTATGAACAGAACAGTAATTTTCCTGAATACGAAAAAGCAGCTTTAGACTATTATAAAAATTCTGATGCTTTTGATCCGAATGAACTCCTGAGAGCTGCATGGATATTTGCAGATCATGTGAAAACCCCATCTTCATTAAAGAAGGCTACGGAATGGGCAGAAAAATCTGTCATGAGAAGCGAAACTTCAGAAAACACATATATTCTTGCCAAACTTTATCATCTTACGGGAAATAAGGAAATGGCAAAAAACTATGCTGAAATGGCAAGAAATATGGCCGTTCAGGGTAATAAGGATTCTCAACTGGCAGATGAACTATTAAAGCAAATAAAATAAACATTATAAACCGGATGAATTATAAATTATTAGCAGCAGGCATTTTAGCTTTCCTGTCCACAACTATGTTGAGCGCTCAGGAACAGGAACAAGGAGGACAGGATAAAAGTTTATACATAAAAGGGAACGCTTTATTTGCTCCGATAGGAATTTTAAACTTAGGAATAGAAAAACAGATTAGTCCAAAATATACCCTTCACGGAGATGTTTTCATTTCACCATGGAAATCTTTCGCAGGACATGAATTACAGTTTTATTCTGTATCCGCAGAAGGAAGATACTATTTTAATGAAACTTTCAAACACTGGTATATAGGAGCCAACATTAGTTTTGCGGCCTACAATGCTTCAAAATGGAATTACTGGAATGATAATAGTTTTGAAAACTGGAATGGGGAAATCCTTACCAACTCTAATCTGTATCAAAGAGGGTTTTCTTTTATGCTGGGGGTAACAGCAGGGTATCAGTTCCAGCTATCCGAACGATGGAATCTTGATCTGTATGCTACTGTAGGAACATCACAGGGGTTTTACAAAGGATATGACCGTACTACCGGAAGACGCTATGATTCCGCACAAGAATTTAACAAAAGTGGCGAAATCATTCCGTACAGAGGAGGAATAATGATCTCTTACAAGCTAAAATAAGACAATGAAATTATTTGGAAAAAATCATATGATCATTCTAGTGATCACTTTTGTGATCCTTTTTTTAATGAATTATATCGGGAATGATCTGCCTGATAAATTACAGAGAGCTTTAATGACGGCTTTTGCTGGAGTTGTTGGACTGACTGTGGGACTTTTTATATTAAATAAGGGCAAAAATGATAAAAATCCGCCCCAGAATTTTGATTAATTAATCTTTATACACCACATATCTGGTTCTGATCTTTTCAAAACTTTCCAGATCTTTTTTCCATGAAGCTTTAATCTCCGGAATTGATTTTCCTGCGATAATCTGTTTTCTCAATTCATCAGTTCCGGATAAGGTATCAAACCATAAATTTTTCAGGAAGAAATCCTGCTGAGGGTTTTTATAATTCCGATAGGCTTTGATTACCCATTCAAGATTCAATTCTCTTAGATCTCTAGGGTAATTGGAAAGATTTTCACCATAGCATAATTTTCCATTCAGGAATGGATCTTTAGCTCCATAGCTTGGTTTTGGCGTAAACTGATAAGGAAGGTTTTCCGTCCATGGAGAACCATAAATCTGAAAAGGAAGGTCTGTTCCTCTTCCCACGGAAACCTGAGTACCTTCAAAGAAGCAAAGGCTCGGATATAAATTAATGGCTTTATCATTGGGTAAATTAGGAGAAGGTTTATCAAGCATCGGATAACGCTGCTTTTTATGATAATTCTTCATCGGAACAAGCGTATATTCAGCCTGAACCTGATTCTTCAGCCATTTTTCACCGTTAACCATTTTTCCATATTCTCCTATCGTAAGCCCGTAAACAACGGGAACTTCATGCATTCCTACAAAACTTGTCCATTTTTTTCTCAATACAGGGCCGTCTGTGTATCCGTCATGAGGATTGGGACGATCCAATACCATGATTTCCACATTGTTTTCAGCGCCTGCTTCCATCAGATAAGACAAAGTGGATATATAAGTATAAAACCTAACGCCCACATCCTGAATATCAAAAACAACGATATCAATTCCGGAAAGCTGTTCCGGTTTTGGCTTTTTATTATTGCCATATAGAGAAACAATGGGAATACCTGTCTTTACATCTACTCCGTTTTTCACTTTTGCACCCGCATCAGCATCCCCTCTGAAACCATGTTCGGGAGCAAAAATGGACTTGATTTTAATCCCGTTTTTAACCAGAAAATCAACAAGGTGGGTTTTATCACTCATTAAACCTGTCTGATTGGTTACCACGCCTATTGTTTTATTTTTTAACAGCGGCAGGTAGATTTCAGGCTGATCGGCACCCGTTTTAAAATCCGGTTGAACTTGAGTCTGAGAATAATATTGATTGAATACTCCTAAAAAAATTAGGCAAATCAGAAGTAAATTTTTAATTTTGAAATCTAAATTCATAAGCTTGAAATTTCCTTTATATTTCTCTAGAAAAATAGCATTTTCCAAAGATAACAAAAATAACCTTTCAAGGGTTATCATCTTCATTGGCAGGCTTTCCGTAGCATTGGGAATTATCGTTTCCCTGATTACCGTAGCCACCGGTTTTGGTTCAAAAAAAGCTATCAAAGAAAGGCTGGCCGATTTCAGCGGACATATTACAGTAAGATCCACGCGATCCAATTCTTCGTACAATACTTCTGTACTGGATAATCAGGGACTGAATATTGCCAAAATAAAAGAGCTTCCCGATGTGGAAAGCACTCAAAAATATGTGACGGTCACCGGAATTATGCGTAATGAGCATAATTTTGCAGGCATTATATTTAAAGGAATAGGAAAAGATTTTGACAGTTTAAGATTCAAAAAATTCCTTATTGCCGGAACAACTCCAAAGGTAACAGAAAAGGGATTCAATAGTGATGTAGCCATTTCGCAGAAAGTAGCCAATGACCTTCATCTTAAATTGAACGACAGCATTGTAACCGTATTTTTAAAAGCTGATCAGAAACCGCTTTACCGTAAATTCAGAGTTATTGGAATTTACAGAACCGATATCAAGCTCATTGACGAGCAATTTGTTATTGGCGGAATCAATCATGCCAGAAAAATTCAGGATATGAAACCTGATGAAATTGGCGGAATCGATATTTTCCTGAAGAACGTGAATGATATCGACAAGGATTTTCCTGGTATTGAAAAACTGATCGGGTATAAAAACTATGCTGAAAAAGCGACAGAAAAATTCCCGCAGATTACAGACTGGATCAGTATTTTTGATACCAATATTGCTTTAATCATCATCATCATGCTGATTGTAGTGGTTATCAATATCATTATGGTTCTTCTGATCCTTATTATTGAACGAACCAATTCTATCGGTCTTCTTAAAACATTAGGCGCAAGCAATTCACAGATAAGAGCCACTTTCATCAATTATACCCTGATTATTATGATTCCGGGACTTTTGTATGGAAACGCTATCGGACTGGGATTGATTTTAATCCAGAAATTCTTTGGAATCATCAAGCTTAATCCTGAAAATTACTACGTAAGCACTGTTCCGGTTGATCTTAATCCGATTGCCATTATCTCCATATCAGTAGGAATTCTTATTATCTCAGGACTGGCGCTGATTATTCCGAGCTACCTGATCAGTAAAATTTCTCCGGTGAAGGCGATTAAGTACAACTAACATGATAATTGATAATTGATAATTGATAATTGATAATTGATAATTGATAATTGATAATTGAAAGTTATCGATTGTCTTTCAATTGGCTTCAGTGTTATCCACAACTTATCCACATGTTATCCACAGCGCAGATAATTTTAAAAGCCTTATCTTTGTGCCGCTTATAAAACATTTATGAAATACGCAAAAAATATCCTTGAAACGATAGGTAACACACCGCTGGTAAAGCTTAACAAAGTATTAGGTGAAGATTTTCCGGCATTAGTATTAGCAAAAGTAGAGACCTTCAATCCCGGAAACTCAGTAAAGGACAGAATGGCTCTTAAAATGATAGAAGATGCTGAAAAAGACGGCAGATTAAAACCTGGAGGAACCATTATCGAAGGAACTTCCGGAAATACAGGAATGGGACTGGCTTTGGCTGCCATCATCAAAGGGTACAAATGTATCTTTGTGACCAATTCAAAACAGTCTAAAGAAAAATGTGACATTCTTCGTGCTGTAGGTGCAGAAGTAATTGTTTGCCCTACTGACGTAAAACCTACCGACCCACGTTCTTATTATTCAGTTTCCAAAAGACTGGCAAAAGAGACGGAAAACGGATGGTATGTCAACCAATATGATAACTTATCCAACAGAGCTGCTCATTATGAATCTACCGCTCCGGAGATCTGGGAACAGACAGAAGGAAAACTGACTCATTTTGTGGTAGGAGCCGGAACAGGAGGTACAATCACCGGGTGCGGAACTTTCTTCAAAGAAAAAAATTCAGATATTAAAGTAATCGGAGTGGATACTTACGGTTCTATTCTTAAAGAGTTCCACGAAACAGGTGAACTGCATTATGACCACGCTTATACATACATTACAGAAGGAATCGGGGAAGATATTATTCCTGAAAACTATAACATGTCTGTAATTGATCACTTTGAGAAAGTAACCGATAAAGATGGTGCTATCTATGCAAGAAAACTTGCGAAGGAAGAAGGTATTTTCTGTGGATATTCTGCAGGAAGCGCTATTGCCTCTTTAATTCAGATGAAAGATCAGTTCACGAAAGATGATGTAATTGTAGTTTTACTTCATGACCATGGTTCAAGATATGTAGGAAAAATCTACAATGACGAGTGGATGAAGGAAATGGGATGGCTGGAAGAAAGCAAATAAGCTAACTTATAAATCATAAAAAACGGAGCAAAATAATTTTGCTCCGTTTTTGTTTTTATCAGCTGATGTTCACTTTCTCTTTTAAGGTATTCTTTAGAAAACTGTATTGTTTCTCACTCATTGATTTTCTGGGAAACATATAGTTGTATTTTCCTTCAAGAGAAATAAATTCATGAGTACTATCAAAATACTCAAAATCTTTCCAGTCACTGGTTTCCTTTTCACCATCGATATTTACTGTGAAAAAGTTATTATCCAATCTTATTTCGTATACTTTACATCTTTCAAGCGTGCTTAGATAATGATTTACCTGTTTTTTCCATCTTGAAACTTTATTAACGCTTACGGATAAAAAAACCGCACAAAGCAAAAATATAAAGCTTAAAAAATATAGAATCCCCTTACTTTCTTTGCTCAGTTGATCTTTCAAAAGAAAAACGACGAAAACAACTACGGCTGCTGCAATGGTGGCAATGGTTTTACTTTTTGTAGTGGGTGAAAAAAGCAGACTTCCCTGATTACCGCTAAAATAAATATCTTCAAAAATCTTCCTGTCAGGTTTTAGTGTAATCACCTTTTCTTCATTCATAATTATAGAGTTTGCTTTAAAAAGCTACAAAACTAAACTAAATATCTTCATATTGATCACTTATTGCAGAAAGTTTGTTCATCAGTTCTCTGTTTCTGCGGTTCAGTGCATCCAGCTTTTTCAGCATATTATGAATGACTTCAAGACCCGGCAGATTAATTTCGAGATCATAATGCCAGTTGGCAAATTTTTCCAGAGCGGGCAGATCTTCATACATCAGGTAATGAATATTGTTTTCAATCTGAATATTCAGCAGCCCATAGTCTACAAGCTCATCAAAAAAAGTAATTTCTATATTATAGATTTTTACGAGTTCTTCCCGTGATATTCTTTCACTCATAGCTTAGGAATTTTTTAGTTGTTCAAAAAGTTCTTTCTGCTTTTCGGTAAGGTTGGTTGGCAGTTTCACTTCATAGGTTACAAAAAGATCACCGTGTTCTCCTGCTTTTTTATAGACAGGAAAACCTTTTCCTTTGAGCCTTACCGTCATTCCGGTTTGGGTTTCCGGTTTCACTTTAAGGTTTACGCTTCCGTTTAGAGTTTGTACTTTTACTTCTCCGCCCAGAACGGCAGTGTACAGATCGATAGTAACTTTGGTTTTCAGATCATCACCGATTCTTTCAAAATCCGGATCTGCCGGGATATTGAAGGTAATGTATAAATCTCCGTTTGGTCCGCCGTTTACACCGGGATTTCCATGTCCTTTTAACTTGATCTGCTGCCCGTCGTACACCCCTGCAGGAATGGTGATTCTTACTTTTTTACCATTGATTTCAAAAGTTTGCGGATGAGTGGTTGCGGCATCTCTTAAATTGAGATTCAATTCGGCAGTGATATCCTGCCCTTTGAACTTGCCGGAAGCTCTTCCTCTGGAACTTCTGCCAAATCCACCAGCTGCTCCGCCAAACATATCCTGGAAGAAATCGGAGAAATCTTCACCGCCACCAAAGTCTGCTCCGGAGTATCCTCCGTTATAACTTTGCTGCTGATACTGTCTTTGCTGTTGCTGCTGGGCTTTTTCGTATTCTTCGCCGTGCTTCCAGTTTTCTCCGTATTTGTCGTATTTTGATCTGTTTTCCGGATTACTCAGCACTTCATTAGCTTCATTCAGTTCTTTGAATTTCTTTTCTGCTTCTTTGTCTCCGGGATTGAGATCGGGATGATATTTTCTTGCCTGTTTCCGGTAAGCTTTTTTGATGTCATCCTGTGTTGCGTTTTTATCTACGCCTAAAATTTTATAGTAATCTATATAAGCCATAGAAATGTGGTTTACCCAAATTTATGAATTTTAGGTCTGAAAATTGTATAACAGAATGTTAAAAATAAACCTATCTTTGATAAAAAGCTATACATGAAAGATGTATTGAAAAACTACTCCGGAATCATATTTTTACTTTTAGGAATCACCATTGGAAGCATCATAGGAATTGTTGCTCCCGGTTTTGTGGAATATATAAAACCTTTGGGGGATATTTTTCTTAATCTTCTTTTCGTGAGTGTAGTTCCGCTGGTATTTTTTGCTGTTTCCAATTCTATTGCTTCTCTGGAGCAGCAGTCTAAATTCGGAAAGATCATCCTTGTGATGTCTCTTACCTTTTTATTCTTTATTCTCACCGCCGCAGTGTTTACCATCTGTGCTGTATATCTTTTCCCGGTCTCGGGTGTCTCAGGAAGTTCCGAAATGATTACAGAAGCTGCCAATGAGGATACCTGGGGTAACAGAATTGTAAGTTTCTTTACGGTGGGTGAGTTTACAGAGCTTTTCTCAAGAAGGAATATGCTTGCTCTTCTGGTATTTGCTTTTCTGACAGGATTTGCAGCCAGAAAAACAGGAGAAAAGGGACAGCCTTTCAGGGTTTTTATTGCTTCGGGGTATGAAGTGATGAAAGAACTTCTTTTGCTGGTTATGAAACTAGCACCCATTGGTCTGGGCGCTTATTTTGCCTATCAGGTTGCTACTTTAGGGCCGCAGCTTTTTGGATTTTATGCTAAACCTTTAGGGTTATATTATATTGCTGGAGTTATTTATTTCCTTGTGTTCTTTTCTATCTATGCATTCATGGCCAATGGACAGAAAGGAGTTAAAAGCTTTTGGACAAATGCCATTTATCCTACTTTAACCGCAATAAGTACATGCAGCAGTTTTGCAACAATGCCGGCCAATTTACAGGCAGCTTCAAAAATAGGAATTCCGAATTCTATTGCCAATCTCGTGATTCCTATCGGGACAACACTGCATAAAAACGGGTCTTCTATGTCATCTATCATTAAGATTTATGTAGCCTTTTTAATTATTGGAAGGGATTTTTTTGATCCTGCCAATCTGCTTTTAGCGTTGGGAATTACCGTTTTTGTGAGTATTGTAGCGGGTGGTATTCCTAACGGCGGGTATATTGGTGAGATGCTGATGATTTCTGTTTATAAACTGCCTCAGGAAGCGATTCCTGCGGTGATGATCATCGGAACTTTAGTAGATCCGTTGGCTACCGTTCTGAATGCTGTAGGAGATATTGTGGCAGCCATGTTTGTCAACCGGTTTGTAAAAGTCTGACTTGTTTTTGTTAAATCGCACTATTCACTACGTTTTACCGTTTCCAGGTTTTCATATTCTTCAGGAGTGAAAAGTCTGTAATGAACTTTGAAGGTTTTTCCCAAAGGAGTTTCCAGGGAGAAACCGCCAGGTCCGAAACCGTCTGTAACATCAAGGGTAAAATGTGAATATTTCCAGTATTCAAAGAGGTCGCGGTCTATCCAGAACTCATGTCCGTTAATGGTTCCGATCATCGCATCGTTCATTCTGGGAAAAAAACCTCCTTTTTCAAAGCATTGGGGTTGAGTACCTTCACAACATCCACCTGCCTGGTAAAACATCAGAGGGCCATATTGTTCTTCCAGTTTCCGGATTACTTCAAGAGCTTCATCTGTAGCGGAAAGTCTTGATATTTTTGTTTCCATTGTTTTTATTTTAGCTTAACATCTACCGTATATTGATAAAAGATCCCGGTAAAATACATTCTAACCGGGATCAGCAACACATCATCAAATTAATTTGAGCCAGCAATATCTAAAACGATTCTGCCGTCAATCTGTCCTTTTTTCATTTTATCGAATACATCATTGATATCTTCAAGTTTTGCTGAAGTGACTGTAGCTTTTACCAATCCTTCGTTGGCAAAATCCAATGCTTCCTGCAAGTCTTTTCTTGTTCCTACAATAGAACCTCTTACGGTGATTCTTTTCAGAACGGTTTCAAAAATAGGAAGTTCGAAAGATCCGGGAGGAAGCCCGTTCAGGGCAATTGTTCCTTTTCTTCTCAACACATCTATTCCCTGCTTGAAAGCAATAGGTGAAACTGCTGTAATCAAAGCGCCATGCATTCCGCCGACTTCTTTATGTAAGTATTCTCCGGGATCAGTGTTTTTTGCATTCACTACCAGATCAGCTCCTAGTTTTTTCGCCAGTTCGAGCTTATCGTCTGCTACATCAATGGCTGCTACGTGCATTCCCATTGCTTTTGCATATTGAACAGCAACATGTCCCAGTCCTCCGATTCCTGAAATGGCAACCCATTCTCCTGGTTTTGTTTCTGTTTCTTTTAAACCTTTATAAACGGTTACTCCGGCACATAGAATTGGAGCAATTTCAAGAAAATTAACATCAGATTTCAAATGTCCCACATATCTTGAATCTGCAATGACGTATTCTGCAAAACCACCATCTACACTGTAGCCTCCATTTTTCTGGGCTTCACAAAGGGTTTCCCATCCTGTAATGCAGTAATCACAACATCCACATGCACTGTACAGCCAGGGAACCCCTACCGCATCTCCTTCTTTCACAAAAGCTTCCGGTCCGCAGGCTACTACAATACCTACTCCTTCATGTCCTGGGATAAGCGGCATCTTGGGTTTTGCAGGCCAGTCGCCATCTACAGCATGTAAATCTGTGTGGCAGACTCCACAGGCGATGACTTTAACCAGGACTTCATATCTTCCGGGTTCTCTTACAGGTACTTCTTCTATTTTCAGAGGCTGGCCGTAGCCCTGAACTACTGCCGCTTTCATTGTTTTTGGAATCATATTTTATTTTTTGGATTGAGTTATTTTAAGTTATTAGTTTTTATCTCCGTTTCTGAACAGGTAATTTCCCTGCGTGAGGGATAGGAGGGGCGGCGAGGAACGAGCCGGTGCGGAATGCAATGGAGCACCGAAACGAAGTGCAGCCCTGGATAGCCCGACCGTTTTGCCCTGGATAAAGCCAAGGCAATCGGGCACGTCCTAAATAATATTAAAAGAAACCTAACTTATTCTTGTTATAAGAAATCAGCATGTTTTTGGTTTGACGGTAATGATCGAGCATCATTTTGTGATTTTCTCTTCCGATTCCAGACTGTTTGTATCCCCCGAAAGGTGCTCCTGCCGGGTAAGAGTGATATTGGTTTACCCATACTCTACCTGCTTCAATCTGACGTGGAATATTGTAAAGCTGATGGGCATCCCTGGTCCAGACTCCGGCTCCAAGTCCATAAATAGTGTCATTGGCAATTTTCACTGCTTCTTCTTCGTCTTTAAAAGTGGTAAATGCCAGTACTGGTCCGAAAATTTCTTCCTGGAAAATTCTCATTCTGTTGTTTCCCTTAAAGATCGTAGGCTGAATGTAATATCCATCTTCCAGATCTTCTCCTAAATGATTCACATCTCCTCCTACAAGCACTTCTGCTCCTTCTTCTATTCCCAACTGGATATAAGAAAGGATTTTATCTTTCTGAATCTTTGAAGCCTGCGCTCCCATCATCACAGTTTTATCTAGTGGATTTCCAACTTTGATGGCTTTTACCCTTTCAATCACTCTTTCAATAAAGGCATCAGCAATTCCTTCCTGAACCAGCAGCCTTGAAGGACATGTACAGATTTCTCCCTGGTTAAGGGCAAAAAGAACTGCACCTTCAATTGCTTTGTCTAAGAATTCATCATCTGCGTCCATTACAGAATTGAAGAAAACGTTGGGTGATTTCCCACCTAATTCCAGGGTTACAGGAATAATATTTTCTGTGGCATACTGCATCACCATACGTCCTGTAGCAGTAGAACCTGTAAATGCTGCTTTTGCTACTTTCGGATTGGTAACGAGAGCTCTTCCCAGCTCTGCTCCGAATCCGTTAACAATATTAATAACTCCCGCAGGTAAAAGGTCACCGATCAATTCCATTAAAACCATAATGGAA
This sequence comes from Chryseobacterium aquifrigidense, assembly GCF_006716485.1. Taxonomy (GTDB): domain Bacteria; phylum Bacteroidota; class Bacteroidia; order Flavobacteriales; family Weeksellaceae; genus Chryseobacterium; species Chryseobacterium vietnamense. The sequence continues at coordinate 2,612,040 of NZ_VFPD01000001.1, forward strand.
ACAGGAGTACTTTCTGCAGGTTTCAACACGACACAGTTTCCTGCTGCCAATGCGGGAGCCAGTTTCCACACGGCCATCAGTATCGGAAAGTTCCATGGGATGATTTGTGCAATCACTCCAAGAGGTTCGTGAACTATTAAGGAAACAGTATCTTTATCCAGTTCGTTATGCGATCCTTCATCAGCACGGATTACTGAAGCAAAGTATCTGAAATGATCAATGGCCAAAGGTAAATCTGCTGCCAGTGTTTCTCTTACGGCTTTTCCGTTATCTATCGTTTCTACTGTTGCAAGATATTCTAAGTTCTGTTCTATTCTGTCTGCAATTTTATTCAGAATGATGCTTCTTTCTGTGGAGGAAGTATTTTTCCATGTCTGAAATGCTTTTTCAGCGGCATCCACCGCCAATTCCAAGTCTTCTTTGGAGGAGTGCGCTACCTGAGTAAAGTTTTTCCCATCCACCGGGGAAACTACGTCAAAATATTGTCCTTTAACGGGTGGAGTGAATTTTCCATCAATATAGTTATCGTATCTGCTTTTGAACTCCGGACGCTGTAAAAGCGTTGTTGATTTTGGTTCTGTAATAGTGCTCATATTAGTATTGTTTTTATTTTTTCTATACTGCCAAATTACACTGGGAAGCCAAAAAGTGTATAGCACAATCGTATAAAAAAAGTGGAAAATAGTGCAAGAGGTTCAATTTTAGTATTTTATTAACAGCAACGTACTCTCAAATTTTCTATATTTGAGTTACCTCCTTTTCAAAAAAATTTAGAAATGAATAACAATAGTAAGATTTTATTAAATACTCCTGAATTACATAAGGAAAGCCAACTATTGAGTCTTGTTGAAAACCAGACGAAATTCAATCTAAACAATTGTGAATTCAGTATTTATGAAACTCATAAGGCTGCTTTTGATGTAAAGCTTCATTTCGAGAATATTGCATTTACAGCAATGCTTAGAGGTAAGAAATATATGAAACTGGGTAAGAAGACCAATTATTTTGATTATTATCCGGGAGAAAGTATTCTGGTTGCTCCGGGAGAAACGATGGTCATTGATTTTCCTGAAGCGGATGAAACGCCTACACAATGTATTTCCTTAAGCCTTAATCCTGATTTTATTGAGGATTCTCTTAATTACCTCAATTATCATCTTCCTAAAGTGGATGAAACTTCGCAATGGAATATTCAGCTGGATGAGTATTTTCTGTTTAATAATAAAGCTTTGGCCTCCGCCACCAACAATATCATGAGAATTGCGATGGATGATAATTCTCAAAAAGATATTATGGCCGATTTTGCATTGAAAGAACTTCTGATCAGATTGATGCAGACTCAGGCAAGAGGTATGGTAGAAAAGAATATTGTTAAAAATAAATCGAGAATAGGCTTTGTAGTAGATTATATTAAAAGAAATCTGCACCAGAAATTGTCTATTGACAGTATTGCCAAACTGGCTTATGTAAGCAAATCGAATTTCTTTAAAATGTTCAAAGATGAGTTGGGAACATCTCCGAATGATTTTATTTTGCAAGAAAGAATTACCAGAGCTAAAGAATTGTTAGCCAGCCAGATGAGCATTAAAGAAACAGCTTTTCAAACTGGTTTTTCAGATACCAACTATTTCACAAGGGTATTTAAGCAACTGGAGGGAGTAACCCCGAAAAGTTACCAGGATAGTATGGTGATGAGATAATTTATGTATAAAATATCAATAAAAAAGAGCCCTAATGAATAGGGCTCTTATTATGTATTATAAAAATTAAATTTTATTATTAATACTGGTCATTCTGCTTAATATTCGGGTTTGCCTGAATAGCAGAAATAGGAATTGGCCACTGCCATTTGAAGCTTCCTGCTGCAAGAGTCTGTACAACAGAAGGTGTACCGGTACCATCAAAAAGGTCTCCTTTACCTGATCTCTGAACAGGAAGGTTTAATCTCTTCAACGTGTACCATCTGTCATTTTCAAATGCAAGCTCCAATCTTCTTTCTTTCAGGATCGCATCTAAAAGTGCCTGTCCTGTTTCTGTACCAGGAGTAAATACAGTATATCTTTCAGCTCTCAATTTATTTAAAAGAACCAAAGCCTGTGCACCATTACCTGTTCTGTAATAGGCTTCAGCAACGTTTAGCAACACTTCTGCTCCTCTTAAATATTTAATTGAAACGATGTTAGCAGGACCTCCGTTTCCTGAATATTTTGTTACATGATTATAATTTTGTTTACTGTATACACTGGTAGTGAAATAAACAGGTTTTCTCACATCATTATCTGTATATGAGGTATACAGATCATAATCCACAACAAATTCAGATCTTAAGGCAGGAACTGATTGATTATATGCAACACCTACTGTATTTTGTTCTGATGCCGCATTTAACACCTGGAATAAAATTCCGTCCACATTCTTAGCATTATTTTCTTCTTTCCAAAGAGAAGTGAAATTTTTCTTTTCAGTAATGCCCGGTGACAGTCCTAATGCCAACTCTCCATATTCTACAGTCTTAGCATAGTCTCCTTTGTATAGGTATACTCTTGATAATAATCCATAGATAGCAGCTTTACTTAGTCTTCCTTTATCAGCATCATTTTGTGCAATATTATCGGCACCAAATAATAAATCAGCTATAATCTTATCATATACCTGCTCAACAGTTAAATTTCTAGATCCTGTATTGTTGAGAGGCTCATATTTTTCAGCGTAATAAATTCCGATACTGGATTTAGCTCCTGCAGATTGTGTTGGAATTTGGGAATATGCTCTTACAATATCAAAGTGAGCTATTGCTCTTAATGCTCTTGCTTCAGCTTCCAGATTTGTTTTCTGTGTTCCGGATAATACTCCGTTATTGATATATTTCAAAACGAAATTAGCTCGGCTGATCACAAGGTAAGCAGCAGTATACAGTCCTGTTGTTTGTGAATTATCTGATGAGAATTCAAAGTTTGATGCAGCAAAATTGGTATTTCTACCTGTAGTTGTACGAACAAGGTTATCTGTGGTAAGATCACCCATGATAAGCTGATTTCCCACATCGCTAGTATAATACCCGGCTCCTTTAAGAGCTGTATAGGCACCATCCATAGCTTGTCTGAAGGTTTCAGGTCTGGTCATTGCCTGCTCCTGATCTTCATTGATTGATGAGATTTGATCTAGATTTCTGTCGCAAGACGTTAACGTAACAAAGGCAGTTAACGCAGCTAAACTTATTTTTATTATATTCTTTTTCATAAAGCTATTCAATATTAAAATTCTAATTGCAGTCCTACCAAGATTGTTCTTACAGCAGGGTAAGTATAAAGGTTATATGCTCCCGGAACGAACAATGCTGTAGATTCCCCAGATCCTACTGAAACCTCAGGTTCTCCATGGAATTTAGTCACTGTAAATAAGTTTTGTCCCTGTACGTATGCTCTAAGCTTATTGATAGGTGATTTATCTCCTAGGAATGCTTTATCAAATGTATATCCTAAAGTAAGTGATCTTAATCTTAGGTAATCTGATTTTTCAATCCACTGATCAGAATCACGCATACCGTTTGAGTCTACTTTTTGGAATACTCCTGTGTCTCCAGGATTTTGCCAAACCTGAGCAGCAGCCTGAGCCATATTTCTACCTGCAACAGCCAATGTTGGATCTACAGCAGCAGCGTACATGTTGTTATAAGTATATCCACCTAGCTTAAATGTGAAATCTGCACTGAAATCAAGTCCTTTGTACTGAACTGTAGTTCCGAATCCACCAAAACTTTTTGGGAATGGAGATTTATCAGTAATAGGAACTGCATTTGATGCGCTGTAAACATCTGTAACGTTTCCTGCCTTATCATAATACAATGCTTTTCCATTGCTTGGATCTACTCCAGCAAATCTAACATTATAGAATACATATGGAGCTTCTCCTACTTTCATATAAGTATCTCCTAAGTTTCTTTCTGTTTGCCCGTCTGCTAACTTATCAAGAATTGATTTCTGGAAAGACATATTAGCATGTAAATTCCACTGGAAATCTTTCTTTTTGATTACATCTACGCTAAGCTCAACTTCAAGACCTTTCTGAGACATATCTCCCGCATTGATATACTGATAGTATCCTCCTTCCTGCTTGTCCAAAGGTACAAGCTGTACGAAATCTTTTCTCTTATTCTTATATACTTCTACGGATCCACGAACTCTTCTGTTCCACATCGTGAAATCAACTCCTAAGTTGGTGATCGCATTAGACTCCCATTTAAGATTGCTGTTACCAATGATATAATAACCTTGTGAAGCTGTACCAGGATATGAAGTACCGTTAGGTCCATATAAACCATAACTGATATTATTAACGTTATAGTAGTCTGGTAAAGTACCATCGTTACCCGTTGTACCGTAAGATCCTCTAAGCTTTAAATCATTAATAAAACCACCTTTCATGAAATCTTCCTTCGCAATATTCCAAGCTGCACTTGCAGACCAGAAAACACCACTTTGGTTATTGGCACCAAATCTTGATGAAGCATCTCTTCTCAATGATCCTGTTACCAAATATCTACCTTCATAATCATAGTTTAGTAAACCTGCTAAACTGAATAAAGTATTTCTTACCTTAACACCAGTAAATGTATTTCTGTCAGAAGGTGTTGTAATAGATGGAACATTGATTACCGGAGATTTCAATCCGTAAGCACCACCATTCATTGTTTCGTTGTAGTTATCGTTATATTCGATAAATCCTAAGAAATCAAAGTTGTGGCTTCCGTATGATTTTTTATAATTAATGGAGTTATTCCAAGTATAATTAAATGTGTAGAATGAATTTTTGTTTAATGAACCTGTAGGAACTTTGTTCACTGTAATATCCAGGTTTGAACCTTTTTTCAACCACTGAGTTCCCATGTACCAATCGAAAAGTCCGTTAAAGTTTGTTTTAAACTTCAGGCCATCGATAATTTTATATTCTGCGAATAAGGTTACAGGAATTCTCAGTCTCTGATCATCTAATCTGTAATTACGGATCTGCTCAACAACGTTAGAACCCGCTCTCATTGTTTGATTATAGCTTCCGTCTGCGTTATAAACCGGCTCGTACGGAGCATATTTATACATGGCTCCAAATGGGTTCTGAGTATTGTTTCTGTCTCTGAAATTCTGAGTTTCCTGATACTGGACACCAAGGTTAATACCAACATTCAGTTTTTCACTCAGTTTATTTGTAAATCCAAAGTTACCTGTATATCTCTTAAGTCCGTCGATATCTCTGATAATCCCGTTATCAGAATCGTATCCTAAAGAGTAATAGAAAGTACTTTCTCTGGAACCTCCTTGCGCACTAAATAGGTAAGACTGAATGCTTGAAGGCTTTAACAGGTCCTTTTGCCAGTTGTGATCATACACAGCAAGTGCATCAATTTCCTGTTGAGTTCTTGGTTTAAATCCAAGGTAACCTAATTGATTCTGGAAATCCATCAATTCCCTAGAATTCATCATGGTGTAATTTTTGTCTCTCAACTTTTCACTAAAACCAAACTTAGTTTCAAATGAATAGTGAGTTTTCCCAGCTTTTCCAGCTTTAGTAGTTACCACTACTACTCCATTTGCACCTCTCGCACCATACTGTGCTGTCGCAGCAGCATCTTTAAGAATTGAAATAGACTCTACGTCTGCAGGGTTGATTGCACTGAACTGTCTTGCAGTCATATACATACCGTTTACTACATAAGTAGGCTCTGAAGAACCACCAACACCGGCAATACCTCTTACCTGAATGGTAGCAGCAGCACCTGGCTGCCCGGTAGTACTTTGTACAAATACCCCTGAAGCTCTACCCTGTAAAGAGTTACCGATAGACGTTGTAGGAGAGTTTCTTCTGATTTCGTCACCCCCAACAACAGCCTGAGCCTGGGTAATTTCATCTGCTTTTTTCTTCTGGTATCCAGTAACGATTACCTCATCGATCTTATTCTCCTTCAGAACAGAATCATTCTTAGATTTTTGCGCAAAAGCAGCTTGTCCTAAAAAAAACAAAGCTCCTGCACTTAATACATGTAACTTCACATTCATATTAACAGATTTTAATATATTCAAGGGACAAATATGTAGATAAATATCTGTAACATCAATTCATTAAACTCTGAAAACAGGCTTCCAGAACGGAGAAATTCACATTCATACTTGAAAAATGATAGAGAATCATTTTAATTGTATTTAAAAAATTAACAAAAAATAAGTCAATTTATACATTAACGGAATTTTAATAAATTTGAAAATTAAAATCAATTTACACTAATAACAATTTAAAGGTTAAAAAAATAAACCTAAAAACATTTTTTAACTAAAAAAATAAAATAAATTAATCTAAAATTTTGATGAAAATGAAGAAAAAATCAACCTATTTTCTTAATTTTTATATAAAAAATACACCTTAAAAAGCAGAAGACCCCTATTTTAAAGAGGTCTCGCTTTAATTAACATTAAAAAAAGGTTAATATACTATATCTCTCAATCTGTTGAAAGCTTTTAATTTTTCAAGAATATTTATCAACGTTTTCCAACTGTTTCGTTATTATTCATAAAATAATATAACCACCCAAAAGCAATAAAGAAATTGCCTGGCAGGCATTACTTTCAGACACGAATTATTACTTAAAACTACTGTAACAATTCAAGGGAATGGATCCTAAGAGTAATGATATTCCATGAATAGAGCCAGGCTTAATAAAGAAATAAGACTGTCTTTTTGGGACAATCTTATTCACATTTTATCAATTTCACTTCTATTTTACTTCATTTATTATTAATAACCATCATTCTGTTGAATAGAAGAATTAATATTAATTGCTCCCAATGGAATCGGCCATTGCCATTTATAGCTTGAAGGAGGTAAGGTAAGTGTTGGAGCAGGTGCTCCTCCTCCGGTACTTAAAGCTCCCAGATTAGGTCTTGTCAGACCAAGTCCTAATCGCTTGAGGGTGTACCATCTGTCATCTTCTCCCATGAGCTCCAATCTTCTTTCTTTCTGGATCTCATTCCACAATGCTGTACCTGTAAGGTTCAACGGAGTATAATCAGAATACCTGGATTTTCTAAGAATATTAAGCAATGCAAGAGCTCTTGCAGGATTAGAGGCATAAGCTGCTTCAGCACCGTTAAGATAAACCTCTGCTGTTCTAAGATATTTGTAATTCACAACATTCGGCAAAGATCCTCGGGTATTATATTTTATAACATTTATGTAGCTTTGGCCTGAATAGGAACTTACCTGGAAGTAGCTACTTTTTCTGATATCTTTAGACGTATACATATCATAGAAATCTTTATACACTACAAATTCTGATTTAATGGCTCCGCCCACAATCTGATTATATGAAATACCCACCGTAACTTTTTCTGCATCAGAATTCAGTATTTCAAGCAAAGTTCCGTCCTGATTGGTATTGTTCCAGACTGAAGGGAAGTTATCAATTGACCCTACACTTGGTGCCAGGGCAATACATTCTTCCGCAGCCTGAAGTGCTTTTGCATTATCTCCTCTATATAGATACACTCTGGAAAGCAAACCAGCTATTGCAGTTTTATTAAGCCTGCCTTTCGTAAATGGTGCAGCCGTATCATTTGTTTGGGGAATATTGATTCTTGCAAATTCAAGATCTTCTATAATTTTATCATAAACCTGAGTTACCGTCAGATCTCTCTTTACCGGACTATTAGAGGTAGTTGTCATGTATGCTATTCCTAAAGAACTGTTGGCATCTGCCGACTGAGTAGGGATTTTGCAGTATGCTCTGACAAGATCAAAATGAATAATTCCTCTTAAGGCTCTTGCTTCTGCCTCAACTTTCAGGGCATCTGCAGGAGGAAGAATTCCTTTACCCAGGTTTTCCAAAACAAAATTAGCCCTGGAAACCGCCTGGTATACAGCACTATACAGAGCTGTAGTAAGACCATCATCCGGACCAAATTCTAAAATCCAAGCCTTGTTATTGGATGATCTGCCTGAAGGGCTCTGAATTAAATTATCAGATGTGATATCTGCCATAATATTCTGATTCCCATTATCGCCTGAAAAGTAACCTGTCTCTTTCATGGCATCATAGATCCCATCTAATGCCAATCTGTAATCCGAAGAGGTTTGAAATGCCTGATCAGATAACGTATTTTTACTTGAGTACTGATCCAAATCTCTTTCGCACGAAGCTGTAGCTAACAGAGAAAGGAATAATCCTGATATAATTAACTTTTTCATTTTTTTACATTTTAAAATTCCATCTGAATACCGAACATAAACTGTCTGACAGCGGGATAACCGAATTGAGCAAATGAACCTGCCACATAGGTTTGGCCAGCCTGCAACTGACTCTCTCCGGATCCTACTGCTACCTCCGGATCACCTTTAAAACTGGTCCAGGTTAATAAATTCTGAGCCTGCGCATACACTCTTAATGAGTTGAGCGGAATATCATTTCCCAGATTTTTTTTACTGAAAGTATAGCCAATCATTAAGGTCCGGAATCTCAGATAATCTGATTTCTCCAGGAACTAATCGGATGATCTCAGTCCTACTGTCGTAGGTTTTGGCAGCACATCAGTATCTCCTGGGTTTTTCCAGTAATTAAATGCATCTACACTCATATTATATTTTCTATTAGAGGGATTCTGCAGCATTTGTGACTGATAGTTATAGGTATATGCGCCCGTTTTGAAAGAAAAGTCGGCAGAAAGATCAAATCCATAGACTTCAAGGCTCAGCCCAAATCCCCCAAAAAATTTTGGCAGCGGGCTTTTATCTGTAATATCCTTTTTATCCAAAGAACTATTGTAAACATCTGTGGCTGTTCTTCCATTTACTGAATAAAAATTTTCTCCGGTACCCGGGATAGTTCTGTCTGTGTAATACAGTGCTTTTCCATCAGCAGGATTTACTCCGGCATACTCTACCAACCTATAGAAATAAGGAATCTCACCTACTTTTAAAGAGGTCTCACCTAAATTTCTCTGTGTATTTGTGCCATCAAGAGAAAGTATTTTAGCTCTTTGCCAGGAAGCGTTGCCGCGTAATGAAAGTTTTATATTTTCCTTTTTAATCACATCAAAGGTAAATTCTGTCTCAATTCCCTCAGTACGCATGTTACCCAGGTTTTGATACATAGAATAACTTCCTGATTCGTAAGGCATAGGCAGGAGCTGGATAAAATCTTTACGGTCTGAACGGTATACTTCAGCAGCACCTCTGAATCTGCTTTTCAGGAAGGCAAAATCAACCCCTAAATTGGTTGTTCTGTTTGTTTCCCATTTAATATCAGGATTTCCAATAACATCTGTAGGAACCATTGTTCCTCCGGTTCCGTAATCTCCATAGGCAACATATCCTATATTGGCATAATTGGGTATATTCCTGTCATTACCGGTTATCCCATACGATGCTCTCAGTTTAAGGTCATTAAAAAAACTTTGGCTAAGAAAATCTTCCTTGCCGATATTCCATGCTACACTGCTGCTCCAGAATACCCCCGATTTGTTATTGGCACCGAATTTTGAGCTTTTATCCTGACGAATAGAAGCTGTCACTAAGTATTTTTTCTGATAATTATATTCAAAAAGACCTAATAAGGAAAAGAGGGTACTTCTTACTTTACTTCCTGTAAAGGTATTTTTATCTGAAGGAGTTGTATTAGATGGTACATCAGAATTCGGATTTTTATAGTTGGTACCACTTGCTGTAATATCTTCTGTAAATTCATTACTGAATTCTACAATACCTGTTGCACCCAGATAGTGATCATTCAGTTGCTTCCTGAAATCCAATCTGTTTCCATAAATATAATTGAATACATAGAATGTTGATTTTGTCAGTTTACCTAATCCACCAGCCCCATTGGTCGTAAGGTCTAATTGTGAACCTTTTTTGATGTTTGTAGTATTTACCAGATTGTCATATAAAGAATTAAAATACATTCTGTAGGACAAGCCGTCGTTGAATTTATATTCTCCAAAAATATTTCCGGATGCTCTTAATCTTTGTTCAATATCAGGTACATTTCTTAAAGATTCCACTACATTCGATCCTGCTCTCAGCTTTAAATTATAGGATCCATCAGAATTATATACCGGCTCAAACGAATTGTACCTGTACATAGCACCAAACGGGCTTTGAGTATTATTTCTGTCCCGGATATTCTGCGTATTTTGGTAAGCAGCCCCCAGGTCTAACCCTACTTTTAACTGGTCACTGAGGTTATTTTCAAAATTAAATCTTCCTGTATATCTGTCCAGGCCATTTATATCTCGTACGATACCATCATCTTTATCATATCCAAGGGAGTAGTAGAATTTATTTTTAGCTCCTCCACCTCTTGCTGCAAGCAGATAACTCTGAAGAAAAGATGTTCTTAAAATATCTTTCTGCCAGTTATGATCCAATTTCAAAAGGGCTTCTTCATCCGCGGGGGTATAAACAGGCAGTCCTCCCAGCCCGAGTGCATTCATTTCTTTTTCATATTGCAGTTTCTGAGCAGAATTCATCATTTCGAAATTAAGTTCTTTATCAGAAATTTTTTGTGAAAATCCGAGTCTGCTTTCAAATGAATACTGAGTTTTGCCACTTCTTCCCTTTTTTGTACTGACAACAATCACTCCATTCGCTCCTCTTGAACCATATTGGGCAGTTGCTGCGGCATCTTTCAGCACGACCATACTTTCAATATCATTTCCATTAACTGCGCTGAATTGTCTGGCTGTCATATAAATTCCATCTACGACATACAGAGGTTCTGAACTTCCGTTAAAGCCTGCAATACCACGAATATTAATTTCAGCAGCAGCACCCGGCTGTCCGTTTTTAGCCTGTACAAATACTCCGGAAGCACGCCCCTGCAGCATATTACCTATAGAAGTAGCTGGAGTTTGTGTTTTTAACTCATCTGCCGTAATAACAGACTGAGCCTGAGCAATTTCATCTTTGGTTTTTTTCTGATATCCCGTTACAATAACTCCTTCAATTTCTCTCCGGATGGTATCATTTTTTATTTTCTGTGCATAAACTGTATGCCCCGCAAAGAACAAAACACCTGCACTTAAAACATAAAGTTTTACATTCATCTTTAGCAGCTTTAATATAATAGATTACAAATATGTTTATAAAAATCAACACATTCAATTTTTAAAAAGCTGATAAACAAGCGTTTAAATTATAATATTTTCGTTAAAATGAATTATTAAAGAAAGCTACCTAGCAAGACTGTTGAAAAAAAAAGTAAAAAAAACCATTTTATTTAATAATAACAGAATCTTAACGATTCTTAAAAATATCGGCACCTTACCGATATTTCGTAAAATCAATAAAAAAAATCAGAGTATTTTTTTATTTTTCAAAAAAAAATTCAAAAAAAAACCAATGTAAACATTCAGAAAAAACTTAATAAATGCCATAAAAAAAGGCAAATCAAATAATAAAAAATAAAGCATTCCATAATCTGTAATGCTTTATTTCTGTTTATATGCCTATGATCATTGTTACTTTCGGAACCTATAATATCGTGCCCCAATTAAAACCGGATTTTCCTCTTCAATAGAAACAAGCCCGAAACCTTTATAATTTATATTTACAGATTCTTTCAATTGTTTTCTGTGAAGTCTTTCATAGGTTTCAAAGTTTACGGCGGTTCTTTGGTTCAAACTTTCAAACAAATTCCATTTCTCTACAACCTTTTTCCAGTTCGGGGAAACTTTTCCGGCAAACACTTTTGATTTTGAACCACTTCCATAGCCCACAAAACCGATTTCTTTTCCAGAAAGGTCTTCGTTCTCGTTGAAAGATGTTTGTAATGCTGAAAGGAACGCCATAAAAATAGAAGCGGTGTACATATTTCCAATCTCAGAAGAAGCTCTCTGGGTCTTTTCTATCTTATCATTAATTAATTTCAGATAGTTTTCTGACTTAGCAACTGCTTTTTGTTCATCTGCTGTTTCATAGGAAAGACCATTTTCCAGGCTATAAATTTCGGTAAAAACCCTTTTCCCATGGAACGCATAAGGAAGGTGGAAAATAATGTACTTCCAGTTTTCATAGGGTTTTTCCTGCCCTGTTATTTCTTTATAATGATGATAAGCTTCTTTGATTCTATCCTGATAGCACTGATTAGAATATTGTCCGTCAAAAACGGGTTCATCCGTGAAAATTTCAATCTTGTCAGGATATGCTTCCGGAGCACCCTTCAAGTCATCTTTATGATACGACCTTCTCGGTTTGAAAAAATCAAATACACTTTCTGAAGCTACTCCCCAGTTATTTTCTATTTCAAGAAGATCGGGTTTTGAGGAAATCAAAAGAGCAACAGCACCGCCTCCTTGTGTATATTCTCCTGATGAAGCCAATTCATATTTCGCATAATCACTGGCAATGACCACTGCTTTTTTATCAGGGTTTACTCTTACAAAGTCCAGAGCGTTATGTAAAGCATCTACTCCTCCAACACAGGCAAAAGTCATATCAAGTACATCACAGTTTCTGAAACACCTTGTTCCAAATTCTTCTTCCAGTACTTTTTCTACCATCTGTACAGCATAGGAAGCTGTTGGTTTTGCGGCATCCACTGCACTTTCTGTTCCAAGATATACTCTTGCTATTTCTTTAGGATTAATTTGATAGTCTTTTATAAGCTTTAGTAATGCTTCTGCTGCAAAAGTGGCAGCATCTTCGTGAACGTCAGAAAGTCCCATTTTATGAAGACCTAAGCCTTTTTCCAATTTCGCTGGTTCTATTCCTCTTTTTTCCGCTAAATCCTTAATCTCCAAATATAAACCAGGCACATAATAACCCGCTGCTTCAATTCCAAAACTCATAATTGTCTAAATTTTAAACGAATTTATGAAAGATAATGCAAAAAACAGTGGTAAAAAATGCTAATTTTTGCAACATCATTAAAAACCAATGTATTTAAAAATATAATCCTGCAATTTAGGTACACTTCATGATAAAAGTAAAGCCAGCAAATCTGCCGGCTTTATTTATTTACTTACTTATAATTTTCAATTGCTTTATTGATGACATCAATCTGCTTATTGATGCTCGCAGCGTTTTGTGGATTCTGTTTCAGCAGTTCCATTTTTTTGCTCAAACCATCTTTCAGCATCTGCACCATCATCATTTTAGCCTGTGGATTGCCTGTCATCTGATTTTTGGCATATCCTGCTACTTTTGTAATGCTTTCTGTAGCTTTCAGGTTATCAGAAGTCATGATCCAGTTGAAACCGTCTTCTGCTGCTTTTCCCAATTCAGGATTCTGGAATTTAATGAAGGGATAAAAAGTGGCAAGAGGCGCAATATTTTCTATCTGAGATACAATTTTATTCTTGACAATAATCGGAAGTAATTGTGCTCTGAGTTCGTCTGATGCTCCTTTCATATCAATTTTATCAGCCAGATTACTGGCTTTTGACGGGTCAATAGAAAGAAGTGCACTCAGAGAACTTCCTTTTACTGCATTGGAAACAGCATTCACTCCTTTTTCAAATAAAGGAAGGTATTTTTTATCTTTTGTTTTTCCTAAAGCCGTAATAGCTGCAGCCTGGGATAATGTTTTCGGATCGTTGGAAGCCAGTTTTTCAACTTCAGCACCCAGCGCTTTCATTTGTTCAGGATTAGTAAGATCCAGCAAATTCAATGCTTTTATTCTTACTCTGAAGAAAGGATCTTTCAATGCAGCAGCCAACAGTTTTACAGAGGCCGGACTTTTTGCAGTCTGATCTTTAAGTCCGTTTAAAGCCAGATATCTGCTTTTGAACTCTTTAGAATTGGTAAACTGCATCAGGTTTTGTTCCGGAGTTTTAGTATCTGTAATATCAGCCAGTAAAACTCCGTCTGCATTGATATTGATAAGATCAGGAGCTTTAGAAACATCAAAACTAAATGTATTTTTTGATTCTGCATTTACCCAGACATTATATCTTTTAGGTTTTCCATTATCATATACATCAATTGCCAGAGGAAATTCAAATGGCTTTTCCTGAGTTTGATTAATTGTAACAGCAACCTGCTTTTTCACGGGCTCAAATGTAGAGGTGTAATTAATCTTCGGATTTCCGTTTCCGAAATACCACTGATTAAAGAACCAGTTCAGGTCTTTACCGGATACTTTTTCAAAAGAAAGCCTTAATTGATGAGCTTCTGCATTCTGATATTCGTTTGTTTTCAGGTAATCATTCATTCCTGCAAAGAAGGCATCATCTCCAAGATAGTTTCTCAGCATGTTTAAAATACTTCCTCCTTTCTGATAGGTTACCAGATCAAAAACATCTTCGCGGGATTCATAGTTGAACCTTACCAGATTTTTATTAAAATCGGATGGATTGTGAAGATAATTATTCACATCGGTCATCAGGTGATAATCTGCCTGATCTTTTCCGTATTTGTATTCATTCCAAAGGTATTCGGAATAGTTGGCAAAAGATTCATTAACTGTTAGATTACTCCAGCTTTCTGCTGTAACAAGATCTCCAAACCAATGATGGAACAGTTCGTGAGCAATAGTATCTTCCCATGTATTTTCATCAATAAGCTGTCCCGGTTTCTGTAGGATGTCACTTCCATGAAGTGTTGCAGTGGTATTTTCCATCGCACCGCTTACATAATCTCTGCCTGAAATCTGAGCATATTTTGCCCATGGATAATCATAGTTCAGTTTTTTGGAGAAAAATTCGATCATTTCCGGAGTATTTCCGTAGATCTGCTTAGCGTAAGGTTCGTATTCTTTTTCAATGTAATAATCAACCGGAATATTTTTCCATTTGTCTTTTACAATGGCATATTCTCCTACGCCCATAAAGAAAAGATAAGTGGAATGTCTTTTATCCATCACCCAGTGATCTGTTCTAAGCCCGTTGGATTCTTTTTTAGATTCTTTCAGAAGACCATTGGAAAGGGTTACGTATTTATCAGGAACCGTCATATAGATTTCCTGTGTAGTCTTTTGATTAGGTTTATCAATTGTTGGAAACCATGCGGAAGACGATTCTGTTTCTCCCTGTGTCCAGATTTGTGTAGGCATATCCGGATCTGTTCCCTGAGGATTGATGAAATACAGCCCTTTTGCATCATTAATTGCCATACTTTCCTGCTGTTTTATCTCATTCGGGCGGGAAGTGTATTTGATATAAACTGTATACTCCTGATTTTTCTGGTATGTTTTATCAAGGTTGATTTTCAGAATATCATCTTTATAATCATATTTCAAAGGAGATTTCTTCCCGTTATTATCAAGAGCTACTTCATGAATCAACATTGCTTTTGCATCAAGGGTAAGCTCATTCGTTGCATAGAAATAAGGTGAGGCGGTAAGCCATTCTTCCCCATTCATCTGTTCTTTCTGATAATCAAAATTTACTTTTAGCTTGGTGTGCTTAAGTTCCGTTACTTTGGTGGGAGTAGCTCTGTATACTTTTTCCCTTCCTGAAGTTTCGGTTTGTGCTGATACATTGGCGGAAAATAAAATCCCGAGTATAGCAATTGATAAAATGGCCTTTCTCATCGGTCTGCTTTATTATTTTAGAATTATTTTTTGATGATGATTTCGAAAATATCATTGACTAGGGTTTCATAGTCCCCTTTTTTAAGCTGTTCTTTTGTTTTTGCAAAGGCTTTTTTGAGTTCACTTTCCGGATTTTCGTCATCCACAATTTCTGCTGATGCTACTCCTTTCAACTGAAGTACTGCATTTTTCAATGCTTCAATATCTGCATTTTCTTCTATATTAATTTTTAAATACTTCATAATTTATTTTTAAGCATTTTACATTGATGATTTACTACCAGTCAGTAAGCCGCTTTACAAAAAGGAGTTCAAACGACCGGAGTTGTTCTTTCAAATGTAAGAAACAATTACCAAAAGAAAGTGCGCTAAAGTATTTATATTCTGATTTCCCAACTAATGGGTACAGGTAATGCTGTCTACTCATATTAAAAATGATAGACGTAAATAAAAAAATAAAGTAATATAAGAATATTAAATCGCTACAGGAGCTTTGATTCCCGGATGTGGATCATAATTTTCTAAGGTAAAGTCTTCGAAATCGAAATCAAAGATATCTTTAACATCAGGGTTTAGTTTCATTGTTGGAAGTGCTCTTGGCTCTCTTCCAAGTTGTCTGTTTACCTGCTCAAAGTGATTATTATAGATATGAACATCTCCGAAGCTGTGCACATAATCTCCTACTTCAAGATCACAAACCTGTGCGACCATCATCAACAGTAATGCATAGCTTGCAATATTGAAAGGTACACCAAGGAAAACATCAGCACTTCTCTGATACAGCTGTAAGGATAGTTTACCATCAGCTACGTAAAACTGAAACAAAGCATGACAAGGAGCCAAAGCCATGTTAGGAATTTCTGCAACATTCCATGCGGATACAATCAGTCTTCTGGAATCCGGGTTCTTCTTGATCTGGTCAATTACTTCTGTAATCTGATCTACCACTTTTCCATCTGCACCGCTCCAGCTTCTCCATTGTGCTCCGTAAACAGGTCCCAGATCTCCGTTTTCATTTGCCCACTCATCCCAGATGCTTACTCCGTTATCATTAAGATACTTAATATTGGTATCTCCTTTCAGGAACCAAAGTAATTCGTAGATAATGGATTTCAAATGCACTTTTTTTGTGGTTACCAAAGGAAATCCTTTTGACAGATCATATCTCAGCTGATATCCGAAGACACTCCTTGTTCCGGTGCCTGTTCTGTCGGTTTTATCAGTTCCGTTGTCTAAAATATGCTGTAAAAGATCCAGGTAGTTTTGCATTTTGAATGAGATTTTAAGTTCCAAATTTAGTAAAAACCAACAAAAAAAGCACCCACTTTTATGAATGCTTTTTATACCGGTGATGTTTATTTTCTATTAAAGAACTGGATATCTGCAATCTAACAGATATTAATTTTACCATATATTTTCAATGGTCTGATGAATGGTATTAACAATGAATGTTTCTCCTGTTTTTTTACCATACATGACTTTCACCAGGGGTGACTCTGCAGAAACAGTCATGATTTTCTGGTTCCCAACAGTAATCTCTCCCATGGAAGCAGCTACATAAAATAATCCTTTATTGGTTTTTACCAGTGCTCCGTTCTGAACTTTTTCCGAAGGATCTGACGTTATTTTCTGCAAAACTGCCTGCTGATTCAATACTTCATTAAGTTGTCTCTGCAGATTATTGATTTCCTGCTGAAGCATTTCTCTTCCGGTTTCGTATTTGTCCCCCATTGAGCTTTTCGTATCGTTATTGGACGCTCGTGTTTCTGAAATAAGGTTTTCAAAATACCGGATTTTATCGGCAGCTTTTGCTTTGATGATATTGATTATTTCCTGTTTGTTCATTGTAATGGTGGATTTTTATTGCAGGGCAGATAAACCACCCCGTCAAAATCATAGATTTTGACACCCCTCCGGCGGAGGGGAATTGAGTACCTCTAAAGGCTAGTCGTTAAAATCTACTGTTTAAGCTAAGTTTCAAAGACAATATTTTTTATTTTTCAAATACGGCATAATCAGAAACTTTGAAACTAAAGTCTTTTCCGTTGCTGAAATCTCTTTTCGTTTTATCAAAAACATTTCTGAATATTCCTGATAAGTGTTCGTCTTCAATAGAAAAGTTAACAGGTTCTTTTGACATATTCAACACTACCAGTACTTCATCTTTTCCATTTTTTCTTACATAAGCAAGAATTTTATCATTGGCTGTGGTATTCAGGAGGTATGTTGTTACATTTGGATCACCTCCTCTTAAAGCAGGGTTGACAGCTTTTAAGTGCAATAATGTTTTATAGAAATCAGCCACCTGATAGGTATTGGTCCATTGGATGGCATCTTTTTCGAAAAATTCCAACCTTTTCATATTGGGAAGTTCCTGTCCTGAGTACAGTAACGGAACACCATTCCATATTGCAGAGAATACTGCCATTGGTTTTGTAATCACTCCATATTTCTCATATTCGGTTCCGTTCCATGAGTTTTCATCGTGGTTTGTGGTAAACCATGCTCTCATTGAGGTATCTCCGATATTAGAATATTGTCTCAACAGATCTTTTAATTCCTGAAGAGGCTCATTCTTTTTATAATAATCCGCAGATTTATGCATCCATTTCCAGGAATAACTGGCATCGAAAACTTTTCCATATTCCGGGCTTTCCAGTTCATCGAACTCTCCCAGCCAGAAAAGAGGTTTTATTTTTTCCACTTCGGGACGTGCCTGTTCCCAGAAATCAACCTCTACCCATGAAGCAAGATCACATCGGAAACCATCAATATTGGTTTCCTGTACCCAGTATTTCATGGCATCTATCATGGCCAGACGCATTTCCTTATTTTTATAATCCAGCTCAATAATATCATCCATTCCTGATGCAATATGAAACTTTCCATCGGGGTCTTTAAGATAAAATTCAGGGTGTTTTTTTGTCCAAACATGATCCCAGCCGGTATGATTGGCTACCCAGTCAATGATTACTTTAAATCCTAATCTGTGTGCTTCATTCACCATATCCTTAAAATCCTGCAGCGTTCCGAATTCAGGATTGATGGAAGTATAATCTGAAGCTGCATAAGGACTGCCCATACTTCCTTTTTTATTCTGCTGGGCAATGGGGGTGATAGGCATAAACCAAAGGGTTTTTATTCCCATAGATTTCAGACGGGGCATTTCTTTTGCAAATGCTTTAAAAGTTCCTTCCTGAGTATATTGTCTTATGTTTACTTCGTAGATATTTGTATTATGTTTCCAATCTTTTGGCAGTTCTGTCATCTTCCGGATATTTTTTTGAGTGGTACAGGAAACAATTCCCAGACCAATTACAGCTAACAAAATTAATTTTTTCATTAAACTATTTTTAACAAAAGTAAGGATTGTTTTTGGAGAAAAAGGATAAGTAGTATTTAGACTTATAAAAAATACTGGATCTATTAAAACCATTAAGAAGGATTTAAGAATAAAGTCTAGTTAAGATAAATCATTCTGATTTTTAAGCATAAAGCGAAGCTTATATTAACAACTTAATACCAATCTTAATGTTTCAAAAATAAAAGTTTAAAGAAATTCTGTAAAAAAATCATAAGTAAAACTCCATAAAAAAGCCCCGGATCAAAATCCAGGGCTGATATATTTTTATTGACTATCTTTCATCGTCATTGTCATCTTCCTCATCAAAGACATCGTCATTGTAATCTTCTTCTTCCTCATCATCAAAGCTGTCATCATCTTCATCTGAAAAGTTTCCACCCGCTACGAAATCGTCATCAAAACCGAATTCATCATCTACCAACGGCATTGCTGATTTCTTTTTGCCACCTGCAGCACCTCCGTTTTTGCTAGGAGCCTTTAATGGAACGTTTCCAAATCTGTATACGGTAATAGGATAATTAACTCCTTTTGTTTCTTCAATAACTTCTACAAGCTCGCAGAAGAACTCCCAAAGATCAAGAAGCCCATACTGGAACTGAGCTTTGTCCCCTACGTTTTCAAAAGCTTCATCAATATAAACATCTGACATGATCTCACCATCACCATCATCACTCATATCTTCCAATGGGACACTTTTTACGATTGTTCCGTCATCTTCTAACAGATTAAAAGTAGAAAGCTCGTCTCCCTGAAGACTGAATGCACTTTTAATTCCTAAATGTAAGTTCCATAACGTTTGTTTTCCCTTAACTTCAATATCACGGAAAATATCCTCTTTCGCATCTAATATTACGCGGATTTTGTAAACCATATCAGTTTCTTAAATTACTTTTTTGCCTTTATAATTATGATAAATCTCTGTTGCAAATATATAATAAATGACATGTGACAAAAAAATATTTCAGGATTTTTTAAAATATTTTTTTTTCTTACATTTTGCAGGAATTATTTACTTTTTTCGAGCATAAAACTGAACTTTGTGCCTTCGAGGTAGACACTTTCTACGGTAATGTTTTCGTTGTGAGCTTCAAGGATGTGTTTTACAATAGCCAGTCCAAGTCCGGAACCGCCTTCTCTTCTGCTTCTGCTGGTTTCCACACGATAAAATCTTTCGAATATTCTTGGAAGAATTTCAGATTTGATTCCCATTCCATTGTCTATCACCTCTATCAGTACTTTATTTTTCAGAATACTGGTTTTTACAATCACTTTTGCTTCCTGTCTGTTGGCATAATGAATGGCATTGGAGATCAGATTAATAAAAACCTGAGAAATCTTTTGTTTATCAGCTTCCACAAAGATCTGCGGATGAAGGGTCTGAATCTGTAATGTTGTATTTCGTTTTTCGGCTTCAAGATCAAGAAGGTCGAAAATTTCCTTGATCAGAAGATTAACATCGAATTTTGAAACGGTAAGATTAATTTCACCTGCCTCCAGCCTGTTAATCATATCAAGGTCTGTTACAATGGCAATCAGTCTTTCTACTGACTTATCGATTCTCTCCAAGTATTTATCTCGGATGGTAAGGTTATCTACTCCACCGTCTCTTAAGGTTTCTACATATCCCTGGATAGAAAACAGAGGTGTTTTCAGTTCGTGGGAAACATTTCCGATGTATTCTTTACGGTAACTTTCCATTTCTTTCATCATATCAATTTCTGATACCTGCTGTTGATTGAGATCTGAAAACCTTTCGCCAAGTTCTTTGATGGTGATATTTTCGTCATGGTTCTGTACGATTTCCTGCGGAAGAAATCCGGAAAGGCCTTTAACCTGTTTTCTGCTGTAGTAATTGAAAAGGAGTTCCAGTACTACACAGTTGATCAGGAAGATCAGGATAATACAGATGAAAAGACCCGTTTTGAACAAAGGGGTCTCATAATAGATATCTTTAAGTGAGTCAAATACAACACCTAAAAGGAGCATTACCAATGTCAGCAGACAGGAGGCAACGAGGGTAAGTCTGTAAAATTTCAATTTTACAACGTTTTAATGATTGAACGTAAAGTTAAGATTTTTAAATAATTAAACGATCAGTTTATACCCAATCCCTTTTAATGTCTGAATCGTATTGATTCCCAGTTTTTCTCTTAGTCTTCTGATGTGAACATCAATGGTTCTTTCTCCTACAATCACATCATTTCCCCAAACTTTTTCCAGAATCTCTTCTCTTTTGAAAACCTTTTCAGTATTGGAAGCCAAAAGGTAAAGCAAATCAAATTCTTTTTTAGGAAGAAGAAATTGCTGTCCGCTTTTGGAAACCCTGAAATTATCTTTATCAATAACAAGGTCTCCGATTTCAATAAGTTTAGCATTGTCAGACACCTGAGAGGTTAGCTGTAATAATGCATTTACTTTAGAAATAAGGATTTTCGGTTTGATCAGTTTTACGATGTAATCATTGGCACCTGCTTGAAAACCTGCTAATTGAGAAAACTCTTCGCTTCTTGCAGAAAGGAACACAATAAGTGTTTTTTGCAGTTCTTTCACTTTACGAAGTTCCTGACAGGTTTCTATACCATCTTTTTCAGGCATCATGACATCTAATAAGATAAGATCCGGAACAATTTCCTTCGCTTTTTCTATACCTTCGTTACCATTGGTAGCAGTATAGATATCATACCCTTCCTTTTCCAAATTGTAAGACAGAATCTCTAAAATGTCCAGTTCATCGTCTATTAAAAGAATTTTTTTGCTCATCTTCTAGTTTAAGAATTCCCACAAAATTAATTATTTCAATTGATTTCATCTATCTGCCAAATGTTAACTAATTATTAAAAAACAATATTTCGACTATAAATTATAAAATCAATAAAAAAATCAATAATTAAATATACACAAATCAAATATAGCGAATAATACTTAACATTAAAACAAAAATTATAATTATATAAATTAAACATCAATAACTATAAAATTCATCCATCCGTTAATACAAACTTCATAATTAATTAAGATTCTCCTAAAGTTTTCTTAAAAACTTAGCCTTTATTTTGCCCTTGAAAAAGAAGTAAAAGAAGTAATAATGAAAAAACAACTCCACAAGAGCATCATGCTACTTGCCTTGTTTTCTGCTGGCTATGCTTTTGCACAAAGTCAGATTTTGGAAGGTAGGGTATTGGACGAGAAAGATAACACTCCTATAGAAGGGGTAAAAGTAAAAGTAAATGGTCAGGAAGTAACCACTGACATTTCCGGCTACTACTCTATCAATCTTTCTCCCGGTGCCAATTACATCGTAACAGTAAGTTCTAACGGCTATAACAGAAAAGAGATCAGTGAAGTTATTATAAAGAATGAGGGTAACACTCATCTTGATATCGTTCTGGATAAGCCATCTACCAAAGAAAAAGAAATTGAAGGAGTTGTCATAAAATCAAACGCAAGAAAAGAAACGATAGCCTCTACAATCGGTTTACAAAAGAACGCAGGTGTAGTTTCTCAGGTTATTGGTGTTGAAGCAATCAAAAGGAGTCCGGATAGAAACACGGGTGAAGTTCTGAAAAGAGTTTCCGGAGTGAGTTTATTTGATGGAAAATATATTGTCGTTAGAGGTTTATCAGACCGTTATAACCAGGCGATGCTGAATGGTATTCAGTTATCCAGTACGGAACCAGACCGAAAGACTTTCTCTTTTGACCTTTTCCCTGCGAATGTTATTGAAACTCTTGTTATCAACAAAACTTTCATTCCTGAATATACAGGTGAATGGGGCGGTGCATTGATCCAGGTAAATACTAAGGATATTCCTAATAAAAATTTCTTCAATGTACAGGTAGGTGTAGGAGGAAACACCGCTACGATGGGACAGGAATTCCATATGCAGAAAGGTGGAAAATGGGACTTTCTAGGAATTGATGACGGTTACAGAAAACTCCCTACCAATATGCCTGCAAAGAATGCTTTCAGTATTCTGACTGAAGGTCAAAAAACAGAAATTGGTAAAGGATATACAAAAAATCTTGGCTATAACAGCATTGGTTATCCTGAAAACTTAAGTTTACAGTTAGACGGAGGTTTCAACACGAAATTATTCGGAAAAGATTTGGGAGTAATTGCTGTTTTGAACTATAGTAACAACAAAAGAAGAACGGAGTCTACCAACCGTTTCTTTACCATCAACAATCAGCTTGCTGATACCAACTTCGATTATTTTACAGAAAAATACAGCAATGATATTATTTTAGGAGGGATGTTGAACCTTTCTTTAAAGCTGAACAACAATAATAAAATTTCCCTAAAGAATATCATTACCAACAATACGGTAAACCACATGTCATTCAGAACAGGAAAGGACTTTGAATTTGATCCGATTAACGGAACAAACATCATGGCAAGGGAAATCGGATTTAAAGAAACCACTTTCTACAACTCTACCCTTTCCGGTAATCATAAAATTGATGTTCTTGGCGGATTGACCGTAAACTGGTATGGAAGCTTCGGAATCCTTGATCAGTATATTCCTTTGCTGCAGCGTTTACAGTATAATCAATATACGAACATGCCGGG
This sequence comes from Chryseobacterium aquifrigidense, assembly GCF_006716485.1. Classification (GTDB taxonomy): domain Bacteria; phylum Bacteroidota; class Bacteroidia; order Flavobacteriales; family Weeksellaceae; genus Chryseobacterium; species Chryseobacterium vietnamense. The sequence continues at coordinate 2,635,483 of NZ_VFPD01000001.1, forward strand.
AAGCCCTTATTTAGCCTTGATTTCTAATGGTCTTTCTCAAAAATCAGGAAGTGTATTCTACTCTACGCTAAGCGACTATTTATATAATGCAGGAGGTGACGTATCCAAGACATTTACAATGTTCGGACAAAAACAAACGATCAAAGGAGGGTATTTATTCCAGGTAAAAGACAGAATATACAACTCAAGACCATTTTCTGTAAGACTTGAAAACTTTAACCAGGGATTACTTTCCCAGCCTTTCGAAACGATTTTCAATCCTGGTAATTTCGGAACAAACGGAGGATTCACATTTGATGAAATTGCAGGAAACCAATACCGATATATTGCCAACACTATCCTTAACGCGGGGTATTTACAGTTTGACAATAACTTCACACCATGGTTAAGAGCGGTTTGGGGATTAAGAGTTGAAAACTTTGACCAATTGGTAGGAAGCACGAAGAAAAGTGATGACCGTTTTGTCAATACGCGTGTTACAGACTTCTTACCTGCTGTTAACTTAACATTCAAGGTAAATCCTAAAATGAATATCCGTCTTGCAGGTTCTCAGACTGTTGTAAGACCGGAATTCAGAGAGGTTTCTCCTTTGGCATATTATGATTTTGACCTTGGAGCAACGGTAATCGGTAACAAATCTATCGAAAGAACTAAAATCACGAGTGCCGATCTTCGTTGGGAATTCTACCCAAGAAACGGAGAAATTATTTCCGTGGCAGGTTTCTATAAAAATTTCAAAAAACCGATCGAATTATACTTCAACCAATCCGGGGTAGGAACGAGTAACACTTTCAACTACCTTAACGTAGATAAAGCTGATGCTTACGGACTGGAAGTGGAAGCCAGAAAAAAACTGGATTTTGTAAGTGCTCTTAAAAACTTTACGCTGGGTGGAAACGTAGCATTAATTAAAAACAGAGTAACAGATGAGGCGACTAACATAGACAGACCAATGCAGGGACAATCTCCATATACTGTGAACCTAAGTCTCCAGTATGACACTGAAAAATCAGGATGGTCTTCTACGCTATTATTCAACATGATCGGAAGAAGAATCCTTTATGTAGGAAATGATCAGGTACCACCAATCTGGGAAGCACCAAGACCTCTTTTAGACTTCCAGCTTGCTAAAAAATTATGGAGTAACAAAGGAGAGATCAAGCTGAATGTTTCAGATATCCTGAACCGTCGTGCCAAATTCTACCATGACCTGAATGATAACGGCAAGTATGACAGCAAAGATGCTCTTGCTATTGAAAGGCTTACAGGAACCAATATCAGTTTAACACTGGGATACAATTTTTAATTCACTCAACAAATAATCTAATAAATAATTTAATTCTTTATAACATGAAAAAGTTCGTTTTATATTCTTTAATGCTTGGCGCTCTAGTATCAACTACCGCATGTAGAAATATAGAAGAAGATGGACCTACCATTATTCAAAATGGAGGTAACGGAAACGGAGAAACTGAAAACCTAATTCTTTCAGGAAAAATCACTTCCAATACTACACTTAAAGCCAATAAAATCTATAAGCTAAGAGGACTGGTATATGTAACTAATGGAGCTACTTTAACTATCGAGCCAGGTACAAAGATTGTTGGTGAAGCCGATAAAAACGGAGCTTTGATCATTACAAGAGGAAGTAAAATAATGGCAGAAGGAACTGCTGCCAACCCAATTATCTTCACTTCAGAAAAACCAAGTCCTAAAAGAGGAGACTGGGCAGGTGTAGTTATCCTAGGAAACGCTCCTACTAATGCGTCTTTCGGAGGAACAAACGGAGTTGGAGAAATTGAAGGGGGTATTAACAACTCTGAAGGTCTTGGACTTTATGGTGGAACTAATGCTGCTGATAACAGTGGTGTATTAAAATATGTAAGAATAGAATATGCAGGATATGCATTCTTACCAGATAAAGAGATCAACGGACTTACATTTGGTGGTGTAGGTAACGGAACTACAGTAGATTATGTAGAAGTTGCTTATGCTAATGATGACAGTTTCGAGTGGTTTGGAGGAACAGTAAACTGTTCTCACCTTATTTCTTACAAAGGTCTTGATGACGATTTCGATACGGATAACGGTTTCTCAGGAAATGTACAGTTTGGTATTGCAGTAAGAGATTCTCAGGTAGCAGACGTTTCCGGTTCTAACGCATTTGAATCTGATAATGATGCCAACGGTTCTACTTTAACACCTCAGACTTCAGCTACGTTCTCTAACATGACGATTATCGGGCCAATCAACTCTGCCGCTCCCGGAACAATCAATGCTTTATTCCAGAATGCATTACAGATCAGAAGAAACTCTTCTATCTCTGTATTCAACTCTGTATTTACAGGATTCCCGGTTGGCTTATTCATTGATGCTACAAAAGGATCTCCAACAGATAACAATATCGTAGGAAACAAGTTATTCTTTGAAAACAACGTATTGGCAGGAAATACAACTCCTTTAAAATTCGGACCATCTACCTCTACGCCAACAACGTATACGTTGGCTGATCTTACTACATGGTTTAATGCTAAAGGAAACACCATCCTTGCTTCAACTGCTGATGTAAAACTTGCAGGTGCTTGGGCTCCAGCAGGAACTACACCTAACTTTACACCTACTGCAGGTTCTCCATTATTAACAGGTGGAGCATTTACAAACCCTAAATTGGCAACCTGGTTTACACAGGTTTCTTACAGAGGTGCTGTAAAAGATGCTACAGATACATGGTATGCAGGATGGACTAACTTTAACTTATAACATCATCATATAAGTACCTAGATTTAATTTCAAATAGAAGCCTCCGGAAGTATTTTCGGGGGCTTTTTTTTATCGTTATTATCCGATATGATGTTGGTCTCACGAAATTAATATTAAGAGGTGTTCATATTGTAAAAACAGAAAAAGGGAATATGAACAGTTATTTTTTAAATTGATCATGGGGATTTTATTGGTAGGTTGCTAAAGCCGGATGAATGTATTCTTCTATTTAATGGCTACAGCCCGTTCCTATCGATAGAGAAGAACCCCGAAACCCGAAACTCATAACCCATAACTCATAACTCATAACTCATAATAAAAAAAACGCCACCAGGAAAACTCCCGATGGCATTCACAAAAAACAAGTGTATAAAAAATATATATACTTCAATTAATTTCTCCAGAATAAATTCCCGTCGTTCATCAGGGCTTTTATTTCAGACATTCTGGAAACGGCTTCTGCAGAACATGAAGCGTCTGTCAGAACAATGGCTGCTTCATCCCCGGCTTTTGGCCACTGTTGTTTTCCTTTTTCATCGAGAGGAAGAATAATTTGGGTAGCAAACTGCAAAGCTCTTGACAGGGCATATTCCGTAGCATAACCGTACAGTTCTGCAATCAAATTGGCTTTCTGCAGCATATTTCCGGAACCGAACGTACTCCAGTAATCCTGTACATTGTCGTTTCCGATTAGTACATTCACTCCATATTTTTTCAGAGTGGGAATAGGCATTACTGTCCCTTTAAAAGGTACTGAAGAAGCAATTCCTACTTTTCCGGCAGCCAGTCTTTCCGCAATCTGTTCCGTTTCTTTGGGTGAAAGATGAGCTAAGGCAAACGCATGGCTTACAAATGTTTTTCCCTGAAGTACGGGATTTTCGATCGCTTTATCAATCAGATAATTGATGGTTTTCATTCCGGATTCTCCTACCTCGTGCAGGTGAATATCAATTCCTTTGTTGTGATCTAAAGCCAGCTGAACGGTAAAATCCATTACCTTTTCAATGCTTCCGTCTATACTTAAAGGATCCAGTCCGCCGATAAATCCTACACTTTTAAGCTGTGCTGCTTCTTTCATCAATGGAGCAGATTCTGTATAGTAAACTCCATGCTGCGGGAATGCCACCAGTTCAGCTTTGAAGGAATCTTTTTTATTTTCAAGTGCCTGTTCAAGATGTTCCAAAGATTTTAATCCTGATGTAGGATCAATATTAAAATGGGTTCTTGCAAAGTGAGTTCCATAATGCTGCTGCAGGCTGATCAGCTGCTCTGCCCTCTTTACGGAAGTTTTCAGCAATTCAGGGATGATTTCCTGTTCATAGGCGATCATATCTTTTACCGTTCTTCTTTTCGGAGAAAGTGCCTGCCACGGAAGACCATATAGTGTTTTATCCAGATGAATGTGCATGTCTCTGAAAGCAGGAAGCATCAGATAACCTTTTGCATCAATTGCTTGGGAAGCAGGATCATTGGCTTTTACTGTTTTTATTTTTCCGTCCTCAATTTCAATACTGAAAAGATCTGTTTTTGTTCCGGTAACCTCTTCATTTTCGTATTCAAAACCTGTTTCCAGGCGGACATTTTTTAGGGAATAGTTTCCTTTTGCAGTTAATTGATAGGGAAATTGCATGATTTAAAATTTAACTATACAAAATTAGCCCGACTTCATGTTAAAACCGGTGTATCAATTATGTCTTGTTTTGTACAGATTATTCTTTGAACTGGGAAGGTGTCATTCCCGTCTGCGCTTTAAAGAATTTGGAAAAGCTTGCATGATCATAGAACCCAAGATCATATACAATATCTTTCACAGACATTTCAGAAACTTTTAATAACCTCTTTGCTTCCAGCAAAATACGGTCCTGAATAAGAGATGAAGCTGAAGCATTGAGGGTTTTCTTGCAGACAATATTCAGGTAGTTGGCAGAAATATTCAGTTTATCGGCGTAAAAGGATACGGATCTTTCTGTTTTGAAATGTTCGTCAATAAGATGCAGAAACTTTGAAATAATAGGATTTGAGTTATAAACTTCAAAATCTTTGTAAGCACCTTCCACAGATTTACTCACCAGTAAACCAATCAGTTCACTTCTTTTTTGAATCAGTTCCCAAAATACTTTTTCTCCGTTCAGTTCTTTCTGAATGGCATGAAATTCATATAGAAAAGTTTCAAAAACTTCTTTGGAAAGATTGATCACCGGATGATTCTGGTAATACGATGCAGAAAACCTTAACGAAGGTAGAAAACTTTCAAACCAATCTCTGCTGATCATCAGCTGATATCCTATGGTTTCTTTTTCAATCACCCATTGATGTACCTGATCCGGAAAAACCAGATGAATCTGGTAATCCTTTACTTCATATTCTGTAAAATCTATGGTATGTGAGCCTGCTCCATGCTCAAAAAGATTGATGATAAAAAAGTCGTGCTTGTGTGGATCATCAATAGAACGTGCTCCGGAAAGCTCATTGAACAGCAGATTACAGCCTTTCAGCTGATTTTCACTAAATTCCTGAATTCCTAAAATTGGAAAATGATCTGTATGGTAAGCCACCCTGCCTGATTTTCTCTAAAATTAGTAAAATTTATGAGAGAAAAAATTAAAACAACCACAAAAGGGATAAAAGCTTTACATACACCACTTCTTCTTCAGTTTCTACTTCATTCCGTGGCTGTTTCTGAAAATCAACAATTGTTTTCAGGCTTTCATACCCTTTGTGGCTAAAAAACACAACTAAATTATATATATAAATTTGTAAACAATTATATCATTGGGTCTAAAAGACAACATTTCCATCATGCACCAATGATTCTACTTCTGAAATTCTTGATACGGCTTCTGCTGAACAGCTTGCATTGATGAGTACAAAGTCTGCCTTATCTCCGGATTTCGGCCATTGCTGAGTTCCTTTGTCATCCAGCGGAAGAATATTTCCCGTTGCAAGTTTTAAGCTTCTTGACAATAAAAACTCTGTTGAATATCCGTACAACTGAGCCATCAGGTTGGCTTTCTGAAGTACACTTCCTGTTCCGAAAGTATTCCAGTGATCTATGATACTGTCATTTCCTGTGAGAACAGTCACATTATGTTTATAAAGAGTTGGGATAGGCATAATCAGTCTGCCAAAAGGGATCGTGGAAACAATTCCAATTTGTGCTTCACTTAATTTTTCCGCAATTTCTTCCAGTTTTGCAGCTTCTAATTTTGCCAGAATAAAACAGTGGCTTACATAAGTTTTTCCTTTCAGAAAAGGATTTTCATTTACTTTTTTAATCAGGTATTCTACCGTTTTCAATCCTGAATCTCCGGTTTCATGAAGATGAATATCTATTCCTTTTTTATTGTCTAAAGCAAGCTGAACCGTGAAGTCAACCACTTTTTCGATATCTCCATCAATGCTGAACGGATCTACTCCACCGATAAAATCGATGTCCATTTTCGCAGCTTCTTTCAGATATGGTACGGAATCCGTATAGAAAACACCATGCTGTGGAAAGGCTACCAGCTCAGCTCCAAAGCTTTTCTTTTTGTTTTCTAAAGCTTTCTGCAGATTTTTTAAAGACTGAAGTTTGGAAGTCGGTTCAATATTCACATGGCTTCTTGCATAGGAAGTTCCCTTTGATTGCAGTAGCTCGATCAGTTTTTCAGCCTTGAAGGTAGAATTTTTCAGCATCTCAGGAAGCATTTTCTGCTCCAGTTCTATCATTCCTTTAACACCTCCGGTTCTTTTTCTAACTGCCTGCCACTTATCTCCATAAAAGGTTTTATCCAGGTGAATATGCATATCTTTAAATGCAGGAAGCATCAATAGACCTTTTGCATCTACAGCTTTAGCATTGGGCTGATTGGCTGTGATCTTTGTGATTTTTCCGTTTTCAACTTCTACATAAAACAGATCAGTTTTGGTGGAGGTAACTTCTCCTTCCCGGTAATTAAAACCTGTTTCCAGACGAACATTTTTAAGGCTCATTTTTCCTTTTGCTGAAATAGTACTGTCATTAAGGAAAGGTGATGCGGTCATGATACTGGGTATTAAAGTTAATCCCGCTACAGCCAGTGCTGAATTACGGATAAAATCTTTACGGGAGATGTTATTGTCTGAAGTCTTCATTTCCAATCTATTTGATACAAAATTAGAAAGAAGTACTCTGAACCAAGTGTATGGTTTATTACAAAATCTGTATGATTTATGCTTTGTGAATATTTATGTTTCAGATAGTCATTTTAAAAAGAAAATTTCCCCTGCAGAACACTCAGCTTATGCAGATTTTCATATATGACATGAGAAAATGAATATTTTAAATTAAAATTTGCCTATTAATTCAATCTGCGGGCTTAAAATTCTCAATATTGAAGTTACATTTCTGCATAAAAAAACCGGATTTAAAAATCCGGTTTCATTTATATTTATTTATTTGAATATTCAAATTTTCTTACTGCTTCCAGTGTCATATCAATTTCTTTATCCCTGATGGCATCACTGATGAAGTATGTTTCGTAACCGCTTGGTGGAAGATATACTCCATTCTGCAGCATCTGATGGAAGAAATTATTGAACAATGAATGGTTAGCTTCCTGAGCCTCATCAAAGTTGGAAACACTTTTGATATGGAAGAATACAGACATCATAGAACCTTTTCTGTTGATTCTGTGAGCAATTCCTTTCTCATTCAGAATTTTTCCGATTTCAAAATCCAACGTTTCTGTGGTCTTGTGTAATCTGTTGAAAAATTCGGGATCATTTTTAATAAGCTGAAGGGTTTTTAATCCTGCTCTCATTGCCAGGGGGTTTCCACTTAGCGTTCCCGCCTGGTAAACTCCTCCTTTTGGTGCAAGGTGATCCATAATTTCATTTCTACCTGCAAAAGCTCCTACAGGAAGTCCTCCTCCGATTACTTTTCCGTAAGTGACCAGGTCTGCTTTTACATTGAAAAGTTCCTGTGCTCCTCCGAAAGCTAATCTGAAACCGGTCATTACTTCATCAAAAATCAATAATGCTCCGTTTTCATCACAGATTTTTCTAAGATTTTGTAAAAAGTCGTTTTCAGGCAGTACACAACCCATATTTCCGGCAACCGGCTCTATAATTACTGCTGCAATTTCTCCCTGGTTATGGCGGAATAAATCCTGAACCTGTTCAAAATCGTTATAACGGGCTAACAAAGTATCTTTTGCAGTACCAGCAGTTACTCCCGGAGAATTTGGATTTCCGAATGTAGCGGCTCCGCTTCCCGCTTTGATCAGGAATGAATCTGAATGCCCGTGATAGCAGCCTTCAAATTTTACAATTTTATCTCTTCCCGTATATCCTCTTGCCAGCCTGATAGCACTCATACATGCTTCTGTTCCTGAAGAAACCATTCTGATCTGGTCAATATTCGGGACATTTTCAATGATGAATTTTGCAATTTCAGTTTCCAGTTCTGTAGGGGCTCCGAAAGAGAATCCTTTCTCTGCCTGTATTTTCAGTTCTTCCAGCACTTCAGGATGGGTATGTCCTAAAATAGCCGGGCCCCATGAGTTGATATAATCGATGTAAGTATTGTCATCTGCATCGGTAAGGTAAGCTCCCTTCGCCGATTTCATAAAAACAGGCACTCCTCCTACGGATTTGAATGCTCTTACCGGAGAGTTTACGCCTCCCGGAATGTATTTGTAGGCTTCATCAAATAAAGCCGAACTTCTCTGATACTTCATTTTCTCTTATTTTATTGTTTAACCCTCAAAATAAAGGGTTCCATCTTCTCCTGCATAATTCTTCTGTCCATCAATCACTGTGTAATATATTTGAAAAGGATTGCCATTTTTCCAAAGTGTAACGGCTGGTTCAAATTTTCCATATAAAACCTTATTATTGGGAAGAATTGTCATGAAAATTAAATTCTTATTGTTATTCGGATCAGGTTCTGAGAGAACCACTAACTGACTCGCTTCTACAAGATTGATCATCTTATATCGTATAGGATAAACCTCCCGAAAATGTTCGTCTGCTAATCCAAACAGCCCTGAATCGTTAGTCGTAAAAATATAAGGTTTTCCTCTATAAAACTGCCATCCAACATATGCTATTTCGCGTGTATTAATAAATATTTTCTTAAGTTTAGGAATATAAATCCCAACATAAGTATCATCTTTATTTATTTCGATAAAATCGCTCTTGTAATTCAGCTGGTAGTTGTCATCATCATATGGGACCAGCATGTCCAGGTCTTCATCATCAAGATCATTCCTGTTTAATGTTAACTTTGCATCATTTCTATAAAGCGGATCATTCTCCCAACCTCTGTCCCTTATTGGATAGTTTTCACGTTTAATATATTTTTCAAGACGCATTTTTGTTTTAATGGAATAATAATAGTAATCCCATCCATCAAACACCAGATATTTATCTCCGTCCACAGATATAGGCATATGAGAAATAAATGGCATGATCATCACTGCCCTTCTGTCTATAATTCCAAATTGTCCATTTTGTTCTGCATGAAAACCTCCTACAGATTCGTCGTAACTGCTTATGCTGCTATATTGTGGTTGCACAACTATAAATTTATTAATATCGCACAACCCCCACACTTTTCCTTTTCTGTAAGGAATATAATTTTGCTCCTGAGAAAATATTGTACATGACATCAATATCAGAAATATCAGCAGATATTTAGATTTGATATTTAAAATTCCCATTGTTTTGGAGTTATTATTAGTTTCGTGGTTTTTTGTCTATTAAATAAATCAGCTGTCCTGCAGAAGGCTGCTGTCCTTCATCCATCCTGTTTTTAGCATACAATTTATGTAATTTGATTCCGAATTTTTGGGCGATATCATGCATATCTTCTCCAGACACCGCTTTATAGGTTGCGGTATTTCCTGTAGAATTTTTTGACTCAAGGAAAACGATATCATTTTTCTTTAAAGTCTCATTTTCCAGTTCATTCCACTTCATTAGTCTGCTTTCGCTCACCTTGAACTTGCTGGCAATGAATTTTACATCGGTATCTTCAGGAATGATAATATATTTCAGCCCGTCATTCGGATGGCTTTTGATAAGAATAGAATTCAGAATTTCAGCTTTCGTTTTGATTCTTTCTACTCTTTTTTGTTGTTGTGCGTAAGAAGTCTGTTTGTAAGGAACTTCTACTGTAACAGGGTCTTTGACTTTTCTGATGGCTTTTGAAGGCTCCAGCTGTGCCATGAAAGTTCTGTCGTCTTTCAGATCCGGGTACATTTTAAGAACAGCATACAATACTTCATTAGAATTGGTATTGTCATATTCGTATAATTTATACTTTTCAATTTTGGTAATAAGAATTGAAGCATAGCGTGGATTGGTAGCATAACCCGCTTTTTTTAAACCGGTTGCCCACGCTCTGTAATCTTTCATATCCAGTTTGAAAAGGTTGGCGTAATATTTTCTTGTGGATAAAAATATAGAATGGTCTTCATAAGACTGTCTTGGATCATCGTACACACGGAAGCATTCGTTAGGTGCATCATCGGTATGTTTCATCGTTCTACCGGTCCAGTCTTCTTTACATTTTATACCGAAGTGGTTTTTACCTTCCTGTGCCAGTCTGCTCTGTCCACCTCCCGTTTCCAGTAATCCCTGGGCAAGGGTAATAGAAGCCGGAATTTTATATTTTTCCATTTCTTCTACGGCATATTTAGCAAACTTCTGAATATACTGATCTTCGGTTGCCCAAGTCTGGGCTGAAAATTTTGATAAAACTAAAAGGCTTATGGATAGAAAAAGTCTTTTCATCTTATAATTTTTATTGTTTTAAAATGAAAGATGGAACACTAAGTGTTTCATGTTTTTCAATTTTACTTATATAATTAAATTTCTATTCTGTTTTTCCAAAAGTAGATTAGCTCCTTCAATTCCCTGTAAACCACCAGTGTGAAAGCACAAAATCTTACTGTTTTCAGGAAAATACCCTTCTTCTATCAGTTCAAAAACTTTCTCCATCATTTTCCCTGTATAAATCGGTTCCAAAGGAATTCCGTACCTCTCTTTGAAATCATTGATAAAATGAACGTTTTTATCATTTATTTTACCATAACCTCCAAAACATGAATCTATTAGATTAAAATTTTGTCTCAAAGTTAATTCAAAAATTTTATTTTCCAGTGAAGCATCGTCAACGGCCTTAAATCCTATAACTTTCTGATTTTCTTCACAAAATTTTGAAATTCCTGCAATAGTACCTCCGGTTCCAACTGCGGTGCAAAGATAGTCAAAATCTTTTGTTTGTTCATTGAGCATCATTTTCACTCCTTCTACGGCCTCTTCATTGGTACCTCCTTCCGGGACTATCAATGCCTCCGGAAACTCCTGCTGAAGGAATTCCGTAAGTTTTTCTTTGTGACGGTATTCTTCGCGGGTGACAAATTTCAGGTTCATTCCATTCCTTTTGGCAAAAAGTAAGGTTGGGTTATCGCGCCATTTATGCTCTAATTCTTCTCCTCTGATAATTCCCAGGGTTGGAATGCCAGCCAGATGACCTACTGCAGCAACTGCGGCGATATGATTCGAAAAAGCGCCTCCAAAAGTAATAATATAAGGATTATCAGGATTTCTTTCCAGATAGTGGTTGACATTATGGAACAGTTTCCAGTATTTATTTCCTGAAATCAGCGGATGAATCTGATCTTCCCTTTTAATGAAAAGTTTAATATTTTTCTCAAGGGGAATTTCCTGGATGGGAACAGGTTCTGTGGGAAGTTTTAATAGCATTTCAGTTGTACAACTCAAGGTTTATTCTTTACAAAAGTAGGAAAAGATTTAGTGTTGTGACAATTTGTTGTTTTTATTGTTTTTTTACCACAGATAACATGGATTTCTACAGATGGCTGTTTGATACTTTTTTAAGTTTTGGCTAAAGCCGGATGAATTTTGATTTTTTTGATAAACGGGCTAAAGCCCATTCCTATTGAATTATACAGTACTGCAATGCCAAAATATTCCGGTTATCTTGATGTGAAAGATCTTAATACTTCTGTCATTACAAAGAATAAATCGGAAGCCAGAACCCAGAATCCTGAACCCGAATCTCGTAACCCGGAACTCCAATGCATCATGCCCTTATTCTAAAGATATTTCCTGAAGTTCCAGAATTTTCTTTTTCTGAGATAGTTCAGGTTGTTTTCATTAGCATAAGCTTCTCTTTCAAAGGAAATTCTTCTGTAAGCCAGATAGCCGTCTTTCAATTTGAAAAACCAATAATAGTATTCAACAACGTAGAAAATATAGAAGAAAATAACGAGCATTTCCAGTTGCTGCTTCAAATGGATTTTTTCGTGATTGATCAATACATTATTTTCCTTATCTTCGGGTTTCCTAATGAAGATAAAGGGAAAGAGAGCAATGCCATTAATTTTTAATTTTTTTAAAGGCTTTTGGCATACAATTATCATAGTAACAAATATAAAAAGTTTTTTGACTAGCATTTAACTTATGGCCCATTATGACATCAAAGAAGGTGAAGACTTCTACTATAATGAACAGGGGTACAAGGTTTTTACAGAAAAATTCCATCTGAAAAGAGGATACTGCTGTAAAAGCGGCTGCAGACACTGTCCTTACGGGTACGATAAAAAGACTGATACATTCATTAAAAGTGATAAAAAAAATAAATAAAATGAAAAAATATATTTTTATTTTGTTGGCATCTGCTACTTTAGGCTTAACATCTTGTAGCCCTTTTCAGGTACGTTCAGATTATGCTGAAACCGCCAATTTCAATTCTTATAAAACATATAAAATCAGAATTGATGATCTAAAACTGAATGATATTGATAAAGACAGAGTGTTGAATGAACTGTCGAGACAGCTTCAGAGCAAAGGACTGCAGTCCGGAGAAAACCCTGATCTTATTATCAACGTAAAAGCAAATCATAAAAAGATTACTGATATCAATTCCTCTTCTCCTTACGGAATGTGGGGATGGGGCGGACCATTCGGATGGGGTGTCGGCATGAGCAGAACATGGACAACCAACTATAATGAAGGAGCTCTGATTGTTGACCTTATTGATGCAAAAAGCAACAAATTGGTTTGGCAAGGTATAGGAAGCGGAATTTCTGTAGATTCTCCAAAAGCAAAACAGAGACAGATTCCAGAAATTATGGCTGAGATTATGAAAAATTATCCGCCACAAAGAAAATAAGATTTAAGTCATCCATTACATAGCCGGTACTTCTGTACTGGCTTTTTTTATGCAATTATTTTGTTTTTTCCACAGATAACACAGTTTGCACAGATCACCGTGGATATAATCTTCCATTATTTCGTTTCAGGCTAAAGCAAAATGAAATCGTTTATTTTTAAACCGGGCTAAAGCCCGGTTCTATTGAATAGCCAATATTGAGGATAGATTATAAAAGCATCAGCTTTTTTTATGGGGTAAATATTTTATTTTTCCCACAGATAACACAGATTTGCACAGATAACCGGGAATAGAATCTTCCATTATTTAAGTTTCGGCTAAAGCCAAAGGAAATAGTTTATTTTTAAACCGGGCTAAAGCCCGGTCCTATTGAATAGCCAATATTGAGGATAGATTATAAAAGCATCAGCTTTTTTATGGGGTAAATATTTTATTTATCCCACAGATAACACAGATTTGCACAGATCACCGTGGATATAATCTTCCATTATTTCGTTTCAGGCTAAAGCAAAATGAAATCGTTTATTTTTAAACCGGGCTAAAGCCCGGTTCTATTGAATAGCCAATATTGAGGATAGATTATAAAAGCATCAGCCTTTGTTATGGGGTAACTATTTTATTTATCCCACAGATAGCACAGATTTGCACAAATCACCGTGGATATAATCTTCCATTATTTAGTTTCGGTTAAGCCAAAGGAAAAAACGTTTTATTTTTAAACCGGGCTAAAGCCCGGTTCTATTGAATAGCCAATATTGAGGATAGATTATAAAAGCATCAGCTTTTTTTATGGGTAACTATTTTATTTATCCCACAGATAGCACAGATAACCGGGGATATAGTCTTCTATTATTTTTATTCTTGGCTAAGACAATTGAAAAACGTTTTATTTTTAAACCGGGTTAAAGCCTGGTCCTATTGAATAGCCAATATTGAGGATAGATTATAAAAGTCATAATTCAAAATATAAAACGGAATCTTATATGATCCTTATCATTCATTGCTCACTACTCATTACATATTTACATGCAGTGCATTTAAAATTAACGATTTTGTAATTTTTTAATTCACAAAAATGTGTTATTCTTGCTTAAACTTATATTATATGAAAAAAATCATTTTATTTTCTGTATTTGCAGGACTTGCTCACGCTCAGGCTCCTGCAGGATACTACAATTCTGCCAACGGACTGAGTGGGGCGGCACTGAAAACTGAATTAAGCAGCATTATCACCAACGGACATGTGGATAAAGGCTACAGCGGGCTTTGGACAGCCTATAAAACCACTGATATTGATAAGGACTACGAAAATGACGGGACCATCCTTGATATTTATTCTGAAAAGCCTTCAGGTGCTGATTCTTATAACTATACTCCTGGATCTGATCAGTGTGGGACGTATTCTACTGAGGGAAATTGCTACAACAGAGAGCATATTGTTCCTCAAAGCCTTTTCAATCAAGCTTCTCCAATGGTAGCAGATATTCATTTTATCAGAGCTACAGATGGCAAAGTAAACGGAATGAGAAGTAATTATCCTTTCGGAAAGGTAGGAAGTGCTTCTTTCACTTCACAGAATGGATCCAAGCTGGGAACCTCTGTATCTTCAGGATATGCAGGAACGGTATTTGAGCCGATTGATGAGTTTAAAGGAGATGTGGCACGTATGATTTTCTATTTTGTAACCCGTTACCAAAGCAAACTTTCTACTTTCTCATCAGGAAATATGTTAGGAAATTCTACATTCCCGGGATTGCAGACATGGGAACTGAATGTTCTTTTAGCATGGCATAATCAGGATCCGGTTTCTCAGGCAGAAATTAAAAGAAATAATGCTTCATATACTTTTCAGGGAAACAGAAATCCTTTCATAGACAATCCAAATTATGTTAATCTTATCTGGGGTTCTCAACAGCCTTCAGGTGATACTCAGGCACCTACTGCGGCGACAGGTCTGAATGTCTCAGGAACAACTTCAAGCAGCATTTCTCTGGCATGGAATGCTTCTACTGATAATGTAGGCGTAACCGCATATAATGTTTACATGAACGGAAATCTGGCTGCTACGATAAGTTCAACTTCAACGACTATTTCAGGGCTTACTCCTTCTACTACTTACAGTTTTTATGTGGTAGCAAAAGATGCAGCTGGAAATTCTTCATCGAACAGTTCAACGGTTTCCGGTACTACTAATTCAGGTGGTACTACTCCAGGGACCAGCTGCGCCAATGAAACTTTTGAAACAATTCCTGCAGCCAATTCTACTTACACAACCAGAACATGGAGCAATGGAGGAATCTCATGGACAGCAACGGATGCAAGAACAGATCAGACCATTAACAATAAAGCGATTACGGTAAGAAACGGTTCTTTAACTTCCGGAAGCTCTGCAAATGGTATTGGTTCTTTAACGGTAACTACACAGCTGAAATTCTCAGGAACAAATGGTACTTTTGATGTAAAAGTAAACGGAACAACCGTAGGAACTGTTCCTTACAGTACTACATCTACAACGACTACCATCAACAATATCAACGTTTCCGGAAATGTAGTGGTAAGTCTGGTTAATACTTCATCAAGTAACAGAGTGGCTATTGATGATCTTGCATGGACATGTTATTCCGGATCAGGTGCAAGAATGGCTCAAAATACAGCTGCAGAAACGACTTCCAACAGTTTCAAAATCTCGCCTAATCCTATTACCAATCAGGAAATTTTCGTAAAAGGGGATCTTCAGAAGGTAAAAAAAGCGGAGATTTATAACCTTCAGGGGAAAACTCTTCAGACAATTGATCAGCCTTTCAGAAATGGAAACTCTATTAAAACAAGAAATCTTGGTCAGGGAGTTTATATTTTAAAACTGGATCAGGTAACGATGCAGTTCCTTGTAAAATAATTCAAATACTGATTTGATATAAAAATGCCGGTTCTTTTTAGACCGGCATTTATTTTTTAAACTCCCGCAGATTTTGCTGATAGAGCAGATCTTTTTAACGCAGAGCTCTTATTTTAAAGGGCACAGAGGCATCAGCATGCTGATTTGTGTAAGCGAATGTTATAGAGATATTTTATCCAGATCCGGGTATCCTGATCCTTTGAGAAGGTCTTTCCATTCTTTATTTTTGAAGACAAAGAGGTTGCAGCGGTATTCGTCCGGTCTGTTATCAATTTTAGTTTCGCAGTAATAATAGAGCATATCTTTATTTTTCCAGATGGCTACTTCCTGTCTGAGCTTATTATGGGTCTTAATGATTTCATTATCTCTGATTTCAGATTCAAATCCTTCACGAATGGTATCAAAAGTAGGTTTCTGAAGGGTTTTGTTTAGGTTATCAAAGAGTGCTGTCTTTTCTTCTTCTGTATAGATATCAAGCTGATACATTCCTAATTCATCCTCTTTTTCATTAGCAAGAGGACCAATTTCTTGATCTACTTTTCCAAAATGCAGAAGGACTTTATTGATATTTTTATTATTTTTTCCTTCTAAATCTATCCCATTGAAGTGTAATAATTCTTTTGATGAAAAAGCCAGTTTTTCATTTCCGATAAGAGTAACTTCACTGGTACGTACTGCTTCTTTTGCTGTGGCTCCGGCAGATTTTAAGATTTCATTGATATTTTGTCCAACAGCAACTTTAGCAAGATTGAAGGGTTCTGTCTGAGTACTTCCCTGTGTTTCAACCAAAGATTCAGTATCTTTATTTTTCTGATGGCCGCATGAAGCAACTGCCAGACAGAGCATTGGTATTACTATATATTTCAATCTTTTCATAATGTTAGTGTTAGTATGCAGTTATCAATAATAGAACAGAAAAAAAATGATTCAAGTATCCGGAAAACGTTTTTTATTCACTTTTAACTTCAAATTCCTATTTGTTTGCATGAATATAAAGTGCTTATATGATTTCAAATTCTTCCTTTCCTTCCGGAATATAAAATGAAATATCAAGCATCAGTTCTTCTTCTGTTTCCGGGTTTTCCAGATATAAAGCAGATTCTCCGTTTGCCTTTTTTAAAAAAGCGACTTTATTTTCTGCACATACAAACATAACGGCATCTTTAGAAACAGGCTGTATTTTAAATCCGGACTTGAAATCTTTTACAAGATCATTAAATCGTTCTTCCGATTCTGTTTTTGACAGATACATAGAAGCAGCCATATTTTCTTCCCTTCTGGAAATTGATTTCTTATAATCTTCAAATTTATTTTCCCTTATTAATCTTGATATATGATCATAAGCCTGCTCCAGTTTTTTTCTGCCGTCTTTAATGTCCTGCAGGTTTCTCCCGTTCTGCCATGCCGAAAGCTGATAAGGAACTTCTGCTTTAAAGGAGCCAACATGTTTGATAACCTGTTTCTTTTTGTCTTCAATAGCCTCTGAATGATAGTCTCCAAACTGTTTGTCAAAAACAAAATCATTAGCCACATCAAAAAGTTTGACATTAAATTTCAGTTCTGATTTAGGATGCAGCTGTACATCGCCTATATTAGGTAAAATGGTTGCTGATATCGTCTGAACACCACTTTTCAATATGGCAAAATTAATTGGAATATTGGTGGCGACCTGTCCCTCAACATTCATATGAATCACAGGATAATCATTAATCCTTATTTCGAACAAACAGGCTGATGCACTGAAGTCGATCATATAATAGGGTTGTTGTATCATAATTTTAGTTTTTAATGATTTTAGACCAGTCTGTAAACATTTTACTGATGGTATTGGTATTGATGATGCTAAAGCAGAACATTCCCAGGAGAATAGCACTCCAGCACCACGCAAGTTTAACTCCGCTTTTATCTGTTATAAAAAAAAGAATCAGCATAGTGACTGTTCCAAAAAAGAATGTGAAAAGCAGTGTGTATAGTATGGCCTGAATAATATACATATTGAATTTCAGTTTTCTGAAAACCCAGCCTATCATACTGACCACCATAATCAGACCTATAGGAAGAAGCATCGCCCCGAACAAAACAATTTCGGGTTTTTCCATCAGTATATTTTCATATCCGAAAAATGTATTAAAACTGAACTCCTTCATAATGTTTTTCCTGATTTGAAACGTCTAATAGGGTTTTGTCTTTATAGCCCAGCATTTTTGCCAATATAACATTGGGAAATTCATGAATTCCTATATTATAAAGGTTTACACTGTCATTGAAAAATTCTCTTCTGTCTGCTATTTTATCTTCCAGTCCGGAGACTCTTTTCTGTAGTTCCAGGAAGTTATTGTTTGACAGCAGGCTGGGATAGTTTTCTGAAACAGCAAAAAATGATGAAAGTGCTTTTGATGTCTCATTGGCAAGCTCTGTTTTTCTGTCGGAATCATTGGTGTTGTTATAGGAAGTTCTAAGTTCTGTCAGTTTGGTAAGCAGATCTTTTTCATGTGCAATAAACTGTTTGGCAACGTTGACAAGGTTAGGAATTTCGTCTGCTCTTTGCTTCAGAATAACATCTATATTCCCATACGCTTTTTCCACATTGAATTTCAGCATGACAAGCTTGTTGTACAAACTGATGAAAAAAGCCACGATGGCCACGATAAGAAATACGGCGATAACAATTGCTACAATTTGATTCATTATTGTGATAAGATTAAAATCATTACGATAAGTATAACGATACAGGTGACAATAAATGACCTCAACAGGGGCTGGTATTTATTCCAGACTGAAATTCCTGCAACAGTGGTAATTCCTAAAAGCTTATGCCCTGTATCTTTTCTGATGAAAGCTTCTCCGTTTCTCGAGTCGGCAGCTCCCACAAGAAGCATTTCCTGGCCGGATTTAAGCAATGTTTCCTTATATCTTTTCTGTCCGTTATAACTTACATTGGTTTCTTCGATGAATATCAATTCTATGCCTTCGGGATGTATTTCAATGGTTCCTGAATCATCCTGCATCAGAAAGAGATTGCACTGGGTTTCTCTATGAATTGTTGTATAAGAATTTTTCCCTTCTTTATCTCTGGTTACATCTTCAATTGTATAATAATATCCTATGCATTCTTCTCTCGCAACGGGTGAAATCAAAGGTTCTTTCATAATAAGTTTTCCCTGAATTTCTACCAGCCCCATGGCCACAGATTTTATTTTGGATGTAGGTAATGATGCCTGAATTCTTAAAAATCTTTTTCTAGAATTAGGAAGTAGTAAAACAACTGCAATGACAGAAAGTATAACTAACGGTAAATACGTAATTACTTTTTCTGCATAATAATCATAATTATCCATCAATAAGAATCTGCTATGAAGTATACGTTTTCAGAAGGTGTGCTGCTGCTGTTTCCTGCCCGTCTGCTGTCTTCACCTGATTGTCTACAATATAGAGAACAGAGGAAGTATTGGGTTTATTATTGGTATATTCATAATATTGTACCAATACCATTGTTTTACCTTTCAGATCCCAGGCATAGGCTGCATTTCCCAATATTTTACCTTCACTGTTCTTTGCCGGAACTCCTGCAAGAACTTTAGGATTTTTGTATTGTGATTTGAGATAGGCTAGAAGATCGTTACCTGCGGCAGTATCTTCCAGTTCTATTTTCACTCCTTTAGTAAGCCTTTCTGTAGTATTGTTAATGAGTAATCCTGCGGTGGAGCTTTTTACATTATTTTCTTTGTGTTCCGGAAACGATATATTTCCGAATTTATATCCGGAAACATCTTTGGTATAAGCTACAGGCAATGTAGTTACAATTTCCCTCGCTTCTGTCTGATATTTGGTATCTTTCAGAACTTCTTTATATCCTTTGGAAAAATCTACTTTTTCCAGATCTGTCTTTTGTTGTGACTGGCATGATACAAACATGATAAAACACAAAATTATTAAAACTATCTTTTTCATATTATCTAATTTCTTATTAACGGAATATCGGCACTGAATCCGAAAAGTTCTTCAAGACTTTTGATGACATCAAATTTAGGTACAATTTCGTTAAATTTACCTTCTGCGATAATACCTTCGTCTTCTGAACTTCCTTTAAGTTCTGCCGGTTTTTTATTGCCACCTCTAGGTATTTTCTTTTTTGCAGACATTCCTACTTTTCCTTTGATCACATATTCAGCGTTGAGTCCATCAAATCCTAATTCCGGGCGGTAATTTAATCCTTTATCATCAAATTTCACACCATGCCCGAATGTAATGGAAGCTGATCCCTTTCCGCTCATTTCAAAATATCCTTCTACTTTCACAATGACAAGATTGGCTTCTGCTTTTGCCCAAACCCCTGCTTTTAATTCAATTTTAAGGGTATTTTTGGCTTCTATTTTTCCTTGCTTATCACTTTTTTCGCTTACAGTGTTGAATGAAAAACCAATTGATGTTTTGATTTCACTTGAAATAACAAGATCAATGTAAACATCTGAACTCATTTTAGCTCCGAAATCATCATTCCCGAACTCTACTCCTGTATTCATCTGATCTTTGATCACTCCATACAACCTTACAGCACCTGGTGCTGCGGTTCCACCACTCACGGCTCCTGCCACCAGTCCTACAGCTGTACAAAGGAGGTCTACTGTAACTTCTAATCCTATCAGGGGCTCTGCATTAAAAGATATATCAACCTTTGTTCCTAATCTTTCAATTTCGGTATTTTTCTGTTTGGCTCTTTCTAAACACCATTCACCTTTAAGATTGATATTAGGTGGTTTAATGGCGAAAGTTACCGGAAGACCTTTAAAACCTATATTTCTAACCTGTCCTTTAGTTTTGTTGGTAATACCGTCAGACATTGCTCCCATTGAGCCGAAAAGATCATAAAGCTTTTTGAATTTTGTCTCGTATTCACCTTTAACTTCTTTACTTTTCTGAAAACTGCCGCTTCTGTTCTTTTCCCATTCACTTTTCAGGCTGAATCCGAAGGAAGCATCCTTTTGTTTCCATCTTCTTTCAGCACCTATTTTACCGGCTTTAGCCTGTAGGTCTTTATGTTTTGCCGCTGGCTGGTTCTGCCATTTCACACTCAGTTCATTGGTAAGATTAACGAAGAAAGTGAGTGTCCATTTAATGTCCGGATAGGCTTTGATTAATACGGTTGTTCTCTTTTCATTGCTAAAATACCTGCAGGTATGTGCGTGAAGATGGAACTGATTGGGAGTGGCCCACATCGGCCAGATATATTGTATAGGAAAAGCATCGAATTGTGATAAATCTGAGTATACACCATAATTAAATGATGGCGTAGTAAATGTCTTTACCGTATCTCCTTTATCTATTGCCTGCCCTACATCTACCATCAGGACCTGTTTTTTATGTTTCCCTTTGCTGTCTCTGAAACATTCATTGGTTTGAAAACCGGTAACATCAATCGTTATATCTTTCTTCATGGATACACTAGGGGCTGTCACTTCATAGTTAACCGTTTGGGCATCATGGGCATTGAATACGAATGAGATGTCTACTCTACGGTTATTTTCGTAGTCTTTCTCATTTTTATATTTGATATTATCTCTTCCTTTTTTATCGTCGGTAGGATCTACTTCTCCTTTTCCCACAGAGATGATTCTTCTTGGATCTAATCCACCGTCTGCAAAGAATTTTTTGACAACATCCGCTCTTCTTTGGGAAAGACCTTTATTGTAATTCTGCTTTCCGATTACACAAGCGTAGCCACTCAGATTCATGGTGGCATCTTTATGTTCTAAAAGGAATTTGAGTACATTATTCAGGATGGCGACTCCATCTTTATCAATTTCTGTAGAATCGAATTTATAAAAGATGGTTCTTTTAATATGTTCCTGAAGCGCAGGTGACTGTATTTGCTTTACACCATTACCATTATCAAAAACTTTAACGGTTGTATTATTAGCTTTTCCGTCTTTTATTTCACTTTCAGTGATTTTGATGACTTCAAACTTACAAGGTTCCAGTCTGACGGAATTTACATCCGGCTTATACACTTTAGTCGGTGTCTGGTTCTGGGCTCCGTTGGTATTGGTAGTAACTACTTTATTCTTTACATTCAGATAGATGGCATGAAGATCATCCCCCAGATTATCTTTAATATATTTTTTGGAAGCAACATCTTTTACTTTAATATAGAATTCCTCTACATTCTGAATATTGTCCACATAGGCCATCCAGGCAAAGGTATTTTCTATTTTCAGATTAACTTCACCGTCTATTACCTGTACATTGTTATAGGTATGCACCAGTTTATCTGCTTTTGCTGTCTGCTGATTCCAAAGTTCGATACTGACTGTATTTCCATTGAGACCTTCCGTCACGAGGTTCAGATGAACGATATGTCCATAGGAAATGTATTCGTTCTTTTTATTGTTTTTGATGCTTTTGCTGTTTTTTTGTGTAGACCATTTGCTTCTTACAATTTTGGGTTCACACCAGCCTTTTACATATATTCCTGTATCATTTTTTGGGTCTCTTACTCCTGACAGACTGGCTTCAATATAAAACTGATAGCTTCCGCAGTACTGCTTGCCAATTAAAAATTTATATCCTGTAGCAGAGGTGATCTGATTGATAATAATTTTTTTGCTGCTGTTCTGCCTCATCCAGGTAAGAGGTTTCTTTTTGTCTGCATCTGTAGTTCCCGGCAGCCATTCTCCTACACCAAACTGTACCCACTGGTCTGGCTTTATGGTAATCCTTTGCCCTAATACAGACATTTTAGGGTAATACAATCCGCTTACAACTTTTATTTTTTTTACGCCTTTTGCCATTTTCTTATCATTTAGATTGCACCATCCTGCCCTCCTCCTGAAGGCTGTTCGTTATACATTTCTTCGGAATCTACCAACGGATTGATCTGCTGCTGAACATCTTTGTCGGCATTTTTAAAGTTCTGCTGGCTGGCTTCTGCTCTCTGCCCGTGGTCTATAATCTCAATACATGGAGTTCCGGCAACGGCACATACTGCTTTGCTGTCTTCTACAATGATATATCCGCCATTGCTGAGCTGTACTTTATCATAAAACTTCTGCCATTCTGTGACCATAATTTTGCATGGCGGAGGCGGCCCTCCCATTTTGGTACAGTTCCCGAATGTATTTTTTTCAAATGTGGCTGCTCCTATTTCTTTCGTGGTGACGATCAGTTTTTTAGAAGCACTTTTATCATTGGCATATTCTTTTTGGTGTGTAAGTACTTTCAGCTTGTCCGGAACCTGTCCGAACTGGCATTTGCATAGGGCGCCCTGTACTACAATATGTTTTTCTGCCATATTAATTTTATCTTTAGTGAAGTGGTAATTTAGCTTTTATCAATTCCTGAAACTGATACTGAAATCTTTTTTTCTTCCTGCAGCATGATACTGCATTCCAGGTAAAGAGATTCCGGAAGTGAGGTTTCTCCTTTCAGATAGCTTATGAGTCTGAAAGTTCCTTCTTCATTCATCACAGGGTCGTCTTCTATAATCAATGAAAAAGGTGATCTTCTTATAAAATCATCAATATCTCTTTCTTCATATAACTTTCCTGATCCTTCTATGGTGATCAGGCCTGTTTCCTCTTTTAACGGATCTGTTTCCAGTGTTAATTTATATCTGGGTTCAATTGCATTGTCTACTACAGGAAACGTTGTTGTCATCTCAGTTCTGTAGTCTTTTCCGAAACTCTGATATATCCCAAAGAATAAAGCACGGATGAAGTAATCATTTTTAATGTAAAGATTGATGGCTTCAGGCTGGCTGATTACTTTTTCAATCTTTCCGCAGTATTCGTCTACGGTTTCTCCTTCAAATTCTTTATATAATTCTTCTTTTACAGTGGTCCATCTTTTGGAAAATACCTCAGCATTTTCTACGGTTTCAAATCTTCCATGTTCATCTGTACTGATCTGTAAAGGATATAAAACCCCGGAGGTTCTGTAAGCCAGCAGATCTGCAATTTCATTCACTTCTTCTTCATTGAGATAAAGATTTGACGTTCTGTCTATTTCGAAAAAATGATGTCCTTTTTCTGTTTTCAGCCAGCGAACGGATACTTCATATTTTAATTCATTTTTGGATTCTCCTTTTTCAATGGTAATAACTACACTGTATCTTCGCACTGAGTTTTCTAGCTGTAGGGTAAGGCTGTTTCCTTTTCCGAATTTTACCAAAACATTTTTATCTGCAACAGCTGTTCTCGGAACAAAAAGCTCCTTCTGCCCATTAAGATTGATCAGGATCATGTCCTTAACAGCGCAGTGATTATTATGGAAGAGTTTTAGTGCATCTTTATCCAACCCGTACAGCGAGGCTATACTTTTTAAAGTTTCGTCTTTCTGAACGGTATGTATATTATATTTCTGCATAAAAATATTCCTGCTTCAATTTCTTTTTTGTATAAAATCTTATTAAAAGTTTAATGGATAACCCTTGTTCTGTTCGGTCTTGGATCCATCCCTATTTTTTCTCTTCTTGCTGACCAGTGAAGGTATTTATGGCGAAGCTTTCTTAAATCGGCTTGTTCCTTTACTTCTTTCTGATAAGCTTCCTGACGGTCTTCCGGAACTTCGTTTCCTCCATAGGCATCCCGCAGTTCTTTATAATGTCTGAAAGAATAAGGTTTGCCATTTCCCATCACATAAGTTCTGAGACGGTCTTTTATTCCAATTAAAAACTGATCATCCAAAATGGAATATTTGTCATCTGTCATTTTTTTTAAGGTGATAGGAAGATTTTTATCAATGCCGTATTCTGCCATAAAATGCAAAGGAATATAACTGAAAGTCTTCACAAGATCGCGTGTTCCTCTTAATGACAAATAGAATCCCGGAGTAATGGTGAGCTCACCTTTTTCGTACCATCCTTCATTTTCAAGCTCTGTTTTTAATGCTTCCAGCTTGCTGCTCGTAGTCCATGATGTTTCCACTTCTTCCCATGTTTCCCTTCCGTTTTCATAGGCTCCGCCTACGTCGCAGTGCACACCCGGGAATGTTTTTTCAGTTCCGATATGTACCCTTGTGAGGTCAAAGTTTTCTCTGTGTTCATCGGCTGCAATAAAGTGAACCACAGTCTGGGCTTTTCCGATTTCATTCAGGCTTAATTCTTCTACGTCATTACTGAAATTGGGCATTGGTGACAGATATTTTGAATAGGAAGAAACGGTATCGTAAATTCCCAGGAATCTTACTTTCAATACATCTATCTTTAATCCTGCTTCTTCGAGTTTAAGGCCGAGATGTCCCCATTTTGGAAGTTCTTCTGAAGCAACACTCTTTCCATCATCATCCGAATAAGTGGTCACCGAAACCGCTTCGTTGGCAACGGTGCGTGAAGTGGCTCTATATTTTGCTTTTCCGATTTCGTATACAAAATTACGGGCTGCTGCTGCTCCACGGCTGAAACCGAATACATCGAAAGTAAGCACGGCAATTTTATCAGCTTTCTTTTCGGCTTTGATGGTTTTCACTTTTTTTACGATTTCTTCACAGCCTTTCCTCACTTTTGCTCTGATTCCGGTTTCTCCTGTTCCGAAAGCATATCCCAACGTAGCATCTCCTTTCTTGTCTTCTGTACCGATCCCTTCTATATAAATGCCGAAGTTTTTATCATAGTTGTCCCACATGCGGGCTACATTGCTCCAGTCATTGTTGTAACTGGTATTGTCTTTAGCTTCTCCACCGTGTTTTTTATGGGCCTCTGTACCCTTTTTTCTTTCGTCCGTATTGGTTTTATTATTCAGGGTTCCGTCAAAAAAAATCCCAATAGTAATATCCAGTACCTCCTCTTTGGATACAGATGGTGTATAACTTCCAAATTGATTGTTGTGCATAGTTCTTGTTTTTAAATTGACTGATTGAATGCTATTATTCTATCTTTCGGGATACCCTTATTTTTGCTTTGGTAACTGCCAGTTTTTCTTTTTCGGATTCTAAGGAAACTAAAACTTTGGTATTGTCTTCGTTGACTTTAATGGTCAGATCAATATTTTTGTCTTTACCTGATTTTTGAAACAAATCAAATATTTCTTTGTCATCAAAAGCGTCTATCCATACTGCATATCTGTTGTTGTTTTTATCTTTCCAGTAAAAACCGCAGAATTTTGGTACAGCTCTGCTTTTGTAAGTATTCTCCTTTAAACTTTGGTCAAAAAGATTTTCCTGTTCTCCGTTATAATTGGTAAAACCGAAATCGATCCAGGTGGCTCCTTCCGGAAGAATTACAGAAGGTTTCCAGTTGTATTTTTCTCTGTAGACGTTATAAATATCTGCTGCTGGATAACCTTCTTTTTCAATTTTCTCGCGAATTTCCGGCTTGAATGTCTTATAAGACGGATCTTTGAGCATCCTCTCTGCAAAGCCTTCTTTCAACATATACTGGGCATTGTCATAGGCTTTTTCTTTGGTGATAATGGTATCATGAGCCTGAAAAGTACCTATTTCTTTCTGGTTTCCCGGACCTTTCATCCAAAGCACTACTCTTCCCTGTGGAGCTAATCCCACCACAAAGGAATTGTAAGTAGATTTCTTTTTCGTATCCTGATCTACAAACCCTTCATCAAAAAGGTTTTTTATCTTTTCTTTATCCAGATTCCATTTTCCGGTGTAGAATTTATTTTCTACTAGAGAATACCATGTGAATTCGAGCTTATGGGGAGCATCCATTCTTTCGGTGTTTACATTCATGGTACCGCCTTCTTTTCCCCATCCTGTATTCTGTGTTCCCCATATGGCATCAAAAGCATAAGTGAAATCATCAGCCACAATAGCTCCTTCATATACTTCCATCGGGTATTCCTGTGGGGCAGAAACGGTTCCCAGCCAACTGTATTTTTCTTCCATTTTTTTATTCTGACAATTCGTTAATGAAAAACACCCTATTAAAAGAATCAGCAGGTTATATTTACTTATGACCATGGGACATAATCTTCTTGTTACTTGCTAAAACCAGGTTTTCTTTATGGGCTTCCACATTGATTTTCTTTGCTATTTTTTCAACCTTTTTTCCTACGCTCAGATGGTAAGTATCTTTAACTGTTATGCGCAGATTGGTTGCTGTTTTGATGATCGCCATATCAGAAAAGTTTTGATTTTTCAGCACTGTTGAATTCTACAATCTTTCCGCTCTGCATGGTCATATTTTCCAGTTCGCTGAACATGGAAATTTCACCTGCTATTTCGTTGGATGTTTCAGATTGTCTCTTGAATTCTTTTTCAATCATTTCCGTTCTGGTATCGGAGGTTTCCGTAATATCTCCCGAAGCGGTTAGTTTCATATCTTTTCCTGCTATGGACACGATATTATCATTCGCGGTACTGGTTATACTTGCTCCTGCTCCTATTGAAATTTCTTTTCCTGCGGTGATATTGATATTATCGCCTGCATTTAAAGTAAAGTTTTTAGGTGCTTTCATGCTGATATTTCCCTGTCCGTCCATGTAATAGGTATTTCCACTCGGATCAAGAATGGTTACACTTCCTTCTTCGTCATTCATCAGAATCCTGATTCCGCTTCTGGTCTGTATAGACTTAAGGTGATTGTTAACGCCACCTCCTAACGCTATGCCTCCATGGAACATTCCTCCCATTACGAATGGCCTGTCCGGATGGCTGTGCACAAAGTTGACCATCACCTGATCTCCAACTTCCGGAATGGCTACATACCCACGGTTTTGGGTAATCTGATCGGTTCCTCCGGCATCAGGACTCATCATACGGATAAAATGAGTGGTATCATTGGTCTGCCAGTCAAATCTTACCTGTATTCTTCCCTGTCCTTCGGGATCTGTATTGGAAATTACGGTGGCAGTCTGTGGCTCTGCTTTCGGAATGGTATACTCAGGTTTTGGAAGAAATCCTGTATCTGCTGCTATTCCTACGAAGCTTCCTTTATAATGACCTATTGTGTCAATCTCATGTTCTGCTTCCGTAATCATTATCCTTGTGAAATAAGAGGTTTCATTGGAATCCTGTTTACGCATCTGGACATCAGCTACGCACCCCGGATGCAGGAAAGGAACCGTTGTATTTCCTGAAATAGAAAAAACATTTACCGCTTCACTTCCAGCTGCACTTTTCTGAGAATACTCCACATCTAAATGTGTAGTTGCTTTGATGGGAGCTATCTGCAGCGCCGGAGTTTTATAGATAGTTTCGTTATGACTGTAGGCTGTTTTCGCAAGATCACTTACATGTTTGATGGGTGTAGAACCGGACGTCAGCCTTTCATTTTTATTACTGTTGTAACCGTAAAATTGAGGCTTTGTATGTACTGCTTTCAGCTCAACTTTTATTTCATTGGCACTGCTTCCATAGGTAAGGGTAATGGGTTTATTCTGAGCAGGTAGTTTTCCGAAATGTAAAACTTCACCATCATAGTAAAACTGTTCACCATAAGCTTCTGCCATCCTTGCCAGATAGTTATAATGGGTTTCATCATACTGGCTGCTGTAGATAATCTGAGAAAAATTATTGGCTTCTACTCTTACATCAAATCGGCTTTTATCAATTCCCTGCTTAATCACTTCTTCGGCAATAATTCCTACGTTAACCGATTGGCTTCCTCCAAAACTCTGGATATGCGGTGCACCGTCAAGAAGGATGGTAGGGCTGTAACCTGTAAGCACAATATTTCCTAAACTCATATGCTCCTGACTGAATCCTACTCCGGTAATTACTCCTACAAAAGTTCTCTCCGGACTGTTGTCAATATCTTTATAGGAAATAACGGCTGTAAGTCGTTTTCCAAGGAATTTATTGGCTTCTTCCAATGAATGGGTCTGTCTGTCTCCCAGAGTATCGTGTGCCAAAGTCAGCGTAAATTCGTGATGACGTCTGGTACTTTGCTTAAGCTTGAAATGCTTGTAGTACTTGATAATTTTCCCTTCTATGACAAGAGAAAGTTTTACCAGACGGTTGATACCTGTGTGATGGTTTTCAGAAATACCATCTGCATTCTGCGTCGGACGAAAAGACGTCGCTTGTGAGTTTCCAGGTGTATTTGACATATTTTTTAGTGATTTGATTAGTTTTCTGAACGATTATTCAGCAGAAACGGGGTTTAAAAATTAAAACAAAAGGTCCTGCAGAATATAGTCTTAGGTAAAAAAAGACCGTCTTATAAGGACAGTCTTTTATTTCTTGCTCATGAAAGACTTAGCTCATTGGCCAAAGTCCATCATAAGATGAATTTCCATACGTAATGCTTTCAGCACTTACTACAAAGCTGATCAGCATATTATTACTATCAATGGCATCGAAGTCTACTTCATGCTGGATTACATATCCGTTTTCCCACTTCAAAGAGATCAATGTTCCTTCTTCGTGAGATTTATTAAAGTTGATTTCTCCGCTTGTTGGTTTATATTTACTGTTTAATAAACTTTCTAAAACATCAGATTTTTCTGTTGCTTCAATTGTTACTTTAATCAATGCATTTGACGGGTCAGATGCTACACGTCCTGAAACGTCTGTAGACCTTGACACGCTATAGTTAAGCTTTAACAACTTCTGACCTTCACCTCCATTGAATTTTAAGATTCCTCTTGAATTTCCTGCCATATTCTTACATTTTAATCATTAACGACTGTTCCCTGATATAGGATTTATATAACAAAGATAAAGTTCATGTTCTAATTTAAAAAGTTTTTAGGGCACTGTTTGAGAAATTGTAGTAGTTCTACGACATTTTAAAATTCTATACAACAAAATAAAACAGGAATTTTAATCTAACAAATTATATTTTTTATTAAAATTTTCCTATATATTAACAAACAAAAAATCAAAACACAAAAACAGTTCACAATTAAATATTTACTGCTGATTTTAATAGTTAATGGTGTTTATACAGATACCCAATTATCATAATAACCAGGTTGACGACCACCAAAGCCATTAAAGTTTTACTATATTTTCTTTTTTTATCAATAAAACTTACACCAAGGATCAAAAAAAACAACAGTAAAGTATATACCGCAGGATACAGTTGAAATGCTTCTGAAAACTTTCCTTCAAATACCAGCACGATTGCTCGCTGAGCACCGCAGCCAAGACATTCTATCCCCAGGTATTTTTTACTGGGGCAGGTAAGCATAAAATCATTGATATCCATTTCTGCTGTTTTACAGATTATTTGTGGTCATTAAGTAGAGATTTTGGCTCTGGTATACTGATGCGGAAAAAAGCAGTCTTCTTTCATTTCAAAAGATCCCTGAACAGCAATATAAGGATTTCTCAGGATTTCTCTTGCTACAAAGATAAGATCAGCATCACCTTTCTGAAGGATTTCCTCAGCCTGTTCTATTTTGGTAATCAAACCTACCGCTCCCGTTTTCACTTCCGCTTCATTTCTTACCTGCGAAGAAAAAGGAACCTGATAACCTTCGAAAACCGGAATTTTAGCTCCATGAATATTTCCACCACTGGATACATCGACTAGGTCTACGGCATGCTCTTTTAAAATTTTTGCCAGCGCTACACTGCTCTGAATGTCCCAGCCATTTTCAGCATATTCCGTTCCTGAAATTCTTACAAAAAGAGCTGTATTTTCGTTCAGTTCTTCATTAACAGCATCTACAATTTCGATCAGAAATCTGATTCTGTTTTCAAAACTTCCTCCATATTCATCCGTTCTGATATTGGAAAGCGGCGACAGAAACTGATGAATCAGATATCCGTGAGCACCATGAATTTCGATAATATCAAACCCGGCTTCCACTGCTTTTCTTGCTGCTTTTTTAAAATTCTGAACCTGTTCTTTTACCTCCTCTGTCGTCAATGCATGCGGAATTCTTTCTGTGGGGTGATAAGGAATAGGGCTTGGCGCCACCGTCTCCCAACCTTCCTCCACAGGAATCTGTATATTATTCCATGTTGACCCTTTCCTTCCGGCATGAGCCAGCTGGATTCCTATTTTACTTTCTGAATTTTTGTGTACAAATTCTACAATTCTCTGTAATTTCTCCGCGTGTTCATCATTCCAGATTCCCATGCAGTGATTGGTAATTCTTCCTTTGGGTTCTACTCCTGTTGCTTCTACAATCAAAAGGCCTGTACCGCCCTGCGATCTGCTTCCGTAGTGTACAAAGTGGAAGTCGTTGGCCTCCCCGTTTTCACATGAATACATACACATAGGTGACATTACCCATCTGTTTTTCAACTCTATATTTCTAAATTTTATCGGTGTATATAACATTTTTTAATCTTAAAAAATTGAACTTTTGGCCGGAAGAATAAAGTATTGCCCACTTCATTAAAAAGAACTACTTTTACCCCCCTTTTTTAGTTGACAATATATGAAAAAAGACATACAGATCAGTTACGAATATTTTAAAAATAGCAGTGAGCTGAGCGATATAGAAAATACATTATTTGAAAGAGCCAAAGAGGCTCGTGAGAATGCTTATGCGCCCTATTCTCAATTTTTGGTAGGCTGTTCCGTATTACTGGAAAACGGCGAAATCTATTCCGGGAACAATCAGGAGAACGCAGCTTACCCATCAGGACTTTGCGCAGAAAGAACTACTCTTTTTTGGGTAGCAGCCAATTTTCCGGATGTGCAAATAAAAAAGATCTTCGTGGTAGGAGGTCCGAAAGAGTTTCATGAGAAAAATCCTCCGATCCCACCGTGTGGAGCATGCCGCCAGAGTTTAATAGAGTATGAAACCAAACAGAATGAAAATATTGACCTTTATTTTTCAAGCATGAATGAAGAGGTTGTAAAAGTACATGCAGTGAAGGATCTTCTTCCTTTTTATTTTGATTCTACATTTTTGTAAGGAAAGTAAAAACCTGATTTTTAAACCCTGCCTTGGTTTGAAATCTTGACAGGGTGTGAAGCAAAAACTTCGCATTGATTAGTCGTAAATGAGTGTTTCAGTTAAATAATATAAGAAACCTAACAGGTTTTGGAAACCTGTTAGGTTTGTATGGTAAAGAATAAGATTTGAATATTATAGAATAAGGATCAGCATAAAAAAAGCTGTCCTATATTGAAACAGCCTTTCTTTTTTATTCTTCTTCAGATTCTAACTCGTCATCTTCGTCTTCATACTGCTCCAGATAGTAGCTGAAACTAAATTCTTCAACTTCTTCTTCAGCATCCTCCAGCGTTGTCAGAAGGTCTTCAAATATCTCAAGCTGATCTACAGTCATGTTGACGAATTCTAAATGGAGGGGCATTTCCAGATTACCGGTAATAGTATCGAAAAGGGCATCAAGATTATCGCCAAAATGCTCAGGAAGTTGAACTTTCTCCTTTAGCTGGGTATAAAAATCTTCATAGTCACCTATGTCTGTAAAATCTATATATACTGTCTTCATATTGAATTAAATTTCCAATTTTTATTGATTAAAAAAGTTTTGCATTTTTTGCAGAAATCCGTTTCTTCATTCGTGGGATTCTTGCCTTCTGCATCTCTCATAAAACACATTTTTTCCGGGCAATGTGGCAACCCTTGTGTATGACCAAGCTCGTGAATGGCAATTTTATAAAACTGCTCATCCCGGTTTTCTTTACTCAGTCTGAAATTTGAAGCAACGCAAGCTTTTCCTGGTCTATAGCCCAATCCCATGATTCCAAAGTCCTTTATCTTTCCTCTGGTGGCACTGATATCCTTTGAGGTCAAACCAATTACAACAAAGCCTTCTTTTGTTTTGTTATTTAAAAACTTAATAATTGAATCTGCTCTATATCGGTTTCTCTCTTTATAATAAGTATTTGCCGGAAAGTCTATCGCATTCAGAACTTTTACATTCGGGTAAATATTTTTTATTTCTTCAGCTATTTTTACTACAGTGTCCTGATTGATATCTTTAAACGGCTGTATGAGTATTGTTACGGCTGGTTTTTCTGCCTTTTCCTTTACCCCCTTCTTTTTTTCCGAACATGAATGCATCAGAAATAAGATGATGGTAAAGTACAAAAAGTTATAATTTTTCAAAATTAAGATTTATAATAATTACAATGCAAATTATACATTGGTCATTGCGAGGAGCACTGCGACCAAGCAATCTCAAAAAACATCCATAATACTTTCAACATCTCCTGTGAGGTCTTTCCAATCAGGATTTATACTATTTATTAATCCAGTTTCTTTTGTCTCGAACCTGCTTTTATTTGTTTTTCTCTAAATATAGCCTCACCTATTTCCTGAAAGGATTCCCAATACACCAGTATATACAAATTATATCTTGAAGTAAAGCTTTGTGAATAGTATGATTCTTTATTTTGCTGAACACGTTTTGGCAGGTTTGAGGTAACTCCTGTATAAAGAACTGTGGATTTTTATTCGTCATAATGTAGACAAAACCTGCTTTCACTTGTGATTCTTTTATAGAGATTGATCCTTCACTACGTTCCTCGCAATGACATTACTGTTTTTCAAAACTTTTATAATGGTTTTTGGTAAGATACACATCACCGTTCCGGGTATAGATGATACGGTCTGCATTTCTTCCGCCGCAATGATAGTTTACATCGGCTTCAAAATACTTTTCTCCATTCGGTAAACGTCTTTCTCTGTTTCCGAAATGATCTCCACCAATCGCTTTTCCGGGAAGTACATCACAAAGATTTCCTTTGGAAGGACTCCAGCCCTGTTTTCTGGCTTCATTTTTAGTGATATAATAATCTGGCAGCTTATGATTTTTTTTCACATAGCTGATCACCGTTTTTTCTTCTGTAAGTTGATCTATAGAAACCTGGGCAGAGGAATTTCCATCCGAAGAAGTACTTCCATAGCTCACTGTTTCTTTTTTTGCAGAACCTGACTGATCTTTTTTATCTTCAATAAAGTTCCTGTAGACATACATCACAGACATTCCAAAGAGAAGTCCCAGACATATAAAAAATACAGATCTTATTTTTCCGTTCATACCTGTTATTTATTGTAATGCTATTTCTATGCTCGCCATTCTTCAGGAATATCGCAAACCGGAATAGGATCCATTTTATGTTTCGCAGCCTTATGCATTCTGTCGAAGATCTGGAAAACTTCTTTATCTCTGCCTTCGTAATCATCAGCCGTTTTCGTTCCGTATTCTTTCTGGATTTTCTCCAGTTCCGGATACGTAGCACCAATCTGCTGTTCATCTGTTCTGTCCACATCCCAAAGTCCATCAGTAGGAATTGCTTCCTGGATACTTTTGATCAGATTTAGTCCTCTGGCCAATTCATACACTTCAGTTTTATAAAGATCAGCAATTGGAGAAACATCTACTCCACCATCACCATACTTTGTATAAAAGCCGATTCCGAAATCTTCCACTTTATTTCCTGTTCCACAAACCAGAAGTCCGTTCAGCTGTCCATAATAATACAGAGTAAGCATTCTAAGGCGTGCTCTTGTGTTGGCAAAAGCAAGTTTCTCATTAGGGTACAGATCGTCTTTTACATCGAATGTTTTATAAAGCTCCTCAAAGGCAGGTGTCAGATCAACTGACATTGTTTCCACGTTAGGAAATCTTGATTTAAGATCATTCATATGATCCTGTGCACGACCTACCTGATCGGCTTTCTGACGGATCGGCATTTCGATCAGTAATGTTTTCAAACCGGTCATTGCTGCCAGTGTAGAAACCACTCCGGAATCTACTCCTCCGGAAACTCCGATTACATATCCGTTTACTCTTGCTTTTGTAGCATAATCTTTTAACCAGCTTACAATGTGATCTATCACTTTCTGTGTCTGCATCGTTTATATTTTAGATTTAATTATTTTTTATCTCTTGCCGGAGGTGGCGGAAGAGAATCTTGTATTCTTGTATCAGGATCTACGTTAACTATTTCTCCTTTAAAATCTTTTGGCTTTATAATATCTGCTTTTTTTAGTTCATTTCCATAAGTTACTACAGAAACCAAGTCGGAATTTTTAGAAATATCTAATTTTCTAATATGGTTTCCTTCCACTGTAAGCCATTTCAATTTCGGTAGATTTTGGACATCTAATTTCTTCAAATTATTGTTCCCAATATGAAGTGTTTCTAATTTTTTGAGATGATCTACATTTATTTCAGAAATATTATTATCAGAAACGTTCAGATAATCAACTTCTGGGCAGTCCTTTACAGATATACTTTTCAGTTTATTACTATTGATATCGATACTGTAAAGGTGAGGTATATTTTCGACTTCAAATATAGTTAAATCACAATTTCCGCAATGAATTATTGCTAAGGTCGGATGATTTTTTATGATAAGATTTTTTATAGGGAAGTCTCCCAAAATTAACTTTCTTGCCCTAAAC
This sequence comes from Chryseobacterium aquifrigidense, assembly GCF_006716485.1. GTDB lineage: Bacteria > Bacteroidota > Bacteroidia > Flavobacteriales > Weeksellaceae > Chryseobacterium > Chryseobacterium vietnamense. The sequence goes on from NZ_VFPD01000001.1 coordinate 2,670,539, forward strand.
AAGTACACATCTTCGTAGGATTCAATTTGGATTCCTTGAAGATTGATTGTCGTTACAGATGCATATTCATTTTCATCTATTATACCATTTTTGTTAGTATCATACCTACTCAATATTACCTTTTCAAAAGTTTTATCCTTAAATTGAATTTTTTGGGAGAAAATAATTAATGGACAAAATATTGTTAATGATAAAAATTTATTCATAGTCAGTTATAATTTTCACGTTTCAGTTCATACCAGAAGCAAATTCCGTCCGGTTCTTCAAACTCTCCGGTTTTTTCAAAGCCTAATTTTCTTAAAATATGGTTGGAAGCGTCATGTTCAGAATGAGCATAAGCATAAATAACGTCTGCATTCAGGTCATTAAAGCCATAGTTTAGAGAAGCTATTCCGGATTCTACAGCGTATCCTTTTCCCCAGCATTCAGGCAGGAAACGATATCCAAGTTCCAGTACATTTTTGTATCCATTGGTTTCATAAGTCAGTAATTTTAATCCGCTCCATCCTATCAGAAGTCCGCTTTCTTTTTCTACCACTCCAAGTCTTCCTACCCCATTCTCCTCATACTGTTTCTGAATCATGCTGATCACTTTTTTTGATTCATTGACGTCCGTCAAAACCGGCACACCAATATATTTCATGACTTCAGGATTGGAGTCCAGCAGAAATATGCGTTCAAAATCTTCATCTTCAAGTTTTCTTAAAATCAGTCGCTCTGTTTCTATTTTCATAATCATTAGTTTTTATTCTTCAGCACCAAAAATAGTAACTTCTGTTTTTGTGCCTTTCTTTATATCTGTTTCTCTTATCTTATTTCCCATGATATTAAGGGTTTGTAAGTCCGGATTACCGGAAATATCAATTTTCTGAAGGTTGTTATGTTCTAAGTTCAGTTTTCTTAAGACTTTAAACGGAGTCAGATCAATTGTTTTTAATCGATTTAAAGATAATGTTAATTGATTAATTTTTGGAATCCCTGTCAATGAAATACTTTCCAACAGATTATTATCCAGATATAATGAGGTTAAATTTTTCAGATTTACAGCTTTAAATGAAGAAATTTTGCATCCTGTACATGAAAATAATTCCAGCTGATCCAGATTGCTTATCACCACATTAGAAATCACATTATCATCAATGACAATCATTTTTACATTTTTAAAAAATTGCAAATCTTCTGCAGAGGTAATTCCTTTCTGAACAAGGAACAGATTCATAACCATCCCGGCTTCCGGGGATTCAATCATTCCGTTTTTGTTCATATCAAAATTTTCCAGTACAGCTTTTTCAAAGTTTTTGTCTTTAAATTCAAGCTTTTGCCCATAGAAAAAAGAAAGCCCTGAAATAAAGCAAAGGGTTGTAAATATTTTAATTTTCATCATGAATTGTGTATTTAATCCTTATTTTTGTAAACTTAAATTCCATGTAAAAATAATGAAGATTTTTAGATATATTGCGCTTTCTTCTCTTTTAGCTGCCGGACTTATTTCCTGCAAAAAAGAACCTGAAAATCAATGGAAGGTAGAAGTCAAACAAACTGCCGAAAAAGTTGACATCACAGATATTTCCAAAGAATTTTACAATCCGAATGTTCCTCTGGATCAGTTTAAGGCTCAATTTCCATGGTTTCAGGGAAGTGTTTCTGATGCCGATTTTGGCAAAAGAAGAGCGGATGCTGAAGAGATAAAAATCTACAAGGAAGCTATCGGAAAAATAGATCAGGCAAAACTGCAAAGTGAACTTCAGAGTTTGTTTTCACATATCAAATATTATTTTCCACAGTTTAAAAATCCAAAAGTATATCTGTTCTCATCTGCTCTGCAAATGGTCCAGGATCCCATATTTTATGATGAGAAAGGGAACCTTTTATTTATAGATGTTACCGGTTTTATGGGCGATGGAAATGCAAATTATAAAGGACTGGAGCTATATTTTCAAAAATCGATGAACCCGCAGAATATTGTTCCGAAGGTATCACAGCTTTTTGCTGAAAATATTGTCACAGAATCTCCTGACCATCAGAAATTCATTGATCAGATTATTCTGAACGGAAAAGTAATGATTCTTCAGGATGCTTTTCTTCCAGATACACCTGATTATCTGAAAATGAATTATACTCAAAAGCAGTATGAATGGGCAACAAGCAATGAAGCCAATATCTGGAATTATTTTGTAGAAAGTAATCTGATCTTCGGAGATGATCCAAGGCTGGGGGAACGCTTTATTTCACCCGGACCATTCTCGAAATTTTATACAGAAATTGACAATGAATCGTCACCACAAATCGGAATTTTTACAGGATGGCAGATCTGTAAGGCATATCTTAAGGAAAAACCTGAAACAAAGTTGACGGAATTCCTGAAAATGGATGCTACCACAATTTTTAACCAATCCGGTTATAAACCGAAACTTAAATAAGAAAATTTAGAATTTAGAAAAAATAGAAAAATGAGAAAGACTCAGATTACGATAGATGTAGAGCTTGATGAAAATCACGTACCGGAAAATATTACATGGAATGCACAGGATGGCGGTATTGACAAACAAGATACCAAAGCAACCATGATTTCCGTATGGGATGATAAAACAAGAGAAGCGTTAAGAATTGATCTTTGGACCAAAGAAATGCCTGTAGATCAGATGAAGATGTTTATCCACCAGATTTTAATATCTTTAGGAAGCACTTATCAGAGAGCGACAGGTGAAGAGGATGTAGCGCAGTGGATGGAGGAAATTGCAGAAGAATTTGCTGTAAAATCTGCTATTAAGTAAAAAAAGACAATTGCAATAAGCCAGAGGCAGTAAGCGGTAAGCTTTTTGCATTCAGCTAGAGCAAATTTTAATAAAAAACAATGAACATTAATCAATAGAATATATGTACTTAATGTTCAAAGCCTAAAGCAAAAAATTATGAATTTTAATACAAAAGTAATTCACGGAGGGCAGCACCACGAGTCTGCAACAGGTTCTGTAAATGTACCTGTATTTTTAACCTCTACATTTGCACAAAAGAGCCCGGGAGTACATTCCGGATATGAATATTCAAGAGCTGCCAACCCTACAAGACAGGCATTAGAGGATTCTTTGGCAAGTATTGAAAACGGAGCGAGAGGCTTAGCTTTCGGTTCCGGTCTTGCTGCGATCGACTGTGTTTTGAAATTATTAAATCCAGGTGATGAAGTAATTGCTGTAGATGACCTTTATGGTGGTACATACAGAATGTTCACAAGACTTTTCGAAAAATATCAGCTGAAGTTTACATTCGTGAATTTTGATGATGTTTCTAAAATTGCTGATGTTATCACAGATAAAACCAAACTGATCTGGGTAGAAACTCCAACAAACCCTTTGATGAAACTGGTAGACATCAAAGCAGTAGTGGAAATTGCAAAAGGGAAAGATATTTTAGTAGCAGTAGACAATACTTTTGCTACTCCTTATATCCAGAGACCTATTGACTTGGGAGCTGACATTGTAATGCACTCTGCAACAAAATATTTAGGAGGACACTCTGATGTGATTGCAGGAGCACTTATTGCTAAAGATGCTGAACTGGGAGAAAAACTTCACTTTATTCAGTTTGCGAGTGGTGGTATTTTAGGCCCTCACGATTCTTATCTTGTATTAAGAGGGATCAAAACACTGGCGTTGAGAATGCAGAGGCATTCTGACAATGGACTTGCAGTAGCACAATATCTTGAAAATCATCCTGCTGTAGATAAAGTAATTTATCCGGGGTTAGAATCTCACCCTCAGTATGAACTGGCAAAATCTCAGATGAAGGAAGCTGGAGGAATGGTTTCATTCACTTTTAAATCCGGAAAGAAAGAAGATGCTATTAAATTCTTGGAGAAAGTAAGAGTATTCACCTTAGCAGAATCTTTAGGAGGTGTAGAGTCTTTGGCTAACCACCCTGCTCTGATGACTCACGCTTCAATCCCGGCAGAAAAACGTGCTGAATTGGGAATCACTGATGACCTTGTTCGTTTAAGCGTAGGTATTGAAGATGCAGAAGATCTTATTGCGGATCTTGAGAAAGCTTTTTCTTAACACACTATAAACTAAAATGAGAAGGGTTAATCAATCCTTCTCATTTTATTATAAACACCATCTCATACTATGAAGAACACAAGAAAGGCATTCATTTCCGACCTGCCGCAACTGGCTGAATTATTTGACCAGTACAGAATATTTTATCATAAGACTTCAGATATTCCCGCAGCAACCAATTTTCTGAAGGAAAGACTTCAAAATAAAGATTCCGAAATTTTTGTGGCGGAAGAAAATGGTAACCTGACAGGTTTTGTACAATTATATCCTATATTTTCATCTACAAGAATGCAGCGCTACTGGCTGCTGAATGATCTCTACGTGAATGAAAACCATAGAGGAAAAGGCTTTTCTAAAGAATTAATTGAAGAATCCAAAGAACACTGCCGTTCCTCCAAAGCATGTGGTATTCTTTTAGAAACAGGAAAAAGCAATGATATCGGAAATAAGCTTTATCCAGCCTGTGGCTTTGAACTGTATGACTCCGTGAATTTCTACGAGTGGAGCAATTCATGAGTAATAAGTAATGAATAATGGGTAATACATAATTTTACACGAATCACGGAACCCGAATCCCGAATCCGCACCTCAAAATCAATTTATAAAAACAAAAATAACATGACCGATTTTCAAAAATACATTCAAAGATATTTAGATCAGATTCCCTTAGGAAACTGGATCAACGAACTGCAAGTATCAGCAGACAAAACTATCGGAATTTATTCCAACCTTACCGAAGAACAATCTAATTTTGCCTATGCAGAAGGGAAATGGACATTAAAAGGACTTCTACTCCACTTATCAGATACAGAAAGAGTTTTCCAATACAGGATATTAGCTTTCGCCAGAGGAGAGAAAAATAATCTTCCGGGATTTGATGAAAATGAATATGCAAACCAATCCTTCGCCAGTGAAAGAACTCTTGAATCTCTTCTGGAGGAATATAAACTGGTAAGAAAATCTTCCCAAATTCTATTAGAAACACTTCAACCTTCTGCTCTACAAAATACAGGTACAGCCAACGGCCATGAAATTTCTGTGGAAACTATCGGAAAGCTTATTATAGGACACAATTATCACCACCTTAACATTATTGAGGAAAGGTATTTATCGAAATTGGGATGGATGTAAAAGTTGAAAAATATGGTTGAATTATTATAGGTTCTGGCTAAAGCCATAGGATTTTTTATCTCTGAATTAAATGGGCTAAAGCCCATTTCTATTGAATAGAATACCATCTCTAATAATTCATGAAATCATATCTTAATGACATTATACAAAAAATGTAATACATTTATCATTAAAATATCAATAGGAACGGGCTTTAGCCCGTTTTAATATTATATACCATTCCTTTGGCTTTAGCCGAAACTTAAAAAACATTACTTTTGATAAAACAACACAAATGGCTTTTATCAAAATTTACATTCATCTTGTCTTTTCTACAAGAAACAGAGATCCGTTTCTCAATACATTTGACATACGTTTTAAGGTCTGGAAACATATTAAAGAATATGCTACAGAAAAAGGAATATTTTTAGATATGATTAATGGATATTCAGACCATTGTCACTGCCTTATTTCTCTAGGTTCTGATCAGAACATTGAAAAAATTGTACAATTAATAAAGGGAGAATCATCACATTGGATTAATAAGAATGGTCTTGTAAAAGGAAAGTTTTCATGGCAGGATGAATATTTTGCAGTCTCCGTTTCTGAATCTATGGTAGATTCTGTAAGAAATTACATTAAGAATCAGGAAAAGCATCATCAGAAAAAAAGCTTTGGTGAAGAGTATAGGGAATTTATTGAAAGATATAATTTTATAATGTAAATAGGCAGATAAGTTTTGGCTAAAGCCAATACATTTATGCCTATCATTTAAATGGGCTAAAGCCCATTTCTATTGAATTTGATATTTCACCGATTTTTTTTTGATTTATTTCATGACTTAAAACATCAATAGGAACGGGCTTTAGCCCGTTTTATCATTATACAGCATTCCATTGGCTTTAGCCAAAACCTATTAACAAAACCATATTTACACTCCATTTTTTTGCCTGAAATTCTTATATTCTCTACCTTTATCCACTCTTTGAACTTATAGACAATTATGGAACATATTATCGAAATATTAAAATCCGGGGGAACAATTCTTTACCCTACAGATACTATATGGGGAATTGGTTGTGATGCCACCAATATAGAAGCGGTCAACAAAATTTTCGACATTAAGAAGCGCGAAAAAAATAAATCCATGATCATCCTTGTAGAGTCTGAGAAAAGACTTCAGGATCTTGTGGATGTTCCTGAGATGGCCTGGGAAATTATTGACCTTAGTGAAAAGCCGGTAACTATTGTTTATGAAAACCCCAGAGGCTTGCCTAAAGAACTTCTTGCAGAGGATGGAAGTATAGGAATCCGATTGGTAAAAAATGATTTCTGTAAAAAGCTGATTACAAAACTGAACAGACCTTTGGTATCTACTTCCGCCAATTTCAGTGGTGAAAAAAGTCCGCTAAAATTCTCTGATATTTCTGAGGAGATGATCAGCCTTGTAGATTATGCAGTGGAAGAAGACAGAGAAAAGATTTCAAAATACTCAGGCTCATCAGTGATCAAAATATGGAATGACAACAGGATAAAAGTTCTTCGGGAATAAAAATTCTGAACTTTTATGTTTATTTTTTAGAGTCTTGCCCGTTCATATCGGCAGGATTTCTTTTTTTTAATTCTATCTTTGCAAACTCAACTCATAAACTATTTGCTATGAATCATCACGAATTTGCTCAAATTTGGATCAATGCGTGGAATTCTCATGATCTGGAGGATATACTTTCCCATTATTCTGATGATATTGAGATTACGACTCCTATGATTGCACTGGCTACTGGTGGTAAAGAAAGTTCTTTAAGAGGAAAAGAAGCAGTTCGTGGATATTGGAGAAAGGCATTGGATAAGTTTCCGGACCTTCATTTTGATCTGATTCATTCCACGGCAGGAGTAGATTCGGTAGCATTATTTTATAAGTCGATTATGGATAAGCATGCTGTTGAAGTTATGTTTTTTAATGAAGAGGGAAAAATTAGTAGAATGTATGCTCATTATGATTAATGGGTAACATACGTAGAAATTGTCACTATTATTAACGATGAAAATTAATCTTAATCAAAATAAGAATTTAAAACTATTTAAAATCATTTCTGAAGCAGCAGAAAGGAATAATCAGTCCGTATATATTGTGGGTGGTTATGTGCGGGACCTTCTGATGAACAGAAAAGCATCTACAGATATAGACTTTGTAACTGAACAAAGCGGTATTGAGCTTGCTCAAAAGGTCGCTCAGGATATAGATCCTAAATTGAAGGTTTCGGTATTCAAAACTTATGGCACAGCCATGATTAAGTATAAAGAACTTGAGCTTGAGTTTGTGGGAGCAAGAAAGGAAAGCTATACAGAAAACAGCCGGAAGCCGGAAGTGGAAGGCGGAAGCCTGGAAGACGATCAGAAAAGAAGAGATTTTACCATCAATGCAATGGCTATTTCTTTAAATAAAAATAATTTCGGAGAACTTATTGATCCGTTTAACGGAATCGAAGATCTTGAAAAAGAAATTTTAAGAACACCGTTAGAGCCCGCTCAGACGTATTCTGATGATCCGTTAAGGATGATGAGAGCAGTGCGTTTTGCTTCTACTTTAAATTTTAAAATTGAGGAAAACTCTTTGAAAGCAATTCAGCAGGAAGCAGAAAGAATCACGATTGTTTCTATGGAAAGGATCATGGTAGAGTTCAACAAAATCATGCTATCTGAAAAACCGTCTATCGGACTTAGGCTGATGGAACAAACCGGTCTTATGAAACTGATTATTCCTGAACTGATCGAACTGAAAGGCGTAGAAGAAGTAGAAGGACAAACCCATAAGGACAACTTTTATCATACATTGGAAGTAGTAGATAATATTTCTGTGAATACCGACAATCTTTGGCTCCGTTGGTCTGCCCTGCTCCATGATATTGGAAAAGCTCCAACCAAAAAGTTTGTAGAAGGAACAGGATGGACATTTCACGGACATGAATTCTTGGGTTCAAAAATGGTGAAAACACTTTTTCAAAGATTGAAATTACCTTTAGGAAGTGATATGAAATATGTTCAGAAGATGGTGAAGCTTTCATCAAGACCTATTGCACTGATTACTGATGATGCTTCAGATTCTGCGTTGAGAAGGCTTTTATTTGATGCAGGAGAAAATCTTGAAGATCTTTTCACCCTTTGCAAAGCAGATATTACCACTAAAAACTCTAAGAAGCAGGAGAAATTCAAAAGAAACTTTGAATATGTAGCCGTAAAGATCAAAGAAGTAGAGGAAAAAGATCAGGTAAGAAACTTTCAGCCCCCTATTACCGGGGAAGAGATTATGGAAATGTTTAATCTTAAGCCGGGCCGTGAAATAGGTATATTGAAAGAGAAAGTGAAAGAAGCTATTCTGGAAGGTGAAATTCCTAATGAAAAAGAAGAAGCAACAAAATTTGTGATTGCTGAGGCTGAAAAGCTGGGGTTAACTCTATAATTCAACAATTTATATTAAATAAAAGACCGGCGGGATGTTCCATCCCGCCGGTCTTTTATTTTGATAAAACAAAGCCGGCCGGTTTCTTCGAAACCGGCCGGAAAAAAACACAAATGATGAAAAAATAAAAAATTATTTCTTTATAGGTTGTCAAACATTACGGGTTCAGGTATGTTCCACTAGCACCGATACCTCCTGTTTTAAAAGAACTGATCTGAGCACCTGTAACTGCTGAATATACTACCATTTCACTATCCTGTGTGAACTGCTTAACGTCTGATGCAAAAATCCTTCCATCGATAACATTAAATCCGTATAGTGTAAAGTAAGGACCGCCATCTGCAGCTGTCAATAATGGAGTTGCAGGGATCGCAGGGATCGCTAAACTTGTTGTATATACTTTATTGGCAGAGCTGAAGTAGATTTTATCATTGTCAATCTGAAGGTTTGTAGCACTAGGAATTCCTGTCAGCGTAATTACCGGTGTAATAGCTCCAGTACCTGAAATTTTATAGATATAAGAATCTGTAGCTGTTGAAGAAATCGTATAAACATTCGATTTGTATGATACCGTATTTCCGATCTGACCGTTTGGAACTGTAATTTCAGTTTTGCTATCATTAGAAGTATTGATATAAGTAATCTTATTTCCAAATCCTGATGAAGCATTTTGTACGAAAACATTTCCTCCGGCTTCTACTGCTTTATCAGAAACTTCAGTCATATTGATTTTGCTTACAAATGAATAGTCAGAAGCTTTATACTTTGTTACACTTTGAGTATGGGCAACGAAGTTGGTGTTGGTAACATAAATAAAGTCATTAGCAAAAGTAATCCCTCTTGGATTATCAAGCTGATCAGTAATTACGGCTAATTTTTTGAATGTATAACGGTCTACTACTACAATTTTATTTGAGTTATTTACCACAAGATAAGCCTTGTTTCCGTTAAGACCAATAGTCTGAAGAACATCCCCCAGGATATCTTTATTGTTATTATAGCCATATATATCATCCTGCTTAAGGCTTAAATTTCTTGTCACGAATGTTACCTTAGCTCCCTGGCTGTTATAGTTTCCTTCATTGGAGATAAAATATCCGTTCTGATAGGTGATCGGAGAAACTTCAATCTCGTCAGAACTACTTGAACATGAAGAAATGTTAAACAATAACACTACTGCAAATAATACAGTTAAAAGTTTAGTTATTTTCATATGTACTCAATTTTAATTTTTAAAAATTTATTGCTGCATACACACTATAATTTCTTTTTGGTAAAGGATAGAAAGAAACCGTTTTATAGTATGTATTGGTTAGATTATTCACTTTAAACCCTAAGGTATATTTCTTGGCCAAAGTTGCAGAAACTCCCATATTTAAAAGAAAATAAGGATCTATGGCATCTGATCTTTTTTCATCACTTGTAGTATACGTAACGCCATTCAGCTGTCCCTGTGCAAAAAGTTTAAAGAAACCATATTCGTAATCTATATTGGCATTTCCTCTGTGCATAGGAACGTAAGGTCTCTGCATTTTCGTTTCTTTGTCAATAGACTTTGCATAATAGTATCCTGCATTGGCCCGGATTTTATGATTACCCCATTGTTTGCTAAAGGACAGCTGGGATTCTAATCCGTAGGATTCAGCTTTATTGACATTAAATGCCTGCCAGTATCCTTTGGCCGTTGGAAGCCATGCAATAAGATCTGTGATGTTCATATAGTATGGAGACAAAGTAAGGCTGAAATCTCCTGCTTTGAACTCATTCGTCATATCGAGCTGGGTAGAGGTTTCCGGTCTCAGGTCTTTATTTCCTCCCGGTTCATAGTAAATATCATTAAAGGATGGAAATCTGAAGTTTTTTGATACATTAAGGCTTACATCATACCATTTTGCAGCACTCCATTTTCCGGAGAATGAATACATCAACGGTGACTTCACGTCTTCTACAAAATCTTTTTTAAAACCACCCTCAAAACGCAGGTCTTTTGTTGCAAAATATCGTAACAGTCCCGAAACAGAACCAATATTTCTGCTGACACTGGATATTCCGCTCTCATATCCTTCGCCTTTATTAATCTGAAACTCTCCGATGATATTAAAGTTCCATTTTGAATTCAGGAAATAATTAAAGTCATTTTTAAAGATATAATTTTTCCCGGTTCCACCACTTGATTTAGGCTGGTTTAACGAACCGAAATACTGAAAATTCTCTTCCGTGTAGGCTGCTTTAAGGGAATTACTGAACTTCGCTTTGTTCCAGTCCCAGGAAAGAAGACTTCTTACACTCTGAGTCTTATATTTCGTTTTTGTTCCTGTTTCCTCATACACGGGAAAACGCTGTGAAGAATCAAAAAACTGGCTCTGCCACGAAACTTTATGATCGTTTGTGATTTTATAGGATGCTCCTACATTGAACGTTGTATTGTAATAATTTCCGTTTCTGTTGATATAGTTCAGATCACTTACCTTATAATCATTTTCACTTACAGAATAATTTCCGGAAGCTTTAAAACTGAACTTATCATTGCTGTAAGAACCTTTTACAAAATTATTATAGGTATTAAATGAAGCAATTTCAGAGAATACAGAACCATGGAAGCCTTTATTAAAATCAAGGATATTATTCAGGTGAATACTTCCCCCGATGGCGCCACTTCCGTACACTACACTTCCACCACCGGCTTTGATACCGATCTGATCATAGCCGAACAAAGCAATATTATTGATATCTCCCTGTCCCAGAAAATTAGAATTGATATTAATCCCATTCCATACAAATGCAGTCTGCTGAGCGGTAGTTCCCCTGAAAGAAGGTGAAGAAACGGCACCGCGGCCATTTTCTTTAATAAAAACCTGTGACTGAAATCTAAGAAGTTCAGAAAGATTACTGGAGTTTTTCTCAGCCTCTTCTGCCGAAATTATTTTTACGGGATGAAAAAGTTTCACCCTATTCATCTGATTGTCGAAGACATAAACAGTATCGATGGCTTTCTCTTGTGCAAAAAGAAAACAGCCATACGATGAAAAAAGCAGTACTAAAGATCTTTTTATATCCATACTTTTTTACTTTTCCTCCGAAAGCAATATGTTTTTAAATTATAATTCCGGCAGGTCTCCTGACTTTCGCATTCTGCTCCTTCCCGTTATTAAACAGTGGTTTTTTGCAGAAACTTGTGTTGCGATTTACAGTTGCGGGGACAGTCCGGGAGTTACACCCGATTCCCTTTTCATTCCAAAATACTGGAAACCAAAATTTTTGCAAAGATAGTTTTTTATATGTATTTGCCAAAAACCACGCTTGCCAATACAAATGCTATCCTATTTTTGCTATATACATCAAAAAGAACGGCCGCTTTCAATATTGAAAACAGCCATTCATCCCACTACTTTACTATTTATATATGTTACTTTTTAATAAATTTATAAGGCTCCTGTTGTACTCCTTTTACAGAATATTGTAAAATATAATCTCCTTTCAGCAGAGATGAAACATCAATCTGACCTTCTACAGTATTAAATGATTTCACCTTCTGTCCAACCATATTATAAATTTCTGCTTTCTCTATTTTTTCTTTTCCTTTAAAATATAGGATATCCGTCACAGGATTAGGATAGATCCCCATAGTATTTCTCTCTTTTACAGCATCATTCACCGATAAGAATCCAGAAGTATCCAGATAAAAAGCAATCATTTGACCTGAAGCATTCGTTCCTGACCCTGCAATTTTCTTTCCGTCCTGTGAGATGGCAAGAGGAAGTCCCATTGTTACTCCATTAGTGGCAATTCCTAAAGATGCGGCATAATCATTCAGATTAATTCTTCCGGCAGCAGAGGTCCAGATAAAGCCTTCGCCTGACATGGGAGGAGCTCCAAATGCCCTGTAATATCCGATCACTTTTTTTCCATCAGCAGAAATTCCTGTTGCTCCTCCTTTAAAGCTGAAAGAAGCATTTGGGTGCGTTATATAAGTAAGTCCGCTTACTGCATTCCATACATAGGGATTAGGATTTGCTGACCCTATTATTGTATTTCCATCTGCAGAAATACCTCCTGCTTCCCCCACATTATTCCCATTATTATCTGTAATAAAACTTTCTACTCCATCCTGCCATTTTGCTCCGCTTCTCGTTCCGGTTGGCTCATCCTGCCAACCTACAATTACTGTTCCTGCAGCATTTATTGCATTGGCTCTTGAGCTGCGCCCTGGAACGATACTTCCCAGATCCACCATTCCGTTTACTTCATCCCATTTTACTGCATGCGCATTCGCTGCGGTGAGAAAACCAAGTCCAACAATAGTACTTCCATTGGTTGACATTCCCCAGGTAGAACTTACACTGCCATCCCATCCGGTAGGAACAAGTCCACCTCTGTTTATCCATGTGGCTGTAGCTACATCATAAGTAGATATTTCATTGAATCCTGTTGCGGCATTGGTAACTGAAGATGAGATTTTGGCTCCGTCATTTGAAACAATCGTTCTGCCTGCAGCAGGATATCCGTTGGTTATAGAACCTATCTGTACAAGTCCTCCCGCAGCATTCCATTTATATATTCCTCCTGCACTTGTGTGCATGCTTACAACTCCATTATCCGATACTGCCCCTACGTTATAATTTCCCAAACCTATTACAGTAAGCTGCGCCTCTGCAAAACCAAATTTCAGGAAAAGACAAGCCGTCAATATTTTCATTGACATTCTGTAAAAATTTTTCATATTTTATTATATTTAACGTTTCGAATTGGTGAAAACAATATTAATACAATATTCACCCTGTCAAAAGAGATTGACTTTCATAATTCGTGAATTTTAAAAGAATTTTATTTTTAAAAACCTAACAACCAAACAGATACAAAACAACATTTTGAATATGGATTTTACCCGAATTATTCAAAAAAACACAAAAAACAAATTTTCAAGACAAAAATTATTTCAAACATTACTGTTTATTTTCATTTTCTGCTCCCTTATTACCAAAGGGCAGTCCGGTCCGGACTTCAATATGCTGGCAGATAAAGCATTTCTGAAATTGTATCAGAATCCCGACGAATGCATTAGTTATACCCAGGGAATTCTTGTGAGCGATCAAAATGCAGAACACAAAATTGTACTTCAGAATATTATTTCACAAGCTTTTGCCCTGAAGGGAGATTATGTACAGTCTGTCAATATTTTCGCTCAAAAAGAAGATGCCGGTCAGAAAAATGACCTTTCTTATTGTATGCAGATCTTCAGTGATTATAATCTTGCCGACCAGTACCAGAACCTGGGTTTGTACAATCAGTCAAAGAGAATTATTACCCATCTTTTATCAGATCAGAAACTTCTTAAAAGTAACGACTTAAGAATCACCACCGCAAAATTGTATCAGCTTCAGGCATTAAACTCCGGAATCAACAGAAACTATCCTGAAGCCTTACAAAACCTAGATAAAAGCAACCAATACCTTGGGAATCATAATGAAGAGAATAGAATTTTAAAAGTAGAAAACAGAATTTTCCGCGCTTTCTATTGGCTAAAGCAAAATAAACTCACTGAATATAAAACACTTATAGACAGTATTATTGCAAATCTTGAACAACAGAAAAACCAGCCATTTCTTTTAGGTTTGGCCTACGAAAACCTCTCCCAATATTATTTCCTGAAACAGGATTATGCAATAGCTATTAAAAAATTGGAAGCAGGGCTTCAATTGATAGAGAATCTTCCTTTTAATAATTTAAAAATTAAAATCTACGAATCCCTTTCCCGTAATTATTATGCCGTACACGATGATGCAAAATACCATCACTACAATAAACTTTGTAATGACTTAAAAACAAAAACAGATTCCAGTTCAAAAGAAGGAATACGATACCTTGTGAAGCTTGTTGAAACCAATCAAAACAAAAATATTGAATTTCAGAAACATCTGCTTCTACGATCTTCCTGGTCTTTAATCCTGCTTTTATCTTTGATAATTCTGAGTTTGCTTACTTATTTTTTACTCATCAGAAGTAAAAATAAAGACTTAAAAAAACAGTTTGATTTCTTTGAAAAACAGATCAGCCGAAAACCTCAACCCATTATTTCAAACAAAATAACTCCAGCAACAAAAGATTCCGGCACAACAAAAATATCCAGGGAAAAAGAAGATGAAATTCTCCAAAAGTTACAGGAATTTGAAAAATCCGACCGGTTTCTGAATAAAAACATGTCTTTGTCTCTGCTTTCGTCTCAAATGGAAATCAATACAAAATACCTTTCAGAAATTATTAATAATAAGGAAAAAAACTTCAACGGATATATCAACAAACTTAGAATCAATCATATTGTACAGTTACTGAGAAATGATGCTGCTTTTCTTAATTATAAAGTAAGTTATCTGGCAGAATATTCAGGATTCTCATCACACAGTGCATTCACTACTGTCTTCAAATCCGTTACCGGAATGTCTCCCTATGCCTATATTCAGGAAATCAGTAAAACCAAAGCCTTATGAAATTAATTTTTAAAATAATAGTGCTGCTGGTTGCCTTTTGTAATTGTATGAAGGCACAAAAGATACCTGATAGTGTTTTAATGAAAAAGGCTAAACTTGAAATTTATGACAATCCGGATAACACCATCAGGATCGGAGAACAGCTGCTGAAGAAATCTCAGGATATAAAAACTTCTATTAACCTTTATATGCTGCTTTCAACAGCCAATATTGCGAAAAGAAATTTTGAAGAGTCTTTACAATATATTTTAAAGGCAAAAGAACTTTCCCAGAAAACCAATGATCCCAGAAGCCAGGCAGGAGTTCTCATCTCCGTTGCTATTCAGTATCAGCAAATGGAACTTTTCAACAAATGCCTTGAAACACTGAATGAAGCAGAACAGCATATTGCAAAAATCCCTGAAAAAAATCCTGAGAAATACGTTGAAACGGCTGCAAGCTACGCTATAAGAGGAATGGTCTATAAAAGCCAGTCAAATTCGGAAATTGCTTTGGAAAAATTCCTGATTTCCATACGGAATTATGAAAAGGTTCCCGTGAAGAGAACCACCTATTCCAATATGAGTGTGGTGTATTATAATATTGGATATTGTTATCTAAACCTTAATCAAATTGATAATGCGCAGGAAGCTTTTCTGCAGGCTATCAACTATGCCCGGAAAAATTATGCGAAAAGTCTGGAAGCATTCGCTTTGAAAGGACTTGCTGAAATACATAAACAAAGACATGAAAATCAATCAGCAATAAGCCTTTTATTAAAAGCCGAAGACCTTTCTAAAAATACCGGAGATATCATTCTGAATGAAGGACTTTATAAAGAATTAGCTGAGAATTATCTTGCTGTGGGACAACAGAATCTTTATCAGCAGTTTAATAAAAAACACTTGGAAATGCGATTCAAAAGAAAGCAGAATGAACTGAAATCCATTAATCAGGTGATCGATAACCACAACAAGGAAACAGCATTGAAAAGTGAGAAACTGAGATCTGATGATCGGTACATTAAGATAGGTTCCGTTTTCCTGGGCTGTATTTTGATCGTTCTGCTTTTATATTCTATTGTAAAAATCAGGAAGGAAAATAAGAAGTTTCACAAAGAGATACAGCAAATGATAAGAACGTCATAAGCTATAAAAACAAAAAACACCCCAAATTGGGATGTTTTTTATACTGTAGCTGTTTAAACTTATCAAAAAAATTTGTCGAACCATTAAGGATTATTTAAGAAATAAAGTATAGTTAAGATAAATCATTCTGATTTTTAAGCTCAAAGCGAAGCTCATCTTAATACTCTCGACACCTTAATACAATCTTAATGTTTCAAAAAATAAACGTTTAAACAGATTTGTTCTATAATTAATTTATTTACCAATAACTTCGGTAATCGGGTTACCTACATTTCCACTTGGAAACTGAATTTTCAATAAAGAAGAGACTGTAGGAGCAATATCCGTCATGTGATATTCTTTGTTGCTTTCTCCCTGTTTCACTCCCCAACCCATAAAGATCAACGGAATATGAGAATCGTAAGAATTCCACACGCTGTGCGTAGTTCCTGTTTTAGAATATGGAGGGAGCATAGAATCATGAGAAATTAACTGAATATCTCCACTTCTCTGTCTGTTGATTCCATTAATAATTCTTTGTTTAATTGGCTCCGGAATACTTGACTCCTGAACTTTGTCTACAGAAACAGCATATAAAACGGTAGGATCTTTTTCAATTTCTTTTACAGCAAAGTTTCTTACATCATCCAATTCAAGCTTGTTGTCTGCCAATACTTTTCTGTCGAAATAAACCTGATAATTATCAATGGCATTAACCAGTTTATCTGCCCCGAATTTTTCTTTCAGTTTCTGGTTCAGATTTTTTTCTGCATCTTCTCCGAAGAAACCAGTCGGGATTTTATGTTCTTTAAGGAATCCTACAGAATGTGCTCCACCATGGTCAGCAGAAAGGAAAACGGTATACTCTCCTTTTCCTACCTTTGAATCAAGATACTTGAAGAATTCTGCCAAATCCTGATCTAGTCTGATATAAACATCTTCCACTTCAATAGAATTCGGTCCGAATTTATGTCCTGCATAATCTGTAGATGCCAGGTTGATGGCTAAGAAGTCTGTGATAGTATCTCCACCCAGCTTTTCACCTTCTACAGAAGCTTCTGCCAACTTCAATGTCAGCGTATTTCCGAAAGGGGTGTAACGGATATTATCTTTTTTAGTCTGGTAGTCTTTTGCTAGATTACTGTAAGGGAAAGTAGGTGTTTTTGCACTTCCCAGCAAACCTTCCCAAGAAGAATTGTCCGGTGCGCTTTCTGTATATTCGTTGATTGGAAGTAAAGTATTCCAGCCATTGGCTACTAATTTTTCAGGAAGATTCTGAGAGTTGAATGATTTTACCCACTGAGGAAGATCATTCATATACCACGTACTGGTAATAAAGTTCCCAGTACTGTCATCAAACCAGAAAGCTCCGTTTGGAGTATGTCCCGCAGGAAGAATGGAAGCACGGTCTTTTAATGAAACACCGACTACTTTCCCCTGAAAGTTGGTCGCCAGTCTCAATTCGTCAGTTACTGTGGTAGACCAAAGGTTTTTTGGAGAGTGGCTTCCCGTTTTTGTATTGGTAGTTCCTACTGGCTGAACACTGTCATCTGCTGTACAGTAAACTCCTTTACCTGTTTCTTTATCCGTCCAGTCATTTCCGGCAATTCCGTGAATGGCAGGTACAGATCCTGTATAGATACATGTATGTCCCAGTGCCGTAATGGTAGGAACATAAGGAATATGTACATTGTTTAAAGAATATCCTGTATTCAAAAGTCTTTTGAAACCATCATTTCCATATTTACCATAAAAACGGTATAAATAGTCCCAACGCATCTGGTCTACTACCAGACCAACGACTAATTTCGGTCTTTCCAGTTGGGTATTTCTGTTCTTCTGTGCATTGATTGTAACTACGGACAATAAAGTAGCTGCCGCAATTGAAATGTTCCTAAGCATCCAAGTAAATTTTTATTGATGACAAATTTAAGGGTTTTGAAAGTTTTGGAGTGTGAAATTTTATTTAAATTTGATTATTGTACAATTATCAACCAATCTTCTATGATTTTAGGCGTATACTGGTATTTCAAATTTCCAAGTGATTTATATGACTTTCAGTTTTTCAAATTTTATCCCGGATATGGAGGACATGCTGATAATCCTGCTGAACTGACTGCCAGAATACAGGTAGAGGATATTGACGATTTTATCCATCAACTGGAAAAGCTAAAATCAGGCTTCAATAGAACATATTTACACCTCAATATCGATGGGATTCAAATGATCATCACTATTGGCGACTATATGCTTTTTGATTTTCATTTTCAGTTTGCCCTGGAAGTTGAAGAACTTCTGATAGAGAAAAATGCTGTATTAGTGGATTTCAGTATTCCTTTTACCATTCAATCCACCAAAAATTTCCCTCCGGAAAGAGAAGAATTCAAAAATATAGAACATCGTTTCATTCAGATGGTGGGTTCTGACTTCAGAAAAAGCAATGCAGAGAATTATGCCGCCCGAATTGATTGTAATCTGCCATTACAATACAAACATAGCCTTATTGATGACTTAGCACAGATATGTAGAGAAGAAAATCTCCATGTATTTTACTATAATGATTTTGATTTTAAAGATCATTGTAACCTGATGCTCTTTTTTACAAATGGCAGACAGAGAAAAGATTCTTGTCAAAAGGTTGACATCAATTCTTTCGGGAGTAAAGTAAGACAACTTACCCAGAAATATCCTCTTCATTTCGGTCATTTCGGCAGCTTTAAAGAATACCCTTTACATGGACCCCATGCAGTGTTGATAGCAGATGAGGAATATATTTTAAACCAAAAATAAAACCATTTAATTCAATCATATGATCAAATTCAAGTATGTCATTCTGTATGTAGAAGATGTAGAACAGTCTATGAACTTTTATAAAAACACCTTTGACTCTGAAATAAAATTCATCACTCCGGAAAAAGATTATGGTGAACTGCTGACGGGAGAAACAAGTCTGTCATTCGCCTCTGTGAGCCTGGCAAATTCCAATATTAAAAAAGGATTTATAACGGCAAAAACTGAAGACCAACCTTTCGGAATGGAACTTGGGTTTACAACAAATGATGTAGAGTCCTTGGTAGAAAAAGCAATTCAAAGCGGTGCTGTTCTTTATGAAGATATTGCTATAAAACCATGGGGACAAAAAACGGCTTACATCAAAGATCCTAACAATTATCTGGTGGAAATCTGTACCGAAATTCAATAAAATAAAAATATACAAGGGTGGAAATAAAAAAATTACAAAAACTAACCTATAATCCGAGCCTGGATTGGGGACATAACGGGTATATGACGGACATAAGATATGTGGTTTCCTCTATTGAATTCGGGGGTTCTTTTGAGTTTATTTTAAAAGAAAAATCATTGCCTTATACCAAAGTCTGGGAAACAACTTCAGAAGATCTCGAAGAACTGAATACCATCATTGAACAGGGAAATTCTTTCGGAGCCTATTTGGACGGAGAAATCGCAGGCTGGATCATCTGCGAACAAAGAACATGGAACAACAGTTTTTATATTGAAAACATCCTGATCAACGAAAAATACAGAAGACAGGGAATTGGAATAATGCTGATTAAAAGTGCCATTAAAGAAGCCAGGAAATTAAACTGCAGAGTTATTGAACTGGAAACACAGAACACCAATTATCCTGCAATACAATTTTACAGAAGAATGGGATTCAATATTACCGGACTGAGTACAAGATTGTATGAAAATGCAGAGGAAATCGCTATTTTTATGACCCTGGATATAGAGTAATTTTTGACCATTCATTAAAACACTTGCCGGTGTGTTAATAATTTTATACATTAGTAATCAACAAATTAAAAATGATTACTATGAAAAATTTAAAAAAATTAAAGAGAAATCAGCTTGTGTTGATCAGTGGTGGAGACACTCCCTATGCATTGTGTGATATGGATGGCAATTGCCCACCCACAATAGGTTCATACTATTGCAGTGGTGGTACCTGCTACAGAGTTTCAGACGGTGGCGGTGGTGTTGACCCTGGATGTCCTGAACCTATGCGCCTGTGCCAGGAATGGGAAACAGGATGCGGATGTGTTTATATGTAAAAATATTTGTTAGATAAAATTTTGTTGAGGGCGGTTTTTACCGCTCTTTTTTTAACTAAAAAAATGCATATTTGCAGTAAGACTAATATCAAAAGACTCATGTTCAGACAAACTTATTTTATAGCTGCACTTACTGCCTTTTCATTCATATATTCACAAAAAAAGACTTTCAAATGTACAGAAGTTCATGATGCTGTCAAACTTATTGATGATGGAAAATATGATGAAGGTATTGCTATTCTTAGAGAATGTGAAAAAAAAGATCCAAAAGATTATACTTATCCATATGAAATTGCACTTGCTTATATCCGAAAAGAAGATTATAAGAGTGCCATATCACTGTTAGAAAAAATCAAAGATTATCCAAATATAGATGACTATTATTATGCCCTTCTAGGTAATGCCTATGATTATGATGATAATCCAGAACAAGCTATAAAGGCTTATGATGAAGGATTAAAAAAATTTCCGTCTTCCGGAAAACTTTATTTGGAGAAAGGAGTTGTCCTTGAACTTCAAAAGAAAATAAACCAAGCCATTGAAAGCTACGAAAAAGGGATAAAGGCAGAACCGTCATATTCATCTAACTACTACAGAATAGCCAAATTATTTCTAAATTCTAATAATATGCTTTACGGTCTGATTTATGGTGAAATATTCTTAAATCTGGAACGTACTACTTCCAGAAGCCAGGAAATGAGCCAACTTTTATATAACGGGTATAAAAAAGCAATAAAATTCAAAGAAAAAAGTACAACAGTTGATCTTTGCCAGGCCATTATCATTATTGAAAAAGACAGTAAACCTAATGACACTCTCCCTTTTTGTATTCTTTACAGCGGCTATTTTGCATTCGCTACTGTTAATAAAAAAGAAATTAATCTGGAAACCCTGTCAGACATCAGAAAAAAGGTATTGAAGGAATATTTCAAAAGCAAGAGCAATCCGTCAAATGTTTTATTAAACTATCAAAAAATAATGGATGACAACAACCTATTTAATGCCTATAATTATTACCTGTTTCAGATAGGAGATAAAGAGGCTTTTAAAAATTGGCTTACCAATAATAAAGAAGAATATGAAAAATTTGTGGATTGGTACACCAATGATGCCAATATTCTGAAAATTAATGAAAAAAACCTGTACATTCCTGATCCTTTACCTAAATAATCTGGTGCTTTTCTTTCGAAGAATTTAAAAGAACTTCATTATTTTCGTAAAGACAGGATCAATTAATATATTGCAAAACGTTCCGAAGTTTATCATTTTCTAATTATTGCGTCATCTCTCACTCAGCTGGCTTCATTTCTGGGAGCCGCAAGGGGAAAATCAATCACATTACACACTAAATAATACAATATGAGAACATTGATCTGGCGGGGAATTCACTACCAGTCCCTTGAGTATTTTAATCTCAGTACAAAAGAGGAAAGCTATAGAGCAGAATCAAGAATCATCGGTTGTTATGAAGATAACATCTATACTTTAGATTATAGGATTCTCGTTGATAAAGACTGGATCGTTAAGGATTTTCTGATCGAAACTGAAATCAATAGGGTTAAAAGAACTTTCTCGGGAAAAAGAAACCAGAACCAATGGGAAATCAATGGAGTTGTAAATTCTGAATTTAATAATTTCAAGTTCATAGACATTTCTCTTACTCCGTTTACCAATACTCTCCCGATCAACAATTTAAAACTTTCAGAGAGTGATTCTCAGAAAATTGATGTTATTTATATAGACGTGCTAAACCATCATATCAGACCTGTTCAACAGCAATATACCAGAACAGCCGTTAATAAATACCTGTATGAAAATATCGAAACTATTTTTAAAGCTGAAATCTCGGTGGATGAGAGTGGATTAGTCTCCACCTATCCTGAATTGTTTGAAAAGATTAAAGAACTCTGAAAAAATACAATAATCAGCATAACCATCAATGAGATTAAAATTGCTGCTCCCGTACTATAATCTAACCTTTAAAAAATAATGAGTTTTTTATTATTTTTATAATATGAGCAGAAAACACAAATTTCATGAAAAAGAAGGCGCTTATTTTATAAGCTTTGCTACAGTATTCTGGATAGATGTCTTTACAAGAATGCAATATTTTGATATTCTTATTGAGGCGTTGAAGTATTGCAGAACAAACAAAGGAATGATTATTTTTGGGTATTGCATAATGCCTAGTCATGTACACTTGATTTTTAGGTCTGAGAATGGTTTACCTTCCGAATTGATCAGAGATTTTAAAAGTTTTACAGCTAAAAAATTACTACAAGCTATCGAAGAAAATAATCAGGAAAGCAGAAAAGAATGGTTACTTTGGATGTTCAAAAAAGCAGGAAGCCAAAATTCCAATATAAAAAAGTATCAGTTTTGGCAACAAAATAATAAACCTATACACATATGGTCGCTAAAAGTATTTGAGCAAAAACTAAATTATGTTCATCAAAACCCAGTAGAGACAGGTTTTGTCATGGAGCCTTGGGAATGGAAATACAGTAGTGCCAGGAATTATTGTGATGATTATAATGAGATCCTTGAAATAGATGTTAATTTATGATTGTGGACACGAGCGGGACGCTCGCGCCAGCAGAGGAATTGATATTTAGTATGGTTTCCCGTAATTAGTAATGACATTGGTTTTTTAGTTTTGAAGTATTATAAAATGAATAATTATGAACTTAAGACCCTTAGTAATTTTAACCGTTTTCACACTAATTTCCTTAAGCTGTAACAATAGTAAAAAGGAATTATATTCAGATCGGCTATCAAAATCTATTGATAGTGTTGCTATTACATCTGTAGGAAAAGAAAATCAAATAACAGAAAGTTCTAAATCCACAAAAACAAATTATGAAAATAAAAAAATAAAAAAAATTGATAGTAAAAAAGAAGAAAGAACTGACGGTAATTTCAACCAAATGACTCTTTTTGAGGTCAACAAAGATATTAGTTTAGACCAATTAAAAGATTACTGTTCTAGTGTAAAACCAAATTATACTAATGGTTATTTTCAAATTTTAGTTTTTTTCAAAAATGCTGATGCAGCAAGATTTCCTGATACCCCTGTTACAGGAAGTTATACGGAAGAAAGAGATTTAAAGAATATAAAAGCCATTTACACTATTAATAATATAAATGGATATAGTAAACTAGACTATTATGAGAAAAATAATTGGGAAAGTATTGCTCAAACAACCGACATAGATTGAAGAGCAATAAATAAAAAACCGCGCCAAAGGACGCGGTTTTCTTATATAAAATCCAGTAAATTAGAATTTAAGATCTCCATTCACTTCTCTTACTGCGTTAGCAGCTTCAGCGAATTTCAATTGCTCTTCAGCAGTCAAAGTTACGTTTACAATTGATTCAACTCCGTTTGCTCCAATGATAGCCGGAACACCTAGACAGATATCGTTTTGTCCGTATTCACCTTCAAGCATTAAAGAACAAGGGATCATTTTCTTCTGGTCACATGCAATTGCCTGAACCATTACAGAAACTGCTGCACCCGGAGCATACCAAGCTGAAGTTCCTAATAATTTCGTAAGTGTAGCTCCTCCTACTTTAGTTTCTTCGATGACGTATTTTTGTTGCTCATCACTTAAGAATTCAGTTACAGGAACACCATTTCTTGTCGCTTTGCTCAATAATGGAAGCATCCCTGTATCACTGTGAGCAGCGATTACCATTCCGTCTACATCAGAAATAGGAGCTTCTAATGCTTCAGCCAATCTGTATTTGAATCTTGCAGAGTCTAATGCACCACCCATTCCGATGATTTTGTGCTTAGGAAGACCTGAAGTTTTATGAACAAGGTAAGCCATAGTATCCATTGGGTTAGAAACCACGATGATGATTACTTCCGGAGAATGTTTTACTAAGTTTTCAGTAACTTCTTTCACGATACCAGCATTGATACCGATCAATTCTTCTCTCGTCATTCCTGGTTTTCTAGGAATCCCAGAAGTGATTACTGCTACATGAGAACCTGCAGTTTTGCTGTAATCTCCTGTTGTACCCGTAATTTTCGTATCAAATCCGTTAAGAGATGCTGTCTGCATCAAATCCATTGCTTTCCCTTCAGCAAACCCTTCTTTAATGTCTACCAAAACTACTTCTGAACAGAAGTTCTTCATTGCGATGTATTCTGCACAGCTTGCTCCTACAGCGCCTGCACCTACTACAGTTACTTTCATATTGTTACTTTTTAAAAATTATTTTTTGTTAGTTAAGTTTAAATTTGAAACTCCCCAAATTTAACAATTCCTGAAAAATTGAGCAATTTTTCAGGAATTTAATTAGAATTAAAATAAATTAGTTGACGTTCAGTAAAAACGTATATAGTTTTTTCGCCCCCGAAAGCACTTCATTATAGTTTTCTTCAGCGACTTCTGTATCCAGAACTTCCTTGAAATTTTTCCACATCGGCCCTGTATTCTCGTGATAGCATCCGAAAAAGTTGAAGGTAACCTCATCAAAGCCCTCCGTTTTAGAAAGTTGTTTTGCAATAACATTTCCACCCAGGGTAGAACCTTCAATCACGTACATCGCTCCAAGGGCTTCATGTTCATTATTGAACTCCAGAGGATGGGAAACTTCCTGATTTTCCAGGGAAAGGCTTTTAAGGTCTTTTTCAATAAGGGAAAGCTTTTTTCTTTGATCAAGCTGAAGTTTTTCTGCATACTTATCTGAAAGGCTGCTGAATATTTTGTCTTCACTGTGAAGAAGCATCAGGTAATTGGTATGAATGATTTTTTTATAATCTTCTAAAGTGAAAGTTTTGTTGAAAATCTTTTCAGAATTAAAAAATTTTTCTGCCGCATCGTGATAATCTGCTGTATTCTGTTTAAGGTATTCTGATACCATACATTACGTTTTAAAAGTTTCTCAAATATAAGGCTTTTTGAACGTTAAAATAAAGGAAGTCCCTTCACTGTTACTTTCAAAATCCACATCTCCCCCCAATCTCTTCATGATACGGTGTACAATAGACAGCCCAACTCCGTTTCCTTTAAACTTCTTGGCATTATCCATCCTGTTAAAGATTTTAAACATCTTATGTTTCTCCTCAGCAGGAATACCAATACCATTGTCTGAGATCCTGTAAATAATGGTCTGCCCGTCATCCGATCCTTCAATTTCCACTTTTGGAAGATCTTTATGGGAAGAATATTTCACCGCATTGTTGATGATATTCAAAAACACCTGATGAAGCATGGTTTTATCAGCCAGTACATCCGGACATTCTTTAATGATAACCTCACTGTTTGGACTGCCATAGGTCATCTTGGCATTTTCAGAAATTTTCTCAATCGTATGAGCTGTTTTCAGACTTTCAAGTTGGATTTCACTATGCTTGGCGCGGCTCAGCTGCAATACATCATGCATCATTTCCGCCATATTGTCAATTTCCTCAATAATTGAATTGATCTTGGTTTTGCTTTTATGAGAATCATCCGCAAGATTTCCCAGAAGCATCTGAGCATTCAGTTTCATTACCGTAAGAGGTGTTCCCAGATCATGTGAGATTGTGTAAGAAAAGCTGTCAAGCTCTTCATTCACTTTTTTGAGCTCATCATTAAGTCTTTTAATTGCATTGTAATTTTTGTGGGAAGTTTCTAAGATCAAATCCCTTACAGCCTGTACTGCACTTACATTTCTGGAATTCCATCTTTTAGAATGTCCTTTAATATTTTCTGTAAAAACATGGAATGAAGTTCTTGGTGATATCATTTGCCTTTCCTCTCCATTCTGAGAAA
Source organism: Chryseobacterium aquifrigidense (assembly GCF_006716485.1). Lineage (GTDB taxonomy): Bacteria > Bacteroidota > Bacteroidia > Flavobacteriales > Weeksellaceae > Chryseobacterium > Chryseobacterium vietnamense. Next base: position 2,696,593 of record NZ_VFPD01000001.1, read on the forward strand.
ATACACTTACTTTTTTTTCAGGATTTCCTGCCCAGTTAATATGCTCGTCAAACTCTTTTCTGAACCAGATCAGCATTTCATTTTTATCCCTTTCAACAAAATAAATTGCAATTCCTGCTGCATTTTCAGTCAGTTCAAGTTCTTTACCATGATCTTTAAGGAAATTGCGACTCACATAAATATGATCATCAGTATTACTAAGAGCCCATTCTGCAATTCTTCCTATACTTTCAAGATCAGGAGTGCTGCCGTCTGTTACTATATTTTCATCCGAAACAATGGCAAGTCCGTCTGCTTCTGGTAGCTTTCTGATCTCTGTTTTACATTCGATAAGAGAATCAAACAGATTATGATGTTTTAAAAATTCCGTTTTCAGCTGAGACATTCTCTCATTCAGTTCCAAACGGAAATTCAGTTCGCTTTTAGATTTAAAAGATGAATAGGCATTAGCAGCAAGCGTTGTAAAAATTCCGGCCTGTACCCTGTCTTCAAGATCGATATGCTTGGGTTCTACATTCTGGCAGGTTACCAATCCCCAGAGATGGTCATCAATAATAATGGAAACACTAAAGCTGGAAGCTACTCCCGAATTTTTAAGATACTGTCCGTGAATAGGAGACATCCCTCTGGATGCTGAAAAAGTGAGATCAATATTCTCTGCTTTTTTGCTTAAAACAGGAACTGTATCAGCATATACATTACTGAAAATTCTTTTCCTTTTTTTAAGATAAAGCTCCCTTGCCTGTTTTGGAATATCAGATTCCGGATAATGAAGACCCAGAAAGCTCTCCATATTTTCATTTTTCTTTTCTGCAATTACTTTCCCGGAACCGTCCATCATAAATTTATAAACCATCATCCGGTCATAGTTCACGACTTTTAACAAGGTTTCCAGAAGATGATTCCAGAGCTCCTTTTCATTATCGATGATGTAAAAGTTATCATATTTATTGGAAATTCTTTTATCAGGATTGATCAAAACTTCTTCAAATTCAAGAAAAATATAATCTTCACTCCTGTAGACAGAGAAGTGATATTCTTTTTCGTTGATAAAAATTTTGTCAAAATAGGTTTCGTTTTTACGTCTGGTAAACCTTTCCAGGGAAGAATATATTTCTGAGCTGATAATGTTCTGAAAGTTTTCCGGAAAGTCTGTGATATATCTGTCGAAAAGTTCTTCCGGGCTTTCGATTTTAAATAGATCCGCAATATTCCTGCTAAAAAAAGTAATGGTGTGGGATTCTGCATCAATGCCAATCAAATAGCCAAAACTCTGAATAGAACCCGGAATATGGATAGGTTCCTCATGGCATTCTATAAAATTCATATATCTTTTCAGTCTATCTATCAAATATAGCGTTTTTTCGCATAGCTTTCTACTTTGTGGTATGTAATTTTAAAGCACTTTCCATCAAGTATTTATGAGAGTTATCGAACAAAAAAAAAGAATGAAAAATGGATTGAAAAATTCTTTATTTTTTCCCTCTTTTAATGTCATTTATCTAAAATATACAGAAAAAATTTCAATAATCAAAGTATTCATTCTTTAACTATGATTCATAACAGGGATTACATATTATTAATCCTAATAATTGTTTTATTAAAACAAATTTTGCTAAATTTATATCACCAAATAATGAATATGATGAAAATTCATTGAATTATTCACAACAAATTCAATATAAAATTTAAATTCAAATAATACTATTATGAAAAAGTTCCCATTAATTTTATTTTCTCTGGTTCTCTCTGTAGGATTATGGAATCCTTCAGAAGCCTGTACAAGGGTAGTTTACAAAGGTCCCCAGAATACCGTTATTACAGCCCGTTCTATGGACTGGCGTGACGAAATCCCTGCCAACTTATGGGTTCTCCCGAAAGGAATAGACCGCAACGGACAGGTAGGCTCCAAATCTGTAAAATGGACCGCCAAGTATGGCAGTCTTATCAGCTCTTCATGGGATATTGCTTCAGCAGACGGAATGAATGAGAAAGGACTGGTAGCCAATCTGCTTTGGCTGGGAGAATCTCAATATCCAAAATTCGATGGAAAAGGAAGTAAAAAGGGAATTGCCATTTCATTATGGGCACAATATTATCTTGATAATTTCGCTACAGTAAAAGAAGCCGTAGAATTTTCACGCAAAGAACCTTTCGTTATCGTGAGTGACTATATTCCGGGAACAGAAAGATTTACAACCGTCCATCTTTCTATTTCCGATGCTTCCGGAGACAATGCTGTATTTGAATATATTGACGGAAAACTGGTTATTCACCACGATCCTTCTTATACGGTAATGACCAACTCTCCCGTTTTTGAGGAACAGCTGGCTCTTAACAATTACTGGAAAGGAATTCCGGGAACGGTTATGCTTCCGGGAACCAACCGTGCTGCAGACCGCTTTGTCAGAGCTTCTTACTATATCAATGCAATCCCTCAGACTGCAGATACCCGTACCGCAGTAGCCAGTGTTTTCAGCGTCATCAGAAACTGCTCTGTTCCTTACGGAATCACCTCTGCAACAGAACCTAATATATCTTCTACAAGATGGCGTTCTGTTTCGGATCAGAAAAACCTGGTGTATTATTTTGAAACGGTTTTCACGCCCAACACTTTCTGGGTAGATCTTAAAGATTTTGATCTAAGTTCTAAAGGAAAGGTAATGAAGCTTGACCTTAGTAACAACCGTACCTATAACGGAAAGTCCAATGCAGAATTTAAAGAATCTGCACCGTTCACATTCTTAGGATTAAAATAGAAATTTCACTACAAACATGCTTATACTTAGTAATACAACACGCCTGAGTATGCCCCCATTATGATTGAATGGATAACCAATTTCTTCTCTGGAGAAGAATCAAAAAGATTTGGCAGGATGGGTAAGCAGTTGTGGTAAAATAAAGTTCACAATAAAAAAACAAACATAGATATGGCCTTTTTTTCGATTAAAAAGAAAAGCCTGATCCTGTGCATGCTGGCCTCTGGGTTATCAGCTTATGCGCAAAATCAGGATTCTCTGAAGACCACCTCTCCTCCACAGGAAGAAAGCAATGTAAAATACCCACAGCTACAGATCAAAGGCCTTTTTCAGGCGCGTTATCTTGTAGGAATGAGTAAAGACGTTGATGTAAACGGGGTTCATCACACCGATGGCTCCGGAACGGATAATAATTTCATGCTCAAATACATGAGAGTTCAGGTACGGGCGCAGATCAGCAAACGTACTGAAGTGGTGGTGTTAGCCAACCTTGCAGATTTTAAAAACGACCCCAAAAGCAGAGTTCTTGAAAATGCATACCTGAAATATACTTTCAATCCCAAATTAGCGATTACTGTAGGACAGTTCAGACCGTGGTTTGGTATTGAAGAGACTTACCCTATTGACATTATTAAATCTTTAGACTGGTCTAATCAGTATACCGAATTTGGCAAGCTGGGGTGGACAAGTTTCCAGATCGGAATGTCTGCTACAGGGCAGCTTCAGCTTGGAGAAATTCCTTTCCAATATGCTGTTTCCGTGGTGAACGGAAATGGAAAAAACCAGATCAACGATAATGATAATGGAAAGCAGTACTCTACCCGTCTTGTTTTCGGATTATCAAAAAAATATCACTTCAATGTAGGTCTGAATGGAGGTACCGGAGAGGTTTTCAGTAAAAAAGTATATGCTCTGGGGATAGATCTAAGTTCATTGATTGAGTTTGATCCCAAATGGAGTCTTGATATGCAGCTGGAAGCCAAGCAGGCAACCAACCACGTTCTGTACAATTCTATTGCTCCTGAACTGAGACCCGATAATCCTGACCAGTATCTGATTCGTGGTGCTTATTTTCTTCCGAATCTGAGATATGAGATCAACCATAAAAACCTCAGTGCCTTCGAATTATCCTGCCGTTACGAATATCTTGATACCAATTTCAGAATGGCTTCCAACCCAAGACAGACGATCACTCCAATGTTCGGCCTGGAATTCCTGAAAAATTACGGTGCAAGAATTCAGCTGGGAGTACAGTTTGACCGCTACAAACATCAGGTAGAAAACACATCACAATACAATAACAATCTATTCATAGTGCAAGTTCAGAGTAGGTTTTAAACGATTAAATAGTTAGTATCATGAAAGAAATAAATATCAGAAACGTAGCCATCACATTTGTTGTTGCGTTAATCATATGGTTCATTCCTGCTCCGGAAGGTGTTGCAGAGAATGCCTGGCATCTGTTCGCTATCTTTGCGGCAACCATTTTAGGAATTATTCTTAAAGCAGCTCCTATGGGTACAATGTGTATGATGGCCATTGGTTTTACAGCCCTTACACAGGTAGTTGCTCCCGGGGATGCCGGAAAATCAATTACCAAAGCGCTTTCCGGTTTTGGAGATAAAGTAATCTGGCTGATCGGGATTTCATTCTTTATTGCCAGAGGATTTATCAAAACAGGATTGGGAAACCGTATTGCCTTTTTATTCATCAGAGTTTTTGGGAAAAGTTCATTAGGACTTGCTTACGGGCTAGGACTTGCCGATGTTTGTCTTGCTCCTGCCATTCCAAGTAATACCGCAAGAGGTGGTGGGATTATCTACCCGATCATGAAATCTATGGCCATCAGTTTTGATTCCGTTCCTGAGAAACCGGAAACCCATAGAAAATTAGGATCATTCCTGACTTTGAACAGTTACTACATGAACCTCATCGCTTCTTCTATGTTCCTTACCGGGACAGCCAGTAATCCAATGTGTCAGAAGTTTGCTGCCAACCTTGGTATTGACATTACATGGATGTCATGGGCCGCAGCAGGTTTTATTCCCGGTGCAGTAGCTTTCTTTGTCGTTCCGTTGGTATTGTACAAATTATATCCGCCTGAATTGAAAAAAACAGGGGATGCTCCGAAAATGGCCGCTGAGAAATTAAAAGAAATGGGCCCTATTTCAAGAAACGAATGGCTGATGCTGCTGGCATTTTTCATTCTGCTGGCCCTTTGGATATTCGGTGGAGCTCTTTCTATTGATGCTACAACAACAGCTTTCATTGGCTTAACCTTATTGCTGTTAACCTCAGTATTAACCTGGGAAGATGTAAAAGGTGAAAAAGGAGCATGGGACACTATCGTTTGGTTTGCTGTACTGGTAATGATGGCGAGTTCTTTAAACGAATTGGGCTTTATTGGATGGTTCAGTAACCTGATCAAAGTTCAGATCGGAGGTCTGAGCTGGCAGGTAGCTTTCCCGGTAATTATTGTTGTCTATTTCTTCAGTCACTATATTTTTGCCAGTGCTACCGCCCACGTAGCGGCTATGTACGCAGCCTTGCTGGGTGTAGGGGTTTCTTTGGGAATTCCACCTATGTTATTGGCGATGATGCTTGGTTTCATGGGTTCAATTTATGGGGTACTTACCCATTACGGTCACGGTCCGGCTCCTGTATTTTTCGGAAGTGGATATGTAGACCTGAAAGCATGGTGGCTCAGAGGTCTTGAAATAGGAATCGTTCTATTGATCATTTACATGGTTGTAGGAGGATTGTGGATGAAAGTCTTAGGATATTATTAATCAATACATCAAAAATATGTTATCAACACTGTCAAGAAAAATGCTGATGTGCCTTACAGGACTCTTTTTGGGATTCTTCCTGTTGATTCATTTCCTTGGAAATCTTCAGCTTTTTCTTCCACAAGAACAGGCACACCTTCAGTTTAATGCGTACTCGCATTTTTTATCAGGAAATATCATTATCAAAATAGTTTCTTACGTTTTGTATGCCAGTATCATTCTGCATGCTGTAGACGGACTGATGATCACTTTAAAAAATAAAAAGTCAGGAGGTGGTTACCAAACCGACAGACGTGGAAGAGCCAGCAAATGGGCTTCCCGGAATATGGGAATCCTCGGAACATTAATTTTGATTTTCCTGGTGATCCATTTCCAGAACTTCTGGTATATCTACAAATTCGGAAATCCTCCTTTGGATGAGAACGGAAATAAAGATCTCTACATTCTGGTAGTGAATGTCTTTAAAGAATGGTGGTACGTTATCATTTATGTTGTATCAATGATCGCGTTATGCTATCACCTGATTCACGGAATACATAGTGCTGTAAGAACCCTGGGTCTCTATCATCCCAAGTTTGTACAGTGGTTCAAAACCATCGGAATTGCTTATTCAATCATTATCTGTGTAGGTTTTGCTTTGATGCCCATCTATGTATACTTTACTTACCAATAAACAGAACGGTCATGATTTTAGATTCAAAAATACCACAAGGCCCATTGGAACATAAATGGGAAAATTATAAAAAGAAAGCAAGACTCGTTAACCCTGCCAACCGTAAAAAACTGGACGTGATTGTTGTAGGAACAGGACTGGCTGGAAGCTCAATTGCAGCTTCTTTGGGAGAAATGGGCTATAATGTCAAATCATTCTGTTTTCAGGACAGCCCGAGAAGAGCACACTCTGTAGCAGCTCAGGGTGGTGTAAATGCTGCCAAAAACTACAAAAACGATGGCGACAGTGTTTACAGAATGTTTGTAGACACCCTGAAAGGAGGAGACTTCAGAGCCCGGGAAGCCAATGTATACAGAATGGCAGAATGTTCTCTGAACCTCATCGACCAGGCAGTGGCTCAGGGCGTACCTTTCGGCCGTGAATATGGCGGATATCTGAACAACCGTTCTTTCGGAGGCGTTCAGGTGAGCCGTACTTTTTATGCCAGAGGACAAACGGGACAGCAGCTGCTTCTGGGAGCTTATCAGGCTTTGATGAGACAGGTTGGCAAAGGCTCTGTACAATTATTTTCAAGACATGAAATGCTGGATCTGGTTACTGTTGATGGTAAGGCCAGAGGAATTATCGTAAGGAATTTAGACACTGGAGATATTGAAAGACATGCAGCTCACGCTGTAATATTGGCAACGGGAGGTTACGGAAAGATTTATTACCTGTCGACTCTTGCCATGGGATGTAATGGTTCCGCAATCTGGAGAGCTCATAAAAAAGGAGCTTTAATGGCTTCCCCAAGCTGGATTCAGGTGCATCCTACTTCGCTTCCGCAATCCGGAGATTATCAGTCTAAACTGACCTTAATGTCCGAATCATTACGTAACGACGGGCGTATCTGGGTTCCGTTAAAGGAAGGCGAAAACAGACCACCGAATGATATTCCTGAAAATGAAAGGGATTATTATCTTGAAAGAAGATATCCGGCTTTCGGGAATCTTGCACCTAGAGATATTTCTTCCCGTGCCGCCAAGGAAAGGATTGATGCAGGTTTCGGAATCGGACCTTTGAAAAATGCCGTCTATCTTGATTTTTCAAAAGCAATACAGGAACAGGGGAAAGATAAGATTAAAGAAAAATATGGAAACTTATTCGATATGTATCTTAAAATCACAGGATATGATGCATATAAAGAACCTATGATGATCTCCCCTTCTGCCCACTTCTCCATGGGCGGACTTTGGGTAGATTATGAACTGATGACTACTGTTCCGGGATTGTTTGCTTTAGGCGAAGCTAATTTTGCCGATCACGGAGCCAACAGACTGGGAGCAAATTCCCTTCTCCAGGCTTCCGTGGATGGATATTTCATTGCTCCCTACACGATTGCCAATTACCTGGCAGATGAAATTCATACCGGGAAAATTTCACCGGATACGCCGGAATTTGAACAGGCTGAAAAAGCCGTTAAAGACCAGATTACTGATTTCATCAATATCAAGGGAACAAAAACCGTTGATTATTTCCATAAGACATTAGGAAAACTTCTCTATGACTATTGCGGGCTGGCCAGAAATGAAGAAGGACTGAAATATGCCATTCAGGAAATCAGAAAGCTGAAACAGGAATTCTACAAAGACGTAAGAGTTTCTGGACAGGAAGATCAAATGAATAGCGAACTGGAAAAAGCAGGCCGCGTTGCCGATTATTTCGAAATAGGAGAACTGATGTGCTATGATGCATTAACCCGTAACGAATCCTGTGGAGCGCATTTCCGTGAAGAATTCCAGACTCCGGACGGAGAAGCCATGAGAAACGATACGGAATACCAATTTATTTCTGCCTGGGCTTGGAAGGGAGAAAATGGGGAACCTGAACTGATTAAGGAACCTTTGATTTTTGAAGAAATTCAGCCAACGGTAAGAAGTTACAAATAAAAACAGAAAATTATGGATTTACATCTTAAGATATGGAGACAGAAAGACAGAAAAAGTGAAGGAAAACTGGTGGGTTATGACCTGAAAGGATTGAATTCCCATATGTCTTTCCTGGAAATGCTGGATACCTTAAATGAAAAACTGATCATTGAAGGAGATGAGCCGATAGAATTTGATCACGACTGCCGTGAAGGAATCTGTGGACAATGTGGCATGATGATTAATGGTATAGCCCATGGCCCTTTGAAAAATACAACCACCTGCCAGCTTCACTTAAGGTCTTTTAAAGATGGGGAAACGATTCTGATAGAACCCTTCCGTGCTGAGGCTTTTCCGGTGAAAAAAGATTTAAAAGTAGACCGGTCAGCCTTTGACAGAATTATATCTTCAGGAGGTTTTGTATCGGTGAATACAGGCCAGGCTCCTGATGCCACAGCCATTCCGGTGACCCATCAGACGGCTGAGGAAGCTTTTGATTCTGCTGCGTGTATCGGATGTGGAGCTTGTGTTGCTACCTGTAAAAACGGAAGTGCAGCTTTATTTACCTCTGCAAAGATCACCCATATGGCACTCCTACCTCAGGGGAAAGAAGAACGAAGCAAAAGAGTGCTGGATATGGTGGCTCAAATGGATACGGAATTATTCGGGCACTGCTCCAATACGGAGGCCTGTGAAGTAGAATGTCCACAAGGTATTTCCGTTCTGAATATTGCCAGAATGAATTTTGAGTATAACAGAGCTTTGTTTTTCAGGAAGAAAAATTAATCTGAGAGACAATAAACAAAAAGGCGAATTTGAATATTTCCAAATTCGCCTTTTTTATTTTTCAGAGGTGAAAAATTCACATTCCTATGCATCCATTATTGCAACCACTCTCGCCGGAGCTGCAGAACCACCAACAATTTTCAATGGGAAAACACAGATCTTAAATCCGGAGGGAGGCAATGCACTTAGATTCGTAAGCTGTTCGATGTGTAAATATTCTTTTTCGATGCCTACACGATGGCCTTCCCAGAAGAATTCAGGATCATTGAGTTCTTTCGCTTTCTGGGCCATATATTTTAGCGGAAGATCCCAGCCCCATTGGTCAATTCCCATTACTTTTACACCCTGGTCAATCAGCCACTCTGTAGCTTCTTTACTCATTCCCGTTCCTTTTTCTACGAAATCCGGAGTTCCCATCATTTTATCGCGATCCGTTCTAATGAGTACAATATTTCCCTCCTGAATCGTAATTCCGTTTTTATCGAGATCTTTTTTCAAATCCTCTATGGTGATAGCAACAAAATCTTCTTTATGGGTACAATTGATCACAATTCCGTCTCCATAGCACCATTCCAACGGAATCTGGTCTATCGTTTTAGCGGGCTTCCCTTCCACTACAGGTCCATAATGCCAGGGAGCATCAATGTGAGTTGTCGCATGAAGTCCCATATTTTTGATGGTATCATCTGCCCAGCCTATCCAGTTTTTAGGAAAAAGCCTTGATGGAAGTCTTAACGCCAGACGAATCAGCCAATGTGATTTACGGTGAGCTTTATGTTTAATTTTCACCCGCATGAACCAAGGGTCTCCTGCATTGTACTGAATGGGTTTTGTTAAATCGACAAGTGTTGTTTTCATATGATCTGGTAAGTGGACAAAGATAGCGAATAAGGCAAAAGAGCAAAAGGTGAATTAATATTTTTCCTTCCTAGACTCCTTTGGGAATCATGATCTTCTTCGGATCATTTTCATCATACATGATCTCAATCGTTCCCTGTTTAGGAAGGGAAGAGAGCTTCAAAAGGCTGACAATTTTCTTGTAAACCGCAATGTGTTCAGTTCCTCTGAAATCTTTAAAACTTACCTGAAACATGATTTGCGGCTGGTCATTCACGGTAAGACCTGTCTGGCTTACACTTATAATATGGGCTTCTGCATTTCTTCCCGAAAAAAGAATACGTTCTTCTTTTTTATTTTTAAAATACTTACTGAAAATGAGCTGAAAAACCAATACATAAATAATCGTCATCACTCCACTGAAAATAATCGGGTGCATGAAGGTCATAAATCTCCACCCAAAATCAAAGGACTCTCTCCAATAAAAATAAGAGTATAAACCAATTACATAAGCCATCAGCAATATAAGAAACACACTTCTTAAAATCATTCCGGATGTGTTAAAACCTACTTTCTGATCACTTAAAATAAAGTAAGGTTCCTGGGATACTTTGGGGTTCAGCAATACTTTCACCTTGTTTCCGACATCAAATCTTTTTTCCTGTGGTTTGGAGTCATGAAACATCATTTCATGCTCTATCAGGGTATTGCTCAGATTGGGAAATGAAAGAACGATCTGAATAACATTCATATGGGTTTCCGGAATATATTTAAGAAGTTTATAATCAATGATTTTAGCTTCCCTTGGAACTCCGTTTCTTACAATAGACTGAATGGTATTCTTCTCTTTAAACGTTTTAACGAAAAGCTTATTGATAAAGAAGATCATCACATATCCCCATATCAACAAAGAAAAACCGAGATATCCATAGCTCACAGCTAATGAATTTCTCGGTTCTGTTGCCAGTTCTTCCGTCATCATATAAATGAAAATCGGAAAAGGAACGCAGAAAAAAAAGAGAAAAGCGCCCCAGAAAATGATCATAAATTTCATAACTGTTATTTTGTAATCAGGAATAAAGTTATGACATTATTATGGAACGTAAATTTCTTTTTATACTTCTTTTTCGAAATACAATCTATAATATTTTCCTTTATCATCTTCACCCATTTCAATTTTCTGTCGGTCTCCGTGGATATAAATGTGAAAGTTTTTATCTAGCTTAATAATACTTTTAAAATGTCTCTGGGTCTTTTTTACCGCTGCTTCACTGATCGGGAATTCTTCAGCAATATTCACCTGCATGTCCTGTTCGTAGTCTGTTTTAAAGTTTACAAAACTTTCAATCACATGCTCGTCACCCAATACTTCACTGGCAAATTCATCCAGCTTAAATTCTTCTTTTTCTTTAAAGAAATTGATAGACTTATTCAGGAAATCGGCCTGATCTGCTTTGGAAACTTCAAACTCCTGAGGAAGCTGTTTGGTAATATAATCCTTATACACCATCAGAGCTTCCTGCGTGTGGAAATATTCATCATCACGCTGTTTTACTTTCAGGAAATCTTCGAACCAGTAATACATATCCCCGTTTTTGTTGTTGTCTACTACGGAAAGTACATATCCTGTTTCTTTATTGTTGTTGTAGATTAAAGCGGCTTTATCAATTTTAGATAACCCGATTCCCTGATCTTTTTCAATATCAAATGTTTCTTCTCCAGGATTAATTTTCAGGAAAGATTCTCTCTTCTCTGTTTTAAAGATCCCGATTTTATCCACTCTATCAGGACGGTCGCTCTCATCCTCAAAAAGTACGATGAAAAGTTCACCACTCTGAACTCTTGGATTTTCTGCAGCTTCAAAAAGGTGTTTCGCAATGTTCTCAGATTCCCAGATAAATTTTGCTTTATCATCAAAAATTTCTGATACAGCACTGTAAACCGGATTATTGACCAGGTAAGTATCACTGTAAAAATGGAAGGTTTCTTCCGATTTAAAAGAACCTAAAAAGTAGTCTTCAAGCATTTCTGCCATTCCTTCTTCCAGCTTCAATTCCTCCTGGGAAAGTGTCAGCGAATCTCCGTTGATCTTATTTCCGACTCTGTGTACTATTATTTTTGAAAACATTTTTCTGAATATTTGGACTGCAAAGATATTCATTCTTATCCTTATTGCGAAACTTAAAAAATGTCATTTTATACTACATTATTGTGACCACCTTCTGTCATTCTGAATGAAATGAAATGTAGTGAAGCATCTCATAGAATTGATTTACAATAAGATTCTTCCTTCGTCAGAAATCGAAGATTCGACGTAGTCAATGACAAAAACCAAATTATTTGACCTTTGAGGGAGTGGAATTCTCAGTCGTTCATTAGTGATGACAGGTAACATCGTTTTTTGTCTTTTATTTTCAATTTGATAAAAACCTTATCATTTTGACATACTTTTTTGTTTAAAAAATGCAATTACAAAACCGTAACATATTAAATATCAACACTTTAATCAGATTTTATTTTCAACGGAATACCATTGGCATCATGATCTGAAAACATAGAAATGGACTTAAAGACTTTAAACAGAATCGACAAGCTCAGAAGATTAAAAAGCAAAGGCCCGGCAACTCCGAAATGGCTGAAGCCTTATCATATGCTCTTTCTGGCTTTTTTAACCATTTTCATCTTTGGTGCTATCATCAAAGTGCTGGAACATAATCACCATTAATATATAATACGATGAACTATTTGCAAGCCGTAAAGGAAATCACTGATGTGGTTCCTGATTTTGAAAAAGAAGTAAAAGAAATTAAAATTCAAAACTCATACAGCATTATCCGGACTTTTACAGAACGTATAAAAAATATGATCCGCCAGAATGACAGAAATCTGCTGTTCAGAAGTTTACAGAAAATGGACAAAATATACTCAGACGGAGATACAATATTAAAAAATGCTATTGAAACCACTTTTATCTATTCTCTGGACAATTGTACCGCTTTCTGCAGTGAAGAATACAGAAAAGTGATTTTTAGTCATATTTCTGACAACCTTCAGAAGGTGTATTCAAGACAAATTTACAGTCACGGCATATAAAGGTTTTATTACATTTTTCATCCGTTTCATTACAAAGTGTTTAAATTAAACAAAAATCAAAATAACTCACAATCAGTAGATTATGAAAAATAAAATCAGAAAAATTTCAGATTGGAGAACCTGGAAAACCACCACAAACAGGCACAATACAGAGATATTACTCACTCACATCGCTGTGATCGTAGGAGTTTTTATTTTTGCAGCCTGTCTTTAAATTTTGGTATACATTTCGCTGCAATAAAAAGTGTTTGAAAAATTCTTAATTATGATGAAAGTACAAATGCAAACTATTAATCAAAAAATAGCTGTTGAATACTTAAAATTTTTCTATCCGCCACTTCGCAATGAGATCACACAATTGTCTGTACAGGACAATTTCGCTGGGGTCATGCAGGCTACCGTGAATTATCTGAAGAACCTGTTGCAGGAATCTAAGATCAATATCATTGCCCATCATATCAAGCTGATGGACTGGATCTACAGAAACGGAAATTCTTATGTAAGAACCATGATTGAAAACCTTTTTGTAAGATCTTTCGAAAGTTTTAAAAAACATGCAAAAATCCAACATTGGAAACTTCTTTACCAATATATGCCTGTAAGCTTCCAGATCATTTATAATGAGCAGCAGAAGCAGGATCAGATGTATTTTGGAAAATAAATTAAACCCAAAAGGTGAAAGGTAATCCTATATTTACCTTTCACCTTATTAACTATAAAATCACTTTTTATTTCGTTTCACCCATATCTGTGAAACTTCTTTTTTATAAAAATATACCCATGAAATACTCTTTTTATGCCCTGATGATGGCATTATCATTGATCTCGTGTGAAAACAACGATAATACAATTGATGATCCAAGACCTGTTGATAAAGAGGTTTACTCGTTTCAATTTAAAAGCTATACTGTAAAAAATACAGTTTTGTATAAAGGATCAAACGGAGAAAAATCTGCACCGGACGAATCTTACCTTACCGGTTACTGGAGCTTATACCAGGAACCTGCCTGGAAAAAAATAACCCTTGACCTTAAAAACAAGACGATAAAATTATTCTCAGAAACCTCAACTACAGATTTCACCTATAGTTTTACCATCGTTAATGACTCTGTACTGATCAAAGAGAATAACAATAATAAGCCAACTTACATTGGCGATTTTCATAAAAATACTTCTTCATTCACTTTAAAAAGAACGTACAGATACGTAAAAAAAATTCCCCGGAATGATCAGGATGCACTACTGATTACAAAAAGTGCCCATTTTGGAACAACCCAATACGAAAATATTTTTGGAAATATATTTACCACTCCTTCTGAAATGATAAAAGGAGGTGATCAGGTTTTATGGACCAACATTGAATATTCTTACAAAGAATGATTGTTATCTGTGATTATTCAAAAAACAAATCCCCGGAACTTCATATTTCCGGGGATTTGTTTTATCATCAATGAAAAGTTTTTATTTCTTCACAAATACTTTCTCGATGGTCTGCGACTCTTCATTACTCAGTTTTGAGGCTTTCCCCAGTTTGGCAATAAAACTATTTACTTCTTCCGGTGTGGCAGGTGATCCCAGATTTTCTCCTTTAGCATCAAAAGAATCTGCCAATACTTCTCCCTTTGGATTTAGAATCACCCAGAAAGGAAGTCCAGCATTTTCACCTTTATATTTATTCATCAGCTCTTGTCCGCCCGGATTTTCAAGGCTTTTCTTGTCACCTCTCTCCTGAACGTCTACGTATGCCGTGACAAATCTTTTATCAAAAATAGGTTTGGTTTCAGGAAGATCCATATTTTTCTCCATCATTTTGCACCATTTGCACCATGAAGCATGGAACACCAGTAAAACATTTTTCTTTCCTGCTTTAGCTTCTGTGAAAGCCTTATTCAATACGACATCTGCTTTTTCCTGCGCTGCTCCCAACTGAAACAGTAACAAGGTTACAACGATAATAATTTTAGTGTATTTCATTCTGAATTTTTATTTTAAATCTACACGAATTTAGGTATTTAATCGTTACTTATTTTATTTAACTTTAAATATTAATACAAATAATGAGCTATAATATTTTTTGTTGTTTTCTGTTCACTTTTAGCATGATCAAGTTCAATGCTCAGGTTTCTGATGCCGTTAAAAAAACAGCAAAACCTTTAGAGAATATTTCTTATGCTGAGTCATCTCATATCGGAGCCGGAGGAGAACAAAGTAAAATTTATAATCAATTTAAAAAAGTTTCCAAAATAGCAACTAATGACGAACTGTATTATTTTGCGATGAATGGGAGCAATGCATTAAAATTATATTCTGGGAAAGAATTGTTTAAAAGAAATGATAAGAGATTTTTAGACGTCTATACATTTTACTCCAAAAAACCTTTAAAAATGGAGTATGTTTTAGGCTGTACCATAGACAGTAAAAATATTGCTGAATTTTTAAAAGATGAAGTATCTGCAGCTCCACAATATATTTCGTTGCGGGATCAGTTATTAAAAAATAATAAACGGGATGAAGTAGTGAAAACCCAACTCAGACAAATTAAAGAAATGGGCTATGGTAAGCTTACGGAAGAAGATGTCAGATTAGTAAAGAATGATTTGGAAAAAATTGATCAAAAGCAAAACTGAGTTACTTGGTAGAGCAAATAGATTTAAATCTTCAATTCAGTTACATTAATCTTTAACAAGTTTAAAATGATAGAAATAAAAAAATATTCTCATCAGCCAGGGCATCCTGAACCACGAAGAGTCATCAGATACACGCTATTCTGGTGTCATCAGGGAAGTGCCGAAATTTTGATTGACGAAAATATTTTCACCCTGAAACCCAGTCACGTCGTAACCATTACTTCAGGACAGTTTCATCAGTTAAAATCAGTGGAAGGAGAGCTTACTGCCTTAGAATTTACCCTGGATTTTTTCTGTAAAAGTGACAGCGATATTGAACTTATTTTTCACAACGGTCTCTTTTGTCATTTTGGGATGAATGAAATGATCACTATACAAAATCCTGCATTTTTTACTGAAACTCTGAATACGATTGAAAGAGAAATTCAGGAACAGCCTTATCAGTATCTGATCTCTACACATTCTCTGGTAGAGTTACTATTGGTGGAAATCAACCGCAGTAAAATTGCCAATGGCGATGAAATCTGGAAACCGGATGCTTTATTTTTAAAGTTCCTTGAAAGTGTAAGGGCAAATTTTAAAAACAATTATCAGGTCTCCCATTTTGCAGATATTCTCGGAGCTACTGAAGCCAAACTGAATGAAGTTTCAAAGCTTCATACCAACAAAACCGCTCAGAATGTGATCTACAGCCTGACCATTTCCGAAGCCAAAAGACTTCTACTCTACGAAAAACTTACCATAAAAGAAATTGCCTACCAGCTTGGCTTTAATGATCCTTTCTATTTTTCAAACTTCTTCAAAAAACATACTTCCCGTTCTCCCAAAGACTATCAGAAAGCAGTAAAGGAAATTTAAAAGAAGTCAGAATTGAGATCAGCACAAAGTTAGGGCCAGGCAAAAAAATGTACTAATCCGTTGATGAAGCAATATGGCTATGCTGTTGCTTAGAAAGAATCAATGAAATTGATTCCTCCTTTGCCTCCTTAAAAATATAAAATCAACTTCTTAAAACTTTGTATCTGAATTACATCCCGAATCGGTTTAAAAGTTGGAGAAAAATGTCAACATCCTAAATTATCTACAGCATTTGAGGCTCATCCAGCATTGTTTTATATATCATCACTTCCATCTTTCCTGCTAAATATTACATTCTTTTTCCGGAATTGTCTATTCTTTTGGCAACCGCTTTCGTTGAACTTTGTACAATAATTAAGACCTAAAAATTATGCGTATGAAAACTCAACAGGATACTGCGATATTCTTACTAAGAATTACTTTGGCTTTTGGATTTTTATCTGCCGTGGCAAGCAGGCTGAACCTTTGGGGAGCACAATCTTCCGGCTGGAAAAAATTTGTCGATTACACTGCTGAGACCAATTCATTTTTACCCCATTCGTGGGCGTCTGCCATTGCAATAGTTTCAACAGCAGCTGAACTTTCAATAGGCATTTTGCTTCTGCTGGGATATCAGATAAAAAAGACATCCTTTTGTGCTTCTGTTCTTACTTTATTATTTGCCGTTGCAATGAGTATTTCTTACGGAATTAAAGAACCTTTGGATTATTCAGT
This sequence comes from Chryseobacterium aquifrigidense, assembly GCF_006716485.1. GTDB lineage: Bacteria > Bacteroidota > Bacteroidia > Flavobacteriales > Weeksellaceae > Chryseobacterium > Chryseobacterium vietnamense. Next base: position 2,713,636 of record NZ_VFPD01000001.1, read on the forward strand.
TTTTGTATTCAGTGCCGGCGCATTTCTTCTAAGTACATTTCCACGTTACTCATGGAGTTTAGACCATTTTTACATCGATAACAATTAAAATTTATATATTATGAACACCAACATCCACGATTACATCGTAAAAACAGAACAGAAAGAATGGCAGCCTTTAATTGAAAAAGGGATTCATTATGAAGGTATTTCTGTAAAATCTTTGAAATTTGATCCTGAAAAAAACCGTTCCACCAGTATTCTTTTAAAATTTGAACCGGGAGCCAGCTATCCTTATCACAATCATCCTGCCGGTGAAGAATTGTTTATCATAGAAGGTAATGCGACTATTGCAGGAGCTCAGCTTGAAAAAGGAGATTATCTGTATACTCCGCCCAATTTTAAACATTCTGTGAAATCAGAGCTTGGCTGTACCATTCTTTTTGTGGTACCGGAGGAAGTAGAAATTCTTTAAATGGATGACAAACCAAAGAGGTTGTCTCAAAAGTGTCAATCTGAATGAAATACAATGTAATGAAGAATCCCATTTGTTTGATCATCAATAAGATTCTTCCTACTTCAGAATGACAAAGTCAGGTAATCTGACTTTTGAGACAGCCTCTACCGTAATTAAAAAACAGGATGAACTTATTTCAAAGCTGTTTTCCCCGGTGATATCGGTTTGAAATTAATTAATGTTTTTTTCTTTCTCACCATATCTACCAAAGTCTGTACTGAAAAAGTGAGAATAATATATAACAGGATAAGCACGCATACATAACCAATTTCATGTTGTCTGTATCCGAAAATCCCTTTCCCCCATGAAATCAGAATCCATTGGATCATGTACATTGAGGTTAAATTTTTGCTGCAGTATTTCAGAACACGCATAAAGCCATTGTCTTTAACGTTGGCTGTAACTGTATTAATCAGCCATAAAAACAGCAAAGTCCAGCCTGCAAAATAAATAACGCCTCCTGGACCCATATGATAAAAACCATTGTAATGATAATCTCCATATAGAAAGACCAACGGAGCTCCTATGGCAATAAACAAAAGCCCGACATAGAGCATATTTCTGAATATCTGTTTGATATTATAGTTCAGTTCCTGAAACCATTTCCCGAAAAACATTCCGATGATAATAAAAGCCATCCATGGGAAAACCGGGAAATAAACATATGCCGGATAATCAGTATTGAAAAGTAAATCCAGCACATAGTTGATCACAGGGTAATCCAGATTAATTCCGCTTACCTCTCTTGATATTAATGCAACGAATAAACCAATAGCCAGTATGATATATTTATTCTTCACATACGCTCTGATCAATCCGACAAACAATAAAGACATTCCCGCAAGCTGTAAAATATCTCCCAGCTGTACCAGATACACATACTGCTGTTCTATAGGCGCGTGCCATCCGTATTTTTGAATAAAATTATCGGGAGCAAAATTAAAAATCACAGGAATCATAAACTTCATAAAGTTCATAAACAGGCCCGCAAATACGAGTAAAACACCCCGTTTTAAAGCACTTTTAAGACTTTGATGGCTGGAAGTCATGAAGGTAATTCCCATACAGATCAGAAAGATAGACGTTCCTCTTCCGAGAAAAACAATAAAACTGCCGATAGCGGTTTCATATTGTGATTTTACATTGGCATACACCAATAAGGTATGTATAATGATCATCCCGATGACACTTATACCTTTTATCAGATCCAGAGTAAGGATTCTTTTGTTTTGTTGTTCCATAGTTTTTAGTGGAAATTGTGGATTAGATAGATAAAATTGTATTCATTTAGTAATTTTTCAAAACTGTATTTTTATTTATTCTAAATAAAAATCAAATATACAAATTAAAACCACTTCTTATATTGTATTCAATAATTTTCATAAAATACTAATAATTAAATATTTACTTCGAAATTAAAGAACGATGAGGATAAATATTTCTTCATACACAATCACCTAATTTTATCCTGATATCGTCCGAAAAATGAAACACTTAATACGCTATCCCTGAAACAAAAAACTCTTCCAGACGGAAGAGTTTCATTACCATTATCATAATTCTGACAGTTCTGATGATCAGATTTGTATTACAAACTGTAAAGTCATCAGAGACAACCTTTAAAAATTACAGGCCCGAACCAAGCATCTTTATCCAGATAGGTTGATAGACAGGATTTTTAATTCCTTCCACGTGATATGGATTAGAAGGTGCACGCTTATTTGTTCGCTGGATCATAGGCTGATCTAGAGCAAAAACATTCTCTGCAGGAATATGAAGTTCTTTACAGATTTCTGCCAGCTCTGTTGCAGCAGCTTCTTTCACATGGTAGGTTGCAAAAACATTTTGGGGTGATGTTACCAGTTTTTGAGAGTACCAGCCTGCAATTTTTTTCGTTTTGGAATCACTGTAATCCCAGCCTCCAGAAAAGCTGATAATTCTTGCTACAGACTCGTGCTGGGCAATAAATTCAGCCATACCTCCGCCCTGGGATTGCCCTACAATGGCAATTTTGCTCCAAATGGGCTTGCCTGTGCTCTGATTCAGATATTGAGACCATGCCCCTTCTTTATCATTTTTCGACAAATACTGTAAAAGTTTTGTCAGACGAGGTATAATGGCATCCTGATACTGATCCGGAATAGGCAGAAAAGTATGATCACCATAGATACGTTTTCTGCGGAATTCCGCAGCACAGTCAACATTTTTACTCAAATAATCCCCTTTACAAACCTGCGAAACCCCAGGCGTACTCATAAAAGAGAGTGCTATAATTCTATATCCCTGGTCCAATGCTGTTTTAAAAAAGCTCTGAGGAACATGATCAGTTGATCCTCCGGTTCCTGTAAGCCATAACAACACTTTATTGTTTTTAATGGCCTCGTCATAAATTACACTATGCGCACTGTCCCAATTCTTTACCGAAGGGTCAGCTTCACTGGGTTTCACCTTGAGTATTTTATATGCTGAAAAATCAATAGCCGGACTTACCTGTTGTGCTGCCAGGTTTGCGGACAAACTTATCATAATCAACAAAATACACAGTATCATGGTGGATAATGAGGTCTTTTTTTCCATTTGTATTTAAAATTAAATTAAACAATTAAACTCTATAAATTAGTTAAAAATCAGATCCCAGGATAAAATCTACGCCCATTTGAGCATGCAGTAATGTGGTATTGAATACCGGTATCTTCAGATCATTTTGCCCTATAATAAGGGGAAATTCTGTACATCCCAATATAATGCCTTCAGCACCGTTTGATTCCAGAATTGCAACCTGATCCAATATGTATTTTTTTGTTTCAGGTTTTAAAATACCAAGAGACAGTTCTTTTTGTATAATGGTGTGAAGCTTTTCTCTGTCTTCCTTTTGATCAGGTACCATCATATCAATATCATATTTATCTTTTAGGATTTTCGCAATAAATGGCTCCTCCATGGTAAATATTGTCCCAATAAGCCCAACCTTACAGAGCCCTTTCTTCCGGACTGCATTGCCTATAGCATCTCCAATGTGGAGTATGGGAATCATGCTATGCGGCTGTACATCATGATACACTTTATGGGGCGTATTGGCACAAAACATTACTGCAGATGCGCCGGCTTTATATAATTGGTCACAGGCTTCAATCAGCATTATTGCAATGGTATCCCAACGATCCGCTTTTTGTAATTGATGCATATTATACTGGTCAAGATTTAATAATACAAGTGGGGGATTTGTGTTATTACCAAAATGTTCATTGATGCTTTGGTTCAAGTACGTATAATATTCCAAGGTTGAGTGCCAGGAAAGACCTCCGATAAGACCTAATTTCCGCAACATAGGATGGTGCAGCTCCTGTTGAAACTTTTTCGGATAATCTGTAGAACTTGTATTATAACTTGTCATGAATCTGATGTTTATTAGTGGAACGGTATTTAATCCTATTTGCTAATAAAATACAGATCAGTTCATATGATCAATAGGCCTTGACAACTCCTGATGATATAAGTTTACTATAGCAAAGTCGAAATACCGCAATTAACTTTTACAAAATATTGTTGATATGGAGGTTATTCCTTAACAATATTGAGAAAAAAAACGGAGAGCTGCGCAACAACACCCTACAACATATATACGTCTTTTATATCTATACTAAAAAAAACTATTCATATACATTCACCATAAGCCTGCCCGACATCGGTTTTTTGGTTAATAGTTTCTTGTTGTTAAAATATCCCTATTGAAATGCATGAAAATTAACTATTTCTGCCGGAGCAGAATTTCGGTATTGAACAGAAGTCAGCAGGCCGCATACGCTATTGCACGTCCACCAATACATCTACAATCAATAACCAGAGAACACAAAATATTTCATTATTTAAATCACTTTAATGTGGTTTAATATATTCGTATTTTTCATTAAAATCATGCATTTTACTAATAAAAAATGCATGCATTATACAGCCATGTACACAAATGATGTATTTATGTTGCATATGCAACTTTACTACACTACTCCAATATATATTACATTTACACACGTAGTCCGGTTCTATTGATACAAAGAAAAAAAAATTATTAAATTAACATGTTATGAAAAAAAATCTATTACTCGCAGGCTTGCTTACCACCTTTTCCCTGGTAGCAAAATCACAAGTGGGGATCCATACATCTAATCCTCAGGGAGTATTTAACATTGACGGATTAAAAAATAATCCGACAACGGGAGTGCCTACAGCAGTTCAGGCTGCAGATGATCTGGTGATGACTTCTAATGGTAATCTGGGACTGGGGCTTACCACTCCCGGTACTACACTGGATGTGAAAGGGGCTATTACCAACCGTGAAACTGTTTTAGCTGTAGCAGGAAATGCTGTTACTATTCCGGCTAATGTGAGTTTGGTAAGACTTACCGGAGCTGCTACAGCCAACGTCGCCATTTCTGCATTTGCTGCTCCTAATCCCGGACAGCGTCTTATTGTATACAACGGTACCACAGGCGGATTTGGAGCTACACTGGATGTTGTTACTATTCCTAATAATACAGCAATGGAATTTGTTTTTACTAATTCATTCTGGAGACCTACGGATGGGGGGATGCTAGTAGCTGGCCCCACTAACATTTATACCGCAAACGGAACTCTTGCAGGAAACAGAGTTGTAACTACTGCCGGAAATTCTCTTTCTTTCACCAATGGTTCCAATAACGTGTACGTTGGAACAACGGGTACTGAAGGGACTGTAAAAGCAACCGGCTCTTCAAGAGGATCATTTGTTGCAACTGGTGGTGGTGCTGCTCTAAACATGTATGTAGATAATAATGCAATGGCCCAGATTACCACAACAGGAACCAATACCGGTATGGATATAGGTGCCACCACAGCAGATCCTGTAAATATTATTACCAATAACACGCAAAGAGTTACTGTAACCAGTACCGGAAATGTGGGAATAGGAACCAATGCCCCTGCGACAAAACTCGATATTAATGGAAATATGAGAATAGGAACAACTACTGGCTCTAGTAGCTCTAACAATGTCTCGACTTTGGTAAGAGATAATACAACAGGAGAAGTAAAAATAGCAATGTCAACTACCGGAAATCGGTCACCCATAAATATGATCAATTACACACTTTCCAACGTTAATGGTGATTATATTAGTGACTATGATACCAAAATAAATATAGCAGAATATACAGTGATAGTGGTGGGTATTTACTTTAGCCAACTTTTAAAAGTTGTAAGCCCCGAGACCCCCCAACCCTACTTCGCCCCTTTTAATGTAATTGCTTTTGAACAAAATTCTACCTGGCATCTTAATGCCGACTATCCAAACACTGCTTCGTCTTCTAATGGCACTTGGGTTATTAACTGTCTTGTAATCAATAATAGTCTAATTAAAATTCTAACAAATGTAAATCAGGACTTAGGAGGAAGCAATATAGGAGCCGCAGCAGCACAACCCTCAGGATTATAAAAATTCAGATCTTAATCCTGATATTTTATAGTTATTAGGCAAAAAACAAAAAAACCGGAACTGAAAGATTTTGTTCCGGTTCTTTATTACAGATTCCTAATTACCAGCTTATAGATATTCTTTTCAACATTTCTAAGGCTCAGAAATAGATCTGAAGAAACGGTACAGATCAGTTTCGCTTTCCAGATTCAGTTTTTTCCGTATCCTGTACTTTTTTGTCTGGACAGATCTGTGCTCCATTGAGATAGACTGAGCAATCTCTTTTGACGAAAAGCCAAGCCATATCAATGCACAAAAAGCTAAATCCGACCTGGATAGATTGGAATTTATTTTTAACAGCTCTTCGCATAACTCCGGATAGGTTTCCTGAAATTTAGGAAAAAAACAATCTTTTTTTCTTTGGCAAGCAGAACGATAATTTCATAATTTTCATTGAGTTTTCTTTTTAAGTCTTTAGTTTCATTTCCAATTTCAAAAATTATTTTTTCGCTTTCCGCAAGCATCTTTTTCTTTTTTCTTATGCGCAGATAAAAGTAAATGGTAAGTAAAGTAATCAACAGTATCACGATACCGCCATACCACAAAGTAGTATTATTTTGATTTTTAAACTGAACCTTTTCACTTTCCCTGTCTTGATTCAGTCTGTTGATAGAAAGATCTACAGCCTGATTCTGGTTAGCATTCAGACTGTCCTGCAATGAAATTGCTTTGTTCAGGTATTCATTTTCTTTATCAGCATTACCCACTTTTTTGTAAAGCACAGACAGTTCCTTATAATTGTCGAGAATAAGTTTTGGCCTGTTGACCTGTTTTGCAAGCTTCACTGACATATTAAGTGTATTGATGGCCTGATCATTTTTCCCAAGGCTGTGCAGAAATAATCCATACTTATGTAAAACACCAGCTCTCTGGAATTTGTCATACTTGAAATTTCCGGTCTCTAAAAGCACAAAAGCATTTTGAAAGTAATATTGAGCGGAATCCGGCCTCACTTCAGATAACGTGTAGTATTGTGCTATATTAGCTACATCAAGAGGGTACGCTTCAATTTTTACAGCTTTACGAAGATATATTATGGCAGAATCCGGTTGGTTTACCTTGTAGAAGTAATCAGATCTGTTTGAATAGACATAGCGTAAAAACAAGCGGCAATCACGATGATCTTTTCGCAGCTTCAGACCGTAATTCATAGCTTTGGAACTGTATTCCAAAGCCAGCTTGCTCACATCCATCTTACTGTAAAGCTGGGCATACTCCTGATTTATCCTGCCTAAAAGAAAATTATTTTTACTGTTTTTAACCAGATCTTCTGCTTTGTTTAAGTATTCTAACCCTTTTTTTACATCGCCCCCAAATACAAACCGGTTGGCAATATTGACATATCCCATTGCCTCTCCTTCACGGTAACCGATCCGGATTGCTTCTTTTATGACTCCTTTATTCCAACGGATAAGATCATCATCAGATATTCTTGTCCGAAGCGCTTTGTTTGTTTTTATCAGTAAAGTATCAATATTCCTTTCTGTATAGTGTTGTGAAAATAATTCCGAACACCATAGTATAAAGAAAACCAAAAGTATTTTATTCATAGTTAAAAAAAAACATAATCACAAATTGTTAATTAAGATAAAAAACACTGATAGCAACCTGATAAAATAATCATGATAAGGATATCCTGTCAATATTTCCAATTTGGAAAAATACAGGCATTACAGGAAGAATAAGAGCAACGAATCCCTACCTGTTAAATTTATTGTTCTGCAAATACAATTACTCCTTTTTTGAACATTATTTAATATCGAAAAGATCAGTCATTCGCTTTTCTTTATACCCGCAAGGTTAAAAAAAACACAAAAAAATGCACAAAAATGCACAAAAACAACATACAGCATATATACATCATGGCCTACAAGCTTTTCAAAACAAGAGCTTTAAACATATTACAGACCTTCCGCAACAGCTATGACAATGATTAATTTTCCATCTGACAGCAAAAAAACTGAAATGAATTAGCGCATGTCACAGGGCAGTTGTAAGACTATTAACTTAAATTGCCTGTTTATTAATTTTAAGGGCAACCATATCCATCATGATCAATTTTATCCACTATCATGCTTTGAAATGATATTTATAAAGGAATCTTCATTTCAGACCTTATTCTAATCTGATAAAAACAATAAAGGCAAATACAAACGAATGCACCTTTCTTTAACTCACTTGACTGAGGTTTAATTTATTAATGATTTTCCCGCATATCGCTTATTTTTTCAACAAAAACAAACAAATGCTGTATATATGATATACCTATGTTATACCTATGATAAGTGTACATTATCCTTTCCAAGCTCCAACAAGCATTAATTTTGCCGCCCAATCAATAGTAAAATAATAGGTATCACTTTGAGATATGTTCATTACTATTATTATAACTGTTGATATAAGGAAATATTAATTAATACATATTATGAAAAAAAACTTATTACTGGCAGGCTTGCTTACCACCTTTTCGCTGGTGGTAAAATCGCAGGTGGGTATTAATACTGCAACTCCCACTGCAACTCTTGATGTGAATGCTAAAAACAGTACCGGCACAGGTACAGCAGTAGAAGGACTGCTTATTCCCAGAGTAGACAGGCAAAAAGCTCAGAGTATGGCAGGAGTTCCGGTATCGACCCTGATCTATGTCAACAATATTGCTACAGGAACTACTACAGGCACTGCTGTAAATATTGATACCGTTGGCTATTACTATTATAATGGTACCGTATGGACAAAGCTGAGCATTCCTGTTAATATTTATAATGCAGACGGGACCCTTACCGGAAACAGAACCGTAACACAGGGAGCCAATACTTTAGCATTCACAGGGACAAAAACCAATGCATTTTCTGTGAATGGGAAAAATTTTTCTGTAGATGCAGCAAATAGCAGAGTTGGAATCGGTACCATAGCTCCTGCTTCTTCCCTGTCTGTGCAAAACAGTTCAGGAGCTACAAACAGTACCATTTCTGCAGGAATTGAAAATTGTGGTGCTGCATGTCTGCAAGGAATAGCAAGAAATATTACCCTTTATAATTTAAACAGCACCGGTGGGCAGTTTGCTGAGCTCGGGTTTATTCCGTCAACATCTGAAACAGGACTTTCCGGGGCCAGCATTTCAGGAATTGACCGTGATGCTGCCAACAGCTATGCAGGCTTACAGTTTTCCACCAGAAATGCAACAGACTATGCTCCAAGGCTGACGATCAAATCCTCAGGAAATGTGGGTATCGGTACAACGAGCCCTACCAATAAACTTCAGATTGAATCCACCACAAGCGGAGCTTTGAAAATCGTAGATGGTACCCAGGGTACAGATAAGGTATTAACATCCGATGCCAGCGGAGTGGCAACATGGAAAGCTTTGCCGGCAGCACCTGCATCTGCCAATATTTATAACACAGACGGTTCTTTAACAGGAAACCGTACCGTTACACAGGGAACCAATACCCTTACCTTTACAGGAACACAAACCAATGCATTTTCTGTAAATGGGAAAAATTTTTCTGTAGATGCGGCAAATAGCAGAGTGGGAATCGGTACCATAGCTCCTGCTTCTTCTCTGTCTGTCCAAAACAGTCCGGGAGCTACTACCAATACCATTTCTGCTGGAATTGAAAATTGCGGAGCTCCATGTTCACAAGGAATATCAAGAAATATTACTTTGTATAATTTAAATGGCTCCGGCGGGCAGTTTGCTGAGCTCGGGTTTATTCCGTCAACATCTGAAACGGGGCTTTCCGGGGCCAGTATTTCAGGAATTGACCGTGATGCTGCCAACAGCTACGCAGGTTTACAGTTCTCCACCAGAAATGCAACAGACTATGCCCCAAGGCTGACGATCAAATCCTCAGGAAATGTGGGTATTGCCACAACTACTCCCAGTACTACCCTGGATGTGAATGGAAATGCAAGAGTTCGAAATCTGGCTACCTTAACCAGCTCTACGATTTCAGCGGTATATGCTGATGAAAATGGAGTTTTGGGTAAATCCAACGTTAGTCCACAGTCTCAGGTATCTTTTTATACAAGTAGCAACCCAATGTACAATAATGCGACAAGTTATAATTCAGGAGCAGTTCAAACGGTTTCTATACAATCCTCTGACTCAACATTGAATACCATAGGAACAACAGTTCCCGCTAATGGCGCTGTTGCGATAAGTCAGGCAGGTACTTATATGCTGTCCGGATTTATAAGTCCTTCCCTGGGAATGAATAATGACGGAGACGGCTATGCGTATGTAGCAGTTAATCTTGATATCAGCACTGATGGAGGAGCATCATGGAATACTGTAGCCGGGGGACGCCCCATGTTTCCAAGAGTTGTTGTTACTACCCCGAGATCTTATAACTTTTCTATATCACCTGTGATCAAATTTTTAAATTCCGGGGACCTGATCAGAATTACTTTTTACAGAACCAAGGATTCAGCAGGCACCCTACAAGGGGCTTCTATGAATGCAGCAGGTATTGCTAGTTTTTATGGCGCACCTTCGTATTCTCTTAGTATTAATAAGTTATAATCATCAATCCACAAAAAAATAAAGAAGAGGTTGCCTGAAAATTCCGACAGCCTCTATTTTAATTCAGTACAATGTTTCTTTGGCTGATGGTGTTTATGGAAACATTTAATTTAAAACTTTATTGGCATTTCACTTTTACTCCATGGATATGTGGTTTAATTTTTCAACGCTTTTCCAGGATATTATTCAATTTATTAATACATAATACAGGGATAATATACAACAGTTGTATATATGCTGTAGGTGTTATATATACTACAAACCTCATCAGGCGTTATCTTTGCCACCCTTTAATAACTACCATAACCACCCGATATAAAATATAAGATCCTCAGCTCTGTTTTAGAGCAATAAACACAAAGAAGAAATTAATTATTATACAATGAAAAAAAACTTATTTCTGGCAGGCTTGCTTACCACTTTTTCGCTGGTGGCAAAGTCACAGGTAGGTCTTAATACTCCTACTCCTGCCGCAACTCTTGACGTGACCGCTAAAAACAGCACAGGTACAGGCTCAGCAGTAGAAGGACTGCTTATTCCCAGAGTAGACAGGCAAAAAGCTCAGAGTATGGCCGGAGTTCCGGTATCCACCCTGATCTATGTCAACAATATTGCTACAGGAACTACTACAGGTACTGCTGTAAATATTGATACCGTTGGCTATTATTATTATAATGGTACCGTATGGACAAAGCTGGCCAACCCCGTTAATATTTATAATACAGACGGTACCCTTACCGGAAACAGAACCGTAACACAGGGAGCCAATACCTTAGCATTCACAGGGACAAAAACCAATGCATTTTCTGTGAACGGGAAAAACTTTTCCGTAGATGCGGCAAATAGCAGAGTGGGAATCGGTACCATAGCTCCTGCTTCTTCTCTGTCTGTCCAAAACAGTCCGGGAGCGACAACAAGTACCATTTCTGCAGGAATTGAAAATTGTGGTGCTGCATGTCTGCAAGGAATAGCAAGAAATATTACCCTTTATAATTTAAACAGCACCGGTGGGCAGTTTGCTGAGCTCGGGTTTATTCCGTCAACATCTGAAACAGGACTTTCCGGGGCCAGCATTTCAGGAATTGACCGTGATGCTGCCAACAGCTATGCCGGGTTACAGTTCTCCACCAGAAATGCGACAGACTATGCTCCAAGGCTGACGATCAAATCCTCAGGAAATGTGGGTATCGGTACAACGAGCCCTACCAATAAACTTCAGATTGAATCCACCACAAGCGGAGCTTTGAAAATCGTAGATGGTACCCAGGGTACAGATAAGGTGCTAACATCTGATGCCAGCGGAGTGGCAACATGGAAAGCTTTGCCGGCAGCACCTGCATCTGCCAATATTTATAACACAGACGGTTCTTTAACAGGAAACCGTACCGTTACACAGGGAGCCAATACCCTGGCCTTTACAGGAACACAGACCAATGCATTTTCTGTAGACGGAAATACGTTATCAGTGGATGCTGCCAACGGCCTTGTAGGCCTTGGTACCACAACCCCTGATACGAAACTTACCATCAGTACGCCTGATAGCAGCTTTGGATTAAATCATACCAATGGTACAGTTAACTTAAAAACGTATATCGGAGGAGGGGCAGCTACCGTGGGAACCACTACAGCTAATGATCTGAGGCTGATGACCAATAACACCCAAAAAATGACTGTTACTTCAAGTGGAAATGTAGGAATAGGAACAACAACACCCAATACTAAGCTGACCGTTAGTACAGCTGATAATAGCTTTGGTATCACCCATACCAATGGTACAGTTAGTCTGGAAACTTATATCGGAGGAGGATCAGGCTATGTGGGAACCACTACTTCAAATACCCTGAATCTGATGACCAATAACAGTCCCAAAATGACCATTACCCCTACAGGAAATGTAGGCGTAGGAACCAATACTCCGGACAGTTCGGCTTTGCTTGACCTTAATACCAGCAATAAAGGACTTTTACTTCCCAGAGTATCCCTGTCATCCACATCCGATACCACCACTGTCCCTTCCCCGGCTACCGGACTTCTGGTGTATAACAACAATACTGCCATGTCACCTCAGGGAGAAGGAATTTACTATAACGGAGGAACAAGCGCTGCACCGGACTGGGGAAAAATTGGGCCTGTTTCAAAAATGTATTTCAAGTATTATATGCTTACGAATCCTAACGGAGATTTTGTAGGTAATTTTGACACTAAAATACCAGTAGATAGGTATACGGCTATTGTGGTGGGATTTGATACTAATCATCACGCTACTATCAGTTCCGGCTTTAAAAATGCCTATGGCACTTACGATTTTCAGTCGCCCGATATCTATACTTTCCAACAAAACGGGACATGGAGAATTCATGCAGACGTTCCTAATGCAAATACTACAGCTGGAAGTGCATTTACGTGGGGGATCAGATTGCTGATCATCTCCAATGAACAAATGACCACACTGGATACTTCCAATTATAACCTTGGAGGCAATATTACGGGCGCTGCGGCAGCTTCACCTGTTCCATAGCAGCAAAGAATAAAACAAATAATCCTACTGAAAAAAATCCTCTTCAATAAGTATTTTGAAGAGGATTTTTTATCTATCTAAAAAAAACCTTGAATATGAATTATAAAAACACAGCTTTTTGAGATTCAAACATGAAAATAAAAAAGGCATAACAGATTAATTATTTCACCCAAAAAGGATAAAAAAAAGTAAAAAAATAATAAATAACACCAATTTGATGTATGTAAGATGTATGTGCAATATATACATGATGCATGTTTGCTGTAGGTGTAAAATATACTACATCTTCAATAAGCTGTAGTTTTGTTTTATAAAACTTGAATCAGAAAAAGAACAACAAGTTGATTAAAGTTGATCATATAACAATTACACCAAATTTTTATTATACAACGATCAAATACAACAGATTAAAACTATTAGCCTATTGCTCTATTAAATATAAAAACATATGGATGCTCTGTAGCTATTATAGAGTTCCTGACAAAAAGGTCTCAGTCTAATTTAAACTCAATTACCATATATTATGAAAAGAAATTTATTACTAGCTGGTTTACTTACCACCTTTTCCCTGGTAGCAAAATCACAAGTGGGGATCAATACAACTAATCCTCAGGGAGTATTTAACATTGACGGATTAAAAAATAATCCAACAACGGGAGTGCCTACAGCAGTTCAGGCTGCAGATGATCTGGTGATGACTTCTAATGGTAATCTGGGACTGGGGCTTACCGCTCCCGGTACCACACTGGATGTGAAAGGGGCTATTACCAACCGTGAAACTGCTTTAGCTGTAGCGGGGAATGCCGTTACTATTCCGGCTAATGTGAGTTTGGTAAGACTTACCGGAGCTGCTACAGCCAATGTCGCCATTTCTGCATTTGCTGCTCCTAATCCCGGACAGCGCCTTATTGTCTACAATAATACCACAGGTGGATTTGGTGCTACGCTGGATGGGACTACCGTTCCTAACGGCAAAGCGCTGGAATTTATTTTCAGTAATTCATTCTGGAGATCTACGGATGGCGGATCTGCAGGAGCTACCCCGGTAAATCTCTATACTGCAGACGGTACTCTTGCAGGAAACAGAGTTGTAACTACTGCCGGAAATTCTCTTTCTTTCACCAATGGTTCCAATAACGTGTACGTTGGAACAACGGGTACTGAAGGGACTGTAAAAGCAACCGGCTCTTCAAGAGGATCATTTATTGCAACTGGTGGTGCTGCTGCTCTAAACATGTATGTAGATAATAATGCAAAGGCACAGATTACCACAACAGGAACCAATACCGGTATGGATATAGGTGCCGCCACAGCAGATCCTGTAAGTATTATTACCAATAACACGCAAAGAGTTATTGTAACCAGTACCGGAAATGTAGGAGTAAATGTTGTGACCCCCGATCCTTCTGCTATACTGGATCTTAATGGGATCAACAGGGGACTTCTATTGCCCCGGGTATTTTTGGGTTCAATAACAGATGCTACTAACGTACCAACTCCAGCTACTGGCCTTATGGTCTATAATTATAACACAGCATTAACTCCTTATGGCCAGGGAATTTATTATAATTCAGGAACTTCGGCAGCACCAAACTGGGACAAGCTATCCCCTCAGAAAAGCGATTTCATTTTATCTGCAGTGGTGTTTTCTGCTGCAACAAGTCCCGTAGACCAGGCAGCAACAGGAACCGCACCAACACCAGTAGTTGTAGATAATGTAAATATTGGATTAACTACCACTGTCACAGTTCCGCCTAATTCTACTGCTAAGATATTAATGACCTACAATGTTCCTATGGGTACTTATCCTGCAGGAGCTACCAGTGGTAACACTAATGTGAATGGATATTTTGGTATTCGTTTTCTTAAAGATGGAGTAGAAGCACAGGAAGGTTCTCGAAAATATGCTATTCCTTATGCAAGTGCAGGTTCGCATATGATGAGTGTAACGGGGAATTTCACGGAGACTATAGTTAATAATGGCTCATCCCCTCTTAACATCGTATATACTCTGAATGGCTATGTGGAAAGTACAGAAACAGCCGTGAGGTTTAATATGTGGGCATCCTCAGGAGATAATTTTAACTGGGGTAAGGGATCTCTTACAGGAACTGTCTTTGTAAAGCCTAATTAGAAAGATTAATAATTACTATATAGATCTTTTGAGGGAAACTTCAAAAGATCTTTTTATTTTATAGAATCAATAAATACAGTATTTTACACTTTATTGACGTATCTCTTTAATTAATTTCTGAGATTAATTATTAACAAAGGGTTCCTTATGGATAGCCCTTCGACGGGCTCAGGGTGACAACCCGGATACCAACCGAAATTTTTAAACATTGTCAGGCTGAGCCTTTCTATGCTGTGATGACTCAATAATTGATAGGTCTATAACTTTACATAAGGGCATTTGATGATACTTTTGGGGACAAATTTATATCAGATCCCTTTAATGGCAAAAAGCAGCTATAATTGGATTACAACCAATATAACTTTATTAATTATCTACCAGAGATTTAAGGAATTGATAGAGATCTACATCTGATCCGAGGTTGAGTTTTTTTCTCAATCTGCCTTTCTTTATCTGCACGGATCTGTGCTGCATAAAAGTAAACTCAGCAATGTCCTTAGAAGAGAATCCTAACCAAATTAAAGCACAGAATGCAAGATTATCTTTGGTTAAATCCGGATTGATTGCCAGTAGTTTTTGAGAAACATTAGGATAAACTTCATGAAATTTTTCCAAAAAACTGATATCATTATTTTTAGCCAATTGAATTAAATCTTCATGCACCCCTGAAATTCTTTTCTCCAATATTTTAGTTTCATCTTCTTTTCTGGAAATTATTTCCTTGCTTTCCAATATCAGTTTCTTTTTTTTATTATTCTGATAATATAAATAAGCCAGTAATATCAAACCTAAAGAAACTACAATACTGATATAAATGAGTATCTTTTTTTTGAGTGTTTTATTTTCTTCTGTTTTTTCCTTTTCTATTGTTTTTATAGAGAGCTCTGCCCCTTTGGTTTGTGAGTTTTCCAGGCTGTCTTTTAGTTTTATATAATGCTCCAGATATTCTTTTTCCTTTTCTACATTACCAGAGTTTTTATAGCATTCTATTAAAAGCTTATATATATTTTTAGAGTGCTCAATAGTTGTTAATTTTTTATTGTATTCCAGAGCCTTATCTAAGTATAGTATTGCCTTTTCATAATTTTTTTCTTTAAAAAAATATTGTGCATAATAGTAATAAAAAACAGATATCTGATAGCTATTAGGTTCGTGCTTATTTTTGCTTATTATATCCACTCCCTGATCCAGATAGGTTTTAGCCTCATGCTGGCTGGGTTGATATTCAATATAATGATTAGCAATTTGAGAGGTAGTGCTTAAGCTTTCATACAATAGAGATGATTGCTTTAGATAATAGAGCGCTGAATCCAGGTCTTTTTTCTCATAAAGAAGATTGGCACGTAAAGTATAAACGTAAGATAAAAACTTCCCTTTTCTATCTTTATCCTCAATTTTATTTCCATAATAGCCTCCTTTAGAATTATACTTCAGACCTGTATCGTACAGTTTCAGGATATAATAAGCCTGAGAATATTCCTGATAGAGCTTGGCAATGGTAAAAAAATCAATCTCACTTTCATTTTTATGCCATATGCTTTCTGCTATATTGAGATTTTTTATACTTTCTTCTGCATTTCCTAAATTCCAGTTTTGATTGGCAATATTAATGTGAGCCCAAATTATTCCTCTTGCATAATTTTCTTTTTTCATTTTTTCCAACATCTCCTTATTCCAAAGAATAATTTTTTCTCTGGGAATATTGTTTTTCCCCATTTCTTTAGGTTTATTCAAAAGAATGGAGTCATACGCTTTATATTTAGTAGTTTGGGAAAACAGCAGTACAGATGAGAAAAAAAGCCCAACTGTGAATAAAAACTGAAATAAGTATTTAAAGTATTTCATTGAATGCTAAAATAAAAATATTTTCATAAAAAATATTAAATTAATTAAATATAAACATATTTTACCGATTAAATATGTGTATAATCAAATTATTTTACTCAATTTATTGAGGGTGAGAAATCTCCTGAAATGCTATAAATAGCATAAGGATTAGAAATTACAGCAAAAAAAGATAAGCCGGTATAAAAAACCGCTTTAAACATTCGTTTAAAGCGGTTTTAAATTATTTATTATGTATATTAAAACAATAATTATTTTACTTCTTCAAAGTCTGCATCCTGTACATCCTCAGCTCCGGCGTTTCCACCTGCATTCTGAGCACCTGCACCTGCATCAGCACCTGGCTGTTGACCTGCTGCATATAATTCTTCAGAAGCTGCCATCCAGGCTGCATCTAACGCTTCAGTTTTAGCTTTTACGTCATCAGCATTTTTAGCTTCGAAGGCTGTTTTTAATTCTGCATGAGCTGCTTCGATAGCTGCTTTTTTGTCAGCAGAAAGTTTTTCACCGAATTCTTTCAGTTGTTTTTCAGTCTGGAAGATCAATCCGTCAGCTTTGTTAAAGATTTCAACTTCTTCTTTTCTCTTAGCATCTGCTGCAGAGTTTTCCTGAGCTTCTTTCTTCATTCTTTCGATTTCTTCGTCAGAAAGACCTGAAGAAGCCTGGATTTTGATAGACTGTTCTTTTCCAGTTCCTTTATCTTTAGCAGATACACTTAGGATACCGTTAGCATCAATATCGAATGTTACTTCAATTTGAGGAACTCCTCTTGGTGCTGGTGGGATATCCTGAAGATCGAATCTACCGATTTCCTTGTTATCGTTGAACATTGCTCTTTCACCCTGTCCTACTCTGATGCTTACAGCCGGCTGGTTGTCAGAAGCTGTAGAGAATACTTCAGATTTCTTAGTTGGGATGGTAGTGTTCGCTTCAATTAATTTAGTAAATACAGAACCCATAGTTTCGATACCTAAAGAAAGTGGAGTAACGTCAAGTAGTAATACATCTTTTACATCACCTGTCAATACACCTCCCTGGATAGCTGCACCAATAGCTACAACCTCATCCGGGTTAACTCCTTTAGATGGTTTTTTACCGAAGAATTTTTCTACTTCTTCCTGGATGATCGGGATTCTTGTAGAACCACCTACCAGGATTACTTCGTCGATATCAGAAGTTGATAAACCAGCATCTTTTAATGCTTTAGCAACAGGCTCCATAGATCTTCTTACAAGATCAGCAGATAATTGCTCGAATTTAGCTTTTGTTAAAGTCTTCACTAAGTGTTTAGGACCTGTAGCAGTAGCTGTGATATAAGGTAGGTTGATTTCAGTCTGAGGAGAAGAAGATAATTCAATTTTAGCTTTTTCAGCAGCTTCTTTCAATCTTTGAAGAGCAATGGCGTCCGCTTTTAAATCTACCCCTTCTTCAGCTTTGAATTCGTCAGCCATCCAGTTGATGATCACATCATCAAAGTCATCACCTCCTAAGTGCGTATCTCCGTTTGTAGACAATACTTCGAATACACCGTCTCCCAAATCAAGGATAGAGATATCGAAAGTACCACCACCAAGGTCATATACTGCGATTTTCTGATCTTTATGGTTTTTATCAAGACCGTAAGCTAACGCTGCAGCTGTAGGCTCGTTGATAATTCTTTCTACTTTAAGACCTGCAATTTCTCCGGCTTCTTTAGTAGCTTGTCTTTGTGCATCGTTGAAGTATGCAGGAACAGTAATTACTGCTCTGGTTACTTCCTGTCCAAGGTAATCTTCAGCAGTTTTCTTCATTTTCTGAAGAGTCATTGCAGAAATTTCCTGTGGAGTATATTCTCTGTCGTCGATTTTTACTTTTACTGTATCGTTTGGTCCGGCAACTACTTTATAAGGTACTCTTGTGATTTCAGAAGCATCATCTTTAAAGTGAGTTCCGATAAATCTTTTGATAGAGTAAACAGTTTTTGTTGGATTCGTTACAGCCTGTCTTTTTGCAGGATCACCTACTTTTCTTTCTCCGTCTTCCGTAAAAGCTACGATAGAAGGAGTAGTTCTCTTACCTTCTGCGTTAGGAATAACAACAGGGTCTTTACCCTCCATTACAGCAACACAAGAGTTGGTTGTTCCTAAGTCAATTCCAATTATTTTACTCATAATATTTTATATTTTTTCTATTTTTAATTTAATTTACACTCTCAATTTCTCAATATCTGTACCATTCGAAAAATTATGACAAAATGACACAATAAAAATAAAAACCCCGATAAATTGGAGTTTTATATGATTTAATATGGAAATTTTTTCCTGTAAGATTTTATCAGAATGCCATCAGTAAGACTTCTGATTCTTTGTAATCGTTATTTGAGATTTTTTCTTGTAGTTTTTCTATATAGACACAATAAGACACAATAAACTGTCATAGCTGGCCAGATATATTCTATCATTTTCGTCATAAAAAGAGGATCATGTCAATATGAATTGCATAAAAATACACTGATTATCAATGTAATTATTATTAATCCTACAGATTAATTCACCAATCTTCAAAAATTAATCAAAGTTTAACCTAAGAAATAGAGGAAGAATCTTCACGAATGATTATTTTTGATAAAATATACACATTTAGAATGTCAATACACTTTAATCCTAGAGATATTACATGGCTTGCCTTTAATGAAAGAGTTTTGCAGGAAGCCATGGATGAAAAAGTTCCCTTACATTTAAGAATACGTTTTCTCGGAATTTTCTCCAATAATTTAGATGAATTTTTTAGAGTACGTGTTGCCGGATTAAAGCGCGCCATGGATTTTAAGGAAAAAGTGATTGCTGAATCTTTTTATCAGCCGCCATCCAAGATCCTTCAGAGAATCAATGAGATTGTGATGAGACAACAGCTGAATTTCGATAAGACCTGGAAAAAAATCCAGACCGAAATGGCTGAGCATAAAGTTTTCATTAAAAATTCCAAAAATCTGACAGCAAAACAAAAAGAATTTGTCAGACAATATTTCGATGAAGTGGTAGAATCCAATGTAATCCCGATTCTTCTTCATGAAAACACACCTATGCCCTATCTGAGAGACAAAAGTCTTTATCTGGGAGTGGCCATGAGAAAAAAAGACTGGCAGTATTCCAGCAATTATGCGATTATTGAAATTCCGTCCCGTTTTGTAGGAAGATTCGTATTGCTGCCAACAGAAGATCCTGAAGAGAAAAATGTAATGCTTCTGGAGGATGTAATCACCTTCAACCTTCCGCACATATTTTCTTATTTCGGGTATGATGAATTTGCGGCTAATGCATTTAAAGTAACAAAGGATGCCGAACTGGATCTTGATAATGATATCAGAACCAACTTCGCAGAAAAAATAGAAAAAGGACTTAAAAACAGAAGAAAGGGAAAACCTACCCGTTTTGTTTTTGATAAAGATATGGATAAAGCTCTGCTGGAACTCCTTATCAGAAAGCTGAACCTGACTAAGAAGGACAGCATCATTCCCGGAGGAAAAATTCATAATTTCAAACATTTCATGGATTTCCCTGATGTTTTTGAAAAGTATGAAAGACCTGTTGAAAGAACTTCTTTTACGCATCAGGCTTTTGAACATGGGGAAAGGGTGACAGATGTGATTTTAAAAAACGATGTACTCCTTACTTTCCCTTACCATAAGTATAATCCGGTGATTGATCTTCTCCGTGAGGCTGCTATGGATCCTGATGTAAAATCAATACAGATTACAGCGTACCGTCTGGCAAGCAGTTCAAAAATCATTAATGCCCTGATCTATGCAGCCAGAAATGGTAAAGAAGTAACGGTAATGCTGGAGCTTCAGGCAAGATTTGATGAAGAATCCAATCTGGAATGGAAAGATATGCTGGAACCCGAAGGAATTACGGTGCTTGTCGGCATTCCAAACAAAAAAGTACATGCCAAACTTTGTGTCATCAAAAAGAGAGCACACAATAAAACAATTCAGTATGGCTTTGTAAGTACCGGTAATTTCAATGAAAAAACAGCCAGAATATATGGTGATCACCTGCTCCTTACTGCTGACCGGGGCATTATGGCAGATATCAATAAAGTATTCAATGTATTAAAGAAACCAAAAGATGACTTTATTCCTATTTTGAAAACTTGTAAAAATTTATTAGTTTGCCCTCAGTTTATGCGTGAAAAGATTGTTCACCATATCGATAAAGAAATTGAAGAAGCCAAGGCAGGGCGAAGAGCAGAAATCATCGTTAAAGTAAATTCAATGAGTGACCGTGCTCTGATTGAAAAAATATATGAAGCTGCTAAGGCCGGAGTGGTGACCAGAATGATTGTAAGAGGTATCTATTGTGCCGTAAATCAAAAGGAATTCAAAGAAAAAATAAAAGCCATCAGTATTGTAGACGAATATCTGGAACATGCCAGAGTTATGTATTTTTATAATAAAGGGGCCGAAGATATGTACATTTCTTCCGCAGACTGGATGACAAGAAACCTTGACTACAGAATTGAAGCTGCTGCTAAAATCACTGATAAGAACCTTAAGAAGGAATTAAAAGAGATTCTGGACATCCAGCTTAAAGATAACGTAAAAGCAAGGATTTTAGACAAAAAGCTGAGCAATGAATACGTAAGAAATGATAAACACGAATGCCGATCACAAATAGAAACCTATAAATATTTAAAAGCTAAAACAAGCAAGAAATGAAGATAGCAGCGATAGACATAGGGAGTAATGCAGCCCGCCTTCTGATCAATGAAGTGAAGATCAATAACAGAAAACCTGAATTCATCAAGCTGAACCTTCTCAGAATTCCTCTGAGACTGGGAATGGATGTTTTCACGATAGGAAAGATAGGTCCGGAAAGAGAAAAAATGGTCATTGATTCCATGAAAATCTTCAGTGACCTGATGAAAATATATAAAGTAGACCACTACAGGGCCTGTGCTACCAGTGCTATGCGTGATGCTGCCAACGGTAATGAAATTATCAATCTGGTAAAAAATACCTCGGGAATTAATATCGAAATCATTTCCGGTGATGAAGAAGCTACTTTGATCTACGAAAATCATGTTGCAGAAGGTCTCGACAAAGAATTCGCCTATTTATACATTGATGTGGGTGGAGGTTCTACAGAGCTTACCTTCTACGAAAATGGAAAAATGGTTTACGAAAAATCTTTCAATATTGGAACGATCCGACTTCTCAACAATCTTGTTACAATGGACAACTGGAAAGAAATGAAGGATGAAATCAAGAAAAATATAGTCAGTAAAAAACCAATTGTAGCCATTGGTTCGGGAGGAAATATCAACAAGGTATTCTCCATGAGCAAGACCAAAGACGGGAAACCAATGTCTCTGTCTCATCTGAAAAAGGTTTACAAAGAATTCAATGAGCTTTCCGTAGAAGAAAGAATGACCAATTATAACCTGAGAGAAGACCGTGCCGACGTACTGGTACATGCGCTGGGCATCTTCAACAATGTGATGTCATGGTCTGATATCAACAGAATTTTTGTTCCTAAAATTTCTGTAGCAGACGGACTGATCCATAATATTTACAGCCAGTTACAGCACAAAAAGTAACAGCAGATAACAATATTGTAAAGCCAGCCATTAAGCTGGTTTTTTATTTTGGCATCCATTTCCCGCAATATTATTGTGAACGGGATGAAGGCCTTCGAACATAGTTGATAAACGACGAAGCAGTCTCTTATGTTATTAAGTTTTGGCTAAAGCCAATAGGAAGATTTGCCATTTTTAAAGGTGGGTTAAAACCCACCCCTATTGAATTTAATAATACAACTTTTTACTTTTTACTTTTTACTTTTTACTTTTTACTTTTTACTTTTTACTTTTTACTTTTTACTTTTTACTTTTTACTTTTTACTTTTTACTTAATAAAAACTTTTCCAGATTTTAAAGTAAAACCTCATCTTCATCCGTCATACCCATATCAATAGCAAAGCAATGAACCCAATCAAAATAATTCTTACAGGCGCTACAGGAATGGTAGGCGAAGGTGTTTTAATGGAATGTCTTGAAAATCCAAATGTTTCTGAAATCCTGAGCATAAGCAGAAAACCTTCTGGAAAAACACATCCCAAGTTAAAAGAATATCTCGTTTCTGACTTCCTTTCGATTGATCTGAATGATGAAAGGCTAAAAGGATATGATGCCTGTTTTTTCTGTGCAGGAATCAGCAGTGTAGGCATGAATGAAGAAGAATACACCAAAATCACTTATGATATGACCATTCACTTTGCAAAAGCTGTTTTGAACCAAAATCCTGACATGGTATTCAACTATGTTTCCGGGACAAGTACAGACAGTACAGAGAGTGGAAAAATGATGTGGGCACGTGTAAAAGGCAGAACAGAGAATGATTTGAAAAAAATGAATTTCAAGGGAGCTTATAATTTCCGTCCCGGATTCATGAAACCTGTTGAGGGTCAAACCAATGTAAAATGGTTTTTTAAACCTTTTATTTGGATTTTTCCTGTTTTTTTTCAGTCAAAATCATTAACTTTACACGAAGTGGGTAGAGCAATGATCAATGTGACACAAAAAGGGTACCCTACATCTACTTTAGAAATTAGAGATATTAAAAATTTAGCGCTATGAGAGACATGTTAAAAAGAATTGTTCTGGTTATTTTTGTACTCTTGCTTGTGACTGCTGTTTCAGGGTATTTTTATATGCAGAAACATCCTTTGGAAGGAAATAAATCAGGAACGATTTTAAACTTTTCCGGAAAATCAGGAAAATAATATCATACTAAAGCTTCTCATTCGAATATAATTTTATCTTTTATCGGAAAATACACCTATTTTTTAAACATTTCTTAAAATCCCATTAAAATAATTGCGAAACATAAAGTTCATTTTTGTATTCATCTAATTGAAGTAAAAAATGGTCAACAACTACCTATTAAAAGGGTCTATGATTGCCGCCAATGAGATCAGCGGAACTTTATCCATGTATGAAGTGGCCACGCCTGCAACACTTGGAACAGGTGAGATAAAAGCTAAACAGGCCACCTTCAATATATTCCCAAACCCTGTGAACAAAGGAAATACGCTTTATTTCAACAGAAAACAGGATTATGAATTGTATGATATGTCCGGAAAATTGATCGGAAAGGAAAAGAATGCTTTAACAATTAACACGGCCAATCTTTCTACTGGTGTTTATCTTGTAAAAACTTCGGAAGGACAGATCAAGAGAGTCATTGTAAAATAAACATACATTACAGTATACCATTCTATTTGAGGCTTCGGATTTTCCGGAGCTTATTTATTTATAAATAAAAATGATTAGTTTTAAACTTTTATAACCTCAATGAAAACACAATTAGAAAATATTATTCAACATGTCTGGCAAAAAGAAAAGCGAAATCTTTTTACTTTTCTTACCGGTGCAGGGATCTCATCTGACAGTGGAATTCCTACCTATCGGGGAATAGATGGAATCTGGGTAAAAGGAACCCAATTTCACAAACCTGAAGAATTCGGGACCTTACGTTATTTCAGACAACATCCTGAAGAAGTTTTGCAATATTCTCTTTTCAGAAAGAAAATGTTTGAAAATGCTTCTCCCAACGAAAGTCATTTTGAACTTGTAGATATTGAAATGCAACTTCAAAACAGATTTCATTTGATTACCCAGAATATTGACAATCTTCATCGTCGTTCAGGAAGCCAAAGAATTTACGAAATTCATGGAAACAACCGAGAAATAAAATGTTCCAACGGATGTAAAGAAATCCTGAATTTACCTGTAGAAATAAATGGAAAAGAACTGGATGAAGATCTTACCATTAGAGACAAGGAACTTTTAACCTGTTCTCATTGTGGGCATTGGATGCGTCCGAATATTTTATGGTTTGATGAATATTATGACGAAAAAACAAATAAAAAATTTAGTGCACTTAAAATTGCCAAAAACAGTGGTGTTCTTTTTATTATCGGGACTTCCGGAGCAACAAGCCTTCCTATTGCCATTGCCGAAACTGCTCTTAAATATGGAGCTTTTATTGTTGACATTAATACAGAAGACAATAACTTCACAGACCTGATCAAAAATAAAAAGAATACATTAATCATCCGCGAAAAATCAACCGAAGTCCTAAAGACTATTAAAGAAATTATAAAAAAACAAAATCCTAAATCTTATTTAAGATGATTTAACTTTCTAAATGTCTGCACAAATCATTTTATTTCTATATTTATCCTCAACAAAACCCAATTCACTATGAAAAATATTAAAACTGCAGGAATTCTTGCTTTCCTGCTGCTGGGAACAGCTACCGCTTTTTCGCAATCCAGAAAAGTAGAATCTACAAAAGGCGTGGAAAAAACAGAAAGCGATAAGGTTATACATGTAGAAGGTGTAGGCCACAAACTCAATTATACTCTTAACGGAGGGGTTGTTGAAGTAGAAGGTGGCGACAACACCTTAACAGTCAAAGGAAGTGCTAAAAAAATTACGGTTTCCGGAACAGGTAATACAGTATACATCGATAAAGTGGACAAAATTTCCATGGAAGGCGGCGGCAATATGGTCTACTACCGGACTTCCGAAACAAAATCTGGAAAGCCTGATGTTTCTATAGAAGGGGTAGGAAACAAAGTTGTAAAACAATAAAAACATTTTTTCGGAGTCTGAAAAGTTTCATCGGAAACCTGACGGGTTTTTAAAACCTGTCAGGTTTGGTAAGCTTAGTTGGACTCAATATGCAAATAAAAAGACAGGCCTTAAAAAAGCCTGTCTTTTTAAAAAATATCTCAGATATATTTTACTCTACGTTGATTACCTTTTCGATTTCCGGAGCATGTTGTTTGATTGTATTTTCAACACCCAGTTTTAAGGTTGAAAAATTCAATGAACACCCGGAACAGTTACCTAAAAGTTTCACAAACACCTGATTATCTTTCACATCAATAAGCTCAATATCACCTCCGTCTTTATTCAAAAACGGTCTGATGCTTTCCAGAGCTTCCATTACTCTTGTTACGGTATCTTCGTGCGTTATGTTTGTTTCCATATTTTTTCAGTTCAATTCGGTTTTTTCAAATTTTATTGAAATTATTATTATTTTGCTTTTGGCGAGCATCCTGCCATCGTGGAAATCTTCACAGCTTCAGTAGGAGGAAGACTTTTATTTCTTTCCACTAAGCTCTCTACCATTTTTCTGGCAGTTTCTGTGTAGATATCTGCAATTTTGGATCCTTCCTGAAGCGCAGCCGGTCTTCCAACGTCTCCTGCTTCTCTGATGCTTTGGATCAAAGGAATTTCTCCCAATACAGGAATTCCAAGATCTTCCGCTAAATATTGTGCTCCCTGGTTTCCAAAGATATAATATTTATTGTCAGGAAGTTCTTCCGGTGTAAAATACGCCATATTTTCGATCAAACCAAGAACCGGAATGTTAATACTTTCCATCTGGAACATCGCAATTCCTTTTCTTACGTCTGCTAATGCAACATGCTGAGGTGTACTTACAATCACCGCTCCTGTTACCGGCACTTCCTGGATAATCGATAAGTGAATATCCCCTGTTCCCGGAGGAAGGTCAATTAATAAGAAATCCAGCTCTCCCCATGCAGCATCTCTGATCATCTGGTTCAAAGCTTTTGAAGCCATAGGACCTCTCCATACTACAGCCTGATTAGCTCCTGAGAAGTATCCTATTGAAAGCATTTTAACCCCATAATTTTCGATAGGCTTCATCAGATTCTTACCATTCACTTCCACAGAAATTGGCTTTTGCCCCTCTGTATCAAACATGGTAGGAACTGAAGGACCATAGATATCAGCATCCAACAATCCTACTTTAAATCCCATTTTAGCAAGCGTTACTGCCATATTTGCAGAAACGGTAGATTTCCCTACTCCTCCTTTACCGGAAGCAATAGCGATAATATTTTGAATTCCCGGAATTTGTTTTCCTTTGATCTGACTTTGCTGAATTTCACTAGGCTCCGGAGAAACGATTTTAAGTTTTAAATGAATGTCTTCTCCAAACTCACTGGCAAAAGCCTGTTTCATGGCAGCCTCCAGTTTTTTCTTTTCGTGCATTGCAGGTGAATGAGCAGTCATGTCAATATAAACATCGTTACCCATAATCTGAAGATTATTCACCAAATCGTCTACTTCTATTTCTTTAAGGAATTCCTGAACCTTTTCTTTCGTCAACATATAAATATAAATTGTTTACAAATTTACGGATTTTTTCGGTAATTTAGAATCAATAAAATCTATAATATCAGGTGATAAATCAGATCGTTAAAAATTTCTTATTTCTGTTTTTTCATTCTGGCACCACAACCAATCCCAGAAAGCAATTGATATGAAAACGACCTCCTATCCTTCCAAATATGCACAGCCAAAAGGAATTTTCACCGTTGGGAAAACGAAATTCAAATGGTATGACCTCGCCAGTGATCCTTCGGAAGTTTCCCAACAGGACATTGATAGTGCACAATGGTGTATTGAAAATGCTGAAGAAAATTTTAAAAACATCAGTGATCTCGGATTCGTTATTATGCATCGTTGTGGAAAAAACTACCTTTTGTTAGTGTGTACATGGCGAAGTGAAAATGAACTGTGGGAAAGCGTGTATTATGATGGCTCCGGAAAATTTGAAATATGGGACAGGAACAAAACCCACCTCCCTACTTACTGTGTATGGGAAATGGGGATTGTATATCATGAATCTCAGTCATGGAAAAAATATCTGGGATCCGGACGGGAAGAAAAAGACCAAAAAGATTATCTGAAGGATTTCTTTGAGGGAGAAGTTTAAATATTTACACTGTTATTCAGACAAAGGAAGAATCTTATAAAAAGAAGGCATTCTTCATTCCACTCCGTTTCATTCAGAATGGCATGCATCAAATAATTTAAAGTAAGATGATCAATTGGCTCTGTTTTTTTCATCAAACTTTACGTTGCGGTCAGTTCCTTTTACTTTTTTGTTTCCAAAAGTATAGGTTGCGGATACGGTAAGTCTTCGGGCATCGTAATAATTGTTGTAAGAATGAGTTCCTGTGGTATAATAGATTTCCCCCTGGCTTTTCCCTTGTTTTAAGATATCGGAAACAAATACATTCAGCTGAAGGCTCTTTTCCATAAGATTCAGTTTCACCCCTGAGGTAAGATTTCCTGCAAACTTCATGTAGGAATTTCCGGAATTGGAAGGCAGACGGAACCAGTAGTTTAAGATTAACTGTACTGTTTTGCCGGAGTCGACCGATATATTATTCTGAAAATCAAAATCATAGCTACTTCCTTTTCTGGAAAGCGCATCGGTTGCAAAAACATCCGTACTCATATAAGAATAATTGGCGGCGTAATTCGCTTCCCATTTTTTGAAAAAAGTATCAGAATAATTCAGTGAAGCTCCCATACTATTCTGATTGTAGTAGTTTTCAAAAGTACTTATTCTGTTTTCTCCCTTCAGGTTTGCCAGCTGGCCAAATGCGTCCACTGTTCTCTGAAAATAGACTGACGCGGATAATTTTCCTTTATAAACGTAGGAAAGCTCAAAATTATGATTGATAGAAGGCTTCAGGAAAGGATTTCCGGTAAAATAGGAATTGATATTGATGTACCAGCGGTAGGGATTAATCGCACGGAATCCCGGTCTGTTGATTCTTTTGGAATAATTCAGATTGAAAGTATGACTTTCATTGCTTTTATAGCTGATATAAGCCGTTGGAAAAAATTTCCCGTAAGAATTTTCAGTCTGCTGTCCGGAAGTTAAAGAGTTGCCGTTCACCACAGAATATTCATAGCGTAAACCCGCCTTTGCAGACCATTTTTCATTGAATGCCTTTTCAAAACTGATGTAAGCTGCATAATTTTTCTCGTTATATTCAAACTCATTGCTTTTCAAGGGATCAGTAATATATTGTCCGTTCGTTAAGTTCTGATAAAATATACTGGAATTATTATCAAAATTAGTGAATTTAACCCCAGTTTCTGTTTTTGCAAACTGATAAGGTAACGTAAGATCAGCTTGCCCCGAATAAATTTTATAATCTACCATAGAGGGTGATTTTACCACAAATCTGCCTCCCGAACTCTCTGTTGTAGTAAAATCAATAGTGGTTTCCGGAGTATTGGAAAAATAATTCCCTGTAATACTCAGCTTATTATCCTGTTTCCCGAATTTCAGATCATAATATGCACTGACAGTATGCTGTCTTCCTGTAGCTCTGTGCTCTGCATCAGTCAGAAGTGTATTGGTATAAATCCCATTCTGGAAATAGTTTGAAGTATTTCTGATATCCATATTGGAATGTCCGAATCCGAAATCGTAAATAAATCCGACATTGGATTTTTTACTTAACTGATAATCCAAACTTAAATTGGCACCAAGTCCATCCCCGAAATCTCTTCTGTTATCGTTACTTTTAAGACCATCTGCACCTTCTATCCAATAGTTTTCATAAGAATGCTTTTCATTTTTATTCTGTCTCAGCTTTAACGAAGAACGTAGTTTTTCATTCTGATAATTGATCGTTACACTATTTGAATTCCCGGTATAGGTTTGCTGCTGAAGACTGCTGGTAAGGCTTCCACTCCATCCCAGGTTTTGATTTTTCTTTAAAACAATATTGATCAATCCGCTGTTTCCCTGCGCTTCATATTTGGCGGGAGGTGCTGTGATGACTTCAATTTTTTCTATATTTTCGGATCTGAGACTTTTGAGATAAGTAACCAGTTCAGCATCTGATAAATTCAGAATTCTGTCGTTAATCATTACTGCCACTCCACTTTTCCCAACAATGGAAACTCCGGTGTTATCATCTACTTTAACCAGAGGAGTCGTCGCAAGAGCATCCACCGCATCCATCCCCTGTGAGGCAACAGAATTGGATACATTGAAAACCAGTCTGTCTGTTTTTCTCTCTATCAGTTTTTTTCTGGCAGTAAGCGTAACCCCTTCAATTTGTTTTTCATCCTTTTTTTCAATAAAAAAGTCCTGTTTTACTGTTCCGTTAATAGCAATATCTTTATGCGACATTTCAATACCATCCTGGATAAGCCTGATCGTATAGTTTCCGTTTTCTGAAAGTTTCAACGAGTAATTTCCTTTTTCGTCTGAAATAGCAGTCTGCTGCTTCTGATTTTTTACTGCAACCACCTCAACGTAAGGAACAGCATTTCCGGTTTGGGTGATCTTCCCGGTTATACTTTGGGCCAATGCAGCTAAGGGCGACAGCATGATTACAGCAAGTAGTGTCTTCTTCATGAATTATATCGTTTTTAATAAGACAAACCGTAATGGACTTTTATTACATCACTTTTACTGTTTTTCAATATCTTCGTTCTTTAAAATCAAAACATGAAAAAAGGGCTTATTGCATTTTCCATATGTATCACTCAGATTATTTGCGCACAGAATTACTCTCAATATGTCAATCCTATGATAGGAACCGGAGGCCATGGCCACACTTTTCCGGGGGCAATTGTTCCTTTCGGGATGGTACAGCTTTCTCCCGATACGAGAATTGACGGAAGCTGGGATGGATGCAGCGGTTATCATTATTCAGATTCTGTGATCTATGGTTTTTCTCATACGCATTTAAATGGTACAGGTGTTTCAGATTATGGTGATATTATGCTGATGCCCACCATGGGGAATCCAAGCCTGAACAGCAAAGAGTATTCTTCAAAATTTTCGCATAAAAATGAAAAAGCAACAGCAGGATTTTATGCTGTCAAATTAGATAAAAACAATATCGATGTTCGCCTTACAACGACAAAAAGAGTCGGTTATCATGAATACACTTTTAACAATGCTGGCAATGCCAATATTATCTTAGACCTCAATCACAGGGATAAACTTCTGGAAGGTGAAGTAAAAATTATTGATGATACAACCATTGAAGTTTTCAGAAGAAGCGAAGCATGGGCTACCAACCAATACATTTATGCAAGAATTGAGTTTTCAAAACCTATGAAAATTTCAAAAAAAGAGGTCAATGGAAAAGAAGAAAGCAATCTTTTTACCGGAACAAAACTTGCCCTGGCATTTTCAGCCAACGTTAAAAAAGGAGAAAAGATCAGTGTAAAAGTCTCTCTTTCGCCTACAGGCTATGAAGGAGCAGGAAAAAATATGCTGGCAGAAGGACAGTCAAAAGATTTTGAAGCAGTAAAAAAACAGGCACAATCGGAGTGGGATAAAGAACTTTCAAAAATTGAGGTGAAATCCGATGATAAAAACAAATTAGCCGTTTTTTATACTGCTCTTTACCATGTTTTCACACAACCCAATATCAATATGGATGTTGATGGAAAATACAGAGGCAGAGACAACAAATTGTATAATGCCAATGGTTTTGATTATTATACCGTATTCTCCCTTTGGGATACCTTCAGAGGTGCTCATCCGCTAATGACTTTAATTGACAGAAAGAGAACTGCTGATTTTATCAATACCTTCATCAAACAATACGAACAGGGAGGAAAACTTCCGGTATGGGAACTGGCTTCCAATGAAACAGAATGTATGATTGGCTACCACTCCGTTTCTGTCATTGCTGATGCTATGGCCAAAGGAATTCAGGGGTTTGATTATGAAAAGGCATTTCAGGCAGCAAAAGCTTCAGCTATGCAGGATATTTTTGGTTTGAATGCGTATAAACAGAATCATTATATCAGCATAGATGATGAGCATGAAAGTGTTTCCAAAACAGTAGAATATGCTTATGATGACTGGTGTATTGCGCAGATGGCAAAAATTTTAGGCAAAAAGGAAGATTATCAGTATTTCATGAAACGTTCTCAGAACTGGAAAAACCTTTACAATCCCAAAACAGGGTTTATGCAGCCAAGAAAAAACGGAAACTGGTATGAACCTTTTGATCCGAGAGAAGTCAATAACAATTATACGGAAGGAAACTCATGGCACTATTCTTATTCTGTACAGCAGGATATTCCCGGGCTTATTGCAGCCCATGGAGGAAAAGAAAAATTTGAAAAGTTCATTGATGCTATTTTTACCGCTCCTGATAAAACTACCGGAAGAGAACAAGTGGACATTACAGGATTAATGGGGCAATACGCCCAGGGAAATAAACCAAGCCACCACATTGCTTATCTGTACAATTTCGTAGATAAGCCAGAAAAAACAGATGCCAAAATAAAATATATCCTTGATAATTTTTATAAAAACACGCCCGGCGGACTCATCGGAAATGAAGACTGCGGACAGATGAGTGCATGGTATATTCTAAGTTCTATGGGAATTTATTCTGTAACTCCGGGATTACCGGAATGGGAAACCACAACACCTTATTTTGATGAAGTTAAAATTCATCTTGAAGACGGCACAACAAGAACGATTACCAAAAATACAGGAAGAGCTGATTTCAAAAAATTAGGATTCGAAAATGTAAAACCTGTTAAAGATTTTAAATATTCTGAACAAACCGCTTCCCCAGTAATTGCCGCAGACAGAATTTTTGATTTTTCTACCAAAGTAGAAATCACTCCACTGCATCCAAACGACAAAGTATATTATATGACGATGGATGACAGTGACAGCAATAAAAGAAAAACGTTCTCAACTTATAAAGGACCATTCTCCATCACTAAAACCACTCAGGTAATGGCTTATGTTGAAAGAAACGGAGAGAAAAGTTCTGTAACCACTGCTCATTTCAACAGAAGACCTAATTACTGGGATATTAATATTCTGTCAAAAGTGACTCCACAGTACAGCGCTACCGGAAACCTGGCTCTTATCGACGGAATCAGAGGAGATGTGAACTGGAGAAAAGGAGAATGGCAAGGATATCAGGGGCAAAATTTTGAAGCTATTATTGATTTTAAATCCCCCCAGAATATAAAAGCATTATCTTCCACCTATCTTCAGGACAGCAGAGCATGGATTATGATGCCTAAGAAAGTAGAATATTATGCTTCCATGAACGGAAAAGATTTTGTTCTTCTTAAGACGGTTGACAACAACATCGATCCAAAGGATGAAAAAGTACAGATTAAAGACTTTTCTACTGAAATTCTTCCTACCGAAGCCCGATACATCAAAGTAAAAGCGTACTACTTCGGAAAACTTCCGGAATGGCATCAGGGAGCAGGAGGTGATGCGTATATCTTTATTGATGAGATTTCTGCGAAATAAAAAATACAATTATGAAAAAATTATTATTACTATCCTTTATACTTTTAAGTGTCATAAAAGTTTCAGCCTGCTCATGTGTATATGAAACATTAGCATATAATTATCAAAATTCTGAATTTGTAGGTATTATCAAAATTTTGAAAGTATATGACGAAAATACTGAGCAAAGAACCTATAAAGCAGATATTGAAATTGAAAAGATGTATAAGGGAACAACATTCAAAACCATGAATGTGAGAGGACTCATTGGAAATTCCTATTCCGGAGCTTGTGAAATTGATGTACTGCCTAATGAAAGGTATCTGATCTTTTTAAATAAAAATAATAATACGCCTTCCATTTCATCCTGTACTCCAAAATCAAAACTGGAAAATAAACCAACAAAAGCTGAAAATTTGTGGCTTAAAAATAAGGAAAAGGCCTTTACCTATTTAAATAATAATACATTCAGGTTTATAGGCTTACAGTTTTCCCATTGCTATGATGAAACCCAAACTGAATCTAGATCTGATTTATCAAAAATCAGTGGATTCAAGCCTAAGCAGCCTTTTGCCATCTATAAAGTAAAAATAGATGACACATCAAAAATTCAGGAAATTACTCCTGTTACAACTTTTGGAAGTAAGGATAGTATGATAGAAAATATACTGAAAACAAAGATGAAAGTCTTCACGCCGACATCTTTCTGGAATCCCAACCCAAAAGAAGCCCTTTTATTCCTATCTTATCATAAAGAGAATATAAATGACCCATACGGTGAGGTCATCTCCTGTGATTAATACTAAAATAAACCCTTCTTCAAAATTTTGAAGAAGGGTTTATTGGTCAATTCATTCTTTCCGACCATTGCAGGACCTCCGGAAGTTCCATGTCAGAAAATTCGATGTGGATGACTCTTCTTTTCTTTCCATTGGTGGTTCGGTTGGAACCGTGAAGTGTTAAAGGTTTCATCAGCATAATTCCCCCTTTTTCCACGTTGCAGATTTCTTCGGTTTCTACAGTCCAATCAATAGTCTCGGGTCTGTAAATGCCTTTTGCATGAGATTGTGGAACCACTTTCAGCGCTCCGTTGTTTTCATCGGTATCATCCAGATGGATTCTGATGGTATAGATATTTTCCAAAACGTTGAGTGGTGGCTGTACTGCGAACTGATTTTGTTTGGTAGTCCATGGGCCGAAACCTGCCAATTCCAGTTTTTTATCTACAGAAATAGTCAGATCCTGATGATAGGCTACATACCAGTTGGAGGTTTCAGGCTTATCAAAATAGATGCTTTTAACTACAAAATATTTTTCTCCGAAGATTTCCTTTATCACTTCCCTGATATTTTCATTAAACACAAGGTCTTTGATTTCAGGAACTTCTTTTAAAAACTGTCTTATGGCAAAAAGGTCTTCAGACTTTCTGAAATTTTCTTTAGAGGTGTCAATATTTTTCAGCACAAGATTGATATCTTCTAACTCTTTCTGCGAAAACACATTATTAATAACAGCAAAGCCATATTCTTCAATATGGCTTTTATGATTTTTTAAGTTATTTAAACTCATTGATATTTAAATTTTGTCTAATGGTTCAGTTAATTGTCCTTCCCATTTTGAAACCGCTGTAGTTGCCAGTGTATTTCCCAATACGTTCGTCATACTTCTACCCATATCACAGAAATGGTCAATAGGTAAAATCAAAGCAATTCCTTCCGGCGGAATCCCGAACATGGAACAGGTTGCTACGATAATTACCAGAGAAGCTCTCGGAACTCCCGCAATTCCTTTTGAAGTAAGCATTAATACCAAAAGCATGGTAATCTGCTGTCCAAGAGTCATTTCAATTCCGTAGATCTGAGCAATGAAAATTGAAGCAAATGTCATATACATCATACTTCCATCCAGATTGAATGAATATCCTAGAGGTAAGATAAAAGAGACTACTCTGC
This sequence comes from Chryseobacterium aquifrigidense, assembly GCF_006716485.1. Taxonomy (GTDB): domain Bacteria; phylum Bacteroidota; class Bacteroidia; order Flavobacteriales; family Weeksellaceae; genus Chryseobacterium; species Chryseobacterium vietnamense. Next base: position 2,748,738 of record NZ_VFPD01000001.1, read on the forward strand.
TGTTACATCCGAATTTCTCAAGTTCTTCAACTAATTTCGGGAATACTGCTTCTGAACTTGTGGTAGAGAAAGCAATCAGCAATGGTTCTTTAATTCTTTTTAAAAGGTCAAAAAGACGGTTTCCTAAGATGAAATATCCTACCAATAAAAGGACCAGCCAAAGCACTCCTATAGCAAAGAAGAAGTCTCTTAAATAAATAGCATATACTTTAAAGATTTCAAACCCATTGGTGGCCACTACAGCTGCAATAGCTCCCAATACTCCAAGCGGCGCAAACCACATAATATATCCTACCATTTTAAGGATCGCATGAGCAATGATATCAAAAAGCTTTACTACAGGTTTAGCATATTCTTCTCCTAAATTAGCCAGTGCAACTCCGAACATTACCGCAAATACAACAATCTGCAGTACTTCATTGGTGGCGAAGGCTTCAAATAAACTTTTAGGAATCATGTGTTTTACAAAGTCTTCCATAGAAAAACTTTTGCTGCTTTTAAGAAGTTCATCAGCAGAGGCAACATCCTGAATCGGTAATTTTGTAACATGCCCCGGCTCCAGCCAGTTAACGAGGATCAACCCGATAAAAAGGGAAATCAGAGAAGCGGAAATAAACCAAAGCATGGCTTTTGTACCTACTCTTCCGATCATTTTAATATCACTCATTTTGGCAATCCCCACTACTAACGTCGTAAAAACCAATGGAGCAATGATCATCTGTACCAATCTGATAAAAACTGTTCCCAACAGTTTTATATTTTTAGAAAATGGTTCTGCACTATCCGGATAGCTCACGTGTACAATACCTCCAATTCCTACACCCAGAAGAAGGGCAATGATAATTGCTATAAAAAGTTTATTCTGTCCTTTCATATATATAGTTCAATTTGCGCAAATATAATGGTTTTTCAATTGGCAGACGATTTTCTTCTATAGAGTTGAATTTCGCATTAAGTTTTTAATCCCTGAAAATTAAAACCCTGGTTTAGAAAATATTGTAAAAAAATTAAGAAACATTTATTGAATTTTTATTCTTTTGGTACAAATTTTATTATTACATTTGAGTGTATAACAACATTAATAAATATACAATATGAAAAAAACTATTGCAATGGCTGCATTAGCTGTAGCTGTATCTTTCGGTGCTATTTCTTGTAAAAAGAAAGTTTCTGATGCCGACCTTCAGACTCAGGCTACAACTATAGTAACTTCTAATCCCAATGCTTCTGTTGAAGTAAAAGAAGGTGTAGCTCACTTAAGCGGTACTTTCGCAGATCAACAGTCTAAAGACGCAATGATTGCAAAATTAAAAGCAATCAGTGGAGTAAAAGACGTAATGGATATGTCTACTATAGCAGCTGCTCCTGCACCTGCACCAGTGGAAACTACTTCTGCTGTAGATCCTGCTGTTCAGAAAAAAGTTCAGGATGCGGTGAAGGATTTCCCTTCTGTAAAAGTAGAAGTTGTAAACGGACAGCTTACGCTTACAGGAAATGTTTCCGGCCTACAGGCTAGAAAAATCAAAGAATCTGTAGATGCTTTGAAAATCGGAAAGTATAACAACAACCTAATCGTAAAATAATTTAAGATGAGCGAATTACAAGATAAATATTCAAGCGTAGTTTCAGCAGCTCAGTCTGCAGGGATTTCCAATCTTCAGGTTCAGGAGCAGGACGGAATTCTTTATGTTTCCGGAAATGCTTCCAATACTGCAGCTAAAGATGCTGTATGGAACGCTTTAGGAGCTATTGATTCTACTTATTCTGCTTCAGATATCAATATTGATGTACAGGTTGCAGGTCTTTCTTCAGGAGCTTCTTTAACAGTAGCAACGGAAGAATCTAATCTTAACATCAGACAGGAGCCTTCTACTGAAGCTGCCGTTGTAGGTAAAGCTGCCAAAGGTTCTTCTGTAACTCTTATTGAGCAAACTTCTGATGACTGGTGGAAAGTAAAAAATGCTGACGGCCAGGAAGGATATGCTTATTCAAGATATTTAAGAGCATAATTTTTATTAAAAAATAATAAATTTTCACAAAAAAAGCATAGAAACATCCCAATTTTGGGATGTTTTTATATTTTTACGGCTCTGAAAAAAAAACTAATGAAGAAAACTCTGTTGCTATTGACTTTGATGTTCACAGTCATTATTCTGCACGCCCAAAAACTACACATTGACGGAAAAATATCAGATTCTGAAAAGAAAGCGATAGAAAATGCCACCGTCTATCTTTTGAAACAAAAAGATTCATCCATTATCAATTACACAGCCACGAACAAGGAAGGTAAGTTTTCTCTGAAGATTGATGAAATGAAAGAACCTTCCATTCTGAAGATTGATGCGGATAAACTATCTTCCTATTCAAAAAAATTCGAAAAAATAGATCAGTCATTATCTCTGGGAGATATTCAGCTGGAGAAGCAAGGTATTGTGAATGCTATTGATGAGGTAAAAATCACAGTTTCTCCGGTAAAAATTAAAAAAGATACCATTGAATTTAATGCTGCCGCTATCAAAGTACGTCCGGACAGTAAAATTGAAGAACTTCTGAAACAGATCCCCGGCGTAGAGATCAGCAATGAAGGAAAGATTACCGTGAATGGAAAAGAAGTAGATCAAATCATGATTAACGGTAAGCCATTCTTTGATAAAGACGGTAAAATTGCCCTTCAGAATTTACCTGCAGATATTATCAAAAATATTCAGTTTACCACCACCAAGACCAAGGAGGAAGAACTCAGCGGAAAAGCAGCCAAATCTCAGAATACCACCATCAATTTTAATATTGATGAAAAGAAAAATAAAGGTTTACTGACAAGACTTACGGTCGGCTATGGATCAGATAAGCGATATGAAGCAAGCGGACTGGCCAGTTATTTTAAAGGAGATACGAAAATAAGTCTGTTGGCTTCTTCCAACAACATCAATTCACAGGGATTTTCGAGAGATGAGGTTTTTGACAGTATGGGAAATGGCCGGAATGCCTGGATGATGCAGGGAGGATCTGTCTCCACGGTAGGAAATGTAACTTACTATAGCCAGGGTGGCGGTGCAAAAGGAATTCAAAGGTCTACAACAATTGGATTAAACTATAGTGACAAGCTGGGAAAAGATGCTGACCTGGATTCTTTCAGTCTGATGCACTCTGATTCTAATATGGAAACAAGATCTAAAGTTTCAAGATCTACCCTTCTGCCCAATTACACCCTTCAGACCAATTCTGAAAGTAACGGAGAAAATGAATCCAAACAATACAATTTTGATACTTCGGCTAAAATTAAATTAGATTCCATGACAAGTATCTACCTTTCTCCAAGGTTTACAAAAAACAGCAGCTTCAGTTTCAATAATTCAAGATCTTCTTCTTTAAGGAATGGCAGTCTTCTGAATGAAAGTAATGCTTATTCAAGTAATGATTCGGAAAGCAACTCATTTAATCCATACCTCTACTTTTCAAGAAAATTCAAGAAAAAAGGGCGTTCGATTTCAGCGAATATGAACAGTTCTATTTCCGAATCTAAAAGAGACAACCTGAACCAGTCTCAAAACACGTTCTATCAACCTAATGGAACAACAGTAGACAACAGGGATCAATTAGCCAGAAATAAAAATCAGAACAGCAGTTTTAATTTTACTGCCGGATATACAGAACCTGTCTCCGATTCTTCAAGTGTAAGTTTTGAAGTAAAATATGAAACAAGATCTGCCAGAGATTTGAGAAATGTAAACGATTTTGATAATACGACAGGAGATTACACCAAATTCAATCAGCTTTTATCCAACAATATGAAGCAAAGAATTAATCAGATCTCTCCTGAGTTCACCTATCAGCTTAATAAAAAGAAACTGAATTTCTGGGCTTCCATGAATCTTGATATTTCAGATATGAAGGTAAATTCTATCTATAACGGACAGCAATATGATCTGCAGAAAAATTTTGTACTGCCCCAATATAATGTCAATCTTTACTATCAGCTGAGTGAAGGAAAAACCTTAAACATTTACAACTATTCCAATTTCACCATTCCCACCGCAGAACAACTGACTCCGTATAAAGATGAATCAAACCCCCTGATTACCTATCAGGGAAACCCTAATTTGAAAAATACCTGGACCAACAATCTTTATCTCTATTTCAGTAATTATAACAAAGTAAAAGATCTCAGCTACTATTTCAATATTGGTTTTACGTACAGAAATAATGACATCATCAATTTTTCTACCTATGATAATGCAGGAAAACAGGTGATCACTTACGACAATGTAAGCGGAAACAAAAGCATCAATGCCGGTGCAGGTTTCAGTAAAACCCTGAAATGGGAAAATAACAAACTTACCATCAACCCGAGATTCAATATGAATTATGCTTACAATAACGGTTTTATAGACGGCCAGAATTTTACCAGCAACACCTATAGTCTTAATCCGGGTCTTAATCTGATCTATGAGATTAAAGATAAAATGACCATCAAGCCTTCTTACAGACTTGGATACAATTTTTCAAATTATACCAATTACAATGTAACGAATGTAAATACAGCCAATCAATCCTTAAAACTGGAACTGACTAATTATATGCTGCAGGGAAGGTTTGTATTTGGGAATGATTTTGAATACAATACCAATTCCAATATTGCTCCCGGCTTTAAAAAGGATTTCTATTTCTGGAATACCAGTCTTGGATATTCATTCTATAAAAAGCAGTTTACAGCAAAGGTGAAAATCTATGATGTACTCAATCAAAATCAAAGTGTAAGAAGAACCATCACCGATTCTTATTTTGAAGACCGTGAAGATCTTATCCTGAAACGCTATATCATGTTTTCCATCAGCATGAAACTGAATAAGTTTGCAGGAAAAAAAACGCAGTAATGCAACACCATACTTTTTAATATATATTTTTGACAACAGCCGGATATTTCCGGCTTTTTTTTGTGAATAACCTAAACTTAACCCCCGAACACCATTACAACTGAAGATGTAATATTCCCATCCTCCGGAGGGGTGGCGAAAATTCAAAGAATTTTTGACGGGGTGGTTTTTACACTAACCTTTTAAACAAGATATACAGATAAACCTATTTTTATTTTTAAATTAGCAGCAAATTTTTTTTATGAAGATCCATATTTCAGTATTATGTATTCTTTTTTTCATTCTAGGAAAAGCCCAGAAAACGGAACAGAAAGATACTTTCGTTAAAGATAATTTCACCAAGAAAGAATTTTATATTCCAATGCGTGATGGAGTGAAGCTTTTCACAGCAGTGTATATCCCAAAAGATATATCAAACAAAAACAAATATCCGTTTCTGATGCAGAGAACCTGCTACAGCATCGCCCCTTACGGAGAAAGTGAATATAAAACGAAGGTAGGTCCCAACGCCTATCTGATGAAAGACAAGTATATTTTTGTGTATCAGGATGTACGCGGAAGATATATGAGTGAAGGTACTTTTACCAATATGACTCCACAAGTAGAACGTAAAACAAAAAAAGATGTTGATGAAAGTACAGATACCTATGATACCATAGAATGGCTTTTGAAAAACATCAAGGACAATAATGGTAAAGCAGGTCAGTTCGGGACATCTTATCCCGGATTCTATACTGCTGTAGGAACGTTGTCACAACACCCTGCTTTGGTAGCTTCTTCACCACAGGCACCCATTTCTGATTTCTGGAATGACGATTTCCTTCACAACGGAAGGTTTATGCTGGGCTATTTCAGAACCTTCCCGGTTTTTGGGGTTCAGAAAACAAAGCCGGAAAAACAGGCTTGGTATATGGATTCTTTCATCAAGCAGACTTCTGAGGATGGCCTGAAATTTTACAGAGATATGGGTACGCTGAAAAACGGATATGAAAAATATTACAAGAATAATTTCTTCATGACAGAAATTATGAATCATACCAACTATGATGAATTCTGGCAAAAAAGAGGACTTCTTCCTCATCTTAAAAATATCAACCATGCTGTCATGACTGTTGGCGGATGGTTTGATGCAGAAGATCTTTCCGGACCATTAAATATCTATAAAACCATCGAAAAAACCAGCCCTAAAGCCAAAAACACGATCGTAATGGGCCCTTTCTCTCATGGTGGCTGGTCTCAGGAACAGGGAAAACATTTCCATAGTGAAACGTATTTTGGGGATAGTATTGCTACCTATTACCAGAAAAATATTGAAACAAAATTCTTCAATCATTACCTGAAAGGCAATACCAAAGAAGATGCAGGACTTCCTGAAGCGCTGATGTATGACACCGGTGCTAAAGAATGGAAAGAATTTGCTTCTTATCCGCCTAAAAATGCTCAGAAAGTAAACTTCTATCTGGCTGATAAGACTTTGAAAAAATCATCAGGACAAGGATATTCTGAATATTACAGTGATCCTGACAATCCTGTTTTAAGTTCAGATCATTTAAAAGATTTCAATGGTTTCACTCCAAAAAATTATATGTCGGAAGACCAGAGATTTGCTGTCGGAAGACCTGATGTATTAACCTTTACTACAGATGTTCTGACTGAAGATATTACATTTGCAGGAGAGATCATGGCCAAACTGAATATTGCTTCCACATCCACAGATGCTGATTTTGCAGTAAAACTGATTGACGTTTATCCTGAAGATTTCAAGCCTGCAGAAAAGAAGGACGGGGTGATCTATGGAAACTATCACCAGATGGTAAGAAGTGAAATTATGCCTGCAAGATTCAGAAATACCAAAGAAAAGGGAGAAGCTCTGGTTCCTAATCAAAAAACGGCTGTTAATTTCAGACTTCAGGATGTGGTTCATACCTTCAAAAAAGGACATAAAATCCAGATTCAGATCAGCAGTACGTGGTTCCCGCTTTTTGCAGTCAACCCGCAGAAATTTATGGATAATCCGAATTTTGCCAATAAAGAGGATTACACCAAAGCATTTATTAAAGTATATGATGACAGCTCTATTGAAGCTGAAGTTTTAAAATAAATTGAAAAAGCTGTTCAGACGAACAGCTTTTTATTTTTGAATACTTACAGTTTATTTTTTAGGTTTTGGCTAAAGCCAGATGCATGTTGATTTATTTGATAAGTGGGCTAAAGCCCACTTCTATTGATGGAAACAGTAAGTTATCTTTATATTTAAAGTAATTAGCTTACGGTCAGATAAAGTAGTATTGAGACTCCTACGGAGTGACAAAGATTGAGAATAAAGTGCCTCAAAAAACTATTCTTCAATGGTTCTGAAGGTCAGATTTACTCTGGGAGTATTCACTTTTGTAGTGGGTGGAAGTCTGTGAAGCCAATTGTCCTGTGTAGTACCTTTCATAATTAATAAGCTTCCGTTTTCAAGGAATACTTCTGCCTTTTCTTTGGTTGTTTTATGTTTGAATAAAAATTTTCTTTCAGCACCAAAAGTCAGAGAGGCAATAGCTCCGTGTTTCTTCAGATCTGTTTCACCATCGCTGTGGTAAGCCATGCCTTCGCTTCCGTCGTGGTATAAATTGAGCAGACATGAATTGTAGGTTTCTCCCGAAACTTCTTCACATTTTTTCTTCAGTTCCAATAGCTCAGGAGTCCAGAATTTGGCATATTTTGTTCTTTTCGAATAGGTATATTCAAAAGCTTTCTCTCCGAACCAGGCTACTTTTCTTTTGGTTAAAATCAGTTTTCCAAAAATTAATGCTTCATCATTCTCCCACGGAATCTGGTTGAGCAGATAATCATAGTAAAAATCCGATTTTTCTTTGGAGAAAACCTTGCCGTAATAATGGACTGTTCCATCGTGTGGAAGTATATTAAGGGGATAATCGGATATTTCTTCGAATAGACTCATCATGATTTTTAATTACATGTTTTTATTATTAAACACAAATGACACCAATATCTTTCACAAATAACACGAATTCAGATCAATAGGAATGGGCTTTAAAATAATTCAACAATCCATTTGGTTTTAACCAAAACTCAAATGTAATATTTCGACTGTAAAAGAAACAAATGCTTTTATATTTAAACACAAATGGCACCAATGTTTTTCACAAATGACACAAATCTTTATATCAATAGGAATGGGCTTTAGCCCATTTAACAAAAATAATCTAATCCATTGGCTTTAGCCAAAATTTAATAATTGTAGAATCCTTTTGTGGTAAAATATTCTACGAGTAAATATGTGATCCTTCCCAACCCACAATAAGCTGCTTCCTATCACTTCCCCATCTGTAGCCTCCCAGATGCCCTGTAGACTGAATCACACGGTGACATGGAATAAGAAATGCAACCGGGTTACTTCCAATGGCTGTTCCAACAGCCCTATAGGCTTTAGGATTTCCTATTTTTTCGGCTAAAGTTCCATAAGTTGACAATTTCCCCATCGGAATGGTCAGCAGGCTTTCCCATACTTTCAACTGAAAATCGGTTCCTTTTAAATGTAATTTTATCGTATTGAGCTGTGTCCAGTCTTTATCGAATATGGACAGTGCATTCTTTTGAAGAGCATCCTGTTTTTCAATAAAAGAAGCATTGGGGAACTTCTGTTTCAGTTCCCCGAATGCTTTTTCTTTATCGTCTTCAAAAGCCATATAGCAGATTCCTTTTTCTGTAGAAGCTGCCAGCAGAGTTCCGAAAGGGCTTTCGGAAAAACTGTAATGAATATTAAGGCTTTTTCCTCCGTTTTTGTATTCTGCCGGAGACATTCCTTCTATTTTTACAAACAGGTCGTGAAGCCTGCTGGTACTGGAAAATCCTGTCTCGTATGCAGTATCAAACAAACTAGCTTTTTCTTCCTTCAATAAATTTTTAGCATGTTCAAGACTGATGAACTGTAAAAATTTTTTCGGACTTGTTCCCGCCCAATCTGTAAAGATCTTCTGAAAATGAGCAGGGCTCAGGTGAATATTCTCTGCCACTTCCTCCAAACTTGGCTGAAGCCTGAAATTGCGCTGGATATATTCTATCGCTTTGGCAATTCTGTTATAATCTATCTGACTTTGTGTGGACATCATACTATTGTTTTTTACCTCACAAATTTCCAAAGAATATACGGCAGAAAAAATCCGATTCTTGCGGAATTAGTTGTTGTTATAAATATCGTTATAAGCAAGCATTTTATAATATAACTTAGCTGCAAGGAAAGCGGTTGGCTTAGCCATTGGAGAATCCATTAATTCTACAATATCAAATGCTACTACATTACATTTTTCAAATACTTTTCTTAATAATTCAAGTGTTGGATACCATTGTAATCCACCTGGCTCAGGAGTTCCTGTAGAAGGAGCAATTGAAGGATCAAAAGCATCAAGGTCTATGGTAATATATACGTTTCCTGAAACTTTTTCCAATACATCATTCACCCAGTTTTCGTTGTTCGCAATCTCGTGAGCAAAGAATACCCTTCCTTCCGGTAAATACTGAGCTTCTTCAGCATCCATAGAACGGATTCCCACCTGAACTAAGTTATGTTTCTGATTAGCTTCAAACACTGCACAAGCATGGTTAGAAGTAGAACCGTGGAATTCAGGACGTAAGTCTGTATGAGCATCCAGCTGAAGAACGGTAAGGTTTTCAAATTTCTCTCCTACTGCACGGATAGAACCGATAGACACAGAGTGTTCACCTCCAAATAAAGTAAATACTTTCCCTTCGTGATTCAAAAGTTCTTTTGTTTTCTGATAAACGGCTTCTGTCATTGCTTCCGGAGTAGAATTTTCAGAAACTTCTCCTGCTAAGTAAACTCCTTGTAGATAAGGTTCTGTTTGAGTTTCAATATCGTAAAGCTCCATGTTTTCAGAAGCGTCTAAGAATAATTCCGGACCTTTATCAGCTCCTTTTCCCCATGTTGAAGTTCCATCATAAGGAACAGTTACCAACATTACCTTTGAATTCTCTAACGTTGCGTTTTCCTCGGGAATTCCTGCGTATGTTCTCATGCTTTATTTAAAAATTTTAATGTTTTAAAATTGAAATATGACCACAAAGATACGAAGAGTTTATGAGTTGGAGAGTAAGAGCGCCGGAGAGTTTATGAGTTACAAACCTGCAACCTATCATCTATCATCTATCATCTATCATCTATCATCTATTATCTATCACCTCTTCCCTTTCCACTCTCAACTCAAATAGCTATTTTTGTACAAAACTCATAATATGCCTTTAAAAGCTGTACTTTTCGATATGGATGGGGTCATTGTAGATACGGAACCATTACACAGAAAAGCTTATTTCAAAACGTTTGATGAATTGGAAATTGCTGTTTCCGAAGAATTATATACCTCTTTTACCGGAGCATCCACCAAGAGAGTCTCTGAAACCTTGATTAATGAATTTAATTTAAATCATACTTACGAAACAATTGCAGGAATCAAAAGGTCTCATTTCAAAGATTATTTTTATAATGATGATGAGTTCGACTTAATTCCTGGAGTAAGAAAACTGATCGAGCATTATCACGAAAATGGGCTCAAGCTGATTCTGGCTTCTTCTGCAACGATGGTAACCATCAATATGGTTTTTGAAAAATTCGGACTGGAGCAATATTTCAGCGGGAAGATCAGCGGAGCAGATTTAAAGGAATCAAAACCTCATCCTGAAGTTTTTCTTTTAGCTGCAGAAATGTCAGGAGAACCTGTGGAAAACTGTATGGTGATTGAAGATTCTACCAATGGGATTCTGGCGGCCCACAGAGCAAAAATTTTCTGTGCAGCGTACAGAAGCCAACATTCCAAAAATCAGGATTACACGTTGGCGGACACTGTGATTTCTGATTATGAAGATCTGGAAATTGATAAAATTTCAAAATATTTTTAAATAAAAAGCTCTCAGAAAAATCTGAGAGCTTTTGTTTTGTATACGTTGGCGAAAAGCCAATTGACTTTTTTAATACCCAAGAAGTTTCAATACATCTTCCGGTTCCTGTTTTTCACGGAAAATTTCGTATTGCAATTCACCGTTTTCATCTTTCTGAATCAGGACGTGTCTTGGCTGAGGCATCAGACAGTGGTGTACTCCACCGTACCCTCCGATAGTTTCCTGATAAGCTCCGGTGTGGAAAAATCCGATATACAAAGGTTTTGTATCACTGAAAACAGGTAAATAAATCGCATTGGTATGCTGTTCAGAGTTATAATAATCATCCGAATCACAAGTCAGTCCTCCTAAGAATACCCTTTCATATGTATCTTCCCAACGGTTAAGCGGAAGCATGATAAAGTGTCTTGAAATAGCCCATGTATCAGGAAGCGTGGTCATGAATGAAGAATCAATCATATTCCACTTTTCTCTGTCATTCTGACGTTTCTGAGAAATGATTTTATAAAGATTCGCGCCACTTTCCCCTACTGTAAAGCTTCCGAACTCGGTATAGATATTAGGTTCTTCTACTCCTTCCTCTTCACAGAATTTTTTGATCTGAGAAACGATTTCTTCCACCATATACTGATAGTCATAATCAAAGTTCAGAGAAGTTTTGATTGGAAAACCACCACCGATGTTCAGTGAATCCACTTCAGGAGCAATTTTCTTCAAACGTGCATATACACGAAGACATTTGTACAATTCATTCCAGTAGTAAGAAGTATCTTTAATCCCGGTATTGATGAAGAAGTGAAGCATTTTCAATCTTGCATTCGGGTGTTCCGCGATCTTCTGACTGTAGTAAGGAATGATATCTTTATATCCGATCCCTAATCTTGAGGTATAGAATTCGAACTTCGGTTCTTCCTCTGATGCAATTCTGATTCCGATATTAAAGGTAGAATCGATGCTTTCCGTAAGTTTATCCAATTCTCTGTAATTATCAAGAATCGGAGTAATATTTTCAAAACCGCTGTTGATCATATCTGAAATCTTTGCCAGATAATCATCAGTCTTGAAACCATTACAGATGACTTCAATATTTTTATCTACTTTCTCTTTTTCATAAAGAGACTTTACAATATCCATGTCATAAGCAGAAGAAGTTTCTATTGAAATATCATTTTTCAATGCTTCTTCCAATACAAAATTAAAATGACTGGATTTTGTGCAGTAGCAGTAGGTATAATTCTTTCTATATTCGGTTTTTTCAAAAGCTTCTTTAAACCAGCTTTTTGCTTTCTGAATATTTTGAGAAATTCTCGGCAGATAGCTAATCTTTAGCGGAGTGCCAAATTGTTCAACTACGTCCATCAGTGGAACGTCGTGAAACAACAAATTGTTCTCAGAAACATTAAATTCCTCAGTAGGAAAATATAATGTCTGATCAATAAGTTCCGAGTACTTTATTTTCATTTCTAAACAAGTGAATTAAGAAATGCAAAATTGCTAAAAAACTTTCATTTTTAGGTGTTAAAATTATTATAATTTTAAATAAACACCCAATATTGAATCTTGTAGAAATTTAACTCTGATAATCAATACGTAAACTTTTGGATATATTCATTCCTTTTGGCTTCTGAAATCCCCAATACCTGCTGAATATATTCATCTGTAGAACCATACTTTTTATTGATCTCCCCAAAAGCTGCATCAAGATACCTTTTTTCTACCCAGCTCAGTTTTTCCAATACCTGTAAATCCATCTTTGGATAGATAAAATGTAAGCGATTGGCAAGACGAAGTCTTTTCTCAACCATATCCTTTCTGTAGTTGTTGGATAGCAGATATTCATTATAAATGGTTTCTTTATCGAACTTCAGAATTGTCAAGATGAGCGCGGTAGTAATCCCGGTTCTGTCTTTTCCTGCGGTACAGTGGTAAAGAACAGGATCTTTAGATTCCAGAATTTCGGTAATAATCCTTTTTATCGTTTCCGGATTTTCAGTAACGTACTCACGATAGAAATCTATCATTCTTTTGTCTGCATCAGATGCATTCACTTTACCTTTCAGAACCAGCTTTCTAGCCTGAGCCAGCTGGTCTCCTTCATCTTCAAACGCTGAATATTTTTTATAAGTTACCGATGCAGGAAGCTGATCCGGTTTCTGAGAGATTTCTTTAGAATTTCTAAGATCAATTATTTCTTTTATTCCCAGCTTATTAATATCATCAAAAGATTTCTTTTTAAGCTTATGAAGATGGGCACTTCTGTAAAAACTTCCCTCTTTTAAAGTTCTTCCTTCTGTATTTTTAATATTTCCTACCGTCCGGAAATTCGTTACTTTTTTAACATGAATTACTTTTTCAGTTTCATTTTTACCATATTCAGGTGTTTCAAAATGCTGTGTTTTGCATGAAACAATACTGCATAATGAAATGGTGAAAACTGATATTTTGATTAGTTTATTCAATAGCCTTTTTTATAATATGTTTTGGCTAAAGCCAATGGACTTTATTTATTTATCTAAACGGGCTAAAGCCCATTTCTATTGATAATTGATTCTTTAATAGATTATTGGATATTCTATTTCACTAATTCCTACAAATAACAAGACATCACCTGATTCATATTCCACGGAAACCTCATCTTCAACAGCGAAATTCCGGGTTCCTATTCTTGAAGTAATGCTTAGGGCTTCTTTGGTCAAAGGCCAGTTGAGTCCTTTTGTAGTGATGTTATTCACTGATGGAAACGGATAAAGAGAAATCATTCTATTTTTCACTCCTTTCAGTGTAAAATGATGGGGAATAAAATAATATTCTGAGAATTCATCATAAAATTTTATTTTCATCTGGTCTTTGAATGCAAAAGCAACGGTAAGATTTCCAAGAAAATGATCCTGCTCGCCACCGCTTCCTCCGAAAACCTCAACCTCTGAAAAACCTTTTTCCTGAATAATTTCCAGCGCTTTGTGAAAATCTGTTTTTTCCTGATCTAATGTAAGGATGAATTTTTCCTCATACATATCCTCATCTGATCCCGAGTGCGAATCGAAATCACCGGAAATAAAATCCAGCTTATCCAGAGGAAATCCCATTCTTTTCAAATAATGGAAAGCACCGTCTGTACAGGCAATCAAACCATAATTTTCCGGATTGGGTAATGATTTTGGGGCATCTCCATTGATGAAAAGTAATGCTCTATCTCTCATTCGGGTTCCAGTATTCTTCCGGTTCATTGTTCAGTTTTGAAATATATCTGGCCAATACAAAAAGATAATCTGAAAGCCTGTTTAAATATTTAATCAGTTCGGGACGTACTTCTTCGGATTCATTCAGAAATACCAGTGAACGCTCTGCTCTTCTGCATATTGTTCTGGCTGCGTGTAAAAAAGTCGCTGATTTGCCTCCTCCAGGCAAAATAAAATACTGAAGTGGCTCCAGTTTTTCGTCAAAAGCATCCATCCATTGTTCCAATTCTTCAATTTCCGTTTCTGAAATAATGATCGGAAGGCGGGATTTCCCATTGGCAAGCATCAGCTTATCCACAGGTGTTGCCGCTTCTGAACCTACAGTGAACAGATCAAACTGTATTTTCTTCAGCTGTCTCAGCACTTCCTGATCTTCGATATGACTTTTTGCAATCCCGATGAATGAATTCAGCTCGTCTATATTTCCATAACTGTCTACTCTGGCACTGGCTTTAGAAACTCTTGTTCCGCCGTATAGTGCAGTCTGACCTTTATCTCCTGTCTTTGTATAAATTTTCATAGTACTAAAATACCTTTTTTTATACAATGTAAAAAGTAAAATATAGTAATAGCTTCCTGTCCGGTCTGAAAAAATAAAACTGACATTAAAAACTAATGTCAGTTAATATTTGTGTATAAAGGTTTTATATCTTTTGAGACTACTTTCCCTTGTTAAGCATGACAAAGCAATGCTGATCTCTTTATTGTAAGATTAAAAAGTATAATTGACGTTGAGCTGAAAAGTGGTTCCGTTAAATCCAAACTGGTTAACTTCCCAAGGATATCTGAACCTTCCTCCAAGGTCCGTTACCACATCTCCTTTGCTGTCTATGACATCCGGATAGATATTAAATAAATTATTTACCACTCCGGAAATTTTAAGGTCATTCGTTATTTTATAGGTTAAAACTACGTCTGTAACTACCTTACCGGAAAACGTCTGATCTTTGGCAGGATCAGTGGCGTGCTGCCAGGTAACAGACCCAAAATAAGTATTGTTTAAGTTAAAATTAAACTTTGTAATATCATAAGAAAGACTCAGAATAGTTTTTGTTTTTGGTCTTGCAGAGGTAATTCTGGACTGTTCTTTTCTGTCAAAAAAGTTTTCTGAGTAACCATTTTGAGCCAAAATAGGTGGAACGGCGATATTATCTACTATTTTAGTTTCATTGTAATTGAAAGCAGCAATAACTCCCAATCTTCCTTTACCAATAGCGGAAGTATTATAATTAGCAACGAAATCTATCCCCTGAGTAACGGTATTTACTGCATTGGTGAAAAACTTCAGGGAGGTTATTTTATTATTGTTTAATATGACTTCCACTGGATTTGTCAGATCCGGACTCCCCGGAGCGCCTGTTTTGTAACCAATATCTCCTGAGAAAAGTACCCGGTCTTTAATTTTTATTCTATAATAATCAGCTGTGATAGTCAGATTTTTAAAAGGTTTTATGGCCAATCCTCCGGTAATGTTAAATGCTTTTTCAGCATTTAATTTAGCCACTCCAAGATCAGATCTTACAATCTGAGAATCATTATTAAAGGTACCCTGATTAGCTACCGTATTCCCTGTAATTTTTGTCTGAACATTGGAATAATAAATCTGGTGTAAGGAAGGTGCACGGAATCCGGTAGAAACAGACCCACGAAAAACCAATTTATCATCTAATATCTTATATCTTGCATTTCCTTTCCAGGAAACATTATTTCCAAAATCACTGAAGTTTTCATATCTCACCGTTCCTCCAAGCAGCAGGTCTTTCGTAACATCCCACTCAGCATTCATATAAGCTCCGATATTCTGACGGTTTTTATTAACTTCATTTTGAGGCTGCAGTCCCGGAAATGATTCTGCACCACTTCCTGTATAAGACGCTTCTTCTCCTGCCTTTGCCTGATAGTTTTCATTGCGTACTTCAGCTCCGGCTCCTAAAACAAGCGCACCAAAATCACGGCTGATATCTATGTTTCCTATAATATTACTGAACTGATGACCACCTGCCTTAAAACGGGTTGGGGAATTGGCACCCAAAGACGTATTAATCGTGTTTGCTACAGCATAATCTACGGCATTAGAGCCAAAAGTCGCACTCCCGTCAAAACTCCATTTTCCAAACATACCTTTCCACCCGGAGGTTAGATTATAATCATAAACATCTGTTTTAAATTCCGGCTGAAAACCATTGTAAGGTTGTCCTTTTGGAGTTAATAAGCCAAAATCTGAAGTTACCCAATAAGGTGTTCTGTACAAAGCAAAACTGGTCCCACTTCTGTACGTTGTCCCCCCAAAAGCATAAAATTTACCTGTTTCACCCGTTGGCAATTCAAAATTGACAAACATATTGCCCACTTTTGTTTCCGGTTGTCCAATGATCATTCCTAAACCAGGGTTAGCCTGAGTCCAGGCATTATCTACACCAAAAAGTTCATCTTTTGTAATAGAGCCGGCACGGTTCGTTTTATTTTGGGAGGAAAATCCTAGTGTAAGATTCAGACTTCCGGTTTTTGCGACTCTGATTCCCATATTGAAATCTGCTCCGATATTAAAACCATCTCCTTTTGAAGTGACACCTGAAAAAAGATTGACCGTACTTTTTCCAACACTGTTCTTAAGAATAATATTAATTACTCCTGCAATAGCATCAGAACCGTATTGTGCAGATGCCCCGTCTCTCAATACCTCTACGTTTTGTAAAGCTGCTGAAGGAATACTTTTCAGATCTGTACCTACTTCACCTTTTCCCGGGGTATCATTTACATAAATTAATGCACTTTGATTTTTTCTTTTACCATTTACCAAAACCAATGTTCTGGAAGGCCCTAATCCTCTTAAATCTGCAGGATCAAAATGAGCCGTTGCATCAGAAACGGTTTGTTGTGATGAATTGAAAGATGGAACGGCATAGGTTAAAGCTTTATCAAAAGTTACCTGCCCGGTGGATTTTAACTGTACAGCAGAAATATTATCAATGGGAATTGCTGAGGTAATGATGGTTCTTGGCTTGGTTCTACCGGTGGTTACCACAACCTCATCTATTTTATTTTGTTTTATGCTGTCCTGAGCATATCCCATTGCACCAGCTCCGCTTAATACTAATGCATAGATTTTTCCATTAAATAAATTATTCTTCATGTCAATTGTTAATTATTCAATAAATCTAGTAAAAAAATTAATATTAAATACAAAAACAAAATATATAATAATAATTCAATTCCATATTTGCGAAAATTATACCATTTCACAAAAAACAAGAATTGATTTACAAAACATAAAGTAATTTATTAATAACATGAAAAAAAATAAATCAATAACATCTTATTTGTATAAAAAAATTAATTAGTTAACTTCAGAAATAAATATGATTTAATTCGTTCTGATAAGTATTTTTCAACGGGTTGAGATTGCTTCGCCTATGGCTCGCAATGAATGAAATGATTAGGAATAAAAAATGGCCGGGAGAAACCGGCCATATCCAAATTATTTATTTACCTCTACGTATTGTATGATGGTCTGATTTTTTGGGTTGTAGATAATGGTACTACTGTTGGGAAATCTTTTCAGTTTATAATACTGAATATTTTTATCGGATTTAAGATCCTCGAGAACCTTGGTATCAAATGTATTGTCAGGAAGAAATTTTGATATAAAGCTTATTTTATCAATAATATTCTGTCCATCAATCTTTCTGGCCGTTTTATCAGATTTCTTTTCGTCCGATGTTGGCTGACCT
Source organism: Chryseobacterium aquifrigidense (assembly GCF_006716485.1). Lineage (GTDB taxonomy): Bacteria > Bacteroidota > Bacteroidia > Flavobacteriales > Weeksellaceae > Chryseobacterium > Chryseobacterium vietnamense. Next base: position 2,766,501 of record NZ_VFPD01000001.1, read on the forward strand.
TCCAAAAATGGCAGCAACACTGCAATGTCGGCTTTATATTTTAAAATATATCCCTGAGGTCTTCCCGGAATTCTGATTTTCTTTCCTTTTTCCTCCGAAACAATAGCAGCTTCGGTACCAGGAAAAACGGTATTGAACTTAACATCTTCGGAATTCGTTATAGAATTAATAGATTCATTTACAGTTTTCTTTACGGCTTCTTCAACAACCTGTTGCGTTTTTTGCTGTACAGTTTCAGTTGTTTTCTGGACGGTCTGGTCAATTTTTTCTTCTATCTTATTGCATGATACTAATAAAAAAGCTGTAATAACAGGCAAAATATACTTCTTCATAATTCTAATAATGGCGATTTCTTTATTAATATACTTTTCTTCTAACGCAAAAGTAGGGATCAATATTTTAAGAAAGAAAAAATATTTTTTTACGATCCGAAATACTACTGACAAACTGTTGTCATAACCCTGTCTTACCTTTGTATCAACAACAAACAAAAACAAAACATTATGACAACTACAGCAACAGCCACTAAACAATTCATGACTTCTGAACAGCTATTACATGACTGGCAGGGACACAGAAATCTGACAAGAAGAGTTATTGAAGCTTTTCCAGAAAAAGATTTATTTGAATTTTCAATAGGCGGAATGAGACCGTTTGCAAAACTGGCAGTAGAGCTGATTGGCATTGGCGGACCTGCTTTGAAGGGAATTGTTGAAGGAACTATGGAAGCTTACAACGAAGAAGCTTTTAATCCAAAAACAAAAGAAGAACTTTTAAAAAAGTGGGATGAACAAACAGAAGTAATCAACCATTATTTCAATATGATTTCTGAGGAGCGTTTCCAGGAAACTTTCAATTTATTCGGAGAATATGAATTTCCGGTATATCAGAACATTCTTTATTTTGTAGACAACGAAGTTCATCACCGTGGACAAGGTTATGTTTATCTTCGAGCATTAGGAATTGAACCTCCTTTCTTCTGGGAGAGATTTTAATAAAGTAAAAAGGCACAATTGCAGAAAGGTTAAACACAACTTATATCTTTTTTTGCGACACAACAAATTTGCTGATTTGCAATTTTGCCTTTTACTCCAAACATTTCATTTATTTGCCTCAATTAAGTCTTTAAACCTCAACAGCTGTCTTGTTGGGGTTTATTATTGATGTCTTTCCACCATTTTAACGAGCATTTCATTCAAACGTGTACGAAGACTTTCCGGCTCCAGAACGGTAGCATAATCTGCAAAAGTGATCAGCCAGCGGGGAAATCCATCACTGATCCATTCTGTCTCAAAGGTGAGCTCCATTCCCTGTTCGGTTTCTACTTCTTCTATCAATCCGTAATATTTTTTAGAATTTACCAAATGATTCATGATCTTTTTGTCAACCAGAAGTTTCGCTTTAACCTTATTTCCATTCGATTTTTTACGGTAATCATTCACTTGTCCGTATTCCTGCAGAAAAGGATTCTGTGTTTTGGAGATTTCCAGGATCCTGTCGATACGAAACTGCCTGAAATCTTTTCTTAAAGTACAATATGCCATGATGTACCAGATATTAAATTCGAAAAACATCCCGACTGTTTCAATAGCTCTGTTATCCACTCTTCCATCTACAGTCTTATATCTGATATTGAGCTGGGTTTTCTCTGCAATGCTTTCCAGAATAATAGGAATTACATTTTTAAGTGAATCTCCGGAATCTGTATGAAAGCTGAAAACATCGATTTGCTTTTCAATATTCTTAATCAGGTTTTTATCAGAATATTTCAGTACAGAACGCACTTTTTCCATGGCCGCCTGATAATGATTTCCCAGACTTTGGTGGGAAAATTTCTGCATCAGTTTTTCAGCAGTAATAAAACTTAACACTTCTTCTTTGGTAAACATAATCGGAGGAAGCTTGTAACCATCCATTAAAGAATAGCCGTTACCCGCTTCTCCAACAATAGGAATACCCGCATTTTCGAGAGTTTTCACATCACGGTAAATGGTTCTGATACTTACATCGAACTTTTCAGCCAGATCCTGTGCCCGTACAACAGGTTTCGACTGTAATTGGGTAAGGATAGCCGTTACCCTATCGAGTTTTTTTAGATAGTGATCGTTCATTATGTAACAAAGCTAAAATTCTTTTTTGAGAAATGAGACGGCTTTTTTTATTAATTTTATTTTTAATCAAACAGTATCTTCTTTATGCTTCATAGTCATTTTGTTCAGTCTATTGAAAAAATTTTAAAACCGGAACAGGCAGTCATAGACGAACTTGTATCCCATCTGGAATCCAAAGCTTACAGAAAAGGGGATTTTCTGTTAAAAGCAGATGAAACGTGCAGATATTTCTATTTTATTGAAAGGGGATTGGTAAAACTGTTTTTTGATAATGGTGATAAAGATTTTATCATGACTTTTTTTACTGAAAATGCATTTTTCGCTGAACTGAGCGGTTTTCTTACAGGACAGCCGTCAAAATACATGATCGTTGCCCTGGAACCTACTGAAGTTCTGCGGGTACACAGAGATGTAATTGAAGGATTATGTAAAAAATACCATACTGCAGAAACACTTTTCAGTAAACTTTATTCCAAAGCTCCGGTGAATATGATGGGAAGGATCAGTGAGATGCTGGAAGACGACGGAAAAAAACGCTACCATAATTTCATGGAGCAAAGACCGGATCTTATCCAACGCATCAGTCTCGGAGATCTTGCAGACTATATCGGAATCACTCAGGTTTCTTTAAGTAGAATAAGAGCACAGAAGTTTTAGTTATTGAAGACCGGATATATATCATCTACCTAACAGTAACTTCCAGCATCCAGCTTTTAAAAATCTTTCCTTATAAAATTTATCATTTGTAAAAAAATTCAGGAAAATACAGTTCTACATTTGTCACATAATTAATCAAAAAAAACAAATATTATGTCACAAAGAATCAACGCATTTGCGATCGGAAACAAGGCTGTAAATGCACTTCACAACATGGGATTTCAGGTTCAAAACTCTTCACTGGACAATTCATTTCTGGAACTGATGTATTTCCGTGTTTCACAAATGAACGGATGTGCTTTCTGCCTGGATATGCATTCCAAAGAATTGAGAGCAAAAGGTGAAACTGAGCAGAGAATATTTCTGGTAAGCGCCTGGAGAGAATGTTCATTTTATACAGATAAAGAAAAAGCCGGATTGTTATGGGCAGAGACTTTAACTGCTTTAAACGGTAAAGAAGTGAATGATGAAATTTACGCAAAGGTAAGTCATCATTTTTCTGAAACTGAAATGGTAGATTTAACTATGGCTGTGATTGCGATCAACAGTTATAACAGAATTAATATTGCCTTTGGAGCAGATGTAGGAGCGTACCAGGTTCCGGAAAAAGCAATGTAACTATGATTACAAAAATGTAAAAAACTCAGCCTGGCCGCTGAGTTTTTTATTTAATTTTCTTTAAAAGTATTCACCAGTTTATCGAGATTCAAACTGCGGGCAGACGCATCAAAAATCTCACGATACGTACCTTCTTTATTGTAAAGCTCATCATGAGTACCATTTTCAACCACTCTTCCTTTTTTCATCACATAAATGGTATCTGAATCCAGAATCTGTGAAAGTGAATGGGAAATAATGATTACCGTTCTGCCTTCTTTTATCGCATCTAAAGAATTTTTGATCTGTTCAGTGGCTATTGCATCCAGGCTGGCTGTAGGTTCATCCAGAAAGATAATGGGAGGATTTTTAAGAAATAATCTGGCAATGGCAATTCTCTGCTGTTGTCCTCCTGAAAGCTGAGTGGCATCATGCTGGTATTTTTCCGGAAGATCCATAATCTGATCATGCAGGTAAGCTTTTTTTGCAGCCTCCTGAATTTTTTCAAAACTGGCATTCATATCTCCGTAACGGATATTATCTTCTATACTTCCCTGAAAGATATGATTTCTCTGGAGTACAAGACCAAGATCACTTCTCAGAAAAGTATTGTCAAATTCATTAAGGTTGACTCCATCCAAAAGAATCTCTCCGGAATCCGGAAGATAAAATTTACACAAAAGATTGATCACCGTTGATTTTCCTGCACCGCTCAATCCTACCAAAGCTGTCGTTTTCCCGTTTTCAATTTTCATGGAAACATTATGTAAAGCTTTCGTACCGTTGGGATAAGTGAAATCAACATTCTTCAGTTCAAAAGTTCCTTTGATTTCTTTTTCTACAAAGTTTCCGTTGGATTCTGTTTCATGATCTGCATTCAGAATATCAAAATACCCTTCGGCATAAATCATGGCATCGTTCATATCATCATAAATCCTGTGGAGCTGTCGGATTGGTGCCGAAACGTTATTAAAAAGCATAATATGAAGCATGATAGCACCGATAGTCATTTGCTGATCAAGCACCAGATAAACGGTTAAAAGAATAATCAGAACAACACCGAACTGCTCAATAAAAGTTTTTAACCCATCATAAATAAAATTGGTTCTTCTTGTGATCATCTGGCTTTCCATGAGTTCCATCTGCAGGTCATATTGTTTTTTTCCTTCAAATTTTTCACGGACAAAACTTTTAATCACCATGATAGAATTGATCAGGTTCAACAGTCCTGATGTCTTTTTTTCTCTCTGATTTCTAAGCTGGCGTCTCACTCCGCCCAGTTTTTTGGCCTGCAGCGAACTGATGTAGAAATAAATGGGAACAATGATCGTAGAAACGAGCCCTACGTACACATTCTGCATATACATAATGATAAGGGCAATGATGGCATTGGAAAAAAGAGGCAGGATATCAATAAAAAAGTTCTGAACTAATCTTGTCAGACTTTCTATTCCGCGGTCTATCCTGATCTGTAACTTTCCGGACTCGTGGTTTTCATCATTAAAATAAGCGACTCTGTAAGTTAAAATCTTATCAATGGCTGATTGTGCCAGCACGGAGCTCACATTAATCCTTATTTTTTCGCCGTAAAATTTCTGTCCGAAGTTGATAAAAATGTTCAACAGCTCTTTTCCCAGTAAAATAATGGAAATAATGATAAGAATATGAATTCCCTCCGACATCGGATGTGGAAGATGAGTAAGCTTGGTGACTTCATCCACCGTGTATTTCAAAACAATCGGGTTGACCTGTGCTGCAAGAGCTCCCAGAAAAGTAAGAAACAGTGTTCCGTAAATCATGGGACGATAAGGTCTGATGAATGGAACAAGTTGTTTATAGATTCCGAATAAGGTAACGGTTCTGTTAAAAGGTTTAGCCATAGAAATCATTTTAAATGAAAAACGTACCGCTTTCAAAAGAAAAAGGTACGTTTTATTATCATGTTCAGCAAGTGAATGTTTATATTTTATCCTTCATACATGTAAGTTGTAAGGTAATGCAGTTCTTTTCTGCTGGCTTCTTTAGACTCTGCTTCTGCCTGTTCTAAAGAATATTGGGAATTGATTTCCTTTTTCTGTAAAACAAATGAATTGTTAGCATTTTTATCCACTACATCATTAAAAATATGTTCAATTTCAGAGTTCGCTAAGGTAGCAAAGCTGACTTCTTCAAAGCCATGTAACAATCGGAGATCATCAAACTGACTGAAATTTTCATTGACAAATCCCTGCAGCTGTGCTTTGGAATCAAAGTTACCAGCCCAGATATTATAAGCATACTTCTTCTTTTTAGGCTTATCTAAAATACTTTGATACACGAAGTTTTCACCCAGATAGGCTTCTCTTACCTGCGGATCATTGGCAAGATCTTCCGGAAGTCCTTCTTTCAGGATCTTTCCTTCAAACATGATATAAGTTTTGTTGGTAATTGCCAGGGTTTGCTGTACGTTGTGGTCGGTAATCAGAATTCCTATATTTTTATCGACAAGACTTCTTACGATTTTCTGAATATCTTCTACGGCAATCGGGTCTACCCCTGCGAAAGGTTCATCCAGAAGAATAAAGTTCGGGCTTGTGGCAAGACAACGTGCAATTTCTGTTCTACGTCTTTCTCCTCCGGAAAGAAAATCTCCTCTGTTTTTACGGACATGCTGTAAAGAAAACTCTTCAATCAGTTCATCACATTTGATCTGTTGTTCACGCTTCGAAAGCTTGGTCAGCTGCAATACTCCCATGATGTTTTCTTCCACAGACAATTTTCTGAAAACGGAAGCTTCCTGTGCCAGATATCCGATTCCTTTCTGGGCTCTTCGGTACATGGCATCGGTAGTGATCTCCTGCTTGTCCAGGAAAATTTTTCCTGAAGTAGGCTTAACCAACCCTACAATCATATAAAACGATGTGGTTTTTCCTGCCCCATTCGGACCCAGCAAACCAACAATTTCTCCCTGTTGAACCTGTACAGAAACGCCTTTTACAACTTTTTTAGGACCGTATTCCTTGATTAAGTTTTCTCCTCGTAAAATCATAGGGCAAATATATCAAAAATATAAACTTCACTTATAGGTTAATATCAACTTGTTTAGGTTAAATGCAAACTTGTTCATTTACAAACCATTGTAACTTTTCATCATTTTAATCTACTCATCATAAAACATCTCAATCAATTACAAATAATAAGAAATGGAAAATTACGGGTATACAAAAACAGAAAATGTGCACAACCAGCAAAGCAATGTTCCTTACCGTTCAGAAAAGAAAATCCCTGCAGCTATATTGGGAATTCTTGTGGGGTGGCTGGCTTTAAATAAATTTTACCTGGGCTATACAAAAGAGGGAATTATTCAATTGGTTCTGAATGTTGTCACTTTAGGTGCAGCCTCCATCATACCTTTTATTGAAGGTATTTTATATCTCTTTATGAGCGATAAACAATTCGATGATACGTATGTGTATGGGAAAAAAGGCTGGTTATAAGAATCAGAAAAATCATAAAAATTCCGGCTGTTCTTTTCAGAACAGCCGGAATTTTATTTTAATACATGCGATCTTATTTATTCAACAAGATAGCTGCTTCTTTTGCAAAATAAGTAAAGATCATATCTGCTCCTGCTCTTTTGAAACATGTTAAGCTTTCAAGGATGGTTTTATCATTATCCAGCCATCCGTTTTGGGCAGCTGCTTTTACCATGGCATATTCTCCGCTTACATTGTATACTGCGATCGGAAGATCAATGGCTTCGCGTACTTTAGAAACAATATCCAGGTAAGGAAGTCCCGGTTTGATCATGATAACATCTGCACCTTCGTGGATATCTTTAAACACCTCATTCAATGCTTCACGGGTATTGTGGAAATCCATCTGGTATGTCTTTTTATCTTTCGGAATTTCCATATCATCTTTCGGAGCACTGTCTAGCGCGCTTCTGAAAGGTCCATAGAAAGAACTTGCATATTTGGCAGCATAGCTTACAATTCCTACATCTGTAAATCCACTTTCTTCCAATGCTTCACGGATGATCTGTACTCTTCCGTCCATCATATCACTTGGTGCCACAAGATCAGCACCTGCTTCGGCATGAGATACTGACATTCTTGCCAGTGCATCATTGGTAGCATCATTTAAAACTTTTCCGTTTTCGATGATTCCATCGTGTCCGTAGATCGAATAAGGATCTAAGGCTACATCGGGCATCACAATCATTCCCGGAACGACATCTTTAATCGCTTTGATGGTATTCTGCATCAATCCGTCTTTGTTCCAGGCTTCTTTTCCTGTATTGTCTTTCAGATGTTCTGACACTTTCATGTACAAATTGACAGCTTTCACTCCCAAAGAAAATAATTCCTTACATTCCTTCACTGTTAAATCTATACTCCGCCTGAAAATACCCGGCATAGATGGGATTGCTTCCTGCTTGTTTTCGCCCTCCATTACGAAGATCGGCATTACAAAATCATCAGTAGTAAGCACATTTTCTCTTACCAGACTTCTGATAGATTCATTAACTCTAAGTCTTCTATTTCTTGAATGTATCATTTTGGAATACTTTTTGAATAAGTTTCTACAAATTTAATATAAGTTCTACAAAAAACTATTGTATGAAATTGTAGAATTTGTTACATTTGTTACATATATTCGAGAAATTATAAATTTGATGAAAAAACTTTTACTTTTATTTCTATTTGCAGGCACTTTTGTTGGGTTTTCCAATAATTTAAAAGCTCAGCTTAGAGAGCCGGGTTCCATCACTCAAAAGGCGGATGATGGTGTACTGCTTGCCTATCCGAATCCTGCAAAGGATTTCCTTATCATTAAGGCAAAAGATTCTTCTTTAAGAATCAAAAGCGTGACTTTTTATTCAATTTTGGGTATGCAGGTCGCTAATTATACGGTAAATATGAACTCCGGAGAGATTAATATTGAAAAATTAAAGCCCGGAAAATATATGATCCGATATATTTTAAGTGACAACACACAGAAAGTTACTCAAATCGTGAAACAATAAATTAAAATCCTGATAATCATCAGGATTTTTTCTTTTACATTAATTCTGTTTTAATATTTCCGTAACTTTCGGGACTTTTTCATACTAATAGTAAAAAAGAACAATTTAATGCTAAAAGCTGAACATATTAAAAAGACCTATAATGCCGGAAAAAAGGTCGCACTGGATGATTTTAGCATCCATGTTCCAAAAGGCAGTATTTATGGCCTTTTAGGTCCCAACGGAGCCGGAAAAACTTCTTTTATCCGTATCATTAACCAAATTACTCAGGCAGACTCCGGAGAAATCCGGATCAATGGTCAAAAGCTGAACCCAGGTCATATTAAAGACATCGGCTATATGCCTGAAGAAAGAGGACTTTACAAAAACATGACTGTTGGTGATCAGATCCTGTATTTCGGGGAACTGAAGGGAATGAGCAAAAGCGATGCTTTGAATGAAGCCAAAAAATGGTTTGAAAAACTGAACATCGACCAATGGTGGAAGAAAAAGCTTTCTGAACTTTCTAAAGGAATGGCTCAAAAAATCCAGTTTGTAGTTACTGTTCTTCACAGACCTCATTTGTTGATTCTTGATGAACCTTTTTCAGGTTTTGACCCCGTGAATGCCAACTTAATTAAGGACCAGATCATTGATCTTAAAAATAACGGAACGACCATCATTCTTTCTACCCACAGAATGGAAAGTGTGGAGGAAATGTGTGATTATGTTGCTTTAATCAACAATTCAAAGAAAATTATTGACGGAAGAGTTTTTGATGTAAGAGAAAAATTCAAGAAAAATATTTTTGGAATTACGCTTTCTGAGGTAAGCAATGATCAGTTTGAAAATTTCAGAAACAAATATGAGATCTTCAACCTATCCAATGAAAATAATCTTGTCTCTTTTGACCTGAAAAACGAAGAAAGTCAGAATAATATTCTTCTGGATCTTGTACAGGTAGGTAAAGTAAGATCATTTGATGAAAGAATCCCAAGTATGAATGAAGTGTTTATTAATGCTGTAAGTAACCATTCTTAATTTTATGAATAATATTTTTTTAATTACCAAGAGAGAGTTTCTTACGCAGGTTAAGAAAAAGTCTTTCATTATATTAACCCTGCTTGCCCCTGTGATGATTATTGCTTTCGGAGCAGTTGTAGGATTAATGTTTAAGGCGAATGAGTCACACAGTATTATAGAAGTGGTTGATAAGAGCGGACTGTTTACCAATCAGCTTAAATCCAATGATAAATTAAACTACGTTTTTGTTTCTGCAGCAGATGAAAAGTCCAAGATTAACAATCTAAAAGGAAATGAATCTCTGGATGGTATCCTGATTCTTCCTGAATTGAAAAATCAGAATTTTGATGGCCTTGAAAAGGAAACCAGACTTATTATCAACAGTAAAATAGGGTTTGATACCAAGCAACAGATTGTATCTGACATCAGCAATGTTGTGAGAAAAGAAAAAATCAAGCAACTGGGCATTCAGGAAACTCAGTTAAATGATCTTGATAAAAACTTTACCTTAAAAACCATTAATGTAACGGATAATAATAAAGAGGATTCTGATCTTGCTTTTGGGGTGAAATCCGGATTAAGTATGGTACTGATGTACGTTACTTTTATGTTCATCATTATTTATGGGGTAAGGGTAATGCGAAGTGTGCTTGAAGAAAAAAATAACCGTGTCGTAGAGATCATTATTTCTTCTGTAAAACCTTTTGAACTGATGATGGGAAAAATACTGGGAGTAACAATGGTTGCACTGACCCAGTTTTTGATCTGGATTACCATGTCTGTTATTGGTGCATTGGTATTAAATACAGGCTTTTCTCCTCTTCAGAAAAATATTCCGGGTGGAAATGAAGAGATTGCAAGCAAACTGGATATGGGACAGCTTGCGACTCAGATTTCACACAGTTTACTGGAGCTGAATTTTCCGTTAATCATTTTTGTATTCATTGTATTTTTCCTTTTAGGATATATTTTCTATAGTTCTATTTATGCAGCTATTGGTTCTGCGGTGGATAACGAAACAGAAACACAGCAATTTACTTTATTTGCGATCTTACCGTTAACATTAGGAATGTATGGGAGTTTTACATTGATGAACAATCCGGAAGGCCCTTTAGGCTTCTGGTTATCAATAATCCCTTTTACTTCACCGGTTGCTATGATTGCCAGAATTCCGTTCGGAGTTCCTGCATGGCAGATTGCACTGTCTATTACATTATTGCTGGTAACCACAATTTTTATGATCTTCCTTGCCGGAAAAATCTACCGTGTAGGAATTTTAATGTACGGAAATAAAGCTACCTTAAAAGAGCTTTGGAAGTGGATTAAGGGATAAGAAGTAAAAAGGCTAAATAATCAATACCTTTATTTTGTAAGGTTTGTAATAAAAAAATCCCGGAAATTTAATTTCCGGGATTTTTTATATTCTGAAATATTCTATTTGAATATATAGCTTAAAGTAAGTGCAATTACCTGTTCTGATTTTTTCTTATCAGTACCCTTGGTTTCTTTTTTAAGACCAGGATAAGTATCACCAAGACCTAAGTCATATTTTACAGCTACTTCAAGTTGTCTTTTGTAGCTATATCCTACTCCCAGTCCAAGTCCCCAGTTAAAGCTCTTCGCCTTACCATTTACACCTGCCGGCTGGTTGGGATCGGTAACATCCGGGTCATAATAAGGCCTGCTTACAGGAGCGTCTTTAACGTTCTGGCTTAGCAAAAAGTTAAATCTAGGTCCTATTAGTCCAAAGAATTCTGATTCTGCTTCAGAAAAATATCCTTTGAAATAAAGAGGCACACTCAGGTAGTTATTAGCATATATTGCATCATAACCGCTTACACCTTTAGCATCTTTATCTTTTCCTGTTTCTCCTGCACCATAGTACTGAACTTCAGGTTGAATAAAGAATTGGTTTGCCTTTCCTACGGGGATCAATGCCAAAGCTCCAGCCTGGAAAGTGTATCTTGGGCCTGAAGGATTGTGGGCGTTAGATACTCTGGAGTAGTTTAAACCTCCTGTTACTCCAAATCTTGTACTTTTCCATTGCACCTGCGCAAATGATAAAGCAGAAAGCGTTAAAGCTGAGGCTAATAAAAGTTTTTTCATATGTTGAGTTTTATATTATCCTAGAATCTTAGCTACAGTAGCACCAATATCAGCAGGAGAATCAACAACGTTAATACCGTTTTCTCTCATGATTTCCATTTTTGCCTGAGCTGTATCTTCAGCACCACCAACGATAGCACCTGCGTGACCCATTGTTCTTCCTTTTGGAGCTGTTTGTCCAGCGATGAAACCTACAACCGGTTTAGTAGATCCGCTTGCTTTGTACCATCTTGCTGCTTCAGCTTCAAGACCTCCACCGATTTCACCGATCATTACAACGGCTTCAGTTTCCGGATCGTTGATGAAAAGTTCTAATGCTTCTCTTGTAGTTGTTCCGATGATTGGGTCACCACCGATACCGATTGCAGTAGAAATACCATAACCTGCTCTTACAACCTGGTCAGCAGCTTCATAAGTAAGTGTTCCTGATTTTGAAACGATACCTACTTTACCTTTTTTGAAAACGAAACCTGGCATAATACCAATTTTAGCTTCTTCAGAAGTAATGATTCCAGGGCAGTTTGGTCCGATTAATCTGCAGTCTCTGTCAGCAATATAAGATTTTACTTTTACCATATCAGCTACAGGAATACCTTCAGTAATACATACGATTACCTTGATACCTGCTTCAGCAGCTTCCATGATAGCGTCTGCTGCGAATGCCGGTGGTACGAAAATGATACTTACGTTTGCTCCTGCTTTTGAAACAGCGTCAGCTACAGTGTTAAATACCGGCTTTCCTAAGTGCTCGCTACCTCCTTTTCCTGGAGTAACACCACCTACTACATTTGTTCCGTATTCAATCATCTGACCAGCGTGGAAAGTTCCTTCGTTCCCTGTAAATCCTTGTACAATTACTTTAGAATCTTTGTTTACTAAAATTGACATTTTATTGTTGTTTTAATTTATTTATTATTTTATTAATGCTCACAAATTTACTTAAATTTCTTTGATTTTAGATAAAACCTTTGGAATTGTTTATTTGAGATTTCTCAGCTTTACTTCTTTTTTCAGATAAGTCTTGAAATCTTCTGCAAACATCCCGATATAGGTTCCTTTTTCAAGATCTCTGTTCACCCCTGTTTTTCCGAGAAGCACGGATCCTGACTCAATTTTGTTACCGGAAGCAATTCCTACCTGTCCCCATAAGGTCACCTCATCTCCGATGATACAGCATCCTGCAATTCCTACCTGAGAAGCAATCAGACATTTTTTTCCGATAACGGTATCATGTCCGATCTGAATCTGGTTATCCAAAACGGAGCCTTCTCCAATGATGGTAGAGTCTGTAACTCCCCTGTCAATAGTACAGCCGTTTCCTATCTCCACGTTGTTTTCAATAACAACATTTCCAACAGATATCAGACGGTCAAAATTTCCGTTTAATTTTCTGTAATAAAATGCATCACCACCTAGTACGGTATTGGACTGGATGATAACATTATCACCGATTTCTGTACGGTCACCAATGACAACATTAGGAAAGATTAAGGTATTTTTCCCGATTTTCACATTGTTTCCGATCACTGCTGAAGAGTGAATCTTTGTACCCTCTCCTATTTCCACGTCGTGAAGTTCTTCTGTGAAATTATAGATTCTGGTAAAATGAGTATTGATTTTATTAAAGTCTCTGAAAGGATCGTCAGAAACTAAAAGTGCTTTACCTTCCGGACAGTCTACTTCTTTATCAATTAAAATTATAGTGGCTGCAGAGTTTAATGCTTTGTCATAATATTTGGGGTGATTCACAAAAACAATATCACCTGGTTTTACCATGTGAATTTCATTAGTTCCCAATACTTCAAAATCTTCCGGCCCTACAAATGCCGAGCCTATTATATCTGCAATCGTTTTAAGCTTTTGCGGAGAATGGAATCTCATAACAATAGATTTTCTTATAAAACAAAATTCGGAGTGCTGATGCAAACCGAATTTATGTAAATTTTATTTATTCTTTTACTCTTTCTAAGTAGCTACCGTCTTCAGTGCTTACTTTAATTCTGTCTCCCGGTTCGATGAACAAAGGAACCATTACTCTTGCTCCTGTTTCAACGATTGCGTTTTTAAGGGCGTTTGTTGCAGTGTTTCCTTTTACACCCGGATCAGCTTCGATAACATCAAGGTATACGGATTGTGGAAGTTCAGCAGAAAGTGGAGTTTCATCAACTTCTTTCAGGATGATTGTTACTTCTTCACCAGCTTTCATAAACTGAGAGTTCTCAATCATTTCTTTATTGATGTATAACTGAGAGAAGTCATCATTGTTCATGAAGTGGAATCCGTTCTCATCATCATACAGATACTGGAACTTTCTGGTGATTACTTTTACTTCATCAATTTTGTGTCCTGCAGAGAAAGTATTATCAATTACTTTACCGTTAGTCACAGATTTTAATTTTGTTCTTACGAAAGCAGGTCCTTTTCCTGGTTTTACGTGAAGAAACTCGATTACTTTAAAAATATCATTGCTATACTCGATGCAAAGACCTTTTCTGATATCGTTACTTGTTGCCATTAATATATATTATCTTTTTTACTTAAATTGTATTGGCTGGCAAGCAAACAGGCAGATTTGCAAATTTGCTTTTTAGCATTTCTCTTAATTACTCTCTTTACCGGTTCCGTATCCTTTTACGATCCCTCTTGGTGAGTTTTGAATAAACTGTAAGATTTCATCTCTTTCAGCCGTTGGAAGCATTTCTTTTTCAATATGGGAAATAGCCTGGGAAACGTTCATCTTCATTTGGAAGATTGCTCTGTAGATTTTCTGGATTTCAAAGATTTTTTCATTCGTAAACCCTCTTCTTCTTAAACCGACAGAATTGATACCAGCATAAGACATAGGCTCTCTTGCTACCTTTACATAAGGTGGAATATCTTTTCTTACCAAAGTACCTCCGGAAATCATTACATGTTTTCCGATTTTACCGAATTGGTGAACTGCTGATAAACCTCCCATAACGGTATAATCTCCAATCTCTACATGACCTGCAATACCACAACCGTTTACGATGATAACGTGATCTCCAATAACGCAATCATGGGCAATATGCGAAGTAGCCATAATAAGGCAGTTCGCTCCTATTTTTGTATATCCTAAAGCCTTTGTCCCTCTGTTTACGGTAACGCACTCTCTGATTGTCGTTTCGTCACCAATAATTACCTGGGTATCTTCACCATCAAATTTCAGATCCTGGGGAATTGCAGAGATTACAGTCCCGGGAAAAATCCTACAGTTTTTTCCTATTCTTGCACCATCCATAATGGTTACGTTAGGACCAATCCATGTTCCTTCTCCAATTTCTACATCCCCTGCAATGGTAGTGAAAGGTTCTACGATTACATTTTTGCTGATTTTCGCACGTTTATCTACGGCTGCTAATTGATGAATCATTTAATCAACTTTATTTTTTGCAACTTGAGCCATAAGCTCTGCTTCTACTGCTACAGTGTCTCCTACATATCCATACCCCTGCATATGAACAATTCCTCTTCTGATAGGCTCAATTAATTCAATTTTGAATATAAGCGTATCTCCTGGAATTACTTTTCTCTTGAATTTCACCTTATCAATTTTGATGAAATAAGTAGAATAGTTTTCAGGATCCGGAACGCTGGCCAATACAAGAATTCCTCCTGTCTGTGCTAATGCTTCTACCTGAAGAACTCCAGGCATTACAGGTTCTTTAGGAAAATGTCCAACGAAGAAAGGTTCGTTCATTGTTACATTTTTCAAACCTACCACGTGAGAGTCTGAAAGTTCAAGAACTTTATCAATTAATAAGAACGGGGGTCTGTGAGGCATAAGCTTCATAATTCCGTTGATATCGAATACCGGTTCTTTTGTCAGGTCAAAATCCGGAACATTTTTCTTTTTCTGCAATTTCCACTGGCGGTTTAGTTTTTTCGCAAACTGAGTATTCACAAAGTGTCCCGGTTTGTTAGCAATAACTTTACCTTTTATTTTTACTCCTGCCAAAGCAAGGTCACCAATTACATCAAGTAATTTGTGTCTCGCAGCTTCGTTAGGATAATTTAAATTAAGATTGTCAAGAATACCGTTTGGTCTGATCGATACATTATCTTTTCCAAAGGCTTTCTTTAATTTTTCTGTTGTTTCAGGCGTAAGATCTTTATCTACATATACAATGGCATTGGAAATATCTCCACCTTTGATCAAACCATGATCTAAAAGCATTTCCAATTCATGCAGGAAGCTGAATGTTCTTGCTGATGAGATTTCGTCTTTAAATTCTGAAATATTTTTAAGAGTAGCATTCTGAGTACCAAGTACTTTAGTCCCAAAATCTACCATGGTAGTTACTTCGTAAGTATCTGATGGAATGATGGTAATTTCCGAACCTGTAGCCGGATCACTGTATGTAAGAACTTCTTTTACAACAAGATACTCCCTTGCAACAGTTTGTTCAACGACTCCCACACTTTCGATAGCTTCCACAAAGTACTTTGAGGATCCATCCAAAATTGGTGGTTCAGAGGCATCCATTTCTAAAATTGCGTTATCAATATCACAACCAACAAGGGCTGCTAAAAGATGTTCGCAAGTGGTAATTTTTACCCCTAATTTTTCTAAAGTAGTTCCTCTTTCCGTTGCTACAACATAATTTACATCCGCTTCTACCTGAGGATGTCCCTCCAGGTCTGTTCTTACAAATACGAAACCTGTATTTTCCTTAGCAGGTTTAATGGTAAGTTTTACTTCTCTACCCGTATGAAGGCCAATTCCAGCAAGAGTTACCTCCTGCTGAAGTGTTTTTTGCATATCACTCATTAGTATTATCTTTTGAGTTATTCTCAAGATTATTTATTCTATTTACTATTCCAGGTAAATTCCTGAAATGAACATAACTCCTTAAATAGTCATTGTAGCTGATTGCGGGTGAACCATACAATGTTTCTCTGTCATTAACACTGGAATTCACACCACTCTGAGCCTGGATTTTCACCTGATTCCCTATTTTGATGTGTCCTACAACACCTACCTGTCCCCCAATCTGGTTCCAGTCACCAATAGTTGTAGAGCCAGCAATTCCTGCCTGTGCAGCAATGACGTTGTTCTGACCAATTTTCACATTGTGGGCAATCTGAATCAGATTATCGATCTTAGTTCCTTTTCCTATTATTGTAGAGCCTATTGTAGCTCTGTCAATACTACAGTTTGAACCAATTTCCACATCATCCTCAATAATCACATTTCCAAGCTGTGGTATCTTTTTGAAGCCTTCAGCTGTTGGCTGGAAACCAAAACCATCCCCTCCGATTACCGTGTTGGAATGAATCACACAGTTATCTCCGATAATACAGTAGTCATAAATTCTGGCACCACTGTCTATCTTACAGTTTTTACCAATTTTCACTCCTTTTCCTATATATACATGCGGATAGATCTGTGATCCTTCTCCTATCTTAGCTTTCTCAGAAACATACGTAAATGCTCCGATATAGGCTTTATCCCCTATAGCAGCTGTGTCATGAATAGATGAGCCATTTTCAATACCTTCTTTTCTTCCCTGCATTTCCTGATATAAATTCATCAGAATCTGAAAAGACAGATAGGCATCTTTTACAACGATTAAGGTAGGGTTATAATGATTTTTCTCCAGAAGTTGTTCCGAAACGATGATAACAGAGCACTTTGAGCTATCCAAATAATGAGAAAATCTATCTTGTGCTATAAAAGAAAGATGTCCTGATTCTCCATTTTCAATTGGTGAAACTCCCGTAATAAGTGCATTCTCGTCACCTATTATTTTTCCGTCAATAAAACTTGCAATTTGCGAAGCTGTAAATTCCATATTCTGCAAAGATAAGAAATTCTATAATTTGCAAACATGTTTTAGTTTCAGATCGTAAATTTTAATATTCTTTAAGAGTCCAATCTGGAGATATCTCTTGGAAACATAAGGATATAGCGGGTTGTCTTATTCACGATCAACCCTGATAAAAGCTGATCTTCCGACTCATGCAGCCTTGTTCTCCTGCCATTTTTATGCAGTAAATAGATGGGCTGTTTCTCTGCATGATAAGGGAATAATTTTCTTTTAATTTCATGTACCAATTCATTACCATTATCGATTCCGAAAAGTTCATTACTCTTTTTTATTTTTTCCTTAATTATTTCCTGATCAAATGGATGTGATGAAATAATTGTTTTAGGCAAATTTCTCTGAATTACACATTGGCACCAATATGATAATACAAAGTCATCCGAATTCTGCCATTCTTTCATTGCCTGAATCACATCATTATCGTCAAGTTTTGTAAATCGTTCTATATCTTCATCCGTTGCAGCACTTTTTTCGCGGTATAAAAAATATTTCAGATTATCGGTAGCAGGAAGTTCTGCTCCCTGAGAAATCAGATACTTTGCTCTTTCCAGAATCTTAACCAAAAGAAACTCTGCTAATGCTGACGTTTTATGATAGTATACCTGCCAGTACATAAACATTCTGGCTGTCAGGAAATTTTCAATGGAATAAATACCTTTTGCATCAATCACCAGCTCGCCTTCATCACAGACATTCATCATGGAAATAATTCTCTGGGTATTAATATTTCCTTCAGAAACTCCTGTAAAAAAACTGTCTCTTTTAAGATAATCCAAACGGTCAACATCCAGTTGGGAAGAGATCAGTTGGTTGAAAAATTTCCTGTGATATTTTCCCTGAAACATTTCAATAGCCATTGACAGCTGCCCTTCGAATTCCTCATTAAGCTTATTCATCAGCAGTAAAGAAAGATTTTCATGATGCCAGTCATCCATCAGCATACTTTCCAAAGCATGAGAAAACGGACCATGACCAATATCATGCATCAGAATGGCCAGCATTGCACCTTTTTCTTCTTCCTCCGAAATTTTCACTCCTTTCTGCTTCAATGTTTCCAGCGCAGTGAACATCAAATGCATCGCACCAAGAGCATGGTGAAATCTTGTATGGGTAGCACCGGGAAATATGAGATTCAAAAGCCCTGTCTGCCCGATTCTTCTTAATCTCTGAAAGTAGGGATGCTCAATGATATCAAATAAAATTTCGTGTGGTATTTTGATAAATCCATGAACGGGATCGTTGATGATTTTTAGCTTATTCTGCATTGAAACGTCAGTATTAGTAAACAAAGTTAGGCATTTTAAAGTTTAGCCATTTATTAAATTACTATTAAAATATAGGGATAAGAGAGTCTTCTACCAAATATTTTTCATCAAAAAGCATCATCATATCCATTATAGAAATTCTTTGGCAGCTATTTATTTTCCATTCAATATTTTTTGAAAACCTTTTGCGACTGTTGTATTAAAGGATTATCTTTGAGAGAAAACACGGCAACCTTTAATGAGAAAGTATTCTCTTTTCCTTTTATTACTTTTAAGTTTAAATTTTTCCGCACAAATGATCACCGGGACGCAGAAGTTGGAATCTTTGTGCAGGGTTTGGGGATTTTTAAAATATTACCATCCTCATGTGGCAAAAGGGAATCTGAACTGGGATAAGCAGCTTTTTCAAAAAATCAATGAACTTCAAAATATTAGTGATAAACAATCTCTCAATCATTTGTATTCTGAATGGATCGAAAGTCTGGGGGAAGTTCCGTTATGCAGAGAATGTTCAGTGAAAGATCAGAAAGTTTATTTTCTCAAAAATTTTGATCTGCGCTGGATTGACAATTCGCAGATTTTCTCTGATGATGTATCTCAAAAGCTTCGTTATATTGAAAGCAACCGGAATCTTGGAGATAATCATTATGTTGGAAAAGGGGGAAGAAAAATATATTTCAGAAATGAAAAATCTTATGGATCCGGATTTACTTCCACAGCGATTAGCCTACTGGAGCTATTCCGTTACTGGAATTATGTAGAATATTTCTTTCCCTATAAATATGAAACCGATCAGAACTGGAATGATGTTCTTACAGAAATGATTCCAAAATTTCTACTGATTGATGATGATGAAAATTTTCACCTGACGTTAGCAGAGCTGGTCACTAAAACAGATGATTCACACGCCTATATTTCGTCGAAAGAAATTCAGCTTCATCTGTATGGCCAACGAAAGGTTCCCGTAGAATATTCCTATGCTGAAGGAAAATTAGTAATTACAAAAATTAATAACACACGGTTAAGACATCAAAGTCAGCTGCAAAAGGGAGATCTTATTTATGATATTGAGGGAAAAACCATTCCGCAGGTGATCAACAATTTGGGAAAATATGTGCCTGCTTCCAATTCATGGGGTAAGGTCAGTAAAATAAAAGACAAACTTCTCTTTAGCAACAATGATTCTGTTGCTTTAAAGATTGAAAGAGAAGGACAAAATCTCGAAATAAAAACCAGAACATATTTAATTAAAGATATTATTCATGAAAAGAATCCTGTTCCAAAAAAGTGGAAATTTATGGATTATGAGAAGAAAATCGGGTACGTGAATATGGGAATTATAGAAAAGGAAGATCTTGATGAAATGTACAGCAGTTTACGATCTACGAAATCCATTATCTTTGATCTGAGGAATTATCCGAAACAAACGATTGTACCCTTAAGCTATCTTCTTCTTCCGAACCCGGCAATCTATTATCAGTTTACTTTTCCTGACACCAGCTATCCCGGAAAGTTCTACATCAGAAAAAATGTCACCGGAAGAAAAAACCCTGAATACTATAAAGGAAATGTCATCGTTTTAGTAGATGAGAATACGCAAAGCCAGGCAGAAACCACAACAATGATGTTCAAGCAGCATCCGAAAGCTAAAATTATCGGGAGCCATACTTCGGGAGCCAACGGAGATGTCATTATGTTTAAAATTGCTGACCTTGACACCCGTTTTACAGGTCTCGGTGCCTATTATCCTGATGGCAGAGAAACCCAAAGAATCGGAATTATTCCTGACATCCTTATAAAACCAAGTGTAGAAGGAATAAAAAACGGAAAAGACGAAGTGCTGGAAAAGGCTTTGGAGTATATAAAAACCACTGATTAAATGAAAAGAAAATGTGAATTATTTTACCGTATTTTCATTTAACTAATATTTAACTTTTAATCTTTCGATTTTGTGAGATTTTAAAAGGAATTGGTCAACATTTTGATACAATAACCATGTAAAAAATAAATTATGTCAGAAAAGATATTATGGATCGATGATGAAATAGATTTACTTAAACCTCATATCGTATTTTTAGAAAAAAAGGGTTACCAGGTTACTCCTGTTAATAACGTGAATGAGGCTTTGGAACTTATGGATTCAGAGAAATTTGCGTTAACGCTAATTGATGAAAATATGCCCGGCATTTCCGGATTGGAAGCAATTCCTATGATTAAGGAAAAAGACAATGCCTTAAAAATCGTAATGGTTACCAAAAGTGAAGAGGAACACATTATGGAAGAAGCAATCGGTTCCCAGATTGCCGATTATATATTAAAGCCTGTAAACCCTAACCAGATATTACTTTCCCTAAAGAAAAACCTTCAGGAAGATAATCTTGTTGAGCAAAAAACAATTTTGCAGTATCAGCAGGAATTCAGGAATCTCTCTATGGAACTTTCGTACCTGAGAACCTACCAGGAATGGGCAGAATATTATAAAAAGATCCTTAGCTGGGAAATCAAATTTGATAAGGTAGCAGACAATGAGTTTGCAGATCTTCTGCAGTCTCAGAAAGAAGAAGCCAATATTCAGTTTGCAAAATTCATTGAGAAAAATTATGAAAACTGGCTGACAGATTCAGATAAGCCGATGATGAGCCACACCCTTTTCAAGGAAAAGGTAAAACCTGAAGTGGAAAAAGAAAAAGTTCTTTTACTGATGGTGGACAACCTTCGCTATGACCAGTGGAAAGTAATCGAACCTCTGTTTACGAAATATTACAATAAAATATCGGAAGATTATTATTACAGTATTCTTCCTACGGCAACACAATACGCGAGAAACTCTTTCTTTGCAGGATTAATGCCATCCGAGATTGAAAAACGTTTCCCGGATAAATGGTTCAATGATAATGAAGAAGGAAATAAAAATGAGTTTGAACGTGATTTTCTTGAAGACCAGATGAAAAGAATTGGTCTTGGATCAAAATCCATGAAGTATCTTAAAGTACTGAACGCGGATTTTGAAAGAAAGATCTACGATGATTTCAATCAGCATAAAAATAATGATCTTTTAGTCATTGTATACAACTTCATTGATATTCTTTCACATGCTAAAACAGACAACCATATTGTAGATCAGCTGATCCGTGATGATAAGACTTTCCGTTCCCTTACGTTCAACTGGTTTGAAAACTCTTCTTTACTGAAGATCATTAAAACGGCTGCTGAAAACGGATATAAGCTGGTTATCACAACAGATCATGGAACGGTATATGTGAAAAAGCCAAGTAAAGTGGTGGGAGACAGAGAAACATCTACGAATATCAGATATAAAACAGGTAAAAGCTTAACGTATGATGATAGTGATGTGTGGGCCATTACCAACCCGGAAAAACTTTTCCTTCCCAAAGGAAATCTAAGTTCTAAATATATTTTCGCTAAAAACAATATATTCCTGGCGTATCCTAAAAATTACAATCATTTTGTTAATTACTATAAAGAAACTTACCAACATGGTGGAATTTCACTTGAAGAGTGTATTATTCCTATCAGCGTATTAGAACCCAAGTAGTTTTTTTCATAGTTTATTTAATTTTGGGTTAAAGGCGGAAAAAATCATTCGATTTTTTCCGCCTCTTTTTTAAGGCACTCATTTTGCATACCAGAAAGCAACCTTAAATAAATATAATCTTATGAAAAAACACATTTTTATTGCAGCAGCATTTGCAACAATATTTTTAACTTCATGTAATAAAGAAAAGAAAGCAGCAGATTCCACAGTCACTCCTGTAGACAGTGTTGCTTCTATCCCTTCTGATTCAGCAGCTGTTTCAGGAACTCAGGATGAAATTGTAAAGAGTACTTCGAAAGACAGCAGCGGAAAAACGTTGGATATGACTTTCAACAATACCAAAAATACCGCTACAGTGGTTTTCAATAATGAAACAATTGAACTACAGGGACAAAAGCCTGCATCAGGAATATGGTATAAAAATGATCATTATGAACTGAGAGGAAAAGGCGAGGAAATAGAACTGACAAAAGATGGTAAAACAGTTTTTAAAAAATAAAATCACTTATTAAAATAAAAAAGCCGGCTTTGAGATTCAAAACCGGCTTTTAAATTTCCGCTTCTTTTTTATAGTTCATATCTTCGTAAAAAATAAATCATGTTTATTATTTCGCTTACTTACAAGAGTTCTGTTGAAGATGTAGAAAGACTTATTCCCCGGCACAATATTTTCCTCAACAAATATTATGAATCCGGGAGATTTATTGCTTCGGGAAGAAAAGAACCCAGAACGGGCGGAATTATCATTGCGAAAGCAGCATCTAAAAAAGAGGTTGAACAGCTCATCACTGAAGATCCTTTTTATATTCACGGAATAGCAGATTATACCATCACTGAATTTATTCCATCCAAATACAATGAAAACTTTAAAATTTTTATAGAAGACTAATGAGATTAATCACATACAATGTCAACGGTATCAGAGCGGCTTTCACTAAAGATTTTCTGGGCTGGCTGAAGACTGCTGATCCGGATATCATCTGTATCCAGGAGAGCAAGGCCGGAAATGATCAGATAGATATCGAAAGCCTTGAAAAATTAGGATATCACAGTTATTGGCATTCCGCGGTTAGAAAAGGCTACAGTGGGGTCGGAATTGCTTCAAAAATAAAACCTAATCATGTAGAGTATGGTTGTGGCATTGAGAGCTATGATAATGAAGGAAGAATCATCCGTGCAGATTTTGACGGATTTTCTGCAATCTCTGTATATGTTCCTTCTGCCTCAAATATTGAGAGACTGGATTTTAAAATGCAGTTCTGCCATGACTTCCTTGAGTATATCAGGAATTTAAAAAAAGAAATCCCCAATCTTATTATATCCGGAGACTTTAATATCTGCCACGAGGCTATCGATATTCACAATCCGGTTGGCCTGAAGAATGTTTCAGGATTTCTTCCTATGGAAAGAGAGTGGATGACGAATTTCATCAATGAGTGTGAACTGATTGACAGTTTCAGATTCTTTAATAATGAACCGGATAATTATACGTGGTGGAGCTACCGCCAAAATTCAAGGGAAAGAAATAAAGGCTGGAGGTTAGATTATAACTTCACTTCCTATAGTTTAAAAGATAAGCTTACAAGGGCTGTCATTCTAAAGGAAGCTGTACATTCTGACCATTGTCCTGCTTTAGTAGAACTTGATGTATAATTGACACTATAAGCATCCATACAAAAAGCCAGCTGAATCAGCTGGCTTTTTTTTAATTTAAATCATAAAATTAATCGACAATTTCATATTCGACCGGAATGGTACCATGACTGATATCCCCGATCTCATCGAACGCAGCTTTAGACATGTCTAAAGATCTTGATGAATGGTAAGGCCCTCTGTCATTAATTCTCACTATTACCTCTTTACCATTTTTAAGGTTAGTTACCTTAACGTTTGTTCCAAATGGAAGCGTTCTGTTTGCTGCAGTAAACTTTGAGTTATCAAAGATTTCTCCGCTAGCGGTTTTTCTACCGTTAAATCTATCGTGGTAGTACGATGCATAACTTGTTTTTTTCGCATCTAAGGCATTACTTGTAAAAGAGTAAACACCCAGGGTTGAAATCATCATTATGATTACGAGAATGAATCTTTTCATCATTTTGAACTTTTATTGGTTTTGACGGAGCAAATGTATCAGGAATCTTTATAAAACCCTATTCGATTTGTTAAAAACAGTTAATAAAATCATAATAAAAAGTTAAACAACCGTGTAACGGCCTATGGATAGGGCTTTTAGATCACACTGTTAAAAAGTGTTAAAAAAAAGCTTAAAAAGTTAATTTAATTAACTAATTTATGCATAATTTAAAAACTAACAAATCAAAACAATCTGATAATCAATTACTTAAAAATAATACATTGTTAAGGTTTTAATCAAACAAAATAATTTTTAAATTAAAATTCTTAAATCCCGGATCTGAAGAACTGACCGCCAGAAGATGTCAGGCCCTCTCCTATCAACTTTCCGTATTAAATTTTAACATCTATATACAGTGTTAAAATTTCAAAGCTTGATTTTACTCAAAAAAGTAATAGGTAGAAATTTTAAAAATTACCTCCATATTATTTATAACCATCAAAAAAATAAAAGAACCTCTCTTCTGTTAAAAGTAAAAAACCAATGATTTCTCATTGGTTTTTGTTATGTAATTAAATAAATTTCTTTATTTTAAATATTCTAATACATAATCATACGTTCCACTCGGATATACTACAGACATACTAGGAGATCCTGTAACAGCAGCTCCGGTAGATGTATCATATGAATACAATTCTCTAGAATATACTGTGTTAGTACCTGCTTTATAAATAGTAATTCCGTACAAAGCTGTAATTCCACCAGGAGCCGGAATTGTTACCGCAGTAGTTGTTCCATTGGCAGCAAAAGTTCCTTTTATACCATAAATCTGTGCGTTGTTTACCTGTCTGTTTGTAACAGTTTCAGTAGTAAGAATATTTTCTTTACCCGCTCCACCTAATGGTAACCATTGTCCTGAAGCAGAAGAAAATGCTGGTGTTGGAGTAGGATTGCTAAAATAGTAAAAACCTACACCTACAGTTTGACCTCCGATACCTGATCCTGTAGCAGGAGTAGTACCAGCAACAGAGTTATATACGATCATACCATCATATGCTGTAGGAAACTTTAATGCATTAGTTACCGGTGTAACAAATGTAAAAGTCGTTAAGTTTGTTCTTGGAACAGATAAACCTTTTCCTAAATTGTTTGATGAAGGGAAACTTGAAGCATCTAAGTAAACTGATTCTCCACCTATGGTTGCATTAATTGTATTATTTGTTTTGATCTGTGCATTAGAAAAGATACCTACAGCTAATAATACAAGAGCAGAAATTTTTTTATTTGTGTTCATTTCACTATTATTTTAAATTATAAACTTGTGCAATACCATGCACCACTGATGAAAGTATACTCTAATGCCGAACCTGATACAGCTGGAGAAGTAGTTGTACTAGAGTGAACACCAGTAACACTAAATCCAGCACCACCTGTAGCATCAACTATTCTGAACTTATCACCTGCAACTGAAGTTGCTACTGCAGGAGCTGCAATAGTTACATTCGTAGTTACCAACATTGATTCATTCTTGTTAATAGCTGTTGATTGTGAAACGTTAGTATATCCAGTTGCAACAGAAGTTCCAACGAAAGGCTTCCATTCAGGAACTGTATTATCGAAATAATAGAAACCAGGGCCGGTAATTTTAACTTTTCTTGCACCTGTTCCTGTTCCGGAAGTAATGTAGACAATGGCTCCGTTCTGAGGTGCACCATATGTTCCACTAGTATCATCCTTAGAAGATAATTCTGCTGCTGTCATACGAGGGACTAGTAAGGCATCAGGTCTAGCATTGTCTGTAGTATTGGCTACTACGTCTAATGTTGCGGCAGGTGTGGTTGTGTTAATCCCCACTCGCCCCTGTTGAGCCTTAGAAACGGCCGAAAGGCCAACAAGCATAATTGCTGTTAATAAAAATTTTTTCATAAGTTTTTAAAGATTTTTAATTACATTTTTTCATCAATATTTCCAAAAAGCTTAATATATCTCAACTTGTGAACACTGAACTAAAAATAAAATATTCAAATAACTATTTCAATTGATTTTTTACTTTATTTCAATGATTAACTTACTGAAATCATACGATTTAAAAATATTGCTTCTTGGGCAAATTTAAGACATAATTTTCGATTTTAAATACATTATAATAGAAAATTAAAAATTCTTAATTATACAAAATATTAACAAATTGATTATCAATAAAATAAAAATAAACTACCGAGAAAATTCTATGTTAATTTTCGTTAATAATTTAATTTTAAAAATGATATTTTTACTTGATTAATAAGCATTTAGCTACACCAATTCTCCATATAAGTCAAATTCTTCAGCAGAGGTAATTTTAACGTCTGCAAATTCGCCAATGGAAATATAGGTATCTTCTGCTGAGACCAAAACCGTATTATCTACATCTGGCGAATCATACTCTGTTCTTCCAATGAAATAATTCCCTTCTTTACGGTCAAAAATACATCTGAATACTTTACCTAATTTCTCCTGATTTTTTTCCCATGAAATTTGAGACTGCAGTTCCATGATTTCTTCTACTCTTGCCTCTTTTACTTCCTGTGGAATATCATCTTCCAAAACATAAGCTGTGGTATTTTCTTCGTGAGAATAAGTAAAGCAGCCTAATCTGTCAAACTTCTGCTCTCTTACCCAGTCTTTCAGCTCCTGGAATCTTTCTTCTGTTTCACCCGGATATCCAACAATCAGTGTTGTTCTGATGGCCATGTCAGGAACTTTTTCTCTGAATTTTCCTAAAAGGGCATCTGTTTTCTCGTGAGTAGTTCCTCTCTTCATAGATTTTAACAGATCTGAATTGATGTGCTGAAGAGGGATATCTATATAATTACATACTTTAGGTTCTTCGCGGATAATATCAAGAACATCTTCAGGGAAGCCGCTTGGGAAAGCATAGTGAAGACGAATCCATTCTACTCCTTCTACTTTTACCAATTCTTTTAAAAGGTCACCTAATGCTCTTTTTTTATACAGGTCCAATCCATAGTAAGTAAGATCCTGCGCAATAAGAATTAATTCTTTTGTTCCTTTTTTGGCCAGTTTCTGAGCTTCTAAAACCAGTTTTTCAATTGGAGTTGAAATATGCCCTCCTCTCATCAACGGGATAGCACAGAAAGAACATGGTCTGTCACAGCCTTCAGAAATTTTAAGGTATGCGTAATGTTTTGGAGTTGTCGTTAATCTTTCTCCTACCAGTTCATGCTTATAATCTGCACCAAGATGCTTTAAAAGTACCGGAAGGTCTCTGGTTCCGAAATATTGATCTACATCCGGGATTTCTTTTATCAAATCCGGTTTATATCTTTCAGACAGACAACCTGTAACGAATACTTTCTCAACCTCGCCTCTGTTTTTAGCATCAACATAATCAAGAATGGTATTGATAGATTCTTCTTTAGCATTATCAATAAATCCGCAGGTATTGATTACCACAATATCCCCACGGTCTTCGTGAACCACTTCTTTGCCATTGGCCTTCAGCTGGCTCATTAATACTTCAGAATCATATACATTCTTGGAACATCCAAGAGTGACTACATTGATTTTCTTCTTCCCTACAGATTTTGTACGCATCGTTTTGATTTTGAGTCTGCAAAGATACAAAATATTGGAGAGTTAAGATTAAAAAATGAAAACCACTTTATAAAAGTGGTTTTCAGGGATATACTTTAAAAGTTTTTTTCTTTAAATCCAGGGGCATTCTGGTCTTTTTCTGAAAGTATGGCATCTTTTTCATCTACCTTCCAGTCGATATTGAGATCCGGATCATTGAATTTCACACTGCCTTCAGATTCTTTGTTATAAAAATTATCACATTTATACGAAAATACTGCATGGGTACTCAATACAGAAAAGCCGTGTCCGAAACCTCTGGGAACATAAAGCTGTACTTTATTTTCGGCCGTAAGTTCTATTCCGAACCATTTTCCGAATGTAGGAGAATCTTCTCTAAGGTCTACCGCCACGTCCCAAACGCTTCCTTCAAGGCAGGAAACCAATTTTGCCTGGGCATGTTCTCCTTTCTGAAGATGCAATCCTCTCAATACTCCATAGGAAGATTTAGAAATATTATCCTGCACAAAGTGCCCGTTCATTCCGGTAAGTTCCTCGAATTTTTTTTCGTTGAACTTTTCAAAGAAGTAGCCTCTTTCGTCTTCAAATATGGTAGGCTCTATGATGTAGCAGTCTTTAAGCGGGGTTTCTTTAATTTTCATAATAGTTAAAAACTCTATTTCAATGTGGTTATTAATGTTTTAAACAAGATCTTTGTATCGTTTCTGAATGACATATTTTCAAAATAGTCCAGATTCATTTTTACCTTGTTTGGAAATAATACTTTATCATTATACGCTAAAGGATCTTCCTGATTATTCAGAAGATATTCTTCATCTCTGTATTTAATACTTGCTTCACAGGTAAGTCCCGGTTTAAGTTCCAGAACTTTTCTATCTGCTCCGGTAAGTTTATCGTAATAGCCTTCAATATCAGGTCTGGGGCCTACAAAACTCATATCTCCTTTTAAAATATTAAACAATTGCGGAAATTCATCCAGCTTAAATTTTCTGAGCGTCTGCCCTATTTTGGAACAGGTTCTCTTCTGTTCATGAATTGTTTTAATTTTAAAAATGGTAAATGGTTTTCCATACTGCCCTATCCGGGTCTGAAAAAAAATTCCATTGGATGATGTATCAAAGCTTGCAATTACATATAAAATAATCAGTACAGGCATAAGAAAAAGGATTAATATTGCCGCTAAGGCAAAATCAAAGACCTGTTTCCAATATTTATACTGATTCATTAAATGATATTAAATTCCAAAGTAAGTATGAACTACCTTTGTTATTCTTTCTCTGTCATCATCAGACAGGTTAGAGCCTGAAGGAAGGCATAATCCGTTATCAAAAAGTTTTTCAGAAACATTCCCGCCATAATAAGGAGAAGTTTCAAAAACCGGCTGTAAATGCATTGGTTTCCAAAGTGGTCTTGATTCAATATTGTCTTCTAAAAATGCATGTCTTAAACCTTCTCTGTCTTTACCTGTAATTTCCGGATCAACGATCACTGCAGATAACCAGTGGTTGGAATAGAAATCATCTCCTGACTCTGAAAATACGGTTACTCCTTCAATATTGCTGAAGAGGTCAACATAGAAACTGTGCATTGCTCTACGCGCAGCCACTCTGTCTTTAAGCACTTCCATCTGCCCTCTTCCTATTCCTGCCACGATATTGCTCATTCTGTAGTTGAACCCGATGTGTGAATGCTGATAGTGTGGTGCATTGTCTCTCGCTTGTGTGGAAAGGAAAACCGCTTTATCTTTATCTTCCTGAGTATGACAAACCAAAGCGCCGCCTCCTGAAGTGGTAATAATTTTATTTCCGTTAAAACTTAAGATTCCAAAACGTCCGAATGTTCCGCATGCCTGTCCTTTATACGTTGAGCCAAGAGCTTCTGCAGCATCTTCTATCACAGGAATCTGGAATTCCTGAGCAATGGCTGTAATTTCGTCCATTTTTGCCGGCATACCATACAGGTGAACTACAATGATTGCTTTAGGTTTTGTTCCTTTCTGGATTCTGTCTTCGATGGCTTCTCTTAGTGCTTTCGGACACATATTCCATGTAACTGGTTCGCTGTCAACAAAAACAGGAATTGCTCCACAATATGCGATTGGATTGGCTGAAGCCGAGAAAGTCATAGATTGGCAGATTACCTCATCACCATGTACAACTCCACACTCGATAAGAGCAAGGTGTAATGCTGCAGTACCTGCAGAAAGAGCAGCTACTTTTGCGTTTCCACCTAAAAACTGCTCCAGATCACTTTCAAATCCGTTAACATTAGGCCCCAACGGAGCTACCCAGTTTTCTTCAAATGCCTCGTTGATGTATTTTTGTTCATTCCCTCCCATATGTGGCGAGGACAGCCAAATTTTAGTATTCATATTTTTGATTCGTAACTTTTATATAATATTTTTTTTGATAATTCTACCCGGATTTCCTACTACAACTGAATAATCAGGAATATCGTTAATGATGACCGCACCGGCACCTATGACACACCATTTTCCTATTTTGATTCCCTGAATTACAGAAGCTCCTATTCCAATCTGAGAGCCTTCACCGACTTCTACTCCTCCGGCAAGTGCCGAATTGGGTGAAATATGAGCAAAGTCTTCAATCACGCAATCATGATCTACAGATGCATTGGTATTGATGATACAATGTTTTCCAATGGCAGTATCTGAATTAATTACCACGCCTCCCATAATTACTGTTCCCTCTTCTATTTTCACTGAACCAGAAATAATTGACTTTGGGTGTATTAACGTACCCATCTCTTTATCAATCTGTTCTGCGATTTTCTTACGGGTGAGATTATTTCCAATTGAAATTACAAGGTGATCTGTATTGTCCGGAATTGTTTTAAGAACCGGAAATCCATAGCATTCTGTTTTACTGATGTCATGATCAATAAAAGCCTTTATTTCAATTCCGGAAGCAGCTGCAATATCTGCTATTACTTTACCGTGTCCGCTTGCTCCAAATAAATACATTATTTTTTCTTTCCTTTAAAAGGTTCTATGGTAACATGTCCATCTGCTGAAATACCTTCTCTTATAAAAACTTTCTTTATGGTAAGGAATATTATTTTCAGATCCAGCATCAGAGATACGTGGTCGACATACCAGACATCTAAATTAAACTTTTCTTCCCAAGAAATAGCATTTCTTCCGTTAATCTGTGCCCAGCCGGTAATTCCCGGTCTTACTTCGTGTCTCCTTGCCTGATGTTCATCATATAAAGGCAGATATTGTACCAATAAGGGTCTTGGACCTATTAATGCCATATCACCTATCAGAACATTAATCAGCTGGGGAATTTCATCAATTGATGTTTTACGGACAAATGATCCTACTGCCGTAAGTCTCTCTGCATCTGACAACAGATTCCCTTCAGAGTCTTTTTTGTCATTCATTGTTTTGAATTTTATAATGGTAAAAATTTTACCATTTTTCCCTGGTCTTCTCTGCAGGAAAAAAGGTTTCCCTTCATTTGCAATGGCCAAAGCAATAAAAAAAACAATAAAGACAGGGCTTATTATAAGCAAACCGGTTAAGGCTAATATAAAATCAAAAACTCTTTTTACAAAAACACGATACATCTTTTTCTTTTCTCTTTATTTTTAAGCGTTAATAATTTTATCATAAGATTGTTGTACCAGAAATTCTCTTTCCAGGAATTTCCTGCTGTTCTCCCTCATTTCTTCAAAGTCGTTTGTATCCATTTCTACAAATTTATCTATTGCTTTTATCATCTCTTGAAGATTCGCTGAATGTACAGCTATACCGCAATTATTCTTAACTACATCTGTTCCGATATCTGTACAAGAGTCGGTAGCGGTAAGAACCGGCAATTTAAACTCAAGATATGAGAGTAAACGGGATGGATAATTTGGGATGGTAAAATCTTTATGCAGAAAGATCAGCCCAACGTCGCATGACTGTACCAGCAGGTCATAATCAGTTTTGGGAATGGCAGATAAAAGCAATGCATTTTTAGGGCGGAAATTATCAAACCATTTCCTCATTCTGCCAAATTCTGTTCCTGAACCCACTATCACAAAAAATAATCTGTCATCTTCAGCTTTAGCTTTTAAGGTTTCTATCACAAACTCAATTCCCTGGGGTTTTCCCAAATTCCCACCGTAGATAAAGATTTTTCTATTTTCCGGGATGCCATACCTGGCGTGAATGTCTTTATATTGGCAAATAATTTCTCTGTTTAAAGGCAAGAGCTCAATAGCATTTGGATTTACCTCCAGTTTTTCTTTAGGAATAAAAGAATTATGCTCCATCACAAATTTTAGATTGGCATCAGACATACACCCAATTTTATCTGAGATCAAATATAATTCTTTTTCTTTATTTCTAAAGTAATTGTAGAGTAATCCTTTCTTAGACATCAGCTGCATATCCACAGCATTTTGCGGGAAGATATCCTTCAGAAGTAAATATGTCTTAGCCTGATCTCTTTTTTTGATATATTTAATAAGGTTTGTAAAAGTAATAGGAGGTGTGGCATAAATAACCAGATCAAATTTTACTTCCGGTAAGTATTTTTTGATTGCTCTCAGAAAGAGTTTATCTATTGTTAAGGTAGAAATTCCCTTTTCAATAAAGTTCGTTTTCTGGATATTAAGTGTTTTTACATTCAGAAAAACAGTATTCCCTTCTTTATTCACTTTTGTTTCTTGATTTTCGCATCTTTCAACAGGGGAAACTATATACAGGTGATGCCCATGCTGGGAAAATTCCCGCATTAAATCTTGATAAATACCACGTTCTTTTAGGGTGTTTATCTTCACTAAGGTAAGAAACATTATATTCATAATTTACTCCAGACTACTCTGTTAATGTAATCGGTATAGCTTAAAATAATTCTAACCGTTTTTTCTGACACATTGGGCATAGAATAATCTGCCACAAGCCTGTAGTTTCTATTTTCTCCTGTTTGCTGCTGCCTAAGCTGTACCAATCCCTGTAATATTCTCTCAGGAGATAATCCCACCATCATTACAGAAGCTTCTTCCATAGCTTCAGGTCTTTCATGTGCTTCTCTAATGTTAAGCGCTCTGAAATTAAGGATTGAGGATTCTTCTGAAATGGTACCGGAATCCGACAGTACTGCATAACTTCTCATTTGAAGAGCATTGTAATCATGGAAGCCAAGTGGTTTCAGAAACTGAATTTCAGATCTTACCTGCACCTGCATTTTATCGATCATATTTCTTGTTCTAGGATGGGTAGAAAAAATGATTGGATACTGATATTCTTCTGCGATTGCATTAAGGCTGTTGATGAGTCCTTTGAAATTTTTATCTGAATTAATATTTTCTTCTCTATGTGATGATACAACAAAATACTTTCCTTCTTCAAGATTTAATCTTGTAAGAACATCGGAATTTTTAATGCTGGGAAGATAGTGATTCAGAACCTCATACATCGGGGATCCTGTTTTAATGATTCTGTCAGCGGGAAGTCCTTCTCTCAAAAGGTATTCTCTGGCAATATCAGAGTATGTCAAATTGATATCTGAAATGTGGTCTACAATTTTCCGGTTGGTTTCTTCGGGAACTCTTTGATCAAAGCATCTGTTTCCGGCTTCCATGTGAAAAATCGGAATCTGTCTTTTTTTGGCAGGAATAGCACATAAGCACGAGTTTGTATCTCCGAGTACTAAAAATGCGTCCGGCTTCACTTCCTCGAGAAGCGGATCTATTTTAACCAAAATATTCCCAATTGTTTCTGCAGCTGTTTTTCCTGCTGCTTCCAGAAAATGGTCAGGTTTCCTTAAGCCTAAATCGTCGAAAAAGATCTGGTTAAGTTCATAGTCATAATTTTGTCCTGTATGGACTACAATGTGTTCTACAGCTTCGGAAGTATCTAAAGCTGATAACACTCTTGATAATCTAATGATTTCCGGCCGTGTGCCCACGACTGTCATTACTTTTAATTTCATCATATGGTTATAAAAAAGTTATTCTTATAAAGTGGAGAACTACAAAGGTAAAAAACGCGAGTAAAGTTTGCGAGAACAACCTGTATTTGTTTTTCAATTTTTCATCATTATTAATAAAAAAAGGATAAAAAATGATTAATGAAGCTAAAAACCAGGATAAATAGGCAAATCTATGAGCGTGATTTACTCTTACCAAAAATAAAAATATAGTATTTGTAAAAATAAAGACGTTCACTATCCTATGATAAGTGACATCTTTTATCTTTTCAATGAATATAAAATAATAAGAGATTGCCATGATAACCGAACTATAAACAATCATATCCCAACGAAATACCTGCTCATCTATATTCTCTGTAAAATATTGGGCTCTTTCATCTGGAATTAAGTTGGCTACGGTATGTTCTATTTCAATTCCAAAAAAATAGGAAACAGGAATTGCCAGTCCCCACATCCAATAGAATTTTCTATCGACTTTATTTACCAATCCTGAGAAGATATATACCAATACCGGAAGTCCCAAAGAAAAATGAGATCCAAATGCTAATATCATGAGTAAAGACTTCCACCATTTGTTTTTAATAAAAACAGCATATAAAAACATTGCGGATGCCATCCCTTGCCTGATACCATATACATTATAATTCCAGTAATAAAGAGAAGCTGTATGACAGATAAAAAATAATATCCAGTGCTTTTTAGAAATATGTTTTGATACCAACACCAACAGTGCTACGGATACTAAACCACATATGACAAAAAAACCTCTCTCATTGGTAATATACGAAGTAAGTAAAATAAAATACCCGAAAAACAAGTCCTTATTCGGCATTGGCGAAATTCCTTCTACACGTGCTATATCAAAGAATTCTCTATACATTTCGGAGTCTGTGAAACCAGTAATCCCGACTGGTCTGGAACCAATAAGGATAACTAAAAATAAAGGAATTAGATAGAAATAGCCTGTATTTCCATCTGTATTGAGTAACCGTTTTTTTGAATAACTATCTATCACAACTGCTGTAACCAGCAATGATGTAAACAGATAGAATACAATTGAAAAAGCAACCGGTGTATACATTTATTTATACTTTTACGAAATATGTATCAGGGTCTTCCGGGTTGAATGCTTCGTTAATCCAAAAAATGGTGTAAAGATCTTCATTTCCTATATTTTTAATATTATGGGTATACCAGATAGGCATATCTACATAAGCGGGTTCATCACCTTTTAAATAAAAATCGAAGATTTCATCAGTATCAATTTTTCTCAATTGGATAAGTGCTTCTCCTTTTATTACTGCAAATCTTTCAATTTTTCTGGTATGGAAATGGTCTCCTCTTGTAATCCCTGGAACTGTTGTAGAGAATGAACACTGCCCACCTATTCCTAGTCTGATTACCTCAACAAAAGCTCCTCTCGGATCTGTATGTTGTGTAAATTTTACAGGATAGTGGTTTTTAATATCGAAATAACAACGGAAAGTATTGAACAAGTTCAGATCAAAAGCTGAGGTAAGTTGTGGAACCTCACCATTATCAAAATATAATCTCTTATAGTTTTCAAGTTTTGCCAATACTTCAGAAACTTTATTTACTGAAGTATGTTTCACTTCGTAAAGCTCTTTAGTATCCGCCGTTTCTATCTGGCCGATGATTTTCTGTACAAGTTCCCCTACGTAGATTAGTTTCACTTCGCTGTCATTATCAATAACAGGAGTTTCGCCATGTGTAAGCTTGTAGCAGAAGGTGGCAACGAAAGAGTTGTAGTTTGGCTTTCCAAAAGGTCCGAAAACATTAGGAATAATCATTCCTGTAAATTTTCCGTCAGCTTTTTTTGCCCAGTCTGCCAAAAGCACTCTTCCTTCTTTTTTTGATTTCCCATACAGGTTATCTTTTTCTTCCTGAGAAGATGATGAAAATAAAACATGAGCCTTTGATCCTGTTCGTTCCAAAGAATCTGTTAATTTCTTTACGAGTTCAATGTTGTTATTGAAAATCACTTCAGGATCCGGATGGCGGTTCATTGCCGCAAGATGTACAATGACATCACATTGTTTTACAAATGCATCCAGCTGATCCGGATGATCAAAAAAAGATCTGTCAAAGTCAATTCTCTTATACTGCTCAGGCTTTAACCCTAGTGTATTGTAAAGATGTGATCCTACAAAACCGTTTTGTCCGGTTATTCCTATTTTTTTCATCATTATATATTTTCAAAATAATCCAGAGGGAAACGATGGTCATCATCAATTTCACCTAAAGAATAGTTTACCATTACTAAAAGTTTCGATCCTTTTTCTTTTGCCTGAATTGTGGAAGCATATCCTGCCGGCATATGAAGCACATGCAATTTTTCGGCGTTCAGCTCAAAAGTAAGAATCTGAAGATCTTTTGAGGGATTTCCCCAATGATCAATTTTAACCAATTTAATAATAAAAGCTCCCAGGATGGCTGCAAACCAGCGTTGTTCTGTTTTATGTCCCGCCCATCCTCTTATATAGTCGATGCTGTTATTCTCAATGCAATATATTCTTTTTATTGCAGAAGCATCATAATTATTATTGAAAAACAAATTTCCTCTTTCATCTGCATATTTTCCGCCTTCAATAATTTCTGGCCTATTCATTCTTTTAGTCCGGATATTGCATTATATCTTCTCCCAATACTTCTTTTCTGATCAAAGGAAGTTTCAGAAGAAGTTGTTTCATTCCTTGTACATCCTGCTGCTTTGTATTATGAGAATGATAATCTTCTATTTTTGAAATGTCTTTCATGCCTTCTGAGAAATACTTATCGTAATTAAGATCTCTGTTATCTGCAGGGATTCTATAGAAATCTCCCATATCTTCTGCTTTCAGCATTTCCTCACGTGTACAAAGAGTTTCGTAAAGCTTTTCCCCATGTCTTGTCCCTATTACTTTGATCAGACTATCTGATTTAAACAATTCTTTCAGAGCCTGAGCCAGATCACCGATCGTTCCCGCCGGTGCTTTATTTACAAAAAGATCTCCTGTATTTCCATTTTCGAAAGCAAATAAAACAAGTTCCACAGCTTCTTCCAATGACATTAAAAATCTTGTCATCTTTGGATCTGTAATAGTAATAGGTTCACCATTTTTGATTTGTTTTACAAATAATGGAATCACAGAACCTCTGGATGCCATAACGTTTCCGTACCTCGTAAGACATACTGTTGTATTTTTCAGATTTCTGGAGGCTGCTACTACAACTTTTTCCATCATTGCTTTTGAAATCCCCATGGCATTGATAGGATAGGCTGCCTTATCTGTACTCAAACAAATCACTTTCTGAACATTATTTGCTTCAGCTGCATCAATTACATTCTGTGTTCCTTCTACATTGGTTTTTAACGCTTGCATAGGAAAAAATTCACACGAAGGAACCTGCTTCAAGGCTGCGGCATGAAAAACATAATCCACTCCTCTCATAGCCTGTTCAATACTTCTGTAATCTCTTACATCTCCGATATAAAACTTCAGTTTATCATTTTTAAATTGATTTCTCATATCGTCCTGTTTTTTCTCATCACGGGAAAAAATACGAATCTCTTTAAAATGATCAGTATTGATAAATTTACGAAGAACAGCTGTTCCGAAAGACCCTGTTCCTCCAGTTATTAGTAATACTTTATTTTGAATATTCATGGAAAATTTTTAATATATTATTATAATGACTGATAAAAGAATAGTTGTTCTTAAAATGTTTCTGAGCATTCAGGCTCATTCTTTTAAAGTCTTGTTCATTCACGTTACTGATCGTTTCTGCAATAGCTTCGGGATCGTTATAATTTACGAAAAAACCTGTTTCATTATCCAGATTCATATACTGAATGTCTCTATATTGGGTTGTAATCAACACACAGCCATTCT
Source organism: Chryseobacterium aquifrigidense (assembly GCF_006716485.1). Classification (GTDB taxonomy): domain Bacteria; phylum Bacteroidota; class Bacteroidia; order Flavobacteriales; family Weeksellaceae; genus Chryseobacterium; species Chryseobacterium vietnamense. The sequence goes on from NZ_VFPD01000001.1 coordinate 2,804,164, forward strand.
TTAATCCTTCTATCAGGGATATAGGCTGGCCTTCTGCATTGTAATTGGTGGGTAGAATCAAAAAGTCTGCATTCTTTAAAAGCTGATCTTTGACTTCTCCCTGAACCAACCCTTTATAGACAACATTGTCTTCCATGTTATTTTCTTTCACAAAAGTAAGAAAGTAATCTTTTGCTTTTTCAACGCTGTCAAAAGTCACATCATCCGAGTTACTTAAAAAGTTTCCACAGAAATAAACCTCTGGAGAAATATTATATTTTTCTTTAAGGATCAGGGACGAATGTAAAACATCCAGATAGCCTTTACTCTCAATAAGATTAGAAAGATACAGAATCACGGGTTTGTTCTGATTGTATTTTTTTTCTATCGGCTCATCATTTTCAAATTCAGGAATTCCATTGGGAACTACTTTTACTTTTCCTTTATAATTGTCTACAAAATCAAAAAGGTCCATATATACTCTGGACAAAACAATAATACAGTCACATTGATCATATGTTTTCTTGATTATTTTCTGAAGGAAAGGAGATTGTTCAAGATAGAACGTTTTAAAATTTCCTCCATGCAAATGGGCTACGATTTTCTTTCCGAATAATGTAGAAATCCAGACGAACATGAAATCCCTGTAAAAACCCAGTCTGGACTGTGCAACAGCAATGTAGATCATCTTTGATTTACCCATCGTAGTCATATAAAAGTAAATCAGTTTGATGCAGGCTGTAAGGTATTCCAGTACCTTCTGAAAATTACTGTCTGTATCTACACTTACCGTGATATATTTGAACGAAATCATTTGCTTCTTCAGTTCGTCCAAAAGCATATCAAAACATATAGACTGACCGCTTATATTTTTAGGGGAGGATTTTACTCCCATTAAAACAAATTTCATCTTTGCAGTTTTATATTACCCGGGCTAAAGATTCTGATAATAACAAATACAATCACCAGAGTAATAGAGTTAATAATAATATTAAGGAGACCAATATTCGAAAAGGCAACAGATCCCGAAATAAAGAGCGTGTAAAAATAAATATATTTAAATCGTCCTTTCTTGCATCCCTGGTAGAGTGTATTGGCAATTCCTCCAAGAAGAAAGTAGGCAATCAATAAACCTATTGCTCCAAAGTTCATATAGGCCGCATAATTACCTACAGGAAAGGATGTCATATAATCATCATCTACACGGTAAGGTTTGTCAATAAACCGTTTTTCGTTCGACATTACTGCCAGATAAAGACCATCATCTCCTTTTGGAAGTTTACTTATATCGCTTCTTATAATGGGATGCAGTAAAATTTTTGCGACATCTACATATCCTTCTCCATACCAAAAGCCATGTCTGTCAAACATATCTATGATAAATAAATACCTATCCAGTCCACTCATATCAGAAAGCAACTGAGAAGACTGATAAGAGTTTTCGTCTTTAGTTGTCATCACAGATACCAATCCTTCATTATTCCATGCGGCCGTTCCTCTGAATTTTGGGATGATATACATTACTCCAAAGAAAAGTGCTATCAGTAAGATATATTTAGGCTTAAAAAATTGTTTTATGGATGCTGGTCTTTTTATTTGTATAACAATAAAACAGAATATAAGCATGTATAATATCTGAGTACGTCCTCCGGTAAGCAGGGAAGATAGCAGGAAGGTAATAAAAAATGCTCCCAGGTTGATCTTTTGTACCAAGTTTAACCGGTCTCTTAAAAGATAGAGATATAATACATAATACCCTATAATCTGCTGGGTGAAATAGATATATCCCAGTTTACTTATATTTTCATTTCTATTGATAAAAATTTGAAAAAGATTATCAAGCTGTAAGGATTTAAAGTTATAAACAGCAAGTAAGTAAAATATAATACTTAATAAAAATAACAAATTCTTACTTTGTCCCACTGTAATTATATCCAGCTTTCCGATCAAAGAACTTAACATTTTTTTCAGAAAAGATACAGTACCAATAATAAAAAAAACAATACAGCCTACGTGCAAAAGAATATACTTGAACAGCAAGTTATCTAAATTATCAGTATCAACAGGAGTGTAGATAACATCAGGATGCTTCACTATATAAAACATATAGGGAGTAGCCAGTACTGAAAAAAACAATATAATATTTATGGGTAAAAGAAAATCATACTTTTCATACCCAAAAATTTTGTAATTCTTCTTAAAAAAGAAAAATACCAGAGTAAGAAATATTATATATAATATTATAAAAAAAGTCATCTAAGCTGTTTTAGAATTTTCTCATTGATAGAAAGAAATGCGGGCCATGAATATTTTTCTTCTGCCAGTTTTCTACATCTTGCAGACATTCCATCCTTTTCAGAATTATTTAATATTTCCAACACTTTTAAAGCTATATTTTTAGGATCTGTAGTAGATATTCCACCTACATTTTCATTGCAATAGGTATCCAGGATCATAAATCTTTCTTCCTCATTATCAGCAAGCATAATAACCGGAACTCCTGAACTGAAAGCCTCAAGTGTTACCAATCCTAAATTGGGGCCGTCCACAGTCTGTAAGTAAAGATCAAACATAGGAATAACCTCATTAACATTATCTATAAATGGTCTCAAAAAGACTTTATCTGATAATTTATAATCTTTTATCATACCTAGCAGTTTTTCTTTTTCTGGACCTTCTCCATAGATAACACCTATTGTATCTTCGTCCTCGATATGTCTGAAGGCTTCCACAAAAAGATCAACTCTTTTTATAGGATAGAGTCTACAACATATTCCTACAATTTTCTTATTCAGAGGTAAATTAAACAGTTCTCTGTTTTTTTTATCAGCAACGTTAAATTTATTGATATCTACAGGAAGCCTGTTGATGATTACTTTGGAAGGCTCGACCTTATTTTTTTGCTTTAGCTGTAAAGATAAGTATTCACTCAGTCCGACAAAAATATCTGTATTTTTATTAGGCAGGTTAGTTTTCCATATAAGTTTTTCTTTGGCATCCGCATTTTCATACACATGCATGGTAATATATATAATTTTAATTCTTTTATAAAAAATTTTCAACAACCAAAAAACTAGTGCAGAATCAGGCTGGCTACAGTATACTGTATTAATACTATTTTCTTTAAGGTATTTTTTTACTTTAAAGATCTTTGAAAGCATTTTAAAAGTATTGGTCTTATCAGAACCGTCAAACTGATGTATTCTTTTTCTATCAATAGCCGGGAAACGTTCCAGTAAATCCATATTGCCGGAAAAAACAGCATAATGAAGATTATCATATTGCTGATCCAAATTTTCGAATAACTGTGCAGAAAAACTTTCTGCCCCTCCAAAACAGAGTGTATTAGAAACAATCAATATGTTATTCATTTCCTTTTAAAATTTGTTTATTAATAATATACATAGAAATACCAAACAAGCTACCACACCAAAGTATATTATATCCTAAAAAAGCAATTACAGAACCTGTAAGACCAAAATAAAACGTAAACGGATAATATAATAATGCGGCAACTACAATCATAAAGACTGAAAAGTATAAGGCCACCTTATTTTTATCCATTACTGTAAATAGATAGTTGTAAGGGATCTGGATGAAATAAACCAAAATTGAAATTAAAGATAGTTTCAATAACCACAAGTGGTTCATATCAAAATTCTTGAAGAGATAATTGATGTAGTCTGAGACAAAATAAGAAATCAATAAAATAACAAGTCCTGCAGCAAATAACGGAACTGCAAGTTTTATTGAATTTATTTTTAACCTGTGAAGTGACACTTTATACCATTCTACCTGCTTATTAATCAGAAAGCTACTGATTGCACTTGTAAAAATAGAAAATATCCCCAGAATGGTAATAATTATACTGAACAGACCAAAATCTTCCGGACTGCATATCTTTTTTACTATAAATAAATTCAGTCTTGCAGATAATAAATATATTGTGCTGCTCATTAACAGTGGCAATGTTCTTTTAAAAAGATCAGTCTGATAAGTATCAAGGAATATGATTTTTTTAGCAATTCCTTTTTCAAAAAAAAGAAGAATAAAGTTGACCAAACACCAGATTATACTGTTAAATAAAAATATATAGCTGATCTGATGCAGATCAAATCCTTTATAAATTCCAAGAAATACAAAAGATATAAGGCTTATATAGTGCATGCTTTTTAATATTGAAAATTTTAAAATTTCCTCCTTAGAAAGCAATGTATAATAATAGGTTTCAGACAAAGAATCAATTCCTCTGGAAACGATCATTAACAATACAATTTCACTGAAAATATCCAGCTCCAATAGTACAAATGAAATAATAAATATAGATAATGAAATCAGGATTCTAATAATATATAAAGATATGGCATATTTATCCCTAAGTTTTGTTTTCAGTACAAAATCACGCCGCATAGTTGTTAATAACGCAACGGCTAAAACACTGGAGACCAACTGCCCCACAGTATTAGCAAATGTAAGTTCTCCAATTTCTGCAAGGGATGCTTTCTTGGAAAAAAAAATAAGGATAACAAAAACTGAAAATCCGGCAATATATTCCGGAGCAGACATCAATAGCATATTTTTGAAAGCTTTAATTTTATGTTTCATAAATCTTCTATTTAGTCTGATTCTCAGAATATTCTTTTGCAGGATTACCTATTACAGTTTTATTATCTCCAATATTACCAACCACATTGCTTCCTATACCAATAAGACTTCCTTTGCCTATTTTTACTCCATTTCTGAAATTTGAAGAGGCTCCCAAATAACAGTTCTCTCCAATGATGACATCCCCACAAATAGTATTATTTGCAGCAACCAAGGTATAATCCCCTATTTTAGCATCATGGTGAACAACAGTATTAGGGAGAATACAAATATGATTTCCTATTTCTGCATTGGCAGTAGCTACTACTCCTGCCATAATAAGGACGTTCTTTCCTACCTTTACATTCCGTCCGATAACAGCTTTGGGATGTATAAGAGTTGTAAATCTGTCAATCTCTATTTCAAGTCCATCAATTATCTGTTTTCTTTTTTTATAAGAATCAGGACTGCCATTGACAGCCAATACTTTGGCTTCAGGAAATTCCTGAAACGCCTCTCTGCTATAGATTTTAATGCCATACTGTTCCATTCCGATCATCGAAGGATTATCAGAAATAAAACCTATACAGCACTGTTCTTCAGACAGACAGTCTAGTGCCTCAATGCCAGTCCCGCTATAGGGAAATATTAATATTTCTTCTTTAGTTTTCAATAGTTTTAAAGTATTCAGCTGTTCTTAAGATACCTTCTTCAAGATCTACTTTTGCTTCAAAGCCTAAAATTTCTTTTGATTTTGCTACACTTGGGATTCTCATTTCAATGTCTGCGCTAAGAGCATCTTTGAAGATGATTTTACTGTTGCTCTTCAACACTCTGCACACAGATTCAGCCAGTCCTAATGTTGTAATAACCGTTCTCTGGTTACCCAAGTTGAAGCTTTCTCCGATAGCTTTGGGATCTTCAATACATCTGATCAGACAGTCTACAAAATCATCAACAAAGCACCAAGCTCTGATTGCTGTACCGTCTCCATAGATATAGATATCTTCATTTTTAAGCGCTTTTTTGATGAAAATCTGTAAAGCACCTTCCCCGGTTTGTCCAGGACCATATACGTTGAAAGGTCTTACAGTAACCACAGGAAGTTTATGCTGCTTGTAATATGCATGAGCCAAATGTTCTCCGGCAAGCTTACTTACTGCATATACCCATCTAGCTTCTCCTACGCTTCCTGCAACCGCAGTGTCTTCTTCTCTACTTTTGAAAGCGTGGCTACCAAAAATTTCAGAAGTACTGAAGTCTACAAATCTGTCTTTTATTCCGTTTATTTTTGCTGCTTCCAACGCATTCGCAGTTCCGATCATGTTTACGCTCATTGTTCTTACCGGATCTTTGATTACAGTATCAATACCTGCAATACCTGCTGCGTGAACAACCACGTCAGCACCTTTCATGCTTTCTGTTAAAAATGCTAAGTCTAAAACATCTCCTTTGATGACCGTCAAATTCTGGTGATTTGCTAACCCACTTGAGCTTAATGTATCTCTGTGAAAGTTATCATACACCACAATTTTATTATTTTCTATGTAATGTTTAATCAGAGTATTGGCAATAAATCCTGCTCCTCCGGTAATAAAAATCGTTTTGTTAGTTATCATTTTAAATAATTTTTTTTTGATTCGTTATATAGTTATATTCTGTTGACTATTTGTGAGATTTTGAAGACGGTATCTTCTGTCAGTTTTTCATACAATGGTAAGGCAATTCCCTTAGAGTATGCTCTGTAAGCATTCGGGAATTTTTCTCTATAATCCAAATTGTATTTGTCTACATAGTATTTCATAGCAGGAATACATTGAGCACCATAGTTTGCCCCAATTTTGTTGCTTCTTAAAAATTCCAGTACCTGACTTTGCTGTAAACTATCGTCAATTAAGACGTGAAAAGTCTGCCATGTATGATTTCTTCCTTCAGGGACTACGGGTAATGTGATCTTTTGGTTTACAATTTCCGATAAATACACATCTGCCAGCGTTTGTTTCAGCATAAGGATATTATCCAGCCTCTGGATTTGGCTGTGAGCCAGTGCTGCCTGAAAGTCTGTCATCCTATAATTGTATCCTGCTTCTACAAATTCCATTCTGCCATCCTGCATTTCAATACCATGATTTCTAAGTATTCTTACCTTTGCTGAATACCCGGCATTATTCGTTGTCAGAATTCCTCCTTCACCGCTGGTAATACTTTTACGCGGATGTAACGAGAATGAACCGAAATCACCAAATGTTCCTACTTTTTTATTATTCTGGGTTGCTCCCAAAGCACATGCAGCATCTTCAATGACATACAGATTATGCTCCCGGGCAATATTCATTATACTTTCTATATCACAGGCTAAGCCAAACTCATGAACCGGAATAATAGCCTTTGTATTCGGAGTAATAGCTTCTTTTATTTTATTGACATCAATATTAAATGTATTTTCATCAATATCTACAAAAATACATTTTGCACCCACCAGTTCCACTACATTAGCTGTAGCCACGTAACTGAATGCAGGTATAATGACTTCATCACCAGCACCAATTCCTAATGTAATTAATGCAAGATGTAAAGTAGAAGTTCCGTTACTCAGAGCTGAAGCATATTCTGCTCCCAAATAATCAGAGAAAAAGGTTTCTAATAAGCCTACATTCTCTCCCTGCACCAGCATTCCAGATTTTAAAACATCCACAACACGGTTAATATCTGTTTCATTAATATCCGGACTTGCCAGTGGAACAAAGTTTGACAACATAATTAGTTTTTTAATTGATAAATCCTTTCAATAATATCTACTACTTTCAACCCTTCCAAAGCATTGGTTGTAATAGTATTTCTTCCTTTTAACACGTCCACTACATTTTCAATAATATAGTGATGGTTGGCTGCAGAACCTTTATATGCACCATAATCATTTCCAGGATTGGTAGGAGGCAGTTCCGGCATTACATAATCTTTCACATTGCATAACTCTACTTTATCCATATACTGACCACCGATTTTAATAGAACCGTTTTCGGCAATGATAATCATAGAACTTTCAAGATTCTGATTCCATACGGAAGTAGAATAATTTAATGCTCCCATCCCTCCATTTACGAAATCGAAACTAATAAATCCTGAGTCTTCAAAATCTGTAAGAGTCTGGTGATTAAAATCAGCAAATTTTGCCTGTATATTGGTAATATCACCGAACAACCAGTACATAATATCGATAAAATGAGAAAACTGTGTAAATAATGTTCCTCCATCCAGATCTTTCTTTCCATGCCATGATTCCGGCTTGTAATATCTATCATCACGATTCCAGTAGCAATTAAGCTGCACCATGTATATTTCACCTAATTTTCCGTTTTCTACCATCTCTTTTACCCAGGCAGAAGGTGGAGAATAACGGTTTTGCATTACGGCAAAAACCTGTTTGTGTTTGTGCAGGGCCTGAAAAATAAGTTTTTCTGCATCCTGCTTGTTCAATGTCATCGGTTTTTCCACAACAATATGCTTTCCGGCATCAATTGCTTTATAAGATTGTTCAAAGTGGAATCCGTTGGGAGTAGCGATATTGATAACATCTGCTTCTATTCCTGATTTCAAAAATTCATCTAATGATGTAAAGAAAGGAACCTCATAGCTTTCAATTCCTAAAGCAGATTTATCCTTTATGTCTATAAGAGCTACAAGCTCACATTCAGAATTTCTTGTGATCATCTCGGCATGTCTCTTGCCAATATGTCCGCAGCCCACTACTGCAAATTTTATTTTTTCACTCATTTGCATATTTAAATTTTTGAAACTTTATTATTTTCTAATTTGTATTTTTCTCCACTTTCTTCACAAACGGCAATATTGTCTGTGTCAAACTGAAGTTTATGCCCAAATTCGCTCATCCAACCCATTTGTCTGGCAGGGTTTCCCACTACCAATGCATAATCCGGAACTTCTTTTGTAACCACAGCTCCTGCTCCGATAAAAGCATACTGACCTATATTATGCCCACAAACAATCGTTGCATTGGCTCCTATGGAGGCTCCTTTTCCTACATGTGTTTTCAGATATTCATTCTTTCTGTTTACAGCACTTCTCGGATTTATTACATTGGTAAAAACCATTGAAGGTCCTAAAAAGACATCGTCATCACATGTTACTCCTTCATAGATCGAAACATTATTCTGAACTTTTACATTCTTTCCCAAAACTACCTGGGGAGAAATGACAACATTCTGTCCAATATTACATTTTTCGCCCAAAGTGCAACCTGTCATAAGATGTGAAAAGTGCCAAATTTTGGTTCCGTTTCCTATTTGACATCCTTCGTCAATAACGGCTGTTTCGTGTGCAAAAAAATCCGACATATCTGCTTTATATTAATTAAAATAATTCTTAATTTCTGTTATAATAATATCCAGCACTTCCCGATCAAATTCTGTATGTACAGGAAGAGAGATAACTTCTTTGCAAAGCCGCTCCGTAACCGGAAGACTAAAGCCATTCTCTACATATTGAAGAAAAGCTTCTTGTTTATAAAGAGGCAAAGGATAATATATCATACTTGGAATATTCTTTTCTGCCAGGTATTTTTGCAATCCATCTCTTTTTCCATTTTTCACTCTAAGGGTATACTGATGAAATACGTGGGTAGAATTCGCTGCTCTCTCAGGAATTTGAATTTCAGATATCCCTGCCAAATTCGCATCATAATAATCTGCCATTCTATTTCTCGAAGCTGAGTACTCATCCAAATGCTTTAGCTTAACTTTCAATACAGCAGCCTGAATCGTATCCAATCTTGAATTACAACCTAAAACTTTGTGATAGTATTTCTTTTCCTGGCCATGGTTGGCGATCATTCTTATTTTGAAAGCTAACTCATCATCATTTGTCATCAATGCTCCTCCATCACCATAGCATCCCAGATTTTTTGACGGAAAAAAAGAAGTACATCCGATATGTCCGATAGTTCCTGTTTTTTTAACAGTTCCATCTGAAAAAGTATAATCAGAGCCGATTGCCTGAGCATTATCTTCTATAACAAAAAGGTTATGTTTTTCTGCAAATTTAAGAATTTGTTCCATATCAGCACTTTGCCCATATAAATGAACAGGAACAATCGCTTTGGTATTGGGTGTAAGATATCTTTCAAGATCTTCCAACTGTATATCGAAAGTATCTTCGTTTACGTCTACCATTACAGGTTTTAATCCTAAAAGACCAATAACTTCAGCAGTCGCTACGTAAGTGAAAGCAGGGCAGATTATTTCGTCACCGGGTTGCATATTAAGGGCCATCATGGCAATTTGAAGAGCATCTGTTCCGTTGGCACATGGGATAACATGCTTTACTCCGAGATATTTTTCGAAGTCCTGTTGAAATTCTTTTACAGCAGGGCCATTAATAAATGCTGTATTGTCTATACATTCCCGAATACCGGCATCTATATCTTCTTTTATTTTCAGGTATTGACCTTTAAGATCAACCATTTGAATTTTCATATTTTAGTTTTTTGAGTGTATATAGAGGTGCGTTTTAACTTATGACAAGTTCACTGATTTTATTTCCTATAGAAAGGCAGGAAGTGGCAGCGGGAGAAGGGGCATTTCTAACGTGAATAATATTTCCGTTTTTCACGATATCAAAATCATCAATTAATCCTCCATTTCGGTCGCAAGCCTGGGCTCTTACCCCTGAACCTCCTGGTACAAGGTCATTTTCCTGTATTTCCGGTAAAAGTTTCTGAAGTGCTTTTGTAAACGCAGATTTGGAAAGTGAACGGTGCATTTCTCCCATTCCTGTTTTTCCATATTTCGCTACGATTTTTCTAAATCCCGGCCATAGCATGGTCTGCATGGCTTCATTGAAGTTGAAATCGAAAAAATGATATCCTTCTTTTTTGAAAGCCAGCACGGCATTAGGACCGGCTTCAATATTATCATCAATCATTCTGGTAAAGTGAACGCCAAGAAACGGAAAACTAGGGTCAGGTACCGGGTAAATAAGGTGTTTTACCAGATATTTTTTTTCATCCTTAATTTTATAATATTCTCCCCTGAAAGGAATAATGACCACATCATTTTTTTCGTTGGTCATTTTGGTTATCTTATCAGAATATAATCCTGCACAGGAAATAAGTTTTTTGGTCTTAAACTCGGAAATATTAGTGCTGACAATAATTTCAGATCCCTTATCAATAATGTTTTTTACTTCATTATTAAATCTCACTTCTCCTCCTAATTCTTCAAAAAGTTCTTTTATTTTTTTGGCGATTCCCGGGTAGTCGATAATTCCGGTTTGTGGAACTTTAATTGCTTTTACGCCTTCACAGTGGGGTTCAATTTCGCGGAATTCTTCTCTGGAAAGATATTTTAAATCCTGAAGTCCGTTTTCAACTCCTCTTTTATATATATTATCTAAAAGGGGTAATTCTTCCTGTGAAGTAGCTACAATAATTTTTCCGCAAAGATCATATCGTATGCCGTATTTCTCAGCAAAGTTAATGACGGAATTATATCCTTCAATACAGTTTTTAGCTTTAAGGCTTCCTGGTTTGTAATAAATCCCGCTATGGATTACTCCACTGTTATGCCCCGATTGGTGCAATGCCACATCGTTTTCTTTTTCCAAAATGAGAATCTTAGAATCGGGATTTTTCAGCTTAGTCTGATAGGCTGTAGCTAATCCTACCAGACCTGCACCAATGATTATGATATCATAATTCATGATCTTTTATAATCTTGCATCAACCAGATTTCTGTCTAAACATGCTTTGGTATCAAAAACCACTGCATTTTCTTTTTTAAGCAGATCCAGATCCATTTCCAGAAACTCATTGTGAGATACTGCAATAATTAATGAATCGTATTTTTTGCCCTCCTGAAGAGTGTCCAGAATATCAATTCCATATTCGTGCTTTACTTCTTCTTTGCTTGCCCACGGATCATAAATATCAACATTTACTCCGAAATCAGCAAGTTCTCTATAGATATCTACAACTTTAGTATTTCTGACATCCGGACAGTTTTCTTTGAATGTAACTCCTAAAATCAGGGCATTCGAATTTTTGATCACTCCTCCTTTTGCAATCAGAAGCTTCACTACTTTAGCAGCAACGAACTTTGCAATAGAATCGTTGACACGTCTACCCGATAAGATAACATCCGGGTGGTATCCTAACTGTTCTGCTTTGTGTGCAAGGTAATAAGGATCTACAGAGATGCAGTGTCCTCCTACCAATCCCGGTTTATATTTAAGGAAATTATATTTTGTTCCTGCGGCTTCCAATACATCATTGGTATCGATTCCCACTCTGTCGAAAATTAAAGCTAATTCGTTAACAAAAGAAATGTTAACATCTCTTTGTGCGTTTTCAATAGCTTTTGAAGCTTCTGCAACTTTAATGCTTGGTGCTTTGTGAGTTCCGGCTGTAATGATTTTCTTATATAGATTATCAACTTCTTCAGCAATCTTTTCGGTGGAACCTGAAGTTACTTTTTTAACACTGGTAAGTGTATTTACTTTATCTCCCGGATTAATTCTTTCCGGAGAATATCCTACAAAAAAGTCTTCGTTAAACTTAAGTCCTGAGTATTTTTCAAGAACCGGTACGCACTCTTCTTCTGTACATCCAGGAAAAACAGTAGATTCATAAATAACAATATCTCCTTTCTTGATGATTTCTCCCAACATTTTTGAAGCAGAAATCAATGGATTCAGATCCGGAGCATTATATTTATCAATAGGAGTAGGAACTGTTACAATGAATACGTTAGCTTCAGCAATATCAGATAACTGGCTTGTTGCTTTATAGCCTAAGGAACCATTAGATTCGTTATATTTTTTCAGTTCGTTATTTAATTTATCAACATCAGCTTCAAGCGTTATATCCTTTCCGTTATTAAGCTGATCAACACGCTGTGTATTGATATCAAATCCAAAAACAGGATAGTGATCTGCAAATTCAAGAGAAAGAGGAAGACCTACATAGCCCTGGCCTATAACCGCTATTTTATATGTTGTTGTCATTAACTAAATTTATTTTTTATTTTTTGAAACCAAGATTGTTCTGTATGCTGGTTATAGCCATAACCATATTTATTACTGTATCCTAAATTTTCCCTGCTTACATCGTTAAGAACAAACCCGACATTAGTGATTTTTTTCTGATCAATATTACGGTTGGCAAATTCCAACAATGCTTTTTCTGTGTATTTGGATCTGGAAACGTAAATGGTTACATCAGAAAGTTCAGCAATAAGGAAAGTATCGGTTACAAGAAGTAATGGTGCAGTATCCAGAATAATATATTCATATTTTTCTTTCAATTCTGCAAGAAGAATCTCATAACGACCGTTAGATAGCAATTCCGTTGGATTTGGAGGAATCATTCCTGAATAAATTACATCCAGGTAAGGATTAAAAGATGATACATGGATAATATCTTCAAGTTTAGTCTCGTCATTGTATAGGTATTCCGTAAGCCCGGCAAGTCCTTTTCTGGCAGGATTATATCGCTGAAGCTGAGGGTTTCTGATATCAGATCCTATGATAATTGCTTTCTTCTTTGGATTGGCCAATGTCAAAGCTAAGTTCACAGATGTGAATGTTTTTCCTTCTCCTTTTACTGTTGAAGTAACAAATACTACTTTACCTTTTTTCTCTTTTGAAAGCATGAAATTCATATTGGTAATAAGAATTCTGAACGCTTCCGCCATGGGAGTAATATCATTCATTTTAACAATCTCAGAATCTCCTTTTTCAAGACTTGGCAATTCTCCAATAATAGGTGCATGCACTAGTTTTTCAAGATCATGTTTTGTAACAATTTTATTGTTGAAGATGGTAGATAGGTAAATAATCAAAAATGGAATTAAAAGTCCCAAAAACAAAGTTGAAATAAGGACTATCTTTTTATTAGGTGCAATAGGACTTGCTAATGCGTATGCTTTATCTATTATTCTCGCTTTAGGAGCGGTAATAGATTCAGCAATTGCTGTTTCTTCTCTTTTTTGAAGTAACAGCAAGTATAAATTTTCCTTGATCTGCTGTTGTCTTTCAATACTTCTGAACATTTTCTCAATAGAAGGAAGTTTAGATATTTTATCTGAAACCTTATTCTGTTCACCAAGATATTCATTTCTTGCCAGCTCAAGACCTGTTTTGTTTCTTTGCAAACTCTGCTCAATAGACTGACGCATTGTGTTGATCTGTTTGGTAATATCTACCACTGTCGGGTTTTCTACAGTTGCAGATTCCAAAAACCTGTTTCTCTGAAGAATCAGTTGGTTATAAGTAGAAATTCCGGCTATAGCTTCAGGATTTTGTAGCCCTACATTGGAAGGTAGAGCCTGATACTGGCCCTGTTTATTTACAAAACTGATCAATGCATTAGTAAGTTCCAGTTGTGCATCTACATCAAGCTGTTTTGCCCTTGCAGCGGCAGAACTTTCCAGACTAATTTTTGCTTCTGTTTCAAGATCTGTAAGGTTATTTTTAGATTTAAATATTTCTTTTTGACTTTCTACATCACCAAGTTCTCCTGTAAGCCTTTTAATTCTGTCTTCGATAAAGTCAAGTGTCTTCTTAGATTCCGAATTCTTATCTAAAATAGCATCATTATTGTATGCTACAACCAAAGCATTAAGTACATCTTGCGCTTTTGTAATCTGTGGATAACTCATATCCAGTTTTAATACAGTAGCATCTTTATTAATTAAGCTTACCGCCACCATATTTTGCAGCATGTCTACTTTAGCATCTACTGTTGAAATGTAAAGTTCAAGATCATTCAGATTTACTTCTTTTAAAGCAGCAGGATTATACTTATCATTTTTAGTGATGATAATATTAGCAAAAGGAAGTCCTATTGTCTTACCATAACCGGTAATAATTTCTTTTTGGGGCTTGTCTGTACTTACGAGAAGTTTCTCCCCTTCTATTTTTAGCAGAACAGGAGTGAAAATCCCCCCCGGTTTCTCATTAATTACCCTTACTTCAATGGGTGAGGTATCCTTATAAAGTTCAATTTTTCTAAGTTTAGACTTTGCAAAAATATCGGTCTGAAGGCTTTTATTAATGACTACTTCTTTCATTAGTCTTTTTGACTTCAGCATCTCAATTTCATTAGCAATACTGTTTGTTTTCAGACCTCCTAAATTTGAAAAATCCGGTAAAACGCCTAAATCATTATTGATGGGAGATGACGAGTTTTTGGCATCTTTTACAAGTACTGTTGTCTGTACATTGTAAATGGGGGTCATAAACTTCAATGCAACATAGCCTATTACCAAAGCAATAAAGGCACTTAGAGCAAACCATGGCCATTTTCTTACATAAGGCTTTACTATTTCATTAATATCAATATTACTTGAACTATTTTCTACTTCTAAAGATGGTGAAGACTGCTGGATGTTCATTAATTTTTTTATTTCTTAAATAAACTTATTACTACTGCTATTGCTGTGATAGCTATAGAAGCTGCCGTAAGGTAAAGAGTCGTATTGGGATTCTGTTTTGCTAAAACATCTTTGGTATTGCTTGAGGAAACAATAATGGCATCCCCTTGCTTAAGATTATAATATGGAGAATTAATTAAATTAGCATCCTGAATATTGATACGGCCATGAGAAACGACACCATTTTCAGTTCTGATAACCAATATATCTTCTCTTTTTCCATATTGTGTCAGGTCACCAGCCATCCCTAATGCATTTAAAACAGTCGCCTGTCCGTTTGCTATAGTATAGTCTCCCTGTCTGTTGACTTCTCCAAGTACTGTAACTTTAAAATTCGAGAGTCTGATATTAATTGTTGGATTAATAACATATCTGGTCATTTTTTCTCTAAGTTCATCTTTAAAAGCGGTCAAACTTTTCTCTGAAGTATTCAGTTTCCCTAATATAGGAAAATCAATATCTCCATTTGCATCTACGATATAAGTTGGTCCTGAAAGTACTGTTGATCCCTGGTTAGGAGTATTTCCGCCGGCCATAGCATTTGTCTGGATAAGTTCTGAGGAAGAATAATTCTGATTAAAAGGTTTTACAACATCCATATCTTTCGCTGTGATCAGAATAACCAACTGATCCCCCACCTGGATTGTGTTTGCTGAATTTTTAGCAGAGGCATTAATTGCAACCTGTTCGATATTCTGCATATAATTTAAATCATTCTTAGCATTAGGATTCACTTTGCAGGAAATCACTAATGAGGATGCCAAAATTACTGCTAATATTTTTCCTTTCATTATCTTGTTAAATTATGCAAATATACATTTATATTTTATCTATTTATCCAGGGCCTCATAGATTGAATTATTGCTTCGGAATTCCGGCACTATTGTTTTAAGAATCCTTACCACTTCCACTTTATCTCTTCGCAGGGAAGCCTTCGTAATTTCTTTGGTAAGCTTGTCTATATCTTCAAATCCCATGGAAGGATCTTTAGAAATCATAATTTTATCATTATGCGTAGGAAGTGTTTTTGCATCGTCGCTCAAGAGTTCTTCATAAAGCTTTTCTCCCGGTCTCAATCCTGTATAGATGATCTTAATATCTATGTTAGGTTCGAATCCTGATAGTTTTATCATTCTTTTTGCCAGATCAATAATTTTTACAGGTTCCCCCATATCAAAGACAAAAATTTCACCTCCTTCTCCCATTGTTCCGGCCTGAAGTACCAGTTCACATGCCTCAGGAATCGTCATGAAATATCTTACAATCTCCGGATGGGTAATGGTTACCGGACCTCCGGCTTCAATCTGCTTTTTAAAATGAGGAATTACAGAACCGTTGGATCCCAATACATTTCCGAATCTTGTTGTAATAAACTTGGTAACGTTTCCTTCCACATTCTGAAGCGACTGCACAAAAAGTTCAGCAGCACGCTTTGAGGCTCCCATTACGTTGGTTGGATTTACAGCTTTATCTGTAGACACCATTACGAACCTGTTCACTTTATACTTGCTGGATAGTTTTGCAACAATCTTAGAACCTAATATATTAACAAAGATAGCTTCATGAGGATTTTCCTCTACCAAAGGTACATGCTTGTAAGCTGCGGCATGATATACCATTGAGAAATGATACGTCTGGAACAGAGATTCCATCCTGTGATGATTGGAGACATCTCCTAAAACAAATTTGAAAGCGATATTAGGAAACTTCTCTCTCATTTCAAGTTCAATTTCATAAAGAGGTGTTTCTGCCTGGTCTAAAACGACAATTAATGAAGGATTGAAGAGAGCAACCTGTCTTACGATCTCGCTTCCAATGGAACCTGCTCCACCGGTTACTAATACTGTTTTATCAAAATGTCTGCTCTTAACTTTTTCATTCTGAATTTTAATAGGTTTTCTATTTAACAAATCTTCAATCTGAAGATTTCTAATAGATCCACCCAGATCACTGTCTCTAAGTTTCTGTACAGATGGAGCCTTAAAAACATTAAGATCCTTCTCTAAAAACAGATTCACCCATGTATTCATCTCATCTCTGGCCATCATTTCTTTAACGATAAGAACGCCGTCAATAATAAGATCTTCTTTGGTATTTTCTTCTATTTTTTCCTTTCCATAAATTGGTTTTCCCAGCAAAGATGCACTTTTGGAGTCTGTTCTTTGTGTCAAAAAACCTACTACCTGATATGGCAAACTCGGATTATCAAGAATAGCACGTGCAATGGCAATAGATTGTTCATCAATTCCCAATACCAGAATTCTTTTTTTAAGGGCGCTTCTTCGGTATTCCCTTACAATATGGAAAAATTCCTTCACATAGAGTCTGAAAAGAAATAATCCCATAAATGAAATTACAAAATAAAGCATCAGATAAGGAGTAAGGATAAACTTACTTCCTGTGATCCAGAAATAGCAGATATTTATTGTTCCGATAGCCAGCATTGTGCAAAAGCAAGATATCAGCAGCTTAAATAAGTCTATAAATGTGGAGTGGCGGATAATTCCGGCATAGGTCTTGAAGGCATACATAAAAGCAGCATTTACAAGGATAATAAAAGCGAAAATCAGGCTTTTATCATCATGATAAATAAATTCCTGTTTGGTAATTTTTGCGATAATGTAAGTGGAAAGAAATAAAGATATTACAAGAATAATAATGTCTATTACAAGAATTATCCATCTAGGAAGATATCTTACGTCTGAGAGATTGACAACATTATCCCCTCCAAATATTGTTTTTCTAAGAGAATTGTACATTGTCTGTATTGGTGTTCATATTTAATTAAGGTATAATATCTTATTATCCAATCAAAGATAATTCTGATACAATCATGCAAAAATAAAATAAATTTATTTCAATATGCTGAAATCAAAAATAAATTTGATGTTGTATTTATAAAATCTAACAATTTCATTGTTATACAGCTAAATCCACAGACAAAAATCATACCATACAAACTGTTTATGAAGGTGATATTCATCTGTACAAATTCTTATTTTAGCCGCTTTTTCTTTAAAAGAATTATTAAATCTTTATATATCAATCTTTTTCAATGAACCGATTGTTTTTTTTCCTAAAAGTCATACGTCAAGTTTTTTTTATTTATTAATATTTAGTCAAAAATATCAATTATTTTCTCATACTCAAAACCTTTACTCATCAAATATTTTATAGTTTTGGTTTTTTTTTGATATTCTTTCAAGCCAGTTTGTTTGGTGTAATAATCATCAAAAATTTTTCTGATTGTTTTCTCATAATCGGCATCATCAATCTCATCAAAACAAGAGTTTATCAACCTCTCTGAAATCTGTTTTTGTTTCAGATTGATCTTAATTTTGTTCTTCCCCCAATGCTTGATGTAAAATTTCCCCCGGATATAGCTCCTGGTAAATCTTTCTTCGTTCAGATAATTTTCTTTCAGCAGAAATAAAATGATTTCTTCCTTTGCTTCATCAATAAGCAAAAATTCTCTCATCTTCTGTTCTACTTCTGCATGGCAGCGATCCTGGTAAACACAATAATTAACCAGTTTCTGTTTAATTTCGTCGAAGGTATAAGATTTCTTTTCCATTTGAATAAAAAAAGAATGAGCAGCTTGCCCATTCTTTATATGATATTGGAATGTCTGTTAGTAATTGAACAGAGCTTTACCTTCCATTAATTCGTTAACTTTCTTTCTTACAGATCCAAGAACTTCTTCATTTTTGATATTGTCTACCACTTCAGAAATTAATCCGGCAATAGTATCCATATCATTTTCTTTCAATCCTCTTGTTGTAATAGCTGCAGTTCCCAATCTGATACCAGATGTTGTAAATGGTGACTTGTCATCAAAAGGAACCATGTTTTTATTACAAGTAATATCAGCAAGTACTAATGCTTTTTCAGTTTCTTTACCGTTTACTCCTTTATTTCTAAGGTCTACCAACATCAGGTGATTGTCTGTACCACCGCTTACGATATCAAAACCTCTGTCTATCATTGCTTTTGATAATGCCTGAGCATTGGCTTTAACCTGTTTTGCATACGTTTCAAACTGTACATCCAAAGCTTCACCGAAAGCTACAGCTTTACCAGCAATCACGTGCTCAAGAGGTCCTCCCTGAATACCTGGGAATACAGCTCCGTCAAGTACCTGGCTCATCATTTTAATTTCTCCTTTTGGAGTTTTGTGACCGTAAGTATTTTCGAAATCTTTCCCCATCATGATCATACCTCCTCTTGGTCCTCTCAGCGTTTTGTGAGTAGTAGTAGTTACTACATGACAGTGTTCGAATGGAGAATTTAATAGTCCTTTTGCAACCAAACCAGCAGGGTGAGCGATATCCGCCCAAAGCGTAGCACCAACTTCATCTGCCACTTCTCTGAATTTAGCATAATCCAAATCTCTTGAATAGGCTGAGAAACCTGCGATAAGCATTTTCGGTTTTTCTCTCAACGCTACTTCTCTCATTTGATCATAATCAATAAGACCTGTTTCCTGCTGAACTCCGTAAGAAACTACGTTATACTGAATCCCTGAGAAATTCACTGCGGAACCGTGAGTAAGGTGTCCTCCCATTGAAAGGTCCATTCCCATAATTTTGTCACCTGGTTTCAAAACTGCAAGATAAATGGCAGCATTCGCCTGAGAACCGGAATGTGGCTGAACATTCACGTAGTCTACTCCGAAAAGTTCTTTAGCTCTGTTGATCGCTAAAGTTTCAACCTCATCTACTACTTCACATCCTCCGTAATATCTTTTTCCGGGATATCCTTCAGCATATTTATTTGTCAGTACACTTCCCATTGCTTTCATTACATTTTCAGAAACAAAATTTTCTGATGCAATAAGCTCTAAACCATGGGTTTGTCTTTGTCTTTCCTTTTCAATCAGGTCGAAAATAATATCCATTTTACTTTTAGTTTTTGAAATTTTCACCCCAAATGTACGGAATTTTCGTCGAGATTTCTCTATTGAAAAAATGATTTTTAAACACTAAAAAATGAAAATACCTATGAATAAATTCAATATTATGATTGTTTTAATTGTCTTAAAAAGCTTCTAAAATTCTTCATCTGACAGTTCCTTATTTACCACTGCACCAGCAAAATTTCCCTGTGCAACGGCATTGGCTACGGAACGCATCATGGTTACATTATCGCCACAGGCAAAAACTCCGGGAACGGTTGTTTTCTGCATCATATCTACTTTAATAAATCCCTGTTCTGTCAGTTCGCATCCCAGATCATCGGAGACATTCAGGTTTTGTTCAAAAGGAATTTTCGCATACAAAGCCTGTAGAGGAATTTCTTTTCCGTTTTTAAAAATTATTTTTTGAATGGAGCCGTTTTTATGTTGTATACTTTCAATTTCATCTTCGTTAAGAATAATTTTATTCTGTTTCAGTTTTTCAAGCTGTTCTTCAGTAAGAGCTGCTTTTCCATTGGTAAACAGAGTGAGATTTTTAGTCAGATTAAAAATCAGTTTTGAAAATTCGTAAGCCATATCTCCATTGGAAAGAATTCCGGTAACCTCGTTTTTTACTTCATAGCCATGACAGTATGGGCAGTGGATCACAGAAATCCCCCAGCATTCTGCAAATCCGGGAATATCCGGCATAATATCTTTAACTCCTGAAGCCAGGATAAGTCTTTTAGCATTAAATTTTTCACCAGACGAAGTTTCAATCTCAAAACCTTCGGTTGTCTTTTGTGTTTTCACTACAGTTCCGTTATAAAATTGAACTGTATTGTATTTTTCGACATCTTTTTTAGCAAGCTGTGCAATTTCCGATGGTGTTTTGCCATCATGAGTAACAAAATTATGGGAATGCGGTGTTTGTCTGTTGCAAGGTTTTCCGTTATCAATAATCAGGACATTTCTTAAAGATCTTCCTAAAGACATTCCTGCTGATAATCCTGAATAGCTTCCTCCTGTTATAATGACATCAAAGTTTTTGTTTTCCATAGCTCAGTTGATAATTGATAATTGATAATTGATAATTGATAATTGATAATTGATAATTGATAATTGATAATGCAAAGTTAACTTAAAATCAATTAATGCAATAAAGTTGCAATAACTTTTATCTATTAACTTTATCCTGTCTGCAAATCATCATTTTTATTCTGATTGAAAACTATTTCCACTCATTTTTGACTTCAGTAATTTCATCCTGAATTCTTTTATTGATATCTATTTTTGCTCCCTGTAAACTGAAAATTGCAGTTCCTCTTTCTCTTGCGTATGGATTGGTAATAGAATCAGTTAATCTTGCAACTTCAAAAAAAGAACCGGATTCTTTAAGTTCTTTCCCTGCTTCAGGAGCATCCTTTATTCTAATGACATTTTTATATTTCCTGCTTACATCGATCCAATTAATATAATCTGCATGAAATGACATTGCCGTAACGCCCGCTTTTGAATAGTAGTTGATAGCTCCGGTCTGACCATAATTATCACACAGCACCATGGTATTTCCGGTTTTTGACAGCCTGGAATATTCTTTATCTACTTTTTGAGCCAGCTCTTTCCAGCCTTGCATATCAGCAAAATCCTGTGGCAACGGATGATCTTTTCCATCTTCCCAGCGAAGAAGTCCGAATTTTTTGTATTGATCCTGGTGAGACACAATATATTCAGGGCTTTTATTCGGGAAGGCTACATTATATAAAGGAAGAAATAAAAGTACAGGGATAAGTACGCTGACCGGTTTCAAAAACCTCTTCCAGCCGTTTTCAAATAGATGTCCGAAAAAAACAGCACCAAAAGCAATATAAACCGGATAAAGCCCTATTGCATAATAATCTTTGCTTTAAAAAACAAAAACAGAGTAATAGTGATGATATAACTCCAAAAGAAAAACCTGAATTTTTCAAAAGGTTTGTACAAAAGCAATGCTCCCAAGCCTGCAACAAGAACAAAAATAACTCCAACAAAAAATAAAATCTGAGATTTCATAAAATCCATTCTATCCACATGCACAAGCTGTTTTTCAGAAAGTTCTTTCATATGATGAATAACCGGAAACTGATTCTGATACTGCCAGAGAAGATTCGGAAAAATAATAATTAAAGCTAAAAGAGCAGCCCAATACACGTGAGGCTGTATAAAAATCTTCCTTTGCTCTGTCAACAGTAATGCAGGAATAAGCCCTAATAATGAAAAAGCAATGTTGTATTTATTTAATATTCCTATTCCGACAATGGCGGCACCAATGTAAAGCCATTTTACTTTTGAAGAATTGAAATATTTAATCAAGGCATAATAAAGGAACAGCCACAGAAAAATTTCTAAAGAGTTGGGCTGAAACAGCATATTTATCCGGAGGAGTACTGAGAACAAAATCCCTAAAGAAGCAAGTATTTTGGCAAAGAGGCTTCCATTAAGTTCTTCAACAACTTTCCATGTCAGTACAATGGTCAAAGCTCCGAACAGCGCTGGAAAAAATTTAACCCAAAAGACGGAATTCCCTAATATTTTAATCATCCATGCCAACCAGGAGTTAACGGGAGGAACGGAGAGATATCCCCATGCAAGATGATTAGCCTGATCAAGATGCAGGTATTCATCTCTGTGCAATTCATACTCAGGACTTATCAACGAGTATTGGAAGGCAAACTTTGCAATGATAAAAAGTAACAGAATCCAGTAGTCTTTTTTCATGGGATATAGTTTGAAATTTAAAAGTAAGACATTTTGAATTCACGATTTGTTACATTCTTATGCCTTTTTGAATTTATTATTAATTATTTCACTTTTTATTTTTTGAATTTTGTCAGCCCAATAGTTAATTTCTTCAATCTTCTCAGGACATTCTTCCATAGGAGTTTTCTGGCAGGCAGCTAAGTATTCCTGATAGGTTTTCAATATATCATTCAGGTATGTTTCATAGTCTTTAGGATTTTCAGGAATATATCCTATTCCGTCGCAGCCACAGGAATGGAAGCATTTTCCTGTTTTAAAAAGACTTTCTACAATCTTCCATTCTTTAACAGCTGTTTTTTTAGGGGCTTTGAAATCTTTCCCCAGATCAGCCATCACATTGCTGCACTCGGGACATTTTATAGTTCTGTTTTCAATCTCTGAAACCATTTTTTGCAGTTCTGCAGTTTCTGTCTTTGTAAAAACTGATCCTACTTTACGAATTACCTTCCCATCAGGCTCATGGTATACTTTTTCTTTTTCTTCCCTTTTTATAATATCATATACATCTTGCTGCTTAAATGATTTTCTGCATTTAAAGCATACGTAATGTGATTTATAAGTTTTCCCGGCGTATCTGCACATTTTTCGTAGATTATCAATTCAAATATAGGAATTTACACTTGTAAAAGGTTTTGGTATAAAAAAAGAATCCCGGAGAAAAAAATTCCTCCGGGATTCACAGTTTAAAAGTGTATAGTGTAGTTTATTATTTTTTATTTGCTTTTTCTTTAAGCTCTTCTTTATCTTTATCAGAAGGGTTCCAAACCTTCACTTCGGTATCTTTTGTGATATTTGATCCCGGAAGAACCTGAACGTTGATTCCGTCACTTGCTCCCAATTTCACATATACTTTTTTGAATTTCCCATCCTTTTGTTTTACCTCTACGAAAGGAACATCTTTTCCTTGTTTCTTTTCATACTGCACTAAAGACTCATCCAATAATAATGCATTTTTCTGAGAACTCAAGACAATTTCACCATTCGCAGAAAAACCTGCTCTAATATACTCATTATTAGGATTAGATACATTACCTTCTACCGGAAATTTAATAGTTCCGGCATTATCTTTCCCTTTTGGAGCAATCATCGTTAATTTTCCAGGGAATGTTTTATTTTGAAGAGCACCGATCACGATGTTCATATCCATTCCTTCACTCAGTTTTCCTGCTTGTGCTTCATCGATTTCGCCTTTAAAGATCAGGACGTTCAAATCCGCCACTGAACAGATTGTAGTTCCCGCGTTAAAGTTATTGGCTTCAATCACCTGACTTCCTGCTTTTACCGGAACTTCAAGTACAGTACCTGAGGCTTTGGAGCGAATTTCTGTAGTAGCCAGGCCTTGTCCTTTAAGTTCAGGAGTTGCTCCTGTTTTAGCGATCTGTAATCTTTTCTGAGCGGTATTCAATTGCTGCTGGGCATTTTTCAACGTCTGCTGTTGAGAATACAGCTGCTGCTGAGAGTTCAGATACTCCTGTTTAGAAGCTACTCCCTGCTTGTATAATTTGTCCTGCATTTCAAACTGCTTTTGCATATTTCCTACATTCATCTGTGCATTGCTGATCTGGATCTGTGCATTCTGAACTTCCTGCTGAGCAGCGTTAACTTCAGAGATGCTTGGAACAATTTTTACAGTAGCAATCAATTGCCCTACTTCTACTTTATCTCCTTCTTTTACTAAAATCTTATCGATAATCCCTGCAATATTGGGTTTGATTTCAATTTCTTCTTTTGGAACAATTTTCCCTGTGGCCATTACTTTATCATCCATATTCTGAACAGTAGGCTTACGGGTAAGGAACTCCTCACCTTCTTTAGAGTTTGATTTTACAAGATAGCCAAGCCCCGAGAACAATGCCACTGCAAATAAAAGCCCCAAGACTATATAAATGGCTTTTTTCCAGGTGAATTTCTTTTTCATATGTATAGTTTATTTTTTATTAAATAGATTGAAAGATTTAAGTTCAAAGTTTGATTCTCTATATTCTTTTTTATTCTTAAATCTTAAAATTGTTTTATTTTCAAATTAATTATTCTGTTCTTAAAGCTTCAATAGGTCTGATCTTTACAGCTCTCTGTGCCGGAATCATCCCGATGATCAACCCCAGAATCACCATGACAGCCATTGCGGCAAATACGTTTCCATAGTTTACGGTGGGATTATAGAAAGGAAATGAATCCTGACCTTGCGTAACGGCATTGAGAATCATGAGGACGAAAATCCCAGACATAAAGCCTATTAATCCTGAGGAGAGTGTAATGACAACACTTTCCAGCAAAATCTGATTTCTCACTTCGGCAGGCTTCGCTCCCAATGCTCTTCTGATTCCGATTTCTTTGGTTCTTTCTTTTACCGTAATCAAAAGGATATTTGAAATTGCAATTACTCCTGCAAGAATAGTCAGTGTACCCACAATAATTGTTAACAGCTGCATTCCCGTAAGGAAACCTGTCAGCTTTTTAAATTCTTTTCCAAGGTTGAAACTTCCGAAAGCATTGGTATCTTCGGGAGATACTTTATTCTTTGTTTTTAACACCTGCTTTACATCTTCTTCCACAGAATTGACGTTGGCATTCGGTTTACTGACAATAGCAAACATGTCTATCTGGTCTCCGGCATTATACATTTTCGTATAAGTGGAAAGTGGAATAAAAGCGGTCTGATCATTTTCAAAACCACCTCCTTTTTTTACACGGAAAACTCCAATTACATTAAAGAAAAGTCCTTTAATATTGATTGATTTTCCTATTGGATTCTCTTTTTTCTTGGAATCAAAGAAGTTTTTATAAATTTCTTCTCCAATGACTACTACATTTTTATTTCCGGAAACATCGGCATCATTGATATAACGTCCGAAAATCAGTTTCTTTTCTGAAATCTTATTTCCTACAGAGTAATCTCCCGTAAGCGAATAGGTTCCGTTTTTTCCGTTTCTGGACATGGCTTCTCCGGGAGTTCCGGTAAAGCTTCCTCTTGCATTTTGGGGCGAAATATAATCTATGGCTGTTACTTTTCTTTTCAGCATTTCCATATCATTCAGGTTCAGGTGAACTTCTCTTCCTTTAGGAAATCCTTCGTATGGAATAGATGTTTTCTGCGCCCACAGGAAGATTGAGTTGGTGGCAAACCCGGAAAATAATTTATCAAAACCATTCTCCATTCCTTTTGCGGCTCCAAGAAGACTTACATACAAAAACATCCCCCATCCTACGCCAATCATGGTAAGAAATGTTCGGAGTTTATTATTCCTTAGTGAATAATAAATTTCCTGCCAAGTATCTTTTTTAAATATGATATTCACCTTGTTGAATTATAAGTTATAAATTATCAGTTTTGAATTCTATTAATTCGTTCTTCTTTTTTGCTTTTTTACTGTTTAGTCTTTGAGCAAATTATTCTGTTCTCAACGCTTCGATCGGTTTGATTCTTGACGCTCTGTATGCCGGTACAAATCCTGCGATCAGTCCTGAGAAAATCAGTGCAATAAATGCCATAATAATGGATCCCCAGCCTACACTTGGGTTTTTGATGAAAAACTCTTCAAGACTGTTACCGATAAGGTTTAGGGTAAGAACACCTATTCCCACTCCCACAAGTCCTGATACGACTGTAATCACAACACTTTCCTGAACAATCAGACCTACGATTCCGCTTGGTTTTGCACCAATCGCTTTTCGTACTCCAATTTCTTTAGTTCTTTCTTTAACGATATACACCATAATGTTGCTGATCCCAATGATTCCGGCAAGCAGTGTCCCTAATCCGATAAATCCTACAATAGCGGTAAGTACCGCCATAAACATGAATGTATCATTCATATTCTTGGCATTGTTCCAGACACGAACTCCGTTTTCATCATCAGGAGAAACATTTTTTCTCGATTTCAATTTATCTTTAAGCTCATCCCCGTATTTGATAGCCTGATCAGGAGTCAGCTTATCACTATATGAAATGTAAGCGATATTTACTGTATCAGAGCCCTTTTTCATCTGTTGCAAGGTGGTAATAGGAACAGTGATATGTCTTTCGTCCCAGTCTCCTCCATCATCTGAAAATACTCCTACCACTTTAAACATGGTTCCATTGATATCCAGTTCTTTTCCTACGGGACTTCCGTTCTTAATCAGGTCTCTCTGTACCATTCTTCCAATGACTGCGACATTTTGCTTTCCCTCCAGGTCTCTTGGAGTAATATATCTTCCATCAATCATTTTCCTGTTCTCAATCACCTGCTCTCCCGGTTCGGCTCCATGAATCTGATAAATCCCGCTTTCTTTACCATATTTCACCATTAAGCTGGCATTATATCTCGGGCTGGAAGCTCCTACATTTTTTTTATCAGCATTAATAAGAAAATCATAGTCTCCATTATTCAGCGTAACTGTACGATCAGACTGCAATCCCTTATAGGCCAATGTTGTTTTTCCTGTAGTAATGGTAATCAGATTTTTGGCATCACCTGAGAATCCTTCAGAGAAAGCATTCTGAAGCCCCGTTCCAATTCCAAAAAGTACAATGAAAATAAACAGTCCCAAAGCTACCGTAAACCCTGAAAGCACCGTCCGAAGTACATTACTACGGATAGAACTGAATATTTCCTGCCAACGATCTAGGTCAAACATAGTTTTTATTTTTTTACTTTGTAAAAAAGTCAATTAGCTGCTCTCTCAATTTTCTTCGAAGTCAATTAACTTTGTTGTCAATTTGTTTCTTCATCAGACTTTAATTACGCTCTAATTATTTTTCACATTTCTAATCTTTTTTCAACATTTTACTTAACAAGATAAATGCTGTTTTTATTAAATTTCCAATTTTTGTTAATTCTTCTATTTGAATATAATTACATTCTATAACGATATCAAAACAAGAATCCAACTCAATGACTGAACCTCTGGCAATTTCAAAATATCTTTTCCTTTCCAGTTCAGATTTTCTTGAACATCCTTCGGTAATATTTAATACTACAGAAGTAGAAGCTCTTCGTATCTGGTCAATTATATTAAACTTTTCATGATCAGGAATTTTAGATAAAACTTTATAACATTCTATTCTTAATTCTCTGGTTGACTGATAAACGTCAAGCTTATAATGGTTCAGTTTTAAAAACATTTTTATTTTTTTTCATATTCATTTGTCTGTGTGTTATAAATTATTGATCCTTCTCATTGTAAATTCACTTGTGAAGCAAAATTGACCATTCACTATTCACTTATAGTACAATCTGCTTAATAAACTCATCACTTTCAATAATTCCGTCCTTCAGTACAACGTTTCTTTTGGTCTGCGCAGCAACATCAGGTTCGTGGGTTACAACGATGATTGTTTTTCCTTCGTTATTGATATCCTGAAGCAGTTTCATAATATCATGAGTAGTTTTGGAGTCCAAAGCTCCGGTTGGCTCATCTGCCAGTACTACTTTAGGATCTGTAATCAAAGCTCTTGCGATAGCTACTCTCTGCTTCTGTCCTCCTGAAAGCTCACTTGGAAGGTGATTAGCCCACTGTGCCAATCCTACTTTCTCCAGGTATTCCATAGCTTTCTGATTTCGCTCTTTTCTCGGCACATTCTGGTAGTACAGAGGAAGGGCTACATTTTCTAAAGCTGTTTTATAATTGATAAGGTTAAAAGACTGGAAAATAAATCCTAAGAATCTGCTTCTGTATTCTGCAGCTTTTACTTCAGATAAATGCTCGATAGGTACTCCATCCAACTCATAGATTCCTGAATCTTTTTCATCCAGAATCCCAATAATATTAAGAAGTGTAGACTTTCCGGAACCGGAACTTCCCATAATGGAAACAAACTCCCCTTCAGAAATATTCAGATTAATTCCTTTGAGAACATGAAGCTTGCTTTTCCCTGTATCGTATGACTTATTTAAATCCTGAATTACTAACATTAAGTGATGTATGTTTTATACCCAATAAGTAGATGATATTTTCAAATTGTTACAAGAATAAAAATTTATTCAAATATTTTTTTGTTTAACACACTAAGCCTTTATTTATAATACTTTATAAAATACCGTTTAACTGTAACTCAGTATTTGTATCTATTTATCCCCAAGATTGCTGTCTAGCCTATTATTCGAGCTAGTTTCATGTAAATGTGGAAAACTTTTCAAGCTAAAAGTCAGCCTATTAGTATTTACCTCTTTCAAAATCAGTTCTTTTTTTCGAACTTTGCTATTAGTTCTTTACAAGAAATATGAATTTGGGGAAGTGAATAACTTTAATTCACAATTCACAGATAAACAAAAAGTTAAGTATTTCCGGAACGTTATCCACAAGGATCTAAATTATTTAATTATAAAGATATTTAATATGGGAATTTTTGATAAAAGAGTAAGTTATAAGCCATTTGAATACCCGGAGGTTCTTCAGTTTGTAGAAGCCATCAACAAATCGTTTTGGGTGCATTCGGAAGTGGACTTTACTGCAGATGTTCAGGATTTTCATTCGCAGTTGGAACCACATGAAAAGCATGCTGTGAAAAATGCGCTGTTAGCCATTGCACAGATCGAGGTGTCTGTAAAGACATTCTGGGGGAATTTATACAACCACCTACCAAAGCCGGAATTCAATGGATTAGGATCTACTTTTGCAGAATGCGAGTTTCGTCATTCTGAAGCATATTCCCGTTTATTAGAGGTATTAGGATATAATGATGAATTCCTTAACGTGATCGAAATTCCTGCTGTAAAAGGAAGAATTGAGTTCCTTGGAAATGCTTTAAAACATGCTAATTCTGCAACACCTAAAGAGTACGTTTCTGCTTTACTCTTATTCAGTATTTTAGTAGAAAACGTTTCTCTTTTCTCGCAGTTTGCCATCATCCTTTCTTTCACAAGATTCAAAGGTTTCATGAAAAATGTTTCCAATATCATTGCATGGACTTCCGTAGATGAGCAGATTCACGCGAATGCAGGAATTTACCTGATCAACAAAATCCGTGAGGAACAACCTGACTTATTAACAGACAGCGATATCGAAGATATCTATACTTTAGTAGATGAGTCTATCGCAAGAGAAGGTGATATCCTTAGCTGGATCTTTGAACTGGGAGAAATCGACAACGTTTCTAAAGAAGATCTTCTTAACTTCATGAAATACCGTGTAGATGACAGCTTGAAGAAAATCAATATGAAAACAAGATACAACATTACTCCTGAGCAGTACAGACCAATGGTATGGTTCGAGGAAGAAGTTTTCGCCAATTCATTAGATGATTTCTTTGCCAAAAGACCTGTAGACTATACGAAGCACGACAAGAGTATTACAGCAAACGATTTGTTTTAATATTGGGGCGCGAGCGAAGCGAGCGTCAAAGCAGTCAGGATCAGGATTAATCCTTTTCTGATTAATAAGTGGAATTGCTGTTCATGAATAAAGCACAAATACAAAAGAAATGATCAATGTAATAGTAACCTATACGGTAAAACCCGAATTTGTTCCGAACAATAAAACCAATATTCAAAAGTTTTTGGAAGATTTTAAAAATTTAGATCCTTCCACCTTTGAATATAAAGTTTTTGTAAAGGAAGACGGTGTTACTTTTGTACATTATTCAAACTACATCAATGAAGAAGTTCAGCATGAAGTTTTGAATGTTCCGTCTTTTAAAGAATTTCAGAGATTAAGAGACGAAAGCGGGCTGAACGGTTCCCACAAAGTAGAAATTTTACAATCAGTACTATAATAAAACAAAATTCCGGAGTGACTCTCTCATTCCGGAATTCGAAAATATAACATCTATGGAAGAGCAAAATTCAAATATATGGTGGCTCAATGAAGAGTCCGAGCAAATGCTGAACAGAGGATATCTGTTGAAAGGTGAAACGGTAGACGGAGCTATCGACAGAATTACCACTGCCGCTGCAAAAAGGTTATACAAACCTGAACTTCAACCGGCATTCAAAGAAATGATCACAAAAGGATGGATCAGCTTCTCTTCTCCTGTATGGGCTAATATGGGAACCGAAAGAGGTCTTCCTATCTCATGTTTCAATGTTCACATTCCGGACAGCATTGAAGGAATCACTCACAAAATGGGTGAGGTCATTATGCAGACTAAAATCGGAGGTGGTACTTCAGGTTATTTTGGGGAATTAAGAAACAGAGGAACCGCTGTAACGGATAATGGAAAGTCTTCCGGAGCAGTTTCATTCATGAAACTTTTTGACACAGCTATGGATGTGGTTTCTCAGGGAGGTGTAAGAAGAGGTGCTTTTGCGGCTTATTTAGATATTGACCACGGAGATATTGAAGAATTTTTATCCATTAAAGATATCGGTAGCCCGATTCAGAACCTGTTTACCGGAGTTTGTGTACCGGATTACTGGATGCAGGATATGATAGACGGTGATATGGAGAAACGTAAAGTTTGGGCAAGAGTATTGGAAAGCCGCCAGCAAAAAGGTCTTCCATACATTTTTTTCACAGACAACGTGAACAGAAATAAACCTCAGGTATATAAAGATTTAGGAATGACGGTGAACGCAAGTAATCTTTGTTCTGAAATCATGCTTCCATCTACTATGGAAGAATCTTTCATCTGCTGTTTATCTTCCATGAACCTTGAGCTATATGATGAGTGGAAAGATACTGATGCAGTAAAATTAGCAGTATACTTCCTTGATGCTGTATTATCTGAGTTTATTGACAAAACTGAAGGTAACTATTACTTACAGGGTGCAAGAAACTTTGCGATGCGTCACAGAGCTCTTGGATTAGGAGTTTTAGGATACCATTCTTATTTACAGAAAAACATGATTCCGTTTGAAAGCTTTGAAGCTACTCAGTTCAACGCAAGAGCATTCAGACATATCAAAGATCAGGCTGAACAGGCTTCAAGAGAGCTTGCCAACATCTATGGAGAACCGGAAGTATTGAAAGGTTACGGATTAAGAAATACCACAACAATGGCTATCGCTCCTACCACTTCAAGTTCTGCAATTTTAGGACAGACTTCTCCGGGAATCGAGCCTTTCTCTTCTAACTATTATAAAGCAGGTCTTGCGAAAGGAAACTTTATGCGTAAGAACAAATACCTTGCAAAACTATTGAAAGAAAAAGGATTGGATAACGAAGAAACATGGAGAACAATTATGCTCAACCATGGATCGGTACAACACCTGAACGAGCTTACTCCTGAAGAAAAGGCGGTATTCAAAACGTTCAAAGAAATTTCTCCAATGGAGATCATCTCTCAGGCTGCACAGAGACAGCAATACATTGATCAGGCACAGTCACTGAATCTTCAGATTCCTTCTACAATGCCTGTAAAAGATGTTAACTACCTTTATATTGAAGCCTGGAAAAAAGGAGTAAAAACACTTTACTACCAAAGAAGTTCATCCGTTTCAAAAGAAATGATGGTTAACTTCGTATCATGTTCAAGCTGTGAGGCATAAGACCAAGTAATAAACACGCTATATTTAAAAAAGCACACTTTTTAGTGTGTTTTTTTATTTATCAGAGCTTTTACAGGCCATTTATGCAAAAAAATTAAGAGATACTCCTTTCTTTACAACAAAAATGTAGCAAAAAAACTTAAAATATTTAAAAGAAAATTAAATCATAATAAATTTTCCTTATTCATTATTACTTAAAATCAAAAAATAAGCACATAAGCAACTAAAAGGAATCTTTTTTAAAAAAAGATATTATATTTATGACATCAGATTGTACACAAAGAGATTTGTATCATTATCTGATAGCTAAAACTCAAATATGAAAAAACTTTTATTTACCTTATGGGTAAGCGGATTTTCCATCGCTTACTCTCAGAATCTGAATTTTTCTGATGCAAAATTTAAAGCTTTAATTCTAAGTTCAAACTCAACGAACCAGATTGCACAAGACTTTAACGGAAATTCTATTGCCATAGACAATAACGGAGATGGAGAGATTCAGCCTTCGGAAGCGCAACAGGTTAAAGTTCTGACGATCAGGTTAGATTCCGGCCAGATGTATATTGACCCTAATGGTGATACATTTGACCCGAATAACATCAACAGTACATACTACAACAGCCATTTGCCAGATGGGATTACAGATGCATTACTGTTCTCCAATCTCGAGGAACTTTATTTCTGGAATACCAAGACGGCCAACATCAGCTTTACAAATAATACTAAAATCAAAAAAGTTCAGGGAAGACCTTTTTATTATGACTTATCACAGGGAGGGCAATATATGGCATCTCCTATTAACCTTTCTTTTGACAACTGTTCAGGAATTCAAAATATTGCCGATATCATCGCCTATCAAATATCTGGTAATCAATGGACTCCTGATGAAAACAGTTTAAGAATAAAAAACTGTCAGCAGATCAACAATAATGCAGTGATTAGTTCCGCCGAGCTTAAAGAGCTGTATATTGAGAATTCCAATATTCAAACTCTTACATTCGATTCCTGTCTATTTCTGGAAAAAATTGCTGTTCCTAATCTGAATACGTTAACCAAAATTTCAGTAACAGGAGGTTTCAGTTCTTCGGGGTATTCAGAACAGAATATTGAACTGATTGCCAATAATTGTACAAACCTGCAGGAGATCATTGCAGATACAGATCATTATGATTCAACAGGATCCTATTTCTCTGATGTAAACCTTAATGGCTGCTCTTCTTTAAAGAAAATAACGGGACTGAATGCACCCACAATTGATTTTAGTACAACAGGACTGATTAACCTTGAAGAATTAGATTGTTCTTTCTATAACAGATACCTATACTCTACCACTTCAGGAATTTATTTTGGGGATGTTAATACTTTAAACCTTGCAGGGCTTCCAAAACTAAAAACCCTGAAGGCTTTTAATCAAAAGATCACCAATAATGTAAACTTCAGCGCCGCTCAAAAATTGGAAAGCATTGATCTCACTAACTCCTGCGGATATATGAATACAGTAAACACAAGTAACCTCCCTTATCTGCATACCTTAAAAACAGATCGGTTTATGAGCAACGGTACACAAGGCGCAAACAATCTCCAGAACATTTTCACCAACAACTGTATTGCACTCACGAATTTCTCATTCGACAATAATAACGATTTAAGAAAACTTGATTTAGAGAACTGTCCGGGACTGCAGAATCTGTCAATCGGGTATATGTTCTCTGATTTAGAAGAAATCAACCTCACCCAATGTACCGGATTTAAAGATATTGCGGTAAGCAACACAAAAATATCCACTCTGGATACCAAAGATTGCGCTAATCTACAATCCTTGAACCTTTCCTATAATGATTTGCTTACTTCAGTTAATACTTCAAATAATACAAATTTAGAATCATTAACATTAGCCAATCTACCTTTGCTTACCCCAATCAATACTGCCGCCAATATTAATCTGAAGAATGTACATTTTAATACCTGTCCTAAGATTATCCAACTTGATCTTTCCACATCATCACATCTGGAATCTGCTACTTTATGGAATATGTCTAATCTCACTTCTGCTAATCTGAGAAACGGTTCTACAGAAGATTTGATTGATCTCACCAATAACAATTCCAATTTATCCGTTTGTGTGGATGATGCTCAACTGAATGAACTTCAGACCATGTATCCTGATATTACATTTACCACAAACTGCAGCAATTCTTTCCTAAAGAGTGACAACGCAAACTTCAATACAAAACAGATCAAAGTCTTCCCTAATCCGGTAAAAGATATCCTGCAGGTAAGCGCCGAAGCTTCTATAAAAAATGTAAAGCTTATTGATTCTCAGGAAAGACTTATTTTTGACAGAAACTTCAGTAAGCCTATTGTAAATATTGATCTTTCAGGCTATCCTACTGCCGTTTATATTATAAAAGTTACAACAGATAAAACCCAGGCTACCAAAAAAATCATTAAAAAATAAGTATCTTCAATACAATTATTTCCATTAAAAATCATAGAAAATTCTCTGGTTTTTTTGGTTTATATTTGTGTTTATTGTTTAATACCAAAACTACAGATATGAAATTCGGACAAGTAGAAGATCCTTCAAAAATAGATTTCACATTACCTAAAGATCATCCTAAAACCAAGGAAATACTGGCCCTCAATAAAAAGGGTCTGGAAAATATTTCAATCGGATGTGCGAAATGGAATAAAACAGACCTTAAAGGCTTCTATCCTAAAGGAACTAAGGATGAACTCACCTATTATGCCACTCAGTTTAATTCTATCGAATTGAATGCAACTTTCTATGGAATGCCAACTCCCGATCAGGTAAAAACCTGGAAAGAAAAAACGCCGGAAAATTTTAAATTCTTCCCTAAGATCACCAATACCGTTTCCCATTTCAGAAGACTGATTGATGTTACTGATCCTGTGACGCATTTCGCTTCTGCTGTTATCAATTTTGATGAAAAACTGGGAATGGCTTTCCTTCAGCTTCATGATAATTTTAAACCCAAGGATTATGACAGACTGGAAAAGTTTGTAAAAGAATGGCCAAAAGAAGTTCCATTAGCCATAGAACTCCGAAATACAGAATGGTTTACCGATGAAGAAATCCTGAACACCACATGTGAACTTTTCGAGGCACATAATATCACCAATATCATTGTAGATACTGCCGGAAGAAGAGACATGCTTCACATGCGCCTTACCACCCCTAATGCATTTATCCGTTATGTAGGAGCTAACGCAGAAAGTGACTACGAGAGACTGGATGACTGGCTGAAACATCTTGCCCAATGGAAAAAAGAAGGCCTTCAAAATCTTTACTTTTTCGTACACCAGAACATTGAAAAAGCCTCTCCTTTACTATCTGCCTATTTTATAAAGAAGATGAATGAAGAATGGAAAACAGATATTCATGTTCCGCAAATGGCAACAGAAAATACCGGAACACTCTTTTAGCAGAGTATAAGACAAATACTAAGATAAAATTTAAATACCTTCATTTCAACTGATATCTCAGACTGCAATGATTCCTTTCTGTAACGAAAAAATTCGTATATTAGAGTATGATGTAATTCACTAAACATTAGCTTTAAAACATAAATTATGGAAAAGGAAATTTGTACAATCAGTATCGCTACCAACTGGCTTGGTGATGACTATATTTTTTATGAAAACCGTACCATAAAAAGAGTATATGATAATCACAGTTTAAATTCCAATAAGAGCGAATGGCTTGACCCCAAAGAAATCAGTAAACAAAATAAGGATAAACTTATCAAAGCCTGTCCTGAAGAATTTAAGGAACAGATTATGCAGATTCTGGATTATCCTTAAGAGAAACTAAAAAGGTAATGAGTATGGGAAACTCATTACCTTTTTTATTTATTTTTTCTGAGAAGCAATACGAGATTGAGAAATAGAAGCAGAAAGTCCAGTGTGATCCAGATTCCCAGTTTTGTATTCTCATAATTATAAGCGTCCACCTGCTTTTTGGCCGCATCAGAAAGCTTCATACTTTGATTGATGTAGTTCTGCACTTCTACAATCTGATCAATATTCTTATTAGGAACAGAATGTTGTGAAAAGTACACCAGGTTTTTCTTTCCAAGATAGCCTACAATCCAGTATTCATCAGACTTATCCATTTTCAGATATTCTATCCTGTAATATTCCGGGCGTATTTTTCCAATATGCTTAGGCTCAAGGGTTGTATTCTGATCTGTTTTATTTACTTTGATCAGATAAAAATCCAATGCCTGCGGAAGTTTATTAACCACCTGTAGCCCCACAGAATTATCCACAAATGCCACAGCACTTTTCTTGATAAACCAATAGGTAAAAACAGAAATTGAAAAAACAACTGTTACAATACGAAACAGCTTTGCCCACTTGGCCATACGTCCCGATTTAACCTTAAACAGGACCAATGAAAGGACACAAGCCAGAAATATGATAAAAATAATAAGTGTCATATTTTACAAAGATACTTCTTCTCTCTATTTTATCATTGTCTGAGGTCAATTTTTTAATTTTAGCCAGTCATAAAAAATGGTTTTTCAACCTTTATTTCCCTTTGAGCTGATAAGTATTTCTTTATATAAAAATGATCCGAACCAAATGTTGTATACTCTATTGGTTCGGATCCTTAATTTTTGATATGCTTAAAGCAGATTCAATTTATTCTAATGGTATCTTCTACTCTACATTCCATTCCTTATAAAACTGGTCCAGGAAATCCAACATATAGTGGTGTCTTTCTTCTGCCATTTTTTTTCCTTTTTCAGTATTCATCATATCTTTCAGAAGCAATAACTTTTCATAGAAATGATTGATTGTTGTCCCGTCAGATTTTTTATATTCTTCTTTGGACATTCCTAATTTGGGTTTTATATCCGGATGATACATCAGGTTATTTTTAAAGCCTCCAAAATTGAATGTTCTGGCAATTCCAATAGCACCTATGGCATCAATACGATCGGCATCCTGCACAATCTGAAGTTCAATGGGAGGGTTTGCCGGAGCCTGATCTCTGTTTTTGAACGAAATATTTTCGATCACAAATAAAACCTTGCGGATGGTTTCTTCAGACACCTTCTGATCTTCAAGAAATGCTCTGGATATTTTGGGAGCAATGGTTTCGTCACCGTTATGAAATTTAGGATCAGCAATATCGTGAAGAAGTGCAGACAATTCTACTACCTCTTTGTCACAATCTTCTGTTTCTGCTATCTGAGCAGCCAGTTTCCAGACTCTTTCAATATGAAACCAGTCATGTCCGGCTTCTGCTCCTTCTAATTTTTCTTTTACAAATGCTACTGTGTTGTCAATCGTACTTTTCATTTATCTGTCAGTTCATTTAAAATAATATCCCAGAGTTTGCTGTTGTAACTTCTAAAAAAATTGATATGCCCTATTTCCTGTTTATCCGATTCTGAAGCAGCTACCAGCCTGTAAGTAGGTTTAAGGTTGGAATAAGTATTATTTAATAAACTTAATACGCCTTTTTCCGTAAGCCATACATCATCTTCAGCGCGGATTACAAATACTTTCTGGGTCAGATTTTTAGAAAAGTCATCGGTTTTTTCCAACAGCTTGTTGGTTGATTTCTTGTTTAAAATTAAGGTTCTCCAGTCATATGCGCAATTTTTTGGAAGACTTTCTCCAAGCCCAAACCAATGTGCAGGAAAATATCCTAACAATGAAGTCGTTAAAGGCTGTGCTATTCCAAAGCCTAAATACGCTTCAACTTTTGTTCTCCCTTTAAGGTTTCCTACAAAGGCATTTTGTGTTCCTACAAAAACAAATTCTTCAAAGATGTTGGAATCTTCATTCATTCCGAGAATGAGTGCGCCTACAGAATGGCCCAGACAGTACTTTTTATAGTCTTTAAACTCTGATTTGATATATTGAGTGACCGCTTTATAATCTTTTGATCCCCAAAGCCTCATAGAGCCATGAAATCCCCTCATATTTTTCGGTTTGGAAAGTCCTATTCCTCTGTAGTCATAGGTAATCACTGTAAACCCCTGTTCGCAAAAGTAGCTGGCAAAAGAAAAATAGACCTGCTGCTTTACCCCTGTTGCTGAATTGATCAGTAATAGTTTCCCATGATCTGTTTCCGGTTTAAACAAATGGGCTGTTAGTCTGATATTATCTTCCGTGGTTAGTATTAGTTTTTCCATAGTATAAAAAGAAAAAATCCACTATAAAAGTGGACATTTTACTTATATGTTTATATTAAGTTTTAAACTTTTGATATGTGGTAAATAGCTAAAAGAAATCTGAGATTCTCGGAAGCCCTGTCTGAGAGCCTTTGCCTCCGGAAACCCTTGATGAAACTTCATTTCCGAATTTCACACATTCTTCAATAGAATTCCCATGGCATAATGCAATGGCAAATCCTGATGTAAATGCATCACCCATTCCCATTTTATATACTTTTTCGTCCTTATCGTTTCTGTAATATTTCATTTCTGTACCATCAAAATAAATGGTTGAATTGGTATCATCTCTTACAAATACCTTATTGAAATATTTTTTAAGAACTTCTTCTCTTTTTTCTTCTCCAAAAATAACGTACAGCTCATTACTTTTAGCCACTATAAAGTCAACCATTTCTAAAATTTCTTCGTTGACTCTCATTGCCGGAGAAGCATACAACCCTACTTTCTTCCCATATTTCTTAGCTTTCCTAACGGTATGCTCCACAACATCCATAGAAACTTCAAGCTGAACCAGCACAAGATCAGTGGTATGAAAATATTTATCCGCTTCGTCTATATGCGATTTGCTAAGATACTTGTTGGCCGCCGGTACTACCACAATAGCAGCATTTCCGTGAGAAGTCGTCACATAGGCAGTTCCTGTAGCTTCTTTATCTGTTTCATGAACAAATCCTACATTTACATTTTCGCTTACCAGATTCCTCATGATCTGTTGTCCAAGAGGATCCATACCAACGCATCCTATAAAGTATACACTTGCTCCCAACCTGGCTGTACCTACGGACTGATTAGCACCTTTACCTCCAAAGTAACTATCTGATTTGATAGCTAAGACGGTTTCATTAGGCAAAGGAAGTTTTTCGGTTTCAAGAACCAAATCTATCGATGAGCTGCCCACAACAATAATACGAGGTTGTTCTGATGAGAAATTCATTAGCTTTAAAATTTATAACTGACAAAATTGTGTCTCAAAAATAACTAATTTATAATTAACTTATTTCAATAAATTCAGTAATTATTTTCACTGGTTGCTGATCTTTGTTGTAAGCTATATAACTTGCGTAAAATCCTTCTCCATATCCGGTTTCAAAAGCAAATATAGTTCCGGGATGTTCCTTGGCAGGTTTCAGAAAGGCATACTGATCTATTGCTCCATTTTCATCAAAGAAGTAATCATGGAAAAACTCTTCATAGATTCCCATAAAATCACCTCCTTTATTTTGATATAATCTTTGCTCCAGTTCATTAAGGCTGTTTTGGGTATCAACATCCATCAGACATCCCATCCCACTTTCTACAGGATATCCAAAAACCTCGCCCTCCTCAAGATCTTTCATTTTCTGTCCTGCGGTGGTGGCCATTTTCCATTCTTTAATTTCAGAATTATTGAATATAATTTCGGCATAGGCAACACAGTTGCTGTCTCTTTCTTTGTGTAACATTACTGAAAAATCTCCCTTGGGAAATTCTGTAGTGAAAGGAAGCATATCATTAGTGATCAAAGGATCACACGCAACCAGTTTCCCGCTTGAAAGATAAATCTTTCCTACTTCAAAACTTTCCAGCAGCGGACTTTCTACAAAGTCTTTCGAGAATAGTTTTTGTATGTTTTCTATGTGTATCATTGTATTTATTCTTTAAACCATCAGGCTGGATACAATTATTTATGTGTATCCAGCCTGAGATTTTGACAAAATTTATTGTCTATACTTTATAAACTTTTCAGTTTCTCTTCAAGGATCGCAATCTTATCCTGAGCGTCTTTTTGCTTCTTACGTTCACCTTCTACAATTTCCGGCTTGGCATTGGCAACAAACTTCTCATTGGA
This sequence comes from Chryseobacterium aquifrigidense, assembly GCF_006716485.1. Classification (GTDB taxonomy): domain Bacteria; phylum Bacteroidota; class Bacteroidia; order Flavobacteriales; family Weeksellaceae; genus Chryseobacterium; species Chryseobacterium vietnamense. Next base: position 2,844,321 of record NZ_VFPD01000001.1, read on the forward strand.
AAGCTTCTTTTCTACTGAAATTAAGAACCCTTTTAAATATTTTACTTCTTCTTCAGTTTTAGCCTTCTCTTCTCCTAAATCTAAGTTTTCACTTAAAGGAATAGAAACTTCAGTTGCTCCTACAAGGAAAGTAAAGCTTGGCTTATCAGTTTTCTGTCCAAAATGGATTTCAGAAATATTAGCCAGCTTTCTTACTACCGCTTCATTGGCAAATTCAGATGCATTGGTAAATACCTCAACCGCTTCTCTTGGTGAAATTCCTTTTGTCTGGCGGTAGTTTCTAACTCCGGAAATCAATTCAGCTGTGATTTCAAAGTTTTTAATGACTTCTTCATTAAAGCTATCTGCCTCCTTCTGCTGAGCAATAACAAGAGCTTCGTCAATACTTCTCTCTGAAATTAATTGCCAGATCTCTTCAGACTGGAATGGCATGAACGGGTGAAGCAGCTTCATCAATTCTTCAAAGAAATAGATGGTTTTATCATATACTTCTTTAGAAATTCCCTCTCCGTAGTTAGGCTTGATAGCTTCCAGATACCAACCGCAAAAATCATCCCAAATTAATTTATAGATCAGATGCAGCGCATCAGAAATTCTGAACTTCTCGAACTGATCATTAATTTCAGCGATGGTTTTGTTTAATTTATTTTCAAACCATTCGATAGCCTGGTTATCTGTAGCAACAGCCGGCTTATCTTCATGGTTCCACATGTTGATCAGACGGAATGCATTCCAGATCTTCGTCATGAAGTTTCTTCCCTGAAGCATTAAATCTTCATCAAAAAGAAGGTCATTTCCAGCTGCAGAACTCAATAGAATTCCTACACGTACACCATCAGCCCCATATTTTTCCATCAATTCAATAGGATCCGGAGAGTTTCCTAGAGATTTGGACATTTTTCTTCTCTGCTTATCTCTTACAATTCCTGTAAAATAAACATTTTTAAACGGAACTTCTTTTCTGTATTCCAATCCAGCCATAATCATTCTGGCTACCCAGAAGAAAATAATATCTGGACCTGTTACCAGATCAGACGTTGGATAATAATAGTTGATATCTTTATTTTCAGGATCAAGCAATCCGTCAAAGACAGACATTGGCCATAACCATGATGAGAACCATGTATCTAATGCGTCATCATCCTGTCTTAAATCTTCAAGATTAGCAATAATTCCTTTTTGTTCTTCTAATACTACAAGAGCCTGATGCTTATCTTCAGCTACTACGAAATCATTTTCTCCTTCTCCATAGTAATAAGCAGGAATTTGCTGTCCCCACCAAAGCTGTCGGGAAATATTCCAGTCACGGATGTTTTCCATCCAGTGCTTGTAGGTATTTTTAAACTTCTCAGGATAGAACTTAACCTCATCATCCATTACTACATCCAAAGCAGGTTTAGCAATTTCAGACATTTTAAGGAACCATTGTACTGAAACCTTAGGTTCAATAACAGCACCTGTCCTCTCGGAAGTTCCTACTTTATTAACATAGTCTTCGGCTTTCAGCAAAAGATCTTTTTCTTCAAGTTCTTTAGCGATTTGTTTTCTTACATCAAATCTGTTTTTTCCTGCATAATGTAATCCATGTTCATTAAGGTTTCCGTCATCATCCAGCGCATCAATCATTTTCAGCTGATGTTTCTGTCCGATTTCGTAGTCATTAATATCATGTGCCGGTGTAATTTTCAAAGCTCCTGTTCCGAATTCAATGTCAACATATTCATCTTCAATAATTGGGATTACTCTGTCAACAATTGGTACGATTACATTTTTACCTTTCAGGTGAGCATATCTTTCATCATCCGGATTGATACATACTGCTGTATCCCCAAAAATAGTTTCAGGACGTGTAGTAGCTACTGAAAGGAATTCTTCTGAACCTTCAATCTTATATTTAAGGAAATAAAGCTTTCCGTTCTGCTCTTTAAATATTACTTCTTCGTCAGAAATATTAGTCTTTGCTTCCGGATCCCAGTTGACCATTCTATAGCCTCTGTAGATCAGTCCTTTATTGTAAAGGTCTACGAAACTTTTGATAACCTGCTGAGAAAGTTTATCTTCCATGGTGAAACGGGTTCTGTCCCAGTCGCAAGAACATCCCAGTTTTTTCAGCTGTTCAAGGATAGTTCCGCCATATTTATTGGTCCAGTCCCATGCGTGGTTTAAAAACTCTTCACGGGTAATATCTGACTTATTGATTCCTTCAGACTTCAGTTTAGCAACAACTTTAGCTTCAGTAGCAATTGAAGCATGGTCTGTTCCCGGAATCCAACAAGCATTAAACCCGCGCATTCTTGCACGACGGACCAGAACATCTTGAATGGTATTGTTCAGCATATGTCCCATGTGTAGTATCCCCGTCACGTTGGGTGGAGGAATGACTATGGTATATGGTGGTTTGTCATTAGGCTCTGAGTGGAAAAATTTGTTTTCCAACCAGTAATTGTACCATTTTTGTTCTGTTTCCTGTGGATTGTACTTTTCTGAAATCTGCATAAATTCTATTTCTTTGGCTTGCAATTTGCAAAAATAGTCTAAAGAAAAAAATTTTTAAGCATGAATTAAAATAATTTTTAACTTTGTTTCACAAAATTTATCTAACAAACGTATTAACATTCAAGAATATGAAAAAATTAATTGCAGGAATTGCATTATTCGGGACATTTGCTCTGGCATCTGCACAAACAATTACATTTGATAAAACGACTTTCGATTACGGAACTATTAAGCCTAGTGCTGACGGTACAAGATTCTTTACTGTAACAAACTCAGGTGATAAGCCTTTGATTCTTTCAAATGTAAAACCTTCTTGTGGATGTACGACTCCTGAATTCAGCCAGGATCCTATCATGCCTGGAAAGTCTGCTAAGATCAAGGTTGGATACAATACAGCTATCCCTGGCCCTTTCAACAAAATGATTGAGGTTTTCTCTAATGACCCTGCAAACAGCAGAAGTGTAATCTACATCAAAGGTAACGTAGATGCTAACGCTCCTGAGCCAAAAGTATTGACTCCTGCTGAACAGAAAGAAGCTGCTAAAGCTGAGAAAAAAGCTGCAAAACTTGCAAAAAAGGCTGCTGCGAAGTAAGCTCTACTCAAAAAAATAAAAGAACCGTCTCCATTGAGGCGGTTTTTTTATTACATTTATGTTTGGTTAGATAGCAGATGATAGGTAATAGGCTACAGGAAATGTATCTAGGTTTGGGCTGAAGCCTTCGGATTTATTTATCTTTAAAATGGCTGGGCTAAAGCCCACCCCTATTGAATTTTAATAACATTTTTACTTTTATCTTTTTACTTTTATCTTTTTACTTTTATCTTTTTACTTTTATCTTTAAATAAAAAAAATATGGACACCGATTTCTCAGATAACTTTAAGGTAAGTGGAAAATTTTCAATAAAAAAAACATCAACCTCTTATAAAGGAAAGCTCACGAAAGAAGAAGGAGAGCAAATGCTGATTCAGGAAAAAGAAAAACTCCGTGAACTGCAGGAAAAATTATATGCTGACGGAAGCCAGTCTTTGTTGGTGGTATTACAGGCTATGGATGCAGCAGGAAAAGACAGCATGATAGAACATGTTTTTGGAGGCGTCAATCCTCAGGGATGTAATGTAACCAGTTTTAAAACACCAAGCTCCAAAGAATATTCTCATGACTTTTTATGGAGACATTACCTTGCTTTGCCGCAAAAAGGAATGATCGGGATTTTCAACCGTTCTCATTATGAAAGTGTTCTGGTATGCAAAGTACATCCTGAATATAATCTGAGTGAAAAAACATGGTCTTCCGTAAAAGATTTTGACAGCAAATTCTGGGAAAACAGATATGAAAGCATCCGTAATTTTGAAAAACATCTTTCACAAAACGGAACTACTATCGTGAAGATCTTTTTACATGTCTCTAAGGATGAACAGAAAAAAAGGCTTTTGGACAGAATAGATGAACAGGAAAAAAACTGGAAATTCTCTGCCGGAGACCTTCCGGAAAGAGCTCTGTTCGATCAATATATGGAAGCATATGAAAACGCTATCAATGAAACATCAAAAGATCACGCACCGTGGTATGTACTTCCTGCAGACAGTAAATGGTTTGCAAGAGTAGCAGCTATCCAGATTATTATTGATACTTTGGAGAAAATGAATCTCAAATATCCTACTCTTTCTGATAAGGACAGACAGGAATTACAGGAATCTAAAAAACAATTGGAAAGCGAATAAAGTAGGTTGGAAGATGGAAGCATGAAGATGGAGGTTTAAAATCATTACGTGTAAAAAACTTCACTCTTCCGGCCTCTGACTTCCAGCTTAAAAAAATCACGAGAAAATCTATAAGCCGGATTTTGTACTTCCGAAGAAGTGCCTGTTATTTATCTACGTATTACATTACTGCAATACTTGAGCTGATTACCCCTCGGCTTTCAGGACGAGCCGCCCCTATTTTCATTGCTGAAAAGAACCGATATACTTATCATTGCACCGCAAAGAGTTTACCTGGTTTCACTACAGCCGAACTGTACCTGCTTTCTGTTGCACTTGTCCTACCCTCACGGGTGACGGATGTTATCCGCTTTGCTGCTCTGTGGTGTCCGGACTTTCCTACCTCCCGTAAAACGGGAAATCAACAAGCCGATTTTCTCGCGAATGCAAAGGTACACAAATTTTGTGGTAAAAAGATAAAAGAGCGAAATGACTCCAAAGCTTTATCCTTATGTAAATGGCGTTAGTTGCTCCATATCCTTCCGTTATTTTTGATGAAAATTATGAATGATGATTCCAAAATATGAAGAACGTATTCGCTATTCTGCTATTTAACTTTTTACCTTTCTACGATTTTTAATTATAATTTTCACCAATTACTACTTTATCATTATCTTCGTGCCATTATATATCTATGGATTCCAGAGAAAAAGAATTTGCGCAGCTTATCAAAGATAATCAGGGATTGATTATTAAAGTATCGCGTCTGTATACCAATTCTCTGGAAGATGAAGAGGATCTTTTCCAGGAAATCGTGTTACAGCTCTGGAGAAGTTATGATTCTTTCAAAGGAAACTCCAAAATTTCCACATGGATGTACCGTGTAGCGCTCAATACAGCCATTACCCTCTTTAGAAAAAAAAGCAAAAGCCTTCCTACGAATGAGCTGGACATCAACCACAGGGATTTTGTGGAAGATGACGATGAAAAACAGCAGCAGGTATCACTTTTGTATACTGTAATCAAGACTCTTCCTAATGTAGAAAGAGCCATTGTCATGATGTATCTTGACGATCTGCCTTACAAGGACATCGCAGAAAACCTCGGAATCACTGAAGTCAATGCACGTGTGAAAATGAACAGATTAAAGAAAACCCTTAAAGAACAGATGGAAAAATATGCCTGAATTTGATTTAGATAGCTTTAAGAAAACGTGGCAGGAACAACCTGTACAGCATAAATATGACAACACTGAGATTCTTCAGATGTTGAATAGAAAGTCACGTAATTATGTGAAATATATTTTCTGGATCAGCGTCGTAGAATTTCTTTTCTTTTCAGTATTAGGCCTGTTTTACTTTTTCCCTGAGGAGGAATCAGACAGTTTCCGCAAAATGCTGGAAAGATTAGGTGCCCAGGAAGCTCCTGAAGTAGAAAACAACTTCGGGCATGCTTATTTAGCTATAAAGGTCTTAAGTTTATTGATCACAGCATATTTTGTACTGAAATTCTACCAGAATTACCGAAGAATCAAGATTGAGGAAAATCTAAAGGGTCTTATTACCAGAATTATTAAATTCAAAACAACAGTCAATGCTTTCATTCTTATCAGCATTGTATTATTGCTAATATTCACTTTTGTACTGGTTGCTTTTATCTTTTATATATTGGATTCTCAGAATATACAGCCAAGTGGTTCAAATCTTACGATTATTATTGTCGGAATTGTTGTAAGCACATTACTGGCGGTTTCTATGATCTGGCTGTACTACAGACTGGTATATGGCACTATTATTAAAAAACTTGATAAAAATCTAAAACAACTTAAAGAAATAGATTCTCAGGAAAGTTAATATACATAGGCATAGTTCGGGATATAATTGTTAATTTTATTCCACCAAATCTTAAACTATGCCCTTATCTTATGTATATGGAACTTCTGAGGTTTCATTATTAGGCCAGACCATCGGAGCCAATCTTAAAAGTACTGTTGAAAAATATCCCCACCAGGAAGCTCTCGTCTGCGTTCATCAAAATTACAGAGCCACCTATCAGGAATTTTATAATCAGACCACCGCTGTTGCAAAAGCCTTATTGTTTTTAGGAGCAAAAGCGGGTGACAGAATTGGAATCTGGGCTTCCAACCGCTATGAGTGGGTACTTTTACAGTATGCGACGGCAAGAATCGGAACTATTCTAGTGAATATCAATCCGGCCTACAGGACTCATGAGCTCACGTATGTACTCAATCAGTCTGCAGTTCGTTTTATTTTTTCTTCTTTAAGCTTTAAAACCAGCAATTATAAAGAGATGGTTGAATATGCGAAAGAAGTATGCCCAACCCTTGAGCACGAAATATTCTTTGATGAAAACTGGGAATACTTTGTGAATAACGGACAGGAAATTTCAGACGAAGTGCTTCACAGTTTTGAAGAACATGTACAGTTTGACGATCCGGTTAATATCCAGTATACTTCCGGAACTACCGGTTTTCCGAAAGGTGTCACACTTTCTCATCATAATATTCTCAATAACGGTTATTTTATTGGTATCAGACTAAAATATACGGAGAAAGACCGCGTCTGCATTCCTGTACCTTTTTACCACTGCTTTGGAATGGTCATCGGAAATATGTGCTGCACAGCTCACGGAGCCTGTATGGTCATTCCGAATGACAGTTTTGATCCGGAGATTACTTTAAAAGCTGTTTCAGACGAAAAATGTACTTCTTTGTATGGAGTACCCACCATGTTTATTGCTGAACTGGCAGTAAAAGATTTTGACACCTATGATTTTTCAAGCTTAAGAACTGGTGTTATGGCTGGTTCCGTATGCCCTCCTGAAATCATGAAGAAAGTGGAAAATCTGATGAATATTAAAGAAATGAGTATCTGCTACGGAATGACGGAAACTTCACCTGTATCTACTCAGACTTTAATAGGAACACCGCTGGAAAAGCAGGTCAGCACTGTAGGAACCGTTCAGGATCATCTTGAAATTAAAATCATTGATGAAAGTGGCAGAACCTTAAAACGTGGGGAGCATGGCGAACTTTGCACCAGAGGATATTCTGTCATGCTGAAATACTGGAATGATCCTGAAAACACTAAAAAAGTGCTGGACGAAGCCCGCTGGATGCATACAGGAGATATGGCAGTAATGGATAAAGACGGCTATATTACTATTTCTGGAAGGATAAAAGATCTGATTATCCGTGGTGGAGAAAATATTTCCCCAAAAGAAATTGAAGATTTTTTATATACTTATACCAACATTCTTGATGTCCAGATTATTGGTGTTCCCAGTGAAAAATTCGGGGAAGAAGTAATGGCATGGGTAAAAGTGAGAAAAGGATTTACCATCACGGCGGAAGAACTTCAGGAGTACTGCAAAGGAAGAATTGCCCATTATAAAGTTCCGAAATACTGGAAATTTGTAGATGAATTCCCAATGACCATTTCCGGAAAAATAAGAAAGGTGGAAATGCGGGAAATTTCAATGAGAGAATTGGGACTTGAAAATGTAAAGCAAAGCTAAAGTTAAAAATAAAACTTAATTACCATAAAAAACAAAAAGCATTTCAGACTGAAATGCTTTTTTATATTTTAAAGTTCTTTTCTTAACCTCGCGACAGGAATATTGAGCTGTTCACGATATTTTGCGATCGTTCTTCTGGCAATATTATACCCCTGTTCTTTCAGAATGACCACTAATGCATCATCTGTAAGTGGTTTTCTCTTATTTTCTTTGCTGATCACTTCCTGAAGATGGGTTTTGATCTCCTTGGTAGAAACTTCTTCTCCATCGTCATTGGTTAAGCTGTCTGAGAACAGATCTTTAAGGTATACAATCCCATTAGGGGTATCTGCATACTTACTTTTTACCACCCTTGAAATGGTAGAGATATCAAAACCTGTAATATCTGCAACATCCTTCAGAATCATTGGTTTCAGGGACTTTTCGTCACCCGTAATGAAATAATCCTTCTGGAACTTTACGATAGCTGTAATCGTCTGTAATAAGGTATTCTGACGTTGGTTAATGGCATCTATGTACCATTTTGCAGCATCCAGTTTTTGCTTGATAAATAAAGCAGCCTGTTTATGTTCCGATGAGTTTTTATCATGGGAATATGTGGTAAGGATATCTTTATATTCTTCAGACACTCTTAGTGTAGGTGCATTCTTGCTGTTCAGCATAGGAACTACCTGCCCGTCTTTCACCTGGATCACAAAGTCCGGAATAATTTCCTGATTGATTGTAATTGTCTGTGTATCAAAGTTTCCTCCAACTTTAGGAGATAGTTTTGATATTTCATCCAGCGCATCTTTCAGATCATCTTCTTCAATATCATATTTCTGAATGATCTTGTTATAGTGCTTATTGGTTAAAGCTTCAAACTGATGTCTTAAGATATTCGCTGCCAAAGAAACGGCTTTATCAGAGCTTACTTTCTTTTCAATCTGTAGTAAAAGACATTCCTGCAGCCCTCTTGCTCCTACTCCGGGCGGATCCAGTTTCTGAACATAATTTTCAAGGATATCCTCCACTCTTTCTTTGGTAGTATAAATTCCCTGTGAGAAAGCAAGATCATCAACAATAGATTTGATCTCTCTTCTCAGATATCCATCTGTATCTAAATTCCCGATAAGGTATTCTGCAATCTTCAGATCTTCATCACTGATATTTACCAGATGAATCTGTTCTGTCAGATAATCATATAAGGACTGGCCTTCCGTTAAAAGACTCTCGTTATCAAATTCTTCATCATCCGGAGAGTAGTTGCTGGATGCGGTTTTATAGCTTGGTTCATCGTCATAGATATATTCGTTGACGTCGAAATCTGTTTCAATGCTTTCTGTACCCTCATCCTGATAAGCGTCTTCCAGGGAAGAATAGTCATCTTCCTTAGAATCTTCTTTCGCAATTTCCAAAGCTGGGTTTTCTTCTAACTCTCTTTCCAACTCCTCTTCAAATTCAAGAGTATGAAGCTGAATAAGCTTCATCAACTGGATCTGCTGAGGAGCCAGCTTCTGTCCTAATTTGAGTTGTAAGTGTTGTTTAAGCATATTCTTATTTACGTTTTAACATAACATATTCTACGAATTTAATAAATTTATTTGATAAAAAACACATTTAGCATGATTTTTGCATTACTTATCCTAATATAATAAACTATTAAATAATAAAAAAAGCCTTAACTTGTGATTAAGGCTTTTTTTATTGTTCTAGAATTCAGCGCTTTTCGGTGTTCTAGGGAAAGGAATTACATCTCTGATATTCGTCATTCCTGTTACGAAAAGAACTAATCTTTCTAATCCTAAACCAAATCCGGCATGCGGTACAGAACCGAATTTTCTGGTATCAAGATACCACCAAAGTTCGTGCTCATCTACGTGCATATCTGCCATTTTCTGTTTTAAAACATCTAATCTTGCTTCTCTCTCCGATCCGCCAATGATCTCACCGATACCAGGAAAAAGAACATCCATCGCTGCAACGGTTTTATTGTCATCGTTCAGTTTCATATAGAAAGCTTTGATTTCTTTCGGATAGTCAAATAATACTACTGGGCTTTCAAAATGTTTTTCAACAAGATATCTTTCATGCTCAGACTGAAGGTCAGTTCCCCATTTTTCAACCGGGTAAGCAAATTTTCCTTTTTTATTTTCTTTAGAGTTCAATAAGATTTCAATGGCTTCTGTATAACTTACACGCTTAAAACGCTTAGCTACCACATTCTGAAGTTTTTCGATAAGACCTTCTTTTGCTCTTTCTTTTTCCGGTTTTGTTTTTTGTTCTTCCGCAAAACGGCTGTCTAAAAACTCAAGATCATCTTTACAGTTATCCAATACATACTGGATCACATATTTTAAGAAATCTTCCGCAAGGTCGATGTTATCCTCAAGGTTGTTGAATGCTACTTCCGGCTCAATCATCCAGAACTCGGCAAGGTGTCTTGTCGTATTAGAATTTTCTGCACGGAAAGTAGGTCCGAATGTATAAATTCTTCCCAATCCCATCGCTGCAGTTTCTCCTTCCAGCTGTCCTGAAACGGTAAGGTTTGTTTTTTTACCGAAGAAATCCTGTGCAAAATCAATTTCACCTTCTTCAGTTTTCGGCATATTGTTCAGGTCAAAATTGGTTACTCCAAACATCTCACCTGCTCCTTCTGCATCTGCTCCTGTAATGACCGGTGTGTTGATATAGAAAAACTGATTCTGGTTGAAGAATGAATGAACTGCAAAACTTACTGCGTGACGTACTCTGAATACAGCTCCGAAAAGGTTCGTTCTGAATCTTAAGTGAGCCTGCTCACGAAGTTTTTCAAGACTGTGTTTCTTAGGCTGAAGAATTGTACTCTGAAGTTCTTCCGTAAAGTTATCCCCTAAAATAATGATCTTTTTAGCGATAATTTCCACAGATTGTCCTGCTCCCTGGCTTTCCACCACTTCTCCTACTACTTTCAGGGAAGAAGCTGTACTGATATTCTTGATAATAGCTTCATCAAAATTTTCGAAATCAACAACTATCTGCAAATTATTAATCGTAGAACCATCATTAAGCGCAATAAAGCGATTAGCACGGAAGGATCTTACCCATCCGTAAACTGTAATGTCATGATGTAATACTTTCTTGTAATCCTTTAGGATTTCTTTGATCGTTTGCTTTTTCATTTGTTGATGATAAATTTTTTATATAAAAATTAATGTCCGCAAAGTTACAAAAAAACAGCGCAACTTGATGATTGCGCTGTATTTAAAATCATTTAACAGGTATTAAAACTTTCAGTTCAGGAAATTCACCTTTTTTCTTCTGCCCATTCTTCTGCATTTTCAGGTTACATTTCCACTCAATATTGTCCTGAACTTCAATAATATCCGGAATAACCCCGGAATTAACACACTTACACTATCACTTTTGAAAAGAATAAAATATTATTTTACTCTGAGTTTTCATGGAATTAGTTTTATTGAAATGGTTATTAGTTTTTAAGTAATACGTTCGTGGTCAATTACCGGGTTATACATCCATTTTTAGACTATACTATACTTTTAAACTGTGTGGCGGATTTACCGGATCTACCGTTTAATGATTTTAAATGATCACTACACTTTACATCTCTAAATTCTGAACAAATACTTCATGAGTTACATTTTAGTTTTCTGGTTATTTTTTTGTTTTTATCCTCTTCATTAATAATTTTTCTGATACAATTCCTGAGCTTGATTTTTTAAATGATCAACACTTTGGAACTGATATCTTGTATTGTGCACATACAAAATAAATGGTTGTGTTTTTACCTGAAGCAAAGATGCAGGAAGTGGAAGAATGACACAAGGGAATGCTTTATAGATTCATAAATTTATATACCTAAAAACATGAATTTATAAGCATTAAACAACTGGAAAATAGCAATTTAAACTTAATCCAAAGACATATTTTCAATTTCTTTCAAGTAGATAGAAAGTGGTGTTCCGGTTCGTTTTTTAAAGGCTAAAGTGAAGGCCTGTTCATTATTATATCCTAATTCTTCAGCGATAAAAGGAATTTTATAAGACCTGAATTTTTTGTCATTGGCCAATCTGCTGATGGCATAATCAATACGAAGATCATTAAGGTAGGTTGCAAAGTTTTTCCCTTTGTAAGTATTGATAATTTCTGACAGATATTTTGAGTTTGTTTTTATTTTTTTGGCAAGACTACCCAACGTAATTCCTTTATTCAAAAACTGATCTTTGTCTTCAAATATTTCAAGCTCTTTTAAAATATTCTGGGCAATATCTTCAGAAATAGTTCGGGATGTTTTGTCCTCAGTATTTTCTGTTTGAAAAGTTTCTGACAACGTCTCCTTTCTCACTTCCATAGCTCTGTTTTTTCCTACCGTGTTTTCATTAACAGATTGGATAAGATCCTGGGCGATCTTCTTATAGTTCTTTTCAGATTTTTTATATTTAAAGTAAACGTTGATAAATAGCAAATGTGAAATCAGCAAAAGACTTAAAACAATATAAAAAAGGCTTTTTCTTTTTGTCAGCTCATTGGTAATGTTTTCTTTTTCCTGCTGAAGTTCCGGAGTATCATACCTTCTGGGAAGCTCTCTGGAAATATATCTGAACTGGTTATCCAGAACCTGATCTACCTTTAGAAATCTGTCTACATAATACAGCTGCTTCTCTGTATCACTGTTTTCTTTATAATAATCAATCAGATAGGTGTATACATCTCTCAGCTCAGGATAGATATAGTTTGTTTTAAGAACCATAGAATCTATCTTCCGGAAAAAGTCTGCTGCCTTGGCTTTTTCCTGAAGTCCGGCATATGATTTTCCCAGATACAAAAGAGTATAATTCTGATCTCTTTTGTCATTACTGTTTGTAAAGAAATATTTTTTACACGCTGATAAGCCGTCAATCGCTTTCTGATAATTTTTCGAATGCAGATGATAATACCCAAGCAGCTCAAGATTCTGATGATAGCGGTAAATATCTCTGTTTTTTTGAGAATTCTTTAAACCTTCCTGTATCAATGCATAAGCAGAATCCATTTTATTGATTTCTATATAGGCATCAGCCAGATTCAATTTGAGAGAGGTCTTTTCCTCTTCATTCATATAATCGGCTTCATAGGCATAATGTTTCAGGACTTTAGTAGTTTCCTCATGTTTTCCGATATAATTATTCAGATAGGCAATACTGATATGTGCCAAAGCAATCTGCCTCTTATTGCCTTCTTTTTTTGCATATTTCAGTCCTAAAATATAATTGTTCAGGGCAGACTGTAGATTATCATTTCTAAAATAAAGGTTTCCCCGTAAAAGATAAATTCTGGCCGGATAGGTATTTTCTTTGAAATTTTGAGTGAGATGTTGTAAGCTGTCAAGATATTTTAATGCATTAGGTAAGTCTTCTTCGAAATGAAGCATAACATATCCTTCAGCAATCTGAGCCTTATTTTTTTCAGATTTTGCCTTTTTAAGATAAGAACTGGCAATACTTTTACTGTTTCCATCTCCTATACGGCTTTTGTAGAATTCTTTATTCAATTCTTCATACGTCCGTTCTTCCAGAGCATTTTTTCCTATCTTGTTGGTCTGTGCAGGGAAAAGCACAATCCCGGTAATCAAAAACAGTAGTAAATATTTTATTTTCATCACTCATCCTAGCTATATTACAAAAATATTATTTTTCTTCAGTAGATGCACCACTCCTTTCGCTTTTTTCCATGTATTGATCAATATTTTCGTTAAAATTGAAGATGATTTATACAAACAGAGAGTACAGGCTGAAGTTGCACTCTTTAGAACATTACTCAAAGAATCTTATCTGTTATCAATTGTTTGAGATTCTTCCTTACACTTCATTCAAAATGACACGCGTTAAATAACACCATTCACGATTTGGATACATCATTCCCCGATTTGGATACATTTCCCTTTTCGTAAGTTTCCATCTTTGTACCATCATTAAAACAAAAAAATATTTAAAAATGGAAACAAAGAAAGTATGGTTCGTGACAGGAGCTTCAAAAGGTTTAGGATTCGAGTTGGTAAAAAAATTATTATCCGAAGGATTTCAGGTTGCTGCTACAAGCCGTACCGTTGAATCACTGATCTCCACCATCGGAGAAACTTCTGAAAACTTCCTTCCGCTCAGCGTCAATATCACGGATAACAACGACATTAAATCTGCCATCGCAAAAACAGTTGACCATTTCGGAAGAATTGATGTGGTTGTCAACAATGCGGGCTATGGACAGATCGGAACGCTGGAAGAACTCACTGATGAGGAAGCAAGAGAAAATTATGCAGTCAATGTTTTCGGAACCTTGAATGTGATAAGAAACGCTATGCCTTATCTGCGCGAACAAAGATCAGGAAACATCTTCAATATTTCTTCTGTTGGCGGATATTCTGCTAACTTTCCGGGCTGGGGAATCTATTGTTCTACAAAATTTGCTGTTGCCGGATTTACGGAGGCACTGGCTGAAGAAGTAAAAGATTTCGGAGTTCATGCGACTGTTGTTTATCCGGGATATTTCCGTACCGATTTTTTAACTAAAGATTCGGTGAAAACACCAGCCAATCCCATCCAGGCATATGAAGCGGCAAGAAATTCAGAGCAAGCGCACCTTAACGAAATCAATGGAAACCAGCCTAATGATCCCGAAAAAGCAGCTGATGTTTTGATTCAGATCAGTAAAGAGAAAAACCCTCCGGTACATTTATTATTAGGTGTAGGAACGATGGAATTTCTGAATAACAAAATTGATATTTTAAAGAAAGACGCTGAGAAATGGGAAAGCCTGACTGTTTCTACTGCAATTTAATAAGATAATCATATCCTTCGGCTCCGCTCCGGACGATATTTCTAATACTTAATATTTTAATTTATATGCATGGATTAAATATAAAATTTTAGAGAAGTCCGTCTGAGCGGAGGCGAAGACTTTTTGAGTCAATGTATTAAACTTTTTATAAAAACAACTAACTTCGTTACATGAAACAACCCGTCCGTTTTAATTCTATATCAGATTTTCATAATTTCTGCAGTCTTCCGAATCCTGAGCATCCGCTGATCAGTTTGATTGATTACAGCAAGGTTCGTTATGTTGTAGAAAATGAAGAACTGAAGTGGATCCAGAATTTTTATTCTATTGGTTTGAAAAAAAATGTCACTCCAAAATTCAATTACGGGCAGCAGCAATATGATTTTGACTCCGGAGTACTGTGTTTTGTTTCGCCACAGCAATACTTGAGTCTGGAAATCAATCCGGATGTAGAAGCAGAACCTACAGGATATTTATTGCTTATTCATCCTGATTTTCTTTGGAACACTTCCTTAACCAGGAAAATAAAGTCATACGATTTCTTCAGTTACCAGGTGAAAGAGGCTCTTTTCCTTTCTGATAAAGAAGAAAAAATTCTTGTTGATCTATTTAAAAATATTGAACGTGAATATCAGTCAAATACTGACAGATTCACACAGGAACTCATCATTGCCCAGATTGAATTATTACTGGTTTACTCTGACCGTTTTTATGAACGTCAGTTTTTCACCAGAAAAAAATCCAGTCACGAATTATTATACAAGTTTGAAGATATTCTTTCTCAATATTTTGAAAACGGAAATCTCCTTGAAAACGGCATTCCTACAGTGAAATGTATTGCCGACCAGATGAATATTTCACCTAATTATCTCGGAACACTTTTGCGTCTTCATACTCAGCAAAATACACAGCAGCATATTCAGAACAAATTAATTGAGTCTGCCAAAGAACGTTTGAGTACCACCAGTTTATCAGTGAGTGAAATTGCTTATGAGCTGGGATTCGAGCATCCACAATCTTTCAGTAAGCTCTTTAAACAGAAGACCAACCAGTCTCCGGGAGAGTTCAGAAAGTTATTCAATTAAATTCCGGAGAGATCAATAATAGAAATGTTAATTTCATTCTATTTTGCTACAAGGAAGTTCATTATTTTTGTTTAAATACTTTTTTAAGATGAAACCTATCCTATTATTGATCTTTATTCTTACTTTTTATTTGTATCAGGGACAAAATAAAAATATAGTTGATGCTGAAAAGATGGAGAATTCCATTCAAAAAAAGTATGCTGGGAAAATTGCCTTTCTTACTCAAAATATACCGCTGGAAAACCTGAAAGATTCAGATTTTCTCAATTCTACAGTATTTCAGGAAAACGGTGATCTTGGTATTCATGCTTTTTTTGATAATTCGCTGGCCAATTATCTTCATCAGCTTGAACCCGGCTGGACTGTGGATGAACTGTTGAAAAATGGAAATTATCAATTCTCATTTTATGTAGACGGGAAACCAATCTATAAAGAAAATCTCAATACAGGTGCTGGTACTCCAGAGAATAAAAAGTTCAAAACTACATTACGAATTCCTCTTATCAGCAATAAAAATGAGGATTCATGGGGAAGGTATTTATGGATGCGTTTTTATATGTCTCATAACGGAATTGATGCTCTGTCAGAAGGAAATCATATTTTAAAAATTGAAATACGTCCGTATCTCAACGCTTCTACACTCAAAACAGGGCCTGTTATTGCAGAAGGTCAAATTAATCTCAATGTTCCCTCCCAAAATATCCCGGAGCAGCAGATCGCCATTCAACCCATTCAATCCAACAGTGGATGGAAGGTTTCTCAGGAAAAAATCAATACAGAAAACATCAGAAATCTGAATAAGAAAATTGCAGAAAACAGATTTAAAAATATTACGGGAATAGTTATTATAAAAGAAGGAAAATTACTTCTCGAAGAATATTTCAACGGATCCGCCAGAGACTCACTACAGGATACCCGATCGGTAGGAAAATCTTTTTCTTCAGCTTTAACCGGGATAGCAATCAATGACGGATATTTAAAAAATGAAAATCAGAATCTGAAGGAGTTTTATGACCTGAAACAGTCTAAAAACTATTCTTCTCAAAAAGATAATGTCACCATAAAAAGCTTACTGACCATGAGCTCAGGATTTGATGGTAATGATGAGGACTATGAATCTCCCGGAAATGAGGAAAATATGTATCCGACTGAAAACTGGGTTAAATTTATATTGGACCTGCCCATGACAGAGAATACGCCCGGAAAAAACTGGAGTTACTTTACTGCCGGAGTTGTATTAACAGGAGATATTTTAGACAAAAAAGTTCCGCAAGGTTTGGAAAAATATGCACATCAAAAATTATTTCAGCCTCTTGGAATTACAAACTACAAATGGCAGTTTACCCCACAGCAAAAGCCTTCTCTGGCAGGTGGATTACGGATGAAAGCACTTGATTTTGCAAAATTCGGGCAACTGTATAAAAATAACGGGATATGGGAGGGAAAAACGATATTGACCAGAAACTGGGTTGAAAAATCTTTCACCAATTATTTCACAGATAATCCTGATTTTGAAGGATATGGATACCTGTTCTGGAGAAAAGTCTATACGGTGGGAAACAACCAGTATGAAGCTTTCCAATCCAGTGGAAATGGCGGAAACAAAATTATTATTTTCACAAAAATCCCAGTGGTCATCGTAATTACAGCGCAAGCTTACAACAAGCCCTATGCCCACCAGCAATCCGAAAAGATAGTACAGGATTATCTTTTACCCGCATTAAAAATGAGTAAATGAATAATCAGTAATGAAATAGATGAGAAAAGAGTGAAAGAATAGCTTATTGCTTATTGCTTATTGCTTATTGCTTATTGCAAAACTATTCGTCTTTTTTAGAAGGAACCAGAAATACATCAATAAGACCTTCAGGAAGTTCCATTTTGATGGTTCTCTCTTCCCTGTCTACTGCAAGAATCCAGTCTTTGATCATAGGAATAACCACTTCTTTTCCATCCAGATTGGTAATGAAATAGACCTGTGCGGTCTGGTCGTTCACAGATCTGATCACGCCACAGTTGTTATCATTTTGATCAAAAATTTCAAATCCGATGATTTCGTGGTAATAGAATTGTTTTCCTGAAAGTTTAGGAAGTGAAGCAAGTGGAAGGTAAACACTTTTACCCAACACCTGATCTACCATAGCTTCAGAAGAGTTTTTGAATGCAAGATTCAGAGCATCAAGCTTGCTCCATGATGATCTTTCAATAAAAAATGGAACCAATAATCCGTTGATTTCAACGAATATTGATTCCAATTTATTGTAAAGCTCGGGTTGATCGGTATCCAATTTAAGGATTACGTTACCCGCAAGTCCATGTCTGCGTGTGATTTTACCTAAAAAATAGCAATCTTCTTTACGCATAACAGGGTTTGTTCTTAAGCTTCAGTGTTTTCTTCAGTTTCAGCAGCAGGAGCTTCTCCTTCTGTAGCTTCAGCAGCAACTTCTTCAGCAGGTGCGTTTGCAGCTTCTTCAGCAGCTTTAGCATCAGCTTCAGCTTGTGCAACAGCAGCAACTCTAGCTTCGTTTACTTTTACTTCAGCTTCTAAAGCAGCTTTCTTAGCATCTGCTTTCGCTGTAGCTAAACCGTCTACTTTACCTTGTACTTTAGCATCTTTAGCTTCTACCCAAGCATTGAATCTTTTTTCAGCTTCAGCTTCGTCAAAAGCACCTTTAGCTACACCACCTTGTAAGTGTTTTTTGTAAAGAGCACCTTTGTAAGATAAAATAGCTCTAGCAGTATCAGTTGGCTGAGCACCGTTGTTTAACCACTCTACAGCAGAATCAACGTTCAATTCGATAGTTGCCGGATTAGTAATTGGGTTGTAAGTTCCTAGTTTTTCGATGAATCTACCATCTCTTCTAGCTCTAGAATCTGCAACCACGATGTGGAAAAAAGGTTTTCCTTTTTTACCGTGTCTTTGTAATCTGATTTTTACTGACATAATGTTTGAATTTTACGGGAACTCGTCCCAGTTAAATATTTAAGAGTGCAAAGATAGTAAAAAAGTTTGAAGTAAAAAGCTACAAGTAAAAAGTTTTATAAAATTCATTTTTTTTAACTGATCAGTGCAAAAGAGAATACTGTTGAAATAATCACAGAAATTAAAACTGCCATAAAAACAACAAAATTATCTCTTGTCTTTCCTGTAATCCCATAGATCACCAAATAGTTGATGATATAAGCAGGCACCAGCAGAAAAAACGAAAACTGTCCGGTAGAGGTAATCACAGCCTTTAAAAAAAGACTCCCGGTAACAGAAGCTATTACAAGTCCTAAAAGGCTTTTAAAAATTACTTTCTCATCTATCTTATCGTTTTCTTTAACTTTTGAAAACTGATCAAACTTATTCAGAATAAAAACCTTCAAATCACTTCTGCCAATCATTTCTGAAGAAATATTTTCAAGAATAACATCTATCTTTTCACCTTTCTGTACTCTTTTATGTACTTCATATGAAATTCTTCCTTTTTCTTTAACTAAAACTTTCCTGTATTCAGCTGCTTTTACAAATTCATCATAATTGAATTTCTGACTGATGGCCTCACGCAGTTCATCATTGACTTTACCTGTATGATCAGTCATATGAAGATAAGCGGCATGCAGATCTTCTTCATTATAATTTCTGTAAATATTCTTCATATTAAACAGTTCCCATATAGAAAAGTCCCAGACATTTCTGGTTTTCTTCAATGGTCAGAGATTCTTTCAGCTCGTCTACAATTTTGGGAGAACTCCAGTAGCACCCGATATTATTCGCTGTGCAGGTAAGGTACATATTCTGTACTGCCATTGAAGTAGCTGCTATTTCTTCCCATTCAGGAACCATACCACTGAAGTTGACTACAATAGAAACTACAACATTGGCTTTATTGATTTTAAAACCGATATCACTGTATTTTTTTTCCAGGAAAAGCTGTTCGGGTGTGATTGCTTTATAGATTGCCTGCATTTCTGATGCCAGCTGTGCTTTTTCTTCGCCTTTGAATATTTTAAAACGCCATGGCTTAGTACGTTTATGATTGGGAGCTAATGCAGCAGCGTTTACAATCTCCTCCAAAACCTCCTGAGGTATTTCTGAATCTGTATAATCCTTCGGGAAAATACTTCTTCTTTGCTCTATGATCTCTTTTAAAATGGATGCCTTATTCATGTAACAAAATTACAAAAAAGATAGAAGCGGCATCAATGAAGTTTACTATGGGGCTGATAGATACTTGAAGTGTATCAAAACTACTTTACTTTTTACTTTTTACTTTTTACTTTTTACTTTTTACTTTACAAAATCTCTATAATCTTCTGATGGATTTTGTTAAGTGTAAATTCATCACCAGCTTTCATGCCCATCATTTTTTTAGCCATGGGGCTTTCCGGAGAGATGGCATAGAACCTGTCTCCCTCAAAAAAGAACTCACCTAATGACACTGATATATAAAACCTGGCCTTGTTGGTGATGACCAACGAGCCAAGCTGTACTCTTTCTGTAGCCGTATTCAGAACCTTTGCCATGTTTCTTTTAAGATCATTCAAAGCTCCCAGCTGTCGTTGCATCTGATAAATCTCCTCCTGCATTTCTTCTCTCATACTGTCATATTTCGGAGTTTTTTTGATGTCACGGCTGGCTTCCAGGGTAAACTCAATAAAATTTTTAAGCTTTTCAATTTTCTCTGCAATGGTAGTCTTCACAAAGTCTCTGATATCACTTTTTTCAAATACAATCTTCTCCATACAATCTATTCTTTATATAAAGATAATATTTTTAGAATAATATTTCAATAGCATATTGTAAAATAACTTTTCGGAAATGAACATTATCCGCAAAAATGAAAGGATAAAAGACTATGGTTAAACCTATGAATAATGATATAAAAAAAGGCCTGTAAAATTTACAAGGCCTTCCGATTAATTATTCAGCAAGTTTCTTCAGATCTCCTAATCCCTGACTAAACATTTTATCCATATTGAAGTTCATCAGTGGTTTCATAATCTTCATCATAGGAGTAAGTTCATTATCAATCATCCATGTCACCCTGGTTCCGCTTCCCTCCTGTTTCATAATGAAATTAGCCTTCATATCTCCTTCAAAAGGTTCTATAAAATGAAGTTTTGTACTCATTTTTTGATTTGGAATAAGCTCAGTAATGGATTGTTCTCCTTCTCCTACATTTTTATCGCCTTTCCAGTGATAAGAATCTCCTAATTTATCTCCATTTCCTGAATACGTAATCACAATATTTTTATCAGCCTTGGAAAAAGGATCCCATTCATTGTAACCTTTTAAAGTACCTACATAAGGCCATACTTTTTCCTGTGGTGCATTGATGACAACAGATTTTTCATAGTGATAATCTTTACTGAAAGCCAGTACGGCAATGACTGCATAGATGATAGCCAGCACAAGGATGGCACCAATGATTTTTAAGAGTGTTTTCATAGTCTATATATTTAAGGTTATTTATTTTAAATCTATTTCAAAATTAAATATTCCCACATCACTCCTTCTTTCCATATGACAAGATTAATTAAAGATAAGGTATTTTTGTCATACCACACGAGTAAGGCATTATTTTTGACCGTTTCAGCTGTGATTCCCAATGAATCATTAAATTTACCTTATATAAAAGATCTAAAATGAATATTTTAACAGAAAAATTTAACACTCCATATCATTCGGCTCCGTTCAGCAGTATTAAAAATGAAGATTATCTTCCTGCATTTAAAGAGTTGATTCAAAAATCTGAAGCAGAAATTAATGCAATTGTCAGCAATCCTGAAGCTCCCACTTTCGAAAATGTAATCGAAGCACTGGCTTATTCAGGAGAACAACTGGATGTGGTTTCCAATATTTTTTTCAACTTAAATTCTGCAGAGACCAGCGATGAAATCCAGCAGATTGCTCAGGAAGTTTCTCCGATCTTAACAGAGTATTCTTCAAAAATTTCTCAAAACGAAGCCCTTTTCAACAAAATCCGGAAAGTATATGATGAAAAGGAAAAATATAATCTCAATGAGGAACAGGAAATGCTTTTGAATGAAACCTACAAAGGTTTTGTAAGAAGCGGAGCTTTACTGAATGAGGAAGACAAAGAAAAATTGAAGAAAATAAGTATGGATCTTTCTGTAAAGTCTTTACAGTTCGGACAAAATGTGCTGGCTTCTACCAATGCTTATTTTAAACATATTACGAATAAGGAAGATCTTGCAGGAATTCCTGAAGCCATCATGGACCAATATGCTGAAGAAGCGAAAGAAAGAAACCTTGATGGTTGGGTAGTAACGTTACAGTACCCAAGTTATATTCCGTTTATGACCTATGCTGAAAACCGTGAACTGAGAAAGGAACTCGCTCTGGCAAATGGTAAAAAATCTTTCGATGGTGGAGAATTCGACAATCAGAATCTGATTAAGGAGCTTTTGAATTTAAAACAGCAAAAAGCTGAGCTTCTTGGGTATAAAAACTATGCTGATTTTGTCCTTGAAGAAAGAATGGCGAAGTCTCCGGTAAAGGTTTTTGATTTTTTAAATGAACTTCTTACCAAGGCAAAACCTTATGCTGATAAAGAAATTGAAGAATTAAAAGCTTTGGCAAAAGCTGACGGAATTGACGAAATGCAAGGATACGACCATGCATTCTACGCTGAAAAACTTCGCAAGGCAAAATTTGATCTTAATGATGAAGAGTTGAAACCTTATTTTCCATTAAACCAGGTACAGGATGCTGTATTTGGATTGGCTGAACAACTTTTCGGACTGACTTTTGAGGAAAGAAACGACATTCCGAAATATCACGACGATGTAAAAGTATATGAAGTAAAAGAGAACGGGACTTATAAATCTCTTTTATATGTTGATTACTTCCCAAGAAAAGGGAAAAGAGCCGGTGCATGGATGACCAGCTACAAAAATCAGTACAAACGAAACGGGGAAAATTCCCGTCCACATATTTCAATTGTCTGCAACTTCAGCAAACCTACAAAAGATACCCCTAGCTTATTGACTTTCCAGGAGGTGACTACTTTATTCCACGAGTTCGGGCACGCACTTCACGGAATGATGGCGGATACTCAATATCCTACTCTTTCCGGAACTTCCGTTAAATGGGATTTCGTGGAACTTCCGTCACAGTTTCTGGAAAACTTCTGCTATGAACCGGAATTCTTAAAAACGTTCGCCATACATTATAAAACAGGAGAAGTTCTTCCTGATGAAAAAATTGAAAGAATAGCGCAGTCTAAAAACTTCATGGAAGGCTACCAGACTTTAAGACAGCTTGGTTTCGGTCTTCTGGATATGAACTATCACACCAAAGTGGCAGAACTGGAGAATGAAAGTGTAAAAGAGTTTGAAGATAAATATACCAAAGCAACCACCCTTTATCCTTCTAACCCAGAAACAGCGATGAGCCCAAGCTTTTCCCATATTTTCCAGGGAGGATATTCTGCAGGATATTATTCTTACAAATGGGCGGAAGTTCTGGATGCCGATGCTTTCCAGTATTTTAAAGAAAACGGAATCTTCAATCCTGAGATTGCAGCCAAATATAAAGTTTTGCTTTCTTCTGGGGGAACAAAAGATCCGATGGAGCTTTACAAGAGTTTCAGAGGCAGCGAGCCGAAAGTGGAAAGTCTGTTGAAAAGAGCGTTTGGATAGGATTACACTATGAAAGAAGAAATCAACAAATTGGAAAATGTTTTTAATCAAACTTTAAAAGCGACCCTTGGCATCATTAATTCTGAAAAAATTGATACAATCCTTGACAACAGAGATTCTGCTGACTTTTCAGATAAATGGATGAAAGCTTATCAGGCAGTTGAAGAAAAACATTTTGATGAGGAAACAGAGGACAAAATAAGTGATATCCGAAAGGAAATTTTTGTTTCCACCTTCAGAACTACGGGTTCTTCAGATCTTCCTGCTTATATTTCCGATGATTTTGGTTTGATCTGCTCCTACTATGTTCATCAGATTGAAAACAGCTGGGTTACCAATTTGCTTTTCACCTATCTTAATCATCAGATTCCAGATGGTGAACTGATGAAAACAGAGAAAACAATGAAAGAACTGATTCATTAGATCAGGAAAAATACAATATAAAAGAACAGCAATTGCTGTTCTTTTTTGTTTCATGATTCACCTGTTGCACTTTATGAAATTTTGTAAATTAGTCGCTTGATAACCTCAAAAACCAATTACCTGATCCATGACCATCCAAGAACAAATTCAAGAATATATCTACAGCCAGCCTGAAAAGAAACGCAAAGATATGCAGGAACTCCACCAGCTCATTCTTGAGATTATGCCAGAATGCAAGCTGTGGTTTCTCGATGGTAAAAACAGTGAAAATAAAACCGTTTCCAATCCCAATATCGGATACGGACTGTATACATTACAATATGCTGATGGAAAAACCAGGGATTTTTATCAGATCGGGATGAGTGCCAATACCACTGGTATCTCTGTCTATATTGAATATCAGCGATAAAACCCATCTGTCAGAAACTTATGGACAGAAGATAGGTAAAGCCAGTGTTACAGGATATTGCATTAAGTTCAAAGCATTGAAAGATATCAACATTGAAATCCTGAAAGCTGCATTACTGGATGGACTTAAAGAGTAAAAAGCTAAATTTGCACTTTATAAATAAACATCCATTCTGTAATTATAAATAATGAGTACGATAACAACAAGATTAGAAAACGTAAAAAAACTTCAGGCTAAAAGATGGGAAAATGAAGACCATTGGGATGCTTTAAACGATCTGTTGGTGAAAGAATTAGATGAAATCTTATTGATTGAACCTGAAAACACTTCAGCTTTAATCAATATTGGTGCTATTTACTCTGATATGGGAGAAAATGAAAAGGCTCTGGAGTATTTAAAAACGGCATTACATTTGGGTTCTAAAGACAAAAATCTTTTTGTAAACCTAGCTATTGTGCTTGTTTATATGGAGAAACATCAGGAAGAGTATTTGGAATATCTTGAAGAAGCTGAGGATAAAACCGAAGATCCTCTTACTTTTAAAGCCTATTTTGATCCTCAGTCCCGTTAAAATCAAATTAATTAAAAACAAAAATCATGTTATTAGCTATCTTACTTCCCTTCTTATCTTTCATGGTCCGTGGAAAAGTTTTCACCGGAATCATCTGTCTTATTTTACAGATCACTCTGATCGGATGGCTTCCTGCTGCAATCTGGGCTGTACTTTCTTTAAACAATGAAAGAGCTGACAAAAGAAATGACAGATTGATTAAAGCGATGCGGGAAAACAAAAGGTAAAACTTTCCCAACCCTACCACAAACAACTCATTTAAAGTTAATTAATAAATACCCTCTATCGTTTTTCAGTTTCTGATCTATAAATTTCATCAAAAAAAATTGCGAAACCGAAAAGTTGCACATATATTTGCAACCATATGGTTTCATATAAAAATCATCAACTATGAGAAGAGATATTTTCCAGGCAATAGCAGATCCCACACGCAGGGCTATTATTGCACTGATTGCAGTACAGGCAATGACACCGAATGCCATCGCAGAGCATTTTGATACCACCAGACAGGCCGTTTCAAAACACCTGAAAATTCTGACTGAGTGTGAATTGGTTACCCAAAATCACCAGGGAAGGGAAATTTATTACTTTTTAGAAATTGATAAAATGAAAGAAATAGATCATTGGCTGGAACAATTCAGAAAAATATGGGAAAGCCGTTTTGAGCAGCTTGATACTTTACTGGCGACATTAAAAAGCCAGCAGCAATAAAATTAATACAACAACCAAACTATAAAATAGTATTATGAAACATCTTCTTCAGTTCGATTTTCTTGCAGACAAAGAAAAGAACACCTTAACGATCAGACGTGAGTTTATGGCCAACCGACAATTGGTATGGGACTGCTATACAAAAAGTGAACTTCTGGACCGCTGGTTTGCCCCAAAACCATTCACTACCAAAACAAAATCCATGGAATTCCGTGAAGGCGGACACTGGCATTATGCAATGGTGGACCCCAACGGAACTGAATACTGGGGCTGGGTAGGCTACCACAAGATCAAACCCATTGATTCTTATACTTCCAGCGATGCATTCTGCAACGAAAAAGGAGAAATCAACACCAATCTTCCTCAGGCAGAATGGGCAGTAACTTTCACCGATAAAAATGAAAATACTCTTGTAGAAACAATTGTAAGCTATGCATCCTTAACTGATCTGGAAACCATTATCGAAATGGGAATGGAACAGGGAATGATGGCCATATTAGAAAAACTTGACGAATTACTGGTAACCTTAAATCAATAAAAAAATGAGTCACAAAATCACAGTTTCTGCTACCATCAACGCAGATGCAAAAAAAGTATGGAATTATTACACCCATCCTGAACACATTACCCAATGGAACTTTGCTGATCCTTCATGGCAATGTCCCTCTGCTACCAATGATATGAAAGTAGGTGGAAAATATGCAGCACGAATGGAAGCTAAAGACGGAAGCTTCGGTTTCGACTTTGAAGCTGTTTATGATGAAATAAAAGAAGGAGAAAACTTTAAGTACACCATGCCTGACGGAAGACAAGTACAGGTTGACTTTAAAGAAAATGCCGGTCAGACTCATGTAGATGTAGCTTTCGATCCTGAAAACCAGAATCCCGAAGAAATGCAGAAAGGAGGCTGGCAGGCAATTCTTGATAATTTCAAAAAGTATACGGAATCAAATTAAAATTTTTCAACCAAGAGTTGATATAAAGCTGGATGTTTACATTCAGCTTTTATTTTTTCATTGATCGGAAAGCGTTGAACTTTAATATTGTTGTAAATTTACTTTTCAAATCTGAGATATCAGAAAGAACAGCAATCTTTGATCCTTGCCAAGGTTTAAGATCTTGATAATGATCAATAATTAAGAATCACAATTTTTGAAGCTATGAAAGAAAATAAATACGATAATCCTTCATTTTTTGATCAGTACGAAAAAATGCTCCGTTCCCAGATAGGACTGGAAGGAGCAGGAGAATGGCACACCTTGAAAAACATGCTGCCGGATTTTCAGGGAAAAGATGTTCTTGACCTTGGCTGCGGTTTCGGATGGCATTGCCGTTATGCGATAGAAAACGGAGCTCAATCAGTCATCGGAATTGATCTTTCGGAAAGAATGCTGGCAAAAGCTCAGGAAATTAATAGTTTGAAAGGAATTTTTTATGAAAGAAAAGCTCTGGAAGATATTGATTATCCTGCTGAAAAATTTGATTTAATACTCAGTTCACTCACATTACATTATATAGAATCATTCGATACCATCGTGCAGCATATTTATAAATGGCTTAGTCCCGGAGGATCATTTGTATTTTCAGTAGAGCATCCTGTTTTCACTGCGGAAGGTGGTCAGGATTGGGTATATGATAAAGACGGTCAGAAAATCTGCTGGCCTGTCGACCGATATTTTACAGAAGGAAAAAGGAACACTACTTTTCTGGGCGAAAATGTAATCAAATACCACCGCACTTTAACGTCTTATTTCAATACCTTATTAAAAGCAGGCTTCAAAATCAAAGAAGTTATAGAACCTGAGCCAGGTCAGGAAATGCTAAAAGAAATTCCGGAGATGAAGGAGGAACTCCGCAGACCTATGATGTTAATCATCTCTGCTGTAAAATAGTTTTTAAAATATAATTTCTTCAGGATAAATTACAAATAACTATATTGTATAACATAGTAATAAAAATTAGTTATATCTTTGCATAACAAAATACATAGATATGATTACTAAAAAGCTGATTACCATTATTGTATTGCTTCCATTTTTTAGTTATAGAATGGATGCTCAGATTAATACCAAAGGATATGAAAAGAAAATTGACAGTATTATTCACACAGAATTTGGGAATAAAAATGAACCTGGCGGTGTTTTTCTGATTACGCAGAACGGAAAAAATCTGTATCGGAAAGCTTTTGGAAAAGCCAATCTTGAACTCGATGTCAATATGACCCCTGAGAATGTTTTTCAAATCGGATCAATGACCAAACAGTTTACTGCTGTAGCAATTCTGATCCTTGAACTGCGGGGAAAACTTAATGTCACAGATCCTGTTTCCAAATACATCAGGGATTATCCCAATGGAAATAACATCACCATGCATCATCTTCTGACACATACTTCAGGAATAAAGGACTTTACTAAAATGAAGTCAATAGCTTCCATCGCTCAAAAAGAAATGAAACCTGAAGAAATGGTAAATTTTTTCAAAAATGAACCTGTTGATTTTGCTCCCGGAGAAAAGTTTGATTATAACAATTCCGGCTATGTCGTTTTGGGATATATCATTGAGCTTGTTTCCGGAACTTCCTATGAAGACTTTATTAAGAAAAATATCTTTGACAAAGCAGGAATGAACCATTCTTATTATGCCTCTGACAGAAAAGTTATTCCTCAAAGAGCTTACGGATATCACAAAAAAGAACAGGGATTTGTGAATAAAACCATCATCAGTTTCAGTGTTCCTTTTTCTTCCGGTTCACTGATGTCTACAGCAGATGATATGTTGAAATGGCAGCAGGCCTTAAACCAAAATTTATTATTGGATTTAAAAGAAACTCAAAAAGCTCTTCAGAAATATAAACTGAATAATGGTGAAGAATTTACTTATGGCTACGGATGGCATTTGAAAGACATCAATGGAGTTCCTGACCGTGAGCATGGTGGAAGTGTCTTCGGATTTAAAAGTATGGGAGTTTATATTCCTGCTGAAGATATTTATGTGATTGGGCTCAGCAACTGCGATTGCCACTCTCCTACTGAAGTGACCAGAAATATTGCAAAAGCAACTTTAAATGAAATCAGAACCTCAGCAAAGAAACCTTAATTTTCATTCTCGCCGCCTTATTTCTGGAAGAACATCATCCGGAACTTTGAAAACACAGATCATTACAAAAATCAGACAGAATATATTAATCAGTAACACAATAGAGAAAGCTTCATGGTAATGTTGCACATCAGGTTTTTCTCCCAGAAAGTAATAGAAAACACTTCCTACGACAACAATTCCGAAAATAGCAGCAATCTGCTGAAAAGTATTGTAAACACCGGAAGCATTTCCCATCAGCTTTTCAGACATTCCCGACAGTGCTATAGCAGCGAGTGAAGGAATGATGGATCCGATTCCCAGCCCATGCAAAAATAATAACAGGCAAAAAACCGGAAAATCAGTTTCCATCCTGAAAAATAACAACTGAAGAATAAGGATCACAATAATAAAGCTAAGTCCTGCCATCAGGGCTTTTTTTCCATATTTCAAAATCAGTTTTACTGAAATAGCAGAGGCAAGGATAAATCCTGATCCCTGAAAAACAATGATCTCTCCGGCCCTCAACGGACTGATTTTTAACCCCTGCTGAAAAAACAGAGATACAATATAGAAATAGGAATCCAGCATAATAAAAAAGAAGGAAACTGCTACGATTCCCAGATTGAAATTGGCGTAGCGGAACAACTCAAAATCAATAAGATAAGAAGATGCATTTCGAATTTTTTTCTTTTGATTTTTAATAAAAGTAAATAAAATTCCTGCTGAAACAATCATTAATAAAACATTTTTAAAACCCAGCCCTGTATGCTCAGATGTTGTCAGGGCAAAAGTAGCACAGAACAATCCTGCAGAAAGAATGAGAACACCGGCAACATCAAAGGATTGTTTCACAGAAATTGTAGATTCGTCAAGTAATTTCAACGTAAGAAAAATTGCCGGCAAACCTATAGGAATGTTGATTAGAAAAATAAGCCTCCAGGGTTCTTCTATCATTGTCAAAGATGAAAAATAGCCTCCGAGAAACTGCCCCAACACAGTTCCTATCCCAATCGTAATTCCGTACCAACCCATCGCTTTGGTCCGCTCATGATGATCAATAAACAATATCTGTATCATCGAAAGTACCTGAGGTGCCATCATTGCCGCACTTATTCCTTGTATAAACCTTGCGATTACTAACTGATAGGCTCCTGCAGAAAATCCACACGCAACAGAGCTTACCATAAAAGCTAATAACCCGATGGTATACATCTTTTTTCTCCCGTAAAGATCACCCAATCGCCCTCCTGTAATAAGCAAAGAAGCAAATCCAATAAGATAGGCTGCAACCATAAACTGTATTTCACCATGAGAAGCATGAAGATCACGCTGTATGGAAGGTATGGATACATTGATAATAAAAATATCCATAATAGTCAGCAATTGTCCAAACAATATCACTAATAATTTCAAATACTTACGTTTCATTATTATATAGATATATCTATTTTTTAAATAGTAAAAAAAATCAGAGTAATAAACCCTGTACCAATTTTTTTACCTGATCAAATGAGTTATTTTCTCTGTTAATCGTGGATGTAATCACCGCTCCTTCTATTAAAAGGAAAATATTTTCTGCTAATAAATCCGGATCTGCCTGCTTCGTTTGTGCAGCATATTCATTTACAATTGTTCGGATCACTTCTTTTTGTTTCTCTTTATGCTGTCTGGCAAAACCAGAAACAGAGGGATTGCCTTCTCCTATTTCGGAAACAATTTTAATGAAGTGACATCCTGCAAATTTTGAAGTCTGCTGAAGTTTTTTCCTGTAATCAATAAGTGCCAGAATTTTTTCTTTTGGTTCTGAAATTTTGGATGTACTGTTTTCAAATCCCTCAAACCAATCCAATTCTTCTTTGACAAGATATGCCTGGAGAAGATCATTCTTGGATGAAAAATGATTGTACAAAGAACCAATCGCAATATCCGCCTCCGCAATAATCTGATTGATTCCCGTTGAATTATATCCTTGCTTATAAAACAGTTCTGAGGCAACTCTGATAATTCTTTCCCGTACTTTTTCCTTTTTCATCTTGAAAATTTTTACAAATGTAGATAAAAAATAGAGAAGTCTATCTATTTTTGAAATTGAGATAAAAACTTTATTTTAGATTCAGTAAATAATCCACTGTATAAACTATGAAATCATGAAACCGATGTTTTCCTTTTTGATATTTTTTTTGCTAATAAGCGTATCTTGCAGCCAGCCACAGAAAACAAATCCTGTAAAAAATATGAAAACCACCAATCCTGTTGTCTATTTTGAAATTCCTGTAAATGATCTCGAACGTGCTGAAAAGTTCTACACTGCTGTTTTCAACTTTAGTTTTGAAAAAGAAATGATAGACCACTATGAAATGGCTTTATTTCCTTTTGAAGAAAAAAACAGTGGTATTACGGGAGCTTTGGCCAAAGGAGAAGTATACAAACCATCCAAAAACGGTGTTATTATTTATTTTAAAACAGAAAATATTGACAGAACATTGGAAAAAGCCGTTAAAAACGGAGGTTCTGTTCTTTATCCCAAAAGAATTGACGAAAAATATGGGTTTGCTGTAGCAGAGTTCGAAGATTCAGAAGGAAACAGAATTGCACTGCATGAAACTGTAAAATAGCTATCCCATTCATTGCATATTATTTTTTTTAATACAGTTGACGCATATTTTGTATATTTAAACAACCATTTGAAATCTAATTTGGTAAATAACTATGGCGGAAGAACTTTATTTCATCAAGACCAATCCCACTATTGCCAAAATTAATTTGTACAATAAGCTCAGCCGTGAAGAAGAGAATATTCTTAAATTTCTTCAGCCTGAAGCGAGAAACACCCTTGAAACAATTAAAGAAAAAATAAAGGATTCTGTTGAAGAGCTTACCCAGGAAGAGCTTTTGCTTATTTTTCAATGGTTTCATCAAGTCTATTCTTCAGATCATGAGGAGACCAAAACACAGCTTTTCATTAATGGTATAGACCTTTTTTATGAAATTCCAACTAATGTTCATGCCGAAAATTTTCTGCAGATTCTTTCAGATTATGAAAAATTGCTGAAACAGGACATGAATTATATTGTGGATTCTAAAAACTTCAATCAGTTTCTGATCTACGGAATCTTTCTTACAGAGATCATCAACAGAAAACAGCATCCGGATAATATTCTTTGTGAATACCTGAAACCGGATAACCAGTCTTTGTATCTTCTGGCAGAAAACCAATGTGATCTGAAAAATTTTGATCCTGCCATCATCCCGGATCTTCAGCATTATTTTACCGATCTTTATGATCTGACTAAATTTTACAAGGGATCTATCATCAAGCTTGAGCAGGAGTAGAAAAATATGTGCAACTCATGTAACATCCTGCATTCAATAATTGTCTTTTATATATAACCGAAAGAAAAGCTGTCTTCAAAAACTAAAATGCAGCAAGAATAATTATTGAACCAGGATAAAAACTATAACATGGCCGGCAGTTTCCTTTTACGATGTGGAACTGCTTGCTTTTTTATGAAAGGCTAAAGAACAGCAAAAGCTTTATGAACAACATTACATTAGATCATCATATCATTATCAGAAAAGGAACTGATAATGATCTCCCGGAAATGTTGCAGCTTTTTAGAGCAACGATAGATGAAGTGTGTAAAAAAGACTATGATCTTCAACAACTTGAAGCCTGGAAATCCGGGTCAGATCATGAAGAAAGATGGATAAAAGTGATCAGGGATCAATATGTTTTACTTGCTCTTACTGAAAATAAAATCGCTGGTTTCTGTACGCTCGATCAGGGAAATTATATTGATCTGCTTTTTGTACACAAAGATTATCAGCATAAAGGTATTGCAACCCTCCTTTACCAACAGATTGAAAAAGAAGCTTTGCTGAATAATAAAAAGGCCCTTACTGCGGATGTAAGCAAAACAGCCAGACCATTTTTTGAAAAATCAGGTTTTGAGGTAGTTCAGGAAAAAACGGTCTCTGTAAAAGGAGTTGCTATGATCAATTATAAAATGATAAAACACCTCATCTCTTAATTTTCAGGCTTATGGAATTACATTCTGAATATAACGAGTACAGAATTTCTGTTCCTCAGGAATTTGAAAACGTATTTACTCATTTTTATTTTGCTGAAAATTCTTCTGAATTCTCCATTACCAAAACGCTTTTACCCACTTATCAGACTATTCTGTTATTTTGTTTTGGAGAAAGTGCTACCATGTCTACCCGGGAAAAGACCGTCATACAGATAGATAAATGTATGGTATTTGGGCCTGTGAGACAAGCTTTTGAATATACACTTCCCTCAGGATCATCTATTTTGGTTGCTAATTTTAAAGATGATGCATTTTTCAGGTTTTTCGGAAAAATATCCATTGAACAGCCGGCAAGACATCCGGATGAACTGCTGGAAGAAAACTGTTTTACAGATCTTTGGCATCAGCTTATCTCATTACATTCAACCTCCGGACAGGTAAATCATATCCTTGAATTCTGTAGACCTTATCTGCAGCACCGGGATCCTACCAGCCAGCTTTTGGGCAGTTTTGAAAATGACCTGTTAAATCCAATAAAAGTAATTGCAGAGCAAACTCAACAGACGGAAAGAAATATCCAGCGTAAGCAGAAAGAGCAGTTTGGCTATTCTTTAAAAGAACTTAACCGCTACAACCGTTTTTTAAAAGCTATAAAAATCATTGAAAAGGAAACAGAAGCACAAAATCCAGTCAAGTGGTTTACCATTATTGATGAATGTGGATATTACGACCAGAGCCAGCTTATTCATGATTTCAGGCATTTTATCAATATTTCCCCGGCTCAGTATTTAAAATTTCAGCAGGAGATCTGTAATCCAAGATCCTGATAGACTGTTTCGTTTTCTTACAATTTTTGAAAGGCACGCCGCAGTACTTTTGTCTCATTAATCTTAACAATCAAAGCAATGAGACATTTAATCATTTACGCACACCCTAACGAAAACAGTTTAAATCACAATATTTTAAACACAGTTGTTGAAACGCTCCAGTCCCATAATCAAGAAATTATCGTAAGAGATCTTTATAAAATCGGTTTTAATCCAGTGCTCTCTCTGAATGATATGCAGGGACAGCGCATGGGAAAAGTTTCGGATGATGTAAAAGCCGAACAGGAATACATTTCGTGGGCAGAGCAGATTACTTTTATCTATCCTATCTGGTGGACCGGACTTCCCGCCATGATGAAAGGATATATAGACCGTGTTTTCAGTTATGGTTTTGCCTACCGCTATGATCAGGGCGTACAGAAGGGACTTCTGAAAGATAAAAAGACGGTGATCATCAATACCCATGGAAAATCTCATGAGGAATATGAAAAAACGGGAATGGATAAAGCGTTGACACTAACCTCTGATAATGGTATTTTTATCTATTCCGGGCTGGAAATCATCAGACATTTATTTTTTGATAAAGCAGATAAAGCGTCTTCTGAAGATCTGAAAATCTGGAAAGATCAGATTAAAAACTTATACGCTGAACATGCACTCAACTATTAATTTTTTTCTTCATAAAACTTATTTAAAAACAGAAGATTTACCTTGTACTAAAGGCTTCTTACCAACTGAATACGAAGATAACGAAATATAGTATAAATATCTTTTCTGTGTATTTTGTTCTCATCAGATTTATGGCATGAAATTAGCTTCAAAAACCGCAAGTAAAATTGTTTTGAACCATTATTTTAAGCCATTAAGATTGATGGATGGTTAAGTTTTTCTTTTAAAACAAATCTTGTTATAACCCTGCAATGCGTCTTAATGGTTTAAATATTGGATTCTCAGGAAATACCTGTATATTTACATAACAATGAAATATCTGAACAGCATATTACGTCTTCCATTCTTCAGTGAATATTACACTCCGGGCTATCGTTCGGGAAGACTTTCTATATCTGTAATCCAATAAAATAATCTAACGTATATATAGAGCCCGGACAATACCTGTCCGGGCTTTTTTCATTTTAAAACTATTCAACATGATTCATCCATTACAAGAAAATGTGGCTATCATCCTGCCGGAAAACGGGCTGGAAGAAAAACTCGCTCAAGCCTCCAAAGAAAACAGAAAACTTTCTATCAAACTGGGGTTTGATCCTACGGCTCCGGATTTGCATCTGGGACATGCCGTTGTTTTAAAAAAACTGAAACAGTTTCAGGATCTGGGACATCAGATTATTATTGTTGTAGGAAGCTTTACGGCAAGAATTGGTGATCCTACCGGGAAAAACAAAGCCAGAAAACCTTTAAGTGCTGAAGATGTACAGCATAATGCCCAGACTTATATCAATCAGCTCTCCAAGGTTATTGATGTAAAAAAAACAAAAATTGTTTTTAATTCTGACTGGCTGGATGCTCTTGATTTCTCTGAGGTGATCCAGCTCCTTTCAAAAGTTACCGTCGCACAGCTGATGCATCGAAATGATTTTAATAAAAGGTTTACAGAAAATACACCTATCGCTATGCATGAACTGGTATATCCGATTCTTCAGGGTTTTGATTCTGTAAAAATAGCATGTGATATTGAAATGGGAGGCACGGATCAGCTTTTCAACTGCACAATGGGAAGACAGCTTCAGGAAGTGCATCAAATGCCTGCTCAGATTGTGATGTGCATGCCATTACTGAGAGGTCTTGACGGAAAAGAAAAAATGAGTAAATCCCTGAACAATATTATCGGATTGACGGACGAACCTAATGAAATGTTTGGAAAAACCATGTCTATTCCTGATGCTTTGATTGAAGAGTTTCTCAACCTTACCACCGATTTTTCTATGGAACAAAAATCAGCGCTTCTTTCCAGAATTTCAGAAGGTGAAAACCCTATGAATATAAAAAAACTGATTGCCAAAAATATCATCAGCCAGTACCATGATCCGGCTTCGGCTGACAATGCAGAACAGTTTTTTATCAATCAGTTTCAGAATAAAAATTCTGAAGAGAAAGTGTATGAACGTGTGGCGATCTCTTCATTGAAAAGTATGGAAAACATAATTTCTCTTGTTGAACTCTGCCATCAGCTTAAAAGCGACCTCAGCAAATCAGCAATCCGGAGGTTAATTGAGAGCGGAGGAATTCAGATCAATACAATCAAAATAACGGACGCTGATGAAAAAATGGAACTGATCCCCCAAACTAAAATAAAAATAGGGAGAAGGGGCTTTTTTGAGTTAATATAAGGCTGGAAGATGGAAGCTGGAGGATGGAAGTTTCTGGCGGAAGTCAAACATCTGAAGTTTTTGACAGGAATATTTTTTTTAAAAACAGTAGTTACAATAAAAAAAGCAGGAGTTCGCTACAGCACAATAGTAACTTCCTGCCTCCTTCTCTCAGCTTCCAACCTTTAATATACGCAATAAGAAATGGGACTGAAAATTGCATTCAGGTAAGAGCGTAATTTTTTATATTTGAATATGGATCTTAACCTGCATTATAAACAAGCTGACGAAACAGATATTAATTTTCTTCTTAATCTCAGAATGAAAACCATGAATCCTCATTATGAAACTTCAGGACTGTCTACTGACAGAGAGACAACTTTACAACGAGTTCTGTACCAGTTTGAAAAAGCTCATATAATTTTTTTAGATCATCAACCGATAGGGCTGTTAAAACTAGACAGAACATTTACCAACATTGAGGTTCTGCAGCTTCAGATTGATCCCTCCCAACAAGGTAAAGGACTTGGAAAAAAGATTTTGTCTGATATCCTGGAGGAAGCTTCATTAGCAGGAAAAACAGTTTCATTAAGTGTTTTAAAAACCAATAAAGCCCAGCATCTTTATAAAAGTCTTGGTTTTAGAATTGTGGATGAAGATCAGTATTCTTATTTTATGGAAACGGAAAGGCAATAGATGTTTTTAAGTTCTGGCTAAAGTGGTTGAATGTTTCCTTTGATCAAATAATTTGACTTTTGTCATTCTGACGAAGGAAGAATCTCACACATAAACAGCCATATGAGATTCTCCATTACATTTCATTCCATTCAGAATGACACTCCGGAAACAAGCCTTGATTATCCGTTAGCCTTTACTGATTGGCCATGGTCACATAGATGAGTCTTCCGCCTTCTTCCGTAGACAACAGTATTTTTTTACCATCAGTGAGTTCTACCATAGAACCTGGTGGAATTTCTTTTTGTTCTGTGATATCTTTCATTCCGGATAATCCTTGATTTACCAATACCCATTTTCCCTGATGGAATGTAAAATATCCTACAGGCATTTTATCCTGCATCGTCAGATTTTCATTTCTTATTACTTTCCTGGAAACATGCCATTTGAACAGATATTGATTATGATAGACCATCAGTCTGTGATTTTCCGGTTTCCAGACCTCATCATCAAATTTAAAATATAAGTCTAAAACCGGTAATGTTCCCTGATGTGGTGTTCCGCAAAAGGGGCATTTTGGATTGCTCGTATTATCAAAGACATACCATTTTTCGGTACAATTCGAATGATGACAGGGTTGGATCAGATCTACAGTTTTCAGCAATGCAGCTTCCCATTCATTGGCAGTAGGACGTCTGATGGGATC
The DNA here is from genome assembly GCF_006716485.1 of Chryseobacterium aquifrigidense. Lineage (GTDB taxonomy): Bacteria > Bacteroidota > Bacteroidia > Flavobacteriales > Weeksellaceae > Chryseobacterium > Chryseobacterium vietnamense. The sequence continues at coordinate 2,881,342 of NZ_VFPD01000001.1, forward strand.
ATGCAGTCCGTCTATGAATGTTTTTCTGAACAATTCTGAAAGATAAGGCCCTGTAACCGTATACGGAATCTTTTGAGGATCGCCCCAGAAGGCATCCCATTTTCTGAGATGATCTGCTTTTACCTGATTGGAAGGATTTTCCGGATCTTCTACAAACAGCGCTTTTTCTCCCATGGATAAAATTTCATCTTTTTCGGAATCCAGATCCCAGATTTTTCCTCCACGAAGCGGATGTCTTCTCAGAAGATACATATAAATCAGAACAGCGAGTGCGTGCAGATCTGTTTTTTGATTGGGCAAATGTCTTCCGGGATCCTGAAGTTTCAGATGCTGGGTTTTTAAAACTTCAGGCGCAATAAAGTCTGCTGTTCCTATGACTTCCGGCGGAAAGAGCTTGGGAACAACAAGCCCGTCAATATCAATGATACAGGCAGATTTTGTTACGGGATCTACCAGAATATTATTATAAGATAAATCGGAATGTGCCAGCCCCATCTGATGCAGCTTTTTCACTCCCCTGCTGATATTGACTGCAATCTGGAAATAGCTCAGCCAATCCCCAAGCTCCGACTGATCCAGTCTTAAAGGGTATTGCTGATTTCTGAACATGGGAGCCGTAAACCACTTCCCCACTTTATCCTGTCCCTGAATATTATCCGAACCGACATAGCCTTTGGCAAAATAAAATTTATTATGATAAACAGGAACTACAATTCCTGTGAGTGTATTTCTTTCAACAATATCATAAGGCCATCTGAATATTTCGTTCAGAAAGTAGTCTGAAGTATTTCCATTCTGTATGTTTTGCAGATAAGTGGAAACAATCTTTATGATTCTTTCTTTCTGTCCTTCATCCAGCGGATTACGGTAGAAAGCGACTACATATTCTTTATCAGGCGAAAAATAAACATCTTTCACACCGCCCCGGATAGGGTTTTCATCTACATATTCATAGGATTTGGCTGTGTCCAGAACAGAAACAACCTTAATGGTCTTTTTCATGGTATTAATAGATTATTGCCAATGTACGGTCATCATGATTTCCTCTGCTCCAGAAATCGCACCAGATTAAAAGTTCTTCATCAATTTTTTCATCATTGATAAAATCTGCTTTCGTCCGGTCATCATTATTTCCGGCAAGGTCTTCAAAAAGAGTTTTCCAGCTTTCTGTGTCTTCCAGTTTATTTTCTGTGATAAATTTAGGATCATAAATACCATCCGTCATCAGAACCAGATAAGAAAAGTCCTTCACACAGGTGATCCGGAAACGGGAAGCCATTGTATCATTAAAAATTTCTTTCATGGTGATAAAGCGGGTGCCTCCGCCAAACTCACCCACATCCATCTGATTTAAGAGTTTTACTTCAGAAAAATCAGGATTGATGAGATTAATCGGGCAGTCTCCTACTCCAAAGCTAAGAATGACATACCCGAAACTAAACTTTTTAAGTAAAGTAAAAATCAGCGTAGCATGCAGATCACTTACAGACAGAGCATTTTCGGATGCCGTTTGTTCCAATGTTTGATGGACATGTAGAACACTTTCCGATAAAATATTTTTGATGTTTTGCTCAGCATCTGATCGTTCTATATCTGATGAGTCTGAAGCATACATCTGATTGATATTATTTTCAATTCCCCTTACGATCTCCTGCGAATTAAAAAACTGACCTATCGTTGCTGTTGCCAATCTTGAACCTTCTCTTGCAACAGCTGCTGAGCCCGCTCCATCTGAAACAGAAACAATATTCCAGTCTTCTGGAAGATTATACACAGTAAAATCATCTTCACGGAATTTCCCTTCATGGGCATGGGAACGTCCTCTTTTGGAAGCCACCACAATTTTTTTATCTGAAAAAGAACCTTTAAAAGAATCTTCTTCAGATTTATAAAAAGCTGCATTTGTATCGCTGGGAATATTTTTCCACAAATCTTTCGGATCTGCATTGACAAACATCTGTATTTTTTTTGTCTCGATATGCTTCTGATCATGAATGTGATAAAACTGAACATCCAGATGATACATATTGTTGGTAACCGGGGTTCCTGAAATGGTATTGTTTTCAAAAACAAGCCCTGTTTCCTCAAGACCGCTGATATTCCGGATTTCTATATTCGGAAAATCATCCATATCAAGGTTGAATTCATAGAACTGCTTGGCACTGGCATTTTTCAATACCCAATGAGCATCTTTGAACTCTTCTTTTTCTTTAAAAATAACAGCCTGTTCCATCGTCTTCGGCCTGGATTCATCATTTGATTTTCTGAAAAACTTGCCCATCATTAGCCTAAAGTTCTGTTAATATCAAATCCGCCGCCGGAAAATCCGTAATAATCCGACGTTCCACACCATGGACATTTGCTGTATCCTTCTCCTCTCAGGCAGTGAATACCTCCGCATGAACAGGTAGCTAATGCAATGGGATTGGCACAGTGCGGGCATGAAGTTCCTCCGTCCAGTTCTTCTATATTGATTTTAAGATGCGTTTTTTGGTTTGAGGAAAGTCTGTAGTAAGCTTTTTCATCAATTTTATAAGCACCGTCAAGCCTGTAGTATCTTGTAGCCATTCCCGGTATGCTTGATTCTGCGAATGCTTTTTTAAACTTCATCAGATAAAGCTTTTCCGTTTCCTGACATTTTCCATTCAATACAACAAAATTATTATCCGGGAATTTTTGCTCCATTTCGGGATCTACTTTCTCCAGAATAAGAGAATCAATTTTAGACAAATTAATTCCTTCTTTTTTGGCTTCTGTTACGCTCTGGCTGGTTGTTTTAATAGAATCCGTTACCCATTTGAAAAACTCTTTGTAAGAATTCTCATCAGAATTATTGAATAATAGTACATTATCTGCCAGAGAACCGAGAAGTTTATAATTGGTATTTTCCCCAATAGATACTGCAATTGTATTGGATTTCCCGTTATATTTTTGAGTCCATCTTTCAATGGCTTTGGTAGCATCATCCGTGGGAACACCATCTGTAAACAGGAAGACGATAGGTTTCCAGTCGCCTTTTCTTTCGTACGTTGTTTTTACAATATCGCGGTCGATACAATCCATTAGTTTAATTAAACCCTGAGAAAGTGACGTACCGCTTCCAACCGGAATTTTAGGGGGATAAAAACTGATAATATCCTGCATGGGAGTAATGACTTCAGCTTCTCCCGCAAAACCAATCACGGAAATATAAACGGTTTCAAGTGAATAGGGATCTTTTTTTAATTCCCTGATAATATTGGCGATACCTTCCTGTACCTGCTCAATAGGCACTCCTACCATAGATTCGGAGACGTCTACTAAAAAATAAATCGGCAGTCTTCTCATGCTGTAAAGACAATTTTTTAAATAATAATATTAAGCTCCGATGGTGGCGGAGGTAAGGTGATGTTTTCTCCTGTATTCTGTGATTGTCCTCCCTGTGTAATGGAAGAGCTAACCCATTTGAAAAAGGAAGAAAGGGTAATTGCGTCTGTAGTATCCAGCTTTACGACATGATCTGTCAGTTCTTTCAGAAACTGTTCATCTGCTTTCGGGCCTGCAGCGCATCCTACGATAGCACCAAATTCCAGTCCTCTGATTACAGGAATCATCTGCCTGTATTTCTGAATATCTGAAGGTTTTCCATCCGTAAATATAAACAGTAACGGCTGCCAGTCTCCTTTGGCATCAGCAGATTCTTTGACTATTTCTTTCTGAACCAGTTCTGAAACCATTTCCAGTGCTGCTCCTGTATGCGTGGGACCGCTATCCGGACAGGTAATTTCCATGGGATAAAAGCTGGCCAGATCTGTTAAAGGAATGATATTTTTAACTTCTCTATCGAAGGTAATAACACTCAGATGCAGGCTGTCCATCGCCTGCGGATCGGCACGCAGCATACTGATAAGGCCGTTAAAACCATTATTCAAAGCCTGAATAGGTTCTCCATTCATAGAACCTGAAGTATCTAATAAAAAATAAGCTAATAATCTCCTGCTCATTATAGACAAGTATTAATTCTGAAGCCGGCAGAGGCAGTCGGAGACTTCCAGGCCGGCTTTTATTTTGATTTGATAAAATTTTGAGAATCTAGTTGGAATATGCGTATTGCTGTCTCAGAATATCTATAAAGTTATCTGTATGATGCGGCTCTCCTACAGCACGGAACTTCCAGTCGCCGTTATGACGGTATGCTTCTGCAAAAACCATAGCACACATTCCGTTCATACTTGAATCTCCGGAAAGGCTGTATTTCGTAATTTCTTTTCCTGAAGCATCTACTGCACGGATAAATGCATTTTCGATCATTCCGAAGTGCTGGTTATTGGTTCTTCCCTGATAAATGGTAACCAGGAATACGATTTTCTGATAACTCTGATCCAGCTGATCCAGTCTTACAATGATTTGCTCATCATCACCATCTCCTGCTCCGGTTCTGTTATCTCCGGTAAGCCATACATTTCCGCTTGGGTGCTGCATAGAGTTGAAGAAAACCACATCTCCCTGATAAAGGCCCATCTGTCTTCCATCATTGGTCTGTACTGTTCTTCCAAGATTGGCTACTTTTCCGTTGCCATCCAGAAGAAATGCGACTGCATCAAGGTCATATTCGGCTTCTTTACTGAACAGCTTTCCAAAGAATCCACTGCCTTGTTTTCTTACATCCCACCCTAAGCCAATGGTTACTTTTGAAAGATCATACACGCTTTCACCGCGGTCATTCTTTCTTAAATCTATCGTTTGTCCTTTCTGTAAATTAATTGCCATAGTTATAGTTTTTGTGTATTTGATGATTTATTTGATGATTTGCCCTTTGTAGTATTTTTCAAGGAAGAAGCCAAGATCTGCTCTGTATCCTATTCCTGAAGCTTCAAACTTCCAGCTTCCGTTTCTTTTGTACAGTCTTCCGAACTCTACTCCGGTTTCAATGGAGAAATCTTCATCCAGTTCGTATTTTGCTATTTCCTGATTGGAATGATTATCCACTACTCTGATATAAGAGTTTCTTACCTGTCCGAAATTCTGTCTTCTTCTTTCAAAATCCTCAATGGTTACCACGAAAAGAATCTCTTCTACTCTTGAGTCTACTTTATCAAGGTCTATAATAATAGCCTCATCATCGTCACCATCACTGTTTTTACCACTGGGATCATCTCCTGTATGGGTAAGGGCTCCGTCCGGAGAATTCAGGTTATTGTAAAAAACAAAGTATTCTTCACTTACTAATTTTCTGTCAGAATCAATCATGATTGCAGAAGCATCCAGGTCAAAGTCGTAGCCGGTTCCTTCATTCGGATCCCAGCCTAATCCAATCGTCATTTTAGTCAATCCAATCTCGATCTTTTGTCCTTTCTGTAGATTAATGGCCATAGTGTTTTATATTATAATTATTTTTTGCATTAAGATAGAAGTGATTTATGAACTGACCAAATTTATTGATAAAAAAATGCCACAGACAGCTTAATTAAAACGATTTAAATCAAAAAAAGCAATAAAAAAGGTCCAATTAAAAAATTGAACCTTGTATTGTATAGGTTGGTATTGAATTAATTTTCAAATTCTTTATCCGAAACAGAGGCATTTCTTGCTTTGGCCAGCATAGGAATAGATATTAATCCCATTACCAGCATTATCACAATCTGCAGCGGTAAAGAAATAAAGGAATAGGTAAGTCCCATTTCACCACCGAAATCTGCACTTTTTCCTACTGAAATAAACAACGCCATAAAACCATACTTCATAGCCAGGTTATACGCTCCGATTCCTCCGCTGGCAGGGATAATCATACCTAATGTTCCTACAACAATAATGAAGAAACCGTCTGCAAAGGTAAATGCGGATGTTTCAGGAAGGGCAAAGCAAACCAGATAAGCAGCAAAATAATAGCAAATCCAGATTCCTAATGTATAAAGAATGAATTTTCCTTTTTCTTTTAATTTAAAAATGGAAGTAATGCCCTGAAAAATTCCTTTTCCAAAGTTGACAAGTTTCTCTTTTTTATATTTATAAAGTAGGCCTAACCCAATTAAAACCAATATTACAAGACCAATTTTAACGCATAAATAAAATGAATCAAAATCACTTACCCCCAACTTCATGATCTGCCTCTCAAAAAAGTTAGGAACAAACTCTTCTTTTTCATCCTTTTTATCCATTACAAAATGATAGAAAGCAAGAATTGCATTAAATTTAAAAATTCCTGTTAGAAGTAAAAATCCCATCATACATATAAGATCCACTACTCTTTCTAAAATAATAGTCCCAATAGATTTGTCTACAGGCACTTTTTCTACTCCATATAAAGCTGTTGCCCTTGCCACTTCCCCACTCCTCGGGATGGTAAGATTCATCAGATATCCAAATGATATGGACCAAAGTGCATTGGAGTTTGAAATTCTGTGTCCCATTGGCTCCAGCATCAGATTCCAGCGGATCGCCCTGAACCAATACGCCAAAAGACCAAATACCGAAGCAAACAATACCCAGATATAATTAGCTTTTGCCAGTGATTTCTGAATGACTTTAAAATCCAGCCCCCTTAAGGCAAGCCATAAAAAAAAGCCTGCAAAAGCAAGCGATATTACTATTGTAAGTATTGATTTTACCGGACTTTTTGATGTTTTCTCCATGTACTATGTAAGAAGGTTTGTTTTTTCATCCGGGAAAACGATCTTCGGCTGGAAGTCTTTTGCTTCCTCCGGAGTCATCTGAGCATAAGCAATAATGATAATGATATCATCTTTCTGTACTTTTCTTGCTGCAGGCCCATTCAGACATACTTCTCCTGATTTTCTTTTCCCTTTGATCACGTAGGTATCAAAACGTTCTCCGTTGTTCACATTGACGATATAGACTCTTTCTCCCACTACCAGACCGGCAGCTTCTATAAGATCTTCATCGATCGTTATACTCCCTATATAATTAAGGTCAGAGGCAGTTACTCTCACCCTATGAATCTTAGACTTGAAAACTTCTATTAACATGCTGCAAATTTATTAATAAAAATTAATAAAACAGGCCTTTATTAACATTTTAAAACTCCCACAAACACAGGGGTTTAATTTCACAAAACACAAGAAATATAAAAATTACTTATATATTTAACAATCATATGGTCAAAAAAATTAATTGTTTATACACAATTTAGGATTTAATAAATACGAAAAATAATATTAACTTTTTGCTAAAGTCAATACACATAAGCATTTGGCATGATTTTAGTAACCTGTAACGTAGATTTTCTGTGAAAAGTGGAATTATCATATTTTAACTGATTTCAGTGAAAAGCAAAAAAATTTTACAAGTTTTAATAAAAAAATTGCACAATTAGAAAATAGTACTATATTTGCTATAATTACGAACTAACTTTAATATTAAAAATTATGAACAAGTCTGAATTAATCGACGCAATCGCAAAAGATGCAGGTATCACTAAAGTTGCAGCAAAAGCTGCTTTAGAATCTTTCATTGGTAACGTTACAACTACTTTAAAGAAAAAAGACGGAAAAGTTTCTTTAGTAGGTTTCGGTACTTTCTCAGTAGCTGAGAGAGCGGCTAGACAAGGTATTAACCCTGCAACTAAAAAACCAATCAAAATTGCTGCTAAAAAAGTTGCTAAATTCAAAGCTGGAGCTGATTTATCAAATGCAGTTTCAGGTGCTAAGAAAAAATAATCATTCAGATTACAAAAATTCAAGGGCTGTTTCTTAGAAACAGCCTTTTTTTTATTTTAAAAAGATGATAGAGAATTAAACCATTAAGATGTTTTAAGGGGGTAAGAATTATTAAGTTTTGGCTGAAGCCTTTATTATACATAATAAAATAAGCGGGCTAAAGCCCGCTTCTATTGATAATGGAAACCTTGTTGTATTTGAAAAAATAGTCATTCAATAGGAACGCGCTATAATCCTGAGCTTAGTCGAAGGGAGCCGGTTTAAAAATAAATATCAATTCGCACAGCTTTAGCCAAAACTTAAAAGTAAATATAGTGCAGCATATCTTGTCATTATTCTCTGCAAACTAAATAAGTTTTGGCTGAAACCTCTATCATTATGCATAATAAAAATAAGCGGGATAAAGCCCGCTTCTATTGAATTACAGAGTTTATATTTCAAGTGGTTTATCTCATATTAAAACCGTCACTTCTAACCTCTTATTTTACCCTTAAGGAGCCAGTCTTGAAATCTTCCAGTCAAGATCTTCCAGCTGATAAATAATCCTGTCATGGAGGCGGTTGGGTCTTCCCTGCCAGAATTCAATTTCATAAGGTCTTGCAAGATAACCTCCCCAATTGGCAGGTCTTGGGACTTCCGTATTTTCATACTCCTTTTCCAGTTCTTTTAATTTACCTTCCAGAAACTCTCTGTTCGGAATCACCTGGCTCTGCGGAGAGACCACAGCTCCCAGCTGGCTTCCTTTCGGCCTTGAATGAAAATAACCATCACTAAGGTTTTCTGCAATCTTTTCAAGATCTGCTTTAATAATGATCTGTCTTTCCAGATTAGGCCAGAAAAAATGCAGACAGGCTTTATGATTGTTTTCTATTGCTTTTCCTTTTCTGCTGTCATAATTGGTATAAAAAATAAATCCTTCATGGGTATATGCTTTAAGAAGTACCATTCTTGTTCTCGGACACCCATCTTCCTCTATTGTAGAAACTGCCATAGCATTGGCTTCTGAGATCATCGGACTCTCATTGGCTTCCAAAAACCAGTCTCTGAACTGCTCAATTGGATTTTGTTTTATCTCACTTTCAATAAGTTGGGATTTCTCGTACACTTTTCTTTTGTCGTGCAGGTTTTCCATAAATATTTTTTATTAAATTTGAGTATGAATCACTCATACAAAGGTAAAATATTAATCTCGACACCTGACATTTCCGGCGATATTTTTTCACGATCGGTGGTATTGGTTATTGAACATAATGAAAGTGGTGCATTTGGTTTGATATTGAATAAAAAGAACAGCCAGATGAGTAGCAAATTCAAAGATTTTTTTGACTTTAAAATAGAGGTATATGATGGAGGACCTGTAGAAAACGACAAGGTATTTTTCATTGTAAAAGGCAAAAGAGTTACGGAAATCTATACCGATATCACTGATGAATACTATCTTACAGAAGATATTGAAAAGATCATTAATGCGGTTTTAAGCAGTGAACTGGATATTGAGCATATCAAAATATTTTCCGGGTATTCCGGATGGTCTTCGAACCAGCTGGACACTGAGGTTCAAAGAAAAATGTGGACCGTAGTAGATGTTTACAATCTTGATTATACGCTTCCCAATGATCAGACACTCTGGAAGTCTATCATGCAGAATCTGGGAGGAGAATTTCTTCTCTGGGCCAATTCCCCTGAAGATATTTCACTAAACTAAATGCATACTTTTTCGTATCATTCTGATAATTAACAAACTTTAAGATTCTTTTAACCAATTTTAAAGAAAGTTTTTCCGTTCTTTGGGAAACTAAAATCACTGATATGAAAGGTATTACATTACTTGCTTTATCAATATTTTCTACCGCATTTTTATCATTTACTCCTATCAACAAAAAATATATTGTCATCGATGCCGGACATGGTGGAAATGATTTTGGGGCCACTTATGGTGAAATTCTGGAAAAAAATATTTCATTAAGCGTAGCTAAGGAAATCCGGAAAATCAATGAAAGCCAGGACAAATATGAAGTTATTTTAACAAGGGATTCAGACAGCTATCCTACTCTTTCCGAAAGAACAGAGCTGATCAACAAGCTGAACCCTGAAATGGTCATTTCCCTTCACGTTAACAGTTCTCCGCAAAAAGAAAGATCTGACAACGGATTTGAAGTTTACGTTCAGAATTCTGATGTTTCAAAGGAATTGGCTGGAAAAATTTACAAGAAATTCAATGCCCGTAAAATTGAAGAACGCCACAATCTTCACATGCTAAGAGAAACCAAAGCACCTGCTGTATTGGTAGAACTTGGCTTCATTAATAATTCTGACAACAGGAATTACATTACCAGTGAAAAAGGGCAGAAAGAAATCGCACAAAAATTTGTTGAAATTATCAACGAATATTAAATAAAAAAAACAATTTCTGATTTACTCAGAATAAAACCCGGTAAAGGACTTCTGTAACTTTGTTGTTTACCGGGTTTGTCAATTTTTATGAGTTAAAACTTTTCTTCCAGCTTTCTACCAATCCGGAGAAACGGGAGGTTTCAAAAGTCTTGTTTCTTATCTTACCTACAGAAAACATACCTTTCTCGTCAGAAATCATTAAAATTTCTTCAGCTTTCTGAGATTCAAATGCAATAATCTCGTGTTCCTGGATATCTGCAAGGTTATTTTTATGTAAAAAAGTAACAAAATTTTCCATTAAAGGAGAGATGTAGGCTCCTTCTGTCTGCTTTGGCACTTTGATCACATCACCTTCTAAAAAGAGAAGATTTCCGGCAGTGGTACGTGCTATTCTTTTGTTTGGATTCAGAAGAATTACGTCGTCAAGATCATTTTCCTGGGCATAAATCCCCCCATAAATATTTTCCGGACAGTGAACCCTGATATTACTCAAAAGGTTGTTATTAACGTTAATTTCTTTAATCAAATCTAATTCCAAAGGTCTTTGATGAACAGCAAGCACATCCGCCATTTCCGTTACTTCGTAAAAGTAGGAAACAGAAGATTTCGCCAATGTTGCGCCATCATTATTTCTGAACACCTGGAAATTGATAATTCCGTTCCGTACTCCTTTACCTTCAATAATTTCTTTTTGGAAAAGAGTCTGGAAAAACTCCAGGGTATAAGTCAAAGGAATATTGAGTCTCATCTTTCTCATGGAAGCCATCAGGAAAAAGTAGCATTCTTCGTCCATGATCAATCCACCATTTCTTACAAAGAAAGAAACTTTCACTGAGTCTCCCCAAAGAAAAGCTCTGTTCTTTACATTTAACTCGTCTGATGTAAAATATTGATTTTCCAATTTTTGATGTGATTTATTTACAAAAAAATAATGAACGATAAATCGTTCATCAGTTTTATCATTTCATATAGCCCGGTATTATGCCGCACCTAGTTTTATTCTCAGGTTTTCGATAAGATTTTCCCAATACATTGCATTTTCCTCTTCATCACCTTCTTCACAGAAATCTGTAATATTTAAAGCAAGATCTTCTGTAATATCATCAATTGTGATAGTCATTTCAAAGAAATTTTTTGTTCCTTCATCTTCTTCCCATCTGAAACGCACGAAACCTTCAGGCTTATATCTGATCAAAGTGGCCTTCTCAGCAGGTCCTCCACCCCAGCTAAAAAAGAAATCATCGCCTTTCTCTGTTACCTCATCCGCAAACCATTCAGACAATCCCTCTGCAGTCGCCAGATATTCGTATAAAATCTCTGATAAACAGTGCATTGGAAATTCGTAATGGACTTTATGTTTCGCCATATAATCTTTGTTTTATCGTCCCGCAATATATAAATTAATTTTTTTATTACGCAAAAAAACAATTACTTTTTTATAGAATCTGTATGATATTTGTCACTGGATTTAAATCTCTGTGATGTTAAATTTTAAAGCTAAAAGTTACCATGCAAAACATAAAAAAATCTCCCCATTCAGGAGAGATTTTATCTTTAATTTTCATTCAGTATATCGAGAATAATCTGACATCCTTCACGGATTTCTTCCAGAGATAATGTAAGGGGCGGAGAGATTCTCAGGTATTCATTTCTGTACAATTGCCAGAAAACAATAAGCCCTCTTTCCATACATTTTTTGGCCACTTCCAATGTGTATTCAGGAGTTCCCAGGTTAACAGCAAGCATTAATCCTTTACCGTTGATATTTTTGATTTTAGGATGAACCAAAAGTTCTCTGAACAACTTCTCTTTTTCCTCCACTTCATTCATTAAGCCGCTTTCCAGCACTTCTTTTAAAGTAGCGTAACTTGCGGCCGCAATCAACGGATTTCCTCCAAAAGTAGTAATGTGACCCAATTTAGGAGAATGTGAAAGCGTTTCCATGATTTCTCTGGAACTCATAAAAGCTCCTACAGGAACACCGCCTCCCATTCCTTTACCCATGACAAGAATATCAGGAACGATACCAAAGTGCTCGAAAGAGAATAACTTCCCTGTTCTTCCGAATCCCGGCTGTATTTCATCTAAAATTAAAAGCGCTCCTACTTCTTCGCATCTTCTTTTTAATTTGATCAGATAGTCGTTATCCGGAACGAGAAACCCCGCTGCTCCCTGAATGGTTTCAAGGATAACACAAGCGGTCTTCTCCGTAATTTTACCAAAGTCTTCTTCATTGTTAAATTCAATAAAAGACACCATTGGCAGTAAAGGACGGAATTCTCTCTTGTGGGTTTCATTTCCTGAAACACTTAAAGCCCCATGGGTATTTCCATGGTAAGAGTTTTTAAAGGAAACAATTTCCTCCCTTCCAGTATATCTTTTAGCCAGTTTTAAGCTTCCATCGATAGCTTCTGCACCGCTATTCACAAGGTAAGTCACTTCTAATGGATCAGGCGTCGCTTCTGCAAGCAAACTGCATAATGCGACAGGTTTTTCCTGTGCATATTCTCCGTACACCATTACGTGAAGATATTTATCCGTCTGTTCTTTGATTGCATTCACAATTTTAGGATGTGAATGTCCCAAAGTATTGGCAGAAACCCCTGCTACAAAGTCAAGATATTTCTTCCCGTCTGTACCATAAATATAGCTTCCTTCAGCTTTTTCAACTTCAAAACCTGCAGCAAACTTAGTAGTTTGTGCCTGATATAGAAAAAAATCTTTTTGCATTTCAGAAATATTTTATGAAAGTCTAAATCAGTTTTCTTCTTTAGTACCTTTCTTTATTTTTATTTTAGATGTATTGTTGTAATCAAAATCAGAAAGATCATCGAGCTCAGTCTGAATTTTCTGTTTCCAGTCCTGTAGTTTCTGAGTATTAAGGCCATAATTGGTTTCATTGTCTATCAGGGCCTGAGCTTTTGTATATTCAGCTGTCAGATTATTAAACACTTCATTGGCATAAGTAAAACCTTTCCACAGCGTATTTTTATGAATAAGAAGATCTTTACGCATTTTTCGGGCATATACTTCGGCTAAATCAAAATTGACCTGCTGATATTCTATCATAGCCGGAATATTGCGAGAATCAGGATTTATTGATGAAGCACTGCTGGAAAATTTATTGATAATCTTTTTATTAAAATTATTACTTAGCGCATTAAATCCCCTTAACTGATAAGAAAAGTTGATTGCTGATCTGATTGAAATACGATCATCATGGGTAATCAATTTATAATCCTCTTTCTGTAATTTTCGTTCTTTACTCCATACAAATTCACCCGGTTGTAAATCTTGTGAAAAAAACATCAATGGAAAAAATAATAACAGTAACAGAATTTTTTTCATACCTATTGCTTTCTATTTTCTTACTCTCTTTGGTTTTTTAGCTTCTTCTTTAGCTTTTTCGTCGTCAATTGCTTTCTGTGCTTTATCAAACAATTCGCTATCAGCCGTATATTGTATTTCTTCGTTGTTTGGACTGTCTACAAGGATATCCTGCCATTTCCGGATCCGGTCTTTTGTATTCCAGTTGAAATCCGGGAATTTTCTTTTCGAAGGTTCTATCATACTCATAGGATAAGTATCGGAAGCTGCTCCAATACTGCAGGAAATAATCTGGAGTGCTCTTTCTTCAAACAATGCTCCGATAATTCCGCAGGTAGATAATGTAATTCCTATTCTTTCAGGCTTTTTAGTTTCCTGATCAGTATCATCAACATATACGATTGACTGCGCGTTTCCAACTACTCTTGCTTCTTTAATCGCATTTTTCTCATAGTACACCGTCATGAATTTCCCTTTCACCTGATTAAATTCGTCTTTCAGGGTAAGTGAATCTACTTTACTGATGGCAAAGGCATTTCCGATTACTTTCAGAGAGTCAATATCTTCTGTTTTGGTATTGAAATAAGCTTCCACTTTATCTCCTGTAACCTGTTTCTCACCGCTCCAAAGAATCGGGTTGGTATACATATGCATGATTCCGTCTGTTTCATTGAAGGCAATGGAGTCTGCTCTTCCTTGTGCATTGGATTTAAAAATACGTGCCTTTTTAAAAGCTCTCAGATAGCTTTTCTTGATTTTAATATCTAATGTATCCGGTCTTTGGTAAGAGATAATTTTTTCTGCAGCAAAATAAATGGAGTCTTTTTCCATTACTTTTACAGCATAAGGATTTTTAGTCATCATTGCGGAGTCTTTTTTCTCAAAAATTTCTCCATAACCTCCTTTTATATATCTCCTTTCTATAGGATCATCAAGGGTTACATTTCCTGTTGCTTTGCCAAATCCTGAAATCTGATTATAGTACATATCATCACCGGTAAGGATTTTTTCATTATAAAAGATCCTGGAGTTTTTGGTTAGATAAGCCTCTTTGGAATCCATTTTATAAGTTCCTTTTTCCGTGTAGATTCTGTTTCTTGGATTGGTTTTGCTGGTAATGGTTGTAGGACCTAGAAAATCAGCAATTTTTGTATTCTGATTCTGCTTGATGTTGGGTCCTTCTATAGTATACTGAGGGGTTTCAATCTTTACATTTCCAGTAAGATCTACCACTCTTGTATTAAGAAAATAGGTTCCTACTTTGGCATAGGTTACGTTCTGCCCATCAGAAATTGTCCCTCCTGTGTTAAAATAAGCCTGATTAGCCAACCTGTCATAGTACAGGATATCTGTTTTTATGGTTTGTTTAGGATCAGTTAAAACCACATTTTTCCGGGCAACACCTTTCTGGGTATTGGCATCATATTCCATTTCACCTGCTGTGATGACAGATCCGTCGGTGTTCTGAAGTCTTGTATTGCCTATTGCTTTTACAAAGTTTTCTTCATTATACAATACTACTTCATCTGCTGTAAGGATGGAGCCTTGGTGTTCTATCTGAACATTTCCGGTAAAATATTGATTTCCGTCGTATTTTTCAGGGTTTTTCTTGATCTCGTCCGCATGGATGATCTTTACTTTATCTTCAGGTCTCACCTGTTTGGGCTGAGCCGGTGAAGGAGCCTGCAAATAAGGATCTCTCTTCACAGGAGTTTTATCCTGCGCAAAGCTTAGCGTAGAAATAAAGAGTAACAGAAAAAGGGCTATTCTCATTAATTAGTCATTCTTAGTGCCATAGAAATATAGCGAATGAGAATCAATTTTTACGCCAAAAGCTTCTTCAATGGCTTCTTTGATTCCTTGGATTCTTGGGTCACAGAATTCAATAATTTCTTCAATTTCTTTATCAGAGTCTTTTTTGTAGATCACCAGGTGGTCATGCTGTTTGTCAAAATAAGACTTTTCATAAGATGAAGAAGTCAATGTCTTTTCTCCGAACTGATGCTTACGGATTAAGCCAGCATCAAGGAAGATTTCAATAGTGTTGTAAATGGTTGCTTTGGAAACATGATATTTTTTCTGCATCATCAGAAGATACAGATCATCAACGTTAAAGTGATGATCCATATTATAAATCTCTTCCAATATCGTATATCTTTCAGGTGTGTTTCGGAACCCCTTTTCTAATAAGTAGTTTCTCAAAACATCCTTGATCAAAGCTATATTTTTTTCTTTTTGTATTGTATCCATTAAAAAAATTATCTACAAATTTATTGAATTTTATTTAAATAGATAGTATGGTTAAATACGGGTGGCTACGAGTTGTGGCGGAAATACCCGGACTGCTCGATCTTATTATCATAAACTGTTAATTCTGTGATCGGTGCAGATTCTACTTCTACGTTATGCGAAGATACTCCCCAGGCCTTAAAGTCGTCACTTCCGATATACTTTACAAAGTTATAAATGTTAAGAGTAATCTTCTGTTTAACAGTTAAAAGGATATCGTTGATATAGGTGTTATCTATGATCACATATTTAAGATCCGGTGGTATATCATGAGCTCTTAAAGATGGATGGCTGCTTCTTGACGGAATGGTTCCGTCTGCCATTAAATCTTTAAGAACCATATTGAAATAATCATTGATTCTTCGGTCCACTTTAAATCCTAACAGGAAGTTGATTTTATAAACGGTTCCCGGAAGAATTTCATCTACGGTATATCTGAAAGTGTAGGGATCTTCCTGATTCACGATGCTCAGGATGAAGTAATGATCTGCTCTTTTGGGTTGTTTTTTGATAATGGAATAGATAATTTTTGATTCTACTTCATCATTTCTTTTTGCTCTGCTCAGATAAGCCAGATTGGTAGCGTACTTCGGAATAGTTTCGTCCAGTTTCATGTCTTTGAGAATAGACACATATTTTTCTATTTTCACAAACTGGATAAATCTTGTTTTGATCAGTCTTCCGTTATACCATGCATACATAGAAACTCCGATAGAGCCAGCCAATACAACGGTGATCCATCCACCTTCCATGAATTTGATAATGTTGGCACTGAAGAAACCTAATTCAATTGCCATATAAACCATTGCGAAAACCAGAATCAGGACCTTGCTTACTCTGTGTTTCAGCAGCCAGAAGACCAACAGAACTGTGGTCATCAACATCGTCACAGTAATGGAAAGTCCATAAGCAGCTTCCATTTTTCCTGACTCTCTGAAGTGAAGAACAACAATGATACACAGGATAAGAAGTCCCCAATTGATTCTTGGAATATACATCTGTCCTTTTACTCCGGAAGGGTAATCAATTTTCTGATTCGGCCAAAGGTTAAGAGACATTGCTTCTGAGAATATGGTGAAGGAACCTGTAATCAATGCCTGGCTGGCAATAATTGCAGCGGCTGTTGCTAAAATTACTCCCGGAATAATCATCCATTCTTCCATAATTCCAAAGAACGGGTTGACTACAGAGAACCCTGGTTTGCTGTAATTGGTCAAAAGCCATGCTCCCTGTCCAAGATAATTAAGAATAAGCATAATCTTAACAAATGCCCAGCTTATTCTGATGTTTTTAGCACCACAGTGTCCTAAGTCCGAATACAATGCTTCTGCTCCGGTTGTACAAAGGAAAACAGCTCCTAAAATAACAATGGCACTCGGAGAGTTGACAATAAGTTTATAAGCGTAATAAGGGTTAAAAGATCTTAAAATCTCAAAGTTTTCACTTAAATGCATTACTCCCAGACCTCCCAATACTAAGAACCAAACTACCATTACCGGACCAAAAAATTTTCCGATAAAGCTTGTTCCAAACTGCTGTACCACAAAAATGGCAATAAGAATTCCGATGGTAATAGGCACAACGGGGGTGTGCGGATTATAAATTTCAAGACCTTCAATAGCTGACATTACCGTTAGTGACGGTGTAATGACTCCGTCTGCAATAAGGGCTGCAGCTCCAATGATTGCAATGAGGTACAACCATCCTTTCTTAAGGTTTCTTACCAGTGAAAACAAAGCAAGAATACCACCTTCACCTTTGTTATCTGCTCTCAAAGCAATGATCACATATTTTATTGTGGTTTGCAGGGTAAGAGTCCAGATAATACAGGAAAGAGCTCCTTCTATGTATTCATTGAAAGGCATATTGCTCCCCTGGGACCTTGCATTCACAATTGCTTTCATTACGTAAAGCGGAGAGGTACCAATATCTCCAAAAACAATTCCTAGAGACACTAAAACTCCCATAAAGGAAAGCTTCTTTATATCGAAGTGGTAGCCATCTTCTGTAACTTCTGCCATATCAGCTTAATTTATTTTAAAGGCGCAAATTTATACTAATTTTATGACGTCAAGAATTTTTCTTCATGAATATAATAAATGAAAAAACTTCCTTTCGGAAGTTTTTTTCTATAACTATTTTACGTACATCGCTTTTTTGATTTCCTCTTTTACTTTTTCAAGTTTAGGGAACCATTCTGCAAACAATGCTGCAGAGTAAGGTGCAGGTGCATCAGGAGTAGTGATTCTCTTGATAGGAGCATCTAAATAATCAAATGCTTTTTGCTGTACCATATAAGTAATTTCAGAAGATATAGAAGCAAATGGCCAAGCTTCTTCTAAAATAACCAGTCTGTTTGTTTTCTTTACTGATGCCAGAATAGTATCAAAATCAAGAGGACGAACTGTTCTAAGGTCAATAACCTCTACAGAGATTCCTTCTTTAGCCATATCTTCAGCAGCCTGTAAAGCAAGCTTCATGATTTTTCCAAAAGAAACCAAAGTAACATCTGTACCTTCTCTCTTGATATCTGCTTTTCCTAGTGGTAAATAATATTCTTCTTCAGGAATTTCCATTTTATCTCCATACATCTGCTCAGATTCCATGAAAATAACAGGGTCATTATCCTGAATTGCGGTTTTCAGCAATCCTTTTGCATCATAAGGATTTGAAGGAACCACTACTTTAAGGCCAGGGATGTTTGCAAACCAGTTTTCAAAAGCCTGAGAATGGGTAGCTCCCAATTGTCCTGCAGAAGCTGTAGGTCCACGGAAAACGATTGGACAGTTCCATTGTCCACCACTCATCTGACGGATTTTCGCTGCATTATTGATAATCTGATCAATTCCTACCAATGAGAAATTGAATGTCATATACTCTACAATTGGTCTGTTACCATTCATTGCAGCACCCACAGCAATTCCTGTAAATCCAAGTTCTGCAATTGGGGTATCAATTACTCTTTTAGGACCAAACTCATCCAGCATTCCTTTTGAAGCTTTATAAGCACCATTGTATTCTGCAACTTCCTCCCCCATTAAAAAGATGGATTCGTCTTTACGCATTTCCTCGCTCATTGCCTGTGCAATTACCTCACGAAAAGTATATTCTGCCATATTTATTCGAAAAATTTAGACTACAAAAATAGTGATTTTTTATTATACACATCATAAAAAGACGTCTCATTTGACCGAGAAGTCTTTTATTAATTTTATTTAAAACTGATTTTTCTCCTGTAGACTGAGCCCTTTGTAATTTTTCATAAGATCCTGAATACATTCTATACATTCTTTTATCTACAAAAAATGACATCTCATTTCTGAAATGTCATTTAAAATTCTATTTAAACTTATATTAATTAGCTTTCTCCCAAACCTGGGTTCTTCCTAATAAAGATAATCCTAAGTACCCTCTTACGTTCAGTTTATCACCGCTTCTTGTAATGGTACATTTGTATGTTTTTCCTGTTTTAGGATCCGTTATGGTTCCGCCTGTGAATTCATCACCATCTTTTTTCAATCCTCTGATGATTTCCAATCCTAAAAGCGGCTTTCCTTTTCTGTCATCTTTACAAAGTGTACAGTTAGGATCAGTTGGTTTTATTAACAGCTGAGAAACTTTTCCATAATATTTCCCATCTGATTTTTTGTACACTTCAACAATAGATTTTGCCTGTTTTGTCTCATCATCTATCGTTTTCCACTTACCTTCGATCTGTGCAAATGTAAGTACACCACATAAAGAAAGTGCGAACGTTAACAATATTTTTTTCATATTTCTTATAGTTTTAATTTTAATACAATATTCTTATCTACGTATTGATAAAAATATAAATTAATTTTCAACGAACAAAAACTTTTATTATACAAAGCATAAAGAGGCGAAGAAAAGTAAAATCAATAAATACTAAAACAATTAATTTGCCAATCAGCATATTGACTATTTCGCCATTCTATTTTTTGTCTTCTGCCTAATACAGCTTCCTGTTAATCACTCTATCCATATAATCCTGATACCAGGCCTTTGCTATTTTCTTTCCTCGTTCTATTTCAGGATTTTTAACTTCATTCATGATATTTTTTTCAAGGCTCAGATCAGATTTATCATATACTCCGATAATTTCTTTTCCGTCAAAGCGATAAATATAATTTCCGATCATGAACTGATCTGTACTTCCATCCGAGTTGACTACGATGAAAGGATATTTTTTGTCACTCACCAGACTTCTCCCCCAGCTTCGGATTGGTTTATTGTACCCGATAAGGTCTGCCAGTGTAGGATAAATATCCGCCTGCTGTGCTATTTCCTGACTGACTCCTTTTAACTGATACGCAGGATTCGGAGAATAGAAAACCAATGGAACGGCATAACGGTTCATGGCTCTTTCATATTCCGGATAATATACCTGGTTGGTATGATCTCCTGTGAAAACAAAGATCGTATTATTGTACCAAGGCTGTTTTTTAGCGGTCTCAAAATATTGTTTGATCGCATAATCCGTATACTGCATCGGCTCATGGATTTCAATTTTTCCTTTTTTAAATTTCCCGTTGTATTTTTCAGGAATTTTAAAAGGGTGATGTGATGATGCCGTAAATACGGTAGTCATAAAAGGTTGTTTCTTTCCTACATTCTTTGCGAAATACTGAAGGAAAGGTTCATCCCATATGGCCCACATCCCATCAAAATCTTCATCATGATTGTATTCTGTTTTCCCGAAATAATGTTTAAATCCTAAAATATTTCCGAATCCAAGGAATCCCATAGAACCATTCGGTGCTCCATGATAAAAAGAAGTATCATATCCAAGATCATTACAGACAGAAACGATAGACTGAATTTTCTGATTGGAATACGGAGATCCTGTAAATGCATCCGTAAGACTCGGAATTCCGGCCAACACACTGCTCATCCCATGAATAGACTGTCTTCCGTTTGCAAAAGTATTGGGGAAAATAAGACTTTGGGTAGCTAAACTATCCATAAAGGGAGTATAAGAAACGTAGTCTTTAATATTTTTGTCTTTATTGAATGCGCCTGAATATTCTCTCCCGAAAGATTCTACAATGAAAATAACAATATTGGGACGGTTCTCCACTTTTCTGTCATATACTTTATAGGGCTGAACATTGTCTTCGATAAACTTTTCGTCTACAAAGTGAACTTCCTTGAAATTGTTGGTATTTAAAGTCCTGAAAAAGGAAAACGTACTGTTGAGTACCATATTTCCCTGAAGCGGATTTGTCACAAAACGGGTTGCATCCACCATATTGATAGGTCTTGTACTGTGTTTAAAATCTCCTCTTATTCCTCCCACAACCAGCACCGCTGTAATACACAGTGTAAGAATGGAAGTAATAAAGTAAGGAAGTAGTTTCAAAGGTTTCACCTCTTGTACTTTTATCCTTTTATAAAGGAAAACCCATAAGGCCATCAACACAACATACCAAATCAGGACAAAAGGATGTTCTCCCACAGAGATCATCAATGTTTTGGAAACATTAGATTCATGTTCTGCTACCTGAAATACTGCTGAAGTAAGCCTTGCCTGCGAAAATTTATAGTAAATAAAATCCCCGAAATTCATAGCATAAGCAATCCCGTTGGTAATGAAATACAGCCAGAAAAGAATCTTCTGAAAAACTTTCTTTGTATTAATAACCAATGGCAATAAACTAAGGAGTATAAATAGTGCATTGACATATAAAATAGCTGTTGTATCGAAAGCTGTACCATGGAAGGCCAGCTTTATATATTCTGAAACAGAGTCAACTTTAATCAGATCTTTATTAAAGTACCAGAATAAAAGTCTGGCAATCTGATAGAAAAAATAGGCTAA
This sequence comes from Chryseobacterium aquifrigidense, assembly GCF_006716485.1. Lineage (GTDB taxonomy): Bacteria > Bacteroidota > Bacteroidia > Flavobacteriales > Weeksellaceae > Chryseobacterium > Chryseobacterium vietnamense. The sequence continues at coordinate 2,902,846 of NZ_VFPD01000001.1, forward strand.
AAAAATCCTGTAAACCAATGCCAGAACTTCCTGTTTTCTAAATCCTTTTAAAAATTTCATGGAGCAAATTTACATCAAAATCACTGTAATGCATTTTTTAGTTCATATTATTTTGAGTTAGAATTTTTAAAAACTGTAATTTTGTGCTTATGGATTTTATAAAGAATAATCTGGCCAATGCCTTAACCCTGGCCAACTTATTTGCAGGTTGTGTAGGGGCAATACATTTAATTTTAGGAGATTATCAGACAACGGCAATCTGTCTTATCCTCTCTTCAATTTTCGATTTTTTCGATGGCTTTGTAGCCAGAGCTGTAAAATCAAACTCCAATCTTGGGCTTCAGCTGGACTCGCTTGCGGATATGGTAAGTTTTGGAGTTATTCCCGGACTTACTATGTACAAAGCTCTTGAACCGTTTGGTGCAGAACTGCTTGGAATGCATTTTCCGTTTGAAATCAAGTATCTGGGACTCATTGTCACTGTATTTTCCTGCCTTAGACTTGCCATCTTCAATCTTGATGAAGAGCAGCGTTATTATTTCAAAGGATTGAACACGCCAACCAACACCGTTTTGCTGTTCGGTCTTTATTATGCCTTTAAAGAAACCGGATCTTTCAGCTTTTTGTTTGATAATGAACTGCTACTGGTTATGCTTACTCTTCTTACTTCATGGCTTCTGATCAGCCCGATCAAAATGATGGCCATGAAATTCAAATCAAAACAACTAAAAGACAACTATCCTAAAGTTGTATTGTTGGTAGGAGGAATTGCCATTCTTGCGATATTCCAGATTGTTGGAATTCCAATGCTTGTTATTTATTATATGTTAGTGTCACTCATTTTTCAGGCACAGTTAAAATAGACTCACTTAAATAAAACACATTCAAATTATTAATAATCGACATGAATTTAAAACTCCATAAACCGCTTTGTATTTTTGACCTGGAAACTACAGGAACCAACATCGGAAAAGACAGAATTGTTGAAATCTGTATTTTAAAAGTAAATCCTGATGCTTCCAGAGAAAGCAAAACATGGCGTGTCAATCCGGAAATGCTTATTCCAAAAGAAAGCAGTGAGATCCACGGGATTTATGATGAAGATGTAAAAGATGCTCCTACTTTCAGAGATATTGCTTCTAAAATTATGGAAATGATTACCGGAAGTGATTTGGGAGGATTTAATTCCAACCGGTTTGATGTTCCGCTTTTGGCTGAAGAGCTTTTAAGAGTAGGAATGGATTTTGATCTGAGTAAATTCAGACTGGTAGATGCACAGACTATTTTTCATAAAAAAGAACCTAGAAATTTAGGAGCAGCTTATCAGTTCTACTGTGGAAAAACATTGGAAAATGCCCATTCTGCAGAGGCTGATGTAATGGCAACGTTTGAAGTTCTGGACGCTCAGGTGGGAAAATATGACGATATTCCGAATGAAATAGCACCGTTAAGCGAGTTTACATTCCATAATAAGAATGCAGATCTTGCCGGATTTATCGGTTATAATGAAAAAATGGAAGAGGTTTTCAACTTTGGAAAATATAAAGGCCAGGGGGTAAAAGCGGTATTCCAAAAAGACTTAGGATATTTCGGATGGCTTCAAAACGCTGATTTTCCTTTGTATACAAAGAAAATTTTCACAAAAATTCAACTCTCAAGCAGGTTTTAAAAATGTCTGATCTGGTTCGTTTTAAATTTTATGAAACTGCCCTTGAAGCTAACAGGGACAAGCAGATACTGAGTGAAAACGGTATCAATAGTTTCATTGCGAATGAGCAGCTGATCCAGTCGGATTGGCTTTTATCACAGGCGGTAGGAGGAATACAGCTTCAGGTGTTTGAAGAAGATGTGGAAAAAGCACAGCAACTCCTGCAAGACTATAAAGACAACGAGCAATATTCGCTGGAAGTAGAACATACCATTGAAGATCCTGAGTTTGATTTTGTCTGCCCGAAATGTGGTTCCAATCACATCTACAGGGATGACAGTGCTACCAGTTTCTTTGGTATTTCTTTCCTGACGAGTCACAAATTCAAATGTTATTATTGCGGGAATGAGTTTACGCATTAAAGCTTTATATGATCAAAAAGATTGGAAAAATTTTACTCATCATCATTCTTGGCTCTCTTGTTTTCATAACGGGAAAGTTCTTATTAGTATGGAACAGCGTAGAAGTTGATCATAGTTTAAGCCAGAAACCTCTTTTTAAATCTTTTGATCAACAAAAACAAACAAGTATTTGGGGTTCAGAGAGTGAAGATATTAAAACCAATGATTTTAAGACAAAATCAGACAGTATAAGTCCAGCATATTACAGGTGTTCTATTAATGAAAATCCAATGCTAAACGTTACATTTTCTGTTGGAGATGGTTTCAGCGGTGGTGGTTTTCAGATAGATATTTTTCAAAATAGATATAAAATCTCTCCCTATTCTTATACTGACAATGTAAAACTTTTTGACTTTTTGGACACAGGAGAATATTATAAAATTTTGGACAGTAAAGTTATTCTGGATAAAGAATCTTATCAAAAAGGAGATAGCCTCTTCGGATATACTGAACTTAAAGTTCAAAGAAGATATGGTCCTGAAAAATATATAGAAGAAGGTAAAGGATATTTTAAAGGTAAAGTAAATTAATTAAGTTATGAAAATAATCTGCATAGGAAGAAACTACAGTGAGCATGCAAAAGAATTAGGAAATGAAATTCCTGAAAATCCTGTTATTTTTATGAAACCGGATACCGCTGTTTTAAAGGGAAATGATTTTTATATTCCTGAATTCTCCAATGATATTCACTACGAACTTGAAGTAGTAATAAAAATTTCAAAAGGAGGAAAATATATTCAGAAAGAAACAGCACACAAACATTATGAGGAAATTGGCCTTGGGATAGATTTCACAGCGAGGGATCTTCAGAGTGAACTGAAATCAAAAGGGCTTCCATGGGAGCTTGCCAAAGGTTTTGACGGTTCTGCAGTGGTAAGCAGTTTCTTCAAAAAAGAGAACTTCAGTCTTGAGAATCTTCAGTTTTCATTATTAAAAAACAAAGAGAAGGTACAGGATGGCAATACGAAAGATATGATGTTCAATTTTGATGACATTGTAGCTTTTGCATCCAAGTATTTTACATTACGAGTAGGTGACCTTATTTTCACGGGAACTCCAAAAGGGGTTGGAAAAGTAGAAGAAAATGATATCCTGGAAGCTTATCTTGAAGAGGAAAAAATCCTTGATATCCGAATATTATAAGTATTTAACATCACAGTCTGACAAATTTTCCCTATCTTTAGGTAACAAAACTAGAGGTTATGATAAATATTGTATTACCCGTAGATTTTGGGGACAAGACAGACCAATTGGTAGAAGGTGCCATAAAATTTGCAAAACAGCTTAACGGCAGAATTTACCTGATCCACGTAGCGCCATCAGATATCGGCTTTGCCATTGGTGATATGGGATTTCAATATTTTCCTGAAGTGGAAGCCAATGAAATCAGAGAAGAGCTGGTGCAGCTTAATAAAATTGAGCAAAGAATCATCAGTCATGATATTGATTGCGAGCACCTTTTAAAACAAGGACTTGCCAAAGATATTATTCTGGAACATGCAAAGGCAAAAAATGCAGATTATATTGTGATGGGATCACATGGCAGAAGCGGAATCTATGATGTATTCGTGGGAAGCTTAACGAAAGGAATTACGAAAAGTTCAAGTATTCCTGTTTTAGTACTTCCAATTCACGACTAAAGAAAAAGAAAATTTTAATCGTTAGTAATAAAAAAACCGATCAGAGCATATTGTCTGATCGGTTTTTTACTATATAACCAATTAATTAACCTTCTTTTTTGTAGATATTCGGATCGTAGTAAGGATGCTTACCTTCCGTTGGAGAATAATAGTCTTTATCTTTGTCACCACCTAGTGTAACCACCAGTACATAGCACCAATAAGTAAATAGTACACAGCAAACTATAAATAGAATCCAGTTTAAAACATTTCCAAACGCATCAAAGAAACCGAAAGTCCATTTGAAAACTTTGCTTAAGAATAGAAAGAAAGACGTCATTATTTTCCTTTTTTAAATTAACTTTGTACAAATTTATAAAAAATGTTTAAATTACTTTCAAAAGAAAGCAATATTTTTTCAATTCCTGTTTATATTGGTTTTCTTCTTTTAGTAGTCGTAATATTTAACATATTGAATTTCAATACTTACGAAGCTATAGTTGCCGGAATAACTTTTCTGGGAATTGCTTTGGGATATTTTTGTTTTCACAGTATTGCCCTTAATTATCAGACCCATCTGCCATTATTTTTATATACTTTTTTTATTTTTGGGCTGTATCCCGGAAATCTGGATATAGGAATTGCGGTTTCTCTGCTTACCAATTCCTTTCTTATCCTGCTACTGACCAGTGCAGATGAAGATATCAGGAAGAAGTCTTATGTTTTGGTGGGATCTATTGTAGCCCTGAACTTTATTTTTCTTCCTACAACATGGCCGATGGCTGTTTTTGTAATTATTCACGTGATTGCAACCTCTGCCAAAATCGGGTTGAATCTTTTCAGATTCCTTTTGGGAATTGTTCTGATCACATTCAGTTATTTTTCTGTAATGTATTTCTGTCAGTTCACCTCATGGAATATTGATTATTTTCCGTTTGGAAGAATGAAACCGGTAACAGATTACACGGAACTTTTACCATTGATTCCTGTGGTTCTGATGCTTATTTATGCCGTATATGACCATTTTAAAAATTATAATAAGAAAAGTCCGATAAGCAGGTATAAATATACTTTCTTACTTGTTTTTTCTGTGGCACAGCTTGTTTCCATCATTTTATATATGAATAAAAGCTACGAATATCTGCTTCTTCTGGCATTTCCTTCAAGCATTATTCTTAGTAGAATGATGAGATTTTTACCCAAATACTGGATGCGTGAAGCCAGTGTATGGCTTATTATTATTAGTTTACTGACCTTTAAAGCAGGTACAGTTTTTGATTTATTTTAGAAAATTATGATTCAGATAGACGATAAATTAATTTCAGAGGAAATTTTTTCCGAAGAATTTGTTTGCAACCTTACAAAATGTAAAGGTGCATGTTGTGTGGAAGGAGATGTGGGAGCTCCGTTGGATAAAAACGAGCTTGAGATATTGGACAGTATTTTTGATAAAATAAAACCTTACCTTACTCAGGAAGGAATTAAAGCCCTTGAAGAACAGGGAACATGGACTACTGATCCGCACGACGGAATGTATGTTACTCCAATGGTGGAGAACCGCGAATGTGCTTATGTAACCTTCGATGAAAAAGGAATTACAAAATGTGGAATTGAAAAAGCATACGAGGATGGTACTGTAGACTGGCAGAAACCTATTTCATGCCACCTTTACCCAATCCGTGTTACAGAATATTCTGCATTTACTGCATTGAATTATCATGAGTGGAATGTATGCAGCGATGCCTGTACTCTTGGAAAGGAGCTTCAGGTTCCTGTCTATAAGTTTTTAAAAACTCCACTGACGAGAAAGTATGGTGAAGAATTTTATACTGTTCTGAGCGAAGCTGCTGAAGAATGGAAAAAAGAGTATGGCTCTTAACTGATAAGGATTTGAATTAAATAACAAAAACCGCAGATTTCTCTGCGGTTTTCTTATTGTAAGTAAAAAGTATGACTAGTTAGCAGCTCCTGCTTTTACAGTAGTTACTTCTATTTTTTTAGTTTCCTCTTTTTTAGCATTTTCCCAACCGTCTTCCGGCATCAAAGTGGCTACAATTCTACCTTTTGTAAGATATTTTTTTGCAACATTCTGAAGATCCTTTACTGTAAGTGCTTTTACTTTATCCTGATAATTTAAGATATCATATTTGTCACTTCCGTCTAACTGGTTCTTAGCAATGGCATTCATCCAAAACATATTATCTTTCAGTTCTGTTTTGTTGTCATTATATTCACCTTCTTTGTATTTATCCAGGTCTTTTTGTTCAGGGCCGTTATCTATAAGCTTCTGAAGCTCTGCAATAGCACTTTTAGTCAGTTTATCTGCATTTTCCGGACCACAAGGGAAATTAATACCGAAACTATAAGTTCCGTACGGTATTTTATTCATTCCTCCTCTTGCACCTCCTCCATAGATACCGCTTTCATCTTCTCTTAATTTTTCGATAACTTTAATAGTAGCTACTTCTCCAAGTGCGGATAATGCTAAAGCTTCTTTCTCATTATACGGAGCCTCTCCGCTGTAAGAGATAGAAACCATACTCTTAGGATCTTTTCCTTTTTTATACACTTTGCTGTAATCTCCGGTCATCGTTCTGTATCCTGTATCTTTATACATTGTTGTTTTTCCTGATGACGGCAGGCTTGCAATATACTGCAGCACTTCTTCTTTAAATTTAGCTTCGTCTATATTTCCTACAAAATAAAACTGGAAGTTTCCGGCATTGGCAAATTTATCTTTATAAATATCATATGCTTTTTTATAGTCCGTATTAGCCCAGTCTTTCTCCATTGGGAAAACTCCGATAAATCTAGGATTCTTCTGATTCATGAATTTTGCATGCTCATTAGAGAAATATGCCTGAGGATTAGACAGCAGGTTATTCAGCATCGCAGATTGCTTTTCCTTATAAGCATTAAAGGAAGCAGGATTATAATTTAAGCTTGTAAAATAAGCATACATCAGCTCCATAGCAGTTCCTAAATCTTTTTGTGTGGTTCTTCCGGAAACCCCTTCAAAAAGAGAAGTTACCATAGGATTCACGTTCACTTGTTTACCGGCAAGATAGTTGGTAAGATCAGCTTTTGAGAATCCTCCTACTCCGGCTTCTGTTAATGCTGAGAATGCAAACTGTGTCTTATTGTAGTCTGCATCGGGGATAAGAGAACTTCCTCCTAAACTTCTTGCTGTAAACACAATTTCATCATCTTTGAAATCTGTTTTCTTGAAAGTAACTTTCGCTCCGTTGCTTAAGGTCCAGGTTGTTGTTCCTAACTTGGCATCTGTTTCGGTTTTAGCAATTTTTCCTTCAGATTTGAAAGGCTTCACCAGATTTTTGATGGCTGCTTTTTCTTCGTAAGGCTTAAGATCAGCCATTTTTACAGCATCAAATGTATTCAGCACCATTGCTTCTGTAGGCATGGTTACATTATCTTTTTTAGGTCCTGTAATTACAATTACCCTGCTGTCATCTTTCACCATTTTTTTGATGATTTCATTGGTTTGCGCAAGGGTAACAGATGGTAAGAAAGATTTGGTATCTTCATATTCCCATGCTATTCCGGGAATTGGTTCCTGCTCCAGGAAGTTTCTCACATACTCATCTATCAGAATTTCACTCTCTGTTTTATCTTTGTTGTTATAAGATCTTTCAAGATTGGAAAGCACCTGAGATTTTGCTCTGTCTAGTTCAGACTGTGTAAATCCGAATCTTTTTGCTCTTTCAACCTCTTCCAATAAGACTTTTAATGCGCTCAGCTGGTTTCCCTCTTTCACCATAGCAAATCCCTGGAACGCTTCTTTACTTCTTGCATATGTTCCCCCATGGTACACAGATCCGAAAGTAAATGGTGGGTTTGTAGAATTGATCAGTTCTCTCAATCTGTTATTTAACATGGTAGTTGAAAGGTTTTCAACAATACTTTGATTGTACTGTTCTACAGTTACGTCAGGCTTATAGGCATCAGCATCTTTCATGATAAACTGTACCATAGAATTAGTAGCATCAGGGTCTGTTTCAATAGCTACCAGAGTTTCTTTGTGATTCGGAAGATCAAAAGATTTTCTTTCTCTGGGCTTTGAAGGGTTTTTATATTTACTGAAATTATCCTTGATTTTTTTTTCAATTTCATCTACATTAATATCTCCTACTACAATGATTGCCATCAGATCCGGTCTGTACCAGTCCTGGTGGAATTTTCGGATAACATCTGGTTTGAAATTTTCCAGCACTTCTTTTTTACCAATTGGAAGCCTCTCTGCATACTGAGATTTATATAAAAATTTAGGAAGATATTTATCCATCATTCTTTTATCAGCTCCAAGTCCCAGTCTCAGTTCTTCCAATACAACTCCTCTTTCTTTGTTGATCTGCTCATCGGAAAGTGTTGCATTAAATGCCCAGTCTTCCATTACTTTCAGCCCTGCATCAAGATTTCCCGGCTTATCCAACGGGACAGGAAGCATATAAACAGTTTCGTCAAAGCTTGTATACGCATTAAGGTGTTGTCCGAATTTCACTCCGATAGACTGTAGAAAGTCTACTAATTTATTATCCGGAAAATTTTTGGTTCCGTTGAAATTCATGTGCTCCATAAAATGGGCCAATCCTCTTTGATTTTCGTCTTCAAGAATAGATCCGGCATTGATTGCCAGACGGAAATCTACTTTTTTCTCAGGTAACGTGTTTTTTTTGATGTAGTACTTCATTCCGTTGGAAAGAGTACCAATTCGTACAGATGGATCCACTGGAATATTCTGTCCAAAGGCATTCGCAGACATCAGGAAAATGACTGCAAATGAAGATAATACTTTTTTCATGGTTATTTGATTTTATTTACGGCTTAAAACTAATATTTATTCACAAGGTGAAGAAATCATTAAATCTATTTTATAGTTAAATTTGAGTTAAAATTATTTATATACTAAAAAAACCGGGAAATTCCCGGTTTTTTTATCTTTTAAAAAGCAATTTTTTATTTGAAATCAGCATCCGAAACTCCGGAATTGATTACCACTTTGCTCGTTTTGATTGTCATTTTCTGACCTCCACCTTCAGCTTCTACTTCAGCAGGGAACTGTATTCCATCTACAGCCATATAGCTTTTAATGGTTGCTTTACCTTCTCCTGCATCCGTCTTATACAAAAGTCCCGTTCCGGCATCGAAATAGAATTTTCCTTTGTCTGAAGACAGTACATTATAGTCTTTTCCATCCAGTTTTTCTGTAGATACAGTCTTGAAATTAGAAGCATCAAATGCTAAAGCATCCATAGGTTTTCCTTTTTTAAGGTCTGCAATTTTGTCAGCAGGAATATCTGTTTTAGTTCCCATCTGATCAAAATATCCTTTCTCACCGTCAAAAAGCTGCACCATTTCTTTCCCCATGAAAGATTGTACAGATTTGAATTTATTCCCTAATTTCTTAGTTGTCATTTGGATTTCCATTCCCTGCACAGCAACTGTGTTATCAGTAATGGTAGATTTTACAGCGTCCAGTTTATCTTTTCCACCTAGTGCTTTGAAATAATTATCAACAACTTCTTTAGGTGTAAGTTTTGATTGTACGGCTTCTGTTTTAGCAGATGCAGCCCCTTTTTTCTGAGCTGCTGCAGGCACTGAGAAAAGTACAGCGCAGAAAAACGGAATGATGATCTTTTTCATATTTATAATAAAGTTTAAAAAGTAAATATAGGAATATTGGCGGACATACAAATAAATAATGAGTAATGAGTAATGAATGAGGAATGATAATTGATAAATGATGGGTGGTGATGGTTGAATAATCTTAGATTGGAGGTGAAATAAAAAAACCGCCAAAAAATTGACGGTTTTCAAATATTTATATCTGGGTATAATTATTTCTTAAGCTCTTCTAAAAATTCGTCGTGAGAAATTTTAGTTTCTTTTTTTGTAGCTTTTTCAAGAATTACATCTTTCAGTTTAGCCATTGCTACTTCAGAAGAAATTTGTCTTACCTGCTCCTGGTCTTTCAACATTTCAACAGCATATTTCTGGATTTCTTCATCCCCTAAGTGGTGGATTCCGTAGATAGCCAATTGGTTTTTCACCAACTGCTCAGCCTGAGCTAATACATCAGCATAGTCAAGGTTGATTTCGTTCTCAGTCATCAATTTACCTTCGATGATCTGATATTTCAACTGGTTTTTCTCAGCTTCAAGAATTTCTTTAGCCTGATCTTCAGACTGGATATTCTGGTTAGAGAATAATAACCACTTCACAAGGAAAGATTCAGGAAGTTTTACTTCTTCTTTCTCTGTTACTTGTTCTAATACTTTATTCACAAAGTGAACATCAGCATTCTGTTGGAAATACTCGTCTAATTCAGTTTTCACTTTATCTTTAAGCTCTTCTTCAGACTTGATGTTTCCTTCTCCGTATACTTTGTCGAAAAGATCCTGGTTAAGTTCAGCTAAGTTTAATGAATAGAAATCTTTTACTTTAACTTCTACCTCATTGTGGTGTAAGTGCTCAACTTCTTCTTTGCTGAATCCTAATTCTTTAGCTAATTCTTCGTCACCTGCAAGAGTTTCTTTAGTCACTTTTACAGATTCCTCCATTTTCAACCCTTTTACCAACTTGAAAGCTTCTTTGTTTTCAGCTGTAATCGTAAGGTTTTTTGGGTGGTGGTGGTGCTCACCTTCAGCATCTTCTTCCACAACCTGAGAAACTTCTAAAGCAATGTAAGAATCTTTAGTGATTTTATCTTGAGGAACCTGCTCAGCGAAACGCTTCTGCATGTTTTCAATACTCTTACCGATTTCTTTGTCAGAAGCCTCTACTTTGTAGTGAGGAGCTTCATATTTAGCTAAATCTATAGTGAATTCAGGCTCAAATCCTACTTCGAAAGCAACTTCTAATTGATCAGCATTGTAATCGAATTCGTTTACTGGCTGAGGAACAGGCTGACCAACTAATCTTAGTTTGTTGTCATTAACATAGTTGTTTAAAGCATCAGAAACTTGTCTGTTGATTTCTTCAAATGCAATACCTGCTTCATATTGTTTTTTAACCATACTCAAAGGCACTTTCCCTTTTCTGAATCCAGGAACTTGCGCATTTTTAGCATAATTAATCAACTGCTTCTCTACTTTTTCTTTGTAGTCAGATTTTTCCAATGTTACTGTAAGCAATGCACTTACATCATCATGGTTTTGTGCGGTAACCTTCATTATTGATTAAAATTTTAGGTTGCAAAAATAGGAATTTTTTATGAAAAAAACCCATTTAAAATCAACTTATAAAGCCAAATATTGTTAAATAAAAAACCACCGGAGAATTCCGGTGGTCCAAACAAGATTAATTGTCCTAATTACTTAGGTTGTATTTTGCCTCAGCATCTGTTTCTCCTCCTACTACGCTTCCCCAGGCAGTTCCTGATTTGGCATCATTTACGCTTTGTGGAGAGTGAATTAGAGTTAATTTTAAGAATGGTTCTGTTCCATCAACAGCTTTTACGACAGTCCATTTTGTTCTTAGTCCTACTCTTTTTCCATCGCTTCTAAGGTCACTACCATCTACTCTTTCTACAGTAATATTAGATTTTGGAAAATCAAAAATTAAAAAATGTTCATTTTTAGCATCAATAATTTCCTGAGTAGCATCTTCATTTCCGTTTTTGAATTTTGCCTGAACAGTATAGGTTTTTCCATTTGTAAGCGGTATTGTAGGTGTTCCCCCTGCCCCGATACTATAGTCATAAGTCTGAGTAGTTCCAGCTGCATCATCTGTCACCAACAAAAGGATGTTGGTAAGTTCTTCCTGAGGAAGATCGTCTTCTTCCGCAGAACCGTTTCTCTGACAAGAAGTAACGGCAGTAACAGTGATGAATAAAACAGCTAATAATTTGATAATATTTTTAGTATTGAATAGATTTTTCATTTTTTAAGAATTTTAAAATTGTAAAATTTTGATTGAATAGTTTTTTGAAATCTTTAGAATCTGTATCTAAAGTTTAAAATAAAGTTTCTTCCCGCCTCATCTGCAAAGAACCTCAAACGGTTCAGATACTCTCTGTATGAGGTATTGAAAAGATTGTTTACGATAAGTCCCGCAGAAAGATTTTTGCTGATGTTGATTCCGGTTTGGATATTCCAAAGTGAATATCCGTTTGGCGGAGTACTGAAATCTATTTCCTTATCCACCAATTCACCATTCACATAAAGTTCTAATGGTGCATTTCGGATCGGGAATCTGGTTTGTTTTAAAAACGTCTGATTTTCAACAGTGAAATAAAAATTATTCCATTTCGGTTTTTTGAACTGCAATGCATTGGAAAAATTTGGTGGCATCATTAAGATCAACGGTTCGTTGTGGGTATCGTCCTGCCCATATACATAACTTCCTTTTCCTACATAGGTAAGATCTTCTGTAAGTTTCCAGTTGATATCCAGATCCACGCCGTACATTTTCGTATCAATCTGCTGATACACCCATTCCGGGAATACCCCTCTGATTGTTCCCTTAATTCCTACCGGAATTTCGTTAATGAAATTTTTAGTGATGAAAAAATATGGGTTTACTGAAACATTTAACCCTTTCAGAACATTAAACTTCGAGTCAACATTCAAATTAAACTGATGTCCCTGTTCATTTTTCAATCCCATGTACCCGGTTTCAATGATACCTGCAGAATGGTGCAGCCCGTCTGAGAATAATTCTGCAACATTAGGAGATCTTCCTACTTTTGCATAATTAAATTTCAGATCAAAATTAGCATTGGGACGATATTCCAGACCAGCATTGAAAGAAACATTATTATAATTAAGTTGAGGGCGTGTTAAAACTCTGTTCTGATCTGTTTTCACATAAAATTGTGGATAAGCATCTGCATATAATTTTTCCCAGTCACTTTTATCATACCATTTGGTTACATCATAACGGGTGAAATCATATCTCGCTCCTGCTTCAAAATTGAATTCAGGAGAAATTTTATATTTGAAAACTGAATAAGCTCCTGCAGAATATTTATCATAATTTGGAATCAGACGTCTTGCTTTGGTTGCCGGATCTGAATAATTGTTTTGAAAGGCAGCATCAATTCCTGTTTCTAAAGACCATTTTTCCCTCTCTAATAAATCATTAAGATTAAACTGATGCGTCATCAGTTCCAGATCCAGTGAAGGTGTATCACTCAACTCACCTCTTCTAATATCATATTCCTGCCTGTGGTTGTATTGATAGCTATATGTTGCAGATATTTTTCCTATATTTTCAAACCTTTTGAAAGCTGAAACTTTTGCAATATGATGTTCAATCACCTGTCTTGGATTATCAATATCATAGCTGAATTTACCTGAATATATTGGAGGGTTGGCCTTCATTGCCCTGTCGTAATCTTCAGAAGTCGAAACGTGTGAATCTCTTAATATCCCAATATTCTGATTTGTCAGGTAATAATCAAAAGAGATTCCTCTTTCATAAGTATTATTCTGAACTGTAAAATTGAAGGAAGAAAAATCCATTCCCGTATTTTTCAAATTATAGTTGGGAGCACTCTGATCACCAAGTTTCTTGATGTTTCCGCCAGATTTGACCGCCCATCCGTTCTTCCAGACTTTAGCTACATCAACATCTAATCCAAGACCTCTTCCGTTGGAAATTCCAGTAAGCCCGACTGAACCTTTGATGGTATCCTTTTTAGGGAAAATTTCCGGTTCCATTACAACTACTCCACCAATGGCATCACTTCCGTATTTCAAAGCGGACGCTCCTTTGATGACATCGATATGTTGAAAATTATTAATATCAACATTAGGAGCATGCTCTACTCCCCATTCCTGCTCAGCAAGACGTACTCCATTATTCAGAATACTGATACGGCTTCCATAAAGCCCATGAATAACAGGTTTTGAAATATTATTTCCGGTTTTCAAAGCAGTTACCCCTGAAATTTTAGATAATAAGTTTCCAAGATTATCTGTAGAATTTTTCTCAATTTCAGATTTATTAAGGGTTTTGACTACCAATGAACCATTGTTCTTATGACTACCATGAATCGTCACAGTTTCGATGTCTTTAATGTGGTGTTCCAGTGTAATCACCAGCTGAACATCCTTATCAACTCCTATATTTTCAGTATAATCATTGCAATCAGGATGCTGTGCGATGAGGGTATACTTTCCTGCAGGAATTTTATCAAAAGAAAATTGACCTTTCTTATTGGTTTTGGCTGTAAAGTTCCCGATTTTAATCACTGCATTTTCCAGCAATGTTTTATCGTGGAAATCGTGAACGGTTCCCTCTACAGTATATGTTTTTTGTGCACTTGTAAATACTGATCCACAAAAGATCAGCAGCAGGCAATATATCAATTTCATTGTAAATAGATTGATTGCGCACCCTTTTCAACAGGGTACATTTTTCGTTAAAATTTGTGGGAAGGGTTAGTTTGATTGTACAGTGTATTCGTGGTAAGAAGTTAGAGGTTGGAAATTAGTAATTGAACATTATTAAATATCAATTACGGATTATCTGCTGTTTTCCAACAACCTTAAACCTTAAACCCTAAACTTTAAATATTGAATTTGAAACATTGAACTTTAAAGTACAAAACTTTAAACCCTGTAGAATCTATGAATTATGCAATTGCGGGCGGTCCCCGAAGCTGGAAAGTGAATTTGGTCTGTGACCAGATTTTCTCCTGGATGGCGATGATTTGTTTTACTTCATGGCTGTAATGCTCAAAAGTAAAACTGAATTCTTCAGGAGCTAATGTATGTCCGGTAACCAAAAAGTGGCAGGCCAGACAGTCGCCAGCTTTCTCTTTAGTAACGGCTTTCGTCATCATATTTTCTGCTTTTTTAAGATGAAAAACCTTAAAATAATCTACAGAATCGTGATGGTGAAAGCTTTGAGAAAGCAGCGCGAGGAAATACACTCCAAACAATAGCTTGGAGATAAAACTCTTTAGGTTTCTGCTTTCTTTAATAATCATGGTCCAAAATTATGAAAATAATTTAATTGTTTCCTTAAACTTTTATTAAATTACTTAATGATTGTTGACAATGGGTAGAAATGAATACGATTTTGTTACAAAAAAAATGCTTCATAACGTTGCGTTGATGAAGCATTTATATTTTAAGTTTAATCCAGTTGGGTTCCAAGATATTCCCACTCCTGTAAAGCTGTATCCAGCTCTTCCTTAGCTTTGTTGTATTGTTCTAAGGTTTCCTCTGAAGGATTCTCTTTGGCAAAAGAAGCTTCCATTTCCTCTACTTTAGTTTCAAGCTCAGAAATTTTCTCTTCTACTTTCTTGATTTTATTCTGAATATTTTTCTGTTCTTTACTAACGATATTAGAAGATTGGCTGCTTGTTACGACAGGTTTTTCTTCTACTTTCTTAGGCTCTACCTTTACTTCACTGTGAAGTTTAGCTTTTTCAGCAGAAATCTCTCTGATGGTTTCTTTCTGTCTGTACTCCAGGTATTCGTTGATATCTCCCAGGAATTCTTTCATTTTCCCATCACGGAATTCGTAGATCTTATCACAAAGTCCCTGAAGGAATTCCCTGTCGTGCGAGATGACAATTAAAGTTCCTTCAAAATTCTGCAGTGCCAGCTTGATAATTTCCTTAGACTGGATATCAAGGTGGTTGGTAGGTTCGTCCATGATCAGCGTATTGAAAGGACGAAGTAACAGTTTACAAAGTGCCAGACGGTTTCTTTCTCCTCCGGAAAGTACTTTTGTCTTTTTAGTAACAGCATCTCCCTGGAAAAGGAAAGATCCTAATAAGTCTCTTACTCTTGGTCTTGTCTCTTCTGTTGCAGCATCTTCTGCTTCTTCAAGAACCGTTTTATTAGGGGTTAAAACCTCTTCCTGATTCTGTGCAAAGTATCCGATATTAACGTTATGTCCAAGATTCCATGTTCCTGAATAATCTTTAATATCTCCCGCCAAAATTTTAGCTAAAGTTGTTTTCCCCTGTCCGTTTTGCCCCAAAAGAGCAATTCTGTCTCCTCGCTGAACGATAAAATCTACATCATCAAAGATCTGCTTCTGTCCGTACGCTTTCCCAAGATTGATAGCTTCGAAGATTACTTTCCCCGGAACCATAGACTGAACGAAACGGATATTGAATTTTGAAACGTCTTCGTTATCAACTTCGATACGTTCTATTTTATCTAATTTCTTAATAAGTGACTGCGCAAAAGATGCTTTGGTAGCACTTGCACGGAACTTATTAATATTATCTTCCATCTGCTTGATCTCCGCATCCTGATTCTTTTTAGCCTGAATCAGTTTTTCACGGCGGTCTTCTCTCATGACAAGATATTTTGAGTAGTTGGCTTTATAGTCGTCAACTTTTTTATTGTTGATATCAAAAGTACGGTTACACACCGCTGTCATAAACTGCTTATCGTGACTTACCAGAACAATTGCTCCCGGGTAGTCTTTCAGGAAGTTCTCCAGCCAGATGATGGATTCCATATCCAGGTGGTTGGTAGGCTCATCGAGAAGCATGATATCATTCTTCTGAAGAAGTAATTTTGCCAATTCGATTCTCATTCTCCACCCTCCGGAAAATTCATCAGTGATTTTTTGGAAATCATCTGCTTTAAATCCTAAACCAAACAATACTTTTTCCATGTCACCTTCAAGATTGTAGGCGTCATGGTTCATCAAAAGGTCATTCAGTTCCGTCATTTTATTAATCAGATCCGTGTAGGAATCACTTTCGTAGTCCGTTCTAACGGTCATCTGGTGATTCACTTCTTCAAGCTCTTCTTTCCATGCATTAATCTGCTCAAAGGCCTGCATGGTTTCTGCCCATACCGTTCTTCCTTTTACAAAATCAAGATCCTGCTTCAGGAAACCAATGGTAACGCTCCCTTCAGTTACCACTTCTCCTTCGTAGAAATTAATTTCTCCGGACAGCATTTTTAATAAAGTGGATTTTCCCGCTCCGTTTTTACCAACGAGACCTACTTTATCATCCTTTTTAATGGTGAAATTGACATTTTGAAATAAATAATTTCCTGAATGGTGTAACCCTAAACTTTGAACCGAAAGCATCTTAATTAATAATTAGTAATGAATAATGAATTTTCGGGTGCAAAAATACGGAAAAAGAAATGAATAGTCGAGAAATAAAAAAACGGCTTCCGGAGAATAGTTCTAACATGGATATAAAGCGGTTGAATCTTGGATCTGCAAAATTCCCTTTAGTTGAAAAACAAACAGATCACAATATCTCAAAATCCGGCATTGGTTCCTACTCAATGTAAAAAAAGGAGACACCATAAGATGTCCCCTAACCTAAATTTAAAACTGAGAAGTTTTTTCACTAATTCTCCCATTCATTCAATACACTAGTTGTCAGTATTTTTATAATAGAACGAACCCATATATCATTATTGGGAACGTTTGTTCCGTAAAGAAAATCTGCAACAAAGCTGTCTTCCGGCAGATGAAGTTCTAAAGAAAGTCTTTTTGCCTGGCTTGTTTCATCAACAGAAGTACTGCTTGAAACATTTAATCCGTTATTGATCAGCTCTATATTAATTTCACGCTGGGTCCTGTACTGAAAACTATCACTATACAATCCGAAGTTCGATGAAATATGAATATAATCTGTAAATTTTCCGAAATCATAGATGGGCTTTTTGTTTGCAGAAAGATCCTTTACATATTCTTTCATTTTAATATAAAACCGGTTAAGAAAAGCATGTCTATTATAATCTATTCCAAAATAGGCTTCATTCTCGGTACTAAATACCGATAATATGGCATTAGTTTCGTCCATCATCAGTTTTCCATATACTTTTGACAGGTCATTGTATACTTTATCACGGCAAACATATGCCTGTGAAAGACCATCCGCAGTTTCCACTTTATATTCTGAGAGTAAAGCATCCCATATTTTATTTCCATCCGCATTGGTTGTTGCATTTCTGATATCTGAAACATAGTTATGCAGATCATCAATATTATTGAAATCTGTAGAAATATAAACAGATTGCGGTCCTTCCAAATATCCTCCTCCAATGTCAGCATGATCTCCAGGGACAAATACTTCCTTCCACACTGACAATTGATTTTCTGATTTTTGGTCCTGCATTGTTTTCGAATTCTCAAAAAAACCTGTAAGTGGAAAGAAAAACCTGCTCTCATTGACCGCACAGAAATGCAAAGCATTCTCTACCTGTGCAGACACTTTCATATTATAGGTATTAAAAGGCCTGGATTCTACCGTATCAAAAAGTCCCAAAAATTTTATTCTGCAATTTCCCACAGCGTAATTTGTCAAAAGCTGATTACAGAAAGTTCTTGCCAGCATACCACCTCTTCCGAATCCGTAGAGGTAGAAATGGTATTCCTTTGTCTCATCATGTGCTGTTTCTTGTACAAAATCAGCAGCTTTCTGAAGTTTATCATCAGATGAATACCCGCTTCCATACGGCGGATTTGCACATGTTGCCATAGCAAAATTATTATCTTCATGCCCTGTCAAAGTACCAATTCCCTCAATATATATCTTTTCATCTCCAATGAATAAACTGTATAATTTATAGATATTGCTGAAAGTGCCGTAGTAGCTTTCATTATTGTTCAGCGGTTTATCCGGTGAAAGAATATTTTCCCCATTATTTCCTGTACCGTCAAAGAAAATCCCGACGGAAATCACTCTGTTATCATTCATGTTTCTACTTTAATTTTTTACTAAAGATCCTGTTTGTGTTTTTTTTCAACTACCATCCCTGAAAGAGACATTTCAAAATAACAGAAGAAAAACAAGGTTAGCTAGAGTGAAAAGTACCAAATAAAAAAATCCGTATTTCTACGGAATCAATTTACATTTTTTCTAAAGCGTAAATATTGTTAACAATGGCATAGATCACTATTCCCACGGTATTCCTGGCTCCTATCTTCTCCAGAATACGCTGTCTGTGACTTTCTACGGTTCTTGGGCTGATAAAGAGTTTTTCTCCGATTTCATTGTTGGTGAATTCCTGACAGATAAGTTTTACCACATCTTTTTCTCTTTCTGAAAGCTCATCTTCTGTTTCAAAAAGAGAGTTTTTCTTGGCAGAACCATTCATGTAGGTAAACAGCATCTGATGATCTTCAGCGGTAAAAAAGACTCCATTTTTATCCACCATCGTAATTGCATCAATAAAGGTTTTCTTATTCGAGTTTTTGGGAAGAAATGCCGATACTCCCAGCTTAACCATGTATCCAAGAATAGAGGTTTTATAATGGGATGACAGGATAATAATTTTAAGATCCGGATATTTTTCTTTGAGGATTTCTACCAGCTCAAACCCGTTCATAGGTTTCATCTGAACATCTACGAGAGCGATATCAGGAAATTCATCTTTTGAAAGTTTTCCGAGGTCTTCTATAAAATCGGGGCCATTATCAGCGGTAAGGCATACCGATATATTTTTTTCATTGGACAGCAACATTTTTACCCCTTCGAGGATCAGCTGTTCATCATCAATCAGTGCTAGTTTGATTTGGGAACTCATGATATTTTGGAATTTTTATGATTAAACGACTTCCTTTATTCGAAAAAGTTTTTTTCCATTTGTGTGTGGCATTCATTGATTTGATGCGGGATTCAATATTTTTGATTCCCATTCCTTTTTTCACTTCTTCATATTCAAATCCCTGTCCGTTATCAGAAATTACCACGGCCATATTTTCGGGATAATCTTTAATATAAATCCAGATATCCGTTGCGTCTGAATGCTTGATTACATTGGTGGTAAACTCCTGAATAATCCTATACAGCTGTACTTCCCCGAAAAGATCTTTCTTTTTATATCCCGGCATCACCTGCAGAGAAATATTGATTTTATGGGAAAGGTTCGCTATTAATTCTTCAACATATAAAACCAGCCCCACCGATTCCAGGTTTACAGGGTACAATGAATGGGAAATACTTCTGGCAGCATCAATCAGGGAAGACATCTGGCCATAGATATTTTTTTTAATCAGCTCATCTCCCTGAGTATCGAGGTTATTCAGCCATAATGAAAGAATATTCAGGCGGTTTCCGATATCATCATGAATCATCACTGCAATTCTTTTTCTTTCTTCTTCCTGGGCTTTGATGTTTTCCAGCACTAATTTTTTCTGATGGAGAACTTCTGCTTCATGCTGCACATTTTTTTCCTTAATAATTCTGGTTATAAAAGCTCTGTAAGCTAGAAGAATAAAGGATACTATAACTGTTATGGTAACAATTATAAGGATCAGCAGGTTGATATTTAGCGTTACTTCTTTAATCTGAAAAAAGTATATAAAAGTGAACAGTACAAAATACTCGAAAGAATATTATTGGCACTGAGAATAGTATAGTAATCGTTTTCCGACAGATTGGCGATCTGATGCTGGATAATAAAAATAAACACCGAAACGGAATAGTAGAAAAAAATACTGGCATCTACCAGAAGAAAGCGGTTCTGGGCGGAGGTATTCTTAATTTCCCGGATCAGGGTAAATCCGGAAAGGCAGATGATCATAATATTGGAAACTACTTTCGCAATATCAGCATTGGCAGGATAGTCAAATCCGTATTTCGAGATCATAAAGCCCGCTGCCATTACACCTACAATCCACAGAGCATATCTTGGCCAGTCCAGTTTCCTGATGAATAAACCTGTCAGCAGGAAAAACTCTCCTGCGATGTACAAAGGATAAAGGAATGAGGTGTCATTCAATCTGAAGATATAAGGCAGGGCCAGATTCAGCAGCTCAATAAAAAAAAGAAAAGCAATACAATAAAAATATTGCTTTTCTTTATGATTTAATATGCGGTATTTTGCTGCCCCCAGCAGTATAACGGATAGGAGCAGTGCATAATTCAGGAATAAAATTGCCTTATAAAGTTCAGCCATTCCTCAGTATATCGTTTTAAAATTCACCTCCAACTTCTACATCCGGAATACGGCAGATAGGAGGACATGGTTTTGCCCAGTCGTATGTATTGGAAATTGATTCGGCTCCAAGTTCTGCATTCCTAAGGTTTTCACGGAAAGAGATAAAAATAAGTGTTACCAGCATTTTCCCATAAATATCATTGTATCTGATACCAAAGGAACAGGTAATACCTGCCAAACCATCATCAGAAAGGCAAAGGTCTGCTGTAGGGACAAAGAATTTTCTGAAGATTCCACTTCCCTGATTTTCTCTGCTCTCTTTATAAAACCAATCCATACCTTGATTTCTCCAGCGTTCAATAGCATCTACAGCTTTATCCTGCTCAAGAATTGGGGTATTGGAAATAGGAAATCCCATATTGGCATTCTTCTCCGTGCTCTCAAGATCTTTCGATAGAACAGCATTTCTAATAAGAGTGTATTCCTGAATCTCCTGAAGTCTCAGATCTTTTTCCATCTCGGTAAGGAAGCTGTATGGATATTCTTTTACATCTATTTTTACCCCATCGTTATTCATAGGATAAAAGATAAGGATCAACCGATCTCTGTAAATTCCTACTGCAGCACAAAAGTCTTTATAATCCTTGAACCCTTTCATCCATTCAAGGTGTTCTCTGGAAATATTAAAAACATAGTTGGTAGGGATAAGTTTTTGAATTTTGGAAAAGTCAGAAAGGGATGCTTTCCACTGGTTTGATGCTGCTCTGCATTCTTCTACAGGCAGCATATAGTCCACAATGTTTAATGTTGACATAAGCATAGTTTTTAGTTCTATAAAAGTATAGAAACAAAACATGCTATGCAAGAGGATTTTAATTAATAATTTTTCACAGTAATATGATAACAGCTCTGTTGCTTCTCTTTGATATAATATATTCTACCAGCCTTCTCATAATACTTTAAAACTTTCTCCAGCGCTACTTCCATCTTCGGATTGTATTTCAGAACATTGTTAAATCTGACATAGGAAATATCAAAAGAATTACCATAATTGTGAGAACTGATCCCTAGTGAGGCATTAGAATTCACTCTTCTCAGCCTGCATTGGTCTTCAAGCGTTCTGGTAATGGACGAAACAGTAAATGTACCTCCTTTGGTATCCTTACTGAACTTGGACCCTATTTTCTCCAGAGTGGTTTTTCCCTTTGATACCATATAAGCTCTGCTGTAATCAAGCCTCTGAACGTGATATCCTTTCCCTGATTTTTTTATTTTGTGGAATTTACCGCTATTGATGTATTTCTGTACTGTTTTGGAATCTTTCAGTAGCTGTACTCCAAAACTCTTTGATGCATCAAGATGAGATTTATAAAGTGGCGTGGGTTCAACCTTCAGTACAGTGGCAAGATCGTAGCAGGGAAAAGCTTTTTTAGCTGCCTGCGCATAATGTAAACTATAAATAAAAGGTACAAAGACCACACAAAAAAACTTTCTCATTCACCGTCCTTTTAAATTACAAATGAAAGATAAAACATTTATGTTATATCTTTCAAAACCGACTATAATACTCTCTGAATAAATCCCAAACAAACTTTACACCAAATTACAGATTTTGCAATTTTTGTTCACTCTTTTTCGAAATATTTTTTCAGTTTTAACTTTTTACTTTAAGATTTAAATTTTACATTTGAGATACTTTAAACAATAAACAACATGATAAAAAAACTTTTCGCTGAATTTTTCGGCACATTTTGGCTTGTTTTCGGAGGATGTGGAAGCGCTGTTTTCGCAGCGGGTGTTCCAGACATCGGCATCGGACTGTTAGGCGTTGCTTTAGCCTTCGGTCTTACTGTTCTTACCATGGCTTACGCCGTAGGCCATATCTCAGGAGGGCACTTTAACCCGGCAGTTTCTTTTGGACTTTTAGCGGGAGGAAGATTTCCTGCAAAAGACCTTATCCCTTACATTGTAGCCCAATGTCTGGGAGCGATTGTAGCAGCAGGATGTCTGTATACGATCCTTAACGGAGCCGGAGCGGTAGAATTCTCAAAACCCGGAGATTTTGCCACGAACTTTTACGGTGAAGCCGTTTACAATGGAAAAGCTTTCAGTATGGGCGCAGCATTTCTTGCTGAGTTTTTATTAACTGCATTTTTCCTTATTGTAATCATGGGAGCCACAGATAAGTGGGCTAACGGTAAGTTTGCCGGTCTTGCCATCGGTCTTGCGCTTACTTTGATCCACCTGATCTCTATCCCGATTACGAATACTTCTGTAAACCCTGCAAGATCACTTTCTCAGGCAGTCTTTATGGGAGGAATTGCAATGTCACAACTTTGGTTGTTCTGGGTAGCTCCTATTTTAGGGGGAGTTGTAGGAGGGCTAATCTACAAGTTCTTACTTCAGAGAGATACTGCTGAAATTGCAGATTAATTTTACAATAATATTCAATGATAAAATCCTGTCAGGCGGCAGGATTTTTTTATTTTTTGGTTCTTGATTTTTTGTAAACGCAAAGATTTTATAAGAGAAGCTTTTTATTAAAGAGAGAGCAAAGTGGTTACAACTACGGCGTTGATGAAGTGATAGGTTTTACAACTGCTTAATAAAAATCAATGAAATTGATTCCTTCTTTGCATCCTTAAGACAAATCAATAAGAAATTAAACTTTGCGTTAATAAAGAATTTTTTTAATCTTATTTCAGTTTTTTGATGTCAAAAGGATTTTTAAAGATCAGTTCTTCATGTTTCCCTTTGATTTCCATTTTACGCTGAAGAAGGTTCAAAGCCATCTTCCTGATAAAAAAATCTTTATCATTCAATTTCCAGTAAGAATCTTCATGCAGCTTTTTAGGCTGGCGAATCAGATAAAATTCGGTATCCCAGGTATCTGCATTGTGATAAAACTCGATGATTCCGCAATGTTCCGGAATTAAAGCAGCATCTACCATTCCCATCGGGAGCAGAAAACTGAAAGAATTACACATATAATCCCCACAGGAAATTTTATCGTGTTTCAGAAATTTTTCTCCGGTGTCTTTATTCAGGTATGATTTTTTGAAATCATTTTTAAAATCACTTTTCGAAAGCTTGATCTCAATTTCGTGACTTCCACCTTCTGAATCAATGATCAGAATGTCCGCTTCCCAATCAGCCTGAAAATAGTTAGTCAGTACAATTTCTTTTTCAAAATCGCAGTGTGAATGAATATAGGCATGTATAAGTTCTTCTATTTTGATCATTTTTTATGATGGTAAAAATATTTAATAAAACGCAATGCCCGCAAAGTTTTTAATATCCAAGTGTTTAAAGGCTCGTAAAGGCGTTTCACTCAGCAAAAGTCAAGCTATTTTATTTATTGTGATTATACAAAAATTGACAAGCGAAGCGAATTGACCATTCACCATTGTTTTCTTCGGCTTAAATCATCAACTCACCAGCAGACTGCAGCCTCTGATATCGGAATGATCTATTCTTCCCAGCACCTGAAATTTATCACCTACAATTTTTCCTAGATCCTGTGTT
The DNA here is from genome assembly GCF_006716485.1 of Chryseobacterium aquifrigidense. Taxonomy (GTDB): domain Bacteria; phylum Bacteroidota; class Bacteroidia; order Flavobacteriales; family Weeksellaceae; genus Chryseobacterium; species Chryseobacterium vietnamense. The sequence goes on from NZ_VFPD01000001.1 coordinate 2,926,943, forward strand.
GCAATAAATGCGCAGGAATGGGTATTGGCAAGATCAATGATATTAATAGCTCCTGTACGGCCTTCTTTTTCGTAAGCCAAAGGATCTTCTGCATTCCGAACCATTATTCTCATCCAGTTGGGACACTCATATTCATTATTTCCAAGGGAATAAGCCTGTGAAAGTAACTCAGTCATTGAATATTCTGAATATATTCTGTCCGTTTTAAGTCCTTTCTGTAAAATTTTCAACAATTCATCCTTGGTCATTTCTTCCTTTCGTCCTTTCATACCACCGGTTTCAATTACGATTAAATTTTCAGGGAAGTTCAGAGATTTTTCGCTTTGCTCAGAATGACAGTAATCAAGAAAGTCTAATAAGGCAAACGAAACCCCGAAAAGAATAACCTTTTTGCCCTGTAATGTATTTAACAATTCAAAAAGTTCGGCATGATTATAAAGAAAATATCCGTTTTCCGGTTTTGCAGACTTCTTCATCAGATAATCTACCATATAAATAAGTGATGAATTTTGTCTTTCAAGATAGCTTGGAAGTAATCCCAGAAAAATAAACTCTTCCGGCTTTCCGATAAATTGTTCAAAACTTTTATAGATACTCTCTTCATACAGCTCAGGATCTGCGATGAAATGCCTGGAAAGGTTCATCTGTGTTGTACCTGAACTTTGAAAGACAAGATCTGCAGCAACATTTTTATCCAGAATCTGATGGTTTTTAAACATTTCAATAGGAAGAAAGGGAATTTTCACCAGGCGATCGACCTCATCGGGATTAACCTTCAGAAAATCAACAAATTTCCGGTATATTTCAACATTTTCATATTGATAACGAAATGTTTTCAATGCGGCATTCAGGAAATCCTGTTCAGTCTGTATGTTGAATATATTTTTCAGTTCCATAATTTTTTGAGTTTCTTAATCCCCGGCTACAGGGCAATTACAGAGATAGAATATTTTTTTAGTAATTTTTTTAATGTATAAAACCAATTTTGGTAGACTTCTTGCAATGAGTTACTTGGAATATGGATTAAAAACAAGAGTGGGTTTTTCCACCCGTTCGAAAGTTACCTCTTTTTAGGGGTAATTTTTTTTTGCTTTATTTTTCAAAAGTTTTCAGTTCAAAATCTTTTTCAAAAACCCCATATGTGAAATAGGAAATCCAGTCTCCAAGGTTGATATATTTTGCATTCTGTTCCAGATCCAGTACCATTGGCAGGTGTCTGTGTCCATAGATAAAGTAGTCAATCTTCTGAGTTTTCAGTTTTTCCTTGGAATAAATAATCAGAAATTCTTTATCTTCTCCCAGAAAAGCTTTGTCCTCTTCTCCGGAGATCATTTTATTTTTTTGGGACATGTATAATGCAATTTTCATCGCAATATCGGGATGAAGCCATTTGAAAAACCATTGCGCCACCGGATTTGTGAATAATTTTTTCATTCTTTTATATCCTTTGTCACCAGGTCCCAGTCCATCTCCATGAGCCAGCAAAAACTGCTTCCCTCCCATTTCAAAATATTGTTTCTGATAGAATACGGTACAACCAATCTCTTCTTCCAGATAATCCTTCATCCAAAGATCATGATTCCCGACAAAGAAATAAATATGAATTCCTCTGTCTTTCAGTTCCGCAATTTTTCCAAGTACCCGAACATATCCTTTGGGAATGACGTGCTTCCATTCATGCCAGAAGTCAAAAAGATCACCCATTAAAAACAAAACCTGAGCATCTTCCTTGATCTCATCCATCCAGCGTATAAATCTCTCTTCGCGCACCTTGCTTTCCTTTGGTGTAGGGGCACCAAAATGCTGATCCGAAGCGAAATACACTTTTTTTCCAGGTTCTAAATTAATTGTTGTTTTTAACACCTTCTGAGTTTTGTGAAAAATTATTGATTATCTTCTGCAAACCATTCTCCATAAGAGTTTTCTGTCTCATGAAGTTTAAGATAAGCTAAAGAAATTCCTTCGGGAAGTCTTGATTTGATTTTAGCAGCAATGGCATACAACATGTTTTCACAGGTTGGCTGGAAGCTGCAGTAGATTACTTTATGTCCTTTCTGCTCAAGGTCATCTCCCAACTCTTTGTGTGGAGACAGTGCATTAACAAGAACCGCATGGTCCCAAACGTCTACGATCTCAGATTTTACGATACTTTTGATATCTCCGAAATCTACCACCATTCCATTTTTAGGGTTTTCAATATCATTAATCGGTTTTCCTTTCACTGTTACAAACAGCTTATAGGAATGTCCATGCATATTTTTACACTTCCCATCGTAGTTGTAAAGCACGTGAGCCGTTTCGAATGTAAAAATTTTTGTAATACGTATCATAGTACAAAGATAGGATAAAACAGCTTAATACAGAAAAGACTGTTTCTATTACAACGATTTTAAAATATTCTTTTTAATCCATTTTTAAAGTCAGATTATTATCTCTGGTTCCATCCACATTCATTGCTTTGTAAGGTGCAGAAAGCCAGCCTTTTTTATTCATGACAAATTTGAACTGATAGGTTTTTCCTTTTTCGAAGTGAGATTTTGGCAGTACCAGTTCAAAAGTATTGTTCTTTTTCAGGCTCATGTAATATGCCTGGTCATCAGGATTCCAGTTATTAAAAGAGCCGGTAACTGACATATTTTTGATATATTCTACACTTTTCTCTTCAGGAAATTGATAAGAAAAAATGATATTATCCTTTTCAGTTCGATAGCCATAGTTTTCTTTTTTAAGATTGGGATGAACAATAGGTTCAGACTTTGTATATTCTTCTGCCACCATGTACGGATCGAGCAAACGTTTATCCATCATACCTGCAATCTGATTGATCATAGGGTAAAAAACCGGAAATTCTTTATATCCGTTGTACATCACTACAATTGCCATATTCTGATCTGGGAAAATCCTGTAAGCACTTACATTTCCTCCTGAGAAATTATAGGATTTTATTGTATTAAATAGGTCCATATCCCAACCATGAGCGAAAGTGATCTCTTTATTTTTGTATTCAAATGGCTTCCACATCAACGCCTGAGTGGCAGGTTTTAGAAAATCATTTTTGCTCAAATGAATGCTCCACTGTAAAAAAGCGGGTAATGCAATCGCCAAACCATTCGCTGAATGTGCTCTTCTCCCTTCTACAAATGTAGACTTTTCATACTGGTGTGTATTCTTATTGTAGACATACTTTACAATTCGGTTAGGAATTTTCTCAATGGAATTGGATGAAAATACGACCTGATTTTTAGAATCTGAAAACTGATTTTTCAGGATATAATCTTCAAATTTCTCTCCTGTTATTTTTTCAATGATCATCGCAATCAGCATGTAGTTGGTCTGATTGTACCTGTAATCACTTCCGGTTTCAAATTCCATTTTTTCTTTTGACAGGCGGTTGATAACCTCAGCGTTGGGTGCATCTGTTGCAATATCACTGAAATTAATCCAGTTAGGCAACCCTGAAGAATGAGACAAAAGATTTTTCACCTTAACATTCTGCCATTCTGCCGGTATATTGTCAATATATTTTGAAATTTCATCTTCCAGAGATACTTTCTCCTTCTCAATAAGCTGAAAAATCCCAATATTGGACATCAGTTTTGTTGTGGAATACACCCTGAACATGGAATTTTGATCTATCTTTTTATCACTTTCCAACGTTTCTGTTCCGTAATATTTCTGAAAAGTTACTTTATTGTTGGTTACAATTCCTACAGCCATTCCCGGTATCTCATTGATTTGAATAACCTTTTTAATATATTGATCAATTGCTTTTGATTGTTCTGCGGTCTGACTGTATGCTGTAAAGAAAAAACCTGATAATACTAGTGTTAAGATAGATGGTTTCATGGGGAGGTTTGTTTAATGTTTCCTTATTAAAAACAGCTGTGAGCCTTATTGTATTACATTAATAGAAAAAATTATCTATTATTTTCTGGTTTTAATTGATCTGTTTCAAAGCCTAATTCATTCAAATAATCCAATCCGTTTTGTATTTCCATTGAATTGAATCCTGACCATCCTTTTTTTAATCCCAATACAATGAACTGCCTGATATACTTTGGCCTATTAAGATTTACCTCATCTTCTGAACCTGTCATTTTATTCACCAGCTTCACACCTGATTGTAAAGGCTGTCCCATCACATAATCATCAACAGTCAAAGATTTGATAATTAAAGGAGTTTGCTTTTGTCCGTTTAAAAATACTTTTACAGTCAAAGTATTAGTCTTCGTTTCGGAATGATATTGATTGGAAACTGAATACAAATATTCTACAGCATTGATGGTTATTTTTCTTAACTTACTTTTCATTACCTTATTTTTCTATCAAGCTGTTTCAAACATTATTTCACCGTTTTTTCAAATCTGTTCGTGATTTTTTGCTCTTTGTCTTTTACAACAATTTCATACTTCCCTTTATCCAGGATTAAAAAATGATGGTCTTTAGAAGTATTGACTTCAATAATATCAGCAGGAATCCCCTGTTTTTCAAACTCTCCTTTCCGGTACGCTAAAACCAATGCCGGATAGCTGGAAACTTTAGAAGCTGGAATTTTATAAAGTGTCCGGTTTCCACGCAGCATCCAATCTGGTCTGCTTTTAACATATTTTGTAACGGGATGAATGATTTTAATATCGGTATATAACTCCTTGTCTTCCCCATTGTATATTTCCTGATTTTCATCTTTTAAAACAACGGGCACTGTATTTTTCACCAGTCTTAAAAGGGGTTCATTAAATTTCAGACTACTTTTTTCTGAAAACTGAGTCTGGTCAATGGTAAAAGGATTGATCCCCGTAAGGTCTGAAAGCCTTCCTGCCATTGTTTTTTCCCAGGATTTATGAACACCTTCGTATGCATGCTGGTAACCACAATAAATGAGGTATTTTCCCTCTTTATTTTTCTGCATAAAATCAAAGATATTTTTTGCTTCTCCAATTTCTCTTTCTTTATTATTTCCTTCAGCTTCGTATGGAAAAAGGGTAAACCCAATTTTCAAAGCATGGTAGATAAAATTTCCGAATTCAGGTTCTTTGGAATAGTAACCGCTGTTGAGGGCTGCAAATTTTGTAGTATTTAAAGAATCATTCGCTAATGTTTCCATTCCCAAATATCTGTAGCCTTTGTCATACAATCCCTGAAGTAAAGAAGAAGCAAAAGTTCTGTGACTGGCGTTATGATGAGCTTCATTCAGGATGACAATCTGTTCATTACCTGCTTTGTCTAAGATATACTCTTTTGCATTAACAGGGATTAATTTTGAAAACCTCAGACTATCTGCTGTGCTCAGCTTTTTTACTCTTCCAAAAGTTATATCCCAACTTTCCAATGCCGGTTTGTATTGTCCGCTTATGGAATAATATGTTGCCGCCATCTGGCTTCTCCAGGATTGACTTTGGGTAGAGTCCGCTACCTTTTTTTTGATATCATCTGTAAACCAGTAAGGGTTTTCCTGGCCATAACCTGCCATGCTTACCAACTGTAATGCCAGTGAATATAAGAGCTTCATGAATATTTAGTTTTTGATTTAATGGTATGCTAAAAAAACTTCTCCAGCCAGTCGTTTTCCAGACGTTTTATTTTTTTGGTTTCAGGATCAAACAAAATCCAGAGTGTGCTTGAATTTACCACAAGTTCATCATTGCAATAGAATTCAACTTTTCTTGGCTGTTTGGCTCCTTCGGGAGTCAGGGGATAGGTTCTTACCGTAATGATATCATCCAGATAAACCTGTTTTTTGTATTGAATATGATGATCCAGAAGCATCCAGGCATCATTTACATATTCTGTTTTATGTTTCAAAACATCCCAGTGTTCTGCGGCTACTTCTTCCACCCAATGCACATACTGTACATTATTTACATGGTTGTTCTGATCAATATGATCTTCTGTTACTTTGATCTGTTTTTCGTACATTAAATTCATTCTCCTGAAAGTTTACTCAAATGTATCATTTTAAAATAAAATTTCTTCATTCAGGCACTTACTTTAACGCACAAAAAAAACGGAATCATAAATTCTGATTCCGTTGTAATATTCAGTATATTGAAACTTTTATTTAGATTTTCCAGCAGGTTTCGTTGGGGTTGCTGTAGCTCCTAATTTAGTTTTTACAAGAGCTGTGATATCTTCACTTCCATCAGTATAAACCAAATTGTTAGATTCATGGAATGATGTATCGAATATAAAATTCAATCCTTTTTCTTTAGCAACAGCAGAAATTACACTCTTTACCTTTTGCTGTAAAGGAGTGTACAATTCACTTTGCTTAGCTGAAATATCTTTAGCCGCCTGTGCTCTTGAATCTTCTATTTTTTTTCCTAAAGTCTGCAATTCTGTTTGTGCTGCCATCAGTTCTTTAGTTACAGCTTCTTTGTTGGCTTCACTAAGAGTCTTTTCTTTAGCCTGTGCTGCTTTTAGTTTAGTCTGATAATCACCGATCATTTTTTCAATTTCAGCCTGCTTAGCTTTAGTCAGGTTATCAATAGTAGTTCCTATAGTGGTTACTTCAGATAAACTTGCAAAAATATCCTCTGTGTTTACACTTCCAACCTTCTGTTGAGCATTTGCAGCATTTGCAGTAAGCGTTAATCCTAATGTAATAAAAAGTACTTTAATTAAATTCATTTTTAATAATATTTTTTTCAGCCCCAAATATAATTCAAATTTCAATTACTTATCATGTAGTATTTATTTCTTTATTATTTTGAGATATCAATACGGTAAAAACAGGTTCAACCCCCTTTAAACAAAAGAAAAACCTTCCCACAGACGAGAAGGTTTAACATCAAAAAATATGGAAAAAAATGACTAATGGAATTGTGCCGTTTCTGTAGAATCTTTCATGGCTACAGTAGCTGAAGCGCCGCTGGTAACAATATTCTGTATTTCATCAAAATATCCGGTTCCTACAAAAGACTGATGTTTCACTGCCCGGAATCCTTTCTGCTGTAATGCAAACTCACGCTCCTGAAGCTCCGAATATCCGGCCATTCCTCTTTCTTTATAAGCTAAAGCCAATTCAAACATGGCGGTGTTCAGGGCATGGAATCCTGCAAGGGTAATAAACTGGAATTTGTATCCCATTTTAGCCAGCTCTTCACGGAAAGTGGACATTTCTTCTACACTCAGTCTTGCGGCCCAGTTGAACGAAGGTGAACAATTGTAAGCAAGCATTTTCCCTGGAAATTTCGCATGAATTCCTTCTGCAAATTTTCTGGCCTGCTCCAGATCGGGATTAGAAGTTTCCATCCAGATCAGATCTGCGTATGGCGCATATGACAAACCTCTATCGATGCCCTGTTCTACTCCGTTTCTCACCACGTAAAATCCTTCAGAAGTTCTTTCTCCTGTCACGAATTTTTTATCCCTGTCATCAATATCAGAAGTCAGTAAATCTGCGGCATCTGCATCTGTTCTTGCAATAATAAGACTTGGAACACCTAATACGTCGGCAGCCAGACGTGCTGCAATCAGTTTATTCACTGCTTCCTGGGTAGGCACTAATACTTTTCCTCCTAAGTGTCCGCATTTTTTTGCAGAAGAAAGCTGATCTTCAAAATGTACGGCAGCAGCTCCTGCTTCGATCATTTGTTTCATCAGTTCAAAAGCATTCAGATTGCCTCCAAAACCAGCTTCAGCGTCGGCAATGATAGGTACAAGATATTCTTTATTTCCTGTTCCGCTTACCGATTGTACCTGATCTGCTCTCAATAAAGCATTATTAATTTTCTTTACCACAGAAGGCACTGAATTGGCTGGATACAATGACTGATCCGGATACATTTCTCCCGATAAATTGGCATCTGCAGCTACCTGCCATCCTGAAAGATAAATTGCTTCCAGCCCGGCATCCACTTCCTGCACCGCCTGATTACCCGTTAATGCACCCAATCCTGCCACATAATCCTGAGTATTCAATTTATCCCAGAATTTTTTGGACATTTCTGTAGCAATAGTATAATCTATGGTATAAGAACCACGAAGTTTTAAAACTTCTGCTGCTGTATAAGGCCTTTTTACACCGTTCCAACGTGGATTTGTCAACCAATCTTGTTCCAGAGCCTGGATTTGTTCTTGTCTTGTTTTCATAATATTTGGATTTTGTTTGATTAGATTTTGGGTTTCGAGATTCGGGATTCGGGGTACGAGGTTCAGGGTTTGAGATATGATTGTCAAACTTTCAGATACTTGTACTCTCCCACTCTCTAACTAAATAAAAGGATATGCTTTAAGGGTCAGAAATTCTTCAAATTTTTCACAGAAAATCAATTCATTGAAAAGTTCTTTGGCAAGGTTAAATTTTCCATGTTGGAAACGGGCTTCTCCTACATACTTTTCAATATTATCCATTTCTTCTTTTTCCCACTGCAATACCATGCTTCGGGTTAATGTTCTGTCATCGCTCAGAACCGCTTCATTTTTCAGCCATTGCCAGATTTGTGTCCTTGAAATCTCGGCAGTTGCAGCATCTTCCATCAGGTTATAAATGGCGGCAGCGCCAGTTCCCATCAGCCAGCTTTCCAGATAAAGAATTCCTACATTGATATTTTTCCGGACTCCTTTTTCGGTAATATCACCTTTGGGAATTTCCAGCAGCTGGCTTTCTGTTATATGATATTCAAATTTTTTATCGATCTGATTTCTGGAAGGCATATGCTCGTCAAAAATTTCTTTTGCCACCGCTACCAATGCCGGATGTGCTACCCACGTTCCGTCATGACCATTTTTCACTTCTCTTTCTTTGTCACTTTTCACTTTTTCAAAAGCCTTTGTATTGGCTTCGTCATCGTCTTTTACCGGAATTTGGGCTGCCATTCCTCCAATAGCATGTACATTTCTTTTATGGCAGATTTCGATCACTCTTTTTGAATAAGCACTCATAAAGGGAGAAGTCATGGTTACCTGATCTCTGTCCGGAACGATAAATTCGGGAAGGTTTCTGAATTTTTTAATGTAAGAGAAAATATAATCCCATCTCCCACAATTCAATCCTGCGCTGTGTTCTTTTAATTCAAATAAAATTTCATCAATCTGAAATGATGCGGTAATTGTTTCTATTAAAACAGTGGCTTTGATAGTTCCCTCCGGAATTCCCAGGTAGTTTTGTGCAAAAACAAAAACCTCATTCCACCATCGGGCTTCTTTATAGTGCTCTAATTTCGGAAGATAAAAATAAGGACCACTTCCGTTTTCCAGAAGCTGTTTTGCATTTCTGAAAAAGTACATTCCAAAATCGGTCAGCGATCCGGAAGCTTTTTCTCCATTAATTTCAATATGTTTCTCAGGAAGATGAAGCCCCCTTGGACGAACCTGTAAAACGGCTGTTTTTTCATTAAGGGTATATGCCTTTCCCTTTTCGTTGACAAAATCAATCTTTCGGTTAATGGCATCAGAAAGATTGATCTGCCCCTGGATACAGTTTTCCCACACCGGCGAGCTGCTGTCTTCAAAATCAGCCATAAATGTAGAAGCTCCGGAATTCAGGGCATTGATAATCATCTTGCGGTCAACCGGGCCGGTAATTTCTACTCTTCGATCCAACATATCGTCAGGAAGCGGAGCACATACCCAATTCCCGTTCCGGATGTCTTCAGTTTCTTTTAAGAACTCCGGAAGGTTTCCCTGGTCAAAATGATGCTGAGTATTTTTTCTTTCTTCTAAAAGTTCAAGTCTTTTATGATTAAAGTTCTGATGAAGCGAAATCAGAAAATCTGCCAAATCAGGAGTAAATATTTCCTCAAACTGCTTCTGCGACTTTATTTCTAACTGAGTCTTTGTTTCCATAACTTATTGATTTTGTGATTTGATGTTACAAACATAAATAAAAATTTTCACAATCAGCGAACGTTCGCTAATTTTATTTAAAAATTATTATGCGAATAATCGCATCTAATTATTTATATTTGAGTAATGAATTCAGAAAGTGACTTTATCAAAACAGTTTTCGGACTAAAACTGAAACAGCAGAGACAAAAGAAAAACTGGTCTCTGCAGGATCTTGCTGTAAAGACAGGATTATCAAAATCTTACCTCAACGAAATTGAGAATGGAAAAAAATATCCCAAGCACGATAAAATTATCCAGCTTTCTGAAGCACTAAGCTGTACTTTCGATGATCTGGTTTCTACCAAGCTGGATAAAAGCCTTGCTCCTTTCAACGAAATTCTTCAGTCTGATTTCTTCAAAGAAGTTCCTCTGGAACTGTTCGGGATCAATAAAAACAACCTTATCAGTATAATCAGTGATGCTCCTAAAAAAGTAACCGCTTTTATCAATGCTCTTATTGAAATTTCTCAGAATTATAATCTGGGGAAGGAAAGATTCTATTTTGCGGTATTAAGGTCTTTTCAGGAATTGTATGATAACTATTTTCCGGAAATTGAAGAAAAAGTAAGGCTGTTTACCCAGGAAAATCACTTAAAAATCGGGAAAAGCTTAAAGTCTGATATTCTGGAGAAAATTCTTGGAGAAAAATTCAGCTACACTATTCAGTCAGAAGATTTTGAAAAATATGGAACCCTGGATAACCTTCGTTCTCTTTTCATTCCGGAGAAAAAACTTTTGCTTCTGAATCAAAAACTGGAAAAGGATCAGAAAACGTTCATCCTTGCCAAAGAAATTGGTTTCAATGTACTGGAATTAAAAAATCGTCCCAATACGTATTCATGGCTGGACTTTGGAAGTTTTGAAGAAATACTGAATAATTTTTATGCTTCTTATTTCGCTGGCGCTTTGCTTATTTCAAAAGAACCGGTTATTGAAAAGACTTCGGAATTTTTTCAGCAAAATACCTGGGAGCCCAAAAATTTCGAAAGCCTGATCAATAGCTTCACCCGTTCACCGGAAACCTTTTATTACCGCCTTACGAATATTCTTTCGGCTGAGATGGGGATCAGGGATCTTTTTTATTTATGTCTGGTCAAAAAGAAAAATTCGGATAAAATTCAGATTTTAAAGGAGCTGCATCTTAATCATCAACAGGCGCCTCACGCCAATGCTACCAATGAACATTATTGCAGAAGATGGATTGCTGTGAAAAATCTCGATGATTTAAAAGAAAATGAGACACAGACAGATGCTCAGATTTCTCATTACAAAGACCAGGGAATAAGCTATCTGGTGATTTCTACCTCACAGAAAAATCCTTTCTCAGATGGAAGTAACAGAAGTTATTGTCTGGGGATTTTACTGAATTCTCAAACGATTAAAAAAATAGGTTTTATCAAGTCTCCTTCTTTAAAAACCATCAACGTAGGAGTTACCTGCGAATCCTGCAGTATTCCTGACTGTGAAGTAAGACAAGCTCCACCGGTAAGACTGGAAAAGGAACATTTTAATCTGAGTATGAAGAGCTCTGTAGAGAAGATCAGGAAGAGATTTGAGAATTAGTATGTGAATAGTGAATCGTCAATTCGCTTCGCTTGTGAATTTTTATTCGGGATGCGAGATTCGAGATTCGAGATTCGAGTTTATTAATAATCAATTTGCTGCTGAAATTTACATGTAACTATATTTATCTAAACGCTGAATTCGCAAAGTTTTCTATTATAATTTTAGAATATTTGCTCGCGAAGACATACACTCAGCAACAAAAAGGTTTTTCCCTTGCTAAATGAAATGATCTTGTGAACAATACAAATTCACCATTGGCTTTGCAAAGCAAAATCTGACAATTATTTTCTATCTTAGTAAAAACACATTCATGATATTAGATTTATTGTTTCCGAATCGTTGCATTCACTGCAACAAAATCATTGACCCTGAACTTTTGGTTTGTGGCCTTTGCTTTAATCAGATTCACTTTACCCATTATGATTATTTCGAAAATAATCCAATCAAAGAAAAATGTAATTTATTTTTCCCTGTAGAGAACACTTTTGCACTGATACAGTTTGAAGAGGAAGGTTTAAGCCGTAAGATTATTCACGACCTAAAATACAGAAGCAGGGAAAAAGTCGGTAAGATTCTCGCAGGCTGGACAACAGAACGTCTGGATTTCAAGAATGAAAAACCTGACTTACTGGCAAGTGTTCCTCTTCATCCCAGGAAACTGAAAGAGCGCGGATATAATCAACTCCATTTGTTCACTGAAACCTTATCTGCATTTTACAACATTCCTTTCGATCACGGATTAATCAAAAGAAATCATTATTCAAAAGCACAGGCTTTAAAAGATAAAAAACATAGATTGGAGTCTTCTAATACATTCTCTGTCACACAAGCTGTTACGGGAAAGCATATTCTTTTGATCGACGATGTTTTTACCACAGGAAATACTGTTTCATCGATTGCTTGGGAAATTTTAAATGCCGGAAATAACAGAGTGAGTGTAATGGTGATGGCAGTGGATGTTTGATATGGAATTCGGGATACGAGTTTCGAGGTGTGGGGTGCAAGTTTCGGGTTTCGGGATTTTATGTGCGGAGCCATAATCAAGAATATTTTCAAACCCTACAATTATCAAACACTCTTACACTTCCACCCCATCTATTTTCACGATTCAATTCTTTTTCCTAATTTTCAGGAAACTATACAACAATGCCCAATCTGATTTTACTGCACGGAGCTTTAGGCCACAGCGACATTTTTAAGCCTTATCTGAATGTTCTGTCATCCTATTTTACAGTTCATACTCCCCTTTTTTCGGGACATGGAGACCAGGAACTTCCTGAAGGCAGCCTTACTATTAAGAAGTATGTTCAGGAATTATCTGAGTATTGTAAGGTGAATAATCTGACAGACGTATCTATTTTTGGACACAGCATGGGAGGTTATGTTGCGCTTTGCTACGCCATGGAAAACCCTGACAATGTAAATTCTGTTATAACACTGGGAACAAAGTTTGACTGGACTGAGGAAGAGGCCATAAAAGAAAGCAAGATGCTTAATCCGGATGTGATTCTTGAAAAAATTCCCCAGTATGCTCAGCTTTTAGAATCTCAGCACGGAACAAAATGGAAACAGCTTCTTCCAGCTATTGCTGATCTGATGATTGATTTAGGTAAAAATCCTCCGCTGGAAAATAATTTTGCCACGATTACCACTCCGGTTCAAATCATGGTAGGTGATAAAGATAATATGGTAACTCTGGAAGAGAGTGCGAGGGTTTACAGAAGCCTTCCTAATGCAAAATTGGCCGTACTCCCGGACACCAAGCATCCTATGGATAAAGTACGACCCAATTTATTATTGAATTTAATAAAAGATTTCTGGAATCTTTCTTAATTTATCGCTGAAGTTTTTCTCCGTAGCTCAAATCTCCGGCATCTCCCAATCCTGGTGTGATATACCCTTTTGAAGTTAAATGTTCATCAATAGCTCCTACCCAGATGTGAGCTTCAGGATATGCATTCCGGATAGTTTCAACTCCTTGTTTCGATGCAATGGCTGCAACAATATGAAGCTGTGTTGGGTTTCCGTTGGTCAGCAAATCTTTGATAGCTTCAATGAGAGATGCTCCTGTTGCCAGCATGGGATCTGCTACGATTAACGGTCTTCCTTCAATGCTTGGACAGGTAAGATAATCCTGTTTGATTGAGAAATAATCGTTGGCATCATGTTTTCGGTAAGCAGCTACAAAACCGCAGTCTGCCCTGTCCAGATAGTTCAGAATACCCTCGAATAACGGAACTCCGGCTCTTAAAATAGTTGTAATAACCGGTTGTACAGCAATTTCCCTGCTTTTTATTGTATCTAAAGGAGTTTGAATTTCTACTTCCCTGTACTCCAGACCTTTACTTATTTCAAAAGCGGCAATCTCCCCTATTCTTTCCATATTCCTTCTGAATCTCATTCGGTCATGCTGGATCGTAACGTTTCTAAGTTCGTTAATCCATTCGTTGACAAGAGAAAATTGTTGCGATAAAATAGTAAGCATGAAAATTTAATTTTAATTTCAGTTAATTGATATTAATTGCTGCAAAATTACAACTAAAAAACGAATTGAAAGATTGGGCTTAAGGAGAAAGTCTGTTCTGATGAAATAAAACCCTCCGGCAAGCTTCGCTTGCCGGAGGGTTTTTGATGAACAATTGTTCTTTATTATTTTTGTCTGAAATACACTTCAATCGGAACTCCGGTAAACCCGAATTGTTTTCTCAACTGATTTTCAGTAAATCTCTTATACGGTTCTTTCACATACTGCGGAAGATTACAGAAGAATACAAACTGTGGTGAAGGCGTAGGAAGCTGTACACAATATTTGATTTTGATATATTTTCCTTTCAATGCCGGTGGTGGTGTCTGTTCGAAGATCGGAAGCATTACTTCATTCAGTTTTGAAGTTTTAATTTTCTTCTTACGGTCTTCATAAACCTCCATAGCTACTTCTACAGCTTTTAAGATTCTCTGCTTCGTTAAAGCTGAAACGAATAAGATTGGAATATCCTGGAACTGACCAATTTTATCTTTGATTGATTTTTCAAAATCACGCATTGTATTGGTCTGCTTATCCTCGATCAAATCCCACTTATTCACAAGGATTACAATTCCTTTTCTGTTTTTCTGAGCCAATCCGAAGATGTTCATATCCTGAGATTCCCATCCCTGCGTAGCATCTACCATGATGATCACGACGTCAGAATATTCGATAGAACGGATCGATCTCATTACAGAGTAGAATTCAAGATCTTCGTTTACCTTAGACTTTCTTCTCATCCCTGCAGTATCTACCAATACAAACTCATGTCCGAATTTGTTATATAAAGTCTGGATACTGTCTCTTGTAGTTCCAGCAATATCTGTTACGATATTTCTTTCAACATCCAATAAAGCATTGGTCATCGTAGATTTTCCTACGTTTGGACGGCCTGCAATGGTGATTTTAGGCAATCCTTCAAACGGATCTTTGTATTCTGTAGTAGGGAAATCTTTAACGATATCATCTAATAAATCCCCTGTTCCTGAACCTGTAGCAGAAGAAAGTGTATAATATTTATCTATTCCCAGCTGATAGAATTCTGTTGCAGGAAGTTCTTCCTTTGCAGAATCTACTTTATTGATAACAATATAAATAGGTTTGTTGGATCTTCTAAGAAGTCTGTAGATTTCGTAGTCTGTGTCAGTAAGTCCTTCTTCTACGTTCATCATAAAGATAATAGAAGTGGCTTCATCCACCGCTAATTGTACCTGCTTACGGATTTCTTCTTCAAAGATATCATCTGTACCTACATCATAACCTCCGGTATCAATTACCGTAAAGTCTACTCCGTTCCAGTCTGATTTTCCGTAGTGACGGTCCCTGGTAACACCCGCTGTAGAATCTACAATTGCTTCTCTTCTTTCTAATAAACGATTAAAAAGCGTGGATTTTCCTACGTTGGGACGTCCAACGATTGCGACAATATTTGACATAAAAAATGTTTAATAATCCTTTTACTTTGCTCAAGGATATGTTATTAATGGGTTACTCCAACTTTTGGAGCCCAATTTTTTGCAAAGATAAGATTTTATTATTTAACGGATCTTTTTAGAATGGAAGCGGGAAGTTATTATTATTCGGATAAATTAATGTAACCCCTGCTCTTCAAATCGAACAGATAATATCCACAAATCTACTGTTTATGGGTAGAAGCAGATTTTTTTTAATTTTTCTTGAAAAATAATTATTTGGATATCAATAAGTAAAGCAATTCAAGCTTCTTTTATGTTAATTAATCTTTAATTTAGATTTTCATATTTAAAATAATTTCTATAATTTCGCGGCATAGAAACAGACCCATGGTGTAGCGGTAACACTACTGATTTTGGTTCAGTCATCTGGGGTTCGAATCCCTGTGGGTCTACATAGCAGGAGAAATGATTATAATTATCGTTTCTCCTGTTTTTATTTTGTGATAATCCATTGTTAATCTGAAAGATATAGTGAGCTACAGCATTAATTCTTATGGTTCGATAATGATTTTTGTAAAATTCAAGTTTTTCAGGAAAAATCGAACCGATAATTTGTCGCTTGACTGCAATATCTCCTTCTGTATAGACTTTCCAGATATTTGTAAGCGTTTCTAATGCTTTTCCTAGTAGCTTTGGTATATCTACTTTATTTTCTATCGGCTTATCATTTAATTGTGTTTCCAGTTTTTCAATCTGCTCTTTATATTCTTTTTTTATTTCAAGATATTCTTCATCGGTGATTACTTCAGAAAGCAGTTTATTTCTCGCCAGAGAAATCCTTAAATTCAACCTATCTATCTCATCAGATATCTTCTTTCTTTCATCCTGTGGGGCTTTTATAAACTTCTGATAGTTATCCAGAAATACTTTTTCTATAAGCTTCTTTGCAGGCTCAGTCATTTCCAATTGCTTTAATCCTTCTTCAAAAACCGAATTGACCAATTCTGCTCTATGGCGGAATCCACAGGCTGCATTGCAATGATAATAGTAGTATCTGTTATTTCTCCCTTTCGAAGCGCTTGCAGTAATATTTTTTCCACATTTTGGACATACCAAAAAACCCCGTAATGGAAAATGCTCACCGGAAAGAATTTTAGTATTAGGTCGCTGAAGTCTCCTTTTACCATCCAGTATTTCTTGCACTTTGTTGAATAGCTCCTCACTAATTAAAGCTTCATGCTGACCCTCTACAAAATGTGCCTCTTCATCTTTGTGTTTTTCTAAAAATACTTTCCCATAGTATATAGGATTTCTTATTGCCACATGAAAAGATGTTCTGCTCACCTTTTTAATTGTTAATTCATTGACTCTTTTTCTGATTTGATTAGAGGCCAATACCCCTTTTGCAATCTCATTAAAAGCCCAGTTCATTGCTGATGCTTCAGGTTCTTGCAGTACAATATACTTTTCACCATTTTCCCTACTTTTATTAGCATAGCCAAATGGTGCTTTTCCCATAACCCTTCCTTCTTTTTTTGCCCTACGCATTCCATAAAACACGTTAAGCGCCCTTCTGTCATTTTCGACTTCAGGCGCTGCCAAATAAATTGCAAGCATCATTTTATTTTCGGGGATAGAAAGGTCTAAAGGCTGGTCAACAGCCTGTGGTTCTATTCCCAATTTTGCAAGTGTACTTATCATTTGATATGCATCCCCAGCATTACGGCTGAAACGGTCCCATTTAGTAAATAGAATAAGGTTTGTCTTACAACTTTTCTTTTTAAGTGTAGTTAAAAGTCTTATCCAGCCGGGGCGGTTAAATGATTTTGCGGAATGGTCTTCGTAGATTATTTGTCCAACAGAGATATTGTTAGATGAACAATATTTTTTTAACCGATCCTCCTGATCTCTTTGTGAATATCCTTTGTCTGCCTGTTCATCAGTAGAAACACGGATGTATAAATCTGCTACCTTCATAATTTTCATGTTTAGTAAATATTAGAGGATAGCTTTAGAAATAAATTATTCAGAACCGAAGTACTGTCTAATAACAGCCGAGGTAAGAGTGTACAGAAACTCCATGATCAATTCTGCCTCTTCCTCAGTTATTTCCACTCCTTCGTTTTGAAAGAATTCTATCACCTCCTCAATAGGCATTTTTTTTATTTTCTTATCCTCCAACACTCTGTATAAATTTCAAATAAAATTATTAGCGAAATTGAATAATAATTTTATTCGGCTTTGAAGGAATATCTATGTCTTTTAATGGCTTTATTTAAAAGCTAGTATTTTCCGTCCACAAAAGAATCGGAGGTTCCACCTTATGTACATTTCAATTGGATTATTATCCATCTACAGCCATGAAGAAATTTTAATCAATCTCTTCCTTTATTCTGGTAAAGTAAATTTCTCCTGATTACACTTATCATCTAATCAATAGTGGAGTCTCTTGCTTTATTCCCAACATTTCTCTAAAGCGTTTGTTTCTTCTCTTATGTATTTTCTTTCCATATCATACATATAAAAAGAACCCACGCCGTTGTATATACAGTAAGTATTTAGTGAGTGTTTCAAGACCTCACCCTGCGGGTGTACAAGCACCCTCTTATTTTTTTCTATCCAATAATTAATTCAATACCTGCTTTTGCAGCTTTGTATCTTATTTTGGTCTGCAACTCATAATAATTCCAGTTTCGAAGCACAAATTCATTATCTTTTGCAATACCGATTTTGTCTTCCTGATTTTTAAGAATAAGTGTTCCTGCCTGCTGTTGGATGCAGAAATCTATAAGTTTCCGACTGTACACATGAAGCCTATGACTTACATATCTGCTTTCCAAATTCTCTGTTTTATACAATGCTTTCTGTTTCCGTTTGGCTCCTTTTCCTGAACGAGCATAGGTTATACCATCTTGAATCCTTTTTTGACTTGCCTGAATGGCAAGCCTGCGATATAAAAACTCCTCTTTTGTGCCAATACTGATTCGCACATTGCCAGCTTTTGCTACAATAGGATGCTCCAAAGACAGGGAAGCTTCTGCGATGATTTCAGGTTGTAAAAGGTATTTTCCTTTTTCAAATTCAAATACTGCGAGCCAATAGATTTTCCCGTCTTTAAGTTGGATCTGTGATGTACAAAGCTTTATTTCACCCCTTAAAAAACGTTCCATTATCAGGCGTTTATCGGAGAAGTCTCTCCCTAAATACGTTTTAACCGGGATAGCGAACATATTGAAGCAAAACGCTTTCTTTTCAGGATCATACTTCATTTTGCTGATGCATTTAACCGGAAGTGGAATGGGAATATCTTTTTTAAAATTCCTCAAAGATTTTAAGCCCTGCCAATAGTCAGCTTTGTTCTTAGAGAAAACGGATTGAATCGTATTGTTCAGGCTTCCCAGAATATCGGTAGGGATTTCTCCTTTGAACCGGTCAAAAACCGTGCGTGCCGTTGTGCTTGTTTTCGAACGTGTAAATATTCCCATTTGATCTTTGTTTGCATCAGCCAGCTTGTATTGGATTTCTTCGGTGAAATAAAAGAAATCTTTAATCATTTCCTGAACATATAGATGGGAAACGATGAAATTAGCCGCCCTGAAACATCGGTTCTGATAACGGTAGAGTTTTTCCCACACCTCCTTTTTCTCAATGAGAGGAACATCGATCAACAGCTGAATTTTTCGGGTAAGTGTAATTGTTGATTTTTCCATTTCATAGAAGGATTTGAGAGGTATTTCGATTTTGTAGATATTGATAAGCATATAGAAACTCCCGATGGACCTGCTTTTCAGAAAGTTTAAGTTCCTTGGCAATTACTATGAAAGAAGATTTTTGTTCGACCCTTCTTTTCAAAATATCAAGTTGTTGACTACTGAGTTTTTCTGACTGTTCCTTGTTATCGAAAGCTTTTTCCTGTGGCTGTTCAAAAGAACTTCTATTAAGAATTTTCCGAAGATCATCTATCGCTCTGTTTACTTCATTACTTATGGCAGTCACACTGCTGCCCATTGCATCCGCAATGGATTTGTACTGAAATCCATATTCAAGGCAAAGCTTAATCAAGTGTCTTCTTTTGGGACTTATTACATTTAAAACCCTATTAACTTCATCAAAATCTTTTTGATCGGACTCCTGACGGATAAGATGCTCTTTATCTTGCATGGGATCATAACCGATAAGATAATCCTGATAATTCTCAAAACGTTCAAGGGAATCAACTAAGCGGGTGAATTTATTTTTTGGAGCATTGAAATAAGATATACAGTCTCTTTTCAAAACAAACCGTAAAAAGCCAAGAATATGATTGGGAGTTTCAATAGAATCACGGTGTAACCAGAGTTTAAGGAAAGTATCCTGCACAAGTGTCTCCACTACAAAATCATCCTCAAGCATTTGTTTTCCAATCCAGAAAAGAAGTCTTTTGTAACGTAAATAGATATGTTCTAAAGAGGTCGGATTACCTTTTTTCAGTAGTTCATATAGCTGATAATCGTTCAATATCCGGGTTGCAGAGTCTGTTCTTTTCATAGCAGTATATTTTAGCTAAATTATTGCTGGAAGAAACTGCTTAGATCAATAAGATTAATTCACTACATCACCCATAATACTAACTCACCACATTTTGCCCAAAAGAAAGGCGTGGAACTCAACTTATAGCATTAGAGGCACTGGTATACCCGTGTACGATAAGAGAGCCCACGCCGCGGTCGTGAGCAAATTTACTTATCTTCTCGTACACATAAAAATTACCAGTTTTCTAATGCGAGATTCTAAGCAATTGCCTCAATATTTTAATTCTATTGGAATAATTGCATTATATTATCTACAAATATACCAAAATTATTTATGTAATCCAAATGGATTACATAAAAGTTATGATTTTTTGCAAAATTGCATTATGGCTGGACTCAACGAAGAAGATATATTGCTAAAAAATAAAATTGCTGATAGAATTAAGTTTCTTCGAGCGAATACTGGTTTGTCTCAATCTGAATTTTCTAAAAAATACGAAATTGACAGGCAAATATTAAATCGTTGGGAAAGTAAAAACAATAAAAGGGGGTTGACAATTTATACAATAGCAAAATTTTGTCATCTCATAGGAATTTCTTTAAAAGACTTTTTTGATTTTGAAGCATAAGAGAATAGAAAATTACTCTTGAACATTTTTTTATAAGATGAGAGTATTTGGGATTTAAAGAAATAAGGTCTTTATATGATTCTCAAGGAAAAAATAATCCTGTGGATGTGTATTTTTCCAAAGAATTTGGAGCTACAAAACTAATTCCTCGACAACTAATTATATTTTCAAAAGAAAAAGGAAAAAAAGAAAGCCAAAATTCATTATAAAAGATTTTAAAAAGCAAGTTTATGATAAAAAATACTACCTGTAAGGTGGAGATTTTTTATCATATCCTTTGGACCTGAACTTGTCTTTTAAAAATCTGAAACAATACCTTTGTTTTCTTTTATGAATTTTTGCAGTCCTTCTTATGACCTCTTTATCTTTTTTCTTTTTTGCTGAACCGGGATATCTTCAGTATTATATTGCATTCTATGATCACCAATGCTCAATAAGGAAAAGATTTCTAAGCTGCTGTCAGGATTTTTAAATACCTCTTCCAGTGATGAAAAAGGAATATTATTTTTTTCAGAAACTTGTTTACAAATAACGTCAAGTATTGTTATAATTTTTCCCTTAGTTGTATCGAATAATTTTGGCTGTTTAAATTTTTCAAACCGTATGGCTTTTATAATGGTATCCTTCACTGAATTGAAATAAATCTCCTTTTCGTTCGTATATTCGGTAACGTTAGACAAAATAAATGACAGTTTGTTTTTTAATATTGATACTTCTTTGATTAACTCGATATTCTTTTGTTGAAGCTCAGTAATTATTTTAGTTTTGGATTGAAGAATTTCTTTATTTTTAAGCAGTTCTGTATTATATGACTTAAAAACTCTCTCGTAGTTTTCAATCGTTTTATCTGTTTTGATCTTAGTAAAGCCTAGAAAGTCATTTTCTTTTACAATAAGATCTTTAAACCTTTTAGAATTGAGCGTTGCTTTTATCTCAGTTATTCTATTGTTTAGCAACAAAAGTTCTTCTTCTTTTTTTTGAATTTTAAATTCTATGGCTTCAAGACGTACTTTAGAACCTGAAACACCTCTGTCCATTTCCAGACATTCAGCCGTAATATCCTGCATTTTTGAATAGTGAAAGGATTGATGCTTCAATGTTTTTCCAGTTTCTAAATCCTGCCAGTCGGCTACTAAATGAGCGTGATAATTGGGTTTCCATTCTTTAGAATCTTTATCATAATGTCCTTCATCTCTATGAATGGCAATTTGAAAAATTCTTATTCTCAGCTCTTCTTCAAGCCTTTTAGAAAGCTTATGCAAATCCTGCATTGTTGTATTTTCTTTAATTACGACTACAGCTTCACGAATTGGCAATGCATTTTTCTGTAATTTCCTGCCGGATTTTTCCTTACAGTAGGCTTCTATTGATTTAAGCCTATCTGGAATTTTATTTTCTACCCAATACTCATTTTTTCCGGTAAGATCCTTTTTTATATAATCGAAGGTTTTTCTTCTCAAATTGTGCGCTTCGGAACCTGTTTTCACAGCCTTAAAATTGATAGATGTTTTCACGACAATAAAATAGTTCACTAATCATTATCTTTAGATAATAAGACTTATGGGGCTTCGATTTTCACTCATTGGCTTAATAAACAAATTAAAAAATAAATCCACATCATGCAGATGTGGATTTATAGCTGATTTTTCCTACCTAATTGATAAAGTACTGTATAAATATTTATGGTATTGAATCAATACCATTAATATCATTAGAATTAAACAGAATAGATAATGTTTATATAACAGACTTTCTATTGATGTCAAATATGTCAATATCTTTTTCCTGAAATATATCTTCTAATGCAGATGTACCATTTTCCATCTTATATTCGAGTTCTTTATCAGAAATAGGAATACACAAAAGCCAATGTACTGTTTTAGTTTCAAGTTTTAGTGGTTGTAATTTGTCCTCCCATAAAAATGGTGATGTAAACATAATATGTTTCATTTCAGAAGTCTCAAAATACATTTCAACAATTCTCATAAATACTGAACCTGGTTGGCATTCCCACCCATTATTAGTAATATAAAATCCTGCTTTGGATAGAATATTTGACAACATTTTGAATTCTCTGTATCCACCAATTAAAAGCTCTATTGGAATGTCTTTAAAGCTATTATTATTCATTTCAATTTTATTGGGGTGATCAGATATTCCTATCGTACCGCAAATTTTTATTCTAGGATAAAGAGGATCATCACAGGTGAAAATATCGATAAAATTCTTTTTTTCTTTGTCATAATGACGATCAATTATTTTATTAATACCAACAATATTTGTAATATAATTAGCCAAATTTTTGTTTTCCATCGGGATTTTCTCAAAAATGAATTTTAGTTTTAAATTGAGAATTATTCTTCTTCATCCTTATGTATTTCAATATTTCCGTTTTTCATTATAAATCTGTATCCGAAAGGTATTGCCAAGTATTGTAAAATATCAGGACGAGCAAAAGCAACATGATAAAAATGAACCATTTTCAATGATTTAATATCGTCATTATAGTCGTCTGTGATAAGATACCAACCACTTTCGTCCTGAGGCGAATCATATCTGATTCCTTCAATATCCTTTCCTTCGTAAACACCATCTGATATGACAACTGATTGATTGAAGTTTGGAAAGAGAGGAATAAGATTCTGCTGCCAACATGCTTCACTTTGTTGCCTAACAACTGATATTGCCGTATCACAACCTTTATTAAAGTTACTACCGTCAGAGTTTGCCTCATATAGATCATAGCAGTTATCTTCATCCCATCTAAATTGTAAAAGCCATGAATAATAGCCGATATTTTGGTTTTCAGAAATAGCAGGTTTACTATCTACAATATAATCTATAATATATTTACTAACCTCTATATAATTTTCGGGTTGATTTTCACCAATTACAACTCTTATTTCTTTATCCAGATAAGTATTTAGCCCTTTAGTTTCAACATAAGTATTATCATTTACGATTATTTCAATTCCTTTGTATCTTATCATATTTTTTAATTAACTCTACTTTTTTAAGATAATCTTAAAATGAAAGTGTCTATTCTAAGACACTTTCTTTAATTATTAACTTAATAGTTTAAGTATTTCCATAGTTCTGGATATTCAATTATGCTTAAATTTCAGATAGTTAGTATTAATATCTTACTTATCCATAATTCTTCAACTCCTCACTCAAATCCTTAGAGAACTCTGTTAGATCAACCACGAATCCAGTTTTATCAAAAACTGGAAAGACATTAATTAAATAACCATGATCAGCAATAAAATCAATAATTTCATCTTCAAGATCATCCAAGTCCAGCTTTTTAACTTGACAATTTTCCCATCCATTAACCTTACAAAGTTCTGTATATTCCTTCGCACTCCATAAAGGAAATAATTCTTCGTCATCAATTTTTGATACTACGTAATCTCCAGTATCGTCTGTGAGAGTATAAAAAATCTCAGAATCAGCTACTTTTTTTATAAAGTACTTATACCTCTCTTTCGGCTCTAAAGCAATAACACTTTCAATCTCTTGTTGATTCATTAGAGTGTACTTAAATGCGTTTCAGAAAGACATGCTTCTTTATAATCAAGAGTATTTTCAGCAAGCATTTTCTCAAAAAAAGACTTTATACCGGCATAATCAATAGATGATGGAATATCTACTGCAATGATTTTCTGTTCATCTATTCCTTCCCATGAACAACCCATTTCTTCAATAGCCTTTGTTACATTTTTTATTTTTTCCTCATTAAAAAATACAATCTGTATAGTACTATGTTCTGAAGCTTGAATTAGATCCTCAAAATATAACTCTCCTTCATCATTCTCAACCGAGATAATATCATCATATGCTAAATTCGGTGCAAAAAAGGGTATGTTTTTTATTTGATATTCCAAATCACTTTTCTTTTCGACCCACAGCTTTTCTTCAGCTATCTCTTGATTAACATCGTAGTACACAACTGTTACTTTATTTTCCATTTTACTAATTTTTAATGTTTATCTAAATTACAACCTCTACACAATACCTGTCCATTATCTGGGTTTCCTCTTCCTCCTTCTCTTTTTCTTTTTATATGATCTACCTGAGTTTCAGTCTTCTCAGGAACTACACCTTTTTTAGACTGCTTTGCTGGTGTAGTTTCAATACCACACATTTCACATTTTACTTTTCCATACTTTAATTCAGACTTTTTGATAACGACTTGTTTACCTGCCTTTGTGAAATCCTTACCTTCTCTTCCAATCTTATTAAGTCTTGCTGCTCTTGCTTCATTCTTTTGAATTGCTTTAACTGATTCGAAAGCTCTTAAAGCAGGAACTTTTCCTCCTTGTACTGTCAACATTCCTTCAGGCCCACCTCCAATGGATAGGGCAATAGTACCCCAATCAAGGGCTCCATTTGCCACTTTTTCTTTGAAGGATTCCTTAGGAACCCCTGTAAGCAAAGTCAGTCCACCATCTCCATCAACTACATATTTATTCCTTACAGCATCATTCGAGAAAAAGTTTGCTGTTCTCACCACATTATTGGAAACAGCAGCCCTTAGACTATTAATACCTCCGCCAATCATCTCCGCAAATTCTACAGGATCACTTGGAAGACTAACCTCATTAACCTTTTTAGCCTCCAAGCCTTCCAGTTCCCTTGCATCAACAACTCTGTTTTCTGAGAAATTATAATGTGATTGATAGTCGTACTGTTCACTTAATGGATCAGCATTAAAGAACCTCGCCATTCCGGCATCATAGTTCCTCCATCTGTAAGAACTCCATTTAGTGTCAATCTGATTTTCCTGTCCTTGTGTAGAGTATCTATAGCTTGGGGTTACTGTACCATTAATATTTAGATCTCCCCCAAACTCAAGCCCGAAAGGATAGTAATGATTGGTCCTGTCTATTTTCAGGCTTCCGGAAGCATCTTTATAATACGCCAGTCTGATGTTTCCTACCTGATCAGTATAGTTGTAAATATACAGATTTTTAACAAAGTCATAATAGCCTTCTGCAGTAGGAACAAAGCTTAATATGTCATCAGTATATTGAAATCCATCCAGATAATCAGTTTTGCTGACGGCTTCCGTCTGTCCTCTTCCTGTTCCATAGGTATAGACTTTTCTCAGTTTGGCTCCGGCAGCATTATACAGGTATTTTGTATTGACATTGTAGGTCTCAAAATCATGTGTATTATATAATTTATTAAATTTTATATAGTTGGGAAGATTAAGATAATTATAGTCTATCTGGAGCATCCCTCTATCCTCATGGGTAATCATATTTCCGTTGCCATCATAAGGAATTGCGGTTGATACAGAAGCCGGATAGCCGGCATAGTTACTTGTAGCATCACTTACCGTATTCACCCTGTTTCCGGTATAAGTATAGGTGAGATCGTCAATCTGCTCTGCTCCAAAATTTTGCAACAATCTATTTCTTTTCAGACTTTGGATATTACCATTTACATCATAGGTAAGACTTTCATTAAAATAGTTATTCTTTGGAAGGGCTGCATTGGGTTCAGAATAAATTCCATTTTTGAGCCTGTCCAATCCATCGTACTGATAATTATATCTTCTAAGCATCCCACCATCAGCAGCCTGCCAGTCTATTTCTGCAATATTCCCATTGTATTTTCCGGTAGAAACCTCCGAATAAACAGGATTATGGTATTTAAGCTCATAGGCAAAAAGTTTTCCATTTAGGTTAGTCGGATCATTCACTTTCGATAGCCAACCTCGGATATTGTAAGTCTGGTCTATAGACTGTAAAGGAGTACCTGTAGTATTTCCTGTTTTTTTATTGGTAAGCTGTCCCAGATCATTGTATGTGTTTTCTACTAATAGTTCTTCTGTTAGACTGTTCACCTTATGATAGAGCTTCAGCAGTCTTTTCTGGTCATCATATACAAATCTTTCTTTGATAAACACCTCCGCATCTGCACTTCCTTTTTTGTGATAAGTATAGCTTTCATCTACCGCGCCGGAAAAATCAAGTTTAAATTCCTTTTTAGTATACCCCCCTAAATGATTCCAGCTTTTTTCACTTACTTTTTCCCCTTTAGTGTTGTAGTAGAAATAGGTTTTCGTCCAGTTATCATCTTCAATGTTTTTTACATAAGCTGCTGTTGACAAACCTTGGGTATTGGCACCTCCGTTCAGAGCCCTGTCTTCGTTCACTACATATTGATCAAGGATTTTTGCAGGTGGAAACTCTTTAGTATCCCTTGGGTAAGAGTCATAGTAATTAACCGTTAAAAGCGTCGTAAAGCCGGACAGAAAATTATTGGTGTAATATACAATGAAGCCATTTTTATCAAACCCATTGGCTGTCTGGCTTTCACTGACCACCTGAGAAGCAAGTGGACTTTGCATTGAAGCTCTTTCTCCACCTGTAATAAGTCCGGTATAGGCAACGCGACCAAATGCATCATACTTGGTCAGCAGCCACAGCCCTTTATTCTTCAGGTTCACATCCTGGGTAAGCACCGGGCGGTCGGCAGCATCGTACACCACAGATTCCCAATCGTCTCTTCCAGGCAGTCTTTTTTCAACCTGCCTGTCCAATCCATCATATCGGTACTGGTAACATAAAGTGTTTACAATATCTGTGGTAACAACATTGCTGTTTTGCTCAATTTTTTTTACCGCCAGAGGGGGAATTACAAATGCTTTTTGTCCGTATTCATTATAGACATAATAGGTATCAACGTTTTGTGTTCCGTCCGTCCGACGTACCAGCACCGTTTCACCACGTCCGTTCTGAAACTGGATAACCGGAGTTCCATCTTCATCGGTTACCGAATTTTTATATAATGTTCCAGCACCATAAAATTCACTGCCTGGAACTATGTATACAGAGGAAACAGTTTTTTTATCTGTTCCTACCGTTGTAGTTACTGTATTGGTGATAAATTTCTTTACTTCTGAGCCTTGATTTACTTCATATTTAAGCTTTTGGGTATGTCCGGATGCCATTTTCCATGGTTCACCCGGCTGAGCTACTTGTTTTACCCTGTCCAATGGAGAATTTTCAATCTCTTTTTCTGTATACGCATTGGTGACACCGTAATAAGAATTAGCCACAGTTTCATTCATAATCCCGGTATGAATGGCAGAATTGAGAGTATTGGCAGGAACAGGAAGAATATCTTTAACCTGTCTTCCAAACCCATCATACGTAATAGGAGTCACCAGATCCTTTCCGGTAGTGGTAGCTTTTACACTAACAATCTGCTTAGGTCGTCCCAAGCCGTCAAAATAGGTAATAGTTTCAGTTTTCTTACTGCAATCACCACTCAGGCAGGTTTTAGATTGGATGTAATTTTCGGTTGTGCTTTGTGCATAGGTCATCATCGCTGTAAACAGCAGACCTAAAAATTTTATTTTTTTCATTTGTGTTTACTGCTTATAGTTATACTTGAATTCTTTAACGACCTTATAGCTGTACGTTCCAGCGTTGTCTCTTTCCCTTACCTGAACCTGTTTCAATCGATTAGCAGTATCATAAACATAAAGTTCTCTTTTTCCTGATGGGGGTGTTATGGTCGTTACCCCTACCAAAGGATTATAGGTATATTTGGTCGTCATTCCAACGGGCTGAAAAGCATCCAGAGCCAATAAGAGTTCAGCTTCTTTGGTGGGATCAACAGCATCTTCATTGGATTTGGTTACAATAGTACTGATCATCCCTTCTACCTGGCTATATAGTGCACCTACAATTTTTGCAATCGGTCTGGTTTTGTTATATCCCCAAACTATACTTACCGGAGTACCGTCTTTCTCCCTGTATTGAAGAATATTTCCTTTTTCATCATATTTTTCATACGTGACATCCTTAGAGGAAACAGTAGGGTTTAAAGTATCATACGAATATTCAGACAGAGGAAGCATTAAGTTTCCGGTAACTGCGTGAGGCAGAGCCGTTGGATAAATAGTTTCTTCCCTGGAAGTCACTTTGGTGATGCTGTTTGCCGTCTGCTGTGTCTGGGTTTCCAATGGAATACCCACCATGTTTTTACCAATCATCAGCTGGTTGTTTTTCTCATGGGCGTACTGATATGTTTTGCCCGCAGAAGTCAGATCAGGGAAAATCGTTTTCTCACTGGTCAGTTGATGATGTTTGGGATGGGCGTAGAAATACTGGGTTTCCGTTTTCATGGCAGTCCCGTTCAGGTAATCTATCGCTTTCTGAGATTTCAGGTACTCAAAACGGGAAATATTCTTATACTGCATAATGTCAAGATTATCCAGTTGATCAGCATAAGTCATTACTGTTCCTATACCTTGCCCGAAACAAATATCTTTATAAGTGGCAGTTTGGTTATTAGCTCCGGGATTAATGCAGTTTTTATATCCGTCAAATGCTGTATAGTGATGTGAATGGCTGGCACTACAATAGGTGTAATCCATAGTTCTTACAACATCCTCTGCTGTGCAGGTTCTTGTTACATTTTGCGAAACCGGATTATCATAATTTTTTCTGATCGAAAAACCATCTACCTGATATTTGCGGCTGTCATCCTCTTCATAGTTCATTTCAACTGTACGAACCAGATTATTTCCGCTGTCCAAATATTTTGTCAGTTTCTCTTTTCCGTTATTCCATCCAAAATTGGTCAGCACAGAGTTTCTGATATTGTTTCCATAGATCACTTTACCAAAATCATCCGACTCTGTTGAATAATAATGGATGATATTTGATTTTCCCTCTACAATTTCCTGTACCGTTTTATAAAATACATTGGGATGGGTCGCAAAGAGCTGATTGATATTGGTTGAAGTGATGGTATAGTATGGGAACCTCTCTACTCCAGTGGGAAAGCCTCCGCCATTATTCCCCGGATTAGGAGTGGTACTACATGTCCTTGTATAGTACAGCTGTTCTTCAAATTGAGGCTCTCTTAATACAGTAGCTTCTGTATTCTGTTCACCCAGATCATGGTAAACAAAATTTCTGGTCGAAGCCACTCCGTTTTCGGTAGTGTCCACAATTTTAGCAATCCTTAACCCACCAATAGGTACCTCTCTGTCTCCTCTTACTTCAAGCGCTTCAGTATAGCTTGCTGCTGCCTCTGCCTGTACGCAGAGAAAAAGTGTTGTAAGATTTAGAGTGAGTACTTCGTTTTTGGAAACCATTGCATAATAGGCATAGGGGGAGGGAAATGTAAGGGAAGTGGTTGGGCTTGTCATCATGCCACTGGATGTTTTTTGATATAGCGTAACACTTTCTCCATTGGCACGTTTAAGATTAGCAACAGCTCGGTGTTTACCGGCAACCTCCCATTGGGAATCACAAGCATCACTATTGAACCATGCTCCTCCACCTATGGTGATCTCCTCATTTTTAACGGGTATAAACGTAGTTGAATTAGTTACCTGCGGACCGCTGCTTCCTTTCTCTGCTCCAATCTGAACACCCGTTTTCTTTTCAGGAATAAGCACAACATTCTTTTCTACGGATGTATTATTTTCGTAGAAAAATTCTGAATATCCTTTAGTCGGATACGTAATCTTTTGCAGTATTCCGATAGATGTTTTAGAAGGATTAACACTTCTCATAGAAGATTGGTAGCCGCTCCAATTTATGATTTCTATAATTGAAGGGATCAGATTGGTATTATTTGTAGCGCCATTGAAATACCCCCAGTCATCCCTGCCGAATGAAAGTCTGGGTGGGAATTGGTCAGGCTGGTTATATTGAAAACTGTATACACTGCCTGCCACACTATCAGAAACAGAATTCAGAAACAATCGGTTATTAGAGGTTAAGGTATAATTTAAGGTAACATCATTGATAATACTATTATTGATCTTTTTGGTGACTTTTTGCAATCGCTTGTAATCCGCACTTCCTCCAGACTGGAAGTAATCAAATATAATTTCGCCATAGGAAGGGTTATTACTGTATATTCTTTTAATCTGCTTACCATTGACCGTCTGGTTGTGGCTTATCAGTTCGCTGACCTGCGGGTATCTGATAAATGCAGGGTTTCCGCAGGAAGACAACATAGGTCCTCCATTAGGGCTCGTATAGGATAAAGTCTGTGACTGGCTCATGGTGGCTGTATATCCGCCATCCACATTTTCAATAAATACAGTTTCTCCGGTAGAGATATCTTCAATCTTTGTCAGATACCAGGCTGTGGTAGAAATACTGATCAAAGAATGTCCTGCACCAGCAGTACGGTTGGAAGTGGATTCTTTATCTGTAAAATAGTATTTGGTTCCATTATCAACAGTTATGGTAAATGAATCTCCACCGCTCACCCCTTCAATAATGACATCTTTTTGAGAATAAATAACAGGAATTCCTTTCTTGTCAAACACAAATTTGATTTGCATTCCACCAAAGTTAGCCATATATAAATCCTGCTCTGTATCTACATTATCATTGGAAGCATCCTGAAAAAATTGCATGGCAATAGGATTATTAGGCCCTATATCATCAAAATTGGTCGGAATAGAAACATTAGATAGATTGTTTTCATCCGGAAGATCACGGATGACTCGTGTAATCACTCCTCCTGAAACCATAGTCCAACCGAGTCCAGTAGAACCGTTCATATCATCTACTTTGATTCCATTGGAAAAATAATTAAGTCTGATGGGAATAGTAATATTTCCGGCCGCAAAGGACGTTACAGGAATATCTACATTAGCATTTCCTGTAAACAAACTTACCGGAAGGTTTCCAAAGGAGCCCAGTTTATAGGACTCCGCTGATGGTGGGATGATATTCGGAAGGGTGGATGATTTGCTTCCTGTAGTTTGTGCTAATGCTGTTCCAAGGGACAAGCAAAAAAACAAACTGGTTATATTTTTTTTCATTGTGTTTTTATTTCTTAATTAATTTGGCATTCGCCGTTTTATTGGTATCAGTTTTTATCGTCACCAGATAGGCTCCCTGCACCAAAGCTTGGGTATTGATCTTCGTGACTCTGTTTTTGGTTTTTATACTTTGAAGTTGTCTTCCGCTCATATCGTACAACAGAATATCAGCATCTTTGAAGTCAAATCCGATTTCCACGTAAGCATAATCAGACACAGGATTCGGATAGATTTTGATATCGTATTTTTCGATTAACTGGTCTACCTGTTTATCGCCCAGTTTTACAATTTTCCAGTTTTCTTTACCCAGTTCTTCTGCGCTAGTTCCGGCCAGAATAATTGAACCGTCTCTGTTGAGTTTCAGATCTGAAAGTCTTTCTTCTTTTTGTCTGGATTCTCCTTTTACATGTTTTCTCCACTGCTCATTTCCATTCTGATCAAGGTAGAGCATCCAGAAGGTTTCATCATCGGTTTGGATTCTTCCTTCAGCCTGGGTGTACCCCCCCAACAGAATGCCTTTAGACTTATCGCTTCCATCTTCCAGCCTCCCACTTACCACACTCATTCCCATCAAAATATCTCTGTTCTTGAAATTATAGGATTTCTGCCACTGCTCTTCACCTCTTTCATTGAGAGCAATCAGCCAAAGGTCTGTTCCTTCTTCCAATCCAACGGTTTTATTTCCCGATCTTTCTGATCTGGATTCTCCACCAATGATAAAACCCGTAGAGGTTAGTGCCAGGGTTCTCAAATGATCATCTCCTTTACCTCCGAAGTTCTTTTCCCATTCTACTTTTCCGTTTTTATCGAGTTTTACGATCCAGTAATCTCCTTCACCGTAATTGTTACTAGCCTTGGAATAAGAGTCGATCTTCAAACTGCTTCCAGCCTCCAGCTTCCCGCTTCCCGCCTTTACTTCAGAACTCCTTGAATAAATCCCCAGTAATGCTCCTCCATCTCTCGTTGGAATCATCTTTTCCAATTCATCTAAACCTTTTCCGCCTAAAATTAATTGGGAGAGTTCTTTTCCGTTTTTGTCTAATCGGGTAATTAAAACATCTTTTGAACCGTATCCTTTGGGTGAGTTCTGTACGTTTCCGACCACAAAGAATCCTAAATCAGTAGCCTGGATAACCGCTCTGGCTTCTTCATCGGAAGAGCTTCCTAACGTTTTCTGCCATAATTCATCACCGAATTCATTGATCCGGATCAGCCAGATATCTGAACCGCCTTTGGAATCGTCTTTCTTATCCAAACCTTTCCCCGAATACGAAGTACCTGCTAACAAACTTCCACCATCCTGTGTAGTAACGGTTGCTGACAGATAATCATGATTCCGCCCGGAAAAATATTTTTCCCACACTTCTTCTCCCTGCTGGTTTAGTTTTACTAAGTGAAAATCATAACCGTTGTTTTGCTTATTTGCTTGCAGAAGTTTGTCGCTCTGAATTGAGCTTCCCGTGATCACATACTGCTGATCGATGGTTGTAGTAACCTGGCTTAAAAAATTCTGGGTGGAGGATTTTATATCCTTCTGCCACACCACTTCCTGAGCAGATATTCCCAGGATTGTGCATAACATAAATGCACACTGATAAATTTTTCTCATTGATTGTGTAATTGACGTGTAAAAATATAGCTAATACTTAATATACGTACTCCGTAAAAAACCCATATTTTCATGAATTTTTCTTAACATATATAGTATTGCATAAATAAAATTGGATCATGGTACAAAGCTATATTAGCATGGCGTCAAACTATGTCGCATTAATAATAAGTTTTGTTGACTACACAGTTGAAGAAAAAAGAAAAAAGGAAAATGTATTTATAATTTATAATGAATATAGACTTGTACATACATTTATATTTGAAAACAAAGACAACAACATTAAACTTAATGTTATTGTTCTATATGATTTAAGTTAATACCATCGAATGGATCTATGGTATTAATAAAAAAGCATAAAATTAGTCGTACAATAAATAGTACTTAAAGATAAAGAAACATTATTAATATATGCTTACACTCATAATATCTAATCAAAATTTCTTACCGATTCAAAAGTCTCACAGAGCGAAGCAGCAACTTTGTTAGGACGTAAGGACTTTCAAAGTTGCGAATGAGCTCCTAACTTCTCCGTGTAGTTGTAAAATCGCACGCATTTTTAATAAACAATAGATTTGTTCTTAAAACAAAATTTAAAATAAATTACTTTTCACAAAGTACCCTTAATTTTGATTAATGGTTTAAAAAGCACAAACCTACTTTAAGGTTTCCTCCTAAAAGGTGAGTTTCTAAAAATAGGTATATACTTACTTGGCTACAACAGAAAAATTTTTAAGCTCAATCCTTAATATCTGCATCAATAAAAGGCTTCTAATTTTGACTTTCATTGACAATCGAAGCCAAATAGTTCCTCGCACTGCCATTGTACAGACATACCTCATTTTCAGGATTAATTTTCTGAAAAATGAAATTATGCTCCATAAGGAAACTGTCAGTAAGGAAATGTGGGAACTTCTCCAAAGGTTGATGAAAGATGAAATACTAAAAGATTTTAATCTCGTTGGAGGAACTTCTTTGAGCCTTCAAATCGGTCATAGATTGAGCATCGATATAGACCTGTTCTCCACTAAAGAGTTTGATGAGCAAGCCCTGCTAAAACATTTGACAGGCAAACATCCTACGGTGAAGGTAAGGGATATATTTAGCAATACAATCCTGCTTGATATAGGTGAGGTCAAGGTCGATATTCTAGCACATCAATATCCATTACAAAAAGCTTTTGAGACAAAGGAAGGTGTAAGGTTAGTATCACTAGAGGATATAGGAGCGATGAAACTTCATGCTATTTTTCAAAATGGTACACGGATAAAAGATTTCATCGATATGCATTTTCTCTTGGAACACAATCCGCTTAAGATTTATCTGGAATCTTATCAAAACAAATACAATGGCAACCCTGTAATGGCTTCATACGCTTTATTGTACCATGACAACATAGACATGGATGCAAAAGTGAATATACTGAAAGGAAAGAAAGTTGATATGGATACGATGAGTGAGCGATTAAAAAAAGCGGTCAATGATCCATTGCTAAAATTCGGAGAAAGGCAAGAATCTCCTAAAAAAAGCAGAGGATTTAGACGCTGAAATACATAATGTAAAGCTGAAAAATCGTATATTTATAGTATGGAATCAAGAGCAAAAATAAATAAAATTCCAAATCTCGACCGTGTTTTTTTCTGGGATTTTGACATTGATGCAATGGACTTTATGCAAGCCTATAAGACCATTATTGCCCGAATTGTAGAACGTGGAGGTCAACAGGAGATTGATGAGATCATCCATTTTTACGGGTATGAAAAAGTAATCACTGCTATCCGCGACGAAATTTACTTTCTGCCCAATTATGCTATCGAAAAAGCCCTGAAATTTTTCCCTGAACTTAAAAAAGAAGAAATGCATTGCTATCTAAATAGAAAGGGCAAACCTTATCACTGGATATAATTTTTGCAAACTTTATTCCGAAACTCAAAAGCAATCGTTTTTTGAGCTTTTATTGTTTAATTTTTTGTTATGGTACTAATAACCCTCATGAAAGGAATTTAATATTTCTTCAGTAAACATATCTATTAATAGATAATCAGAAATTACTTGGAATATTTATTTCTACTTAATAGTTTTCAGCCAACTTTGATAAATTGGAAACCAAACTCGATCACCATTTGACCCGTTGCATAGAATAATAATACCGTTTTTAGTTGGGAGATCCAAAAACATAGCCGCACTCCAGCCTGCATTTTCACCCGTATGTCCAATGGTTCTAAAACCTTCATAATTCATAAACCGATAGCCCAGGCCGCTTTCGCCTTCATTGGAGCTTGGAAGAACAGGTGTCTCCATTAACTTGATGGTGCTTGGCTTCAAGACTTTATTCAATTGATGATAATTAGGTTTGATAGACAATTCTGCAAAATGTGCCAGATCTTTAACTGTGGTCTGAAGTCCTGCCGCTGCTTTTTCAGTGAAGATCCGGTTTTTTATAGGATTACCATTCTCGTCATATGCCGTTGCTGAAGTAGCCATCATTTCTACTGTCCATTCATAATTGGTATGCTTCATTCCAAGCGGCATGAAGATATTATTTTTCATATATGTGGCAAAACTTTGGTTTGTTTTCTCTTCCAGAAGCAGTTGTGCAAGAGTATAGCCTCCCCCGGAATAGTCCCATTTAATTCCTGGCTCACTGATAAGATGTACGGTTTCACCATTCCGTTTGGTTTTTCCGTTCAGTGATTCTTCCAGACTTAGCAGTGGTATTCCTTGGTCCGATCCGCCGTAGCCGTGTACAGAAAGTCCTGCAGTATGGCTCAAGATCCGTCTCAGTGTTACTTTTGATCTGTCAAATTCAGATTCCGGCAGATGCCATCGGGTTAGATATTGATCAATTGGATCATCCAGCTTGACAAGATCTTTTTCACTAAGTTGCATAAAGCCCCAGGCAGAGATCAGCTTGGAGATAGAGCCAATATTAAAGATCGTTTCAGAAGTTACAGGTTTTTTGCTTGCAAGATCCGCATAACCAATCGATTGTAACCAGGCGACCTTTCCATCCCGGATCACAGCTACTGCAACTCCGGGAACTTTATTCTTTAAAGTAAGTTCATGACCTAACTTCTCAATTTCAACATATAGAGAATCTGTCTTATACGGAATTTTATTCTGTAATAAGCTTGCTGTCGAACAAGAAAAAATGATTCCCGAAAAAACAATTATAAAAGCACTAAAAAAACAAGTTTTCGAACAAATATTATTTCTCATTCTCCAATTTTCAGGTTTATAGACTATACTAAACATTCAGCAATTTATTAAAAATTACGATAGTACTATCTAATCGTTTTTTGAGATTCAGTTATATCTATTATTAACATCGTAGCTTGGCGCAGTTGCAGGCTGTTTTATTTTTTACATTGTTTGCACCATTTATTATTTCTAATTACCTTTTCTGGAATTGCTTCCCATTGATGATTATTTTCACAAATCCAATTTAGTTTTATTTTGTAACCCAGATATTCACTTGATATACATTTACCATTTTTGCTTTCAGCAATTTTATGCATAAATTCAATATCATATTTTCTTCTGCTCAATCCAGACTTATTTCTACCACAAATTGGACACCAATATCCAGTTGTTACATTTGATGGCTTTGATGAAAACTGATGTCCAAGTTTGCATTGCCATAAAAGATGCGTGTTATTGTTAATATATTTTTCAGATAAACATTTTCCTTCGAATTTGTTTGCTAAAATTTGCATATCTTTTATTGTTTGATTTCTACCTAAACAATTTGGACACCAAGAATTACTATTTTTTATATTATTTGCAGCAGCTCTCCATTTATGACCTTTTTCACATTGCCATTCTAACGGTTCAAAAATCCCTAAATATTGTTTTGATAACAACTTACCTTTTTTACTTTCTGCAATAATTGATAGTTCTTTAAGCTTGTTTGGACAATAAACATCTTTTAAGTCTACAATTTTTTGTTCAAAATTTTCAGGAATCATTATTTTATTTTTTAAGCATTCATCCTTAATAAAGGCTTTAAGGTTTTCAACTCCGAGTTTTTCTAGAATTGATGGAACTTGAATAAGAATTACGTTGTTTTTAGAGCAAAGCTCTAACTTGAGTTTGTCTCGGTTTAGAGTTTGTTGAAATTTTTCAGGCTTTGCCGAATAAAAAAAATTGATTTTCTTATAATGTTGTTCTCCCTGATGTTCAAATGCTATTTTTAGTTTTTCTGAAAAACCATCTAATTCCATCCAGTTATCTTTTTCAGTTTTTAGCCAACTTGGTCTAGCTTTTTCAAATTCAGTTTCAAACAATTGTTCAAAATATTCACGACATATTTTTTCGCCAATGCCTTGACTACATTTTGGACACCAAGCACCACGCTTAATTAAACTTGGCATTGCTTTCCATCTATGACCTTCGGAACATTGCCATTCTAATTTAGTTGATGAATTTTTATAAATAGAGGATAAACATTTTCCATTTCTCTCTTTTGCAATTAAATCCATTTGTAGAATATTGCCTATATAATTTCCAGCACAAAATGGACACCATTTGTTACTATTAATTACATTATCGGCTACTGCTTCCCAAATGTGACCATTTATACATTCCCATTTATATTTAGATTTGATATTAATGAATTTTTCAGAATTACAAAACCCTCCTTTTTTTATTGCGAAGTCTTTTAAATCTTCAATAGTATATTTAATTCTATTTCTTGCACAGTTAATAACTGCACAAGTCGGACACCAATTTCCACCATTTTTAATTTTATGAAATGAAGCTTTCCAAATATGACCTTCTGAACATTCCCAGTCATATTTTTTTTCTACACCTAAAAAAACATTCGACAAACATTTTCCATTTTTGGCTAAAGCAAATTCTTTCAAATCTTCTATAGAATATTTCATTTTTCTATTTTGCAAAAATTCAATTTTATTAATTTTTATACTTTTAGAAAAATTTGGCACTTTATTCTTCTAAAATTTATATAAATATACTAATAGCCAAATTGTTATTTTGGTTTTCACCTCTAAACTTCTTACTTGATTCTCTGGTAATCCAACGTTATTATTTAATCTTTTTTAGGATTTAATTATTGATACATTTTTCGTTTTGAAGTTCTTTAAGTAAAATAATCAGCTTTGAAAAACTATCATTAAAGTCCCGGTTATAATCTATAGCAAATATTTTTACTCCATATTTTAAAGATTTTTACGTTTTTGATTATCGAAAAACTGCGTTTTGGCTAGACCTTCTTTTCCTCCAAAAAAAATCTATGGGATGAAAATGTTAAATACCATTATATTCTATTGCAATATTTAGTTCTTTAATAAATATATCGAACCTCTGCCCATTTAACCATTCCGGAGAATATTGGCTAATAATTCTGTAAGTAGGAAATTCGATAGTAAGTAGATTTAAACTTCAATTGGAATTTGTAAAAGAACTGGAGTGTAAATATCCACATTTATATCTGATGTCTCAATTGTTACGATTAAGCTATAGCGAATTTGATTGGGGTAGCGAGCAAGTTGCTTTCTATTTTTCCACCATCCTCCTACGGGATAAATTGCAATTTTATTTCGCGTTGAAAGATCTATAGCTGTCCCTTCCCAAATATCTTTATGGATAGATCCTTTATCTCGAGCTTTTGAGCCAAGAATCCAATGCTCATTTCCTTCAGGAATATAATTGTCATCGCGGGCTGCTTTACTTACTCTTGCAGAAAATGCCTCTTCACTCTCGTTTGTATCAATCGTTTTTTGAGATTATTTTACAAAATAAGGTTCAATAACTAATGTCATAACTCCACCGTTATTTTCATTATCATCATCAGAAATAAACATTCGACCAACTATTTCAAAATAAAAGGTTTTAAAGTCTTCTTCCAAATTTGCACTATAAGACTTATTTCTAAGATTAATAACATCTCCTTTGCTTAGATTATATGTTGTTTCTAAATCTAATAAATCATATAGTTCAGTTTTAGATTTATCTTTTGATGAGATTTTCAGAAAGTAAATATTTGAATTTCCATTTATCGTTTTTTGAGATTTTAATAGCAATAGCAAAGTCCTTTGGCTTTGCGGGAGTTGAGGAAATTAAAATTGAGTTTGCTCGGCTGGACTAAACAACAGCAATTTTGCAAAACCATTGTTAGGCAGTTTTAGGTATTTTTCTCATTTATTAAAATCTTCAAATTTAATATTGAAATGGTAACTCATATCGTATTGGTCTTTTAAAATTTTTGCAATATGAGCCTTTCCAATATCCGTAATATTTTCCCAATCATTTATGGCATCAAATTTTTTTAAGGTTTCTATATCTGATGCCTCTAACAATACTTTTCTTTTTTCGAAACTATCATTCATATAAACATTAAAATTAGCTCCATTAAGCATTCGTAAATCTATATTCTCGCTACTGAAGATTTTTGCGAAAATTTCTGAAATATTATCAATCTTAAGTGATTCTATTATTTCATTTTTTAAAAATCCAAGTTTATGTTGGCGACTATATTCCAAAGTCTGTTTTGAAATTCTTGTGGCTAAATCACCATTAAACGGATTGATAGTTTTGTCAAAACAATTAACTATAGCTTTCATCGTAGCTTCTTCAAAGTGCTCTGGTCGAGTGTCCACAACATGAATTCCAATATTTGTTATTTCAAATTTCAGAAAAGTTGTTTTTCCTTTTATTCCTGAAACATAATTTGTAAAAAATGTTAATGTTTCATCTACAATTGATCTATGTCCAAAGTTGTAAGGAATTTGATTTTCACTTATGTTCCATAAAACTTCAGATCCATAATCAATATCGGACTTCTGCATAATTAATTCTATATGCGCATATCTATCGCTTCCGGTAAATTTTGCAACTAAACCTTTTCCTTCTATTGGTAATAAGTCCCATCCTACAATTTTTTGATTTATAGGGAATAAACTAGCAGATTGATAATTTCTTTTAAGATAAGTTTTCATTTATAGTCGATCGTTTTTTGAGATTTATATAATTTATAATCTCTCATTGAAGAGATTATATCTAAAATCTAAATCTTCCATTCTATGAATTTATACTAAAGTTGATAAATTCATACTATTTTTATTTTTCAACACGACTTCTGCATTATATTTATTGATATGTAGATCCTGCATAAATGCATTAGTATGAAGCAGGTAGCTATATCCTCCATAATAAAACTCGTACAATCTGTATTTTCTATGTAGTTCCAGATCTGACTCCATAAAGTGAAGTTTAGGATTATCCAACTGCTCCTGATCAATAAGTAAAATAGGATACCGAGGCTTTAAGTAATATAAAGGTACATCATTTAAATTATATCGTGAAAACTCCCTGATAAAATTAAACTCTTCAGAATGAGAATCTCCACAGATTCTTTCTCTTTCTTCTAAGAATATTTTATATATACCCCGCTTGAAACTTCTAGCAAAATTTTCTTGAAATTTGCTTTGAAGCTTATACTTCATTTTGATATTAATCTGTCTTCGTTGCAGATTTACCTTAAAATATTCTGAGCTGAACCTTTTGTAAGAAGAAATATTTTTACTATCTGAAATTAAAAATCTTGAAAGATTAAAAATCTCTTTGACTGCCAAATCCACAGATGGTTGAAAGCTTTGTTTTTTCCCAAACTCAAAGTTGCAGGAGTCACATACATTTAAGCAGATGTTTTTTCCTCCTAATGATTGAGGAAAAGTGTGTGCTAGAGTATTAAAATTTACATCATGATCATTTCGGCTACACCAAATACATTTTTTCATTTATTGTCATAATTTAAATTATGTAGTCAACGAAATAAAATTTCGTACTTTAAGATTAAACACTTACAAATTGTTCTTTTGAGATTTTTATATTTTCTATTACTTACATAGCGATGTATATTATTATTCATAAGATTCTGGCTTCCAAAAATCATTAAAGTTTTCTAATTCTGCAATCATCGTCTTTTCAACATCTTTCAATTCGGTTGAAGTAGAAATACCAATTTC
Organism: Chryseobacterium aquifrigidense; assembly: GCF_006716485.1. Classification (GTDB taxonomy): domain Bacteria; phylum Bacteroidota; class Bacteroidia; order Flavobacteriales; family Weeksellaceae; genus Chryseobacterium; species Chryseobacterium vietnamense. The sequence continues at coordinate 2,967,829 of NZ_VFPD01000001.1, forward strand.
AGTTAATGCATCTGTTATCTTATCAGTTTTTTTTAATATTAATCGTCCAGTTCTTGAATGAAAATCTCTTTTTAAATAAGAAAAATTCTTAGTATAAGTATTATCCCTTCCTATAATAATTATATTTTCTTTAACATTTGAAAGAACAACTTCCCAATTAATCTCATCGCCAATAGAATAATTAGGTGATGTCGGAGGATTGCCAATAAGCTTTCTTTTATGAGCTTTATTTAATATCTCATCAGTTGTATACAATAAAGTATTTAATCTTGTACATTCTCTTACCATATCTGTAAAAAATGCATAAACAGGATCTTTTTCAGGAGCTTCAAGTATCATATCCATAGCTCCAATAACCAATTTTCTTTTTTTATGATAATCACTTAATGATTTGACTAATTCTGTAAATTCTTGTAAGTTTTCTAAAAATGCACTCGGTTTGTACAGGATATTTGAATCAAGTTCAAAAGCCTTTTTCATTTCATTTATGACAACTTCTCTATTTCTTTCAAATTCTTGAATTATTTGATCAGTCAAAATAATTTTGTCAAAATGTTTCGCTAGTTCACTTAGTAATTTTATTGAATCTTTTTTACTTCTATAAAAATCTAAATAGATATTTGTATCGATGAGAATTTTTACTTTAGCAGATAGAGCTTCAGGAGTTTCTTTTTTTATTGCTTTCATAGTGTATAATCTTCAATTATAGCCGATGAAGCGTTCATTTTCACAGACTCAATTCCTATTTCCATCCCATTTTTAGATTCATACATCTGGCTGGTTCCGATGATTTCTCCACTAGATGCTTTTAGATTAAAATAATATCTACCATCTTTTGCAGATCTTCTTTCATATTTATCATCATTTTGAGAATTGAGCACAACAGATTCAATTCCTTTTTTACAACCTTCTTTAGAGGAATAGCCTTCACTCACCAAAATAATTTGACCATTAATAGCTTTTAGGTTAAATTGATAATCTCCTGTAAATCTTTTTGATATTACGAACTTTCCCATTTATTTCTTTTATTTTTTAAGATTTTATTATTTTATTATTTTATAAAATGTTGCTTTACTGCCTATACTAAAAGCTTTCATAATTTCCTCAATTGAAACATTCTTACTTTCATAAGAGCTCTTTACTAAAGGTGCGATTTTTTTATATTTTTCGGTCATACCCTTTGGTCTTCCTCCGTTTTTACCTCTTGCCCTAGCAGATTTCAATCCAGCATTTGTTCTTTCAATCAAAACATTTCTTTCGTGCTCAGCTAAAACACAGAAAATCTGGAAAATTAATTTTCCACTTGCTGAACTTGTATCAATGTTTTCAGAAATAGATTTAAAATGTATTCCTTTTTCGTTCAGCTCTGTCACAAACTGAATTAACCCAACTGTAGTCCTCCCAATCCTATCTAATCTCCATACGGTTAAGGTATCCCCTTTACGTACGAAATTTAATAAATCGTTAAGTTGCGGTTTTTCTGATTTAACACCACTAACTTTATCGTTTTTTGAGATTTAATTTTATCTAGAACGTTTCGGGGCTTTGCGATGGTGGGGCAATCGAAGCATAAATCTTCAATTTTGAACAAATGTTGAACCGAAGAAATACCGTTGAACTTTGCAGTTTCGCCTCACTATTGCAAAACCCTTGTTATAGGCAGCTCTTCTGTCAATCAACGTTACCATAGTTTCCATCTACTTTTGTTCTTTATCAATTCCTTTATAGTTAGTTTAGTTGTCGAACGAGGTTTTGTTTCTTCGGATTTAATTTGTTCGTCAACCGCCTGAATTATGTGGATGTCAAAATCCGCTACAAAACCAAACGTTGAACTATTTATGTCATACTTTTTCTGGACTTCTAAACTATCAGTTGTTTCAATTAGCTGAGCTATATGCTTATGTCGAATTGGAAGATACCATTTTACATTCGGTTTATTGTTCCAAATTGCAAAATTCATTACAAGAACTTCGGCATCTTCAAAGTCTTTTTTTGTCGGTTTATTCGATTGGTTTATTCTTGTTGTTGCAATTAAATTATGTCCATACTCATTATCTCTAATTGCTTCTAAAACAACTGCTCCACCAAAATTTCCGTTTTCGAGCTTAAAAGTCAAGCAGTCTCCTTTTTCAAAAACGGGCTGGCGAATTATTTTCTTTTTTCTTGATTTCGCTTTTGGTCTTTCTGTTTCTAAGTCCGCAAGAAATTTGTCGAGAACTACTTTACGTTTTTTAATTTCCTTTTCGTCAGCGTCAAGTTGTTGCCAAACTTCAAGTTCTGCTCCTGTTTCAATAATTGTTTTTACACGGTCAAAAATGTCTTTGTTGAGTTGTTTGCATTCCCATTGTGCTTTTGCCAACGCAAACCAAAAATTATTACAATCATCATTATCGCTGATGATTTCTTGATTTTCAGCAATTAACTTGTTCGAAATTTCTGCCACGTCAAGTCCATCATTATACAGGCCGAAAAACTCACTGTAAATGTCAGCATAGGTGTCATTAGATGATATTGCTGTTCCCCAAGTTCCCATATTCTCTGTGTTGTGTCTGTCTTTTAGAGTTGCCTATAAAGTTCAAATTTACGCATTATGTCAATCCAAACTATATGATATTCGCAAAGCCATTTATGCTACTAATATAAAATTTAATTTTGATCATTTTTTGAGAATTATTATTCAGTTAAGTCTAGTAATTTTTTGTCAATATTAATCATAATTCCATAGACTGTAATAAAGTAGTTAAGAGCCATTTGTTCCGAATATTTTTGTTGATATAGTTGAGAAAAAGTTGATGATAAAGTTGTTATTTTCTTTTTTTCTCCGAGTTGGATAGGCTCTCCTTTAATTAATGATTCTTTTACGTCATTTATATTAAACATAAATCCTGTGAAATTTTCAGGAGCATCAATTAGTATTTTTTTTATTTCTGCATGAGAGAAAGGATTTCGTATTTTTTGTCTTAATGCAGTAAGTATAACTTTTTCAGATTCCGTTATCAAATTTTGTTCTTCTGCAGCATCCAATGATTTAAATAAAATAAGATTATCGTACAAATCAATAGCCTCTAAAGTTTTTTGATTATATGTTTCATGATTTGAATAATCTAAGCCCAAAGTATGTTTTTCAATTAGAGCAAATTTTATCATCCTTTCCAAAAAATGGTTTGTTCCTAAAATTGCTGTTTGAAATAATTCAAGTTGTAAATTCTGTAAAATTTCATTTCTTAAACTTGTTAATGGTAAGAAATGACGGGGTTTATGTAAAAAATAAGTTTTTAAATTTCCATAATTTATTTCAACCATTTTAGTGTAATTAGGAATAAAATATGTTTTCATTGGCACCTTTTATTTTATTTATTAAGAAAAATATTATATCTAATTTATAATCCAAGAAGCAAGATTTCTGAACAGCTCGTATTTTGGAATCTAAAGATTTACTTATATAGCTCTTTAGTACGTTTTTTCCAATACTCATGTAATTCATACCGTGTTGTAATAATTAAATTTATGATTTCTTTTAAAGAATCTTCAGAGAACTGTATATACTCTTGTTCCATCCCATTACTTGAAATCTTTAAGTTTACATAGGTATAACCATCGTCATCAGTATTTTCCCAATCAGCATGTACTACAAGGTTTCGTAATCTCCCCGTCTCTCTTAGATCTGCTATTAATTTTTGGTAGCCTTCAATCTTAATAGCACAACCGAGATGAAAATCATCACTAAATCTTTTAAATAAATCTACCTTAGTAGCATATGCCATTTTATGTAATACAATTAGGCCCGTAGAATCTGATCTGTCTGTAAATATTTCACATATTATACTATCTAACGATTTTTCTAAACCATTAAAATACATTACTACTAGGCCGATAAGTGAGAGAGAACTATCCAAATATTTTTCTGCCTTTTCCTCATCTTCTATTTCATGATATAAATGTTGTACAAATACTTTCCTCTTTTGTTTCATAATATTGTAGATATTTCACCAAAAATATATTCTGTCTGCGTAATCTATTTGCGTATATTATTGTTTTTTAATTGCCATTTTCTTTATTTCTTCATTTGTATGATTATCAAGAATTTTAGCATAACGATAAAACGTTGCTCTAGTCAAACCAAGTGGCTTGTAAATCTCCTCTGGAGCCTTAGTTGGATCTTTATACACAGACCGCATAATTATTAACTTAGAAATTGTTTCTTTTGTATAACCTTTTGGTCTACCTCCCAATCTACCTCTCGCTCTGGCAGCTTGCAAACCAGCATTAGTTCTTTCTCTTATAAGTTCTCGTTCATATTCTGCTAGAGAAGCCATGAGGTTTAGAAATAATCTGCCATTAATAGTAGAAGTATCTACACCATCAACAAGACCTTTTATTATAATTCCTTTGTCACTTAAACTTAGCACAAGATCAATAATATTTTTCAGGCTTCTCCCCAGCCGGTCTAATCTCCAAACATAAAGTTCATCACCTTCTCTAAACTGCTCTATCATTTTATCAAGTTCAGGACGATTCTTTGTTGCACCCGAAATTTTCTCTTGATAAATTTTCTCACAACCAACTTTTTCTAAGGCTTCAATTTGTAAATCCAAATTTTGGTCTTTGGTTGAAACCCGTGCATACCCAATTTTCATATTTTGTTACATTAAACTCATACTCTATAAATTTATGAAACTTTGTTTAATGATACGAGATTTTGAGAAATTAAAATAAAAAATAAAGTGTTCCGAATCAGTCAATTGTAAAAATCTCAAAATACCACCGAATAATCTATGCTACATTATAAGGGGAAATGGTCTAAAATATAAGATTAATAATTGGGGTAATAAATAGTAGTATTAAGAATTTAACTTTACCAATATTTCCAAATCATCAACTAATTAATTCGATAATTGTTCATCTTGGATTACAAAAGCGTTGATTTTTAACGCTTTTGTAATTTAATAACTCCAAAATTCATTATTAAAAATACTCGAAGTATTTTTAGAATATGCACGAAATATGTACGAATCAATTTATTCAGATATTTTTCAGACATTTTTATCGAACCTTCTTTATGATGAAAGAGGTAATATTCTCAAAAGCGGGATTAATGTTCTTTCATTGAAGTTTTTACCTATATTTGCGTGGTTTAATTCTGCTGAATTTCAGGATAAAACCGCTGACTCTATCGTCAAATATCAGAAATTAGTTAAATAAATAATTATGAAATATCAAGCGATATTTATCGTTTTGTTATCATCTGTACACCTCTTTTTTGCTCAGGTACTTGATAATAATTTTGGAACCAATGGAAAAATGGTTTATGATATCAATGCAAACTCAAATCTTGAAAAAATAGGGTCGATGATTGCTGTGAGCAACAGTAAAATACTGGTTGGAGGTACTGACAATACCAGCGCTTATCTTGTGAGACAGAATTCTGACGGTTCTATTGACACTTCTTTTCAGAGCAACGGAATCAAACAGCTTCCGTTTAAATCAATTGAAAAAATATTAAAGACAAGCAACAACGAGATGATCATTCTCGGAACTAAGCTTGCCACCGACGGCTATTTTAACATCATCGTCTGTAAAGTTGATGAAAATGGAAATTATGTTACAAATTTCGGCACAAACGGTATTCTGGAAATCAATTTTGGCGCTCAATCAGATGACAATGTCTTTAACGGTGAACTGCAATCTGACGGAAAAATAATTGTGGTCGGTAACAAAAGAGGCACGAATGCATTTACAGAAGGTTACGTTTTGCGTTTATTACAGAACGGTCAATTTGATACTACGTTTAATAATACCGGACTATTCACTATTGCACCTGTTAATCACCGCCATTATTTGAATGCCGTAAATATTGCTCCAAATGGAACAATAGTTTGTTCAGGCTATCTTTTGCTGACGACAGGCTCCAACCAAGATAGAATGTTTATATTAAGATTGTTACCAAACGGAACTTTGGATACTTCATTTGCCACCGTAGGATACAGATATTTTAATGTTACGAATATAGGTGGCTCACTGTCAAATACCAATATTGTTTTAAGTGACGGAAGTATTTTATTGGGCGGAGAATCATTCTCATCAAGCAATAACAATGTTTCATCTAACTTTACAATAATAAAATTCAATGTGGATGGTTCTTTTGAAAATTCTTTCGGAACGAACGGTGTTGTACAGACACTTCTTCCAAGTATCGGAGGTCAGCTGAGAAATATGAAATTAGATTCTTCAAATAATATTATCGCAGTTGGTTCTACGTACTCGGCGACCAATGGTAATGAAAATTTTGCGATGATGAAATTTAATCTATCTGGGATTTTAGATACACAATTCGGAAATTCCGGTGTTGTAATTACAGATTTTTCAGGATTTCAGGATATTCCGTACTCATCGTTGGTTTTTGATTCAAAAATAATTCTTGCAGGATTTGCTTCTTCTTCAGATTTTCCCAGCAACAGCAAATTTGCACTTGCACAATACACATACAATAACTTAGGAATTGTTGAGCCTAAAAAAGCAGATAATTTCAAGATTTTCCCGACAGTTTTTTCAGACAATATTAATATAAAATGTGAAAAAGAGACCAAAGTAAGCGTTGGTATTTTTGATTATTCGGGTAAACTTATTTATGAAAAAGAAAATTTCAGATGCTCTCAAACTCCGGAACAGCTGCAACTGCCGATCTCAAAGCAAGGAGTATATTGGTCACAAATCAATTCAGGAAATAAAATTTCTGTTCAGAAATTGATAAAGAAGTAATATTGGAGTTGCTAACTTTGTTAGGACATAATTCTTATACTCTTTAACGTTAAGAGTATGAAAAAGATCAGAAAAAAGTACCATATTTCTAATTATCTATTCCACTATTCAAACTAACTTCTTATAACTGTAACGTTGATAAAATTTCAAAATCATCAAAGAATTGGTTCGAGATTTGTTCGTGGGGGTCTACAAACCATCCTTTTTCAAGGATGGTTTTCTTTTTTTTTATCTTTTTATTTAATCCTATTTGAAATGGGAGTTAACGCCAACTGCAAAGAATTAACATAGTCGTTATCAAAGTAAATAGCCCGTATTTCTTTATACAGAAAAGATTCGATTAACAACCAGTTTGCTTTGGGACTCAATAATCTCACTTTGAATGAATGTTCTTTAACAAGATCAATTTTACCAATATAACATTTATGAGGTGACTTCAGCTCAATTTGAATAAGTTCAATTTTAGATTGCATATCCGATAATAGTTTTATAGTATCACCAATATTTAGCTCAACACTTTTTTCAGCAATCGCTCCCTTTAATCTCAGTATATTTTCTTTAAATTCATGCTCCTCCGATTTTTGAATGTTTTTAATATATCTTTGGTTGATCAGTACAAAACCGTCCACCACATAATCAACAGGAATATATTTTATATAGCACCATTCATCTGATATATCTATCAATATACCTTCAAATTCTTTTTTATTTTTTAGGGTAATTAAAACAACATTATTGATAAGCTCATTTGTTTTCATCTCTTTTAACCTTTTTACTAAAGGCACTCAAATTTACAAACTCTATAAAGAACAACATCATTCACAGATATAATGATTAATATATTTATAAATAAAATATTTACTTTGTCTATATTGACATTAATAAAAAAAGGCAGCTATAAAAGCTGCCTTTCTCTATTTTTCATTTTTATTTATTAAACCAGATCAAACCTATCCAGATTCATCACCTTCGTCCATGCCGCCACAAAATCATTCACAAATTTACCTTGTGCATCAGCACTTCCGTATACTTCTGCTACAGCTCTCAATTCAGAATTAGATCCGAAAACAAGATCTGCACGCGTAGCGGTCCATTTTGGCTGGCCTGTTTTTCGGTCTGTTCCCATATATAGCTCTCTGTCATCTGACATTGCTTTCCATTGCGTTCCCATATCCAGGAGATTCACAAAGAAATCATTGGTAAGAACGCCCGGTCGGCTGGTGAATACTCCATGTTTTGAACCGTCAAAGTTCGTATCCAAAGCACGCATTCCTCCTATCAATACGGTTAGTTCCGGAGCAGTAAGGGTTAATAGCTGTGCTTTATCAATCAGTAAAGATTCTGTAGAGACCGTATATTTTCTTTTAAGATAATTTCGGAATCCGTCAGCTGCAGGCTCAAGATAGCCCATAGATTCTACATCCGTCTGTTCCTGAGAAGCATCCATTCTTCCCGGAGCAAAAGGAACTTTTACGTCCTGACCTGCATTTCTGGCAGCCACTTCTACGGCTGCATTCCCTGCTAAAACAATCAGATCCGCTAATGATATTTTTTTACCTCCGTTTTGAGAATCGTTGAATTCTTTCTGGATTCTTTCCAGCACATTTAATACTTTATCCAATTGAGAAGGATTATTGACTTCCCAGTTTCTTTGAGGCTTCAGTCTGATTCTTGCTCCGTTGGCACCCCCACGCTTATCACTTCCTCTGAAAGTAGAAGCAGAAGCCCACGCTGTAGATATTAGTTCTGTATTGCTTAGTCCTGAGTTTAAAACTTTTGATTTTAATGCTTCCACATCGTTTTCATCAACCAGTTCGTGGTTTACCTCAGGAATAGGATCCTGCCAGATTAATTCCTCCTGCGGAACATCTGGTCCCAGATAACGGGCACGTGGTCCCATATCTCTGTGTGTAAGCTTAAACCATGCTCTTGAAAAAGCATCAGCAAATGCATCAGGGTTTTCATAGAAATGTCTTGAAATCTTTTCGTAGACAGGATCCAGTCTCAATGAAAGGTCTGTGGTAAGCATTGTTGGTTTATGCTTTTTGTCAGCATCAAATGCATCAGGAATAATATCGGCTCCATCTTTAGCTACCCATTGGTGAGCTCCGGCAGGACTTTTTGTTAATTCCCATTCATTTTCAAAAAGGTTTTTAAAGAAATAATTACTCCATTGAGTCGGTGTTTCTGTCCAGGTTACTTCCAGACCGCTGGAAATAGCATCTCTTCCGCTTCCTGATTTATAAGTACTTGCCCAGCCTAATCCCTGCTGTTCAATTCCGGCACCTTCTGGTTCTTTACCTACGTGATCTGCAGGACCTGCTCCATGGGTTTTACCGAAAGTATGTCCTCCGGCGATCAAAGCAACGGTTTCTTCATCATTCATCGCCATACGGCCGAAAGTATCACGGATATCTTTAGCGGCAGCGATAGGATCTGGATTTCCATCCGGACCTTCCGGGTTTACATAAATAAGTCCCATCTGTACAGCAGCCAATGGATTTTCAAGGTTTCTTGAATGAATATCTCCGTCTGCATCATCATCGGTAGGAAGAACTGCTGAGTGACCTTCTACAACTCCTTCCGAACCGTGAGCATAACGTAAGTCACCTCCCAGCCATGTTTTTTCTGATCCCCAATATACATCAGAATCCGGTTCCCACACATCTGCACGTCCTCCTGCAAATCCGAATGTTTTAAAGCCCATCGATTCCAGAGCGATATTCCCCGTTAGGATCAAAAGGTCTGCCCATGAAATGTTTCTTCCATATTTCTGTTTGATAGGCCACAATAATCTTCTTGCCTTATCAAGACTTACGTTATCGGGCCAGCTGTTTAATGGTGCAAAACGCTGTTGCCCGGCTCCTGCTCCACCCCTTCCATCTCCTACACGATATGTTCCGGCACTGTGCCATGCCATACGGATAAACAGAGGTCCATAATGACCAAAGTCTGCCGGCCACCAATCCTGGGAATCTGTCATCAATGCATGAAGGTCTCTTTTTACAGCTTCCAGATCAAGGCTCTCAAATGCTTTGGCATAATCGAAATCCTTATCCATAGGATCTGAAAGGGAAGAATGCTGACGCAGAAGATCTACTCTAAGCTGATCCGGCCACCAATCAGAATTCTGGGTTCCTCCTCCTGCTACACTCTTCTTCATTGTTCCGTTGTGAAACGGGCATTTACTGATGTCATTCAAATCTTTTTCCATTGTCGTTTATTTTATTTTTTATGTTGATTAATACAGTTTCAATTTTCTGTTGTAAGAACATGACAAACCTACAACGTTTAACCGATAAATACAATCTATTAATTTTTATTTCGATGATAGTCAAAAACTATAAATAAATATTTTCAACGGCACAACATCTGGACATAATTGTGGTATTAAGTTAGTCATTTTTCAGATTAACTTGAATAAAAACAGCCGGATACAGTCCAATTTAGAATTACTCAACGTAAGAATTTTAAAGAGGAAAGGAAGTTGGAGGCTGGAAGAAGGAAGTTTAACAGCATCATAAAAAAGTAACTTTATAATTTCTGAAAAAACATGCTATTTCAACAATTTCTGAAAGCACTTCCCTTCCCAGTTTCCAGTTTCCAATTTTATCTCATAAAAATAAATTAACTATCTTTATATTGATCAAACATGAACATCTGCTATGAAAAAAATAATTGTTGTCATTCTCGTTGTATTTATTATTATACAGTTTTTTCCTATTGATAAAACGAATCCGCCGCCTACTCCCGGCATGGATTTTCTGAAGATTAAAAATACTCCGGAGAAAATTGCCCGTACCCTCAGAACTTCATGTTATGACTGTCATTCCAATGAAACAAAATACCCGTGGTATGCCAATATTTCCCCTACTTCGTGGTGGGTAAAAAATCATATTGATGAGGGCAGGAAACATCTTAATTTTTCTACCTTTGCAGTATATGAACCTAAAAGACAGCTTCATAAGCTGGAAGAATGTATAGAAATGGTTGAGAAAAAAGAGATGCCGCTTGAATCTTATTATTTAGGTCATCAGAATGCTAAACTGTCGGATGAGCAGCGTGCAGATCTTATTCAATATTTCAAAAAAGTAAAAGAAGACACTGAAAGAGGAATCATGTTTAATAAATAACGTCATGGAAAGTTGGGAAAATAAACATATTGTATTTTTTGATGGAGATTGCGGAGTCTGCAATTTCTGGGTGCAGTGGATTTTGGAGCGGGATAAGAAAGACCAATTCATGTTTGCTTCTCTTCAGTCTGATTTCGGACAGCAGTTTCTATCTGAAAGAGGGCTGGAAACGAATGTATTCAATACCATGTATTTATGGAAACCCGGACGGTATTATCAGATCAAATCAAGAGCTGTACTGGAAATAGCTAATTTACTGGGAGGAGTTTATAAACTTTCCTTTGTGGGAAAAATTCTGCCTGCCTCTTTAAGTGACAAAGTGTATGATGCCATTTCCAGAAACAGGATGAAACTGGCCAATCAGAAATGTTATTTACCGGATCAGCATCAGAAGAAAAAGTTTATTCAGGTGTAAATAGTCTTGCACCATTTCATTCAACCTATAAAAAGATATCATTCCGTAAGATTCTCCTACAATATGTATTATGAATAATGCATTGTAGAAAGATTCCTACGGAATGACAAATAAGACGTATAGTTGTTTTTGTTTAATGTTTAATAAAAAATAACCTGAATAAAAATCCCTTATCAACTTTATCATTCATCATTCATTATTACTCATTACCCATTACTCATAAATTCGGCGACCAGACAGAATATGAATTCGGAGGACACTGTATTTTCACCCATTTATCACCCTGAGTGGTTGGATACCAGCTTGAATTCCCTGTGAAATCTTTGATCTGCTGGCTGCTCCAGTTGGTTTCTATCCATCTTTCCTGCCAGCTTGAAGATGTATTGATGTAAACTACAAGTCCCGGATTGCCGTTATAACCGTTACGTCTTGCAATATATTCATCATTATCGGTATACAGAATAGAAGTTGTTCCGGTAGCTTTATTATTATGAATCCAGATCAGGTTGTTCAGTCTTTCTTTATTTAACCATTCTTCATAATCTCTGTAAAAAATAGTCGGATATCCTTCATGAGTTAAGATATAGGCATATGCCGGCATTTTATTGTAGATGATATCTGTATCATGATTGGCAACAAAAGTAACTGCTTTGTATGGGTTTCTTTTCCACATCATATCATCATTCAGGACATTTAAGTTTCCGTTATCAAAAGCTTCATCCATTTTATAATAGGCAGCAAAGTCAAATACGGAACTGTTGGCATTATTGGCCCACCATTCCAATGTGTTGACATTTGAATCCCATAATTCCCCGACAGAAAATCCTCCTACTTTTGAATTCCAGGTATTGACCACCCAAGGTCCGAAACCTTTAACGTAATCGAATCTCCAGCCGTCAAATTTCATTACATTTTTATAATATTTTGCCACGGAATCATCCCTTCCCCAAAGCCAGTCCTGTACATGAGGATTCGCATGACATAAATCCGGGAAACCTCCAAAAGCTCCTTCATCATTGTTTCCGTAAGCATTTTTATAAAAGTCATTATAATTCCTCTGGAATTTCCCTGATGCAACCCCTGAAAAATTAGTCCAGGTATTGGTTCCTGTAAAAGGATTGGCTTCGGATTGTCCTCCACTGTTGTGATTGATTACAATGTCCGCATACACCTGCATATTTTCAGTATGTGCTTTTGTGATCAATGCTTCCAGTTCGGCTCTGGATCCGAAACGGGTTTCTGTACTTCCATTTTGATTAAAATCTCCAAAATCATAATAGTCTGTGGGATCATATCCCATAGAATAGGCTCCGTTCTGTGCTTTTGATGCCGGAGGTAACCATACAGCACCAATTCCTGCATCGGACCATGCTGTCAGTTTATCTTTAACAGTATTCCACCAGTTACCACCTTCCGGAACATCCCAGTAAAAGCCCTGCATCAGAACTCCGCCACCTGGCCCGGCTGTAAATTTACTCTGTGCAGAACCTGAACCACTTCCTGTACTGAACGGGCGGCCATCATGATTGGTAACATTCACTGTTTTGTTGTGCACCTCTTCTTGCTTGGAGGGCTCAGTTGTCAATTCATCACTGGTTCTACATGAGCTTACTAATGCTAAAGCCAGCAGTGAAAGGAAAAAGTTTGTTTTTTTCATCGTTATAATTAATTATCAATCTATTAAACAAGATACGATTTTATAGAAAACAAATTCAAATAAACGGGAAATATTTTCATTTTCTGCAATAAATCAGAAAGATAGGTATTCAAATTTTTCATTAAAAAATCATAAATTTTTCAGATTCCCGAGACAATTTTTCTTTTAATGCATATATTTGCATACTATGGAATACAATACCCAAAAAACTCAGCTTCATATGCCGGAATATGGCAGAATTATACAACAGTTGGTTGAGCGCTGCAAAGAACTTCCTTCCAAAGACGAAAGGAATGAAATGGCTATGGCAATCATCGATTTTATGGGTCAGAGAAACCCACAACTTCGCGACGAGGAAAATTATAAACATAAACTTTGGGACCATCTTTTTATTCTTGCCAATTATGATCTGGATGTAGATTCTCCTTATCCGTTCCCTACAATGGAACAGCTGGCGGAAAAACCTAAAAGAATGGAATATCCAAAACTTCAAGGTGACTTTAAGTTCTACGGAAAAAGTATTCTTCAATTGATAGAAAAAGCAATCGAACTGGAAACGGGTGATGAAAAAGAAGCCCTTATTGAGGTAATTGCTAACAATATGAAGAAGTCTTATAATGTCTATAATAAAGAACATGTGACGGATGATGTTATTTTCCGCCACCTGAAAGAACTGTCTGAAAACAGGTTGGATCTTACCGGAATAGATTCTCTTGAGAAAAGTAAAATCTATTATACCAGCAATAACAACAACCGAAATAATAACAATAACAACAGGAATAACAACAATAATAAAAATAGTAACAATAACCAGCCTAACAAGAGAAGGCACAATAACAATCATAAAAACAGAAAATAATGAGTGGAACATTTCAAATAAGAGGAGGAAAAAGACTGCAGGGTGAAATAACTCCACAAGGAGCCAAGAATGAGGCTCTACAAATTTTATGTGCTGTTCTTCTGACTGACGAGGAAGTAAGAATCAAAAATATTCCGGATATCCATGATGTTAACAGACTGATTGAAATTCTTGGAGATTTTGGGGTAAAAATTACTAAAAACGGACAGGGAGATTATACTTTCAAAGCTGATCAGGTTAATTTTGATTATATAAAATCTAACGAGTTCAAAAAGGACGGAGCAAAATTACGTGGATCCATTATGTTGATGGGACCAATGCTTGCCCGTTATGGAGAGGCTTACATGCCTACTCCGGGAGGTGATAAAATCGGAAGAAGAAGATTGGATACCCACTTCCAGGGACTTGTAGAATTAGGTGCTGAATTCAATTATGATGAAGAGGAGTATTTCTACTCTTTAAAAGCTAAAGAATTAAGAGGTAAATTTATTTTATTGGAAGAAGCTTCTGTAACAGGAACTGCCAATATTGTAATGGCTGCAGCTCTGGCAAAAGGAAAAACAAGAATTTACAACGCTGCATGTGAACCTTATCTTCAGCAATTGTGTAAAATGCTGAACAGAATGGGAGCCAATATCTCAGGGATCGGATCTAACCTTCTTACGATTGAAGGGGTTGAATACCTTAGAGGTACTGAGCACACCATGCTTCCGGACATGGTAGAAATCGGTTCATGGATTGGTCTTGCAGCGATGACAAAATCTGAGATTACCATCAAAAATGTCAACTGGAATCAGCTTGGTGTCATCCCGAATACTTTCAGAAAATTAGGAATCGAGCTTGAGCAAAGTGGTGATGACATCTATATTCCTGCTCAGGAACATTATAAAATTCAGAAATTTATTGACGGTTCTATCCTTACCATTTCGGATGCGCCATGGCCAGGATTTACACCGGATTTATTATCTATTATTTTAGTAGTGGCTACTCAGGCCAAAGGAAGTATTCTGGTTCATCAGAAAATGTTTGAATCCAGATTATTCTTTGTGGATAAATTAATTGATATGGGAGCCCAGATCATTTTATGTGATCCGCACAGAGCTACGGTAATCGGATTGAATCAGGAAGCGCCGTTAAGAGGAACAACGATGGTTTCCCCGGATATCAGAGCCGGAAACGCACTTCTTATTGCAGCACTTTCTGCAGAAGGAAAATCTATTATCCACAATATCGAGCAGATCGACAGAGGATATGAAAATATTGATGGAAGACTGAGAGCTATTGGTGCTGACATCGAAAGAATTTAAAATTATTTATTGACCTTATCCTTTTAGTAATAATAGTTCGACAGGCTCAGCCTGGCAACACTTAAAAATTTCAGTTGGTATTCGGGCTGTCACCCTGAGCCTGTCGAAGGGTTATCAAGAAGAAACCTTTGTTAATTATTAATCTCGAGTATTAAATAAAGGGAGATAAGTCAAGAATTTCATTTAAAAGCGTTCAGGATATCTGAGCGCTTTTTTTGTTTTACCACCCCGTCAAAAATTCTTTGAATTTTCGCCACCCCTCCAAAGAAGGGGAATTTTGTCCCTGTTAACGATTGATCTTTTTAATCTGTTTTTCATCTGCTTTTGTAAAAAATAAAAAGTGCCCGGTAAAAAACCGGACACTTTGGTAATTAAAACTATATGAATCTCACTTAAAAATAGGTTCTGCAGGTATATTCTACCGTTGTATTGATAAGTTTATTTTTATTCAGATAGACTTCAAGCTGCTGAAAATCATCTGAATTGACATTAATATATAACTGTACTGAACCGAAACTATATCCGTTCACATACTCTACGTTAGCAGATAACACTCTATGACAGATGCCGAATTGATTATAGATGGTATTCATCAAATGTTCAAATTTCATTTTGCCATTCAACTCTATTTCCAGTAACAATTCTTTTTTAGGCAGGTTTATTTTATTCTGTAAAACCTGCAGGGCGGGATTAGGTGTAATCATTGCTAAACATTTTTGGGTTAAACTCTGTCAGATCATATGACACTTTTGTTTTTAAATCTGTGACAAAAATATAAAAAAATATTAGTCCACCAAATTAGTAGACTAATATTTTTAAAAATTTAACATAAAAAAAAGAAGCCCGTTCAGCTTCTCTCCATATTTTAATAGTTTCCTATCCTTTCTAATTTATCAGACCCTGCAAGTCCGTTAGGGTTACAACCCGGTTGTCCTTCAGGGACTTTGAGGTTTTTCTTAGTATAAAATTCTTCCCAGAATGTATTCGTTTTTTCTGTCTTTGGATCAATAAACGTCATCGGTTCCAGCTTAAAAATATTTTCAGTCCGAAAAGCTCTTTCTACAAAATCTGAACAGTAATATGAGTTTTCATCCAGAATATAATTAAAATTGTAAGGTTTTCCCAGCATGAAATTCGCTTTTTTAACAGCTTCAGGAATTGCTTTCTGATATTCCGGTTTTAAACGGTAGACAATTACCTCCTGCCCATCTTCTTTCTGATCTTTAATAAAATCTTTCAACTCCTGTTTCTGAGAACCACCTTTTGGAGCAGCGTGCAGAACAAACATTTCGCTGCCTTCTTTTTCCAAAATACCTATGTGATCAAATGACACCGCTTTTTGTTTTTGAGTGACATTATTAATTGCTCCGGAAAGGCCCGACTCCTTGGCTGTCACAAAAAGGAGGTCACCATTTTGGAGTTGTATCTTACCTTGAAAGGAGTGATTACATTGAATCAACAACACCATTAAACAGGACAAAAGCCCGGTAACCATATTTTTTTTGATTATTTTGCTAAAAAACGTTTTAATTTCGGACATCCTATAATACTTTTCGGGGCCAAAATTACAAAATAGAATTCATTACATTTGTGAGAATATTGATCTATTGCTCATACCAACCCAAACATTCCAAAAATCTTATGCCCCATATTTTATTAGTTGAAGACGACGACAGGCTTTCAAAATTGATTGCAAAGGGATTTCAGGAAGCTGAATTTGCGGTCACTGTGGCTTATGACGGAGTCATGGGTCTGAAGCTGGCACTGCAAAATCATTTTGATCTGGTAGTAACCGATATTATATTACCGAAAAAAGATGGCCTTGAATTTTGCAATGAGATCAAAGCTTTAAAACCCCATCTTCCGGTTATTATGCTTACTGCACTGGGAACTACTGATGACAAATTGGAAGGATTTGATGCCGGAGCAGATGATTACCTCACCAAACCTTTTGAAATGCGTGAACTGGTAGCAAGGATTAAGGTACTTCTGAAACGTTTTTCACAACCGTTACATCAAAAAGTTTTCGTTCTTAGATATGAAGGCATTGAAATGAATCTGGAACAAAAAACCGTGAGCCGCGATCATACTCTGATAAAACTAACTCCGAAAGAGTTTAATCTTTTAAAATTCATGCTGGAAAATGCTGAAAAGGTTCTTTCCAGAAGTGAAATTGCGGAAAAAGTGTGGGAAACTCATTTTGATACAGGGACCAACTTTATTGATGTGTATATCAATTATCTCAGAAAGAAAATAGATAAAGATTTCGAAACCAAACTTATCCACACTAAAGCCGGTATGGGATTTATTCTGAAAAAAGACTACGAATCAGGTACCGTACAGTAAATCATTAAGATGAACTAAAAATATCGGGATGAAAATAAGAACCAGACTTACCCTGCTTTTTACCTTAATCACTGCAATGCTTTTAAGTATTTACAGTATTTCGATCTATTATTCATCCAAAGAAGCCAGAGAAAAATCATTTTACAGTGAACTTCAGAACGAAGCGATTGCCAAAGCCGATTTATTTTTCCGAAGCTCACTGCCCGAGCAGGAAATGCATAAGCTTTATAAAAATAATACCAGAACGCTTAATGAAGTTCAGGTTGCCATTTATAATGCCAATAAACAATTAATTTACCACGATGATGCCAAGGTAGACTATGTAAAGGAAACTCCGGAAATGCTTTCGCAGATATTCCAGAAAAAGAAAATTAATTTCTTTTTAAATGATTTGCAGGTCATCGGAATGGTATATCATTATGAAGGAAAAACTTACGCGGTCACCGCAGCCGCTTATGATCAATACGGATACGATTATCTTACGCATCTCCTTACCATCAGTATTATCTCATTCTTCATTATTTTAGTACTGATTTATCTGGCAGGAATATTTCTTTCTAAAAAGGCATTGAGCCCGCTCAGTGAAATGGTTGTTCAGATCAAAAAGATTACTGCCGGAAAATTACAGTTAAGACTTAAAACAACGAAAGAAAAAGACGAACTTAATGAGCTTGCCCAAAATTTTAACGGAATGCTGGAGCGGCTTGAAAATTCTTTTGATTCGCAAAAACATTTTGTATCCAATATTTCACACGAGCTGCGAACTCCGCTATCAGCTATTATTACTGAACTGGAACTGGCTTCTGAAAAAGATAAAACGAAAGAAGAATATCAGGAAACCATTCAATATGCACTGGATGATGCCCGAAATATGGTAAAACTGTCCAATAGCTTAATGGATCTTGCCAAAGCGAGCTATGATCCCAATGAAATCAGTTTTTCCGAAGTACGTCTTGACGAAGTTCTTCTGGAATCTTATACCAAAATCACAAAAGAAAATTCACGATACAAAGTTTCACTGAACATAGAAGACTCGGTAGAAGAGCATCAGCTTACCATTCAGGGAAATGAATATCTCCTACAGGTTTCTTTTAACAATCTTATAGACAATGCCTGCAAGTATTCACCGGAACACACGTGTCTGATTGATGTAAATACTGATTCAAAAATTCTAACAATCAGTTTTACCAATACGGGAAATAGCATTAATAAAGAAGATGTACTTCATATTTTCGAACCTTTTTACAGAAGCGAAACGTCCAGACAGGAAAAGGGTCATGGAATAGGATTATTTCTCACTCAGAAAATTATTCTGCTCCACAATGCAAAAGTGACTGTAATATCAGATTATAACGAAACTATTTTCACGATAGAGTTCATGATTAGTTGATGTGTCAACACTTCATTAAAATTTATTTGAATCTTAATTTCCCTTTTAAAATTCCATACCTCTACTCGTGAGAAAGAGATTTCTTATTGAAAACCGTAGTTCCTATGCTGGCTGCAATCACACATGCAATAGAAATCCACTGTAAAAAAGATAATTCTTCGGCAAGAAAAACCAATCCTGAAAGTGCTGCAAATGCAGGTTCAAGACTCATCAGAATACTGAAAGTCTTTGCAGGAAGTCTTTTCAATGCCATAATTTCTAATGAAAAAGGTAAAGCACTCGAAAGAATAGCCACACCGAGACCTTTTACAAAAATAGCAGGAGTAAGATTAAAAACCGCTCCATCCCAAATCGTAAAGGGAATAATTACCATACTCGCAAATATCATCCCGGTCGTTACCGCATCTTTTCCATCCATTATTTTGGAAACCTTCCCTCCCATTACAATATAAACTGCCCAGAACATTCCTGCCAGAAAAGCCAGCCCGAGTCCTATTAAATCTACATGATCATTCTGCCATGGAACGATCAGCAGAATGCCTATACATGCCAGTAATGCCCATATGACATCCAACAGTTTACGGGATAAAGCCAGCGCAAGGAATAAAGGACCTGCAAATTCTACTGTAACCGCCAATCCCAGCGGAATTCTTTGAATAGCCATATAAAAAATAAGGTTCATTGCGGCCAGTCCTGTTCCGTAGACCGCACAGTATTTCCATTTCTGGCTGTTAAATTGTAAAAACTTCGGACGGTTGATCAAAGTAAGCAAAACAGCAGAAAGTACAATTCTTAAAGTAACCGTACCAATAGCTCCAATAGCCGGAAAAAGCTGTTTTGCAATGGAGGCACCTCCCTGCACACAGATAATCGCTAAAAGAGTAGCCGGTATTGCTAAGTTTGATTTTTTCATTTTTAAAATATAGTGTTCAAAGATTTTGGAAGGAAATTTCCGGGATTACACAAGCTCTTATTTTATATAACAAATTGTGAAAATTTATCATACAAAAAAAACAACCTCCAAATGTATTGAAATTTTATCTCTTACCATGGATACAGTTAACACATATTAACAGGATATAATAAATAATTATTCCTTTTCAGAATCACCAAAAAACACACATGAATTTCTCTAATAATATTCTAATGGTATTCTAAAGCTTTTCTAACTGGGAAAGAAAAGAGTCCTCTATACTTTTGCACTGTAAAAAATAAAGCATATGGACCCAGATCCTTACAGTAATAATCAATCTTAAAAGCTTTAGTTGTACTCACTTTTCCCGTACAGCTGAAAAGCTTTATAAAAACAGGAAAAGTTATGAATACATTCGAATTTACCCTTCGTCTCCTTACCGCATTTGCCTTGGGTGCAAGCATTGGTTTCGAAAGACAATGGCGTCAGAAAAGCGCAGGTCTCCGTACCAATACCCTTGTATGTCTCGGCTCAGCTGCTTTTGTTCTTCTTTCTATCAGAATTGGAGGTGATGCTACAGGCAGGATAGCCTCTTATATTGTAAGCGGTATTGGCTTTTTGGGTGGAGGCGTTATCATGAAAGACGGCCTTACCGTGAGAGGGCTCAATACAGCAGCTACCATCTGGTGTTCTGCATCGGTAGGAGCTCTCAGCGCCATGGGATTTCCTGTGGAAGCAGCCATTACCAGTGGATTTATTATTCTTACCCACATTATCCTTCGTCCTTTAGGCGTAAAACTGGGCAATAACATCAACAGCAGAAACCATTATACCGTATACCTTCTCAGCATCAAATGCAAAAGTGAAGTGGAAAATCATGTCCGCGTACAACTCATGCAATCGCTGAGTGGAAATGATAAAGTATTACTGAAATCCCTTACCAGCGATGACAACGGTCTGCCTGAAAATGCCATCATAACAGCAGAAGTTCATGCTTCTACTCCACAGGACAGTTTCATGGAAAAAACAGCCAGCAGACTCACCATTGAAGATAAAGTCATCAAAGTAAGCTGGGAAATTATAGGCACTGAAAACGATTTGTAACATTAAAAACAACCCTTGAAGCAATGTTAAAAAAATCTTCAAACAAAAATCTCAATTCCGCAGCTCTTGTAAAGTTGAAAGAAGCTGCTGCCGAGAACGAAAAAATGATTTATGCCCTACTGGAAACCTCAGAAGAAGGCCTCAGTGAAAACACGGTAAAAGACCGTCTGAAAATTTATGGTAAAAATGAAATTGCTACCCAAAAAGCCCCCTCATGGGTGAAACAGTTTGCCCATTCTTTTTTTAATCCATTTAATTATATCCTGGCCTGTATTGCCATCATTTCATTATTCATTGATGCTATTCTTGTACCTGCGGGTGAAAAAGATTTCAGCACCAGTATTATTATTTCGGTGATGCTGCTCTTTAGTACGGTTTTAAGATTCATTCAGGAATTCCGAAGCAACAAAGCGGCAGAAGCATTAAAAAAGATGGTAAAGACAAGCTGTCTCACCAAAAGAAAATTCAATGAAAGCAAAGAAATAGAAATCACTGAAATTGTTCCCGGTGATATCATTATTCTGTCCGCAGGGAATATGGTTCCGGCCGACTGCAGAATTCTTAAGAGTAAAGATCTTTTCATCAGTGAATCTATACTGACGGGAGAAGCCCTTCCGGTGGAAAAAAATGCACTTCCCATCAAGGATGCTAAAGACCGCAATCCTCTCGGCCTTCAGAATA
Source organism: Chryseobacterium aquifrigidense (assembly GCF_006716485.1). GTDB lineage: Bacteria > Bacteroidota > Bacteroidia > Flavobacteriales > Weeksellaceae > Chryseobacterium > Chryseobacterium vietnamense. The sequence goes on from NZ_VFPD01000001.1 coordinate 2,989,393, forward strand.
TATGCTTTATGGGTACCAATGTGGTAAGCGGATCTGCAACAGTTGTTGTGGCAAACACAGGTATTTTCACCTATTTCGGAAGTATCAGCAGAAGTCTGGTTTCTAAAAGACCAGAAACCGCTTTTGATATCGGAGTCAATAAAGTAAGCTATCTGCTGATCAGGTTTATGCTGATCATGACTCCTGTTATTTTCCTGATCAATGGGTTGGTAAAAGGAGACTGGATGCAGGCTTTATTATTTGCCATTGCCGTTGCCGTAGGATTAACTCCTGAAATGCTTCCTATGATTGTTACTGCCAATCTCGCCAAGGGAGCAGTCAATATGAGCAAAAAGAAAGTAATCGTTAAAAGACTGAATGCTATTCAGAATATCGGAGCTATGGATATTCTATGTACTGATAAAACGGGAACGCTTACACTGGACAAAATTGTTTTGGAAACCCACCTCAACGTTCGTGGTATTGAAGATGATGAGGTTTTGAAATGGGGCTACCTCAACAGTTTTCATCAAACAGGTCTCAAAAATCTGCTGGATCAGGCAGTACTGGATCATGCTGAGGTTCACAACCTGATGAGAGCTGATGAATTGTATCAAAAGGTAGACGAAATTCCTTTTGATTTTGAAAGAAGAAGAATGTCTGTGGTATTGAATACCTCCACAGGAAAACACCTGATGATCTGTAAAGGCGCAGTGGAAGAAATGCTTCCTTTATGTCAATATGCTTTAGATCCGGGAGAAGATCATAGTCTGCATATCGAGAATGATAATAGTGTTCCGCTGGATGATACTATGAAGCAGCAGATTATCAGAATGTCCGAAAAACTGAATGCGGAAGGACAACGTGTATTATTAATTGCCATCCGGGAGTTTGACGGTGATCACCCATTGAATTATTCTGTTGCCGATGAAAATAGCCTTACGCTTACAGGATTTATGGGATTCCTTGATCCGGCAAAGCCTTCTGCAGAACCAAGCATCAAAGCTCTGCACAAGCTGGGTGTAGAAGTAAAGGTAGTAACCGGAGATAATGATATTGTAGCTAAAAAAATATGCCATGACGTAGGAATTCCTATCAATACTATTATGCTCGGTGATGAACTGGAGCACATGAGTGATGATGAACTTCGTAAGGAGATGGACCTCTATTCTGTTTTTGCTAAGGTAAGCCCTTTACAAAAACAACGTATTGTAAAAATATTAAGATCTAAAGGTCACACCGTTGGCTTTATGGGAGACGGAATCAATGATGCGGCAGCCATCAAGGAAGCAGATGTAGGAATCTCTGTGGATACCGGAGCAGACATTGCCAAAGAAAGTGCAGATATTATCCTGTTGGAAAAAGATCTGATGGTCCTTCGAAGCGGAGTGATCTATGGAAGAAGAACTTTCGGAAATATAGTGAAATATATAAAAATGACTGCCAGCAGCAACTTCGGAAATATGTTCAGCATGATCGGAGCCAGTGCTTTGCTTCCGTTTCTGCCTATGCTTCCGCTGCAGATTCTGACACAGAATTTACTGTATGATGTATCGCAAGCCTCCATTCCATGGGATACAATGGATAAAGATTTTCTGGAAAAACCGAAAAAATGGGAAGCAGCAAGCATCAAAAAATTTATGCTGTATATAGGTCCTTTGAGTTCCATTTTTGATTATGTGACTTTTGCTGTGATGTTCTTCATTTTTAAAGCCAATACACCGGAACAACAAGGTTTGTTTCAGACAGGTTGGTTTGTGGAAGGTTTATTATCTCAAACCTTGATTGTTCACATTATCAGGACGAAAAAAATACCATTTATCCAAAGCTGGGCCGCCACACCGGTAGTTGCTTTAACAAGTTTAATGATGCTGATCGGAATTCTGATTCCCTTCACTCCAATGGCCGTATATCTGAAAATGCAGCCTCTGCCTCTGAGCTACTTCCTTTATTTAATAGGAATTCTTACAGGATACTGTGTATTAACCCAGTTTGTGAAACAATGGTTCATTAGAAAATTCGGGCAATGGCTTTAGAAAAAATCATAGCTACGGATCTATAAAGAGAAATTTAAATAATGGTTATAAATAACTTATATGAGAAAAACAGTCTTAACAATGGTCTTTTTGACATTGATAACCTCTTGTAAAAATTCTAAAAGTGAAGTTCCGCAGGATCAGGATCTCCTTATAAAAAATGGTCAGGTGACCGTTCCTGAAAATAATCCCATTTTCAAAAAAATCAAAACACAGATTGTTACTGAGCAGGAACACAGTGATGGTGTGGTTTCTGCAGGAACAATCCAGGCAATCCCTAATCATTATGCGGAAATTGCCAGCCCTTTTTCCGGAAGAATCACCCAATCGTTTATTCAGCTTGGCCAAAATATTTCTGCGGGAAGTCCTCTTTTTGAAATCCTTTCTTCAGATTATTTTTCAGTTCAAAAAGATTATACAGATGCCTTGAATGATGTACAGCTAGCCGAAAAAAACTACAGGCGCCAGCAGGATCTCGTAAAACATGGAGTCGGTATTCAGAAGGAGCTGGACGAAGCGGAAACTGATTTTAAAAATAAGAAAACCTCTCTCTCCAATGCTTCTTCTGCCTTGAAAGTCTATAACAGTAAAGGCGGAGGTCTAGGAAGCCCTCTTGTGGTGAGAGCTCCTATTAACGGAGAAATTATTTCCAACAAAATTGTAAACGGCCAATATCTGAAAGGAGATGCAGATCCGGTAATGATTATCGCAGAATTATCAAAAGTCTGGATTTCAGGGGATGTAAAGGAAAAAGACATCCGCTTTGTCAACACCGGAGATCAGGTTTCTGTAAAAGTAAGTGCGTATCCGGACAGAAATATTACCGGAAAAGTATATCATATCAATGAAATTGTAGACGAAGATACCCGAAGTATCAAAGTTCTTATTGAATGTGACAATCCGGACAGAAAACTAAAGCCAGGAATGTATGCTACAGTCAGTTTTTCAACGACTCCTGAAAAGACAGTGATGATTCCCATAACCGCTTTGATGCAGCAGGATGACTCCCAGTATGTATGGGTAAAAACCGGTAAGAGCCAATATGCAAAACGTCCTGTGACAACGGGAGAAACCGATCAGAAAACAGTAAGAATCACATCAGGAATAAAGCTGGGAGAAACCATCATGACTGAAGGGGGAATTTATATGCTGGATGCGAAATAATGTAAAAGAAAAACTATGAAGAAATTACTAACAATCTCGATACAGAAGAGATGGCTTATGCTTGCTCTCTTCCTTTTACTGGGATTCTTCGGATATTATTCCTGGACCAGATTATCCATAGAAGCTTATCCTGATATTGCTGATGTAACCTCACAGGTGGTAACACAGGTTCCGGGCCTGGCAGCCGAAGAAGTAGAACAGCAGATCACTATTCCTTTGGAAAGATCCCTGAACGGTCTTCCGGGAATGCATGTGATGCGAAGCAAAAGTACCTTCGGGCTTTCCATTATTACCATGGTTTTCGATGACGGTATAGATGATTACTGGGCACGCCAGCGTATTCAGGAAAGACTGACGGATGTGGAGCTTCCTTATGGTGCGCAACCAGGATTAGACCCTCTCACCTCTCCTATCGGCGAAGTATACCGTTATATTATCGAAAGCAACAACCACAGTCTGCGGGAATTGACAGATCTACAAAAGTTTGTCATCATTCCTCGTATTAAGCAGGTTTCAGGAATCGCTGACGTCACCAATTTTGGAGGAATTACCACTCAGTTTCAGATCGAACTGGATCCCCATAAACTTGAACAATATGGGTTATCTCTCTCAGAAGTTACCGAAACGATCTCTAAAAATAACATGAGTGCCGGAGGAAGTATGCTTCCTCGTGGAAACCTTGCCTATGTAATCCGTGGAATTGGTTTGGTAAAAGATTTAGATGATCTTGGAAAAATTGTAGTCAAAACTCAAAATGGTGTTCCGGTTTTTCTGAATGACGTAGGAACATTGAAATACGGAAATCTGGAAAGGAAAGGGATTCTTGGCTATACAGACAGAAAACGTAATTATTCTGAAAGTGTGGAAGGAATTGTGCTTTTATTAAGAGGACAAAATCCTTCACAAGTGTTGGAAGGTGTTCATGAAGCTATTGAAGAACTGAATAACGAAACGCTTCCTCCCGGTGTAAAGATTCATCCTTTTCTGGACAGAACAGATCTTGTCAGAACAACGCTTACTACTGTTTCCCATACCCTGACCGAAGGAATTGTATTGGTTATTATCGTATTGATCGTATTTCTTGGAAGCTGGCGCGGAGCATTGCTGGTGGCGATTACCATTCCGCTTTCTTTATTAGTTGCTTTTATATTAATGCAATTCACCAATATTCCGGCCAACCTGCTTTCACTGGGAGCTATTGATTTTGGAATCATTGTGGACGGCGCTATCGTCATGCTGGAAACCATTCTGAAGAAAAGAGAAGAAGACTCAGAAGAAACGCTGGAAGAAAAGACCATTACCCAAAGAGTGATTGAAGTGGCAAAGCCTATTTTCTTTTCCACCATTATTATCATTACTGCTTATCTTCCATTATTTGCCTTTGAAAGAGTAGAAAAAAAATTATTTACACCCATGGCTTTCACTGTAGGATATGCACTGCTGGGTGCACTCGCTGTAGCATTATTGTTAATCCCCGGATTGGCTTATGTGATCTATCGTAAACCGCAGAAAATCTATCACAATAAATGGCTGGAGAAACTAAGCACAGCCTATGGAAAAAGCATTGAAAAAATAATGCAGATTCCTAAAAGAGTGATTATTCCTATTATAATTGTTCTTGTATCTGCCGGAGTTCTCTCCTATCATGTAGGAAAAGATTTTCTTCCCGAACTGGACGAAGGTTCCATATGGCTGCAGGTACAGCTGCCACCCGGAATTTCTTTAGCCAAATCAAAAGAAATGAGTGATACTTTACGTGCCCGAACTTTAAAACATTCTGAAATCACTTATATGATGGTTCAGGCAGGACGAAATGATGATGGTACCGATCCATGGACCGCTTCCCACTTTGAAGTTTCTGTCGGAATAAAGCCCTACAGCGAATGGCCTTCAGGAAAAACAAAAGCCGACCTCATCAAAGAACTCGCAGCAGATTATAAAGACATGCCAGGATTCACCGTTGGGTTTTCACAGCCTATGATTGACGGGGTCATGGATAAAATCTCCGGAGCTCACAGTGAGCTGGTGGTAAAAGTATATGGAGAAGATTTTAAGGAAACCCGAAGAATTGCAGAAAATGTCTTGTCAACTTTAAATACAATTCCTGGTTCGGCAGACCTTGCTATCGATCAGGAGCCTCCATTACCTCAATTGCAGATCATTGCCAACAGAGACAAGATTGCTCAATATGGATTGAACGTAGCTGATGTTGCCGACCTTATTGAAGTGGCATTGGGAGGAAAAGCCATTTCTCAGATCTTTATCGGCAATAAGGTATATGATATTTCATGCCGCTATACGGAAGACAGCCGTGATACTCCGGATAAAATCGGAAACCTGATGCTGACTTCAGCTACCGGTGCAAAAATTCCACTATCCCAGGTAGCAGAAGTAAAATTAAGTACCGGAGAAAGCACCATTACCAGAGAAATGAACAAACGACATCTTACGGTAAAGCTGAATCTGAGAGGAACTGATCTTTCTTCTTTCCTGAAAAAAGCGCAGGATAAAATTGAAAAAGACATCAGATATGATCATGAGAAATACCAGATTAAATGGGGCGGACAGTTTGAAAATCAAAACAGGGCGTATTCCAGACTGGCATTTATTGTTCCGCTGGCATTGGCAATCATGTTCCTTTTATTATACGGTGCATTTGGAGATTTCAGACAGGCTTTGGTTCTGATGTCTATTGTTCCACTGGCATTATTTGGCGGAATGCTGGCGCTTAACATCCGGGGAATGTCTCTGAATGTATCTTCCGCAGTGGGATTTATCGCTCTCTTTGGAGTTGCCATCCAGAACGGAGTCATTATGATTTCCCACATCAACGATCTGCGTAAGAAAGGATACGAACTGAAACAGGCAGCCATCAAAGGCGCAAAAGACCGTTTCAGACCTGTACTGATGACCGCAACGGTGGCTGTAATTGGATTATTCCCGGCATCATTGGCCACAGGAATCGGTTCTGATGTACAGCGTCCACTGGCAACAGTCATTGTTTATGGGCTGATGTTCTCTACTATTTTAACCCTGTTCGTACTGCCGGCTATTTATTTTATGGCTGAACGTCGCAACGAAAAACAAAATTTGGAATCAGATGAAAATTAAAGTTCACATTATGATATTATCTGTCATATTGTTTAGTATTACAAGCATGAAGGCACAGGAAAAAGAGCTTTTACCATTTGAAGAATACCTGAGTCTTGTCGGCAATAAAAATCTGGGTTATGCCTCTCAAAAATACAATGTAAGTATGGCCGAAGCTGCTATTCAGACTGCCAATATGTTTCCTGACCCTCAATTAGAAATGGAAACCACCAATAATGGAGTAAAACAAAGTATGGGATATGTGTATGGTGCCTCACTCGGCTGGACACTTGAATTGGGTGGTAAAAGAAAAGCCAGGGTAAATCTCGCCAGAAACCAATCTGAGCTGAGCAAAATACTATTGCAGGATTTTTTCAGAAACCTCCGTGCAGACGCCAGTTTAGGATATATTGAAGCTTTAAAATCCAAGGCTTTGCTTGAAGTACAGCAGGACTCTTATAAAAACATGCAGCAATTGGCAAAATCTGACAGTATCCGTTACAAATTGGGAACTATAACATTAGTGGCTTCCAAACAGAGTAAACTGGAAGCCGCTTCGCTGCTTAATGAAGTATATCAGGCAGAAAGTGCAGAACAGCAGGCGCTCACCAGTTTGTCTGTATTTCTTGGTGACACCAAAATAACAGGGAGAGATGTTTCCGGGGATTTTAATGCCTTCAATCGAGATTTCAGCATTGATGATCTGATTCTTCAGGCGCTGAATGAAAGAGCAGATTTATTGGCAGCCAGACAAAATACAGAAGTTGCCAAAAGTCAGATCAATCTTGAAAAAGCCAATCGGATCATAGATCTGGGTATCAGTGCAGGAGCAGAACGCCACACCGAAGCCACCAACGAGATAGCTCCTTCTCCCACCGTCAATGCTGTCAAAATGGGTATTAGCATTCCCTTGAAATTTTCCAACAGGAGAAATGCAGGATTGAAAATCGCTGAAATGACCCATTCACAGGCAGAAGTTGAATACAAACAGATTGAACAAAGTATAAGAGCGGAAGTAATACAGGCCTATCAGCAATATACAGCTACTCAGAGACAGCTCAGACAGTTTCATAACGGAATGCTTTCTGAAGCGAAAAGTATTCTTGAAGGAATCACTTACAGCTACAAAAGAGGAGAAAGCTCTATCCTTGAAGTTTTGAATGCCCAGCGAACTTATAACAATATAAGAAAAGATTATTACCAGGCTCTTGCCGATAATGCAGCAGCTTTAATTGAGCTTGAAAGGAAAGCAGGAATCTGGGATATTCATTTTTAGCTGGAAGAGGGAAACTGGAGGATGGAAGTTTCCGGATGTCGATGAATAAATATACACCATTTAATTAACTTTTTAATCCTAAAATACATACCCGTCAAACGACAAACATTGATTCTAAAAACACAACTATAACTTCCTACTCCCATCCTCCAGCTTCCAGCATAAAAAAGGCCCTGAAATTTGGAATTCAGGGCCTTTTTTTATCTTTTATACTGAGATTCATAAATTCCGATCCAGTCATCAGGAGTCATTTTTTTACTGAGTTCAGCGATCAGTTCAAAAGGGATATCTTCTACTTTTTTGAAACGGATACAGGATTTCCCCATATCCAGTTTCTTTTTGGAATGTTTTGGATATTCTCCCACAAACCAGTCGAGAAGTTCAGGTTTTGAATAGAGTCCCATATGATACAATGCTATAAAATTTTTCTGGGAAGCAAGATTGATGAATGGCAGCGGTGTGCCGGGTGCACAGTGATACCCGGCAGGAAATGTGGCCAGAGGAACTACCCAACCTATCATTCCATAATTCGTGGCTTCTTCGAAACCTTTCGGGAGATTGTTGTTCACTGTATCAAAAAGTTTTTTAAAAGCTTCCTGTCTTTCTTCAGGAATTTTTGAAATATAATCTTCTATAGAAACTGACTGAATCTGCATTTTATATTTTTTTCTAAAATACAATTATTTTTATATATGTATTGCAAAAAAGGCAGCCACACGAATGCAACTGCCTACAGAAATTATTAACTCAAAAACTTTTATTTTTTAATGGCTTTTACAGTAGATTTTGAACCATTTTTAAAGTTCATCGTCACCAGGTATAAACCGGCATTTAATTCTCCCAGCGTAAGTTCAGTGGTTGGATTGTCGATAGTTTTCACTACTCTTCCTGCTACATCCGTAACTGTTATGGTTTGAATACCTTTGATGTCAGTTATATGAAAAGTATCTTTAAAAGGATTTGGGTAAATCTCTTCTTTTTTAAGACCATTTGCTTCGGCAATACTGAGTTGTATATTTTTGTCTGCAGAAAAGGCAAAAAGATTAACAACACCATCTCCTCCGCTTTTTGTCAGGGTAACACTTTTTACAGATTTAGACTGGTTGGCGGTATCTATATTCAATGCAAACTGATACATTCTGGGATTAGAACTATCAGATTCTATATCATCACTACCTACCACAACCCTTCCCAGCCCCTGAACCGCATAATTGAATCCGCCATACCAATCAGGAATACTTATATTGGAAAATACCTGAGATGTATTATCTGTGAATGTAACGGTAGCCGTTACACTGGCTGAACCACTTCCGCTTGTTGCAAGCATATATAATTTTAAAGCTGCTAATGGAGTGATAAATACAAGTGTACCAGATTGCCCGATAGTTTCGAGCCTCAGCGAATTATTGGAATTCAGATTCCCCAACTGATAACTTAATCCAGGAGTCGAGGCTACTGCAGAATTGATAATACCATTAGCAGGTATACCAAAAGTTAGTGGCGGATCAGAACTCACTGCTTTAAAATCTGCTGCAACAAAAGCATAACCTACCCCATCAATGTCATTGGTAGTAGAATCATCAGCAGATCCGATGCCATTAGCTATTACATCATCCGTATATCCTGACAGGACAGGCATTGTCTGAAAATTTTGAGCCTGCATTACAACGGCAGAAAATAAAGCAAGACATGAAAGCTTTTCTAAAAATATATTTTTTTTCATAATAAGATGTTTTTGTGTTTAATTCAATTCAAAAATAGAAAACCCATAATAAAAAAGCTATTTAACAAAACAATAAATAAAATATTGACTTAAATTATAAAAAATAGCCGCAAAAAAACTAAAATTATTAACACTCAAAAAATATGTAATGAATATTATTTACTTATTCCCCAGAATAAATCCCCGAAATTAGAAATAATACATCTCATAAAACGGGAGAATAGTAAAAATCAGAAAGTTACACCTGATAACAAAAAAAGGCAGCTACACGAATGCAACTGCCTACAGAAATTATTAACTCAAAAAATTTTATTTCTTAATGGCTTTTACTGTTGATTTTGAGCCATCTTTAAAGTTCATCGTCACCAGGTACAAACCGGTATTTAATTCTCCTAACTGAAGTTCCGATGTAGGATTGTCAATAGTTTTCACTACTCTTCCTGCTACATCTGTAACGGTTACAGATTTAACATTCTTTATATCTGCAACATGAAGTACATCTTTGAAAGGATTAGGATATACATTCACTTCTTTTTTCTTCAGGTTCGTTTCTGAAGTGGATAAAGAGGTAGCCACTTCAAAGGTAAAATCAATGAATTCTCCTCTTGAAATAGCAGTACAAGGATTTGAAGGTGCTGTACTGTTATAATCAGTCACTACTCTCATTCTGTAAATTCCAAGAGGTGTTCCTGCTGGTACAGTGATGGATCCTGAAGTACTTGTAACATAAGTGTTAGTTACAAACATTCTCTCCGAAGCTTCAAAAGTTAAATTATTATTCCAGTCTACCCAAACCCCAATTCCACATGTAGGACCACCTGCAGTGAAAGATACTGAAGTACTGGATCCCGGAGCATTTATTATTTTGTTACTGGTTGTTGTTAAATTCTGATATCCGCCTGCAATACTTGAACCGGACGAATAAGCCATATCTACAAGTCCTCCTGTAGAACTGAAGTCAGAAAGCCATGAGTTCTGAGAAGTAGATGAAGGTAAGCAATATCCTGTTCTGAATGTAAGCATCTCACTCCAGATACTTCTATCAGTAGCACTACATACAGATCTTACCCACACATAATAATTTGTATCAGAAAGCAGTGAATTCAGAGATGCAGAAGTCGTAGCAGAAGTTACAGAGTTGGAAGCGTTCAAAACAGTAGATGCATCAGGTGCTGTATTCGTTGTGCTGTAGTATACTTCGTATCCGTTTCCAGGAACCGTAAAAGGTGCTGTCCAACCAATTGCCGCAGAGTTCATTGTAAGATTTGACACTACAACTGCACTCGGCTCTAGGCAGGATGGAATATCCTGAACAGTAATATTATCAATATAAATAGAACGTGAAGAACCTCCTAAACCATGTTTAAATGCTAACTGTAAATCAGTACCCGCTGGAATATTAACGGTATATTGAGTGTGGGTAGTTGTTAAAGCAATAGGAGAACCAATTGGTGTAAAAGAAGCAGGATCTGTAGGATTTGACAATGTTCCCACTAATAATGTATAATTACTTCCTCCTCCTTTTGCATAGAATCTTACACGTTTGGTACCATCTGAAAGATTTACAGTTGGAGGTGCAACCAGCATTTGGCTACCCGTAGTAGCACTTGAATTGGTCATATAATAGGCATTAGGTGCTGAGTAGTTGTTGGATGTACTTACATATCCATACCCCGCAAATGATGCACTTTCCAGATATGCCCAGCAGCTTGGTGCATTTGTATTGGTACTGGAACCTGTACTTGTAGTATCAAAGTTTTCTGTATACGGAACTGTGAAAGTAGAACAGGCTGTTTTAAATGTTCCTGCAAATGACCATACACTTTGGCCTGTCGCCGTGTTACAATTGGATCTTACCCAATAATAATAGGTTGTATTTGAATTAAGACCTCCAATCGTTGTACTTGACCCTGTTACTCCCGGATAAGTAGGTGTTACTGTACTTGCCGGTGTTGTGTTTGAAGTACTGTGGTATACATCATAACTGGCAGCACTACCTGTCCATGAAACCAAAGCTGAGTTGGCCGTAATTCCGGAAACTGCCTGCAATACAGGAGGCATACAATCCGAATAAGCATCTGCTGAAAAAGCAAAAATATTTGGTATCCCCGAGCCGCTTGCTTTGGTTACTGTTACACTTTGTATCAGTTTAGCCTGATTGGCAGCATCTATTGCCAGTTCAGCCTGATATAATCTTGGATTGGTTCCGCCTTCCGGGGAAGGAACATCATCACCAGCTGCAGGAGTAGCTCCCGGCTTTTTAATCCTTCCTATTCCCTGAATGGCAAAATTGGATCCGTTATACCAGTCTGCGAGGCTGATACTTGAAAAAGTCTGTGAACTGCCATCCGTAAAATTGACCACTACACTTACTGTAGAAGTCCCACTTCCACTTACAGCAAGCATATACAGCTTGGTTGCTGCTTTTGGTGTTGTAAATGCCAACGTTCCGTTATCACTGATTGCAGCCAGCCTTAAAGAATTATTTGCATTCAAACCGGCCAGCTGAAAGCTCAATCCCGGAGTTGTTCCCACTACAGAATTAATAACCCCATCAACAGGAATACCATACGTAATAGCTGCACTTGTGGAGGTTAACTGAAAATCTTTCGCTACAAAAGCGTAAGAAACTCCGTCTACGTCATTGTTCGTAGTAACTGTTGAGGAGCCTATCCCGTTAGCAATCACATCAGCTGTTAAGCCGGAAGAAATAGGCATAGTTTGATAATTTTGCGCCATGAGTACACTGGCAGAAAAGAGAGCAATAGCAGGTACCACTCTAGAAAATAAATTTATTACCATTTTAATCACATTTGAGGCGAAATTTAAGAAAAATATTAACACGAAAATATTATTTTTAACATAATCGTAAAGTTTATTTTATATACATGAAAATTTAATACTAAAACAAACAGATTTTAAGTACACAAAAAATGTAATGAAACATCTTCTTCTCGATTCTTAATTTTATTATTGAGAAATTAAATCCTATTTTTGTCATACAAATTTTTTGAACAATGCCGAATATTTCAAACAGAGCACTGCATATGCCGCCATCGCCGGTAAGAAAACTGGTTCCTTTTGCATTACAAGCAAAACAGAAAGGAATAAAAGTATACCACCTTAATATCGGACAGCCTGATATTGAAACTCCGGAAACAGCTTTAAATGCTTTAAAAAACATCGATTTAAAAGTATTGGAATATGCGCTTTCTGAAGGGAATATCGAATACAGAAAAGCCCTTACAGAATACTACCATTCGTTAGGTTTCTCAGATCTTACTCCTGATAACTTTATTGTGACTAACGGAGGTTCTGAAGCGCTTAACTTTGCCATCTCAACTTTATGTGACGAAGGGGATGAAGTGATTATTCCTGAACCTTATTATGCTAACTACAATGGGTTCACCAGCACATTTGATGTGAATGTAGTCGCTGTACCTTCTACAATTGACACTGGTTTTGCTTTGCCTCCTGTTGAAGAATTCGAGAAAAAAATTACAGAAAAAACAAGAGCAATCATTATCTGTAACCCTGGAAACCCTACAGGATATCTTTATACCCGTGAGGAACTTCAGAAATTGGCAGAAATAGCTTTGAAATACGATATCGTAATCATCTCTGATGAAGTATACAGAGAATACGTATATGATGGAAAGCAGCAGATTTCAATGCTTGATTTCCCTGAACTGGCTGAAAACTGTATCATCATAGACTCAGAATCCAAGCGTTACTCTATGTGTGGAGTAAGAATCGGATGTATGGTCACACGTTCCAACAAAATCCGCAATGCTGCTATGCTTTTTGCGCAGGCAAGATTGAGCCCGGTTCTTTTAGGACAGATTGCAGCAACCGCAGCACACCAGAATGATGGTCCTTATATCAGAGCTGTAAGAGAAGAATATACCCACAGAAGAAATGTATTGGTAGACCTTTTAAATGCTATTCCCGGGGTAATCTGCCCTAAGCCAAGAGGAGCTTTCTACTGTGTTGCAGAACTTCCGGTAGACGATACTGAAAAATTTGCTCAGTGGTTGCTTGAAAAATATTCTCTTAACAACGAAACCATTATGGTTGCGCCTGCAGGAGGATTCTACAGCGATCCGGAATTAGGTAAAAAACAGGTAAGAATTGCGTACGTTCTGAAAGAAGAAGATTTAAAGAAAAGTGCTGAAATTCTTAAAGAAGCTTTAAAGAAGTACAGAGAAGAATTCAGTCTGTAAAACATATCTTATGCCGACAACAAAAAAAAACCATCTGAAAATCCTGTTTTCGATTCTTTTGCTGTCGGCATTTTTTTCCTGTGATTCCAAAAAGACAGAACAGTCAGCTCCCCACAAAAATCCATACGAGATTACATTCATCAGCGTATCCGATATCGGAGGAAATCTTGGAAATTACAGAATTATCAAAGCCACAAAAGATTCTGTTTTTGCAGAAAAGGGAATGACGGCCAATCAGAGCCATAAAGCCTGGTCAACTGCTATGAATTCCGACATCTGGAAAAAGCTGGTATCAACAATCCATGTTACAGATCTTGATCATATAAAAAGTTCTCCCAGCCAGCAGTCTGTAGACGGAACGGATGAAACTTTCCAGATCCGGACTCCCAAAAAATCACATATCTATGTGAATGCTTATGCAGATACTTTACATTACAAGCAATTACAACAACTTAAGGAACAACTAGACAAAATTCTTCCCAAAGAATACAAATAAACATGCAGGAAAATTTTTCATTACAACCTTATAACACTTTCGGTGTTGAAGCCAAAGCCAAATATTTTACTGAAGTCAATACAATTGATGAATTAAAAGAGGCGCTCATTTTTGCGAAAACCCAAACTCTTCAGCTTCTGTTTCTGGGAGGTGGAAGTAACATTCTTCTAACCAAAGATTTTGACGGTCTTGCCATCAGACTTAATTTAAGAGGGATTTCTGAAGAGAATATCAATGAAAACGAAGTATGGGTAACAGCAAAAGCAGGTGAGAACTGGCATGAATTTGTGATATACTGCCTGCAAAAAAATTATGGAGGTCTTGAAAACCTTTCTTTAATTCCCGGAAATGTAGGAACTTCTCCAATGCAGAATATCGGGGCTTACGGAACAGAAATTAAAGATATTTTTATAAGCTGCGAAGTATTGGATTTAGAAAACCTGGAACTGAGAACGTTCAATCTGGAACAATGCAGATTCGGGTACAGAGATTCTATTTTCAAACAGGAAGGAAAAGGGAAATATGTTATCCTTGAAGTCACTTTTAAACTGACTCAAAAAAAACACTCTATCAAAACCGAGTATGGAGCGATCCAATCTGAGCTCGAAAATCTTGGCATTGACAATCCAACCATTCAGGATATTTCCAAAGCTGTTATTAATATCCGGCAAAGCAAATTACCTGATCCTAAAGAAATCGGAAATGCCGGAAGCTTTTTCAAAAACCCAACCATTCCTTTAGGTCAGTTTGAAGCATTAAAACAAAAATTTGAAAATATTCAGGGTTACCCGAATGGAGACTGGGTAAAAGTTCCTGCAGGATGGCTGATTGAACAATGTGGATGGAAAGGAAAACAAATCGGGAATGTAGCTTCACACAAGTTACAGTCTCTGGTGATCATCAATGCTACCGGAAATGCTACCGGAAAAGAAATCTTTGATTTTTCCACTGAGATCATTAATTCTGTGAAAGAAAAATTTGGAATAGAATTAGAAAGGGAAGTAAATATTATTTAATCTAAAAATGCATAAAGGCTGATTCATATGAATTCAGTCTTTTTTATTTCTTAATTATCTGTAAGTGTCGAATATTTTGAAGTCTTATTTTATGCAATATATTTTCGCACGGATTTCTCAGATAGCATAGATCTTTATGATATTATTTTTATTTCACTCTTGCTGAAATTCTTCGATTTTCTTGCGCCTTAAAGCAGCATATTATTCAAAATCTTTGCGTCATTGCATTTTCCAACCAACAATTAATTCAGAATAAACTCATATCCAGTGTCCGGAAAATCACTATTTTAGCTTAAAAATTATAATTTGCGATGAAAATAGCTATTCTTGGAGCCGGAAATATGGGACTTTCTTTTTCAAAATCATTTTTGAAATATGAACTGATCAAACCTGAACACCTTCACCTGATTATCAGAAATAAGGAAAAAATCTCCAAAATAGCTGACGAATTCCCCAGGTCTAAAATTTCCACTTTTGAAGAAGTAAGAGACATTGATGCGGATCTGGTTATTATTGCTGTAAAACCTCAGGATTTTCAAACTGTTGCTCAAAATATTCAATTTACGTTCAAAGAAAACCAGATGATTTTATCCATCATGGCGGGAATCAATATTGAAAAAATTCAGAAATTACTGAATCATCCACTTGTCGTAAGAGCGATGCCCAACTCTCCTACCCTCCTGGGAATGGGAATCACAGGTTACACTGCAGCCAACGGAATTTCTTTCAGCCAGTTAATCAATATTGAAAGGTTATTGAACAGCACCGGCAGATCGGTTTATCTGGAAGATGAAGAGCTTCTGGATGGCGTCACCGCCCTTTCAGGAAGTGGCCCTGCTTATTTCTATTATATTATTGATGCGATGATCAAAGCTGGTATTGAAATGGGAATTGAAGAAAATCTTTCGAAACTTTTTGTAAAACAGACCATGCTTGGGGCTTATCATCTGATCAATAATTCAGAAAAAAACCTTGAGGAACTGATTAAAGATGTTGCATCCAAAGGAGGAACTACCGAAGCTGCTTTAAAAACATTTGAAGACAACAGTTTCAAAGAAATTCTGAAACAGGGCATTCTGAACGCCGAAAAGCGTGCAAAGGAACTTAATAACTAATTTTTTTTTCAATCATTCTGCAAAACTCCCATCCCAGATACACGCCAAACGTATTCAGGATGATATCGTCTACCTCAAATATTCCCATTCTGGTAAAATATTGAAGTGCTTCCACAATAACAATACATGAAATAAAGCTAAACATCAGGGGCTTCAGTTGTTTCATTTCGGGAATGACCCAGCCCAAAAAACCAAAAGGAATAAACATCATAATATTTCCCAAAACAATCGTCACAATATCTATGGTCTTAGCGGGCCCCTGGATAAATTTAATTGTAGAAAAAACAGGTTCTATGGTAATGAGATTTTCCTCATACTGAAATCTGCCCATTCCCAAAAACATCAGATAGAGCAAAAACAGAGTATACGGAACAATAATGATTTTATAAATTTTCTTTAACATCAAACTGCTAATATATTCATTTCAAAAACATTAAATTTGTGTATTAAAATAATTTAATGAAATACGTTCTACTTACACTTATTTCAGCAATGCTGCTGTCGGTTTCATGGCCAACTTATGGAGTTCCGTTTTTTATATTTTTTGCTCTTGTTCCTCTTCTGATGATGGAGCATGGAATTTCAAAATTTTCAGATTACAAAAGGAAAAGCTGGGTGGTCTTCGGATTGTCTTATCTATGTTTTGTGATCTGGAATATAGTCACTACAGGATGGCTGTATGGCTCAAAGAATCCTGACGGAAGCCATTCTCTGATGGCCGTTGTATTCCCGGTATTGGTTAATTCTTTTTTATACTCACTGGTATTCCAATGTTATCACTGGTACAAAAATGCTCAGGGAACCTATTGGGGATTAGGATTTTTAATCGCCATCTGGATGAGTTTTGAAAAATTTCATTTGGGATGGGAATTGACGTGGCCCTGGCTGAACCTTGGGAATGTATTTTCAGATTATCCAAAAGTGATCCAATGGTATGATACTTTAGGAGCAACCGGAGGAAGCTTCTGGATCCTCCTGATTAATGTTCTGATTTTTTACACCGTAAGAACATGGGAAGCGGGAA
Source organism: Chryseobacterium aquifrigidense (assembly GCF_006716485.1). GTDB lineage: Bacteria > Bacteroidota > Bacteroidia > Flavobacteriales > Weeksellaceae > Chryseobacterium > Chryseobacterium vietnamense. Next base: position 3,006,535 of record NZ_VFPD01000001.1, read on the forward strand.
GAAAAAGAAAGGATTTGATCAAAAACTCGGCTATTATTGTAGCTTTGATTGCCTTACCAATGATTATTTCAGTGATCAAATACAATAATTTTGATGAAAAACCAGTCGGACAGGTGAATATTCTGATGTTGCAGCCGGATCTTGATCCTTATGCTGAAAAATATTCTAAAGACAGCCTGACCATAGAACAGGATTTATTAGCACTCGCTGAAAAAAACTCAACAGGTAAAATTGATTATTATATTGCACCGGAAACAGCGCTTCCGGGAAGAGGATCTATTTCCGAAACAGCTTTTGAAAAGAGTGTACTTCTCAACAATATCAAAGGATTTTTATCCCATCATCCTGAATCTGTTTTTGCTACAGGAATTTCTTCACACCGATTTTTTTATAACCCTGCTGACCTACCTAAGGAAGCATACCAGATCAACAGTGGAGTTTGGGTGAGCAGTTATAATACAGCCATTCAATTAGTACCTAATCAAAAAGTACAGGCTTACCACAAAGGGAAATTAGTACCCGGTGTTGAAATATTCCCTTATATGAATGTTTTAAAACCGCTTTTAGGAGATGCTATGCTCAACCTGGGAGGAACTGTAGCCTCTTTAGGAACAGATAAAGAAAGAGTTGCTTTTTCAAACCCTTACAACAAAGGAAAGCTAGCGCCTATCATTTGCTATGAAAGTATTTATGGTGAATTTGTAACAGACTATGTAAAAAAAGGAGCTAATTTCTTAGGCATTATGACCAATGACTCATGGTGGGGTGTTACAGAAGGACACAAACAACTTTTATCTTATGCTAAACTGAGAGCTATTGAAACCAGAAGAGAAATTGCACGTGCTGCCAACAGCGGAATTTCTGCACACATCAATGCAAAAGGAGAGGTAACTGCTGATACTTTCTATGGTGACCAAACCGCTTTATTTGCAAAAGTAAACCTGTATGATACCATGACATTCTACACCAGAGCAGGTGACCTTCTTTCAAGGTTTTCCATATTTGCGCTGGGATTTTTATTGTTTTACTACCTGATTGAATGGTTCAAAAAGAAAACGAAGAATGCGTAACCCCGAGGGTTAATTAAAATTACTAGATAGGGCTAACATGAAAGAAAAAATATTCAGATACAGATATTCTGTCATTTTTCTGGTGTATTGTATTACAGTATACTTTCTGAGTAAAAATGCAAGTCTTGTATTTGAATGGAAGGTAATCATGGAAGATTTTTCCATTTATCATGATTATTATTATCTAGGCAAACCCACAGCTTATATGCCGCCTTTATATCCTTATTATTTACTTTTAATAGAAAGTATTGTTAAGACACCGCAGTGGGTTATGATTTCATGTATTCTGCAGTCTGTCATTTTATTTTTCTCGGTTTTAGTGCTTGTTCTTTCTTTTGAAAAAAATGCAATAATAAAAAACAGATATTTCTTTGCTTTTGCGTGTATTATTTTTTTCCCGCCTATTCTTTTAGGCGCTACAAAAATCAGTTCATTTGCTCTTACATTATCTGTATTCTGCATTTTCTTTGCGTTAGTATTGAAATTATCGCGAATGGTCACTGCAAAAAGTGTAATATTAATTTCAATATTTTCAATAGCAGGGCTGTACCTCCGGTTTGAATTTCTGTTCTTAATGATCATCTCAGCAATTATGCTGATCCGATATAAGAGAATGAAATATTACAACCTTCTGTTTGTTTTCGCATTTATTTTCATTGCTTATCTTCCATGGTGTATAAGAAACCATGAAAAAACGGGAGTATTTCATTATTCAACTTCTCTCAATTATAATTTCGCAAAGGGGAATAATGAAAAATATGATATTTTCTCAAGCGAAAACCTGCCGTATGATCCAGCAAAAAAAATGGTATTAACCGATGAATATCTTCGTCAGAATTTCACAGATGAGAAACAAATAGATCAATATCTGCAGCAGCTCAATAAAAATTTTATTTCCAAGCACCCTGAACTATTTATTACAAACAGTTTAAAAAAATTAGGAATCAACTTTTTAAATTATTATCCAGGAAACTATAATTTAACAAGCGCTTACATAGTGTATCTATACTCTGGTATTTTACTGGTTTTTAGTTTGCTTTTTATTTACACAATCATTCAAAAGCTAAAATTAAGATTCACATTTGATGCTGTATTTCCCGGAGTCATTTTCATTTTCTATTTATTGTTTTATTCAGTAGCACCATTACCTAGATATTTCCTGTTATATTTCCCCCTATTTTTCCTTTTTGTGTTTCAGAATTTCAGTGGTAAACTCTATTTATATTTATTGAAAATCAAAAAGATAAACAGATAAAAAAAGAAAAGCCAGCTGGACGTCTGGCTTTTCTCATTGATAGAAGATAGAATTGATTCAATTACTTAATCGTAAGCTTCTTTGTGGTTATTTCGTTTTTTATCTTCAGTTTTAATAAATAGACTCCTTTAGGTAAATGAGAAACATCAATTGACTGGTCTGCATTCATACTGACATTCAGTTTTCTTCCATCCATAGAATACATTTCGGCTTCTGAAACTTTTTCCCCTTTGATATATACTTTGTCTGACGTAGGGTTCGGATAGATAACAAATTGCTTTTCAGATTTAATTTCCGCTGTTCCCAACACACTTTGTGCAGAAGCGTCAGAATATACTTTTGCAGCATCAATAGATTTCACACTCCAGTACACATTTTGAATGGATGGATCAAGCTCAAGGAACCAAGATGGTGTTGTTACTACATATTTAGCAATATCTTGAGCCCCCTGTACAGTTCCTACCGTAATTTCATAGCGTAAAGCATTCACCGGAGTTTTATCGTCTGATGCCCCACTCCATGTAAAATTAAAGCGGTTTCCGTTTTTAGTTACATTCAATTGAGTAGGAGCAGTAGGTTTTGCGTTTGCTGCTGTAGAATTATTTTTAAAAACTTTAGTCAGTGAAGGAAGATCGGAAGCTGCCCAATCAAATCCTCCTAATAAGATATCCAGATGATGATCATTATTAAAATCAAAAAGCTGTACCAGCCCCGGACCTCCAAGCGCCGTAATGCCATTGACAGTTCCTTCATTGAATGTATGATTGGAAATATCATAGATATAGGTTTTCACAACAGCATTGTAATTCTCATTTCCTGAAATAATAAAATCGTAATAGCCGTCGTTGTTTAAATCTCCAACACTCAATGCTACATCTGAAATATCATTTACTGCAATCGACTGAGGAGTCAATGTTCCGGTGCCATCATTCATTAAAACAGCAAAATAGACATCATCATTAGCATCTCTTCCCATCACTACAATATCCTGGAAACCATCTGCATTAAAGTCTGCAAAATCTATTTTCCCCACGGCTACAGGTGCAAGATCCTGTGTAGGGGTAAGAACTCCAGCCTGGTTCATATATACTTTGGATACCGCATCTCCATTGATATCTGATCCGATAATCACAAGATCAAGAAGGTTATCATTATTAAGGTCTACTACTTTAAAACTTCCACTCTGAGTTCCGTCTACCCAATTTTCCGTAAGATCAAAACCGGCGCCTGTATTTTTGTAATAATCCAAGCTATTTCCAAAACCTCCTCCATGAGCATATTGAGTTCCATTAAGGGCATAATCAGGCTTTCCATCATGATTAAAATCAAAAACTTCCAGAGAACCGTAAATTTTACCAGGCAGTTCTGCTTCTTTTACAAATCCTGTCCCCGTATTTTTGAATCGGTATTGTTTATAATTAACAACATCCATATAACTGAGTCCTGTAGAAATAATATCCATTAACCCATCATTATTGTAATCAATAAATTTAATATCTCCCAGATGGGTCACATCTGCTCCCAATCCTACAAACGGCACCAAGGTCATCCCATTATTCTGATATACTTCATTATAGGTACTGTCTACATTTCCGTCGCCATCAGAATCTATTGCTCCGTTGAGCACAATATCCAGCGTACCATTGTTGTCTATATCCGCAATATCTGCTGCAGAATAATAAAAATTATTCATGCCGGTCTGTATCTCTGTAAAATTCTGAGCCATCAGACTGACAGGCAACAAAGACCATAAAATATAAATCCTCCTCATATTTGTTTTTATTTAGATTAATTAAAAACAAAGATAGAATATTAAATTTTCTGGGTGAAAAAAAGGCTGTATGAAATATATCAGCACTGATTATCTGCCGTATCCCAAGGATTCTACTATTTTAAAAAATCAATATTATTAATCAGCCACTTATTTGCAAATATTTTTCAAAAGATTTGTCTATCTAAAAAATTCTTCGTTATTTTGCACTCTCAAATATTATACAAATAAGAACATCGAGATATGTCAAGAATTTGCCAAATAACAGGAAAGCGTGCAATGGTTGGTAACAACGTTTCTCACGCTAATAACAAAACGAAGCGTCGTTTTGAAATTAACTTATTAGAGAAGAAGTTTTACCTTCCAGAGCAAGATAAGCACGTTACACTGAAAGTATCAGCTCATGGATTGAGAGTGATTAACAAGATTGGAATCGAGGAAGCTATTGAAAGAGCTACTAGAAACGGATTGATTAAAAAGAATTAATAAATCATGGCAAAAAAAGGAAATAGAGTTCAAGTAATTCTTGAATGTACAGAGCACAAAGAAAGTGGTATGCCAGGAATGTCTAGATACATTTCTACAAAAAATAAAAAGAACACTACAGAAAGATTGGAATTGAAAAAATACAATCCTGTTCTTAAGAGATCTACCCTTCACAAAGAAATTAAGTAATTTATAAATAATAACTTACCATGGCAAAGAAAGTAGTAGCAACCCTACAAAGCGGTCAGTCTAAGAAAATGACTAAAGTGGTGAAAATGGTTAAGTCTTCTAAATCAGGAGCTTACGTTTTCGAAGAAAAAGTAATGAATGCTGACGAAGTAGATGGTTATTTAAAAAAATAATCAGTACTTGGTTTACAATATAAAAAACTACTCATTTATTTGAGTAGTTTTTTTGTTATATTCGTTTCATAAAAAACACAGTATGAAACAATTGTTTATTTTATTTTCCGCGATACTATTCACCGGACCTTCCTATCATTCTCAGACTATTCACGAAAAAAGCAGTTCTCAGGAGAATGTAAAAATTATTATTTTAGGAAATGTGCAGGATGCAGGCTCCCCACAGATCGGATGCCGTAAAGAATGCTGTATGGACCTCTGGAAACATCCTAAGCAGGATAGAAAAGTATCTTCTCTGGGAGTAATCGACAACGGGCTGCAGAAAAATTACATCTTCGATGCTACTCCTGATTTCACCCAACAACTGCAATTACTGATGGACCACTCAGCGGTTCCGAAGAAAACTGTACCTGATGGTATCTTTATTACCCATGCCCACATCGGACATTATACAGGTCTTATGTTTTTGGGGAAAGAAGCTATGAATTCCAAGGCTGTTCCTGTATATACCATGCCGAGGCTTAAAAAGTTTTTTGAAACCAATGGGCCATGGTCTCAGCTGATCCGTTTGAATAATATTGCTCCTTATGAGATGCAGAATGAAGTGCCAATAAAGGTGAACTCCAATTTAGAAGTTACTCCTATCCAGGTTCCCCATCGTGATGAATATTCGGAAACCGTTGGTTTCATCATTAAAGGTCCTCATAAAAAGGCACTATTCATTCCGGATATAGACAAATGGAACAAGTGGAAACACAATATTGCAGAACTTATAAAAACAGTAGATTATGCATTTCTGGACGGTACATTCTACGACTCGGAAGAAATAGGATACAGAAATATTGAGGATATTCCACACCCGTTTGTAGTGGAGAGTATGGAACTATTTAAAAACCTGTCACCGGAATATAAAAAAAGAATTTTCTTTATCCATTTTAACCATAGCAATAAAATTTTAAATCAGGACAGCAAACAGAGTAAGCAGGTCATTGAAAAAGGTTTTAATATCGCACGTCTGGGAGACGAGTTTGAATTGTAATTGTCATCAGTTTCTTTATCAGGCCGTAATAAAAACTCCTGATATGGAATATCAGTAAATAAAAATAATAAAGACTTTGTTTACATATAAAAAAACAACTCCTGTTTTGGGTAGTTTTTTTGCTATCTTTGCTCACCAGATTATTAATCAGTAAAGTATGAAAAAGATACTTGTTCTGGCCTGCACAGCAACTTTTCTATTTTCATTCAGTCAGAAAACAATGAGCACCATAGAATATAAAAGTTCGCCTAAAGTTTTCAACATAAAAGGATTATCCCAGTCGGTAAGTATTGACTGCGGAAATTCCAGAATGATTTTGTTATCCGGACAGGTTCCTCTGGATCCTGAAGGTAATCTTGTAGGAAATACTATTGAAGAGCAAACGCAGCAGGTTTTCAAAAACATTGAAAACATCCTGAAAGAATATGAAGGTACAGGCAAAGATATTATCAAACTGGTAATCTATACCATAGACATCAAAAAAACACCTGATTTCAGAAAAGTAAGGGATTTGTATATTAATCTTCAAAATCCTCCCGTAAGCAGCCTTGTAGAAGTGAACAGGCTTTTCAGAGATGATGTGTTGATAGAAGTAGAAGCCACAGCAGTGATTAAAAATAAATAAGAATAAACTAAAACTATGAGTTGGTTTAAAAATATTTTCAAAAAGGAAGAAAAAGAAACCTTAGATAAAGGATTGGAAAAATCCAGCCAGGGATTCTTTGAAAAAATGACGAAAGCCGTAGTCGGTAAAAGCAAAGTAGATGATGAAGTTCTGGATGACCTGGAAGAAGTCCTGATTGCTTCCGATGTAGGAGCCTCTACCACGATCAAAATTATTGAAAGAATTGAAGAACGTGTTGCCAGAGATAAATATGTAGGTGTTAACGAACTTGACAAAATTCTTCGTGATGAAATTTCAGGATTATTGCTTGAAAACCCACATGCCGGTACAGGAAATATAGATACCTCCAAAAAACCATATGTCATTATGGTAGTTGGGGTAAATGGAGTGGGAAAAACAACAACCATTGGAAAACTGGCTCACCAGTTCAAATCGGAAGGTAAAAAAGTAGTTCTTGGGGCTGCTGATACCTTTAGAGCCGCCGCCGTTGACCAGCTTGTTATCTGGAGCGAAAGAGTGGGTGTTCCTATTGTAAAACAGGAAATGGGATCAGATCCTGCCTCTGTAGCATTTGATACCGTACAAAGTGCTGTCGCTCAAAATGCAGACGTTGTCATCATCGATACCGCAGGAAGACTTCACAACAAGATCAACCTGATGAATGAATTGTCCAAGATCAAAAGAGTAATGCAGAAAGTGATTCCTGATGCACCTCATGAAATTCTATTGGTACTTGACGGATCTACAGGACAAAATGCTTTCGAACAGGCCAAGCAATTTACAGCAGCAACAGAAGTCAATGCTTTAGCAGTTACAAAACTGGACGGAACAGCCAAAGGAGGTGTTGTTATCGGAATCTCCGATCAGTTCCAAATTCCGGTGAAGTATATTGGTGTAGGCGAAAAAATGCAGGATTTACAACTCTTTAATGGTACGGAATTTGTAGACTCATTCTTCAAGAAAAGATGATTTATATCATGTTTTCCCTTATATTAGCAAACAAATCATTTTTTAAATATTAACAATAAAAAAATTTGCAACTATGGGAATTATTACATGGATCCTGTTCGGTCTTATCGCAGGTGCTATCGCTAAAATGATTATGCCGGGAACTCAGGGAGGAGGATGGCTTATCACTATTATCCTTGGAATTCTTGGAGCATTTGTTGGTGGAGCTATAGGAGTTTACGTTTTACACTGGGGAGATGTCACTTCATTCTGGAATCCAAGAAGTTGGATTCTCTCAATCGGAGGTGCTTTAATTATTCTCTGGATTTACGGAATGGCAACAAAGAAAAGCTGATATTAAAGCTGATAAAAATAAAATCCCGGATCTGAAATTTCAGGTCCGGGATTTTTGTATACAATATAAAATTTAGTTAGTTGTTGATTCTGATCTGATAAGGCATTTCCATTTTCACCTCAGACTGTAGTTTTTTGTTTGTGATCTGCTGTAAAATTTCATAGTTGGACTTCCCTATCTTATTTTTAATAATTCTGGCAGAAACATCTTCCTCATTCAGGTCTTTGAAGATTTGTTCAAACGGAGTCATTCTCTTAGGGAAAGCCTCTACATGGTATGACTTTAATCCTGCTTTCTGTGCTGCAAATTTTACAGCATCAGTTAAAGTACCCAATTCGTCTACCAGTCCAATTTCTTTTGCACGAACACCGCTCCATACTCTACCGCCTCCTACATTGTCAATCTGCTCAAAAGTTTTCTTCCTGTTCTGAGTCACAAAATGTACAAATCTCTTATAGGTACCTTCTACACTTCTTGTCATCATATTCACTCCATAAGGTGTCACTCCGTTTAACCCGGAATAATACATAGAGTTGGCATTGGTAGCAACAATATCTGCGCGGATCCCGTTTTTAGCAGCAATATCTTTATAATAAGGCATCACTCCGAACACTCCGATAGAACCGGTAAGTGTATTAGGCTCTGAATAAATTTTATCTGCAGCCATAGCCACATAATATCCTCCTGATGCCGCATAGTCTCCAAAAGAAACAATTAATGGTTTTTTCTTTTTCAGCTGCTGTAATTCAAATAAAATTTCATCTGAAGCATTAGCACTTCCTCCCGGAGAGTTGATTCTGAAAACAACAGCTTTCACTTTATCATCTTCCTGAAGCTTTTTGATATACTTCACATATTTCTCAGAATGGATGTCATTGTAATCATCTCCATTATTAATAGATCCCGAAGCGTAAAGCACTGCAATCTTTTCACCGGATTTATCTTCATCCGCATAAGAATTGATATAACTTGTCAAAGAAATTTTGTTCAGTTTTTCATCATCCTTCACACTTAACTTCGCCTTAAGAAGATCTTCATATTCTGATTTCTGGATCAGTTTATCTGCAAGTTTATACTTTAAGCTTTGCTCAGGAATCATTCCATATAAACTATCTGTAATCATTCTGAACTGAGCAGTATCAATTTTTCTTGATGCTGCCATTTTACTGGAAGTATTTTTCCACAGGTCATTCAAAAGTGTACTTAGCTGTTCTTTATTTTCAGGAGAAATATCATTTCTTAAAAACGGTTCTACTGCAGACTTGAATTTACCGTGACGGATTACTTCAATTCCAACTCCGTATTTATCGGCAAAATCCTTAAAGAAAGTAACCTCCGTAGCCAGACCTTTTAATTCTACCATTCCTGCCGGATGCAGATAATATTTATCAGCAACAGATCCTAAATAATAAGCAGACTGTGATACTCCGTTTCCATAGGCATATACAAATTTTCCGCTTTTCTTGAAATCTTCGATAGCATTTCTAAGATCATCAATTTGAGTAAGCCCGGCAGATAAATAATCAGTTTCTATACTGATTCCTTTAATGTTATCATCCGTTTTTGCTTTATTGATGGCCTCTAATGCATCATATATAAGGATACTTTTATTCTGGGCACCTATACCGAATAATCCCATCTCTTCTTCCGTAGGACTATCGATTATATTGGTCTTTAAATTAATCGTAAGAACTGAGTTCTTTTTCACCGCCACCGACTTATCATTCCCCATCGCACTAAACACAAGCATCATAATGAAAAAGATGAAAAATAGAGCGCAAAGTATGATAATTGCTACTATATTTGCCAAAACATTTTTAAAGAAACTTCTCATAAATCAATCAATTTTCTAATATGTCGCAGCATAAGGTCGTTTTGTTACTAGGAAGTAACTTAGGAGAGCAAAAAAAAAATGTAGAGCTTGCATTAAAGAAGATCAATGAAGCCGGAAATCACATTTCACAAACCAGCGAATTTTTAATGTCTGACCCCGTAGAGTTTGCCAGTTCCAATATTTTTTGTAATATTGCAGCAATAATATTCACTCATCTTTCACCAATCCAACTGCTTGATTGTATTAAGAATATAGAAGTTGAGATGGGAAGAATTAATGATTCAAAAGTATCCGGAGGTTATACTGACAGGATTATAGACATTGATATCATTAAGTATAATGAGTTAAATTTTAAATCAGAAAGGTTGGAAATCCCTCATAAAAAACATCTTTTTGAAAGGGACTTTTCCAGAATATTATTGAAAGATTTTATTTAAAACATAAAACATATTGTATGAAATTAGGTTTATTATTATTGGCTACGTCATTGCCAATTGCTGCGTTCGCACAGAACAGTGGCACTACAGTAAACTCTTCCACAGAGTATCCTAATACATTCTCCTCAGGTTCCGCCAATGTACAAACTTTCGACAATAAAGCCAGACGTTTCAGAGACTGGTCTATTTCTGTCGGAGGAGGTCCTGCATTTATGGTACACTCCGATTTAAAATCTATCCGCAAGGATAAGACCAATTGGGGATACAATGCTTACGTAAGCGTGGACAAACAAATCACACATGCATTCGGGCTAAGCCTAATGTATATGAGAGGAGAAACGAAACAGACAGCCCAGCTTCCCGGTGCTGCAGGTGTAAAATCAGGAGTAGCTACTGCAACAACACAATTTGACAACATCTCTTTATTAGGGGATATCAACTTCTCGAATCTCTTCAGAAGAGTAGACAACCACTCTCCATACAGATGGGCTTTCCATGGATATATGGGTATTGGAGTTCAGGGATTCAGAACTTCACTACATGATAACGACGAATTCAGATGGAGCAATACTCCAAGAAGAACTCCTTTGTTTATTAAGCAAGACATTGATATCAATTCTATCTTCTATCAGGGAGGTGTTGGAATAAAATATAATGTTTCAAAACTTATTGACGTTGAGGCAAGAACCATGTACATCATCAGTGGTGATGATGAATTCGATGGCGGCGGATGGGCAGATCCTAATGATTATGATCCTTCTACTCCAGGTTCAAAATATAACATGCTAAACTCAAGAAGATCTGATAATGCCTGGACAGTAAGTTTAGGAGTATCTTTCAAATTAGGAAAGCACGAATCTCACCTGGCATGGCATGATCCTCTTCAGGAAGCTTACTACAGAACCAGCGTTCTTGAAAATGCAAGTACTGACCTTGTTGTTTGCGAAAAAGGAGATGCAGATAATGACGGAGTATGTGATGATTGGGACAGACAGCTTGATACTCCTGCAGGAGCAAGAGTAGATGGTGCCGGAGTTGCTTTGGATATGGATCTGGATGGAGTTATCGACCTTTATGATAAGTGCGTAACTGTACCGGGACCTGTTGAAAATAACGGATGTCCAATTAAATAATTAAACAGACTTCAACTTCTTTTTTCAAAAAAGAAATCAAATAATAATACACGATGAAATTAAGTTTAGCAATTGTAGCATTAGCTTTGGCAATTCCTTCTGCCACTTATGCACAAGACTCAACTGCAGATTCAAATGGAAAATACCCTAATACATTTTCTTCAGGATCTGCCAATGTTACCCCATTTAACAACCAATCTAAAAGATTTAATGATTGGTCTATCTCTGTAGGAGCAGGTGTTCCCCTTCTTCAGTCAGCAGATTTGACGTCCATCAAAAATGGTAATGGTAAAAATCTTTTTGGATATTCAGCGTATGTAAGTATTGATAAAGCGATTACCCATGCCTTTGGGATCAATTTACAGTATGACAGAGGTGAAACCAGACAAGGATGGTTCAATACTAAAAATGCAGCACCAGATGCATCAGCAGTAGGAGCAAGAACTCAGTATGACGCAATCTCTATCTTAGGAGATATTAACTTCTCGAATCTGTTAAGAAGAGTTGATAACCACTCTCCTTACAGATGGGCACTTCATGGATATGCAGGTATCGGTACTATCGCTTACAGAGCATACCAGAAAGACGGAAGTAACAGACAGAGGTTAATGACAGAAATCAAACCTTTCGAATTAGGTTCTATGTTCTTCCAGGCTGGTACAGGTGTGAAGTTTAAAGTAAACAGAAGAATTGATATTGAAGGTAGATTAATGTATGTAGTAACCGGTGATGATGAATTTGACGGAGGTGGTGATGCTTACAGTGCTATCAACAAACGTTCTGAGCAGGTTTCTGACAACTTCTTCAACGCTACTTTAGGTCTTTCTTTCAAATTAGGAAAGCACGAGTCTCATGTAATGTGGCATGACCCACTTCAGGAAATCTATTATAAGCTTGATGTACTGGCTAATAAAAACCAGGATATCGAAGTATGTAAAAAAGGAGATGCTGATAATGACGGGGTATGCGACGATTGGGACAGACAGCTTGATACACCTGCAGGTGCTAGAGTGGACGGTGCCGGAGTTGCATTGGATACTGACCTGGATGGTGTAATTGACCTTTACGATAAGTGTGTAACGGTTCCAGGACCTGTTGAAAACAACGGATGCCCTATTGCTAAAAAAGATAATAAGGAAACCGCTGTAGAAGTAGAGAAAACCCTTAAAGATATTTACTTCAACTTTAATAAAGCTACTATCAGACCTGAATCTAACGAAAAATTGGATCTGGCAGCTTCCATTATTAAAGAAAACGGAGGTAATTATCTGTTAACAGGACATACAGATATCAAAGGAAATGCAGCGTACAACCTTAGATTGTCTAAAGAAAGAGCAGCTGCTGTAGTAGGAGCTCTGGAAAACAGAGGCATTAATGAAAATGTGCTGAAATCAAGAGGTGTTGGCTCTGCTGAAGCAACAATCCCAGCGTCGGCTTCAGATGCTGAAAGAATGGCAGACAGAAAAGTTACGGTAAGATTTATAGAAAGTTCAGAATGGGATTCTATCAAAAAGAAAGACTATGAAGACGCTCCTGTAAAAAAAGCAGTAAAAAAAGTTCCTGCTAAGAAAAAGAAGAAATAATTTTAAAATACTTCATAAACCGAAAAGAATTGTTCTTTTCGGTTTATTTTTTTTTTACTACGATTTTTTTTACATACCTTTATCATTATTTAAGACAACTTTATGAAACATATTAGTAATCAGTAAGTTTGTTTTGAAAAAAATTAACACAAAATCACTTTTTAACGTAAAAAAATCATTTAAATAACTTAACTTAAAAAAATAACACTATGAAATTAAGTTTAGCAATTGTTGCATTAGCTTTGGCAATTCCTTCTGCCACTTATGCACAAGACTCAACGGCAGTTTCAAAAGGAGAGTATCCTAATACATTTTCTTCGGGATCTGCTAATGTTTCCCCATTTACCAATCAATCTAAAAGATTTAACGATTGGTCTATTTCTGCCGGGGTAGGTGTTCCACTTCTTCAGTCAGCAGATTTGACGTCGATCAAAAATGGTAACGGTAAAAACCTTTTTGGATATTCAGCGTATGTAAGTATTGATAAAGCAATTACCCATGCTTTTGGGATCAATTTACAGTATGACAGAGGTGAAACCAGACAAGGATGGTTCAATACTAAAAATTCTGCACCAGATGCATCAGCGGTAGGAGCAAGAACTCAGTATGACGCAATCTCTATCTTAGGAGATATTAACTTCTCGAATCTGTTAAGAAGAGTTGATAATCACTCTCCTTACAGATGGGCACTTCATGGATATGCAGGTATTGGTACTATTGCCTACAGAGCATACCAGAAAACCGGAAATAACAGACAGACATTAATGACTGAAATCAAGCCTTTTGAACTAGGTTCTATGTTCATGCAGGCTGGTACTGGTCTTAAATTCAAAGTGAACAGAAGAATCGATATTGAAGGTAGATTAATGTATGTGGTAACCGGTGATGATGAATTTGACGGTGGAGGAGATAAATACAGCGCTATCAACAAGCGTTCTGAGCAGGTTTCTGACAACTTCTTCAATGCTACTTTGGGTCTTTCCGTTAAACTTGGAAAACACGAATCTCACTTAATGTGGCATGACCCACTTCAGGAAATCTATTATAAACTTGATGTACTGGCTAATAAAAACCAGGATATTGAAGTATGTAAAAAAGGAGATGCTGATAACGACGGGGTATGCGACGATTGGGACAGACAGCTTGATACACCTGCAGGTGCTAGAGTGGACGGTGCCGGAGTTGCATTGGATACTGACCTGGATGGTGTAATTGACCTTTACGATAAGTGTGTAACAGTTCCAGGACCTGTTGAAAACAACGGATGTCCTGTAGCTACAACCGGACCTGTAGTAGAAACAGAAACTAAGTTGGAGGGAATTGAATTTGATTTAAATTCTGACAGAATTTTACCATCAAATACTCCAATTTTAAATAACGCTGTAAACTATATTAATTCTTCAACTGGTTCTTACAATGTAATAGGAGCTACTGATACAAGAGGTACTGATGCTTACAACCAAAAACTATCAGAGAGAAGAGCAAACAACGTTAAGAACTATCTGATCAAAAACGGTGTTCAAACAGGTAAACTACAGGCTGTAGGAAAAGGTGAAAAAGACCTTAAATACCCTGAGTGTGAACCAGCAACGAAGTGCCCTGAATGGAAAAACAGAGCCAATAGAAGAGTATACTTCGAAGCTAAATAATAAATATATTGATATATCATATGAAAGTCACGCCCTGCGTGACTTTTTTTGTCTAAATCTTTCCTTATTTTTACAACATGATTTCTCCGCAGGATTTTCAAAAGCTAAAATATGATACTCTTAAGTATTTCTGGGGTTATACCGACTTCAGAGATTCTCAGGAAGAAATTATCAATGCTGTTATCAACGAAAAAGATACCTTGGTTCTGTTACCTACAGGAGCAGGAAAGTCTCTGTGCTATCAATTACCCGCATTATTGAAAGAAGGGACCTGCCTTGTTGTATCTCCTTTGCTGGCATTGATGAAAGATCAGGTCAATCAGCTTAAATCACGCGGAATAGAAGCAGAATATCTGTCTTCTGAACTGGATGAATATGATGCGGAAGCAGTGTACGACCGTTGCAAGGAAGGGCTTACAAAACTTCTCTACGTTTCTCCTGAAAGACTTACCAATACTCAGTTTATTCAAAACATGGAGGAAATTCAGTTATCCTTCATTGCCGTGGATGAAGCCCACTGTATTTCGGAATGGGGACAGGATTTCAGACCCAGTTACCAGAATATAAAAGGATTCAGAAATAATCATCCTGAAATTCCATGTCTTGCTTTAACGGCAACAGCGACCCCGAAAGTGCTTGAAGAAATCAAAAATAAGCTGGAACTGAAAAATCCTTTTGTTTTTCAAAAGAGTTTCAAGAGAGAGAATATCAAAATCTTTACCGATGAAGTATCTGATAAATTCCAACGTGTTTTTGATATTTTAAAATACAGCAACGACTCCGGGATTGTCTATGTAAGAACAAGAAAAGAAGCAGAACTGCTGGCAGAATTTCTAAAGAAAAACCAACTGAAAAATGTAGATTATTTTCATGCCGGCCTAACAACCAAGGAAAAGAATGCAAGACAGAATCTTTGGAATAACAGCGATAATCATGTTCTTATTTCTACTAACGCCTTTGGAATGGGTATTGACAAAGACAATGTTCGCTTTGTCATTCACTATTCTCCTGCTGCGTCTCTGGAAAACTATTATCAGGAGATCGGTAGAGCCGGAAGAGATGGAAAAGAAAGTTTTGCTTTCATGCTATGGAACAAACAGGAATTATTAAATTTTGATCAGGTTTTAAAAAATCAGACCCCCAACAAAGCTGAGTTTTTGAAGATCATCAGCTACCTCTACTCTATTTTTCAGGTAGCAGAATTCGAACTTCCGGAAAAAACATTTCAACTGAACAGCCTTAGTATACAGAATTTCACAAAACTGTCTAAAGCTAAGATCAACAATGTACTCAATTTTCTCCACAACCAGGAAATTGTTTACTACAACGATTATAAAAGCCTGTCTTCGCTTGAACTTTTCATTAAAGCTGATGAGATAGACCAGCTCCCCCAAAAGGATGCCCATTTTATAGAACTTCTTTTCCGAAACATATCCGGGATTACAACCCACAAAGTAATGTTCAGTGAGCAGCAGGTAAGCAACAAAATCAATATCAGTGTTCCTTTGATCAAAGAACGTTTGAAAGAACTTCAGCAAAAAAATTATCTTGAATATATTGATGGGGCACTGGCAAGTATCAAATTCCTGAAACCCCGCGATGAAAGAGCTGTGAATAGTGCTTACTGGAAATTATTTGAACATATTCAAAGGAACAAAATTCAGAAATGGGAAGAGATGAAATTTTACGTAGAAAACAATGACTACTGTAAAATGAAACTTATCCTAGCCTACTTTGGTGAAAAAAATTCCAAAAACTGTGGCCAGTGCTCTGTCTGTGAAAAAAATAAGCAGTCGATCTTTGGAAAAAATATTTCTCAGCAAATCATCAGCTTACTAGCTAAAAAATCAGCTACTATTGAAGAACTGTCTATCCAGCTCAGTTACCATTCCAAAGAAAATATACTGGAAAACCTGATCTTTCTTTTGGATTCAGGAAAGGTAAGAATGCTGAATTTCAGAACGTATGCGCTGAATCATGAGTAATGAGTAATGGATAATGAGTAATGAGTATTATAAACATTATGATCTCAACCTGCCTAAATCCACTGCTCTCAAACTCTCACACCCTAAAACTCTCTTACCCTCAAACTCCAATATCATCCGACTCTCAGATCAAAAACTTATCTTTGCAGTATGAAATCATTGAAAGTCGTTTTTTTAGGAACTCCTGAGTTTGCAAAAACCTCTTTGGAGGCTATTCATCAATCTCATCATCAGGTGGTAGGCGTTGTAACCGTTGCTGATAAAGCCAGCGGACGCGGACAGAAAATTCACCAATCCCCGGTAAAAATATATGCAGAAGAAAACAACATCCCTGTTTTCCAGCCGGAAAAGTTGAGAAACCCGGAGTTTCTGGAAGAACTCAGAAAACTCGATGCTGATGTATTTGTTGTGGTAGCATTCAGAATGATGCCTAAAGTACTTTTTGAAATGCCTAAAATGGGAACCTTCAATCTTCATGCTTCGTTACTTCCTGATTACAGAGGTGCTGCACCAATTAATTATGCTGTAATCAATGGAGAAGAAAAATCCGGAGCTACTACCTTCTTTATTAATGAAAAAATTGATGAAGGTAATATTCTTCTTCAGCAGGAAATAGAAATTTTACCTGATGAAAATGCAGGAAGCCTTCATGACAGGCTGATGGAGATGGGTTCAGGTCTTGTTGTAAAAACCTTAGATGGTCTTGCTGAAAATGCAATTGAAGAAAGACCTCAACCTCACGTAGAACATCCTAAAAACGCTTATAAAATTTTCAAGGAAGATACGAGGATCAATTGGGAGCAGCCTTCAAAAACTATTCATCAGTTTATTCTGGGAATGTCGCCTTATCCTGCAGCTTTCACTACTTTAAAGATTGACAATGAAGAAAAAGGATTAAAAATATTCGGGGGCAAATTTGAACTTTCCGATCACGGGAAACCAGCCGGAAGTCTCGATATTTCTAAAAATGATTTTAAAATCTATACCCAGGACGGAATTTACTATCCTTTGGAACTTCAATTGGAAGGGAAAAAAAGAATGATGGTAAAAGATTTTCTGAATGGCTTCCGAAACTTTGACGGAATTACATTAAGCTAAAAGCAGATCATGACCCAGCATAAAAAGTCCCGAAAGTATTTAAACTTTCGGGACTTTTTATTTTTCAAAAATCAGCTTTTACTGACAATTTTCTTCCGGATTCTGCTGATAAACTCAGGAGTTACTCCCAGATAGGCCGCAATCTGAATATTGGTAAGACGATTGGCTGTCTGTGGATAATCTTTTAAAAATTCTACATAACGTTCATCTGAAGGTTTGCTTAGATTATCAATAATTCTACGCTGTAATGCTATAATTGACTTTTGAAATTTAAGTCTCATTAATCTTTCAATCTCCGGCATTTCAGCATATAACTTTTCTTTTTCCATTTGGGGAATGAGAAGAATCTCGCTATCCTCAAGCGCCTGAATATTGAGCTTTGAAGGAATACGGTTCACAAAACTATCAATATCGGAGATCCACCAGTTTTCAATTCCAAAATACAATATCTGTTCGGCTGCATTATGATGGGTATGAAAAACTTTTAAGCAGCCACTTACCACAAATCCTTCAAATTCGCAAATCTCACCTTCTCTTAAAAGGAATTCTCTTTTCTTTATTTTCTGAAGATGAAAGGCACTGCAGTATTTATCCAGCTTTTCGTCTGAAATATCAATATAGCCCCGGATGTGTTTTTTTAAAGACTCAGTCATAATTTAAAAATAAAAAAGGTTTAGAAAAATCCTAAACCTTATATTTTATATTAGAAACAGTCATTTATTATGAAAAAATTCATTACCGACTGTTCATTTACTAAAGTTGTACCATCTCAGTAACCTCTACATCATATCCTCCAACCTGAGGTTTGATATTAGGGTTTTGAGTGATTACTTTGAACTTATTGATTCCTAAATTCTTTAAGATCTGCGTTCCGATTCCATAATCTCTGTAGTTGTACGCTAATGTAGGATGCTGCTCCTGGCCGTCCTGATAGTTCAGGAACTGCTGAAGCTTTCTCAATGTATTTTCAGAGTTTGAAACGTTATTAATGAAAATGATGGCACCTTTTCCAGCTTCATTAACCATACCTGTTACTTTTTCCAACAGGGGTTTCTCACCATTATTTAATCTTGTCAGTACATCGAAATAAGAATCTGAAGACTGTACTCTTACCAAAACAGGCTCATCTACTGTCCATGTTCCTTTTGTCAATGCAAAGTGGATCTGTTCATTGGAAGTTTCTCTGAAAGCATAAAAATCAAAATCACCATAATGTGTTTTTACTTTTTTCTCTTCAAGTCTTTCTACCAGATTTCCTTTTTTAAGCTGATAATGGATCAGGTCTTCGATAGAAACGATCTTCATATCGTGTTTTTGCGCAAAAGCGTGAAGTTCCGGCAGACGGGACATTGTACCATCTTCATTCATGATCTCACAGATCACTCCTCCTTCTTTCAACCCAGCTAAATTCGTAAGATCGATTGCAGCTTCAGTATGTCCGGCTCTTTTCAATACACCACCTTTTCTTGCACGAAGCGGGAAAATGTGACCAGGTCTCATAAAGTCTGTAGGTTTGGATTTTTCATCCATCAGTGCTAAAATTGTTTTTGCTCTGTCACCTGCAGAAATTCCGGTAGATGTTCCGTTACCCAGAAGGTCAACGGATACGGTGAAGGCAGTTTCTTTAGGATCGCTGCTTCTGCTTACCATTACTTCAAGGCCAAGCTCATCACATCTTTTTTCAGGAAGCGGCATACAGATCAGTCCTCTTCCGTGAAGTGCCATAAAATTGATAATTTCCGGCGTTGTCAGTTCTGCAGCACAAAGAAAATCACCTTCATTTTCTCTGTCTTCATCATCTACTACTATGATTATTTTACCATTTTTAAGGTCTTCAATAGCCTCTGGAATAGTATTTAATTTAATATCGGACATTTTTACTTTTTATTTTTGCAAAGATACTCATAAAAATAAGCATCTGCCAATTAATTATGGATGGTTTATTACGCTTTGGATAAGGAGTCTGCTGCCTCTCTGAAAATCTCGTAAGATCTCAATCTTTTCTGATGATCATAAATATGTGAGTTGATCATCAGCTCATCAACCTGGAATCTTTCCTGGAAATCTTTAAGTTTTTCCTGAACTTCAGCCTGATCTCCGATAAAGGTATATCTCAGTTTCTGCAACACCATGGATTTTTCCATCGGGGACCAGATTTCGTCCATATCATCCACGGGTGGAGCAAAAGGTTTTCTGTCATTTCTTACAATATTGATGAATGCCTGAAATAAAGTTGTGGATATTTTATGAGCTTCTTCTGAAGTTTCTGCTGCCACACCATTAACACAAGCGATGATATAAGGTTTGTCCAGATATTTTGACGGTTCAAAATGTTCTCTGTAAATTTTAAAAGCCATTTCCATCTGCTCAGGAGCAAAATGTCCTGCAAATGCGTACGGCAAACCTAGTTCTGCAGCCAGCCATGCACTGTCTGTACTGGATCCCAGAATATAAAGCGGGATATCAAGTCCTTCTCCGGGAATGGCACGAACCATCGCATCCGAATTTTCTTTTGAAAAATATCTTTGAAGTTCAAGAATCTGTCTTGGAAACTGTTCGTTGATGATAGCTGGGTTTCTTCCCAAAGCCTGGGCTGTAAGTCCGTCTGTTCCCGGAGCTCTTCCTAAACCAAGATCAATTCTTCCGGGAAACAAAGATTCCAGTGTTCCGAACTGTTCTGCTATGATCAGGGAGCTGTGGTTAGGGAGCATAATTCCTCCCGAACCAACCCTTATAGTTTTCGTTCCGTTGGCAATGAAACCAATTAAAACAGAGGTTGCTGAACTGGCAATACTTTCCATATTATGGTGCTCTGCCAGCCAGAATCTTTTATAATTTAAATTTTCAGCATGATTCGCTAATGATAAGCTGTCCTGAAAAGTTTCGTGAATGCTTTTATCCTGCTTTACCGGCGCAAGATCTAAAACAGAAATTTCAAAATTTTTCATATTGAGATCGTTAATTTTTCCAAAGGTGATAGTGAATCTCCTCTGTCAATTTCATATTCTAAATTGAGTTCTTAAAAACCAAACAAATTTAAAACATAAAAACTGCATTAGTTACTTTTTGTAATTAATAAAAACAATTGATCAGTTCAGGGAAAAACTATTGGAATAAAATTTTTGTTTACATCGTTTTGCTTATGTGAGTTTAAAATTAAATAATCGCATTAAAAAATATATTTTAACAAAAATAATTCAATAAAAAGAGAGATATTCATTATATTCGTATACCAAATTTTTAAAAACTTTAATATGATCAAAAAAACAAACAGCCTGTTTTATAAGCAGATGCTGACAGGAAAAACTGTGTTTATGAGTTTTCTTATTGCAGCTACATTTTCCTCTTGCAGTAAAAACAATGAGGAAATTGCTTCTGAAGCTCAAGCCAATGCCTTCAACGCAGACAATGTAAAAAAAGGACAATTGAATGGCCAGGAAATTACCTATGAAAGAAAAAACGGAATGAATTTCTTTCAGGGAGATATTGTTCTTACAGACAAACAACTATCAGAGGGTAATGAAGTTAATAAAGGCGGTGCCAGTTATTCAAGATGGCCTAATGGGAAAATCTATTATACCATTGCCAGCAATATGGGTTCCATTAATATTAATAAAATCAATTCTGCCATCAGCGAGTACAATAATAAAACGAATACGCAGTGGATCTACCGTACCAACCAGTCTAATTATGTTGAATTTATTTTCGGAAGCTCATCAGGATCTGACGGCTGGGCACATATCGGATATCAGGGTGGAAAACAAACCGTTTCTTTGGACCAATATATTTCTGTAGGCTCAGTCATTCATGAAATGGGACATACGGTAGGACTTTACCACGAACATACGCGTAAAGACAGAGATCAATATGTAAAAATCCTGTGGAACAATATCCAAAGCGGACAGTCTTATAATTTCAATATCTATAATTCCGGAACAGATATAGGACCTTTCAATATTAATTCTGTGATGATGTATTGGCCAACCTCTTATTCTAAAAATGGACTGCCAACGATTACCAGAGCTGATAACAGTAATTTTACTTATAGCAGAACCGGATTTACTACCGGAGACATCAATACCATCAATGCGATGTATCCTTAGTTTTCAAAAAATTCATATCAAAAAAAGAACTCTTATGAGTTCTTTTCTTTTTTATAATTATAATGATTAATTAAAATCCTGATTTCGTTAAATTCAAAATGATTGGGCAGTGCATTTTTCCATTCAGTCAATGTTTCATGCGGGTTTTTGTAGAACTCATCTTCAAAAGCCTTGATCTTATCTGAAGTAATGACTCGGGAAATATCCAGTAATCCCTGCTCGGCAAATTTGGCAAGATGGCCGATAACGGTTTCTTTCACCAATCCTCTTGCCAATGCAATTTCTCCTATGGTTTTTCCCTGTTCAAACAACTGGAAGGTTAAAACCTGTGACGGAACTTTAGCAATTTTCAGATTGATTTCTTTATCATTCTTTTCATCTAAAAGTTTCGTTTCAAGAAGGTGAATGTCTCTCAGGCTGTTCAGATATTCTTCAATATCTTCCAGCCAGCTTTTAAATTCTTCGTTGTATTGTTTTAAGCCTTTCGCGCCCTTTATTTCGGCATAAAAATCTTTCAAAGGATCGAAAATTTTATTTCTGATTTCTGTAAAGAAGAAATTAACAGCGCCTTTTGATTTGCTTTCAATTTCGGACCATTCTTCTTTCTGTTCAATAAAATTATTGACTTTCTGAAAAATGATACGTTCCAGTTTTTCAAATATTTTCCCCAAATTAACCGCTTCATGTTTCAGCTGAAGATAAAGCTGCTTGGTTTTAACATGGTCAATATTCTTGGTGACAATGGAAAGGTTATTCCACTCCTCCACTTCTTTCAAAAACCATGTACAGTCTAACGTACGCAATACTTTTCTGATGCTGTAATCATATTTTTCCTGATTCAGGATAGCTTCTACATGATCATTGGCAATAGTATCCGTATGGAAATGCAGAATCCTGTTATCCTTGAAGATTACTTCGGGAGTAATTTTTGATTTTAAAACAATTCCTTCCAAGGTTCTGCAACGGGATAAAGCAACATATACCTGTCCGGCAGTAAAACTTTTCCCGGCATCAATAATCACTTTATCAAACGTTAATCCCTGGCTTTTGTGAATAGTAACGGCCCATGCCAATTTGATAGGAAACTGTTCGAAACTTCCCAACACTTCTTCTTTGATATTTTTATCCGTATCAAGAAAATATTTTTTCTGTTCCCAGGTTTCTCTTTTTACAACAATTTCTCTCTCACTTTCATCCAGAACAACACGGATTTCGTTCTCGTCCAACCCGATAATCTCGCCCAGTTTTCCGTTAAAATATTTCTTTTCACCGGAAATATCATTTCGGATAAACATGATCTGAGCTCCTATTTTCAATTCTAAAAACTGTTCGTTCGGGAATTGATTTTCTTTAAAATCCCCCACCAGTTTAGCTTCATACACCTGAGGATCAACTTTAATTTCCGCCAGTTTTTCCTGGTTGATTTCATCTGCCATTTTGTTGTGAGAACACAGATATACATAAGATTCTTTTCCCATATCAAAATCAGGATCATACCTTTCATTGAGATGATTAAAGTCTATATTATCCACATCGCCGTCACGGATTGCATTCAGAATTTCCAGAAACTCTTCATCAGATTGTCTGTATACTTTTGTAAGCTCAATGGTGACAATTGGAATTTCCTTAATGGCATGGCTGTCAAAAAAGAAGGGTGAATTGTAATACATTTTCAGGATATGCTCATCCCTTACCACCGGAGGAAGCTGAAACAAATCTCCGATAAAGAGCATCTGTACCCCTCCAAATCTCTGATTATTCCTTCTGATAAATCTCAAAGAAAAATCCATCATATCCAGAACATCAGCCCTCAGCATTGAAACCTCATCGATAATGATAATTTCAACCTCTCTCAGAAGCTTCAGCTTATCTTTACGGTATTTGAAATGAGGCATCAGATCGGCAATATTATTAGCCAAACTGGTATCTATCCTTTCTGTAGTAGGAAGAAAGGTTCTTAACGGCAGTCCAAACATGGAATGGATGGTTACTCCTCCTGCATTAATGGCAGCGATTCCCGTGGGAGCTACTACAATATGCTTTTTCTTTGTGCGCCGTACAAAATCATTAAGAAATGTCGTCTTTCCTGTTCCGGCTTTCCCGGTTAAAAAAACGCTTCTGTTGGTATACTCTATTAAGTCAAAAAAATGATTATTCATCTTCGTCAAAAATACGGAAATGAATTTGAATTTCTTACCTTGGCATAAGTTTTGAAAAATTATAAAAAAGAAAACGTTTATTGTGAAAAAAATATTCTTTCATATCCCGGCAATAGTATTGTGTACTACATTAACTTTAGTTTCATGTAATACCTCAAAGAATGCCAATACCAATCTTCCTATTGATATCGCAGACAGACCTGCTGACGAAGACAGTCAGAAATATGAGCAGGCACAGCTGGATAGATTAAAAGCTTCTATTGAATCTGAAGTATCAGGAGAAAAATGTACGGATGCCAGTGAATGGGCATTTGCTCCTATGGGATCAAAAGCCTGTGGCGGACCTCAGCAATACATCGCCTATCCTAAGAAAATAGAAGAAACTTTCTTACAAAGAGTGAATGAGTATACGGATAAAGTGAAAGCTTTTAATGAAAAGTATAATATTACATCTGACTGTATGATGATCACGCCTCCCACATCACTTAAATGTGTCAATGGTAAGATCAGACTTATTACACCAGATAATAATTAACAATAACGCAAAGGTTCTATATCAAATCGAAAAAGCTCTGTCTTCAAACAGAGCTTTTATATTTATTTTAAATAGATCAATGGTGAATTGTGCTTCGTAAGTGAATAGTGCATTTTACTGCCAAAAATAATTGACAAGCGCAGCGAATTAACTATTCGCTATTCGCCAAACAACCTAAAATTGATGATCCTTCACACTCTCCTTATACCATGATGAATATTTCACGTAGTTATCTGCAATTCTGTTCACCTCTCCTTCCAGTAACTGAGCATTAATATCTTTGATTTTTCTTGCCGGAACTCCTCCCCAGACTTCTCCGGATTTGATATGGGTTCCCTGAGTCACTACAGAACCAGCTCCTACAATAGAGTTTTCTTCTACAAGACAGTCATCCATCACAATAGCTCCCATCCCGATCAATACATTATCTTTAATGGTACATCCATGAACAATCGCGTTATGTCCGATAGAAACATTGTTACCGATATTCAAAGGATATTTCTGATAAGTACAGTGCAGCATTGCATTATCCTGAACATTCACCTTGTCACCCATTTTGATATAGTGAACATCACCTCTGATCACTGCATTATACCAGACACTGCAGTCTTTTCCCATTGTAACATCGCCAATAATGGTTGCCGTTTCTGCTAAAAAAGTATTCTCTCCGATCTGTGGTGCTTTTCCTAAAAGCTGTTTTATTAGTGCCATAATATTAATTTGAAATGTGAAAATGTGCCCAATTGAAAATTAAAATACCCTATCTTTTCTGATATCTAACTTCTAAATTACAGTGATAGCAAAAATCTAACTCTCAATTTTCAGCTTCTAACTTCTAATGCGTATTTTTGTATCTCAAATTTAACGAAAAAATGCGTACCGTACTTATAGAACCAACTGAAAACCCAAAAGTGATGAAATTTGTAGCAGATTACAATCTCATCCCGGGTTCTTTAGAACTGGACAGAAATTCAGATATTTCAGAAATTCCTTTGGCACAGGAACTTTTCAATTATCCTTTTGTGGAAAGAGTTTTCATTACCGCTAATTTTGTAGCTGTGGCAAAACAGGATACCATAGAATGGGAACATGTTGCTGAAAGTCTGAAAAATGTGATTGAAGATGAATTACTGGCCAACCCGAGAATTTATCTTCAGAAGAAAAAAGAAATGTATCAGATTTATGCTGAAATGACTCCGAATCCCAATGTAATGAAGTTTGTTTCCAGCAAATTACTGATGGATGGTTTTGTAGAAGTAAAATCGAAAGAAGCTGCTGAAGAAGTTCCTTTAGCATTGGCTATTTTTAAAGAGTTTGATTTTGCAACGGAAGTTTTCATTTCGGACAACTTTGTAGCCGTTACAAGAGATAATTCTGTTGAATGGCACCAGGTGATGATGACTGTTCGTGCACTTATCGCCGAATATCTTCAGAACGGAGGTGAAATTTCAAAAATAGAACCTCAGAAACATGAAAATCCTGTTGAAAAAATTATCAACAGAGATTATACTGAAGATGAGCAGAAAATTTCTGATATTTTAAATGAATATGTAGCTCCTGCCGTAGAAAATGATGGTGGAAAAATTTCTCTGATGGAATATGATCAGGAAAGTAAAACAGCAAAAATGCTTCTACAGGGTGCATGCTCCGGATGCCCAAGTTCTACTGCTACTTTGAAAAACGGAATTGAAAATATTTTAAAGCAATTCGTTCCGGACCTGGTAGAAAGAGTAGAAGCTGTAAATGGATAAAACAGTTAAAATACCTCCCGGAAAGAAAATTTTGGTGATTATTGGAAGTGCTTCGGCAAATTCCAGCAATCAGAAACTGACGGAACAGGTGCTGGAAAAGACAGACAACACAGATTTTCAGCTGTATGCTGATCTTTCTGTTCTTCCGCATTTTGATACCACATTAACTGATGAGGATACTCCGGAAGAAGTTCTGAAGATCAGAGAGGATATTAAAAACTCTGCAGGTGTTATATTTTCTACACCGGAATATATTTTCAGTATTCCCGGAAGATTAAAAAATCTTTTGGAATGGTGTGTTTCCACAACAGTATTTTCTGAAAAACCTGTTGCTGTGATCACCGCTTCTGCCAGTGGAGAAAAGGGGCATGAAGAATTGTTGTTGATTTTAAAAACTCTCGGAGCCATAGCAGATGATAAACATCAGGCATTAATAAAAGGGATAAAAGGCAAATTTGGAAGCAATGGCTTACTGGAAAGTAATACCTTTGCTAAAGTATCAAAATTAGTAACAGATTTTATAACTTCTGTTTCATAATTAAAATTTAGAATATTGAATAAGAAAGGAATTTTACTAGTCAACCTCGGATCACCGAGATCTACTTCTGTAAACGATGTAAAGGAATATCTTGATGAATTTCTGATGGACGAAAGAGTGATTGATTACCGTTGGATCTTTCGTGCCCTTCTTGTACAGGGAATAATCCTGAAAACAAGACCAGCAAAATCTGCCGAAGCGTATAAAACGGTTTGGACGGATAAAGGTTCTCCGCTGATTGTCATCACTGAACAGATTCAGAAAAAGCTTCAGAAAGTAGTAGATGTTCCTGTGGAAATCGGAATGAGATATGCACAACCGAGCATTGAAACCGGTATTCAGAAACTGGTAGATCAGGGAATCACTGAAATCGTTCTTTTTCCTCTGTATCCTCAATATGCGATGAGTACAACGGAAACGGTCATTGAAAAAGCCGAAGAGGTAAGAAAAAAGAAGTTTCCAGGTATAAAAATTAATTATATTCAGCCTTTCTATAACAAAGATATTTATATTAACTGTCTTGCGGAAAGCATTAAGGAAAAGCTTCCCGAAAATTTCGATGCATTACAGTTTTCTTATCATGGAGTTCCGGAAAGACATATTTATAAGACAGATCCTACGAAGACCTGTAATCTTAATGACTGCTGTTCCAGGGATGATAATCCAAGTCATCAGTTCTGCTACCGTCATCAATGTTATAAAACGACACAGCTTGTCATTGACAAATTAAACTTACCTAAAGAGAAGACTATTGTTTCTTTCCAGTCAAGATTAGGAAAAGACAAATGGATTGAACCCTATACCGATGAAACATTGGAAACAATTGGTAAAAAAGGGATCAAAAACCTGGCTATTGTATGTCCGGCTTTCGTTTCTGACTGTCTTGAGACCCTGGAAGAAATTTCTGTAGAAGGAAAAGAGCAGTTCATGCATGGCGGCGGTGAAAATTTCCACTATATCCCATGTCTGAATGATGAAGACCGATGGATTGAAGTTGTAAAAACGCTTTGTGAAGAAAAACTGAATGATTTCTATTTGGTATAATCTTCTTTACTTACAATATACAAAAGGCCGCAGGAATTAACTTGCGGCCATTTTGTTGACATATATAAAAAAATTTGGTGCTATTTTTTAATCAGGTTTCCTGCTTTCTCTCCGTTTACCAATACAATATATACTCCCGGAAGAATATTGGAAGGAAGCTGGATGTTCAGCTTATTCACCCCGTCTGTAATTTCTACTTTCTCAGAAATTTCTTTTTTACCTGTAAGGCTTACCAATTCTACAATTCCTTTTCCTGATTTCCCTTCAAAGTTGATGGTAAATCTGTCGGTTGCAGGATTCGGGCTTATGGTATACAGGGCTGTTTGTGCTGCTGCCACTTTTCCTGAAGGAGAAGTTCCACCTCCTACACCTACAGCATTCCAGGCATTGGTAACCTGTGTTACTTCATTGCTGCCTGATCCATACAGATCTGCGGCTGCCTGAAGAGAATAGGTTCTTGCATTCGCATAGGTAGAAGAAGACGTCAGATAAGTTGTCAATGTTCTGTAGGCAATGGCCCCAGCCTTATCGAGTCCGATTCCGGAAACATTATAAGCAAAACCTTTATCGTTCGTACCTGACCCTCCTGTTACTAATAAATAATACCAGAAATTAAGTACTCCTGAATTGGTATGCACTCCGCAATAGTCATTGGACTGGCTTGGAGTAACACAACCCGAAGTTGTAGTCGTTTTCCAATAGGTTCCCATATAAGTATCCGGCTGGCTGTACGCATTAGGATTGGCCATATTTCTGATTACATAATTGAAATCTTCTCCCAGTGTCCAGCTTGCCTGTGTAGGTCTTGCCCAACGCTCAATGGTATTCCCGAAGATATCTGAAAAACCTTCATTCAATGCTCCGGATTCTCTCTGATAAGCAAGATTAGCCGTTTTAGAAGTGAGCCCGTGTGTAATTTCATGCCCACATACATCTATTGCTGTCAAAGGTTTTCCACCGTTGGTGGTAGAGCTTCCGTCACCATAAGTCATTCTGGAGCCATCCCAAAACGCATTAAAATAGTTGGTAGAATAGTGAACATAAGATTTTATGGCGAAATTATTATTATCAATACTCTTACGTCCGTATTTTGTGTAGAAATAATCCACTGTCATTTCTGCTCCCCAATGAGCATCGGTAGCATACTGATCTTTATTGGTATTAACATTATTCCAGTTATTGTCTGTATCTGTAAAGTCTACCGCAGAAGCATAGCTGGTTCCCTTTTTCAGATTATAGGTTTCTACTGAAGTTCCCGCATTTCTTCCGGTTTCTCTTAAACGATAGCTTCCGTTATAAGAATCTGTGGTGATGTTGCGGGTTCCGCTATATCCTGTAACGGCTGTTCCCGGTGTGTTTACTTCATGAATAATGGCATCTACTCCAAGTACTTTCCCATTTTTAGCATCTACAAAAACATATTGTCTGCTTAATGGTTTTTCAGCATAGATATCAAATTTATAAGCGAGCCTTAAATCATTCAGCTTGTCATCATCAGGATTTGAATAATAAACCAGTTCACCTTTTGGAGTATAGCTTGCATTGGGATCACCGGTTTCTTTTTTAAGAAAATCTTCCTCTTCTTTATTTTTCCATTTATAGGATTCTGCTCCTACAAATGACAAAGCACTCTGTAAAGCTGCATTTTCAGCAAGGCTGGCATTTTTGTCAAGCCCTTTCGGAACTTTAACAACCCATTTTCCGGATTGTCCTACAATTTTGCCGTCTTTTGTTTGTACCGCCATCATTCCGTATTCTACAGGAATATCATTTACGGTCTGTTGAAATCTTTGAGTTTCAAAACCCAATGCATCTTTTTCTAAGCCTAGTTTACGGGCCTGTCCCGGAGAAAGTCTCTGAGAAGCTTCGTCAAATAAAACAGGGCTTCCCTGATACGCAGGTGCATTTTTTTCAAATCTCATAAATTCAGCATGCAGTCCGCTTTTACCCGGAACTAATTTCGATGGAGTGTTTTGTCCAAACACAAAGGAGCAGGCGGCAACACTTGCCACTAAGATAAATTTCGTTTTCATATTAATATTGGTTGATTGTGGTGAAGAATTTATAAACTTTTCACAATAAAACAACAAAAACGATGAATAAAATTCAATTGATATTATAAATCAATAAATAAAACACAATAATGATTTTAAAAAAAAGAAAATTATTTAAACATAATTTTTTCGTAATGTGAATTTTATGTTAAAAAATTTAATTAAAATCAAAATTTTGTGAATTATTTTTTTTCACTATGTAGTGCATTATATTATGAAAAAATTAGTCATAATATAAGATTTGAGAGATTAATTCTTTTCAATACAGACAAAAAATAGGACTATCTTAAGAGACAGTCCTATTTTTTATGTATATTTTAAATTATAATTACTTACCGTTTATTGGCAATGGGGGTTCTGAATTCTCCATATCCCATTAAACCATCATAATTTCTTCCAAATGGCGCATAATAAAGAAAGGCCTGATAAAGGTTTTCTGTCTGCCAGAAATTACCATTCACTTCTCCAAAATTCAGAGCGCCATTTCCTTCTTTTGTAGCCAACACATAGTTATAAAACCCTTGTTTAAGGAATATTTTCGCTACATACTGCTTGGTGGATGCGTCATACTGCATCTGATTTTCCTTGCCTGGCTTATAATTATTAAATCCTCCGAGCACATAAATTTCTTTATCCACAGGATCAGAGTCCAGATAGAAATGAACCCATGAATAGTCAGCTTCTCTTTCCGCATCTCTCTCTCTTCCCAAGTCGTTTCTTCTGTAATACCATGCTCCATTCACATCTGGCTGATACTGATAATTTAAAGGAAACGCCCATACCGGATGAAGGTAAGTCTGGTTGACATCATCTTTTATTTCAGTAGCACGCACCATATCCGCTGCCATGTTCATATTTTTATTATCGAAATAATAAAACTCATTGTCTCCCGGAAAAACAAGATTCATCTGCTGGAATAACACCTGATTTCCTAAAACACTACTAGGCTTAAGATTGGAAATCACCATATTCGGGTTGTTATTCTGCATCACATTCATGGTGATAGAATTGACATTGGAAGAAATATCACCCCCTTTCGGAGAAACATTCACTTCTACCCTCTGATTAACATTGGGATTTTTTGCATCCGCAAATCTCGAAATATTTAAACCCACAGCGGTTACATCTTCTACCAGATAGAATCTTTTTTTGAAAAGTGGCTGGTCTGCCGAATCTTTGTAGACAATCAATTCATAATTCCCTGAAACTTTCAGCTGGATTTTATCATTCGGAAAAACCAGTTTATAATGCGTATAAGCCTGCAATGTATTGAATGAATACTGAAACTGGTCCAGCAAAGCATTCATACTTCCGGTAGCAAATTCTGTAAAAAACAGATTATCTTCATTCCAGTTTCTGTCATAATGCTTGAAGGTATATCTGTAGATCTGACTGCCGTTTGTAAGATCATCAAAACCTAAAACCAATTGTTCACCTATCTTAATTACAGGGGTTTCATCATTAGTCTGAGGATTGAACAGCTGAACACTTTGGATATTTTGTCCAAAAACCAGTCCGCCCAAAGAAAGTAAGAGTATTCGCAAAGTTTTCATTATGACGAAGATAACGAAAAATAGCCATTTTCTTAATAATATCGTATTTTTGAATCAAAAATATTCAGATATGCTTCAGATTCAAGGTTTCGTATTCAACTTTGCGAGTGAAAATACTTATATCATCTATAACGAAAATAAAAATGCCTGGTTAATCGATCCGGGAAATATGAATGCTCAGGAAACTCAGGCTATTCATAATTTTATTACAGAGAAAGAACTGAAGATTCAGAAAATTCTTTTAACCCACGCTCATATTGATCATGTATTGGGACTTCAGTGGGCTTTTGACAAATTCAATGTACCTGTCAGTATGCATCAGGAAGATCAGGAAGTACTGGATATGCTTCAGGCAAGTGGTATGCGGTTCGGAATGCAGATCAACCCTGTAAAAGTGAATATAGAATATGTGAAGGAAGGTGACGAACTGGATCTGGATGGAGAAAAGTTCAAAATCTATCATGTTCCGGGACATTCTCCGGGAAGCGTTGTCTATCACAATGATACACAGAAGTTCATGATTTCGGGTGACGTTCTTTTTGAAGGAAGTATCGGAAGAACAGATCTGTATAAAGGAAATTATGACCAGCTGATCGAAGGAATTCAATCGAAACTTTTTATTTTAGATAATGATACCCAGGTTTTCTCAGGACATGGAAATCCTACATCGATTGGTTTTGAGAAACAGTATAATCCGTTTTTGAAGTAAAAGGGTCGGAGGGTTTGAGAGTTTGAGAGATTGAGGGTTTTAATTGTACCAACGTCTGAAATCAAAACTTAAATCTGATACTTATATAAAAATCATTCTATAAAATTTAAACATAATTAACAGGTCGCTCCTCCGGAGCTTTATTTTACGGTGATCTCATTTTTCTACTAACAGTTTATCCCGATGGGATCAAATTTAGCTCCAATGGGAGCTAACTGTTAATATAACGTATATGTTTTAACGTTAGAGCTCCGGAGGAGCGACCTGTTAATCCATGATATAAATATTGATATTTCCAATGTATTTAGACTTTTTATCGGAAATAATAAAAAAATACAAAACCGTCAGAAATTCTAACGGTTTTGCTGTTATAAAGAAATAGAATTTAGAAATCCAATGTGATGGATGCTCTGGCAGCGGCTCCCATAATAGGTCTTGCCATGATGATTCCGTCTCCATTTGGAGAACCTGCTCTTGGATCACCTTCTGTGATTCCGATGGTATTAAAGATATTGGTTCCATCCACTGCAAAGCGTATTTTCCCTAGCTGATAAGACATTCCCGCCCCAAATTCTGTGAAAGAAGGCAACGTCTGTACGTTCTTTTCATCCTGGAAACGTTTTCCATAATAATTCATACTTACATAGGCTCTCCATGATTTGGTAATATTGACTGCCGGTGAAAGATTAAAATAAAACTTCGGCATTCTTCTTACTACATTTCCTTCAAGAACACTTCCTGCTTCAAGATTCTTATATTTTGGGCTTTGAATGGTTCCATTAAAGGTAACTTCCAAGATATTATTGAATAATCGGGCATAACCTTCTAATTCAACTCCATAATTTTCTGTATTGGCAAATGTATTTTCAGACTTTCCATCTGAGAAGATATCTGTAAATGACAGGTTTTTTAATGTGGAATAGAACGGAATCACTGCTACATCAAAAGTACGCGAGTAATATTTATATCCAACCTCCAATTGGTTTGTTGTTACTGATTTTAAAGGTTTATCAGGGTTTGGATTGGAGAAATAGTTGTAATAAGCTTCCTCATTCGGTGATCTGAAACCGTTAGAAAAACGTGCATACACTGCATTCTCTCTGTTGATTTTATAATTAGCTGCCGCCGTGAAGGATACTTTATCAATATTATAATTCCAATAGGTATATTTGTTTCCCAATACACTCATATTATCATCAGCGGTTGTTGTGTTGAAGCTGTGAGTTCCATCAGTTGTTAACCCTGAATTATTTAAATTCGAACTTGTTGTATTGGCAAAATTTCCTTTGTAATAATCGTGGCTGTAACGAAGACCTCCATTTACACTTAAAGCATCGGTAATGTTGTAATCAAGGTTTACATAAAGGTCATTCAAACTTCCCTGAGTCTGAGTTCTTCTTTGTAAGAATGTCATATCCATTACTCCGTTGTAGGTTTTAGAATACCCATTATCAGACGGACTCATAGAAGGGTTTACCAGATTTAAAAGCTCAGGTCTGTCCGTAGCAGTTGCCAGAACATTACTCCAGTTCCAATATTGCTGAGATTTCCAGTTGGATTTGTAAAATCCTGCGGTAACATTTCCTTTATCGAATTTATAATTGAATTGTAAGTCATTCACGAAGTTATTCATCTGCTTGTCGATTGCCCAGAATCCTAATTTTTGTACATACTCAGGGTTGACAACAGCTCCGTTGCTTACCAGAGAATACTGATAGTTACTCATTCCAAGTCCACCGTCTTTCACAGCATCAGTGGCATATTTAGAAGCTAGTTTTGGGCCTCCTGCCGGGAAAATCCCAGTATAATTCATATTGATATCGGTATATCTGGTTTTGTTTAAAACCGTGAAATTATTTCCAAGATCATATTTAAATTCAGCACCCAATACATCTACTTTCGGATGGATTCCATCTTCAAGATTTCTGTTGAAAAATCCGCCTCCTGCCTGTGGAATATTCAGCTGGCTGATGGCTCTGTAGCTGTAGGTTCCATAATTAGGATCAAACCCCTGGAATCCTTTCAGCTTGTTACCGTTTTGTACCAAAGGAATCGGAAGGAAGAATGTATTTCTGTCATCCAGTTTTTTGTAATATACTTTTACATACCCTTTATCGAAAACATATTTCAGGTTCATTCTTATCTGTCCGCCGTTATTGGCTTTGAAACCTGTTTTTCTGATTCCGTCATCTGTTCTGTAAAAACCACCGACATTAAAAAATAATTTATCCTGAACTAAAGCTCCTCCCACGTTTACATCGGTACGCATTAATCCATAAGTACTTGTTTCAAGTTTTGCTGTACCTCTGAAATCATTAGTTCCTTCCCTGGTAATAAAGTTGATCAGACCTCCTGGAGAATTCGTTGCATAAATAGATCCGGAACCTCCTCTCAAGGCTTCCATACGGCTGACCGAATTGTCTACACGGAAAAAGTTATCTGCATTGGCAAACTGAAGCGCTCCGTCTTCAAAAACCGGAAGACCGTCTTCCTGAACCTGTACAAATTCGTACGCTCCTGCAGAAGGAATCCCTCTTGCAAAAAGGTTGTTTCCTACTTCTCCTCCTGAAGTTTCCACGGCAAATCCCGGAACTCTCTGTAATAAAGCAGCAGCACTGATCGGATTCTGCTTCTGGATTTCTTTGGCACTAAATGTGGAAATCGCTGTACTGGATTCTATTTTTTTCTTTGGATTTGAGTTTCCTGTGATGACAATCTGATCGATAGAGGAAACTTTTGCAGAATCCTGCGGCGTTTCCTGGGCATAAGCATTATTAAAATATAATGTAGCTGTTGCGGCGATTAAAAAGATTGATTTTTTTTTCATAGCCTTATTTTTATAGTTAGTTTCAGTTTTGTTGTAATTGTAAATACACTCCATTCGTCCAACCGAATCCGTCCTGATTGGGGTATTCCCCGCCGCCTGCTATTGTTTCTGTGTCTAATGCATTGTATTTTTCCATCAGTTTCCCGGTATTTTTGTAGACTCTTTCTACATTGGAACACCAGTTGTTTTTAATTTTTTCTGCCAGCTCATCAAAGCCGTAATTTTTCATTGCTTTAAAGCCAAGCCATTGATAAGGAGCCCACGCATTGGGAAGATCCCACTGCTGCCCTGAGTTTTTAGTGGTGGTAACAAGCCCGCCACGATAAAGGAACTTTTCAGCAACAGTGTTGGCAACAGCCTCAGCCTGTTTCTGATCTGCAATACCCAGGAATAAAGGGTAAAGAGCAGCAATATGTTCAGACGGTGTTTTTGTGTTTTTTTTTGTGTGATAATCTTTATAATTGTTAGTATTTCCATCCCAGAAATATTTATTGATCATCTGTCTTCGGCTTGCTGCTCTTTCTGAAAAATAATTTTCTTTTTCACTCAGATCCTGAAGTGCTGAAGATTTTGCCAAAGTCATCTCCAAATGCCATAAAAGGCAGTTCAGATCAACCTGTGCAAGATTCAGAGTTTCTATCGTCTGTATATGTTCTCCGTCCGCAAACCATCTGCTGGAAAAATCCCAGCCTGATTCACAGGCGCTTCTTATATTTCTGTAAAATTCTTCTCCTGAAGCTGTTTCATGATCTTCAATATCGATCAGATAACTTTCGGGACGTGGTGCATTTTCTGCATCATAATAACGGTTCAGAATATCTCCGGCTGCTGTTCTCACCACTCTTTTTACCCTGGCATTGTTTTCAAGCCCTTCTTCACCATCCATCCAGAAAGCATATTCTTTGTCCAATGTTTCATGGTATTGTGTATAAATTGTTTCATCATGCGTTGTTTCAAAAAGGAGATCAAGCATTAATGAAAAGTAAGGAGGCTGCGATCTGCTCAGGAAATGCGTTCTGCTAGCATTCGGAACAAATCCTACATTTTGGATCAGGTAAGAACAGTTTTCAATAATGTTTTTCATCATTTCCACTCTGCCGGACACTTGCAGTCCAAGCATGATAAAATAACTGTCCCAATAGAAAAACTCATTAAAACGGCCTCCGGGAACAATGTAAGGTTTAGGTAATTTTAAAAGAGTACCCTTTTCTTCATACGCTGTACGGGTAAGCTCATCCCACAACTTTTCGATATGTTCACGAATGGGAAGCTGGTCTTCTCTCTGCACAGAAACTCTTGCCCCTAAAAAGTCAAAATGAGTCATCACAAAATCTTTCAGATCAAAACCTTCTGCATTTTTTGATTGTTCATAGTCCTCATTGATCTTTGCTATGGGAAACAGAGGAACTGCATCCGTCATCATTTTCTGATCTTCAAAAATTTCAGATCTCTGTACATCATCAAACAGACTTTGAATTTCGTTTATATAAAGCTGATTACTCATTGTTATTTTTTAGGATTAATTTTTAATTTATTCATGAAAACCGCGGAGGTGATCAGTAATGAAAGCGGAATCAGGGAAAGATAAAATGCCTGCTGACCGCTGAACTCCTGAAACACAAAACCGGTGATAATAGAACCGATAGTTCCTCCGATTGCTGAGAACACAACAATCAGTCCTGACATCGCACTGTGCAGATATTTCGGGATAGATGCCAGAATTACAGAATTAATGCTCGGATAAATGGGTGCCAGCAAACCTCCCATCAAAGGAAATAAATAAACAACCAAAGGAGCATTCATCCAGTTTGTATTCGTATCAATATGAATATTATGGGTCAATGGTAAAACCAACAGTAAACTGATAGCAAAACCAACTACACAGAAAGAAACCACATAGATCCAGCTGAATTTTTTGGAGAAGAATCCCGATAAAAATCTTCCCAATGCAAAAGCTCCTGCTAAAACGGCACCTGCCTGGATACTCATAGAAGTAGGCACTTTTAAAATTTCTTTATAAAAAGTAGGCGTCCACGTCTGAAAGCTTTGCTCTACCAATACAAAAAGAAAAGCACATAATAAAAAGCACAATACTTTTTTATAGCTGAATAAACTTACACTGTTTTTTAAATCACCCAAGAGGTCTGTTTTCTCACTTTTAGCTTCCTGTTCGTTCAGTTTTGAAAAGAATAAGAATAAAAAAGACAGCGTTGAAAGAGCTCCCAGCACCCAATATACATTCAGCCATTCTGTAGATTTCGGATTATGATCATCAATATATAAGCTGAACAAAACATTTCCTGCCAATACTCCGACCATAAAAAAACCTTCCAGAAATCCCATAAAACTGGAATGTTCCTTATCTGTTTCCGTTACCAGCCCGATAGAGGTAAAAACCGATATTTTGATTAATGCAAAGGAAACTCCTACCGTTGCAAATAATAATTTGAATACCCAAAAATCATTGGTAAAAGGCATTACAAAACACATGCAGCTTACCAAAAGCAAGGCGGTCAGCATTGATTTTTTGATTCCTATCTTCGGAAGAAATGAAGCCAGAATGAAAGAACATATAGCAATGGGAAGATCTTTGAAGCCTTCCAAAACACTGGCCGATGATTTTGAAATTCCAAAGTTCTGCTGTACCTGTAGAATGACTGTTCCTACAGAATTCAGAAGAATGGCAAAGACAAAATAGTTTAAAAATAAAACGGCCTTGATGTTAAGATTTCTCATTCAGGTTATTTCTTGTCGGCTAAGATAGAAGCATTTGTGTTAACGATAATTTAACACAGTAAATGAATATTTGAACTATATTAATATATTTACTATTTTTAGTAATTAAATATGATTAATTAAATGAAAGTTACTTTTGAAAGGGTTATCCCTAATGAAAAGAGTTCATTCCGCACGATTCATAATAATTCCCCTATTTCAGAATTCAAATGGGAATACCATTATCATCCCGAAATTGAGCTGGTATGTGTGATTTCCGGGAGTGGTACCCGCCACGTGGGCTATCATAAAAGTAATTATACGAACGGAGATCTGGTACTCATCGGATCGAATATTCCTCATTCCGGATTTGGCCTGAATTCTATTGATCCGCATGAAGAAATTGTCCTCCAGTTCAAGGAAGAAGTTCTACAGTTTCCTCAGCAGGAAGTAGAAGTAAGATCCATCAAAAACCTGTTGGAACTTTCAAAATATGGAATTCATTTTCATCATAAAGTTAAAAAAGTAATGCTTCCCAAACTGAAACTGATGCTGGAATCTGAAGGCTACAAAAGATATTTATTATTGCTTGAAATTCTTTTTGAACTTTCAAAATGTGAAGATTATGATCTGTTGAATAAAGAAATCATGCCCTACACCATTATTTCAAAAAATAAAACCCGCCTTGAAAACATCTTCACTTATGTAGAACATCATTACGACAAGGAAATTGATATTGAAGACGTGGCAAAACTTGCCAACCTCACTTTACCTGCTTTCTGCAATTTCTTTAAAAAAGCCACCCAGATTACGTTTACAGAGTTTGTGAACCGCTATAGAATTAATAAAGCATGCCTGCTGATGGCGCAGGACAGATCTATTTCAGAATGCAGTTATCAATGTGGATTTAATAATGTGACCTATTTTAACAGAATGTTTAAAAAATATACAGGAAAGACTCCTTCTGAGTTTATCAGAAATTACTCTCATAATAAAGTGAATGTGGATCTGAAGGTTGAAAAGGAGACTAAGGTTAAAGCAAGTTTTTAATAGTAGTATAAATTCCTGAGGACAATTCGTATGGTTATACTAAGCGTTATACTTGTCCATTCCGTAGGAATCCAGGCTTACATTTCAGAAGTTTATAATAAAGGAATGCAAACTGTGTTGAGACTCTACGGAGTGACAAAGCGTAGGAAGAAATTTACTATGTATTAAAAATCTGCGTCATCTGCAAAATCTGCGAGAGAAAAGAACCCTGCAAGAAACAAAAAAAGCTACCCCAAAAGAGCAGCTTTGTATTATTGAGTAAAACCAGTAACTAAATAAACCAGCAACCAGTAATTATTTCCATTTAATATTGCATCCCATGCTTGGTCTTTGAATTTCTTCCTGAGCTTCCCCAGCCAAAAGATTTTCAAAAGCAATAATCAGATCTTCTCCGGTTACATCTTTATTATTTCCAGGTCTTGAATCATCCATCTGGCCTCTGTATACAAGGTCAAGCTTATCATCAAAGAAATAAAAATCCGGTGTGCAAGCGGCATCATAAGCTTTAGCTACAGCCTGGCTTTCATCAAACAGATAAGGGAAATCAAATCTCCTTTCAATCTGGAATTCGATCATTTTTTCCGGAGAATCTGCCGGATATTTTTCAATATCATTAGCATTGATAGCAATGAATTCAATTCCACGCTCGTTATAATCTTCGTACAGTTCATTGATCTTATCAATCACATGAAGAACAAACGGACAGTGGTTACACATAAAGATCACCAATGTACCTTTTTCTCCTTTCAGTTCATCCAAAGACTGAAGTTCATTCGTTTTTGACGGGTTAGGAAGTTCAAAAAACGGAGCTTTTGTTCCTAATGCCAGCATATTTGAGGGAGTATTCATATCCTTATTTCTTTAGTGGCAAAGATAATTATTTCTTTTATTAATTGAACTGAGTTCTTAAACAGAGATATTATTTTTGCAGGGTAAGGAAGCTGGAAGCTGCAGGAAGGAATACTTTCAGGTCTCAA
The DNA here is from genome assembly GCF_006716485.1 of Chryseobacterium aquifrigidense. Taxonomy (GTDB): domain Bacteria; phylum Bacteroidota; class Bacteroidia; order Flavobacteriales; family Weeksellaceae; genus Chryseobacterium; species Chryseobacterium vietnamense. The sequence goes on from NZ_VFPD01000001.1 coordinate 3,046,180, forward strand.
AAATAGTTATAGTCAAATTCTATTATTCAATTTATTTACCTCAGAAATAACTTCCAGCCCCCATTCTTCCAGCTTCCCGGCTTTGGTATATTATTTTTAAAAAGTCGGTAAATCTATAAAACTCATAATATCCCTTGGAAGTTATATTAAAAAGTTTGTAGTTTTGCTAACGCTGTTAGTAAATAAATATCATGGGTCTACATGAACGCCGTCAACGAGAAAAAGAATCTATCCGCGCAAATATTTTGCAGGCTGCTTTTACGTTGGCTAAAACTGAAGGCTGGGCATCACTTTCTATGCGAAAGATAGCAGACGCTATTGAGTATAGTGCCCCGGTGGTGTATGATTATTTTGAAAATAAAGAAGCTATTCTATTTGAAATTTCTTTAGATGGCTTTCACAAGTTACATATAGAATTATTAAAAGCTCAGCAGAAACACGATACTCCGGAAGAGCAACTTGTTGCCATTGTGGATGCGTACTGGAACTTTGCTTTTAAAAACAAGGAATATTACCAGCTGATGTTTGGTCTTGGAATGCAGTGTTGCGGAAAAGGACAGATGAAAAAGGAATTCTCATCATTCCAAGAGCTTATCTATGAATGTACTTATGAGATTATAAAGAAAAACGGATCCAATCCGGACAATGCCTGTCATATGTCTCACGCTCTGTTTTCTGCCGTACACGGAATGATCTCTATTATGATGATGCGTACAGCTGATATCCCTTCAACAATGAATAAGACGACTTTAGACGAAACTGTTTCGGCTTTTATTAAGTCTTTATAGATTTTTTTTGAATTAAAAATTAACACCGTTAGGAAAATTAACACTGAATTAATATAGATAATTCCTGTTAGTCCTGATTAAAAACTCAAACATTTATGAAGCCATTCATCTTTTTAAGTTGTTAAAATTAGTGATTTTTTGCTTATTAATTAACACTGTTAGTAAAATTAACACACCTTACACCATCATTATACACTTAAATACATTAAAAACAATTTCAATTATGGAAACAATCGACTTTATTGGACATTAAAAATTCTGTAATTTTTTTTGAACTAATTATTAACACTGTTAGGAAAAAATACAGCATTTATCAAAACACATTACTTACCTCTAACACTTCATTAAAAAAATTAAACCAACAATGAAATTACCTGGAAAAACAAGGTTTATTGTACTTATTGCAAGTATAATTCTTTTACAGAGCTGCACAAAAGCCGCAGAAGGAACCAATGCCGCACCTCCAGCTCCAGAACTTCCGGTTTATACCGTTATTACTTCGCCCGCTACTACATATCAGGAGTTCCCAACTGCTTTGGAAGGGAAAAACAACGTCGAAATCCGATCTCAGGTAGATGGATATCTGGATAGAATCTATGTAGAAGAAGGTGCTTATGTAAGAGCGGGACAACCGTTATTTAAAATAGATTCAAGAAGCTATGGCGAGCAGATGAATATGGCTCAGGCTAATCTTCAGGTTGCCAATGCCAATATTCAAAAAGCACGAGTAGAAGTTGACAGACTTCAGCCACTGGTTGCTGCCAAAGTAGTTTCTGATGTACAGCTTAAAACAGCAAAAGCTAATTATGAAGCTGCCGTTGCTGCAGCTTCACAAGCCAAAGCCTCTGTAGGCAGCGCCAGAATCAACGTAGGATTTACCACCATTACAGCTCCTGTGAGCGGTTATATCGGAAGAATTCCTTATAAAAAAGGAAGCCTGATCTCAAGAACAGATGTAAATCCATTGACTTTATTATCTGATATCAGTGAAATCTATGCCTATTTCTCTTTAAGTGAACTTGATTTCATCGCTTTCCAGAATAAATATCCGGGAGCAAGCTTAGAAGAAAAACTGAAAAATATGCCCATGGTAGATCTTGTGATTGCTGACAACAGTACTTACCCTGAAAAAGGAAGACTAAGTATTGTAGACGGACAGTTTGATAAAACTACCGGAGCGATCAGTGTACGTGCCGTTTTCCCTAATGCCAACGGAACGTTAAGAACCGGAAACACGGGAAGAGTACGTATGCCTCAGCTTATTTCAAATGCTGTAGTTATTCCTCAGGAATCTACCTTCGAAATTCAGGATAAAACCTATGTCTATGTAATGGGTAAAGATCAGAAGGTAACCGGAAGACCTATCAAAATATCAGGAAAAACGGATAGCTATTATTTTATTTCTGAAGGGCTTGCGCCTGGAGAAAAAATTGTATTCACAGGAATTGGAAACCTGAAAGATGGTGCCTCCATCAAGCCGAAAAATATTTCTTCGGACAGCTTGTTAAAAGCAAAACCATTATAGTCCTTTCCGAATACAGAAGACTTAAAAAAATAAACTTCTTATGTTAAAACAATTTATAGAAAGACCGGTCCTTTCAACGGTCATCTCCATAATACTCTTATTATTGGGAGCTTTGTCTCTCTTTAATTTACCGATTGCCCTCTTCCCGGATATCGCTCCACCAAGCGTTCAGGTAACGGCATTCTATCCCGGAGCCAATGCTGAGGTGGTAGCACGTTCGGTGGCTACTCCTATTGAGGAAGCAGTGAACGGGGTTGAGAATATGACCTATATGACTTCCAACTCCAGTAACGACGGTACCATGACCCTGAGTGTTTTCTTCAAACAGGGCGCTGATGCCGACAATGCGGCAGTAAACGTACAGAACCGTGTATCGAAAGCGATGAGCCAGCTGCCTCAGGAAGTAGTTCAGGCGGGAATTTCCACACAGAAGGTACAGAACAGTATGATCATGTTCATGGGATTGACCAGTGAAGATGAAAAACAATATGATGAATTATTCCTTCAGAATTACCTGAAAATTAATGTCATTCCACAGATACAGCGTATTCCTGGGGTAGCACAAGCTCAGGTATTCGGAACAAGGGATTATTCCATGAGAATCTGGCTGAAACCGGATCGTCTGGCAGCTAATAACCTCTCTCCTCAGGAAGTTTTGGGAGCCATTAAAGATCACAACCTTGAAGCTGCCCCAGGCCGTCTTGGACAGGGAAGTAAGGAAACCTATGAATATATCCTTAAATATAAAGGAAAACTGAATAAGGATGAAGACTATGAAAACATCGCCATCAAAGCAAACAGTGATGGATCTTTCTTAAGATTAAAAGATGTAGCAAGAGTAGAATTTGGTTCTTATACCTATACTGCCACCAACAGAGTAGACGGAAAACCGGTTGCCGGATTTGCTATCCTGCAGACAGCCGGATCCAATGCCAACGAAATCCTTACGGAAATTGAAAAGCAGGTGAAAGTAATGGAAACTACCCTTCCAAAGGGAGTGAAGCCAATCATCATGTATAATTCCAAAGATTTCCTTGATGCTTCTATCCACCAGGTTGTGGAAACGCTTGTTATTGCCTTCGTATTGGTATTTATTGTAGTATTTATCTTCCTTCAGGATTTCAGATCTACCTTAATTCCGGCTATTGCAGTACCAGTTGCGATTATCGGGACATTCTTCTTCCTACAGTTATTTGGTTTCAGTATCAACATGCTTACGTTGTTTGCATTGGTACTCGCCATTGGTATTGTGGTAGATGATGCCATTGTTGTGGTGGAAGCCGTCCATTCTAAAATGGAACAAACGGGAATGCCTGTAGAACATGCTACGATGCACTCGATGAGCGAAATTTCAGGAGCTATTATTTCCATTACATTGGTAATGTGTGCCGTGTTTATTCCGGTTGGATTTATGCAGGGACCTGCAGGAGTTTTCTACAGACAGTTTGCTTTCACATTAGCGATTGCGATTTTAATCTCAGCAGTGAATGCATTAACATTGAGTCCGGCATTATGTGCGATGTTCTTAAATGATCCTCAGGGAGAACACGGGGAACACGGTCATAAAAAAGGTTTTGGAGCAAGATTCTTCAATGCTTTCAATGCCAGCTTCAACAGCATGACGAGAAAATATATCTACAGCCTTAAGTTTTTAATTAAAAATAAATGGGTTGCAATAGGTGGTCTTGTTGTTATTACAGCAGCCAGTGTCTTTCTGATCAAAAAAGCACCGTCAGGATTTATTCCTACAGAAGACCAGGGATTCGTATTATATGCCGTGAATACTCCTCCGGGAAGTTCACTGGAAAGAACACACAGAGCGACAGCACAAATTGATAAAATCATCAATGGTGAAAAAGCAACCAACCACCTTTGGGTAGCAGATGGGATGAACTTCATCAGTAATGCCAACGCTTCTCCATATTCTGCAGGTTTCATTAAACTTAAAGATTATGACAAGCGTGGTGAAATGAAAGATCCTGATCAGATTGCAGCAACATTGACAGGTAAGGTAAGCCAGGTAAAAGATGCCAATGCATTCTTCTTCAACTTCCCTACTGTACAAGGTTTCGGTAACGTTTCCGGATTTGAGTTCATGCTTCAGGATAAAACGAACGGTTCTTTTGAACAGTTGGGAACAACTACTCAGCAGTTCATTGGAGAGCTGATGAAAAGACCTGAGATTGCATTTGCCTTTACAACTTATGCCGCAGGAAATCCCCAGTATACCATTGATGTGGATACAGATAAGGCCAACCAGCTGGGTGTTTCTGTAACAGAACTGATGCAGACCATGCAGATTTATTTCGGAAGTAGCTTTGTATCAGATTTCAACAGATTCGGAAAATATTACAGAGTAATGGCTCAGGCAGATATTCCTTACCGTACGGATGTCAATTCACTGGAAGGAATTTATGTAAAAAATAAATCCGGAGAAATGGTGCCTGCAAAAACTTTGGTAACATTAAAAAGATCTTTCGGTCCTGAAACGGTAACAAGAAATAACCTTTTCAACGCAGTAACCATCAACGGAACTCCAAAACCTGGTTACAGTACCGGAGATGCCATCAAAGCGGTAGAAGAAGTGGCACAGCAGTCACTGCCAAGAGGATACGGATATGAATGGACAGGGATTACCCGTGAAGAGATTAAAACAAGCGGACAGACTGCCTTTATTTTCTTCTTAAGTATTCTTTTTGTTTACTTCTTACTGGCAGCTCAGTATGAAAGTTATATCCTTCCGTTTGCTATTATCCTTACCATTCCTACAGGGATTTTCGGAGTATTTGCCTTCACAGGATTAGCCGGAATCGATAACAATATTTATGTTCAGGTAGGATTGATCATGCTTGTCGGGCTATTGGCAAAAAATGCCATCCTGATTGTAGAGTTTGCCGTACAGAGAAGAAAAGCAGGGAAAACATTGATTGAATCTGCACTTCAGGCATCAAGATTACGTTTAAGACCGATCTTAATGACCTCTTTTGCCTTCATCGTGGGAATGCTTCCGCTGGTATGGACGCAAGGTGCTTCTTCAAAAGGAAACCACTCTATCGGTTACAGTACAGTAGGGGGAATGCTTACAGGAGTAATATTCGGGATCTTTATCATTCCGGTAATGTATGTCATATTCCAGTATCTGCATGAAAAAATGCCAAGCAGAAAAAAGAAAAGACTTCTGAGAAAACAAATGGAGGAAGAGCTTTTAGCTGCTAGTCACTAATAAAAAATGAATTACAAAAACTTAGAGAAAATTTTAAGATCATAGGTTTACCTATTTACCTGCCTGTTCTTAATGGTTTAAAAAAGCTGATTATTTTCTCCTACTAAAGACAATTTTTGCCTCTACAGAAACCTCTCTAAGTTTTGGATTCAATTAAAAGTTTAAAAACTATGAAACGAGTAAAAAATATTATTCTAACATTTGTGCTGGCCATCGGCTCTGTTTCGTGTGTGTCTAAACTGGCCTACACGGAGCCTGAGCTTCCTCTTCCGGAAAAGTTCCAGTACACCGCAACTGCAGACACCGCCAGTATAGCCAATCTGGAGTGGAAACAGTTTTTCAGCGATCCTATTTTGCAGGAATTGATTGAGAAAGGAATTAAAAATAATTATGACCTTCAGATTGCCCTGAAACAGGTAGCTGCTTCACAGGAAAAACTGAAACAGGCAAAATATATGCAATATCCGGACGTTGGTTTCGGAGTAAGCGGACAGATTTCAAGACCTTCCAAAAACAGCATGAACGGACAAAGCTTAAATTTATTTTTAGGTTCAAGCCATGTTGAAGATTATAATGCAGCTTTCAACCTTTCATGGGAAGCAGACATCTGGGGAAAAATCAAAAACCAGCAGGAAGTTTCAAGAATGCAGTACCTTCAGACCTATGAAGGTTCAAAAGCAGTTCAGACTCAGGTAGTAGCAGCTATTGCTCAAGGATATTACAACCTGTTGATGCTTGACAGACAATTGGCTATTGCAAAATCAAATCTGGAACTGAGCAGCAATACTCTGCTGATTACACAGAAAATGTGGGAAAGTGGTGATAACACCTCTTTAGGAGTACAGCAGGCAGCAGCACAGAAACAGGCTACTGAACTTTTGATTGCCCAGCTGGAACAGAATATCGCCATTCAGGAAAATGCATTGAGTATTTTAACTGGTGAGCTGCCTAATAAAGTAAACAGAACCATTGAAATGTCTGATACTTCATTACCTCAGAATATCTCAGCAGGACTTCCTGCAGCTATGGTAAGCCGAAGACCGGACGTACGCCAGCAGGAATTGGTTTTATTAGAATCCAATGCGATGGTAGGAATTGCTCAGGCCAACATGTATCCGGCACTGAAGATTACAGCTAACGGAGGGGTTAATTCATTCAAATTTGATAACTGGTTCCAGATTCCGGCTTCGTTATTCGGATCGGTTTTAGGGGGAATTACCCAGCCTATTTTCCAGAAAAGACAGTTGAAAACAGATCTGGAAGTAGCTAAAATTCAAAGAGAGAAAAATGTCCTGGCATTTCGCCAGTCGGTATTGAATGCTGTAGGTGAAATTTCTGATGCTTTGGTTTCCAATGAAAATCTAAAAGTTCAAGAACAGAAAGCCACAGAGCAATCTACCACATTGAAAGACGGAATTAAAAGTGCACAACTTCTTTACAAAGGAGGTTCAGCCAATTACCTGGAAGTGATTACAGCACAGGGAAATTCCCTACAGGCAGAGTTGAATCTGGCTTCCATTAAAAGACAGAGATTAAGCAGCATTGTAGATTTATACAGAGCTTTAGGCGGCGGTTGGAAGTAGTAAATTAAATTATATTTGTTTTAAGGTGCGGTTCTTTTCAGAGCCGCATTTTTTTAATATAAAAATACCTTAATTAATGATCATCCGTACTGTCATTCTGAATGGAACAAAGTGGAATGAAGAATCTTTTAAAATAATAGTTGAGATTCTTCCTTCGTCAGAATGAAAAACAGAGCGCTTAACTTATTCCTGAAATTGCTCCGCAATCCATTTCAGCAAATCCTCATAATCCTTTTCAGAATACCCCAACTGTAAATAATGAATATCATCCGCCTTTCTGTACCATGTCAGCTGACGTTTTGCATATCTTCGGCTGTTCTTTTTAATTTCCGAAACCGCAAAATCAAGATCCCATTCTCCGTCAAAATATTTGAATAATTCTGCATAGCCCACAGTATTCAAAGCAGTCAGGTCTTTGAATTTTTCAAGACCTTTCACCTCATCCAGCAATCCATTTTCCATCATTATATCAACCCTGCGGTTGATTCTGTCATACAATTCTTCCCTTGGCGCTTCAATTCCGATTCTGATCACATTAAAATCTCTTCCATTTTGAGAAACCGAAATATGTTCAGAATATTTTTTATCCGTTTGCCAGATAATATCTATGGCTCTTAATAGCCTACGGTGATTGTGAATATCTACCACATTGAAATATTCGGGATCGAGTTCTTTTAAAATTCCCTGAAGTTTTTCTATCCCTTCCTCTTCCATCATGGCCTGAAGCTTCTCCTGGTTTTCAGCATTCGCTTCCGGTAAATCATGAAGCCCTTCTATCACTGCTTTTTCATACATCATGCTTCCACCAACAAGAATCACAGTGTCATGAGCAGCAAAAAGTTCATTAAGTTTCTGAAGCGCATCTTCTTCATATTGTCCGATAGAATAATAGTCTTCCACAGATAGGTTTCCGATAAAATGATGAGGTGCTCCAGCCAGTTCTTCTTCTGAAGGAGCAGCCGTTCCTATTTTCATTTCTTTAAAAAACTGGCGGGAATCACAGGAAATAATCTCCGTATTGAAATGCTGAGCCAAATCAATTGCCAATCTCGTTTTACCAATTCCGGTGGGTCCTACAACAGAAATTAAATTTTTCTTTTTCACCGCGCTAATTTACGAAAATGCACTCATTTGATTTTTTATTTTTGAATACAAATAAAGCTGCTGTTTATTTTGAACCATTAAGTTTTTAATGAAGAAGTTAAGAATATTAGGACGAGCTTCGCTTCTTAGTATGCACTTATAAAAATCTACCTTATTTTTTTCCTTAGTTAGCTTAACACCTTACATGTTCTTAATGGTTCAGATAAATTTAAAAATTGAATAATCATATATTTTATGTTGAAGTTTCATGGTATTATAGTATAGACTTAAATGTTTATCTTTGTAGAACAATAAAAAACTATGATTTTATCAATGACCGGATTCGGTAGAGCCGAAGATGTTTTTGAAGGAAAAAAAATTACAATTGACATTAAATCTCTCAACAGCAAGAGCTTTGATTTAAATATTAAAATTCCTTTACGTTATAAAGAAAAAGAATTTGAAATCAGAAAAATTCTTAACGATAGAATTATCCGTGGAAAAGTAGACTGCTACGTTAATATCGAGAATCTTGAAGAGTCCAATGATGTAAAAATCAATAAAAACTTAATTGACTCTTATATCAACGAACTTAAAAACATAGCTTCTGACGGTCCTAATTTCGAATACCTTAAAATGGCGGTAAGACTTCCTGATGCCATCACCTCAAGACCTGACGAATTAACAGAAGGGGAATGGGAAGCTCTGGCTACGATTGTCAACAATGCCGTAGACAGATTCGAAGAATTCAGAAGAACTGAAGGTAGTATTTTACACGAAGAATTAAACAGAAACATCCAGAATATTGACAAGTATCTTGGAGAAGTAATTCCTTTTGAAGAAGAAAGAATTGTAAGTGTGAAAGAGCGTTATCAGAAATCTTTGAAAGAATTTGAAAATGTTGATGAAACACGTTTCTATCAGGAGATGGCCTATTTCACTGAAAAACTTGATATTTCTGAAGAAAAGGTAAGACTTGCCCAGCACTTGAAATACTATAAAGAAGTAATGGACAATGAATCTTTCAACGGAAAAAAACTAGGATTTATTTCTCAGGAAATCGGTAGAGAAATCAATACATTAGGTTCTAAAGCCAATCACGCAGAAATCCAGAAACTGGTGGTGATGATGAAAGATGACCTTGAAAAAATTAAAGAACAAACGTTAAACGTATTGTAGATACGAGGTGCGAGATACGAGGTTGTCATTTCTAAAAAAAACCGAAACTCAACACCCGTAACCCGAAATTGTAAAAAATGGATAAAGTAATTATATTTTCAGCACCATCTGGGAGCGGAAAAACTACATTGGTAAAGCATTCACTGGAGACATTTCCTGAACTGGAATTTTCAATCTCATGTACCACGAGACAACCCAGAGGAAGTGAAGTTCATGCGGTAGACTATCATTTTCTGACACCTGACGAGTTCAGACAGAAAATTTCTGAAGATGCTTTTGTAGAATATGAAGAAGTATATACTGATAAATATTACGGTACTTTAAAATCTGAAGTGGAAAAAATCTGGAAGCAGGGGAAAGTTGTTATTTTTGATGTAGACGTAAAGGGAGGCATTTCATTAAAAAAATATTTTGGTGAAAAAGCGTTGTCTATTTTTATAGAACCACCTTCCATTGAAGAATTGGAACGAAGATTGATTTCCAGAAACACAGATGATGCAGAAACCATAAAAACCCGTGTAGCAAAGGCAGAAGAAGAAATGACCTATGCCAGCGGGTTTGACAAGATCGTAATTAATGAAGATCTTGATGCAGCTAAAAAAGAAATAGAAAGTTTAATAAAAAGTTTTATCAGTAATTAATGGCTGGAAGATAGAAGCACGAGCATGGGAGTAAAATATGACACTCAAAATCTGACTTCTGATTTCCAACCTCTAGCTTCTGATCATAAAAAATTGAGGTTGATATGAGTACCGAAACATTAGAAAAAGCTAAATCTGCAATTCCTGTCAGAGGATTTCTGGATATAAAAGATATTGCTATTCCTCAGGGTGAAGAATTGGTAAAAGCCATTCTTAAACTTAAAGAGGAAAAAAATGCTGTTATTCTTGCCCATTACTACCAGCCGGGAGAAATTCAGGATATCGCAGATTTCCTTGGAGATTCTTTACAGCTGGCGAGACAGGCAAAAGACACCAATGCTGACATGATTGTATTCTGTGGAGTACATTTCATGGCAGAAGCCGCTAAAATTCTTAATCCAACTAAAAAAGTAGTTCTTCCTGATACCATGGCCGGATGCTCACTGGCAGATGGCTGTTCTGGAGAAGGATTGAGAAAAATGCGTGAGCAGCACCCGAATGCTTTGATTGCCACTTACATCAACTGTAATGCAGAAACCAAAGCAGAAAGTGATATCATCGTAACCAGTTCAAATGCCGAAACAGTCATTGAAGCTCTTCCGAAAGACAGACCAATTATTTTCGCACCGGACAAAAACCTGGGAAGATACTTATCTAAGAAAACAGGACGTGATATGATCCTTTGGGATGGAAGCTGTGTAGTACACGAAGCATTTTCAATGGAAAGAATTGCCCAGCAATTGGCAGACAATCCAGATGCAAAACTGATTGCACACCCAGAAAGTGAAGAGGCTGTTTTAAAGCTGGCTCACTTCATTGGTTCTACTTCTGCCCTGTTGAATTATGTAGAAAAAGATGACTGTCAGAAATTCATCATCGCTACAGAAGAAGGAATTCTTCACGAAATGAAAAAACGTGCACCTCATAAAGAACTGATCCCTGCATTGGTTTTTGACGAAAGCTGCAACTGCTCAGAATGTTTCTACATGAAGCGTAATACAATGGAAAAACTATATTTATGCATGAAATATGAACTTCCTGAGATCCTTATCGATGAAGAATTACGATTAAAAGCATTGAAACCTATTGAAGCAATGCTTGATCTTTCGAAAAGCATAAAATAATTTTTTTGTTATTCAATATTTATTATATTTAGCACTTAAACTAATAATAAATATGAAAAATCTAAAAAGATTAGACAGAAAAAGTCTTAAAAACGTAAACGGAGGCGGTAGTACATGCAACTTAAACTGCGAAATACACGAAACCTGTGGTCTAGGGTGCAATGGAGAATTAATCTGCGTACCCAGAGGCATGTATATTCCGGATAACTGTTAAAAAAATAAAGCACTGTTTTCACAGTGCTTTTATATTTTTAATCTGCAGTAATTGCAACAAAACAATCTGTGCTTACAACGACGCACATTCTGCAATTCTCAGACAGTGTCCAATATGCCTCACACGAAGGATCACTGGAAGAGCCAGGTCCAAAAACCAGATGGGTAGGACAGCCATCACATCTTGATACGCCAGCTCCCTTCATCTGTTCCAAATCTCTTCTGCTTAATTTTTTAATTGTTTTCATATTTTAAAATTTTAAGACACTCCTCCATTTACACATGACATATCAACAATCACGCACATTTTACAACGGTCAGGAAGCATCTGAAAAGCCTCACAAGGAGCATCGCCAGGATTATTTCCGTACGTAGTATTCTTAGGACATCCTGTACATGTGGCTGGACCTGCTCCCTGTACTGTCTGAAGTTCTTTTCTGTTTAATTTTCTTAAATTTTTCATAGTAGTTTTAATTAATTTTTGATTTTTTACTAAGCTTCTAGAATGGGGCAGCTTCCCGGCACTGACGGATCATAAGGAAAAAGGTAAAGGCACACTTTACGTCCTTTAAAATCTGTACATACCGCGCACCCTTTTGGCCCGCAGTCAAGATCAACAGCACAGGAGTCTCCTCCACCTCCAATAATAGCTCTCAAATTTTCTCTGTTTAATTTTTTTGAATTTTTCATAGTACTTTTGTTTTAAATTAAATTGAGTTTACTCTTTTTTATTCAATGCTACAGCATCGGTGCGTAGCAGGTTCCTCCCGGTTTCAGCCAGCATCCCCATTTTCCTCCACCGCGGAAACAGACAAACTGCTCTCCTCCGCAAGCTTCAATCTGGATATCAGTGAAACCACCTTTGATGTTTTTCTTATCTTCTCTTGATAATTTTTTAATTGTTTTCATATTCTAATAATTTAGTATTCAGTAATTAAAAAAACAGACTTTTTGTTATTGAAGATTAAAAAGGACCAAAGCATTCAAAACTTACCAACACTCTACCTTTACAACATTCCGGTAAAGCATGATAATCAGCACACGATCTCGGTTCACCGGGTCCGTATGGTCCAGCAGGACAGTTTGCAGTACAAGGGCCTATTCCACCGTTGACTGATTTCAAATCCTTTCGATTGATTTTCTTTAAATTTTTCATAGTATTTTTTTTGATTAGTTTTCAGGATAAATACACAGTGAACTTACAAATACACAGGATTTGCAACGTCCAGGTAACGCATTATATTCTTCACAGGAATGGGCAAATTCAGGCCCTGGACCATATCCTCCATCAGTAGGACATCCGTCACACCTAAAAGCGGCTCCGCTTATTTGTTTTAAAGTCGTTTTGGAAATTTTCTTTAGATTTTTCATGGATATTTTGCTATTAGTTAATATCATAAATGTAACATTTTTAATCAATTACACCAAATATATCTCCCAAAAAGGAAATATATTTTATTATGTTAAACTCTTGCCTGTTTCAAAATAATTTGTACATTTGTTATGTTACAATGAATTTTTTAAGAAACATATCTGATATTTCTGCCCTGAAATCACTTATTTCAGGCATATCTTCTGTTTCTACATTTGGCACTACAACAATTACCCCATAACGGGGTAGATTTTCACATATTATTCCCGGTACCCGTACTCTTTTTTTTAAAGAGTAGTCACTTCGTTATATCCAACTTCAAATAAATAATTGATGAAAGTTTTAAAATTCGGCGGAACTTCAGTCGCCCACTCTCAGAATATCCTCCAGGTGGAAAAAATAATAAAAGAAGAATCTTTAAAAAATAAAATAGTTGTTATTGTATCCGCTCTTCATGGCGTTACCGACCAACTGATCAGAGCAGCAGAATATGCTTCCGTGAAGGATGAGAGCTATATCCGGACTGTTCAGGATCTTGAAGAAAAACATATTAGCCTGGTAAAAGATCTTTTCCCTATCACAGAACAAAGCTCATGGTTAAGCTTTGTAAAAAAACATTTTAACGATATTGAAGAGCTCTGCAATGGAATTGCAGTACTTGGTGAATTCACAGACAGAATTAAAGATAAAATTGCGTCTTACGGAGAATTTCTGTCCTCAAAAATAATTGCAGCAAGATTACAGCATGAAGGATTAGACTGTGTATGGATGAATTCCGCAGAACTAATCAGAACAAACAGTAATTTCACTCATGCAAAAGTAGATTTTAAATGTACAGATCAGAATATTGCCGGTTTTTTGAATGAAAACCCAAACCGCATCATTTTAGGTCCGGGTTTTATTTCCTGTGACGAAAAAAATAATGCTACAACATTAGGAAGAGGAGGTTCAGATTACACAGCTTCTATTATTGCCGCCGCTTCTCATGCAGAAGAACTCCAGATATGGACAGATGTAAGCGGCATGATGACTGCCGATCCACGCTTGGTTTCCAATGCCAAACCTATTTCAGAAATTTCTTATCATGAAGCTATGGAACTGTCTCATTTTGGAGCAAAAGTGCTTTATCCGCCTTCCATTCAGCCGGTGATGGTAAAAAATATAAACCTGGTTATTAAAAATACTTTTGATCCGGACGCACCGGGAACTTTAATTTCTCATCAACTGACATCTTCAGAAGAGGAAAAACAGATTGCAGTAGGAATTTCCAATATGAACAATATTGCCCTGCTTACACTGGAAGGTAGCGGAATGGTAGGAATTCCGGGTATTTCAGCGAAATTATTCCAATGTTTAAGTCATGAAAAAATTAACGTGGTTCTTATTACACAAGGATCTTCAGAACATTCCATCACCGTTGCGATTGAAGAAAAAGAAGCTCAACGCGCCGAATATGCAATCAACTCTTCTTTTGCGGATGATATTGATCTGAAAAGAGTGTATGCCGTAAAAATTGAAGCCGGACTTTCTATTCTTGCTTTGGTAGGAGAAAGCATGAAAAGCAGAAGTGGTGTAAGTGCAAAAATGTTCGGATGTCTCGGTAATAATGGCATTAATATAAGAGCCATTGCTCAGGGATCTTCAGAAAGAAATATCAGTATCGTTATTTCAGAAAAAGACAGTAAAAAAGCAGTCAATGTACTTCACGAAGAATTTTTTGAGTCCGAAATAAAGCAAATCCACCTTTACATCTGTGGAACAGGAAATGTAGGTTCAAAACTGATCCAGCAGATTTATAACCAAAATGATTATTTAAAAGAAAATTTTTTAATCAATCTAAGAATTGCCGGGATTTCCAACAGCCGTCATATGATGTTTTCAGACCAGGGAATTTCACAGGAAAATTACCTTAGCTGGAATCAGCAGGGCGAAAAAGCTTCTGCCAGAGAATTTGCTGATGAAATTATCCGCAGAAACCTCAGAAATTCTGTTTTCGTGGATGTAACAGCAAGCCCTGATGTTCCTGAAGTGTATGAAAGTTTATTAAAAAGAAGTGTAGACATTGTTGCCTGTAATAAAATTGCGGCTTCTTCGGATTTCAAAAAATATAAAACTTTAAAAAATACCGCCAGAAACCACAACTGCAGTTTTTATTTTGAAACCAATGTAGGAGCAGGACTTCCGGTAATAGGAACTATCAACGACCTCATCAAAAGCGGAGACCAGATTCAATCCATTAAAGCTGTACTAAGTGGCACCTTGAATTTTGTGTTTAATGAGTATGACGGAAGCAGAACTTTTTCTGAAGTGGTAGCCCAGGCTCAGAAAGAAGGTTACACAGAGCCGGATCCAAGACTTGATCTATCCGGAACAGATGTAGCAAGAAAAGTTTTAATTCTCGCAAGAGAAGCGGGATATCCTCTTCAGTTTGAAGAAATTGAAAACATAGGTTTTCTGCCTGAAGAATGTATGCAGGGAAGCGTTGACAGCTTTTATGAAAAGCTTACAGTATATGAAGATCATTTTAAGAACTTATTAAATAAAGCTAAAAACGAGGGTAAAATATTAAAATATGTTGCAGAATTTGAGGATGGAAAAGCTAAAGTAGGTCTACAGCATATTGCTCCGGATAGTGATCTGTTTCACTTATACGGTAAAGACAATATTGTCATTTTTAAAACCCTCAGATATTCCGAGCAGCCATTGGTTGTAAAAGGTGCTGGTGCCGGTGCTGATGTAACAGCAAGTGGAGTTTTTGCAGATATTATCCGTTCTATTTAAAAAACAATTATGAAAAAAGTAAAACTAAAAGTCCCGGCCACTGTTGCCAATCTGGTTTGTGGATTTGATATTTTGGGAATGGCAGTTCATGCCCCTTATGATGAAATGGAATTAAGATTATTGGAAACTCCTGATATTATTATAAAACATACAGACTCTTTCGGGCTTCCTGAAGAACCTTCAAGCAATGTTGCGGGGATTGTTCTCGTAAAAATTCAGGAATATTTTAATCTTAAAAACGGCTTTGAGGTCATTATCCATAAACATATAAAACCGGGAAGCGGGCTCGGCTCCAGTGCGGCAAGTGCCGCCGGAGCCGCCTTAGGGGCCAATCTTTTATTAGGAAACAAACTGTCCAAGGAGGAAGTGGTTCATTTTGCCATGTTTGGAGAAGAACTGGCTTCAGGAGTACGCCATGCAGACAATATCGCACCATGTATCTATGGTGGAATTACGCTGGTGAAGTCTACCAACCCGATTGATATCATCCCTTTGAACAGCCCGGATTTATTTGTAACCGCTGTACATCCACAGGTGGAAGTAAAAACTTCAGATGCCAGACAGATTTTAAAGAAAAATATCAGTTTGAAAAGCGCTGTAGAACAATGGGGAAATATAGCCGGACTGGTAGCAGGAATTCAGAAAAATGATTTTTCATTGATTGGAAGAAGCCTCAATGATGTCATCATAGAACCTGTCCGCAGTATTCTGATTCCGAAGTTTGATGAAATCAAAGAAAAAAGTTTGCAACTAGGAGCCTTGGGAGGAGGAATATCCGGTTCAGGACCATCAATTTTCATGTTGTCTGAACAAAAAGAAACAGCAGATAAAATTGCTCAGATGATGGAATCAGTATACAATGAAATTGAAATAGAAAGTTTTGTCTATGTTTCAAAAATAAATCCAGCAGGTGTTCAAATCGTAGAAGAATCTTAATCATAAAAACAGAAATGAAATATTATAATTTAAAAGACCATTCGGAAAAAATTGATTTCAGAGAGGCAACAATAAAAGGTCAGGGAAAAGAAAAAGGGTTATTTTTCCCTGAAAGTATTCCACATTTTGACGAAGAATTCATTCAAAATATACATCAATATTCCAATGAAGAAATTGCATACAGATGTATGAAAGATTTTGTGGGTGATGAAATTCCTTCAGAAATTCTAAAAGAAATTGTGGCAGAAACGGTGAGTTTTGAAATACCTCTGGTGAAGATCAGTGAGCAGATTTCCATTTTGGAATTGTTTCATGGCCCTACCCTGGCCTTTAAAGATATTGGGGCCAGATTTATGAGCCGCTGTCTGTCTTATTTTTTGAAAGATCAGGAAAAAAAGGTTACTGTTCTTGTTGCCACTTCCGGAGATACCGGAGGAGCTGTTGCCCATGGGTTTTATAAAATCCCGCAGATTAATGTGGTAATTCTGTACCCTAAAAACAGAGTCAGTCCGGTTCAGGAGAAACAGTTGACGGCATTAGGCGAAAATATTTCAGCTCTGGAAGTTAATGGTAGTTTTGATGATTGTCAGAATCTTGTTAAACAGGCTTTTTCAGATAAAGAAATCAACAATCAGTTATTTTTGACGTCTGCCAATTCTATCAACGTAGCAAGATGGCTTCCTCAGCAGATTTATTATTTAATAGCTTTGAAACAATGGGTTCTGCAGCATAAGGAATATCCTGTAATCTGTGTGCCAAGTGGTAATTTCGGAAATATCTGTGCAGGATTGCTGGCTCACTTCAGGGGATTGCCTGCCAGTCATTTTATTGCCGCCTGTAATGCCAATGATGTAATTCCTGATTATTTTACAACCCAGAACTACCAGCCACAAAAAGCAATTGCTACCCTATCGAATGCTATGGATGTAGGAGATCCGAGTAATTTTGTACGAATTCTGGAGCTTTTCGGGCATCAGTTTGAAACACTACAAAATAAAATCTCAGCCTATTCCATTGATGATGACCAAACCATGAGCACCATCACGGAAGTCTATAAGAAATACGGGTACATTCTGGAGCCTCACAGCGCTGTAGCTTTTGCTTCAATGGAAAAATATCTGCAGGAAAACCCTTACCAGAAAGGATTTATTCTGGGTACTGCTCATCCGGTAAAATTTCCTGATGCTGTAGAAAAAGCTATTCATACTCAGATTGAAATTCCTGAATCCTTGAAGGACCTGATGAAAAAGGAGAAAAAAACTGTAGAAATAAATTCAGATTTTGAAGAATTAAGACGATTTTTGCTTCATAAAATCTGAAGCAATGAGCAAAATATATCTTGAAGATGTACGAATATATGCGTACCATGGTGTACTTCCTGAAGAAAATATCATTGGAACGTATTATATTCTGAACATAGAACTTCATACCGATCTGTGGAAAGCTGCAGAATCTGATGATTTGCATGACACTATAAGTTATGCCGATATCAATGAAATCCTTCATAGTGAAATGAAAATAAAATCCAGATTACTGGAACATGTTGCCGGAAGAATGATTACAAAAATTCACAACAGCTTTCCACAGATCGATTATATTAAATTAAAAATTACCAAAACAGCTCCCCCGATGCAGGGCGAAATGAAAGGAGCAAGTATTGAGTTGGAAAAGAGTTTTAAACCGGAAAATTAAAATTCTTATTTTCGTTTATAAAAAAAACATTCAAATTGAAATTCGTTAAAATATTATTTTTAGTAGCAGGGGTTAGTGTTTTTGGTCAGACTGGTGTAGATAATCAGCTGGCGGCTTATAACTTCCCAAAGATAAAGTCCAGTATTACCATGCCTGTGACAATTCCCCTTTCTGAGCTTAGCAATATGATCAATGCTTCCGTGAAAGATCTGGTTTATCAGGATGACTCCTATACTGATAATAACAATGATCAGTTCAAGGTAAAAGTTTGGAAAACCAGACCTATCCGCCTTGTAGGTGGAACCAGTCAGAATCTGCTGATCGAAGTTCCTTTAAAAATATGGGCTGAAAAAGGAATCGGTACATTGGGAGTTTATACCTACCAGAATACTACTTTCGAAACGGTAATGTCTTTCAATACAACCGTTACATTTAAAAATAACTGGACTATTACGACGAGTACCCGGCCGAACGGTTTCAGATGGGTAAGTAAACCTGTGCTTGATTATGGAAGAATCCAGATTCCCATTACTTCTATTGTTGAAAAAAGTTTAAAAGAGCAACAGGAAAAATTCTGTAAAACCATTGATCAGCAGATGGCTACACAGCTGAATTTCCAGCAGTATGCCTTGATGGCCTGGAATACCTTTCTACAGCCCTTCAATATTTCTGAGGAATATAATACATGGCTGAAAGTAAGTCCTGTGGGCGTTAATATTACTCCTTTAAAATTTTATGGAAATCAGATCAACGCTACATTTGGGGTTGATATCTTTTCCGAAACATTTACAGGGAATAAACCTGCCGCATCTTCTCCTGTGACCAGTGTTGCCAATTTTAATACAACCCCTACAGTTGCTGATAAGTTTATTTTGCAGACTACAGCCAATATTCCTTTTACTGAGGCAAGCAGTATGGCGAGAAAAACTTTCCTGAATAAGGAGTTTGACATACGCGACTCTAAAGTAAAAGTAACAGACATCAGAGTGTATGGTGTTGATGACAGAGTAGTTATTGAAGCTCAAACCGATGGTTATATAAAGGGGACTTCTATCATTTCAGGAATTCCCGTGTATGATGAGACAAAAAGAAAAATTGTTTTGTCAGAAACGAAATTCAAACTGAAAACCACCAATATTCTGCAGAAAACGGCCTCTCTTCTGTTTCAGGGAAAAATCGTAAAAATGATTGAAGAAGAATATGGCATCCCCACTCAGGAACTGGAAGAAACCTCGAGAAAAAGTATTGAAGAAGCATTCAACAAAGAATATTATAAAGGATTAAAAATGAACGGAAAAGTTTTCAATCTTAAACCCAGCAAAATTCTGCTCAGCAATACAGGAATTACGGCCGTTATTGATACGAATGCTTCATTAAAGCTTATTGTCAACGGGTTCTAAAATTTTAAACAAAAAAAACTAAACCAAAAACTAATAACCGACCATGAGAAAATATTTAGTCATTGTAGACCGAAACAGAGCTGAAAAGCTGACCAGATTTGCTAATTTTTTTATTGACAGACTTGTAATCTCAGCTTTTTTTCTTGCTTTGGGCTTTATTGCTTCCTTGCTGTACAACCTTGCCAATATTGACTTTCTGATTAAGATTGTTTATAAAATGTCAGAAATGAATAGATTCCTTGATATACTGATAACCTCTCTTATCTACTTTATATACACTTTTCTGATAGAGTATTTTACCAAAGGAAGGTCGGTCGGCAAGTATATTACAGGAACTAAAGTCATTTGTACAGATGGCACTGAGCCTACTTTCAATGACTATCTTATCAGAAATATTTCGAGAATTGTTCCTTTTGATACGCTTTCCTTTTTCGGTGAAAATGGCTGGCATGATAAATGGAGTGAAACAAGGGTAATTAACATCAAAAATTATCAGGCTGAAATTCAAGCGAAAAGCGAAATTGAGGATCTTGGAAAGAAAGAAATTGCTTAAAAACTTTTGTTCATAAAGAAATTTTACTATATTTGCACACCTCAAAAATGGTAAAAATGGTACTTTGGCCGAGCGGCTAGGCAGTGGTCTGCAACACCATCTACAGCGGTTCGAATCCGCTAGGTACCTCAGAAAAAACCTCTAAGTTATTTAGAGGTTTTTTTGTTTTTATATTTGTTGTTGTTTTATTATTACATTCTTTATCATCAATATTACGTATGAAAAAATCAATATCCTTTTTTATTATTTCATTCGCACTTGCCCTTTTGAATGGATATTTTTTTAATTACATTAATGATACCTATTTTCATTTTGATATCAACCACAATAAGCACAATAATATTTCAAAGGATGAATTAAACTTCATTGCCATATTTATCGCTCCTTTTCTGGAAACATTTTTATTTCAGTATCTCCCATACTTAGTTTTAAGCCAATGGATGAAGATCAGCAATAAAGTACTTTGTATAATTATTATGAGTATCATTTTTGCATCCATGCATTATTATAATGGGCTATATATTGTCATGACATTTTTTGGAGGCATTATTTTAAACAATCTCTATATTTATTACAACAAGCACGCCCATGCCTACAGTTTTATGCTGACAGTATTCTTTCACGGGTTATTCAACCTGTACGGCTTTTTATTTATAATGTAATATAATTTTCCTCTTTTAATGATACAAAAAAAGCCCTTCAGATCACAGAAGAGCTTGATAAATAATGTAAAAAGTAATGATGGATAGAAAATTATCTCCTTCAAAAATAGAGGATTAATCCAACAAACTTTTATGAGTAGCGTCATATTGGGCAAAAAAAAATCCTCGGAAATTCCGAGGATAAAAACTAATAACCATGAAAACTCAAATTAAACATGAGTTACATTTCTATATTGAAAAATCGTGCCAAGAATAATGATTTTGAGAAAAAAAGTCATTTTCTTACTGTAGCACCATTTTAACCAATTCAACATTTAAAACAGATTATACTGATACCTTAAAAACCTCCTCATAATTACCTTTAATAGTTTCAGATAAATCTAATTGTCCGGCAAAAGTATTAAAAAAAAAATAATTTACATTTTAATAAAATAAAATTTACATTCAGGACATAAAAAAAATTTAACATAGCTCATCTGCCATAAAAAAGTATTTCAAATAACAAATTGGCACACTTTACCCGTTATGACATAAAAATAAAATTTCATCAAGATCAACATAAAAATATCACTTCAATTCTTTTATATAAAAAGCCCCCAGAAATGGAGGCCTCAAAAAACACAAATGATGAAAAAAAATTTTATATCAGAGATAAAAATTATTTTATCTATTAATTCTAAGCCAAAGATATACCAGTCTTTTTTTTTATTTTATGAGTATAATCATAAAATTATTATTTCTTTTAAATACTGAATTTCCCGATCATCAACTTTATTTCTCAAAAAAAGACAATAATCAAAATCTATAGAATCATATTTCTTATAGCTGTGAAACATTTTACACTTAAAAAAACATAATACACTACCTAGTGTGCAAAATATAAGAAAAAAATACCCGATATATGATGATCGAGGTTATGTTTTCCACATATATAATTTTATAATTTTACATTATTAATTCAAGAAACTGTGGCAAATTTTTCTATACTTATAGCAAACTATAATAATGGAAAGTATTTCAAGGAGTGCTATCATTCATTAATCAATCAAACCTACGAAAACTGGGAGGTAATTATTATTGATGATGCCTCTACAGACGATTCGGTAGAGATCATAAAGTCTCTGATTAAAAATGATTCCCGTTTTAAGCTTTATCATAATGCCATTAATAAAGGTTGTGGATTTACCAAAGCTAAATGCATGAACTATGCTCAGGGAGATTTATGTGCATATCTTGATCCTGATGATGCACTTCATCCGGAAGCACTGGAAAAGGTAACATTGGAATTTAAGAACAGAGAAGATCTTGCTGCCGTATATTCTCAAATGATACTGTGCAATGAAAACCTTGTTCCGGAAAAAATTTATACAGGCACTAAACAAATTTATAACAACCGCTATTTCTTCAACTATCCTATTCAGTTTGCCCATTTCTTCACCTTTAAAAGAAAGATTTATTTAAGAACTGCAGGCATTAATGTAAATCTGAAAAACGCAGTAGATCAGGATCTTTATCTGAAAATACTGGAGCAGGGGCAAGTGAAATACCTCAAAGATCCTTTGTACCTCTACAGACTGCATTCCAACGGAATTTCTCAGGACAAAGCAAAACAAAGTGCAAAGGAATCATTTGCAAGAGTAATTCATGACACGATGAAAAGACGGGGAATAAAAACCATTAATCACAAAGTTGTTCCTGAAGTTTTTACCGGTTCAAATGAAATTTTTGATCTTTTGAATTACCAGACCCGCAGAATGCACCGTCTCATCAGTAAAATAAAAGTTACTTTAGATAATATATAAGTAAAAAGGCTGCTCAAATTGAGCAGCCTTTTGTTATAAAATATGGAATGAAAAATGTTTGTAATAAAAGTATCCGTTTTTGAACAATGAGTATATGCGCAAAATCATAAAGCATCAAAAAGAAACGGCCTCCTGACGGAGGCCTAAAAAACACAAATGATGAAAAAAATCTATTTAGAAAAATCCAAACAGAATATTGTAGAGTCATTCAGCATGACCAATATAGTCTACATTTTCCAAGCAGAAAATATAACACAGTATAGGAACAGAAGAATGAATACTTTCTATAAGAATCAAACCGCACCTGAAGACAAATCAAATATAATTTACATTACAAAATACTTTATAGTTTATATTTAATATAAAAATCAAATGTAATGACTGAAAATATCTTCATCTCTGGAATGGGTAAATTTAGCTAAATATTTGTTTGCTCACAAGGCTTATTCTTCCCAAATGATTGGAATATACACTGTGATATATCCATCAGCATCTACCTGTGCGTCAGAAACTGTAGCAACTACGGTTCCATAGCCAACCCATCCACCTTGCCCCTGCATTGCCGAAAAAGTATAAGTTCCAGCAGGAAGCCCATCATAATATTGTGGAACAGATTGAAATCCTCCACTATAATATGTATCATACACTTCCCCGGTCGTCATATTTTCTGCAAGGAAACTTCCTACATCATAATTTCCTGACAGAATTTTTGTTCCGTTTTTAGAAAGAAGGCCATACCGGATCTTATAAGTCTGGGTTTTTAGTGCTTTATCAGCTATTTCTGAACTACCTTTATGGGGTTCTGTTATTTCCCTGGAGGAAAACGATGTTGCAACAGCCAGCAATCCAATAAATGCTGATACTGTAAAAATTGATTTTTTCATATAACAAGTAATTTGGTATTCAAAAATACTCAACTTATATGAATTTAATAAAAACTATCAGTGAAATAAAATTTACAAATACTTTTAAAAACAAAAAAGAAGATTGGAAGCATAATAATATTTACTTTATTTTTTTATTTTATCCTAAAAAGCATAGAACTTAAAATAATCAACCTTTATTTTTCAACCTTTGAAATCTACCATCAACAGTACAAAACTGATCATTATATAAAATTAACTCTCTTTTTAATTATCAATTTTAACACTTATTAACTAAAATTTGGCTTCATAATTGAAAATAGAATTAAAATCAAAGTCATTTTGGCTTGATCGTATTAAAATTTGAATTATGAGAAAGATAGTATTAGCAGGTTTTTTATCCGTCTTTTTAATGACGGCCTGCAAGAAAGATGACAGTGTTGCAGAAAAGTCACTGGAAGCACAGAAACTTGAATTTCAGGCCAGACAACTTGAAATAGAAAAACAAAAACTGGCTATTGAAAAGGAAAAAATGGTATATGAAGCGCAGAAAAAAGCAGATAGTGTATCAGAAAGCAAAAAAGCGAGAGCTGCTGCCGAAAATAATTCAAAACCACAGGTAATCAGAGAAACCCGAACAATATATAGAGACAGAAACTCCAATTCTGGATCAGGAAGCAGCAACGGAAGTTATGCTAATAACGGAAGTGGTACTTCACAGGGAACTACTCAGAAAAAAGGATGGAGTAAAGCTGCCAAAGGAACTGTTATTGGTACGGTAGGTGGAGCTGCTGCCGGAGCACTTATTGCTAAGAAAAACCGAGGATTAGGAGCTGTAATTGGTGGTGTTGTAGGTGGTGCAACCGGATATACCATTGGTAGATCACAGGATAGAAAAGACGGAAGGGTACAACCCCGTTAATAAATATTTTTAATGATAAAATATAAAGATTGCTTACTTTTAAGCAATCTTTTTTTATGGTGTTAATTCTGTTTTCTTCCATTTTCATTATTCCTGTCCTGATGGGCTGGGGAAAGATCATGGAAAATATATGGGGAATTTTATTCCAGGGTATCTCCGGGAAAATTTTATCAGGAATCCTTGGAATAAGCCTGATATGGACCATTCTTTCTTTTTTCATTCCCTTAAATATCAAGGTGGAAGCGCCTTCAGTACTATTGGGTCTATTTTTTTTCTTTAAAAATAAACTTTATCAGGAATTCCATCACTTTTCAAAAAAAGAGTGTCTAGTTTTGAGCGTAAGTTCTGTGACTGCTATATTTGCCGGTTCTTTCTACCCTTATATATTGGATCATTTCGGTTATTATGTTCCCACTTTGAAATGGCTCACAGAATATGGACTGATAAAGGGAATCTCGAATGTTGACCTCACCTTGGGACAAATGTCTGTGTGGCATATTTTTCAGGCGGGATTTTCCAATTTTTCTGATCCGTTTTTAAGAATTAATACCCTATTGCTTATAATTTACAGTATCTATAGTATTGAAAGGAAAAACTGGGTTCATCTTTGTTTTCTACCGATATTACTGCTGTTTTCGCAATCTCCAAGCCCTGATCTTCCTGTAATTATTTTTTCATTAATCATTTTAAATGAAATTACAGCCGGAAACAGTAATACCACGCTCCTTTTTGCCTTTTCTGTTTTTGTTTTTACTATAAAACCTACGATGCTATGGTTGCCTGTTTTCGTTTTCTTAAACTTTGTTTTAATTTGTAAAAGTACCTTTAAACAATTTCTTTTTGGGGGTTCAATTTTATTTTTATTCTTCATTAAGAATATCTGGACATTCGGATATCCGGTATTTCCCATAGCAACAGGTGATGTCGGAGTACCCTGGAAGCCTGATCCGGAGATTTTAAAAATTTCTTCACAATTTGCCATCATGAAAACCTATGATATGCAGTACACGTTTGAGGAAATACAAAAATTCTCAACTATTGATTATATCAGAAACTGGTTTTCTTTGGATGGAATAAAATCCAAAATCAATATTCTCTTTGTTTTAAGCTTAGTTATTTTCTCCGTATTTGCCTGGATTAAAAAGAGAAAACTCATCACCCTGCTTTGTATTTCTTTGTTGATAAAAAGTATATTAGTTCTGGCTTTTTCAGCCCAATACAGATTTTTTACAGATGTATTCTTCGTGATATTCTTTGTTCTGTTTTATGAATATTTTGATCGGAAGAAATCCATTATTACTTTTTCTGCGCTCAGTTTATTATGTATTTCAATCTTATCGTTTCCTGAATTGATCCAGAGATCTATTCCCAGTTTCAGGGTGGGAAGTTTTATGACCGGATTTGAAAAAGAACAGATTTACAAGCCTGCAACCTATGAATATCAGCAGTTTGACACCTATAAGGTAGGAAATTTTAAATTTAATGTTTCTCACCATTATCCTTATAGTTTTGACACCCCACTTCCGGCAATTACTCCGGCTTATCTTTCTGATGATGTGAAAGCGGGGATTTTCCCACAACTTTTAGACAAAAAGGATATCAAAAAAGGATTTATCTCAAAAAAAATGACTTCAGCAGAAAAAGAGGAAGCCCAAAAGGTTATCAATAATATCAAAAACACTGATAAATAGAACAAATCCAGAAACTTTATTATCTGAAGAAAAAAAGGTAATTTTGTATCATGTTCAATACATTAGGTAATCTTCTTAGTCTTACAACATTTGGAGAAAGTCACGGAGTGGCTTATGGCGGTATCATCAATAATTTTCCGGCAGGTTTAGCGGTAGATCTCAATCAGGTTCAGTACGAACTGAACCGAAGAAAACCCGGCCAGTCATCAATCGTTACACAAAGAAAAGAAAGTGACACGGTAAAGTTTCTTTCCGGAATCTTTGATGGAAAAACAACTGGTACACCCATCGGTTTTATCATCGAAAACGAAAATCAGAAATCGAAAGATTATGATCATATTGCCGGGGCGTATCGTCCTAGTCATGCAGATTTCACGTATGACCAGAAATTTGGTTTCAGAGATCACCGTGGTGGTGGAAAATCTTCTGCAAGAGAAACCATGAACTGGGTAGTTGCGGGGGCACTTGCCAAGCAGCTTTTACCGAACATTGAGATCAATGCTTACGTATCTTCCGTAGGTGATATTTTCTGTGAAAAACCTTATCAGGCTTTAGATTTCTCCCAAACAGAAAGCAATGACGTTCGTTGTCCGGATGCTGAAACGGCAGAAAAGATGATTGCAAGAATCAAAGAGATCAAAAAAGAAGGGAATACTATTGGAGGAACAATTACATGTGTGATTAAGAATGTTCCTGTAGGAATTGGTGAACCTATCTTTTCAAAACTTCAGGCTGAACTGGCAAAAGCAATGCTGAATATCAATGCATGCAAAGGTTTTGAATATGGAAGCGGTTTCTGCGGTGCTAAAATGACCGGAAAAGAGCACAATGACGCCTTCAATACAGATTTCACTACAAAATCTAACCTTTCAGGAGGTATCCAGGGTGGAATTTCAAACGGAATGGATATCTATTTCCGTGTGGCTTTCAAACCTGTAGCTACTATTCTGAGACCTCAGGACAGTATTGATAAAGATGGAAATCCTGTCATTGTAGAAGGAAAAGGACGCCACGATCCTTGTGTAGTTCCGAGAGCTGTTCCTGTAGTGGAAAGTCTTGCTGCATTTGTACTGGCAGACCTATTTTTGATCAACAAAACAAGAAACATCAATAATTTTTAACATAAATATTTTTAGTAATGAAAAATTACTGGGATAAAGGAATTTCGTTTGAAGAATACCTTCAGATTGCAAAAAAAAGATTAGAGAATCCTGCCAACCAACAGGAAGCTGACTATAAACAATATTATGAGCTGGGTCTTCAGAGAATGGACCGAACGGTAAAAAAATACGTCCCGGATGAAGAGCAGCTGAAAGAACTTTCTTCCAAGAACTTTGACGGAAAGATTCTGATTATTTCTGAAGCATGGTGTGGAGATGCAAGTGCAACAGTACCTGCTCTTTTCAGATTTTTTGAAGGACATAATGAAGTAAGGGTATTCCTGAGAGACAGTGATAAAAGCTTAATCAATCAGTTTCTGACCAATGGTACGGAATCTATCCCGAAAGTCATTATCCTAGACAAGGACCTGAATGTAAAAAATTCGTGGGGACCGCGTCCCAAATATGGATATGAACTTCTCATGAAATATAAAGCTGATCCTGAAGCCTATCCAAAAGATTCTTTCTATAATGACCTGCAGATATATTATGCTAAAAACAGAGGGAAAGATGCTGTTCAGGAAATTTTGGATCTTCTATAAAAAAGAGATATGAAAAAAAATATCATTTATCTTGTAATTATTGTCATTATCGCTGGTGTTGCTTTTATGCCAGGGGTAAGAAACTTTCTAAAAGAAACCTTCTTTCCGGTAGCAACTATAGAAAATGCAGTTCATATCAGTGAAGAGGATTATGATATAGAGCTTAAAGGGATTAATGCACCAAGCACTAATCTTAAAAACTTTAAAGACAAAGGTGTTTTCCTGAATTTCTGGGGGACATGGTGCCCACCTTGCAGAAAAGAATGGCCTTCTATCCAGAAACTATATGATACCAGAAAAGATCATGTAGATTTTGTATTGATTGCCATGAATGATAAGGAAGAGGATGTAAGAAAGTTTTTGAAAGATAATAATTATACCGTTCCGGTGTATATTGCTCAGAGTCCGATTTCTGAGAAAATTCTTCCAAAGGTATTCCCTACCACTTTCCTGCTGGATAAACACGGAAGAATCCTTATTAAAGAGGATGCCACAAAAGACTGGAACACAGAGACTGTGCACCAGTTCATTGACAATATTATCAAATAATATTTTAACTAAATTTTATAATTTGTTGGTACAGGATTTGCGAATTTTATAGCATTGAAAAATTTATTAATCCAAACACAAAATGAAATATTCAAAATTAAATCTTGCAAAAGAAGCCATCAATCATAAGGGCTTTATCAAAAAGATCCCTGATATTTTCAGAATGGTCAAAATGTGGAGAAAAGGAATTTATCCTATGAAATCCATAGACATTATTCTTCCTTTACTGGGGATTTTATATGTACTCTCCCCTATTGACCTCCTTCCTGAATTTGTGATACCGGTTCTTGGAGTCATGGATGATCTGGCAGTATTGTCACTTACCATTCCTAAGCTCATCAAAGAGGTTGACAAGTTTTTATTATGGGAAGCCCAGCAAAAATACAGTGGTGCCCAAGTCATTGATGCTGAAATCGTAAAATAATAGTTTATTATATTTTTAACACCATCCCGGTCAATCCGGGATGGTTTTTTATTGACAAATGAGCGATAAATTTTTAAGCCTTATTTCAATTCCTTAAATTTGCAGTATCTAATAAAAAATAATGGAAAGTAAAAAAGAATTCTTCTTAGAGTGCTACAAACTAGGAATCATTAAATTCGGAAGGTTTACCCTGAAAAGTGGTATTGAAAGTCCTTTTTATGTAGACCTGAGACCTTTGGCTTCAGATCCTAAAATTTTAAAAAATCTTGCTAATTATTTACTGGAAATGCTTCCGTTAGATAATTTTGATTTAATCTGTGGAGTTCCTTATGCTGCGCTTCCTATGGCTACTGCAATGTCTCTGGAAAGCTATATTCCATTAATTATTAAAAGAAAAGAAGCGAAAAGCTACGGTACCAAGAAGCTGATTGAAGGAATTTACCAGAAAGGACAAAACTGCCTTCTGGTAGAAGACGTGATCACTTCAGGAAAATCTTTGCTGGAAACCATTCCTGAAATAGAACAGGAAGATCTTAAAGTTTCTGACATTGTGGTGGTACTTGACAGAGAACAGGGAGGAAAGCAATTACTGGAAAGCAAAGGATACAGAGTACACACTCTTTTCAATATTTCAGAAGTATGCAACATTCTTCAGGAAACAGGTGAATTATCAGATGAAGAAGTAAATAGAATCCAGGACTTCCTTCAGGGAAATCATATTCAGTTCGAAGAAGAAACCAGATCTTCTTATGAGCAGAAACTTCAGGTAACACAGCATTCCGTTTCAAAAAAATTACTGGAAACAGCTTTAGCAAAAAAATCAAACCTTATTGCCTCTGCAGATGTTACTACAACTCAGGAGCTGTTGGAGCTTGCTGAAAAAGTTGGTCCGCATATTATTGCTTTAAAAACGCATATCGATATTATTTCTGATTTCGAATACGAAAAAACAATCACTCCTTTAAAAGCTATTGCTGCAAAACACCAGTTCTTACTGATGGAAGACAGAAAATTTGCTGATATCGGAAACACTCAGGAACTTCAGTTCACAAGCGGGGTTTTCAAAATTACAGATTGGGCAGATTTCGTAACGTCTCAGGTAATCGGAGGTTTTGAATCATTAGACTGCTTCAAAAATGTAGGAGTGGTAGCCATCGTTGGAATGTCTTCCAAAGGAGCTCTGACAACTGCAAGCTATCGTGAAGAAGCTTTAAAGGTAGCTTTATCTCATCCAAATGTAATTGGAGGTGTATCTCAGAATAAAATTCCTGAAGATCTGTTATTGTTCACTCCGGGAGTAAACCTTGCAGATTCCGGAGATGGTAAAGGACAGCAGTACAACACACCGGAGCATGTTTTCAAAACCCTTCACACAGATTTTATTATCGTAGGAAGAGGAATTTATAAATCCAACGATCCTGAAGCATCAGCAATCACTTATAAAACAGAGGGATGGAATGCTTATATTAATTCTTTGGAAAAAAAAGCAATTCAAGGTTAAAATGCTATAAAGTATATACAAAATAAGTTATATTTGGGCTTTATCACGAATATTTGAAAAAGATCAGCATTTGCCTTATTTTGTTATGGGGAGTTGTACAGGTTTCTGCGCAGACAGACAGTATATATATTGAAACAAAACTGTCTCCTGACAAAAAGAACCTTGAGGTCCGCCAGGAAATTGTGTATTACAATCATTCCGGGAAAGACCTTCAAACCATAAAACTCCTGAATTGGGTTTCCGCGTACAATAAACGGGGAACTTCTTTAGTCTACAGAAAACTGGAAGACCGGAATAATGATTTGCATTTTGCAAAAAATGATCAATTGGGAAAACTTCTTGAACTGAATATTAAAAATTCTGAAGATGAAGTCCTTCCCGTCAATACCCTTTCAGATGAGAATCTTTTTATTCCTCTGAAGAACGTATTAAAACCTGGCGAAAGCGTCACCCTACAGTTGCAATACAGGATGCAGCTTCCCGATAAAACTTTTACAGGATACGGGACATCCGCTCAGAATACTGTATTAAAATATTTCTTTATTGTTCCGGATCATTTTGATCCGGACAATATTTCCAGAAGAAACTATCATGATATTGAGGAACAGGTAAGTTTTAATACTTTCTGGACCATTAACTTTGACATCCCTGTAAATAGTTTTGTTGAAGGTAATCTTCCACAGGTTCAGATGAATTCATTTAAGGGATATCTGGACTCGGACCCTGAATTCCTGATTTCTACAACAGAATTCCAATCCATCAAAACCAATGTTGACGGAGATGAAATTGAAATCAAATTTGGATACAATCTGAAACCGGATGAAAAACAAAACCTGGAGTTTTACCTTCCTTTACAATTAAAATTCATTAAAGAACGCATCGGATATCTTCCGAAAAGTATTTTTATTTCTGATAAGTTCAGAGCCAAAGAAGACTTTTTCGGGAATAATGATATTACTTTCTGGAAATTCAGATTCCGCCTGTTTACCGAAACCGAAAAAACAGATATGGATTATTTTGGGATCATTGCCAAGAAAATTCTTGACGAAGGCGTAATTGCTGATAAAGAAAAAGATCATTGGTTTAAAAATGGTTTAAAATCTTATCTGGAAATTCAGTACCTCAAAAAATTCTATGCTGATACAAAACTTTTAGGTACACTTCCCGAGACCAGAATCTTTGGACTTAAGCCTTTAAAGTTATTCCACGCCTCCAAAGTAAAACTTCTGGACCGCTATGGGCTTTCCTATCAGTATATCATGCTGCAGAACCTTGATCAGAAAATCGATGAACATTTCCCTGTTTTGAGTAATTTCAATGATATGGCTATCAGCAGCTTTGAAACCGGAAGTCTTTTCAATTATTCGGCAGACAAAATGGGATATGACCAATTTGATGCGATTTTAAAAAACTATATTTCTCAGAATTCCGGAAAAAAAATTAATCCTGATGAATTTCTGTCGTCCCTTGCTGAAAATAATAAATCAACAGCCTATCTCTCCAACTTTTTCAAACAGAAGAACAGGGTTGATTTTAAATTAAAAAATATTAGAAAGGATAACGATTCTCTCCAAATAAAAATTGTAAGAAATACAGACATCTCTATTCCTGTAAAACTGGAAACAGAAACCAGGGAAGGAGAAAAGAAAACGTACTGGATAGACACGGAGGAAAATGAACGTACCACCAGCCTGTCACTTCCTGCATCAGATAATATTTACAAAACCACCTTAAATAGCGGCTATATCTTCCCTGAATCCAATTACAGGGACAACTTCCTGTATGCGAAAGGACTGTTTTCCAATGCAAAAAAAATTAAGCTTAAATTAATAAAAGATATTCCTAACCCGGAATACAATGAAATTTACATCAGCCCAAGGGTACGTTTCAATAATACGTATGATAAATTTCTTCTGGGAGCCAATTTTAAAAATCAGTCTTTCTTTGATCAGAAATTCCTGTATTCGGTAACTCCAACTTATAGTACCGGAACAGGAAAACTTACCGGTTCAGGAGCTGTCTCCTATTCTATCCTTCCCGCAGAAAGCATTATCCGAAGTTTAACATTTGGACTTTCAGGGTCTTATTTTCATTATGATTATGATCTGGCTTACAGAAAAACCTCAATTTCTTCTTCTATTAACTTCAGAAAGAACCCAAGAAGTACCGTTAGCAGAAGTCTTGGCGTTTCCTATAATTATTTTGAAAGAGATCTGAGTCCGCAAATGATCGCCAATAATGATTACAGCAAATATAATCTCTGGAGTATCGGCTATGGTTACAGCGACAGCCAGATGATTCATGAAAAAAGTTTCAGTCTGAGCGCCCAGGGAATGGAAGATTTCAATAAAATAACGGCTGAAGGCTTCTACAGATGGGAATTTGCACCTAAACAAAAGCTGAGCTTACGTTTATTTGCCGGATACTTCTTAAGAAACAATACCCGAAATAACCTTTTTGATTATGGAATTTCAAGGGTTTCCAACTATTCATTCTCTTATACTCTCTTGGGAGAAAGTGCCAGCAGTGGTCTTCTTTCCCAGCAGTTTATATTAGCTGACGGAGGTTTTAAATCTTTCCTGCCGGGAACAGTGAACCAATGGATCACTTCTGCCAATGTAGATTCCAGTGTATGGAAAATATTTCATGTGTACGCAGATGCCGGAGTGTATAAGAACAAAGATCTCCCTGCCAAATTCATATGGGACACCGGAGTTAAAGTAAGAATCATTCCCGATTTTCTGGAAGTTTATTTCCCGATACAATCTTCTTTGGGATTTGAGCCTTCATTCAAGGATTATGGCAAGCGTATCAGATACACTTTGATTCTTAATCTCGGGTCAATTATTAATGCAGCGAGAAGAGGTTGGTATTAAGACTCTGAAAATAAAAAAAAAGGACAGCCTGTTATCGGTTGTCCTTTTTTATTTAAAAACTAATCTTTTATAATTTTCTGCGAAATAGGGATATTGTTAATCGTTCCTGTTACAATATAAGTTCCTTTCGGAAGTTCTGCAATATCAAGAGCTGAAGCCAGTTTAGTAGGTGATTTTTTAACAACCTGTCTGAATGTATCGTAAACTTTCACGTCTTTCACCTCTGTTCCGAATACTATTTTACTGTCTTTTATAAATGGATTCTGTACAAAGCCGGACTTCACGCTACCTTCGAGAGAGAAGTCTTCCCTATTATCATTATTTCCTACTAAATTTCTTTTGATAGCCGTGCTGGTAGTGGGAGAAGGAGCTGGCCCATCTCCTTTAAATTGATCTGCATTGGATCCATATCCTACAAAATCCAGAACATTAGATGCAGATGGTCCGGTAACCTGTACGATGTTTCCTGCTAACGCAACTTTTCCTGATACGTTGGATATTTTTAACCCGGAAGATTTGTTGGGAGTTCCATCAAAATTTACGATGGTAGTTGCAATGAAATCCGGTGTTGGCAGATTTTCTACGCCTCCTTCAATCGCTGATTCCTGAATTAAATAGGTTTCTTCCGGCCCTAAAGTAAAATCAGGCAGCGTGTGATATTCTGTAAAAGCACCTATCGCCGGAGCATATTGAATACTTGCTCCCGTTAAAGAAACCAAGGTATTTCCGATATTTTTAAGGACGATATAATTATTTTTCAAGACAGAGCCTGAATTGGCATCCCCACCATAGATTTCATTGATCACAATCTGGGCGTTTGAAAAAGAAACTAATACGGTAAGACCAACAAGAGTAAAGATTTTTTTCATCGTAATAATTTTAGAAATGGATTGTTTATAAAACATCAAAAACAATACCACCAAATTAAGAAAATATATAAGATAAAAATCTAAAAATCAGGAAATCATCACATAAAAAACCAGCTGGCTCAATTGAACCAGCTGGTTATATTTATTTAAAAGAGATTAATCTTTAAGTACTTTCTGAGAAACAGGCTTGTTGTTTACGGTACCTGTAATGATATAGTTTCCTTTTGCCAGTTCAGCAACGCTTACAGCTTCGTTTTGTTTTACAGAAGCTTCTTTTACAAGTTGTCCGAACGTATTGAAAACTTTCACATCTTTTACATCAGCTCCGAAAATGATCTCATTGTTTTTAACGAAAGAGTTCTTTACAAAGTTTCCTGATTTTACGTTTTTAGCATCAATAACAGCTAAAGTGGCACTGGACGAAGTCACCGTTAAAGAAATATCATCTATTCTCCAGTTGGCAGTACCCAAAGATGGAGTTCCTGTACCAGGACTGTCGCTTCCATAGATTCTTAAAGTAACCGGAGCAGATTCGGCACCTATAAGATTAGCCCCTGAAAAAGTAATACTATTCAATGTCCATGTACTGTTATTGTTAACATTTACAGTACCTATCGCCGTTGCATAGTTATCAATACTTGAATATACTGTGATCTTTCCAGGTCCTGTAGATGTTCCTCTTGATCCTAAATTTAAAGAATTTAAAGTTACTTTATTACCCGCAACCGGAGTAACAGTTACACTGAAATATGTACTTGTTGCAGTGGAAAGAGCCTCTTTAAAAGCTGCAGCACCAAAATTACTGGATCCGCTTGCTCCTGTATATCCCGAAGACACAGATGTAGTAGTAATTAAATTAGTAGTACCATTATTATTTCCCTGAGTTGCTGCAAATGCTACGCTTGAAATATTAGCATTGGTACCGGAAATGGGATTTACAGAACTACCATCCCAAAGGTAAATTGTTTGTGCAAAAGCAACCGCACTCATTACAATTGTTGCAAAAAGAGAATAAAGTTTTTTCATGATTTAATTTTTTTGTTAATAATTTTCTTTTCATAACAAAACTACATTCTAATTTTATTTTTGAGACAATAAAGAGGTTAAGTTTTTGTTAATTATAGTTGACCTCTTAATGTTAACATTTTTTAATTATTTTTACGAATTATTTTTAAAAGTTGCGGAATTTTATCATTCTTTTCGTTTTGTTCTTCTTAGGCATATTTTCAGGAAATGCTCAGGTATTTTCATGGAAAAATCCCAACGTGCCTGAAGACAGTATTAAAAGGGATAGTATTCTGGCAGCAAAGCTTGAACAGGACATCTTTGCAAAGGATACTCTGGATTTCATAAGAACGCACAATAAGATTATTATTGATGAAGCTGTACTGGCAAAAAATGACAAAAAAAGATTTTTAGGAGAGCTTAATTCAAAAGGGTCTATTATCCGTGGAATTACTTTTGGTAATAATCAGGGGCAATCTGTACAAAGTTCTATGGATCTTCAGATTTCGGGACGATTATCAAAAGACGTTACGATTTTGGCGAGTATTTCAGATCACAACCTACCGATTCAGGCTGATGGTTATACTCAAACTTTAGAGGAGTTTGACAAAATCTATATGCAGCTTAATATTAAGGATAAATCTATCCTCAGAGCAGGACATCTTGACCTTGTAGAAGCTAAGAATTATTTTGCCAAATACCAGAGAAGAAGTATGGGACTTCAGTTCCAGACAGAATTCGGGAAGGAGAACAAGACATTTGTAGATATCTCTGCTGGTGTTGCACGAAGTGAATTCCACAGAATCCGTTTTCAGGGGGTAGAAGGTAACCAGGGACCTTATCGTCTGACTGGTAAAAACGGAGAACAATTTATCACACTAATCTCTGGTTCTGAACAGGTTTTTATTGATGGAATTTTAATGAAGCGTGGTGAAAACCAGGATTATATTATCAATTACAATACCGGTGAAGTTACTTTTACCAGTTTCCGCCCTATTTTTCAGCAAAATTTCATCACGATTTCTTATAACTACGCCAACAGGAATTATTCAAGATATCTGTTTACAGGAAAGCTTGAGCATCAGAGAGAAAAATTCAAGGTTGGATTCAACTGGTTTATGGAAAATGACAATAAGAATGCTCCGCTTTCTTTAAATCTATCTAAAGAAGATGAGCAAATTCTTGCAGAAGCCGGAAATAATCCTGACTTAATGTATGCTCCATCAGGGGTGATAACGGAATATGATGTCAATAAAATTTTATACAAATTAAGTCCGGCAGGAAATTTCTATGAATATTCTACGGATTCAAGTTTAACACTTTATCAGGTTTCTTTTACGTATTTCGGAGCTAATCAGGGAGACTATAAAATAGCACAGACCACCAACAACGGACGTGTTTTTGAATATGTAGGCCCAAATGGTGGAGATTACAGAGCGGTAAGAAAACTTCCTTCTCCTCAGAAATCCCAGGTATATTCTCTGAATTCTGAATATCTGCTGAACGAAGGAAAAATAGGTGCTGATATCTCGTTGAGTAACTATGATGTCAATTTATTTTCTTCAAAAGATTCTGATCAGAATATGGGGTATGCATGGCGTATTTTTGGAAATAAAAGCTTCACAAAGAACACATGGAGAGGAACTCCAAGCTTTGAATATCAATATATAGACAGACAATTCCATATCCTGGACCGTATCAATGATGTGGAATTCTCCAGAGATTTCAACCTTACCCAGGAATTCAATAAAAAGACCCAGAACAGATTTATCTTCAGCTTCCTGAATAAATGGAATAATAAGTCTACTTTGAATTACCGTGTCAATTATCTGAATGAACAGGATTCTTATAAAGGGATTAAAAATGACCTTGATTTTGGCTGGCTGACAGGAAAATTCTATACTAAAGGTAATCTGTCTTATCTGAGTACCAATGCTACCCTTCAGGATACAAAGTTCATCCGCGGTGGAGTTTCAACAGAATTTACCGGTAAAAAAGGAAGCTGGGCCATTGGTGGAAGCATGGAACATAACGAGAAGAAGTATAACGATACTCAGCTTATGGATGTAACAAGTTTTAGCTGGAAAGAAATCTTTTTGCAAAAGAAAATAGGTGACAGTACAAGAACCAAATTATTGGCAAAAGTATATATGAGAGACAATGACTCGGTGCGTGATAACAGACTTCAGAATATGAACAATATTCTGGGGATCATGGCGGAAAGTCAGATTATCAAAACCGAAAGAACCAGTTTAAATGCTCTGATTCACTACCGAAAATTCTTCTATGCAGGTGCAGAAGGTGAAGTAACCCGTAATAATGATTTTGTTGTCGGAAACATTTTATACAATCAACAGCTGTTCAGAAACGGTATGCGTCTTCAGGCTTTCTATGAATTGGGTAACGGACAGGAAGCACAGAGGGAATTTCAGTACATTAAAGTAACAGACGGACAGGGTGTTTATAAATGGACGGATTATAACGGAGACGGCATTCAGCAGCTGGACGAATTTGAAATCGCTGAGTATTCTGATCTTGCCCAATACATCCGTGTATATACTAATTCTGTACGATATATTCCTTCCAATAAAAATAAACTGCAGTTAGCCTTATTTGTGAATCCGGCTATTGTTTTCAATTCTGAGAATGGATTTTTAAAACGTTGGAATTTCAATATTTCATTAAACTCTCAAAACTCATTCTACAAAAAGGAAAAAGTGCTTGTGCTGAATCCTTTTGAAAAAAACAGTGATCAGATCCTTAAAAATCAGAACATTCTTGCCTCTGTACAGTTTAATCCAACCGACAAATCAGGCTGGAACGGAAATTACAGATTCATCACCAATGACAATCTCATTAATGCCAATTTCAGTAATGAAGAACGTGAACAGACTTCTCATTTCCTGAATATAGGATATTGGTTCAATAAAGAATTCAGAGTGGATTGGGAAAACTCGGTTCATGATATCCAAAACTCTTCACAATTATTTCAAACAAGAGATTACCGTCTAAATAATTTTGAAACCAAGCCTAAAGCAACGTATAAATTTACAGATGCCATTCAGGCTGAATTATCTTCTGCCTTCCGTCAGAAACAAAGACTGGATGGCGAAGAACTTCTCAAAGCTTTTGATATTACAGGAACTATCCAATGGGAGCGCAGAAAGACATCTATCCGTGGAAACTTCTCGTTCATCAATAACAATTTTACAGGAAATAACTTCAGTATCGTAGGAAACCAGATGCTGGATGGGCTTAAGCCTGGAAAAAACCAGGTGTGGAGTGTATTTATCCAACAGGCTATCAACTCGTTTATCCAGCTGAACCTTAATTATGAAGGAAGAAACTCCGGTGACCGGACCATTCACATCGGAAGTATGCAGGTAAAAGCAAGCTTCTAGCAATGAC
Source organism: Chryseobacterium aquifrigidense (assembly GCF_006716485.1). Classification (GTDB taxonomy): domain Bacteria; phylum Bacteroidota; class Bacteroidia; order Flavobacteriales; family Weeksellaceae; genus Chryseobacterium; species Chryseobacterium vietnamense. Next base: position 3,084,547 of record NZ_VFPD01000001.1, read on the forward strand.
CGTTATTTTTTACAATAAAAAAATCCCCGATAGTACTATTGGGGATTTTCTGGCTATTAGTTTATTTACTATTTTTTAATAATTTTCAAAGATTGTGATTCTTTTTCTGTATTTACTTTTACAATATAAACTCCTGCCGTGGCACCTCTCATATCTACAGAGCCTTTTTGAGCATTAATTGTTTCGCTAAGAATTCTCTGACCTGAAACATTATATACTTCCACCTCTTTGATTCTGTTATCATTATTGATATAAAGGAAATCTATAACCGGGTTTGGATAGGCGGTTACCGTGTTCTTTTTCGCTGCTTCATTTACTGCCAGTACTGTTGCCGTAAATTCAAAACTGCCGAGATCCGGTGTCAAAGCATTTCTGGTATTACCATCTGCATCTAATGTTACCTCAGCTACCGGAGTTCCCTTGTTGTCAAGAGCAGTATTTCCTGTAGCAGATAAATGGAAATCAGTTGCTGACATAAACACAGGCAGAACATTCAAAGAGTTCACATTACCTCCAAATCCTGCCTGGATATCAGCAAGAGTCGCTTTTGCGGCACCTCCGATATACCCCAGATTCGTTCCGGCAGAATAGAAATTATTATAGTTAATGGTAGAGAAAACACTGCTGGCTGCTCCGGCATAAATGGCATATCTTTCACCTGCCTGGGTTTGGGTATTGACAAAAAGATTATTTCTCACATCAATACCTCCAGCACCCGTTACCCCACTTGTGATATTTAAAGCGGATGGCCTTCCGGCAACAGTCTGGCTAACATCCATCACAACAGTATTATAATAAAGTTTATATCCACCTCCAGCGGTAATGATAATTCCGTTTCCGTTGTCATTTACACCTCCGGTGGTAGCATACCCATATCCGGCTACACCACTCACAATATTATTGGCAACCAGAGTATTGGAAGTAAGACTTGTTGTTGCTAAATATATTCCCTGTGCTCCATATCCGGATGTATTGGTATTTTTGATCCCGGTTATTTTATTATTGGTAATAGTCATGCCGGTCGTTAACGTACCTCCTGCATAAATTCCGGCAAACAGCGTTCCTGTTCCACTGGAATTAAAATTGGAGATCGTATTTCCTTTTACAATAATATTCGCAGCCGCAGAAGCTCCTGTACTCCCTGAGGTAATCGTTATTCCGGCAGCACCTCCTGCACCCGTTCCGGTATACCCAAGATTGGTAATGGTATTTGAAATAATTGAAGAATTGACTGTTGCTGTGGCAAACCAGATTCCTCTTTTAATTTCAGCATTGGTCGTTTCAAAATTACCTAACGTGTTGTTACTTACCGTTACTCCATCGGCACCCTGAACATAAATTCCTCCTAGACGGTTGGCATCTGCTCCCGAAGCACTTATATCATTACCTGTAACCAATGTATTAGCTCCATTACCAGCAGCTGTAGCAGCAAATAAATAAATTCCCATATAAGCTTTCTTCACCGCATTATTCTGAATGGTAACATTATTAAAGAAGCCTCCCGTAGGTGTTGTTGCTCCATCATACATTACCAAAGCTGACGAATTATTCATTCCGTTGATAATATTAAGATTTTTAATCATAATATTAGTATTGGCTGCTGCTGCAGAAGCTGCAATAAAGGTAATTACCTGCGGTGCCACAATAGAAGTATTGGTAAGCGTAAGATCTCTTGTTGTTCCTGAAGCTGTATTGCTTCCATCCAGGGTAATATTACTCCCCAGTATTCTTACTAAAGGGGCACTGGCAATATCACCGGAAATAGCCGCTGTAACTCCCGCTGCAGGTTTGATTGCAACTGAGGTGTAGCTTGTCGCTCCGCCGCTGGCATTCAGACTAGCGGTGGCTGTCTCTGTTGTGTTCGCTGTGATACTGATTGTAATAGCTCCCTGGTGTGTTCCCGCATTAATGGCATCAAATGCTCCTTTTAACGTGGTGTAGGTTCCTGTAGCAGTTCCTGCTGTGGCAGAAATATTCACTTGTGAATAAAAATTTGATGAAACCAAAATTGCCATCAAACAAAATAGAATTTTTCTCATGACATTAATTTTTATTATACTAAATATAAAAAATAATTATCAATAAAATTCAATAAACACTGATAATCAATTAAATATATTAATAAAAAATTAAACATAATATCATAAAATCCTTTAAATAACCTAACACAAATAAAACACAATACCACATATTAATTTATAAAATATTGTTTTTTAAGAATTTCGTAAATTTGCAGCATGATAAAAATAGGCAACATAGAACTGCCGGAATTTCCGCTTTTGCTGGCTCCAATGGAAGACGTAAGTGATCCTCCATTCAGACGTTTGTGTAAAATGCATGGTGCAGATTTAATGTATTCGGAATTTATTTCTTCCGAAGGGTTGATTCGTGACGCTATCAAGAGTCGTAAAAAACTGGATATTTTCGATTACGAAAGACCCGTTGGAATACAGATTTTTGGTGGAGACGAAGAAGCTATGGCTATGTCTGCTAGAATTGTGGAAACAGTAAATCCTGATCTGGTAGATATTAATTTCGGGTGTCCTGTAAAAAAAGTTGTCTGCAAAGGAGCAGGAGCTGGTGTTTTGAAAGATATTGACCTCATGGTACGTCTTACAAAAGCTGTTGTAAGCTCTACTCACCTTCCTGTCACGGTAAAAACCCGTTTAGGATGGGACAGTACCAGCATTAATATTGATGAAGTAGCAGAACGTTTGCAGGAAACAGGAATTAAAGCTCTTACGATCCATGCAAGAACCCGTGCTCAGATGTATAAGGGGGAAGCAGACTGGGAGCATATTTCAAGAATTAAACAAAATCCTAATATTGAGATTCCCATTTTTGGAAATGGTGATATCGACTCTGCAGAAAAAGCATTAGCGTATAAACAAAAGTATGCATGTGACGGTATTATGATCGGACGTGCTGCCATTGGATATCCATGGATCTTTAATGAAATCAAACATTTCTTTAATACAGGAGAGCATTTACCTGAACCGACCATTTCAGACCGACTGCTGGCTGTACGTCAACATGCTGAATGGAGTGCCGAATGGAAAGGAGAAAGATTAGGATTGGTAGAAATGAGACAGCATTACAGCAACTATTTCCGTGGAATCCCTCATTTTAAGGAGTTCAGAAAGAAATTCCTGGAAGTTTTCACCATGGAAGAAATGGACAGCTTGATTAAAGAAACCCATCAGTTCTACGAAGAATATCAGGCACAGCTATAAAAATAAAAACCATCAGCAAACTGATGGTTTTTTTTATATTGAGAATCTAATTTAGTATCCTTCTGATGAGGATTCGTTTTTAATTAATCCCAGCGCTGAAGAAGTTCCAATTCTTTTAACTCCCATTTTGATCATTTTCTCAGCATCTTCGGGAGTTCTTACTCCACCTGCTGCTTTTACGGGAAGTTTGCCAGCGTTGCTGAGCATAATTGTTATTCCTTCAAAGGTTGCTCCGTTTGGCTTTCCTTCGGCAGTCTGATAAAATCCTGTTGATGACTTGACAAAAATTTTCGACAATTCATTTTCAGAGAAATTTTCTTCTGCCCAGGTAGAAATCTTTTTGGTAAGATCTGCAATTTGTGCATCCGTTAATGCTGCAATTTCAATAATCCATTTTGCAATTTTATGATGCTCAAGTGATAATTGGGTACATTTTACAAATTCTTCTTTTACCAGTTCTAAATTCCCCTGTAGATAAGCCGTATAATTAATAACGAAATCTAATTCATCTGCTCCGTCTTCTATTGCTTTTAACGCTTCTGCAAGTTTCTCTTCAATAGAATACGTTCCTTCGTGGAAACCTATTACAGTTCCTACTACAACATTTGAATTTCTTTCCTGAATATATTTCTTGATCTCAGATACATAATCCGGTCGAATCATCACGGCAAAAATACCATTGTCTATTGCTTCCTGAGCAAGTTCTTTATCTTTTTGAAGTGTTTCTTCGTGGGAAATACCTGACTGTTCTGGAGTTTTCAGGTAAGTTGAATCCAAATATTGGGCTATGTTCATATTGTTATACTTTCAATTGTCTGTAAATACCTTGTTCTAAAGATATAAAAGTTTCTGTTCTCGTTACTCCCTTCAGCTTTTGAAGCTTACTAAGAATCTGCATTAAGTGATCATTGTCTTTACAAAGCACTTTCAGGAAAATAGTATAATTTCCTGTAGTATAGTGGGCCTCCACTACTTCGTTGATATCATGCAAAGACTTTACCACTTCCGGATAATGGCTTGGCTGATCCAAAAATACACCGATGTAGGAAATCACTTTGTATCCAATTTTCTTAGGGTTAAGAAATGATATTGAATTTTCAATAACTCCTGCATGTTCGAGTTTTTTGATTCTTTGATGCACTGCAGTGGTGGAAATTCCTACATTTTTTGAAATGTGGGCTAAAGAAGTTTTAGCATTATCCATCAACATGTAGATGATTTCTTTGTCAATAGAATCTAAATGGTAGCTTGTGTTGCTCGAATTTTTCATTTTCTACTTTTTTATTATTTATGTTTTTTAATGTAAATTTTTAAATTTTACAAAAACCGGAAAGTGATCGCTGTATCCTCCTAAATACCGTGTACCAGCATATGTTCGGAAAGGTCGTCCTTCAAAATTTCTGGTTCTGCTGCGGATTTTTTCAGAATTAAATATATGGGCATCCTGAAAAGCCAGCGTCTTATTATCAAGCAAAGATCTTGACATAATGATCTGATCATACAGCAATCCAGATTTATAATGAAAAGTAGAATAATTTCTTGTAGAAAACAATTGCTGAAAAGGGTTCATTAAAACCTTCTCATGGTCATTGTCATAGAGAATCTGTACTAAATTTTCATCATCCGGGTTTTCGTTAAAATCACCACACAATATAACATGCTCTTTATCAGCATTTATAATTTTCATAATCCGTTCCCGTACTTCATTCAATATAAAGGTTCTTTTAGGTTTATTGATATCTTTTTCGCGTTTAGAGGGAAGATGCGCGATAAAGACATTAATAATTTCCCCTTTATATTTTATTTTTGAAAAAAGTACGTCTCGGGTTGTGTCGTAATTTTCTGTGTTTTTATTTACTATTTCAAAAAAGAAAGTAATGGTTTCTGAGTCCAGTACCTCTACTTTATTTTTATCATATAACATGGCTACATCCACTTTTCTTTCGTCCATAGAATTGTAATGCACAATTCCATATTCCGAATTAAAGGGGTCCATCTCCACAAGATCTTCTAAGACTTTCCTTCCGGAAACTTCAGATAATCCTATTAAAAATGGTAATACATCATTCTCCTCCTTCATCAACTGAAATACGTGAGAGATCTTGAAAAGCTTATTTCTATATCTCTTTTCATCCCAATTCCTTAATCCTGACCGGGTAGGATCTAATTTGTGGACAGGTTTCGGATCGGGTAAAAATAAATTTTCAACATTATAAAAAGAGAACAGCTCCATCTACACTAATTTCTATACTTTTAATTTATTATGTTCTTTTTACTATGATGTAAATTTATTATTTTTTTTCAAATTTCCGTGATTTACCTCTAAAACGGTAAATCAATTTCCAATAAAAAACAATTCAAATATAGTAAAAAATACTAATGAAGTAAGTCATTATGAATTAATTTTTCAACTATCCTTTAGTTTCGATATATTAATCAAAATTGAGACAATATATAAAATCCGGGATAATAGAAATAAATTTTCAAATTAAAATCGAAAACATTAATATTTTTCGCACTTATCAAAATTACAACAAAAATTATTCCATTTATCTACAACAAATGGAATTAAATAAGGATGCCAAAATCAGACAAGTTCTGACAGTTTTCCTTTACAATAAATCAGGACGTTTTTCCTTTGTGATTCTTACGGCTTCATCATGGCGCCATTCTTCAATCTTTTTAAAATTCCCGCTCAGCAGGATCTTGGGAACATCCAGGCCTTTATAACTTTCAGGCCTTGTATAGATAGGTGGAGAAAGCAGATCATCCTGAAAACTGTCTGTCAATGCGCTCTGTTCATCATTCAAAACTCCGGGAAGCAATCTGATAATCGAGTCCGCCAAAACGCAGGCTGCCAGTTCTCCTCCGGTAAGAACATAATCTCCGATTGATATTTCTTTTGTAATATGAAGGTCTCTTACTCTTTGATCTATTCCCTTGTAGTGCCCGCAAAGAAAGATCAGATTGTCTTTGATAGAAAGTGAATTGGCAATTTTCTGGTTTAGAGTAACCCCATCCGGCGTCAGGTAAATAACCTCATCATAATTTCTTTGAGATTTAAGCTCTGAAATGCATTTATCCAGCGGTTCTACCATCATTACCATTCCTGCTCCGCCTCCGTACGGCTCATCATCTATCTGTCTGTGCTTATTGATTGCCCAGTCTCTCAAATGATGAAAATGTACTTCTACCAGCCCTTTATCCATTGCTCTTTTCAAAATAGAAGTTTGGAACGGACTTTCCATCAATTCCGGAAGTACGCTTATTATGTCAATTCTCATTGTAATGTTCCGTTTTTCTTAGTAGGTATAATAATTAATCTTAAAGAAGAATCTTTGTTGATATAGCTCCACATCCAGTTGAAGAATATGGCCAGCTTATTTCGAACGCTCAAAATTAGCATTAAATGGAGAAACATCCAGAAATACCATGCGAGAAATCCCTGAAATTTTATAAACGGCAGATCGACAACAGCTCTGTGCTTCCCAATAGTCGCTAATGAACCTTTGTCATCATACTCGTATTCTTTCCATTCTTCCTGACTTTTCTTTAAAAGATTTTTACCTAAATTTTTTGCCTGATTAATGGCTACGTTAGCTACCTGAGGATGTCCCTGTGGATATTTTGGTGTTTCCATATAGGCAATATCTCCGATGGCATAAATATTATCGTAACCCTGTATTTTATTATATCGATCTACAATATATCTGTTTCTTACTAATTTTTCTTCCGGGAAACCTCCTACTACATTTCCTGTCACTCCGGCTGCCCAGATGACATTATTGGATGGTATTTCTTTTCCGCTTCTGAGGTGTACTTTATCTCCGTCATAGTCTGTTACTACTTCTCCGCTCAAAAAAGTGACTCCGAGATCTTTGAGGTATTTCTCAGATTTTTCCTGTGCCTCGCTGCTCATTACAGCCAGTGGTTTTTCTGTGGAACTTACCAGGATAATCTTGAGATGATCAAAATTCATGTAAGGATAATCTCTTGGAAGGATGTCTTTTTTCATTTCAGCAAAAGCTCCTGCCAGTTCTACGCCGGTGGGGCCGCTTCCCACGATTACAATATTCCAGTTTCCGTCATCGCTCCGGCTTTTTTCAATAATCAGTTTTTCAAAGGTCGTCAAAACATGATTTCGGATACTGATGGCTTCCTGGGTATTTTTCATTCCGAAAGCTTTTCCTTCCAGATCTTTATTTCCGAAAAAATTAGTTTTACAGCCCGTTGCAATGATGAGTTTATCATAAGTAAATTCTGCTTCGTCGGTAATGACTTTATTGTTGGCAGGGTCTATTTCTTTCACCTCTGTCATACGGAACTGTGTGTTTCTGGATTGCTGAAAAATCTTTCTGAAGGGAAAAGAAATGTTGGAAGGTTCTATCCTTCCTGAGGCTACCTGATAAAAAAGCGGCTGAAACATATGGTGGTTCATCCGGTCGAGAACAATGACCTTTTTGTTCTTGTTATTCAATGTTTTTGCAAGCTGCAGCCCCGCAAATCCTCCTCCAATAATGATGATTTTTTCGCGTGTTTCCATAATACACAAATTTACTGATTTTATTTTAGCATTTGGCAGTGAAAAAAGTTAGTTTTGCAAAACTTTATGACACCTAAAAAGTACACCAAAAAAACTGCCAAACAAGTCCATAAATCGCGACGGAAGAAGTATTTTTTCCGAAGGTGGGTAATATTGGCAATTTTACTAATAGCATTAGTAGGAACAGGACTTTATTTAAGGCAGTCCGTCAGTTATTACTATGCCTTGTACTTTAATAAATTTAAGCATAAAAAACTTCATAACAGTGAAAAGGAGGCTGCAAGAATTCAGAGAATTTTGGCCAGCAACCTTGACAAGACCTACGGCTTTGATGTTTCGCATTATCAGAACCGGGAAGATATCAAATGGGACAGTCTCAGCATCGGAAATAAAACAATTCCACTGGAGTTTGTGGTAATGCGTGCAACGATGGGAAACCGAAGTGCCGACAAGCATTTTGATGAATTCTGGGAAAGTGCTAAAAAGCATGATCTGATCCGGGGTGCCTATCATTTTTACAGAGCTGATGAAGATCCTGTGATCCAGGCCAATAATTTTTTAGAGAATGTAAAACTTGAAAGTGGGGATCTTCCTCCGATTCTTGATATTGAAAAGATTCCGAAGCGTAAAACCAACAAAAAACTGATTGAAGACCTGAAAGTATGGTGTAAAATTGTAGAGGACGCCTATGGTGAAAAGCCCATCATCTATACGTACTACCATTACTATAAAGATTTTCTGAAAGGCGAGTTTGAAGGTTACCCTTTATGGCTTGCCAATTACAATGATGTTCCTTCTCCTTCACCTGATGATGAATGGGATTTCTGGCAGTTTACGGAAAACGGGATTGTTCACGGCATCAATGCTAAAGTGGATCTTGATATTTACAATGGTAATTCGTGGTCGTTAAAAAGGCTGACGCTGGATTAAAAGAAGAAAATGAAAGCAGAAAAACAGGAGTTGATAAAATTTCAATGAGTCAACTTATAGAAGCTGACTGATATCACTTCCAGCCTCCATCTTCCTGCTTCCAGCCTTTACTTATCTAATTACTTTTTCCTAAAAAATTGAGAATATCTGTATTGAGCTGATCTGCATTTTCAAAGGGAATCATATGGGTGGCATTGCTGTAGATTTTTAGTTCAGCATTGGGAATTTCTTTAGCAATAAGTTCGGTATGATCACGTTTGATAACATCATTATCACCTGCAATAACCAATACTTTATTTCCAATTTTATTTAAATCTTTCTTCGCGATACGCGGCTGTGTCAGCATAATTTTCAAAAGCCTTTGCTCATTAAACTGTTCTGGTTTTTTCAGTTCTTTCAACACCAGCATTTTATTTTCAAAATGATCCGTAAGCCTGTTGTCTACTCCATCAGGAAATGCATTGGCTCCAATTGTGATGAGCTTGTTCAGTTTTTCCGGATATTTCAGGGCAAATTCCAGTCCGGTATTTCCGCCGTCACTCCAACCTGCAATATTTACTTTATTGAGCTTTAATTGGTCTGCTACTGCTTTTACATCATCAGCAAACATTTTGTAAGTAAAATCTTTTTTAGAAGAATCGATGCTTTTCCCCTGCCCTCTCGTATCTATGGCAATTACTTTATACTGCTTTGATAAAACAGGAATCTGCTGATAGAAATCTTTAATACTTCCGGAATTGCCATGAAGCAGAATCAATGGTTCTCCTTCACCGTAGATTTCATAATACAGATTGGTATCCTGAAGTTTCAGATAATTTCCCACTGCCTTATTCTGGCCATATACTGTTTGCTCTGACTCCTGGATATATTTTGATACATCAGGCATCAGTGCTACTGCACTATCATCTACAAATCCGTTTTCATCATCCGTATTTTTATCTCCGTTTTTATCCATTTTCACGTCAATATTAATAGCAGGTGCAGCAATGGTCATTTTTTGCCAGTCACCATAAAATTCTCTTATAAATCCGGTTCTGAACAAAGCAGCACTGATTTTAATTCTTCCAGCAAAATCTTTTAAAAACTGTATCCCTATGAAAAATTTTCCATGCACCCAGATATTACGATCATTCACATCCAGTGTATAAGTTCCGTCCCTGATCATATTTTCAGTAAGTTCTACTGTAATCTCTTCTTCAAGAATATTCTTGTCCGGGAAACCGTTTTTCTCACTATAAATACTATACCTCATCAGAACCGGCTCGTTAGAAACATAACTGGCTATGTTCAGATTAATATTTTTAATTTTTGATCTCTTTTTAGCATTGAATTCCAATGCTGTTTCTCCGAGAAAATTTTTCTTATCAAATTCCGGATTAACGAAATAAGTAACGCTTTTCGTCTTTGTATTGACTCCCCAGTTTTTATCTACAAGTTTCTTCGCTTTAACGGTAATCTCTTTGATATTTTTAGTTTTCTCTGTTAAAAATATTTTTTGCTGATCATGTTTTTTAAAGTCCTGTACTGTTTCCTGATAAGAATCAAATCCCGGTACTTCTATTTTTATTTTCTGTTGGGGATCTGTATTGGAAAGATCCATTGAAAAGTTCCCTTTTTCATCTGAGATCGTTCCGATTGATTTCTTTTCAATTCCGATTTTCACATAAGGGATCGGTTGGTTTTCATTTTTAGAAATGATGGTTCCGGAAATAACCTGGGCATGGAAGGCTGAAGCTGCCAAAAGGAAGAATAAAGTATGGTATATTTTCATGTTAAAAGTTTGACGCAAACTTATTTATTTTCAACAGGCCGCTGTCACAATTCTTTATTAAATTTATTCTTCCCTTAGTTAAAATTCTTTTAAATAATTTTTGTTTTTTTACAATAATCATAAAAATATTTAAATTCCTTTCATTTAAAGAATACCCATAATTTCTTCCCATGAATGAACTCTTTCGTACGTTTCATTTTCTATCAGTTCATTATGAGGTTGGGTAAATATCAGTCTCTGCCCTGAAAAATGATCTAAATTTTTAGGATAATCATCAATCATGATATCTCCTGATACTACTTTTTTACTTCCACAAAGAACAATCTGTTCCCAGGTAATAAATGGAAAATGCTCTGCCAGCCAATCATACTTTTCTCTTAAGCTGTTCGGAAACTCCATTCCGGCCGAGACAATATAGAGTTCATATTTATTGTTCAGATATTCTATTGCTTCACGGCTTCCTTTCATTAAAGGCAGTGTTCTGAAAAACCCTATTTCGTTAACATGTTTTTTTCCATTCGGAAAAGACTCTATTTCAGGCTTACCAGCCAAATCACTGATTTCAATTTCTCTTCCGGTATCTCTTTTTTCGAATTCTACCAGCTGATGATATACATCCGCCATTACCCCGTCCATATCGACAATAACTTTTTTCATTGTTTCCATCAGATTCTTGTATTATGTATTACTGTTTTAAACTGTATATTTTATTGTTACTGATCAAATTTACTGATTAGTTTTTGCAGGCAAGGGACACAGTCTATTAAAAAATCATAAATATTCATTTTTATAAGAAGCGTTCCGGAAAGTTTTATGGCTACATTTTCGTATTTTTGCGACTTAGTTAAAAATTAAAATCAAACTATTAATTCCCAATGAATTACGTTTCTGCAGAAAATCTTACCAAATCTTACGGCATCAAAGTTTTGTTTAAAAATATTTCTTTCCACATCAATGAAGGAGATAAAATAGCTATTGTTGCCAAAAACGGAAGTGGAAAATCTACTCTTCTGAAAATATTAATGGGTAAAGAAATTGCAGACAGCGGAACTGCGATCATCAACAAAGATATCCAGGTGGTATTATTTGACCAGGAAATTGATTATGATCCAAAGCTCAGCATTGAAGAATTTATGATGGCGCTGGATTCGGAACCTATTCTTGCGCTTAAAAACTATCATCAGTCCCTTCATTCTACAGATAATGATTTTATTGAGAAAGCATTGGCTGATATGGAAGTTCATAAGGCTTGGGATCTGGAAAATGAAATGAAACAGATTCTTTCCCAGCTTAAAATTACTGACCTGAATGCTAAAATGGGCACTCTTTCCGGAGGGCAGATCAAACGTGTTGCTTTAGCTAAACTTTTAACGGAAACAAGAGCTGAGCACAGGCACACCCTTCTTATCATGGATGAACCTACCAACCACCTGGATGTGGATATGGTAGAATGGCTTGAAAATTATCTGAACAAGGCAAAAATCACCTTATTACTGGTAACCCACGACCGATATTTCCTTGACAGTGTTTGTGATATTATCTGGGAAATGGAGGATCAGAATCTTTATGTTCACAATGGTTCTTATGCTACTTACCTTGAGAACAAGATGATTCGTGAGGAAAACCTTAATGCTACAATTGACAAAGCCAACAACCTTTACCGAAAGGAACTGGAATGGATGCGCAGACAACCAAAAGCCAGAACCACTAAATCAAAAAGCAGAATTGATGCTTTCTATGAAACTGAAAAGGTTGCCAAAACCGATACCAGAAAAGACGGACTGGAACTGGATTTTGAAATGAAACGTCTCGGAAATAAAATTCTTGAACTCAAACATATTGACAAGAGCTTTGGACCTAAAGTTCTTTTAAAAGATTTCAGCTACCAGTTTCAACGTGGAGAAAAGGTGGGGATCATCGGGAAAAACGGGGCGGGAAAATCTACCCTGCTTAATATCATTCAAGGGTTGGAAAAAGCTGATAATGGTGAAATTGAAACCGGAGAAACTATTTCTTTCGGTTATTTCTCACAAAAAGGGCTTACCTATAAAGAAGATGAGCGTGTAATAGATTTCATCAAGGAAATTGCAGAATTCTATCCTTTAGCAAATGGTAAAAGCTTATCCGCATCACAGTTCTTAAGATTGTTCTTATTTGATGATCAGACACAATATTCTCCTATCTCCAAACTTTCGGGAGGTGAAAAGAGAAGACTTCACCTGATGTATATTTTGTATCAGAATCCTAATTTCCTGATTTTTGATGAGCCTACAAATGATCTTGATCTTCCCACGCTAACGGTTCTTGAAAACTTCCTTCAGCAATTCCAGGGATCTTTGATTATAGTTTCCCACGACAGATATTTCATGGACAGAATTGTAGATCATGTACTGGCTTTTGAGGGCAATGGAAAAATTCGTGATTTTGTAGGGAACTTCTCAGAATATAGAGAAGCCAGGAGCCGTGAAGAAGCATTAGAAAAAAATGCAGCGGTAAAACCTGAACCTGTAAAAGAAGCAATTTCTTCGGCAGAAGTTACTCAGTCTTCGAATTCTAAAAGAAAACTCACTTTTAAAGAGCAAAGAGAACTGGAAACCATTGAAAAAGAAATGCCTGAACTGGAAGCACAGCGCGCTAAAATTCTGGAGCAGCTCAATAACGAAGCTGATTATGAAAAAATCGCCACACTTTCTTCAGAGTTAGAAACGGTTTCAGAAAAACTGGAGAACCACGAAATGAGATGGCTGGAACTTCAGGAAATCCTTTAATAATGATGAGTTAAAAATTATGAATTATGAATGAATTTAAAGAGTTTGAGGGTTTGAGAGTAAACGAGTTGAAGGCTTCTAATCACAACCGTATCAACCTTGAACTTTAAACCTTAAACTTTGAATCTTGAATTCCTTCATAATTCATAACTTATCATTTATAATTGAATAACCCTTTCTTCTTTAGCACTTTCTAAGGAAGCATCAATGATTTTCATATTCTGAATAACTTCTTTTCCGGGAGATGGTAAAGCATATCCGAAAACAATGTGCTCGTAGATCTGCTGGTAATAATTCATATAGTTTCCCGCTTCACTGTAGGTAAGAATTCTTTCTGTTTCAGAATCATCATTCAGGTAGTTTAAAATTCCGTCCGGTTCTTTTAGCGGCTGTGTCCATTCTTTACCATATTCAGGAACGGCACCTGCAACCAGTTCATTTTCCTGATTATCGGTTCTTTCCTGCAGGAAAGTTCCTTTGTCTCCATGCACTGTATAGGCATAATGCCCTTCTTTACTGAAAACAGATGATTTCAGTCTTACTCTCAGATTATCTTTATAGAATAAGAGAATTTCAAAATAATCGTTAGCGAACTCAGCTCCTTTCATAGAAAATACATCGGCAAAAAGTTTTTCAGGATATCCAAAATACTGAACCGCCTGATCTACAAGATGTGCTCCCAGATCATGAAGTGATCCTGATCCCACCTGATCCGGACTTTCCTTATGCTGTTTTCCACTGGCAGTAGTACGGAACCTGTCAAAGCGGATTTCAGCTTCTTTAATATTCCCTGTTTTCTTATCATTCAGGATCTTTTGAACCTGTAGAAAATCACGGTCGAATCTTCTGTTTTGATATACACTCAAAAACAATCCTTTTTCTTCCGCCAATTGTACCAGCTCTTCTGCTTCGGCAACATTGACTGTAAAAGGTTTTTCTACAATAATATTTTTTCCTGCTTCCAGTGCTTTTTTGGCGTACTCATAATGGGTCTGAACCGGAGTATTGATAATCACCAATTCTACATCTGCCTGCTGAAGCATTTCTTCCACAGAACGGTAGATGGTTGCATCGGGGTATTTCTCCTTCGATTCTTCCTTACTTCTTTCTACTACCGCAGACATAAAAAATCCCGGATGTTCCTTTAAAAAGGGAGCATGGAATACTTTTCCACTCATTCCAAAGGCACAAAGCCCTGCTTTTACCAATTGCATATTATAATTTTTAAACAAATATATTCATAAAAAATTCTGTATTCCCCGGTCTAAAGGAGCTATAGAAATAATCCATCTCAGTAACTCTGAAAAATATGATTTAAATCATGAAATTATTTTTATCTATTCTAAACAAATACTTACATTTGCGCCTTATTTAAAACTGTTCTACATAAAAATAAAATGAAAAGACAATTACTTTCTTTAGGTCTTCTATTAATCGCTGTTTCAGCAAGTTCACAGCTGAAAAACGTTGAAGCAGATACTATCAGAACTCAGACCATTGAGGATATTAACCTTCACAAAACGGGAAATCCTAACCAGGCAAGACCATTATCAACAAAGTCAAATCTGACAGTAATGGAAAATCCTCAGCCTATTGCTATTGTAACGCACGAAATCATTGAGCAGCAGCAGGCAAAACAATTGAGTGATGTTCTTCAGAATGTAAACGGAATGTATGTTACTTCATCAAGAGGAAATTCTCAGGACAGCTTTGGCGGACGTGGTTTCATTTTAGGAAATGATAATATCTTCAAAAACGGAACAAGAGTAAACAGTGGGGTTTTTCCTGAAGTAAGTGGTCTGGAAAGAGTTGAAGTTTTAAAAGGGGCAAATGCAATGTTATTTGGTAATGCTGCAGCAGGTGGTATCATCAATATGATTACAAAGAAACCTAAATTCAATTTTGGAGGAAGTATTGGATTAAATGGCGGAAGCTGGAATTCTTACAAACCAACTGTTGATATTTATGGCCCTCTATCAAAAAATATTGCTTTCAGAGTAAATGGAGCTTACGAATATGCAGAAAGTTTCAGAGATGTTGTAGAATCAGAAAAATATTATTTCAATCCTTCATTCCTTTTCAATTTAAGCCCAAAATCACAATTGATCGTTGAGGCAGATTATCTTAAGAATAATTTTACTCCTGATTTCGGTCTTGGATCCATCACTAATCCTGATGGAAGTTATAAAATCAATGATCTTCTACCTAAAAATGCTTTCTTGGGAGCGGACTGGCAATATCAAAATGTAGAGCAAGTTTCTACCAATGTAACTTTTAATCACCAGTTCACTGATAAGTGGTCATTAAATGCTGTAGCTTCTTATCAGAACTATACTAAAGACTACTACTCTACTGAAAGAGTACAATGGGGATATGAAAAGAATACAAACCGTCTTTTCTGGCAAAGACCTTTAAATAAAACATTTAACGAACAAAATTACACTTCATTACAAGTTAATATTAATGGAGAGTTCAATACTGGAAAAATCAATCATAAGGTTTTAATTGGTACTGATGGAGACTACGGTGTTCAAAATAACTATACTTACACCAATCCAACAGTTTATGGGACTAATGGTAATACAGCTACCATTAATAATAACCTTTATTTAGATGATTCATCAACTTGGGCTAGTGGAAAAATGCCTGACGCATCCTTAAAAGATAGAACAAGAATCCCTACACAAAGATTTGGTATATATATTCAGGACTTCATAAGCCTTACCAAGCAACTTAAAGTAATTGCTGGTTTAAGATGGTCTTATTTGGAAACAATGACTAATACTAAAAATACATTTTCAAATGATCTTGGAGATGTTGATCAAAAAAATACAGCAATATCTGACAGAGCATTTTCGCCAAAAGCAGGTTTAGTATATATGCCAAACGATAACCTTTCCGTATTTGCAACCTATACCAATTCTTTTGCTCAAAATACAGGAAAAGATATTTATGAACAAGCATTAAAGCCTACTACTATTGATCAATATGAAGCAGGAGTAAAAAAGAATTTCTGGAATAATGCTTTAGCTGTAAACCTGACAGCATATCAAATTGTTTACAATAATTATTATCAAACCGCACCTCAATTAGCAAATGGGCAGGCCAATTCAGATTCATTCTATAAAGAATTCGCAGGAAAAATGAGAAGCCGTGGTGTTGAATTGGATATTACAGGAAACCCAACAGAAAATTTATCAATTATCGGTGGATTCTCTTATAACAACTCTGTATATCTTGATACACCAGACGGTTTTGGATATGTTGAGAAACAACGATTGGTAAGAACGCCAGCTACAACAGCAAACGCCTCTGTATTTTATAAATTCACGCGTTATGCAAAAGGACTTAAAGTAGGTGCAGGTGCATACTTTATCGGTGACAGATTAGCCGGATGGAATGATACAAAAAATGGTTCTACAGGCCTGGGTGCAAGAAACGGAATCAGCAGATCATTTGCTTTAAAGGATTACACTACCGTAATGGTATCTGTAGGATACGAGTGGAAAAAATTCTCCATCCAAGGGAAAGTGGGGAACCTGTTTAATGTCGAAAACTACAATGTTCACGAGAATTATTCAGTGAATCCGATTACACCTAGAAATTACTATTTCACATTAACATACAGACTCTAGAATTCTTTATAAAATAATTCTTTCATTAAAAGTGGAGATTGCATTTTTGCAGTTTCCACTTTTGAAATTTAAAACAAAAACAAAACAATAGGATATGGATAAGATTAAAGACACAAGAAGCTTCATGAGAATTACACACCGTTATCTGGGATATTTCCTTGCCGGAATTATGGCTGTATATTCGTTAAGCGGAATTCTTCTGGTGTACAGAGACACTGATTTTCTGAAAAGCGAAAAAAAGTATGAAAAAAATATCGCAGCCAATCTTTCAGAAAAAGAATTGAAAAAAGAGCTTAAGATGAAAGGCCTTGAAGTGGAAAAAACGGAAGGAAGCGTTCTTTATTTTAAACAGGGAACTTATGACAGTGCAACCGGAAAAGCGAAATACACTAAAAAGGAACTGCCTTTTGTATTGGATAAAATGGTTTCTCTTCACAAATCACAATCTAAAGATGCCATCTCTCCGCTAAGCGTATTCTTTGGAGTTTCCCTTTTCTTTTTCGTCATTTCAAGTTTCTGGATGTTTAATCCCAAGACAAAAGCTTTTAAACGAGGTATCAAATTTACGATTGCAGGGCTTATCATTTCTGTGATTCTTTTATTTATTTAAAAAATCAACATAAAATAAAGATTTTATATAATTAATGACATACCACCTGCTTTTATCATTTTATTCTTAAAACATTCATTTTATTTTCTTTATTATTACAACGTATGGAGTCAATAGGTTAAAAAAATAAACTATATCTCACTGAAAATCTTAACGTTTGTTTTGATAAATTACGTAAAATTAAGAGTCTGGCACATTTATTGTTTTTTCTATAATTCGTGAATAATAAACATTTAATTATTAAAATAATAAATTATGAAAAAACTTATTTTAACAGGAATATTAGCCGTAGCAGGCTTAACAGCAACTGCCAACGCTCAGATTCAAAAAGGTAATTGGATGGTAGGGGGTAACCTTGTAGGGGCAAATTTTGGTTTAAATGAAGGTGCGGGATACAACTTTGCAATTCAGCCAAAAGGAGCATATTTCATTGAAGATAATATCGCAGTTGGGGGATACGTAGATTTAGGTTTCAAAGGAGCTAAAGATGCACCCACTACTTTTACATACAATGTAGGAGCATTAGGACGTTACTATCTTAACCCGGGAGAGCAAGGAGTAAACAACTTACTACACCACGGAAGATGGTTTTTCGAAGGTAATGTAGGTGTTGGAGGAATGTCAATCTCTAAAGGAGGTTCTTCATCTAACGGACTTAACTTCGGATTCGGACCTGGTTATTCTTACTTTATCACTCCAAACATCGGATTGGAAGGTTTAGTGAAATATGATGCAAACGCGGGATTCGGAAGCGGTGGATATACTAACAAAATTACTTTTGGTTTAGGATTCCAGATTTACCTTCCAACGTCTAAAGCGAAACAAATCATCAACGACGTTAAGTAATCACAATACTTATAAAAAAATGAAAGCGCCCCGAAAAATAAATTTCGGGGCGCTTTTCGTACAAATTAAAACTAAACTATAAAAAATCAAATAAATCATGTATTGGGTTGAGGAGTATATCTCAGATACGGCTTTATTTCCGTTACCCCTTTTGGGAATATCTTCCGTGCTTCTTCTGTAGAAATCGTTGGCGGAACAATGACATCTTCTCCAGATTCCCAATTCACGGGAGTAGCCACACGATAGTTATCCACAAGCTGCAAGGAATCCAGCACTCTGAGGATTTCGTCAAAATTTCTTCCTGTAGAGGCCGGATAGGTAATAATCAGTCTTACTTTTTTGGAAGGATCAATAATAAGAAGAGACCGTACTGTAGCCGTAGCTGAAGCATTGGGATGGATAAAATCATACAGTTCTGAAACTTTTCTGTCCTTATCAGCAATAATGGGAAACTTTACTATGGTATTCTGAGTCTCATTAATGTCTTTCACCCAGTTTTGATGGTCTTCTACACCATCTACACTCAGGGCAATTACTTTTGTATTTCTGGCATCAAACTCAGACTGAAGTTTGGCGGTATATCCCAATTCCGTAGTGCATACCGGCGTATAATCTGCAGGATGCGAAAACAGAATTCCCCAGGAATCACCCAGATAATTATAAAAATTGATATCACCTGTTGATGATTCTGCCTGAAAGTTGGGTGCTGTATCTCCTAGTTTGATTGACATAATGCTTTATCTTTATAGTCTACAAATTTAGTAGACTTTTTGGAACTGGCAAATTTTTTGATGAAAATTTATATCTTTAATTAAAATTTTATTCATGGAGAAAACCGGACTCAGGTATGTTGATCTTGTTTACAAGGTATTGGAAAATTGGTACATCACATTTGCTGAACTGACCCCCAAGCTGATTGTTGGAATTTTAGTATTTACTTTTTTCCTGATTACCAGTAAATATTTAAGCCAGGCAGCCGTAAAAATCTTCCATAAATTCTTCCCGAAGAGCAAAAAAGAAAGCTCATTAGTAACCTTGATCAGTGTATTCAGATTTCTGATCATGCTGATGGGAACCTTTATTGCGCTGGAAATAATGGGCTTCAGTGGCTTCCTGTGGAAATTTATCGGAAGTTTAGGTGTTGCGGGGGTTATTGCCGGAGTCGCTCTGAAGGATCTTGTATCCAGTATTTTCTCAGGAATGCTGATTGGCATTGATAAGGCTTACAAGGTAGGAGATTATATTACTATTGGAGCCCATTCAGGAACCGTACAGGAAATCGGGTTTCTTACCACGAAAATCCTTACCGATGACGGAAAGAAAGCATATATTCCCAACCAGGTTGTTTTTAATGCTCCTTTTTACAATATTACGGCTTCTCCACAACGCAGAATTATTTTAAATTTTGAAATTCCTGCTGATGAAGATATCACTAAAGCTCAGAAAGGGATTCTTGATGTAGTTAAAAATCTCGATAATGTGGATAAGCTGGATACTGTAGAAGTAATTTTTACAGATTTAAAACAGGGTGCATTTAATCTTCAGGTAAAATTCTGGATAAAAGTAGGGGCCAATCTGGCGCAGGTAAGAAGCCAGGCTTATTTAGGAATCAAAGAGCGTTTTGATGTGGATAAAGTTCAGCTGGTAACGCCTACGAGCATCAGTATTACCAGTGGAGAGACCAACTTACCGGAAAACCATCAGGATAAGTAACAAAATAGATATAAAATAAAGATCATCTCAAACTGAGGTGGTCTTTTATATTGGTTGCTAAGCAAACCTAACAGGTTTTTGAAACCTGTTAGGTTTACGATAACACAATTCTCACTGAAGTTATAAAACTTTGCCCTTGCATTTGCACAAAAAAACCGCTCCAACAATGGAACGGTTTTCTTGTTTATTTAAAAAATTTCAGGTTATGCTAAAACTTCTTTTACTTTGTTTGCAGCTTCTTCTAAAGTAATTGCAGAGTGTACCGGAAGACCAGACTCATCAATTAATTTTTTAGCTTCTACAGCGTTAGTTCCCTGCAATCTTACGATCAATGGAACAGGAAGGCTACCCATAGCTTTGTAAGCATCTACAACCCCTTGAGCAACTCTGTCACATCTTACGATACCTCCGAAGATGTTGATCAAAATAGCTTTTACATTTGGATCTCTTAAGATAATTCCGAAAGCAGTCTGTACTCTCTGAGCATCTGCAGTACCACCTACGTCAAGGAAGTTAGCCGGGTTACCACCTGATAATTTGATGATATCCATAGTTGCCATTGCAAGACCAGCTCCGTTTACCATACAAGCAACGTTACCATCCAGTTTTACGAAGTTAAGACCCGCTTCACCAGCTTCTACATCCATTGGATCTTCTTCTCTTGTATCTCTAAGTTCAGCTAAGTCTTTGTGACGGAATAATGAGTTGTCATCCAAAGTTACTTTAGCATCTACAGCGATAATCTTGTTATCAGAAGTTTTTAATACAGGGTTGATTTCGAAAAGAGAAGCATCAATTCCTGTGTAAGCATTGTAAAGAGATGAAATAAATTTCACAAATTCTTTGAATGCATTTCCTTCAAGACCTAGGTTGAAAGCAATTTTTCTAGCCTGGAACCCCTGAAGACCGATAGCCGGATCAATAAGTTCATTGTGGATCAAATGAGGAGTTACTTCAGCAACGTGCTCAATATCCATACCACCTTCAGTAGAATATACGATTGTATTTTTTCCTTCAGCTCTATCTAAAAGAATAGAAACATAAAATTCTTTAGTTTCAGATTCTCCCGGATAATAAACATCTTCTGCAATCAAAACAGAGTGTACTTTTTTACCTTCAGCAGAAGTTTGAGGAGTTACCAACTGCATTCCGATGATATTCTGAGCGTTCTCTTTAAGTTTATCCATGTTTGGAGAAAACTTAACACCCCCACCTTTACCACGACCACCTGCGTGAATCTGTGCTTTTACAACCCAAGCCTGTGCTCCGGTTTCAGCAGTCAATTTTTCAGCAGCTGCTACAGCTTCATCTACGTTGTTTGCAACGAAACCACGTTGGATAGCTACTCCATACTTTGATAAAATCTCTTTTGATTGATACTCGTGAAGATTCATATTATTTTTATTATTTTATTTTAATATTTAAAGGTTGACAAATTTACTAAAAAGACACGGAAGTTCAAGTTTATTGACTTAAAAATTAAAGTCTGACCGACTTGATTTTTAACATATCTTTCCATTTTCCCTTATTCTTCCGTTAATTTCTCAGATTGAGATCCGATAAACGGAATTTTCGGAGCCAGGAAATATCCGGTAAGACTGGCAAACAATATCGGTACAAAATAAGTAAATCCGGTAAGCGTTCCCAGTATAATTGTAGTACTCATCGGCGTTCTTGTTACACAGGCATTGATGGCTGCCATACAACTTACAATAGCCAGCGTGGTATCAACACCCGGAAACAAATTGTGGATAATTAATCCCAATGTTGTCCCTACGAAGAACAATGGAATGATAAATCCTCCTCTCCATCCGGAAGTTACTGTAATAGCAATGGCCAGTATTTTAAAAACAAGGATTAAAACTAAAAAGTTCAGTCCGAAATTCCCCCCGATTAACTGGTTGATTTCGTTGTGTCCAAAGTATCTTGTAATGGGAAAATTATAGGCAATAATTCCTAAAATGATGCCCCCTACCAATGTTTTAATGTAAATCGGAAACTGTCTGTATTCAAAAATTTTTTTGAAAAATTTGACTACAAAAATGAAGATCCATCCAAATAAAGTACCCACAATTCCGAACAAGGTAGCATATAGAAAATCATATACTCCGGTATAATGATACGCTTTCAAATCCCATGTTGCCCCGATTCCCAGGTGGATAATCAGTGCAAACATCAGATAACTGAAACAGCTTGCTACCAACGCAGGAATAATGGCTTTGTAATATTCTACCGCATGTTTGTGATGAAGGATTTCCAGAGAGAAAAGACTTCCTCCCAGCGGAGCTCCAAACAAGGCTGTAAAACCGGAAGCCATTCCGGCAATACTTAAAGACCTCAGCTCTTCACCTTTCAGTCTGAAAATTTTTCCCAGCCACGTTCCGGTAGAGCCCGTTACTTGTACCAAAGGTGCTTCCGGTCCCAAACTTCCTCCTGACGCTACACAAAACAGCGAAGAAAGAATCATGGAAGGATTATTCTTAGGTTCCAGTTTTCCTTTATTGAATCTGATGTTATTAACGATCAAATGAATTTCTCCCGGATCACCGATAAAATGAATCACCAGCCCGGCCAGCAATCCACAGATTGCCATCGTTGGAATCACCTGCCATCCTTGAAACCCGGACAAGAATTCTGTAAAATGCTCCAGTACAATCCAATATCCTCCGGCGATAATACCACCTACAAGGCCTGTAACAGCCCACATAAAAAAAGTACGGCTGAATACAAACGGATTGAATCTGATAGGTTGATCTAAGAGATTGAATGTTCGTATTAACCGCCTCCTTCTGTGAATTTTCATTCTTAAATTCTGTTTTTAGCAAAATAAAAGATCAGCATTCCCCAGCTTAAGATCATCATCAGACCTCCAAGCGGAGTGATAGGTCCCAGGAATTTAAGATTCATTCCCCAATAATCCTGCATACTAAGAAAATAGATGCTTACTGAGAATAACAGGGTTCCTGCAATCATTAAAATGGAAGTCCATTTTTCAGCAGAAGTTTCAAATTTTAAGATATACCCGATAATCAGCAGAAAAAACGCTGCATACATCTGATATCTTACTCCTGTTTCAAAACTTTCCAGTCTTTCCACAGCTAATATTTTCTTTAAAGCGTGTGCTCCGAATGCTCCCAGGATTACAGAAACCATTCCGTAAACCGCTCCAAAAACTAAAGTAATTGTTTTCATTTTATAACTCTTCTAATTCTAGGGTTAAATATTTTTTTGTTTTATCATCCTGCCAGGTTCCCGAAATTGTATTCCCATTCAAATCTGCTTCTACAAAAGCTCTCGGAATCCATTTGCCGGCAGCTTCATCATAATGATCGTTCTCAGTAATGGAAATATGATTTCCCTTCATTTTACCATCCCACGGGATCAGTTTTTTATTCTTATCATACCAATAGAATGCAGTAAAGGAGCTTGTATCGTTTTCACTTTCACCTTTATATAACCGGCTGATAAAAACCGTAATGGGGTATTTCCCATCTATTTTCCCTTTGTAAAGCTTATTTCTGAAACTGGTTTTTTCTGTTTTTCCAGAACCTGAGATTAAATTTCTTGCGTAAGAACTCCAATGTTTTTCCAGCTCCTTATAAGAAAATTCTATTTCATGACTGTCGAGTTCATCTAATGCTCTCATGGCATGGTTGGAACATCTTCCGGCAACAAAAGTCAGTCTATCTTTCCCGAAGAAATATCTGATATCTTCCAATGTATGTTCTGTAAAGCAGTCTTCATACATAGCGATCTGGTCTTCAGTTTCCTCAGATGGATTTTTCTCTGCCTTCAGCTTGACCAGAAAGTCGGCAATCCTTTTCTTTACTCTTTTCTGAATGATACTTTCAACCATTTTCACGGAATTAGGTTGAAATAAATCTTCAGCATTAATAAAATTTCCTGTTCTCAGATCAAAATTCTTCCAGATAGAAAACCCTTCCGGATAAGCTCCTGAAGCTTCACCATCTATAGCAATACTTAGAATATTTTCAGGCGTTTCAATTTTATTCCAACTATAAAAATAAAGGTAGTTTGCATAGGAATTTGTTGCTGTAGAAGCCAGTTTAAAAGGGTTTCCACCAGATCCCGGAACATATTCCAGCTGATCTACCTGCAGAAATGTATTGATTTTATTTTCAACCCGTGGATTTTCAGGATAAGAGACAACCGGAAAAACGGTATCTTCAGTTTTAGGCTGCAGATTACTGATTTTCACTTTTTTCTGCTGTGAAAAACTTAAACCGGAAATCAATAAAAAAAATACAATACTCTTTTTCAACTATTTTGATTTTAAGTACATTAAAATGAACTTGGCCACCAGTGTAGAAATCCCCAGTATGATAAACATATTGGCGAATCTCTTGGAGCTTCTGAAACCTTCATTGTTTGTTTTTTTCAGAAAAAACCCAAAAAGAAGGAATACGATAGGCAAAATGATCTGCAGCATTAGTTTCCTCTCATTCTGTTAAACTCATTGATCACCTCATGATGGCTCACTGTCTTATCTTTGAAATACGTTACAAAGTGCTGCTTTTCTTCTTCGGTAGCGCCCAACTGGTTCAGAATATTCAATAAGTGCATTTTCATATGTCCTTTCTGAATTCCGGTAGTTACCAATGAACGTAATGCTCCAAAGTTCTGTGCAAGACCTGAAACAGCAAGAATGCTCATCAGTTCCTGTGCAGAAGGTTTTCCAAGGAGTGCTAACGAGAATTTTACCAGAGGATGAAGATTGGTAAGCCCTCCTACAACTCCTACAGAAATAGGAAGATCAATCCAGAATCTGAACACTCCGTTATCTGTTGTACAGTGTGTTAAAGATCTGTACTGTCCGTCTCTCGCTGCATAGGCGTGTGCACAAGCTTCAGTAGCTCTGAAATCATTTCCTGTAGCAATTACAACTGCATCTACTCCATTCATGACTCCTTTATTATGAGTGGTCGCACGGTAAGGTTCAATTTCTGCAATGGTAACTGCCTGTTTGAATTTAGAAGCAAATTCTTCAGGAGAAATTCCGCTGTCGTCTTTTAAATCTTCCATTTTACATGAAACCTCAGCTCTTACGATACAGTCAGGGGTAAAGTTGGAAAGAATATTCATAACAATCTGTAATGAATTCTTTTCTTCCTGAGTAAAGTCTTCGCTGGTAGCCACTTCCTGTCTCAGGGTTTTTCCAAACTGCTCAAGACATGAATTGATAAAGTTTGCTCCCATTGAATCTACTGTATCAAAGCTTGCTTTCAGCTGGTAATAATTCGGCATTTCTGCGGTCTTATCCACCAGGCTGATATTTAAAATACCTCCGCCACGTTTTCTCATGTTGGATGTAATATCCTCAGTGGTTTCAAATAATTTTTTCTTTAAACTGAAATTAAAGAAATGTAATAATTTGTGGGGTTCTACATTAAAAATAAAGTGGGTGTGCCCCAGCTTTTCAGTGTTGATAATGGTTGTTTTAAAACCTCCTTTGTCGATCCAGAATTTTGCAGCCTTGGAAGCGGCAGCCACTACAGAACTTTCTTCAACGGCCATTGGAAGTGCCAACAATTTTCCATCGATTAAAAAGTTCGGAGCAATTCCGTACGGCATATAAAAGTTGGAAATGGTGTTTTCAGAAAATTCTTCGTGAAGCTTCTGAAGATCTGCATCATCATTCCAGTATTGTTTTAATATATTTTGATATTCCTGGTTTCCTTCAAGATATTCGTTTACGAGCCATTCGATTTTCCCCTGCTTTGGAAGCTTGGAAAAACCTTCGATTGGTTTATGATTCATGATATAAACTTTAATGAGCCGTAAATATAATGATTTTGAGACTCTTTTTTGTTGATAACTTCTATGAAAAAAGATTGACTTTTATCAATTTTGGAACTAAATTTGAACAAAATTAAAATACAGTTCAGATACAAAACATATCAAATCATTTTAAATATGAATTTTGACCGTCTTAAAGAAAAGCTTGAAATCCTTGCTGATGCAGCAAAATACGATGTTTCCTGTTCATCAAGCGGAGGGACAAGAAAGAATAAAAAAGGAGCGTTAGGAGATAGTTCTGCAAGCGGAATCTGTCATACCTATACAGAAGACGGACGATGTGTTTCGCTGCTTAAAGTTTTGTTGACCAACCATTGTATTTACGATTGTGCTTACTGCGTTTCCAGAAGTTCCAACGATATTAAAAGAGCTGCTTTTACGGTAGAAGAAGTGGTAGACCTTACCATTAACTTTTACCGCAGGAATTATATTGAAGGTTTATTCCTGAGTTCAGGAATTTTCAAAAATGCAGATACTACAATGGAAAGATTGGTAAGAGTGGCCAAAAAGCTGCGTCTGGAAGAAAACTTTAACGGATATATTCATTTGAAATCTATTCCCGGAGCAAGTGATGATCTGATGCAGGAGGCCGCGTTGTATGCAGACCGTTTATCCGTCAATATTGAAATTCCTACGGAAAGCGGATTAAAACTGCTGGCTCCGGAAAAGAACAGACAGGATATGATCAGCCCGATGCGGTATATTCAAAAAGGGATCATTCAATATAAGGATGAAAAGAAAATTCTGAAAAAAGTTCCCAAGTTTGCTCCGGCCGGACAGTCTACCCAGATGATTGTGGGGGCAACCAATGAAAATGATCTGCAGATCATTAAAGTTGCGGATCACTTTTATAAAAACTTTAATCTGAAAAGGGTTTATTATTCCGGGTATGTTCCGGTGCTGGAAGATCAGAGATTACCTTCTTTAACCACTGAAGTTCCTATGCTTAGGGAAAACCGATTGTATCAGTCGGACTGGCTGATGAGATTTTATGGTTTTAAAGCGGAAGAAATTTTAGATCCGAATGTTCCTTTCCTTGATCTGGAGGTAGATCCGAAATTGAGCTGGGCATTGCGGAATCTGGATCAGTTCCCGGTGAATCTTCAGACTGCCGAATACCGGACGATTTTAAGAATTCCCGGAATCGGAGTGAAAACAGCTCAGAAAATTGTAAGCGCAAGGCGTTTTCAGGTTTTAACGATGGATCATTTGAAAAAACTGGGAGCGGCTGTTAACCGGGCAAAATATTTTATTGATTTTGCTGCGGGAAATGCCTATCTGAAATATTTAACGGATAAAAATTTCAGGAAACTGCTCATAGGCGGAAGCTCATCCAAATTTCATAACCAGTTTTCGCAACAGCTGACTTTGTTTTAATGATCTGTTTAAATGTTATTTTTTGAAACATTAAGATTCTATTAAGGTGTTGAGAGTATTAAGATGAGCTTTGCTTTAAGCTTAAAAACCAGAATGATTTATCTTAACTTTACTTTATTTCTTAAATCATTCTTAATGGTTTTAATATTTCTGAACAGTTTTAATAAACACTAATGACACTAATGTTTTTCACAAATGGTCATTAATTTATTATGCAAAAACATAGCAGCATTATTGTCATTCTGACAAAGGAAGAATCTCTAGATTCTTCACTTCATTTTATTTCGTTCAGAATGACAACCCAACCAAACTTTAAATTTTTACACTCAACACATGACAACCCTACTCTATGATGGAAGTTTCGATGGTCTTTTCACTACGGTATTTGAAGTTTTCGAATACCGTTATAAAGAGGTGGAGATTGCAAGCAGAGAAAGATTTCATCAGGAAAATATTTTTGCAGAAATACATGAAGTAATTACTCAACCGGACAAGTCGGAAAGAGTTTTAAATAAACTGGAGCAGAATATAGGAAAACAGGGCGTTTACAAACTTTTAAAAGTTTTTTTATCCGAGGATCCTGAACTGGAAAACCTTATCTTATCTGCGGTAAGGCAGTCTGTAAAACATCCGCAAGATAATATTCTGGAGAACTTTGCTGACGCTGATATTTTAAAAATTTCAAAAATCTGCAAGTCGGTAGATAGGGAAAGGCACAGAATGACTGCTTTTGTGCGCTTTGAAAAAATGCAGGATGGTGTTTTTTTCTCCAAAATAGATCCCGATTTTAATGTTCTTCCTTTAATCAGAAAACATTTTAAAAATCGTTATCAGGATCAGAAGTGGATGATCTACGATCTCCGGAGAAACTATGGCCTCCTGTATGACCTCAACGATTGCGAATTTTTCTACCCTGATGAAAAAATTGATTTCAATAATTATCAGCAAAAGTTTGATGATGAAGAAAAAAGTTACCAGGTTCTATGGCAGCGTTATTTCACAAAAACCAATATTGTAGAAAGAAAAAATATGAAACTCCATATTCAGCATGTTCCAAAAAGATACTGGAAATATCTGACGGAAAAATGGTAACCGCATTCTCAAAAAATTCAATACTGTTTCACACTGATTGAGCGGATAACGCAGACTTTTATCAATAAAACGATCCTGAGATTCTCATGATACATCAATCCAACATTGAATCAATAATTCCATATTGTGGATAACTTTTTATTTCGGCGAAAAAACACGTGATTTCAAGTCCTTTTTTCGGGAACATTATTTAACCCTCTCATTTTATGAAAGATATAATCCACATTCATCGAAAACTCATATTGTGGATAACTTTTTTCAGTTAACATTCCGTTAACATAAGATTTTTTTCACTCTTATTTTCATTCAAAAATCACGTAGATAATTAGCTATTCAACGATGATGTGGGGTTTGAAAACACAATTTAAACACCTGAAAATATGCTATATACATACTAAGATAATATATCAATATTTTTGTTTTGTGGATAACTCTCACCTTTTAAGGGTTCGCAGAGCTTTCTTTACAATATACTGCGTCTCTTTTGTAGGACTTTCCCGAAGCCATTCATCACAGATTTCCACTACAAATTCAGGTTGTGATTTGCTGGCATCATTGAGCCAATTTCCAACACTGTCCTGTACATATCTGGAGGAATCTGACCGTAATGGTTCCAGAATTTCCAGTCCTAGCCCGGGATTTTGTTTTAAAGCATCAATATGCTCACACCAAACTCCTCTCGGTCTTGTAGATTCACTGGCAAATCGTCTCACGTTTTCATTCTTATGTACCGTCCATGCTGATAAAATATCTATACTTTCCTCTAGATTTCTGGCGATATCCGGTCGTACTGTCATCCAGCAGATTTCCCTTACTCCAAAATGAGTGTCTGAAGCGAATGATTGAATTTTGTCTAATTTTTCTTTAAGCTGTAAACTATTATTTCTTCCAATGGTATAAGCTGCCCAGCAACGAACAAGATCTGCCTGATGAACAGATAATTTTAATAGAAATTGATCATCTTTATTTTTTACAGCAAGATCTAGTAAACCGATTCCTATTGTTTCATTAATAGAATTAACAGTCTGTTTTTTCAGCTGGTTTACATTTTCTAAAACAGGTATAAGATATTCTTTACGATTATTTTGCAAAAGCAGATTTTCCAGCAGCAGCTTTTGGTCTACAGCCAGCCATTCTGTGAGATTGGCGGTTTCGATTTCTCCTCTGTTCAGCTGATCCAGAATATCCGGTGGAATATCTTTGATGGAACGGGCTCCTTTTCGTTTTTCTGTCATACTATTTAATGATTATCTTTACAAAAGTCTGAAAGTAGGCGGATAAAAACAATACCGCATATTTTTCACCCATAGGGATAAAAAAGTCAATTTTATGGAAATAAAGGAAAGAGCTGAAGAAAATAAAATCTGTCCGTTGGAAGTTGCTGTCAATACCATCAGCGGAAAATGGAAAATTCCTATTGTCTGGCAGATTAATGAAGGAAAAAAACGTCCCAGCGAATTTTTACGAGGCATTGCAAAAGTAGACCGAAGGGTTTTAAATCAACAACTGACTGAGATGGTAGATGATGGTATTTTAACCAAACAGTCTTTTAATGAACTTCCCCCAAGGGTTGAATATACGTTGACAGAACTTGGTGAAAAACTGGTGAAGATCCTCTGGCATCTGAATGATTGGGGCAAATTACTGATTCCTGAACATAAAGAAGCATAAAACGGGTTTACATATTGCAGATTTTCAGATCTTCTATTTGCCGGTACGTGAAAAAAAAGAGATATTTGTTTCAACTAAAAAACGCATGAAAAAAGTTATCACAGGAATCACTGCTATTCTCATCTTCACTGGCTGTACAAAAGAAAAACTCTCAGACCGTTTACTTCCGGAACCGGATAAAAATGAGCACTTAATTGCTGAAAACGCTTTAAAAATCAATAAAAATAAAAATACTATCCGGGAGAGATTTTCTCCTCCTGAAGGCTACGAATGGATTGATGAAAAATCTGGTTCTTTCGGCCATTTTATTGAAAATTTTAAGTTGAAACCTTATGGCAGCCAGATTGTAAAATATGATGGAACACCTATTTCTACTCAGCATCTTCATGAAGCAGTCTTTGATATTGATACCGGAAATAAAGATCTACAACAATGTGCTGATGCGGTAATCCGTATGAGAGCTGAATATCTTTATAAAGCGAAAAAATTTAACGAAATTAAATTTCATTTCACCAGTGGTGATCTTTTCAGCTGGAATGATTATAAAAACGGAACAAGAGCTTTTGTCAGCGGAAATTCTGTGAGCTTCAGAAAAGCCGCAGCTTCTGATGATTCTTATCAGAGTTTCAGAAATTATCTGGATGTCATTTTTAATTATGCAGGAACGATTTCATTAAATAAAGAAACAAAACCGGTTACTAAAAATTCAGATCTGAAGACAGGAGATATACTGATTACACCGGGAAGTCCCGGCCATATTGTTTTTATTTCCGGTGTCTGCCGGAATAAAGAAGGAAAAAGATTATTCTTATTAAGTGAAGGATTCACTCCGGCACAATCGATTCATGTGCTTTCAAATCCTTTTAATCCCTATTTTACACCTTGGTACGACCTTGATGTGAATGCTTCGGAAACAAAAACTGCGCGATATTTTTTTAAACCTACAAACTTCAGAAGCTTTTAATAATTTATATTCAAAACTATTGGAAACTTACTACGATTATCTGAACTTGTTTTTGTAAATTTGTGTTCGAAATTTTTTACTTGATGAAAGAGAGTGCTGTAAAAAAAATTGCAGTTCTTACTTCAGGAGGTGACTCTCCGGGTATGAATGCGGCGTTAAGAGCGGTAGTAAGAACCGCCAACTACTATGATATCGAATGCTATGGGGTGAGAGAAGGCTACAACGGCCTTATCAATGATGATTTCCTGAAAATGGGAGCTCGTTCCGTAAAAAATATAATCAACCAGGGTGGAACGATTCTAAAATCTGCCAGATCCGCTGAGTTCAGAACAAAAGAAGGCCGTCAGAAAGCTTACGACAATTGTGTAAAGCTGGGAATTGACGGATTGGTTTGTATTGGAGGAGACGGAACCTTTACTGGTGCCAAAATCTTTAATGAAGAGTTCGGAATCAGAGTAATCGGTATCCCGGGAACGATCGATAATGATATTTTCGGAACTGATAATACCATCGGATACGACACGGCACTGAATACTGCAATGGATGCCATTGATAAGATCCGTGACACGGCAACTTCTCACAACAGAGTTTTCTTTGTGGAAGTAATGGGTCGTGATGCTGGTTTTATTGCTTTAAACAGTGGATTGGCTGCCGGAGCACTGGATATTCTAATTCCTGAGAAAAAAGACAGTATCGATGAGCTTTTCACAAAATTCAGAAATGCTGAAAAAACAGGAAAATCATCCAGTATTGTTGTGGTAGCGGAAGGTGAAAAGCTAGCCAATGTTTACGAACTTGCAGAAAAAACCAAACAGACCTTCCCTGATTATGACATCCGTGTAGCTATTCTGGGACATATGCAGAGAGGAGGTTCTCCAAGCTGTGCAGACCGTGTTTTGGCAAGCAGACTTGGTTATGGTGCTGTAACAGGACTTATGGAAGGACAAACCAATGTAATGGCAGGAATGCGTTCCAATGATCTGACGTATACGCCGATTGAAGAAGCCATTAAAAAGCATAATGAAATCAATAAAGATCTTTTACTGATTTCAGAAATTTTAGCAATCTAATTATTTTTATAATCTAATAAAAACAAACTATTATGTCAACAATTAAAGTAGGTATCAACGGTTTTGGTAGAATTGGACGTCTTGTTTTCAGAGCAATGACTGAAAGAGACAACATTGAAGTTGTAGGAATCAATGACCTAATCAATGCAGAATACATGGCTTACATGTTAAAATATGACTCTGTACACGGTATTTTCCCAGGTGAGGTTTCTGTAGAAGGAAACGATCTTGTAGTAAACGGGAAAAGAATCAGAGTAACTGCTGAAAAAGATCCAAGCAACCTAAAATGGAATGAAATCGGTGCAGATTACGTAGTAGAATCTACTGGTTTATTCCTGGATAAAGAAAGCGCTGCAAAACATATTACAGCAGGTGCTAAGAAAGTGATCCTTTCTGCTCCTTCTAAAGATGATACTCCAATGTTTGTAATGGGTGTAAACCACAAGGAACTTACTGATGATATCAAAATTTTATCAAACGCTTCTTGTACTACAAACTGTTTAGCTCCTTTAGCTAAAGTAATCCACGATAACTTCGGAATCGTAGAAGGTTTAATGACCACTGTACACGCTACAACAGCTACTCAGAAAACTGTTGACGGTCCTTCAATGAAAGACTGGAGAGGTGGTAGAGCTGCTCTGAACAACATCATTCCTTCTTCTACAGGTGCTGCTAAAGCGGTAGGAAAAGTAATCCCTTCATTAAACGGAAAATTAACAGGTATGTCTTTCAGAGTACCAACTGTTGATGTTTCTGTAGTAGATTTAACAGTGAGAATTGAAAAGGCTGCTTCTTATGAAGAAATCTGTTCAGTAATCAAAGCTGCTTCTGAAGGTGAATTGAAAGGTATCCTAGGATATACTGAAGAAGCTGTAGTATCTCAGGACTTCGTTGGAGATAAGAGAACTTCTATCTTCGACAAAGATGCTGGTATCATGCTTTCTCCTAACTTCGTGAAACTTGTTTCTTGGTATGACAACGAAATGGGTTACTCTAACAAGTTAGTGGATATGCTTGTACACGCTGCTTCTTTATAATAAGTAATAAGCGATAAGCAATATAAAAACCTTCCCGATGGGAAGGTTTTTTTGTTTTGGCTTTGTATTTTTACTTTAAATATAGAATTTCCTTTTTTATTGTATCCTTATCATTTTCTATTTTAGCCTCTTACAAACGTAGAAAGAAAAAATCAGTTTTTAACTGATTTTTTAATATTTCAAATCATACAATGCTATCAAAATTAGTTATTTCAAATAGGAATGTTGTATAACTTCGATTTCTACGTTATGATTTTCGTTATTAGGTTCACTTTTGTGATGATCCCTATCTTCCTCCGCTTGTATGCGTGTCGTTTTTTTACCTACATACTTGCGACAATCAAGACAATCCGCACGATAAAGGATTCTGTCTTTCCGTTTGTTTTTTGTCGTTTTTGCCATAATAAAATATTTTAAAAATTAAGAAATGCTACTGGAATTGATAATCTTAGCCCAATTTCGTTTCGCTTTAAAAAAGCTAACTCTGAATCGTTGGAATTAGTTAGATCAATAAGATTGAAATAAAGTTCTACATGCAGCTTAGATTTATCTTTTTTCAAATCCTTAAATGAGTATAGTAACCCTATTCCTGCATCATATTGTGGTTTACTTTCTTCTTTAAATGTACTTTGTGGATAAATGTGTAATGCCATTGTATTTTCTAAAAAAAACCTGTAATAATCAATATACAATTTGCTATATGATAGATTTGTTTTGTATGTTCCTTGATAAGCATTAAATTTTTTGGTTGAGGTTCTTTGTCCTGATGAAGTTTCCCCATAATTGTAAGATTCATTAATTTCAGTTTTAGACAAATCAGAAAAATTATCATCAATCCCTCCTGAAAAGCCTATCAACAAATAATGAGTTGGTTTGCTGTACTGATTCCACTCATAATAATTGTATTCAATTGAACCTTTCCAACCCACATAATTCTTTTTAGTTATTTGATTTTCGTAAGATAAAGATGGAGTAAAATAGTTGAAATTATTATTCTGAAATCCTGCTCCTAAGCTTATCCAATGAAAGAAGATACCAGTATAATTAAAGTTATCAATGGCATTAGCTACACTGTTTTTTTCCTTAGATATACTTAAGGTTTCTATTTCTTTTAAAGACGGAAGTGACTCTTTCTTTAATAAAAGAGAATCGGTCTGCATATTTTTCAAAGCTATTTGATACTCATACCTTGCCTTTGCAGTAGGATCTACATTGGCTGCTTTCAGTCTTTCCTGAATGTCAGAGATTTCTGACCTTAATAGCTTCAATTTTGAAAATAGTAATATTGAATCTTTTATGTATAATGATTTTGTGACATTAGCTTGTGATGTAGCAATAGATTTTTTCTTAGATAAATTTTTGATTTCTCTTTCATGAAATGAAATAGAAGATGATTTTAATCTCACATTATATTTGAAATTGACACCGACATTGCTATTTATTTTTGATTGATTAAATATTGCAAAAAAACCATCTGTAACACTTCCACTTGCATTTACTGAAAGCATATCTCCATTTTTAAAATTCTTTGTTGCATTAAAAACCAAACGCCCATCGTTGATATCTGTTGCAGCATAATTTCCAATTGTAGTTTTACCACTACTATTCATAACAGAATTAAATTTTTTATTAACAATTTTTTTAAATTCATCCTTAGATAATAAGGTCTCAATTTCAGGTATTGTCAATTGAGTTGTAATTGAGTCTATTTTGTCTTTTTTTTGTCCAAACGCCATCCCCACCCATCCGAGCACAAACAGCAATATAATTTTTGTTTTCATGATTTTATTTTTCTGGTTAAGTTTTTTGAATTTGAGAATAAGTTTATCATTGTAGAAAAACTAACTGTTTTTATAATTGAGCTTCCATGGTCATTAGTTTTGTTTTGCACAAAGTTTCAAATTATATAAACACAAGTAAATTACCCGTTTGTGGTATTTCAAGAAAGTTCTTCTTGGATAGCTGACAAATCTCACCAAAACATTTCAGCATAAAACTTGTATTTTTATAGGTAAAGGAATGAACATGATACAACCCCGTTTTAAAGACGCTCCCCACTTCAGAGACTTTTGGGGACATGGCAACGGAAAACAGCTTATTGAATTTTCCGGAGCTGAAGTGAGTTTTGAGCATTTTGAAAAATTTGCGCCCTATTTTCATCATGTGGATGAAACCGGTGACGAGGTGGTAAGAGATGTTTATTTCACTAAAAAATTTCATGAAGCTTCGAAAGAAATCGAGCAATACATCAGAAACGGGGTTTCGGAAACTGATGATGTTCCTGAAAGTGTAAAAAAATTGTTCCGCCAGACCCAAAAAGTTCCTCAATGGCTGGATTATAACCTTCTCAAAAGCGGAGCTGAACTTTGTATGAGAAGCAACCTCGATTCTCTGATCTCGCTGAGAGATTATTGTCTGATCGGTGGTTACGATTATGCTTACCTCAACAAACCGCTTATTGTTACAGAAGCATTGAAGAAAGGTGCTGTGAAACGTCTTTCAGAAACATTGGATTTCTGGGTGAATGCCACCCGCTACAATGCACTGGAAGTTCATGCAAAAGGGTATGAATTTGCTATAAAAACCCGTCTGATTCATTCTTACGCAAGACTTTCTATTAAAAAACATTATAAAGACTGGGATACAGAAAACTGGGGAGAACCTATCAATTCATGGGACATGATGGCAACATATATCGGGTTCAGTCTGGTATTCCTTCATAGCCTTAAAAAATTAGGAAATAGTTTTTCTGTTGAAGAGGAACAGGGAATTTTTCATCTCTGGAAATATGTAGGTTATCTTTTGGGAATTCCGGAGCAGCTTCTTCCTGATGATAAGAAACAGGCAACGGAATATTTTTATTTATGGACTTCTGTTCAGCCGCCTTCGGATAAAGATTCTGTTCTTCTGGCTCATTCTCTGCTGGATGAATCATTGGAAAATCCTATTTTAAAATATGAATTTCAAAGAAAAAATTTGAAATATCTACACGTCTGCTGCACCTGGTTTTTGTTGGATGACGAGGTGTGTAAAAGATTACAAATTCCGGAAGTTCCTTTCAGAAATCTGTTTCCAAAATCTAAAATACTTTTCAACAAAATTTATGACAGTCTTGTAAGCCGCAATGTCAGAATACAAAGAGGAAATAAGGACCAGATGAAAGTACTGGAAGATTATCTTGCCATCACTAAAAACTCAAATTTTCATTAAGGTAATAAGTCAGGAAGCTGGAAGTTTATATTGGACTATAAATCTCACTTAGTAAAAGTAATAGCTAAGTTCAATATATTTTACAGACATCAATAACTCCTTTCTTCCAGCTTCCAGCATCCCAACCTACCTAATAGATCGCAATTTTTTCCATCACCCATACCACATTATGCATCTGCTTCGTTATGAAGGAGATCACTTATAAAATTTTATCATTTTTTAACTCTAAAAACAGCTTTCAGAGACAAATAATATTAGTTTTTGATATATAAATTATGTATTTTTGAGAAATTATTTTAATAGAGATGAGTAACATTGACGATAAGAAAAAAGCACTTGCTTTAGTGCTTGACAAGCTAGATAAAACATATGGAAAGGGAACAGTAATGACTTTAGGTGATGAATCTATAGACAATACTATTGAAGTAATTCCTTCCGGTTCTTTAGGTTTGGATATTGCCTTAGGTATTGGCGGATATCCAAAGGGAAGAATCATTGAAATATATGGTCCGGAATCTTCAGGTAAAACAACATTAACCCTTCATGCTATTGCTGAGGCTCAAAAAGCAGGTGGTATTGCAGCATTCATTGATGCAGAGCACGCTTTCGACAGAACTTATGCTGCAAAATTAGGAATTGATCTTGAAAACCTGATCATTTCTCAGCCAGACAACGGTGAGCAAGCTTTAGAAATTGCAGATAACCTTATCCGTTCAGGAGCTATTGATATCGTTGTCATTGACTCTGTGGCTGCTCTTACCCCAAAAGCAGAAATTGAAGGTGAAATGGGAGATTCTAAAATGGGTCTTCATGCAAGATTAATGTCTCAGGCATTGAGAAAGCTTACAGCTACTATTTCAAGAACAAAATGTACAGTGATTTTCATCAACCAGTTGAGAGAAAAGATTGGTGTTATGTTCGGAAACCCTGAAACGACTACCGGAGGTAATGCTTTGAAGTTCTATGCTTCTGTAAGAATTGATATCAGAAAAGCAAGTGCACCTATCAAACAAGGTGATGAAGCTATCGGTAGCCGTGTGAAAGTGAAAATTGTGAAAAACAAAGTAGCACCTCCTTTCAAGCAGGCAGAATTCGATATCATGTATGGTGAAGGAGTTTCTAAAGTAGGAGAAATTCTTGATACTGCAGTAGATATGGGAATCGTAAAGAAAAGCGGATCTTGGTTCAGCTACGAAGAGACTAAACTAGGTCAGGGACGTGATGCTGTAAAAGATGTTTTAAGAGACAATCCGGATCTTGCTGAAGAATTGGAAGGTAAGATCAAGGAAGAAATGAAAAACAAATAATTTTTCAGAAAAATATAGAAAAGGCAGTCTTAGGACTGCCTTTTTTGTTTCAAATATTTTTTAAAACGCAAAGCTTTTATTTATTCATGGTATAATTTTAGAGAGAGCAAAGGTGGAATCAATTTCATTGACCCTTTTAAGCAAATGTATAATCCCAAAACTTAATCAGCGACAAAGCCGCAACGCTTTGCATCCCTGGAACCAACTTTCGGATCTCATAATTAAAAGAGGTTATTCCGTAGAACAACCTCTTGAATTTTATGTTTTAAAAATTATCCGGCAATTTTACCTTGAAGCTGAAGAGCTCCGGTTACCTTCATTCCTTTTGTAAGCGTTTCCATTCTCATATTCTCTTTGTTCACAAAAGCATCAATGGTAAAGAAATCTTCATTCTCTTCATGGGTGATGAGCTTCAGTTTCAAAATATATCCTTTAACACTTTTATCTTCAAGCAATTCAGTTTCTTTAAAGTCTACAAGCTGAGCAATAAAGTCAAAGCATGCATAATTAGGAAGATCCTGACTTGGGGCATAGGTAGTGAAATCGTCACTCATTTTAGTACCATCAGGTAAATCCGTGTTCGTATGAACGTCAAGGATGAATACAATTCCACTGACATTTACCTTCAGATGAGGCTGTGTCATGTAGGTATTTTTGTTTTCAGCATAATCTGTCGCAAAG
Organism: Chryseobacterium aquifrigidense; assembly: GCF_006716485.1. GTDB lineage: Bacteria > Bacteroidota > Bacteroidia > Flavobacteriales > Weeksellaceae > Chryseobacterium > Chryseobacterium vietnamense. The sequence goes on from NZ_VFPD01000001.1 coordinate 3,122,822, forward strand.
AACCAAACCCCAAAAGTTTCTCTGGCAGGTCCTGCTACAATCGCCTGTAAATTCAAGGCATTTTCCCATTCTCTGATGGATCTTGTTTCAAAATCCAGAGTATAATCCGTTTTTACTTCCGGAATGATAATGCTTAGTTCCTCCGTTAAAGTAGTTTTAAATGTTACCCCATTAAATTCTGTTTTGCTCTTCATATCAACTGATGGATCAGAAGATTCAGACTGTGTCAAAATAGCATTAAGATACTGACCGTAATCTTTAGTCTGGAAATTCTGATGACCAAAAATTCCACTCCATGTATTCATCAGGTTATGAACATTCGATTTTCTGATGATGATTCCTGCTTCATTAGTCGTTTCAGGAGCTGCAATTCCTTCCGTATTCTGGAAATAATTTTGTCCGTCAATCAACTGATGATTCATGATTGCATTATTTTCTTCATGAGAAAACTCTGCGAAACCTTTATAAGTGATATTCTGGTTTTCGAAAATATAAGGCAACCCTGTTTTCTTCTTCTGATCACCAGCAAAGTGATAAGCAAGAGAAATTCCCTTGAACTCCCCTTCCTGCATGGCCGGAGTGTGATTACCGTTATGATCAAACTGAGAATGATACAGGATCATATACGATTTAATCTTACCTTCCTGAAGCTCACTTTCAAACTTTTCTTCCATTTTTGCAATTGCCTGCTGTGGAGAAAGTGCATAAGCATCTTCAGTAACCATATATGCAAAGCCTTCTACTTCACCGTTTTCTTTTTCAAAAGCTGAAAGAGGCGTATACTCACCTCTTAGCTGAAGGGCTATAGAATACACGATATAATCATTATAAATCCTGATTTTTCCATATTCTTCACTTACTTTCGGCTCTTCTACCGGCTGCGAAGGGATTTCCGGTATTGTTTCCACAACTTCTTCCGCCACTTCCTCTACTATTTTTTCTTCCGGCATTTCCATTTCCTGAACCGGAGTGCTTACATTTTCCTGACTGTTATTTTTCTTCTTAAAAAAATCAAAGATTCCCATACTGTTATTTATAATTGGCGGTAAATATAATAAAAGTGCTGAACAGGCCCATCATAAAAAAAATGCCATTGTGTCAGTTTCTTTTTCATTGCTTTTATAATAAAAAATTCCGGCGGAGCCTTTGGCTCCGCCGGAATTTTATTAATTAGGCTTATCATCTGTCAGCTCAAATCCCCAATCTTTTCCTTTTTGGGTTGCCGGGATGCCTTTTGTCATCCAGACCGGAGCTTTTGCCCCTTTAAGATAATAATCAAAAAACTGCTGTTCGCGGATTTGAATATCTTTTCTGTTCTGGCGTTTTATAAGGTTATGATCATCACCATTATAATTCAGAAGCCATACGGGTTTTCCGAGACGGCGTAATGCGGTAAACATTTCAATTCCCTGATACCAGGGCACTGCTCCATCTTTATCATTACTCATAATAACTACCGGTGTTTTTACCTGATTAATGGTAAAGAGCGGAGAGTTCTTAATATAAAGATCCGGAGCATCCCACAGATTCTTTCCTAGCCTGCTCTGCGATTTTTCATACTGGAACTGTCTGTTCATTCCGGAAGTCCATCGGATTCCTCCATAGGCAGAAGTCATGTTGACAACAGGAGCACCACTCCATGCTGCGGCATACATATTCGTGTGTGCAATAAGATAGGCTACCTGGTAACCTCCCCAACTTTGTCCCTGAATTCCTATTTTAGTACCATCCACCCAGGAATTTTGCTTTAGCTTTTCAACTCCAGAATTAATGTATTCCATGGCAGATTCTCCCGGGAAACCATCTGTGTAAGAAATATCAGGAGTAAAAACCAGATATCCGTTACTCACAAAATAAGAAATATTTAATCTTGAAGGTGTTGGAGCAGGTGCTACATAACGGTTTAAGTTATCTGAAAGCTTTTCGTAGAAATAAACAATCATCGGATATTTTTTATTCGGATTGAAATCTTCCGGTTTGTATAAAACTCCTGTAGAAGTATTTCCTTTGGGTGTAGTCCAGTTTACCAATTCATCTGTTCCCCAGTTATATTGATTTTGCTGTGGATTGGTATTGCTCAGTTTTTGCTGTTCTGAGAAATCTGATGTTGCAAAAACATTGGGTGAATCTGTGTATGATTCCTTTACCAAAATATATTTCTCAGCATTCTTTGCTTTTTGAAGAGTTCGATACCCCCATACATTTTCCATTTGAATTTTTACAGGGTCAGTGTCTGAGTGAATGGATGTTTTAAAAATTCCGTTCGCCTTGGATGTATTATCAAATGCTGATAAATAAATGGCTGATTTTCTGTTTAAGCTTTTAATATCTTTATCCAGATCATAAGTATCAAATGTTATTTTATGTTTACGTCCGAATCCATTGGTAATATTTCTCGGCTTTTTTGAACCGTTCAGGAAAAACTCCCAAAGATCATAACGGTCTCTGATAATCACAGATTCATCATTATCGGTCCAGGATGCAATACCATAAGAATTTGGAAAATCCGGCATATCAAATTCCTCGTCAACAAAGGAAACAGGTAGGCTGCTATTTAATGGAAGGGTTTGTTTTGTTTTCACATTATAGCTCAGCCACTTTCCTTTTTCTCTGTCAAAGATTACGACAAATTTACCAAGCGGAGATACAGCTGCTGCTCCATTCAGATTTTGAATAATTTCAGTTCTGTCTCCCGTTTTATTATCAATCAGGAAATACGTTTTCTTTGTAGCGCCTTCCCATTGTGAAGAAATACGGTTGTTCAAGCTTGTAATACCAAGTGCAAATTCAGCATTCCCTTCATTTACCAAGCGTAAAGTGTCCAAGTCTTCTCCATCAATATTTCTGAAGAAATCCGGTTTTTCTGTTTGCATTACTGCAGCATATGATTTCTTCAGGTCATTTTTCAATTCTTTTAGCTGTACCGTTTGCAGATAATCATCTCTATAGTTCCACACATCTACTACAGCATGGTCATTCGCAATCATTGCTGTATCTTTTGCAACAGGTTTGGGAGCAACACCGAAATACAGCTGTTTCCCATTTTTACTGAACAGAGGCAACCGATTTTCAGAAATCACCCAATTTTTTTTCATCTGAGCATTTTCATTGGTAACAATTTCTTTTTTGTTTCCTTTAAAATTAAAGTAATACAGCTGATACAGTTTTACCAGGTCATTCTGTGCAGAAGAAGTTCCCACATAAGCCAATTGACTTCCTTCTTCATCAAAAGACAACTGCGAAAAATCGCCTTCCATTTCAGAAATTTTATTTACAGTTCCTTTTTGCAGATCAACTACCTGCACGGTTTGAAATGCATATTTTTTCGGCTTTGACTTGTCTGTATCTTTTTTATCTGCAGATTTTTCATCTGCTGAGTCTTTCCCTTCTTTCTTATCTTTTTTCTCGTCTGGCTTTTTTGTCACAAAAACAAGCTGCTTCCCATTTTTACTGAACTCATAACGTACCACATTATCATAGGTTGTACTTTTTCCATCCAATAAATTTCGTACTACCAATTGTAATGGTTTTACATTTTTGTCCTCATCTTTGCTTTCGTCTCCATCATCTTTATCAGCATTGTCATCTGCAGATTTATCCTTTGTATTTTCAAGAAGATAAGCAACGTAGGAACCTGCCTTTTCAGGAATTTTAAATCCTTTTACATTAGGAATCTTCTCTGTTTTATCATTGAAGAAATCAACGATAGCAAGGCTGTCTTTCGTTAATTTATTTTTCTTCAGTTTTTTATCTTTTACTGCTTTTATATCTTTATACTGCGGACGGATCTGAAAAACAGCAAATCTGGAATCATTGGTAAAGTCCACTTTTGCAGCTCTTGCAAACTTTTTTGTGGTCTTATTTTTAACGGAATATAAAGAAAGCTCAGAATTTCCTTCCTGAGCATCTACCGAATAGGCAATCCATTTTCCATCATTTGAGATTTTTCTTGATCCTATATTCTGCCAACTGTCATAAACAGAGTGATCTAAAGGCTTCTTCTGCCCATATACCCAGGAGGCCATGATGAGCAGAATAAAAACTGTACATTTCAACTTCATTTTTAAAATATTTTAAGAATTAAAAGTAAGATATTTCTTTGACAAAATCATACGACAAGACCACATCAGGTTGAAAAAATGTCATTCTGTCACTTTCTTCTTCATGGTATTTTTTTTGAGAAGTATTTTGAACAATTAAAATATAAAATATGATGACTAAAGGAAATATTAATGTATCTGTGGAAAACATTTTCCCCCTTATTAAAAAATTTCTTTACAGTGACCACGAAATATTCTTAAGAGAATTGATTTCCAATGCTACTGATGCTACTTTAAAATTAAAACATTTAACAAGCATTGGTGAAGCAAAAGTAGAGTACGGAAATCCGAAACTTGAAGTTAAAATTGATAAAGACCAGAAAACTTTACGCATCATTGACCAGGGTATTGGGATGACGGCTGAAGAAGTTGAAAAATACATCAACCAGGTTGCTTTCTCAGGAGCTGAAGAGTTTCTGGAAAAATATAAGGATTCTGCTAAAGATTCAGGGATTATCGGACATTTCGGTCTTGGATTTTACTCTGCATTTATGGTGGCAGAAAAGGTAGAAATTCTTACAAAATCTTATAAAGATGAGCCGGCAGTACGTTGGATTTGTGACGGAAGTCCGGAATTTACACTTGAGGAAACTACCGATAAAACTGACAGAGGAACAGAAATTATTCTTCATATTGCTGAAGATTCGGTAGAGTTTTTAGAAGAAACAAAAATCCGTGAACTGTTATTAAAGTATAACAAATTTATGCCTGTTCCGATTAAATTCGGGACAAAAACACATACACTTCCATTACCGGAAGATGCTCCGGAGGATGCGGTAGCTGAAACGGAAGAGGTAGACAATATTATCAACAATCCGGTACCAGCATGGACAATCGCTCCAAGCGAACTAACCAATGAGGATTATATGAAGTTCTATCATGAACTGTATCCAATGCAGTTTGAAGAACCATTATTCAACATCCACCTGAATGTTGATTATCCTTTCAATCTTACCGGAATTCTGTTCTTTCCTAAGTTGAGCAACAACCTGAATATCGACAAAGATAAAATTCAATTATATCAAAACCAGGTATTCGTAACGGATGAAGTAAAAGGGATCGTTCCGGACTTCCTGATGCTTCTGAGAGGAGTTATTGATTCTCCGGATATTCCATTGAACGTTTCCCGTTCTTATCTTCAGGCAGATGGTGCGGTAAAGAAAATTTCATCTTACATCACGAAAAAAGTAGCCGACAAAATGGCTTCTTTAATCAATGAAAACCGTGAAGACTATGAGAAAAAATGGAACGACATTAAAATCGTAATCGAGTACGGAATCATTACTGAAGAGAAATTTGCTGAAAAGGCAGACAAATTCACATTGTATCCTACAACCGACGGTAAATATTTCCTTTGGGATGAACTGGTAGAAAAAATAAAGCCAAGCCAAACCGATAAAGATAACAAACTGGTTGTATTGTATGCTACCAATGCTGATGAGCAGCACAGCTACATCCAGTCTGCAAGAGATAAAGGATATGAAGTTCTGTTATTAGACTCTCCTATCATTTCACACGTGATTCAGAAACTGGAAGCTTCAAAAGAAAATATTTCATTTGCAAGAGTAGATGCTGATCATGTTAATAACCTTATCAAAAAAGACGAGCCGGTAATTTCAAAACTGAATGAAACGGAAAAAGAGTCATTAAAAAAGAATGTAGAAGAAGCTATTCAGGATTCTAAATTTACGGTTCAGCTTGAAGACCTTGACAGCAATGATGCTCCGTTCACCATTACCCAGCCTGAATTCATGAGAAGAATGAAGGAAATGCAGGCTACAGGTGGAGGCGGCATGTTTGGAATGGGCGGTTTCCCGGAGATGTACAATCTTGTGGTGAACTCCAACAGCGAGCTTTCCAATCAGATCTTAAAAACTGAGAATACTGAAGAGAAAGAAAACTTAATCAAATATGCGCTGGATCTTGCCAAGCTTTCACAAAACTTACTGAAAGGAAAAGACCTGACAGATTTTATACAGAGAAGCTATAAGCAACTGGAAAAATAATATAAAAAAGACTGTTTCATTTTGAAGCAGTCTTTTTTTATCTGAAGAAAGGTTGGAAAAACGCAGAGGCACTATTTTTTTGAATACTATGTATTGTAAGGCTCAAGGATTTTATCCCCGATAAAACTGCAGGCTGTGTTTTTATTCTTTATCTCGCTGATTTGCTGATTACGCAGATAATAAAAATCTGTGCAATTCGTGTGATCTGCGGGAATATTTTAATAAAGATTAAGCTCCCGTCCTTGCTGAAAATCTAATATTGAGCGAAGTCGGAATGTTCTTGTTCATTAAATTTTCATAATGAATAAAAACCTTATAGGTTTAAATACCTACTCTTACCAACAATCTTTGATCAATCGGAAGTTATTGCGAAATAAATGGCTAGTACGAAGAAAATTTTCAACAATTACATAGGATAATATTTGTGTTTTTAAGTCTGGCTTCCTTTTATCTTTAATCTTATTCTTTATCACATATTTTTTTCTACTTTTTATTGTATAGCTTCTGCTTTTTTGCCATTTTTGTATAAAATGTCGGTCATGCAAAAAGAAAAATTACGCGTCATCAGAAAGCAAAAAGGCTACACTCAACAGCAGGTAGCTGACTTTATAGCAACGGATGTATCCAATTACAGCAGAAAAGAAAGTGGTGATGTAAGGATCGTAAAAGATGAATGGGACAAGCTTGCCCGTTTTCTGGATGTACCTTTTGAGGACATTTATGAAGAGGATGAACCTGCAGTAATTATCAATAATGATCACCCTGTATTTAATGACAGGTCATCTTCTGCTGGTGTAATTACCAACCAGAATAACTATGATAATATTCCGGGGGCTATTATTGAAAACTTACAAAACTATATCGCTCTGTTAAAAGAAGAAAACGAAAAGCTTAAAGAAGAACTGAAAGGTCTGCCGAGAGGAAGAAAATAAGACAGTTGAAACTTTAAAAATATTGGTGTCACTCCTATTCAGTTATGGAGTGACATTTTTTTGTGATGGAAATATTGATGCAAGAATTTCCGACACAAGTACTTAATGATTCGAATCTTTTATTTCAGGAGGCGAAGAGGTGCGACTTTGTCGCTGATGAAGCTTTGTGATGAATGATACGTTCGCTTAGAAAGAATCAATTTCATTGATTCTGCCTTTGCTCCCTCAAAAATATTACAGTTTATAAATAAAAACTTTGCGTTACAAAAATACTTTGAAATTTACAATTCCTCCAACGGATCCCAGAACAGCTTTTTGAAATTTTTTATTCTAAGATTTTCCACAGTGATTCCTTCAGCTTCCAGCTTAGGCTGAAACTCCGGAACAGACAGAACTCCTGAACTGGAAATTACCCGATGAGCAGGAACATCCTTAGGACATCCTCCCATTGCTTTTCCCACATGTCTGGAATGATTTGGATAGCCAACTGCTTTTGCGATGGCGCCATACGTAGAAACTCTTCCTTTGGGAATAAGCCTTGCCACTTCGTAGACCTGTTGTTTGAAAATTTCGTCCATATCAATTAACTGTTTTAGCAGACTATCTTTTTTTGCATCATTTTTGAACTCTCTTAAGCTCAATGATGTTTCATTAAAAGATAAAGATATGAAAAAATCATTTTTCAGGCTGTTGAATGCCGTTAATAAAAAGGTGCTACCGAAGCTGAGTACTAAAGATCCTAATCATCTGACCAAGATTGAAAAGGGAATTCTGGCGTATCGTTATTTTGTGCTGGTGAATTCTTTGGATTGATTTTATTTTCCCACAGATTGCACAGATTTTCACAAATGCTTATGTATTATATCTTTTGGAAAACGCAAAAGTGCTTGTTCTTTGAAACGGCTAATACGACATAGTTTTATCTCTCGCAGATTACGCAGATCGTAAAAATCTGTGCAATTCGTGGGATCTGTGGGAATACTGTATACCAATTTTTAACCATTAAGAAAATGAAGATGGGAAGAATCATTAAGTTTCATCTTTGATGAAAAGTAAAGCATGCGGATAAATAAAATAGCTTTAGCTATTTCTCTTAATACCCTTTAAAACTTAAATAATCTTAATGGTTCAAATTATTTTAGTTTTCAAAACAATTCTATTTTTACATCCTAAAAATAAAAAAGCGCTTCAAATGAATTGAAGCGCTGGTATTTTAATCTCTTTTGAGAATTTTGTTCTTAGTTTTCTAAGATATAAGAGAACATCAATGGTGCACAGATGGTTGCATCACTTTCAACGATAAATTTCGGTGTAGTGATATCCAGTTTACCCCAAGTGATTTTTTCATTTGGCACTGCTCCTGAGTATGAACCGTAAGAGGTTGTAGAGTCAGAAATCTGGCAGAAATAAGACCAGAAAGGAATATCATGCATTTCCATATCCTGATATAGCATTGGTACTACACAGATAGGAAAATCTCCTGCGATACCTCCACCAATCTGGAAGAACCCAACTCCTTTTCCTCCTGAATTTTTAGTATACCAGTCGGCAAGGTAAGTCATATATTCGATTCCTGATTTCATTGTAGTCGCTTTAAGCTCTCCTTTGATGCAGTAAGAAGCGAAGATGTTACCCATTGTAGAATCTTCCCATCCCGGTACTACGATTGGTAGGTTAGCTTCTGCAGCAGCAATCATCCAGGAGTTTTCTCTAGGAATTTCGTAGTACTGCTCCAATACTCCTGAAAGGATCATTTTGTACATGAATTCGTGAGGGAAATATCTTTCTCCTTTAGCTTCTGCATCTTTCCAGATCTCTACGATATGTTTTTGTAATCTTCTGAAAGCTTCTTCTTCAGGGATACAAGTATCTGTAACTCTGTTCAGACCTCTTTCCAAAAGATCCCACTCATCCTGAGCTGTTAAATCTCTATAATGAGGAACTCTTTCATAGTGAGAGTGTGCTACAAGGTTCATTAAATCTTCTTCAAGGTTAGCCCCTGTACAAGAGATGAAATCTACTTTTCCCTGACGGATCATTTCAGCAAGAATCTTCCCTAATTCAGCAGTAGACATTGCTCCTGCCAAAGTAATCATCATTTTTCCGCCATCTTTAAGATGTGCAACATATCCTTTAGAAGCATCCACCAATGCAGCTGCGTTGAAGTGCAGGTAATACTTTTCTATGAATTCAGTTATCGGTTTGCTCATTTTTTTAATTTTTGCAAAGATAAAACTTAAAAACGGAATGCAGCGAAAGCACCTGAAGAAAGTGTAACAGAGAAGTCTTTTTTTATCATTTGTTAAATTAAGAAGGTATCATTTTCTCACAGATCACACAGATTTTTATATGATCTGCAAAATCAACGTGAGATCACTTATACAGTATAAAATTTTATCGAAGATAAAATCCTTGCGTCTTACAACTATTTAGTATTTAAAAAATTTGCACCCTTGCGTTTTCCAACACATTACTATAAAAAAGCGCGACCCATACGAGCCACGCTTTCACTAACAATCAACTTACTAATATTCTTCAAAGATTTATCCTTCCCAGGCTTCCACTTTCAGGATTTCGATTTTTCTTTCTCCGTCTCGGAAAGGCCAGTTAATAACATCTCCTACTCTATATCCTACTACTGCAAGAGCAATATCAGACAGGATGGAATGTTTATTCTTTTTAAGTTTTGCTTTGGTAGACGGCACAAAAATATACTCGTGTTCAAAATCTAAGGTATGGTCTTTTAATGTTACTTTTCTTTCTACCGTTACAATATCAGCAGGAAGATCTCTTCTCCGCACTTGCTTTGCATTTCTAAGCTCTTCAGTTAATCTTTTCTCTTCCCCGATACTCACTTTTTTTCTTCTAAGGGTATCTTTTATAGCATCATAAATTCCGGTTGTTACAATAATATGATTAGACATTTTTCATTTTTTTAAATTAAAATGCAGTTATTCTCTGACGATCCAATATAGAATACAGACGTATGACAGTCTTCTTCTCCGGAAAACTGCAAAAAAGCAATATATATAAAAGTCGGAATGAGTCCCTGTCTTGGATCCTGACAGGGCTTAAATAATGAAGTCCTTAGAACTTTTCAGAAAAGAATCTGTGTGTAGATAAAGTAAAGACAGCAGCAATCCTGACCGGCGGTATTCTGCAGATAAAAAGATTGTTGCTGTCATTATCAATTATTATTAATTCTAACAAAGATACTGCTTAAAAACGGAATGTAGCGGCTGCACTTAAAGAAACTCTATGTAAACCTTCTTTCTGATCATCATCAAATTTATAAGTCACACCGTTATACTTCATTTTACTCAAGGTTCCGCCACTTAAACCTACTTTTGGTCCTATCATAAAATTCTTGCTTACCTGATATTGATATCCAAGGTCCACTTCTGCCCCAAAAGTACTTCCTGTGCCTTTTACAGATCCTGTTTTTGTAGTATAAGACATGACTCCCAATGCTACATCTGCAAATACCTTATGTCTTGTATCCAGATGATTATTTGAAATAAGTCCGGAGAAACCGAAAAATGTAATATGATCTTTTGTCGTTACAGGAACGGATACTGGTGTTCCATTTACATAACCAAGCAGAAATCCGTCACTGGACGCACTGTAGTTGGAGTATTTTACTCCGAACGCAAGGCCGTTCTTCACTTCATAATGGGCAGCAACATCAATGTTCAACCCATTTTTCAGGTCTTTTACATATTCTTTTTCTTCTTTACTAAGTCCGGAAACTGTTTTTGCAGTTCTCCATGCGTACCCCACTGAAGGTCTGATAGAAAATTTCTGAGCGAAAGACATGATGGAGATTGAAAAAACTCCAATTAAGATTATTTTTTTTATCATGGTTTTAAAAGTTTCCGGCAAAAATAAAATTTTCTACCGGAGAAACCAATTAAAACCTGAAACGTCTGCTTTCTTTTTTATCTGAAAGCTTTTTCTTGTTATCCAGTCTTTTTTGTTTCTGTCCTTTTGAAGGCTTGGTGGCCGTTCTTTTTTTGGGAACAATGAGAGCTTTGTTTACCATTTCAAGTATTTTTTCAATGGCTTTATTTTTATTCATCAGCTGGGTTCTGCTTTCCGAAACTGAAAGGAATAAAAAACCCTCTGCATTGATTCTGTTTTTCAGTTTATGCTGAATCAATGTTTTTTCATCTTCATTGAAAAATTCTGATGCATCTACTTTCCAAAGTACGGTAACAGCAGTCTCCACTTTATTGACGTTTTGTCCTCCTGCGCCGCTGCTGCGGGAAGTTTTGAAGCTGAGTTCTTTTGAAAAGTCTTTCATTGTTTTAAGATTTTGAGATACCGGAATCCACTAGAGATCTCTATTTAAATTTTTATATAATTCTAATCTGTTTACCTTCCCGTTGGGAGTTCTCGGAATTTCTCTGATGAAAATAATTTCTTTTGGCCTGTGGAAATTTTTCTCAAATGGAATTTCTGAAATTTTCCTTTTCACCTCATCAGATTCATTTCCTTCTATAATTAATATCAATTTCTGGCCCAAACTTTCATCCGGCAGTCCCATAAACACGGCTTCGTTTGTGAGTTCTTTTTTAACTAAAGCTTCAAGGGTTTCCGGGAAAATTTTTGCACCTCCGGAGTTTATTACATTATCAATCCTTCCAAGGAATTTAAACTGCTTTTCATTCTTAATATCAACTAAATCATTAGTTTGCAGTTCTTCACCATTTACATTGGGAGCGAAGATCTTCAGGCATCCTCTGCCATCTAAAGAGATGGTTACATTTTCAAAAACGGTGAAATAATCTTCCTGCTCCGGCATCAATTGTTTTAAGCCAATATGGGAAAGGGTTTCAGACATCCCATAGGTTTCAAAAATACGGTTTGAAGGACTAAGGTTCATCTGCAGAATTTTATTTTTCAGGCTTTCTGAAACAGCAGCACCACCAATGATGAGGTTTTTTATCAGGTGAAGCTTTTCCAGTGAATTTTCTACCTGAAGGGGTGTCATAGCACAAAAATCTATTTCTTCATCCAGATTTTCAACAGGTTGTAAAGATGGCTCGGTAATTTTTAATCGTAATTTTCTTTCTATAGAACGAACGATCATCATTTTCCCGGAGATATATTCCACAGGGAGACAGAGTAATGCGGTATCACCTTCCTTTAATCCCAAAAAATTACAGGTCATTACAGCAGAGTTGACCATTTTCTTTTTTTCAATTTCAAAAATTTTTGGTACTCCCGTGGAACCAGAAGTCTGGACGTTTACTCCTGTTTTTTCCGAAAACCATTCTTCCAGAAAAATTTTCACTTTCTTTTCAAATTCAGTATCGAATGATAATTGATTAATTTTGAGATTATTGAAGTCTATCAGCATATTTTCCGTAAATAAATTCTACAGTAAATTTAAAAAAAAATTCAAAAAGTTCTTGTATATAAAGAAAAAAGCTGTAAATTTGCACCACTAAAACAAACAGAGACTCATGGTGTAGCGGTAACACTACTGATTTTGGTTCAGTCATCTGGGGTTCGAATCCCTGTGAGTCTACAAACCATCCTTTTTTAAGGATGGTTTTTGTTTTTATTACTATCTTTTATTTTTGGGTAAAATCAGAATAAACAATTTAAAACTATAACTATGAAAAAACATTATTTCCTATTATTTTCTATTGTCACCATTTTTTTGAATGCACAAAGCGTTAGTTTAGATCCTACCTTTGGAAATGGCGGCTATTGTATGTTTGACAATTTCGATTTGATGTCTGATGCTGTATTGCTTCCGGATGGGCAGTTCATTACTGCAACATCAACCGGTGCTATCACCATCAGAAAGGTAAACCAGGTCGGGGTTCTGGATACGTCTTTTGGAACAAAAAACCATAATATGGATACCAGTACCATTGATAAAAGTGAATCTGTCAAAAGAATGATTTTAAACAATAATAAAATATTGATCTATGGAAGGGTAAACGCTACGCCAACTCACAGCTTATATGATTGGTTTTTAACCAGAATTAATCTGGACGGGTCTCTGGACACCAGCTTTGGTACCAATGGTTTTACGACTCAATCTGTGGGTCAAAATGGTACAGTAAGTGACTTTGCAGTAGATCAGAATGGCAACAGCTACCTTCTTGTTTCCAACATGGGTTCTTATATGGTAAAAGTAAACCAGAATGGTGTAATTGATAATAATTTCGGCACCAATGGAAAGTTATCGCTTACTACGTTTTATCCTAAACAATTCTACATACAAAATGACGGAAAACTGGTAATGGCAGGAACCAAAACCAATACATTAACTTACACTGAAGACTCTTACATTGAAAGAAGACTGCCTGATGGCACGTACGATTCTACATTTGGTACTAATGGTTCTGTTTTTATTCCTGATACGCAAGGTTCTGTTGCCAGAAATTTTGAATATAATTATACTGATAATTCCATCTTAGTGCTGCATAGTAAAAATACTATATATGGGGGGACTTTCTTTTTGTCTAAAATTCAGATTTCAGATGGCGCCTCTGTTTCCGGATTTTCCAATAACGGAAGAACACCTGATTATAGCTTTACCACTGCAAAGCAATTGTCATTGGGACAAATTACCGTATTACCCAATTCAAAAATAATAGTGACCGGAGGTATAACGAATATGTACAATGGTACCCCGAATCTTATTGCACAATTATTTGTAACCAGACTGAATGCTAACGGAACTGTAGACTATACTACTACAAGTGCGGGCTTTCAATATTTTATGGCAGCACCTCCTACGACTTCGTTAAGGGCCGATTATATTCATAAATTGTTTAATCTGAATGATGGTTCACTTGTGCTTTGTTATTCCGGAGGCAGTGTAACACATGGTGATAAATCTTTTTTAACGAAGCTTAACAGCGGTTTTCTGGGACTGAATGACGTTTCTGTTCAAGATCACAGTAATACTTTTACCCTTTATCCTAATCCGGCTGGGGATCATATTATCCTACAAAGTAAAAAACAGGGTAATGAAAGTTTTGAGTACAGTATTTTTGATATGTCCGGGAAAAAAATTCAGAGTGGTTCTTCGATCTTCAATGAAAAAATCAATATTCAGAGATTAGAAAAAGGAAATTACATGATCCGGTTTGGGACTAAAAAAGGAGACAGGCAATCTTTAAAATTAATAAAGAAATAAAAGCAATATAACCTTTTAGATATTAAAAAACTGCATTGGAAAAAGTAAGAATTATCTTTTATAAGTGATAATACTCCTGGAACCAGTTCTATTCAAAATTTGAGTTTTCAGACATAAATGCTTGATTCAAAAAAAGACCTCTATTCGAGGCCTTTTTTTGTTTATAATGTAAATTGTGTTATTTTTTAAGTTCATCAATTTCTTCCTGGATAGACTTAATTTTATCCCTTAATTCCTGGCTTACCCTTCCTGGAATTTTTTTAATTTTTCTCAGATCTAAAGCCAGCATAATGGAAGCTATTCCCATGAAAATGAAAGCAACCCCGGTAAGAGTAACTAATGATAATCCTGTAAATACCGGATTAAATATCAGCAGTAGAGCAAATATAATTCCTCCGACACTGGCAAGGGCAACATTTCCCCAGCTCATTATTCTCATGCTTTTCAGGTCAAATGCGAAGCCCAGTAATTGAAATGAGCGGAACAACAAGGTAAATCCAATCACAAACGGAAGTACTGTCATGGAAATCTGAGGGTTTGCAACTAGGTAAACGCCTATTGCGGTTGTTAATAATCCGCTTACAAGAAACCAGCCCCAGCCCTGCAGGGATTTACTGTTTTGTAAGGAAAAAAATATTTCGGTAATTCCCGAAAATAAAAAAGAAACACTGAAAAAAATGGAGAGTGTAACATAGGTTGCCAGAGGCACACTGAATACATAAAAACCACAGATAAGGAAAAGAATTCCGAAGATTAATGGAATATACCAATGTTTTACGGTATTGGTAAGGGTTTGAAATAAATTGGCCATAAGTGTCTTTTTTGGTCATGCCTACTTTTTTGTAACGGTTTTCGGCTTCTCCGCAGGTATTTCAAACAGATTATAATTTTCACCTGAATTTGAAATATAACCTCTTACTAATGTACGAAAAATACAGGAAAATATGAAATACACATCCAATGATTTTTATCTGTTCCTTTATTTGGAAAGTACCTTAAAAGATTCTTAGTAACAAAGAGGTGAAAATCATTTGATTTTCACCTCTCCAAAACATGTATAGATCTCTTTTAAATTTTTATTTCGGCTTGTACAATTTATACATCACGAACAAAAAGCCAATCCATATCGGAATCAGAATTACCTGAATTTCCATTCCTGTGATGCTCATCAGTCCTAAGATCAGGATCAAGAATGCAATACAGATATAATTGGATATCGGATAAAATATAGATGGAAATTTGGATTGAACTCCCTCTGCATTTATTGATTTTTTAAACTTTAAATGGGTGTAGCATATCATCAGCCAGTTGATAATCAACGTAGATACCACTAAAGCCATCAGGTATTCAAAAGCTTTTTCCGGTACCAGTTTATTGATAATAATACAGATCCCTGCAAAGCACGAAGATATAATGATCGCATTGGTAGGAACAGAATTTTTGTTCAGTTTTTTCAGAAATTTTGGAGCATTTCCCTGCTGAGCCAATCCGAAAAGCATTCTGCTGTTACTATATACACTACTGTTGTACACTGATAAAGCAGCAGTCAAAACAATAAGGTTAAGAATATTTGCAATTAATGTATTGAACTGAATTACTTTACCAAAAAGGCTGAATTCAAGACCATTCAGGTTTTGAAACACCATAACAAACGGGCTTGATCCTTCTGTAATATCTCTCCATGGGCTTAATGAAAACAGGATTACCAAAGCACCTACATAGAAAATAAGAATTCTGTAGATCACCTGATTGGTAGCCTGCGGAATTGTTTTTTCAGGGTTCTTTGCTTCTGCCGCTGTAATTCCGATAAGCTCAAGTCCACCGAAAGAGAACATGATCATCGCCATTGCTGCAAACAATCCTGAATATCCGTTCTCTGTTTTATTAAATAATCCTTTGGGAAAAAAACCTCCATCATTCCAAAGGTTAGTGATCGTTGCTTTTTCTCCTCCTGTACCGCTTATTAAAAGATATACCCCGAAAATAATCATTGCAATAATGGCCACTACTTTGATGATGGAAAACCAGAATTCTGTTTCTCCATACACCTTTACGGAAGCGAGGTTAAGTGCATTGATTACCACAAAGAAGAATAAACTGGAAACCCAGAGTGGTATTTCCGGCCACCAAAAATGAATATAATGTCCGATTGCGGTAAGTTCCGCCATACTTACCAGAATATAGAGAATCCAGTAGTTCCATCCGGAGGCAAATCCCGGAAAATTTCCCCAATATTTGTAGGCAAAGTAGCTAAAACTTCCCGAAACGGGTTCCTGAACTACCATTTCTCCCAGCTGACGCATAATAAAAAAGGCAATAATTCCTGCTAAAGCATAGCCTAAGATTACAGAGGGTCCTGCCAGTACGGCAGCGGGCCCAATTCCCAGAAATAACCCTGTTCCTATGGCTCCTCCAAGGGCAATTAATTGTATGTGTCGATTTGTTAATCCTCTAACTAAAGTCTCGTTTTGTCCTGTTTTATTTTCGTTGCTCATTGAATGAATTATTCGGTCGCTAAATATATAAAAACTTTTCAGAGAAATTCACATTCTATGGGGTAAAACCCATAATGAAATATTTACTCCACCAAAATTTTTGTCTACAAATATTTAAATTCAATCATATCATATTTGTTAGAAATATCTTTAAATTGGTAAACAAAATAACACTATGAAAAATATACCAGATGACAATGATTTCTTTAATGGAAAAAATCTGACGCGTTTTATTGTATTATTTGCAATATTCATTATAATTTTATTATCATACATATATATTGCATCACATCTGAATTGGGGATTTAACATGAACGATAAAAACCAAATCGGGGATGCAATTGGAGGAATATCTGCTCCCTTCATTGGAATAACTACATGTATTTTAACATTCATTGCATTCTATGTACAGTATGACTTTAATAAAAAACAATCAACATTCATAAAAAAACAGCATGTCAACGATTTTGTAGCAGAATTCAATCAAACTTTTAACTTAATTAAAACTAACAACCACATATCTGATACAATGACAGTTATGGAAATTAATAATATAATCAATGAATTTATTGAAAGTTTTACTGAAGAAAAAATTGAATTAATAAGGAAGGAAGGCGGACTCAATATTAATATAATATTAAACTTACTAAACGCTAAAGGTTTATATTATATTACCCAAATGGATAAATGGTTTATGTATTATAACCCTTGCAGGAAATTCATTATCTTCATAGATATCCTAATACGTGAGATCTCCCAACTTGGAATAAGCGAAGAAGAGCAATTAAATATTATAAACAATTTTATAATAAAATTTGAAATTGCAACTACGCCTGAAATAATCAACTTCCTAACTTATAATGTTTTGATAACCAACACAAACGTAATTAAGAATAAAGACTTTATAATTAAGAGCCTACAACAGCATTATGGTGTAAATAAAGCAATATTTAACATCTATAAACAGATTCATAATGTTCATTAATATCTGCTATTAATCTTAACTTTATCATTAATTAAAGGTATTCTTTCGGAATGGAAATATCATTTTTTTTCATGTATTCCAGGAGATTTTGGTATTTATCTTCATAGCCATCAGTTCCACACTTATGGGAAATACTACAGATGTCAGATGGCTTGATGTCTAAAATATCGGATATTTTAGTCAGTATTTCCAGATTGATCTTCACCTTGGAATTCTCAATATCGGAATACGCCTTTTGGGAAATGCCCATTTCAAAAGCCATGTATTCCTGTGTAAGATCTCTGCTCCTACGTATTTTCCTGATATTTTGTCCACATACTTTCATCGTTTTTGTTTTAGTAGTTTTCGGTATATTTTAGAAGATTATCTATTAGCCTCCAACAAAGTTAATAAATACCTTTGGCAAAACATTATACACGTTACATGATATTTATTTTCAACATAGAAAAGACTTAAAAATACATCTTTTTTCAGAGAAAATATCACTTCGGTAAACACTATTGGAATTTATGGAGACGCAAAAATTTAATTATGACAATAATATTGTCAGAGCATTCCTCTATGCGACTATCGCATTCGGACTTGTGGGATTTCTGCTGGGGCTTACAGCTGCACTGATGCTTTTTTATCCTGAATTGCCTGAATTTTTATTCGGTACGGATGATACAACTATTAAAAGCTTAGCTTCAGGTAATATTCAGGGGCTGATTAATACTCAGGGAGCCATGGGCTTCGGAAGAATCAGAATGCTTCATACCAGTGCTGTAATTTTTGCTTTCGTATGTAACTCCTTTTTCTGTGGTGCATACTACAGTATGCAGAGACTTCTTAAAACCAGAATGTACAGTGATACCCTTTCATGGATTCACTTCTGGTCATGGCAGTTAATGATTGTTAGCGTGGTTATTACATTCCTTATGGGAATCAATACTTCTAAAGAATATGCTGAACATGAATGGCCTATTGATATCTTAATTGCCTTCTCATGGATCATTTTCGGAATCAATATGTTCGGAACTATTGCTAAGAGAAGAGTAAGACATTTGTATGTAGCGATCTGGTTCTATCTGGCAACATGGATTGCTGTTGCAATGCTTCACATCTTCAATAATCTTGAAGTTCCGTTATCTTTCACAAGCTGGAAATCTTATTCTGTATATGCAGGTGTAAAAGATGCATTAGTACAATGGTGGTATGGGCACAATGCAGTAGCATTCGTATTAACCACCCCTGTATTAGGTCTGATGTATTACTTTATGCCAAAGGCAGCTCAGCGGCCGGTATTCTCATACAAACTATCTATTATTCACTTCTGGTCGCTGATCTTTGTATATCTTTGGGCCGGGCCTCACCACCTGCAATATACAGCTTTACCTGCATGGGCTCAGGCGGTAGGAACAGGATTCTCTATCATGCTGATTGCACCGTCATGGGGAGGAATGCTGAATGGTCTTCTTACGCTAAGAGGAGCATGGGATAAAGTAAGAGAAAATCCGATTCTTAAATTCTTTGTAGTAGCGGTTACATGCTATGGTATGGCTACTTTCGAAGGACCTTTATTGGCAACAAAATCATTAAATAAAATTGGTCACTATACCGACTGGGTTATCGGCCACGTACACTTAGGTGCTCTCGGATGGAATGGTTTCATGGCATTCGGAGTGGTATATTATCTGGTTCCGATCATGTGGAGAACATCCCTTTGGTCTAAAAAACTGGCCAACTGGCACTTCTGGTTGGGAACATTAGGAATTATCTTCTACGCCGTACCTATGTATATTTCAGGATTTACTCAGGGATTAATGTGGAAACAATTCAATCCGGACGGAACATTATTGTGGAAAAACTGGCTGGATACAGTAACTGCAATTATTCCTTACTTTAAAATGAGATTCTTAGGAGGAGTGCTTTATCTGTCCGGAGCGATTTTAATGGTGATTAATGTGATCAAAACGATTAAAGCCGGTTCATTCCAGAAAGAAGTTCCTGCAGAAGCTCCTGCATTGGCCAACATCGGCACTTCAAGAAAAGAAGGCGAAGGTGTACACCTTTGGTTGGAAAGAACTCCTACTCTGCTTTCTGTATTAGCTTTTGTTACCATAGCAATCGGTGGATTGGTGGAAATTGTTCCTACACTGTCACTGAAGCAAAGCGTTCCGACAATTACCGCAGTAAAACCATACACACCGCTGGAACTGGAAGGGAGGGACTTATATATCCGTGAAGGATGTAACTCCTGTCACTCACAGATGATCAGACCATTCCGTGATGAAGTGGTAAGATTTGAAGGAAAAAACGGACAGTATTCCAAGGCTGGAGAATTCGTATACGACAGGCCATTTTTATGGGGATCTAAAAGAACAGGTCCGGATTTACATAGAGAAGGAGGAAGAAACCCGGATTCATGGCACTTCAAACATATGTATAACCCAAGAATTACGTCCGCCGGTTCTATTATGCCACGTTTCCCATGGCTGATTACCAATAAACTGGACCGCGATCAGATGGTTGATAAAATGAAACTGATGAAAAATGCTTTCGATGTTCCTTATACAAAGTCTCAGATAGATTCGGCCAACCAATGGGCAGATAATCAGTCAAAAGCAATTGTACAGAGAATTTACGCTGAAGCAACAGATGTAAAAGATCAGATGGCCAAAGAAAAAATAGCAAAAGGATCAGCGTATGTGCCGCTTGAACAAAGAGAAATTGTAGCAATGATCGCTTACCTGCAAAGACTAGGTACAGATATTAAAACAACACAGGTACAGACTGCAAGCGTAGAATAATATTTAAAATTAAACTGCAATGAAAACGAGAACCCCCATTTCAATATATATCGCCACAACGATAGGTTTAACGATCATGGCCTTTGAAATGTTCGCCGGAGATTCAGGATATTTTTCTTCTCCTTTTTTCTGGGCGCTGATATTAATCGCCACTATCCTATTGCTGATCATGAACTCTATCGGAGATCTGGTGGAAAATGAAAGTTTCAACAGATTATCCGAGGAACAGAAAAAACAATATCTGGAAGAAAAAAAAGTTCCTTATTACCAAAAATTATGGAACTCAGCATTCAAAAAACAAACCGCTACAGAAGAAAAAGATATTCTTATTGACCACGGTTTTGACGGAATTACAGAGCTTGACAACTCTCTTCCGAAATGGTGGATCGGCCTGTTCTGGTTCGGATGTATTTTCTGTGCAGTCTATCTGTTTGCCTTTTCTTTTACAGATTATGCCCATCCGGAAGCAGAATACACCAAAGAAACAAAAACCATGTTAGCATCTATTGCAGAGTATGAGAAAACTGCTCCTCAGATCAATCTGGAATCTGCAAAATACAGTGCTGATAATATTGCCGAAGGACAGGAACTTTTCAAAACGAATTGCGTTACCTGCCATGGAGACGGTGGAAAAGGAGGTATAGGTCCAAACCTAACCGATACCCACTGGATCAATATCAAAGAAAAAAGTTTATTTAAAAATGTATTCTGGATGCTTGAAAACGGCTCGCCCAATAATCCTACCATGAGACCTTTCATCAAGGAAGGAACCATCACAGGAAGAGATGCAGAGAAAATTGCCGCTTACATTTATCACATCAACCAGGAAACCGCTCCTATCACACCGGCACAAGGTGGTGCCGCTCCTCAGGGAGAAGAAGTGAAATGGGAAAACGGAAACAACTAAAATTATTATTATCTATCATATAAACCATGCCACGCCCCCATCACAACTACTAACATTTGAATTTTCATTTTTGCTAACTAACCTTTTCAACATTAAAAAATGATAAAAGGGGGCGTTTTTTAAAATAACAATCCCTGCCTTGGCCCGTCTTATTCAACTATTCACTTGACAACTACAAACTAGAAATTCCATAAAAAGACAGCCAAGGCAGGATTTTTGCATTCGCAAAAGGGTACCACAACAAAGACCAAATAAAATAGTATTATTATCTTTGTTAGAAACCTCATCGCATTTGAAACTGAAAATCAACACCACAAAACTTTTAAGGCGTATTGCAATAACCTTTATTTCAATATTGGTTCTTCTTACCCTGTTGATCCTAAGCTTAAGGCTTCCTGCCGTTCAAAACTTTATCAAAGACAAGCTGATTGTTTATCTGGAAAAAAAGATCAAAACTCCCGTAAGCCTTGAAAGAGTCTATATAGGATTTCCCAACAGCCTTGTTATGGAGAATCTCTATCTCAAAGGACAGGATGTAGATACGCTTCTTGCCGTGAAAAAGCTGGATGTAGGGTTACATATGCTGAAGCTTCTTAATTCTACCGCAGATATTACGTCTGTTGAAATGCAGGGAGCACGTGCCAATGTGGTACGGAAACCGGACGGTAGATTCAATTTTGACTATATTATAGATGCTTTTGCTTCCAGTGATAAAGAAGAAAGTCCTTCCAAACCATTCATTATTTCTCTTGATAAAATTAATTTAAAAGATGTTGGGGTCACCTTCAATGACCAACAGTCGAAGAATGATATTCAGCTTTATTTTAAGTCTTTCGATACAAGGGTTAAAACTTTTGACCTTAGCAAAAACAAGTATGCGGTCAATGATATCAATCTTGACGGATTAAAATTAAAGTTAAAGCAGGGACTTGTAGAAGAAGTTGCTAAAAAAGTAGAGAAAAAAGTAGATTCTCTTAATGAAAAGAAGCCCATGAATATTGGGTTAAGAGGAATCAAGCTTACTCATTTTGATATTGACTACGGTGACGAAAATACCAAAACATTCGCAAAAGTTATATTCAAAGAGCTGAGCACAAAGGTTAACAAACTGGATCTGGAAAATAATGCTTTCAACGTAGCCAATGTATTTCTTTCCGGAGCGGATATTGATGCCAATCTTTATCTTCCTGCTCAGAATGCCAATCCGAAAAAGGACAAAGAACCTGAAGTTTCTAAAGTTTCCGATCAGGATAAAGCGATGAAACTTCTTTTAGGAAAGCTTGTTTTGAATGATGTAAAGGTAAATTATAACAATACTGCTATCGCCCCAACTAAACAGGGAATGGATTTCAACCACCTTAATTTTTCCAAAATGAATGTGGAAGTAAGAAGCTTCAAAATGGAAAACAACACCTTTGCAGGAACAGTGAATTCTGCAGAAATCAAAGAAGGCAGAGGACTGGATATCCAAAAATTCAATACCGATTTCGTGTATGCAGAAAAGGAAGCATACCTGAAAGATCTTTATCTTCAAACTCCAAAAACCCTATTGCGTGATGAGGTTATTTTAAACTATAACTCAATCGATCAACTTAGTTCAAACTTAGGCGCTGTAAAGATTTCAGCCAACATCAAAGATTCAAAAATAGGATTCTCTGACATTTTGAATCTTGTTCCGACGTTGAAAAATACTGTCCCGTTTAATAAATATCCTAACGCTATTCTCAATGTAAACGCTAATGTAAAAGGGAGCGTGAATGATCTTTTAATTCAGGATCTTAAAGTTTCAGGCCTGGATCAGCTGAGGGTAATGGCATCCGGAAAGATCAAAAATGCAATGAATCCTGATCAGTTATATTATGATCTGAGAATCGGGGAGCTTTCATCCAATGCCAAGACAATATTCAATCTTGTCCCTAAAAATACAATTCCTTCCAATGTTTCCCTTCCTTCCCATTTCAGTATCAAAGGAAATGCAAAAGGAACAACCAAAGTGGTGAATACAGATCTAAACCTGTACTCTACTTTGGGGAATGCGGCTGTTATCGCACAGGTAGACATGCGCAGAAAGAATCATGAACTGTATAATATAAAGGCTAATCTGCAGGGAATTCAGGTTGGAAAAATTATTCAGAATAAAGATATCGGTGCTATCACCGCACAGATTGCTGCCAAGGGAGAAAGTTTTGATTTTAAAAATGCCAATGCGGACTTAAAAGGACATGTTGCTTCTGCTGTCTACAAAGGATACCGTTATCAAAACATGAATCTTACCGGAAAGATCAACAAAGGAGCATATCATGTTATTCTGGACTCAAAAGATCCGAATGCCAGTTTACAGCTGACCGCTTCCGGGGTGTATGATGAAAAAAATCCTACGGTAAAAGTGAATGGAGAAGTCATCAAACTGGATGTCAACAAGCTTGGCTTCTATGAAAAACCAATGATTATTGCCGGAAAAATTGATGGAGATTTCACCAGTCTGGATCCTAATAATCTGAACGGATATTTAAACCTTAAAGATTTTGCATTTTCAGATACCAAAGAAGTATATCCTGTACAGGAAGTCAATCTGAAAGCTTCTTCCACTCAGGATTCTACCCAGATTGTTTTCAATTCTCAGGTGGCAGATGTGGAGCTGAAAGGCAAATATAAACTCACCCAGATTTTTGGTGCGTTAACGAAAACTGTGAATCAGTATTATCAGTTCCAGAAGCCGGATAAAAGCCAGAAAATTGATCCGGGACAGCATTTTACCCTTACTGCAAAAATCAAAAATGATGATCTGATCAGGAAATTTGTTCCGAATCTGAAAGATTTTGAAACAATTAATCTGACAGGAAATTATGATGCAGATTCTCAGAAAATAGAGATTGACGGACAAATTCCAAGGTTATTATATGGTGAAAATACCATTGAAAAAGGAGCTTTAAAAGTAACGAATGAAAATCAGGCATTACAGTACAGTCTGAATGTTGCCGCACTGAAAAGCTCAAGTTTTTCTTTAAACAAAATCAATATCGACGGAGATATTGCAGACAACACGATACGATATAATGTTACCACAAAAGACGAAAAAGATGCCACCCAATTCCTGATTGCCGGAAATGCAAAATCGTTGAATGATATTACAGAAATATCTCTGAACCCGAATGGCTTAAAACTCAACTATACGGATTGGAATGTGGCTGAAAACAACAAAATCCAGATCAGCAATAAAGGAATTCTGGCTGATAATTTCATTCTCTCCAATGGAAACAGTGAAATTGCCGTTCAGTCCGAAAGCAGCAGCCCAAGCAGTCCTCTGAATATTTCGTTGAAAGATTTCAAGATTGAAACCATTACAGAACTTATTAAAAAAGATACGGTTCTGGCAAGAGGAACTATTAACGGAACCGCACAGCTTCGTGATGTGACTAAAAATATGACCTTTACTTCGGACCTGAATATTTCTGATTTGATCGTCTATGGAAGCCCTGTCGGAAATCTTGCAGTAAAAGTGAACAATGCTTCACCAAAGGTTTTAAATGCTGACATTGCACTTTCCGGAAATAATAATGATGTAAAAATCCTGGGAGATTATAATACCTCTTCCAGTACTTTCGACCTGAATATGGCGATCAATCAGCTTCAGATGAAGAGTATTCAAGGGTTTTCTATGAATGCAATTACCAATACGGAAGGTTATCTTTCAGGAAATTTAAAGATCACCGGAACTACTGATAAGCCTAATATTTTAGGAAAAGTAAAATTCAATGATGCAGGATTGGAAATTGCCAAAACCGGAAGTGATTTCAGACACCTGAGTGATGAAATAGATTTTACAAGCCAGGGAATCGAATTTGATAAATTTAAAATTAAAGATAAAGACGGAAATGCTCTTGTTGTAGATGGCCAGGTTCTGACACAGACATACAGAGATTTCGCCTTTAACCTGAATGTGAATGCTAAAGACTTTAAAGTAGTCAATTCAGAAAAATCCAATGATGCAATCATGTATGGTGTTCTTGCTATTGATGCCGGACTTCATATCCGCGGAAACCTTGATCTTCCAAAAGTAGATGGAAGACTGAGCGTGGCAGACAATACGGATTTCACTTTTGTTCTTCCTCAATCCAGTCCTACTTTACAGGAAAGAGATGGTATTGTAGAATTTGTAGATCAGGATCAGGTGGTTTTAAATAAAACGATCAAAGCAGATTCTCTTAATGCACAAAGCCGTATCAAAGGAATGGATGTAAGCGTTAATATTGAAGTCAGCAAAGAAGCAAAACTGTCGCTTATCATTGATAAAGCCAATGGTGATTTTGTACAGCTTCAGGGTGAAGCAGAATTAACCGGAGGAATAGACCCGTCAGGAAAGACCACATTGGTTGGTGTATATGAAGTGGAAAAAGGTAGTTATGATCTTTCGGTGAGTTTCCTGAAACGTAAATTTGACATCCAGAAAGGCAGCACCATCACCTGGACCGGTGAACCTACAACGGCTCAAATGGACATTACTGCAGTTTATAAAACAGAAGCACCGCCTATTGACCTTGTAGAACAGCAGATCAGTGGAGAAAGTGCTTCAACATTGAATCAGTTTAAGCAGAGAGTTCCTTTCAATGCTTTATTAAAAATGAAAGGGGAATTATTAAAACCTCAGCTTACTTTTGATATTACTACAGATGAAAAAAACAACTCTGTATCTACCAATGTAAAAGATGTTGTAGATCAGAAGCTTGCCCAAATCAGAACTCAGGAGTCTGAGCTGAATAAGCAAGTGTTTGCATTATTACTTCTGAACCGTTTCATCGGAGAAAATCCTTTTGAAAGCGGAGCCGGAATGTCTGCAGAGACCATGGCGAGACAGAGCGTGAGTAAAATTCTTTCTCAGCAGCTGAACAATCTTGCGGCAGGTTTGATTAAAGGGGTAGATCTTAATTTTGGGTTGGATTCTACAGAAGATTATTCCACTGGAGAGAAAAATACAAGAACCGATCTGAATGTTGACATCAGTAAAAAATTATTGAATGACCGTCTCAAAGTAACGGTAGGAAGTAATTTCGGACTGGAAGGTCAGGCGCGCCAGAATGAAAACATGACCAATATTGCGGGTAATGTTTCCGTAGATTACAGCCTTTCCAAAGATGGAAGGTATATGCTGCGTGCTTACCGTAAAGATGAATATCAGGTAGCTCTTCAGGGGCAGATCATAGAAACCGGAGTTGGATTTATCATTACATTGGATTATGACAAATTCCGGGAGATTTTCCAGAAATCTAAAGACAAGAAGCCGAAAAAGAATCAAAATAATCAAGTGGTAGAATTTAAATAATGAGTAATAAGTTCCATATATATTGTAAGTATCTGTTGGTTTCCGGAATGGCATCCACTGTGGTCTCGTGCAGCAATACAAGGTTTTTGAAAGAAGGCCAGATGCTTTACACCGGGGCCAAAGTAAAGATTGAAAATGATACAATTTCTAAAAAGGAAAAGAAAGATCTTCAGGCTGCATTAGAAGCCAATCTTACCCCAAAGCCCAATTCTACGTTTTTAGGACTGCGCCCAAAGCTGTATTTTTATAATATTGCCAAAGAACCGAAAAAAGATAAAGGTTTTAATTACTGGCTTAAATATAAAGTGGGTGAAAAACCTGTGTTGTTAGGTGATGTAGACCGTGAATTCAATAAAGATATTATTGTCAATTATTCTGAAAACAAAGGCTACTTCAATGCAAAAGCTTCTTATGATACGGTTTCAAAGAATAAAAAAGCTCAGGTTATTTATACGGTAAAGCCAGGTTCCAGATATCTGATTGATGGTGTAAAATTCCAGAAAGATTCTACACTGGTCAATCAGGAAATTCAAAGCCTTACTGATAAAACCCTTCTTAAAAACGGAAGACCGTTTGACCTGGATGTCATCAAAGCTGAAAGAGACAGAATTGACAACAGGTTAAAAGAAAGAGGTTTTTATTATTTCCATCCTGATAATATTATTGTTCAGGCGGACAGTACGGTGAGCAAAAATCATAAGGTTGAGCTTAATGTAAAGCTGAAGGACAATACGCCGGATCTAGCAACTCAACAGTTCAGTATTGATAATGTTATTGTATTTCCCAATTACAACATTCAGGATGTAAAAGATGGTAAATACAGTATACCGATGGACAAAGATTCTCTTTCTAAATATCGTTTCGACGACATTTACGTTATTGATCCGCAACATAAGTTTAAACCGAAAATTTTTGACAGAGCCTTATATTTCAAAAAAGGAGATCTTTATAACCGTTCCAACCACAATCTGACCCTGAACCGATTGATCAGTCTGGGTGTATTCAAATTTGTAAAGAATGAGTTTATCGTATCTGATTCTTTAAGCCATAAATTTGATGCGTATTATTTATTGACTCCAAGACAGGTCCAGTCGCTTCGTCTGGAAGCATTGGGAAGAACAAACTCTGCCAACTATGCAGGTAGTGAGTTGAACCTGAACTGGACCCACCGAAATTTTTTCCGTGGTGCAGAACAATTCAAAGCAGCCATCTTCGGAGCTTTTGATTTCCAGATGGGAGGCGCTCAGAATGCCAATAATATTTTCCGTGCAGGAACGAATGTACAGCTTTCCATCCCGAGAATTGTGGCACCGTTCCGTTTTCATTCTTCCAGTGAGTTTGTTCCCAGAACAAATATTACATTGGGATATGAATTCCAGAACAGAACACAATATTATACCCTTAATAATTTTACCGGATCATTCGGATATGTATGGAAAGAAAATGCAAGAAAAGAACATGATCTGAAAGTGATTGATATTACATTGGTATCCCCGGCAAATGTTACGGAAGAATACCAAATTAAAGCTGATGCAAACCCAGCGATGGCAAGAGTTGTAGCAAAGCAGCTTATTTTCGGTCCGACCTATTCTTATACCTATACCAATACTATGCTTCCTAAGACCAATACCGTTTATTATAAGGGAACGCTTGATCTTGCAGGAAATATCACGGGATTGGTTACCGGAGCAGATGTAAAAAAAGATAAGGAAAAGAAAATATTTGGAATTCCTTTCAGCCAGTATGTAAAAATTGAAAACGATTTCAGGTTCTATCATAAGTTCACGGAAAAGTCTTCATTGGCTACGAGATTTATCGGAGGAATTGCTTATCCATACGGAAACTCAGAATTTATTCCTTTCTCCAAACAGTTTTTCTCAGGAGGTAGTAACAGTATCAGGGCATTCCGTGCAAGAACATTAGGACCGGGAAGTTTTGACCCGAGAACGATAGATCCAGGGACTTATTTTGACCAGTCCGGAGATATCAAACTGGAATTAAATGCGGAATACCGTGCCAATCTTTATAAATTTTTAAATGCTGCCGTTTTTGTAGATGCCGGAAATATCTGGCTGCTTCACGACGACAAAGACAGACCGGGAGCAAAGTTTTCAAAAGACTTTTTAAATGAAATTGCGGTGGGAGCCGGAGTAGGTCTGAGACTGGATTTTTCTATCCTGATTCTAAGACTGGACCTTGCCATGCCATTGAGAGTTCCTTACTATCAGAAAGGAGACAGATGGGCCTTCGATAAAATTAATTTCGGAGACTCTAACTGGAGAAAAGATAATCTTGTTTTAAATATTGCCATCGGATATCCATTTTAATATGATTAAAAATGCTAAATTTTTCTGGGAGGTTCTGAAAGATACATTTACTGAATGGAACAATTCTTCTGCATCAAAAGATTCAGCAAGTCTTGCCTATTATGCCATCTTTTCCATTCCCGGATTATTGATCATTATTATCTGGGTACTGGGAAATTTCTTTGGTGAAGAAGCTATCCGTGGGCAGATCAGCTCACAGATCAGCGGTATTATGGGTCCGGATGTGGCTAAAAGTATTGAAGGAATGCTGGCTGGTGCTCTTATTGACAAAAAGAATATTTTTATGAAGGCTGTTGGGGTAGGATCTTTGGTTTTTGGTTCTACTACCCTGTTCTTTCAGCTTCAACATTCATTAAATACACTTTGGGAAGTTGAGGCCGCCCCTAAAAAGGCATTAGTGAAATTCTTACTGGACAGAGCGAATTCCCTGGGAATGATTCTTATTCTGGGATTTCTTCTGATGATCACCATGATTTTATCTTCTCTGATCAGCCTGTTTAATACGATTATCACCCAATATTTTGGTTTTGAAACCTATATGCTGGTAGAAACTGTGAATTTCGCCGTAGGTTTCGGTCTGGTTATGCTTTTATTTGCTTTAATGTTTAAAGTTCTGCCCGATGTTTTGGTCAGCTGGAAACCAGTATGGAAAGGTGCATTTCTGACTACTGTTTTATTTACATTGGGAAAATTTTTATTAAGTCTTTATTTTAATCAGGTAAAACCTACCTCAGCCTTTGGTGCTGCCGGAACTGTTATTCTGATTATGATGTGGATCAATTATTCTTGTATGCTGATATTCTTTGGTGCCGAATTCACCAAAGTGTATACCTACAAAAAAGGCTACAAACTAATTCTTTCCAAACATGCACGATGGATTCCTGCTAAACTGTATGCGGATAGTCTGAAGCAGATGAGTGGTGAGAGTAATGATAAGGCGTAGATTCGGGTTGCGGGTTTCGAGATTTTGAGATTCGGGTTATTTCCCGCAAGACCAGATTATTAATTTATATACAAAAAAGCCTCCTGAATTTTTCAGGAGGCTTTCTGTTTTACATTCTGTTTACGGTTCCGATTCCCAGCAACTCTAACGATTTTTTGATCGTCTTTGCTGTGATATCTGAAATATTTAAACGGAATTGTTTTACATTTTCATCTTCCTGATTCAGGATCGGATTATTCTGATAGAAAGAGTTGTATGCTTTCACAAGGTCATAAACATAGTTGGCAACCAAAGCAGGGCTTAAGGTTTCTGCAGATTTAGCCACTATAGTTTTAAAGTTGGTCAGTTGCATAATCAATTCTTTTTCAGATTGATTCAATTCAATATTAGCAGTTTCTGTCTGTAAAGCACCTGCTTTTGACAATAATGACTGAATACGTGCATAAGTATATTGGATAAACGGACCTGTATTCCCATTAAAATCAATACTTTCTGCAGGGTTGAAAAGCATTTTTTTCTTAGGATCTACTTTAAGCATGAAATATTTCAATGCTCCCAATCCTACCGTTTCATAAGATGCTTCTTTCTCTTCATCTGAAAGGGTTTCTAATTTTCCTAATTCCTGAGCTTTAGATTTTGCCGTTTCATACATTTCCTGCATCAGGTCATCTGCATCAACTACAGTTCCTTCACGGGATTTCATTTTACCTTCAGGAAGCTCTACCATTCCGTAAGAAAGGTGGAATAACTGATCTGCCCATTCATATCCCAGTTTTTTCAGGATTTTAAATAAAACCTGGAAGTGGTAATCCTGTTCATTTCCAACAGTGTAAATCAGCTTTTGAATATTGTTTTGTTTAAAACGTTCAACTGCTGTTCCAAGATCCTGAGTCATGTAGACTGAGGTACCGTCTGAACGTAGTAACAGTTTCTGGTCAAGTCCTTCATCGGTAAGGTCACACCAAACAGAGCCGTCTTCTTTCTGATACAGAACTCCCTTATCCAAACCTGCCTGAATAAGATCTTTCCCTAAAATATAGGTATTGCTTTCATATTGAACCTGGTCAAAATCAACACCTAATCTTTTATAGGTTTCGTTGAATCCTTTATAAACCCATGAGT
This sequence comes from Chryseobacterium aquifrigidense, assembly GCF_006716485.1. Classification (GTDB taxonomy): domain Bacteria; phylum Bacteroidota; class Bacteroidia; order Flavobacteriales; family Weeksellaceae; genus Chryseobacterium; species Chryseobacterium vietnamense. The sequence continues at coordinate 3,153,910 of NZ_VFPD01000001.1, forward strand.
TCATTTCTGCCCAAAGCGCTCTTACTGTTTCATCTCCATTTTCCCAGTCCAGAAGCATTTTCTGAGCTTCCTTCATCACCAGAGCTTCTTTTTTTGCCTGCTCCTCTCCTACACCCTGCTCTACAAGCTCTGCAATTTCTTTTTTGTAGTTTTTATCAAATTCTACATAATAGTTTCCTACAAATTTATCACCTTTGGTATTCGTTGTTTCAGGAGTTTCTCCTTTACCGAATTTCTCCCAGGCCAGCATGGATTTACAGATATGAATCCCTCTATCATTGATAATCTGAGTTTTGATTACGTCATATCCTGCTTCCTTTAAAATCTGAGCTACAGAGAATCCTAATAAATTATTTCTGATATGCCCTAAATGCAATGGTTTATTGGTATTCGGTGACGAATATTCTACCATTACTGTAGCATTTTTCTTTTCTATAGTGGAGAAATTCCTGCTTACAGATCTGAAGTTATCTACAAACAATTGGTTTTTCACTTTAACATTCAGGAAGCCTTTTACTACATTAAAGCTTTCAAAAATTTCCGTCTGCTCTGTTAAAGCTTCACCTAATTCAACCCCGATACTTTCAGGATTTTTTTTCAATTGTTTTACCAAAGGGAAGGTAACAATGGTAAAATCACCCTCAAATTCCGTTTTATTTTCCTGAACTTCCAGTTTGATGTCTTTTAACTGATATACATTTAAAATAATTTCTGAAAGTTTTTGCTCTATGATATCTTTAATATTCATTTCAAAATTTTGAAGTACAAATATACGGAAATAAAAAAACCGCCCGAAGGCGGCTTAAAAGTTTAATAATTTTAGTTATCCCACCAAACGGGTATACTCACATCACTCACAACTGTTGCATTGTTATTTAATGTTCTCTCAGCTTTAGGAGTTATTAATCTTAATGGTATTTTTTTAGATTGGCTATTCTGGTTAGGCGCTAATATAGGGAAACCTGTACGTCTCCAATCATTATAAGGCTCCATTGTGGTAAACAAGGAAGAGTATTTTTGAGTAATAATGTTCTGTAATGTTACTGAGGCTGAAGCTGTAGTTGCAAAAGCTTGGTTATCAACACCTGTAACATCTAACAGAGATGCACTTACAGCAGCTTTCAAAGCAGTTTGAGCAGCTCCAGTATTTCCTAGTCTGAATTGTGCTTCTGCTTCTATGAATTTAATTTCACTATAACTAAATATTATATTTGGTGTACTTGCACTTCCTGCAAAATAGCTTCCAAATGGAGAAGCATCCGTGTTACTATCTTCCGGAGCTGATCCAGAATAGCCACCAGATGCATCTAATGCAGCATAATAAGGTAGCCTTGGATCACTACTATTTTTTAAAAGATCTATAAAATATTTCCCCATAGACATGTAACCTGATCTTTGATTATCAAATGCAAACCAAAGATTTTGATTATTTCCTCCATCAAAATTAGCAACTAAATTATCATCTTTAGAACTAAAAGAATTTTTTAAATAATTTAAAGCTTTCTCTGCAGCAACTGTACTACCCTCCCGCTGAGTAAGTCTTAGTGCATATCTTGCTTTTATAGCATATGCTAATTTTTTCCATTTGTCTATATTTCCTGCATAAAAAATATCATCACCTGCCGGTAGCCCTAAATTAGCACTACTAGGTTTTGATAAATCTACTATTGCACTATCAAGATAACTTTGAATTTGAGCAATAACATTTTGCTGAGTATCAAACTTTGGAGAAAAATTATCCACTCCTTGAAAAGCCTCTGAAAAAGGTACATCTCCCCACGTATCAGTTGCATAACCTATATTTAAGGTTAATAAAATCTTAGCCATACCTGAATAGTAAGGATATTTATCCCCAAACTGAGTAATAATTTGATGAAGATTTACTCCAGTCTTATAAATATTAGACCAATCTGTTTCATTATCCAATTCAGTTAAAAAATAATTGGTATAATCTAATGACTGAAACAGATTACCATTAGTGTGCTGAGTCAGCAAACTTATTTGTCTTGTCAGATTACCTGTTGAATTATTAATTGTTCCTACTTCTGTACCCGTAAATAAAGTTTTAGGAGATGTAACTTGTGTAGGATTATTGGGATTATCATTAAATGTATCTAGCTCATGCTGACAAGAATTGAGAAATAATCCGGCAATAATTATAGGTATGTATATAATTTTTTTCATAATTAAAAAGTAAATTTAAATGATAGTGTATAACTTCTTGTCCCTGGATTATTGAAGTAATCAAATCCATTAGTATTAGAACCTGCACCAGCAATAGAAGTTTCAGGGTCTACACCTTTGTAGTTAGTAATTAAAAATAAGTTTCTAGCCGAAAAAGTAACCTGAGCATCTCTTATAAAAGATAGAGTTTGGGTATTCGATAAAATTTTACCAAAATTATACGATAGGCTTACGTCTCTAAGTCTAAGCCAATTTATATCTTTTTCCATCTGTTGTTCATTCGCACTACCTGATCCGTCTCCTAAAAAGCTTGAATAATACAGTTTGTTATTAATTGTTTTCGTATTAGGAGCACCTGTTTCAGTAACACCAGGTATTGTATACATAGATGATCTGTCATCAGCAGAAACTTGTGTCATTCCTAACCTATTTAACCTCGCTAATGTTCCATTCCAAATGTCTCCACCTTTACGTATATCTAACAAAAAGCTTAATGACAAATTTTTATAACTAAAATTATTTCTAATTCCTCCTAACCAATCAGGATTAGGATTTCCTATAATTTGAGATTCTGCTGATACTAATGGTAAACCGTCAGATCCTATAATTAAATTTTCAGACATATCTCTTTCCCAAGCTGTTCCATAAAAAACACCCAAAGGCTGTCCTTTAATAATAGCGGGAACAACATTTCCCGAAAAGAAATCACCTCCTTCACTAGAGAAATTTAGATTGTCTTGTATTTCAACTACCTTATTTACGTTTTTAGCCCAGTTGAGGTTTACACTCCAGTTAAAGTTTTGATTTTTAAGAATATCATACCCTAGTTCTACCTCTAAACCTTTATTTTCAACTGTAGGGCCGTTGGTAAAATAATTTTGAAATCCAGAAGATGGTGCAACAGGAGCTTGAATGATTAGATCATAATTGGTTGATTTATAAGCGCTCGCATTTAAGTGTAATCTCTTAAATAATTCTAGTTCTAAACCAACTTCAAATTCGTCATTACGCTCAGGCTTTAAATTTGGATTTTTTGCAATGGTAGTTAGACCATAGGCTCCAACCCCCATGTATGGAGAAGTTAACTGTGGTCCAAATGTATCAAAATAAGCTGGAGTTCCATAAGTGTTAACAATATTGTATGGGTTAGCAGATGCAAAAGTTTTTGCATAAGCGACTCTTACTTTTCCTAAATTAACCAATTTGGGTAAATTTAATGTCTTATTAAACAGCCAAGATCCTGAAACAGAAGGATAAAAATAGGAACTATTTTGTTTTGGCAATGTACTGCTCCAATCATTTCTACCTGTTAATGTTAAATAAAACTGGTCATAAAATCCTAATTCTGCTGAAGCCAATATCCCTCTTTTGATTTGTTTAAAATCTGTATTATTGGCGACAAAAGTGGTAAAGTTAGAAAGGTTGAATTGATTCGGTTCCAACATTGTAGACCCTTGAGTATATTGATCATTTCCAAATTTAGAAATAATCTGCCCTCCAAAACTATAATTCAAATTAATGTTATCAGTAAAGTTAACTAACCCACTAAAGATTAAATCTAAATTATATTGACTTTGTGTATATGTATCTATAACAACCTGCCCGGTGCGGTCAGCCGTTGAATTACCATTACTTGAAAATGAATAATTCTGCTGAGCATGAGTTGTATAGGTATCAACTCCAGCTCTTAATAATACATTCAAAGCTTTATTATAATTATAAGTTAGGTAACCACTAATAATGGACCTGTTTGTCTCATCTTTATATGGATTATTATATACTGTATAATATTGATTATCATACGCTGCAAAATAATTTTTATTATATCCTTGTACAGTCTGATAATCTCTCAGATCATATGTTACTGGTGTTCTGAGTAATGACAACATTACCCCAGCAGTATTACTCCCTTTCTGAGCTCTTAATCCATTAGTATTTGAATACTTTACATCAGCACCAGCTTTTAGTTTATCGGTTAACTTAAATTCAGAATTTACACCAAAACTTGTCTTTTTAAGTGATGTATTCGGAATAATCCCCGTTTGATCAATATGTCCAAATGAGGCTCTGAAATTACCATAATCCCCACCACCTGAAAAAGCCAGGTTATAATTTTGTGTAGTACCTGTTTCAAAAAAGTGTTTAGCATTATCATAGGCCTTCAAACCAGATACATTCGAAATTAATGGTCCCCAACTTTGATTGGTTCCCCCTGTGATAGGAATACCATCAGAGCCATATTGAGCAGGTGCAATATAGGTGACTCCATTAGTCCCAGCGGCATACGTATTTTGAAGTTTCGGCAAGCGAGTAATCATATCAAAAGATACAGCTGTAGAGAAATCAATTCCAATTCCTTTTCTTTTTCTACCTTTCTTACTTGTATAAATAATGACACCATTTCTTGCGTTTTCTCCATATAACGCAGCTGCAGCACCTCCTTTCAAAATTGATACACTCTCAATATCATCCGGATTTATATCAATAGCTCTGTTTGAATCATCTACTCCCGCCAAATTACTACCCTGCCCTGCATTATTATTGACAGAGTTATCAATGATCTGACCATCTAAAACTATAATAGGCTGGCTTGAAAGATTAATTGACTTTTGGCCTCTAATCAGAATTTTACTTGATGCTCCAGGAGTCCCAGATGAACCTGTAACTTGAATCCCTGCTGCCTTTCCCGCTAAGCCTTGAATAATATTTGCCTCTCCTGATTTTTTTAAATCATCTCCATTGACTTGTGATGTAGCATACCCTATTGTCTTTTTCTCCTTTTTAATCCCAAGTGCAGTTACCACCACACCTTCAATCTCTTTTGTCTGTGTAGTAGTATCTTTTTTCTTCTGTTGAGCATTTACAATAGCAACAGAAGAAGACAATACCACAACAAGCAGACTCATTGTTAGTTTCTTCATATGAAAATTAATTTTTACTTAGCAAAATTGTATTTTTGTTAACAATTCAACAAGTAAAACTTAAAAAAAATAAAAATAAACCAATTAAAAGAAGTAAAAACCAATAAAACAATTAAAAAAAAACGTCAAAAATTAAAATTTAAATAAAAAAAATAACATCAATTTTCCAATTGATGCCATTAAATCGACTTCTCAAAAATGAATCATAACACACTGAATAAGTGTCTAATATGAATGTAAAAAACAAATTTAATTCACAAAATCCTTTATAAAAACGATTGCAAATAAAAAAAAACCGCCAAATGGCGGTTTTTATACATAAACAAGAATATTTATTCTTTTCTAAAAACTAAGACTGCCTCGTCATTCCCAGGCGTATTGTCCAAGTTTTTACTATTATCATTAATTCTAAGTTCAGAATCTGAATATGATTGTACCTGTTTCTTCATTGTTTTAGTAACTCCAGCATCTGTATACGTGATTGTAAGAGTATTATATAACTTATCATAAGTCCATTTTCCTACAAAAGAATCTGATAAATTACAATTCCCTGAAGCACTTGATTCATATCGATCATAAGCTCCTGAGAAATCTGCATTAATCATAATTACACCTTTGTCTTCACAATCATTCAATGTAATATTTTTACCTCTGAATTCATATTTAAATGGTCGCCAGGTTCCATTTATACTTGCATCATTTGTCACAACATTGTTATCATCATCATTAGAACATGAGGCTACTCCCATTAATAAAAGAATTCCAATAAAATATTTCATAATTAAGTATTTTCTATATCCGGCTAATACTATTACCATTAACCGGATTATTATTCAAATTAAAACTTATCCCAGAAGATCTTCGTTGACACTTTATCTCCTCCTATTTTTGCAGCTGCTGCGTTTACGTTGGTAGCATTCAACAGATATTCCTGATCAGAATAACGCATTCTAACTGGAACTGCTTCTACTCTGGAGTTTGAAGGATTTACGAATACTGGGAAGTCTAGTCTTCTTGCAAAGTTCCATGCCTGGAAACCTTTATTAAACATTGCAACCCATGATTGCTCTCCAATGGATTTTTTCCAATTAACAGCATCATATGGATTAGCCAAAACGTATGCTTCAGTGTTGACACTACTTACCCCATATTCAGTCATGGAAGCTCTAATTGCATCAGCATATAAAGTGGCTGCTGCACCTCCCACACTGAACCCTCTTTGTGCAGCTTCAGCTCTTAAAAACATAATTTCTGTATAATCCAACAAGAAACCTTGAGCGTTTTCTCCTGAAATAGCATTTGTAAAATGAGAATACTGTCCGAAAACGTTTTGCTTAGCATATTTTCCTCCGATATATGCGCCTCCCACAGTTGTAAACCAAATAGCTCTTCTTGGGTCATTCTTACCATTCATAAAATTCATTAAGACATCAGATGGTAAAAAGTCATTTCTACCAGATTGAATTACATCCTGATAAACAGGGTTTGATAATAACCCTGAAGGGAAAGTCTGTAAACCGAAGTTGTCTAATTTATCAGTAAATAACCCTCCTGAATATGCTGCTTCAGCATACGTTTTAGCCAGAGCGGGTTCTACATCTGAAAGAGCAACTGCCAGTCTAAACTTCAAAGAATTTCCCATTTTCTTCCATTTGGACATGTCTCCTTTATAAATCAGATCATTGGAATATCCTGTATCTGAAGTATCAATCATAGCAAGAGCAGCATCTATTCTTTTTATTAAATCAAGATAAACAGTCTTTGCATCATCATAAGGAATTTCTGAATTCCCAGGATTATCTGCTGTTGCCTTAAGAGCTCCAAAATAAGGGATATCTCCGTAGGTATCTACTAAATTGGCCCATGCATACACATTTACCAATTCAATCATAGCAATATTATTTTTCTTCTTAGCAGTAGCCACTCCTTCATCTTCAAGAAATTTTCTGGCATCTCTCAGTGCTGAAAGAACTCCCGGAGAATTTACTGTAGCTGAAGAAGAAGACATCATACGGTTGTAATGATTTCTCGGGATAGGTCTTGAAACCATGTCATATCTTGATTCGTCAATATATGTTGTTTCTGACCATTGCTGTGTAAAAAATCTCGAAATATTTCGGTTAACATTAACGTTCAATATCTGATCCAGTAAAACCTGTTCAGCACTTGCAAAAAGTACTCCGGAAGGCACTACTGTCGGGTGCTTAGGATCTTCATTCAATGAGGTAATATCTCTTTCACAAGAGGTAAAAGTTAATGATAATGAAGCCAAGCCTATAATTAAAAATATTTTTTTCATTTTTTAGAATTTTAAAGTTATATCTATTCCAATATCACGAGTCGTTGGAAGTACCCCAATAGACTGTCCTTTTGCAGCTAAACCGTTACCTGTACCTGCTTCCGGATCAGCGTATGGTAAATTCTTGTGGATGATCCATAAGTTTCTACCTACAATAGATATTTTTGCATCTCGAATAGAAGTATTCGCTAAAATAGATTTTGGCAATGAATATCCTATACTAGCTTCTCTTAATTTCACGTAGGAAGCATCATATACAAATCTCTTATTTGGCATCACACCATATCCATCCACACTACCTGCAGAAGTAGGGTCACCTGCAACAGTAGTATTTACATTTCCATTTGGATTAACTCCCGGATTGATTATTCCACTTTCTCTGTAATAAGCAGTCTCTTCATATAATCCGGTTGCAGTACCATAGGCCATATCCGGAGAATATACATCTCCTCCCTGTTTTACATCAATAAGGAAACTTAAAGAGAAATCTTTATAACGGAAACTGTTTCTGATACCTCCTACCCAATCTGGGGTGATATTTCCGATAACCTGGTTATTATTTCTAAGATAATTTCCGCTCACCGGATCAACAATTTTGTTACCATTAGCATCATATTGATAGTCTGATCCTACCAATGCTCCAAAAGCTTGTCCTACACGGGCATTCAGGGAAACTCCATTCTGATAGGTTGCCATTAGATAATTCTGTGAATTACCATTCAATGCAATAACTTTATTTTCGTTCTTAGACCAGTTTACATTCACATCCCAGGTAAAGTTATCCGATTTAAATGGAGTACCATTCAATTGAACTTCGATACCTTTATTATCAATTTGACCTGCATTTACAAGGAATGTACGATATCCTGTAGCTGAAGATACCGGTAGATTAATGATCTGGTCGATAGTTTTGGTTTTATAAATAGCGATATCAAATCCTAATCTATTTTTGAAGAACTGGGCCTCCATACCAAATTCGGTTTCTTTAGACCTTTGAGGTTTCAAATTAGGGTTCGCCAGGAAGTAAGGCTGATCAAATAATCCTTCTCCTCTTGCTTTAAATGTATTTGCTAATCTGTAGTTAGATGTTGAAGAACCTACCTCTGCATAGTTCCCTCTTACTTTCCAGAAGCTAAGCCATGGTTGCTTTACGAATTCTGATAAAATAAGGGATCCTGTTGCTGAATAATAATCATAGCTATTATTTCCTTTTGGCAAGTTAGACGATTGGTCCACACGATAAGTACCATCTACAAATAAGAAGTTCTTATATCCAAATGATGCTGTTGCATATAAACTGGAAGTAACCCATTTTGCATAATTTTCATCAGGTGGGAGTATAGTTCTTATTGAATTGGAAATTGCAAACAGTCCTGGTTTAGACAAGCCTCCTTCCGTACTCATATAAATATTGTCAATAAGGTTTCGTCTAACGTTACCTCCAAAAATACCACTAACATTTAGGTCAGGAGTAATATCAAATTTATAGTTAGCAAATAAGTCAAAATTCATTTCTGAATTTTTAACATTTGTTCTTGCATACCCAGAGCCCACATTAAGACCTGAAGCACCAAATACCTGTGGCAATGATCCGTTCATTAATCTTTCTTCTACAACCATCTGTAGATCATCATAAGATAATTTCCCGGTAATACCAAAGTTTTTGGAAACGTCATACTTTAATTGTGCATAGCTAAAGATTCTTGTTCTGTCATCTGACTGATAACTCTGATATCTTTGGAAATAAGGGTTATTCCAATATTGAGGAGTTCCATCAGCTGCTGAAGTTCTGTTCCAGCTAAAATTACTGTTGCCATTATTTTGATAGGCATTTCTTAATGCAGCTACATCCACATTGGTTTGCCACCATTGTCTGAAACCAGAAACAATATTATCTGAATAACCTGTTTCATTACGTCCTCTTGTACCTTGTAATGTTAAAGTAGTAAAGACTGAAGCGTGTAGTTTATCTGTAAAATCATGACTGAATTTTGCAGAAATTGTATTTTTTCTTAGTTCTGAATTTGGCATCAGACCATTGGAAAGCATATTGGAATATGATAAGGAAAGATTTGAAGTTTTATTTCCTTTTTCAATGGTAAGTGTATTAACGTATGTGACTGGTGTTTCAAAGAATTTGATTGGTCCGTTTTTTGCGGCTACCCAAGGTGTTGCTTTACCATAATTAGGGGAAGATGGATCAAAAGAATCCCACTGGTAAACAAGAGAATTAGGATTAAATACAGGACCATAAGATGCATCATCTCCAAAGTTTGCATAATTGTATCCTCCTGGCCCCGGATCTTCATTCCAGGATTCTCCTCCATATCCAGCTCCATATTTAGTCTGATATTTTGGGAATGTAGATTTATCAATAAAGCCAGCTGTAATTCCAGAATTTAAAGTAACTCCCCAGCTTCCATCATTGCCCCCTCTACCACTCTTGGTAACAATAAGGATAACTCCATCACTACCTCTTTCTCCGTATAACGCGGAAGCTGCTGCTCCTTTTAGTACGTTAATGGATTCAATATCTTCCTGATTGATATCCGACAAGAAATTACCATAATCAAATGGAGCACCTGTTGTTACAGTGGTATTGTTAACAGGTGATCCGTCAATTACAATAAGTGGAGTTCCTCCATTTAAAGATTTATATCCTCTGATCAAAAGGTTTGCAGATCCGCCAAAGTTGTTATTAGTATTTACCTGTAGTCCGGCTACCTTACCCGAAAGAAGAGATGCGACGTTTCCGGTATTAGTAGTTCCACCAGTTAATTCCGCAGCTTTAACTTCTTCAGAAGCATAACCAAGAGATTTTTTCTCTCTTTTAATCCCGAGTGCGGTTACAACCACTCCCTCAATTTCTTTTGTTTTAATAGTGTCATTCTTTTGCTGGGCGTTAGCGACAGCTATCGAAGAAGACATTACTAGAACAAGAAGACTTGCTGTTAGTTTCTTCATATCAAATTAATTTTTGTGACCTTACAAATTTGTAAAACTTTCTTAATACCACAAAGCAAAATGTGAAAAAATTACAACTTATTCAATAATTTTAAAAAAAGCAAGTCAATAAATTATTAAAATAAGTTAAAAGCAAAACATTTAACAAAAACACAACATTTAAAACTTAGTTTTTTTTAAGAAATAATAACAATCACTTAAATTGATATAATCTATATTATAAATTCAATTATCAATGTAAATAAATTGAATATCAATAAATTAAAAACAAAAAATAGTAAAACAAATAAAAACCGACAGGTAATACTATGCAAAGCATATTTCTATGAATGAAGAAATATTTTCATTTTTCAAGCAAGAATAACTGCAGGAAGGTGATAAAATGAATTAAAATTTCAATATTTAAGTAAGATAAATTTCTCTGCTACAAAATAACATTGGACCCAAAAATTTAAAGATAAAACGTAAGTTCACTCTTGCCGGTATAAATTCATTTCAGCTTTTAGCTTTCTGTCTTTTCTTTTAACATTCAACATAGTAACATCATTATTTTTTGTCAAAGTATGAGCACAATAAAAACACCCTAAATATCTTCCTTCAAAATTTTATATTTTTGCAGTATAGAAACAATTCATGGAGCTAATAAAAAACTGGTCGAATCTTTATATTGAGGCCGGATGTGATGAAGTAGGAAGAGGATGTTTAAGTGGTCCGGTGGTAGCTGCAGCAGTAATTTTAGATGATGATTTCAAACAAAATCTGGTGAATGATTCCAAAAAATTAACGTTCAAAACACGTATGGAACTGGACAGTTATATCAAAGACAATGTAAAAAATTATGCTATCGCAGAATTACCACCTTCCTTTATTGATGAACATAATATTCTCAATGCGAGTATTCATGCGATGCATCGTGCACTGGATCAATTGACCATAACTCCTGAGCTTATTTTGGTGGATGGAAATAAATTTCATCCGTATAACTACATCCCGCATCAATGCATTATCAAAGGAGACTCCAAGGTTTTATCTATTGCTGCAGCCTCTATTCTTGCCAAAAATTACAGGGACCAACTCATGATTCAACTGCACGAAGAACATCCTGAATATGGTTGGGACACCAATTTTGGCTATGCCACAAAAAAACATCAGGAAGCTCTTATAAAATATGGTCCGACACATCATCACAGACAATCTTTCAGACTTAAATATGATTGAAAACACTTATTTTCAATTATTAAATTAGCAGTGGGATAGAAATTTAAAATCTTTGTAAACAAAATTTAAAATAAAAAAAGAGAAGCAATTATCAAATTGCTTCTCTTTTTTAGCTTATAGTTTAAGAATTATTTCTTCTTATTTCTTTGTTGCTCCTGAGTTTTTTGCTGCTCCTGAGCCTTCTCCATCATTTCTCTCATTCTCTTCTGGAATTTACCTTCTGCTTTCGGTTTCTCCTTGTTAGACTGAATCTGAGCGTGAATTTTCTTCTCATCCAGAATCACGTATTTAATAACCAAGATGATAAGGATGTTAATCGCATTGGATACGAAATAATACCATGAAAGACCAGAAGCCGAAGTATTAAGGAAGAATAGGAATGTAACCGGGAAGATGTACATTAACACTTTCATATTTGGCATTCCTTCCTGTTGAGGCTGCTGCATATTTCCTGAAGTCATTACCGTATAGATTAAGATAACTACTGTACAAGCTAAAGCAAAAATACTTAAGTGATCTCCAAGGAAAGGAACTTTAAACGGAAGCTTGATCAAATCATCATACGCCGTTAAGTCTTTTGCAAACCAGAACCCTTGTCCTCTAAGATCAATAAAGTTCGGGAAGAAACGGAATAAGGCATAGAAAATTGGAATCTGAACTAAAGCCGGTAAACATCCCGCCATCTGATTTACTCCAGCCTTTCTGTAAACCTCCATGGTAGCCTGCTGTTTCTTCATTGGATCTGCATCCTTGAACTTAGCATTTACTTCATCAATTTCCGGACGGATTACCTTCATCATTGCACTTAATTTGTGCTGCTTATACATAATTGGTGATAAGATCAACTTTACGATGATCGTCATTACGAAAATTACCCAACCTGCTGATAATCCCCACGCAGCGATAATGCTATATAACCACATGAAGAAATAACGGTTCATGGCCCCAATGAATGACCAGCCTAACGGAAGAATCTCATCAAAGTTTTTATCATAAGATTTAAGCAATGGTAAATCCAATGGCATAAAATACCATGTGAAATCCTGGTTTAGCTCACTTCCTGTCATCTGAACAAAACCTTCATAGTTGAATTTCTTCAGATATTCTCCTTCTTCAACATTATCCTGGTTTCCTTTGCTTTGGGTAAATCCGTTTTTAGCTTCGATTACTGAAGAGAAAAACTGCTGCTTTACACCAATCCAGTTAAGGGTTTCCTTTTCCTCTTCCATTGTGGTTCTTCCATCATAATCATAATCTTTATAATTATTGAAAGCATAAGAAAACTCAGAGTGAGACTGCTCCTGAGCTCTACCTTTTTCAAGATTTCTTACGTTATAATCCCAGATGAAATCTGCTTTGTTATCAGAAGTAATTTTAGAAAGTCCCTGAGTTCTTACTTTAAAATCAAGGGTATATTTTGGAAGCAGTGTGTAAATGAATTGAATTACAGCACCATTATAATCTGCAGTTAAGGTTACCGCATTTCCATTAACAGCTGGTGAGAAAACTAAATCTTTAGTATTAACAATCTTCCCTGTTTTATCTTTAAACTGAAAACCGTAGTTTGAGTTATTTTTAGTAATCAGATAAAGTGGCTGATCTGCATTGTCTGTTTTGTGGTTGTAGGCTTTATATTTTAAAAGCTCTACTTTGGAAACCTGTCCTCCTAAGCTTGAAAATTCAAGTTTCAGTTCATTATTTCCAAGACTTGCTGTCTGGATTGCATTAGGAGTTACATTTGGATTGATATTGTTTGCCTGAGTTTGCTTTACGGCATTTTTAGCCTGTTCCGTTTTTTGCTCCTGAGCTTTCAACTCCGCTTCTTTCGTTTGTTTGTTCTGGAAGTAGAACATAAAACCGAAGAGAACAAGGCATAAAACCGCGAAACTAATCATTTGCTTCTTATCGATTCCGTTGTTTTGTTGCATTTTATTTTATATTAAAATTTTAAATTTAAAATGTACGTACTGGTGTACGTAATTTGAGCTGACAAAAATACTGTTTTTTTATCAAAACTCTATGCTTTACGTTGTTACTATATAATAAACTCAAGCTGAGAATAATCAGCCTGAGTTTATGTGTAGACGTTTATGATAAAATTTTACCTTATTTCTTTTCGCAAGCCTTAATGAAAGCTCTGAATAGCGGATGCGGTGTTGCTACCGTACTCTTATATTCCGGGTGATACTGAACCCCTACATAGAACGGGTGATCAGGAAGTTCCAGCGCTTCTACCAGGCCTGTTTCAGGGTTGGTACCTGTAGCAAGGAAGCCATTTTTTTCAAATTCCTGAAGATAATCACTATTGAATTCATAACGGTGACGGTGTCTTTCAGAGATATTTTTGATTCCGTAGATATCGTTTAATTTAGATCCGTTTTTCAAAGAACACTTCCACGCTCCAAGACGCATCGTTCCACCTTTATCTACTACATTTTTCTGTTCTTCCATCAAAGAAATTACAGGATCAGGAGTAGCAGTATCAAATTCCATAGAGTTCGCTTTGGTATGTCCTAAAACATTTCTTGCAAATTCAATGGTCATAATCTGCATTCCTAAACAGATTCCCAACATTGGAATTTTATTTTCTCTTGCATATTTTGCGGTAAGAACTTTTCCTTCAATTCCTCTGTCTCCGAAACCTGGAGCTACAAGAATACCATTCACACCTTTCAGTGTATCTTTGATATTTTCTTCCGTAATATCTCCACTGTAAACCCATCTTACCTTTACTTCAGTTTCAAGATCGGCTCCGGCATGTTTGAATGCTTCAGCAATAGAAATATAAGAATCCTGAAGGGAAACATATTTTCCAACCAAAGCAATTTCAACAGTTTTCTTAGGATTCTGGAATTTTTTAAGGAAACTCTTCCAGTCTTTAAGATCAGCATCTTTATCACTTTTCAGATCCAGTTCTTTCAAAACTACATCATCAAAGTTCTGCTTCTGAAGATACATTGGAACTTCATAAATAGTTTCAAGATCTTTACATTCGATGACATTATCTAAAGGAACGTTACAGAACTGAGCCAGTTTTGCTCTCTGATCTTTAGGAATTTTATGTTCTGTTCTGCACACTAAAACATCTGCCATAATTCCGCTTTCCATCAACTGACGAACGGAATGCTGGGACGGTTTTGTTTTCAGTTCTCCACTTGAAGCCAGGTATGGCAATAGAGTCAGGTGAATCACCATAGAATTGCTCTCTCCCAATTCCCACTTCAACTGACGTACAGTTTCAATGTATGGTAAAGATTCGATATCCCCTACTGTTCCTCCGATCTCAGTAATAATGATATCGTAGTTCTGTTTTGAAAGGATTTTAATTCTACGTTTGATTTCGTTAGTAATATGAGGAATTACCTGAACTGTTTTTCCAAGGAAGTCTCCTTTTCTTTCTTTTTCAATTACAGTCTGGTAGATTTTTCCTGTAGTAACGTTGTTATTTTGGGATGTAGGAGCATCAAGGTAACGCTCGTAGTGGCCTAAATCCAGATCCGTCTCTGCACCATCTTCAGTCACATAACACTCTCCGTGCTCATAAGGATTCAAAGTTCCTGGGTCGATATTGATATAAGGATCTAATTTTTGGATCGTTACATTAAAGCCGCGTGATTTTAGTAGAAGTCCCAGAGAAGCAGAAACGATTCCCTTTCCCAAAGATGAAGTTACACCTCCTGTCACAAAGATGTACTTTGTATTCTTTTTACTCATTAGATTAGGTTTGTGCAAAGTTATGGGAAAAAGAGATACAAAGCAATCTTTTACATTTTGAAAATGATAAAACCCGCTTCAAACAATTATAAAACCTGATAAAATTTTTTATCTATATTTGATGTAAGCAAATGAAACAAAGCTATAACCAACATGATTTCCGTCTATAAACTAAAACCAAAATTCCAGCAGCTCCTCATGCCTGTTCTATTATTTTTCCACAGAAATAATATTACAGCCAATCAGATTACCATAAGTTCTATTCTGTTATCTTTAGTTATTGGAATAATGTTTTGGAATGCGGATATTTCGAAATGGTTCTTCCTAAGTCTTCCTGTCGGGCTGCTTCTGAGAATGGCATTAAATGCTTTGGACGGAATGATGGCCAGAAAATTCAATCAGACCAGTAAACTTGGGGAGGTTTTAAATGAAGTGGGTGATATTATTTCCGATGTCATTATATTTTTTCCTCTTCTTAAATTTCAGCCTGAGAGTTTATATCTTATCATTGTCTTTATCGTTCTTGGTATTATTAATGAGTTTGCAGGATTAATGGGAAAAATTGTAGGGAAAGAACGACGTTATGAAGGTCCTATGGGAAAAAGTGACCGTGCTCTGATCCTTGGATTATATGGCTTATTAATGCTTTTCGGAATTAGTATTGCGGGTATTTCCCAATATATTTTTGAAATTATCATTGCTCTGCTCCTGATCAGTACTTATATCCGACTTAAGAAATCTCTGCATGAAGCCTGAAGACAATAAATTTGCAGATGTTCCTTTAAGGGTAAAAACATGGATCTACATCATTATTGTTTTTGCACTGGGAATTTCACATCCTGTTGCCATGACTATTTTTGTTTCTTGGATCAGCTATCAGTGTTTTTTTGAGTTTTCGAGAATGTTTAAAATTTATGCATCGCCTGTTTTCCCTTCACTATTGATAGGTTTTCTACAATTTTTTCTGCTCTACTTTTTCAATATCGAATCTTACTTTCTGTATAGCTTTCTCATATCAATACTTATTTTTTGTCGTTTTATGTTGTCGGGAACACCTAAAAAGCAATTGTACGGAATTTCATTAGCTTTATTAATCTGCTTTTTCGCTTTTCCCCATTTATTGTGGGTAAGGGATAAATTTGATGGATTGGCTGCCATTATATTTATTGTCGTTGTGACCGAACTGAACGATGTATTTCAATATCTGATGGGAAAATTTTTCGGGAAACATAAAATAACGCCCCACGTCAGTCCCAACAAAACCCTGGAAGGCCTTATCGGCGGTGTTTTTCTGACCATTATTTTGAGCAATATTTTAGGCTACTTTTTGCTTGAAACAAGTATTCTTAACAAAAGTATCCTGGGACTCGTTTTGGGAATTTCAGGATTTTTTGGGGATATTTTTATGTCTTATGTAAAAAGAAAAACAGGTGTAAAAGACACAGGAACCCTTCTTCCGGGACATGGTGGTCTTCTTGACAGAATGGACAGTCTCGTTTTTAATGCACCATTATTCTTCTGGCTATTTCCTCTTCTGATAAAATAGTAAAGCAATGAATGAAAAATTTAAAAAAGCAGTTATCTTTTCAGGAGGTGGAACCAGACTGATGATTTATCTCGGGATTTTTGCTGCTCTGGAAGAACTCGATCTCAAACCAGATCTCCTGATTGCTTCCTGTGGCGGTTCATTTGCTGCTACCATCATTAATGCATTTCCCGATCATCTTTCCCGAAAAGAATATCTACAATCAGAAGAATATTTTCACTTTGTTTCAGGTACTGTATTGACCAATCAAAAAAAACTTTCAAAAATGGGACTTTTCTCGATGAAGAAGATATTGGATAAAAGAAAAGCACCATTCATTGAAGATGTTTTCAACAGATATCTTGTTGAAATGCCTCAGGACTTATCCCAGTGTTTTCCATCTCTTAAAAACGTTCATTTTTCAAAAGAAATTCCTACTATCATTATAGGTTCTGAACTTCTTTTTACCCCAAAAGAATGTGGACAAAAGAGAAATGAAAGAAAATTATATCAAAAAGCAATCTTCACAGATCCTGAAACGGCAAAGAAAATTATCCCGGAACAAATCATCACCAATGCTCAAAGTTTACAAAACAGCGCTGTTGAAGAATCTGTAAAAGTAATCACCAACTTTTCCTTGCTTGAAAGCACCCGGGCTTCGGTTTCCGATATGTTTTATGTAGAACCTGCATTTCTTCATGGAAAATATTTTGCTGGTGGCGCTATAGATCTTGTTCCCGCAGAAATAAGCCGACATCTGGCACAGGAGGTTATTACCGAAAAAAAACATTCTTACAATGCTGTTGAAGAAGCACTTGTTCGTTCTGTACTTGGATTCAGTGGAAATGAAAGGCTTGCAGAAACCAACCAACTTTTATCCGGCGTGCAGATTGATACGACGAATATAAAACAGGATCTGGAAGGACATTATCTGAAAAAAGGAATTGACTGGAAAAAATATGAGGTCAGTTTTTCATTCCCTAAAAGTTATCCACAATTCGTGAAAGATATGGAAATACAATGGCAGTATGGATATGATCAAACAATGAAAAGTATTAAAAAGTGATGACAAATCCTCCAACTGAAGACGGAAAGATCCCCCTTCTCCGGAGGGGTGTCAAAAATTCTTTGAATTTTTGACGGGGTGGTTTTTAACACATAATTTTAAGTTTCGGCTAAAGCCACTGGAAATGTTTTATTTTTATTTAAACGGGCTAAAGCCCGTGCCTATTGAATATCTTAGTTTTATAAATAATACTAAAACCATTAAGAAAGTTTAAGAAATAAAGTATAGTTGAGATAAATCATCCTGATTTTTAAGCTTAAAGCAAAGCTCATCTTCATATTCTAAACATCTTAAAAAAATCTTAATGTTTCAATCGTTAAAAACATTCACCCTATTTTCACTTTTAAAATCTATTTTTACATAAAATTGAAAACCACAAAACACTCATGAACGTTTTTATTGCAGGCGGAACTTCAGGGATTGGCTACGCATTGGCCAGACATTATCTTGAGAAAGGATATTGTGTAGGAGTTTGCGGACGCAACCTGAATAAAATTCCGGAGAACAATTACAAGAATTTAAAAGCCTTCCAAACCGATGTCTGTGATATGAATGCTGTGTTATCCACAATACAGTCTTTTCTTGTGGATAAAAACGAACTTGATATTTTCATTAACTGCGCAGGAAGCTATACTGAAGATGTAGCAGGAAAAATTTCCTATGAAGAGGCTGAAGAGATGCTTCAAACCAATATTCTGGGAACGGTAAACTGTTTCGAGGCAGCCAGAAAGGTAATGAAGAACCAGAAAAAAGGAAATATAGCGGTAATTGCTTCTGTTTCAGGGATATTGGAATATGAAAATTCAAGTCTTTATACAAAAACAAAACGTTCAGTAATACAAATTGCCGATGCGTATTACCGGGCATTGAAACCTTTTGGAATTTCGGTTACTACCATTGCACCAGGATATATTGATACTGAAAAACTAAGACAGCTTAATCAAAATGATTTAGGCAAAAAACCGTTTCTTACTGATGTAGAAACGGCCGTCACTGTGATCTCGGAAGCGATAGAAAAACAGAAAAAGCTTATTATTTTTCCTGTAAAAATGAAGTGGATGATGAAATCACTTTCCCTACTTCCTTCTTCTTTATTAAACATTATCATGTTCAGAAAAGCAAAATGGATGAAAAACGACTGACCCTACTACAAAAACTGTACGCCTTAACGCTTTGTACCATTGTATTTATGATGGTTTATAATTTTGCGGCATGGTATGCTTCAAACCTGACCGGAGTCCCTTCTTTTGTTTTTGATTTCGAAAAACACATCCCATTTATTCCCTGGAGCATTATTCCTTATATGACAAGCGGCATCTTTTTCTGCACCGTTTTTTTCTTCTGTCAAAATAGAGAAGAGCTTAAGGTTTTAACAAAAAGAATGCTCTTTGCCACTCTTGTTGCAGGAGTTTTCTTTCTCTTATTTCCTTTACAGTTTTCTTTGCTAAAACCTGAGGTCAGCAGTTCTGCGCTGGGGTATCCTTTTCAGTTTCTAAAAATATTTGATTCTCCTTTTAATCAGGCACCATCACTACATATTGCCTATGCTTTTATTTTCTGGTCTGTTTTCAGAAATATAAAAAGAGGAAGAACCTTTTTAATGCTGTGGCTTATCCTGCTTGGAATTTCTACCTTAACGACTTATCAGCATCATTTCATTGATATCATCACCGGAGGCATTCTTGCTCATTTGAGTTTTATTATTTTTCCTTACAGAAAAAATGATTTCCTGTACAGAAATTTTCATGTAGCCAATATCTATTTTTTATCGGGATGGATTCTTATTCTAACAGCACTACTCATGAATCAATTTGTTGGAAAAGCAGTATTGCTGCTGCTTTGGCCGGGTTTTATGATTCTTCTGATTGGGTATCATTATCAGAAAAACGACATTTTCTTTTTAAAAAATAAAGAAGGAAATATTCCATGGTTTAA
Organism: Chryseobacterium aquifrigidense; assembly: GCF_006716485.1. Lineage (GTDB taxonomy): Bacteria > Bacteroidota > Bacteroidia > Flavobacteriales > Weeksellaceae > Chryseobacterium > Chryseobacterium vietnamense. The sequence goes on from NZ_VFPD01000001.1 coordinate 3,173,736, forward strand.
AAAGCTTTTCTATGGCCCGTATTTGTTATTATATACTCTTTTTTGGAGGTTTCTTCGGGAAAACCGAACACCTTTGGAAGTAATTCCCAGATTATATATTTCATCCAGGCCTGATCATGAAAGCCTTAAGAACTTTGAGCTTTCCCAAAAAACAATTGTTTACGATCTATCAGCCGAAATGGAAGAGCTTACCATTATAAAGAATACAACAGCCTATCATACGGTTCCGTTTCTGGACATTGGAACATTGGATATTCATGAAACCCAAAAGTTGGTTTCGGAAATTACCGAAAAACACAAACAACTTCCTCCGGATGGAAAGATTCTGATTCACTGTACCATGGGATTCACCAGAAGTTCAGTAATCGGGATTTTAGTAATCAAAAATATTTTATCTTTACCTCTTACAGAAGCAATAACCATTATGAAAACCCACAATAAGCATGCTGTGATACCTACTTATCTGGAGGATTTTCTGAAAAAATTTTAACCTATGAACAGTGGACATTTTAAAAGTTTTGACAACAGTGAAATTTTTTATCGAGAATGGAATTACCAGCCTCATCAGAAAAGTATCATCATGATCCACCGCGGACATGAACATTCTGAAAGACTGAATGATATTGCACAATCTACCCGGTTTTCAAAATACAATATCTTCGCATTCGACCTTAGGGGACATGGACATACAAAAACCCAGACCTCATCCGTTTTTATGGATTATGTAAGAGATCTTGATGCTTTTTCTAAATTTATCTGCTCGCAATACAATATAAGAACATCAGATATTTTTGTTGTAGCCAACAGTATTGGTGGTGTGATTGCATCTGCGTGGGTCCATGATTTTGCACCTCCCTTCGCAGGGATGGCACTTCTGGCTCCTGCTTTTAAAATCAACCTCATCGTTCCTTTTGCTAATGAAATGATTACTTTAGGAACAAAACTTAAAAAAGGCCTGATTATTAAAAGCTACGTGAAATCTAAAATGCTGACTCATGATCCTGAACAGCAGCAGGCGTATGACACCGATCCGCTGATCTCAAGATCTATTGATGCCGAACTCCTTATTGATCTTGCAAAAGCCGGAAAACGTCTGGTAGAAGATGCTGATGCCATAGATACTCCAACTTTAATTCTGGCTGCAGAAAAAGATCATGTAGTTTTCAATAAGGAACAAAAAATATTCCATGAAAAACTGGATACGGATTTGAAACACTATGAAGTTCTCCCTGATTTTTTCCATGGTATTTTATTCGATACCGGAAAGGAAAAAGTCTATGATAAAATTGTAGATTTTGCCGACAAATGTTTCAACAGGCCTATTCAACAAGCCTCTCTTTCTGCTGACCGCTTTTCTGTAAAAGAATATCAGGATCTGCAAAATAATGTGGGGAATACCCTGAATTTTAAAATGCAGAAACTGTCTCTTGGAAAAATCGGAAAAATAAGCAATGGAATGGCTATTGGCTTAAAATATGGCTTCGATTCCGGAGCTTCCCTGGATTATGTGTACCAGAATGAGCCGAAAGGAAAATTAGGATTCGGAAAAATGATGGATAAGAATTACCTCAACGCGATTGGCTGGAAGGGAATTCGTATCAGAAAACAGCATCTGTTACAACTTTTAGAAAAAAACATACAAACTCTGAAACACCAGGGCAGGTCTGTTAAGATACTTGATATTGCTGGCGGAACAGGAAATTATTTGTTTGATATTAAAGAAAAGCATCCTGATGTTGAAATTGTAATCAACGAATTTGTAAAATCTAATATTGAAATAGGAGAAAAGGTTATTAAAGAAAAGAATTATCAGAATATCAGATTTACAAACTTCGACTGTTTTGATCCACAAACCTATCAGAAATTGAATTTTGAACCTAATATTACTATTGTTTCTGGAATTCTTGAGCTTTTCGGGGATAACGAAATGGCAAGTAAAGCTATTCAGGGTGTAAATTCTATTTCTGAAGAAAATTCATACATCGTTTATACCGGACAGCCATGGCATCCTCAACTAAAAATGATTGCCTATGTATTAAATAATCATCAGAATAAAGACTGGATCATGAGAAGACGCTCACAGAAGGAACTGGACAGAATGATGGCTTTTAACCATATTCAGAAAGAAAATATGCTGATCGATGACTTTGGAATTTTTACTGTTTCTTCGGGAAAAGTGAATGTTTCAAACTAAAAATAGTTTAGTGCTCCCGCATATTTTGCTGATAGCAAAGATTTTTTATCAGTTACAAACAAAAAGGGTTTTCATTTTAGTGAAAACCCTTTTTTATATTATACAACCTGCTCTTATTGCTTTACAAGCTCAAAGTAAGCCGTAATTTCAACATCTTTTGCAATACCTGCTCCTGACGGATCATATTTAATTCCATAATCCAGACGATTCACTGTAAATTTTGTCTGAATTCCCATTACTTCTTTTCCGTCTTTATTCTTGGTGATTCCTCCAAGTGTAACCGGAGCAGTGATCTCTTTTTCCACGCCTTTTATTGTCAGTTTCCCTTTTACGATGTAATTGTTATTCTTATCTTTTGTAACAGAAGAACTCTTAAATTCAATAGTAGGATATTTGGCAACATCAAAAAACTCCTCACTGATAAGATGTCTGTCTCTCATGTCCACTCCGGTATTAATGGAAGGAACACTGATAGAAAAGCTTAAATCGGCATTATCCAGATTAGCACCACCTGTGGCTGCTTTTCCATCAAATTTATCAAACCTTCCCTGTACAAAGCTAATCCCCATGTGCTTGATATTAAAATTGACTGATGAATGCATCTGGTCTACCTGCCACGTTCCCTGTGCAAAAGCAACAATACTTACAAGCGTAAATACGAAAGATAAAAATACTTTTTTCATTGTAATGATATTTTACATTAATATTTTAATTAAAGAAAGCTAAGATAAGAAAGATATTCCTACCGCAGACCTATTAGTTTTTGAATATTAAATTCAATTAGATTCTGAAAAAAAAATGCTTTTTTATAACTTCGCAGTATGGCAAAACTGAAAACAGCATATTTCTGTCAAAACTGCGGAACCCAGTATCCTCAATGGCTGGGACAATGTAAAAATTGTGGAGAGTGGAATACTTTAGTAGAAGAGGTGGTAGAAAAACCTTCTCACAAAACACCTCCTTTTTCAAAAACCAAGCAACATGTCATCAATATCGTTGAAGTGGAAACCAGCGAAGAACCGAGAATTAAAACACCTTCCGAAGAACTGAACCGTGTTTTGGGAGGCGGAATTGTTTTGGGGTCTGTAACTTTGATTGGTGGCGAGCCCGGAATCGGAAAATCTACCCTTCTGCTTCAGCTTGCTTTGAAAATGAAGAAAAAAGTCTTCTATGTTTCCGGTGAAGAAAGTGCTTCTCAGATAAAAATGAGAGCGGACAGGCTAACGGATATTCAAAATCCGAACTGCTTCCTTTTCACTGAAACATCTTTAGAAAAAATTCTTCATGAGGCCAAAAAACTGGAACCGGATTTTATGATCATTGATTCTATTCAGACGCTGCAGTCTCAGCTGATAGAAAGTTCTCCGGGAACCGTATCCCAGATCCGGGAATGTTCCAATGAGATCATCAAATATGCCAAAGAAAATAACACTCCGGTATTCCTTGTGGGACACATCACCAAAGACGGACAAATTGCCGGACCAAAGGTGCTGGAGCATATGGTGGACGTAGTTCTGAATTTTGACGGAGACCGAAATCATCTTTTCAGATTATTGAGAGCGAATAAAAACCGTTTTGGTTCTACCTCTGAAATTGGAATTTATGAAATGATTTCCCAGGGATTAAAAGAAATTAAAAATCCGTCTGAAATTCTGATCACCAAAAAATTTGAAGAGCTTTCCGGTAATTCCGTAGCAGTAACCCTTGAAGGAAACAGGCCTATGCTTCTGGAAATTCAGGCATTGGTAAGTACAGCAGTTTATGGTACTCCTCAAAGAAGCTGTACCGGTTTTGATTCCAAAAGACTGAATATGCTTTTAGCTGTCCTGGAAAAAAGAGCAGGTTTTCAATTGGGAGCGAAAGACGTCTTCCTGAATATCACCGGAGGAATAAAGACAGATGATCCGGCACTGGATCTGGCGGTGATTGCTTCTGTTCTTTCCTCTAATGAAGATATTGCTATTTCAGAGCATTACTGCTTTGCCGGAGAAATTGGACTGAGTGGAGAAATACGCCCGGTAGCACAGATTGAGCAGAGAATTACTGAGGCTGAAAAACTGGGTTATGAGAAAATATTTGTTTCCAATCTTAATAAGATCCCGAAAAGAAAATTTGGAATCAAGATTGAAGAAGTGAGCAAGATTGAAGACTTTCATGAGAGACTGTTCTAATGTGAATGGTCAATTTTGCCAGCAAGTCAATCGTCAATTGGAATGTGGATAAAAAATTCACAAGCAAAGCGGATTCACTATTCACCATTCACTTTTATCAAACATTCACTTTTAATTCATACCTTTAATTTATGAATTATCTGGCGCATTCTTTTCTTTCTTTTACCGACGGTCAGATCGTGGGGCAATTTCTCGAAGACTTTATCCGTAACAGAGATCGTTTCTCTTTTCCGAAAGATATTCAGGACGGAATTACCCTGCACAGGGCTATCGATACTTTTACAGACTCTCATCCAGCTATTCATGAAGCCAAAAAAGTGTTTGCCCCTTTGGTAAGACTATATGCAGGGGCATTTGTAGATGTTTCTATGGATCATTTTGTAGCCCGGGATCTTTCCCTGAATTCTCTGGCAGAATGGAAAGCGCATTCCCTTAAAGTTTACCGTGTTTTGAATGCCCATGAACAATGGCTTCCTGAAAATTTCAAAAAGATGCTTGTCAAAATGGAACAGGACGACTGGCTCTATAATTACCGTGAAGACTGGGGAATTAAATTCAGTATTCAGAATGTACTGAATAAAGCGAAATACCTGGATAAAGATATTCCTGTTTTTGAAGCTTTTTTAAAGAACAAGGATCATCTTCAGCAATGCTATGATGATTTTTTCCCTGATCTGCTGGCTCACGCAAAAGGAATCAATACGTTGCTTCAGCTAGAAAATTAATAAACTTTAAATTTGTCTTATTTTATACGCTGAAATCTTTGCGTGAAATTACAATATACTAAATATATATTCTTAGAATTGTTTATAGAGATAGCGATTTGGATAAGTAAGTTTTTCACTGTTTCTCTGGCCGTTTACAATGATATGAACAATATTGATCTGATCATCAAAAAGATTATACAGAAAACTGACAGCAGTTTCTACTTTTTTAGGGGTGGCTACCGGTTCAGACTCAAGGAAGATATCTACAGATTCCTGGTCTTCTTCATAGCCGATATAATTTACTTTCAAAAATTTGCTGTCAGCTTTTAATTTAAAATATTCTGCACAGTATTTTTGCAGGGCATCATTCAATTTTGCTTTATATTTTTCATCGTTAAAATGAAAAGCTCCTCCATATTTTTTTCCCAGGCCATTTTCCATGTCATCAAGAAAGAATCTTCCGGTTACTTCAAATGTTCTGGATTTTGAATTATAATTAATTTCTACAGAACCTACATGATAGGGGTGAAAAGCTTCACTCGCTGTAAAACTCTGAAAAGTCATTATTAATACGAAAAGAAAACTCCAAAAAAACTTACCTGACATAAATCTTATTTTACAGCAAATATAAAAAAAGCAACAGTTATAGAAACTGTTGCTTTTCATTGAATATCATAGATGAAGATTTATTGCTTCATTACTTTTTTTGTGATTTTTGTGTTATCCTCCAATGTAATGGTAAACAGGTATGTTCCTCTTACAAGTTCTGAAACATCAATTCTACCGGAATTCTTATCTACATTAACGGTTTTAATCAGTTTTCCAGAAGCATCATAAACACTTACTGCACCTTTGGAATGTCTGCCTAACGATACGTTTACAAAATCTTTCGCAGGATTCGGAGTAATGTTCACTTCTGAATTTATTTTAACATCCGCTGTTCCTAATGTTGTTCCTGTTTTAACAAAATATCCGCCAAAACCAGTCGTCTGAAAACTCACTTCCCAGTATTGGTAGGTATCATTCCAGATAATATCTGCGATATCAGGAGTAATAACTGTGGCGGTTCCTCCAAAAGAAGCTACGGTTCCTGTAGTACTTGTTCCGCTATATTTTTCAATAAGAAGATTGGCTTTGTTAGCAACATCAGTGGGTGAAGTAGGTAATTTCACTCCATTGGTCAGATTATAAGCATCGAAATCACTCTGTTTGAAATATAAAGTGACCTTTCCGGTGGCCGTAGTAGTATTTGCATCTGAATTGATTTCATATCTTCTGGCAACATAATTGGGCTGTGCATTATCTACCCATACTTTTGACGTTACATTTCCTGTTACTGTACTGGCTGTTTCTTTTTCCAGCCTTGAGATAAGCTGGCAGGAATTTGTAAAGTAGTTATAACCATTCGATACCATACTGGCTTTCGTCTGGTTAGAAGTTGCTAAATTCTTTACTTCGGCAACATTTTCATAGACTATAGCTCTCATTTTAAGATCAAATGTTCTTGAAGTCCATGCAGTACCGTCTGTAGAGGTCTTTGATCTGTTATTTACTACTGCATTCTCAGCTTTCATGGCAATCCTTCCGCCTAATCCATTGATGACAATATAAAATTCTTTTCCGGTTACCATCTGTACATTCAAATCTGAAAGGTTTACATAGTTCCAGGTAAATCTTTGAGAACTATTAAGCCATGAAGTGATGGTTTTAGTAGCAATAATATCACCTGGATTTCCGCTGGCATTCACTTTTCTGATTTGAATATCAACCGGAATATCCGACGGAAGTGAAGTCCCCGTTAAAAATGAAAAACCTCCCAACTTCCCTGTTAATGTCGGTGTATATCTTACTGCCAGAGCAATATTGTCAAAGTAATAATTAGATTCTGTATTGGCAATAATATAAGGTTCATCATATCCTACGGTCTCAAAATTAGATTTCACACATCCTAATTCATCGGTAACCGCTTTATAAATGTCCAGTTTACCATATCCCCATCTCATATTAGGTACGGTTCCTGTAGCTCCATCCACTCTTGCATTAGCCGTAAGACGTGCTTTTACCTGTGCCGCCGTTAATGAAGGATTAGCCTGAAGCAACAACCCGACAGCGCCTGCTACACCTGGTGAAGACATGCTTGTCCCCTGGTTTTTTACGTAATAATTGGTTCCTGCAATAATATCTGTTGCCCCGGGAGCGGAATCAGCCGATCTGGAAGAAATTACATTCTGGCCTGAACCTGCAATATCAGGTTTCTGGACGCCATCTACCCTTGGTCCCTGTGCACTGAATGAAGAGATGGATTCCTGTGGAGTAAGAGTAAAATAACCACTTGTTCCGCTATACCAGCTGGCTCTTCCCATGTATGAAGCTACTGTAATTGCATTGGAAGCATTTCCCGGCGATCCTACAATATATTCATTATCCCCGTTTTGCAAGGTGGTTTGCACTCCCTGACTATACAGCCAGCCGTGGGCAGAGATCTGCTGTGTACCGTTATTGGTAATTTCCAATGTATAATTCCCCTGAACATTGGTAGTCCCTGAAGTTCTGGTAACAACCAGCTGAACATACCTTTTGTTGTTATCATTGCTCCAATAGTTATACATGGTTGCTGTAAGGCCTCCTCCCAATATGGTGTGAGCTGTAGTGGTACTGATATTCTGCGTATACTGTTGGCCGTCTGGTGTAGTCAGCTTGGCAGTAACAGGAGTATTATCATTGGCATACATAATGAATGAAAATACTGAAGTAGCAGAAGTATTGCTTGCTACGGTAAAATTATAGGTCTGTGCCGCACCAACTGCAATATCTACTTTTCTGTGAAGGTTAGCTCCATAATCATTACCTGCTGAAATAACAACGACTCTCCCCGCTCCTGAAGTGGTAAAATTATTAACCGCTACTTCGTGGCTGGAAGTTCCATCATGAGCACTACTCTGTCCGCCAATACTCATATTGACAACAATAGGCTTATTAAGCGCTGTTGCCACATTTTTGAAATAGGTTAAAGCATTAATGGTATTTGTTGTAGGAAAAGATCCGTTTCCGCCTTTTACAAAAACAATATCTGCATCGGATGAAAAACCTTTATGTCTTTTATCCGTAAAAGCAGAACCATTTCCAGCGGCAGTACCTGAGACGTGAGTTCCATGACCGTTGATATCATTTTCACGAACGAAACCAGTTGGTGTTCCGTCCAGTTCATCTTCGATCTGTGCTCTTGTATATTCTACACCAGTAGCAAACCCTACCGGGGCGGTTTCTCCCGCCTGGGCAGTTAATGTCTGATCCCAGATGGAAACAATTCTGCTTTTGGTCTGATCATCGGCTTTTCTGAAATCCGGATGCTTCCAGTCTATTCCACTATCATAGATTCCTACTAAAACTCCTGTTCCGTTATAAGCAGTATTATTGAAAACACCATCCTGTAAAAGGCTTGCTCCGGACTGAGCTCTGCTCACATCATTATGAAGTGCATCAAATTCCGGTGCCATTACAGAGGTTACATAGGGAAGATGAATCAGTCTTTCAATGTCTTCAATAGAGACTAAAGCGGTGGAAAAAGCAGGAAATTGGCTTTGTACCAGAAATCCGTCTTCTTTTAGTTTTTCAGGCTCTTTAGTGTAAACAATGCATGAATACATGGTCTGCGCTCCCTTTGAAGTCACCACCAGGTGCTGGTCAAGTTTCATATCAGGACGTTCCAGTTCTTTTACCGCTCTTCCGTTAGCAATATTTTCTTTATTTTTCAATACAATATCAAACCGGGAATCCAGTTTTTGTACCTGCCCGTAAAAAGCGTAGGAATACAATCCCAAAAAGGCTGCTGTTGCATTTCTGAGAAGCTTCGCTCCTCCATGTGAAATGTTTACATTTGTAAAAAATAATTTTTTAATATCCATATTTTATTTTTAAGCAATACAATTATACAATTTTTATTTAAAACATAAATTAAACAAAATATTAATAAAGATTAAGTGTAAAAATTAAATTAAATCATATAATTAATAATATTTTAACAATATATTCAAAATATAAATTTTTTTAATCAAAATGCAGGATTTCATTTTTTATTTAAACCTTGGATGGGAACATATCATTTCTCTGGATGCTCTGGATCATCAACTTTTTGTGTTGGCTTTGATTGCTGTTTATTCTTACAGTGACTGGAAAAAGATCCTGATTCTTGTTACTGCATTTACAATCGGACATTCCATTACCTTGGCATTAAGTATTCTGGATGTTTTCAGAGTTCCTTCTGACTGGGTTGAGTTTTTAATTCCTTTAACCATTGTTCTGACTTGCTTAGATAATATTATCATGAAAAATCAGAAACAGACTTTGATGCGGGCTAATTATTATCTTGCGCTTATCTTTGGTCTGGTTCATGGAATGGGATTCGCCAACACAGCAAGAGTAATGATTGCTAAAAGCCAAAATATTGCTTTACCTCTCCTCGGGTTTAATATTGGTCTGGAACTTGGACAGATTGTAATTGTTGCTGCGATTTTAATCATCCTGTTTATTTCACTCAATCTTTTTAAAGTGAATAAAAAAGACTGGATACTTTTTGTTTCTTCAGGGGTATTTGCTTTATCCTTAAAAATGACTTTGGAAAGAATTCCTTTTTAAAAGTTAAATATTCTTAAGAATTCAACAGGTAATTACTATCTTTGATCATTAAAAAATCATTTCGGTTATGAAACTAAAAGTTGTTATACTTTCACTTTCTGTATTTGCATATACAGGTTTCACCGCACAAAATATTCAGAATAACCCGGGCAGCAACCATGGTAACAGGTTTGAGCAGCTGGGAACTATTCTCCCAACACCCAACATCTACAGAACGGCTTCAGGAGCTCCCGGTCACGGATACTGGCAGAACAGAGCCGATTATAACATTACCGCTTATCTGGATGAAGACAAAAGAAATCTGAAGGGTTCAGAAACGGTGACTTACTACAATAATTCTCCCGATGATCTGGACTATATCTGGCTGCAGCTTGATGAAAACGAACATTCAAGCATCAGAAACGCCGGATATGATACTTCATCTGTGCTTCGCTCTTCAACTACAGACCAGCAGCTAAAAGTTTCTGAGCTTCCTGTAAAAGATAACGGCTATGGCGTAAGTCTTGAAAAAGTAACAGATGCTTCAGGTAATCCATTGAAGTATACCGTCAACAAAACCATGATGCGTATAGACCTTCCTAAAATTTTGAAAAAGGGTGAGAAATTCGTTTTCAAAGTAGACTGGAACTATAATATCTCCAACAGAATGAAGATGGGTGGCCGTGGTGGCTATGAAAACTTCCCTGAAGACGGAAATGATCTGTATACGATGACCCAATGGTATCCAAGAATGTGCGTGTATAGTGACTTCCAGGGCTGGCAAAACCACCAGTTTACCGGAAGGGGAGAATTTGCGCTGGTTTTCGGAGACTTTAAAGTATCTATGAATGTTCCTTCCGATCATATTGTAGGCGGAACAGGAGAATGTAAAAATTATGATCAGGTATTAACGTCTGATCAGCTATCAAGATACAGAAAAGCTGAAAATGCCTCTGAACCTATTGAAATCGTAACGTTGGATGAAGCTAAAAGAGCAGAGAAAAATCATTCAAAACAAAGAAAAACATGGGTTTTTGAAGCAAAAGACGTTCGTGATTTTGCATGGACTTCTTCGAGAAAGTTTGTATGGGATGGAATGCGTGTAACCATTCCGGAAAACAACAATAAAGTGATGGCAATGAGTTTCTATCCAAAAGAATCTTATGGTCTTTACAGAAAGTTTTCCACAAAAGCGGTTGCTCATACGATTAAAACGTATTCAGAATTTACGATTCCTTATCCATATCCTGTGGCACAGTCTGTAGAAGCAGCCAACGGAATGGAATATCCAATGATCTGTTTCAATTTCGGAAGAACTGAAAAAGACGGAACCTATTCTGAAGGAACCAAAAATGGAATGCTTGGAGTAATCATCCACGAAGTTGGACACAATTTCTTCCCAATGATCATTAATTCTGATGAAAGACAATGGGCATGGATGGACGAAGGTCTGAATACCTTTACAGAATATCTTACAGAAGAAAAATGGGATAATAAATTCCCGTCCAAAAGAGGACCGGCATGGACAATCGTAGATTATATGAAGCTTCCGAAAGATCAGCTGGAACCTATCATGAGTAACTCTGAAAATATTGTTCAGTATGGCCCGAACGCCTATTCAAAACCTGCTACAGGACTGAATATTCTTCGTGAAACGATTATGGGAAGAGAGCTTTTCGACAAAGCATTTAAAACTTATGCTAAAAGATGGGCTTTCAAACATCCTGAACCTGCGGATTTATTCCGCACCATGGAAGATGCCAGTGGTGAAGATCTTGACTGGTTCTGGAGAGGCTGGTTCTACGGTACAGATCCTGTAGATATTGCGATTGATAAAGTAACCGTTGCTGTTCCTAATCTTGAGAGCGATCCTAAAGCTGCTGCTGAAGTGAAATATCAGGTTGAAAAACCATTGGTAAACAGTTTTGAAGATCTTTCAAAAATCAGAAACAGAGAAGATAAGAATATTAAATTCTATGTAGACGGTGATAAAGATGTTCAGGATTTCTATTACAGATATGACAGAGGTCAGGAAAAGGTGGATAATAACAAGGAATACACCATCAAAACAGAGGCTGGTCTTCCTTTAGATGCCAGGGATAAAGAGAAATTCAAAAATATTACAGGATATCAGATCGATTTTGTGAACAAAGGTGGTCTGGTAATGCCTATCATTCTTGAGTTCACTTTTGAAGACGGATCAAAAGTATATGATAAATCTGCAGCACAGATCTGGAGACTGAATGAGCAAAAAGTTTCCAAGACCTATTATTTTGATAAGAAAGTAAAATCTATTCAGCTTGACCCAATGAGAGAAACTGCTGATATAGACACAACCAATAATTTCTGGAGCAGCGCCGGAACGGGTACTGAAACTTCAAAATTCCAGCTCTTTAAACAAAAACAGGGAGGTGGTTCTGTAAGAGGAGGTTCAACCGGAAAGGTTAATCCAATGCAGGCCGCAGGAAAAAGTTAAAAGCAAAAGGTTGTACCTTTTAAGTAATACAGCACTACTCCATATTAAAAAGGGAAAGAATACTTCTTATCATCTTTTTAATATGGAGTATTTTTTTTGCTTAAACCTCTTCGTCCACAGTTCATCCATCTATTGAACTACCTTCCGATACCAACACCTTTCTTTCGTCTACAAAAAATATAACAACCTGACTTAAAAAGTTTTATATTTGATTTATCATAACACCAAATGTCAAAAACCTGATTGACAATAAATGTTCAGGATTTTAAAAAAAACAAAATATTACTTATGAAAAATGCCAAATTACTAAGCAGAGATGCTCAGAAAACCATCAATGGCGGACTTGCTGCCAGACTTGTATGCTGCGAACGCGACGACAACGGAAAATGTACTTTATGGATCGGACCTGGACAAAACTGTCCTTAGTTCTGTCATCTGATAACAATTTTGATAAAGCCGGAAATTTCCGGCTTTATCTTTTTATATTCTCAACATCAAAATTCATTAATAACTGATAATCAAAATTTTATTTTAAAAAATAGCAATAAAATATATCACATGACATGGAAAAACAGTATCTTTGATCCACTTCTTTTACACCAAATGTCAAAATCCTGATTGACTTTAAATGTTCAGGAACGTACAAACAAAATATTATTAACTATGAAAAACGCTAAATTATTAAGCAGAGATGCTCAGAAATCAATCAATGGCGGAGCAGCAGGACGTTTTTGCTGTGAGTACAATTACAAAGGACAATGTATCCTTTGGATCGGACCGGGACAATATTGCCCATAGTTCAGTCCTTAGATAACAATTTAAGATAAAGCTGGAAATATTCCGGCTTTATTTTTTAACTTAAATGTTCCTTTACATTCTTTTTATAGGTTCTCCCCAAAGGAAGCTCATCACCGTTTTTCAAAAAAACATGGCTGGAATTATACGAATTGATATGTTCTGATAATACAATATAAGACTTGTGAATTCTGATAAATCCGAAGTGCTGAAACTTCTCTTCAAAATTGGACATTCTTTCCAGAATCATATACTTCTTCAACGGCGTCATCAGCACAATATATTCCCCGAATCCCTGTATCCAAAGAATATCTTTAAGGAAAACTTTATTCATCACATAATTGGATTTGAACATAATAAAGTCTTCTTGTTGCTGACTACCGGCTGAGCTTTTAAACTGAACAAAATCCCTTGCTTTATTGATTGCTTTTTTAAAGGTATCAAAATCCACAGGTTTGATAAGATAATGAACCACATCCAGTTCAAAAGCTTTCACTGCATATTTTGTTTCCAGCGTAAGAAAAATACACAGCGGCGGATCAGGAAGCTGCTGCAAAAGCTCTACTCCATTGATCCCGGGCATATTGATATCGAAAACAACAAGATCTACTTTATTGGCTTTCAGAAATGCCAGTGCTTCCTCCGGTTTCTGAAATGAAGCCAGCAGTTCAACCTCTTCAAGCTGATCGCAATATTGTTTTACAAGCTGCAATGCAGGATATTCATCATCTACATTAACGATAGTCAGATTAGCCATTGATAGTAATTGTTAAAGCAATTTTATATTGATCATTTTCTTTCGGCCCGGAATAAAATTCATACTGATCAGGATAAAATTTTTCCAATATATGAATAATTGCTTCATTACCCAATCCGTGATAATCAGATTCAGCCAAACGAGTTCTATCTTTCCCGACAGAATTTATAATTTCAAAATACAGTTCAGAGCGCTCAATATGACAGAATAATTTTATAAAACCATGAGCATCCTCTCCTATTGCTGAATGTTTTAATGCATTTTCAAATAAAGTGAGAAGTATAGCAGACGGGATTTCGGCAATGTCAAATTCTTCCTGATCTTCAATATCCATGGCAATATCAAGCTGGTTATTATATTTAAGCTGATACAACGCAGCAAGTGCTTTTAATGAAGAAAATTCCTGAGAAACGGTTACTTTATCTTTTCCACTGTCATAAATAATATATTTCAGAAGTTTACTCAACTGCAAAATAGAATCCGATGTTTTCTCTGAATGCGTAAAACTGTTGGCATATATATTATTAAGCGTATTCAGCAAAAAATGAGGATTCAGTTTAGACTTCAGCAAATCGAGATAAAGCTGATCTTTCTCTTCTCCAAGGCTGATCACATCCTGCTCTATTAAAAATTTGTCTTTGGTAATTCCCAGAAAAGAGCCCACCAGAATAATGATCCCCTGCGAGATGTACACATTATACAGAAACCCGACATGGTAACCTTTTCCACTGAAATCCATTTGAAAAATGGCAGGCTCCCAAAGAATTCTGAAAAGGCTGGACCCTAAAAAAAGGATTAAAGCATAGAGAATAAACTCCGGATACTTATTCGATAAATAAAATCTGGGCACCAGATAATAGTACACCAGATAATAAATTCCCACATTGAAAACTGTATTCAAAATAATGCTTATCACCAACTGATTTGAATCCAGGAAGTAGTTTTCGGTGAAATAAGTCATCAAAATGAAGATAAAAAGGAAAAAAATATGCTGAAACCTCAACAAAAACTTCCAACGGTACGTCATAAGGCTTTCCAGAATTTTACCACTAAATAAAATCCTGATAATCAATAATATAATAATAAAATTAATGATTAAAAACATAGTCCATACCTTATTTTGAAACGCATCAAATATAATATCTTTTTGTCTCAAAATGCAGTTCGTTGAGAAAAACTGTCATTGATTGAAAAATTCCAGAGCCGCTCCTTCTAATAAATATATTTGAAAAAGTACAATATTAACCCAATATTATATGAAAATCAATATAAAATTAACCCTTATTTTATCATTATGCTTATTCAATGGACTTTATAGTCAGAGTAAAGATAATTACAATATGTGGTTTCAGTACCTGATGTCGGCAAAGCTTACCGATAAAAGTACTTTAACCGCACTTACCCAGTACCGTTCCTTCGACCTGGCTTATGACACAAGACTCTTTCTGGTAAATGCCTATGTAGATTATGAAGTGGCAGACAATATAAGACCTGCCGCAGGAGCCATGTTTCTGATTCTTGAATCTTATAATGCTGACGATTCTAAAAAAATACGATATGAAAAAAGACCTTTTCAACAGGTAACCGCTGATTACTTCATTGGGAGAACGTCAATCTCCAACCGCCTCAGAGTGGAAGAACGATTTCTAAGCAATCCGGATGAGTTTGAGGTAAGGATCCGCTATCTGATCTCCGTCAGAATTCCTTTCAATAAAAAAGGAGAAAAAGAAAAGCTTTATGGTATTCTTAAAAATGAGATAAGAATGAATATGGATAAATCAGAACCTTTCGACAGCAATCGTATTACGGCAGGACTTGGAATAAAACTGGGAAAAAACTCTGCACTGGAGCTTGCTTTTATCAATCAAATGGAAACCGGGAAAACAAGCAATTACGGATTCATAGGCTTCAGAAACAGCTTTGACTGGAGAAAAAAGAAACAACAATAACTTTATTAATATCTACATATAACGATGCTTACATTTCTTGGTTTTTTAATGATTTTCATCTTCATGATCCTCATCATGAACAAAAAGATGACTCCGCTTACCGCTTTGGTCATTGTGCCCGTAACCATAGCCCTTTTTGCAGGTTTTGGCCCTCAGCTGGGAGATATGATGAAAAACGGTGTGAAAGAAATAGCGCTTACCGGCGTTATGCTGATTTTTGCCATTCTCTATTTCAGTTTAATGATAGATACAGGACTTTTTGAGCCCTTAGTGAATATAATTCTAAAAGCCGTTGGAGATAATCCCATCAAAACAACAATAGGGACTGCCGTTCTTACGGCATTGGTTTCATTGGATGGAGACGGCTCATCTACCTATTTAATTGTAGTAGCCGCTATGCTTCCGCTGTATAAAAGACAAGGGATGAATCCACTTATTCTTACCTGTATTATTATGCTTGCCGGACAGATTATGAATATCCTTCCCTGGGGAGGTCCTACTGCAAGGGTAATGAGTTCCCTGAAACTGGGGCACACGGAAATATTTGTGCCTATGATTCCTATTATGGCTATCGGTATCCTGTGGGTGATATTTGTTGCCTACATTTTGGGAAGAAGAGAAAAAAACAGGATTGCCAGGCATGGAAAATTTACCGGCTACAACAACAATGATATTATTGGAGAGGCAGATCCTGCACTCCGCCGCCCGAAACTTATCCTGATCAATCTCGCTCTTACAATTACCCTTTTGGTAGTTATGATCCTGGATATTGTTCCTTTAGGGATTGCCTTTATGATTGCTTTCTGCATTGCCTCCATCATCAATTATCCAAAATTAAAAGACCAGCAGAAAATCATTTCCAAACATGCAGGAAATGCTTTATCAGTGGCAGGAATGATCTTTGGAGCAGGAATTTTCACAGGAATTCTTAACGGATCAGGGATTATGCAGGCGATGGGAAACAGTATGATAGAAATAGTTCCTAAAAGCTGGGGTGGTTATATGAATATCGTCACCGCTTTATTCAGTATACCGTTTACTTTTTTTCTGTCCAATGATGCCTATTATTTTGGAATATTGCCTATTATAGTTGCTACCGGTCATCAATTGGGAATTTCGCCGGAAATATTAGGAAGAGCAAGTCTTATCGGGCAGGGCTCTCACCTTCTGAGCCCACTGGTTCCGTCTACTTATCTGCTGGTATCGCTGGCCGGTGTAGAATTTTCAGATCATCTAAAATATACGTTAAAGTGGGCCTTAGGATCATCAGTGATCATGTTGTTGAGCGCTTTGATTCTTGGTATTATATAAGGTTATATCTTTGAATATTGTAATCTTACCATCTATAAAAAGTGAATGATGAAAACTGCCAAGCAAAAAACATTTACCGATTCTTATCTAAGAAACCTTACGCTTTATGTGTTCACAGCGATTATCTGTGGAGCATTAACGGGTTATTATTTTCCGGAAGTCGCTAAACCGCTGGAAAAGGTAAGCAGTTACTTTTTTATGCTTCTTGAAGTTTTGATTATTCCTGTTATTTTCATTGCAGTAACCTATGGGGTAAGTTATATTTTCAGTACTAAAAATGCTTTTAAAATTGTAAGCCAGATGGTTCTGTATTTTGTAATCATTACCTCTGTAAGTATTTTATTGGGAATCGGATCTGGTCTTCTTTTAAAACCGGGTGCCAATACAGGAATTATTATTTCTTCTCATAAAGAACTTCCTGAAAGATTTTTAACAACAACTACGAATCCATTGCATATCAGCAACTATGTCCTTTTTCTTTTCATATCCATTTCTGCAGGAGTCGTGATCGGTCTTTCAAAGAAGAGAAATAATATCTTTAAAGCTTTAGATGCGGGAAGAAATTTGTTTTTCAGGCTCATCAAATATGTTTATTTATTTCTTCCGATCGTCATTTTCTCTAATATCGCCTACGGAATCTCAGTCTATGGAATTAATACCTTGCTGCCATTAAGTAAAATTGTTGCCACGGTATATCTTACCAGTGTATTCTTCATTTTCGGGATATTAGGTGTTATAACGGCTTACTTTAAAATTAATCTTTGGGATTTTCTGATCAGCATCAAAGAAGAAATCATTCTTGTAGTGGCAACATCTTCTTCAAAAACAGCCTTCCCAATGATCTTTGACAAAATGGAATCCCAGGGCTATGACCGGAAAATTCTTCGACTGATTATTCCTCTCGGATATAATTTTAATCTGGCAGGAGCCTGTATTTATCTTTCCATTTCATGTATTTTCCTCGTTCAGCTTTACAATATTTCCCTTACGCCAATGGATTATTTCTGGCTTTTTATAACAATTTCCATTGCTTCCAAAACCGCTTCAGGAGTTCCCGGATCAGGCTTCCTTGCGCTGATGTTCACCCTAAGCAGGTTTGGAAAAATTCCTACCACAGATCTTGCCCTTTTATACAGCATAGACCGTTTTATGAACGAAGCGAGATCGGTTACCAATTTCATTGGCATTTCAGTTTCTGCTGCCATTATTTCAAAACTTAATCAAAATTCTATTCCCTTAAAAAATGATATTTCCTGATTTTACACACCTTCTCAATGACATCGTAGAAAACCCGGCAAAATCGATCGCTATTATCGGCAATCTTATCCTTATCGAAAGCCTTCTTTCTGTAGATAATGCAGCAGTATTGGCAACCATCGTCATGGATCTGCCCGAACATCAAAGAAAAAAAGCCCTGAAATACGGAATCCTTGGAGCTTATATATTTCGCGGACTAGCCCTTATTTTTGCATCCGTCCTGATTTCCGTATGGTGGCTGAAACCATTGGGAGGACTGTACCTGCTCTATATTTCTGTTGACTGGTTTATCAAAAAAATAAAAAACACAGATGATGAAGAAAATCAGGAGGAAAATCCTGATAAAGAATCCAGCTGGCTGTATAAAAATTCGATTGGATTATTGGGTCAGTTCTGGGCAACGGTTGCTATTGTGGAAGTAATGGATCTTGCTTTTTCTATCGATAATGTCTTTGCAGCCGTAGCGTTTTCAGATAATTTACTTTTGATTACGCTGGGTGTATTTATAGGAATTTTGGCTATGAGATTTATTGCACAGTGGTTTGTCCGCCTGATGCAGGTTTTTCCTTTTCTGGAAACTGCCGCTTTTATTGTCATTGCTATTTTAGGTATTAAACTAAGTTTTTCGTTATATGAACACTTCTACCCTGCTACAGCTTTTGCTCAGTTTTTAGCCAGTCATACCATGGAAATTCTGGTTTCCGCCATTACTGTTCTTTTGTTTGTAGTGCCTGTAGCTACCAGTTATCTCTTCGGATTTCCGGCCCGCAAAAAATAATTTTTCTGCCAATTTTTCACATTCGGAAATAAAAATCTGCCATTTCATCCATCAGCGTCTCATGGCATACATTTAGAGAATTAGAAGACAGAAATAATTAAAAAATTAAATATATTATGTCAGTAAACTTTAAACCATTGGCAGACAGAGTTCTGGTAGAGCCAATCGCAGCAGAAACTAAAACAGCTTCAGGTATTATCATCCCGGATACTGCAAAGGAAAAGCCGCAAGAAGGTACTGTAGTAGCAGTAGGTCCTGGTAAAAAAGACGAGCCTACAACGGTTCAGGTAGGTGACAAAGTTCTTTATGGAAAATATTCAGGAGCTGAATTAAAGCTTGAAGGAAAAGACTATTTAATCGTAAGAGAAGCTGATTTATTAGGAATTATTGGCTAAGATTTAAGATCACAGACATCAGATTTCAGATTAAAAAAATCAAATTAAAAAACTTTTGTTAGCTGTCTAATATCTGACATCTAACATCTAATATCTAATCAAAATGGCAAAAGAAATAAAATTCGATATTGAATCAAGAGACGCTCTAAAGAGAGGAGTAGATGCATTGGCTAATGCAGTAAAAGTAACTTTAGGTCCTAAAGGGAGAAATGTAGTAATCGAAAAATCTTTCGGTGCTCCACACGTAACTAAGGATGGTGTGTCTGTTGCAAAAGAAATTGAACTTGAAGACAGAGTAGAAAATATGGGAGCGCAAATGGTAAAAGAAGTTGCGTCCAAAACTAATGATATCGCAGGAGACGGTACTACTACCGCTACTGTATTGGCACAGGCTATCGTAAGAGAAGGTCTTAAGAACGTAGCGGCAGGTGCTAACCCAATGGATCTTAAAAGAGGAATCGACAAAGCGGTAACTGCTGTTGTTGAAAACCTTAAAGCACAGTCTCAGGCTGTGGGAGATTCTACAGATAAAGTAAAGCAAGTAGCTTCTGTATCTGCTAACAATGACGAAACTATCGGTGCTTTGATCGCTGAAGCTTTCGGAAAAGTTGGAAAAGAAGGAGTAATCACTGTAGAAGAAGCTAAAGGTATCGATACAACGGTAGATGTTGTAGAAGGTATGCAGTTCGACAGAGGATACCAGTCACCTTACTTCGTGACTAACCCTGAGAAAATGTTAGCTGAACTAGAAAACCCATATATCCTTTTAGTAGAGAAGAAAATCTCTTCAATGAAAGAATTGCTACCGGTTCTTGAGCCAATTGCACAAGGTGGTAAGTCTCTATTAATCATCTCTGAAGAAGTTGAGGGTGAAGCTTTAGCTACTTTGGTAGTAAACAAACTAAGAGGTTCTCTTAAAATTGCTGCTGTAAAAGCTCCAGGATTTGGAGACAGAAGAAAAGCAATGTTGGAAGATATCGCAATCCTTACAGGTGGACAGGTGATCTCTGAAGAGCAAGGTTTCACTATGGAAAACATCTCTTTAGATATGCTTGGAACTGCTGAGAAAGTTACGATCGACAAAGACAACACAACTGTTGTAAACGGTGGTGGTGACGAAGCGAAAATCAAAGGAAGAGTAGCTCAGATCAAAGCTCAGATGGAAACGACAACTTCTGACTACGACAGAGAGAAACTTCAGGAAAGACTAGCTAAGTTAGCTGGTGGTGTTGCTGTACTTTACGTAGGTGCTGCTTCTGAAGTAGAAATGAAAGAGAAAAAAGACAGAGTAGATGATGCACTACACGCTACAAGAGCGGCTGTAGAAGAAGGTATCGTTGCAGGTGGTGGTGTTGCTTTAGTAAGAGCAATCTCTTCATTAAACGAACTTTCTGGTGCTAACGCTGACGAAACTACAGGGATCAAAATCGTGAAAAGAGCGATCGAAGAGCCATTAAGACAAATCGTTGCCAACGCAGGTGGTGAAGGTTCTGTAATTGTTGCGAAAGTAGCAGAAGGATCTGGAGACTTCGGATACAACGCGAAAACTGACGAGTATGTTCACATGCTTGAAGCAGGAATCATTGACCCAACTAAAGTAACAAGAGTTGCCCTTGAAAACGCAGCTTCTGTATCTGGAATGCTTCTTACAACTGAATGTGTAATTACTGAAGTGAAGAGCGCTGAACCAGCTATGCCAATGGGTGGTGGAATGCCAGGAATGATGTAACAGCGTGTTGCTGAGACAAATTTAATATATAAACCGTTCTGCTTTTGTAGGGCGGTTTTTTGTTTGAAATTTAGTTGATAATTATAAAAGTTTTATTTATTTGCACTGAGGTTGTTTTTATATATTTGTGAATTACTGTAAGCATTTCAAAAACAAACCATTAAATGAAATTTTTAAAAATTCTATCTTTGTTAATTATAATTTTCATTGGAATTCTAATAAGTACAAAGTTAAAATTAACTGTTGAAAGTGCTGAATACAATGCTAATTACGAAAATATTTATCCTCCAAAGTGTTTCATAAAATTTGAAAACAAAAAATACCTTATTAAACAAAGATATAAATACAGGTATAAAATACTCAGTGAATATTGGTTTGTAGCCAGTGAAGGTTTTGCAGTTCAAAAATTTGAATTTCCTTTTGAAATGAATTATAGCAATGATCAAAAAAAATATATCCTATTAAAATATTCTGAAAACGAAGAATTCATTAAATTCAATTCACAAAAATATAAAATCACGGAAAAAAGGAATGATACAATTATTTCAAAAATAGCTGATGACAAACTTATTATATTTATTAACGAATGAGTAAAGTACTATTAATTCAAAGTCTCACAGATTATCAACTCCACAACTAAAATAACAAGAGCCCTTGAAAATGCAGCTCCTGTATCTGGAATGCTTTTAACAACTGAATGTGTAATCACTGAAGTAAAGAGCACTGAACCAGCTATGCCAATGGGTGATGGAATGCCAGGAATGATGTAACAACTTGTCGTTGAGATAAATTAATATGCTAACCGTTCTGCCTTGCAGAACGGTTTTTTATTTGTATTAGTTTTTTAACTATATTTGGTCCTCTAAATAAAACCATGAAAGCATACAATAAAGTTCTTAATTATACAAACTTTAAACTTGAATCAAAGCTCTGAAAAGATTTAGCAATTAACTAAAATTGCATTTACACTATTTTTGCTTATAAATATTATATTTCCATGATCATACTTGATCACAATAAAAACGTTATAAAAAAACATAAATGAAAAAAATACTTTTACTATTTTTAATTACTATTACTTTTAATCAAACATTTTCTCAGACTACTTGGGAGCTTTTAAACCCCAAACCAACAACAAATACAGGAAAGCATATTGAATTCGTTTCTAGCAATAAAGGTTTTATAATTACATCAAATGAACTCCTAGAAACTATAGATTCTGGTACAACTTGGACAAAAAAACAAAATATTACGGGTGGTAATGATATTAGTTTTAAGAATGGGATTGGCTATGTTGCAGGGGATTTCGGTTATATTTTAAAGACCATAGATAATGGTGTAAATTGGCAACAAATATATACTGGTTTTAATGATTCTTTTAATACAGTAAATATTATAGACAATAGCACAATTATTCTATCAAGCTCAAATAAAATCATTAAAACACTTGATGGTGGAGTTACATGGTTAAGTTATACTATTCCAAACGTAACAGTTGTCAAAACTGCCTTTACAAGTTCTTTGGTTGGACATGCTGTTTGTAATAACGGCAAGATACAAAAGACTATAGATGGTGGAAACACTTGGTATAATACTTATAGTACTACGACATTCCCATCTAACTTTTTCACGGTTTATTTCATAAACCAGAATGTCGGTTTTGCATCAAGACAACACGATTACTTATTTAAAACTACAGATGGTGGCGAAACTTGGACAGAAATTACAGGATCATTTGAAGCAATGTATGATTTTTACTTTTTAGATGAAAATAATGGTTTTGCCACAGGAGATTATGGTGCAACTTATAAAACGACTAATGGCGGAATTACATGGAGCCAGATTTTTTTCCAAGACGGATACTTTGACTATACTTCAATGTATGGCATTTTCTTTCAGGACAGTAATAAAGGCTTTGCTACGGGGGCAAGAGGACGAATAATTAAAACCATAGATGGAGGAAACACATGGACACAACATTCGCCCACCTACAATGATTTTAAGCAACTACAAATAGTGAATAATAATGTTGGTTTTGCATTAACTGATAATCAATTTTACAAAACCAATAATTTTGGTGACACGTGGACATTGGTTGGCACGTTAAATCTTGGCACTTCTGTTACTAGTAGCGATTTCACATTTGTTAATGAAAACTTAGGATATGCAACTACTGGAGGAACATATGGAGGACATGTTTATAAAACAACTGATGGAGGATCAACATGGGAAATATTAAATAATGGAAATGATATTATAGATGAAGGGATAAGTTCAATTTGTTTTTTGGATGGTAATATTGGTTTTATTTCTGGTGGTTTTAACCAAAAAAAAGTCATGAAAACAACAAATGGAGGAAGCAGTTGGACACAGGTATCAAACCAAGCCTTTGGAAATATTCAGTTTGTAAACTCGCTTGTGGGTTATGCTAATAGAATCGGGAATTATTATGGAGCAATGTATAAAACTATAGATGGAGGTAACACCTGGAATCAACTCATTGAAGTAGCAGGAGGTGGAATCAAATCTTTTCATTTTGTTGATGAAAATAATGGTTACTTTGTGGGAGATAATTCTCTATTTTACAAAACAACTAATGGTGGTACAAGTTGGACACAAATATCAGTTCCTTACGGCTACTATACGTTAACAAAATTTTACACCCCTAATATAGGATATATTGTAAATGAAAATGGTGAAATATACAAAACCATAAATGGCGGAATAAATTGGTCATCAGTAACAACTCAGTATAGTATAAACTCTCTTGAATTAGTTAATAATTATATTTTCACAGCAGGAACAAATGGAAAAATATACAGAAGCTTTACCGGGAATACAGTTTTAGGGACATTAGAAAAAGAAACTGAAAAACAATTTGTTGTATATCCCAATCCTACTTCCGATTATATCAATATAAGTTTAAATGGTAAAGCTGAAAAAGTAGAATTATATAGTGCTGATGGAAGGTTTCTAACTCCTAAATTCATTACAAATACAAAAGATTTCATTAAATTAGATATGAATGATTTTTCTTCTGGAATATATTACCTAAAATTAACTTTCAAAAACAATAAATCTGTGACAAAACAAGTTATTGTAAAAAAATAAAATACAATTACTATTGGCACAAATCCTTGCAAAACAATATATTTTGGACACAACGCAAAAATCGACGAATAGTTCAATATACTTGAAGCAAGAATCCTCGACCCAACTAAAGTAACAAGAGTTGCCCTTGAAAACGCGGTTTTTGTATCTGGAATGCTTCTTACAACAGAATGTATTATCACTGAAGTGAAGAGCGCTGAACCAGCTATGTTAATGGGTTGTGGAATACCAGGAATGATGCAACAGCGTGTCGCTGAGACAATTTAATATATTAACCGTTCTACTTTTGTGGAGCGGTTTTTTTTATTATTAAGCCGTTTTGTATATTTGATTGTCAAACTTTAATGATAGGCACAAAAATCCAACCATGAAAAAAATACTATCTTACTTATTAATCTTTTTCATATTTACCCTAATTTTAAACTGTAAGGCAAATGAATCATTTGGATTAAAAAAAATGAGCAAAAGTGAACGCAATACATTTATTTCTTCAAATTTAAAAACTCAAAGGGGTGTTAATCTGGGTAATTTTATTTTTCATCTACAGGAATCTAAAGTAGACTTAACACCCTTTAACCAAATTTTAATTGATGAATTAAAAACATCTCAGTATCCGTATGACATTAATATATTAACGAACGTATTGGTTAATAACAAAGAAAACAAATCTGAAATTGAATATATACTCAACTCAAAAATTAAAATTTGGGATACAGAAAATTGGTCTGAAAAATTCTGGACATTAATCCAAGAGTATAATTTAAATATTAAAAAACCTAGCTACTACTCTATAGAAAATAATTCATCAAAAAAATATGATGCCTCAATATTTCTAAAAACAAAAATCGAAACTGATGAACTAGGAAAAGAACCTATGTTAATGATCAATTGGAATATTACAAGCTACGAAGAAGGAAAACTTATTGAAACATTAGATAAGTTAGATATTAAACAAATAGATTATACTTCCAAAAATCAGGCAGTAAGTCTATATGGGAAAAGTGGAATTGATGGATTATTAAAAGTTATAACTTACTAAAAGTTTTTACTGTACAAAATATCTCAACTTTAATTGAATGACAAAAAAAATAACAGTTTCGGTAATAATCTGGCTAGTTTATGTTTTTGCAGACTACTTTTATCTTCCCTATTTTATCCAACCCTTTTCTTGGCTTTTAGTGTGTATAATCTTGCTAATTTTAACAGTAAGACAAGTAATAAAATTAATCAAAGAAAAGAAAAATATAAAGGTAAACAGAATAATAAATCTTTCAGTAACATTAATTTTATTTTTTCTAACGTTTTACAATTTCAACAAAATCCCCAACTTTATTATTGAAAAATTGACTGGAGTATTTCTTATAATAGGCGAAATCAAATAGTAAAAGATGTTTTGACAGAAAAATTGAAACCCGATACAACAGTGAATAATGGTATTTGTAAACTTTCATTTGACTTCCCAATTATTTCAAATGGTGGAAATGACATCTGGATTTGTCAAAATAAAACAGAAGGTACAAAAACTATCAAATTTTGGATTTCTCGGGGCTTTTTCGAATCACCACAAACTTATTTTATATTCACAAACGATAATGAGACACAAAAGCAATACGAAGAACAAATAAAACTAAAACCTGAATATAATTGGAAATTAGAAAAAAATTGGTACCGGATAATGGAACGAGATTAAAATTTCTTTTATCAAAATTTTCTGCATTAAAGCAACAAGAATTAGCCTTGAAAATGCAGCTTCTGTATCTGAAATGCTTCTAACAACTAAATGTGTAATCACTGAAGTAAAGAGCGCTGAACCAGCTATGCCAATGGGTGGTGGAATGCCAGGAATGATGTAACGGTCAGCGACCGAGGCAATTTAATATACTAACCGTTCTACTTTTGTAGAGCGGTTTTTTTGTATGTAAATCTAAGGTAAGATATTTAGATTGGAATCCTTGTCAAGGTTTAAAACCTTGACAAGGATCTGCTGAAATATATTTGAAAACGCAGCTTCTGTATCTGGAATGCTTTTAACAACTGAATGTGTAATCACTGAAGTAAAGAGCGCTGAACCAGCTATGCCAATGGGTGGTGGAATGCCAGGAATGATGTAACAGCTGTTGCTGAGACAATTTAATATATAAACCGTTCTGCTTTTGTAGGGCGGTTTTTTGTTTTGTAGACAACCCCTTTGTTTATCATTTATTATACTATTGCGTTTATCCCAAAACAACTAAAAATAAACCATTGTTTAACAGACAATTGTACAATACACATATGAAATAAGCGTAATAATATATATGTGATATTTGCGCAATGCGTATATTTGGATGTTATGTGTAATTAAATAAAAGAGAAACAATGATTGAATTGTCAACAATAAATGAAGACTTAGTAATTAAAAGTAAATTCATTACTGGTCACACAACATATGATTTTGCAATAAAAAATCTCTACCCTCTAATTAATAGATTAGATATACAAAGAAATCTACAAAATCCATCATTTTATAGAAGATTAAAAGATGATATATTAAATGGTTGTATTATGCCTCCTATTACTATTGCAATCATTGATAATAAATATGAAAATTCATCAGGTTCTTTATCAGACCTTAAAACATATGTGAATAAGCATATTGAAAACATGTTTATTTTAGATGGCATACAACGTTTGAATACTTTACATAATGCTTATACTTATCCGGAGATTGATAAATCATTAGATTTAAAACGTCCATTATTCATAAATCTCCTAATTTGTAAATCAATGGATAACCTGCTGTATAGAATGATTACCTTAAATAATGGACAAAAACCAATGTCGGCAAATCATCAGATTGAAATATTATTAAGTAACATTTATAATTTTGATGAATTAGGTATAAAAATAATAACAGACAAGCAAAAAGGTACAAAAGGAAAGAATGAAAATCATTTTGAAAAATCAAGCATAATTAAAGGTTATCTAGCTTTTATAACTAATAGCATATCTATTGATAACAAAAAAATTATTGATGAAAAGATGGATAATCTTTTAACTAAAAAAATTATGGAATCTAATATCACAAATGATAATTTAGAATTTTCAGATGTTATTAATTTGATAAATAACCTTTCAGAATCATCACTAACTAAAAAATGGTTTGATAACACTAATAATGTAATTGGTTTTTCAGTAGGAATTAGAAAGTCTTATAATTATTTTAAAAATGTAACTTTAGAAGATTTTGAAAAATCACTCTCTATATTCGAAACTACATTTAAAGGACTAAATTTATCTACAATAAAGCTTAGCAAAGAGAGAAGAAATTTGGTGAAATTTTTTATTGAAAATTTTGAAACTCAACACCAAATGAGTGAATATGATCTATTAGATATGTTTAATGATTATACTTTTTAATGAATTACAGTTTTACAGAATTAATTCAGTCAAGATTTCAAAGTTCACTTGTGCCAAGTTTAATATTAAATGCAGGCACAAGAAAGGAATCTTATTTAATTAGGCTTCTGACAGGTACAGTAAGTATTGCAAATAATTACACTAGTGAAATATTTATCCAAAAAACAAACTATTCTAAATTAGGAAAAGAAGTAAAAAAAATTATCTCAACAAAACCAATTAGAGAAGCATTAACACATCCTTTGCAACTTTCTG
This sequence comes from Chryseobacterium aquifrigidense, assembly GCF_006716485.1. Classification (GTDB taxonomy): domain Bacteria; phylum Bacteroidota; class Bacteroidia; order Flavobacteriales; family Weeksellaceae; genus Chryseobacterium; species Chryseobacterium vietnamense. Next base: position 3,201,634 of record NZ_VFPD01000001.1, read on the forward strand.
ATCTGGATTTTTATATAAGTACTTCAGAACATTCAAATGATACATATTATGAATTATTAATTGATGAGGTATGCTCTTACTTTTTCGCAACGGAAAAAGAGAATCACACAACATCATTCCTTCATTTATATAGGATTATTGAATATATTTCTTATAGTTTCCCACTGATATACTCTTCATATTCCAGAGACTATTTTGGTACATTTAATAGACTAAAAAGTTATTTTGAGACAGCAAAAAGTGAATTATCATTTTTTGAAAAATTTCAAGAGAAAATAATTGATAGCTCCCTTTTAGAAAGTGAATTAGAAATAGATTTCACAACTGTTGATCCAATACTGGCATCAAAATATTATACTTTACTGAAAAATATTTTAGATCCCTCAAATTTAAAAACTGACGTACCCAATACGAAAATATCATTTGAATACAAATTCATATTAAAATTAGTAATTACTTTAAGAAATCGTTATTTTCATTTTGCAATTGGTGGCCAAAGAAATATCAGATCTAACGAAATTATTCAAAGTGATCTGTTTTTTAAGTTAGTAAATGATGAAATACTTAATTGGATAACAATAATATATTTTGAAATATTAAATCATTCTGTAAGTCAAAGAAAAATATAACTACATATAACATCATATTGGCAAAATGCGGGGTTAAACTCTGAATTGAAAACCTTCTCGTTTTTCGCCAATACTTTTCCCCATACCAATAGATTAATAAAAACAAATCCACTCTCGCCAGGATTTCTAATCAATTTTGAAATCCAATAAATCTTTAGGTGTTACATTTAGACCTTTGGCCAAATCAATTAATGTAGTAAATGCAAAATTTCTTTTTCCATTTTCTATATCGCTTACTGTACCTTTAGTAATTTTGGAACTATTTAGAACAACATCATCTTGGGTAAGCCCAGATTTAAGTCTTAAATCTTTGACGTGTTCTCCAAATCTTTTTAGTATTTCATCTTGTAAAACGTCCATTTATTAGCACTTTATACAAAGGGCGTAATTTTTTTTACAAATTTTGTTACAAGAACTTGTAACAAAATGAAAATTTCTTATATTTGGAAAAGATTACTCATTAGAGTAATTTTGCGATACTTCAAAGAAATATAGAAGCTATTGCTTAGAACCTTGCTTTTGAAAACTGGTAATTTTTATGCACGCAAGATGATAAGCAGGAAGCTCACGACCTAGGCGTGGGCTCTCTTATCTGTGTGCAGGGTATACCAGTACCTCAAAAGCGGATATTGTAGAGTCTCATGCCGTTTTTATTTTCATGTCGTTCTGTTCTTCTACAAACATCTTTTTCTAAGCCTGCTTTTACCACATAAAGTATCATGATACGGTACAATGGGGTGTACAATCCATTGCGGCTTCCGGGCTTTTAGAAAAACACAAATTCTACACTATTCATAAGGCTTGTATGGGCAGAAAGTTCAGAACTTCTTCCTTTATGGCCAGTAAAGTCATACAATAAAACAAAAAATTAAAACCATTAAGGAAAATGAAGAGAATAAGATAAGTTAAGATCCATCAAAGATGGATGAAGCAGTCTGCTGAATACATAGCTTCAGCTATGATCTTAATGATTCTTAATCCCTTAAAAATTCTTAATGGTTCAAAAAAATGTACCCCAATTAATCATTCATAAATCACTAAAAAAATACAGACTCATGAAAAAAAGCAGAACAGACTTTCAGTCCCGGCTGGGAAAAGGCCACAAAAAATACTACGGCTTACAGCTGATGGAAACCTATTTTCAGTTCAATGACCTTACAGCATCCAAAGAACAACTAAACAGCATTATGAATTATGCCCTCAAACGAAATAGCCGGATACAAGAAGCCCCATCCGTTATTCTTCATTTTTATCAGGCAATGCGGTCATTCATCCGTGCAGGTTATTTCATAGCGATGAAGGAAAAGAAAGGGATCATCAATACTCCGTTGGAAGAAGTTTCTCCATTAGTTCTTGGCCTGCTTTCTGAGAAAGAATACCAAAATCCTCTGTTGGTCTTCAAAAAAGCATTCAGAGAATACAGCATACAGGAGTTTGATTATTTTATATCCGGGATGGCCTATTTCTCACTTGGCGTATACAGCAATCTTCCGGAAAGGAATATGATAAACCCGTACATCCATGTGATCAAAATGCTGGATGCAGCGTATCTCCTTCTTGAAAGGAAAGGGAAAATATAAAAGCTATTCTAAAAGAACAATTTTTATTCAAATGCTCTCTATTTACATTTGATATATAGATACTCTCTAATGTTAATTTAATCTCTAAATTTGGATGTTTGTAACAAAAAAACAAATTTAGAATGAAAATGAATTGCAACAAATGTAAAAATGAAGTTATCATTATAAACTTTTCTGAAGAACAAAAACTTGATCTTTATATTTTGATGCAAAACGATTTAAAAGTATTTGCTGAAAAAAAATTAATTGACGAATTCAATGTAGACAAAAATAAAGCAAAAAATATTATTCAACATTTAAATAATAGAAATGGCAGATGTGCAGAATGTGAGTTTGAAAAATTGAACGGAGAATATGTTGAATGTCCCAATTGTGGTGCTTTTAATTATAATCTTAATGAACCAGTGTTTAATATAGAATTTTGCAGTCATTTAGAATGGTCTCTGGATTTTAAAAACATTGAAAATGAAAAGATAAAATATTATGCTAAGCCTTTTTGGTGTGATGGTATAAGTCATTTACCAGAAGACACAAAATCTTTACTTTATAATAATATTAAAAATGACAAGCAAATAATAACAAAAGCCTGGATTGGATATAATGGCAATGAAATTTATGAAATGAAAATCAAGTTTGGGAAAAGAGCTATAGAAAATTATAAAAATAATAAAAGCTTAATCGAATGCATTCCAGGAAATAATGAAAATCCGAATTGGATAAAGTTATTTATGGAAGATAAAAAGATTGAAATTCAATTAAAATAATAATTGTTGCTAACATGAGTATGCACGACTGAAGAAGGCAGTAACCTCGCACCACAAAGTCTCCCGACGTTGGAGAAATAAAACAAAATCCACCACCACACTAATTTTTATCCCCAAACTTTCTCTTATCTTTGTTTCAATAACGATCTGATCAATGCTGACGACGTAAACACCAAACAAAATATGGCAACAAAAGAAGAATTCTGGGACAGGAAAAAGAAATTAAATGATGATTTTTTCGTGATGGGCTCCGTGGCCCATCCTGCAACTGAAGAACAAATCAGAAAATATGAAGAAAGCACAGGGTTTAGCTTCAGCGAAGATGTTAAGGATTTTCTTACCTCATTCGGATCCTTACTTTTTGAAGTTAAAGAAGAGATCTGGAAACGTCCCCAGGAATTTGATGTTCTTCCAAGCTGGAAATTCGGGTATGGATTTTTTGTGTACGGACTTTCGCAGGATAAAGAAATGCCTTCCTGGATGGGATTTGAAGAAAAACATCAGGAAGCCATTGAATATAAAGAAAAGCCATTGGGACAACTGTTTTTCAAACGCAGTGGAAATCTCTACAGGGCATATACCGACAACGGAGTGATAAAAATTGAGTATGACAAATACGACGACGAAGATCATGAAGTATTTGAAGGAAATATTTATGATTTTTTAATTGAAGAAATTAATAATTTAGAACAGGATTATCTGGAATATATTAATGAAGGAAAATCCTGATGTATTTGTACACAACCCTATAACTGCTGACTTTACACCTATAAAACAAAAACACTAAACCTTATACCATTGAAAACAAAATTACTATTCCTTTCATTTTTAGGATCGATACTAGCGCATTCACAAACGCTCCATTTTAAAAATCTCGTCAATATGTCTGCAGGCAGAGGTGCCATCACCAGTGTCATCGTAGATGATAATATCTATGTGAGCAATGGATACCAGGAAAGCGGAGGTACTGCCAATTATATTGAAAAATATAATATTAAGGATAATAAGTGGAGTGTTCTCAAATCTACTCTAAGTCCCAAAAAATTTGCTAATTCAGAAACTTACGATAATAAAATCTATATTTTTAACGGTTGGGGAAACAGCCATCTTGAAATTGTAGATCTTGAAACCCAGAAAGTAACAGAAGGAGCAGTTAACCGTTCCTACACAGGAAATGCAGGTTCTGCCATCCATAATGGAAAAATATATGTGTTCGGTGGCAGCGGACTAAACGGTGCTGCAACCACTGTATTTTCTAAAAGATTTCAATATTATGATATCGCTTCCAATACATGGCATCCATTACCGGATATGCCATCAGCCCGAGAAACAAAAGGCAAGATCGTGAATGATAAATTGTATGTCATTGGTGGCTTTAACGGTACCTCATCCCGCATGATCAATGTTTACGACCTCAACACTAATAGCTGGACCAATCAGTATACGATGCCTTCAGGGATATCCGGACATTCTCTAGCGGTATCCGGTGATAAGATTTTTATTGCAGGAGGTTATAATAACCAGACTTTTCTGGCCTATTTTGATACAACAACCAATAAATTCCATCAGTTGTCATCCAACATGATTCCCAGAAGACATGCTGCAGCGGAGGTATATAACAATACTTTATACATTATCGGCGGAAGTACAACGTCTATTACCAAGTCAGCGATTAAAAGTATACAGGCAGCAGATATCAGTGAAAATGCACTCTCTTCAAACGCAGCCAATGAAAATTATGAAACTAAAACAAGAGTCTATACCAATGCACAAAAAGACGGTTTTGTGATCAGTAATAAAAATAACAGCAATCAGTTTGAATTTACCGTTTACTCCACAGAAGGAAAAGAAATACACAAAGGTTTTGCCTATTACAACAGAAATATAGATTTATCCAGAGTACAAAAGGGAACTTATATTTTTAGTTTTAAAGATGAGAAAGGGGTTTTGCAGCAGGTTAGAATTGTAAAATAATAATACACGAAAAAAATTGTTATCAATTCCATCATTCGCTTCAAAAATAATCCTGAAAACGAATTAATATAATACATGTCAGGAATGCAGAACATACTCTGCAAAAGGTATAATTCAATAATAAATATCAACATGAGAATTCTCCTCCTATTTCTTTTTTTTCCGTTTCTAAGCTTTGCTCAAGATAAATTTGAGTATAAAAAAGATTTTGAGAAAATACTTAAAGAAACAAAAAATATAAAATCAGAGCTTTATTATGATAATTTATTAGACAGATATAATAAAATAGACACAACACTCACAGATAAGCAGGTACTGGCTTTACTAATCGGTTTTACAGATAATAAATTTTATAAGCCCTATAAAGATCTTGAATTTGGTAAAATATTATATCAATTGAATACAGAAAAGGAATATGAGAAAGTAATTCAGCTGGGTGATGAATTTTTGAAAACCCACCCTTTCGACCTGAAAACACTTTTCGAAACATCCTATGCCTATTTTAAAACTGATCATAAAGAAACAGCGGATCAATATCTCTTGAAAACTAGAATAATATTTCATGCGATGGCCTACAGCGGGCAGGGATTTAGTCCTGATGAACCAACATTTGCATTAAATCCTAGTGATGGGCAGGATTATTTAAGAAAAGGATTTAATATGAAGATTGGAAAAATGGGATCTGGAAAGGATAAAAATGGTTATTTTCTGGATATTCTTGATATTAATTTCGACAATGGAAATACAACAAGTATGTACTTCATCATACCTCATGCAACAAAAAAAATGTTTGAATAGATTCTCTTGTTATTCGTAGATTTGACGACTAATAATCATGATATGAACGCTCAGGAACTTCAAACATTACTCACCGAAAGAGCAGAAAAATTTCATCTCAAAAATGAAGCATTTCACACGCTCCACAAAATACTCTCAGAAAATCCTGAAGAATTGATAGGAGGCTTTGCCCGCCACGAAATTACTTTTGTATTTGAGGGATACCAATATCTGATTGAACAGCGATACCGGGAACCTATTATCCGGGCAAGAATAAGTCTTTGTGTGGAAAAGGAAACGTATGTTGAAAGTTTAGAACCCATCGGGTATTATGATCTTGAAATGGATTTTGATGGCGAAATAGTGGACGACTGGTTTGTCATTGAGAAGGAAAAATACCTGAAAGATATTGGAATCATATCCTATTTTCAGGAGATGAATAAAAAAATGCCTCCTCAATATTTACGTAGAAACCACAGTGAATATAAATTTGTTTCTTACATCTCTCTGATTGGAACACTCTTCATCAGCAAAGATTTTGAAGGGGCCGGAGTATTTATCAACAGAGCAAACACTTATTTAAATGACACCGATAATGTTTTACCTGACAAAGATTATTTAAAGAAATGCCGATATTTCCTGAAAATAATGACCAGATATTTACTGGAAAACAATTTGTTATCTGAAAGCTTGAGGCAAAGATTAACAGAGAATAAGAATAATAACCCACGGCTCTAACCTCCGGGATCTTGTATCAATATCAGAAGAAATGTTATGAAAAAAAGACAATTTAAAAAACTGGACAATTCAATCTCAAGCTTTCAATGGATAAAAAAGAAAAGTGAAAAATATTGGCAGAAAGTAGATCTGATGGAATGCTGGGGATTCCAGATTCAGAAAGGAAGCCAATGGAAAAAAGGATTGTCAGAGTCTGAATTAGAAGATTTCCAGAACCAACTGAACATCACCTTTCCTGAGTCATTAAAAAACTATTACAGAACGATGAATGGTCTTGACAAACCGGGAATTGACAATAATGGTGGTGAAGGAGAAATTGATCTTGGTCCTACATTTTATTCATACCCGGATGACATTCCTATCATAAAAGCAAGAATTAAACTGACCATAGAAGCCAACCGCGTGACGGAAGATACTATGAAGAACCAAAATGTACCTCCTATTTTCCCCTATTTGGGACATCGGTTTTTAGTACTGGATCATGAAGAAAATGTTCTTTCCATGTTTGGCAGTGACATTATATTTTGGGGTGGCAATTTATCAAAAGGAATTGCAAAAGATATTTTTCCAATTCGTCATGCTGAAAAAAAGAAAATTGATACAAGCTCATTCTGGAACAAAAAAATAGGTCGCTAAAGCGTTCTACTCAGTTACTCCAATCGTTGAGCCTATAAATTAAATTACAAGAAGACAAAAGACTTTTCGTAAATATTCAAAAATAAAAACATCCATACAGCAACATGAAAAAAGCATTTGAATTTCTCAATCATTTAAAAGAAAATAACAACCGGGAATGGTTTGCTCAGCATAAATCTGAATACGATGTCATTGTAAAAGAAAACAAAGTTTTTTTTAATCAGATCTATGAGAAACTTCAGGAACATGATCAGCTCAAAGGAATTCATATTTTTAGAATTTACAATGACGTGCGTTTTTCCAAAAACAAAACACCTTATAAAACCAATTTTGGAGTGGGATATTCACGGGCGAAACCTATGCTGAGAGGTGGCTATTATATTCAGCTGGAACCGGCAACAGTTTTGTTGGTGGTGGATTCTGGGGCCCTGAAGCTAAAGATTTACTCCGTATCCGTAAAGAATTTGAAATCAGCAGCACAGAAATTGAAAGAATTATCGCAGATAAAACTTTTATACAATATTTTGGAGAACTTAAAGGAGAAGCTGTAAAAACGGCACCTCGTGGGTTTGATAAAAACCATCCGGCTATCGATTTAATCCGAAAAAAGCAATTCCTTGTGATGCGTAATTTACAGATAAGGAGGTTTTATCAGACAACTTTCAAAAAGAAGCCCTCCTGACTTTACTCGCTATGAGACCTTTTTTTGATTATATGAGTGAAATTCTGACCACGGATATGAACGGGGAACCTTTATTTTAAAATCGATTTTTTTTTATGTACTCTATATTAAAACAGAAGAGTTTAGAAAGCAAAATATTCAAGATCAAACCATTCAATAAAATGCAATATTATCTTTTCAAAAAATGAAATTAACCCTGCAAATTTTAATTTTATCCATCCTTGATTTTATTGTTATCTGGACGTGGTTCTACTATATTGATCCAGATCCCAGCATTTCAATTGCAGTTATAATAATTTATCCCCTATTATTTTTCATTAATCTGCTTGCAGGAGTTATTTTGTGGATAACAAAGAAAAGAAACTTATCACTGCTGTTTATCATCAATTCTGTTGTTACCGTTATGATCGCCAGTTTTCTTTGGTCAAATGCTATCAGAAGACACCAAAATCGAATTTGGATCAGCTATAGCTTTTCTCACAATACAAAAAATTATTATATCAGCATTCACAAACCCGATTTTACATTTATGATCACAGAATCTGTCAATCCGGGAAGTTTTTCTTCATTTCAGGAAGGAGTTTGCAACTATGAAAGCGGAAAAATAATTTTAAAAACAGACTCAACCCGATATAGTATTGAGCACAACATATTAACAGGATTTACAAAAAATAAAATTCAGCTAAAAAAGGAATAACAACCCTTTATAAAACATGTTCCAATAAAGCTATGAAAAAAACATCCTTATTCATTTTCGCTTCATTTATACTATTGAGCTGTTCCGAGAATTCAATACGGTCACTAGATTTTGGTGATTTTAGATTAAAGGCTCCAGGAAGTTGGAAAAAATTGAAACCGGAAGCTTGTGATAGTAATGCCGGAATTATCATCACAAAAAATAATGATTCGATTTTTTATGATTACGGACCTTATTCCTATTCATTAGAAGAAAATATCGCGATTATTAGCAGAAAAGATTTCAACGAACTTCTAGCAGTGAATCCAAAGGCTGATACAACCCAATTTATTGTCATTGATAAAAATACAAACAGGGAAGATTTTGTCAAAAGTAAAATAACCTATAAAAAAATTGATGGATATAAGGCAAAAATAGTAGAACCCAAACAAATTGGAAAAGGAATAACAGGAATTTACATTGACAGCCTCAAAACAGATCCCATAGGAAATATCAAGTTTAATTTATATGGTATTAATCTGAAGAAAGAAAGTCAGGTAGAACTTTTAAAAGCAATTCAGACATTACAGTTTAGAAAATAATATAATTGAGAATTACTTTCTATGGTATTGAATAAAATATCTCCAATAATGATTTCCCATTAACTTTTTTATATTTTTGCTCTGCTAAAAAATTAATAAACCCATGAAACTGTATATTTTATTTGCTCTTCTTTTTATTTCCAGCATAGTAACTGCACAAGAAAAAGAATATCCATCCATCAAAAAAGGAGATTTTCCGGAAGGCATTTATATGACTTTGGAAGATGTTTTAAATAAAAAACCATCTTCAACCGAAGAGGTCTATTTCAAAGCCTGCGAAAAATGTGATTCTCTTGACATGCCGGAAAAAGCATTCTTTTATTTCAAACAAAAAAACAAGAGGGTAAAAGTTCCATTAGCTGTTTCGCATAAAGGAGAAATGTATTTTCAGACCTATCGAAAATACACCAACAAGAAAGATAATGGTTATGATCCTGACCAATATTCAAGATTTTGCAAAGTTCTGAACTATGGAAGATTCATTTATTTTGAAGAAAACATGAAAGGCTTATGGTCCAAGGCTTTTTTAGGAGCATTAACTCCTCTTGCCTACTCTATTAACGGAAAAACCAAAGGGATTGTTTTAGATTTAGACAATAAAGAATTTAATATTCTGCAAAACTGTGATGATTTAAATGATTTTCTATCCAAACATGACATTCCTGAATTTCAATGTAATTCAGAAACCTTCACTATTGGAGATTTGAGAACAAAAATTGAAGAGATCAATCTGCCTTATCGCTAATTGAATGTTGACGATATATTGAAAGCTCTTCTGTTACAAGAGGAGCTTTATTATCTTTCTGGCTTTGTGATGGAACCGATCCTGAAGTAAATATCTTTCAACTTAAAAGCAAAAAATAAGCAATATTCTCCATGAAAAAAGTCATTGCTGCTACAGGTCTGGTATTAGTTGTAACCCTTTATAACTATCCTATTTTTGACAACAAAAAAATCATATTTGCCGTTATTGGGTAACCCCGGGAATAGTAAAATTAGAAGATCAGCTTTCCTCAAATCTTCCTGCTTAGGAACTGAATTCACTAACGGTGAGGGTCAACAATTTCGGACTTGAGAAAACAAAACTCTATGAAAAAGACTTGCCTAAAGATAAATAAATATGCCCACCACCATTAAAATAAAAAATAAAACCAATTGGGCTGTGACCATTATATTGGGCTTGGGTTTACTCCTGCTTACTTTTATTATTCTGATTATTATTCCTCTTACAAGCCTTCAGGAGGAAGGTTTCTTTTTCATTTTACATTATATTTCATTTACGGCTCCCTTTGCAGCGTTTTTTATACTATTCTTGTATATCTGGTTATGGAATACCTTCGGAAAAACAATACTTATTATTGAACCACAACAAATAACAGTCCGATATAAAAACAAATTATTTGCAAGTCCGAAAACTTATCTAAAAAAAGAAATTGATCAGATTCAGGTAAAAGATTTCCAGGTAGAAAAATATAAATTCGGTGTTCGCTATCACTTTTCTCTGAGCGGCTCAACCTATTCTGTTGTTTTTATACAAAATAGCACCGAAATAAGAGTTGTAGATTGGATCACCGAAACCAGAGCCAGTGAAATAGTGAATGAAATAAAAAAAAGCTGGTGTTACAATGAAAAAAACTGATCAGGCAAAGCATCACTTTCTCCAACAAAAAGAATTCAAAAATTTCATGTAATATTATCACACCTAAAAGTGTCTTACTTTAAAATATTATATGAAAGCTATTGTAATGTGTCTGGTTTTATTACTTACAACACATCCCCTTTTTTCACAAAAATCCAAGAAGCTGGAAGAGTTATTTTCCACGTATGAAAAAGCAGGACTGTTCAATGGTTCTGTTTTAGTTGCTGAAAAAGGAAAAGTTATTTTTGAAAACAGCTATGGCTATAGAAATGCTCCTAAAAAAGAGAAAAACACCAATAACAGCCTCTATCGGGTTTTCTCCACCACAAAAATGTTCACAGCAACGGTTATTTTTCAACTGGAAGAACAGGGGAAATTATCTCTAAACGACAAACTCTCCAAATACTACCCTGACTTTCCGAAAGGTGACAGCATTACCATTGCCCATCTTCTTTCCCACACTTCAGGAATTCCCAATGATACGAACTCTGAATATACAATAGATGAAGCAACATTTTTAAAATACATTACTGCAAAACCTTTGAATTTTTCCCCTGGAAAAGATTGGGATTATTCCAATTCCGGGTATTATATTCTCGGTTATATTATCAAGAAAGTTACAGGTCTGAATTATGATCAAGTCATAGAAAATAACATCCTCAAACCCCTGAAAATGAATCACAGTGGATTCAACTTTAATAATGTGACAGATAAAAATAAAGCATTGGGATATGAATTTTTATCAGATAAAAGCTCTAACGAAGCATTACGTTTCAAAACCGATCATCCTTTTGGAGCCGGAGCCATGTATTCTACGGTGGAAGATCTTTTTAAATTTAATGAAGCATTAAAGAACAATATTATTCTGAAAAAAGAAACTACAGACAGAGCTTTTACTCCTTACCTTAAGGATCACTATGGTTTAGGTTTTCAGATTTCGAATGTATTTGATAAAAAAAGAGTGGGTCATGATGGCGGCGGACCTGGCTACAGAAGCAGATATTACAGAGTTCTGGAGGATGATATTTGTGTGATTATAATTTCAAATTCAGAACTTTCACACACGGATTTTATTTTTCCTCTGGTAGAAAAAATACTGTACAATAAACCATATAGCATCCCGACCATTGCAAAAGTGAGTGCAGAGGATTTAAAAAAGCTGGAAGGAGTTTATTCCACTGAAAATTCAAACTTTTATATTAAGAGTGCTGATGGGCAACTGGTTTTCAAAGAGGGCAGCTATCCCAGAAACGCTCTGTTACCAAAAAGCAAAACTTCTTTTCAGCTGGATGAAAAATTCACCTGTACATTTCAGCCGGATCAGGATGGAAAAATAAATACCCTGGTCATACATTTCTGGGATGGAACGGTAAAAACAGCCAAAAGAAACACCAATGCTCTTACATGGGGAATTATTGGAAATGCCACCCCCAATGGCTGGGATGGAAAAGATATTCCACTACAAACAGATCCTAAAAACCCGAATATCTATTTTCTGAAAAATTATAAACTGAATAAAGGTAATTTAAAATTCAGATTTAATAATGACTGGGGATATAGCCTGGGTCTGAATAATGATAATAAAAGTATGGCCTTCGATGCCTATGATTTCCCCATCTATGAAGATGGAATTTATGATATTATCCTTGACATGACCAATGCGGTAAAACCACAATACTCCATTAAAAAATTAAATCTATAAAACCGCATTAATAAAGCAAAAATTACACATATTAAAACCATTTTGTTTCAGAATGGTTTTTTATTTTGAATATCCATTGCTATTTTTATTATTTTTATCTCACACAAAATCAACACAAAATATAATCTATGCCCCATTTTATTATAGATTGTTCGCAGGATATTCTTCAGCAGAGAACACCCGATGAATTAATGGATGCCGTTTACGAAGTGGCTGATGCAACAGGGCTGTTTGCTCCCAATGACATCAAAGTACGGCTCCATCCATATCCATATTACAGATTAGGAGCCGGCAAGAATAACTTTCTGCATGTGTTCGGTTATATTATGCAGGGCCGCAACACTGAACAAAAAGCTAATCTTTCGAAACAGATCAGTATCCGGCTTTCAGAATTGCTTCCTGACATCTCTTTTCTTTCTGTCAATATCAATGATTTCGAAGCGGCCACCTATAGCAATAAAGCCCTCATCAATCCTGAGAATACAAATAATGACCGGCATTTTGGATTATAACATCACCTTACAACCTAAATAAATAGTAATAGTATGAGCCTAAAAACTTTAGTCAACAAAAGTGTACAGTACAACAATTGGGTAGTCAATAAATACATCGACTGGTTATCCACAAAGTCTGACGAACAGCTGAATCAGGAAACTATTTCCAGTTTTCCTACTATTTTAAAAACATTACATCATATCTGGCAAACACAGGAATACTGGTGGAGCCATATTTCTGAAAAAAATGATTTTGATTTTACTAAAACTACAGAAACCACCGACAAAGAAGATGTTTTCAATGCCATAAGAAACAATTCTCAAAAGCTGGTGGATTATGTGGAAAGCTTATCTGAAGAGGATCTTGCAAAAAATGTGAAGATTGAATCCCAATGGTTTCAATGTGATTTTTCCAAATATGAATACATCCAGCATGCTATTCTTCACGGGACATATCACAGAGGGCAGATTGTAACAATGGGAAGAAATATAGGGATCACTGATGCTCCTATGACCGATTTTAATTTCTGGAATATTTACAAAGATCAGCAATAAAAGACATATCTTTTCTACCATTTAAAAGATAGTAATTTATAGTTTGCGCCCATTATTATGACCACTAAAACCATAGAACTCGATTTATTTCAGGAGAATATCAAACACCTTTCAACTGATGAGCTCGGGAATTTTATTGCGATAACCTCCAGAAACAGAATTGTACTCTCTGACAGAACAATACCATTAGAATTAGGAGTGGATGTTGTAATGGCTAAAATCATTAATGAAGAAAAAATTTTAATTGTACTTCATCACCCAACTTCAATAGAAAATGCTTTAATCATTGACTATACAGGAAGATCCTATGCCCGATTTAATATTGGAACTTAAATAAATGACATTAAAATAAATGGCAAAAAGATAATAGTCTCATATTTTGATGAAGGTATTTTGAGAGGTGAGAAACCTGACTGTGATGCCCTGGCTGTATTCAATCATAAAGGAGAACAAGTTTTTGGTTTTAATTCGGGTAATGTACAAAACCCGCTTATCGATTGTTATTGTGCTGCCAACTTGGGAAATGGAAAAATAGTTTTTAATGGTTATGGAAATTTTCTTTTACAGGAGTTGGATCTCAATAACTTTAATCTTGCCAGCTATAAAGTTCCACCTCTATGCATAGGTGCCAGGTCTGTATCTGCAAAGGCAGATAATATCATATTTCATTCAACCTATGAAGACAAAACAAGTTTTTTCATTTGGAATCTTCAAACAGATGAATTTTACTCAATAGATTCGGAATTTAAAAACCTTCAGTCTACCGAAAATGGAATATTTTACCAGGTTAACAGAAAATCATTTACTATCATTAATCCATTAGAATCATAAACTTTGTGGATAAGTACCATAGAGACTTTTAGAATAGTAAGAAAAAGAAACTTATATATCTGATTTTAAAACAATTAAATTAAACGCAGGCAGTTATCCGCATTTTCAATTATTTGTGGATAACTTTCTGTGATTCAATTTTTGTTGTGGATAAAGTATGGATAAGTTTTTACACCATCAAAAAACACCCGCATAAATAAATGAAAATCATTGTTTTACAATGCATATATTTTTTTATGGTTTTTCCACAACAGAAAACAGTATGGATAAGTTCTGTGGATAAGTTTTCCACATTTTTTAGCTTTTCGCATTCATATTTTAAAGATCTCTCGGGAACACTTTATGAGATCATTATCATCAACCTGAGATTAAAAGATAAATTCTACAGTTACCATTCAATACAGACATATTTTTACATTCTGATCATTAGATTTCCAACAGTCTTTTCGTAAATTAGACTTTAAAATAAAATAGACCAATACTTTTAATTTAATATGGAAAAATACGCAATATCATCAGACGGCCAGAGAATTCATTATAAAGAATCCGGAAATAGAAATCCTACTCTGATCTTCGTCCATGGGTGGCTTGGGAATACTGAATGGTGGGCAGCCCAGCAGGAATATTTCAACAACATGTACCACATTGTACAATTGGATCTTGCCGGACATGGAAAATCGGATTCTTCAAGACAGGAATGGATGAGTGAAAAATATGCTGATGATATTAAAGCAGTTGCTGATGCTGTTAGTTCTCAGGAAATAATCCTGGTAGGACATTCGATGTCCGGAGCTTATGTCCTGGAAGCGTCTTTAAAAATCCCCAAGGTAAAAGCGATCATCCTGATGGACACGTTAAAAAACCTGGATGAATCTTTTACAGAAGAACAGGCTGGAGAAGTGCTTTCGCAATACAAAAAGGATTTCAAACACACTGTGGAAAACTTTCTGCCACAATTTTTGTTTGCAGAAGGAACACCGCCTGCTGTAAGAGAAAGAGTACAACATGAATTTCTTCAACACGAACCAGAATTGGCAATCAATGCTCTGTGGCCTTTGTATAAAACAGACTTCAAAATGGTTGCGAAGCAGATTCAGGTACCTGTTATAGCTATTAATTCTGACGCTTCTCCTACTCATCTGGAAAACAATCGTAAATACTTGAACAGCTATGATTATGTTACCATTGAAGGAGTCGGACATTATCCTATGCTGGAAAAACCTGATGAATTCAATACCATTTTGGGTGGCGTTATTAAAAAATTAATCTAATATGTATTCATGCAGAACACCAGAATTTTTACAACCGCTTTCGCAAGTGTCTATCCACATTACATTCAAAAAGCTGAGAAAAAGGGACGTACTAAAGAAGAGGTACATCAAATTATATTCTGGCTGACGGGATATGATGAAAATGATCTGCAGAAAATACTCAATAACAAAACCGACTTTAAAACTTTCTTTGAGCAGGCACCTCAGCTTAACCCAAATGTTTCATTGATCAAAGGAGTCATCTGTGGATATCGTGTAGAAGAAATTGATGATGAGCTCATGAGAAATATCCGGTATCTGGACAAACTGATTGATGAACTGGCGAAAGGAAAGAAGATGGAGAAAATATTAAGAACAACCTGAAAATATAAATTCCAAAAGAGTAATTGCTAAATATGATTAAAAACGCTTCTCCAATTCAAAAAACTTCCCGAAATTTGCGGTCTGTGCGTTAAATACTATTCAATGAAATAAAAATTTAAATTAAAACATACAGCAAAACTTAGTATAAGTTTTCTTCGGGGCAGGGTGAAATTCCCTACCGGCGGTTACAGTCCGCGACTCCTTTCTTTTGAAAGGACTGATCTGGTGAAATTCCGGAACCGACAGTTAAAGTCTGGATGGGAGAAGAAAATGAGATGACCAATAAGATTCCTTATGGACTCTTGTTGCGTTGTATTTCATTTCCATGTACCGAAGAGTATTTTAACTTTTAAAAGTAAAATAACATGGAAAAATTATTAGAACAATTCGGAGCTACCTCCAGGGAACGTGTAGAAAAAGCACTTCAAACATTACAACAGGGAAAAGGTATCCTACTGGTAGATGATGAAAACCGCGAAAATGAAGGCGACATCATCTTTCCCGCTTCCACTATTACAGAACAGGACATGGCGCTTCTGATCCGAGAATGCAGCGGTATCGTATGCTTATGTATTTCTGAAGAAAAAAGCCGCCACCTCAACCTTCGTCCGATGGTGGAAAACAACAATTCAAAAAATCAAACCGCATTCACTATTTCCATTGAAGCAAGAGAAGGAGTGGAATCAGGAGTTTCTGCAAAAGACCGTGTAACCACGATCAGAACTGCTGTAGCAGCAAATGCGCAGGCAGAACATATTGCAAGTCCCGGACATGTATTCCCTCTGATTGCAAGAAAAGATGGAGTATTCGAAAGACGCGGACATACCGAAGGCAGTGTAGATCTTGTAAAAATGGCTAATCTTGGTGAAGATGCCGTACTTTGTGAACTGACGAATGAAGACGGTTCCATGGCAAGGCTTCCTGAAATTGTGGACTTTGCCATCAAAAAAGAAATGAGTGTCGTAACCATTGAAGATATTTATGCGTATCGTACCATGGTAATAAGCAATTAAACTTAACATTTTTAACGCACAGACCGCCTGTTGATCCGATCAACAGGCGTTTTTATTAAAAATATAATTAAAAAGAGAAAAAATTAACATTTGAATACTATTTTTTAATTATTTTTAACAAAAAATTCTGACTATGAAAAAATCTTTACTCCTTTTACTAGGAGCGTCTGCCATGATGTCTGCGCAGATCACGCTTACAAAAGCATCCAATGATCCTATTTCCGGAAACGTTATCAATTATAATAACACAGCCGGTACCGTAAACAACTCTGCAACAGGACCAAACGCAACATTTTCAAATGGAGGACTTACAATGGGAGCCGCGTCACAAACAACCTATTCCACTCCTACTTCTACTGAAATAGCAACGTTCCCGGGTTCTACTCTTAAAATGGTAGATGGAGGAACAACCGTTTATTACAAAGCGTCAACTACTAAACTGGAAATTACAGGAATTGTAAATACACAGGCAACTTTAAATTTTAGTGTGGATAATGGTACTCATATTAATTATCCAACAACGTACGGGCCAACACAAAACGACACCGCGAAAGGTACTTTTTCCTCATCTTCTGCCAGCGGATTATTCAGTGGTACAATGACTGCTATTTCTGATGCATATGGAACTTTAATTATAGGAAATCAAACATACAATAATGTTCTGAGAGTAAAATTCACACAGAATTTCAATCTCTATTCAGCTCTGGATGTTACTTATTCTAACCCTATCGGAACAATTACCAATATAGCATATTCTTATTACGATGCTTCTCACAGATATGCACTGCTTAATTCTACAAGCGGAAATATCAGCATTCCATTGTTGAGCATCAATCAGAATGTAAAAACTACATTTGCATTAAGTGAAACATTCCTGGCTGTAAACAATGCAGTGAAAAAAGAAAACCTAGTGGTTTATCCAAATCCAGCACAGGATTTTATCCGTTTCAAAGGAAATACAGATAATTATTCCAAGGCAGATATTTACAGTCTGGATGGTAAACTGGTTAAAACTTCAGATGTAAAATCCGGAAATATACAGATCTCAGATCTTCCTCCTGCATCTTATTTCATTCAGGTCAGTGGAAAAAATGCTGCTGATACAAAGAATACGAAATTCATCAAGAAATAATAAAACAAAATCCCCGCTCCTACAAATGAGCGGGGATTTTTATTAACATTCAAATGAGCATCTAGAAAGTAGCTGCAGGAGCAGTATCATTATTAAGCTTTCGCTGAATTTCTGTCTTTTTTCCTTTGGAGAAATCATAACTCAGCCCTACTACAAACATTGATTTATTGTTCATTATTTGTGTATGAACTTTATAATCTACCAGGCTTTCCGGTAAACTTTTCGTTTTATACTCTGAAGGCATTCCTATCCAATACATTCCTGTGGAAAATGTCCAGTTTTTACGTTTATAGCTCAGAAAAATATTATTCTGATTTTCATTGGTATTCAGGAATGCTCCACTAAGGCTATACACCGGAATATTGAACTGATACTGAACGGAGAAAGATTTATACTCTGACGAAAGCGAAAAATAATTTCCTAAATAATTATTTTTAATCAAAGCCTCTTTACTTGTTCTTACCGTTTCTGAAGTTGGTGTAATCACAGCTTTTATAACAAGGAGACTATTTCCAAAAGGTTTATAAGATCCTGTCAATTGAACTCCATACCTCTGCGCATTTTTTCCGTTTTCGTAAGTTAAAGCATACCCATTCAACAACTCATCCTGAACATAATACTGATTGATCACCCTGTTGGTATATCGGTAAAACAAACCTGCATTAAAATCAAAATACTTATTATTAAAGGAATAGTTCAGGTTATTGGAAAAGACCTGTTGGGATTTTAAGAAAGGATTTCCTCTCTGAACAATATTTGGAGCCAGCTGTACCACATTACTGCTCAAAGCATTACTCCAGGGACTTACCGGATTATAACTTGCTGTAAAACGAAGATTCTGATTTCCTTTTATCTGATAAGCTAAAATAACCTTCGGGGTAAAAGTCCATTCATCAAAAGTATTCTCTGCACTTTTGTTATGAATATTGGTAAGACCGGCTCCGATACGATAGCTGAACTTATTTACTTTTCCTGAAAATTCGGTGTAGAAATACTGTTCCAGATAATTGACACTGTATTGGGAAGATCCTGAAAGATTATTCAGATCATTGGAAATAGAAGACCTTGATATACGGTATCCGGATGAAAGCTTTCCTGCAGTGAAATCGTGTACATGCGCCAACTCTCCTACCAAACTAGTTTGTTTTGCTTTCAATACCATATCATTATCATATACCGATAATCCTGAACCTACGATCCATTCTTTGGCTGTTTCTGTGGTATTGGTTGTGTAATGAGAACCTACTATATTGATACTCAACTCATCTTTTTCGCCCATTTTTTTAGAATAATAAAGATCCAGCTTAGGAATCACGTAATCTGATCCATTATTTTTAAACATACTGTGCTCCTCTTTCAGATTATCTTCAGTAAAGGCACTCTGCCCCACTCCTTTTGAAAATCTGCTGAAAATATCCATATTCAGTTTAGCCTGAAAAGCATAATCGTCAGGAACAAGCCTGGTATAACGCAAAGCAACATTCTGGAAAGTATACCCGAAATGATCTTTTCTGTTTTCATCAGAACGATAATGCTTTCCATTCAGCTGGTAATCATAGATGCTGTTTACTCTCCGGTCATCATAATCCCTCACATTCAGGGAATATTCTAGTCCGAAATTATTTTTTCCTTTTGTATAATTGGCATAAGCAGAACCGTTCACAAATCCGGTATTCAAAGCGGTAGAGACATCTGCCCCAAACACATACCCTGTTTCTGTAGATTTTGTAAGAATATTAACTACAGTATCTGCTCTCGTAGCCCATCTTGCCGGCGGAATATCATAATACTCCACTTTTACAACCTCAGTAGGTGCAACACTTCGGATCTGCATATCTGTAGCTTCAATCCCGTTGATAAGAAATAGTGTAGTTCCTCCTTTTGTACTGGTAATGGTATTTTCTACCGGATTCAGTTGTAACTCCGGAAGTGTGCTGAGCAAATCTTTCGCATAGCGCGCTCTATCCAGCGCTTCTTTATCGAAAGTATAAACAGCTTTGTCTGCAAATTGTTTTTTACGCTGTGATTTCAAAATAACTTCCTGAATTTCTTTAGGGACCACTGCATCAACGGTATCATTTTTCTTCTCCTGAGAAAACATAAAAGCACTGCAAAGAAATAAGATGGTATATATAGTTTTTTTCATGTCTGAAGATGAATTATACTATTAGGACAATCAATTACCGATGACTATTACATTTATAACCGTAAACAATTAGAAAATCGACCTATTTTTCTTCATATTCTGATTATTATGTTAAATTCAGCCCGTTTTTTGCTGGTATTTTCTTACATCACAAAATATTGAGTCATGAAAAAAGCATCCATACTAATTCCGTGCTTCCTGTTTTCGGCCCTGGGAGCTCAGGAAATGCAGAACAGCCCGGCAGAGAAGATGAATATCATCAAGACCAATGTCACGGCTTACGCATTCAGAAATATCAATCTTTCCTATGAAAGAGCCATCAACCAATGGTTTTCCGTGAATGTCGGTTTTGGAACTATGACTGAAGGAAAAGTACCTTTTATCAATGCTTTTCTGAAAGATGAAGATGAAAAAAGATTCCAGAATCTGAGAGTAAAAGCCACGAATTTTACCATAGAGCCAAGATTTTATATAGGAAAAGGCTATGGAAAGGGGTTTTATTTTGCGCCTTATTACCGATACTCAAGTGTTACGTCCAATACTTTTGATTTTTATTATGATTATAATGGCCCGAATGGAGTGACTTATCCAATTCCCCTTAAAGGACATGGAGACACCAAAGGAAACAGCGGTGGACTCATGGTAGGGGTACAGTTCTTTCTGACCAGAAGCCAGAATCTTGTCCTGGATTTCTGGATCGCCGGAGCCCATTATGGAAGTGGAAAAGGTGATTTTACGATGACGTCAGATTATGTACTGACACCTGATATGCAGGCTCAGCTTAAAAAGGAAATTGAAAATCTGGATATTCCGTTTGTTAAGTATACCGTAGAAACCAATGCCAATGGTGCCAGAATAAAAGTGGACGGACCGTGGGCAGGTTTCAGAAGCGGGCTTTCCATTGGATATAGATTTTAAAAAATTATTCCGACAGAGTATTCAACCGTTCTTTTTTAGGAACGGTTTATTTTTTTCTGAAATTTGTATCTTGGATCCCATTATTAAAAAAACTTTCTGGAAATACATCTATGGACTCAAACTCAATCACCACAGGCCAAAGAATCAAAGCCATTATTGGCGGATCTATCGGAAATCTCGTTGAATGGTATGATTGGTATGCGTATGCAGCCTTTGCCATTTATTTCTCCCATTCATTCTTTCCTGATTCCGATCTGAATGCCCAACTGATGAATACTGCAGGTATTTTTGCAGTAGGCTTTCTGATGCGTCCTATCGGCGGATGGCTGTTTGGGAGTATAGCAGATAAAATCGGAAGGAAAAAAGCGATGACGCTTTCTGTTCTGCTGATGTCTTTTGGATCGTTATTAATCGCTCTTACTCCCACTTATCAATCAATAGGTATCCTGGCTCCTTTATTGCTTTTACTGGCAAGATTACTTCAGGGATTAAGTGTTGGCGGTGAATATGGGGTTTCGGCAACTTACCTCAGCGAAATGGCCACGCAGGACAGAAGAGGATTTTATTCAAGTTTTCAATATGTCACTTTAATAGGCGGGCAGCTTATCGCATTGGGAATTCAGCTTGTTTTACAGAAACTTTTACTTACTGAGGCTCAGCTGGAGGAATGGGGATGGAGAATTCCTTTTGTAATTGGGGCATTGCTTTCTATCATTGCATTATATCTTCGGGCTAATCTTCATGAAACCGAAGCATTTGAGAATAAAAAAGCAGTCAGCGAAAAGAAAAAGGGAACAGTAAAAGAACTTCTGAAACATCCTAAAGCTTTGCTTACAGTGGTAGGACTGACATTGGGAGGAACATTGGCCTTTTATACTTATACAACTTATATGCAGAAATTCCTGGTGAATACCGTACACCTTACAAAGGAGGAATCTACATTAGTCTCTTTTATTTCACTCTTTATATTTGCGTGCCTTCAGCCTGTATTTGGAAGTTTATCTGACAAAATAGGAAGAAGACCGCTTCTTTTAGGTTTTGGTATTTTGGGAACATTATGTACTGTTCCACTTCTTACAGCACTGAGTACAACTACTTCAATCTGGGGGGCTTTTTTCCTGATTATGGCAGCTTTAATTATTGTAAGTGGCTACACATCCATCAATGCAGTGGTAAAAGCAGAACTTTTCCCTTCCGAAATCAGGGCACTTGGCGTTGGCTTACCTTACGCTATTACGGTTGCAGTATTTGGAGGAACAGCGGAATATATTGCACTATGGTTCAAAAAGATTGGTTCCGAAGAATACTTTTATTGGTACATTACAGGATGTATTCTTTTTTCTCTGATTGTTTATATCGGAATGAAAGACACAAAAAAGACTTCTACACTGGATAAAGATTAATATCAGAAATAGTATAAAAAGCGAGCGCCACAGAAAAACTGCAGCGCTCGTTTTATTTCTTAATGATAGGCCTGTTTAAATTTTTCAATCATACTATCCAGATTATGACGCTGGACGTATATACTTTTTACCTCCTGATACCTCGGTGATTTGTAGAAAACCTCGTGGAAATCCATGCTACCGTTTCCTACTTTTACAACTTTCTGTACTTCGATATTCAACTTTCTCAATTCGTCTTTGAAGACTTTAAATTCATCTTGGATACTACTGCTCATTAATATTTATAGTTTTTTAGTTAAAAATTCCATTCACCCCTTCAAATATGAGGGGTAACCTCTCAAATTCCGAATAAAGTTAGTAAATTTATTGACACAAAGTAACACTTTGACAATATTTTATTATTTTTTTTACAAATAGTATGTCTATATTATTTGATTGATGCATAATTCGTATTTTTAATCTCACAAAAAATGGTAACCACCTTATACAAACCATGAATATTAAAGCATTTTTCTCTTTATTCTTCTTAGTCCTGCTTACTTTCCTGCATGGTCAGAAAATGGAATTCAAAGCACCGGATTATACTGCTATTCAAAAAAATATTGAAGATAAAAATTCAGAATTCTATTATCCGAAACTTTTAAAGAGGTTAAAACAGAACGATACGCTTCTCACCAGCAATCAATATCGTCATCTTTACTTCGGATATACCTTCCAAAAAGAGTATCAGCCTTATAAAATCGGAAAGAAGTCTGAAGAAGTTGCCAAATATTATCGTGGAGAAGGTATTTCACAAAAAGATCTTTCAAAGGGAATCCAACTGTTTTTGGATGCTTTGGATGAAAATCCCCTGGATTTGCGTGCCATGAATTATCTCGCTTACCTGTATCATTTAAATAATGATGACGTTACTGCTGAAAAAATTGCGGGAAATTTCCATGGATTATTAAATGCTATTCTGACCTCGGGAGATGGCCTGACTTGTGAGACGGGTTTTCATGTTATTTCTGTGACAGATGAATACGTCCTTTTAAACAGATTTCAAATGGAAACAAAATCACAAAGCCTGAAAGGAAAATGTGATTACCAGGAATTTGAAAAAGACAAGTACAAAGTACCCGGATTTTATTTTGATATCAGCAGATTCTACGGAAGGATATTGGATTAATAATTATCTGAAACTTATTCATTATTTCATACCATTTTATTATTCAAAAAGAACTGCTATCAACTTTTATAAGATTAAATTCATATGATTTTGCCCTAAACAGGAGGGTTTAGAAGAAGGAGGATATTTTTTTTTCAAAAAAAAAAATTAAATTTTGTGTAACATTTTTTAAAGGTTCGTCTCTAAAAGACAAATAAACTTTAAAACTTTAGAAATCATGAAAAAATTCACATTCCTTCTGATCATCATGTTATTTTTTTTAGCAATATGCAATATATTCGGCCAACAAACAACTTATCCGTTTGAAGTAAAGAAAACAGGAAAAGGGAATCAGTCGTTAATTTTCATTCCGGGATTTGCCTCTTCGGGTGATGTTTGGAATGAAACAACCTCAAAGTTTGAAAAAGAATTCACCTGTTATACTTTAACAATGGCTGGATTCGCAGGAACAAAACCACAGACTGATGCCAGTTTTAAAGACTGGGAGAAAGAAATAGCAGCATACATCAGGAATAATAAAATTGACAAGCCTATCCTCATCGGGCACAGTATGGGAGGTGGTCTTGCCCTGGCTATTGCAGCTGATTATCCTGAACTTATAGGCAAAATTATCATTGTAGACACACTGCCATGCCTGGCAGCCCTATCTGATCCTAATTTTACTTCTAAAGAAAACAATGACTGTTCGGCTACCATTACTCAGTTGACAGCAATGAACGACGAACAGTTCCGAAAAATGCAGGCACAAGCTATGCCACGTCTCTTAGCCGATACTTCGATGCAGGAAACCGTGATCAGCTGGAGCATGAAATCAGACCGAAAAACATTCGCTAAGATGTACTGTGATTTTTACAATACCGATCTCAGAGAAAAAATAAAAAATATCCAATGTCCTTCCCTTATTCTTCTGGAATCTTTTTTTGTTAACCTCAAATCAACGATTGAAGGGCAGTACAAAAATTTAAAGAATGCCAATATGCAGTATGCTTCAAAGGGATTACACTTTATTATGTACGATGATAAGGATTGGTATTTTAACCAGCTTACTCACTTTTTATCTGCGAAATAATGATTTTTGAAGAGATATACGAACTTTATTGGCAAAAGATATTCCGACTGTGCATGGGATATGTGAATGATTCTGAACTTGCCCGGGATCTTGCTCAGGAAACTTTTATCATTGTCTGGCAGCAGCTTCCCAAATTCAGGAATGAATCCAGCGTAGGAACATGGATTTTCAGAATAGCATCCAATAACTGTCTCCGACAGATTGAGAAGGAAAAGAAATTTGCAAAAACAGATCTCCCCATCAATCTGGAAGAAAAAAAGCAGGAATCTATGGAACCTCAGATACAAATGTTGTATCAGTTTATTTCGGAGCTGGCGGAAACAGACAGAATTATTATTTCATTGGAACTGGAAGAGATAAAACAGGCCGAGATAGCCCATATCGTTGGACTTTCAGAATCTAATATCAGAGTAAAAATTCACAGAATCAAGGAAAAATTAACACAAAAGTTTAAAGAAAATGGCTACTAATATCGATTTTAAAAATATATGGAAGCAGCAGACTTCCAACAAACCGAATATAGAAGAACTTCTGAGCAAGCTGAAAAACTTCAGAAACCAAAATCTCCGTAAGCTGATTCTGGCCAATATTTCATTGATCATCACCTCATTATTAATTATTTATATCTGGTATCGTTTCCAGCCTCAAATGATGACTACAAAAATCGGGATTGTGCTTGTCATTCTGGCCATGGTTATGTTCCTTTTTGCTTATAATAAAATGTTTATGGTTTTTTACAAAATTGATCAGACCCAATCGAATAATGAATATCTGCAGAGTTTATATGTAGTAAAAAGTAAGCAGAAATTTATGCAGACCACTATTCTCAACTTATATTTTATTATGCTTTTTCTGGGAATAGGCTTTTACATGTATGAATACACTTCAAAAATGACATTAAGTGCAGCGATTCTGACCTATACGCTGACATTAGCATGGATTGCTTTTAATTGGTTCTATTTAAGACCTAAAACAATAAAGAAACAGCAGGGAAAACTTGATGAATTAATTAATAAATTTGAAGAGATCAATAATCAATTAAAAGAATCATGATATCTTCAGACAACAAAAATCATTGGGAAAATGTATATGAAACAAAGAATCCTGAACAGGTAAGCTGGACTCAGAAAAAGCCACAGACCTCCCTTGACTTTATCAAATCTTCAGGCTTGGGAAAAGAGGCTAAGATTATTGATATTGGCGGCGGCGACAGCAACCTTGTTGACTTTCTTCTTGAGGAAGGTTACGAAAATATTACAGTGCTTGATATTTCGGCCAAAGCGCTGGAAAAGGCTCAGAAAAGACTGGGTGATTCTGCATCAAAGGTAAAATGGATTGTCACAGATATTACAGCTTTCGAGCCCGCAGAGACGTATGATATCTGGCATGACAGGGCTGCTTTTCATTTCCTTACAACTCCGGAACAGGTTTCAAAATATATTGATATTGCAGAAAAGAATGTGAATAACTTTATGATCCTTGGAACTTTTTCCAAAAACGGACCTACGAAATGCAGCGGATTGGATATTCAGCAGTATGACGAGGAATCATTATCAGAAAAATTTAAAGAAAGCTTTGAAAAAATAAAATGCATTACTGAAGATCATATCACCCCTTTTGAAACTGTTCAGAATTTTGTTTTCTGTAGTTTTAAAAAGCATTAAATGAATTATATATTTAAATAAAAAAGAGAATCGTGATGACTCTCTTTTTTGTTTATTATTATTCCCTATGGATTATGATTCTTTTTCTTCTTCCATTTCCACTTCATGTCGCAACTGTGCTTTGTAAAGCGTAGCATAATATCCGTTTTTATCCAAAAGCTCAAGGTGCTTCCCTTCTTCTACAATTTTACCATGCTCCATCACAATGATTTTATCGGCTTTCTCAATAGTGGAAAGTCTGTGAGCAATAATAATGGAAGTTCTGTTTTTGGTAATTTTCTCTGTTGCTCTCTGAATAAGTTTTTCACTTTCGTGATCGATAGAAGAGGTGGCTTCATCCAGGATTAAAATTTTCGGATCTGATAAATAAGCTCTCAGGAAAGACAGCAATTGTCTTTGGCCTAAAGAGATTGACGACCCTCTTTCGCTCACTACATAATCATATCCGCCAGGAAGCTGCTGGATAAACTGGTCTACCTCAATTTCTCTGGCACCTGCTTTTATTTTATCTAAAGTTATGCTGTCATCTCCAAAGGAAAGATTTTCAAAAATACTTCCATGGAAAAGGAATACGTCCTGCAATACCACTCCGATATGACTTCTAAGATTATAAAGCTCATAATCCTTTAAATCCACATCATCGATGAGGATATTTCCGGAATTGATATCATATAATCTTGTGATCAGACTGATAATGGTAGATTTTCCGGCACCTGTTGCCCCTACAATAGCGACTGTTTCTCCCGGATTTACTTTAAAATCAATTCCTTTCAAAACTTCCTGCTTTTCATCATAGGCAAAATGTACTTTCTGAAATTCAATTTTTCCTGCAAAATGGTCTTTCTTTACTGTACCGTTATTCGGCATTGAATTTTCTTCATCCATTAATCCCAGTACCCTTTCTGCTCCCACAATTCCTCGCTGAATATTGTTGAAACGGTCTGCAATCTGTCTCAGCGGACGGATCAGCATTGAAATATACTGGATAAACGCAATCACAACTCCCGCGCTGATGGTAATATAACCTCCGTAGAAAAGGATAAATCCAATGAATAACGAAGAAATAAGTTCCACTACAGGAAAGAACAGTGAAAAAATGAATACAGTTCTCAGCAATGCACCCTTCAGCGTAATATTGATGTCATCAAATTTTTTGAATTCGGATTCCTGTCTGTTGAATACCTGAATAATTGACATTCCCGCCAGTCTCTCCTGAACAAAAGAGTTTTGATTGGATGTCCAGTTTCTTTCATCCCCGAAAGCTTTTTTCAGTCTTTTCTGGAAGAATCTTGTAATCACCACCATTAAAGGTAAAATAGCCAGTGTAATATAACTCAGATGGACATTGGTACTGAACATCATAATCAGTACAAACAGAATTCTCAGAATATCTCCGAATACCATCAGGAAACCGTCTGTATATACCGTTGCAATGGTTTCCACATCTCCTACCGCACGCGTTACCAGCTGTCCGATAGGTGTTTTATCAAAAAATGAGGTCTTGAAATAAATCAGTTTAGCATATAAACGCTCTCTGATATCCCTGATTACATTCTGCGAGATAAAATTTGAGAAATAAACCAGGAAAAAGTTTAAAACTGTTTCAGCAAACACCAATCCTACAAGGATATAGATATGTTTCATCATCAAAGCCTTATCATGAAGCTTTGTAATATCATTATCCACCACCTGCATAGTAAGATATGGCCTGTAAGTAGAAACAATAGAAAGGAAAATAGAAATTATAAGCGTAAGGATAAACCATGAACGGAACTTCATTCCGATAAAGAACAGCCTTTTTATAATTCCCCAGGTATCTTGTTTTTTCATTGTACGAATCGAAAGAAAGAATTAAAATATTCTATGCAAAAATAAGACATTATAACCGGACTGCCTTTACAACTTTTGCAAATCGTCATAGAAAATATCAGATACCTACTATTTACAATATGAATATATTAAGCATTCTTTTGTATCCACCCCAAAACATATTCTGCAACTTCTTCCCAATTTTTTTCACCACAGATGAAATGACTTCTTCCTGCAAACTCTTTAAAATCTACAATGCTGTTGGAATCTTTATAAGCCCCTGCTATTTTCTTTGAAAATGCTGCCGGAAAAATATGATCATTAGAACCTGCAATGAACAGAAGTGGCTGGTGTGGTTTCTTCAGATCTAGTTTCGCAGAAGCTTTAAATAAAGGATCTTTTGCTAATTTTCTACTTTCAGGCACTGCTACCGCTTCGTATAATCTGTCACTTTCTTCTTTCGAATAATTATTGAAAAACGCTTTGTGATACCATTCTTTTGTTCCCAGATAGGGACTGTTTCCTTTGAAAAAATTCACCACCGGCCAAACGATTTTAATGGTAGAAAAAGGAGCCATTATATTTTTCGGAGGCGCACCGTCTATACTTACTCCGGCGGCGGCTTTTCCCATATCAATCAGCTTCTGTACCATAAGACCTCCAAAAGAATGTCCTATAACTATTGGTTTTTCAGGAAGGCTGTCTATCAGTTTTAAAAGATTGCTGATTGTCTCGTCAAAACCTACATGTCTTAATTCTCCGGGAATAGTATTCTTTAAATCTACAGGATTTCCTTCATGCCCAGGATTAGATGGTGTATGCACAGTATACCCCTGAGCTTCGAAATATGTCTTCCATTCTTTCCAGCTTGTATTATTCACAAATAACCCATGAATCAATACGATTGTTTTTGTTTTCATAATTTTTACCTTTTTATTTTGTTAAATTGATGAAACAAATTTCCGCAGATAAAATGATAAAAACTTTAACTCAGGTTAAAATCGTACTATTTACCTGAAATTCTTTTCCTTATCCTGCTCAGTGAAGGTCCCTGAATGCCCAGATAGGAAGAAATATGATAAAGAGGAACATTACTGAAAATATCCGGATGCTCTTTCATCAGATCCAGATAACGCTCTTCAGGAGACTTTAATAAAAATCCTTCTACCCTTGTCATGGTAACATTAAAAGCCGCCTGTGCAAGAAGCCTTCCAAATTTTTCCCATTGATGCGACTGCAGATAAAGAGAAAGCAGATCCGTGTGCCGGATAAAAATAATAGAAGCATCTGTAAGAGCCTGAGTAAAATAATCACAAGGAATCTGATTAAGAAAACTTTTAAAAGGAACCACAAATCCATTGGCAGAATAAAGAAAAACATTCTTTTCTTCACCTGTCTCTCCATTGATGACATAAGAACGGAAAACACCATCAACTATAAATCCCAGATAAGAGCATACATTTCCCTGAAGATTGTAAAAATCTCCTTTTTTATATTCTCTGGGTATCCAAAAATTTTCAGACAGGCTGAAATCTTCTTCAGAAAGTCCGGCAAAATGATGCAATGCAAAGGCTAGCTTTTCAATTTCAGTCATAGTTATTTTTTAGTAAACCTAATGGTATTTAAAAATAATCTTAATTTCTGATATTAAAAAGAAAAACAGTATGTGTTTTACTGATCAAGGGTCTTCCCTATTTCTTCAATTTCGATGGTTTTTGCAGGTCTTTCTTTTATAAACTTATTTTCCAGCAATTTATAAACTCCCCAAACTGCTACAATAGAGATTAGCCAACCTACTATATTCACACCGGAAAAGCCTGTATAATTTACATTATCCAGAGATTCAGGATCTCTTGCACCCAAATATACACCGTAACCCATACCTAACACGATCTGGGTTCCCAGATAAATTCCGATAGCCAGAATACCATACTGCCACTTTGTTTTTCCAAACCTTTCCGCTAGTTGTGCATAATATCGGTAAGCACCGATAAGAATAAAAATTGATAACATGATTATTATTTATTTATAGTTTTTTATGTAAAGTCGTATCCCACATCTACAAGGTACAGCCCATGTCCTGGTGCTGAAGTTCCCGCTGCATTGCGGTTTTTATCTTCAATTACTCTACGGAGATCCTCAGGTTTCAGTTTTCCGGTTCCAATTTCAACCATAGTTCCCACAATGGCGCGCACCATGTTTCTTAGAAAACGGTTAGCAGAAACAGTAAATTTCAGTTCTGAGCCGTTCTGCTCCCATTCTGCTTTGTAAATTTGGCAGATATTAGTTTTATTATCTGTTTTTAATTTGGCAAAACTGGTAAAATCTTCGTATTCGAAAAGAATCTTACAGGCTTCATTCATCGCCTCTATATCCAGACCTCTTTTCCAGTGCTGCCATGCAGATTCCTGGGTGAACGGATTTTTTTCCAGCGAGATATAATATTCGTAGGTTCTGTAGGTTGCATCAAAGCGGGCGTGAAAATCATCTTTTACCGGAAAAATCCTTTTAATGGAAATATCGGGTGGAAGAAAACTGTTCAGTTTTCGCGTCAGCTGATCATTTATTTCCTGTTCGGTATCAAAATGAGCAAATATTTTTTTGGCATGAACACCGGTATCTGTTCTTCCTGCTCCTGTAGTTTTAATCTCTTCTCTTAAAATTGTGGAAAGTGCTTTTTCCAGTTCTTCCTGTACAGAAATAGCGTCCGGCTGTATCTGGTAGCCGAAATAATTCTTTCCGTTGTAAGAAAATTCTATAAAGTATCTCAATGTATTGTAATAACTCCACAAAAATACTTTAATTTAACGAAATATTTGTTGAAAAGTCTTCAAGAATAATATACCAAATGCTTATGAAAATCCCTATTTTTGCAATCGTATGAAAAGATGGTACCTTTATCCTTTTTCCCTTGGTTATCATTTGGTAACGGGTATCCGGAACACAATGTATGATCTGGGAATTTTTAAGTCGACAAAATTCAAAACACCGATAATCAATGTCGGGAATCTTTCTGTGGGCGGAAGCGGAAAGTCACCCATGGTGATGTATCTTGCTCAGTTCCTGTCCAAACATTACAGAACCGGAGTGCTTTCACGTGGCTACGGAAGATTGACGAAAGGCTATGAAGTAACCAATTACGAAAGCAACTACAAAATGGTGGGTGACGAAGCGATGCAGCTTTTTGAGCGCTTTAAAAACCGTTTTGTTATTGCCGTTTCCGAAGAACGTGTTCCCGGAGCCAAAAAGGTGATTGATGATATGGATCTCGAAGTCCTTGTACTGGACGATGCGATGCAGCACAGAGCTATCAAAGCGGGATTCAATATTCTGATGACCGATTTTAATGATCCTTTTTTCAAGGATTACCTTCTTCCTGCCGGAGATCTGAGAGAATCCAGAGCAGGTTACAAAAGAGCCAATATCATCATGGTCAGCAAATGTCCTGATGAACTGACCGAGGAGACAAAAAGGTATTATATCTCAAGAATAAGACCTTCTTATGGACAGAAAGTTTTCTTTTCATCCATCGGTTATGACGAAAATGTATACGGAAAAGATAAAATGCTTCCGGATAATAACCTGAATTATTATGATATTTTACTGATTACCGGAATTGCGAATCCTAAGCCACTTCTGGAACATCTTGCAAAATTTTCAAAAAGGGTGAAACATTTAAAGTTCAGGGATCATCATAATTTCACGGATGATGATATTAAAAAAATCCTTGCCGAGTATAAAAAATTAGGAGAATATAAACTGATATTAACCACAGAGAAAGACTACGTACGTCTGAAAACTTTTGACTATCTTAGAGAAATTGTTTACTACTGGCCTATCAATGTATTGATTGATAAGAAAGAAGAATTCAATCAAATCATCTTAGATTATGTTAGAAAAAATTAAAGAGACTGCAGATTTTATTAGAAATAGTATTCAGGAAACGCCTGATTTTGCAGTTGTTTTAGGATCCGGACTGGGAAAATTACAGCATGAAGTAGAACCGATCCATATTTTAGAGTACAAAGACATTCCTCATTTTCCACAAACGACAGTGGCCGGACATACCGGAAAACTGATTTACGGAATTCTGGAAGGAAAAAAAGTACTGATGATGAGCGGACGTTTCCATTACTACGAAGGACATTCGATGGAAACTGTAACTTTTCCGGTGAGAGTTTTTCACTTGCTAGGTATTCAAAACCTTATTCTTTCCAATGCATGTGGCGGCGTAAATCCTGCTTACAGTGTTGCAGATATCGTTATTCTGAAAGATCACATCAATATGATGCCTGAGCATCCGCTTCGGGGAAAAAATATCGATGAGCTCGGACCGCGTTTTGTGGATATGAGCGAGCCTTACAACAAAAAAATGATTGCTACAGCGGAAAAGGCTGCTGCAGATCACCAGATAAAAATTCATCAGGGAGTTTATGTTGCCCTCCAGGGGCCTACTTTTGAAACCCCGGCTGAATATGGCATGATAAAAGCCATCGGCGGGGATATGGTAGGAATGAGTACCGTTCCTGAGGTAATTGTTGCAAGACATATGGGAATGGATGTTTTCTGTATTTCCGTAATTACAGACCTTGGCGGACCGGATGTAGCTTTTGCCGTTTCTCACGAAGAAGTCTTAAATGCAGCCAATAAAGCAATGCCCAATGTAATTGCCGTTGTGAAAGGTCTGATTAAAAACTATCAGTAGAAATACTCCTGATATTACAACAGAAGACGCAACATTCCCCTCCCACGGAGGGGTGGCAAAAATTCAAAGAATTTTTGACGGGGTGGTTTCCACATTTTCACTCTCCTCCATAGAATTCATCAATATTATAAATTTTTCCTAATTCCACAGAAATCAATCCCAGATTGCAATTCATTGTTTAGATTTGTATCCATGAAATTGTATGAGATGAAAAAGTTGATATTAATATTGATGATGGGTATTTTTGGGATAAGTTATTCACAAAAAGTTCCTGCCGTTCTTAAAACGGGATTTTCAAAAGAGGCTTTGCAACAGAAACTGGAAGATGAAGAAGGAAAAGCCGTTACCATCCAGCAGATTCTTGATCAGCATAAAGGAAAAGTTTTAGTGATTGATTTTTGGGCAGGATGGTGTAGAGATTGCTTAAATGCGCTACCAAAAGCGAAGGAATTAGAGGAAAATAATAAGAATATTGATTTTGTATTTCTATCATTGGACCGTTCAAAAGAAGGGTTTCAAAAAAGTCTGGAAAGATTTGAGATGAAAGACAAAGAAAATTATTGGTTTTCCACAGGATGGAAAAATGATTTCAATAATTATGTAGACCTTAACTGGATCCCGAGATATATGGTGATTGATCAGAAATCTTCTATTGCAAAATATTATGCCATATCACCTGAAGATCCTGAACTTCAGCAAACCATAGATAAACTTTTAAAATAACTTCATTTATTTTAATCCGAAACATAAAAAACTCATTGGAACATCAACATTCAATGAGTTTTAAAATTTTAGATAGATAACACCATGATCACAAGAGAAGCCACAGAACAGGATTTAGAAATCCTTTTAGAATTCGAACAGGGAGTTGTAACTGCCGAAAGACCTTTCAACACTACACTTATTGAAGGAGAGATTCATTATTATGATTTAAAACGTCTGATACAATCTCCGGAAGCAACCGTAATTGTTGCCGAAGAGAATAATGAAATCATTGCATCAGGATATGCACTGATCAAAAAAGCAGAGAAAGATTATTATCAGTTTAAAGAATATGCCTATCTGGGTTTTATGTACGTAAAACCAGAACACAGAGGAAAAGGAATTAATAAGGTAATTACCGATGAACTGATTTCCTGGTCAAAAGCAAGGGGAATCAGTGAGGTAAGACTAGATGTATATGCTCAGAATGAATCTGCCATAAAAGCTTATGAAAAAGCAGGCTTTGAGCCTCACCTTCTCACAATGAGGCTGAAACCGTAAGGGGTTGGAAGCAGGAAGATGGGAGATGGAAGTTGTTTATGTCCTAAGAATAATCTGTGACTTTTTTAATTAGTTTTCAATAATTAAGACATAAATTTCCTTATTGGCTTCAGACTTCCCTTCTACAAAAAATTTACCGTGAATAAAGGAATCCATATCTTTGTATATGGATTTTTCTTTGCCCCTTCGTAAAATTATTCATGTGGACATGGACGCATTTTATGCTTCTGTGGAGCAGCATGATAACCCTACATTGAAAGGCAAACCTATAGCCGTAGGAGGACAGCACCGTGGCGTAGTGGCAGCTGCAAGCTATGAAGCCAGAAAATATGGTGTCCGTTCTGCAATGCCCAGTAAAACAGCCAAAGAAAAATGTCCTCAGCTTATTTTTGTTCCTCCCCGATTTGCCCGATATAAGGAAATTTCGAAAAAGATCCGGGAAATTTTTTATGAGTATACCGATCTGGTAGAGCCTTTGTCCTTGGATGAAGCTTATCTGGATGTCACCGAAAATAAAAAAGGAATGGAATCTGCCAACCTGATCGCTAAAGAAATCCGTCAGAAAATTTTTGAACAGACGGGATTGACAGCTTCTGCAGGAATTTCCGTCAACAAATTTCTGGCTAAAGTAGCTTCCGATATTAATAAACCCAATGGTCAGAAAACCATTCATCCTGATAAAATGGAGCATTTTCTGGAAGAGCTACCTGTAGAAAAATTTTATGGCGTTGGAAAAGTTACAGCTAATAAAATGTTCAGCTTAGGAATTTATAAAGGAAAAGATTTAAAGAAGAGATCACTGGAAGATCTGGTAAAACTTTTTGGAAAGTCGGGAAAGCATTATTATAATGTGGTACGCGGGATTCATACTTCAGAAGTAAAACCTCATCGCATTCAGAAAAGTGTCGCTGTGGAAAGAACTTTTTTTGAAGATCTTCTTGACGAACAGCAGATTAATGAAAAACTGGAAAGTCTCGCAGAGGAAATTCATCAGAGATTACAGAAAAATAATATTCTCGGAAGAACTTTAACGTTAAAAATAAAATATAAAGATTTTTCACTTTTTACAAGAAGTATAACAAAGGAAGATTACTTTTCATCACCGGAACAGTATTATAATACCGGAAAGAAACTTTGGGAGCTTCGTCCTTTTGATAAAGCTGTCCGCCTTCTCGGATTGTCTCTCTCCCACCTGAATACGGAAGAAAAAAAGCAGGTTTCCGTTCAACTAAAAATCCCGTTTGAGGAATTCGAAAATGAATAGGTCATATTTTTTTGCTACCTTGTATCAATCAAATCAGCAAATCTATGAACCCAACTATGATCCAGTTTTTCCACTGGTATTCTGAAGGAGACTCAACATTGTGGAAAGAAGCCGAAAAACAGGCAAAATATCTTGCAAAACTTGGAATTACTTCCGTATGGCTTCCACCAGCCTACAAAGGGACAAACGGCGGTTACTCGATAGGATATGACGCTTATGATCTCTATGATCTGGGAGAATTTGATCAAAAAGGAACAATCCCTACCAAATACGGCACTAAAAACGATTATACAAAAGCCATTAAAGCCTTAAAGAAACAAAATATACAAGTTATTGTAGATATTGTTCTTGGACATAAAGCCGGCGGTGATGAGCTTGAAAAATTCAAAGTGGTAAAAGTGGATGAGGAAAACAGAGAAAAAGTAATTTCCGATGTTATTGAAATAGAGTCTTATACCAAATTTACTTTTCCCGGAAGAGGAAAAAAGTATTCTGATTTTGAATGGAACTTCACCTGCTTCAGTGGTGTGGATTATGCAGAAGGAATGGATTCTCATATCTTTAAAATTCAGTCAGAATACGGTAATGACTGGGAAGAAATGATTGATGATGAAAAAGGAAATTATGATTACCTGATGTATAATGACATTGAGCACCGGAATCCTTTTGTACGGGAAGAGCTCAATACCTGGGCAAAATGGTATTTTGATCAGACAGATTTTGATGGGGTAAGACTGGATGCTTTAAAACATATTTCTTTTGATTTTTATAAAGAATGGCTCACACTGCTCCGTTCTAATTCCGGAAAGGATATTTTCGCCGTTGGAGAATACTGGGCTCCCGGATATCTTCATCTTCTCCAAAAATATATTGAAGTAACAGAAGGCTGCATGAGTCTTTTTGACAGTTCGTTACAGAATAATTTTCATACAGCTTCCAGAGAGGGAGGCTCTTATGATCTCAGACGAATTTTCGATGAAACGCTTACTCAGGCAGATCCTATGCATTCCGTAAGTTTGGTAGCCAATCATGACACACAGCCATTACAAGATCTTGAAGCTCCTGTAGAGCCATGGTTCAAGCCTATTGCCTATGCACTTATTTTATTGAGGAAAGATGGCTACCCATGTATATTTTATCCTGATCTCTATGGAGCTCATTATGTGGATAAAGACAGAGAAGGCAATGACCAGGAAATATTTATGCCTAAAGTAGATGGCATTGAAGAGCTGTTAAAAGCAAGAAAAGATCATGCATACGGTGATCAGCATGATTATTTTGAGGATGCCAACTGTCTTGGATGGGTGCGTACAGGAGATGATGATCATACCGGATGTGCTGTAGTTCTGAGCAATAAAGATTCTTACAGCAAGCCTATGGAAGTAGGAATACTGTATGCAGGAAAAAAATTTAAAGATATCTTGAAAAGGTTTAAAGACAAAGTGATTATTGATGAAAATGGCTGGGGAAATTTCCCTGTCCCGGCGGGAAATGTAAGTGTCTGGATTCCTGAATAAGAGCCTTGTCAAGGTTTAAAACCTTGACAAAGCTTTCTTTCATTGTAAAATTAGCAATAAATATATCGGCAATTCCAAATATCTGTAGCCCATTCGCAGCATTGTCCGTCTTCGTTGGAAGTACAGCATACCTTACCCCAATTTAGATCTCCCGCTTTTAGGGTCTTCAGTTCATCACGTTTAAGTTTTTTTACTTTAAAATCTTTGTTTGTTTTCATAATTATTTTTTTATGGTTTAGTTATTAAATATACATTAAAAAACAGAATTATGGATGAAAATTCAACACTAACTACCTGATTTAGTATACATAGTAAAATCTGAGAATAAATATTAAAGGCAGGGGTAAAACCACCCCGTCAAAAATTCTTTGAATTTTCGACACCCCTCCAGAGGAGGGGAATGTTTGTGTCTTCACCTGAGACATGTGTTAAAATTAGAAATTTTCTAAGCTTGCTATGCAGTTACATCTTTTTGATTTCCAGGATTTCTGGTCTTTCAGAGGTCTCTGATATTTTTCCTGTGCGGGCAAATTCAGCCCAGAGCGCTCTCAGCTTTTTACCATTCTCTTGAATACGGTCCCAGGGAATATTTTTCAGCAGTTCGGAAGATTTCCAGGCAGATTCATTCCCAAAGATCAAAGGAAGATCAATACAATGAGGGGCACCAATAGGATTGTCTTTCAATTTTGAATGAATTCTGAAGAGATAAACATTTCCACCTGCTGCAGCCAGATTCTGAGCAAACTGTCTTGCCGGATTTCCGTAGATCAATGCTGTCGTTTTTTCAACAGTTTTATCCATGAGTCTTAAGCCAAATCCTTTTCCGAAATATTTATTTAAAGCCTCCGAAGTTTTAAGATAAAATGCCGTTTCATCATTATTTAAACCAATCAGAACATCAAATTTCTGAGCGTTTTTTTTCCACATTTCCGTCGCATCTTCTTCTTTACCCAAAGGAAAGAACCCATATTGTATACCAAAAGGCATCGCTGCTTTCAGTACGTATTTTATGACAGAAGGTACAAGTGTTTTGTAGTCCGCCATCATTTTTAAAACATCAGTTTCATCTTTTAATACTTCTGTTTTTTTCAGAAATTCAGCTGACATTTTCTGTCTTTTATGACGCAGTCCCAAAGGTGCACTCTGGATAATCAGACGCTGAAACAAACCTTCCACCCCCTTCGATATCATCAAATGGGCAATGGCATCACCTCCCGATGACTGCCCGAGAAGGGTAATATTATTTTCATTGCCTCCAAGATCTGCAATATT
This sequence comes from Chryseobacterium aquifrigidense, assembly GCF_006716485.1. Classification (GTDB taxonomy): domain Bacteria; phylum Bacteroidota; class Bacteroidia; order Flavobacteriales; family Weeksellaceae; genus Chryseobacterium; species Chryseobacterium vietnamense. The sequence goes on from NZ_VFPD01000001.1 coordinate 3,239,890, forward strand.
GTTTTTTATCCACTTTAACGCTTCAATGATATCCAGTAACCCAAGATTGGCAGGTCTTTTTTCATCTCCACCTAAAAAACCGAACAATCCCAGACGATAGGAAACGGTAACAACAATAATATGCTGTTCTTTTACCCATTGCGCAGGATCAGCAGTGGCAAGATCTCCACAGCCTATTTCATGAGAGCCACCATGAATCCAGACTACAACCGGGAGTTTTTCATTTTCAGATATCCTTTCCGGACGGGTTATGGAAAGGTATTGGGTAGATTCATCCGGTTCAAAACTTTCTACAGGAGTTGCCCCGATCATTCTTTCTACAAGGGGACTTAAAGCCTGCGGACACACCGGAATTTTTTCCGGAGAAACAATCATTGAGGATAAGGAAGCTTCTGCAGCAACAGGTTTTTTAAATCTTTCAGAACGGGCATAGCGGATGCTTCTGGCTCTGATAATTCCATTTTCTTTTAATCCTACAATTCTTCCGAACCGGGTTTCGAAAATTGTGGTTTCCTGCTGATTGGGTGTCATGTGTAAATGGTGAAACTTTTCCCTCTAAATTTAATTATTTAAACACAAATAAGAACACAAATATTCACAAATCATTATTGTGTTATTCGTGAAAAAAACTAGTGTTATTCGTGTTGAAAAATCTAAACACAAATTTCACAAATACGAACACAAATATTCACAAATCATTATTGTGTTATTAGTGAAAAAAATTAGTGTTATTCGTGTTGAAAAATCTAAACACAAATTTCACAAATAGCAACACAAATATTCACAAATCATCATAGTGTTATTCGTGAAAAAAATTAGTGTTATTCGTGTTGAAAAAAAATCTAAACACAAATTTCACAAATACGAACACAAATATTCACAAATCATTATTGTGTTATCAGTGAAAAAAATTAGTATTATTCGTGTTGAAAAAAAATCTAAACACAAATTTCACAAATACGAACACAAATATTCACAAATCATCATAGTGTTATCAGTGAAAAAAATTAGTGCCATTAGTGTTGAAAATTTAGTTCAGGATTTTATATTCACTCGGAGAAATTCCTACTTTGGTTTTGAACAGCCTTGTAAAATGCTGTGGATATTTAAAGCCTAAATCATAAGAGATTTCGCTTATTGTTTTTCCCTGATCCAGAATCTGTTCTTTAGCAATATCGATAAGCTTATTGTGGATAAATTCCTGAGCAGAAATTCCCAGTTCTTTTTTAATTAAGTCTCCGAAGTAATTGGCAGACAGGTTCAGTTTCTCTGCAAAGTAATTGACCATCGGAAATCCTATATTCTTTGGATTTTCAGATTTTAAATAGTCATCTACCAGATTTTCAAATTTCCCGATAACACCTTGGTTAATGTGATCTCTTGTAATAAACTGGCGGTCATAGAAACGCATACAGTAATTCAAAAACAGTTCGATATTATTTACAATTAAAGATTTGCTGTGTTTATCAATAGCCTGTTCCAGTTCCAGTTTAATATTTTTAAAGCAATCCAGGACCACTTCCCTTTCTTTTTCCGAGAGATGGAGCGCTTCATGTACGTCATAGGAGAAAAATGAATAGTCCTTCATATTCTTCGCCAGGTTGGTTCCTTTTATTAAATCCGGATGAAAAATTAAAGCAAAACCTGCAGGCTGAACAAACCGGTCTCTATTATAAATTCCATAAGTCTGTCCGGGAGCAATAAAAACTAAAGTTCCTTCCTGATAATCGTAACTGTGTTTCCCATATTGCATATCACCACACATCACATCCTTCAGGAAAACAGTGTAAAACCCAAATTTTCTTTTATACTGGCAAATAGGATCGGATTTGGAAAAATCAATGACACTTACCAGCGGATGCAGGGTTTCGTGATTTGCCATTTTATTATATTCCGAGACCGTATTATAGATTTCAACCTCCTGATTTTCCATGAAATACATTTTTATTACTATTCAAAATTACCACTTTCATTTGTAACTGAACTAGCGTCTGTAAAATTGGTAAGTAATTCGGTAATCTGTATAAGTATGATTTACCGCAAAGTTTCGACTTTTGTACCGTTATGGAAACTTTTAATACCAACATTTTTTCAGAAAGGGGAAGGCGTCTCCGGATTATTCCTCAGCAAAACAGCACGTGTTGATATTGACTATCATAATGTATAACCCTAAAATAAATTAAATATAAAAATGAGTACAATCACAGTAAAAGCTTATGGTGCAGAGTCCACCACAGCAGATCTGAAAGAACTGAATATTGAAAGAAGAGAGGTAACCGCAAAAGATGTAGAGATTGAAATCCTATACTGCGGAGTATGTCACTCTGACCTTCATACAGCAAGAAACGACTGGGGCGGATCTTTGTATCCTGTAGTTCCGGGTCATGAAATTGTGGGAAAAATTACCAAAGTAGGAAGTGAAGTTTCTAAATTTAAAGTTGGAGATCTTGCGGCAGTAGGATGCATGGTAGATTCGTGCGGACATTGCGATAGCTGCCAACATGACCTGGAACAATATTGCCAGAATGGATTTACAGGAACTTACAATGGAAAAGATAAACATCTTGGCGGCCATACTTTTGGAGGATATTCCCAAAAAGTAGTGGTTGATGAACATTTTGTTTTAAGTGTTCCTGAAAATCTGGATCTGGCAGCAGTAGCACCCCTTCTATGCGCTGGGATTACCACATGGTCTCCGTTAAGACACTGGAATGCTGGTCCGGGTTCTAAAGTAGCTGTTGTTGGATTGGGTGGATTAGGTCACATGGCTATTAAGCTAGCAAAAGGACTGGGAGCTGAAGTTACCTTATTTTCAAGAACTCCGGGAAAAACAGATGATGCTAAACAACTTGGAGCAGATCATGTAGTAATTTCTACGGATGATTCTCAAATGGATGCTGTAAAAGGTAAATTTGATCTTATCATTGATACGGTACCTTATGAGCACGACATCAATCCTTATATGCAAACGCTGTCTCTGAATGGAACCCTGGTTCTTGTAGGATTCGTAGGTGAATTTCAGGAAACGGAAGTAAGTACAAGACCTATGATCTTCCAGCGTCGTTCTGTTGCCGGATCTTTGATCGGAGGTATTGCAGAAACCCAGGAGCTGTTAGACTTCTGTGGAAAACACAATATTGTCTCTGATATTGAGCTGATTAAAATGCAGGATATCAACCACGCCTATGAAAGAATGCTTAAAAGCGATGTAAAATACCGTTTTGTTATTGATATGCAGTCTTTGTAATTCTTCTATAAAATAGTAACAGAAACAGGCGCTTCAGATTGAAGCGCCTGTTTTTATTTTTTCAGGTTTTGGCTGAAAGCATTCTGATCCTGATTCACAATATATTGGTTTCCTTCAGCATACTTATTATCATTTCTTTCCATATCCTGAAAAGCCCAGGCTGCCATGGCATCAATAACCGGAGCAAGTTCATTGCCTGCTTCACTCAACTTATACGTCACATGAGGTTGTACTACGGGTTTTGCTGTCCTGATAATCAATCCGTCTGTTTCCAGTTGCTTCAGATGCTGAATGAGCATTTTTTCCGTTACGGCAGGAATTGCTTTTTTCAATTCGCTGTATCTTTTTTCTCCGGTAGAAAGATTAAAGAGAATGATAGGTTTCCAGAATCCTCCGATTCTTTCCATAACGTACATCACAGGGCAATCCTGCACTGTCTTTCTGTTTTCCTGGATAGTTGAACTTTCTTTGATCGCTGTCATAATCACATACTTTAGGGTAAGTACTTGTATAAAAGTAAGTACAAATATAACTTTGTTCTCAGAAATAAAAAAATATTTACATATGAAAATCGTAATCACAGGATCACTAGGAAATGTGGCTAAACCATTAGCACAACAATTAATTGCCGAAGGACATACTATTACTGTAGTCAGCAGCAGCGATGCAAGAAAACAGGACATTGAATCTCTTGGAGCAACTCCAGCTATAGGTTCTATCACAGATGCTAACTTTTTGACTCAAACATTTGAAGGCGCAGATGCTGTTTTTGTCATGACTCCTCCGGCTATCAGCCCGGATAAGATTGTGGAAAACACAACTAATGCAGGTAAAAGTTATGCTGAAGCTTTAAAAAATGCTAATGTAAAAAGAGCAGTAATGCTAAGCAGCGTAGGAGCAGAATCTCCAGTAGAAAACGGCCCTATTGCAGGTCTTCATCATATTGAAAAAATATATAATGAAGTAGAGAACACTTCTTTTACTTTTTTAAGAGCCGGATATTTTTACAATAATTTTTTCAATGATATTCCTTTAATTCAAAATGCAGGAATCATTGGCGGTAATTATCCTGCAAGCATTGAAATCCCTGTAGTACATCCCAATGATATTGCCAAAGCAGCCGCCGAAGAGCTGGTAAAAGACGGAAATACCAACACCATCAGATACATTGTAAGCGATGTAAGAACAGCTTCTGATTTTGCTAAAGTCTTAGGAACTTCTGTTAACAAGCCGGAACTTCCATGGGTAGAATTCTCTGATGAAGATTCTTTAAACGGCATGCTTCAGGCCGGACTTCCTGAAGATATGGCTCGTCTATATGTTGAAATGGGTAGAGGAATAAGAACTGGTGTTGTACAGAAGGATTTTCTTGATCATGGTTCTCCTGTTACAGGAAAGGTTAAGCTAGAAGATTTTGCAAAGGAATTTTCTTCCAGATTCTAATTTCTTTTGTCTTGAAACAGAAGAAACAAAAGTTCAAGACTGGAATTAAAATGCTAAGTCAGTTAAAAAGCGAGTTTCGGCGCACCAAAGGTGCGCCGAAACTCGCTTTTTAAATTATATTTTAACTTTAAGATTATTTGTTCTCTTTCAGGGTTTTCTTTAAAACTTTCAGCTTTCCATCGATAGGCTGATCAATTTTTAATCCTAAAACCTCAGCAACTAAAGGATAAACATTGATGTTGGCAAATTCTCTGATTGTCAGATTATTTTTAAATTCCGGTCCCCAGGCAAAGAAAGTAGCTTTCATTTCCGGCACAACTTTGGGGCTGTAGCCATGTTTTCCAACTGATGTTTTCTTTCCTTTTTCAAGGAATATTTTCGGAGCTTTCGGGATCAGAAGAATCTGCCCTATTCTGTTGTACTGGTCATCTCTTGTGGCAAAGTGAAGGTATTTAGGAAGCTTTTTATCAAGATATACTTCGTAATCGTCAGTTTTATTGGCTTTCAATTCTTTATAAACTGCTTTTACCTCATCCGGATTTTTAACATAAACTCTTAACAGGGTTTGAGAATTGTAAAAATCAAATCTGTTTTTATCAAAAAGCACAGCTGGGATTTCTAATGGTGTACCTCCGTCTACTTTAATCATGCCGTGATCGGAAACAAAAATAAAATTGACATTTTTTAATCCTAATTCATTTACTTTCTGAACAAGGCTACCAATCGCCTGATCTATCAGATGAACAGCATTTTCCGTTTCTTTGGTATCCGGTCCATAATGATGTCCACTTCCGTCTACTTCCGGGAAGTATAATGAAATAAAGTGAGGTCTTTTATCTTCCGGTAATTTCAGCCAGTTGACTACTTTTTCTACTTTTTCTGAAGGGGTAAATTTTTCGTGATAAGGATAATAATAAGTAGGTCTCATTCCTCCGGCATCACTGGCAGACCCTACCCACATTAAAGAAGCTGATACCATTCCTTGCTTTTCTGCAAGTCCCCAAAGCGGAGTTCCTCCATACCAGCTTCCATCCTCAGCATTTTTCCTGTTGCTCATTGCATAGCCTTCTTTTCTCTTGTAATCGTAGAAAAAATTATCGATCAAACCATGATGGGAAGGATAAAGTCCGGTGATAAGACTCCAGTGGTTGGGGAAAGTAATACTGGGATAACTTGGAATCATTGCTTCCGCTTTTACGCCGCCGCCTGCCAGTTTCAAAAGATTTCCAGCATTGTATTTCTGAGCATAGTCATAACGGAAACCGTCTGTAGATATCATAATCACATAAGGTTTTGATTGCGCTTCCGTACTGTTTTGCCTTCCGGGTATAACAACCTGGGCTGTATCAATATTTACCTGTTGAGCAAAAGCTGTGAAGGAAATTAGCAGCAGTAAAAAATGGATTCCTCGCTTCATTATTTAAAATTTTCAGCAAAGTTACATCCTATACTTCTCCCTGAAAAGTTTAGGAGATTAAAAGTATATTAAAAGCGATTATTTTTTTTGGATCAAAATTAAAACTCATTAAACAGGTCTCTTCATTTCAAACTGTGACAGCCAATTGTTCAGTCCTGCTCTTTCACTAAGAAATTTGCTCGTGTTTTCTGAAGAATCATCTACATTGTTCAATGCTATAGTTTGCCCTCCATTTTTTTTTGAAATGGCATTGAAAAGCATCGTTCCTATTCCCTGATTTCTGTAACTTTTATCTACAGCAAACTGGTATATTTTTTTCGATGTAGGACCATAGACAATATACCCCACAAGCTTCTCTTCAATATAAGCACCAAAGGTTACATAATTCTCAGGCATAGGTTCCAATACAAAAACAGATCCCTGCCAGGAAGGTTCGATATCCCAGAAAGAACGTAATTTTTCCCATTGAAAGTCTTTTAAATCCTTAATAGCAACCTCAGCATTTTCTTTTCCCTGCTTAATGCTGCCGTTAAAACAAAGCAGCCTTCGGACAATACTAAAGCCTAAGTTTTCATATGCCCTGATGGCAGGCTGGTTTCCTTCAATCACTTCAAGCAGTAATGTATTGGCATTTCTTTCTTTTAAAACAGGAATAATAAAATCATACATTTTTCTCACCAATCCTCTACCTCTGCTTTCCGGGATGATTCCTGTTCCTCCGTTGTAGATTATCTTTTCTCCATTTTCAATTTTTTCAGACTGAAGAATAAATCCTACCAGTTTTCCCTCTTCAAACGCTCCGGCAGACAAACTCAGATCTAATTTTTCTGCAGCAACTTTTGAAACAAGCACCTCTTTCGTTAAGTGAAAAGGAACAACATAATCAGAAAATGAATGATTGAACACGGATAAAAGCTCATCTATTGTGATATCAGCTAAAGTTTTAAATTCCATGGGTTGTAAAAATTGTAAGGTAAGGAAAACTCCTTTTGTTAAGAATCAGGATCTACACAAATATATGAATTTTAAAGCAAACTCCCTGAAATTGGGACTTTAAGAAAAAATGATACCCCTGAAAGATCAGAGGTATCTGTTTTAAAAAATATTTAGGTGTGTTTTTCTGAAAAATTATTCTTTAATTAGTTTTTCATAAGATGTACTTCCATCTTTAAGCTGGATTTCAAGATAATAACTTCCCGATCTCAGGTTTTCAACATTGATGCTTTCTCCTTCCGGTTTTACTGACAGTACTTTTCTTCCTGATGCTTCGAAGATATCAACGGATTTTATTTTATCAGCGTTTTTGAAGTTAACTGTTGATTTGGCCGGATTAGGGTATAGATTTACCTTCTTGCTATTGGCTGCAATTTCATTGGTAGATAAAGTAGCTGCCGTCATCGTTAATGTTGCATATCCTCTTCCTGCATCATGATATCCTAAAGAAGTTCCTCCGCTTTTACGGGAATAGAAAATATTGATGGTTCCCGCAGCATTGGCAATGGCAAAATCTCCTGCTCCACCTGTAAGTGACCTTGTTGCCACTACAGTTCTTGTGGATCCGGATACGGTATTGGATGTTTCTGTCCAGTCCTGAGCTGCATCTGCATTAGGCGTTGTCATTCCTATAAAGGTATAATCTCTGTTAGCTGATGAATTATAAATAAAACCATCTGATCCCGGAGCCATTCCTACCGTACCAAAACCTATTCCCATCATAGAGTTGCTGTCACCGGTTACCGTAATCGTTACTCCTGAAGGAGTCGTATCTAATTTCACCGTCATGGAAGTTGCCGGTAAGTTCACCGTTCCTGACGAAAACTGTGCCCATGCCAAATTAGCAAGAGCTAAACTAAGTGCTAGTAAAGTTTTTTTCATATCAATTTTTTAAAAGATTAATAATTTCCTTGTTGTTGGTTTGTAATGCATATTCAAAAGGGGTCATTCCCATTGAATCTTTCTTCGTTTTATCTGCTTTGTATTTAAGCAGCTGTTCTACCAGGTCCTTATTTCCAGCTTTTACAGCCCAGAATAAGGGTGTATAGCCTGTAGAATCTGCAATATCGGGGTCTGCTTTTTTCTTTAGCAGATGTTCTACCAGATCTTTATTGTATTTTATCGCAAGACCTGCCAGTGCTGTCCCCTCACGACTTTTGTAGTTAACATCTTTTACATTGTCGATCAGAAAATCAGCAACAGCTGTATTCCCTCTGTAACAGGCTAAAATAAGGGGTGAAAATCCGTTTTCGTTGATCTGATTAATCACATCCGGATTTTGTTTCATCAGTTCCTGTACTTCGGGAACTGTGCCGCTTCTGGCAATATCAAATATTGATTTTGCTTTTTCCTGAGCAGATAATACTGAGCCCAGGAACAGTCCTAATATTAAGATGAAATGTCTCATTGTTTTACCATTACATAGTTGTATTCAATATTGACATTTTCAGCCACTTTCTTGGTAACCATTTTGGGAATAGTCACTTTGTAATCCACAGGTCTTGCTACAAAACCTCCCTGCATGTAGATTTTACCATCTTTGGCATATAAAGTAGCAGCAGAGGTAACGGCTTTGTCTACTCCATGAAAGTTCAGTGTTCCCTGAACCGTATATTTCTGAGGACTTGCAGTAAGCTTTGATTTATCAAAATTGACAATTTTCCCTTTGAAAGTGGTTTTCGGATATTTTGCAGATTCAGCGTAGCTTTCATTGAAATGCTCTTCCATCAGTTTGGTTTTAAAATGAAAGTTTTTAACATTTGAGACTGATGCCATTTCACCGTTATCTGCATTGAGAATGACAACATTATTGTCATCCTGAGCGAAAATATCATCAAACAGAGGAACTGAAGCTTCAAAAGTCACTTTTCCTGTTTTAGAGCTATATTTCTGTGCTGAAGCGTAACCTGCAGAAAGGAGTAGTACGCTTAATAATGCTAGTTTTTTCATATCAATTTTTTTAATTTTCATTTAATCCGTCAGCTTTCCATTTGATGAAAATATTGACCTGAGCTGCAGACAAAGATCCTCCCTGGGGCATTTTCCCGGGGTCACCATTAGGTCTTTGGATGCGGTCCAGAATTCCATCTATATTATTTTTTACCTGATCATAGGTAACCAGCGGTTTAAAACTTCCTGCGGAATGACAGCCTATGCAGCTGTTGTCCACAATTGGTTTTACCTCTGTGGTATATTTTACGGGTGCAGTGATGGGTGTGTTATCAGAAATCTCTTCATACGTTCTGCTGTCACAAGCCGTCAGTATGATTGCTGACGACACTATCAATAAGGATGTTAGCTTTTTCATATTAAAAAACTCTATAAAGATTAAACCCAAAGAAAATATGTCCCTTTCCCCATGCTCCTGTAGCATTGGTAAGATATCCGATATCTGAATTTATCTGGGAGTTCGTTAGTAAAAGCTGGAACACGTGTCCTCCTGTTTCTATATCTACGCCCAATGATAAAGGGTTTTTATAAAAACTGTGATCATCAAAATTCACAAAGTATTCTGCATTCAGAGAAACTCTTTTTGAGATCTTGTAGCGTCCTCCCAATCCTGCCAGAAACTGGTTTTTATTTTCAATGGTAGGTTCGTAAAGGTTTTTATGAACAAAGGAAGGGGTAAGCTGTACTGAAAGCTTATCACTGAACCTTCTTGAAATCAAGGCCTGTGTAAGATAAGAAAGCCTGTCACTGAATGTAAGGTGTGGATAGGTATCTTTATCCAGTTCAGTATTGGCTCCCATTACATTGTATCCCACAATATCCACCGGGAAATTTTCACTTTGTTTTACCAGTCTGTATTTCACTGCTCCTTCAAAGGTTTTCATATTCGTTTCCCTGGAAAGGCTTACAGATACAGCATCTGAAATACCGTAGATAACGCCTAACTTGGTGGAAGCGTGGTCCAGACCGAAAAAGTCTTTAAATCCTGCGCTTATATCTCCAAATCTATGGGCAACAATGATGTACCATTCTTTTTTTGCAGCGAGTTTTGTAGATTGTCCTGTTACAATCTGAAGGGCTTTAAAAGCGGGTTGTGAAGTTTCTGTGTTGGTTTTCACCGTGTCAATATCTTTCAGCAGATCTTCCTGTGCAAAGACAAGACCTGAAGAAAATACTGACAAAAATAAGAGAGTTTTCGTCATATACAATTTGAATTAAATTATGATATAACAAACTTATTGAGTTCTCAATTCAAAAACAGGTGATAAAAGTCACCAGCCAAATTGTTTTTATCAATGATAGAAATAAACTTTTCAAACAATTGAAATTAGACAGTTCTAACATTTTCATTTACAGGAACTTTTATTCCTTCTTTAGTCTGCATGATTTCTCCCTCGCTTTCAATTTTTTTCAAAACTCTGCTTACCACTTCTCTTGAAGTTCCTAAACTATTGGCAATTTCACGATGGGTGATCTTAATAGGATTCTTTCCTGAGGATGAAATCTGTTGTTTGATATAGTTCAGAACTCTCTTATCCAACCTATGAAATACTGCATCGTTCACCATATTCATTACTTCGGAGAATCTACGGTCATATTCATGGTAAAACAGCTTGTTGATTTCCGGAAACCTGATAAGCCATTCATGCATGATAGAAACCGGAATAAGAATCGCTTCCGAATCTTCTTCCGCAATAGCATACACCCTGCTGATATAATCTGTCAGAATAGATGAAAAGGTCATGAGACAGCTATCTTTCGGTTTGATATAATAGTAGATCAATTCTCTTCCATCATTCAGGGTAAATACCTTGATAGAGCCTTTTATCAGGAAAGGAACAAATTTATTTTTCTGCCCTTCTCTTATGATTTCAGTTTTTGATTTTATATCAACAGCCACAGCATGCTTTTCGAGCTCTGATAAAAAATCAGCACCCAAAAAGCCAAACTTACTTACAGCAAACGAATTATCAATCATATCTTATATTTTCTACTTTTTCTTAAACAAAGATATAAAAATGATATACGCTTACTACATATTTTTATTTTATTAAAGAAAATTAACAATTATAAAATTCAAATATAAATTTCATTGATTCCTATGATTTGATATAAAAAAACCACAGTAATGAACTGTGGCATTTTTATTTTACTTTAAAAAAGATATTTACAAATCTAAAATCTGTATTTTGCATTGAATCCGTAAAAGAAATACGCTTTTCCAGGTCCTGGATTAAGATCTGTAGGAACCGTGTAATTACTTCCTTTGTCTGAATCATTGATATTATTTCCTAAGAATAAAAATGTATAATTCGTCTGGCTTGTAAGATTATTACCCATCACATACAGGTCCAGATCCAGTTTATTGAAAGACTTTTTAAATCCTAATTTTGAATTAAGCAATCCGAAACCTTTTACCAGATTTGTATTGTTAAAGTCTGAATATACATTTCCAAGATAATTATAGGTATTCACAAGATAAAATCCCGGCTTGGTAAAGATGTCCAATCCTACGGTATATTTGTTCCGTGGAACTCCTACTACTGTTTTGTGATCATAAGTATTCTTTTTCCCTCCTACAATTGTTGTAAAGTCTTTGTACTTCGCATCATAATAAGAAAGGTTGAAAAAAGGAACAATTCTCTCAATAAATGAGTTCTCTGCTCTGTACTGATATCCTACGCTAAACTCAAGTCCTGTATTTTTCTGACTTCCGGTATTAGCCCAGTACGTTTGTCCACTTGTATTACCTGGCAAAAGCAGCTGTGTAAGTTTATCGGAATAGTCTATTTTGAATGCTGAAATCCGGTAATCCAATTTTGTATTCAGTAAAAGTCCGTGTACACTGAAATCAAACATTTTGGCACGTTCAGGTTTTAAATCATCATTCGTGGCATTTGTAGCTGTAATAAATGAAGAAGCTGCAGTAGGGGAATTATATCCTTCGCTATAGCTTAGATTAAGGATCTGATGTTTCCATTCTTTCTGTAATGCAAAGTGAGGAGTACAGGCCAGGTCATACTTTTTATTAAATGACTGATCTTTGTGTCCGGGAACTAAATCTGGTAAGGCATACAGATCCTTCCTGTCATAATTGGTTCTGTTACCACTTATTCCTGCCAGAAATGTAAGTCCCCACGGCTTATAGGTAAGATAATCGATCACAAAATAGGTGGACTGGTCATTATTATATTTAAAATATGAGGCACCATTCATGCCTGTTGTCTGCAAAGGTTCTGTTTCTGAACCTGTAAACCTGTAACTCGAAGTAGTGGAAACAGAATTCTGTATCTCTGCTCCGAAATCTAAACGGTTTTCAAAATCTTTAAACTCGTTCTTTAATGTAAAAGTTGAACGCAGCCCTACATTCGGGGAACTTGTAATTCCATATGCTCCTGCTGAAACACTTTCCGTATTGGCATTGTAATAAAACAGGGTTGTATAGTTTCTTAAATTAGAAGTAAGACTTACAGTATTACCCAATCCTATTCTTGTTGATTTTATTTTTGTTCCTGCATTTTTTCTGATATAAGCCGCATTTCCATTATCGATTCCTGCATAGTAATCATCGTATGAAATTTGTCCTGAAGTGTGTTCGTAAGAGTAAGCCTGACTTGCAAAGAAACTTAACTGATCTTTTTTGCTTACTTTCACCGTACCATTTACATTGAAAAAATTTTTCAGTCCTCCTCCATTAGGTCTGTATCCATCTGTTTCAAGATGCCCATATGCAGCACTTACTGAATAATTATCGTCCGCAACATTCAGCTGTGTTCTTGACTGAAAGGTTTTAAACGCGCCGAACATCGCATTTTCTGAAACAGATGCTCCTTTTGTAAAATCCGGACGGGTATAAAAACGAACTGCTCCACCTACACCTCCGCCATACATTGTTGCGGCAGGCCCTTTGATCACCTCAACATTAGTTACATATGCAAAGTCGACATCATCCAGAACCGTAACCCCTTCAGCGTTGGTTAAAGGCATATTATTCCAGTAAGCTTTTACTCCCCAGTTATTAAATTTCTGATCATTCCCGTACCCTCTCAATACCAGTCTCTGACCTCCAAAATTCGTCCGTTTATCTACCTGAAGCCCTGGCATTGTAGATAAGGTCTGATCGATTGCTGCAGGATTATTTCTGTTAAGGTCTTCTTCAGAAAGGGTTTCTACAGATTGGCCGTGTCTCTTAAATTCTGCACGTTCCTGTTTAATTTTTTTTCTGCCAAGGATATTAATTTCATCTATTGATCCTTCCTGATTCTGCTGTGCATGCGCAATAGTACAACCTAACAAAGCTGCCATGCATATATATTTATTCATTGTTCAAAATTTGTGTTACCATTACTATAATATTCATACCTGTTTTGATGTATCATACATTTCAGGAGGCGGAGGATTAATGGATATATAGGATATAATTGCTGATGGAAAATGGTAGCCCGGGTATGTTCTGAAATCTAAATTGTCAGAAACAGAATATTCTTTACGAGAAATAACTGCTAAAAAAAGAGAAATTTTATATCCAATTTTACAATGCAAAGGGAAATCAAAATGCTTGTGTATATCGATATTTCGTACAGCCAGCTTTTCTGAAAAGTCAACAAGAGAATTGATGATGATATCTTTTTTATCTCTGTAACAGAAAATCTTTTTTTCACCATTAATAATCCGTGTTTGGATGATATCATAAGAATATCCGTTAAGAATAAACTCATTCTTTTCTTTCCACCGGACACCTGCAATATCTGCTTCTGAAAAGCATATGGTTTCTGAATTCTTGAATTTATTTCTCGCAATATTGCATTGCGTTTTTCTATAAAACTCTTTTTTCAGACAAACCATGCCGGAATAAATCATATTATTACACAATATGACGACCGTAAAACATAGAAGAATAAAAAACAGTTTTTTGTACAAATGAAAATATTTAAGGGATGAATTCTCCGGAAGATTCAGTTTCCGTAAATTTTGAAATATTTATTTTATACAAGACCTTCGATCCCTGGGCAGTATATTCTACCCAATTGTCTTTTGGATTTAATTTTTGCGGAACAGAGTTTTCCAGAGGTGCTCCAGCCGTCATTTGATCTGCTGTCTTTGTATTTTCATCATTTTTGTAAGGAAGATTTCCTCTTATTACTATTGTGTTGCCTATGATATTTTGAACAAACGGAATGGTATTTCCTTCCACTCTAAATTTTTTTACGGTGATGACACTATTATTTTTATTTTTCAGTTTAACAGTATATACCACTCCTCGTACCCCTGCTCTTCCACCTATCCACTCTGATTTTTCAGCAGAGATCACAGATAGTGTCTTATCCTGATATAAAGAGGATACCGGCATCCCACAGGAAGCCAGCATCCAAAATACTACTACATACAATTGATTATTCATTTTTAATCATTATCACCTCCGGTACGTCCCAGCACCAGGAAGTTACCACTATATACGATTTCACCTTTAGACTCCGCTTTCAAAATATAATTTCCAGGGACAAGATTTTGTCCGAATTCTTCATCAGACTTCACATTTTTCTTACTGTACACCAATCTGCCCGAGCCATCCACGATGCTTATATCCACACTGCTGTATTTGGCAGTGTCAAATCTCAAATGGGAAATTCCTTTTGAAGGGTTCGGATATATAATGTTCAGATCTCTTTTAGATTTGGTTTCAGCTGTTGACAAAGCAGGCAATGTATTTTGAGTGGTCCATGCTCCTCTGCCATAAGTGGAAACTAATACTGTTTTGGTAGTGGGTCTGTAATCCAGATTAGTAATTCTTATATTTCCGATATTCCCTGTTACAGAAGACCATTCAGGAGTTGTTGCCAGGAAATTGGTAGTTCCCCAAACTCCCATTTCTGTTCCTATTATGACTTCATTTGGATTGTCTGGATTTCTTAAAACTGTTCTTACCGGCATATCAGGAAGGTTTCCTTCTTTATTCTGCCAGGTTGTTCCTCCATCTGTAGAATAGAAAACACTGGTGAGGTTATAGTTAGAAAAAGTAATGATTATTTCATTCTCATTCGCGCCAAATTCTATATCAGAAACAGTACCTGCTATGGGTGATGTCAGCAGGGTGGCTGCGTATGCTGTGGTGTTGGCATTTGCTACTTTAAAGATTCTTCCCAGGTTGGTTCCTACAAAAAGAGTGGTGGAAGCAGTTGTATAAGGAGATACTTTCATCCATGAAATCTGCTCTCCAGACTGTGCTGTTCCTACAGTAACCACATTATTAGTGAATGATGTAGCTGTTGCAGAAAGTCCGCTTGTTCTGAAAAGTGTAAGCCCGGAACGATAAGAATAAAAGACATCATTGATCCTATCTAATGCAATTTCATTTGTAAAATGCCCTAAGTTTGCATTGGTACCAGCTATAAGATTATACACATTGCTAGCCAATAAATAATGATTGTTATTAGTATAGCTCGAAATTTCATAAGTATCAAGATCATCATACTCTGTATACATACCATCTCCCCCTGTACCAGCAAACTTGGAAAGAAAGTTATTGGATTGTGGCACACCATAAAGCCACCATGAACCATTATCCTGAGCCCCGGCCAATAATTCTTCATCTACCGGAGTTTTTGTAGGATTAAGCATTGCTGTGTAGAACTGTGTTACATTATACCTGGTATTTCTTGCCGAAAATGCTCCCGCTGTTCCTATATTCGTTTTATCAGGGACAAAGTAAACTCCTCCGTCATTTCCAAACATCATCTCCTTACTGGCATAATTATTAAAGGGGTTGAATACTATTGCATGTTGGTCAGCATGAACTGTAGAAACCTGCAGACTGGCCATATTGTTATTATCGGACCATTTTGAAATCTGGCTCCATGTACCTCCTCCGTTCGTAGATTTATACAGATCAACACCTCCGATATACACTGTATTGTCATCTTGAGGATCTGCTGCGATCACAAGATCATAAAAAGATTGCCCTCTGGTGAAATCATTAGCAGGAATACTGGTATCTGTAGCCGCAGGCAATGTCAAAACAGGTGCTGCATTATTGGTAGCCTGCCATGTTACCCCTCCGTCCGCAGAACGTGCAATTCGGATTGGTTCTGTAGTTGTGGAGCTTCCCTGCATAAAAGCATAGATTTTATTAGGGTCTGTTTTAGAAAGACAAAAATTGACTCTTGCTCCTGCATTTCCTACATTGTATACCTGATTAAAAGTATTTCCGTCTGCAGATTTAAAAATCCTGCCTCCCGAATCTATATTAGAAAATCTTGCAGTTCTGGTAGAAACCCAAACAGAATTATCTGTGCCAATTTCTATTTGCTGAATAGAATATCCTGTTGTACTGGTTGTATTTGTTGTTGTATCTAAAGCCAGTAAATTGGTATTTTTGGTAAATGTAGCCCCTCCATCAGTAGATTTGTATAAACCAGCCTGATTTAATCCCTGCCATCCGGCATTAAAAGAAGGGGTGGCTACATATGTCCCACTTACCCCTGCATATACTTCTGAGACTCCGTTGTTATTTCTTACTTTAACATCATTAATATAAAAATTTCCATTTCCTATTCCATTCGAATAGGTTACCGGTATTGTAAATATCTGTATCCAGGTTGCACCTCCATCCGTTGATTTCCATATTCCGGATCCTTTAGCATCACCTGTTTCAGTTTCCCCTGTACCAACATAAAATACCTGTGGATTATTTGGGTCATAAGTAATACATGAAACCGAAGTATTGGCCCAGAATGTACTGAGAGGCTGCCATTCATTGGTAATTACGGAAGGATCCTGGTTAACCCAAAGCCCACCGGAAATTCCGCCGGCAAATACTCTTTTGCCGGTAGGATCATTAGGGTCATACATAATGGCCCGTGTTCTTCCCCCTACGTCATAAGGACCTCTTTCAATCCACGGCTCATTCACAATTTTACGGCTAGCAGAGCTATTATAACTGGAAATAAAAGACATCGGTTGTGCAGCTTTATATTTCCCCGCGATAATATCCTCATTTACCTTTACAAGGCCTTCAAAATTGGTTCTCCCTGTGACAGGATCCATTGTTCTCTTGTAATCTTCTTCATAATACTCATTAGGGGGTATTCCAGTTGCCT
The DNA here is from genome assembly GCF_006716485.1 of Chryseobacterium aquifrigidense. Taxonomy (GTDB): domain Bacteria; phylum Bacteroidota; class Bacteroidia; order Flavobacteriales; family Weeksellaceae; genus Chryseobacterium; species Chryseobacterium vietnamense. Next base: position 3,257,036 of record NZ_VFPD01000001.1, read on the forward strand.
TAGCAGCTTTATGCAGCTGTTTAAGGTTTCTGTCATATTGGGCATATAATTTCTGTAAATGTTTTTGATTGTTTTTGAGCGTATTATGCTGTGCATTCATATAAGTGCAAAGCAATACCGCCGCAACAGGGTAGATTTTCAGTTTCATTTGTTTTTTTTACGAATATACTTAAATAAATATCATAAATTCAAAACAAATCAATAAATACTGTTGATTTAAAAATAAAAACAACAAAATAATATCAAATACCTATTTGTGCGTTTTTTTATTTTTTAATTAAAAGATTGTTTTTTTTAATTAAAAAACAAAAAGCCCCGGATAAATCCGGGGCAATTATATGATTATAAAAGAAATCTTACGCTTGAACGTTGTTTCCTCCTAATACGAAAGGCTCAACTTCTTTGATTTCTCCGAACTGCTGCTCGTAGTTAGCGATGTTCTGTTGAAGAGCGTTTAATACTCTTTTAGCGTGAAGTGGAGCAAGAATTACTCTTGATCTTACTTTAGCTTGCTGAACACCTGGCATCAACTGAATAAAGTCTACTACAAATTCAGATGGAGAGTGGTTTACTAAAGCTAGGTTAGCATAGATACCAGCAGCTACCATTTCGTTTAATTCGATGTTGATGTTTCCGTCTTGTGGATTTTGATTGTTGTCCATTGTTATAAATTATGTTTTTAAAATTCGAAATTTGAGATTGTGAAAATATAAAAATAATTTCAAATCCCAAATTTCAAATCATTAATTTTAGTTAAGGTCTTCGAATTCTTTCTTAGAACCAACAATAACGTTCTGATACTCTTTCAGACCTGTACCTGCAGGGATTCTGTGACCTACAATTACATTTTCTTTAAGACCGTTAAGATCGTCTATCTTACCAGCAACTGCTGCTTCGTTAAGAACTTTAGTTGTTTCCTGGAATGATGCTGCAGACATGAATGACTTAGTCTGAAGGGCAGCTCTTGTAATACCTTGCAGTACAGGAGTTGCAGTAGCAGGAAGAGCTTCTCTTACTTCTACCAATGCTAAATCTTCACGCTTCAACTTAGAGTTTTCGTCTCTTAATTCTCTTGCAGTAATCATCTGACCTGGTTTGAATTCTTTAGAATCCCCAGCATCTACTACTACTTTAAGACCGAATACTCTGTTGTTTTCTTCCAAGAAATCAAACTTGTGCTCAAGAGCTCCTTCAAGGAATTGAGTATCACCTCCATCTACGATAGATACTTTCGTCATCATCTGTCTTACGATAATTTCGAAGTGCTTGTCGTCGATTTTTACCCCCTGTAGACGGTAAACTTCCTGAATTTCGTTTACTAAGTATTCCTGAACAGCTGTTGGACCTTTGATTCTTAAGATATCTTCCGGTGTGATAGAACCGTCAGAAAGTGGAGAACCAGCTCTTACGAAGTCATTCTCCTGAACAAGAATCTGGTTAGAAAGTTTTACTAAGTAAATTTTTCTTTCTCCAGTTTTAGCCTCAACAATAAGTTCACGGTTACCTCTTTTAATTTTTCCGTAAGAAACTACCCCGTCGATTTCAGTAACGACTGCTGGGTTTGAAGGGTTTCTTGCTTCGAATAATTCGGTAACTCTCGGAAGACCTCCGGTGATATCCCCTGCTTTTGCAGATTTTCTTGGGATCTTGATTAAAACTTTACCAGCCTTAATTTTTTCACCATCGTTAACCATTAAGTGGGCTCCTACCGGTAAGTTGTAAGCTTTTTGCTCAACTCCCTTAGAGTCTACTACTTTTAAGGTAGGTACGGCTTTCTTATTTCTAGATTCAGAGATTACTTTCTCTTCGAATCCTGTTTGTTCGTCAATTTCAAGTTGGAATGAAATACCCTGGATGATATCCTCGTATTCTACCTTACCTGAAGTTTCAGCAATGATAACTGCGTTATACGGATCCCATCTACAGATTGTATCTCCTTTCTTCACTTTATCACCTGGTTTCACAGATAAGATAGATCCGTAAGGTACGTTAGCTACCATTAATGGAGTTCTGGACTCATTATCAGCAACTAATCTGAATTCTGTTGAACGAGACACTACAACCTCAGCTGTATTACCGTTTTCATCTTCAGAAGTAATAGTTCTTACTTCATCCATTTCTACGATACCATCTCTTCTTGCAACGATAGATGGGTTTTCTGATACGTTACCTGCAGTACCCCCTTGGTGGAAGGTTCTCAACGTAAGCTGAGTACCTGGTTCCCCAATTGACTGTGCTGCAATTACACCTACCGCTTCACCCATGTGGATCACTTTACCTGTTGCCAAGTTTCTACCGTAACATTTCGCACAGATACCTTTCTTAGCTTCACAAGTTAATGGTGAACGAACCTCCACAGCTTCTAATCCTGCTTCTTCGATTCTCTTCGCCAAAGATTCAATGATCACCTGATCTGCACTTGCAATAAGCTCGTCAGTTTCAGGATCGTAAATATTATGAAGGGATACTCTACCTAAGATTCTTTCAGAGATTCTTTCAACGATCTCGTCATTTTTCTTAAGTGCAGTAACTTCTGTACCTCTCAATGTTCCACAGTCGTCCTCTGTAACGATAACATCCTGTGCAACGTCTACCAATCTTCTCGTTAAGTAACCAGCATCGGCTGTCTTAAGAGCGGTATCCGCAAGACCCTTACGGGCACCGTGGGTAGAGATAAAGTACTCTAGAATCGAAAGACCTTCCTTAAAGTTGGCAAGGATCGGGTTTTCGATGATCTCCGCTCCGGTTGAACCGGCTTTCTGCGGTTTTGCCATCAAACCTCTCATCCCTGATAACTGACGGATCTGTTCTTTAGAACCCCTCGCTCCAGAGTCAAGCATCATATATACAGAGTTGAAACCACCTTGATCAGTTTTCATTCTGCTCATGATCATTTCAGTTAATCCTGCGTTGGTATTTGTCCAAACGTCGATTACCTGGTTATAACGTTCTGTATCGGTAATTAGACCCATGTTATAGTTAGCTCTAATTTCGTCTACAGTTTCGATTGATTGTGCAATCATCTGTTTTTTCTCAACAGGAACTACGATATCCCCTAATGAGAAAGAAAGACCTCCTTTGAATGCGTTTGAATACCCTAGGTCTTTCATTGCATCAAGGAACTTCACAGTGGTAGGGAAATCTGTATCAGCAAGGATCTTACCGATAACGTTTCTCAATGATTTCTTAGTCAGAAGTTCATTGATATATCCTACCTGCTTAGGTACAATCTGGTTGAATAGGATTCTACCTACAGAAGTTTCGATCAGTCTTGTAACGATTTCTCCATCTTCTTTGATAGGAAGTCTACATCTTACTTTAGCATTTAAAGATACTCTTCCTTCAGCATAAGCAATTTCTGCTTCTTCAGGAGAGTAGAATGCAAGACCTTCTCCTTTTACTTTCATGGTCTCAGTAGAGCTTAATTCTTTAGTCATGAAATAAAGACCAAGAACCATGTCTTGAGATGGTACTGTAATAGGAGAACCGTTTGCAGGGTTCAAGATGTTCTGAGAACCTAACATCAATAACTGAGCTTCAAGGATTGCTTCTGGTCCTAACGGCAAGTGTACTGCCATCTGGTCACCATCGAAATCGGCGTTGAAGGCCGTAGTTACCAACGGGTGTAGCTGGATTGCCTTACCTTCGATCATCTTAGGTTGGAAAGCCTGAATACCCAGTCTGTGAAGCGTAGGTGCTCTGTTCAACAGAACAGGGTGACCTTTCATCACGTTTTCAAGGATATCATAAACTACCGGTTCTTTTCTGTCGATAATTCTCTTCGCAGATTTTACTGTTTTTACAATACCTCTTTCAATTAGTTTTCTAATGATGAACGGTTTGTAAAGTTCAGCTGCCATATCTTTAGGAATACCACATTCGTGAAGCTGTAAGTTTGGACCTACAACAATTACCGAACGCGCAGAGTAGTCAACCCTTTTCCCTAGTAGGTTCTGACGGAAACGACCTTGCTTACCTTTCAATGAATCAGAAAGTGATTTCAATGGTCTGTTTGATTCAGATTTTACTGCAGAAGATTTTCTTGTGTTATCGAATAATGAATCTACTGATTCCTGAAGCATACGCTTCTCGTTTCTCAAGATTACTTCAGGAGCTTTGATCTCCAATAATCTCTTCAAACGGTTATTTCTGATAATAACTCTTCTATAAAGGTCATTTAAGTCAGAAGTAGCGAAACGTCCTCCATCCAATGGAACCAATGGTCTTAGTTCTGGTGGGATAACAGGAAGTACACGCATGATCATCCACTCTGGTCTGTTGATCATTCTTGTATTAGCACCTCTTAATGCTTCTACAACGTTCAATCTTTTCAGAGCTTCAGTTCTTCTTTGTTTTGAACCTTCGTTGTGAGCTTTGTGTCTCAAATCGAAAGACAATGCATCAAGATCGATTCTTTTTAACAGATCTTCTACAGCTTCAGCACCCATTCTGGCAATGAATTTGTTTGGATCAGAATCATCAAGATACTGGTTTTCTACAGGAAGAGTTTCCATGATATCAAGGTACTCTTCTTCTGTAAGGAATTCCATATTTTCAAAATCAGAACCGTCTAATTTTTTAGCAATACCCTGCTGAATCACTACATATCTTTCGTAGTAGATGATCATGTCTAATTTCTTAGAAGGAATTCCTAAAAGGTATCCGATTTTGTTTGGTAATGAACGGAAATACCAGATGTGCGCAATTGGAACTACAAGGTTGATGTGCCCGATTCTCTCTCTTCTTACTTTTTTCTCAGTAACTTCTACTCCACAACGGTCACAAACGATCCCTTTGTAACGAATTCTCTTGTATTTACCACAAGCACATTCGTAATCCTTTACAGGACCAAAGATTTTCTCACAGAATAGCCCGTCTCTTTCAGGCTTGTGAGTTCTGTAGTTAATAGTTTCCGGCTTTAAAACCTCCCCTCTTGAGTCTTGTAAAATAGACTCCGGTGAAGCTAAACCGATGGTTATTTTATTAAATCTACTTGATTTATTTTTATTTGACATAATTTTTTTTAGATTTTAGATTTCAGATTTCAGATTTCAGAAGAAATCATCATTCCAAATTCAAGGATTATAAAATTCTTAGAGTGTCATAGTCTGACATCCTGTGTCTGACATCTGATATCTTACTCCTCCAATCTTACGTCTAATCCAAGACCTTGTAACTCGTGAAGTAATACGTTGAATGATTCCGGAATACCTGGTTCAGGCATAGATTCACCTTTTGCAATTGCTTCATAAGTTTTTGCTCTACCAATCACGTCATCCGACTTCACAGTAAGGATCTCTCTCAGGATATTAGATGCACCGAATGCTTCAAGTGCCCAAACCTCCATCTCTCCGAATCTCTGACCTCCGAACTGAGCTTTACCTCCTAACGGCTGCTGAGTAATCAATGAGTAAGGACCAATAGAACGTGCGTGCATCTTATCATCTACCATGTGTCCTAGTTTCAACATGTAAATGATACCTACTGTTGCAGCCTGAGTAAATCTTTCTCCGGTACCACCATCATAAAGGTAAGTGTGACCGAATTTAGGAAGACCTGCTTTCTCAGTGTATTCAGTAATCTGATCAAGAGTTGCTCCGTCAAAGATTGGCGTAGCGAACTTCATACCCAGTTTCTGACCAGCCCATCCAAGAACTGTTTCATAGATCTGACCGATGTTCATACGGGAAGGTACCCCAAGTGGATTCAATACGATATCTACTGGTGTTCCGTCTTCAAGGAATGGCATATCTTCTTCACGAACGATTCTTGAAACGATACCTTTGTTACCGTGACGTCCTGCCATTTTATCTCCTACATTCAGTTTACGTTTCTTAGCGATGTAAACTTTAGCCAGCTTCATGATCCCTGCCGGAAGCTCATCTCCGATTGAAATTGCAAATTTCTCACGGTTTTTAACTCCCTGAATGTCGTTATATTTGATTTTGTAATTGTGAATCAATTGTTTGATCAATTCATTCTTATCAGCGTCTACTGTCCAGTCTGAACCGCTAACGTTTACATAATCTTCAACTGAAGTTAATAGCTTGTGAGTAAATTTCACACCTTTACCGATGATTTCTTCATCAAGGTCATTTTGTACCCCTTGAGATGTTTTACCGCTTACCAGTGTATTTAATTTTTCAATTAACGTATTTCTCAACTCGTCAAACTTAGCCTTGTAAGTGTTTTCAATCTCTTCAAGTTTAAGTTTTTCTTCAGTTCTTTTCTTTTTGTCTTTGATGTTTCTTGAGAACAGTTTCTTGTTGATAACCACTCCTCTTAATGAAGAGTCAGCTTTCAATGAAGCATCTTTCACATCACCAGCTTTATCACCGAAGATTGCTCTAAGAAGTTTTTCTTCTGGAGTCGGGTCAGATTCACCTTTTGGAGTAATTTTACCAATCATGATATCTCCAGGCTTCACTTCAGCACCGATTCTGATCATACCGTTCTCGTCAAGATCTTTAGTAGCTTCTTCAGATACGTTTGGAATATCTGCTGTAAGCTCTTCCATACCTAATTTAGTATCACGAACTTCAAGAGAATATTCATCTACGTGGATTGAAGTAAACCAGTCTTCACGTACAACTTTTTCGTTGATTACGATTGCATCCTCGAAGTTGTATCCTTTCCAAGGCATGAACGCTACCACTAAGTTTCTACCAAGAGCTAATTCTCCTTTTTCAGTAGCATAACCGTCGCAAAGTACCTGTCCTTTTTCCACTACATCACCTACTCTTACGTTTGGTCTTAGGGTAATCGTTGTACTCTGGTTAGTTTTTCTAAACTTAGTAAGGTTGTATGTTTTAGTAGCAGACTCGAATTGTACTAAATCTTCGTCTTCGCTTCTTTCGTATTTGATAACGATTCTGTCAGCATCTACGTACTGTACTGTACCTGTACCTTCAGCGTTAATTAAGATTCTTGAATCTCTTGCAACTTGTTGCTCAAGCCCTGTACCAACGATTGGAGCCTGTGGCTTCAATAGAGGAACGGCCTGACGCATCATGTTGGATCCCATCAATGCACGGTTCGCATCATCATGCTCCAGGAAAGGAATCAATGAAGCGGAAATACCGGAAATCTGGTTAGGTGCAACGTCGATAAGATTAACCTGTGCAGGCTCCACTACCGGGTAGTCACCATCCAATCTTGCAATAATTCTATCCGTTAAGAACTCACCGTTATCACTTAATTCAACGTTTGCCTGAGCAATTACTTTATCTTCTTCATCTTCTGCATTTAAGTAGATAGGATCTGCGTTAAGTTCAATCTTACCATCTTCAACTTTTCTATATGGAGTTTCGATGAAACCTAGTCTGTTGATTTTAGCATAGATCCCCAGAGATGAAATCAAACCGATGTTTGGTCCTTCCGGAGTTTCAATCGGACAAATTCTTCCGTAGTGAGTATGGTGAACGTCTCGAACCTCGAAACCTGCTCTTTCTCTTGATAAACCACCAGGCCCTAGTGCAGATAATCTTCTCTTGTGAGTGATCTCTGATAGAGGGTTGGTTTGGTCCATGAACTGAGAAAGCTGGTTGGTACCAAAGAATGAGTTGATTACCGATGTTAATGTCTTTGCATTGACAAGGTCAAGCGGAGTAAAGATTTCGTTATCTCTAACGTTCATTCTTTCCTTGATTGTTCTTGCAATTCTTGAAAGACCTACTCCAAACTGTCCTGCTAATTGCTCACCAACAGTTTTAATTCTTCTGTTTGATAAGTGGTCAATATCATCAACCTCCGCTTTAGAGTTGACAAGCTCGATTAAGTGTCTTACGATCGCAATGATATCTTCTTTGGTAAGAACCTCAGTGGTAGTTGGAATATTAAGACCTAACTTTTTGTTCAATCTGTAACGTCCTACTTCACCTAATGAATATCTTTGCTCAGAGAAGAATAATTTTTCAATGATTCCTCTTGCAGTTTCCTCATCTGGTGGATCTGCATTTCTTAACTGACGATAAATATACTCTACTGCTTCTTTTTCAGAGTTAGTAGGGTCTTTTTGTAATGTATTCTGGATGATAGAGAATTCATTGCTGTTTTCTTTGTGAATCAGGATTGATTTCACACCAGCATCAAGAATAAGATCTAAATGTTCTTTTTCAAGAATAGTTTCTCTATCCAGGATGATTTCGTTTCTTTCGATAGAAACTACTTCACCTGTATCTTCGTCTACGAAATCTTCGAACCAAGTGTTCAATACTCTCGCAGCCAATGTTCTCCCTTCTACTTTTTTAAGGGCAGCTTTAGAAACTTTCACTTCTTCAGCAAGGTCAAAGATCTGAAGGATATCCTTATCAGATTCATAACCGATCGCTCTTAATAGAGTTGTTAATGGTAATTTTTTCTTACGGTCGATATACGCGTACATTACGCTGTTGATATCTGTTGTAAATTCCATCCAAGATCCTTTGAAAGGAATAATTCTTGAATAGTAAAGTTTGGTTCCGTTTGCGTGGTAAGTTTGTCCGAAGAATACACCAGGTGAACGGTGAAGCTGCGTAACAATAACTCTTTCAGCACCATTGATGATAAAAGAACCACTTGGCGTCATATAAGGAACCGGACCTAAGTATACATCCTGAACCACTGTTTGGAAATCTTCGTGTTCCGGGTCAGTACAGTACAGTTTAAGTCTAGCTTTTAGAGGAACTGAATAAGTAAGTCCTCTTTCCACACACTCATCGATTGAATAACGTGGAGAATCTACCAGGTAGTCTAAGAATTCTAATACGAATTGGTTTCTTGAATCCGTAATTGGGAAATTCTCTTGGAAAGTCTTGTAAAGAGCTTCTGTCTTTCTGGCTTCAGGAAGTGTATCAAGCTGGAAAAATTCTCTGAAAGACTCAATTTGGATATCCAAAAAGTCCGGAGTGATGATTTTTCCTTTCGCTGATGAGAAATTAATTCTCGGATTTCCTTGAGTTGTTGATTTTGTTTTACTCATAAAACTTTTAAGAAAGGGTTAAAAAATATTTTGATTCATTAAAAAATATCAGAAAAGAACAAAAAACAAGATAAAAGTAAAAGGTAAAAGTGTTTTTGGCGCTCACAAAGGACCTTAAGCTCTTTTAAACGTTGTACTTGGTTCTTTCTAACTGCAACACTGGTATATCTTTTCACAGCGTAATGCAAAATATTTTTATTACTTTTGAGGCAGTATTACCGCAGTATTTATATACACGAAATCCCTTCCATGTTTTACACAATGAAAGAGTTGATTTTCAGTATTTTATAAATTTACAAACAATTTTTCGCGCCAAAAGAAGGGCAAAGATACAAAAAGTTATCCACAATAACAAATAAATCATCTCATTTTGAGACTCTTAAAACAAGAGAGGCTGCCCAAATATGAGCAACCCCTCCACAACACAAGCTAATCCTATGATTATTTCACAATAACCTTATAAGATTTATTTTTACTGGTTTCGCTACCAAACAAATATAAATACCTACCTGAGCGACTTCCGGGAACTTATTGATTATTAATAGAATGATCGCTAATAATTTGTTTTTCACTCTAATTTTGTTTCATGTTAATGTATTTTTCTAGAAAAAATTCTCTTACATACTGTATGATTCATAAATAAAATAACAGTTTATACAATTACCTACGATTGCAAAATGTTACCGAATTATGAGCAATTCTGTCCCCTTCCATATGGCAGAACACGTATTATCTCTGGGAAATATATTTCAGGGATTATTGTTTTTAAAAAAGGAAGATTATCTCGGAAAGTTTTTTTATAAAATAAACAATTTTCTTTTTGATCAGCAGACCCGCTATAGACCACTCTCAAATGACAATCTGTTTCAGCATGCAAGTGAACAGAAACATCAGCCAAACAATTCCGCAGATGATTATTAACAGCCGTACAATATGACAATTCAAACTTTGTCTTTATTACAGATACTAGCTTAGTGCTTGGTTTTCCTATAATTGCCAAAAGCTTCAGAATCCTATGGCTACAGAAAAGAAAGTAATTTCTATCCAATTATTGTGTTTTTTCGGTACAAATATAATATTTTTTCAATCAAAACAATACTTTATTAATAAAAATTCACGCAAAACAAACAAATAACAAAATACAACTAAAATATTATGTTAATATTTACGAAATATTTAATCGTAAAAAGATATATCCAAATTAGAAATAATAATATTAAAATACGATTACAAATTAAAAAGCATACTTACAAAGACTTACATACAAAAAAAGCCCGGGCAAATGCCCGGGCTTCTATATTTATAATAAAACTGAAATTATTTCAATTCTACTTCAGCACCAGCTTCTTCTAATTGCTTCTTAAGAGCTTCAGCTTCGTCTTTAGAAACACCTTGCTTAATTGCAGCAGGAGCTCCGTCTACGATATCTTTAGCTTCTTTAAGACCAGCACCAGTTAAATCTTTTACTAATTTAACGATAGCTAATTTAGAAGCACCTGCAGACTTAAGAATTACGTCGAATTCAGTCTTTTCTTCAGCAGCTTCACCAGCAGGACCAGCCATTACTACTGCAGCAGCAGCAGGCTCGATTCCGTACTCATCCTTAAGGATAGCAGCTAATTCGTTTACGTCTTTTACAGTTAGGTTTACTAGCGTTTCAGCTAAATTTTTTAAATCTGACATTGTTGTAATGTTTTTGTTGATTATTTATTTAATTTTTTGAGTGTAATTATTCAGCAGCTGGCGTTTCGTCAGTGCTTTCTGCAGCAGGAGCTTCTGGAGCTTCAGCAGCAGGAGTTTCTTCTACCGCAGGAGCAGCTTCTTCAGCTTGAGCTTCTACAGTTTCAGATTTGTTTTGAAGAGCAGAAACAACTCTCTGGATTGGAGACTGAAGTAATCCGATGATTTCACCGATCATTTCTTCTCTAGACTTGATGTTAGCCAACATATCTAGGTTATTGTCACCAACATAGAAAGTTTCCTGAACAAAAGCAGACTTTAAAGCTGGCTTTTCTTCTTTCTTTCTGAATCCTTGGATCAATTTCGCAGGAGCGTTTGCTGTTTCAGCAATCATTAACGCTGAGTTTCCTTTGAAAGATGGGAACATTTCAGAGTAATCTACTCCTTCAATTTGCTCCATTGCTTTTTGTAAAAGTGTATTTTTTACAACTTTTACTTTGATATTTTGTTTGAAAGCCTGTCTTCTGAAATCTGAAGATTTACCAGCGTTCAAACCTTCTAAATCTGCTACGTATACTACTTTTGCATCCTGAAGCAAATCTTTGATCTCTTGTATTGCTACAACTTTTTGGTCTTTTGTCATTGTCTTAAGGATTATTATTAGTTAACAGATTTAGTATCAATTGCAATACCTGGGCTCATTGTAGAAGACAAATAGATGCTCTTCACATAAGTTCCTTTAGCAGCAGTTGGTTTCATTTTGATCAATGTCTGGATTAATTCCTGAGCATTTTCTTTGATCTTAGCAGCATCGAAAGATACTTTACCAATACCAGCATGGATAATACCATACTTGTCTACTTTGAAATCAATTTTACCTGCTTTTACTTCAGTTACTGCTTTACCAATTTCCATTGTTACAGTTCCTGATTTAGGGTTTGGCATTAAACCTCTTGGACCTAATACTCTACCTAATGGACCTAATTTACCCATTACAGCTGGCATTGTAACGATAACGTCAACATCTGTCCAACCTTCTTTGATTTTTTGTAAATATTCGTCAAGACCTACATAATCAGCACCAGCAGCTTTAGCTTCTGCTTCTTTATCTGGAGTTACAAGAGCTAATACTTTAACATCTTTACCAGTACCGTGAGGAAGAGACACAACACCTCTTACCATTTGGTTTGCTTTTCTAGGGTCTACTCCTAATCTTACAGCGATATCTACAGAAGCATCAAACTTTGTAGTGTTCACTTCTTTTACAAGAGCTGAACCTTCTTCAAGGTTATAGATTCTTCCTTTTTCTACTTTGCTTAAAGCTTCCTTTTGCTTTTTAGTTAATTTTGCCATTTCTTTAGGTTTTAAGCGTTAGTTGGTTTAGTTCCTGTTACTCTTAATCCCATAGATCTAGCAGTACCTGCAACCATAGAAAGAGCAGAGTCCATTGTAAAACAGTTAAGATCCGCCATTTTATCTTCGGCGATTTTCTTTACTTGTTCCCAAGTTACAGAACCTACTTTGTTTCTGTTTGGTTCACCAGAACCTCCCTTGATTTTAGCTGCATCCATTAACTGGATTGCTGCAGGTGGAGTTTTAATAACGAATTCAAAAGATTTGTCTTCGTATACTGTAATTACTACAGGTAAAACTTGCCCTGGCTTATCTTGGGTTCTTCCGTTAAATTGCTTACAAAACTCCATGATGTTCACACCTGCAGAACCCAATGCTGGACCTACTGGTGGAGAAGGGTTAGCTGCGCCACCTTTCACCTGAAGCTTTACCATTTTAAAGACTTTCTTAGCCATTGTTTGTTTTTTAAATTTGAATAATTAATGAGTTTGGAAGCATTTATTATTCAGTAGGTTATGCACTCACATAACAATAAACCTACTTTTTGGACTGCAAAAGTATAAAATATTTTTGAAATAGCAAACGGAAATTGCTGATTTTTAAAAAGTTTTAAAAAAATAAATCAATCCCCATTATTGTATCATTAAAAATTCCTGCCTAAAAACAAAAACGGTTATTTGTATTAAATAACCGTTTCAAAATATTTTAAAAGGAAAGACTGATTAAAAACCGGAAGGTCTGTTAATTGTTTTTGCAGAACCGTCATTTCCACCAAGATCATCATTGATATCGTTTATATTTTGTTTTTCAATTAATCTTCTGTAGGCCATCAGATAAAGGTCAACAGTAAAGTTGTTATATACTCTTGATGGTGTAGTAGAGTTTGTGGCAATAATTCTGCTGTCAGTAAATCTTGCTCTTACGTGCCATGTTCCATTACTTTTGAAGGCAACAACATCAGGTGATCCCTGCTTGTTGTCATTCACTCCGTTATCTCCATAATCAAGCATAACGTTAGTAGTTCCGTCATTCAGTTTGAATGAATAGTTGTGAAGGATAACCAAAAAATTGTTTGCATCAATTTTGGTATCATAATCTGCTATTCCTGTTCCGGATACTCCGGTAAGAGTAAGCTTAAGATAATTGAACAGTCCGCTGCTTTCCAAAGCGGGATCATACAATTGCAAAGCATTCTGAGAAGTTGCTAAAAAGCTACCACCCGTCAACGTAGGTTCTCCCGGATTTCTTAAATACAGAGAATTCGTATAGGTTTTTCCATTAACATCAAGTGTTTCTGTAGGATTAGCGGTATTCACCCCTACTTTTCCTTTCTGGGCATTCAAAACCATCCCAAGGCACATGATTATTGTGATATAAATTTTTCTTTTCATAGTTTTTTTATTGAAGCCCTAAAGGCGTATTGGTTGATACTCCTGAATATCCCGGTGAAGCAGATGCTGAAACAGAACCATTAAAAGTTCCCCAGTCTTTAACTAATGATTTTTCAAAAACATTTAAGGTAAGTGTCCACGTTCCATTGATGGAAGAAACCGTTCCTGCTCCTTTAAAAGCTAAATTAATAGCATGATATTTTTTACCTCCACTGCTTACCTGCGTAATTTCAGTTGAATAGGAACCATAAGATTTTGGATTGGTAGTTGTATTCGCTGCCGAAACCGCTCCTGTAAAAACAGCACCTGTAATTGCCACAACATATTTACTCGCATCTAATCCTGTATTGAGATTTACAACTTCATCCTGTCTCACATTTTTCAATACAACATTATACATATTTACAGGCGCTACATTACGGAGCGATATATCCAGCAGCTTCACCTTACCTACCGGTGAAGTATCTTTTGATCGGGTAAGAAGAAGATAGTTTCCGCTTGCCTTTGTATTTTCAGTATCTATTAAATAAGATTCCACTAATGTTTCCCCTTCAACATCCAATGTTCCTTTAGGTGTTGTAGTATTTATTCCTACTTGTGCATGTAAGCTTAAAGCGGCAAAACCCGTGAAAAGTATTGCAATAATTTTTTTCATAATGTATGTTTTTATTGAATTAATGGAGCTGTTGCTGCACCAGTAGTTGAACCATTAAGGTTTTGTGTTGAATTAAAATCTTTGGCATATGATCTGTCAAACACCAGTAAGTTAAGTGTCCACACTCCTGTAGGGAAAGAATTATCGGGAGAAAATCCCTGGTAATCGGCTTTAAGCTTCCACGTTCCTCCTGACGAGTACGCAAAGATCTGAGGCATTGGAGTAAGCCAGTCTGCAGAATACGTTCTTGTGGGCTGTGTAAATCCAAAAGAAGAAATTACCACCAAAAATTTGCTGGAATTGATCTTTGTATCAAATTGGTTTACCCAATCTTTGTCTGTAGGATCACAGGTAATCTTGAACTGAATAAGGTTAATAGGTGCCGGTGAATTAGGTACAAAAGAATCATTATACGCTGTAATTTTGTTTTCCGGTGCCGGAGATTTAATAATGAAAGTGTAATTCTCATCCGCTTTCAGTTTTTCCAGGGGTTGTTTAAAAACAATTCCTGATGTCTTCATTGTACCATTTACGGTAAGTTCTTTTTCTGGAGTCGCAGTATTGATACCAACCTGCGCACTCACGAGCACAGATGTGCCCACCAGAGTGATCATCGAAATAATTTTTGTCATTGAGTTATGTGTTTATAAAACTTGTGTTTTGAGTGGCTGATCCGAATTTTATTTTTATTTAAACATACAATATTGATACATCTGCAACCAGTGTATGAAATAAATAAAATAAAATTTTGTGGATAAGTTAACAGCTTGGTTGCAAGAAGCATGCCATCTGACGGTGAATTAAATCATTAAGAAGAATCCAATCTATAAAAAGCGTGCATGTTCACGATGAAGTGATAATTTAACAGCCATAAAGTTCTTGATAGAAGTAGTCAGCAGACTAATGAAATCTGCATTTCAGTAAAGGAACTTTAATAAACTTAAAAAAACTCTAACTACAGGGAAAAATATAAAGATTGAATTTCAATATTTCATTATGAGGTAATGGAATTAGACAGCTATTTGTTGAAAAGTAACTGGGAAGCCATTACCATCATCTATCTGAAAAGGATATTAATAAAAAAAGACCGCTTTAAAAGCAGTCTTTCTTATATTTTTATAAGTAATGTATTATACTTTTTCTACTTGCATGTAGCTCAATTCCATTGGAGTTTTTCTACCGAAGATCAATACAGAAACTTCAATTTTCTTTTTGTCTTCAAGAATCTTCTCAACTGTACCATTGAATCCGTTGAAAGGTCCATCGATTACTTTAACGTTTTCACCTACGATATAAGGGATCTCAACATCACTTGCAAATTCTGAAAGTTCATCCATTCTTCCAAGCATTCTGTTTACCTCTGATTTTCTCATTGGAACAGGATCACCACCTTTCGTTAAACTTAAGAAAGAGATAACTCCAGGGATATTTTTAATAACGTGAGGAATCTCTCCCATCAGGTCAGCTTCAATCATCAGGTAGCCAGGATAGTAAGGTCTTTCTTTAGGAACTTTTTTACCGTTTCTAATCTGGATCACCTTTTCCATAGGAATAACCACTTGAGTAACGTACTGCTCAAACCCTAAACGTTTGATTTCTGTCTCAATATAGTTTTTCACTTTATTTTCCTGTCCGCTGATTGCTTTCAGCACATACCATTTCAATTCGCTCATTATGGAAAATACTTAATTATTAATTGAACAAGTTGATTAGCATTCCTATTATGTTGCTGATTGCTTTTGAAAACAATTCATCAACTCCAAAGGTAAATAAAGCCAGAATAACTGTCGCAATAGTCACTACAATTGTAGAAGACTGAAGGTCAGCCCATTTTGGCCATTCAACTTTATGTCTGAATTCGTTATAAGAACCTTTTAAAAAATCGATAAATGAACTCATAATTTATATTTGCACGGGCACAAGGATTCGAACCCTGATCAACGGTTTTGGAGACCGGTATCCTACCATTGGACGATGCCCGTAGTTAAAAAAAGCTCCGTAAAGAGTGTTCCTTACGGAAGCTTTTTTATATTGTTTTAGATGTGAATTAGTCGATGATTTCAGTTACCTGACCTGCACCTACTGTTCTACCACCTTCTCTGATCGCGAATCTAAGACCCTCGTTAAGAGCGATTGGCTGAAGTAATTCAACAGTGATTGTTAAGTTATCACCAGGCATTACCATTTCTACACCTTCTGGTAAGAAGATTTCACCTGTAACGTCAGTAGTTCTTACGTAGAACTGAGGACGGTACTTGTTGTGGAATGGAGTGTGACGTCCACCTTCTTCTTTAGAAAGGATATAAACCTCAGCTTTGAATTTTTTGTGTGGCTTAACTGAATCTTTCTTAGCGATAACCATACCTCTCTTGATGTCAGTTTTTTCAATACCTCTCAACAATAGACCTACGTTATCACCAGCTTCACCTCTGTCTAGGATTTTTCTGAACATCTCAACCCCTGTAATAGTAGAAGTTAATTTTTCATCACCCATACCTACGATATCAACTGGATCACCAGTGTTGATAACACCAGCCTCGATTCTACCAGTTGCTACAGTACCTCTACCTGTAATAGAGAATACGTCTTCGATTGGCATCAAGAATGGCTTATCCTGATCTCTAACAGGCTGCTCGATCCAAGTATCAACTGCATCCATCAATTCTTCAACAGTCTTAACCCACTTCTCGTCTCCGTTAAGAGCACCAAGAGCAGATCCCTGGATTACTGGAGAGTTATCTCCGTCATATTCGTAAGTAGATAATAAATCTCTAAGTTCAAGTTCAACAAGCTCTAAAAGCTCAGCATCATCCACCATATCAACTTTGTTCATGAAAACAACGATTCTTGGTACGTTTACCTGACGGCAAAGTAGGATGTGCTCTCTAGTTTGAGGCATTGGTCCATCAGTTGCAGCACATACTAAGATCGCTCCATCCATCTGAGCAGCACCAGTTACCATGTTCTTAACATAGTCGGCGTGACCTGGACAGTCAACGTGTGCATAGTGTCTGTTTTCAGTTTCGTACTCGATGTGAGCTGTATTAATAGTGATACCTCTTTCTTTTTCTTCTGGAGCAGAGTCAATAGCAGAGAAGTCTTTTTTCTCAGCAAGACCTTTGTTAGCTAATACACTACTGATAGCTGCAGTAAGTGTAGTTTTACCATGGTCAACGTGACCAATAGTACCAATGTTCAAGTGTGGTTTGTTACGATTAAACGTTTCCTTTGCCATGATTTAAAATTATTTATTTATTGTTTTTCAAATTTTCGGTGTGCAAATATAATGAATTTTTAAATACCAAAAACTTTTTATTAAAAAAACTTTCAATATTCTCATCCAGTGAAGGACAAACCTTATATTTCAACGTATTGAGACTGCAAATTTACACATTTTTCCGGATTGAAAAAATCCTTAGAAATGTTTTATTAAAAATAAGAACTATCTCGTTAATTATTAATACAATATACAAGAAAAAAAACTGATCATTCTGCTCGCAAATCCATTCTTACTTTTTTCTCGTACATATAAAAATAACAACTAAAAATTAATATTATGAGAAAACTACTACACATGTTTTGGGCTCTGATAGCCATTACAACCCTGTTTTCGTGTGATAATTCAGATGAAAACATGATGTCAGAAAATATACCTCAGGGTCCGGATCTTATGGTATATGGAATAACTGCCATGAATGAGCTGGTTTATTTTAATTCCAACAATCCAAAAACTTTCACCTCAAAAACAACGGTAACAGGTGTTGCCTCTGGAGAAAAATTGCTGAGCATAGATTTCAGACCTGCTACAGGAGAGTTATATGCTTTATCAAATGCAAGCAAATTATATATTATCAATGTATCCAATGCTTCAGCAAGAATGGTAGGTTCAACAGCATTTACTCCCTCAATATCAGGAGCAATTGCTTCTATTGATTTCAACCCTACTGTTGATAGAATTCGTTTAGTAAGTAATACCGGACAAAATCTGCGTTTACATCCGGAAACGGGAGCTGCTGCATCTACGGATATCAATATTAACGGAACAGGAAACCCTTCCATAACAGGAATAGCCTACACCAACGGTAAAGCAGGGGCTGCCACTACTGTGTTATATGATATTGATCCGATGCTGGGAAAATTATACAAGCAAGATCCTCCCAATAATGGAACTTTAGTAGAGGTTGGAAATCTTGGAACGACTTTTACAGGACAATCTGCTTTTGACATCAAATATGATAACAGTACTGCTCTTTTAGCATTCAATGATAAATTACATATTCTGGATCTGAATAATGGTAAAATAACCTCAATAGGATCACTCCAGCAGGGAATCATTGATATTGCCATTCCTACAGAACCGGTAGCTTATGCCATTGACAATTCAAATAATCTTCAGATTTTCAATCCCAACAATCCTATGCCTGTTTCTAAAACAGTGGCCGGATTACAAAGCGGTGAGAGTATTTTAGGCATAGATTTCCGTCCTGCGAACGGACAATTGTATGCTTTGGGAAGCTCAAGCAGAATCTATACAATTAACTTAGGCACAGGTGCCGCTACTGCTGTGGGAGCATCTCCATTTTCTACCTTGCTTTCAGGCACCGATTTTGGTTTTGACTTCAATCCAACAGTTGACAGGATAAGAGTAGTAAGTAATACAGGACAAAATCTCCGTCTGAATCCTAACGATGGAACAATTGCTGCTGCAGATCTTACACTGAATCCGGGAAGTCCAATGATAAGTGCAGCGGCCTATACCAACAATTTTGCCGGAGCTACCTCAACTACCTTATTTGTGATTGATCATAATACTGATAAATTATATCAGCAAAACCCACCCAATAACGGAACTTTAGTTGAAACAGGTTCTTTGGGAATCAACATTACCAATGCTAATGGTTTTGATATTGGAAGTATGAGCCAAAAGGCTTACTTAATAGCATCTGTAGGTTTATCTACAAAAATTTACTCTATTAATACAATGACAGGAGCAGCCACTTCTGTTTCCGATTATCCCAATACCGTAAAAGCTTTTACACTGGGATTAGGATTTTAAACTCATTCTTTATTTCAATAATCGAGAAGCGCGGAAAACAAAGTTTTCCGCGCTTCTTACTAATATAAATGAAAGATAATTTAAATTTGACTGAGCTTTTTTGCCCTGTTAAAAATCCAGAAAATAATAGGAAAAATAAGCAGGGTAAGTACTGTAGCTGTAATCAGGCCTCCGATAATGACAATGGCCAAAGGTTTCTGAGACTCCGATCCGATTCCTGTAGACAAGGCAGCCGGCATAAGCCCGATGGAGGCCATCAATGCTGTCATGATAACAGGTCTCGTTCTGGATTTCACCCCATTTAATATCGCAGTATCGATATCCATCCCGTCTTTAACATTCTGGTGAAACTCTGTAATGAGGATTACCCCGTTCTGGATGCAAATTCCGAGAAGAGCGATCATTCCTACTCCGGCAGAGATTCCAAAATTGATTCCGGTAACATGCAAAGCGATAATACCTCCAATCAGAGCAAAAGGTACGTTCGCCAATACCAGAAGAGAATCTTTCATATTGCCAAACAGGATAAACAACAGAAAGAAAATCATCAGGATACTCACTGGTACTACCTGTGCCAGCCTGTGTGAAGCACGCTGCTGATTTTCAAACTGACCTGTCCATCCTACGGAATAGCCGTCCGGAAGTTCAATCGTTTCCACTTTTTTCTGGGCATCCGCAATGGTGCTTCCCAAATCTCTGTCACGGATGGAGAATTTGACCCCGATATATCGTTTGATGTTGTCTCTGTAAATAAATGCGGCTCCATTATCCTTAACAATGGTGCTTATTTCTTTTAACGGAATCTTTGCTCCATCCTGTGTAGGAACCATCAAAGCAGCAATATCGTTTTCATTGGTTCTGTACTCCTGTGAATAACGAAGACGGATCGGGAATTTTCTTTCCCCGTCGAACATTTCAGAAGCTGTTTTTCCTCCAAATGCCATTTCCAATACGGCTTGTGCATCCGCAGGCATTACTCCGTACGCAGCCATTTTATCTCTGTCCAGAACCACACTTACTTCCGGCTGACCGATATTTTTAATAATTCCCGGATCTTTTACGCCTTGTACATCTTTAATCTTTAATAAAACTTCATGGGCTAATTTGTCCAGAGTTTCCAGGTTGTCACCGTAGATTTTAATTCCATTCTCGGCTTTAAAACCTG
The DNA here is from genome assembly GCF_006716485.1 of Chryseobacterium aquifrigidense. Classification (GTDB taxonomy): domain Bacteria; phylum Bacteroidota; class Bacteroidia; order Flavobacteriales; family Weeksellaceae; genus Chryseobacterium; species Chryseobacterium vietnamense. Next base: position 3,277,295 of record NZ_VFPD01000001.1, read on the forward strand.
CCACGGCTTCAGCTACGTTATCGGAAATCGGTTGCGAATAGTTGAAGGTAATTCCCTGGTAACTTCTAAGCTTTTTATCTATTTCATTGATCAGTTCATCATAAGTAATCTTACGTTTCCATTCTTCTCTTGGCTTGAGGTTTACGGCAAACTGTACGAAACCAAACCCGTTGGGGTCAGTTCCGTCATTACTTCTTCCCGTCTGTGCAAGAACATCTGTTACTTCAGAGAAGCTCATGATATCTTTCTTTAAAAGGTCAGCTGTTTTCAGAGATTCTTTTAATGAGGAGCTCATCGGCATTTCTGCAGTGATCCACAATGATCCTTCATTCAACTGAGGCAGGAATTCTGTTCCAAGGAATTTACCAGAAAATAAAGTGACCGCTAAGAAGGAAATTGCCACAATCATACTTATTTTTTTATGCCTGAAGGTTAAATTGAAACCTTTCAAAACAATTCTGTCCCAGAAATTAACAAACGGGTTATTTTTTTCCCTTACGTTTTTATTTAAAAGGATATGAGAAAGAACAGGAACTAATGTTAATGTAAATATCAATGCTCCCATTAATGCAAATCCTAATGTAAATGCCAGAGGGGAGAACATTTTCCCTTCCACTTTCTGAAATGAGAAAATAGGAATCAGGGAAGTAATGATGATTAATTTTGAAAAGAAGATGGCTTTTCCCAGTCCTGTTCCCGTTTGCTTAATCCATCCTCCCTTGGCAAGTTTATTAAACTTCTCTGTCCCGTACTTATGCGCTTTATGATCCAGCATTACGAAAAGCCCTTCCACCATGACGACGGCTCCATCTATGATGATCCCGAAGTCTACTGCACCTAACGAAAGCAGGTTGGCGCTCATCCCGGCCAGTTTTAAACATAAAAATGCAAACAGCAAGGATAGAGGAATGATGATGGAAACAATCAGTGTGGTTCTCCAGTCGGCCATAAAAATCAAAACGATTACTGTTACCAGTACAATTCCTTCAATAAGATTATGCATTACGGTATGCGTAGTAAAGTCCATCAGATTGTCACGGTCGTAGAAAGTCACCATTTTCACATCTTTCGGAAGGACTTTTTCGTTAAGTTCTTTAATTTTAGCCTTCACTCCTACCAGCACTTCCCTCGGATTCTCTCCTTTTCTCATGACAACGATTCCTTCCACCGTATCATCATGATGATTCAGGGCAGCCTGTCCTACTCTGGGCATAGAGCTTTCATGAACTTCGGCTACATTTTTTACCAAAACAGGATTTCCACTGTCATTCTGAATGGTAATATTTCCGATATCTGCTACAGATTTCACCAAACCAATTCCTCTTACCACGTAAGCCTGACCGTTTTTTTCAATAACATCTCCTCCTACATTCAGGTTACTTTTGGTGACAGCATCATAGACCTGAAGCGGCGTCAGATTGTATTTATCCAATGCCCTCGGATCGATACTTAATTCAAAGACTTTATCCTGTCCTCCGAAAACATTGATATCCGCAACCCCTGGAACTCCTCTTAGTGCCCTGTCTATCACCCAATTCTGCAGGGTAAGCAATGCACGGGAATCTTTTGTTTTACTTTCCAGCGTATATCTGAAAATCTCACCGGTTGGCCCATAGGGTGGCTGTACTTCGGGATCTACCTCATCAGGAAGGCTAATGGTTCTTAATTGGTTATTGACCTGATTTCTGGCAAAAGTATCATCCACCCCGTCGTCAAACAGAATTTTAACAATAGAAAGCCCAAACATGGTGGTACTTCTTACACTTGTTTTCTTCTGAACCGGGCTCATCGCCAATTCTATTGGTGTAGTGACAAAACGTTCTACTTCTTCTGCACTACGTCCATTCCATTGGGTGATGATGACAATCTGGGTATTGGTTACATCCGGAAAAGCTTCAATAGGCATATTTTTGAAACTTATAAAACCGGAGATGGCTAAAATCGCTACCCAGATAAAGGTAAATGCTTTATTTTTTAATGAAAAAGCGATTATATTTTTTATGAATTTATTCATGATAGATACATTGATGACCTAAAAAAGCCGTTAAAGAAAAAAGTACATATTCCTACTGGTTTCATAAGACTAGCTGTTCAGCGAACGGTAGATCAGCAGCTGATTGTTGGTAATCACTTCTTCTCCTTCTTTCAGACCGTCTGCAATATAGGTGACATCACCTACCTGCTTTAATACTTTGACTTCTCTGATCTTTACATCTGTTCTGGATTTAAAAATCACTACAAAACTTTTATTATCATCAAAAATCACAGCTTTGGATGGAACGGTAAGTGTAGCGTTGCTTTCCAGGCTTGAAACTTTTATCGTGGCTTTACTCTCCGGGATCAAAAGTCCGTTGGCATTGTCCAATACTACTCTTGCCTGCATGGCATTAGTTTGCGGATCAATAATTTTGAATATTTTATCAATTTTTCCGTCAAAAACTTTGTCCGAATATGAAAGAGTGGATACCTGAGCCTTCATCCCCAGGTTTATTTTATCAATATCAGATTCGTTGACATTCATAATTGCCCATACATTGGTGGTATTGGCCACATCAAAAATATTATCGCTTCTGTCACTTCGCAACTGCATATCTTTATTGATACTTTTCTGAACAATATAACCGCTGATAGGTGCTACAACACTGTATATATTTCCGGTCTTCACATTATAAACCGTACTTACTGCTGCCGCTCTCTGCAACTGATCTTCTGCTTTTTGTAACTGGCTTTTAGCTTCCAGGACATCTCTTTCTGTATTAAGCTTTCCTTCATAGAGTTCTTTTGCAACACGAAGGTTATTTTTTGCTACTACAAGATCTGTTTTTGCATCACTTACATCCTTCTGAATTTCTGCAAGCTCAGTACTTCTGATAGTGGCTAAAACCTGTCCTTTTCTTACATAGTCACCCAATTCTACATTAACACTCATTACATTTCCTCCTACCAAAGGGTAAACATCTATATAACTGTTTTTGTCTGCTGAGATTTTTCCGTAAAAGCTGTACTCATCTTCTATATTTCTTTTTTCAACTTTTGCCAGGGAAATAGAATTCAGCATCGTGTTACTGAGCTCGAATCCTTTTTTTACATGAATATTTTTCTCTTCTTCTTTTTTTGAACAGGCTATTAATGAAATAACCATTAATAAAGGGATAATATATGTTTTCATCATTTTAATAGAAGATTTTCGTTTGTACTAGTTGATTAAGCTGTTCTGCCGACTGCATGATTTCATTTTTCATATCATAGATCTGAAGGGCTGTCTCCCTGTAGCTATCCATAAAGTCTGTGAATTCAATCAGGTTGACATTTCCTTTTCTGAAATTGTTCAGCATTCCGTTGTAAACAAGTTCCATATTCTGAAGGTCTGTAGTTTTTACATCCAGAAGCTGATCATATTGTGCCTTCCAGGTTTTGTATGCCGATTGAACTTTAGTTTCCAGAGTCAGTTTTTGAAAATCTGCATTTTTCTGATTCTGCTGGATGGCATAATTTGCTTTTACTACATTTCCCTGATTGGCTTTCCATAATGGCAAAGGAATTCCCAGGGTCAGATTTGCTTCGTTATTAAAAGTTCCTCCTGCCTGATCCCATGCCGCACCGACGGTAACATCCGGTACATTCAATGATTTCTGCCACTGGGCATACAACTTACTGTTATCAATAAGTTTCAAATTATATCGGTAATCTGCGTTATTTTCCAGGGCTTTGCTTTTCAGTTCTTCTTCATCACCGAAAGGCTGTGCTGCAAGAGCTTCTTTAGCTTCGGTTTCAGACATCGTAGGCTCTATCTCTTCTGTAACTCCTGTCAAAACTTTCAGATTCTGTTCAAAATCAAGAATGTTTTTATTAATCTCCAGCTTATCATGATTCAGCTGGATGACTATGCTCTGTAATCTGACAGCATCTTTGAGGGAAACATTTCCTTTGGCCGACTGTACACGGTAAGCATCCAGGAGATCATTCATATACCCCAGTTGTCTGTTGGTATTTTCCAGTTTTAGTTTTTCATAATAAAGATTGAAATAGGCAGAGCGCAGCTGAGATCTTAAATCTACCAGTAATTGTGAAAACTGAAGCTGGGCCAGTTCTTTATTGGATCTGGCAAAAGCAATTTCATTTTTCTTTTTACCGCCCATATAAATCAATTGGGTAATCCCTGCTCCCTTAGAATGTCCTACATCAAAAAATTTTTTGTCCTGCGGATTATAAGCATTAAACTGTCCGCTTAATTGAGGTAATTCCCAGATTTTAGCCTGCAGAATATCTGCATCAGCCATATTGATGTTGTATTGTTCGGCGAGCAGCTGGAGGTTGTTCTTCTGAAAGGCTTCTTCGCATTCCAAAAGAGACATCTGCTGTTGTGCCGCCATGAATGAGGAAACGGCGAGGCACAGCACTGCAATTCTGTTCATTATTTTTCTTTTTAAATTACAAAATTGCTCTGATGCTATTAAAAGAAACTTAAATGACGCTTAAAAAAATATTAAAATAGGCATGAACAGGCTGCTTATACCATAAAACACCAAACAAAATCAGTATTTTTTTCCCCCACCATTGAATTTATATTAAAAATCTCAATCGGGAGTTTAACAAAAAAAGCAACTGTTTTCGTATCAGTTGCTTTTTTTTATTTTTTAAAAAATAATGTAAACTTATTCATGTAATCTTCAGGTGAAGAGTATACAATATCTGCATCATGATATTCCAGAATCCTTTTGACAATTCTGAGCCCCAATCCTGATCCTGCTATATTCTGTGCATTATTTCCTCTGGTGAAAGCTTCAAACAGTTTAGCTTGCTCATTTTCAGAAATAGTATTACCATGAGAAATAACTTCCACAGAAAGGTTATCGTTGGTTTCAGTAATCAAAACATTTACTTCTGTATTATCTGAATACACTGCCGCATTTTTAAACAAGTTGATAAATACAATGACCAATAGTGACTGAATTCCTTTTATAGTCAGAAAAGCATTTTCAAAACTATCTTCATTGATCAGAAAATCCAGCTTAAGTTGTGGATAACTTTTCTCCACCGCTTCGAAAGCTTCAAAGATGACTTCATCAATTCTTACTTCCTCATAAATGCTCTGAATATTTTCTTTATCGAATTTTGTCAGCAGCAGAAGAGAGTTTGTCAGGTCTGATAGTTGATATATATCCCTCTGGATCTGCTTTAAAGAAGATAGTGTTTCCCGAGAATGCTCTTCAAACTTAATAAGATTCTCCAGCTGAAACGCCATTCTGGTGATAGGTGTTCTGATCTCATGCGAAGCACTGGCAGTAAAATCCTTTTGCGACTGAAATACATCATCCAGCCTTCCAATCATGGTATTAAAGGATTTGGCAAGAACACTTACTTCATCATTGGATTGTTCTACCGGGATTTGTTTGGTTAATTTATGAGCAGTAACTTCAGAAATTTCTTTGTTCAGGTCTTCCAGAGGTCGCAGAAACTTTTCCACAAAATAATAGCTGAAGAAACCAATAAGCATGGTACTCATCACATAAGCTGTGATCAAAAGATATTTAAGATACCCCAATTTGGATTTTCCGTTGGTATCAAAAGCACTGGTAAGGATATAATAGTTTTCTCCGTTGATATTCCTGAGTGCCGCATAGATTTCCGGAACAGTTTTTTCCGTATAGATGATCTTCTTTTTATCCAGTTCTTTAAGCATAGCACTATCCCAGATAACATTCCGGTCTTTGATTGTACTGTAGATCAATTCTTTCTTTTCGTTGAAAATTAAAATCTTTTCATTCAAAAGAATGTTATCTGAATTTTCATTAAAGAAAACGGGTGCTTCTTCTTCAAAGTCTTTGGATTTTGAAATGAAATGGGAAGTGAATTCGAGCCTCTGCCTGAATCTTTCTTTAAACTCATCTCTTCTGAAATCGTTAAAAGATAAATAAATGACCGCCATCACCATTCCAAATAGTAATGAAAAGGCGATGCTTATCGTCAAAGCTATCTTTCTTTTTAAAGACATTTACAATGGGCTTAGATAGTATCCAAAACCTGAACGGGTGTGGATCAGTTTTATTTTAAAATCTTTATCAATCTTCTTCCTCAGGAAATTGATATAAACTTCTACAGTGTTGGTATTCGTATTAAAATTGTGTTCCCACACATGTTCTGTAATCTGTTGCTTGGAAACGGTTCTTCCCTGCGCTTCGGCAAGATAAACCAGCAGCTGGAATTCTTTCAAGGTAAGGGTTATTTCATTTCCTCCACGATACACCTTCTGTTCTGTTTTGTTGATAATAAGATCATCAATTCTTAGAATATCCTGATCGGAATTATCAGAAGGCGCTTTTCTCCTTAGCAGCGAATTGATTCTCAGTAAAAGTTCTTCAAACTGGAAGGGCTTTACAAGATAATCATCAGCCAGCCTGGTGAAGGCATCTTTTTTATCAGAGATATCTCCATAGGCAGAAATGATAATGATGGGAGTATTCTTATCAAAAGAACGGATCGTCTGACAGACATCAAGCCCATTTATTTTAGGGACATTAATATCAAGTAAATAAAGATCATACGTACTATTTTTTATCTGGCGGAGAAAGGTTTCCCCGTCATAGATCTTATCACAGTTAAAATTATTTGATTCTAAAAATCTGCAAAGTTCTGCAGACAGAATGAGATCATCTTCCAATAAAAGAATATTCATCAAAAATTTATTTTACACGAATTTAACGAAAATTTTATGATTGTGATTGTAAAGATGAAGTAAAATTCATGACCTATCTTAATTGATCTGTAAAAATTTCAGTTGAAATGTTAAGATGAATCAATGAGTATTTTATCTAATCAGGTGTTTAACGATAATATATCTTTAGGAACAAATTTGGTTGCCTTTATTTTCTAACCTAAAATTTGGGCATAAAAAAATCCCGAAGAAATTCGGGAAAATCGAGAGCCAACTACGGGACTTGAACCCGTGACCTCTTCCTTACCAAGGAAGCACTCTACCGCTGAGCTAAGTCGGCATCAACTAAAAAAATCACACTAAGTAGCGTGATTTTCTGTTGAGCGGAAGACGGGGGTCGAACCCGCGACATTCAGCTTGGAAGGCTGACGCTCTACCAACTGAGCTACTTCCGCAATTTTGTTTCCAAAATTATTGGTAAACGCTGTGCAAAACTAAGAAAACTTATCTAATCTTGCAAGTTTTTTTTATAATATAAAATGTGGGGAGAGCAGGATTCGAACCTACGAAGCCGAAGCAACTGAGTTACAGTCAGTCCCATTTAGCCACTCTGGAATCTCCCCAGATATTTTATATTAAAATGAGCCTCCAGAGGGATTCGAACCCACGACCCCGAGATTACAAATCACGTGCTCTGGCCAACTGAGCTATGGAGGCATTTTAATAAAAACTGAAACTGATCGAGAAACTCTACTCTACACATTTCAGTGTTAAAAAAAATAACTCTTACTGAGGTATTTTTTTGAGCGGAAGACGGGGGTCGAACCCGCGACATTCAGCTTGGAAGGCTGACGCTCTACCAACTGAGCTACTTCCGCAATTTTGTTTCCAAAACTATTGGTAAACGCTGTGCAAAACTAAGAAAACTTATTTAATCTTGCAAGTTTTTTTTATAAAAATATAAAGTGGGGAGAGCAGGATTCGAACCTACGAAGCCGAAGCAACTGAGTTACAGTCAGTCCCATTTAGCCACTCTGGAATCTCCCCAAAAGTTTATATTTTATGAGCCTCCAGAGGGATTCGAACCCACGACCCCGAGATTACAAATCACGTGCTCTGGCCAACTGAGCTATGGAGGCAAATATAAAAAAGAATTCAAAAGATCGCTGTTCCTTTTTTGCGAGTGCAAATATAGAACGGATTTTTTGAATTCTCAAATATTTTATAAACTTTTTTTAACTTTTTTTTCTAAGCCATTTCTTTTTTCTTGATTAGTAGCTTTTTAGCAGTATCAACGCAAAGGTCCAAACTTTCTTCAAAACTGGTGGATGTCTTCTTTACTACGATATCGTCTCCCGGAACAGCCAAAATAATCTCAGCAGTTTTATTCGCTTTATCAGCATTATTTTCAACTTTCAAAAATACCTTACACTCCTGAATCTTGTCATAGAAGGTATCCAATTTGCTTACTTTTTTGTCGATGTGTGATTCTAGTGGTTCGTGTGGAGTTAAACCAATTGATTGTACTGAAATCTTCATAATTCTTCTTTTTTTGATGCTCGAGGGTGAGCCTGATTAAACACTTTTTTCAATTGTTCAATATTAGCATTCGTATAGACTTGAGTACTGGCAAGACTGGAATGCCCTAATATTTTTTTTACTTTGGAGATCTCCGCCCCATTATCCAAAACGTGAGTAGCAAAGCTATGCCGAAGGATGTGAGGACTTTTTTTTTCTTTCGTTGTTATAAGACTAAGGTACTTATTAACTACCACATAAACAAATTTTTCGTTGAGTTTTTTCCCTTTCTTATTCACGAAAAAATATGATTTAAATTCTGTCTGCGGATTTCTTATTTCCAGATAACTTTTAAGGAGTTCAGACAGTTCATCGGAAATGGGAATTACCCTCTCTTTATTCCCTTTTCCTATTACTTTTAATTCATTTTGATATAAGTCAACATTCTCAAATATCAGGCCACAAAGTTCCGCTTTACGCATTCCTGTCTGATAAAGAACTTCCATAATACATTTTTCAAGCACATCATGTACCTGTTCAAAGATTCTTTCATTCAGATCCTGCATTTCCTCTTTAGATATAGGAATCTGTTTTTCAGGGTAAAACTTCAGGGAAGAAATTCCTTCGGTGGGAGAAACTTTAATCTCCCCTATTTTTAAAAGAAAAAGATAAAAACTGCGGAGAGAAGATAATTTTCTATTGATACTTCTTTTGGAAATGTCATTTTCACTCAGTTCAACAATAAAATTTCGGATGATCTTTTTGTCTGCCGTGGCTAAATTGTCAGAAGATTCTGTTCGGAGGAAGAAATGGGAAAAGTCTTCAAGGTCTTTTTTGTAGCTTGTGATGGTATGAGGAGAATATCTTTTTTCGAATTGTAGGTATTCTAAAAACTTTTCCAGCATCATAGGTATAAAAATAAAAATTCACTCCTCAAATATAAGAATTTAAGAAGTGAATTAATATATGGTTAAGAAAAAATCTTAAGCCTGCTCTTCTTTGCTAAGCGCTCTTTGTTTGTAAGCCGCTTTTAGTCTAGCTTGTCTCAAAGTTACAGAAGGCTTAATAAACTGTTGTCTAGATCTTAATTGACGAACAGTTCCTGTTTTATCAAATTTTCTCTTGTATTTTTTTAAAGCTCTGTCGATGGATTCACCATCTTTTACTGGAATTATTAACATATTTTACATCTCATTTTGGATTGCAAAACTAGACAATTTTTATGAGAACACAAAATATATTGCAATAAACAATCACTACTCCACCCTATGACCGTTAAAAAACTCCGTATTAAAGCCTGTTAACAAACAATAAATTTTTATCCACAATGATTGGATATTCAATTCTTAATACCTCGGGTTACTCATTTTATTTCCTAATTTCTATTAAAACCATCTATATTAATGAAATGTAAACAAAAAGCATTATCTTTGCATTCACTTTATTCATGGGGTTGACTGGTTTCGACAGCAAGACCAATGGGTAAGTAAGCATGCAGAGAACCGTAGCGCGATCTCTATAATCCCTTGCTACAAAATTTTAACTGGCAACGAAGAGTTCGCTCTTGCAGCTTAATATCGAAGTATAGTAGATCAAGCGTTTTCCCGAAGATTTCAGTAGGGAAGCAAGATATTCCACAAATGCTCTGTTCTGCGGCGTTTGATCCTGGGATATAGGAATGCGGAAATAAGGCTTTAGAAGCTTTGACTAAAGTTCGAAAAATTCAGAAGATAAGCTGGTAGTTGGGTGTCTATCCTCTGCTTCCAGTCGAAAACCAATGGTAGAATAAGCATGTAGAAAGCTTATGTATTGCTTGTTTGGACGAGGGTTCGAATCCCTCCAACTCCACTTTTTAAGCTAAAGAGAATTTGTAAATTATTGATTTTTAAATAATTACATTTTCTCTTTTTTTGTTTTTGTTCCCCAAATTATTCCCAAACGTTTTATATTGTCTTCTGATTGACGGAATACAATTTAATTATAAATACCAATCTATTATTAACCATAAATGCCGATGAGCAAAGAATCATAGCACATTCAAATCTGCAGGAAACATACAGAATCCTTGATTTCAAATCCTACTTAAACACCCTAATCGGGAAAATTTGAAGAGAAAAAAAATGACTTCAACCCAGCAACAAAATATTATACGACAGGTTTTGTCGCCTTGCAGATATAATTTTTTTCAGGAATTATTTACAAAACAAAAAATCAATAAATTAGCAACTTTAATAAAAATAATTTTGATGAAAAAACTTAATCTTTTAATGCTTTTGGCATTAACCCTCCTTATGTTCGGCTGTAGAACTGAACTTTCAAATGACATTGAAAACAATGCTACTCAATCAGATTTCAGGAAAACTATTAAACTAAAAGAAGCTTTAGCTTTCAAAAATTATCTTACTGAGATAAAAAACAACCCTTCAAATTTTTACAGCAAAAACGAAGATTTTTTCTCTTCATTATCAGATGATGCAACTGTAACAGTAATTACACAAAATAATGTTACTTCATACAGCACGGTAGTAAGACATTTAGAAAGATCATCAGATGTTTTAGTATATAGTGTTGATAATGAAAATAAAAGTATAGGGTTTACAGCAAAATATAAACCTGCTGATTTTAACAAAAAACTATCAGATTGATAATTTCACAGGAACTGTTGAATACACCTCTATGGACGGTAGACCAATGGGAACTAAACAACTCTCGAATGGCACGCCACTTCCTGATAAAGCAATAGGAGCAAAAACATTTGCAAATAAGATAGACTGCTCATTAAGCATTAGGCTTATAGAGGTAAACTGTAATGGTGACAATCATTCTCCGTCTCAGTATGCACAATGTGTTGCAAGTGAAAAGCCTTATTACGTTGTAGAAATTACAGAGGTTTGTCCAAGTGGAGGACAGCCACCAAAAGGATTTCCAAATATGGGATTCTATGATGGTGGTGGTGACAGTGGTGGCAGCACTACATCTAGTGAAATGTCAATCCAGGACAGCTTTAATTATATGTTGAACGAAGCTGGATTTCCAGAACTATCTTCTAATGAGTATACCTATATTCAAAACAACCAATACATAGGTGGGCAATTACTTTCTTATTTCTATAATAATTTAAATCAGAATAATACACAATTGCTACATTGGAGCATTAGCTATTTTAATAGTTTGGGAAGTTTGGGAACAAACACAATTACTATATGGAAAGAATTTGAATCACAGTTAAATTTTGCTCAACAATTTTTTGCAAATAATCCCAACACTTCTTGGGAAAAGTTTGAAAATTGGTTTTTAACAAAGTCTGAAGGACCTGACGGAGAGCCTGTTGATAATCTTGATGATATCCTCAATACCATACAGTATCAGAATAAACAAATGCCAACATATTCTCAATTCGTAGGAGCTTTTCCAAAATTAGAATACCCAGGCTATCCAGGCTATTTTAAGCAAATGCCAGCTTCTCAAATCTACCCCATGGTAGGTGGGAACCTCGAGTATTTATATAATAGCTCAGGTAAGGATATCGGTCCATATAGAAATGCATGTACTGTGAGATTTTCATTAGCAATGAATAGATTAGGATTTTACATACCTAACAATTCACTGAGCAGAAAGGGAGCAGATGAAAATGGAAAACCTCGATATTATTATTTACAAGCAAAAACAGCAGGAGATTTTATGTCAAAAACATTTGGAAGTCCAACTCATATATTAGAAGGTACAGATGCTAATAATCCTGATAAAGTGGCAAAGTTTTTGGAAGGTAAAACTGGAATATATGTTATTGTTAATAATAATTCAACTACTGCTGGATATACAGGACATGTTGATTTAATCCAAAATGGACATATACCTGGGGGAGCAAATGCCAATAATGTTCCTGGCGGGATTAAATCAATCAGAATTTGGGAATTTAAACCTTAAAGTTAATTTAAAAATAAAAAAAATGAAAAAGATATTTTTAAGTCTTATCATCCTGACTTCTTGTGGAGTGCAATCTCAAGAAAATTATTTAGAGGAAAAGAAAGAAGCAATTCAACTTATAAAAAAATTAGATTCTTTATATTTAAGCAAGGATGAAAAAGTAAATTCTTTATTTGCAAATAATATTCAGTGCAGTATTTGTGAGATTGAACATGGATATGATAATCAATACATAATAGAAAACAAAAAATTCGTCCAAAATAATCTTCAAGAAGTAATAAAGTTACTAGATTATGAATTATTGAAAAATTCTAATTCAACTTTTACTAAACAAGGAACTAATTTTGTTTTATCATATTCAACAGCTAATCCCAATAAAAAAACAGAATTTGAAGGGGCATCTGCTATAGTTACATTAAAAAAAGAAAATGGAAATTTAAAAATATCTTCTATAGAAACTATACCCTAAGATTTAATTACAAATTTCTTTTAAGATAATATAAAAGTCTTTAAGCTAAATAAAAAATGGTTGGTTTACCACAGACAGGTAAAGCCAATCATTTTATTTTAAGCAACTTTGAAAAATTCATCACTACTCCATAGTGCTGAATGATTCAATTCATAGCAATATCTGGCGTTCAAGTATATTTTCAAAAATTTCTCTAACTTGCTCCTGCCTTTCAAGAATTCCATACTGCTCTTTTAAATCAGGAACGTTAGATAACAGATAAACTTTCACTTAAATCAAGATATTAATCTCTTAAAAAATTGATCAGTATAATCAAATATAAAGTTCTGCTTCTTCATTCATCATTTACACCAAATATAAACCACTGAAAACGAAAAGACTAAAACCAAACAACCCAAAATAAAAGCTTCTGGTCCACAAAAAAGACTAAAAAAATGTTTTATCGTAAAGAATTTTATATATTTGCACCATCTAACAATTAAAAAAATAATTTACTATGTCAGACATTGCATCAAGAGTAAAAGCTATCATCGCTGATAAGCTTGACGTTGAAGAAACAGAAGTAACTCCTGAAGCTAGCTTCACTAACGATTTAGGAGCTGATTCACTAGATACAGTTGAGTTAATCATGGAATTTGAAAAAGAATTTAACATTCAGATCCCTGATGACCAAGCTGAAAAAATTACTACTGTAGGACACGCTATCGCTTACATCGAAGAAGTAGTAAATAAATAATATTCTTCAACAAAAAAGAAATTAAACAAAGTTTATGGAATTAAAAAGAGTAGTTGTAACCGGATTTGGAGCAATAACACCAATAGGAAATAATGCAAAAGAATACTGGGAAAATCTTGTGAAAGGTGAGAGCGGTGCCGCTCCGATTACTCTTTTTGATGCCACAAACTTTAAAACAAAGTTCGCTTGCGAGGTAAAAAATTTCGATCCGTTACAGCATTTCGATAAGAAAGAGGCTAAAAAAATGGACAGAAATACTCAATTGGGACTTGTTGCTGCACGAGAAGCAGTAGCGCATTCCGGAATTATTGAAGACAATGTAGATAAAAACAGAGTTGGTGTAATCTGGGGTTCTGGAATCGGAGGATTAGAGACTTTTGAAACTGAAGTGTTAGGATGGGCCAATACGGAAATTCCGAGATTTAACCCTTTCTTTATCCCAAAAATGATTGCGGATATCACTCCAGGGCATATCTCAATTGAATACGGTTTCCACGGACCAAACTATACTACTGTATCTGCATGTGCATCTTCAGCAAATGCTATAATTGATTCCAAAATGCTGATCCAATTAGGAAAAGCAGACGTGATTGTGTGCGGAGGCTCTGAAGCAGCCGTTACAGCAAGTGGTGTCGGTGGATTCAACGCAATGATGGCACTTTCTACAAGAAATGACGATCCTAAAACGGCTTCAAGACCTTTTGACAAAGACAGAGATGGATTTGTATTAGGAGAAGGCGCAGGTTGTATCGTTCTTGAAGAATATGAGCACGCTGTAAAACGTGGTGCTACAATTTATGCAGAATTACTGGGAGGAGGTCTGAGTGCTGATGCACATCACATGACTGCTCCACATCCTGAAGGCCTTGGCGCTTATCTGGTAATGAAAAGTTGTTTGGAAGACGCAGGTTTAACTGCTGATGAAGTAGATCATATCAACATGCATGGTACCTCTACTCCATTAGGAGACATCGCAGAATCCAATGCAATTTCGAAATTATTAGGCGAACATGCTTATGACATTCAGATTAATTCTACAAAATCAATGACTGGCCATCTTTTAGGTGCTGCAGGTGTTATTGAAGCTATCGCTGCATTGGGAACTATTATTCATGGTACTGTTCCTCCAACCATCAACCATTTTACTGATGATGAAAATATTGACAGCCGACTAAACTTTACGTTTAATACAGCTGTTAAGAAAGATGTAAAAGTAGCCATGAGCAATACTTTTGGATTTGGCGGGCATAATGCTTGCGTTCTATTTAAGAAAATCTAAATTCAATGAATGGAGTTACAGAAATACTTTTCTAAATTCCTTCTCAAAAAAAGAAAAAGACAATTAACGGAGAGAGAATATTTTCTCAGTACCGAGCTTAGAAAAGTATTGGGTACAGAGGTACAGAATATAGCTCTTTACCGCGAAGCTTTTTCTTTAAAAAATTCTTCTAAAAATCAAGACAGCAATTACGAAAGGCTTGAATTTTTGGGAGATTCTGTTTTGGGTACAATTATTTCTTGTCATTTGTTCCAGACTTATCCTCAGGCTAACGAGGGATATCTGACACAAATGAAATCTAAGATTGTTAATAGGAAAAACCTCAATAAATTAGGAGAAGATCTCAAGCTTACCAGCCTTTTGCAAAAGCAAAACAGCTCATCAGCTTTGGGGGAAAATATCTCTGGAAATTTGTTCGAAGCCTTAATCGGTGCAGTTTATTTAGACTTCCATTATGATGCCTGCAAGAGGATTATTCTGGAAAAATTGCTGACCCCTTCCGAGATCAATAAACTTGAAAACAAAATTGTAAGTTATAAAGGTCTCCTTCTTGAATGGAGTCAAAAGAAGAAGGTCAACATAAAGTACGAAACCTGCGAGGAGATACAGGCTAATAAATCTGTCGTATTCAGGTGCCATGTATGGCTGGGAGAGGAAAAAATTGCTAATGCAACAGAGACTTCCAAGAAGAAAGCAGAGGAAAAAGCAGCACAGAGGGCATTTTATATTTTAAACAAAAAAGAAAATATACTTGGAAATTCAAAAACTTTATGATCTTGATGATATAGAATTTGAAGATATTGCCATAGGATTGGTAAGATTAGCCAAAGATGTACCTGCTCACGAGTTTTTCTACAAAATAAATCAAAAAAACAACCTCAATTTTTCAAGAAAGAAAGATCTTGTCTTTCACGGGGGATATTATGATTATTTTTTCCCAAGATTTGAAGCCTATCATAAGTATACAAAGACTTGTTTTACCTTCATTTCCAATAAATCTTCTGAAAGTAAGCAAAAAAAAATTCAGACAGAACTCTTTACAGAAGAAGAAAACATTAAATTTTTATTAAATAATCAGGTAGATGTGGAATATATTCTGCATAGTTCGGAACAGTTTCCTGATTTTTCCGTAATTTTGCTCCCTGAAAATCTTGTGTTTCCAATTCAAGATTATACATTGAGTTCTGAAGAGGAACTTTATCAAATTATCCAGTATTATGAATAAGTATTTAAAGAAGACAAAAATTATCGCAACACTAGGCCCTGCTTCATCGTCGAAGGAAGTTATGTTAGATTTAATGAAAGCGGGTGTTGATATTTTCAGAATAAATTTTTCACATGCAGATTACGACTTAGTTCGAAAAAATATTGAAATAATTAGAGAGCTAAACAATGAGTATGGTTATTCTGTAGGAATCTTAGGAGATCTTCAGGGTCCTAAGCTGAGAGTGGGAGTTGTAAAGGAAGGATCTTATCTGAATCCAGGTGATATTCTAACTTTCACCAATGAAAAGATGGAGGGAGATTCCACTAAAGTGTACATGACGTACCAACAGTTTCCACAGGATGTAAAAGTAGGGGAAAGAATCCTTATTGATGATGGGAAACTAATGTTGGAGGTTATCGAAACCAATGAAAAGGATACTGTAAAGGCAAAAACTATTCAGGGAGGTCCGTTAAGTTCTAAAAAAGGAGTTAATCTACCTAATACAAATGTTTCTCTTCCTGCATTAACAGAAAAAGATATTCAGGATGCTAATTTCATGCTTGACATGGAAGTTGACTGGATTGCCTTATCATTCGTACGCCATGCTCAGGATATTATCGACTTGAAGGAGCTTATCAAAGCCCATCCAAACGGTAAATTCAAAACTCCGATTATTGCGAAGATTGAAAAACCTGAAGGGGTAAAAAATATTGAGGAAATCCTTCTTGAATGCGACGGATTAATGGTAGCTCGTGGAGATCTTGGAGTAGAAGTTCCAATGGAAGAAGTTCCTGCAATCCAGAAAAACCTGGTAGAAAAAGCAAGATTTTACTCCAAGCCGGTAATCATTGCCACTCAGATGATGGAAACAATGATCAACAGCTTAACGCCAACAAGAGCGGAAGTAAATGACGTAGCCAACTCTGTGTTGGATGGAGCTGATGCTGTGATGCTTTCCGGAGAAACTTCAGTAGGTAGATATCCGGTACAGGTTGTGGAAAACATGGCTAAAATTGTAAAGAATATCGAAACAACTCATTTCTACCAACACAAAAATGAGCCTATCGAGAAAGATTATAACTGTATCGATGAAAGATTCATTACCAACAGGGTTTGTCTTGCAGCAGTAAGAATTGCTAAAACAACCAATGTTTCTGCTATTGTAACACTTACTCACTCCGGGTACACTGCATTCCAGCTTGCAGCCCACAGACCAAATTCTCACATCATCGTATACAGTGGTAACAGAAGAGTTATTACGATGCTGAACCTTCTTTGGGGTGTTCATGCTTATTACTATGATATGAAGAAATCTACGGATGAAACGATCATTCAGGTAAATATGTTAACGCACAACTATGGTTATATCGAGACCGGAGACTTTGTAATCAACATCAATGCTACTCCATCGTATGAAGGTGGAAAAACAAATACATTGAGACTGACTACGGTATAAGCAATAAGCAATAAGCAATAAGCAATAAGCAATAAGCAATAAGCAATAAGCAATAAGCAAAATTACTTTTTGCAAAAGCATAAAAAAATCCCGGAAATTAATTTCCGGGATTTTCATTTTTATATGTGATAATTTGTCATTCTGAACGAAACGGAGTGAAGTGAAGAATCTCTGAGATTCCTCGGTTCCCCGGAATGACATTGTACAGATCTTAGTTACCAACAATGGTCTTTGCCGTTACAAACTCTTTTAAAGCTAATAAGGATAGTTCTGTTCCATATCCGGAAGCTTTTGATCCTCCGAATGGAAAGCGTGGATCAGAGCTCGTCATGCGGTTGATATTAACTGTTCCTGATTCAAGGTTTGCAATGAAGAATAGCTGACGGTCTTTATTTTTAGTCCATACCGAATTGGAAAGCCCGAAAGGAATATCATTGGCCATCTGTAAAGCTTCTTCCTCATTTTTTGCAATCATAACCATACCCAGAGGCCCGAAAAGCTCTTCTTTTAAAATAGGATTTCCTTCCTGAACTCTTATTAAACCAGGTTTAAATTCATTTTCAGAAATTCTTTCCAGAGGAATGATGATTTCAGCACCGTTTTCCAATGCTCTGTTGAACTGCGCTTCCAATTCATCAGCAAGATCTGGTCTTGCCATTCCTGCCAGTTTAGTTTCTTTATCTAATGGATCACCAATTTCATATTTTTTGTATTCTTCAATGAAAACGGGTAAAAATTGGTCTTCAATCTTTTCATCAATGATAAATCTTTTTGCTGCAGTACAGGTTTGTCCGCAGTTTTGAAGTCTGGATTTTGCTCCTGCTTTTGCGGCTGCTTCAAGATCTGCATCATCAAAAATGATAAAAGCATCACTTCCGCCTAATTCAAGTAAAGATTTTTTAATATTTAAACCCGCGATGGAAGCTACTTCTCCTCCGGCTTTTCCACTGCCTGTAAGGCTTACTCCTTTTACAGCATCATGTTCAAGAATTTCCTTTACAGCTTTATGCCCTACTTCAAGATTCTGAAAAATACCTTCCGGAAAACCTGCCTGTAGAAGAACTTCTTCAATGGCATTTCCACTTCCGAAACAAATTGAAGCATGTTTCAAAACAATTGTATTTCCAGCTAAAATGGCAGGCGTAGCAAATCTCAATACCTGCCAGAAAGGAAAGTTCCATGGCATAACCCCTAAGATTACTCCTTTCGGGGCATAATGAACTTCAGAATAAGCAAACTCGGATTCAACTTTTTCTGGTTTTAATATATTTTCAGCAGTGGCATAATAATTCATCATTAAAGCACACTTTTCCACTTCAGCAATAGATTCTGAAATGGGTTTATTCATTTCTGTAGTAATTATTTTCCCAAATTTCTCCGAATTATTCTTTAAAATTTCCGCTGCTTTTGCAATTAACTTCTGCCTTTCCTCAAACGGCACTTTTCTCCACACTGAAAACGCTTTATCTGCTTTAATAAGCTTGCTTTCAATTAATTGTTCCATAATATAAATTTCTTTTTTAAATTCAGCTAATGAATTTATGAGCGCCTTTATTCTAAAAGCACGGTGAAATTAGCAAATTCCATTCCTTAAGGGTCAATAAAATAATGATTTTCTCTATCGGAAGAATATAACTTTATCTTACATCATTAGCCATTCATTCACAAGACATGCTGCAAGCCTTGCTGTTCTGTCCTGGATATCGAAAGAAGGGTTTACTTCCGCCACATCCAGCGCCACCAATTTTTTATTTTTTAAGATATGTCTGTAAAAATGCATAAAGGCTGTATCTGCAAAGATACCATTATATGCTGCAGCAGAAACTCCGGGAGCCACTGATGCATTGAAGACGTCCATGCAAATGGTAAGATAGGCATAATCTACACTCTCCAGCAGTTCATCAATGCGCTGGTAGATGGAGCTAAGATTTTCAAAAAACAGTTCATCTGCCAGGATATATTTCATCCCATACTGATGAGCGGTATCAAAAAGCTTCAACGTATTGGAGTTTCTTTGAATTCCTATATGCAGAGAATTGACAGGACCTTCCTGAGCAATCTGCCAGAATCCTGTTCCTGAGCTTGGTCCTACTCCATCTTCCGGCTGTCGGTTATCAAAATGAGCATCGATATTAATAATACCAATCTTCTGTTCCGGAAAGGCTGTTTTAACGCCTAAATAATGAGCATATGTCACTTCATGACCTCCGCCAAGTACAAGTGACTTTCCGCCTTTTAAAAGAACTTTTGAAACATTTTTGGCAAGATTGTTCTGAGTATTTTCCAGATTGCCATCCTCACAGGTAACATTTCCAAAGTCAAGCATTGAAAAGTCAGGAAGAATTACCGGAAAATTGGACATATTTTTCCTGATCACATCCGGAGCATCTTTCGCTCCCTGACGGCCTTTGTTTCTCCTTACTCCTTCATCTACAGCAAAACCATGCAATGCAAAATCTCCTGCAGCAATATTGTCGTAATTACGTTCTTCTTTAACTCTTTGAAATAATCTGTGATAGAGAAGTTCTTCTCCATCCAATCTGCCTTGCCAAATAGTACTCATTATTCAGTCATTTGCCTATTGCCTGTTCTTCAATCAGGCATTGGAAAACAGCTGACTGAAGAACAAATATGGTTAATTATAATTTTATATCAGATTTCCATCAATATAAACAAGTTCAGCTTTCAAGCTTCCCTGATTATACAGAACATTCTGGAAATTATTAGTTTTGAAAGTGACAAAATCTGCTTTTTTCCCTGCTTCCAATTGTCCTCTGTCTTCAAGATTCAATGCAAAAGCAGCACGGAAGGTCATTCCTGCCAATACTTCAGCGGTTGTAAGCTTTTGAAAGGTTGCTAAAATAGAAGCCTGGGTAATTAAATTTCCCATGGGTGCCGATCCCGGATTCCAGTCACTTGCAATGGCTACTATAGCGCCAGCATCTAATAATTTTCTTGCTGGAGTAAATTTCTCACCTAGCCCTAAGCTTGCACCCGGAAGTGCAGTTGCTACGGTATCAGAATCAGCCAAAAACTGAATATCCTCATCGATTGTTGCTTCCAAATGATCCGCTGACTTCGCTCCCACTTCCACTGCAATTCTTGAGCTTCCCGGGGTAAACTGATCTGCGTGAACGGTAATTTCAAAGCCTAATTCCTTTGCTTTAAGTAAGAATTCTTTACTTTCTTCCGGCTGAAAAGCAGACTTTTCAATAAAGATATCAACTCTGCCCGCCAATTCTTCTTCTTTTACTTTTGGTAAAATTTCGGTGATGATATATTCAAGATATTCGGGATTGCTTCCTTCAAAATCTCTAGGTTTTAAGTGGGCCGAAAGACAGGTAGGAACTAAAGTGGCTTTAGTCTCATTCTGTGCTTTTTTTATTATTCTAAGCATTTTCAGCTCGTTTTCCACATCCAGACCGTACCCGCTCTTCACTTCAATAGTTGTAATTCCCAGATCAACCAAAAAATTGATTCTTTCAACTAATGTTTTTAATAATTCTTCTTCTGAAGCATTTCTTGTATGCTGTACAGAACTCCAGATTCCGCCGCCGCTTTCCGCGATCTCAAGATAAGTTTTCCCTGCATTACGCATGGCAAAATCATTAGCACGGTTTCCTCCGAAACAAATGTGAGTATGTGAATCTACAAAGGCAGGAAGAACAACCTGTTCTCCTTCAATGTGTTCAATTTCTATCGTAGGATTTTCTGTTTTTAAAGTTTCAAAATTTCCAACTTTCCGGATGGTGTTCTGATCTACTACAATTCCTCCGTCTACAATAATTTCCAGCTGCTCATCGGAAAGCTTTCCTCTTAATGGTAAGTTAGCAAGTGTTACCACCTGCTTGAATGGTCCTATTAATTTCATTAGTTTAAAGTTAATGCGATGTTTAGATATATGCTGATCCATTTTATATCAATCTCCTTTTTCCAAACATTCAAAATTTCATTAATTTTTATTAATAATTTCTTCTCTCAAAAATACTTAAAATATCCCAATTATTTAAATCTTAGCTGTTCTCATTTTCAACGCTGGCTCAAACCTCTGTGTCAATCTCAACGTTTTCTCAATCTGCCCTTCAACCTTTGTCTAAATTTGCTATCTTTGAAGTAAATGAAATGAATTAATGCCAGATTTTTTACATCCAGATAAGGAAAACTACTCACGAGAGGAGCTGATGCAGGAAGAACAGATCCGTCCGCAGAGCTTTAAAGATTTTGCGGGACAGAGAAAAACGCTGGAGAACCTTGAGGTTTTTGTTACCGCTGCAAAAAGACGTGGCGGAGCACTGGACCATGTCTTATTACACGGTCCGCCGGGACTGGGTAAAACTACTTTAGCCAATATTATCGCTAATGAGCTTGGGGTAAACTGCAAGGTTACTTCTGGCCCTGTATTGGACAAACCCGGAAGTTTAGCTGGTTTACTAACCAATCTGGAAGAAAATGATGTTCTTTTCATTGATGAAATCCATCGGCTTTCTCCTGTTGTAGAGGAATATCTGTATTCTGCAATGGAAGATTACAAGATCGATATCATGCTGGAAACAGGTCCTAATGCCAGAAGTGTACAGATTGGTCTGAATCCTTTTACTCTTGTAGGTGCTACTACAAGAAGTGGTATGCTTACCAAACCAATGCTTGCGCGATTTGGGATTCAAAGCAGGCTGGAATATTATTCTATTGAACTTTTGTCAACCATTATTCAGAGAAGTGCAAGGGTTTTAGGAGTTGTTATTTATGAAGATGCAGCGATAGAAATTGCAAGAAGAAGCCGGGGAACACCGAGGATTGCCAATGCATTGCTGAGAAGAGTACGTGATTTTGCAGAGATCAAAGGAAATGGTGAGATTGAGATCAAGATTACCAAATATGCTCTGGATTCTTTAAATGTGGATGAATTTGGGTTGGACGAAATGGACAATAAAATTATGCGTGTCATGATTGAAAACTTTAAGGGAAAACCGGTTGGTATTTCTGCTCTGGCTACATCTATTGCTGAAAATCCTGAAACACTGGAAGAGGTTTATGAACCGTTTCTGATCCAGGAAGGATTTATTATCAGAACTCCACGAGGACGGGAAGTTACCGATAAGGCCTACAAACATTTGAATATTACAAGACCTAAAAACCCGGGAGAGCTATTTTAATTCAAAGTTTTGAGTTCAAAGTTCAAAGGTTAAGGTTAAGGTTAAGGTTAAGGTTAATGAGAATTGATTAGTTTATGTTTATACCTAAATTATACAGAAGTGAAGATTATGATTTGATGAGAGAGATTATCAAAGAAAATTCTTTTGCATTACTGATTTCTTTCGTTGATAAGATACGGGCAACTCATTCTATGATGATGCTTAATGAAGATGATCCTGAAAAAGCCTATATTGAAACTCATATTTCAAGAGCTAATCCTCAGGCAAAAACTTTAAAAGATGGTGATGAAGTTCTTTGTGACTTTTTGGGAGCCCATACTTATATTTCCAGCAGCTGGTATGATCATATTAATGTTTCTACCTGGAATTATGAGGCAGTACAGATTCACGGAAAAGTTGAAATAATGAATCATGATGAGCTCTATGCTCATTTGGACAAATTAACGTCCAAATACGAAAGTTTTCAGCAATGTCCGATGATGGTGAAGGATATGGGAAGGGAATTTGTGGAAAAGGAAATGAAGGGGGCCTTTGGAATTAAAATACTTCCTACCGAAATATTTATCAAACAAAAACTTTCCCAGAACAGAAAAGAGACTGATTTTAATAATATTATCAGCCAACTTGAACAATCTGATGATAATGCAAGAAAAATTGCGGAGAAAATGAAATTAATAAAGAAATAATCAAAATATACATATGAAGTTATATCCAATACAATGTGGAAAATTTAAACTGGACGGCGGTGCTATGTTCGGAGTCGTCCCGAAGAGTCTGTGGGAAAAAACGAACCCTGCAGACGAAAAAAACCTGATCGAGCTGGGAACCCGTTCTCTGCTTATTGAAGATGGAAAAAAACTGATCCTGGTAGACTGTGGTCTTGGTAACAAACAGGATGATAAATTCTTTGGTCACTACTCTCTTTGGGGAGATGATACGCTTGATAAAAATCTTAAAAAATATGGCTTTATAAAGGAGGATATTACGGATGTATTCCTTACTCACCTTCACTTTGATCACTGTGGTGGAGCTATAGAATGGAATGACGATAAAACCGGATACAGACCAGCCTTTAAAAATGCCAACTTCTGGACGAATGAAAATCACTGGCAGTGGGCGACAGAGCCTAATGCAAGAGAAAAAGCAAGTTTCCTGAAGGAAAATATTATGCCCATGCAGGAAAGTGGGCAACTTAACTTTCTACCGCTTCCTACTACCGGGAACTACGGTTTTGCACCTGATCTGAAAATGGATGTTATCTTCGTAGACGGACATACCGAAAAACAAATGCTTCCGGTAATCCAGTATCAGGAAAAAACAGTTGTTTTTGCTGCGGATCTTATTCCAACAGCGGGACATATCAACCAGGTATATGTGATGGGTTATGATACAAGACCTCTTTTAACACTGGAAGAAAAAGGAAAATTCCTTAAGCAGTGTGTAGACAACGAATATTTATTGTTCTTTGAACATGACGCCCATAATGAGCTTGCCAGTCTTAAAATGACCGATAAAGGGGTAAGACTTGATGAAACGTTTAGCTTTAATGATGTTTTTGGATATTAATTTTTAATTATGGAAGAATTACATTCAGAAACACAGCAGACAGAACCGGAACCAGCACCCAAGATTATTGGTTTAACAGGAGGAATAGGTTCCGGGAAAACCACAGTAGCGCGCTTTATAGAGGAATTCGGTTTTCCGGTTTATTATTCCGATGACAGAGCGAAAGCTATAGTTAATGAGAGTGAAGATCTGAAAATAAAAATCAAAGAACTTCTTGGTGAAGATGCTTACGATGGAAACGGATTGTATGACAGAAAATTTGTAGCAGATAAGGTTTTTAATAACAGAGATCTGCTTCAGCAGTTGAACGAAATTATTCATCCTGCTGTAAAAATTGATTTTGAAAACTGGCTTAAGAAACAGAGCAAGTATCTAGTTTTTAAAGAAACAGCTTTATTGTTTGAACTAAAGCTTAACAGGCAATGTTATAAATCTCTTCTGGTAACAGCCGAGGATAACATCAGAATCAAAAGAGTAATGGACAGGGATAATAAAACCTACCGTGAGGTAGAAGCTGTCATGGAAAAACAAATGCCTGAAAGGGATAAAATTAAAATGGCAGACTGCATTATCTACAATAATACCAATCTGGAAGAATTAAAAGAAGAAACAGAAAAAGTGATCTTCAATATTGAATAAATAAAAACTCGTTAGAACCTTTTCTAACGAGTTTTTTTCTGCAAAAAATATTTCCTGAAGGGATGGATTCATCCGGGATCTTTTACAAAAAATAAGCCTCCATCTGGAGGCTTATTCTATTTGAAATTTAAATAATTTATTCTTTGATAAATTTCTTTTGGGTAGTAGTACCGTTATCATCAATATCAATTACATAAACACCATTAATCAATCTGCTTACGTTGATCTGGTTGTTAAGTAAGATACCGTCAGCGATAACCTGTCCTGCAGCATTATAGATCTTATATTTAGCTCTCTTGCTAACATTTTTCACAAACAATACTGAGCTTACCGGGTTAGGATAAATCATGACACTTGTCTGATCAATTGGATTAGCAACAGTCGGTTTAGAGATTCTTACCGTGTAATCTTCTACTTCTCCGTTTTTGAAGTCAGCACAGTTTACAGGGATACCATCTCTCGACATGGCTACTCTCATCACTACATACTTATAGTCTGTCATACTTACAAAAGCATCTGCCGGTACGTTGAATTTACCTGAAACAGGGCTGTTTGAATTTGGTGAAGAAGTAAATACTCTTTCGTTGATGTCAAACTCTCCGTTTCTGTTGAAGTCAATCCAAACTGCGATTCCTTCGTTGTAAGTAGTTCCTGTCCATTTTTTCTCAATGATGATCTCATTGTCAGTTGAACCCTGGATCATCTCGATAAATGTTTTAGGAACTCCTGTATAATCTGTATAAGTAGATGCTCCGGATTCATTCTCCATTGTTTTCTTACCGGTAGGCTTCACTGTAACTTTGGAAATATGCTCACCTGTAGAATTTTCAGCTTTCATCTTACAGTAAATTACTGTAGGAGTCGTAAAGTAATATGGAGGAGTGTAATTTCCTGGTGTACCGCTACAGATATTTACTACCTGCATTTCATATTTCGTTAATTCTGTAAGACCTGTCAATACAAGGTTATTAACTAACGATGGTACTTCTGTCCAGCTCGGAATACCTACTTTTCTATATCTAAGAACATATGTTGCTCCCGGGAACGGATCCCACTGGATGGCTGCTGATGTAGGAAGCAATTGAGTAATTGTTAATCCTGGAGGCGGAATCTGGCATATTCTTTCTGTAGTAAATACTTTAGGATTTGAATATGGGTTCAGCGTTGACTCACCGTTACACTGGTTAGCAATCTGTACTTCATAAGTTGTATATGGCTCCAAAGGAGTTGCACTTCCTAATACATAAGTATTCGCAGGAGCTGCCGGTAAGCTGACAATATTCCATGGACCTGTGCTACCTACTTTTCTCCATCTCATTGTATACGTAGAACTTGCTGCAAGCGGAGACCAAGTAATCAATGCTGTTGTTGGAGTAATGTTACTTATCGTTACATTCGGAGGAGTAGGATCACATCTTGTTGTGAATGTCTTGATTGGCGTTGCTGTTCCAACGATATCTCCACAAATAGCTGCTACCTCTACTTCATAAGTAGTAGCTGGCGTCAATCCACTAATTACTAACGGAAGGTTACCTAATTGTGCAGAAGCATATACCTGTGTCCATGCTGATGTTCCCTGAACTCTGTATCTTACCACATAGCTTACTCCTGCTCCTGTGATTGTTACAGTAGCTGTTGTATGTGTTGTTGTAAATGTTGGAGCATTAGGAGTTGCATTGCTACAAGGTCTGATTCTTACTCTATAGTCTTCTACTTCACCATCTACTGCGTTCTGGCACATTACAGGAGCACTTGTACGTTTCAGTACAACTCTCATTGTAGTTGTTAATGGTCCTGTGTAAGCTGTTGAAGGAACTGCAAAAGTAGCAGTAACCGGAGTCGTTGTATTAGCTGGAGAAACTAAAATTCTTTCGGCATCAGTAAACTGTCCGTTTCTGTCAAAGTCGATCCAAGCAGTTACAGCATCGTTACCTGTTGCACCTGTCCAGCCTTTTGCTACAGAGATTTTATTATTCTGAGAATCTACATCTAGTGTAATAAGAGTCTCCGGAGTAGTATAGCTGATATAATTTGTCTGTACCGAAGTATTATTCATTGGCGGAACTCCAAGGTTCGAAGAGGTAACTGTTACATTCGAAATATGATCATTCGTACCGGTACCTGTTATTGGACAATAAGATAATGGAGGTGTTGTGAATGTTACTGTTGGTGAGTAAGATCCTGTAGAACCGTTACAAGTTGTAGAAACCTGAACATCATAATTGGTCTGCTCTGTAAGACCAGTGATTCCATAGAAGTTCTGACCGGCAGGAACTGTAGCTGTTTGCCAAACTCCACTTGGAGAAACTCTCCATCTGATGTTGTAAGTAGCTCCGGTAGTAGCAACCCATGATACCGTTGCTGTAGTAGCACCGATATTGTTCACGGTAATATTTGTTGGAGCAGCTGTAGAACAAGGTTGAGCATCTACAAATTTTACTGCATAATCTTCTACTTCTCCCTGAGTGAATGTACCGCAAGGATTAGCATTATCAAAATATCTCATTACTACACGCATACGGGTAGGAAGTGTTCCTGTATATACGTTACCACTTGCAACGGTAGGTACTGCAAATGTAGCTGTTACCGGAGTAGTTGTATTATAGGTAGTATTAAGAATTCTCTCGCTGGTTTCAAACGTTCCGTTTCTGTTAAAGTCTACCCAGGCTGAAACTCCATATGAAGTAGGAGAACCTGGCCAGTATTTGTTGACAGAAATTTTATTATTTGCTGAACCTCTTTCAAAGATTACTACTCTTGTAGCATCCGCTGTATAATCTTTATAATTGTCAGATCCTGAATTACTCATCATAATAGGAGTATTCGTAGGAGTAACAGTTACATTATTAATATATCCGCTTGTTGCAGTATTACTTGTAGGGCCTGCTGTACAGTAAGTCAGCGCCGGTGTTGTAAAGGTCACCGTTGGTGAGAATGCACCTGTTGCTCCTCCACAAACTGTAGCTACCTGTACATCATATGCAGTCTGCTCCAATAATCCTGTAAGTAGCTGGTTACTGATTAATGGTGTATTTACTGCTATCTGTTGCCATGCTCCGGAAGGAGAAACTCTGTATCTTACGATATAAGTAGCTCCTGTAGTAGATGTCCAAGTAACATTCGCTGAAGAAGGAGTTACGTTATTAACCATGATATTAGATGGCGGTGCTGTAGAACATCCTGCCAAATCGATCAGTTTCACTGCATAGTCTTCAGTTTCACCATAATAATAGGTTCCACAAGCACTAATAGGGCTGTATTCATTTAATACAACACGCATTTTTGTAGTCAGGTTTCCTGTGTATACACCACCTCCATTGGGTACTGTAAATGTAGCGGTAACCGGAGTAGTTGTATTACTTGGTGAAGTAAGCACTCTTTCTGTTGCTTCAAAAACACCATTACGGTTAAAGTCAATCCAAACTCCTGTTAAGAAGCCGTATTGATAGCCAGGCCACGTTTTTGAAACTGAAACGGAAGCAGTACCTCCTCTTACTAAAGTAACCACTCTTGTAGGATCCGTACTGTAATCTGTATAGCCACTCTGACCAGAGTTACTGTACATAGACGGAGCTCCTTGTGCATTAACAGAAACCTGATTGATATATCCATCAACAAAGGTACTTGTAGCACCGGAGTTACAATAAGTAAGTGCAGGAGTTGTAAAGTTGACACTGGAAGAGAATGCTCCCTGTGTACCACCACAGATAGTGGCTACCTGAACTTCATACTGAGTCTGCTCAGTTAATCCGGTAATAACCTGGTTTCCGACCAAAGGAGTTGTCACATTGATTGTAACCCAAGGTCCTCCTGATACAGGTCTGTATCTTACTACATAAGTGGCACCTGCAGAAAGGTACCAGCCTATATTAGCAGAAGTTGTTGTCAGGTTTGAAACTGTAATATTGGTAGGTGGAGCTGTTGAACAGGCTGGAAGCGGGTGGCTTTCCAACTGTATTCTGGGAATATCTGCAAGTCTGTCTTTTGCAGAAGGAGGTGCTGCAGGGTCTGGATTTGCAGTATCTTCATAATAGATGATCCCCCTGTTTGCTCCAGCATTATAAGATCCCCAAGCGGTACCTGGAGAAGATGCATAATCCGGAGTTTTTTCATTGACAGCAACTACCAGATTGTCTGTTCCATTCCATAAAAATGGTGTAGCCAACTGAAGAGTTACCCAGCTTCCGTTAGTTAAGTTAGGCAAAACTCCGTCAAACACCTGAGTCATGGAACTTACCGGAATCCAGCTTGTATTGGAGGCAAAGTTATTCTGGGTTGTGTTTCCCATGTATACCACCCAATCCTTATATACAGCCTGAGAGGCTGCAACGGTGGTGGAATAAAACTTTATAGCCGTGATATAGTTCGACGTACCTATAGCAGTCGTAAGTTCAGCAGCAGTATAAATCTGCTGAGAATAACTATACCCATAATAGGAACGTATGGGGAGATACACTGAGGTACCCGTTCCTGTCCCGATCTGGCCTGCCTGAGCCGAGACTTTGGATACAAAGCCTGTGCAAATCAAACAGAGAAACAGAATTAAAGAGGTAAAGAATTTCTTCATAATGTTTTCATTATAATATTAATCACACAAATCTAATCATTTTTTATTATTAATTTATAAGTACATTTATGTTTTTTTTAGAAAAAAATAACAAATTCATTACTTATGCTCTAAATAAAGAAATCCCCGGGACTTCCCGGGGATTTACTAATATTTAAAGGTTATCTTTATTTTTTGATAAATTTAGATTTGAATTGTTCAATTCCTTTATCATCTATTGTAATAATGTAACCACCTTTAACTAAAGCTGAAACATTAACCTTTCCATTATTGATATTTCCTCTATCTACTAATTGTCCGGCAGCACTATAGATTTTATATGTTGCTTTATCTGAAACTTTAGTAATGTTTAGAACATCAGTTGCAGGGTTTGGATAAATCTGAATACCATTATTTTTAACAGCATTTTCAGAAGTAGCAAGGTTACCTGTTATCACTACGTTATAGTCTTCAACTTCTCCATATTGGAAATTAACATCACATACATATTCTGCAGGTAATGACAGACCAACATTTCCGTTTCCAGTACCAGCACCTACGAAAAATGCTACCACTCTCATTCTTAATGGCTGTCCTTCCACTGCATTACTTGGAATCGTTACGTTTCCGCTTACTACAGTTGATGGCTGTGTTAAAGTCACCGGATAATTCAATACTCTTTCTGAATCACTGAAAACTCCGTCCTTATTAAAGTCAATAAATGCTGCTACAGCGTCATAATCTGCAACATCAGGATTACCTACAGTAACAGACATAGGATAAGTATTTCCTTTTGTTAAGTTAATCTGAAGAGCTGAATTCGTTGTATAGTTTGTATAGGTACTATTTAAAGAAGTATTATTTACGTTGGCAAGGGTTACATTTGCAATATACTCATAGTTTGCATTAGCTGTCGCAGCTGTACAATAAGTAAGTGCTGGTGTACTGAAGTTTACAGAAGTAGAATATGTACCTACTGTTGTTCCACAAACTAAGGCTACCTGAACTTCATAGGTTGTACCATCAATCAGATTACTCAGGTTGATAGAAGGAACCGCTGTATCAGCTTCAGTCCAAACTGTTGTTCCTACTTTTCTGTAACGTACCTTATAAGTTGCTCCGGTATAAGACATCCAAGATACACTTCCTGAAGACACCGTGATGTTACTTACCACAACGTTAGTTGGTGCAGCACTGCTACAAGCAGATAGAGGTGCAATAGTAACAGGTCCTACTGCATAGAAAACATTTCCTATTGAAGAAACTCTTACTTTAATAGTCTGACCATTCAATGAAGAAGGGAAAGTAAAGTTTTCAGATCCGTCGTTAGGTGTTGAAGCAGATAGTACAGTCCAGGTTGTTCCGTTATCTGTAGTATAGTCAATCTTTACGTTTGTAACATTATAAGGTGCTGCATTAGTATTTGCAACAATCCATTGAACCGGAGTTGGGGTATTCACATCAGCATATTGGTTAGCTAATCTGAAAGGACCATTATCTCCTACAACAATAGTCTGAACTTTAAAAGCAGATTGCTGTTGAGCTACATTGGAATTATTATCTCTTACAGTTAATGCAAAATTTGTAGTTCTTGCAGTAGTAGATACCGCTTCCCAGGTATTGTTTGCATTATTTAGTACTCCGTTCATTACAGATGTAAATTTCGGGAAGTATCTTGTAGGGCTTGTACTTGGAGCAGCAGATCTGAATGAAGCTCCCGAGATTGTATTTCCTAAATTATACTTATCAATAGAAACTGCAGCATCATCTACTTCTTCCCAGGAATACGTCATTGGATCATTTTCAGGATCTGTAGCAGTTCCTGTTAATGCAAAAGCAGTTCCTTTAGGTATCGTATATGTTGGCAGATCAGTAATTACCGGTGGATTATTGGTAACGGTAGTTTCTACATCACAGGTTTTTGCAATTAAGTTAGCCTGAACCTGACCGATACTTGCTTTATGGAAATAAGGATCAGAGTTAGCCTGAATATCTGTATCAGGACCCGTAATACCAGCATATCCCATAATGGTAGATCCAGAACCAGGTTCCATATTTACCCCGCTTCCTTCAAGATTATGAGAGAAAGTATGGTTAGCTCCTAACTGGTGACCCATTTCGTGAGCTACATAGTCGATATCAAAGCTATCTCCTGATGGAATTCCGTTTGCCGGAGAAGTAAATCCTGAACCTTTTCCTTTAGGAACTGAAGATGTAGGATTAATACATACACATCCGATACATCCTGCGTTTCCTCCGCCTCCGGATTTTCCGAATAAGTGTCCGATATCATAGTTTTCATTTCCAACATTGGCCGTCAAAGCTGCTTGCAGCTGTGTGTTCCAGGCTCCCTGTGATCCCGTTGCAGCAGCTGCATATGGATCGTTATTCGGATCAATATAAATTACACCCGGAAAATTCTGTAAATTCAAATGCAATGCAAAATCTTTCTCAAAAACTCCATTTACTCTGGTTAGGGTATTATTGATAGCAACAAGAGCAGGAGCTCTTTTCTCATCATCTGTAGCAGTAGCAGGCACGTTTGCAAGTGTCATAAAGTATTGTGTATACTCACCTGTAACAGACATTGCCAGTCTCATTGTTCTGTATTTCTTATCAGAACTTTTGTTAAAAGTTGTTGGCTGATTAGTGAACGACTGTCCGTTTTTTAATAAAGCATCTATTTCCTTCTTAGCAGCAGGAGATTCTTCTGTAGAACACAGGAAACCATTCTTATCCTTTTTTGTTTTAGGATGAACAGCGTACACGGTTTTGTCTGTTGATGCCGGATCAATAAATTCATATTTATCTCCATGGATAATCATTGACTGAAAATCATTAGGAGCGATACTGAATCTTAAGTATTTGGTAGGGTCATCTACACTTGTTCCAACATAAGATCCTAATTCATACTTATCTGCCAGTTCT
Organism: Chryseobacterium aquifrigidense; assembly: GCF_006716485.1. Lineage (GTDB taxonomy): Bacteria > Bacteroidota > Bacteroidia > Flavobacteriales > Weeksellaceae > Chryseobacterium > Chryseobacterium vietnamense. The sequence goes on from NZ_VFPD01000001.1 coordinate 3,309,374, forward strand.
TTTACAACTACTGGAAAACTGTATACATTAAACCTTTCAATCTTCCCACTCATGGTAGGAAGAGAAATTACTACAGGAGTGGCATTTGTTCCCATTTCCTGTGCATTCTTCAGCTGAGATCTCAGTAAGTTCAGGTCCAATTTATAGTACCCGTTACCTCTTACATTAGATTGATCTACTCTAAATCCTGTACTTCTTTTGTTATCGCCTCCTTTTTTAAGAGAAGTGGGTGTCCATTGCCCGAACACTGCCCCTCCTATAAAAGTAAACATTAAAGCAGTAAATACTCTTTTCATAAATTAAAACACAATTATAATTTCCGCCAAATATAACTATTTTACAACTCACAGAGATAAAATAACTTAATATTTTTTAATATTATACATTCAACAAGCATATTCATTAAAAAAAATACAAACTTCAGAATATTCTAAAGTTTGTATTTTATCTATTGTAAAAGTTTAGGAATAATATTTCTAGAACTTATAAGCGATATTCCATGCAAATCCCATATTAAACTTTGAAGAGCTTTTTCCAAAACCGGGAACAATCATGGGAGAGATGTCATCCTGCTTGGAAGTATATACCATATATCTTGGCTGAAGATTTACATCTATATAAAAATTGGAACTGAATAACTGCACCCTTCCTCCTATAGTTCCTTCCAGCCAGAAAGAAGACTGAGAGGATGAAGGAAATGCTTCGGAGGAGTTACTTCCCCCAAATCCACGAACGGGAACCGCCATATATTCCTGATTATAAAATGATCCTGCCACTTTTCCTCCAGCATAAAATCCGTTAAATTCATTTTCAGCATCTTTTGCAAGCATATAGAATGCTCCTAACTTAACAAAAGGACCGTTTGCTTTAGCATCATATCCATTCTTCTGATATACGTTTTTCTCAAAACCCGCTTCTGCAATGGCATGAACATTTCCCCTGATCTTTGAAGAGATAAATCCCTGATACAGTTTTCTATCCGAAAAAAATCCGGCTCCGGTATTCAATACATCAAGGCCAACCATAAAATTAGGCTCATATTTTTCGTGAACCTTCTTCTCTGCTTCCTTTTTTTTGTCTTGTGCCCAGCTTATTATTCCAAATAAACTAAAAAGAAAGGTAAAGATTAGTCTTGTCTTCATTCTCTATTTGATTTTGCACGGTCTCCAGTTTTAGTACCGGATTAGGAGTTAATAATTCTGAACTTAAATTCTCATATGACTTTTTGATTCCACATCCCGGAGATACATAAGTTGACTTTGTAGTATACTTAATCCTTACTTTAGACTCTGCACCATCATATGTAAGTTTGAAATAAACATCTGTATAAGGCGAATTGTCTACCCGCAAAGGAATGAGTCTGGAATCAATTTTTGCAAGTTTACCCAACTGTACTTTTCCGGCACCATAGTCTACGGCTACATAAAGGGTATCCAGTGTCTTCTCTTTTCCACTATCCATAGATCTGAAAGCCACCTTCATTCTGGGAGTTCCTTCTCCACTTTCACAAATATCATCGTCGCCTCCACAGGAAACAAGCATTCCTAAAAAGCAGATTGCTATGAGAAATTTAAAGTACTTCATATTAAGATTTGAAATTCAAATTTAAATAAATTTATTTTTTAATCAGTAATGCAATGTTCTCTACATGGTGTGTCTGCGGGAACATATCAACCGGTAATATTTTTACTAAAGTATAATGATCTTTCATCAAAGCAAGGTCTCTGGCCTGTGTTGCTGAATTACAGCTTACATAAACTACTTTTTCCGGTGAAAGCTTAAGGATCTGTTCTACAACCTTCTGATGCATTCCGTCTCTTGGTGGATCTGTAATTAATACATCTGCTTTAGGGTGGTTGGCCATGAATTCATCATTGAAAATATCTTTCATATCCCCACAGTAGAATGTTGTGTTTGTTAAACCGTTCAATGCAGCATGTTCTATTGCCGCATCTATTGCTTCCTGTACAGATTCTATTCCGATTACCTGTTTTGCATTTCTTGCTACGTACTGAGCAATTGTCCCAGTTCCTGTATAAAGGTCGTACACTACTTCATCACCTTTGAGATCTGCAAATTCCAATGTTTTTCTATACAGTTCCAACGCCTGTTTGTAGTTGGTCTGGAAGAATGATTTCGGTCCTATCTTAAACTTCAGCCCGTCCATTTCTTCCATAAGGTAACCTTCTCCGAAATACACATTGATATTTAAATCATAGATAGAGTCATTCTGTTTAGGATTGATGGCATATACCAACGTTTTAATCTGAGGGAATTTTTCCAATAAGAATTCGAAAAGCTTTTCTCTGTTTTCTTTTTCTTCTCTATAAAGCTGAAAAAGAACCATCCACTCTCCTTTTGAGTTCTGTCTCATCATTAAGGTTCTTAGGAAACCTTCCTGATTTCTCACATCAAAGAAATCCAGGCCAGTGTTAACGCCATATTCTTTTACAGCCAATCTGATGGCATTGGAAGGATCTTCCTGAAGGAAACACTCTTTCAAATCAAGAATTTTGCTCCACATTCCCGGAATATGGAAACCTAAAGCGTCCTTGCTCCCGAAATTCTCTTCGGAACTGATTTCATATTGAGTAAGCCATCTTGCATTGGAGAAAGAAAACTCCATTTTGTTTCTATAAAAATACTGTTCTTCAGATCCTAGAATGGGCACGGTTTCAAACTCATCAATTCCTCCGATTCTTTTAATATTGTTATATACTTCTTCCTGTTTAAAATCAAGCTGTTTTTCATAGCTCATATTCTGCCATTTGCACCCTCCGCAAGTACCGAAGTGAATACATTTAGGCTCTACTCTGTACGGTGATTTTTCAAGAATTTCAATCGCTTCGCCTTCATAGTATTTTGACTTCGCTTTTTTCACTCTCACATTCACAATATCTCCTGGAATTGCTCCTGTCACCATGACCGTTTTACCTTCCTCTGTTTTTCCTATTGCTACGCCTTTTGCTCCGGCAGTCAACAATTTTATATTTTCAAGAGTCAGATCTCTTTTTTTCTTCCTACTCATTCTAAAATTTTCTATTTTCCTAATTGAAACCTTTACGTTCCAGTTTGCAAAAATACAATAAAAAAAACCTTATCCGAAGATAAGGTTTCTATACTGTGTTAAAGTTTATTATTTTGTTGGCGCCGGCTGTGGATTTGCTGGCTGTGGCGCTTGCTGCATTGCAGATGGATCAAGCTGCAGTTGCGGCTGCATTTGTGCATTAGGATCTACTTTCGGAGCCGAAAGGCCTGTCTGCTTGTCAAGAATCGTTACCAATTCCTGTTCACCAAGGTTTACGAAAGATCTGCTGGCAATTTTACCATCTTTATCAATAATTACAAAGCAAGGTAATTTGAATCCGTATACTCCATATTTCTTAGCAATATCTGAGTTCAATCCTCCTTCTCCATATACATTTACTCCCTGAATTCCTTTTAATAAAGAATTACTTGTTTTAATGAATTGGTCTTTTGTATCATCAACGTTTACAAACACAAAATTCATTTTAGATTTATAAAAGTTTACTACTTCTTTTAATACAGGAACTGTAGCTTCGCTGATGTAAGGATTCCATGAAGCATAGAAGAATAACATATAAGGTTTTCCTTTGTTTTCAGAAAGCTGATATGATTTTCCGTCTTGTTTTGCTAATGATGCTTCAGGAGCTGCATCCCCTATTTTAAGTCCTGTAATTGCAACCTGCATTTTTAAAAGATCACTTTTAATAGTAGCATCTTTAATATCTGAATCGATGATCTTTTTAATCTTGTCAATATTGGCAGCCGGAGTCGTTGGATGAATATCAGCCTGAGCCATTACAAAGGCAAGAAGATAATCTTTTGCAGTTTGCGATAAATCTTTTTTTGTTTTTAAATACTGAGCGAACATCTCAGAAGTTGTAATCCCTGTTTTTCCTTTGCTGTTTGCTTCGGCATATTTCTGGAAATCAGGAGTCATTTTTACAAGAAGATATTGTCTGTAAAGAGGAATGGTTTTCACCATTGCATCTTTGTCTGTTTCTAACTGAGTTTCGTAATCTTTGAAAGCCTTAGAAGCTTTGAAAGAAGGATTTCCAGACATTGGACCGTGAGACATTTCATAGTTCGCAAGCAAGTTAAGAATGGTTACTTTCACATCGTTTTTCTTCCATTCCAACAATCCTTTACTTGGATTATTTTTCTTTGCAAGGTCATCTACATTTTTATTAATATCTGCTTCAATTTTATGCATCCCTTTCAAAAATGCAGCTTCATCTCCACTCATTAATACAGGCAGATTAACTTTACCACCATATTCTGCAAGAAACTTCATACTTGCCGTAAGGAAATCATTATTCTTTTTAGCATCTCCGGTAATCACATATTCATTTGGGAAGGTAGCTCCGTTTCCTGAGATATTCACTTTCTGCCCACCTTCAAGATAGATCAGGCTTTGTCTGCCAGCGTAATTGATTACGTACATTCCATCTTTAGGAGCATCAAAATTTCCTGAAAAGTTTCCGTCTTTATCAAGACCTATATTAATCAAAGGCAGGGTTCCTACTCCTGAAGCTTCTACAAATTCGATTCTTTCTAATGGTGAGCTTCCAGTAATTTTTCCTTTTACTTCTACTTTTTTTGAACAAGACATCACAAAGAATGTGATGATAAACAATAAAAGATATTTTTTCATTTCAATTTTTAATATTACACAAAAATACGCTTTTTAGGGCTTGTTAATTCACTCTAATTATTTTTTTTAAAAATTTTCTTATTACCATTCAAAAGGGATATTCCAATTATTGAAGACCATCTTTCTGAAGGTAAAAAGTATTGAAAGTTTTTTTCAGAAACGATTCAATTACCTTCCAAATATATACTTAATAAATAAAGAATAACGAAGATCAGCTAATAAGTTAACAAACTTTAACAGGATCATCTTTCACATAAAAAAATCGCCTCCAGAAATGAAGGCGATTTTTTATGTATTTGAATCAATTCTATCCTTGATCTGCAAGAGCAGCCATATATTCTCTGTTCATTCTTGCGATGTTTTCAAGAGAAATACCTTTAGGACATTCTACTTCACATGCTCCGGTGTTTGAACAGTTTCCGAATCCTTCTTCATCCATAGCTTTCACCATGTTCAGAACTCTTCTCTTAGCTTCTACTCTACCTTGTGGAAGTAATGCATACTGAGAAACTTTTGCTCCAACGAATAACATTGCAGATCCGTTTTTACAGGTAGCCACACAAGCTCCACAACCGATACAAGCAGCAGCATCCATTGCTTTATCTGCATCTTCTTTAGGAACAGGGATCGCGTTAGCATCCAGCGTATTACCGGAAGTATTCACAGAAATAAACCCTCCAGCTGCCATTACTCTGTCGAATGCGCTTCTGTCTACCATCAAATCCTTGATTACAGGGAAAGCAGCACTTCTCCAAGGTTCAATAACGATTGTCTCGCCATCTTTGAACATTCTCATGTGAAGCTGACAAGTTGTAATACCCGTATCAGGCCCGTGAGCTCTACCATTGATGTAAAGAGAACACATACCGCAGATTCCTTCACGACAGTCGTGATCGAAAGCAATAGGTTCTTTTCCTTCGTTAATTAAGTTTTCGTTCAGGATATCCAACATCTCCAAAAATGAAGAGTCTGTAGATACATCTGATATTTTATAGGTCTCAAACTGACCTTTAGTTTTACTATTTTTTTGTCTCCAAATTTTCAGCGTAAGATGTAAGCCTTTTTTTGCACTCATAATGTTATATTTTAGGTTGGAGATTATTTATAACTTCTAGTTTTAACCTCGATGTTGTCATATATCAGCTCTTCTTTATGCAACACTTCAGCGTTGATATCGTCACCCTGATATTCCCAAGCTCCGACGTATTTGTAGTTTACGTCATCTCTTTCCGCTTCTCCGTCCGGAGTTGAATGGTCTTCACGGAAATGTCCACCACAAGATTCATTTCTGTGTAGTGCATCGATAGCCATTAATTGTCCAAGTTCAAGGAAGTCTGCTACTCTGAATGCTTTTTCAAGTTCAGTGTTCATACCTTCTCCTTCTCCCGGTACTTTTACATTTTTCCAGAAATTGTTTCTTACTTCTTCAATTTCCTTGATTGCTTCTCTTAATCCTTCAGGAGTTCTTCCCATCCCCACTTTATTCCACATAATGTTCCCCAATTGTTTGTGGAAATAGTCTACAGAATGAGTTCCTTTATTGTTTAAGAAGAAATCAATTTTATCTTTAATTCCTTTTTCAGCCTCGTCAAACGCTCCTGAATTAGTAGGAATAGTTCCTGTTCTGATATCTGCAGAAAGATAATCCGCAATAGTATAAGGAAGTACGAAATATCCGTCAGCAAGACCCTGCATCAATGCAGAAGCCCCAAGTCTGTTGGCTCCGTGATCTGAGAAGTTAGCCTCACCGATTACGAAACATCCAGGGATTGTAGACTGAAGGTTATAATCAACCCATACACCACCCATGGTATAGTGAACTGCAGGATAGATCTTCATTGGAGTTTTGTAAGGATCATCAGCAGTAATTTTTTCGTACATCACGAATAAGTTACCGTATTTCTCCTCTACCCAGCTCTTACCTAAATCATAGATCTGCTGATCTGTAGGATTATGAATATGTTTTTCGATAGCGGCTTCTTTACCTTTTTTCATGATCTCAGTAGAGAAATCCAGGTAAACACCTTCCTGAGTATCATTATTTTCAATTCCGAAACCGGCATCACATCTTTCCTTAGCAGCTCTGGAAGCAACGTCTCTAGGTACAAGGTTACCGAATGCAGGGTATCTTCTTTCCAAATAATAATCTCTATCTTCTTCTTTAATATTTTCAGGTCTTAATTTACCTTCTCTGATCGCTACAGAATCTTCAATTTTCTTAGGAACCCAGATTCTTCCTGAGTTTCTTAATGATTCTGACATCAAAGTCAATTTAGACTGTTGTGTTCCATGAACAGGAATACAAGTCGGGTGAATCTGTACGTAGCAAGGGTTTGCGAAGTAAGCACCTTTCTTGTGAATTTTCCACGCTGCAGACACGTTTGATCCCATTGCGTTGGTAGAAAGGAAATATACGTTTCCGTATCCTCCTGATGCAATTACAACAGCGTGAGCAGAATGCCTTTCAATTTCACCTGTTACAAGGTTTCTTGCGATAATTCCTCTTGCTTTTCCGTCAACAATAACAAGATCTAACATCTCATGACGGTTGTACATCTTGATTCTTCCTTTACCGATCTGACGGCTCATTGCAGAATATGCACCTAATAATAACTGCTGCCCTGTTTGCCCTTTTGCGTAGAAAGTTCTTTTTACCTGAACCCCACCAAATGAACGGTTATCCAGCTGACCGCCGTAATCTCTCCCGAAAGGAACCCCCTGGGAAACACACTGGTCAATAATATTTGCAGAAACTTCAGCTAATCTGTAAACGTTAGCTTCTCTGGCTCTATAGTCACCACCTTTAATGGTATCGTAGAATAATCTATAAGTAGAGTCACCATCTCCCTGGTAATTCTTAGCTGCGTTGATCCCTCCCTGAGCTGCAATAGAGTGTGCTCTTCTTGGAGAATCCTGGTAGCAGAATGCTTTTACGTTGTATCCTTGCTCAGCCAATGTAGCTGCAGCAGAACCTCCTGCCAAACCTGTACCTACAACAATAATATCAATCTTATCTCTGTTGTTTGGTGCAACAAGGTTCATATGGTCTTTATGATTTTTCCACTTGTCTTTAAGAGGACCCGCTGGAATTCTTGAATCTAATTTACTCATACTAGTATATTGATATTATTGAGTTATAAAATGGAAAACTGCTACGATGATAAATCCTGCAGGGATAAGGATGGAATACCATGTCCCGAAAGCTTTGATCACCGGCGTATATTTTGGATGTCTAGCACCGATAGACTGGAATGAAGACTGAAACCCGTGAGCTAAGTGTAATCCCAATAGAACAAAAGAAATTACATACAATGCCACTCTCCAAAGATCAGCAAACTTTTCATGAAGCTCAGGCCAGAAACGTTCAGCATCAGGAGTTAATCCTTCTACATACTTGTAATTCATTTCGTGTAGCCAGAAATCATATAAGTGAAGCGCCAAGAAAGCTAAAATAACAGCTCCCGAAATAATCATATTTCTGGACATCCATGAAGAATTCACTGATGCGTTGTTAGCTGCATACTTTACCGGACGCGCTTTATTATTCTTGATTTCAAGGACAAATCCCATTACAAAATGGAATATTACTGCAAAACCAAGAATAGGCTGCATTAAGAACTGCACAAAAGGATTATAGCCCATAAAGTCAGATGCTGTATTAAATGCATCCTTGTTTAGAACTGATAACAAATTGGTTGTCAAATGCAGTATAAGAAAAATCAGCAAAAACATAGCTGATAATGCCATAGCGTATTTTCTACCTATCGTAGAACTCGTTAAACCTGCCATATAAGTTTAAATTTGAATTTCCACAAAATTAAGAAAGTTTAACAATATCGAAAAGTGAGAAATCTCACAAATAGACAGTTTGTAATGTTTCTAAATAAGATTTTCACCCATTATAAATACAGGAAAATGGGTAAATTCAGAACCGTCATTTCAGATTATAAATTTTGTCTCTGAAAACTACTTTTTGAATGGTAGGTGACAAGGTTTTTATCTCAAAATGGTCTACTCTCCTCGAAGCACAATACGGATTGATTATATACTGTAAAATCTTTGTCTTATTTTTCATATCCGAAATCCAGAAACAGACTCTGTCGCCATTTTTCACTGAAAAAATTTTATTTTTATTAAAATGATGAACCAATATCTCCTCTTCCTGATTTTCAAAAGCCGTGATTCCACTTCTTATTATCAGAAACAGCAACGCTACCGTCACCAGTCTCATCCTGTTTTTTACATTGAATTTGAGTATTGCCGGCCTTAATAAATATACAAACACTGATGCTGACATCACTTCTATTCCATTCATTGGAATATTTTCAAAGAACAGTACATCAACCTCAGCAAACCAATGAATCATCTGCAGCAGAACCTGAATAACCTCATCATATAGTCTATTTATAAGTTCAAAATCAATTCCCAAAGAAATAAGACCGGTCATTATCAATGAAAAGACAATGATGATTTCGGAAAAAGGGACAATGACAATATTGGCAATAACTGATATGAATGAAAACTGATGAAAATACAAGAGCACCAGAGGAAGTGTTGCCAGCTGTGCTGATAAAGAAATTGTAATGGTGTTATACAAAAGTTTTTCAAGATGGTTATTCTGTTTTGGAAAGTATTTCAGCAGAGGCTGATTCAGCCAGTAAATGCCTAAAACAGCCAGAAAGCTAAGCTGAAAACCCACATCAAAAAGTTGCTGGGTATCTCCAATCAGAATAAAAAAAACGGATAAAGCCAATGAGTGAAGAAGATCCGGCTTCCGTTGAAGCAAGACGAAAATAAAATAAACGCTCAGCATAATACAGGACCGTAATACTGAATTACCAAATCCGATAAAAGCAGCAAACAACCAGATGAAAATCAAACTGAGAATGATCGCATATTTTCTGAGTTTTAAGGTTGTAAAACGAGTCAGTAAAAAGTAAAAAATCCCAAAAATAACCACAATATGAGTTCCGGAAATAGCCAGAAAATGAACCAGTCCGGACTTATTGAAATCTCTTACAGTGTCTGCATCAATTTCCGTCCGATCTGCCAGAATAATGCCTTTCAGAAATTCTTTAGTTCTTTCTGAAATTTCTGTTTTATCAATTTTTTTAAGAACAGCAAACCTATATTGCTTAAGCTGATCTGCCAACGTTAAGTCATTCCGTTCTGCAGATACCATTTCTTTTGAAAGATAAACCTGGTAATCGATATGTTTTCTTTTGAGATATTTAGCATAATCGAACTGAAAATCATATAATGAAACCTGAGGTTGCGTAACGTAAGCTTTAGCTTTGTAATAGTGAATAAAATCCAGTTCTCCTCTATCTTTCGGAACGTAAAAAATGGCATTAAAACATGTATTTCCTCTCTGCGCTATGCCTTCGTATTTTCTATATTTTTCAGAAGAATTTAATTTCTGGGAGATCCTAAATGCAACTACTTCACTTTTCCTTGCCAAAAGTTCATAATGGGGTGAAGAGGTGTTATAGAAATGGAGAACAATTCCTGCTCCAAACAACAGAAGCATCAGAAAAATGGTTTTGGTTTTATGCAGAAAATAAGAATGAAAACAGATTAAAATCAACAATACTGAACAGATCATTACAACTCCATAAACAATGATCTCTGTCCATATCATTTTATCCTGAAAAAGAATTCCAAGAATAAAACATACTGCCAGAATAAGAAGAGGCTGCTTGTTCAATTTCCATTAATTATCCTTTTAAAATAGGCAATGAATGGGACATTCATGATCTCTCTAAAAACTAAATAAGCGTTCTGTCTTCCATAAAAATGTCAACAGAACGCTTAATTTTTTTTTCTAAAAATTACATTTAAAAGTATACTATCTCTTTTTCAGAAATTTATCTGTCAAACGTTTCGTTTCTTTGATATAAAATAAAGGATCTTTACCATAATCTTCATATTTGAAATCACCTGCCTTTTTAGGAACAGCAGGCTCTATTTGTGTTCCTTCATGCCATTCATTGAATGAGGTAATCCCAATAAATTCAGGATTTACTTTCACAGCAGCATCAAACATTTTTTCATAATATTTTCCTTTATCTCTGCTTTTGAAATTGGCTTCATTCCATGGACGGATTCTTGTATCGGAATAGCCAGGGCCCACACAAGGAATAAAAATCAGATGGTGATCTTTAGCGAAGTTGGCCATAAAATCCCAATTCGCAGTTGTACTTCCATATACAAATCCTTCGCTGGCAAAATAGGTATAAAAACCATCAAAGCCGGATGACTCAAAAAACTTTGCATCATCTTTCTCCACCCACAGCCCGATATAAAAAGCATCCAGATCTGTATTTCTGACTGTTTTTTCTCCATCTTTGGATAGTATTTTCACCCATTCTTCTTTAGGAATTTTATAGCTATCATAGACATAAAACAGAGGTTTCCCTTCCTTTTTATAGAAGGCATGATGATTGGAATACGTTTTTACCAGATAAGAAAGCTGCTCTTTTAATTCTGAAGTGTTTTTATAAAATGGCTCAATGTGAAATGCTATTTTTAAATCAAACCGATCCGCAATATCAAGGTATTTAATAAGACTTTTATCTGTAAACGAATCTTTTCCCAACCAACTCACAACGACCACTCCCACTCCGGATTCTTTGATCATTTCCATATGTTTTTCAATGATCTTTGTGTCATTGGAACTATAATTTCCAAGGGCAGGATAAAAATTAGCTCCGATATCATCTCCTCCTTTATGATGCCCCAGATTGTTCCACTTCGGATTGCTCCAGTGAGGAAGGATCTCATGATTCCAGTGTTGATAATCTCCGTCTGTTGCAGGATTGGCGTACCAGCCGTAATAAAATATCTGGACTTTATCTCTTTGAGTGTTCTGCTGAGCAAAACTGTTTGAGAAAAATAATGTGAGAGTCAGTAATAAAAAAAAACGGGTACAATACTTCATAGTTAAAATTAAATAATCAGAAACTCAGTACAAATTATACTTTCAATATCACGTCAGCAGCGTGCTCACTAGCTCCTTTTCCGCCAAGCTTTTCTCTCAGAAGATGATAATCATTCAGAACCTGCTGTCTTTTCTCTCCTGATATAATTTTATTGAGCTCTTCAACCAGGTTTTTAGTATTCAGATCATTTTGAATCAATTCTTTCACCACTTCCCTGTCCATAATCAGATTAACCAGAGAAATATAATTGATATTTTTCACCAATCTTTTAGCAATAGCATAGGAAATCTTACTTCCACGATAGCAAACTACTTCAGGGATATTCAGCAAAGCAGTTTCCAGTGTTGCTGTTCCGGAAGTCACCAGAGCGGCTTTTGAACATCTCAGCAGATCATAGGTTTTATTAGAAACAAAATGAACATTGGCATCCACATATTTCTCATAAAATTCTTTTGGAAGACTTGGTGCTCCGGCAATCACAAACTGATAGTTCTGAAATTGCGGTCTTACGGAAAGCATAATCTCAAGCATTTTTTCTACCTCCTGTTCTCTGGAACCTGGCAGCAATGCGATGATCTCTTTTTCGTTCAAACCATGCTCTGCTTTGAATTTTTCAATGCTGATTTCCTGCAGATCCGAAATAGCATCCAGCAACGGATGCCCTACAAAATGAGAGTGAACCCCATGTTTTCTATAAAAATCTTCTTCGAAAGGGAGGATGACCATCATTTCATCCACATATTTTTTGATAATCTCTACCCGCCCTTCTTTCCAAGCCCAAAGCTGTGGTGAAATATAATAAACGACTTTGATCCCAAGTTCTTTGGCAAATCTGGCAATTCTCAGATTAAACCCCGGATAATCTACCAGGATCAATACATCAGGCCTGTTCTTCTGAATATCCTCTTTACAGAACTTAATATTATTGAGAATGGTACGGAGGTTCATCACCACTTCCAGAAATCCCATAAAAGCAAGATCGCGGTAATGTTTCACTAACGTTCCGCCCTGAGCTTTCATCAGGTCGCCACCCCAAAATCTGAATTCCGCATTGGGATCTTTTTGTTGTAAGGCTTTCATCAGGTTGCTGCCATGCAAATCACCGGAAGCTTCTCCTGCAATAATATAATACTTCATTTCTATAGTAAGGATAGAGAACAAATTAAGACAGATATAATCTTAATTCGTAAATTTGTTCAAAGATAATGATAAAAAATGTCAGAAGAATTTGAAATCCGGAATAAAGTTGCAGAAAGCGGCCTTATCAATTTTGACCTTACCACTTTACTGCCAAAAGGGGAAAGAAAGGGTATTGACCTTAAAGATTTCCTTTTTCAGGAGATGATCCTGAAAGAAAAAGATTTCCGTGAAAAGGTAGATGCTATCGATACGGAACAATATAAAGACGCATATATATACATTTACAATTCTGTAGACACTATTATTCCTCTTTGGGCTTATTTTGTTTTGACAGCTAAAATTACAGATGTAGCAAAGAAAGTGGTTTTTGGAAGCCGCGAGGATCTTGAAGTCATTTTAATGCATAATGCAATCCAGACCCATGATTTTGAGGAAATGAGAGGAAAAAGAGTACTGGTGAAAGGATGTTCGGATAAAGAAATTCCTGAAAATGCTTATATAGAACTGGTAGAACAGCTAAAACCTATTGTAAAATCTCTGATGTTCGGAGAAGCATGTTCAAATGTTCCTATCATTAAAAACTAAGACCTTCTCAACAGCTCTCAGAAACTTTAACAATAATTGTGAGAAACGGTCATTTTCTGAGGCATATTTTTTGATAACTTTGGTGTACTTAATACTAAATAAACACAAAAAATGAGTTTAATTGACCTACTTACAGGGAACACAGGCAACCAGGTTGCTGAACAGGCTGAAAATAAATTCGGAATCAGCAAAAACCAGGTAATTGCCTTATTAGCTGTTGCTACACCTCTTATCATTTCTTATCTCAGAAATAAATCTCAGGATGCTAAAGAAGCAGAAGCTTTAAATAATGCTTTAGATAAAGACCATAACGGAAGTATTTTAAATGATGCTTCACAAATTGAAGCAAGACAGGCTGAAGGAGGATCTATTCTTGATCATATCTTCGGTGGACAAAAAAGTACTGTTGAAAACCAACTGTCACAAAACACAGGAATTTCAATAGACAAAATTGGTCCTATCCTTGCCATGCTGGCACCTGTAGTAATGGGTTATATCGGACAGCAAAAACAACAGAGTAATGTAGGAGCGGGCGGCCTGGGAGATCTTTTAGGAGGAATCCTTGGAAATGCTTCCAATCAGGCACAAGCTCAGCAGTCTAATCCTTTGAATGACATTCTTGGAAGTGTTCTCGGAGGCGGCGGGCAATCTCAATCATCAGGAAATCCACTGAACGATATTTTGGGAAGTGTATTAGGTGGCGGTGGGAACCAGCAACAAGGTGGCGGCTTAGGCAGCATCCTTGGTAATATTTTGGGAGGTAAATAATTAATTTAATTTTCATAAAAAAAGACCGGAGATATCATCTTCGGTCTTTTTTATTTTTAATTACTTTTTAGATTTTTCTGCAGAAGCGGCAAAAGATTTTGAAGCTTTTTTAGGTCTTCTTTTACCATAACTTCCGGAATTAATTTTTCCTCTTCTTGATTTTTTGTCTCCTTTTCCCATAGTAGTATGTATTTGTTGTTGTACGAATTTAAAAAATACAATACTAAAATCCAATTAATGAAGCTGTTAAAGTTTTATAAAAATAAGAAGGAAGCTGGAAGAGGAGGCTGGAAGTTACCATCAGGTTACCAATTTCGATTCTTAATCTGCAGATCAGTTATCTTTTTTCATTTTGCTAACAAAGGACTGTTTAAACATTTAATGCTGCCAGGAACATCTTCCAGCCTTTTAAACTTTTACCGTCTTCCATTTTCCTTTTTTAAATAGAACAAAAGCAACAATGGTAATTAAAGTTTCTGCGGCAGGAATCGAGATAAAAACTCCTTTTGGACCCATATCAAGATACTTTGATAAAAAATACGCCAGCGGAATCTGAAACAGCCAGAATCCAAAAAGATTAACCCAGGTGGGAGTCCATGTATCACCGGCTCCATTAAAGGCATTAATCATCACCATCCCGATTCCATAGAAAATAAATCCTATACTCATAATCTGGAGTGCATTCTTGGCAAAGTCTTTAATAGCAGTTTCCTGAGTAAAAAACCCAACTAAAAAATTACCCATAAAAAGAAATATCATACTTACTATCAGCATAAAAATGACATTATATTTTACTGTTTTCATCACCGACTGTTCTGCTCTCAACATTTCATTCGCTCCCATATTCTGTCCCACTAATGTAGAGGCAGCATTACTCAATCCCCATGCCGGAAGCATAAAGAACATCATCAGTCTTAAAGCAGTCTGATAACCTGCCGATGCATTTTCCCCTCCCGTAGTCGCTACAAGTTCCGCCAGGAAAATCCAACTGCATGAAGCAATGACAAACTGAAAAATTCCGGGAGTTGCAATTTTTATAATAGATTTAATTAACTCAAAATTTGGTTTAAAATAAGAAAGTTTAATTCTTATCTGAGTATCGGCTACTAAAAGATGATACAACTGATAAATAACCCCAATGCTACGTCCTATTGTGGTTGCCAAAGCAGCTCCTGTAAGCCCCAAAGCAGGAACTGGTCCTAAGCCTTTTATCAGAATCGGACAGAGAATAATGTTGGCAATATTGGCTATCCATAAGCTTTTCATCGCTATCATTGCATTTCCGGCCCCTCTGAAAATACCATTAATTAAAAATAAAAGCATAATAATCGTGCTGCTTCCCATCATAATTCTGGTAAAATCCTTCCCATAAGCTGCTGCTTCCGGTTTTGAACCCATCAGAATCAGAATTTCTTCAGCAAAGAATACTCCGAGTAAGCTTAAAACAAAAGTAATCGCAAATGAAACGAGTAATACCTGCGCCGCACTTTTGGAAGCCTGTTCCGGATTTTTTTCACCAATTCGTCTTGCTACCAGCGCTGTTGCTGCCATACTCATTCCAATCGCAATGGAATACATTATGGAAAGTACAGATTCGGTAAGTCCTACGGTCTGAATAGCAAACCCACTTTCTTTCAGATGGCCGACAAAATAAAGATCCACAAGCGCAAATACGGATTCCATAGCCATTTCCAGCATCATGGGAATTGCTAAAAGCAGTACAGCACTTCTGATATTCACTTTCGTAAAATCAGTTTCTTCACCACTGAAAGCTTTTTTCAAAAATTCAATATATTTTGTCATGATTCTCTTTAGTTTACTTAGCAAAAGTATCTATTCAAAAACAATTAAAAGTTCGCATATGAAAAGTTTTTAATATTTTTTCTGGTAATCTCCATGTAAAGTAAAATCAAATAAAATCAATTTTACAATAATAATTTATCGTAACACGATAAATTATTATATATTTACAACAAATAAAATATCTCATGAAATTAATTGGTGAAAAATCTATCTCCACTGTTTTAAATAAAATCCTGTTGGCTGGCTCAATAGCTCAATTACTCTATATAAGCTATATAATTTTTGGCTTCGTTATCATATATATTAATATACACCAGGGAACTCATTTTTTTTCCGAAACTTTTAAAACTGGAATTTTCAACAATGAATTAACAAAAACAGCTTCTGATTCTTTAGATTTTCAATTTAAAATACCATTATCTGATTCGATTATTAAAGGAAGTTACACCTTACACACTTTTATTTCAATTTCTTTTTTCATCGGATTTTACAGTCTGTTTACTTTTTATTTGTTTAGAATTTTCAAAGGAATGAGTTCGGAGATTATTTTTAATACAAAAGTTATTCAGGATCTAAAACTCTTTGCTGTGCTTAATATAATCTTTATCCCCATTTATTGCACTATTTTATATTTCATGGATCAATCTATATACAGCATAGATCCAATATTTATACTGCTCCATCTCACCTTAGGAATTATTATACTTTTTATTATAGAATTTTTTAAAAAGGGATATGAATTACAATCAGAAAATGACTTAACTATATAATCATGCCGATAATAATCAATATTGATGTAATGCTTGCAAAACGAAAAATGCAGTCCCAGGAGTTGGCCGAAAAAATAGGAATTACACAGGCTAATCTTTCAATTTTAAAAAATGGAAAAGCCAAAGCATTAAAAATTTCAACCTTAGAAGCCATTTGTACAGCATTGAATTGCCAACCTGGAGATATACTGGAATTTAAACCATAAAAAATATATAACATGAAACTCTATCTAACTTTAAAAACAATTATTGTCACATTCGTGCTATTTTCAATTGCAGCAACAGCACAGGAACTCACCAATGAGCACAAACAAATGTTAAGGTACGATAATACAGCTTATTTTAACAACCTCATCAACAAAGACAACATGAATGCATGCTATAAAATTGAAAACAATGCTTATACGTTGTTAGGCCTAGCTATTAAAATGAACAGTAAAGAAGTATTTCAAAAGCTGATTGATGAAAAGGCAGATTTAGAAAAGACTTGTGACGGAAAAACGCCATTGATGTTTGCAGCAAAATATGGCAACACTGAATTTGCAAAGAAACTCCTGGCAAATGGAGTAAAGAAGGATACTAAAACATCGTCCGGTTATACAGCTCTGGATTATGCCAAAAAATATGAAAAACCTGATATCATCAAGCTTTTGGAATAAGGATGGAGAACATAATCTGCAAAACAGGAGTTTTACGATTTTATAATTAATAAGAGAATAAGCTAATGAATAGAAAGATAATTATTATCAAAACTTAGCAATTGGTAATAAAATTTAATTTAGATTTGTATATTCTTAAAAATTATTCTTATGAAAAAAATAATCTCTACTACCTTTCTATTTGGAATGTTACTGTCTGGCAGTATGTTATCTGCTCAGAAGATGACTCAGGAAAAGATGAAAGCCATTTATTCTGATGATATAGCAACATTTAAGAAACAGTTTGCCCCGGGAGATTACAACAAATGTTTCCTTGTTGGAAATATACTTTATTCACCTCTTGGTTTCAGCGTAATGTCTGACAGAAAGAATATTATCAACTTCCTTTTGGATAGCAAAGCGAATGTGAATAAAAAATGTCAGAATAAAACACCTCTTGAAGTAGCTGATGAAACAAAAGGCAGCGAAGAAGTAAAGAGAATTCTGATCGCAAAAGGTGGTAACAGAATTTAAAAAAATCTAAAAACAATATATGAAACTTCCGAAAGGGAGTTTTTTTTATTTATAAAACCTGCAAAAATCTTATCTTTGCCAACGAAAAATTCAAGGTTCGGAATTGAACCTTAAACATTGAACTTTAAACAAATAATTATGTTTCGATCACACACCAACGGAGAGCTATCTCTGAAAAATCTGAATGAAGAAGTTACACTATCAGGATGGGTACAGACTATCCGTGATAAAGGATTTATGATTTGGGTAGATCTTCGAGATCGTTACGGAATTACCCAGCTGGTTTTTGACCAGGACCGCTCTTCCGCACAACTGATGGAAGAAGCTAAGAAACTGGGCCGTGAATTTGTGATTCAGGCTACCGGAAGAGTTATTGAAAGAGTAAGCAAAAACCCTAATATTCCAACAGGGGAAATTGAAATCCTGGTAGAGAAACTGATTATTCTGAACGATTCTCAGCTTCCTCCTTTCACTATTGAGGATGAAACGGATGGCGGTGAAGAATTAAGAATGAAATACCGTTACCTGGATATCAGAAGAAATCCGGTAAAAGATAAACTGATCTTCCGTCACAAGATGGCACAAAAAGTAAGAAATTACTTATCTGAAGAAGGTTTCATTGAAGTGGAAACACCTGTTTTGATCAAGTCTACTCCGGAAGGAGCAAGAGATTTTGTTGTACCAAGCAGAATGAACCCTGGACAGTTTTATGCATTACCACAGTCTCCACAGACATTCAAACAGCTTTTGATGGTAGGTGGAATGGATAAATATTTCCAGATTGTGAAATGTTTCCGTGATGAGGATTTAAGAGCTGACAGACAGCCGGAGTTTACACAGATCGACTGTGAAATGGCATTTGTAGAGCAGGAAGACGTTATGAACGTATTTGAAGGAATGACTAAAACCCTTTTAAAAGATATTACAGGTCAGGAATTCGGAAACTTCCCAAGAATGACTTTCGCAGATGCGATGAGAAAATACGGAAATGACAAACCGGATATCCGATTCGGAATGGAGTTCGTAGAACTGAATGAACTGGTAAAAGGAAAAGACTTTAAAATATTTGACGACGCTGAATTAGTAGTCGGAATCAATGTAGAAGGATGCGCAGAATACACAAGAAAACAAATCGATGAACTTGTGGATTGGGTAAAACGTCCTCAGATCGGAGCTACAGGAATGGTTTGGGTAAAATTCCAGAATGATGGTGTAAAAACCTCATCAGTGAACAAATTCTACAACGAGGAAGATTTAGCAAAAATCATTGAAAAATTCGGAGCAAAAGAAGGAGACTTAATGTTGATTCTTTCCGGAAACGAAAATAAAGTAAGAGCACAGCTTTCAGCATTGAGAATGGAACTTGGAAACCGTTTGGGATTAAGAAAAGGAAACGAGTTTGCACCACTTTGGGTTGTTGATTTCCCTCTATTGGAGTGGGATGAAGACACTGAAAGATACCATGCAATGCACCACCCTTTCACGTCTCCAAAACCGGAAGATATCCACTTACTGGAAACTGATCCAGGAAAAGCAAGAGCCAACGCTTATGATATGGTTCTGAACGGAAACGAAATCGGAGGAGGATCTATCAGAATTTTTGACAGAGATCTTCAGTCTAAAATGTTTGATTTATTAGGATTTACCAGAGAGGAAGCGGAAGCTCAGTTTGGATTCCTGATGAATGCATTCAAATATGGAGCTCCGCCACATGGAGGTTTAGCATTCGGGTTTGACCGTTTGGTAGCGATTCTTGACGGAAACGAAGTGATCAGAGATTATATCGCTTTCCCTAAGAACAATTCAGGACGAGATGTAATGATTGACGCACCAGCTTCTATTGCCGATGCACAGCTCGACGAATTAGAATTACAATTGAATTTAAAAGCATAAACATAAAGCGGGGTATTTGCCCCGCTTTTTTTATCTCTGTATTACAGGAAGCCTTAGTCGACCCGTTGTATCCTGGCCCTAATATTTAAAAAAAAATAATAGGAAAAAAATAGTATTATTTAGAGTCGAAGAACATTAAAAATTCCAGCATATCTTATCAATTTTCTAACAAAATAAACTTTATGCCGGTGAAATATGCATTTCAATATACTATATCAAAAATTCGTGAAATAATTAAATTTAAAATTTAACAGCAAAAATTAAATTAAAATAATTTTATTAACGAAATAAATACACATTATAAATAAAAACATAACAAAACAATCATTATATTATGTTATATGTAAATATCATTTTTATTAATATATTTACATTACACAGCTGAATTACAATGAAGAACTTAATCAAAACTTAGGAATTGATGTATTTTATAATCTGATGCGTAGGATAATAATAGAGCTGTTCATATTTTAAACCTTGATTACCAAACCAATATTAAATAATATGAAAAGCAAACTATTACTATTATCAGGATGCCTTGTTGTGGCCCTGAATTCATGTAGGTCAGACATTGAAAGTCCTCAAACTGATTCAACAGATCCTACAACCACAAAGCTGGACAATGCAAAGATTCACAAATTATTAATTGACGAAAAATACACGTACATTAATGAAGTAAATGGAGAATACTTTTATGCAGAAGATATTACGATTAGCCCCGAACAGTTTAGTGTATTACAAAAGCAGGCCAACCCTGAAATATCAACTGCCGAAAAAAGTACCATTGTAAGCTCCTTTATTAAGACATGGCCCAATGCAACAGTGTATTATACATTACCAAGCCAGGGAACTCTGAGTACTCAGAATTATAATACATTCCTGACCAATATCAACAAAGCGTTTGATATGATTTCTTCACAAACCAGTATGCAGTTTGTTGAACGGACCAACGAGACAGAATATATCACCTTTACTTATACAACGTCCAACAGTTCTCCGCTTGGATGGCAAAAAAACAGAGTTAACGGTATTAAAATTTACAACATTACCTATCCCGCCATTATTGCTCACGAAATAATGCATTCTATGGGAATCATGCATGAGCAGTGCCGCCCAGATAGAGATCAGTACATCATTGTAGATGTTAACAAAGCGGTGGAAGGAAGCCGTCATAACTTCAATCTTTATAATGATTATGCAGGACATGGTGCATTTGATTTCGGTTCAGTCATGATGTATCAGTCTACAGACTTTGCTATAGACGCAAGCCAACCGGTAATGATCAAGCTGGATGGATCTACATTTACCAAGCAAAGAACAGGATTGTCTGCAGGTGATTATGCGGGTATCAATCATTTATATGGACCTGTTAATGCCAGTTCTGCAATCAACGGAACTTATACGATGACAACAGCTTTAGCGAGTGATAAAAATGTAGATATTACCGGAAGTTCCACTACAGATGGCACGGGTATAATTCTGTATTCAGCTTCTACAGGGAACAACCAGAGATTTACTTTCACTAAATCAGATCATGGGTATTACATTATTAAATCAATATTGGATCCTGCAAAGGTTTTAACTGTGAAAAGTAATGGGACAACAAATGGAACAGCTGTTGAATTAAGAACCAATGCTAATACAGATTCTCAGAAATGGTTATTATTCAATCTGGGAAATAATGGTTTTGGATTTGCTCCCAAGAATGCGCCGGCACTGAGGCTAGAAGTAAAAGATGGTTTAACAACCAATCTTACTCCTATTGTCATCGGTACTACAGATCAAACGGTGCAGCCTTCTATAAAGCAACGCTTTACCCTTACAAAAGTTAATTAAATTTCTTCTTACAAAAAAGAGGTTAGGAAATAAACTTCCTAACCTCTTTCTATTTGAGAACTATTTATTAGATTAATTTCAACATCTCATTTCTGCCCGGTCCGGTAGAAAGATAAGCCACCGGAATTCCCAGTTCCGTTTCCAGAAATGATAGAAACTCCATGATTTCTTTTGGCAGCTCAGAAGGACTTTTCATTGCAGAAAAATCAGCATTCCAGCCATTCATCCATTTCAGTACGGGTTTTCCGTTTTCCGGAAGCAAACCTGAAATAGCGACTGTTTTTCCATCTTCCAGTTCATAATGGGTACAAACTGCCACAGATTTCAATCCACTTAAAACATCAGCTTTTGTCAGAACCAGCTGAGTGACTCCGTTGATCATTACTGCATATTTTAAAGCAGGCAAATCCAGCCAGCCTGTTCTTCTCGGGCGTCCTGTATTGGAACCAAATTCATTTCCTTTCATTCTGAGATCATCTCCAAATTCATCTAAAAGTTCTGTTGGAAATGCTCCATTTCCCACCCGGGTACAATATGCTTTCGCTATTCCGTAAATCTCACCGATCTTTTTAGGTGAAACACCCAAACCGCTACTCGCTCCTGATGCAGTCGTTGAGGAAGACGTTACATACGGATAGGTACCATGATCAATATCCAACATGGCTGCCTGAGATCCTTCGGCCAATACTTTTTTACCTTCAAATAAAGCTGTGTTAAGATAAATTTCAGTCTCTGTACAACTGAATTTTTTAAGGAATTCCACCGCATCAAAAAACTCTTTACTGATTTCTTCCAAAGCAGGCAGAACAATCATTCCTTCCTCTTCCAGCATTTTGTAATCTCTATTAAGAATATGCTGCGCTCTGCTTTGAAAATCCGGTAAAAATATATCCCCTACTCTTAGATTCTGTCTTAATATTTTGTTTGAATACGCTTGGGCAATCCCATTTTTTGTACTTCCGATAGTGGTATACCTGGTACTTTCCTCCATAAAAATATCCAGAAGCTTATGCGTTGGCATTACCAGATGTGCTTTTTGGGAAATAATGATACTGTTTTCCGGCTGAATGGTTTTATCAAATACCTGAAGATTCAGAATTTCTTTTTTAAAACTTACCGGATCAATAACAGTTCCGGTTCCGATTATATTCTTCACTCCATTCATAAAGATTCCCGAAGGAATCATTTTAAGCGTTATTCTGCGTCCGTTTCTTTCAATGCTGTGCCCAGCATTAGATCCGCCGTTAAAACGAGCTGTAATGTCGTAATTTTCACTGATAAGATCAATGAACTTTCCCTTTCCTTCATCTCCCCATTGTAGTCCTAATACAATATCCATATTCGTACTTTAAATTTTATGAAGCAAAGCTATGACAGTCAGCAGGAAACACCATTGCCATTTGACAAAAAGAGATCTGATCAGAAATGAGAAGCTAAATATCAGAGGTTAGAAGCCATTCACAACTCTCCCACTCACATTATTAATCGATTATCATCTATCATTAATAATCCTACACTATATTTCTCCTGATTCTGCTCAGTGAAGAAGGGGTCACGCCAAGATAGGAAGCCAGCATAGATTGCGGAACTCTGTTGGCCAGCCCTGGATAATGATTTAAAAAGTGAATGTACCGTGATTTTGCATCCTGATTGAGCATGATACTGGCGACCTTCAGTTTATTTTCTACTACAAAAGCGTGGATTCTTGCAAACAAAATAGGCCATACCGCAATTTTCTCTTCCAGGATTTTAAAATGCTCACGGTCAATGACCAGCAATACAGCATCGGTAATCGCTTCAATATCTTCATGTGCCGGCAGCTGATCGGTAAAGCCCTGAAAGTCCCCAATAAATCGTCCTTCATAAATAAAATACCGTGTAAAATCATCACCTTGCTTGTTATAGTACAAAGACCGGAAAACACCTTCCTTCACAAAAGCAATTCTCTGACTTACTTTCCCGGCTTCTATGAAAGGATCTCCCTTTTTGACCGTTATTTCCTGAATTCCTTCAGCAATCAACAGCTCATCCTGAGGATTCAGTGTTCCGAATTTTTTGATATAAGTAAAAAGCTCTTCCATATTTTGATATAACCACGGATTGCGGAAATATAAAGGTATAAAAGTCACGGATAAAAACAATTGTCATTTGACAACAAAGTCCATGAAAGGTACCACACGGGCCTCTGTCGGCATATTAATTGCTTGATTTTTAAAAACGTAAGACAATGAAAGCAATTTGGAACGGCGCAATTGGCTTCGGATTAGTCAACATTCCTGTTAAAATTTATTCCGCAACGGAAACCACAAAATTGGATCTCGATATGCTCGACAAATCTGATTTTTCAAACATCCGTTTCAAACGGGTAAACGAAAATACGGGGAAAGAAGTTAAATGGGAAAACATCGTCAAAGGTTATCTCATGGACGACAAATATATCGTTCTTGACGAAGAAGATTACGAAGCGGCAAGCCCTGAAAAAACAAAAATACTTTCTATTGACCAGTTTGTAAAGGAAGTAGAAGTAGACAGTATGTATTTTGAGACTCCGTATTATCTGGAACCTCAGAAAAATGGTGAAAATGCTTACAGACTTTTATTAAAAGCTCTTGAAAAAACTGCCATGGTAGGAATAGGAACTTTTGTGCTTCGTGACAGCGCAGCCATTGGGATGATCCGTCCTTACAATGACGACATATTGGTTTTGAACCGTTTAAGATTTGATCAGGAAATAAGAGATTATTCGGATTTAAAAATTCCTGCCCGGAAGGCGCCGAAACCTGCAGAGTTGAAGATGGCTGTCAGCCTGATTGAGCAGCTTTCACAGGAGTTTGATCCCGCCATGTATAAAGATACCTATTCTGATGAGCTGATGAAGATCATCAAGCAGAAAGCAAAAGGCAAAAATGTAAAAGCCCAAAAAGCTCAGCCTGCTAAAGAAGGTAAAGTGATTGACCTTATGGCTCAGTTAAAAGCCAGCCTGAATACCTCTAAATCCAAATCTGCATCATAATGGCTCTCAAAGATTATCATAACAAAAGAAAGTTCGATGAAACCAGCGAACCTAAAGGGAAAACAAAAAAGAGCAAAGACAAACTGATTTTTGTGATTCAGAGACATGCTGCCTCCAGACTTCATTATGACTTCCGGCTTGAAATGGAAGGTGTACTGAAAAGCTGGGCTGTTCCGAAAGGCCCGTCTTTGGACCCAAAAGACAAACGTCTTGCTATGATGGTAGAAGATCACCCTTACGACTATAAAGATTTTGAAGGGAATATTCCGGAAGGAAATTATGGTGCCGGACAAGTGGAAGTATGGGACAGCGGAACCTATGAGCCTTTGGAAGAGAATTCTAAACTTTCTGATGAAAAAGAACTTCTGAAGGAACTTCATGCCGGTTCTTTAAAGTTTATTTTACACGGTAAAAAGCTGAAAGGTGAATTTGCTCTGGTTAAAATGAAAAATACGGATGACAACTCATGGCTGCTTATCAAACATAAGGATGAATTTGCAGAAAGTCCTTATGATGCCGAGGAAAACACTTCACCAAAATCACTGGTCACCCAATTTCTAGAGGAAAAAAAAAGCCTAAAAATAAAAGAAAAAAAGAAGTCATAACTTCTGAAAAACCCTTCAGGAATTTCAATTCGTTAACGAACGAAAAAAAGCTTAAGTCTTTCATTAAACCTATGCTGGCTAAGCTTTCAGAGGAAGCCTTCAATGATAAAGACTGGATCTTTGAAATAAAATGGGATGGTTACAGGGCTATTGCAGACCTTAGCCATGATGCTCCGCTTTTCTATTCCCGGAATGGAATTTCCTTTTTATCAAAATTTGACAAAATTGCTGAGGATTTCAGCCAGCAAAAGCATAGTATGATCCTGGATGGCGAAGTTGTGGTCTATAATGACCAGGGAAAGCCTGATTTTCAGCTTTTGCAGCAAATTGGAGACAATCCTGATGCGGCTCTTGCCTATCAGGTTTTTGACCTGCTATGGCTCAATGGTCATTCTACGGAAGATCTTCCCTTAATTCAACGAAAAGAACTTTTAAAAGAAGCATTAACGGAAACCGAACGGATCAAATATTGCGATCATATTCCTGAAAAGGGCATTGAATTTTTTGAACAAATGAAAGAAATGCAGCTGGAAGGAATGATTGCAAAACGGGCAGACAGTCTGTATGTCGAAAATCACAGAACCACCGATTGGCTTAAAATCAAATTTTCCAATACAGAGGAGGTCATTATTTGTGGTTTTACAGAACCCAGAGGATCGCGGGAAAGTTTCGGAGCACTGATATTAGGAAAATTCATCGATGGTCAGCTTACTTACTGTGGCCATACAGGAACAGGTTTTAATACGGTTTCTTTAAAAGAAGTGTATGAGAGACTTCAAAAAATAATTGTAAAGTCATCCCCGTTCGAAACAGTTCCAAAAACCAATATGCCGGTAACGTGGGTAAAACCTGAACTGGTATGTGAAATCAAATATTCTGAAATTACCAAGGACGGAATCTTCAGACATCCGGTTTTTATTACCATCAGAGAGGACAAAAGCCCGGAAGATATTAAAGATCCATCCTTCACCGAAAAATCTAAAGATATGAATACGAAAGCTTCACCAAAAAAGACAAAGACTTCTGAGAAAGAGAAAGAAGTTACCTTAGATAAGCATCCTGTAAAGCTTACTAATCAGGATAAGGTATATTTTCCTGAAGATGGTATTACGAAAGGAGATGTTATTGAATATTATCAATCCGTAGCACGATATATTTTACCTTATTTAAAAAATCGTCCGCTTTCTCTCAACCGCTTTCCCAATGGAATTGAAGAGCAGAGCTTTTATCAGAAAGATGCAGGAGATCTTGTTCCTGACTGGATAAAAACCACCCAGGTATATTCTGAATCGAATGATAAATACATTGATTATATTTACTGCAATGACAAAGCAACCTTAGCCTATCTGAATAATTTAGGCTGTATAGATCTTAATCCGTGGAACAGTTCGTTACCGGATCTTGAGCATCCTGACTATCTGGTATTAGACCTGGATCCTTCTTCAAAGAATACTTTTGATGAGGTAATTGAAACAGCGCTGCAGGTGAATGAAGTTTTAAAATCAATTAAAATAAAAGGCTACTGCAAAACTTCCGGGAGTACGGGAATTCACATTTATATTCCGATGGGAGGTAAATATGATTTTGACCAGGTAAAAGATTTCGCCCATATTCTCATGAAACAGGTAAACGAAAAACTACCTAAGATTACAACGTTGGAAAGAAGCCTGCAGAAAAGGGATAACAAAAAAATTTATCTTGATTATCTGCAGAACAGAACAGGACAAACACTCGCAAGCGCCTACAGCCTCAGACCAAAACCCGGAGCATCAGTTTCCATGCCACTGGAATGGGACGAGGTAAAACCAGGCCTGAAACCAACAGATTTTACTATTAACAATGCCCTTGAAAGAATTAAGGAGAAAGGAGATTTGTTTAAACCGGTTTTGGGGAAAGGAATCGATATGATGAAGGCTTTGGAACTACTGCAAAATATTGATTAATTTCTCTATTTTTGCCTTCAAAGCTTTTACCCATGGATGATTCAATCAAATTACAGTTATATTTCAATGAAAATATAGAAAGAGAAAATCAGAAATTTTTCTTTCAGTATACATGGAGAAAGCATTTGGTTGAACTAAAAAAAGCAATCATATATGCTGTTCTATTCATGGCACTAGGATTTTTTCCTTTAAAACCCCTGAATCTTGGTCCTGTTTCCGTTATTTTTAAATATGGTAGTTTCTTATTTGCAGGATATATTTTTCTTCTTTTATATCAATATTTCAGTGCCAAAAATAAAACCATCAATTTAATAGAGGAATAGATTGAAAATCTTAGAAACAAACATGCTGAAATAAGTTTTATAACCCTTCACAAGGATAGTATTACTGTTAAAAATCCATTCAATACCATCAATTGTGTCTGGGATAAAACCCATTATAAAATGGTTAATCAATACCTTATTTTAAATATGGTTAATAAAAATATTAATTTCATTTTTACAGAACCTGAGTTTAAAAAGAATGAATATAAAATTTTATTAGATTTTTTACAGCAATATTCTAGAAAAGAGAAGTAAAAACTCCCACATTACAATAATGCGGGAGCTTCTTAAAAAAATTAAATATAATTATTGATTGTAAATGTGTACATCTCTTTGTGGAAAAGGAATTCCGATTCCTGCTTTATCGAGAGCTTCTTTACAACCGATGATTAGCTCTTCGTTCATCGTCCAGAAGTTTTCTGTGGAAGTACTTACTCTTACCGAGATATTGACAGCGCTGTCTCCAAGCTCTGTCACTACTACCTGTGGAGCTGGTACTGCAAGTGCATATTGATTGTTCTTAATAACATTCATTAAAAGGTCCTTGGTCTGTCTAAGATCTGCATCATAAGCAACGCCAATATCCAATGACGTTCTTCTTGTTCCCAGTTGGGTAAAATTGGTAATGCTGTTATTTGATACTACCCCATTTGGAATTACTATCAGTTGGTTTTGTGGCGTGATCAGTTTCGTATGAAAAATATCTATGGCATCTACAGTTCCTGAAACCCCTGAATTGGTAGAAATAAAGTCACCAATCTTAAAAGGTTTTAATAGTAGAATTAAGATTCCTCCTGCAAAGTTCGTTAAGGATCCCTGTAAAGCTAAACCTACTGCCAGACCTGCGGCACCAATCATTGCGACGAACGCGGAAGTCTGTACTCCAAGCTGCGTTACAACAACAATAAACAAAAGAATATTAAGTCCCCAGTTGATAATATTTAAAAGAAAATGCTGCAGTGAAGCTTCCATATTTCTTTTTTTGAAAGCTTTTTCCACCAGTTTCTTAATCATTCTGATCATCCAGGATCCGATCAGGTAAATCAATAATGCAGAAATGACTGCAGTAAAGATTCTCGGTGCCCACGAGATGGCTGAAGAAATTAAAGTGTCCCAGTGTTGTTGAATTTTGTTCAATTCTAAATCGTCCATTTTTATACTATGTGTTTTACTATTTGTATCAATACAGGATTGATATCTTCTGCAGGATTTGGAAAAAAGAAATACGCCCTTCCCTACCTGAGCGAAGGTAAAACATATTTATCCTTGAATTAGATTGACAGCAGAAAAAGAATATTTCAGCTTTATTCAATAATTATTCAGAAACTGAATCTTGCAGGAAGAAATAATTTTTGGGACATAGAATTACAAAAACAATACCGAACTGTCTCCTCTTAAAGAAAAATAACGTTAATGAAAATTCCTTAAGGCAATTTTGCAGCAAGGCTTTCCGGTAAAAGTCTAAGAATATGATAGATAATTTTCCACTTAAAGTTAGGGACAATGGTAAAAGAACTTCCTGCGTTGACAATAAATTTTGCCACGTAATCAGGTTCCATGATTAGAGATTCATTGAGTTCTAAGCCTTCGTTGATTTTTGTTCTGATATAACCAATAACCAAAGCATTCACAATAATCTTTCTGGAAGCTAATTCTTGTCTCAATCCTGCCAGAAACTGTGTAAACGCAGCCTTTGTACTTCCGTAGACAAAATTACTTTTTCTTCCTCTTACTCCGGACAAAGAAGAGAGTCCAATTATCCTTTCCAGATTTATATTGCTTCTATCCATTGCAATCATACTCAGGATAGACACGCCCCCCATATAATTGACCTCCATCATTTGCTTTGCTCCTTTGAAATCAGTAAGCGCTTTTTGATTGTCTACTAAAAACCCAGCAGCATACACTACAATATGAGGCTTTACAGAAAGACTGGAGTAAAATTCATGATGAGAATCAAAATCAGCAGCATCAAAATACATAACCATTACTTTTGAGCCGTCAAGATTGTTTGAATCAATAAAATCATTCAAAGAGGTTGTATTCCTGGAAGCTGCGATTACGGAAAACCCTTTCTCCACATATTGTTTTATACATTGCTTTGCTACATCAGAATTAGCCCCCAGAATAAGAACGGTTTTGTTTGTATTTTGATTCATGAAGCAAAGATAATTTTTATTAAACACTAATTTCACTAATTGTTTTTCACAAATGGACACAATTTTTCAAACCAGTGTAAAAAAATTGCGGCGGGTGAACAGAGTTCACCCGCCGCAGCTAAATATTTTCAGACTGAATTATTTTTTTTCTTCAGTTACTGTTTCTTTTTTGTCATCTGCCTTCTCAGCAGCTTTTGCTTTATCTCCAAAACGAGCTTCTGTCATTTCTCTTGAAACTGCTGCTTTTTCGAATTTCAGTTTTCCGGATAATGTTTCAATAACAAAACCGTCATCCTGAACCTGAGCAATTCTTCCGTGAAGACCTGATGTAAGAACTACTCTTGTTCCTACTTTAAGGTTTTCCTGAAAGTTTTTCTCCTGCTTTTGCTTTTTCATCTGAGGTCTGATCATCAGGAAATAAAACCCTACAAACATTACCCCCATCATGATCAGCATCATAGGTGAAGATCCACCTGCTGCCTGTAAAAATAGTGTCAACATATTCTAAATATTAGGGTTGAATGTTCGCTGTGAACGTTAATCTGATTGGAGCTTTTTCTACGTTTGCAAAAACGTCTGCATACTTCTGAACATTTCCGTCGAAGCTTGAAGAGTCAAAGTGCAATGTAACTTTTCCTTTTTTACCAGGCATAATTGGCTCTTTTGTAAAATCCGGAGCTGTACATCCGCATCCTGGTTTCACTTCAGAAATGATTAATGGGTTTTTACCCGTATTGGTAATTTCATATATGTGCTCTACTTTATCTCCTTTTTTGATTTTTCCAAAATCGAAGCTGTTTTCAGATAAAGCTACAGAAGTAGATGGTTCGTTAGAAACCGGAGCAGCTGCTTCACCAGTTACAGGGGGTGCCGCAGAATCAGTGGTTACCGGAGCCGCAACAGCTGCAGAATCAGTAGTTGCAGTTTCAGTACTTTGAGTTTCTTTGTTTTCTTTTTTACATGAAACTAACCCAAAGCCTATAATTGACAAGGCGATAATTGATAACGTCTTTTTCATTTTATATTCTATTTTGATCTTTACAATATTTATCTAAAATACCATTGATGAAGATATTGGAACGGTCTGTAGCAAATACTTTTGCAATTTCAATATATTCATTAATGATCACTCTTGAAGGGGTGAAAGCAAAGTTATCAAGCTCTGCAATGGCTGTAGACAAAATCACTTTATCCATTAAAGAAACTCTTTCCAGATCCCAGTTTTCCAGTCTTTCTTCAAGTTTCTTTTCATTGTTTTCCCAGTTGTTCAGGGTATCTCTCAACAATTTTGCAGCAAATGTTTTATCTTCTTCATCTTTAATCATTTTGATCAAAGTTCTGCTTTCTTCATCTTCTCTCAGGAAACCGATTGTTTTTTGTACCATGGAGTTGGCAATATGGATATCATCATACCATGAAAGTTCCTTATCACCTAAGTAATCATGAAAATCTTCATTTTCAGCAATGTATCTTAAGAATAATTTCCCGATAAATTTCTGATCTTCTTCAAAGGAATATCCTTCTTCTTTCATGAAATCCTGATAACGTTTCCCAGCAGTAATTCTCTGGAAAGTCTTTACCAATAAGTCATCATGCATATCCCATTTCAACTGCTTGTGCTGACCCGTGAAAAATAATCTTTCAGGGTTTTCTTCCAGCTTAAGTAATACCTGGTTATTGATGAATTTTTGGTTAGGATTAATATCAGCATCAGTTTTAAGAAATTTATTCTTACCAATTTCGATCTGATTTTCTGCCAAATCTTTCAGACCCACCAAAAAGTTGAGCTGATAGATGTATAGATAATAGATTTTCTCTATCCCGGCAAACATGTTTTTCTCTAAAACATCAAATTTTACAGGATTTTGGTAGTAAGAATACACGGTCTGTACTACTTTTTCACGGATTTGTCGTCTTCCTAACATTCAAAGAGCTTTTTTATGGCTGCAAAGATACAAAATTTAAAATTGATGAAATTCGTAGTGTGATGACATTTTTGTAATTTTGTCAAACTATATGAAAGCGCTAAAAACCTTAAACCCTTATTTTTGGAAACACAAAATGCTATTGTTTTGGGGGGTACTCTTTATCATCGCCAGTAATTTCTTTAATATATATAAAGTCCAGTTTGTAGGAAAATCTGTGGATGAACTTACAAAAAGTGGAAACCTTGGCTTCAACCAGCAGGTTTTAATCTATGTTGGAATTATTGTAGGATGTTCTCTTTTGACAGGATTCTTCACTTTTATGATGAGACAGACCATTATTGTTGCCTCCAGAAGAATAGAATATGAACTTAAAAATAAAATCTACAGACATTATCAGGATTTATCTTTAACGGATTATAAACAAACCACTATCGGAGACTTAATGAACAGATTGAGTGAGGATGTTGTTGCTGTGAGAATGTATCTTGGCCCTGGCGTAATGTATGTTGCCAACCTGATCGTTCTGGTAGTGATCACGGCAATTTATATGGTGAAAACGGATGCATCCATGACGATGTGGACCTTGCTTCCACTTCCTATTTTGTCTTTTGCTATTTATAAGGTAAGCTCTATCATCAACAAAAAGTCGAAGATCATGCAGAAAAGCCAGTCTGCGATTTCAACTTTTGTTCAGGACAGCTTTTCCGGAATCCGTGTGGTAAAATTTTTCGCCAGAGAAAAATACATTGAAAAAAACTACGGAATCAAAGTCACCGATTATCAGAATAAAGCTTTGGATCTTGCCAAAACAGAGGCCTATTTCTTCACCATTATTCTTTTTGTCATCGGATTATTAAATGTTGCTATTATCTGGATTGGAGGAACAAAATATATTGCCGGAGAATTAAGTATTGGTAAGATTGCAGATTTCTTCATGTATATCAACACCTTGATTTTTCCTTTCTCTATGGTAGGATGGGTAACTTCTGTTAACCAGAGAGCTGAGGCATCCATGCAAAGAATCAATGAATTCATGGATAAAAAATCTGAGATCATTAATACTAATTTTGAAAACTATCCTATCAAAGGAGATATCGAATTCAGAAATGTTTCTTATGTATATCCGAATACAGGAATCAAAGCACTGGACAATCTAAGTTTCAAAGTAAAAGCCGGAGAATCATTAGCTATTATGGGTAAAACCGGTAGTGGAAAATCAACTATTGCCCTGCTGTTATGCCGATTAATAGATCCTACAGAAGGAGAGATTCTCATTGATGGTAAAAACCTGAAAGACCATAATCTGGAAAACTACAGAAACTTTATCGGGTATATTCCCCAGGAGAGCTATTTGTTCTCTGATTCCATTGAAAATAATATTGGTTTTGCCATTGATCATCCTTCTCACGAGAAAGTGGTAGAGTATGCCAACATTGCGGATGTTCACAAAAATATTGTAGAGTTTAAAGACCAATATAAAACACTTGTTGGTGAACGCGGAGTCATGCTTTCGGGGGGACAAAAGCAAAGAATTTGTATCGCAAGAGCCTTAATTAAGGACCCCAATATCATTATTTTTGACGATTCTTTATCTGCTTTGGACACTGAAACGGAGCAGAATATTCTGGAAAATATTGACAAAAAAATCAGTAACGCAACTTCCATAATTATCACACACAGAGAGTCTAGCGCTCAAAAAGCCCATCAAATTATCAACCTGACCGAAATTGCCAATTCTGTAACCGCTTAGCCATTTCATTCTCAATTGTTAAATAAATCATAAAAAAAATTTTGTGATTAAAAGAATTCTTTTATATTTGTTCTTAACAAGATTAAAAAATATCTAACAATGAGTGAATACAAGGAACGCCATGAAAATGAGATTTTCACGAAGGTGTTAAAAGCAGGGAGAAGAACTTATTTCTTTGATGTGCGCGAGACGAAAGCAGGAGATTATTATCTTACAATCACTGAGAGTAAGAAGAATTTCGGAGAGAATGGGGAAGCTACATTCGAGAAGCATAAAATTTACCTTTACAAGGAAGATTTTAAGAGTTTCCAGGAGATGTTTAATGAGTCCACAGATTTCATCATTAATGAAAAGGGTGAGGATGTAATTTCAGAAAAACATGACAAAGACTTCAAAAGCAGATCTTTCACAATTGATTCTGACGACGAAGTTTAAAAAAGAATATCTAAAAACACAAGCATCTGAAAAAGATGCTTTTTTTATGCTCTACATTCAGCATTTGCTATAAAAAAAACGGGCTAAAGCCCGTTTCCATTGAATATTATGATGACTATTTAAATCCGTTATTACTGATTTTCTTTTGTTATGGATACGATTTCTTTTGAATCTTCCTTATTCATAAAACTGAATAATACATCCGGCAGCTCATTGTGACAAGGATCCTCAGAGGTTCTATTCGTATTAAGGCTTCTATTGGTAACTTTTGCTGCAGAAAACATTACAATTCCTCCATCTTTTCTGAGAGTTGCCAATTCTTCATTCTTAGTACTCGGGTCAAAGTTTCCGAAGCACATTACATTATTTTTGGTTTGAAGGAGCGGAAACTTTTCAGCAGTAATCCCGGATAGGATGGTTCCGTTTAATTTGAATAATTTATAATCTCCGTCAAAATTCCTGTGCGCTATAATTTCAGCAACACCATCTGCATCAATGTCTCCTACAGCCAGTCCTTTCCAGTCTGACGCAGAGCCCCAGTTTGTAAATTCAGAAACTTTTGTGAGAACGCCACTATCGTTAACACGGTAAACGTGTATACCATTATACATTAAATTATTGTCATCCGCATCAACAAGTAATACGATCTCATCTTTTGTATCCCCATCGAGATCACCGGATGCCACTGCTTTGATCTTAGAATTAGCAGGCAGATTAAGTGAATTTACATATACTGACTGTATATCTGTACCATTGAACTTATATACATGAACCTCTTTATTATAATTTCTTACTGTAATAACATCATCTTTTCCCCCACTGATATAATTTCCTGCTGTTACACCTACCCATTCTGACTGCGCTCCCCAACCAGTATATTTTGCATGCTGAACGATATTACCATTATCAACTTTTAAAACATATATCCCATTTTCGCTGGCATCTGCATGATCACTTAACGCTACAATTTCACTTTTGCTATCTCCAAAAAAATCACCGGCAGCCAGACCTTTCCAGTTATATGAAGCTCCCATTACTTTACTGCTGGTCACTTGCTGAAACGCTCTGTCATGGGGTTCCAGAGTCTGCATCAACCCATCAAAATTTCTTATCACGACAAATTCATCGTCGCTGTCTCCATCAAAATTACCGCTTGCAATTCCCCTCCAGTCAGAATCTTCTCCATACTCATGATCTGTATTGACGGGCACAATTAAGTTTTCAAAATTTGATAAAAGAGCCCACGTGATAGAAGAATCAAATACGGTTATATTGCTGTAATAATTTTTGGCTGCCTGTAAATCTGAAACTATCTGATATAGTGTTTTATCGTCATATTGAGATAAATACAACCATAAATAAGCTGTATAAGTGCCATATCTGGGAGTTACAGCAGGATCAGAGGTATTAATATTATACTTGATATTCCAATTCTCACCATTATAA
This sequence comes from Chryseobacterium aquifrigidense, assembly GCF_006716485.1. GTDB lineage: Bacteria > Bacteroidota > Bacteroidia > Flavobacteriales > Weeksellaceae > Chryseobacterium > Chryseobacterium vietnamense. Next base: position 3,344,562 of record NZ_VFPD01000001.1, read on the forward strand.
TTAACCCCATTTTTTATATGCAGAGGAGAGATATAAATATCTTTAGTCAGCGTTTTAGTATAGGCATTTATATCTGCAGTGGTATAAATAAGGTTTCCATTAATTGAAATACCATACTTATTGCATTCATAAGGAAAGGCAGCCGTTAAATCAGCATGAGAAATATCTTCACGTAAAGTATCGTGCTTCCAATAGGTCCAGACATTAGATCCTAAGCTGGCATTAAGTTGTGTATTTGCTTTTATAAAATTGGCGATTTGATTGAGCTGGACAAGATAATTGTTTTCACCTGTTGCCCTGTACATCTGCACCAGCACTCTTCCCACAGAGCTTTGCATATTAAAAGGTAAGATTACTCCCGGAAAAGCTATTGGTGGATTATTATCGCTGCGTTCTTTGTAATATCCTATCGTGTTGTTAGAACCAGGTTCTATAAACCATTGGCCCGTATGGTAAGCAAGTGTTTCTTTTATTTTTTGGATGAGATCATTAGCAATTGTTATATAGGTTTGACCTGCATAACGACCTATTGAATCATATGTTAAATTTTGAATAGTACTGTCTTTTTTAACGATTGCTGCAAACTTAGCCATAGGATAGGTAATATTGGCACTATGTACCAAATGCGAATAAGGCAACCCTGTTGTATCTGTTACCGCATTATAATGGTTAGTAGACCAGGCAGCACCGGAAACATGGCGATAATCATAAATTATCGGGTATCCCAATGTAGGATTTCTCAAATCATCTCTCCTGTCAATGGTATTTCCGATACACTGGATTAAAGTTTCAGCATATTTTTTTTCAAGTGTTTTTTCATACATTAAAACCAATGCTTCCATATGGGCAGGGACAGCCCACGCGAACTCAAGCTGATCTGTACTTGTTGAATTACCATTCCATTGATCAAGGCCTCTGGTATCAAAAAGACGTTTAAAATAAGATTGGGAACCTGATTGAGAATAGGATTTTATTGCAAAAAAAACAATAAGAATTGTAAAGATTTTTTTCATGTTAATAGCTTTGATTAAGTGAGTTGAGTGAGATTTTTCTCATGATTCTACTTAAACAAATATAAGTGTTTTAGTCACCAATCATGGAATTTATTTTGTGAACATTTAGCCCCCCAGTAAAGCAAGCGAAAAGTTAAAGCTCAGACTTGAAAAAAATAAAGCCTTTCAAATTTTGAAAGGCTAAAAATAGGTTAAGATGTACAAATAACTTATTCTTTAATAAATTGTTCTGTAATTATTTTCTTTTCTGTGACTACATTTAGGATATAGTTTCCATTCGGAAATGCTGAAATATTTATTTGTGATTCCTTTGTAGTTTTTATGAGTTGACCTGCCAGATTAAAAATTTCAACCTTTACAATTTTATCACCAGTTTTTATATTTAAAACATCTTTAGCAGGATTTGGATAAATTTTAAAATCATGAATGGGTACTTCTGCCACACCAAGACTTCCCATCAATTCATAAGCTCCGGCATCAGGGTTACCCATACGGGCTGTTCCTCTTATATCATCTGTAGGAGCATCTGTCATCATCCCGTAATTAACAGCAACGCTATTAGGTAACAAGGACAATCCATCATCTGAAGTTCTTAAAATTCCATCTGCTCCAAAAATATTGGTTTCATCTGTAAAGCCTGGATTCGTCTGAAATATATTATTAGGATAACCATATAAAGAATTTTGGTTTGCCAAAGTATAAAATCCCTGCGGCAACTGAAACAGGTTATTATAGAAGTAATTTTCAGCCGGCCAGTCATTATGATTTTTATAATCTGCTCCGGGCTGACTATCTGTACCATTAATATTACCCCAGAATATATTATTTTTTACGTAGTTATTTCCCAGATAGGTAAAAAATCCACCTCCCCTTGTTCCCGTATTTTTATAAATGGTATTGTTGATGACTTTATTGTTTCCATAATAAAGAAAAATACCTCCTCCCATGTAGTTTGTAGTATTTTCGTAAAGGAGATTATTGACGATGAGATTCGAACCCTTTTCAGTATAAATACCGCCGCCGCCATAATAATAAGTATCAATCAGACTGATCCCTCCTTTATTTTTAGCGATCACATTTTTACTGATCACATTATTTACACCTAAAACTGCATATATACCCCCACCATCGCCGGTAGCAGTATTATCATGAATATAATTATTGGTAATGGTATTGGTTCCTTCAAATACACTAACGCCTCCACCATCATAGAAGGCTTTATTATTATAAATCTCATTGTTAGAAATGATATTATTACCATTTGACGTGTAAATGCCTCCACTTGAATAGCCGGAATTCATATAAATCCTGTTATTCGAAATTGTATTATTTCCATTAATAAAATAGATGGCAGGACCTGCTAATCTCGAAGCAACATTTCCGTTTAGATTATTATTAACAGTACCATTCGCAAAGCCATTAGTAATAGAAAATCCATCTAATCTCACACCAATTGCATTGATACTATTACCAGAAAACAATACAACATGGTAACAGTTGTCAGTTTTAGTTCCTAAGGTACCTATATCACCGCTCAGAATTGTTATATTATTGTTGATATTTCGGTCTGTTAAAGATATTTCAGTTCCATTAAATCCACCATACACAGAAATACCGTCTTTTAAATAAAACGTTTTATCCTGACTATCCGAAGGAGAGCTGTTTCCAAAGGGGTCTCTTGCTGGAATATAAGTTCCGCTGGATACCCAGATTTCATCCCCAATCTGGCTCGCATTGATGACTGTCTGTAAATCATTACTTGCAGTAGCCCAAGAAGTGTAAGGTGCACTTCCGGTACTGGAATTAATATTCACATACCTTACTGTTGAAGAAATTGCAATGGAATTCAATATAAAAAGTAAAAAGTAGATTTTTTTCATTAGCCGATGATGTTCATAATTATCGTGCAAATATACTTTTTATAAGTCAGGATAAAAAAAATAACACACCAAAAAGTGTCATTTCAATACAGTTTGATTGTTTTTCAGACATAAAAAAAGCACATTTCCTTATTGAAAATGTGCTAATTTAGGGTGAATGATGGGTCTCGAACCCACGACCTTCGGAACCACAATCCGACGCTCTAACCAACTGAGCTACAATCACCGTTTTCTGAGTGCAAATATAGGACAATTTCCTCAACTACCAAACAATTCCATCAAAATTTTTCAAAGAAATTAATTTCTCAGATGTAAAGCCCTCAGCGTAAGTCACTCCCGATAATCGCCCTAAATCCTGAGCTCGGTAAGTTAAGCTTTCATAAAAGTCTTTTGTGGTAATTGGAGTTTCAGGTTCTTTAGAAGTTGGATCATAAAACTGAGTTTTGTATGCCATGCAGGCTTCCAGTTTTTTATTAAGATGTTCTGAAATGTCAATGACAAATTCCGGTTTGATATCTTTCCACTGAATATAATGAAATACATGTTTTGGTCTCCACACTTCCTGGGATTCTCCATCAAGTACTGTTTCAATTTTTCTCAGTCCTGACAAAAAGCACGCATCCGACACTAATTTCGCTCCTTTTGCATGGTCCGGATGTCTATCATCAATCGCATTAGCTAAGACGATTTCCGGGCGGTATTTGCGAATCATTTTTACAATCCTCATCTGGTATTCTTCAGAATTGACCAAAAATCCGTCTTTCATTCCCAGATTCTCTCTTGCAGAAAGCCCCAGAATTTTGGCAGCATCTGCAGCTTCGGCTTTTCTGGTTTCATCAGTGCCTCTTGTTCCGAGCTCACCTCTGGTAAGATCTACGACCACACATTTTTTTCCTTCAGAGACCATTTTAGCAATAGTTCCGCCACATCCAAGTTCTATATCGTCGGGATGAGCTCCAAAAGCAAGTATATCAGTTTTCATAAATTCAAAGATAGGATTTAAAATAAAAACTTCCCAAACATAAGGAATGGGAAGTTTTAATATCTATAATTTAAAATTTAAATTACTTGTTGATTTCTGCATTTAATTTTACAGCATCCTGATAAGTAGGATCTAACTGTAAAGACTTTGCAACATAATCTTTTGCTTTTGCAGCATCAGAATCTTTACTCATGTAAGCTACTGCAAAGTAGGCGTAAGCAAGAGTCTGCTTGTTAGCTTCCTGATCAGCAGGTTTTACTGTACTGATGAATTTCTCATAAGCCAATTTTGCTGCTTCATTGTTACCAGCTTGTTGGTAAGAATATCCCTGACTGTAATATGCCGGAGCCCAATCCGGAAGAAGAGCAGACATTTTTTGCCATGTAAGAATTGCTCCGTTCCAGTTTTTCGCATCCTGATAAGCTGTTGCCAACTTGAATAATGCATCAGAATCCTGGCTATTAGCAGCAACCTGCTTTTTCAATGCTTCAATAGCAGGGTTAGTAGGCCCTTTATCTGCTTCAGCTTGAGAAGCACCTCCACCACCTGCGATGTTTGCTAATTCAAGATCCCACTTCATTGTTTCATCTTTAGCAGCTTTTGCAATAGCAACTTTCTGCTGAGATTCCGTCATTAAAGCTGTTTTTTTAGCAGCATCTTTTTCATCTTTTGCTAAACCTGCTGCAATAAGACCTTGTAAACCCTGGTCAGCAGGCTGCACTCTTGTTTTCTCAGCCTGAGAAACGAAAGTATCCATATTTTGCTTAGCATCTGCGTAGTTTTTATCGGCATATGCATTGTAAGCTCTTAATTTGAATTTAATAGGATCGTCGATTTTATCAAAAATCTTGTCTAATACCATTTTAGAGTTTGCATAATCTTCGTTTGTGAAGTATAGTTTTGCAATTTCCAATTGAGTATACGGATCTTCATCAGCATATTTTGTATAGTTGATAAGGTCTTGCGTAGCTTTTGCATTCTGCTGATATCTGATATCATAACCAGCCAACGCTTTGTATGCCGGAGCATAAGTAGGATCTACAGCAATTGCTTTATCAATACTTTCTTTTGCATTTTTCCACACTTGTGCCGCCATCCATAAAGTTGCCATTCTTGTGTAAACAGAAGCTTTATTTTTAGCAGTAGGTAATGCTTTATCATAAGCAGACATAGCCTCTCCCGGCATTCTCTTTAATCTGTAAGCATCTCCTAATGTATAATAATAATGTGCAGGAACACCTTTTTTCTCAGCTTTCTCGATAGCTTTAGTCAAAAACTGGATAGCCAGATCCGGTGAACTGTTTTTTTCGAATAGAGTTAAAGCTTCTGCTGCTCTGAAAAGAACTTCAGCATCTTTTTCTCTTGAATCAGTAACTACTTTCTGAATTTCAGCAATGGCATTTTTATCACCTTTACCTAATTTCACAGCAGCTAAACCGATTTTGTTCAGATAGCTTTTACCATCAGCAGCTAAGCCTTTATTGAAATTTTCAATGGCCTTAGCATAATCCGGCTCTCCTTGTCTTAAGAAAGTATTTCCCAAATAGAAGTAGTTTTCAGCTGTAGGTTCTTTAGCGATCATTTCAGTGAAGTTTGTTTTTGCCTGTGCAAATTTATCACTGTCTATACTGTTGATACCATCCTGCAATGTCTGTGCAGAGGCAAAACCGGTAAAAAATACCACGGCTGCTCCAAAAGCAATCTTCTTTACATTCATATTCATTATATCTTTCATTTTATATTTTCTAATAATTGAGTTTTATTCTACACAATTTTCAGACCAAATCAAAATTTTTAATGGGGATAAATTGTGAATTTAATATTTTTTAACGCATCTGCACTTCTCTCTTATAAATATTATAAGGTTGAAGGCCTTCTTTCTGTACAATTTTCTGTCCTAAATGAGTACATGAAAATCTTATAAATCCATTGGCAATATTGAAATTCCCTTCGTTGATCAGGAAATAAAGTACTCTTGTAAACGGATATTCCATGGTACGAAGTCCGTCAAAATCCGCATTATACGATTTTCCATTTTCTACTACAGGAAGAACCTTCACCATCTCTCTCAATTTTTCTGAAGTTTTATCATAAGGACGGCTAAAAGTATTTAATCCAACAACACCTATTTTATCAGGATATTTTCCTAATTCCTCTATAATCTTCTGGTTTCCCGGAATAATGGAAAATTTCAGGTCTTTTGGTTGTTTTTTCAGTTTCTCAGCAACAAAATTCAGGTTACTGGAGTTGGTTCCGTCAAAAATAAATTCCTTTTTATCAGATATCAAACCGCTGTTGATTTCTTCCATTGAAATACTTTCTTTCGGAGAATCTTTAGGAACAACAAAAACTACTGCATCTGCAGCGAATTTAGCAGGAAGAAACTTTAAATCTGTTCTTTCCTCATATGTTTTTATTTCTTCAGGATTAAGATTTCTGGACATTACCACCACTTTAGCACTTCCTTTCAAAAGATCAAGAAGTCCCAGGTCTTCTTTCTTCCTTTCTACTTTGATATGTGTTTCAGGATAGTTGATCATATATCCTTCAGCTAATGCTTCTGTAACGCTTTGAAAAGATTCGTCAGTAAAAATTGTAAGATCACCTTTGTGATAGGAAGGAGTATTTTTCTCCTTTTTGCAGCTTGCCAGCATCATGCTCAAAACAAAAATTACTGCAAGCTTAAAACTATTCTTCATTTCTCGATTTTTTAATTCTTGAGATCGCCCTGTAAATTCTAAAAATACCATAAATAATAAGCACTACTCCTAATGCATAAGCAACAGCAGGCTCTAAAATAGTAAAGAAGAATTTGTAGACAATCACTACAATTCCTAAAACGATATAAAACAATCCCGTAACCAGGGATAACCAATTGAACATCATGTAACAAAAATACCAAAAAAAATAAAAAGAGAAGCATATGCTTCTCTTTTTATTTATATTTTGAATAAATAAGTCTTATTCAAAGTTCATAGTAAATGGTACGCTATAGTAAGATCTAACGCTCTCCCCGTTTCTCTTCGCAGGAGTCCATTTTTTAAGTTTCTTAACTACACGCATTGCTTCGCTGTTGAAGTCGCCATTTGGAGATTTCTCTTCAATAGTAACATTCGAAACAGTTCCGTCTTTTTCTACAACGAACTTAAGCTTCGCTTTAAGTGTTCCTTCACCTCCTTCCATCAAAGATGTATCGAAGTTATCTCCCAAGAACTTTCTTAATGCTCCCATACCTCCAGGATATTCTGCAGACTGGTCAACATCTTTATAGATCTCGTTAGGGTTGTTCGCTTTTACTTCTACTGTACTAGCTTTAGTACCTGTAGATGGTGGTGGCGGTGGTGGCGTATAAGCCGGAGCTTTTACACCCTCCTGATTCTGTAAACCAGTTGTAGTTTCCAACTGCTTAGAAATCGGTGGTGGTGGAGTTTCAATTTTCGGAGCTTTTACAGGCTCAGGAACTACGTTCTGAATCACCTCAATTTTCTCTTCCTCTTTTGGAGGAGGAGGTGGTGGTGGTTCTTCTTCTTTAGGCTGCTCGATAATCGGTTCTTCTTCGATAATATCTACTAGATCTGCCTTAACTTCTTGCTTAGGCGGAGCTGTAAGATTTTTAATCGTAAGATAGATGAACGGAGACAAAGCTGCCAGAAGGAATAAAGCGGTTCCGATAATAAAAGACTTTGTTAAAAGTCTCGGATACTGATGTCTAAGATCATAGGCACCATATTCCTTGTTTCTATTTTCAAATACGATCTCGTCTAATGTAAGATTCTGACCGTATACATTTTCATCTGCCATAGATTAGATATAACAATTTTATGGTTAAATTACTTTGTAGCAGCAGCTGGTGCAGCAGCACCTCCTACTTTTTTCTCGTAAACAGCTTTTTCCCAAGGCTTAATGTCAGTAACACCGTACTGCTCACTTTTGGTAATTGCCATTTCATCAAGAATATCAACAAAGTTCTTATATACAGCATCGTCAGTTGGCTTAATGATCACGGTAAATTTCGTTTGATCTGCAGCTCTAGATTTTGCCTGCTGAATTACTTTTCTAATTCCTTCTCTGTCAAGAGTAGTTTCCATAAGAGTTTGGTCATTCAAGGATGTAGCATCCTGCTGGTGCCAGAAAACTCTGTTATTTTTTCCTAATAAGATAGAAATTGAGTTAGAAAGTTTAATTTCTGTTGGAGGTGGTTTTTTTGTTTCATCTTTCGGTTTAGCCGGAAGACCCAAATCCATCACGTTCGGTTTACTGAACGTAGTTGTGAACATAAAGAAGGTAATCAATAGAAAACCCAAGTCCACCATCGGAGTCATATCGACTCTGGTACTTTGCTTCTTGGAACGGACCTTGCCGCCCTTGCCGCCTTTCTCTTGTACTTGTACTTCTGCCATTTCTATCGATATTATTCGTTAGGTTTACCTTCTTGTGATGTAATCAACCAAAATTTAAGAAAATCAATATCTCTTAAACCCTCAAATAGGCTTTTAACTTTAGGATACTCAGTTGTAACGTCACCTTTAATCGCTAACTTGTAGTCAGGGTTAACGCTCAAACTTTCTTTTACCCAATCAATTAATTGCTTATTTGTACTGTCCATAGGAATACCTGTAGGACTCTTATAATTTTTCTGCTCATCTGCAGGCAGATCCAAGTACCCTTTAAGTTGGTTCATTGGAACTCCAATTGCCTGAATTTTCTGGAAAGCAGCTTTTTGGTTATTGTCAAAAGTAATACCATACTTTTGTCCCATTTTATCCAAAAGAGCAAGTCTTTCTGATGCATTTTCTACTGGCTGGAAATAGAATTTTCCGTCCGGAGTAGCGTTGATAGTCATTAAACTAGCATCAGGAAGCAATTTTTCCGAAATTGAAGATGGCGGTTTGATCTGCTCCACGTCAGGTTTTTTAAACTGAGTGGTCAAGATAAAGAACGTAAGGAGTAGGAACGCAACGTCACACATTGCAGTCATGTCCGTAATTACTCCATGTCTTTTTGGTTTGACTCTCGCCATTATTATAAAATATTTTTAATTAAACTTCTTTTAATTGCTAATGCAAATATCTTGCTAATTCTTAGTTGAATTCAGCGAAAGATTGTTGGATACTCATAGAGATCTCATCGATCTTGTAAGTTAATCCGTCAATTTTAGATGTAAAGAAGTTATAAAGGATAATAGCGATTGCTGAAGTACCAATACCTAAAGCCGTGTTGATCAAGGCTTCAGAGATACCTGTAGATAGAGCAGCAGCATCCGGAGTACCACCTCCTGAACCTAATGCGAAGAACGCCTTGATCATCCCGATTACCGTTCCAAGTAGTGCTACTAACGTTGCAACAGTACCTAAAGTAGAAAGGATCATCATATTTTTCTCAAGCATTGGCATCTCAAGAGTAGTAGCTTCTTCGATAGCTTTGTTAAGAGCTACCATTTTCTGCTCCTTATTTAATGTAGTATCGTGAGAAAGTGCTTTGTAAGTAGTAAGACCTTCTTTTACTACGTTACCAACAGAACCTTGTTGTCTGTCACACTCTTCGATAGCTTCGTCAATTTTGTTTTGGTTTAGTAAGCTTCTTACTTGTACAACGAAGTTGTCTAAGTTTCCTTTTCCAGCTGCTTTACCAAGAACGAAATATCTTTCAAAAGAGAAAACGATTACAGTAATCATGAAAGTAATCAAGATTGGTACAATAACCCCTCCTTTGTAGATAATACCTAAAAACGATTCTGGGTGAATGTCTTTTCCTTCAACAGTTGAAAAAGCTACAGAACCACTTCCTAGTTTATCTGCATCTTTAAAGTTTCCTGGGCTACCAAGAACGAATAAATAAATACATACTCCTATAGCAAATAGAATAGGAATAATAACAGCTGGATTTAAACCTCCTGCCTTTCTAGCAACTACTTGCTCATCATTTTTTGAAACATTCATTTCCATATTTAACTAAATTATATTGTTTTAAAATTTTACAGGGTGTAAATTAAAGGCAAAATTAATTAAAATGCAAGAGTCTTAATTAAACATTTTGCTTTTTTTTGATAAAGAATTTTTAATACGATTTCGAAATAGTAATTATTTTAAATTATTTTATTTATTTTTTCCAAATTTAACATTTGAATTAAAAAATCATAAAAATAAGACACCCATTTTTTTTAATTTCCCAATGTTAATTTTTTTTTAAATTACGATATTCACAATACGGTGAGGGACTACAATGATTTTTTTAGGGGTTTTACCCTCCAAAATCTGTTGCATTTTCTCGTTCGAAATCACCAAATCTTCTACTTCCTTGGCAGATAATTGAGCGGAAAGTGAAATTTTGAACTTCATTTTACCATTTACACTTACCGGATACTCAATTTCATCTTCAATCAGATAATCCTCATTCAATGCCGGGAATTTTTCAAATTCTATTGATGTATCGTTTCCTAATAAACTCCACAGTTCTTCACAGATGTGAGGAGCATACGGAGAAATGATAACGGCAAGCGGTTCTAAAATATTGCGCTTGTTGCATTTTATTTTCTGAAGCTCGTTCACAGCGATCATAAATGAAGATACTGAGGTATTGAAAGAGAAATTCTCAATATCATATACTACCTTCTTTATTAAGGTATGTAAAACTTTGTATTCTGCTTTTGTAGGTTCTTCGTCTGAAACTTCAAATACTTCCCCATTGAAATAAAGGTTCCAGAATTTTTTAAGGAAACCATATACTCCACTTAGCCCTTGTGTATTCCAAGGCTTGGATTGTTCCAACGGTCCTAAGAACATTTCATATAATCTTAATCCGTCTGCTCCATACTCTTCACAGATGTCATCAGGATTGACTACGTTATATTTTGACTTGGACATTTTCTCTACTTCACGGTCTGTGATGTATTTTCCGTCTTCCAGAATAAATTCTGCCTCAGCATAATCCGGTCTCCATGCTTTGAAAGCTTCAGTATCCAATTCGTCAGAGGTTCCTTTTAATAAGGATACGTCAACGTGAATCTGCTGAGTCTGGTAGTCTTTGGCTAAATTTTTAGATACATACTGATTGGTTCCGTCAATTCTATACACAAATGCACTCATTCCTAAGATCATCCCCTGGTTGATCAATTTCTGGAATGGCTCATCATGATTAATATATCCTCTGTCTTTTAAGAACATATTCCAGAAACGGGAATATAATAAGTGTCCGGTTGCGTGTTCGCTTCCTCCTATATATAAGTCTACCTGTCCCCAATAATCTGCTAAGTCTTTTTTAACAAAAGTTTCTTCATCATTCGGATTCATATATCTAAGGAAATACCATGAGCTTCCTGCCCAACCTGGCATTGTAGATAATTCTAACGGGAAAATAGTTTTATCATCAATTAAATCTGTAGCAACTACTTTCTGGTTTACCTCATCCCAGGCAAATTCTTTTGCATTTCCCAGTGGCGGATCTCCATCTTCTGTAGGTAAGTATTTTTCAACTTCAGGAAGTTCCAATGGTAAAGCAGAAGCAGGCAACGTGTAAGGCATCCCATCCTTATAATATATAGGAACGGGTTCTCCCCAATAACGCTGTCTTGAGAAAATAGCATCACGCTGTCTGTAGTTGGTAGTTCCGTGACCGATGCCTTTTGCTTCGATCTCAGAAATCATTTTTGCTTTCGCTTCATTATAATGTAATCCGTTTAAGAAATCAGAGTTTACACAAACGGAATCTTTGGAATCAAAAGATTTTTCCTGAACGTCTTCTTCGGTTTCTACAACTTTCTTGATTTCAAGATTAAATTTCTTCGCAAATCTGTGGTCACGCTCATCATGTGCCGGAACCGCCATCACTGCTCCTGTTCCATATCCCATCAACACATAGTCTGAAATATAGATTGGCATTTTTTCATTGCTGAAAGGGTTGATCGCATAATTGCCGGTGAAAGCTCCGCTCACGTTTTTCACGTCAGACATTCTGTCTCTCTCCGTCTTTTTAGAAGTTTCTTCTATATAAGTATCTACTTCTACTTTTTGAGCATCCGTAGTAATGGTTTCCACTAAAGGATTTTCCGGAGCCAATACCATAAAGGTTGCTCCAAAGATGGTGTCAGGTCTTGTTGTAAATACCTCAACAGTCTCGTCATGTCCTTCTACTTTGAAACGAACCTGTGCTCCCTGAGATTTTCCAATCCAGTATTCCTGAGAATCTTTCAATGGCTGCGGCCAATCTAAAGTATTTAATCCCTGTAACAATCTTTCAGAGTACGCAGAAATTCTCATACTCCACTGCATCATTTTCTTTTGAAAAACAGGGAATCCTCCTCTTTCAGATTTACCGTCTTTCACTTCATCGTTGGCCAGTACAGTTCCTAATGCAGGACACCAGTTTACTGTTGTTTCAGCTCTGTAAGCCAGACGATAATTTAAAAGGATATCTTCTTTATCAATATCAGAAGCATTCTTCCACTCTTCTGCAGTGAAATTTAATTCGTCGTTCTGATTGGCATTTAATCCTTCTGTCCCTTTTTCTTCAAAATGCTGAATTAAAGAATCAATAGATTCCGCCTTATCTGTATTTTTATTATACCATGAATGATACAACTGGATAAAAATCCACTGCGTCCATTTATAGTAAGAAGCATCAGAAGTTCTTACTTCTCTGCTCCAGTCGAATGAGAACCCGATTTTTTTCAGCTGCTCTTCGTATCTGTTGATGTTCTGTTCTGTAGTAATAGCCGGGTGCTGTCCTGTCTGAATAGCATACTGTTCAGCAGGAAGTCCAAAGCTGTCATATCCTACCGGGTGAAGTACATTAAACCCCTGATGTCTTTTGTATCTCGCATAGATATCGGATGCAATATATCCCAGCGGGTGACCTACGTGAAGTCCTGCTCCTGATGGGTACGGGAACATATCGAGTACATAAAACTTAGGTTTGTCTGTGTTATTAGAGGTTTTATAGGTTTGATTTTCCTCCCAGTATTTCTGCCACTTTTTTTCTATCTGCTGATGATCGTAAAACACTTGATATATATGTTATATGTTAGACTGAATTATTTATCTTTTTGTCAAGATTCACAAAAATAATGATTTTAAAGTAAATAGAAATTGAATTTATGATGAATTGCAATTCTATCCTCAACAAAAAAATCCCATCCGGAGATGAGATCTGTTTTATATCCTGAAGTATATACTATTATTGAGTAACTCTTTTGAAGGTATATGTTCTTGTCTGGAATATAGTAGGATCCTGAGTCTCCTCTCTTACCGCAAGATTGAGCGTTGTAGCATCCAAAGTAATAACCTTTGCATTTTGCGGCTCCACTATTCCCTGGATTTTCATCTGAACGTCTTTCCCTTCCTTATTATAAGTATAATTGAATTTTATATCTGAAAGAATAGCACACTGACCCGGTGTAGCAGTATCTCCCCAGTTCGTCTTCCCTCCTTTAGAGTCAACACTAAACCACCATCTTGTCTTTTTTTGACAATCTGTATAAGTAATCGTGTTAGAAACCGGGTCTTCCCCAACTTCTACCGTGGTAACTACTTCTTTTAACGGTTGCCATGTCCCAACAAGAGGAGCTTCCAGAACAGTATCATTGTCATTACTACAGCCTGTAGCTGCAACAAACAAGGATAAACCTGCAAATAGTAATGCTAATTTCTTCATAGATCAATTTTTTCAAGCGCTAAAATTATAATTTTTTTGATTTATATTACTATTTTTTATGAAAAATTATTTCATCGGCGATTATTTATATATATTTTAAAATAGTGACACCCTATTTTCCCTTTATTTAACAAATAATGAATACATGAGCATCATTCATTCTATTAAAAAAGTTATTTTTGCAGGAAACAAAATACAAATGCAGGATATTACGAAAAACAATTTTGATTTTATACGTGTTCTCCTTGCCTTTATTGTCTTTCTTGGACATCTTGGCACTCTCAGCGCTTCTCCTGATCTCAAGATCTTTGAGCACAGTCCCATTGAAATTGCCGTTTTCGGTTTCTTTGCAGTGAGTGGATTTCTTATTGCAAGGAGCTATGAAAGATCTTCAAGCCTGAAAAGTTATTTGAAAAAGAGAATCAAAAGAATTGTTCCCGCTTACTTATTGGTTATTTTTTTATGTGCCATTTTATTAAGCTTAGTCAGCACTTATTCCTTCACCGAATATTTCAGCAATACACAGGTTTACAAATACCTTTTTTGGAATTCATTATTTTTAAATTTTAAAGCACCATGGCTTCCCGGAGTTTTTGGGAATCAGGCAGTAAATGGAGCCCTATGGACACTTAAAATAGAAATGTGCTACTATTTTGCGGTACCTTTGTTGTTTTTGCTTTTCGGAAAGAATAATAAATACAGAAATATAAGTTTGATTATCTTATACTTTTTATCACTTATTTATCTCAATTATTTTGAATCCTTAAATAAAATTTCGTTAGCCAAACAACTTCCTGGAACATTATCCTATTTTATCCCGGGAATGTTGATCTATTTTAATTTTGACAAGTTTATCAAACATAAAAATATAATTTTCATCATTGCTATCGCCACGGTGTGGATTGATTTATTTTTAAAAATCCAGCTTTTTTCTCCAATGATGATCGGAGTTATCGTAATGTACATTGCTTATTCATTCAAATTCTTAAATAATTTTGGAAAATATGGGGATTTCACCTATGGAATCTACATTTTCCATTTCCCTATTATCAGGACTTTCCAGACTTTAGGATTATTTGAAGATTACAATCCATTTGTAATGGCTTTGGTATGTATGTTGGTGGTAATTGCAGTAGGTATAAGCTCTTGGCATCTTTATGAAAAAAGATTTTTATAATTTAGCAGTTTAAAAAACACAAATGAAAGATCTTGTCTCCATCATTACTCCCTGTTATAATTCTGCAGAATTTATCGAGGAAACCATACAGTCTGTTCTTAACCAAACCTATGAAAACTGGGAATGGCTGATTACAGATGACCTTTCCAAAGATAATACTGTTGAGATCATCAGAAAATATAATGATCCGAGAATAAAACTGCAGGTGCTGGAGAAAAACGGTGGTGCAGGAAACGCAAGAAATAACAGCCTGGAAAGAGCTCAGGGAAGATATATCGCTTTTCTGGATTCTGATGACTATTGGTATCCTGAGTATCTGCAAACGATGACAGATTATATGAAGGATCACAGTGCAGAACTTGTTTATTGTAATTATTCAAGATGCGATGAACAGCTTCAGCCTATTCTGAAAGATTTTTTGGCAGACAAAGTGGTTACATTCTCGAATCTGTTGAAAACATGCCGTTTGGCACCGGTTTCTACCATGTATGATACTCAGAGAGTTGGCAAATTTTTGTTCCCTGTAAAAAGCAAACGTGAAGATCATGTCATGTGGCTTAACCTTTTAAAAGTAATTCCGGAAGGGATTCCGGTAAAAAAAACACTGGCAAAATACAGGATGCGTGAAAACAGTGTTTCAAGAAATAAAAAAAATATCATCAAAGATCAATATCTTGTCTATAAAGATTTCATGGGATTCTCAACAGTAAAATCATTGTATTATACTGTCAATTGGGCAATAAACGGATTCCTGAAATATTCGAAAATTTTTAATTAATGGAATATTCAAAAGAGTTCAAAGCTGCTCTGAGTGCTTTTTCCGGAGCGGAAAAGGACAAACTAATTTTCAGACTCCTGAGAAAGGATAAATTATTGTCGAAAAAACTCTATTTTGAACTCATTGATCCGGAAACTACGGATGATAAAAGAGATGCCATGGAAGAACATGTGAAAGAACAGGTTCTTCTCGCTTCAAAATATGTGGGAAATGCCAAATATTTCCTTTCCACTGTTCGAAAAATAAGTGCTGAGATTACAGAGCATGTAAAAATTACCACTGATAAATTCGGTGAGATCTCACTGAATCTTCTTCTTGTCAACAAGATATTGGAAAACAACAGCGACCTTAGCAGACAAAGGTTCGACAATGTTTACAAGCTTTATATTTATATTATCAATAAAGTCTTTAAATCATTAATTCTGGTAAAAAAACTGGACGAAGATTACTGGATGGAAATTGATGAATATCTTCGTGATACTCACAAGAAAATAGCAGAAAACCATTATCTTCAAAAATTATGTACCAATAATGGTCTTGACCTCAACTGGCTGGAATGCGACAGAATTCCAGAAAACATTGATCAGATCATGAAGGAAATGAAAAATCAGGGATATTTACGCTAAGATTTTCTGAAGTATCATTCTGGTAGAATCTGGTTTCCCATCTACAAATTTTCCCGCATTTTCGGAGATTGAAGTAAGTTCTTCTCGGTTATCTTCATTCACGAGAAATAACACAAATTCTGAGGCTGCATACTCGTCCGAGAAAGATTTTCCGCCATTTGCTGAGATAAGGTCGTCAGCTTCCGGATTCTTTTTATAATGATTCCCGAAAATCACCGGAACACCGAACGTAGCGGCTTCCAGAATATTGTGAAGTCCGGCATCATGAAATCCTCCTCCTACAACAGCTACATCCGCATAAGAGTATAGTTTTGATAATAAACCAATACTGTCTATAATCAGAACCTGCGTATCAAAAGTCATCCCTTGAGTATTCTGTATTTCGCTGTACAGTAAAGCATCCTGGAATCTATTTTTCAAATGCTCCACTCGCTTCAGATCATGAGGTGCTATAATAAGTTTTACCGTATTATTTTTACGCGAAACCACTTCTGCTATTTTCTCTTCCGCCTGCCATGAACTTCCGAAAACAACCGCTTTTTTCTCACCAATAAAGTCAGCAATGAACCCTACATGATTATTTCTTTCACGGAGTTGTTTTACTCTGTCAAATCGTGTATCTCCTGTTACGGAAGACTTCAATAATCCAACACTTTTCGCCAAAGCCAATGAAAACTGAGTCTGGTGGAAAAACCAATCTACATTTTTCTGAAGCTGCTTTACAAACCATTTTCCATAGGAAGTAAAGAAAGACTGTCTTTCGTAGAACAACGCCGAAATAACATAAATCTTCGTCCCCCTACTCTTCAGTTCAGCCAGGAGGTTGTACCAATAATCGTATTTAACCGTAAAGAATAGTTCAGCATTAAATTGTTCTGTAAATTCTTTTACAGTCTTTTTATTGTCGAAAGGCAAATAACAGATAACGTCCGCAATATGTTTCTTTTTAACAACATTTTCATACCCTGACGGCGAGAAAAAGGTCACCAGGATCTTGTGTTGTGGAAAGTTCTCTTTCAGTTTCTCCAGAACAGGTAATCCCTGCTCATATTCACCAAGGCTTGCCGCATGCATCCAGATCACTTTATCTGTTTTTGAAAGTACAGACTTTACTATATTTAAAGACTGCCCTCTCCCTTCAACGCCTTTTTTAGTTTTATCATTAATCAACGCAAAAACCTTCATACCGAAGGTAAGAAGACTGATAAATATATTGTATAAAAAAGCCATTTACTTATTCTTTAATTTCAATTCTGTCATGATCCGTGGGAGGATTTGAGATGACTAAAAACTCAATTTCTTCATCTGTTTCATTAGAAATAAAATGCTTTGCTCCGGGTTCAATGGATATAGATTCTCCCTGGCGAACCAAAAATTTTTCTTTATTGATGTATAATACTGCTTCTCCCTTCAGAATATAAAAAAACTGTTCTGCCACTTGATGAAAATGCAGTCTTTCTGAAGTTCCTGCAGGCATTTTCTCCTGCTTTACGGATAAGCCCTGGGTATTTTTAAGGATCCAGCTGTCGCATTGGTTTCCCCACTTATAATGTTCTGAATTATTTTTAGAATGTATCATTTAAACAAATGAGCTATAAAAAGTAATGCCGGAGTAAATAAAACAACTGATAAAAATATGGTGGCCATTGAAATTCTGGGTTTAGCCTTATCATCAACCGCATATCTGAACATATAATCCTGAAGATTCAGAAAAATTATTGCCAGAACAACAAAAAGAATTCTCAGTCCGATTTTCATAATCAAGAACTGAGCATTCATATTCTGATCTGTAATTTCTACCGGGAAATTCGTGTCTTCGGGATGTCTCATACCATATACGAACAGCGCATACAATCCCAAAGCTAATGCTGGCATCAGAAAGGCATACGCCCTCCCTCCAAATCCGTCTGCTTTTCCTTCCATATCAAAATGTACGGGAATTCTCTCTGGCAAAGTGCTATAGTTTTTCAGGGTAAATCCCCATAAGAAAGCGACCCATCCAAAATTTAAAATATCAAAAATTGCAAAAAGAATATTTTCCATTTCAGATGAGATTGAATTAAGGTTAGATTACACTTTTCAGCACTCTCAGTTTATGAGTATGCTTATTCATTTCTTTATTAAAAATTCCCGTGGAATCCAGCGTATCAATTCTTACTTTTCCGGATGCATGGATGATCTTTTGATTTTCCAGCATAATTCCTACATGGATAATTTTTCCTTCTGCATTTTCAAAGAACGCAAGATCGCCAGGCTGTGTTTCTTCTACGAAAGTAAGCGGTTCTCCCACCTCAGCCTGCTGTGAAGCGTCTCTGGGTATTTTTATATTGTGAATTTTATAAACCAATTGGGTAAATCCGGAGCAGTCTACCGCAAAAAAACTTTTCCCTCCCCACAGATATGGTACGTTCAGGAATTCTTTTGCTGTAAGAGCGATACTTTCACGCACATCATGGCTTCTTCTTGAAGCTACCACCGGGAATTCCACTTCTGAACCCATAGAGAGTAAAGTTTTCCCATCGTTCATTAATACGGAAGAAAAATCTTCGGTAACGACAGTCACTTTTCTTTTGGCCAGCTCTTCGTCTGTCACAGGTTTCAGCTGTTTGGTATCCATCCATCCTTCATAGCCATCATAATGCATCTTTATTCTGGTCCAGTTTTTATCTACTTCCAAAATATCTGCACTTTCCCCAAACAATATTTCCGTAACAATTTCAGCTCTGTCAGAATTTTCTGCACGAACCGGCGCTACTGTAACAATACAAACTCCTTTATTCATTAATTTTCAATTTAAAGATTGAATAATTTAAAGATTACAATATAATGTATACTTCTTTAAATGTTTAATCCTTGAATATTTAGTTACTTTCTGCGTAGAAAGTTGACTCCATCACGCAAAGGTAAAATAAGATTTTCAAAATCTTCGTCTTTTGCTGCCAAATCATTCAATTCCTGGATAGACTGGGTAGATTTCAGCTTCGGATTTTCTTCCAGCACTTTTCCATACCACAATACATTATCAAAAAGAATCACCGTTCCTGACTTTGTATGGGGTTTAATCAGTCTGAAATAGTCAGCATAATTTTCTTTATCAGCATCTACAAAAATCAGATCAAAAAATTCATCTGTTTCTTTTAAATATTCCTTGGCATCCTGAAGTTTAAAATCAATCTGACTGGCATATTCACTAGACTCAAAATATTTTTTAGGAAGATAGGCAAGATCCTCATTCACATCCAGTGTTGTAATTTTTCCGTCTTTTGCCAGTCCTGATGCAAGACATAAAGTAGCATATCCGGTAAATGTTCCTATTTCAAGAATGTTTTTCGGCTGCAGCATCTGGGAAATAATCGTCAAAAGTCTTCCCTGCTGATATCCGGAAATCATGTGAGGCTGTGTTGTTTTCTGATACGTCTCTCTTCGCAGCTTTTTCAGAATTTCGGATTCCGAAGAAGCATGTGCCTCCAAATATCTGTCCATTTCAGGATTCTTTTCTTCAAAAAAACTCATACCATTTTAATTTAAACAAATTTAAGGATTTTAAAGCTAGTTTTTAAATTCAACAAGAAGATACAAAAAAAGAGAGAAATTAATCCCTCTCTTTTTCTTAGCCAGATCTAAATTGTATGTAAAAAGCCATTATATGGCTATACAATATTGTCTTATACCAGCACAAACCCATCCCGGGCAACACTGTGTTTGTGGGCTGGTACAAAATATCTGTGGATTACACCCGTTAATAGCACCTTGTACAGTTTTCATTTCTCCTCTTGAAAGTTTTTTCAAATTTTTCATAATGATTTTAGTTTAGTATTAATTTCCTACTCTTTAGATTTTCGGATACCTCTTTATGTATTTCCTTTATCAGGGACTTAAATATACATATTCTTTTATTAATCAACTAATTATATACCTAAAAATTGTTTGTCGAGCGTATAAAAATCTACACATCAGTGAAAACCCCATATAAAATACCGGGAAAACACGGATGTTATTTTTGTGGTATTAGCTTTAAGTTTGCAGTAAGAATAAGGGGTAAAAACACTAAGAGAAAACATGATGATTGCAGGAGAGACACAAACTAACCATGAGAATCACACAAAAGTTGTACTGAAAAGTAGAACTGATTCTTCTGCAGCAAAAAGTAAGACAGAAATATCCACTTCATTTTTGCAACGAATTATTTCGCTCCTGAAAAAGGAAGAATTAATTTGATTAAGAATAGATCCCGGCCACCTTCGGGATTTATTTTTTTTACACTATGGGATCTCATTTCCATTTTCCCAACATTCATTCTACAGCACTTACCAAGTTCATTCTAAAAATCTTTTATCAGGGCCATGTTTTAAGTTTATCCAATCAGCTTAAAATCTCTTTGAATAAAGGCTGCTTTTCAAAAATTCTGATTAACATTCCTTCTTTAAAAGTCAAAATCCTCATAAAAAACAGGAAAAACACCCGTATGTAATTTCCTGCATGCCTCTACCTTTGAGATAAGTTTTCCAACCATGAAACATTCAAATCAAGGAGGAACCCGAAAATCCTAAAAAGAGTAGGGATATTTTAAAAGCAGCCACATGAAAACAAAGACTTTATTATTAATCGGAGCAATAGTGGGACTTGTTATGATATTTTCCCAGCTAAAACCTCAGGAGATGTCTTTTTACAAAGAAAAAGGCAATTACATTGTAGACAATAATTACATTCTGAAAGATGTTAAAAAAATTTCAGATGAAGACATGAAAAGTTTGTTAAGCCTTCAGAAACTTCATCAGAACAGTTTGGGTACCAATTTTATTATATACAAAATCAACAGACAGTATGTAATCCGCGGATGTTTAATGAAAGCTAATATCGACTGGAAAAAATACGGTGATCTGAGAGCAAAAGTAGAAGGAATTCTGAAAAAATATGGAGCTAAAGAATTGGGAACAGATTATTACGCAATTCAAAACAACCAGGTTGCTACCAATGTTGTTTTACTAAGCCAGAAAGACATCGCCTCTTTAGGCAGATTAACCGTTAGAGGAGCAGAAGAATACACCATCTGCCCACCTACTATGGGTAGAAGAAATCTTACCAATGTGATTATAAAATCTTACAAAACCAATACAGCTATTGATCCCAGAATCAATGTAAAACTGAATAACGTATTGGTGAATTACAAATAACCTAAAAAGGCTGTTTTTAGTCCGAAGACAGTCTTTTCTTAATTTATTTGCCATGAAAAAAAAACTTCAGTTATCCGGAATTTTCATTATTCTGCTGGTAGTCTTTACAATTGGTATGAAAGGAACATTTGATGGATATTATGGTTTTTATTATGAAGACAAAAACTATGAAAAACCATTGGCCTATAGTATTGCTGAAGACATTGCCCAGTCAAAGCCTGTCAACATATTTACTTCTTACACTGGTTTTGATACGGGATATGG
Source organism: Chryseobacterium aquifrigidense (assembly GCF_006716485.1). Taxonomy (GTDB): domain Bacteria; phylum Bacteroidota; class Bacteroidia; order Flavobacteriales; family Weeksellaceae; genus Chryseobacterium; species Chryseobacterium vietnamense. Next base: position 3,366,104 of record NZ_VFPD01000001.1, read on the forward strand.
TTTCTACGCACCGAATGTTGCCAGCGACTTTGTCATGAGTTTTGAATTAAGAGATAAGAATGGAAAGGTTCTGGAACAAAAAACACTTCCCTACTTTAAAAACAAAGAAAGCCGGGTGAGATATACCACTGTCTTCAATATGTTTCTTGATAAAATTTCCACTAAAAATATATACGATAAAAAATATTATCAGTATCTGGATATTATCATCAGACAGATTGCTGCCCATGTGATGGCAGAAAACCCAAACGCGGCCAGCATTACCACAAAACTTTATCTGTACGACTACCCTACTATTGCAGATTTCAAAAAAGGAAAAACGAATGAAAACCTTATCCTTATTGATGAATTCAAATACTAAAGTGATGAAAAAGCTGAATATACTCTACAACAAAATTGAAAACTTCTTTTTCAAACAGGATAATCAAACAGAATTCTTAAGCTTCTTCCGGGTGGCCATAGGAATCGTTATCCTATTACAGTTTACTGCAGTGTTGCCGGATTTTAACAAATTATTTTCAAGCAGCAGTATTATTCCACAGGATATTATGGGTGTTTTCACTCCAGACTGGCTGATTACGTTTTCAAAAATTGTCAGTTTCTTACAAAGCTGCGGAATTGAAGAAAGTACAACGATTCTGATGACCAAAGTCTTATTTATTACATTGTGTACTTGTATTATTACAGGATTTTATGCCAGAATTTCTGCCTTTCTTTTACTTATCCTGCAGATTGCATTGCTCAAGGGAAGTTCTTTCTTTGCTTACGGTGCAGATTTTTTCACGAGCATGTCCTTATTTTATCTGATTATTTTTCCTGCTGATCAGCATTTTTCGCTAAGGAATTTTATTTTCAGCAGAAAACCGGATGATCGTAATTTCACTCCGATCAAAAGATTATTCCAGGTTCATATTTCTATGGCCTATTTCTTTTCCGGACTTGACAAAGCTTTAGGTTTCAACTGGTGGAACGGTGAATCTATATGGAAAGCCATTCATCTTCCCTATTCCAACAGAGACCTGAATATTGATTTCAGCTGGCTGGCAGAACACTCTTATATTGTAAGCCTGATCGGATGGAGCACCATTATCATTGAGATGTGCTACCCGTTCTTTATCTGGTACAAACCTATACAGAAAATATGGCTTTTTCTTACCATCTCTATGCATATAGGAATTGCGCTCGTACTGAATTTATATTATTTTTCAGCCATTATGATCGTCTGGAATATCACCAACTTTTACTTTGAACAGCCCGCTAAAAAGACTGTTTTTTCTTCACAGAAAAAAATATCAACAAAATATATTCCCAAACAGGCCGGTTGATAAAAAAACAAATCCCGAATTGCTTCGGGATTTATGATGATATAGGGTTTAGTCATTATTTCTTAGGAGCGATATCCATCAGTTTCATAAACTCATCAAGTTTAGGCATAATGATGATTTCCGTTCTTCTGTTTTCTGATCTTCCTGAAACGCTCATGTTAGTTGCTTTCGGGTTGTATTCAGAACGTCCGCCGGCAGTAATTCTTGCCGGATCTACTCCAAACTGAGTCTGAAGAACTTTAGCAACAGAAGTACCTCTTAACGCAGAAAGATCCCAGTTGTCTCTCGGAAGATTTGGAGAGTTCAACGGAGCGTTATCCGTGTTACCTTCAATTAATACTGAGTATTTATCGTAGTCGTTGATAACTTTCGCTACTTTACCTAACACTTCCTGAGCTGCAGGTAGAATATTGTAGTCTCCGGTTTTATATAGCATTTTATCTGAAAGAGAGATCATTACAACACCTTTCAGTACTTTCACCTGTACATCTTCATCTGATACATTATCCAAAGATCTCTTCAGCTTATTAGACAATGCAAGGTTCAGACTGTCATTTTTAGCATTACTGGAGATCAATTGCTTGATATAAGAATTGGAAGCATTGATTTCTCCTACCAGTTTATCAATGTTTGCAGAACTTTTTCCAGTATTGGACAGACATGCATCAAGTGATGATTTTAAAGCATCATGCTGGCTTTTCAACAAGTTGTTTTCACCTGCCAATGCAGAGTTTTGAGATTTCAAATCCTGAATTTCTCTCTGTCTTTCTCCAATATTTTCAATACACTGCTTATAGTTTGTGCTCAAAGCATCATACTGCTTTTTGCTGACACATGATGTCATCCCCAGCGCCATTGCAGAAACTGCTAAAATTTTTAAAATCTTCATAAATAATCATTTTTAGACTACTCAAAGTTAGGAAAATTCAATTGAATTATATCGGTTATCTTTGCATAAAAGAAATTCTCAACATCGATGTTGAATAAATTAACCTTTATCAGTCAATTAAAAAATCTTGTTCACGAGCCGGAAAACCACTCCTATCTTTTAGCAGTAAGCGGAGGAGCAGATTCTATGGTTTTAGCCTCATTATTCAGGGATTTCAAGCAGGAAATTCAAGATGCCAGGTTTCAGTTTCAGGTAGCGCATATCAATTATAAACTTCGGGGGAATGATTCGGATATGGATCAGAAAACGGTGCAGGATTTTTGTGAGAAAAATCATATAAAATTTCATCTGTATGAAGTTTCAGCAAAAGATCAGAAACCCGAAAATTCTATCCAGCTTTGGGCAAGAGAGCTTCGGTACGCCTTTTTTAAAGAAATTCAGGAAAAAGAAAAACTGGAATTTCTCGTTACTGCCCATCATCTTAATGATCAGCTGGAAACTTTCATCATTAATCTTTCCAAAGCTGCAGGCATCAATGGATTGAGTGGAATTCCTCCGAATGATAATAAAATCCTTCGTCCCCTTTTAAGTGTTTCAAAAAAAGAAATTTATCAGTTTGCTGAGCAGCATACTATTGAATTCCGGGAAGATCTTTCTAATAAAAAGAGTGATTATCTGAGGAATAAGATCAGGAATGAGATTGTTCCGATGCTGATGGAAACCAACGATCATTTTCTGGAAAATTTCAGAAAGAGTTCTTTATATCTTAATCAGACTAAGGATTTTGTTCATGAACAAATTCAGGAGATAGAAAAACGCCTTACCCTATTTAACCAAAACTATAAAATCTTATCAAAGGAAAAGCTGGATCTGGAAAGTGATTTCGTAAAATTTGAAATTTTAAAGAAATACGGATTTAATCAGGAGGAAGAAATCCCCAAAATTTTTAAAGCAGAAAACAACAGTTCTTTTTTTTCAAAAGATTATCAGCTGATCGTCAATCGTGATGAACTGATCTTTATTGATAAAAGTGGAAAAAAGGAAACTCCGGAAGAAATATTACTGATTGACCACTTTGATTTTTCCGAAAACCAGATCAGCATCGATCTCGTAGATGATCTTGAAAACATTGTTGAAATCAATAAAGAATTTGAATGGGACTTCGATGCTGAAAAGCTCCAGTTCCCTCTTCTTTTGAGAAAACAACAGGATGGAGATGAATTTTATCCAACAGGATTTTCAGGGAAAAAGAAAGTTTCTAAATTTTTTAGGGACGAAAAATTATCTGCCTTGGTCAGGGAAAATATCTGGTTATTATGTGACTTTGGAAACCATATTCTGGGCGTCATCCCTCTCAGACAGGATCGCAGGTATCAGGCAGACAGGACAACTCAAAAAAAGATAACTGTAACGTGGACAGAAAAACAACTAATTCGTTAGCTGTTGATGATTTTAAGAAAGACAGCAATATAGCTTTTGGAATTTTATACCAACAGTATTTTGGTTATACTCAAAAATTCATTCTCAGGAATAAAGGGAATCTGCAAGATGCAGAAGATATTTTCCAGGATGCCCTGCTCATTCTGTATGAAAAACTGAATGCCGATGAGTTTAAAGTTCAAACCTGTCTGGGAAACTACATTATCGGAATTGTTAAAAATCTGTGGTTAAAAAAATTAAGAAACAGAAATTTTTATATAGAGTCTCCCGAAATCTATTTCATAGAACATCAGCAGGAAATAAGTGCTGCCATTGAAGATGAAAGATATTATTGGGAAAAGCTGGCGGGTTATATCAAGTCTATTTCTTCACACTGCCAGAATCTGATCCATGACATTTTTATTGAAAATAAAAGTATTGAGGAAATCCAGAACAAGTATCAGTATTCAAGCAGGCATAATGCTCAGAATCAAAAATACAAATGTGTAGAACAGATCAAAAAGATAAAAAACAACAGTGTTTTTTCTACCTGACAATCAAGTTATTAAAAAAAAGTAATTTAATGATGGGTGATTTTTTTATGGATCAGGGAACCTAATAAGAAAAGAAATATATGTTTAAAAAAATCATTTTGAGTTTTCTTATAGCAATAGGAATTTCATTGAATGCACAAAGCACAGGTATCAGTTTTCAAAAAATTGATTTAGAGGCGGCGAAAAAAATAGCGGCAAAAGAGAATAAACTGATCTTCATTGACCTGTTCACCACATGGTGCGGCCCATGCAAGCTCATGGCAAAAAACACCTTCACAGACACCAGAGTTGGAGAGATGTTCAACAAAAATTTTGTAAACCTTGCCATAGACGCAGAAAAAGAAGGTCTGGGACTCGCCAAAGAGTTTAAAGTGGTCAACTATCCTTCCTTTTTATTCCTGGATCCGAATGGAAAGCTAGTTCAATATGATTTCGGATATTATAATGCAGAACAGTTTTTAAGCGTAGGAGCATCTGTTCTGGAAAAAAAAATGCCACAATCCGGCAAAACCTTAGATCAGGTAAAAGGAAAAATGGTAGGAGATAAAATTGATAATTTCAATGCGAAAGATCACTTGGGAAATACATTCTCTTCATCAAAAGAAAACAAAAAACTGGTGGTTGTTTTTATCCGCGGACAATGGTGCCCGTACTGTAACAAATATATTGAAACATTACAGAATCTGTCTCCGGAATTGAAGTCGAAAAATGCAAAACTCGTTATTATTTCTCCCGAAAAACCGGAATTTATAGAGAAGACGATCAGTAAAACAAAGACAGACTATACTGTTTTATATGACGAAGGGTATAAAATTGCAGAAGCTTTTGATGTTCTTTACACTCCTGATAGTGAAACTCTTAATTTTTACAACTCAAAATTAAAGGAGGATTTTGCTGACAGCAGATCAGATCATTCAGGACGACTTCCTGTATCCGCAACATTCATTCTTAATGAAGGTAAAGAAATTACATGGAGACATTTTGATCCCGATTATAAAAAAAGAGCATCAGTAGAAGATATTTTAAAAAATCTGAATTGATTTTTCCAGTTTTTCTATCCTGGTAAAAATTCAAATGATCATACCAAGTTGGCAAAATTGAAAAAATCAATAATCATTTTGAATGCAAAATAAGCAACATATGTATTGTGATTGGAGCATATGATAAAATATTTTACGCATCAGGCTTAAAAAAAGAAAGTTTCTAAATTTTTTAGGGACGAAAAATTATCTATTTTAGCGAGGCAAAAAATCTGTACACAGAGTTATTAGGAATAATGCTGTATTTGGCAGCCTTCCTTTCAGGTAAAACAGAAATTATGCAAAGAATGAGAAAACGAAATGGAGTCTCAAAACTTTAACGAAATGAACAATGAAATTTAGAAATTGGTTTTTATTAATTCTACTATTTTTAGCGACAGGAATTAATGCGCAGATAAAAAATCCTGTAAAGTTTAAATTCACCATCAACGAACTGGGAAACAATCAATACGAAGCGGTATTGAATGCTACCATGGAAAGCGGATGGCACATTTACTCTAAAGATTTACCGGAAGATACCGGAATTCCGACGGAGTATAAAGTGACAGGAAAGAATATTGAGTTGATTGGAAAATTTACCGAAGCCGGTAAAAAACATGAAGAATTTTCTGAAGCATTTGGAGGAACGATTGTATTCTACTCCAATTCTGCCGGATTTAAGCAGAAATTTAAATTAAAAGATCCGACAAAACCCGCAGATATTACTTCTGAAATTACCTATCAGACTTGTGACGACAGAGTTTGTCTGGCTCCCAATACATTAGAGTTCAGCCAAAAAGTTACCCCAAAAGGTGCAACGGAAGAGGCTGCAACTGAGGAAACCACAGGTCCTGTAAAAGACTCTGTAAAAATTACTGAAACGGTTACTGAAAATCCAGCAAAAACAGAAGCTACGATCACAGAAACTTCAAAACTGGATCCGAAGCAGCTGAAAATTGCAACCATTGATTTCAAAAAACCTTTGACAGATTGCGGTACAGCGTCTACCAAAGTGGATGAAAATTACTGGACATATCTATTCCTTGGATTTATCGGAGGGTTAATTGCCTTGCTTACGCCATG
>NZ_VFPD01000002.1:0-426485 GCF_006716485.1 Chryseobacterium aquifrigidense
CTGGCATGGGCCATTATTTTTGGATTGCTGGCATTATTCCCCCAGGCATTACAAAGCCTTCCGAAATCCGGAGGATGGATGAATACGGTAAAAGTAGTTTTAGGATTCGTAGAACTGGCTTTGGCATTGAAATTTTTATCTAAAGCTGATCTTGTATCCAAAACATTCTTCTTAAAAAGAGAACTTTTCATTGCGATCTGGATCATTATTGCATTAGGATTGGCATTGTATTTATTAGGATTGATCAGATTCCCGCATGATGATAAAAAGCCTAAAATCTCTGTCACAAGAAAAATATTGGGGGTATTGGGAATTGGTTTTGTGATCTACCTTATTCAAGGGTTAATCCCATCCGAACGTCCGAAACTTCAATTATTAAGCGGAATTTTACCTCCTCTGAACGTAAGTTATTTCCATGATGAAAAAGACGGAATTTTAGGAATGCATCCGGAACACGACTTCTTCAAAGCAATAGAACTGGCTAAAAAAGAAGATAAACCCATCCTGATCGACTTTACAGGATACGGATGTGAAAACTGTAGAAAAATGGAGGAATTTGTATGGAGCGAACCGGACATCCTGCCGATCCTTCAGAATGATGTCGTATTAGCTTCCTTATATGTAGATGACAAAGAAGAACTTCCTGAGGATCAGAAAACCAAAATTGACCTTGGGGACGGACAAATCAAAAAGGTAAAAACGATTGGAGACCGATGGAGCTTATTTCAGCAGGTGAACTTTAACAATAATTCTCAACCTCACTATGTTTTAATAACTCCTGATGGAAAAGTAATTAACACACCTGTTTCAGGATATATGCCTAAAGAGGACTTCAAAAAGTTCCTTGAATGCGGAGTGAGTCATTACACCCGATAAATAAGACCCTACAAACTAATATCTTAGCTCAGAACATATGATATTCCAAGCTAAGATATTTATATTTAATTTTTTATTCCCAGTTCTATCACATACCCTTCATGTCCTCTTACATTGATAAAGTTTCCTCCTTCAAATCCCAGGTACTGTCCTTTAATTCCGGTAAGTCTTCCTGTAAACTCAGGTTTTTTATCTAAAGTAAATGAAGAAACTTTTTCCGGTTTTTCGAAAGGATAGTCAAACATCCACAACTCTTCTCCGTCGCTGTAAAATTTCTGGAAATCATCAGGAAAATATTCTTTTATCTTTTGTCGGAAATCCGCAAGGTCTACTTCTCCTTCAAAATCATCCTGCAGCATCTTTCTCCAATTGGTTTTATCTGCCAGATGTTCTTTTAAAGCCACCTCTATCATTCCGGCTTCATAGCGGTTCTCTGTTCTTGCGATGGGTAATGCAAAAGTCGCCCCCTGATCAATCCATCTTGTAGGAATCTGTGTATTTCTGGTTACTCCTACCTTTACATCTCCGGTATACGCCAGATAAACGGTGTGTGGTTGCAACTGAATTTGCTTTTCGACCTCCAGATCACGTTCTGCAATATCTAAATGCGCTGTAGAAAGTTCCGGACGGATAATCGTATCACTTGCATAAGGGCTTTCAAAAAAACAGTTTTTGCAGAATCCCATTCTGTAAATCGGCTTATTTTCACCACAATTTACACATTGGAATCCCGTATGTTTTATGCTTAACTCTTTTCCAAACAGCTCATTCATGTGGATCAGATCTCCAGAAAGATTGAGGTAGTATTGGATTGGCCTAGCATCGTAGCTTGTCATCTTTAAAATTTGCCCTTGAAACTGCATATGATATTTATATTACTTTTTTAAGTAAATTTAATGATTATATTTTTCAAAAAGTAAAATTTATATTTTTGTGCTAATAAAAAATACAAATGGTTTATCTTATAACAGGCGGTAGTGGGTTCATCGGTTCCCATTTAGTTGAACAATTATTAAGAAATGGACATTCTGTCATAAACGTTGACAATTTTGATAATTTCTATGACTATCGGGTAAAAATTAAAAATACTTTAGAGTCAATCGGTAAAAATTCGGATTTTGAATTCTCGGATAAAGAGACGGATATTCTACGTTTGGCTTCCCTCACTCATTCTGAACAATATTCCCTCTATTGTCAGGATATACGTGACAAAAAAGGTCTTGAGAACATCTTTAAGAATCATCCTGTTGATATGGTGATTCATCTGGCCGCACTTGCCGGTGTACGCCCTTCTATTGAGCGCCCTCTGGAATATGAAGAAGTAAATGTACGCGGTACCATGAATCTTTGGGAACTGTGTAAGGATTTTAATATTAAAAAATTCGTTTGTGCATCTTCTTCAAGTGTGTATGGAAACAATGAAAAAATTCCCTTTGCAGAAACAGACAATGTAGATAATCCTATCTCTCCTTATGCAGCTACCAAGAAAAGCACAGAAGTAATAGGGCATGTTTACCATAGTCTATACCATATAGATATGATACAGCTTAGGTTCTTCACCGTATATGGACCGAGACAAAGACCTGACCTTGCGATATACAAGTTTACAAAGCTTATTTCAGAAAATAAGGAAATTCCTTTCTATGGTGACGGCAATACAGCCAGAGACTATACTTATGTAGATGACATCATTGATGGAATTACCAAATCCATTCTTTATCTGGAAAACAATTCGGGAATCTATGAAATCATGAATCTGGGTGAAAACCAGGTAATCACTTTGTCTGAAATGGTGGCCACTATTGAAACAGCACTGGGAAAATCTGCCATCAAAAAAATTCTGCCAATGCAGCCGGGAGATGTCACAAAAACGAATGCCGATATTACAAAAGCAAAGGATTTAATAGGGTATAAACCGGCCACAGACTTCCAAAATGGCATAAAAAAATTTGTGGAATGGTTTTTGAGAAAACGACAATAAGTAAATTACTGACACAGCTGCCAGTTAGTTTGTGACAGCCATTTATTAGAAAATATTATAAAAAGAATTGAAAATCAAGTATAAAAAAGTTTATTATACAAGCTATTTTTATACTTTTGCAAAAAATTAGAAAATTATGTACTGGACATTAGAATTAGCTTCATATCTAAGTGACGCACCTTGGCCAATGACAAAAGCAGAGCTTATTGACTACGCAATCAGAACTGGTGCACCTATGGAAGTAGTAGAAAACCTTCAGGCTATTGAGGACGAAGGAGAAATTTATGAATCTATCGAAGAAGTATGGAGTGACTATCCTACTGACGAGGATTTCCTTTGGAACGAGGACGAATATTAATAAAGCGATAAGCTTTAGGCTGCTTGCTTAGAGCTTTTTTGCCCTTTTTATATATTAATTTACACGATAAGTGTTATTTAAAACGCTTAAAGCATTTTGCATTAAGCATAAAGCAAAAAATTTATGAGTTTTTTAAACAAAGTTCTTAAAGGGTTTTTGGGAGACAAGAAAGCGCAGGACCTAAAAGAAGTAAAAAAAGTTGTAACAAAAATCAGAGCTGTAGAACCAACCATCCAACAATTGTCGGATGATGGGTTGAGACAAAAAACTGCTGAGTTTAAAGAGAATATAAAATCTGCAACCAGCAAGATCACAGCTCAAATAGAACAGATTAAAGAGCAGATAAAAAATTCAACCAACGTTGATGAAAAAGAAGCTCTTTTCACAAAAATTGAGGCTCTAAAGAAAGAATCATACGAAATTGAAGAAAAAGTTCTGGTTCAGGTTCTTCCCGAAGCTTTTGCATTGATCAAAGAAACGGCAAGGAGATGGGCTCAGAATGGAGAAATCCGTGTAACTGCTAGTGACTGGGATAGAGAACTTGTCGCTTCAGGAAAAGATTTCGTTAGCATTGAAGGAGACACAGCTATTTGGAAAAACTCATGGGACGCTGCCGGAACTCCTGTAGTTTGGGATATGGTCCACTATGATGTTCAGTTTATCGGAGGGGTTATTCTTCACAGTGGTAAAATTGCCGAGATGGCAACCGGTGAAGGTAAAACTTTGGTAGGAACATTACCTATTTACCTAAATTCACTTCCGGAAAGAGGAGTGCACGTTGTAACCGTGAACGACTATCTTGCAAAAAGAGACTCCGCATGGATGGGTCCTCTTTATCAGTTCCACGGAATGTCTATCGATTGTATCGATAACCACCAGCCGAACTCTGACGGAAGAAGAAAAGCATATAACTCGGATATTACCTATGGAACGAATAACGAATTCGGTTTCGATTATCTGAGAGATAATATGGTGACATCACCTTCAGAACTGGTACAAAGAGAACTGAACTTTGCTATCGTGGATGAGGTGGACTCTGTATTGGTAGATGACGCAAGAACACCATTGATCATTTCCGGTCCTGTTCCTCAGGGAGACAGACAGGAGTTTGATGTTCTTAAACCTTCTATCGACAGAATTGTTGAAGTACAAAAGAAAACCGTTTCTGCGATTTTCAATGAAGCAAAAAAATTAATTGCTGCAGGGAATACAAAAGAAGGTGGATTCAAATTACTTCAGGCATACAGAGGTCTTCCAAAAAACAGACAATTAATCAAATTCTTATCGGAAAGCGGAAACAGAGCATTGCTTCAGAAAGTTGAAGCGCAGTATATGCAGGACAACAACCGTGATATGCCGATTGTAGATAAAGATCTTTACTTCGTAATCGAGGAGAAAAACAATCAGGTAGACCTTACAGACAAAGGTGTTGAATACATGTCTCAAGGTAACTCTGATGCCAATTTCTTCGTTCTTCCGGATATCGGAACTGAGATTGCTGAACTGGAAGCTAAAAACCTTTCTAAAGAAGAAGAGTTTGAAGCAAAAGAAAGACTTTTCTCTGATTTTGCTGAGAAGTCTGAGCGTGTTCACACCATGAGCCAGCTATTGAAAGCGTACACATTATTTGAAAAAGATGATGAGTATGTAGTCATTGATGGTGAAGTTAAAATCGTTGATGAGCAGACTGGTCGTATCATGGAGGGACGTCGTTATTCAGACGGACTTCACCAGGCGATCGAAGCGAAAGAGAATGTAAAAATTGAGGCAGCTACTCAAACTTTTGCTACCATTACGCTTCAGAACTATTTCCGTATGTACAACAAGCTTGCGGGGATGACAGGTACTGCTGAGACTGAAGCTGGAGAGCTTTGGGAAATCTATAAATTAGACGTTGTGGTAATTCCTACCAACCGTCCTATTTTAAGACATGACAAACAAGATTTGGTTTTCAAAACCAATAGAGAAAAATATAATGCTGTAATTGAAGAAATTGAAAGATTAACTGCAGAAAAAAGACCGGTATTGGTAGGTACTACTTCTGTTGAAATTTCTCAATTGCTTTCAAAAGCACTTCAGCTAAGAAAGATTCCACACCAGGTATTGAATGCGAAGCTTCACAAAAAAGAAGCAGAGATTGTAGCTGGGGCAGGACAGCCGGGAGTTGTAACCATTGCAACCAACATGGCAGGTCGTGGTACGGATATCAAGCTTTCTAAAGAAGTAAAAGATGCAGGAGGTTTAGCCATCATCGGTACGGAAAGACACGATTCAAGACGTGTTGACAGACAGTTGAGAGGTAGAGCGGGACGTCAGGGAGATCCGGGAAGTTCTCAGTTCTATGTGTCTCTTGAAGATAACTTAATGCGTTTGTTCGGTTCTGAGAGAATTGCTAAAATGATGGACAGAATGGGTCACAAAGAGGGAGAAGTAATTCAACACTCTATGATCAGTAAGTCTATTGAAAGAGCTCAGAAAAAAGTGGAAGAAAATAACTTCGGAACAAGAAAGAGACTTCTTGAGTACGATGACGTTATGAACAAGCAACGTGACGTAATCTATAAGAGAAGAAAGAATGCTCTTTTCGGAGACCACTTGAAATATGACATTACCAATATGATTTTCGATGTTGCCAATTCTATCGTTGCGAAAGGAAAAGCATCAGGAAATTATAAAGATTTTGAATACGAAATTATTAAAACATTCACAATGGAATCTCCGGTTTCTCAAAGTGATTTTAATAATAAAAATGTTCAGGACCTTACCAATATCTTATTCAAAGCGGCTCAGGAAGACTACAAAATGAAGCTGAACCTGTTGAAAGAAAAATCATTCCCAATCATTGAGAATGTATATCAAAATCAGGGTTCAATGTTCAAAATGATCCAGGTTCCTTTCACAGACGGACATAAAACAATGACTATTGTAGCTGATCTTAAAGAAGCATATGATACTCACTGTGAAAGCTTAGTGAACGATTTCGAAAAGAATATCACTTTATCAATTATTGATGAAAACTGGAAGCTTCACCTTCGTGAGATGGACGACTTGAGAAGATCATCACAGGGAGCTGTATACGAGCAGAAAGATCCGTTGGTAATTTACAAACAGGAATCTTTTCACTTATTCAGTGAAATGATTGACAAATTAAACAAAGAAATTATTTCTTTCTTATATAAAGGAGAAATTCCAGCGTAAGAAAAATTTAATAATATCATCAAAAAACCGCTCTGGCATTGACCATAGCGGTTTTTTGTTATTCAGTATATAATAATTTTATGATAAATATCAATATTATTATTTATTTAGAACAGTTAAAAATAATATATTTGCAGAAAATTTGACTTTCATGAAAAATGTACTGATCTGTGCTTCCGCACTGGGAACAATGTTGGTTTCTGCGCAAAAAAAAGACACCATCAAATCCAATGATATTGAAGAAGTAGTTGTTAACGGAAGATATTATCAGAAGTACAAGCTGAATGAGGTTTCAGGTTCACTGAGAATTCAGACGCCTATTCTTGAGTTGCCACAAAATGTACAGTCTGTAAGTTCACAGGTTCTTGCTGATCAGATGACTCTGAATATGTCTGAAGGAATTGTCCGCAACGTAAGCGGGGCAAGAAAAGTAGAACACTGGGACAATGTATATTCCAATGTTTTCATGAGAGGAGCAGGTATTGCCACTTTCATGAACGGAATGAATGTTTCCTCTACCTGGGGTCCAATTAATCCGGATGCTTCTATTATCGACAGAATAGAGTTCGTAAAAGGTCCTGCCGGGTTTATGGGTTCTATGGGAGATCCTGCCGGGTTTTATAATGTGGTCACTAAAAAACCAACAGGAAAATTTGCCAATAGTGTACGTTTCACAACAGGAAGTTATAACCTTTTCAGAGGAGAAGCAGATCTTGATGGTGTTCTTGTGAAAGACGGAGTTTTAGATTACCGTCTTAACCTGATGGGAAGTTCCAATAATTCATGGGTGGAAAATGATAAAACAAGCAAAATTATTGTTGCTCCTTCCATTACTTTCAGACCTACAAAGACGACTACATTTACGGCACAGTACAACTACCAATACTTAAAATTCAATCAGCCGGGCGCTTATCTTATGTCTAACGACGGATACGCTTCACTGAATGTACATACCAATTTTAATGATCCGAACTTCAAGAAAACTGAAGTAAAAGACCAGAGTTTATTCTTAAGTTTAGATCAGAAGCTTTTCAAAGACTGGGTTTGGAGCACACAATATGCTTATATGGACCTGAATTATGACGGAGGATCATGGTGGGGAACATTTGATCCAGCCAATAAAAATGTTTTAAACAGAACATTAAGCAACTGGCAGGCAAAAGGGAAAAATCATATTTTCCAGACGTATGTGAGAGGAACCCTTAATACAGGGAATATTGTTCATAAAATAATCGCAGGTTTTGATTACGGAGACAGAAAATACACTGCTGACTTTTCTTCTTATTCAAAAATTGTAGATGGCAAAGAAACCTTATTATTTCCAATTGACATTTATAATGTGAATTATGGAGTGGACCCTTCAACACTTCCTTCTTCAGATTTTTATACCTTAAACACCTCTGCTCCATTTTATAATGATCAGGGCGTAAAATATACTTCTTATTATGCTCAGGATCAGATTGAAATGTTTAATAACAAGCTAAGATTAACATTAGCAGGAAGATATACAAGCGGAAAAACCTATTCTGCATATCCTAATCTAAGCCCTGGTACTCCAATTGTACCTGATACAGCAGGAGAGTTTACACCAAGAGTGGGAGTAAGCTACTCTATTAATGAAAACTTCTCTGCTTACGGTATCTATGACAAGACCTTCGTACCACAATCCGGAACAGGAATTAACAAAACCAAAATTACTGATCCTTTCAGAGGACAGAATATTGAATTCGGATTGAAGAAAGACTGGTTCGGAGGAAAATGGAACTCTACTTTCGCTGTATACGAAATCAGAAGACAAAATATTCTTGTTGCGGGACCTAAAGAACAAAATGAAGGACAGCCTTTCCAGGTTGCTACAGGAGAACAAAGAGCAAGAGGTTTTGAAACTGATATCAAGGGAGAAATCATTAAAGGGTTGAATATTATCATCAACTATGCTTATACTGATGCAAAAACTGTTAAAGACACAGATCCTACAAGAATTGGAATTCAGTCTCCGGGGAATGCTAAAAATGTTCAGAATACCTGGATTAACTATAGATTTGAAAATGGCCTTATGAAAGGGTTCGGTATTTCAGCCGGTTATCAGTATCAGGGAGGAAGACAATCCTGGTATGGAGTAAGTGCCACAAAAGATCAGAGCCTTCCGGATTATTTTGATACCAATTTCGGGATTTCCTATGTTGCTAAAAAATTCGATGTCAATTTAATGTTGAACAATGTCCTTAACAGAAAATTGTACAGTGGTTACAGAGGAGATGCCGGCGAATACGCATGGATCTATAATGCTCCGCGTAACTGGAGATTATCAATAGGATATAAATTTTAAAAAAACAAAGGTTAGCCCCTCACGGGGTTAACTTTTTGCTATGAGAAAAAAGCATCACCATAAAAAGAAAACTCCTTCAAAAAAATGGTCTGCCAAGCTGCATTTATGGTTTGGTTTATCCGTTGGTTTCATTGTATTTATAGTCTCTCTTTCAGGGACTTTATATGTTTTTAAGGATGAAATACAGGATAGCCTTCGCAAAGAAGCCATTTATCTGAAAAAAGAGGAGATCGGGACAAAGCCTTTACCGATCAATCTGCTTCGTGAAAAAGTATCATTGGAACTTAATGAAAAATATCCGGTAAGTGCTGTAGAAATTCCTCTGGATAAAACAAAATCCTATCAGTTTGAGTACTATGACAAAAGTAAAAAAGGATGGAACTATTTTCAGCAGGTACGTATCAACAAGCTGGCCTATGTCAATCAGTATACCGGAGAAATCCTTGCTGTCTACAATGAGAAGTATGATGTATTCAGTATTCTGAAATACCTCCATTGGGGGCTTTTACTCAACTCAGAATGGGGGCCGTATACTGTAGGGATCCCAACCGTTATTTTTGTCATTATGCTGATAACAGGAATCATTTTATGGTGGCCTAAAAACAAAAATGCAAGGAAAGGACGTTTTTGGTTCAATTGGGAAAATGTAAAAAACTGGAAGCGCAAAAATTATGATCTTCATAATGTACTCGGATTCTACGCATCATTTATTGCCTTGCTCCTAAGTGTTACCGGACTTTATTTTGCTTATCCTTATGTAAAAAACTCTTTTACATTTGCATTATCCGGTTCATGGGAACTTCCAAAAGAAAAAGAAAGAAAATCGCCGGACTCTCTGATGGCAAAGAATGAAGCTGTCTTTGATCTGGCAGCAGTACAGACTGAAAAGCTGTACGCAAAATCATCCAGCTTCAGAATTACTTTGAACGGAAAGAATAAAAAAGGAAAAGAACTGAAAAATCTTCCGGTAACGGTTTACGGAATGGATGGAAGATACAGTGAAAGAAACATCCTGACATTCGATAAATACTCCGGAAAACTGCTTGCCAACAAACCTCATCACAATCTCAATACTGCCGAGAAATATTCTAACGCCAATTATGATATCCATACCGGATCCTACTTCGGAATCATTGGAAAAATTATCTGGTTTATAGCCGGCCTTACGTGTACATCACTCCCTGTAACCGGATTTCTGGTTTGGTGGGGAAAAAGAAAGAAAAAAGGAAAGAAAATATAATGAAAAAAGTGCTTTTATCAGCTGCCTGCTTAGGAACTACTACTGTTTTTGCTCAGGTAAAAGATAGTTTACAAACTCAAAATGTAGACGAGGTTGTAATGACTGCTTCCAGAAAAAAAGAAAACATAAAAGAAGTACCAAGCTCCATCACGGTGGTAGGAGAAAAACAAATTCAGTCTCAGCTGACTGTTAACTCAGATATAACAAGCATTCTCCAGTATACCGTTCCCAGTTTAGGAACGAATTCCGGGCAGACTTCCAATACAGGACAGACCTTAAGAGGGCGTCAGGTTCTTGTTTTAATTGATGGAATTCCACAGTCCACCCCACTTCGTAACGGAGCAAGAGATTTAAGGACTATTGACCCTTCAGCAATTGAAAGAATTGAAGTAATCAAAGGAGCTTCTTCCATCTATGGTAACGGAGCAGACGGAGGAATCATTAATTATATTACGAAAAGAAACAAAACAGATAAGAAGATCTCCGGAATTTCACAGATTGGTCTTACCGGACAGTCTTATGGCGGTACATTAGGAGTAAGAGCCAGCCAGCTTTTGTCCGGAAAGATCAATAGATTCGACTATACCCTTTCATTAGCCTATGAAAGAACAGGCTATACAAAAGATGGAGACGGCGTTTTGATAAGTCCTACCTACAGTATTGCCAAGATGGACAACTACAACGGATTGTTGAAAGTAGGTTATGATATTAACCAAAATCAAAGAATTGAAGCCTCTTATATTGGTTATTCTTCAAGATCAGACCTTAATGTAGGATTGAAGACAGGAAAATACGGAATCACTCCCACCATTGGTGAAGGAATAGGAAAAGGATTGGAAACCACGCCTCAGGGAACTCCGAAAAACCACAACATCAGAGTAAGCTATGACAATAAGAACCTGTTTGCAGGAACTTCTTTAAATATTAATCTTTATTATCAGGATTTTAAAACCGTTTACGGATACAGTGATACATTCTTTAACGGTGGGCAATCCAATGTTATTTCCCAGAAAAAAGGAGCAAGAATCAATTTGGATACCCAATTATGGAACTCCCCTAATTCACAGGGAGAAATCATCTACGGAGCTGATATTCTGAATGATGAAACGGTCCAAAAGCTTGAAGACGGACGTTTCTGGACTCCTAATATGAGCATGACCAATATTGCGCCTTTCGTATTGGCAAAAATTGATCTTTTCAAAAAACTGACCATCAAAGGAGGACTTCGTTACGAGAACATCAAAGTAAACGTTGACGATTTCAATACTCTTTCCACTCTTAAAAGTGACGGAACTTTCACGAAAAGCATCCCTGTAACAGGAGGAAAACTGAACTACAATGCACTGGTAGGAAATATTGGTATCCGTTATAATATTGAGCCCTATATCAACCTTTTTGGAAGCTTTTCTCAGGCCTACTCTATCAATGAGCTGGGAAGAATCCTGAGAACCTCAACTTCTGAAACGATTAAAAGTCTGGAAACAAAACCAATTATCGTTAACAATTATGAATTGGGAGCAACAGGACAACTTTCCAGCTGGCTGAACTATGAACTAACTTCTTATGTGAGTACCTCTAAACTAGGTGCATCATTTGTACAAAGTCCGGACAGAGCATTAATGATCCAGAGATCTCCTGAAATTGTATACGGTGTTGAAGGTTTCTTACACTTTACCCCTGTAAAATGGATCCAGTTCGGTGGAAGCTACAGCTGGATGGAAGGAATTACTTCTGTAAAAGATGACGGTGATTATTCTACCAAGATCAACAACAGTAGAATTTCCGCTCCTAAAGTATTGGCTTATGTTCAGGCAAGACCTGTTGCGGCTTTGTCTGTTGGTATTGATATGCTGCATTCTTTCCAGCAAAACAGATTTGAACCTAATGCAAAAACAGGATTGTATGCTTACGGTGAAGGATATGTTCCAGAATATACTGTCTTTAATTTCAAATCAAGCTATGAAGTTACCAGCAATTGGAGACTATCATTAGGTATTGAAAACCTTTTCAACAAAGTTTACCAACCTGCTATTTCATGGTGGACTGCAAGAGACAGTGACTTCACGAATGCTCTTGGACTGAGAGGGACCTTAATGATCGAATACAAATTTTAATTAATCTAAATAAAAAGTAAATTCTATCTTTGCATTGCTTTTTACTGTTATATGAAGAAAAACCATCATCATAAAAAGAAACCGGGCTTTATCAAAAAATGGTCAGCCAAGCTGCACCTGTGGTTCGGATTGGGAATAGGGTTTCTGATCTTTATTATCTCCATTACCGGGGCATTATACGTATTTAAGGATGAGGTGGAAAACATCACCCGAAAAGATGTTATTTACCACCATGAGCAAAATATTGAACAGAAACAGGTCCTTCCTATCAGAGTGATGGAAAAAGCTGTTGCGGAACAGGTAAAAGAAAAATATCCTATCCACTGGGTAAATGTTCCTATCGACAAAAAGATGTCCTATATGTTCTTCTGGTATGAACATAATACGGATGCCTGGAACTATTTTGATGAATTTCCCATCTATAAGCAAGCTTATGTAAACCCATACACTGGAAAAGTACTGAGAGTTTATGATGAGAAAAACGGATTCTTCAATATTGTAAAAATGATCCACTGGAGCTACCTTTTGAAGCAGGACTGGGGAACATATGTTGTGGGAATTCCTGTTATCATCTTTATCATTATGCTGATTTCCGGAATTATTCTCTGGTGGCCTAAAAATAAAGCAGCAAGAAAACAGCGTTTTGCCTTCAAATGGAAAAATATTAAAAGCTGGAAACGAAAAAACTATGACCTTCATAATGTATTGGGATTCTATGCCTCTATCTTTGCTTTGATCTTTTCCATTACCGGGCTTTTCTACGCATTCTTTGTCGTTCAGGCGATGATCTATGTTATATTTTCCGGTGGAGAAACAAAGTATCCAGACTTCTCACACATTAAAACAAAAGCTCCTATCGAACTGAGAACAGAAGGAACACTGGATAAAATCATCAATACAGTCCAGGCAAAATACCCTGATTCTTATGGTTTCGCCATAGATTTAGGACATCCGCACATGGATGATCATGAACACCCCAACTTTGAAGTGTACGTGAAACACCTTTCTTATTCTTATCATAAAAGCAGCAGCTTAATCTTTGATGAAAACTCCGGAGAATTGCTGCATACTCATGATCCAAAAGATAAAAACTTCGGTGAAAAAGTAGTAAATGCCAATTATGATATTCACGTAGGCGCTATTTTAGGGCTTCCTACCAAGATCATTGCTTTTATTGTAAGCCTTATCTGTGCTTCTCTTCCGGTTACCGGATTTATGATCTGGTGGGGCAGAAAAAAGAAAAAAACAGTAAAAACGGTTTAACATATTAAATAAAACCCTATTAATAATCCATTAATACAATCTTTTTTATAATTTTAGCCCCTAGAATTTAATAATAGAAATGTCATTAATAGATTTATCAAAACAAGTTGCCCTTGGAGTTGACATCGGCGGAACCAATACTAAATTCGGAATCGTAAATCACCGTGGTGAAGTTCTGGATAAAGGAAATCTGAGAACTGATGCCTATGACAAAGTGGAAGATTTCATCGATGCCTTATATGAACATGTTCGTCCAATGATGGAAAAGTATGGTACTGAAGCACACTTTGACGGAATCGGAGTAGGCGCACCAAACGCCAACTATTACAAAGGAACTATAGAACTTGCCCCCAATCTTCCATGGAAAGGTGTAATCCCTTTCGCTGAGCTGATGACAGCAAAATTCGGACTTCCCTGTACCGTGACCAATGATGCGAATGCTGCTGCCCTTGGAGAAATGCTTTTCGGAGCAGCCAGAGGAATGAAAGATTTCATCATGATTACACTGGGAACAGGAGTGGGAAGCGGAATCATTGCTAATGGAAGCTTGATCTACGGACATGACGGGTTCGCCGGAGAATTGGGACATACGATTGTAAAACCAGGCGGTAGAAAACACTGGAGTACGGGTTCTGAAGGCAGTCTTGAGGCTTACGCTTCTGCGACAGGAATTACCATTACAGCAAAGAAAATGAGAGCCGAATTCCCGGAATCTATGCTGAACCAATATCCTGAAGATGCAATCAATTCTAAAACAGTATACGAATGTGCGATGAAAGAAGACCCAATTGCTATTGAAGTTTTCAGATATACAGGCCAGAAGCTGGGTGAAGCATTGGCTAATTTTGTGATGTTCTCATCCCCTGAAGCGATTCTTTTATTCGGTGGAGTGATCAAAGCGGGAGATTTTATTTTAAAGCCTGCTAAGCTTCATATGGAAAGAAACCTTCTTCCTATTTTTAGAAATAAAGTAAAACTGGTATTCAGTGAACTTGACGAAGCAGATGCTGCCATTCTTGGAGCAAGTGCTTTGGTTTGGGAAAAATAACTGAACACTATTTTAATAATATAGAGCATCCTCTTCAGGGTGCTTTTGTTTTTTAACCACGGATTGCACAGATTTTCACAGATGATTGCGTTGTATTTTTCTTGTGGTTATTTACGAAAACATTGGTGTTATTTGTGTTTAAAATTAAAATAGGTGAATATTATTCATCCTAATTGAGATGCTTCGACTATGCTCAGCATGACAGCGCTAATACCCACTGTTTTAAATGATCTCAGATATCAACCATTAATATTTGTATTGAATCTATTTTGACCACAGATCGCACTGATTTTCACAGATGATTGCGTTGTATTTTTCTTGTGGTTATTTACGAAAACATTGGTGTTATTTGTATTTAAAATTAAAATAGGTGAATATTATTCATCCTAATTGAGATGCTTCGACTCTGCTCAGCATGAAAATGCTAATACTAACTGTTTTAAACGATCTTAGATTTCAACCATTAACATTTGTATTGAATCTATTTTGACCACAGATCGCACAGGTTTTCACTGATGATTATGCTATATTTTTTTGTGGTCATTTGTGAAAGCATTGGTGTTATTTGTGTTTAAAATTCAGCTTAATTGAAATGCTTCGACTCTGCTCAGCATGAGAATGCTAATACTAACTGCTTTACTACTATTTCCGTCATTTACTCTCAATATTTTGTTCTTAACCATGTTAAAATCATTTGTAGCATCTATCATTACAATTTGAGTTTATGAGGTTAAAATCCTGTTCAAATGAAAAAGTTTTTCCTATTTTTGATCAGCTTTTCCGGATATAAGGAAGAGAGAATAAAACAATATAATTACCGACAATGGACAATAATAATTTAGAGCAGATTACTTTCGGAGGTGGATGTTTCTGGTGTGTGGAAAGCTGTTTCAATATGCTGAAAGGAGTACAATCCGCTATCTCCGGATATTCAGGCGGGCATAAAGACAATCCGACTTATCAGGAAGTCTGTACAGGGGAAACCGGGCATGCAGAAGTAGTACAGATCACTTATGATCCAGCCGTTATTTCTTATGAGCAGCTGATGGATGTATTTTTCTTCCTTCATGACCCTACCCAACTGAACAGACAGGGAAATGATATCGGCACTCAATACCGTTCTGTAATTTATTATAAAGATGATGCGGAAAAAGCAAAAGCTGAAGAAGCTATCAAAGTTTCTCAGGAATCAGGAAGATGGTCTGGTACTTATGTAACGGAATTAACGAAATTCGACAAATTCTGGCCGGCAGAACAATATCACCAGGGATATTATAATGAAAACCCGACACAGCCATATTGCAGTGCTGTAGTGGGACCCAAAATTCAGAAGTTTAAAAAGCACTTCGGAGAACTGGGAATGCTGAACGCAGAGTAAGGCCTGATTTTTAGTAAGCCCCGGCTAAAGCCGATGGATCGCAGAGATATTGATAAACGCACTAAAGTCCGTTCCTATTGATATCAACTGAATAGCTACAAACCGATACAAAATAACAGAAGCGAAGAGATTTTCTCTTCGCTTCTTGTTTGATGCAAAATGAATATACCAGGAATATTCCAATTGAATTTTAATATTTGCGAAGGAATTTTATTCTGCCTGTATCATTTCATTTTTTCCGGTGTATTTTCTGATGATATATTCTGTGGCCGGTTTTAATTCTTTTTTGTTTTCCGGATCAACACCATCCATGGTAAAAAATTCAACTTTCCCTTTAACTTTTGAATACCACATTTTTCCCAAGGCATTTTCTACGGTTAGTGTATCTTTTCGTGTAACACGTTTAAAATATTTAATCTGAATATCATCCTTAGGAACAATATTTAATACGAGATTTTCTTCATTGCAATCTGTCAGCTTGTATTCGTTTTGATCCCAATACATACAGTTTTTTTCAATAGAAGGCAGATTTAAAAAATTGAATGATTCATATGCATTTCGGTTTCCCGTTGAGCAGTAATAATTACCTATTAAAAATCCTCCAAGCATTAATATCCCCAAGAGACCAAAACTATTTTGTCTGGCAAACTCCGGCATTTTAAAATGCTGCTCATTAATGATATTAATATTGATTTTAGACAGCCTTTCTGATATAACCTCCTCATCCTGGTCGACACTTATTTTTACCGTGGTAAGATTCTTTTTTTCATCATTTCTGATAAATGTCCTTGAAAAATCAGTAAAATCTTTATAGCCTATATACTGGCTCATTTTGTTAAGTCTCTCTGCCTCGATATTCCTGCTGCTGTTCCCCTCTACAAAATCTTCATAATATCGTATGAATGTTTTCTCTGAAATATCATAGAATTTCAGATTATCAATAAAACAAAGATGCAGATAAGAAGCCAGTCCACTTTTTGTGGTTTTCTCTGACTCTTTTCTTGCCTGCTCAAATACTTCATTAATCAGTAGTTTTTTCTTGGACATAAACAGTGTTTTCGGGCATTACAAAGTAGATGATTTTCAGTCATACCTCATTACGGATTTCCGTAATAACTCCACGCTTAATCACTGTCTATTGATGTCTGTATTTTGTCTAACATTCCTCTACTTTTTTACTCCAAATTTGCCATAGAAATCAACAAATATTAGTAAAACTGATTTCAAAAAAACCAGAGAAAACAGAGATTAAACTCCGGATTGGGAAGCAGATGTTTCACCTCCGTTTTTAAAGGTTCACTTCCCTAAAAAAATTAAGAAGCGCTTCGAAATTTTAACAGTGTACAGCTCGTGATTAATACATCGTGAGAGGAAGAAATACGATTTCAATTTCGAAAATTTTAAAGGAAATGATCCAAATTATAATGATGCTATTAGGCTTAGCATTTTCAGATAATAATGCCAATACAACAGCAACTGAAAACAATAACTACGAATCTGCAATGAGCTTTTCTAACGAAACAGGAATGGCTCCGGGAGATACTAGTGGTGAAACAGGGCAGATTTTGCCTCCAAAAAAATAATTAAACAGAAAGGGCAATGAAAATTGTCCTTTTTTTAATATCTTTAGTTGTTATCAATTATTATCATGTATCCCGGTTTTAAATTTGTAGGAATTTTTCTTTTATTCATTAGCTGCAATTTTTCTGAAAACAGGAATTCTCCGGTAAAAGTCCCTCCAACTGAAGCGGACAAAATGTACAATGAAGCAATATCTTTATATAATAATGATAATGTAAAAGCATTTACTCTCCTTTCAAAAGCCGAAAGTATTTATAAGCTCAAGAATGATTCAGCAAGTATAGCGTCCTGCTTAATAACCAAGGCCATTATCCTAAATGACATCGGGGATTATCTTAGCAGTAATGAAAGAGCGATTGATGCTTTATCCTTTTTAAAACTTCCGGGAGATTCGGCTTATCTTCCTTCCATTTATAATAACCTTGCGATATCTGAAAAAAATCTCAAACATTATGCAGAAGCCCTTACCTGGTATCATAAAGCACTGCAGGCAAGTTCAGATAATTATCAGAAAATCAGAATTAAAAATAATATTGCAGACACCTATGGAAAACTGAAAAGTTATTCACAAGGAATCCGGATCTATCAATCTTTGCTTAAGGATAAAGAGCTACTGGAACATGAAATAGATTATGCGAGAATTTTAGATAATTACAATTATATCAGCTGGCTTGAAAATAATGATTATAAGGCAGAAGAAGGTCTATTGACGGCGGTTGCTTTAAGACAAAAAATCAATGATAAATCTGGTCTTATATCCAGCCATTCTCATCTTGCTGAATATTATCTCCCTTTAGATAAGACTAAAGCTCTGTATCATATTCATGAAAAATATCGACTGGCAAAGGCAATAAAAAATCCTAATGACCGACTAGAGGCTCTGGATTTTCTGGTGAAAAATGATAAAGGAATTCATTTACAAGATTACTTTTCAGAATATCAACAGCTTAATGACAGCATTCAATTATCAAGAGATAAAGCAAAAAACAGATTTGCTCTGATAGAATTTGATGTGGAAAAAAAGAAAGCTGAAAATCTTTTGCTTCAGAAAGGTCTTGTCCAAAAGGAATATCAAATCACCAAAAAAAATATTTTAATTATAAGCATAAGTTTGGGAACGCTTGCTCTTATAATTGGTGCTTTCTTTTGGTATAAAAAACGTAAGCAGACCCTGCTTCTAGAATCTGACAATAAGCTAAAAGAACAGCAGCTAAAAGTTTCCAAGAAAATTCACGATGTGGTAGCCAACGGTATTTATCAGGTAATGACCAGGATCGAAAATCAGGAAGATTTTGATAAAGAAAAAGTATTGGATGAACTGGAGTTTGTGTATGAAAAGTCCAGAGATATTTCCTATGAGAAAGCGGTCTCAGAAAATAAACCTGAGTTTAGTAAGAGAATATCCACTCTTATCGCATCCTTTAATAATGAAAATGTAAAAACTTACCTTGCCGGAAATGATGAAAATATATGGGAAACCCTGAAAGAATTTACACGGGAAGAAATCTATCAGATTATACGGGAACTTTTGGTCAATATGAAAAAACATAGTCGTGCTACCCATGTTGCCCTTAAATTTGAAAGAAAAAATAACAGGATACAAATTCAGTATACAGACAATGGCATCGGCATTTCAGAAGGAATTACTTACAAAAATGGTTTGACAAATACGGATTCCCGTATTGAAGCTATTCATGGAGAAATTATTTTTGACAATGAAACCGAAAAAGGGTTGAAAATTTATATTTCATTTCCTGCTTCTTAAAAAAGAAAAAGAATGTTCAAAAAAATTTTAATAGCTGAAGATCACGAAAGCAGCAGTATTTCTGTACAGAAAACATTAGAAGACCTTACTATTTCCACCACAGATTATGTTTATTATTGTGATGATGCATTAGCTAAAATTCAAAAATCCATTCGTGAAAATGATCTTTATGATTTGTTAATTACAGATCTTTCTTTTGAAGAAGACCACAACATGCAAAATCTTAAAGATGGAAAAGAATTGATAAAAACCATTAAAAAGCTCCAGCCTTCTTTAAAGGTCATTGTTTTTTCAGCAGAGCATAGATCCGGAGTTATCGACAGTCTTTTCAACGAATATGGAATCAATGGTTTTGTTCGTAAAGCCCGAAACGACTCCAAAGAACTTAAAAAAGCTATTGCTTCAACCTATGTGAATGAGAATTACCTTTCTCTAGATCTTAAACAGGAAGTAAAAAAGCTTAACAATTATGAATTCTCCACTTATGATATTACTTTAGTATCTCTTTTGTCTCAGGGAGTTTTACAGAAAAACATCCCTGTTTATCTTCAAAACAACGATATTAAGCCCAATAGCTTAAGCAGTGTAGAGAAAAAACTCAACAGTATGAAAGAAGATCTTCAGATAACAAGCAATGAACAACTTGTTGCTTTTTGTAAAGATTTGGGAATTATTTAAACCAATTACGGTTTTCCGTAAGGTCAGTTTTCTCAATTGTTCTACTTTTGGAGTAAGAAATGATGAAAAACTAATAACGCCCAATATAATTTTATACAGTTCGAAAAAAGGTATCTCGTTTGAGATACCTTTTTACTTTCTTACCATTTCCGTATGCGGAATATCATCTTCAAGATATTTTTTTCCTGTATCTACAAATCCGAATGCACTGTAAAATCTTAACAGATAATCCTGTGCTGAAATTCTGATTTCAGAAGTATGAAAACGGTTTTCTATGGTTTCTACAGCATATTGTATCAACTGTTTTCCAAGACTCTTACCTCTCGCCTGCTCTGTCGTCAAAACTCTGCCGAAGGAAGTTTCATCATATTTTATTCCTTTGTCAAAAACACGGCAATAGGCTAGCACTTCCCCGTCTTCCTCAGCCCAGATATGAACCGCTTTCTGATCATAATTATCCAGATCAGGGTAAGGACAGTTCTGTTCAATAACGAAAACATCAATGCGTGCTTTCAGTACCGCATATAATTCCGGGACAGTAAACTCATCAAACGTTTTGATTTTCCAGACAATATTACTCATCGAAGCTTATATTATTATGGGTTAAAAACTCATTGGTCTTCTGTATAAAGTTAAGGATGTTGTCCCCTCCCTCTTTCTTTTCTGCTGAGGTAATATACAACTCTGGAAGATCTTCCCATGTTTTATGAAGTTCAGCCTTATAATCTTCAACATTTTTAACCACTGCATTCGGCTTTAGTTTATCTGCCTTAGTAAAGACAATCGAAAATGGGATTCCACTTTCTCCGCACCACTGGATGAATTCCAGATCAATTTTCTGCGGCGTATGCCTTACATCTACCAATACAAAAAGGTTAACCAGATTCCTTCTGTTCAAAATATAATTGGTGATCAGCTTTTCAAAATCCTTTCGCTGAACTTTTGAAACCTTGGCATAGCCATATCCCGGTAAATCGGTAAGATACCAGTTTTCATTCACTAAAAAATGATTGATCAGCTGGGTTTTCCCTGGGGTCTGTGATGTTTTGGCAAGATCTTTATGATTCATCATTGCATTGATCAGTGATGATTTTCCTACGTTCGACCTTCCGATAAAAGCATATTCGGGAATATTTGGTTCAGGGCATTCCTGCCATTTTCCGCTACTCTTTACAAACTCTGCTGTCTTGATAATCATTTTTGAATGTATTTTAGAAAAATAAACCATTAAGAAAAGCTCTTAATGGTCATTTATATGTTTTAAACTTTATCTTTTATCCAGTTATACAGGATTTCATTGAATTCATCTGGTTTTTCCATCATCGCTGCATGCCCGCATTTATCAATCCAGAATAAGTCCGAATTAGGAATAAACTTGTGCATATCTTCTGCCACTTCGGGAGGAGTAACATTATCCTGTTTACCCCAGATCAGACAGGTAGGTGTCACAATCTTCGGAAGATCATTCAGCATATTGTGTTTGATAGCACTTCTGGCCAGCATTACCGTCTTTATTCCTTTCATTCTGTCATTTACAACTGCAAAAACTTCATCTACAAGATCTTCTGTTGCCACCTTTGGATCATAGAAAACTTCTTCCGTTTTCTTTCTGATATAAGAACGGTCATTTTTTCTTGGAAAGCTGTCTCCGAAAGTTCTTTCATAAAGACCGGAACTTCCCGTAAGAACAAGATTTTTTACCAGATCAGGTCTTGCTAAAGTTAATATAAGCCCTACGTGACCTCCCATTGAGTTTCCTACAATAGTTACCGGACCAGAAATATGACTTTCTATAAACTTGATAATATATTTTGCAATCGTGGTAAGATTCGTATTGAGTACCGGCAGATCATAGATCGGCAACTGAGGAACATATACTTTGAAGCCTCTATCCGAAAAAAAATCTACCATTTTATCGAAATTACTCAAACCACCCATTAACCCGTGCAACAGCACTAATGGATGTCCTTCTCCCGCTTCTACATAGGAATATTTCTTTTCTTTTTTTGTACTAAATATCATAAAACGCCTTAATAAAGCCCTGCAAAAATACAAATTAAACCTCAAAAAAATTTTGATTATCCTAATTTAAGATAAAAATAATATAATATTCTCCTTTTTAACTTTTTTTTTCAGAACAGCTTTATTATGGCCTAAATAGGACTTTCAACAAGTGTCTTCATATCAGTATTTTACATTATTGAAAATCAATCTTTAATAAAACTTATTAACATTGAGTCAAAAAGTGGGAAAAAGTGGGAAATTTTGGAAATTATTATATAAATTTGTCCCAAATGAAAAATTTCATTGGGACATATGAGTGTAAAATTGACGACAAAGGCCGCTTAAAAGTTCCTTCATCTTTAATCAAACAGATGGAAAACTTCGACGATAAGGCGTTTGTAGTCAAAAGATCTGTGTTCCAACCTTGTCTGGAAGTTTATCCTATGAATGCATGGGACAAACTGATGGGCAAAATTAATAAACTGAACAGGTTCATAAAAAAGAATGCTGATTTCATACGAATGTTTACGGCAGGAGTAAAAACAGTAGAGTTGGATAATGCGGGAAGACTGCAGATCTCTAAAGACCTCACGGTTTTTGCAAATCTTCAGAAAGAGATTGTGATCACCAGTGCAGGAGAACTCTTTGAGATTTGGGATAAAGAGGCCTACGAAAAGGTAATTGCTACCAACGAAGCTGATTTTGCAAGCCTGGCCGAAGATGTGATGGGCTCTTTTGACGAAGAATAATGACAGTAGGTTATTAATTGATTAGTATTAAATAAAAAACACAATTAAGCATGTATCATAACCCCGTTTTGTTGAAGCAGAGTGTTGATGATTTGGTGACGAATCCTGACGGAATATATGTGGACTGCACCTTTGGAGGCGGAGGCCATTCAAGAGAAATCTTAAGCAGACTTTCCGACAAAGGGAGATTGTTCAGTTTTGATCAGGACCTGGATGCACTTAAAAATACAATTGATGACCCAAGGTTTACATTAGTTAATCAGAATTTCAGATTTCTGGAAAACTCATTGCTGATGTATGGCATTTCACAGGTAGATGGTGTTTTGGCAGACTTAGGGGTATCTTCCCATCAGTTTGATGAAGCAGACAGAGGTTTCTCAACAAGAAGTAATGCTCCTTTGGATATGAGAATGAATGTGATGCAGAATCTGGATGCCAAAAGAGTGATTAATGAATATGGAGAGGAGGAACTTGCAGACATCTTTTACCACTACGGCGAATTGAGAGAAGCAAGAAAACTGGCGAGAGAGATTGTTCACCACAGGAAAACAAAAAGCATAGAGACCACAGAGGATCTGAAAAAGCTTTTCAGCTATATTCCACCTCATAAAGTGAATAAATTCTATGCCCAGCTCTTTCAGGCAGTAAGAATTGAAGTCAACCAGGAGCTTGAGGTATTAAAAGAAATGCTGGTTCAGGCTTTTAATATATTGAAGCCGGAAGGAAGATTAGTCGTTATTTCTTACCACTCTCTGGAAGACCGTTTGGTAAAGAGATTCCTGAAAAACGGAATGTTTGAAGGAGAACCGGAAAGAGATATCTACGGAAATTATAAAAAAGCATTCGAGCTGATCAAGAGTAAAGCAATCATTCCTGATGATCAGGAAATAGAAGAAAACTCGAGAGCAAGAAGTGCCAAGATGAGAACAGGAATTAAAGTATAAATGATAACCGATAATTGATCAATGATTTTAGAATATCGATCATCATCTATCAATCATCAATTATAAAAAAAGCTTTGGCAAAAAGAACAACAAATCGCCCCCAGAAAAGACTCACTTTTATAGATATTATAAAAGGAAACTTTCTGAATCGTGATGAGATCAAAATACATTACAGGTATTTTCTCCTCTTGTTTGTTCTGATGATGGCCATGATTTATACCAACCATCTCGTCAATAAAAAAATAAAAATTGTAAACGCCTTAAAGGAAGAAACAGAAGAATATAAATCACGAAATGCTTACGCCCAAAGTAAGCTGATCAAAGTAAAAATGGAATCAGAGCTGGGGAAAGAGGTTGCACGGGATTCACTGATGACCCTGGAAAACCACCCTCATAAATTGCTAATAAAACTGGATAGTACAGATGCAAAAGCAAAATGAATACGACAATAAGCGTAAGAAAACGTTACGATGGGGCTACCTCTTTGCAGTGGTAGCTTTGTGCGTGTTTGTAATGTTCTTGGCGAGGATCGTGATCCTTCAGAATACCAATGTCCAGGAAATAAAAGATGATTACATTAATAAAAACTATCGTGAAGCCACTTTAAAAGCTGCCCGAGGTAACCTTTTTGCTTCTGACGGCTCTATTCTTGCCACAACAGTAATGAGATATGACATCTATCTTGATTTTAAAACAATGAAAGATACGGTGTACTCCAACAATATTGGAGCACTGACTGATTCCCTGAGCAAAATGTTCGGAAAATCCAGAGGCGAATTCAGACAGAAGTTTGACGAGCAGAAGAAAAAGAAAAACCAGTACTATACTTTGGTAAAAGGACTGGATTTCGATCAGTATGACAGAATCCGAAAGTTTCCGATCTTTAAAAGAGGTAAAAATAAAGGAGGATTTATCGTTGACCGAAACTATAAAAGAGAATTGGCCACTTCAGAAATCGGAGCCGGAACCATCGGTATGGATAACGGCGAGCTTAAATCCGGACTTGAAGGAGCTTTCTCCAAATATTTAACCGGAACAGACGGAAAAAGACTTGAGCAAAGAATCAATTCTTCCCAATGGAAACCTATCGACTTCTGGAAAGTTCAGGAACCGGTAGATGGTGAAGATGTCTACACCACTTTAGACCTTAGAATTCAAGACATTGCACACTCTGCTCTTGAGAAACAGCTGATTAATTTCGAAGCCAAACACGGAACCGTAATTGTGATGGAAGTTGAAACCGGAAAAGTACGTGCTCTGGTTAACTTAAGAAGAACAGATTCAGGGGATTACGAAGACTCGTATAACTATGCCCTGAAAGATAATATCGAACCGGGATCCACCTTTAAAACCATTTCGCTTCTAGCAGCAATGGACGATGGATTCATCGATGAAAATACAACTGTAAACGTAGGAAACGGAGTTTGGGTCTATGCGAAACAGAGAATATCTGACGGCCACGGAGGAGGAACATACGATATCAGTGATGTATTGGCAAAATCCAGTAACGTAGGAACTTCAAAGCTGATCACAAAGTATTATGCAGAAAAGCCACAGATTTTCCTCGACCATCTGAAACGTTGGAAATTATTCGACAAAATGGATATCGAGCTTCCAGGGATCACAAAACCGAAGATTGTAACGCCGCAAAATAAAAGATGGAATGCCGCAACGCTGGCTTCTATTTCCTACGGATATTCTTCCAACATCAATCTTCTGCAGTTAACAACCTTCTACAACGGAGTTGCCAATGGAGGTAAAATGCTTAAGCCTTTATTCATTGATAAAATCATGAAAGACGGAAAAGTAATGTACAATGCAAAGCCTGAAGTAATGGTAAACAAAATGGCTTCTGAAAAAGCCATTAAAATGATGACCAGTGCTTTAACCAAAGCCGTAGAAAAAGGAACAGGACGAAGCATTTTTACTCCCAACCTGAAAATGGCAGGAAAAACAGGTACCGCAAGGTTTGAATACTGGCTGCCCGGCCCAATGAAATACCGTGCATCATTTGCAGGATTTTATCCGGCAGATGCGCCAAAATATACATGTTATGTCATGATCAGTGAACCCAATACCGCAAAAGGATTTTATGGAGGTTCCGTTTCAGCACCGGTGTTTAAAGAAATTGCAGGAAAAACATTCCTGAAAACACCTCAGAATATTGAAAAAGAAATGCTTGTAGACAAAAAGGTAAACCTTAGTAAAATGGTGGAACCTAATGTTAAAGTAGCAGTCAATGATAAACAAATGCCTAATGTGGTAGGATTAATCGGGAAAAATGTAATCCCGCAGCTGGAAAACCTAGGCTACCGTGTCGATTATAAAGGAGTAGGAAGAATTAAAGAACAATTCCCTCTGGAAGGCACCACGATCAGTAAGAACCAGAGAATTTATTTATCTCTGCAGAATTAAAAACAAGGTTTCGGAAGGAACATTTAAACCAAAATAGGGCAAAGCCTTATTGATAAAGATGATTATAACAGAATTAGTAAACAGAATCCCAGTATTGGAAATCCACGGTGATAACAACCGTGAGGTTACTGAATTGGTGATCGACAGCAGAAAGGTTACAGAAAACGCACTTTATATTGCGATGAGAGGAACAGTGGTAGATGGTCACTCATTCATTGCATCTGCTATTGAAAAAGGAGCCGCAACAATTGTTTGCGAGGAATTCCCAGAGACATTGGCAGAAAATGTAACTTATGTTCTGGTAAAAGATTCTTCTAAAGCTTTGGGTCAGCTTGCTTCCAATTTCTACGGAAACCCTTCTGAGAAGTTAAAACTGATAGGAGTTACAGGAACTAACGGAAAAACATCTGTTTCTACCCTTCTTTTTGACGTTTTCAAAAACCTTGGATATCCGGCAGCTCTGCTTTCTACTGTTGAAATCAGAATTGGAGATGAGATCATTCCGGCTACCCATACTACTCCTGATGTGATTACCATCAACAGGATATTGGCGGAAGCAGTAGAAAAAGGGTGTGAATTTGCTTTCATGGAAGTAAGCTCACACGGAATCGCCCAAAACAGAATTGAAGGACTCCACTTCAAAATTGCCGGCTTTACCAACCTTACTCATGATCACTTAGATTATCATAAAACATTCGAAGAATATTTAAAAACTAAAAAAAGATTCTTTGATCAATTAGAAGATACAGCCATTGCTATCACCAATGTAGATGATAAAAATGGGAATGTCATGCTTCAGAACACTAAGGCTAAAAAGAAGTCTTATGCTTTGAAAACAATGGCAGACTATCATGGAAAGCTTCTAGAAGTAGATTTCAACGGAATGCTGCTGAACTTCAACGGAAAAGAATTCTGGACGACCCTTACCGGGAAATTCAATGTGTATAATTTGCTGCTTGTCTTCGGAATCGCTGCTGAACTTGGTTTTGAACAGGATGAAATTCTTCAGGCAGTCAGCAAACTAAAAAGAGTTTCCGGAAGATTTGAAACATTCAAATCTGATGGTGGAATTTTCTTTATCGTAGATTATGCGCACACTCCTGATGCTTTAGAAAATATCCTGGACAGCATCAACGATATAAGAACCAAAAACGAAAGATTAATCACCGTATTCGGCTGCGGAGGAGACAGAGATCACTCCAAAAGACCTGAAATGGGAAATATTGCCACCAAAAAATCAACTCTGGCAATCATCACTTCAGACAATCCGAGAACAGAAGATCCTGCACAGATCATCAAAGAAATTGAAGCAGGCGTTGAACCTCAGAACTTCAGCAAATACACTTCAATTCCGGACAGAAAAGAAGCCATAAAAATGGCCATAAAGTTTGCAGAACCAAAAGATATCGTTTTAGTTGCCGGAAAAGGTCACGAAAACTATCAGGAGATCAATGGTGTAAAACATCATTTTGACGACAAAGAAGTAATTAATGAGCTTTGGAAATTAATGAGCAAATAAATTACAAGTGATAATTGAAAGAATAACTGCTCTAATCATTCATCAATTATCAATGATCATTTATTAACAATTGAAACTATGCTATACTATCTATACGAATATCTAACCAACCATGGAATTCACGTTCCGGGATTAGGATTGTTGAAATACATTTCCTTCCGTGCCGGAATGTCTGTATTATTCTCTCTGATTATTGCTCTTGTCTACGGAAAAAGAGTAATCAATTACCTGAGAACAAAACAAATGGGAGAATTGGTACGTGATCTGGGATTAGATGGCCAAAAACAAAAAGAAGGAACTCCAACCATGGGAGGACTTATCATTATTCTGGCAACGATCATTCCTGTATTGCTGTTTACAAGAATTACCAATGTGTATATTGTACTGTTGCTGGTTTCAATGTTCTGGATGGGTGCTATTGGTTTCCTGGATGATTATTTAAAGAAAATTAAAAAAAATAAAGACGGATTAAGTGGTAAATTCAAAATTGTTGGTCAGGTTGGCTTAGGCGTGATTGTCGGAATTACCATGTATTTCCACCCGGACATCACCGTTAAAAGAAAATATGCAGATGCTAAAGTGGTGAACAGAAATAATGTGGAGCAGAATTTTATGCCTACAGAAAAAATTACTGTTTCTACCGTTCCTTTTGCAAAAAATAATGAATTCGATTACAGTGGAATTTTATTCTGGATGAATGATAAAGATGCCCATGAGTGGGCATGGATTGTCTTTATTCCCATTGTAATCTTTATTGTAACAGCCGTTTCGAATGGAGCTAACATCACAGATGGAATTGACGGTCTTGCAGCAGGAACAAGTGCCATTATACTGCTCACGCTGGCTCTTTTCGCTTACCTTTCCGGAAATATCATCTTTGCAGACTACCTTAATATCATGTTCCTTCCGAATATGGGTGAAACCACCATCTTTGCTGTGGCAATGGTAGGTGCAGTGATTGGGTTCTTCTGGTACAATACCTATCCTGCGCAGGTTTTCATGGGAGATACCGGAAGCTTAATGCTGGGAGGCGTGATTGCTGTCTTAGCCATTATTTTAAGAAAAGAATTATTGATTCCTGTATTATGTGGAATCTTCTTAATTGAAAACCTGTCTGTAATGCTTCAGGTAGTTGTTTTCAAATACAGAAAAAGAAAATACGGGCTGGAATATGCCCAAAACAACAGACTATTCAAAATGTCACCATTACACCACCATTACCAGAAAGAAGGTTTCCACGAGAGTAAAATCGTGAACCGAATGATCATCATCGGAGTAATATTGGCAATTGTATGTCTGATCACACTAAAAATGAGATAAAAAATCAATTTAAAAATTAAAAGATCAAAACATTAAACATTTTTTAATCGTTAAATCTTTTAATCATTAAATCAAAATAATATGAAAATAGTTGTTTTAGGAGGTGGAGAAAGCGGATGCGGAGCTGCTTATTTGGCTAAAAAGAAAGGTCTGGAAGTATTTCTTTCAGATAAAGGAGCCATTAAGGATAACTATAAGCAGTTTCTTACCGATAATGAAATTGAATTTGAAGAAGGAAACCACGATGAAGAAAGGATTTTAAATGCTGACTGGATTGTAAAAAGCCCGGGAATTCCGAAAAAGGCAGACATCATTCATAAAATTCATGAAAAAGGAATCAGGCTTTCCTCTGAAATTGAATTTGCTTCTGAATTTACAGATGCGAAAATCATTGCCATTACCGGAAGCAACGGAAAAACAACCACTACTTCCCTGATCTATTATATCCTGAAAAATGACGGATTGAATGTAGGTTTAGGAGGAAATATCGGATACAGCTTTGCCAAGCAGGTCGCAGATGAAAATCATGAATATTATGTACTGGAAGTTAGCTCTTTCCAGCTGGATGACATTCAGAATTTCAGACCTTATATTTCTTTATTGTTAAACCTGTCTCAGGATCACCTGGATCAGTATAACTACAACTATGAAGAGTATGCGTTAGCAAAGTTCAGAATCACTGAAAATCAGGAGAATGATAACTTTTTCATCTATAACAAAGATGATGAAATGAGTAAGAATCTTCTTGAAAAGCTTGAAATAAAGGCTAAAATGGTTCCTTTCTCAACCAAAGAGAAGTTATCTGAAGGAGGTTTTGTGAATGATGATGAAATTGTGGTAAAAATGAAGGACGAATTCTCAATGAAAGTTGATGAATTGTCTCTGCTGGGAAATCACAATGTAGCCAACAGCCTTGCAGCATCTATTGCCGGTAAGATATTAAAAATCAACAATGAAAGCATCAGACATTCACTGATGACCTTCCAGGCCGTAGAGCACAGATTGGAATTGGTGACTGAAATTGACAGTGTAAAATACATCAATGACAGTAAGGCAACCAACGTAAATGCCACTTACTATGCTTTGGAAAGTATGAAAACACCAACCGTATGGATCGTTGGTGGATTAGATAAAGGAAATGACTATACCGAAATTGAAGATTTAGTCAAAAGAAAAGTAAAGGCCATTGTGTGCCTTGGGATTGATAACAAGAAGATCATAGATTTCTTTAAAGATAAAAAAGAGCTTATTTATGATACTTCAAGCATGGAAGAAGCCGTGAGAATTTCAAAATCACTGGCTAAAAAAGGCGATACCGTTTTATTATCTCCATGCTGCGCAAGCTTTGACTTGTTCAAAAGCTATGAAGACAGAGGACGCCAGTTTAAACAACAGGTATTAAAAGCCAATGGCCAATAGCCAGAATAGCATTAAATATGGACGAACAGAACACAGAAAGCAGATTTGAATTTCTAAAGGGCGATAAAGTACTTTGGATGGTCATCCTTGTGATCTCCATTTTCTCTATTTTCCCGGTATACTCTGCAAGTTCAAATCTCGAATACATTGTTAATAACGGGACTACAACAGGCCACGTTATCAAACATATGTTCTTTGTAGTCCTGGGACTAGCCATTATGAGACTGGTAGGAACCATAAAATATGAATACATCGGAAAGCTTAGCAGTATTCTGCTCGGCCTTATGATTGTTCTGTTGATTGTTACCATGTTTACGGGACAGACCATTGACGGAGCTAGTGCCTCCAGATGGCTGAAAATTCCAGGAACACCAATCTCTTTCCAGCCTTCGTCATTTGCCTTTTTAATGCTGATCATCTATCTGTGCAGGTATCTGACCAAAAAGATCACCAGAGAAAGGCTTCCGATAGAGAATATCATGTATATTTTCGGGCCTATCCTGCTTGTTTTCGTATTGGTAGCAAAGGATAATGGTTCCACGGCATTAATGATTCTAATGGTTTCCGTTGTGGTTCTTGTCATAGGACAGCTTCACTGGAAATACATTGCAGGATTTATCTCAGCATCATTTGTAGCCATTGTTCTATTTTTATTAATAGCGCTGAATACGAATATGATCGGTGGTAACCGTGTTCACACATGGATGAGCCGTGTAGAAACATTTACCTCAAGCAAAGCAAAATCTGCCGATGTAGATGATGAAAGCGTAAAAGCAAAAAACTATCAGGTAATGCAGGCCAAAGCAGCCATTGTTCATGGCGGAATTACCGGAATGGGACCAGGAAAAAGTGCATTGAAACAAATGCTTCCACAATCTGCCTCCGACTTTATTTTCGCAGTCATTGTAGAAGAATACGGAGTGATAGGAGCTGCTTTTCTGATCAGTTTATATCTGATTATGATGATAAGGATCGTGATGATTGCCAGTAAGATGCCGGCATTTTTTGGATCATTGCTCGTGCTCAGTCTCGGAGTGATGATTTTCATTCAGCTTTCGGTAAACATAGCCGTTGCGGTGAATCTGATCCCGGTAACAGGACAGCCTCTGCCTTTGATCAGTTACGGAGGAACCTCAATGCTGGTCACCTATTTACAGTTAGGTATTATTTTAAATATAAGCTCAAGGATTCAGATTTATGATGAAGAAGGAATGGGCAAAAAACAAAGTATAGCAGAAATAAACGATATTGCTTAAAATGGACAAAAAATTAAAAATACTATTATCCGGCGGAGGGACAGGAGGACATATCTTCCCGGCTATCGCCATTGCGGATGAGATCAGAAAGAGATTTCCTGAAGCAGAATTTTTGTTCATTGGTGCCAACGGAAAAATGGAAATGGAAAAAGTTCCTCAGGCAGGCTATAAGATTGAAGGAATTGATATTGCAGGAATTGACAGAGGAAACCTGTTATCCAATCTGGGACTTCCTTTCAAGATTCTGAAAAGTTTATCAAAATCTAAAAGAATCATCAAAAATTTCGCTCCCGATTTTGCTGTAGGAACCGGAGGATTTGCCAGCGGGCCCGCGCTTTATGAAGCAAGTAAAATGGGAATTCCGATCTTTATTCAGGAACAAAATGCTCACGCAGGAGTTACCAATAAAATTCTAAGCAAAAAAGCGAAAGCCGTTTTTACAGCCTATCCGAAAGTAGAAGGTTTTCCGGCAGAGAAAATAAAATTCCTGGGAAATCCGATTCGTGAGAACATCGTTTCAGGAATGCAGGAAACCGCTCAGGCAAAAGAAAAAATGGGATTGAATAAAGACAAACTTACAATTCTGTCTGTAGGAGGTTCATTAGGATCCAGAACATTGAATAATGCCTGGAAAGAAAACCTAGATAATCTGAAAGAAAAAGGGTATCAGTTAATTTGGCAAACAGGAAAGTTGGATTACAGCGAATTGTCTTCCAGCCTCCAGATTCCAGATTCCATTCATTTGAAAGAATTCATTAAAGATATGGAATTGGCGTATTCAGCAGCTGATATCATCGTTTCGAGAGCCGGAGCTATTGCCATTTCAGAATTGGCCGTAGCACAAAAGCCGGTGCTTTTGGTTCCTTTCCCTTTTGCAGCGGAAGACCATCAAACCAAAAATGCTATGAACCTGGTTGAAAAGAATGCAGCCAGAATGGTAAAAGACTCTGAAATGAAGGAAAAATTCTGGAATACTTTATCAGAAATCTGCGAGAATGAAGAGGTAAGAAAAGAAATGACCGACAATCTGAAATATTTTGCCAAACCCAATGCAGCAAAAGAGATTGTAGACGAGATATTCAAAGTAATAAAATAATTAGAAAAGGCTTCGACAAGCTCAGCCTGACACCGTTAAAGTTTAATTTATTAACGAGTCATTGATATTAGCTGATTAAAGCCCTATAATATAAAATATTAGTAATAAAACTCTGAACTGGTTTAAGAGTTTAAAGATTAAAATATAAATGAACATTTTACAAACATATCAGACTTTTTATTTCGTTGGAATCGGAGGGATCGGAATGAGTGCATTAGCACGCTATTTCAATGCATCGGGAAAAAACGTATTGGGATACGACAAAACCAATACAAAACTGACTCAGAATCTGATGAATGAAGGCATTGATATTGTTTTTGAAGACCTTATTGATGAAAGGATTACTTCTCTTCAAAAAGAAGATACATTAGTTATTTATACGCCAGCCATTAAAACACTGGGAATCCTTGATTTCTTCAACCAAAATCAGTTTGAAGTGTTGAAACGTGCTAAAGTTTTGGGATTAATCACTGAAAATACAGATTGTATCGCCATTGCAGGAACTCATGGAAAAACCACCACATCTACCCTTGTTGCCCATTTATGTAAAGAGGCAGATCTTCCATTCTCATGCTTTTTGGGAGGAATTTCTGAAAACTTTAAATCCAACTTCTTGTACAACGGCTCTACCTATTCTGTAGTAGAAGCAGATGAATACGACAGAAGCTTCCTGAACCTGTCTCCGGACTGGGCAGTAGTAACGTCCACAGACGCAGACCACCTGGACATTTATGGAGACATCAATCATATTGAAGAAGGATTCAGACAATTCGCAGCGTTAGTACCTCAGGACAAACAACTTTTTGTAAGAAAAGGTCTGGAAATTGGCAGAGGGCATCAAACTTATGCGGTAAATGAGCCTGCAGATTATTATTCAGACAATCTGCGTATGGATCATGATAAGATATATTTTGACTTCCATACTCCAACTGAAACCGTAAAAGATTTTGTCTGGGAAATTCCGGGAATCCATAATGTGGAAAATGCCACTGTAGCACTGGCCATTCTGCATAATTTAGGCGCAGATTTTGATACGCTGAAAAAAGCAATTGCCAACTTTAAAGGAATTAAAAGAAGATATACCAAACATATTTATCAAAACGGTAAAATTTACATTGATGATTATGCTCACCATCCTACAGAAATCAATGCTGTAATGAGCTCAATCAGAACATTTTACCCTGACAAAAAACTATTGGTAGCCTTCCAGCCCCACCTTTTCAGCAGAACGAGAGATTTCGCAGATGGGTTTGCAGAAAGTTTAAGCAAAGCAGATGAGCTTATCCTTCTTGATATTTACCCTGCGAGAGAACTGCAGGAGAACTTCGAGGGAGTCACTTCAAGCTGGCTGCTGGACAAAGTAATATTAGATAAAAAAGAAGTATCAACATTATCTGATACTTTTGAAAAAATAAAAGAAAAAGAGTTTGACATCCTTCTTACGGTAGGAGCAGGAAATATAGACACCCTGTATGACCCTATTTGCGAATGGATACAAAAAATTTGATTTAAACGCTGCGTTCGCGAAGAAAAATATGAAAAATAAATACAGAATATTAAAAATAGTTGTCACTGTAATCATTTTAGGATTGTTACTGAGCTTCTCATTGCGCAGATTCAGCCGTGAGCAGATTACAGACAATAAGATTTCTGTAAAAATGAGTGAGAAAACGCCCGTGTATTTTGTGGATGAAAAAGATATCCGGGAGATTGTAAAAAAAGAAAACCCATCAGGGAAGGTAGGAGATCTTAATATTCCTTCTTTGGAAAAAAAGATCAATTCCCTGCCGGCAGTAGACAGTGCCAATGTTTATCTGAATCTGAATGGAAAACTAAATCTGGATATCAAGCAGAGAGTCCCAGTTTTCAGATTAAATAAAGATGGAAAAGATTTTTATGTAGATGAAAAAGGAGTTGAATTCCCGATTTCAAGAACCTATTCACACCCATGTATGCTGGTAACCGGAAACGTGCAGCCGGATGAATATGAAAAACTGGCAGAGCTGGTAGAAAAGATAGACAAAGATGATTTCAGTAAGAAATATTTTATCGGAATCTCAAAAAGTAAAGATAATTACAGCCTTCTGACAAGCGAAGGAAACTACAGAGTTGAGATCGGAGACCTTGATAATATTGATTTTAAAGTAAGAGGATTTAAAACCTTCGTGGAAAAATACCTTGTGTATCAGGACCCTCAGAAATACAGCATGGTTTCTGTGAAATATCAGAATCAGATTGTCACTACTTTAAATCCTTATTTTAAAGAAAATGACAGTATTTTAAAAGCGGGAAAGATGGAACTGGCAAAAGTTCCTTCTCCTACGGCCGCTAAAAAGACGGAGGTTACTCCTAAAATTGCAGAGGTAAAAAAAACCTCATCGGTAAAACCAAAAGAGAGTACAAAACCGAAAAACCATACAAAAGAAACTAAAAAAGCAGAGAAAAAGCCACCCGTCAAGGCGCAGTCCAAGCCTAAGGCAAAAGTTAAAATAGAATAAGTTATACACAAATAGGAAACTATCCTTATAGATAAAAAAAGTAGAAAAAATCAAATCGATATAAAAATGGAAAATCAAGAGTATTCAGTAGGTCTGGACATCGGGACAACGAAGATAGTCGCGATTGTCGGAAGAAGGAATGCACACGGGAAAATAGAAGTTCTCGGTGTAGGAAAAGCTAAAAGTCTTGGTGTTCATAAAGGTATTGTGAATAATATTTCACAAACTATTAATTCAATCAAGGCTGCAGTATCCGAAGCACAATCCAGCGCCGGAGTTCCTATCCGCAAAGTTACGGTAGGTATTGCAGGAAAACACATCCGTTCTCTGCAGCACTCCGATTATATTATGCGTGAACATCCTGATAAATTTATTACAGACGACGACATCGAAGCATTAAAAGATCAGGTAAAAAAACTGGTTATGCTTCCTGGAGAAGAAATTATCCACGTACTTCCTCAAGAATATAAAGTGGATTCCGAGGGGGAAATTCAGGAACCTGTCGGAATGCATGGAAAACGTCTAGAAGCCAACTTCCACGTTGTAGTAGGGCAAATGGGCAGCATCAGAAATATTGCAAGATGCGTCCGTGAAGCCGGATTAGAAATGGAAGCCCTTACTTTAGAGCCATTGGCGTCATCAGAAGCTGTCCTTACAAAAGAAGAAAAAGAAGCTGGTGTGGCCATTGTTGACATTGGTGGTGGTACAACCGATATTGCGATCTTTAAGGATAATATCATCCGTCATACCTGTGTGATTCCATACGGAGGCGGAATTATTACTGAAGATATCAAAGAAGGTTGCTCCATCATAGAGAAACATGCAGAACAACTTAAAGTAAAGTTTGGTTCGGCTGTTCCCGAATTAGAAAAAGACAGTACTTTTGTAACTATTCCCGGGCTTCACGGAAGACCGGACAAAGAAATTTCTTTAAAAACCTTAGCGCAGATCATCAACGCGAGAGTAGAAGAAGTTTTGGAAATGGTGAATACAGAACTGAAAGCTTACGGTGCTTTTGAACAAAAGAAAAAATTGATTGCCGGAATCGTTCTTACAGGTGGTGGTTCAAACCTGAAGCACCTTCGTCAGCTTGCCAATTATACGACAGGTTTTGACAGCAGAATCGGTTTTGCGAATGAATATATCGCCAACGATAAAAATCAGTATCTGAAAGGCCCTGAATTTGCTACATCCATCGGATTACTGATGGAAAGTTTAAAGATCAGAGACAAAAAACAGAATGCTGATGAGGAGATAGAAGTTGTTGCCGAGCAGCCTAAGCAGGAAACAGCTGTAGTACAGCCGGAAACGGTTCAGCCTATCCAACAGGCAGCACCCGTTCAGGAACAGCAGTCTTTCGAAAACGAAAAGCAAGAGAACAGAAAAGCGAAATTGACCTTCGGGCAGTCGCTTATGGAAAAAGTAAAAAAATTCTTTGAAGAAGTAGAATAAATATAAATGATACAAGATTAATGGTCAATGATAGCTGGAAATAATTTAATATTTATTAATTTAATAACGAATATCATTCATCAATTATCATCTATCACTTATCAATTATTAAAAGTATAGTTATGGAAAATATAGGTACACAAGGATTTTCATTTGATTTGCCAAAAGGAAATTCATCCATTATAAAAGTAATCGGTGTAGGGGGCGGTGGAAACAACGCTCTGAAGCACATGTACGAGAAAGGAATTCACGGAGTTGATTTCGTGATTTGTAATACAGATGCTCAGACTTTA
Organism: Chryseobacterium aquifrigidense; assembly: GCF_006716485.1. Classification (GTDB taxonomy): domain Bacteria; phylum Bacteroidota; class Bacteroidia; order Flavobacteriales; family Weeksellaceae; genus Chryseobacterium; species Chryseobacterium vietnamense. The sequence continues at coordinate 36,775 of NZ_VFPD01000002.1, forward strand.
GATAATAACCCGGTAGCTAATAAAGTTCAGTTGGGAACTTCTATCACAGAAGGTCTTGGAGCCGGTGCCGATCCTGAAGTAGGAGAAAAATCAGCCATCGAAAGTATTGAAGATATCAAGGCTGCTATGGGCCAAAACACCAAAATGGTGTTCATCACTGCCGGAATGGGTGGTGGTACAGGTACCGGAGCTGCTCCTGTTATTGCTAAAGTGGCAAAAGACATGGGAATTCTTACTGTAGGTATTGTAACCGTTCCTTTCAGTTTTGAAGGGAAAAGAAGGTTGGAACAGGCAGAAAACGGTCTGGATAAATTAAGAAACAATGTTGACTCACTTATTGTAATCAACAATGATAAACTAAGACAGCAATTCGGAAACCTTGGATTCAAGCAGGGATTCTCAAAAGCCGATGAAGTTTTAACAAATGCTGCGAAAGGTATGGCAGAAGTTATTACAGGTTACTTTGATGTAAACATTGACTTTAGAGATGCTAAATCTGTCCTTCAGAATTCTGGTACGGCATTGATGTCTACAGGAACGGCTTCAGGTGAAAATAAAGCTGAAGAAGCGGTTAGAAAAGCCCTTGATTCCCCATTATTGAATGATAATAAGATTACAGGTGCCAAGAACGTACTGTTATTGATCAGAAGTGGTGCTGAAGAAGTTACCATGGATGAGATCGGTATCATCATGGACCACATTCAGAAAGAGGCCGGAAATACAGCAGATATCATTTTCGGGGTAGGTGCAGATGAAGAATTAGGGGATGCAGTTAGTGTTCTTGTTATCGCAACAGGATTCTCTAACGATCATAAGAAGTTTGCAGGACCTACAGAGAAAATCAGAATCAGTCTTAACGACAGTTTTGAAGCTCCTAAAAATTCTCCTTTCAAAACAAGAGAAGAAAGAGAATCAGCTCCTGAGCCAACCCATGATTTTGGGGGTAAAAACCTTTTCAGGCTGGATGACGAAGACCATGATACTCCGTTCAATGTGACGTCTGCTGAAAAAAAAATGATTATTGAAGAAGAACAGCCAAGAACTGAAATAAAATTCTTTGATAAAGAGGAAGATACGGTAAATACTCCTGAACAAAGCTGGAGAAATGAAGAAGAAGGAGAAGAAGAATATAGCTTACTTGCTATTGATGAGGAGCATGATGATCCAAACGATCTTGAGATCCAGTCTTTCTCATTTGATTTTGAAAATAAGAAAGAGGAACCACAATCCGGAACTCCGTTCAACAACTCGTTTTCCAATGAAAAACCTGTTGAATTCAGTTTCTTCGTAAACGAGCCTACCAGAAACGAGCCTAATACGGATTTTGGACAGCCAAAAGCAGAATTTAATATCCCTACAAATGCTGCAGTAGCTGAACCCGCTCAAAAGATTGAAACCTTCTATCAGAAACAGGAAGAACCAAAGGTTGAAGTAAGATCAACTTTTGAAAACAAAACAGAAATTGAAACTCCAAAAACTGAAGAATCAGAATTCACTTTCGTGAATAAGACGATTGATCAGGACAGAGTCATTGAAAGAAGAAATAAATTAAAAGAATTCAACTCCCGTTACCAAAATTTTGACAGCACGAGTGAATTTGAATCTATTCCTGCTTTTAAAAGAAAAAATATCTCTATTGACGGAAACAATGCATCAGACCAGAATATCAATACTTACCTGTCTGATAACAATGGATCTATGCAGATCAGAGAAAACAGATTTTTAAATAAAGATGTAGATTAAAATTGCAATTGGCAATTGGCTGCTAGCAAATGGCCTGCAGGCCCACATACAAGCTATCAGCCAATTGCCAAAAGCCAAAAGCATATAAACATGAGTTTAGAAAATACAATAAACGAAGCTATAAAAACAGCAATGAGAGCCAAAGACAAAGTGGCTTTAGATTCTCTGCGTGCTGTGAAATCACAGATATTACTGCTTAAAACTGAAGCCATCGGAGCTGAAGTAAGCGCAGAACAGGAAATAGCCATTCTTCAGAGAATGGTAAAACAACGTAAGGATTCTTACGACCAATTTACTGCACAGGGAAGAAATGATCTTGCAGAAGTAGAAGATGCTCAGATGAAAGTTATCGAGCAGTTTCTGCCAAAACAGCTTTCTGCTGAAGAATTAGAAACAGAAATTAAAAATATTATTTCTGAAACCGGAGCTGAATCTGCTAAAGATTTAGGGAAGGTAATGGGAGTTGCATCAAAAGCATTAGCCGGGAAATCAGACGGAAAAAGTATTTCCGAGATGGCTAAAAAACTCCTGTCTTAATGTGATCCGGATTTCGGGGTTTTAAGTTCATCTTAATTTCGGAAACACGTATCTCATTCCATAACTAGGATATACAACCTTTGCATATCGATTTGATTAGAAGCCCGGAACTTTTCAGTTCCGGGCTTCACTTTCTTTGGATATTAAAGTTTGTTAATCAGTTTGATTCTAAACTGAAAAAGAATTAAGCTACTACCATATTTCAGAGAGTATTTAAATGATTGATTGCTTGAGGGAAAGCTTCAAATGTTTTTTTCACGGTCGTTTGTTTTTCAGAATCATTTCAAATTTAATAATAATATTTTATTATTCCTAGTTTTAATTCACTTTTTTTAGAATATTATTACAATATTAATACTTGGTTAATTTTATATGACTAATCAATTGATAGTTTTTATATATTGAACAAACGCAAAGAATTGCTTAACTTTGTGCAGATAAAAAACAAAATATATGTATCCAACAGATTTAGTAATGCCTATGAAGGCAGAGCTTACAGATAAAGGTTTTCAGGATTTAACAACTCCGGCTCAGGTGGAAGATGCGTTAAAGCAATCCGGAACTACATTATTGGTTATCAATTCCGTGTGTGGTTGTGCTGCAGGTGCTGCAAGACCAGGAGTAGTATACTCTTTGACAGGAGACAAAAAACCTGATCATTTAACAACTGTATTTGCAGGTTTTGATACTGAGGCAGTGGTAGAAGCAAGAAAACACCTTGCTCCATTCCCTCCAAGCTCTCCATGTGTAGCGCTTTTCAAAGATGGTGAATTGGTTCACATGCTGGAAAGACATCACATCGAAGGTAATCCTGCAGGAGCTATCGCAGCAAACCTTCAGGCAGCATACGACGAATATTGCTAATAAGCAATCAACTAAATACTAAACCGTTACAAAATTTGTAACGGTTTTTTTATTTAATTCCGTAAAAAATTTTCTGAAAATTCAAATATCATTATATTTGTTGAAATGGCAACCAAAGCACTTTTCAATACCGTAGTCAACTGGTTCATCCGTCAAAGGATTGACCAGATACAGAATTTCATGGACCATCCTATTGAAACCCAGAAAGGTATACTCTTTTCTCAGCTGTTTCATGCAGAAGATACAGAATATGGCAAGTTATACGGGTTCAATTCTATTTCAAGTTATCAGGATTTTAAAAACAAAGTTCCTATCGTTACCTATGAAGAAATGGAACCTTTTATTGAAAAAGCAAGACAGGGGCATAAAGATGTAAGCTGGCCGGGACTGATTAAACACTTTGCCAAATCATCAGGTACAACCAATGCTAAAAGCAAATTCATTCCTATCTCTGCCGAAAGCCTTGAATACTGCCATATGAAAGCCGGAAAGGACATGGTTTCCATTTATGCCAACAACCATCCAGAAAATCAGCTTTTTAATTATAAAAACTTACGTTTGGGCGGAAGCTCCGAGCTATATGCAGATTTCAATACAAAATTCGGAGATTTATCTGCTATTCTCATAGATAATCTTCCCTTTTGGGTAGAAATTACCACCACCCCAAGCAAGAAAGTTTCTTTGATGGGAGAATGGGAAAGTAAGCTTAAAGCAATTACCTCCGAAGTAAAAAATGAAGATGTAGGAAGCATCCTTGGAGTACCAAGCTGGATGATGGTCCTTCTGCAAAGGGTATTAAAGGAAACCAACGTAGGAAGTATTTCTGAGCTGTGGCCTAATTTAGAGGTGTTTTTTCACGGCGGAATCAGTTTTAAGCCCTACCGGGAACAATTCAGACAGATCATCGGAAAAAACATCAATTACTACGAAATTTACAACGCCTCTGAAGGCTTCTTTGGTATCCAGGACAGATCAGACAGTGATGAGATGCTGCTGATGCTGGATTATGGGATATTTTATGAATTTATTCCAATGGATCAGTTCCATTTTTCAAATCCGAAGGTCGTGAGCCTGGAAGATGTGGAAGTAGGAAAAAATTATGCAATGGTGATCACCACCAATGGAGGACTCTGGAGATACCTGATTGGTGATACTGTTGTCTTTACGTCAGTTAATCCTTTCAGAATAAAAATAACAGGAAGAACAAAACACTATATCAATGCTTTTGGGGAAGAACTGATGATTACCAATGTAGAATCTGCCCTTTCAAAAGCTTGTGAAGCAACTGGTGCACAAATCACGGATTTTACAGGAGCTCCTGTATTTATGAAAGGAAATGAAGGTGGTGCCCACGAATGGATTTTTGAATTCAGTCAGCATCCGGATAACCTGGACCATTTTATTGACGCTTTTGACAAGCATCTAAAAACAATCAATTCAGACTATGAAGCGAAAAGGTATAACAACATGACTCTTAAAAGGCCGATTGTTCATATCGCTAAAGAAAATCTGTTCTATCAATGGCTGGAAGCCAAAGGAAAACTGGGAGGACAAAATAAAGTACCAAGACTAAGCAATGACAGAGAATATATTGATCCATTGCTGGAGATGAATAAATAAAATTTACTGTAAAGCACAAAGAATCAGTGATTCGAATGTTTTATTTAAGGAGACTGAGAATATCGCAGCTTATGAAATGTAGTGGCTATACGTATGCTTCGTCAGAATCAATCTATTGATTCAACCTTTGCTCCCTTGAATAGTAGGGTATCAGAATAGAAACTTTACGTTAAAAAAATCTATTTACAGATAATAACTAAAAAGCCGTAGTTCAATAGAATTACGGCTTTTATATTTATTTGCTTAGATCTTCTTTTACTTTCTTTGCAGCTTCCTCTACTTTCGAAGCTCCTTTTTTCGCAGCCTCTTTTGCATCCTGTCCTACTTTATTAGCTTCAGTCTTTATATCCTGGCCAGCTTTGTTGAGATCCTGTTTTGTCTTATCTGCTGTGGCATCTATTTTATCTTTGGCCTTCTGAGCAGCAGCATCAATCTTATTGCCTGCTTCATCTACTTTTGTTTTCATATCTTCTTTGGCATTGTTGATCTTTGCAGTATCCACAACGTTAGGAGTTTCAGTTGTGGTAGTGGTAGTAGTGGTAGTAGATCCGTCAGGATTCTCTACCTGTTCTGTTTTTGTTGTTGATTTTGTACATGCTACAGTGAATACTGAGATCACGATTGCAGCTAAAATTTGTTTTTTCATATTGTTTATTTTTTAATGGAATTTGGATTTATTCTGGCTTGGCCTCCTGAGACGTCGGCTTTTCTGCAGTCTTCAGCTTCTTTTCAGCCTCTGATTTTTTCTTTTCGTCTTCCTGTTTTGCCTTATTTTCTTTTTCAAGCTCTGCCTTAAGCTTATTTTCTTCTTCCTGAAGCTTTTTAGCCTGTTTTACAGAATCAATATACTGAGGAGAAGACATTCTTATTTTCCGTGCAATATCCACTGAAACAGCTCCTGTAGAAAAGGAATCGATAGCAGTAGTATCATAACGTATTTTTACTTCCTGCTCAGCTCCGAAACCCGGAGATTCTTTCTTGGAACAAGCTGTAAAAAGAATGGTAAAAATAAAAATCGCAGCCAGTAAATTTTTCATGGAACTAATTTAGCAGAAATTCTGCAATTACAGGATAGTGATCTGACAATTTCACAGACTGGTCTACTTTATAGCTTAACGGAATGATGGATTTCGAAGTGAAAATATAATCAATCCTCAAAGGAACTTTATAATCGTGAAAGCTGCTCGCACTCCCTTTTCCTGCTACCAGAAAGGCATCCTGAAGGTCTTTACCAAGATTGTAATATTCATACGAATTGGGAACAGAATTAAAATCACCGGCCAGAATAACAGGATAAGGAGATAAATCTACCATTTTTCTGATTCTTTTGACCTGATCTTCGTGAGCCTGAAATGTGGGAGTCATATGAGAAAGCAATGTTGAAACATTTCCCAAACCTAATCCGTCAAGCTTCGTAAACATAGATTTATGAAGTCTGAAGGGTTCAAGGTATACATTAATAATTCGGACTACCTTTCCATTAATGTCTATATCCGCATAGAATGAATTTCCACGGGCTTTTTCATCAATAAGTTCTGCCTGTCTTACAATTTTATGCTTAGTTTTAAGAATAACCGACGGATATTTTATAAGATCACGTTTTATAACGCGGTTGGTATCTTTTTCCTGTACCAGAATAATATCAGCATCCTGTGCTTTGATATAGTCTTTTACTTTATCCCAGCCATATTCTCCGTATTTCACATTAAAAGTCAGTACTTTAATATCCCGTATTGTTTTTAAATTTTCTGTTTTTGGAGAAAAGTTGATCCATCGTCTGATTGGATTATAGAAAATAAATGTACCTAATACAAAAGCAATCGCAATTTTTTCTTTTTTAAAGATCCAGATCAGCGTTAGAATTATATGGGTCAGTATTAAATAAGGAAAACCAAGAGACAAAAGATTCAGGTTGCCTAAAATGTTTGGTGGAATCCATGCATTCCCCAATGTGCATAACAGCAAAACAGCAACAACGATATGTATAAATAGTAATATCTGGTTCGACTTCATGAAAAAACGGTCTTGGTACGGTTTTCTTTCAACAAAAATCCTACCAAGCAGACAATTTTAACTCTTTTTATGATTATTTGTTCTCTGCAGAAAACTTAACTGTGACAGGATAATGATCTGAAATACTTATAGAACGGTCAACCTTATAAGATATTGCCTTTATTGATTTTGAAGAAAAAACGTAATCGATCCTTATTGGAAATTTATAGTCGTGAAAACTGGTTGCACTGCCTTTTCCAGCTGTTAAAAAAGCATCTTCAAGCCCTTCTGATAAATGATAATATTCATAAGAATTGGGAACAGAATTGAAATCCCCTGTAAGGATCACAGGGTAAGGCGAATTATCAATGACTTCACGAATCAGATCAATTTGTTCCTGATGCTTTTTAAAGGTGGGAATCAGCCTTTTAATAACATCTTTTATTTTTTGTTCGTCGTTATCTGTATCTCCATTAAGTTTCACCATCTCTTTTTGAAAACGAAAAGGATTGAGGTAGACATCAATGAACCTGTAGGTCCTGCCATTAATTTCTATATCAGCCATCAACCCAGGAATTCTTACCCCTTCATCCTGTGGATCGATCATCTGCTGCTTAATGATTTTATGTTTGGTCAGAATTGTTAAACCTCCTCCAGGATTTGCTTTCTGATAGCCTTCAAATTTGTATTTAATACCCGCATCCTCCTGTAAAAGAATAACATCTGCATTCTGAGATTTCAGGTAGGGTTCAACCTCTTTATTTCCTATTCTCCCAGCCCTTGTATTGAAAGAAATAACCTTTATCTCAGAGCCCGGTTTTTGATTTTGACCAGAATAGTTAACCCAACGTTTTACAGGATTTATAAATGCCAAACCCGCAAACATAAATACAAACGTCCTTTTTTTCCAGCTTAGCATCCAGAATACAGTCAGGATGATATATAGAATGATAAGAACCGGGAACCCTAATGAAAGCAGATTAAACCATGGAAAAATCTTTGGCGGAACATAAGCGTTCAATAAAGTACCCAACAGCAGAAATAAGATTCCCAGATGGATAATCAGTACTATAAGACGGAAAATCTTCACAATGTTATTTTAATTGAAACGGTACAAATGTTTTTTCCAGATTCTTGCCAGCAGCCATCCAACAAGAGCTCCTCCTACGTGAGCCAGGTGAGCAATACCTCCTCCATTTCCTGAAACCCCAAGATATATGGAAACCACAACAATAATGGGTAAAAGATATTTTACTTTCATAGGAACAGGGATAAACATGATTCCAATTTTTGCATCCGGATATAATGTGGCAAAAGCAGCTACTACTCCGAAAATAGCTCCGGAGGCTCCTACCATCGGCGTTGTTAAAATATCTGTTAAACTTTTCAGTAATTCCCTTTGTTTGAGAACGGAACCTGTATTTCCGGTAAATTCAACACTTGCTCCGGATAAATAAGCATTTACATTGAACCCCAGCTGATCCAGTTCGTGGGAGAACTGTTGAACTTCCACAAAATTCCATGCATTAAAAAGAAAAAAAGCCCCAAGACCACTCGCAAAGTATAAAATGAGATATTTTTTATCACCCAATGTCTGTTCCAGAATTGGCCCAAAACTAAACAATGTCATCATATTAAACAGGATATGCATAATACTTCCGTGCATGAACATATGGGTAATAATTTGCCACGAATGAAAATATGGAGAAAATGGATAAAAGGCAGCAAGATACTCTACCATCTTATTTCCAATTAGATACGTTATAATGAAAATTATAACATTGATTATTATAATATTCCTGGTAATCGGCGGTATATTGTTAAACATAATTTTTTAAAATTTATTTTTGAAGTCGTTAAACGGAACTTCATAAAAGCATCTTTTACCGTCCGGTAAAAATTCCGGGAAGCCTAATGCTGTAAAGTCTTTGATCAACTGTTCCGCATCTTTTTTATAAATAAAGTCAAATCTCGACTTCGACTGCATTTTGTTCCATTGGTTATGGTAATACTGCATAAATTCATCTTCCGTCTTGTAATCCAGGATCTCAAAAAGGTTTTCCAGGAACTTCATGGCCTGGGTTTCTTTCAGTCCTTCAGGAAGTGAATCTATTCGAAGTACACTTTCATGAGCAATTTTCATGTCAAACCCTAATTCCGGAAGATATTTTTTTATCGAATTGTATTTTGTCTTTTCGATTTCATTCATATGATACTCCAGAGAGAAAAGAAGGGCATGGCTGTTTGTATTGGATTTTCTGGTGGATTTATTTCCTTCAGAAACCAACAGTCTGTGCATTCTTCCCAAATCCAGCATTAAGGTGACATCTCCTTTATTGAAAAGCCAGTAACCGTTTGGGAGCCTCATTAAATCTTCATCAAAATCTTCATCTTCAAAAAGGTTAATCTTTGAAGGTTCTGCCGTAATATTCTGATGGTACATTTCCGTAAGGTTCTGAATTTCTTCCGGATGTACTACATTTTTTTCTTCCAGAAACGGATTATAGTCTTTATCTACAATGATTTCAGGCATTTTAAAAACCCCGCCGCCGGAGCCTCCTCCATTTCCTTTGCTGGGAATCGGCTTATTCATCATTTCATCCAGTTCCGGATCTCTGTCGAAATCAAGGCTGGGAGAAACATTATAAATCCCTAAAGATCTTTTAATCGTTGAACGAAGCAAAGCAAAAATAAGATGCTCGTCCTCAAATTTCACTTCGGTTTTCTGTGGATGGATGTTGACATCTATTTTCTCCGGATCAAGCTCCAAGAAAAGGAAAAATGAAGGTACATATCCAGGTTGAAGAAGCCCTTCAAATGCTTCCTGTACTGCTTTATTGAAGTATGGACTTCTGAAATACCTTCCATTCACAAAAAGGAACTGCTCGCCTCTTGCTTTCTTGGCACCTTCAGGCTTGGCAACAAAACCATGCAGTTTACACCAGATAATATCTTCTTTAATAGGAATTAAAAGCGGTTGTAATTTTCTTCCGAAAACATCTACAATACGCTGCATCTGACTTCCTTTTCTCAGCCTGAAAACGGCTTCATCATCATGGAAAAGGGAAAACTCCAGATTCTCATGAGCTAATGCAACACGCTGAAATTCATCAATTACGTGTCTGAATTCAATATTATTATTTTTTAAAAACTTCCTTCTTGCAGGAACGTTATAGAAAAGATTTTTTACTAAGAAGTTTGATCCGTCGGCTGTCTGAACCGGGTCCTGAAACTGGAATACTCCGCCTTCGATATAAATGTTGGTTCCAATGGAGGTATCTTTCTGTTTCGTTCTGAGTTCCACTTGAGAAACTGCTGCAATGGAAGCCAGTGCTTCACCACGGAATCCTTTTGTAGCAATCTTAAAGATATCTTCTGTTCCTTTGATTTTGGAGGTAGCATGTCTTTCAAACGCCATACGGGCATCTGTTTCAGACATTCCTTTTCCGTCGTCTACCACCTGAATAAGGTTTTTCCCGGCATCTCTGATGATCAGTTCAATTTTCGTTGCATCTGCATCAATAGCATTTTCCAAAAGTTCTTTCACGATGGATGCAGGCCGCTGCACCACCTCTCCTGCTGCAATTTGGTTGGCTACATGATCCGGTAAAAGCTGAATAATATCTGACATAAAAACGTAAATCAACTTACAAAAATAGTCAATGGAAACGGGAATTAAAATACTAAAATCGTGATTTAATATTTAATTATCAACATTTTTTCCTATTTATCCCCAACCGCTTTTTTTAATGTTTGTAATGAAGGGCGTTAGCAAGTTAATTGCTTCCATCCTAAAATTTTCATTTCAACAACGATGAAAAACAGGACAAAAACAATACATTCAGAGATATTTAAGTTAATTTTTAAGAAAAATGCCCCTATTCCATGATAAAATAAGGGCACTTACAGCTAGTTTATACAAAAAATTAATAGTGTGTTTATATTTTAATCCTCAAAGACAAGTTTTCTTTTCTTTTCTCTTTTTGGAATTCCATGGATTTTATCATACAGATAGGCAAAGAGATTCGGTTTTTTATAAATCCTGCTGTATCTGTACTTCGTGTTGAAATGTCGGATATGGATTTTATAGGCATCATACCCGATTACAATCAACAAACATATACTGATCACATAGAACACCCTGAATTCCAGATAGTAATATGTCAAACCTGAGAATACTGCCCCCATTACGTAAGCAAGCATAATGCTCATCAGAAGTTTTGCTCTGCCAATCAGCTCTCCGTTTTTTCTGTATTTTTTCTGTGTAAACATAGACACCAGGATTCCTAAGTCGGTGGTTGTTCCGGTAAGGTGGGTCGTTTTCACAGAGAAGTTGGAGATACTTGCTGTTAAACCATTTTGAAGTCCGGTAGCGAAAAGCATCAATGCAACTAAATACTCTGTTTCTTCCAATGTTTTCTGGTAATAAAACTGCCCGTACACTCCTACAAACAGAAGACATATGATTTCCAGCACAATGGGCATAGAATGGGCAAAATATTTACTTTTCTTGTTAAAGTTGATCACAATAAAGTTGGATAGAAAGCTTCCGAAGAAGAACAAGAAGATCCATCCACCTACGATAGCTACCTGCGTCCAGTTTCCTTTACTTATTTCTGCGGCTAAAATCGCGTAGTGTCCCGTTACGTTCGATGTAAAAGAGAGAAATATCAATAGGGAAGCAATGTTTATAGTACCCGCCGTAAAGGCAGTCAGCGTCCCCAACCTGATATTGTCTCCCAGTGTCCTGCTGTTACTATAATTTCTTAACATTTTTTATTTTTTTAATTGTGTTTAATTCTAAACTTCGACAAAGATCTCTGCTAACCTTCCTCTTTCAGGAAGCTTTTCTCTTACCTCTACAGCAATCTCATGAGACTTCAGTTCTTTACATTTTTTGATATAAGGAATCAGATCGAATTTGCCTTTTCCTTTACTTTTGATGGATGGAGAATAATAAGCTTCTTCAATATTTTCCGCCTTTACATATTGGTTGAATGTTCTTTGGAAACTTCCTGTAAATAGGTCACAAATAGTTTTGTTAACCAGATGTGGGTATTTATTACTGATAATTCCAAGGGCATCACTGAACTCTGCCGGCCTGATTTTATTAAAAACAGATGTTTTGGTACTGAACAAAAGATCCCTGATGGAGTCTCCGGAATCATACCCGGAAGTCAAAAGGATATTATATTGGTTAGGATCTTCTGATGCATCTTTCTCTTTAAGTACTTTTTTCAATATATTCAATGACTCAAGAGAGTAATCTGTTGCAATTAAAATTGTTTTAGCCATGTTCTTATTATTTTGTATTGTGTTTATCTTTTTTGATGATACAAAACTAGAACGACCAAATTAGAAGATCTTTGGAATGGAATTAAAATGTGATTAAAGAGATTAAAATGAGATTAGAAAATTGTTAAGAGGACTTAATATAGGAAAGAATCAAGATCAAAAAAAAATGTAAAAACTTGTCTTTCAGAACAAAACAACCAGAATAGAGATTTTTACTTGTTTATTTCTTCCCCTTTCTGCATACTATAGAAATTCGGGAACTTCATCTGTACGGTTGTTCCCTGATTCTCATGCGAACTTACAATCAGTTCACCGTGGTGCATTCTTACAATATTTCTCGCAAGCGGAAGGCCGATTCCGTAGCCTTCATAATTGTTCGTATTAGAAGCTCTGAAGAACGGATCGTAGATTTTATTCATTTCTACTTCCGGAATTCCGATACCATTGTCTTTTACAATAATGTAGACATCTGTATTGGTGGCTCCCAGAGAGACTTTAACCTGCTGGAAATTAGAATATTTACAGCCATTACTGATGATATTTGCTACTGCGAGATGCAATAGCTGCTCATTCCCCTGAACTTTAAGTTTTTTCGGATTATCGGGAAGCATACTGATATCCAGATAGATATTGTTTCGGGAATCAATCCTTCTGAGAGTCTCAATAACATCCCAAAGAAGCTGGTCTATCCTCACCTTATCCATTTTCTGGATCTTTCCGTCGAATCCGGTTTGGGCAATCATTAATAATGCCTTAATCTTTTTATCAAGTTTTTCAGCTTCATCCAGAATGATCCCAAGAGTTTCTTTGTATTCATCAGCTGTTCTGCTGATGGAAAGGGCAACATCGGCTTCTCCCATGATGGATGTAAGAGGCGTTCTCAATTCGTGGGAAACATTTCCAATCAGGTGATTCTGGGTTTCGAAAGACGTTTCAATACGATTGAGCATATCATTGAAGGTATCTACCAATTCATTGAGTTCTTTATTATCAGGTTGTGACTCCAATCTTAAGTGAAGATTTTCAGAACTTATTTCCTTTACTTTTCCAGTAATTTTTAAAATGGGTCTGAATAAAGTTTTAGACAGATAAAAAGAGAAAATCATACTAAAGAACAGAGACAGCACGATACAGGTAAGCAGGGTTCTCTTTAAAAACCCCAGATAATAAACCACATAATGGTTTTTAGCAGAAGCGATTGCAATATAATCTTTATCATCATATCTGAAACTCTGACCTATATAGTAGAATTCTTCATCGTTATAATTAGACTCTCCTTCTTTGATAATATTTTTAAAGAAATAATCCGGAATATGAACTTCCTGGGATATTTTTTTGAAATTGGAATCTGTAGGAACAGCAAAAACATAGTCTTTTTCCATCGGAAGCTCCTCATCATTCAAGCTGTTAAGCACATAATTTTCCGGAAGGTCGAGATGATCTTTACTTTTTTCAATCTGAACAATGGTAGCTGTTCTGATCTTCAGCAGCTCATAAAACCTCTGATGCGAAAAATTAACGATAGAAAAGTACACCAAACCACTGAACAACAATATGATGGCTGTAAAAACCAACATCAAAAGCACCATCGTTTTGGTCTGATTTGTAATGACTCTATTAAACATTCATTATGTTTTTTTCAATACATACCCCATTCCTATCACGGTATGAATCAATTTATTATCATCCTGGCTATCCAGTTTTTTTCTTAAATAATTTACATAAACATCTACCACATTGGTTCCCAGCTCATAATTTACTCCCCAAACTGCATCCAGAATTTCTGCTCTGGAAATTACTTTTTCAGGATTATTAAGGAAATACAACAGGAGTTTATATTCTGTTGATGTAAGAGAAATGTCTTCTCCTGCGCGGGTTACTTTCTTTGTATAATCATTCACCATCAGATCCGAAAACTGAAAAACATGTTCATTATCCGGCTCCGGTTCAGCGATTTCCTGCGGACCATTGTTGTTACTTCTTCTTAGCAAAGACTTCACACGTGCTACCAGTTCAATGAATTTGAAAGGTTTCACCAGATAATCATCTCCTCCGCTTTCCAGGCCGAGAACAATATTTTCAGAAGTTCCCAATGCCGTTAAAAACAAAATAGGAACACTCTGATTCGTTTTTCTTATTTCTTTACATACATCCAGACCATTCATTTCCGGAAGCATAATGTCTAAAATTACCAGATCAAAATCGTTAGCCTGTACCAGCTGTACTCCTGTACGCCCGTCAAAAGCTACAGAAATTTCATATCCATTTTCCTGAAGTCCCTTTTTAATGAAAGATACTACACTGGTTTCGTCTTCGATAAGAATAATTTTTTTCATAAATGAAATAAGGAGTTTTACAAAAATAGGGAAATTTTCTTGGGATGGGCAAACCTGGAATAGAGAAAGAATAAGGGAGTCTGGAAGATACAAACGATTATGCTTCCGTTCAAATGGATTAGATTTAACGCAAAATCCGCAAAGAAATTTCAATATAAAATTATACAGTGATCGCAAGGGCGTTTCACTATGCAACAATCGCGTTCTTAGCTGAATGAAGTGCCCTCGCGATCAAAAATAAAACAGCATAATTAATAAACTTGCCAACTTTGCGTTTTTTATTTTTCCATTTTTGTATCACTTTACCTTTTTGTGAATTCCTCTTTTTACCATACAACCTATATAGAATAATATTACCTTTGTTTTGAGTATAATGATGAAAAAATAATCAGGTTAAATTGCACACAGTATGAACGATTTTTTAATAGGTATCGGCAAGAGATTAAAGGATATTAGAAAAAAGAATAATTTAACCATTAATGATCTGGCTTTCAAAGCCAAAGTGAGCAACGGTCTTGTTTCCAGGATTGAAAATGGCAGAACGATTCCTTCCCTTCCTGTCTTATTGGATCTGATTCAGTCGCTTGAGATTGACGCCAGTTATTTTTTCGAAGGAGTTGAGAAAAAATCCAACGCCAAATTCATCTATGTTCCTAAAGAAAGCCAGCAAGTCATCGAAAAAGAAGTAGAAGCCGAAGGTTTTAAATACATGCATATCTTCAGCAAAAGTCTTCATTCTTTGGGTTTTGAAGCCGTTCTACTGACTCTTGAGCCCAATTCTAAAAGGGAAAAGGTCATTACGGATGCCTGGGAATTCAAATATATTCTGAAGGGAGAAGTGAAATATGTGATTGATAATGAAGAAATCATCTTAAAAGAGGGTGATTCTTTGTATTTCAACGGAAAATTTCCTCACGTTCCTGTAAGCATCAGTAATGAAAGTTGTGTGATGCTTGTGCTTTATTTTTATACTGCTTAATAGTAATTTTAGCGGAAAGTTTTTTACTTGACTGTCATTCTGACGAAGGAAGAATCTTATTCGTATTCAATAACATGAGATTCTTCATTACATTTCATTTCATTCAGAATGACACGTCGAGAATAGGTTCATTCCAAGTGTATGCAATGCTTCATCAGCGACAAGATCGCCGCCTTGCTTCCTTATAAATATACTGTTTCAATCATAACCTTTGTGTCTCAAATAATAATCATTTTACTCACTATCCCTCAATTTCCGATTTTCATACAATACAAAAGTTTACAAATATGCAACTTTTGATTTTCCATATTCTTCCTAAATGAACGGAATATTAACTAAAACATCACTGTTTTGGCTCAATTTCTATTGCATAATCATAAAGTGATATTTACTAAAAACAAGGTGTGAAAAGCATCAATCTCTGTTTTCATCCTGTTTTCAAAGATCAGATTTAATGCTTTTCAAAGTAAAACAGCTGTAACAAACAGAGTCTATTTATTAAACAATACTTAACACTAAATATTTATATATATTAAAATTATTGGCGTGATTTGCATAAAAAATTTAATATATGTAAAAATGAAAACAAATTTAGAGAAATTACTTACCCTTGTTTTTGTCTGTTTCATTGTATTTGTTTCAGCGCAGAAACAGTTAATTATAGGAACTGTTCTTGACGACAGTCAGCCTCTCCCCGGGGCCACAGTCAAAATAAAAGGCTTATCCAGAAATATAATAACTGATATTGAAGGAAAATTTGCCATTAATGATATCAAAGAAGGCCAATATACTTTACAAATCAGTTATATAGGTTACGAATCTTCAGACATTAATGTGGATCTGAAACCGGAACAAACAGTTGATTTAGGAATCATAAAACTTTCCCAATCCGGAAAAAATATTGATGAAATAGTGGTTACGGGAACACTTAAAAATACAGAAGCAAGAGCATTAAATCTTCAGAAAAATGCCATCAATATCACCAATGTCATTGCTTCAGACGGAATCGGAAAGCTTCCGGACAGGAATGCAGCAGAGACGGTACAGCGTGTACAGGGAGTGTCTATTGAAAGAGACCAGGGAGAAGGAAGATTTGTTTCCCTGAGAGGACTTCCTCCTTTCTGGGCTTCTACCACCATCAATGAAAACAGACTTCCAACGGCTGAGGAAGAAACAACTTCCAGAGCGACAGCTTTCGACTTCTTTCCTACGGAACTGATCTCGTATGTACATGTAAACAAGTCTTTTACCCCGGATATGGAAGCTGACGGAATTGGTGGCGGTATTAATTTCATTACCAAAACACCACCGATGAAAACAGAATTCAAAGCAACAATTGGAAGCGGATATAATGCAAAAGCTGACAAAGGCGTTTACAACCTTGGATTCTTGTATGGAGGAAGAACAAAAGATAAGAAATTCGGGTATTTGTTCAATTTTGCTCATTTCATAAGGAACTGGTCTACAGATAATTTCGAGGCCAGAAGAAGCGGAGACGAAGGTGTTTTCAGACTGGAACTTCGTGATTATAACGGGGTAAGAAAAACAACGGGAATCAATACCGCATTTGAATATGTACTTTCTCCAAAAACGACTTTCTATTTAAAAGGAATGTATGGTACCTTATCGGATGACGAAACCCATTACAAACATAGAATCCGATTTGATAAGTTCAGCAGTGCCAATAATACAGCAAGAGTTGAACTTCAGAACATCCACAATTTACTGATTACAGAACTTACTTCGGTTTCTTTGGGAGCGGTTCATCAATTAAATAAAGGAAAAATCGACTGGGATTTATCTTATTATGATAACAAATTCAAGTATGGAAATATCCCTGACAAGCAGAACAATTCTTACTATGTTATCAAGTACACACAATCTGGTGTAGGCATCAATCCTGATTATATTTCCAATCATGGAAATGGCCCCAGAGCTTATTGGAAAGCAGATGGCGGGAAATTAGATTATAAAAACCCTGATGCTTTATTTGGTTTTTACAGTGATCCGAACTTTAAGATGGATGCATCCCAGATGAGATTTACAGATCTTGAATTCTATAAAGTTTTTGTAGAGGAAAAGGATAAAATCGTTGCAGCTTTCAACCATGAAATCAATGCTTCTGATAAACTGACTTTAAAGTATGGTTTTAAATACAGAGATAAAGAGCGTAATGCAAAATTCTCTGATATTTTCTACAACTGGAGCAGTGGTACAGCACCTCTTTTGTCTGATTTTTCACCATATATCACGACACAGCCCAACGGACCGAAATATTTAAGTGAAATGAATGCCCACGTCGGGAATACTTTCGGGCCGGTACTTTCCACCACTGGAATGAATCAGTTCTGGTATGATCATCAGGGAAATCTGAAAATTAATACTGCTGATTCCGAAGCATTGGAATACAATAAAGCATTAGGAAGAAATTTTGATGTTTTTGAAAAACATGCAGATGCTTACGGGATGGCAACCTATAAACTGAATGATAAGATTACGATTTTAGGAGGAATCAGATTATCAAACACCAATACCAAAGTAAAAGGATACAGCGTGAATGATAACGTATTGACACCAGTAGAAAATACCAAAAACTATCTGGCCGTTCTTCCGATGATTCATTTGAAATATACTTTAAACGATAAGGCTAACCTTCGTTTTGCAGCGACAAGAACTTTCTCAAGACCGAATTTTGGAGATCTTACACCAGGAGGAACTTATATTGAAGCAGATAACGAGTTTAAAGGTGGAAATCCCAACCTTAATCCTACCTATTCTTTGAACTTTGACCTGATGGGAGAATATTATTTCTCCAACGTAGGGATCCTTAGTGGTGGCGTTTTCTATAAGTCTATTACAGATCCTATTTTCCAGGATTCTTTTATCGGAAATTATAATGGAAATAACGGAGTACAGTTTACCGCTCCAAATAATGGAAAAGCAGCATGGTTGGGAGGTATTGAACTGGGAATCAACAAGAGATTTGATTTTCTTCCGGGATTTTTACAGTACTTCGGTGTGCAGCTGAATGCTACATTCATGACTTCTGAAATGGAAAAGCCAAGCGGGAGAACGGTAGCCCTTCCCTACCAGGCAAAGGAATTGTATAACGCGCAGCTTTTCTTTGAGAAAAAAGGATTTAATGCCAGACTGGCTTACAACTATAAAGGGAAATATGCTGTAGAGTACGCTGAGGAAGACATCAATGATTCCTATTATGGTAAATACAGCAATCTTGATTTCGGAGGCTCTTATCAGTTTACAAAATACCTGACTTTCTACGCTGATGTAAACAATATTCTGAACAAACCTCTGATCTATCATTTTGGTAAAAATGAAGACCGCCCTGAACAGGTAGAATATTACGGAGGACGATTCAATCTTGGAGTAAAACTGAACTTCTAAACCATTATCATGGCCAGAACAATCAATAAAAAAACATTAGTAACACTGAAGGCCGCTTTTGCAGCTTTTGGTGTTTATTTCTGCATGTACGGCTTCAGAAAACCTTTCACTGTAGCTTCTTTCGAAGGACTTTCCTATTTCGGAGTTGATTATAAGATTCTGATTATCATTGCACAGGCAGTAGGTTATTTTATTTCAAAATTCATCGGGATCAAATTTATTTCCGAACTGAAACCCCAGAAAAGACTTACTTATCTGTTTGTTTTTATTGCCATTGCAGAACTTGCGTTGTTAGGATTTGCAGCTGTTCCCGCTCCTTACAATATTATTTTTATGTTCATCAACGGAATTCCGCTGGGAATGATCTGGGGAATTGTTTTTTCCTACATCGAAGGGCGCAAAACGACAGAAATCATTGGCTTGTTTTTATGTTCAAGCTTTGTGGTTTCTTCAGGATTTACAAAATCTGCAGGGAAATTTTTAATGGATACATTCTCAATTTCGGAATTCTGGATGCCGTTTTCTGCCGGACTTATCTTTATTATTCCATTGATTCTTTTCGGACTGCTTCTTGAAAGAATTCCCCAACCTTCAGACGAAGATATTTTGCTTAAAAACAAAAGACAGCCATTGAATGGTGCAGAAAGAAAAGCATTGATCCAGCAGTTTTTTGTTCCGATTGTATGTATTATATTTCTGTATATCAGCTTAACGGCTTTAAGGGACTTCAGGGATAATTTCAACCGGGAAATCTGGGACGGGCTGCATTTTAGTTTCGACAGTTCTATTTTTACCTTAACGGAGATTCCGATTGCAGTGATGGTTCTTTTGATCTTAAGTTTTATGGTGAAAGTGAAAAATAACAAAAAAGCATTTGCTTACTATCATTATATTCTTTTCGCAGGAATTCTCACTGTAGGCCTTTCTACTTATCTTTTTCAGCAGGGTTCATTATCTCCGTTTTTATGGATGACGGTTTCCGGCTTCGGAATGTATATCTGCTATATTCCCTTTAACGGAATTTATTTTGACCGGATGATTGCTGCTTTTGAAATCAAAGGAAATGTAGGTTTTCTGATCTATATTGTAGATTCATTCGGGTATCTGGGAAGTGTTCTGATTCTTTTGTACAAAAACTTTGGCTCGGCCCGGACTTCATGGTTACATTTTTATATCAACTTAAATTATATCATCACCGTTACGGTTTTCATTCTTTCGGTGATAGCTTTTCTGGCTTTCAGGAACAAATCAAAGCCGAAATCAAACTTAAACTCTAATCAATTCATCAATTTCGATACGTCGAAAATTTTATAAATAACAATACAATGACAACAAAATTTGATTTACTCGTTGTAGGAGGTGGAATTTTAGGAACATTCCATGCTTATCATGCGCTGAAGAAAAATCTTAAAGTAGCTATACTGGAAAGAAATTCTGTTCCTCAAGGTGCTACCGTAAGGAATTTCGGACAGGTAGTACCTTCCGGAATGGATTTGAAATGGCAGAATTTCGGAAGAGAAAGCCTTGCCATCTATCATGAACTTCACACGCAGGCAGATCTTACCATCAGACAAAACGGATCAGTTTATATCGCTTCCAATGACGAAGAACTTCAGCTGATTGAAGAGCTGTATGAAATTAACAGAAACAATGATTATGAATCTGTTTTATTATCAAAAAGCGACTGTATCAAGAAATATGACGGTCTCCGTTCGGATTATTGCAAAGGAGGACTGTTCTTTCCGCAGGAACTTTCTGTAGATTCTGCAGATATGATTGTAAAGCTTCATAAGCTGCTTCAGGAAAAGATGGGATTGCAGATTTTCTATAATACCGCAGTTCTTGAAACCCATGAAGATGATCAGAAATGTACTGCTGTAGCAGCAGACGGAACGGCATTCAACGCTTCTAAGATCATTATCTGCGGCGGGCATGAGTTTAAAACTTTATATCCTAAAGTATTCAATGACAGTGATCTGGAAGTGAGTAAGCTTCAGATGCTTCAGACTAAACCACAGGGAATTTATTCTCTTCAGGGGAATATTCTTACAGGGCTTTCTGTGAGAAGATATGAATCATTCAGCGAATGTCCTTCTTTCCAGAAAATCAAGGCTTTAGAAAACCTAAATTCTTTTGAAAAGAAATACGGAGTTCATATTTTATTCAAACAAGCACTTGACGGTTCTGTCATCATCGGAGATTCTCATGAATATGCAGACGCTAAAAATGCGGATGATCTTGGATATGATCTTAATATGGAGATTGATGAATTCATGATCCATGAGGCTAAAAAAATCATTGATCTTCCCACATATGAAATCCAGAGAAGATGGTTTGGAATTTATTCCCAATGCAAAACCAAAGATATTTTCGAGCACAGCCCATCTGCGAATATTCATATTGTAACGGGTATCGGAGGAAAAGGAATGACGGGAAGCGGTGGCTTCTCCAAATTTAATATTGAAAAAATTTACGCATAAAATTTAAATGAAAAATATAGAATTATTAGTTCTGGATATGGCCGGAACAACGATTGATGAGGACAATGTAGTATACAAAACACTTACCAGCGCTGTGAATGATTACGGCTATGTTGTAAGCCTTGAAAAAGTATTATCCAGCTGTGCCGGAATGGAAAAACTGGAAGCTATTACAAGTCTTTTAAAAGAAATGAACGGAAATGAAGATGATGCTGCCGCTATTTTTGAAAATTTCTCAGATCAGCTTAAAGAATCTTATAAAAACCTTAACGTAAAACCCATCAACGGAACGGAAGATTTCCTGCTCAGCATGAAGTCTCAAAATAAAAAGATCGTTTTAAATACCGGATATACTTCTGAAATCGCTCATCAGCTTTTGAATAAACTCAACTGGAAGGAAAGTATTCATTTTGATGCTTTGATTACTGCGGACGATGTTTCGCAAAGCCGTCCAAGCCCTGAAATGATTCATCTTGCCATGAAGAAATTCAATATCACTGAAGCTCACAAAGTTTTAAAGGCAGGAGATTCTGTCATTGATGTTGAAGAGGGTAAAAATGCAGGCTGTGGATTAACAATAGCCGTTCTTTCAGGAGCTCAAAACAGAAAAGAACTTGAGAAGGCCTCTCCGGATTATATTCTGAATACGATTTCTGAGGCTGAGGGTATTCTTTAAATACCTCTTTTCAAAATACTTTTAGTACTTCTTGGCACAAATGTTTTCATGATAATTCATTGGAAATGTTTGTGTTTTTACCACCCCGTCAAATTTCCAATTTGACACCCCTCCGGAGGAGGGGAATGTAGTACGGATTATTAGGTATTTGTTATAACCGACATTTCCAGCAATCTTTTTTGATCTTCCATTCAAAAAGCCTGAAACTTAAAATAAACAGAATCACTTTCTTTTGTGACTTTTGTGGTCATTTTCTAAGTTTTCCCTACGAACTTTTTAATTATCAATTAATTAACTTTCAGTTTATAAATATTTACAAATAGTAAACTAATTTTACAATAGTTAAAAATAAATTACTATTTGTAAACTTTTATACTTTTAAAAAACTCTTTTTCCCTATGAAAACAAAACTATTCTCAATGGCTGTTGTAATGAGCTGCTTTCTTGGAGCTCAGACAAAAAAAGTACTTTTTATCGGAATTGACGGTTGTCGTGCAGACGTCATGATGTCTACGCCTACTCCAAACATTCAAAACCTTATCAGTCAGTCAATCTATTCTGTTGACGGTCTTTGTGCTGCCACTACCTGGAGCGGAAACGGCTGGAGTACTATGCTTACCGGAGTATGGCACACCAAACACAATGTTCAGGACAATAATTTCACCAGTCCGAACTATGTCAATTATCCTGATTTTATTACGAGAGCAGAGAATTACAACTCTAATTTAAGAACAATTTCTTTGGCTCACTGGTCACCCATCAACGATAAAATTATCCAAAACGCTGATGTGAAAACCAATCTTTCTACAGATCTTGCCGTAAAAAATGCAGCCGTTACAGCTTTGCAAAATGATAATCCGGATATTCTCTTTGTAGATTTTGACGATGTAGACCACGCAGGACATTCTTACGGATTCTCATCAGGTATTCCTCAATATGTCTCTTCTATTAAAACTACAGACACTTATGTAGGAGAGATTGTTGCCGCTATGAAAAGCAGACCTTCTTATAACAATGAAGATTGGTTGGTCGTTTTGACTACAGATCATGGAGCGGTAGACAGTTCTCATGGCGGCGGAAACCTTTCTGAAAGAAATATTTTTACGGTGTATTCCAATCCGGGATTTACTCCACAGCAGATCAGTAAAACGGTACTGGAATCCAATAAAACATTTAATCAGTTGAATTTTCCGGCAGGAACGTATGCAAAACCGACAAACCAGACTCCTTTTAATTTTGGAGCAAATCAGGATTTTACGATTGAATTTTGGGTAAAGCCCAATGCATCTTATTCCAGTGATCCGGTAATGATCAGCAATAAAAACTGGGCTAACGGGAAAAATAAAGGATTCGTTTTCTCAGGATATTCCGGGCAGACTTTCAAGATGAATATTGGTGACGGAACGAACAGAATTGATCTTGTTGGCGGAAAAGTAGAAACCAATAAATGGAAACATATTGCTGCGAGCTTTGACAGAGATGGCCTTGTAACTTTATATGAAGATGGTGTTCCGGTAACTTTTGCTAAAATGAATACCATTGGAAATATTGATTCCGGGCTTCCTTTAACTTTAAATCAGGATGGTACGAATGCTTATGGAATTAATCTCGCGGCTTCTTATAAAGATATAAGAATATGGAAGTCTGCTCTTCCAAATGATGTGATTGTGAATTGGGCTAATCAGGATATTACCTCTTCACATCCTTATTATTCTCAACTAATAGCCAATTGGAAATGTAACGGAACTTCAGGAAATACATTGACGGATTCAGGTCCAAATACTAATAATATGACTGTAACTGGTTCGCCAACGTATAATGCCAATACAGTGAACAATTTTAAGGTATATGATTACACCTCAACGACAAGAGAAACAGATCATTTCCCAACGGTATTGAACTGGCTTTGTATTCCGGTGCAGTCTTCGTGGGGAATTGACGGAGTGAACAGAATTCCGGTATGTTCCAAAGAAATATTATCAGCAAAAGAAACGAAAGTAATCGCTGAAGATTTTAAAATGTATCCCAATCCTGTTTCAACATTCATTGGAATCCAGTATCAATCTGAAGATAAGGAAATTAAAGCAGCAATCATTGACAGTAAAGGAGTGCATATTTCAACCTCAAATTTTCAGTCATCAAGAGGTTTTTATGATGAAAAAATTAATATCGGGAATCTTCCGGCTGGAGTATATTTCCTTACAATTACCGGAAGCAGAAATTCACTGACAAGGACTTTTATCAAGAAATAAAACAGTAAAACAATTAGATTTACATTTGATATTAGAACAAGGATATTCCTATCCGAGTTCTAATATTTTTTTGTTTATGTATTGAAAATCAACTCCATTCTGACATCTGCACGGTCGTACTCAGCATGACCGACAGGGGTATGGATAAAGCCTAATTTTTCATAAAGTTTTATGGCGGGAACCAGAATAGAGTTGGTGACTAAAAAGACTTTTTCTGCATTGAGTTCTCTTGCTTTTTCTACTAAAGTTTTTCCCAGCAGATAGCCTAATTTTTTCCCTTGCGCCTTAGGGCTTACCGCCATCTTTGAAAGCTCAAAAGTAAGAGGATGATCTTCCGTTTTTACTAATGCACAAGTTCCTACCGCTTCTCCATCCAGCAAAGCAAAGACAATGTGTCCTTCTTTATTTAAAATCTCCTCTTCCGGATGATCCAGCAGCTTATAATCACCTGCTTCCATTACAAAAAACGTTTTGATCCATTCTTCATTCAAAGCTTTGAAAGCTTCTTTATACTGAGGTTCATAGGATATAATTTTTACTTCATTTTTACTATCATTCATCGCTATATGGTTTATTAAATTCTGTTTTTGATCATTTTTCCAAGTTTCTCCAGGTCACTTTCCACTCTGTCTGTCCACTCCAATGCGTAATTCAGACGCATACAGTTCTGGTACTGATTATATTGTGAAAACATCCTTCCCGGAGCGAAATTAACTTTCTGACTGACCGCTTCATCATACAGGTCTTCTGTACAAATCCTCTTATCCAGTTCCAGCCAGAGCATAAATCCTCCTTTGGGTTCTGAGATTTTTGTGTTATCCGGAAAATACTCAATCACCGATTTTTGGATCTGAAGGTAGTTGGCGTACAATTTCTTTCTGAACATTCTCAAATGATGATCATATCTTCCGTGGGCAAGGAAATCTGCAATCACATCAGAAAACAAAGAAGGTCCGCTCACCGTCTGGACCAGTTTCTGACGGATAATTTTTTCTTTGAACTTTCCGGGAGCGACCCATCCAATCCTAAAACCGGGCGCCAGTGTTTTTGAAACTGAACCTACCCACATCACAATTCCAGCTTCATCATAAAATTTACATGGTTTCGGTCTTCCGGCTCCGAAATAGATGTTTCCATAGACATCGTCCTCCACCAAAGGAACATTATATTCCGTAAGCATCCTTACCAGCTCTTTCTTGTTTTCATCGGGCATCTGAAATCCCAGCGGATTATTATAATTCACCACAAAACAACATGCAGAAAGCTTCGGCAGCACCTTTTTTAACTCATCCAGATCTACTCCGGTAATCGGATGGGTAGGAATTTCCACAGCTTTCAGTCCTAATAACTGAATAGCCTGAAGAATTCCGAAGTATACAGGGCTTTCCACCGCTACTGAATCTCCCGGTTGCGTCACGGCCATTAAGCAATTGTAAACGGCATTCATCGCTCCGGAAGTAATCACAAGATCATCTTCTGTGATTTTCCCTTCCATGACCATTGACCATTTGGCAATTTCCCGGCGAAGGACTTCGCTTCCCTGTACAGGTTCATAGTTTGTTCCACTGTCGCTTTTCCTTTTGATCACATCAATCATACATTTCTTCATCTTGGCTACCGGAAGAAGACTTTTGCCCGGAATTCCCAATCCAAACTGTGTTATATCTGTTCCTGCAATCACTCCAAATACCTTATCAATAAGATCCTGTGGAGTGTTCTTCCCTTCTGAAACCTTCATTTGAGCCACGGAGGGCAGCGCAAGCTTTCGCTGGGAAGTCTGGCTTACATAATATCCATATTTGGGACGTGATTCTACCAGAGAACGGCTTTCCAGTTCCATATAGGCTTGTTTCACGGTATTCAGGCTTACATTGTATAATTTCTGGGCACTTCTCAGTGAAGGCAGCCTGTCTCCAAACTGCAGGGTTTCGCTTTTAATCTGCTCTGTGACAGAATTGGCTATTTTAAGGTACAGAACATCTTTAGACATAGAATCCGGGTTTTACGTAAATGTACAATTTTATCCTGTTTTTATTGAGGATTCAACCAGCTGATCATACTGTTGATACTACTTTTTAACTGTTCCGGATCCTTGAAATTGGGCGTATTATTATTTTTGCAATATCTTTCAGCCTGGGAAGAAAAGTTTCTTTTTTCTGCTTCTGTCAGTCTGCTTTTATCATAGATTTTAAACGATATATTTTCCTTTTCATCGATGATGAGACTGGCAAAAGCAATGACTTCCCTACCATTTTTAGCCAAAAGAAAAGGAAGTCCGAAATTCTGATCTGCTTTCTCCACATGCTGTGTTTCCAGAAAGATGTTTTTCAGCACCAACATGTCTGATACATAAGCCTCAGCATATTGAACCTGCTTCTGATGTTGAGTGATTGTTTCCATATTTTCTTCTTTAGCTAAACAAAATTATGGAGTATTTAATTTTGGATACAGATACAGAACTATAGAATATTATGGGTACAGATTTTTATCTAACCATTCGTCCTTCCCGCAGATTAAACAGATTATGCAGATTTTATCCTGAATAGTTTCTCATTCACACCATGAATAATAACATAGGAATAAAAAAACAGACTGCTCCTTCTGAAACAGCCTGTTTGCAACTATTTAAAGTTTCATGGTTATTGTTCTGCTTTTTTCAGAGCTTCTCTGATTCCTTCTAATCCGTCTCCAAATTGGGCAAGCAGTGCTACAATCTGGGACATTTTATCATTTTCACCCAATCCTTTCAGGGTTTTATTTTTGACAAAGGTTTTTTTGATTTCATTCCAGCGTTCAGTTTCTTCTTCTGAAAGAATTTCTATCAGCTCTTTCAGTTTCAGCATATTGGCTTCAGCTCCTGTTGTCAGCGTCTGAGATTCATTCTGATAGTGATTCAGGACAAGCTGGGTAACTTCATTATCTTTCAGAATAGGCTGTATCTGTGTGATCAGTTTATTCATATTACGGTAAGACCCCTGCAGTTTGAATGGGGGTTCATTTCTGTAATCGTCTGACATGGCTGCTGAGGCAATATATTCTTTGTTTACCTTCAGCACCATATTTCGCACCCTGATCGTATTTTTCAGTACTGCTCTGAAATCCGATATTTCACTGGAGCTGAAATTTCCTTTCAGGTTATCGGAAGGATTATCTGTTATCACACAATCATAGAGTTCATATAGGTTTTCCATTCCCGGATTCGTTAATCTGGTCAGGTATTCATTAGACATCAGCGCATTTTCAATAAGACTCAGGTCAAAGAGATCTGTTTTCGATCCTGATATTTCTCCCAGATTATAGGTATCTGAACGGTTGGCCAGCATGTCCGGAATTTTAAACTTTTCACCACTCTCCGTATAAGGGTTTCCTGCCATGACGAGGCAGAATCTTTTGGATCGGAGGTCATAAGTTTTACTTTCTCCGTTGTAGATCCCTTCAATCTTTCTCTGTCCGTCTGCAAGAGAGATGAATTTCTGTAAAAACTCTGGATTACAGTGCTGAATATCATCAAGATAAAGCATAACATTGTCTCCCATTTCCAGGGCAAGATTCAGTTTTTCAAGTTCTTGTCTGGCACCGGCATTTTTGGCTTCAGAAGGATCTGTTGATACGATATCATATCCTAATGACGGTCCGTTGATCTTCATAAAAACCAATCCCATCCGCTCTGCCATATACTCCATCAGGGTCGTTTTTCCATATCCTGGTGGAGATACGAGAAGGAGCATTCCCATTCTGTCTGTTCTCTTGTCAGATCCCGCTGTTCCCAGTTGCTTGGCAAGATTCGCTCCGATGAGAGGGAAATAGACATCATTGATCAGTTTGTTTCTCACAAATGAGCTTAATACCTGAGGCTTGAAAGTATCAAGCTTCAATGCTTTTTTCTTTTCATCCACCCAGTTGTATTTCAATTCCTGAAGACGTTTGTATTTAGGAACGGTAACCGTATTAAAATGACTAAGGCGGGATACAAACTCAAAGTAGTTAAGATGATATTCTGTCTCTTTTTCAAGGGACTTCAGCTCTTTTATGGCTACTTCATAAGCAATATGTCTGATATTTTTCGGATCAAACTTTTGAGTCATGATAAATGCTGCCACCTCCTGTACAATATCCTGGTTAGCCTCTGAATCAAAGGCCTTTACTGCGCTTTCCGCAATATAGTAACATGCCTGAGGGTATTGACACATCGCTTGTAACTGGCTTATAAACTCCAGGTCTTTGCCTTTTTCCTTCAGTTCTTTCAGGAACAATTCATACAATGCTGCTGCTTTTTCTGAAATCAGGAAGTTTTCTTTGTCTTCCTGTTTCAGGTAGGTGGCAGCATTGATACAATCCGTTTCTTTAAAAATACCATGGGCTGATGCAAAAGATTTCATTTCTTCTGAAAGTTCTCTGCTTAAATACTCAAATCCCTGCTTTACAGTGAATGATTCAGCAATAATAGCGGCTGCTTCAAACTGTTTGGTATAATACTCTTTTTTCTCACTTTCCAGGAAAAACCAGAAAAGCTGTGCTAATGATCTTTCCTCTGCTGTGAACCTCATCAGTCCCAGTTCATTGTGCATCTGCTGAAGTTTCAATACAATTGTCTCAGCATCTTTATCATGAATTCCTTTTACCAGTCCTTCTCCGAAATGCTCTGCTGTAAACTGCTGTACAGCCCTTTCGTTTTCAGTCTCTGGGGTTATTTCCCTGTGAGCGGAAAACACATTCCAGGCAAGATATTCAAATCTTTTTACCTTGTTATTTTCTGATACAAATTCCTGGTTCCATACTTCTTTGAATTCATCAGCTGTGAAGTTTAAAGATTCATAAAAGCTGGTTCCGGTAAGGTGATAGTAATATTGAGCATTTCTAAGCACCAAAGTAAGGTCCAGCTTCTGCTGATTGACTGCAAATTTATAATCTCCCAATGCAATAACGCTTTCCCCGTCTGCATAGATCTCTTTTTTATCTTTCAGTTTCCTTACTGCTTCCTGCTGCTGGGTTTTTAACAATGTCTGAATTTCTTCCGACTTTGCTGAATCTTCCAGTTCTGCAAGCTGTCTGGAGAGATCTCTCACTTTCTCCACCATCAGATCGGCGGCAAAATAGCCATTGATCTCATTTTCAGAGTTAAAAGATTCTGCTTTGGTCTGCACAGATTTCAGAATTCTCCGGGCAGCATCAAAAAGGTTCTGAGTCCTTTTATTTCTTGCTTCCGTAAGCTGTACCCTTTTATTCTGAAAATGTCCGTAAACTTCTTCTCTTTTATTTCCTATCTGCTGGATAAATTCTTCGAAATCAATAAATTTCGTTTCCATTTCTTCCAGTTGAATGGAAAGTTTCGTGAGATATTCATCACATTTTTCAGGGGTTTGTGAAAGTTCCAGAAAATTGATCACAGATTGGTCAAATAGTGTAATCTGCGCCTGGAAATCTGAAGCCAGTTCTTTCCCTGAAATTTCTCTTTTTCTTTTGCTGAGTTCCAGTCTTTCCTGATTCAGTCTGGCAAAAATCAGCGAGATATTTTCAATAATCTGGGTAGACTGGGATGTATCTTCAATTTTAAGATTATTAACGATATCCACCAATAGTTCCAGCTGGCCGGAAAGGGTATTGATATTTTCTTCAATTACTCTGGCATCAATTGCTTTCTGCAGGCCACTAATATCTTCGGAAATCTGCTGTGCTCTTTCTTCGTATGGCAATAATGCTCCTTCCTGAAGCAAAAATTCCACACAGGCATTTGACAGTTCCGTATAACGGTCTGCAAGGGATTTTTCTAATCTATCCAGCAAAGCTGTGTCTGCATATTTAAGCTCTCTTGCACCTGTCACTTCTCCTCTTAAAGCCCTGATCTGAGAAAGAGCATCAATATATTCTGTAAGCTGAGAATAATGTAGCCTTTTAGTATCATCCAGAATTTTATCACAGGACAACTTTATTTTTTCTAAAGTTTCCTCTGTATTCTTCCTTTGTTCTACTACTTTTTCATATTCATTGATGGCAGAATGGGCAATTGCCCTGATCTCCTTCAATGGCTGATCCAGCTTTTGAACTTCTTCTTCACCAAGGAAATAATAAGTATCCAGAATAAAAGTAGAGAGTTTTACGATATCATCATACAGGCCACTGTAAGAGTCTTTTTTGTTCAGAAGCGTAATCAGCTCCTGACTCTCTGCCATTACTCTTACAATATCTTTATTCCCTATTTTGTAAAGTAAGCTGTCTGCTTTTTCCAGATTGGGCAAAAGTTCCCTGGAAAAGGGAGTCTGCCAGATCTGGGCCAGGTGGTGTTTGGTTGTTTCGATACTTTCTCTCAGATAAATCAGCTTTCCATCATTGAGAAACGTAAATCCACTGCATCGGATGGGTGTTTCAATGGTTTGGGTGATGATATTATACGAGATCAGCTGATAATTGTTGGTCTTATCATCGTAGAAAACATATAAAAAATTTTCTCCGTTGGGCTCTGCAACAGTTTTCAGGTAGTAAAGCCTGTTCTGATCCTGAGAAATGACTTTTAATCCTCCTGTCTGAAGGGCATATCCGTTTGAAAATAATACGCCTTGATTTTCCGGAAGCAAAAGCCCTGAATATTTAAGGGCATCTGCTCTGGAAACAGTCTTTTCCTTATGATTATAAATAAAGTAACGTTCTGTTTCCTGATAAGGCTTTATTTTAAACAAAACAAGATTATCCAGATCACAGAAATGAATCTCGGCATCATCCAGATTCTGATCTTTGTGAATTACATCTTCGGAGTAGATTCCTTTTCCGGTATCTGTATTGTCTTCTACTTTGATGGTAATATCTCCACCGATGCTTTCTACAAAAACTTTATCTGCTAAAGAAATATGAGGATGTTTTCCCGACCGCTGCATATCTCTCGTTGCTTTTGTCCATATAAAGCCATGCTGCTGAGGATATGAAGTCTCGGAAGCACTTCTTGAGTCTACATAAACCAGTTGATTCTCTTTGATCAGCCATTTAAAGGCTTTGATATCTGTAGTACTTTCTGACAGCTGGAAGACCATATAAAGATAGTTTTCCGTGAAGGTAAATCTGGCAAAGAAAGTATTTCTGTAATATTTGTAAAGGTTTTTAAACTCATCAATGAAAACCTCATCATTGATCAGGGTGTGATCCTGAGGCTCAAACCGTTCATTATTAATTTTATATATTGAAAAAACGTCCGAAATATTGATTTCCGTCTGAAGTCCCAGATGTGCATTAGACCCAAATATCAGGAGATCACCCAATGAATAGATATCTTTGGCAATACAGCTGTGATCCGTTGAAATTCTTTCATTGGCAACGAGTGAAAAATCCACTCCCCCAAATATATTTTTACGGCTTTCATTAAGCTGCTGAAGTCTCTGAACCAGATCATTCTTCTGCTCATTTAAACGGTTCTGAATAATTTCGTAAGTTCCGGAATTAAGTTGTTCTGACATCGTTTTTGTTTAGGTTGTCATGACTGCTGAATTACAGCAGTTCTTTGTATAACTTGTGGTACTTTGAAAATTTTTTTGATATAGACCTTATAGGTTTTGAAAACCTATAAGGTTTGAGGTTTAGAATCTCTTATAGTATCTAAAGCACTCTTGCATTACATATGGTTATTGTTCACAGGTTTGTGTTCCACTCCCAGATGTTTTGCCATGTCCATCGCTCTTTCCAGAATTCCTTTTTCCTGTTGATTGGCAACGCCATTCAGTTTAAAGATCAAAGAAGCAATACTCATATTTTTGATGTCATCAGAGGAGATTTTGTATTTATCTACCATTCCCATCACTTTTCCAATGATGTTTTCCCCATCGCCCAGAAGATTTTCTTTTACAATCTGTGCATTTTCGCTGTGGCTGATGAATTTGTCCAGTCCTTTTCCTGCCGAAACCTGTCTGATAACGTTGTCAAAGAAAGTATTATCTCCTCCTACGATATCAATTTTTGCAGATTTGAAGGCTTCTGCCAATACCATAGACTGAGCTTCTGCGATATCTTTCTGAATAGCGATCTGAGCCAGTTCCACATCTTTTTCTTTGGCTAGCTGAAGACGGAATTCTTCGTGGTCTTTTCCGGCATCGTTCAGTTTCTTCATGGCTTCTGCCTTCTCTGTAATTCCTGCTGCTTCTGCCAGTGCTTTTTCTTTGATTACTTCTGCCTGAGCGATTCCTTCTTTTTTGTTGGCATCTGCTTTTTTCTCAATCACTGTAGCTTCTGCGACTCCTTGTCTTTCTGCCGCGTCTGCTTTTGCATGCATCACCTGAGCTTCTGATAGTCCTACAGTTGCTTCTTCTTTTGCTTTGGCATCTGCAATAATCTTGCGTGCTTCAGCTTCTTTTTCAGCAGCATCTCTTTTTGCCTGTGCTTCAATGACATATTTCTGAGCATCTTTTTCTGCGGCCAATCTGCGGGATTCTGCGGCTCTTGTTTCTTCGATCAGTTTTTTCTCTGCCTCCTGAGTGGCTACGGTAATTTCTACCTGTTTGTTCCTTTCTGCCGTTTTAAAGGCTTCCAGGTCCTTGATTCCCTGTTGTTCTTCCACCACGGTTTTCTCCATGGTCAAACGCTCGCGGATCGCATCCTGAATACTTTTCTTCTCCAGTTCTATTGCTTTCTCTTTTTCAATCTGAGCAAGAGAGACAATTCTTTCTCTTTCTGTAGCTTCAAGTGCTTTATCTTTTAATACTCTTTCTGTTTCCACCAGATCAGCACGTTCTTTATTTTTAGCAGCAATTACGACCTGACGCAGTTTATTTTCTTCTGCAATCTGAAGTTTTTCTTCTGTAGCAATACGCACTGTTTCATATCTCAGACGTTCTTCTTCTTCTACTTTCAGAATTTCTGCATTTTCACGGGCTTTGATATTGGCTACTTCTCTTTTTTGAGATTCTTCTTTTTCTGCCAGCTGCTTTTCAAGCTCCAGAATGGCTTCCCTGGCTTCTACATTTTGTTTGGTAATGGTTTTTTCTTCATCACGGCGAACCTGATTGGCTTTAATATTTTGGGTAGCTGTAAGTTCGGTAATTTTCTTAATTCCTTCTGAATCAAGGATATTGTCTTTATCCAGTTTATCAATAGAAGTCTGCTCAAGGTAGTCTATAGCACAGTCATCCAGCACATATCCGTTAAGATCTGTTCCGATGATATCAAGGATTTCCTGACGGAACTCGCTTCTTGCTTCATATAATTCTGTAAAATCAAATTTCTTTCCTACCGTTTTTAGAGCTTCTGAAAATTTAGCTTCAAACAATTCTCTTAATGTCTGGGCATCTGAAGCACGCTGACAACCAATCGTTTGCCCTACATTCACAATATCATCTACTGATTTGTTGACACGGATAAAAAATGCCACCTGAATATCTGCTCTCATATTGTCTTTGCAGATTAATCCTGCTCTTCCCTCTCTTGAAATCTCCAGTTTTTTTACGGAGATATCCATAGATTCCATACGGTGGATAATAGGAATGACAATACCGGCATTAAAGAAGACTTTTGTACCTCCATAACCAGTTCTTAAAATAACGATTCCCTGAACAGTTTTTTTATACATCGATAAAATCCAGAAAATCAATCCGATTGTTGCTACGACGGCAACAATAATTCCAGCAATTAAAGGTAAGTTCATAGTTTTATAAGTTTATAGTTTATATAGATGTGTTTTTTTGTTTTTTTTATAAGAACCGGAAGATGATATCCAGGATATAATTCAGCAAGATCAAAAAGACAGTTAGCATGGTTATTGGTTTTTTATTTTAATATCTCATTGAGCGTTGTACGTAGTAAATCCTTTTTTCCGGCTCTTCATCTACAATCATGACACGCGCTCCGTGTTCAAGCTTACCTCCGTCTTTACTTCTCACCATCAGCGTCATAGGATCGCTTCCGATAAAGAGTTCCATCATTCCTATTTTATCATCCTGAATACTGGATTTTAAGCGTCCTTCTCTTCCTAAAAAGGCATATGACAGCTCACCTTTGTGATTAATTTCTTTAAAAAAGGGATTCAGGGGTTTTAAAATTATTTTTGTTAACAGCATTCCTCCAATCATTAATGGAAAGAGAATCAGTACTCCTGCCCAGGTAGGAAGGGGAATAAAATAATTCAGATAAAATGAGCCCAGCCATGTAATCAGCAATGATAGTGTAAGAAAATACGTCACCGGAACGATATCCAGATTCAGAAATTTCAGGAAATGCATCCATGCTGAAGGATCATGATCAGGTGCGTGAAGATGACCATCCGGAACGTCTATATCAGCATCGGTATCCAGATCGGAATGAATCCCGACATCGATATCCAGCCCGGTAAGAATGGTGAATAACCAGTAGACCACCGAAAGCGCCAGAAGGACTGACAGCACCGTATTTACCGGAGAAAATGCTACATTTAAAAATTCCTGAAAGGTCATATATTAGCCTTTTTTAAGTGTTTCTTTTAATCTGTTTAAAGCCTCTTCAGCTTTTGTATCGCTATTGTTGACGATGGCATCAATCTCTTCATCATTACTTTTTCCTGATTTTGAAAGATCAGAATAAGCTTCTGCAAGGGCTTCCTGCTGTACAACACGATCTTTCAGCTTTTCCAGCATACTAACTGTACTTCCGGTATCCATCTGGGTCATCTTCTGATTGATATCTTTGGTGGCTTCACTTACCTGAACTCTTGCCTTCAGGGTTTTCAGTTCATTTTCCCACTTGGCAATACTTGATTTCAGATGATTGATATTTCCCTGCATTTTTTCACATTCATCATACAGCTTTTCGTGTTCTTTCTGAAGGTCTTTTGCATTTTCCAGTGAAGATGTCTGTCTTTTCAGGGCTTCTTTAGCAAGACGGTCTGCTTCTGCAGCTTCCACTTCACCATTTTCTGCTTTCTGAACAATCACTATGGCTTTGTTATAATAATCATTGGCAGTCTGCTGCTCTGTTTCTGCTTCATTCTTTTTGCGTATGGCAAGCGCTTTCAACTGGGCAAGTGCTTCTATACTTTTCGCCAGCTGTTCTTTCATTTCACGGATTCCCTGCTCCGTTAGGTTAATTGGGTCTTCAAAGCTATCAATCACAGAATGGATCTCTGCTTTTCCTATTGTTAACAATCTTTTAAAAATGTTCATTTTAAATATCTTTTGTGAATTACTTACTCATTTCAAGCATTTCTGTTGTAAATTCCCCCACAAGGATTCCTAAAGAATTGATGGAAGCCATCACTTCGTTTTGTGCCATATTATCGGTTGGTAATGTATCTCTGAAAATCACTCTTCTACCTGTTCCGTCCAGTACAAATGCTCCGTGAACAATGTCTCTGTTTTTCTGAAGGAGTCTCAGGAATATTTTCTCGGATGGGTTTTTGATTTCAAAAAGAAACTGTTCCATAATCAGAATAGAGTCTGATATTATAAGGATCATGTTTTTTATCCCGTTGGATTCTTTTTCAATGATTAAGATTCTCTGAGCTTCATCTTCCAACGTGATGTTAAACTCATAATCTAACAACCACTCTTTGACCGTTCTGAATATTTGATTTCTCATGATGGCTGGTTTAGTGTTTTATTTTTCGTCCACACAAATATAAAATAAAAATCTCAAAATGCAAATATTATTAGCAATTATTTATTTCAGATTCTCTATCTTTGCAAAAAAGATTAGACAAGATGAGCTTCTTTGGAACTAATATTAAAAAAATAAGACAGGTTAAAGGACTGAGCCAAAAGGCTTTTGCCGATTTATTTGATTTAAACAGAGGAGTAATAAGCTCTTACGAAGAAGGGCGTGCTGAGCCTAAAATAGAAACTATATTAAAGGTCGCTAATCATTTTAATCTTAATCTTGATAAATTACTCACCGAAACCTTACAGGTAAACCAGTTAGTAAGTGTTTCAGACATTGATCAGCTGATGCTTTTCCCGGAATTAGCCATTCAAAATAGTAAAGAAGCACAGCTCAACACAGAAAAAATCAGTCTCAACGAATCTGTTTTGCAAAAAATATTAGCATCCGTTGATCTGGTTTATGAATTTACCGCCGAAAAAGCTTTGCTTGCCCAGTATCAATATGGTGATATTTTATTTCTTAATAAAGCGGATCTGAAAACAGAATCCAGCAACAGTCTTCTTATTTATCAAGACGAAACCCTTTCATATCTAACTGATAACAAAGAAACAAACAAACAAAACTCTGATTATTATAAAATTGTTGGATACGTTTCTATGCGTGAGAAAAATATTTTTGCCAGCATTTTCGAAAGACTGGAAAATCTTGAAAAGAAAGCCGGGAGCAAAATAAAATAAAGAGGTGCATGGCCGCATTATTACAATAAAAAATCAAAATTATTCCTTTTTCTTTTCATTGCAAAAATGCAAAAACTAAACTTTTGTGTAGTAGGAGTTCTCCCCCATACCTATATTTTTGTCTAAAATATAAATAATGGAAGAGCAATACTCCCGAAACAGGCTATATGTAAAAGAAGAGGAGCAGAAGATTATCAAAGATTTTTCTATATTACTTGCCGGATGCGGTATTGGAAGTAATATAGCAGAATGTGCCTTACGTTTTGGTTTTGAAAACATTACACTCGTGGATGGCGACACCATTGAATTATCTAATCTGAACAGGCAGAATTATACCTACCAGGATATTTCTTCTTATAAAGCAGAAACTTTGTATCACCGATTGAAAAGCATTAATCCGAATGCCAATATCCGTTTTCACAGTGAGTTTATTACTAAAGACAATGCAGAAGAAATCATCGGAGACCATCATATTGCTATCAATGCGCTGGATTTTTCCACGGAAATTCCAATTATTTTCGACAAGATGTGTCAGGAAAAAAATATCCCTGTTCTACATCCTTATAATCTGGGCTGGGGAGCATTGGTGATGGTCATCAGCGAAAGTATGGGATTAGAATCTTTGCAGAAAGATGAAGAAGTCTTTAATGAATTAAATGTTGTTCAGTACGTATCCAGCCATATGAGATACTGGGGAAATCCTCAGCAGTGGCTTGAAGATATTGTAGAAAGCTATATTAAAGAAAACAAACAGCTTCCTCCTCCGCAATTATCAATCGCTTCATTTCTTGCAGCAGCAAGTTGTGTAAAAATTGCTTTCAATATTGCAACAAATCAACCTGTAAAAAAGTTCCCGGAATTTTATTTAACAACTGTCAATTAACCAATTAGCAGCTATACGCAACCTTTTCATTATACTTTATCATTAGCATGTAGCCTCCTCTTTTGGAGGCTATATCGCTAAGGTCGGTTTCGCAAAGGGTTTCGACCCTTGCTATCTGATCTTGTACTGATTTTATACTACCGAGTTCATCATCAAACCATGCAATCGTTTCAATAGCATTTCTGATAATTGCAGTTAGATCCTGAAAACTATTTCCGGAAATATCAATATGATCAATGTAGTTTTGCAGTCTTCCTCCTTGCCTGTATTGAGGATAATTTTCCAGTCCCATAAATGCAAGCATCCATTCTCTGTGATACTTTCCTAATGTTTTGGTTATCCCGATATAATCTGCAATAAGCTCATCATGAAGGTTATTGGAAGCACAGCCATATCTCTTTAAGGTATACAGATGAGTACATTCATGCTCAAGTCTTATAGAGCAGGAATATGCTTTCCATTCATTTTCAGAAAGCCCAAGATCTGCTGCCTGGATATTACTGTAAGGTTTTGTGCTTACAACTATTATCTTGTCTTTGTAAAGCTCCGGATTGGGTAAAATATTTCTGGAAAACTCATTATTCCAGCTGTTTGAAGGGCAATTTTCCATCCATTCTTTTTTTAAAGAATGAATTCTTGCCCAGTTATTGATCCCATTGGCAAGAAATGCTCCCATAGACGCAGGAACCGGCGTTGGATTATTTTTATAGAGAAGGCTTTGTGCTATAACAACAAAATCCTGGCTGTCGTTTATTGAAATTACCGGAATAGTTCCTGAAATGTCTCTGTGCAGCTCAATTGATATCCCATCAGGATTATTCAAGAGCAAATGTGACTGCAAATTTTTAAAAGCATCTTTTCCTTTCAAAACAGCATTGATATAATCTTCTGTTTTATTTATTTCCGTCTCTATCGGAAAGTATAGTTGAGGATAAAAGTCTTTTAAGATCTGAAAATGGGACGCTTCTGTTTTTTGAAGATAATATTTCCAGAATTCCACACATGAACTTTCTTCAGAATCTACTGTTCTCAATCTCTCTGAAGAAAATTTATTTTGCAGATAGGTTTCAAGTTTTTCTATATTTTTAAGTACAGACATATATTCTATTTGAGCTTTAAGCGATCTGCCTTTTTGCCAATTGAGAGAAAAGTCCTTCAAGCTCCATCAGCTCATCATAGGTTCCGGTTTCAACAATCGTTCCTTTATCCATTACATAAATACGGTCTGCATTTTTAATCGTACTTAATCTGTGGGCGATGATAATACGGGTTGCCTGAAGTTTATCAAGACTTTCTGAGACAATATTCTGGGTTCTGTTATCCAGTGCACTGGTAGCTTCATCCATAAATAACAATCTTGGCTTATGAACAATTGCTCTCGCAATCATAAGACGTTGTCTTTGTCCTCCTGAGAATGTTCCTGCTCCTTCACTTACAACGGTATGCATTTCCATAGGCATTTTTTTGATGTCTTCTTCCATGCCAGCCATTCGTGCTGCTTCCCAGGCATCATCTAACGTTAATTCTGAATTTCCTACAATGTTTTGATAGATACTTCCGGACATTAAAGATCCATTTTGTAATACGACACCGATCTGCCTTCTAACCAATTCTTTATTCATTGAATCAAAAGAATCGCCATCAAAATAAATAGATCCCAGTTCAGGATACTCAAAGCCTAAAAGCAATCTCATAATGGTAGATTTACCTGAGCCTGAAGCGCCTACAAAGGCAACCATTTCACCTGGTTTAATTTTAAAAGTAACATTATTCAGGACCAGTGGCTGATCTTGATTATATCTGAAGGAAACGGAATTCATTTCTATATCTCCGGCCAGTTCTCCCGGATCCACACTTTGTTCTGCAGATTCTGTTTCTTCTTCCAAAATAGGTTTTACTCTTTCATACAGAGTAACAACATTGAGAGAGGTTATTAAGGCCATGCTCAGCTTCAGGCTGTCATTCAGGAACTGATTAAATGCTGTAATGAATGCCATAAACGCTCCTACTGTTAACATCGCAGTTGCGGTATCAGAATTAAGCACTGTATAATACAAGAAAGAGAAAAAGAAAATGCTGGTAAGAAGCGGATAAGAGGCGTTAAATGTTTCCACAAAGTTCTGATAGCTTCCTGAAACAAAACCTAATTTTTTAAGCTTGGAAAACTTATCTGCCCAAAGAGCGAAAACTCTTTTTTCTCCTCCTGTTATTCTAATTTTAGAGATACCAGATAAAAACTCAAACAGAAAGCCTTGTATTTCTCCCTGATATTTGGAAACTTCTCTATCATATTTCAATTTCAAGCAGCCAATAGTAATCATAAAAACAACAGCAATAAGGCCTAATATTACACCTATCACCGCTAGTTTTGAATCATAATAAAAGAGAAGCGCAAGGTTCACAAAAGAAAATGCCCCACTCAATACTGCTGTCATCAATGTGCTTGAAACAATCTGACGGATTGCATTGATGCTTAAAACTCTGTTGGTAAGATCTCCTGCACTAAACTTTTTGTAAAATGTAACAGGCAACCTCAGCATGTGGTCCATAACACCTGCTTGTAAATTAATACTGGATTTGGTTTCCAGTCTTTGCTGCAGAACTCCTTTAGCCAGATTTAATCCAGCTGTTATCATGGCCATCATAATCATAATGGAAAAGATTTCGACATGAAGAGATCTGTCTGCTGTAGGAATGACATCATCATACATCATTCCAGATAAGATGGGTACTAATAAACCCATCATACTTCCCGCTAAGGCAGCAAAAATTAATAATTTGGCATCTTTTCTGACTCCTTTTGTAGCGAAACGGGCTACTTTCTTTATAGAATTCATTTTTCCGTCAAATCCAGAGAAGAACATATAGCCAATTGGCTCTAATGTTTCGGCAATCTCATTATTAACGGTGGATTCTATACCTGTAGATAAGTTTTTTATAATATAGCTGTTGGATGTTGCCTGCAATAAAGCTACCGGTGTTTTATCTTTTTTAGTAAATGCTAACAGATGTCCGTTTTCATCTTTCCACCAGGTTCCCCTCAGGATAATTTTCCTTATTCTTATTTTAGAACTTTTGGCTATGGCATATAATTGATTCGTAACACTATTTTCGTAAGATTCTATATGTTTGGGCTCATCCATTTTAAATCCGGACTGCTCTCCGATTAACCGACAGGTAGAAAAAAGAATATTTTTTTTATTAAATAGGGTTGAATTCTGGATGTGAACCTGTTCATCATTACCTGCTACTATAGACCTTATTTTCTGCAATGTAGCCCTGATTCCCTCTTCTTCTATTAAAAGTTTTTCATGAAAATGTTTACTTTCTTCCTGTTTCTGAGTCTCTATAATGGTATTAAGCTGGTTGTAAAAATGTTCTTCCAGTTTTGTTAATGAAAGCAAAAAATAAATTTCATCCTGAAGGACTTCTCTTGTACTTAATACCTTTACTTCAGCATCATCACTTAGCGCTTTGACCCACAGTTTATTAGACACCGGAGTAAGAAATCCCGGAAGTTTATCATAACTGATATTTGTACTTTCTGCATATATGTTTACTTCGCCTTTCAAAATATGGATCCAATTAATTCCACTTGACGGGAAGGCAACACTATTTTTTTCTAATGGAGTTATTTTATAATCATCCAATGCCTTGTAAACTCTGGGGCTATTGCTGTTGCATACGATAGAAGTTGTTTTTGAGATCCACCTGTTCATCATATTCTTTAAAAAGAAATGATCCATCTCCAGTAGGTTGCTTTTATCAATAGGCAGCAGCCTGGCATCATTTGAAAAGGCAATAAGCCTTGTGTTATTTTCAATATTGCTTTCTGTTAACAAGCTGAATATTATTTCTCCTTTCTGCACTGTGTAAAAGTGCTTTAACGGGATAAGATAATTCCCCTCTTCATCAACTTTAGTATAGAATACATTTACCTCACCGGAAAGTACCATCCAAAATTTGTTGATATCATTCAGGGTAAAAGGGTTTTCAACATTTATATATATCTTTTCTTTTACGGGCATGGTATTAGATTTTATTTCGTTTCAATTAATTTGGAGTAAGCACCATTTCGTTTCATCAGTTCATGGTGTGTTCCTCTTTCTACTATTTTTCCATATTCCATTACGATAATCTCATCACAATCAATAATTGTACTCAGCCTGTGAGCCACAATCAGACAGGTACACCCTCTTTTTTTAATATTATCCATAACGACTTTTTCTGCTGTAGGATCTAAAGCGCTGGTGGCTTCATCCATTATCAGAATTGAGGGATTGGTAGCCAGGGCTCTTGCAATTTCCAAACGTTGTCTCTGTCCGCCACTAAAGTTGGATCCTCCTTCTAAAACAGAGCTGTCATAAGCATCACTTCTGGATGCAATTACATCATGAATAGCGGCATCTCTGGCAGATTGAATAATACTTTTATCAGATATTGTGGTATCCCAAAAAGAAATATTTTCTTTGATTGTCCCATTGAAAATGAGGACGTCCTGATCTATTACCGCTAATGATTCTGTAATAATATTTCTTGGTATTTCTTCTTTATTTTTTCCATCAAGCAAAATTTCGCCTGTCCAGGGTTTATGTAATCCGGATGCTATTTTAGCAACTGTTGATTTTCCGCTTCCTGATCCTCCCACCAGGGCAACTCTGTTTCCGGGCTTTAACTTTAAGTTGAAATTCTCTATAAGAGCGGGTAATGTTGTATTATAACCAAAGGTGACATTTTTCATTTCAAAATATCCCACCAGCTTATTGTCCATTTCAGTTTTAACTACAGGTGTTCCACCATGAACTTCTTTAAACTGATCATCCACTTCATAATTGATAACATCATCTATTCTGTTCATATCACTTTCTGTTTCGTGCAGCATTGCTCCTACAGAAATCAACTGATTAACCGGTGAGATAAAATTGCTCATCAGGTAGGTGAAAGCTACCAATGCACCAAGAGTCATCTCTCCGTCCATAATCCTTAATGCTCCTACTCCTAAAATTAATGTAGTGGTAAGGGAGGTAACAAGCGGAGGAATTGCATTAAGCCTGATAGTCAGCCATCCAAGTTCTTGCTGTGCATTCATTACTTTTGCAAGATATCCTACCCAATTGGTAAAAAAATCATTTTCTCTTCCGGATGCTTTCAGGGTTTCGATCATACTGATTCCAGATGTTGTAGTTCCCAGCAGCTTACCATTTTCATTACTCAGACGTCTGTTACCATCTTTTCTTGCGGTAGAAACATATCTTAACACCAATACATTGATTCCTGCCATAAAAATCCCTATCAGAGTTAAGGGAATATCATAGGAAAACATCAAAAAGGCATAAAAAATAACTACAATTACATTCAGTGCGGCATTGGCAAGATCTCCACTTAATAATTTGGCAACTTTATCATTAAGAGAAACTCTATTCCCAATTTCTCCGCTATAACGTTGGGTAAAAAAGACGATTGGTAAATGAAATACATGCCACAAAAATTTGCTGGAAGTGGTAAGGGCGAGCTTTGTTTCCAACTTCAAAAGATAATATTGCTGGATATATACCAATACAGAGTTCACTATTAAAACACCTCCCATAATAAGAAGTAATGGCATCACAAATCCTGAATATCCATTAATCAAATATTTATCTATAAATATTTTGATAAAAGATGGGATAACCAACCCTGGAATCACCAGGAATAGGCTGGCTAGTATAAGATAGATAATACTCAGCTTAGAATTGGATATTCTGGCTGCTAAAGAAGACATTAATCCTCTTTTTTCGTTTCCTTTTTCAAATTTTTCACCTGGATTAAAGGTAAGTACTACCCCTGTATAAGCTTCATCAAACTCATCATGCGTGACCTGATATCTTCCTTGTGCCGGATCACTTAAATATACTTTTTTCTTTGTAAACCCTTCTAAAACCAAAAAGTGGTTGAAATTCCAAAAGATAATAGAAGGGGTCTGAATTTGCATTAATTTCTCAATGGATTTTGAATATCCTTTTGCTTCAAGCCCGAATTCTTTGGCTGCTTTGATAATATTGGTTGCTTTTAATCCGTCTCGGGATACTCCGCAGGCAATTCTTAATTTTTCCAGTGGAACAAATTTACCATGATGTCCTAAAATAATACTTAATGCCGCAGCTCCGCACTCTACACTTTCCATCTGCAAAACTGTAGGAACTTTTACGGGCTTTGCCAGTTTTCCTATCACAAAATTTGTATTCTTTTCCATCCGTAAAACTCGATTATTAGTATAGATCAAAAAACTTCTTAAATGCTGGAACTACAATAGTAGCGGGGGGTTCCTGTTTTATTGTAATTTTCCCATTACATGATGTTCCTTCTTTTATTGAAATATTGGGTCCTTTGGCAGAAGTCCATTTGAAACCGCTATAGGATTTAGGATCCTTCTCAAATTCTACATGCACTTCAAACAGAGGTCCTGAGGATAATAACCCTTTAGCCAGCTGATCATTTTTTACTGAAGTCATCATCCCTCGTTCAGTAATAGGGAAGTCAGAAACATAGGTTACTTTTCCTTCCATAAATCCATACTCCTGAGGTTGTACAGTAGAAGGAACAACAAGGGCTTCCATTCCTTTCTTAATTTTTTTTCCATCCTGAGAAGGGATGTATAATACTCCTTTGAGTACGGCAAAGTTTTCCGTCCCTTTATTTTTCAATTTAAATAATGGTGTTCCTGCGCCTACAACTCCTCCTGCATCTGTTAAAACTTCCACAACTTCTCCGTCATAAGGGCTTTTAATTTTATTCTGAGTTTCATATCTTTCCGATAAAAACTGAAGATTCCTTTCTGCTTCTGAAATACGTTGATTTTGCAATGTAATTTTTTGTTGCAAATCAAAACCCAGATTATGCTGCTGGCTTGACGCTTCGGCCATTTGTCCTTTTAATCTTTCTATTGTGTTTTTTGAGGCATCGATCTGTTGTTTCGTACCAGCTACCTGAGATTTAATAATAAGTCCTTTATTCAGTAGGTTATTCTCAGACTCTAGTTGGCTGTAAAGGAAAGCAAGCTTTTTCTTTTCAGCTTCTATTTCTCCCTGAATACTAACTCTG
Organism: Chryseobacterium aquifrigidense; assembly: GCF_006716485.1. Taxonomy (GTDB): domain Bacteria; phylum Bacteroidota; class Bacteroidia; order Flavobacteriales; family Weeksellaceae; genus Chryseobacterium; species Chryseobacterium vietnamense. The sequence goes on from NZ_VFPD01000002.1 coordinate 81,198, forward strand.
TTCTGGTTAATTAACTTTCCTTCAAGCTGATTTCCCTGACTACCATATGCCATTAGTTTTCCCATCTCAAATTTTCTATCTGAGAGTACGGCCTTGGCATCTTCGATTTGCTGATAAAGCTCGGGCTGCTGAATAGTAGCAATAATATCTCCTTTTTTCACATCATCCCCGATAGAGACATGAAGCTTAACAAGCTGACCCTGAGAGGTAGCAACTACTTCATGTACTTCTCCTCCAAGGACCACTCCGGTAGCATCCAATTTTGTTTTTACGGTACCCATTACTGCCCAGCAAATTCCTGTTACTAATGCAACAAAAACCGTAAAAAGGGCAATCCAAGCTTTTGGTCCCGTAACTTTTATGAGCTGATCTAATTTCTCCGGAGTAGATAGTTTTTCTAATGCCGACTTTCTAAAAAACCCTGCTGACATAATTTTAATATTTAATAATTAGCTATGTTTGGTATCGTGTAAAAAACATTCTGACTCAAAGTAAATCCTTTATCTCCCTGAGATATCAACGTTCCTGTTTCATGTCTCAGATTAATAATGGCATTGGCAAATTGCTGATACGCCTGGAGATATTCCAATTCTGAGGATGTAAGCCTTTCCTGAAATAAAATGACGTTGAGAATTGTTGTGAGCCCTGCCTGCAACTTTACCTGTTCGTTATTAAAAGCATCTTTGTAAGAATTAAGCGCTTCTTTTGCTCTTTCTAACACAACAACACTGTTATCAAGTGTATTGATAGCATTACTGATGTTCAGCTCAATGTTCCTTTGCAGATTATCATTTGAAATTTTCTGATCATTCAAGGCCACGAGACTTTTAGCATAATTTCCTTTTGCCAGGTTATTATTGACAGGAAAAGTAAATGTGAGCTTAGCACCAGCGCCTAAATTCCTTCCTTCATTATTAGTGAATGAAGAAAATGTTTTGTCGATTCCATTTCCGGCAATGGCACTCCCATAGAAAACAAAACCGGTAAGATCCAATTGGGGCTTTGTATTGTTTTCTGCGAGTTTATACTGCATTTCCAAAGCATCAGAAATTTTTTCGACAGCTTTGAGATCACCTCTTTTTTCTTTAGCTATTTTTATCAGACTACTTCTGTCAAGTCCTTCTCTGTATTGGGATTCAGCAATAGCAGGAAATTCATTGGAAGGAGCATCCAGCTGGAGACTTTCTTCATTACTTAATCCAATTACCCGTCCCAGATTTATCCTTGCTGCATACAAATTTTGTTCAGCAAGAGCGGTCAGTTTTTCCTGATTAGAAAGGTCTGCATTTACCTGGGCTAAATCTCCGGCAGGTTTTTTATCTGCTTTTATAAGCTCTCTTGTAACGTCCATTACATTTCTTACCCGGCTTTCATTTTCCTTATAAATTTCTAAACTTTTATAAGCCAGATAGTAATTCCAGTACGCTTTACCTATTTGCAGAATGGTATATGAATTATTAAATTCATTATTGCTTTTAGTATTTTCTATATACAGCTGCGAAACTCTTTCTGACAGAGTAGTAACTTCTTTACCTCTTCCTCTTAATAAAGGTTGTGTCAATGAAAAATTGACAGACCCCAGGTGATTTCCCCAGAAAGGCCCAACAAGTTGGTTAAAGCTGTCATAAGGAAAGTTATTATTATTAAAACCATATTTAAGACTTATGTCTGTTATTTGCCCTGTTCTTAATTTTTTACGTACTCCGGCTGAAAAATCCAGGGTGTTTGTCTTTAAAAATTTATCTACGTACTGATTTCTTGTATCAGCATCGAAAAGCGTGTATCGGTTATGTTTAACAGAAAGTTCAGAAAACAGATTGATATCAAATACGCTTCTCTGGATCTGAAAATCACCTTCTGCATCCTGGATCGTATAACCACTTCTGATGATGTCCGGGTTTTTTTCAAACGCAATATTCGAAATGGTTACCAAATCGCTGCTTATCTTTGACTGTCCATAGAAATTAGTGATCCCGATCCCTGTAAATAATAAACAGATAAATTTATAAAGTCTCATTTTAACAATGAATTAATTCTAGAATTAAACTTCTGAAAATCTGTGAAGTATCTGTCCAAAACGAGCTCCTGCATTGGCAACACCATCCAATACATTCATGTCTATAAGGTCTTCCTCCTCAGGATTCCCATACCCTAACTGGTCTGTTGTTTTACGTAATCTGTTCGAAAGAAATAATGCCAGTGCGTAATAGAAATTGGATCTGAATTCAGGATTTTCTGCCATTCTGGAACTTATTGTATCACGAGAAATCTGATATATTACCGATGGCCTCGTTACCACCACAGAAACGGATGGCGGCCTTGATTCCAGAAAAGACATTTCTCCGACAATTTCTCCTGCTTCCAGGGTCGCAATACTGTCTCCATTGCTGTTATCAGCATATATGGATAACTGCCCTGATAAAACAATAAATAAACTATCTATTGATTCACCTTTATTAATCAGTGTATAGCCAATGGGTAGTTCTAATTTACTTCCATTATGAATCATCCATTCCACATCTCTGTCATTTAATTGACCTAAGAAAAAAAGTACTCTTTTCATAATTATATTTCTTTTACGGTTATGCTAAATTATTTTGTTTTACGCTGATAGTTTCGCCAAAAAAACTGCTATTCCTGACGTTTATTTATTTTTTGCAAAGAATTATACAATCCTTTATAATCTGTTATCACACGATTGTTACTCTCCTCTGTCGATTTAATCTCTTCCTCCTTATTCATCCTCTGGGGTTTTACCGGGATGTTGATGTACAAATAATCCGGATCTGATTGATCGGTTACTTTAATTTTCTTACCCATAGGAGTTTTTTTTCCAAAGAATTTCTCTAAAGCTTCTTCCGGATTTTCTATTAAATACTTTTTGAAATCTTCATTTTCCCAAGCTTCAGAAATAATTCTAAAAAATGCTTCCTGTCCTTTCTTTTGTTCTTCTGTTAAGTTCATATTTTTGTTTTATACCTGTTATTCTAAAGAGTTTATGAGTTCTTTAGGGGTAATATTATATTGATCTGCAAATAATCTGGAAAAGTAATGCACATCATTATACCCTACTGCATATGCAATTTGAGAGATAGATTTTTGTATATAGTCATCTATCATCTGTTTAGCTTTATGAAGTCGCAAGACTCTTATATATTTATTGGGAGTCAGATACACCAGATTCGCAACCTTTCGGTGTAACTGCCTTTCACTCACGGCCATTTTATAGGAAAGTTCATAAAGGTTCAATTCATTCTGGTTCAAAGAGCCAAAAATTTCTTTTTCTAAGTTGACAAGCCAATCTTGATCTACTTTTGCTATTTTCTGGGGATTAATCTCGTCTGTGCACAACCCGCGAACATTTTCATTGGATTCGTAGATATCAAAAATTTCCGGCCGGCCACGAAATGTCAGATTCAATGTTTTTGCCTTTGTTTTCAGCATCATTTCTTCAATGATGTCACTTATTTCCTTGCTGCTTGAAAATATGATTTCATCCTTTTTTTCTTTATGATGTAAAGCTGTGCTCTTGCTTACTGTAATGATATTCTCTAGCGGGTTTTTAATGTTCAGGATAATCTGTTCCAAGACATCAGGAGAATTCCAGTCTATCGTTTTTGTTGTATTCATTTTAAAAGGGGGATTTTATTTAAACAGTTTTGTAATTTCATTTTAGCTAACCAGATATCTGTTAGCATCATAAAAACCTTTTAGCCCTTCATAATTCATGGATACAGGAATGGTTTCGGATCCAAGATAATTAATAGAATCACCTATCACATCTGCTTTTATACCCATCAGGTTCATTACTCTTAAAAGCTTGCTGTCGCATTCTGCAAATGCAATACTATTTTTGTCATTACAAATTGGGGTAATGGCAGAGACCATTAATCTTTTAAACAATGTACGGTCCTGATTGGTTTTGTTCGTTGCAAATCTTCCAATATGCCATACTGAAGAAGCATTTTGGGAACAACCAATATCTAAAGGATTGATATTGAATAGTTTTTGAATAGGAAGTGTTGTTTTGTAATCCCACTTAATTACTCTTATAGAGCCCTGAATGCTTCCCATTGTATCTTTTACAATAAAAATTTCAGAATTTTTGAAATAGCTTAATTCTTCATTATATACATCTTTCACGTCATTTTGAATTTCCATTTCTGGTATGACATTATCAGAATGATGATTGAAGTTTTCTTCTACTACAAATTGAGCGAGCTCTGCGAGCTGCTCCAGCTCTAACTGATTTAAGTAATTTTGTGTAATTCTCATGGCTTAGTTGTTTTTAACAAATCTAGTTGGCAGGGATGTCAATTCCACTACACCATATTGTAGTATTCAACTGATAACCAAACAACTACACTTTGGTGTAGTAATCCGGTTTTTCTTTATAAAAACTTAATCCCCATTTAGGGATTTAAATAAATAACCATGATTTAATGTGAAAAAGAAAAATTTTACACCATAATACCACTTATTATGTTCATTTTATATTATTTTTGTATAAAACTGACAAAATAAGCATGGATGAAAAGGATTCTTTCTTTAATCATAGGAATACAATAAGCAGCGTAACGGAAGAGGAGAAGGAACAACAATTCAGTTATCTGGAATCGATTAAGGCATTTTCAAGAGCCACCTACACAAGTATTTATGTAATTGACTATATGAAGCAGGGGTTTGAGTATGTTTCGGACAACCCGCTTTTTCTTTGTGGCAATACTCCAGAACAAGTATTGGAGATGGGATATGCTTTTTATTTTAAATATGTTCCTCAAAAGGACCTGGAACTCTTGTTAAAGATCAATTCTGTAGGATTTGATTTTTATGATAAGATTCCTCTTGAAAAAAGGCTGGATTATACCATTTCTTATGATTTTCATATTATAAACAAGGAAAATAAAAAGATCTTGGTTAATCAAAAATTAACGCCTTTATTTCTTAATAAGGATGGAAAAATATGGAAGGCAGTATGTCTTATTTCCATATCTTCAGAGAGAGACTCCGGGAATATTAAAATATATCAAAACGGAGAAAATAAAGTCTATCATTACAGGTTGGATCAAGATATATGGGAAGCTGAAAAAAAAGCTGTTTTATCCAAAAGAGAACTGGAAATCTTACAGCTTTGTGCAAGAGGCTTCACAATCAATGATATAGCAAAAGCTATATTTATTTCTCCGGATACGGTAAAGTTCCATCGAAGAAAATTATTTGAAAGACTGGAGGTAAGCAGTATTACGGAAGCTATTGCCTATGCTACCAACAATAAATTGATTTAGTGTAAGAAGATCTCCCGTATAATTTGATAAACAGGGCAATAAAAATAATATCGTAAGAATAAGCTCTTTTTTCCCGGATGTATTTTCTGATACAAAGATTATGTCTGGTGAAAAATTCTTTCTGCGAAAAACAAAAACCTCTTATCTAAAATGAATACTCCATGGTTTAAAGAAAACCGGTGGATAGAAGTGTTTTGGCTATTAACGGCACAATAATGATCTTGCGTTACAACTTATAAAGAGCTATTTTTTTTCAAATATTGTGAAGTTTCAACAAGTTCATACTTAGGACTTCTTTTTAAGAACTCATTAAGAAACGCCGTGTGAGTAGCGCCCATAATGATCAGAACCCGATCATCTTTTGTAACAGGAAGCTGGTTTAAGTTTGAAAATATTCTTAAATTTCTTTTATAAAATTTACTTGCTTCATCTGCTCCTTCAAAATTTCCTTTAGTGCTGTTATAAGTTAAAATATCAGCATTAATGTTAATCAAACCTTCTAAAGTCTCTTTTGAATTGAAAAAAATTAATTTTTCTAACGTCGATAAACTTTCAACTTTAGCAAATTTTTTAAAAAGGTTAAGCTTATAGTTCCTGGAGGTCAAACTGTCTACTTGATTTTTCAATTCTTCTCCAATATTATAATTGTACATTGCCGTTTCCTTATCATCAATTCCATAGATTGTTTTTACCCCTGAAATTTTTGCCACTTTATAGGCTAATGCTTCTATTTCACCCTTATACTTGGTCTTATATTTTCCGTCATTTAAAAAATTAGAATAATCTTTATTGAGATCTTCATTATTATTCGGAATGATTTCTACACAAATCATTGTCGGTTTAAAATCTGCCAACATATTAATTATAGCATCAATCTCAACATTGCTCTTGTCTGAGTCGTATTTTACCTTGTTGGCATCACTAGTATTTCCCATATGGAATACCCCTAAGTTCAAAACTTTAGATTTTTGTCCAAACAGATTAAAACAACCCAATACTATGATTAATAATATAATTTTTCTTATTTTCATAACTTTAAATGGTGTTTAGCTATAAATATCTACCTAAGCTGTTCAAGTATTACTTTCTTCTGGAACTCCAGATCCTCCTGAGAAAGCTTGTTTAATTTTCTTCCGATGTTTTCTACCGCACTAAGCTCAAAAAAATCTTTTACAACCCCGTATTCTGTGTGTAAATCTCTGGATGATGTATTCACCTCAAAATAAGGAATATCTCCTCTTAACATTTGAGCGATTTCATGTTGTAGAATAAAACGTAAATCAGAGTCTTCAGGAATATCTTTAAAAGCAATGGAAAGATAATCTTCAATTCTTTGTGTGTATTTTTTCCTGTCCTTTTGATTGTTTGGTAAATTCATGACGTTTAAAATTTTACCATATACATTGGTCGAACGCCATATATACCTCACAGGAAGGTTATTGAATTTTTGAATGGGTGAACGATCAGATAGTAAAAATGCTTTTTCACTTAGAAACAGGTTATAACATTTTTCAAAACCTGATATAAATTGATCGGAATATTCATCCACGAACACATTCTTACCGTTCAATGTGGGAATATTATTCTGAATATAATCTACTTTGACTGATTTATATTCCATTTTCCAGTCTTTTGTAAATTTATTGACCCCTTCTTTTTTGGTAACAAAGGCATGTGTGTTTTTTGAATATCCCAAACCACACATCCCTGCCGGAATAAATTTCGCGTCATTCCCAAAAGGTAAAAGTGCACAAGTAATGACAGTATCCTGTTTATCTATATTTTCTAAATTAAGGGTATCAAAGGATTTGAAATTATCTCTCAGATGTTCCGAAATCTGTGGCTGTATTGAAGTTTCATGATCAATAACTACAGGTGTATCGCCATTGGCGATAAGATTTTCAGCATGAAAATCAGTAGAATTTAAAAGATAAAGAATACACAATAAGTATCCGGCTCTTTCATAATAACTCTTTATTTCATTTTCCGAATTGCATGGTTTTCCCAATACAAATTCCTGCCAGTGATACTCTTTTTTATTGAGTATCTGATATTTGTAATCACCCAGAGATAGGTGACTATTAATCCAGTCCAGGAATTGAAAAAGAGAATTGGAAATTGCCGCATTAGTAGGCTTGAAAACCAATTTATTTCCGTTTTCTAAAAAAACCATAGAGGTTGAAAAACCATTATGAAAATCACCTTCCCCTATTTTAATGTCCTGAACTGCAATAGATTCATTTTCAATTAACAGATGGTCAAATAATTCTGCAGAACAATCCTTATATGATTCAATGATCTTGGTGTATTGATTGTGAATTTTATTTTTCTGCAGAGGTAAGTACTCGTCCAAAACAGGAAATTGACGACGAATGTTTTGCCAGTTATCTTTTATTAAATATTCAAAGAAATCTTCAAAAGTTGATTCATTATTATTTCTAATAAATTCAGGCAGCATCCTTGTGATATTTCTCTCATAAACAGAGCATAGATAAGAAGTCATTCTATCTTCAACAAAGGTGGGCTCTTTTAAAGTGGAATTGGTCATTTTCTATTAGTTTTTTACTATTTATACCGTTCTTAAAGACTTTTCTTTTCTAAATGGATTCAATGCGCTTCAGATCATTTGTACCACAAGAAATTTTAAATAACAGAAATGATTTTAAATAAATAAAAAGAGAATGTGCATTCTCTTTTTATTTATTTGTTCAGTTTTACATGAAAAATACTATCCGATTGTAGTTCCAGTATCTTCAGTCAAACCGTTTCCAAAGCAGCTTAAGAACTGGCAGCTTCCGATTGGAACTGTTTTACCACCTGCAACCATTCCTAATTCTTCTTCTGATAATTCAAATTCTTCAATATCACCTCCAAATAGAGCATATGAAAGATATGATAGGTTGATGTAGTAAGTATCATTGTCTACTTGATCTACAACTACGATTTTTTTGTTCCCTCCAAGAGTAAAATCTGAATGAAGTTCTTTAATTGCCTCAACAGGGTTGTTTACTAATCTTGCTTTGTAATCTGCATCGTTTAAAGCTTTAAACATTACTTCTCTAACTAGTTCTTTTTTCTCTTCTGAGATTGCTTGATAACTCATAATTTTTGATTTTTTAAATGTTAATATTAATTTTTTTGATTATTTATTTATTGTGTCTAGATTATACTATTTCTGCGGATGGTTCAGTGATACTACCTCCAAAACAGCTTAAGAACTGGCAACTTCCGATTGGAACTGTTTTACCACCTGCAACCATTCCTAATTCTTCTTCTGATAATTCAAACTCTTCAATGTCTCCTCCAAATAAAGCAAATGAAAGATATGATAGGTTGATGTAGTAGGTATCATTATCTACCTGGTCTACAACAGCGATTTTTTTGTTTCCTCCAAGAGTAAAGTCCGGGTGCAATTCTTTGATTGCCTCAATAGGGTTACTTACTAATCTTGCTTTATAAGCTGCATCATTTAAAGCTTTGAACATAACGTCTCTAACTAGTTCTTTTTTCTCTTCCGAGATGGCTTGATAACTCATAATTTAAATTTTTAAGTTTTAATGTTTATTTTATTTTTATAATCTTTATTTTAGGTGCATACTGCTCCGGAGAAAGCTTTTCCAAGCGCCTTCCAGACAACAATTATGACTTATATGATAGGTGATTCTTTTAGTTAAAAACTAAAGAGATATCTTTTAATAATCCCCCGGGAGTTTGTTTCCATGGATAGGAATAAACTAGAGAAAAGGGGCTTAAGGATGGAGAGATATTTTGATTCTATGGCTTTATCTTTCCATTTATTAATTTGTACTTCATCAAACTTTTGGAATGAGTAAAGGGAAAATTTCATATCAAAGAATTGTAATATCAGTTGTATCTCCGGATCTTTTATTTTGTTTCCTTTAATTCCGGCAAATGCTAATGAAAAAAGCCTTTGTTCGTCTTCATTATTTTTCGTCAAGGTGATAATCGCTTTTATAACGATAGCTACCGTTTGACAGACATTAATCACCTCACTTTCTTTTTCAATGTTAAAATTATTTGTCCAATGACCTACAGTGTAGTCAAATTTGTCTCCATCAATTAAATATTTTAACATATCATTACACAGGCTGCATGCGCGATCTACTTCATTAAATAAGAGATGGGTCTTGATTATATTTTGTATCTGCAGGGTTTTATGTGTAAATAATTCAGGGTACTTTCCCAAAAGATAATCATCATTTTGAATAGCTAAATGAGAGTAGTGAACTGATTTTTCATAATTATTCAATTTATAATGATAGAGTGCCATTATTGGATAATACCCCATTTGTAAAATGGCCTTTTCATTCTCATTAAGGTCTAAGGTCGTTATACATTGATTTATCTTCGTACACGTCTCTTCGGATCTTATATCTTTTTTTTGTAATTCGATGGCTAGGTTGGAGAACAATAAAAATAATTCATTGGTTATCTCAACATTCTGTGTTCTTACCTCCTGGTCAATAAGTTCAGTTAATTTTTCTCTGGTTAATTTTTCCAATTTTAACAGTGGCATGTCTTCCTTTTGAAACATAATCTCGAGAAAACTATTTATTGTTTGCATAGAATACTTTGAATGTAATGGTCTTTCCAAAGTGTTTTCTAAATTCCGACTAACCATCATACTATTAAAATTACATGTTAAAATTATTTTTAAGTTCTCACTGTTATTTATTCTGAGCAGTCATGGACTAACAATTTTCTTGTTCCCTACTCCATGACATTGCTTTTTTATATTTTAATACAATTTTTAAAAGCCGGGAATAAAGAATCTGTTAAATCTTTCCAAATCATTTGTCCTCCTCCCGCAATTATTTCCAGCTGTTCTTCTGTCAGTTCCGTATTTTCCAGCTCAGGCTCTGCCGGTATATTCAGATACACTTTAGATTTATCCGTCTGATCAACAACAACCAGCTCTTTTCCCTCAGGCAAAACCACTACTACACCTGTCAGTTTTTCTATTGCTTCTATCGGGCTTGAAAGTAGTTCTTTTCTAAATCCCGCATCTTCCCAAGCTTTAGATATGACTGCCTGTATAATTTGTTCTTTTTTGTCTTCCATAACATTGCCATTTTGTTGATGTAAAGGTAAAACGCTTTCTTTGTATAGATTTGCCAAGTTTTACTTCAAAACTGTCAGCTTTATTTCTTTTTGTCAATTATCTTTTTTAACGTCTGCTCCTGACAACTTTCATTTTAATAAGGTAAAAGTAGAAAGTATTTTTTCTATAAATTTGCCAAGTTTTGCTTTAAAACTGTCAGCTTTATTTCTTTTCCCTCAGTTATCATTTTTCAGCATCTGCTCCTGATAACTTTCATTTTAATAAGGTAAAAGTAGAAAGTATTTTTTCTATAAATTTGCCAAGTTTTGCTTTAAAACTGTCAGCTTTATTTCTTTTCCTTCAGTTATCATTTTTCAGCATCTGCTCCTGATAACTTTCATTTTCAATAAGGTAAAAGTAGAAAATATTTTTTCTATAAATTGGCCAGCTTTTGCTTCAAAACTGTCAGCTTTATTTCTTTTCCTTCAGCTATCATTTTTCAGCATCTGTTCCTGATAACTTTCATTTTCAATAAGGTAAAAGTAGAAAGTATTTTTTCTATAAATTGGCCAGCTTTTGCTTCAAAACTGTCAATAATTAATGTTTACTACATTCTTTCTGAATTGGCTTCTACAAAGTACATCTTAAGCTCTCCCTTTCCCTTTGCCTGGATATTTCCACGGTATTCAAAAACGAAGCAGTCTTCATTTTTAATAAGATGATAAAGGGATTCACTTATATTTACTTTTCCCACCATCCCATTACTTTCTATTCTGCTTGCTGTATTTACAGTATCTCCCCACACATCGTATTGAAATTTTTTCACGCCGACAATTCCTGCGACAATAGGTCCTGCATGAATTCCCAATCGCATTTCAAAAGCAGGCTTATTGGTTTGTACATTTACATTTTTTCGCTCTGCCATAAACCCCTGCATTTCAAGCCCGGCTAAAACAATATTCTTTAATGAATTCTGATCGGGTTTCGGAATTCCTCCCGCAGCCATATAGGAATCCCCTATCGTTTTTATTTTTTCAATTTGATATTTTTCAGAAATAAGATCAAAGGCTTTGAAGCACACATTAATTTCTTCTACCAGACTCTGCGGAGACATTCTTTCTGCAGTTTGTGTAAAGGATTTGAAATCTGTAAACAGAATGGACACCAAATTAAAATCTCTGGCATTTACACTTCCTTTTTGCTTGAGCTCTTCAGCAATTTCTTCCGGAAGAATATTCAGCAGAAGCTCTTCTGAACGATCTTTCTCTACCCTTAGTGCTTCCCTGGATTTTCTTACAAAATTGAGTCTGCTCCATAAGCCTCCGGCTACAACAAGGATAAAGCACAAAGAGACGATTACAATATTCCTTTGTTTTTCCTGCTCCTGTACCTCTTCCTTATGTTTTATCTGAATGGTATGTTCTCTCTTTACATAGGCAATACTATCCGTTAACTGCTGTTTCTGAAACTCCATATTCATCATTCGGTTGGAAGTTTCCTTAGAATTTAAACTATCTTCAAAAATATTTGATTTTTCATAATAGCTAAGAGCTCTCTTATCATCGTTCAGTTTTTTATAAGATTGATACAGACAGTCACACGCATCTTTTTTTAAGCTAAGAGATCCAATTTTTTGTGCAATTGCAAATCCCTTATTACACAATTTTACCGCTTCATTATTTTTTCCCTGTTCTATATAAATATTACCGATGGCAATTTGAGAATCTCCTATATATTGCTGACTGTTCATCTCTTTTGCCAACTGCAATGTATTGTTGAAGTAGGCCAGAGCATTAGAATAGTCCAGCTTTTTATAAAATAAAGTGCCAAGATTATTCAGAACTTCTATTTTGATCTGTTTATCATTTTGTTCGTTCGCAATGCTCAGGGCTTTGCTTAGATTTTTATATGCGAGATCAAAATCTTTCATCCTGACCTGAATAGATCCGGTTGAATTTAAGTTCTGAGCAATAGCCTTTACATCATTCACTTTTTTATATACATCATATGCTCTTTTATAGTATTTCAAAGCGCTCGTATAATCTTCAAGCTTAGAATAAATACCCCCGATATTTTGTGTGGTGATGGCTATTGTCTTCGGATCTTTAATTTCCCTCTGTATTTCCAGTACTTTCTGATAGCAGCTAAGAGCCTGAGGCAGTTTACCTAAGTAATAATAAGTTCCGCCCATGTTATTGGTTACCGAAGATATTCCTAATTTATATCCGGATTTTTTATATTCAGCAATGCTTTTTTCAAAATAAGAAAGAGACTGAACATAATTTCCCTGAAGAGAGTAGGAAATCGCCAGATAACTGTAACAATCTCCTGCTTTTTTAAAATCTTTATTTTCGTAATAACTCTCAAGGCTTTTATTAAAGTATATAACAGATTCCGCAAAATTGCCCGATTCCTGTTTCTTTATACCAATATTTAAAAGACTGTCTGCTTTGTTTTTACTAATTGTAGATTGATTCTCTTTTTTTATATGGGTCTGAGAAAAAGCCCTAGGGTGATTTCCGATAAATAAAAAACAAAAAAACAATATGTATTTATAATTTATCATAACGAAAAGGGTTTATAATATTGGGTATAAATTTAGAATAGCGTATATCAAATGAATCTCAGACAACGTTTTCTGATCCATTTAAAAAAAAATCGTATATAATTCTTGAGAACAGGAATTATACACGATTTACAGAACTTTTACAATCTACCCTCCACCAAAAATGCTGCCATCAGAATTAACTGGTTTAATGTAGATAGGCGGGTCTCCCTCATTTGCTCCACCGGATATGATATCCAACTGTTCCTCATCTAATTCCATATCGTCCATATCCAGCTCTGCCGGAATATTTACAAAAATGGTAGAAGAGTCTGTTTGATCCACAAATGCAAGATTCTTTCCTGCAGGCAAATTAATAGGACTTCCCAAAAAATTCTCCATAGTAGCTACCGGATTCTGGATTAAACTGTTTTTAAAAACAGGATCTTTCCATGCTTTTTTTACAACAGACTGTAAAATTTCCTCGTCTTTGGTTAAATTCATAATTTTTTTTTTATTGTTAAACGGTATCTGTTCTAATATGGCATGGTAAATTTATTTTGTTTTCAATTGACAGAACTGACAAAAATGCCGACAAAAAAAAAGAGAATATGAGAAAATATTTTTTGAAAATGTTGAAATAGAAATTTAACGGAAATAAAAAAGCCCTCCGTAATACATTACAGAGGGCTTTTGTACCCCAGACGGGACTTGAACCCGTACGTCCTTGCGGACACAGGATTTTAAGTCCTGCGTGTCTACCAGTTCCACCACCAGGGCATGGTGTGGGCAAAAAAAAAGATTCGAACCAGGGGTTCCAACCTTCTTAATGATTCTAAAAAGAATTTAGAATAGTGCGGATGAAGGGACTCGAACCCCCACGCCTCACGGCACCAGATCCTAAGTCTGGCGTGGCTACCAATTACACCACATCCGCTGGTTTTGCTGATCTGAATACTCAGATTCAACCTGATTTCTTACAAATATAAGATTTTTATTTAAAGAACACTCTCTATTAAAACAAAAAACCCTCCGTAAGATATTACAGAGGGTCTTGTACCCCAGACGGGACTTGAACCCGTACGTCCTTGCGGACACAGGATTTTAAGTCCTGCGTGTCTACCAGTTCCACCACCAGGGCATGGTGTGGAGCGAAAAACGGGATTCGAACCCGCGACCCCAACCTTGGCAAGGTTGTGCTCTACCAGCTGAGCTATTTTCGCATAGTGCGGATGAAGGGACTCGAACCCCCACGCCTCACGGCACCAGATCCTAAGTCTGGCGTGGCTACCAATTACACCACATCCGCTGGTTTTTTATATTGTAAGTTTTAAAGAGCTTGCTTCGTTTTTGTGAGTGCAAATATAGGACAATTTCCTTTACCACCAAACTTTTCAGGAAAAAAAAATAAAATTTCCATATTTTTTTTTCATGCCTTCTTTTATTACATTTCATTTTCATACTTTTACATCGTTAATATTTACGATATGGAATTACAAGGAACGGTAAAGAAACTTTTTGATGCTCAAACATTTGCGAGCGGGTTTCAAAAAAGAGAAATGGTTATTTTGACCCAGGAACAGTATCCACAGCCGATAAACATAGAATTTTTGTCTGATAAAATCAGTTTATTAGATAACCTTAAAGAAGGAGAAAACGTAAAAGTAGGAATCAACATCAGAGGTAGAGAATGGGTTTCTCCTCAGGGTGAAACTAAATACTTCAACTCTATTACCGGGTGGAGAGTAGAGAAAGTTTTTGATAATGCTTCAGAACCTACTCAGGCTATGCCTCAGCAATCTGCATCTCCGGTTTCTAATGAGAATCCGTTTGCTGGAGATGACGATGATGATTTACCTTTTTAATTAGAGAATAAAGATCAAATATAAATCCTGCTTTTTGAAGTAGGATTTTTTTTCTAAAAAATGGTCAGATTAGACGAAAACGAGATTTCATTTCCCGACCCCGAGCTATATGATGGCCATGAGGGAGTGGTTGCTTTTGGGGGTGACCTGTCCGTAGAACGTATTTGGTTTGCTTATCAGCTAGGCATTTTTCCATGGTACAATCCCGGAGAGGAAATCCTTTGGTGGTGTCCTGATCCAAGGTTTGTTCTTATTCCTGAAGAACTAAAGGTTTCAAAATCCATGAGGAAGATACTCAACAGAAATGTTTTTACTTTCTCTGAGAATAAGAACTTCAGAGAGGTGATCAGGAATTGCCAGCAGGCTACCCGAAAAGGACAGCTTGGCACGTGGCTTTCTGATGAACTGATGGAGTCTTTTATCCAGCTTCATCAATATGGTTTGGCTAAAAGCATTGAAGTATGGCAGGATGAAGAACTTGTAGGCGGTTTTTACGGGCTGCAGATTGGAAATGTATTCTGCGGAGAAAGTATGTTTGCTAAGGTAAGTAATGCTTCAAAAGCAGGATTTATCAACTTTGTAGAAAGCAACAAAGACCATCTTGAATTAATTGACTGCCAATCACATACTGAACATTTGGAGAGCTTGGGGGCAAAAATGATCCCCAAAAAAGAATTTCTAAAAATCTTACACGAAAATAATGAACGCAGATAAAGAAAAATGGGTTCTTCTGGTTGTCCTGAGTATTATCTGGGGATCATCCTTTATTTTAATCAAAAAATCGCTGGAGCATTTCAATCCGTTTCAGGTTGGGTCTTTAAGAGTTCTTATTGCCGGAATTATTCTTCTTCCGGTTGCTATTTCCAATTATAAACTTTTCCCTAAAAAACATTTAAAATGGTTAATTCTGGCTGCTTTTACCGGAAATTTCATTCCTATGTTTCTGTTTCCGATTGCTGAAACTGAAATAAGCAGCAGTATTGCAGGGATTATCAACTCTATGATGCCTATTTTCGTGATTATTGTAGGTGCCTTGGTCTGGAAGTTTGAAACAACGAAAAAACAGATCATAGGAACCCTTTTAAGCTTTACCGGAGTCTGTATTCTGGCATTTGGAGGTGGTGACAGCGGAGATTTGAAAATGATCCCGATCCTTCTGTTACTGCTGGCAACTTTATGCTATGCCCTAAGCACCACAACCGTAAAATCAAAGCTAATGGAAGTATCTTCTACGGTTTTATCTGCTTTTGTGTTTTCTTTTGTTTTGTTACTGCCATCCATTATTGCACTCACAGGTACAGGATTCTTTTCAGAATTCAGTTTTTCGAAGGATAACCTGACGGGGCTTATGTTTGTCAGTCTGCTATCTGTTTTCGGAACAGGCCTGGCGATGATGATGAATTACCGTTTACTTAAAGTTTCCTCTCCCCTGTTTGCTTCTACAGTTACTTTAGTGATGCCTATTGTTGCTATTATCTGGGGAATTATTGATGGTGAGAAACTGACCTATTTACAATTTGCAGGAGCTGGAATTATTATTGCCGGGCTCATCTTTTTAAGAACAAATCCAAAAAAATAAAATCGTATTATAAATTAAATTATATTTGGATGATTTAACTTATAACTATGAAAAAACTTCTACTTTTTGGGGCTATAGCCTTATCTACACTTTCCTGTTCCAGCTCTGATGACAACCCTTTCGACAACAGCGATCCTTCAAATCAAAGTGTAATTCTTCCTACGAAGATGACTATGGATGGTATTGTAATGAAAATCAATTACAACGGAACTAAAATCATCAGTATGATCAACAACATTAATCACGGACAGAGAGTAGAGTTCTCTTATACAGATGATTATGTTTCGGGGATTAAGAATTACGAAAATAATGTTCTTGAAAGCGCAGTTGAATATGGATATTCCAACGGGCGTATGTCCACAGCGGTAATTAAGGAATATTCTACTGCTGGAGTCATACAGAACACTGTTTCATTTAACTATATGTATACAAGTAATACGGAAATTAGCGTACAAAAACAGACCAATTCAGGAACTGCCGGGTCTTCGACCATTAACAGTGTATTTACTTACAGCAACGGGAACATGGTGAGCAGTATTGGCTCAGGAACCGGAACAGTAAATGGAAATACCATTAATTATACTGAAAAAGAAACTTATACATACACGGACAAAAACTATCCTTTTAAAAATGTAAAAGGTTTTGATAAAATTATATTCAACGGAAATGAGAGCAGTGATGGGATAAGCCTATTGTTTTCAAATATTAAGAACAGTTTAAGTACTTATAAAGGAGAGTTTACCAATACCACAGCCGGAGGAGGAACAGCTACAGGTACGACGTCTCATAAGTATACCACAACGTTTAATACTGCAGGGTATCCATCTGAAGAAAGCAGACAGTCTCTTGATATGAATGGAAATGCAAACACCAGCGCTCCGGATAAATTTTTCTACGAATACAATTATCAATAAAAAACCTGCATTTCTGCAGGTTTTTCTCTTATTTTAGATTATTCTAGTTCTTTTTCTTCACTTTGCTGGCTTTTACCTTTTTCACTTCGTCTTTAATGAAAGGATATTTTTTCTGCATATCCTTGGCTAAAGAAGGATCAAGTTCCAGTGCTTTCTGAAGAGATTCCATTCCTTTATCCTGGTCTTTCAGATTGTAGAAGCAATTACTCAGCTGATAAAACAACTCTGCTCTGTAATGTTTCTTTATGGCTCTGTTCAATACTGTCACCGCATCTTCATACTCTCCTACCAACATCAAAACTTCAGAATAGGCATACCAGTTATAGAACCTTGAAGGCTCTGCATCCACCAGTTTTTTAAGACATGAAAGACTTTCTTCAAACTTCCCTGAATCGATGAATAAAAATGCCAGTCTTTTCTGATAGTCGAGATTGTTTTCATTCAGCTGGGTAGCTTCTTTGGCATAATGCAATGCTTCAGACATTCCGCCCATTTCTTCATAAAGATAAGACTGTTCCATCATTGCAAGATAAAACTGAGGGTCTTCTCTTAATGATTTCTGAAATGCATTTAAAGCTAAGATAGGCTGTTTCAGGGCTTTATTGCATAATCCGATCTTATAAAAAGTAAATGCTTTTGTGTATTCCAGCTCCAGCATTTCTTCATATGTTTCGATTGCCTTCTGGTATTGTCCCAAAGCTTCATAACAGGCTGCTTTATTGGCATATACTCCCACAGAGTTGGAGTTGATTGCCAGTAAATAGTCATAACCTCTTATGGCTTCATCATAATTTTTTCTGTTGAAATAGAATTGTCCGTATTCAAACCAGGCGGTTTCAGAATAAGGGAATTCATCTAAATATTCATTAAGAAAGGCAATAGCCTCCTCACTCTTATTAAGGTCACTGAAACACACCATACAGTTTTCCAGCGAATATTCATCCGTAGGATCTTCCTTCAGTGCTTTTCTGTAATGTTTAAGAGCGTTAAAAGGATCTCCGAGATTCACATATTCATCCGCAATAAAGTTGTGGAGAAAGTTTTCTTCTTCCTCTAATGTTAAAGCTTTCTTGCAGATTTCAATGGATTTTCTAGGATTTCCTAAGTTCGAATAATACTTGGCGTAACAAACCAAAAAGTCTGTATTCTCCATAGAAGCACCTTTCAGTTCGTCAATAAGTTCTTTCGCAGCATTATACTCTTCCCACTCCAGAAGGATCTCAAGTCTTTTGATCTTAATATCCAACGAATTAGGGTGAAGCTTTAGTCCATAATTAACAGCCATGTCTGCGTAATTAAAATCACCAAGCTCCAAATAATAAACAATAATGTCTTCTAACTCTTCGGTATCGAAGTAGAATTCGTCATTGTTTTCCATCATTTCCTCGAACTTTTTTACAAGTTCATTTCCAAAATACTCTTCCAATAGTGTCCTCTTTGTCGGCCCAACGCTTGAATTTGCTTACAAACCTCGGCAAACGTTTAATTAATAATATATCTGAAACTGATATTCAAATATTTATGCAAAGTTGCAACTTTTTTTTGAATATTCCATTTCATAAATTTCTATTATAAAAATAGTAAAAAAAGAAAACCAATAAAAGGATTGTGGATAAAAAAACGGAAATTGGGGTTAAATTCTTACAACAAGGCGTTTTCCGCTTTGTACCTCAGCATTCCATACCGCTTCGATATCTTTTATATCAATGTCCTGGGTTTCCATTTTAATTTTTCCTGCTACGGCTGCCTGAAACATTTCTGGGATAATTTCTGAAAACAGAAGCCCTGACTCTTCTTTCGTCCAGCTTCCCAATCCGGATCCTGAAATCTGAATATCGGTTCCTCTGAGAATCTGCGAAGACAGCTGAATGATATCACCGCTCATTCCTCCTATCGTTACCAGTTTTGTTTTATGAGAAAAGGTTCCGTCTCCTTTAAGAGCGGATAATATCATTTCTACAGAATGCCCCCAGATATAATCTATGATGATATCTACCGGAGTTTCCAGATGATTTTCTTTTATTCTTTGCTTAAAATCATGATCGTCCAGCTTAAGTGAAATTGCCACATCAGCGCCCAACTCAAGTAAAGACTGCAGAGATGCTTCATTTCTACCGGTAACAATCACTTTGCCTGCTCCATATAACCTGGCCATCTGAACGGCAATCTTTCCTGTAATTCCTGTTGCTCCGTTAATCAGGACTGTGTTTCCTGGCTGTAATCCAGCCTTGAATTTTAAGGCCATTGCAGATCCCATTACTGCATTGGGTAATGCTGCTGCTATAGAAAAATCCAGTTCTTCAGGAATCGGAATGATCATCTTTTTATCTGCGGCGGCTTTTTCGGATACAGTTCCTTTTTTGCTGAAAAAATACACTTTATCTCCATTTTCAAGATATCCTGCTCCATCTGTGCCGATCACTGTTGGCTGGTGTTCCTTATTTTCTGTTGAATAGTGATTTCCGCCTGCTCTGGCCCTATCAAGATTTTTAATTGATGCTGCTTTTACTGAAATCAAAACTTCATTTTCCTGTACTTCAGGCTCTGGGAAATCTGCATATTGGGGGATACTTCCTTTTTCAAATACTACTGCTGCTTTCATTCTTTTAATTTTTATACAAAATTAGGAGGGATGAATGCTGTGGAGCGATAACATTTGTTATGAGTTTTGGATTTTGGGAACGGAGATTAGAAAAAGGAAGCTGGGAGTTTATAAAGTCGGTAACAGAGTTAACAAACGCAGCGATCGCTAGGGAACATAATATTGTGATTAATATTTGTTCGCAAGGGCACTTCGTTTAGCAATGAACAATCATCGCTGAGTGAAACGCCTTTACGAACATTTTCAACAATACATATTATTCTTTGCGAGCTTACCGTTAAAAAGTATATGAAATTTAAAGATGGAAACGCAGAGGACGCTAGGGAACATAATATTGTGTTTAATATTTGTTCGCAAGGGTACTTCGTTCAGCAATGAACAATCACCGCTGAGTGGAACGTCTTTGCGAACATTTTCAACAATACATGTTATTCTTTGCGAACGTTACGTTTAATATGAGTCAAAATTTATGCAGTTTCTTTTTAAACTTCCATCTTCCATCCTCTTAAAGTCCTTCTTTCAATATTTTGCTCTTGATTCTGCTGAGATGTACCGTTGTAATTCCCAGATAGGAAGCGATATAATGCTGGGGAACTCTTTTGATGATCTCTGGTTTTTGCTTGACCAGATCCAGGTATCGCTGCTGTGGGGTGTCTTTAATAAATGAAAAGAAGTGTTTCATATAATCGAATACCCTTTCAAAAAGAGCATCCATAAAGAGATTTCTGAGCTCAGGATTTTCGTAGACTTCTTCCAGAAAAGCGTCCACATCCGGTTTGTTGATTTTGTATAAGATACAGGGTTCTATGGTCTCAAATGAAACCATGCTTGGCAAACCTTTTTTGAAGCTTTCAAGGGAAGAAAACATGGTGTTTTCAAGAAAAAACTGGAAGGTAACATCTTTTCCGTCATTATTATACCAGGCTCTGACGAGTCCTTTTTCAATATAGTAGGCATTGCAGGAAATTTCCCCTTCTTTTAAAAGCAAAGTTTTGGCAGGGATTTCCATACGTTGGAAAGCGCCCAGAAATTTTCTCCACTTTTCTTTAGGGAAAGGAAACCTGTTTTTGATATGTTCAAACATGCTGATATAAAAAAGAACGGACCACTTGTCCGTTCTTTATATATTTTAGATTAAACTTTTAATTTTAGCAATGATATCATCTCCCAACTGATCTGCTTCTTCCTGAGATTTGGCTTCAGTATAAATTCTGATAATCGGCTCTGTATTGGATTTTCTAAGGTGAACCCAGTTGTTTTCAAAGTCTATTTTAACACCATCTACTGTAGACACTTCTTCATTCTGATATTCCTGCTCCATTTTACTTAAAATAGCATCTACATCAATCTCCGGTGTCAGCTCTATTTTCTTTTTCCCCATGAAGTAACTTGGATATCCTGCTCTTAATTCAGAAACGGTCTTGTTTTCTTTAGCTAAATGCGTTAAGAATAATGCAACGCCTACTAAAGAGTCTCTTCCGTAGTGTAATTCAGGGTAGATAATTCCTCCGTTTCCTTCTCCTCCGATGACAGCATTTTTTTCTTTCATCAAAGTAACAACGTTTACTTCTCCTACAGCGCTTGCAAAGTATTCTGAATTATGTGTTTTTGCCACATCCCTCAATGCACGGCTTGAAGAAAGGTTGGAAATTGCAGCTCCGTTTTTATTTTTCAAAAGATAATCTGCAACGGCTACCAGGGTGTATTCTTCTCCGAACATTTCTCCTTTTTCATCTATAAGAGCCAATCTGTCTACATCCGGATCTACAACTACTCCTAAGTCTGCATTTTCTTTTTTCACCAACTCACAGATATCTCCCAAATGTTCTTTTAAAGGCTCAGGATTGTGTGGGAAGTGGCCTGTAGGTTCACAATATAATTTGATGGTTTCACAGCCTAATTTGTCTAAAAGCATAGGAATAGCAATCCCTCCTGTAGAGTTTACAGCATCAAGAACTACTTTAAAGTTTTTTGCTTTGATTGCCTCCACGTCTACCATGGGTAAATCCAGGATCTGCTGAATATGGATATCGAAAGCATCATCTCTTGTTTCATATTTTCCAAGATCGTCCACCTCTGCATAGTTGAAGTCTTCACTTTCTGCTAAAGCCAGTACTTCTGCACCGTTTTCTCCGGTGATGAATTCTCCTTTTTCGTTTAATAACTTAAGAGCATTCCATTGTTTTGGGTTGTGAGAAGCGGTAAGGATAATTCCTCCGTCTGCATTGAGCTCAGGAACCATTACTTCTACTGTAGGTGTTGTAGAAAGGCCCAGGTCTACTACATTAATACCTAATCCCTGCAATGTAGCAGTTACCAAAGAAGAAACCATCTGACCAGAAATTCTGGCATCTCTTCCGATGATAAGAGTAAGATCTTTTTTATTTTTATTATTCTGAAGCCAGGTTCCGAATGCAGATGCAAATTTTACAACATCCAGCGGTGTTAAGTTATCATTTACTTTACCACCAATGGTTCCGCGAATCCCGGAAATAGATTTTATTAATGACATGATGTTTTTAATTTATTTTGTTTTTTCTAAATTTTCCAACGCAAAGATACTTAAAAGACCCCTTCACCTTACAGAACAGGAATCTTTTTTTGGACTTTATCATAGGTATTTTTCACAACTTTCGGTGGTGCAAAACGATACCCTATATATAACAAACCATACAGGTTATTATTCTCTACCGTTTGGTTATTTTTCTGATCGTAGGCATAGTTTTTAAAATTCATTTTACCTCCGAATAGAAACCGGTCTGTATTATAGCCCACATGAAGGCCACCCTGCATTCTTATGGTAGCATATTGGGCATTTTGTTTTGTTGATCCATTATCAAGATCTCTGTAGCTGGAGAATTTACCCCCAATCCCCACAGCCAGATAAGGCGAGATATTTACTTTTTTTCCAATGACCCAATTATAAAAATATCCAATGTTTCCTCCTATATTGTATTGTGTGTCTTTGCTTCTTACTCCATCAATCGTATTTCTGAAAATGGTAAGATCATAATCTACAAACGGAACCCAGCTTCCGCTGCTTTTATACTGCCATTCACCCTGCGTGTAGATACTTCTTGCCGAAAAGTTTTTATTGAGAATATAGGATGTAGATCCGCCAAAGGTTTGTACTCTTAAATTCGGAAACTGGTAGTATTGATCTCTTCCTTCCTGCCATTCCGGAGATAAGTCTTTCATGTTTTCCACATAAAAGCCTTTTACATTTTTATAATAAACATTCTGAATAAATCTTCCCGGAAAAAATCTGAAACTTAAATCGGTATAGGAACTTTTCCCTTTCATTTCGTCATCATTTTTTCCCTGTAAAAATTGGGGTGTAAATGATACTGTTGCACTTATTATTCTATAATCAATTGAAAATGAAGTTTTCGTCTTATTGTTGATGGACAGGTCCATATTGAATGCGTTCTTGCCTTCTCCCATTGAAAAAACATAGCGTTCAATATTGGTATCAAGATTCACACGGATCATTACCTGATCTGCATAAGATTTGGTATTCGTGGTATCGGATTGTGCTTTTCCCTGAGTGGTTATTAAAGAAAATACAATTAATAATCCTGCTTTTAAGAAATTCAAATCGAACAGTTTTAATTAGAAAAATGAATGTACTGCTTTTTTTCCAATTATCCGATGAACATAATATTAAGAACAGCCACAGTCTTTATCACAGTGGGTTCTTTTTGAGCTGAATTTCTTTGGTGCGAAATTCTTTTTGAGTACTTTGAATAAAGAGTAGCAGGCGAATGCTACAATAAGTATAATAAGTACGTACTGAATAATTAATGATGAGTCCATTACTTTAAAATCTGATATACTATCATCGACACAAAATATGCCAAACCTGTCATCATGACCACCTGAAAGCCGGTCCATTTCCAGCTTTTGGTTTCTCTGTAGACTACTGCAAGTGTAGAAACACACTGCATTGCAAATGCATAGAAAAGGAGCACCGAAATTCCGGTTGCAAAACTGAAGACTTTTTCTCCGTTCGGTTTTACGTCTCTTCTCATTTTATCAATAACTTTCACTTCCGGGGCATCATCTTCCAGACTGTAAAGCGTAGACATCGTTCCCACAAAAACCTCTCTCGCTACAAAACTGGTAAGAATTCCCACTCCCATTTTCCAGTCGTAGCCAAGCGGAGCAATTACAGGTTCTATTCCTTTACCCATTTTAGCCAGGTAAGAATGATCCAGGTGAACGTCTGCAGCTACAAATTCATTTGTTTTCCGGCTAGGCCCGAAATAGCTTAAAAACCAGATAATGATACTTACGATGAAAATTATTTTTCCGGCTCCGGTAATGAAGTCCCATACTTTTCCTAAAACCATTTTAAAGTCATATCCGAAAAGTGGTTTTTTATAGGCTGGAAGGTCCATTACGAGATACGTTTTTCCTTTACTTTTTATAAATCTTTTTAGGATTGCTGCGGAGAACAAAGCTACTAAGAATCCAAGGAGATACATTCCCATCAAGACCAATGCTTTGTATTTGATTCCTAAAAATGTTCCTTCTGAGATAATCAGTCCGATAATGATACTGTACACTGGAAGTCTCGCGGAACATGTCATAAATGGTGTTACCAATATTGTAAGGAGTCTTTCTTTTACATTCTCAATATTTCTTGTAGAAATGACTGCTGGAATTGCACAAGCTGTTCCTGAAACCAAAGGAACAATACTTTTCCCGTTAAGCCCGAAGGGACGCAGCAATCTATCCATCAGAAATACCACTCTTGCCATATATCCTGAATCTTCCAGTAAGTAAAGGAAGTACAGCAGAATTCCGATCTGTGGTGCAAAAACCACAATTCCTCCTATTCCCGGAACAATTCCGTTTGAAATCAGGGAATTAATTGGTCCTTCCGGAAGATGTTCGCTGGTGAACGCAGCCAACCATGAAAAGGTTTCTTCGATCCAGTTCATCGGGTATTCTGCAAGGAAGAAAACACTTTGGAATATAATTAATAAGATCGCTAAAAAGACTACGTATCCCCAGAATTTATGAACTAAAACCTTGTCCAGTTTTTCCGTTAATAATTCTTTGAACTGAGCCTTTTTAAAAATTACATCAGCCAGTATTTTGTCTACCTTCTGATATCTCCTCACGGTTTCCTGAACCTGCAATCTTTTCGGAACCAGGCTTTTAGAATCAGCCTCATTAAGCTGTTCCATTACTGAGCCAATTCTTCCAAGATCTGTTCCCAGTGAAAGGCTCATCCATGCTTTATATTCATTATCGAAACCTTTATGTGCTGCCAGTTTCTGAATAAAATCTCTGTGCTCGTTAGGGGTTTCAAAAGAAAGGGTATCTGTTTTTACAAATTCATTGTTGTAAACAGCCTCTCTTACTGCATCAATCCCGATTTGCTCTTTGGCATTGGTCTGAATAATTTTAATGCCTAATGCTTGGGAAAATTTTTGAATATCTATAGTGATCCCTCTTCTTTCTGCCTGGTCAATCTGATTGACAATCAGAATCATTGGGATTCCGAGGTCCTGAATCTGCTGGAACAACAGTAATCCTCTTTTTAAACTTAATGCTTCAAGAATATAAACAACTCCTGCGTAGTTTTTCTGCTCGTCAATAAGGTATTTGGAAAAAATTGCCTCATCTTCTGAGCTGGGATACACGCTGTAAGAACCTGGAAGGTCAATAACCTCAACATCCTGATCTTTATACGTATAGTTTCCCGAATGACTTGCTACGGTAACGCCGGCATAGTTTCCAGTTTTCTGCTTTTTGTTGCAAAGTGTATTAAAAACTGTTGACTTTCCTACATTAGGATTTCCGACTAAAAGTATCTGTTTTTTCTTGTTTTCCTGCATTAATTCAATTCTTCAACAATGATATAATCTCCTTCTTCCTCACGAAGAGCAATCCGGCTTTTTTCTGCTCCAAACTCCACATACATAGGCCCGTTGAATGGCGCCTGATACAAAATTCTGAAAGTGGTTTCAGGAAGAAGCCCCATTTCAATAATTTTATTGGGCATTTTAAGATGGTCATTATCATACCCCAATATCTTTCCTATTTTATTTTTAGGAAATCCACTTAATTTATGTAATCCTTTCTCTTTCAAAGCCTAATTTTTAGTCCTGCAAATATACGCTATTTAAATTTAATCTAAATAACGTTTTGGGATAAAAGAAATCAACCCAAACACATTGCTGTATCTGGGTTGATTCAAAATATAATTTAGTTGATATGAATGCTTATTTTTTCTTCTTGTCAGAAGTCTGCTCTTTTTCTATGGGATTATCATTAGATCCGAAGAAATCTTTTACCTGCTTTTCCAGTCTTTTCATGAAGTCTCCAACTGTTCCGTCTGTTCCCGGCATAGGTCTGCTCATATTTTCTGCTGTCATATAAGGTCTTGATTCTGCAAACGGATCTGCTTTGTACCCCTCATAAGACTTCAGGAATTTTTCTTTGGATGTAGGTGTTATTGTATTGCTCATCATTCCCATCTTAGCATTGATCTTATCTGCATATGATAATTCTTCATAGTTTTCGATCTTTTTATTTCCGCTCAACTGCCAAGAATAGTTTTTATCAGCGTCTTCAATTTTTACAATCAGACCGGGAAGTCCTTTAAATTTATAAGGGCCATCCTGAAAAGGAATATCTGAACTGAACCATGCCGTCCATTTTCTTCCTCCAAATTCAGTAGTTGCTTTCTGAGCATTATATGCACCTACCTTTTCTTTATCAGGTAAAATGCTCCATTGCAGTTTCGGTTCGTCATCGTATGAAAAAAGATTTCTACTGATTCTGTCTACATACTGAACTTTCATGTCTGGATAAGTCTTGATGATCTTATAAGAAAATTTCGGCCACTTAATCAGCTTAGTCATATCCTTAAAAGATTTGGTTTTCTCCATTTCTTCTATCTGTACTTTAATGATAGAATCCTGAGCAGGCATAGTATAATCCTGATAGATTGATTTCTTTGGGGTAATATCAAGAATGGTAATGATCTTATCGATTCTTGCCGAATCTTTCTTAGGCTTAAAACTCAGTTCATAAAAGAAACGGTTGGCTGTTTCCTTTGACTCCTGAGCTCCTGCAAAAGCAAAAAGAGCAATAAGAAATATGGAGAATAACTTTTTCATTGTAGCAAGTTTATATAATTAGTAATAAGTTCACTTCTTTTGTTACATTTTTTCTGAAATTTTATTTTGTAATAAAAAATTTTCAGCTGCCCCGGATGACCGATTACTAAAAATTATGATTCTCTTAAAACAGTTTCATTTTTAAAACGCTTACCTTTAAGTTTCTAAAAAACAAAATATTATGGATACCTTATCTCAACTAAAATCCGAACTGGAGGGAGAGTTCCAAACCACCAAAAAATTTATTGAACTATTCCCTGAAGGAAAGAACGATTATGCTCCGCATGAAAAAAGTATGAAAATGATGCCTCTTGCCACTCATCTGGTAGAAGTTTTTGAATGGCCGAACACTATTTTGAAAACTTCTGAACTGGATTTTGCCAAAGGAGACTATAAACCTACCATTCTTTCTACAAGAGATGATCTCATGAAAAAACTGGAGGACGATTATCAGTCTGCAAAAACAGCATTGGAAAACAGTACAGAAGACGATCTGAACCCAAGCTGGACTATTAAAAATGATGGGCACGAATTGGCAAGCTGGAGCAAGTACGGAGCAATCCGGCATGCTTTAAACCAGATCACCCATCACAGGGCTCAACTGGGAGTGTATTACAGACTCAATAATATTCCTTTGCCGGGAAGCTATGGGCCTTCAGCAGACCAGCAAAGCTTTTAATTTCAGTATATCTCAATAAAAAACCAATCCGGATGGATTGGTTTTTTGTTTTATTTAAAGTTGAATTTTACACTTAGCATGACCTGGCTTGGGCGGAGCTGCATTGTCGTCTGAGTGATAGTTGTATTATCAATATCTATTCTTTCAAACACCTTCTTGTTTGCGATATTCATCCATTTCACTTCAAAATCGACTTTCTTTTTAGTCCATGAAAACTGATAGGAAAGATCAAAGAATCCATTATTATATTTTATGTCTGCAGATTTTGAATTGATCTGATCCCAGTAAAATCCTAGAGTATGGTTTTCTAACGGATAAAAGAAAACGTTTAGGTTATGGCTATACCCTTCCGTTTTTCCTTGATTTCCTGTAAGGAAGATATTAGATGTTTTATTCCACGTTTTAGAAGCATTAAAATCTACACTCATCCATGAGAAATAGGTATTATTAAATTTGACACCCAAAGTATTTCCGTTGGTTTTATTATCAATATCATCCGTGTTTCTAATGGATTGAGACTTAGAAATAGTATTGTTATAACTTAATGAAGCATTGGTTTTAAACTTAGGAAAATATTTTCCTATTTCCGCATAATAAGTATTGCTGGTTCTTTTATTTTCTCTTTCCAAGTATTCTGTTACTCTGAAACCTGATTCATTAACAGTACTTGAAGCAATAAGGTTATTTTTTGCGTCGCTTATTCTATATCCTACATTGAAGAAAAGATTATTGAGCGGATTTCTATACTCCAATCTTACCCCTGCATTTTTTGTATTGGTTTCAGGAATCGGGTTTTTTGGATTCATTACATTAAATCCTCCGGGATTCGTAAGAATGTATCCTGCATACGCTGTCTGAATGTCTCCGAAATTATTACTGATCCCTCCATTCACACTGGCTTTGAAGAATGAGGCAAATGAATATTGGGCAAAAAGATTAGGGGTAAATGTTACTTTACTTAATGATTTAGAAACATTTCTAAATGCATCTTCAGCCTTGATATTATTAAAATTTACAGGGAAACTTGAAAACAAACTCCATGACTCAGATTTATAATTAATTCCAACAGAAGCCGTTGGATTAATTCTAGTGAATTCCAGATCATTTTCATAATTTAAACTTGTAAAGTCCGGAGAATTATTCGTTGTGCTACCATCAAAGTTTGTTGTCAGTTTATCTGTAGAAAGATCAAATCCTACCTGTGGAGTGAATGTCCATCCCTTAGAAGAGAAACTGATATTTGCAGAATGTGATGTATCTAAAGATTTAATTCTGAAATATTGTAAAGCAGTACTGCCTGGCGTAAATTTTATGGTTGTAAAATCATTACTTCCAGTTTCTTTATATGGGAACTGTAAGTAATCGGCTGGAGAAATTTCTAAAATCTGCTTATCATTCTGATAGCTGATATAGGACTTGAAATTCACCATTTTTTCTTTCCAGGGAATAATCGTACTTAAAGAGTTCTGGAAAGATGTTGTAGGTGATTCTAAAGCTTCGTTTCCTATTCTGTAACCTTGCTTATCATTTCTTTCGGCAAAAGCCCTATCTGCATTCCAGAATTGAGAGAATGTTGTTGTGTTTTTGAAAAATCCTTTTTTAGCATTTTTTGTAAAGATCAATTCTCCTTTCAGCTTGTCTATATAAAAATTGTTTAAGAATCTGGTCGTGTATTGCGTTCCTTGCTGAATATCTCTGGTAACACTATTTGATTCTCTTTCAACTGCATTATTAGTATAGTTTGCATTGGCTTTAAGCTCCCATTCTTTCTTCTTATCAATATTGGTAAGATAATTTGCTGACAAATAATGAACGCTGTTCATTAAATACCTTTTTACCGGAAGATCAGGCACGGATGCATTTTCTACACTCAACCAGTTATTTTGAGAGATATTACTTCTTCTCCCTTCCCATGAACTTCCGAAAGCAAGAATATTTCCTTCATTTTCCACCTGCTCGCCCATGTTATTGGTTTTATAATTGACGACCCATTGGCTTTTCTGTCCGAAAAACATGGGAGTCAGTTTTACATTCCAAAGCCATGGATCTCCGAAACCGGTTCCTACTTCTCCCCTACCTGTCATGGTAACAGAATTTTTAAGCTTGATATTGATGGCAGCCTGATCTGAAGGTACTTTATCCTGAAGGATTTTTACCGGCTGGTGGTTTTCAAGAACCTCTACTTTCTGTACGGCATCTTTCGGAAGGGAGTTGTTGATGGTTCCATACCCACCTTCCATCAGGTCTTTTCCGTTTACATAGAATTTATTGATGGCATTTCCCTGGTAGAGAATCGTTCCGTCTTTGTTGACCTCAATTCCCGGAATCTTTTTCATTACATCCGCAAGCGTTCTGTCGTTTTTACTGTTGAATGCTTTAAGATCGTAAGAAATGGTATCACCTCTTGCGGTAATCATTTTGGTTTTCAGCTGTACTTCTTTAATTTCTGTGGCTTCAGACTGCATTTTAAAGTTCAGCGTCTGATCGCCGTTATTGATTTGCTTTGTAAGAGGTTTCTGATTGAAAGCTTTCACTTTTAGATCTACGTTGGATTCAGCAGAAGTAAAAGTTACTTTATATTCACCTTTGGAATTTGTAATGGCATAAGCAAGAATAGCATCTTTCCCAGGTTCCTCTATGGTTACACTGGCACTTGGTATTGCAACCCCGTCATCATCAGTAATTTTTCCTGAAACCGTTTTCTGTGCGAAAGTAAGCACAGTAAAGAAAAGCATCAGAAATAAAGGAATATTTTTTTTCATACTTATTATTTGCTCAATTAGTTAATCATTGTGGTTTTTTGTTACACTTTTTATAAAGATGAATTTTATCACCAAAGGTTAAATCACTATCACTACAAACATAGTTATAATTTTCAAATTTTTTATCCTTTTAAAAAAAGAAGTTTTTCTTAAACAAAATGATAAACAATTTACCCATTTGTTTTCAAATATTTATTATATCATAAGAACCTATTTGGTATAAAAATTTGCAAAAGGTGAAAGCGATTTATTTTTTGATTAATGTAACATTATCGGGATAGATTTTGTCTTTTTGTAGTATATGAAGAACAATTTTACGAGGAAGCAAAGAAATTAATATTCTTACTGATTCTAAATAGGAAAATCTGATTTGAATCATAGATTAAAAAAAAATTAAACACTATTACATAAATATATATTTAATAATTTTGTAACATAAAATTTATAAAATGGGAATTATTTTAAAGCCTATAGATATTGTAGATGACATTTCAAAAGAAGAATTCTACGAAAAATATCTGAAGCCAAGAAGGCCCGTTGTCATCAGGAATATGGCAAAAAAATGGCCTGCTTATCAAAAATGGACGATGGAATATATGAAGGAAGTTGTAGGAGATGTGGAGGTCCCGCTATATGACAGCTCAAAGGCAGATCCATCTGCTCCCATTAATGCATCAGCAGCAAAAATGAAGTTTGGAGATTATATAGATCTTATTCAGCGAGAGCCTACTGATCTTAGAATTTTTCTCTTCGACCCGATAAAATATGCCCCGAAACTTTTAGAAGATTATATTTCTCCCAAAGAATTAATGGGCGGCTTCCTTGATAAGTACCCGAATATGTTTTTTGGCGGAAAAGGATCGGTAACGTTCCTTCACTTTGATATTGATATGGCTCATATTTTCCATACTCACTTTAATGGAAGAAAGCATATTCTTCTTTTTGATTATAAATGGAGAGAAAGACTTTATCAGATTCCTTATGCAACCTATGCACTGGAAGATTATGATATTGAAAATCCTGATTTCACAAAATTCCCGGCACTGGATGGTGTAGAAGGAATTGAATGTTATCTTGAACACGGAGATACATTGTTCATGCCTACCGGATGGTGGCACTGGATGAAATACCTGGACGGAAGTTTCTCAATTTCTTTAAGAGCATGGGACAAATCATGGGCAGTAAAGGCACATTCTCTGTGGAATCTTACTGTACAGCGCAAGTTTGATGATATTATGAAGTCCAATTTCAAAAAGAGCTACATGGACTGGAAAGAGAAAATGGCAGTTAAAAGAGCAGAAATAGCGTTGAAAAGAGGCTTACCAAGATAATAAAAAGGCGTTTCGATGGAAACGCCTTTTTTAGTTTAATTATTTAGTATCAACAACTTACAACACCCTATAAACCGGATACTGCCTGAAAGTTTTTTCCTCAAAATAAGGAGAATGTCTGTAGATCCAATCCAGTTGTGCAGTTCCATCCTCAGATAATTTTTTATCAGATGCCTTCGCTGCTTCAAATGCTTCTTTCAGTTTTTTATCCTTTTTAAGGAGTTCAGCAGCTGTATC
This sequence comes from Chryseobacterium aquifrigidense, assembly GCF_006716485.1. GTDB lineage: Bacteria > Bacteroidota > Bacteroidia > Flavobacteriales > Weeksellaceae > Chryseobacterium > Chryseobacterium vietnamense. Next base: position 113,195 of record NZ_VFPD01000002.1, read on the forward strand.
TTCAAAAATATAAGCGGAATAGTATTCTTTCTGAGCCAGAATTCCATCAAAGAAATTCCAATTGAAGAATGAATCTAATGCTTCAGGTTCAAGCGTTTCAATAATATATTTTACTCCAAGCTGATGGGTAGAAACCAGATAATCTCCGGCAGCAAATGTTATATTCTTCTGAGAATTGTCAACCACTGTTTCAAAATGCATGTAATGTCCTTCATAAGGGTTTTTAACGGTTTTAAAATCTTTAATTTTATAGGACTCAACAGACAAAGTACTGTCTTTCTGTATCTGACTCATCTGAATATTGTTTCTTTTCAATTCTTCAATCACGCGGTACTGCGATTGTGGAATGACATAATACTTCGGAATGGTAATGTATCCCGTTGGAACAGCTGTTGTAAAGAGTTTTATATTCTTAGTAAAAGGCTTGCTTCTGTCATAATACAGCCTTGGTTTTCCTGAAACTTCACTGGGTTTATATTTTCCTTCGTAGCCTTTAAAATCCATCGTAGAGAATTTTGTGGAGTCTATTTTCCAACGGATTCCGTACTGTTTTCCGGCTTGATATTGTTTTAAATTTTCAATGCGGAGCTGCTTTATTTTATGATAATCTTTATCTAAATTCTGAAGGTTAACCAGCATATATTTGTAGGTAGCATCTACTCTTTTGTCGTAAGGTTTCAGCATATGGGTTTCTGGAACCGTTCCTAAGGTGTTGAAGAGAGAAGTGTATCCCGTAGAGTATCTGGGAGAGTCTTCAAAGGAGGCAAATCCTACTTCCGGAACGTCTCCGTGAATGTTCACATAAGGCGTACTTTCATAGCCTAATTTCTTCATATCTTCAAGATTTTTCGCCTGATAATCATTGTAGAAATAGTTTCCCAGGGTATTTCCCAGGCGTTCTTTAAAGGTAGAAATATAGGTAAATGTATATTGATAATCTGCTCCGTTGCTGACATGATTATCAATAAAAACATCAGGTTTCAGCCAGTGATAGATTTCCTGGAAACTTCTTGCATTTTTGGAATCTGCCTTGATAAAATCCCTGTTCAGGTCGTAATTCCTTGCATTTCCTCTGAAACCATACTGTTCAGGTCCATTTTGATTGGCTCTGGAATAAGATCCTCTGTTCAGCATTCCGCTCACATTATAGGCTGAAATGGCCGCGATAATAAAGTTTTGAGGAGTTTTAATTTTTTTGGCGGCAAGATCTCTCATCAGCATCATGGTAGCATCTATTCCATCCGGTTCTCCCGGGTGAATTCCGTTGTTCACAAAGATAATGGCTTTGTCCTTTCTTAATTTTTCAAGATCTTTTTCAGGGAAAGGATTATAAACGACCACATAGATAGGTTTTCCGTTGTCATCTTCTCCTTTTTTAAGGTATTGAATGGTATTGAAATTTTTAGCCAGATTCTCGTAATAGCTGTTCATTTCACTGTAGGTAACGGTTTGGTTTCCATTCCCTTTTTCAAAAGGGGTCTGAAATGATTTTTGAGCCAGGACCAAGGTAGAACTAAGGGTGAATAAAAGATATTTAAGTTTCATTAAAGTCATATTTTCAGACTTTAAAATTAATCATCTTTTGTGAAACGGGGATGTGATGGCAGTTAAATTGTAAAAGGTGAAATTATTTTAAAAGAGAAACCTAACAGGTTTTAAAAACCTGTTAGGTTTGTTCTCGGTAGTATTAATTTCTTCCATTTTCTTCAGGATATAAGGAGGGAAGCGGATCGCTTTGCCAGAATTCTTTAGTATCAATATCCATGATGGATAAGGCTCCGGTATAAGCTGCTCCGGTATCCATATTCCAGATATTGGCTTTGTTCGCCGGAATTGTAATTCCAATATCAAGAGTTGGCGTATGTCCGATGAATATTTCTTTATATAAAAGCAGCCTTTTTGGATAAAGCGCTGAGTTTCTCTGCAATTTTTTATCCATTGCTACAGCTGTTTCCCAGAGAGTTCTGTCCCAACGGTAATTACTGGAATACACTTCTTTTTCAGGGCCGTGCATGGAAGCATATCCGGCATGAATAAACAGTCGGTTCTGATCGTCGATATGATAGTTTTTCATCCTTTGAAAAAATTCAAGGTGAAGATCCAGATCTTCAGGAAGATATTTTTTGTAGCTCTCTACAGTACTTTTTCCTCCGTTGAAAAGCCAAACATCGGGACTTTTGCCTGATGTTAACCAGTCTTCACACCATGCATCGTGGTTTCCCTTGATGAAAATACATTCCTGCTTTTCGGAGAGTTCGATTAAGAATTGTATAATTTCGGAAGATTCACTCCATCCATCTACGTAATCTCCCAGGAAGATCAGTTCATCGTCGGCTGTCACTGCTGCTCTTTCAAGAACCTGCTGTAAGGCTTTAAATCCTCCGTGAATGTCTCCTATTACTAATGTTCTTTTCATTTACTTAGAAATATATTTTGCGTCCACAAAATCTGTTAGCCAAACCCCGTTTGCCGACTGGTAGAAAGATAATCCATCCTGATGCATGGTTCCGGTTCTGATGGTCAGAATCAAAGGTTTGCCGTGTCTCATCCCGACCTTTGCAGCAGTCTCTTTATCAGCACTTAAGTGTACATGCTGACGGGTTCTTTTTTCAATTCCTTTTTCCAAAATGGATGAGATATTGGCTTCTGCAGTTCCGTGATAAAGAAATTCAGGAGGCTGTTTGGCTTCCAACGCCAGGTCGATATCAACAGAATGTCCCTGGTTTGCTCTGATCATGGTTTTATCTTCATTAAAAGCAAAACGCTTTTTATTATTGGTTTCTACTACCTCATCTAATTCTTCGGGAGTAAAATATATTCTTTTCCTGGCTGACTTTTCCCTCAGCTCTTCCACATCTGCCCACCCGTTTTCATCCAGCTTCAGCCCTATGCTTTCCGGCTGGTGGCGCAAGATCAGGCTTAAAAATTTACTTATTTTTTTCTTTTCTATTTCGTTCATGGTTTGTGTCTTAATTTTTCAATAAGATTTCTAATGGTAAAATAATCCTGAGCTATTTGATCATAAACTGATCTTTCATTTTCGGATATTCCTGCAAGAATTCTTTTCTGCTCATAATAACTGTGTTCAAAATCTTCATCGATGGCATCTTTTTTATCTTCCAATTCTAAATACAATCTGATAACCTCATCGTCAAGACTATACGAAAGCAATTGCTCTTTTATATAGTTATTCCAAAAAGAATCCTCTTCATATTGTTCCTTTTTCAATTCAGCAATTTTATTTTTACTTTCGTCCGTTATCAGCTTATCGTTCAGTTTTCTCCATAACAGATCTTCAATAATTCCTTCTCCAAATTCTCCACGGTTTACCAAATATTGCGGATCATAAGTCTTTAGATGCTGTAGGAAATTTTCATTTTTATTCGGATAAATAAATATGTTCCGAAGATACATTCCTAAGCCGAAAAGCCCTCCCAGCTCATCAAACTTTAAAGCGAGTGATTGATTCCTGATTCCATTGATATTATCTTCATTCAGTTCTTCATTTATTAAAAAATCAACGGCTTCTTCAACTGTATTTATTTTTGATCGCTTTTCATCATAGTACTGGATTGAAATTTCTTCTTCAGTTGATTCGGATGTACCATTTTCATAATCAATCTGCTTTTCAAAATAATCATAAGGAATAATTTCTCTGTTGTTGGTATGCAGATATGTCTTTAGTCTGAATTCAAAGAACCTTTTTTCTTTCTCCAATATTCTTACACTCTCCTGGCTGATATTCAAGTTCTTTCCTGCAATTCCAATGATCTTAATCTTATCTTCAATCAAAGAATTCATCTTATCCAGATCCTCAGTATTTTCAATCACTAATTGTTCCTCATCAGATGCCGTAAGATGAGATATTTTTTCCTTCTCTGTGTCAAACTGTACAAGAAATTGCAAATGTTTTCCGGTACTTTCCGGGATCTTTTTAATATAAAAATGCAGTGGAAAGCAGGCCAGAAATTTTTTAAACTTTCCCTTCTCAATTTCCAACAGTTCTTGTTCTGAAATAAATGTATACAGTTTGATCAATGTTGTCCAGTTTTTTTAGCGAGTTTCTCACACAATGCTTCAATATCATCCTTTCGCACCAACTCAGCAATCCATTCTTCAGGAATATTTTCATATCCATAATAAATTCCGGCAATTCCTCCGGTGATAGCTCCTGTGGTATCTGTATCTTCTCCGAGATTAACCGCTTTTAGAACGGCTTCAGAATAGCTTTCTGAGTTGAGAAAACACCATATAGAAGCTTCCAGGCTGTGAAGGACATAGCCAGAAGAACTTATTTCCTCCTCCTGCAATGTATGCAAAGAAGCCAAATCATATTCTCCTATTTTTAATTCTAAAATCCGATGAAATTTATCCATTTCATTTTGTGAACAAATAGGATTACAATCCAAAAATTCCCGAACTGTTTTCTGCATTATCCTATATGCTTCCCATTTATCTTTTCCTTTTAGAATTTCTGAAGCAAATTCCAAATAAATAAAACAGGCTAAAATTGCACGGATATGTCCATGTGTAATAGAAGAAACTTCTTTTATAATATCAAAGCGCTTCTCAATAGGAAAATCTTTGATGTAAAATAATAATGGCATGATTCGCATTAAAGAGCCATTTCCATTATCGAATTCCGAATTGCCACCGCACAAAGTAGGAGAAACACCTTTTCCTATTTTATAAATTGCTTGTGAAGTTGCAATACCCATATCAAAAACCTTTCCATGAGGGGTCCAAATTTCTGCATTGTACCATTGCAAAAACTTCAGAGCCATATTTTCGAGGTTATACCCGTTACACAAACTATCTGCAAGACATAATGTCAAAGACCCGTCATCACTCCATGTTCCTGCAGGCTGATGATGAGTTCCTAAAGCACGCATTTTAGTAACAGGCGAACGCTTAAGTTGTTCTCTACTTCTAAATTCTACAGGAACACCAAGGGCGTCTCCTATGCAAACGCCCATGATTCCTGCTTTTACTTTATTTTTCATCAGGCAAGATTCACCAATTTATCAAATAATAATTTCATTCCCTGAGTTGCAGTTTCTTTCATTACTACGGCTCTTTGTCCATAGCCAAACCCAGTTTCATTAGGATTAATGACAATTAAAAGACAGTCGTCTTTGATATCATGAATCAGTCCTGCTGCCGGATAAACCTGCAGAGAAGTTCCGATAACCAACAGAATATCTGATTCTTTCACAATTTCTCTTGCCGTCTGATATAAAGGGACATCTTCTCCGAACCAAACGATAAAAGGTCTTAATTGCGCCCCATCTTCTGCTTTGTCACCGATATTGATGTCCTCTTTTTGGTCATAAATCAGATTTTTATTATTGCATGAGCATGATTTGAACAGTTCTCCGTGAATATGAAGGATATTGGTAGATCCAGCTCTTTCGTGAAGATCGTCAATATTCTGGGTAATGATCTGAACATCAAAATATTTTTCCAGTTCTGCCAATAAGTGATGCGCCTCGTTGGGCTGTACTTCATGCAGCTGACGTCTTCTCTGGTTGTAAAATTCCAGCACCAGAGCTCTGTCTTTTTTCCAGCCTTCCGGACTTGCCACATCCGTTACATTATGATTTTCCCAAAGACCGTCCCCGTCTCTGAAGGTTTTTATTCCGCTTTCGGCACTGATTCCTGCGCCGCTTAATATGGTTAGTTTTTTCATGGGTTTTTAATTTTTTCTCTTAACATTTGGAAGGCAACAATAATCAACAATATTATTACAATAGGAGAAAACAGAACTCCTAAAAGGATATTTCTTACTATTATAAATTGCTTTGCTCCAAATTTCTCTTCTGTTTTATAGTTGATAAAATCTACGAAATTTTCTTTATTCGTAAGCTCTTTATTATATCCCTGCCAGTCATAATTTGTGATGAAGTCTCCAAAAATATAAAGATCAGGAGATTTTGGATCAGATAAATTGAAAAAGTAAAAGGTTTCAAAATCCTGTCCAACCAGAGGTTGATAATCAATATTATACTGGAAACAAAACAGATCTTCGTCATCCAATATGTTTCTTCTCTGCAGCGCTTCTTTTAGTTGTATTTGATATTGTTTCAGCTTTACAATATCATATTCTACGGGGAAGACATTTGACCTTTTACCTGCATATTGAATATAGTAAATATAATTTTCAGGAAACTGCAGATTCAATTCTTTCTGAAGAAAAGCAACCTCTTCATTTGTTAGTCCAATATTAGGATCTTCAGGTTGATCTACGAATCTGAAATTATATTTTTTCACAACTGTAAAAGACCTTTATAAATCATTTCATTTTCATCATCAAAGCAAACAAATATAACTTTCTCAATGATATCTGACTTAAAATTTCTTACCTCATCTACAGCAATTTTTCCTGCCAGTTCTTTTGGAAATCTATAAACTCCCGTACTGATATTAGGAAAAGCAATGGTTTTCATACCAAGGTTTTCAGCTAACTTCAAAGAATTATGATAACAGTCTGCAAGAAGTCTTGATTCTTTCTCTTCATGACCATTCCAAACCGGGCCTACCGTATGAATAACATACTTTGCCGGAAGATTTCCAGCAGTAGTTACGACAGCTTCACCAGTATTGCACTTTCCCTGTCTGTTTCTAATTGCTCTGCATTCTTCCAATATCTCAGAACCTCCTGCACGATGAATGGCTCCATCAACTCCACCTCCACCAAGTAAAGATGAGTTGGCAGCATTGACAATAGCATCTGCCTGGATCTTTGTGATGTCTCCTTTTATTAGTTCAATTTTCATTGTAGATTCAATTTTTTATTTAAAACTTCATCAAATAATAAAGGTCTTTCTTCAGGAACAATCAGATTATTCAAATTATCGTTTAAAACGACTTGGTATTGCTCTTTCACAAAATCTGAAATATTTTCAATTAAAATAATATCATCTTTGGCAAAAGAACGGATGAATTCATTTCGTAGACCTATTTGTATTGCTCTCCGTTCCAGTTTATTCCCAAATGGGTCATGATCAGGATCCCACTGCAATCTCACCGACGATTCTTTCACCTGATCCTGCCATTCTTCTCTTGAGATTCCAAGCTTTTTATTGTAAGAAGAATATACTGCATTTTCCAGATATTTTCTGAATGCATCTTTTTTCAAATGAATTCCCAAAACGCATTCCTGACCTTCTTTTCTTCCCCAACCATTACGATACATCATCCAAAGGAAATTAGGTTTTATCCAGGTCATTCTTTCGAGACTGAAACCTCCGCCAAAGAATTGATTTTTAATTGCAAAATCTCCTATTTCTTTTCTATAGGATTGATAGACAACAATTTTTTCATCATCATATTGAGCCATAATATGATGATCTTGTTCAGGCCACTCTTGAAGTTGTTCTTTATATTTTTTTAATTTGATTTCCACCTTTATATTTTATAATTATTTATTCCTGAAGATCATTTCTTTTTCTCCATGACATTTCTTTTATTTTATGATACTGTGGCTCCTATTCTGTAAGCCAATTCCTTTGACAAAGGATAGTTTTTTTCTACAGGCAGCAGTTTCTTCGCCTTGTCGAATTCTCCCGATTTGGTAAGATTCAGGATTTTCTTAACCAAAGGAGAATAATCCTCTATTTTTACAATCCACTCTTCATTGAATTCCTCAATCAGGGATCGGCTGATTCCAACCTGAATGGAACGGTAATTCAGTTTTGTTCCTTTAATATTCCTTTCAGGATCCCACTGCACATATATTTCGGCATTTTCAAAATCTGTCTCCCAATTTCGGGGATCGGGATATACTCTTTTTTCAGGTGAAGTAAGAATCGCTTTACCTAAGGCCTTCTCCCATGCTTCTCTTTTAATATGAATGGCCAGGGTACATTCCTGATTGGATTTCTGCCCATAGTTGCTGCGTTCCATCATCCAGAGAAAAGAAGGCTTTATCCAGGTCATTCTGTTGAATGAAAAAGGAGCTGTAAATTTCTGATTCTCTATGGCTGATTTTGCGATTGCTTTATTATAAGCCTGGTATACTATCAGCGTATCAGTTTTATAGTCTGCTCTTATTTCAAATTCTTTCATTGCTTGTTCATTTTATTTCTTTAAGCATTAGGGCAAGTAGCATATCCCTTTATATACTGTATAGTTTTCATGGTTATTTACTTTTATTCATCATCAATATCATCGTCTCCACTCCAAATAAAATTAACATTTTTAAGTACAGGATTTAAAGAATCCGCTTAAAATCTTTTGAATAAGGAGAATACGATCCATATACAGCATCAAATTCCACATCAAGAATTTCTACTTTAAATTTCACGTCAATCTGATCCAGGCAGGTGATAATAAGATTCTTTTTAGCCGGAAATACATAAGCTCCGTCCACTTTCAAGGCATAGTTAAGCAGTTTATAATCTATATCTCCTGTTCTGAGTTCCTTCTGATATTCATTAAATGTACAGGTTTCTTCTTCATTATTTTTCAGATACATTGCTTTTTCATTGCTCATCCAGCCGTTTCCATGACGGGTTGAATAGCTTCTGGTGACATAATACATCTCAATATCTTCAATTTTTAAAAGCTTACAGATTTCGCAGGCATTTTTTGAAGTGGTATGCGCATAGGTCACATTGGGAAAAACGCCATGATCCATATCAAGTAAAACTCCCTGACTTCCTTCAAAAATAAGGTGATCAAACGAAGCCAGGTAGTTATAATCATTTATTTTCCAATCAATTCTATCAATAGCTTCTAAAAACGGCTGTAAAAGTTCACTGACCACATTTTCATCTCCAAAACCATAGTAATAAGCAATTCCTTTCAGCTTTTCTATCAGCATTTCTCTGGGCGCCATCAGGTCTGCAGCAAATAGTTTATAAGGACTTTCGTGTCTTTTCATGGTGGCTCCAATTCCTTTTCCACAGGTTCCATGTTCCAGATTTCTCGCATTATTCCTGTTCTGCCATACATCAAAAGGCGTGGTAACCTTCGCCAGTGGATGAATATGCAGCTCTACATTTCCGTTCTTTGCTTTTAATTCTTCTCTTTCATTAAGCAGAAAAACAGGATGAATAGTACAATGCTCAGTAAAATAAGAAGGCAGACCGCGAAGAGCTCCACTCGCAAAACTTGAATGTACGTGCTTCCTTTCATCAATCATCACCGTGTGGGCAGCCTGCTGTCCACCTGAAAATCTGATCACAACAGCCTCCGGATTCTGAGAAGCCAGAAAATCTGTGGTAATTCCTTTTCCTTCATCACCAAAACCTAGTCCTATTACTATCTGCGCCTTTTTCATGACTTTTTATTTTAAAAATTTGCTGTCATCATTTGCGTTTTTAATTTTCCTGATGATACCTGCTCTGTTTTAAAGCATTTTAAATTGATCCAATCCTTCTGTTCCTGTTGTCCCAAAGGTTTGATTTTTAAACTTATCACAGATAATTCTTTTGATAACGTTGGGAATTTCTCTGTGATCTTCTATCGAGATACAGTTTTGTCCTAATAATTCTTTCCATCCTCTGTCTGCTCTCAATGCCTGATCTGAGTGCAGAACACTGATATGGTATACTTCGTATTTTTTCTTTGCTTCTTCCAGCAATTCAAAATGAGTATACGTTTGCTGTCCCTTTCCCATAATTTCTCTGATTGCAGATGCGGAAAGTGTTTTTAAACAAGGCTCATCGCCTACAGTAAACAGTAATCCTTTCTGTCCTCTTTTTTCAAAAGCATCGGTTCTGGTGTGGAATGCGGCAAAATACCATGCTAAAAGATAGCTTTCACCAGCATTTCCGCCGCCTCCGGATTCAATATAGGTTCGGGTAAGCCACATATCCAGTTCTGCATCTCCTGATTCGAACTGTCCCACCTGAAGCGGATAGCCATCACATTCATGATCTCCGATTCCAAGGAATAATAAGGCCGGATCGGGGACGCCTCCCTGGATAATTCCTCCCATCAGTTTAGGCAATCCATCTCTGATCAGTTCGTGCGGAATATGTCCCATACTTCCTGTAACATCCAATCCTAAAATAATTGGTACTGAATGAGGATGAACTTCTGAATCTCTGGATTCTCTGAAAGAAATTCCGTGAGGATTCATAGATTCATGAGCCATTCTTTTGGCGTTCTGGATGAAAATTTCCCCTGCAGATTTTGTTCCATAACCTGCTTTTCTTGCTCTGTCATACCGAGCGTCTAAATCGTATCTTGTACTTCCCATGACTATAGTGTTTTTCCAAATAAATATTCAAATCTCTTTCGGGTTACTTCGAGCTGAATATTCAGATTTCTGATTGTTAATGATAATTCCATGTCTTTCTGAACAAATGCTTCAGGATTAAAATCCGCAAAAGTCAGGCTGTTTCTATCTAAAGGACTGATATCAATAAGCCCTTCCTGCTCGCGCTCAAGTCTTTTGATTTTTAATTCGATATCTTCGACTCTGCGTCTGTAAATCAGTTCGGAATCGGCTCCGATGATTCTTGCACGGTCTTCTCTGATCTGATCATTATTTCTTTGTAATGATTTGATAAATCTGGGTTTTAATTCATCTTCCATGATCAATATTTATTTGTGTTGATATTACGCTAATTAAACAGGACATAGCAATGCCATTCTTTTTTATGATTAACTTATTTCTCAGTATACATTACATCCGTTCTCAATACCTATTTCTGTCCGCTAATCAGGGACTTGTCTTTGTGTCTCAGAGGTGCTTTAATTTCTTAATTGATCTCTTACTTCCATCAAAGCAAATCCTAAAAGATTTTCTCCGTTCCATAATAAAGGATTTTCTGCTCTGCTGTCCGTTTCCAGCATTCCGATACCCCAGATTCTGTCATAAGGGCTTGCTTCTACCAGTACTTTATCTCCGGTTGACAAGAGAAATTCTTTAAATTTCTGATTTTGAGAGAATTTTAAAAGGTTCCCCTGGGTTACCAATTCATATTTATGCTCATTCCAAAGTTTAGGATCAAAGTTTTTTACTTTTCGTCCTAAAGCTTTTGCCTGGTTAGGAGTAGCAGCCTTTAAGATCTCTTCTTCGGTTTCAAGATCATTAAATAATCGTGCTTTTCCGGCCATCATATAATGTTCTGCAGTTTTATACATAATCCCGTTTTCTTCAAATTTTCCGGGAAACCATTGACTGAAACATGATTTGGTTACAATATCCTTTGCTGTGTGCCCCCAGAAAAAGAGAAATTTTATCCTTTCTTTCTTTTGAAATCTTTCTGTAATATTCTGTATGGTGTATTTCATGATTGCGTTATTTTGACACAAATTTAAATGAATATGATTTTATTAACCAAATTTATTTGCGTTAATTTTACACTAATAAATATAATTAATTGATTTACAGAGATAAAAATTTATTTTTATAAAACACGAATAGAACAAATTTTAATCATAAATGACACAAATCTGATAGGTTTCAGCTAAAGCTAATGGAATTCGATTACAAAAATGAATACAACGACAATGTCATTCTAAACACCAACTCAAAGTCTACGAACACATTTATAAGGTTAATAATATGACCTTTGATACAAGCATTCTTTATTGAACAAATCTTTATAGATATTTATTAGAACCAAGAATTGTGCTCTAATTATTTGTGCACATTAGTGACACATTATTCGTGAAATTTGTGTTTAGATATAACTATTTAATTTCAAAATAAAAACCCTGCTCTTCAAGTTCTTTATATTTTTCTTTATTGAAAGTAAAAAGTTTTCCTGGCCTTCCGCTGCCTTCTTTTTTAACATTGTTGGTTTCGTTAAGCAAGCCATAGCTCATGATTTTCTTACGGAAATTTCTTCTGTCTATCTCCTGGCCGACAATGGTTTTATATAGGTTTTCAAGGTCTGAAAAAGGGAATTCTTCATTGAGAAGATTGAAACCGATCGGCTGATACTGAATTTTGGTACGGAGTCTTTTTAACGCAGTCTCAATAATGGTTTTGTGATCAAATGCCAACGAAGGGAGTTTATTAATACTGAACCATTGTGCATCTTCAGCATCAGAGTCTGCAAACAGTTCATGATAGGAAGGGTTAACAAGTCCTAAATAAGCGACAGAAATCACTCTGTTTCTCGGATCACGACCGAGATTACCAAAAGTATAGAGTTGTTCTAAAAAATCGGGCTTTATGCCGGCTTCCTCGTAAAGTTCTCTTTTTACCGCATCATCTACGCTTTCATCATCGAGAACCAGTCCTCCCGGTAGTGCCCAGCCACCTTTAAAAGGCTCAATATTTCTTTTAATCAGAAGGATCTGCAGATCTCTTTTATCAAAATATCCGAAGATAACGGCATCAACAGCCACTTTAATATCCTGTAGTTTTTTTGGAGACTCCATAAATTGATTTGCGTTACGAATACACAAAGTTACAATTTATGACTGTATTAAAAAAAAATTTAGTTATTATAAAAGTTCTTATCTTTAATTTATCATTCTAACCATCTTAAAACTAAATTATTATGAAAAATTTATTAACAATTCTTTCTGCAGCATTTTTATTAATTGCTTGTGAGAAAGGAAAAACAACTGCAGCCAATGGCACCGATAAAGCAGATTCCACGGTTGCAAATTCTGAATGGAAACCCGTGGATTCAGCAACAGCTATGAAAGCCTGGACGGCGTATTCCACTCCGGGAGAAATGCAGAAAATGCTTGCAAAATCTGACGGAACCTGGACAGGAGAAACGACAATGTGGATGGAAAACGGAGCCAAACCTATGATGAGTAAATCCGAGGCTACCAATAAAATGATGTTTGGCGGACGTTACCAGATTACTAATCACAAAGGCGACTTTATGGGAATGCCTTTTGAAGGGATGAGCATCGTAGGATATGACAACACAAAGAAGAAGTTTGTCAGTACATGGATAGACAATATGGGAACCGGAATCATGCATTCAGAAGGTGACTGGAATCCTTCCACCAAGTCAGTTGAATTCAAAGGAAAAATGACAGATCCTTCAAGGCCTGGAAAGGATTGTGATTTCAGAGAAGTATTCACCTTTATAGATGACAACACTCAAAAACTGGAAATGTACGGTCCTGATTCTAAGACGGGAAAAGAATACAAAACAATGGAAATAAATTATACCCGTAAAAAATAAATCCATAAAAAAACGCTTCTAATGAAGCGTTTTTTTATAAATTATTTCTTAAACGGTTTTTTAGTCTGTTTTAAAACTTTCTTCTCATCACCATCTAATTTCCTTTGTAACTTTTTGACATCCTCTGCTGGAGGTAAATCCTCCGGGATTATTCCTCTGTTTGTCAGCATATCTCTAACCGCAAAATTATTATCTATATGTTCTTCCTCTATATTTACTTGTCCTTTTAAATTTTTATTTTGAACATTTAAACCTGTCATTTCAGCGGCAAGATCTTTAGCTTTAATACTAATTGTAGGTAAAAAGTCTGCTATAGGTCTGCTTTCAGGAACTCCCATTTTTTTCTTTAACATTTGTGTATTTAAGCGGAAAAGTGCCTGATTTCCTTTACTACTTATAACAGCAAATCCTTGGCTATCAACTCCTCTTTCATATAAAATTCCTGAAAGTTGTTTCTCAGTCTGACTTAATTTTTTGCGAGCTTTGATTCTTTCATATTCTAACAGTCTCTGTTCCACCAATTCAGCTCTTCTAGTTTGAACAGCAAAATAGTTTTGTGCAAAAGATATTTCCTGTTTTCTACTATCCCCGTTTTGTGCGATTAAGTAACAGCCATATCTTGTTAGCAAGATATCATCTATTTCTTTCTCTGCTCCTTTAGGCATTTGTATCGTTTTCCTGACATCAGGAAAATGATACTCAATTAACTCTCCAACGTTTTTGCAAGCATCTTTTGCTTTTATAATTACTTTTTCAAAGTTTTCCCACTTACTATATCCCAATAGTATTTGTAAATTTCTTGCACTCCAGCATTCTATTCCCTCTAGTTCAGATGCGGCTTCTTCAAATTTATAGAATAAATCTTTTATTTCTTCTGATTTCATTTAATAATGTGTTTTTATAAATGTACAAAAAAAACCGCTTCATCAGAAGCGGTTTCAATTTATAATAGATTAACAATTAATCATTTAACTTTAATACAGCCATGAATGCTGATTGTGGTACTTCTACTCTACCAATCTGCTTCATTTTCTTCTTACCTTCTTTCTGTTTTTCCAATAGCTTACGCTTTCTGGAGATATCCCCACCGTAACATTTTGCGGTAACGTCTTTTCTTAAGGCTTTAATCGTTTCTCTTGCGATTACTTTCGTCCCTAATGCAGCCTGAACAGCGATATCAAACTGTTGTCTAGGAATCAGCTCACGAAGCTTTTCACACATCCTTTTACCGATGTAATAAGCATTAGAATCGTGAATCAATGAAGATAAGGCATCTACCATATCACCATTGATCAGGATATCCATTTTTACAAGCTTAGAAGCTCTGAATCCTATTGGATGATAATCGAATGAAGCATATCCTTTAGAGATAGATTTTAATCTGTCATAGAAGTCGAATACAACTTCAGCAAGCGGCATATTGAAAATTAGCTCTACTCTTTCTGATGTCAGATAGCTCTGGTTAACGATCTCACCTCTCTTTTCGATACATAAAGTCATTACTGCTCCTACGAAATCGGATTTTGTAATGATTGAAGCCTTGATGAAAGGTTCTTCTACTCTGTCCATCGTCGAAGGATCCATCATTTCAGACGGGTTGTTGATCAGAATCGGAACTTCCGGTTCTTTTTTAGTATATCCAAAATAAGATACGTTCGGTACCGTGGTGATCACGTTCATATTGAACTCTCTGTCAAGACGTTCCTGAACAATTTCCATGTGAAGCATTCCTAAGAATCCGCAACGGAAACCAAAACCAAGAGCTGCAGAGCTTTCCGGTTCAAAAACCAGAGAAGCATCATTCAGTCTTAATTTTTCAAGAGAGAATCTTAATTCTTCAAAATCCTCAGAATCAATAGGATAAATCCCGGCAAATACCATTGGTTTTACTTCCTCAAATCCATCAATTGGTGCATCAGCAGGCTTCTCAAAAGAAGTGATGGTATCACCTACTTTTACTTCACGGGCATCTTTAATCCCTGAAACCAGATATCCTACATCTCCGCAATGGATTGTTTTCTTTGGGACCTGCTTCAGTTTTAAGGTACCTACCTCATCAGCTCCATATTCTTTTCCTGTAGCGAAGAATTTGATTTTTTCATTTTTAGTGATACTTCCGTTCACTACTTTAAAATAAGCTTCAATACCTCTGAACGGGTTGTAAACAGAATCAAAGATCAAAGCTTGTAGTGGGCCGTCCGGGTTTCCTACCGGTGCAGGAATTCTTTCAACAATCTGTTCTAAAAGATGGTGAACTCCTTCTCCTGTTTTTCCGGAAACTCTCAATACATCTTCATATTCGCACCCGATAAGGTTCATGATCTCATCGGTTACTTCCTCAGGATTTGCAGACGGGAGGTCAATTTTATTCAGAATCGGAATGATTGTTAAATCATTTTCCAATGCTAAATAAAGGTTACTGATGGTTTGTGCCTGAATACTCTGTGCGGCATCTACGATAAGAAGTGCTCCTTCACAGGCAGCAATGGAACGGGAAACTTCATAAGAGAAGTCAACGTGTCCCGGGGTATCAATAAGGTTTAAAATATATTTTTCTCCTTTATACTCATAATCCATCTGGATCGCGTGCGATTTGATCGTAATCCCACGTTCTTTCTCCAAATCCATATCATCAAGCGTCTGAGACTGTAGTTCTCTTTGGGTAACGGTATTGGTGTACTCCAATAGACGGTCTGCCAGGGTACTTTTACCATGGTCGATATGAGCGATTATGCAAAAATTTCGTATGTTTTTCATTTAAGAATCTTGTAGTTTGCAAAGATAAGAAAATGCAGGAGAATTTTTCATTCTTAATTCTTTCTTTTAACTGAAACACAGATAACAATAAGAAGAGAGGCAAACTTTCTCCCTTTTCAAATATTATTTTGTTTTGCCAAAGTTTTCCGGTAACACATAATTTCCGGTAAAAGGATCAAGATAAACTTTAGGTCCTACAGTATTCTTTTTTTTACCTGATAAACTGACATCTATCACTGCACCAATAACGCCACCAATCAGACCTCCTGCAGCTGCACCAATTGTAACCCCCGTTGTTGCCGTTTCAGGAAATAATTCTGCTCTTGTTACCTCAATAAAAACACCTTTGTCATCTTTGAAAATCTCAGTGTAACCCACTGGGATATTTTTGTAGGCAATGCCTTTATACACAAAACCATAAAAATGCCTTATTGCCGTTTTTTCTTCTCCTTTTACTGCCTTTGTAACGATTCCTTTATCATTAGTCTGCAAAGTAAATCCGGGCTCAGGATTGTGAGTAAAAAAGCTGTAATAGTCTTTATAAACTCCTTCTTTTAATTCTTCTGCTTTTAGAATACCAAGTTTTTCTTTCAATACAGAGGTATAATCAGGAAAATCATTTTCTGAAATACTAAGTTCCCAAGGTGTTGCTTTATAGGATTCTTTAAAAAGATCAGTAAGAATTAAAGTTACTTTTCTTGCCAGGCTTTGTGCCAGATAAGGAGTGGTTCGTGATGAGACTGTTGCTACAGTATCTATTCTATCAATAAAATGATATCCGTCTTCTTTCTTAATAAATGTACTTGCCTTTAATTCAAGCTTTCCGATAGAGTACTTTTCCTTTTTGTCTTCTGAAACATTCAAGTTTTCAAGCAAAAAAACCATCTCATTATTTCCCCTTACCTGATTGTATTTATAAAACCAATCCTGTATGTCTTTGCTGGCATTATTTTCGAAAATAACTTTTACCTCATCTTTATGGTACATCACCATTCCGATTTCCTGATTGCCTCTTTGATCTATCACTGTAAGACTTTTGACAGAGTTTTTGCTGTCTTTAATAGATTTTGAAAGATCAATGGTTTCTGTTTTCTGACCGAATAATACTATCGAAAATAATAAAAAGAAAAGTGCTTTTTTCATAGATAAAGTTTGTGGTAAAAATAATTTTTTTATTGTAAAAATTAAACGGCTCTCACAGAAAAAGATCTGGAAGAGCCGTCCAACATTAAAAAAATAAACTATTATGGGTTCTGTTTAGGTCCGGAAGCGTTGTTATTATTTCCGTGGGGGTTTCTTTCATCCATTTTATCCTTCATCATCTTTTCGGATTGAAACAGCTTCAGAACTTTTTGGCAGGGAATTACCTGCTGCATTTTATCTGCATATTTTTTTCTGTTATCCAATAGCTTCTGCCCTACTTCAAAACTTTGCTGCAACTTAGCTTTGGCTTCGTCATCTGATAAAGTTTCGGGATCAAAGTTGGAATTAAACTGACTTTTTATCTGCTTCTGGCTATCCAGATATTCGTTGTATAATTGTGTAAATTCAGCTTTATCATCAGGATCAACATTCAGATTATCCATGATCATATTGTTCCTGAATTTCTTCAGGAGTTCTTTTCTTTCTTCCGGAGAAAGATTATTGATGACTTCTTTCCTTTGCTTAGGATCCATCTTCTTCCAATCATAATCTGTTCTTTGGGCATTTAATCCAAAGCCATAAATAATCAAAAACGTCAATAATATCTTTTTCATTTTCTTTTAATTATAAATATCCAAATAAACGTCCTGAGTCGAATTACTTGCTAACTCTGCAATTTCAGAATTAGAAAACGAGTCCAGATATTCATTCATTCGTGTTTCTTCTTTTTTCTTCACAGTTTTCACCGGTTTAGGGCTTTCTGTTGTTGTTTTAGTTTCGCTTACACTTTTAGAAGCATAAACATTGTTATTTTTTTGATTGTCAACTGTTTGATTATTATTTTCCACAGAAGTTAAATCAGATTTTAAAGTCTCATAAGCCAGCTCGCTTTCTGTTTTGGGCTCTCCATTATTGGCCACATACGTTGTTTTAGAGTTCAGTATTTGTTCCGTAGAATCGTTATCTGAATTAAAAACATAAGTTGCTCCAAAAATCAAAGCCAGCGATGCAGCTGCTGCATACATCCAGTTCAGCTTAAAGACAGGTGCTTTTTTACTTGTCTTTATATCATTCATGACGTTCTCCTGAATATTTTCAAACATATTATCAGGAACTGTGTAAATGTTTTTACGCTCTAATTTTTCTATGTCGAACTCTTTCATCTTTGTTGGGTCAAAAATTATTTTTCGTAATTTTCTTTAATATAATCTTCTATCTTCTGTTTGGCATAATGATAATTTGTTTTTAAAGTCCCTACCGACATATCTACAATTTTTGATATTTCTTCGTAGGGCAAATCATCATAATACCGCATCATAAATACCAGTTTTTGCTTTTCGGGCAAACTCTGTATAGCGTTCTGCAGTAAAATCTGTATTTCTTCAGCATCTCCTTCTGTATTATCTGCAACAAGATTCTGCATATGATATTCGGGATCTTCGTCAGTTTTCTGCATTTTCTTCATTTTGTTAACCTGCTGTAGTGCTTCGTTGGTAGCAATTCTGTACAACCAGGTATACAACTGGCTATCATTTTTGAACTGATGAAAATTCTGATATGCTTTAATAAAAGTTTCCTGCAAAGTATCCTGTGCAAGATCTCCGTCCACAATAATTCTTCTTATGTGCCAGTACAATCTGCTTTGATAGGCATCCATCAAGGCACGAACCCCTTTATCCTGGGTTCGTGGATTCTGCATCAACGAAATAATTTCCGCGTCCTTAATCTTCATAAGATGCCTTCATTGTTTTGGATTACAAAAATAGCTGAAAGTTAAATTAAAAATTCAATTTTCATTTTAAATATTAAAAATAATATGAGACACTTACGCAATAAACGTGCCTATATTGAAGTACAGGATTTCTGAGGCCATCTTCCTTTCCCGGCTCAGCTTAAAATCTTATATTTGTTATATGCAAATTGTAATCATCGGTTCCGGGAATGTTGCCTATCATATGGCAAAAGCTTTCACTTTGAAAGGTATTCCTCTGGCTCAGTTATTTGGGAGGAACGAAAAAGAATTAAGTCAGATTTCTCACGAATTGAATATTCCTTACTCTACAGATCATCTGGAAGAAGCAGATCTTTATATCATCTGTGTAAGCGATCATTCAGTGGAAGAAGTTTCGAAGGTGATAACCGGAAAAGACTGTCTGGTTGCCCACACCTCCGGATCTCTTTCTAAAGAAGTTCTTGCCGGAAACTATAGAAAGGCCAGCTTCTACCCTTTACAGACTTTTTCAAAATCAAAAGACCTTGAATATGAAAAAATTCCGTTTTTCATAGAAGCAGAAAATGAAGAAGATCAAAAAATATTGTTTGGTCTTGCTTCAAAGATTTCGGAAAGAGTGATGGAAAGTACTCATGAAAAAAGAAAATATATTCATCTGACAGCTGTTTTTGCCTGTAATTTTGTGAATCACCTTTTTGCAAGAGCTAAAGAAATTTCAGATTCCCAGGAAATTCCGTTTGATTATTTCTTACCACTGATTGATGAAACAGTTCAGAAAATTCATGAAATTGAACCCAAAATGGCACAAACCGGACCGGCAGTAAGAAAAGATGTAAGAATTTTACAGCTGCATGAACAGTTATTAAAGGACGAAAGTCTTGACATTTATAAAACAATGAATCATTCTATTCAGAAAATGTATGAGTTATAAAGAGAAATTAAAAGATATTAAAGCATTTGTATTTGATGTTGACGGAGTTTTCACAGATGGAAGCGTCTACTTACTTCCCGGAGGAAATATGTGCAGGGTAATGAATGTTCTGGACGGATATGCGGTAGTAAAAGCTTTAAAAAACAATTATTTAATTGGTGTTATTACCGGAGGAAATGATGAAATGGTAAAGCACAGAATCAATTATCTGGGTATACAGGATTACTATCCCAAGTCTCACAATAAAATAGATGATTTCGAAGACTTTAAAAAGAAACATAATCTTAAAAACGAAGAAATTCTGACCATGGGTGATGATCTTCCGGATATTCATATCATGGAAAGTTCAGCCATTGCAGCATGTCCTGAAAATGCTGTTCCTGAAGTAAAGGGAATCTCCGATTATATTTCCCCCAAAAAAGGAGGAACAGGTGCAGTTCGTGATGTCATTGAACAGGTAATGAAGGTTCAGGGGAACTGGCATGACGATAATACCCAATCTGTATAAAAACTCTATGAAATTACTTTTAGCATCACAATCTCCAAGAAGAAAAGAACTTCTTTCTAGCCTTGGTTTTGAATTTGAGGTTGTAAAAATAGACTGTGAAGAAATTATCCCGGAAAATATCAAAATAGAGGAAGCCGCCGCTTACCTTTCTGATTTAAAGGCTCAGGCTTTCAGAGATCTGGAAGTAGGTGAAGTGCTTCTGACTGCTGATACAGTAGTTGCTATTGATAATGAAATTCTGGGAAAACCTAAAGATGAAGAAGATGCCTTTAAAATGCTTCAACATCTTTCAGGAAAAACGCATCAGGTCTACACGGGCATTACTATCAAAACATCCAGTACATCCATTACCGAAACAGATGTAGCCGATGTTACTCTGGATAATCTTTCTGATGAAGAAATAAACTATTATATTCAGAATTACAAGCCTTTTGATAAAGCAGGAAGCTATGGTGTCCAGGAATGGCTGGGTATGGCAAAGATCACAAGCCTTACAGGAAGCTATTATACCATTATGGGACTTCCTACCCATCTTGTTTATAAAATCCTGAAAGAATCTTCTCTGATTTAAAAGATTATCAGGTTTAAAACACCCATTGAAGAAGAAATAAAATACTTCCTTGAGAAATATAAATATTATTCATTATAAAATTTTATTATTTTTACAAAATCATCAAACTGCTGATAATAAAAAGCAGATTAGCGAGTTATATTGAATAATGAAAAAGAATATATTATTCCTTTTAGTCATATGTCTTGTTGCTTCCTGTGCTACCAAAACAAAAAAGCCGGAGCAGCGTTCAAGAGTATTGAAAGGATTTTCCACATATTACAACACCCTTTTTAATGCGAAAGATGCATTAAACAGTGAGTTCACAACCAGAGATAAGGGGCATAAGGATAACTTCTATGCTCCCTACATTCCTATTCTGACTTATGAAGAACAACCTTTGGGAAGTGATCTTGGCCAGACTGAAGCTTTTGCAGAAAATTCTATGAAGATGGCTGAAGTAGCCAACAGACCTTCGGGAAGAGGTAATTCCGGAATTCCGAATATCCCAGGAGGACCTCCGGGAAATGGACCTTCAAGACCTGACGGAGAACAGACTAAAGGCGCTACTACTCTGGAAATAGCAGAAGCAAAAGCTTTAAAAGCAATCAATAAATATTCTGTAACCAGAAATGGTGAAGAGAAAAATAAGCAGATTTTTGATGCCTACATGATCCTTGCACAGGCAAGAATTTATAGAGGTAAATCTCTGGAAGCCCTGGATGCACTCAATTATGTTTTCACCCGTATGAAAGATGATAAAAGGATTGCACTTGCAAGAATTTATCAGGGACTTGCTTATGATCAGATCAAAGATTATCATAGGGCACATGAAACATTTGCCAAACTTAAAAGTGAAGATATCAGTAAAAGCTATGCAAAACTGCTGAGCATTTACTACTCAGAATCTCTGCTTGATGCCGGAAAAAAAGAAGAAGCTGCTAAAGAACTTGATAATGCTTTTGAACTGAATTCTAACAGAAAACTGAAAAGCAGAATCGCTTATCTGAGAGGCCAGGTTCTGGAAAATCTTAACCAGAACGATAAGGCAAGAGAAAGCTATGCTGCAGCATATAAATATGCCAGTGATTTCGAATTTGAAGTAAAATCTCAGGTGGCTATTGCCAAAACGTTTAATGGTAAAGGTGATTATGCAGGAGCCAAAAATTATCTGGAAGGAATCAGTAAGAAAGGAATGTATGGCTCCAGAAAGAATGAATTTTATTATGCTTTAGGATTAATGGCCAATAAAGCAGGAAAGAAAGACGAAGCCCAGCAATTCTTCAGAAAATCATTATTTGAAAAAGTTTCTGACCCGCAGATCCGTGGGCTGGCTTATTATGAAATAGGAAAAAGTTATCTTGATAAGAATGATTATATCGGAGCCGGAAGTTATTATGACTCTGCTCTTGCTGTAATGACTTATGAGCCTTCAAAAATCCTGTTAAAGGATCAATCCGAGTATATTAAGAAGATATCAAAAAACTATTATCTGATTAAAAAGAATGACAGTATTCTTTCTCTGGCAAAGATGAATGATGGTCAGAAAACAGATTATTTTACAAAATATATCGCAAAATTAAAGATTAAAGAAGAGAAAGAGGAACAGGAACGAAGACGTGCGGAAAGAAGTAAAGGTTTTGATACTGGTGATTACAGTGCCAATTCTATTTTTGCCAATAGCGGCAATTCTTTTGAGGATTTTGGAGTCACTACAAAAGGGTTTTATTTCAGCAATTCAGGAACGGTAAGCAAAGGAACCTCTTCGTTTAAGCAAATCTGGGGAGACCGTGCCCTGGCTGATAACTGGCGTTCATCCAAGAAAATGGCCTCTATTGAAGATATGAAGAATGAAGCGTTAGGAGTTACCTCAGCGCCTAATCCAAGACGTTTTGAGCCTGCATACTATATTGAGCAGATTCCTACGGATCAGGGAAAATTATCACAGCTAAAAAAGGACAGAGATACTGCTTCATTGGGTCTGGGAATAATGTATCAGAATTATTTTACCAATACTCCACTGGCCACGAAAACGCTTTATGATCTTGTAGAGGTAAAACCGGAAGAAAAAGTGATGTTACAGGCGCTGTATGAGATTTTTGCCATGAATTATGAGAAAAATCCACAGGCTTCAGAAAGAGCAAAACAAATTCTCCTGGCAGATTATCCTTATACCTCTTACGCTGAATTTGCCAGAAACCCAAAGAATAAATCATTTGTAAAATCAACCGAAGAAGTTGAAAACGAATACAAAAAGGCATACGCACTATTTGAATCCGAAAAATTTGCAGAAAGTAAAGATGTGATCGATCAGGCGATTCAGAAGTATCCGAAAGATGCATTGGTTCCTAAGCTATATCTTTTAAATGCATTCAATGCAGGAAAATCAAGTGGAAAGGAAGTTATGATTCTGCAGCTTGAGCAGATTGCCCTGAATTATTCTAAAACACCTGAAGGCATAAGAGCTAAAGAAATGCTGAATTACCTGAAAAGTGACTTAAGCTTCCAGGCAACGGATAATAAAGGAAATTCTGTTCCTCAGCAGCCATCAGGAGCGCCTGTACAGCCTAACACTCAAAATACGGGACTTCCGCAAATGAACAACGGAAAAGTACAGAAGCTGGACAATATGCAGAACATTAATACAAATGCTGCTCCACAGCAAAGTCCTAAGCAGCCGAATGATACAAAGTCGGGTTCAAAGATCCCGCCAAGACCTCAATAAAATAAAAAGCGAAGATTTACTCTTCGCTTTTCTTTTTCTTTACTCCGTGGAAGTCTTTCAGATAAAAAGGCTCAAAATAGGCCATATCTTCAAATTCTTTGTTTTCTATCTTCTCCAGGGTCTTCCTGATAAGGTATTGTGCGGAAGGATAGACATCTTCTTTAAAAACAGCATCCGGAAGATTCAGAATTTCTTTTGCCTTCTTAGCACCATCCCCTACAAACAGAACTTTTTTATCTTTATATTCTTCAAAAGAATTTTCATCTAAAATCTTAGCTTCTGTCTCAGATAATTCTTTTCCTGTATTACCGTTGTAAACTGCCGTATAAACCTCCATTCTCCTTGCATCGATCAAAGGTATTACAAAGTCATAGTTAGCGCCTAAAAAAGGCTCTATCATGCTTTCAAGAGAATTTACTGCTACCAAAGGAATTCTGAGTCCATAGCAAAAGCCTTTTGCAGAGGCAGCACCAATTCTCAGACCTGTATAAGATCCGGGACCTTTACCTAAAGAAACGGCCTCAATATCTTTAAGGGAAATCCCCGCTCCTTCCAATGCCCATTCTACATAGGTGTGAAGACTTTCAGACTGTTTATAGTTTTCAGAAACTTCTTCACAAAGGCATAACAGCTTTTCATTGTCTGATACTGCTACTGAACAGTTCTTGGATGATGTTTCCAGATATAGAATTTTCATTTTTTTGTTTTAAGCTAAACAGCAAAATTGCTTTTAATATTCTGCAAATTTACTCCATTATTTTGGACTATTTTCTATAAATTGTTCTTGGCTCAGCCTGAGCGCTTGGATAGATGGTCATATCAGAAACAGTAACATGTTTCGGTGCATTTACACAGTAAGCAATAGCATCAGCAATATCTTCGGCTTTCAGAGCATCATAGCCCGCATACACCGTTGAAGCTTTTTCACTGTCTCCCTTGAATCTTACCAGAGAGAAATCTGTTTCTACAGCTCCCGGCTGAATGTTGGTTACTTTGATTCCAAATTCGGTAAGCTCCAGCCTCATTCCTTCCGAAATAACGTCTACTGCTTTCTTCGTTGCACAGTACACTACTCCATTTGCGTAAGTTTGTCTTGCTGCTACAGAACTGATATTTACAATGTGACCTAAATTTTTAGTTTTCATCATTGGAATGATCATTTTAGAAACATAGAGCAATCCTTTGACATTGCCGTCAATCATAGAATCCCAGTCATCAGTCTTACCCTCAGAAAGAGGATCTAACCCATGAGCATTCCCTGCATTATTAATCAGTACATCAATCTCTTTCCAGTTTTCCGGGAGAGCATTAATGGCTGTTTCAACTTCCTCAAGATTCCTTACATCAAACATTAAACTAAATATTTCGGTAAATTCAGATAGCTCTGTTTTCACAGATTCCAGCACCTCATTTCTCCTTCCACAAATAATAATTCTGTTTCCTTGTTTTGCAAGAAGCTCTGCAGTGGCTTTACCTATACCGGAAGTTGCTCCGGTGATCAATATTGTCTTCATAAAATTGGGTATTAAATGTCTGAATGCACTACTCTGTCAATGTCATGATCCTGATACATTCAAACATTGTTGTATTGATTTATTAATTTGCATCAAAGGCCTGAAAAGCATCTTTGATATGGTCAATCATTAAGTTTTTATTATCATCGGGAAGAACAGAAATAATATCAAATCTGGCTTCCTGGTCTTTATTAAATTCCTCCAGATAATGATTGGCTGCAGAAACAATGGATTTTATTTTTGTTTTGGTTACAGCTTCCTGAGGGAGCATAAAGGCATCGGTGGATCTCGCTTTCACTTCTACGATAATAATCAGATTATCATTTTCAGCAATAATATCAATTTCGTTATGCTTAAAACGAAAATTTCTGATAAGGATTTTGTAGCCGTTTCTTTCCAAATATTCAACTGCTAAATCTTCTGCTAAGATACCGAAGTCATTGTGATTTGCCATAATAAATTTTGTATTATTGCTGTACTTTTTCCAAACCTATGAAATTTAATTTATTTATTTGTACTATTCTGATTATAAGTTCAATTGGCTGTTCTTCATCTGATGAAAACAATGAAACCCCAACAGATAATAACCCGAAAAACATAATGTTTATTGGCGGCACCAATGAATATTATGCTATTAATTCTCAAAACGGCCAATTAAAATGGGTGTTTTCGGTTCTTAATGGCCGCTTTCAATATAGTACTGCTTTTTATAGTAATAACGTATTGTATGTGGGCTGTACAGACAGTTACCTTTATGCTATAGATGCATCAAAAGGAACTTTATTATGGAAATTCAAGACAAATGAAGCAATAGAATCCAGCGTTTACGTTTATAATAATACCGTTTTCTTTGGAAGCGATGATGACAATTTTTATGCATTAAATACAGCCACCGGAGAATTAAAATGGAAATATACTGCTGGATTTAATGTAAGCTCGAGCCCTGTGGTATCTGGAGATATTGTGTATTTTGCCAGTGATGATGGTTATGTTTATGCTTTGGAACAGGGTAGTGGAGCTTTAAAATGGAAATATTATACCGGCAGCATTTTTAATTCTTCATCCTCATCCATAGTTGGGAATAATCTTTATATTGGAAACAGGAATGGCAATATTTACAATATCAATAAAAACACAGGTCAACTCAATTGGGAAAAGCAACTTGGCAGCTCTGTTGAGTATTCTTCTCCTACAATTTTAGACGGATATTTATATGTTACTGATAAAAACGCATTGTACAAAATGGATGCTGTAACCGGAAATATTATCTGGCAGTCCTATAATTCGGGTAATTACTCAAGCAGCCCTTTTGTTAATGAAAACTACATTACGGTAAATTCCAGCTCGGGAAATCTTACTGTTATTGATAAACAGACCGGAAACACAAGGTGGCAAAAAACAATTTATTCCAATAGTGCAGAAGCGGTTTCTACAGACGGTACTGTTTTTATTGGAGGCGGTGGTTCAAATTATGTGTATGCCTTTTCTGAAAACGATGGTACAGAAAAATGGAGATTTCCAATGAAGGCAGTCACCACTTCAGCGCCTGTCATAATCAATAAAGATGGTAAGGTCGTTTACCCAAGCAAATCGGGAGGTAGAGATTAAAACTCTACCTTTACTTTATCATCAGCTTTTATGTTAATTTCAGCTCCAATAATCAATGGCCTGTTGTCTTTAATATGTCCATTCGGGAAGGCAAATACTACCGGGAAATTATACTTTGAAATTCTGTCAGAGATCAGTTTATAAACAAACTCATCAAAACTTTCTTCATAGCTGTTGTTTTCCTTTTCATCTCCCATATTGGTCATTCCGCCAACAATCAATCCTTTGATTTTATTGAAGACACCTGCCAGCTCCAGACTCATGATCATACGGTCCAGTGCATAGAAGTTTTCTCCGATATCTTCGATAAACAGAATCTTGTCTTTAAAATCGAATGAATATTTTGTTCCCAGAAGGGCATAGATAAGGGCTAAATTCCCTCCGACCAGTTCTCCCTGAATACTCCCTTTTTTATTCAATTGGTGAGATTCAAGGGTGTATTTTGGCTTTTTCCCTTTCAGGATATCGAAAATAAGATCATAACTTTCATCTGTAACTCCAAAGCTGGATGTTTTAATGGTTTGTCCATGGATGGAAGCAAATCCTTTTTTCATCAGATAACTCTGGATAACTGTATTATCGGAATATCCAATGTACCATTTCGGGTTTTCCTTAAAATTTTTCAGTGTCAGGTGCTGGATAAGGTGCTGGCAGCCATATCCACCTCGGGAAGCCCATACCGCTCTTATTTCTTTATCGTTTAAGGCCCAGTTGATATCTTTTGTTCTTTCCTTTTCTGTTCCGGCATAATTGTATCCGTTTGAAAATTTAGTATAGAGATGTTCTCCGAGAACGGGTTCAAAACCTCTGCTTTTAATCATTTCTATTCCTTTTTCCAGTTGAGAGGTATCTACCGCTCCTGCAGGGGAAATAACAGCTATTTTGTCTCCTTTTTTAAGGGACTTGGGAAAGATCATTTTTTTCATTTTGTTTTTTGATATTTTACTTCTTTCTTTTCTGCTTCCTCCAGCTGTTTTTCAAACTGATTGAACTTTTTAAAACTCTGCAGGAAAATAAAGAAACTGAAGACAATAAGAATACAGCCAACAACTCTTCTGATTTGGTTGGCCAGTTTTTGTGTTAATTTATCGTGAAATTGCTTGGCAAGAAATATCTTGGCAAGATCTATAGACAGGTAGGTAGCCAGGACTATGCTTATGTATAAAACAAAACTGCTGGTGTCCGGATATTGATTCCTTACGGAAATTACCGTTACGAGCCAGAAAAGGATGACTCCGACATTGAGAAGATTAAAGAAAAAACCATTGAAAAATGTCTTGATATAGTTCTGCCCGATAATCCTTTCTTCACCAGGCAAATGCATTTTGGTTTTGGTAACCAGCATCACAATTCCATAGACGAAAATAAGAATAGAGGTGATCCTGTAAAACCCCGGATGTTTATCAATTAAAGAAACAATATCCGTACTGGCATAATAAGCTGCTACAATGCATAATAAATCTGCGGTAATCACACCAAGATCCAGTGACAGGGCATGTCTGGGTCCTCTGGAGAAGCTGGTTTCAATTAACAGGAAAAAAATAGGTCCTATGAAAACCAGGCTCAGCATAAATCCTAATATGATGGCAGATAGTACAAGTTCTAGCATTAAGTGGTGTTTTAAAATGAATAAAAATTCATTTCGTTTAATACAAAGTTAGACTTTATGATTTAATTATTCAATAAAGTTGTGATATATCAAGTGGATTTTAATCAGAGTTTAATGTATTTTTTTTTTAGAAATAGGAGAGGAGCATTTATTATACGTTTTTTGCAAAAAAAATAAAGAGGTCATTCCGTTTAGAAACAACCTCTTTTGTATTATTATTTTACTGCATACGTTCAGCAATCTGATTTTTTATTTTTCCAGACAGTTTTCATTAAAAACAAATTCGAAATCTTTTCTAATTTTAAGACCAAAAATACCTCTTTCGAAGGTATAAATAACTTGATTTTTAAACAGCATTCTTTTATAATCAATCCAAAAACTTCTGGTCATATAAGAATATTCGTAGGCGTTTCCGCTCAAATAAACGTAAGTTGTTTTACCTTTCTGATGGCTGCGCACACTTCCAACCTCTGAAACCATAGATCTGAAACAGTATGTTTCCTGGGTAGGATTCATTCCTGTGACATAATTGATCAAAAAAAATGCATTGACTATCTGTGGAAATGTCACTCCAAAAAAGTATTTTTTTCCTTGTTTATCAATATTAATAATCTTCTTTTTGATTAAAATATTACATATGACTACAAGAATGATTATTGCCAGTACAAACAGATAAAAATTGATAACAGTATTAAAAATTACTGTTACCAATAATATTGCGTTTAAAATACTAAATACAATGTATTTATCTATTCTCGTCATTACTTCACAATCTGGAAATCAAGCTGCTTCTGAATCAGATTGGCTTTTACCACTTTGATCTGAACTTCATCTCCTAACTGGTATTTATTTCCGTGTCTTATTCCGTATACTGCATGTGTTTTTGCATCATACATATAGGAATCATCTACAAGATCTCTAAGCTTGATAAGTCCTTCAGCTCCGTTTTCTGGGATTTCGACCCAGAAACCAAACTCAGCCACTCCGGAAATCACTCCTCTGAATGTTTCTCCCAGATGTTTTTCCATGAATTTCACCTGCATAAACTTGATGGAGTCTCTTTCTGCATCTGCAGCCAGTCTTTCCATAGCACTACAGTGTTTTGCTTTTTCTTCAAGCTCACCTCTGTTTGGAGATTTTCCTCCGTCCAGATAATGCTGAAGAAGACGGTGTGCCAACAAATCCGGGTAACGACGGATAGGAGAGGTAAAGTGACTGTAATATTCAAAACCAAGACCATAGTGGCCAATAGGTTCTGTAGAATATACTGCTTTGCTCATACTTCTCATCGCAAGAGTTTCAATCATATTCTCTTCGCCCTTTCCTTTCACATCATGAAGAAGTTTATTCAAAGATGCGGCTACCTTTTTGGTATTGGCCAGATCCATTTTATATCCGAAAGTAGCAACAAAGTCTCTCAATGACTCTAATTTCGCAGGATCCGGATCATCGTGAACCCTGTAAATAAATGTATTATTTGTGATCTCACCTTTTCTTGAAAGTGATACATATTCTGATACTTTCTTATTGGCTAAAAGCATGAATTCTTCGATCAGGTGATTCGAGTCTTTACTTATTTTAAAGTAAACACCAATCGGTTCACTATTTTCATCAAGATTGAATCTTACCTCACTTCTATCAAAAGTAATGGCTCCTTTTCTGATACGTTCATGACGCATTATTTTCGCCAGCTTATCCAGTGTGTTGATCTCTTCCGCAAGATCTCCCTCTCCGGTCTCGATACGTTCCTGAGCCTCCTCATAGGTAAATCTTCTGTCTGAATGAATAACCGTTCTTCCAAACCACTGTTTCTGAATTTCAGCATTGTCATTCAATTCAAAAACGGCTGAAAAAGTATATTTGTCTTCGTGTGGACGAAGGGAACAAACATCATTACTCAATACTTCCGGCAACATCGGCACAACCCTGTCAACAAGATATACCGAAGTAGCTCTCTGATACGCCTCATCATCCAGAATAGTTCCCGGCACCACATAATGAGATACGTCAGCAATATGGACCCCGATTTCCCAGTTTCCATTTTCCATTTTTCTTATGGATAAAGCATCATCAAAATCTTTCGCATCCTTAGGGTCAATGGTAAACGTACAGATATTACGCATATCCCAACGTTTTGCTACCTCTTCATCTGTTATCCTTCTGTCGATTTTATCTGCATCAGCTTCTACTTCCGATGGAAACTCATAAGGAAGACCATATTCTGCAAGAATAGAGTGGATTTCCGTTTCATGTTCTCCAGGAGCACCCAGCACCTGAATGATTTCACCTTCCGGATTTTTATCACCCGGTCTCCATTCTGTCATTTTTACAATGACCTTATCGCCATCTTCAGCGCTGTTGAATTTTCCTTTCGGAATGAAGATATCTGTGTTGATGGTCTTTTTATCACAAACCACAAACCCGAATTCCTTATGAGCAACCTTCTGAAAGGTACCCACAAATTCTGTTCTGCTACGTTCTAAAACTTCCAGAACAGAACCTTCAAGCTTCTTTCCTTTATAATGATAAGTTATAATAAGAACCTTATCTCCCTGCAGTGCATCCTTCACATTTTTGGCATGGACGAAGACATCATCTTCCAGGCCTTCCACACTTACATAAGCATTTCCGCTTTGGTTGAAGTCTATAGTTCCGGTAAGCGTTCCTGCTATTTTCAGGTTCACAATATACTTTCCTTTTTCTACTTCCTTAATCTTTTCAGATCCCTGAAGTTTATGCAGTGCCTGGATAACAAGTTCTCTTTGTCTTGGATTTTTATAATCTATTCCATCGGCGATCTGCTTATAATTATAAATTTTGGATGAATTTGCATTCATAAAACGGAGGATCAGTCTGCCGATCTCCATCATTTTTAAATCATTTTTATGACTTATATATTTTCTTTTTTTTGGCATTTTAATTTTCTTTTAATTGTTTTGGTCTTATCTCAACTAAGACCTTTTTCTAAATCTTCCTTATTCATTCCTTTGTATAAGGTCATTCAATTTCATCATTAGAATCTTTCCGTAAATCATCAGAAATTATCTTTCAGTTTGCTTACAACGGGAGCTTTAGTTTTGTATAAATTTAATACAATTCTGGAGAAGAAAAGAGAAAAACCTTCTATTAAATATATTTCAAATATAAGAAAGGCTTTGGAGAATAATAGAGTGTAATTTCTATTGGACACTGCAAATGTACGAATAAAAAATAAATAAGGCTTGCAAAGTAATTTACAAGCCTTATTATAGTATTTAGCAAACTGCAATTTTGTCAACTCTATTCTGGTGTCTTCCACCTTCGAAGTCTGTTGAAAGAAACTGATCTACAATTTCCAGCGCCAGTTCCTTAGCTATAAATCTTGCCGGCAGTGAAATCATGTTGGCATCATTATGCTGTCTTGCCAGTGTTGCAATCTCCGGCATCCAGCATAAAGCGCATCTTATCTTCTGATGTTTGTTAGCAGTGATCTGAACTCCGTTTCCGCTTCCACAGATCAGAATTCCCAGCTCATTTTCTCCGTTTTCCACAGAGGTTGCGGCAGGGTGTACAAAGTCCGGATAATCCACACTGTTTGTGGAAAACGTTCCAAAATCCTGAACTTCAAAACGTTCTGAAAGGTAGTTCTTAACAATCTCCTTATATTCATAGCCTGCATGGTCCGCTGCGATAGCAATTTTTCTTTTCATAGTACTCTTATTAAGCTTTATTAGATTCTATTTCCTTACAAAGGTAATAATAATAACAATTCGTGTTAGTAAACCCTGAGTTAATTGTGAAAAGGTATGTGAATAACTGTGGAAAACTTTTATCAACTTTCTATTTTTAAAGATGAATTTATTTCGTAATAGAAATTCTTTCTGAAGATTTTCACCACAACTTTCCAGATGTTTTCTTCAGCTATCCCCAGATTTTTCCATAATAAAATAACTAATAATGGCTTCATCTCAAAGTTATCAACATTTGTTAATAAGTGTGTGAAATAGCAGGTTTACAGAGATTTATATTGTGAATTAAATATGAGTTGAATAAAAGTTGAATGTTATCAATTTTTAGCCTAAAACTTATCCCCGAAACTAACAACACTCAACAACAACTACATTATTTTTTTTTTTAAAAGAGAAAAAATTGTTGATTAATGGGTGATTGGGTTCGGGGAAAGTTTTTGAAAACTTTTATTTTAATCAAACTGTTGAAAAAGTTTAAAACCTTACATTTGTGAAACAAAAATTCAATGAGATTTATGAAATTGTTCTTGCGAGATTTTATCAAAAGCTAAAACGGATTTCTCGCGGCAGTCTCATAAAGGCTTAGCAAAAAATAAATCTATTTATGAAAACAATCAATGATCTTAATTTTAAAGATAAGAAGGCTCTGGTAAGAGTGGACTTCAATGTTCCACAGGATGATCAACTGAAGGTGACAGACAACACAAGAATTGTTGCTGTAAAACCAACAGTGGAGAAGATCCTTAATGATGGTGGTTCTGTCATCTTAATTACCCACCTTGGAAGACCAAAGGGAGAGGTTAAAGATGAATTTTCCCTTAAACATATTGTAGATGAAGTTTCTTCTGTTTTAGGACAGGATGTAAAGTTTGTTGATGAATGTATTGGTGAGAAAGCAGAGCAGGCAGCTGCAGATTTAAAACCAGGTGAGATCTTACTATTGGAAAATGTACGTTTTCATAATGAAGAGGAAAAAGGGGATGCTGCATTCGCTGAGAAACTTGCAAAGTTAGGGGATGCTTATGTAAATGATGCATTTGGTACAGCACACAGAGCTCATGCTTCTACAGCAGTAATTGCTCAGTATTTTCCGTCAACTAAATATTTCGGTTTACTGATGGCTAAAGAGCTTCAGGCTATCGATAAAGTTTTGAAGAGTGGTGAAAGACCAGTTACAGCTATTCTGGGAGGCTCTAAAGTTTCAACTAAAATTACCATTATAGAAAATATCCTTCCTGCAGTAGATAATCTGATCATTGGTGGAGGTATGGCATTCACTTTTATTAAGGCTCTTGGAGGAAAAGTTGGAAATTCTCTTGTAGAAGAAGATAAGCTTCCTCTGGCACTTGAGATTTTAGGAAAAGCAAAAGAACACAAAGTAAAAGTATATCTTCCTTCAGATGCTATCATTGCTGAAAGTTTTAGTAATGATGTAGAAAGAAAAGAAGCTGATATCTATGCAATCCCTGAAGGATGGATGGGGCTTGATGCTGGTCACAAGTCCAGAGATCAGTTTAATGATGTTTTGCTAAATTCAAGAACTATTCTTTGGAACGGACCAATCGGAGTTTTTGAAATGTCTCATTTTGCCGGTGGAACAGTTGCATTAGGGGAAAGTATTGCTGAAGCGACGAGACTTGGTGCCTTCTCTTTAGTAGGTGGAGGAGACAGTGTTGCTTTTGTTAAGCAATTCGGATATGCTGATCAGGTAAGTTATGTTTCTACCGGAGGTGGAGCAATGCTTGAAAGTCTTGAAGGACTTGAGTTACCAGGTGTAGCTGCAATCAATAATTAATAGAAAATAACAGATATTTTGAAGCCTGCTAATTATATTAGCAGGTTTTTCCATGTCTAAAAATTATAGAAAATCCTTTAGTCATGGTGGTTTTGATACTATTTTAGATATAACTTATAGTTATATAGTGAATGGTTGAATTCTTTTTCAATGACTTATGGTTTTCAGGAAATTTTGGCTCAGAATATTCATGTAAAATTGATAAGTGCAGGAAGCTTTTTTCTTGATTTTATTCTCATTTTAATTTGATCTATGACTATGATTTTTGCAATACTAAGGATAACAGAAAAGCTGTTTTTATCTCTGCATTTATACTCTGTATTTTGAAGGATACTTGGAGTTAAATTTAAGCTTCACGAAAATAATTTGATGATCACAGAAGGTAAATTAATTTTTTCTTCCAATAGAACGGATGATCATTATTTTTCAAAAAAGATTTAGAGAGGTGATCTTAAATTATCCGGTGAGGAAATTATACTTCATATTGATATGATTTTTAATCTCCGTATTTAGTTAAGAATGTAGCATACATAAAATTTGGTTTGTTTAAAATCTTAAATTTAACCGAATTATTATGTCACATTAAAGTGAAGGCTATGTATTTTATTGGTTATCAGTTATTAAACTGTTTTTCATGTTATTTTATTACGTATAATATTCTCCAAAAATTTTATAATAACAGTTGGAATTAGTAGGTAAGTGCCACAAAGTGAATAAGATAAAAAAAAATTTAATTTCTAAAACTTTTCCAGGATAGATTTAGTAACATTTATTTTCATCTTTTATGGTGTTAGGATTTTGCTTTGCGCCTTTAAATTCTTTTAATGATTCTGTTTTTAAATTTTGCTGGATTATTAATTTCATAGTTTTCTTTTTTGTCCTGTATTTGAAAAGATTGGCTAATTCAATTTTTTGAAGCTGGGAAAATTTAAAATGATAAAGTGGAGTAGGGGAGGTCTTCTTTTGTTTTTAATTGTGGAAGAATTTATTTTTGATAAAATCGGTTTTTCATTTTTTTTCTGTGCAGAAGCACTTTCCTCTTTTTTCTCATTTTTCTTATTAGAGCATTAAAAATCGACCTTTATAAATAGCTTAAATATCGATTTTCTATCTTTTTCCGATAATTTATATCTAATTATAATTTGAGGCTAAATTAAAGTCTAATTTGTAAGAATTTATCTTGCTGAGATTTTTTTTCTGTTTTTAAGCGTTAATTTTTTGTTTTTAGTGAAGAATGGAATAAAAGCTCAGAGAGAGCTGTAGCTGGATAAATTTTCAGTTAAGGTTTTTGAATTTCTTCTCTATTATCGAAATGGGGTAGGGGATGTTTTCGATGTGTAAGAAATAATTGTGTGTTGGATCTTATTTTGAAGTTTTGATAAAACTGAAGAAGAAATCGAAGTGTGGATTTGATCCTGAAAAAAGAAAAACCCAGGAGAAATATCCTGAGTTTTTATTTTTTAAGCTGGAAATGCTGAAAATTGACCTTCATAAATGGGTCAAAAATCGATTTTCTATCTTTTTTCGATAATGTATATTAAACTTGAAAATTCGTTCGAAAATAAGGCTTTTACGTTCGAAATTGTTCCGTAAACAATTGCTTTTAGCCAAAATAGAGGAGATTTTTTATATTTTTCGCTTAACATGGAGATGTAGTAGGAGTCAAGAACCAAAGGTTTAATTTTCCTCATTTTCCAATCCGGATTTTTGGAAATTAGATTTTCCATTCCATTTTTAGAAAAATGGTAAATATGTCTTGGCACATCATAAGCTGCCCAATATTCTTTGTAATGTTTCGCATCATAAGAAGTAGGATTGGGAACAGCGATAATAAGAATTCCTTTTTCTTTTAATTTTTCATGAAAGACTGTAAGCATCTCATCCTGGTTCTCGATATGTTCAAATACATGCCAGAGTGTAATAGCATCTAAGGTGTTTTCCTCAATTTTATTAATATCATCTGAGATGGTAGCCTTAGTTACTTTTCCTTGTGCTGCTTTTCTTGCATCCGAATCTGGTTCAAAACCGAACGTTTCAAAATCATTTTCTATATATTTTACAAACTCTCCGGCACCGCACCCGTAGTCCAAAACTTTTGATCCTTTTTTTATTCTGTCTACCAGAATATTTTTTTTATACTGCAGATTGAATGATTGAAGAAATTTGTAAAGCTTTTCTTTGAGGCTTCCAGAATCCTGATGGTGAGAAATATAATCTTCACTTTCGTAGTATCTGGAAATATTGGATGGGATAGGAGTGGTTTTAAAAACTCCTTTTGTTTCAGTTTCTTTAATCTCAAATATTTCCTGTGAAAGAAAATGATCTTTTATTTTCATTGAAGTAAATAGCTTTTATATGATAAAAAAATTAAAATATTCAGAAGTGTTTTACGCTTTTAAATACCTTAATTTTGTTTTTATTTTCAAATGTTTCACGTGAAACATTTTTTTTTATCGTCCTAAGTAAACTAATAAAACGTTAATGTCTGCTGGGGAAACACCACTTATTCTTCCTGCCTGTGCAATAGTCTTCGGACGTACGTTAGACATCTTCTGTTTTGCTTCTGCAGAAAGGCTGGAAAGCTTTGTGTAATCAAAATCTTCAGGAATTTTAATGTTTTCCAGACGATTTAATTTAGCAACATTTTCTTTTTCTTTCTCAATATAACCTTTATATTTAATATTGATCTCTGCCTGCTCTCTTACTTCATCATTATATTGAGTAGAAACTTCTTTAATAAAGTCGATTTCATCCAGTTTTTCTAATGTCATATTAGGTCTGGTAAGAATTTGAGCTGCTCTGTAAGCCTGATCTACTGGGCTGCTTTCAATAGATTCAAGAACCGGATTGATAATACCTGGTTTTAAAGAAGTTTCACGAAGAAACTCTTCAAGTGACTGACTTTCAGATATTTTAGTTTCAACTCGTCTTAATCTGTCTTCTTTTGCTAATCCTAGCTGGTATGCTTTTTCTGTTAATCTGATATCGGCATTATCCTGTCTTAATAGAAGTCTGTATTCGGCACGTGAAGTAAACATTCTGTAAGGTTCTTCAGTTCCTTTTGTAATCAGGTCATCAATTAATACTCCAATATAAGCTTCATCTCTGTTTAGAATAAAATCTCCTTTTTCGTGTACTTTATTATGTGCATTGATTCCGGCAATTAATCCCTGGCCGGCTGCTTCTTCATATCCTGTTGTTCCATTGATCTGGCCTGCGAAATATAAATTGTCGATTAATTTTGTTTCCAGCGTATGTTTCAATTGGGTAGGAGGGAAGTAGTCATATTCAATAGCATAACCCGGACGGAATACTTTTACGTTTTCAAATCCTGGTATATGTTTCATTGCCTTGATCTGTACATCCTCAGGAAGAGAAGAACTGAATCCGTTTACATAGATTTCTACAGTTTTCCATCCTTCCGGTTCTACGAAAAGCTGATGTCTGTTTCTTTCTGCAAAACGATTAATTTTATCTTCAATACTTGGGCAGTATCTTGGGCCTAAACTTTGAATGGTTCCATTAAACATTGGACTTCTGTCAAAACCTTCTCTCAAAATATCATGTACCGTTTCGTTGGTATATACAATATGACAGCTTAATTGTTTTGTCAGTTTCGGTGTATCAAGATAGCTGAACTTTTGAGGATTTTCATCACCTTTCTGTTCTTCCATTTTTGAATAATCCAAACTTCTTCCGTCTACTCTCGGTGGAGTACCTGTTTTCATTCTTCCTGCTTCGAAACCTAAAGTGACCAATTGTTCTGTAATTCCAAAAGCTCTTGGTTCACCCATTCTTCCTCCGCCTAATTGTTTATCTCCAACGTGGATTAATCCGTTAAGGAAAGTTCCGTTGGTAAGAACTACAGATTTTGCTTTAATCTCAATTCCTAAAGAAGTAACAACTCCTGCTACTTTATTATTTTCAACAATCAGTTGTTTTACCATATCCTGAAAGAAATCAAGATTGGGAGTATTCTCTAATGCTAAGCGCCATTCTTCGGCAAAAAGCATTCTATCATTTTGGGTTCTCGGAGACCACATCGCAGGACCTTTTGAAAGATTCAGCATTTTGAATTGGATGGCAGATTTGTCTGCCACAATTCCGGAATATCCTCCCATTGCATCAATCTCTCTTACGATCTGTCCTTTTGCGATTCCGCCCATTGCCGGGTTGCAACTCATCTGTCCGATGGTCTGCATATTCATTGTAATAAGTAAAGTTTTTGAACCGAGGTTTGCTGCTGCTGCTGCTGCTTCACAACCTGCATGTCCGGCACCTACTACTATTACATCATATATTTCTGAAATCATTTTTATCTCGCTTGTTTAAGCTTTAAACCTTATCTTTATAACCAATGTTTCACGTGAAACATTTTTGGAGAATGCACTCTAGGTAAACTTACATTGTTGCTAGAATAGAGTACTTTAGATATGGGATCTTAAGTGATTGTTCAATTCTAAAACTTTAAATCCCTATATTTGTCCAGGTACAAATCTTCCATTCTCCGCATCTCTTTTTCTTCCTCTTCCGTCTTGTCTTTATAGCCTACAAGGTGTAAAATACCATGGGCTAAAACCCTTCTTAATTCTTCTTCATAATCTCGGGAAAGGGTAGAGGCGTTATCAGAAATGCGCTGCAAAGATACGAAAATCTCAGCGCTTATTGTCTTGCCTTTTACATAATCAAAAGTGATGATATCTGTATAATAATCATGCTGCAAATAATCCTGATTGATCTTAAGAAGATATTCATCATCACAGAAAATATAATTGATTTCTCCTGTTTTTTTTCCTTCTGAAAGAATAAGATCTTCCAGCCATTTTTTGTAATCTGTACTTACTGACTCTGGTAAGTTTTCGTAAAAGAACTGTATCATTTTTTTTAAAACCAGTGTCCTAAAATAACACTGAATATACCTTTTTGGTTGTTTTTAAGTGAGTGGCTGAAGTTTACTTTTATCTGCCCGAAAGGAGATTTGTAACCTGCCGTTATTCCTAATGAGCTATAATTTACTTTAACTGCATCTTCAAATTTAATATCGTTTGATAAATTAGCAAAGGTAAAGTTTCCACTGATAAAATAGTTTTTATTAAACTTAAACTGGATATCATTGGATGCCAGTATTACATTGTTTGTATAAAGCTGGGCAAAATAGAACCCTCCAAAACTTTTAAAATTCATGAGATTCTGCTCAAAAATTCCTCCTAATCGATATTGATAATAGGCTGGAAGATTGTCACCAAGTGTAACCCCTCCAAATAAATTAAGACGATAACTGAATTGCTTGCCAAGTGGAATATTAAGCTTAAGATCTGCTTTAATCTGAATGATTCTTTTATCAACTTCAGACTTCAATAGGTCTACAACCTTTCCTTCTGCCGCAAAATAAACCCCTTTTGTCGGGAATTCCTTGTCATCCTGGGTATCAGTTTTTATAAAGACGTAAGGGTTCAGAAAACGGCTGTACCGCCTGTTATCTCCATTGCTGTTTTCTGCTTTAAAATAGTCATGGCTTATACCACCCCCAATGGCAAATTTGTCCTTCCATATGGATTGTATATAGGCTTCATTTCTGATCCATTCCCAGCGGTCTACTACATAGTTGTCTATATTTTTTATATCAAAGCTCATTCCTGACGAATAAAGACCAACTCCCGGAATGTATCCGTTATCTACAAAATAATTCAGATAATATCTCAGACGATCTCCTACAACGACGTCCAGAGAGAGGTTTGAATTTTTAAATAACAGTCTCTTCGCCGAATAATTCAAAAGAAGTCCTGTTTTAAAAACTTCATCATAATGAAGTCCGAATTTCAAGAAATGACGGGCATCATCTTCAGTT
The DNA here is from genome assembly GCF_006716485.1 of Chryseobacterium aquifrigidense. Classification (GTDB taxonomy): domain Bacteria; phylum Bacteroidota; class Bacteroidia; order Flavobacteriales; family Weeksellaceae; genus Chryseobacterium; species Chryseobacterium vietnamense. The sequence goes on from NZ_VFPD01000002.1 coordinate 152,755, forward strand.
ATGTAAAGCTTCAGATAGTTGGCATCATTCTCCTGAACAATATCATAATTGATAAATTTGTAGTTGTTGGTAGCAACCAGTTTATCAATCATTTTATTAATACTTCCATAAGTCTGCAAAGAGGGAAGGCGTAACCCCATTTTCCCAAGGGTATAGTTTTTACCATAAATTTTACTGCCTTCAATAGAAATACTATCTATCTTATAAACGTTGGAATATATAGGATTTACACGCTGTCTGAGGCGGTCAAATGGTTTCTTGGGAAGCTGGTCCAGAATCTGGGAATATTTCAATCCTTCCACATATCCGCTGTCCAGAATTTTCTTTTTATCATCATAGCTTGTAGCAGACATTCCTTTCAGGTTGGGTTTGATATTGATGTCCGTATATTTATATTGTCTTCGGGTATCTTTTTTGATTCCAAAATCAATGACCTGGTTCAGAATGGATATAATATTGTTTAAATCCTCTCTTTTGGATAGATCCTGATTAAGGTCTACGCCGATAACAATATCAATTCCTTTGTCCTTTAAAGGCTTTGATGGATAGTTTACCGTCATCGCTCCGTCAATATAAATACTGTCGCCAATTTTTACTGGATCCATTAAAGATGGAAAAGCCGAGCTTGCCATGATAGACTGCACCAGATCTCCTTTTTCAAAGATCTGCATATTTCCGCTTTCAAGATTGGTGGCGACGCATAGGAATGGAATAGGCATCTTAGAAAAGTCTTCAATATTGGAAACGTTTTTGAAAAGTTCTTTCAGAAGATAAACGTTTCTCTGGCCGGTGCTGATAGAAGAGGGAAGTGTGATTTTTCCGTTTTTAAGCGGAATGGATAAAAGGTATTTATCTACAGATTTATTGAAAAAGCTGGCTTCCTGCCGGGACTTCGGATCCATAATGAGAGAATAGAAATCCGTATCCATGACTATTTTTTCTATTTCTTTTCCGGAATACCCGGCGGCATACAATCCGCCTACAATCGCTCCCATACTGGTTCCCGAAATATAGTCCACTTTCACCCCCAGGGAATCTAATACTTTAAGAACTCCGACATGTGAAAATCCTTTAGCTCCACCACCGGCAAGCGATAATCCGATCTTTGGGTTTTTCGGGATTACCAAATCTTTTTTTACCTGAGAATGGATCAATAACAATTGGAATATGGAAAGCAGAATCAGGAGTTTTCTCATAGTTAATCTTTTATATAAATCCGTTTCACCCGGGGCGAAATGGAGGTTAATACTTCATAGGTTATCGTTTTGCAGTATCCTGCGAATTCTTTTAAACTTGGTTTGGCGTTGAAAACAGTTACCGTATCACCTTCTTTTACATTCGGAATATGGTCTACATTGATCATCATCATATCCATACAGATATTTCCAACGATAGGCGCTAATGTTTTATTCACACCAACATTTCCTACCTGGTTTCCGATCAGTCTTGGAATTCCATCTGCATATCCCACAGGAATCGTTGCAATTCTTGTAGGATGATCAGCTTTATATCTTCTGCTGTATCCTACGGATTCCCCGTTTTCAACGGTTGATATCTGTGAAATTACGGTTTTAAAGCTTACAACAGAACGTAATTGTTTCTGAATTTCAGGATCTGCTGATTCTCCCAGCATACCGATTCCGATTCTTACCATGTCATACTGGTGATCTTTATAGCTCGTAATTCCTGCTGAATTCAGGATATGGCGGATAGGAGTGTACCCTAATTTTTCAATAAGGTAACTGGAATTTTTATCAAAAACCTCGAGTTGTTTTAATGTGAATTCTTTTTCTTCAGGCATATCAGAAGATGATAAATGGCTGAACATGCTCTGTACCTTTACATTTTTCCGGCTTAAAGTCTCGCTTAACTGATCCAGCTCAAAATCTTTAAAACCAAGACGGTGCATTCCGGTTTCCAGCTTTATATGAATAGGATATTTCTTGTCGTATCCGGATTTTTGAACGGCTTCATAGAATAATTCCAACACTCTGAAACTATAAATTTCAGGTTCAAGATTATATTCAATAATTGTCTGATAGCTGTGCTGCTCAGGATTCATCACAATAATAGGAGTCGTGATCCCTTTTTTACGAAGTTCTACACCTTCATCAGCATAAGCTACTCCGAGGTAATCTATATGATGGTGCTGAAGAAATTCTGATACTTCATAGCTTCCCAATCCATAAGCATTGGCTTTTACCATGGCCATCATTTTAGTTCCTGGCTTCAGAAGAGATTTATGATAGTTGATATTGTGAAGGATTGCATTAAGGTTTACTTCCAATACCGTATCATGTTTTCTGAGCTCAAGAATATCTTTTAGTTTTTCGATCTCAAATTTTCTGGCTCCTTTCAGTAGAATGATCTGATTTTCTATTTCAGTAAGATGTTTACTTTCAATGAGCTCTTTGGTATCAATAAAAGTATAGGTTTTAGCTTTAAATAATTCACTAAAGTTTGATATTTCATCACCAATTAAGAATACAGAATCAAAATGCTGCTCATTCACAAGTTCAGAAACTTCTTCATATAATTCTTTAGCATTGGAATTCACTCCAACGATATCTGTTAAAACCAGCGATTTTTTAGATTTATTATATTCATTTAAAAACTGAAGGGCAGTCATCAAAGAATCGAGGTCAAGATTAAAAGAATCATTGATGACAATATTGCCTTTAATACCTTCAATTGCTTCAAGCCTCATTTCAACGGCTTTTAAAAGGTTGATTTTTTCAACGATCTTTTTATTTTCGATATTCAGTTCCTTAAGTACGGAGATAAGCGCCATAGCATTGGTTAATGTTGCTTCGTCTCTCTGGTGAACCGGAAAACTGATTTCTTCACCAAAATATTCAACAATGATGTTTTCATCTTTGGAAATATTGTTTTTGATGAATACCTGGTTCTCTTTTTTAAAACCGTAAGAAATTAATTTTTTATCCGAATATGAATTTTTAATTTTTTGATCAACCAGAGCATTGTCACCATTATAAATGATCACTTCGGAATTTTTGAAAAGAATGATCTTTTCATCAATCAGTTTTTCCTCGGAAGAAAAGTTGGCGGCATGTGCAGTTCCAATATGAGTTAACAATCCGATCTGAGGGTGGAAAATATTTTCAAGTTTTTCCATTTCATCCGGTTTTGAAATTCCCACCTCAAAAATTCCCAGCTGATGTGAGCTGTTGATTTGGAGAAGAGAGAGGGGAAGGCCGATCTGAGAATTAAAACTCTTGGGGCTTTTTACCGTAGGAAATTCATTCCATACACATTGATACAACCATTCTTTTAAAATAGTTTTACCATTACTTCCCGTAATTCCGATAGATTGTAAGTGAGAATGTTCGAAATGATACTTTGCTAATTTTTGAAGAAACTCTACGGAATTTTCAACAATAATCCAGGTTATATTTTCAAATTCCGGATAATGATGTTCAGAAATAATGACATTGATACCTCTGTCCATTGCAGATTCAATAAATTTTTCACCGGAATTTTTCTGAGTATTGATGGCAATAAAGGCTGTATGTTTGGTAGAATAAATAATTCTGCTGTCGTACGCTATATTTTTGATCAATAAATTTCCGTCTCCAATGATCTGTGCATTGGTGATCTCTGCAATGTGTTGTATTGTATAATTCATTGGTACCCTTTCTGCTTTATTTTGAGCGAAACTGCAAAAAGGTAAAAACTGAAAAAGAATAAAGACCGTTCTGTAATCTATTTCTTTTTTACTATTTTACAATAAAGCATTTCGCTTTTCATTTTATATTAAGTGAATATATTGTATGTTTTGTGGCAAACAGCTGTTTTTCTCTGTTTTGCCTTTATTCATTTATTATTTTCTTTTTGAAAGTACTTCGTCAATAAAAACACGGCGGCTTACTGCTTCATAGCTTTCAGTTTCTCCCAATTCTACCAGATTATCTCCCTGAGAAGTTCTCATGGAATAGTTGGCCAGATTACCTGTTCTCTTACAAATAGCATGCACTTTTGTAACATATTCGGCAGTCGCCATCAAATTAGGCATGGGTCCAAACGGACGGCCCAGAAAGTCCATATCCAATCCTGCAATCACTACTCTGATACCGCTATTGGCAAGCTGGTTGGCCACATCAACAATGCTTTCATCAAAAAACTGAGCTTCATCAATGGCTACTACATCACAATTGGAAGCCAGCAGAAGAATTTCATTAGGGTTTTCTACTGCGGTACTGCGGATTTTATTCTGATTATGAGATACTACATCCTCCTCAGAATATCGGATATCCATTTTAGGTTTAAAAATTTCCACATTCTGTCCTGCCATTTCCGCTCTTCGCAATCTGCGGATAAGTTCCTCGGTTTTACCGGAAAACATAGAGCCACAAATCACTTCCATCCAACCACTTTGTTTGGAATGATTAATTGTATTTTCTAAAAACATTTGTTAAATTAGCCGTATATTTTTAACATCAAAAGTAAGCAATTTTAATAAGAATCTTATTATGCAGAATATCCAAGATTTAAAGGAAAAGATTTTTTTTGAATCCATGAATATCATTGATAATCTGGACAAAATAAGCAATATAGACGAATTACTTTCCAAGCAAGATCTTGTAGATGAGCTTGCTAACAGGATTTCTTTTTTGAAACTGCTGGAAAAAAATATTGAATACTTCGTAGCAGATAATACGGCGCAAAATCCGGATCATCAGTATGTCTCGTTTGTTTCAGGTGAAACAGAACATCATGATACAGGAAATGAAGTGATGGAAGAAGAAGCTATTTTCAATAATGAACTGAACGAAATTGATGAAAATGAAGTTTTTTCAGATGAATCTGAAGAAGAAGTTGTTTTCAATAATCAGTTGAATGAAATTGTTGAGAATAAATTCCATGAAAATATCGTAAGTTTTGTAGAAGAAAACAACGAAGAAAAACTAGCTGAAAATATTCAGGAACAGACTTCCGAATATGAAACCCTGGAAGAAGAAGCTGCTTTCAATAATGAACTGAATGAAATTGATGAAAATGAAATTTCTGAGGAACAGAGAGCTGTTTTGAGTTTTGTAGATGAGGATAAAATTCTGGCAGATTCTACACCGGATTCGGATGAAGATCTTAATGAAGATCTGTTTCATAATGAAGTAACCGAGGAAGAAGCTGTTTTCAATAATCAGCTTAATGAAATAGAAGAACAGGAAGAAGAAAGTATTGAGCCGGAATCTGAAAAAGAAAAGTATTCTGCAGTAGTAAATGATGTAAAATCTTCTGTAACGGAAACAATTCCGAGCATTTTTGATACAGAAACTCTGGATGATGAAATACTGATTGAAGAAAACGAAGAGCAGTTTGTAGCTTCGAACATTTCCATAGAGCAGGGAGAAATGGCAACAGAAACTTCCAATGTAGAAAATATTCTGAGTGAGATTAAAAATGACCATTCAGAAGAACCTGTAAAAGAAGAAAGCATCCTTGCCGAAGTGTATGACCGAAGAAAAATTGTTGAAATCGACAAACCTGTTCGTGAAGAAACAGATAAACATCCTTCTGATGAGAGCTTCGAAAATTTAGAAGAATACCATCGGGAGAAAAAAATAAAATTAGCCAATATCAAAGGAATGAAGGCTGTTCAGTCACTTTTTGATGACGATCATCTGGAGCTTTCCAAGGAAGAAAAAACAACGCCGGTTGTAAAAGAAGATAGCGGAAGTATTCTGAAATCCAATATTCCAACACAATTCATGGAGGCCGACAAGCTGAAACCTGAATTTAAGCTGGATCTGAATGACAGACTTGCCTTCACGAAGATGCTTTTTGAAGGAAGCCAGGCTGATCTGAACGATACCGTTTACCAGCTGAACCAATTCAGAACCCTGGAAGAAGCCAAAGAATATCTGAGCGATCTTTATTACGACAGAAAATGGAATAAGGTGGATGAATATGCACAGAGACTTTGGATATTGGTGGAAAATAAATTCTTATAATTTTGAGCGGAATCCTATATTTTGTTCCCACACCAGTCGGGAACCTGGAAGATATGACATTCAGGGCGGTAAATGTCCTGAAAGAAGTTGATTATATTTTATGTGAAGACACCAGAACGTCCGGAGTACTTTTAAAACATTTTGAGATCTCCAAGCCTTTGAAATCCTATCATTTACATAATGAGCATCAGGCTACGGAGAAAGTGATTGCAGACCTTAAAAACGGCCAGAATATCGCTATTATTACCGATGCGGGAACACCTGGTATTTCAGATCCGGGATATTTGCTGGCAAAAGCAGGAGCTGATAATAATATTGATATGATTTGTCTTCCCGGAGCAACCGCTCTGATTCCGGCCCTTGTGGTTTCAGGACTTCCTAATAATGAATTTCTATTCGCAGGATTTCTGCCTCAGAAAAAAGGACGACAAACCAAACTGAAACAACTTGCCGAAGAGAAAAAGACTATTGTTCTTTATGAAAGTCCCCATAAAATCAATACTACGCTGGAGCAGATTAAAGAATTCTTTGGAGAAGAAACCAAAGTAAGCTTAAGCCGGGAGATTTCTAAAAAATTTGAAGAAACTAAACGTGGAACAATCAATGAATTAATTGAATTCTCCAAGAGTAAAACTTTAAAAGGGGAGATCGTTCTTATTGTCAATAATTCTATTTAATTTTCTTTGAAAAAATTAGTTTTTGTATTGTGTTCTGTAGTCTGTACAGCACAGACTAACCAATATATGAAGGTGATCCTGTCGAAAAAAACAGGAAAAGAGATCAGTTCTTATTCGGAGGGATATGGAACATTCTATGATACTGGTTACAAGAAACAGGGAATTGTAGATTCTTTAGGAACCATAACATTTGAATCTTCTTACAAAGGAGGTATTCTGCATGTTTTCAAAAACCGTTTTATCCTTTATTCTGATGAAGGAAATAGTAGAAAATCAGCCGTTATTGACGAAAAAGGGAATGAACTTATCCCTTTGAATGATCAGGAGTTTAATACACCTTGGTGGAGTGAAGAATGCATCATTTCATCAAAAAAAAATGCAGAAGCAGTCTATGATTTTAACGGAAAGGAAATCATTCCTTATTCAGAAAAGATTCGTTTTTCAGGGAAGAACAGACTTTTGGTTTTAAAGGATAAAAGATGGTTTCTGTATGACTTTAAAGGAAAACAGCTCAGCACCCGGGAATTTAAAGAAGATTATAGCTTTGAAGAGGGCAGAGCACTGATCATCAATGAAGACAATGAAAAAGAAATCATTGGAACTAATGGGCAGACCCTTCACAAATTTTCTAAACTGGTTGTCAACATTAATGCTTATCCTTATCTGATTAGTCAAAATAAAGCTACAGGAAAATATGGTTTAATTGATACTGATGGAAATACAATTGCTGAAGAAATCTATAACGATATCACTCCGGAATATTTTGGCAGAAAGGAGTATATCTACCTTACAAAAAACGGAAAGACAACAGTTTTCAATAAAAAAGACAGAAAGCTGTATGCGCAGACTTTTAAATATGTAAATCCTTTACTGAATAATTATTTCGGTGTCTATAATGATAAGGTAAAGAAATATGGAATTATAGACCTGGAAGGGAATGTGATTGTTCCACAGGAATATGATTTTATAAGAAGCTTCACCATTTCCGGGAAAGATTTTATTTACCTTAAAAAAGGAAATGAAGAGAAATTTCTTGATAAAGATCTTAAAAATATTGTAGGAGATGGGGTTCAGATTTTGGGTTTTTACCCTGATAATTTAATTATTGGAAAAGAGGATCGTTACTACAGGTTTTCTGTGAAAGATCAGTCATTATCTGAATTGAAAAATATCAGCCAGATAAAAAATGAAGATGTTGAATATTTTAATCCCCTTAATCAGTATTCAAAACCTTTGGTATGTAAAAATAAAGACAACTTATATGGAATTCTGGATGCGGAAGGAAAAGAAATTGTACCGTTTGTTTACGAAGATATTATAACATTCGGGAATGCTGAAAACGAAATTGTCGTTAAAAAAGAAGGGAAATTCGGGGTTTCCAATTTTCAGCATGAGCCTCTGAAAGAGATTATTTATGATAAATATTTCTGGCAAAAAGAGGTATTAAAACTAGACAAAAGTAAAAAAACAGACTTTATTTATTTCACCAGATTTAAAAATAATTCCCTTCAACTTTAATGAAAATCCTGATAATCATCAAAAAAATAGTAGTATTTTGACAATTTAAATGGGTTGAATAACATTTTATAATATCTTTGCAAACCGTTTAATTCCAGAAAGGAATTGTAGAAACATGAAGAGGCAGCTGTCACTAGCTGAACGAGTTATAAAAGAAAATAATTGTCAATAGATATGAAAATATTAGAAGGAAAAGTAGCACTAATTACCGGAGCTACAAGAGGAATCGGTAAAGGTATCGCTGAAATGTTTGCTCAACAAGGGGCAAAAGTAGCATTTACCTATGCTGGCTCTGTAGACAAAGCAAAAGAATTAGAAGCCGCTTTAAGTTCTGTAACCCAGGTTAAGGGATATCAGTCTGACGCATCAGATTATGATGCTGCTCAGAAATTGGTGGAAGAAGTAATGGCGGAGTTTGGGCAGATTGATATTTTGATAAACAATGCAGGGATTACAAAAGATAACCTGCTATTGAGAATGTCCAAAGAAGATTGGGATAAAGTAATCAAAGTAAATTTAGATTCAGTTTTCAACCTTACAAAAGCGGTAATCAAGCCGATGATGAAGGCAAGATCAGGATCTATTATCAATATGACTTCTGTAGTAGGTGTAAAAGGAAATGCCGGACAGGCAAACTATGCAGCTTCTAAAGCGGGGGTAATAGGATTTACAAAATCTGTAGCATTGGAACTAGGATCAAGAAATATCAGATGTAATGCTATTGCACCTGGATTTATTGAAACAGAAATGACTGCTGTTCTGGACGAAAAAACAGTTCAGGGATGGAGAGAAGAAATTCCAATGAAGAGAGGAGGACAGCCTGCAGATATTGCCAATGCTTGTGTATTCTTAGGCAGCGAAATGTCAGCATACATTACCGGACAGACGTTAAATGTTGACGGCGGAATGTTAACGTAACAATATAAAAAGGCTGCATATGCAGCCTTTTATTTTCTTTTCAGATCCTTAGTTAAAAACCTGGTTTTCCTGTTCCTGAACCCTGATAAAAGTGGTTCTTTTAGAAAGTTCCTTAAGCTTTGATGCCCCTACATAAGTACATGTAGATCGTACACCGCCCAATATATCTTTTACAGTATCTGCTACAGGTCCTTTATAGGGCACCTTCACGGTTTTCCCTTCAGAAGCACGATATTCTGCAACACCTCCTGAATGCTTATCCATGGCTGTTTTGGAACTCATTCCATAGAAAGAACGATATTTTTTACCGTTTTCTTCAATCATTTCTCCGCCGCTTTCGTCATGTCCTGCAAACATTCCGCCCAGCATGACAAAATCTGCACCACCACCAAAAGCTTTTGCCACATCTCCGGGTACTTTACATCCTCCGTCAGCAATGATATGTCCTCCCAGACCGTGAGCGGCATCTGAACATTCAATAATCGCTGAAAGCTGAGGATATCCTACGCCGGTTTTTACTCTTGTAGTACACACTGATCCGGGACCAATACCTACTTTGATGATATCTGCCCCAACCAAAAGAAGCTCTTCTACCATTTCTCCGGTAACCACATTTCCTGCCATAATTATTTTATCCGGAAAATTAGCCCTTGCTTTCTTCACAAATTCAACGAAATGCTCAGAGTACCCATTGGCTACATCTATGCAGAGAAACTCTATTTTTGGGTGTTTTTCGAGGATGAATTTTATTTTTTCTTCATCAGCTTTCCCAGTTCCTGTACTTAAGGCAATGTATTGGTGAATACTTTCGGGCTGGCTGTTGAGAAACTCGCTCCATTCCTCAGGAGTATAATGTTTATGAACCGCTGTAATAATTTTTTCTTTGGCCAGCTCTACGGCCATTTCAAAAGTTCCTACCGTATCCATATTTGCTGCAATTACCGGTACTCCTGTCCATTTTTTCTTAGTATGTTTAAAGGTAAATTCTCTTTGTAAATCAACTTCTGAACGGGATTTTAAAGTAGAACGCTTAGGGCGGAACATTACGTCCTTAAACCCCAGTTTTATGTCATATTCTATACGCATTTTGTAATTATTTGTCAGAATAAAGGTAGTAAATAATCCTGAACAGACAGTTTCTTAGATCATGGATTTTCCTGTTTATGGAACAAAAAATACGGTTTGAAATAAGTTTTCAAACCGTATTTTAATTATTTGAAAACTTCGCTCTGTTCTGAATCGAAGCTTCTTATGTTTCCAGAATTATTTCTCCTCTTTTACATCTGCAAAAGTCATCACTTCTTCCAGGGTTTTCATGTATTCGTATGCCGTAAGGTCAAACTTTACCGGAACAATAGAAATATATCCGTTAGCCAATGCTGTTTCATCAGCATCTTCAGAATCATCCATATTGTTGAAATAACCTGTTAGCCAGTAATATTTTTTACCGTGCGGATTGATTCTTTCATCAAAACTTTCTTCCCATTTGGCATGAGCTTGTTTACAAACTTTTACCCCTTTTATTTCATCGGCAGGAAGTTTTGGAATATTAACATTCAGTACAATTCCTTTTGGCATTGGGTTTTCCAATGTTCTTCTTACGATATTCTGAATAAATTCCTTAGCCTGGGTGAAATCTGCTTCCCAGCTGAAATCCAGTAATGAGAATCCAATCGCAGGAATTCCTTCCACACCAGCTTCTACGGCAGCGGACATTGTCCCTGAATAGATTACATTGATCGAAGAATTTGCTCCGTGATTGATTCCTGAAACCACAATGTCAGGTCTTCTTTTCAGAATTTTGTCAAGAGCCATTTTTACACAGTCAACGGGAGTTCCACTGCAGGAAAAATCAGTCTGCGGACCGTCCAGGGTAACTTCTTCGTAACTTAGGGTAGAATTGATGGTAATAGCGTGCCCTTTTCCACTTTGAGGAGAGTTGGGGGCTACAACCACTACTTCTCCGATTTCATTCATAAAACTGACAAGATTTCTGATACCAGGAGCTGTAATTCCATCATCATTAGTCACCAGAATAAGTGGTCTTTCCATAAATTATCTTTAATTTTTTATTTAAATAGAGTGAGTTTGCTCATTTAAGAATTGAACAAACAGATTTTCAACACATCAAATGTAGGTAAAAATCAGGAGCCATAAAATACCAGATTGGGATTGGCTATTGTGAAAAGAGAAATAAAATTCTCATACATTGACTTGTAAAATGAGAAACTAAGCGTAAATAGGAAAAGAACGAAGTACACAAAATAAAACTGAAATGAAGGGAATTTAATATAAATTTCATTTCAGTTTTAATTTAAACGGTTTACAAAATAATTCACTAGTCTAGAGGTTTTCTGCCAGAAATGATATTATAAAGAATAACGATAATGGCAATAACCAGTAAAACGTGAATTAAATAACCTGTGCTCATTCCGGGAACGATTCCTAACATTCCTAATAGCCAAACAACGATGCAGATGACTGCGACTAACCATAGTAAACTTTTCATGACTTAATATTTTGAATTTGTATGGTTAATTCTCTGCATATTTTGTGCCTTTATGGCTGAAAATTAATTTTTGTGGTATGTATTTTTTGTTTTTTTGATTAAAAAATGAAACTTCAGATATGTCCTAAAAAACACTTGTCTGTATGATTTTGTAATGAAACACCCTGACAATAGGAAATGACTAACACTGTTTTGATTATTTGCAAATCTCTTTAAATAAAAATGGCTAAAACTGTCGATATTTGTAAATAAGGTATTAAATTTGATCATTTGTAACAGTACCAAAATTACTGCTACTAATTATTATACTTATTTTAAAAAAATTAATAAATAAAGACAGTTTATGTGGAAAAATTTCAAACTGAATAAATTTTTACTCCTGATTCCATTAACCAGTCTAATGTTTTGTTTCAACTCGCCACAGAATGACGATGAAAAGATGCAGACGATAATGGTGAGCGTAAAAAATACACTTTCTTATCTGCATTATAGCCCGAAATCTATCAATGATGCCTATTCGAAGGACGTTTATAAGCATTACTTCGAATTGGTAGATCCAGCGAAAAGATATTTTCTGCAATCTGATATGGATGAATTCAACAAGCATGAAACCAAGCTTGATGATTATATCGGACAAGGTGATCTAACTTTCTATAAGCTTACGATTGACAGGCTATACCAAAGAGTGGATGAGATTGATAAAATCACACAGGATATTTTCAGTAAGCCAATCAATCTTCAGGAAGATGAAACGCTTACCCTTGAGCCCAAACTAAAAAAAGTACCTGCCAACAAACAGGAACAGTATAATGAGTGGAAAAAATTCATCAAATACAATATCCTTCAGGAAGTTGAGTCGATGAATAGCAAAGAAGAAGCTCAGAAAGAAAAGAAAGACTCTGTTCAGAAGTATAAGCTGAAAGATACTATCAAGTTTAAGCCTCTTACTCAGGACGAAAAGATCAAAAAAGCCACTGATGAAGTAAAAGACCTTGTAAAAGATACTTTCACAAGATTCAAAAAGAGAAAGAAAATGGATTGGTTTACCGTGTATATGAATGCATATACAGAAGTATTTGATCCACATACCAACTATTATTCTCCAAAAGATAAAGAAGATTTTGATACGCAGTTTACTGGAAAAGTAATCGGTATCGGAGCATTAATTCAGGAGAAAAAAGGAAACCTTTACTTAGGAGCTCTTACCATTGGTGCACCGGCATGGAAGTCGAAACAACTTTCTGAGGGTGATAAAATCCTGAAAGTAAGATCAAAACCGAAAGAAGATGCTGTAAATGTAGTAGGAATGCTTTCTGATGAAGCGGTAAGACTCATCAGAGGAGAAAAAGGTACACCGGTAACATTAACGGTTCAGAAAAAAGACGGAACAATTAAAGATGTAACCATGATCCGTGAAGAGGTTGCTATTGAAGATACTTTTGCAAGAAGTATTGTAGTGAATACTCCAAATGGTAAAAAATACGGTTTCATCAACCTTCCAAGTTTTAATGCTGATTTTGAAAATGCCAAAGGAAGAAACGCTTCTGATGACATCAAAAATGAGATCATTAAACTGAAAGAACAGAATATCCAGGGAATCATTCTTGACCTTAGAAATAATGGAGGAGGTTCTTTAACTGAAGTAGGAGATATTATGGGACTTTTCATGGAAGCTGGTCCTTACGTTCAGGTAAAAGACGGAAACGGAAAAATTCAGACGCTTAAGAATAAAAATGAAACTCCAATCTGGACAGGTCCGCTTGTTATTATGCAAAATGAACTTTCGGCTTCAGCTTCAGAAATCCTTGCAGGAGTAATGCAGGATTATGGCAGAGCTATGATCATTGGATCTCCACAGTCTTTCGGAAAAGGAACAGTTCAGACTTTTGTGGATCTGAACAGATTCCTGAACACGGAAGATGATTTCGGATCTTTAAAACTGACGATCCAGAAATTCTACAGAATTACAGGAGAATCTACGCAGAGAAAAGGAATTGTTTCTGATATTCAGATGAAAGATTTCTTTACGTATGCTGAAGTAGGAGAGCGATATGATGATTATGCATTGGCCTGGGATAAAATTCCACCTACAAAATTCCAGAAACTGAACTACTTCAATATTCAGGCGCTGGAAAAAGCAAGTGCAGACAGAATGGCTAAAAACAGCAATTATCAGTTGTTATTAGAATCCGCTCAGTGGAGAGAAAAACTGGATAAAGAAGAAAATATCACTTTAAATATTACGAAGTTCAATGAGTTGATGAAGAACAGAAAATCTCAGATTGAAAAGTTCAAAGCTTTGACTAAATTTGAGAACGGACTTCAGTTTATGATGTATCCAAGTGAAATTGAAAGAGAGAAAAAAGACGAAGCCTTCAAGAAAAAATCTGAAATGTGGATCAAGAATCTGAAAAAAGATCTTTACCTGCAGGAAGCAATGAATATTGTCTCAGATATGGGAGCTAAATCCTAAACATAAAAAAAACCGCTAATGAAAATTAGCGGTTTTTTTATTGAGTAACAGGATTACTTAATCTCTACACATCCCACTCTTCCTCCGGCATTCCCGGTAGGCTGGGTATGGAAATCATCTGCTGCTGCGTGTACAATAAGACCTTTCCCTATAATGTTCTTAGACTCATCCGTACATCCCAGACACCACTTGTCTGTCTTGAAAGTCAATGTTGCAGTTCCATTCTGATCAGCAACCAGGTTTCCTATATCTCCCATATGGAAATGTTCAGCGCCCCATTTACCATGATCATTCTTCGAAGGATTCCAGTGTCCACCTGTAGAAGTCCCGTCTGCCGCAGAGCAGTCTCCTTTTTCATGAATGTGTACTGCATGGATTCCAGGAGTAAGGTTAGTGATGTCAAGCTTCATTGTTACGTCATTTCCATTTTGAGTAAACTTCGCTGTTCCTCCTGTCTGTGTTCCGCTTTTGGCATTTACAGAGTACGTTTTTGTTGTTCCGCATGAAACGGCAAAAACAGCAAATCCCACCAATAATGCTAATGTTTGTACTTTCATTTGTTAAATGATTTATAGTGATTTTAGGATAAATTTAAAAAAGATTTTCCAAAATGCTTTATGATCTCAGTCTTTTTTAAAAAACCTGCCTTGAATGATCACTGCAATACAGCTTGATTTTATCCTAAATTCTGAAACTTTGTTCTGAAGACTTACTTCTTTAAAAAGAGCGGTAAAAAAGCTTATTTTAGTGGATAAAAAGCTAGTTATAAACCAGATCCTAAGGCAGCAAAGAAATAAAAGATGATTATTCTCTATACATTCATCAGTGAAGCAAAACACCAGTCTCTTCTGGACAGGCATCTGCCAGCTTTTCCTATAGAAATCAGGAAAGGTATTCTGAGATACAAAAGATGGCAGGATGTTCAGTTTTCTTTGCTGGGAAAAGTTCTTCTCCAATATGGTTTGAAGACCTATTATAATATCTCCGAAGCAGAAATAGTGATTTTTCCCAACAAAAAACCTCATTTAAAGGCACATGAAATTTATTTTAATATATCGCATTCCAAAGATCTTGTGGTCTGTGCGATCGCAGAATATCCTTTGGGAATTGATGTAGAATTTCGAGATCCGAAGATAAATTATCAGGATTTTATGGTTCAGATGACCGCCCAAGAGCTTCAGGAAATTCAGAATGGAGAAGATAAAATAAAAGAATTTTTTACTTATTGGGTGAGAAAAGAAGCTGTAATAAAAGCTCATGGAGCCGGAATGATGCTTTCGCTGGATTCTTTTGAAATAATAAATAACGAGTGCAATATTGAAGAGGAAAAATTCTTTACCAAAAAGATTTTTATTCACGAAGATTATCACACCTGTATTGCCTCTTCAGATCAAAAAATTAAAACTGTAATTCCACTTATCACCTATTTGAAGAGTAAGTTTTAATGTAAAAATGAAGCTGATTTCTGAAAATAGCAATAAAAGACAACTTAATTTCATGCTGGAGAAATATCTTTGTAAACTAACACTTTTGAATTGGAAGAGTATAAAAAGCGGATTGTAAAAACAATTCAATATATTGATAACCATATTGATGCAGACTTGTCTCTGGAAAAAGTTTCAGAGGTAAGTGCCTATTCTCCGTTTCATTTTCACAGAATATTTAAGCTGGTTACGGGAGAAACGCTTCAGAATTATATTATCAGAAAGAAAATAGAAAAGAGTGCACTTCACCTGGCTCTGCATAAGAATATGGAGATCAAGACAATTTACTGGGATCTTGGATTTTCCAATCATTCGGTTTTTTGCAAAACATTCAAAAAATATTACGGCCTTACCCCCACAGAATTCAGGAAATCGGCGCCGGAGAAATTTCACAAGATTTTACAAACACAAAGCAAGAACGGACAAGTTGATACGGTTTTCAGCCAATACATTTGCAATATAGAAAACCTGTTAAATTGGTCTAAAATGAATTTAAAAATCGAAGTAAAAGAATTGCCGGAAATGAATCTGGCAGCAGTAATGAGCCTTGGAATCGCTCACGTGGAACCCGCCTATAATGTATTGATAGACTGGGCAAAAAAGAAAAGTCTTTTTCCCCGTGAAAACCTTAAAATGATCTCTGTATACCATGACAGTTTTAAAGTGACGCCGGCAGATAAAGTAAGGATTCACGCATGTATGCTTCTGGATGAAAAACTTCAGCAGCAGGAGGGAGAAGTCTTTGCGGAAAAAATAGATGCCGGAAAGTTTATCGTAGGAAACGGAGAGGTTACACTGGATGACATTGAAAAATGCTGGGCCTACCTGTTTATCTGGATGAATGAGAATAACTATTCCATCAGAAGAGTATTCCCTTTTGAAGTCTACCATTCAAATTTTAAAGAGCATCCGGAAGGAAAAATGATCGTGGATTTTTGCATTCCGATACAGTAATTTCCCATTCGGGAGCAAAACAATGCCTTTCAGTAATAAATTTTTTACAGGAAGGCATTTCTCATGCTATTTTTGACCCAGAAAACAATAAAAATGAAAACACAAGAACAAAACATCCTGTTTCTGATTCTTCTTCTCACTTCAATTATGGGATATTCCCAGGTGAAAATCTCAGGAAAAGTATCCTTTAAAAACAAAGGTGTAGCAGAAGTAAATGTAACGCTGAAAGATACCTATGATGGTACTACAACAGATGCTCAGGGTAATTTTACGTTTGAAACTTCAGAAAAAGGAGCTCACAAAATAACTTTTAAACATCCGAAATATGAAGATGTCGAAAGATCGGTCTCTATTGAAAATCAGGAGATTTCTTTGAATGTAGATCTTAAGGAACAGATCAGTGAGATTGATGCAGTGGTCGTTTCTGCAGGATCTATTGAGGCCAGCGATAAGAAAAGAGCAACAGCATTACTTACCCCAATTGATATTTATACAACAGCAGGAGCGGACGGACAGATTTCTTCAGCTTTGACTTATCTTCCCGGAGTTCAGAAAGTAGGAGGAACAGAAGGACTGTTTATCCGTGGGGGTACGGGAACGGAATCTAAAATCTTTATGGACGGAAGTCTTATTAACAATTATTTTTCTAATTCTGTTCCCGGGATTGCAGGAAGAGATCAGTTCAATACTTCTCTTTTTAAAGGAAATATCTTCTCAAGTGGTGGTTATTCTGCTCTGTACGGGCAGGCTCTTTCCGGGGCATTGATGCTGGAAAGTGTTGATCTTCCGGATGAAACTTCCTATAATTTCGGTATTTCTCCTATTTTCCTGAGCGCAGGATTTCAGAAGTTGGGAGACAATAAAAACTATTCTTATGGAGCTACAGCAGGATATTCTCTTTTAAGCCTGATGCAGAAAGTCTTTCATTTTAACACTGATTTTGTAGAAGCGCCACAGGGCCTTAACGGAGATCTGAATTTCAGATTTAAAACAAAGTCAGGAGGCTTTTTCAAATATTATGGAATGTTCAATTCCAATAAGATGGGGGTAAGATCTGAAAGTCTTGAACCCGGTAACGATTTCAGTCTGGTAAAACTAAATGGTAAAAATACATTTCACAATCTCTCTTTTAAACAGAAATTTGGAAAATATCTGCTTAACGTAGGTGGTTCTTACTCTTATAACAGATCTGATCTTCATTTTTCTACAGAAACCAATGATGTTGAAGCCAACAGAAGCCAGCTTCTGACAGATGGAAATTATCTGAACTTCAAAGCAGTTCTTGAAAGAAAAATCAACAGAATCAGTGCTGTAAGAGGAGGAATTGAGTTGAATAATACGGATGAAAATCTGAATTTTGAAGCCGTAAATAAGCATTATAAAGATTTAATCTCCTCTGCTTTCGTGGAAACTGATCTTGGTTTCAGCAATGCCCTGTCAGCAAAAATAGGAGTAAGAGCAGAGCATTCTTCATTTTTAGGAAAGGATAATATTGCCCCTCGTTTTGCGATTGCCTACCGTCTTGCAAAAGATTGGACCACTTCGTTAGCTTATGGAATGTTTTATCAGAATCCGGAAAGTAAATATATCAATGGACCTGCCAATCTTGGTTTTCAGAAATCACAGCATTATATTTTCCAGGTTCAGAGAGCCTCAGAAGGCAGAACTTTACGTTTCGAGGCATTTTATAAAAAATATGACCAGTTGATTAAAACTTTCAATATTACCCAGGATAAAGAACAAAATCAGCAGATCCAAACCGCTTTAAACAATGATGGATACGGATATGGAAAAGGAGTTGAATTCTTCTGGAGAGACAATAAAAAGACATTTGAAAATATCGATTATTGGATCAGCTATTCTTATCTGGATTCAAAAAGGGATTTCCTGAATTATCCTGTAAGCCTGCAGCCGGGTTTTGCGGCTGAGCATACCCTTTCAGCGGTAGCAAAAAGATTTATTCCGGAATGGAAACTTGGAGTCAACTTATCATATACCTATGCTAAAGGACGTCCTTATTATGATATTGCCTCTACATTTAAAGATGGAAAAGCAATAAATTTCATCCGGGATGAAGGAAGATTACAAGATTATAATGCATTAAACTTCAGTATTAATTATCTTCCGAATATCGGTAAAAAAGATGCAAAAGCTTTTCCGGTATTTGTACTGAGCATCAGTAATATCTTGGGATCAAAGAATATATATGGCTATAATTTCTCCGCCAACGGTTCAAGAAGCTCTGCCATTGTTCCGCCAGTCAATACTTTCGTGTTCATAGGAGCATTTATAAGTTTCGGAGTAGATAAAACAGATGATGCCATCAATAATAATTTATAAAAAACATATCTTAGAACAAACAATAAACTAACTTTTAAAATTTGATATCATGAAAAAATACCTTTTAAGTTTTGCTTTAGCTTTTGTGAGCTTAACGGCTTTTGCACAAGCAGATTACGACAAAATAATGTCCGAAAAAATCGCAAGAATAGAAACGTGTAAAACCTCAGAAGATTTCCAGACCCTGGCGAATGATTTCCAGAGAATAGGAAGTAAAGAAAGCACAAAATGGCTTCCTGCCTACTATGCAGCATTTTCTTATATCCAAAAAGGAAGAACCCTGATGAGAGACGGAAAAATGCAGGAATTGGATGGTATTGCAGACCAGGCAGAGAAAAGTCTTTCAATGGCTCAGAATCTTGCAGGAACTGATAATGCAGAAATTCACCTGTTGAGAAAAATGTCTTATTCTCTGAGAATGATGGTGAATCCCGCACAGCGTTATATGACAGACGGTGCACGTGCTGCTGAGGAAATGAATATTGCTGAAAAATTAGACCCTGCAAATCCGAGAATTGCACTTATCAAAGCAGAAGATGTCTATTTTACTCCCGAGCAGTACGGAGGCAGCAAAACCAAAGGATTGGAGCTGTTTAAAGAGGCTCAGGCAAAATTTGCAACATATAAGCCCAAAACAGCGTTAGATCCTAACTGGGGAAAAGCAGAAGCCGATTATTTCTTAAGTTTACCAGTAGAAAAAGCAAAATAATTTTCTCTATATTTTAATCAATCAACCTTCATTCGTGAAGGTTTTTTTATACCGTTCAGAAAGAAAAATCAGCCCTTCGGTAACAATTAATTTTTGATACCTTTAATAAAAACTAATTTTGAATCAAGAAAACAGATCATGAAGCGTAAATATTTTACAACATTACTTTGGACATCATTAGGAACAACATTGTTTTTCTTTTTGTTTTTTAATGATGAAAAAACGTTGCAGACTTTTTTGATCACGCTGCTCCTTTCCACCATGTATTCTTTTGTTCTGGGATTTGGAAACGGATTTATCAATGAATTCCTCAACAGAAAATTTCCTTGGTCCGAAGCTACCCGAACGAGAGCTATTTTAAGTATCATTTCTATTATCATCGGGAACTTTATTCTGGTGTATTTCTGTAATTATATGAACTATGTGGTCATTCAGAAAACAGCAACCACAGAAGAATTTTTTTCCTCCAAATATGGGGTAACCAATTGGTTTATGATCAATATTGCCCTTCTGATTTCTGCTTTCCTTCATGCGAAAGGTTTTATGGAAGAACTTAAAAAGACTTCCAAAAAAGAAGTGGTGGAACAGAAACTTATCGCCAAGTCTGCCAATGCCCAGTTTGAAAGTTTAAAAAATCAGCTGGATCCGCATTTCCTTTTCAATTCTTTAAATGTTTTAAGCTCTCTGATTGATGAAAATCCCAAACAGGCACAGAAGTTTACGGCTTCAATGTCAAAGATTTACCGATATGTACTTGAACAAAAAGATAAAGAACTGGTAACGGTAGAAGATGAAATAGAATTTGCAAAAACCTATTGTGAACTTTTGAAGACAAGATTTGAAGACAGTGTAGATTTTACCTTTGATGTTGCCAAAGAAGACTATCAAAAATATGTAGTTCCACTGGCTTTGCAGCTATTATTGGAGAACTGCATCAAGCATAACTTTGCCACTTCATCAAAACCTCTGATCATCAGAATTTTTTCAGATGGAAATACGCTCTGCATTGAAAATAATCTTCAGGTAAGAGAGCAGATCAAAGAAAGTTCTGGAATTGGTCTGGCAAATATTGTACAGCGTTATTCCCTTCTTACAGAGCGAAATGTATTCATAGAAAAATCCGAAGACCATTTTAAAGTAAAACTTCCCATGCTGATGGCTAAACCACAAGTTTCCAATTCGAAACCTGAAGATGACTCTGCAGCTTACCAGCGAGCGCAAAAGAGAGTAAAAGAAATTAAGAGCTTTTATATGAACCTGATTTCTTACTGTACGGTAAGTGCCTTTTTAATCTTTATTAATCTTTTTACAAGTAACAGAAATCACTGGTTCTGGTTTCCTGTACTGGGCTGGGGAATAGGTGTTGCTTCGCATGCGTTTCAGGTGTTCGGAGTAGGAGAATCATGGCAGGAAAAAAAGATTCGTGAAATTATGAACAAACAAAAGAAATAACCCATGGGAACATTTGACGAAAACAATATTGAATATCAACGGGCAAGAAGGCAGGTAGAAAGGCTACGCGGATTTTACGGACATGTATTCGCTTATATCGCAGTGAATGCGCTGATTGTTGTTTATAACTGTCTGCACCTGAAGCCCGGCGAGAGCTATTTTCAGTTTAAAAACTTTTTTACAGCAACTTTCTGGGGAATAGGGCTTGCAGCACATGCCATTACTGTTTTTCTACCCCGTGTTAATTTTATCAGAAAATGGGAAGATAAGAAGATTAAGGAACTGATGGATAAACAGAAAGAACATTAAAGAAATTACCTTTTTTAAAAACACTTTTCATCTTAAATTGTATTGAAATGAATGCATTATCAACTCTATTTTATATTTCCATGGCTGCCTGGTTTTTCACTGAGTTTCTTTATAAAAACATGCTGAAATCCGGCAAAGAAGATCAAAAGAACAAAGATAAATCCACTTTGAATATCTTATGGCTGGCCATTCCATTTTCTATTGCAAGTTCAATATTCATGTCCTATAATACTCATTTTCCGATGGCTGACGGTGATTGGATTCTCTATCTTGGTGAACTTTTTATTCTTATCGGGATTATTGTCAGGTATGTCATCATCAGATCTCTGGGAAAATATTTTACAGTAGATGTTACCATCAGACAGGATCATAAAATAAAAAAGGAAGGATTTTATAAATATCTGAGACATCCGTCTTACGCTTTTTCTCTTTTGACTTCTTTTGGTCTCGGCTTGTATTTAAATAACTGGCTGTCATTGATTTTTGCTTTTGTTCCTCCGTTTTTAGCCTTTGCTTACAGGATAAAAATTGAAGAACAGGCTTTGATAGAACAGTTCGGAGATGAATATATTGAATACAGAAAAAGGACAAAGAAATTGATCCCTTTTATCTATTAATTACAGGATTTTACGATTCGGATAGCATAATCTACCATTCGGTAATATAAAATTGATTGATGAACCTTTCCTGAACTACCTTTGACTCAAGAAAAAACAAATCAACCTTTAAAAACAAAACATTATGGAAATTTTACCTGACAAAGAAACAATTGCTTACAGAAAAGCTTCAAGAAGAGTGAAAGACCTTAAAGAATTTTATGGAAACCTTACTTCTTATGGTATCATAATTCCTTTCTTAGCAATACTGAATCTTATGACTGCTCCCGGATATTTATGGTTTCTATGGCCTGCGCTGGGATGGGGAATTGGAATTGCATTTCACGCCATAAGCGTATTTGGAATTGGCAAAAACTGGGAAGAAAGAAAAATCCGGGAACTGATGGCGAAGGATGAAAAACAGAGAATAAAAACACTTTAAACTATAAAACCTTAAAAACTTATACTATCATGGATTACGAAACTGCCCACACAAGAACCAACAACATCAGAAAATTCTATAAAAGCATTTTTATATTTGTCATATTCGCTGTCCTTATCCTTCCCGATGATATTTTTGGTGAAAAGATGATCAGCTTTCATTGGTTTGACAGATATACCATTCTTGGAATCTGGGGATTTATTATTCTCGTAAAAGCTGTAAAACTATTTCTTTTTGATTCCGAGTGGGAAAAAGATATGATTGAAAAAGAACTTAGAAAAGAGAAAAAAACGATTAATTATTAAAATCTGTCCACTTTTATCTACCTTTATTTCCTGAAACCTGAAAACCAAAATTAAAGCTCAATGATCAAAACTGTTATTATAGAAGACGAAAAACCTGCTTCAAGGAAATTGGAAAGAATGCTGAGTAATTTTCCTGAAATAGAGATCGTTGCTAAAATAGAATCAGTAGAGGAAGGAGTGGCCTGGTTTTCTGAAAATGAACACCCGCAGCTGATTTTTTCCGATATTGTTTTAGGAGACGGACTGTCTTTTGACATCTTTGAAAAAGCACCTACCAAAGGTTTTATTATCTATACGACAGCCTTTGATCAATATACCCTGAAAGCTTTTAAGCTGAACAGTATTGATTATCTTTTAAAACCCATCCTTGATGAAGATCTGGAAGGAGCAGTGGAGAAATTTAAATCCTTCATTCCTGCCAATGATACCCATGGTTCCCAGGATATCAAAAAGATGATCAGAAAAGAGAAATCTACGCTTTCCAGAGTCCTGGTTAAAATAGGATATAACCTTAAGATTATACAGACACACGAAATAAGCTGTTTTTTCAGCGAAAATAAAATCGTTTATCTTCAGACAGAAGATCGCACCTATCCATCAGATTTTACACTTGATGAACTGGAAGATGTACTCAATGAGAAAAAGTTTTTCCGCGTCAACAGACAGTTCATAATCAGTTCGGATTATATCAAAAATATCCATACTTCGCCTTATTATAAAGTGGATCTTGAATTTCAGCCGGAAGAGGAAATTACGGTCAGCAGAGACAGGGTGAAAGATTTTAAAGACTGGCTGGTGAGCTGATAACGATTACCCTAAAAAACAAACACCATGGATCTGATATTATTATTCTTTAAACTATTCCTGGCCCTCTTTTATCCATGAAAATTCCATCGTCAGGAATTGTAGAAATCACTGGCAGATTGTACAAACTGGTGAAAAGCTTCTGTAACTCCTTTTGCATGCTTATGGGTAAGCGGAAACGGAACCATGTGGGAATATTCAAACGGGAAATCCTTGATTTCAACATGTACATTGATATTCCTGTAGCCGCCCTGCAATGTATTTAGCGCTTCTATCGGAGGAGCAACACTGTCTTTTTCCAATACATACGCTTTGATCTGAGATTGGATTTCCTGAATTCTTTCCTCTCTTTCCTTCTGAAAATAATTGTAGCGCAGCATTTTTTTGAACCAGCTTTCCTGTGGATGCAACGCTTCATTCTGATAATGTTTCAGACGTGGATCTGATTTAAAATCAGCGCTCAGTAATTCCGTAAAAACAGACTGCATTTTAACGGTTGCCTGGGTATCCATGATGTATTTGGATATAGGAAACATTCTGTCAATCGTCATTCCTCCACAAAAACAGAACACTTTTGATTGGGTAAAATAATGATGAGGATCTGCCATTTTGATAATTAGAGAAAGAAATGATCCTATAGAATACCCAAATAAATCCAGATGGGCTTCTGGGGAAATACTCTTGATGTTACCCTTTTTAATATCTTTTACCACTTCTGTGATGTCAGAATACGTTTGGAGGCCGGACCAGAAAATTCTTTGAGGATGTGCTTCAAGTCTGGAGCTTATAGCTGCATTCACATAAGAGTAATTCATGTTTTCCGGATATTTTTTCTTCCTGAAATGAACAACTTCCATCATGTGATGGCGGTCGCTCCAGATAGGTTCTGCACGGTCCATATGAAATGCTATCGGGAACAAAATGATGGCTTTTTTTGTTCTTTGGGCCAGTTCATATGCCCATGGAAGGTATTTGTCCCATTTTTTCTCATTCAGCCCATGGAAAAAAAACAGAGCCCCTTCGGCTGTTTCTACATCAGCTCGCTTCAGGATATGGTATTCGAACCTTTTATTGCATTCAATATCAAAATCTTTGATGTCTACAGCAGGCTGGTTATAAAAAAGATAGCCATTTTTGTTGATTTCGAGTGTTTGCTGGTGCTTATGGCAATGTTGTTTTTCTGACCCATAAAGCAGGTCGCAGACCTTGGATTCAAAAGGAATTGATTCGATGCTTACATTGAGTTCTTCAAGTTCAGCACTGCTTTTTCCGGAATCAAAATGCTTTTTCAAAACTTCATACAATTCATAATATTCCATAGCACTGCGATTGAAAGGTTCATATTTAGAACTATCAAGTTAAATAAATATTGTGGTATTGAATTGATTTTTAGGGATTAAATATATTCTAGGCATAGAAGAAATACAATAAGCCCCGAAACAGTCTTATTCCGGGGCCATGATATATAGATTGATGATGATGTTTATGGTTGGGTTGTTTTTGATGTCAGATAATATTTGATTGTTAACTATCTGTAATCAATTCTGTTAGATTCTGTGTCTTCAAGTTGTTTAATGATAGATTCAGGAATCTCATCACTGTCAATGGGGAAACTGATGGAATCAGAAATAAAGTTTTTTCTGTCCGCTTTTCTGAAGATTTCAAACAAAGCAATCGGCTCCTGGTTGAAACTGATGCAGGTGCTTATGAAATGGATTTCGTGGAGTTTATAGTCCGGGTTCTTAAGTTTTTCTTTAATATCTTTTATCCTTGAAATAAAATGTCGCTGCCGGATAAAAGTATTGCTGTTCATGATGATAAAAACATAATCTGAATATGCGGTTAGTTTTCCAAAATATTTGTGATGATCACCACCGCTTCTTTCAATAAAATATTCTCCGGTTGTTTCCGATTTATATATTTCCATGGCAGAGCGCCATATACGGTCTTCTTTTGCCATTAATGGATTGTCAGGAAGATTTCTGTTATAAGAGTACCAGCAGCCTACCAGACGGTCTAAAAGAGCAGTATTCAGATTGACATTGTTCATATCAATTCTGAGATCATTAAAGTTAAATGCTTCCGTATTAGAATTGATGAAATCAATGTAATTGGAATATCCCAAAACCTTCACAATTAAACTCAGTTTGGCAAGATTGGGTCTGCTTAAAACAGCATTTTCATTTTGTTTGAATTTCTTCAGCTTGTTGATAATCAGATGTTCATACAGATAATTTGTTCCCAGAAGGTCAGGTTCTCTTTTGATCTCTTTTTCTGAGTGATCATTGATAATCAGCTCATTAAGTTCAGCAGTAATATACATCCATTCGGTTTTGGTAATATCTTCCCAATGGCTTTTCTTTAAGAATTGCCGGCTTAAGAAATTCATGAGCTTCTCAAGATGCAGAATATCTTCCTTTTTCATGGACTGTTTTATAAGACTAATTTAAGATTTTTATCAAACTAAAAAAGACTTTTGAGAGATTTTTATATTTTAAAATCCATTGATATTTGAATAGAAAAACAAAATTCAAAACAATGGAAACAAAAATGATAGTAAAAGATGAGTCCCTTTGGAGCAGGATACAGGATTTTTCTATGGATGCTCCCGGTGTTGATTTCCCTTTCTCAAAAAAGCTTGCAAAAGAAGAAAGCTGGAGCCTTGATTTCGCAAGAAAAGCGATTGAAGAGTATAAAAAGTTCGTTTATCTCTGTTGTATTCTTCCTCACGGAGCTTCTCCCAGTAAAATAGTGGATAAGGTATGGCATATGCATCTGATCTACACCCAGAATTATTGGGAGGAATTTTGTCCTCATATTTTAAAAAGAGCACTTCATCATCATCCTTCCAAAGGCGGCTATGCAGAAAAAGAAAGACATCAGAATTGGTTTGAAGATACTTTAGCAGGTTATCGGCAGGTTTTCCAGCAGGAAGCGCCTGAAGAAATCTGGAAAGAGATTAAGAAAAAATCTAAAGTACAATCCTGGCTGAGAAAGATGACCTTTTTTGCTCCGGTATTTGTTTTACTGCTTTTATTCTCATGTACAGACAGAGATAGCTTTGCTGGCTTAATGGTCACTGGAGTCATATTTGGGATTATTTTCATCCTGGGAGTTATAGCTTCAGTAGTAGGAGATCATGAAGCCGCCGATCCGAACAGAAAGGATAAGCAAAACAATGACGGAGGAGGAAGTTGTGGCGGCTCAAGCTGCAGCGGTGGCGGAGGTTGTGGCGGAGGCTGCGGCGGTTGTGGAGGCTGCGGCGGATAATAAAAACTAAGCATTATGAAAAAAACCATCATTCATTCAGTTCCGGTTGTGATAAGCTTTATTTGGCTTATGGCAGTACCGCAGACATTTAATCCGATCATTCTTAAAGGACATGACTTTTTGAAGTTCTATCTCATCCTGGTTCTCGGATTTTATGCTTCGCTTTTCATTCAAAATTTTTTGAAAGAAACATCTTCAGGAGCTACACTTTATTTCGCAGGATTTATTTTCTTGTTGGGAATTATCAAGCTGATCAGAGGAGTTATGCTGGGAAAACCTGTTGGATTTCTTGTGATGATCTTAATAGCAGAATGTATTGTTACATTGGTTTTTATCTCAAATCATGTTAATGAAAAGATAAAGTAAAATGTGCTGTTAAAAACAAACCCGAAACAAAAATGTTCCGGGCTTTATAATGATTAATTAAATCTCTTTTTTCTTTTCTTTTACTGGCTTATTGCCATATTTCCGAACCATAACGGAAGTCAGGACTACCAAAATAAGACTGATCGCGATATTGGATTTTTCCGGATGTACAATGGCCTGATAAAAATTATAACCGAAAATAGCAGATACAACTGTAATCAGAATATTGTTTACATAAGCGTACTGGTTTTTTGCAGATGTTTTCATAGTAGTATTTTTATTGTTATTTACTCAGTAAGTATGACAACATAAAAAACGTTACAGAAAAATTTTAAAAAAAATTATTTTCTTTAAAAAACAATCTCAATATACTTATAAACTCTTCATTCAAAAACTCACGTCCCGAAATCCCGAAATCCCGAATCCCGTAACACGAATCTCAAAAAACTCTTACGAAATCACGCCGCTGCCGATCAGTTCTTCATCAATATACCATGAAGCAAACTGTCCTTCGGCAATAGCAGACTGAAGCTCGTCAAATTCAATATAAAAGGCATCTTCAAACTGATAAAGAGTAGCCTTCTGCAAAGGCTGTCTGTACCTGAATCTGGCCATTACTTCCATAGATCCGCCATTTTGAAGCCGCATGTCTTCACGAACCCAGTGCAGTTCTGAATTATCAATTTTCAGTGCTTTTTTATGAAGCCCAGGGAAATGGCTTCCTTCTCCTACGAAAAGGATGTTGTTTTCCATGTCTCTGGAGATAATAAAACAGCTTTCTTTGTGGCCGCCTATACCAAGACCCTTACTTTGTCCGATCGTGAAAAATTGGGCTCCCTGGTGTTTCCCGATTACTTTTCCGTCAGATTTTTTATAATTGATTTTTCTTGATAGAAATTCAAGTTCCTTTTCTTTGGATGAGAATTCAGGTTTTTCTTCCGAAAATAAAGGAGAATCTTTGAAAATTTCCACGATTTCCCCTTCGTTAGGTTTTAATTGCTGCTGTAAAAACTGTGGAAGGCTTACCTTTCCGATAAAACATAATCCCTGAGAATCTTTTTTATCTGCTGTTACCAGTCCGATTTCTTTCGCAATTTCTCTTACCTGAGGTTTTGTAAGTTCTCCGATAGGGAAGAGCGCTTTTGAAAGCTGATCCTGATTTAGCTGGCAAAGGAAATATGACTGATCTTTATTGTTGTCTTTTCCTGCCAGAAGGTGGAAAATTTCTTTACCGTTTTCATCAAAAGTAGAATTTACCCTTGCATAATGTCCTGTTGCTACCTTATCTGCACCTAAAGACATGGCGGTCTTCATAAAAACATCGAATTTTACTTCTCTGTTACACAATACATCAGGGTTGGGAGTTCTGCCTTTTTCGTATTCGGCAAACATATAGTCAACGATACGTTCCTTGTAAAGTTCACTCATGTCTATCACCTGGAAAGGAATTCCAAGCTTTTGTGCTACCATCAGAGCATCATTACTGTCCTCAATCCAGGGACACTCGTCTTCTAATGTTACGGAAGCATCGTTCCAGTTTCTCATAAATAAAGCCACTACTTCATGGCCTTGCTGCTGCAGCAAATACGCTGTAACACTAGAATCTACACCTCCGGAGAGGCCTACTACTACTTTCATTGTATTTCAATTTTACGAAACTCTTAACGGGAGTTCTTAGTTTGATGCCGCAAAAATACAACTAAATAAATTCGTAAAAAAACCATAATTTTAAACATTGATAAAAACGATAGCGTATTAAGCTCTTTTTTATCAACCTCTCTACAGCCGGAAACAGATGAGAACATAACTTTAAAAACAAAAATATTACATATGAAAAAGTTTATTATTTCTATGATGCTGATAAGCTCAGGATCAGTATTTTCCCAAATTTCCGTAGGTACACCCGTGCAGGAAACCAGTAAGTGGACTTTTGGAGGAGGTATAGGACTAGGGTTTGGAAGCAACAGTGCGTTTAATTTGTCTGCATCACCAAGAGTAGGTTACAGGTTTACCAATGATTTCGAAGGAGGAGTAGTGGGAACCGTGTCCTGGCAGACCTCTGATTATTATAAATCCACCATGTTTGGAGTGGGTCCTTTTGTAAATTACTACTTCGCCAGATCATTTTATGTAGGAGCCAACTATCAGCATTATTTTGTTGATTATAAAGATAAATATTATGATTACAAGTACAATACGGAAGAAAACGCATTGTATCTGGGCGGAGGATATATGCAGCGAATTGGAAACAATTCTTTTATGCAGCTGGGGTTGATGTATAACGTGCTTTGGAAGCAGAATTCCAGTGTGTTTTCCAGCGGTCTGATCCCGAATATTGGTTTTGTGGTAGGACTTTAATGCCTGACTCATCAAGGAACGGACTTTAGCCCGTTTAATCAGAAAAAAAATTCATTCGGCTTTAGCCCAAACTTATAAAAACAAAAATCCCCGGAAAATTTCCCGGGGATTTTCTATTTGAAAATTAAATTATTTATTCAATTATGATTGAGAAGATTTCTCAGCAGCCGATTTTTTCGTTTTCTGCGTTTTCCCGATCAATCCGTCTTTTGCTTCATTAAGATCAAGAATTACAGTTTCTCCTTCGCTCAATTGCTTGTTTACCAGCATTTCTGCCAATAAGTCCTCAATATACTTCTGGATGGCCCGTTTCAATGGTCTTGCTCCGAAATCTTTATCCCATCCTTTTTCAGAAATAAAGTCTTTGGCTTCTTCAGTAAGATCTACTTTATATCCTAGTTTTTCAAGTCTGCCATAAAGTTTATTCAGTTCAATATCAATAATTTTCTTGATATCATCCTGTACAAGAGAGTTGAAGATCACGATATCATCAATTCTGTTCAAGAATTCCGGTGCAAATGCTTTTTTAAGGGCATTTTCAATGGTACTTCTTGCTCTTGAGTCCGAAGTCGTTTTCTTCGCAGAAGTTCCGAATCCTACACCGTCTCCGAAGTCTTTAAGATCTCTTGTTCCGATGTTTGAAGTCAGAATAATAATGGTATTTCTGAAATCAATTTTTCTTCCTAAACTGTCTGTAACGTGTCCTTCATCCAAAATCTGCAACAGAATATTGAATACATCAGGGTGAGCTTTTTCAATCTCATCCAAAAGAACCACTGCGTAAGGCTTTCTTCTTACAGCTTCTGTCAGCTGACCACCTTCTTCGTATCCTACATATCCCGGAGGCGCACCTACTAATCTTGACACCGCAAATTTCTCCATGTATTCACTCATGTCAATTCTGATCAGAGATTCATCGGATTCAAAAAGTTCTCTTGCCATTACCTTCGCCAATTCGGTTTTACCAACCCCGGTTGTTCCAAGGAAAATAAAAGTACCGATAGGACGGTTAGGATCTTTAAGACCTGCTCTGTTTCTTTGAATTGCTTTCACAACCTTTTTCACGGCATCTTCCTGGCCAATCACTTTTCCGTTCAGCTTCTCGTCCATTTGGGCAAGTTTGTCAAGCTCGTTCTTACCAACTTTCGTTACAGGAACTCCACTCATCATAGAAACTACTTCCGCTACATTTTCCTCCGTTACGGTTTCTTTTTTCTCTTTTACATCCTTATCCCATTTTTCCTGAGCCGAATTCAGTTCCATCTGAAGACGTTCTTCCTCATCTTTCAGCTTTCTTGCTTCAAGGTAGTCCTGAGCTTTTACGGCCTTCTGTTTCAGTTCTTTGATGTCTTCAATTTTCTTTTCAAAATCAATGATTTCAGTAGGAACTTTCATGTTTTTAATATAAACACGGGATCCTGCTTCGTCCATTGCATCAATTGCTTTGTCCGGAAGAAAACGGTCTGTAATATATCTCGATGTCAGATTGACACAAGCCAGGATAGCTTCTGGAGTATAGATTACATTGTGATGTTCCTCATATTTATCTTTGATCTGGTTCAAGATCTGAACAGTTTCATCAATAGATGTAGGTTCCACCATTACTTTCTGGAATCTTCTTTCTAAAGCTCCGTCTTTTTCAATATACTGACGGTATTCATCCAGGGTAGTGGCCCCGATGCATTGAATTTCTCCTCTTGCCAAAGCAGGTTTGAACATATTGGAAGCATCTAAACTTCCCGTAGAACTTCCTGCTCCCACAATGGTATGAAGCTCATCAATAAATAAGATGACATCTCTGTTTTTTTCCAGTTCCGTCATAATGGCCTTCATTCTTTCCTCAAACTGACCACGGTACTTTGTTCCTGCAACCAAACTTGCAAGATCTAAAGTGATCACACGTTTTCCATAAAGAACTCTGGACACTTTTTTCTGTTGAATTCTTAATGCTAAACCTTCAGCGATAGCAGATTTACCAACTCCCGGCTCCCCGATAAGAAGCGGGTTGTTCTTCTTTCTACGTGATAAGATCTGAGAAACTCTCTCAATTTCTTTTTCACGGCCAATCACTGGGTCCAGTTTTCCATCTCTGGCCAAAGAAGTAAGGTCTCTACCAAAGTTATCCAACGTAGGCGTTTTACTTTTTGCAGAACCTAGATTTCCTGTAGGCTTTCTCATTTGCTCAAATTCTTCTCTCTCATCATCATCATCATAAGCACTCATCTGAGGAGACTGCCCTGAATTTTTAAGCATAGTCTGGTATTCTCTTGAAACTCCTTCGTAGTCGATGTCATAAGCTCCCAGAATATTTGAAGTAGGGTCCTCATATTTATAAAGAATACCTAAAAGCAGGTGAACGGTATTAATTTCATTGCTTTTATACTGTCGGCATTCTAACTCTGCACGTTTGATCGCATGATCTGCCATCTTAGTGAAAGAAATATTGGTAACCTCCTCAGAAATAGGATTAAGACTTGCTGTATTTAGAGTTTCAATTTTTCTTCTGATTTGTGTTAAATCCGCATTAAGGTTTTGAAGGATTTCTTTTGCAGAGTTTTCCGTTTTTATAATACCTAAAAGTAGATGTTCTGTATTAAGAAATTCACTTTTCAGCCTTTTAGCTTCGCTTTTGCTTTGTTTGAACACCTGGCTCAAACCTTGTGAAAACTTATAATCCATAATATATCTCATTAGAACAAAGGCAACATTACCTTTTATTCATTATCTAAATTACAAATATTTTACCAAAAATCAATTAATGACTTTATGGCAGAAAAAATTTTATTATCTTATTGAAAATGATTAAGTTTGTTATCCTTAAATTTTCCCCATGAATACTGAAATTACTAATTACATCGGTTATTCTGCTTCTCTTTTTATCGTATTGAGTTTCATATTGAAAGATGTAAGAAAAATCAGAGTGGTTAACATGATTGGCTGTTTTTGTTTTGTCATTTATGGTATATTTAATGGAATGCTTTGGCCGGTTATCATACCAAACGGGCTTATTTGTTTCATTCAAATCTATTATTTAATATTAGACAAAAAAGATTGATGAGGAAAAAAATTATTACTTCTGCTTTTAGTAATCTGTATACTGACCAACGGATAGAGAAGGTGTGCAAAACCCTTTTTGACAACGGATATTCCATAGATCTGATTGGTAACGACTGGGAGGGAAACGAAAAAATGGAGCGTCCTTACTCTTTTTCCAGGATTAGCTTAAAGTCTGAAAGTCTGAAGACTGCTTATTTTGAGTTCAACTGGAAATTATATAAAGAACTGAAGAAAAAAGCGGACAAAGATACGATCCTTCATGCCAATGACATCGATGCACTTCTGCCAAATTATCTGATTGCTAAAAAACTGAACATTCCCTTGGTGTTTGACAGCCATGAAATTTTCACAGAAATGCCATCCGTCCAAAACAGATTTTCACAGAAATTCTGGAGATTGCTCGAAAGAAAGCTGGTTCCCCATATGGAACTGATGATGACAGAAAGCGAAAGCTATGCAGAATGGTTTCATGAGCAATATAATGTGAATCCAGTAGTGGTAAGGAATATTCCGAGAAAAATTCTTACTGCACCTGAAATTCCTGAAAATCATCCGAAAATTATTTTATATCAGGGAGCAATTAATCAATCCAGAGGAATAGAAAAAATGATTGCTGCCATGCATCATATTAAAGATGCTGTCTTGAAAATTGCAGGTGATGGACCAAAGAAAAGAGACTATGAGGAACTTGTTATTCAGGAAAAACTGCAGGATAAAGTATTTTTCCTGGGTAAACTGAAACCGGAAAATCTCAGAGAAATCACCAAAACTGCTGATGTGGGATTCAGTCTTGAGGAAAACAATGGGGTAAGCTATTATTATTCGCTTCCTAATAAGGTTTGTGATTATATCCAGTCGAGAGTACCGCTTGTGATGATTAATTTTCCAGAAATGCAAAGGATAAAAAATCAGTTTAATGTAGGTGAAATTATTCCGGATCATCAGCCTGAAACCATTGAGAAAGCAATTAATCTTGTTCTTCAGAGAGGAAGACAGCATTATCAAAGCGAATTGAATAAGGCAGCAGATGTCTTTTGCTGGGAGAATGAAGAAAGAAAAATTCTGCAGCTTTTTGAAAAAGCCTCGCGTAAATAAATTTTACAAAATTGGTTATCTTTGCAAAAGAAATTTGATTTAAAATGACCATTAAAGAAAAACAGCAGGAAATAATAGATGAATTCGCTTTTCTTGACGATTGGGAGCAGAAGTATGAATACATCATTGATCTTGGAAAAGAACTGAAAGGTTTAGCTGAAGATAAGAAAACAGAAGAAAATCTGATTAAAGGCTGCCAGAGCAAAGTTTGGATTGATGCTGAATTTAAAGAAGGAAAACTTTTCTTTAATGCAGATTCTGATGGTATTTTACCCAAAGGTATCGTTTCTCTTTTAGTAAGTATTTATAGTGGACATTCCACACAGGAAATTCTGGATTCTGATTTTGATTTTATCGGAGAAATAGGGCTACAGGAATTTCTTTCACCTTCCAGAGCTAACGGGCTTATGGCGATGACCAAGCAGATCAAGTTTTATGCAGTTGCTTACCAACTGAAATCATAACCGTGACCAGAATTTTAGCATATCGTTTTTCCGCATTCGGAGATGTTGCGATGACAGTGCCTGTTTTCAGAGAATTTCTGGAGCAGAACCCCGGCGTGGAAATTATTATGGTTTCCAGGAAAAATTTTGAGGCTTTGTTTGCAGGAATTTCCAATGTAACGTTTAAGGGGATTGATCTGGATGATTACAAAGGTCTTTTTGGATTGAGGAAATTGAGCAGTGAACTGATTCGTGAGTTTAATCCGGATTGTATTGCCAATCTCCATGATGTAATCCGAACCAAAGTTTTAGACAGAATATATAGAAGAAAAGGACTTAAGGTTTTTAAAATTAATAAAGGTAAAGAAGAAAAAGAACATCTTACGGATGTCTGGAATCTGGAAAAGGTTCAGCTGAAAAAAACAGTAGAACGTTATGCTGATGTTTTCCGGGAAATGGGATTCAGGATTGAACTTTCTCATCAATTAAGACCGGTTTCGGAGCAGAAATCAGGAATTGGGTTTGCTCCTTTTGCTCAGCATAAGGGAAAAATGCTTCCTTTGGAGAAGTCGTATGAACTGGTAAGGATTCTGGCTCAGAAGCATACCGTATATTTCTTTGGAGGAGGTAAAAAAGAAACAGAAACCCTTGAAAAATGGGAAGAAGAGATTCCCAATACAAAAAATCTTGCCGGAAAATTAAATCTTACGGAAGAACTCAATTATATTGCGGGACTTGAACTGATGATATCCATGGATTCTGCCAATATGCACCTTGCAAGTCTTGTAGGAACGCGCTGTGTTTCTATTTGGGGAGCAACTCATCCATATGCCGGATTTTTAGGATTTGGGCAGAGTGAAGAAGATGTTGTTCAGGTGAAAGACCTGAGCTGCAGGCCATGTTCGGTTTTTGGAGATAAAGAATGTTACAGGGGCGACTGGGCCTGTCTTGAGGAATTTAATATCCAGAAAGTGGTGGATAGGGTTAATTTTTAAAAATAATCTTTACCATCTCATTAGCTTTAGCTTCATCAGAATGGCTTTTTTCTAAGATTTCCTTTCTCTTTTCAGTATCGTGATACTCTTTTTCCGCTGAGGTGACAATTTGTTGACGGATTTCATTCATATCAGATCCAAACAGGCACAAACTCTTCAAAACAGGATCATCTGTGATATTTTCATTGATAATAACAAAACGGCTGTTGTAAAGTGTATTAAACAGCTTCACTTTTGTGCCGGAATTCTGGTAAGAAATCAGAATATTGGCATGAGCATCTTCCAGAAGATTACAGAGATTTTCTGTAGTTTGAATAGGAGTGAGGCTGATGTTTTCAACTGTTGAAATCTTTCTTTTTATGTCATCACCGGCACGATCTGAGGCTACAACCAGTTGATATTGTGGAAGAGTTTTGAATAAGTCAATAGTCTCATTCAATGCTCTTTTATTGTCAGCGGTAGTGAGGTCTCCATGAAAAAGAAAATACTTCCCTTTTGTATCCAATTCCTTTACCGATTCATTACCATGAAAGATATGAATCAGGTGTGCATTTCCTGAATAGGTTTCTACTTCATTATATTCCTTTTCAGACAGGCAGAATACAGCTTCGAATTTCTTTAAAAGCTTTTTGTGATATCCGGTATATTTTAAAGATTCAATTTTGTAAATGATCTTTTTCAATTTGTTTTTCTCTGACGCAGAAAGCCCTTTATAATATTCTGTTTCGTTATTGTGATAACGGAGGTAGAGTTTGTGGTCGTTTACTGTCAGAAACCGCATTATACAGGTTGTCTGTAGGCCTTCGAACAGGATAGGTGCTTTATTCCTTTCCAGATTTTTAATGAGTTCTTCAGAATTTCTGATAGCAGCAGCGAAAGGAGTTGACGAGAAATAAAGCAGAGGATTCTTTTTCTTTTGATAAAAAAACACATTTTCCGTTATCTCTTTGACTTCCGGATCAATCTTATCAGGGATCTGGTCTACAAAACAATGCAGATGAATTTTTATTCCAAGATCAGATAAAGCCTTGATTTTATAATATACATCAATGATTCCGCCATAAGAAGGAGGGTAGGGATAATTGAATGATATGATGTGGAGTTGTTTCAAGTTTGGCTATTCGATGTAGGCAAAGGTAGATAAATATCAGGAAAACAGCAGGTCACATTTAAATGCTTAGGGATAAAATAAAAAAATCTCCCAGAAATCTGAGAGATTTTTTGTGGGTCCTGAGGGATTCGAACCCCCGACCCTCTGGGTGTAAACCAGATGCTCTGAACCAACTGAGCTAAGAACCCGAATTTTTTTGAAAGGTTTCGTTTCCTTTTCTGTGGGTCCTGAGGGATTCGAACCCCCGACCCTCTGGGTGTAAACCAGATGCTCTGAACCAACTGAGCTAAGAACCCTCTAGACTTGTTCTCTTGTTTAGAGTGGTGCAAATATACGACTTATTCTTTAATCTCCAAATTTTTTTCTAAAAAATCTCCCACTACAAAGTTGCTTCCGCCGATAAAAATCATTTCTTCATTTGTACATTGTTCTTTTGCAGAGAGATACGCTTCCTGTACAGAATCAAAAATTTTATAAAAAATTTTCGCCTCCTGGAGGAGATTTTCGTAATCTTCGGGATGTCTTCCCCTGTTGATGGATGGTTTTGCAAAATAGAACTCAGAATTTTCAGGAAGTAATTTCATCACATCATCTATTTTTTTATCATTCACAAACCCCAAAATAACATGCTTGTGTCTGTTAATTGAATTTAATTGTGAAAAAACATACTCCAAACCTGCCTGATTATGTCCCGTATCGCAAATTGTAAGCGGATGTTGTGAAAACTCGAACCAACGGCCAATAAATCCTGTATTCTGATGAACATGGAGCAGTCCGTTTTCAAGAGCATTGTCAGAAATAGGGACATTCTGTTTTCTTAACTCTTCTACGGCAGCCAATACAACTCTGATATTCTTTTTCTGGTAATTCCCTTTCAAATCAGATTCAAGGTTTGTATGAATGAGCGTAGCATCTATAAATGGAGCATTTTCTTTCATTGCTTTCTCCTGAATGATATTTCTAACGGCTTCATTCTCATCACCGGAAATAATCGGGATATCGTGCTTAATAATTCCGGCTTTCTCCATTGCAATTTCTTCGATAGTATCTCCGAGAATATTCTGATGGTCCAGCTGCACATTGGTAATAGCCGAAATCAATGGTTTGATAATATTGGTAGAATCCAGTCTTCCTCCCAATCCCACTTCAATAATGGCAAAATCTACCTGCTGCTGATAAAAATATTCAAAAGCCATGATGGTTGTGAATTCGAAGAAAGAGGGGCGGATATCTTCCGGAATTGTTTTCAGTTTTTGAATAAAATCAAAGACAAATTCTTTATTACAGTTTTTGCCGTTCACCTTAATACGCTCCGTAAAATCGATAAGGTGGGGAGAATTGTATAATCCTGTTTTATAACCGGCCTCCTGAAGAACCGATGCCAGCATATTGCTTGAAGAACCTTTTCCATTGGTGCCGCCAATGTGGATACACTTTATTTTATCCTGAGGATTTCCAAAGAAAGCACAAAGCTTTGCAATGTTGTCAAGCCCAGGTTTATAAGCCTTCTGTCCATCTATCTGATAGTTGGGCATCTGTACGAAAAGCCAGTCGATAGCTTCCTGATATTGTTCATTTGTCATGGTACAAAATTCCCAAAAGTTTTTTTAAAATAAAATATAATTTTTCAATCTGTAACTTTTTTATATTTAATTCGTCTAATATTGAAAAATCTTAATATGCAATCGCTGTGATTTACACGGTATCATACTGATGAAGATAACACGATTCCATATGGCCATTAAAAACAAATAAACATATACAATATGAAAAAAGTTTGGATCATCGTTTTTGGATTAGGTTATCTGGGTTTAAGCGCTCAGAAGAAATGGTCCTTAAAAGAATGTGTAAGCTATGCAGTGGAGCATAATCTTCAGGTTATCCAAAATCAGTATAACAAACAAAACCAGGAATACAACCTTAAAGCCGCCCAAAAAGAATATTTACCTTCCCTATCTGGGAGTGTTACGACTGGAGTGAGTTTCGGACAAGGATCATTAGGAGCCGGAAGCTTTAGAAACGATAGGTTCAATAACAGTGTGGGTCTGGGAGCCGATATTTTGGTTTATAATAATGGGAGACTAGAGAAGAATGTAAGAAAGGCTCAGTTTGATGTAGAAGCAAGCCAATATGACATTGAAACCATTAAAAATGATATTTCCCTTCAGATCGCTCAGCAATATCTGACCACTTTGTTGAATAAAGAGATCGTTAAAATTTCTCAGAGTGCCGTAGATAATGCACAGAAACAATTTGACAGAGCTAAAATCACCACTCAGGTTGGAACAACAGCCCAAACGGTTCTGGCAGAGGCTGAAGCAGCATTGGCAAGAGAAAAACAAAATCTTAAAACAGCAGAAGTAAACGTGGGCCGTGCTTTGTTTGCCATCGTTCAGCTTTTACAGCTTTCGGATTATAAGGGTTTTGATGTGGAAGATGTGAATATTCCGGAAAAGCTAGAATTGCAGCTTACTACTGCAGATGAAGTGCTTACAACGGCGTATGAGATACAACCGCAGATCAAAGCAGCGGAAAGCCGCATAAGATCTGCCGAAGCACAAACCGAGGTAACCAAAACAGCATTCTGGCCTACATTAACAGCCAGTGCCGGTCTTAACACTTTCTATAACAGACAGTTTGATCCTATGCCAGGTACTATTCAGGGAAATTTTTTCGAACAATATAAAGATCAGTTTGGACAAAATGTAGGATTATCACTTAATATTCCTATCTTCAATAAAGGAAAAACAAAACTTCAGGTAGAGCAGTCTAAAGTAAACGAAAGCATAGCCAAAAATACGTTAGAGCAACAGAAACAGCAGGTAAGACAAAATGTTCAGAAAGCTCAGTTTGATGCCGATGCCAACTACGAAACCTATCTGGCCGCAGTAGAAGCAGAGAAAAGCTCGAAACTGGCGCTCGATTTTGCAGATAAAAGTTATACTGCCGGAAGAACAACCATTTATGACGTCAATGTGGCGAGAAATAATTATGCAAATGCACAGGGATCAGTAGCGCAGGCAAAATATAATTATCTTTTTAGTCTTAAACTATTGAATTTCTATGCAGGAATTCCATTAAGTTTGTAAAATGCCAATCAAATCATTAGAAAAATACTTACCCCAAAATACGCTTAAATATTTAAGGATCTGGTTTGCAGATTACTATATACATATAAAAGTTACAAGAAACAGAAATTCTAAACTGGGAGATTATAGAAAGCTTCCGGACAACTCGCATGAAATTACGGTAAATTCTACCCTGACGCCACAGCTTTTTTTCTTTGTATTGACTCATGAGCTGGCCCATCTGATTGCTTTCGAAAAATATGGACGAAAAATTTCTCCACATGGCAACGAATGGAAAGAAACGTTCAGAAATATGCTCCTGCAAAGTCTTGAAATTTATGATGAAGAACTCAAGCCGATCATTATAAAATTTTCAAAATCGCCTAAAGCCAATTTCATGGCAAGCCCTGATCTGGTAAGATATTTCCACACTGAGAAACAGGATGATACTCTGCAGTTTATCGAAGAACTTAAAAAGGGAGAATTCTTTATCTATCGCAACGAAAAGTATTTATTAGAAGGTCTAGTTAAAAAAAACTATCTTTGTAAGAACCTGGCTACTGGAAGGAAGTATTCTTTCAAGCCTTTAGCGAGGGTAGAAAAATGTAGCTAAGAATGTCAAAATCAGATAGATATTGCGTTATCATGGCAGGGGGAATCGGAAGCCGGTTCTGGCCTATGAGCACGCAGAAATTTCCAAAACAGTTTCAGGATATTTTAGGAACCGGGCGTACTATGATTCAGCAGACCTATGACCGAATCAGCAAGGTAATTCCTAAAGAACAGATATTCGTGATTACGAATAAAGAATATGTTCCTGTTTCCCATCAGCAGCTTCCGGAGATTCCTGAAGAGAACATTGTGGGTGAGCCGCTTATGAAGAATACAGCAGCTTGTAATCTGTATATGGCTAACAAAATTGCTGAGATTAATCCGGATGCAACAATGATTGTATTGCCGGCAGATCATCTGATCCTTAAAGAGGATGTATTTCTGGAAAAAGTAGAGCTGGCGTTTGAGGTAGCTTCAAAAAATGATTATCTGGTAACATTAGGAATCACTCCAACAAGACCTGATACAGGGTATGGCTATATTCAGTTTGTAGAAAAAAAGGGATCTGAATACTTTAAAGTGAAAACATTCACAGAAAAACCTATCCTTGAAATTGCCCAAAGCTTTTTGGAAAGTGGTGATTTCCTTTGGAATGCAGGGATTTTTGTATGGAATGTGAAGAGCATTCACCACGCTTTTGATCTTTATCTTCCTGAGATGATGCAACATTTTATGGCGTGTGAGTACAACTCTGAAAAAGAAAACAGCTGTATTGAAACCATTTATCCGAAGGTTCAGAAAATTTCCATTGATAACGGAATTTTAGAAAAAGCAAAGAATGTTTACGTGATTCCTTCAGATTTAGGATGGAGCGATCTTGGAACATGGACCTCTGTATATGAAAATACAGAAAAAGATAAAGACGGAAACGCAGTAAAACTGAAACATTTACTTTCTTATAATTCAAAAGGAAATATCATCCGTTTAAAGAATAATAACAAGGCAGTAATTATTGACGGCCTTGAAAACTACATTGTTGTAGATACAGATAAAGCACTTCTGATCTGCCCGCGGGATAATGATCAGCTTATTAAAGATTATGTTCTTGACCTAAAGAGCTTTAAAAAAGGCGAGAAGTTTATGTAATATTTGGTATATTTTCTGCTGATTTTTAAATTATGATTAAAACTGCAACCCGATTTACAATTCTTACATTTTTACTTTTGGGAATCTTTGGATGGGCTCAAGAGAAGAAAAAGTTTGCAAACATTCCAGCTATTTTGCAACAGATCAACCCAGGTAACAGGGTAGATTCATGGGTGTTGGTATACAACAGCTATGGGAAAGGCGAGGAAATTAAGATTTCGGGTAAGGTAAATTATACACCTCAATTCTCAGGATTCAATCTTTTCCCCAGTGAAGACAGCTTTTATTATATTGCTTATTCGGAAGGAGGTAAAGTAAATTATGTGACTGATGTCGAAGGACTGAAGAAGTTTGTTGACAGAATTGATAATGCTCAGGAAGCAGCGGTTGTATTAGCGGCCGATGGATACATGGTAGATGAGGAATTCAAGGATCTTGCGGGTAATTACCATGAAGATCAGTCGAATTACTATCTGGACCTTGGAAAACTGACCTCAAAGGAATGTCCATACCAGAAAACACATTATACAGTTACCGTAAATAAATCTACAGGCGCTGTAAGCAATGTAAAGGACAATGGAACCTATATTGAGCTTTATAATAAAAAATGTGCTAATAACCCGAGACTTTTAAAAATCGAAAAAAAAGAAGAACCAAAGAAAGATGAGCCCAGAAAAACACCCAAGCGCAAATAATACCTATGAGACTGAGCGATTAATCCTTCGCCCCATGTCTCGTGAAGACAAAGATTTTGTCTTTGAACTTTATAACAGACCCAAATTCATTCAACATATCGGCAATCGCAATGTTAATTCCATTGAAGATGCGGAAAATTATATCCTCAACAGATTTGCTCCCCAGATTGAAAGACTGGGCTTTGGAAACTATCTTTTAGTAACCAAAGACGGAAATGAAAAAGTGGGAGCAGTAGGAATCTTTGAAAGGGAAGGGCTGGATATCGTGGATATCGGATATTCGCTGCTGGAAGAGTTCGAAGGCAAAGGGTATGCTTTTGAGGCTGCTCAGAAAGTGAAGTCTATTGGGATGGATGACTTTGGATTAACAAAGATATCTGCCATTATTTCAAAAGATAATATTTCTTCCCAAAAACTGATTGAAAAGCTGGGGTTAAGGTTTAAAAAGCACGTTACACTTCCCGGTGAAACAGAAGAGCTAAATTATTACGAAACCGAATAATAAATTTATAAAAAAATATTTTCACAAATAGCACAATATTGTATCTGTGTTATTTGTGAAAATATTTGTGATAGCTTTGTTTAAAAAAGAATTATCCTTCCAGAATCTGCTCAGCTGCAGTCTTTGACGTTACTTTTTTAATCACTCTTGTACAGATTCCATTTTCATCAAAAATAAAAGTGGTTCTTACAATTCCCATATACGTTTTTCCAAACGTTTTCTTCTCCTGCCATACCCCAAATTTTTCAATAATATCCCGGTTTTCATCCGCGATAAGATCATAAGGAAATGCGAATTTGCTATGGAAATTTTTCTGTTTCTTTACCGTGTCACCGCTTATTCCCAGTAATTGAAATCCTGCCTTTTCAAGCTTGGAATAATTATCGCTCAGGTTGCAGGCTTCCACTGTACAGGTGGGTGTATTCGCTTGCGGATAGAAGAAAACTACCAGTTTTTTTCCAATTAATTTTGATGAGGTTACTGTTTCTCCGTCTTGATTGAATCCTTTAAATTCAGGTAATTTATCTCCAACTTTCAGCATAATGATTTAATTTTGTTCAAATTTAAGGTATACATGACAAAAAAACAAAGAGCTGAGCTCGTTCAGATAGAACTGGATAAATTATATCCCACCACACCTATTCCGTTAGACCATACCGATCCCTATACATTAATGGTTGCTGTAGCACTTTCTGCGCAGACAACAGATAAAAAAGTTAACCAGGTCACACCTGATCTTTTTGCGGTCGCAGGAACGCCGCAAAGAATGGCTAAGCTTGAAGAATTTGAAATCAAAGAACTGATTAAGGAAATCGGACTTTCCAATACAAAAGCCAAAAACCTGAAAAGAATGGCAGAACTTCTGCTGGAGCGTCATAATGGTATTGTTCCGCAGACTTATGAGGAACTGGAGGCACTTCCGGGAGTAGGACACAAAACAGCTTCAGTAGTAATGAGCCAGGGATTCGGATTTCCCGCTTTTCCGGTAGATACCCATATTCACCGTCTGATGACACAGTGGAAACTTACCTCCGGAAAAAATGTGGTGGAAACAGAGCGCGACGCCAAGAAATTATTCCCGGAGGAAGTATGGAATAAGCTTCACCTTCAGATTATTTTCTATGGAAGAGAATATTCTCCGGCAAGAGGAAAAGGAGAGAAGGATTTTATTACGAAAATGATGTTTGAGAAATAATTCAATTATTTCAGCGCTATGCTCGCTAAGATTTTATAGAAATTACGTTGAAATAGCTTGCGAATGCACTTCGTTTAGAAGACATATTTCCCTAGCTGAGTGAAACGTCTTTGCGAACTAATAGAAAATGAAACAATTACTTTGTGGTTGCGTTTATAAATAAACCATGTCAAGGTTCTGAACCTTGACATGGCTTAAAAAACATGCTGAAATAGCTCGCGAAGACACTTCGTTTAGCAAAGGCAATATCTCCCTCGCTGAGTGAAACGCCCTTGCGAACTAAAATAAAACGCAACAATTACTTAGTGATCGTTGCGTTATTTTAATTTTAAATGTCCAATAACCTTCTGTGGTAATTAATCTGCCCCAAATGGTAATCCAGGTGAGCAAGCAAATGGATCAGGAAGTAATCGGTTGTCATGGCACTTTCAAAAACAACCAATGGATACTCTTTTTTCAGGTCCTCATCGGACAATCGGGAAAGTACTGAATCTATCATTGTAGTGGTATTCTTCACTTTTTCAATAAGTTCCGCTTTAGGAATATCCTTTGATGAAAATTCCAGGTCACGCTGTCTTACATATCCGGTATTTCCAAGGTGTGTC
Source organism: Chryseobacterium aquifrigidense (assembly GCF_006716485.1). Taxonomy (GTDB): domain Bacteria; phylum Bacteroidota; class Bacteroidia; order Flavobacteriales; family Weeksellaceae; genus Chryseobacterium; species Chryseobacterium vietnamense. The sequence continues at coordinate 196,675 of NZ_VFPD01000002.1, forward strand.
CCTATAAAATGATTAAGATTTCCCACCAGATGAAGGGCAAGATTACCTGCAGAGTTAGCAATGTTTTTATCTGCTTTCCAAAGACTTTCTTCGTTTTGATAGGCTTCCAGCTCTGTTTTTAATTTATTTAAATCTCTGTTGTAAAGAGATTTGAGGCTTTCTGTGATCATATCAATTTTTATTGTATTATGGTTTTAAAATATCCTTTAAAGTGTTTATCAACCAAACTGTCAATACTGCATTTATAATCTATAAAACCATAAATGCTGTCATTTTTGGTGAATTGTTTACTGTTTAGAATCAATTTCTGACTAAAAACTTTAGATTTTATGAATTTTTCTTCGCCTTTTAAGGTTTTTGGGTCAATATCTTTGATGTAAAAGTGATTTTTAAACACCTTAATCAAAATTCCGTTTCCAAAATATCCGTTATTGTTATTCAGTTTGATGGTAAGGGTATCATTCTGATACTGAGCTTTGCATTATAATCATCGAATAAAAATGTTCCTTTACGAAAGCCATCTGAGTAACTTGCAGCCTGAACAATATGTGCTGTTCTTGTTTTACTTTCAACAATTTCACTGTTGTAAAGTTTCAGTTCCGGATGTTTGGAAAGAAGGAGAATAGTATCATTGTCAGGTAAGCTCTTGTCAACCGTAAAATTTTCGAAATTCTGCTCTTTATGACAGCTCAAAGTCATCAAAAAAATAACAGAAAAAAACAAAAATAGTTTCATACGAAACTATTTTTGTTTTTGAGCCCAAAGCTCCATTTTCCTGTTCAGAACATCCAGTGGAAGACATCCCTGGCTTAATACTTCATCATGGAAGCTTGCCAGCTTGAATTTGTTTCCAAGTTCCTTCTGATACTTTTCTCTCAGTTCACGGATTCTTAAAGAACCTATTTTGTAGCCTAAAGCCTGTCCCGGCATCGCCATGTATCTTTCTACTTCTGCCACGGCAGCTCCTTCATCGTAAGAAATATTGCTTAAGAAATATTTGATAGCTTCTTCTCTTGACATTTTTCCGGTATGAAGTCCTGTATCCACTACAAGTCGTACCGCTCTCAGCATCTGATCGCTCAGATATCCCATTTTCTGGTAAGGATCAGTATATAAACCGAACTCAGGACCTAAAGTCTCACAATAATGAGCCCATCCTTCGCCATAAGCTCCGAACCATCCGAATCTCATAAATTTAGGAAGCTTTGTGTTCTCCTGTTGCAAAGAAACCTGGTAATGATGCCCCGGAATTGCTTCATGAAGGAATAGAGACTCCATTCCTGAAGTAACATTGAACTTGGTAGGATCCGGAAGCGGAACATAAAAGATACCCGCTCTTTTACCATCCGGAGTTCCCGGCATATATTCTGCACTGGCACTTGCTTCTCTGAATTTCTCTGTCTGTCTGATCTCAAACTTTGTTTTAGGCGTTACATTAAACATTGTTTTCAGCTTGGGAGTAATTTTCGTTAATATACTGTTGAAACCGTTTAAAACTTCTTTAGACGTTTTATAAGTCATTGCCTTTGGATCCGTTTTTACGAAAGTGATAAACTCTTCAAGCGTTCCCGTAAAACCTACCTGTTGTTTTACTTTTTCCATTTCTGCACGAAGCATTGCCACCTGTTGAAGTCCGATTTTATTGATTTCTTCAGGTGATTTTTTAGTGGTGGTCCAGCTTTTTACATAATAGTTGTAGATTTCATTCCCGTTAGGAAGACTGTTGTATCCATCTGTATCTCTTGCTTTCGGAAGGTATTCTTTTTCTAGAAATATCCCCATTTTAGTATAAGCAGGAATGATCTTTTTCGTAATGGCATCTTTATAAAGTGCTGAAAATTTCTCTTTCTGAGCCTCCGTGAAATTTTTAGGGAAATTTTTAATAGGTCCGTAGAAAATATTCTTTTCCATATCAGACGTTGTAATTTCTTCAGCCTTCATTTGAGGAATCATTTTGACCACCAGTTTTTTGGGAAGTACAATCTTATTGGTGATTCCCTCACGGAAGTTGTCTGCAGCAGCATTCATCCACTCCGGGAATTTTTCCATTCTTTTCAGCCAGTCACTATAATCTTTTTCTGTTTTAAAAGGCTGATTGCCCTGTCCGCTTCCATACAATGGAAAAGTAAGCGGCAGCCCTCCAAATTGAGTGAAGGGAATATATTCCGGATGATAGGCGTAGGCTTCAATTTTATCTTTCAACGTATAATCCAATACGTCATACACCACTTTATCTTCATCAGAAAGGGTTTTGTAATCCACATGCTCCAACTGTTTCTGTACAGAATTGTAGAATGCTACTTCTCCTGAGATAAAATCTTTATCAATATTGATAGGAAGCTGATCATTATATCTGGCATCTCCCTGTGCTGTAGCATCTAAAGGGTATAGCTTAAGATACTGCTCATAATAGTTCGAAGCGATTGAATCCAGGTTGCTGGGCGTCACTTTTGTAAGAGGAGAGTCCGTTTTTTTGCAGGAAGCAAGCCCGATCACCAATCCCAATCCAAGAATACTTTTTGATAAAATGTTTTTCATTTTCAGAATCTTTATGGAAACAAAAGTAAGTATTATTAGGAGATTCAGAATGATTGTATGCATTGATTTTAAAAAATTATTTTTAAAATCCTTTCAACTTTGAATCAATTTTTTATCTTTGTCTAAAACGTTTAACAATCATATTATTACAGCTCTTTTTTAAGAAAAAATGAAAGGGATTTTAAAAATTTACCATCCGGACGAAACGCTAAAATACAATATCAGAAATACTTATTGTAAGGCAGTTTACAGCAACCAGCAACATTTTTTAGAGGTTGAAGTGATTACGGATGACAGTTTGGATCACGTGGACGATGATTCATTACAGTACAACTTTCCGCAGCTTTCACTTGAAGTTTTTGATTTTCCTATCGAATCAGCGGAAATAGAAGGAAAAACCATCACCATCAATGACTCTGATGAAGAAACCTATACAGAAGTAGATCTTTTCGATGACGAAGATGCGTACATCTATGATAATGAGCTTCTTTTTGAAAAAAATGAAGAAGGGGAGCTTCAGGTTATCTGGAAAGGAACTATTGATGATTTTTATACCGGATCAGATACACCGATTCCTTTTAGATTAAAATGCGAATTTAAGCAAGATGATATTGAGGTAGGAGAAGACTAACACCTTCTGCCTTTTTAACTGTAAATTTCTTTTCAAAATATTTTTGGAAAGAAATTTGCTATTTGTAAAATTGTAACAAATTTTAAGTTGTTTTTAAGCAATTTTTAAGAGTTCAATTCATAATATTCTCCTACATTTGTCGTTGAAATTTAATAAAATTTACATTTAATGCTGTTAACGGAACTTTCTCAGATTTTATTTGCACAAATCGCTACTCCTGCAGTTGCTGCAGACAACTTAGAGTTCTCATTCTGGAAAATTATGTTCCATGGAGGAGCTTTCGCTAAAATAGTGATGGTCACTGTATTACTATTGGGAGTGTTTTCTCTATATCTGTTTTTTGAAAGATTTTTCTTTATCAAAAGGCTTACATCAAAAACAGATTCCAACTTCATGAACAATATTGAAGACTTCATCAAGGCCGGAAAAATAGAGGCAGCAGCCGATTATTGCAAAACTCAGAATTCTCCCGAAGGAAGAATTTTAGAAAAAGGGATTTCAAGATTAGGACGTCCTGTTTCTGATATTGTAAGTGCTATGGAATCGCAGGCACAGGTAGAGGTTGCCAATATGGAAAAAAACCTGAATCTTTTAGCTGTAGTACCAAGTATAGCACCCATGTTGGGACTTTTAGGTACGGTAATTGGGATGATTATTGCATTCTTTAATCTTTCCCATGCCACAGGGTCTTTCTCTCCGAAAACCCTTTCAGAAGGTATCTATACTGCTTTAGGACAGACGGCGGTAGGTTTGGCGGTAGCAATTCCTGCTAACTTCTGCTATAATATTCTGTTGACAAGGATTGATAAATTTGTCCTGAAAGCTCAGAATATGTCTGGAGAATTTTTAGACCTTATCAACAAACCTTTATAAATCTTTCTTACGATGAAAATTCAAAGAAGAAATAAAGCAAATCCGGAATTCAGTTTAGCAGCGATGACAGACGTTATCCTGTTGATGCTGATTTTCTTTATGATCACCTCTTCAGCTGCCAATCAAAGCGCTATTGATGTGAATCTGCCGAAAGCCGGAGCCGTTGACGATAATATTCCCAATCCTGTGACGGTAAGCATCAAGCCGGATGGTTCATTCTTTGTGGATGATAATCCTGCCAACAGAGGAGAACTGGAGAAAATTATTGTAAATAAATTAGCCAGCCAGCCCAATAAATCATTTACGATCCGGGCTGATGAAAACACATTGCATAAAGATGTTGTTTTTGTGATGGAAATAGCTGAGAAATATAAATTTAACATTGCCATTGCAACCGTTAAAGATAAATAAAAGACCCGGATTTCCGGAAAGAATTACGTTTTAAGATGAAAAGCTATACAGCAAACAGAAACGAAGAAAATAAAGATAGAGTAAAGAGCGCACTGCTTTCTATTCTCATCTGGGCTGCTATTTTGCTTTTTGTTTTTTTGTATAAATTAAAACCTGAACTGGATAAAGATCCTGAAGTGGTTACTACTATGCTGGTTAATTTTGGTGATAACAGAAATGGAAAGGGGATTGAAGAACCTGCTGAACAGCCTGGAAGTCTTGCCGCTGCAACAGAAGAAGTAACACCAGAACCTGCAGAAACACCGGTTCCGGAAACAAAAACTATTGTAAAACCAGAACCAGCACCCGAACCGAAGAAAGTAGAGACAAAGGAGAAAGTCATCACAGGAAATAATTCAAAAGCAACAGTTCCTAAAAAAGAGGAATCAAAAAAAGCTGAAAAAAAGGAAGCAACAAGCACCAGCGCTTCTAAGAATACTAAAAAGTCCGGAGCTGCCACTGCCAATTCAAAAACAGGAAATGGAGACGGAAAAGGAAATGCTGCCATCGGAAACCTGATCAAAGGACGAGGAACCAAAGCCGGAAGCCAGGGAACAGGTGAAGGAATTGGAAATGCAGGAGATCCTTTAGGAGGTGACGGAAACGGAGACAGTAAAGTGGGAATCGACAGGAAACTGGTAGGATATATTCCCGGAACAATGGGAAGAGGAGGCGCACAGCCCTCTCACAGCTGTACAGCAAGCGGATCAATTACCATTGCCTACACGGTAGATAAAGCGGGAAATGTAGTGTCTGCAAGAAGGGCAGGAGGTGTTTCAGATCCTTGTGTAGCCTCTACATCTGTAGCCTGGGTTAAGAAATATGTGAAGGCTGAGAAAGCCGGAACTTCTTCTACCGGAACTTATAAAATTACATTCTAAAAATACAAAAGCACTTTATTCAAGTGCTTTTTTTAATTCATTTATTCTGTTGATGACCGGAAGGGCAAAAATACCGCTGGTCTGAAGATACAGCTCATAGAATGTCTTTGCCTTATCCTGGAAATCTTTATTCTGATCATGTCTGCTGTTGAAGTAGAAAAGATTTCCAAGCATTTCATAATAATCTTTGTGATCCCTTTCCTGTCTTTCGTTGACCATGGCGATCATTTCTTCCTTGGTTTTTGAAGCAACCTCTGTGAAGCTCATCTTGAAGATGTCTCTCATCAAAGTATCAAAATCCAGTTCTTTCTGCATTAAACTTTCTTCAGGTTTGTCCAGAATCAGTTTTTCCAATGCCTGGGTTAATTGACGGATGAGTCTTAGGGTGAATTCTTTATCGGTAATCATAATGGATTTTAAATTTTGAGTTTAATGTTTAAAGTTAATAGCATCTGGTTGAGTCAGCAACTGTTTTATTAAGCAAAGAACAGATAGGCCAACGCAATGGCAGTAATAACACCCACCAAATCGGCCAGAAGCATAGCAATTACCGTGTATCTCGTATTCTTAACGGCTACGGCACCAAAGTATACTGCAATTACGTAGAACGTCGTATCTGAGCTTCCCTGAAGTACGGCTGCCAATTTCCCCTGGAAACTATCCGCTCCGAAAGTACTCATCGTGTCCACCATCATTCCTCTGGCTCCGGAACCTGATAAAGGCTTGATTAAAGCTGTTGGAAGTCCGTCCACGAATCTTGGATCCATATTGGCAACGTTAGCAACCCATTTCATCCCATCAATGATCACATCAAAAACACCGGAAGTTCTTAATAAAGAAATAGCAATCAACATCCCAACCAGGTAAGGGATAATCTTAACACAGGTGGTGAAACCTTCTTTTGCTCCTTCAATAAAGGCATCAAAAACGTTGATTTTCTTGTAAACAGCCCCAAGTACGATGGCAAGGAAGATAAAAAGAATTAAACCATTGCTTAGTACTTTACTGAAATCATCCAGCTCATCTTTACTTAATTGTACAAGATACAGTACCAAAAGAGCTATAATAGCTGAAATTCCCCCTACATAAGCAATGACTACAGGGCGAAGAAGATTGATTTTCTGATACAAGGAAACAATAATCATCGCAGCCAGTGTAGCTGCAAAAGTGGCAATCATACAGGGTAGAAAAATATCTGTAGGTGTTTTGGAACCCATTGATGCTCTGATGGCAATAATGGATACGGGAATCAAAGTCATACCACCGGCATGAAGACACAGAAACATAATCTGCGAATTGCTGGCGGTATCTTTATTGGGATTTAAAGTCTGGAGACTTTCCATCGCTTTTAACCCAAAAGGAGTGGCAGCATTATCCAGTCCCAGAAGGTTGGCACTGAAATTCATCAGCATATGCCCGAATGCGGGATGGTTTTTAGGAATGTCAGGAAATAATTTGGAGAAAAAAGGTTGAATCAGACGGCTTAGAAGGTTGATTCCTCCTGCTTTTTCAGCAATACTCATGAATCCCATAAACAGGGTCATGATTCCGATAAGACCAAGACAGATCTTCACCGCCGTTTCAGAGGTTCCGATGACACCATCAGCTTCCTGAACACGATAAACGTTTACATTTTGTTTTAAAGAATCAGTTTTATAATGAATTCTGCTGTCTGCAAAATCATTCTTTTTCATCAGGCTGTCTCTTACAATAGGAGAGAGGCTGCTCATAGGCTGTGATGCAATCTTCACTGTATCACCTCCTTTTCCCACCACCATATCATTGAAAATGGTTTTGTAGTTACCTGACGAAACGTATTTTATACTGGCAATGGCAATGGCAATAATAATGAAAGCCGACCAAATTCTGCTGAGAACCATCTGATTGATTTAATTGTTTAAACTTATCAAAAATACTTTAAACCACAAAAATAACTAAAGTCTTTTGTTATTCCGGTCAAGGAAAAGTAAGGATGACTTCTGTTCTTAAAGTTTATTTTAACGCAGTGTTCGCAAATATTTTATATAATGAAATTATATTTTGGTTCGCGAAGGCGTTAGCACTAAGCAAAGAGAACTTCAATTATGGAAAATAGCTGAATGAAATGCCCTTGCGGACGAAAATATACAGTAAGCTTATGTATTTTCCTTGCGATCATTAGCGTTTAAAATAAAAGAATTACTCTTCCAGATAAACAAGATGTCCTTCAAAATCATCATCCATATTTTTCAAAACTTTAGCATCATCCATTTTTTTGACTAATGCATCCACAAAGAAACTCTTTTCAAAAAACTGGCGATGAATTCCCGGAAGAATTTCCATGAAATAATCCATTCCGATTTTGTTATTATGGAGATCCATTTTGGTTTCCAACGGCTCATTCGGGAAAAGTTCTTCATGCATGTCTGTGATTCTTTTGCAAAAATCAAGTGCTTTTTTAGGAGAAGAAATTTTACAGCAGTACATCATAATAAAGCAGCACCACAGGGCATGTCTGAAAGCATTTCCGATTCCATTAGTGGAAGCTGTCTTAGGAAATTTTTTCTGTGCAATGGTAAATGCTTTTACGGTAGCATGGAAACTCATCAGGGCAAAAAGAGGATGGGGAAGGACAAGTGATAAAAGACGGATAATCTTTTTAAAACTCATACTCCTGATGGTATTGAAAAATATCTTAAAAGTCCTCATAAATAAAAATCTCTCCCTAATTAGAGAGAGATTGTATTGTTTTTGTTACAGATACTATGCTTTTACAGCTAATAAATTTACTGTTTTAGCTACAGTATCCTGAATTTCAGTTCTTTTTACGATGAAATCTACAAATCCTTTTTCCTGTAAGAATTCTGATGTCTGGAATCCTTCCGGCAAGTCTCTACCGATTGTTTCACGGATTACTCTTGGCCCAGCGAAACCGATCAGTGCTCCCGGCTCTGCCATGATGATATCAGCAGTCATTGCGAAAGAAGCAGTAATTCCTCCGAATGTAGGGTCACAAAGGTAAGCGATGTATAAAAGACCTGCTTCAGAAAGCTGAGCTAATTTAGCCTGAACTTTTGCCAGCTGCATCAAAGAGTAAGTAGCCTCCTGCATTCTTGCTCCTCCGGACTGACAGATAATCATATACGGAAGTTTGTGTGCTATACAGTAATCTATTGCTCGTCTGATCTTTTCACCCATTACAGAACCCAAAGATCCACCGATGAAAGCAAAATCCATACAAGAAACTACCATTTCAGTTCCCTTTACAGTTCCTACCGCGTTTCTGATAGAGTCTGTAAGCTTTGTTTTAGCTTTTACTTCTTTCAAACGGTCTTTGTAAGGCTTTGTATCTTTGAAGTTTAAGATATCAATACTTTCAACATTAGCATCCAGTTCGGTAAATTTACCACCGTCAAAAAGGATGTCAAAAAATTCTGCACTTCCTATTCTTACATGGAATCCATCTTCAGGAGAAACATAGTTATTTCTCTTTAGTTCATCATGTTCCACTACTTTTCCGGATGGAGTCTGATGCCAAAGACCTTTGGGAACGTCTTTTTTCTCATCAGTAGAAGTGGTAATGTTTTTTGCTTTTCTTTTAAACCAGTCGAATGCCATTTTTGTTTGTATTAATGTATAAATGTAAAATGTACCAATGTAAATATATTTTTATGAATACTTTTTACATTGATACAAATGTACAGTTCTTATTTTAAAGTATTTACGTTATTTAAATCTTCAAATGCTTTCACCAATCTTGTAGAGAATGTTTCCTCACCTTTTCTTACCCATACTCTAGGGTCGTAGAATTTCTTGTTAGGTTTTTCTTCTCCTTCAGGGTTTCCGATTTGAGCTCTTAAATAATCAATATTGTTTACCATATAATCTCTAACGCCTTCTGTGTAAGCAAACTGAAGGTCAGTATCAATATTCATTTTGATTACCCCATAGTCGATAGCTTCTCTGATCTCCTCTAAAGTAGATCCTGAACCTCCATGGAATACAAAGTTGATAGGTTTAGCAGCCGTTCCGAATTTCTCCTGAACATATTTCTGAGAATTGTCAAGAATTTTCGGTGTAAGAACTACGTTTCCTGGCTTGTAAACTCCGTGTACGTTACCGAAAGCAGCAGCAATGGTAAAGTTGTCAGAAATAGCTTTTAGTTTTTCATAAGTATAAGCTATATCTTCTGGTTGAGTATATAATTTGGAGTTATCAACGTCTGAGTTATCTACACCATCTTCTTCACCTCCTGTTACCCCGATTTCTACTTCAAGAGTCATCTGAAGCTTAGCCATTCTTTCGAAATACTGAGCTGAAATCTCAAGGTTTTCCTCCAAAGATTCTTCAGAAAGGTCTAACATGTGAGAAGAGTAAAGAGATTTTCCTGTCTGCTTAAAGAAATCTTCATTAGCATCCATCAATCCGTCAATCCAAGGAAGTAATTTCTTTGCACAGTGGTCTGTGTGTAGAATTACAGTTGCTCCGTAAGCTTCTGCAAGCGTGTGGATATGTTTGGCACCAGCAATAGATCCTAAGATGGCAGCCTTTTGTCCGTCATTGTTTAATCCCTTTCCTGCGTTGAATGCAGCTCCACCATTTGAAAACTGAATAATTACAGGAGAGTTCAATTTCGCTGCAGTTTCCATCACAGCGTTTACGTTGCTTGATCCAATTACGTTTACTGCAGGTAATGCAAACTTGTTTTCTTTAGCATACTGAAAGATATCAGTAACTAACTGACCTGTGGCAACTCCTGCCGGAAAAATTCTGCTCATGTTTTACTTTTTATTATAAATTTATTAGGTGTTTTAATTTCGTGTAAAGGTAATCATTTTTAAGAAATTACTAGTTTCTTTTATCTCTGCCCCAAAGGAGCTTCTGGCGGATGGTTTCATAGAAACTCAAACCGTTGGGCTGTACCAGAAGAAGCTGGAATTTTGCCTTTTTAATGATGATTTCCTTATCGGTTTCTATATGGATCAGTCGGGAGTCTAGGGAAAGAGAGTATTGTGGTACACGGCTTTCCACCCTGAGTTTTATTTCTACTTTATCGTTTACTACTAAAGGTCTCACATTCAGATTGTGGGGAGCGATAGGCGTAATGACAAAATTTTCATTGTTGGGAGAAATGATTGGCCCACCACAGCTCAGAGAGTAAGCAGTAGAACCTGTTGGTGTTGAAATGATCACACCGTCACCCCAGAATACATTCAGAAACTCATCATTGATAAAAGAATCTACTGTAATCATCGATGTTGTTTCTTTTCGGGAAACAGTAACGTCGTTTAATGCATAAGGAAAAGCTCCTTCCAGTTTGGGTGAAACAACCTCAATTACTGAACGGCGGCTTGTTTTTACATCTCCTTTTAAGATAGAATCCAATTCTTTAAAGGCTTCTTCTTTTGTGAAAAAGGCTAAAAATCCAAGCCTTCCTGTATTGACTCCTACCACCGGAATTTCAAGATCCTCTATAAAGGTTAAAGAGTTTACAATCGTTCCGTCTCCACCGAAAGTGAAGAAAAGATCCACTTCTTTGTCCAGAAGGTCCTGTTTAGAGTTGAAAGTTTCGAATATTTTTGAAAACTGAAGTGCTTCAGCCATTTCATCATACAGAACAGATTTTACACCTCTTGCTTCAAGTTCAGAGATAAACTTGCTTAAATATAAAAAAGTATCAAGATCTTTTTTCTGAGAATATATGGCTGCCTTCATGTTATATTTCTATGAATTTTTGTAAAAAACCATAACGGTCTTTAAACAGGTCGGATTTCTCATCAGAATAGTATTTTTCAACAATTCTGTAATCGTACCGGTCAAATGTAGCGTCTATCGAGGCCAGGTTTTCATTACTGATTTTTATGGTGACCTGAACTACCTCCTCAGACATAAAGCTTATAAACCCTCCGTAAAACTTAGAATTGTTGCTTTCTACAATATTGGTAATTTCCGTCATTGAATATTTTCTGGCCGGAGTTTCTACGGTAAGAATAGCTCCTGTTTCTGAAAATAAAGGATAACGGGAAAGGTCCTGAAAAACATCTTCACAGGTAATGTACCCCAGATATTTTTCATTTTTATTAATCACAGGAATCACATTGGAGCTGAAAGTATAAAACAGACGGATGCTGTCCATAACGTTGTTATCCTCCAGAATCGCAAACCGCTCAATCTGGTGTTCCAGATCCTTCAGTGTTCCTCCATCTTCTTCATACAGAAAGTCCATTGCAATAGCTCCGTAGAAGTGGTGGGATTTTTTGATGAAAACATGAGAATATCCGAAATCCTCCAATATGTTTCTGGCCGACTCTATGGAGTCAGACAGGCTAAAACATGGAAAGTCTTTTGAGATATAGTCCTTGATAAACATTGTGCTAATTTATAAAAAATTAAACGAAACTTTTTCTGAAAACCCGACTTTTTTTAAGATGAAACAAAAAAAATGCCGTCAAAATTTGTTTGTAAAAAAAAATAAAGTACCTTTGTCGCCTTTCATTTTTACTTTTTATTAGATTTATTTCAAACTGCACTGTCTACTAAGGACATATGCAGTTTTTTTATTTTAATGCTTTTGCAAATTCCCACATCACAATTCCGGCGCACACACTTACATTAAGAGAATGCTTGGTTCCAAGCTGTGGAATTTCTAAAAATACATCAATATTGGGAAGTACTTCATCACTGATTCCTTCTACCTCGTTTCCTAAAATCAAGGCGTACTTTTTTGATCTGTCAATCGTAAAATCTGTGATAAGCTGGCTTCCTGTAGTCTGCTCAATTCCGATGATTTCGTATCCTTTGCTTTTCAAATCTGCAATAGCAGCGTTGGTTTCTGTTTCATGAGACCAGTCTACACTTTCTGTTGCTCCCAATGCCGCTTTATGAATCTCACGGTGAGGTGGCTGTGGTGTAATTCCACAAAGGATTATTTTTTCAATTAAAAAGGCATCTGCCGTTCTGAAGGCTGCACCTACATTGTGCATACTTCTGATATTATCTAAAATGATGACCAACGGAATTTTTTCAACCTTCTTAAATGTTTCTACATCTATTCTGTTTAGTTCTTCCAGTTTTAGTTTCTGTACCAATTGTATTATTTTGTTGAGATTAATTTTCCGTCTTTATAGACCTCTGTTTTTTCTATGCTTCCGTCTTCACGGTAATGCACTCTGTTGCCGTTTCTTTTATCGTTGGCAAGCTCAGTTTCACGCTGTAATTTTCCTGATGGATAAAATACTTTCCATTTCCCGGTAGCAAGCCCGTTATCATACTGACCAATATCTTTCAATGATTTTCCATCTTCATGGAAGGTTTTGCTTTCTCCCTGTAATTTATTGAATTTATAATTGGAAATTTCAGTTATTTTACCTGCCGGAGAATAGAATGTTGCGGTAAGACTATTGTCATAAATATTCTTTTCTCCATTTCTGAAAGCTTCTTTGGAAGTGAGAACTCCATTCTTATCAAAATAGGACCATTCTTTTACTTTGTATCCTTTTTTATATTCTCCTTTCGACTGCACTTTTCCGTTATCATAATAAAAAACAGCATCACCATCCAGTTTCCCTTTTTTCCATTCTACTATATTTTTCACCTGGCCATTGTCATAAAATTCTCTGCAGGAGCCTTCCTGCAGCCCGTCCTTATATCCACAAGGTTTCTGTGCTGCAATCATAACAGAAGTGGAAAAAAACAATAGAAACATGTACTTCATAGCTATTTTTATTTCAAAAATAGTAAAATACTTATATTTGACTCAAAAATATACTATGAAAAAATTATTCACCTTATTTATATTAATATGGGGATTTATATCTCTGGAAGCACAAAACACCTATTATCCCCAAGCTTTTTTTGATAAAAAACTGGCAAGGGATATGCTTGGATTCGGAAACTCTACCATTGAAGGGCAGGCTTCTACCAAACAAAAAAACAACTGGGGCATCAAACCATTGCTTGGAGAAAAACATTATGCACCCAAAGGAACTGTTGTCATGCTTTTTCCTGTAACACCTTATTTTGAGGAGTTTTATAATATGAGAAAGAAATATGAAAATAAAAAAACAACAGTATATATGTCTGAAGAAGCTTTTAAATACAGAGTGGAAGCTTTAACTGATGATCACGGGAGGTTTAAATTTGAAAAACTGAAACCGGGTAAATATTATCTTGAAACTATTGTCAATTTTACTGCAACGGCAAGTTATCAGAAGCAGACAGGAACTTCGGATGCTTATAACGGCTATGGAGCTTATCTCTATTCTACTCCTATATACAGTACGTTTTTCTACGGATATTCTGCTGCCAACAGGGAAAGCAAATTTGTAGAGATAAAACAAGACGGCGAACTTAAAGAAATCAAGCTTTAGAAGCTTGATTTTTTATTTTCTGATCATAATCTGCTGTACATTTTTCTCAATGTTCTGCGCTAAGGTTTCCATAGGAATATCGTTTTCATCATTATTGAACGGATCTTCAATTTCTTCTGCAATAAGTTCAAGACTCATCAAAACATAATAAACGAAAACGGTAAGCGGAATCATAAAAAGGCCGATCGTAATAACGTATGCTATCGGAAGTGCAAAGACATACAGAATAATAAACTTCTTGATGAAAGAAGAGTAGGAGTAAGGGATCGGTGTATTTTTAATTCTTTCACAACCTCCACATACATCCAGAAATCCTGAAAGCTGGGTGTCTAAGTACAGCATTTCAACTTCAGAAATTTTTCCTTCTTTTTTTAATTGATTCAGTTTATGGCTAAGCAGAATAACTATTTCACTTGGGCCATGGTTTTTTAAAGAGCTTTCTATTTCAGAATAATCTTCATCCAGAGCCAGCCTGGTAGATTCCTTAGAAAGATGTTTAGCTAAAAAGTGTGGAAAGTATTTTAAATACCTTGCTATTTGCTCAGCATCCTGACGGTTGTCTCCAAGAATCGTATTGATTTTTATTGCAAAGTTTCTCGTGTCATTGACCAGTTTTCCCCAAAGTTTTCGTCCTTCCCACCAACGGTCATACGCAGTATTCGTTCTGAAAACCAGCAAAAGTGAAAGCACAAAACCCAGCAGAGAATGAATCATACCCACATTGCTCACTCCTGATTTTGTGGTAAGGTGCAGATACTCAACTTCCAGGTATTGAATTCCCCATGAGTATAATCCTACAAGAATCATACTTGGAAAAAGAATTTTTAAGGTGTCACTTTTGTGTAAACTGAACAGGATTTTAAGGAAATGTTTGGTGTTGTAGACTCTCATAAACGCTCTTATTACCACAAATATAAATTTTTCATCTGAGCTTTGCTAATGAGGTAAGGAAGTCTGAAGCCGGAAGAGGGAGGTTATGGGAGCCAAAGAAGTAGTAGGTTTGCAGACAAATATTAACTTCCTGCATCTATCTTCCAGCTTCCAGCCTTTTTAATCTTAATTTTCTCAGATTTCAAAAAAACACTATTTTTATTTCGCATTAAATACAAAGTACATGATCCTCGAAAACGTAGATATTGTAGATGATATCAGTAAAGAAGATTTTCAGAAAAACTATTTTAAAAAGCAGAAACCTCTTTTGATTAAGAATTTTGCCAGTCGATGGGACGCTTTTGACAAATGGAATCTTGCCTATATCAAAGAGAAGGCGGGAGATCAGGAGGTTCCGTTGTATGATAACAAACCTGCAGATGCGGCAAAAAGTTCTGACGCGCCGGTTACCCATATGAAAATGAAGGACTATATTGACACCATCAAAAGCAGACCTTCAGATTTGCGAATCTTTTTTTATATCATCACAGACAGGCTTCCCGAGCTTCTTAAAAACTTCACCTATCCTGATCTGGGAATAAAGTTCTTCAAAAGACTGCCGACTTTATTCTTTGGAGGAAGTGAAGCCCATGTTTTAATGCATTATGATGTGGATCTGGGTGATTTTATGCATGTTCATTTTGAAGGAAAGAAAAGAATTCTGCTGTTTGACCAGAAGCAGTCTCCGTTTTTGTATAAAGTTCCTTTGTCCGTTCATACCGTTTACGAGGTCGATTATGAAAATCCGGATTACGAAAAGTTCCCGGCATTGAAATATGCCAAAGGATACGAAATTTTTATGGAGCATGGTGATGCTCTCTTTATTCCGGGAGCTTTCTGGCACTTCAACAGATATCTGGAGCCCGGTTTTTCACTTTCATTAAGAGCGCTTCCGAATAAGCCGAATGTATTTGCCAATATGCTGTATCATGTTTTCATCATGAGGTATACGGATAAACTGATGCGAAAACTTTTCAAAGCAAAATGGGTGAATTACAAGCAGAAATGGGCCTATAAGAAAAGTTCAGAGGCTTTGGAAAAGCACCTTTCAAAAAAATAAACATTATACATTTGATAATTTTAACGCATTGAGCGCAATGTTTAGGGATAGCTGCTAATAAAGGTTCGCAAGGGCGTTTCACTCAGCGAGGGAAGCACTTCAATTGCTAAATAAAATGCCCTTGCGAACGAAAATCAGAAGCATAATATCAATTTTCTTTGCTTCTTAGCGTTAGATTTAGATCAATTTATTTATTAATAAGCCCAAATATCGTTGCGTCTACGAATTTTCCCTTTTCAAAAAAATAATCTTTCAACGTTCCTTCTTTGCTGAAATTTAAAGAAGTCAACAGCCTTTCGGATGAAATATTGGAAGGGTCAATGAATGCATCTACGCGGTGAAGTCTCATGGTTTCAAATCCATAGGTTAAAATAGGAAGAATAGCTTCTTTCATATAAGACTGCTGCCAGAATTTTGGATTGAGCTCATAGCCGACCTCTGCCCTGAAATGTTCCCTGTACCAGTTGTGATAACCACAGGTTCCGATGACTTTTCCGTCGGATTTCAGTTCCAGAGCCCATCTGAAGCCTTTCCCTTTTTCGAATTCACTGTTAAAATGCTGGATGATGCGACGGGAGTCATCTTCCGTCTTGAAGGGAGCAAGGTCATAATATTCCATAACTTCATCCAGAGAAAAGTATTCAAATAAGTCTTGGGTATCATTAAAAGTAAGCTGGCGCAAAATAAGTCTTTCAGTCTCTAAAACAGGAAATTCCATGAATAATGTGATTTGATGGGTGAAAATACGATTAATTACTGATAAAGAAAAACATAGAAGATTAACCCGCAAACAATTCTCTTACCCTGAATTTATTTTTCTAAATTTGGGGCTCATTTTTTACTATGGCAAAAACGAAGAAGGAAACTCCACTAATGACTCAGTACAATACCATCAAGGGTAAATACCCGGATGCGCTTTTACTTTTCAGAGTAGGGGATTTTTATGAAACTTTTGGGCAGGATGCCGTGAGAACATCCCAGATTCTGGGTATTGTCCTTACCAAAAGAAACAATGGAGAAGGCAGTGTAGAGCTTGCAGGATTCCCACATCACTCAATAGATTCTTATCTTCCCAAACTGGTAAGAGCAGGAATGAGGGTGGCTATCTGTGATCAGCTGGAAGATCCGAAAATGGTGAAGGGAATTGTGAAACGTGGTGTTACTGAGTTGGTTACTCCAGGAGTTACCTTTAATGATCAGGTTTTAAATTCCAAAAAAAATAACTTCCTTCTTTCATTGCATAAAGAAAAAGAGAAGTACGGAATTGCCTTAGTAGACATCTCCACAGGAGAGTTTCTGGTAAGTGAAGGAAACCTGGAAAAGCTTTTGCACATTATCAATACCTTTGATCCGAGTGAGATTATTTTCCAGAGAAGTACTCAGATTCCGGAACAGATCAAAAATAAAAATGCCTTTAAGCTTGAAGACTGGGCTTTCCAATATAATTTTGCCTACGAAAAATTAACCAATCACTTTAAAACCAATTCTTTAAAAGGTTTTGGAGTGGAAAGCCTTCCGCTGGCCATTACAGCTGCAGGTGCTATTTTTGCCTATCTGGTAGAAGATACTCATCATAATCTGCTTGCCCATATTACAAAACTGCAGATTATTCCACAGGAAGATTATCTGATGATGGATAATTTTACCCTGAGAAACCTGGAAATTGTTTATCCAAGTAATCCTCAGGGAAAATCTCTGCTGGATATCATTGATAAAACGTCTACTCCAATGGGTGGAAGATTACTGAGAAGAAGAATCATTCTTCCTTTAAAATCTGTGGATGAGATTATGAGAAGACTCTCTCTGATTGACTTCTTAAACGAAAATGATGCGCTGAAATACGAAATCTGCCAGCTTTTGAAATCGATTTCTGATCTTGACAGATTGATGGGAAAACTGGCTGCAGAGAAAATTTCACCTAAAGAACTGGGGTATTTGCGTCAAAGTTTAATTAATATTCATAAAATCAAAGCTTTATTACATCCTCATGCCGATGTGCTGTCGTGGTTAGAGCCTTTATTTGATCTGGATGAACTGATTACATATTTGCAAAATCACCTTAATGAAGAACTGCCGGTAAGTATTGCGAAAGGGAATATCATTAAAGAAGGCGTTTCCGAAGAACTGGACAGATTAAGAAATCTTCAGAGCAAAGGACGTGGTTTCCTGGATGAAATGTGCCAGAGAGAGATTGAAAGAACTGGAATTACCAGCCTTAAAATTGATTTTAACAACGTTTTCGGATATTATATAGAGGTTCGAAATACCCATAAAGATAAAGTTCCGGATGACTGGGTAAGAAAACAGACCCTGGTAAATGCTGAAAGATACATTACCGAAGAGCTGAAAGAATACGAAAACCAGATCCTGGGTGCCGAAGAAAAAATAGGCGTTCTGGAAACTTCATTATATAGAAATGTATGTGGGGAAACAATGGTTTATATTGATCAGATTCAAGGAAATTCCAATATCATTGCCCAGCTTGATGTGGCTGCAGGACTATCCGAACTGGCTGTATCTGAGAGTTATACAAAACCTGTTTTGAATGACGGCTATGCCATTGATTTAAAAGAAGCCAGACACCCGATTATTGAAAATGCTCTTCCACTGGGAGAAAAATATATCCCGAATGATATCTTTCTGGATAAAGATTCCCAGCAGATTATCATGGTAACTGGACCCAATATGGCCGGTAAATCGGCAATTCTGCGTCAAACGGCCATTGTATGTCTTTTGGCCCAGATTGGAAGTTTTGTGCCTGCAAAACATGCAGAAATCGGAATGCTTGATAAAATATTTACAAGGGTAGGAGCTACCGACAATATTTCTGCCGGAGAATCTACTTTCATGGTAGAAATGAACGAGGCGGCCAATATTCTGAATAATATTTCCGAGCGAAGCCTGATTTTACTGGATGAAATCGGCCGTGGAACCTCCACTTATGATGGTGTTTCTATTGCATGGGCTATTGCTGAATATCTTCATCAGCATCCTACACAGGCTAAAACGCTATTTGCAACGCACTATCATGAGCTGAATGAAATGACCGTTAATTTCGAAAGAGTGAAAAATTTCCATGTTTCTATTCAGGAAAACAAAGGAAATATCATTTTCCTGAGAAAACTGATTCCGGGGGGAAGTGAACACAGTTTTGGTATTCATGTGGCAAAACTGGCCGGAATGCCTGCCAAAGTAGTGAACAGAGCCAATGAAATACTTAAAACTCTTGAAGCTAGCAGAACACAAGAAACAGGAAGTACCTCTGAGAGTATTAAAAGGGTGACAGAAGAAAATATGCAGCTTTCTTTCTTCCAGCTTGATGATCCTGTTCTGGAGAATATCCGGGAAGAACTGACAAAAATAGATATCAATACTTTAACACCTATTGAAGCTTTAATGAAGCTGAATGCGATAAAAAAAATGATTGGAGGGTAATCCAATCATTTTTTTAATAATGTTAAAAGTCTGTTTAGCAGCAGTAGCCGTCATTACCTCTAGGACCGATAATAAGGAAGTGACTGACTCCTCTTAGTTTGCATAGTCCTTCAGCGCAGGCAGCTGCCCCTCCGTTAATTTCCTTGAGTTCAGCTTTGTTGAGTTTTCTTGTTTTCAGGTTTGAATTTTTCATATTCCTTGTTTAAGTGTTACAAACTTGATTAACAACAAAATCCATCCTGCATACCCGGAACTCCATATCGGTCTTCACCCGTATGAGGATCTGTACAGCTTATTACTCTTGGGCATACTGGTCTGTTTGCACCACCGCTGATCTCTTTCAGCTCCATTTTACTCAATTTTCTTTTCTGATTTTTTGAATTTTTCATAATAATTTTAATTTGGTAAAAGCTAATTTACAAGATATTTTATTATGTTCAAAATATTGTGAGTCAAATTGTTAACTTTTTTAGGAGGAGAATCTATTTTATAAAAAAAGATTGAGGGTAGCCTCAATCCTTATTTATCTAACAAAGTTTATGGGATACTAACAGCAATAGCCATTTTTATCACCAGCACCAAGCTGCCATTCTTCAAATTCGCCTCTACGGCAGAATCCGTCCCAGCATACTCTGCCGCTTCCTGTGATTTCCTTTAACTCACTTTTCGTCAGTTTTCTTTTTTGAATGTTTGATTTTTTCATGATGATTTGGTTTTGGTTATTGTTTTAAGTGTATTTGATTAGCAGCAAAATCCGGTGCTGTCTAAAGGTCCTATGGTATATTCATCATCTGTTCCTCTTACCCTGCAAAGGCCTTCCCAGCATATTCCAGGTCCATTTCCTCCCGTGATATTTTTTAATGCCTTTTTACTCAGTTTTTTCTGATTTTTTAATTTTTTCATGATATTTTAGTTTGATTTAACCCAAATATATAAAAATCATCTATATAATTCTATTACTTGTGAAAAAATTAACATATATGCAAAAAAAAGAGCCTTAGCGGCTCTCTTTATTATAAATGATTGTACTCATAAGTAATCAATTCACTATTCGTTATCCCCGTTCCTGTCTTATTATAATACGTTTTGACACTTTTGGTAGGGTATCCACTGTTATTGTATTCGTAGGTGGATTTAAAGATTCCCCATTCGCCGCTTCCAGCTCCATCGTTATAATTAAGGACATGGTTGTAGCTTTCGATATTGTGTATAGATCCGTTTTCGTCTTCGCTATCAATAATTTTTAAAAACCCTGTTATATTTTTAAAAGGAATATTCTTGGTATCATACACGATAGGCTGTAAAGTACCTGTAGCACTATGAAAACCACCTGCATTATTGGGTACTGATGCGGTTTCTGTCCAGCTGTTAAGTGAGCCGTCAGCATTTAATGTTGCTGTTTTGCTGCCTGTTCTTATGGCTGAGGATCCGGTAAAGCTTGCAGTATAAGTGATTTTCACACTATTACTGGAAAGATAGTTATAATTGGTTTCCACTGTAGAAGTCGTTCCGGAAGACAGGGAAGTCTCACTATATATTTTTTTGCTTAATCTGCTGCTTCCATCGTAACTATATGTCGTTTTATAACTTTTGCTTAAACCGGTAGTTATCTGTTGAGTAATGAGATCTCCGGAATAACTGAAGAGGGTAATTTCACCATTGGTGATATTTTTAATCTGGGAAATTTTAGAGCCACTGTAAGTATAGGTTGAGGTCTCTCCGTCAGAAACCATTTTTGTTACTAGAACCGGGCTGTTATTATTAGTATTCGTATTTCCACTGTTGTTAGACGAAGTATCATCATCGCTACTGCTTGTGCATGATGCCAAAAAGAAAATTGGCAGAAGTAAATAAGATTTTTTCATGGTTTTGATTTAAGTTGCAAAAATATCAAAAAAATAAATCAATGGACAAATAAATAGTTTGTTTGTAAGAGATTTAGTGATTAGATGAATTTTATTTTTGTATATTGTTGTATTGTAGTTGTTTATATTTTAATAATGAAAAACATAATAAAAATATCAACCCTGTTTTTATTCTGTACGGTTTTTAAAGCCCAGCAGACGGAAGTTTCTGTAGTAAAATATGAAGATCTGGAGAAGAGAATTCAGCAGGAAAAAGATAAATTGCTTGTGGTCAACTTCTGGTCCACAACCTGTGCCCCATGCGTAAAAGAACTTCCTCATTTTATGGAAGTAAATAATAAATATGCAGATAATGAGAAGTATAAGATGATTCTGGTCTCGTTGGACAGACTGGCGGATCAAGAAAGGGTATTGAAATTCATTAAAAATAAAAATCTGACTGCAGAGGTCCTTCTGTTGCATGATATTAAAAGAATGAATACCTGGATTCCAAGATTTGAAAAAGATTGGGATGGAAATATTCCGGTAACATTGTTCTACAAAAACGGGTCAAAAATTCATTTCAATGACGGTGAAATGAGCAAAGAAGATCTGGAAAAAGAAATTAAAGAAAACCTGCAATAAATAATTGAGTATGAAAAACTTTAAAATTATAATGACCGCCTTGATCGTTGGGCTGGGATTATTAAGCTTTACAGCAAAAGACCAGGATAAAAATACCAATCAGAAGGAGAATGTTCCCGTTGTAAAAGGCTATGAAGTAGGAGATGAAGCTGTGGATTTTAAACTTAAAAATATCGATGGGAAAATGGTTTCCCTGAGTGATTTTAAAAGCGCGAAAGGATTCATTGTTATATTTACCTGCAACCATTGTCCTTACGCAAAGAAATACGAAGACAGGATTATTGAGTTGGATAAAAAATACAAAGCTCAGGGGTATCCGGTAATTGCCATTAACCCTAACGATCCTAATGTACAGCCGGAAGACGGCTATCAGCAGATGATTGAAAGAGCAAAACAGAAAGGATTCACTTTTCCTTATCTGGTAGATGACGGACAGAAAATTTATCCGCAGTATGGCGCCACAAAAACGCCTCATGTTTTTGTGCTGAAAAAAGAAAATGGAAAGAATATCGTAAAATATATTGGTGCGATCGACAATAATTATGATAACCCGAATGATGTGTCGGAATATTATGCACAGGATGCGGTAAATGCTCTGATCAAAGGAGAACCGGTAAAAATGACTAAAACGGTAGCCATTGGATGTACAATCAAAGTAAAGAAATAATATATTTGCCTGTATAAAATAAAATCGGTGTTCTTTGATACCGATTTTTTATGCCTTAAACCCAATTTTGAAATGAAATTCCAATTCAGCCTGAAATATTTTTTTCTGACCATCCTTATTTTTCTTGCAGAAGTGCTGATCGCCACCAAACTCAGTGATATTTTCTTTGTGAGAGCTTACCTTGGTGACGTTATTGTGGTCATGCTTCTTTATACTTTTGTAAAGAGTTTTATAAAAGTAAATGATCAGAAACTGATTTTTGGAATTCTGATTTTTTCATTGATGGTGGAATTTGCACAATATTTCAATATTGCAGAAAAATTAGGCTTCCGTCCAGGAAGCCTGATGTATATTGTCATTGGAAATTCTTTCTCATGGATTGATAACCTTTGCTATGCCGTAGGCTGTTTGATTCTCTATATTATCGTAAAAACAACGAAGAATGAAAACCTAACCTCAGCATCTAATTCTTAGTCTCTGCAAATCAATACTTTTTATCTTCCAAAACTATCATATTTATCCTCTGCATATTTGGTAAATCGGTTCAGTAAAGCTACATTTTCCTTTTCCATAGGAGAAAGGTCATTATCTACATTGCTGGAAACAGGAATATACCAATCTGTTTGCTCAAAGAAGTTTCGGTAGGTTTCTTTTTTAAAAGAATAACCATGTCTTGCAAATACTGAGTTTTTGATGATCTCAAGGTCCAGTTTTCTTAAGTTTTTAAGATCTTTTTCCGTCAGCTTCTGCTTGGATGCATTTAGTTTGAAGATCGCTTCAGAAGCGATACGGTTTTTAGAGGTTTTATAGCTTTCTGTTTTTCCCGTTTCTTCATCGGTATATTTTTCAGTAAATTCTTTAGGGTTTGACCAGTCTACGAGGTCAGAATCCTTATCCAGCATGAAATTGGGATTGTAAACGAACTCTTTTTTAGTCAGTTTAAGTGTTTTTGATGGGGCTTTAACGCTTGCTTTATCGAAAGCATTCCACTTTCCGGTTAAGCTGTCTCCTTTTAAGTTTACTTCAAACCTTCCATCTGTTTTATCATTGCCGGGTTCATCCAATACGAAAGATGCCGTAGATTCATTAAAAACACCTCGGAACGGACGCTGATTTCCATTAACGATACTTTGTCCGTAAACGCTGTCTTTGGTGATTCTGTTGATCTTTAAAGAAATTCTTTTATAGTTGCTGACATCATATTCTGAGCCGTCTGTCTGATCAACTACCTTTTCCATTCCGGCAAATTCGCCGGTATAAATTCCGTAATATTCCTGGTGAACTTCAGGGACTACCGCAGAATCCTTCTTTGCGGTCAGAGAATCTTTTCCTGATTCGGTAGTCTTTCCTTCTTTTTTGCAGCTTAACAGAGCAACTGTAAGCAGGGAAATCAGTGTGTAATTTACAATTTTCATAGATGTTTTTTTGTGATTAAATATTCAATAATAAGGATGTTGGGAATCCAACCCAGCCATGCAATGATCTGATAGACGTCCATTGGGTTGGGATGAAATAAATATACAATAATTACCTTCCACATTCTCAAGGTAATAGCAGATAATGTAAAAGCAAAACTCCGCCACATCCACTGCTTGTGTTCTTTAAACTTTTTCTGTCTCGCCAGCTGATAGGCTTTCAACGTTGAAAACCACCATAAAAAGCCTAAAATAACAAAGGAAATCTTCGATAAAATACCTCCATTGGCAAATATCCCCATATAAATCCCTGAAGGCGCGGCAAAAATTAGAATGAGAAAAATATACATTTTTCCCATATTCCTGTGGAAATTTTTGAATCCAAAATCCTTTCTGAGCAAGGCAAGAAAACCCGAAAGAAGTACAAAAATAGCTGTATAGACATGAGTATAGAAAACGGGAAGGTATTCAGGTCTTGCTGATACTTCTGTCTGTTTGATCATCAGAAAGCTCACCTCAGGATTAAAAGGAATATATTCTAATGTAATCTTCAGCATTAGCCAAAAGAAATATGCAAATCCAAGAACTAAAAGGATTTTAAAGAGAACTGCAGTATTTATTTTGACTGATAGCATTTTAATTATTAGAAATTAATAATGAAAGGAAGATTAAACCAAATCATTACGGTATTCCCCTTATATTCTCCGGGTTTCCATTGGGTTTTCATAGATTTCATCACTCTTTCTACTTCATGATTAAGGGATTCATTGTCTCCGGTTACGATAATCGTTTCAATATAACCTTTAGCATTGACAGAAAACCTTGCTTGTGAACTTGTTCTTCCTTTGGCTCCTTTTATTCGGTTCGTATTTATTTTTTGAGATACCTCCCGCATAAATGCTGAAAGCCCCCCTGGATATTCTGCCTGCTTACTTTGTTCAGGAATAAACTTATCTCT
The DNA here is from genome assembly GCF_006716485.1 of Chryseobacterium aquifrigidense. Classification (GTDB taxonomy): domain Bacteria; phylum Bacteroidota; class Bacteroidia; order Flavobacteriales; family Weeksellaceae; genus Chryseobacterium; species Chryseobacterium vietnamense. Next base: position 221,350 of record NZ_VFPD01000002.1, read on the forward strand.
GGAATGATCTCCTGTGGGTGGTGTTTTGGTTTCCTGCGTTTGTGAGAAAGCGAGCCCAAATCCAAGGCACAACGCGAAGGTTACTATTTTTTTCATGGTTTATTTGTATTCAGATTATTTATTTTCAAAGAAATCAATGACTAATTCATTGAATAATTCAGGTTTTTCTTCTGGAACATAATGACTTGCATTTGGGATGATAGCTAATTGTCCTTTTGGGATATATTCTGCGATTTTTACCGTATGTTCTGTTTTTATAAGATCATTATCACCAGCAATGATCAATGAAGGGCACTGAATTTTATTCAGGTCTTCATACTTCCATTGGGGATACTTCAAATCCAGATTCAGAAGATCAATAAAGATATCATTTTTATGGTCCTTATTCTCTTTAATAAGGTTCACGAGCATTTCTTTCATGGATTTTAAATCATTATCTTTGACTCCTTCCGGAAAAATATTGGCTCCTGAGCATGCTATTTTGTCTACCATCTCCGGATATTTCATTGCCATAGACAGTGCGAGAATTCCTCCGTCACTCCAGCCAAGAATTTTTGTCTTTTTGATGTTCAGCTTCTCTAAAAACTGCTTAAGATCCTCTGTCTGAATATCAAAAGTAAGTTCTTTCGTTTTGTCATACGTAGATCTTCCCCGTTCACGGCAATCGACAATGATCACTTTATGTTTTTTGGCAAATGTATCTTTTTGGTTCATAAAGGCACTGATGGATTGGCCATTGCCATGAAGCATAAGAACCGGCTCACCTTCTCCATAGACTTCATAGTATAATTTGATGCCATTAACATCCATAAATTTTCCCTCCGGCATTGCTCCGATAATACCACGACCTTTGATCAACAAAGATTTTCTGCCACCGAATGGTTTATAATCTGAAGTTTCAATTGTAAAATGTTTTACGTGCTTTATTTTCTGAGAACGGATTCCTTCAAACCAACCGTTCGAAGGTGCTATCTCTTTTTCAAAACCTGAGTTTTCCAAAGGAATTTCAGTCCATTTTTTTGACTTTCCATCATTGACTTCCAACTTAAAATCGTCAAAATAAAAATCCCCGTTGCTTTGTGCAAAAGCTCCAATATTCATGGTCTTTGCAGATGGATTGATGCTTCCTTTTATTTCGTAGGTTTTCCATTCATGGGTTACCTGGATTCCATAATATTGATTTTCAAAGAAACTAGTAGACTCATCTTTATTATTTATTCTGCACCATAACCCACAATTGGAACCATTATCCTCATTGTCTTTTCTGATTTTTGCCGTTATACGGAAGTTCCAGTTAGGTTTATTCTCTATATTGACAGCTTGCGTGAATGAAGTCCAGTCAGAGACAATTGTTTTTTCCTGGCCATATCCTAAACAGAACAAGAGTAGAAGTAAGAAACCGAATTTTTTTTTCATGTATTTAGTTTTTATTAAAAGTAATATTTTTTTACAAGCTGTTGAGATCCTGTGCAATCAGCCACCCCTCACTCCAGCATGCCTGGAAATTGAATCCTCCTGTCACGGCGTCAATATTCAAAACTTCTCCGGCGATATAGAAATTGGGAAGGAGTTTTGAAGACATGTTTTTAAAGTTAATTTCCTTTAAATCAATCCCTCCGGCTGTCACGAACTCATCTTTAAAAGTAGATTTTCCGGTTACCTGAAACTTTTTTCTGCAAAGATTTTCCAGTATTTTCTGCATCTCTTTTCCGGAAATATTGGCTACCTGTTTATTAAGATCAACCTTTGAACTCTCCAGAATCTTTTGCCAGAATCTGTTGGTAATATCGAAGATCTTTGACTGGCCAATGGTCTTTTTAGGGTTGTTTTGTTTGAAATTATGGAAGAGTTCTTCCGCTTCATCTATTTCTATAGAAATAAAATTAACTTCAATTTCAAAGTTATATTTAAGCTTTGCCAGACTAATGGCTTCCCATGCAGAAATTTTCAGAACAGCAGGTCCGGAAAGTCCCCAGTGCGTAATAAGTAATGGACCGCTTTCTTCTGTCTTAAGCTTTGGAATTGAAATTCCAGCGTTTTCAAAACTCGTTCCCGGAAGATCTTTCAGCAATTCATCTTTAATATTGAATGTGAAAAGGGAAGGAACAAGGTCTACAATCTTATGACCAAGGTTTTCGACAATTTTCAACGATTTTGGAGAACTTCCGGTCGTATAAACGATATAATTGGCTTCAAAATCACCTGAATTGGTTCTTACAATATATTTTTCGTCCTGTTTTTCAATCTCTTTTACCGTACATTTTGTTTTTACTGAAATATTTTTCTTTTGAGTTTCATTCAGAAAAGTATTGATGATGGTCTGAGAAGAATTACTTTCAGGAAAAGTTCTGTTATCGTTTTCAATTTTCAAAGGAACGTTTCGTTGATCGAACCACTCCATCGTATCACCAGGTTGAAATTTAGTAAAGACACTTAATAATTCCTTGTTTCCACGGGGATAAAACTGAACCAATTCTCTTGGATCAAAGCATGCATGAGTGACATTGCAGCGTCCGCCCCCAGAGATTTTAACTTTCTGAAGGACATCTGAGTTCTGTTCTAAAATGGTAACCGTATATTTCTTTTCGTCAAGATTAGATGCACAGAAAAAGCCTGCAGCACCGCCTCCGATAATAATGATCTGTTTCATGTATATGTAATCCTATGCGGAAGATTATTTTTTCAAAAGTACAATTTTTATAAACCATCTTATTTGAGTATTTTTGAAGATTATAATTTTAATTATATCAAAAACGATTTTCATATGATTTTCTACCATAAATTTGAAGTAAGATGGAGCGATCTTGATGCCAACAAGCATCTGGCCAATTCATCATATGTACAGTATTGTGCACAGGCCAGAATGGCTTTTATGACTAAAGAGAAAATGGGAGTTACCCAGCTGAGCAGATGGGGAATAGGCCCGGTAATCCTGCATGAAAGATACTCTTTCTTCAAAGAAATCTATGCAGATCAGATCGTCATTGTAAGTGTAGAAATAGACGGATGTGCAGAAGATTCTTCCATCTACCGTTTTGTACACAAATTCTATACTCCGGACGGGATGCACTGTGCTACTGCAGAAGCTACAGGAGTATGGATTGATATGATGCTTAGAAAAATGACCACTCCACCGGATGATGTAGTAGAAGCAATGAATAAGTATAAAACCCCGGACACTGTTGTATTATCGAAAGAAGACTTCAAAAAGTTTCCTTTCCACCCACACAATATTGACCCGGCAGAAATTAATATATAAATGATGAATGATGGTTGATACAGAATGAGAATCTGTATTCAGGAATATCAATTATCATTTATCAATCATCACTTATAAAAAGAAATTTATGTTTGAAGATAAATCACAGGAGCTTACGCCCATTTCAAAATTAGGAGAATTTGGCCTTATTAAACATTTGACAGAACATTTTCCTTTATCCAATGAATCTTCAGAACTTGGAGTAGGAGATGACGCGGCAGTAATTAATCCGGACAACAAAAAAGTAGTTCTTACAACAGATGTCCTGGCGGAAGGAGTACACTTCAATCTTGGGTATGTGCCATTGAAGCACTTAGGGTATAAAGCTGTAGTCGTAAACCTTAGTGATATTGCTGCAATGAATGCGACCCCTACACAGATATTGGTTTCCCTTGCGGTATCTAACCGTTTTCCTGTGGAAGCTTTAGAAGAAATCTATTCCGGAATCCAGGCAGCATGTGGAAGATACAAAGTTGATTTGGTTGGAGGCGATACTACAAGTTCAAATTCTGGTCTCGTCATGAGTATTACAGCTGTAGGCATTGAAAATGAAGAAAATATCGTAAAAAGAAACGGAGCAAAACCTAATGATCTTCTTGTCGTAACAGGAGATTTAGGTGGAGCCTATATGGGTTTACAGATTCTGGAAAGAGAACATGCAGTGTATCTTGCTGATCCGAATATGCAGCCGGAAATGGAAGGTTATGATTATATCCTTGAAAGACAATTGAAGCCTGAAGCAAGAACAGATGTTAAAACAATTCTGGAAGAGTTGGATATCATGCCAACTTCTATGATTGATATTTCAGACGGTCTGGCTTCCGAAATCCTTCACCTTTCAGATCAGTCAAATGTAGGATTCAGATTGTATGAAGAAAAAGTTCCGTTGGATAATCTTACCATCTCTACGGCAGATGAAATGAATTTGAACCCGGTAATGACAGCTTTAAGCGGTGGGGAAGATTATGAACTTCTGTTCACGATTTCACCAAATGATTTTGATAAAATTAAAAACCACCCGGATTTTACTATTATTGGACACGCAGTGGAAAAAGAAGAAGGAAATTTCATGGTTGCAAGAGGGTCCAACCAGCTGGTAGCTCTTACCGCTCAGGGTTGGGATGCTTTTTTAAACCAATAAACTGAAAATTATATTTAATTTTAAATATTGTAAGAAAACCGCAGCACTTTTTTGCTGTGGTTTTTGTTTCCGGTTAATTATTTTACACTTTAATGATGACTACGCCTGAAAAAGAAATTCCCGTTCACCATTTGACTTCTGAAGAGTTCCAGATGAGTACGCTGAGTGCAGCGGGCCCGGAGAATTTTCATGATGTTCACCGGCATAATTTTTTTGAAATTATCTGGTTCAGGGAAGTGTATGAAAACAGCCGTTTAGAACTGGACTTTGAAAGCTATCAGCTTGAAAACAACCATATCTGTATCATTGCACCCGGACAGGCCTTCAATATGAAACTGGAAGGAGAGGAGGGATATGCAATGGCAATAAGCAGAGAAATTTTCAATGAATCCTGTGATATAGAATCAGTACTCACAGGAGGCGAGATTCCTTTTCTTTTAAATCCTAAAAATGAAAAAACCTGCAGTACCATCATATCACTGATGGAGCAGGAGTATACAACAACATCAAGGACAGAACTCTTAAAGGCTTATCTCAAAGCGTTTTGTATCATCATCGGAGAGCAGATTATCTCTCAGGAACCTTTATTGAATGACCGCCAGCGTATTCAGGAACTGGTGGGACTTATTGACAGACATTATATCGTGTATAAAGAGACCGGTTTTTATGCTGATCAGTTGAAAATCAGTACTCACCATCTAAATGATATAGTGCGCCATCTGAGGGGAACAACTGTAAAAAAGATGATCTCCCAGCGCCTTATCCTTGAGGCTAAAAGAGAGCTTAGCTTTGGAGCCCTCACGGTGAAGGAAATCGCTTTTAAACTCGGTTTTAACGATGCTTCATACTTTTCAAGGTTTTTTAAGAAACATACGGGGCAAAATCCTGACAACTTTAAGAATAATGAAAAAAGGTAATCCTCAATATTTACTGTAATGATAGGCTTATATTAATATTTTTTATTTTTAAATCTTCACTTTGTCCTATACTTCCTTCAGTTCTTTTATTGAAAAATGATACTTTTTAAAGCAATTTTGCAGCTGAAAAAAATGCCTGCGAAGGCTTATTGTTATTTATGAAGAAGAATTTGAATATTGTAGTGTTTATTCTCGCACTGCTCAACACGTTGGAGTCGCTAAGTATAGATCTTTATCTCCCTGCTTTCCCAAGTATGTCCAAAATTTTTAACACTGATATCGGGCATATTCAGGTATCTATTTCTGTGTTTTTTGCAGGTTTTGCTTTCGGGCAGCTATTATGGGGGCCTTTATCTGATAAAAAAGGAAGAAAACCCATGTTGTACTGTGGGCTTTTACTTTTCATTATAGGAGCTACAGCCATCTATTTTACCTCGGATATTTATGTATTATGGGCGATGCGTTTTCTGCAGGCGTTCGGAGGAAGTGCCGGAATTGTGATCGGAAGGGCTATTATTATTGATCTCTATGACAAGCACAAAGCAGTCACCATCTTTTCACAACAATCGCAGATCAGTGGGATTGCACCCATTGTTGCTCCGTTACTGGGAAGTGTATTCCTTAAATTCTGGGGCTGGAACAGTTCTTTTGCCTTTTTATGCATCATGGGATTGATCACATTTTTTATGGTTTACAAATATGTGCCGGAAACCAATACCAGAATCCATCTTTCCGATGATGAAAAGCTGGATGAAAAAGGATTAAAAGAACAGCTGAAAATGATCATCTCCAACAGAGATTTTATCAACAGTACAATGGTTGGAAGTATTGCTTTTGCTTCTTTGATTATTTACATCTCCAATGCCCCGTTTTTATTCATGGAGATTCATGGCTTTTCCAGCAGTACATTCAGTTTTATTTTTGCTTTCAACTCATTGGCATTGATAACCGCTGCTTATATTACACCCAAACTGATCAAGAGAATAAGCAATTCCACTCTTTTATTTGCTGCTACTATTGTTTTGTTGGTCGTATGTACCCTTCATATTCTGATTGCCGCTGAAAACCTTTCTGTAGCACTGGAAATTGCAATGCTGTACCTGTCATTGCTGGCCATTGGTATTTTGTTTCCCATTACGTCTGCCCATGCCTTATCACCATTTAAAGAAGGAAGAGGAACAGCCGCTGCATTACTTGGTTTTATGCAGTTGATGGTTACATTTTTGATGTCAGCATTACTGGGATTTTTGGAAGCAGATTCTATTATTCCAATGGTGGTAACGCGTTCTGCAATGGCATTGATTGCAGTAGGGTTCGGGTATCATATTTTTAAGAAGACAAAAGTAAGCGCTACAATAGTTCCTCAATCCGGAAATTAATCCTCCTATTTGATCCTGTTGTCATACAATCCCGGCACTTAATCAAGTAATTTTTGTAAAAAACAGCCAAAGGGTTCTCTTTGCATAAAATTTAAAATATGAAAAGAACCCTTTCGACAGCTTTATGCTGTATATTGCCATTAGGATATTGGGTAAGTGGACAGTCCGGGCTCTCCGCAGAGCTTAAAACAGAGTATATTCCTGCTTCCAATTATATCCGTCCGGAAGACAGTACAAAGACTAATTCTAAAAGTGATTTTAAAAGAGTAGATCTGAACCTCAGCATTCCGTTATCTGTAAAAAAAGATTCCAATGGGAAAGTAAGAGCATGGTCTATGCTGCTGAGTGGATCTTATGCAAAGATGACCCACAAAAATTACGAAACTGCATTATTTCCGGATCAGATGCTGAACGCACAGGTCGGAATACAGCATATGAGACCTTTAGGTAAAAAATGGAGTATGATGATGACGGCATCGGTAGGAGTGTATACAGACCTTGAAAAAATAGATTTCGATGATGTACTGGGACAGGGAGGAATTTTATTTATCAGACATTTTAATCCTAATCTTTCGTTAGGAGCCGGACCAGTGCTTACCACTGCTTTTGGTGTTCCTATGATTTTGCCCTGGATTTATTTCGACTGGAAGACAAACGGAAAGATTAAATTCAAAATTAATTTCCCGGAAGGAATGGAAGCCGGATATCTTTTCTCGGATAAATTTGCTTTAAAAGCTGTTGTAGAACTGAACGGAATGACAGCAGAGAGGAGTATAAACGGAAAATCAATGTTGTTAGGTTACCAGCAGATCACCGCAGGACTCAGACCGGAATTAAAAATCAATGACAAGCTCACCGTACGTCTCACGGGAGGTACAGCGATATTGAGAAGCTTTAGTGAAAACGACCGAAAAATCAGCGGCATTTTCAGAGACAAAAAAATAGCTGATCCAAGATTTTCGAGCACGTTTTACGCTGCAGTATCACTACGCTGGAATCTGCCATAAAAAACTGCCGGAAACGGGAAGTGCAATAACTTCCGGTTTCCGGCTTCTTTCTTCCGGCTATTTGCTGATCAATTTCTTATACACCACCTGATTAAGCAATTCTTCTTTTCGGGTACGAGATATAGGGAGTTCAATTTTATTAATAAAAAGACGTCCTCCTGAAATCATATCAATATGGGTAATATTGATGAGGTAAGATTTATGAATCCTGAAAAAATGATCTGAAGGAAGTGACTCCTCAATGGCCTTCATAGTCTGATGAATAATCAGTGATTTATCTTTAAAATGAAGCTTGGTGTAATTCTGCATACTTTCAATATAGAGTATATCTACCCATGAAATTTTAATGAAGGTGTCAGACTGTCTTACATAGAGAAAAGGATCATCCAGCGTTGTATTATTTTTCAGTTTCTCACTGATGATAAACTGTTGCTGAGCCTTATTAACCGCCTGATAAAACCTGTTGAAGGCAATGGGTTTTAAGAGATAATCCACCACCTGCAGGCGAAATCCTTCCAGAGCATATTCAGAATAAGCGGTAGTGAGAATACACAGAGGAGGATTTTCAAGCTGTTCCAAAAATTCCAGGCCCGTAAGATAAGGCATATTGATATCCAGGAAAAGAAGATCTATTTCGCTTTCCTTTACCTTCGCATCAGCTTCCAATGCTGTTGCGCATGTTCCTTCAACCGATAAAAAATCAATCTGACCGGCCAGTTCTTTAAGATGAAATCTTGCCAGAGGTTCATCATCAATAATAAGGCATTTCATTTTGGGTATATTAGAGCTCATAACTGTCAGATAATGTTAGTATTAATGTTATTCTAAAGATATGATTATCCGATTCGATATTCAGATCATGGGAGTTAGGATATTGTAATTTCAACCGTTTTTTTACATTTTGAAGACCAATTCCGCCCGTTCCGTCTTTCTTTTTATAGGTCGCCATATCCGAATAGGAGTTTTCGACATAAAAATACAAACTGTTATTCTTTTCTTTACAGGAAATTTTCACATACCCTTTATGCCCCGGAAGCCTGCAAACGTATTTAAATGCATTTTCAATAAAAGGAACCAAAAGTAATGGGGCAATAAAAGCTTTTCTGTTATTGATCTGCCATTGGGCATTTACATCCAGTTCGTTTCCCCACCTCAGTTTTTCTACCTCAACAAGGTTTTGGAGATACTCAATCTCTTTATCCAAAGGAACCAGTGGTTGATTGCAATGATACAGCTGATACCGGAGAATGTCCGAAAATTTCATCAATAAAAAATCCGCCAGTTGTGTATCTGTTTTCATCAGAATATGAATATGATTCAGGATATTAAATACCACATGAGGATTGATCTGGTCCTGTAAAAGTTTGAGCTGGTTTTCCAGATGAGCCTGCTGAAGCAGAATATGATCGCGTTCTATTCTTCCGTGTTCGTTGTAAAATTTTACACCACACGCTGCTCCGTTGATCAGAAATGAGGCAGGCAGAGACATATAAAACCCCTTCCACAAAAAAGGTAACTGATCTCTGAAGTTTTCAGGAAGCTGATCTTTGGGCTCCACTTCAAGATACGTGAATATAACGGAGAAAACCAGACTAAGCATGAAGATAACCATTACCAGCTGTACCAGGAACAGTTTCATTTTCTTTTCCCTAAGAGCCTTCGGAAGAAGCTTATTGGTTAAAAAATGAGTAAATGTAAACGAGAATGCCGCAATAATTGCAGCCTGGGTCATCGCAAGATAAGTTTCTGTTGTGCTCTGGAAATTAAACCACAATACAATGGCTAATACAAGCCAGAAAATAAAAGTAAATATGTATTCTTTTACAATAAAAGATTTTGTCATGGAATTGGAAATAGGTTATAAAAAAATTAGAAACTGCAGGGAAAAACAGTTTCTAATGGTAAAGATAATTTAAGTTTCTTAGAATAGGAAATAACCTATTCCGAGGGAAAAACTGTGGGGTTTGGACTTAAATTCTTTATTGATGCTTGTAAGACCGGTCTCGTATCTCAAATCTACAGTGAAGTTCTTATAATCTAATCCTACACCTCCCGTAATGCCAATATTGGATTTGTCAAACTTTTTAAATCCCTCCTGAAGAGCCTGCGAAGTAGAAACTTTATTGTTGAAGGCGTAGCTGTAAACACCTCCAGCGAATACTCTCACATTAAAATCGTCTGCTTTAATAATTTTATATCCTACTACCACAGGAATATCAATAGCGTTCCATGAAAGTTTTGAAGAGCTTCCGTCTTGGGATTGGTATGATGTTTTTCTTTTGTTGAATAGAGCTTCTCCCTGTACATACAGTTTTCCGATATCTAATCTTGTCATTACACCTGCCTGATAACCGAATCCATATTTCCCTTCCAGAGAAGATTCCGTGGAGGTTTTTGTAAAGTTTGCCCCTCCCTTTACCCCAATGTGAAAAGCCGGAGTCTGTTGTGCTTTTGTTTCTATACTGCAAAAAATGCATAATAACAATGCACTTAAAGCGAAAAATTGCTGCTTCATAATTTTATTATTGTTAAAAATCTGGTGCAAAACAACAACTATGATGGAAAGGATGAAATTTTATTTGATGAATGGCAGAGATGCTATGACAAGGATCTGTTTTAGGGTGAAAAATAAAACCGGAAATAATATTACTTCCGGTTTTTTATTGTGCATAAGATTATCCTTTATCTATTTCACAGACCTTTACAATTTGTCTTGCAGCACATATAATCTTCTTCTATTGTCATTGACACATAGATTCTTCATTTCGCTGCGTTACATTCAGAATGACAGAATCATAATAAAATAAGATAGCAGGATTAATGTAAAATTGTAAATAATTACCTTAACTTTTAATAAACTTTAAACTTTTTCTGATGGTAGTGCCATCATATATATTGAGCATATATATGCCATCCGGCAATGTTGAGACTGATATTTCCTCTCCGTTTGTATGTCCGGTTTTAAGTATCTTACCCTGTACATTCAGGATGCTGTATGAAGTCTGTTTACCATCCAGTCCCTTTACCTGGATAAAGCTATGAGTGGGATTCGGCAACAGTTTGATATTATCTGTATTTCCAGGAGCTGCTACAGAACGCTGCTGTACGGCTCCAGTATTATTGCAGTACGGTAAAGCCGACAGGTCAATGTTTGGAGCCTGAGCAGGCGCAGTAACGCTCAGTAATGAATTTGCCGGAGTATACTCATTGGTAAATCCACCGTTTCTTAAGAAAAATTTATTATTAGCAGTCCCTCCGGAAGCATCCACTCTCTGATTGGTAGAGGAAGTATTATCAGCGGTAAAATTTGCTTTTGAAATAGGTATCCATTTTCCTTGTTCCGTTCTTACCCATTGGTTTCCGAATTCAGCCTTTCTGCCGAGATAACCATTTTCAGCCTCAAAATTTTCAACAAAACTGTAAAATCCTTTTAAATAAGTACTGATATAAGGCCTCTTCCAGCTTGCAATCAACATCCAGCATCCAGCTTCCGGGTTAAAAAACCAGGCTGTGTAATCTGTATTACCAACTCCATCCGGATTTGCCTTAAGCAGAAATTTATAGGTAAGACCCGCTTTCCATGGGAAAACAAGGTAGCTCTGTCCTCCTGACCCTTCATTACCGAATTCGCCAATGGTAACATTTTCCCCCTTACAGTTTAATTTTATCTTTTTATCATCAGGAATTGAAGTAGGATCGTCTGTTTCGAAGGGACTCCATACTGAAAATAAAACACGTCTTTCCTGTGCTGTATTTACCTGCATTCCAAAATAACCTTCTCCGAAACCGTTTACCATAAAATAAGAGCCAATGTTATCCTGGCCAACAGGCACTGTTACTTCATTGTAGTAGTAGGAAACATTCTCAGAAGTAGGAACAACGTAGCCTAAGTGACAGGAAGGACCTCTTCTCGCCCAATAATAATAATCCGGATTGTTACAGAAAATAGTATTTCCAGATGTTGCAGGTCCATCAATCTGCAGATCAGATACGCGTCCGAAATAGAGTCCGTTTTTACTCACCCCCTGAAGGTCTACTTTTACATATCCTGCGGGTACATAAAAGCTTCCTGCAGAATAGGTATTAAAAGTGGTTCCCTTCATAAAGATCTTGTGTGAAACTCCATTGACAGTAACCTTAATTGTACTGCTTTTGTCAAAGAATACCTTTGCAATGACATTAATGTTTAGCATTCCACTGGTGCTTACTTTAAAATAGGTGCTTACTACCGCTTGCGAACTTGTCCAGTTTATCAGTCCGTAATCACTAATCTCCTCTGTTCCATTGCTTACCGGGCGGGTTATAAAGGCATTTCCGCTAAGAGGAATTTTATAAGTGTTTCCGTTATAGGGAATAATACCCGATCCCGAAGCCAAAACAAGATGGGCCGTGCAAAAGAATGCAATTAATAAAAAAATAGATTTTAATACTCTCATTTGTGTAATTTTTTGTTAAAAGTAATAATGTAAAAGGTTAGAATCGAGAGAAAATGAACGAAAATTCAAATTTGATATAAATTCACTTTTATTTGAATTTTTTTGTTTAAAATATTTTGATTTTAAGACTGCTAGATTTAAAAACAAAAGAATGATTAGTGTATTTTTTTACTATAAAGAGTATATTTTGTGATTTTTATAGAAATAGATGACAAATTTCATGGGAGAGATACCTTTTGGATACAAATAGTAAGAATAATAAAACCGGAAGCAGTAATACTTCCGGTTTTTTATTTAATTTTAATAAGGCTGTTCCTCGCAAATAGAAGGAGGAGTACATCCGCCGCCTCCAGGGTTTCCACCGCCACCTACGGCAATGCATTGTCCGGGATTTCCGTCTTCATACATTTCACAGGCATATCCCCATGCGCATTGACAGTCGTCCTGACAATTGTAAGAGTTGCCTCCCATATGACAGCCATCTATGCCGCTGCCCAGAATCGCAGATAAGTCTTTTCTCAAAAGTTTTTTCATTGTTTTCATGATAATTGGTATTAAATGTTATTGTTTACAATTGTACATCCTTGTAAATATAATAAAATTGTCTTAATGTGTTGTAAATGAATTTTATGTGGAGCTTTTATATAAAGAAAAGCCACTGCAAAAGTGGCTTTCTTATGATGAATAGAAAAAGATGTCTTAGAAGCTGAATTCTTTCTGATACAGCATACGTTCTTTTGTAAAAAGAGGAATAGTTCCTTCATATCGTAAAGGAGCGATTCCAAAACCGTAGAACATATCAGCCTGGATTTTACCTTTTACAGTAATCACTCCTTTTCTTGTCGGAACGAAGGTTAACCCTAAAGATGAAAGGGCAGAAGCTCTTCCTTTTAAACCCGAATTGGCAATAGGAATGGTAAGAAACATCAACCCTACAGCTCCTTTGGCTTCTAAACCGGCTTCGGCAGATAAATTACCTTCTGCAACAGTGATAGCAGGTTCTGATTTCTTATGAAGGTCAATATTAATCGCTGGATTTTTGCTTATCAGGAAGTTAGCATTCCCTTCAAGATCCAAAAGCTGGGCCTGTACTTTTCCTGCAGCCTGTACTCCCAGAAATGGACCGGCAGAAAGGGTAGGGCTTAAGATCAGTCCTGTAGGTCCCAAAACGATAGGAACGATAGGAATATTCAGGTAATCTGTTGTACTTGCGGTGTAGCCAAGGCTTCCTACAATAGTTGCGGAGCTTTTAAGTTTGATATCATCCATGATGAGGTTAACATAGAAGTTGGACAAATGCCCCCATGAGAATGTGATATTATAATCAATTTTTGGAGTAAACCCTCCTTTTACATTGACACTGGATGTCCCTGCTGAAGATAAAGGAAATGAAAAGGTTCTGTTAAAATCAAAACGGTTGAAAGTGATTAATTTCTGATTTTGAATGTTTTTGGCTTCAATAGAAAGTATTTTTTTGTTGATCTGCTCAGAAACCATACCTTCTACCGGGACATAATTGACCATTTTTCCATCAATATTGATGGGAGCTTTCCCTGATGGATCATACACACCGCTCAGTGTTCCGCTATAGATAAATTCTTCAAGCTTGGCACTGGAAGTTTGTACTTTAAACTGGTTATTCAATTTTGAAACAGAGCTTACTTTTGAAAGAATAGTGTTCACCTGATCACCTTCTATCTTAGTCCCTACAATAACAGTTCCTACTGAAATACTGTCAGTTTGCGGAGTCATACGGCTAAATGTAATTTCTCCGTCGTTATGAGTGGAAATTGCATTGACAGATTCATCATTCAGAATAATAACATTCTTTTGTAAAGTCAGATTTCCTAAAGTCTTCATAGGAGCAGACTCCGCAGGTTTTTCAACAGGCAGATCGGCAGGATCATCCTGAGAACAAGATGTTAAAAGAAACAAACAGAAAATAGATAACAGAAAAGTAAAGTAAAAATTTCTGTTGATTTTAAAGTGGTTGGATTTCATTTTCATATAAAGTGATTTTAAGTTTTAATCAAAATTAGGTGAATTATTTAAAACTTACAAACGAATTATGTTAAATTAATAACAACAACATAATGATCTTCAATTATGGCTTCTGTTATATGAAAAATAAAACCCGCTATCACAATAGCGGGTTCCAGATATTATTTTTTAAAGGACATTGTTAAGGGAACAGAAACATTTGAAGAAACCGGTTTCGCTTTATCTTCTGCGGGTTTCCATTTGCCTTTATCTTTAATCCGGTAAAAAGCGGCTTCAATGAAAGCGTTTACATCTTCATTGTTTCCTTTTACATTGGGATTAAGCGCATTCCCCTTAGAATCTACTACAAAACTTATAGTAGCTTTGTAAGAATCTGAAGAAAAGTTGAGAAAATCAAGATCTACAGCTTCATATAAAAGTTTTTGAAAAGCAGCCTTACCCTTATCGTATTCTGCTTCTTTACTTACTTTTGTTTTTACAGGAGGATCTGCAGCGATCATTTTCTGATCTTCAAGAGAGGCTTTGTCCAAAGCGGTCTTGTAGGCTGTTATTTTATCCTCTGTCAAAAGCCATTCTTTCTTGGTTCTTAAATCATTAGGCTTAGGATATTTATTATACAGGGCCGTTTTCTTTCTTTCATAGCGTGAGTCTGCCCTTTGAAATTCAGAAATCTGGGCACTGCTGAAAATAAAAGTGAAAATGAATGCTGATGCTAAGACCTTTTTCATGATTTATTACGCTTTTACAATATTAATAATGACTTCAGTTGCTTTTTCCATACTTTCCAAAGCTACATATTCGTATGGTCCGTGGAAATTGATTCCTCCTGCGAAAATATTCGGGCATGGAAGTCCCATATAAGAAAGCTGAGCGCCATCTGTACCTCCTCTGATTGCCTTGATCTTGGGCTCAATACCAGCTTCAGTCATTGCTTTTGCAGCAAGATCTACGATGTGCATTTTACCCTCAAACTGCTGCTTCATGTTTCTGTATTGCTCCTTGATCTCCACTTCAGCAGTTCCTTCACCGTGTTTTTGATTGAATTCAGCTACTTTTTCTTCCATGAATTTCTTTCTGGCTTCAAATTTATCTGCATCATGATCTCGGATGATATATTGAAGTTTGGCCTCTGAAATATCAGCCGTAATATCCATTAGGTGGTAGAATCCGTCAAAACCTTTTGTTGTAGAAGGAGTTTCGTTAGCAGGAAGCATTTGAGCAAATTCAGCAGCTAAAAGTGCAGCATTGATCATTTTTCCGTACGCATATCCAGGGTGAACACTTAATCCGTGGATTTTCACAACCGCTCCGGCAGCGTTAAAGTTCTCATATTCAAGTTCTCCAACTTCTCCGCCATCCATTGTGTAAGCCCATTCTGCACCAAATTTAGCAACATCAAATTTATGAGCACCTCTTCCGATTTCTTCATCTGGTGTAAATCCTATGGCAATTCTTCCATGTTTGATTTCCGGATGCGCGATAAGATATTCAGCAGCTGTTACAATCTCTGCACAACCTGCTTTATCATCAGCACCAAGAAGTGTATTTCCGTCAGTCGTAATTAATGTCTGACCAACATATTTTTTTAAGCTTTCAAATCTTGAAGGAGATAAGGTGAATCCTGTTGTCTGGTTCAAAAGAAGATCATTTCCATCATAGTTTTCCCAGACCTGAGGCTTTACATTTTCTCCGCTGAAATCAGGTGAAGTATCATAATGTGAAATAAATCCGATGGTAGGTCTGTCATCATTTTCAAGGTTAGAAGGAACATAGCCCATAATATAACCATTGCTGTCTATAGAAACATCTTCCAGACCGATGGTTTTAAGTTCTTCAGTAATATAGTTGGCAATATCCCACTGACGTTCAGTAGAAGGTGTAGTTTCACTTTCTGCATCACTGGTAGAATATATTTTTACATAGCTAAGAAAACGGTTCAGTAATTTTTCTTTCCACAAAGGGTTGAATTCTATTGTACTCATCAGATATCATAAATTTTAACAAAGTTAGCAAATTTGATGCTGAGAATACGTTATTTGCGATTTAATATCAGTTATTGAAATTTTAAATCAGATATAAATCTTTGAAAATCAAAATAGTGTTAGCTTTGTATGTACAGTATACCAAGTAGTTTAGTTTTATTATATTTGAGAAAATCAAAAAGTAAAAATGTTTCTTACCGAATGTCCTAGAGATGCTATGCAGGGATGGGGAGAATTTATCCCTACCGATAAAAAAATAGATTATATCAACTCCTTGATGGATGTTGGCTTTGATGTATTGGACTGCCTGAGTTTTGTTTCCCCTAAAGCGATTCCGCAGATGGCTGACTCTGATGAGGTGGCAAAAAATATTGACAAATCACGGTCCAAAACCAAAGTTTCTGCCATTATAGGTAATTACAGAGGTGCCGAAAAAGCATTGAAACATGAGTCTGTAGATATTCTGGGCTTCCCTTTTTCTATTTCCGAAACGTTTCAACACAGAAATACCAATAAAAGCCAGGAAGAAGCTTTTGATGAAATCATTAAAATGCTTGAATTGGTAAAAAGTGAAGGGAAACAGCTTAATATCTATTTCTCAATGGCTTTTGGAAATCCATATGGTGAAATGTGGAAATGGGAAGATGTAGACCAGTGGGCGCAAAAGTTCTCAGATATCGGAGTGAAAGATATCTTATTATCAGATACTACCGGAGTGGCCACTCCTGAAACCATTGCCCTTTTGTTTGAAAAAATACCTTCAAAATATCCGGATATTAATTTTGGAGGACACTTCCATAACCGCTATGAAGATTCCTACTCAAAATTAAAAGCCGCTTACGATCAAGGCTGCCGAAGATTTGACAGTGCGATCAAAGGAATAGGAGGATGTCCTATGGCTAAAGATGATCTTGTGGGAAATATGCCTACAGAGCAGGTGATCAACTTTATGAGCGTTGAAAAAGCAGAACATAAGCTGAACCTTCTGAATTTTGAAAGCTCTTATAACAAAGCGAAGGATATTTTTCATTTTTAATATCATGAAGAATAAAATATCAATAGGAGCGGGCTTTAGCCCGCTTTATTATATTAAAATACAACAGGCTTTAGCCAAAACATATTAATTTTAATCAAAATCAACAAAATGTCTCCAATCATCTCACCAAACGAACTCAAAAATATTCCAACACAAAATCTTGTTATTCTTGATGCAAGAACAGGAAAAGAAGTAAAACAAACTTACCTTGATAAGCACATTAAAGGAGCAAGGTTCATTGATCTGGATAAAGATCTGGCTGAAATAGGAGAAAACGCAGCTTTTGGAGGCAGACATCCGCTTCCTTCCGTAGATAAATTTACTGTAACTCTTTCAAATCTTGGAATCTCAGAAGATGCTCATATTGTTGTGTATGATGATAAGAATGCTTCAAATGCTGCAGCACGTGCCTGGTGGATGTTAAGATCTTTCGGATTTAAAAATGTTCAGGTTCTTGACGGAGGGATGCAGGCCGCAGAAAAGGCTGGGATAGAATTTTCTTCAGGAGAAGAGGCCTTTGAGAAAACTTCGTTGATTAAAAAAGAGCATTGGAGCCTGCCTGTTTCGAGCCTGGAAGTGATTGAAAATGAATTGAAAAACAATACTTCTACGGTTGTTGATGTGAGAGATGCCTATCGCTATAAAGGAGAATCCGAACCGATTGATCTTGTTGCCGGGCATATTCCGGGAGCGATTAATATTCCTTTTTCTGAAAACCTTGATGAAAACGGGAACTTTCTGAGCCCGGAAATCTTAAAAGAAAAATACAGCCGATTATTAAAAGATAAACCTGAACATCTGATCATTCATTGTGGATCGGGAGTTACTGCCTGCCATACAATTTTAGCTCTGGACTATGCAGGATTTCCCATTCCGGATCTGTATGTAGGTTCATGGAGCGAATGGAGCAGGAGGGAAGGAAAGGAAATCGCAAAAGATATTTAAAAATAAAAACCCCGAAAAATAATTCTTCGGGGTTTTATATTGTTAAGAGTGATTAAAGCATTCCCAGCTCAAACTTCGCCTCTTCGCTCATCATATCCTTATTCCAGCTCGGTTCGAAAGTAAGCTCTAAATCTACACTTTTTACATTCTCTACTTCAGCCACTTTATCTTTTACTTCCTGAGGAAGAGTTTCTGCAACAGGACAGTTGGGAGTAGTAAGGGTCATAATAATTTTTACGTCAGCATCATCGGAGATCTGGACATCGTAAATAAGCCCTAGTTCGTAGATATCTACCGGAATTTCAGGGTCATATACGGTTTTTAACACACCAATGATTTCCTCACCAATGTCAGCAATTTGATCGTCTGTAAATTTCATTTTTTAATCTAGATTGATATTCCTTTTCAACAAATCTTCCTGACGCATGCGCCGGAAAATATTTGCCAAAGTTAAGACATCTTTTTCACAATAGTCCACAATTCTCTGCAAGTCTTTCTCTATGTAGTAAATTGATGAAACCATTGAGCCGTCAATATCATCCTTCGGAGTAGGAATACCAAAGACATGAGCCAGTAATTCCAGGGATACAAAACTCTTATAATCCCCGAATTTCCAAAGCTCCATTGTATCGATGTGGGGAATCTCCCATGGTTTTTTTCCAAACATCTGAAACGGTGCCGGTGGCTGCATTCCATTGATGAGGTATCGTCTGGCAATCCAGGGAAAATCAAATTCTTTTCCGTTGTGAGCACAGAGAATGACGTTGTAAAGTCTTGGGCTGTTGAAGATTTCCCCAAATTCCTGAAGCATTTTCTTTTCATCATGCCCGGAAAAACTCTTTATTTTTAATGTTTCATTCTTTTCAACCATTCCAATGGTGATGCAGATAATTTTTCCAAACTCGGCCATAATACCGGCTCTGTCATAAAATTCTTCTGCGGAGATATCGTCTTTTCTCTGAAATTTGGTTTTTTTATCCCAAAGATATTGCTCGGTTTCGGATAATTCGTCCCATGATCCTGCCTGTGGAACGGTCTCAATATCAAGGAATAAAACTCTTTCTAAGGGAATGTTCTGTATCATATGTGTTTTTGTTGGGTGTTTATCCTACCTGCATTCCATTTTTTGTAGGTAATGAAGGTGCTAAGAGAGTAACGTCTTTTTTGTCCTCACCATATAATCCTAATACAAGACACTCGCTGAAGAAATTGGCAATCTGCTTTTTAGGGAAATTGACAACCGCTAAAATCTGTTTTCCAATAAGCTCTTCTTTTTCATAGAGAGAAGTAATTTGTGCCGATGATTTTCTGATTCCTAAGTCTCCAAAATCTATTTCGAGCTGGTACGATGGATTTCTTGCTTTTTCAAAATCATTCACTGAGATTATAGTTCCGCATCTGATGTCTATTTTTTCAAAATCTGCCCAGGTGATGTCTGGTTTTACTGTCATGGTAATTCGTTAATTAGATGTTCTACTTCTGTTTTCTGTTCTGCATATTTTTGTTGTAGTTCTGAACCTTCACCCATTCTTTTGTAATATTCCAACACTTTTCCTCCGAAGAATTTTTTATGGAAATCCGAAACTTCCGGGATCTGTGGAAAGACTTTGTGAAAAAGCATTTCATAATATGCCTGAAATTCTCTTTCATTTTTGTCTTCAATCACCTGTCCTGGAGCTTTCTGTCTTACATGAAGCATTTCGTGGGCAACCATATTCAGGACAAGGTTCAGGTCAAAATCAAATAAATTTCTTGGGATCATTACCGTTTGCGGTCCTCCCAGATCTCCTTCTGCTGTCAGAAGCATCGAAGTAGGGGAAAGTTCTTCCCTGAATCCAAAGCCTGCAAAATTTTCATGCTCCAGGTCAAAAGAATGGATCAGATATTTTGCTGCATCCAGAATCTGGTTGTGTTCTTTGTAAGCCTCAAGGTGTAAGTTGATCTGCTCGAAATTCATCTGAAATATGTTTTATAACAAATGTATTAAAATATTGAGAATACTAATGGTTTTGGGTCAAAGGTTTAGAATAGAAATGTGAAATTCTTTTTTATACGTCAAGTTCTGTCGCTTCTGGGGGTGATATTTGCTTCAAGAAAAAACACAATATGAAACTCGACTTAAAAATTCCAGGTGGATATCTTTTGCCGGAAACCACCTAAAAAAATAACGCTAAAACCTGAAGACAATCTACTAAAAAGAGCTTCAGATCTCAACCTTTATAAAAACCAAAACAAAATTAAAAATGGAAGCAATTAATCAAAATAATAGCTCACAAACTTTATTCAGATTTGCAACAATGCGCAGCGCAGAATTGTCTGATCCGAAGAATAGGGAGAAAAGATTTATTTTCAGAAACTATTTAAGACAAAAAGGAGTAATTGACCCACGAGTAGAAGCTGGGGAATCTTTGAAAAACGTCTGCGAAAAGATCACAGGTTTAACAATAGAAACAGAAACATCTCTTAAATCTAAAAGCATACAATTTTATGAACTGTCAGTTTGGGTTGCAAAAAATAAAGTAAAAGCTACCAAAGAGGAGTTTGATACTAAAATCAAGACTTATAAAGAGACTCCAAAACCTATTGTTGAAATAGATTCTAATTTTTGGGATAATCTTATTTATCAGGTAGTTACTCAAAAGGATTTTTATGCAAAAGAAACTTTAATGCAATTTTTGCATCTTGATCATATTCTTTCCAATTATGATGGAACTACTCAAGCACAGTATGAAGATGTTATAAAAGCCAAAGTGGTTCTTCCTAAGGAACTTTTCAGCACAAAGTCTGCTTCTTCAAATACAGTTGCTTCAAGAGGGGGAAACAGTATTCAAAGTCATCCTTTGAGTGATAGTGCCTTGAAGTTTGCAGAAGCTACAGTAAACTTAAAAGGAAATGAGGAGCTTAAAAGAACTTTAGAACAGCTTGAGAAGAATTATCAAAAAGAATACGGAGCGGCTTATGATATTGCCTACAAACAATATCAAGAAGAGGTAAGGCCTGAGCAGTCCAGATATGACGCTCTTGTAAAAGAACAGGAATATCAGAAAGAAATTTTCCTGGCAGCAGATAATCGTGAAGGCCTATCAAGTTTAAAATATATTCCGGTTCCGGAAGTCGAAACTTTTACATTTAATTTTCGTCCTGAAATTCAGGCAGATTACCTGCAGCGCCAATTAAGCCAAGAAAATAATGATTCCTTACAACGAATTTTTGGTACTTCTGACCTGGCAGGTACATTAAATAAAGTATCAACCTTTACAGAGCTTTTTCAAACTATTGAACAAAACAGCCAGCAATTACAGCAAACGATCTTAAATAATACAAACCTTACTCCACAGGTTTCTACAACGGTAGGAGGTGTTGTAATTCCTGTAACGCAATCTGTCAATACTCAGGAGATTCCTTTTTTTGCAAGAACAATGAGTGGTAATATGGGATTGGGGGATCATACCATGATTCTAACAACTGATATCAATGCTCCTAAACATATTGTAAGTGGAAATTACAATATAAAGTCATATGATGATCAACTTTTAGCAGGTGGAACCCTGGCTTATACATTTGATGCTCCCAACGTAACATCTTTATTCAATACTCCGGAAAAAATTCCCGCTGCTGTTATAGATAAAAATGAAGTTTTGCTATTGGAAGGAGAAGTTATTCTTAATGATGGACTTGCATATACCATGAAAGCAAAGTTATTGTGGACGGCAAACAGAATGTACAGATTTGAAGGACCTGGAACCTTTATAGTAAAAAATAAAGGGACCGGAGGTGATGGAGTAACTGGTGGCTGCCTGCCTGTTTTGTTAAGAACCAGATCTTTTCAGAATTATTCTGACAGATGGTTATTAAGTATGACGCCTAAAGAGACCACATCGTTATTTTCCTCGGCTTCAGGAACAATTAAAATATTGGATAATAATGGGAATGTTATTCAGACCTCAAATCAATTACAAGTTGCAGGTGGAGGAGATTACTTATCCCTGTTTAGCGATGGTATTTTACCTCAATTACAAATTACAGATGCCATAAAGAATGGCTGCCAGCTTGAAGCAGAGCTTACCCTTGACGACGGAAAAGTATATACCTGCAAAATTCCTATGACAATATATACCGCAGGAGGAATAGATTCAGTAACAAAAACCTTTAATCTGACTGGCGAAGGAAGTGTTTGTCTGAAAAGTAAAGATACCCCGACAACACCTGAGGATGATCAGCCATTCATCCCATCAGGCTTTGGAATGAAAAATATTGGTATTGCAGATTACCGAAAGGTAGAACAAAGTACTTATTGTTATGTAGAAGGAGATGTTTCACACATCGAGAATATTATGGCAAGGGAATATAGAGAAAAATCTTCACGACGATTAAAAAGAAGTGAATCCCAAACCACTAAATCTACGGAATCTGAAAAAGAAAAATTGACGGACACTACTTCCACGGAAAGAAATGAGATGCAAAGCGAAATTTCTAAGGTACTTCAGGAATCTAAGGATTTTGCAGCGCAGGCAGGATTTAATGCATCATGGGGAGCGGGAGCAAAGTATATGCTAAATACTGCTGCCAACTATGCTACTCATAGTTCCAAAGAGGAAAGTAACAGACAGGCCGTTACCGAGGCTAAAGATGTTACCGCCAGAGCCCTGGAAAGGATTGTTACCAAAGTGAAAGAAGAGCGTATTGATAAAATCCTTGAGGAATATGAGGAAAACAACAAACATGGTTTTGATAACACCAAAGGCAGCAACCATGTCGTAGGGGTATATCGCTGGGTGGATAAAGTAGTCAAAAACCAGATCTTTAACTATGGAAAGAGAATGATGTTTGAGTTTATGATTCCGGAACCTGCCAAATTACATTCATTAGGAATGAAGGTAAGTACTGTTGTTGAAAATCAATTGGTAAAGCCTATTGATCCGAGAGAATCTGCCGGGATGCAGATCAAAGACTGGAGTGCTCTGGCAGATTCCACAAAACTAAAATATTGGCTGGGTTATTACAATGTTGAAGTTGATGAAAGACTGGAACCAGTTGTGTATGTAGGAAAATCCATTGATTACTCATCCACAGAATCAAAACAAGCGTCTTCAAAATCTGACCTTATTGCGATTCCGGAACATTATATCACTGAATCTTATGTTGTTAAAAGCAGTAATTCTTTCCCTGGTTACAATGGTTGGGGAAGTGGGGCCAGCTTATTAGTAGGAGGAGATAGTTCGTCTAATGCATTTTTGAAATTCGTTAGAGAGGTTCCTATCACTATTGCAACAACAAATGCCCATTATTTCCACGCAACGGTTAATATCAAATGTGTGCTGCAGGAAGAATATAAAAATGGCTGGCTGCAGAAAGCATTCAATAAAATTATTGAAGCCTATAAAGTGGAGTTGAGCAAATATGAAGCTGCCTTGGCAGATGCAAAAGCTGTAGGAGTTCAGATCAAAGGATCTAATCCGGGATTCTATAGAAAAATTGAAAATACCATTTTAAGAAGAAACTGTATCTCCTATATGCTGAACCAGAGTCCTGATGCATTACTCACTTTCGGTAAAAAAAGATATTATACCAATGATAATGCTTCTGTAGAAACTTTTCAGAATACAGACATTAAAGTGGATGAAAAACTGGATCAATATGCTGCATTTATCAAATTTATGGAACAGGCATTTGAATGGGAAATTATGAGCTATTATTTCTATCCTTATTATTGGGGAGAAAGAAAATCCTGGGCAGATTTATATCAGTTTGATGATAATGATCCTACGTTCAGAGCCTTTATGCAGTCGGGAATGGCAAGAGTTATTGTTACAGTAAGACCAGGATTTGAAGAAGCCGTGAGACATTTCCTTGCTACAGGACAGATCTGGAACGGAGGTGAAGTTCCTGTTATTGATGATCCTTTATTCTTATCCATTGTGGATGAATTACGCTCACCAAAAGCGACAAAGGAAGGAGAGCCATGGAGAGAGAAAATTCCTACTTCCCTTACTATTCTTCAGGCAGGATCTATTGGGCTGAAAGTAGAAAAAGCTTTGCCTTGTAACTGTGAATCGGGAGTGAAGTTTGATGATGAATTGGGAGAAATCTGCGGAACTAATTTCGAACCTAATAATAATCTTCTTGGGGTGGAATCACTTGAAGGTCAAAAAGTTATCTCTGGAGACTGGAAGTAAAATAATTATTAATCTAAAAAATTAAAAAAAATGCCAATAATAGGAAAAATTATACGTGTCAGTGAATTACCTCCCATTGGAGAAAGGGAAACGAATGCTATTTATCAGGTAGCAGCTCCAGGTTCCCTATCTTATACGGATTACGCCGTTGATGAAAACGGAGATTTAAAAACCCATGCCGTTGTTGATGGAACCATTCCCCTGGAATTAGCTGATAATCATGTCAGTATTTCAAATGCTGATCTTTTAGCAGAAGGAATCGCAAGCCAGGCTCAGTATAATATCAAGACAAAAGAGAAATTAGCTAAGAAACTGGAAATTCCTCAGACAGATGGAAATGCGCAGGATTATCCTAAAATCATAGGCCTTAATGATAATGGAAATGTTGCCAAACTTCCTGCAGGTGATCTGGGGAAGAATATGATGAATGCAAACCTGTCCAACAGTGCAGCTAGAAGTCATACCCTTAATGCCTCATTTTCAATCAACACCTTAGGAAACCCTTATGTATTATCCGGGCTGCCCAATAAGAATTCTGACACTGCTAATTTTCAAAAAATTGTAGTTCAAAATAACAGTGGCTTGAATGCTATTGTAGACAGTAAAAATTTACTGGTGGAAATGCCCAATCAAATGACAGAAACTGAGAGAGCCACATGGAAAACTAAAATGAATGGAGGCTGGAGTACAGACACGATGAGTGTAGCTGTTATATCACCACCAATTGTAGATAAAACAGATCGTCCGTTTTGGATTAATCTGAAGGGAGCCAACTTAAATCTTCCATCCACCAGCTTTAAAGTTGAGTTATGTACTCAGGACAGTGTTTCTGCTGATACAGCTACTGTTGTCGCTGCAATCCCAGGTTCCCAGGTCCAGTTATATACCAATGGAATTGATCTGACTTTCTATTACAATTTCAAAAATATTCCGGTAGGAGAATATAAAATCAGATTGTGGAATGGGGTAGCATGGTATCTGACAAGTTTTACCATCCGTGTGGTAAGCCAGATCCAGCGTATTCCTCTCAATAATATTGTCTGGGAAAAGAAAATATACAATAATGCTGTATCATCAGCCATTACACAGGCGGGAGCTGCTGTAAGCTACAGTTCCGACAGTAATGTAAAGGCGCTGGCCGATGATTCAACTTTCATCGCTGCCCGAAAGACCAATCAATTGATTGGAGCAGATGAAGATTTTTACATGAGTGTTGAAATTACGGGTAAGACGGCAACAATTAGCGGACCTAACGGCTTTGGAACAATGACCCAGTTTGTGGGACTTGTAAATGCCTCCAGTACAGTAGATTTATTAAATCAAACGGTCGCAAATATCAGGCTGGTTCAGTCCTACTGGTACCCAATGTGTAAAATATTCCCTGATAATTCAGCAGAGACAGTAACCACTGCGGAACCTACTTACGCCCTTAATGCGACATTTATAAGACGTGGAGGAAGCTGGACTGTTATTGTCAATTTCAATAACAAAACGGTTACCTATACCAAAACGGGGTATACCGGACCGGTTGCCTTTGGTATGTACAATATGAATACAATGGGAAATACAGGGGTAAGCGCCAATATTGTTGAACTCTATAAATTATAACCTTTATCAGACTTTGAAATAAAATCAATAAAAGGCAGAGCCTGAAAATTCTGCCTTCAATAAAACCTATCTATGAATGTATAGGTACTGTTATTTAACCAAGCAAAATTTTAACAATGAAAGAAAAATTATTAATACCTGAACAGGTACAGCTGCTTTTAAACGAAATCAATACAACAGATCTCAACCTGGGGGAAATCCAGATCTCTGAACATCCTCTGCTTCCATCTTTTAACAGATTTATTCGAATCAATAAAATGGTAGTAGATACAGAGCTTCCCAGAACCTATCTTTTTTATCAGCAGGTTTTAAGAGATAAAGAAACCAATGAGATTGAACCTTCCAACCTTCCGACTCCGGAATGGATGATTGGAGAAGAAGAATGGTCAAGCCTGAGAGATGAAAACTTTAACAGAATATTGGTTCCTGTAGTTGATGAAGAAACTCAGAATCCTGTGCTGGATGAGGAAGGAAATCCTAAAACGTCTATCATCAAAGTGAATACCCATCATTATATGCTTTGGCTTGTGAAGAACAATAAAATAGGCTTTCTGGATCTTCTGAAAAGCTATTTGCAGGAATTTGTTGAGTTGAAAAGCAATGAGCTTAATAAATTGTCTTAAATACCAACAGTTTGTTTAGATGAATTCAATAACCATTTTACTGGCAGGGCCTTAAAGCTCTGCCTTTTTCAAAAAAGAAAAATTATGGAAACACTTGAACTTAAAGAAATCATCAGTAAAGAATGGCGTAAAGAGAATATCATCCGATTAAAAACATATCTCAATAAGAATACTGAGATTGTTGATCTGGTACAGGCACAGCACAAACTTAAAAATGCAGGGCTTCTGTTGAATGAAAAATATTATTTGGAGCTTTTGTTATTGAACGAAAGCCAAACCAAAAAATTCACCGAGAATATGACCATCAAAGAACTTTTTCCTTTGAATGAATTGGAATGTTTAACAACTAAAAAACAAAGAAAATGGAAAAACTAATATCTCCACAAAAGCTATTAGAAGATTGGAGAACGGATGACTTTATCAACAAACAGTTTCTGTGCTCGGAACTTCGAAGAAGAAATACTCTTTTCAATGATTATATTTTAGAATACGATGTTAATAATTATGATTGGCACGCAGAACAAACGTCAATTAAAGACAATAAAGAAAACATAATAAAATTAAAAACTTATCTCAATAAAAATACAGAACTTGTAGATTTAGTTCAAAGACAAAATGAAATAGAGTTTGATATAGATTTAAATGTAAGAAAACTATATTTCCGGTTAAAATATTTTTTTCACAGAAATGCAGACACTGAAGAACTGCGCAGAAACAAAGCAATTATGCTGGAAACTTTTTCTTATGAAGAATTTAAAAATTTAATACAATACGTTGGTTATGGTGATTTTGAAAAAGACACTTCATATAATTATCTCGGATACTTTTCTAAAATTTACGAATTCTATTTTAACCAGGCGAGTACTCCGGAACAGTTAATATTTCTTTATACCAATACTCCGGATTTTGTTTTTGAAAGAATAGTATTGGATAACGAAAAGGTGATGCAGCATCTTATCACTCTTACAGAATATGATGATACTGGATTTTTTAGTGGTTGGAAAGACGGAAGTTCTGCCTTGGTAAATATCTTCAAAACTTCTTCTCCCGGTTACATCATGAATCGGTTCAAAAAAGAACCTGAGCTTTGCAACAGGATTTATTATAACCTCGATGATATAAGTTATGTAGATGAAAAACCACAATCTAACCGAATCATTTTTGCCGGAATTATGCGGTCATTCGCACAACATCACACGATAAAAGAAGATGCACCAATTTTTAAAATTAAAAAAGGCTATAGAGTAAACACTAAAGTTAACGAGCTTTCGGGAACTATTTTAGGATTATTTGGTCAGTCTGATGAGGAAACATTTTTTCTGCAACAACAGCAAGAACAATACATTGAAGAAGAAAATTACGTAACTGATGATCTTGGGGTAAGTACAATTGCTAAAAGCAGCACGCAAGAAACAATATACAAAGACTTGGACGAAGGAAGGCAATTTTTGCCATTAGAAATGGTATATCTTGAAGAAGAGTTTGATGGGGTTACTACGATTACGAAAGTTCCGGCAATTTATGTAAAAGCTTTAGCAGATGCAGAAAAGTGGGCAATAATAAACGATAGATTGCGTATTGCAGCAGATATTGCCGCTATTATTCTGGGAGTAGGAACTCTTGCTACTACAGGAAACCCGTACCTGTTATTAGCTGCCGCTGCAGATCTTAGTTTGGCATTACCGGATCTTACCATACAGGCATTTCGGGAAGAGATAAGAAAACTTCCCGGTGGAGAGCAGTTTCTGAAAGACTGGGATCTTATCTATGGAGTTGGCGGAGCTATTGTAGCTGCACCACAGCTTATTGTTTCTGTTTACAGGGGAATTTTTGTATTGCTGCCCAAAGCTGCAAAAAATGTAAAGCAGGGTTTGAAAGCTTCCGCTATTTCCTTATTTTTGGATTTAAATGCAGGACGATTTGAACGAAGTTCTCTACGCCTGTTTCAACAGACAGAATGGGTAATCCCAAGCGCAGGTTTCATTTCAAAAACATCGGAATGTGATGCATTGATACAAAACGGGGCATTCTTTATGGAGCTCGATGCCGCTGCTATTATGGAGAGTATTGGTAAAAAAGGAGGTATTAATCCTGATACTATAGGCTCAATAAGTAGTAACAGGAGGTTCGCTTTGGTGTATAAAGGTGAGATTATAGCCGAGGGAAGTCGTTATGATAAAGCATATCAGAACGTTTTGCAGGAGATAAAACAGGCAAGTTATAGTTCAGAAAAGGTTGGAGAAATTTTGGATGATTTAGTTGTTTTAAAAAATCGTACAAAACCAAGTAAACCTAAAAATATTTTTGCAAAACCTAAAGGAATAATCACTAAAATGCCAAAAGTCTCAGATGATGTTACCAAAATATCATTAGAGTTAGAAAATGAAGCAGCTGAAATATTGGCAAAAAATGGTTTTGATATAGAACAAAACCCATTTGTTTCAGGAGTAAAAAATCCTGATTATAAAATTGAAGGTAAAATTTTTGATTGTTATTCCCCTACTAGTAAAGACAAAGCTGTTAGAGGAATCTGGACTGAAGTTAAAGAAAAAATTATTAAACAACAAACTAAAAGAGTTGTAATAAATCTTAAAATTTGGGAAGGAGATATGGTGAAACTTCAAAAGCAGTTTTCAGATTGGGCTATTGAAGGGTTGGAAGAGGTTATGTACATAACGAAAGAAGGTAAAATTAATCATTTAATAATAAAAAAATAAAAATTATGTCACTCACATATAACTTAAAATTTATAAGAAAAGTTGAAGAAAAACCAGAATTAAAAAAAATGATTGAAAATCATGATAATAATCTTTTTTTAGTCTCTGGGTTATTTTCGTATGATAATGGATATATTGGTGGACACTTTGAAGATAATATGGTAGAATTAGAACTTGATGAAATTTCTTTTATTTCATTTGATGTTATAAAAAAACATGCAGGTTCAATATTATTAAGAAAATCTATATTACAAATGGTTCATAAAATCACTAATGAAATTTATCCTAACGAAGACTATTATTTAATTTTTAATGGAGATTATATCTTTGAAAAAAGAGAAAATGGTATTGTAAAAAGGAATAGCAATAGTGATTTTTATGAAGGACTAGATTAAATTTAAAAATAATTATATAACGGCAGCCATGAGTTGCCGTATTTTGTTTAAATACTATACATACAAAATATAGAATAATGGAACAGATTATACAGAAATTACATCATGGAATAAAACAAAGTGGTTGGGATTCTTATAAGCCTTTAAAAAATGAATTATAAGCTTATAATTCAAAAGATTTAATGATTAAGTTGCTTAATTCTGAGGATTTTAGGTATAAAAATGTAAGAAGTCTTTTTGTTATTATTCCCGAATTATGGAAAGATTTTAATCTGGATGATTGGATGTATATTATTCGAAAAGTTGACCGTCCTACAAATTACCGATTATATATTGATGACGGACCCTATTTTGAAGACATTCGTTTTTTATATAACTGGATAGGTATAGATAGTATTAGTTTGTATAAAAATGATCCGGGAGTTTCTTCTAAAAATAAACAAAACTTAGATAAAGTATTTCCAATGTTTCTACATGATACATTAAGAAATGGAGATTATAAAAGAAGAATTTTTAGATGGAACATTTGGTGACATACAATATTTCCGAGATATGAAAACGCGATTAATAAGTCAAGGGGAAAAGCCAAGTCCAATGCCAAGTTTATAATGATTTTGAATAGTTTTAGAAACATTTTAAATTGAAATAAACACCGGCCGCCTTTAAAGGCGACCGGGTGATTTAAACTAAAAAAATAAATTAAGGATGTTCATTTCTAGCTCTGATGACCAGATTTACCAAATCTGAGCCGCCACTTGCAAAATTATCACTTGGATTATGCGCGCTTTGTGTTGCCACAGCATACGGAGAGCCGTCCCAATATCCCCAAAAAGGGCCTCCGCTTTGTCCAGGCCATATATCTGCTTTATGGCTCATGCTTTCGTTGTCATCAGCACTCCAAAAATCTCCATCCAGTGCGATACCTGTTTGATAGGTTGGTCTTTGCGTTCCTGTAAGGTCTCCAGGATATCCTGCGTGAGTCCAGTAAGCGCCTCCGTCCCATGAATCGGAATAGGATTTTGAGCCTAACCAGCCTGTGCTGTTTCCGATAGGTCTGTCTAATACAATTACCACATAATCGTATTGTATTTCTGTTGAATCAATAGAAGGTCCGGCAACTTTATACTTGTAGTACGTTAAGGTACCCCAGGCAGTTCCGTAAGGAGCACTTCCGTTGTAATACATTGGAGTGAATTTCAACCATCCTGTTGTGTTATTAGGCTGCCAGTCTACAATGTGAGAGCAGGTAAGAAGGTGTCTAGGCCCGATCATTACTCCGCTTCCAGAACCCAGAGAACTTTCTACTCTGCCGACACATCTCCATGGATAGGCTGTAGAATTGTATACTTTTCTCTGATCGACTCCAAAAATAGTTCTTGCATTCTCCGGAGTCAGGAAAGAATCTCTTTCAATAAATTTAGGTTTACGGTCTCTTTTCGGTTCAAGTTTCGGATTGTACTCAAAATCAGCATGGGTAGGATAGAAATGATCAGTTTCCAGAGCTCGGTTTTCTGCTGTTTTTTCGTCCATAGGCATTCCTATTGTTTTCATTCCTTTAGGGAAAGTTCTTCCGTTAATGGTTTCCATAGCGGGAGCCAGCTTAAATAATTTTTCAATTACTTCTGGTTTTTCAGTTGATTTTGCCTTGACAGCTCTAAGTCTTGACACTTCTTCAGCGGTCATTGGATTGTTGTTTTCGATTTTTGACATGATTATTATTTTTAATCTGGTAAATTCCTACTCTTTTGATGGCTTTTCGGATTCCGCCGGTAATGGTTATTGGTTAAGTGAATATTTTTTGAGAAAATTCTGCGGTCATGCTTTCTGTTTGGTTAATTTGCGCTGCTCCCATAGCTGCTAAGGCGATGGCAACTTGTTTATCAAGTGTTTTTCGGACGATACTCCCATTGGTAGCACGTAGAATTTTACAGAAATGGTAGGTAAAATACCCTCGAATTTGTCCGCTGATAGTGCCTTCCATGGATACCTGGTTGTCTTTTGCTGCAGCCCATAATGTATGATTCATTCCCGCAACAGGGACAAGCGCTTTAGTAAGAGCGGTTGATTTTTTTGAACTTTTAGAAGCCTCCATTTCACTGGCGTACGTCAGATAAAATTCATCTTCAAGCATTGGAAGAATATAACGTGCGGTTTCGTTAAGAAAATCTGCTTCCAGTCCCAGATCCATTTTTCGGGTTCCTGTTCCGGAATAACAGCAATCGAAGATAACTTCCATATTCACTCCGGCTTTTAATTTGCTGAGAACTGTTTTAAAATCATCGTCACGAATGACTCCGTTATTGGCATAATCGTGCGGACAAATAGCTTCATCCAAACCATCAAGTTCAAGGTCTGAGCCGATATTAGCCACTCTGGTTCCGTGACCTGAATAATAAAAAACCAGAGAATCTCCTTTCACACTTGTGCTGATCATGGATTTCAGATAGTTCAATATATTTGCTCTTGTGGCATTCTGATTGGTCAGGATTTTAATCTTTGCCGGACTAAAACCACAGATCACCAGTGTGTTTGCCATATCTCTCGCGTCATTTACACAGCCGTTAAGATCCGGACCTCCGTATCCAATGGGTGCATAATCATTAATACCTACGATAAGTGCTTTTTTCATTGTATTAGTTTTAAAAATATTCCCTACTCTGTTTCGGCTTTTCGGGGGCTGCCTTTCTGTGTTTTTCTATGACAAAATTCCATCATTCTGGAGGACAAAAACAGAGGAGAAAACCGTATTTTGAAAAAGGAAAAACACCTTTTTGCTTGTATATTAATGTGTTATAAAATAAAAATCCGGCAGCTTGAAAAGCTGCCGGATACGTAAATAGAATGTAAAGATGTTTATTTTATCAGATAATAATTAAGGTTAAAAAATTGAAATATTCAATCAGCACAGATCATGCTTCAAAGCAAAAAGTACAAGACCGGCTCTGTTTTTTATATCCAGTTTTACAAAAACCGAATCTCTGTAACCGTCAATAGTTTTTGGACTGAGGCACATTTTGTCAGCTATTTCTTTATAGGTGAGTTCACTGCAGGCCCATTTAATAAATTCTTTCTCTCTGTCTCTGAGCTCTGAAAGTAAAGAGGCGTTTTTGGCTTCTTCTGTTTTTACTTTCAGTAACTTTTGGGCTACAAAATCAGTATAAAAGCTTCCTTTTTCATATACCGTTTCAATAGCCTGAAAAAGGATAGAAGGCTGCATGTCTTTCAGCAGATAGCCTTTAGCGCCTGCTTTCAGCATTTTAATCAATATTCTTTCGTCATCATCCATGGTAAGGGCAATAACTTTAATATCAGGGTAGTGCTCGGTAAGCCATTCGGTAGTTTCTATACCATTTTTATAAGGCATATTAACATCCATCAGTACTACAGCAGGTAATTCCGAAGCCTGTTCCACACCTGCAATAAATTCTTCTCCGTTGGGATGGTTCATAATGACCCGATATTGAGTGTTTTCTGTGATCATATTCTCCAGTGCTTTGGAGATTAAAGTATGATCATCAACGATCGCTATGGGAATAGTTTTCATAATAAATTTTTATGATAGGTTATCAAAGTTTGTGTTCCTTTATTGAGTTCTGAGTGTATAGACAGCTCAGCATGAATCAGTTTGGCCCTCAGTTCCATGTTTTTTAATCCTGAGCCATCCTGAATAATACTGGTATCAAAGCCCCTTCCGTTGTCGGAAATACTGATGTGTAATTTTTCACAGTCATCCTCCATGTGTATGGAAACATTTTTGGCTTTGGAATGTTTCAGAATATTATTGATACTTTCCTGGATAATTCTGAAAAGGATCAGTCCATGTTTTGGAGAAATATCAATATCCTGTTTTTGGGTGATGAATTCTATTTTTAATAATTTCAGTTTTTTAATCCTTTTCACTTCTCTTTCAATGGATTCTGCCAGTCCGAAATGAATGATCTGCTCAGTGATTAATGTTTTAGACAGGTTTCTGATGTCCTGTATACATTCACCCAATAATTCATTGAGTTCAATCAGGTCCTCTTTCTCTGTGTTTTTGAGTTTGGTAATCAATTGGTTTTGGCGTAAGCGGACCACAGATAGTTTTTGTCCCAGATCATCATGCAGTTCCTGACCGATATAATTGAGTGTTTGTTCTTTCATTTCTACCTGTGAGGTGGCCAGCTCCTTTTCAAACCGTAAATCTTTCTCTTTTTGCTCAATCAGCAGGCTTGTTTTTTTCCTGATAAAAACCGCATAGATGAAGACCATTGTCAAAACAACGATGAATAAAGTAATCGTAAAGATGATGACCAGATTATTCTCTTCCATATCTGCAAAGCATTTATCTTATTCTTTCCTGTTTGTTCCAGAGTAAGCCCAATATGAGGATACCGTTACTGATCAGATTCAGCATAAATAAAATAAAAAAATAAATAGTCTCTGATACAGTAGTTCTGAAAAAGAATATCGGGATGCTTCCAATAAAGAATATCAGAAGAGCAACTGATATCCAGAATGGTAGATAATTTTTAATTTCCAATACTTTATCAGAATTAAAGGTTTGGTACAGGAACAAAATAATTGAAAACAGCAACAGAAGAATATCTGCGTAGAGCATATTAAAAGAAAAATGATGAAGCAGATCATCTTCTGTATAAAACATCACGACAATATTCAGGACAAAAAGAATCAGGATGAGGGTCTGTATCTTTTTGAGCAGCGGAACATATAATAATTGGTAATAATACAATAAGTATAAAAAAAATACAATCATTAAAAAACCAATTACATAGAAAATGTCCGTAGGCAGATTGGTCAGCTTGAAATAGAAATAACAGGAAATATCAATCAGGGAAAACAACAGATATCCTATGATAAAAAATAAATTCTCCTTTCCGGTTTTTCTATATTTTATGACCATTAGAATCATCACGACAATGGATATGGCCATCGATATCTGTTTCCCTGTTTCAATATTCCAGTTCATAGTTTTGTGTTTTTATGGCATAGTTCCTGACAAAGCTTTTGGTGGAGGTGCCAGATTGGTCATGTTCATAGATTCTATAGAAGGCACATCTGTATTTTCCTCTGTGCTGGCAGACCTGGCCATTACCTTGTTGTTTTCTCTTTTTTGGGCCGTAGGTACTAAAAATATGGTCTGATAGCCTGCATATTCCGGTTTTGCCATTCTGTTTTTAGGGTGATTCATCGGGTATTTCCCCATGTAAATCCTGATTCCTGGATTTTTTAATTTTTGTTTTCTGGCATTTTCTTTTACATATTGAATATAGCCTTCCATATCTTCCAGCGAGAACCAATACCATCGGGAGTCTGGCTCTCCATTTCTGTACTTCATGAGAATTTCATGATTGGTTCTTGTGTATTCATCAAAAAGAACCCGGCCTTCACGGTAGCTGATCAGTTTCTTTTTATAACTGTTGCTTACAGGTTCTTTAGGGGGTTCGGTGCAGCTAAACAGACAAAAAGCCAGAATAAGAGCTGCACATACGGGATTTAAAATCTTAGTAAAAAAGGAAGTTTTCATTTTTATGGTTTTTAATTTTATGGAACAAAATTAGCGAACGGCACAACTATAAAAAAGGGTGAAAACACTGTTTTTATCCTTTACTAAATTTACGACTTTTTGATATTCAGTTGAATATGAATTGCAAGGTTTGTTTTTTTAATTGAAAATATTCAATGGTATTCTTTATAAATAAAATTAAAACCATGATGAACATTCATGGTTTTGTAGGAAAGGGTTTACTCTTTTATCCTCTCTTTTTCAATCTGGTTTTCACCCCAAATTCTCAGATAATCAATAAAAGGAATGAGTTCAGCACCGGTTTCCGTTAAAGAATATTCTACCTTAGGAGGAACCTCATGATAAACTTCTCTATGGATAAGGCCGTCATCTTCCAGCTCCCGGACAGTTTGGGTAAGCATTTTAGGGGTGATGTCGGAAAGAGTTTTACGAAGTTCACCGTACCGCATAACCGTCTTCAAATGAAGATACCATAAAATACGGCCTTTGTATTTTCCTCCAATCCGTTTAAAGGCATAATCAACAGGACAGGATGGCTCTTGGGTAATTTTTTTTATTTTTAACATTTTTTCAATGGTTTGATAATCAGCATTAGTATGTTTTTAGTGTGTAGATTACAAAAAAGTACATACTTGCTGCAAAGATATGATGAGACTACATTTGTCCCATAATTAAAATCAAAAAAATGAAAGCTGTTATTTTAAACGAAGCCGGAGGTGTTGGAAATCTTCAATTTGCAGAAATAGACAAGCCTGTCATAGGAAATGATGAGGTGTTGGTAAAAGTAGTATCGGTAAGCATTAATCCTGTAGATGTAAAGTCCAGAGCTTACGAAGGAGTTCTGCACTGGATTTTTGAAGAAAACAGACCCGTTATTTTAGGGTGGGATATCTCGGGAGAAGTCGTGGAAACCGGAAAGGATGTAACAGATTTTAAAACAGGAGATGAAGTCTTCGGGATGGTCAACTTTTTTGGAAAAGGAAATGCCTATGCTGAATATGTTGCGGCTCCGGCAGCGCATCTGGCATTAAAGCCCCGGAATATTACCCATCAGCAGGCTGCTGCGGCCTCAATGGCGGCTTCAACGGCATATCAGGCATTGGTGGATGTTGCTGGAATTAAAAAAGGGAGCAAGGTTCTGGTTCATGCCGCTTCAGGCGGTGTTGGGCATTTTGCTGTTCAGATGGCGAAGTATTTTGGGGCGTATGTTATCGGCGTATCATCCGGTAAAAATAAAGAATTTGTTTTGTCGCTGGGAGCGGATGAACATATTGATTATACAACGGAAAACTTTCATGAAAAAGTACAGGATGTAGATATCGTGATTGATACTCTTCAGGGAAAAACGTTATCTGATTCGGTAGATGTTGTCAAAGAGAACGGAATTATCATAACGCTTCCGACTCCTGAGATTCCTGAGGATATTGCAGAGAAAGCCGGGCAGAAAAAGGTGAATATTCAGTTTATGATGGTACAGTCCAAAAAAGAAACTGCAGAAGCAATTGCGGGCTTACTGGAGCAGGGAGCATTGAAACCATCCATTTATAAAATTTTCCCGTTTGAAGATATCGCACTGGCTCATCTGGAGGTTGAGACCAATCGTGTTGCAGGAAAAGTAATAGTAAACCTGTGAAAAAATAAAAAACCAGGAAATAATCCTGGTTTTTTATTTATTGTGAGATAACCTTTACAATAGCCGGGGGAATGGCTTTTTTTACAATAAAAGTTTCGTAGGTTGGATTTTTGATATTTTTAGCAACCGCTTTTAAATAGTTTAATTCAGGATAAAAGAAGGAATTGAAATCCTGAATCTCTATATGTGATGGTATTGCAACCGAAGAAACAACAACTATTTTATCATCTATCAATGCACAATAATGCTTGTCTATGTAAAAAGAGAAATAATTCCTGAATGCATAGGTATAGTCCAGCGGACCATTTTCTGGCATTTTACTATCTAAAGAAAGATATCCGGTAAGGATCTTATTGTCTCCATTTTCAGTTTTATCATTCTTTTCGTCAGGGAGTTTAAAGCTGTATACGAATTTCCCTTTATAGTAAACATCAAAAAGCTGAATTTCTGGAGTATTTTTAAAATCAATAAGCTGCAGAAGGTTTTTATTACCATCATTATCAATAATCTCTTTTTTAAATCTAAAGACAGGATGAATGATAACCTCAACATGATCCATGCTTGTTATCAAACCTGTTCTATTTTCCCCATATTTTACATTAGCATCTATCATTTTTCTTACATATGACAGGGCTGCTTTATTATATTCCCCTTTATTGTATTTATAGACAATAGTGTCTGTTTTATGTTGTGAAAAGCTAAAAGAGCTTATCAATAAACAAGAAAATAAGACAATTAAGTTTTTCATATTTTATGGTTTTGAAAGTGAGAATATATTATAAACAGTTTCTGATAGATTATAGGTGTTTTGGAAGCTACTCAGCTGGCCATTGCTTCTTCCTGAATACGGATCAAAAAAGTTGATATGTTTCATTCTTGAAAAATCCTCACTATATTTTATTTCAGTAACCAGAACGGCATGCCCTTGTCTGTTCCCGGCGGCTTCTGTTGTGCTAAAGCCCAGATATACAGGGTGACCCGACTGCAAACTTTCAACAATGAATTTTACAGCCTGTTTTGTCAATGCTGAAGGAATTCCTGAATGGAAATAATAGTCATTCTTTGCTTTTGCTTCATATAAGGCATCTACTTTCAGCCCGAATTTCTCGAAATACTCTTTGGTTTGATCAGCACGTACTCCTCCGGATTGATTGGCTTCTTTTTGCTGAAGAGAAACATCAAGATCTACACCTAAATATTTTGCAGCAGCTCTTGCTACTGTAGGAACGCAATCTGTTTCACCGGTCTGAGGTTTGTCAGCAGCAATATCCATAGATGCGGTTTTCCATTCTACAGCTTCTGCTCCTTCATGAGCTAAGTGATTCAACCCGGAAGTTAATAACCCCTGTTTTAACCCATCCCAGAAATTACCTCCTGCAATGGAAGATGAGAGACCTCCGGAAAGGCCGCCGGAAGCAAGCATCAGGGCTTTTAATAACCCAACATTTCTGGAACCAAAAGAGCTGATCGAGATAGAATTCCCTTCAACGGAAAATTTATATCCTGATTCTCCTAATGCCTGTACTCCACTGGATACTACAGAAGAAATAGCTCCGCTCATAAATCCTGAAATAAATTTTCCTCCGCCAATTTCAGACATTGCTCCTCCTGACAAAGCATGCATCCCCGCCTGGAAGGCTGCCTTGCCGACGGTTAACGTCTGTGAAAATATAGAGGTGGCGACACTTCCAATTCCAAAACTGATGATGCCGCTCGCAAGCCCCGTTGTAATGGCCTGTCCCATACCATACCAATACGGAACACCATTAATAGTGTTAATGACAGCATGTGTTACAGCAGACACGACTACAGCAATGATAAGAACTGCACCTAATCCGATATTTCCACTTGGGTCAGTATACAATAAAGGATTATTGGTTACATAGCCGAATTTATTATAACTCTGTGTATTAAAAGGATCCTGGATAATAGTATCAGGGCTAAGGAATCTCCTCATGATAGGATCGTAGATCCTTGCATTCATATGAATAAGACCTGCCCTCCAAAGGTGTTCATGACCCGTATATCCTCTGTCTATAAGGAGAGTTTCCCCATTGAACTGTTGCAGGTCTACAATTTGTCCTCCAACCATCAATCCTTTAAGATTTCCCCACGCATCAAAGAACCGTTTTTCAACAATAGAACCGTCATCTTTTGAAATGGCTAAAATACTTCCCAAATGATCACGATGAAGATAGTAGTTTTGAGACTCCTGAGATCCACTCAGAAAGCTGACAACATCTTTTTTAATATAATTTGCAGAATAA
Source organism: Chryseobacterium aquifrigidense (assembly GCF_006716485.1). Lineage (GTDB taxonomy): Bacteria > Bacteroidota > Bacteroidia > Flavobacteriales > Weeksellaceae > Chryseobacterium > Chryseobacterium vietnamense. The sequence continues at coordinate 260,399 of NZ_VFPD01000002.1, forward strand.
GGATCTCCTGTGATATAGGTAACGATCTCCAGTCTACCGCCTCCTTTACCAGATCTTCTTGTAAATTCTATAGCACCGTCAGCAGAATAATATTTTCTTTTCCCTGAAGCTTCTGAAATCATAGAATATCTTGATTTCATTACGTTGTATGTAAAAGCTAAATCTTCTTTGTTAGGAACCTTAACCGTTAGCGGAGCGTTGAATGCATTGTATGTTACTTCGGCAAAACCTCGGTTGGTATTTACTTGTTGACCATTTGCATTAAGAGCAATATTGTTTAGTTTATAATCGGACTCGCCATTGTAGTTATAGTAACCAAGGTCAAGATTTGCAGCCATTCTTCCTCTTTTATCGTAAGAATACTGATTGGTTACAGTGCCATTGGTTGTTTCCTTTAATAGGCGGTTTAATTTGTCATATTCAAAAGTTTCACTCTTTCCAAAATCATTGCTGTTTCTGGATCTTAAAACTTCTTTATTGACGTCAAAATCATACATCATATCCAGTGCAATCAGGCCTCCTTTGGCATGATTCATTCTTAAAAGAGTTCCGTCCTGCGGACTGTAATAGTTATTGATAACATAACCATTGCCATATTCCATCTGCGTAGCCTGATTCAAGGCATTCACCGAAGATGTGTGCCATATCATCTTATTGGCATTAACGTCGTTCTGCTGTGTCAGGATACCATTACTGTCATATACATTTTTTGTTTTTGAGGTGGTTGTATAGGTATTTTCATTCCAGACGGCAGAAATAGTCGTTTCATCTACTCTTCCGAAGGTGTCGAAAGTCAGGTTACTACTGTAAATAAACTCCGGAGTTTCCTCTTTCTTTCCTTTGATACGATAGTACTGATCGTATTCTGTGGTATAGGCAAAGTTTTTTCCGTTGCTTGTTCCATAGATCTTTTCCAGAAGCTTACTCGTTGGATTGTACTGATAGTACTTTTCTATAGAAGTATTTTCTGCCGGGGTTTTACCGTATGTTTTTTCTGAAATGGTTTGTCCGTAATCATCATACTGTAATACGGTATATCCTTTAGGAGTGTCTTCACGAAGTAATCTTCCCAGAATGTCATATTGATAGGTATATGTACCTGAGGAAGGGTCTACAATTTTCTTCTTGTTTCCCCAGTCATCAATTTCAAAAGTAGTTTTGCTGCCTTCATAATTGGTTTCTTTTAAAGATCCGTTGGCATAGTAGGTGTAGTTAATTGTTCCGCCATGGTCCTGCTGAACAATCGTGTTACCAAAAGCATCCAGTGTTTTTGATATCTTTTTATAGCCATCATCAACGGTTACTTTTAATCCTTCGTAGCAGGTAATAACTGTTTTTCCTGTATAAGTAACATGCTTTACCGCTCTGTTGTAAGCATCATATTCTATTGCATTCCATTTCGTCTGCTCGCCTTCAAAGAAAGGCTCAGATTTTTTTATTAATTTTCCGAAAATGTCATATTCGCTCTTTTTTACAATCCATTTGCCATTGGTACTTTGGGTTTTGGTTTGTATTTCTCTGTCGAATTCATCATATGCTGAGATCGTTTCTACTCCTCCTTCTCTCTTTTTTGAGATCTGGTAAATTCCTCCTGGAATTGCCGAAGCAGAAGATTTGCTGATGGTGGTTTTCTTACCCAGATAATCAGTAAATGAAGTGATATTACCCCAGCCATCATACGCATAATAAGTTTTTAATCCTCCGATAGCGGCTGTTTCTTCTAAAAGCCTTCCTGTTGTATTCACTACCGTGGAAGCTGTTAAGCCATCAGGAGTTGTTGTGGAAGTTCGGTAACGATTCGTTGAGTCGTAATCATATGTAGTAGTCTGAGAGGCAATTCCTGCAGAAGAAATTGTTTCCTGCTTCAGATTCCCGATATTATCATAGACAAAGCTCTTATTTAATGACTGAGAGTTTTGGCTGAACTTCTGAATTTCTTTAATCGCTCCATTTGTAGGATAATAAGTACTGACCTCTTTTGCGGTAAAAGTGTCACCCTGTCTGAAAGAATTATTAACCTGTTCACTTATTTTCCCGTAGAAATAATGAAGACCATTAGTGAATTCCGGCTGATAAGTAAAGTTGGAATGTGTTATTGCATAATCACCATAATTGATCCATGTTTTCTTTAATTTAAGATCGTCGGCTTCATCATAGGTATATCTTTTAATGACATTTATCTTTCTAAGGTTGTCAGTGGTTCTTTCCTCTATGCTGAGAATAAGGCTCTGATTTCCTTTTATGAATTTTTGATTGATGAAATCAGTCTCTGTTAAAAACTTGGAAATTCCTCCGTAGGTACTTTTTAATAGAACGTTATCCAGTAAAGGATCTTTGGTATTTACTGTCCAGAAAAGAGCATTAGCAAGCTTTTTATTTCTGAATTTTCCGTTTTGAAGAACAGATTCATATCCGTCAGATACATAGGTTTTTTGGAATCCTAGAAGGCCTCTTCCGTCTAGACTTTGTACAGCATTCTCATAACGGTATTCTTTTGAAAGAATCTTTCCACTGAAAAGAGTATGAATCTTATTAACCAGATATAATGCCCCGTTGGTCTGATGGGTATATAACGGATATTTTAAATCATTATCCTTGTGCACATAGCAGATTTCTTCCTTTGTATCAAGTTTCATCATCGGACGGTATTCAACTTTTTGCAGAACGGTAGAACCGTTATTCACCTCCTGAATCTGTTTTTCCAGGAAATTATTATTGTTGAATGTAATCTTAAATTCAGACCCGGTAGTGATGTCAAAATTACTGATAGATGTCTTGTAGGTATTTAAGAAATTAACCTCGTCAGAAACGGTGAAAAGAGAGAACGGTGTTATTTTCTCATCTTTTAAATCAATTTCCTGATTCAGCTTGGTAAACGAAGTATTTCCGTTGCTATCTGTAGTATTGACAAAGAATTTGACCTTATTAAATCCAGGCAGGAGGGTCATATAAATTCCCGGAATATCTGTATTGGTAATGGCTGAATGCGTTGGTCCTACATATTGAGGGAAACCGGGAACAAAACATTTATATCCCTGTTGAGCGTTGATGTATACGGCTGGTAAAGCTTGTGCTGTGGCATTATAGCAGGAGTGTGTATAAACCTGCTCGGTATATAAATCACCAACATTTTCGTAGGTAAAATTGCTGATCAAAGGGTTCTGATCGTTATATCGTATTTTTCCGAACTTTGTGATGGATACGAGGTCGGATTTGCCATCATTGTTGATGTCTGTTACCACCACATTTCCTACAGCAAATCCTGTCATTGAGTTGTCAGGTCCCCATAAAAATAAATCCCATCCGGATTGCTTAGGAATTGTTTCATCCTGTGAAGGCTTAATATATGCTAGTTTTTGAGCCGTAAGATCAAGCTGGCTCGGAATAAATTTTTTACCATCCGAAGTGTACATCCACCAGATAAATTGTGGTGTGTTTTCAATAGCAATCCTTAATTTTGAAAAAGGATTCATAGTATTGAATACAATCTGTGGTGTTACAAAATCTGTAAGGCCGTCTCCATTGAAATCTCCTAAAAGAATAGGAGTTATAAGTTTTCCGTCACTATTATAGCTTAGATCATTTAAAATGTTTGTTGAGGACTGCCCTGCAATATCACCAAATGGCTTTATGGTCATATCATTTACATTGATCTTATAAATACCATATTGGTTGCCAGATATGATCATAATTTCCGGGACTCCATCACCATCCATTTCCAGAAGCCTGTAATTGTCTTCTGTAAGGAGAAGAGAGGTTACTGCAAACTCTTTTCGGGTAATAACATCACCTGTTTCTTTACCTATTTCATATAAATAAATTTTCTGGCTGGTCTGTGTATTTCCACTGATATAAATAAGATCGAAAAGGCCGTCATTATTAAAATCTCCCGGAATAAACATTTTATGGGCTATTCTGGGAGGAGATGTGTAGGTGGTCTGCCCCTGAAAACCACTGGTAATCCATGGAATCGAAGGACCTCCGGAGAGGACTTTTGTTTTTCCTGTTTTGAAATCCCGAATTTCTATCTGTCCCTACAGGGATTCGTGTGTTTTGGAAAGTGTATTGACAATGATCAGCTGATCATTAGTCGTAATTTTATTGTCATTAATTAATGTTTTTCCCGTAAAGATTCTGGTATGGGCATTAACATAGGTGCTGGGAGTTATCTGGCCGTAAGGGCTGTTAAGATAAAATATAGGATTTCGTATACTGCCCGGCTCCGGTGGAGGAGGGTTAGATCCAAAACCTCCGGTTGGCCCGCTTCTGAAATCAGTAACGGTAGTTGATACATAGAATATATCGTTTCCACTATTGTTATAAAGGTTACCTGCAGTGACATCTCCTAAACGATAAGTACTGGCAGGAGTAATAGCAAGTTGACGCTTTGTTACCTCAGCTGTCCCTGTAGAATTGGGAGAATTATAATTGAAGTTGAGCGGTCTCAGGCTTTCTCCGGCCTCATTGAATACATTGATGGTTCGTAACCTTTCATTACTGTCTGCATCAACAAAATCATAGCTGAAAGCATACTTTCTGTAATCACCGGAATAAGTAGACCCGGTGACAATTTCAGAAATGACTTTGCTGTTGATATACTGCTGCCCGTTTCTATAGATTTTTGCAATTTTTTTGCGGTCTTTGTATAATACTTTTAAATAAAATTTATCTGTACCGGTGTCTGTGCCTCCATAAGATATTTTATCCAGCCTTGGGGTATTATTTGTAATGATATAAGTGTAATGGATTTCATTGTCAAATGAATCTGCCATTTTTACAATATAGTGCTGCCCTGGTGAAAGCTCATTATACCAGGCAATTTTTCCGTCCGTGTACTGAATAATGAAACTATATGTTCCGGATGATTTCGTAATCTTAATCTTGGAAAAATTTTTAGTAATATATTCAGTATCCGATTTTTTAAGGAGCCTTTGACCATCTAAATAATAAGGGTCGTTGTCGTCAAACTGCGGACCTATGGTGATCCCGTCTACATTCTGGCTTTTTCCTCCTCTGCTGATAACAGAAAGACCCGTAAAACTCCATCCCCATCCGGCATTTCCGTTTCCTGCCTGGCTATTGTACACCAAGGCGGCATTGGGCTGAAAATTATTTAATCCTTTTAAGGTTTCTAGAGGAACGGTATAAGTAAGGGCACCCCCCTCGCTGACAGACATTTCTGATTTTACAGAAGGAATAAGAGAAAAGTCTGGCGAAATCGTCTTGGAAGAGTTCGGTTGGTTTTCTCTATACCCCGAAGTATTATACTCAAGAGATACAGATGTTGCTTGCTGAGCTCCCACAAATTGTGCTAAGGACAGAAGTGCAAGAACTCCAAGAAATTTTATATTTTTTATCATATGAATTGATTATGATCTTATATCGATACTATTAATGCATAGGCCATAAAGAATAGAGCCTGTCAAAGATTTTTTATTAGCGCTTCATTACATTTTTGCCCACAACTTGCCCGCTGATTAGCGTAAACTTAGCTACGTATACACCAGTAATCTGGTTTCCTAAACTAAAACTGAAATTGAAATTTGAAGAATCCTGCAGATTATTTTTGGTAAATAAAAGAGCCCCCGTTCCGCTGAATACCTGAACGGAAGTTACTTTTCCCTGGGCAATACCTGTAATACTTACGTTGGCAATATCTGTGGTAGGGTTAGGAGACAGTTGGATGGCCATTTTAATTTGTTCCAGATTATCCGCTGCATTAACTTCTTTAGCCATAACTGTTTCAGCTAATTCTGTTTTTAAAAGGGCATTGTTGATAGCAGAGCTGTTTCCTCCCTCATCAAAGCTAAATTTTTTGCTTCCCGAAGTAAGTCCTGCATTAAGAGATTGAGTAACATAAGGAATTGTATTATCACACTTATTATCAATAAGATCTCCTGCGTTTGAGTCCCAGGTCAGTATATCATAATTCTGAGCTAAGATATTTCCTACATAGTCGTCAAGAGGCTTAATAGGAGGCACAACGGTAGCAACCAGCGGATTGGGAAACTGAGGAGTATTATAATCATACTGCCAGTCTTTAACATCATAAAATACACTGGGATTAGCAACCGCATTAGCTCCTACAGAAACTCCCATATTATTGCCGTCCTGCTGGAAAGAAACTCCGGAAGCTACTATTTCCTGCTGTAAATTGTGGCCGACAACCTTTTTAGCAATAAGCTCTATCGTCTCATCAGTATTGCTTAACTTGATGACATTCTGATAGATAATCTGGTCTTCCTTGCCTTGTGTGGTAGAGAAAAAACTAGGGAAATAATCACCTCCCGAGTTATTATTAGCCACAACGACCATAAACTGTTTAGACTTTATGATTTTGTCAGGCAGATCAAAACTTCCTTCATTATCCCTTAATTTCCAATCCTTAAGATTAAGGTCCGTATCGCTGGCATTAAAAATTTCAATAAACTCCCCGCGATGTCTTTTTCGTAACTTTTCAAATAGTTCAGGAGTAGGATTTTGGTATGGACCATAGTTTACATCTATGTATTCCGAATAAGGGGTGTCTCTGTAAACCTCAGTGATAACAAGCTGAGCAGAAGATAGAAGGGGAAATAATATAAGTACCCCTCCAAATAATTGTTTTTTCATGGTTGCTGGGAGAATCTATATTTTATTTAAAAACTTTTGAAGTTTCTGTAGGTGAGAAGATTGGGAAAAATTTCTGTTTTGATTAAGCTGTGCTATTTTTTGTTCCCATGGATCTGAACTTGTCGTAAGATCTTTTGCATTGATGACCAGATAAAGAAATTTTTGGGTTAAATTTTCCTGATTGGTTTTTTTCAGATACTTAATAACGAGTACATTCACAGCATCTATTACAGAGGTATTTCTTATTCCGGATTTTTTCTTTAGTAGAGAATTAATATTGTTTTCGGCCTCAGTAGTTTGATTTTGCTGGAGATAAAAATCTATTTTTTTGCACAGAATGATAAATTCCTGATTTTCATCTGTTTTCTTTTGCTCCATTTCGGAAAGAAGCTGCTGAAGTTTTAGAGTATTTGAAGGCTGATTTTTTTTAGCAGCATTATAATAGGAAGCCGCACTCCAGAAATTTTGTTTTAATTGGTGATTTTTCTCTTCAATGGACAAGAGTGTTAGGAAATCTCTCTTTTGTTTAGCAAGTCTCCTTGTCCAGTAAACAGCTGAGCGGTCTTTAGGATAAAGGTTATGATATTCTTTAGCCAATTGCATTGCCTGTGCAGCATCGTGGTTTTTTATATTTCTTTTAATAAGAATAAGATAGAGTTCTCTGATATGATTTTCTCTTTCTTTTTTATAAGGTTTATTCTTAAGGAGAGTAAGTTTGGAGGTAAGCTCGCCGTTGGTTAAATGATCAAAACGGGCCTTAAAAAGTTTTTGATTTTGTTTGTGCTGCTGTTTTACCTGAGAATTTTTCTTATGATGAATCTCGCCTGCATTGAAGGAAATCAGTTTATTTACCTTGGCAAGCTGGTGTTGAAGTGTTTGGTCACCAGGATGTTGTGCAGCAAGCTCAGAGAGCTTATTTTGTGCTACAGAAAGAAGATCCTTATTCTTTAGCCGGCTCACCTTTTTGTTTCCTGTGGCCATTTTTATATACTGGCTGTATAACCTCTGTTTCAGTTCTTTGTTGTTAGGGTACTGTTGAACTGCATTTTCTAAAATCTGAATATAAGCGGATTCCTGCTTGGGCTTTTGAAAAATACACCGCCTTAGTCCGTCATAGGCTCTTGCCTCCTGCGGACGGCTGGAAATTATCTGTTCATATTTTCCTTTTGCCTTAGCCCATTTTTTCTCCTTGCAAAATGCCTTGGCACTCTTAAGAAGAGTATTAACATCATCGTTGGTTAGGAGGTTTTGTGGACTAGAAGTGGTTTTGGAAAAAAAATAAGAAGGAATAAGCAACGCACCAGCACTCAAAGCTGAAAGTTGCAAGAATCGTTTTCTGGAAACCATAAAGTTCGTGGAAATTAGTGTTTTTAAAAAAATAAAGGGAAGGTAGGTTACCATTACTGAATAATAGGCCTGCTCTTTCGGTTTAACTTTAATAAACTCTAATCGTTTTCCTTCCCTTAACGGAGGCAAATATAGTTAAAAATGTTAACTGGTAAATAGTATTTTGAGAAAATTTTTCTCTTTTCTTGGAGTGTTAAGCTGTTTGTAATTGTATTAAATACAGTGTTTTGGGTGTTGGTAAGTTAATGTGAAAATCATAAATGTATTTTATTTTATAATTGTTATTTTACTTGAAAATATCTTAGAAATTGTATATTTCTATTTTTAGATATTAATATCTCCAAAAATCAAAAAAGTGACCTATTTTTATTTAAAATGTAGTATGAACTGAAGTAAAATTGAAAAAGAAGATTAAAAAAATGATCAGCGAAACAATCAGTGGGAGATAAGAAACGACCTGTTACCGATTGGAGGAGTTTACTTTCTCCACTTACTATAGTTCCCTTTCAGAGACTATTTTATAATTTCAAATTTCGTAACTGGAATTATTGGAGTATCATCTGCCGGATCTGTACTGCTAAAAAAAGACAATTCTCCACTGGTTGCTTTCAGAATAAAACCTTTCTTGGGAAATGCTGCATTGGGGATTGTTACTCTTTTTATAGTATGATGTTTTGGGCTTAGAATAGAATATATCCAGTAAATAAAACGAAAATAATTAGATCTCTATAACGAGGAAAAAGATGGGACATAATGGCTTTTGTTTTTAATTAAAATTTATTCCGTAAATATTGTCAATAATATGAAATTAAAATAAAAACAGGAGCGGAAATCAACTTCCGCTCCTGTTAAACAAGATTAAGTGTAAAATTTAGCCTTTAAAGGCAAAAGGATAATTCAAATGTGAACAGATTTTTATTGAGTCTTAATCTATGTTTAAGGGAATTGATAGTAATGGTATTTTATTCTTATAGGCCATGATGGCTGTTTTGCTTCGATGAAAAAGTGATTCTACAAGATTGTATTTATAAGGAACCATGGTTAAAAGGTCTGGGCTGGTGAGCCTTATTTCCTCCTCGATCGCCTTGATCACTTCGATGGACTGAATCATCTTAAAGCTGTATTTAATATCTTCCAGATCATACCCGGAATTCAGGTCCATATCATGAATAACTTCAGTAAAATCTTCTAACCTTTCACTTACATTGAAAACCTCAACTTCAGCATTAAATTCATTAATGAAATAATAAATGTCATTCATGGCAGACCAGGTCATACTTTTGTGCGTATCATAAGCAAAAAGAATTTTCCTGATTCCTGTGTATTCTATATGAGCGGGAACAATGAGAATTGGCTTTTTAATTCTGTGAATAGCTCTTGTTACCTTATTTCCCAAAAGCTTCTGTTCCAAAGTTTTCTCCGCCATTCCCATCACGACAAAATCACACTCATGAAGCTGCATACAGTTTTCAAGCTCTTCAATAAAATTGCCAGAAGCCAGATGATGTTGGGTTTCGACAGTATATAATCTTTTAAGCTCAGCAGCTTTATCCTCCAGTTTTTTCTGATTTTTAAGCGTCTGGGCATAGAAAAAATCAGCTGAAGCCTGTGCATTCAAAGCATGAACAGAAACGGTTTGCAGACTAAAAAGTATAATCCTGTATGTATTTTCTTTAGCCATAGAAGCAGCATAATGAGTAGCATTTTCAGCTTCCTGGGAAAAATCTGTGCAGACAATTATTGTTTTCATTGTACCGGATTTAATACCACAAAACTATGATAGACAGTTATTCCCTGACTGTAAAAATAATGTGATGTTGCATAAAATGATGATGAAATGTATTTTTCAGGTGATGAACCGTAACATTCATTTGAACGCTGCTATTTTACGTTTCAGGTATCGTTTTGGCGGTCTCGTCTAAAATAGAAGATACTCATATAAAATCTATTTCTATATTTACATTCATAAAGTCCCGGATATGAATAGGATTTCTACCATCAGGAAAAAAATAGTACGGAATAAGAAGATTCTTTCCACCATGAAAAGAAGGCTGGTGATCTGGGCACTGGCAGTGGTCACTTTCTGTGTTTTCTCCTACCTTATCGATCCCTTTGATCCCGTTTGGAAGGGGTATCTGGACGCTCCGCTGAAGATGATTCTGGAAGATGCCACATGGATTATCTTTTTTTCAATCATTATCTCGGAGGTAAGTATATTTATAGACCGGACGCTCAATAAGTGGCTTCCCTGGAGAAACAGGACCGTAAAGCGGTTATTCATCCAGTGTTTGCTTCAGATCGTAGGAAGTGTTTTGATTGTGATTATTATTAATGCAATCGTAGACGGCACTTCAGTTACATTACCTGAAATGGATTCCCGCAAAGAATATACACTGCTGGGACAATGGATTGCAACTAATATCGTCATATCATTGATTATCAGTGCTTTTAATACCGTGGATTATTTATTGGAAAACTGGAAAAAAACAGCAGTAGAAGCTGCCCAGCACAAACTGAGAGCCTCAAAACACAAACAGGCTGCAATGGCGGCAGAGCTTCAGGCACTCAAGCTTCAGATAGATCCGCATTTTATTTTCAATAATTTAAGTGTGTTGTCAGAACTCATCCTGGAAGATCAGCAATTGGGATATGACTATTCCGAAAAGTTCGCGAGAGTATACAGATACTTATTGGTCAATTCCAAAAAAGACATTATCGCCGTAGAAGAGGAACTCAAATTTTTAGAATCCTATATCTTTCTGATTGAAAAAAGAATTGGGGAAGGCGTGATATTCAGAATAGATATTCAGGAAGAATACAGATCGAGATTTACCCTTCCGCTGTCTTTGCAATTGCTGGTTGAAAATGCCATCAAGCACAATCAGACTTCTAAAGTAAATCCTTTGGAAATCAATGTTTATACAAACCAGGAAGGAGAACTGGTTGTCTCCAACACATTTCTTCCTTTAATCAACAAACCGGATTCCTCAGGAGTAGGGCTTACCAATATCATTGCACGTTACGAAATCTTAGGGTATCCTAAGCCTGTGATAGAAAGAACTGAAGATAAATTTATTGTAAAACTCCCATTGATATGAAGATTAATAAAGTTTTAATTGTTGAAGACGAAAGACCCAATGCAGACAGGTTAAAAAGGCTGTTGTTGAAGTTAAGACCCCATATTGAAATCCTGTCCGTGGAAGACTCGATTACCTCCACCGTACACTGGCTGGAAAATAATGTCGTTCCCGATGTTATTATGATGGATGTACGCCTTGCAGACGGTCTTAGCTTTGAGATATTCAACAAACATGAAGTTAAAAGTGCAGTCATATTTACCACTGCTTACGATGAATATGCAGTTCAGGCATTTAAATACAACAGTGTAGATTACCTTCTGAAACCTATTGAAGAAGAAGAGCTGGATGCTGCCTTAAAACGCTACGAAACCTTTATGGAAGCCGTTCCGGTAGTAGGAACAGCCATTGAAGGCTTATTAAATTATATCCAGCCAAAAGACTATAGAAAACGGTTTCTCATCGCCCACAGAGACGGATATAAAACCGTTCTGGCAGAAGATATCCTATACTTTTATACCGAATTGGGAATCAGCAAGGCTATGCTGAATACCGGAGTGGTAGAGAATGTTCCACAAACCCTGGAAGAGCTTGAAAAACAGCTGGATCCCAAATTCTTTTTTCGTGCCAACAGACAATTTATCATACACATCAATTCCGTAAAGCAGATTTTAAATCATTTTAATGGAAAATTGAAGCTAGAATTGAGGAAACAGCCTGATATGGAGGTAATTGTAAGTCGTGAAAAAGCCTCTGTTTTCAAATCCTGGATGGATTATTAATCCTCGAAAATACAGACAAGGCTGTCTCAAAAGTCAAATAGAATGGCACTTTTGAAACATCCTCTTTTTCGTTTTAATTGTGAAATACATTAGTTTATCCTTAATGATTTCACTCTTATTTCCACATGAAAATCTCTTTTTTACCATAATTATAAAGGAAAACAACTGTTTTCCTTTCATTTTTCCTATCATACGCTTCACCTGCGATTAACGACACTTCACCCAACTTCTTAATGAATATCACTATAAGATGAAGTTATTTTGCTCCTGTAAAATTTAAAAACCAATGTTATGAATTACAGAAAAGGATATCTGGTACTTTCACTTACAGCTGCAGCGGTACTTTACTCATGTGGCTCCGGGAGCGGCCAGGAAAATGCTCAGCAGATGCAGCAGGCATTGCCTACAGATTTTATCCAGGTAAAGTCCGGAGATGCAGATGTGTCTACAGGGTATCCGGGAAGCATAGAAGGACAGGACAATGTGGATATCAAAGCACAGGTGACAGGATATCTGGAGGCAGTATATATCAAAGAAGGACAGTATGTAAGTAAAGGACAGACCCTTTTCAGAATAAATCCATCCGTATACAACGAGCAGGTAAATACCAATGAAGCCGCCTTGAAATCAGCGCTGGCAGCACAGGAAACAGCAAGACTTGAAGTAGAAAAACTGAAACCCCTTGTAGAAGGAAAGGTAGTATCAGATATGCAGCTGAAAACAGCGCAGGCAAGCTATAAAGCCGCGTCAGCACAGGTGGCACAGGCACAGTCTTCTTTAGGTTCATCAAAGATCAATGCCAATTTTACCTACATTAAAGCTCCTGTTAGTGGTTACATCGGAAGAATTCCAAACAGAGTAGGAAATCTTATCAGTCCTTCTGATGCAGCTCCATTGACAACGCTTTCAAGCATAAACAGTGTGAACGTATACTTCTCAATGAATGAGGCTGATTTTATCGCTCATAGTAAAGCTGCAGTATCTGGAAATAATACAGAGGATGTAGAACTTATCCTTGCAGATGGTTCCACCTATTCTCTTAAAGGAAAACTTGAAAATGCCAGCGGAAACTTTGACAGAAATACAGGAAGTATTCAGATGAAAGCTGTTTTTCAAAATCCTGATAAATTATTAAGAGCCGGAGGGACGGCCAGAGTGATGATTCATAATGCATTGAATGGTGTGATTAAACTTCCGAAAACATCGGTGAAAGATATTCAGGACAGATTCTTTGTCTATAAACTCAATGGCAAGGATAAAGTGAAAATGACTCAGATTACGGTTTCAGGAAGTACATCTCAGGATTACTTCATCAAAGAAGGAGTGAACGCAGGAGATAAAATTGCCATCAACAGAATTGATGCCCTTACAGACGGAGCACAGGTGGTGGCACACACCGTTCCTTTGAAATAGTTGTATAATCTTTCTTAGAAAATTCAAAAATGTTAAAAAAGATAATAGACCGTCCTGTACTGGCGACGGTAATATCCCTTATAATCGTTATTTTAGGGATTATAGGATTAAATCAGCTGGCGGTGACCAGATTCCCGGACATTTCTCCGCCTACGATTACCGTTTCGGGATCATATCCGGGAGGAAACAGTGAAACCGTGATCCGATCTGTGGTAACTCCGCTGGAAGAACAGATCAATGGAGTGGAAGACATGGAATATATGAAATCTACTGCGAGTAATGACGGTACATTTTCCATTTCCATCATATTCAAACAGGGAGTAAATGCCGATCAGGCAGCGGTAAACGTGCAAAACAGAGTACAGCAGGCCACTCCGATACTCCCTCAGGAGGTAGTGAGAATGGGTTTGACCACTTCCAAGCAGCAGAACAGTATGGTATTGATCTTCAATATTTATACGGAAGATAATAAGCAATATGATGAAACCTTCCTTCAGAACTACGCGAATATCAACCTTATTCCGCAGGTAAAAAGGGTAAAAGGAGTAGGACAGGCCATGGTTTTCGGGCTGAAAGATTACTCCATGAGAATATGGCTGAACCCTCAGAAAATGTCATCCTACGGACTTGAACCGGCAGATGTTTCCAGAGCGATTGCAGATCACAGTTTGGAATCTGCTCCCGGAAAACTTGGGGAAGAATCTGATGCAGCCTTGGAATATGTAATCCGCTATAAAGGAAAAAAGAACAAGCCGGAGCAATATGAAAATATTATTGTTAAAAATACAGGAAGCCAGGTCATCAGGCTTAAAGATGTGGCCCGTGTGGAATTCGGAGCCATTTCAAATACGGGAGATAACCTTTCTAATGGGAAAAATGCGGTTACTGTAGCGATCATGCAGACTACAGGATCCAATGCCAATCAGATTGAGATAGGCGTCAACAAAGCGCTGGATCAATTGTCAAAATCATTCCCTCCTGGTATCAAATATACGAAGGTAATGAGTACCAAGGAAAGACTGGATGAGGCTACAGGACAGGTGAAATCAACACTAATAGAAGCATTTATTCTTGTATTTATTGTGGTATTTATCTTCTTACAGGATTTCAGATCTACCATTATCCCGGCAGTGGCAGTTCCGGTAGCGATTATCGGTACTTTCTTCTTCCTTCTGGTCTTAGGATTTACGATCAACGTACTGACGCTTTTTGCCCTTGTACTGGCCATCGGTATTGTGGTAGATGATGCCATTGTAGTGGTAGAAGCTGTTCACAGCAATATGGAAGGAACAGATCTTTCAGGAAGAGAGGCAACTCATAAGGCGATGAGTGAGATTACAGGAGCGGTTATTTCAATCACGTTGGTGATGTCAGCGGTATTTATTCCAATTGGATTTATGTCCGGTTCAGCAGGATTATTCTATAAGCAGTTTGCCTATACATTAGCCATAGCCATTATTATTTCCGCGGTTAATGCATTGACTTTAACGCCAGCTTTATGTGCTGTTTTTCTGAAAAACAACCATGCAGGAGAAGGTAAAAAGCCAAAAGGATTCGGGCAGAGATTTGCGGTGGCATTCAATGCGGGATTTAATAATATGACCAACCGTTATGCAAAAGGAGTAAGATTTTTAATAGGAAGAAAATGGATTGCAGGTGGATTAATCGTAGCCGTTATCGGGGTTGCAGGCTGGCTGATGTCAAGCACCCCTAAAAGTTTTGTACCGATGGAAGACGACGGATTCTTTATGTACACCTTAAGCATGCCTCCGGGAACAGCATTGACCAAAACGACAGAAGTATCCAATAAGATCAACGATATCTTAAAAGGTGTAGAAGCCGTTCAGGAAAATACTTCTATTACAGGCTATAACCTGCTTAGTAACAGCGCAGGACCTGCTTATGCTATGGGATTTGTTAAGCTGAAGCCTAAAAAAGAAAGAGGAGAAGTTCAGGATATCCAGGAAGTGGTTGACATGGCAAATGCAAAATTGGGCGTGATTAAAGAAGGAAGTGTGATGACTTTCAGAATGCCTCCGGTAGAAGGATACGGAATGACCAATGACGCAGAAATTGTACTTCAGGACCGTATGGGGAGAGATCCTCAGGTTCTTAAAGCTAAAGCAGATGAACTTATTGGTCAGCTGATGCAGGTTCCGGAAGTGGCATTTGCCTACACCATGTTCAGAGCAGATTATCCTCAGATGGAGCTTGAAGTGAATGAAGACAAAGCAAAACAGCTGGGAGTAAGTATTTCAAACCTCTTGGGAACTGTTCAGACCTATTTCTCAGGAGATCAGTCTCAGAATTTCTCGAGATTCGGGAAGTTCTACAGAGTGAATATTAAAGCGGATGGAGTTTTCAGAATGGATGAACAAGCCTTCAATGATATTTTTGTAAAGAATGAAAAAGGTGATATGGTACCGGTAAATACATTGATTACTTTGAAAAAAGTCTATGGTCCGGAATCCGTTCAGCGATATAACCTTTATAATTCATTAAACATCAACGTGTCTCCAAAACCAGGAGTAAGTAACGGAGAATTGATGGGTAAACTGGAACAGACTTTAAGCAAATTACCTTCTGACTACAGCTACGAATGGACAGGGTTGAGCTTGGAAGAAAAATCGGCAGGAAATCAGACGATTGCCATCTTCGGTTTATGTTTGCTTTTCGTATACCTTTTGTTGGCCGCTCAATATGAAAGTTATATCCTTCCTCTGGCAGTAATGCTTTCCATCCCCACAGGAATTGTAGGAGCATTCTTAGGAATAAAAGCCATTGGTTTGGATAACAATATTTATGTTCAGGTAGGTCTCATCATGCTTATCGGTCTTCTGGCTAAAAACGCGATCCTTATTGTAGAATTTGCCATACAAAGGCGAAAAGCAGGCCTTTCGATTCTGGATTCAGCACTGGAAGGAGCAAAGGCGAGATTACGTCCCATTATCATGACCTCGCTAGCCTTTATTGTCGGAATGATTCCGCTGATGATTTCTTCGGGAGGAATGGCTTCAGGGAACAAATCCATCAGTACAAGTGCCGCCATGGGTATGTTGAGCGGAGTGGTTTTGGGAGTTTTTGTAATTCCTGTACTATACATGTTCTTTCAGTATCTGGATGAGAAGTTCTCTACCAAAAAGAAGTATAATACGATAGAAAATCAATTGACAAATGAGAATATTTAATATAAAGAACTTCCTTATTTCAGGCACAATGGCATCACTGCTGATGTCTTGTGCCGTAGGAAAAAAATATACAAGAACAGATCTTCAGATTCCTGAAACCTACAAAGAATCTGTGCAGGTAACAGGAGATACGGTAGTGCTTCCGTGGAAAACTTTCTTCAAAGATCCCAAATTGATCGGCTTAATAGACAAAGCCCTTTCAAGAAACAACGAAGTGAATGTCGCTTTGAAAAACATAGAGCAGCTTGATCTGATCTATAAACAGGCTAAGCTGGGTCTGATGCCAACGCTGGACATTACTGCAGGAGCCAACAGAAGCTGGGCTTCCAAAAATACCCTTAACGGCTCTCTGAATGAACAGTTTGTAGGGACAAAATATATGGATGATTTCAGTGCTGCACTGAGACTTTCCTGGGAAGTAGACATTTGGGGAAAAGCTAAAATGCAGAAAGAATCCGCAGCCGCAGAATATTTCGGGCAGAAAGAAAACTTAAATGCCATCAAAAGCAGAATCGTAGTTCAGGTAGCGCAGGCTTATTATAACCTGATCAGTCTGGACGAACAGCTGAAAATAGCTGAACAAAACATTGAATTGAGTGACAATACACTTAAAATGATGAATCTGCAGTTTACAGCAGGACAGATTAATTCATTAGCCGTTCAGCAATCGGAAGCACAAAAGAAAACAGCCGAGCTGCTGATTCCTTTGGCAAAACAGAATATTTCTATCCAGGAAAATGCTTTGAGTATTCTTTGTGGAGAATATCCGGCAAAAATAGAACGACAAGGAGACCTGAAAACAATGATTCCTGAAAATAAACTGTCAGAAGGATTACCGGCACAATTGCTGAGCCGAAGACCGGATCTTAAGATGGCAGAGTTTAATGTTATCAGCTTAAATTCCAAAACCGGACTGGCTAAAGCGGCCATGTATCCGAGTATCAGTTTGAGCCCGCAAATAGGAGTCAATTCCAATAAATTCAGCTCATGGTTTGATATTCCCGGATCTATTACCAAAGCAATTGCCGCCAGTCTGGCAGCCCCGATTTTTCAGAAAAAGCAGTTGAAAACAGCTTATGACACGGCTTTAATTGAACAGGAAAAAGCAGCCATTAATTTTAAACAGTCGGTAATGACTGCCGTAGGGGAAGTTTCGGATGCTATGGCCAAATCCAAAAGTTCTTCAGACAGACTACAGCTTTTAGAACAGAGAACAGCTATTCTGGACAAAGGAATCAATGATGCACTGAAGCTCTATAAAAGCGGTATGGCCACCTATCTGGAAGTTATCACCGCTCAGAACAATAAGCTTCAGAATGATCTGGAAGCCATCAATGTTACCCTTGAAAAATTAAATGCTGAGGTTGATCTTTACAGAGCGCTTGGCGGAGGGGTACAGTAGAATATACCTTGAAAAATAGTAAAGGAAACTATGTTATGTAGTTTCCTTTTTGCTGTTTATAAAAGATAAATATAGCTTCATTTTTGTAACAGGTACAGAATTTGCAATGAGATGGTGAAATTTTATATTCACAAAATCAATTGGTTATGATTTTTTTTATTCTTTTTTCTAAAAAAGGATGCAAGATTTTCAGAAAACAGGATTTATATAGATGAGTACTCGAAAATAATTAATGTTTAACGAAAATGTAATGCAATGAAAAAATTGACAGTACCCCGATTTTTTATGACAGTTTTAATGGTTTTGGCAGGATTAGCCTTATTCTCATGTAATGATAATGACGGACCAGACATCCCGCCTGTAAAAATGGAAGAATTACCAGGAAACTATAAAGGAAAACTGATTATTGTACAGGGAAATATCAAAAGAGAAGGAGTAAAAGACTTCAAAGTAAAGAAAGATACGATCTCATTTGCCGAATTTCCAATAAGTGATATTGTAAAAACTGTGGTGAAAGATCCGGTAAAAGCAGAAAATGCCCTAAAAACAATGGGAAAGGTAAAATATGATATTAAATATGCAGCAGTGATCAATACCGCAAATAATGCGATAGAGCTTACTCTTGCCCCAAAAGCAATGGAGCTTCAGATTCCGGTAGACGGAGTGAATAAAAAGACCGTTGTGGAATTCGTTTCTAAGCAAAAAGGATATTATGTAGGGATGGATAGAACGCTTAGATATGCGCTCACAGCAGACAAAATTACAGTAGACGGGACATTGGTTACTCCTTATGACGTAATCGATTATAATTTTCCGTTCTGTATAAAAAATTAATAAATAAAAAGTATCATCAATGGATTGCGCTTTATTAAAAAGATGCAATCTATTTTTGCTTGACAGTTTTATAACATCCAGGTGGATACGGAGGCAGTAGCATTATATGGAAGAAAGTAAAGAACAGATTTTGGTAAAGCACCTTCTGAGGAAGGAGGAGGCTGCCTGGAAAGAACTCTTTGGAGCTTATTCCGGAAATCTGTCCTATGTATGCTCCCGTTATCTGGCAGAAAAAGAAGATGTGCATGATGTGCTCCAAAACAGTTTTATTAAAATGTTCCGTTCCATAGAATCTTTTGAGTATAGAGGAAATGGTTCTTTAAAAGCCTGGATGACCCGTATTACAGTTAACGAATCTTTGAAACATATTAAACAGAAAGGAGACTTTAAATCTGCTGTAGAAGTGGATGATCTTGCAGATATTCCTAATGAAGAAGAACCTGATTTTGAAGAAATTCCCCGTGATAATATTATGATGATGATCAGAGCTCTTCCAGATGGCTATAGAACGGTTTTTAATCTGTTCGTATTTGAGAAAAAAAGCCATAAAGAGATTGCCGGGCTGTTGGGGATTGCAGAGAATTCTTCTGCATCGCAGTTTCACAGGGCGAAAGGGCTGCTTGCTCAGAAAATAAAAGAATTTAAAATGTCAAAAAAAGCACAATATGAATAACGAATGGCTAAATAATCTGCGAAGCAGAATGGAAGACCATGAAGAGGACGTTCCGGAAGGGTTGTGGGATGACATCAAAGATGAATTATTTTCTGGTGAAGAAAACAGCAGCATTCCTGGTTTTATTCCCGAAGTTCATGAGGGGGGAGCAAAGAAGGAAAAGAGAACAGATGTAGGAAGAAAAACCATATTCTACCGTGTTGGAGGGATTGCAGCAGCCATTGCAATACTATTTTTGCTGACCAAAGTAGTACCTCAGAATGATATAGAAAAAACATTATCTCAGAAGCCGACAGATGTAAAAAAAGAAGATAAAGGTTCTTTAAAACCGATAGAAACTGAGCATATTTCAAGCAGTGAAGTACAGCCAAAAGCAGATTCATTTTTAGCTGAAAATAGAATAAATACAGGAATTTCTGAGAAAGTACAGAGCCAAAAATATTTTGATAACGGAGAAAAAAATGAGCTAAAGGACATTATTAAACTTCCGACGGCTTCAGAACCTTTTCAGCAGGAAAGTAAGATTGCTCAGAAAGTATCACCTACACACGATACTGCGAAAGAACCGGTTGTAGAAAATAAAAATGATGAGGTGCTTTTTAAGGAGGAGAAAATAGAAGAAGTATATGCCGAAAGTACAGCACATCATACCAAAAAAGGCAAAGATAAAAAATCATGGATGCTGGGTATGCTTACAGGCAATATGGCTTCCAGTTCTGCAGAACAGCAGTTTCCGGGGTATGCTTCAATCACAGGAAAAGCCATGAATATTGAACAGGTATGGAGTACTTCCGAATATCATGATGATCCTCTGACAGCCATATTACTGGCCAATCAAAGTCAGCCGGTAGAAGCAAGAATCAGACATAAAGTACCGGTTACATTTGGGCTTTCTGTTTACTATAGTTTGGGGAAAAGATGGGGAATAGGCACAGGACTGAACTATACCAAATTGTCCTCTGAACTGCATTCCGGAAGTGACAATAATTATATTAAAGGAGATCAGACAGTTCATTATATAGGAATTCCTGTTCAGGTTAATTATAACGTCATTCAAAAAGGGAAATTTACAGGATACATTACAGGTGGAGCTCTGGTAGAAAAACCAATAGCAGGAAATATTACAACAAGCTATGTTGTTGATGGTAAAATAAAGGAGACTTCAAAAGAACGCGTGGAGCCTAAACCTCTGCAGTTTTCCGTCAACACAGCGGTAGGCTTTCAGCTGAAGCTTATTGATAAGGTTGGAATTTATGCAGAACCGGGAATAGGATATCATTTTAAAGAAGAAACTGCTCCCAATACCATTTATAAAGAAAAACCGCTTCATTTTAATATGAAATTCGGAATCAGGGTGCTGCTGGATTAATGCAGCCCGTTTTAAAACACCAAACTTAATAATTGATATATGAAAACAAAACTAATTTTTTTAGTGGTTTTATTATTCTCCGTTTTGAATATAAAAGCACAGTGCACACCTACAATTACCAGTGCGAGACTTGGACAAAAGTATCCGGGAACCATTTTATTCTGTAATACAGAAGATGAAATTCTTTCCACAACACAGACTTACGCAAGTTATCAGTGGTACAAACAGGAATGGACATGGCAGACACCCAACAACAACCCGTGGGTAGCCATTCCGGGAGCAACATCCCAGCAGTTAACCATTAGTGGCAACGATCAGTTGAATTATTTTAAGGTAGTTGTTTCTGAAGGTGACTGTACAGCAGAAAGCGCTACAGCATTTGCAGATGGTTTTGTATACGGTCTGCCGGCTATGATGAGCACGTTTACACCTGGAACATATCAGGACAATGGGGGAACAGTGAATGTCTGCAATGGAGCTTCTGTACAGTTTGATAATATATTTCCTGTTGTCTATGGTAAACATACCTGGTTCAAATGTGTGCCGAACAGTAATCAGCCGGTGCCGGGAGATCCTTGTATTATTCAGGGAGTAGTAGGAGATACTTACGTGGCCACCACTTCAGGGAAATACGGATTTTATGCCTGTACGGAATATTGTCCGGATCAGTGTGAGATGTTAGATCCGTTTGCATTTGTAGAATTGAATTTCGGGGATTGGGAGTTTTGCAGCAATTTGGGAACAGGAGAAACAAAAATTAAAGATAATAATCTGAAAGTTTATCCTAATCCTACAGCACAACACCTTTATATCGGGAAAGAATCAGATAAAATCTATAAAGAAATTATGATTATAGATATGTCCGGAAAACTTGTTCTGAAGAAAAATGATCACAGATATAATCAGGCGATTGATGTAAGCGGTCTGGTACCGGGAAATTATATCATTGTTTCTAAGACCACGGATGGAACAGAATATAAAAATAGATTTATAAAAAAATAATAGGATTATAAAATCTGAAGATGTTAAAATATTGATTGTGGGAAGGAAGATTGGATGTCTGAGGAGAGATGTTCCTTGTATTGAAGAAGAACTGAAGTGATTTATTTTAATACTTTACGCTCATAGATACATTTTCATCCTTGTTAATCTAATGACGGTCATAATTACCCCCAAAAAGGAATTTTCTCTTTCCGGCATCCTGCTTCCTGACTTATATTAATTTTTTCAGTAATTCAGATGGCATAATCTTTTTCGTTAGTTTTTAATAATGGTTGAGTCGGTACAAAGTAATTTGTACCGGTTTTTTTTATTATCACCATGCTCCTTCAAACGAAGATCTGGTTTCCTTAAAATCTTTTTTTAAATATCTGCCTGGGTAGAATATTGTTAAGGTAAAGCTCAGATTTTCAGAATGGTATATTCATTATTTTTACTTCAAAAACACATCATGCTGATCAAAATTTATGGAAGTGCCATTCATGGAGTGGCTGCACAGACCATTACTATTGAAGTGAATGTAGATACCGGAGGAGTAGGGTATCACCTCGTAGGGCTTCCCGATAATGCTATTAAAGAAAGCAGCTACAGAATTTCTGCAGCACTGAAAAACGTAGGATTTAAAATTCCCGGAAAGAAAATTACCATTAATATGGCTCCTGCAGACCTTAGAAAAGAAGGTTCTGCTTATGATCTCAGTATTGCAATCGGTATCTTAACCGCTTCAGATCAGATATTGGCAGAGAACATTAAAGATTATATTATTATGGGAGAACTTTCCCTGGATGGAAGTTTACAACCCATTAAAGGAGTTTTACCCATTGCGATTCAGGCCAGAGAAGAAGGTTTTAAAGGAATCATTCTTCCCAGACAAAATGCAAGGGAAGCCGCTATTGTAAATGATCTTGAAGTATACGGAGTAGAAAACATCAGAGAAGTTATTGATTTTTTTAACGAGGGAAAAGTGCTTGAGAAAATAACGTTGGACACCAGAAAAGAATTTCATGAAAAGATCAACAATTTTCCTTTTGATTTCTCTGAGGTTAAAGGTCAGGAAACAGCCAAAAGAGCTATGGAAGTGGCAGCTGCAGGCGGACATAATATTATTCTGATCGGGCCGCCAGGAAGCGGAAAAACAATGCTGGCCAAAAGAGTTCCCAGTATCTTGCCTCCTCTGACATTGAAAGAAGCGCTGGAAACAACAAAAATTCATTCTGTAGCCGGGAAAATAGGAACTGAAACATCATTAATGACTGTGCGTCCCTTCAGATCCCCACATCATACTATTTCTGATGTTGCCCTGGTAGGAGGGGGAAGCTATCCTCAGCCTGGAGAAATTTCCCTTGCCCATAACGGAGTTTTATTTCTGGACGAAATGCCTGAGTTTAAAAGGACTGTGCTGGAAGTAATGCGCCAGCCCCTGGAAGATCGTGAAGTAACAATTTCAAGAGCCCGGTTTACAGTAAACTATCCGGCAAGTTTTATGCTGGTAGCTTCTATGAATCCCAGCCCAAGCGGTTTCTTTCCCGATGATCCTAATAACACCTCATCGGTTTACGAAATGCAGCGGTACATGAATAAACTTTCAGGGCCGCTTTTAGATAGAATAGACATCCATATCGAAGTTCAGAAAGTTGAATTTGAACAGCTTTCCGAGAAAAGGAAAGGAGAAAAAAGTAAGGATATCAGAGATCGCGTACTCAAAGCAAGGGATATTCAGAATAAAAGATATCAAAGCCTCAATATCAGTAGTAATGCCCAAATAGGACCTAAGGAAATTGAAGCATATTGTGAACTGGATGAAACGTCTTTCGGTCTCATCAAATTAGCCATGGAGAAACTTAATCTTTCAGCAAGAGCTTATGACAGAATCCTTAAAGTAGCCAGAACAATAGCAGACCTTGAAGAATCTGAAAATATCCTGTCTCATCATATTTCCGAAGCCATACAATACAGAAGTCTGGACAGGGAATTCTGGAATGGATGATTGGGTGCTATTTAGCTGGTTTTAAAACAAATAAAAGGCTTTTTTTTTTCATAAGTTTAATTCCCTGTGGTAGGATAAATATAGTAATTATGTAACGCATAGTTTAAATAGTTATGTTAAGTTTGATTACCAAATTATTTAACTATCACGTATGAAAAACAAATTTTTAAATACCGAATAAAATATACCCCTCCTGAAAAGTATATTTTACGATTCTTCCTTCTTTTCGAATGTCATGAATAATGATTGAATGCGATTTCCCTTTTGCTCTCAAAGCAGATGGGTTATGTTCTGCATCGGTCATTTTCCTGAAAACTATAATAAACACATTTAGTAGTATAAGCTTGTGGTTATCCCTCGTGGCCTGTTATTAAATTGTTTTCCATAGGGAGAAAGACTTTATCATTTTTAATCCAAATCAAATTATTATGTCAAACAGAATTCCCTCATCAGAAACCTTATCGATAGGTTCAGCGGTATTACTGTCTTCTGAAGACAGAGAAAAATTACTCAACAGGTTTAATACAACCGGCTGGGATTATCATCATGAAGAAACCCTGGAGTCACTTTTCCGGAGACAGGTAATCCTGCATCCTGATAAGACTGCTGCCGTTTACCAGGATCAGAAAATTACGTATGGAGAGCTGGACCAGCGAAGCAATCAGGTGGCCAATTTATTACTGAGCCATGGTGTTAAAGAAGGAAAATATGTTCCCATCTGGCTGGACCGTTCTTTAGAATGGATTATTGCTGTACTTGGAGTTATCAAAACAGGTGCAGCGTACGTTCCGATAGACCCGGCCTATCCTGTCAGAAGGGTAGAATATATTCTTTCCGATACCTCTGCTGATCTAATCATTACCAATCAAATTCTTGAAAAACTATTATCAGAAACCGGAGACACAAAAGTTTTTGATCTGAGCAATAGAGAGCATCTTGATCATTTACCTTCAGAATATCCGGAAATTAATATTCATCAGAAAGCCCTGGCATATACTATTTATACTTCAGGCTCAACCGGAAAACCCAAAGGAGTAATGGTAAGCCATCAGGCTATACAACACCTGGTAACATGGCATAATCACCACTTTCATGTAGATCACTTTTCAAAACTGACTCTTGTTGCGGGATTGGCGTTTGATATTTCTGTGTGGGAAACCTGGTCTGCTCTTACTTCAGGAGCAACAGTTTTTATTGCAGATAATGAGGATAGAACCAATGCTCATGCATTGGTAGATTATTACAGAAAAAATCAAATTACCCATGGCTTTGTTCCTACGGTTCTGGCTCCTTCTGTGGTTGATATTACCCGGAATTATAAAGATCTGAAATTAAAATATCTCTTTACAGCAGGTGAAAAACTAAAACCGGTTCTTACTTCAGAATTAAGCTATGAGCTGGTAGATTATTATGGTCCCACAGAATGTACCGTATACGCTACCTTTAAAAAAGTGAAAGATGCCAACGGAAAGTATGTTTCCTCGATAGGCAGGCCCATTGCCAATGCAAAAGCTTATATTCTTGGGGAAAATAAAGAATTACTGCCTGTCGGAGCGGTAGGAGAATTATGCATCGGCGGAAATCTTTTAGCAGAAGGATATCTTAATAATGAAGAGCTTACCCGTTCCAAATTTATTTCGAATCCGTTCACAGAAACAGAAAAACTTTATTGTACCGGAGATCTCGCCAGATGGAAACCGGATGGTGAAATTGAATTCCTGGGAAGAATTGATAACCAGGTGAAAATCCGGGGATTTAGAATCGAACTTGGAGAAATAGAACGTTCACTGATCCGGCAGGAAAATATTAAAGAAGCTGTGGTTATTGGTAAGGAAGCGGAGGGAAGTACCAAATACCTGATTGCTTTTGTTGTATTAAAACCTGACGTAACAACAGATACTTCATCAATCCGAAATGCTCTGAAAGAAGAACTTCCGGGGTATATGATCCCGGCACAGATTATTTTTACAGATGCAATTCCTTTAACAGCAAATGGTAAAACAGATATCACGGCATTAAAGGCTCTCGCCGAAAAAGATGCTAAAGAAGTAATTTCATCTGAACCGCCAACCAATGAAACAGAAAGAATTATTGTAGAGGTCT
This sequence comes from Chryseobacterium aquifrigidense, assembly GCF_006716485.1. Classification (GTDB taxonomy): domain Bacteria; phylum Bacteroidota; class Bacteroidia; order Flavobacteriales; family Weeksellaceae; genus Chryseobacterium; species Chryseobacterium vietnamense. Next base: position 286,185 of record NZ_VFPD01000002.1, read on the forward strand.
GGTCGTCTGCTTTGGAGCGCCCTGTTATTAATATTACAGATAATTTTTTTGATATTGGAGGAAATTCACTGCTGGTAGCCATTGTTGCTGTAGCTTTAGAAAGAAAACTTGATGTGAAAGTGTATCTTCGGGATCTCTATCAGTATCCGGTACTGCAGCAGCTTTCGGAAATTCTTATTAAGAGATCCGGAGAAACCGGAAACGCAATTCCTGCGGAAGACGTGGAACCCTACGTAGAACTTCAGCAGGATGTCTATCTTGCCCCGGGAACTGTTTTTGCAGGTGGATTTACCCCTCAGCAGGTGGAAAATCCGGCTGCTATATTTTTAACTGGAGCCACAGGATTTGTAGGAATACACCTGTTGCAGGAACTTCTGGATACAACAAATGCTGATATTTACTGTCTTGTAAGAGCGCAGGATGAGTTCTATGCAATGGAAAAGATTGACCGATGCTTTAAACAATACCATATTCCACAGAATCCGGAACAGAAATCACGGATCATTCCTGTTATAGGTGACCTGACGCTGCCATCTTTAGGATTGTCACAGGAAACATTTACAAAGCTTGCCAGGCAAACCGATCTGATTTATCATTCGGGAAGTTCCGTCAACTTCATCGAACCTTATTCCTATATGAAAGCTCCCAATGTAGAAGGATTAAGGGAAGTCATAAAACTGGCGGGAGCGGAAAAAACAAAATGTCTTGCCCTATTGTCAACTATTTCCGTATACAGCTGGGGACATGTCTTTACCGGAAAAAAAGTAGTGCTTGAATCCGATGATATTGAACAGAACCTGATGTCTGTAAGTAAAGACATCGGCTATGTAAGAAGTAAATGGGTGATGGAAGCGGTTGCCGATTTAGCCGCAAAAGAAGGCCTGCCATTGATTACGTATCGTCTTGGATATGCCATGTGCCACAGCGAAACAGGAGCGAGTGCTTCTTACCAATGGTGGTCCGGATTGGTGAAAAACTGTATAGAATTCAAATCTTATCCCGCACTCACTGAACTTAGGGAAGGTCTTATTACTGTAGATTATATGACCAAAGCCATGGCTCATATCACAAAAAATAAAGACGCGATCGGCAAAAAATTCAACCTGATTGCCCGTCCGGAAACCGATCTTACTTTAGAGGAATTCTTTGAACTTCTGAAAAAAAATTATCCTTTCACACTCGAAAATCTTCCTTATAAAGAATGGCGTAAGCAGTGGGAAGATGACAGTAAAAACCGTTTGTATCCATTGACAAGTCTTTTCAGAGATAATATCCATGAAGGCTTATCCACTGTGGAACTTTATCAGAATACTTATATATGGGACTGCTCCAATGTTATTCAGTATCTTGAGGGTTCAGGTATTCAGGAACCTGTATTTGATAAGAAAATGCTGGATTCCTATTTACAATATCTTGGAATTCAGGTTGAATAATAGTGAATCATTGAAAAGCCCGGACAAAATTTGTTTGGGCTTTTAATTTATCCGGCAAATACGTCAGGTTTTGTCGTCGTGGGAATGGATATTTGTAACAGGTAATGATAAAGTCTTATCCTGTTTCTTTAATTAACTGAAAACCAAATAAAAATTAAATGAATAATGTTATTGTATTGTCAAAAGATTTTGCTGCTAATGAAAGTGCAGTGATAGATCTTAAATCCCGGGGATTTGCAAATCCGTTGAGAGTCCTCACATTTCAAAATAAAACGGGACAGTCTGCAAAATTTCTCTGGCAGGGAGATACAATCTATAACAGGGAAAAAACCGGATATTTTAAAGAAATAAACAATGACCTGGGAGTGAAGGTAAGCCATTATGAAGGTTTTATAACCATTACCAATGGAGGAGGAGAACAGTACCTGGAAGGAGCTCTGAAACAATAATAAAAAGGATACTTTCCGTATAGCATAATAAAAAGGTCAGACAGTATCGTCTGACCTTTCTTTATATGAAGATTAGTTAATGGTTACTTTAATCACATTCTGTACAGCAGGAACAGGATATTTTGTTCCTACTTTGGAAATAATTACATTTTCACTTTGTGGAGTTCCGCCAAACAGAGCCTGATGATTTCCTGCACCCGGATATTGATCAATACCCGTCCCGGAATCAAATAGTGAAGTTTTCGAACTAAGGTCTCCCTTGGTATTGGCGTCAATATTTTGTTCATTGGCATAAAACCAGTCATTGGAAAAACCAAACATTGTTGCATAGGCAATTTTATCACCTGGTTCAGCCTTAAAGTTTGCTGTTATCTTGCTTCCCGGCGCTACAGGAGCATTTCCGGCAACATATACACCTTTTACGTTAGATAGAGATTTCAGAGTATTTTGAAGTTTGGTTACATTTCCAAACTGAGCAATGTCTTTCAGACCCATTCCGCTGTCTGATTTTCCTAATTCATAAATAGGATTTTTATCACCACGGTAAACAACCACCAGGGCAGGTGAAAGACCGGTCATAATTCCTGTATTGGCATTTAGTTTTGTCATCATTTTGCTGATATTTCCCATTTGAGCAATATCTGTAATTTCCGGATTTGATAAAGCATTAGGGGTAAAAAACGGAGCACTGTTCAGCAGTTGAGAGCCATTGTAGTTGGAAACTGCCCATACTCCGGGAGAAAACGGAGTTTTGTGGGCCGTTTCGTCAGATTTATTGGTAATTGTAAGGGTGAACTCCGAACTTACATCATTGTAAGAAAGGTTGAGTTTCATCAGTTGGGAAGCATCTACATTCGGAACCTGTATGATGGGTTTGCTTTCAACCTGGCCGGTAGTATCGTCTTTGGAACCGTTATCCCATAATCGGACACTTGAAGAAACATCACCGGTAATAGCATTTCCATTGGAGTCAAACAGTTTGATACCTGGCTGTTGGGAAGCAAAAAACCAGTCTTTTGAAGCCCCATACATAGTGGCAAACATTAAAGCCTGTGTTTTTCCTGCACTGAATTTAATAGAAACCGATTGTCTGGGCATAATAACAGGAGTTTCCGTTCCCTGAAAACTTCCGCTTTGCACAAAATCTTTGGGAGTAACGACGTTTTCAAAAGTAATGGTTCTTTGAAACGCCATATCCGTCATCATGGCATTATCCGAATCATGGCATGAAGAAAGAGTAAATGCAGCTAATGTAGCTGATGCTAAAACTGATGTTCTGAAAATTAATTTGTTCATAAAAGTAAATTTTTATAGTTAAAATTGATATCTGTAACTATAGTCGGCTACTTTTTGAGATCCTGACAAAAAATATTTTCTTAATTCAATTTTTTTTTAATGCATTGTTGTATAGAAGAAAAAAATAAGATGAATTATATCCCCTTTTTTGCATCCAGAATCATCTGGATCATTTTTATCTTTCTGTTTTCTCTTGTTTCCGGTTTTTTGGCTTCTTCAATCCAGCGGATGTATTCCTTTCTGTGTGTGTAGCTCATTTTGTCAAATAAAGCCTTCGCTTCCGGATTTTCATTAAAAACATTGGTGATGTCATCCGCAATCGCAACCACTCTTTCCTCTTTGTCTTCAGTAAGAGAAACAGAAACCTCATCTCCGAAGGTTTTGCCAAGTTGTTTTCTGATTTCCTGAGTCAGTCCTAAAATATGACAGTCGGAATTCATTTTGGCAAGGCTCCCACGGTATTCAACCTTATCATCGAATACAGCTTTTATCTTTACCAGTCCTTTTTTATGAAACAATTCCTCTGTAGAAAACGGGAATTCTACAAACGCAGCATTCATTGCTCCGTTCTGCTGAATAATGGCGGTGAATTGGATAGGGTTTGCATTCATGATGAAATATTTTTAATAGTCAAAAATAAAAAAACCGTGAAAGTAAATTTCACGGTTTTAAAAATATATCAGTTAAGATTATTTTTTAACTTTCTTAGGCGTTGTGGTAGTACCTGAGTTTTTAGTTTTTGTGTCAGCCGGAGTGTTGGCATCTCTTACAAGCTTCAACTCGTCAACTATTCTTCTTGCTCCCGCAAACTTATCAATTGTCCAAAGAACAAAACGAACGTCTACGTTGATGGTTTTCTGCCATTCAGGCTCGAATACGATATCACCGCTTAATGCTTCACTGTTTCCGTCGAAAGCAATACCGATAAGGTTTCCGTCTCCATCAATTACCGGAGAACCAGAGTTACCTCCTGTAATATCGTTGTTAGAAAGGAAGTTTACAGGCATATAACCTGCAGCATCTGCATACTGACCGAAATCTTTAAGGTTGTAAAGATCAATCACTCTCTGAGGAAGATCAAATTCTTCATCCCCTTTCTTGTATTTTCCAACAAGACCTGTCATATCTGTATAATAGTTATCAGTAACTCCAAAATAGTTTCTGTCATTTCTGATAGGTAATTTATCTACAGTACCGTAAGTTAATCTCATTGTAGAGTTTGCATCCGGGTAGAATTTCTTCTCAGGCATTGCCTTCATCAGACCTGCCAGGAACAGACGGTTGTTTTTTGCAAAGTTGTCATCTATTTTCACAAATCTTTCTATACTGATTTTTTGGTCAGCAACAATTCCGTTAGCTGCTTTCCAAAGTGGATCAGCATCAAGCTTCAATGCATCCGGGTTTAACAAGAAGTTCGTTGCAGAAGTCTTATTGGCGAAGATTGATGAATATGCTAAATTAGAAACAGTCTTAGCATCCAATCCTAAAATAGTAGCAGAAGCAACGTCAGGGTTTTTAACTCTTGCCTGATAAAGACTGGTCATAGCCGCAAGCATTTCTCCTTCCAAAGATGGATTGAAGTTTTCATAAGCAGCTTTGATTGCCGCTTCAGTTTTAGCTTTCATTGCTAATCTTCCCTGCATATCCTGAGCAGCGTAAGCTTTAAGAACAGATCCTACCTGTAATGCAAGGGTAATATATTTTGCATTTCTTGAGAACTGAGAAGCATAGTTTCTTTCAACATTTCTATCAGAAACTTGCTTATAGTATATACCAATGTCTTCTAAAACACCATTGTACTGATCATTTCCTGGCATTGCAGCCCACTTATTGTAAGTTTCCTCAATCTTTTGTTTATCGGAAATGGTTCCGTTTTTCTCTACTGCATCGATAGTACCTTGTCTGTTTTTCCAGTAGTTAGCTACAGAAGCATATTGAGAAGCATAGTTAAGTTGAGTTGCCTTATCCTTGTCCATGTACTTTTTCATTACATCCATAGCCAATTTAGAAGCTTCAACCCATGCCGGGTAATCTTTAGTTACCATCTGCTGAATTCCATAAGAAGTCAGGTAACGGTTTGTTCTTCCAGGATATCCTAAGATCATTGAGAAATCACCAGGCTTAATTCCTTTAAGAGAAACCGGAAGGAAGTGCTTAGGTTTCAGCGGAGTGTTGCTTGGAGAATATTCAGCAGGGTTTCCTGCAGCATCAGCATACACTCTGAATACTGTGAAGTCCGCCGTATGTCTTGGCCACTCCCAGTTATCTGTATCTCCTCCGAATTTTCCTAAAGATGAAGGGGGAGCACCTACCAGTCTGATATCTTTATAATCCTGGTATACGAAATAGTAGAATTCATTTCCGTTGAAGAAATCTCTTACCACTACAGTATATTTTCCGTTTTCAGAGTTTTCTGTCTGGATTGCTTTAGTTTCAGCATCAATCACAGCTTTTCTCTCTGCTCCGGTCATATTGTTGTTTAGTTTAGAATTGATTCTTTGCGTAGCATCATCCATTCTCACTAAAAATCTTACATAAAGATCTTTTGCATTGAATTCGTCTTTCTGTTTCATTGCCCAGAATCCGTTCTTCAAATAATCTTTTTCTGGTGTAGAAGCTGCAGCAACAGCACCATAACCACAGTGGTGGTTGGTAAATATAAGTCCTTTATCCGAAACAATTTCACCTGTACAGAAACCACCGAAACTTACGATAGCATCTTTTAAACTTGAATTGTTTACTGAATAAATTTCTTCAGGCGTAAGATGTAGACCCTCTTTTTGCATATCAACACCGTTAAGTCTTTTGATGAGCATTAGCAGCCACATCCCCTCATCCGCCCTCATCTGAGCAAAGCCCAGTAAGAAAGTGAATAGTAGAAATAGTCTTTTCATTTTATAAAATAATTTTTGTGTCGCTAATTTACTAATTTTTACGAGATTCTGTTCCGGGTTGGTATGAAAATGGGATGATAATCCGCATGAAAAAGATACTATTACCACTTTTTGCCGTTTTGCTTTTAGGACTCGTTTTAAATTGTTCCTCACTACCCGACAAAGATCCCTTTCTTCAAAGGCAATGGATGCTCATCGCTTTCGATGGCTTTTCAAAAGATCAATTAATAGCCCATAAAGCCGAATTGAACCTGACGGCCCATAAGGAAAAGGGTAAAATTCAGGCGAGCGCTTATATGGGATGTAACCGCATGTCTTTTATTTCAGAATTTAAAAAAGGAGGAAAAGTGAACATCTCAAAAGGAGTGAGTACGATGAAAGCCTGCCAAGATATGAATCTTGAAGCGTCTTTTCAGAAGAAAATAGAAACAATGACTCACTATTCTATTGAAGGACATTTCCTTACCTTATCTGATGATCATGGAAATACAATAAAATTTGTAGCTGCTGATTGGGATTAATAATACCCTTTTACAATATAAAAAGTCCGCATTGCAGCGGACTTCTTTGTTTGAAAAATCTAGTTTGGTTATCAGCTTTTTGTGGTTATTAGTTTTGAGAGTTATTAGTTTTTGGGAATCGTTTTTTTTATTTCTTCCAGAGTTGCTGTGTTAGGCAGCCCGGTAACTGTCGTTTTTGTGTTCCTAGAATTTATAGTATTGCGATATGCCTGTCTGTTGGGAATTGTTTTTTTTAGGTCTTCAAGACTTGCTGTATTAGGGAGAAGCTTTCCTGAATTGTCTGTAGCTGCTTTGGCTTTGGTTTCCTGTTTTTTAACAGCAAGACTGTGATCAGAGGGCAATCCGGTATTTACAGCGACCTTTTCATTATTTTCTTTCGCTTCCTGCATGAGTTTCGCCTGCTGTTCCTGTGCCTGTTTTACCACCAATGCCTGATCTTCCTCTATCGGAGCTGCCTTTTTATTTTCCTGAGCATAGATAATAGTGCTCAAAAATAATAATGGGATAATATATGCTATTTTCATGACGGTTTATTTTATGTTGACTAATACTTGAATTTTTCCAATCTCTTTTTGGTCATAATCCTGAAGCGCTTTTCCGATTACCTGTCCTATTTTTACCTTGTTGATATCTGCTTTCATGGCAACACCTGCTTGAGATGAAGTTACCAAAAGGTCTCCTCTTTTTATTTTTCCGTTCTCAAGACATACTTTAGTCGGAATTACACCAATAACTCCCATTGGGGCTTTATTGGAAATATCAGTGTCAATATGTTCTTCAGTAAGAAGTACCCCGGGTTTAGTAGCGTATACCCCGGCAACAAGAGTAGAATAAGGAGTTGAAGACTTTTCAACTGTTCTGTCTGCTTTTGTTGAGATAACAAGAATATCACCAGGCTCATATTCAGAGATGCTTCCGTTTACATCAAACGCTTCAGCAACGTCAGCACCGCTGTTTTGTGTTCCGCCATTGAAAAATCCACGCCCTGCAGAATTGATTCTCGCCACATTCACTGTGCCTGGATTTCCGGATTTAAATACAGCGATAGAGCCGTTGCTGTGGGTTTCTACTGTAAGTGGTGGGTTTGTATTGGCTGTATTAAAATTAGCAAATCTAGCAGCACGTCCTTGTCCGAAATTAGGTACCCACGCAAAAATGGCATTTCCTGTTCCGTCTGCTGTTGTTTCAACCCCGTCTCCGGTATTTGAGGCATTCGCTGTGATACCATTTCCATTTCCGTCTGCAATAGCAACTAATGCGGGTCCGTTTCCGGCAGGATTGGAAGCATGGAATAAACCTGCATATCCTCCTGTTCCGGATGATATTGCATACACACCTGCTGTCCCGAAATTAGCAAACTGTGAATTTACTTCAGCTCTTATGGCGGGAGAAGTCCCTGTAGTTCGGTCCACTTTAAAATTCCCTGCAATACCGTTTCCAACAGTAGTTGATGTTATTACATCACTTGTATTATTCTCATTATATATTTCAAATCTTGCGGCACGTCCGGTAGCAAAAGAAGGAACCCAGGCATAGAGCGCATTTCCGGCTCCATCAATGTTGGTTTCAACACCATTTCCGTCTTTGCCTGCATTGGCTGTAATGGCGTTTCCGTTACCGTCTGTCAAAGCGATCAGTGATGCTCCGTTTCCGGCAGGATTGGAAGCGTAGAATAGTCCGGCGCGTCCTCCTGTTCCTGACGACACTCCAAAAATAGCTGCCGCACCAAAGTTTCCGAAAATAGTATTGACTTCCCCTCTTACAGCAGCTCCAACACTATTGGTATTATTGAGTAGAAAAGAAGCGGCATTGCCTTTGGTATTATCAGGAATATTTCCATTTCCATTAGATACCACTTCAAAAGTATTGGCATCAGTATTTGTATTGTTAAAATTTTCAAATCTTCCGGCACGTCCGGTACTGCTATTCAAACCTACCTGGCCGTAAACTCCGATACCTGTTCCGGATGTATTGGTAGCAACAAATCCTCTTACTCCGTATCCGCCTCCGTCATTACGTCCTACTACAGCTCCGGCAATATCACTTGTGGTTCTACCCACTACTGCCTCGCCTCCTCCGTTGTTATCCCCTACAACACCTGCAGAAGTCTGTGCGGAAGTTATTCCATGAAGTCCAAATCCGGATCCTGTAGAACTTCGTACTCCGGCTCCGTTTCCTGAGGTTGTAACATTTACAACTGTACCATTTCCCACACTGGATGCGCTAAGGGCAACATTGTTATTCGCATTATTATTAATAGAAATAGCAGCTGGGATTCCAGTATTACTGGTAGCATTAAGACCTGTTCCTGTGTTACTGTTGGCATAGACTCCATAACCATTTCCGGTGGCATTTCCGTAAACTCCTAAACCGTTAGGGGTTGTACCATAAACTCCCCATCCGCTTCCCGCCTGGCTTCCGTATATCCCAACTCCAAGTCCTCCTGTTCCGTTATTAATACCGCGGACAGCGCTGGAAAATCCACCGGGAGAAGCATTGCTTACAATTCCCCTTACTGCAGAAATATTTGATGTAGTTGTATTATTTACTCCTTCCAGGGAAGTGCCATCTCCATCATTGATCAATGAAAATAGAGTGGAAGCATTATTAACGGTCGTGCTGTAAGGAATAGCAAAACTACCACCGCCTCCACCTGCAGATTTGGCATACATAGCATAAGGAACGCTTAACAGCTGGCTGGTTCCTACTATGGTATAGCTGGTTCCTCCCGCAGGATCTGTTTCTGTTTTTAAGTAATAGCTTCCTGCAGGCCAATCAATACTGGCAAATGTGCCTGTAAGCACAGTTCCCGTTCCTATTTCAAGACTGATAAGGCCATTGGCATTCGTATTCCCGGTAAGTCTTTCTGAATAGACTGCGGCTCCGGCAGGGGAACCCTGTAATATGCTTACTTTTACTGCAATGGCCTGATTGACTAAGAGTTGTCCGGAACCGTTTCTCATGACAGCCTGGTAGCTCATTTTTTCCGGAGCCTGAGAAAGTCCCATAAAGAAACCTGTCAGAATCCAAAACAGTGATAATATTTTTTTCATGGCATTTTATTTTTTGATAATTTTAAAAGTTTGAATATTTTCCCCATTTTGAGTGATCCTTATGATGTACATAGCGGAAGGAAGTGAGGAGAAATTAAGCTCAGATTTGGATTGTGAAATCTTATCTTTTTTTATCAGCTTACCTTGGGCATCAAATAACTGATACTCTGATCCTTTAAAATTATTTGAGGTGAAATCCAGATACAAGTAATCTCTGAAAGGATTAGGATAAAGCAAAATGCCTGTGAGTTCAGAAGAAGTTTCAAGGGAAGTAAGAGTAATTATTTCGTAAGGCTGTTGAACACCTTCGAGAACCTGTCCTGTTCCTTTTTCCAGATAGGTTGCCTGACCTACACTGTACGAAACAAAACCATTAGCTGCTGATGCATCCAATCCCGCTGCTAAAACTGCAGATTGAGCGTGCAGTATGGGGACGGAAAAGACAGACAGAATAATACAATAAATAGATATTCTTTCCATGGATAACAGTTTTGGTGATTAATAGATGTGTTTTTCTTGGGAAATTTGGGAAGACTAAATTACCACCTATCTCAATCAAATGGCAGGAAAATAGACCAACGGCAGAAATAATCGACCAACGGCATTTTGTGAGTTACTGTACAGTTTCGCTGAGCCTTCTTAAGGATTGAAAAAAGAGAGATTATCCTTGTAGGTGCGCCCGATAGGCAGTTTGATGTGATGTGCCAGTTCTATTTCATGGCAGTTCTTTCCGCGGATAAGATGGCGTGGAACGGCATAGCTTCTGTGTATTCTGACAAAAGAATCAAAGAAACTTTTTTGCAGGAGATTGCCCAGTGAATTTAGAATACAGTGATTTTTCTCAAGAGTGATAATCCTGGTATAATCCTTCAAAGCTTCAAGATAGAGAATGTCTTTCATTTTGATCTGAAAAATATGACCTCCTTCTTTTATTTTGATGCAGTTTTCTCCTACCATCGCATCATAACATTCGCATTTTTCCTTTACTTCAAAAAAATCAAAGAGTTTTTCCATGGAATAATGAAAGCGTTCTGCGGTAAGAGGTTTCGTAATAAAATCTAAAGTATTAATCTCAAAAGCTCCGGCAGCCAGCTCCGGATGTGAACTTACGAAAATACAGGCAGGGATCTTATGAGCGAGTTTACGGAGTTCAATACCGCTCATACCTTTTAAATTGGTTTCAGTAATCAGGAGATCAACAGGAATGTCAAGATAGGGAACTGCTTTTTCTGCAGCATCGAAAGTAGCGACAATTTCAATGTTTTGATATTGCCTGATGTAATGCTGAAGAACCAGCCTGTCCAGTTCATCATCATCAATAATCATGCATCTGATATGGGTAATCATGATATTCCGGAGATTAGTTTTTTGATTTAAATATTTAAAAATCAGAAATTTATTATATAAAGTTATTGATTTTTTGAATATCATTCACGGGGAAACTTAAATTTATATTAAAATATGTTATTAAATAAAAATTGATTTTGTTTTTTTTCTGAAAAATATTAACTTGTAAAAATCATAAACATAGACAGAACTTAATGTTAGAAAAGAAAGAACATAACTATGAGAAAGCAGTCCTTGTGGGTGTTATTACCCAGAATCAGGACGAAGAAAAACTGACGGAGTATTTAGATGAACTGGAGTTTTTAGCTTTCACAGCAGGAGCAACCGTAGAAAAGCGTTTCACCCAAAAACTAACTCAGCCTGATTCCAAAACCTTTATCGGAAGTGGAAAAGCGATTGAGATAAAAGAATATGTAAAAGAAAACGAGATCGGAACCGTAATTTTCGATGATGAACTCTCTCCTTCACAGCTTAAAAACCTGGAAAGAGATATGGAAGTAAAAATCCTGGACCGTACCAATCTTATTCTTGATATTTTTGCCCAGAGAGCACAGACTTCCTACGCGAGAACGCAGGTGGAACTGGCACAATATCAGTATCTTTTACCACGACTGACAAGAATGTGGACCCACCTTGAACGTCAGAAAGGGGGAATTGGAATGAGAGGTCCCGGTGAAACGGAGATTGAGACTGACCGTCGTATTATCCGTGACAGAATTACTTTGCTGAAAGAAAAACTGAAGACGATTGACAAGCAAATGGCTACCCAGCGTAATAACCGTGGGAAAGTTGTTCGTGCAGCTTTGGTAGGATATACCAACGTAGGGAAATCTACTTTAATGAATTCCATTTCAAAATCCGAAGTTTTTGCTGAAAATAAATTATTTGCAACACTGGATACTACAGTAAGAAAAGTGGTAATTGGAAATTTACCGTTTCTGTTGACAGATACCGTAGGATTCATCAGAAAACTTCCTACTCAGCTGGTAGAATCTTTTAAATCTACATTGGATGAGGTTCGTGAAGCCGATCTTTTGATCCATGTTGTGGATATTTCTCACGAAAGCTTTGAAGATCACATAGAATCTGTAAATCATATCCTGATGGAGATCAATGCTCATCAGAAACCGATGATCATGATTTTTAATAAGATTGACGATTTCAGTTATGAGAAAAAGGATGAGGATGATCTTACCCCTTCTACCCGCAAAAATATCTCTCTGGAAGAATGGAAAAAAACGTGGATGGCAAAATCTAAGTATCCCACAGTTTTCATCTCTGCATTAACGAAGGAAAACTTTCCGGAAATGAAGAAGATGATCTATGATGAGGTCATGAAAATTCATATTTCCAGATTCCCATACAACGATTTCCTTTTCGAATATTTCGACAACGACGAAGAAGAAAGCAACAATTAATGAAATACCATTTTTTCCTTTTATTCGTCCTGTTTTCGGTTTTTGGATTCAGCCAGAAACCAAAAATCGATTTGAAAACTATTGAGAAAAGTCTCAGGACTGAGGACTCGCCATACAATTATGAGAAGCTTATTTTCAAATTTAAAGGGTATCCTAAATCTCTGGATAGTATAGAAGCCCAATATCTGTACTATGGAAGAAATTTTAGAAACGATAAAATAAGTACATCAGATGAAAGCTTTAAAAGTCTTGTAGAAGCCTTTAAGCAAAATAATTTTGCAGACTGTATCAAACAGGGAAAGGCTTTGTATGGTAAAGATCCTACCAACCTGGATGTACTGCTGATTCTTCTCAGGGCTTATGATTCCGTAAAAGATGGAAATAACTTTATACACCATCTGAACCAATTTCGTGCACTTACTGAAGGAATAAGAAGTTCGGGAGACGGAAAATCCGAGAAAACAGCCTATATCGTCAATTCAGTAGGAGATGAGTATATTCTTCTGAACATTCTGAATATAGGGCAGGATTACACAAGGAGTTCAAAAGCTTCTAAAGATGCCATGTTTGACATCTGGCAAAAGGATGGGAAACAGATTTATATCAAAATACTCTATTTGGAACTCACCAATTAATCTTAAAATAAAAACACTTAGTGGAATTATATTATTCATTTTCAGCATTAATCGTATTAGCATCAATATTTGCCTATCTTAACTATAGATTTTTAAAACTTCCGAGCACTATTGGGATCATGGTGATTGCTATTGTGGTATCTATTTTTCTGGTACTGTTCGGGGAAACGGTTCTTCCAAGAACATTCGGACACCTTCACAATCTGATGGACAGTATAGACTTTACAGAAGTTCTGATGGGAGCCATGCTTAATTTTCTGCTTTTTGCAGGAGGTATCCATATTAATATTAATGACCTGAAAGAACAGTTCAGACCTGTAGTGATATTTTCCACGGTAGGTGTTGTAATTTCTACCTTTGTAGTAGGATTCGGAATGTTTTACCTGCTTCCTTATGTGGGGGTTAAACTTCCTTTTATCTACTGTCTTGTTTTCGGTGCTTTGATTTCTCCTACCGATCCGGTAGCGGTTCTGAGTGTGCTGAAACAGGCCAATGTATCCAAATCACTGGAAACAAAAGTGGCCGGAGAATCTCTTTTTAATGACGGTATGGCTGTTGTAGTATTTACAGTGATCTTACAACTGGCAATCGGAAAAGAAGTGGATCTGAGTGTTGAAACGATTGGATTGCTTCTGCTTAAAGAAGCTGGAGGAGGTCTTTTACTTGGGGTTCTGTTAGGATGGGTTACTTCAAGATTGATGCGTGAGGTGGATGATTATATTATCTCTGTATTGGTAACACTTTCTGTAGTGATGGGAGGTTATCTTATTGCCCGTCAAATGCATATTTCAGGACCATTGACGATGGTTGCCGCAGGGTTATTCATGGGGAATTTCAACAGAAGTTTTAAAATGAAGTCTGTTACTCAGGACTATCTGATCAAATTCTGGGAATTGATTGATGAAATCCTGAATGCTGTATTATTCCTGTTCATCGGATTTGAACTTTTGATGATTAAAGATCTCAGACATTTCATGATTCCGGGGTTAGCTGCCATTGTGGTCGTTTTGTTTGCCAGATTTATTTCTATCTGGGGGCCTACAAAATTTACTTCTCTGAGAAGAAGTTTCAGTCCACAGACCGTAAAGGTTCTGGTTTGGGGTGGAATTCGCGGAGGAGTTTCCATTGCATTGGCGATGTCTATTCCTAAGAGTGAATACAGTGAGATTATTTTAAGTATTACCTACTGTGTAGTAGTCTTCTCAATTATTGTTCAGGGGCTTACCATTGCTAAAGTGGCCAATCCTAAACAAATTGCAGAAGAGGAGGAAGAGCATGGAAATACTGCTTTAGAAGAGAAAGTTTAAATGATGAGTATTATTAAAGAAATACAGGAAGCGCTTGCTGTTTTGTCCATTCCTGAAAAGGCGGAATTCTTTCCACGATTTTTCAAAACGGGAGAAGGAGAATATGGTGAGGGCGATTTGTTTCTGGGTGTAAAAGTTCCGGACCAGCGCTCTGTTGCGAAAGAATATTATTCAAAAATAAATTTAAAGGAACTCAGCACCTTACTTTCTTCAAAATATCATGAGCATAGACTGACCGCTCTTTTTATGCTGATTTCAAAATTCGAAAAAACAAAAGATAAAGCTGTAAAAGAAGAGGTGGTAGCTTTTTACCTGAATCACCTTCCTTATGTGAACAACTGGGATCTGGTAGATTCAACCTGTTATAAAATTTTGGGCAGATATGCCTTTGAAAATCAGAAAGAAAATCTGCTTAGAGAACTTTCAGAATCTGAAGAAATGTGGCATAAGAGAATCGCTGTTGTAGGAACAATGCATTATATAAAAAAAGGATCATTTGATCTGACAAAAGAATTTGTCACAAGAAATCTGAAACATTCCCATGACCTGATGCATAAAGCAAACGGATGGCTGCTCAGGGAAATGGGAAATAAAAATGAAGGAGAACTGATCAGCTATCTGAATTTATATTACCAGGAAATGCCCAGAACCTGTCTTCGGTATGCTATTGAAAAACTGGATGAAGATCTTCGCCAGGATTATCTCAAAGGGCGTGTTTAAAAAATAATATACGGAAATAGTACCGTATTTTCCCCTAAAAAAGTACCGGGAAACAGCTATTTATGCCCAAAAGATCAAAGATTATAAGGATTTAAGGCCAGAATTAAGTAATTTTGTGGTTTTAAGCCTAATCATGAAAAAAAGATGTAAACTATTTCTTCTTCTGCTCCCTCTGTTATTTCTAACAAGCTGT
This sequence comes from Chryseobacterium aquifrigidense, assembly GCF_006716485.1. GTDB lineage: Bacteria > Bacteroidota > Bacteroidia > Flavobacteriales > Weeksellaceae > Chryseobacterium > Chryseobacterium vietnamense. The sequence goes on from NZ_VFPD01000002.1 coordinate 301,451, forward strand.
TTCGATATCCTCGATAAGGTGAACGTAAAAGCTGATGGTACAGGAGAGTACACTATTATTCTTAACGCCAGCAAGAGCAAAACACGTCTGGCATCCATCTCCAAGATGGAAACCATTAACGGAAAAAAAATTCCCAAAAAGGCTGAAATTGAAAACAAAATCAATGAAGCTGCCAAAATTTTTAAGGCAACTCCGGGAATCAGTAATGTGAAAACTTCCATGGATTTCGAGAATTACATCATCAAGCTGAGCTGCAATTTTAAAAAAATCGAAAACATCAATGCCGGTCTGGAAAAACTGAAGTCTCAGAAAATCCTGGGCAAAATGGTTCCAACCCAAGTCTATAGCCAAAACCTTGAAAAAAAGACCTTGACAAGAAATAAAGTCAATACTTTCAAAGAAGATTACGATAAAATGAGCAAGGCCGATAAAGAGGTCTTTAACGATGCCCGCTATACTTCTATCATGCAGTTCGAAAACGCTGTAAAATCACAAACCAATAATACTTATGTGCTTTCCCCCAATAAGAAAGCTCTTAAGCTGGAAGCTGATATTCTGGATCTGATCCTTCAAAAAAAGCAAATTCAAAACACCATTCTTTTTCAATAAATTTCTAAACTATAGTCATGAAATCTATCTTATTAAAAACGCAAACCATTATTTTCGTTCTCTTTGGCTTTACATTGGTTCTGGCCCAAAACAGTATGAAAATCCCTTCCGATGCTGTATTTTATATGGAAGTCAACGGAAAACAGCTTAATAATAAAATCAATTGGAATAAGCTAAATCCTTTGCTGCATGAACTCAGTAAAAAGAGCAAAGAAAATCTTTCCTGGACAGATTACTCCAAAACAGGAATCAAGTATGACGCTGTTCAATATCACTACGCAAGTTTTAATGATTCCATTAAAACCTATAACACGCATTTTATCATTGATAATAAAGAAAAATTCCAGGAGTTTATTAATTCTGTGAAGAAAAAAGGACAGGAAGTGTCCAGCAGAAAGAACTATTCTTACGTAGATATCAATGATGATATTTTCGTTGCATGGAACGGGAGCCGTGCCGTTCTCAGCATGATCAGCTATACCAAGCCATATAAGGATCTTTGGTCAACTGAAGCCGTTACAGATAGTACTGCCGTTGCCGTTGTTGATTCCGCTTATGCAGAGCCGGGCGATACGGTTTATACCGATGAACCGGAAAAACCTTTTGATTACAAAGAGGAAATCAAAAGCCTGAAGGAAGATGTCAAGTATCTGAAAGAAAGTATTAAAGATAATAACAACGAGATCGCAAGGATCCAGAAAGATATCAAATATCTGCAGAAACATCATAAATATCCTGCAGAGAAAGAAAATCCTGAAAATGGAGAGGAAATGCCAGGTGAGCCTTACGCTTACGATGAAGAGGAGGATTTAGCCTATAAAAAAGAACAGGATTCTATCCGCAGAGAAAACTTTAAGGTTGTTAAAAAGAATGCTGAAGATCGTTTTGACCAATATTTCAGTTCAAATTTAGAAATTGAAGTTCCAAAATATATGCTTGCATTCCGGGATGCCGGTTCTGATGTTTTTGTGTATACAGATTATGGAAGAATTGTCAATGAAGGGATCTACGGAAAAATGACAAAGTATTCTGGTTACGAACAGTTTTTCAAAAATATGTACAACTCCAATTATTCGTACAATCTGTATTTTGATAAAGACAAGGTGAGACTTGTTAATAATTATCAGCATAGGAATAATGACATTCAAAAGAATATCTCTGCCATTTATAAAGGAAAGAAAAACAAAAAATTGCTGCAGCTGATCAATGAAAAAAGTGTAGGTTACTATGCAGTGAACGTTAATGGCGCAAAATGTTTTGATATGATGTACAGTCTTCTTCAGAATTCAGGAGAAAATGAGTACAAAAAAGAAATGGAGCTGATCATGGAAACTATGAAAATAGTGCTGGATGAAGAGGCTATTGCCAAAATAGCACCTGGAAACGGAATTTTTGTTTTAAACGAATTGAAATCCAAAAAAGTAGAATATACCGATTATGAGTATGATGCAGATTTCAATGAAAAAGAAGTGAAGAAAACCAAAGAGATTGCTGTTCCCAACTTTACTTTCGCTTTTGCAACAGAGAATGAAGGCTATTGGAACCGTATTTTTGATGTGTTGACTACCAATAAAAAACTATCTGAAAGATTCTCTAAAAAAGGCGATCTGTACACATTTAAAGAAGAAAAAAACGGAGGTTATGTTGATCAGTTGTTTTTTACTGTGAAAGATGGAGTAGTGTATCTTATGAGTTCAGCAGATAATATTTTACCGGTAAACCAATCTGAGATTTCTAGAAAATGGGCAAAAGATTCTGCTAAATATCCTTTATCCGGAAGGTTGGATATTCAGAAACTTTTAACAGGATTGGATAAAGAATTCAAAAGCCCGAAAGAGAGAAAAACATTGGAAGCCATCAAAAAAAATGTGGGTGAGCTTTATTATAAAACAGAAGTAAAAGGAGAAAGCATCCAGTCTGAGATGAATTATAATATCAAAGATTCTTCGGAAAACAGCTTAATGTATTTCTTTGACATATTCGATCAGGTTTTTAAAACAAAAGAAACAGAGAAAAAGCCTCAGATTTTATAGATGAAAAAAAAGAAGATTATTGTCCCGTTATTTTTATTGCTCGCTGTTGGATTATATTTTTTAGTCTTTCACAAAAATAAAAGACTGAAATATATTCCCGACAATGCAGATGCAGTTGTTTTGATCGATACGAAGAAATTAACGGGACAATATCTCTTCAGCTTAGTAACTCATCCTTCAAAATGGTCTGGAAGTAAAACAAAAAGTAAAAGCTCCGGATCACTGAAAGATTCAGGGATCAGAATTCCTGATTTTCTACAGATGTTCCATATTAAAGACACTGGATTTTCTCAATGGTACACTGTTTTAGAACTTAAAGATTCTCATCAATTTATCACCTATTTGAGGAAGCAAAACTTTGTTGATAAAGGAAACAACCGTTTTCAGAAGGAACAGCTTTTCTTTATGATAGAAGGAAATTATTGCGTTGCGGGAACTTCAGATCATGCTTTTGAAACCCTTCAGAAAAAGCTGTTACAGAATTCTGTACATCGCGTTTGGGATGCAGATCAATTTATTCACAATACATTGGGAAGTATTTCATTTATTTCAGGACAGAAAATTCAAAACTTTTCTATTGAGCTAAATGATGACGAAATTGAGATTAAAAATAATTCAAACCCGGGAATTTTTAATGGAATTGCTTCAAAGCTTCAGAAAGGAAATCAGTTTCTTGAAATGGAGCTAGACAAAGAAAATATTAGAAATATTACCCGTTTTTTCAATAAAAGTATAGCAGATTCCTTACGGGCAAATTCTTTAAAGGCTACTGCAAATCTAAGACAGATCAATGATACCATTGTTACTTATGAGTATGATGATAATTTTAATGAAGTTGAAAAAAAGACGGTTCAAAAGATTACCCAGCCCAGCTATATGATCGATATTCAGAGTGACGATCCTGAGAAAACCTGGCAATACTTTCTGTCTGAAAAGTGGATCAATAATGAAAATCAGTTTACGGCAATTCCCTTTCAACCCAATACAATCATTCAAAATAATAAAGGTGTTACGATAGAATCTATCAAAAATACTATAGCAATGTCACCCCGATTAAATGAAAACTACATTTTAATCAGAAATAATGCCTTGCTGTATTCTTCTTTGAAAACACTGAGTATCACTGAAAAAAGAATCATTTCAGATATCGACTATGTATGGTACGGGAATCAGTCTGATCATTATTGGGTAAAAATAAAAGTGAAGAAAGGAGAATTACCCTTAATTTTACGGTGGTAAGCAAACCGAACAAAATTTTATTAATGGCTCCATCAGACATCGCATTGCTCAAAACCTTTACACATTATTTTTTACATCTCGTTTTTCCGGTCTTTATTGCGTTAATTTTTTATCGTAAAAATTGGAAAAAGGCGTATTTTATTCTTCTTGCTACCATGCTGGTTGACCTGGATCATCTTTTTGCCAATCCTGTTTTTGATCCGTCAAGAGGAAGCATAGGTTTTCATTTTTTACATTCTTATTATGCCATTGCGGTGTATTTTTTGCTGTTGTTCTTTAAAGGAAATATCAGGATTATAGGAATCGGGCTTCTGTTTCATATGTTTACAGATTATCAGGACTTTAACTTCTGGCCTCATTAAAATATTATTAATATTTTCTTTTGATATTGAAATTATTATAGATTTTTTGTATTTTGTAGTCACGATATGAGACTAAAAGAACTTTTACATTATACCTATATTTTTCCTATTCTGGCAGTAGGATACTACTTTTCCGGTTTGATGGGAAGTGGTGTTCTTTATGATATTCTTGCCGGTATTTTACTGATCGGAAGTGTTTTGTCAGCAGTACATCATGCTGAAGTGGTAGCTCATAAAGTAGGAGAGCCTTTTGGAACCATCATCCTGGCACTTTGTATCACCATTATTGAAGTGGCACTTATCATCTCGCTGATGGTTGCCGGCGGAGATCAGGCGATCACGCTGGCCAGAGATACCGTTTTTGCCGCCGTAATGCTTATTCTTAATGGAATTCTGGGGATATGTATTCTGGTAGGAGGCGTTAAATATCATGAGCAGTTCTTTGCAAGAACCTCAGCAACTACTTATCTGGTGAGTATTGTTTCCATTCTGGTACTTACCCTTGTTCTTCCCAATTTTACCTCAAGTGTCAACGGACCATTCTATAACGAAGCGCAGCTTATTTTTATATCCATAGCATGTCTTGTCATTTATGGAGTTTTCCTGATGGTGCAGACTGTGCGCCACAGAAGTTATTTTATTGTTCCTGATGAGCATCCTGAAGAACATTATATTCCTTCATTGCCCAAAACGCTTATCAGCTTTATTTTTCTGGTAATCTGTCTTGTAATTGTCGTACTGATGGCAAAAGGATTATCCGATACTATAGAAGGTATGGTACAGAGTCTTGGAGCTCCAAAATCCCTGGTTGGGGTAATTATTGCTGCCGTGGTTCTTCTTCCTGAAGGGGTTGCTGCGATCCGTGCTGCAAGAGCCAATCAAATACAGTCCAGCTTAAATCTCGCATTGGGTTCTGCACTGGCAAGTATCGGTCTCACTATTCCTGCGGTTTCAGCAGTATGTATCATGTATGATATTCCACTTGTATTAGGCCTGGATAAAAAAGACATTATTCTGCTTTCTTTATCCGTATTTATTGTAATGTTATCTTTAAGCCGCGGTAAAACAAACGTTCTTTACGGTACTGTTCTGTTAGTGAATCTGGCAGCCTATATCTTTACAGTAATCGTTCCTTAAAAAGAAAAATTACAAAATTACAAATCTGTCTGTCTGTAAAATAAATCCAGGAATTTATCCTCGATATCTATATCCCGTACCCCGCATCTCGCATTACTACAACCTTCTCGCCAGCTCCATTTTGAAAGCCATGAGTTTTGCTATATTCTCGGATTTATAGATCGCCATGTCTGCATTTTCTCCTACAAAGTTTTCCTCAATAGTAGTACGCCAAAGCATCAGCCATCTGTCAAAATGTTTTTGCTCCATAGCCTGTATCTCATTAATAGGGAAATGGACACCCATTGGATTTCCTTTATAAGACATCTGCCCAAAAAGAATAGATTCCCAGAAAGAATACATTTTAGGAAGGTGTTGGTCCCAATCTACTTTAGCAATATCATTAAAAAAGAACCCGATAGTCTCATCTTCAACAACTTTGTTGTAAAATGAATTGACAAGGTGTTCAATGTCTTCTCTTGATTCAAGCTTTTTCATAGTTCAAAGTTAGTATAATTCGTATTAAAAATTCCAGTCTCTAAATTGATACATTTCATATAAACAGTATTTTAGAGTACAACCTAGTAGAATACAATGAAAAATTGGGAAAGATTAAAATTTGATTAATTCGCAAAAAAAGACCTTAAAAGAATTCATTTTTTGTAAATTTAATTATTAAACACTAAAAAATTATTAAAATGATCAAAAAAATCAATTCTATTGGTATTCTCTTACTGATGTTTTCGGTATCATGTTCAAGGGATGAAGTGAGTACTATTAATGATGATTCAGAAAAAGTGAATTATTCTGAGGTGAAGAAATCACAGTTGACGGAGGCAGAGATGCTTCAAAAAGGCTGGAAAATTGTAGATGAATTTAAATTATCAGGGAATGATAGTCTGAGAACAAACTATAGTTCATCTAATGAAGAGCGTGAAATCCCTTTCAAGTCCAATCATCTGAAAGACATGGGATATGATACCAGTTACTCCGGAGAAAGAACGAGGTTAAAAAATGTTTTTGCTTACTCTGGCCAGGTTCCGGATGGAATTATATTTAATCCTGACCTTTCTGTAGATGGAGATGCCCGGAATACGGCTCCTAATCCTAATGTTTCCATTGTTCTGGGAACTCCTGAGGTATCTATAAAAACAGATGGAGTAGATTTACCGGATAACGCCTATACTACGGAGGCGATTAATAATGGGGACAGAGAAAGTGAGATTACGGTAACTTATTCTTATAAAAAAGGATATTCTACCTCCTGGAAACGGACTGTCTCAGGGTCATTTGAAGTGGCAGCATCAGTATCTGTTGATATTCCGCTGGTAGCAAAAGCTTCAGCAAGCACAAAAGTTGTGGTAGGAGGAGATACAACAGAAGGTACAGAAAATTCTGAAGAAATTACTGAGACCAGCAGCTACAAGACCATTGTCCCTGCCCATTCTAAAAAATCAATTTCTATCCTGACAAAATTGAAAGGATCATCTGTTGAGTACTTTGTACCTATGAAATTAACCGGAAGATTACAGGCAAACTTTCCTTCTCCTGTAGATGGACATTATTACTGGGCTTTCCCTATTGAAAGCTTCCCTGATTTTCTTTCCAATATACACGGAGAGTCCGGTATTGTAAAATCTGTAAGTAATGTAAGTGTTACTGTACTGGAATCACCGGCACAACAGATATAAAACTACTTTAATAAAGATTATATAAACAGCAGATATTCAAAATTTCTGCTGTTTTTTTTGTTTGTGCTTTTAAGTGTAAGTTCTGTAAAAGCCTTCGAGAAAGCAATCTGTCATCTGAATAATGAATTTTAAAAGATGATTACAAAAAAGGATTGACATCTTAATGAATTCTATTCTTAACTTTGCTTTTTTAAATAATATATGCTGAAAGAAAAAGCTGATCATTAACTGGCTTATGGTAGAGGAATATCACAGTATAATAAAGTCAAAATGATTACAAAATGACAGGAGGATTCAAAAAAAAATCCGCCAGAAAAATGCGGAGAACAGTGGTTTCGGAACCAATGCATCCGGAAGATTTATCAATAAGGACGGCCTCCCGAATGTTCAGAGAAGGGGAGTGAATGTTTTTAACAGGCTAAGCTGGTACCACACCATGCTGAATCTCTCATCATTCCGTTTTATATCGTATCTGATTATCGCTTATATCATCATTAATCTTGTATTTGCTATGATCTATTATCTGATTGGTGTAGAGCATCTTACTGGAATAGATAAGAGTGATCCACTCAATGAATTTATTGATGTCTTTTTCTTCAGTTCCCAGACATTTACCACCGTTGGATATGGAAGAATAGCTCCTGTAGGTTTTTTGGCAAGTCTGGTGGCTACTTTTGAAGCTTTTCTGGGATTGCTTACCTTTGCCATTGCAACAGGACTTTTTTACGGAAGATTTTCAAGACCCCGGGCGTATCTTAGATTTTCTGATATAGCCGTTATTGCCCCTTTTCAGGAGTCTTCAGCATTAATGTTCAGGCTTGCACCGTATAAAAATAATGCATTGACGGATGCAGACGTTATTGTATCTGCAGCCATTGAGGTGATAGAAAACGGAGTTGCCAAAAGCAATTTCTACAGGCTTACAACACAGATGAGTAAAATCAATACGCTGGCTCTCAACTGGACCGTAGTGCATAAAATTGATGAAAACTCTCCGTTTTATGGATTTTCTGAAGAAGATTTTAAAAATACCGATATGGAACTTATCGTACAGGTACGCGCATTTGACGAAGTGTTTTCAAATACGGTGGTTCAAAGGTCTTCGTATACTACAGGAGAAATTGTATATGGTGCTAAATTTGTCCCGATGTATTATCCTAACAAGGAAAATCTCTCAACAGTACTGGATCTGGATAAAATCAATGAATATAAGAAAGAGGAACTCCCGGAGTCAGTGAGAAACAAAGAATAAATGGATTTAGATTTTTATAAAAAACAGGCGATACAAAAGCAGAAAGAGCATAAGAAATTTCTGGACGGGTTAAAGAAAAAACCGCCCAAAAATCTTGATTATATCGTGCAGGATGCCCATAATGAAGTTTTTGAAGAAATAGACTGTTTGCAATGTGCCAATTGCTGCAAAACAACCGGTCCTCTCTATACTGAAAAGGATATTGAGAGAATTTCCAGGCATCTGCGAATGAAATCTGCTGACTTTGAGGCTAAGTTTTTAAGAGTAGATGAAGATAATGACAAAGTATTGCAGAATCTTCCCTGCTTTTTTCTGAATAGTGATAATACATGTTCTATCTACGATGTAAGGCCAAAGGCATGTCGTGAATATCCCCACACCGACCGTAAGAAGATTTATCAGATCAATAATCTCATGCTGAAAAATACCGTTATCTGCCCGGCAGCATTTGAATTCGTAGAAAAAATGATGAAGAATATTGGGAAGTAACTATGTGGGTAGAGGAGGGAAGATGAGGACTGGTAGCTCTTATCAGTGATCATGAAACAGTTATTTTTACTCTAAAATCCTCCGGATTTCAGCATCACTCTTCCAGCCAATTCAGCCGAACCATTTTTGCAAATTCCTCTTAAATAATTATAAAGTACGTTAAATAAGCTTTTTACATATAATTTTATAAATGATGCTTCGTTTAAGTTAAACAATCATTTAAATATTACATTATGAAAAAGTTAATTTTAACGGCAGCGTTTACATTAGTCGGAGTAATCGCAGTATCAGCACAGTCAACACCACAAAAGCCAGCCGATACTTCAACTAATAACCCTACGACAACTCAAACCCAACAACCGAATACACAGACTACAAGTCCTTCGGATCAAAAGAATCAACAGGAAAAATCACCTGCAACTACAACGGAAACTGCACCGGCAACTGATCCGTCAGTAAGCACAACGCCAACTGATGCCACTAAGCCTGCAGATACTCCAAAAGAGGAAAAGAAAGACAAAAAGAAGAAAAAGTAAAGCACTTTAGCAAACACTAGTCGGAATCCTGAAATCTTTATTTCAGGATTTTTTCTGTTCAATTTCTTTTGTTTTGAACCGGAGAATCTTAGTAATCAGATCCAGCGGAAGATTTTCATGAATTGGAAACTGCACAGCTCCTTTGGAAAACTTATATTTTCTTTCTTTAAAATCTGTCTCAAAATTGTGGATACCTTCAGCTCCCGGATAGAATCCGATATGCTTTTTGTACCCCGCAAAATAAACCAAAGGTTTCCCTTTGTACCGGAAGGCAGGCATCTGGTAGCCAATATATTCTTCAAGATCAGGAACCTGTAAATGAATTACTTTCCTAAGTTCTTGCAGCTTCTCCTGTACTTCCACCGGAAACAGGAGAATGTATTCATCAATATTTGTAAAAGTGTTCAGCATGATATAAAAATAAAAAAAGCGCTGCATATAGCAGCGCTTTCTCCTTTCACTTTTTACTTTTTTCCCATTATCCCGGGAACAGGCTATATCAAAAAAGGTCGGGAGTTTTTCCCAACCTTTATTTTTTTTCGTTACACAACTCCCTGAGCCAACATTGCTTCTGCTACTTTTACGAAGCCGGCAATATTTGCACCTTTTACGTAGTTTACATAACCGTCTTCGTCTTTTCCATAGTCTCTACAAGCTTTGTGGATACCGATCATGATTTCCTTTAATCTTGCATCAACTTCTTCAGAAGTCCAGTTAAGACGGATAGAGTTCTGAGTCATTTCTAATCCTGATGTTGCAACACCTCCAGCATTGGAAGCTTTACCAGGAGAGAATAATACTTTATTGTCTAAGAAATAGTTGATGGCATCTAGTGTGGAAGGCATATTCGCCGCTTCAGTTACACAAACACATCCGTTTTCAACTAATTTTCTTGCATCATCTAAATCTAATTCGTTTTGGGTTGCAGAAGGGAAGGCAACATCACACTTCACATCCCAAGGACGTTTTCCAGCATGGAATTCAGCTGAAGGATATTTTTTAGCATAATCTTCAGCTCTGTTGTTTCCTGAAGATCTAAGTTCTAATAAATAATCGATCTTTTCTCCGCTGATACCATCTTTATCGTAGATGTATCCATCTGGTCCAGAGATTGTTACTACTTTAGCGCCTAGTTCAGTTGCTTTTTTGATAACTCCCCAAGCTACGTTTCCGAAACCTGATACTGTAACTGTTTTACCTTCGAAGTTTTGCCCGATAGTTTTAAGCATCTGCTCAGCGAAGTATACTACACCGTATCCTGTAGCTTCAGGACGGATTAATGAACCTCCATAAGCAAGACCTTTTCCTGTAAGAACTCCGGTAAACTCGTTTCTGATTTTCTTGTACTGTCCGAACAAATATCCGATTTCTCTTGCTCCAACACCAATATCTCCTGCAGGTACGTCAGTTTCAGGACCAATGTGCTTGCATAATTCTGTCATGAAAGCCTGGCAGAAACGCATTACTTCCATATCAGATTTACCTTGTGGATCGAAATCTGAACCTCCTTTACCACCTCCCATTGGAAGAGTTGTCAAAGAGTTTTTGAATACTTGTTCAAAAGCTAAGAACTTAAGAACTGATAAGTTTACAGTAGGGTGGAAACGGATTCCTCCTTTGTATGGTCCAATAGCAGAGTTCATTTGAATTCTGAAACCTCTGTTAACCTGAATTTCTCCTTTGTCATCAACCCATGGAACTCTGAAAATAATAATTCTTTCAGCTTCAGCCATTCTTTCAAGCAGCTTCATTCCGGTATATTCTTTTTTAGTAGCAATGAATGGAATTACAGTTACGGCAACTTCTTTTACAGCCTGTAAAAATTCCGGTTCGTTAGGATTTTTTGCTTCAATTTTTGCAATAAACTCTTGGATTTTCTGGTCAATATTATATTGTTCCATATATTAAGGTTGAATATTATTGTCAACAAATTTAATTTTTTTTTCAAGATTCACAACACTGTATTTCAACTTTGTTAAAAATTAAATAATAATGTTTCGTAATATTATTAAATTGATAATTTATGTTCAAATTTTATTAAAAATGAAATGTTATGTGTGAAATAATGCAATATTAAGAAATCATTAAATCTTAAATTGCGATGAATTGCCTCCCGGAAAATGATTTTACTTTCCCCAAAAGTTCCAATTCCAAAATTATTGGTAAGATTTTGTGAGTGGGGAGATCAATTCTCTGGGCAAGATCATCTAAAGAAATCTGTGGGTAATATTGAATAGATTGATATATTAGGTGTTGATTGTCAGATAATTGTATTATGGTCTCGCTATGAGGAAATAATTCTTCTATTTTTTCTTTGGGAGCATTTAATCCAAGGAGTTCAATGAGATCTTTTACAGTAGAAATAGCAGTTGCTTTATTATGGAAAATCAACTGATTACATCCCTGGCTGTAGCTGTCCGTAATTTTTCCCGGCAGTGCAAAGACATCACGGTTATAGTCATTAGCAAAAGCTGCAGTGCTTACAGACCCTCCCCCAAAACCGGTTTCCACCACAATAGTTGCCGGAGATATTCCTGCTACAATCCTGTTTCTTTGGATGAAATTTTCCCGGTCTGGTTTTCTTGAGGAACTGAATTCGGTGATTAGTGCGCCTCCCTCATGAAGAATTTTCTCAGAAAGTTTCCTGTTTTTCATCGGATATAAATATTGAAAACCATGGGCAAGAACACCTACAGTAGGTTTTTGATAACGAATAGACTGTTCGTGAACTTCTTTGTCAATCCCCAAAGCCAGACCACTTACTGTGATATATTTTGAAGATTGTGTTGCTTCGAAAAAGTCTTCGATGAACTGTTTCCCATAAACAGTCATATTCCGGGTTCCTACAATACTTATTTTTGACTGGATATCTTCAATATTCCCTTTCTGATAAAGAATAGCCGGTGCGTCATTACATTCATTAAGCAGGTGAGGGGTTTCTTTGAGGTGTTTCAGCCTGATCTGGATATTATTTTTTTCGCAAAAATTTAATTCTTCTTCTGCGAATTCCAAATGAGATTTATTTCCAATGTCTGAAACTGTTCTTTGTCCTATTCCTTCCAGTTTTTTATATTCTTTTTTTGCTCTTTTCCAGGCTTCCTGGGCACTCCCGAAAGTACGGACAAGTTTATGAAAATGGATATCGCCAATCTGACTGCACTCGCGGAGGGCGATGGTATAAAAGTATTCTTCGGAACTCATGTGTGTTTTTTTTCAAATGTAATGAAATAAGTTTATTTAAACGTTGATAGGTGTTCTTACATCATGATTCTACCATTCTAATAATCTATAATTACACATTCTGAAGCAGTATACCTTTCTTATGAAAACTAATTCTCTACAATGGACTATTATAGAGAATTAATTTTTTCTATTTATGGTTCATATAACTTTATCCTGGTCTTCGTTGAGAGTCGAAGCGCTCTCTTGATTTTTTGGCTTAAGGTCGGCGGCGGGCAGAGCCTGGTAGAGGTGTTGATTCCTCTCTACGTGCTTCTGCTTGAGGGCGAAATCTCGCAGAACCCGCTATAGGGCGTGATTCCCCTGTATGAGGTTGAATTTGGGCTGAAGCCATCTGATGATACCTATTCCCGGTAGCGTTCTCTGTTGACTCTCCCTGACCTGCTGCTTGAACCCTCTGAGCCATTTGGGCCATCTGGGCATCCAATGCTTCTTGCTGTCTGTATATATTTGTCATTGTTTGCAAAAATGTGCTCTCTGTTGACAGGCCCTGTCCCTCTGCTTGTAAGGTTTGGGGAGTTTGCTTCCGATCTACAAAATCCTGAATTTTACTTTGTTGTTCAGATACAAATTCTTCATATTTCTGCTTGATGGATTCTTCCTTATTTTCATTTTTTAGCAAATCCCTAAGCACTTCCTGATGGGCAGGAAAGTTCATCAGTTCGTCATTTTCATTTTCAGTCATATCAGCAGAAAAGAGGGTCTCTGATATATCTGGGTTTTCCATAAATTTCTGCATATCTTCCGGATATATCTGGATATATTTTTCCCTTTCTACTGCAATGGAATCGTTTTGTAAGCCTATGCTAAACAGGTAATTATCTGTTAATTCCTTTAATTTTTTTTCATTTAATTCATGAATTATACCTATATTTCTTGCACTAACCAAATCAACAAATTCCTCAATTATATCAGGGCTTAATATTGTAAAACCATATTCTGAATTTATCGATATCGGAGGTAGGTCTCTTTGTTTAGTTAGATTCTCATTCTCACCATTTATAAACCTCAAGTGTATATCTGATTCTTTAGCTACATGTACTATATGTTTGCGAGAATAAACTAAGCTAACCAGGGCATTTACCGCTTCTATTTTTTCGTTTGGTGGCAGATTTTTCAGCTTACCTGTTGCCTCAATAAGGGTCAGTCTTTCTATCATCAGATAATTTTCTTCTGATAATTTTTCTCCTGATTTTAATAGCTCCGCGATCTTTACTCTCATCAAATGCTCTTTAACCGGAGTGTCACAGTTTCCCAGAGAACTGGTGATTCCTAATTGTATCGTATTTCTGTCTTCAATGGGAATATTGGGATCCCGCAGTTGAGATAGCAGCATTTTAACGGTAGGACCATATACATTCAGATCATATGCATTATGAACTGGAGCCTTACTCAAAAACAGTTTTATGGCATTTTTAGAAGATTTGCTGACTGTATTCTGAATAATATTATCATTGAAAACTGTTTCACTGGTAATAGCTGCCGGGTCTAAATCGGAAGCTTCTATTTGCTTTGCAATCTCTGACCGCTCATCATCATCCGGATACAATATACTTAATGCATATTCATAATCTTCAGTTACATCCTCTATAGTCTGTATAATATGACTCAAATGTCTCGCTGAATCTGGTGAAAGAAGATTCCCACTAAAATCTAAGCTTTCAAGATTTCCTAAATTATCTAAGGTGTCAGAAAGATCCTGAATTTTATTATCTGTGGCAATCAAACGGGTAAGGTTTGACAGTTCACTTATACTGCGAGGTAAACTCGTAAGATTGTTGTTGCTTAAATTAAGTTCCGTGAGATTCTCGATCTTCAATATTTCAGGCATCACTCGCTCTAAAGTTTCTGAATCTATAGATAAACCGGACAAATCTAAGCTGGTTTCCCATGATCCAAACTCAACCCATGATATTCTATCGTTGATTTCTTCTAATTGTTCCTCCGTAACCATATGCTTTTTTTTAATGTTAATAAATATTTTAAAGCTTTATTGATCTAAAGCATTTTAATCTGTTCACTGAGAACCAAGGCTCTCTGGAATCTCTTCTTTAACGTCTATGTGCGGTGGAGCCTTGTAAAGTACGTGACTCCTCTCTCTGTATCTCTGTTTGACCGTGCCGGGCAGAGGTTGAAAGGGTCCGCGATTCCCTTCTCTGTGTCTCTGTTTGAGATTGAATTTGGGGAGAAGCCATCTGATGATACCTGTTATGATCACTCATAACCTTCTCTGTTGACATTCCTTGTCCGTCTGCTTGTGTGTTCTGGGATGCTAGCTTTTGATCCACAAAATCTTTAATTTTATTTTGTTGTTCCGATACATATTCTTCGTATTTCTGCTTGATGGATTCTTCCTTATTCTCATTTTTTAGCAACCCCCTAAGTACTTCCTGATGGCCAGGGAAGTTCATCAGATCTCCTACTTCATCCATATCAGCAGAAAAGAGAGTATCTGATAGATCAGAGTCCTCCATAATAAACGTCTGCATATCTTCCGGATATTTCTGGATATACTTTTCCCGTTCTATTACAATAGTATCATTCTGCAAGCCCTTGCCAGTAAGATAATTGTCTGTTAATTCCTTTAGCTTTTCCTCATTCAATATGCAAAATGGACCCGTTTTTTTACCAACCAATGCAGCAAATTCATCAATTAATTTAGGTGTTAGTAAGGCCAAACCATATCCGGCATTTACCGATATAAGAGGTAGATCTCTCTGTTTGCCATTAATGCTATTATTTTTCCCTGTAAGAAATGCCAGTTGTATATCTAATTTTTTGGTTAGAGATTGTATATGTTTTTCAGAATAAACTAAACTAACCAAGGCATTTACTGCTTCTATTTTTTCCTTTGATGGTAGATTTTTCAGCTTACCTGTTGCCTCAATAAGGGCCAGCCTTTCTATCATCAGATAATTTTCATCAGATAATTTTTCTCCTGATTTTAGTAGCTCTGCGATCTTCACTCTCATCAAATGCTCTTTAACGGGAGTGTCGCAGTTTCCCAGAGAACTCGTTATTCCTAATTGTATCGTATTTCTGTCTTCAACGGGAATATTAGGGTCCCGCAGTTGGGATAGCAGCATTTTAACAGTAGGACTATATACATTCAGTTCATACTCATTATGAACAGGCACCTTACTCAAAAATAGCTTTATGGCATTTTTGGAAGATTTTATCATTGTATTCTGAATATTATTCCCATTTAAATTAATTTCAAAAGCAATAGGTGAAGGATCTAAATCAGAAGCCTCTATCTGTTTTGCGATCTTTGCCTGCTCTTTATCATTCGGATACAATTTACTTAGTGCATTCTTATACCTATTAGTGACATCCGGTATTATTTGTCTAATATAATTGACAAGATCATCCGATTTAGGTAAAAGAGAATTTCCTGCAAAATCTAATCTTTCAAGATTCCCCAAATTAGCTAATGTATTAGGAACGCGTTGAATACTATTGTTTTTGGCAATCAATTGGGTAAGGCTTGATAGTTCACCTATACTATTGGGTAAGCCCGTAAGTTTGTTTTTACTTAAATCAAGCTTCGTAAGATTCTGAATCTTTAATATTTCAGGCATCACTTTATCTAAAGTCTCAGAATCTATAGACAACCCGGATAAATCCAGGCTTGTTTCCCGTGATGTTTTAGCCTGAGCCTTTACTATTTTTTCGGTAATTTTTTTTAATTGTTTATCAGTAACCATATGTTTTTTGAATGTTTAATAAGTATTATCTGCTTTCATTAAGGATTTAGCTCTGGCATTTAAAACAAATGACAGTGTATTCCGATGTCTTTAAAGGGAATCTGCAATCTGCTTCTGTTCAAAATATGCGGTAAACTCAGTAGCTTGCTGATTATTTAATAACTGCTTAATGTGTTGACTTTATGTGGTTTATAGGTGCTTGGTTAATGAAACAAATTTCAAGTAATTGAAACAAAATCCAGAATATTATTTGTAAATATAAATTCATTGTTACGTAGATTTAAATTTTAATCAATGTAAATTAAGAGCTACGGATGAATATGATGATTTAATTGCACAGGGTTGTAAAAAGCAGTTAGATATGCCAGAAGAAAATGAGCCCGAATTTTTCGATCTTAGATTAAAAATCAGCTAATGAGAGATATAAAAAAAACCATCTAAAGTGTTAGACGGTTTTTTTTACATGAATGATAGGTTTTTATCTTTTTCTTAATTCATCCAGATGATCCCAGATGTCATCTTTTTTCTTATAAGGAAGTTCCATAAAATCTTCAGGATGATTTTCCCGGTATTCCTGCCATAATTTATCATCCTTTTCACTGTAATAATTGGGAAATTCCCAGATGAATTTTTTCTTCTTTTCTCCCACATTTTTAAAGGCAAAAGCAATGATGCTGCCTACTACAGCTCCGGAAAGGTGGGCCTGCCAGGAAATTTTGCTCGGTTCCTGCATATTGTAAAACAATTCTTCGGGAAGCATTCCCCAAACCAAACTTCCATAGTAAAGTACTACAAGCATTGAAATCGTAAGAAGCTTTGTATTCCATTTGAACACCCCGCTGAAGAAAAGGAAAAAGGCCAGAACATATACCACACCGCTGGCTCCAATGGTACAGGTGTACATGTATTCACCGGTAAGGATATCGATTGGAGGAAGAAGCCACACCAATAGTCCCGTGGCCAGCCAGCCGATGATAAAGACCTTGTTGGCAACCAATGGATAAAACTGATACAGCAAAAACATAAGGGCTGCTATTGGGATAGAGTTTCCTATAATATGATCAATATTTCCATGCAAAAGGGGAGAGGTAACCACACCAAGCAATCCTTCGGGAAGCAGAGGGATAATGGCTCCAAAGCAGCTTTGAAAAAAGCCCTGCATTTGTAAAAAGTACCCGAACCACATTGCTGAAAGCATCAGCAACGGATAGATAACCGCTCTTTTGGAAATTACATTTTTGAACATATGGATTTTACGTCAAATCAAAAGCCAATGATAAATTTCGGAAAATTTGTCGATGAATAAGCTTCTATTGACCTGATTTTAAGACAAAAGGTATTAATTTAACTTTTTAACTTATTATTTTGGCATTGATTTTATAGAAATATCTTGTTATTGGGAGATTCAACTTTATTGAAAAGGTTCTTTTAAAGCTTAATTTACCTTTTAAAGAAATTATATTAATATTTTTGCATTGAAAATTATTTAGAGTAATGAAGAAGTTTTTATTAATTCTTTCCTGTTTTATAGGAATATATGCAAGTGCACAAGAAGAATTGAAAAAAGATTCCGTAGTAGTAGATACCATAAAATACTGGTCGGTTTTAGGAAAAAATACATTAATGATCAATCAGGCTACCTTTTCAAACTGGGTAGGAGGTGGAGCCAATAACGTGGGATGGCTTGCCGGTATCAATTATAATATTACGTATGAAAAAGACAAAGACCTTTGGGAAAATATCATCATTCTTGGATATGGACAAAATGATACAAAAGGCCAGGGAATAAGAAAAACACAAGACGTTATCAATGTTTCTACCAATTATGGGCGAAAATTCTCAAAAAGCTGGTATTTCTCTATGGGAGCAGGATTTCAATCACAGTTTGCTGCAGGATATGAAGATGGAAACAATCCTGAAGCAAAAAAAATATCCAATTTTATGGCACCAGGCTACCTGAACGTCGGGATGGGGATCACGTACAGACCCAATGATGATCTTACGGTAACGTTACGTCCTACCAACGCCAGATGGACATTTGTATTGGATAAAGACCTTCAGACAGCGGGAAGTTATGGTTTGAAAAATGATGGTGATACTTCTTTATTACAATTCGGTTTTCTGGGAACAGCAATATATAAATTGAAAATAATGGAAGATATTTATTTAACCAATACTGCTTCTGTCTTCTCTAATTATCTTGATCGTCCGGACAGGCTGGTTCTAGCTTATGGAGCTTTACTGAACTTAAAAGTAAATAAATATATTTCATCCAATGTAACCTTGGATTTGCTCTACGATCATAACCAGATAGAAAAAACGCAGCTGAAACAAACGCTTGGAATCGGATTCGCCTATACGCTGGCAAATGGAGTAAAACGTTCTGATCGTAAGGACAGCCAGTGGTGGATCAAAAAGTAGTTTAGAATACTTATATTATAATTAAAACACTTCAGAAATGAGGTGTTTTTTCTGTTTTAATAATACTGTAATTTTAAGTTGACTTAAGTTTGATGAGCAATATTTTTGTTTTTAAATAATTGATTTTCAAATATTTAATCGGTTGTTTTTTATTATGTTAAATTCATTTTAAAGTGAATTTTATGATGGCATAAATTATTATTTATACATTTGTAATAAATCAACATTATGAAAAAACTTTTATTGATCAGTTCTATCTCTTTTGGGGCTGTAACATTCGCTCAGGAGGCTAAGACAGAGGCTCCGGCATCCGACACTGTTAAAGCATGGTCTATTCAGGGACAAAATACATTAATGCTTAACCAGGCTGCCTTTTCAAACTGGGTAGGTGGAGGAGCCAATAACGTAGGATGGCTTGCCGGTGTTAATTACAACCTGACTTATGAAAAAGGGAAAGATCTTTGGGAAAATATTATTATTCTGGGTTACGGACAAAACAATACGCAGGGAACTGGAGTAAGAAAAACACAGGATGTTATTAATCTTTCTACAAACTACGGTAGAGAATTTGCCAAGCATTGGTATTTATCTGCAGGTGCAGGTCTCCAGACTCAGTTTGCTCCGGGTTATGAAGATGGAAATAATCCTGATGCTAAAAAGATTTCCAATTTTATGGCTCCCGGATACCTGAGTGTAGGAGCAGGGGTTACTTACCGTCCCAATGACAATCTTACAGTGACTTTACGTCCGGCGAATGCCAGATGGACTTTTGTTTTAGATGAAGATCTTCAGAAAGCAGGAACTTACGGTCTTAAAAACGATGGTGATTCTTCTCTTTTCCAATTCGGTTTCCTGGGAACGGCAATGTACAAGCTGAAGATTATGGAAAATATTACCTTGCTGAACACGGCTTCTGTATTCTCAAATTACCTTGATCATCCGGAGAGGCTTGTTCTTGGATACAGCGGAGTTTTAAGCATGAAAATCAATAAATATATTTCTACAAATGTTACCCTGGATCTTTTGTATGACCACAATCAGATCTGGAAAACCCAGTTGAAACAGACATTAGGTGTAGGTCTGGCTTACAATTTTGATAATGGTAAGAAGCGTTCAGAAAATAAAGATAACCAAAGCTGGTTAAAAAAATAAGATAGAAACATAGTATCTGATACAATAAAAAGCACTTCATTTTGAAGTGCTTTTGTTTATCAATATATATAAGTCTTAGAATTCTATATCAACTCCTAATTTCTCAGCCAGAAGCTTTGAGATCTTTTCCTTTAAAGGTTCTATATCAATGTTTTGCATTGCATCATTCGCGAAAGCATATAAAAGTAATGCCTGAGCTTCTTTTTTAGAAATTCCTCTTGCTCTAAGGTAGAATAAAGCATCTTCATTCAATTGTCCTACGGTACATCCGTGTGAACATTTTACATCATCAGCAAAGATCTCTAACTGAGGTTTTGTATCAATACTTGCCCCTTCACTTAGCAATACGTTGTTGTTTTGCTGATAAGCGTTTGTTTTCTGAGCAATTTTGTCAACAAAGACTTTTCCGTTGAAAACTCCATGGGCATTCCCATCAAAAATTCCTTTGTAGTTCTGATAACTTTCACAGTTCGGGAAGTTGTGGTGAACTGCTGTATGGTGGTCTACCAACTGATCTTTCCCGATAATGGTAATTCCGTTCATGAATGAATTGATATTAGATCCATTATGAATAAAATCAAGGTTATTTCTTACCAGTTTACCTCCGAAAGAGAATGTATTTACAGTGGTTAAGCTGTCTTTCTCCTGTCTTGCGAAAGTATTATCAATAAGATAGGTGGTATTGTTATCGTTCTGAAGTTTATGCCAGTCTGCTTTTGCATTAGGATAGGTAAAGATTTCCGTTACAGAGTTGGTCAGTACATAAGTACTGTCAAAATTGTGATGGCTTTCAATCACCTCTACCTTGGCTCCTTCTTCTACGATCAAAAGGTTTCTTGTATTGTAAAAAGTGTTTTCTTCCTGATTCTGAGAAATATAAAAAACGTGGATTGGTTTTTCAATCACTACATTTTTAGGAACTTTAAGGAAGAAACCGTATTTGCAGTAAGCAAGGTTCAGATTAGTAAAAGCCTGCTCTTTGGAAGCAATGGTATTGAAATACTTTTCAAAAACCTCCTTATGCTTCTCATCATTCAATGCATAATTGAATGAAAGGAATTCTACATTCTCAATAGAAACTTTGGAAAGCTCTTTGTGAAGCTTACCGTTTACAAAAACAATCCAATCAAAATTTTCTTCTCCAAGGTGCAGTTCATCAAACTGCTCTTTAGTGATGTTGTGGCTCTCTTTCGGGAAGAAGTTGTAGCTTTTTTCCGTGATTTCCTTTAGATTGGTATATTTATATTCTTCGTCTTTTTTTGTTGGAAAACCAAGATCGGCAAATCTTTGAAGAGCTGCTTTTCTGCTGTCATCCAGAAATCGGTGACGAAGACTCTCCAAAAATTCATTATGGTTCTCTATAATTTGTTCTTTTAATGCCATTACTGGTATATCTGTGGTTTGCACCATTTTTTCTTTTTTTATTAACTAAAATATTGTTATTCCGAGGAATAGGAAAACCAATTTTTAATAGTAGAGATTCTTTTCTGCCACATTGTATGAATGATTACAAGAAAGAATAATCTCTGAAATAATATATATTCTTCTTAGTTAAGAAGCCAGTCGTAACCTTTTTCTTCAAGTTCTAATGCTAAAGACTTGTCACCTGTTTTGATGATTTTTCCATCTGCTAAAACATGAACGAAATCAGGCTGAATGTAGTTTAGTAATCTCTGATAGTGCGTAATCAAAAGAACTGCATTCCCTTCATTTTTAAAATGATTTACTCCATCTGCTACGATTCTTAAAGCATCGATATCCAACCCTGAATCAGTTTCATCAAGAATAGCCAGTTTAGGATTAAGCATCATCATCTGGAAGATCTCATTTCTTTTCTTTTCACCTCCGGAGAATCCCTCGTTCAATGATCTTGAAAGGAAATCTTTTTTGATTCCCAATTTTTCAGATTTCTCACGGATTAATGCAAGCATTTCTTTTGCCGGCATTTCCTCCAGTCCGTTTGCTTTTCTGGTCTCATTCAAAGCAGCTTTGATAAAGTTCGTTACAGAAACTCCCGGAATTTCCACCGGGTACTGGAAAGAAAGGAAAATTCCTTTGTGAGCTCTATCTTCAGGAGCATCTTCACTGATGTCTTCTCGCTGGAAAAGAATCTCTCCACCAGTCACTTCGTAATCTTCTTTTCCTGCAATTACAGAGGAAAGAGTAGATTTACCAGCTCCGTTCGGACCCATAATAGCGTGAACTTCGCCTGGCTTTATTTCAAGATTAATCCCTTTTAATATTTCTGCGCCATCTTCAATTTTGGCGTGAAGGTTTTTAATTTCTAACATTTTATTTGCTTAAACAAATTATTTTTGAATTCTATATACTAAACTTTCAGGTTGATCAGGAACATCATTAAGAGTCCCTATTTTGATCATGCCTGCCTTTTCCAAAACTTTAACAGAAGCTATATTGGTAGGACGAACGATTGCAAATATTTCTTCATTGTTCTCCTTAAAGCCAAAATCTATAGCTTTCTTTGTGAATTCTGTGGCATATCCCTTCCCCCATGCCTGGGAAGCAAAACGATAGCCTAAATTCAATTTTTCTTTGTCTCCGTAGAGTTTGTAGCTCAGTCCTCCGAAACCTATTATATTTTCTGGATCATCCTTTTCAGCAATAGCCCAGCTTCCAAAATGATGGTTGTCCCAATGATCAAGCATTTTTGCAAATGTGCTTTCTGCTTTTTCAAAACTCATTGGTCCGCCTGGATTGTGAATATTGGTCTGAGGATCATGATTAATTTCAAAGAAACTTCCAAAGTCTTCTTTTGTAGGTTTTCTTAAAATTAATCTTTCTGTAGCTATCATATTTTTCTATCCTACTGAACCTTCCAATGAAATTTCAAGTAGTTTTTGTGCTTCAATGGCAAATTCCATCGGAAGCTTATTCAAAACTTCTTTACTGAAACCGTTCACAATCAGAGCAATTGCTCTTTCTGTATCGATGCCTCTCTGGTTACAGTAGAAGATCTGATCTTCACCAATTTTTGAAGTCGTAGCCTCGTGCTCCAATTGTGCCGTAGGATCTTTGATTTCAATGTAAGGGAAAGTATGAGCCCCACACTCATTACCCATCAGTAAAGAGTCACATTGCGAGAAGTTTCTGGCTCCTTTTGCAGAAGGCATTACTTTCACCTGTCCTCTGTATGAGTTCTGGGATTTTCCAGCAGAGATTCCTTTGGAAATGATCGTAGATTTGGTGTTTTTACCAATGTGGATCATTTTTGTTCCTGTATCTGCATATTGGTGGTTATTCGTTACTGCGATAGAGTAGAATTCTCCGATAGAATTGTCTCCTTTAAGGATACAAGACGGATACTTCCATGTTACTGCTGAACCTGTTTCTACCTGTGTCCATGAGATTTTTGCATTTCTTTCGCAAAGTCCTCTCTTCGTTACAAAGTTGAATACACCTCCTTTTCCTTCTTCATTACCAGGGTACCAGTTTTGTACCGTTGAATATTTGATCTCAGCATTATCTAAAGCAATAAGCTCTACAACAGCTGCGTGAAGCTGGTTTTCATCTCTTGACGGTGCTGTACATCCTTCAAGATAAGAAACATAACTTCCTTCATCAGCGACAAGCAGCGTTCTTTCAAACTGTCCTGTTCCTGCCTGGTTGATACGGAAATAAGTGGAAAGTTCCATTGGGCATTTTACCCCTTTTGGAATATAACAGAAACTTCCGTCAGAAAATACTGCGGAATTCAATGCTGCGTAAAAATTATCTCCTCTTGGAACTACTTTTCCAAGATATTTTCTTACTAAATCAGGGTGGTTTTTAATAGCCTCAGAGATTGAACAGAAAATAATTCCTTTTTCTGCCAACGTATCCTGGAAAGTAGTTTTCACAGAAACTGAGTCCATTACGATGTCTACGGCAACTCCGGAAAGTCTTTTTTGTTCTTCGATATTAATCCCTAGCTTTGCGAATGTTTTCAACAACTCAGGATCTACTTCATCAAGACTCGCCAGTTCAGGCTTTACTTTAGGTGCTGCGTAGTAACGGATTGCTTGAAAATCCGGTTTTTCATATTTGATATTGGCCCATTCAGGCTCTACCATTTTCTGCCAGATTTTGAAAGATTCCAATCGCCATTCAGTCATCCATTCCGGTTCTTCTTTTTTAGCAGAGATGGCGCGGATGATGTCCTCATTTAAACCAATCGGGAAATCTTCGTAATCGATTTTCGTTTCCCAACCGAATTCATATTTTTTATTTTCTAGATCGACTCTTAAATCGTCTTCTGTATATTTACTCATTATAATTTTTTAGATTTCAGATGGTAGATTTCAGAATTCAGAGTTGGCCTCTGAGGTCTGAAATCTAGGATCTAATGTCTTTTTTCTAAAGACTAAATGATTCCCCGCATCCACATGTTCTGGATGCATTCGGGTTGTTAAAAACAAACCCTTTTCCGTTCAATCCTCCTGAATACTCAAGAGTTGTTCCTGCTAAATAAAGGATGGATTTTTTATCTATAATAATTTTAATGTTATTATCTTCAAAAATCTGATCTGTGTCTGTTTTTTGGTTATCAAACTTTAAAACATACTCTAAACCAGAGCATCCGCCGCTTTTCACCCCTACTCTTATATAATCTTCAGCAGGGTTAAAACCATCTTCCGTCATCAACTGGATGGCTTTCTCCTTTGCATAGTCTGATACTTTTATCATTGTATTTATTTAGAATGATTTAATGATGCAAAAATACGAACTAATTTCCGCAATCTCAAATCGAAGATATCTATTTTAATGATTCTGATATTAATAGCAATTTCTTAAAGGATAAATTATGTTAAAAAATGATAAATTTAGCCTTTCAATGTGAAGATTTCATTACTGATTTAACCTTGAATCTTATTTTCGATCTATAAAAGAAAATTGGTAATGAAACAAAAAACAGTAGTTTTTTTTTGTTGTTTTTCACCGTTATATGGAAAACCCTGTATTGCAAAGTCCATCTGTAGAAAGACCTTCTTTTACGGATGCAATCCAAAATCCAATTGAATTAAAATAAATAAAAATATAAATGAAAAAATTAGGGATTATCGCATTAGCACTCTTCATACAGAATGTTGCTGCACAGACAAACAGGTTTGTGTACCAGGTAACTATGAAACCTGATGCAGAAAATAAAACAGATATCAAGACGGAAAATGCCTATCTGGATATTTCTCCGGAAAAATCAGTGTTTTATTCTGAAAACAGAATCAAAAGAGATTCCATTATGCAAAAAGCATTTCAGAGCGGAGGCGGAAGGGTAAGCATCAACAGAGATCAGATGGAAGGATTAAGAACGAATATCAGCTATTCCATTGAAAAAGATAAAACAAACCAAAAGACCTATTTTAAAGACAGAATTGGCCGTGATATGTATTCGTATGAAGAAGACAGACCCCTGAACTGGAAAATAGAGTCAGAAACGAGAAAAATAGGCGAGTATAAAGTTCAGAAAGCTGAAACTGATTTTGGTGGAAGGAAATGGACCGCATGGTTTACCACTGATCTACCTTATCAGGACGGACCTTATAAGTTCGGTGGACTTCCGGGACTGATTGTAAAAGTGGAAGATGATAAAGGAGATTATTCTTTTGATTTAATGAAGAATTATAAAATAGCTGAATTTCCGGCTTTGAATCAGTTTGGAAATACTTTAAAAGTGAAAAGAACAGATTATGTAAAGCAGCAGCAAAAGTTTAAAACCGACCCAATGTCATTCATGAGTCAAAGCGGCGGACAAGGTGGCTTTTCGACTACCTTAAGAATAGGCGGAGGTGGAAGAGGTCCCGGCGGTGGAGGAAACCAGAATCCTGCTGATATGAGAAAGAGAATGGAAGAAAGGGTAAAAGAAGAAGCTAAGAAAAATTCTAATCCCATCGAATTGCAATAAAAAATGCGGTCTCACACTGAGACCGCATTTTGTTTTTATAATCAATGAATCTGATAAAATTATTTCAATAATTGATTGAAAGTATCTCCCTGTCTGATATCTCCGGTGTTGTACCCTTTCATAAACCATTCTTTACGCTGGGCAGAAGATCCATGGGTAAAACTTTCCTGGTTTACATATCCCTGTGCTCTTTTCTGGATATTATCATCTCCAACGGCTTCTGCAGCATCTATGGCAGATTCAATATCTCCGGGTTCCAGAATATGTTTGCTGTCATTGGTTCTTTTTGCCCAGACTCCGGCATAGAAATCAGCCTGTAACTCTGTAGCAACGGATACTCTGTTCATCTGTTCTTCGGAGTATCTTCCGCTCCTTCTTAAGGCATCTACTTTCTGAGTGGTCCCTAAAAGAGTCTGAACATGATGCCCAACTTCATGCGCAAGGACATAAGCTACCGTAAATTCTGTTACTTTAGCCCCGAATTTTTGCTGAAGTTCATTGAAGAAACTCATATCCATATAAACTTTCTGATCTGCCGGGCAATAAAAAGGTCCCATAGCAGATTGGGCAGTACCACATGCTGAAGAAGTTGTATTTTCGAAAAGAACTACCTCAGGGGCACTGTAAGTCATTCCATTTTCTTTAAAAATCTGATCCCAGGTAAGAATATTCCATTTGGCCATCATATCAACCATTTCTCCAACCTGTTTTTCACCAGCGGTAAGCTCTCTTTGTTCTCCGGAATTTCCTGAAGGCTGCATGACCCCGGAATTCAGAATGCCGGATGGATCACCTCCCAAAAAGAATACGATGGCTGCTATAATTAAGGTTCCGAGTCCTCCACCTACAATCATACCGCCACTTCCGCCTCCTGAACCACGGCGGTCATCAACGTTTCCGCCTCTGTCGTCTGTCCATTTCATACTAATAAATTTATGGGTTAATTTAAATATTTTACGCCAAACTATAAGCGAAAATATCTAGATATTTATCTGTTGAGTTGTTTCGTTTTTAGCCAGTAAGAAGTAGACTGATAAGCTGATACAGCATCGTCTACCAGTTTCTGATCTGGATTTTTTAATAATTTCTCGTCGTAATACAGCTTAAACTCCGGTTTCAGATCGCTTTTTTCCAATTCTAAAGAATATTGTTTTACCTTTTTTACCGGCGAAATAATGGTCAAACGCTCCCCTTTGATAAATCCAAGATCCTGATAGGTTGCTACATAAGCTTTAGGCTGGAATTCGGGTTTGAATACATCCTGGCCTAGGAATTTAGACTGATAGCTGAAGTTTAATAATCCCAAAACGGTTGGCATTATATCGATCTGAGACATCAGCGCATTGAATTTCTGAGGCTGAATAAATCCTTCAGAAAATACCATGGCAGGAATCCTGTATTTATCCATCGGAAGTTCTGTTTTTCCGGCACTGGAAGCACAGTGGTCTGCAATGATCACAAAAACAGTATTTTTATACCAGTCTTGTTTCCTGGCCATATCGAAGAACAATTTAAGCGAGTAATCCGTATATTTTACACCGCCTTCACGCGATTTTGCGGTGCCCGGAATATCAATTCTTCCGTCAGGATACGTAAAAGGTCTGTGGTTGGAAACGGTCATCCAATGATTGAAAAACGGCTTCCCTGACTTGGCTTCAGCATTCATCACCTGAATAGCTTTTCTGGCCATATCTTCGTCAGCAACTCCCCAAACATTGGCAAAAGTAATTTCTTCAGGTTTAAAGTTATTTCTGTCTACGATTCCATAGCCGTTTCCTCCGAAGAAGTCCTGCATATTATCGAAATAGCTGTATCCACCGTATAAAAATTTGACATCATATCCTTTCGACTTAAATACACTTCCCGTTGTGAACTTATTTTTATTGTCATCTCTCTTGATGACACTTTCTCCTGCTGTAGGAGGAATGCATAATGTTAAAGCTTCCAATCCGCGTACAGTTCTGTTTCCGGTTGCATAAAGATTGGTAAACATCAGCGATTTATCAGCAAGACTATCCAGGAAAGGAGTGATTTTTTGGGTATTGCCATAATGTTCCATGAAATCTGCAGAAAGACTTTCAATGGAGATCAATACCACGTTTTTCTTTACTTCAGGCTGCTCTGCAACAACTGCTCTTGATAAACTATGTTGCGGATATTGGCTTAAGAAATTCTTCTCGGCCTGCTGCTGGTTAATCTGTGAATAAAACTGGAAATAATCCAGCTCATTATGGGTAAACGCCCAATAGAATTTAGGCAGTCCGTTAGCTTCAATTTCGTCTGCAAAAACATTGTCAGATCTGATTTGCATCAAAGAAGGTATGGCCAGTGCACTAAGCGCACAAAGTACCATAAAGCTGCCCAGCAGCACCATTTTTTGTTTGAAATCAGGAAGTTCCAGAAGCTCATCCTTTGTTTTCTTATAAATAAACCATGTGATGGCAAGGGTAACGATCATGATGGCGGAAAATAGCGGTACAACCGGATAACTTTCCATGATATTCCCAATTACCTCATTGGTATAAATAAGATAATCTACTGCAATAAAATTATAACGAACTCCAAATTCATTATAGAAGAAGTATTCGCTTACTCCATTGAAAATAATCAGAAGAACGTATAATAGTAATGTAATGAAATATAGTGTATTACGGATCTTAATCCTTTGTGTGGGAAGGAAAAGCATCAATCCGAAGAAAAGCGTCTTTATTCCTACGAAAACAAGTGCAATCTCCATGATAGAACCTCCATACTGCTTGAAAATATTGTTTGGAATAAGCCAGATATAAAGGAAGAACAGAACTAACGCTCCCAAAATACTATAACCGTAAGGCTTTTTATATTTTGAATTGGAAAGAAAGAGGAAGTAAAGAGCGAGAATGGAGCTGGCCAATATAAAAACAAAAATGTCATTTACCAGACCGACCAACAAAACTTTTACAACTTCGAAAAATCCAAAACTGGCGGTAGTAATAGGATGAAAAAAGAATACTGTTCTTATTATCAACGAAATAATAAGATAGAAAATTCCTAAGTACAGGAAAGGTTTTATTTTTTTTAAAAACATGTATTGACTGTCTTTATTAATTTTCACAAAGATAGTTTTTGTAGAGAACTTTTGATGGAAAAAAAGAAAAACATCCCTTTTATTAATAAGATTTATGAATTATTTATATAGTAATAAAAAAAGGACTATTAAAAATAGCCCCATTATAGTGTTAAAGTGAATTAGAAGTTAAGAGTGTCCGAAACCAATATTCCCTTTTTTATCAGATAATTTCTTTTTGAAATCAATCATTCTAAGCGCTGTAACGGCTGCTTCCACCCCTTTATTTCCAAGATCACCACCGCTTCTTGCAATAGATTGTTCTTTGGTGTCATCTGTTAATACACAGAAGATTGTAGGAGTATCAGTCATGATGTTACAGTCTTTAATTCCCTGTGCTACTGCAGAGCATACATAGTCAAAGTGAGGTGTTTCGCCACGGATTACACATCCGATGGAGATTACTGCGTCGTATTTTCTCTCTTTGCAAAGCTGCATGCTTGCATAGTTCAGTTCAAAAGCTCCGGGTACAGGGAAAAGTTTAATGTTTTCAGGTTTTACCCCTTCTTTTTCAAGAATTTCCAAAGCTGCATCACGAAGATTGTAGGTTACAAAATCATTCCACTCAGAAAAAACAATGCCGATAGAAAAATCTTCGGCATTAGTTATATGAAGTGGCTTGTAATCGGAAAGATTAACTGTTGCCATTTTTTAATAATATTTAGTCATTTCGATATAAGAATCAGACATTCCGTTGTCGTAGTCCTGATATTTCTCGTCAATTGCAGAGAAGTATTTTTTAGCTTCTGTATTTTTCTTTAATCCTAAAGCAACAATACCTGCTTTTCTTGTAAAATAATACGTTGTATAAGGATCGTCAGATGCTGTAGCTGCCTGGTCTAACAAAGATAATGCCTCATCGTTTTTGTTAAGACCTGATTTAGCATCAGCCATAGCTCCATACTTCATTGCCATTAATGTTTTGTTTTTGGAAGAGAATTTATCCAAAAGATCATACGCTTCCTGGAACTTTCCTTCTTTGAATTTTAATAAACCGGCATTGTAAGCAGAAAGTTTACCAATTTCAGTAGAAGAATATTCATTAGCTGTACCTATAAAACCAGGATTAGCAGCAGACTTTCCACCCAAAGCGTCTTTATCTTTACCTTCAGCGAGGTTTTTCTGAGCAGCAAGGAAACTTTTCACAGCTTCAGTGTTCTTTGGAGCAATTACAAATTGCTTGTAAGCAAAGAATCCTAAAACTCCCAAAATCAGTACTCCAAATACAAAACCTAGTGGCTTTGAATATTTTTCAACAAATCTTTCAGTGTTTAATGCTTCTCTGTCAAGGTCTTTAAAGAACTCAACCGTTTCTTTACCTTCTTGCTCATTCTGAGCACTCTTTCCCAATTTTGCCATAAGTTTTTAAAAATTGAAATGCAAATTTAATTGTTTCTGAGAGATTTACAAAATACTTTGTGAGTATTATTGATGAAATTTTGTGAATTGTTAATCGTGAATGATGAATTTATTAAAAAAAAGATGCTTCGACAGGCTCAGCATGACACTTCTAATAGTATCTGTTTTAATCTCACAGTAAATTATTAGCCATTGTCATGCTGAGCGGAGTCGAAGCATTTATCTTGTTAGGGTCAATTTTAATAACTTAAAATATGATAAATTTCTGCACCGAATTTTTTCAGTTTTTCATCACCTTTCAAGCCTTGTAAGCCGATAAGAAAACTAAGCTGTGAAACAATAGCTCCTTGCTTTTCTACCAATTTTGCTGCTGCTTCAGTAGTTCCCCCCGTTGCTAAGAGATCATCATGGATTAAAACTCTTTGTCCTGGTTTTATCTGGCCTTCGCGGGTTTCAATAATAGCACTTCCATATTCCAGATCATACTTTTCCGAAATGATTGGCGGCGGAAGTTTTCCTGCTTTTCTGATTAAGATGAATGGAACTTCCAGTGCTACAGCAATTGCGATCCCAAAAAGGTAACCGCGGCTTTCAATTCCGCAGACTGCATCTATTTTTCCTTTACTGAACGCTACCAGGTCTGCAATGACGTCTTCGTAAAGTTTTGGGTCTAAAAAGATGGGTGAAATATCCTTAAACTGTATTCCTGGAATCGGAAAATCAGGGATGTTTTCAATTGTTTCTTCTAATTTCTTGATCAGTTCTGCTGAAGCCATTTATTAATTGATTTTATAGCTGGAAATTTTCCAGTCTCCGTTTACATTTTTAAGCCCGAAAGTTACTTTTAAAGAAGTAGTCTTCCCGCTTTTATCCGTCACATCATAAGTGGCGTTTACACTCGCACTGTTGGCAGAGGTACCGTTAGTTGTAATATTTTTTACACTTACATTTTTTACAGATCCAAAACCTGAAGTAGGATTTGAGAAAGATTCATAGCTTCCCCAACTTGGATTGCTGGCAGTTTCGTATGCAGCTTTTAAGTTTTGAGAACTTACACTGTTCAGGAACTTACTTACTGTATTTTTAGGATCTGCAGTAGGTTGCTTTGGAGCAGCCGGTGTTGCAGGAGTAGCTGTGGCAGGATCCGTAGTTGTTCCGGTAGCAGCTGTTGGATTATTTGGATCAACCACTGCGCTTGGTTGTTCTGTTACCGCTGTAGAATCAGTTTTTGGGATGGCAGGCACTTTCAGAGCTGCTGCATTGACGTCAAGACCGATTTTAGACATTTTGAAAGTCTTAGCCGTTGTTTTTACAGAAACCGTGATGTCAATTTTATTATCTACCACTTTTGAAGCAGGAATAGATGAGAACTTTAAGTTGAATCCTTTAAAGTTATTATCCTGCATCAGGTTTTTAGCTGTAGACAATCTCACACCGTTACTGAAGACTTCAAGAGTTGCTTCAAGGCCAGCTCCTGTGAAAGATACAGGGTTTCCGGCAGCATCTACAAGTCTCGGAACAATCTGAATTGCTGTAGGCGCTCCGGTTCCGTCATCTCCTGTAGGTCTTGTTATAAGGCTTAATGATCCTGCTTTTACATCGTTAGGATCGCTTTCTTTAGCTTTATCATCCCCGAAGATATTCATTTCTCCCAGTGATGGCGGGGCAGTACTAGCCCATTCTATTCCGTTTTTCTGAGCCACTTCGTCAGCCAGTGACATGATTTCAGGAACTTTCTTCCCGTTAATCAGTTTTCCAAGTGCTTTTAGCTCATTGATATCACCATCTGCCTCTACTCCGAATGTTTTAAGGATATAAAGAGCCTCATTAAACTTAATCTGTTTAATGGTAGGTAAACTGGAAGTCATATCATTGATACTTGACTGCAGTGTTTTAGTATTCGTAGCATCTACATGATCTTTCTTACATGCTGTAAAAAGCAACAGACTGAAAACAAGTAGAAAAGAAAACTTTTTCATTTTTATTTGGTTTGTTGCAAATTTAATAAAACCTTTATTAATACTGGATTTTATTTTCACTTTATGTTTTATGGCTTGTTTTATTTCTTGATCCCGGTAGCCATAATCCTATATTTTTACTTTTTATTGGGTTGTTCTTTTAAGTCTCCCTTGAAAAAATTACTGAAGATTGTCTGCATATTAGGGAAGGAAGAATCCTGCCAGTAAGAAGTTTTGTAATTACTGTTTTCTTTATCAAATTTTACTTTTTCAATATCATTGTCGTTATTGAAGCTAAGTTCCGTAGGATAGAAATTGGTGTAGACTGCAATCTGATTATATTCAGGTTCACTTTTATGTTTAAGCTTAACAAAAACGAGTTCATTATATTCCTGGAAATCTTTCAGTGTTTTTTCAGACCCCTTTTCAAATGACATGTTCAGAATGGTTCTGATATCATAAAATCTATATCCGAAAAATGAAAATTCTTTTTCCTGAAGTGCTCCACCTGTCACTTCAATCTGATCGTTACGGTCACCCTTCAATTCTCTGATGATATTTCTTTTTGTTTTATATTCCTCGGGATTTCCTACATTTTTAAGTTTTGGAATCTGTAAAGAATTTCCATAATCCCATGACGAAGTTTCTTTCTTCTCGTTTTTAGATTCTGTCAGTCTGAAAACTCTGTACTGCTCCACATTGGTGCTTTTCAGTTTTTTTGTTTTATTGTCAAAAATGTAGGTTACAATTCCATCAGCATAGCTATTAAGCTTATTGTTTACCGTTACATAAGCATTAAAGTTTCCTTTGATAAAAATATACCTGGCAGGTTTGTTATTTTTGATGACCACGGTTTCAATCTCTTTTACCTGATCATTGATTTTTATAACGGATTGATCAAAGTCGGAATAAGATAAAGTGGCAACCGGAAAATTGTTATAGACAAGCTGAAATTTTTCCTGGGCAGGCGAGAGGGATTGTTTGTCAATCTTACCTTCAATATCAGAATACGCTACAATAGTTCCGTCTTTCCCAAACACTGAAACTCTGGGAAGGGGAGTATTACTTTTTTCAGAAACGAAAGTGATGGTCTGTGCAGAAATAAAACTATATAAAAAAAGGAAGAACGCGAAAAGGAAAAATTTGGTTTTCATAGTAAGATTTTTTTAGTTGTTGATCCCATCAATGGCGATGAGTTACCTGATATGCATAAAAAAAGACTGATCGTTTTAACAATCAGTCTTTTATAATTTTATTTTGTTATAAGTCCTTAGAAAGGATACTCATAAATTTCAGATTCGTGTAAGAATGGGTTTCCTGTAGGAATCAACTTCAGTTTAGATAAAGCTGAAAGTACAGTAAACATAAATAATCCAGCTACGAATAGGATTGCTCCAAGGATTAACAGGAATACTTCAGGAGTGTTCCAGTATGGTCCTACTGTTCCCGGCATTACCATGTTGAAGTAATCCAGGATGTGTCCTAAGATCACCACTACTGCCATTGTAGTAACTACTTTGTAGTTTCTCTTGATGCTGCTGCTTACTAATACCAATAGTGGTAATAAGAAGTTGATGATCAACATCGGTAAGAAAGTAGGAGAGTAGTGTTGGAATCTACCAAAGAAGTAGTTTACCTCTTCCGGAACGTTGGCATACCAGTAAAGCATGAACTGAGCGAACCATGTATATGTCCAAAGCATACTTGTAGCGAAAAGGAATACTCCTAAATCGTGTAAGTGGTTATCATTGAACTGTGGTAAGAAACCATTTTTCTTAAGGTAAACACTTAATAAAATGATTACAGCAATACCACTTGAAAGGCAGCTAACCATTGAATACCAGATATACATTGTAGAATACCAGTGAGGGTCAATAGACATCAACCAGTCCCAAGCCCAAGCTGCAGAAGCAAATCCGAAGAATGCGATATATCCTACTGCCCATCTGTAAAGCATTTGATACTCTACTTTAGACTTCGTTTCGTCTACTTTCTTAGACTGAGCTTTTAATTTCCAAGCGAAGAAAGAAGCACCAATCACATAGATTAAAGTTCTTACTGCGTAGAAAGGAATATTTAAGAATTTTTTCTTTTCGAATAAGATCACATCAAAATGCGGAGAATCCGGGTTTGTCAATTCAGGGTCCATCCAGTGGAATAAATGACCATTATGAGTGATGTTTAAGATCATCAGGATTACCAGGATTGCACCACCATAAGGGATATAAGAAGCAATAGCTTCCATTACTCTTGTAATGATGATTGGCCATCCTGCGTGTGCAGCGTGCTGAATAGAATAGAAGAATAATACGCAGCAGCTTACTCCAAAGAAAAATACAGCTACAAAATGTATTGCTGCTAAAGGCTGGTTGTGTACCTGCAATGTAGCGTGCTCAAGGTGAGCCGCGTGATCCTGAGGTCCAACCATTTCACTTGAGTGTGTAGGAGCAGTATGACCTGAAGCATGAACAGCTTCCATCATTTGTTCTATTTTCTCAGTAGAAATTCCTTTGTTCAAAAAGAAACCAATACCGAAAAGAACTAAACCTACAACAAGAAGTATTATAGAAGTTGATTTTAATTTTGGTGAAAAACTATACATTTCTTTTCTTATTTTTTAGTTTCGGTAGTCGTTTCAGTTGTTGCTGGTGCCGCCGCTGTAGCTGCTGCCGGTGCTGCTGCTCCTTTTTTGAAAGCACTCATCACATACATTGCTACTCTCCATCTGTCTCCTGCGTTCAATTGTCCCGCATAAGATCCCATGGCATTTCTACCGTTTGTTAATACATAATGAACAGATCCTACAGTAATTTCTCTGTCAGCATAGTTGGGTACTCCAGAGAATGCTCCAGTTTGAACGATAGGTCCTTGTCCATCACCTCCTGTACCGTGACATGCAGCACAAGTGTGATCAAACAATATTTTACCTCTTTCAAGATCCTTCGCTGCATTAGCAGGGTTCAAAGGAGATGCTGTAAGTTTTTTAGATGCTTCATACCCTGCGTTGTACTCGTCAACGTTTTTAGGTAATAAGCTTTCTTCAAAAACTCCGTCTTTATTCTGAGGAACTGATCCTTCTACCGGAGAAAGACCTGTTGCACCATTATTTTTAACAAAAGCAGGAATTTCATTTTCATGATCTGAATAAGCATCCTGAGCTTTCATCAATGGATCATAAGCTACCGGAAAATACATGTCCGGGAAATATACCAACGGAGTGTTCTCCTTTGGTCCGCAAGAGTTAAGTAAAACTGTTGTTAAACCTAAAACCGCTGTAATTTTTAATACATTCTTTTTCATTTTAAGCGTCTTTAACAGTTATTTCTTCAACTCCAGTTTCAATAAGCAACTGTTTTACAGATTCTACATCTTCAGTTACAAATTCCATCATGAATTTATCATCAGTAGTTCTTGGATCTGGGTTCTGAGCCGGAGCTCCCGGATACATTTTGTTTCTAACCAAGAAAGTTAAAGACATCATGTGAGCTGCACAGAATACCATTAATTCGAACATTGGAACTACGAATGCCGGCATGTTGTGTCCCCAGTCAAAAGCTGGTTTACCACCGATATTCTGAGGCCAGTCGTGGTTCATTACATACCAGGTTAAAGTAGCACCGATAGTAACCCCATAAAGAGCATATAAGAAAGCGGCATCAGAAATTCTAGTTTTCTTTAAACCTAAAGCTTTGTCTAGTCCGTGAACCGGAAACGGAGTATAAACTTCGTTAATTGCGATTCCTTTATCGTTGAATGCTTTAACGCCGTTCATTAAATCGTCGTCGTCAGCATAAAGTCCGTATACAATTTTAGTGGTGCTCATCTCCTTCTTTTGCTTTATAAGTTTCACCTGAGATTTTCAAAATCGATTTTAATTCAGCCTGTGCAATTACAGGGAATGTTCTTGCATATAATAAGAATAATACAGAGAAGAATCCGATTGTTCCTAAGTATACACCTACATCAATGATCGTTGGCTTAAACATAGTCCATGATCCTGGTAAGTAGTCTCTTGAAAGGTTGATAACGATGATATCAAAACGCTCGAACCACATACCGATGTTGATGATCAATGCAACAATGAATGTCCAGATAATGTTCGTTCTTAGTCTCTTGAACCAGAAAGAAGCAGGAATAACAAGGTTACAGATGATCAATGACCAGAATGCCCACCAGTAAGGTCCTACAGCAGCACCTGGAGAAAGATATGTGAAATCTTCGAATCTAGATCCTGAGTACCATCCGATGAAATATTCAGTTGCGTAAGCTACAGTTACCATACCACCGGTTAAGATGATTACGATGTTCATAATTTCGATATGATACATGGTAATATACTCTTCTAAGTGACACACTTTTCTTGCAACCAACAATAGCGTCTGTACCATTGCAAATCCTGAGAAGATTGCACCGGCAACGAAGTAAGGAGGATAGATTGTTGAGTGCCATCCTTTAATTACCGAAGTTGCGAAGTCAAATGATACGGTAGTGTGTACTGAGAATACAAGCGGAGTTGCCAAACCTGCAAGAACCAAAGAAAGTTCTTCGAATCTTTGCCAGTGTTTTGCTTTACCACCCCAACCGAATGCTAGGAATGTATAAATTTTCTTAGTCCAAGGAGTTTTAGCTCTATCTCTGATCATTGCAAAGTCAGGGATTAGTCCCATGAACCAGAATACAGTTGATACTGAGAAATACGTGGAGATTGCAAATACGTCCCAAAGTAGAGGAGAGTTAAAGTTCCCCCAAAGAGAACCGAATTGGTTTGGTAAAGGGAATACCCAGTATCCAACCCAAACTCTACCCATGTGGATTACAGGGAAGATTGCTGCCTGTACAACCGCAAAGATCGTCATCGCCTCTGCAGATCTGTTTACAGACATTCTCCATCTCTGTCTAAATAATAATAATACTGCGGAGATTAGGGTCCCGGCGTGACCGATACCTACCCACCATACGAAGTTGGTAATATCCCAACCCCAGTTAATAGTTCTGTTAAGCCCCCATGCTCCAATACCTGTCCCGATAGTGTAAGCGATACAGCCGAATCCATAGAGGAATAGAACTAGTGCAGCATATAATGAGATCCACCATAATTTACCTGCTCTTTCTTCGATAGGTCGTGCGATATCTTCTGTAATATCGTGATAAGTTTTGTGACCAATAATTAGAGGTTCCCTTATCGGAGCTTCGTAATGTCCTGACATTTTTTACCTATTTATTATTTAAACTTTATTTTTCTACTCTGTTTCTTACTTTAGTGTGATAGAACACGTTTGGTTTTGTTCCGATCTCCTCTAGTAAATAATATCTTCTGTTAGATGCATATTGCTTTCTAATTGAAGAATCTTTATCATTCATGTCTCCAAATGTCATTGCTCCGGTAGAACAAGCTTTAGAACAAGCAGTCTGGAATTCTCCATCCTTCACTCTTCTTCCTTCTTTCTTAGCCTCAAGAATAGTATTCTGAGTCATTTGGATACACATTGAACATTTCTCCATTACCCCTCTAGTTCTTACAACTACATCCGGGTTAAGTACCATTCTTCCTAAATCATTGTTCATGTTGAAATCGAACTTGTCATTTAGGTTATAAGTAAACCAGTTGAAACGTCTTACTTTGTACGGACAGTTGTTTGCACAATATCTGGTACCGATACATCTGTTGTAAGCCATATGGTTTTGACCTTGCTTACCATGTGAAGTAGCCGCTACCGGACATACAGTTTCACAAGGAGCGTGGTTACAGTGCTGACACATTACTGGTTGGAAGATTACATCCGGGTTGTCTGCAGGGTGGTTTAATGCACCTCCGTCTCCGAAAGCAGTACCATATAATTCAGGTACAGCCATTCCTTCTTTCAATCCTTCGTAAACTTCTACTTTTTGTCTTGAAGAGTAGTAACGGTCAATTCTTAACCAGTACATATCTCTGGACATTCTTACTTCTTCTTTACCTACTACAGGAACGTTGTTTTCTGCCTGGCAAGCAATAATACATGCTCCACAACCAGTACAAGAATTCAGGTCAATAGATAAGTTAAAGTGAGGACCATCTGTATCATCAAAAGCATCCCAAAGGTCGATTTTTCTCGCTGGAAGCGCTCCGCTGATCGTGTGGTATTCCAAAGGCTTATTCCATCCTTTGTGCTCATCATCAAAAGCAACGTTAATGAATTCAGCTAAAGGAACTTCCTTCGCGATTTCATAACGACCCATTAATGTATTTTGAAGCTGGATCCCTGCGAACTCGTGATCTTCTCCTGTTTTTTCAATTTTAACACCTGAAAGAACAAGGTTAGAACCGTCAAATAAAGGATAAGCATTTACACCAGTATCAGCAGTTGCTCCTGAGTTTTTCTTACCATATCCAAGTGCAAGACCTACAGATCCTTCAGCTTGTCCCGGCTGTACGAATACAGGAACATTTTCTATTTTAACTCCGTTTACAGTAAGGTTTACAATAGAACCATCCAACTGCATTCTCGCATTAAGATCGTTGTCAATTGCAAATTTCTCTGCATCTTTAGGAGAAATTGTCAAATAGTTATCCCAAGACATTCTTGTGATCGGGTCAGGTAACTCCTGTAACCAAGGGTTGTTTGCCTGAGTACCGTCTCCCATTGAAGTCTTAGTGTATAATACTAATTCTAATTCAGAAGCTTTAAAGTTTCCTAGTTCAGCAACAGCCTGAGCAGCGTTTCCACCTGTATACGCTAAAGTAGTTGTATTCGTAGAAGCGTTGATACCGTTATACAATGCTTTGTTGAAAGAAGTACCACCTAAAAGAGAAGCAGAGCTTGCCTTTAAATAATCGTAGTAGTTGTTTGCTGCATTGTTTTTTCCATTCTTCCAAACCAATAGAGATTCTTCAATCTGTCTTGATTTGTAGATTTTCTGGATTGTAGGCTGCATTAATGAATATACACCAGTCTGTGGTTCGATATCTCCCCAAGACTCCAGCCAGTTAGCTACCGGAATTACAGCTTTCGCTGCTTTGTACATTTCATTTTTCTTATCTGCTACAGCAACTACATAAGGAACTTTAGATAAAGATTTTTTAAAATCTTCTCCTTTTGGATGAGAGTAGATAGGATCTACATTGTTGGTAACTAATACACCAACCTGTCCAGCGTTTACCCATCCTAAGAACTCCTGGTATCTTGCACCGTTGAATTCCTTAAGGAAGTTTGCCTTACCAGTGAAAGCTACTGATCCTAATTTCTGGTTGATCAAGTGTGCTAAAACCTGTGCTCCTTTAGAACCGTCAGCAAAAACAACAGCTTTGCTTCCTTTTGCTTTCAATTCGTTAGCAATTTCAGTTGCAGTCTTATCAGAAGTACCACCACCTACGATTGCGTTGTAAACTTCAACTAAAGTTTTGTTTACAGCACTTGGTTTTAATCTGTATCTAGAGTCAGCATTAGCACCGGTTAATGACATGTTAGATTCCACCTGAATGTGTCTCAACATGTTTGCTCCCGGTTTTCTAGCAGCTGCATAAGAAGTTTCTAAGCTTGAAGCATTATAGTCTCCTAAGAAATCAGCCTGGAAAGAAACTACCAATTCAGAACCGTTAAGGTCATAAACAGGTAATGCTCTTTGTCCGAATACTTCCTGAGCTGCATCTAATCCTGCAGAGTAAGGGAAAGCATCATAAGTTACTAATTCAGCCGTAGGATATTTAGCTTTGAATTCAGCGAATAACTTTTTGAAAGTTGGTGAAGCAAAAGAGTGTGATAAAACCACAATCTTTTTGCCTGACGCTTTAGCTTCTTCCAAACCTTTGATAACAAAACTGTCTACTTTGTCGAAAGTTTCATCTTTACCATCTAGTTTAGGCTGCTTTACTTTATCATTGTCATAAAGAGAAAGAACACTTGCCTGAGCTCTTGCATTAGTTTTACCTAAATCACCACCAGCTGGGTTGGGTTCAATTTTGATAGGTCTACCTTCACGGGTTTTTACTAAAACACTAGCAAAGTCGAAACCGTCAAAATAGGTTGAAGCGTAATAATTAGGGATTCCCGGAATAATATCATGCGGCTTTACCACATAAGGAATCGTTTTGATTACCGGAGCTTCGCAGGCAGCTAATGTAACTGCTGCTGTAGAGAATCCTAGTAATTTAAGGAAATCTCTTCTTGAAGTACTAGATCCGTTTTTCTCAGCATCTCCAAGGAAATCTTCTACCGGAATTTCTTCCTGAAACTCTTTCTGAGCCAGCTTATTATTCAAAGCTGGATCTTTAAGTTCATGAATACTTCTGAATTGTATTTTGTTTGAAGCCATTTATACTTCTAATTTTTTAGTTATTAATAATGACATTTACCACACTCAAGACCTCCAATTGCATCTACAGTGATCTTACCTCCATCTTGTGGATATTGTTTTTTCAACTTGTCATGTAGATTTTTGAAGTACTCTTTATTATAACCGTTGTTCATATCAACCTCAGTCGTTCTGTGGCACTCGATACACCATCCCATAGTAAAGTCGTTTGCCATCTGAACAACATTCATTGTATCAATTTTACCGTGACAAGCTTTACATACAACATCTATTTTGTTGTTAGGGTTCTTTTTGTTGAAAGAATTGATGATTGCTTGTTCTCCAGCAATTACGTGCTGAGAGTGGTTGAAGTAAACGAAGTCTGGCATGTTGTGGATTCTTGTCCATTCAACCGGCTGTGTTTTTCCTGTGTACTGTTGTTTTGCAGGATCCCAACCTGTTGCAGCGTAGATCTTCTGGATTTCTCCGTCATAGAATGCCTTGTCTTTTCCTGGCTCCATGTAGTGATCTGCGTTGTATTCAGAAATTGTTCTGTGACAGTTCATACAAACGTTCATAGAAGGAATCTCAGATACTTTTCCGTATTTGGCACTAGAGTGACATAACTGACAGTCAATTTTCTGTTCTCCAGCGTGGATTTTGTGAGAGAAGTAGATAGGCTGCTCAGGTTTGTATCCTTTGTAAACACCGATCCACATTAGCCAGTTCCATACTCCGTAAGCAGCCAAAATAGCAAGGATTGCCAATAGACCTTTACCAATGAAGTGGAACTTCTCATACATTTCACTGAAAGAACGAACTCTTGTTTCGTTAAGTCCAGCTAAATCTTCAGACTGGCCTAGTTTTACC
Organism: Chryseobacterium aquifrigidense; assembly: GCF_006716485.1. Classification (GTDB taxonomy): domain Bacteria; phylum Bacteroidota; class Bacteroidia; order Flavobacteriales; family Weeksellaceae; genus Chryseobacterium; species Chryseobacterium vietnamense. The sequence goes on from NZ_VFPD01000002.1 coordinate 342,761, forward strand.
AATTGTCTTAGTTTTACCAAGATCCAAACCAGTAAACCTGCGATCGCTAAAAGTGAAATGATTACAACGTTTGTAGTAGTTTTGTCTGCAGGAGCTGCCGCAGTAGCGTCAGTTGCAGGAGTTGCTTCCGGTTTTTTCTCCTCCGGAGCAGGAGGGTTAGTTGTGAAAGCTAAAATGTCGTCAATATCCTTATCTGTAAGATTTGGAAAGACCTGCATTTCAGTCTTGTTAAACTTTTCAAAAATCTCATTAGCGTATTTATCCCCAGAAGCTCTTAGAGCTTTGTTGTCTTTGATCCACTTGTGAAGCCAATCTTTGTCTACACCACCTTCTGTCTTTACACGTTCTACAACCCCTTTTAATGGTGGTCCTACAACTTGTTTGTCCAGCGCGTGACATGCAGTACAATTCGCTTTGAAAAGTTTCTCTCCGTTTTTAGGATCGCCGTCTTGCCCGTAAAATGAAGCACTGGTTGATAGCAATAAGCCTATTGCGATCAACGTTTTTTTATAATGCTTTCTCCAACTAATCATTTAAATTATCTTATGTTAGTAAATTATTGAACATTCAATCAATTCCGCAAAAATAATATTTTTAACAGGAATTTAACGGTATATCGAAAAGGGAAAATATCATTTACGTTTAATTTGTATTGATTCTAAATAACCAGTTTGGTATAGTTTTTTAATTTGTATAAATTTGCGGAAACAAGTTTAAATGAGAAATCTAATCAAAATATTTTCGATATTATCATTATTTGGATTTTATAATATTGAAGCACAGCAAGTTGTTAAAAAGGATACCCTGTCAGGAACAGAGCTTGTTATGACAATGGATTCCAAAATAAATGCTGCTTTGGAAGGAATTGAAGGGAAGTGTGCTAAAGTTGCCCCAACAAATTCTTCTAAAGATTTCAGTAATAGTGATAGTGGAATTTCTACGGGAATCAGTACAAAACCACCTAAGATCTTTGTACCAAGCAGAGAACTTACCAATGCTGAAATCTGTAAGAAAAATCCTAGAATTTTAGGGTTCAAAATCCAGATTACAACGGTGAAAAGCAATGAAGAAGCTAATGAAGTAAAGTCTTATTTCAGAAAGAGATTTCCTAATCTGAAAGTGGAGACAGATGCCTCTTTAAGACCTAATTATAAAATTTTAGCCGGAAGTTATTTCACAAAACAAAGTGCTGCCAGCGACCTTTCTAAAATCAGAGAATACTTTAAATCTGCAGTAGCAGTACAGTATAGAATTTTCTGTGCCGAGGCGAAATAGAAAAAATTTATTTCAACATAAAAAGCGAAAAGCTGAGAGTATTTCTCAGCTTTTTTTATTGATAATAATTTTCCATAAACCAAAAGAATTCTGTCATTCTAAAGATATTATTCGCCAGCAGATAGACAAATAATATAAGAACGGTTGCGGTGAGAAATGACATGATTTTCGGTGATGATCTGTAAGCAAAAAAGAGCCATCCTAAAAGCAAAGGATAGGCAAAAACAAAATGTCCTCCATAGATATAGGAAGTGTGAAGTCCAAACCTCATCACACAATGGATTACAATGTCTGCCAAAAACGAAATAGCGATTACCTGAACCCATTTGTTTTTAAAATTTTTAATATAACTCCAACTTATCAGGATTAGCAATATGGCTATAAAAAAGTATGGAAGGGGTGATGAATAAAGATCCATATACAGTCCTTTGAAATTAAATCCTTTCATATTATGCTTGTCAGACATAATGAATCCCGGGAAAAGGATATTGCCTCCAAAAAAGAAGGAAAGAATCATATCCCATGTTGGCATCGAATTTACATTTGAGAACTTTTCATACTGCTGATTGGTCTTTGAAAAAATGTTCTGATAGTTAAAATCAATCCGGTTCAGATAAAGGAGTACAAAACAGATAATAGCCACAGCCACTCTAATGGCAGCATTCCCGAATTTCTTCCAGTTTGTAAAAATGCCTTTCTCAAAAATAAGGGGAATAAAAACTTTGACAAAGTTGGTAATGGTAAGTCCTCCAATAGTAATCCCTGCCAGTGATAAGGCTGTTGCGGGTATTTTTTCTTCTTTTCTCAGTTTTATTGCTGCATAGTAGTTGTATAATGAGAGCAAAAATAAAGTGTAAGTAAAGTTTTCCGGGGTGAAAGACAGGATGATATTGGTTGAAAAAGTGCCAAAAAACATGATGATTAAAAGGCTTAACCATAATGGAAGCTGAATGATATTCTTCAGGTATTTGAAAATCTGAACGATATTTAATGTAATGATAATATTGCTGAGCCACGCCAGGGTGAGCCTGAAGTTGGCGTCCATTTTTCCTCCTGAAATAAATAATGAAAATTCTCGTATCCAGTTAAAAAAATAGTAGGATAGGGGATGTCTTTCAAAACTGCCACCTGTCATAAGGATAGATCTGTTGTCAAAACTGAAATAGGCATCCCATGGAATTCTGTTATCAAAAATAATTCTGTAATGAAGAGCAATATAAGATCCCAGAATTCCATAACAGACAATGAAAAACAGGAATACTGCTAGTTCGGTATAGGTGGATGGAAAAACCAGTTTAAAAAAATGGGTGATTTTTGTTTTGATATAAGACACGTGTCAGATTTTTTGCAAAAGTAAAATAAAAAAACCACCAAAATTGGTGGTTGTAAAAGTTTGTATAAACGTTGTTATTGTTTGATTACTTTCTCGGTTTTTGAAGTTCCGTCTGAGAAGTCCACCTTAATGAGGTAGATTCCTTTTGGAAGTGAAGAAATATCCAATCTTTCTGAAGTATTGCTGAGCAGAGATTTTCCGCTTGCATCAATTACAGTGGCAGATTTGATCTTTTTGTCAGTTTTGATATTGATCTCTCCTTTTGTAGGGTTTGGATAGATGTTTGTGATCTCTTTTACTTTAGCATTGGTTTCCTGAGTCGCCAACGTGGCACTTGCCAAAACCTGTACATCATCTATTGAAAGGCTGTCTGCATCATTTGCTACATAGCGGAATCTGAATTTAACATTCGCCTGCCCCGCATAGGATGCTAAGCTCACAGTAATTGCCAATGTTTCATAATCAGTATATAATCCGTAGTTTTCTTCAACCCATACCTGATTCCAGGTAGTTCCTCCATCTGTAGAGACTTCTACTTTTAAATCTCCGTTTGGATTTGGATCAACCATGTATTCGTATCCAATTTTAGCATTGAATTTTAGTACCGGACTTGTTGTTCCTACTAAACTGAAAGAAGGGCTTGTTAAATGAGCGTCCTGTGCCTGGGCAATCCATCCTATAGCGGCTGATTTTCCTCCATTGATATTAAATGTTGCCTGCCCGGTTGCATTGAAGATTGTGGTAGTGAATCCCCAAGGTCTTGAAGCTACATTTGTTCCGGTTGTCCATCCTGTTGGAGGAAATGTCGTACCCTGAAAAGTCTCTGTGAGAATCTGTGCTTTCCCAAATACAAAAGAGATTAGGAAAATGAATAGTAATTTTGTTTTCATTTGGTTTACGTTTAAAGTTGTTAGTAAATGTAATAAAAAAATGAAAATAATTACATGTTTTTTAATTTTTTATGAATATTTGTCAGTTACGAACTGCATGAGAGTGTGGAACATCCGGCTGTATCATCGTATCCTGACGGTCTTTTGACAGAGAACTCCGGGTATATTTCCTCATACGGATTTTCAAGGGCTTTGATTAACTTCTCAAGCATCTCTTTTCTGCCATTGCTGATCTCTTCAATACATTCATAGAGAAGATAATTTCGGAGTATAAATATTGGGTTGGATTTTTCCATCATGGCTAAAGAGTCTTCTTCCGAAATGGAGTTTAACGCTTTTCTTGCTTCATAACTTTTGATGAAACTATTAAGTTTTTCCAGCTTCTCTTCATTCAGAATACTATAAGAGGTGTCTTTAAAAAGTTCCGATATATTTGCGTTTTGGGTTATTTTTTTCAGTTGATTGAAAAACAGGGTGTAATCCAGCTGAAGTTCCTGCATAAGACCCTGCCAGTTGGTGAAAAATTCTTCATCCTGTTTTAGAAGCTGATCAAAACCAAATTTTTTACAAAGCATTTGATCATGAGCTTCCCAAAAATAAGTTCCGAAATTATTTAAAGTATCTTCTAAAAACTTTTCATCTTTGATTAATGGGTGAAGAGCATTGGCGAGCTGCCAGAGATTCCATTGGGCAATTTGTCCCTGTTTTCCGAATGCATATCTTCTTCCCGGAAGGTCTGTGGTGTTGGGGGTGAAATTCAAATCATATTCGTCCATCATTGAATAGGGACCGTAATCAATGGTTAATCCCAGAACTGACATATTATCTGTATTCATCACTCCATGTACGAATCCCACTCTGAACCATTCAACCATTAGGTTAGCAGTTCGGGTACATATATTTTCAAAGAAGTCTTTGTATTTCTTATTGTCAGTGGCTGTAATTTCGGGGTAATAGTTTTCAATGGTAAAGTCGGCAAGATCCTGAAGATTGTTGTATTCTCTTTGGGCAGACATAAGTTCAAAATGTCCGAAACGTAAAAAGCTTTCAGCAGTTCTGATAACCACAGCCCCTTTTTCCAGTTTTGGATTTCCATTGTACATGATGTCCCGCATTACATCTTCACCTGTAAAAGCCAGACTAAGCGCTCTTGTTGTGGGAACGCCTAAGTGATACATGGCTTCACTCATCAGGTATTCGCGTACAGAAGACCTTAGTACGGCTCTTCCATCGGCATGTCTGGAGTATGGGGTAGCGCCGGCTCCTTTCCATTGGATCTCGGTTTTTTTTCCTGCCTCATTGGTAATTTCACCTGCAAGGATGGCTCTTCCGTCTCCAAGCTGTCCAGCCCAGTTTCCGAACTGATGTCCCGCATACGCTGTAGAATAGGTTCGAACGTTTTCCGGAAGGTTATTTCCAACCAGAAAGCTCAGATCTTTATCTTCATATGTCCCCAAACCTATTTCCTTTGATAAGGTTTCATTAAAAGCAATCAATTCCGGTTTATCAAAGCCGGAAGGTTTAATGGTAGCAAATAAAACCTTTGGAGTGTTTCTCTGCATGGGATTGTTTGAAAAATCACCGGGAAAAGTTTCAATAAATGGCTGTCTGATACGTTCGATATTCATCCTTCAAAGGTATTAATTATAAAAGAAAAGACCTTCCAAATAATTGAAAGGTCTTGTGTATTACTAAAAGAGAATTTATTTATTGAAATCTACTTCATCATTGGAATGAAGGTTTTCATTGATGTTGTCCTCTTTCTTTTCTGTTGGTTTTTTAGGAGTTGGATCTGCTGGTCTTGGGTTTTTGATTTCGTCAATGGTCTGAAGACTTCCATCATCGCCATATCCTCCACTTAATCCTTTAAGGTTTGAACATCCGTCTTTCCAGTCTGAAGGTTTAATAAACTTATCATCCGGAGTAACCCCTAAGCTCTTATCCGCCCAAACTTTCTTCATGAAAATGGCCCAGATCGGTAATGCCATTCTCGCACCCTGACCTTCACCTGTTCCAAAGAAGTGGGTGGCTCTGTCTTCCCATCCAACCCATGCTCCTGTTGCCAGTTTTGGAGTAATTCCCATAAACCATCCATCTGAGTTGTTCTGAGTTGTTCCTGTTTTAGCAGCAATTTCTACCGCTTTTGAGATCCCTCTTCTTCCCAACTCTCCGGAAGCGGTTCCGTACTGTGCAACACCTTTCATGAGTTCAATCATGGTGTACGCATACATTGGGTTCATTACTTCTTTCGGCTCTACGTTTACTTCTTTGATAACTCTACCGTTGGCATCTTCAATTCTCCAGATCATTTCTGGTTTGTTATAGTTACCATAGTTAGCAAAAGTACTGTAAGCACCAAGCATTTCGTAAATCGTAATGTCTGATGAACCTAAAGCGATAGTATTGTTTCTTGGAATATCTTCTGTTACTCCCAGATCTCTTGCCGTCTGGATTACAGCGTCTACTCCTGTCATTTCAATTAGTCTTGCAGCAACAGGGTTTTGAGAGTGTGCCAATGCATCTTTCAATGTAAGCATTCCACCTCTTCCCGGTACGTGCCATCCGTTATGATCATAAGTTCCGTTAGAAACGGCTGAACAAGGAGTCATTCCCAGTTTCATAATAGCCGTAGCATATACGAAAGGTTTGAAGGTAGATCCTACCTGTCTCTTACCTTGCTTGATGTGGTCATACTGGAAGTGCTGCCAGTCGATACCTCCTACCCAGGCTTTGATTTCTCCGGTTCCCGGAACCATAGACATCAAACCTGCCTGTGCAATTTGTTTGTGGTATCTGATAGAGTCCCATGGAGACATTTCAACCTCTTCTTCTCCGGCCCATGTGAATCGTGAAGTTTTGATAGGTTTCTTGAACTCCATCATGATGGAATCTTCAGGCATTCCGTCAGCTTTCAGCAATTTGTAACGGCCGGTTCTTTTCATGGCCTGAACCATTACATCTTTGATCTGTTTATCATTAAGATAGTAGAAAGGTCTGTTCTTTCTTCCTCTCTGTTCTGCATCAAATCTCTTCTGAAGATCTGTTAAGTGTTCTTTGATTGACTCTTCAGCATATTTCTGCATTTTAGAATCAAGAGTAACATATATTTTTAAACCGTCCTTGTAAAGGTTAAGTTTTTTACCGGTTTCTTTTTCATGAGCATCAAGATATTTATCAATCTCTTTTCTCAGATAGAACTTGTAATAAGCAGAATATCCATCTGTTATACTTTTGATAGGGTGGAAGTCTACTTCAATCGGAGTAGCAGCTGCTTTTTCATAGGTTGCAGCATCAATATATCCGGTTTTCTGCATTTGATCCAATACCACATTCCTTCTTTCTTTAGCCTTTTCAGGATATCTGTAAGGATTGTTTTTTCTTGGATTTTCAAGCATTGCTACAAATGTTGCAGCTTCAGGTAGTGTAAGCTCAGAAGTCTTCTTGTTAAAGTAAACTCTGGAAGCCATTTCAATACCATTAGCATTGAAAAGGAAATCGAATTTATTGAAGTAAAGAGTAATAATCTCTTCTTTGGTATATCTTTTCTCAAGGCTCACGGCTACTACCCATTCTTTCAGCTTCTGGAATGCTCTCTGAACTTTATTCTGAGAAGCGTTTCCTGTGAAAAGAAGTTTGGCAAGCTGCTGGGTAATGGTAGAACCTCCACCACGTCCACCACCGTATGCTACGGCTCTGGCAACGGAATATAAATCGATTCCCGAGTGTTCTTTAAAACGCTCATCTTCTTTAGCCTGTAGGGCATAAATAAGATAAGGAGGAAGATCCTTATAAACGATTGGCTGGGTTTTTTCTTTTTCAAATTTACCCAGAGTAACTCCATCTGAAGATATGATCTCAGAAGCAACAAAGATGTCCGGATTTTCAAGTTCTTTTACATCAGGCATTTCCCCAAGGAATCCTTGAGAAACCGAAAAGAAAAGTCCTGAAATTCCCAGAACCACTGCAATGAGTCCGATCCAGATAAATGAAACCCATTTTCTCCAGGAGGTATCTTTCTTTTTCTTGGGAGGCAGAGGAAATGTTTTCCCCTTATTTCCTGCATTTTTTTTGTTTTCTTCCATTTATGGTTACGGTTTAGCCGTTTCTATTTTTACCCCAATATCCTCAATTCCCGGAAGGTTGTCATTTCTCATCGCCTGGGTAAGACCGATTTCATACTTTCCTTTTCCTGGGAACTGGTAATTTACTTTATACTGAAAAAAAGTTTCCTTCGTATCACCAAACCCTGTACCAAGCCATTCTCCGTTCGGTTTTGCCAGTACATAATTCAGGGTGTCTGTTTCCTTTTTTTTGTTTTGGAGATTGGTGAAATTCACTATAAACCTTATATTGCTGTAAGGATAATTGTTGTTATTTCTTACAACAAATATAATATTTTTAGGATTCTGCGGATCTGAAATTTCAAGATTAAATTTTTGCTCACTTTTCTTATTCCATTTGTTATCAACGGAATTCATGATGATGTCTCCTCCTGAGGAAGAGTTACAGCTAAAGAAAAGGATAAGTGACAGTAATCCTAAAATTTTATGCATTATTATCTTTTTTTGGAGGATATTTCTTTTTGAATTTCTTCTTGTTTGGGTTGCTCTGTGGTTTTTTATCAGCGTCAGAATTATTCACAGCTTTTTCCACAGGTGCTTTTTGCTGTGGGTGCTGTTTTTGAGGTTTAGGCTGATTTACAGACTGTGGGTTCGGGTTTTCGGTTTTTTCAGATCTTTCCGGTCTGTTTCTTTTTTGTCCCTGTCCTTGTCCTTGTGGACCCTGTTGGTTGTTATTCTGCTTATTTTGGTTATTTCTATTTCTGTTTCCTCTGTTTTTCTTCTCAAAACGATCCACATTATTTTCCTGGATCAGATCAATAGTGTGGGTAGAGGGTTCAGGTTGTTTCAGATCTTCAAGAGGAAGTGTTTTTTCTCCTCTTTTGTTTTTTGAAATCAGCTTTTTAACAAGATCAATATCGAAATCATACCATGCAATTGAACTGTCCACATAGGCAAACCACATTTTCTTTTTGAAAACGTCAATTTTAATACAGAATGCTTTTCCTTTCTCTGTTTCCAGAGTCGTTGAAGATGAAGGGAAGTTGCTTAACGCATCCAGGTAGCTGTCAAGCTCATAGTTAAGGCAGCATTTCAGCTTACCGCACTGTCCTGCCAGTTTCTGAGGATTGATACTCAGCTGTTGATATCTTGCAACATTGGTGTTTACAGACCTGAAATCTGTAAGCCATGTAGAACAGCAAAGCTCACGTCCGCAAGACCCGATTCCACCCACTTTGGCGGCTTCCTGTCTGAAACCGATTTGTTTCATGTCGATCTTGGTACGGAATGCTCCGGCGTAATCTTTGATCAGCTGTCTGAAATCTATTCTGTTATCAGCAGTATAATAAAAGGTTATTTTTGAAGAGTCACCCTGATATTCCACATCGGTAACTTTCATTTCAAGGCCTAATCTTTGTGCAATTTTTCTTGCTTCAAGTTTTACGCCGTCTTCTTTTTTCCTTGCTTCCTGCCATACCTCAAGATCTTTTTGGTTGGCCTGTCTGTATATTTTAAGTGCCGACTCTTCCGAAAATTTTTTCTTTTTCATCTGAATCTTTACTAATTCTCCCGTAAGGCTTACTACGCCTACATCGTGTCCCGGACTTGATTCTACTGTAATTACGCTACCTATATGTAAAGGAATATTATTTACATTCTTATAAAACGATTTTCTGTCATTTTTAAATCTAACTTCTACAAAATCACACCTGTTTGGTGCCGGATTGTTGATGTTAGAAAGCCAGTCAAAAACACTTAATTTATAACTATTCCCGCAGGTATTTACATTTTCACAGCCATTTGCGGTTTTTTTAGGGCCGCAAGAATGTGCAGAATCGCCGGATGTTTTACATCCACAACTCATATTTTCTATTATTTATAATCTGCAAATTTATGTATTTTTATCTTTATGCGATTCTAAAATACTCAAATAAGCTGAATTCGACATAAAACATTTCCAGATTTTGAAGAGAAATGATGGCTGGAGGCGTGGTTGGAGGTGTTGTACGGAAATATAAGTGTTGATTTTTAATTTTATATTTTGCTCTGTGCTGTTTAATTTAACATTTATTATCTTTTTACTTTTCTTAGGGTGTTTTTATTGCATAACCATTTAATTTTAAACGATCGTTTAAAATTAAACAATGAATGTAACTTGGTTTTTTACCTGTTTTAAATGGTTAATAATGATGATTTTGTGTTTTATTTTCTTTAAGTTGTTATTTTAAACATAGTTTTCTTTTAGAATATTGTTTAAAATATTAGGAAATATTAACAGACGTATTCAAAATAATTTTATATTTGGCTTATATATATAATAATAGTCTATGAAAAAAATATTAGTATCAACTGCTTTATTGGCGGGAGTTCTATCTTATGCAGGAGGCTTCAGAGTTTCCCTGCAGGGGGTAAAACAATTGGCAATGGCGCATACTAGTGCTCATGCCGAAGACGCGAGTGTGACATTCTTTAACCCGGCGGGTATGTCATTTATCCCTTCCAAACTGAGTGTAGTGGCTGGAGGGTTTGGTGCAAGTAATAAAGTTACGTTTCAAAACTTCAATACTTTACAAAGTGCAGAAACAGATAACCCTATAGGAACACCTATATATGCAGCAATTACTTATAGACCCATAGAGAAACTTACCGTAGGATTCAGTTTTTCAACGCCTTTTGGAAGTACAATCAAATGGCCTGATAACTGGGAAGGTAAAGAATTGGTGCAGAAAATGGAGCTGAAAAGTTTCTATTTCCAGCCAATGGTCTCTGTAAAATTGGCGCCATGGGTTTCTTTCGGTGCCAGCTATATCTATGCACGAGGAAAAGTAGATTGGGACAAAGCAGTGACTCAATTTGACGGAAAGGTTAACATTAATGATAATAACGCAAGCGGTCACGGTTATGGATTCGGTTTCTACTTCAGACCTGATCCGAAATTAGATGTGAGTATTGCTTACCGTTCTGCAATCGATATGAAAGCTAAATCAGGAACAGCTACCTTCCAGTTCCCTTCACAATCTGTTTATAATCAGCTAAAACTGAATGCTGCAGGACAAGATGGTTTCTCAGCAACATTACCATTGGTTGAAGAATATACTATTGGTTTAACCTATAAGGTAACACCGAAATGGCAGGTTTCTGCAGACTTTAACTATCATGGATGGGAAAGATACAGCAAACTTACATTGGATTTCGACAATGCACCTATTGGAAACAATCCTTCAGATCCGACAATTCTTACAAATCCTAAGAACTTCAAAAACTCCAAAACTTTCAGACTGGGAACTCAGTATGCGTTCACAAACATGATTTACGGACGTTTGGGAGCTTATTATGATGAAGCACCTTATACTACAGATAACTTTATCCCGGAAACACCTTCATATGATACCTATGTGGTTACAGGTGGGGTAGGCTTCAAGCTGAAGCAGTTCGGAATTGATATTGCGGGAGGATATGCAATGCCTCAGTACAGAAAGGTAAATAATGCTAATATAGGGCTTAACGGACAGTCTAAAGCAACAGCTTTCTACCTGGGTCTAGGTTTCTCTTATAATCCATTTTAATTTTAGAAGACTATGAAAAAAATTATAATATCGACAATTGCTGTTTCTGCACTTCTTTTTACAGTAAGCTGTAATACGGATTTCGATACGGATGTGAAAGATATCCCGGTAACAAAAGGAGACGCAGACTTTTCAAAATATATTTCGCTAGGAAACTCCCTTACTTCAGGATATCGTGATGGTGCACTGTACAGCAGCGGTCAAAATGAATCTTATCCAAGTATGATTGCTGCACAGATGAAACTTGCAGGCGGAGGAGACTTTAAACAACCATTGATGCCTAATGATATAGGTGGATTCAATAATCTTCCCGGGTTTCCTGGAAAATTAACTCTTCAGGTAGTTAACGGATCTTTAGCTCCTGTACCAAGTGGTGCAGCAGCTCCATTAGATGTGTTATCTGGCGGAGGTACTTATAATAACATGGGGGTTCCTGGGGCGAAGTCATTCCACTTAGTGGCTCCCGGATATGGTAGTCAGGCAGGTCTTCTGACCGGAACGGCTAATCCTTATTTTGTAAGGTTTGCTTCTTCTGCAACAACCAGTGTACTTGCTGATGCCATGGCTCAGAAGGCTACGTTTTTCTCTCTTTGGATAGGAAATAATGATGTATTGTCCTATGCTACCAATGGAGGAACAAACTCGCAGACCGTAGGAGGAGTGACAACCTATTCGGTTGCAACAGTTCAGACGGGAAATACAAATCCTACAACTTATAAATCAAATGATATCTCTGATCCTGCACTTGTTGCCGGATCTATTAAAGCGGTTTTAGACGGTCTTAAAAGTGTAGGAACAACAAAAGGAGTTATTGCTAATATTCCTTCTGTTACTTCAGTTCCTTTCTTTACTACAGTTCCTTATAACCCTTTGACACCTGCTCTTTTAGGTTCAAATCTGACAACGCTTAATACGAGTTTGTACGGACCTTTGAAGCAGGCACTTACTGCTTTCGGAGCTGGGGATAGAATCAATTTACTTTCCGCTACAGGTCCGAATCCTGTTTTGATTAAAGATGTCGCTCTGACAGATTTATCTGTTCAGCTTACAGCGGCTTTAACTCCTGCTTTGGGTGCGCCAACAGCTGCAGCTTTTGGACAAATCTTTGGTCAGGCAAGACAGGCAACGGCAGATGATTATATCTTGCTTACTACCAGCTCTGTGATTGGAAGTACAGCGGCTGGAGTTCCTGCTCCGGTAAATATTTATGGAATTTCTTATCCATTACAAAACCAACATGTATTAACAAAAACAGAAGCCGGCTATGTGAAAACAGCAACAAATGCATATAATGCATCTATAAAATCACTTGCTGATTCCTATGGACTTGCATTTGTAGATGCCAACACTAAGATGGTTGAACTGAATGCTCAGTCAGGAATTATATTTGATGGTGTAAAATATTCTGCGAAATTTGTTACAGGCGGAGCTTTCTCTTTAGATGGAGTTCACCTTACAGGACGTGGATACGGTATTGTTGCTAATGAATTTATCAAGTCTATCAATGCTAAATATAAGTCTACACTTCCACAGGTAGACCCGAACAAATATTCAGGAGTTAAATTCCCTTAATAATTGATAAAATAAAAACTTAGAAACCACAAGAGTAAATCTTGTGGTTTTTTTTTAAATTTGCAAAATCTTTTAAAAAGTAAAAATGGCCGATCAGTTAAGTTATCTATTTTGTACAAGAACCAGCAGGGACTTGGCAGAGAAAATTGCCCAGAATTATGGGAAAGAATTAGGAAAAATCAACTTTCAGGAGTTCAGCGACGGGGAATTTGAGCCTGTTTTGGACGAATCTGTAAGAGGAGGAAGAGTTTTCCTGATTGGATCTACATTCCCTCCTGCAGACAATCTTTTGGAGCTTCTTCTAATGATTGATGCAGCAAAAAGAGCTTCTGCAAAGAGCATTACCGTAGTAATTCCTTACTTCGGACTTGCCAGACAGGACAGAAAAGACAAACCAAGAGCACCGATCGGTGCTAAACTAGTTGCTAACCTTCTTACAGCAGCAGGAGCAACAAGAGTAATGACTATGGATCTTCACGCAGACCAGATTCAGGGATTCTTCGAAATTCCGGTAGATCATCTGTATGCTTCTTCTATTTTTGTGGATTATATCAGATCTTTAAATCTTGATAATCTAACCATTGCTTCTCCGGATATGGGAGGTGCAAAAAGAGCTAAAAACTATGCCGGCCACTTAGGTGCAGAAGTAGTAATTGCTTATAAGGAAAGAAAAAAGGCAAATGTTGTGGAAGAAATGTTCCTTATTGGGGATGTAACAGGTAAGAATGTTATCCTTATTGATGATATGATTGATACTGCAGGTACACTTTGTAAAGCTGCAGATATCTTAATTGAAAAAGGAGCAAAAACAGTAAGAGCTATGGCAACTCACGGAGTGCTTTCAGGTAAGGCTTACGAGAATATTGAGAACTCAAAACTCTTGGAAGTTATTGTAACTGACTCAATTCCTGTTAAAAATAATTTGTCATCTAAAATAAAAGTGCTATCTTGCGCCCCATTATTTGCTGACGTTATGACAATGGTTCATGAGCACAAATCAATTAGCAGCAAGTTTGTTATTTAATTGATTTTAAGCAGGTTGCAAATTAAAATTAGAATAATTTTTTAAATTTTTTATAAATGAAATCTATTACAATTCAAGGTACAAAAAGAGAAAGCGTGGGCAAAAAGTCTACAAAAGCTTTACGTGATGCTGAATTAGTTCCTTGTGTTGTTTATGGAGGTGAAGCACCTTTGAACTTCTCTGCTGAAGAGAGAGCTTTCAAAGGATTAGTATACACTCCTGAAGCACACACGGTATCTATTGAAGTTGACGGAAAAACAATTCCAGCTGTTCTTCAGGATATTCAGTTTCACCCAATTACTGACAAAATTCTTCACATCGACTTCTATCAGTTATCTGACGATAAGCCAGTTATCATGGAAGTTCCTGTAAGAATTACTGGACGTTCAAAAGGTGTTGTAGCTGGTGGGGTTTTACGTCAGTCTTTCAGAAAACTAAAAGTAAAAGCTATTCCTGCTAACCTACCTGACGAAATCGTTGTAGATGTTACTCCATTAAGAATTGGTAACAAACTTTACATCGGTGGTATCAAAACAGAAGGATATTCTTTCATGCACCCTGACAACGCAGTAGTAGTTGCTGTTAAGATGTCTAGAAATGCAATGAAAGGTGGTGCAGCAATGCAGGATGATGAGGATGAAGAAGAAGTTGCAACTGAAGAAGGTGCAGCTCCTGAAGCAGCAGCTGAAACTGCAGCAGAATAAGAATTGCTTATTTAAACCATATAAAAACCCGTCAGTTTTGGCGGGTTTTTTATTTGATCACCGCTCTTCACAGCATGAACTATACAACGTAATAGGTTGTTTCCAATTTTGTCTGCTTGCTTTATTGTCTTTCTTCACTTTAAACTATCGAATATTTCTATCACCTGACAATGATCAGTAGCCAACCTCATGCTTCCTTTCGAAAAAAAAGCCGTAAATTTGAAGAGTTCTAAATAAGAACGGTTTAATTTAAAAAATAAATAAATGTTTGACATTCAGGAAATAAGAAGCCAGTTTTCTATATTGGACAGAGAAGTGAATGGTAAACCCCTGGTTTATCTGGATAATGCAGCTACATCCCAAAAGCCAAATTCAGTTTTGGAAGTCTGTCACGCATATTATACAGAACTTAATGCCAATGTTCACAGAGGAATTCATACGCTGAGCCAGCTGGCAACAGAAGAAATGGAGCTTTCAAGAAGAAAGATCCAGAAATTCATCAATGCTGAACATGACTTTGAAGTAATTTTTACAAAAGGTACGACAGAAGGGTTAAACCTCATCGCTTATATTTTAACACAAAAACTCCAAAAGGATGATGAAATCATTATTTCATATCTGGAGCACCATTCTAATATTGTTCCCTGGCAGATGCTTTGTGAAAGAACCGGAGCAAAACTTCGTGTAATTCCGATTGATGAAAACGGAATCCTTCAGATGGATCATTTTGATCAGTTTCTGAGTGAAAAAACGAAGGTTGTCTCTGTAAATCAGGTTTCCAATGCATTGGGTATTGTGAATCCTATTGAAGAGATTATTGCCAAAACAAGAAAAAATACGGATGCTTATGTTGTTATTGACGGAGCTCAGTCTGCCCCGCATTTCAATATTGATGTTCAGAAACTGGATTGTGATTTCTTCGTATTCTCAGGTCATAAAATGTATGCTCCGATGGGAACAGGTATTTTATATGGTAAACAAGAAATATTAGAAGCTTTGCCGCCGTTTCACGGAGGAGGAGAGATGATTGCAACATGTTCTTTCGATGGTACTACTTATGCAGGTCTTCCGTTCAAATATGAAGCAGGAACGCCCAATGTAGGTGGGAATATTGCTTTAGGTGCTGCCGTTGATTTCATGAATAAAATAGGTCACACCAATATTCAGAATCATGAAAATGCCCTATTGGAATACGCACAAAGACAGCTTCTGGAAATAGATGGCATTAAGATCTATGGTGAAAAAGCAAAAAGAACCGGAGTTGTATCCTTTAATCTGGAAGGAATAGGGATTGCTTCCGATGTCGGGATGATCCTTGATAAAATGGGAATTGCTGTAAGAACAGGGCACCATTGTACGCAGCCTATTATGAACTTCTTTAATATTGCCGGAACAGTGAGAGCAAGTTTTGCTGTCTATAATACCTTCGAAGAAATTGATGTTTTGGTGGAAGGGGTTAAAAAAGCACAGAGAATGTTGAGCTAATTAGTACTACATTTCAACTATAAATTAAAAGCAGCCTTGGGCTGCTTTTTTTATTAATCCATGGGTACACAATAACATCGGCCATCAATAATGACCTGATAGTATCCAATAGCACACTCAAGGCAGATTTCTCCTCCTGCCATCATGCTTTTCATTTTTTCTTTGTTTAGCTTTTTCATTTGATGTGATTTAAAGTGTAAATATAAAGGTGTAAAATTGTGATAAAAATTCTTATTCGTTTTAAAAATGCATGTAATGTATTGATTTTGTGTATAATTATTGATGTTTTGTGAAATATTTCGCTAATTTTATATAAACATCAAATCCTTTATTATGAAAAAACTATTTATTCTATTATTATCTATTTGTGGTCTATGTGACGCACAAGTTTTTTCTGAAAACTTCAATGGTAATACTTTGCCGACGGGGTGGACGGTAGAGAATCCGGATAACGCTTTTAACTGGAATGTGGGTGCACAGAATGGTTTCGCAGGCTTTCCAGATGGGGCAGCTTTTTTTGATGATGATGATGCGGGGCCAACCGGGGTTAATACAAATGCCAGATTGATTTCTCCTGTAATTAACCTGACCGGAGTGGTAAATCCAAAGCTGTCGTTTAATTATGCCAATATGATTGATAATCTGGATTCTACTTTAAAAGTTGAAGCTTTCAATGGAACTTCCTGGATTCAGGTTTTTACCTTTTCAGGCGAAGCAGGGGTATGGGATCTTGATTTTAATACATTCTCATATGTAGTAACGAGCTATGATGCTGCTACAAATATAGACCTGACACCCTATGTGAACCCGGCTTTTAAATTAAGATTTGTTTATGATGATGCCGGTGATTATTCTTATGGTGTAGTAGTAGATGATGTAAAGATTACGAGTGGTGTTTTGGCAACTTCAGAGGTTTCACATACTGACCTTATGAACGTATATCCAAATCCCGTCAAGAAAAGCCTTTATATTAAACAAAGCTCAGGAATTAAAGTTGAAAAGGTATCTGTCATTGATCAGTCGGGGAAGCTGGTGAAAGTATTGAGTAAAGGATTGGATTCCTATGATTTATCAGATCTGCCAAAAGGAGTCTATATAATAATGATCACTAACCATGATGGAAAAATGGTTAAGAAGAAAATTATTAAGGAATAACTATTGAAAATACTTTTAACAAAAAACCCTTATAGAATAACTATAGGGGTTTTATATATTTTTAAAGAGTAACCTTTATAAATTTGGCTTCCAGTCAACTACTGCTCTGATGAATGCTTCAGCATTTTCAACAGGAACATTCGGTAGAATTCCGTGGCCTAAATTAGCAATGTATCTGTCTTTTCCGAAACGGTTGATCATTTCATTCACCATTTTCTTAATGGTTTCAGGAGTTGAATGAAGTCTTGCCGGATCAAAATTCCCCTGCAGCGTCATCGTATGATTGGTCAGCGTTCTTGCGAATTCCGGCTTAATAGTCCAGTCTACCCCAAGAGCAGAAGCTTTAGACATCGTCATGTCTTCCAGTGCGAACCAACATCCTTTTCCAAATACCACTACATGGGTAAGCGGACTTAATGCTTCCACAATCTGATTGATATACTGCCATGAGAATTCCTGATAATCGGTAGGAGAAAGCATTCCTCCCCATGAATCAAAAACTTGTACTGCAGAAACTCCTTTTTCTACTTTTCTCTTTAAATAAGCAATCGTAGTATCAGTGATTTTTTGCAATAATAAATGAGCTGCCTCAGGCTGTTGGAAACAGAACGACTTTGCAATATCAAAAGCTTTGCTTCCTTTTCCTTCTACACAGTAACAAAGAATGGTCCATGGAGAACCTGCAAAACCGATCAATGGAATCTCATTATCCAGTTTCTGAAGAGTAAGTTCAATAGCATCAAAAACGTAGCCTAAAGTATCGTTCACATCCGGAGTTTCAATATTCTGAACCTGTTCCATTGTTCTGATAGGAGTATCCAGCCATGGCCCAACGGATTCTTTCATTTTGAAATCAATTCCCATTGCCTGCGGAACTACCAGGATATCAGAAAACAGAATCGCGGCATCCAAAGGAAATCTGCGGATAGGCTGTAGAGTAATCTCAGCAGCAAGTTCAGGAGTCTGACATCTTGTAAAGAAATCATATTGATCTCTTAAAGCAATGAATTCCGGCAGATATCTTCCAGCCTGCCTCATCATCCAGACAGGAGGTCTTTCAACGGTTTCTCCGCGAAGTGCTTTTAAATATAGGTCGTTTTTTATCATAATCTATTGTAACTAATATTACCGGCAGTTTCGGTAACAGATATTCTAAATTCTACTTCTGATTTCTTTTCTGATCAATGCAAATATCGATGTCAGCGTATTTTCTTCAGAAGTAAAAATTTCTTCCTGCGTATAATTTCTCAGCTCACCGGAAGTGGTTTCGCCAATAGAAAAAAGCTTCATGCCTTGCAGAGAATTTCGCCTTGCAAAACTACGAACTCCGCTCGGACTAAAAAATACTGCAGCATGATATTTTTCAGTTATTACAGGATTGATTTCTTCAGTATTGTAAATTGTAACTTTTTTGTACTTAATGTTTTGTAAAGGAAGATCTTTATCCAGAACGTTAATGGCAAGATTGCCACAGAAGTGCAGGAACTGCTCGTGCTGACATTTTCCAATAATGAATCTGGAAAGCGTTTCAGCATTTTTCAGCACCTTAAATGTTCCAAAACCATGTTTCCTCATCTCTCTTTTGGTCTTTTCTCCTACGCAATAAATTTTGTTATAATTTTTTGCAGTAAAATCCTCATTGGGTTTGAATCTGTTTTTAAAAAAAGAAGTAACTCCATTGACACTGGTGAAAATCAGAGAATAGTTTTTCAGCTCAAAAGGACTGATCATGATAGGTTTGGTCTTAATCACCTCAACACAGTCAACCCCAATATCTTCTCCTAATTCTTTGGAAATAATAGATGGGTCTATATTTTTGGTAAATAAGATTTTCATGTCTGTAAAATTAAGAAGATGAAAAGTAACGGTAAATGGTTAAGAGAATTGAAAATCTGAATATCAGATCTGGCTTTTGATTTCTGCCATTAATTCTTTCCCTCCGTTCTCAAGAACAACTTTTGCAAACTTTTCTCCAAAATTTTCGGTTGGAGTATACACAAAGTTTTCATCTACAGCAATGCAGTTTTTCCCGTCCAGAGAGCAAAGTGCTGCCTTGAAGCGGATCTGATCGCCTATGATTTCTGCAAAAGCCCCGATAGGTGCAGTACAGCCGCCCTCTAAAGTACTCAGGAAATTTCTTTCAATTTCCACACAGATCTGAGTCTCTTGGTGATTGATCTGGCGCACAATTTCGTTAATCTCCGGTTTGTCGGTATGTCCGGCCACAGAGATTACACCTTGTGATGGAGCACAGATCATTAATGGAAGCATTTCATAATCAATTTCCATTTTCATTCTTTTGATTCCCGCCAAAGATAAAATGGTGGCATCAAAATCTCCGTCTTCAAGTTTTTGAAGTCTGGTTTGAATATTTCCACGGATATCCGAAAAATCAGTAGCCGGGTAATTTCTCAGCCAGAAAGCTCTTCTTCTCAAACTGCTGGTAGCAAGTTTAAGCTCATGGAATTCTTTATTCCTTGAAGATTCTTTTCTGATCAGAATGTCCTGTGGATAATCTCTTTCGAGATAAGCAATCATCTCAATATTTTGAGGCAATTGAGTAGGAACATCTTTTAAAGAATGTACGGCAATATCAATTTCGTCATTCAATAAGGCCATATCAAGGTCTCTTGTGAAAACCCCGGTAATTCCTAAAGAGTAAAGTGGCTGATTAAGGTTCTTATCGCCAGAAGATACGATAGGAACAATTTCCGTTAAATAATTGTTGTTCTGAAGGTGCCTCGCAACCTCTCTAGCCTGCCAAAGTGCAAGTGCGGAATTTCTCGTTCCGATTCTAATGCTTTTCATTGAATTCGTTGTTTGGTTGTTCAACTAATATTTCGTGCATTAATTTACTAATTTCTTCGGCTTTTAAAGGATTATCGATGATATATTTTGCAAAACGGTTGGTGATTTTCTGGATCATTTTATCAGAAAGTTCCATGTCCGTGATGTTTATGTATTTATTCTTTTTGTAAAAGTTATGCATTTCATTGCGTTCCATATTCTTTAGAACTGCTTTAAAATGATGAATATTAGGTGCCAGTTTTCTCTTTTTCTCCCACTCAATAAAGTCTTTCATCAGTTCCTTAATGATTTTTTCAGCTTTCGGGATTTCTCTTTCACGCTGTTGAATCGTCTCCTGAATTTGTTTTGAAAGCTCATCTACGTCAATCAGGGTTACGTTTTTATTTTCAGTAACATTCTTTTCAACGTTATGAGGAATAGAAAGATCAATGATCAATGTTTCTTTTCCATTCGGGAAGTGAGACTGGTTGACAATAGGATGCTTGGCTCCTGTTGCCACAATAAGAATATCCGTGTTTTTTAATTCCTGGTCAAAATCAGAATAATCAACATGAGGAATATTATATTTCTGGGAAATCTTTTCAGCTTTCTCCTGAGTTCTGTTGGCAATTTTAATTTTTGGCTGATAGACATGCTTTACCAGATTTTCAACGGTATTCTGTCCTATCTCACCTACACCCAAAAGAAGAATGTTTTTTTCAGTTATTCTTTTCTGGCTGTTTAAAATATAATGAACCGCAGCATAAGAAACAGAAGCTGCACCATTGGAAATGCCGGTTTCATTTTTTATTCTTTTCGAAATCTGAATAGCCGCATTGATCGCTCTTTCCAGATAAGGATTAGAATTTTGTCTTTCTTTTTTGAAACGGCTGTATGCTTTTTTAATTTGCCCGATAATTTCAAAGTCTCCGATAATCTGACTTTCAAGACCTGCTGCTACTCTGAAAAGATGGATCAAAGCTTCCTCTTTGGTAAGAATATTAGCAAACTGAAGAAAATCGGTAAGTTGTACTCCAATTGTTTTGCAGTATTCTTCGGCCACTAAAAGGTAATTGGGAGAAGTAGTATAAATTTCGGTCCTGTTACACGTGGAAACCACAAATGCATCACCCAGGTCTTCCTGATGGACTCTGGAAACAAAGTTTTTGATATTCTCATCAAAGAATGCAAACTTTCCTCTCGTTTCTACGTCGGCTTTCTCGTAGCTTATTGAAAGCACGGCAAAGTTTGACGTTCGATGAATGTTGGAATACTGTAACATAAGCAGTCGCAAATTTACGATTTTTTTAATTAACCTCTCTCAGATAGTGTATATGATAATTATCGTAAAAAACTATAAAAGGTACAGAACATGGAATGTTAAATTATAAAATAGCTTATCTGGTCAGATAGCATCTGTTTTACCTGTAAATTCCCCGGTTTTGATTAGCCTTTCTGCCCATTCGAAAATTGGCTTTTTTATCCTTTTAACATCCCATTAATTTTAGTTGAAATCAAACTCTGTAAATGTCTAAATTGAAAGTTAATAAAGAATTATAAATTTTAATAAAATTTTAACCAAATTAAGTTGGTGGGAAATTTCTTTAGTACTGTTAAATTTATATCTTTGTAAACTTAAAATCAGAAGAAAAATATGAGTTTATTTGATATGTTTACGCAAGAAATTGCGATAGACCTTGGAACTGCTAATACCCTAATCATCCATAATAATAAAATTGTTATAGATCAACCTTCAATTGTTGCAATTGAACGTTCATCGGGTAAGCCGATTGCCGTCGGAGAGCAAGCCAAGCATATGCAGGGTAAAACTCACGAGGATATCAAAACCATCCGTCCTTTGAAAGACGGGGTTATTGCTGATTTCCACGCTTCTGAACACATGATCAAGGAATTCATCAAGAAAATTCCTGGAATCAAAGGTAAATTCATTCAACCGGCATTACGAATTGTAATCTGTATCCCTTCTGGTATTACTGAAGTTGAAAAAAGAGCGGTAAGAGATTCTGCTCAGAAAGTAAACGCAAAAGAAGTAAGATTGATCTACGAGCCAATGGCTGCTGCAATAGGAGTTGGGATTGACGTACAAAAACCTGAAGGTAACATGATTATCGACATAGGTGGTGGTACTACGGAAATTGCTGTAGTAGCGTTAGGAGGTATCGTATGTGATAAATCTGTGAAGATTGCCGGAGACGTATTTACGAATGACATTGCTTATTACTTAAGAACTCACCATAACCTTTATATCGGGGAAAGAACAGCTGAAAGAATCAAAATTGAAGTAGGTTCTGCAGTAGAAGATCTTGATGTAGATATCGAAGACATCCCGGTACAGGGTAGAGACCTTATTACAGGTAAGCCAAAAGAAATTATGGTTGGATACAAAGAGATTGCACGCGCATTAGATAAATCAATCATCAGAATTGAAGATGCCGTAATGGAAACATTATCTCTTACACCACCGGAATTGGCTGCTGATATTTACAAGACAGGTATTTATCTTGCAGGAGGAGGAGCGTTATTAAGAGGTCTTGCGGACAGAATTCACAAAAAAACTGGTCTTCCGGTATTTGTTGCTGAAGATCCGTTGAGAGCTGTAGTTCGCGGAACAGGTATTGCGCTTAAGAATATGGATAAGTTCAATTTCTTAATTAAATAATTTTAACTTTTTAGGACTTTATATCTGAATGGGATTTTTGCTGAGATTATTTTCGAAGAATACTCTTTTCGTCTTCTTTATATTCCTGCAAATTATTGCTCTGGTTTTGATATTCTCAAGAAATGCCATGCAGAGATCCTGGATTGCGGGCCAAACGGCTGCATTTAATTCCTGGGTTTCCGGATATATTGATGAAGGAGTTTCTTATCTGAAGCTAAAACAGATCAATGAAGATCTTGTGGCTCAGAATAAAGCCCTTATGACTGAACTCTACGGAAAAGACGGGTCAAAGAATCCTGTTTTCAAAAGAGTTCATGACACCATTGGTGGCGGGCAGATCTATACTTTTGTTGATGGTGAAATTGTTTTCAACAGTATCAACAGAAGAAACAACTATTTTACAATCAACCGCGGACGCAGAGACGGAGTCTTTCCTCAAATGGGAGTAATGGCACCAAGAGGTATTGCGGGAATTGTAATCAATTCTACAGATAGTTATGCATTGGTTCAATCGGTGTTAAGTGTTAACAAGATCAGAATTAATGCAGCCCTTAAAAACTCAGGGTATTTTGGTACTTTAACATGGAATGGAGATAACTCAAGGGTGATGCACCTGGCAGATATTCCAAAATATGTTGCCTTAAAAGTAGGTGATACTGTTGTTACAGATGGTAAATCTGCTATTTTCCCTAAGGGAGTTACCATTGGTACTATTGCGGGATACTCTGTGGACAATAAAACCGGCTTCTGGGATATTTCCGTAGAGCTGAGTGAAAAAATGGGAGCGTTGAATAAAGTGTATGTAGTGAAGAATCTTAAGAAAGCAGAAGTACAGAAGATTCAGGACACTATGCAGGCTGTAATAAAAAAGGAAAATGATTAGCAGGACTTTATTTACCGATATATTGATCATGATCTTTCTTGTTGCATTACAGATATTTGTATTGAACAGGATTACGCTTTTCGGGAAATATACTCCGGTATTATATCCTGTGTTTGTTATGTTCTATCCATTTTTCAGAAATAAATTTCAGTTCCTGGCATTGAGCTTTTTAATAGGGCTGTCCATTGACGGTTTCCTCTATTCGTGGGGAATCAATGCATTTGCAACAACGTTAATTGCCTATTTCAGAACGTTGATATTCAGGACTTCTACAGATACGTCTACGGACTTTTTCTCATTTCAGTCCCTTCAATGGGCGCAGTTTTTGCTGTTTTTATTTTCAAGTATTTTCCTGCATCAGCTTTTAGTACAGTATATTGAGTTCTTTAAGTTTAGCAGGTTTTTTGAAATATTATTTAATGTGTTGGTAACAAGTGTAATTTCATTTATCTTTATAGTCATCTACGCATTAATATTTAAAATCAAACAAAAAGTTTGAACACACGTTATTTAAAAATTTTTTCCGTCCTCGTTATTATCGCCCTTATTTTTGTGGTGAGGCTTGCTTATTTGCAGTTATTTACAGACCGTTATGCATTAAATGCTGCCAATACATCCATTAAAACAGAATATGTAATTCCACAGCGTGGGGTTATTTTCGATAGAAATGGTAAAATCATGGTAGGTAACCAGCCCGCCTATGAAGTTTCGTTTACCCAGGCTTTAATGAAACCTGATTTTGATACACTGGCTTTTTGTAGTTTAATGAAAATTACAAAACAGGATTTTATCAATAAAATCAATGTGATCAAAAAGGAAAAATATTATTCTAAGCTGACCCCGATGACTTTCATCAAAGACCTCAGCAGAGAAGATATTGCCAGGGTTCAGGAAATTATTTTCAAGTATCCCGCATTTAATATCGTATCAAGACCTCAGCGTCAGTATGAAGTTTCCACCTCCGGAAACCTTCTCGGTTATACCAGTGAGGTAAACGAAAGAGATATTAAAAAAGATTCTCTCTACTATTTACCGGGAGATTTCATTGGGAAAACAGGGGTTGAAAAATCTTACGAGAAAGAACTCCGTGGAGTAAAAGGAGTAAAATATATCCAGAAAGATATCAGACTTCGGAATATTGGTTCCTATAAGAACGGTGCTTTGGATAAAGATGTGATTACGGGTAAAGATATTACTTTAACCATTGATTATGACCTTCAGAGAACGGCTGAAGAAATGTTAGTCAATAAACACGGTGCCATTGTAGCTTTAGATCCTAATAATGGAGAAGTTTTGGTAGCAGCAACCGGACCGGATATTGACCCGAACCTTTTTACCGGACCTAATAAATCAAAAAACTTATACGCTCTTTCAAAAGATACACTTTACGAAAATAAACCTACTTTTGACCGTGCATTACAGGCAGGATATCCTCCCGGATCAACCTTCAAATTACTGACTGCTTTAGCGGCAATGCAGATGGGGGTAATGGATGAGAAAACAATCTTCCCTTGTGGAGGAGGATTTTTCTATAAAGGAAAAAGAATTAAAGGTCACGGTGGAGCAGATCCGCTTATTCCTTCCATTCAGGTTTCGAGTAACTGTTTTTTCACCTACGCTTTTATTGCCATTATCAAAAAATATCCGGGAAACCCTTCAAAAGGTGTTGATGAATGGAAAAAAATCATGAGCAGCTTCGGAGTTGGAGAGTTTTTAAATAACGACTTCGCCGTTGGGGCAAAAGGAAGAATACCTTCAGGAGATTTTTACGAAAAAAGGTTTAAAGCCATCATGAAGGCAAGCGGTTCTCAGAGAACTGATTTTAAAAACTGGGATGAAATGTCTACCGGTGCTATTTATAATGGAATGGGTCAGGGAGATGTTCTGGTAACTCCTATTCAGTTGGCCAATTATGTAGCTGCTATTGCTAATAAAGGATGGTATTATACGCCTCATATCGTAAAAGGGATTGATGGAAAGCCTAATCCTGACCCAAGATTTAAGGTGAAACATAAGACTTTGGTAGATCCTAAACATTTCGAACCTGTACTGAAAGGTATGGAAGCTGTAGTGTTGAGAGGAACGGCAAGAGGACTGAAGTCCAATGACTTTACCCAATTAGCAAAAACAGGAACTGCACAGGTGCCACAGGGGAAGGATAACTCCATCTTTGTATTGATTGCTCCTGCTGATAAACCCAAAATTGTTGTTGTAGCAGTTATGGAACATGCAGGGTTTGGAGCTACATGGGCAGGGCCAGCCTGTACCGTGATTGCAGAAAAATATATTACTGGTGATTTGAAAAGAGAAAATCTTTACAAAAAAATGATCACCTCGAGTTTCATGCCTGAATATAAAAGGCAATGGATTGCAGATTTAAAACGAAAAGGTTTGTACGTTGATCCTAAACCTGATTCAATTAAACGAAAAAGATTAAAAGATAGCCTGGATTTGGTAAAACAACAAAAGGCTAAGCTGCAAAAAAAAATAGAAGAGGAAACTAAAAAGAATAACACCGCTAAAAAACCTGTAAAGCAATGAAGTGGACGGAAGGAATAGATAAACTGGGCCTTGGGCTGTATTTCCTGCTTTGCATTTTTGCCATTGCAAATATTTACAGTGTGGACCAGAAACTGGGTGAAAAACAATTGGTTTTTTTCTGTATTTCTGTATTTGTGGGGCTTATTATATTCGTAGGAAGAAGTAAATTCTTTGAGAATATGGCCGGGATTATTTACATTGGAGGAGTTTTACTGTTGATCGGGCTTTTCCCGTTTGGTAAAGAAATTCTGGGCCAGAAGAACTGGTATAAGTTTGGAAGTTTTACCATGCAGCCTGTGGAATTTGCGAAAATAGGTACAGCCTTGATGCTGGCCAATTTTGTTTCAAGCCCGGATTTTAATATTAAAAATAAAAAATCTATCTGGACTTCCCTCGCCATTATTGGAATTCCGGCAGCTGTCGTTCTGGCGATTCCGGATGTGGGTTCTATGCTTGTATTCATTGCATTTTTCATTGCTTTATATAGAGAAGGACTGAGTGGTCTTTTATTCGGGATAGGATTTATTTTTGCGGGAGTCTTTCTGATTTCTTTAGCTGTTCCTCCTGTTTATGTGGCTGTAGCCGTTTTAATCATTGCCGGTGTTCTGATTGCTATGAATTACCATAGAATGTCATGGGATGTGATTTCTATTTCAGGAATTACCGGTTCTGTTCTTTTATTGTGCGGACTGGCTTTCGGATCTCCTTATATTCTAGAAAAACTGCCTAAACACCAGAGAGAAAGAATTGAGGTTCTTTATAAAGGGGAAAAAGCATTCAGAGATACTTCCGGATATAACTTATTATACTCAAAAACAGCCATTGGATCTGGTGGACTTTGGGGAAAAGGATATCGTGAAGGATCTGTTACCCAGGGGAAATTTGTGCCGGAGCAGGAAACTGATTATATCTTTTGTACAGTAGGGGAAGAGTGGGGCTTTTTAGGAAGTGCAATTCTGATCTTATGCTACATGGTTTATATAGGAAGAATATACTATCTGGCAGAGCAGCAGAAATCTACTTTTAACCGTGTATTCGGGTATTGCTTTGCTTCCATTCTGTTGATGCACTTTTCAATCAATCTAGGGATGGTTATGGGGCTTTTCCCTACCGTTGGGATTCCTCTTCCCTATTTCAGTTATGGAGGGAGTTCCTTATTGGCTTTCTCAATGATGACTTTTATTTTCTTTAAACTTAATTACTCTGATAAAAACAGTTTAGTGTAACTCTTTTCATACGAATTATAAAATCGTAAAGGGTACTGTTTTTTCTTTATAGATCTGCCGATTGCTGAAATATATTGTCGTTTTTAAATCATAAACAATGAAAGAAGCTTATGTCCTGGATCAGGATTTTGAAAATATTGGTCTTTCTCAGCTGGAAAAAGGGGAGTACGAAAACTGTACATTCAGAAACTGTAATTTTGAATACGCAAATCTATCCGGCTTCAGCTTTACAGACTGTGAATTTGCAGGATGTAATCTCAGCATGGTAAAATTGGTGAAAACAGCTTTTCATGAGGTTGTTTTCAAAGAATGTAAGATGTTCGGACTTCAGTTTAATGAATGTAATGCATTCGGATTATCTTTTATGTTTGATGGAAGTGCTTTGAATAATTCAGTTTTTTATCAGGCGTCCATTAAGAAAACAGTTTTTAAAAATTCCAAATTAATTGAGGTGGATTTTACTGAATGTGATTTATCAAATGCAGTCTTCAGTAACTGCGATCTGTCAGGCGCTATTTTTGATGGTACAAACCTCGAAAAGGCAGATTTCCGAACATCGGTTAACTATTCAATAGATCCGGCTTTAAACAGGCTTAAAAAAGCTAAATTTTCACTATCTGAAATCTATGGGCTGTTGTATAAATTAGATATTGACATTGATAAGAACAGTTGATATCTTCAGTCGTATGATAAGCGAGATATTAAAATGTCAATATTGAATCAATAGGAGCGGATTTTAACCCGCTTTTCTTTTTAACAATATTCCAAGGCTTCAGCCTAAATTTATTCTAAAATATAACCTATAAAAAAGCCATCAGATTTCTGATGGCTTCATTATTTAAATCAATTATTTATAAAATTAAAAATTTGCGGGTGTAGAAAGAGTAGTAGCTGCTAAGTTATTGTAAGCTTCTCCTTCTTCGTTGATCACTCTTTTTGCGAATCTGAACTTAGGTCCCCAATAAGAATCATTCAGTGAAGAAATCATTACTCCTTTTGATGTTGCTGCGTGGATAAATTTAATCTCACCCTCTTCAGAAACACTTTCTACAATACCTACATGAGAAATTCTTCTTCCGTGAGAAAAGAAGATTAAGTCTCCTTTCTGTAGCTCTCCTTTTTCAATTCTTTCTCCTTCCTGAGCCTGAGAAGCTGCTACTCTAGGTAAGCTAAGGCCTGCTGCTGCTCCGAATACGGAAAGAACAAAAGCTGAACAATCTATACCGTTTCTGGTTGTTCCTCCATATCTGTAAGGAGTTCCAAGGTATGTTTCAGCTTCTTCAAGGATACCGTCAATGGTTTTATTATGTTTGATTGCTTTTGCAATCTCAGAATTCTTAACTGCTTTTTTAGCACTAGCGATAGATGCAGCCTTTTCAGCAAGGAACGAGTCGATAAGTTTTTGCTTATCCTGCTCCATTTTTTTGTTATCTATAGAAGCTAGTTTGGCATCTGTTTTGTATTCTTTTGTGTAAGTTGCTGGTTTTGAAACCACATAATTTGTAGCACACGATTGCAATGAAACTGTAGAGACTAAAGCAACTAAATAAAACAAAACTCTTTTCTTCATATATATTTGATTATCCGTGTTAAAAAGGAATATTTATTTTCAAAAGCAATACAAAAGTAGAGATTCCGAGCAAAAGACCCCTGATATGATAATTGTCAGGATCTTATTTTAACACATTTTAACATATAATTTACATATGTTAAAGAAAAATAAACCGCAACAGCCTGTTTTTGGTAAGTGTGCGGTTTTTTTTATTAAGATTCTTTAACAAACGCAATCGACTTTCTTCTATATATCAGGTTTTGTGATATAAAACTCTAATTTTCAACTCTGTTAATAAAACAAAAAAATTCCCCGGAAAACCGAGGAATTTAACTAATATGGAACTTTACAGGACGTTATTTTGTAAACAACATTTCTCTGTATTTTGTCATCGGCCAAAGCTCATCGTCAACCATCATTTCCAATGCATCAGAGGCTTCTCTGATTGGGTCGAATAATGGTTTTACTTTATTACAATAGCTTTCTGCCTGTTTTTGGCTGTCTGAAATACCTTTTGCTGCTTCTCTGGCTTTTAGAAGTTCTTCAACACCAAGTTTAATTTTAGAAACATTTTCAGAAATGCTTGTAATTAAACTCATTTGTTCTTTTGCTAAAGACTTGAATTCTTTATCACCAAAGATTTCTTTAAGACCTTTCACATTTTCAATTAATCTGTTCTGATAATTTAAAGCAGAAGGAATGATGTGGTTTCTTGCAATATCACCCAATACTCTGGATTCGATATCAATAACCGTAGAGTATTTCTCTAATTTGATTTCGTTTCTCGCTTCAACTTCTCTGTGGTTGAAAATTCCCATTTCCTCATATAGGTCCAAGAATTTTTTATCCATTTCCTGCTTTAAAGCTTCTGGAGTTGTTTTAAGGTTGTTTAATCCTCTTTTCTTAGCTTCTTTCGCCCAGTCATCAGAATATCCGTCTCCTTCAAACATGATGCTTTTACACTGCTTGATGTATTCTCTCAATACGTTGAAGATCGCTTCATCTTTCTTAAGACCTGTTTCAATTAAAGCATCAACTTCTTTCTTGAAATCGTTAAGCTGTTTTGCAGCAATAGTGTTCATTACGGTCATAGACTCTGCACAGTTTGCAGAAGAACCTACCGCTCTGATCTCAAATTTATTTCCTGTAAATGCAAAAGGAGAAGTTCTGTTTCTGTCAGTGTTATCTAACAGGATTTCAGGAATCTTTCCAACAACATTTAATTTTAATTCTGTTTTCTCTTCCGGAGATAGTTTTCCGTTTGTTACTTTTTCAAGTTCTTCCAATACACTGAACAGCTGGCTTCCGATGAATACGGAGATAATTGCTGGTGGAGCTTCATTGGCACCAAGTCTGTGGTCATTGCTTGCAGAAGCAATACTTGCTCTTAAAAGGTCTGCATATTCGTGAACCGCTTTAATCGTGTTGACAAAGAATGTTAAGAACTGTAAGTTTTTCTTTGGATTTTTTCCAGGACTTAACAGGTTTTCACCAGTATCTGTAGCCAAAGACCAGTTGTTGTGTTTTCCGCTTCCGTTTACTCCCGCGAATGGTTTTTCGTGGAAAAGAATGTGGAAATGGTGTTTGTGAGCTACTCTCGCCATGATATCCATCAACAAAGAGTTGTGGTCTACAGCAACGTTCACTTCTTCAAACATTGGTGCAAGCTCAAACTGGTTGGGTGCTACCTCGTTGTGTCTTGTTGTTGCAGGAATCCCCAATTTCATACATTCGATTTCCAACTCTTTCATGAAGTTCATTACTCTTGTAGGAATAGAACCGAAATAATGGTCATCTAACTGCTGTCCTTTTGCAGGAGAATGTCCTAATAATGTCTTACCTGTCAGCACAAGGTCCGGACGGGACTGATATAATGCTGAATCTACAAGGAAATATTCCTGCTCCCAACCCAAAGTAGGAGTTACTTTCGTTACGTTTTTGTCAAAATACTGCATTACATTCGTTGCAGCTTCGTCTACAGCGTTCAAAGCTCTCAAAAGAGGTGCTTTATAATCTAACGTTTCTCCTGTATAAGAGATGAAGATAGAAGGAATACATAATGTAGTTCCCATAATGAATGCCGGAGATGTAGGATCCCAAGCTGTATAACCTCTTGCTTCAAAAGTATTTCTGATACCTCCGTTAGGGAAAGAAGATGCGTCTGGCTCCTGTTGGATAAGCATGTTTCCACTGAATCTTTCGATTGCTCTTCCTCCTTCAATTGGTGTAAAGAAAGAATCGTGCTTTTCTGCAGTAGTACCTGTTAAAGGCTGAAACCAGTGCGTATAGTGGGTTACCCCTTTGCTCATTGCCCAGTCTTTCATTGCTACAGCTACCTGATCTGCGATATGTCTCTGGATCTTAGTTCCTTTTTTAATCGCATCCATGATAGAACCGAATGCTTCTTTCGTTAAATATTCTCTCATTGTTTCTTCTGAGAAAACATTTTTACAGAATAGTTCTGATAATTTCGCAGGGATCTCAACAGAGTTGTCTTTTCTGAAATCCTTAAATGGAAGGGTTTCTAATGCTTTGAATCTTAAGGTTGACATAATTGGGTTGATTTTTTACAGTGCAAATTTACAAAAAAAATGAATCGAAAATATTTTAACCCCTAAAAATTTTAGGGGTGTTCTGAAATTTTATATAATTTAAACAATTGTTTGGTGTTTTTTAACAGGGTGTTTTATGTTTTCTGTTTAAAAACATTTGTAGAAACAAGAAATTGGTTGTCTGGATGGTGCAAAAAGCGATTGTATTTGCTGTGTTGCGGTATTACCAAATTAAAATTACAATTATTTAAACTAATTCTTGAGATTTTTTCTGAAAATAAATAAAAATAAGGGTAGAAAAATAATAAATGAATAGAGAAAAGACTTAAAATAATCTATGTCATAAATATCAAATGCGTAAAATAAGATATGAGTTGCAAAAGTTATTAAGAGATAAGGTATTACTTTTTTAGAAGAAATAACTTCATTCACAAAGAACATGACCAGCATTTGAATGAGAATTACCAGCGGGAACTTATCGAACAACCCATAAATTCCTGCAAAAGGGGATATTAAAATTGATTTAATAATTTGGGTAAAGTCCGGTGCTTCATCAAGCTGAAACAAAAAAAATAAAGCTCTGATAGGAAAGTATATCAAGATATGACAAATCCATATTTTCCAAAAAAGAGAAATTCTGCTTAATTTATTTTTCATAAGGTTTAATAATTTTTACAATTTCATTATTGACGGTTCCATCTGAATTCAGTTTGCCTTTAAATCCATACCATTTTGGTTTATGCTTTGATAAATATAGCATTAATAATGGTAAATCTATCCTGAATTGTGAATCTGTTACTTTAGCATTAGGCGTAAAATCATCAAATGCCGGAACAATATCGTTAAACCAACTAATTGCTTGAGCTCCGGCTCCATGCCAGCCGCCTTGAGGGTCTTTGTCTGCCATATTCTGGAACCTGGATATCGTTGATGAACTTGTTTTTCCATAAATAGGAGGAGCTACAACCCCTTGTTCATGTTGGATAAATTCTTTGTCCCAGATATAAGCGGCGTCTCCTTTTAAGGGTGTTTTAGCATATTGTCCATACATCAGCTCATGAAATTTGGTTATGGCAAAATCGCAAATCCCTAAATTTAATTCATTGAGAATAGTTTCAACATCATTGGCTAAAAAGCTGTTGCCTCCTTCCAGTGAGTTTGATAATGCCTTTACCAACCCTTTAGCCCCTTTGCACCACTTTACTTCATGCCCGAAACGGTTCTTAATATTCCAGTCTACTCCTTCGTAAAAATCATAAATTTGCTTGAAAGGAGCAAGTCTTCCAGGTATTTTGTGTTCAATAATATAGGAATAGGCTCTTCTCCAGGTATCATTATTTTCTGCCCTGTCTTTTGTAAGCCATGAACCATCCTGTCCTTTCCAGTCTTCTATTTTTATAGCTTTGTTTCGTAAAGCAAGTTTATAGGTTTCGTAATCAGGAAATTCTCCTCCAATATATTTTTCTACAGAATTTTTGTTGGTCAGGAAATCATACATCGATTGAGGAAAGTTATTGCCAACATAATTTTTGGGAAGAAGTATTTTAATTTTGCCGCCATCAATATTAATATATTTTGAATGATGAATGGAGGAATCAAAATATTTTACTCTAGAAGCTCCCTCTGCAATTTCTATAACAAGTGGATTGATATTTTGTTCCACATCTTTTACTCCGGCGTAGTTGAAAAGAATATTGATTACAGGAAATATTTTTCCCACAATAAAGACTCTTTCTTTAGGAAATATATCTGTGGAATAGTCAGATAACTGAATAGGCTTAATATATTTTCTGTAATAATTTGCATTACGAATCTGAAAAAGGGTTTTTACCGTATTAAGTTCTGTTTTATTGAGAAAAAGAACATCTGCTTCTTCCCTGTCTTTTACGGTTAATATTTCCTGTTGTGTAAGATTTGAAATACTCATCGACGGATATTGGGTAGGTAATCCTAATCTTTTTGGATAGCTCATTTGTTTATGTTTAATATGATTAGGACAAACTTAGCCTTAGCAGACGCCAAATCTCGACGTATTAAAGCAAATATTCATCAGCCTGAAGGATATGTTTTTAAACGACTTGTTAAAAGACAGTTAAAATAAAGTGGGCAAAGATTTTGTATATTTGTGTGAAATTTATTTTATGACAAATTCTAGAGCAAGAGAAACAACAGAGGCTATTGAAAGACTATACATCTCTATGAGACATTTATTTTATAGAGGATTTTTCAAGCCAGGTGGAGTTTCAGGAGAGAGTATCAGAAGTTTGTTAAAGACCATCAATCCGGAAATTTACGGAACCATGAATATTCCAAGTAAATTGGAACTGGACGGTTTGATGTATGTACTAGACAGACTTCCGGAAGGAATTGAAGAATGTGCTTTTATTCATCTTACATCTGATGAAGGGTTTGACAAAGGAAGTTTCGAACCTATTGTTCCTAAGAAAAGAAGAAGAAACTGTTATAGAATAGACGAACACCAGATGAATATTGAGGTTCTTTTGGGCCGTTCCGAAATTTATGACATTCTTACCCACCTTACCTTCCTTTTTATAGAAGCTGACAAAATCCGTAATCTGGCATTTATCCAGGATGAAAACTGGAAGCCGACACGTGCCTTCAAAATTATTGAAGAAGTGGTAAAGGGTGAAAAAAAATACAGCAGAAAAGAAAAAGAAGTGGCACTTATTCATCTTTCTTCTTTAATAGGAAGATCTTTTGATGAGACTTTAAGAGCCTATAATACTTTTGGTGATGACCATAACCCTGACCGTCTGTTCAAAATCATTTACAACTTAGGAAAAGTAAGTCTTGATGATGCAAAAGGAAGCAGAGAAAGAGAAATTCATTTCAGTTCTATATTAAAAGAGAGAGTGGGACACCACTATTTCGGGGAGAAATGGGCGAATAAAGTGAAAGAGGTTTTATTTGAAAATGATCTTCATATGAGACCTTTGCACATTATTTCTGCCAATATGCACTCCGTGAAAAATATGCTGTATGCCAATAATGCTCTTAAAAAGAAACAGCACCATGAGATCGACTATAAACTATACGAAGAGATCTCCAACAAAAAAGAACTTCGTGACAAAGTTTTAAAATATGCTCTGGATGAAGGGATGATTCATATTGCAGACAAGAGTGGAAGTAATATTGATGTACAGATCATAGACCTCAGCAAAACAGACCTGAAGAATACCCCATTTGCAGACTGTAAGTTCGGAGGAGATGATGTGGTAATGGTTTTTGACTACGCATTCGGAGAGCAGGCTTTTGAAGTAATGGATGAATTACTTCGACCTTTCGAACATAAAGGAGAAGTCTATATGATGCATGTGAAGTCTGTTTCCATCATGGGTAAAGCAGGTATTCTTACCGGAGAGAAAGGAGATATTATGATTCCTACTTCTCATATTTTTGAAGGAACAGCAGATAATTATCCTTTTGAAAATGCGTTAAAGCTGGAAGATTTTAAAGATGATGAATTAAAAGCATTTGAAGGTCCAATGATTACGGTGTTGGGAACCTCTCTCCAGAATAAAGATATCCTTTCCTACTTTATGAATACTTCATGGAAAGCCATTGGACTTGAAATGGAAGGAGCTCACTACCAGAAAGCCATTCAGGTGGCATCTAAAATCAGACATCACATTTCACCGGATCTGTTTGTAATGTATGCTTATTATGCATCGGATAACCCGCTGGAAACAGGAAGTACACTATCTTCAGGAGGCTTAGGCCTTACAGGAGTAAAGCCAACGTATCTGATTACTTTAAGAATCCTTGAGAAGATTTTAAGAAGCGGAAAGAAAGAAGCTTCGACTAAAAAATAATTACATTTTTAAGATGACTTTTCTTTATAAATTAAGAAATAATTTCATGAGCGTATCTTTTATGCTCATGATTTTTTTTGTGTCAAGTTGTAACGTAAAAGAAGAACAAAATTTTCCTTTTTACCAGCAAACGAATGAAAATAACTGTGGTCCGGCTTGCTTAAAAATGATTTTTGAGTATTATGGAAAAATCTATTCAGAAAAGTACTTAGGTGAAATGACTCATGTCAATAGTAATGGAACAACTATGCTTGAATTATCTGATGCCTCAGAAGCGCTGGGATTTAAACCTACAGGACTAAAGGTTGATTTTCTAAATCTGAGTAAAAATGTTAATTTACCATGTATTGCTTATTGGAAATCCAAACACTTCGTAGTAGTTTATAGGATAGAAAATTCAAAAGTTTATGTAGCAGATCCAGGAGACACCTTAAAGGTTTATGATAAGGATGAGTTTTGTAATTTGTGGGAGGATCCTCAATATATTGGTGAAAAAACTGGTTATATTTTAGAAATTAATAAATAAAATTATGAGCCAAATCTTACAATTATCAAAAAGATTCAGAGAAGTTTTGCTGGATGGCCTCTGGATTGCCAATACCAATTTTAAAGACCAGCTTTCAGATGTGACCTGGGAACAGGCTATGACAAAGATTGATTCTTTAAATACCATTGCAATGCTCACTTTTCACATCGATTATTATATTGCAGGCATTGTCAATGTCTTTGAAGGAGGAGATCTTGAAATAAAGGATAAATTCAGTTTTGATCTTCCTCCCATAGAATCACAGAAGCAATGGGAAGACTTGCTGGGTAAGCTTTGGGTAGATTCTGAAAAATTTGCAACCTTATTGGAACAGATGCCGGATTCCAGACTTGATGAGGTTTTTGTGGATGAAAAATATGGAACCTACCGAAGAAATATAGACGGAATGATTGAGCACAGCTACTATCACCTGGGACAGATTACTTTAATCAAGAAACTCTTGAAAAGCCGATAAAATATCCTTGTTAAGGTTTTAAACCTTGGCAAGGATCACAAATAAGGTTTAAAAAGAATTTAACAACCCGAATTAAAATCCATCTAAAACCATAGCAAACAGAATAAAACCTCAGAATAACTCCTATTTGAGGTTCTTAGTTAAATTACCTACCTTTAGAAAAAATAAAATTTTAAATGAGAAAATCGGCTGCAATCATTTTTGCGTTTATCATTTCACAATTTCAGGCTCAGCAAGGAGCTTATTATCAGCAGGCTGCAAAGTATAAGATGGATATTGATGTTAATGCTGAAAAATTTACCTATCAGGGAAAACAGACTTTAGAATACACCAATAATTCGCCGGATGAGCTGAATGTGGTTTATTTCCACTTATACTGGAATGCCTTCAAACCTAATTCTATGATGGACCAAAGAGTGGCTTCACAGGGAAAAAATGGTGACGGAAGACTTCAGAAAGACGGTGTTTCAAGACTTGCTTCCATTCCAAAAGATCAGGAAGGTGCGCAGAATATCCACTGGATTAAACAAAATGGAAAAGACCTGAAATTTGAGGTTCAGGAAACCATTATGAAAGTATATCTGGCAGAGCCTATCAAGCCAAATTCTACCACTACTTTTACAATGGATTGGGATTCTGTAATCCCTCAGCAGATCAGAAGAAGCGGAAGAAACAACAGAGAAGGTGTAGACATGACTATGACCCAATGGTATCCGAAAATTGCTGAATATGATTATGATGGCTGGGCTACTTTTGATTATCTGGGAAGAGAATTCCATGCGCCATTCTCCGATTTTGATGTTACCATTAAAATCAATAAAGATTATGTGGTAGGAGCAGGAGGTATTCTGGAGAACCCTTCAGAAGTAAAAGGCTATGATGCCAATGCAAAAATAAAAACAGAAAAAGATAAAAAGGCAATCTGGAAATGGACGGCAAAAAATATTCTTGATTTTGCATGGAGTGCAGACAGAGATTATTCTGTAGAAAGCTTCAATGTTCCGCAAGGTCCGAAAGTATACCTGGTGTATCAGAAAAATGATAAAACGAAAGCGTGGGGTGAATCTCAGCCTTATATTACGAAATACTTCCAGATCATGAATGCTCACTTCGGAAAATATGTATATCCTACCTATGCATTTATCCAGGGAGGAGATGGCGGAATGGAATATGGGATGTGTACCATGATTTTAGGAGAAGCTAAAAGTGTTAAAGATTTAATGGGATTAATGGCTCATGAAGGATCTCACTCATGGTATCAGCAGATGCTTGCCACTAACGAATCTGTACGTCCGTGGATGGATGAAGGTTTTACAAGCTATGCGGAAGGATACACCATGTATCAGTTATTTCCTGAAGATTTACCAAATCCTTTTGTTGAAAGATTAGATGCCTACAGAAACTTTGTTAAAAAAGGAATTGAAGAACCTGCCGTTTGGTTAGGAGACCATCATGATAACGGTACTGCTTATACTTATGCATCTTATGTAAAAGGTGAGTTGTATCTGGTACAGCTTGGATACATTATGGGAGAGCAGAACCTTGCAGAAACCTTAAAACAATATTATGATCAGTGGAGTATGAAACATCCTTCAGACAGGGACTTCCTTCATATTGCACAGAGAGTTTCCGGGATGGATCTGAAATGGTTTCATAACTATTGGATCAATACCACAAAGACGATCGATTACGGAATTAAAGATGTAAAATACGATGCAAAATCTACTACCATTACCTTAGTCAACAATGGCCAGGTTCCAATGCCGATTGATTTTGGCGTAATGACAACTGATAAGAAGATTGTTACGTATCAGATTCCAATGAATATGACGCATACATGGAAAGAAAAGGATGCGTATGGTGAGTTTAAAACAATGCCTTACTGGCCTTGGACACAGAAAGAATATACGCTTACCATTCCTTATACAAAATCTCAATTATCGGTTCTGGGAATTGATTTCAGCCAGAGAATTGCAGATGTGAATATGGAAAATAATTTTGTTGAAGTGAAATAACAATAGACCTATACAAAGAAAAAATCCACAGACTCATCTGTGGATTTTTTTTATTTTATTCCAAATTGCTGTACCATCCAGTGATTGGGATGATTTTGGGTAAGATCCTGCCTCAAAGTTTCATCTTTTGTATTTAAATAACTGTAGACCTTTAAAGGAACAGAATCCGGATATTCTTTTAAACCGTTGGCAACCGTAATTTTTGCTTCTTCTTTTTTTGAGCCGCTCTCTAAGGCCTCTGCTTTAAAAATGTAAATAATTGCCGGGAGCTTTCCATATACTTCTTTTGTTTCACTTTCCAGAAGATGCATCGTTTCTATCTGAAACACAGGATTGGGGTTTTTCCCTTCTGCCACTGCCTGGCTGATATGCTGCTGATACATCAGAAAAAGATAAAGCAGATGCATATTTTTGGTACCTGGATCAGAAACTGCTTTTTGAAATTTGTGGGTAAACTCGGGAGTCATTTCATCATTGTCGGCCTGAAGATTTTTTTGATAAAACTCATCCATCAGATCATACACCATCTTATCCTGAGTATCAATTTTTGACTGACTTTTTATTTTTTGTAAAATGCCTGCCATTGAATTGCCGGATTGTGCAAAAATGGAGACGCTGAGACATAGTAAAGTGCCGAGGATCAGTTTTTTCATGATATAGTCAGAATAATTATATTGTGTTATTAAATATAGTGATTTGTTCCGGAGAAAGTCTTATACCTGTTTTGTCAATTATTAATTTTCCAGTTAAATTAGTGACAGATTCTCCTTGATTAAAATAAAATTTATTAAATGAATAGGTAGAGTCTTTTTTATCTCTAGAAGCGTCTCCTTTATTCAAATTAAAATATTTATAATCATCCCTATTATAGAATTCATCTTTAATAGGAATAAAATAATATTTTCCGATTACTTCCTCCAATTTAGGCTTATAGTCTGGTAGACTTATGATGTTTTCTTCTTCTTTTTTATCACCAAAACAACTCATAAGTACCGTAATTACTAAACCTATGAATAAAAATTTTAAAAGTTTATTGTTTCTGTGCATGTGAAACTACTTCATTTTTTTCAAAAATAGTCTGTATTCGTAGTTACTATAATTTTCAATATTGAGATGATTATAAAAATATATATCTTTCTTAGATTGAACAAACCCTTGTAAATTAGTGGAATTTTCTGGAAAAGGAATAAATACTTTATCAAGTTCATCCAAATTTTTTACAATTTTCCCATGATAATTATCTACTCTAATCAATTTATCATGATAAAAATGGTTAAAAATAAAAGTAGAGTCAGCCTTAATCTCTAATATTATAGAATCTCCCTTTTTTAAACCAAAGGTTTTAAAGTTAGGATAATCATTATCATTAATACTAGGAATAAAAAAATATTTTCCAGAAGACTGACTAAGAGAGAATCTATTAGGTTTTAAATCATAAATATTTTCTTTCTCACTATTTTTTTTATCATTAGAACAATCTACAATTGTCATCATTGAAACACTTACAAATATTAATTTTAAAAACTTATTGCTTCTGTCCATGTGATTATATTTGGTTTGTGTTAAGAGAAAAACAAAATGTTATTCCAAAAGTGTAGAAATGATGATTTGCTCCCTGAGATTACTAATGGTCAAAAGCAATAATTTAATATCGATACAAGTTTACTAATTTCTAATATTCTAGTTTCTTGTTTTCTTTTACCTTTCTTTTATAATACTTTTGAACTATTTTATTAAGTTCTTTACTCTCATAAAAGCTTAAACAGGTAGAAATAATAAAATTTTTACCCTTTATTTCATTCTCGTTTTCATGAAGCATGTATACAGGAGGAAGATTAGAGATTATTTGCTTTGCTAAACTATTTTGTATTGTATCTTCTGTAATAAAAGGTTCATCAGAAGGAGTAAATAAATCTTTCTCTGCCATTAATTTTCCAATTTTAAAATTAATATCCTTTCCATATCCATGTTGTAGACATTTATAAAAGACAGCATCCTTAAATCTTTTGGTATAAAAATCCTTTTCATTGCCTTTGTGTTTTCTATCACTTCGATAGCTGAATTGTGGTCTTTCATTGATTGAACATGAACAAATTAGTAAAAAGGAAACGATAGGTATGATTAATTTTAGATTATTCATTTCTATTATCTTTACTAATTAAAAAGATGGGTTTTTTGAAAGAATTAACAAATCTAAATCTTTGACCTTCTTATATTTATTAATATACTTAGTAGCAAACTTATCCAGTTCTTTACTTTTATAAACATACAAGCAATTTCCAAATACAATTTTCCCTGCTTTTGCTTCAGAGACCTTACCGATTGATTCCATTGAATCTTCTTTCATTTTATTTATTTTAGGGGTCAAAAAAGAATCTATCTCATCATCAAATAAGGCTATTGCAACAGGGTCATAGAGTGTCTTATCTATATCATATATTTTATTTACGAGGTCTTTATTCTGATAACCTTTCAATAGACATTTTTGTAAAGTTCTATCTTTGAAATTTTGTACTGTCAACTCTTCTTTAAATCCTAGTTTATTAACGGTACATGAGATCATAAAGCATCCTGTAATTGTTATCGCTAATTTTTTCATATAAATTTATTTATTGATTCATCGTCAAATAAAGTCATTGCAAAGGAGTTGTAGGGTATATAAGATTACTTCACTTTTTTATACGTGATATAGTATTCAAATTCTGTTGGGTCGGTTGGGCTATTAATACCGTAATAATAATGGAGTCCTAATTTTTTGGACTTTTTAAATCCTAATAAATAGATAGTTGCATTTTTAACATCAGAGCTTGGAGAAAGGCTTACACCTGTTTTGTCAATTATTAATTTTCCAGTTAAATTAGTAACAGATTCTCCTTGATTAAAATAAAATTTATTAAATGAATAGGTAGAGTCTTTTTTTATCTCTAGAAATAAAGTGTCTCCTTTCTTCAAATTAAAATATTTATAATCATCCCTATTATAGAATTCATCTTTAATAGGAATAAAATAATATTTTCCGATTGCTTCCTCCAATTTAGGCTTATAGTCTGGTAGACTTATGATGTTTTCTTCTTCTTTTTTATCACCAAAACAACTCATAAGTGTTGTGATTATTACACCTTGCTTAAATCTGTATATACATTTCATCTTGCTGCAATGCAGTATACTATTAATTTTCATTTATTGATGTTGCATCACTGACGATTTGAGTAAAATTTGGATGCTTAATATAAATTTTACCTTTTCCATCAAAAAACTTGAATTCTATTTCGGATATTCTTTGTTCGTACAAGTCAGTTTCCTCATCATAAGTCAAAACTTTATATTTTAGATTACAATTGTTCATATTTTTAAAATCGCAAATTAAGTTTTCAATTATTTTGAATCGAATAAATAGCTCTTCTTTTTCTTTATGTATAATCTTTAAATCAATTATACCATTTTGAATATTATATTTAATAGGAGCATACCATTTGTCTCCATCAATAGGAATTGTAGAAGCAAAATATGTTAAGTTTTTAGGACAATTATTTTCTATAGTTTGACAAAATAATGATTGCCAAACCGAAAATATGGTAATAATTATAAATAATTTTTTAAACATTATTTTAAGTTACTTTAATCCATTTTTTAAACGAGTACCAATTTAGTAATCCAATTAAAATTGTTATGAAAATAAATAAATAATTAAAATGACTTTTACCTAAAAAATGAATTGTCAATAAATATATTGTTACAGGATAAAATATGTGTAACCAAAATTTATTACCAAACCTTGTAATGATTAAATATAATATTAAATATAATGGTAAATAAAATATAATCGGTAAAAATAAAAAATCGTAAATGAAGATTAATTGAAGTAAAAAATTATAAGAATAATTACTTTCTTGTAAGTTATATAATTTGTATAGTTTTATGTCACTCTCAGAATTAAATAAATATCCTAGAATTAATTGCATCAAGTTTTTAGCTATAATTCCAAAATACATAATAAGTATAATTTTTAATATATTATTTAATATTTTCATAGATATTTATTAATGACAGCCTAAAGAACTTAAAGGGGCTTTCCCTTTCAAGTAGTTTTTGATTTTTGTATAATCTGGTCTATATGTTTTCTCAGGAAGTTTATTAGCATTTCCATTTCTATCATTTATATATTTTGACAGTTTATCTTGCATACCTTTCCATAATTGGTCAGCTCCAAAAAAAGCAGAACTCTCAATTAAATAGTTGGCAAGGTTAGGTGTACTTGTTGCTATTTGAGACACTCTGTCAACACCCCTCGTAAATATATACATTGAATTATCGTTTGGATTGACATAATATCCAAACAATCTGTTTCCTGAAACAGGATGAATGCCATCATAACCTATGCTCATGGGAGCTTTTATTGTTGAAAATACCCATGCTTTAGGACCGAAGCCACTACAAATCACTGTACCATCGTTAATTGGAATTTCAATATGAATAAGTGAACCTAAAGGATTTGATGAGTTCCATAAAGTGGTATCATTAATACCATAATAGCTGTCAACAATCGGAGTGAATTTTTCTGCAAATAAATTTAAGTTAAGTCTAAAGAAATTAAAAAATTCTTCAGGAGTATATTTTTGAGTACTATTTGGTTTATTCGGTAGTGAATTAATCTGTATTGGAAATAAATCCATATTTATTTTAGTACTGGCACCGTCGTCTAAATTGGTAATTTGCCAATTACTCCACCAGCTGGTTTGATTTTTTATATTTTGTAATTTATCCTTTACTGATTGAGGAACATTATGTTGAGCTACTGTTTGCCAATTATCCAATTCACTGCATGGAATATCTAATAATAAATTAGAATTTTGAATTATAGCATCATTTAAATCTTTTTGCCTGATAAAAATTTGTTCTGCATTCAAAGTGTCTGAATTTTCCTGTAAAAATTTGTCTGCAAAGGTTAACATAGGTTCAAAATTTTTCCACTTAATAATAAATGTTTCATTTGAATTTATATTTTGAATTAGATATTGAATGGCACCATGTAATATCTTATCCTTATTCCCATATAAATTATTATAAAAATAAGAAAGCAATTGTCCTCCAATATATTGATTATTTTGAATATAAGTATATTCTTCTGCGGAAAGTTCTGAAAATCCAGCTTCGTTCAGCATATAATTAAAGCTATCCTGGATAGACATTTCATTAGTTGTGGTTCCACTATTTCCACTGCTGTCACCACCATCATACATTCCCATAT
This sequence comes from Chryseobacterium aquifrigidense, assembly GCF_006716485.1. Taxonomy (GTDB): domain Bacteria; phylum Bacteroidota; class Bacteroidia; order Flavobacteriales; family Weeksellaceae; genus Chryseobacterium; species Chryseobacterium vietnamense. The sequence continues at coordinate 386,144 of NZ_VFPD01000002.1, forward strand.
TGGGAAATCCTTTTGGAGGTTGTCCGCCACTTGGGCAAACCTCTGTAATTTCTACAACGTAATAAGGTTTTTCACTTGCGGTACATTGTGAGTATTCAGAGGGTGTGTGATGTTCCCCGTTACACTCTACCTCAATAAGCCTGATGCTTAATGAGCAATCGATCTTATTCGCAAATGTTTTTGCTGCTGTTGCTTTATCGGGGAGTGGTGCGCCATTGGAGAGTTCTTTGGTTCCCATGGGTCTGCCATCCAGTGTCGTATATTCTACCGTACCTGTAAAATTATCAATCTGATAGTTTTTTGTTAGGTCTGCAGGTTTATATTTTGCGATAAAGCCTATACTTTTATTTTCATTATCAATACTATACACTAAAACATCTGATGATCTGTCCAAGTTTCTGATGACGGTACTATAAGAAGTTACATTATGTTGTGTAATTACTGTTACTGTGGCATCATCAGGTAAAGAAGAGAAACAATCCTCTTTTTTACCATGTGTATGTGGAGGACCGTTTTTTATCCCGGTAATATACGTTTTGAAGGCTAAGGCTTCTTTTAGTTTAATAGTTTTTCTGAAATCTGATTGAGTAATGTTGGTGTCCGTTTCATTGGTGAGTTCAGTTCTACAGCTGAATATAATGGACATGATTGCCATTAGGATAAGCAAATTAATTTTTTTCATTTGTGTAATTTTGTGTTTTTAAATTCTTATTACAAGAATAATTTTTTTTAATCAATTAACAATACATTTTTTTTAAATATTTTTAAACCCTTAGGAATGCAGTGGATAGCAAAGTGTCTCATAGTAATTAATGTTACCTCGTTTTGTTACAAACAGACCTGTGAGATACTTTTGGAGAACTCATGTGGTTTCCGACAGCTTGCAGGAATCTTTCGGATATCTGCTTAAATCTCCCGCAGCTAGTTTTAAATCTCCGGACACCTCTGGAAGACTAAAATACTGTTGTTTGTAACTTCCGGAGGAATCATGCAGCTTACAAACAGCTTTGTTTTGCATTCAGGAGAATTCTACAAATGATATTATTAAGATCATTGTAATTTATGGGAGATTGGCAGGTTGTTTTTAGAAAAATTATTAAATTTAATGCCTCAAAATCAAGCGGGAATTTCAAGTAGATCTAATGAATTTCTTCTGAAAAATATGTCAATGAATTCAATTGTAATAAACGTAGGAAACAGCAATATCAGATTTGGTCTTTTCAATGGGGATAATTGTGATATTTCGTGGGTAATTAATACAAAGCCTTACAGAACGGCAGATGAACTTTATGTACAGATGCTGATGCTCTATCAAACCTATAAAATTGATCCCAAAGAGATTGATAGGGTAATTATAGGATCCGTAGTACCTCAGCTTACCAAAGTCATGAGCTCCGGGATCAAAAAAATCCACGGAACAACTCCAGTGATTGTTGACAGAAATACTCCTTCCGGAGTACAGGCAAAATCCAAGCAGATGGGAACCGATATCTATGCAAACCTGGTGGCTGCACACAATTTGTACCCGAACAGAAAGAAGATTGTCATAGATTTCGGAACAGCCCTTACCGCAAGCTGTGTCGCTGAAACAGGAGAAACTTTAGGGGTAATTATTGCTCCGGGAATTGTGACGTCTCTGAATTCACTGATTAACCAGACCGCACAACTTCCGGATATAGAACTGAAGAAGCCAAAATCTGTTTTGGGACTGGATACGGTAACCTGCATGCAGAGCGGTATGGTATATGGCTTTCTTGGGATGGTAGAAGGTTTTGTAACCCGTATCAATGAGGAAGTGAATGACGATTGTTTTGTAGTGGCAACAGGAGGGGTTTCCCATGTTTACAAGCCTCTTACGGATAAGATTCATGTGATGGACAGGCTTCACACCCTGAAAGGTCTTTATTTCCTGGGTAAAGATTTATAAATTAAAGAGTAAGAGTCAGATTGAATCCGGATAAATATCTTCATCATGACCTCAACCCTAATTTTAGTATAATGAACAAGTTTCCTGTAATAGAAACCGAAAGATTGGTGCTTTCGCAGCTGGAAGAAAGAGATATTCCTTTTATTGTTGAATATCTTCAGCATAGAATTTTTTCTGATCTTACTTCCAATATTCCTTATCCATACGTGGAAAATGATGCCAGATCCTGGGTTAAAATGTCAAAAGAAGCTTTTGATAACAATGCCGGATACACGTTTGCGATCCGGAATAAAGAAGATCAAATTATAGGAGCTATCGGACTGCATGACAGGGATGATGACAAGGCCGAACTCGGCTACTGGATAGGAATTCCTTATTGGAACAAGGGGTACGTTACTGAAGCTGCGGAAGCAATCGTAAATTTTGGCCTTAATGAAATGAAGTTTAACAAAATTTTTGCTACCCATTTCCTTCACAACCCGGCATCCGGGAGAATTATGGAGAAGATAGGAATGGAGCAGGAGGCGATATTAAAACAGGAGATGAAGAAGGATGGTGAATATTTTGATATTGTGAGGTATTGTATTTTGAAAACTGATTAGAAAGAATAGTACTTTTATAAAACAAAAAGCCAGGGAATATTCAATATCCTCTGGCTTTTCTATACTATTATCAGTGAATTTGCTGGTAAATTTTTCTAAAGGCTGAAATTATCTTTTACTCTTAAAAAAGTCTTTAACAATAGAAGAGCATTCTGTCTCCATAATCCCCGTTATAATTTCTGTTTTCGGATGCAGAGAAAGGTGTTTATTGATAAAACCTCTTTGTTCATCCCGTGCTCCAATCACTACTTTCGAGATTTGAGACCAGGAAAGTGCGCCTGAGCACATCACACATGGTTCCATGGTTACATAAAGGGTGCAGTCTTTAAGGTATTTTCCTCCCAGGAAGTTGGCCGCGGAGGTGATAGCCTGCATTTCTGCATGGGCGGTAACGTCGTTCAGTGTTTCGGTGAGATTGTGGGCTCTTGCAATAATTCTGTTGTTTGAAACCACAATACATCCAATAGGAACTTCATCTTTTTCTAAAGCGGCTTCTGCTTCCTGCAGCGCCATTTTCATGTAATATTCGTCGGTAAACATATTAATCAAAATTTAATGCAACAGGAAAAGACATATAAGCTCTTTCTGGTTGCCCGTTTCTTATTGCAGGTTCCCATTTCTCTTGAGTCAGTAATACAGCAAGTTCAGCCTGTCTGTTGAAATTTTCGTTATCGCCAGAAGTTTTTACTGAAGTGAGGCTCCCGTCCTTTTCTACAGTAAAATATACCCTGCACTCAATTCTATTCCTACCCTTAATAGCATCCGAAAAAAAATTGTCAGAAATCTCTTTTTTGAAAAAATCTGATCCTTTGGGATGTTTGGGACCAGTACTATTTTCAATTTTCTCACTGTCGCCAGATGAAGAACTGGAAGAGGAGTGTGAAAGTCTATAAGTTTCTTTAATTTTTACAAGTTCTTCCAGATATTCATTATTTCTTAGAAATTTAATAGCATTTATCTCTTTGTCCTTTATCGAAGTAATTTTATTAACACGTTTTCTTGAGAGAGCTTTAGAAAGGGCATCTGTATAACTATTTTCTATATTCTGAATCTGGATATCGTATTTTGCCTTAATAATTCTCAGACCTTCTGTCTGCTGCGAGAAATAAAAATTAAGTACAAAAAATAGAAACAGGCTGAAATGCTTTTTCATTATTCGGTTATGGTTAAAGTTAAAGGAAGTTTAAAACGATAAATCGTAGGATCACCTTTCAGCATTGCCGGAGAAAATTTTTCAGCCAGAGAATATAATGCTATTTCTGCCTGCCTGTTGAAGGTGAAATTATTTCCTTGTGCATGAACATTACTGACAGTTCCATCTTTTTCCACAATAAAGGCAACATCGGTTTTTATCATTTTTTCTTCAGAATATACTCCTTCAACATACAGCAGATTGGCTACTTCCTGTCTCAAAGAATTAACTCCACCGGGATAATCTGCAATTTTTTCAGCATCCGAAAATTTTTCAGATGAGGTCAATCTGGGACTTTTGATGGCCTGTAAATCTTCAAGGTTCCTTACTTTTAATAAAGCTCCAATCAGAGCATTATTTTCAATGCTGTCCATTTTCTTCATAAAAAAAAGAAAATCTCCTTTTATAGCAGCTTTTTTTACTGTGTTGGATTCTGCATCGAATTTCTTTTTGAACTCTTTATTCAGCATATTTCTGTGCTGGTTATAGTAGCTCTTTACAAGTCTGAACTCTTCTTTCTGCTGGGCAAGAAAAAAGGAAGAGATAAAGCAACTGATGCCGATGAATAAAGTTTTCAATAAGGGTATATTTATGTAAATATAACAAAAAATATGAAATACTTTCTTTATAATCAGCTTTCAAGATAACGGTTCAAAGATTCCTGCAAATGATTGCGAATGTCATCAACTAAACCTTTCGGTTCCAGAACGGTGACCTCTTTTCCGTAAGAAAGAATCTCCTGCATAAAATCATAAGTAGGGTGGAGGAAGAACTCAAAATAGATCTCTTCCGGCGTTTCTTTGGTTTCTTTCTGGGATTGATGAAGAGGAAAACTTCTGATATATTCTCCCTGATGGCGGCTGCATTTCAGAACAATATTCTGTGGATTCTGTTCTGTCAGGTTCATCACCCCGAATGCATTTTTGAAATGCTCTCTGAAGTTGTATTTGTACTTTTCCCGAAACTGATTTTTGGCTACATCCAGATAGTTGATCCTGTCCAGCCCAAATGATTTTAACACTTTATCCTTTGTATCAATGGCAATAAGATACCATCGGTCTTTAGATTCTTTTAAAGCCAAAGGGTGAACTTTCCTAGAGGTCATCAGTTTGTTTTTGTAATTGTAGTGTTCAAAACTTACAACTCTTTTATTTCTGATCGCGAAGAACAGGTCATAAAAATGTTCTACACCGGTAGGTTTTCTGCTTTCAAAAAAGATAAAATCTGAAAAATCAGGGTGAAGATTCAGGGCATTGCTTACCTGGAAGGACTCAAGAAGTTTTTGATTGTATTCATCCACTTCCATAATGGGACGGCTTTCAATATAATATCGGTTGTCACCCTTTTTTTTGTTGTGGATAGAAAGGTTAAAAAGATCGGAAATCTCCCGGATATCCCTTTGCAGAGTACGGATAGAGTAGCTCTTGATTCCTGCATCCTGGAATTCAAAAGAGTTTAAAAGATAGTCCTCCAGCTGTGAATAGGTAGCCGGAGAACTTTCTAATCTTTTAATTATTAAGGCATATCTTGTCAGATAAAAATCTTTCTTCATTTCTCTATTTTTAGGGTGCAGCAACGCTGCGTTTCATGGTAAAGTTTTATAAGACAAATATATGCGGTTAATGCGACAAAACGTGTCGTGTTTTAATTTTTGTAGAAACTTTATGAAGAATTATTTATAATCTGCTGTTATAAAAATCAACAGCAAATTTACCCATAGAGTAGAATGTATTGACGTAGGTTTCTATGCTTCTTGTAATGACATTACTGTTAAAAGATGTTGGGTCTGTTGGATTGTAGAAATCATTCTGATCAGTTTCCATTGTCATTGCTACTATCTGCTGATTCCCCATCCAGGCCTGAGACATCGGAGAGCTGCCATCAATATCTGAAAAAACAAGCAAATCTTTATCGGCTAAATAACTATATCGTTTCCTCATTTCAGCATCTAATCTGTCGCATAATGAATAGATGGCATTCTGAACAGTATTAAATGATGAGGCAAACCAGGCAGCCCGATAATCAATATTTACTCCTGACCCAAAATTGTGACAGTCGATAAATAATACGGTGTCTGTTTTGATAGCATTAAAAGTATCCCTCACCAGTTGTGATTCTCTTTCGCTGAAGGGAGAAGTGCCTTTATATGATTGAGAGCCAGGGCCGCCGTCTGCATATTCTGCCCAACGATAATCAAAGTTTCTGTTAATATCCACGCCGTTATGATTCCATCTTACCGATTCTGTTCCACCCACATTTCCAACATTCAATGCATATGGATTAACTAATGGAATCAATGTCCAATCATAATTCGTACGTAAGACGTCTATCATCTCATCTTTATTGGGATTTTCAAGCAAGAGTTTAAAAAATAAGTAGGTAGTGTAAACACTCAACTTTTCACCCCCATGGGTACCTCCGCTTACAACTATACGAGGCTTTCTGCGTCTTTGTGTTGGTGGTGTTTTTCTGTTAAATGAGATATCAATTCGTAAAATATCATAAGGTGTTGACCCTTCTGTTTGCCCTATAATTGTTTTTGTGACATTTTTTGAGAAAGGTGTTATTACACGATCATACATTGAATAAAGGACATCTGATGTAAGGGTCAAAGGATTGAAAGCAGGATAAACCGGAGCACTCCAATACTTAATTCCAAAGTTATCGACTACAAATTTATTCATTTGCCGGGTATCCTTTTGAGATACAGGAACTCCGTTTACAGAATAATTTTTCAGGCCGGTGACGTAAAAACTAGTGAAAGCACCGCTATATCGGTAAGTAAACAAAACCAAATGACTGAGTAACGGAGCCGATGTTTGATTTTGAATAATGATTGTATTGTTTGTTTTATTATACAGTACCACGCCAGCTGTTATTGAGGAAGGCATATCTATACCCACGGTTGAAGTGGGCAGACTGATTCTTCCTACAAGTGTGTTGCCTGTATCAATGATTGCTCCCCCGGAAATTATGATCTTACGATTGGTTAAATCAAAATTGATGTCAGTGTCATTCGTATTTAGGATGGCAACCTGTTCATTTATTGTATAAATCGTAGATGGAAGAGGTTTGCTTTTTTTACTTTCATTTAATAACTGATCATACTTACTAACACTGATATTCTTCAAAATATAGGTGAAATCGAGACGATCTTGCTCGGTAACGATGTCTGTTGGACTATTCTTTTCAAAAACGAGTCTCACCTGATTAGAGGTCGCATTATCTACTGAAAAGTCATTGGTTGTAACATTCTGGTTGGCGAATATTCCATCCTTATAAAAAATAACACGGGAAATTTTATATCCTGATTTCTGATTAATTAAATATTTGCCAGAAACTACAGGAATTAAAGCTGTTCTTATCCCTGTATCAGAGGTAGAATTAAAACCATTATTTACGGCTATTCTGCCGATTTCTGTAGGAATATTTTCTCCTAAATTAATTTCTAAATCATTGTATTCTGATATGACTTTTATAGATGCTTTTGCATTTTCTACAATATCATTAAATGTGAGTGATTTAGATGAGTAGCAATTAATCTTAATTGCATTTAATTCTGACTGAGTAACTGCTTGCGTTTTGTCAATATGATGCACGGAAACTTTCCATTTCTTTGCGGTTGCAGGAATGGTTGGAGTAAATGTTTTTGCGTTTATATCCTGTTTTGAAATAAAAACATTTGCATCGGTATAGTAGAAAATAGTTTGCAATAACATATCACCCATAAGTTCGATATGATTCGCATAGATGGTATCTAAAAAAGCATCTGTTCTACCTCTTATAGTTGAACCCGTGGGAAACCCAACAGATCCGGAAATTGCCAGGGCTCCAACTTCCAAGGCTGGATTCATATAATCATTGAAACTACTGGTTTGCTGAATAATTTGCTCGTTATTCTGAATTTGGTTTAAGGGAATCAGTTCATTTTTGTGCCAGTAGGAATCCAGCCAGGACCAGAAATGCTCTTGCGTGGGTTGGTCTCCATTTTCGAAGTATAGTTTTAAGTCTTCTTTTGTTTTCATAATAAAGTGGTGATTTTTGTATTAAATAGGTTAATATCAGATAGTTCAGTTTTTAAAGCTGACTATATTTCAAGCTTTAGATTCTCAGACATAGTTGTGGCTGTTCAGCATGTTGTGAATGCTGAATTCAAAGGTTATTCAAAAATTTATGATTGTTTTTTTGTGTCTTGACTTATGCTTCAAAAGTAGGCTGGGAAAACGACAAAACTTGACGTGTTTTATTTTTTATCCTGCTATTGTTAGCATGAGATAAAAACGATTATATATTAACTCGCTTTCTTTTATTTTCAACACTTTCATGCATTTAATTGGCTCCCATTTTTTGCATGTGATGAAGATAGCAAGAATGTGACAGTTTTAAAAATATAAGCCACAGCATTGCTGTGGCTTATATATTAAAGTATTCTACTTTTTGTATAGTTTCTAAATGTAACATCTATACATTATTTCTGCAAAATTTTTTTAAGTATTACTATAAGAAATCAGTTTTAAATTTTTTTGAAATCCTGTTCCTGAAATTCCTTATCATTAATACTATTGTAATTAATATTATAGCGTTTTAAATAATCAATTGCATCTTCCTTATTCCCTTTTATAATGGTTTTTCTCATTAAAAGATTCATTTGCCTATCAACTTTCTCATAAATAGTAATTTCAAACTTATTTTTAGCGCTGTTAGATGTTAGTGATAAAGTATTGTAATACAATATGTTGATTATTTTGAAATCTTTGTTAATATCAATATATTCATTAGATATCACATGGGTTTTGCATAGGAAACTTTTTGAAATCCATGTTTTTGTGTTATCATTATCACAACTACTACTTAGCATAAAAGAGTTTAAATATGTATTAATATACTTAACTCCTGAATTATCTTTTTGTGATTGTATAAATAACTTATTTGTATCAATTTCTAAAAAATTCAAACAGTTTTCCTTGCTGTTCTCATATTGATCAAATTTGAATTTTATATTATATTGATTGGGAAAATCTTCAATTTTTATTGTGTAGTTTTTATTTTTACTTTCTTTATGCTGAGTTGCAAACTTTAAAGGCAGAATATCAGACTGAATATATTCTTTGGAATTACTATTATAATTGGTTACAGCTTCTTGGAAAGCCTCATATAGAGAACCTTGAAAAACATAATTTACCTGTTTTTTAAAATCATATTGTAAAGCGTCTTGAGCTGAAAATTGTAATGGAATAAATATAAAAAATATAAATTTAAATAGAGTTTTCATAATTTATTTAAAGTTTTGGTAATTTCATTAGCAAAAATAGTCAAAATTTTATCACTAGAATTTTTAATTTCTGAATAATCTCCATTATATTTTTTTTCCATTGCTCTCATAAGAAAATCCATTAAATTTCTGCTATAATCCCATATATAACCTGTTTCTTTTGTAAAATCGATGAGGCCGGATTGGTTTCTGTCAGTATGTTGCTCAAAGTTAAGTTCTGCAACTGTATTCACATGTGAAGAAACACTCTCTCTTATTTTATCCCATTGGTATTTAATAAAAGACCTTCTATCAGAATCACCATTCTTAGGGTAATCCATAATATTTTCAAGGGTTTTTTGCTGAGGGAGTTTCAGATCGCCTATTTGTGGACTGCTTCCTGGAATATCAAAAGTATGCCTTACACCGAAGCAGTGTGCAATTTCATGAGCTAAAGTCATTGTTTTTCCAATAGCATTACTTGGAATAATGATTTCTTTTGCATCGAGAAAAGCCATTGCTTCGTCACGGGAAGTAGTTGAAGTAGTTGCTGTTGAAGTTGTAGTTACCTTCGTTTCGATATTATGGCATATAAATGCAAAAAGATAATTTATTTTAAATTCATAATGTAAATAACCATATAATCGATCTTTAATAAAATCATATCTTTTCATAACACTACCTCCTGAATTGAAAGGCTTTGTAATATCCAGGTCATCTAATGTTCCCTTTAGTGAGGAGGATGGGTCAATTAGCTTTCTTGTAGCAGTTCCGTCATTTACATCGAGATTTTTTAATTCTGTTTCAGTATTTATTATAATTTCATTAATTATTTCTTCATAGAATCTGGACGTTATTATTCTTAAAGCTTTATTTAAATCATTGAGTTCATATGGCTTTCCAGCTCCCTTATTTGTCAAGATATTGGAAATTGGCTGCCCGTCATATTTTCCATCTACAAGTTCTTGATCATTAGCTTTAATAAACATTGTTTTATTTGCTCCTCCGGAAATTAATTCTACAGACGATTGATTTAAAGCTTTCATATTTAAATCATTTATCATTGTTATACCATTGAAGGGAGCAGTTGGAGTAGTAGTATTATAAAAAACATCAATAAAGAAGGATTTTGCTTTTAATAATTGATTAGGTAATAGATTTATTTTGCCTATTTCCAATTCTTTCCCTGTGCCATCATTGATAAAAGCTGTTACTGTTGTTTTGTCAGCAATAAATTCGCTAGCCTTAGTTTTGATAATAAAATCTAAAACATCCTCATTATTATTAAATGTAAGAGTGGGGGTAAAAGTTTCAATACCTTTATTATTAGATAATTTGAATGAAACAATAGCTCCTAATTTTGAAGCATTATCTGTGTCGAAAAATTTGGCAGACAATACGACTTGTTGACCTGGCTTAATAAGTACATTAGGAATATAATAACTGATATCTGTCATTTTTTTGTTCCTTTTTGATAATGTGTATGTCTCATCAATAAAGTAAGATACTGGCGGAGCTTTTGGGTCTTTTAATTCATATGTTAGATTAGGATCTTTTTCATAAAAAGACTCAAGTTTTCCTACAATTTTTTCTCTTGATTTGTCGTCAACTGTTTTTCCGCCAACAACCTTTTTTTCATAATACCCATTTTTGTAGACATCAGTATTATTACCATATAGATGCTGGCAAAACATATCAAAACCAAATGATTGATTATATTTCATATCGTTGTTTTTACCAGACGAATCTTTAGGAAGGCCCTTCGCCTGATCTGAAGATCTAAAAAACATTAATAATTTGGGAGATGTGGCACTAAATTTCCTATGATTAGCCTTATAAACATCCACATCAGCCACTCCAATCTTCGCAAGGTTTCTAATATCTATATTTTTCATTTCTTAAGTTTTTTGAAATTAAAAATTGTAAAAAAATAGCGGTGATATTTCACACCGCCATTAAGGTAATTCTATCCGACAATTGTTGTAGGCAATGTAGTAGCTCCGTCACTATGTGACAATTGGGCATCTTCATCCAATCTGAAACTTGTTTCAAACTCCAGTTCTGAAGGGTTTTCACAATTCTCAGGTGCATTTTCCGGGAAAATCGGTAATGGCTGATTTACCGGAAGTCCTGTAGATTTATCCTGAAGGATCGTTAAGGTAGTAGGGATTCTGGTGATCCAATATTTACCTTGAGGTTCTCCGGTAGGCTGTCTCATTTCGTCCACAATACTCATATACATTGGGTCTCCGATTACCGGAACAGAACCACCATTCCAGATTATTCCTGTTTCAAGGAAGAACTGAACGGCTGCTTCGAAACCTGGTTTTACGGTAACAATAATTCTTGCCATACCTGCCTGTAAGAAGCTTCTGAACAATGGATCCATACTTTCGCTGATGTAGAATTCCTGCCAGCTCTTACGGTTAGCCCAATAGTATGGGTAGAAGGTGTAATCCATGATTTCCCATTCAAATGCCTGTTCCATAAACTTGGCAAGAGCGGTATATCTGTCCAGATTTTCATTCAGGTACACCTGGAAATTATCCATGGTTGTTTTCTCATCAGCGCCATTGGTTGTTTCCTGTCCTAATGTATAAAGGTAATCCTGTAATAGATAAGCAATACAGTTGTGCTTTAAGACATCATGTTCCATATAACGATAGAAAGTATCCTGTCTTTCTTTAAGCTGAGCCTCTTTTTCTTTCTGTTCAGCATCCAATCTTGCCTGATCTTCCTGGAATTTGGCATAAGCAGCTTCATAGGCTTTAATAATATCGTTAAAACTGTCTGTTTTCCACTTATTGATAAATGCATCGCTCAGCTCACAGTTTACCACTACTTTGATGGTATAACTTCTTACGTTGTGTCCTTTCACCTGGAAAGTTACATTACCAGTGATATTGAAGCCAGATGATCCGTCGTCAAAATTAAGATCTCCACCACGTTCAGAACGGCCAATCATATCTCCTTTTAAATTTGAGAAGAGGACTTCAGAGTAACGGGATCCTGACCATCCGCCACCTCTGTTTCTTGTTGATCTGCAGGCAAAGCTTGCATTTTTTCCGGCATAGTTGTCCGGGATGGTAAACTGTGTATGATCAATTCCAAAATCGTCATTTGTCTGAGGAACGCTGGAAGCTGTATGAATAACCTGTTTGGTTGCTTCCGGGAATGCTTCTAAAGTTACTCCGTATTCCTGAGCCCAATGCTGGATCTGTACAATCGTTGCAGATTTTGGATCTGCCATTAACCATGGTTCAGGCGCTTTTCTTGGATCTACAGGTGCTTTAAGTACCTGAGCTTTGGCAACAGTAAGAGCCAGACGGTGTAATCTTGAAGGTTCGGGAACCATAAATTCAAACATCGTACGTTTACCATAGTTGTAGATCTGGTTTTTCATTTTCTTGTCGATCCATCTGTAAACTCCGGTAATGTGCTTAGGCTGTGCTGCTTCAGCATTATCAGTATTGGTTACTTTTCCTCTGTTGTCATATTCATGAACATTGGTTTCTGTATATTCTTTGATGATTTTCTGAACTCTTTCTTCTGAAATTTTAGTAAGAACTCTTTCCATTGCTCTTTCCGTGATTTCCTGAGATTTCATCACAGCTTGTCTTGTGCTGTCGTGCTGTGCCGTATTATTGGCATAGTCAGCTCCGATTTCAAACTTCATAGCACTGTCATTTCCATAGCTGAATCTTGTGTAGGCAGAAATACTTTGCTGCTTCTCAATTTCTTTAGCAACTTCAGTCTGCATATCTGTTCTGGAAGTTTTGGAAGTGTCTGACATCTTCTCTGTTTCCTGAGATTTGGAAGTTGTATCTGTAACTTCAGAATATTCTCTGGAAACCGAAGATTTATGTCTCAATTCGCTTGCCATAACGTTCTCAATATTGGAAACCTCTCCAGGAACGTAAGCATGAACGCTTTGCACTACTTTCATATAATCTGCTACTCCCAATCTTTTGATCCCGAAATTTTTACGTTTTTGGACTGTACCCGGTTCAGGTGTCCCTGGGTTTTCAACGGCAGCACGCTTCAAAGTCAACATTCCGGTAAGGTTTAAGTCTTCTTTCAGATATTGTGTGGCAATCTCTCCATAGGCCTGGCTTCCGTTATCAAAAATGATTTCTATTTTGAAACTAAAGCTGGTTCTGAATCTGTCTACCAAAGCTGCAGGTAAAGTAATCTTATTATCTACCACAGGAATATTGCTGTAGTTTTCTTCGAAAGTTCCGGCAGCATCTGTTGTTGCAGTAATCTTGACATTGGCAACGCTCCATGAAACATCTTCAACTTCGAAAGAAAAATTAACAAATCCTCTGCTACCAGATACCCTGTAAGCACTATGCGCATATAAGCTGTATGCCATCGGCGTTCTGGCTGTATTTTGAATAAGAGGTACTGAAGCACCACCGATATTGGCATACTGTTGTTCTGGAAGAGGGCTGTTTTGAAGTGCGGTCTCCATAGAAGAAGAGATATTGTTTCTTACAACAAGTAAAGCATCAGCATAGCTTTCTATCTCATCATCAAGAACAATGGTCTGAGCACCCATTCTCAACGTGTCATGTGAAAGAATCTGAAGACTGTCTGTATCTTCTGCCACAGAAGTTAAGCTAGCTGTGGATTCACCGAAAAGTTCAACAAATAGGTCGAAAGATTCCGGAGAAAGCTTTGCCTGCAAATCTTCTAAATTGATTTCATTTTTGTACGTAAATACAAACGGAGTAACTTCATATTCCTTTAAAGTGCTGTAAAGACGTTCTTTTTCTTCCTCAGACATGTCCGGAGTAATTTTACTGTCTACTTCGGCTAATTTTCTGTCATAGAGTTCTAAACGCTCTTTGTTTTCTTCCATATATCTTGAATAGGCATCCTGATAGGCCTGATGTCTTGACTTATGGAATTTTTTCTGAAGTTTTTCCAGTTCAGAATTCAGTTTGCTCAAAGATTCTTTTCTGTGGATCGCTTTACTGGATACAAAAGAAGCTCTTGCTTCAGATTCTAATCTTTGAATCGTTCTTGCTGCCAAAGCCGGTTCAGAACCCTCAGCACTTCTTGATGCCACTGAGGAAATACTTTCGATATCTTCTGAAAATAAGATGGCTGGTAATATAATTTTCCCATCCAATGCTTTTTCCAATGGTTTTTCGCCATTAATTTTGATGATTTCCTGATCCGTAAGATCCTGATTGCTGGCAAAACCAACCTGAATAGCCATTAGGATGTGGCTGATTGCTTCTTTAATATAGAAATCTCCCTGGGTAACGATTTGATGAATATAATTATTCCAAAGCTGGGAAAATATAGCAATTCCTTCTGTGTTTAGCTGTCTGTTGGTAGTAACAAGGCTTTTGTAATAGTCTGTAACGAAAGCAAGGTCGGCACTCTCTAATGTTTCTTTTTTAGAAAGCTTTCTTCCAATTACAAGAAGATCTTTAAATGGTCCTTCTTCAATTTTCTTTTCACTTTCGAATCCAGCGTTGTTAAACTCTCCGGCAACTCTTTTCATGGCTGCAAACTTTAACGTTTTGGCAGGTCTTCCTGCAACTGCAGTATCAAAAATACCGGTTACTCCCTTGGGTCTGTGGATAAATCCTAAGTTTTTATCTTTAATTTCTGTTAATTGCGGGTTTCTCAGACTTACAAATCTGAAAAGTGATTGTGATGCGTTATTGGTTGTATTCATAGGGTTTGTTTCTTTATAATTGATAATTCCTTCTCCTATTAAGGATTTTCCGACAGTAAATGCGGACTTTGCTGTTGATGTATTGTTTGTTGGCATTTTGTTTTTATTTTTTGGTGTATTCAAGTGTTAGAGTAAACGAGTTGATAACAGAGTAATCATAATCAGATGTATTCAACAGTTCTATAATGGCTCTTTCTCTTTCGATTGTGATATAGGCTTTTGTTCTCCATTGGTTACCTGCAAATGCCGCTTTAAGATCATCCCATTCTGTAAACATTTCGTTGGAGATGATGGTTTCAAGATCCGGGAATTCAGGTCTTAAATCGATTTCACCTGTCCTTGGAATCTGATCCAGATATAAGGTTTTCTTATAAACAGGCTTGCCATTGATCCACTTTCCGCCTGTCAGCTCTTCTTTGGTGCTGTAAGAATGTTGCTTATCGGCATACTGTTTCTGGATGTAGTCATTTTCCTGTGCATGGTCTCCGAAGTAAGTTTTAGAACTTAATCCTCTGGCATCTGTTGTTTCATGCTCTATAAGCACAGGTTCATCTATGTTCGGACTTGCAAAAATTCCTTTTACACCTCCACCGTTTGTCTGTCTTAAAGCGGCACCTACACCACTCAGCATCAAACGTGAGCCCTGTCCATAAGCGAAAACACCATTTTCTTTACTTACATCTACACTGGAGGCATTTGTTCCATCTAAATTGCCTGAAAACATCATTACAGACTCAGGAAATAAACCGAGTGCACTTTTTACACCATCAAGTTCATTAGTTCTGTAAATGATTCTCTCTTCCGGGTCTTCATCTGTAAACTGGATATTACCTGTTACTGGAGCTCCCGTCCCGGTTCCTGCTAATGAAATGAAATCAGTAAAGTCTGATAAGTTTTTATATCCAAATACATTACCGGCATTCAAAACCGCTACTTTTGTATAGGTGTTATCCGCTAAAGGTGTTCTTTTTGCAGAAACCACAGCATCAAAATCCAATGTTCTTGCAGCAAAGTCTCCACCAATTAAAGGCGTTACAAAATCATGGCGTCTTGCTACCGGATTGGATTCAATCACCAGTTTGTTGAAGGTTGAACCTCCTAACGGGGCATTACAGCCGATAACGACATTGTTGTCACCCCAAACACCCATAGCATGCGTGGTGGAGGCGGCATTATATCCAATAAATGTATTGTAACCCCATGCACCGGATCCTGTTGCTTTCCCATGAATATTTCCGGCAAACGCACCTAAGAAAGTATTCTGAGTTCCATTAGTTAAGGAATAAGCGGCACCAAGACCAAGAGCAGTGTTATTGGTTCCGGTAATATTTTTGTTCCCTGCTTCATCTCCAATGTACGTATTTCCGTTTCCTGTTGTTGTTTCAGTTCCCGCCTGCGTTCCGAAAAAAGCATTAAAATTACCCGTTGTAAGTTTAGTTCCACTTGAAACACCCGTTGCGGTATTCCATCTTCCTGTGGTGGTTTCATTTAAAGCATAAGAACCAAGGGCTACGTTATTTGCTCCGGTGGTTAATTTTGATAATGTATTATAACCAATTCCCAGTCCGTAAGCTCCGGTATGATCCGTGTTCAAATTTCCAAACCAAAAGGAATACGTGGTAGGGCTGAAGTTTATTTCACCTGCTCTGCCCTGGCTTGGCTGGAAAATAATGGGCTTGGTTGTTCCGTTACCTCTGTCGATGACATTTTGTAGATTATCATTCCCGCTAAAAGTCGGTTTATCAGAAAGATCATTGTAACTGCCTGTTACAGCCACTTTTTTTACAGTGATTTTTTCCTGTCCTTCCTGTGATAATGTTACGCTTCCATCAGCATTGGTCGTTGGAATGATACTGAATTCCGAGAGATTGATGTGAAAGGCAGATCCGTCATTTTGGGTTATGGTAATAATATTTTGAGAGGCATCATATACCGCGTTTTCAATGCTGATATCACGGGTTACCAAACTGCTTAAATCTACGGATTTGCTTTGCTGAACACCGTTCTCACCCGTATAAAATACAGTTAAGACATTTCCATTCAGTTGCGGAGCCTGAATCGCTGTTTGAGTTTCAATTTTTTCTTTCCAAAGCTGAGCATTCTGTGGGCTTAGATTGGATGCATTTACATCTGCTTTTTTAGACAGATCATAATCTAATTGGTCTGCTGGAATCTTTTCATCTTTGTGCCAATATGAATCATGCCACTCCCAGAATTCTTCCTGTACCGGAATATCTCCGTTTTCGAAGTATTTTTTTAATTCTTGTTTTGTTTTCATTTTTGTTTTGTTTTAAGTTTAAACAATGCTCCTTTTGAGCAAGGATTGCTGGGGTGCATTATTCTTCTATGATCCTGTCCAGGATAAGTGCTGTTGCCGGAATACCTGCGTCGCTGACATCTAATCCCATCGGTTTTGCTACGGTCTGAAGAGAGGAAATGGCAAATGCATTTTTTCCTACAAACTTTACTGAATTGGGAATATCTAAAAATGTTATAGGACTTCCGGATAACTGAAATGCTCCATCCTCAATGGTTTCGATGCCATTTTCCAAGACCAGTTCTGATACATTAGAAATACCCGTTGCGAAAGCATATGATTCTACTGTTTTACACGCCCCCGGAATGGCTAAAGTTCCTCTTAAATTTTGGCCATTAAATGCTCTCGACCTTATTCTTTCTAAAGATTTAGGAAACTTAATTTTAGAAATACGGTTTTGAGCAGCAAGCATGAATTGAAATCCTCCGATAGTTTTTACGCCTTCCGGGAAAACCATAATGGAATCCATTCCTGTGATTTCTGTGTTGTCTGTTGGTGAATAAATAAATTCATTGTAAGGAGTTAAATTTAGAAACGCCTTATCCGGTTTTTCATTCTTATGCCAGTAAGAGTCCTGCCATTCCCAAAAATCTTCCTGTTTTGGAATATCCCCATTCTCGAAATAGAGTTTTAATTCTTCTTTTGTTTTCATTTGGTTAAAGTTTAATTGATCAGTTTTCCTCCTACAATTTCCACTGTGCTGTCAAAAGAGTAAGGTAAATAGTTCGTTTCAGGGCCTAGTGTTACTTTTGTAAGCTTGTTATCTCTGAAAGCATTGTTTTCAATCTTGAGGACACTGTCAGGAATAGTCACTGAGGTGAGTTGATTACTGATAAAGGCATCAGATCGAATTTCCGTTACTCCATTGGGAATCTCAACAGATGTCAGTTTATTGACAGAAAAGGCCGCCTGTGAGATAATCGTTATTCCTTTAGGAAGGCGAAGCTCTGTTAGTTGATTAGCTGTAAATGCCTGTATTCCAATATTGATAACGCTGTCTGGAATAAATAAAGACGTCAATTTGTTGTTGTAAAAAGCCCAACTAGGAATTTCGGTTACCTTTGGAGGAATCTTTATGGTAGTTAAGCCGCCGTTACTAAATGCGTTTTCCTGGATACTTGTTATGGAGTCAGGGAGTTCTACCTCAGTTACCAGCAGACCTGCAGTGAAGTTTTTGGGAATGGTGAGTGTTCCTTCTTTTATTACAATTTTTCTTTTTGAAAAGAAGGCCAGTGAAGCATTTTTATCAGCATCCATTTCAGCATAGAGTATGTTGAATGTCCCATTCTCCAGACCTGCGATTTTCCGCATGTCGATTTTCTCATCCTTATGCCAGTAAGCATCCTGCCATTCCCAAAAGTCTTCCTGCTTCGGGATATCTCCATTTTCAAAATAGAGTTTTAATTCTTCTTTTGTTTTCATAAAACGTTGTGTGATTGGTTAATAAATTGATTGCTGTGATCTGCCCTTGTATAGAACAGGCTCACTGTTGTACTATATTTTAAGACATAGTTCTGGCTGTTCAGCATTTTGTGAATGGTGAATTCAAAGGTGTTGAGATTATTTAATGAGATTGCTGTACGTGTATTATAGAGATTTCAAAGGTAATTTTGAACAGCGCCAGAACTTGTCGTGTATTAATTTTTATTTAAAAAATATCTTCTTCAGGTATTCCTTTTTCAAAATCTTCTCTGAAGAAGTTTTCAATGTCATTGAGATAGTTTTCATAATCCATCTCAGCATTTTCGATATCGCTCCATTCTATCGTATAGAGATCTTCATCGATGAGTATATCTGTATTGTGATCTGGTGTTTCCATGTTTTGTGTGATAAGGTGTTGGTTATAATTTTTTGAACATATTTCAGGCTGTTCAGCATAGGGAAATGTTGAATTCAAAGGCTTTTAAAAGTTTTTAGGATTATTGTTCTGTGTCTTTTTTGATACTCCAAAGGTAGTGGGGCGTAACGACAAAACTTGACGTGTTTAAAAAAGATTTTTTAATTTTTAAATATAATCTTAATAGCTTATATAAGACGATTATAAGGTAAAAAGCTTATATTTTATTTTTGATGAGTTTTTGAACAATCTGGTTCAAAGTTTCTCTGTTATCATCAATATAGCTCAATCCGGCTTGTATCAGATTCTCGATATTGGATCTTCTTACATTATCCATGGCGGGAGAAGCATTTTTCAGTGAGGGATTCAAACGGTAATAATTTTTTTGATTTCTAAGTCCCAGAGTCTGAAACATCTGTTCCAGCTGATAATCTACTGTTTCTGCATTGGCAGACATTAAAATGTCAACGATTGGGCTTACCCAGCCAATTTTTCCAGCTTTTTCCAGTCTTTTAAAAGAATAAGGTCTTGCTTCAATCCCTGTTCCAATAGAAACCATTATCATGTCGTTTACCGTTGGCCGGTTAGCTTTCTGATGATTTTTTAAAACTTCTGCAAAAGGAATCTTTCTTGCCTCTGCATAAGCACACAGTGCAGGGTTATTAGCAAACATACCACCATCAATCAGACTGAAAATCTGACCATACATGGATTTAATCTGAACAGGACTAAAATACGTAGGAGCAGCTGAAGTGGCTCTGCAGATATCTCTTACATAGAAATTGTCTGTGCTGAGGTTGGCTTTCCAGGAGTTGAAGAGCTTTGCCCTTCTGTTTTCTATATCATAACTTGTTATTAAACATGGTTTTATTAATTCTTTTAATTCTAAATTTCCAAAGAAATCATTTAAGTTTTTTTCAAGAGCTTCCTGGGAAATTCTTTCATTCAATAATCCGAATGGATTGACCAGTTTTTCCCAAAAGGAAACCTGGAAGATGTCGCCGCCCTTTTCAGCATATAATTCCAATCCTTTCTGAATAGAATATTTTGCTTTTCGGGTTTCATCAGGAGAGAGAATAATAGAAGCAATCAGACCTCCGGTACTGCTGCCGGCAACCAGATCAAAATAATCTCCCAGCTTGGCGGAAGGCTTATCATAATACTGGAGCTGTTCTTCTATGTAACGCAGAATAATGCAGGTTACGATTCCCCTTATTCCACCTCCGTCCAAAGAAAGAATGGTTGTCTTTTTCATGTGATATTTTTAATGGTTTGTTAAAAGGACACATGCAATCTTACATCTACAGAATCCGTTGAATAATCAAAAAATGTTGAGATTCCATACTTAGATTTCATTGCTTTTTTCGTTGTTTTCTTATAAAGCAAAGGTAGTCTGGGGAAGCGACAGAACGTGTCGTATTATATTTAATTTCAAATAAATGAGCCTAAAAAATAACGTAATTCTGTTTGTCTTTTGGCATTTTCAAAAGTGTTCTCCAGCTGGTTTTTACAGGTCCTTTTTTAGAGGGAATAATCTTTTTTTCGAAGTGGGGAAGGTCTTTAAATGTTTTCCAGTTTCCACCCCAGTCCCAGCCGTGTCGGGCGAAAATTTTTACACATTCGTACCAGTCTGCAACGTTGTCATTGTCCCAGTCTTTTGCCGTATCCCAACTTGCTGTTTTTCCGTCAATCATAAGACAGATGTCTACCGCAAGGCCATAATTGTGAATGCTTTGCCCTGCCTTGGCATTGGTTACTTTTTTTCCTGAAGTAATTCTTCCGATTGCATAAAGTTTTTCCTGTTCTTCGAAAGATCTTAATCCCTGAGTGATCCGCACTTTGGCTCTTCCGGTAAGTGCTTCATCACATTCCTGTATAATTTGCTTCACTTCATCTCTTACCAACGGGTGAAGTTTCTGAATCCGTTCTAAGGTTACTTTGTCCATATTTCTTATTTTCTTGTAGGACAAAAGTATAGCGCGGATGCGACGAAACTTGACGTGTTTTATTTAAAATTCTATAAATATTCAAGACAAGGTGAAAAACATAAAGTAAAAAGATTGGGAGGTGGGTAAATTGATCTGTACATCAAAAAAATAAGAAAAAATTGTTTTTAAATTTTTAGAAATCAAATAGAAGTAGTAAATATGACGGATAAAACACAATATTTAAATGCATACTATCCTACCTTTTTTATTGGCCATGATTGTGGCTATTGTGCTGCTCAATATGTGGGCTACAAAGTTAAAAATCGCTTATCCTGTTTTACTCGTTGTATTCGGACTCCTTGTTAGTTTGGTACCAGGTCTTCCGGTTGTAAAAATCAATCCTGATCTTATCTTTTTTATCTTTTTGCCTCCTCTTTTGTTTGAGGCCGCATGGTCAATTTCCTTTAAAGAAATGAAACGATGGTGGCGTATCATTGGAAGTTTTGCTTTTTTAGTCGTCTTTTTTACGGCACTGGCAATAGCAGTGACGGCTAATTATTTTATTCCCGGATTCACAATTGCTCTTGGATTTCTGCTGGGAGGAATTGTATCTCCGCCTGATGCTGTAAGTACGGGTGCCATCATGAAATTTGTAAAAATACCCTCTACTACATCCGCTATTCTGGAAGGGGAAAGCTTACTGAATGATGCCTCTTCACTTATCATATTCCGCTTTGCTCTGATAGCTGTAGGAACCGGACAATTTGTATGGCAGGAAGCTTCATTAAACTTTCTATGGATGGTAATAGGAGGCGTTGGAATGGGCTTATTACTGGCATGGATTTTTGTGCAGGCTCACAAAAGACTTCCTACAGATGCCTCTTCGGATATCGCATTGACACTTATTGAACCGTATCTGATGTATTGGGTCGCAGAACAGTTTCACTGTTCCGGAGTTTTAGCTGTAGTTTGTGGTGGGTTGTATATGTCTGGGAAGCGAATGATATTTCTAAACAGTACCAGCCGTATCAGAGGTTATAGTGTATGGGAAAGCTTTGTTTTTATCCTCAATGGTATTGTGTTCTTAATTATCGGGCTCGAACTTCCTGAAATTGTCGGCGGATTGAGATGGGAAGGAATTCCTTTGGGAACGGCTATTCAATATGGGATATTAGTGACGGGTATTTTGATTGCTGCCAGAATCATAAGCTCTTATGCCGCAATGCTGGCCACTTTGATCTTTCGTCCAGGTGTGGCTCCCCGTGCTTCTTCCACAAAAAGGCGTTGGATGATGCCTTTGGTGCTTGGATGGACAGGTATGAGAGGTGTTGTTTCATTAGCCGCAGCACTTGCAATTCCTATTACTCTTGAAAACGGGCTTCCTTTTCCCAACAGAAACCTGATCCTGTTTATTACTTTTGTTGTAATTCTGCTTACGTTGCTTGTCCAAGGGCTTACATTGCCATATCTGATAAAATATGGACATGTATTTGATGATTTTACAGAGGATGAGAAAGACAGAAAATCCAGAGAAGAAATAAAACACAAGCTCAAACAACATGTTTATCATTTTCTTAAAAATAAGCATGAAAACGAACTGAATGGTCATGCCGGATTAGAAAGAATGCTGAAACATTGGGAAGAAAAAATAGAAGCCAATGATACTGAATGGATGAATGAAAAGACCAAAGATATCTTTTTTGAAATGCTGGAAAGCCAGAGACAGTTTCTTTCAGAATTGAATAAAGATATTTCCGTTAATGAAGAAATTATCCGTCATCAGCTTTATCAGCTCGACCTTGAGGAAGAACGGCTGAGGATGATTTAGTCTTTATCACGATGAATGTTTTTGAAAATAAAATTAACTACCTTGTTTTATTTTCAGATTGAAAACCTTGTTTTCCAATTCTTTAATATTATTTTTTAGTTCAGAAAACATATCTTTCACATCATAATTTTCAAAGCTAACTGCTTCAAAATCCTCCGGAAATATACCGGAGGCATATTGCCATATTTCTACAATTTCCCCTAAAGGAATATCATAAGGTTGATAAAATGAATTATCAGCAGCAACAGTTATTGATTTCTTATTTTTGGAAGTAAATCTTTTATAAGAAATACCATCATTTAATGTTACAAAAACATAACTTTTATTCGGTTTCAAATCATCAATATTTTCAACATATTTTCCGATAATATAGGAACCATCTTTAAAAGGAGGCATTGAGTCTCCCTGAGCCGGAAAAGCGCGGTATTTTCCATTGGTTAAAAACGGAAGTGTGATTCTTTGCAGGCTTTCAATGTATTCCGGGTCACTATAACCTGATAAATATCCCATTGATGCTTTCTGCGGAACGATCTCAATACTGTTGTTTCCCAATTGATCTACAACAACGGGTAAAACAATTCGATTGTCAGGAAGTTTTAAAATATCTTCCAACGGATACTTTCGGATATCAACAGACACAAGAAGATCAATACTGAGATTGAAAAACTTGGAAATTTTGATTAGTATTTCGATAGGTGGCTCGGATCTGCCATCTTCATAAGATACGTATCTGGAACGGGTAAGTTTCAAAGTATTCGCTAACTCTTGTTGAGTTTTTTCTTTCTTGCCTCTTAAAAAGCGTATGTTATCTGAAAAAATTGACATTGTTACAAATTGTAACAACAAAAATACGAATTTTGTTTAAAAACGTAACTAAATTTGTAGCATGAACCGGGCAATTGTACATATGGACCTTGATACATTCTTTGTATCCTGCGAGAGGCGTAATAACTCGCAGCTTCAGGGTATTCCTCTCATCATAGGAGGGGGAGACCGTGGAGTAGTAGCCTCTTGTTCCTATGAAGCCAGAAAGTTTGGGGTTCGCTCTGCAATGCCAATTCGTATGGCGCTGAGACTTTGTCCTGATGCAAAGGTTATTAAAGGAGATCATGAATTGTATTCCAATTTATCACATACTGTAACCGAAATTATTCAGGAGAAAGTTCCGCTGATGGAGAAAGCAAGTATTGATGAATTTTATCTGGATTTATCAGGAATGGATAAATTTTTTGGCTGCTACCAATGGACCAAAGAAATTGCTGAGGTGATAACCAAAGAAACAGGACTTCCGATCAGTTTTGCGCTGTCAACCAATAAAACCGTTTCAAAAATTGGAACCGGGGAAGCCAAACCTGTTGGAAGACTGGAAATTAAAGAACTGGAAGTACAGCCATTTTTAAATCCTTTATCCATCAAAAAAATTCCAATGGTGGGTGACAAGACCTTTCAGTTATTATCAAGGATTGGAATCCGGACCATTCATACCTTATCTGAAATGCCGGTACTTGTTCTGCAGCAAATGATTGGAGTTAACGGAAAAGAACTTTGGAAAAAGGCCAATGGAATTGATGAAAATCCTGTTGTTCCTTATTCCGAAAGAAAGTCTATCTCCACCGAAAGAACTTTTACCAATGATACCATGGATATTATGGAGTTGAAACGCCTGATATCAGGAATGGCGGAGCAGCTGGCCTATCAATTGAGACAGGAAAAATGGCTGACGTCAACAGTCGTTATTAAAATAAGATATGCCAATTTCGATACCGAGACCAAGCAGTGTAAAGTGTCTTATACCTCTGCTGATCATACTTTATCCAGAGTGGCATTGGACCTTTTTAATAAAGCCTATACAAGAAGAATGAGGCTTCGTTTGGTAGGGCTGAGATTTACAGGATTAGTACACGGAAACCATCAGATGAATCTATTTGAAGACACCGAGGAACAAATGAGTTTATATCAAACAATGGATTATATCAAAAACCGTTTCGGGTCTGATGCGGTAGGGCGCGCCTCCGGTTTTGACTTCGGAAAATAATTTTAAATCTTTCAACATGTTTATTAATTGTCATTCTTTCCACAGCCTTCGTTATGGAACATTATCCATACAAGAATTGGCAGTACAGGCCAAAGCTTTAGGAATCAAAGAGCTGGTGCTTACTGATATCAATACAGTGACCGGAATTTATGATTTTAAAAAAGTTTGTAAAGACCTGGGAATAAAACCTATTCCCGGTGTTGAGGTAAGAAAAGAGGGAAAACTTCTTTATGTAGGTATAGCCAGAAAGTTCTCAGGAATCGGTGAGATCAACAAAATCATTACAGATCATAATTGTGATGGTAAAGAATTGGCTGAAGCTGCCCCTGAATTCAAAGAAGTATTTATTGTTTATCCCATGAGTAATATTCCTCCGGAATTGAAAGACAATGAATTTATAGGAGTAAGAACAGAAGAATTGAATTTTCTGATACGTCCCGAGTATGAAAAACATATTGCTAAAATGGTCATTTTTCATCCTGTTACGTTTAGTTCTGATGAAGAATACGAATTGCATAAAATTCTGCGGGCTGTTGACAATAATACACTACTGTCTAAGCTGACCAAAAGAGAAGTTTGCCGCAGATCTGAGTATTTTATTTCCGAACAGGAGATTATAAAGGCATTTGAAAGATATCCCCGGATTATTGAAAATACGAGAAGTATCCTCGAACAATGTAACTTTGAATTTGATTTTGAAAAAGTAAAGAATAAGCAATACTATAAAAAATCCAAAGAGACTGATGTAAAACTTCTCAGAAGATTAGCCTATTTAGGATTGGAAAAACGTTACGGAAAAGATCATGAGACAGCAAAAGAAAGAGTTGAAAAAGAGCTGAAAGTTATTGATGAACTGAATTTCTGCGCCCATTTTCTGATCACCTGGGATATTATCCGTTACAGCAACAGCATGGGGTTTATGCATGTTGGAAGGGGAAGTGGGGCCAATTCTATTGTCAGTTATTGTCTGGGAATTACAGATATTTGCCCTCTGGAGCTTGATCTTTATTTTGAACGGTTCCTCAATCTTAACCGCCAGGTACCACCGGATTTTGATATCGACTGGAGCTGGCAGAACAGAGATGTTATATTGGAGTACATCTTCAACAGATATGGGAAAAACCATGTCGCTTTTTGCGGAACTAATGTTGAATTCAAATACAAATCAATTTTCAGGGAAGTAGGAAAGGTATTTGGTTTGCCCAAGGAAGAGTTGGATGATCTGGCAGGTAAATCAATGGAAGTTCATGACCGGAATTCAGTAGTGAAACAGGTGCAGAAATACGGTAAGTTATTGGAAAAGTTTCCTAACCAAAGAAGCATGCACGCCTGTGGAATCCTGATTTCGGAAGAGCCCATTACCCATTATACAGCATTAGAAATGCCACCCAAAGGTTTTCCGATTGCCCAGTTTGATATGAATGTGGCAGAAGATATAAAAATGGAAAAACTGGATATTCTCTCACAACGTGGGCTGGGTACTATCAAAGACACTGTAGACCTTGTAAAAAAAACAAGGGGAATTGATATTAATATCTCGGATACAACGATTTCCAAAGATGAACAGAAAGCTAACGAATATTTAGCGATAGGAAGAACTATCGGATGCTTCTATATTGAATCTCCGGCCATGAGAGGACTCTTAAGAAGATTAAAATGTGATAATTACAGAATATTGGTTGCCGCTTCTTCGATCATCAGACCTGGAGTAGCACAAAGTGGTATGATGCGGGAGTATATATTCAGACATAATCATCCTGAGCAGTTTGAATATTTTCATCCCATATTTGAAGAGCACTTAAAGGAAACTTATGGCATTATGGTCTATCAGGAAGATGTACTGAAGATTGCCCAGTATTTTGGAGGGCTGTCTCTTGCAGACGGTGATATTTTACGTAGGGCAATGAGTGGAAAAGGAAGATCAATCAAAAAGCTTCAGGAGGTAAAAGCTAATTTTTTTGAGAAATGTAGAGAAAAAGGTCATTCGGAAATGCTTACTGCCGAAGCCTATAGACAAATTGAATCTTTTGCCGGATATTCTTTCTGCAAAGCTCACTCCGCTTCTTATGCCGTGGAAAGTTACCAAAGTCTTTATCTGAAAGTGTATTATCCGCTGGAGTTTATGGTTTCTGTGATTAACAATCAAGGTGGATTTTATCGTACTGAAGTATATATTCATGAAGCAAAAATGTCCGGAGGAAATGTTCAGACTCCTTGTGTGAATACCAGTGAATATCAGACAACGCTTCAAGGAACAGATATTTACCTGGGGTTGATGCTTTTGGAAGGGCTCGAAACAAGAGTCGCACATGGTATTGTTGAAGAACGCGAAAGAAATGGAGCATACAAATCACTGGAAGATTTTATCAGACGGATTCCCATTGGTATTGAAACGGTACAGATTCTGATCTTTATTGGTGCATTCAGATTTACAGGAAAACCTAAAAATGAGCTATTGGTGGAAGCCCGGATATTATTAGTGAATTTTAAACCTGAACAAAGAGGGTTGATGTTGATTGAAGAACCTGTTCAGGAGTTTAAACTTCCGCAGTTAAAAAGAGAACAGTTTGAAGATGCTTTCGACGAAATCGAACTGATTGGTTTTCCGGTTTCATGTACCCCTTTTGATTTATTGCAAACTCAATACAGAGGATCTGTTTTTGTAAAAGATTTGCTGCAGTGTCATAAAAAACAGGTAAAAATGCTCGCCTATCTTATCTCAAGGAAGCATGTTCCAACCAAAAAAGGAACGATGTATTTCGGAACCTGGATCGATGCAAATGGAGATTACTTTGATACTGCCCATTTTCCGGATAGCCTGAAAAATTATGATTTTCAGGGGGGCGGCTGCTATTTATTACTGGGAACAGTAGAAGTAGATTTTCATTTTCCAACCATAACGATTCATAAGATGGCCAAAATGCCAATGATCCCAGACCCCAGATACGCTTATGATAAAGAAAAACAATATGATATCCACAGACAGATTAAAGAAGATGTGAGTATGACTTTTCGAAAACCTTATCCACAGGCACATGAGATTGGGCTGCCAAGACATAGAATAGTTAAATAGTATCTTTTATATTAACTTTAAATCATTGACGATATTTTAATTCAAAAATTCTGTTTATTTTTCCCTCATTATTTCTTATTGAATGGAAAATAAAATACCTGAGATCAATAATTTAGTACACAAATTTGCGCTGGAAGACTTTTCCGGATATGAATTTGTAGATTACTGGGATGCAGATACTACAGCTTTAGGACTGAAGAAGGGGAATATTCTCATTTATATTTCAGCATACAGCTATTTTAAAACCAATGGCTATGATGTCATTATTGAGGAACTTGAGACAGGAGCAATATTGAGATCGGAAGATAATAGATCATATGATGAACTTATTAATGACATTCAATCTTTTCTGAAATAATCTTTTCCTTCAAAACATAAATTCTTTAAAAAATTTCTTACAAAATAGGGTTCAATGTTATTGTAAAATAGTAAAATTCCGTATTTTGATAATGTAAAATAATGATTTATTTTACACGTTGTCAGTGTTTTATGTGTTTGTGGCGTAAACGGGGCTATTGTATGGGATGTCCTTTTACATTTATCTTTGGCCAGGAAATGTACACGTTTTAAAACCACAAATTAAATGAAAAATCTCAGTATTTTGATGAAGGGAATCCTGGTTCCCTTGTGCTTTACTATAAGCCACTTAAAAGCTCAAGTAGGTATTAATACTTCAAACCCTCAAACCATTTTCCATGTGGATGGGGCAAAAGATAATCCCTCATCCGGAGCTCCATCCTCGACCCAAATGGGCAATGATGTTGCCATCACCTCTGCCGGAGAAATAGGAATCGGAACTTTAACTCCGGCCACCAGAATCGATACACGCTCAGCCACCAATACTGATAACGCCATTGGAATAGGAGAAACCAGTCAGACAGCCGCAGCTGCAGGAGGAGGTGCTGTGCGTTATAATCCGCTGAATGGAGGAAAGATGCAGTATTCCGATGGTACTGTATGGCAGGATCTTATTTCTTCCCCAACCAAAGCGGTAGTGGTAGCCAATCTTCAGGCTGCAAACTTTGCCGTTAAAATTCCCTATCAGACTGCTACAGGTATTGCAGGATGGACAGAGGTTTCCGACCCCACAGGAAACTTTACTCCCGGAACAGGTGTTTTTACCGCTCCAAGAACAGGAGTATACCTCGTTTCTTTTACCTATGACTTTGTAAGAATTCCTATCGTTTCAGGCTATTTTTCAGAAGCAAGATATGTTGTGAATGGAAGCACTACGGTAAAAAAATGTGTGAAATCTTACTCCAATATCTCAAAACAGGCACAGGTGGCAGGATCTTGCGTTGCAGGAGTTCAGCTCAATAAAGGAGACATACTTCAGCCCTATATCTATCAGTCTGTCTATAATGGCAACCTGAGTCTGAGAACCGATACTTCTTCTGCAAGCAATGAGTATGGCTTTGTAAATCTTTCTATTTTAGAACAATAACACATTGATATGATAAAAAAATTAGGACTGGCCCTGGTCATTTGCAGCAGCATAGGGATGAAGGCTCAGATAGGAATCAATATGTCTTCTCCGGAAGGAACGGTACACATTGACGGACAGAAAAATACAAATATTTCAATACCTTCCAGTTATTATGATGATGTAGTCATTACTTCTTCCGGAAATGTAGGAGTAGGAAAAAAATCTCCTAAAACAAGACTGGATCTGAGATCTGGAGAACGCCTGAATGCCATTGGAATCGGAGGAACTTCACAATCTGCTTCTGCAGCAAAAGCTGGTGCGATGAGGTATAATGCAGGAACTCAGGATCTGAGCTATTCCAACGGAACAGCCTGGATAGCACTGGCTCATAAAGCTCCCAATGATTTTGTGGATGCAGAAAATGCTTCCATACAAAGTTTCAGCAATGGAGTACAAACTGCCGTTACGGGCTGGACAAAAAAAACAGATGTGAACAGCAGCTTCAATGCTGGTACAGGTACTTTTACGGCTTCAAAAACAGGAGTGTATATCGTATCTTTTACCTTTTCACTGGCTTCCGGAAGTATTGCAGATGATTCTAGATATGAAACGCTGATTCAGACCAACTCTGCCTCTTCCGCAACCGGTAAAGTTTTCAAATGTGTAGGAAGTTACCCCGGAACCAATACGATTGGAAACCGTGTCGCAGGAAACTGCTCAGGGATTTTCAACCTGAACCAGGGAGATAATATCACCGTAAGCCTGAATCAGAAACTGGGAAGTTCAAAAACACTGGATACCGATTCTACGCTTACTTCTTTAAGTATTTTCGGATTATAAAACATACATGATGAAAAAGAATTGTTTACTGATTTTAATGACGTTAAGCTTCCAGTGTGCATTTTCACAAATTGGAATCAATACCCCAAATCCGCAGGGCATTTTGCATATTGACGGACAAAAAGATAATCCTTCTTCCGGTTCTGTATTTACTACAGCCCAGCAGAGCAATGATATTCTTGTTAATAATGCAGGGAAAATAGGAGTAGGAACTTTAACCCCGGCCGTAAAAGTAGATGCCAGAAATTCCGGAAACGGAGCGATTGGTTTTGGAACATCTGCATTGACGGCAGTGGCAGCCGATGAGGGAGCCGTTCGATACAACAGCGGCGTAGAATATTCCAATGGAAATGAATGGCTTCCTTTGCTTACAGCACAGCCTGCCAGTAATAAAGTAATCGTTATTGCAGCCAAAACGACCAATAATGTAAAGCTGGCAACTCCTGCTGCTCCCACTATAACCGCTGGTTTACAGAACAGGGCGAGCAATTATCTTGTAGACTGGAGTAAAACTTTTGAAAGTAATTCAGGGACAAGTTTCAATGCTGCAACAGGTATCTTTACAGCACCCAGAAATGGAATTTATGTAGCTACTTTCACTACAGACCTCGCGCCGCTGGCTATTAATTATACAACAGATCCTTTAAACCCTATTCAGATAGAGGCCATATGGCAGCTTTATGATAATACAACAGGACTGGCTGTTACCAATATTGTCAATACGGTGAAATGTGCCAATACCATGTCCTCAAACAGTGTTGGAACTATTGATGCAGGAAGCAACTGCACCGCTTCATTCTACATGACGGCAGGGCAGAGGCTGATGCCTTATATCTGGTTTAATTTAAATAATTCAAACCTCGCGAATTTTTCACTCAACAATACAGGAGGTTATAATAATCTTACCATAGCCGAACAGTAATCAGGAGATTTCATCAAGGGTTTTAATAAAAGCAGACGGGTGAAGTCCTGTAATCTTTTTGAACTCAAGAGAAAAAGCACTGTGGGAGGAATATCCCGTAATTTCTGCAAGGTGATTGATCTTGTACTTTCTGTATTGAGGCTCATTTCTTAACTGGTTAACAATATAATTGATCCTCAGATGATTAATGTACTGGTTGAAATTGAATTTCTTATGTTTTTTAATAACCGTTGACAGATATTTTGTATTGATATTCAACGTATTGGCAAGATTGTATCGAGAAATATTTTTGTTGTTAAACTCAAGGTTTTCTTCAAATATTTTTAATCCCTGTAATATGTTTTCCTCTACTTCCGGCGAGATTTTTATTTCTGTTGGAGTAGAGGTATTTTTTGCCTGAATATCCTCAGAAACTTCCTGCGGATCTTCTTCATAAATAACAGGAGAAATCCCTTCTCTGTAGATTCTTGCAACAGCTTCTTTATGTTTTTTACGGAGACGGATGGTATTGAAAACGACAGCTCCCAAAATAACCATCAAAGCAAGACATGCAATAATAAGTCCTTTTGAAATAGAGTGACTTTCATTAAGCTGTTGATGAAAACTTTCCTCTTTTTTAGAAAGAGTTTTGTTGACGGCCATTGCTTTGTTGTAAGCAATACTGTCTTTTAATTTTAGATTTTCAATTTTATATTTCTCGGTATTGGAGACATCGTGAATTTGGGCGTAAGCTTCTTCAAGATTCTTGGTAACCTCAATCTTTTTTTCATTGAATCCATATTGATCTACAATAGCCAGTGATTTCTGATAATAAAGCACCGCACTGTCCGGTTTATTCTGTTTTGAAAAAGAAAATCCTATATCATTAAGAATGTTTGCTCTAAGATAGTAATTGTTTTCTCCCACCAGCGATAGGGCTTTTACAAAATAAGGTTTAGCCTCTTTGAATTTTTTTACCTCAGATAAATTATACCCCATATTGGTATAAGCGGAAATCAGCAGTTCATTTCGCCTGGTTATATTTTTAAGCTTCTGAAATTCCTGAATTGCACTTGTAGAATAATATGCTTTCTCTTTATACTGTTCCTTATTAAGAAGGATCAAAAAAGAATTAAAGATCATTCCTTTCAGCTCATGTCCTTCCTCGGTATTATTATTTTTTACTTCGGCGAGTGCATTTCGGAGACTTGTAGAAGACTCTTTAAGCAGGCCAAGCTTTGCATACTGAGTTCCCTGCATTCTGTAGGCCAGTGCTTTTCCGATGCTGTAATTGTTTTGCGTAGCAATTTTAAGGGCTTTATCTGCAAAATCAAGACTTTTCTCAGCATCCGATCTTAAATAGCTGTTGAAAGACTTTAAATAATAAGCCTTTGCCAGAAATTCAGGGAGATTCTTTTTCCGGGCAGAATCTATCATCTTATTCAGAACAATTTCTGAACTGTCCGGATTTTTGGATGAGAGTGTACGGGCATACTTATATTGTCCCTCAAAATCAAATGCCTGAGCGAATGTAAAAATTGAAATAATAAGGAAGAAAAAGAGAATAATTTTTTTCTTCATTGTGTGTGTTTTTTATTTTTTCTGGTACTTCCAATTGCGGCCTTTCCCTTCAGCTATCCATTCCAAAGACTGTTCCAATCTTTTATCTCTGGTAGCTTCTGTTTTGGCCTCTGTAACCCATGCAATATACTCTTTTCTGAAAGATGGGGAAGCCTTTTCAAAAATTTCCTTTGCTTTTGGGTGAGCCTCTAAAGCGCGCTGGAAATAATCAGGAATTTCCATTTCAATCTTGGATGGAGGTGCTTTTTTCATAGTAACGCCCATATCTGTAAGCTCCATGGCTTCTTTAATCGCTTTTTTCAGCTGAGGTTTGGAGGGAAGATCCGCAACCTGCTCAATTTTTCCCAAACTGAACATAGAGTTTTTCTCAATATTCTGAGTGATCTCCTGCATGGTTTTCATTTCCTTTTCCAGCCAGAAACCAAAAGTACAATGCTGTTTGAAAGAAGCCATAGCACAAAGATTTTTCCCCTTATAGATAAAATGGGGAAAGCTCCACTTCATGGTTTCTTCGGCATCAGGACAGAATTCATGAACGGTTTCACGGATGTAATGCAGAATAGGCTTTGCAAAATCCTGTGATTTTTCAATATATGCATCAATTTTAGAACTATATTTCTCCATTGTATTTATTGGAATAATTGTACGATTTCATTGACAAGGAATTTTACCTGATCAGGTCTTCCTCTGTCATTTTTAGGGTTGTTGGAATAACTTCCGGTTTTTACGATAACCATATTATGCTCCGGAACCATAATGATATACTGTCCCTGCAATCCCAGAAAATAATAATGTTTGATAGGGTTGTCATGATTGATCCAAAGCCCCATTCCATAAATGTTTTCTGACTTTTCTGTGGGAGTTCTCATCTGCTCAACGAAGTCTGCATTGAGGATCTGCTGGCCTCCCGCTTTTCCGTCATCCAGAAATAACTGTCCCAGCTTGGCAAAATCTCTTGCATTGGAATGAATACAGCAGTAGGTCTTTTCCATACCATGATCGTCCGTACTCCATTTGGCATTCTGTTCCATTCCCAGAGGCGTCCAGAATTTTTCTGATAAATAACTTGCTAATGGTTTATCCAGTGCTTTTCTAAGTGCAAAACCAAGAAGTTGGGTTGAGCCGCTTTGGTACTCGAATTTAACTCCTGGTTCTTCCTTGAATTTCCTTGAAAAAACAGCTTTTACAAGGCTTTTTCCATAATAGGCTTTAGCATTGGGAAGAAAAGGATTGTTGTAATCTTCATTCCAATCTAATCCGGCTTCCATTTGAGCCAGATTTTTAAGGGTTACCTGGTTTCCGAAAGGCTTATTTTTAAATTCAGGATAAATGTCTGAGAACTTTTCATCAATAGTTGGAATAATCCCTTCTTCCAGCGCTTTACCCAAAAGCATCACTGTCACTGCTTTTGCCATAGAAAAAGAATTGGTTTGTGAGAGCTGGTTGTAGCCATCCCAGTATTGTTCATGAAGAATTTTTCCGTTCCTTATCACCACCAACGCTGCTGTTCTGGAGTGTTTCAAGTTGTCAACTAAATCTTTAGGTAAGTCTTTTTTGTTATACTCCGCATCCTCTTCCCAGAGTCTGGGCTCTTCTGCCGCAATAGGATTGCTGGGAAAAAGATTCCCGTCGTCAATGTATGCACTTGACTTTCCTTTAAGGTAGGTTTTGGAAATACCACTAAATAAATAATCATATCCAAAAAAATAAGCTGCCGCTGCACCTGCAACAGCTCCACCAACCATATACTTTAGTATTCTCATTTTTTCATAAATGGGTCTTTAACAAATTTAGAATAATTTGGCTATAAAATTTAAAATGAATCAGCAAATAAGTTATTTTTGTTCTTATTGATGAAAACTATGACCAGAAAACTTTTTGTATTGGTATACTTCCTATTTTCATGGGATTAGCCCAGATTTATAAATCGATAGATACCACAGATTATATACAGAGAAAAGCATTTTTAAAGAGTTTTGAAGGAAATAATGAAGCGACTGTAAAGAGATTAAAGTCCCAATATTCCGGAAAAACAGGCTCAGAATTATCCAAAATTTATAAAGAATTCGGAACTGATTTTGAAAAGCAGGTGAAGAATAAGGATTTTATTTTTAAATCTGAATTTGAAACCAGTATACAGTCTATGATTCAACGTCTTAAAAAGAATAATTCTAAAATCCCTCAGGATCTGAAAATCCTGATTGCAAAAGACAATACTCCTAATGCCTATTGTCTTGCTGACGGAACTTTTGTCATCAACATGGGGCTTTACAGCTGGCTGAATAATGAGGAACAGATTGCTGCGGTGATTTCCCATGAGCTGGGACATAAAATAGAGGAACATTCACTGAAAACTTTTTTAAAAATTATCGAACAGGACAAACAGGATAAAGCGGTAGTTGAGAACATAAAGTCTACAACGACAAGCCGAAGCCAGAGCCAGAATCAAAAGGCTTTCGATATTTTTAAAAATACGGTCTACAAAAAAGGAGTAGAAAGAAGGCAAAGCGAAATGCAGGCGGATTCTTTGGGGTATGTCATCTTTAAAAACAGTGATTTCAAGAAAGCAGAATTCGTGAATGCTCTTCAGAGATTAGAGGATTTTGATACCATCTCTCCGAGGGAATTAAAGGTTGAAACCTATAAAAAACTTTTTAACCTTCCCAGGCAGACCTTCAATGAAAAATGGATGAAAAAGGAAGATTTCTCCCTGTACAATTATAATTTCTATAAAGAAAAGCTGAACAAAGATTCTCTTGCTTCTCATCCTGAAGTTTCCAGAAGAATAGAAGTGCTTAAAAAGACTTTTGCAGAGCTTAAAACTCCTGTCAGTCCGGAAAAACCCTCAGATCTGTTTTTAACATTAAGGAAAACAGCGAGGATGGAGATT
The DNA here is from genome assembly GCF_006716485.1 of Chryseobacterium aquifrigidense. Classification (GTDB taxonomy): domain Bacteria; phylum Bacteroidota; class Bacteroidia; order Flavobacteriales; family Weeksellaceae; genus Chryseobacterium; species Chryseobacterium vietnamense. Next base: position 421,467 of record NZ_VFPD01000002.1, read on the forward strand.
TTGCCCAATTATTTCCATTCAGAAGATTATGGGTTGGGCATCTATACAGCCATGCAGTTTTTGCAGGATGAAGAGGAAGAAAAATATTATAAAAACTGGCTGGGAAGATGTTTCTCCAAAATATACGAGGCAAGAAAAAATTATAATCTGAACCGGTATCTGGATCGTATAGAACCCAAAAATCAAAGTGAAAGTTACCAGCAGTTTCTGAACTTTATGTGGAACCTAAGTCTGGATGAAATAAAGAATATTGCAGACTATTATCAGGCGAATGAGACCATAGCAAAAGCAAACTGATTTTATTATCAATGATTAAATATCAATAGAGACGGGCTTTAGCCCGTTTTTGAAATAATAAGAATTCCGCTGGCTTTAGCCTAAACATACAAAAAGAACCCTGATGTTTAGTCAGGGTTCTTTTTGTATTAATAATTTAATTTTTCCAGACGGATCTTATTGAATTTTTCTTTTTCGTTATATTCCCGAAGCAGGATATAGCCTTCTTTTCCTACATATGGTGTTACTGCATAATTGTCTTTTTCAGAAATCGGAATAATCTCCTGTTTGAATTTTCCATCAATAATGGTGTTGATAAACAGATTCCATCTTTTCTGTTTGGTTACTTCATCTTTTTGATAATCGCGATAGAAAAACACGACGTCTTTTCCTCCGTTGAGGTACTGTGAGAACAAATAGTCACTGTTTACCCATTTTGATTTTTCCTTTTCAAAAACCTGAACATTTTTCACTTTAAAATCTTTATCCGTGTAGATATACACAAGGTCCGTGGTCTTCGGAGCATTATATTGCCCTGCCGGTTTATATTTTTCGGATAAAATACCCACACTTCCATCGTTCATAAAGTACATATCTTTGGTCTGAAGCATGTAACCGCTTTCTACCATTCCATATTTGTCGACTTTTGGAAGAAAAGCAGAAATATTAGGCTCATAATTGATCGCCTTCATATCTACTGAAAAATCAGATTTGTTGAGGATCATTCTTGCAAATCCTACAGATTCGGAATCATCATAGTTTCTACCCAACAGAACTACTTTATCATCAAAAGTTTTATCATTATCAAGCTTTCTGTAGTTGGAGTAAAAGGATTCAATATTGTCTATCGTCTCATCAGATAATCCGGTGATTGGTTTATTGGATTTCTCTTTTCCCGTTTTCATGTCAAGAACCATAACACTGAATGTTTTCTGCTTGTCATTCACTTTTTTCAGAATGCAGTACATATAGTTTTCATCCCTTTCCAGAACCGATAGAGTAGTGTACATTTTTTTGCTTCCATCAGTATTGTATTTATACCTCCAGATTTCCTTTTTGTTTTCGTCAAACCTCATCAGGCTGTTGTTATTTTCGTACTTTCCGAAATCTTTGTATTCAACAGCAAAATAACCGCCTTCTTTTAATTCTCCTACCGCAGAAACGTAGTTGTAGCCTTTCTCTTTTTTCTCATCACGGTTTTCCTTGCGCTGTTCTTTCCAGCTTTTCGGTTCGTTGATCTCTTTGAAAGTACCGTTTTCCAGGTAATCATAATATATTTTTCGGGTAATAGAGTTGGTTTTCGGATCGATGACCATAGAAACCGGAGTAAATATTTCTTTGCTTTTTACAAGAGAATAATCCATCATGGAAGGCTTTAGAATAATCTGACCTTTAAAATCAACATAGCCTAAATAAGAGGCAGCCGTGATATCTCCTTCAAACTCTTTATTGGCAACAGGATTGAGGTTTTTATCCAGTATAACATACTCGAACTTCTTGGTCTTATCACTGGACTTACCGTAAGAATATAGAGAAACGTAACCGTACAGATTGTCTTTATCATCGAATAGAGCATTCATCCCTACATGGTCGCCGGCAGCGAGAGTTGTCAGGTCCTGAGTTTGAGAAAAAGCAAATGTCTGGATCAGGCCAAACATCATCAGTGTTATTTTTTTCATGGTTAAAATTTGAGGGATAAAAGTAATAAATTAACCCATATGTTGCGAAAAATAAAAAAGCTTTGGAAATATTTCCAAAGCTTATCACCTAAAATGTAAAATTATTATTAATAATACTCGTAAAGCCAGTTATGGGTACTCGTTCCATTACCTGAAATATCATATGTAGTAACAGCTTTCGTAGGATAGTTGTCGCCGTTAAGTGTATACACAGCAGTAATTTTGTTGGTTCCATTGGATGAACCGGAATAGCTCTCTGTTTGATTCAAGAGATTATTATAACCTGTTTGCCCGTCACTCACATCAAATAAATTAATCTTAACAAAACCTCTTATATTTTTCATAGGATTGTTGAAGGTATCATAAGTATTGGTGATATTATAAGTAACTCCGTTATAGGTATATTTGGCAGAAGCCACATTTCCGGCATTGGTTAAATTAACATCCACCTGTGCAAATACAAGATCTGAATACGTTCCTGTTGAAGGGTTATAAGTTCCGCTTTTATACTCATTAAACTGAACATGGGTATCACTGATATACTGATAATATTTGGTATAGATAAGCGTTCCCTGTTCCTGATCGGTTATTTTTTCTGTTGAAAGCCTCCCATTGGAATAGGTGAATTCTCTCCTGAGTACAAGGGCGCCACCAATAAACTCTTCAGTTTTAGCAATATAATCGCTATTGTATCCGCTATAGGTATAAACTACTCTGTCATCATCTGAAGCATTGTAAGTTTCTATAATCTGATCTCCGTTATACTTAAACTCCACTACATAGGACTGACCGCCTGGATTAACGTCAGTTGCTTTTTTCAGGAGATGAAAAGGACCGTTATTATTGTTATGGGAATTATTGCTGTTGTCTCTGTGATCAGCCGGATTATCATTAGACACACAGCCTGAGAGCACTGCCAGAGCCAGTGATGAAAGCATCAGTTTTTTCATGGTTTTATTCGTTTAGTTTTTATCCGCTAAAAATAACGATTTTTGCGGCATGTTGATCCGGAATGTTTGAAAAATAAAAAAGCCCTGAAAAACAGGGCTCTTTAACTATATTTTAGAAAGTAAATTTCTGAAGTTTGTTTTCTCATCAATGATTTTTCTCAACTCTGAAACAGGAACTCTTTCCTGCTGCATCGTGTCTCTGTCTCTGATGGTTACGGTGTGATCAACTAAAGAGTCGTGATCTACAGTGATACAGTATGGAGTACCAATGGCATCCTGTCTTCTGTAACGTTTTCCGATAGCATCTTTTTCCTCGTAGAACAGGTTGAAATCATATTTCAGATCATTGAAGATCTCTTCTGCATATTCTGCTAAACCATCTCTCTTCATCAATGGAAGAATAGCTGCTTTAATAGGTGCCAATGCCGGAGGTAAAGATAAAACCGTTCTTTCTGAACCATCTTCCAATACTTCGTCTTTCAGACAATGAGAGAAAATGGAAAGGAATAATCTGTCTAAACCTACTGAAGTCTCCACTACATAAGGAACATAGTTTTCGTTTCTCTCAGGATCGAAGAACTGAAGCTTTCTACCGGAATGTTTCTCGTGAGCTTTTAAGTCGAAATCCGTTCTTGAGTGAATACCTTCCAGTTCTTTAAACCCGAATGGGAAGTTAAACTCAATATCAGCTGCCGCATTGGCATAGTGAGCTAATTTTTCGTGATCGTGGAATCTGTAGTTATCATTTCCAAGACCTAAAGCTAAGTGCCAGTTCAGACGTTTCTGCTTCCACTGCTCGTAGAATTCAAGTTCTGTTCCCGGAGCTACGAAAAACTGCATTTCCATCTGTTCGAATTCACGCATTCTGAAGATAAACTGTCTTGCCACAATCTCATTTCTGAACGCCTTACCAATCTGTGCAATACCGAAAGGAAGCCTGTGACGTGATGTTTTCTGCACATTCAGGAAGTTCACAAAGATACCCTGAGCCGTTTCCGGTCTTAAGTAAAGATCCATCGCACTGTCAGCAGAAGCACCAAGTTTGGTTCCGAACATCAGGTTGAACTGTCTCACTTCTGTCCAGTTTTTAGAACCTGTATCAGGATCTGCAATTTCAAGCTCTTCAATCAAAGCTTTTACATCAGCAAGGTCTTCGTTTTCCAGAGATTTTGCCAGTCTTGAAAGAATAGCCTCTCTTTTTGCTCTGTATTCAATAATTTTTGGATTCGTAGCTACAAACTGATCCTTATCGAAAGCCTCACCGAATCTTTTCGCTGCTTTTTCGATTTCCTTATTCTCTTTATCTTCAATTTTAGCACAGTAATCTTCTACCAGAACATCTGCTCTGAAACGTTTCTTAGAATCTTTATTATCAATCAATGGATCGTTGAAAGCGTCTACGTGGCCGGATGCCTTCCATGTGGTTGGGTGCATCAAAATTGCCGAATCAATACCTACAATATTTTCGTTAAGCTGTACCATAGCTTTCCACCAGTATTGTTTGATATTATTTTTTAGTTCGGCACCATTCTGTCCATAATCATAAACAGCGGATAAACCATCATAGATCTCACTCGATGGGAAAATAAAACCATATTCTTTAGCGTGAGAAATCACTTTCTTGAAAACATCTTCTTGCTTTGCCATAATTTTTATGTCTGATGTGCAAAAATAATGTTTTTTATTGGGAAAATATTAATACCTGTAAGATCCTACATTAGAGATTGTCATTAAGAGGCATCCTCCCGCACCAATGATAAATAAAATACCGGCAATAACAAACAATAATATTCTTATTATTTTGTATTGTTTTGACCGTATCAGGACAACGGTAGCAACTGTTATAATAACAGAGATCACAATCAATTTTACAAAAAAACCAAAATAATCTGTCATTTTTTTTAATTATGGTAGAACCTTGTACTAAGATAAACAATTTATTTAAAGTTAAATGAATAAGGAGCCGGGAACCTGCTTTCGCTGCTCGCTTTTTCTGGGGTGGCGGGGGGGTTTGCGGCCCCCCCCCCCAAAAAAAAAAAAAAAAAAACCAAAAAAAAGGAGAAATAGAAAGGAAAAAATTAATTTTTAAAACAAAGTAAAAAAAGTAAAAAGAT
>NZ_VFPD01000002.1:426495-780658 GCF_006716485.1 Chryseobacterium aquifrigidense
TTTTAAATATAATTTTATTCTGGCGCGGCTCAGGGGTTTGGGTTGGGTTTTTTTGGGGGGGGGGGGGGGGCTTCCCCCCCGCCACCCCAGAAAAGAGCTCAAACATACCGCTCAATCAGGGCTATATCGATCGGAAATCTTTACTTTTGCACCCAAGGTCTAAAACGTAACAGGTTTTCAAAACCTGTTACGTTTACAAAGATGGCAGCGTACAATATCAGTCGAAAATCTTTACTTTTGCCGGATGTTAGAAATTCTTTATCGTGACGAGCATATTATTGCCATCAACAAACCCAGCGGATTACTGGTTCATAAATCTTTCTATGCCGGAGAAGCTGATACTTATGCTATTCAGGAGTTGAAGAAGCAGATTGGGCAAAAAGTATTTCCCGTACATCGTTTAGACCGGAAAACTTCGGGCGTTCTGCTGTTTACTTTAGATAAAGATACCCTGAGAGTCATGAGCGAACAGTTCGCATCACGTGAAGTGGAGAAGAAATATCTGGCCATTCTTCGTGGCTGGACAAAAGAAGAAGAAACCATTGATTATGATTTGGTTAATGAAAATGAAGTTACACAGAATGCGGTTACTTACTATCGCCGCTTGCAAACCTCAGAAATAGATTTACCTTTTTTAAAACATCAGACTTCGAGATATTCTTTGGTAGAAGCCATTCCTGAAACAGGAAGATTTCATCAGTTGAGAAAACATTTTAAACATATTCTCCATCCGATCTTAGGCTGTCGCAAACATGGTTGCAACAAACAAAATAAGCTGTGGCTTCAGACGTTTGATATCAACAAAATGACACTCCATGCCCATCAATTGATTTTTAATCATCCCATTTCTAACGAAAGAATTACAGTAAATGCCACTATAGATGAAGACTTCAAAAGAGTAGGGGATATTCTGAAATTCGATCTGAGTGCGTACTCTTCATTAAAACCTTAAGATTTTAAATATCCTTGACAAGGTTTTAAACCTTGACAGGGATGGTATTTATAATTATATCAAAAAAAGTATCCCATTCCATTTAACAGCTAAAGCAGATTTCTCTGTATCTGTTGTTTTTAACGCAATGTTCGCAAAGTTTAATTATGTATGCTTTTTATTTTCGATCGCAAAGGCACTTCGTTCAGCAAAGACTGATGTGCATACTCCGCTTAGTGAAACGCCCTTGCGAATCAAAATGTTTTCAGGATAATCATCTTTCTTTGCGGTCGCAGCGTTAAAAATCTCACTCATTTGCAGCGTACACAGATTGTGCCTATTGTTTTATCGCAATGTTTGCAAAGTTTATTGATAAATAATCTTTATTCCGATCGCAAAGGCACTCCGTTCAGCAAAGACTGATGTGCGTACTCCGCTTAGTGAAATGCCCTTGCGAACAAAATATATTCATGTTGATCAAACCTTTGCGATCATAGCGTTTAAAAATCCACTGATTTATTGCATATATAGTTATTTTTCCAGCTTATAGATGTTATATATCAGACATTTTGATAAAATATCATACATCAATCGAACATTAATTTTAAAATGAGTAATTTTGTAAAACTTTTTTTCAATGTACAAATCGCTCATTCGTCCGATTCTTTTCAAATTTGATCCTGAAGATGTTCATCACTTTACATTTTCAATGCTTAAGAATTTTGGATTTCTCACAAAATTATTTTTGCCAAAACCTATTGAAGACAAACGTCTGGAAAGAGAAGTTTTTGGATTAAAATTTAAAAATCCTGTAGGATTGGCTGCCGGCTTCGATAAAAATGCAGTTTTATTTAATGAATTGGCAGACCTGGGTTTCGGATTTGTAGAAATAGGAACAGTAACTCCGAGAGCGCAGGCCGGAAATCCCAGAAAAAGATTGTTTCGTTTGATTGAAGATGGCGGAATCATCAACAGAATGGGATTCAACAACGATGGTCTTGAAGCTGCTATTGAAAAGCTGAAATCCAATAAAGGAAAAATAATCATCGGTGGAAACATCGGAAAAAATACAGATACAACCCCGGAAAATTATACCCAGGATTATCTGGACTGTTTTGAAGGTCTTCATCCTCATGTAGATTACTTTGTACTGAATGTGAGCTGCCCGAATGTAGGAAGCCACGCCAAACTGGAAGATGTAGAATACCTGAGAGAGCTGATTACAGAAGTGAAAAAAATAAACCAGTCAAAATCTGTACAGAAACCTATATTATTAAAAATTGCACCAGATCTTAATAACAATCAGTTAGACGAAATCATTGACCTGATCGCAGAAACAAAGATTGATGGTATTGTAGTATCCAATACTTCAGTAAACAGAGAAGGTCTGAAAACCTCTCCGGAAGTTTTGGAACAGATCGGAAATGGTGGACTAAGCGGAAAACCTATCCGTGAGAGAAGTACAAAAATGATCAAATACCTTGCTGATAAAAGCAACAGAGCATTCCCAATCATTGGAGTTGGAGGAATCCACTCTGCTAAAGATGCGATGGAGAAGCTGGATGCAGGAGCTGTATTGGTTCAGTTGTACACGGGATTTATTTATGAAGGTCCGGAACTGATCAAAGAAATCAATCAGGAACTTCTGAAAAGAGCAAGCAGATTACCGAGATAAAAATAAAAAGAGAGTTCATTGGACTCTCTTTTTTATTTTGACTTTACTACGGATGCATTTTTAATATCTACAGTAATTGTATGGGCGGGAGTGCCTTCAGATTTCCCTATTTTGTAGGTAATCGTTTGTTTCTCTTTGGATTTCGTTTTGGTAACATCGTAAATATTTTCCCAGCAGCTTTCAATCAGGAATTCTTCATAATTTTTATAATTCCAGTCTTTTGTGAAATAAAGAACGCGATAGCCTTTTTCTCCTTCACTTGCCCCACACTGTCCGCAGGCATTAAAATTTGAAGTCTGTTCAAAATAAAGTAAAACCCTGTTTCCGTTTTCTCCTGAAGCATAGGAGATCAATTCATTTCCGCCTGCTTTATTGATGAAATCGTAGGTGTTAATCTTTTTATTATTTGGTAAGTACAGATAGTTGTTGAGGCGGTAGATCATAGCATTGCCTGTAAATAATGTTGCAGCCTGAACCTTTTTGCCAAGATAAAAATGGCCGGGAATCGGATTGTTTTTAAGAGCTGACTGATCAAATATGATAGATTCCTTTGGTAGTAATTTTTGAGCTATTTCATCAGTCTTTTCTACTTTCTGAAGAGAGGTGATCAGTCCCTTTAAAAGCCTGGCCTTTTGTTTCTGAAGGGTTCCAAAATTATACAGAGACAGATTTCCATAATAATCATATATTCCGGTAAGAAGGATTTTCTTTTTATACTTATCATAATAATACCATCCATCCACATAATGTTGGTATTGATCACAATCTACAATGCCTGTATAGCTAAGTTCAACAGTAATTGGTATTCCTCCGATTTCTCCGGTAAACGTCTGGGAAGAATCGGTTACTTTCTTTAATTCAACTTTTTGACTGAGGAAAAATGTAAGGAAAAAGCAAAAAAAGACACTGAAAGTTTTTTTCATGGTTGAGTTATCGTGGATTTTAGTTTTTTTAAATGAAGAAGTGAGCGATGGTGTAGATAATCAATCCTACCAGTCCGCCGACCAGCGTTCCGTTCACCCGGATAAACTGCAGGTCTTTTCCTACTTCCAGTTCCAGCTTTTCACTGAGTTCTTTTCCCTGCCAGTTTCCGACGGTAGTGCTGATGAGGTTCCCGAACTGATGGGTGTTTTTCAGAATATATTTATAGGCCGTTACCCGAACCCAATGATCAATTTTGTTCTGAAGGTTTTCATCAGTCTTTAAATTCTGGGCAAACTCATTCAGATTTTTAGTAAGATAGTTTTTCAAAGCCGAGTTTTCCTCCTGAAGTTCTTTCATCAGCGTTTTTTTAATGGAAACCCAGATGTCGTTGGAATATTCATCCAGTTTGTCATTTTTCAGAAGGCCGTTTTTGATGGTTTTAAACTCTTCATCCCATTTCGGATCTTCTTTCAGATCAATGGAGAATTCATGAATTTTCTGGGTAATTAATCCTCTTACTTCATGCTGGGGATCTTCTTCTATTTCTTTGAAAAAATCAGAAAGTCCGTCGGCAATTTTATCTGCAATTTTATTATCTACAAAAGAAGGAATAAATGTGTAACTGCCTTTTTTTACACGGTCTTTGATCATTTCATCGTTTTCAATGATGTATTCTTTGATCTGTTTAGAAAGATTGGTGATAATTCTCTGATGGTCATTTTTTTCAAGAATATAACCGATTCCGTTTCCAACCACTGTATTAAGCTTTATATCATCGGTCATTTCAGACACCTTTTTGCTGATAAACTGGCTTACCGTAGAATCATCCAGTTTATTAAGAATGTCAAGAACGATATCTGACAGGTTTTTAATCAAAATCTCCTGGCTCTTTTCCTTACCCAGCCATTCTCCTACAAAATTGGAAACTTTAAGTTTTTGGATATAAGGACGTATATTTTGAGGAGAAAGAAAGTTACCCACCACAAAACTTCCAAGGTTGTCTCCCAATCTCTGTTTACTGTTTTCAATCAGATTGGTATGAGGAATGGGAAGCCCGAGAGGATGACGGAATAATGCTGTTACAGCAAACCAGTCTGCTAGAGCACCTACCATAGCTGCTTCAGCAAAAGCCCGTACATAACCAATCCAATGAGAGTGATTAGACTTCTGTAAAATAGTGGTAACAATGAAAATAACTGCCATCAGGACAAATAATCCTGTAGCAAATGCTTTATATTTTCTGAGTTGTTTTCTTTTTGCTTCGTCATTCATATTCTCAAATTTAGTAAATTTGGTTATGAAACCATTCGTGGTTAAAGAATTAAAATTAATGTTGAAATTTTTAAATTCAATAACCATACTAATTATTCTGCAGGGATGTACGCAGAAATACCAACCCATTAAAACCCCTCCTATGGAAAATACAGAAGCAAAAAACAATCCATACTATTCCAGAACAGATACTACAAAACTTAATGTTTCCAATGAAGAATGGAAAAAACTCCTTGCTCCGGATCTATACGCAATTGCCAGAGAAGCCGCTACAGAAAGAGCCTTTACAGGAAAATATAACGAATTTGATGAGGTAGGAGAATATTATTGTGCCGTATGTGGAAATCATTTATTCCGTTCGACATCAAAATTTTCCAGCAGCTGTGGATGGCCGAGTTTCTTTGAAGCGGATAAAGAAGGTGTCTATTATGTAAGAGATCAGTCTTATGGAATGGATAGAGTAGAGGTTCTTTGCAAAAGATGCGATTCCCATCTGGGACACGTTTTCGACGATGGACCCAAGCCTACAGGATTGAGATATTGTATGAATTCTGTGAGCCTGGAATTTGTTCCGGATTCTCAAAAATAACCACTTTAATTCACAAAATCAGGAAGTTAAAGTTTCTTAAATAGCGTTAAACTTTTTAGAGTTATAACCCTTTGGTAATTATGTTTTTATAATTTTGCCCCACTAATTTGGATTTATATAGTATTGAATGAAAGGATTTTATAGTGTACTAGGCCTTGTTTACATGGTGACGACTTCATTCTACATTTCCCCTAAAGTGGTGGTGAAAAGTGAGAATGTAAAAACAACGAAAACTGAAAAAGTAGCTGAAACGAAATCTGAGAAGAACACCACAGCAGTGTCTTCATCAGAAGCATTGTACCAATCTATTGCATTTGACCCGGAACACGAACTGAACTATGAAGTGTTCTCAAAAGCATTGACTGGCTATGAAAATTTAAAAAAAGCAGGATTGCTTACCCAAGACTCGCATTTATTAACTATCTGCGATTTTTCTATGTCTTCTAACACAAAAAGACTTTGGATCATTGACCTTGAAGACAAAAAAGTTCTGTTCAACTCATTAGTAGCACACGGAAAAAATACCGGCGAAGAATTTGCGACGAATTTTTCTAATAAGGAAAGTTCGCTGCAGAGTAGCCTGGGATTTTATATCACGGATGCAACCTATCAGGGTGATAACGGATACTCTCTGAAGTTATTGGGAATGGATAAGGGCTTTAATGATGCTGCATACAGACGAGCAATTGTAATGCATGGTGCGGATTATGTAAGTGATGCATTTGCTGCGATGCACAAAAGAATTGGAAGAAGCTGGGGATGCCCTGCCGTCCCAAGAGAACTGACGCAGTCTATAATCAATACGATTAAAGGAAAAAACTGCCTGTTCATCTATTATCCTGATCAGAATTACCTTTCTTCCTCAGAATGGTTGAAAGCATAAGAGTAAAAGCAGTCATTTTTTTGACTGCTTTTTAATTTTTGGAGGGGAATTCTACAGTAAATACACTTCCTTTTGACACTTCAGAATCTATGGTCAGTTTTCCTTCGTGTATTTCTACAATTCTTTTTACAATGGAAAGACCTATTCCGTTTCCTTTTTCGAAACTTTTATTGGAACCGCGGTAAAAAAGATCAAAAATTCTTGAAAGATCTTTCTCTGAAATACCGATGCCATGATCAACAAAACGGATTTTTATATGTTCTGTTTTAGTTTCTATCTCAATATGACAGCTTTTGTCTGCCGAATATTTACAGGCATTCTCTATTAGGTTCGAAAAAGCAACCTGCAGCAGGTAAGGATTACCATAAAAATCATAATTGTTTTCATCATCATCTGAGGCATTGCTCATATAATTGATCCCGATTTTGAAGCCGGCATTTTTCTGCAGTAATGCAAGCTTAGCTTCTGCCAAAATCTCATCCAGGCGTAGATTGGTAAAACTGATCTGTGATACATCATAGCTGGCTCTGGCAAAATCCAACAAAGCAGATGACAACTCCGACGCGTCATTAGCATCCTGCAGGGCATTGTCAATAGAAAGCTTATAGTCATCCAAGGTAACGTTAAGTTCCTTGGCAAGCTCAAGTTCTGCAATTAAGGTAGAAAGAGGAGTCCGGAATTCATGAGAAATAGTGGTCACGAATTGCTTATGATTGTTGAAGGATTTTTCAAGCCTGTTGAAGGTAGAATTAAAAGTTTCCGTGAGTTCATAAATCTCATCTTTTGCCTTGGGAATATCCAGCCGTTTATTAAGGTTGTGCTCTGAAATATCACGGATCTGGAGAATAATATCCTTTAAAGGCTTAAGCGTATAATAGGAAAAAAGAAATCCTATAATAAAAATGATAACAATGGAGCTGATGTAGATGATGATAATATCTTTTTTAAACTCGGAGATATGGGCTTTTCCCGTAACATCTACTGCACTTCCGATGATATAATACTTTTCACCGTTGGATTGGAGCTGAATGGCAATATACTGACGGTCACCCTGCTGCCAGAATATTCTGTTTTTATCGGATCTTATCATTTTATCCAGATATTTTCCATTGCTTTTGAGAGGAGGAAGATCTGTAAAGGTAAGCTCTTTTTTACTGTTATAAACACTGATGTCTGCTTCATTCAGCAGTTTTTGGTTGCGCTGGTGAAGTTCACGGATTTTTGCATCACTGATTCTGGCATCAAATATAAATTCTGAACGCCAGATTACTTTGTATCCCAGCCGGTCATTGAATTCATCTTCCCTGTTTTTTTCAGAAACAAAATAAAGGACATAGGCAAACAAAAATAAAATGCCTGCCGTAAGGATGGAATATATGAGAGCTGTTCGGGTTGCTATTTTCATAATTGTGAAGCAAAAATAAATCCTACTCCGGGTTTGGTATGAATCAGTTTATGATCAAAATTTTTATCAATCTTTTTCCGTAAATAAGCAATATAAACATCAATATAATTCGTCCCGGTATCAAAATGATTTCCCCATACATTTTCTGCAATTTCTTCACGGGTAAGAATTCTTTCGGCATTGCTTACCAGAAATACCAGGAGTTTAAATTCTTTGGGAGTAAGTTCTATTTCCGCTCCGTTTCTGAAAACTCTGTTGAATTTCCTATCGATCTTCAGGTCATAATACTCCAGATCATTCAGATAAGCTTCTTTATTTTTATTTGATCTCCTCTGCAGAATAGCTTTGATTCTCACATAGAGTTCCCGGATCTCAAAAGGTTTCACCATATAGTCATCTGCTCCGGCATCAAATCCTTCAATTTTTTCATCAATCGTCCCAAGAGCAGTGAGCATGATAATGGGGATATCAGGATATTGCTGTTTGATCAGTTTGCACAGATCAATGCCACTCATTTTAGGAAGCATAATATCCGTAATGGCCAGATCAAATGTTATTTTATTCAGCAGAACAATCGCATCTTCTGCATCTTCCGAAATATATACCTGATATTGCTGGCTTTCCAGCCCTCTTTTCAAAAGACTTGAAACACGTGAATTATCTTCTACAATTAAAATTTTCATAAAGAAATACGATGAATAGTTGTGTTGGTTTTTCAAACGTTTTTTTTGATTTTAAAAGCCTGACTTTCATTTATTCCCAAAGCACTGTACAAAGGTATTTTATATTTTTCTTTTATCAGAAAACATTCACCCTTTTAATAGTTTTCTATAAGGTTTCTAATAGATTTCTAATACCTGCCGGGCTTTTAGCAATCTAATTTTGTCCCGTTGAAATCAACAAAAGATAAGAATAGAAAAATATGAAGACTACCTCTTTCAAAACAGCAATCGCGTTGTTTTCCTTATTGGGACTCATGGGGAAATTAGAAGCCCAGAAAAAAAATGATTTTAATAATCCCGGATTAACTCATTATTTCAATGAAGAACACTCACGATATATTTCTCTTAGCGGATATGCAGAATTGTGGGCCAGATATACCCAGCTTAATCCGGGAAGCCTTGTCAATAACGAAGCAAAGTCAGATCTGTCCGATCTTTCGCTTCGAAGAGTTCGTGTCAAAATGACTTATAAGCCCACCGAAAAGCTGATGTTTGTTTTGCAGGGAGGAACCACCAACGTGAATGTCAATGCAAAAGGAAGTAATTATTTTGACCTTCTGGATGCCTATGCTGAATATGCTTTTAATGATAAAATTGCTTTTGGTGCAGGACGTTCTACATGGCGCGGCCTCTCAAGATTTACTACAGGACCATTGAATACGCTTTTATACGACCTGCCGGCTTATGCAACCTCCAATGCAGGAACAACAGATTATACAGTGAGGGAATTGAGTGCCTATATTAAAGGGCAACTCGGAAAGTTTGATTACCGCCTGGTAGTAGCCGATCCTTATACCATGGCAACTTCTGATCCGAAACTGAATGTCGCTTCCTTTAGTAAAAACTCCCCCGGAAAAGACTTTTCAGGATATTTCAGATATGCTTTTTTAGATAAAGAGAATATTTCTACACCTTTTAATTCCGGAACGTATGTAGGAAAAAAGAATGTATTGAGTCTGGGTGCCGGATTTGATTACATTCACAATGCATTATGGCATCTGGATGCCGGTAAAAATACAGTGAATGATGATATGAAGAGTTTTGCGGTAGATTTATTTTACGATGCACCATTAAACAAAGAAAAAGGAACGTCAATAAGTGCGTATGGAATGGCAATGCATAACGACTATGGGCCTAATTATATCCGATATGTAGGAACCAATAATCCTGCTACCTCTGTAGATGTTACACAAGCAAGTCTGAATGGAGCAGGAAATGCAATGCCTGTTATCGGAACCGGGAATACCTATTATGTACAATTGGGAGGAACTCTGCCTTACCTGGATAAAGAAAAGAAAAACCTTCAGCTTCAGCCTGCTGTAGGAATGCAGCTGTCAGATCTGAAAGGGCTTCATGATAATGCTGTGATCTATGATGCAGGAATATCTCTGCTGATGAACGGAATGTCTTCGCGTTTAACCTTTGACGCTCAGAACAGACCTGTTTATACCAATGATCCCTCAAACAATGCTGTAGTTTCCGACCGGAAATGGCAGTTTGTCCTTAAATACAGAATAGATTTTAATTAAAATAAATGACAATGGAAAGAAGAAAATTTTTATTCCGCTCAGTCCAGGCTTCTGCCTTACTGCTGGTTTCAGGAAATATGTTTGCCTCTGCTTTACCTATGTTTAACCCTATAAAAAAGAAAAAAATGTACTTCCATTATTTGTTGTTCTGGCTTAGAAAAGATCTTTCGGAGTCTGAAGTAAAAGAATTTGAAATTTTTTTTGAAGGCCTTAAAAAGCTACCTTATCAGAAGAACCTCCGTTACGGAAAACCGGCAGCTTCCAGCCCGAGAAGTGTTTTAGACAGCACATTTACTTATAATGCTTCTATGGAGTTCGATAGCCTGGAAGAACTTGAAGCATATGGAAAACTTCCTGAGCATCTTGCTTTGGTTCAGAAATATAAACCATTCTTTGAAAGAATGCTGGTTTACGATACTGTTTATAATTAAAAATAAAAAATTAAATTTATAATGAAAAATATCATTAAGGGCTTAAGCCTTGTTTTAGTAGTAAGTACTGTAGGATTTATGAATGCACAACACAAAAACCATAAAAATGTAAGTGTCACTGCGGAAACCTCCACTGAGTTTATTCCTGCCATAAGACTAATCAACAATCCTGACGGATCATGTACTTTTGAGAAAGGGAAAATCCCTACTCTTAAACACATGAATACCACAACATTCTGGATGAGCAATAAAACGGAGGAGTGGGAAAAAAATGCCCATCCGGCTCCCAGAAGACAATATGTGATTACCATCAAAGGAAATATAAAATTTAAAGTGACGGATGGCTCCACCTTTATGATTAAACCGGGAGTAGTTCTTCTTGCTGAAGACCTTAAAGGAACCGGTCACAGCTGGGACATGGTGAAGAGCAAGGAGTGGGAGAGACTCTATATTCCGATTGCTGAAAATGCCGAGGATTTTTTTATCCCGGATGCTCAATAGTTACAAGTCAATCTCTTTATAAGGGGTATATAATTCGTTATATTTGAAGCAGTCAGTTTTGACTGCTTTTTTTCTTTTGAACAATTATTGTAGATATTCTTTAATAATAGTTCTTGCTTCCTCAATGCTATTGCTGATTCGGGCAACTATTTTTCCGTTTTCGTCAATGATAAAATGAAGAGGATAGCTTGTAGCATTCACTTTCTTCTGAAAGTCTTTATTGGTATCAAAAAAGTTTATCCAATCCGCATTATTTTTCTTTAAAATATTTCTGGCAACCTCCATTCTATTGGGTTTTTGCTCATCTGTAATTGTAATGAAGTTTACATTTTGACCTTTATATTCGTGATACAGATTCACAATTTCAGGCATACCTTTTATGCAAGGGGCGCAAGTCGTTGACCAATAATCAATAAAGGTTAATTTATAATTCTTAAAATCTTCCGAAGTCAGTTTATTCCCCTTGTCAAAATAAATGTCAGGTATTTTTTGTCCGACAGATGTAGATTGCTCTGCTTTTAAACGCGTTTCAACACCTTTGTATAGTTTGTTTTGTTTAAATTTTGCTGAAAATAAATTTAAGTTTTTCAGGTAGGCAGGGTGATAATCCTCCAGCGTATAATCATTCACAATCTCCCATAATGCAACATAAGAATTGGGGTTTTTCCTGATATATTCTCCTAAAAACTCCTGTTTCTTGTTCATATTGATCAGGCTGTCGCGTTGATCAGGATTTTTTGATTTTATATAAAACGGGTCCAATGATTTTTGTAGGGCTTTATATTCTTTGTTGGTAGGGGAATCTATATTCAGTTCTAAATTGTTAATGTTTTGAGGTAAGTCAATTTTATATTTCCCTTTTTCCAAGAAAAATATTTTTGTATTATACATCGGCTCACCTTTCTTTCCTATATAACCAAACGCTACAGGTTGAGGATATTCTGTAAAACCACTGACGATATTTTTCTTTTGAATCTTAAAATAATATATAGAATGTTTCATCCTGATCTTTTTTCCAAAATCAGAAATATTGTTACTGGTTTGTATTTTGAATGTATAAAGGTCTCCAAATCCGTTTCTGGTGGCTGGAGCTCCCAACATGAGGCTATCATTAATGTATGAATCTGAAGTGAGATCAATTTCAAAATTATTCTGAGAATAAAGAAAATTCGAAATAAGAATTAATAATGCATAGAAAAGTTTCTTCATAAAATATTTTGTGACGGAACGAACTTACAAAAACTTTTATATATAAAAAATCCCTGTGCTTTAAAAACACAAGGATTGTAGATATTTTCAGAATTTTATTCTTCTGACTAAGGATGTATGATTCAATTTCAGATATAAAAATCTGTCGTAAGTTTATGATAATTAAGAGAATTTCTTAAAAACAACAGTTGCATTATGTCCTCCGAATCCAAACGCATTACTCAACGCAAAATTGATATTTTTTTCTTTTGCTTCTCCAAAAACGATATTGATATCCTGAGGAATATTCTCATCAATCCTGTGAAGATTAATTGTTGGAGGAATAATTCCATTTTGAATAGCCTTGATTGAAAGGATAGCTTCTACCGCTCCGGCAGCACCCAATAAATGCCCGGTCATGGATTTTGTTGCACTGATATCAAGGTTTTTACTTCCTTTAAATGCTTTATTGATGGCTGTTAATTCAACCATATCTCCTAATGGAGTGGAAGTAGCATGAGGGTTAATATAATCAATGTCTTCCATATTAGCTCCTGCTTCTTTCACGGCCAGTTGCATTGCTTTGATGGCTCCTGCTCCTTCCGGATGAGGTGCTGTCATATGATAGGCATCTGCCGTCATGGCGGCTCCGGCTAATTCTGCATAAATTTTTGCTCCTCTGGCAACAGCGTGTTCGTATTCTTCAAGCACCAGTGCTCCTGCACCTTCACCCATTACAAAACCATCTCTGTCTGCATCATAGGGACGGCTCGCGGTAGCAAAGTCATCATTTCTTGTAGACATGGCTTTCATAATAGAGAATCCTCCGATGGATGCCGGAGTGATGGCAGCTTCGGAGCCTCCACTGATGATTACTTTGGCTTTCCCGAGACGGATATAGTTGAATGCATCCATCAATGCCGTATTTCCCGTAGCACAGGCAGAAACCGTAGTATAATTGATGCCCTGAAGTCCATACTTCATAGAAATCATTCCCGAAGCCATATTGGCAATAAACTTGGGCACAAAGAAAGGATTGAAACGTGGTGTACCATCGCCTGCTGCGAAATCCATCACTTCTTTTTCAAAAGTCCACATACCGCCCTGTCCTGTTCCCCAGATAACTCCGGTATCAAAAGGATCCATTTTTTCAAGTTCCAGGCCGGAATCCTGAATGGCTTCTGAGGACGCATACATAGCATATTGTGTAAACAGATCGCTTCTCTTGATTTCGTTATGATTCAGATATACTTTTGGATCAAAGTCTTTTACCTCACAGGCAAAATGTACTTTAAATTTTTCTGTATCGAAATGGGTAATGAGTCCTGCTCCGCTGACTCCTTTAATACTGTTTTGCCAAAATTCTTCGACATTATTTCCCAAAGGCGTCACTGCGCCCAGA
The DNA here is from genome assembly GCF_006716485.1 of Chryseobacterium aquifrigidense. Lineage (GTDB taxonomy): Bacteria > Bacteroidota > Bacteroidia > Flavobacteriales > Weeksellaceae > Chryseobacterium > Chryseobacterium vietnamense. The sequence continues at coordinate 439,948 of NZ_VFPD01000002.1, forward strand.
CCTGTAATGAGAACTCTCTTCATACTTAGTTATTGATTTTGAATAAATTCGAGGTTCCTCTTGCGATCAATCGTGTTTTGTCTGCGTTCCATATCTCGCATTGTGCATTTACGAATTGCTTACCTCTTTTAATGATTTTAGTTTCGGCTACAATATTATCATTTTCTTTTGCAGTTGAAAAATAATCGATGACATTATTTATCGTGGTAATGAAAGAATTTTCATTTAAAGAAAACATAGTAGCGCCAATGATATCGTCTATAATGGCAGCGGTAACTCCACCGTGAAGGTTTCCGACAGGGTTCAGCCATTCCGGTCTTATGGTATATTGAAATTCCAGCTGACCTTCTTCTGCAGAAAGAACAACAGGATTGAGCCATTTCATAAAAGGAGAAGGTGACTGGTCAAATTCTTTTCCGATGAATTGTTTTAATTGTGCTAATCTATCCATACGCGAGTTTTTATTTTTCTAAAATCATTGTTACTCCCTGTCCACGGGCTGCGCAAATGGATATAAATCCTTTTCCACTGCCTTTTTCATGAAGTAATTTTGCCAGGGTTGCAATAATTCTTCCTCCGGTCGCTGCAAAAGGATGGGCTGCTGCAAGGCTTCCTCCTTTTACATTCAGCTTGTTCCTGTCTATTTTTCCCAGGGCTTTTTCCAATCCGAATTTTTTGGCCAGCTCATCATTTTCCCAGATTTTTATGGTGGCTAAAACCTGTGCTGCAAAAGCTTCATGGATTTCGTAGTAATCAAAATCTGAGAGATTCATCCCCGCTTTTTTAAGCATTCTTTCTGCAGCAAAAACGGGTGCTAAAAGTAAATCCTGTTTATTTTCAACATATTCTATTCCCGCAAGTTCTGAAAAACTGATATAAGCTAAAACAGGAAGATTATTGGCTTTTGCCCATTCTTCACTGGCCAGCAAAACTGCTGAAGCACCATCCGTAAATGGAGTTGAATTTCCTGCCGTTAAAGTTCCGTTTTGCTTATCAAAAGCAGGTCTTAGCTGTGAAAGCTTTTCAATGCTGCTGTCACGTCTTAAGTTGTTATCCTTATCCAAACCAAAAGCTGGAGTCATCATATCATCAAAGAAGCCTTCATCATACGCTTTTGCCATGTTCTGATGACTTTTTAAGGCTAATTCATCCTGTTCTTCTCTTGGTATGTTGTAATATTGGGCTGTGATTTCTGTATGCTCACCCATTACAAGGCCCGTTTTGGGTTCCTGTCCTTTATAAGGAATAGGCATCCAGTCTTTCAGTTTCGGGCTTAACAGTTGTTTTATTTTTCCAAACGCAGTTTTCTCTTTGTTAGCTTTTAATAGGGCTTTTCTTAATCTTGGTGATGATTCAAACGGGATATTGCTCATGGCTTCCACTCCGCAGGCAATACCACAATCTATCTGCCCCAGGGCAATTTTATTTCCGATATAAATAGCTGCCTCAATTCCTGTATCACATGCCTGTTGAAGGTCGCATGCAGGAGTTGCAGGATCAAGAGTTGTATTCATCACGGTTTCCCTGACGAGGTTGCTTTCAGAGATGTGCTTGATAACAGCACCTCCGGCCACTTCTCCGAGCCTTTTTCCTTTAAGGTGATAACGATCTATCAATCCGTTCAGAGATGCGAGCAGCAAATCCTGGTTTCCCTGTTCTGAATAAGCAGTATTCATTCTGGCGAAAGGAATTCTGTTGTATCCTACGATAGCCACTTTTTTTGTTTCCATATTGTATAATTTATGATGGAAGAATATTGAGTTCATGATCAATCATGTGGGCAATTTTGTCTAAAGCATGGTTTAGAAAACTTTGATCACCCATTGTTTTTGAGAGCAGGATTCCGCCTTCAATAAGCATAATAAATAAGGAGGCATATTGCTCAGTATTGATTTTTTTATCAATTTCCCCATTCTTTTGTCCCTCCAGAATAGTGGCTGATATTTTGACCATCCATTGCTCAAAGGATCTTTTAACCTGAGTTTTTAAAGCCGGGAAAGAATCATCTGCTTCTGTTGCAGCATTCATTATCGGACATCCGCCATTGGAAAATACAAACTTCCAGTTTTTTCGGTAAAACGCTACAAAAGCATGAAGCTTATCCACGGATGTAGGATATTCTTCACCAAAAGAACGACTGAGGGTTTTGCTCAATAGTCCGGCATTGTATTTATAGACTTCAATCGCTACTTCATCTTTGTTTTCAAAATTTCCGTAGATACTGCCTTTTGTCAGTCCTGTTGCCTGGGTAATGTCTGACAGCGATGTGGAAATGTAACCCTTTGTATTAAAAAGCGTTGCTGTTTTCTCAATGATATGCTGTTTTGTTTTTTCTGCCTTCGACATTATTAATGATTAAATATATGCAAATATACAAAAATATACCATTCGGTATATTTTATTGAAGGAGAATAATTAATTTGAATGTTTTGGGTTTAAGTTTTGGCTAAAGCCAATGGAATTATTTTAAAAAAGAAAACGGGCTAAAGCCCGTTCCTATTGATATAAATGCTTTGAATTTTAATTTTCCAAAGTAGCATTCAATGTAATTTCAAAGTTGAATGCTGCACTTACCGGGCACCCTTCTTCAGCAATTTTAGCGAATTTCTGGAATTCTTCTTCTGAGATTCCCGGAACTTTAGCCGTAAGAGTCAGTTCAGATTTTGTAATCTTTCCGATATTAGGGTCAAGAGTGATTACAGAAGTTGTTTTTAATTCTTCAGGATTGTAGCCTGCCTGAGATAATTCTGCATCCAGTTTCATTGTGAAGCATCCTGCATGAGCTGCTGCCAGTAATTCTTCAGGATTTGTCCCAACACCATCTGCAAAACGGCTGTTGAAAGAATATTGAGTCTGGTTTAAAGTTGTACTCTGAGTAGTTAAATGTCCTTTTCCTTCTTTAATAGTACCGTTCCAAACGGCTGTTGCGTTACGTCTCATAATGTTTGTTTTTGTATTTAGTAATGTTGTTTGATTTTGATGTTACAAAGGTAGGTCTGTGAACGGGTGTATTCAATAGATAAAATGACTTAAATATTGTACTTTTTTCCCGTGATGTAATTTTTTTTAAAATTTATCGGTGTGCTTCCGGTTTTATTCGTGAAAAGGCGGTTGAAATAGGCGGGATCTTCATAACCCAGATCATAAGCAATTTCTTTTACAGGTTTATCTGTATAGAATAGTAATCTTTTTGCTTCTAATAAAATTCTGTTAATGATAAACTGATTGGGAGAGTCCAGATTTAAATTTTTAAATTTATGAGTTAAAGTCTTTGGAGCCATGTGAAGCAGTTCTGCATACTCTGCAACATTGTGTTTTTCCCTGAAATGAATTTCAAGGTGTCTGCTGAAATCCCTGAAAATATCAAGTTCGCTGCCAGGAATTCTGATGGTATCATTATCCAGATTTTGTTTCTTCCATTGGCGGGTAGCGCGGATAATGATCTGTTTCACATAGGTTCTTATCATTTCCTCTGCAGAAGAATCTTTCCCTTCAAGTTCATCCTGAATATTCTGAAATAAACTTTTTATAAGAGACGTTTCTAAATCATCAAGTTCTACAAAAGGAATTTCAAATATGTTATGAAAGAGAAGGCCGTCACAAGCCACTTCCTTATCATGGATCTGAATACAGTAAAAATCACGGTTGTAGAAAAGAAGAATAGATTCATCTTTTCCCTTTTGAATGCTCAAATGCTGGTTGGTGAGGAAGAAAAGTGAAGGCTTATTGGTCTTATAATGATTAAAATCTACCGTAAGTTCGTATCCTGAAGGAATAAAAAATACTTTAATATCTGTAGAGAACCGTTTTCCATTAAAATTCTCCAGATTTTCTCCTGAAAATACTTCCAGTCCGAGTCTTTTATAATGATCTTCAAAAATAAGCTGTTGCGGCATACTTTAACTTTAGTTTAAAGATACAAAAAAGCAGGATTTGAACTGTATTAAATTATTGAAACCAACATTTCTGATGTCTGACATATAAAATTGGAATAAAATAAATCGGAAATATGTTTTTACATTGATATTATTTTATCATTTTTACAAAGATTTGTATTGTGACCTAATCGTATTAACCTTTTTTCATAGCTGCCTGTATGAGCGAATTAGAAAATATTCTGAGAGAAATAACTCCACTATCTCCTGAAGATAGTTTTCTCGTGTTTGACAGGATCAAAGCATCTTTCGACTTTCCGTATCACTATCATCCCGAAATTGAAATCAACTTTATCTACAAAGGGAAAGGATACCGTAGAATGATAGGAGATCATACCGGAGAGATCGGAAATATAGAATTGGTACTGGTAGGCCCCAATTTACCGCACTGCTGGGCGAATTATAAATGTAAGAACAGAAAGACCCACGAAATTACCATACAATTCAATCAGGACTTCTTCCATCAGTCACTAATGGAAAAAAATATTCTGAAACCTATCAATAATCTGATGAAAGACTCCATTAGAGGGATTCTTTTTTCAACAGAAACGGCTGAGAAACTAAAAGATTCGTTTCTCAATTTGTCAAAGATGAACAGCTTTGAATCCTTCATAGAAATTATGAAGATTCTGAATGAATTGGCTGTAGCAGAAAATAAAACTCTTTTGTCTTCATATAGTATTGAGCTTGAGTCTTTTGCAGATAACGACAAAATGAAGGTTGTTCATGATTTTGTACACAAAAATTTTGAAAATAAAATAACGCTGGATAATGTAGCATCATTGGTGAATATGAGCAATGTGACATTTAACAGATTTATCAAAAAAAGAACAGGGAAAACATTTGTTAATTATCTTAATGAGATCCGAATCAGTTATGCTGCACGCTGGTTGATGGAAAAGAATCTTACAGTCTTTGAAATTGCTTTTGAAGCCGGGTTTAATAATATTGCGAACTTCAATAAAGTATTTAAGTCCATTAAAAAGACAACTCCAACCGAATTTAAGGAGCAATTTAAAGGAGTTAAAAAGATTGAATAATACGTATCAAAAATTTATATTTTTCTTTTTTATATCCTATCTGACGCCCTGTAATTCCGTCCAGAAATCTACTTTTATTTTGTTAAAATACCCGAATAAATCCCCTTTTTTTAATTGTTTGGGAAGTGTTGTATTTTGCTGATATTTAAAGTGTTAATAGCTTTTAATTTTGATTGCTGAAAAAATAATATCGTTTTATGATAAAATAGTATTATATCAGACTGACTACAAAATTTAGATTTGTGAATGTGAATTAAATCTTAACAAAACTTTAAATTATTTAATACATAAACGGCAAAATTTTGCTGAAAAAACAATAATTTTTTTTGTATTAAAAAATAAAGTAATGTCATTGATTCTCAATTAAATCTAACGAATCTATACCTTATGAGAAAAGCAGTTATACCCGTTCTGTTCGTTTTTTCACTTACTGCGAATGCACAGGAGAAAAAAGCGGCCGACACTACGAAGACAACCAGTATTGAGGAGGTCGTGGTCACCTCTTTGGGGATTAAAAGGCAGGCCCGCTCTTTAACCTATTCCAGTCAGCAGATTGGTGGGGATGAGCTTACGGAAGTGAAAACTCCCAATCTATTAAATTCAATTAATGGAAAAGTATCCAACGTACAGATCAACAGAACCAATGGTGTAGGTAGCTCAGTAAGGGTAGTCATGAGAGGAGATAAGTCTGTCAACAGTGCACAACCACTGTATGTAATTGATGGAATCCCAATCATCAATGGAACTGGAAAATCAGCAGATATCGGACAGTATTCCAATATGCCGGATCCGGGAGATGTACTGAGCTCCATCAATCCTGATGATATTGAAAGCATCAACTTCCTGAAAGGAGCATCTGCATCTGCACTGTATGGTTCTGCCGGAGGTAACGGAGCTATTTTGATTACGACTAAAAAAGGACGTGCCGGGAAAAGTTCAATTACTTACAGCTCAAGTCTTACCGTAGACAGAGCATACAGTCTTCCAAAACTGCAACATAGTTATTTATCTTATGACCCATCTGTATCAGGCTCACAACCTGGACAGGCTGTAGACAGCTGGGGTGCAAAAGGTTCTTCCAAGGATTATCTTAAAGATTTTCTGCAGACAGGAACGACATGGGTAAACAGTTTGTCTTTCCAGTCAGGAAATGAAAAATCAACAAGCTATTTCTCTATTGGGAATACCACCAACAAAGGAGTAGTTCCTATGTCTTATTTTGATCAGTATAATGTGTCTTTCAGAAATTCAAGTAAGTTTTTGGATGATAAACTGACATTAGATGCCAACTTCATAGGTTCATTACAGGAAAGTAAAAACAGACAAACTCCCGGAGCATCTTTCTCTCCTTTGACAAGTTTGTATTGGTTGCCAAGAGGAGTCGATTTTGATCAGTATGGTCCAGATAATTATTCTTACTTAAATAAAGAAAGATTTTTACCTGCTCAAAACTGGTGGGAGGTTAATCCGGATGGAAGTTTTAAAGGAAATCCACCAACACAGAACCCTTATTGGATTTTAAACCGTAATCCGGTTACTGTAAGCAATAAAAATACCTATGGAGCGCTTTCACTATCTTACCAGATTAATCCCTGGTTAACAGCAAGAGTAAGAGGGAATTATAGCTGGAATATTTCAGACAGTCAGCGTGATATTGCTGCTTTTTCAGCACCTACTTTACTGGCTGTTAAGGAAGGAATTAATGGAAGAATGCTTAAAAACACCTATGAAAACACTTCTACATACGGAGACGTGTTGCTTATCGGTAGTCCTAAAATAAGTGAATCTTTCTCTTTAGATTTTACGTTAGGAGGAAGTATCAATACCACAAGAAATAAAATAGGACAAATTGATAATGCTTATCTGACAAACCCTAACCTTTTCACTGTAAGTAATCTTGAATGGGGTAAAAAAAGATCCCCTGGTGATGGATATCATAATATTTATACCAATATGAAGAAGCAGGTGCAATCTGTATTTGCCAGTGCTACAGTAGGGTATAAAAATATGTTTTATGTGGACATGACTTTTAGAAATGACTGGGATTCCAGTTTGGCCTTAACCGGAAGAACAGGATTTGATTATGAATCTGTAGGGGCTAATGCTGTATTATCATCTGTTTTCAAACTGCCGGAAGTTATTAGTTTCTGGAAAGTAAGAGGATCTTATGCAACGGTAGGATTAGGATTACCTACCAATATCTCCAATGCAATGATTGAATATAATAAAGGATATACCGTTGGCGTAGATGCGGGAACGCTTGTGTTTCCAAAAAGTTCATTCATTACTGATCCCAAGTATAAGGAACTGTTTCCGAAACCTGAATTTAATAAAACTTTTGAAGTTGGAACAGAGCTAAGGATGTTCAGCAACAAATTAAGTTTTGATATTACTTACTACAACTCCAATACGAGCAATCAATTGTTAGAAACAAAAATCGATTCTTATTTTGGAGGGATAGCTCCTGGGTCATATTATATTAATGCAGGGAAAATCCGAAATACAGGTTTTGAATCTTCATTATCCTATAAGGTTTTCAGTTCAGAAAAATTTGGATGGACAACTACATTAAATGCTTCTGCCAACAAAAACAAAATTGTTGAATTGTTCCCATCAAGTTTACCAATATCAGAAAACCAACTTTTCTCATTAACAGGAGGAGGGGAATATACAAAACTGAAATTGGGAGGATCTTTCGGTGATCTTTACGGAATTAAGTTTAAAAGAGACGATCAGGGACGGATTTTAGTGAATGAGAAAGGAATCCCATTAGCAGAAGGTACTCCTTCTTATCTTGGTAATCCGAACCCTAAATTTATTATGGGATTCAATAACTCCTTTAACATTGGTAAGCTTGGAATATCTTTCCTTATTGATGGTAAATTTGGAGGGAAGGTACTTTCCCTTACAGAAAAAGCAAATGATATCTATGGGGTAACTCAGTCTACAGCTGATGCAAGAGATGCAGGTGGTGTATCTATCCCAAATGCAGTGTATGCACCTGGAACTCCAAATGCAGGACAGGCTTACACAGGTTTAACCAATGCAAAAGATTATTATAAAGCAGTAGGAACAACAGAAGGGTTTGGAAAAGGTATTGATGAAGCTTATCTGTATAGCGCAACAACAATACGTTTACGCCAGGCTTCCATTTCATATACTTTTGATATTCAATCCAAATATATGAGAAATGCAACGGTAAGCTTAGTAGGAACCAACTTATTTTTCTTCTACAAAAAAGCACCGTTTGATCCTGAACAGGTATCAGGAAATACACCTGGTGGAGTGGGGGTAGATTCATTCGGATTACCGGTTACCCGATCTATTGGATTATCATTAAAAGCTAACTTCTAACTTTTACAATTAAGAAAATGAAAATCAATCATATTAAAATATTGGCATTCGGAGCTGTACTATTGCTTTCCGCTTCAGGATGTACTAATGACTTTGAACAGTATAACCAGGAAAAAGCAGGAGGCCCTGAAAATTTTTACGCAGATTTTATCGCTGTTGTAGACCCCATGAAATCCATGCAGAGAGGATTACAGTCAGATTATCAGCTGTACCCTAACCTGAGTGCAGATATGTACAGTGGAATGTTCAGTACAGCAACACCATTTAACGGAGGGGTAAATAATCTTACCTATTCAATGATGGATGGATGGAACAATAGAATTATTGCCAGACAGCAGGATATTTTCAATTACTCTCTTATTATTGATAATACCGCTAAGGAAATCTATAAAGGAGTAGATTTTACAGGAACATTTGCTGTTAAAAAAATTCTGAAAGTGATTACGGCTGCAAGAGTTTCAGACAGTCACGGGCCTGTAGTTTACAGCAAATATGAAAAGCCAAATCCGAATGGAGTAACTGATTTTGATTCTCAACAGGAAGCCTACAACTATTTTATTGCTGATCTTACTGCAGCTATTAACGATTTGCAGAAAGTAATCGCCATGTCGGCAACACAGAATGTAGAAGATAAATCGGCATTGAAAAAAGCAGATTTAGTATATGGTGGAAATATGGCGCAATGGGCAAAGTTTGCCAACTCACTAAAGCTGAGGTTAGCCATGCGAATGAGCTATGCAGATCCTGCAAAATCTAAACAATATGCTGAGGAGGCATTAGCTTCACCTGCCGGATTAATTACCGACAATGCAGATAATGCGCTGATCAGCGTAGGGCAGTCAGAATTGAGTTTCATCATTTACTCATGGGGAGACTGTTTGATCGGAGCACCTTTGATGGCTTATATGAATGGATATAACGATCCAAGACTTTCTGCATATGCTATTCCGGCATCTGACCCAGGTTTACAAGGAAAATACATAGGAATACGTCAGGGAATTGATTTATTAAATGGTAAATCAACTTATGGAGGATTCTCACAGCCACAGGCAAAATCTGCCAGCGGAGATTATTTTTCAGGTACAGATGGTAAAATGAAATTATTTACTGCTGCAGAAACATGGTTCCTTAGAGCTGAAGCTGCTTTGAGAGGATATGTAGGAGCAGGAGATATTCAAACCAACTATACAACCGGGGTTCAGCAGTCTTTTGGAGAATGGGGGAAAAGTGCGAGCGTTGCAACATACCTTGCGGATAACACTTCTACAGAAGCACCTTATGTAGATCCGAAAAATGCAGACAATAACATCGGTTTAGGACATCCTCAGTTAAGTACCATTACCATTGCATGGAATAACGGGGATACCAACGAAAGAAAATTAGAAAGAATTATTACCCAAAAATGGCTTTCTCTTTATCCCAACGGACCGGAAGCATGGGCTGAGCAGAGAAGAACAGGATATCCGGTTCTCTTCAAAGTAAGAAAAAATGACAGTGGTGGAGCCATTAGTACAGAAGCAATGATCAGAAGAATTCCTTTCACTATTGATACCAAAACGTCATTATACAATTATCAGCAGGCAGCTCAAATGCTTAACGGACCTGACACCGGAGGTACAAAACTTTGGTGGGATAAAAAATAAAAAATATTCAGAATCACTCATTAATAAAGAGACATCTCAACATCAGATTTTTATTTGATACATTCATTGAAGCGGGAGAATAGAGTAGAATCTCCAAAAAATTTATAGTTTCGTTTTTTTAGCCTGAATGAATCCTTGAGATGTTCTCTTTTATTTAGAATTTTATTTTCAAATATGGGAAAAAACAACTCCGGAACCCGTCGGATCCAGCCAATTCTTTGGATTTCAACATTATATTTTGCAATGGGTGTTCCCTTTGTAACCATTAATGCGGTTTCAGGAATCATGTATAAAGATATGGGCGTTTCGGATTCACAAATTACATTCTGGACAGCCCTTATCCTGTTCTCCTGGACATTAAAACCACTTTGGAGTCCGTTCCTGGAGATCTATAAAACAAAAAAATTCTTTGTTGTTTCTACTCAGTTTGCCATAGGAATTCTCTTTGCATTAGTGGCTTTAAGTCTGCCAATGCATGATTTTTTCAAGTACAGTATTGCCCTTTTTGCAGTAATAGCATTTTGTGGAGCTACCCATGATGTGGTAGCAGACGGAACGTATATCGGCTTTCTTACCAATAAAGAGCAGGCAAAATATATCGGCTGGCAGGGCGCTTTTTACAACCTCGCGAAGATTATCAGCAGCGGCGCACTCGTTTATTTTGCAGGTGTTTTAGAAAAAACAAAAGGAGTTACCAATGCCTGGATGATCATTATGGTGATCTATGCACTGCTGTTTTTTCTATTAGCTATTTATCACTATTTCATTCTGCCGAAAGAAAACAAAGAAGAACATAAAGAAGAGAAAAATGCCGGAAATGTTCGTAAAGAATTATTGGAAGTGATTACCTCTTTCTTTACCAAAAAAAAGATTCTGTGGTGCATACTCTTCATTATTCTATACCGTTTTGCAGAAGGATTTGCGATCAAAATTGCCCCTTTATTTTTTAAAGCTCCAAGAACTTCAGGGGGATTGGGATTATCAACTTCCGATATCGGGCTTATTTATGGAACATACGGTTCCGCGGCATTTATTTTAGGTTCCGTATTGGCAGGATATTTTATCTCAGCCCGCGGATTGAAAAGGTCTTTGATATGGCTGTGCTGTGCATTCAATATTCCATTTGTAGTATATGCACTACTGGCACATTACCAACCGTCGGAACTTCTTCCGGTAGGAATTGCTGTGGTGGTAGAATATTTCGGATACGGATTTGGTTTTGTAGGGTTAATGCTCTACATGATGCAGCAGATTGCACCCGGAAAACACAAAACAGCCCATTACGCATTTGCAACAGGAATTATGAACCTTGGGGTGATGATCCCTGGAATGATCAGTGGGACAATCAGCGACTGGATCGGATACAAAATGTTCTTTATCTGGGTCTTGATTGCTACGATTCCTGCTTTTTTAGCCACCTTATTCGTTCCTTTTCCTCATCCTGAAAATCAGAAAGAACAACAAATCAATTCATAATAATTAAAAATAAAAAGTAAAAAATACTTTATGACAGCTCAATCAGTAATGATCCCTTGGCAGGATCGCCCGGAAGATTGCAATGATATCATGTGGAGGTTTTCCGAAAACCCGATCATTAACAGATATGCGATACCAACATCCAACAGTATATTCAACAGTGCAGTAATCCCTTTTGAGGATGGATTTGCAGGAGTCTTCCGTTGTGACAACAAGGCAGTACAGATGAATATTTTTGCTGGTTTCAGTAAAGACGGAATCAATTGGGATATCAATCATGACCCTATTGAAATGCAGGCAGGAAATACAGACATGATTGAATCCGATTACAAATATGATCCGCGTGTTACTTTTATCGAAGACCGTTACTGGATCACATGGTGTAACGGATACAATGGTCCTACCATCGGAATTGGGTATACTTTTGATTTTAAAGAATTTTTTCAGTGCGAAAATGCCTTTCTTCCATTCAACAGAAACGGAGTTTTGTTCCCTGAGAAAATCAATGGTAAATATGCGATGTTGAGCCGTCCGAGTGATAATGGGCATACGCCTTTCGGAGACATCTATATCAGCTATAGCCCTGATATGAAGTACTGGGGGGAACACCGCTGCGTGATGAAAGTAACGCCTTTTGAAGACAGTGCGTGGCAGTGTACAAAAATCGGAGGTGGGCCTGTTCCTATCAAAACAGAAGAAGGATGGCTGCTTTTCTATCATGGCGTGATCAATACCTGCAGAGGATTCAGATATTCAATGGGAGCAGCTTTGCTTGATCTTGAAGATCCTACAAAAGTATTGTACAGAACGAAGCCTTATTTGTTGGCTCCGGCCGAATTGTATGAACTGACAGGAGACGTACCGAATGTGGTGTTCCCTTGTGCAGCATTAACTGAGGGAGACAAAGTAACAGTATATTACGGTGCTGCTGATACCGTGGTTGCAATTGCCTTTGGATATATCTCAGAAATTATTGACTTTATGAAAAAGAATTCAATTTAATACAGTAATATAAAGTTTAGGAAAATAGGTTAATCATCTTAATTTTCCCGTTTGCTGGGAATTTTATAATGGTTTTCCTATTTTTAACCAACTTTTAAACAAAAAAATCTCCGATATCTCTATTATCATGAAAAAAGAACTGCTTATCTGCTTTTTTACAACCCTGATTTCTGTAGCGAATGCCCAGCAAAATAAAAATGATGTTTTATCCTGGGTTGACCCTTTTATAGGAACAGGAGGTCATGGACATACCTTTCCAGGGGCAACTACGCCATTTGGGATGATACAGCTGAGTCCGGATCAGAATACGAAAAGCGGCGACTGGGACTGGTGTTCCGGATACCACTACAGCAGTAAGACGATCATGGGATTCAGTCATAACCATCTTAGCGGAACAGGTTGGGCAGACCTTGGAGATATTCTGGTAATGCCAACGGTAGGACAGGTAAAAATGGTTCCGGGATCAGAAGATCAACCGGAAACAGGGTACCGTTCAAAATTTACACATGATAAAGAAGTGGCGTCTCCGGGATATTATTCCGTAATGTTGGACAGCTATGGAATCAAAGCTGAGCTGACCGCTTCCCCAAGAGTAGGATTTCATAAATATACTTTCCCTAAAAGTGATGAATCTAATATCATTATTGATCCTACCAATAAAATCTTCGGAAATATCTACCATACTTTAGTGAGTGTGGAAGGCAATAATAAAATCAAAGGTTACTGTTACAGCAATGGCTGGGGAGGTAAACGGTTTGCATACTTCGTGATGGAGTTTTCCAAACCGTTTAAGTCTTACGGCGTGTATGCTGACGGGAAAATCAAAAATGATGAAAAAATTGCCCTTGCCAAGGATGCTAAAGCCTTTGTAAGATTCTCAACAGAAGACCAGGAAAGTATTGAAGTAAAAGTATCTTTATCTCCGGTGAGCACAGAAAACGCACAGGAAAATTTCGATACCGAAGCAAAAAATATTGACTTTGCCAAAGCGAAAGAAACAGCCCAAAAAACCTGGAGAGACCTTATCGGAAGATTCCAGGTGACAGGAGGAACAGACAGTCAGAGAAAAATTTTCTACACAGGCGTTTACCATACCTTCATTGCTCCCAACCTTTATATGGATGTGAATGGAGATTATGTTGCCGCTCAGGAAAACATGAATACCAAATGGTTCACGAACTACAGTACTTATTCATACTGGGACGGATTCAGAGCAACGCACCCGCTTTTGACCATTATGGATCAGAAACATACAAAAGAATTTGCCAATTCCTTAATCAGCAGATATACAGACCGTAAAGATCATATGCCCATCTGGGAACTTTGCGGATATGATAACTTCTGTATGTTAGGTTATCACAGTGCTTCGGTAATCTGGGATGCCATTTCAAAAGGCGTTCCGGGTATTGATGGAGAAAAAGCATTTGCAGCAATGAAAGATGCTTCTTTAACAGACAAAATGAGCAGCAGTGATGGAGGCGGAGGTCTTAATGATTATATCAGGTTAGGCTATACACCATCAGAAAACGGTGCTTCAGTTTCTGCAACCCTTGAATATTCATATGATGACTGGTGTATCCAGCAGCTTGCAGAAAAATTAGGGAAGAAAGAAGAAGCAGAAGTGTATAAAAAACGTTCTATGAATTTCCTGAATACCTTCAATAAAGAAAATAATCATTTCTGGCCAAGACAAAAAGACGGGAAATTCTTAGCGGATTTCAAGCTTAATGATTGGAAAAAACTCCAGCCACACTGGGTTTCCGGAAATATCTGGGCCTATGATTTCTTTGTTCCGCATCAGATTGATGAAATGATGAATCTGTATGGAGGAAAAAAAGGTTTTGAAGAAAAACTGGATAAGACCTTTACAGAAGCACTTCATATGGAAGGAGAACAGCATGTTGATATCTCAGGTTTTATCGGATCTTTAGGATTTGGAGATGAACCTGGACATCATGTTCCATACCTCTACAACTATGCAGGAAATCCTTACAAGACTCAGAAAATGGTGAAATTTATCCGTGACAATATGTACGCGGCAAAACCGGACGGAATTGTAAATAACGAAGATTGCGGTCAAATGTCGGCATGGTATATTTTCTCTTCATTAGGATTTTATCCTGTGACGCCAGGAAAACCTGTTTATGCTATCGGAGCCCCACAATTTCCGAAAGCTTCATTAAAACTAGAGAATGGAAGAACTTTTACCGTGATCGCAGACAAGATATCCGACAAGAATATCTACGTTCAGAAAATGTTCCTGAATGGAAAAGAATACAAAAGCTGGGAACTGAACCATAGCGATATCATGAACGGTGGCGAGCTTAGATTCGTAATGGGAAGCAAGCCGGTAAAATAAGACTATAAAAATAAACGAAACAAAAGTATCAATGGAAAGGAGAAATTTTATTAAAACAAGTGCACTGGCAGGAGCCGGATTGCTGTTTACTCAGAATGTTTTTGCTAAAAATTTAGTGCTGGATGATTTTCCTGTTGTCCGTGTTCCTAAAGAAAAAAGACATTTTACCAGCGAATCCGTAGAAAATGCTATCGCTGC
The DNA here is from genome assembly GCF_006716485.1 of Chryseobacterium aquifrigidense. Classification (GTDB taxonomy): domain Bacteria; phylum Bacteroidota; class Bacteroidia; order Flavobacteriales; family Weeksellaceae; genus Chryseobacterium; species Chryseobacterium vietnamense. The sequence goes on from NZ_VFPD01000002.1 coordinate 454,955, forward strand.
TTTTAAAAAGAAAGTTAAAAACAAAGAACTCGGCTGGCTCTTTGAAAACAGCTTTCCGAATACATTAGATACTACCGTTTTCTATAGTGAAACCAACGGAACGCCGGATACTTACGTCATCACAGGAGATATTGATGCGATGTGGCTTCGTGACAGTTCTGCACAGGTTTTCCCTTACCTGCAGTTCTCTAAAAAAGATGAAAAGCTGCACAAACTGATCTCAGGAGTGATCCACAAACAGACGACTTTCATCCTGAAAGATCCTTATGCAAACGCTTTCTATAACGATGATCAAAAGATCAGTAAATGGAAAGAATATGACCATACCGATATGAAACCGGGAACCCATGAAAGAAAATGGGAAATAGACTCTCTGTGTTATCCTATCCGTCTTGCCTATCACTTCTGGAAAACAACCGGAGATACAAAGCCTTTCGATGCCAACTGGCTGAAAGGAATTAAACTTACCCTGCAGACTTTCACAGAACAGCAGAGAAAAAATGATCTTGGACCTTACAAATTCGAGCGTACAACAGCGTGGGCAACAGATGGAGTTCCTATGGGAGGATATGGTTATCCGACAAAACCGGTGGGTCTTATCAGCTCTATGTTCCGTCCAAGTGACGATGCTACTATTTATGGATTCCTGATTCCGTCTAACTTATTTGCAGTAGTAAGCTTACGTCAGGCAGCGGAAATGGTTTCTCAGATTAAAAATGAAAAAACGTTGGCTCAACAGCTGAACAGCCTTGCTGATGAGGTAGATGCAGCCATCAAAAAATACGGAATTTACAATCATCCTGAATTTGGAAAAATCTATGCTTTTGAAGTGAATGGCTTTGGAAGCTACAACCTGATGGATGATGCGAACTGTCCAAGCTTGCTGGGACTGCCTTATCTGGATGCGGTGAAAGCTGACGACCCTGTATATTTGAATACAAGAAAATTTGTGTGGTCAGAAAACAACCCGTTCTTCTTCAAAGGTAAACTGGCAGAAGGGATAGGAGGTCCGCATATCGGACTTGACATGATCTGGCCAATGAGTATCATCATGAAGGCACTCACTACCAAAGATAAAAGTGAGATCAGATGGTGTATTGATACTCTACAGAAAACGCACGGCGGGACAGGCTTTATGCATGAATCCTTCCATAAAGACGATGCCAAAAAGTTCACCAGAGAATGGTTTGCATGGGCGAATACATTATTCGGTGAGTTGTTATGGAAAACCTTTAACGAAAACCCTGAGCTACTGACATAGCCCTCCCTTTTTATATGGCTTATTCATCTGAGATACTTTCCTGAAAAGAAGGTATCAGGGGGAAAGCTATATAAAATTCAGACACCAAAGCACCTTAAAAAAATTATACAATGAAAAAAAAATCCATCCTTACCGCACTGATGGCAGTGATGCTTCAGTCAGGGTCTCTGATCAACGCACAGCAGCTTAATCCTACAGGAATTTGCTATGTGGAAGTGAATAACAACAACCTCCTGAATGCAGGAGCGTATAAACTGCAGACATCGAACAGCTATCTGTTCAATGTGGTGAATATTTTTGCGGCTAATATTAATTATGATAGCAGCCGTGGAAGAGCTTATCTGTATTCCAATAATAATGTTACGAAAGTGCTTACCAATGCGGATACTTACATAAAGCCACTTCAGCAGAAAGGAATGAAAGTAGTCCTGACTATTTTAGGAAACCATCAGGGAGCAGGGATCTGTAATTTTCCTACCCGTGAAGCCGCAAAAGACTTTGCATTACAGCTTGCCAATACAGTGAATACCTATGGTCTTGATGGAATTGATTTTGATGACGAATATTCAGAATACGGAAATAACGGAACCGGGCAGCCTAACGACAGCTCTTTTGTAATGCTTGTTCAGGAGCTCAGAGCATTATTACCGAATAAGATTATTTCATTCTATTATTATGGTCCTGCTGCTTCAAGACTTTCATGGAATGGAGCCAGAGTGGGAGATAATGTTAATTACAGTTGGAATGCCATGTATGGAACATTCTCAGCTCCTAATGTACCTCCTCTTACCAAAGCACAAATTTCTCCTGCAGCCGTATGGATGGGAAATACTTCCAATTCTACAACCACCAGCCTGGCCACTCAGACTAAGAACGGTGGTTACGGAGTATTTATGTGGTATGATTTACATGGAACCAATGAAACATCACAACTTTCAGCAGGAACTCAAACATTATATGGAGAGCCGACTGTTTTAAGCGGTACTTTACAGTCATGGACACAAGGAACAAACTGTGATGCGCCTATTGGACTGTACACAAGCAATCTTACCGGAACAAGTGCAAAACTGAACTGGTCTGCTGTTGGAACCAATACCTATGATATTGATTATAAACCAGCTTCTTCCACAACATGGACGAATGCTGTGTCTGCAACGAGCGCTACTTCTGTAACTGTTTCAGGCTTAACAGCCAATACAGAATACGATTGGAGAATCAGAACCAACTGCAGCGTGAAAAGCGCTTACATGTTTGCACCAAGATTTACCAGTACCTCAGGAACAACGCCTACAGGTTCTTATGCATTATCTCTGGATGGAAGTACTGAATCAGGGGCTGCCGGAAGTATGAACCTGAGCGGTTCCGCATTATCTTTTGAAGGCTGGATCAAACCTTCGTCCTTCAAGTCTGCTTCTCCTTATATTTCTTCTATCATGGGAACTGAAGTAAGCGACAGTAATTCCGCATTCTTACGATTAGGAGATGCCAGCCTGGCCAATAATAAGCTTCAGTTTGTAGTAAGTATTAATAATGTTCAGCAAAAACTGGCTTCCGCAACTGCTTTGAATGCCAATACCTGGTATCATGTTGCAGCAACATATGACGGTGCCAATATGAAAATTTATATTAACGGGGTTCTGGATGCGACTAAAGCACAAACCGGAAGTGTGAATTCAACTGGAGCATTCAACGTAGGCTATCTATACAATACTTCGCGAAATTTCAATGGCAAAATAGACGAAGTAAGAGTTTGGAAACGTGCATTGAGTCAAACGGAGATCAGTCAGAATATGTGTAATGTATCAGTTCCGGCTACATCATTGGCTGCTTATTGGAAGTTTAACGAAGGAAGTGGTTCTACTGTTCAGGATACATCCGGAAACGGAGTAACTTTAACATTGACAGGTGTTGATGCTTCCAATTGGGGAACAGATCTGCCATGTGCAACAGGAAGCTCACTATTGGCAAGAAATGCTTCAAGCCAAAAGGCAATAAGTGCAGGACAGACCAATAGTAAAAATCAAATCAAATTATATCCGAATCCGGTAAGCAAATCTTCATCACTTACCGTTTCTGTTCCGGATGAATACAGCAAAGGAAAATTAACGGTTTATGATTTTAATGGAAGAATCGTTGACACAAAATCACTGAATTCCGGAGATAACCAAATTGAATTGACAAGACTTTCAGCAGGAAGCTATATCGTTCAGTTTGAATCTCATGATGGAAGTTTAAAACAATCCGAAAAACTAATTGTAAAATAATAAACCAGTCATTGGGCTTCGGCCCAATGATTTTTTCTACTACAAAATTGATATACTATGAGAAAAAAATCCTTTTTTATTCCTCTAATGGCTCTGATGCTTCAGTCAGCTCCATCACTCAAGGCACAGCAGCTTGATCCTTTGGGAGTCTGCTATGTGGAAGTGAACAACAATAATATGCTGAATGCAGGTTCCTATACTCTGCAAAATACCAACAGACAGCTTTTTGATGTTGCTATTATTTTTGCAGCCAACATCAACTATGATGTTTCTAAAAACCGTGCTTACATCTCCAACAATAACAATGTTACCAAAGTCCTGAATGATGTTAATACCTACGTAAAACCTTTACAGCAAAAAGGAATAAAAGTACTTCTGGATCTTTTAGGAAATCACCAGGGAGCAGGAATTTCTAATTTTCCTAACCGTGAAGCAGCTAAAGATTTTGCTCTGCAGGTTGCTCATACTGTTTACACCTACGGTCTGGATGGAGTAGACCTTGATGACGAATACGCAGGATACGGAAATAACGGAACAGGACAGCCTAATAACAGTTCTTTTGTAATGCTTTTACAGGAATTGAAAGCGGCAATGCCTGATAAACTGATTACATTCTACTACTACGGTCCGGCTACAACCAGACAAACTTATAACGGAGATTTAGCAGGAAATTATATTAATTATACCTGGAACGCCATGTACAGTACGTACAATGCACCTGTTGTTCCTCCACTGGATAAATCCAAAATTTCTGCAGCCGCAACATGGATTCAAAACTCCAATCCAAGCTCTACATCAGCAACAACATTGGCAAATTTAGCCACCAGCACAAAAAATGATCAATATGGTGTGTTTATGTGGTATGATCTGCCGGGAACAAATGTTGCCAGCTATCTGAGTACGGGTTCCAATATCCTTTACAACGAAAATACGCTTTTAAGCGGTCAGTTATATTCATGGTCTCAGGGACAGACCTGTGATCCGCCATTGGGACTGGATGTTTCCAATGTGACAGGAACTTCAGCAAAACTGAACTGGACTTCCAATGCTTCCCAGTCTTACAATATTGACTATAAACCGGCCAATTCCACAGTATGGACGAATGTGGGCAACAATTATTCAGGAAATAATATTGTCATCAACAACCTTACTCTGAATACCAATTACGACTGGAGAATACAGTCCAACTGCTCACCGACATTAACAAGTACTTATATTTTTGCACCAAGGTTTAATTCCGGAAGTGGCTGCACTACGCCATCAGGATTAACTTCCGGAAGTTTCCTTGGTAATACAGCCCAGTTATCATGGGATGCAGGAAACGCCACTTCATATACTCTACAGTATAAAACTGCTGCTGCCACAACCTGGTCTGAAATCCCGAATATCACAACCAATTCATATTCATTACAGAATCTGACACCTAATACCAACTATGTATGGAAAGTGCAGGCAGGATGTGCGGGAGGAACTACAAGTATCTATTCAGGAGAAGGAGCATTCAACAGTGGTTTTGCACCTGTTACAAGTCCCGGAGCAAGATCCCTTTCTTTCAATGGAAGCACGCATTATCTTAACGCAGGACAGTTTAACCTGAGTGGAAATGCTATGACATTTGAAGGTTGGGTAAAAGTAAATGCTTTTAAAACGGGATTCCCTTATATTTCATCAGTAATGGGTATTGAAGTGGGAGATAATAACTCGGCTATGCTTCGTTTCGGAGATGGAAACCTGGCGAATAATAAACTGCAGTTTATATTGAGTTTCGGTTCATCACAAGTGAAACTGAATACGAATACAGCATTCAATACCAATACATGGTACCATATTGCAGCCACTTATGACGGTGCAGCAATGAAAATTTATGTCAATGGAAATCTGGATGCAAGTTCAGCAGTGACAGGTAATTTCAATGCCAACGGCATTCTTTATCTGGGTAGAAATTATGATAATTCCCGTACAATCAATGGATTCCTTGATGAATTCAGAGTTTGGAAAAAAGCATTAACACCACAGGAAATTCTGAGTAACAGCTGTAATGTTCCTGCCAACTCTACGGGTCTTGAAGCGAACTGGAAAATGGATGAAGGAAGTGGAATGGGAGCTTTAGATGCTACAGCCAACACTCATTTTGCAACCCTGATCAATATGACAGATGCGAACTGGAGAACAGATGTTGCCTGTACTTCATCTCTTGCCGTGAAAGATATTGAATCTGTAAAAGAGAACAACACTGTTTATCCGAATCCTGTGAAAAGAGGAAATGATATTCACTTTGCCATCAGCGATAACTCTGCAAGTGAAGTAGCATTGTATGATGCTTCAGGAAAATTGTTCAAAAAACAGAATATTAATCAAAATAATAATGCAGTGAATACGCAGGATTTAATCAGTGGTACTTATATTTACAAGATTACATCTGCAAACAGTAAAGTATTATCAACAGGTAAAATTATTGTGAAATAAAATTCAGATAATGAAGTAGTTATCAGAATTAGTAATATAAAGTCTGAAATACAAAGCAGACAGGCAGGTAGTGTACTCCTGTTTGTCTGTTTTTTCAGTCAAAGGATGTTTGAATTTAAAATAATAAATAATGCAGAATATAGTAGGAATAGATATAGGAGGGTCGCATATCACGCTGGCTCAGGTAGACCCGGAAAAACGTGAAATCATTTCATCCACCTATGTAAGAGAACATGTAGATGCTTTTGAAAAGAAAGAAATTATTTTTAGTGCTTGGGTTTCAGCCATTGAAAAAGTGGCTCATGATCTGGTGAAAGAAGATCTTCTGATCGGTATCGCAATGCCGGGACCTTTCGATTATGACAATGGAATATCGCTGATGCAGCAGGGAAAATTTATTGATATCTATCAGGTGAATATCAAAGAAGAACTGGCAAAAAGACTAGGCATTTCTGAGAAGCTGATTCATTTTGTAAATGATGCGGCAGCCTTTATGGAAGGAGAAGTATTTGGAGGTTGTGCCCAGGGATTCAAAAGTGCTTTTGGAGTAACCCTTGGAACAGGATTGGGAACTACCTTCTTCAATGGAGAATTTGCTACCGATGAAGACTTATGGGATTCGCCTTTTAAAAACTCTATCAGTGAAGATTATCTTGCAACACGATGGTTTGTGAATCGTTATAAAGAACTCACCGGAGAAGAAATTTCAGGGACTAAAGAATTGTTGGATAAACCAGCGGAAATACAAACCCAGATATTTGATGAATATGCAGACTCTTTCTCAGAATTTATCGTAAAATATGTAGATCATTACAAACCGGAAGTTTTAGTTATAGGAGGGAATATTGCGAAGGCATATCCTTATTTCGAACAAAGATTTATTCAGAATTTAACAAAGAATAATATTAACTTGCAGGTTAAAATTTCTGCGATATTTGAAGATGCGGCCATTCTTGGAGCTGCCAGCTATGCATTAAAAAAGCGTATATAAATTAACAAACGAAAAGATACAATGAAGTTTATATTTTCTACTTGCTTACTGTTATTACAGGCCTGGGCGTTAGGTCAGAATATATCTCCCGTAGATTATGTGAATCCTTTAATGGGAACGCAGTCCAAGCCTTCCTTATCCAACGGAAATACCTATCCGGCAGTCGGACTTCCCTGGGGAATGAATATCTGGACACCACAAACCGGGAAAATGGGCGATGGATGGGCTTATACCTACGATGCAGATAAAATAAAAGGATTTAAACAAACGCATCAGCCTTCTCCCTGGATGAATGACTACGGCGCATTTGCCATCATGCCGGGAGTAGGAAAAGTGAAATTTAAAGAAGACGAAAGAGCGAGTTGGTTCAGTCACAAAGCTGAGGTTACAACTCCTTATTTCTACAGTGTATACCTTGCGGACATCAATGTAACTACAGAATTTACACCTACAGAAAGAGCTTCCTATTTTAAATTTGATTTTCCAAAAACAGACAGTGCTTACATCGTCGTAGATGCTTTGAACAAAGGTTCTTACATCAGGATTTTACCTAAAGAAAGAAAAATTATTGGGTATACCACAAAATATTCTACAGGGAAATATGATAATTTTAAAAACTATTTCGTCGTTCAGTTTGATAAAGATTTTGAACTCACAAAAACCTGGAAAGATGATAAATTGGTTAATGACCAATTAGAAATTACCAGTGATCATACAGGAGCTGTCGTAGGTTTTAAGCTTAAAAATAAAGAAACGGTTTATGCAAAAGTAGCCTCTTCATTCATCAGCTTTGAACAGGCAGAACTGAATCTTAAAAGAGAAATCGGAACGAGAAACTTTGAACAGGTAAAAACCGAGGCTAAAAATATCTGGAACAAAACATTAGGAAAAATAGAAGTAAAAGGAGGAACAGATCAGCAGATGAGAACCTTTTATTCGTCTCTGTACAGAACATTATTTTTCCCCCAGAAATTATATGAAGTAGATGCTCAGAATAAAATAAAACATTGGAGCCCTTACAATGGTAAAATTGTTGACGGAAGAATGTTTGCAGGTACCGGATTCTGGGACACGTTCCGCGCTTTGTACCCTTTCCTGAACCTTGTTTACCCAAGCATCAATGTAGAAATGCAGGAAGGATTGGCTAATGCTTACAAAGAAGGCGGATTCTTACCGGAGTGGAGCAGCCCGGGATATTCTGATATTATGATCGGAAACAATTCTGCATCCGTTGTAGCAGATGCTTATATCAAAGGACTTCGTGGATATGATACGGAAGCGCTTTGGCAAGCCGTAAAACATGGAGCGAATAATGAAGGGCCTATAGAAGCAGTAGGCCGTGCAGGAGTAAAGTATTATAATGAATTGGGTTATGTTCCTTACGATGTGAAAATCAATGAAAATGCAGCCAGAACATTGGAGTATGCGTATGACGACTTTTCAATTTATCAGTTAGGAAAAGCATTGGGGAAACCCGCTTCAGAAATTGATATTTATAAGAAAAGAGCTTATAATTATAAAAATGTCTTCGACAAGGAAACAAGTTTGATGCGTGGTAAAAATAAAGACGGGAACTTCCAGAAACCATTCAATCCTTTCAAATGGGGAGATGCCTTTACTGAAGGAAACAGCTGGCATTATACATGGTCTGTTTTTCAGGATATTGACGGTCTGGCAGAATTGATGGGTGGAAAAAAGAAATTTGAAGCCAAATTGGATGAGGTTTTCTCATTGCCTCCTGTTTTTGATAACAGTTATTATGGAGGTGTGATCCATGAGATCAGAGAAATGCAGATCATGAATATGGGACAGTATGCCCACGGAAACCAGCCTATTCAGCACATGATTTATCTGTATAACTACTCAGGAGCGCCTTACAAAACACAATATTGGGCAAGACAGGTAATGAATAAACTGTATCATGCAACTCCGGATGGATATTGCGGTGACGAAGATAACGGACAGACTTCTGCCTGGTATATTTTCTCAGCCCTTGGATTTTATCCGGTAACACCGGCTACTGATCAATATGTGTTGGGAGCACCATTATTTAAAGAAGCAACCATTCATCTTGAAAATGGTAAGAAAATTGAAATAAAAGCTCCGGAAAATAATTCCGAAAATCTATATGTAAAATCACTGAATGTAAACCAACAGCCTTATTCCAAAAACTGGTTAAGTCATAAAGAATTGATGAAAGGAGCTGTGTTAGACTTTAAAATGGATAACAAACCAAATAAAGAAAGAGGTTCACAGGAAAAAGATTTTCCGTATTCAATGTCAAAAGAAGAATCAAATAAATAATTTTAATTTAAACATATAGCTGTATGAGTACAGAAAAAAAAGAAATATTCGATAGAGTAGAGAACATGCTGCAGACACAAGGTTTTAACATTGCAGCAAAAGACGATACAAGACCATGGGGTGGTTTCTTTGTGATTGATGAAACGCAGGCGCAGGATTTTGCCAACCAGTATTTTGATGGGATTGATGTAGACAACTTGAGAATAGGAGGGAAGCTAAGCCCGAAAATTCTTATCGTAGCTCCGGAAGCAAGATTAAGCTGGCAGTATCACCACAGAAGAGCCGAAATCTGGCAGGTAGTAGAAGGAACTGTAGGAATCAAAAGAAGCAATACCGATGAAGAAGGAGAATTGGGAGAATATGGACCAAAAGATCAGGTGAAGCTTCAGCAGGGAGAAAGACACAGATTAATAGGTCTTGCAGGCTGGGGAATTGTTGCCGAAATCTGGCAGCACACCGATGCATCCAATCCTTCCGACGAAGATGATATTGTAAGAGTACAGGATGACTTTGGGAGATAAATAAAAAATCCGCTTCATTGAAGCGGATTTTTTATTGGTAGGGAAACTTGAAACTGGAAGAGGGAGGTTTCTGGAGTTTATCAGAAGTTTTTATTCTCCTTCATTATTTATGTATCTATAAGCTGGCAGCAAAAAATAAACCTTATAAGTCTCAAAGACCTATAAGGTTTTGTTTATTCAGAGAATACCTTCCAGTAATTTGCCTCAAAATAGAACACTACCGACTAGCAGTACTCCCAGCTTCACTCTTCCAGCTTCCCGCTTTTAAAACGTCACATCCAGTCCCAAATAGAAGTTCGCCTTCATAATCGGGGCGTATACCATTCCACCATCAAAATAATTTCCGAAAGGATTTTTAAAATCTACAATCGCATTTTTCTGATAATAAGAAGTAAGGTTTTCACCTCCTACATAAGCTCTGATCTTTTTATTAAAGTTTCTTGATATCTGAGCATTAAGAACCGCATAAGATTCAGAATAGGTTGGCAGCTGAAATTCAGCAGGATTCGTTGAAGTATCAGGAAGTCTTTGTTTTCCAACCCAGTTTAAAGTCGTATCAAAGCTCCAAAATCCTCCTTTATCTGTTTTATTGGTTGAATAAGCCAGATTCACAAACCCTCTGTGCTTAGCCATAAAAGGAACTTCTCTTCTTCCACCTATATAATCCGCCTGTACATCATAATACTTATAAGCAAGTCTTACTTCAAGATTTTTTACAGGCATGAAATCCCATTGGGTCTGGAATGAATTCGCAAAAGATTTACCATCCAGATTATAGAATGTAAGCTGTTGAGGAGACTTATCCAAATCTACCAATACCTGATCCTGAAAATCTGTTCTGAAAAAGTCTGCAACAATGCTTGATTTTCTTCCGAACAATTTGAATTCCTGTTGCAAGCTCGCCCCATAATTCCATGCGATTTCAGGTCTCAATCCATAAATATTTCCTCCGTTAGGTAAAATATTGATAGCTCTGTTCGAAGCAAAATACTGCTGACTTTCCGCAAATACATTCGCTGTTCTGAATCCTCTTCCCGCAGAAAGTCTTAAAATAGTCTGAGGCGTGAAATCATATTTAAAATTAAGTCTCGGCGTAAACTGTGTTCCTGCAAGATTGTGAAAATCTACCCTGGAACCCGCTACTAAAGTATATTTTAAACCTGTTAAAGTATATTCAGCAAAAATACCCGGTACAATTTCATTTCTTCTCACATCATCAAGTAAATACGTTTCTTTATAACCATCATATAAGAAACTTGCTCCAGCCTTATACTTGTGGTTGGTATTTCCTATGATACTTTCAAAAATTAAATTGGAATAATACGTGTGCTGCTGTCCTGCATAATTTCTCAATCCAAAGAAACTGTCCTGTTGGTGGTAAACGTATTGGTTCATCCACCCGATACTCTGGTAAGGTTTTCCTTTAAAAACATACCCTGTTTTATTCCAGACCTGGAATCTTGAAATATCGATTCCTACCCCATAAAAAGGTTGTTTATCCTGGCCCAGTTTTTTATCAAATCCAATCTGTCCTGCAGTTCTTTCATCTCGGATATAGTTAATTCCGAAATGAGACCCGAATCCGGATTTTTCAAGATCATTATAATTCAGCAGATACGCTGCATTGATCTGGGAACCTTTTGGTCTGTCCAGAAAACCGTCATGGTTCATATCCGTATTACCAAAAGTTCCGTTTCCGTGAAGAAGGAAAGTCTGTGACCATTTATCGTTGATAGGAGAAACATTGGTAACATTTATTTCCGCTCTTCCATTAAAGTCGGAAAAAAGGTTCAGTGACGTTTCAGGAGTCTTGGCATTCTTTAAAAGTTCAGTATTGATCTGTCCTGTGATACTTTCGTAACCGTTTGTAACCGTACTTCCTCCTTTGGTAAGCTGAATACTTTCAATCCATCTTCCTGGGATAAAGTTTAATCCATAAGCAGAAGCCAATCCTCTGATCTCAGGGAGTTGCTCCTTCGTTAAGCTGGTATATTTCTGATCCAAACCAAGCATTTTCAGCTGTTTTGTCCCTGTAACCGCATTACTGAAAGATACGTCTACCGTTGCATTGGTTTCGAAACTTTCAGACAGATTACAGCAAGCAGCCTTTAACAGCTCTTTTTTATCAATATTAAAAACAAGTCCGGCTTCTTTCTTGCTTAAAGCTGTTGCTGCCTTAGAACCTGTTACAATAACTCCGTCGATATTTTTTTCATGCTGAGAATGATCTTCTTTAGCCGCAGAGGTCTCATTGTCTTTATGATCTTCATGCTTTGCTCCTTCTTCATAATGTACCTTTGGATTGGCTTCACCAAAAGTAAAATCCCTGTCATACAGGCAGCATCCAGGGAGTCCGTTGTAAACAGCATCAGAAGCTTTGTATTTTTCATTATCATGTCCTGCATCAGCAATAGCCTTTAAAATCTTATCTGATGAGGTTTTTGAAGGATCAAATTGTAAAGTAACCGTTTGTTTCTCTGCATTCCATTCTGCAGTATTGGCACCGGCATCTTTGGATGCTTTTTCAATTCTGGCTTTACAAGAAGCACAATTTCCTCTTACGTAGAACTCGTTTTCTTTTTTAGTGGAAATAGTAGCCTCTGCATGGTGCTCGTGATGTGTTTCTGCTTGTGAAGGCTGTAGATCTCTATCGTAATGACAGCATCCGGGAAGGCCATCGTATGTTGTGTCAGAAGCCTTGAACTTTTCGTTATCATGACCTGCTTCTGCTACTTTTTTCAAAATATCATCAGCAGACGTCTTATCTGTTTCTAAGGTTAGTATCTGAAGATCAATAGAGTAAACAGCTGTTTTAGCACCTGCTTTTTTAGCTGCACTTTCAATTCTTGTTTTGCACATTTCGCAGTTCCCTTTTACCTTGAACTGATTTTTTGAAAGTGTCTGAGCAGATATAAATTGTGTAAATAGGAATAATGCACCAAGTATCAACCTGGAAATATGTAATTTCATTTTGTTTAAAAGTTTAAATTAATTAAAAAACAGTTCACTATAAGACATAATGAACCCTTGATGTTTTAATTAACCTATCTTGGGCGGTTGCCAGATTTCCTTTAAACGGTCTGAAAGATAAGGATCTGCATACTGAAACTGAGGATTCTTATTCGCTTTGTAATAAGACAGCTCCAGACGTAGATTCTTTGAGAAAGGGGTTTCAATAAAAGTGTAGCAGGCAATACATGATGAACAGCAGTCATCATTACATGATTTTGTGTTATCATGTTTGCTGTCTTTTTTTGAAGAATGATTTTTACAGCAGTCCATTTTTTGGGAAGACTCTGCCTTACAGCATGTTTCCTGTGCCCCTTGCGCATAGAAATTGTCCTTAGGAACCAAAAAGATTCCCAGGCAAAACACTATTGCAAGTAGGTGAAACAGCTTCATATCTGCAAAAATACAAAATTTATGGCAAAGGATCACCAACTTTTAGAGAGCAGCTATGCCAAGGCTCGCCATGGGCAGGATTTAGTTTTGGTTTTTCACCCATCGCCAGATTCTGTGCTGCAGGTGCAGGAGCAGGACTTGGAGTCGTTTGCACTACATTTTGTGCCGGTTGTGGTGTTGGAGCTGGTTTGCTGTTTAATGGTTGTCCCACAGGAATATCACATCGGTGTCCGGGTTGTCCATGTGGAGGATTCATTCCCGGAGCTGTTTTTGTCTGCTTTCCGTTGTTGTCCAATACAATTTTTCCTGGTGATACGGCATTAGGATCTATCTGAACGATATTGTTTCCGTTTGCATTTATATTTTGAGAAACAGGAGTAGCTGTTGCAGGAGCACCATTCAGAGGTTGTCCTACAGGGATGTCGCATCGGTGTCCGGGCTGTCCGTGTGGAGGATTCATTCCCGGAGCTGTAGCCAAAGGAGCAGGAGCAGAGCTGGATTGGATGCCTGCCTGATCCATCAGAGCGGTTTTTGAAGTGTTATTGAGGGCTACGTTGGGTTGTCCAGCGTTGGCTTCTTCTTTTAAATAAGTAGCTCTTTCATCCTTTTTACAAGATGCAGCTAACAGTGATACGGCGATCAAACCTATAAATGTATTCTTCATATCCATGGGTATGAAACAAAATTAGCAAAACATTTTCAATTGTTTTGCTAATTTTATACTTATAATTTGATTTTTGGATTAATTTTTTACCAAAAGTCTAAACCCTTCTCCGTGAACGTTGATGATTTCTAATCCTTCGTCGTCTTTTAATAGTTTACGAAGCTTGGCAATATATACGTCCATACTTCTTGCTGTAAAGTAATTTTCTTTTTTCCAGATCTTTCTTAAGGCAAGATCTCTCGGCATAAAATCATTTCTGTGGATGCAAAGAAGTTTTAATAATTCATTTTCTTTAGGAGAAAGTTTGTATTCTTTATCACCTACTTTCAACTGTCTCAGCATAGAGTCGAAGAAAATATTGCTGATCTTGAACTGCTCCTGCTCTTCATTTTCCAATGTGGAACTTCTCTGAAGAATTGCTTTTATTTTGTATAAAAGAAGTTCTGTATCAAAAGGTTTTGTAATATAATCATCTGCTCCCAACTGATATCCTTTCAAGATATCTTCTCTCATATTTCTTGCAGTAAGGAATATGATGGGTGTATTTTTATCAATCTTTTTTACGTCTTCCGCTAATGAAAATCCATCTTTTTTAGGCATCATTACGTCAAATATGCAGATATCGAATTCATTTTCTGTAAATTCTTTTAATCCCTGCTCTCCGTCAGTGGCAAGAGTTACTTCAAAATTATTGATGGTCAAATAATCTTTAAGCACCGCCCCGAAACTCTGATCGTCCTCTACTAATAATATTCTGTTGCTCATAATTTTAATAATTAATAATTAACAATTAAGAATGAACTTCCTCACTCTATCTTCTATATTTTGATATTTGGTTTAAACTTATAATTGATGAATGATCATTGATAATTGATGTGAAGGAGAAGTTTAATCATTTATCGCTTATCATCTATCGTTTATTTTTCTAGCTCATTGGCAGCTTTATCGTGAACGTACTTCCATTTCCTTTATGAGAGTCTACAATAATCTGTCCTTTGTGCAGTTCTACAATTTTCTTCACGTAAGAAAGGCCTAATCCCTGTCCTTTTACGTTGTGGATATTTCCGGTTTCTTCCCTGAAGAATTTTTCGAAAATTTTGGTTTTATTCTGGGTATCCATTCCCATTCCTTTATCTGAAATTTCAATCACATACCAGTGTCCTTCATTTCTTGTTTCCACATGTATTTCCGGTGCCTCAGGAGAATATTTGTTGGCATTATCCAGTAAGTTCACCAGCATATTCGAGATGTGGAATTCGTCTATTTTAAAATTATACTGAGTAGCATTGAACTTCTGCGTAAGCGTTCCGTTTCTTTGCTGTACAATCAGATTGAAAGATTCTGTTGTTTTTTTGATCAGTTCCCTTACGTTGGCTTCTTTTAAGAACAGTTCCACTTCATTTCGCTCAAGTTTTGACATATTAAGCACATTTTCCACCTGCTTTTTCATCCTTAAGTTTTCCTGCTTGATCAGTTCGGAGTAGTATTTTACCTTATCCGGATTGGTGGCAATTTTGTCATTAGCCAATGAATCCGTTGCAACAGAAATGGTTGCAAGTGGTGTTTTAAACTCATGGGACATGTTGTTGATGAAGTCTGTTTTTACTTCAGCAAGTTTTTTCTGTCTCATCATATAATTGATGGAAATAATATAAATTCCAAGAATGGTAAGGAGAGAAAGGAATGTTCCCAAAAGCATCGGCCAGTTGTTCATCGCCAGTGAATATTCTTTTTTAGGGAATACCAATGCAAGGCTGTATAACGTATTTTTCTTATCGGCAAAAAGAGGAAAGCTGTAGGTATTGCTGTCTTTCTTTTCTTTATAAGCCTTATTGGCAATGCTGGTAAGTTTATTATTACGATCCAGAACTCCATATCCGAATTTGGCAGTGATCCCTCGTATTTTAAGTTCTTTGGCAATAACAGAGTCCAATGTTTTCGGATCTACTCTTTTAGTAATAGGAAGGTTATTTCCATATACTTTCACAAACTCTTTCATGGAGTAATCTCCCGTTTCAATCTCCTGATTGATATCTTGCGTTAATAGTTCGCGATTGGTGGTATCTCTTTTTATTTTATAAGCAGCTTCGTCTGTATACAATGTGGTCAGCTTAATAGAATCTCCTTTTTGAGAAATCGGAAGCTGTGTTTTTTCAATAATATTTTTGGAATAAATAATCTGTCTTTGAGTACCAGAGTCTTCCACTTGCTGAATTGTAGTTAAAGAAGGCTGTTTGCTATTTGCAAGAATATTTTTTCTGAAATCTTTATAATCCTGGTTCAGGTATTTGTCAGCTTCAATTTCTTCAATACTTTTTGAAGTACTTTCCAAAACCGCATACACTTTATTTGAAAAATCCTGTTCCAGTACTCCGTAATAGCCTTTCAACCAATAAAATTGGAGCGTTACAAAGACAATCAGTGAGATCGTCATAAACACTGAAATTATTGGGATGAATTTGTTATTCATTATTTTATTATATAGGTTTTGGAAAAATGAATGTTAAAATTAATTGTTTTAAGAGTACATAAACAAAAAACGAGCCAAAAAATTGTTTTTTTTTTCTTAAAAGAGTGTTTTTTAACAATTATTTATGAATTATCTCTTACTTGTCATATGAAAAGTCCCTTTCAATAAATAAAGTGCTAACTTTATTAAAAATAAATATTTATGGAATCTAATATCATTTTCAACAAAGATTTTGATGCGCCCAGCACGTATGTCATGAAGATTTATAAGGCTGATGTTTCAACAGTGTGGAAGTATTTTACAGAAGCCAGATTATTGGATCAATGGTGGGGACCCAAGCCATGGAAGTGTGAAACAGTAAGCCAGGATTTCAAAGAAGGAGGGATCTGGATGTATACCATGGTAGGACCAAATGGTGAAAAAGGACCAATGTATGCTCAAACTCAATATGGAGAAATTACAGAACACAGAAGTCTTGACTGGATGAGTGCATTCTGTGATGAAAAAGGGAATGTCAACGAAGATTTTCCAAGATCTAAATGGCTGATTGGCTTTACCGGAGTGGAGGAAGGAACTAAAGTAACGATCAATATCCATTACCATTCTCCTGAAATTATGAGAAAGCTCATGGACATGGGATTTGAAGAAGGATTTAAAATGGGCCTTAATCAATTGGAAGAATTGATTGGATAAATGTGAATATGTAAAAATAATCGGTTATAAAAAAGAGGATTTTCCATTGGAAAATCCTCTTTTATTTATTGACAGGAATTAATTTCCTGCTTCCATCTTCCCGCTTTTACAAAAGCTCCTCCTCCTGAAAGTATTGGATAATTGCTTTTTTCATCAGCAATGTCTGCTCATTAGGCTTTAATTCCGGAAGTTCTTCCAGGCTTTCAAACTGCGGCCATCCGTCTTCATAGTGTGTAAATTTATAATATCCAAAAGGCTCAAGCAGTCTGCAGACTGCAATATGAATCAGGTTTACCTTGTCTTCTTTTGTATATTTTTGCTGGCCGCTTCCCAGCTCCTGAAGCCCTATCAGAAATAAAAGGGTTTCAATGGGTGGGTTTTTCTCCGTCTGGAAATTGTCTTCAAAGAATTGTTCTATTTTTTTCCAGTATTCAGCTTCGTTGATCATTCTTTTTGATTTTCTAATTTTAATAAAAACGCGAATTCCAACGCATCTTCCTTCAGAGATTCAAATCTTCCGCTTGCCCCTCCATGTCCGGAGCTCATATCAGTTTTGAAAACTAAAATATTATCGTCAGTTTTTAATTCTCTCAGTTTTGCCGTCCACTTTGCAGGTTCCCAGTACTGCACCTGAGAATCGTGGAATCCTGTAGTGATCAGCATATGAGGGTAGTCTTTAGCTTCTACATTATCGTAAGGAGAGTAGTCTTTCATATAATGATAATATTCCTCGTCATTTGGATTTCCCCATTCATCATATTCTCCGGTTGTCAAAGGAATCGTATCATCCAACATTGTTGTAACAACATCTACAAAAGGTACCTGTGCCACAATTCCGTTGAATAACAGAGGTTCATAATTGACCACAGCACCTACCAACAAACCGCCTGCGCTTCCTCCCATTGCATACATATGCTTTGAGGAAGTATAATTTTCTTTGATCAGATATTTCCCTGCGTCAATAAAATCAAAGAATGTATTTTTTTTGAACAACATTTTTCCATCTTCATACCATTCTCTTCCCAAATATTCACCACCACGAATGTGAGCAATAGCATAGATAAAACCTCTGTCCAGGATGGATAGTCTTACATTCGAAAAGCTGGCATCAACAGTATGTCCATAACTTCCGTATCCATACAGAAGAAGAGGAGTGTCAGGTGATTTTTTAGTGTCTTTATGATATACCAGGGAAATAGGAACTTTTGTCTTTCCATCTCTTGAATCTGCCCAGATTCTCTCTGAAATATAATTTTCAGGAGCAAACTTTCCACCCAAAACTTCCTGTTGTTTCAGAAGCTTTGTAGTCTTATCCTTCATGTTATATTCATAGGTGGAGCTTGGTTGTGTAAGAGAGGTGTAACCGTAACGTAAAATCTCTGTATCAAATTCCAGATTAATCCCGATATAGGCTGTATAAGTAGGGTCGGAAAAAGGTAAGTAGTAAGATTCCTGGGTTTTCTCATCAATGATTTTGATCTGAAGCAGTCCTCTTTCTCTTTCTTCCAACACCAGATAATCTTTAAAGATTTCAAAACCTTCCAGTAAAACTTCAGCACGGTGTGGAATGACATCAATCCAGTTTTCCATACTGCAGTTATCAATCTTTGTTTTTACAATCTTGAAATTGATCGCATCATCAGCATTCGTAATGATATAAAACTCATCTTCATAATGCTCTACAGAATATTCAAGATCATCTATTCTTGGCTGGATCACTTTCCATTCTGCAAATACATCATCAGACGGGATAAAGCGGTGTTCATCAGAAATAGTGCTTGAGCTGGCAATGAAAATATACTCTAACGATTTTGTCTTAAATACATTAACATCAAAAGTCTCATCCTCTTCATGGAAAATCAGAACATCATCTGCTGAATCTGTCCCAAGTTGATGTCTGTACACCTGAAATGCACGAAGGCTTTTATCTTTTCTGATGTAAAAAATATGCTGGTTGTCATTTGCCCAGACAGCTTTTCCTGTAGTATTAGGAATGGTGTCTGGCAAAATTTCTCCTGTCTTTAAGTTTTTAAAATTCAGGGTATAAATTCTTCTACCTACATCATCCGAAGAAAAAGAAGCCAGTTTGTTACTTGGGCTTACTGCTACACTTCCTACTTCAAAAAACTCTTTGCCCTCTGCCAGGATATTAACGTCAAGTACAATTTCCTCTTCGTTATCCAGGCTTTTATACTTTCTGCAGAAAATAGGATATTCTTTGCCTTCCTCATAACGCACAATATACCAATACTCATTAAAGAAATAAGGCAGAGACTCGTCATCTTTTTTATAGCGGGCTTTCATCTCTTCGAAAAGCTCTTCCTGAAGAGCTTCTGTATCTTTCATGATGAATTCCTCGTAGGCATTTTCCTCCTCAATATATTTGATAACTTCAGGGTTTTCCCTTTCATTCAACCAAAAGTAATTATCGGTTCTTTTATCACCGTGTTTTTCTAGTATTTTTTCAATTTTTTTTGCCTGTGGAGCTTTCATCCGGGGTATTTTTATTTTTTTTAATTGAATACAATCTTATACTTTTTCCTCTGAAAGTAAGTAATTTAAGCAAAAACCAATTCAATATTAATTTTTGTTCAAATTTAGGTAAAAAAAAACCATCTTTCCTTTATTGAAAAGATGGTTGATGGTATTTTTATAATTAAAGCCTATTTGTGAAGTGCTTTAATATACTTTTCAAGGGCCATTGTCATAGAAGGAGTTTCCTTCGTAGGTGCCATTAAATCTACTTTTAATCCTGCTTCTTCTGCAGCTGCCAAAGTCGTGTTTCCGAAAACTCCGATCTTGGTTTCATCCTGCTTGAAATCCGGAAAATTCTGTTGTAGAGATTTGATTCCCTGCGGACTGAAGAAAATCAGCATGTCATAATCTTTGACATTGATATCTGTAAGATCGCTGCATACGGTACGGTACATAATTGCTCTTGTCCAGTCTACATTAGATGCATCCATGGTTTTTACAATATCCGGACTCAAAACATCTGAAGATGGCAACAGATATTTTTCAGTTGGAAACTTTTTGAAAAGAGGAAGCAGGTCTGAGAAGTTCTTCTCCCCAAAGCTGATTTTTCTTTTTCTGTACACGATGTGCTTTTGAAGATAGTTGGCAATTGCTTCCGACTGGCAGATGTATCTCATCGTATCCGGAACAGCAAAACGCAATTCCTCTGCTAGTCTGAAGTAATGGTCAATCGCATTTTTACTGGTAAAAATAATACCGGTATACTGCGTCAGATCTATTTTCTGTGTTCTGAGCTCTTTATTGTCAACCCCTTCGACGTGGATAAATGGACGGAAATCAATCTTTATTTTTTCCTTCTTCGCTATATCCAGATATGGAGAAGACTCACTAGGCGCTGGTTGAGAAACCAATATAGACTTTATTCTCATCATTGACTTTTATTAAAAAAATAACAACTTCCAAAGCAATAATAATGGTGCGATTTGGAGGGTGCAAATATACAAAAATTTATAATACCATTTTTCAGGAAGAATCTTGTTCTTGTGAAATAAATAGAAAAATACTTTGAAAATGAATACAAAAGCAAAGAAACCGAAATAATACAGAAACATTTTATTTCTGTCTATCGGGAAGTAATAATGGGCTACACAAAGAATTATTAACAAAAATGAAAGGATGAAATAAAACTTTGTGGAGGTAAAATAAAAAATAGTCCATTTTTTTCCATCCCCAATACTTTGGTAAAATAAAAATCCCAATGCTGACTTTATTAAATAAAAAAGCAGCACTGCCAGCAATGTATATCCAAATTTATTAAGCTGATATCCCAAAAGCTGAAGATCAGCAATGTATTTCGGTACAATAGGAACGTACTGTGAAATTAATACAGATAGGGTAAGGGTCATTACACAGGACGTGATGATCCAGCTGGGAAGGTTGTTGCTTGCATCAAAATATTTCTGAAGCAGAAAATCTTTAAGACTGGCATCCCTTTCTATGACGTTCATCATAAAAACATATAAAAATATACAGCCCACAAGGATAAAGATTACCCAATCATTATTCTCAGGTATTCTTACGTGATTGATGAAGTGTTGTGATGATGGCAAAATTTAATTTTTTTTATTTATTATTTAACTTCAGATAACACAGCCCGGCACAGATTTTCCTGTCACCAGATCCATGAATTTGCAGTTAAAATATTTGCTCTCATCGATTTTACGTATTGTTCAGATCTGTTGAATAAAAGTTTCTGTTTCATCCGCTTAATCCCCGAGAAATATTTTTGCAAAATTATAGATTATTTTGTATAAAATAAAAAGGTTAAATAAACTATCTTTGCAAACTGAAATGAAAAAACTCGTCATCATCCCAACATATAACGAAAAGGAAAATATTGAAAATATTATTTCCGCAGTTTTTGCATTGGAGGACGACTTTCATATCCTGGTAGTAGATGATTCTTCTCCTGATGGAACAGCAGAAATCGTAAAGGAATTGCAGAAAAAGCATCCACATTATTTACATCTGTCAATAAGACATGTGAAAGATGGGTTGGGAAAGGCATATATTCATGGGTTTAAATGGGCCATTGAAAACAAATATGATTATATTTTTGAGATGGATGCCGATTTTTCACACAATCCTAACGATCTGCCAAAACTTTTTGAAGCATGTAAAAATGCAGATATGGCCATTGGTTCCCGTTACTCAAAAGGAGTGAATGTTGTGAACTGGCCTATGGGAAGAGTGCTGCTTTCTTATTTTGCCTCAAAATATGTAAGGTTTGTATTAGGGCTTCCAATTCATGATACCACTGCAGGATTTGTATGTTTTTCAAGAAAAGTATTGGAAGAAATAGGATTAGATAATGTAAAATTAAAAGGATATGGATTTCAGATTGAAATGAAATTCAGAGCTTTTAAAAAAGGTTTCAGAATTGTAGAAGTACCTATTATATTTACCAACAGAATTTTAGGAGAAAGCAAAATGAATGGAGGAATTATCCATGAAGCTGTTTTTGGAGTGCTGAACTTAAAATGGAAATCAATCATCAACAGATTATAAAACTGATGAAAAAGTTACTCTTTATTTTCGTTTTGTTGGGCTTGTTTTCGTGCGGCGATTATATTGATAAGCCTAAAAATCTAATCGATAAAGATAAGATGGCAGAAATCATTGCTGATCTTGCAATTAACGATCAGGCTATCTTTATCTATCCTGACAAAAATATGGAAGCAGGTACAAGAGCTGTTCTGAAATCACATAAGGTAAAGCCTGATGATTTTGTAGGCAGTTTCAAATACTATGTGATTAAAGAAGAAATGGATGGGATCACCAATGATGCTCAGGAAATATTGCTGAAAAGAGATCCCAAAGCAGATAAATATGTAAAGGAGAGACTGAAACAGAATGGTGTTGCAATGCCTGTAGTAAGGTAAAATCAGACTGAAAGTTTCTGTCCCATAAAATCACTGAAAAAAACAGTGCATTTAAAAAAGTATAGAGATGAAATTTTTTAATATAGAAAAAACCTCTGAAGGAAAAGCAAGAGCAGGGGAAATTACCACAGATCACGGGAAGATTCAAACTCCTATTTTTATGCCTGTGGGAACTGTTGCAAGTGTGAAAACAGTTCATCAGAGAGAATTAAAAGAAGACATTAAGGCTCAGATTATTCTGGGAAATACTTATCACCTATACCTTCGTCCGGGCATGGAAACGATGCAGGATGCAGGTGGTTTACACAAATTCATGAACTGGGACCTTCCTATTCTTACCGATTCAGGAGGCTTTCAGGTGTTTTCACTGGCGAGTAACAGAAAAATGACAGAAGAAGGTGCGAGATTTAAATCTCATATCGACGGAAGTTATCATATGTTCTCTCCGGAAAGATCAATGGAGATTCAAAGACAGATCGGAGCTGACATTTTCATGGCTTTCGATGAATGTACTCCTTATCCATGTGATTACAACCAGGCAAAATCATCCATGGAGCTTACCCACCGTTGGCTGAAAAGATGTATTGACTGGACGAGTGATAATCCTGAATTATATGGACATAAACAAAGACTTTTCCCGATTGTTCAGGGATCTACTTATTCTGACCTTAGAAAAATTTCTGCAGAAGTAATTTCTGAAGCAGGAGCAGAAGGAAATGCTATCGGAGGACTTTCCGTTGGAGAGCCAGAAGAAGAAATGTACAGAATCACTGATGAAGTGACAGATATCCTTCCGAAAGAAAAACCAAGATACCTGATGGGAGTGGGAACTCCATGGAATATCCTTGAATCTATCGGACTGGGAATTGATATGATGGATTGCGTAATGCCAACAAGAAATGCAAGAAATGCAATGCTTTTCACCTGGCAAGGCGTGATGAACCTTAAAAACGAAAAATGGAAACGCGATTTTTCGCCTTTGGATGAATTTGGAACCAGTTTTGTAGATCGTGAATATTCAAAAGCGTATCTTCGTCACCTGTTTGTATCTAAAGAATATCTGGCAAAACAGATTGCGTCGATTCATAATCTTGCCTTCTATCTTGATTTGGTAAAAGTAGCCAGAGAACACATTATGGCAGGAGATTTTTACGAATGGAAAAACTCTGTGGTACCGGTTCTTAGACAAAGACTGTAAAAGAATATGCTTAAAATTGTAGACAGATATATCATTAAAAAATACCTTGGAACTTTCAGTTTCATGTTGGTATTATTGTCTATAGTCGTATTGGTAATCGATGTTCAGCAGAAAATCCCAAGGATAGAAAATGCCAAGGCTATTGATCCGAAACTGGATCTGACGTATTTTCTTATTCATTTCTATCCCTTCTGGATCATCAATCTTGTGGTGACCTTCCTTTCTATTCTGGTATTTATATCGGTAATTTATTTTACCTCCAGAATGGCAAATAATACTGAAATTGTGGCCATTATAAGTAGTGGTGCCAGTTTCCACAGATTTTCCAAGCCCTATCTGTTTACCTCTATTTTTATTGGATTGATTGCCCTTGTGGTATACCATATGGTTCTTCCATGGGCCAATATCAAGAAAAATGAATTGGAAGCATATACGTATAATGCGGCCAATAAAGAAAAGATTTTAGGAACAGCTCCCGCTTCTTCACAGCTGAGTAAAACGGAATATATTTTCGTTGATTCATGGAATAAAAGAGAAAAAAGAGGATCAAGTTTTGTCTACCAGAAATATGATAAAGACAGAAAAATGGTCTATGAACTTAAAGCAAGTGAAGTGTATTGGGATAAAGCCAAAAAACAGTTTGTTTTAAACAACTACCTGGAAAAAACAATCAATAAAGACAATACCGAAAAACTCGGTAACGGAATAGAATTAAGGAAAAATTACGGTCACTCACCGGAAGAACTTTTTCCTAACGAGCTTTTGGGACAAAATAAAACCACTCCTGAACTTTTGAAATTCATCGAAAGAGAAAAAGAAAGAGGAAACAGTAACCTGAACTCGTATCTGAATGAACTTCACCAGAGAACCTCAATGCCTGTTTCAATCATTATTCTGACATTCCTGGCGCTTTCCCTGTCATCACAAAAGAAAAGAGGAGGATTGGGTGTAAACCTTGCCATAGGTATTTCATTGGCCTTTATTTTCGTGTTTTCGTTTGAAGCCTTAAAAGTGGTTTCGGAAAATAAAAGTTTGTCTCCGGCTGTAGCCATGTGGCTGCCCAATATGGTGTTTTTACCGCTTACGCTTTATCTTTATATCAAAAGAGCCAATCAATAAAGTAGTTTTACTTCTTTGTGATAAAAGGAATGCATTCCGTCTTCCAGTTCGATCCAGAGTTCACCCTTTTCATCTGCGTGTCGGATGATGCCATTTTGTCGCTCTTTTTCAATTTCAAAAACTGATATCTGGTCCTTTCTGAAAAGGTTTTTATTAAATCCATCCAGAATTTCCTGATCAGAAGGTAGATTCTTAAGCTTTTCACACAAATACTCATGAAGGTTTAAAGCGAGTTCTTCCAGGTCAAACTGTATCCCTGTCTGTGTCAGAAGTGATCCCGCATTGGATATTTCGTCAAAATTTTCCTGCAGGATGTTGATTCCGGCTCCAATAATGAAATAATTATTTTGATTAATTTTTTTCTTTTCTATTAAAATTCCAACGATTTTTTTACCTTTAAGGATAATATCATTCGGCCATTTGATTTTTACCTCAGAGTCAGACAATTTGGCAAGGAAATCCCGGATCACCATTGCGGTATAATAATTGAATATAAAGTCGGAGCACAGGATGTTCTGAGTATTCATTGCCAGCGTATAAGCCAGATTTTTTCCGGCAGTCTGAGTCCAGATATTTCCATACTGACCACGGCCTTTAGTTTGATTAAAAGTATGAAGTCCTATAAAATCTGAATCTCCGTAAAGTAAAAACTTTGATATTTCGTCATTAGTAGAAGAACATTCTTTCAGGTAGAAGAGTTGGCTCATTTAAGAAAACTTTAAGAGATTAAGAGGGTAAAAGTAAGGGTAAAGTAAAGAAAAAACAATAAATTTGCAGATTATAGTATTTTTTTAATGAATAAAACAGCAGAAAAACAAGCGTTAATAGATAAAATCGTTGAAGCTATCCAGGATGTAAAAGGAGAAGACATTATGATCTTTGACCTTTCAAACATCGAAAACTCCGTAGCAGAAACGTTCGTAATATGTAGTGGAAACTCAAATACACAGGTAGCTGCATTGGCAGGAAGTGTAGAGAAGAAAGTAAGAAACGAACTTCAGGACAGACCTTGGCACGTAGAAGGTACTGAAAATGCAATGTGGGTATTGGTGGATTACGTTTCAGTGGTCGTTCATATTTTCCAAAAACAGGTACGTGAGTACTACGATATAGAAGAACTTTGGGGTGACGCAGTGATTACCAGAATTGAAAATGAATAATAAAAATTTTAAAAAGTCTAAATGAATAATAAAGGATTCAACTGGTTCTTTCCTATTGCAATCGTAGCTCTTTTGCTATTCTTTGGCTCCAATTTCCTTGGAGGTGATGCAGCAAAATCTATTGATGAAGATGGTTTCTTTAGAGAAATGCAGGCGGGCAAAGTCCAGAATATAATTATATACAAAGACATAGAGAAAGCTGATGTTTTCCTAACAAAAGAAGCAAAATCGGCAATGGTTTCCAAAGCCGGAAAAGAAAACAACCCACTTTCTGCCTTCGAAATGGCTCCTAAAGCAGATTTTTCTGTGAAATATGGAGACCTTCAACTTTTCCTTCAGAAATTTGAACAGGTCAAAGCCAGCAATCCGGTTATTAAAACAACCAAAGATTACGGTACAGGTAAAAGCGCATTAATGGATATTTTAATTCCTGCGCTGGTTTGGATTTCAATCTTAGGATTATTCTACTTCCTACTTTTCAGAAAGATGGGCGGTGGCGGAGGTCCTGGCGGACAGATTTTCTCAATCGGGAAATCTAAAGCAAAGCTTTTTGACGAAAAAGAAAGAATTCAGGTAACATTCAAAGATGTTGCAGGATTGGAAGGAGCTAAAGAAGAAGTTCAGGAAGTAGTAGACTTCTTGAAGAACTCTGAAAAATATACAAAACTGGGAGGTAAAATTCCTAAAGGTGTCCTTTTAGTAGGCCCTCCGGGAACTGGTAAAACCCTATTGGCGAAAGCTGTTGCAGGGGAAGCTAAAGTTCCGTTTTTCTCACTTTCAGGTTCTGATTTCGTTGAAATGTTTGTAGGAGTAGGAGCTTCCAGAGTAAGAGACCTTTTTGCTCAGGCTAAAGCAAAATCTCCGGCGATTATTTTCATTGATGAGATAGATGCTATCGGACGTGCAAGAGGAAAAAATAATTTCTCCGGCGGAAATGACGAAAGAGAAAACACCCTGAATCAGCTTCTTACTGAAATGGATGGTTTCGGAACAGATACCAATGTTATCGTAATGGCTGCAACCAACAGAGCAGATATCCTTGATAAAGCTTTGATGAGAGCAGGACGTTTTGACCGTTCTATCTATGTAGACCTTCCGGAACTTCACGAAAGAAGACAAATCTTTGATGTTCACTTGAAAAAGATCAAGCTGGATGATAATGTAGACAGAGAGTTTCTTGCAAAACAGACTCCCGGATTCAGTGGGGCGGATATTGCCAACGTTTGTAACGAAGCAGCACTGATCGCAGCAAGAAATAATCATACTTCTGTAACAAAGCAGGATTTCCTTGATGCTGTAGACAGAATCATTGGTGGTCTTGAAAAGAAAAATAAAGCAATTAAGCCTTCTGAAAAAAGAAGAGTGGCTTACCATGAAGCAGGACACGCTACCATCTCATGGTTGGTAGAACATGCATCCCCGCTTTTAAAAGTAACGATCGTTCCGAGAGGACGTTCATTAGGAGCAGCATGGTACCTTCCGGAAGAAAGACAGCTTACCACTACTGAACAGATGTTGGACGAAATGTGTGCAACATTAGGAGGTAGAGCAGCAGAGCAGGTAATATTCAACAATATTTCTACAGGAGCACTTTCTGACCTGGAAACTGTGACGAAGAGAGCTCAGGCAATGGTAACAATCTACGGACTAAGCCCGAATATCGGTAACATTTCTTACTATGACAGCTCTGGCCAGTCTGAGTATAATTTTGGAAAACCCTATTCTGAAGAAACTGCTACAAAAATTGATGCAGAGATCAAATCAATCATCGAAAATCAATATGAGAGAGCGGTAAGAATTCTTGATGAGAATAAGGATAAACTTGATGCTCTGGCAAGTAAATTGTTGGAAAAAGAAGTGATCTTCCGTGAAGACTTAGAAGAAATCTTCGGAAAAAGAGCATGGGATCCTGAACTGACAGAGAAGCCTGTAACCAATACTATTCCTGAGAAAGATCAGCCAATGGTAGAGGAAACACCTCAGATCAAAGAAAAAGAAGAAGAAAGCGAAATACAGGCTCCCGAAAGCCCAACACAGCTTTAAGACTCTTAAAAATAAAATTATTAAAACCTGACAACTGCAAAATTGTCAGGTTTTTTCATATTTAAGGAGATATTTTGGACACTATTGTAATTTATTTTCTATTTTTGTATAAAGTTGACTAAAAATAGATTAAGTTGAATTTATTCAAGAGGATTGTAAGCAAACTTACCAACCAGCCTGAAGAAGAGGACAAACAGAGCCTGGAGAAGCTTGGGGATTCGCTGAAAAATGCGGATCTTGACTATAAGTTTGCGCAATTATTTACGCATTCGGGGGGATTTTTTAATTATTGTGCAGATGAAGCGGAAGCTCTACAAACTTTAAATCAAATTATCAAAATTGAAGGGATCCACAATCTTTTTTGTTGGGACAAAGAACTTCAGAACTTTTTGAACGTTGTGAAGACTACTTATACTTCAGAGCTACAACCGTCTAATGACGCCGCATTCATCACCTGTGAATACCTGATCGCCTATGATGGCAGAATCATGCTTTCACATAATAATATTCTTCATTATCATTCTTCAAGGCTTCCCGACAGAATTATCATTATTGCCAATGTTTCTCAGATTGTAAACAACCTGAATGATGCTATGGGGAAAATAAAAAGAAACGGAAATATCAAGAACCTTACTTCCATAAGCGGAAGCCAATCAAAAATGGACAGTTCTTCCAATTCCAATACAAAACTGTTTTTATTGCTGCTTGAAGATTAAGCAACCACTTCTAAATTTTAAATTTTGGACAAAAATCTCATTCAAAGAACCGTATCAGGTATCGTTTATGTAGCTATCATTATTCTTTGTTCTACTCCGCTGGGAGCACAGCTGCTGAACAATATTGCACCTGGCCTGATTAAGCAACAGTATCTTTATCATGGATTAATGAGTCTGCTGCTGATTGTAGGAACCTGGGAATGTGTCAAAATCATGAAGTTTGGAAACGGCTATGAAAAATGGGTAGTATATCCATTGGTCATTTTTATTTTCTATATGTTTTCCAAAAGATATTTTAATCACGATTTCTTTTTTGATTTCAGACTTAGCGAAATACTGGCACTGGCTTTAATTGGGATTGCTGTGGTTACTTTATTCAAATATCCCAACGAATTATACTTCGACAGCGGAAAACTTATTTTTACCGTGATCTACGTGGCCCTGCCATTTAGTTTTGCATTGGGATTACCAAAGTTCTCCAGCTACAGTGATAGTTTCTCTTTGGAGGTTCTGTTTCTGTTTATCCTGATCTGGAGTAGCGATACCTTTGCCTATCTGGTTGGAAAGTTCTTCGGGAAACATAAAATGGCGCCTAAAATTTCGCCTAAAAAAACTTGGGAAGGGTATGCCGGAGGTGTTGTTTTAACATTGGTTTTATCCTACTTTATTGAACACTATCAACCTGAGCTGAGAGGCAACTGGATGGTTGTAGGATTTTTGATTGCAGCCTTTGCTCCTTTAGGAGATCTGGTGGAGAGTCAATTGAAGAGAAACTTCGGTGTAAAGGACAGTGGAAACATCATTCCCGGGCATGGAGGAGTTTTAGACAGACTGGATAGTTTTATTATCTGCGTTCCTGTCGTATATTTGTACTTTATTTTAGAAAAATTTATTTAGTCTCATGAAATTACATAGAGAATCAAAAGGAACGATTACCGTTGCAACCCTGCTTTTTATTATTCTGGGTGCTTTAGCAATTTATTTCCTTGAAATATGGTCACTGGTGATCATTATGCCTTTGTTGGTTATTTACGGTTTAGTTTTCTGGTTCTTCAGAGTTCCGGATCGTAATATTCTTGATCACAAAGAAAATGTTATTGCTCCGGTGGACGGAAAAGTGGTAATGATTAAAGAAGTGGAAGAGGATGAGTTTATCAAAGGAAAAGCCATCCAGGTTTCTATTTTTATGTCACCACTTAATGTTCACATCTGCAGATATCCGGTTTCGGGAGAAGTGATTTACAAAAAGTATCACCCGGGAAAATATCTGGTAGCATGGCATGAAAAGTCTTCCACAGAGAACGAAAGAACTACAGTAGCAGTTCAGACGATGACAAATCATAAAGTAGTCTTCAGACAGATTGCCGGATATGTTGCAAGAAGAATCGTTTTCTACTGTAATGAAGGAGATAAAGCAAAAGCCGGACATGAGTTCGGATTTATTAAATTCGGTTCCAGAATGGATGTGTTCCTGCCTTTGGATACTGAGATTATCTGTAAAATCGGAGATATTACAAAGGGAGGTGAGGATGTCATTGCCAAACTGAAAGAAAATTAATATTCTTATCATATATAAAATCAAAAGAGAGCCATTATAGCTCTCTTTTTTATTTGAGGGATAAAGTGATATATTTTGTTGTTTGAGTTTAATTACGCATGCGTACTATTGCGTATCAGAAGAGTAATGCTTTTCCATTTGGATCAATAATTTTGCCTGCTTAAAAACACAAGCCCATGCTTTTTAAGTGATCTGAGGTAAATGATTGTTAATTTATTGTCAAAAATGGCATTTCATTTGATAATTTTAACATTGAATTTTAGTAAATTGTAGAAAAACACCTTGATCATCTCCTTTTTAATGCTGAAAAAGACTGTACATTTCGTTTTGTAGATTTTTTATTTTGCATGAAAGGCTGTTAATATTGGAAAATTTATACTTTCAGGAGTACAAATGCCAACTTAAGCTTGTGAAAGCATAAAAAAACAACAAGATGATTTATAAGTTTTTCTTTAAGGTGATCAACGACGAAGCCGAGAATATGGATGATGATTTTGAAAGTAATTATCTTCATCTTATTAACCGGTATTTGCTTTTACTGTTTTTCATATTCCTGTTTTATTCTATTTTCATTATTGCTTTTTTCGGGGATATGCTGATCTCCATATTTCTTACCATCATTACCTTTTTCTGGTTGTTTCTCATGGCCATTAAAGGAAAAACCAAACGGTTCAGAAGGGTTTTAAAACCATTCATTGTCGGTATATTTGTTTTACTCACATTTATCGTAAGCTTTTTTAATATTTATACTTACAAAAATGCCGGAGTAGAGTACTTTTACTTTTGTCTTTTGTTTGCTGTTCCGTTCTTTCTGAAATACAAAAAAGACGCCTATACCATCTTTTTTATCACTTTCATCATCAGTATCAATTTTATTGCCTGTCTTTATTTTGATTTTGATTTTCTTCCTAAAAGCAGATATATAGAAAAAGCAGATTTTAAAACAATCAAATTGCTGAATATTTTATTTTCGGTTGCTTCTTTTCTGATGGATATTGTTTTTATTACCCAAAAAGACGCTTTGATTCATGGCTTAATTTCTGATAAAAAAGAAAAAGATTCTACCATCAAGGATCTCGTAAAAACAAATGCAGAACTGATGAAGCACCAGATGCTGATAAACCATCTCTCAGAAGAAAATATTCAGGAGATCTTAAATTTAGCGGAAAGTAATTCACCCATGTTTTTTGAAAAGTTTCAGGTGTTCTTTCCTCATTTTATTCCCGAAATTTTAAGAATAAATCCTAATCTGATCCATTCTGAGCTCTATTTCTGCGCACTGATGAAGCTGGATTTTGATACCAAGAAGATTGCACAGTGTACGAATAACAGTATCCGGGCGGTGGAAAGTAAAAAATACAGAATCCGTAAAAAACTGAATATCTCCTCTGAGATCAATATCAACAGCTTTTTGATTAAAATTTAAACAGAATTCCGATTTTTGTTACTCATACGTAATCTTGAGTAGTTTCCGATGATGTTTTTTGGTTTTCTTGTGAATATTTTTACTTAAAAACATTGTGATGAATATTAAGAACATTCATATTGGAAGCCTGATCCAGTCTAAAGTGGAGGAGTGCCAGATTTCAATAGAAAGAATTTCCAGGTTTCTGAACCGTACGGAAGATGAAGTAGAGATGATGTATCATGCAAAAAGTATGGATACCGATATTCTCCTGAAATGGTGCAAGCTTTTAAAATTCGATTTCTTCAGATTCTATACCGGACATTTGATTTTGTATGCTCCCCAGGCAAGAATTGATACTGTCTTCACTCAAAATAAAAACACGCTGGTTTTCAGAAAAAGTATCTATACACAAGAGGTTAAAGATTTTATTCTTGATAAAATAAAAACCGGGAAAATGACAGCAAATGATGTAGTGATAAGGTACAAGATTCCCAAGACCACTTTATATAAATGGATGAAAAAGATATAGTGCTATGATACCTGATTACAAACAGATTTACACCGATATTCTTGAAGAGAAGTTTCCCGAAAAATTATCAGATGCCACCATCAGACATAAGTTGGAAACATTTCATTCTGCTTTTGACATTCTGAAATTTAATCAACTGATTTTTGGAGAAACTGAATATATGATGGAACGTAAAAATCAGAGACTCCGTTCTTATGATAAGGAATCTATTTTGAAAATTCTTACTTATCAAAAAAGAAACGGGCTGACCAATCTTCAGGTGAGTGATCATTTTAAAATAAGCCGAAATACCATTGCCAAATGGAAAGCCATTTTTATGACAGAGGTGTTGCAGTCTGTTTAATCTAATTATTTTATTAAGTAAGAAATAATTGGTCTTCTACTATTTTGATTTTCTTTTTTGAATTAATGGTTGGGTTTTGTTAAATAACTCAACTTTTTATTGATGTGTAATGTTTTGATAAGTCATTGTCATTTTGTGAGTTTTACTACGCGTGAGTAGTATTGCGTAGTGAAAAATTAACATGTAATAACCTGTGGTTGATAATTTTGTGGAAGTTAAATGTCAAGATTAATATTTTTAATTATCAAACAATTATAACTTATACAATGATGGAAACAAAATTTACAATGCCTTCAATCAAAGTCTTGCTTATGGCAATGCTCTTTGTTTTTGGAAAATCTTTTTCTCAAACCAATAATGGTGCAGTAGGGATTAATACTACAACACCGAATGCTAATTCCGTTTTGGATGTTGTTTCAGGAAATAATAACAAAGGAGTACTTATTCCAAGATTAACGGAAGCACAGCGAAATGCAATAGTAATTAATCAATCCAATGACGATGGGCTGACAATTTACAACACCACAGAAGACTGCTTTAATTACTGGAGCTTTGCGGATAACGAATGGAAAAGTGTCTGCGGACAGATGGGTAAATCTGTTTTTACCATAGACTGTTCTACTTCAAAAGCAATGGGAAGCTATGTAAAAGGAAAAGAGCTTACCAATTCAAATTATCTGAACATTGCTGTGAATGTAACAAAACCCGGTAATTATACCATTTCCGGAACTACTGCAAACGGATACAATTTCTATGGAACCGGAGTATTTCTAAACACCGGAACACAAACAATACAGATTCCGGGACAGGGTACTCCTCAGAATATCCAGACCGATAATGTTGCTCTTGAAGCCAACGGAACTGAAGTGACTTGTACACCAGCTATTTCCATTACTGTGCTGAGTCCGGCAGGAACTTATACCATGAGCTGTGGAACTGCAACAGTAAATGGAGTATATAAAGTGGGGACGGCTCTTACTGCTTCAAATACAATTACCTTACCTGTGAACGTTTCAACATTGGGAAGCTACACGGTTACAACCAATACGGTTGACGGTATTTCTTTCAGCGGATCAGGAACTTTTACTTCTACAGGAAATCAGAATATTACATTAAGCGGAACAGGTACTCCAACCTCTACATCGGTGAAAATAATTACAATTACTTCCGACAGCCAGGGAGGTGTATCTACAACATGTTCTGTAAATGTAGTGGTTGTTATTCCTAAGAAAACGGTTCTCCATATCGGACTGGAGACAGCTTATGGTTATAGCGCCTATACCGGCCCGTCAAGAAGTCTGATGGATTCTCCGACAAATTTCGGTACCACTGCTTCCAGTATTGTTAAATATGAAGGTTTTACCCATACTTCTTTAGGAAATTCACCTTCATCAACAGCCCTTCAGACAGCTCTGAATAATAAGCCGGATATTGTTGTGATTGGTTACAACTATACACCTAATGCTACAGATGCCGGTTATATTGCTTCTTATCTTAATAAAAAAGGAGTTGTCATTGCGATGACTGATGATACAGGGACTGCACAGAATTTATTCAGAGGAATATTTTCTGATCCTACCATTTCAGCTTCTTATGGAGGTGGTGCAGGTTCTGTGTATGCTCTTACCAATACTGATGATCCTATCCTTAACGGGCCTTTTGGAGATATAAGAGGAAAAAACTGGGGTGAAGATGCTTCTACAACCGTAAACATGTCAGGATTGACAAGTGGGTTTGTTCCTTACAGCTACGCGCAGCCTATCAACAGTACAACTACGAGAACGGGAATTTCAGGGTTAAGAAATACCAGCTTAAACTTTATCTGGTTTGGTGACGGTGGCTTTTTAAGTAATGAAAATGCCAATGGGAATCAGTATTCCAGTAATACTATTGAGCCTTTTGTAGCGCCCAGCACAGGAGGATATTTCCCGGTTCAGAAATCAGCTTACGGATATGCAGGAAACGGATATACAACAGGAGGAATGCAGGTTCAGAATTCAATCCTTTTTGCCAATATGATTGCCTGGGCAATAAAGCAGGCAGAATTTAACGGAATAAACACACAATGATAAAAGGTTTTTAAAGATGGCTCCGGCACGATTATTCGTGCCGGAGTTTTTTATTTTATATGTTTTTTAACCTCCTGTATCATGTTTAATATCAAATCCACAGGAATATCTTCTTCCATATCAATAAGAAGGATTTTAAACTTCTTTCGGTCATCCTGGATCAATTCGGGATAATCAAGTCTGTCACCGTGATAAAAACTCAGATAATGTTTTTGATATTTTTTGCTGTAATAAAAGTAGCACAGCATTTTCTTTTTGTATTTGATAAAAGGAAGTCCGAAACTGAATGTTTCTGTAATATTTTCCTGATCTGAAGCTAGGATAGTATCACGCAAAAATAAAAGAGTACTTCTTTCAGGCTCTTCGATTCTGTAGAAATACTCTTGTATTGGGTTCATTTTAATTAAGTTAAAAGATTAGTCGAAGTTTTGAAGTTCAACAAGTTTATGATACATTCCTCTTTTTGCAATCAGGTCGTGGTGGGTTCCCTGTTCCACGATATCACCTTTTTCCATTACCACAATCCAGTCTGCTTTCTGAATGGTTGAAAGACGGTGGGCAATCACTAACGAAGTTCTGTTTTCCATCATTTTCTCCAGTGCATCCTGTACAAATCTTTCGGATTCTGTATCCAGTGCAGAAGTTGCCTCATCCAGAATCATGATTGGTGGGTTTTTCAATACCGCTCTGGCAATAGAAACCCTTTGTTTCTGACCTCCGGAAAGTTTACCTCCATCATCTCCGATATTGGAATCATATCCTTCAGGAAGTGAAGTGATAAATGTATCAGCATTGGCAATTTTAGCTGCAGCAATTACTTCTTCTCTGGTAGCATCAGGTTTACCCATCAGAATATTATTGTAAACAGAATCATTGAATAATACAGATTCCTGGGTTACCATTCCCAATAGCTTACGGTATTCCTGTAATTTTAAATGCTTGATATCGGTTCCGTCAATCAGGATTTCTCCTTCCGAAACATCATAGAATCTTGCCAGAAGGTTAGCAATAGTTGTTTTACCACTTCCACTTTGGCCAACAAGGGCAACCGTTTTCCCCTTAGGGATGGAAAGTGAGAAGTTTTTAAGAATGGTATGGTCTTTATCATAGTAGAAACCAATATTATTAAATTCGATTGAATGATTTAATGTTGAGATGGAAACAGGGTTTGGTACTTCATCAATTTTCACATCAGCATCCAGAATAGCCAGAACTCTTTCAAGAGAAGCTTCTCCCTTCTGAACATTTGAAATAGACTGTGATAAACTTTTTACAGGAGGCAAAATCTGGAAGAAAATACCCAGGAAAACCAGGAAATCCGCAGGTGAGATACTTTGCTCTACAATAATTTGTTTTCCACCATACCAGGCAATAATTAAGAATGTAACCGAACCTAAAAATTCGCTCATCGGAGAAGCCAATTCCTTTTTTCTTCCTAAGCTTATGGAGCTGTTGATCCACTTCTGCATAGACTGCATAAAGCGGTTGTCCATTATTTTTTCTGCACTGAAAATCTTAATCACCTTTGTAGATTTCAATGTCTCATCTACGATTGAAAAAATATTCCCCATCTCATTTTGAGCCTGGTGAGAATCTTTTTTGAGACTTTTTC
Source organism: Chryseobacterium aquifrigidense (assembly GCF_006716485.1). Classification (GTDB taxonomy): domain Bacteria; phylum Bacteroidota; class Bacteroidia; order Flavobacteriales; family Weeksellaceae; genus Chryseobacterium; species Chryseobacterium vietnamense. The sequence continues at coordinate 491,163 of NZ_VFPD01000002.1, forward strand.
CTATTAAAGCAATCATCGTTCCCATGACAGGCAATACTAAAAGAGAGAAAAGAGTCATTTCTGTACTTAAAAAGAAAAGAGTTACCAATGTACTGATCAGCATGAAAGGTGCATTGATTAATTCTACCAAACTTCCCAGAATATTCCCTTCAACTTCACCCACATCATTGGACATACGGGACATCAGATCTCCCTTTCTGCTTTCTGTAAAAAAGGAAACAGGTAAAGCAAGAATCTTTCTGTACATTGCTCCACGAAGGTCTTTAGTAACCCCTACACGGTAATTGATCAATAAAAATGAACCTAAATATCTGAAAAGGTTTCTCAGTAAAAACATAAACGCTGTTACCACACAAAGCCACGCCAAAACGTTAAGTGCTCCATACTGGGTTACTAGACTCTGAACATAATAATTGGCATATTCTTTTGCATAAGAGAAAAAATCTAAAATTTCTCCCGAATACACAGGTGGATGGCTGTATTTTTTAGCCTCAATGGTTCCGAAAAGCATTCCCAAAACAGGTAGGATAGTCCCTAAGGAAGCAATCTGAAATACAGAATACATAAGATTGAAAAACAAACTTCCGTAGATGTATTTTTGGTGAGGTCTTGCGAACTTTAGTATTTTAATATATTGGTTCATTCAATGAAAAAATTGGATAGCAAAATTACGTAAAATTAAAAGATAAGACGTTCTTAATCCTATTTTACTTTACCTGATAAGTTTCAAAAAATATATTTTTGTTACAGCTCAGGGCTATTCAGCTATATTTTTTAAATATATAAAACCGAATAGGGCTTAAGAACAGGGGATAAGAAAGTAGTATTGGTTAATAAAAAAACTGCTGAAACAGCAGTTTTTTATAATGATTTCACTTAAAATTTCACCTGATCATTGTACTTCGGGGCAAAATTTTTAGGACTCAGTTTATCCAGTGTTTTACCAAAATTATTGATGATCTGGGTCATGTTATCAAAATCTACAATAGTAACATCATCATTTTCATGGTGATAATGAGACGCTTTCGTCATATCCACAGTAGAAAATGAATGGGCAATGATTTTCTTTTTGACAAAACTTACATTGTCTGAACGGTAAAACAGCTGCTGTTTCGCATATGGATCTGCATTTATTTTTAAACCGTTTACTGCATTTTGATTGAATAATTCATCAAGATCTGAGAATCCGTCTCCTGTCATATATAATGAATTTTTCCCCCATTGAGATTCTGTAGCTACCATTTCAAAATTGAAAAGAGCGGTCATCTTATTATAAATGTGATCCAGATTTTTATCGGTGGAAATCGCTCTTGAACCCAGCATTCCTTTTTCCTCTCCATTGAATGCCATGAACACCATAGAGAATTCCGGTTTTTTGTTTTTAAAATAATCAGCGATACCTACCAGAGTAGTGATTCCGCTGGCATCATCATCTGCTCCGTTATAAATATTATCTCCGCTTTTATCACTGGTTCCGATATGATCAAAATGACCTGAAAAACCCAGATACTGATCTGACTTTCCTTTTTTGATTCCACAAACATTGTATACGGTCTTTCCGTTATAATCAAAAGGCACCAGATAAGATTTTCCGGTACAATATTCCAGATTATTTTCTTTGAAAAGTTTAGCAATATAATGGGCTGCATTTTCATTTTCCTGAGTTCCGATTTCGCGGCCTTTCATTTCATCTGAAGCGAGAGTGGAAAGAACTGTTTTTACTCTTTCTTTGGAAATCTCCTGCCCGAAGGTCAATATAGAGAATAGTGATAAAGTAAGATACGTTAGCTTTTTCATTGTCTTTTATTAAAATTATATGATCTGTCGTGGTTTTAATCAAAAAGTTGCAATGAATTTACATAATTTAAATCAGGAATGGATATCAAATAAAAAAACAGCTCCTAAAAGAAGCTGTTCTCACTCAAAAAATCGTTGTAAGGCTATCGAAGTCTGTCTACAGATTTTACGAGCCTCTCATCTTTACGGATGTAAATGTTTGCTATAAGCAGACAGATTACCGCAATTAATGGGAAAATCGGCTCAATACCCTTCTCAGGAATCTGAATTCCTCCGGATAAGTTTAGTAACCAGTACGCCAATACACCAATCAACAAAACGTTTATAATGATGCTGATGGTATTCAGCAAAATTTGTCTTTTTCTGTTTTTGAAACTAAAAATACTTAATGCTCCAATAATAACAAGTACTATACAGCTTATATTAAGTAAGGGAATACTGTCTGAAATGACAACATCCTGTCCTGTTATAAAAAGGAAAACAGCAGCTAAAACTGCTAATAAAGTCCATATTGTTTGTATTCTCTGTAGCATTGAATATTAAATTCTTGGCAAAAATAACATAAATTTTGCACAATTCAAAAATAAGTGTAGATTTGCATTATACAATGTACTTGAAAACCAAAGTCGCCGGACTTACTTTTCTTACTCACAATTAATTACATTTTTACATAAATATGTTTAACATAGAAACGTTAAGGTCAAAATCCGTAACGGAACTGACTAAAATCTTGAAAGATTTGGGCGTTAAAGTTGCAAGAACCAGCAATGAAAATGACAAGATCTTTGCTATTCTTGACTTTCAGGCTTCTAACCCTAAAGTTGCAAAAGATTATTTCAACGCCACCGAAACCACCAGTGTAAATACTGAAGAGGCTCCAGCAGAAAAACCTGCCAAAGCCCCGGCAAAAAAAGCTGCCCCGAAAAAACCGGCAGCCAAGCCAAAAACAATCGCTAAAGCTCCGGTAGAACCTAAAACTGAAGATATAGTAGAAGAAAAGATACCTGTCTCTGAAGAAATAAAGCCGGAAGCACCAAAAGCTGAAACCAACGTAGCAACAGTAACAGAAGAATCAGCCGCCGCCGCTCAGGCCAAAAAGAAGAGAAAAAGAGTTTCTACCAATGCAGGGAATGCAGAAGTATCTCAGGAAAGAACTGAAACTCCAAAAAACACAGAATCCCAGGAGCCTGCTCAGGCTGAAGAAAAGCCTAACAATCCTCAACAACCACAGGCTAACAGACCTCAAAAAGGACACAACAATCCACAGAACAGTGGAAACCAACATAAAAATCAAAACCAACAACATCAGCAGCATCAAAACCAGAATCAGAATCAAAACAGACATTCTGAAAAGGCAGAGGAGCAGAACGACCATAAAAAAGAATTCAATTTCGATGGTTTGGTAAGTATTGAAGGTGTTTTGGAAATTTTACCTGATAACTACGGATTTTTACGTTCTTCAGATTTCAGCTATATCTCTTCTCCTGATGATGTGTATGTTTCTACCGCTCAGATCAGAAATTTCGGTTTAAAAACCGGAGATACAGTAAAAGGGATTGTAAGACTTCCGAAAGAAGGTGAAAAGTATTTCTCATTATTAAGACCTACAGAAGTTAACGGACGTGATCTTGCATTTATCAAAGACCGTGTTGCTTTCGAATACCTTACTCCACTTTTCCCTGAAGAGAAATTCAACCTTGCAGGAAGCGGTTCTACAGTGTCCACAAGAATTGTAGATTTATTCGCTCCTATCGGGAAAGGACAGAGAGCTATGATTGTTGCGCAGCCTAAGACAGGTAAGACGATGTTGCTTAAAGATATCGCCAATTCTATTGCAGCCAATCACCCGGAAGTTTATATGATGGTTCTTCTGATTGATGAACGTCCGGAGGAAGTTACTGACATGGAAAGAAGCGTAAATGCAGAAGTAATTGCTTCTACATTTGATGAAGCTGCTGAAAAACACGTAAAAGTTGCTAATCTTGTTCTTGCAAAAGCACAAAGAATGGTAGAATGCGGACATGATGTAGTCATCTTACTGGATTCTATCACCAGATTGGCAAGAGCATATAACACGGTAACTCCGGCATCAGGAAAAGTTCTTTCCGGTGGGGTAGATGCCAATGCTCTTCACAAACCGAAAAGATTCTTCGGAGCAGCAAGAAAAATTGAAGGAGGAGGATCTCTGACAATCATTGCAACCGCATTAATTGATACAGGATCTAAGATGGACGAAGTAATCTTTGAAGAATTCAAAGGTACAGGTAACATGGAACTTCAGTTAGACAGAAAAATTGCCAACAGAAGAATTTATCCTGCTATTGACCTTGTAGCATCAAGTACCCGTAGAGATGATCTTCTTCTTGATGAAGTAACTTCACAGAGAATGTGGATTCTTAGAAAATATCTTTCTGAGATGAACCCTGTAGAAGCGATGGAATTTGTAGATAAAAACATCAAAGGAACCCTAAACAATGAAGAGTTCCTGATGTCGATGAATAAATAATAAGTTAAATTGTTAATAGGCCGGGCTTCTATACTTTGAAATAAGGATGTAATAAATCCTCAAATTTATAGAAGCCTGGTTTTTTATTGATCAGATGTTCGGCAGCAAACAACGCTCCGTTACCAAAGGCATCTCTTGAAATTGATTCATGAATGAGCCTTACTGTCTGAAACGGAAAACCGAAAATAACCTCATGTTTTCCTACAATTCCACCCGCTCGGATGGTATTTATCTTTTCATCTTTTAACTCCAGAACATCTGCAATCCGGATGGCTGTTCCTGAAACTCCCTGTTTATCTTTAAAATGTTCTTCCACGATTTCAATATCTACGAAAGGAGCAATCTTTTTTAAGAACTGAGCCGCATAAAGTAAATAATTAATACCTAAAGTAATATTAGGTGACCAGAACACAGTAGCTTTCTGAGCCAGTTTATTCAGGAAATGTACTTCCTTTTCTGAGTAATGAGAAATAGCTGATATGATCTTTACCTTCTTTTGTGCAGCAGATTCTCCGTAAGTATAAATCCCATCCTGAGACGAAAAGTCGATAATAGCATCTACAGGATGTTCTTCAAGCAATTCGTCTACACTCTTTTTTTTCTCTGAATAAAAATGACCGGGATCATCACTTTCTACTCCAAGAAAGTCTGCGGCATCTCTGGCAGACGATCTGCTCGATTTTCTGTACACCCATTGTAGAGAATGATCTTTGTTTTGAAGAATAACTGAGGCTACAGCTTTTCCTGCTTTTCCAAATCCAAAAAGTCCAATTTTCATAATAAAAAGTATTTAAAGTTAAACATTCAGTTATTGAAGTGTTTTTATATAAATATTTACTTCATATTGTGGAAGTTACGAAATTGAAAATAAACCATGCTTTGAATAGGATTGGGGAACATCAAAATGGAGGGGGTTTATAGATGAAATTAAAAATATTTAAAATTTAATTCATTCTAAATCAATATATCAATGTTAAAGATTTATTAAAGTAATCCACAATCCTTGATAATACCTTAAATATTGGCTAATTTTGAAATATAACATTAAAAATAAAGATTATGTCATTTGAATTACCAAAACTAGGATATGCATATGATGCATTAGAGCCAACGATCGATGCAAGAACTATGGAAATCCACCATACAAAACACCACCAGGCATACATTGACAATTTAAATAAAGCAATTGAAGGAACTGAACTTGCAGGAAAAACTATTGAAGAGATCTGCCAGACAGGAACTGACAAACCAGCAGTAAGAAATAACGGAGGAGGTCACTTCAACCACTCTCTGTTCTGGGAAATTTTAACGCCTGGAGGAAGCAAAGAGCCTGTAGGAAATGTAAAAGCTGCTATCGAAAATTACGGAGGTCTTGATAAATTCAAAACTGATTTTTCTGAGGCTGCTAAAACAAGATTCGGTTCAGGATGGGCTTGGTTGGTAAAGAATGCTGACGGGTCTGTATCTGTTTCTTCCACACCTAATCAGGACAATCCATTAATGCCTGTAGCAGACGTTAAAGGAACTCCGGTTTTAGGATTAGACGTTTGGGAGCACGCTTACTACTTAAACTACCAAAACAGAAGACCTGATTATGTTTCTGCATTCTTTGATGTAGTAAACTGGGATAAGGTAGAAGAATTATTCAATAAATAATTTTCAGCTATTATAAAAATGAAAAGGTTCAGAATTATTCTGAACCTTTTTTATTACTATGTTTTAAAACTTACCTTATGGCATCGCTTCCGGATAATCCATTCAGTCTCAGCTTATACTTCCAGTTTACATACGCAAAAACCTGGTAGAGTTTATATTCAAACTTGATCCCATAATTTTCTTTTGGATCATAATCGATTCCGGATTCAATAATATTTCTGTATCTGCCGGAATAATAATAGCTGTTCCATTCATTGACTAAAAATGTGTTTTTTGTCTTCAGATAAGATTCTGTATACTGGCTGATAGGTTTTGCAACAGCACTCAGAAAATAGTCAAATTGGGTATCAATGACTGTAAGATCCCATTCTCCGTCTTCATTTTTTGAAGGCTTCATTTCATGTTGCTCTTTATCTTTCTTTGGTGTTTCCTGAGAAAAACAGCTGAAAGGTACCAATGCAATCATTACTAATAAAATAATATGTTTCATGATATAGGTATTTATATAAAAAAGCACTCCAATAAGAGTGCCTAAATTTTTTTATGGTTCTTTCTGAAGAACTACAAATGCCGGGAAGTGATCACTGTAGCCTCCTGTAAACTGATCTCCATTCCATGATCTGAAAGGATATCCTTTATAATTTCCTTCTTTATTAACAAGGTAAGCTGGGGCGAAAATTTCTGTTTTGTAAACGGAATATTCTTTCGTTACCTGGTCTGAAACTACATTTTTAGAAACGATAATCTGGTCAAACAAATTCGGAGCATCCTGATAAGCCAAAGAAGCAACTCCTTTTTTATATAAAGGATACATCAGATTAAGATAAGGGGTTTCCTCGCTCAGGTCTTTAGGATTAGCCTGAGCCTTAAGATGGTTTTTTAAACTAGGGCTTACAGGGTCATCGTTAAAGTCACCCATGGCAAAAAGCTTTGTTGCAGGATCTGCTGCTCTTACGCTGTCCATCTGTTGTTTTAATAATGCAGCTGCAGCATTTCTTTTAGGTAGGGAAATCGCTTCACCACCTCTTCTTGAAGGCCAGTGGTTCATGAAGAATGCTACTTTTTCATTATCTAAAAATCCTGTTACGACAAGGATGTCTCTTGTATATTCTCTTTTTCCGTTGTCACCATAAATGACCAGTTCTTTTTTTAATGAATTGGTAGGGGTGAATCTCCTTTTCTGGTAGATCAATGCAACGTCAATTCCTCTATAGTCATAAGAATTGTAATGAATAATTCCGTAGTCATATTTCTTTAAAGCCGGTTCGTTCACAAGATCCTGAATGACCTGTCTGTTTTCAACTTCTATTAATCCTACTACTGCCGGAGCTGTTTTGGTATATTGTGCTCCCATTTCAGAAATTACCTTAGCTTCGTTAGCCAGTTTTGCCTTATATATTTTACTTCCGTAGTTCTTTGCACTTTTTGGGGTAAATTCTTCAGAACCACTTTGTATTCTTACTGCTTTTTTACCTTTTAAAGCTCCGTCGCTCCATGGCCCATCATATTTTTCAGCTTCCAGAAACTTGATAGAATCCATAGGAATACTTCTGTGGAAAGCAGGATTTTTAATGTCCCTGATTCCATCTATATAATCTGCTGAGCGAATAGTATCCCAAAGGTTTTCCACATTTAAGAAACCTACGGTTGCTACTTTTCTCAGTTTTCCTTGTTGTTGGGAGAATGCCACGATCGAAATAAGCAGGGCAAACAGACTCGAAAATCTCTTCATCTCTTTTGAGTTTTATTATACTATTAATTACAAATTTACCTTTTTTTAACTTGCTGCTTTTTAAATATTTGTAAATTTAAAAGCAGTAATCCGAATCTCTCTTTTATAATGATTCTTAAAAGATTGCAATGTTAAGGAAAAAATACGTTAAAAAAGTTTGAGATTGCAAAATTTGATTAAATTTGTGCCCCCAACTTTTAAACTGTTGAAAATTAACAATAAAAGTATTAAAAAATAAATATACTCATGATTAAAAAATTATCATTGATCTCTTTATTTACTTTGCTGCCTGCGTCGTATTATTACGCGCAGACAACTGTGTTTGCGTATCTTAAGGATGCAGACGGTAAGCCTGTTGAGCAAGCAAATGTAGATTTAAAAGGAGCAGGAAATGATGCAAAGGCAGACAAAATCGGATATTTCCAATTTAAAGATTTGATGCCTGGACATTATCAGATTATGGTTACAAAACCCAATTTTGAAACTAAAATTTTTGAATTTGATGTAACCAGTGATGAGAAGAGAAAAGATCTTGGAGTAATTACTCTTTATTCGGCATTGAACGGTGCAGATCAGGGGTTGGCTATCATAGAAGACTCGGGAGAAAGTGATAGCGGTGGCGCACAACAAACTGCAACAGTAGGATTACTACAGTCTTCTCAGGATGTATTCAACAGAATTGCAAGTTTCGATTTAGGACCGTACTGGTTCCGTCCAAGAGGAATTGATAGCAGAACAGGTGAGAATATGATCAATGGGGTTTCTATGGCCGCTGCAGATAATGGAGATGTAGACTTCAGTACCTGGGGAGGATTGAACGAAATTACCCGTTACCCGGAAATTGCAGTTAACCATGCACCTTCAGAATATGCTTTCGGAGGAACTACCGGAGTATTTTATAAGAATACCAGAGCCAGTGAGTACAGAAAAGGAAGCCAGCTGACGTACTCTCTGACCAACAGAAATTATACCAACAGATTATCTTACAGATTTTCATCCGGAATGAATAAGAACGGATGGGCATTTACAGGAATGATCGCAAGGAGATGGGCACAGGAAGGGATTCAGGATGGTACAGCTTATGATGCATACAGTGGATATATCGGTATTGAAAAGAAATTCAGTGATAGCCATACCATGACCCTGAATGCCATAGGTTCTAAATATGCCAGAAGCTCTTCAAGTCCAAGTACTCAGGAAGTATATGACTTCAGAGGAGTTCATTATAACTCTTATTGGGGATGGCAAAACGGAGATAAAAGAAATGAAAGAGTAAAAAGAGGTTTCCAGCCTATGATCCAATTGCAGGATTTCTGGAAAATCAATAAAAACTCTCAGCTTTGGACATCAGTTTCTTATCAGTTTGGGAAAGAGTACAGTTCAAGACTGGATTGGTACAAAGCCAATAACCCGTCACCAACTTACTACCGTAACTTGCCAAGCTATTGGTTAAACTATAAAGATCCGTCACCGGAACAAGCTGCCAACATCGGGATTACGAGAGATTGGTGGACGAATGATGACCAGTCTCATACACAGATCAATTGGGATAATCTTTATAATGCCAACAGAAACGTAGAATACAATGCGTTACTTGGTGGAAGGAGAGCCGCTTATTATCTTGTGGACGATGTAAAAGATGATAAAGTATGGAATGTATCTACTCATTATACATATAACTTCACCGATACTTCCCGTTTTATCTTAAACCTATCTTACCAGAATTACAGATCTGAGCAGTACAGGGAGGTAAATGATTTGTTAGGTGCTGATTTTGCGCTGAATATGGATCCGTTTGCATCCAATACCAATGCAGGAAGTGTTTGGGGTAAATTCAATACAAGGGAAAGCGATACTGATGTTGCTAAAAGAGAAGGTGATAAAATCGGGTACAGCTATATTTTCAGAAGACAGGAATTCAAAATAAATCCTGCTTTCAAATTCTCCACAGGAAAATTTGATGTTTTTATCTCCGGATTATTCGGATATACAACGAACAGCAGAGAAGGGTTATTCCAACACTATCTGTATGAGTCTTCTTATGGAAAAGGAGCAGACCAGAACTTCTGGAATGCAGGGGTTAAAGGTCAGGTTACATATAAGATCAACGGGAGAAACTTTCTGGTTTACAACGGAGCTTACTTCTCACAGTCTCCTTTCTTAAATGATATTTATTTTAATACCAGAGTAAGTGGTGTTACCACTCCGGGAATCAAAAACGTTGTTGTTGATGCCAACGACCTGAGCTATGTAATCTCTACTCCGATTGTTAAACTTAGACTGACAGGTTACCTTGTTAATACTCAAAACGAAACAAGTGTACAAAGATATTTCGCACAGGGAATTAAACTGACAAACCTTACGGAGAGCGGTGAGCAGGCTCCGGTTCAGGATGGAGCTTTCATTACGCAGGTGTTGGCAGGAGCCAATAAGAGAAATATGGGAATTGAGCTTGGTGCACAGGTGAAGGTAACTCCTACCTTAACTGCCAGTGGGTTACTAAGTGTAGGACAATATACTTATACTAACAATCCTACGGTTTATTTTGCATCTGACGCAGTTGGAACCTTCAGAGAACTTGATGGAAACGGAAATATCGTCTCAAGATCTTATACCAACATGGGGGAAGCAACGCTTAAAAACTACAGACAAGGAGGTACTCCTCAGGAAGCATATACACTGGGTCTTCGTTACAGCAGCCCTAAATACTGGTGGGTAGGAGCAACATGGAACTACTTCGGGCAGTCCTTCCTGGATCCGTCTCCTGTAACCAGAACAGACAGGTTCTATACGAATCCTGGCACACCGGGAGTCCCATATGACATTGTAAATGATGAAGAGCTTGCAAGAGTACTTACGCCTACAAAGCTTCCTTCGGCATTCTTTTTCAATGTCAACGCAGGGAAGTCCTGGATGATTGGCAAATATTATGTATTGGTATCCGGATCTGTCAATAATATCCTTAATAACAGAAATTATATTACAGGAGGGTTTGAGCAGACCAGAAACGTTAACTATATTGATTATAAGAATGATTACGACAGCGGAAACATGGTATTCGCTCCAAAATATTGGTATAACCAGGGTAGATCTTATTTTGTTAACCTTCAATTCAGATTCTAAAAACTAAAATTAAAAATCGAAAACAATGAAAAATATATATTTTAAAGCGGCGATATTTAGTGCTATTTCAATGCTGACATTCTCGTCTTGTGTAAAAACTGATGATTATGAATTACCGGAAATCAAATGTACCAACAAATTTGCAGCAGCTAATCACCCGTTAACTGATCTTGCTGTTATTGCAAAAGTAAAACCAACTGAAGCCGATATCATTAAAGAAGATTATATTGTTGAAGCCTACATCTCTTCAAGTGATGAATCAGGAAATATCTATAAAATGATGTTCCTTCAGGATAAGCCTGAAAACCCAACACAAGGGATTGAAATTGACATCGATGGTGGAAACCAGTATCTTGATTATCCTACCGGGTCCTTAGTAAGAATTAACCTGAAAGGATTGATTGTTCAAGGTATTAATGGGAACATTAAAGTAGGTTCTTTTGATCCTAATTATCCTATCGGTAGAATCAACCCCAATAAATTATCCAATTACATGGCAAGAGTTTGTGACGGACAAAAGCCTGTAGTAGCTACAATGAAGCCATTGGAGTTCAATTCTATTTCTGATGCTTTGAAGAATGGTGCTCACATCAATCAGCTTGTAAAAATTAAAAATGTTCAGTTTGAAGAGCCTGAACTGACGAAAACTTTTGCTGACGAATCCACTACAGGTGACCGTTATATTACAGATAAAAAAGCAGGAAGATTAGATCTTCGTTTCAGTAACTATTCAACTTTTGCAAAATCTCCAATCTCTCCTAAATATGAAAAAAGCGGTGATATCGTTCTTCTACTAAGCCGTTTTACCAGCTCAAGTAATGCAACGATTTTCACAGACCAGGCTTATATAAGAGATCTTAACGATATTAATTTCCCGAACGCCAGATTCACTCCTGGTGAGCCGGAACTTCCATCTGCTAATGCTGTCAATCTTTTCCCTAGCTCTGATTTTGAAAACTGGCCATCTTTCCTGTCAAGTTTAAATAGCTTTGGGCTTATGTCTTATGCATCTCAAGGTATTGGTTTGGGGTATAATGGTACAAACTCCCTTCAGATTAAAGGTACACCTGCCAATAATGATTATGTATTTACAGCGAATGCTGCATCTGGAATACCAGCAGCTCCGAAGAGAATTACCATGTATATCAAAGGTACGGCGTCAGGAAAATCACTTTCTTTCAATGTATACAGAGCAACACCATTGGCTCCTAATACATCTGCTTTCTATACATTTAATTTAGCAACATTCTCTACAGGTGCTACTTTAAGCCCGGAAAGTACAAATTCATATAACGGATCTATCAACACGAACGGACAATGGAGGCTGATTGAGCTTACGCTTACAGGTCTTACCGATCTTAATACTACCGCTGGAAAACCAATGTTTGCCCTTAAAACTGGAAAGGATGGTGTATATGACCTTCAGATCGATAACATCAAAATTGAGTAATACATCAGGATCAAATATATTTCTCATACATTTATAAAAATCGGGCAGCTTTTTAAGCTGCCCGATTTTTATTTATACGGGATTTACTTGCGTTTATTTAACCGTAATTGTTGGATCCCAGTAAAAGTATCCATACAGAATCTGTTTGTTACTATTACTTGGATCTAAAATATAAAGTCCAAACTGTACATAGAAATTCTCTGTTCCTGTAGCTTTTACTTTAGAGTCGATACTTGCAAAAGTGATATCTGCACTAGCAGCAGGAAGACCATTCTGAGAATTCAAATTAGGCACAGCGGCCTGCTTTCTTTCCACTGAATTGTATATAAAACTGTTAAAAACCTGATCACCTGACCAGTACTTAATATTATAGATGATTACTGCATCATCGGAGTTTTGGTATATTGATGTTCCTCTGAAAGAAACAATATCCCCGGCTCTTGCACTGAAATTCAAATCAGCTGTACCTTGTCCGGAAATAGCGTTGGCATTCGAAACGATCATATGCTGGCTGTTATGATCAATTCCTGTAGGATTATTAGGGTCTGTACTTGGGTTTTTATAAGTTTGTCTTACATAATCCGTGTCAATAACGATCAGGACATCAATTTCCTGACTGGATGATTTTAGTTCTATATCTTCCATGATATTTAGTTTTTGATTGGTGTTTTCTTACTCATTGGGCTTTTCAGATTCCGCCCCGTTATTAAAGTGATACGGCTTCACTGATTGGGTTGTAATTACAGTACAAATGTACATGTCTGAAAATGAAAATCTTAGAGTGGAAATGCTGAAATTTTGGATTAGGTATTTGTACTTAATTAATCTCTTTGAAGTGATTTTTTATTGCTGCAAAAAAAATACCCTGAAAAGTTCAGCTTTTCAGGGTACCCATTTTTATAATGGTTAAATCTAATTTTCATTTAAAAAGAAACCTCGTTCACTTCTTTTCCTCTTTGGAAGTTCATTGTTTTCTGGCTGCCTTTATAGGCTATGTTTACCAGATTGATCTGCTTAGGAAAAGCGCTTAAAAGGATCGTATTTTTAATCTTTAAGGTATTAATATCCGAAACACCTCCGGTTTCAAAATATACCCATACAGTTTCTCCACTGACCTGACTTCCCGTGAAGGTAATCGTTTTGGGAGACCCATTGACAAATACATCAAAATTATTGTTCACATATTTTTTTACCTCTGCTTCAAATCCTGCCGTATTCGGGTTGATTTTAATCGCGTCAGAGATATGGCTTGTATTCATTTTTGTGGTAAACTTCAATGTCTTGCTTCCATCAATATAGTCAACTTTGGTCATTGAAGAGAAAAAGTCTACATACATAAAACTCATTAACACAAAAAATGTTAAAATTCCTGATATATATAAAAGTTTTTTCATCTTAATTAATAGATTTACAATCATAGTTGTTTGTTATAAGTCACAAATAATATGCCAATTAAAAATTTACATTCACAGAATATTTATCATAAAAGGCTTTAATATGTGCTACAGCCTCATCAGCAGTATCTACCACACGATAAAGATCAAGATCATCTTCCGCAATCATTCCTTCTTTTAACAGAGTTGCCTTAAACCAATCCAGTAATCCTCCCCAGAATTCACTTCCTACTAAAACAATAGGAAATTTTCCGATTTTATTGGTCTGAATCAGAGTCATCGCCTCAGTAAGTTCATCCAGTGTTCCAAATCCGCCAGGCATCACTACGAAACCCTGAGAGTATTTTACAAACATTACTTTTCTCACGAAAAAGTAATCAAAATTCATGGAATAGGATTTATTGATGTAAGGATTGAAATGCTGTTCAAAAGGCAGATCAATATTAAGTCCTATAGATTTCCCTTTTGCATTGAATGCTCCTTTATTTCCTGCCTCCATAATTCCCGGGCCGCCTCCGGTAATAATACCGAAACCCAACCTGGTAATTTTTTCAGCAATATCTACAGCCATTTCATAGTATTTATTCTCCGGCTTCAGTCGCGCAGATCCAAATATAGAAACACATGGGCCAATTTTAGCCAGTTTTTCATAACCGTCTACAAATTCAGCCATGACCTTGAAGACCATCCAGCTGTCTTTGGTGATTGTTTCGTCCCAGGTTTTTTGTCTGAAACTGTTGTGAAGTTTTGTTTCGTTACTATCAAGTTCTGGATTTACTAAACTTTCATCCCTGGTTCCATCAATTTCCATTGCAAAAAATTATTTAAAATGTTTTTCGGCTTCTAGTATGGATGCCGGTCTCCCAACATCAATAAGAATACTGTCGTGTACAAAACCATGTATATGTTCGGTCTGCATCAGATCCAGATATTCTTCCATAACAGAGAATTTGCCTGTTCTTTTTATTTTTTCGAAGATGACAGGATTGATACAGTGAATTCCACTGAATGCAAGGGCTCTAAAGCCTTTATTGAATTCTGCCAGCCTTTGTTCTCCGGTTTGTACATTCAGCCAGCCTCTCAAAACCATATCATCATTGAAAAGGAGTTTTCTCGAACTTTCTCTGTCCGAAACCGCTAAAGTAGCAAAATCTTTTATCTTTTTGTGGTATTCTACCAGTGTATTGATATTCAAGTCCGTTAGAATATCAGCGTTCAAGATTAAAAAATCTTCTCCGTGATCTAAAAATTTTCTTGCAAATATCAAGCCGCCACCTGTTTCCAGCAGTTCGTTGCTTTCATCAGAGATTTCAATCTTACATCCGAAACTATTGTTTTTATTCAAAAAATCAACAATCTGATTTCCAAAATGATGAATATTAATAACAAAATCCGTAATTCCGAAACTTTTAAGGTATTTGATATTTCTTTCCAGAAGCGGAATTTCATTCACTTTAGCCAATGCTTTTGGATGGTGATCTGTAAACGGTTTCAGTCTGGTCCCTTTGCCTGCTGCGAAAATTAAAGCTTTCATAATAGTATAAGTAATGAGTGATGGGTAATGAGTAATATATAAATGTAATCAAAATTACTTATTGCTCATTACTGATTACTAATATTCAGTTGCGGTTGTTCATCGTGTTGAAGGGTAATTTCGGTTCCTTCAGGATATTTTTCCTTGATGAATTCTGCAATTTTTATGGCACAATATACCGATCTGTGTTGTCCTCCGGTACATCCGAAATTAATCTGAAGATGCTCAAAACCTCTTTCCAGATAGTTGTTAATATTGATGGAAACAATAGATTTTACCAGTTCTAAAAACTTTGGCATTTCCGTTTTTGTTTCAAGATATTCCTGAACTCCGATGTCATTTCCGGTCTGGATTTTATATTCTTCAATTCTTCCGGGATTTAAAATTCCACGGCAGTCAAAAGCGAAGCCTCCACCATTTCCGGAATTATCTTTGGGAATTCCTCCTTTTTTGTAGGAAAAACTGTGTATCTCGATGTGTAGCATATTTTTTATTTTTAAACCATTAAGGCTTATTTAGTCATATTGAAGTATTTTATTTCGTTTCTGTCTGTCTGAGCGGAGTCGAAGACTTAGTTATTTAATATTTCCTCGATTTTTTGCTTTGCTCTCTCTGAAATCAGCTGCTGAATTACTTTTTTCAGTTCAGGATAATCATTCATCTGCTCCCATGAGTCTGCAAATTGTGTAATATTCTCAATTCCTTTTTCAAGGCTGGCCATGAAATGTTGTTTCCTCTGAATTAATCCCCTGAATCCATAGGCTCCCAAAACCTGTAAAAATCTCATCATTTGAATTGGCATCACTGCGTTTTTCAGCTGCATTCTTGTTTGATGGTTTTCGAACTGCTGAATATAAAACTCAAGCATTTCCTGTTTGAAATCTTCGGGGAAATTTGCTTTCGCCTGAAATAGAAACGAGATGACATCATACATTAAAGGACCTTTCATTGCCGATTGGTAATCGATGAAAGAAACTTCATTTTTCTCGTTGACCATGATATTTCTTGCCTGAAAATCGCGGATCATAATTCCTTTGGGTTCAAGGTTTTCAATAAGGGCTGCAATTTTTTTGAATTCTTTAAGGAGTGTAGATTTGTTGTATTCAAGTTCCAGAAAATCGGCGACAAAATTTTTAAAGTAATACAAATCATGAATCACGGGAAGTTCATCATAGCTTTCATATTCAAAGGTTTTTGAAAAATCAATTTTACCTTGCGTCTGCACCTGAAGCTGGTAAAGCTTTTTTAAAGTCTGCTGTACCAAAGATCTTACAGTGGAAGACAGTTGTTCTTTAGCAATCACTTCAGAAAGAGTATGTTGTCCCAAAAATTCCTGAATATACATTTTCCTGTCATCTGAAACAGCAAGGATGGAGGGTGTATTAAGGTTCAGGTCTGAGAATACTTCAGAATAATAAAGAAAACTATCATTTTCCGGAATATTTTCATTGTACGTGATGATGTATTTTTCAGTACCGGCAGTGGCCAGAAAATTTACCCTCGCAGATCCGCTTTGAGCTAATGTGACGAATTCGGAAGATTTTTTACCTAAATGGTTTTCAAAAAATCGTTTTGCGTTTTCAGAAGTCATAATATGGAAACAAATATACTAAATTAACATGAGTTGGAAATGATCGTTTAAAGAACTGATCAATTGGGGGTAAAGAGTGTGATAATAGCACTGAATAATTTTGATATTATTAAATTTTTTAGCGAAAATTTTTAAGTATTCTGTGTGAATAACGTTAAGTTTGATTGCTTGTTTTTAACTTTCTTTGTTCAAATTCAGGATATTACAGGCTAATTTTTATCTTTGCAGTATGCTGAAAGACTTTAAACCTGTTTTAGGTATTTTATTGCGCTTTATTGTTATTTACCTGGTGTTGCTTTTCGCTTATCAGTTCTACTTGAACAGTGGTAAAGATTCCGGGTTGGATTCGTTTTCAAGGCTGATTGCCCGTCAGGTAACGTCTTTACAGAATGCAATAGGTTATCCTACAGAACTTTATGATGATGTAAAGAACGAACAGGTTTGGTTTTATGTAAAACACAATTATGTGACGAGAATGGTGGAAGGATGCAATGCCGTTTCTGTCATCATTCTATTTGTGTCTTTTGTTTTTGCCTTTTATAAGGGAGTAAAGACTTTCGTTTTTGTTGCAGTAGGATTGGTTTTACTGTATATTATGAATCTCCTTAGAATTGTCGGATTGAATATAGTAATGGTTGATTATAAGGAATATGGAAAGATATTTCATGATTTTATTTTCCCTGCTGTTATTTACGGAAGTGTAGTTTTACTGTGGTTAATCTGGATTAAATTTTTTGCTTTAAAACATGAAAATTCTTAGCTGGCTTTTGGTTATCGCAGGAATCTGCGGATTGATAAGTGTAAGGGTTCTGGAGGATACTATTTTTTATGATCCTTTCTTAGACTATTTTCATGAAGCCAATAAAAATATAGAATTCCCTGCCTTTGAATGGGGTAGACTGATTGCCGGACATGTGTTCAGATTTATTTTAAATCTTTTTTTTTCCTGCCTGATTATTTACGGATTATTCAAAAATAAAGAATGGACGATACAGGGAGCAGTGATGATGATTGTGGTCTTTGCCATTACTTTCCCGATCTATCTCTACTGTATTCACAGCAAATTTGAAATAGGATATCTTTTTTCTTTTTATATGAGACGATTTGTAATCCAGCCGTTGATTATACTTCTGATTGTTCCGATGTTCTATTACAGAAAGCAGATGATTACTAAAGAAAGCAGATAAAGTAAGACCCGATTTGATTATTCTCCTTCAATGATTATATGTTTATCCACGCTGGTAACATTTTCCGGTGTCCATTCTACACGTTTGATGAAATCTTTTTCGCGGACAGGGCAGTCTTTGATCTGGCATACCGGGCATGAAATCGGTTTACAGTCATCCATATGGAAATTGAACTCAATACTTCTTTTAATATTTCTGGCAAGAAGAATAATGACTTTTTCCATTTCACCATGAGCATCACGAAGATCATAATACCAGGGAAGTGTTATATGGGCGTCAATGTGCAGAGAAGATCCGAATTGCTGAATTTTCATATTGTGGACATCAATCCATTCTGCATGTCTGTTTTCTTCAAGGATCTTAATCACCTGATTTAATATTTCAGGATCCTGTTCATCCATAATACCACTTAATGATTTTCGGACGATTTTATAGCCTACAAATATGATATAAAGTCCAAAACTTAATGCTACTACGGAATCGAGCCAATAGATTTTGGTAAAATAAACAATGATTAAGCTGGCCACTACGCCAAGGGTGGTAATGGTATCGGACTGAAGATGTTTACCGGATGAAATAAGAACCAGAGAGTTCTCTCTTTGCCCTTTTTTTATAGAGATATATCCCAGCAGATAATTAATAACAGCAGTGGCTGCAATAATCCATATTCCAAGATCAATTTTACTCAGCGTTTTTCCAACAATAAGACTATGGACCCCTTCATAAATGATCATAACGCCGGCAATAGCGATAAGTGCTCCTTCAATACCGGAAGTAACGAATTCTACTTTTCCATGCCCGTAAGGGTGGTCTTCATCCTTAGGTTTGGCTGCAAGATGGAGAGAATACAATCCCATGAACGCACTGATGACATTGACAATACTTTCCATAGCATCGGAAAATACAGCGTCGGAATTGGTGAGCTTCCAGGCAATAATTTTTCCAACAAAAAGGATGATTCCGAATGTTGCAATGAGCTTTTGAAATCCTATTTTCTCTTTATGGGCATTTTTCTGGGTATTCATAATTGTGTTTGATAAAAAAAAGAATCTCAATTCTGAGACTCTTTTTATTTTGTTAGTTTATACTAAGTTGTTTGCTACAAGGTATTCTGCAATTTGTACAGCGTTTGTTGCTGCTCCTTTCCTCAGATTGTCTGCAACGATCCAGAGGTTGAGCGTCTTGGGCTGTGACAGATCTCTTCTGATTCTTCCAACGAAAACTTCGTCTTTTCCTTCTGAGTACAGCGGCATCGGGTAGTGGTTGTTTTTTACATCATCCATTACAATGACACCCGGAGTTTCAGATAAGATTTTTCTTACTTCGTCCAGTTCAAATTCATTTTCGAATTCGATGTTTACACTTTCAGAATGTCCTCCCTGAACCGGTACTCTTACAGCGGTTGCTGTTAAGTTAAAAGTATCATCTCCTAAAATCTTCTTAGGCTCCTTCATCAGTTTGATCTCTTCTTTGGTGTAATCATCATCAGCAAATACATCACAGTGTGGCAATGCATTTTTGAAGATCTGATAAGGATATACTTTTTCAGTAGAATCGTCTCCGCTGATTTCACCGTTCAATTGGTCTACAGCTGCTTTACCTGTTCCTGTTACAGACTGATAGGTAGAAACAATTACTCTTTTTAAATCATATTTCTTGTTCAAAGGTCCAAGAACCATTACCAATTGGATGGTAGAACAATTCGGATTTGCAATGATTTTATCTTCTTTCGTTAAAACATCAGCATTGATCTCAGGAACGACTAATTTTTTATCAGGATCCATTCTCCATGCAGAAGAATTATCAATGACTGTTGTTCCTGCTTCTGCAAATAAAGGCGCGAATTCAAGAGAAGTAGAACCTCCTGCAGAGAAGATAGCAATATCCGGTTTGGCAGCTATAGCGTCCTTCATGCTTACAATAGTAAATTCCTTCTGTTTATACTTCACCTTCTTGCCTACAGATCTTTCGGATGCTACCGGGATTAATTCTGTTACAGGGAAGTTTCTCTCCTCCAAAACTTTAAGCATAACTTGTCCAACCATTCCTGTTGAACCTACTACAGCTACTTTCATTGATTAATTAAAAATTTAAGATTAAACTATTTATAAATTATAACGCATATAATTTCTTTGTCTTTTTATGCCCCGAAGACTCTTGTCCAAGGGAACGCGAATGCAAATAAACCTACTGCAATCAGTCCCATAATCACTACTCCTAAAGAAATAGTATCATTGGATTTTACTTTTTTGTTGACAATGGTCATCAAAACTGCTGCAATAAGCATAGAGAATGGGTGTTCAACATATTGAAATCTCAATGCTGCATTTTTCATTACTTCTCCCATGTTTAATCCTTTGCTGAACGTTGTGATCAACATAATGATTCCCAATAAAAACTGAACGTGGAAGAAAATCATTGTGAATAGAGTTGTTTTCTTCAAAAATTTGTTCACTTTTCCACTGAAACCAAACATGGTAGCTAAAAGTGCAATGATAAATAATGCTACCAAAAGAATTTCAAGATACCCGAAACCTTTGTGGGCATTAAGTAAAATGTTGTAAAAATCCATAATCCTATTTTTTTGTACACAAAGATAACAAAAATCCCGGCTCAAAGCCGGGATTGATATTGAGAAAATCTAATATTATGATTTTATTAGAAGTTGAATGATAATGTAGTAGATATCGTTCTTTCGAATTTTGAATGAATTTTGTTGAAGCGATGAGGCATGCATTTATTTAAGTTGATCGGTTACAATTGTCATTGAGGTATTTTCAGATTCCTTACCTTATTCAGGAAATTTAATTTTTTTCTTTTTTAAAGTAAACTATTGGTGATTTTAGCTATTTCTCACATTGAAAATTTCTTTATAAAATCAAGATGTTGTTTCTGTAACTGCAGATTTATAAGGTTTTCAAATTTTTGGATAACCTGTCCTTTTGACATTCTAATACTTTCTTATTCTGATGTAAATTTACTGTCTGTTTTGTAGGATGTTTAAGGGATTGAAGTCAGAAGAATACATATTATTCTTGTTAGAAATAATCGCATGACATTTTTATTAAGTGTACAATGATCTTTGAATTTTTATGAATTACTGAACGAGTAACGGCCAACAAAAGGATTAGACACTATTTGGTGTATTGTTAATGAAATATAATGTGTTTTATTCGGAAATAAATGTATATTTGATTTACAAAGTCTAAAATAACTATGAAAAAGAAAAAAATCATCAAATTAGAGATTAACAAAGAAGACATCCTTAATTTGTCACACGATGAATCCCAGAAAATTTTAGGTGGAGGAGGGACAGTAATTACTGTAGATCTTAGCCAGTGTCCGGGAAATGTATGTGATGAGACAGAGCGTTGCAACACAAATGAATGTACAGATGAAGATTGTACATATGGGGGTTGTACTATGAATGAAACAGATGATATGGCCTGTATCACTGATGTTACAAGAGACTGTGACAGAACTTTTGATTTCACTTGTGAAAGAACGTAATTAATACTAGTTAAGATATGAAAAAAAGAATCGTTAAACTAGAAATTAATAAAGAGGATATTCTTGACCTCTCACAGAGCGAATCTCGAAAAATTATTGGAGGAGGAGATACTTTAACGTATGATAATGGTGATACGTGTCAACAACTAACATTGCCAGATGACTGTAATCGTACAGAAGAAGGCTGTCAGGGGTATACAGAAGGGATGGATAGTTGTGATGGCGCTTGCGGAGTGAGTGACGATAGAAACTGTTATACAGGAGATGTATTTCAATGTAATGGAACTAGAACTTAAAATACGAACTAAATTTAAACTATGAAAAAGAAAAAAATCATCAAATTAGAGATTAACAAAGAAGACATTCTTAATTTATCTGAAAAAGAGGCTTATGGAATAGTAGGTGGTGGTCTGAATACTGAAGATCAATGTCCTGAATCTCAGAATGTACGCTGCACTGTTGGTTGTATTGAACCTACCTATGATTGTTGGGATAATACAGTTCAGGATACAGAAATGTGTAACTTAAGTAGTGGAGGGAATTGTGAATCCGGATGGTGTCAGGATACTGGTTTTCATGGAGATTGTGTGAGAACTTAATTAAAAACTAAGTATCATAAACATGGGAAAGAAGAAAATTATCAAACTAGAAATTAATAAGGAAGATATCCTAAACCTCTCACAAGACGAATCTCAAAAAATTATGGGAGGAGGTGGAGCCGTCATTACGGTAGACCTTAGTCAATGTCCTGGAAATGCATGTGATCAAACAGACGGTTGTAACACAAATGACTGCACAGACGAAGATTGCACCTATGGGGGCTGTACTATGAACGATACTGATGATATGGCCTGCGTTACAGATATCACAATGGATTGCTTTACACAAGACGGATCCGGAATGTGTGACGACAGAACCTAATATTTAATTATTTAAGGTTAAAATAAACGCGGATAGCTTTTTATCTTTATTGAAAAGTTATCCGTGTTTATATTTGTATAAAAGACGAATTAATTTTATGATGGAGAATTTGATAAAAGAAATAACAAATATAAAAAGTAAAATAGATCAATTATATCTGCATAAGCAATCATATCTTCCCGGAGTATTACATGAGTTAGGAGGTATTTGTCTTTTTTATTTTTATTATGGAAAAATTTTTAATGATCCTATAAGTGTAGATAAAGGAAATATATTGATTGATCATATTCTTGAAGGCATTAAAGATAGTATAAAATATAAAAATTACAGATTCAGTACTGGAGCTTCAGGTTTGGGATGGTTATTAAAATTTCTTCATAAAGAAGATTTTATTGATTTTGAAGTAGAAGATGCATTATCTGATCTGGACGAGTATATTTATCATTTTGCAATCGAAGAAATAAACAGGGACAATTATGATTTTCTACATGGAGCTATTGGAGCTTTATACTACTTTACAGAAGGAGCTAATGATACAAACGGCTATATAGAAGATATAACTTCCAAACTGTCTTCCGCTACTAAAACGACAATCTATAATAAGCCCTATTGGCCTTCGTTTAATGTAAGCGAAGGTAAAAGGTATGATGAGACAATCAATTTCGGACTTTCACATGGGCAACCAGCTATTGTATCTGTTTTATCGAAGGTTTATAAGCTGAATTCTAGCAGCGAATTGAAGAAATTATTAAGTGAAGCAACCTTTGCAATGCTGGATTTTAAATTTAATATAAGAAAAAATTCGCTTTTTCCTACGATGACATCTGCGGTTGAAGGTATAGAAAAAAATATGAGCAGGGGCGCCCGGCTGGGATGGTGTTATGGAGATTTGGGAATGGGGGTTTCGTTGTGGGATGTTGGACAGGTCATTCAAAATGAAGATTTTAAAAAGATAGCTTTAGATTGTATTAATTTTTCAGCATCGAAAAGAGATCTTAGTCTCAATAGCATTAAAGATGCTGCAGTTTGCCATGGAGCAGCAGGTGTAATGCATATTTTTAATAAGTTTTCTTATCTTAATAGAGAAACGGATTATTCTGAAGCAATAGAATATTGGAAGAATATAACTCTTGAAATGATTCATTCCGAAGAAGAAAAGTATGCAAGCGGGCATTGTGCATGGCACAATGAGCGAGGGTATTATAACGATTTTGGGTTTTTGCAAGGGCTTAGTGGTGTCGGATTATCTTTACTTTCATTAATAGATCCTGATATTAAATGGGGTGATGTGTTATTAATGTAATTCTTTTTTGATATAAACAACAATGTACGAAAGTAATTTTTACGCAATAAGGCAGCCGCTTCTGCCTTTGAAAAATCTTTTTAAATTTTATAAAATCTCTGCAACTTATGATGATAAAGAGATTCTTAAATATCTCATTAAAGAATTTTCTGAGAACTATCAATTAAATGAGGCATTATATCTGGCGTCTGATATTCTATATAATGAAACATTAAAATACTCTGAAAATCCTGAGAACTTCACAGATAAAGACAGAAAAAAACTGCTTCATTCTTTAGCCAAATATTACATAAGATCTACAAGTCGCTGTACTCCATTTGGGTTATTTGCAAATTTTAGTCAAGGTACCTATAATGAACAGAAAGAAAATAAAGAAATACTACCTTCACTACAATATTTTCCTCGCCTTGATATGGAAGTACAATATCAAATAGGAGATTATATTTCAAAACTTGAAGGTGTACAAGATTTTTTAACCTATAGAGTAAATAATAGTTTATATAAAGCAGGTGGAGCCTACAGGTATGTGGAATATAGATTAAAGAAGATGAATCTGACTCATCATCTTGTGTCTTTAGAGTCTAACGAAGTACTGGCATATATTATTAAGATCGCCCGAACAGGTATAAGTTATCCTTTGTTGGTTGAGAAATTATTAAATAAATATGATGTTTCAAAAGTAGAATTGACTAACTATATTAATGGGTTAATTCTCAACAAAGTTTTAACAAGTAATCTGGATATCAATGTCTCAGGGAAAGATTATTTTGATATTCTGTTAGAATTTCTCGAAAACCTATATGAAAATGGGATCAACGATAAAATCTCAGAAATCAGAAATGTTTTATTAAAAGTAAAAAGATTATTGCTTCAGGTTAACAGCAGTCAGTCAAACATAGACCTGTATAAACAAATCCATGGAAATATTACTACTATATTGCCCGGAATACCAGAAAAGAATTTGATACAACTTGATGTTATAGATTTAAAAGATGATCAGACTTTTAGTATAGACACAAAGAAAGAATTAAAAGGTTTAATCGGTATTGTTTCTAAATTCTCTACACCCCCTTCTCAAAATTCCTGGTTTGAGGTTTTTAAAAGAGCATTCAAAGAACGATATGAAGATAGAAAGGTTAAATTAGCAGAGGTTTTAGACGGAGAACTGGGGATTGGTTACAAAAATGCCAAAAGTACCAGGGATTATTATGATAATGGAAAAAAAAATGATAATAATAAACTGACAACTTTTGTTTTACACAAATACCACGAATATTTAAAACATAATAAAGAGCAGATCACTATTGATAAAATTGATATAAAGACCCATTTCAATGACACTGTACCAGCTGATCTCCCACATATTAATTTCTTTTTAAAAATCTATCCCCGCAAGGAGGAGGATCTCATTCACATTGCATCTCTATCAAGTTCTTTGGGAAATAATCTTATGGGACGTTTTTGTTCCTCGCATGATAATGTTTATAATAACCTAAGTACATTAGTTCATGAGCATGAAGAACTGGACAAAAATTATATTTATGCTGAGATTATTCATTTACCGCAAGCAAGAGCTGGAAATGTAATTGCAAGACCTCATTTTGGAGACTATGAAATTCCTTATCTGGCTCATTCTGTACTTCCTGAAAAGCAGAAAATTAATGTAGATGATCTTTACATTCAGGTGATAAATAATGAAATATTTTTATTTTCCGAAAAACTAAAAAAGCCTATTAAGCCTCGTTTATCCAATGCTCATAACTTCAGTAAGAGTGGTCTTCCTATCTATCATTTTTTATGCGATATGCAATATCAGGGTAATCCCTATATTAAAGTATGGGATTGGGGAATCATAGACTCTGTTGAAGAGTCTTTTCCAAGAGTGATGTACGGGAATTATGTATTGGAGCCTAAAAAGTGGATTATAAGAAATGAAAAATTTATAGGATTAAAAAAATGTAAAAACCTCAGTGATTTCAAGAATAAGTTTGAGGTTATCAGGAAAGGATTAAGTATTCATAATTTAGTTACCTTTAAGGAAGGAGATAATACAATTTGCCTGGATATATCAACTTCTTTAGGGATGGATATGTTGTGGAAAATTATTGATAAGAAAGATAAGTATATTACTTTATATGAGAGTTTATGGGAGAAGACGAATGAACATGCAAATACTGTCTATCATAAAGAAATTATAGTACCTTTTATAAATAAGGATAAAAAGTATCCCGCTAAAAGAATATCAGCAGAAAGGATGCTAAATACTAAAGATGATTATAATAGCAGGGTATTTATCCCAGGATCTCAGTGGATTTACCTTAAAATTTATATAGATTTTAAGTTCATCAATAAAATACTTCTCCAGCTTGCGGACTGTATTGAAAGTAAATTTGTTAAAAAAAGAATTGTTGAAAAATGGTTTTTTATAAGATATTCAGATCCCAAGCAGCATTTGAGATTACGCTTGTACGTAAATGATTTAGAGTTCCTTTCTGAAATAATGAAAGCTTGTAACAGTATATTGACACCGTTGGTTAGAAAAGGGTACGTATCTAGTATTGTTCAGGATACCTATGTCAGAGAGTTAGGAAGATATGGGGGTAAAAATATTATTGATTCCGAAACTCTGTTTTATTATGATTCATCATTGATATACAAAATATATAAATACAAGAATAATATAAGTTATCAGGATCTGTTTTTAGTAGGCTATTATCTGACAGAACACTATCTTAATCTTGCTGATCTCAATGATGAGGTAAGGTTACATTTTCTGGAAAAACAGTTTAATTATTATGCAAAGGAGTTCGAGTACACGAAAGATAAGATGATGAGAAATACCTTACATGAGGAGCAAAGAAGGATTAAGGATATTGTAATTACTGAAAAACTCAACGGAGATATAATAAAGCTTATTGACCAATCAAATTTGAAACAGATCATTGACCAGGTTAAACGAAATGTTGAAAATGATTATTTAAATGTTTTGTCCAGCTATATTCACATGAGTATGAATCGATTATTTACAGAAAAGCAACGCTTTAATGAATTTAAAATTTATTTTTTCTTATTAAAAAAATATCAGTCAATTAAAGCACGGAAATCTGTTGAAGTATAAATTTGTTATTTAAATCATTGTGAAAAAATTCCCCTTTTATCGCCAGCCCGACGCTAAGGATTGTGGTCCAACATGCTTGCGTATTATTAGCAAATATTATGGTAAGTTAGTTGATTTACAGCATATAAGAATGCTTTCCGAAACAACAAGAATAGGGAGCAGTTTATTAAATTTAAGTAACGCTGCGGAAAAGATTGGATTTAAAACCAATGGTGTAAAAATAAATTTTGATCTTCTTTCAAGGGCTATCCCGTTACCCTGTATTGTTCATTGGGACAAAAAACATTTTGTAGTAGTATATGAAATTAAAAAGAAATCGAAAGATTATTTGATTTATGTATCTGATCCAGCTCATGGACATGTCACCTATAAGAAAGATGAATTTATAAAACACTGGATCGGAAATAATGCCGATGAAACCTTAAAAGAGGGTATTGCTTTGGTTGTAGAAACTACTCCGGCTTTTTATAATAAAGAATGGGATGATGAAGGAAAAAAACTTAATCTAAGATTTCTTAGTCGCTATGCAATTAAATATAAATCACTAATTATTCAGTTAGCGGTAGGTCTGCTTGCAGGAAGTTTGCTTTCTCTGATCCTTCCTTTTCTTACGCAAAGCATTGTGGATGTTGGGATTCAGAATAAAGATATTAATTTTATTTATCTTGTACTAATTGCTCAGTTTATGCTGTATCTCGGAAGGATGGGAATTGATGTCGTCAGAAGCTGGATTTTACTCCATTTAAGTACGCGAATTAATATTTCATTAGTTTCAGATTTCTTTATCAAACTAATGAAATTGCCTATCAGTTTTTTCGATACCAGAATGACAGGAGATATTATGCAGAGGATTGGAGATCACTCAAGGATAGAGCAGTTACTTACTGGTTCTGCATTGAGTACATTGTTTTCCATTGTTAACTTTTTTGTTTACAGTATTATCTTGCTATTTTATGATTATAGATTGTTTCTAGTATTTTTAGTGGGAGCTACATTCTATTCAATGTGGATTCTTTTTTTCCTGAAAAAGCGAAAAGATCTGGATTATAAAAACTTCTCTCAAGTATCGCAGACTCAGAGTAAGGTTATTGAGTTGATTAATGGTATGCAGGAGATTAAAATGCAAAATGCAGAAAAGAAAAAGAGATGGGCTTGGGAATCATTACAGGTAAAAATATTTAGGCTAAGAATAGAGAGTCTTGCTTTGGATCAGTGGCAGTCTATTGGTGGTGGATTTATCAATCAGATAAAAGATATGATTATTAGTTTTCTTTCAGCAAAATTGGTCATTGACGGTAATATTACATTGGGAATGATGATGTCCATACAGTATATCATAGGACAGTTAAATGGCCCCATAGGCCAGGTTATAGGCTTTATTAAACAATTACAGGATGCCAGTATTTCATTAGAAAGACTTAATGAGATTCATGAGAAAGATGAAGAAGAAACTGCCGGATCCCAATATATTCCAGAAATATCTGGAGGAGACCTGCTTGTACATAATCTAAGTTTTAGATATACAGGATCAAATCAAAATGTTTTTGAGAACCTGAATCTGGTAATTCCCTATCAGAAAACAACGGCAATTGTTGGGGTTAGTGGGAGTGGTAAGACTACACTGATTAAATTATTATTGAAATTTTATGAGCCTACCCAAGGAGATATTAAATTGGGAAACCAGAATTTTAAAAATATTTCTCCCACAATGTGGCGAGATCATATAGGTGTAGTCATGCAGGACGGTTATATTTTCAATGACACGATTGCAGATAACATTGCTGTAGGTGATGATGATATAGATAAAGCAAGATTAAGACATGCTGTACATATTGCAAATATTAAAGAGTTTATAGAAGGTCTTCCATTAACTTATAACACTAAGATTGGTAATGAGGGGATGGGGATAAGTGGCGGGCAGAAACAGCGCTTGTTTATTGCGCGGGCTGTCTATAAATCTCCGGAATATATATTTTTTGATGAAGCGACCAGTGCTTTAGATGCAAATAATGAAAGAACGATAATTGATAATCTTGAACAATTTTTTAAAGGGCGTACAGCTGTCATTGTTGCACACCGCTTATCCACAGTGAAACATGCAGATAAAATTATTGTCCTGGATCAGGGGAAAGTTATAGAAGAAGGTACCCATATGGAATTAGTTGGTTTAAAAGGTGCTTACTATCAACTTGTTAAAAATCAATTGGAGCTAGGAAACTAGTACGCATAGTTATTTTTTAATCGTAAATTAAAAGATATTTTCCTCCCGCACTACTTCGAAATCTCTCCCTTCAATTTGTATCATTTGTGATTGAAGATAATTATAAATTTTTCTAATATTCTCATTATTGTACTCACCTTCTATACAGTCTATCCAGATTTGAATGAAAGTTTTATCCGGATAATCCTGCCATAAGTTGGTCCTTCTGTAATTAGGATTATTTAGGATCAAATCTGTTTTTATATCAATAAATAATTCATAGCTCATAAACCACGAATAGGTATGTAAAGCATTCTTCAAAAAGCTCATGTAATTATAAGTATAGAGTTTTGAAGATTCATTCTGAATCAGATAATTATAGTTAACTGAAAGCGAATACATTTTTAATATGATAGCATCTCTGTGATGTTGAGTATTCCTGAAAGGTGTATTCATAAACTTGTGAGCAATGATGATCAATTCATCGACTGTGTCATTTTTTTTGTATAATATCTTTCCGATACTAAAAAGCCTGGCTTCGAATTTCATATTACGTGCATAGTCCTGTTGCATTCTTTTCTTTACAGAGTCAATACTTTCAGCGAAGTATGAAATTTTATTTTTTATGCCTTTCAGTGTTGTTTTTTGGGTAGTATCAAATATAATTCTGATGTCGATGTCTGAATTTTCATTTTGCAATCCCAATGCATGGCTACCAGTTAAGACGATTCCAATTACATAGTCTTTGGATTTCCAATGTTCGATAAATTCGGTAAGAACTATGTCCATATTTATTTTTTATAAATATAAAAAATAAAAACCCGCCATTGGCGGGTTTTTATGTTAATATATCAAAATATTAGAATTTAAATGCAATAGATGCTGACCAGGTAATTCCAGCCCCAAAATACACTTGGTTTGAAGGATCTATACCTTTATAAAGAGTGTTTTGATAAGCATCAAATTGTTGTTGTGCAGTTGCAGATGCATTATCTTTAAAGTCAGACAGTTGTTTTGTATGAACGGAAGTTCTGGCATCAGAAATATAATATCTGTCAAACAAGTTATATACATTAACTCCAAAAACAAAACTTTGCTTTTGATCTTTTAATTTTAAAGTATATGATGTACCTACATCGAAAAGACTAAAGCTAGGATACTTTAATGCACCCTTTTTTGCAGCATCAGTTACTTCTCCATTTGGTCCTACTAAATAATCCTGATTAAAGCTTACACCTCCGTAGTATCTGTCAGCATAAGTCCATGTACCATACACCGAAAGATTTTTTACAGGATTTACCGTTACTCCAACAGAAGCTGTTGTTTGAGCTGCATCTGAAACTTTTACTTTATCTAATGCAAAAGTTCTTCTATTGCTTTGTCCGGCCGCTAACTGTACAGGTTGGTCATTTTCATCAAAAATCTCACCCGTTGCATTACCTTTATATTTCCAGTCACCAATAGATAGCATACCATTAAGAGTAATGTAATTAGTGATTTTATAAGCACCTTCAAATTCCACTCCCATATGAACCTCTTGTATGCCATCCATATTAGCATAAGGACGGGACACAGGCTTTCCGTTAACATCGGTTAAGTTAGGAAGGTTTGTAAATCTTTGAAATCTGTCTTTCCACGAAGTATAATAAAGATTCACATTCATAGTAAGTTTGGAGCTTCTATAACCATATCCTAGTTCTCCACTCATCACCTTCTCATTGGTTAGATTAGGGTTAAGATTTTGGTTATTACTAGGATAGACTCCATAGTTGTTAGGTTGTCTTTCGTAGTAACCAATATTACCGAAAATATTGTGATTCTGGTCAATATTGTAGTTTACTCCCCCTTTTGCATTATATCCGAAAAGATATTTGAAACCTGTTTTAGTATTTTGGATTTGTCCGTTTTTAACTGTTACACCATCAACAATCCAGTTATCAATTCTTTGGAAACCTTGTTCTGATGCTGATCCCTGAACATAAGCAGAGAATTTCTCAGTTGAATACTCTAACTGTCCAAAGAAGCCTCCCCACAATACTTCTCCATCAAAGTTTCTATATGCATATTGGGTATCACCTTTAGTAGCTTTTGCGAATGGATTAGCAGAAGGAACAGCATTGAAAGAATCTCTTACAATATATCCCCCTGGGTAATTTAGATTTCCTTTTTCCTGGTAACCTGAAGCCCCTAAGAAATCAGTTACATATCCCGGGTGGTATCCATAATAATATCTTCCATCAAAACCAACTGAGAAATTCCAGTTATCATTGATTTTGTGCTGGAAATTAGTCAAGACCCCATACCAGTTATGTGAGTTTACACTAGCTCTTCTGGTAAGTCCATTATTAGATGTATTAATCCCAATTTCTCCATTAGTAGCAGTTTTATTTGCGCCAAAATCAGGAACAGATCCACCTTGATTCCATTTTACGATATCATCCCATCGAATAATTCCATTAGCATCTCTTAATGGGGAATTGTCTGCGTAATTTGTATTTTTACCATTGATTGAACCAAGCATTCCAGTTCCACCACCTCTACCCCAAGAACCATACAATACTGTAGATAACTTAGATTTTGAGTTCATATTCCAGTCCCAGTTTAGCATGGCAACAGGTTTACTATACCAGTTCCTGTTTGTTGAAAACTCTTGTCCATTAAGATATCCCCAATTTGGGTTGTATCTTCTATTAGGGTTTCCGTCTTTACCATATTTTAGAAAGGCTGATATAGGAGACTGAAAGTTTTGCTCATGCCATTGTGGAGCTCCGGTAAAAGTAAACTGAAGTTCATGAGTTTCATTAGGTTTGTAACCTAAAGCGAAATAATAATTATAAGCTTCTCCCTTACCTCCGTCAATATAACCGTTAGTAGAGGTTCTACTCATTAAAAATGATGTAGACCAGCCATTCTGGTTTTTACCAGTATTATAAGAAAATAAAGTTTTTAAAAACCCATTATTACCTACCCCAAGAGTTACGTTACCACCTTGTTTTGCATCAGCGGCTTTTGTAAGCATATTAATAGTTCCTCCTACAGAAGCAATTGCCAATTTAGATGCCCCAAGCCCTCTTTGCATCTGCATAAATGTAGTTACATCGCTTAGCCCTTGCCAGTTAGACCAATATACTGTACCTCCTTCCATATCGTTAACAGGCATACCGTTAACCATTACAGCCGTATTTTTAGTATCAAATCCTCTAATTCTTAGTGATCCATCACCAAGACCTCCACCACCTCTTGTTACATATACAGAAGGAGTAGTTTTTAAAATCTCTGGAAATTCCTGGTTACCTAGTCTTTCTACAATCTGTGCAGATTTAATAGTAGAAACAGCAACAGGTGTCTTTCTATCTTTAGCGATATCCGTAACACCTCTTAAGATTACCTCGTCAATATCTTTGGACTTTTGTACTGTGTCCTGAACTTGTTGAGCGTAATAAACACTAGCTGTAGATAATGTAATAACCGCAGTTAGTATCGATTTGTTGATTAATTTCATAATCGTTAGTAATAATTAGATTTAATTTTCTGCAAAATTCGCAAAATAAAATTTAACTATTATTAACTCAATGTTAATTTTTAATAAGTCTTAATAATGTTAACCTGTTAAAAATCAATATTATGGCTAAAAATTGAATTTTAGTATGAAAAAAGTCATGTTATTGAATTTTTAACAAAGTGGTGGTGTTTTTGTTAAAAATTCAACGCTATTTCACTGCTTTGAGACTCAGATCTATATTCTCAGCAGAGTGCGTAAGGGCTCCTACAGAGATATAGGTAACGCCTGTGGATGCAATTTCTTTCAGCATATCGCGGGTAATTCCTCCTGAAGCTTCAGATTCACAAGAACCATTGATCATTTTTACAGCCTCCTTCATCGTTTTTACATCCATATTATCAAGCATGATTCTGTCGACCTTTGCATTGATGGCTTCCTGAACTTCTTCAAGGTTTCTGGTTTCAACCTCTATCTTTAACTTTTTCTTATTTTTTTTAACGTAATCTTTTGCCATTGCCACGGCATTGGTTATGCTTCCGTTGTAATCAATATGATTGTCCTTTAGCATAATCATATCATAAAGACCATATCTGTGATTGGTTCCGCCGCCAATAGCAACCGCCCATTTTTCACACATTCTGAAGTTAGGAGTTGTTTTTCTTGTATCTAAAAGTTTAGTTTTTGTACCTACTAATCTGGAATCCCATTCATGGGTTAAGGTGGCAATACCACTCATTCTCTGCATACAGTTAAGAACAAATCTTTCCGTAGAAAGGATGGATCTTGCACTACCTGTAACAGTAAGGGCAATGTCTCCGAATTTGCAGGGAGTTCCATCTTTAATGAAAACTTCCACTTTCAGATTTTTGTCAAAAGTCTTGAAAATGATTTCTGCCAATTCAACACCTGCAAGAATACAGTCCTGTTTCACCAAAAGCTTAGCACTTTGTACAAGATCCTGTGGAATAGTAGATAGGGTAGAGTGATCCCCATCCTGAATATCTTCCTCAAGTGCGTTTTTTATAAATGTCTTTAATGCTTTATCTGTTACGTATGCTGGTCTTTTCATTGTGTGATTTCTTTTTAAACCAAATCTTTATTATAAAATGCTCCCTTGTTCTCTGTCATTTCCATGGATTGGGTAATGATGAGATGGGCAACAGTTGTTAGGTTTCTTAATTCCGATAATTGCGGCGAAAGAATAGAGTAGTGGTAGATTTCATCTACAGCGGCTGCAATCTCCTGATATTTTTGCAATGCCATATTCAGACGTTTGTTGCTTCTTACAATACCTACCAGGTCGCTCATCATTTCCTGAAGTTGTTTTCTAAGATAACTGACGATGACCATTTCATCCATGATTTTCATTCCCTCTTCATTCCATTCCGGAACGGCTTTCAGATCATCAAAGTTGAAACTGTTTTCATTCAGAAGTTCTACTGTTTTCATAGCAGCATTGTGTCCGAAAACCAAGCCTTCAAGCAATGAATTGGAAGCAAGTCTGTTGGCGCCGTGAAGTCCGGAGTTGGTGCATTCTCCTACAGCAAAAAGATTTCTGATGGAAGACTGTCCGTCTCGGTCTACTTCGATCCCGCCCATTAGATAGTGGCAGGCTGGTACAACAGGAATCAGTTGAGTGAAAGGGTCAATTCCTTCGTTTTTACATTTTTTATAAATATTAGGGAAATGTTCTAAGAACTTTTCATGGTTCATTTCTTTGCAGTCTAAACCGACAAATTCGTCTCCGGTAATTTTCATTTCGGCGTCGATGGCTCTTGCAACGATATCTCTTGAGGCTAATTCTTCACGTTCATCATATTTATGCATGAATTTTTCACCCCTTTTGGTTCTTAATTTTGCTCCATCTCCACGAACTGCTTCTGAAATTAAAAACAACATTCCATCCATTTTGCTGTACAAAGCTGTCGGGTGGAACTGGTAATACTGCATATTGGAAACCTTTCCTTTAGCACGGGCTACAAAGGCAATTCCGTCTCCTGTAGCAATCGTAGGATTGGTGGTGTTTTTATAAACATGTCCGGCACCTCCTGTGGCAACCAGTGTTATTTTAGAAGTGATTTTTTTGATGGTTTTGGAATTTTCATCCAGAATATAGGCGCCATAGCAATGGATGTCTCCTTCATTGAGCTCTTTTCCGGGAACATGGTGCTGTGTAATAATATCAATAACGTAATGATGATCAAGAATTTCAATATTCGGGCTGCTATTGGCTGTTTCCAGCAAAGCTCTTTCAATTTCAAAACCTGTGATATCTTTATGATGGACGATTCTGTTTTCAGTGTGGCCTCCTTCTCTGCCTAAAGCAAACTTACCATTCTTCATATCGAACTGGGCGCCCCATTCTACAATTTCATTGAATCTCGCTGGAGCTTCTCTTACCACCATTTCTACAACATCGCGTTTGTTTTCTCCGTCGCCGGCACGCATGGTATCGTCAATATGTTTTTGAAAATTGTCATTCTGAAAATCAGTAACAACAGCGAGACCACCTTGTGCATATTTGGTGTTGCTTTCGCCTTCATCAGATTTGGTTACAATAATGATTTTGGCATCAGGGTGCTGCTCAGAAACTTTAATGGCATAGGAAAGTCCGGAAATGCCGGAACCGATTACTAATACATCCGCTTTTATCATATGCTGGCTTTAGGTACAATCGTTTAAAATATTAAATAAATTTAAACAATTTTTCGTTTGGTTTTCTTACTTTTTTCATGTGCTGGAAGTGATCTTCTTCAGAACGGTAACCTAAAGCGAGGGTAACAGTTACTTTTTCTGTTTCAGGATCTATATTCAGAATTTCTTCAATGAGATACTGACGGAAGCCTTCCATGGGGCAGGAGTCTATGTTTTCAATAGCAGCAGCATACATAAGATTGGCCAATACTATATAAGACTGTTTTTCTGCCCAGTTGAAAATTTCATCATGTGTTTTCTGGTTAATATGCTGATTTATGCTATTTCTGAAAGGGTCCAGCGTTTCCATAGGAGTATCTCTTACTTCAGAAATATGATTAAAATAACCTCGGATATAGTTCTCTTCTATAATTTTTTTTGAAATAATAACGATAAGATGAGAACAAGTGGAAATCTGAGAAGGATTATAAAAAGCAGGAATTAATTTCTGTCTCATCTCCTCGCTTTCAACAACCACAATTTTATAGGGCTGAAGTCCCAGCGAACTGGCAGACAGCTTTCCTGACTCAAGAATGTTGTGAAGAGTTTCCTGAGGAATAATCTGATGATTGAATTTTTTTACAGAATATCTTCTGCTTAAAGCTTCCAAATAATTCATAGGACAAATTTAAGAATTGAATATGAATAAAGAGTCTTTAAAATGAAATATCTCCTCCCTGTTCTTACAAAAAAATCACCCCGACTGGCGGGGTGATTCTTTTGATGTGATGGAAAGTGTAATTATTCTCTGTTTTTTACAACAATCCAACCTGAGAATTTTATCGGAGTACTGTTTTTATTATTTTCATTCCATGAAACAGAATACCAATAGTTTCCTGTAGGGACTTTTTTATGTCCATTGGTAGTTCCTGCCCATTTATAGCCATTGGTTTTATCTGCCTGGAACATCTTATAACCATATCTGTCGAAGATGGCTATTTCCAGATTTTGTTTGTTGGCCAGTGCAGAGTAATCAACAAAATCATTGATTCCGTCATCGTTAGGTGTAATGATGTTGATAAGATTAGGGACTGTGATATTGACTTCAACAGGTACACAGTTATAGCCATCTCTTACATATACTTTAGCTTCTCCTCTTGCAATATTGGTAAATACATTGGAGTCCTGCCAGTTGATATTATCCATTGAATACTGGTAAGGAGGAGTTCCGCCATTGGCATATACTGTTACTGTACTTCCCGAAATGTCAACAGTAGTGATAACCGGATTGTCTGAGGGATATACTGTTACTTTTTGTGTCACAATACAATCTCCGGTTTTAAGTTTTACCCAGTAAGTTCCTACTCCTACATTTTTGATAGACTGTGTGGTAGCTCCTGTGCTCCATTCGTAGCTTTTGAAACCTGCTCCGGCATCTAATGTTGTAGTGTTTTCAATACAGATGGTCTTGTCAAGTAAAGTTCTTGAATAAACAGGAGGTATTACTGTTAATGTAACTTTAGCGATGGAATAGCATCCGTTTCCATTAAAAACTTTAATATAAACAACACCATTAGGAGCGATGTATGCTGTCGGAGTTGCGATTGCATTAGTTCCACTGATAGCATCTGTCAGGGATGGATAGTATTCTTTCGTAAGTCCACCCTGGGAAACTACAGCTCCTGTAAGATTAAAAGAGGCCGTAGATGGGTTAGTTTCAATGAAGCAGGATTTTATTTCAACGTCATTAACAACTACGACAGGGTAAATATTCAGTGTGATTTTAGAAGTACTTACGCAACCCTGAGGTGTGGTTACTTTTACATATATTGTTGCTGCTGCAGAAGCATAGGCAGAAGGATTTGTTATTTGATTCGTACCGTTATTCAGATCGTATAAGGTAGGGTAGAATTCTTTGGTTACTCCGGCAACAGTTGTTACAGCAGCCGTATTGAGGTCAAACGTTGCTGTTCCGGCATTGTTGTTATTACATCCGCTAAGACTGGCATCCGTTGCTGCAAATGGAGTAGGATTAAGCTGAATAACACCGTCGCCATTATCACAAAGAGTAGATGTAGGATCTTTCACAACCACTTTAATAGTTGTATTTCCAGAATATTGGAAACTTGTGGGATTGGCAATAGGAGTAGAGCTCCCCAATACATAATAAGTGAAAATATAATTCCCCGGATTATTTACAAATTGAGAATTATAAGAAGTAAGGTCTACTGTACCATTTCCGGTAGCTGGATTTGTACAAACGAACGGACTTATGGTATTACTTAAAATAGGAACTTTATCTACATACACCTTAACATCTTTAATAGAATGTCTTGCACTGGCACCACCGGTTGCGGCAGAGAAACCAAAATACCCTTGTGACATTCCCACAGCTCCTCCGGAAGGAGCAAAAGACTGATCTACGATAAGGACACCGTTGATTCTTACTTTGATGATCCAGTTTGTCGGGTTGGTAAGGTCTGTTTCACCATTTACTTCCACATGTCTGTAGGTGTCTCCTACAAACGGCTGAGTAGCGATAAGATCCGGCGAATGGAATGTGCTTCCAGGAGTGGTGTTGAATTCAATGTTGTTACCTGCTGTATTATTTGTACCGTAAAGAATGTGAACTTTACTCATCTGGCCTTCGGTAGTATTGTTGAAGATATCAAAACCAACCATAAGCCCGGAAGCATTAGCTGGAATACCCAATCCTCCTCCTGATACAAATCCTGTTGGTGGGTTGGCCAGATACCAGAAGGTGAAGCCGTCTCCTTTTCCAAACTGTGTGGTTCCGTTTCCGTCAATTCTGAAATCGAATTCCACTTTCCACTTATCACAATAGCTTAGAGTGATAGGAGTGGATAATTTTACAGCCCCGTATCTGCTGGTCTGATCGGTTGTCAGTCTTACAAAGTCTCCGCTTACTATAGCATCAGAGACAAGATCCCAGCCCGTCGTATTTACAGGGTTTCCGGTAAGTTGATAGGTTTGTGAAAGAAACCTTCCCGGCAAGCATAATAAGATAGTTAGTAAAAAAATGAGTATATTTTTTTTCATAGTGGATGGATTATGATGTTATTGTTTTTTATCTTTAAATTATAGTGAGACAGTAATATCTGGTCTCAATCTCTTCTTGAGCAAATCCTTTTTTTTAATACAGAAACTACCCCAAATGAGGTAGTTTCCGATAGTAAATTATTCTCTGTTTTTAACTAATACCCAGCCTGAGTATTTCGTTTCAGTATTGTCTTTATTATTTTCGTTCCATGAAATGGTGTACCAGTAAGTCCCTGTAAGTACTTTTTTACCGGAAGCAGTTCCATCCCAGGTAAAGTTTCTCATTTTTCCGGCTTCATATAGTTTGTTGCCATATCTGTCATACACAATGAATATCAGATTTTTCTTGTAAGCCAGTGCTGAATAATCAATGAAATCATTTACGTTGTCGCCGTTTGGAGTGATAGCGTTAACTAGATTAGGAACGGTAATCTGAACTTCAACAGGTGTACAGTTATAAAAATCTTTTACATACACTCTTACTTCTCCTCTTGCTAATCCTGTGAATATATTACCCGGCTGCCAATTGACTCCGTCCAGAGAGTATTGATATGGAGGAGTTCCTCCCGCTACATTGACAGTAATGGTGTTGTTGTCAATATCAATGCTGGAGATGACAGGATTTGCAGATGCTTTTACATTAACAATCTGTGTAGTGATACAGTTTCCGGTTTTCAGTTTTACCCAATAAGTGCCAACACCTACATCTTTAATAGATGAGGTTGTTGCTCCTGTACTCCATTCGTAACCATCAAATCCAGATCCTGCATCCAAATCTGTTTTTTCTCCAATACAAATGGTTTTGTCTTTTAAAACAGAAGATGTTACAGGAGGTAATACAATAAGGTTGATCTTAGCAATATTAAAGCATCCGTTGGCGTCTGTTACCTTTGCATATACTGCAGTACTTATGGATAAATACTGAAGCGGATTCATAATTTCATTGATGCCGTCCAAAGCATTTGCGATGGATGTGTAGTACTTTTTGGCAGCGCCTGCTCCTAAAGTTGTAACATCTGCAGTTGTCAAATTAAAAATGGCACTCGTAATATTATTTTCAATGAAACATGATCTCAGGGTGGCTTCTTTTACAGGAGTGTCAGGATAGAATGCCAATGTAATTTTTGCTGAACCTGTACATCCCAGAGGAGTGGTTACTTTTACATAAACGACTCCGGGAGCAGATATATAATTGTCAGGATTTTGAATCTCATTCGTATCTGCATTGAGGTCTGCTAAAGTTTTATAATATTTTTTTGTAACACCTAAAACATTGGTTACAGCTGCTGTATTCAGGTTGAAGGCTGCTGTTCCGGCTTTGTTATTATTACATACTGTAATCGTCTTATCTTCCGCTTTGAAAGGGGCAAGGTCGAGTAAAATTTTACCATCCGGGTTGTCACAGAGCAATCCTGCATTATCTTTAATAACAACTGTAACTGTTGTATTGGCATTGAACTGATAATTGGCTGGAGTAGCAATAGGTGTAGAACTTCCAAATGGAAAATAGGTAAATGTATAATTGGAAGGGTTGTTGACAAATTGCGAATTGAAAGAAGTCAGGTTTACAGACCCGTATCCTGTTGTAGGATTAGGACAGAATGACTGTGTTGCTGAATTCTGTAAAATTGGAACTTTATCCGTATAAATTTTTACATTTTTAATGGAATGTCTTGATCTTGCACCTCCTGTAGAAGCTGAAAAACCAAAATATCCTACAGTCATTGCAGCAGCAGCACCTGAAGGCGCAAAAGACTGATTGCAAATTACATTCCCATCTATTGTTATTTTTATAATCCAGCTGGTAGGAGCTGCAGGATCTACCTGTGCCGTTACTTCCACATGTTTGAAAGTTGTTCCCTGGAAAGGTTGTGTAGTATTCAGATCCGGGGAGTGGAAAGAACTTCCGGGAACATTAAAAAATTCGACATTATTGTTGTCAGTGGTGTTTTGAACCAGCCCATAGCCAACGTGTACCTTACTCATGGTAGCCGTTGTGGTATTGTTGTAAGTGTCAAGTCCTACCACAAGACCAACTGCATTTTGAGATACTCCAAGGCCTGAGCCTAATACGCTGGCTACCGGAGGATTGGCAAGATACCAGAAGGCAATTCCATCCCCGTTAGAGGTTTGGTTGGAGTCCATTCTGAAATCAAATTCCACTCTCCATTTGTCACAATATTTTAAATTGATTGGGTCATTCAGCCTGATAGAGCCGGACTGGTTGTTGGTATCCGGGGTAAGCTGAATAAAATCTGTGTTTACCTGAGTGGGAGAAACCATTGTCCATCCGGTAGTGTTCACTGGGTTTCCAATAAGCTGATACGTCTGAGCAAAGGACTTCCCAGCTATACAGAGTAAAAAAACAGATAAATACAATAATAGATTTTTATTCATTTATAATGGGACTTAGATTAATATGTAAAGATATTAAATCCCAATTAAATAATGTGTATTTAATGTTAATTTCGCTTAAATTTTAATAATATTTTAAAAAAATACTGCTAATTATGATATAATGCTGAATATTATAGTAGGTAATACGTATTTGCATTAATTAAATTAAAATAAAGAATTGTTATCCAAACTCTCAAAATACGTATCAATTTCAAGATTCGGAGAACTGGCTGCTGCTACCGCTAATTTATCGCAAAGTTCGTTTTCAAAGTGTCCTGCATGTCCCTTTACCCAATGCATTTTAGGGGTGTGTTTGTTGTAAAGTTCAACAAATTTTTTCCAGAGATCAGGGTTCTTTACATTTTTCCAACCCCTTTTTATCCATCCGGCAATCCAGTTTTGGTTGATCGCATCAGATACGTATTTGCTGTCTGTGTACACGTGGATTTCATTTTCTGTGGATTTCAGTTTTTCCAACGCAGTAATGACAGCCAGAAGCTCCATTCTGTTGTTGGTGGTTTTACGAAAACCTTTTGAAAATGTTTTCTGATAGTTTTTTTCAGGAACGCGCATGAGAATTCCATATCCGCCTTTCCCGGGATTTCCGCTGCACGCTCCGTCCGTATAAATTTCGATTCTCAAATCTGCTTTTTAAAAATTGATGTATTGACTGTACAATGAAACTGAATGGATCTGAACTTTAGTCTTCGCCTAAAAAGGGAAGTCATCATCATCATCAAAATCATTCATTGAAGATCCTGAAAGTTTTGAACTGTCCGGAAGGTCAAATGCTGCTCCTGGCTGAATCGTTGTTTTGATCTTGTCAAATCCACTTGGCTCTCCGAAGTTGGAAGGATATCCTCCTCCGGCCCCACCATCAAGCGCAGCTTCGATATCACCGAATTTTGCAAAATGTTTTAAGAATGATAATCTGACATCTGCCGTAGCACCATTTCTGTGTTTTGCAATAATCAGTTCGGCCTGGTTTTCTGTAGAGGTTTCCTGTCCTTCCTCATCATTATCCCAAACTGTAATTTTATAATACTCCGGTCTGAAGATGAAAGATACAATATCTGCATCCTGCTCGATTGCTCCGGATTCCCTCAGGTCTGAAAGCTGAGGTCTTTTTCCCGGACGGGCTTCTACACTTCTCGAAAGCTGCGAAAGAGCAATCACCGGTACGTTAAGTTCTTTTGCAATTGCTTTTAATGAACGTGAAATCATGGAAATCTCCTGTTCACGGTTTCCAACTCCTTTTCCGCTGCTGCTACCTGCTGTCATCAGCTGAAGGTAGTCGACCATGATCAGTCTTACTCCATGCTGCATCACCAATCTTCGGCATTTTGCACGGAAGTCGAATATGGAAAGGGAAGGGGTTTCATCGATATATAAAGGAGCATTCTCCAGTTCAGATACATTGGAGAATAGTCTTTGCCATTCTTCGTCATCCAGGGTTCCTTTTCTTAGTTTCTCTGACGAGATTCTTGTTTCAGAAGCAATCATTCTGGTGATAAGCTGTACGGAGGCCATCTCGAGTGAGAAAAGAGCCATAGGGATTTTGTGTCCTACCGCAATATTTCTTGCCATCGAAAGAAGAAATGCTGTTTTACCCATCGCCGGACGGGCTGCAATAATGATAAGGTCAGAATTCTGCCATCCACCGGTTTCCTTATCCACATCTCTGAATCCTGAAGGAACTCCGGAAAGCCCTTGTTTGTCTTTTAGAGATTTAATGGTATCAATGGCTTGTTTTACCAATGAGTTGGCAGTATCAAATCCTTTCTTAATGGTTCCGTTGGTGATCTCAAAGAAAGATTGTTCCGCTTTATCCAGAAGTTCAAAAACATCTGTTGATTCCTTGTAGGAAGAATCAATAACATTGGCAGAAACGTTAATAAGGCTTCTTAAAATATACTTTTCAAGAATAACACGTACATGATATTCGATATGGGCAGAAGAACTTACTCCCATGGTAAGATCAATAATGTAATGATCACCACCTGCCTGACTCAGTTTATCTTCTTTTTTTAAATCCTGAATGATTGTCATTAGGTCTACCGGGTGGTTACCTTCATACAATTTTAGGATAGTAGAAAAGATGACCTGATGTCTGGGATCATAAAATACCTCTGGAGTAAGAAGGTCAATGGAATGGTCAAGTCCTTTTTTGTCAATCAAAAAAGTTCCGATAACCAGTCTTTCAAAATCTACTGCATTGGGAGGCATTTTTCCATCCGCAATAGACAATTCTCTTGCAAAGTTTCCGTGTGTCAGGGATGATAATGTTTCTTTCTGCGCCATGGTGCAAAGATAGTTTATTTAAAAAATAATAAAAAAATAGTATTCAACAAATTATTAGCAGTCTTTCGTAAAATGCTGTAAACAGGAGGTTGCTCTTGTTGATAAAAAAAATCACCTCAGTCTGAGGTGATTTTTTTTTAAAGGTGAAGTAAAAACTTACTCTTTATTTTTTACCAGTACCCATCCGGAATATTTGGTTTCGGTACTGTTTTTATTGTTTTCATTCCATGAGATCGTATACCAGTAAGTTCCGGTTGGAATTTTCTTACCAAAGGCAGTTCCGTCCCAAGTGAAGTTGTTGAACTTCTTAGCTTCGTGAAGTTTGTTTCCATATCTGTCATATACAATGAAGATCAGGTTTTTCTTGTAAGCTAATGCTGAGTAATCAATAACATCATTTACGTTATCTCCGTTCGGGGTAATCGCGTTGATAAGATTTGGAACTGTTATGGTTACCTGGATAGGGGTACAGTTGTAAGTATCTTTTACATAAATTGTATTCTCTCCTCTTGGAAGTCCTGTAAATACGTTGGAATCCTGCCAGTTAACGCCATCTACAGAATATTTGTAAGGAGGAACTCCTCCTGTGGCTGTTACTGTGATATTGTTATTGGTAATTTCTATTCCTGAAACCACTGGTTGAAGGCTCGCATGTACACGTACTTCCTGAAGCGTGAAACATTTTCCGGTCTGAAGTTTAACCCAATAAACACCAACTCCTACGTTGCTGATGGATTGTGTAGTTTCACCTGTGCTCCATTCGTAGCTTACAAATCCAGGTCCCGCATCCAAAGTAGTTTTGGCTTCAGCACAAATTGTTTTATCTTTTAACACCGCTGATTTTACAGGAGGTAATACAATCAGTTGTATTTTAGCAATTGAATAACACTGTTTGTCATTATCTACTCTTGCATATACTGTCTTGCTTTCTGAAAGATAATTAAATGCTGCTGATATAGGATTGGTCTGTGCTTTTGCATCAGCTACTGTAGTATAATACTTAATAATAGTTCCTGTAGGTGTTGGAACAGGTACACCGATATCTGCCTTGGAAAGATCAAATATTGAACGTGTAACGTCATTATCGATATAGCAATTCTGAAGTACAGCATCTTTCAATACCACCGCTGGATAGAATAATAGTCTGATTGTAGTGGTTGCAATACATCCAAAAGAAGAAACTACTTTTACATATACAGTTGATTCAGCAGAAACGTAGTTGGCAGGATCTGTAATTTCATTGATTTCTGCATTCATATCTGCAACTGTAGCATAATACTTAATAGTTGCACCCGTGCCTCCAAATACATTGGCAGTTGTTAAATTATATTTTGCAGTACCAGCTCCATTATTATTACAAGAGTATAATGTGGCTGTATTGGCTGTGATTCCCACATTGACAAACTTGAATTTCCCTGTTATGAAACATCCGTTGATAGGATTGTCCGGATTGCTTGGATCCTGGTATACAACTCTGTAATAATATGTTGTTGTTCCATCTACAGTAGTTACTGTAAGAGGATTCTGTCCTGTAAGGGCATCGTTGGTTGTTTTGTGATAAGTAACCTTGAAGTTAGGGCTGTTTCCGTTAACAATAGCTGCCGAAAGTGTTGTGAAATCAAACTGGGTAGGCAATGCACAAACCATTACCTGATTGGGATCATTAGGAGTGGCTCCCGGAATACCCGGCGCGATAAATGGGTTAGGAGAAAGAACAGGATCATTAAATGCCGAACTTA
Organism: Chryseobacterium aquifrigidense; assembly: GCF_006716485.1. Taxonomy (GTDB): domain Bacteria; phylum Bacteroidota; class Bacteroidia; order Flavobacteriales; family Weeksellaceae; genus Chryseobacterium; species Chryseobacterium vietnamense. The sequence goes on from NZ_VFPD01000002.1 coordinate 535,818, forward strand.
AACTGGCAGTACCTGACCATTCTAAAGAGAAACCATTAACGGATCTACTGAAGTTGTCAATAACCAGGTAATAAGTTTGGCCTACCAATACATCCATATAAGGACTCCATTTCCCATTGTTCATGCTGGATGTAACACCGGGAGGATTGGTAGGGAATACTGCAGGTGGAGCAAGAGTCAGATCCAGACCCGTATCTCCTGGAGTACCACTATAGTTACATCTTATAGGCTGTATGAAGACGTGGTCAGCATTCTGTAATGAAGCACAGCCATTTGCTGTAGGTCCATAAACTGCAAAATCGTAATCATCACCCTGATCGTTAGGTTTTATTTTAAATGCCAGCGTTCCTGGTGTGGATACAGTGAAGGTATACCAAACTGTATATCTTTCATTGGTGCTGAGACATCCTCCGTTTTGATTAAGAATTTCTATAATATTCCCCGGGCCTGAAGGGGTATAAGAAATGTCAGAATTACCACAGATGGGAATTGCTGTGACACAGTCTGACTGTGAATAGGCCATTTGCGCTATCAATAAAATAAAAAGAAGTAATATTTTTTTCATTGTTAAAACTTTTTTTGTTAAACAAACTTGAAATCAATAAATTTTTATCATTATTTGTAAAAGAAAAAGCCGCCAAAGCGGCTTTTTATATTGTAAGGTGTTTTATTCTCTGTTTTTTACAACAATCCAACCTGAAAACTTGAAAGGAGTGTTCTTCTTATCATTCTCGTTCCATGTTACAGAATACCAGTAAGTACCTGTTGGAATGTTCTTACCACCAATTCTACCATCCCATTTGTAACCGTTGGATTTATCTCCCTGGTGGATTTTTGTTCCATATCTGTCAAAGATACTCAAAATAAGGTTCTGTTTATCAGCCATAGCAGAATAATCTACCACATCATTCACGCCATCCCCGTTTGGAGTAATCATATTGATAAGGTTAGGAACAACAACATTCACTTCAATAGGTTCGCAGTCGTAAGCATCTTTTACATACACTTTGTAAGTTCCTCTTGCTACATTGGAGAATACATTAGACGGCTGCCATAAAATTTTATCCATTGAATACTGATAATCAGGAGTTCCTCCGATAACATTGATTGTTAATGTAGTGTTGTTAATATCGATGTTTGTTACTACCGGTTGCTCAGAAGGATAAACGGTTACTTTTTGAGTGGCAACACATTCTCCCGTTTTTAATTTTACCCAGTAAACTCCTACTCCTACGTCTTTAATAGACTGTGTTGTAGCTCCTGTGCTCCATTCATAGCTTTTGAATCCAGGTCCGGCATCTAAAGTGGTAGTGTCTTCCATACAGATAATTTTGTCTTTCAGAACACTGGATGTTACCGGAGCAATTACTGTTAAACCGATTTTTACCACTACATAACATCCTCTCGTGTCAGATACTCTTACGTATACCAAACCGCTTGGTGCAATATAATTAGCATTTAAAATCTCGTTGGTTCCATCAATGGCATCTGTCAGTGAAGGGAAGTATTTTTTAGTAATACCTGCCTGCGGAGTAATTACAGCGGCATTATCAAGGTTGAATAAAGCAGTCGAAGGATTTGCTTCAATAAAGCATGATCTCAATTCTGCATCCTTTGCAATAATTTGCGGATAGAACTTAAGGGTAATTTCTGCAATATCAGTACATCCGAATACAGAGGTTACTTTTACATATATTTTACCTTCTGCAGAAACAAACTGATAGATATTGGTGATCTCATTGATTGAGTTGTTCAGATCATATAAAGTATAATAATATTTTTTAGTTGCTGTAGGATCAGCAAAAACTGCAGCAGTTGTAAGATCATACATTGCAGTACCTGCATTGTTGTTATTACAGCTTGTTAGCGTTACATCGGTAGCTGTGATAGTACCATCTTTAAATTTAAATTTACCAGTCTGTCTACATTTGTTAATAGGACTGTTAGGGTTAGTCGGATCGGTATAATTGATACTGTAGAAATAAACACCAACAGGAGTAACTGTTTGAGGCCCAACAAGAGGGTTGTTACCAGTTAAGGCATCATTCTGACTTGTGTGGTAGCTAATGCTGAAGTTAGGGTTGCCGTTAAGAATTCCTGCTGATAATGATGCGAAATCAAAACTTGCAGGATTTGAACATATCACCACTTCTCTTGGGTCAGTAGGGTTGGCTCCCGGAATACCAGGTGGGATAAATGGATGAGGCTGTATATTCGGATCGGTGAACGGAGAAGATAGAGTAGCCGTTCCGCCCCATGATAATTTGAATCCGTTCGCTGTTTCTCTGTGGTTATTTACAATTAAATAGTAAGTCTGACCAGGCAATACATCCATGTATTTTACCCATTTGTCTCCTGTAGCGTCCTCACTAAGGTCTGTAGCGGTCATATTAAGACCTGTATTTCCACTTTGCCCGGAATAAGAACAACGTATTGGAGTTCCCAGATTTCCGCAAGATTTGTTGGGTCCGTATACTCCAAAGTCATAATCATCTCCCTGGTCGTTAGGGATGATTTCAAACGTAAGTGTTCCGCCGGTAGCAATGGTGAAAGAATACCATACAGAGTACTTTTCGTCAGAAGTTAAACATCCACCCAGGTCTTCTGCAATATCTCCATGCCCGCCTGGTGTATATGAGATGTCCGAGTTACCACAGACTGCCATTGCAGTATTACAATCTGATTGAGCAAATAAAATATGTGAAAATATGATTAATAAAACAAGTAATGTTTTTTTCATGAGAATTAATTTTAAAAACAAATATTAAAAGTGTTTAATTACTAAGGAAATGTTGTTTTTCATCTGATACAAAATAATGTTTCTCTGAATATTCAATGAATTGTAGGCTTTCATATCAAAAAAAAACTGATCGCCCTGATGTACTCAGGAGATCATGCATTTTCTTACTGTTAATTTGTTCCGATCAGCTGTTTTCCCCAGCTGGGTGAACTGGATGAAGCGTCTGATGTTTCAAATTCTTTAGCTGCTTTTTGATACAACTTTATAGCTTCCGTCTTGTTTCCCTGTTTTTCAGCGATTTCAGCTTTTAAAAAAGAAAGCCTTGGATTATTCTTTAAGGTTTCTGCTTTATTCATGAAACTTGTCACGGTCTTTAATTCCTTTTGAGGGTCTGCTGCTGTTTTTATTCTGATTTTCTGAAAATGAATAAGGGCAAGAAGCAGATTTACTTCTCCATTATTCTTTTCAGAAGCAAGAGCCTGCATTGCCAGTTTTCTTGCGGACTCATTAGGTTCTCCAAGAGGACTGTTCGGGCTGTTCTTTAAAAGGAAATTGGTTTTAAGATACAAGGCTGCTGCTGCATAGTAATTAGCCTGCCATTTTTCTGAAGTTTTAGCTGCTGAAAACTTAGAAAAAAGCATATCGTAGTCGTTTTCTGTTTTAGCATTATTGAATTGTAAAACAGATTGTTGTAAGGTTTGATCTGAAAAAAATTGAGCATTCATCAGAGAACCTGTCACGAGAAAGCTCAAAATTAGTAAAAGTTTAGTCATAGGGGGATATTTTATGAAGCAAATATAAAAAATTATTAACGTTAAATTAAAGATTTTGAGATATATTTAATGAAAGTAACGTATTGGTTTTAAATATTGTATTTTCTTGTTTGGGTTATATTATGTAGAGATCGTAAAGATATTGGTGCTTTTGATGAATATTTAAGGTTTAATTCTTTTATAAATTTTTAAAAAACAGCTATAAAACAAAAATCAGAATAGAAAACGTTCTATTCTGATTTTAAGTATTTCGAATTCTTATTTTTTTTGTGCCAGATTTCAAATAATCTGATAAACAATAAGTTAATATTGCATCTTTCTCAGTTTAGGATTGGTGCTTCCCACAAGAAGGGCTACTAAAACGGTCATACAACCTCCGAACACCACAGAGCGCACAACTCCCAGTAGTTTGGCCATGAGTCCACTTTCAAACTGCCCCATTTCATTGCTGGACATAATGAAAATTGAATTCACACTCAGAACGCGTCCCCTGATGTGATCCGGTGTTTTTAACTGTACAATGGTACCCCTGATAACCACTGAAATTCCATCAAGCATTCCGCTCATTACCAGGAACATAAAAGATAACCAGTATAGTTTTGATAGACCGAACCCAATAATGCACAGTCCGAATCCGGTAACAACAACAAGAAGTATTTTCCCCTGATTTTTTCGAAGAGGAACAATAGATAATAGAGTAATAATACACATGGAACCAATATCCGAAGCTGCATTCAGTAAGCCGAAACCTTCAGCTCCTGACTTTAGGATATCCGTTGCGAATACAGGAATCATGGCTACTGCTCCCCCAAAAAGTACCGCAAACATATCAAGACACAGCGCTCCCAGGATCTCCTTCGTTTTAAAAATATAAGAAATTCCTTCGCGCATACTTTCTACTACATTTACCGTTTCCTTTTTGTATTCTGAATGCTGTTTGTGAAGCTGCCAGAAAAATAATGAAGCCACAAATATGAGTGCTAAAATAGCAACCAAGGTCCATTTTACACCGATAAATCCAATAAGAACACCTCCAATAGCATGTCCGCAAACAGAAGATATCAGGAAAGTAGCCTGGTTCAGGGTTACGGCATTCGGAAGGTTTTCCTTCTTTACGATTTTAGGAATCATGGAAGGAACAATAGGCCCGATAAAGGCTCTTGCTATCCCAGTGAAAAAGATAACCCCATAAATATAATAGGTAATCTGATGGCCCGTAAAGTGCATTTCTACATCAAGGAACGCGGGAATCAACAGAAGGCCGATCAGGAAAATATAAGCATAATTACAAATAAGAAGCAGCCTCTTTTTTTCATTCATATCAATAACATGTCCGGCATACAGCGCACAGCTTACAGCAGGAATAACCTCTGAAAGTCCGATAAGACCTATTGAAAAGGGATCTTTCGTTAATTGATACACCCACCATCCCAATAAAGTGGCAAGCATTCTGAAAGCTAAAACAATAAAAAATCTCCCGGTGAGAAGATTTCTGAACTCAACATTTTGTAATGTTTGTAATGGGGTAAAGGAAATCATGAACAAAAATAGCCCTAAAAATTTATTTAAGGCTATTCATATGACAATTTCTGAAAGATATATTAAATATATTTCAAAAGATAAAATCTATTTTAGTCAGCTCTGGAAGAACTTAATACGATAGCTGCAACACCTGCTGCTCCGATAATTGTTGCTCCTGCAGCAATTCTTGCTTTTCTTCGGTCTTTTACAGCCGCTACATTGGCTTTGGGAATAATCACTTCTGTACTGTCTTTTTTACCGGCTGTACCTACAATATTTTCACCCACCACGTTTCTGAATAAGATGGTCTGCTTCGGAGAGCCATCTCTCATAGTTACTTTATATACTTTTCCGGCTTCAAGATTAGAGTAATTGTTTTTTGAAATATCTTCGCTGTATTTTGTAGTAGCACAAGATGTAATAACAAATAAAGATGTTAGTAAAGACGATTTCAACAGTACAGATGCTTTCATTATTTTCTTTTAGTTTTTCAAATTTATAATTTTTTTCGAATATACGTTTTTGGAATTGAAAAAATATGATTAAAGTTTGTAAATTTCTAAGAGATTTGCAGTCTTTCTGTCATTAGCCAATCTTGGCGTCTTGTTTTGACCTCCCAGTTTTCCCTGGGATTTCGCATATTCATGAAAGGCATTTTTTGTAAGTCTGGTGATTTGCAGTTTCTGCAAAATATTTCCCGAAATCAAATCATCATAGTAAGTGTTTCTTGCCCGAAGCTGTTGATCCAGTTCATTTCTGAATACTTCTAAATCCTCGGGTTCTTTTTCAAATTCAATCAGCCATTCGTGATATGGAAGTCCTTCAGCCGGATTTACCTGTGGAGCAAGGTGGAATTCTGTAATCTGTGCGGAATATTTTTCAAGCGTTGCTTTCATTGCTTCTTCCACTTCAATGGCAATCACATGCTCTCCAAATGCAGAGGTAAAATGCTTTGTTCTTCCGCTTACCAAAACCCTGTATGGATCTTTGCTGATAAATCTTACGACATCCCCTATAGAATACGCCCATAAACCGGAATTGGTGGTAAGAATCAATGCGTAATCTTTATGAAGTTCAATTTCTTTTAACGTTAATCTTCTCGCTCCAGGTTTGCCATACTCTTCCAAAGGAATAAATTCATAGAAAATTCCATGATTGGTCAATAGCAGTAATCCTTCTCTGGTATAATCATCCTGGAAGGCAAAAAAACCTTCAGAAGCAGGAAAAGTCTGAACAATATCTACCTTTCCACCCAATAACTCTTCCATTTTGTCACGATAAGGCTCATAGTTGACGCCTCCGGTAACAATAAGCTGAAGATTCGGGAAAAGCTGTTTGATCTTTTTACCATGTTTTTCTGTCAGCTTCTCAAAATACATAATAAGCCATGGTGGGATTCCAGAGATGAGCGTCATATTCTCATGTTCAGTTTCCTCAATAATTTTATCTACTTTGGCTTCCCAGTCTTCCATAATATTGGTTTCCCAACTTGGAAGGCGATTTTTCTGAAGATAATTTGGAATATGGTGTGCCACAATGCCGGAAAGTCTTCCTGTTTTTATTCCAAATACCTCTTCCAGTTCCGGGCTGCCCTGAAGGAAAATCATTTTTCCATTCACGAAATCAGCGTTATTCTTTTTGCTGATATAATGAAACAGTGCACTTTGAGCTCCCGCAATCTGAAATGGCATTCCTTCTTTGGAAATCGGAATGTATTTAGATCCGGAAGTGGTTCCCGATGTTTTGGCAAAATATTCGGGAGTATCCGTCCATAGAATATTGGCCTGTCCTTTTTTTACCCTTTCAATATAAGGTTTCAGATCTTCATAATCGGCCACAGGAACTCTGTCCTGAAATTCCTTTACAGTATGAATGTTTTCAAAATCATGTTCCCGCCCAAAAAGTGTTTTTTGAGCTGTGTTTACAAGAGAAAGAAGTAAGTCCTCTTGGTTCTTTTCAGCATTTTTTTTGAAATCCTCCGCTTTTTGAACATGTTTCTTTGCCCAGATCAGCGCTGCATTTTTCTTGAAGAAGTTTAACATGGGTCAAATTTATAAATAAGTAAAGAATCTGGAATCATTTTTTACAAAGCTTCACATAAAAAAAACCAATGGAACACGTTCCACCGGCTTTTCGAAATTTGATTATGAAAATAACAACTATATGTTGATGTTATGCTTATTTATTTGCTTTGTACCTTTTGTCTGGAGTACCGTCTTTTTTCAGGTGTTTGTTTTCTTTATATCTCTTATCCGGAGTGCCGTCTTTTTTCATTTTGGCAGCCGGTTGTGCAGGCTTCGCTGCTTTTGCATCCACTGCCGGTTTTGCAGCTTTCACTTCAGCTGGTTTCACAGCTTTTGCTGTAGTTGCTTTTACAGGTGGATGTGCAGGAGCACCTGTAGCGGGAGCAGTCTGCTGAGCAGTAGCAAGTCCTAATCCCAGGATCAAAGACATTGCAGATAAGAATTTTTTCATAAGAATTATTGTTTGTTTTTTGTTGAATAAAGATATACAAGAAGCAGGCTAAAAAATTGAGATTTTGAAACTTAACTAAAGTTTATTAGAGCTTAAAAAAAAATTAAAACCTCTTCTATGATCATGAAAAAGCCTGTCTCCGGATAGGGAAACAGGCTTGAATAATATATAAATAGACATGGCTAGCGCGTACAGTTCGCTGTCCACGTTTTGCCATCTTTAACATACAGGATTTTTAGAACATTGTTATCAATTCTGATATAAGAGGTTGCTGTAGAACCAATCATAACCAGCGTATGATCTCCTTCCTGATTAAATTCTATCCCGTTAAGATCCGGAATGCTGTTGGAGAACGCAAAATTATATTTGGTGCCGCTGGCAATCTTCGTTACAAATACACTTCCGTTGTCCGTGCTGATATTGGTAGAGCCTCCATCATTATAAGAAACCTTTCCTTTGTAGGTTCCCGCAAAAAATTCATTGTTTACAGGGTCGTCATCTTTGCTGCACGACGAAAAAGATAATGCTGTGAATAATAACAGCATCATAACTCCTAAGATTTTAATTGCTTTTTTCATAATATAATTCTTAAATGTTTGGTTACAGATAAAAGGCCAAACACTATGCCATGAGGGAAAAGTTGAAATTTTTTTAACAAGTTATTAGATAAAATTGTAAAAAATTAAGATTTATAATGCTAAGTGCTTCATTTTAAACCCTCAGTCTTTCCGTTTTTCTGAGGAAGAGAAAAAATATCCGTACCTTTGTATATCATAAACGATTTCGGAAATGTCCCGAAATCGCTTTTGTCGTTTATACCATTACTATTTATGCAGTTAAAATCCATTAATGAAAAGTTCCTTCCAGACCTTATGCAGAAAGAGTTTGGGAAAGAAATTTTTACCCAGTTAGAAAACAGTCAGCATCTTGCTGTAAAAGGAAGTGCCGGATCCTCAGTTTCTATTTTTGTGGCTGAGCTTTTTTTGGCTCAGAAGAAGAATATTCTTTATCTGGTAGATGATAAGGAAGACGCATTGTATGCCAATACTGAGATGGAAGATCTATTGGGTAAGGATAAGGTGCTGTATTTCCCGGCCACCCATCTTGAACCTTATCAGGTAGAAAAGACTCAGAATGCCAATCTGGTTTTAAGGACTGAAGTTCTTAATAAAATCAATTCCGGAAGATCACCGAAAGTTATTGTGGCTTATGCGGGAGCTTTATCGGAAAAGGTTTTGAAGAAAGAAGATTTTAAAGCCATTTCCCATCATATTAAAGTGGGAGATCAGCTGGATTTTGATTTTGTAGATGAACTGCTTAATCATTATCATTTCCAGCAGGCTGATTTCGTTTCCGAACCGGGAGAGTTTTCTGTGAGAGGAGGAATTGTAGATGTATTTTCCTATTCACATGAAAAACCGTACAGGATTACATTTTTTGGTAATGAAGTGGAACGTATTAAAACCTTTGATATCGAAACACAGCTTTCGGTAGATAAAGTAAAGGATTTTCAGCTGGTTTCCAATATGAACTTTTCAGTAACGGGAACAAGGGTTTCTTTGTTGCAGCTCTTGCCTGTAGAAAGTTTTGTGGTTTCTAAAAACGGAATGGTCGGGATGCAGAAGATCAGAACGTTCTACGAAAAATCTTTAGAAAAATATGATACATTAAGTAAAGACATTGCCCACAGGACTCCGCAGGAACTTTTTATTTCTGATCAGGAGTTTCTGTTCGATTATAAAAAATTCAAAACAGTTGATTTTGGAGGAATAATTATTGAAGGACTGAAAGAAGTAACTGAAGTAAAAATGGAGCAGCTTCCACAGCCTTCTTTTCATAAAAACTTCGAATTGCTGATTGAAGATATCGAAGAAAAACAAAATAACGGATTCGATACCTGGATTTCCTTTTCGACAGAAAAACAGAAAGAACGACTGGAGTCTATCTTTGAAGAACTTGAACACGAGCTTCCGTTTAAAAGTTTCAAGTCTGAACTTCATGAAGGATTTGTAGATAATGGACACAAACTGCTGGTGTATACGGATCATCAGATTTTTGACCGTTACCAGAGATACAAAGCCAAAAATACCTTTGCAAAATCTGAACAGCTTACCCTGAAAGACCTGATGTCTCTGAAAATAGGGGACTATATTGCCCATATCGACCATGGAATCGGGAAGTTTATGGGATTGGTAAAAGTAAATAACGACGGGAAGATTCAGGAATGTTTCAAACTGACCTACAAAAATGGAGACTTATTATATGTAAGTATTCACTCTTTGCACAAAATATCGAAATACAACGGACCGGATGGAAGGGAGGTCGTTCTGAGTAAACTGGGATCTCCAACATGGAAATCTTTAAAACAGAAAACAAAAGCGAAGGTTAAGCAGATTGCTTTTGACCTTATTCAATTATATGCCCAGAGAAAAACGGCCAAGGGTTTTGCTTATACTCCGGATTCTTATCTGCAGAACGAACTGGAAGCCAGCTTTATTTATGAAGATACTCCGGATCAGGAGAAGGCTACCGTAGATGTAAAGAGAGATATGGAAGCTGATACGGTGATGGACAGGCTTGTGTGTGGTGACGTAGGTTTCGGTAAAACGGAAGTGGCAATCAGGGCTGCATTTAAAGCAGCTACAGACGGTAAACAGGTTGCTGTATTGGTTCCTACAACCATTCTTGCCTTTCAGCATTACAGAAGTTTTAAAGAAAGACTTAAAGATTTTCCGGTAAATGTTGCCTATGTAAACCGATTCAGGACAGCTAAGCAGAAATCAGAGACTTTGGAAGCTCTCAAGAACGGAAAAGTAGATATCATTATTGGGACACATCAATTGGTAAGCAGTTCTGTGAAATTTAAAGATCTTGGTTTATTGATTATTGATGAAGAACATAAATTCGGGGTTTCAGTGAAAGATAAATTGAAGACACTGAAGAATAACGTTGACACCCTTACCCTTACAGCAACTCCTATTCCTAGGACTTTACAGTTCTCGTTAATGGCTGCCAGGGATTTATCCGTTATCAAAACACCACCGCCAAACAGACAGCCAGTAGATACCCAGTTAATCGGATTTAATGAAGAAACGCTTCGTGATGCCGTTTCTTATGAGCTTCAGAGAGATGGACAGGTATACTTTATTAATAACAGAATCGAAAACCTGAAAGATATTGCAGGACTTATTCAGAGGTTGGTTCCGGATGCAAGAGTGATTACGGGACATGGGCAAATGGAAGGAAAGCAGCTTGAAAAAAATGTGCTGGATTTTATGGAAGGGAAATATGATGTTCTCGTGTCCACTACCATTGTAGAAAGTGGAGTAGATGTTCCGAATGCCAATACTATTTTTATCAATGATGCACAAAGATTTGGAATGGCAGATCTGCATCAGATGAGAGGAAGGGTAGGGCGTAGTAACCGAAAGGCATTCTGTTATCTGATTACTCCTCCATATGATATGATGACTTCGGATGCCAGAAAACGTTTGGAAGCAATTGAGCAGTTTTCTGATCTGGGAAGTGGTTTCCAGATTGCGATGAAAGATCTGGAGATCCGTGGTGCCGGAGATCTTTTGGGTGCTGAACAGAGTGGTTTCATAAATGAAATGGGGTTTGAAACTTATCAGAAGTTAATGCAGGAAGCTTTAGAAGAGCTGAAAGATGATGCGGATTTTGAAAGCCTTTTTGAAAATGAAGAAGACAGACAGAAGCTTTTCAAATCTGTGAAGGATGTCAATATTGATACTGATTTAGAGCTGATGTTGCCGGATTCATATATTTCCAACACAGAAGAAAGATTGCTGCTGTATCAGAAAATTGCTGAAATTACTAACGAAGCGGATCTTCACCAGTTTGAACTGGAGCTGATTGACCGCTTTGGGGCATTGCCGAAAGAAGCTGTCAACCTTTTAAAGAGTGTTTCCCTGAAATGGCTTGCAGCCGACATCGGTTTTGAAAAAATTGTGATGAAGAATGGAGTGTTTTTAGGATACTTTCCGGGGAATCCTCAGGATAAGTTTTATCAGACAGACAGATTCCGACATATTATTAATTATCTGACCCGCAATCCGGCTGAAGCCCAGCTAAAAGAAAAGTCAGGAAAAGAAGGTAATCAGTTGATGATGAGGAAGGAAAGAGTGAAAAATGTAGATGAGGTTAATCTGTTGCTGAAAGCCATTATTGAACATGATTAAATTTTAATTCCTGTTTACTGGAAATAATATCATAAAAAATATCAGAAACATGTAAAAAACTTAATTTTTTGCACGTTTTTTTGTGATTATTATCATGTTTTTATTTTTAAATATTCCTGTTAAAGAGAATTAAGGCTGTTTTTGAGGGGTTAAAATCACTTTCTAATGATAAAAATAATCCTGTAAACCCGCGTACAGTAAGGGTTTGAGACGCTATCTATTTTTTTTGATATATGGAAAGTGGAGTTATGTAGAAATAATTCTACTTTTGTGTGTTATTAATTCTATGCTGTAATGTGTTTATTTCTATAGGTTTATAGATGTATAACTGGAATTTTTTGGACTTCGTTGCGTAACTTTGCAGTCCTTAATTATGAAAACAATAATACATTGCTGCGTGGCTGGATTTCTTTCAATTTATGTCAACGCACAGGTGGGAATCGGTACTGCAAAGCCAAAGTCTGTTCTTGATGTGAACGGAAAAACCACCTTAAGAAAAGAACTTAGAGTAGGCGGCAGTTCAACTCAGGCTGGAGATGCCGGGTTAAATGGCCAGGTTTTGGTTTCTCAGGGCGAGGGTTTGCCTCCTGTGTGGAAATCTTTGAATGTTTCCTTTATGGAAGAGGGACAGTATAAGCTGATTAATTCTTATCTGTCATCGGATCAAACGGGTATTATTTCACTTACAGATGGTGTTGCCGGTGATGGTATCTACACCAGCAAAGTGGGAGATAACATTACGGATATTACAAAAGGAAACTGGAAAAAGATAGATGGGCTCGACAATACTTTTACCATTAAAAATGGAAAGAACAGACTTACCTACCAGTTCCAGACAGGAATTGAAATGAAGGCATCCACATCTACCACCATACAGAATGTCAGATTTGCTTGCGGTGTATTCAGAAACGGAGCATTGGTAGCTGTACGCCCGGATAGAATTGCTTCTAATAATAATAGTGGAAAAGCAGGTCTTCAGGATTATATATTTACTCTTAATTATACGGAACAGAACGTTCCTGTTGGGGTTCACAATATTGAAATTGCATGCAGAAAGATTGATACATCAAGCTCAACTTCACAATTTGCCATCGGACGTAATGTAGCAGCAGCCAATGGCGCTTCCAGTGCATTTACCCTGGAATCTACCGTGAAAGTGGATGTTATTGAATACGTGAGCTATAAAAACAACTAATGATGAAAAAACTATTATCAACACTGCTTTTTAGCATAAGTCTTTTGGTAGCGGCTCAGGTAGGAATAAAAACAGAAGCTCCAAAAGCAACACTTGATGTAAACGGAGATGTAAGTTTCAGAAATAAAATTGCCGTTCTTAATGCCGCTGATAACACAATATTTCAGGGAAATAATGATCAGCTTCTGGTCTCTCAGGGAGTAGGTTTTCCTCCGATCTGGAAATCACTTCGTATTCCTGAATATGAGCCTAATAAATTTTACCTGATCTATAACAACTCTTTTTCAGATAAAGTAGGTGTCTCATTTTCTTCTTCAGAAAACTCTTCAGTAAGCATGGCTTCAAGAGGAGGAACCTTTACGAAGGGAAAGGAGTATAGTACACTTACCAATTTTAAGAAAATAGACGGACTTTCACAAACCATCACCGTTTTCAGTACTCAAAGTAAGGCTTATTTTCAATTTGAAACTGTTGTACAGGCCGATTTTATGGGGGCAGGAAGTACGGACAACTCCATAGATTATGCATGTGGTATCTTTGTAGATAATAAACTGGTGAACCTTAGACAGAGAAATCTAAAGGCAATTACCACTTCATATCCTTTCCTTACCCATACCCAGATCGGAATTGTAGATAATCTTTCCCAGGGAAATCATACGGTTAGCGTTGCCTGTACAAGATTGGGTTCTTATGGTGCCTCAGGTGCAGGGAATACTCTTTCTATCGGAACTAATGTATATACTAATATCAATAGTTTTATTTCACAGTCTTCTCTTAAAGTAGATGTATATGAAGTTCCTGAAGTATTTAACACGATTATAAACTAAGACGGATTATGAAAAAAATATTATTTGTAACATCACTTGTATTAGCTGCTGCAACAAATGCTCAAGTGGGTATTAATACTCCTAATCCGACTAATATGCTGGATGTAAACGGAGATCTCAATATCAGGAAAGAATTAAGAACAGGAGGTACTGATGTACTCAAAGGATCTGCCGGAACAGCGGGTGATATATTTCACAATAACACTGATTTAGGTGCAAATGACTGGAAAGTCATTAAAATTGCAGATGGACAGGGAAGTATGTCTGTGTTTTCCATAAACACTGTTTCAGACAAAACCGGAGTAAGCTTTTCCGGTAACAGTGGTGCTACCAATCCTTATAATGATGGAGAGGCCCTGACAGGAGGCTGGACAGTCATTCCCGGAACTGTTGATACATTCTCTGTAACCAACGGTACAAATAAAGCGACATTCTCATTCCAGACAACTGTTCAGAAAACGGGAACGAATTCTGCAAGTTTTGCCTGTGGTGTTTTTGTGGATAATGCCCTTAGAGCAGTAAGAACCGATGTGTTATTGGGAGATAGTGGTGGTTATAAGATTTTCAATCTTAATGCTACCCTTACCAATCTTACTCCTAAAAATCAATATTCCGTTAAGGTAGCCTGTATAAAAAGAGCTATTGCAGGAACAACCCTGGGAATTGGAAGAGCGGTTGATACTGCTTTCTTAAACAGTGATATGTCACAGTCTGTTTTGACAACATCTATATTGCAACCTTATTAATTTTCATCGCAATACAATAATAGGAAATCTAAAAACGTTATGTTTTTAGATTTTTTTTGTTTATTAACTCTATTTCTTGTGAATTTGTTCAGATAAAGTAAAGTGTATTATTAAAAATTGAATTATATTTGGACAAGCTAAAAAAATTCTATATGGTAAAAAACTATTTTTTAAAAATGTTTGCCGGTATTGCTTTTCTTGGGCTGCTGACAGCATGTAATACTACCTCAGATCCCACAGAATCCATCCCGAATCCGGATGATGGCCCTCCTCCTAAAAAGATTTTAGCGAAGGTTAGCTCCAATAATGTTTCTCAGGAAGATTATGTTACAACTGCTGTAACCGGAGAACTGCAGACTGCAGTATCTAAAGATGAATCTTTTGCAGGAAGTGCTTATTATACGGGAACAGTAACCTATACCGAAAAAAATATCACCAAAATTAAATATGTAAGTTCAGCGTCATCAAGTCTTGCTTATGAATTTAATATTGTTCCTGATGCTACAGGTAAAAAGATTTATAATGCTACTTCTGCAGCTACGGGGGCAACGCCATCCGCTTCTGTGGTAAGTGACTATGCATTTACTTATGATCCGGTTACCAACAAACTTACCAAAATACTTGAGAAAAGAAAAGAAGGAGGAATCAGTGCTTATAACAGATTTATTAATTATTCTTTTGTGTATAACGGAGAAAATGTGATTCAGGTCGTTCGTTCCAAAGGACTGTTGGATATCAACGGGAACCCGAATATGAGTACAGCAGTAATCAGCAAGTTTAGTTTTCAAAACTATGACGCTCAGAAAAGCCCGTATTATACACTGCCATCAGTGTATTTCATCACAAGAAGTCTGATCGATCCTGCTCAATTCTACAAAATATCTCCGAACAATCCTACTTCTACGTTTATAGAATTGCCGTCACCCGCTACTCCTGTTAATACTTCTCAAAGTTATTCTTATGATAATCAAGGATATGTAGTTGTGGAGAAAAATCAGAATTTAACTTTTACCTATAAAAATTTATAGAGGAAATATAGTTACTAATCTTACCGGAATATAAATAATAATATAATTTTTAGGCAAAAAAAAATTATATTTGTCAAAAAAATAATCAATTACAAGGAAATGAAACAAATTTTCTATTTTATTTTACTCATCGCAGGTTTTTCCTCAGTACATTCCTGCAAAGACATGCTGGATGAGGATGGAAATCCATTATTGGATCTTAACAATACAGGGGGATTAAGCGGTCCCAGAGCATTATACAGAGAAATTACAGATAAAGATACTATCGCAGAATATCAGTACAGTGGACTTCTTGTGACTAAAGTAATCACAGACAGTGCTTCCATTACAGATATTATGTACAGTGGTGATAAAATCAGCCAGATTAATTTCAACGGTTTTCTTGATCTTGACGGAAACGGAAAACTGGATAAAGACAGTGTATCCTACACTCAATTGTTCACTTATGCAAATAACAACAAACTGCAGCTGATTTCTGAGAGCCGTTCAACATTCAGAAGGCCTCCGCCAGTACCACCGGCAACGACTCCGGGGCCACAGACATTACTGAAAAAAGAGAAAACAGCTTATCAGATTAAATACAGTACTGCTACAGGAAAACTGGATTCAATAATTATGAGAAACGGACCGGATGTTCCAGGAGTTCCACTTAATTTCACAGATTATTCTAAAACAGGTTATACTTACGTAGGAGACAATGTATCTAAAGTGGTAAGACACTACGGAACAATGACAGGAGGAACATTTGGTGCTGTTACCGGAAAATATAGCTACGAATACTATGCCTATGATGAGCAGGTAAGCCCATTCACATTGTTACCACACGTATATAAAATTTCAAGATTATTATCTACGGTAATCAATGATAAAGAAAGTCTTATCTTATCTCCAAACAACCCTAAGAGATGGTCGGTAACAGATCTTACACCGCCAATTCCAACACCAATTGTTAAGAGTACCAATTACGTCTATGATCCTCAGACTTACATGACAAAAGGATATGGCGTTAATTACATCTATAAACCACAATAGAAGAGTTTTTTTAAACAATATTCAAACTCAATCTTTCCTAAGATTGAGTTTTTTATTTTTTATACCTTAATTTTGCAAAAAATTTCTGATGAAATATTTAATTGTCGGGCTTGGTAACAAAGGCCCTGAATATGAAAATACAAGACATAATATAGGCTTTAAAGTTGCTGAAAAAATAGCAGAAACTCTTGAAGTATCATTCAATACCTCCAATTTTGGCTGGCTGGCAGAAGGAAAGCACAAAGGCAGAAAAGTTTTTGTTCTTAAACCGGATACTTATATGAACCTTTCCGGTAATGCAGTGAAATACTGGATGCAGAAAGAAAATATTCCTTTGGAAAATGTATTAATCGTTACTGATGATCTTGCTTTACCTTTCGGAACTTTAAGATTGAAGGGAAAAGGCTCTGATGCAGGACATAACGGTCTTAAAAATATTAATGAAGTATTGCAGACTCAAAACTATGCAAGACTTCGTTTTGGAATTTCTGCAGATTTTACAGCAGGAAGACAGGTAGATTATGTATTAGGAACATGGAATGAAGAGGAATCTGAAAAGCTTAAAGAAAGAATCGAAACCTTTGCTAAGGCCAGTCTTTCTTTTGTGTTCGCAGGATTAAACAATACAATGTCTGCTTTTAATGGGAAATAATTCATAAAGAAAACAGAATTGCAATTACCATACAGTTTATAAAATTGAATGACTGCCTTACAACAAGGCAGTCATTTATTTTGTGTACTCATGAATATTTTTCTTGTCTGCTTTTTAATATATTTGAGCTTATTGTTTAAATGAATGTAAACATTAACATAACTATAAAACAATAAAATTTAATGAGCTTTCCTTTTTAGTAATAGTGGCTTCGACAGGCTCAGCCTGATAGCGTTTAAAGATTTCGTCTGGTATTCGGGTCGTCATCCTGAGCTAGTCGAAGGGCTAATAAAACAAAAATGCCATCGGATCCCGATGGCATTTTCTGTAAATTATAATTGAAATGTAAGAGTTTAACTTTTTTATAACCAGGTTACTGCACCTGTTTCAACGTCATAGTTTGCTCCAACGATTTTAATTTTACCTTCCGCTTCAAGCTTTTTAAGTGTTGAACTCTGCTTACGGATATCTTCAATCGCACTTTTTACGTTCTGATGATTAAGTCTTTCAAGAAGTGAGCTGTTTTTTGATGAACGTTCTTCATTCTCTTCAATGATCTCATTGATGATTGGGTTGAAATGATTGATAAGGTGGTTCAGGTTATCCATTCCCAGACCTTCAATTTGTGCAGCGTCAAGACCTCCTTTTAAAGCCCCGCACTTGGTGTGTCCTAAAACTACAATAAGCTTAGAACCTGCAACATTACAACCAAATTCCATGGATCCCAGAATATCCTGATTGACGAAGTTACCTGCAATTCTTATACTGAAAACGTCTCCTAATCCCTGATCAAAGATAAGTTCTGCAGAAGTACGGCTGTCTATACAGCTTAAAACTACAGCAAAAGGCCATTGTCCTTCACGTGTTGCATTCACCTGCTCAAGAAGGTCTCTGTTTGCCTTAAGGTTGTTGACAAATCTCTGGTTTCCTTCTTTTAAGAATTCCAATGCTTTTTCAGGAGTAATAGTTGACTGTGTTTCGTATGTATGTGCTTTCATATTTTTATTATTTTCGAATTTAAAGTTAAAAAAATTAATTAATTGTTGAGGTTACATGGCTCTTTTGTGAGTAACCAGAATATGGGAATCTTCACTTCTTTCGTAATCTCTGTATGAAGTTTTAAAGCCTATCAGTTCTACATTGATGTCCTGTTCCTTTGCACGGATATTCGCAAAGTCCTGGATCATTTCCAGTACATCGGTTGCAATATAGGACGTACTTCTTGCATCAATGATCACTGTAGAATTTGGTTTTATATTTTTAAGTGTTTTTTTGATGGCTGCCTTATTTAAAAATGATACTTCTTCTGCAAGCTTGATATTGATTCCATCAGCATCATCCAGTCTTTCTCTGCTTAAATAGTAAGCCCGTTTCATATTTCCCTGCAGAATATAAAAAACGGAGATCGTAAGCCCGATTCCTACTCCTTTTAACAGGTCTGTTGCCACGACAGCTACCACAGTTGCTACGAACGGAATAAACTGGAATTTTCCTAAGTGCCAGAAATGTTTGAATGTTGCCGGCTTTGCCAATTTATATCCTACTAAAATTAATACCGCAGCCAATGTAGCTAAAGGAATTAAATTTAAAACAACAGGAATAGAAAGAACACAGATCAATAAGAATACGCCATGAATGATAGCCGAAATTTTTGAAGTTGCCCCAGCATTGGCATTTGCAGAACTTCTTACCACAACAGAAGTCATTGGAAGTCCGCCAATAAAAGAACTTATAAGATTCCCGATTCCCTGGGCTTTAAGCTCAAGATTGGTATCTGTAATTCTTCTCTGTCTGTCTAGGCGGTCTGAAGCTTCAATACAAAGTAACGTTTCAATAGATGCTACAATGGCAATGGTTGCTCCTACGATCCATACCTTTGGATTGGTAAAACCGTTAAAGTCCGGAGTCGTGATCAGATTTTTAAAATCATCAAAAGACTGTGGAACCGGAAGAGAAACCAAATGCTGGGTCTGGATAGCCAGAGAACTTCCGGACATCTTAAAAAGTTGGTTCAAAAGAATGCTTACAATAACGGCAACTAACGCTCCCGGAAGCATTTTCATCCTTTTCAGTACGTGGATTTTGTCCCATGCGATAAGGATTGCTACAGAAACCAGAGTAATCACAATGGCCCCCGGATGGATCGCTCCAAATAATTCAGTAAAATATCCGAAGTTCAGGCCATTATCAAAAATAGATTCATGACCTTCATAATCTTTGTCGAAGCCCAGAGCATGCGGAATCTGTTTTAAAATAATAATGATTCCTATGGCCGCCAGCATTCCTTCAATAACGTTATTGGGGAAATAGTTGGAAATACTTCCGGCTCTTACAAACCCTAAAACCAATTGAATAAGTCCCGCAATAATCCCTGCGCAAAGGAAAAGTTCAAATGCGCCAAGATCTGTAATTGCTGTTAAAACGATAGCTGTCAGACCTGCTGCAGGTCCGGAAACTGAAATATTTGAATTACTGATTGTTCCTACTACCAGGCCGCCTACGATACCGGCAATAATACCGGATAAGGGTGGAGCACCTGATGCTAAAGCAATTCCTAAACACAACGGAAGTGCTACTAAAAATACCACGAGTCCTGAAGGAAAATTTTCCTTGATTCCTCCTATTAATGATGTCTTTTTCATAATGTGAAGCTGTAAGGTATAGCCGGCTTATTTGTTTTAAATAAGTCAGTTATAAAAAGTTGAGAAAAAATAATTTTTAAAGTACATGAGTATCCGATATCAAAAAATGATATGGAAATGGTATCAAAAAAATCTAACTATAGGAGTTACGCTTCCGGAGGAGGAGAAAATATAGTAAGTAAGGGTGAAAGATGAAAAGAATCATCAATCAGAACAAAAGACACACCCTGAACATCTGGTTCTGAAAACTTCAGATAATCGAATACATCTAAAGGTTTCGGAATGGTCTTTTCGTAAACAATAAATGAGGATGGGTGAGAATGAGGCTCTTCTTCATTGATTATTATATTCGTTCTCGCAATATCCCAGCCCGCAACCGCAGCAATGCCTGGCAGCGCTGTAAAATTCAGAAAGAACGTTAATACAATAATACTCCAGAATTTCATTTTACCTTCTTTTTTAGAAAAACTACTTAGTCTTTCTGCTCATTACCCAATCCGAACCTGTAAGATTATAGATCTTTTGGATGTCTTTTAAGATTTTCTCAAAATCAATCTCCAGATCAATGATTTTACCTGTTCTAAGGTCAAATACCCAGCCGTGAACAATAGGATACTCTTCTAAAATGTATCTTTCCTGCACACAGGCCATTTTGATTACGTTGATGCACTGCTCCTGAACATTAAGTTCTACAAGTCTGTCATAACGCTTGTTTTCGTCCTCAATAGAATCCAGCTCTGCCTGATGTAATCTGTAAACATCACGAATGGTTCTCAGCCATGGATTCAATAATCCCAGATCCTGAGGAGTCATCGCTGCTTTTACACCACCGCAGTTATAATGTCCGCAGACAATAATATGTTTTACTTTCAGATGTTCTACAGCGTATTGAATAACAGCGGTGGAACTCATGTCTAAAGTATTCACAACATTGGCAATGTTTCTGTAAACAAACACTTCTCCAGGTTTTGCTCCCATCAACTCTTCTGCAGTAGCTCTGCTGTCTGAACATCCTATATACAGATAATCCGGATGCTGAGTTTTAGCAAGTTCATGGAAGAAATTTGGATCTTCAGCTACTTTGGACTCTACCCATTTTTTATTGTTTTCGAAAATAACTTCGTACGATTGTGACATAATTTTAAAGTATTATAATTATTTATTTCGTTTAAATTATTTCCAAAATCAATAGACTAAATCAATAATTGTACAAAAATATACTTTTTGTTAAAAAATAAATCACTTTTAACAAAGTTTAATATTAAAATATGCTTAAAATCATATTCATCATTCCAATATTCTTTGTAAGACAGCTACTGACATCTATAAGGAAATCCAAACGTTTAAAAAACCAGGATAAAATTACGAAGTATAAATTAAAATTCAAGATTTGTGAATTAAAATATTCTTAATTCTCAAGACAATCAGAATTGTTTTTGCTGAAATAGTTCATAAAAATACTTTGTATATGTCAAAAAATAGATAATTTAAAGCTCTGATTAATCTCTCAATCTGATGCCTGATTTTGGTCTGCAGTCTTTACCGTGGGTATTTTACCTGGCAGGAGTTTTTATTTCCTGTTTCTCTTCATTTCTGCTTGCGGGGAAACGTAAGAAAGTAATGGCTGATTATATTCTGGCAGCATGGTTTATGATTATAGGAATACATCTTATCTTATTTATTCTATTTTTTTCCGGCAGCTACATAAAGTTTCCTTATTTTCTGGGTTATGAGGTTATCTTTCCCTTTATTCATGGCCCCATGTTGTACCTGTATGTTTTAAGTGTTACAGGAAAAGCGCCGGGCAGAAAAATCTGGCTTCTGCATTTTGTCCCTGTTTTGATTGTCTTTGTGATGCTGTTTAAACTATTGATTTTATCTCCATGGGATAGACTTGCCATTTATCAAAGCGGAGGCAGCGAATACCAACTGATAAGCAGTATTCTCAAATATATGATGATACTATCAGGAATAGTATATATTGTAGTAAGCTTTTTTGCTGTCAGAAAGTATACGAGAGAGATTGCTGAGCAATATTCAAATACAGAGAGAATTAATCTTCGCTGGCTGTATTATCTTATTGCCGGATTAGCTTTGATATGGGTTGCCGTGATGATCAGAAATGATATTCTTATTTTTTTTATCGTTGTTCTGTTTATCATTGTGGCTGCTTATTTTGGGATCAGCCGTGTTGGAATTCTGGACTTACCTGTAATCACAGTAAATATAAATGAAGAAAAGGTGGATGATGAAGTGATAAAATACCAGAAGAATTTTCCCGGAGAGGATGCGATCATAGCTGTTTATGAAAAACTTATTTATCAAATGGAGAAGGACAGTCTTTATAAAGATCCTGAGTTGAGTCTGAATCATACTGCTGCATTACTGGAAGTTCATCCTAATATACTGTCTCAGGCAATTAATTCGATTGAGAATAAAAATTTTTATGATTATATCAACCGTCAGAGGATTGAAGAGTTTAAAAGGCTGGCGGTACTTCCTGAAAATAGAAAATATACCATTCTTTCATTAGCATTTGAAAGTGGGTTTAATTCAAAAACGTCATTCAACCGGAATTTTAAAAAGTACATGAACTGTTCACCCAGGGATTTTTTAAAAAGCCAAAGCATAGAGAATGAAATGTGATTATTTGTAGTGAGTTAAATAGGTTCCACCTTTCATTTTGGAACAATTAAAGCCTTTCTATTCCTCATTTTTACAGAAAAAATAATGGTTACCTATGAGAAAATTACTATTTGTAATAATGGCTGTACTGGCACTATTGATCGGAGCTTATCCTCTTATTTATGCCTTCGTAGAATCTAAATATACTTTTCTGGGCTCAAAATCTCCCGAATTACTCCACAGCTTGATCTGGAGAATGGCATTTTTTGGGCACATTATTTTCGGAGGACTTGCTCTTTTTATAGGCTGGCGTCAGTTTGGAGCTTCATTCCGGAATAGATACATGAAGATTCACAGGAGCATTGGAACTTTGTATGTAATTGCTGTGATGATAAGTTCTGTTACAGCTGTCTATATGGGATTTTATGCCAATGGAGGCCTGGTTTCAGCGATGGGATTTATTTGTTTAGGATTACTCTGGTTTATAACAACTCTTGGAGCCCTGGTAAAAATCAGAAAAGGTAATATAATCAGACATCAGCAGCTGATGATTTATAGCTATGCCTGTACCTTTGCTGCTGTAACATTGAGATTATGGTTCCCTTTGCTGAAAAATATGACGGGAAATCCTATAGATTCCTATATTGGCGTAGCATGGCTGTGCTGGATTCCTAATGTACTGATTGCTTATCTTATTAACAGAAAATTAGCAGCTGTATAGAATAGGCGTAGATACAAATGGATGTTACTCCGGAAGGTCTTTATATTCCATGCTTCTCATATTTAAGTTCAGATATTTATTCCCTTCATTTTTATAATGCTGAGGAGTTTCAAGCCCCATATATTTCATGATCAGAGGATAGATATAAGTGGTTTGGGTTTGTCTTGTTTCGTGCCCTGTAATTCTATAGTTGGCAGGTACTTTATCTCCAAACCAAACAAAAAATGGTACCTGGGTAGATTCTTTAGAGTCTATATGCAATAGTTTGTCACCCTGTATTTTAAGACCATGATCTGAAGCATAAATAACTACGGAATTGGTGTTCTTCAGTGTACTGAAAATATTTTTGAAAACGTAATCTGTGTATTTGATAGAGCTGTCATAGCAATTCAGATCACCAGAATTCCAGTTAGGCGGAAGCCTGTTACACGGATTTGGATGGCTTCCCATTATATGAAGAACTATAAATTTATCTTCCTTCTTCTGAATTACGTTGTTAAGCTCAGGAACAATTACTTCATCATAGCCATTGACCCATTTTTTATTTTTAGACATGGAAGCGATGGCTGTAATTCCTCTGGCACTTGCCTGTGTACTCAGCCAGAAAGAATTGTATCCGCTTTGATTGGCCATGTTGATGATATTATAGGATAGTTTATCATAACGGTAGCGGAATTCATCAGGATGAATGCTGGATAGCATTAGTGGGACACTCAGGTTGGTAATGCCTGCAGGAGAAATGGCATGATCAAAAATCATCATATTTCCCGCCTGTTCATCCGTATAAGGAGTTGTCTTCTTGTTATAACCGTATAATGACATGTTTTGTTTTCTTTCGGATTCTCCAATAATGAGAATTACGTTTTCTATTCCAGGCTGTATTTTTCTGATATTGAAAACCGGAACATTCTTTTTGATTTCATTAATGTCTCTCTGTATATTCAAAGCGGTATTGAAATCGGATAAATGATAATAAACATTCTTAATCATCCTACCTCCTCCTTTATTGCTGACATAGGTATGTTTAAGATGGTATCCGAATGGTAGAATAAGCCACAGTAATGCAATAATGATAAATTTAGCATCAGCTTTTACTATATCTTTTTTTAAATAATTCACAGAGTACAGCAGCATTCCCAGAAAAACAAAAAATAAAATGCCTGGAAGAATAAACATATAAGACATGCTCATCGCCTCATCAGGATTAGACTCTAGAATGCTGATGGCCATTCCCACGTTAAATCCTGAATGATAAATAAGAAAACAGGATACCGAAATCAGAAAGTTAATGCTTAATACTAAACAAAGAATAACAGCAATTACAGAGGTATATTTATTCTTAAAAAGAAGGGCATTAAATACAAGGAATGAACAAAACATAATTCCATACTCAAAAATATTCCGGATACTGTCCAGTTTTTCGGCTCCGAACAGATTATCAAATATATAAGGGAATGATACCAAAAAACCTGTAAGGTATATTATAATGAGAAGAATGGGAACTATTTTTTTTAACATGTTTGTATGTGTGCTTTTGAGATCAATTTTATATCATCTTTAGTGTTTTTGAATAAGTGAGTGTTGAATATCAGAATTGTGTATAGCATGAAAAAGAATTAATACCACATAATAATTCTAAATCTTGCAGATATTGTATCAACTCAAAAAGACACTTTTGAAGATAAGTTGTTACGGTTTATAGCGGTATGTTGTTATTCCGCTTTATAGAGTTGGTTGGGTAGGTAGGAATAGAGACCTGGGGATTTTTGTTTTTTTCATCAAAAATTATTTTTTATTAATAATAGGTTGGAGTTGTGTTTTTAATATTAAGCGATTTTTTCAGAACAAGTTGCATGATTTGATGTCATCAGAACCATACAATTTCCAAATGTACATGAAATTACTGATAAATACAAGTAGAATTATTACGATAACTGTTGGAGTTACTACACTTTACGGTTGATGTAATCCTTTGTTGCATCTGCTGTTGGGATAATTTTTGCGGGATTTCCTATGACGACAGAATGTGAGGGAACATCGAAGTTAACATAAGAATTGGGAACAATCAATACATTATTTCCAATGGTGATCCCTCCTACAATAACTGCATTGGTCCCTATCCAGACTTCGTCACCAATAACAGGATACCCTTCATTTTTTCCACGGTTTTGCTGCCCTATAGTAACTCCATGGGCAATATTGCAATTTTTCCCGATAACTGTTTTTGGATTGATAACAAGGCTTCCAAAATGTCCCAAATAAAAACCTTCACCAATCTGAGTCTCAGGATAAATCTGAAATCCATATTTGATCTGGTAATGTCTTAGCACAATCCTCCAGAAAGTGTTCAGGAAAGGATTTTTCTGATGCTTCTGCGCCATTCTCAGAATGTAAACAAAATGTAGATTAGGATTAATACATTTTTTCCAGATCTGAAATGTTGAAAGCCACTTTCCGCTTTCCCGGTAAAAGTCTTTTTGAATGATTGAATGCTCAGCCATCGTCAATATTTTTATACTTCGTCAATTATTTTCTGAAGATGTTCTACAGATTTTTCCAAAACAAAAGGTAGCTCAGTTTCCGAGATCTGTTTTTTGTATTCCTCAGTGATATTTTTATCCGTAAGAAATTTTTTCATTCCTTCATAAATTCCTTCTTCTGAGTTGGCTGTGATATTTCCCAGTTTTCCATCCTGCAGAAGATCCCTGATCCCAGAAATATCTGTTGCAGAAATAGGTTTATTCAGAATAAGCGCTTCGGCAATAATGGTAGGAAATCCTTCATGTCGTGAAGACATAATATAGAAATCCGCCTTTTTCATATAAGGGTAGGGATTACTGCTGAAACCAAGCATTTTTGCAGTATCCTGAAGACCAAGCTGGTTGAGCTGATCCTGAATAGCATTAAAATCATACCCATCGCCAATAATCAACAGCTGATGTTTCAACCCTTCATCAATAAGCTTTTTGTGGACATTAAGCAATCGGTCGTATCCTTTCTGGGGATATACCGTTCCTACTGTTACAAAAGTAGGAAGATCGCTGTTGAAAGGATAGTCATTCACTTCAATATCAGCCTTTCTTAACGTGTCATTTCTATCAATCGGATTGAAGATCTTAATCACAGATGCTTTTTCAGCTTCATTTTTAGCCAGATTATGCATTCCTTCCTGCAGTTTGTTGGAAATCACAAGAATTCTGTCGAATCTGAAAAACTGTCTGATGACTTCAGGTGTATATTCTTTTAAATTAAAAATATCATTCTGTACCCAAATGATTTTTTTCGAATCTTTTTGAGGGCTGGAGAGAATTTCCTGATGCATCGCATGGATAGCAGCAATCTCTACATCGTATTTTTTATTTTTTAAAATAAATTTATAAAGAAGAGAGGGGAACCAAAGAAACATTTTCTGATAAAGAACCCTGTAGGCTTTCACAGGAATATCCTGCGGCCTGTTGGTTGTTATCATTTCTCCTTTTGTCAAATAGTACAGTGTTACCCATGACGGCACCTCTTTAATGTATAATCCTGAATAAAGATTTACCAGAAGGTCAACTTCATATTTATCGGCAGGGAGATTCTTCAAAAAATTAATTAATACTTTCTCGGCACCACCATGACGTAATGAACCTATACGAATGAGGAGTTTTTTCTTTTTCAATTTGTTTTTTCTATTTTATGATTTTACAAGATAAATTTATTTAATTTTTCTTGCTTTTTTATACTTGTGAGGAAGATTTTCTTTGATATAGGCATCCAGTTTTTTTCGGTCTTTTTCCAGTTCGCGGGGATATTCCGGATTGTTTTTAAGAACAATATCACCATAATCTTCAATGGTGCATAAAAACTGAGCAGGGTTTCCAATAAAGACCGTGTTGTCCGGCATAGACTGGGATAATACAGAGTTAGCCCCTAAAATACAGTTGTTCCCAATCTGAACATCCTGCATAATCACACAATTGAGCCCGATGGTGCAGTTGTTTCCGATTTTTATTCTTCCCAGGATTCTTGCATCTTCATAACCGGGAAGCTTTCTAAGCAACGTGGTTGTTCCACCGTGGTTAACAAACCTTACATCTCCTGCAATGTTCACATTATCGCCAATTTCGATAAGGTAAGGTTCAGTTCCGAAATACACTTTATCAGGCATATTAAAGTTTTTTCCTACTTTCATACCTCTGTATTTAGCCACTTCAAGGCTGCCTCTGTTCAAAAAATTTTGATAAAGAGAGTCTATTTTCAATAGGATTCTGAATATAAAAATCATCACAAGTGTAAATTTGTTTTCGTTACTTTTGCAAAGAAAGAGAATTTATTAATATGATGAAAATTTCAAAAATAGAATATTATCTGCCTCAGCAGGTGTTAACTAACGAGGATCTTGAAAAGCAGTTCCCTGAATGGAGCTCCGAACGTATCCAGGAGAAAGTAGGTATTTCCCAGCGCCATATTTCTTCTGACAGCGAAACCGTACTGGATATGGCTGTGCAATCTTCAGAAAAAATTTTCGAAAATTATGACAGAAACAAAGTAGATTTTATTTTGTTCTGTACCCAAAGTCCGGAGTATTTTCTCCCTACAACGGCCTGTATTTTGCAGGACAGATTGGGGCTTAGAAAAAATATCGGAGCTATAGATTTTAACCTTGGCTGTTCAGGATTTGTGTATGGATTGGCCTTTGCAAAAGGACTGATTGCCGGAGGAATTGCAAAGAGTATTCTGCTGGTAACTTCAGAAACGTACACCAAGCATATTCATCCAGATGATAAAGGCAACCGAAGTATATTTGGAGATGCCTCTGCCTCTGCAATTATTGAAAAAGCTGAAGGTAATGATTATCAGTTCTGTCTGGGAACAGACGGAAGCGGTGCTGAAAACCTTATCGTGAAAAAAGGAGCTTTTAAAAAAGACTTTGAGCTGAATCCTGAACACGAATTCAGCCCTGAAAATATTTATATGAACGGCCCGGAAATTTTTAATTTTACGATTGAAAATATTCCAGGACTGGTAAAAGAAACATTGGAAGTGAATGGTATGACCATAGATGATATCGACCATTTTGTTTTTCACCAGGCCAATTCTTTTATGCTGAATTATTTAAGGAAGAAAACAAAAATACCGGCAGAAAAGTTCTATATTGACATGGAAAAAACCGGGAATACGGTTTCTGCAACTATTCCTATTGCTCTTAAAAATATGATGGATAAGGGGATGCTGAAAGAAGGCGATAAGGTTTTAATGGCAGGATTTGGAGTTGGATATTCGTGGGGCGCCACCATTATGGAAATTTAATACAAAACATTTAAAATTATAAAATATGAAAACATCCGTTTTTTTAGAAAAACTACAGGAAGAATTGGAAGAAGATGAAACATTGACTACTGAAACGAACCTGAAATCTTTAGAAAGCTATGATTCTATCAGCTTACTTTCTGTTATTGCGTTTGTAGACGAAAATTTCAGCAAAAAAATTGATACCAAGCATTTTAAAGATATTGAAACCGTTTCAGATCTGATGAATGTTATAGGAAAAGAAAATTTTGAAGATTAATGGATGCTTTCTCATTAAAAAATAAAATTATTCTCATTACAGGCGCTTCTTCCGGGATCGGGAGAAGCTGTTCTGTAGAATGCAGTAATAGCGGTGCTGATCTGATTCTTGTAGGAAGAAATCAGGAAGAACTTGCGAAAACTGTTTCTATGCTCAATCCTGAAACAAAAGTTGAAACAATTACTGAAGATATTACCCAATCTGAAAACCTGGAAGCAATTATTGCTGAAAAAGTTTCAATAATGGGTAAAATATCAGGATTTATTCACTGTGCAGGTATTGAGAAAACATTACCCTTAAAAAAGCACAACCCTCAGCTGTACCAAGATATATTTGCTGTCAATGTTATTGCAGGACTTGAAATAGCTAAAATTTTATCTTTAAAAAAATACAAAGATGAAAACTCCAGTTTTGTATTTATTTCTTCTGTGGCAGGGATGATAGGAGAAGCCGGGAAAGCAGCTTATTCTGCCAGTAAAGGAGCTGTTATATCCGGAGCCCGTTCTTTGGCTATGGAGCTTTCAAGAAGTAATATCCGGGTCAACAGCATAAGTCCGGCGATGGTAAACACTCCGATTTTAGAGAAAATGTTTAAAAATATCGGAGAAGAAGCGTCATCAGAAATTATAAAAAAGCATCCGCTGGGAATAGGCGAGCCTAAAGATGTAGCGAATGCCTGTATTTTTTTACTGTCTGATGCCTCAAGATGGGTCACAGGCAGCAATCTTGTGATTGACGGAGGATATTCTGCACAGTAACTTATTTTTTGTGCAGGGTTTCTATAATGGTTTCTACGCTGTCAAATATTTTCTTGTTGTCAAACTGACTTTCAATGGTTTTAAGGTTCTCTCTGATGTGCAGAACAAGGTTAGGATCAGTAAGGAATGTTTTCATTGCTGAATACATTTCATCTACCTCATAATTGATGAGGTATCCTGTTTCACGGTCTTTGATCATAAGACCTACATCTCCTACCTCTGTTGCAATAATGGGTTTCTGAAGGATTAAAGCTTCAGCAATTACCAATGGCCATGCTTCAGATTCTGAAGGAAGAACAAAATAATCCGCTTTTTTGATGTAAGGATAAGGATTCATCTGATTTCCAGCCAGAATAAATGTTTTTTCAACATTATTTTTAGCTGCCTGTGCCTTGAGGTTGTTCATTTCATCACCGTCACCGATAACAATAATGCTGTGATGAAATCCTTCATCTATAAGCTTTTTATGAGCGTCAATAAGTTTGTGATATCCTTTTCTTGAATGAAGTCTTCCAATAGATGCGAAAACAGGTCCTTCAGGGAAATTGTCAAGCTTTTCTTCAGCCTTCCGTTTAATTTCTTCGATAGGAATTGGATTAATGATAACGCTTTCAGCCGGATAATTGAGATTCGGATAATGCTGGTGCATCATATCTTTTATCTTGTGGGAGCAGTATACCATATGATCAAATTGCGGAAAGCTCTTTAAAATATTCGGCACTAAAGGCTGAAATTTTGGCACATTAATTTCAGAATGAAACCATCCGATTTTTTTTGAATTCTTATTGGTTGAGTTCAGAATAGCATCATAGTCTCTGTAATCCATCCCGATCTCAATATCAAAAGTATCATTGATAAGACGGTCTGCAATGGCAGGAGAATTTTTCAGTTTTCTCAGCTTTAGTCTTCTTTTAACGAGCTGAAGTTTCTGTAAAAGAGAATTATGGGAAAAATCTTCTTTTCCATCCGTAAGGTATATTTTTCTGATATGTTTCGGAAGTTCATCACGCAGTTTACCCTGATTGAGGGTAAGGCATACCGTCATTTCAAATTTGTCAGGATCAAGGTTGTTGAGAAGTCCCAGTAATACTTTTTCCACGCCTCCCATTTCCATGGAACGGTGCCTGAACAAAATTTTTATTTTTTTTTCTAACATTATCCGAAGATTGATTGTAACGTAATTTTTATTTTTTTCTTAATACGGAATGGCAGCTGGTGCTGGTACTGCAGCAGCCCGAATATTTCATCAGCTCCCGTATACTGTTCCGGAACTTTTTTTCCGTTGATGGTAGTAAGTCCTCTGCGTTTCATGGTATTAAAAATCACCTGAGCAAAATATTCATGGGATTTCTTTTTATTGTCATTCTGGGAAATCCCGCCCTGATGTGTTCGGTAAAGATAGTTCGTTTCATTAATAAACTGAACTTTCCCTTTTTCATATATTTTAAGATATAAATCCTGATCTTCCCCAATTTTTAGATTAGGGTTCATTTTTTCTGTCTGCTCATAAACTGCTTTTCTGAAAGTTACAAAATGAGCAATCTGAATCGGGAAATTAAAAAAACAGGGATCTCCATTCGGTACCTGCATCGCAGATCTGAACGGGGCTATTGGCTTCAGGTTCTGGTCACATGTCATAAACCTTGAATAGGTAAGGACTGTATTCTTTTTAGTCTGGAAAATCTCCATACATTTTTGGATAGCAGTAGGAGAGATGGCATCATCAGGATCCAGAAAACCACAGATTTCTCCTTCAGCCAGCTCAATCAGCTTACTTTTTGTAACACCTACACCGGAATTTTTTTCATTTTCAAAAAATCTGAATCTTTTGTCCTTTGAAATCATTTCCTGTATTATTTTCTTCTCATTTTCAGAAGAACCATCGTCTAGAATTACAGCTTCCCAGTTTGTATAGGTCTGTTGAAGAATACTTTCAAAACAATCCTTAAAAAAAATAGCGTTGTTGTAATGGGCAATAAGGATAGAAAACTTCATGACCGTGCCTTGAATATTAAATCCTGATGATTGATAACAGTTGTATTAGACGGAATATCTTTGTGAATGACACATCCTGCTCCGATGATACAGTTGTCACCAATAGTAACCCCTTTTAAGACGGTCACATTACTTCCAAGCCAGCAGTTACTTCCTATTTTGATGGGAGCGGTGGTGAACTCAGAAGAGAACAGCTTAAATTCCGGCTCAGTCTGGTAAGCGTGGTTGTGGTCATACAGTTTTACCCCTTCTCCGAATAATGTGTTGTCTCCTATAGAAATACTCTCGAGACAGTTGATAGAGCAGAAATTATTCATGAAAAAATGATCTCCGATTTCTAAAGTGGCATTCTGCTGCACAAGGATATGTACATAATTCCTGAAACTCATGGAATTCCCGAGCGTAACATTTTTTAAATTTTCGTGCAGAACAAAATGATTACTGATCCCAAGCTTTATCCCTTTAAAAGAAACATTAGGGTGTTTTTTGAGACGAGAAATCTGGCTTTTCCGTTGAATTTTTGCTAAAATTTCATCAAGCATACCTGAATTTATTTTCACATTTGTAGTGTACAAATATAATTTGTTTTAAATAATTATAATAATAAATCTTATTTTTGTGCCTTAAAAATTAATACTTTATACCAAATAAATGCCACCTTCGGAGTTGAGGTTGCTGAGTTTTGATAAAGTAAAGCATTTTGTGTTCTGTGAAGATAAGTCAGATTACATTTACCAGGTTTGTTGCTGCAATGGCAATTGTTATTTCTCATTTCAATAAGGATCTGTTTTTATACAAGATAGATTATATTTCCAATCTTTTTTTGAGAGCTAATGTCGGCGTAAGCTATTTTTTTATTCTTTCGGGATTTATCATGATCATTGCTTATCACAAGAAAGATAAAATTGATTACCTGGAATTTTATAAAAACAGGTTTGCCAGGATTTATCCACTTTATATGCTCGGACTTTTGCTTTATTTTATGACAAGATATGAGATGTTCGATTGGTATAAACTGCTTTTATATGGATTGGGCATTCAGAGCTGGATTCCGGGCGAAGCTATGATCCTGAATTTTCCGGGATGGTCAATTTCCGTAGAGTTCTTTTTCTATCTGCTTTTTCCGCTTTTGTATAATTATTTTTATGTCAGGAAAAACAAAATGATATGGGTGTTTGCCATTGGTCTCTGGTTGATCACTCAGGTATTTTCTAATCTTTATCCGGTGTATGGAGCTTATGAAGGACCTCATACAAAAAGCCATGAGTTTCTTTACTATTTCCCATTCTGGCATCTTAATGAATTCCTGATCGGAAATCTGGCAGGGATATTTTTTGTAAAAAACTACAGGCAGAAAAATTATGATCTTCAGGTAATTGCAGTCTTTTTTCTGATTCTTCTGTCTCTGATGTTTGTCCCGTTATTCTATCACAATGGTTTGATGGCACTACTTTTTGTCCCCGCTATCCTTTTGATCTCTGCTAATAATGGATGGGTTACCAGGTTCTTTTCACTGAAGCCACTGGAATATCTTGGAGAAATAAGTTATGGTATATACATCACCCATATCCCTGTGCTATATCTTGTAAGAGAGCTTTTAAAATGGCAGGAATACACATTCAGCATTGATATCGTATTTGTGATTTACATAATCGTTATGCTTTTTAGTTCTGCAGCTTTTTACCAGTTTATTGAAAAGCCGATGCGGAATCTTTTAAGAAAGATCCATTTTGCAAAGGGTTAATTTTCAAGTCAATATCTTGTAAACTAAATATTTAGTTTACTTGTTTTATTAGAATAAATCATTTCTGAAATTGATATTATAAAGCCCTGAACGTATGCTTTTATAATCTGTCAGCAAATATTTGGTGATCATTCCCCACTTTTTTAGAAGGGGAGCATTTGCAATCTGAAAACTTCTGTATACCCGTTTGATATGAAGTTTAATATCCTCAGGAATGGTGTTTTCATTTTCTGCCCAGTGGTTCACTTCCTTCCACAATACAACCCGCGTGGAAGCCGGTTTCACTTCTCCGGAATCTACTTTGGTAATTCTGTTGTTCTCATGAACCCCTCTCACCGCTACTGCCTTATCAAGAATCCCCGGATATAAATTCAGATAGTAGGAGAGTCTGAAGAGAAATTCTGTGTCCTGATGAAGCTTTAAATGGGTTTTGAAAAAATATTCCATATGCTGTAGAGAACTTTTACGGATGGTCAGAGCATCAATACTGAAAAGCCCGAAAGTACCTCTCATATTCAGTTGTCCCGGGAATACATCTTTAGGAGGATGCTCTTTATACACTGTGGTCAGGCGATCTCCAAAAACCTTATAATACTGTTCTTTTGCCTTTTCAGAATAATAATGAACCCCTATAGCGCCATACACTCCATCTACCTCATCATTGGTGAAAAGCTTTTTTTCTGCATCAAAACGGTTAGGGAGATAGTAGTCATCAGCATCAAGGAAAGCAATAAAATCTCCTTCAGCCTTTTCCATTCCTAAATTTCTGCTGGCACCCGCCCCATGATTCCCCTTGTCTGGATGCTGAAAGAGCTTTACCCTGGCATATTTTTCAGCGAGTTCCCGGCATACCTGCAAGGCATTGTCAGGTGATTTGTCTTCTACCAATACCACTTCATATACTTCTTCAAACCGGAGTGCAGATTCTACAGCCTGAGCAACATATTTTTCGGCATTGTAGACGGGAATGATTACTGAAATTTTCATTTTTTCGATTATGCGTTTAATTTAATTTTTAAATAATGGGTAACTCTTTTTTCTACAAAATAATACAGAACTGAGGCCAGAATAATAACCAGGGCAATTTTAAGAAGAAAAAAAGGAATGTTGAGATAACCTTCAACTTTAAATCTTTTTAAAACAATTTCTATAAAAGGATGTGACAGGTACAGTGAATACGAAATATCTCCCAGAAATATTAAGAATTTGTTTCCTTCAAAATGGAATATATAATCAAAAGTCAGAAAAGAAAAAACAAACATGGAGATGATGGCCAGTTTTAGCCAGTCATTGCTGATAGGAATGATACTAAGTAAAACGAGTATAAATGATGTTATCCCTGTTACAGATACTATTGCAGCCCACTTCTTTGGAACTGTATATTTGTTCAGTAAGAGCGCGAAGAGAATTCCTACAACAAAATAAAGATTGAGAGAATGGGTTACCATTTTCAGATAAGGACTGTCAAAATGTATACAATATCCCAAAATGGTGGTAAGAATGAAAAATCCCACGATGAAATAATACCTTTTTTCTTTAAAAAATAATGAGAGCCCGAATATGAGATAAAAAAACATCTCAAAATTTAAGGACCAGCCCAGGAAAAGCACGGGAAATTCCTTTTGAGTAGGAAGAAATAACAGGGAATGAATAAGTTCATAAAGACCAGCTCCATGAAAGTAGATCAACAAACCACCTCCCGGTATTATTACAGCAAATGTCAAAAGATAATACAGCGGAACAATTCTGATCAGTCTTCTTTTGTAAAATAAAGTGATCTGCTGAAAAGAATCTTTACTGAAATTTATTTTTTGAGTGGTGAAAGCCATGATAAATCCACTGATAATAAAAAATACGGGAACACCGATACTTCCTTTATTAAAAAGAATATTGCCAAGATTCAGCCCGGGTAAGTTTATCGTTTCACGGAAATGAAAACAACATACCAATAATGCTGCAATCCCTCTTAAAATCTGGATATTATTAAGCTTCATTACGGATGCCGGATCTTATCTTTTAAAAATTTTTTTCAAAATAAGTCCCATCACAAATGGTACTCTTGCAATATTATGCTGAAGGGTCTTGAACCTGTCAATTGTAAATTTTGTATCTTCAGTCATTCCATATTCTGAAAAATCAACCTCAGGAACCGCTTTATGTTTAAAAGTAACATTCATCAGATTGTACTGATGGATGATCTGAATATACATTTCCTTACTGTCTTCCACGGAGAAATCCGGATAATGACGATAGCTGTTATGCGCTCTCTCCTTTAACATGGTTTTGAAGTTGTCTACACTTTCTGCAAGGCTTACAAAAGGATTTACGACAGCATTATATACATTTACAACGGCTTTACGGCCCGGAAGCATTGTCAGCTGATATCCTCTTCTTAAGTCAATCACAAGATCATGAATCGGCTTGAAGTGCTCCTGTACGGTTTTTATATAGTCCTGATGAAGCATATCATCATTATCAAGCTCACTGGTGATGACAAATTTTGTCTCAGAAGTGAAGAACTGAGGAATTACTTCTACTGCTTTGGTTTTCATTGCATCAAAATCCTCTACAAAAACAGCTCTGAAAACAGGATATTCTGCTTCGATTTCTTTGATGATTTTTCTAAACTTATCAGACGTATTGGTGTCAAAGAAAGTGAGCCATATATAGTTTTGGTTAGTCTGATTTTTATAGGAAGGAAGTACATAAGTTCTGAATAACTTGAAGCGGTCATCCAGCCATTCTTCCGTTAGAGGTTTATATCCTGAACGTGTTTCGTTCCAACCTTTTGTAGGAACATTGAATCTTGTCATAATCACGTGTACAAACTGACTCATCTCAATAAATTTTTTAAAAAGTTAAATATTCTGTAAGGTTTACTGTTGTAGATATTCTCCAGTTTTTTTTCATAAAATGTTTTTCTGTTTAAAAGGGCAATATAACTGGGGAAAAACTCATGAAACAGTGCTTTGTGTTTTTCATATACGGCATGGTAGATAAACTCTTTTTTATCATTACTGCCGGTAATATCTTTTATCATGGAAGTGTCCGGATGGGATCTGTAGTTGAAAACAACATAATCAATTTTTGTTATAGGCTGGTTCCTGTGCGAAGATATAAGTTGTATCCAAAACTCCCAGTCTTCAAATCCATGTCTTAATTTTTCGTCATACGTAATTCCTTCATCAAAATACTTTTTGGCAAACATAGAAGTACAGTATAATTTATTTCCCAAAAGCAATTCCCGAAGGGTAAACGTTTCCTGTAAATTTGACTTTTTGCTGGTATGGCCAAAGGTAATGGTATCAGAAAAAACGATTAAGGTATCAGGATTCTGATCAAATACGGCCACCATCTTTTCTAAAGCCAGCGGGTTAAGTGTATCATCTGCATCCAGAGGCAGAATATAGTCTCCTGAAGCATTTCTGATTCCTGTATTCCGGGCACCTGAAAGGCCTTTATTTTCCTGATAAACATAGCGTATTTTATCATTTTCAAGTTTTCCGGATACTACTGCAGTATCATCAGTAGAGCCGTCATCTACAATAATGCATTCCCAGTTTGTATAGGATTGGTTCATTACAGACTGGATGCATTCTTCCAGATATTTTGCATGATTAAAACAGGGAACAATAATGGAAACTTTATTTTTCATTCGATATGTTTTATTTTATAAATAGGCTGAAAATAATTTTCTTAAGTAGTCCTCGGAAGAGATTCCCGTGAAAAAAGATTCTGTGCGGGGATTAAACTCTATATTATAATAAGACCCTTCATCAATATTTTTAAACACTGCTTTTTTTCCTAAATACTGTTCCAGCTGAAACAAAATTTCAGGCAGAGAATACTGGTAAGGATAGGTGAGATTAATAATTTCATTGTTCAGTACATCAATATATTGTTTTGTAAATAAAGCAATATCATCAGTACCAATGAGAATTCTCTTTGCATTGTTGTGTATTGTGAATTGGGTTCCGGACACAATTGAGTTCTTAAGAAAGTTGATTAATGTGTTTGGATTTCCTCCACGGCCTACTGCATTTCCAATTCTGAAAATGACAAAGTTTTTACAGTGTTCTGTAATGAATTTTTCAGCATTAAGCTTATGGTTTACGTATGGACTTTCTTTTTTTGTAGGATCATAAATACTGCAGGTTGAAAAATAAACCAGTTTTTTATCCGGAAATTCTTCTGTCGCTTTTGTTAACAGAGAGATTTCTCTTTCAAATTCTGCAGGATTCTTTTCCAGAGAATTGGAAACCCCAGATGCAAAAAAAAGTATATCTTCTCTGTCATAAGGTCTTACGGCTGCTGCCAAAATTCCATTGCCAATAATCATATATTTTTATCTAAACGGTTTAAAAATCTTACAGGTACCTGAAGATTTTGAATAGTCCAAGTTTATTTCCCAGTTTTGCCCATCGTGAATTCTTCACACGATCCAGCTTATCAAGAGTATATTTGTATTTGTTTTTCGGAATATAGTTCTCAAGGAAAAGATCTTCAATATTTATGTTTCTTCTTTCAGCCATTTTTATAAGAGCTACCCAATGCCAGAACAGTGCTTTTTCCGTGTTCTTTGTAGTAGATATTCCATTTTGGTGAATTCTGTACAGATACAGATCTTCATCTATATATTGTACAGGAGCTACTTCACACATTTTCATGTACCAGTCTTTATCTTCCGCAATTTTTAAAAACGGATCAATACCGGAAGTTTTTTCGTAGATCTTTTTCTTAAAAGTAGCAAAATGAGAAATTTCACCATTAAAATTATAGTAAGAGTGATCCAGCTCAGTAATCTGCTTCGCTTTGTGTACTGATTTGGGATTCAGATGTTCATCACAAAATACCAGATTGGAATAGACCATTCCTGCTTCAGGATATTCAGAATGCGTTTTTAAAACAGATTCCAGGGCGTGGCTAGCCAACGCATCATCCGGATCTAAAAAACCGCATATTTCAGATTCAGCAAGCTGTATTAGTCTCTTTTTGGTATATCCGATTCCTCTGTTTTGATCATTTTGATTGATTTTAACCCGCGGGTCATTACCTATAAGTTTTCTTATAACTTCAAGAGAATCATCAGTAGAGCCGTCGTCTAAAATTACTGCTTCCCAGTCTGTTTCAGTCTGAGCCGTTAAACTTTGGTAACATTTTTCAAAAAAGTGACCATTATTATAATTGGCAATAAGTACACTGAATTTACTCATTTCTACTGTGTTTATTCAAGATTTTTTTTAATGCATTCAAGTACCCGAAGCCATTTTTTCTATCCGGTTCCAAAATGTTTCCTTCTGCCCACTCGTTCCAGGATTTAACAATTAAAAACTGTTCCGGATAGTCTTTTTTATCTTCAAGATATTTTGCCGCTTTTTCTACCTGCTTTTCAAACAGTTCCGGTGAATTGTTGGCCAGTATAATTCCTCTATAACCGCTTCTTGGAGTATTGTCCCAATTAGGCATGATACATGGATAGGTAGGAACATTG
The DNA here is from genome assembly GCF_006716485.1 of Chryseobacterium aquifrigidense. GTDB lineage: Bacteria > Bacteroidota > Bacteroidia > Flavobacteriales > Weeksellaceae > Chryseobacterium > Chryseobacterium vietnamense. The sequence goes on from NZ_VFPD01000002.1 coordinate 574,533, forward strand.
CTTTCTTCAAACTTCAGGTCATTGACGACTTGTTGCGCATCCTGAATTCTGACTTTTGGCTGTTCTTTTTTCTTAATTCCAATTAATCCTTTTATCCTGTTTTTATAGTATTGAGAGTGGGAAATGTACTCCTTTTTATTAATATGAGGAACCCAGGCTTTGTGAAAGGCATTGGAAATCTTGCTGTCATATCCCATAGATTGAAAATCAAGGTCATCAGAAAGTTTATTGGAAGCCATTACATACAATCCGTCAAATCCGTTTTCTATGGCAAGAGCTCTGAATTTTGAGATATAGTGCGGATCACCTTCATTGAGATGATTAGGATCGTAGATAATGAAAAGAGGTTTATTATCCACTTTGATATATCTTTCGTCCTTGAAGAAAGGAAGCAGGTATTCGAAATGGGCAATTAAATCCTGCTCATCAGGATAAGTCTGTTCTGCCAGTATTTTTTCTGATAATCCATGCCATATTCCTGACCATGTTTCGTTGGCCCAGCAGAAGCAGAAGGGAAAATCCGGTCTTCCTGATTTCAGTACATCATTAGCCACGCGCTCCAACAATTGTTTGCCGCTGCCAAACCAGTAATGATAAAAGATAAACCCATGTACTCCATAATCTTTTGCCATCTGGGCCTGCTGTTCTCTTACTTCGGGAACGCGCAGGTCATAATATCCCAGATCTGCAGGGAATATAGGCTGCTCGTGTCCTTCGAATAAAGGTTGGGCTTTACTTACATTAGTCCATTCTGTAAATCCTTTTCCCCACCATTCGTCATTTTCCGGAACGGGGTGATATTGAGGGAGGTAAAATGCAAGCGGTTTTATTTTTTTCATAATCAGTTTTCTAATGTTTTTATTAATCTGGCGGGAATTCCAGCTATCACTGAATTTTTTGGGAAACTCTTATTCACCACAGAGTTGGCGCCTATAATAGAATTTTCACCAATAGTAACCCCAGGAAGGACACATACTCCTTCACCAATCCATACATTATCTTCAATAATGATGGGACCTTTGGAATGTAAAGGCCTTGCAGCAGGAATATTTTTCAGATCATTAGCCGTTATATTGCCATGGGAATGATCAGAAATATATATTCTGCTGGCCATAAGGACATTATTTCCTATGACAATTTTATTGATTGCTCCGATATGAACATCGGAATTGCAGACCACATTATCACCAATAATTATTTCAGGGTGAAATACTTCTCCCTGAAAACGATCCCAGGCTTCCAGCCTTAAATGGTATAAAGAACTGAAATTTTCACCTATCGAGATATATTTAGGGTTTTTTATCCAGTGTTCTTCAGGTAATGCAGAATTCGTTCCGAATTTTTTGAAGCTCTTCTGAGCCCAGGCATTCAGTTTGTTTTGCTGATGGGTTTTATAAGCATTCGAATTCAGTATATCAAATAAAAAACCGACAATATATTTTTTTAGAAAATTCATGTTTTGTGATTGAGAAGTGATGGGCAGTTATATTATTTTGTAAAAAAACTGTTGATCAGTTCTATGATTTTATGCTGTTCAGTTTCAGATAATTCATAATAAAATGGCAGTCGCAGCAGGCAATCTGTGAAATGATCAGAGTTTGGAATATCTATTTCAGGATTGTTTGCAAGGAAGAAATCACTTTTATTCAAGCTTAAATAATGGAAAACCGGGTGTATATCCTGCGCCTTTAAATATTGAATAAGATTTGTTCTTTCTTCATAGCTTCTGCAGACAATATAATACATGTGAGCATTGTTTGTTGCATAGGAAGGCATGTCCGGCAAAGTAATGAAGCCTTTTTCCTGCAGTGCAGAAAGTCCGTTCTGATAATTGTTCCAGATCTCTAATCTTTTTTTCTGAATAATTTCCAGATTCTCTAATTGTGCATACAAAAAAGCCGATATAATCTCTGAAGGTAGGAATGATGAACCGAGATCTACCCAGCCATATTTGTTTACTTCACCTCTGAAGAAGGCACTTCTGTTTGTTCCTTTTTCGCGGATTACTTCAGCGCGGTCAAAATATTGTGGATCATTAATGGCTAACATTCCACCTTCTCCGGCAATGATATTTTTGGTTTCATGAAACGAAAAGGCCGCAAAATGGCCTATAGAACCCAGCGCCTTTCTTGTTCCGTCTGAGAAAGTATAATAGCTGTCAATTGCCTGTGCTGCATCTTCCACCACAAACAAATTGTGTTTGTGAGCCAGCTCCATAATTTTTTCCATATCACATGCCACACCAGCGTAATGTACAGGGACAATTACTTTGGTTTTTTCGGTGATATGTTTTTCTATTTCTACCGGATCAATATTGGGATTGTCATGGCAGGAGTCTACAAAAACTATTTTTGCTCCCCTCAGTGCAAAGGCATTAGCAGAGGAAACAAAAGTATAACTGGGAACAATTACTTCGTCTCCTGGCTCCACATTGCACAAAATAGCAGCCATCTCCAGTGCATCCGTGCATGATGTAGTCATCAGTACTTTAGGAAAATGATATTTCTGTTCAAAAAACTGCTGGCACTTTTTCGTAAACATTCCGTCACCGGAAATTTTACCGCTCTTTACAGCTTCTTCTATATATGTGAGTTCTTTGCCAATAATAAATGGCTTGTTAAATGGGATCATAGTGTTTTAAATTTTGAATCTTTGATGTCTATAAATTTTTTTTCAATGTATCTATACGAGCCATAACTGACTAAAATAGTTATACCTGGTATGAACATAAATACACCAATATTAAATACAAATATATTATTATAAAATATTAATAGCTTATAAAATACGGGGAATATTAAAAACATAATCAGGGGATGGTACATGTAAATCCCATAAGAGATCGTTCCTAAGGATGAAAAATATCTGCTCCTTAACACCGCTTTATTGGATGAGTTTATGCTTATTATAATCAATAATAGAAAAACAAACCCTAATATAATATTTTGAATATACAGCTTAAAAACAGGAATAGAAATTAAAATGGCTATTAACAATAGTACACCAGCATATAGGATATTACTCTTTGTATACTGAGTTATTTCTTCAGTGTTTTTATAATAAAAATATCCTCCCAATGCCCCAATGGCCATAAATTCAAACGGAATGATGGTAACAATTATGCCTATCAATGAGTTTGGAAACTGGAGATTAATAACAGCAAAAACAGCCAAAATGGATAAAAAAACCAAAAGCATTGTTTTTCTGTTACAAAAGGAGATAATGATGGGCCAGATGATATAAAACTGTTCTTCTACCCCTACAGACCACGATTGAGAAGCTCCTGCAAGAATTTTTCCTGCCTTCACTGCAAAATTGGGAAGAAACGTAAAGTAGAGAAGGAAAGATTTCAAATCATAGTTTGAAGAATCTTTTATTAAATGGTAGTAAGATGGAGTGATAGAGAATAAAGGAAAAATAAAGGTTAACAGTGGAACGATAATAAAGGATATAAAAAGGATAATATAGTACAAAGGCCAGATTCTGAAAATTCTTCTTAAATAGAACTTTTTAAGATTGATAGTGCTGTTTTTTTCTTTTTCAGACAGCAGAAGGTAAGTGATCAGAAATCCACTCAATACAAAAAACAGATACACCCCATTTTTTCCCAAATGCTCAATCCAATACAGCGTATATTCAGAATCAAATAAACTTTCTATTTTATCACGGTGTTTAAATAATTCAATATGATGCAGGATGACAGATAAAGCAGCTATTGCTCTCAGTTCATTTAATCCTCCAAAAAAAATATTTTTTTTTATTCCCATGGATTATCGTATAAATCTTACCGGATTTCCTACATAGAGACCAGGTTGGGAGATATTTTTAATTACTACTGCACCGCCTCCCAGCTGTACTTTTTCTACAATATTGATGTTGTCAATAATGGTACTGTGTATGCCGAGAATACATTGTTCCGAAATAGAAACAAAACCGGCTACAGCTACAGATGGAGATACAAAACAGTGATTTCCTACCAATGAATCATGTGCGATTGAACACGAAATATTGATCAACACATTATCTCCGATTTTCACATTCTGATCTATCATGCTATACGGATAAATTACTGTGCCTTCTCCTATTGTTGCGGAAGGATCAATATAGCTTGTAGAATGAATAAAGGTATAAAAAGGAATTTTATTTTTAAAAGTTTCAAATATCTGTTTTTTAAATTCTAAGTGTTTATAACCGATAGCAATAATTATTTCATCAAAGATACCTTGCTGAAAAATACTGATCACATCTCCTTTTCCTCCTAATATGGGAAGATCTTTAACGCTGTTTCCTTTTTCCATAAAGTCATCAAAAAAACCAATGACTTTATCATCGGTATCCGTTTGAATATGATGCAGAATCTGCTGTCCAAGGTGGCCTGATCCGATTATAGCAATACGTTTCATAACAAATCAATTTTTTTGTCCGACTGATAAATTAAATACCCGGATCGGTCATTACTGGAATGTGCATTTTGTAACGAAGGATTGGTTATTTCCTTTTTTACAATATAGTCCTCCAATAGGTTTTCTGTAAAATATGGCAACAGTTGTTTGGTGTTTTCGGATAGAAAATATACTCCGGAATATTTCTTTTGTGTTATCTCAAGGGGGAACATGAATTGGTCTAATGCAATATCTAAAACAGCCTGTACATAGTCAAACCCTGTAGAGAGCTGAACCAGATCAGAACCAATAAAATCTCCACCCATACGGCTTCCTATTTCAATCGGATAAACATGACCGTTTTCGGTTATCATAAGCTCAACATGTGCGGCTCCGTTTTCAACCTTTGTTGCATTCAGGATTGCATAAGTGATATCCAGTATTTTATTTTGAATATGCTTAGGGAATGAAGTAGGCTGATGATGTGCCAATTCCACAAAATAAGGTTCCGTGGTGATGACTTTATCTGTAATTGTTATAATTCGATGCTCACCTCCGAAACTGATGGTCTCAACACTTACTTCCTTTCCTTTGATGTATTCTTCCACCACACAGGTTTTAGAGAAAGAATAGTTTATTGCATTTTCAATGGCGTCTTTAGCTTCATCAAAAGATGTTGCTTTTATCACCCCTAAGCTTCCTGATCTGTCAGAAGGCTTGATGATTAAAGGATAATTAAATGTTTTAAAATCATTGGCATTAATTTCAGAAATCGTAATGGATCTGGGTGATCTGATATTATGTTCTTCAAAACATTTTCTCATCAATGACTTGTTGGTTGTCAGTAATGAACATTCAATGCTGTTTCCCGGAAGATTGAGCTCATAGGCTACGTAGGCTATTGTTGGAATACAGATGTCAGTGGCAATGGTAAGAATGCCATCAATACCTATTTCTTTACATTTTTCGAGAATTAAATCCTTTTCCAGAACAGAGATATCATAAAAATAATCTGCATATTCTTTGCATACTGCTCTTCCATCATCCCAGGCGAAACAATGTACTTCATGCCCGTTTTCTTTTGCCTTCTGAACAAGTGGCATCTGTAAATAACTGGCTCCTAATATTGCAATCTTTTTCATCAGGTAATATTTAAGTTTGGTAAGGTGATAATCTGTTTAAAAAATTTATAAAGTTTCAATTTCAGGAATCTGGATTGAACATTTTTTATTACTCCATGCCGCTACTCCTACGTCAGTCCATTGTTTTTCCATCTGTTTTTTCAGGAACCCTTTTTCCCAATGATAAGGAGTTGTATCTATTTTTTTTAGCTTAATAATAAATTTAGCATCATCTAAATTAACATTATTCTGATAGGCCCAGAAAGCTGTGAAATCCTGTATTCCTTTCTTCAGGTTAGATTGATCAATTTCATTATTGTTTACTCTGAAAGTCCATTTTACCCATACAGGACCATAATAGAGAGAGGTTCCGGGAGTTCCGTCTTTGTTTATGATGGGCAGCCATTTTTCATTGCCATTATTGTCAAGGTAAGCAACGGCAACAATATGATTATAGTTACTGAAATGGTAGTCCATAAAAACAGCATGATGGGTAATTCCCAGAAAAGTTTTGGCAGGTCTTTCTACAGCATCTGAAAACTTGTTTATTGCGCGGCTTATAGAAGTTTTTTCAAACCCTCCTTTATAACCTATAGAATTGTATGAGATGATAACCTGTATCAGGATAATAAACCCAAGTCCCCATTTGATCCCGGATATTTTCAGATCTTTTAACGTGTAATTCTGGAGAATTTTAAAGCTGTCCTCATCCTGAGGCAATGTTGGAGGAGTATAGCCGCAGTTTTCTTCGGTACAACGTTCTGTATTTCTGTTTTTTGCAACAAATTGATATACTGATTTTCCTAGATGATAAATTCCGGGTACTCTTAAAAACCAGCTCAGCGGTTTCAGATAGGTAATAGCGTTAAAAACCTGGATATAGGTATCTAATCCTTTATATATTTTCCCATTTTTTATGGAATGGATGTCATTCAACAGATCATCGGTGGGAATATCTTTTAAGAGTTCTTCCTGTTCAGCATAATACTGAACTGTTTTAAAATCTATCCTTCCTGTGATATCAAAATGCTGAATGATAATCTTTGTACGGTTGCACAAAGGACATTCACCATCATAATAAAATACCATTTGAGGTTTTTTCCTGTTTACTGTAAATAGTTTTTCCCAGCATGCAACAGGAACCATTAATAAATAGATGGAGCACATTCCTAATCCAAACCATGGAATAGGATAGCAGATGGAGATCCCGAGATGTAATCCTAAACCAATAATAAGCAAAGGAACACGCCACTTTTTACGGAAAAAGGTAAAGATAAATAGCAATTCGAAGATTAAGGTGAGGTATCCTAAAAATAACATCAGATATTCCTGGTCTAAAACCTCCGGAATAGAAAAGAAGTTAGTGAACGGAAAACTGGTTGGATACCATACCCCTAAGCCTTTAGTCCAGTAAGAAGATGTGGATTTGTAAAATATAGAATCGAAATATACAAATGCAACTCCAATAAAAATAGGAATAAGATAGCTTAGAGCATTCACCTTTTTAGGAGGATCATAGTTGAAGCGGGTATTGGAATATTTTAGTTTATTAATAAGGCGGTCTAATGACAGATTTCTTGATATGGGCAAAAATATCATCAGGAAATTGATTCCCAGATAAGCATAAAACATATGATATTCATAAGTGTTGATGCTGCCAATAAGAATGATGGTCATCAAATAATTAATGATGGTTGCTAATCTTGTAAAAAGACCAAATATAATGAAGATGATGGCAATCATCCAGATTTTAATGGGAATTCCAAAATCAATTTCCGCAGGATGTATAAAGGGAATTTCGTCAAAAATAAGGTGTCTGAAATAGTTAAACTGTGTAACTCCGCATAGCAATACCAATGAATAGAAAATTCTGAATATAGCGAGTCCCAGTCCGGAAATTTTTTTATTATATAGTTTCTTAATCATTCTGTTCCAATATTTTTGAAAAAATTTCGGATGCATACTCATACGAAGAAAATTCTTCTACCTGCTTTACAGCATTTTTAGAAAATATACTGTAAGAATCATGGTCTAATTTAAAAATCTTTTTTATTCCATCGGCTAATTTCCTGCTGTCTTTCATGGGAGCTTTATACCCGTTATAGTCATCGATGACCATATTCATGATTACTCCTGTATCAAATCCTACAACAGGTGTTCCGCAGGCCAAAGCTTCTGAAACCATCATAGGCCCGGAATCTTCAACAGATGAATTGATAAATAGGTCAGCGGCCTGATATAATAATGATAGCAATCTATAATCTTTTATATAATCTATTTTCTGCTTTTTAAAAGTTACCTTGTCAAATTCTTCATTCACCGTATTGGAAACAACAAGAAGTACAATTTTTTCTTTTAATTCCTGAGATAACTCCTGATCTAACAGCTTAAGCGCTTCAATGAGGTAGGCAAAACCTTTTCTGGGATCTTCCATGTTCTGGGCTCCAGTTAAAATATAAAAGCAGTCGTCAGATAATGAAAAAACCTGTTTTGCTATTGATTTGTTCTTATCATTAAGCAGAGTGGTATCAATTAAGCTATTGATATTATGAATTGTCTTTTGATCTTTATAAATCTTTGAGTTTTGAGCTTGTATCAGTGTCAGTCCGGAGCCTGCAATAATTTTAAAATGAGCTTTTTTAGCATTTTCATATTTTCTTTCAAAATTATTTTTAGCAGTTACTTTTTCATCTTCTTTTATAATTGCAGGGCAATTTTCATCGCATCCTCTGATATAACCATCGCATCCCCAGGAAAAATGACATCCTCCTGTGAAATGATTCATATCTACTGTGATGTTATATATTTTTGCCTTTGTTGTATTGTAAATGTTCAGAAGGTCTGTACTATTGAGAAAATCAATAGTCATTCCTGTAAAAATAAAATCCGGTGTGAAGCCTGCCGTTTTTAATAAGCTGTCCACATTAATATTTGCCGTTATTTCATCTTTACTGAAGAAAGAATATTTTCTGTCTGTACTGATTGTTTTTTTTACCTCTTTAGGTTTTACAATATTAAGCCTGGTTTTGACTTTATGAATAACTGAGGTGAGCAAGCTTTGCTTTACTGGAGTAGAAGTAGGATGATTATAGGCTTTAATGAATTCTTCATTCTTTGTTTTATGTTTCACACACATAACAACTTCATGACCCATATTTTTCATAATATGAGCTACTTTGTACATGGCTTCATAAGCACCATTTACATCACCTGTCGAAAGAATTAATATTTTTTTACCCATTGTTTACATCCATATTACAGGTGGAGTGATGATTCCGTTATCCGTATCTCCGGCAAGGAAATTCTCATGTCCTGTTTCAATGATATTAAGTTGGATTCCACCTTTTATAATATCATACAATTCTACTGACGGAGTATCTATAGCAACCGAAAGTACATAAGTATTAGGTATTAATTTACCTCCTTCAATCTTTATTGTAAAGTTATTTTCATTTTTCTCATCAAATACTTTTCTGGTGATGAAGATTACATTTTCGAACTTATCCAAAACGGCAATATTGACTCTAATGCCTGCACTTACACTTCTGTTGATGAAAGTCAGGTCTATGTTGATATCTTCATTATGTCCGAATTCTGTAGTCTCTACAGACTTATCATTATATACTCTTACCTTTTGAATCTGAGCTTTTTTGCTTATATCTTCTATATATTCAAATTCAATATTAGGCGATAATTCATTGATAATGTAGTTTTCCAATACACTGTTGATATCCCCGCGATGAGCTACCTGTCCGTTTTTCATCAATATACCTGATGTACAAAGCTGCTTAACAGCTGCCATATTATGACTTACAAAAAGAATTGTTCTTCCTTCTCCTTTGGTAACATCATTCATTTTTCCCAGACATTTTTTCTGAAATTCTGCATCCCCTACCGCTAAAACTTCATCTACAATAAGAATTTCAGATTCCAGATGAGCTGCAACAGCAAATGCCAGACGAACATACATCCCGGAAGAATATCTTTTAACAGGAGTGTCAATATACCTTTCAACGCCTGAAAAAGCTACAATTTCATCAAATTTGCTTTTGATTTCTTTTCGGGTCATTCCTAAAATGGCACCATTTAAAAACACATTTTCCCTCCCGGTCATTTCCGGATGAAAACCTGTACCAACTTCTAATAAAGAGGCAATTCTACCATTTGTATATATTTTCCCTGTCGTGGGTTTTGTTACTTTACTCAGTAATTTAAGTAACGTAGATTTCCCCGCTCCATTTCTTCCTATGATTCCTACAGCATCTCCTTTTTCTATTTCAAAATTAATATCACGAAGAGACCATACGTATTCGGAATCTCCTTTTGTAGTTCTGTCATTGGTTTCTCCAATTTTCAGATAAGGATCTTCTTTTCCTCTTACTTTATGCCAGAATCTATTTAAATCATGAGAAAGAGTTCCTGTTCCGACTTGTCCCAGACGGTATTGTTTAGATATGTTTTCTGCTTTTAAAGCCAGCATGTTTTTTAATTTAAATTTTTAAACAGGGAATAATTACACCGTATCCATAAAAGTTTTTTCAACTTTATTGAAAATTACAATTCCTATTGCCATGATGACAAGGATGATAACAGAACTTATGCCTAACATGAGAGGGGAAAAGTCACCAACACCTAACCAGGCATACTTGAAACATTCAAAAATACCTGTTAAAGGATTATACAAAGCAAGCTTCTTGAAAAATCCTGGTAATGATGAAACCGGATATATCACTGGTGTGGCATACATATATAAACTCACTCCAAAGCCAAGCAGCATGGCAAGATCTTTATACTTAGTGGTAAGAGCAGAAAAAATCATACCCAGTCCCAATGAGAAAAGAGCCATCAATAAAATAAGCAGAGGAGTTGCCAATACCCAAATATTAGGGTGAACCTTTCCTTCACTCAGGTAATATACCCACACAAGAATAAATAAAAGAAACTGTACCCCAAACCGCATCAGGTTGGAGATAACAATGGATAACGGAGTCACCAGTCTTGGGAAATATACTTTTCCGAAGATTCCTGCATTTCCTGTAAAAGTGGAGGAGGTAGCCAGTAGTGAAGAAGAAAAATAATTCCAGAGAGTAACACCAGCCAGATAAAAGATGAGTGGCGGAGCTCCATCTGTAGGTAATTTGGCAATTCTTCCAAAAATAACCAAATAGACAATGGTTGTTAAAATGGGATTGATAAAAAACCAGATTGGGCCTAAAATAGTCTGCTTAAAGCTGGATACAAAATCTCTTTTTACAAACATATAAACAAGATCTTTGTATCTCCAGACTTCTTTTAGCTTCAAGTCAAATAACGAATGATCTGCATCAATCGTTTCTGTCCACTTCTGTTGTGGTTCATTCATCTGTGTAAGTTTTTGCAAATTTATAATAATTAATTCTTACCGTATCTCTTAGTTTATGAATTTTCATTGTCAATAAAACTAAAAATCAACAACTAATATATTGATATTTGACGGTATGAACAAAAACTATTGGCCATAAAGCCAATAGTCTATGAATTTTATAAATTATATTTGTTATTTTCCGATAAGTTGTTTCAGGTATTCGCCGTATCCGCTTTTACCATATTTGGTGGCCGTTTCAAGCAGTTTTTCTTCATCAATGAACTTATTTCTGAAGGCAATTTCTTCAATACAGCCAATTTTAAACCCTTGTCTTTTTTCGATAACACTTACAAATTCTGAAGCATCATGAAGAGAGTCAAATGTTCCGGTATCCAGCCATGCAGTTCCTCTGTTAAGAACCGCTACTTCAAGTTTTCCATTGTTTAAATAAACATTGTTGATATCTGTGATTTCCAGCTCACCTCTTGCGGAAGGTTTGATATTTTTCGCAATTTCCACGACATTATTATCATAAAAATAAAGGCCGGGGACAGCATAGTTTGATTTAGGATTTAAAGGCTTTTCTTCAATAGAAACCGCTTTCAGGTTTTTGTCAAATTCCACCACTCCATATCTTTCAGGATCTGCTACGTGGTAAGCAAAAACAACTCCTCCTTCAGGATTGGTTTTGTTTTTCAATAAAGTACCCATTTCGGAACCGTAGAAAATATTATCTCCCAATACCAATGCTGCGGGATCATTGCCTATAAAGTCTTCACCCAGGATAAAAGCTTGCGCTAAACCATCCGGGCTTGGCTGTACAACATATTCTATATTACAGCCAATTTGTGAGCCATCGCCCAAAAGTTTGATGAAACCTTCCTGGTCGTGTGGGGTAGTGATGATCAAAATATCTTTTATTCCTGCTAAAAGTAGTGTGGAAAGCGGATAATAGATCATGGGTTTATCGTAAACAGGCATAAGCTGCTTGCTTACGGCAATAGTTAGAGGGTAAAGTCTTGTTCCGGAACCTCCGGCTAATATTATTCCTTTCATGTTTTGATGCGTAATACGCGTATTTCTTTTGTGTTATAAATCGATTTTGTTTTGCTATTCAGGTTACGATAAAAAAGTGAAATAATTATTTCAGATTCTCTATTTGTTCCTTTAATAGCTGAGATTTAGCTGTATTGCTTGCTGTAGTAATCCTGATAATTTCCCGAAGTCACATTTTCAAGCCATTCTTTATTTTCAAGATACCAGTCGATGGTTTTTGCCAGCCCTTCTTCAAAAGTTACTGAAGGTTTCCAGCCTAAATCTTTATTCAGTTTTGTTGCATCAATAGCGTAACGTTTGTCGTGGCCCGGTCTGTCTTTAACAAAAGTAATCAGTTTTTCAGAATAGCCTTCCGGTCTTTCCAGTTTAGCATCCATTTGTTTGATCAGTTCTTTTACAAGATCAATATTCTGCCACTCATTGAATCCTCCGATATTATACGTTTCACCGGTTTTAGCTTCCTTAAAAATCTGATGAATCGCTTTGGCGTGGTCAATTACAAATAACCAGTCTCTGGTGTACTTTCCGTCACCATAAATAGGAAGTGGTTTCTCATTGATAATATTAGAAATACAAAGAGGAATAAGCTTTTCAGGGAAATGGTTCGGACCGTAGTTGTTGGAACAGTTAGATACGATGAAAGGCATTCCGTAAGTATTTCCGTAAGCTCTTACCAAATGGTCGGAAGCAGCTTTTGAAGCTGAATACGGAGATTGTGGGTCGTACGATGTTGTTTCTAAAAAGAATCCTGTTTCGCCTAAACTTCCGTATACTTCGTCCGTGGAAATATGATAGAAAAGATTGTTTCTTTTTTCATCCGGGAATCTGCCATGCGTGTGATCAGGATTTAATGTCCAGAATTCCTTACAAAGGTTCAGAAGGTTAGCGGTACCGTTTACATTCGTATTGATAAACGCCATTGGATCTGTAATACTTCTGTCTACGTGGCTTTCTGCTGCTAAATGTACAACAGCATCAGGACTGTATTTTTCGAAAACCTTTCTAAGTTCTTCAGGTTTTGTGATATCTGCTTTTTCGAAAACGTAATTCGGTTCATTTTCAATGTCCTTTAAGTTTTCCAGATTTCCGGCGTAGGTAAGAGCATCAAGATTGATGATTGTAATATCCGGATTGTTTTTTACAAATTCTCTTACAACGTGGGAGCCAATAAATCCGGCACCTCCTGTAATGATAATATTTTTCATTTGTTTATTTTGTGATGGTCTTTCTTCCTATACTTTTATAATGAAATCCGTTTTGTTCAGGGATTTCCAGTGGGTACATATTTCTGCCGTCAAAAATGACTTTGTTTTTCATTTTTTTAGCCATCAGTTCAAAATTAGGGTTTTTGAATTCCGGCCATTCTGTAGCAATAAATAGCGCGTCTACATCTTCCAGTGCATCATACATTCCTTTGGCGTACTGTATTTTATCACCTAAAAGTTTCTGAACATTATTTTCTGCAACTGAATCATAGGCTATTACCTCTGCTCCTTTCTCCAGCAGTAGGGCAATGTTGTCTAATGATGAAGCTTCCCTGATATCATCTGTATTGGCTTTAAAGGCAAGCCCCCACATAGCAATTTTCTTTCCTTCAATACTTCCCCCGAAATATTTTTCAATTTCAGACACTAAAATGACTTTCTGGGTGGTATTTACATTTTCTGTAGCTTCGAGAATCTGGAAATTAAATTCCTCCTGTTTTCCCGATTTTATAAGCGCTTTTACGTCTTTGGGGAAGCAGCTTCCTCCATATCCGATCCCCGGGAATAAGAATCTGTGCCCGATTCTGTCATCACTACCCATTCCCAGTCTTACCTTATCTACATCTGCACCTACCTTTTCACAATAGTTGGCAATTTCATTCATGAAGGTAATTTTTACTGCCAAAAATGAATTCGCAGCATATTTTGTGAGTTCCGAAGACTTCTCATCCATAAAGATAATGGGAATTCCGATATTGGTGAAGGGCTGGTATATTTTAGACATGATGTCTTTGGCTCTTTGTGAACTTGCGCCCACTACTACTCTTGAGGGATTCATTGAATCTTCAACCGCAAATCCTTCTCTTAAAAATTCCGGATTTGAAACAACATCAAAAGGTATATTTGTTTTCGCTGAGATGGTTTCTCTTACTTTGTCCGCCGTTCCTACAGGAACCGTGCTTTTATTAACAATGACTTTGTACTCAGTCATTAGTTCACCAATATTGTTAGCTACCTGAAGTACATAAGAGAGATCCGCAGATCCATCTTCTCCCGGAGGGGTTGGTAGTGCCAGGTATATAACTTCGCTCTTGTCTAAAGCTTCTTTAAGATTGGTAGTGAAAAATAATCTTTCAGACTGTATGTTTCTCAAAAACATTTCTTCAAGGTTCGGCTCATAGATGGGAACAATGCCGTTTTTCAAACCTTCTACTTTTTTTTCATCAATATCAACACAGTATACTGAATTGCCAAGTTCTGCCAGCGTAGTTCCTGTAACTAAACCTACATAACCTGTTCCTACAATCGTTATATTCAAAATGTCTGTTTTAAAATTCTAGAGACAAAAGTAATAAAAATCCTGTGACATATTCTTTTAATTTATTGTAAATGAATCTGGCGCTATTTACTTGATACTTAAGATAATTTTGCATTTTTAGAAAAAAAGCTTATATTTGCAATGGATTTACGGAAAAAATGGGAAGGCTTCGGAAGAAAGCCTTTTTTCGTACTGTAAATCAAGATAAAAATATATGGAGTTTAGAAAAAGAATTGAAGAATTATTAAATGAATTCCTTGAGACCAGAAAAGATCTGTTTCTTATTGATCTTAAAATTTCTGCAGGGGATGATATTACAGTGATTTTGGATGGTGATAACGGAGTTTCTTTGCAGGATTGTCTTGATGCAAGCCGTGCAATTGAATTTAATATGGATCGTGAAGAGCATGACTTCAGCCTTCAGGTGATGTCCGCAGGATTAAGCGAACCATTGTCCACACCAAGACAGTTCAGTAAAAACATTGGAAGAGAGATTGAAGTGATGCTGGAGGATTCTTCTAAAATTGAAGGAGAATTGTCAAAAGTAGACGATGAGAAGATCACACTTGTTCTACGTTACCGAAAGCCGAAAGATATCGGAAAAGGAAAAGTAGATGTGGAGGAGGAGAAAGAAATTTCTTATCCTGAGATCAAAAAAGCATTAGTAGTAATTAAATTTTAAAAAGAAAAAAGAATAGATGGATAATATAGCGTTGATTGAATCCTTTGGTGATTTTAAAGACGAAAAAGGGATCAGTAAGATTGATCTTATGGCAATTATTGAAGATTCACTGAAGACTCTTTTAAGAAAGAGATTTGATTCAGATGATCATTTTGATGTGATTGTAAACCCGGATAAAGGAGATTTTCAGATATTTTTAAATAAAACAATTGTAGAGGACGAAATGTCTGAAGATGATGATTTGGAAATTGAAATTTCTGAAGCTAAGAAGATTGACCCTACTTTTGAAGTAGGTGAAGACTTTACAATGGAAATTCCTGTTGCACAATTGGGAAGAAGAAATATTCTTACCCTTAAGCAGATTTTGGCTACAAAACTTCAGGAGCACAATAATGCAATGCTGTACGAGCAGTTTAGAGATAAAATTGGGGAAATTGTTGTTGGAGAAATCCACCACATCCGTCATAAGCATGTGATTCTGCTGGATGATGAAGGAAACGAATTTATTTTACCAAAAGAAAACCAGATCCCATCCGATTTCTTTAAAAAGGGTGAGAATATCAGAGCTATTGTTGAGACAGTAGACTTTAAAGGTTCTAAACCACAGATTATTATTTCCAGAACTGCACCTAAATTCCTTGAGAAATTATTAGAGCTGGAAATTCCTGAAATCCAGGACGGAACAATTATCCTGAAAAAGGTAGTGAGAATTCCTGGTGAAAAGGCGAAGATTGCAGTAGATGCTTATGATGACAGAATTGATCCGGTAGGTGCTTGTGTTGGAGTAAAAGGATCCAGAATTCATGGCGTTGTAAGAGAGTTGAGAAATGAAAACATCGATGTTATTCAGTGGTCTAAAAACCCTGAGATTTTGGTGAAGAGAGCTTTAGGAAACGTTACTGTCAATAAAATTGACATCAATGAGGATCAAAACTATGCATTAGTATATACTCCTGTTGAAGAGATTTCTAAAGTAATTGGAAAACAAGGACAGAATATTAGACTGGCTTCTTGGTTGTCAGGATATGAAATTGATGTATACAGAGAGTCCAGCGAGGATGACGATGTTGAATTGAGAGAATTTAATGACGATATCGAGCAGTGGATTTTGGATGAGTTTAAGAAAGTAGGACTTACAACTGCAAAATCAGTATTGGATAAAGAAACTGAAAGTCTTTTAAATATGGTAGACCTTGAAGAAGAAACAATCGAAGAGGTGAAACGTATTCTGAGAGAAGAATTTGAAGATTAAGATTTTAAATAAATTTTAATAAACAGTAAAAAAGAAATACTTTAATTTTAAAAATTAAAAAACAGTAAATAATATAAATGCCAAAAATTAGATTAAATAAAGCGGTTAAGGAATTCAACATTTCGATGTCCAGATTAGTAGAGTTTTTACAATCAAAGGGTTTCGAAGTTGAAAGCAATCCTAACGCTCAATTGGAAGAAGCGGCATATTCTGCATTGGAGGCTGAGTTTGCTAAAGACGGCGAACAAAGAAAGGCTTCCCATGAGGTGGTGATCACTAAAGTTCCGGAAGAAAAACTGGAAATTGAAGAAAAGAAAACCCCTGAAGTGATAAGAGCTAAAGCAAATAAACCAGAAACTAGAATTTTAGGTAAAATAGACTTAGAACCTAAGAAGCCTGAAGTTGAAGAAGCTCCTGCAGCTCCTGTGGCTCCTGTTGCGACACCGGTTGAAGAAAAGAAAGAAGAAATCGTGAAAGAAGAACAACAGCCGGAAGTTAAAGCAGCCCCAGAAAAGCAGGAATTTAAAGTTTTGGATAAAATTGATTTGTCTCAAATAGAATCTAGAAACAGACCTGTGAAAAAAGACAAGCCAAAAATGGAGGAGAAAAAAGAAGAAGTTAAACCTGTAGAACCAGTAAAAGAAACTCCAAAACCAGTTGTTGCAGAGGAGAAAAAAGTGGAAACTCCAAAAGCCGAGGCTGAACCTGAATCTCAGGAACCACAGAAAATTGAGACAGTGTATCAAAAACTTGACGGTCCTAAGATCGTTGGTGAAAAAATAGACTTAACTCAGTTTGCACCAAAGCCAGGAGCCGGAGCAAAAAAGAAAAGAAAGAGAATTGAAAAACCTGGTGGCCAGAATAACCAACAAGGTCAGGGGAATAATCAAAACTCAGGAAATAATAACAACAACCAGGGTGGTCAGGGCCAAGGAAACCGTCAGCACAATAATAACGGTGGACAAGGTGGAAACCGCCAGGGTGGTCCAGGTGGACAAGGAAATCGTCCTCAAGGTCAAGGTGGCCAGGGTGGAAACCGTTTTGGAAACAACCAGGGAGGTGGAAACCGTCAGGGTCAAGGTGGTGGCTTCAAAAAAGGAGGCCAGAACAACAGACCTGGACAGAGAGTTATGCCAGTTGAGCTAACTGATGAGCAGGTTAAAAACCAGATCAAAGAAACATTAGAAAAACTTACTAATAAAGGAGGAAAGTCTAAATCTGCAAAACACAGAAAAGACAAGAGAACTTTCCGTAGAGAACAGGATGAGCGTCAGCAGGAGCTTGAAGCACAGGACAGAACTCTTAAAGTAACAGAATTCATCACAGTAGGTGAATTGGCAAGTTTAATGAATGTTTCTCCAACTGAAGTAATTTCTGCTTGTTTCTCATTAGGTGTAATGGTTACCATGAACCAAAGACTTGAAGCTGATACCTTATTATTAGTAGCAGATGAATTCGGTTATAAAATTGAATTCTCAGATGCTGATCTTGAAGATACAGATTCAGAAGATGAAGTAGATACTGAAGAGAGTCTATTACAAAGAGCTCCTGTAGTTACTGTAATGGGACACGTTGACCACGGTAAGACTTCATTGTTGGACTACATTAGAAAAACAAACGTAATTGCCGGTGAATCCGGAGGAATTACTCAGCACATTGGTGCTTATAACGTGAAACTGGAAAACGGTCAGAGAATTACTTTCTTAGATACACCAGGTCACGAAGCCTTTACTGCGATGAGAGCAAGAGGTGCACAGATTACGGATATTGCAATTATTGTAATTGCTGCCGATGATGATGTGATGCCGCAAACGAAAGAAGCTATTGCCCACGCTCAGGCTGCACAGGTTCCAATGATTATTGCAATCAATAAAGTGGATAAACCTAATGCAAATCCTGATAATATCCGTCAGCAACTTTCAGGCTTGAATCCTCCTGTTTTAGTAGAAGAATGGGGTGGAAATGTTCAGGCACAAGAGATCTCTGCTAAATTCGGTAACAACGTTGATGTATTATTGGAGAAAGTTTTACTACAGGCTGAAATGCTTGAGTTAAAAGCGAATCCTGAACGTGCAGCAAACGGAGTTGTTATTGAAGCATCTTTAGATAAAGGTAGAGGATATGTAGCAACAATGCTGGTGCAAACCGGAACTTTAAGAGTTGGAGATTATGTGGTGGCAGGTAAAAATCATGGTAAAGTAAAAGCTTTGCTTGATGAAAGAGGTAAAAATCTTAATGAAGCTGGTCCATCAATCCCTGCAACAATCTTAGGATTAGACGGAGCGCCTACAGCAGGTGATAAATTCCGAGTATATGCTGATGAAAGTGAAGGTAAGGCAATTGCTAATAAGAGAGAACAGTTACAGAGAGAATTATCAATCAGAACTAAAAAACATACAACGCTTGAAGAATTGGGTAGACGTATTGCTTTAGGAGAATTCAAAGAATTGAATATTATCCTTAAAGGTGACGTGGATGGTTCTGTAGAGGCTCTTTCTGATCAGTTACAGAGATTATCAACAGAAGAAATCAGCGTTAAAATTCTTCACTCAGGTGTTGGACAGATTACAGAATCTGATATCAACTTAGCGGCAGCATCAGATGCAATTATTATTGGATTTAATGTAAGAGCTGGGGCTAATGCAAAAGAACTTGCAGATCGTGAAGAAATTGAGATCAGAACGTATTCTGTAATCTATAAAGCAATTGATGAGGTAAAAGAAGCGATGGAAGGAATGCTTTCGCCTGAGATTCAGGAGCAGGTAATTGGTAATGTTGAAATCCGTGAAGTATTCAAGATTTCTAAAGTGGGAACAATTGCAGGTTGTATGGTTCTTACCGGAAAAGTAACAAGACAGTCTAAAGTGCGTTTGCTAAGAGATGGTATTGTTAAATTTGACGGAGAACTTGAAAGCTTGAAACGTTTCAAAGATGATGTGAAGGAAGTTACGAAAGGTTACGAATGTGGTCTAAACCTTAAAGGTTATAATGACATCGAAATCGGAGATATCCTTGAAGTATACGAAGAAGTAGCAGTCAAGAAGAAACTGAAATAAATATATCCTAAATATGTGAAAACCACTTTTTTATAAAGTGGTTTTTTTATTTTTTAAACTCGTTTAATTTATAATCGTTCTAAATAATTTTTTTTGAATTATTAATAATTTGTTAAAACGAATGGGGTCGGCAAAAAAATTCTTTTTTATTGAATAAAAACTGTCTATTATTATTGAATCTTATTTGTTTTATGTAAATTTTAAATGAAACGGTAAAAAAAATAGTCGTTTAAACGTTAGTTTAATTTGTGGATGTTAATATTTATTAACATATTTGCCCATTAAATATATTAAAATTTGTTAATATGAATGTTAAACTACGTGTATTAAGCGCCGGAGCTCTGTTTTTCCTAGGACAAGTAGCTTATGCGCAAAAAGCAAAGAAGGATACAGCTAGAGCTACTGAGATTGATGAAGTAGTAATGGTCGGGTTCGGACAGAAAAAATCTGTTAAAGAAGTTACAGGTTCTGTAAGTACAGTTAAAGGTGACAAGCTTAATGATCTGCCTGTTGCATCTCCTGATAAAGCCCTGATGGGTAGAGTTACCGGGGTACAGACTGGAGCAGCTTCAGGACAGCCAGGGGGTATTGTAAACATCCGTGTTAGAGGTAATACTTCTGTTAATGGAAATAATAGCCCAATCTTTATTGTTGATGGAGTAAGAATTGCTTCAGGAGATCTTACAAGCTTAAACACAACGTCAAATATCTTGGCGAATTTAAGTTCTGATGATATTGAATCAATGACTGTACTTAAAGATGCAGTTTCAACATCACTATATGGAGCAGATGCTGGTGCTGGGGTAATCATTATTACTACAAAATCTGGTAAATCTGGTAAACCAAGATTCCAGTTCTCAAGTAACTTTGGGGTAAATAAAACTGCTTTTAAATTGCCAAATTCATTGACAAAAGATCAGTGGCATGGCTTAGCAGCTCAGACAATGGCCAATACACCTGCTGCATTTGGTTATGGATCTTATCAGGAGGCTTATGATGCTTTATTTGATCCAGACCAGGATCCACTAGGATATGCTGCGTATGGTAATGTAAATACCAACTGGCAAAAAGAGCTTACTAGAAATAGTGCTAATCAAAGTGAAACAAACTTCTCAGTTAGCGGAGGAAGTGATAAATTCAAATATTACTCTTCTATCGGTATGTTCAATCAGGAGAGTGTCTATAAAGGGAGTGATTTCAAAAGAGTGAATGCTTCCACTAAAATTGAATATAAAGCAACTGATAGATTAACGATTAATACAGATTTTCAGTTTTCAAACAGTAAAATGCGTACTTTGAATGATGGTGGTGATTTTGCTAACCCATTGATCGCTCAGTACTTTAACCTTCCTGTTGATCCGGTAAGAAACCCTGATGGCAGCTGGTATTATGGTGCTAATAACTCATTGCCTTCCGGAAACTTTAACGTAGCAGCATTACAGGATATTAACTCTAGAAAAGCAAACACAAGTAGAGTATTTGCAAACTTGGGAGTAACTTATAAAATTCTTGATGGGCTTGTTTATAGAATGAATTTCGCCCCTGAGTATATCAACGTAGAAGAAGATGTTTACTTATCCCCTCTTCATGGTGATGGATACTCAGCGAAAGGTGATTTAACATCTAATGCAAGAAGATTTTTTAATTTCAACATACAAAATATCTTAGAATATTCTTTCAGAATTGGAGATAAAAATAAATTTGTTGCCAGAGCTATTCAGGAAGCTTACAAATCTGACATGAGAGCTATCAATGCGGAAGGACAGGTTGTTGCCCTTTCATCTCTTCAGACTTTAGATAGTTTTGTTAAACCTGTTGCAGCTGGTGGAACAAAAGCTATTACTTCAAGATCTGGTTATGCAGGACAGGTAAACTATAATTACGACAATATTGTTAACTTAGACTTATCATATAGAAGAGATGCAATGTCAAACTTCTTCCCAGGTCAGAAAGGAGGCAACTTCTATTCTGCAGGAGCAAGTGTTGACTTAGCAAGAATCTTTATCCCTGATAATGATTATTTAACATTATTGAAACTTAGATCTTCTTACGGTAAACTAGGAAATCAGATTTCAGCGTCTCCTTACGCTACATACAGCTACGGTATCAATTATAATAACAATGCTGGAGCAAGCTTCGGAGGTTTTTATAACCCAGGACTTAAATGGGAAACTGTTAAGCCTTTCAACGTAGGAGTTGATATAGGTTTATTAAAAGATCGTATTTCATTAACAGCTGAATACTATAACAAGCAAACTGAAGATCTGATCTTTACTGTTCCATTGTCTCTTGCTCAAGGTATTTCAGGATACACAGACAATATCGGTACATTGGTTAACAAAGGATTTGAATTCAGTATCAATGCGGATATCTTAAAGCCTGAGAATCCAAAAGGTTTTGCTCTTAGCATGGATGCTAACTTATCAACGCTTAATAATGAGTTGACTAAAATCTATGGTGGAAAAGACATTATTTCCGGAGCTACGATCCTAAAGGAAGGAGAATCTATCAACAGCTGGTACATGAGAAAATGGGCAGGTGTTGACCCTAACAATGGAGATCCGTTATGGTATGTGAATGGAGTTGATGGTGAAACAACCAACAATTATAATAAAGCTCAAAGAGCTATTCAAGGTAATCGTTTAGCGAAATATTTTGGAGGTGTTGGTATTAAAATGTCTTATCAGAATTTTACAGTTTCTGCACAAGGAACATATAGCTTTGGAGGTAAAGTATATGATGACTGGGCAATCTATACGATGAGTGATGGTCAATATAGCTTATTCTATCCTGGATATGAGGATCAATTAGATTATTGGACTCCAAACAATACTAATGCATTGAACCCTAAGCCTATTTATGGTGGTAATAAGCTTGCAAACAGAACATCTACAAGATTCTTATATAAAGCGGATTATTTGAGATTAGCTAACTTAAAAATAGCTTATACTTTTGACTCTAGCTTCTTAAAAGGTTCAAACCTTAATAAAGTAACAGTTTACGTTATGGGTAACAACCTTTGGACACATGCATATGATAAAAACTTAAGATATGATCCGGATATTGCACTTGCAGGAACTACTAACCTGAACTTGCCTCCTTTGAAATCTTATTTAGTTGGATTTAATGTTGAATTTTAAAAATTGAAAAAAATGAAAAAATACTTAATAGCATTCTCAGTTATTGCCCTTACTTCTACAGCGTTTACTTCGTGTAGTGAGGACTTTATTGATACACAATTTTTCCAAAGTAAACCCCAGGAAGATATTAAAACAATAGAAGAGCTTCAGTCTTTTGTATTCGGAGCTTATGGTACTATGAGAGGTGCTTCTTATTACGGATGTGATTTTGTAACAATTCCTGAATTGAGAAGTGATGCAATGTATTCTAATAACCGTTCCGGATATTATAGTACAGTTTCAAACTATACAATGCTTTCTGGTGATGCTTACGCATCAGGACCATATACTGCAATGTATACAACAATTGCTAAAGCTAACATCATTCTTGGAACTTCAAATAACTTAACTTGGGGGGAAACGGTTGATCCAGCTAAGATTGCTTCGAAGGTAAAGCAACTTAAAGGGCAGGCTTATGCGGTAAGAGCACAGGCTTTGTTTGATGCTTTAAGATTATTCGGACAGCAGTATTCTGGTGGAACTACGGGAGTGGTTGTTCCTCTTCAGTATAATCCTTCTGCGAATATGGCCCGTTCTACAGTTCAACAGACGCAGGCTCAGATTGAAGCAGACTTTAATAGTGCATTAACTAACCTAGTTGGAAATGCTAATCAGGTTTATAGTGATAAAACGGTATTGAATGAATTCTCAGTTAAGGCCTTAATGTCCAGATATTATTTATATAAAGGAGATTATGCTAAAGTGCGTTCATTGGTAAAAGATGTTGTAGCATCTGGAAAATATAGTGTAATTCCTCGTGATTCATATTTGACAAGCTGGACACTTAATAATGCAGCTTCTAACTCAGTATTTGAACTTGCTGTTGGTCCTATTGCTGCTTTAGGTTCAACTAGTATTCACTACAAAATTGCTCCAGCTGACTCATATGTAAATATGCCGGTTAAAGCTAATGTAGTAGCTTCAATTCCTGAGCATGATATTAGAAGTGCTATATTTTCAGCGAGTGGGAATGCTGCTGGAACTTATATTGCAGCTAAGTATCCTAATCCAAATGGTGAAGATAATATTAGAGTTTCCAGATATGAAGAAGTTCTTCTTAATGGTGTCGAGGCAGAGCTTAACGGAGGAGATCCTGCCGTAGCAAAAGAATATTGGGAACAAATTTTGAGAAATAGATTAACAAGTTATAAAGATGTTGATGGGACTATATTAACTGTTGATCAACAGCTAATTCTAGCGGGACCAGTTACGCTTGACAGGCTGAAGTTAGAAAGAAGAAAAGAACTTCTTGGTGAAGGTTTCAGAATGTGGGATTTACTAAGATGGGGAACAGCTATTCCTAAAAATGCTACTAACGGTAGTGTAACAGCTAATATTCCAGTTGGAGATAACAGATTGGCATTCCCAATTCCTTTGGCAGAAACTAACGTTGCTGGAACTTTGGTAAAATCAAACCCAGGTTACGATAACTAATTATCAAATCAGATAAAATAAAAAAATAAGCCGCCTTGTAAAGGTGGCTTATTTTATTTGTTCAAAATCTTTAAAAAAGTCTGTACCATTTATAAAGGATAAGTGTAGCAATTGTTGGTATTTAAAAGACTGTTTTATTCAGGCTGCTATCATGATAGTAACAGGTATGGATATAGTGCTAATTTAGGAATGTCATCATAGCCTGGGAATAGTTAGTACGCCCCGGATACCAATCAAACAGTTTTTATGTCCTTTTATTTCTTATTTTTGCTGTACAATAATGAATAATGAAGTACATCCTTTTCATACTCTTCTCTTTAGGTTTTGTAGCCAAGGCTCAGGTCGTTAATAAAGCAGAAACAAAGCCTCAGCCTAAAAAAGAAGACACTCTTGTAATAGATTCCGGGAAAAAAGATTCCCTGAAAATTTTCAAACCTACTATAAATGATTATCAGTATCAGACCCAGTTTTCTGAAAAGAAAGTTTTTGATACAGTAATGACTTTTGATAAAACCTATATCTTTTCACAGCAAAATAATAAAGATAACTTCGGAAAAGTACAGCCCGCCAACATTGGTTCAGGATTTAATCCTCTTGTATTTGAAGTTAATGATGAGCAAAATCTCTCTTTATTGCCATCCAACAAATCTTACATGATTATTGGAGCCAATGATGTAAAGTATTATGATGTTAAAACACCTACAGCTACATTTATATATCATAATGCAATGAGAAACGGAGCTGCTCTAAAATCTACCTATACTCAGAATATCGGAAAAAGGTTCAATTTTGCTCTTGAATATATGGGACTCCGTTCGCAGGGACTTTACAGAAATTCCTTATCAGCTAACAACAATACCTTATTTTCCGGACACTATGTTTCAAAAAATGGGAACTATGAGCTTTTTGCGCATTATCTTCACCAGAATGTAAATAATCAGGAAAATGGAGGGATTACTGAAGATAATCTGTTTCAGAGTGGAGACAGTAATTATAGTAACAGACAAAATGCACAGGTAAATCTGGCTTCTTCCAGTTCACAGTTTTCTTACAGAAGATATTATCTGAGTCATCAGTTTACGCCATTCAATTCTGAGAAATTTCCTTTCAGCATAAGACACATTCTTTCTCATCAGGGAAATAAATACTATTATAACCAAACCGCATTAGAGCCGTATTGGTATGATGCTCCTACAGATTTAGTGAATGGCTTTCCATTGACAACCAAAAAATATTCTGAGAATTTCAGCAATACGGTAAGCCTGATTTTTAATAATGAAAAATTTAAGCTGGATGCAGGGGTACGTTATCAGATCATTAAATTTGGGATAAGAGATGTCGTTGCACTGAACAACGTACCTTTTCCTGGTGAACTTAAAGAAAACAGAATCGGAGCTGTAGGAAACCTGCAGGTAAAACTTTGGGACAAAATTCAGTTGAACTCATTCCTTGAATTTTCAAACGGAAGCCAGTTTAAAAGTTATCTGAAGACAACCAATAATCTGAAATTTGAACCTATAAAAGATTATTTTGTTAATGCTAAGGTAAATTTCCAAAGTGCATATCCTTCATTCAACTACTTATTGAATACTTCTGTATATAATAATTTCAATTATTATCTTGAAAATGCAAAGAACCAGTCTGTAATGGAAGTGGGAGGAAGCATCAATCTTAAATGGTTTAAAACAGAAATTTTCGCCAATTACTTCAGAATCGATAACTACACTTATTTTGACAGCAACGGAAGTCCGAAACAAAGTGACAATTCAGTAAATATCTCTCAGATCGGAGGAGACGCTACATTCAGCTTCAACAAATTCCATCTGAATACCAGAGTACATTTCCAGAATACCTTAACGAATAAAGAACTGCTTCCCATGCCAGGCTTCATCGGTAGAGCCAATTTCTTCTACCAGACCCAGGCATTCAAAAAAGCAGCAGAAATTCAGGCAGGTGTTAAAGTATACTACTTCTCTAAATTCGCTTCAAGAGACTATTTTCCTGTTCTTAATGAATATATCCTTCCGAGAGCAGATTCATTTTCAATTGGAGGACAGCCTATCGCCGATGTTTATATTAATATGAAAGTCAAAAAAATGTTCTTTTTCATAGAAGGACAGCAGATAGGAACTGTTATTTCGAATAACAAAGCATATGCATTTCCACATTATCCGGTGTATGATTTCAGATTGAATATCGGAATCGTGTGGTATTTGTTCAACTAAAAACTGTACAGGTTGAAAACAATTAATAAAATATCATTTAACGATATAGAAAGCATTCCTCAGCTGGTAAAAGATTTTTTAAACCAGAATATTGAGGGTTTTGAAAATAATACATTTTCCTTAGATCATTTCAGACAGCAGATTCATCTGAAAAAAGATTCTTTTACCTCTGAAAAAAGAAACATTTTAGCTGACGTATTTGAAGGACAGTTTGGAAATCTTTCTCTTTCTTCAAAGCAGAAAGAAAATATGGAGAATCTTAAACTGCCCAATACGTTTACGATTACAACAGGACATCAGTTGAACCTGTTTTCAGGGCCTGTTTTCTTTGTGTATAAAATTCTTCAGACCATAAAGACATGTACCTATCTGAAAGAAAATTTCCCGGATTTTAATTTCGTTCCGGTCTATTGGATGGCTTCAGAGGATCATGATTTTGCCGAAATTAACCATTTTAAAACCGAGAATAATTACTACGAGACCAATGAGAAATCAGGCGGTCCGGTAGGGAGAATTGAAATCAGTGATACCTATTTTATATCGGAATTTGAAAAAGAGTTCAAAGATTCTATTTTCGGTACAGAGCTGATCTTAATGATGAAGGAGGCTTATAAAGTTGGAAACACTTTAACGGAAGCTATTAAAATTCTTGTGAATCGTCTTTTTTCAGAATTTGGACTTTTAATTTTGGATGGAGATTCTCAGAAACTTAAAAATCAAATGAAAACGATTTTTAAAGATGAACTTCTGAACTTCAGCTTACAAAAAACATCAAAGGAGAAAGTAGATTTTCTAACAGAAAAATACGGAAAGGTTCAGGTAAACCCTCGAGAGATTAACCTTTTCTACCTTTCTGAAACGAGAGACAGAATAGAATTTAACGGACAGAAGTATATTGTTGTAGATAAGCCTATCCAGTTTACAGAACAAGAAATTCTTGCCGAATTGGAAAATTACCCTGAAAAATTCAGTCCAAATGCACTGATGCGTCCGGTATATCAGGAAAATGTACTTCCTAATTTAGCCTATATCGGAGGTAATGCCGAGATCATGTACTGGCTGGAATTGAAAGATTATTTCTCAAAAATTAATATTCCTTTCCCAATTCTGATTCCAAGAAACTCTATGCTTTTCCTGAAAGAAAAAACATTAGGAAAAATTGAAAAACTCGATCTTAAAATTAAAGATTTTTTCCAGAATTTTTCGGTACTTACCAATCGGAAGATTTTAAAAGATAATCCTATTTTACAATTACTTGATGAGAAGGAAGAGTTATTAATCAATAGTTTTTCTGCATTGAAAGCTTCAGCGGAAACAACGGAGAAATCTTTCGGGAATATGGTGAAGGCAGAAGAAGTACGACAATTAAAATCATTTAAAAGAATGAAAAAACGTTTGCTTCATGCTGAAAAAATAAAACAGAATGAATTGCTGGAAAGACTTGAAAATCTGTTTTTAGATGTTCATCCCGCAAAAACATGGCAGGAGAGAGTATATAACTTTAGTGTATTCTTTTCAGATTACGGCTATTCGTGGCTTGAAAATTGTTTGGAAGAAATGGTGGTTCAAGATTCAAAATTAATAATTGTTGCCATTTAATTTTAAAGAAGTATTTTTGTAAATTATAATTATCGACTATGATAAAGAGGTTTTTTATTCTATCCAGTTTATGTATGGTTTTGGGAGTTTCAGCCCAGAAATCACATACGGTTGTGCAAGGTGACAATCCTTACAACATTGCAAAAAAGTATGGAATGACTGTAGATGAATTGCTGAAGCTAAATCCAAAACATAAAGATGGCAAACTGGCGATCGGAGATGTTTTAACTATAAAATCAGACAAAGCAGCCACTCCGGTTGTGACAAAAACGGCCCCAGTAGAAAAGGTAACTTCAACAACAAGTGCTTCTTCTCTAGGTAAAATTGTTTTACTGCCAAAACAAACGATTTACGGCATTACAAAGCAATACAGAATTTCTGAAACTGATCTGAGAAAACTGAATCCAGAATTAGATTCTCACATGAAGATCGGAGACGAGATCACCTTACCTCTTGCCAGTATTAAAAAATATGGAGGAGAGCAACAGGCAATAACCACAGAAAAACACACTGAAACTCCAGTAGAAAAAACAACGACTACACCTATAGCAGTTACCACACCTGCAGAAGGAGAACCGTATGTCATTCAGGCCAAAGATAATTATTACAGAATTACAAAACAGTTTGGCATCAGCCAGCAGGACCTTTATGCTCTAAATCCAGGATTGGAAGAAAAAGGACTTAAGCCTGGGGATACCATTAAAATAAAAAGAACAAATACTACTGCCAATACAGATACCGTTGCTGAAACTTCAAATCCAAAAGCAAAAATGGATTCAGGGAACGAAAAATCTACAGCTGCTTCCAATGTTGCAGCTGGTGACGATTATGTGACCTATACAGTTCAGCAAGGCGATACAGTGTTCTCTATTGTTAATAAATTCGGTGTTTCTATCGATGAGCTTATCGCTCTAAACCCGGATCTTTCACACGGTTTGAAAACCGGAATGGTTCTAAAGATCAAAAAGCAGGATGCCGCTTATATAAAGAAAAATGGCGATGCTTTGAGTGTTATATTAATGCTTCCTTTCGGGTACAGTACCAACGAAACTCAGTATAGAGCAATGGCACTTGACTTTTTGACAGGAGCTAAGCTTGCTATTGAAAGAAATGCAAGAGGAGGGCAAAAACTGGATATCAAAGTTGTAGATTCAGGAAATGAAGCTTCATTCAAAAACTCTTTGACGCAGATTAATCCTGATAATACGGATCTTATCATTGGCCCTTTCTTTAAATCCAATGTAATTGATGTTCTTGATTTTACCAAAAAT
Source organism: Chryseobacterium aquifrigidense (assembly GCF_006716485.1). Taxonomy (GTDB): domain Bacteria; phylum Bacteroidota; class Bacteroidia; order Flavobacteriales; family Weeksellaceae; genus Chryseobacterium; species Chryseobacterium vietnamense. Next base: position 603,657 of record NZ_VFPD01000002.1, read on the forward strand.
CAGAAAATCCCGGTTGTAGCACCATTTGCCAACTCTCCGGAACTCTATAACTACAGCAATTTGATTATTGTTGAGACGAATAATCAAACCTATGCTGATAAGATTGTAGAAGAAGTAAAAGGCGTGTACTCAGATCAGAAAATATATATAGTGGCGGATGCAAAAAAAGAAGATGCCAACTATATTAAAGCCGGACTTGAAAAAGCGGTGAAAAATCCTAATATCATTATTGTTAATTCCCCGGCAGATATTCAGCCGGATCAGAATATGATGACATGGCAGTCTGCACCGGTTATTGCCATTTTAGCGAATGATGATAATGCTGCAGGAGATGCTTTTGCCAACAGAATGATTGCTATTTCTAAAGAAGTTCAGGGAATAAAAGCCTTCAGTATGTTTTATTCTCCTGTTTTTGAAAAGAAAGTGGATGAGCTGAGCCAGGCAAGTCTTGTATATCTGATGGATAGAAAGATTAATACAGACGGTAGTTTTGAGAAAGAAATTCTGGCAGCTTATAAAACTAAATACTGCAAAACTCCACCAAAATATGCTATTGTAGGTTTTGATGTCGTAAATGACATGTTAACCAGAGAGAATAAAAAAGGAGAAATCTTTAAGCAGATGAATAAAGTTCAGACTCAGCTTGCTACCAAATTTGAGTTTGTAAAATCTAAAGCTAACGGTGCATATGTAAATACAGGTTACAGAGTAATCAGGTTAGTACCATAAATGATTTATAGCACTTAGAACGAATATTGTTAACATTATAGTTATATTTGCATAATATTTAATTCAATACATGAAAGCACTTGTATTTCCAGGGCAGGGTTCTCAGTTCGTAGGAATGGGAAAAGAATTGTATGATTCTAGAAAAGATATTAAAGATCTGATGGAATCTGCCAATGAAATTTTAGGTTTCGACATTCTTTCCATTATGTTTAACGGTACGGATGCGGATCTTAAGAAAACAGAGGTTACCCAGCCTTCAATATTTATACATTCAGTAGCAGCATTAAAAGCAGTAAATGGTCTCGGTGCCGAAATGGTAGCAGGACACTCTTTAGGAGAGTTTTCAGCTTTGGTTGCCAACGGAGTTTTATCCTTCGATGACGGTTTGAAATTAGTTTCTGAAAGAGCGAAAGCAATGCAGGAAGCTTGTGATGCCAATCCAAGTTCTATGGCGGCTATCCTAGGTTTAGAAGATGCTAAGGTTGAAGAAATCTGTGCACAGATCAGCGGGATTGTTGTTCCTGCCAACTATAACTGTCCGGGGCAATTGGTTATTTCTGGTGAAACACCAGCTGTAGAAGAAGCTTGCATCAAGCTGAAAGAAGCGGGCGCTAAAAGAGCATTGCTGTTACCGGTAAACGGAGCTTTCCATTCACCATTGATGCAGCCTGCGCAGGAAAGACTGGCAGCAGCTATCGAAAAGACAAAATTCAGAAAAGCAACGATTCCTGTATACCAGAATATCACTACAACAGCGGTAACAAACCCTGATGAGATCAAGCAAAATCTAATCGCTCAGCTTACCGGCCCAGTAAAATGGACTCAGTCTGTTCAGAATATGATTAAAGATGGTGCTTCTAACTTTGTAGAAGTAGGACCAGGAAAAACCCTTCAGGGACTGATCAAAAAAATTGACGGATCTGTAGAAGCTACTTCTGCAATCTAAATAAAAAAATATGAGCGCGATATTTTCACCGGGCAAGCTTATGCTTACTTCAGAATATTTCGCAATAGATGGAGCTCTTGTCTTAGCGGTACCTACCAGGCTGGGACAAGAGTTTTTTTTTGAAGAAAAAGAAGATGGAAAATCTCTTATTCTTTGGGAAGCCTGTCATCAGAATACATTATGGTTAAAAGCTGTCATTGATTATAAAAACTGGCAGATCCTGGAAACCAATATTCCATCAAGCGCTGAATTTATTACCAAAACATTACGAAATGTTCAGCAGCTTTCTACAAGTAAATTCAAAACCGACCTTAGTTATCATTTAAAAACCAATCTTCAGTTTCCTGCAGATTATGGGCTTGGAAGCAGTTCCACCCTGATGAACAATCTTGCAGAGTGGGCTGAAATAGATCCCTTTTATCTTAATATGATCAGTTTGGGAGGCAGTGGATATGATATCGCCGTAGCGAAAGAAAAATCTGCAGTGCTCTTCCAAAGCAAACCTGAGATAAAATATGAGAAAGTAGATTTCAATCCATCCTTTAAAAATGAACTGATATTTATTCACTTAAATCAGAAGCAGGATAGCAGAGAAGGAATCAACTTTTACAAGTCCAAAAAGAAGTCTCCGGAATTGGTTAATGAATTTTCAGATCTCACAAAAAAAATATTATTATGCAGTGAATTGGAAAATTTTTCCGAATTAATGATGATTCATGAGCATAAAATTGCCGATTTTCTTGAAATTCTCACAGTTAAAGAAAAATTATTCTCAGATTGCCCTTCATTTGTCAAAAGTTTAGGCGCATGGGGTGGAGATTTTGTAATGAGTGCCAAATTTGGGGACTATAAGAACTATTTTTGGGAGAAAGGTTTTACAACTATTTTTGAATGGGAAAATATAATTGATTTATAATCAATTAGTTGTGATCCTGTTTTTTTATTTGCCATTCTGACTTATATCAGTATATTTAAACCACCTTTAACAAATAATTAATATTATTTTTGTTGAAAGCAATAAAGAAATAGAAAATATAAGTAAAATGAAAAACACTAAAATCATCCAGGATTTAGAGAAATTAGGGATTAAAGGAAACTATGAAGTAGTGTATAATCCTTCTTATGAAGAATTATATCAGGCTGAAGTTTCTCCTGAAAATCAGGGGTTTGAGAAAGCTGAGCTTACAGAATCAGGCGCAGTATCAGTAAAAACAGGAATTTTCACAGGTCGTTCACCTAAAGACAGATATATTGTTCAGGATGATGTTACAAGAGATACAATTTTCTGGGATGGTAAAGTAAACTTACCTACAACAGCAGAAATTTTCGGGTCTTGTAAAGAACTAGTGCTGAACCAGCTTGCTGAATCTAAAAAGATTTATGTAGTAGATACATTCTGCGGAACGAATGCGGATACGAGACTTAAAGTAAGATTTATCGTTGAAGTGGCATGGCAGGCGCATTTTGTTACTAATATGTTTATTCGTCCTTCTCACTATGAGCTTGAAAACTTCGGTGAGCCGGATTTCACAGTAATCAACGGATCAAAGACTACCAACCCGAACTGGGAAGCTCAGGGATTAAACTCTGAAAACTTCATCATGTTCAACCTTACTGAAAAACTACAGATCATCGGAGGTACATGGTACGGAGGTGAGATGAAAAAAGGGATGTTCGCGATGATGAACTATTACCTTCCATTAAAAGGGATGGCTTCAATGCACTGCTCTGCTAACGTAGGAGAAAAAGGTGATGTAGCTTTATTCTTTGGTCTTTCAGGAACGGGTAAAACTACTTTATCAGCAGATCCTAAAAGATACCTTATCGGTGACGATGAGCACGGATGGGATAACAACGGAGTATTCAACTATGAAGGTGGATGCTACGCTAAGGTTATCGACTTATCAGCAGAAAAAGAACCGGATATCTTCGCTGCCATCAAGAGAGATGCACTTCTTGAAAACGTTGTTGTGAACAATGGAGTAGCAGATTATACTGACGGATCTATTACAGAAAATACAAGAGTTTCTTATCCGATCTATCATATTAACAAAATTGTATTGCCGTCTAAAGCAGGTCATGCGAAAAAGATCGTTTATCTTTCAGCAGATGCATTCGGAGTACTTCCTCCGGTTTCTATCCTGAATGAAGATCAGGCTCAGTACCACTTCCTTTGCGGTTATACATCAAAATTAGCCGGAACTGAAAGAGGAATTACTGAACCACAACCTTCTTTCTCTCCGGCATTTGGAGAAGCATTCCTTACATTACACCCGACAATGTATTCTAAAACATTAATCGGTAAAATGAAAGAGCACGGAGCTAAGGCTTATCTGGTAAACACAGGTTGGAATGGTACAGGAAAGAGAATTTCTCTGAAAGATACCAGAGCAATTATTGATGCCATCATTGACGGTTCTATTGATAATACTCCTAAAACTCAGGTTCCGATTATGAACCTTGAAATTCCTACTGAATTGCCAAACGTTTCTACAGGTATTTTAGATCCTAGAGATACCTATGAGAATGCTTCAGAATGGGAAGAAAAAGCAAAAGATCTTGCTTCAAGATATATCAAGAATTTTGAGCAGTACTGTGATACTGAAGAAGGTAAGAAATTAATTGCTTCAGGACCTCAATTGCAGGAACAGACTATTTAATAGTTATCCATCAACATATAAAAAGCCTCATCATTGATGAGGCTTTCTTATTTATACTTTTTACAACTTTCAATCAATTTATTCTGTTCATCCAGTTTTAGAATTGTTGATTGGATAGATTCTTTAGTCAAATGTTTTATGATCAAAAAATGTTTTGAAGAAAAATAAGACTGTTCATTCAACATCCTATCTAAATACTTTGGAGTTGTGAAGGTCGTCCAATATTTTGCTTTGTCAGAAAATGTAATGGTTACTTCTATGGCATCAGATTCAATATTTTCTATTGTATCATCTATGTTAATTGAAGTTATTTCCGGTTCATTATTTAAACTAAAATAAAATTTCGAATACCATCTCAGCCTTCCTTCATTATTTTGAATCCTTACATTTTCATCGTTTATTTCTTTAATGCTATAGGATTTTCTTTCGTTAATTGGCCGGGATATGCCCCAATATTCTTACAGTAAATCTTATCATTTATCTCCATAAATTACTCTCTCTATATCCACAAACATCTGTGAAAATCTGTGCAATCTGTGGTTAAGAAATTACTTCAAGTTTAATAAAGCCAAACGATACCCATCCATTCCAAAACCAGATAAAACCGCATCCGTATTAGCAGCTGTCACAGATTTTTGCCTGAATTCCTCTCTTTTATAGATATTGCTGATGTGAACTTCAATCTTGGGTTTTCTGATGTTTTTTAAACAATCGGCGATAGCATAAGAATAGTGGGTAAAAGCTCCAGGATTAATTATCACGGCATCAAAATCATCCTCCTGAAGTCTGTTAATAAGCTCTCCTTCGATATTCGACTGATAATATTTTATTTCGTGAAAATGAAACTCGGATTTTAAATCTTCCAAATAACTTTCCATAGAGACATTTCCATAGATTTCCGGTTCTCTTGTGCCTAAAAGATTGAGATTAGGTCCGTTGATAATTAAAACTTTCATACTATAAAATTAAAAACTTTTTTGAATTAACTGTATACACCTGGCCGCAATTATTTTTTTTGTGCTATTGAATTATTTATAATGATATTTATCATATTTGAATTAATGGTAAAGTCTGCAACTCCTTATTGGTATGGCTTTTATTAAAATTTTATGTTAATTATTAAAAAATTATCACGAAAAATTAATAAGTCTACTTGTTTTGTAGACTAAAAGTTTCTAGCTTTGCAAACATATTTCGATCGGCTTATAAAGAAAGATGGAGGGAACTGACCCTGTGAAATCTTAACAACCTACCCGTGGGGCAAGGTGTTACGTTCAGCCTTTTAAGGAAAAATAAGCATTTGGTTTATCGTATTTATCGATGCCCTTTGCTGACTATTCTGCAAAGGGCTAAATTTTAATATATGATAAATAAAATTGATTATGATTAGTAAAAATTTATTCAATTCTAAAGCCTGGATACCTCCGGTTGCTGCTTTTTTTCTGGGAGTAACCAGTGTAAGTGCACAGAATTCCAGGCCGAAAAAAGATAGCCTTCATGAAAAGGAGATTGATGAAGTAGTAGTGGTAGCTTACGGAAAAGCTAAGAGAAACAGCTATACCGGTTCTGTAGCCACCATTTCAAGCGATAAAATTAACAACAGACCTGTAACCAATATTACCAAAGCACTGGAAGGACAGGTTGCTGGGATTCAGACAACCAGCGCCTCAGGACAGCCAGGTGCGGTTTCTACCATCAGAATCAGAGGTATTGGTTCCATCAGTGCTTCCAGTGATCCGTTATATGTGGTAGACGGAATTCCTTTTGACGGAAATATTAACTCTATAAGTCCAAGCGATATTGAATCCATCAGTGTTTTGAAAGATGCTACAGCAAGTGCTTTGTACGGTTCAAGAGGAGCAAACGGAATTATTATCATTACTACAAAATCGGGTAAAAAAGGAGAAGCCAGAGTTAATTTTAATATCAGTCAGGGATTCTCAGGAAGAGCTGTTAAAGATTATGAGCAGGTAAACACAGATCAGTACTTTCAATTATATTGGGAAGCATTAAGAAACGGATATCAATCTGGTAAAGTTTCTTCCCAGCAGGCTGCACAAATGGCAACAGACAATCTTGTTTCTACCCTTGGGATCAATCCATATGGAACTGCTTATCCAAAACCTGTAGGAAAAGATGGGAAATTATTACCAGGTGCATCGCCACTTTGGAATGATGACTGGAGAGATATTCTGCAGAGAGTAGCTTCAAGAAATCAGGTAGATCTTGATATCAGCGGAGGAAGTGAAAAAAGTAATTATTTCTTTTCATTGGGGTATCTGGATGATAAAGGGATGGCGATTGAATCAGGATATAAAAGATATAATACAAGGCTGAAGATCAACTCAGAAGTGAAGAAATGGTTGAATGTCGGAGTAAACTTAAGCTATACCAACAGTATTCAGCAGGCGCCAACTTCTTCAGATTCCAAGGCCAGTAATATCATCAATGCTGCAAGATTTATTCCTTCATTCTATCCTTATTATGAAAGAAATGAAGACGGAAGCTATATTCTAGGGGCAGATGGAAACCCAATTTATGATTTTGGAAAGTACAGACCTACCAATGCACTTCAGAATCAGAATGCAGCTGCAACATTGCCATTAGATAAAAACGAAAATAAAGAAGATAACTTCTCAGGAAAAGGATTCATGGAATTCACTTTCTTACCGGAGTTAAAATTCAAAACAAGTTTTTCTGTTGATTTGGTGAATTATAACGGACATTATTATTCAAATCCATTGCTGGGACAAGGTGCTGAAATCGGAGGTTCGGTAACAAAAACCAATACCAGAACGCTTTCTTATACAACCAGCAATATCCTTACCTATGATAAGAAGTTTGAAAAGCACCATGTGAATGCTTTAGCAGGACATGAGTTCTATAAGTACGATTATCAAACTATTTCAGGAACAAGAAGTCAGTTCTCACTGCCTTATTACTATGAGCCGGATGCGGCTTCCCTGCTGGGGAGTTTCAGTGGAAACAGTAATAAATTAAGCTTATTAAGTTTCCTGGGAAAAGTAGAGTATGACTATAACAATACTTACTTCTTATCTGCATCAGGAAGGGCAGACAGTTCTTCGAGATTTGCAAAAGATAACAGATGGGGGAGATTCTGGTCAGTGGGAGGTTCATGGAAAATATCAAATGAAGAATTTGTAAAGAGTCTGAATGTCTTTAATCAATTGACATTGCGTGCCAGCTACGGAGGACAAGGAAATGATAAACTGCTTAGACCTAACGGGCAGCCGCTTTATTATGCTTATCAGGAGTTGTACAGATTTATCAGCCTTGGTGGAGAACCGGGAACAACCCTTGAAAAAACATCTACCAATAATGTAAAGTGGGAAACGAACCTTAATTTGAATGTAGGATTGGAGTTCGCGATTCTGAATAACAGGGTTAAAGGAAATATCGAATACTTCAAAAGAAAAAGCCAGGATCTTCTGTTTAATATGCCGGTTGCGCCATCGTTGGGAATCAGTGATTATCCGGCGAATATCGGAACGATTCAGAATACAGGATTTGAATTTTCATTATTTACAACACCTTTTAAAACTGAGGATTTCCAATGGAATGTTGATGTTAATCTAAGTACTTTAAACAACAAAGTAACCAAATTGCCAGGAGGTTCTCTTGTGGTGGGTAGCAAGTTATTAACGGTAGGAGGCTCTGTATATGATTTCTTTATTCCGGAATGGGTAGGTGTAGATCCAAGCAATGGAAAGCCATTGTGGAAAACGGTCTCTACAGATGCCAGCGGAAATTCAGTTGAAGGAACTACTTCGGAATATTCAAAAGCTACAAAACTTTTACAAGGTTCCGCATTACCTAAACTGACCGGAGGTATCAGTACAAGTATTACCTATAAGAATTTTGATTTTTCAGGATTACTGACATTCAAAATCGGAGGGAAGATTCTGGATACCGACTATACTTCTATCATGCACAACGGAAGTGCAGGAGGACGTGCCTGGAGTGCAGAAATGTTGAACAGATGGACTCCTGAAAATCCTAATACAGATGTCCCGGGATTGAGTACAACAACGAATAACTGGACCTCAACATCATCAAGGTTTTTATATTCAGGAACGTATGCAAGGCTTAAAAATGTAAGCTTAGGGTATACACTTCCTGAAGATTATTTTGAGAAAATAGGATTGAAAAAGTTCAGAATTTATATTCAAGCCGAAAACCTTCTTACCTTCTATAAACATAAAGGAATGGATCCTGAGCAGGCGTTGGACGGAACAACGTATTACAGATATCCTGCAATGAGAACGATCACTTTTGGTCTTCAGGCAACACTTTAACCTTTAAAATTGAAACAATGAAAAAATTAAAATATTTATCGTTTGCACTTATCGGATTTTTATCGTTGACAAGCTGTGAAAGTGAGCTGGACACGGCTCCGACTGATCAGGCCAACAGCGTTGAAGTTTTCAAAACAGCCGAAAGTGCCGAAACGGTGGTGAACGGTACCTGGGCAAAGTTTAATAATGACGGAACAACATACGCTAATATCGGTTATTCCACTGTTTTAAGAGCCAGCGATGCTATGGGAAGCGATGTGGCGGTATTGACGAATAAATATGGCTTTGCTTCTACCTATGCTTTCACAGAAATGGTGAACAGTACAGCAAGCAGACCATTGTTCATCTGGACGATGTTATATTCCACCATCAATAATATGAATAATGTGATTACAAGAATTGATGGAACAGAAGGAAGTCAGGAGAAAAAAGATCAGGTGAAAGGACAGGCTAAAGCATTGCGTGCTTTCTGTTATCTGAATCTGGCGAGCTTTTACCAATTCAGCTATCTGAAAGATAAGTCAGCATTGACAGCTCCCATTTATACTGAACCTTCTACCACAAGCACGGTAGGGAAGAAAAGAGCAAGTCTTGAAGAAATCTATACATTGATTAAAAGTGATCTTACTGATGCCGATAACCTGTTGAAAAATTATACGAGGAACAATAAGGATAAGATCAACCGTTCCGTTGTGAACGGACTTTTAGCAAGAACTTACCTGAATACCGGTGAATGGAGCAAAGCTTCAGCATCTGCAAAAATTGCAAGAGAAGGATTTTCGCTTATGGCTCCTGAAAAATACAAAGATGGCTTCAATGACATCAACAATGCAGAATGGATCTGGGGGCACGGGCAGACGCAGGAACAGTCTGATGCGAGCTATGCTTTTCATTATCTGGATGTTTCTTCATCAGGAAGTTATTATTACAGCTTTATGGCAGATCCTTATTTTAAAGACCTTTTTGATACCAATGACATCAGATACCAGTTGTTTTCATGGGACGGGCAGAAAGGAAGAGAAGGATTGCTGAGATATGCTAAGTTTAAATTTAAGCCAACTCTTATTGCAGACATTGTTTACATGAGAGCTGCAGAAATGTATCTGATCGAAGCTGAAGCCGAAGCAAGAAACGGAAATGTTTCTCAGGCAGTAACAGTCCTGAACCAGTTGAAAACAGCGAGAAATGCCAATGTTTACAATGGTTCCTTATCACAAAATGATGTTGTAGCAGCAGTTTTAATTGAAAGAAGAAAAGAATTATTCGGAGAAGGATTCTCCCTTTCAGATATTATCAGAACGCAGGGAACAGTAGTAAGAAAACCGTTTGTAGATGCTGATGGTAAGCCGATAAAAGTTCAGATCACTACACCGGACGGAACCGTGAAAACCGTAGACGGTAAAGGGCATTCTGTTCTTGATTTCCCGGATAAATCAGCTTTCACACCCAACAGTGCTTATTATTTATTCAGTATTCCTCAGAGAGAGTTTGAGAATAACCCGAATTTATAAGATATAGTCCATAATTAGATTGATTTTTTTAAGCCACTGCGATTTCGGTGGTTTTTATTAAAAACCCGTTGCTTTTTTAGCAACGGGTTTGTTTGTAAATAGAACAAAGATGTTCGTTCTGAATGTGTTAGTATTTGTTAGAAATACCAAGGTCTCTAAGAGCTACTATACATCCAATATCTTTCAGTTTAGCCCCTTTTTTCAAATAAAATAAGACATATTCCTTTTCGCCCTTATTCAACTTATTAAAAATTGATAGATCATAATGTTGAGTCCCTGGAACTTGTTTCAGTCCAGTTATTTGTACAAAGATCTCATGACAAGCATCTCCGTTATTATATTTATCTGCCATTACAATTGAGTAGGGTAAAGTTTCATTACGAAATGGTGAGTTAAGATAATATAGCGTTAGTTGTCTGTAAGCATCAATATTGCCATTCATGAGAATCTCTTTTTTATATTTTTCTATCGGGGCATTGTTAGGTTTATTTTGGTCTTTTGCCTTTGAGCAACAGATAAAGAATAAAAATAAGATTAGTGCGGTTTTGTTTAAATGTTTGATTTTCATTGTTTTTGATTAAATGAAAATAATTATTATTTCGTAATGTTTATATCTTCTAAGGATTTTTCTTTTATAATTTTTAAAAGACCTGTAAAAGATATTTCTTTTAGAATAGTATCTTTTTTGATATCTTGTATAAAATATTTCAGATTTTTCTTATTTATTTTTTGTGGATTCATAGAATAAGTTGTATCCATAGAAATTAATAAATAATCATTTTTAAATTTACAATCGACTAATCCGCTATCAATAATTAGCTCATTATTTTTCAGTAATCTATTCTGACTTCCTCCTTCATATAATACTTCATAACCTAAAGGTAATTTTTCAACTTTATCAGAATTGTTACAAGAAAATATCGTAAAAAATGTAATTGTTATAAAAATTGGATATTTCATATAGTTAATATTTAGGTCCTCTTTCAAAATTATATACTCTTGGTCTTATAGTATTTATACCTTTAAAATTTATTTGAAAATCGGTTCCTCCTTGGCCTGCGTACCATTTACCTACAACTGTAGCAGCGTTTCTAAAAGGACTATCCATAAATTTTCCATGTTGTTCAAAATTATAAGTGTCAGATAATATAGTTACCTTATTATTTCCCAGATATTTAACTGTAATATTTCCTAATACTCTACCATCACTTGATTTTATTAAAGTTTGAACATTATACGTTTTTCCTTTAATCCAGCCTTTTGTATCAACAAAATCTAAATCTATTTTTTTTGCATCTAATGTTACAGCTTGTCCCTTTCCTTTTCTATACCAATTGTTTGCTTCACCTAAGTCCATTTTTCCATCGCCATCTAAATCCCAAGATTCTTTCTTCTGCTGTGGTTCTTTTTGAGTGAATTCATTCCCAATTTTATGCATCCCATGATTAAACCCAGCAACAAACCCTCCAATAGCAACTCCTTGCCAAAAGTTTCCTCCAGTAAGTTCAGAACCTACACCTCCTAAAATAGCACCAGAAGCAATCGTTCCTACTGCACTACTAGCAAATTTACCAGCAACAGCACTAAATGCCGATGCACCGTAGCTTCCCAAAAGCCCTGAAACAAAAGCGCTTTCAAAACCTTGTCCCTGTACTAAGGATATGATTCCCTGTGCTAAAGCATGTGCCGTTCCCTGTACCAAAATAGTTTCCAATTTCCCAAGCTCTGTTGCAATTTGGGTAGCAGTACCTGCCGAGGTGACAAACACACTTCCTATACCATAGGTAACAGCCGCAGAGGCTGCACCAAATAATGTAGATTTAAAGAAGCCGCCCAGATCCCAGTCTTGTCCACTAATCGAAGTCATAATCGTATAGCTGAATGATGCTACCATAGCTCCGATAATCACTGCTGATAAAAATGCAGATTCAACGATCCATTCTCCACTTGGGTCGTTAAACATCAATGGATTATTGAACACATACCCATACTTATTGTAATTTTGGGTATTATAAGGATCCTGTATATTTTCATCAGCATTTAAGAACCTTCTTAATAACGGATCATACAATCTCCCGTTCATGTGGATAATGCCTATTTCTGCAAAATGTTCATGTGAAGTGTAACCTCTTTCTACTAATAACGAAGTGCTATCAATTATATTTTTATCGGTAATAATTGCTCCGCTTCCAATTTGTAGATGAGTGAAGTTTCCCCATGCATCAAAATGTCTCTGCTCTAGCTTGTTTCCAGCTTCATCACTGATCGCTAAGATACTGCCAATATAATCTTTGTGCAAGAATTTATAAGAACCTCCCGTTTCATTATAATTTTTAAGATAGATGATATTGCTTTCATAAGGATTTCCTCCGATATATAGGATATGCTTTTCTTTTCCGGTTGTATTATCTCTTACAATTTCATAGCTTCCATCTTCACTATGGAACTTGGTGAATTTCCCATCTCCGTCAATGCTGAAGTTACCTCCATAAGTCACTCTTTGTCTCATGCTGGTCAAGCCATACTGGAAGGCAACATCTCCTTTCATTCCATCAATGAAAACAGGGTCATTATTTTCATTATAAACAATGCTTTGAATTAGGTCATTGTTATAATTCTGAGTTCCTGCTGCATTTAATGTCATTCCTGTTGGCTGATAAATTTTAGCCGAATTTTCATACTTCATCGTTCCTACCTGATCGTTTTCCATGATCCTTCCTTTCACATCATAAATATTTCTGTTTGAAGAAGGTTTAATACCTGTTACAGGATTCGTCCAGTTGATCAATCTGTTGTTTGTATCATAATCAAACGATTCAATAATATTAAAATCTCCTAAAGTTTGCCTAAGCTTAAGCTCGTTTTTAATAGCATCGAAAGTATATCGAATATTTAAAATCCCTTGTACAGGAGAAACATGCTTGATTTCCGTTAAGAAACCAGTTGCAGTATTATATGTGTTATTAATATCCGATGCTCCTAATTTAGCTCTCACAACCTGACCTTTGGCATTGGTTTCCTTAAGTTCCCACAGGCTCTTACCCGTTATTTTGTCTTTTATTTGTGTAAGCTCTCCATTCCATGCGCTGTACACATTTTCAATCTGAACTTTTGTAAGAACACCGGAAGAATACAATTGTTTTTCATAGGAAATTACCCTTGCTTTATCGTCATAAGTAATTCCTTTCTGGATAAAGTATTTACCATTGCTGCTTTCCGAGCTGGATAATACTCTTCCCTGCGGGTCATAGCTGATATTGGAGCTGTAGGATTTTCCTGTTGAGGTTCCTCCTTTTGATACAAGTCTTCCTTTATCATCGTAAGTGAAAGTAATTAATTTATTGGTTGCCTGCCCTCCATCTGTCGTAGAAATTTCTTTTTGAGAAATTAATTGCCCTAAAGTATTATAAGTATATTCTTTCGTTCCTTTTGGACTTATTGTTTTCTTTGGCTGTCCGAAACCATCATATTCATATTTATAGATTCCATTGGAAGGATCATTGAGCTCTGATTTTCTTCCCCAAGAATCATATTTGGTGGTGACAATATTTTCTGCATATTGAGCTTTAATCTGTTCTCCGGCTGCATTGTAAGAAAATTGTATCGTTCCGCCTTTATCTGTTGAAGAAATTACATTTCCTAAGGCATCGGTTGTTTTGGTTGTTATTCTTCCATAATCAACAAGGTTTGATTCTTTTACTGTTGTTGTCAAACCTGATACCGAAGTCTCCATTTGCTTTCCAGTATATGCCGTAGTTGTTATTTTTGCTGGGAATACGGAATCATCGTAAGCCAAAATATTCCACCCCGAAGCACTTTGCCCTTCAAAATAAGGTTCTGATTCTTTAATTTTTCTTCCTAAAACATCATACTGAGTCTCTTGGGAAACATATTGTCCTTGTCCGAATGCTTTGGTAGAAGACTTGTATTCCTGTCCTAGTTTATTGGTATATTTCTTTGAAATATCTCCATCAGAGTCGTATTGAATAACAGTAATATTTGCATTATCGTCTCTTTTATATTCATAAGTGGTTGTTCCTCCTAAGTTGGTTTTAGAAGTCAATAGTTTTCCCCAAGTATCATAAGTATTGATAAGGGTATTTCCTAAAGGATCGGTTTGTTTTTTTATTTGTCCCCAATCATTGTATTCAATATTAGTTTCTAATCCTAAATTATCTGTTTTTTGTATTACAAATCTACCTTTGGGATCATACAAAGTGCTATTGGTTTGGGTTTGGGAATCTACACTATTGCTGGTCGTTTTTCCGGTGATATTTCCAAAACCATCATAATTATAAGTTTCCAGCAAATATCCTGTATTATCCCTATTCCACGTTTTCTGTGTTTTTAAAAGATTATGTTCATACGTGTATTCTTCTTTTACCGATTTTGTATCACCATAAGCCTGAGTAGCATCCGTTTTAGTTTTCAGACGACCTATGTAATAATCTGCTCCTATTCCTGAAGGATTATGACTATAATCAAAAGTAGAAGTCGTTATAGTATAACCATTACTAACATTCGTTATACTTTGCTTCGGAAGATAATAATCCCCATAGGTAATACTTCCAGTTGTGATAATCCCTGTTAAAAAATCTTTACTTTTTGTACTTTTTGGAACAAGAGCTGTTATCACCTTTGATTTATCGGTATCAGCGATTACCCCTGTTACGATTTGTCCGTTTAATAATTTATCGGTCTGATAAATTGTAGATTTAAAGCTTAAAAGCTGCGTATTATTCTCTGAAATATCAGCCGGGAAGATATTGTTTTCATTATTGGTTCTGATGCTCCATTCTTTTATTGTTGTGGCATCATTTAATGGATCCATTTCAATTCCTGACCATATCTTAGTATTTTCAAAACCATCGCCATACCATGAAGAACGGGAAGACTGACGGAAGCCGATCATTCCTTTGCCTTGCAAATGGCTTAAGAATCCTCTGTATCTGAAGTCCTGCTTCCTGCCTTCTTGTTTAAGCTGGGATACAACAAAAGATAAGGGAATCTGTTCTAATTCAAAATAAGGGAACAACTCTTTTTTTACAGGCTTGTAGAAGTTTGTATCAGCATTAGAATTAAGTTCTTGATAAGCAACCTCAGTTGTAATATCACTCTGTTTAATAAATTTGATTCTTGCTAATGAAGGGGTGTATGAATATCCATATTGAGTAACATAATTGTAAGGACAGCCAATTACGCCTGAGCAGTCATCAGGCTTTCCTATTGATATAATTTGCTGATTCGTTTTGTTTAAACTTAATGTTCCGAAAGGAATAACTTTTTGGGCATATTCTCTACTCCAATCCCTAACTCTATAAAAATTTAAATCTCCATTGGTTTGAATAGGTGAACTTTGTAAAAAAGCACTGTCTCCTCCTGCGCTTGAGTAGAATGCTTTGGCAAAATTTGCAGTGTTATCCGTTGTTGTCTTATTAACCGAATAAACAAAAGTACGTAAAACCGTTTTTTCTTCATCATGGTGTTGATTCCATTCATGGTTTGTCAAAAATATGTAACTAACAATAATATCTGATTTGCCATCTGCATCTAAGTCTGCAACATTATATTGAAAATATCTGCTATCTGAATATGAACAACCTCCTCCTGATTCCCATACATTATGACTTGTTTCTTTCAGTACTTCTGTCCCGGAACTATAGTAAATAAAATTATTGATATAAGATTGATTAAACTTCTTTCCATCCGAAAGAAATAGATTCCAGTTATAAGACTTATTAGCTTGAGGGACTAAGGCATCCACTTTATTGTCTCCATTGAAGTCCCCATATAGAGTGCCGGAAGATATGCCTTCAAGTTTCTGTCCGGAAAATTCTCCAATATTTACTTTCGCATACGTTCCAGCAGATTGTTTACGGAAATTATAGACACTGGTAATAGTGCCGTCAAATTTTATTTGTACAATATCTTGTATACCATCTCCATTTAAATCAATATAGTGGTTGTCTTTGTTGGTGTCTCCTGAAGTATTAATACTAACTCCTTGATCATATTTGTAAATACTATTATTAACATCTGTATTTTCATCAATATCCATGATAAATGATGAGTAGTATGTGAAATTATCTACAGTGCCACCATCGGGAGGGATAATATAATTGGGAGAATTTTCTGATTCCATTTCAGCAAGAATATCGCTTCCATATTCTACATTTGAAGAATTAATGGAAGGATGCAGAAGAGATGGTGTTTCACTGATGGGATTTATACTGCTGCTAGAAATGGAATTTGGTTCTAGTGGTGCGCTTGTGCAGCGATTTCGTTTGCCGAATCCTATCATTAGTTCGGAAATACCATCTCCATCATAATCATAGCTGTCTAAATAGTTTACACTTAGTTGTGATATTTCTATACATTCAGTGCCTCCACTTAATTCTCCTCCAGGATTGTATATATTATATGGTATTAATTTTGAAAATTCTAGTTTAAAATTTAGACCAGAAACGTCTATTGAATATACCAGAAGCTCGTAGTTGGGTTTCAAAGGATCTGAAGTTGCTACTTTATGTGGTATTACAATACCTAATTTATTTTTCACATAGCCATCTTTCTTAAAAGTTATAGATGCTGCTTTTGCAAATTCACTTGATGTAAACCGATTAAGCTCATATTTTAACGGCATAATTGGCACATCTTTATAGACTGAATTCCTGAAGTTAATAACCCCTACCTGCACAGAGCCGGCAGTTCCAGGGGTAGGAATATATTCAAGATAGTCAGTAATACCATCCATGTCAAAATCACCATATTTTTTTGTATTTGTATTTGCAATATTGTTTTCTTTAGTTGTTTCCTCATTGCTTGCTTGATAAGGTTCGTATTCTATGGTGATTGGATTGGCAAATTGGTCATTGGAATTGTATTCTGTTATTTTGCTTACAAACTGATAACTTGTTCCGTTATCTGCATAGGTAATTGCATATCTTTTAAATTGGTTTCCATTAGTTTTTACAATAATTTCTTTTAATAGTTTATTTTGTATAAACTTAACGCCATTTAAATAATTTATTTCTTTTAAAAATCTTTCATTAAAATAATTAAATTCAATTTTATTGAAATGTGTCTTGACGGCTGTTTCATTTCCTCCCCATTCTATAGAAGAGATTAAACTAACATTGGTTGATACTGCTTGAGAATAGTTATAAGTGATATAATTTCCATTTATATCTTTCCATTTTACAATATTATAATCAACAGGAGTGATTGATGTGCTGTTCCCTGATGTTATAGCTCCATACCATGACTGAGAACCATCCTCAAAAGTTACCTCCCAATATTCAGGCCCTTTCCATGCTTGTCCTGATATGGAACTAAAAGATTTTATCTTAATATTGGAATACTTCTCCGTTATATATTCAGCTCCATCTTTTCCATATTCGCCTGACTTAAGAATCAATCGCTGTCCATTAAAACTATAATAATCAGAGTAGTCTAACTGAATGCCTTTAACCTCTCCATCTTTTTCAATGTTCTTGCCAACTCTTGAGATTGTCGTAACCCCGGAAAGATTCCAAGAATATCCTGCAATCCCATTAGAAGAACCGCTGGTATACACTAAATTAACCTGAGGTGCTACACTTTTAACTCCCGGGGGTAAAGCAACGGGTAAAGTAAACTGTAATTGCCCAGCTCCATTGACTTCAATATTTCCTTTGGTATCATGAAAACTCTTTCCATCCGGGGTTGTCGTTCCATAGGGATTATTAGCTCCTGCATTTGAATCAGTTGGTCCGCCGCCAGGATTCTCTGTACCTGGACCAATCTTTGCCACAAAAGGATTCGATGAACTGGAAGACGCACGAAATCCTGGTGCCAACACAACTGTTTGTGGGTCTTGCACCGTTCTTGAGGTACTCTCTGCCTGATACAGTATGGTCTGTGAAAAGCCCATTACTGACCATAATGACAGTATGAATGATGAAAATACTTGTATTTTCTTATCGTAAAGTTTCATGGTTATTTATCGTTTGGTGATGTTTTTACTGAAAATTCTGCCATCTTTTAGCGTAAAGCGCAAAACATACACTCCCCAGTCATAACCAGTCATATTGATTTTAACCTGACGGTTTAAGTCCGGGATATTCTGTTGCTGGAATTTCCAGTGAATTGTACTGTGCTGATACAATGAAACGGATTCTATTAGGCCATCCACTTCTTCTGTCCAGTCTATCGTAAGATAGTCATTAACAGGAACGGGGTACAGACGTATTTGTTTCAGGAATGTTTTTTCATCAATAACAGGAGCTTGTCTGGTAACAGCTGCTACCTTTGATTCTTTTGAAACCATTCCTTCGGCTTGTTTACCAGCAGCGTCGATTCCTCTGTATCGCTGGTTTCCGGCCTCATCATATTTGAAATAGACTTCGGTTTGGGAAAAGCCGAAGAATCCTATCATCAGGGATGATAGTGAGAGTAATTTTCTTTTCATTTGTGGTTATTTTTGTGTTGATAAAAGTTGCTGAACCTGAATTTTTAGTTCTTGAAGCTCTTCGGACTGTTTTTTTAGCATGTTAATTTCCTCTGCTTGAAACTTTAATTGCTTATTTTGTTCAATAGAGTATAATGTTAATTCTTCAATCTTCTCAAGCAGCTTAGAATTCATCTCAGCAACGTTAATTCCGTTTTCCAGTACTTCCTGAGCAGTGGGAATATTTGGCAAATGTCCTTTTTCAATAATATGTTTTTCAACATCCTCTAAAGATTTCAGCTGATATTCTTTTTTAAAGACATAATCTGCCCATACATTAGTTTTTACCTCAACTTCTTTAGCCTTAATTTTACCGTCGAATCTGGCAATAGCATTGTTGAAAAACTTGACCCATGTTCCGTTATAAGCATCCTGAATACCAAAATAGGTGGAACCGTCATTACCATCATTAGGTTGAGCGATAATGATATTGTGGCTTGTTCCTTTATTTCTAAGAACTGTATCTCCGATTTGTCCACCCCAGCAGCCATTACATCCTGATTTTCCGATCTGGAATGATCCCAAAGAATTAGCGATCTCAAAAGCAGGATTGTCTTCCTTGTAGATTCTGAAATACGCTTCATCACTTCCTCCCGGATCATTAATTCCTACTTTTACTACACCATTGGGAAGAATGTTCATCACTTTTGTATTGTTCGTTTTAAAAACCAGAGGTTGATTATCCGTAGTTCCAATAAAATTATTGGATGGATTAGTCCCTGAATTTCCTGTTGTACTCCAACTTTGTGCAAATGCAAATGATGACACTAGGAATGCCATTGAAAATAATTGAGTTTTCATATCGTGTTTTTTTATTATGTGTTTATGTTTTAAATAAATATTTTTTCTATTGAATATCTAAAAATCAAAAAACAGAACCCCTGCCATTACTATTATTTATAATGCTATGAAGGATCGATCTTTCTTATAGGTTCTCATTCCAAATCAGACATGTATTTCTATTTGTATCTCCATGTGAACCATTGAACAGTAAATACAAATCATATTGTAGATCATTTTTTTATTACCCACACATCTTGAGATATATTACTATTAGCTAGATCATCAGAATAAACAATATGGTCCAGTATAGTAAAATCTTTAAATAAGTATTTTACAAATGTTTCCGGATGGAAAGCAGAATACATCCTATGTCCTTCTTTCGTATTGCCCCGTACAACAAGTTTTCCATTACTAAATTCTTTTAACTCAGAAGGAGTAAGTTTTAACTTAAAATTGTTTCCCTGCATACTTACAATTAAGATCCCGTCTTTTTTTAATACTCTTCTAAGTTCATTAATCCACTCAGTATGCATTTTTTCAGATAAATGAGTAAAAATTGAAATCCCATAAATTATATCAAAAAAATCATTTTCATACTGTAATGGTGGAGATAGGTGATTTGTTTTAAAATCAATGTGATCTATATTTTTTGAGCACCAATCGATTGACTCTTCATTATAATCTGTTGCAAAAAATTGGTTAGTCTCTTCCAAAAGAGTGGGCATATGTCTGATTACTCTTCCCGGGCCACATCCCCAATCTAAAATTTTTTTATGTTTAATCTCTTTGTGATTTCTAATTAAACCTACAATCCATTCTGCTGTTACTTTCCCTCCATTATAATAGCTGTCATAATCTAATAAGAAAGATTCATACATTAGATAATCTTTAGGCAGTTTAGTGTGTGGATGAATTGACCTGAATTTCCTGTTTTTTTTATACATTTTTAACCAGGTATAATAAAACCTAAGTTGGTCAGCGAAACGGAGTAATTTTAGTTTTCTTAAATACTTGGATAGCTTACTTTTTATTTTCATTTTGCGTTTTCTATCCCAAAACTATTTATATTTCATATGGATTCAAAGTAGCTTTTCGTAATTACGAATCCCTTTCTAAAAGTTTCTGAAACAGACTAATAATGTGCAAAAATATAAGCGTTTTATAGTTTTTTATAAAAAAACTCTACCTTTGTACCATGAACCTCTTAAGATGGATACTGGCAGTTTACTTCATAGCATTATCACTGATGCCATGTGAAGACACATCCCATCCTCTGAATTCTGGAGGTAATAAAATTGCATTAAGTATTCACGGAGTTCATTCTACAGAAAAAGGAGATATATGTTCTCCGCTTTGTGCATGTAGCTGTTGTCAGATGACAGTTTCAGCATTTAAGATGGATCCTTTATTAGAAATTCCTGAGCAGATTCCTGCTTACTTTTCAAAGAAGATACTATTCCACAAAAACGATTTTGCTTACCAGATTTACGATCCTATCTGGCAGCCTCCTA
Source organism: Chryseobacterium aquifrigidense (assembly GCF_006716485.1). Lineage (GTDB taxonomy): Bacteria > Bacteroidota > Bacteroidia > Flavobacteriales > Weeksellaceae > Chryseobacterium > Chryseobacterium vietnamense. Next base: position 624,601 of record NZ_VFPD01000002.1, read on the forward strand.
AAATTTAATTTTTATTGACTTTTAGAAAGTTATGCTTTCTGATACTTAACCGTGCTTGAAACTTTGCAATACCATTGCAGAGGTTTTCAGGATATTTTTGCTGCAGTATTTTATACTGTGTGCATTCACTTTTCAATAAAAATTAAATACAAATCGTGTTAGATAAAATAATAAAATTCAGTATTAAAAATAAGGTGATCATTGGTTTGATGACTTTGGTGCTGATCATCTGGGGAACATGGAGTGCCACCAGATTGCCGATAGATGCTGTGCCGGATATTACCAATAATCAGGTACAGATCATTACCGTATGTCCTACATTGGCAGGACAGGAAGTGGAACAGCTGGTTACCTTTCCCATTGAACAGAGTATTGCCAATGTTCCCGATATTCAGGAGACAAGAAGTATTTCAAGATTCGGACTTTCTGTAATTACAGTAGTGTTCAAAGAAAATGTAGATGTTTACTTTGCGAGACAGCTCATTAATGAACAGTTGAAAAACGCAGTGGAAGAAATTCCGAAAGGAGTAGGAACTCCGGAGCTGGCTCCTGTAAGTACAGGTCTTGGAGAAGTGTATCAGTATATTCTTCACCCTAAAAAAGGAAGTGAGAAGAAATACAATGCCAAAGAACTCCGTACTATGCAGGACTGGATCGTTCGCAGACAGCTGAACGGAACTCCGGGAGTGGCGGAGATCAACAGTTTCGGAGGAGAATTAAAACAGTACGAAGTAGCCATTGATCCCAACCGTTTAAAAGCAATGGGAACAAGTATTACTGAAATATTTACAGCTCTTGAAAAAAACAACCAAAATACAGGAGGTGCTTATATTGATAAAAAGCCCAACGCTTATTTCATTCGTGGAATTGGATTGGTAACCTCTCTTGAAGACATTAAAAATATTGCTGTTAAAAACGAAACCGGAAGCGTTCCGATTTTTATAAAAGATGTTGCTGATGTCCGTTTAGGAAGTGCTGTTCGTTACGGAGCTTTAACGTATGACGGGAAAGTAGATGCAGTAGGGGGAGTAGTAATGATGTTAAAAGGAGCCAACAGTAATGAAGTGGTCAGCAATATCAAAGCAAAAATTCCTACTATTCAGAAGTCTCTTCCCGATGATGTCATTATAGAACCATTTCTGGACAGAACAGATCTTGTAGACAGAGCGATCAATACCGTACAGAAAAATCTCATCGAAGGAGCTTTGATTGTAATTTTCGTTCTTGTTGTTTTCCTTGGAAATCTGAGAGCCGGACTTATCGTAGCTTCGGCCATCCCGCTTTCTTTGTTATTTGCATTAGGAATGATGAATGTTTTCGGGGTAAGTGCCAATCTGATGAGTCTTGGTGCTATAGATTTCGGATTGATTGTCGATGGAGCCGTTATTATTGTAGAAGCCACATTGCACCATTTGGGAGTAAGGAAATCTGTCCGTGCCTTGACGCAGTCTGAAATGGATGAAGAAGTATTCCTTTCTGCATCCAAAATAAGAAGCAGTGCAGCTTTCGGGGAAATTATTATTCTTATCGTATATATCCCGATTCTTACACTAGCTGGTGTAGAAGGAAAAATGTTTACCCCAATGGCGAAAACAGTAGGATTTGCTATTCTTGGAGCTTTAATTTTATCCCTGACCTACATTCCTATGATGAGCGCACTGTTTTTATCTAAGAAAATATCCCACAAAGAAACCTTCTCCGATAAAATGATGAATCGCCTGCAAAAGGTTTATCACCCATTATTACAGAAAGCGATCAAAGTAAAATATATCATTGTTTCGGCAACCGCTGTAGTGTTCCTTATCTCTGCTTTTATCTTTAAAAATATGGGAGGGGAATTTATCCCGCAGCTGCAGGAAGGAGATTTTGCATTTCACTGTATTTTACCACAGGGAAGCTCATTGAGCCAGAGTATAGAAACTTCCATGCAGGCGTCAAGAATTATCAAACAGTTTGATGAGGTGAAAATGGTGGTCGGAAAAACAGGTTCCGCTGAGGTTCCTACAGACCCGATGCCTCCTGAAGCAACTGATATGATTGTTGTATTAAAACCTCAAAGCGAATGGAAAACTAAGAAGTCCTATAACGAGCTTGCAGATGAGATCAGCGAGAAATTGGAAACAATTCCCGGGGTATTTTTTGAAAAAAACCAGCCTATTCAGATGCGTTTCAATGAACTGATGACCGGTATCAGACAGGATGTTGCTGTGAAAATTTTTGGAGAAAACCTTGATTCCTTAGCTGTGTATGCAGATAAAGTTGGGAAAATCATTCAGACAGTGGACGGAGCTACAGCCCCTCAGATTGAAAGAGTTAGTGGTCTTCCACAAATCAATGTTCAGTATGACAGAACAAGAATTGCCAATTATGGATTGAATATCGAAGATGTCAACAATGCAGTAAGTACAGCCTTTGCAGGAAAAGCAGCCGGGCAGGTTTTTGAAAATGAAAGACGTTTTGATCTGGTAGTCCGTCTGGATAGTCTTCACAGAACGGATATCTCAGATGTGAACAACCTGATGATTACTTCTGGTACAGGAGCACAGATTCCATTATCGCAGGTGGCGAATATCAGTTATAAACTTGGACCTGCACAGATCAGCCGTGAGCAGGGAAAACGTAGAATTGTCATCGGATTCAATGTAAAAGACCGTGATGTGGAAAGTGTGGTGAAAGATATTCAGGCAAAACTCAATAAAGTGAAACTTCCTTCCGGATATTACTTTACCTACGGAGGACAGTTTGAAAACCTTCAGGAAGCCAGCAAACGTCTGATGATCGCTGTTCCGGTATCATTGCTTCTTATTTTTATGCTGTTATATTTTACTTTCCGCTCATTCAAACAGGCTGCATTGATCTTTACAGCCATTCCTATGAGTGCAATCGGTGGTGTATTTGCGCTTTTAGTGAGAGATATGCCGTTCAGTATCAGTGCCGGGATCGGATTTATTGCTCTTTTTGGAGTAGCAGTACTGAACGGAATTGTTTTAATCGGGACATTCAACCAATTAGAAAAAGAAGGGGAAACCGATATTCTGAAAAGAGTATTTGAAGGAACAAAAACCAGATTGAGACCGGTATTAATGACCGCAACAGTGGCTTCATTAGGATTTTTACCAATGGCTATTTCTACAGGTGCGGGTGCCGAAGTACAAAAACCTTTGGCAACAGTGGTGATTGGTGGTCTGGTGACAGCTACTTTCCTTACGTTATTCGTTTTACCGATGCTGTATATCATTTTTAACATAAAGATTTTGAAGAGAAGAAATAACAATACAGGAATGTTTACAGCGGTTCTTGTTGTAGGATTCATGATGCTGGGACAGACTTTTAATGCACAGTCCAGACCTATCTCTGTGGAACAGGCGGTAGAGCAGGCGGTGAGTAATAACTTAACCCTACAGTCAAAAGATTTAAGCATTAAATCCGCTGAAGCATTAAGACCCACAGCAAAAGAACTTCCCAAGCTAAGTTTTGAAGCCCAGCTTGGACAATACAACAGTCCGAAGTTTGACCAGTCGTTTGCTATTTCGCAGAGTATTCCTTTTCCTACGTTGTTTAAAGCAAGAAAAGAACTCATCAATGAAAATATAAAAAGCAAACAGATTGATAAAGAGATTACAGCCAATGAGCTGATAAAGCAGGTACGAACCTATTATTATCAGATTGAATATCTCCAGTATAATAAAGCTCAGCTAACCAGTCTGGATCAATATTATGAGGAATTTATCAGAATCGCGACCGTAAGATTTAAAGCAGGTGATATCAAAAAAATTGAAATCAGTACTGCAGAAACCCAGAAAGGAGAAATTGATCTGCTTCTCAGACAGAACGAAGTTTATCTGAATAACGCTTATAAGAATTTAAAAACTCTGATGAACACTTCAGAAGATATTGAAGTTCCTTTTAATAAAGATTATGCTCCTTTAAAAGCAGAAAATGTACTCGACAGTGCTGTAGTTGCCAACAATCCTACAGTAAAAGCTTTTTATCAGGAAATGGAAATTGCTGAGAAAAATAAGAAAGTTGAAAAATCACTTGGGCTTCCTGATTTCAGCTTAGGATATACCAATCAGTCTTTGATAGGTTTCCATACTGTTAACGGACAGGAAAATTTTTATAATTCAGGAAAACGTTTTCAGTCGGCAACAGTAGGAGTAGCAATTCCTTTGACATTTGGGGCAACAAAAGCAAGAATTCAGGCTCTGGAATATGACAGACAGGTTGCAGAAACCAATGCGAAAATGCAGCAGAAACAACTTTCAGCACAGTTGGACAATGCTTTTAGCCAGTACCAGCAGGATATTCAGCAGTATGATTATTATACAAGTCAGGCTTTGCCTAATGCTGATAAAATTGTAAAAGCAGCCCAGTTAGGATATAAAACAGGAGAAATTTCCTATGTGGAATATCTTTTTGCCCTCCAGACTGCTACCAATATTCAGTTGAAATACCTGGAATCTATCCAGCAGGTGAACCAATCTGTAGTGACCATTAATTCAATCATTAATAAATAATATGAAAGCGCTGAAATATAATATCAGACAAAATACATTCTTAGATATGAAACTCAAATATAATATCATACCCCTTATCCTGATTTCACTATTACTGACAAGTTGTGGAAAAAAAGAAACCGCAGAAGAAAAGGCTCCTGAAAAAACAGAGCAGAAAGAATCTGCACACGAAGAAGCTCCACAAACTATAGCCTCGCTTACAGAAGATCAGATGAAGTCTGTAGGAGTAGCTTTGGGAACTGTCGAAATGAAAGAGTTGACATCCACCATAAAAGCAAATGGTTTGCTGAGCGTACCAAACAGTAATAAAGCAACCATTACTTCGCTGTACGGAGGAATTATCAAAACCATCAATATTCAGGTTGGAAGTATCGTGAAAAAAGGACAGGTTATCGCAACCATTGCCAATCCGGAATACATCCAGCTTCAGGAAGATTATCTGACCACAAACAGTAGAATCACCTATGCAGAACAGGAATACAGAAGGCAGAGAGAACTTTTTGATAATGATGCAGGAGCGAAGAAAAACCTTCAGAGTGCCGATGCTGAGCTTAAAACATTAAGAACAAAAAGAGCTTCCCTGCTGAAACAGCTGCAGATGATGGGAATAAGTCCAGGGAAAGTAAACAATGGAAATATGAAATCCGGTTTGGTGATTACTGCCCCTATCAGCGGAACGATCAGCAGTATTACAGCACAGATTGGAAGTTATGTAGATATCTCTTCTCCCGTTGCTACAGTAATTGATAACGGTTCTATCCATCTCGATCTTCAGGTGTTTGAAAAAGATCTTCCTAAAATGAGAGTAGGGCAGATTGTTCATTTTAAACTGACCAACAATCCGGAAACCGAATACGACGCGAGAATTTACAGCATAGGTTCCTCTTTTGAGAACGAAAGTAAAACTATTTCTATGCATTGTGAAGTGATCGGAAACAAATCCGGATTGATTGACGGGATGAATATCACCGGAATCGTAAGCCTTGATAAAAGTACAACTCCTGCAGTTCCTACAGAAGCCATTGTAGAAGCAGACGGGAAATACTACGTGTTTATTCAGACTGATAAAAAAGCGGAAGAAGAACACGAAGAAAAAGGGAAACCCCATCCGAAAACCTTAAACTTTGAAAAAATAGAAGTGGTAAAAGGAACTTCCGATATGGGATATACCGCGATAACTCCGGTAGGAAGTATTCCGGACAATTCAAAAATAGTAGTGAAAGGAGCATTCTTTGTCAATGCTAAACTGGTGAATTCAGGAGAGCACGAGCATTAATGAAAGCAGCCGGAACCAGTAAAATGTCGATTTTTATCATTAAATTAGAGCTGTTTACGGAATTTTTTATTGAATAAAAGCGGCAGGAAAAAGTAAAGATTATCTCACCGAATTTTAATAAATGACCTGATTATGTTACTGAACAAAAAAATATCAGTCTGGTATTTCATCCGTGAAATAAAAACCCAAATTCTGTTCATCGGAATATTTGCCATTGCCATTGGTCTTCTGGACGAATTGCCGTGGTTTCGCAAAATATCACTGCCGTTGAATATTCCTGCATTGCTGGGAACAGCGGTATCATTGCTGTTGGCATTCCGGACTTCCCAATCCTACGAAAGATGGTGGGAAGCCAGAACAGTCTGGGGAGCCATTGTCAACGATTCCAGAACTTTTGTGAGACTGGTCATTCAGTTTATGCCAGCCGGAGATGATAAAACCATAAAAGATTTTGCTGAAAGACAGATCATCTGGACCTATGCCCTTGGAGAATCGCTGAGAAAACTTCCATTTTCTGAAAAAGTCCAGCAATATCTGGATCAACATCAGATCAAAGGAACCAATATTCCCAATGCTATTCTGGATGAACACTCAAAACAGTTGAAAGAAATTGCAGCTTCCAAAGGACTCACGGATTTCCAGCAGATGCAGCTGAACGATATTATCACAAGGCTATGCGACAGTATGGGAAAATGTGAAAGACTGAAGAATACGGTTTTCCCGCGTTCTTACAGTGTTTTAGTTCATATTCTGATCTACGTTTTTGCCGCTATACTTCCGTTTGGGCTTGATGATTCGCAGCTGCTGGTAGAAATTGCAATTACTTTCCTGGTTCCGGTGACATTCATTGCTATTGAAAAAACATCTATCATTATGCAGGATCCTTTTGAAAATGGCCCTGTAGATACTCCGATGACTTCTCTGGCACAAACCATAGAGATCAATATCAGACAAATGATCGGTGAACAGAATGTTCCGCCTAAAAAAGAAAATACATCCTATTACGAAATGTAATTAAACCATACATACAATATGGAAAACACACCAACACAAACCGTTTCTGCAGGAAGCAGACATAAAAAAAGCTTATTGATTGTTCTGTGCCTCAGTGGAACTTATCTTATCGCTGAGGTTGTTGGCGGAATCATGACCAATAGTCTTGCATTATTAGCCGATGCCGCTCATATGCTCACCGATGTGGTAGGATTATTGTTGGCATTTATAGCCATTAAAATAGGAGAGAGAAAAGCTGATCCTTCCAGAACATACGGATATTACCGTACTGAAATATTGGCAGCAGTAGTGAATGCTGTTGTTTTACTTGGAATTTCAATCTATGTTTTGTTTGAAGCATACCAGAGATTTCAGAATCCGCCTGAAGTACAAAGCAAATCAATGCTGATTGTAGCCGGAATCGGGTTGATCGTTAATATTGTCGGAATGATGATCCTGAGAAAAGACTCAGAAGGCAGCCTGAATATGAAAGGTGCTTATTTTGAAGTACTTTCAGATATGCTTACTTCGGTAGGCGTAATGATTGCCGGAGTGATTATGCTGACAACCGGGTGGTACTATGCCGACCCGTTGATTTCGGCAGCCATCGGACTGCTGATCTTTCCAAGAACATGGAGGCTGTTGAAAGAAGCAATCAATGTTTTACTAGAAGGAACTCCAAAAGATGTTGATATCCATGAACTTCGTACATCTCTGGAAAAAACTCCCGGGGTAAAAAGTGTTCATGATCTGCATGTATGGTCGCTGACATCCAGTGTCAATGCAATGAGTGCCCATGTTGTAAAGGAAACGGGATATTCTCAGAATCAATTATTAAAAACATTAACGGATACCACTGTTAATAACTTTAAGATCAGTCATACCACTTTTCAGATAGAGGAGGAAGGCTACGAAGAAAATGAAGTACATCTGTAAAAATTTAAAAGCGTACAATGAAAAAAGATATAGAAAACAAACTCATTGATAAAAATACCAAACCTACCAGTATGAGGATTCTGGTATATGATTTCTTAAGCTCTCAGGAAGCGGCTTTATCTCTTTCTGAAATAGAAAATCATTTTGATAATGCTGACAGAATTACCATCTACAGAACATTGAAAACCTTTGAAGAAAAAGGAATTGTTCATAGCATTCAGGAGAACACCACCACAAAATACAAACTTTGTGAAGACGATTGTGATGAAAAAACACATAAAGACTGGCACCTGCATTTCTACTGTAAAATATGCAAGCAAACTACCTGTAAAGAAGATATTTCCTTCCCTGAAAATATACAGACCAATTTCAGGATTGATGAAATAAGATTGTTTGCCAAAGGAATCTGTGAAAATTGTCTCGAAAGTTTGCAATAGCATTGCATCAGTCTCATCTTTACATTTGTATAAAAATATTCAGTTATGGAAAAATGCTGTAGTACAACCCCGGAAAAATCCGATACAAAAGGACACAAACATAATCACACGGAGGGAGACGGACATGACCACGATGGCCATGATCACTCTCACGACTCCGGAGATCAAACGGTCTTTCAGATGTTTCTTCCTGCCATTATATCTTTCGTCATTTTATTATTGGGAATCACCTTTGATAATTATATAAAACCCGCATGGTTTACAGGCTGGGTACGTCTGGTGTGGTTCCTGGCGGCTTACATTCCTGTAGGATTTCCGGTTTTGAAGGATGCTTATAAAAGTATCATCAAGGGAGATGTATTCTCAGAATTCTTTCTGATGAGCATCGCAACCATCGGAGCTTTTGCTATCGGAGAATATCCGGAAGGCGTAGCAGTAATGCTTTTTTATGCCGTTGGAGAAGTGTTCCAGTCCATGGCGGTCACCAGAGCCAAAGGAAACATAAAAGCCTTATTAGATCAGCGTCCGGATGAGGTAACGATTATGGAAAATAATCAGCCTAAAACAATAAAAGCGAAAGAAGCTAAAATTGGAGATATTATTCAGTTGAAACCCGGTGAAAAACTGGCGCTGGATGGAGAATTGCTTTCAGATTCAGCATCATTTAATACCGCCGCTTTAACAGGAGAAAGTAAACCAGACACCAAAAATAAAGGCGAAGCCGTTCTTGCCGGAATGATCAATATGAACAGTATTGCTTTGGTTAAAGTAAATACAGCCTATGAAGACAGTAAACTAAGTAAAATATTAGAACTTGTTCAGAATGCCACGGCTCAGAAAGCCCCTACAGAATTGTTCATCAGAAAATTTGCGAAAGTATATACCCCTATCGTAGTATTTCTTGCCATTGGAATCTGTTTACTGCCTTATTTCTTTGTGAATGACTATCAGTTCAGAGACTGGCTGTACAGAGCATTGATATTCCTGGTAATTTCATGTCCTTGTGCCTTGGTAATCTCTATTCCGTTAGGATATTTCGGAGGAATTGGTGCCGCAAGCCGAAACGGGATCTTATTCAAAGGAAGTAATTTCCTGGACAGTATTGCAGAAATCCAGAATGTGGTGATGGATAAAACGGGAACGATGACTGAAGGTGTATTCAAAGTTCAGGAAGTAAGTATAAGCCCTGAATTTAATAAAGAGGAAATTCTGCAGATGGTGAATGTTATCGAAAGTAAAAGTACCCACCCTGTCGCAACAGCTATTCACAATTATGTAGGAGATATTAATCACGCCATTCCTTTAGAAAATGTAGAAGAAATTGCCGGCCACGGATTGAAAGCAACAATTAATGGTAAAGAACTTCTGGTAGGAAACTTTAAGCTGATGGATAAATTCAACATCAGTTATAATATCAACCACGCCAACATTGTATATACGGTGATCGCAGTAGCTTACGACAATAAGTTTGCAGGATATATCACGATTGCAGACAGCATAAAAGAAGATGCCAAAGAAACCGTAGACAATCTGCATAAAATGAATGTGAAAGCCACCATGTTGAGCGGTGATAAAGGAACTGTAGTGAAATACGTAGCAGACCAGCTGGGAATTGACAATGCATTCGGAGACCTGCTGCCTGAAGATAAAGTAAACAAGGTTAAAGGAATCAAAGCTAAAAACCAAACTGTAGCTTTCGTAGGAGACGGAGTGAATGATGCACCTGTAGTTGCTTTAAGTGATGTAGGAATTGCAATGGGAGGTTTAGGAAGTGATGCTACCATTGAAACAGCTGATGTCGTAATTCAGGATGATAAACCGAGTAAAATCCCAATGGCAATCAATATTGGGAAGCAAACGAAAAAGATAGTTTGGCAGAATATCATCCTTGCATTCGCGGTAAAAGCTGTCGTTCTGGTCTTGGGAGCAGGAGGTTTGGCCACCATGTGGGAAGCTGTTTTTGCAGATGTGGGAGTAGCATTGCTGGCTATCTTAAATGCGGTGAGAATCCAAAGAATGAAATTTTAAGAAGCAAATAATAAACACAACTCAATTATATTCAATAAAAGCTCTGCTGAATTTCAGTGGAGCTTTTGTTTTAAATTTTATCGCATATAAAATCCTTGCGCCTTAAAATAGTAAGCATTTAAAAAAACTTGCGTCTTTGCGTTTCCAAAATTACACCACGCCAGAACTTAATTTAGAAGAGGTAATAGGTTTTTGTTAGATAAACGCCATGGCGCAAAGAAGATAAAAATTGTGTTTGTTTTTAAGGACGCAAGAAAATCAAAGATTTTCAGCAAAATGACGTCTTAATGATTAGTCTCATTAAAAAAAGCTCTGCCAAAAACATCAGCAAAGCTTTTATCAACAAGATTAAATTGTATATAAAGAACTAAATTTTTATTTAGGTCTAAAGTCTTATTCAAATTTCGGGATAAAATTATTCTAGTGACAGGCACAGTTTTGTGATTTTTATAGGTAACAGTAGATATGCATAATGACATTCATCATAAATCTGTTATAAAACAGTTTTGAAGTAGTATATTTGTAACAGAGAACAAATCGTTGAGGTTATTCATTTCCATATTCATCATTTTTACCATTGCAATACGTCCCGTTTTGCCATTGGTAAACTATGCTGTGAACTACGATTATATTGTAAAAAACCTTTGTGAGAACAGAAATGTACCACAATCAACATGTAAAGGAAAATGCTATGTGGAAAAAGAACTGGCAAAAACAGAAAAACAGTCCAATAGTTCTCAAACGATAAAGATTGCAGGATTAGATGTTTTTATTTCTCATGATATTCTTTCCTTCTCTTCTCAACTGAACTCGGAGCTGCTTACTGAAGTTCCGGATTCAAGCTATTTTAATTCTCACTCTTCAGAATACTTTTCCAGGATATTTCATCCTCCTTTAGCTTAATTATTCCTGTAAACTATGTTTTAAGTTTATAGTAACGGAAGTTTTAAAACTATTACAATTAAGTTGTTATAGACATCCCAAACAATTAAATGAATAATAAACATCTGAATTCTTATCAAAAATTCTGTATGTTAGAATGGTGGTTCATTAATTGGGAAATCTGGGCTTGTTTCTAACTTTATTTAACATTATTAATTTCAATTTAACATCAAAATGAAATCTCCTCTTATTTTGACTGCTTTGCTGTCAATCTCATTGTTGTCGTGTGCCAAAGAAGCGCCTAAGGTAAAGCATGCAAGCCATATGGACTCTTCCGGAAAAAATTTGGAAAACATACAGGTTGTGAATGAAGAAGATCCCATCTGCCATATGAAAACCGCCGGATCTATAAAAGATACTGCTGTATATAAAAATAAAACGTACGGTTTTTGCAGTGTCTCCTGCAAAGGTGAATTCAAAAAAAGCCCTGAAAGATATGCCCAAAAATAAGAAGACCACAAATAAAAGTAAAGTGATCATACCCATTGCGGTATTTGCATTGCTTTTCCTGGGAATAGGGGTCGGAATGGGGTATTTTAAAAAGAACCTTTATACCGTGATGAAAGTTCCTGATTTTGAACTGACGGATCAGAACAGTAAAAAGATTACCAATAAAGATATGCTGGGAAAAGTATATCTCGTAGAGTTTTTCTTCAGCAAATGTCCTACAATATGCCCTGTAATGAATACCAATATGAAGGCGATTCAGAATCAGATCAATGATCCCGATTTCGGTATTATCTCCATCAGTATTGATCCGGAAAATGATACCCCTGAAGCATTGAAAGAACATGCGAAAAGAATAGGGGCAAAATCTCCCAACTGGCATTTCCTGACAGGAGATCGTACGTACATTGGTAACCTTGCTGATCAATTTAATATCTATGTAGGTGACAAGGAAGATGAAGGAGAAAGTCTGAACCATAGTGGTCTGATTGCACTGGTAGATCAGGACGGAAATATCCGATGCAGATACAACAAAGAAAATATGCCGATTCTGTATTATTCAGGATTGAATTATGAAGATCCGGAAGGTAAAACACCAATGCTGACAGGGAAATATCACCCTGACAGAGAAATCCTGATTGAGGATATTAGGAAATTATTGAAATAGAGAAGAGGGAAGCTGGATGTTTGAAGCTGGAAGTTATTCCAGACGATGCAGCTCCAGCGATTTTTGAGATGGCTGTAAAGGTAAATACAAGTTGAAGGAGTTATGCTACACATTCATTACTTCCAGCCTCCATCTCCCATCTTCCAGCTAATAGAAAATATTGTTCAACCATAAACAAAAAAGTTATGAAGATTATGAAAATAGCTGCCTTAAGCGCAGTTTTCGCGGCTCAGTTTGCACTGGCTCAGTTTAAGCAGACTCCTCTGCCGTATGCTTATAATGCTCTGGAAGGGAATATTGATGCCCAGACTATGGAAATTCATTATTCAAAGCATGGTGCAGCTTATGCAGCCAATTTGAATAAAGCAATTGCAGGAACTCCACAGGAAAAAGAAACATTGTTTCAGATTCTTTCCAATGCTTCAAAACTGCCTGCTGCAGTAAGAAATAATGCAGGAGGACATTATAACCACGAATTATTCTGGACGGTTCTTACCCCTCAGAAAAATACACAGCCTTCTGCAAAATTGGCAAAAGCCATCACTGAAACTTTCGGAAGTATGGCTGCTTTTAAAGAAAAAATGTCTAAAGCAGGAGCAGACCGTTTCGGTTCAGGATGGGCATGGCTTTCTGTAGGAAAAGACGGGAAACTGTTTGTTTCTTCTACTCCCAACCAGGATAACCCTTTGATGGATGTCGTAGAGGAAAAAGGAACTCCTATTTTCGGAATTGATGTCTGGGAACATGCTTATTATTTAAAATATCAGAACAAAAGAGCAGATTATCTTACCGCGATCTGGAACGTTACGAACTGGAAGGAGATCAGCAGAAGATACGACGAAGCGATAAGCAAGAAATAATCTGATGAAATTATTTTACAGCATACTTTTTACTTTTTATATGGTGCTAAGACCTTTGGTGCCATTGGTAGAGTATGCTGTAAATTATGATTATATCGTTAAAGTGCTCTGTATTAATAAATCCAGGCCGGAGATTCACTGTAACGGAAAATGTTATCTGAGTAAAGAATTGGCTAAAACCAATGATTCAGAATCTTCACCTTTCCAGAAACTCAAAAACTCAGGACAGAAAATTCTTGATATCTATATCCTGCCTGAAACTACAAAGATCAATACCACTGAAAAACGACCGTTTTTCAATTTCAACTTCACTTACGAAACAGCCTATTCTTTTCTGTTTCTGACCCATATTTTCAAACCACCGGTTTTTTAAGTTATACCATCACTATTCAATCATAAAAGTCACAAAAAGCTTACATCAATTAAGAATCAAAGATTTTTAAAAAGCTTAAGTGTTCTTATTGTGCATAAAATTGATCACTTAATAAACTTAAGTGTAAAACTTTTGTGCCTTTTGTGGTAAAAAAGAATGTTTTCACATTCAAAATAACACATTCAAAATTGTATTCAACTTAAAAAATCAACAATGAAAATTTCTCAATTTTTATCACTATTCTTTATTGCCTTTACTTTGTTCTCTTTTGTTGCTTGTGAAAGCAGCAGAGATGACGAAAATCCACAGGATACAACACCAGGAAGCCTTCAGATCAAATTTGAAAACGGATTTAATAATGTAGGAGATATTGTGTTAAATCAGACGGTTCAGACTTCTTCCAATGGTCAGAAACATAATTTTTCCGCTTTGAAATACGTCATCAGTAATATTACACTGACAGACGAAAACGGAAATGAATTTAAATACAATGAAAATAACCCTGATAAAGGTGCTTTTATCATAGATCAGGCAGATGCTGTAGCAGGAATTATCTACCTTAATCTGGATGGTGTTCCGAAAAATAATTATAAAAAAATAAGATTCGGATTAGGGGTCAGCCAGAAAGCGTATTTGCTGGGACAGGACGGACAAGCTGAATTCTGGACAAAAGCCAAGCAGAAAGGAATGTCTTGGTCATGGGCTGCCGGTTATGTTTTTGTAAAGCTGGAGGGGAAATATGGAAATGATGCACCTTCAAAAGAATTTATGAACCATACCGGAAACATGGGAAATACTGCAGCCAACAATACCCCAGATCTTTATCGCGAAATCACATTGAATCTTCCGACAACAGCAAGGGTAACGGCAAAAATCCGTCCTTCTGTTCATATTCTGGCTGATCTGAACCAGTTTCTGAGCGGAGATAAAGCACTCACTCTTAACACAGCCAATGATATGCTGATGGGTTCAAACCAGCACCTGGTAGACATTACCAATAATCTTACAAAAATGTTTAAAGTAGACCACGTTCACAATGATTAATTTTTTTGTTAAAACAATACTGGTTCTGCTTGTAATTGTATTGAGTTGCATTTCGTGTTCTGATGAGGTAATCCAGCCGTTGGAAAAAGATGAAGCCTACAATCTGCAGTTTCCTTCGTATTTCCCGGAAATGACTTTTGATCAATCGGTCAATCCGGTAACTAAAAATGGAGTAGAGCTGGGAAGAAAATTATTCTATGAAGGCAGGCTTTCCCGAAATAATACCATTTCATGTGGTTTCTGTCATATTCAGGAAAACGCATTCACCCATCACGGGCATACCGTAAGTCATGGGGTAGATGATAGAATAGGGATCCGAAATGCACCGCCCATTCAGAACATGGCTTTTCTGAAAAGATATATGTGGGACGGAGTGATTCATAACCTTAATGAGCAGCCGATCAGTCCTATTACAGATGTCAATGAAATGGATAGTTCCATACCGGAAGCCATTTCAAAGATTAAAGATGATCAGAAATACAAAAAGCTGTTCAGAGAAGCATATGGAGACGAAACCATTACTGGCGAAAGAATTTTAAAAGCATTATCACAGTTTATGGCTTCTTTAATTTCTGCAGATTCAAAATACGACAGATTCAGGCAGGGAAAGGAACAATTGACTTCGGCGGAATCTCAGGGAATGGCATTATTTAATCAGAAATGTGCATCCTGCCATAGCGGAGAATTATTTACCGATGAAAGCTTTAGAAATACAGGAATGTATTACAATACGGAGTTCAAAGATGCCGGACGGTACAGAGTTTCTCTCAATCAGATTGACTGGATGAAATTCCGTGTTCCAAGCTTGCGAAATGTAGAATATACAGCACCTTATATGCATGACGGAAGGTTTTACACCTTAGAGGCTGTGCTCAATTTCTATTCAGATCAGGTAGAAGATAATCCCAATCTCGATCCTCAGTTGAAACAGAATGGGCATACGGGAATTGCTATGAACAGCCAGGAAAAACAATCAATTATAGCCTTCCTGAAAACATTATCAGATAAAAGTTTTATCTCCAATCCAAAATTTGCAGAATAAATTATAGAAAACATGAAGAAGATTATAGCAATACTAAGTTTAATGGTATTTAGCCTGAACCAGGCCAATGTGGTTAGAGACAGCATGTATATTGCACCGGAAACCTTTAGCAGATTTGATTTTGATGATGATTGTGATGCTTGCGGCTGTGCAGCCGGTAACGGATCTTCCGGTTTTGAATCTTTACTGAATCCACAGTTTATCGGAATCAAATACTTTGCACAACATTACAAAGCAAAGGAAAACTTATTTGTTAAAGACCTTACACAGGATCAGTATTTCAATACTTTGCAGCTTTGGGGGAAAATTCCATTGACTAAAAAGCTGAGTGTTTATGCAAGTCTGCCCTTCCATTTCCATGAAAAGCAGACCATGCAGGGAGATATCAAGATCAATGGAATCGGAGATCTGAACCTGATGGGAATTTACCAGCTGATGAATTCTAAAGATAATTTCCATCACATAAGTGGAGGCCTGGGAGTGAAAATTCCTTTGGGGAAATTTGATGAAAAAGGTGCATCCGGAGTCAATCCAAGTTTTCAATTGGGAACCGGAAGCTGGGATTATCAGGCGGTATTGAATTATAAGTTTCAGAAGAATAAAGTAGCTGTATTGGTCAATACAGATTATACAATCAAAACGGAAAATAAGAAAAATTACCGTTTCGGAAACCAGTGGAACTACGCTGCGACAGGATTTTATCAGGTTGCCGGAAACGAAAAGTCGATCTTTTCTGTAAAAACCGGAGTGCAGGGAGAAGTGTATGCACAGAATAAACAGTTTGATGAAGCCCTGCCTAATACTGCAGGAAGTGCTTTGTACGGGAAACTGGGATTTGAAGCTTCTTATAAAAAGCTGAGCCTGGGAAGTGAAGTAATGCTTCCGATGTACACTCAATTGGCAGGTGGAGATATTGAAGCAAAATCCAGATTCAGTATTTTCCTGAATATCGGAATTTAAAATAAAACCCTTTTTTAATAATGTTAAAGCTCCTTCGGGAGCTTTAATTGTTTATGAATCATGAATTTAATTGGGGGTTAGGAATAATTTTTTATCTTTGCCGGAATTTGGTGAGCCATAAAAAGCTCTTAAAAGGGAATCCGGTGAAAATCCGGGACAGACCCGCTGCTGTAAGCTCCGCACCAAAGTTTTTGAAGAATATATCCACTGTTTTCAGGAATGGGAAGGATTTCAAAAATGGAGTAAGTCAGAAGACCTGCCAGAAAATAATCGTTTGACGCTTTCGTGGAATAAAGCTTAGGACATCAATGATTCTGTGCAGTGACAGCTGTGCTTTGTCGTTGTATTCTTATACCCATTAGCGTCATCATTATCCTAAATGAGCTAATGACGGCAAAACTAATTACTTCTGCAATTCATAAAGCTGTTTTCACGATCTTAGTGTTAACATCTCAACTTTTGTTTTCCCAAACCAATAAAAAAGACAGTCTTCAGGAGGAGACCATTAAAGGAATTAACCTTTACAAAAAGAATTTTAAAGAGATCATTCCGGCACAAACCATCCAAGGGGAAGCACTTGAAAGACTGAACAGTCATTCCGTTGCTGATGCGCTGCGGTATTTCTCCGGAGTTCAGATTAAAGACTATGGTGGTATCGGAGGGCTGAAAACCATCAACGTCCGAAGTTTAGGAAGCCAGCATGTAGGGGTTTTCTATGACGGAATTCAACTGGGAAATGCACAAAACGGCCTTGTCGATCTCGGAAGATATTCTTTGGATGATCTTGAAGAAATATCATTATACAACGGACAGAAAAGTGAGATTTTCCAGCCGGCAAAAGATTTCGGTTCTTCCGGATCTATCTATTTACAGCCTAAAATCCCTGTGTTTAAAGGAACAAGGAAAACCAATCTTGTGATAAGAGCCAAAAGTGCTTCCATTGATCTCTTCAATCCTTCATTCCGATTGGAGCAGAAAATTTCAGACAGGGTTTCTGCCAGTTTCAGTGCAGAATTTATGCAAAGTGACGGAATTTACAGATTTCGATATGCCAAGAAATATCCTGACGGACAGCAGGCTTATGATACCATTGCAAAAAGACAGGATTCAGATATCAAAGCAAAGCGTTTTGAAACTTCTTTAAATGGAACTTTGAATAACGGAAGCTGGAATATCCGTGGCTATGGCTATATTTCAGACCGCGGAATGCCGGCACCTATTGTGAACGGCCGTTTTGAAGGAAGAGGAGCTAGACTTTCCGATGAAAATTATTTCGTACAGGCCAATCTGCGGAAAAAACTGTTCCCAAAATTTGAAACACAGCTGAAAGCAAAATTTGCCTACGATTATACCCATTTTATGGATACCGTTCGTTCGCAATCTATTATGTATACGGATAATGTATATATTCAAAGAGAAGTTTATCTTTCCTCATCCAATATATATTCAATTACTCCCAACTGGGATGTGAGTCTGAGTGGAGATTTTCAGTACAATAATCTGGATGCCAATCTTGATAACTTTTCCTATCCTACACGTTATACAACATTAGTCGCTTTGGCAACAACCTACCAGTGGAGCAGGTTTAAAATTCTGGGAAGCCTTTTGGGAACATTTACCTTTGAAGAAGTAAGAAAAAACAAAAGACCCGGAGACAGCAGAGAATGGACACCCGCTGTATTTATGAGCTACCAGCCTGAAATAATTCCTGAGCTTACCCTCAGAGCTTTCTATAAAAGAATTTTCCGACTGCCTACTTTCAATGACCTTTATTATACCAATATCGGAAACACTTACCTGAAACCGGAATTTACCAATCAGTATGATGTAGGATTCACGTACCAGAAAAACTATAACAATCATTTCTTTAAATCTTTTTATGCTAAAGTAGACGGTTATTACAACAAAGTACAGGATAAAATTGTCGCAGCTCCTAACGGAAGTATGTTCCGCTGGCTGATGATGAACCTTGGTCTGGTTGAGATTATTGGTGCTGACGTGAATGTTCAGGCAGAAATGCAGTTAGGAAAAGTAAAACTTAGGCCATTACTTTCTTACACCTATCAAAGTGCAAGAGATATGACCGATCCGGAAGATACATTCTACAAAAATCAGATTCCTTACACACCATGGCATAGCGGATCATTTGCACTGATGGCCGATTATAAAGACTGGAGCTTCAATTACAGTGCAATGTATGTAGGAAAGCGCTATGATGTGAACCAGGATAATATTCAATACAATTATGTACAGCCTTGGTATACTCATGATCTCTCTGTTCAGAAAAAATTCAGCTGGGCGGATCATCAGTTTAAAGTAAGCCTTGAGATGAATAATATCTTCAACCAATATTATGACGTGGTGATCAACTATCCAATGCCGGGAAGAAATTTTAAACTTATTCTAAACTTCACCTTATGAGAAAACTGAACTTTTATTTTCTGTTTCTTGCTTTAGTTTTTCTTACCTCATGCCGTACAGATGATATCATCGTCCGTCAGGAAGTAGTGGAAGGACTTCCTTCAGAAAATACAGCAATAAAAGGATTCTATATGCTGAACGAAGGGAATATGGGAAGCAATAAATGTACGCTGGATTTTTTTGATTATACCAAAGGAACTTATTACAGGAACATCTATGCAGAAATTAATCCCAATGTGGTAAAAGAGCTTGGAGATGTAGGAAATGATATCAAAGTGTACGGAAGCAAATTGTATATCGTAGTCAATGTTTCCAATAAAATTGAAGTATTGGATGCCAAAACAGCTAAACGTATTACTTCTATTCCGTTACAGAACTGCCGTTATTTAACCTTCAAAGACGGGAAAGCATATGCCAGCAGTTATGCAGGTCCGGTTGCAATTAATCCAAAAGCACCCAAGGGAAAAGTGGTGGAAATTGACACTACATCTCTTTCCATCCAGCGTGAAGTGGTAGTGGGATATCAGCCGGAAGAAATGGAAATTGTAGGGAATAAATTGTTTGTTGCCAATTCCGGAGGATACAAAGCTCCCGATTATGACAATACCGTTTCCGTAATAGACCTGAACACTTTTACTGAAATCCAGAAATTAAATGTTGCCATCAATCTTCACCACATTAAAAAAGACAATTACGGTGATCTTTATGTAAGCTCAAGAGGAGATTATTATAACATTTCTTCCAGCTTATACCTTATAGATGCGGCAACCGGGATTGTCAAGAAAGATTTCCATCTCGCTGTGAGTGAAATGACAATCGTGAATGATAAACTTTATTTCTACGGAAACGAATTCAATTACAACACCCACAGCTATAAAAAGAGCTTTGGAATCATTGATGTAAAAACAGAACAGATCATTGCCAACAGAATTTTTGATAAAGAATACGAAACTGCAATTAAAACACCTTACGGAATTGCGGTAAATCCAATCACAGAAGATATCTACATCACAGATGCCAGGAATTATGTTTCCTTGGGATTTGTGTATTGCTTTGATAAAAACGGACACTTTAAATGGAAAACAGAAGGCGGGAATATTCCGGCTCACTTCGCTTTTTTATACAAATAACCAAACTTTAAGAAATGAACAGAAATACCTTTACTTATTTAAAAACCGGGGTTTTATCATTTTTCCTTGTAGGAGTGATAGCCTGTAAACATGATGATCAGGATGAATTTACCTTTAATGGTCTTGATGATTCCTATACCATTGAGCGTTTGAGAGTGTTGAGTATTCCTACCAATGCTTCAGGATCTGTCACATGGAGTATCAATGATTCCATTATCTCTCAGAATTCAGAACTTGAATTTATCAGTCCAACGGCAGATGCTTATCCTTTGACTTTAAAAATTAATAATAAAGGGAATGAACAGGTTTATCATTCTAAAATCATCGTTACCAAAGAAAAAACACCTTACAGTAAATATATCGCTAAAGTATTGGAGTTCCGTCCTGCTGTAGGACAATTCATGAACGAGATTCCGGAATATTTACCTGGAAATACGGCTGCAAATATGCTTCAGAAAGCCAATGAATCTTTAGTAGGAGGTAATTCTACCATGATCAGCCTTGGTGGATATGGCGGATATGTTGTTTTCGGTTTTGATCATACGATTCCCAATCTGAATGGAAGAGATTTTAAAGTGCTGGGAAATGCATTCTTTGGAAATGATGCTGCCGATCAGCGTTCCGGCTCCTGTGAGCCGGGAATTATTATGGTAGCCTACGACAGAAACAAAAACGGAAAACCGGATAATGATGAATGGTACGAAATTGCAGGCAGCGAATATTTTAAAAATGCAACCGTAAGAGATTACAGTATCACATACCATAAGCCTGATGAAAATAAAACTCCTGTACCCGGAACCGAATTCTGGCAGACCGATGTAGAATATATAAAATGGAGTGACAATCTGGGGAATCAGGGTTTTAAAACAAAAAATACGTTTCACGCGCAAAGTTATTATCCTTTATGGTTTACTGATAGTTCTTACGGATTTTCCGGAACAAGACTGGCAAATAATTTTTACGATCAGAACGGGGACGGATCTTATTGGGTAGGGAAGTCATATGATTTCGGATATGCTGATAATGCCCCGAATAATGATGAAGCTTCCAATATTGATATTTCCTGGGCCGTAGACAGAAGCGGTAAGTATGTAAAACTTCCCGGAGTCGATTTTATGAAAATATATACAGGAGTCAATCAGGAAGCCGGCTGGCTGGGAGAAGTTTCTACAGAAGTGGCAGGAGCTTACGATTTACATTTCAAATAATAATTCAATCTATTTAAATTAATAAAAAATGAAAAAGTTTTATCTTTTTATGATGCTTTTTCTGTTTGCATGCGTATCAAATGCACAGATAAAAGTTCAGGGTGTTCCCCGAAATGATATTTCAGGGATCAGTAAGCTTAATACCACTACCATCAGTTTTTCTGATATTCAGTACTGGGTAGGATCCGGAACCAACCAGGCCGCTTTTGTAGTACAGTGGAACGACGGTAAAAATCCTGATGCGATGGTTTGGGGATTCAAATGGAACGGCAATGCTACCGGAGAAGACATGCTTAAAGCGATTGCTAAAGCAGATCACAGATTATATACCCTGCTTTATCAGGGAACACAGTTTGGATCGGCAGTAGGAGGAATTGGATTTGACCTGAACGGTCAGGGTACCAATGCCCTGATCAAAAGTGGAAATGCCACTTATCCTTTATATCCGGTCAATGGTTTTGTCAATACTACCGCTTATGATTTTGACAGCTATACTATTGTAGATGCTGCCAACGATCATTGGCAGTCTGGATGGACGGTTAACGGATATTGGTCTTATTGGGTAAAGAACCCTGCAGATGCTGATTTCGGATATTCTAGCGTAGGAGCTTCTTCACGTGTATTGGAAAACGGTTCATGGGATGTATGGAACTTTAATGTAGGCTTTACTCAAACACCTGTATCCTCTACCATCACTCCTGTTTCTCCATACGTAGCTTCGAACAACTTTACCAACGGATATTTCATGGTGAACGAAGAATGGTTTGGTCATACCAACGGTTCTGTAAATTTCATTGACAATAACGGTCAGATCAACTACCGTGTATACAGTAATGCAAACAATAACCAGGCTTTCGGTGCCACTACACAATATGGAACAATCTACGGAGATAAGTTCTATTTTGTATCTAAGCAAGCAGCAGATGGAGGAGATACGCAATATACTCCGGGAGGAAGATTGGTTGTAGCCAATGCCCAGACCATGCAGAAACTTGCAGGCTTTAATAATATTGGAGGTGGTGATGGGAGATCATTTGTAGGAGTGAATGAACATAAAGGATATATTGGTACTTCCACCGGTATTGTTACTTTCAATATTGATAATTTGCAGGTAGGCTCTTTAATTACCGGAACAGGTGGAAACGGGCAGATCGGAAACATGATCCGTACTTCACAATATGTTTTTGCAGTAAAGCAAGGGGTAGGAATTTTAGTAATTAATCCTAACACCGATACGATTGTGAGCACTATTGCGGGAGGTTTCTACTCAGTTGCTCAGGCTAAAGATGGAAGTGTATGGGGAATTCAGGATCAAAAAGTGATCAGCATCAATCCTACTACTTTTGTTACTCAGGCTTATAATATGCCTACTACAAAATATATCGGAGACTGGGGAGCGTGGCATGCAGGGAGATTTACAGCAAGTAATAAAGAAAATGCTTTATACTGGATCAATTCAATAAGCAGCTGGAGCTCGGGAACACAGATTGTAAGATTTGATGTTACAACGAAAACATTTAACGAAAACTTTGCTGCCATCCCGGGACAGACAGGACAGTTTAAGCAGATCCCTTATGGTGCGGCACTTCGTGTAAACCCTGTTACCGGAGAACTTGTTCTGAATACAACAGAAAGCGGATACGGTGCACACTATCAGAAAAACTGGATTCATACGTATGATATGACCGGAGCTCTTATCAATACAAAAACGTTGAATGATTACTACTGGTTCCCTTCACTGACGGTATTTACCAATAATTCGGTTCCTGTGGTAAGCAATACTTTACCTTCACAGCTTACAGCAGCAAGTACAACTGCAATTGATCTGAAAACAATAATTTCCGATGCTGATAATATGGCGGTATCTGTAGTGAAATCTATCAAATCAAACAGTAATCCTACAGCAGTTTCCGCAGCGATTAATGAAAATGATGAATTGGTTTTGACACCTCTTGTTTCAGGAACTTCTGATATTGTGATCAGCTTTAACTCAAACGGTAAGCTGGTTGAAAAAACGGTGAGTGTAAACAGTTTAGGAACTACTTTGGCAACTGCTGAAGTGAAAAAACTTGAATTCGGTATTTATCCGAATCCGGTTACCGATATCCTTACTCTTAAAACTCAGGAGAAAATTCAGAATGTTTCTATGTATGATGCTTCTGGAAGAATGGTTAATGTACAGCTGAACAACGGACAAATCAATGTAAGTGCACTTCCAAAAGGTATTTATATTTTGAAAGCAGTTACAGATAAAGCAGTATATCAGCAAAAAGTAATCAAAAACTAACACTAGTTTTAGATCGTAATCTTGTTAATAAAACCTCTGGTCAATTTTGATCAGAGGTTTTTATTTATCATTTAATCAATATGATTTTAAACCGGGTATGTTAATAAATGGGATGTAAAAACCCGGCAAGCTTGAAAAGCTTGCCGGGTTTGATCTGTTATGTTTTTTTCTTATTTAATAATCACCTTTTTAGAGTATGTTTTTCCTTCTTTTGTCTGAAGTTTCATAATATATACTCCCTGTGGCTGTTTGGTTTCAAAAGAATTTGATGTCAGCTTGGAACGGAATACCTCTTTTCCTGAAGTATTAGTAAGGGTAACCTCTGAACCTTCAGCAGAAACATTTTTATCAAGAGTAAACTGTCCATCCTTGCTGTGAGCCATAAAATTGATGAAAGGATCTTTGTATTGATAAGCATAATATACTCTGAGCTCACCACCAATATTCAATAATCCTGAGTTAACATTAATTTTTATACGGTCAAAAGGAATGTTCATAGTCATTTCAATTTCACCCTTACTTGGATCTCCGGCACCAAGGTTAATCAGTTTTGTGGCAAGACTTGTGTAATCGTTATTGGAAACATCTCCATTAAATGTTTCAATAGATGCACCACCCAATACCTGAGCAGATAGTGGAGTTCCGTTGGAACCAATAGCAAGAACAAGTTTGTTGGTATTGTTTGCAATATTGGTCGTAGGGAAGATTAATGTCTGTTCCGTTCTTGCAAGAAGACCCACTGAAACCTGTAAAGTAGAGTAGTCATTCTCGTTGCTCCCTACAGCATTCTGAGGATTTAATACCCCACAACCCAGACATACCCCAAGAACCTGACTGGTCTGGCTGCTTGCATAGGTTTTTACAATCTGAGCAAAAGACATGGTGCTTGTTAAAAATAGGAATGATGCCAAAGCTGCAGTCTTCATTGTGCGCTGGCCAAGTAATAAATAAGTTTTCATATATAGAAAAATTTTGGATTTTAGTTTTTTGTAAATTTATAAATAAAATAATTATGTTGCTTATTTTATTTCATAATTATGTGATTTGTTAATAATTTATTGATATTTGTGTTTGTTGGTTTGTTATTATTTAATAATCTGTTGATTTGTATTCGGCTGAAAGTGAATGTTAAAAATACAGTAAGCTTAAAAAAGCTACCGTATTTATTGATCGCTTTATTGGATTATTTCATTAAAATTTTTCTGGAATATGTTTTACCTTCTTTGGTTTGTATATTCATGATATAAACACCTTCCGGTTGTTTTGATTCAAATATATTTGATCTCAATGTGGAACGGAATACCTCTTTTCCTGAAGTGTTGAATAAGGTGACTTCCGAACCTTCTACAGGAACATTTCCGCCAAGAGTAATCTGTCCGTTTTGACTGTGAGCCATAATATTCATCAATGGATCCTGGTAAGCATAATAAATTCTGAAACCGCCGCCAAGGCTTAGAACACCACCTGTTAATCCGATTCTTATTCCATCATAAGGCTTTGAAGGCTTGAATTCTACTGTACCTCTATTAGGAGTTGCACCCAGCTTAAGAAGACTTACATCAATAGTTCTTCGGTCATCGTTAGAAGTGCCGCCATTCATAGTCTCAAGCGTTACTCCGCTTAATAGCTGTACAGATAATGGGATGTTGTCTGTTCCGATTCCTACTACCAGCCTTGTATCTGATCTTAAGTCTGGGAAAATCAGTGTTTGCTGAATTCCTCCCAACAGCACTGTTCCCAATACCATTGTTGAATAGTCATCTTCGTTATCTCCTACGGCATTAAGCGGATTGTCTATGCGACATCCAAGGCAGGCTACCCCGAATACCCCTGAACTTTGTGCATGTGCATAAATCCTGTTTTGTGCCAATGACATGGTGCTGGCAGAGAATAAAAATAAAGCCATCAACCCGGCTTTTAAAGAAGATGGGCTTCCCGAAAATAAATTGAATTTCATGTTATATATTTTAGAATGAATAGTTTTATTCAAATTTAAGGATTAATGGAAGAAGTATAAAATAATATTTCCATTATTGGTGATATTTTTAATGAAATTTAATATGACTTTTCAGTTGAAGGTGAAAATTGTACGAGAAGTCTGGTTGGTGAGATATTTGTCTGAAGAAATTATCGTTCTTAGTTCAATAAAGTAGGTGTAATTAAACTATTGAAAGCTTAGATTCTTTGGATGCTTTCAGGAAGAATTCCCCGAAATTGGTATATGGAAACGAAAAAAGGACTTTCGAAAAAGTCCTTTTGTAGCCCGTAGGGGAATCGAACCCCTCTTACCAGAATGAAAATCTGAGGTCCTAACCGATAGACGAACGGGCCCTCTATCTTCCATTACCGAAGCAATGTGTTAGTATTTGTTTTTATAAGTGTCAACTCTTATTGTAGCCCGTAGGGGAATCGAACCCCTCTTACCAGAATGAAAATCTGAGGTCCTAACCGATAGACGAACGGGCCGGTTAGATTTATTTTTACTATAGCTTTTTCTACTCTGATCTTTATAAAACCACCGTTATTACAGTGGTCTTATAAGATGTAAGTAGCCCGTAGGGGAATCGAACCCCTCTTACCAGAATGAAAATCTGAGGTCCTAACCGATAGACGAACGGGCCAGCTATATTATTACGCTAATTTATTAACGTGCTTTGTTAATTTGCTTTTCAAGTTAGCCGCTTTGTTCTTGTGGATAATATTTTTCTTAGCTAATTTATCCAATAAAGCGATAACTTTTGGCAATTGTTCTGTAGCAGCAGCTTTGTTCTCTTCATTTCTTAAAGCTTTTAAAGCTGTTCTAGCAGTCTTGTGGTAATATCTGTTACGAAGTCTTCTAGTTTCGTTTTGTCTGATTCTCTTTAGTGCTGATTTATGATTTGCCATATCGTTTAAATGTGAGTGCAAAACTATAAACTTTTTTTTAAACTACCAAATTTATTTTTAAAAAATTTAATTTTCTTCTGATAGGTACTTTCTAAGTTTATTTATTGCTTGTTCTATTTTTAAATTTTCTTGTTCTTTCTCTATTTTTTTGATCGTATTTCCCAGCATGATCAGTGCATTATTCCATTCTCCAGTGGTATTGGTGAAAGTAAGTTCATCAATTGTTACTTCAAAAGCAACCCTTTCTCCAGTCCTGTAAAGTCTGAAACTGATTTTATCATCTCTGCCTGTAATCCCGCCTTCATTGATTTGTAAATCGTAACTTTTTGGGTTAGAGTGGATTTTCTTAAAAAGCAATTTCGCTTCTTGTATTTTTAAATCCGGCATGATATAAAATTTGATAGTCTGCAGAAAACTACAAACAATGTTTTATCAATAATATTTTTCATCAGTGTTACCATATTGGTGTGACCAACTATGGATAAAATTTTTGCAAATATAATGCTTTTGTGACATATAATATCAATGGAACGCTTTTTTCAAATAAAAGTCATTTCCTTTTCAGTATAATGACAGTAAACTACAGGTTCTCAATGGACTAATCCTTCAATGATAATATAAGTCAAAAAATTTGAAAAGTTCTTTACAGCTGTTTAATGCATTAAAATAATTTTAAAAAGCAAAAAACAAAACTAAATAACTCATAAAAAAACCTTTAACCGATCGGCTAAAGGTTTGTGATTTGTAGCCTATAGGGGAATCGAACCCCTGTTGCAAGAATGAAAATCTTGAGTCCTGACCACTAGACGAATAGGCCAAATTTTGAGGTCGCAAAAGTAGGAATTAACTTTGAGACTTCAAAATTATTTTTTTGATTTATTTGTACACTTTTTGTATCACCGTATTTTTGACTCCTTTAGCTTCAAGTTCCTTTTGAAGTTTTACAGCATCTTCCAATGTGTATACTTTTCCATAGGTGTAGTAAAATACACCATTGTCCTTATTTCGTTCCACATCTTTTAAATTCTGAAGGATATAAGAGTTACCATTCAGTTTATCACCAGCATATACTTCAATAGTATAATATCCCATGCTGATTCTCTGATTAGGCATAAATCCTACTGCAAAAGCATTTCTGAAACCTGCATCTTTGGCAGTTTTAAGATTAATATCTTTTACAGAAGCCATATTGGTTACAGCATAGTAATACTTGTACTGTCCGTTTTCTTTAAGCGTAAGGATGTAGTTCAGACCTTTGAGGGCTGGATCATTTTCATTGTATTTCGTAGGAGAACTCATGAGTAGAATTCTGAAATCATTTTTCAAAGGAACTTCTGCAGGCTTTTCAGGCTCAGGTTTTTTAACAGCAATAGAACCTCCGGATTTTCTGTCAACTGCTTTTTTGTAATCAATGATAGCATTATAGATACTTTCTGCAATTTCAGTCTGTCCTTTGTCTGAAGCAATGTAGTGGCTTTCCTCAGGGTGATTGATAAAACCGGTTTCTATCAGTACGGATGGCATGGCATTCATACGGAGAACGTGAAGGTTTTTCTGAAATACACCTCTTGAGGACCTTTTATCTTTATTCACAAAGTTGTCTTCTACCAATCCTCCCAAAAGAAGACTGGATTCCAGATATTTACTCTGTTGAAGTTTTAAGGCAATTAAGGATTCCGGAGAATCAGGATTGTAAGAACCAAAGATCTGCTTATCCTTTTCATCCAGAAAGATCACGTCATTTTCCCTTTTGGCTACTTCCAGGTTTTCATTATTCTGGTTAGGTCCCTGCACATACGTTTCAGTACCATAAGCTGTAGGTCTTTGGGAAGAATTACAGTGAATAGATACAAAAAGGTCTGCCTTACTTCTGTTGGCAAGATTGGTTCTGTCAGACAGAGAAGGATACTCGTCTATTTTACGGGTATATATTACTTTAAAATCTCTGTTTTTCTCTAACATGGCACCTACTTTTAACGTAATGGCAAGTGTAATGTCTTTTTCTGCGACTCTTCCAATGTCAGAATAAGTCCTGTTGGCTCCATGGTCACTTCCTCCGTGTCCCGCATCCAGAACGATAGTAAACTTCTTTTGAGAGAAAATAAAGTTACTGGTAAGGAGAAGGAGAAATGATAAAATTATTTTAAAATTTTGTTTGTGCATCTTACAGTTATAAAAATTATATTAATTTTGGGCCTTAATTATATAGTATAAAATTGGCCAAAACCGTCTTCAAAAATATATTACAAATTTTAATTATCCTAATTTTTAACAATTTTTTAGCACAGAAAACTCCTGAAAAATTGCCTAAAAATGCGGTTAATGATACTATTTCCAAAAAGGATACCATAGTTGTAAAAAAAGAACCCTTAAATGATGTTCTTCGTACAAAAGCGGATGATCAGAGAAGAGATGTTCCAAAAAAAATGACATTTCTGAACAAAAATGCTCAGGTAAAATATCAGGATATGCAGATTGATGCAGATTATATCTCAATAGATGATAACAAAAATCTGATCTATGCAAGAGGGAAACAAGACTCTTTAGGAAAGATTGTAGAACCTGTAATTACTACACAGGCCGGGAAAAAATACGAAACCAACGAATTCAGCTATAATACAAAAACGAAACAGGCTATTGCTTTCAATGCGAGAACAGAAGAAAGCGAAGGGGTAATTATAGCTCAGAAAACTAAAAAATATAATGATTCCGTATTTGCAATGAGAAAAGCAGATTATACAACGGATGATTATTTCATTAAGAAAAAAGATACGGCAGCGGATTATTTTATGAGAGCTTATAATATTAAGCTGATTAAAACCAAAACAAAATCCCAGATCGTTACAGGTCCTATTCAGATGTTTATTGAGCAGGTGCCCACACCACTGTACCTTCCGTTTGCTATTTTACCGTTTTCAGATAAAAGGGCAGCCGGTATTCTGATCCCAAGTTTCGGGGAAAGAGAAGATGTAGGGTTCTTCCTGAACGGAATCGGATATTACCAACCGATTGGAGAACACTTTGACCTTAAGGTTTTAGCAGATATTTATACGAAAGGAAGCTGGAACTTACGCCCTCAGGTGAATTACCAGAAGAAATACCGCTATTCAGGAAACTTTACAGCAGATATTGGTACTATGGTAAGAGGGATTAAAGGCCTGGATGATTATACTAAAAACAGTACCTATAGAATCAACTGGACACACTCACAGGATTCTAAGGCCAATCCTTTCCTGACATTCAGTGCTTCTGTGGATATTGTAAGTACCAAGTTCTATAACAACCCGCTTAACAACAACTACATTTTCAACCAGAATGTATTGAATACTCAGCAGAACTCTACGGTAACCCTTACCAAAAGATTCCTGAAACTGCCGATGACTATTACAGGAACTGCTTCATATTCCCAGAACTTCGCAACAGGATTGGCAGACCTTCGTCTTCCACAGATGAACGTAGCCATCAACCAGTTCTATCTGTTTAAATCAAGAACAGGGATCAGACAGGGACTTCTTGAAAATATTACGGTAAATACCGGGTTCAACCTTACCAATTTCGTAAATACTCAGGAAAACGAGTTATTTAAAAAAGAAATGTGGGATAAAATGCAGACAGGACTTAAAAATAATATTGCCTTAGCAACCAATACAACAGTAGCAAAATATTTCACCTTTAGTTTAAGTGCCAATATTGATAACGCTCTGACTACAAAAACGCTGAACAGATATTATGATCCGGTAAAAAACGTAACGGTTGACGAGATCAATAAAAACTTTACAGGATACTCTACTTTTTCCACTTCTGCAAGTCTTCAGACAACACTTTTTGGAATGATGAAATTCAAAAAAGGATCTACAGTAGAAGCGGTAAGACATATGATGACGCCAAGTTTAAGTTTTACCTATTCACCGGATTTTTCAAGTCCTAACTTCGGATATTACAGAAACTATTATAATGCAACCGGAGCACTGACTCCATATTCTATTTTTGAAAAAGGAATTATCGGAAGCCCGTCAAGTGGTATGCAGGGAGCTTTAGGTTTCAATATCGGTAACAATATCGAGATGAAAGTAAAGTCTAAGAGTGACTCTACGGGAGTGAAGAAAATCAAAATTTTTGAATCTTTAAACCTTGCAGGAAGCTACAACTTTGCGGCTAAAGATCATCCGTGGTCTGTATTCTCCATCAACGGACAATCTTCATTTTTTAATAACAAACTTACTGTAAATACCAGCCTTGCATTGGAACCTTATAAAATTGAGTTCTTACCGGGACAGGATACAGGAATAAGAACAGAACAGTTCGGTCACTTCAGTGTACAGGGATTCAACGTTCAGTTATCATATCCTTTAAGCAGCGAGATTTTTGGACAGAAAACAGATTATGCCAAGAAATATTCTTCGAAAGGAGAAATCCGAAATGAAAATTATTATTTTGATGATGATCATTACGCACACTTTGATCAGGCCTGGACTTTAAATATCAGTGCCAATTATGCTTACTCTAAAGGATTGAGCAGATTGGGCAATAAAATTGCATCGTTAGGTTTAGATGGTAGCATCAAGCTGACTCCTTACTGGAATATCAACGGAAGTACGCATTATGACATGGTAACTAAAGAATTGGCATATACAAGGATTGGTTTTTCAAGAGATCAGCGAAGTTTTACGATCAATTTCAACTGGGTTCCTTTCGGACAGTATAAAGTGTATGACTTCTTTATCGGTATCAAAGCCAATATCTTAAGTGATGCATTGAAGTACAAAGACAGAAGCTTTACCCAGCCTAATGCACCTTTCTAATATCAGATTGGCATTTGAGAATATAAATTTTATATTTGCAAGAAGAATAAATTCTAAATGAAATCACTGGTGACAGAATTCGCAGACCAACGAATAGAACAGATAGTGATGGTTTAGATCTTATAAAAAATTAAATCCACATATGAAACAAGTAATCAACACAGTTAATGCACCTGCAGCTATCGGGCCTTATTCGCAAGCTAATATGGCCAATGGAGTTTTGTATATCTCCGGACAGATTCCTGTAGATCCTGCAACTGGTAAATTGGTAGAAGGCATTGAAAAGGAAACGCACCAGGTAATGAAAAACCTTGAAGCAGTCCTTACGGAAGCTGGCATGACTTTCAAAAATGTTGTAAAAGCTACCATCTTCCTTAAAAGTATGGATGATTTTGCTGTAATGAATGATATTTATGCATCTTACTTGGATTCAGAAAGCTATCCGGCTCGTGAAACAGTACAGGTTTCATGTTTGCCTAAAAACGTGGATATCGAAATTTCTATGATTGCACATCAGGATTAATGAATTTTATAAGAAATACAATTGCGGTTCTGATAGGTCTTGGTATTGCAGGACTTATTATTACTCTTGGTATAAGAGCTTTTCCGCAATGGGTAACTTTTGAGGCTTTCGCTCCGTTTGAGCACTGGCAAAGGTTTCTTTTCAGCATGAAAGATGATAAGGCATTTTTCGGCTTCCTTTTGTTTATTTCCGGGTTAGGGACTACTGTTGGTGGAGTGGCGACTGCTATTATCGTTAAATATGCTAAAGTAGCCTATGCTATTCTGATCGGATTTATTATGCTTTTTATTGCCATGTTGGATGTTATTATTTTTCCTTACCATCCTACATTTTATAAGATCTCTATTTTCCTTACATTCTTCCCGTTTTCCTGGATTGGAGGTAAGATTGTAGAAGTGATCTACGAGCGGAATAAGAAGAAAAGTATCGCTGATAAAATGAACAAGTCTAAATAAATAATAAAAAACGCTGCAGATCTCTGCAGCGTTTTTTGTTGATATGAAAATCTATTCATTTCTGATTAAGGCATTTTGAAACCTTTCGTATAAATTCTTCCGTAATCATCCACAAATTTCACCTGTACATTCCCCTGATATTTCTCAAGGATCTTTTCTACATCTTTCTGTGAATTGACCGGCTTGCCATTGACTTCGATGATGATATAGTTATCTACAATTCCGATTTTAGCCATTTCGCTGCCCTCAGAAACGTTTTTGGCCACTACGCCACTGTTCAGTCCGTATTCTGTTTTAAAACGCTCGGTAAGAGGGTCAAATTCAGCTCCTATTTTTTCCGTTACGCTAAGATCTGCTTTCGTTCTTGTAGAAGTTCCTCCTTTCTGGTCTCTAAGTGTTACGGTAGTAGTACCTTCTTTACCATTTCTGGAATAGGTTACCTGAACTTTGTCTCCGGGACGCTTGCTTCCAATAGACATAGAAAGATCAGCAAAGTCTGTGATATCGTAGTTGTCTACTTTAGTGATTACGTCTCCTTTTTTCAGTCCTGCATCTTCAGCACCACTGTTTTCACCAAATCCTGTAACATAAATTCCTGAGCCTACTTTCAGATTTGTTTTGAACTGTTTATTATATGAAGTTACCAACTGATCATTCGAAAGATCTAAAGATTGAACGCCAAGGAATCCTCTCTGTACAATTCCGAATTTCTTGATATCTTCAACAATCTTTCTTGCTAAATTAGAAGGAACGGCAAATCCGTATCCCTGGTAATATCCTGTAGTAGACTGAATCGCGGAGTTGATCCCGATAAGCTCTCCATTCGTATTTACCAGCGCTCCTCCTGAGTTACCCGGGTTAATTGCAGCATCGGTCTGAATGAAACTTTCAATAGGGTTGGTTGCTTTTCCCTGACTTCCTAAGATTCCGATACCTCTTCCTTTTGCAGAAACAATACCTGCTGTTACCGTAGAATTTAATCCTAATGGATTTCCTACTGCAAGAACCCATTGTCCCACATCAATATTGTCAGAATTTGCAAAATTCAGATAAGGAAGACCTTTTTCTTCAATCTTCAATAGAGAGATGTCCGTATTAGGGTCTGTTCCTATCAGAGTTGCAATATATGATTTCTTGTTGCTTAATACGACTTCCAGCTTATTGGCACCTGCTACCACGTGGTTGTTGGAAATGATATAACCGTCCGGAGAGATGATTACACCAGAACCCATTCCCGATGGCATATTATCAGGAGCCTGCTGTTGCTTTTGTCTCTGCTGGCCCCTTCCTCCGAAAGGATCTCCGAAGAAAAAGTCAAACAAATCCTGTTCTGAAGCTCTGCTAGATGTTCTGCTTTGGTAATTTTTAATGGTAACTACAGCCGGAACGGTTGTTTTAGCCGCTTTTACAAAATCATCACCTACCGCTCCCGTATTCATTCCTGCAAAGGAAGTATTAGGTGCTGCTGTTGTGAAATACGATTGATCTCCATTGTTGGAGCCATGTCCGAAATATTGTAAAGCTCCAACGGTAGTAGCTCCGGAAATGACTCCAACTACTGCAAATGGTAATAGTTTTTTTAAAGTACTCTTCATTGTATATCTTTCTTGTTTATTAATTAATTTTCTTTTTATGTTTTTGAGTAAACAAATTTAATGTTAAATAAGTAAGCAATTAGCATGCTATGTTTCAATTTTAACTAAAATTTAACGGCTATTATATCATTTTATACCTTATGTCATAATTGTTAGTGCCATAGTTAACACAACTTAAAAAAAAATTAAAGAAAATATGGCAGACTTATGATACAAAGTCATCAGATTTTTTATTGCATACACGTCAGTATGTACTGTTCGTGATTTGTGTCATAAATATACTTAATTCAAAAATTATTATCTTTGCAAAAATTTTATTCTCACTTAAAACGTTTATAGCATGCAACTGTATAACACCTTAAGCGCAGAAGAAAGAGCTCAACTTATTGATGAAGCCGGTAAAGACCGTCTTACTTTGTCTTTCTATGCGTATGCCAAAATCGAAGACCCCAAAAAATTTCGCGACGAATTATTTATAGCCTGGAACGCACTGGATGCACTCGGCCGTATTTATGTTGCTACAGAAGGAATCAATGCTCAGATGAGTGTTCCTGCAGATCAGTTTGAGGCTTTTCGTGATACGCTGGAAGTGTATGACTTCATGAAAGGAATCCGTTTGAACGTAGCGGTAGACCAGGACAATTACTCTTTTTTAAAATTAACCATAAAAGTCAGAAACAAAATTGTTGCTGACGGTTTGAATGACGAAACTTTTGATGTGACCAACAAAGGAATTCACTTAAAAGCTCAGGAATTCAATAATTTATTAGAAGATCCTAATACGATTGTTGTAGATTTTAGAAATCACTATGAAAGTGAAGTAGGGCATTTTGAAGGTGCTATTACTCCGGACGTAGAAAATTTCAGAGAAAGTTTACCCATTATCAACGAACAGTTACAGGATTTCAAAGAAGATAAAAACCTGTTGATGTACTGTACAGGTGGAATTCGTTGTGAAAAAGCAAGTGCTTACTTCAAGCATCAGGGTTTCAAAAACGTTTATCAGCTTGAAGGAGGTATTATCGAATACACGCGCCAGATCAAAGAAGAAGGAATAAAGAGTAAGTTTATTGGTAAAAACTTTGTATTTGACCACCGTTTAGGGGAGAGAATTACAGACGATATTATTTCACAGTGCCACCAGTGTGGAAAACCTTGTGATAACCATACCAACTGTGCAAACGATGCCTGCCATCTATTGTTTATCCAATGTGATGATTGTAAAGCTGCAATGGAAAACTGCTGTTCTACAGAATGCCTGGATACCATTCATTTGCCTTGGGACGAACAGGTGAAGTTGAGAAAAGGACTTCAGGTTGGAAATAAAGTATTCAGAAAAGGAAAATCTGATGCTTTGAAATTCAAAAACTCTGGTGATTTATCAGATAAGCCTTTAGCAAAAGCAGAAACAAAGAATATCCGCCAGAAGATTGCTGTAAAAAAAGAATTGATTGGTAAAGCAGAACATTACTTTTCAAAATCAAAAATTGCACAGTTTTTAATTGAACATAAAGATTTGTCAGTTGGAGATAAAGTATTAATTTGCGGTCCTACAACAGGAGAGCAGGAAGTAACCATTACTGAAATCTATGCCAACGGAGGTCCTTGTGAAACTGCTAACATCGGAGATCAGATTACTTTTGAACTGCCATTCAGAGTTCGTTTATCTGACAAACTGTATAGAATAGTGCAGAACGCATAATCCTAGTAAACTTCAAAAGCCTGTAGGTAACAATTATTTCAGTTAAAAACAACTTAATAATTATGCTAAAAGCTGAGCTTAGAAAAAAATATACCCAAAAAAGAAAAGCCTTGTCTACCGATGAGGCTTTCTTGTTATCTGAGAAGGTTTTTGAAAATTTCATCCAATATTTCAAACCAAAAGAATCAGAGAAAGTACACATTTTCATTCCAATTCCGGCAAGAAAGGAAATCGGTACCCAAATCTTCATTCAATACTTTTTAGCAAAGAATATCCATGTCTATGTGCCTAAAATTGTAGGTGACGAACTTATTAATATTGAAATCTTTGAAGACACCGTTTTTGAAACCAATCATTGGGGGATTTCAGAACCGGTCTCCAATATGGATTCTGGTGAAAAATACTTTCATTACGTGATTACCCCTTTGTTGTATTGCGACAAAGAAGGAAATAGAGTAGGATATGGTAAAGGTTTCTATGACGGATTGTTTCAGACGATATCCGGAGAGACAAAAAAAATCGGAGTCAATTATTTTGACCCCGATGAATATGTGGATGATACCTGGGAAAATGATATTCCCCTGGACTACCTGGTTACTCCTACAGAAGTACTGTCTTTCTTAAGTGGCTTGGAATAAAAATCTAAAAAGTAGAATTTAAACTCTTTTTTAAGCTTGGAAGTGGAAAGCAGTATATATTGTGCATTCTTTTCAAAGCTTCCCAGCGACTTGTTTTTATTATCAAAATACTCCACATTGAACTTGGCGTAGTCTAATGTATCTTTTTTATAAAACTCTTTATATACATTCAGGTTGCTGACTTTTGCTGTTTTTGCTTTCATGCTGTCCAGTTCCTTCAGTAATTTTTTAAAGGTCAGAGAATCCGGTTTGTGAAAATAGCTTTCCATCTGGGAATAGATAACAGTATCTATTTCCGTATTCCTGTTTCCGCTAAGATATAGAGTAGAAAGATCCAGAAGTTCCTGAACTTTCTGTTTGGTGATGGAATTAATAGCCTGCATACTATCCATTTGCACGGCAGGATAGCTTTTTTCATTGTTGCTGTTTCGTAGTTTATCGAGGTCGCTTACCTCTGAGGTTTTATTATTACAGGCAATAACTAAAGTCAGAAGCACGGTGAAAATTAAAAAATTACTTATTCTTTTCATCTGTGGTAGCAATTTTAAATTTGATGGATACAATTTTACCTTTGATATCCTTTTTCATTTCTATTACATTCAGGTTTTTCAGAGAGGTTGTTGGAGTCGTTACCAGAGTGATATACTTCTGCTTATCCAGTCTTTCAATGCCGTAAGTATCATTATCATAGACCTGATAGATCACTGCATTACTGCTGATCAGATTTTCCAGCTGATTCCTTTTCTGTTTAATCAGTGCAACCTGCTCATCTGGATTCCCGCCTTTGATGTCTTTTATAGAGAAATAATACACAGCCATCTTGTAATCATCTGGCTTTAGTTCTATTTTTTCTTCTTCAGGAGCATTTTCAAGGTTTCTGTTTACCTCCAATGGTTCGTAGAAAGGAGCGCTGATTCGCATTTTCAGATTTTTATCCTTGGTAGAATAATAAAAACACTCGCCCGGTTTTATTTTATACATCAATGGAGATTCGTTTTCTTTCACCACCATTATTTCTAAGGTATTGATTACAGAAACTCCTCTGTCTTTGTCGATGAAGCAATATTTATAAGTTTTTGAAAAAAGAACATCTTTAAATCCTAAAATACCGGTGATGGTAATCAAAACTGAAGTAACGAGTGCCCAGGCATTCTTTTTGAAGAAATTTTTCTTTGCCGGAGCAGGTGAAATTTCAATTTCATTAGCAGTTGTCTTGTTTTTTGTAAATAACTGATTATCAGTAATTGATTTTTGTAAATCAATGTTTTCCTGGGTGTTTATTTCAACTTTTTTGGGCTGAATTTCAGTTTTTGGTAGTTCAGGAGCCGAAGACACTGTTTTTTCAAGTTCATCAATTTCTTCCTCCTCCGGAATTTCATTTTCCTGTAGTAATTCACCGGCAAAAAGATGTTGCTTTTTGAACTCGTACCATGAGTCGTAACCTGCATAAATACTCAATAAATTGAGCATATCTATCCTTGGTAATTTAGTAACTGGTGAATTTTTAAAATAGGTATAAAATGACTTTTCACTGATGTTACCTTTCGCTTTTTTTCGAAGGTCTTCCTGAAAATATATAATATCTATACCCTTCCACTTGGATATGTCATCCTGCGAAGGGGTATATTCTTTTAAGTATTGACCCTGAACATCCTTTTTTAGCTGTTCAAAGTGTAATAGATCTAAATCTGTCAATTTTTCAAAAAATAATTAAATTGTTGATTATCAGCTATGTTTTTTTGTAAAACTATTTTACAAAGGTATTACAATTATTTTTCATAGACAAATTTTCTAACTGCTCTACCTTTGTCTTGTTCAAATAACAGAACAGAAGAAAATTTTATAAAACAATATTAACAAAATTAAATTTAATTTATTATGAAAAAGTCATTATTCGTAGCTGCTATCGCTGCAATCTCTCTAGTTGCTTGTAAAAAAACTGAAGCTACTGCTACTGAAGGTACAACTGATTCTGCTGCTGCTACTGTAGCTGATTCTGCTGCTGTAGTTTCTGATTCAGCTGCTAAAGTTGTTGATTCTGCTGCAACTACTGCTGTAGAAGCTACTAAAGATGCTGCTGCTGCTACTACTGCTGCTGGTGCTGAAGTTGCTAAAGATGCTGCTAAAGGTGCTGCTGACGCTGCTAAAGGTGCTGCTGATGCTGCTAAAGGAGCTGCTGATGCTGCTAAAGATGCTGCTAAGAAATAATTCTAGCATACGCTTAACAATAAAAGAACCGTTTCACCCAGTGAAACGGTTTTTTTATGCTTAGTCATTGCGAGCCTTAGCTTAGTCATTGCGAGCCGTAGGCGAAGCAATCTCATTAATAATAAAGTTCAATAAAGAATAGCCCAATATATCTAGCCTTTCTTCTGTCTTAAAGATTCGTAGCAGGTAATAGCTACCGCATTGCTTAAGTTCAAAGAATCAATACTTCCAGCCATAGGAATTAATGTGTTTTTTCCTTTTCCAATCCAGAAATCACTCAATCCGGAATGTTCCGTCCCGAATAATACCGCAGAACGCTGTCTGAAATCTCTCTTATAAAGATCTTCAGCACTTTCGTCCATCAACGTTGTGTAGATACTGAAGCTGTTTTTTTGCAGGAATTCCAAAGTTTCTTCATTTTCAGCCTGATATACTTCCATCCCGAAAAGACATCCTACACTGGATCTGATCACATTAGGATTGTAGAAATCGGTTTTTCCGTCAGCAACAATCAGAGCATCAATCCCAAATGCTTCACAACTTCTTAAAATAGCTCCAAGATTTCCTGGTTTTTCCACTCCTTCCACAATGATTACCGTAGAATTTTCTTTAGGAACAAATGCTGAAAGTGAATTTTCTTTGGCATGGTAGACCCCGATAATTCCTTCAGAACTTCCTCTGTAAGCAATTTTTTCATATACTTTCTCGTTTACATAATGGATTTTTCCCTCGGGAAGAGTTCCTTTAAAGATATTTTCACAGATAAAGAACTCCAGCGGTTCAAAATCATACTGCATGGCTCTTTCATTTTCCTGCTGGCCTTCTACTACAAAAACTTTGGACTTTTTACGAAATCTATTGTCAGTAAGGAGCTTAGTGACATTTTTTATTTTATCGTTTTGGAAACTTTCTATCAACATGCTGCAAAATTATGCAAAATTTATGATTGAACTTCTCTGGTTTTGACAAAAAGGCTTTTCCAATTGATCTCAACAGGAATTTTATGTTTCTTTTTAAAATTGATAACAACTGCGATCATGATGATAATAGAAAAGACTTTATAAATATTTCCATAGAGATTTCCTGAAACATTTTCTGATACAGAAAAGATTTCCCAATACAGATTCATATAAAAATGAAGAAAAACAGCCGTCCAAAGGTTGTATCCGGATTCAAAGTAGACCCACGCAAAAAATATTGAACCCAAAAATGTAATAACAAAAATCTCAACAAGTTCTGTTATGTTATGGCTTTGGTATAAATGGACCTGTGCAAAGAGCATCGAACCAAATAATGCTGACGATAAAAAACCAAGCCTGGTAAATCTGTACACAATTCCGATAAGAAAAGCTCTGAAAATAATCTCTTCAAAGAAAGCTGACGAAACAGTGTTGATGAATAGAGCTTCAAAGTCGATTGCAGTGAGCATTTTAAAATGAAACAGATATCCGGTGAGCATAGGAAGAGTTCCGGCAAATGCCAATGTAAATCCTTTAAAAATAGGTTTATTTAAAGAAAACAGATCCCAAAT
Source organism: Chryseobacterium aquifrigidense (assembly GCF_006716485.1). Classification (GTDB taxonomy): domain Bacteria; phylum Bacteroidota; class Bacteroidia; order Flavobacteriales; family Weeksellaceae; genus Chryseobacterium; species Chryseobacterium vietnamense. The sequence goes on from NZ_VFPD01000002.1 coordinate 664,509, forward strand.
ACTTCTTTCGGGAATCAAAATCTTCAACGTAATAACCAGCGGAATTAAAGTAATGGAATATGCAATGACATGCGCAATAGCTTTGCTGTGAAAAACTTCTTTTGAAAAGACCTGAATGTTTTTGAAACAGAAGAAATCAAAGAAATAATAGAAGGTAAAACCCAAAATAAAGATTAGAATGAAGCGGATGTTTTTACTCATGTTTGTTAATTTTGAGCAAAAATGTAGCTTTTAATCAATGCTTTCAAGGTAAAGTGATGAATGACAAAGAAGAGTGACGAATGACAAAATTTATGAACTTCGCTTTTGCAGCTGAGGGATGATTGTGGTAATAAAACTTCTTGAAACAGGAATTTCAAAATCAAGTTCCGGAAGAATTAATTTATAACCTTGCGCATTACCTTTCAAATCTTGTACCTTTCTAAGATTGACAATATAAGAACGGTGACATTTTTTGACAGCATCAGTTTCGATCTGTTGTAAAACATTGTATAAACTTATTCTGATCAATATTTTTTTTACATTTTTATTCTCTAAAAAATAAAAGGTACAATAATTTTCCATCGACTGAACGCACAGAAAATCATTTTCGCTGATCATTAGTTCTGTATGCTGTGCTGATATTTTTAATAGAGTTTCCGGTAATTCAAGATCTGAAACCGGAAGATGCCGAGAAATATCGCGGGCCGTATTTTCATGAATATTCTTTAAATAAATATATCTGGATAAAATATATATGATAGAAATAGGAATACCTATTGCAAGAGAATAAAGTAACATATAAAAATAATTACCCAGATCCAGTTCTACATGGCTTAAAAAGAATGAATTATAAAAGTAGGATAGGACAGAACCTAAAAAAAGGATGAGAATTATTTTTAGGAGCTCAGCACCGATATTCCAGTTGGTAAAACGGGAAGTTATAAGATTGGCCATAAAAAATGCAGTTCCGAAGATAATGCAATAAGGGAAGAGCAATAAAAACTTATAGGGATGATGAAAGGTCTCCGTACCGAAAGGTTGAAAAATAATCAAAAACAGATACACCAAAATTCCTGCTCCAAGGGAAGAAACGAAAATTTCTGTGAAAGATTCGGATTTTGGGTATGGATAGGCTGTAAATGAAAACATAACCTCCGGTTTTAGCTTTCTGATGGTTCAATAAGATTACTGTTATCGATAAGACTTTGGGGCAGATCTTTTTTATTTTTAATTCCTAATGATTTCAGTTTTTGAGTTTGAATCACCAGGTTGTCATTTCCGGTGTGAAGCTGTTTGTAAGCATCATTATAAACATTTTTCGCCTGATCCAGATTTCGGCCTACTTTTTCCAGATTTTCTACAAAGCCTACGAATTTGTCATAAAGTCTGGCTCCCCGGTCAGCAATTTCAATGGAGTTTCTGTTCTGATATTCACGTTTCCAAAGATCGGCAATCAGCTTAAGGGAAGTAATCAGGTTACTTGGATTCAGCAGCAGAATTCTTCTTTCGTAAGCATAGTTCCAAAGATTTTGGTCTGCCTGCATCGCTGCAATATAAGCCGGTTCACTTGGAATGAACATCATCACGAAATCAAGAGATTTTCCATAGTCATCATATGCTTTTTGACTAAGCTGATTAATATGATTCTTAATAGAGCCAAGGTGTTGGCTCAGTTTTATAGCGTAAACATCTGCATCGGTTTCATCTACCAATTCTGTGAAAGCTGTCAGAGACACTTTGGAATCAATGATGACATTTCTTTCGTCGGGATATTTTACAACAGCATCAGGACGCATTTTCTTCCCGGAGAATTCTGAAAACAGGGCTTTGTTGTCTTCATCACGTAATTCATGCTCCAGGAAATATTCTCTTCCTTTTACCAGTCCTGATTTTTCAAGAATGCTTTCCAGAATCATCTCGCCCCAATTCCCCTGAGTTTTACTTTCTCCTTTTAGTGCGCGGGTCAGTTTTTTGGCGTCCTCAGAAATCTGCTGATTCAGTTCTGCCAGTTCTTTCACTTTTTCAGCAAGGGAGAAACGCTCTTTGTTTTCCTTTTCATAGGCTTCGTTGACTTTGTTTTTTAAATCAGCGATTTTCTCCTGAAAAGGCTCAAGGATATTTTTTAAGTTATTTTGATTTAAAGCCGTAAACTTTTCTGTTTTTTCTTCTAAAATTTTATTGGCAAGGTTTTCAAATTGCAGCTTAGAATCTTCCTGAATTTTGACAATTTCCTCTTTCTGGGTATTAAGTGACTGTTGAAGACCTTCATTTTTGGCAGAAAGTTCAGAGTTTTTAGCAAAAAGAGTCTGTTTTTCGAGAATATGGGTTTCTATCTGAGAAGTCTGTCTTTGATTGGTTTGTTTTAACTCCTGAAATTGGATGCTTAAAGAAGCATATTCGGCGGAGATTTTAGAAAATTCATTTTTCAGATCATCCAGAAGATCCTGCTGCAGCATATTGGCTTCTTTCTCTTTACTGATGATTTGATTAAGCTCCTGAATTTTCAGGTTGGAATTTTCAAGATCAGACTGCGTTTTAATAGATAACGTATTCAACAAGTCATAAGAACTTCTTGAAACCATTGATGATTTCAAGGCAAAATATAATATAACCGCACCCAGAACGCCACCGGCAATCAACCCAATAATTAAATATATCATCTCCATCTTCCAAAATTATGAAAAAAGGCTGGAAGCTGTATGGGCAATACCGGTTGTTTGTTCTACTATTTTAAAAGATTGACGAAATGTTTGAGACTATTTACCAGAGCTCCTGCACTTCTCTCTTCCAGCCTCCAGCTTCCTTTCTTAAGTTAGAATACCTATATTTATGGGAAATTTCCGAGATTTATGAATATTTTGTTGGTAGAAGATGATCAGAGAATCAGTAATTTCCTGATAAAAGGCCTTTCTGAGGCTGGTTATAATACGACTCTTGCCGATTCCGGGGAAAAGGCTCGTGAGCTTCTTCATACCTATGATTTTGATATTATTTTAATGGATATTATGCTTCCCGGACTGGACGGAATGCAGCTTACCCAGATTATCAGATTTAAAGGAAACTATACTCCGATTTTGGTTTTAAGTGCCTTGAACAGTCCGGATGATAAGATCAAAATGCTGGATATGGGCGCTGATGATTATTTATCAAAACCTTTCCATTTTGAAGAACTGATTTCAAGGATTAAAGCCTTAACCAGAAGAAATAAACTGAGCTATCAAAAAGAAGATCAATTGTTATCATGCGGTAATATCACCATTGATACCGATCTTCATAAAGTAACGCAGAACGGTAAAGAAATAGAGTTTTCTCCAACTGAATATAAACTTTTTACTTTCCTGATGGAGAATAAAAATAAGGTGCTGAGCAGAACCCAGATTCTGCATAAGGTTTGGGGAATTGATTTTGATAATACAACGAATGTAGTAGATGTTTATATTTCCTATGTCCGTAATAAAATTGATGAAACGGAACAGAAAATTATTCATACGGTAAAAGGAACCGGATATTTGATCAAAGACTGAATATGACCCTCAGAAATAGATTTACACTTATTTCAAGCCTTTCATTCGGCATTGTTTCTATCATCACATCTGCGGTGATATTTTTTGCCTATTATGACAGTACCAAGATTTTTTATTTTGAAAAGCTAAGAAATACGGCCCTGATCTCTGCTATTTATTATCTCGAAAAAGATGAGCTTCCGAAAGACCGTCATGCCCAGATTAAAAAAGAATACAATCACCTGATTCAGAATAACAGGGTGGCGGTCTATAATCAGAATAATGAAGTCACTTTTGGCCATAATCTTAATGATAAGAATATAAAATTATCCCATTTGCAGTCAGTCAGGACTAATAAAGGAATTCAGTTTATGTCTGATAACCAGTTCTACTACGGGATTTTTTATCCGGACAACCAAGGTGATTTTGTGGTTTTTGTAAAATCCTCCAACGATTCTTTCCAATCGCAGATCCTGAGACTGGCTATTATTATGCTTTCGGTATTGGTCATTGGTCTGCTTGCGATTTATTTCCTGAGCAGATATCTTTCCAAGGTAGTTTACAAACCTATTTCCAATGTGGTAGAACGTATCAATAAAGTGGAATATGATAATATTTCTACCGCAATTATTACTTCTGCTAATACCAATGATGAGATTGAAGATCTCATTAAATCTTATAATAAACTGCTGGGCAGGATTTCTGAAAACGTGCTTTTACAGCAGAACTTTATCAATTATGTTTCTCATGAATTTAAAACGCCCTTAGCGGCGATTTCCGGAAACCTGGAAGTCTTTGCACAAAAAGACCGAACGCCGGAAGAGTATAAAGCGGTGGCTAAAGAGTCATTGGAAAATGTATATGAGATTGAAAATATTCTCAACAATCTTTTGCTGATGTCCGGAATGACAAAACTGGAGTCTTCTCATAAGCTGATGAGAGTGGATGAACTGATCTGGAAGATTTATGAAAAATTAGAACCTAAAGCAAAAGAAAATAAGTCATCCATTAAAATACAGCTTCAGGTAACAAAACCAGCTCTGCTGGAATTCCCCGGCAACGAAACATTGCTGTATCTGGCAATATATAATATTGTAGAAAATGCTATCAAATATTCCTATGATAAGCCTATAGTGATCACATTATCAGAAAAGAACAGCCAGCTGTATATTGAGGTCAGAGATGAAGGAAGAGGGATTCCGGCTGATGACCTTGTAAAAATATCCGAAACTTTTTACAGAGGAAAAAATGTTGATACTGTGAAAGGAAGTGGAATTGGCTTATCACTTTCAAAAAGTATTTTTGATCATCATCATATTGTCATGAAAATTGATTCTACGGTCAATGTGGGAACCCATGTTCTTCTGGAATTTCCTGCCCATTCCTGATTTTTTCTCTCGCAGATTTCCCAGATCTCGCAAATTGGTGATTTTAGATTCATTTTAAATCTTAAAAAATCTGTGTCATCCGTGAAATCTGTGAGAGAAAAAATATTCAATAGGAGCGGGTTTTAACCCGCTTGCAAAATACATTTAACATCCTATGGCTTCAGCCAAAACATAATGTGATCATCATCATATTGTCATGAAAATTGATTCTACGGTCAATGTGGGAACCAACGTTCTTCTGGAATTTCCTGCCCATTCATAATTGTGTTATTTGTGAAAAGATTTGTGTTTTTAGTGTTTTTAAAAAAGTTCTAATCAAACTCTAATGTTGGACTAACCGAATTTTAATTTTCTTTACAATTCCCTCTAATATTAGACAAGTAGCTTTGTGGTCATAAATAAGAGACCCTTGAAGAAGCTATTTTTTACACTATTTTATATTCATTGTTTCAGTTTCTTTTCAGCGCAGATTTCAGACACTATGAAAATCAGCAGAAAGGAAGCTGAAACTATTTTTCTGGCTAAAAACCTTGACCTTATTGCACAGAAGCTTGAAATTTCACAAGCAGAGGCAAGAGCTGTCCAGGCTAAATACTGGCCTAATCCCACATTGAGTATCAGTGAGGTAAACCTATGGAGAACCTATGACATCGAAGAGCAGCCTGCGCTTATCGGAAACTGGGGAAAGAATACTCAGATTTCTGCCGAAATAGAACAGGTAATTCAGACTGCAGGTAAAAGAAGAAAAAATATTGAGCTTCAGAAAATAGAAGTGGAAGGAGAGAAGTATGAACTGCAGGAAGTTTTACGTGAACTTAAGAAGACGCTTAGAAATACCATTACTGAAATTCTGTACAATCAGGAACAGCAGAAAATCTATCAGGGACAGATCGCTTCCATTGAGAAATTAACAAAATCCTACAACAATCAATTAAACCTTGGGAATATCAGTAAAGCTGAATATGTCCGCTTAAAAGCACAGGAAATCGAATTTAAAAAGAAACTGGTTTCATTGAAGCAGGAAATTGAAGATCAGCAGGTAGAACTGAAAGCGTTATTAATGCTGCCTTCCCAAACTTATCTGGTGATTTCAGATTCGTTTGTTATGCCCGAAAAACAACTTTCAGAACTGGAAGTGACTCAATGGATGGAAAAGGCAAAAGAAAACCGTCCCGATATCATGATCGCGAAAAATAAAGAGAAATACGCTGCCAAAAATCTGGAAATTCAGAATGCTATGAAGACTCCTGATGTTACTCTTTCTATAGGATATGACCGGGGAGGAAATATTATGAAAGATTTTATAGGATTAGGTGTTTCTGTGGACCTACCCATTTTCGACCGTAACAAAGGAAATATTCAGGAAGCTAAACTTGAGATTGAGAAAAGCCAACTGGAGACCCGGAAAAATATGTTGAAATCAGAGAATGAAATTGTCTCTGTCTTCAGAAATTATATCAGAACACAACAGGTTTCCGAAGAGATTGATGACCATTACGAATCTACGCTGGACGGCTTGTTGGTAAGCCACGAGAAAAATTTCAGACTAAGAAATATCAGCATGCTTGAGTATATGGATTTTCTGGATACCTACATCGGAAATAAAATGATCATCCTGGATACTAAAAAAGAACTTAATCAATACTACGAAAACCTGCAGTATGTTGTAGGACAAGATTTATAAGCTATGAACAAAAATATTACCAAATACAGTGCTGCGGCTTACCTGTCTGCCCTCATTATTTTTACAGGCTGTGCCGGAAAAGTAGAAAATAAAGAAACAGAAAAAACGTATTGCATCAGCAAAGAACTTAAAAAAGAGATTAAACTGGCCAAAGCAGAAATGCTTCCCATAGAAGAAAGTATTACGCTTACCGGAGAAGTGGAAAGTAATTCGGATAAGACGGTTCCTTTTGTAAGCCTTGTGGATGGGGTAGTGATAGATACCTATTTTTCTCTTGGTGATTATGTAAAAAAAGGACAAACACTGGCGAGTGTAAAAAGTACAGCTGTCAATGAAATGCAGGATGATACGCAGACCTTGCAGGCTCAGCTGGCTGTTGCGAAAAGAAAACTGTCCTCTGTAGAAGCGATGTATAAGGATGATATTGCCTCTCAGAAAGATTTGCAGGAAGCACGTTCCGAAGTTGCGATATTACAGTCCAATATTTCCAAGACACAGAAAAATATGCAGCTGTATTCTGCAGGAGGAAGCACGATTCAGATAAAAGCACCCGCAGACGGATATGTTATTTCAAAGAATATTTCAAAAGGAATGCCTGTTACTGCCGGCGGTGATCAGCTGTTTACTATTTCCAATCTGGATAAAGTATGGGTAATGGCCAATGTATATGCCACCAATATGAGGCATGTTTATGTAGATCAGCCTGTAGTGGTAAAGACTCTTGCGTATCCTGATGACAGTTTTTCAGGAAAGATCAATACTATTTCCCAGGTTTTTAATGAAAATGAAAGGGTCCTCAAAGCCAAAATCATTATGGATAATAATGGAATGAAGCTGAGACCGGGAATGTCCGCAGATGTTGTATTACCCATTAATTCACAAAACAAAAGTGCATTGGCAATTCCTGCAAAGGCTTTAATCTTTGATAACAACCAAAGCTATGTAGTGGTTTATAAAAAAGACTGTGAACTTGAGATCAGACCGGTGACGGAAATCGCTTCCAACAGTCAATATATCTATGTAGAAGGTAATTTAAAACCAGGTGAAAATATCATTGCTTCCAACGGGCTGCTGATCTATGAAAACCTGAAAAACCAATTAAATAATTCCACGAAGTAATGCGAAAGTTTGTACAGAATATAGTTTCCTTCTCGTTAAAAAACTCTTTGATTGTTCTTTTGGGAACCTTCCTTTTGCTGGCCGGAGGAATCTATTCCTATCTGCATACACCCATTGAAGCATTTCCGGATGTTACCAATACAAGGGTAAGGGTTATTACCCAATGGCCGGGAAGAAGTGCTGAAGAGATTGAAAAATTTGTCACATTACCCATTTCCAAAGAAATGAATGCGATCCCGAACAAAACTTCGGTGCGTTCCATTTCCTTATTCGGATTGTCTGTGGTGACAGTTATTTTTGATGATCATGTCAATGATTTTTATGCCCAGCAATATGCTTCCAATAAACTCGGAAATGTAGAGCTCCCCGCCGGAGCAGAATACAGTATTGAGCCTCCTTCCGGTGCTACAGGTGAAATTTATCGGTATATTATAAAAAGTAAACTTCCCATCAAAGAAGTAACTGCTATTGAGGATTGGGTGGTGGAAAGAGAATTGCTTGCCGTTCCCGGTGTGGCTGATGTGGTAAGCTTTGGTGGAGAAGAAAAAACATATGAAATAAAAATTAATCCTACGGAATTACACAATTACGACCTTTCCCCCCTGGATGTTTATGAAGCGGTTTCGAAGAGTAATATCAATGTAGGAGGAGATGTAGTAGCAAAAGGTGATCAGGCTTATGTAGTGAGGGGGATTGGTCTTTTGGAGAAAAAAGAAGATATTGAAAATATTCAGATCGAAGTAAAAGGTTCTACACCTATTCTGGTGAAACACGTAGCGGAAGTAAAAGTTTCTGCAAAACCGAGATTAGGACAGGTAGGATATAATAAAGAAAATGATGTTGTAGAAGGAATTGTGATCATGCTTCGTGGGGAAAATCCAAGTGAAGTTATTGCAAGACTGAAAGACAGAATAGAAGAACTGAACGGGGGAGAACTGCCGGGAGATGTTCAGATTGTTCCGATCATCGACCGTACGGAGCTTGTAAATACTACAGTGCATACGGTTTCTAAAAACCTGATCGAAGGAGTTATTCTGGTTTCCATTATTGTGTTTATTTTCCTTTACAACTGGAGAACAACTTTCATTGTAGCGTCAGTAATTCCTTTGGCTTTCCTGTTTGCTATTATTATGCTTAAAATTCAGGGATTGCCTGCCAACCTGATTTCTATGGGAGCGCTGGATTTTGGATTGCTTCTGGAAGGAACGCTGGTTATTGTGGAACACGTCTTTGTTGCCCTCGAGCTTAAAGCAAAAAAGATTGGATTGCGGCGATTCAATAAAATTTCAAAACTGGGAATCATCAAAAAAAGCGCAGGAAGTGTAGCGGGTTATATTTTCTTTGCCCTGTTGATTCTTATCGTTGCCCTGATGCCGATTTTCTCTTTCCAGAAAGTAGAAGGGAAAATGTTCTCTCCACTAGCATTTACGCTGGGATATGCATTGTTAGGATCATTGATCTTAAGTTTGACCTACGTTCCGGCAATGTGTAAACTTTTACTGACGAAAAATATTGAAGAGAAAGAAAACTTTATTTCGAGATTCTTCAGAGTCAATATCTATAGAATCTACGAATTCAGTGACCGTTATAAAAAAGGATTTATCATTGGTTTTGTTGCCTTGCTTGCTGTTTGTGGCTGGAGATTCTCCAATTACGGATCCGAATTCTTACCGAAACTGAACGAAGGTGCGATCTATGTAAGAGCAACCCTTCCCAACAGTGTCAATCTGGATGAATCTGTTAGGTTAACCAAAGAGATGAAGGAAATTCTCATGAAATATGATGAAGTAAAATTTGTTATGACCCAGACAGGTCGTCCCAACGATGGAACCGATCCCACCGGATTTTTTAATATCGAATTTAATATTCAGCTGAAACCGGAAAATGATTGGAAGAAAAAAATATCCAAAGAGGAACTTCTTGAAGAAATGAGAGTCTCCCTTGAGAGATTTCCGGGAATCAATTTTGGATTCAGTCAGCCGATACAGGATAACGTGGAAGAATATGTAGCAGGAGTAAAAGCTCCGCTGGTCATTAAAATTTTTGGAAATGATTTATTTGAGCTTGAAAATTATGCCAATAAAGTAGCCAATTCCATCAGAACAGTTCCGGGAATATCAGACGTCAATGTATTCAAGAATATCGGGCTTCCGGAATTGAGAATACAGCTTCATGATTCCAAAATGGCAAAGTATGGAGTGTCCATGGCAGATGCACAGGCTGTGATTGAAATGACAATCGGAGGGCAGGCTGCCACCAAGTTTTATGAAGAAGAAAGAATGTTTGACGTAATGCTCAGGTTTGAAAAAGAATACAGAGATACGCCTGAAAAGATGGGGAATATTCTGATCCCGACTCAGGACAATAAAAAGGTTCCGCTGAAAGAAATTGCAACCATTGATTATCATACCGGACCGTCATTTATTTACCGTGAAGGAAACAGCAGATACATCGGAGTTGGGTTCAATATTGAAGGGCGTGATCTCGGAAGTACCATCAGAGAGGCCAAAGCGAAAGTAGATCAGGAAGTAAAGCTTCCGAAAAAACATAAAATGACCTGGGCCGGAGAATTTGAAAGTAAAGAAAGAGCCGCAAAGCAGCTGGCTATGGTAGTACCGATTTCTTTAGTTCTTATTCTGATGCTGCTGTATTTCAACTTCGGAAACATAAAAGATACGCTGATTTCATCCATTACACTGGCATTTGCGTTTATCGGAGGGTTTTTATCCCTTTGGTTTACAGGAACCATCTTCGGGATCTCAGCAGGAATCGGATTTATCATTCTTTTCGGAGTGGCCACTATAGACGGTATCGTTCTGATCGGGGTGATGAAAGAGAATCTGCAAAACAGAATGTCACTCAAAGAATCCATTGCGCAGGGAGTGAAGAGCCGAATCCGTCCGGTGGTGATGATTGCCCTGATGGGATCTATGGGACTTCTCCCTGCAGCAATGTCAAACGGAATGGGCTCTGAAATTCAGAAACCGTTAGCTATTATGATTGTTGGAGGACTGATCATCTGTATGTTGCTGTCATTTACAGTACTGCCCATAATTTTCCATTATGCTTACCGTAAAAAGCATAAGGAAGCAATATAGTTTCTTTTATTTTGTTCATTATGAGGTCGGGATCCGTGAGGAAGGTCCCGACCTTTTTTATGCGTTTTTTGTAGCTTCTAAAACCTCAATATTCCTTGCTACATCACTGCTTTCACATTTTTTAAGTTCCTTTAAAAGAGCAGGAGTAAGGATCTTAGGATTCAGAATTTGAGTGGCCACTTTAGCGGCTGCGTAATCTATAATACCGATCACAGATTCTCTTAAGAAATTGGGAGTGTTGGATGCAATGACTGCCGTTGCCCATGAAGTATCTCTCGCTTTGGAAATAGCAAAATCCAATACAGCATTATCTTTTCCGTTGGAGAGTTTGTCAACAAGATCTACAGGATAACAAATTTTGTTTAAAGAATCCTGTACGTTCTGATTAATGGAGGCGATAACGTTATTAATATTTTCAAAATCTTTTTTCAAGGAATTGATCTTCCGGTAAGGCATGATTGAAGCTGCAGAAACACCAAGGTCAAGATTGATGTGGGCATTCATCCCAAGGAATATATGCTGCAGTATCAGTAAGTTTTTATTTTTAGTGGCTTCAAAGGCTATAAACCACGAGTTGGTACATTTCTCTCCTTTGCTGTAGCTTTCCCATGCCTGAAGATATCTTTGTGCAAAAGCGAGATCAAGCGAAGTCATTCTTGAATTATCTTCAAATTTTTTCTGTTGAATACCTTTCAGAACCTGTGCCGTCATAATTCTGTAGGTACATGCAAAATATCCTGCCGGACTTTGATTTTCTTTACACCAGATAATGATTTCATCCAGTTTTTTCAGAACTTCTTCAATGGTTTTCATGATGGTTTTTTGTTGATTTAAAGATACTAAAAAAGTGAGCCGGAAAGCTCACTTGATATATTGTTCATTCAGATTATGGGGTGATAATCATCGGATCGGTGATGATAATTGGATCAGGAAAAGGTTCCAGAATCAGGGGTTTGCACATTGCTGCCGATTGGCAGGTTCCTCCCATGCATATAAAGTTGGTCATTGTGGTGGTGCCATCAGGACATCTGATCATGCCTTCACCGTAACATCCTCCGGGGCATTCTGCCGGATAAAGAGTTCCCCCGAATACATCTTTCAACTCAGTTCTCGTAAGTTTTGTAAAATTCATTTTTTTCATGAGATTCATTTTAATTAGTTTGGTTGTATTTAACTTGCTTACAATGAGTAATATAAGTCAAGCAGTTTAATTGCTAAAATAATTAAATTAATTCATCGAAACAAGATGTATTGATTGAAATTTTTATATTATTTATTGATAATAGTTTGAAATGTAATGAATTAAAAAATAAATTGTATATTTATTTCCAGGTAAAGAGAAATAATAAAAGAGGAATCCGAAAATCTTAAAGAGTAGGAAATCAAATTAAACTAAATTAATCATGAAAAATTTAAAAAGCTTAAACAGAAAAGAATTAAAGACTGTTTTAGGTGGCGCGGCGTTAGCTTGTGAGGCACCTGTTGATGGAGGTTGTCCGGCAGGATACATATTCTGCAGCAATCCTTATTGCTGTTATCCCCCAAGAAAACCGTATATCTGTTTTGATTAATAAAAAATCCCTCAATTGAGGGATTTCTTGTGTATTAAGGATTTTCTTTTGAGATCTCATCATGATGCTTTAGATACAAAGGCAGCGCTGCAGAACCATACCATGGGAAAATTTCATAACTGAAAACGCCAGCCTGAACGGCAGGATCAGTTTTTACCCATTGTTCTGCTTCTTCTTTAGACTTGGTGTTGAAAATAAACATGCCACGGTAGTTTTCCTTATTCTTTTCAAGGAAAGGTCCGGCAACAACAATTTTGCCCTCGTCTGCCAGTTTACCGATATTAGCCATATGGCCTTTCATAAGCTCACTCATTTTAGCTTTATCATCAATCTTAGCTGAACCTGATGTCAACATAACAATCGTATAAGCTTTCATTCCATATTTGTCAGCTCCTAAAGAAGTGGCCAGTTCCTGATTGTATTTAGGTTTTTCTGCTTTCTTTTCCTGAGCAAAGGAAAATGCTGAGAGAAGAAGGCATGCAACGAGTAATGTTCCTGATTTCATCTTGTTTTATTTTGATAAATATAATAAAACCTTACAGATATTTGAAAACCGGATTTCAAATGATGAGCTGGAATAAAAAAACCTCGATGATTTCGAGGTTTATATATAATTGTTCTGATGAGGTTACTAATCTTTAATTCTTAAAAATTCTTTCGCCAGTTCGATCATCTTTGGATCTCCGGTATATTTACCATGCTCATCGGAAAGTTTTACCGTAGGAATCCACTCTTTGTTGGGAGCCTGTACGCCGATGAGTTTCATCACGATATTCATTGGTTTCAAGCCTACATCATTCGTAAGATTCGTTCCGATTCCGAATGATATCCCAATTTTCCCTCTGCAGTAATTGGTGATTTCCTCTACTTTTTCAAGATTTAAAGCATCGGAAAAAATAATATACTTAAACATTGGGTTAATCCCGTTTCTTTGATAGTGGGCAATAGTTTTATCTGCAAATTCCAAAGCATCTCCACTGTCATGACGAACCCCATCGAAAAGCTTTGCAAATTTTTTGTCAAACTGCTGGAAGAAAACATCTGTGGTATAAGTATCGGACAAAGCCACTCCAAGATCACCTCTGTAGACGTCTACCCAGTGTTCCAGTGCCATTTCATTGGCCATTTTGAAACCGTATTCGGCGGCGTGGAACATAAACCATTCATGAGCATGCGTTCCGATTGGTTTTACACCGTACTTCATTGCAAAATGAACATTTGAACTTCCGATAAAAGTAGAGTCTTTTTTCTGAGTTAAAGCTTCCATTACCAGATTCTGTACCTTATAAGAATGTCTTCTTCTGGTCCCGAATTCTGCAAACGTTACTCCAAGTCTACCTAGTGAATCTGCCTTTTCTATTGTTTTGCTCATCACCACTTCGTTGGAATCTCTTTCCATGTGGTTCATTTCATAATGCAGTTCGCTGATTAATGCAAGCAGCGGGACCTCCCAAAGAATCGTTCTGTACCAAAGTCCTTCCACAGTTACGGAAAGGTCACCTCCTTCCTGATGGATTTTTACTTCAGACGGATCGTAATGATATCCCTCTAAGAAATCAAGATAGGGCAGATCTATATAAGGACATGTTCTTGCCATGAACTTTTTTTCATCTTTCGTAAGTTTAAGTTCGGCCATTTTATTTACGGCTTCCCTTAAAGCAGCGTCAAACCCTTCCGGAAAGTGGTGTTTTCCCCTGTTGATAAATTCATATTTTACAATAGAACTAGGGAAAAGTTTTACCACAGCATTCTGCATGGTTATTTTATAGAAATCATTATCGAGGATAGAGTTTAATCTTACGTCGTTCATAATATGTGTAATTTTAACGCAAATATAAAAATAAAAAATAAAATCGCCTAAATGTAAGGCGATTTTTTTGAAATATTTCCATGCTTTTGATGGAGTTATTTTCCAAGATACGAATTGTACATCCAAACTTCTTTCTCCTGCTCGGTAATATAGTCGCTCATTTGCGAATTGGTACCTTCATCTCCTGCTTCATCTGTAATATCCAAAAGTTCTCTCTGCAGATCAATTACTACCTTGAATGAACTTAGAATCTGTTCAACACTTTTAGTACCGTCAGTTACTTCTTTGCTTTCTTTAATGGTGGCTACCTTTAAGTAATCTGAATAATTATGTGCAGGCGTAGCTCCTAATGTAAGGATTCTTTCTGCAATTTCATCAATCTTTAATACGAGGCTGTTGTATAATTCCTCAAACTTTGGATGAAGCGTAAAGAACTGATCACCTTTAATATTCCAGTGAGAACCTCTTGTGTTCTGATAGAATACAGAATAGTTAGCTAACAGTACATTTAATTTTTCTGAAATGTTTTTACAGTCGGCTTCTTTAAGGCCAATAATACTAGCGTTTTTCATATGTATATATTTATTTTTAAAATGAGATGCAATCACCGCTTCAGTTCAGCAGAGTATGAAACTTTTTTACGATGACTGATGTGTTTATCATTTGTATATCCCAAATTTACGAAATATCGTGCCGAACTCTAAGGATTATTAATAGATGATAACTATACGAAAGTTTTTTAAAATAGTTTGGATATATCGGATAAGAGACCGTCGATTTTTAATAAAAAGAAATTTTTACAGTTTGTGTTAAATTTCATAAATATTTAATCTTCAATTTTTAAGCAGCAGAATCTATTTCTATTTGTCACTTTTCCGCATGTATATTATGGTTAGGTTATGATACTTAGGAAAAGCGTTTGATTTCAGATGTAAGTATTTGATTTTAATTTTTATATAAGTGTTTGCAGATTAAAAAAATATTACTATTTTTGCACCCTAAAATAAAAAGCAATTAAATGCCTACTATTCAACAATTAGTAAGAAAAGGAAGAGCCACGCTTGCCAAGAAGAGCAAATCGGCTGCCCTTGATTCTTGTCCACAAAGACGTGGTGTATGTACGAGAGTATATACAACTACACCTAAGAAACCTAACTCTGCACTTAGAAAAGTAGCAAGGGTAAGACTTTCTAACGGTAAAGAAGTTAATGCCTATATCCCGGGCGAAGGACATAATCTTCAAGAGCACTCGATAGTATTGGTTAGAGGCGGAAGGGTGAAAGACCTACCGGGAGTACGTTACCACATCGTAAGAGGTGCATTAGACACAGCTGGTGTAAATGGAAGAACTCAGAGAAGATCTAAGTACGGAGCTAAGAGACCTAAACCAGGACAAGCAGCTGCTGCTCCTGCAAAAGGAAAGAAAAAATAATCATTAAATAAGGTACAAAAGCAATGAGAAAGACAAAAGCGAAAAAAAGACCGTTGTTACCAGATCCGAAATTTAATGATCAATTGGTAACGAGATTCGTAAACAACTTAATGCTTGACGGTAAGAAGTCAATCGCATTCAAAATTTTCTATGATGCATTAGAGATCGTAGAAACTAAAAAAGGAGATAACGAAAAAACTGCACTTGAAATCTGGAAAGATGCACTTACAAATGTAATGCCTCACGTAGAAGTACGTTCTAGAAGAGTAGGTGGAGCTAACTTCCAAATCCCTATGCCAATCAGAGCTGACAGAAAAATTTCTATGGCAATGAAATGGTTAATCAAATATTCTAAAGCTAGAAATGATAAGTCTATGGCTTTGAAATTAGCTAACGAAGTTGTAGCTGCTTCAAGAGAAGAAGGTGCAGCTTTCAAAAAGAAATCTGATACTCACAAAATGGCGGAAGCTAACAAGGCTTTCTCACACTTCAAATTCTAATCTGAAATGGGAAGAGATCTTAAATTTACAAGAAATATTGGTATCGCTGCTCACATTGATGCAGGTAAAACTACCACTACAGAAAGGATTTTATTCTATACAGGGGTAAACCACAAAATTGGAGAAGTTCACGATGGTGCTTCTACAATGGACTGGATGGAGCAGGAAGCAGAAAGAGGTATTACTATTACTTCTGCTGCAACTACTTGTTCTTGGAACTTTCCAACAGATCAAGGAAAACCTGTTGCTGATACTAAGCCTTACCACTTCAACATTATCGATACACCGGGACACGTTGACTTCACTGTAGAAGTAAACAGATCTTTAAGAGTATTAGATGGATTGGTATTCTTATTCTCTGCAGTAGATGGAGTAGAGCCTCAGTCTGAAACAAACTGGAGACTTGCTGACAACTACAAAGTTGCGAGAATGGGATTCGTAAACAAAATGGACAGACAAGGTGCTGACTTCCTTAACGTGGTAAACCAGGTTAAAGAAATGTTAGGATCTAACGCAGTTCCAATCGTTTTACCAATCGGTGCTGAAGAAGATTTCAAAGGTGTTGTTGACTTAATTAAAAACAGAGCGATCATCTGGGATGAAGCAGGACAAGGAGCTACTTTCGAAGTAGTGCCAATTCCTGAAGATATGAAAGATGAAGTTCTTGAATATAGAGAGAAACTAGTAGAAGCTGTTTCTGAATATGACGAAACTTTGATGGAGAAATTCTTCGAAGATCCGGATTCAATTACAGAAGAAGAAATCAATGCTGCATTGAGAGCTGCTACTATCGATTTATCTATTATCCCAATGACTTGTGGTTCTTCATTCAAGAATAAAGGAGTACAGTTTATGTTGGATGCAGTATGTAAATACCTTCCTTCTCCATTGGATAAAGATGATATCAAAGGTACTGATCCAAGAACAGACGCTGAAATCACAAGAAAACCATCTGTAGACGAGCCTTTCTCTGCATTAGCATTTAAGATTGCTACTGACCCGTTCGTGGGAAGACTAGCATTCTTCAGAGCTTACTCTGGAAGACTGGATGCAGGTTCTTATATCTTGAACACTCGTTCAGGTGATAAAGAAAGAATCTCCAGAATCTATCAGATGCACGCTAATAAGCAAAATCCGGTAGAATATATTGAAGCTGGAGATATCGGTGCAGCAGTTGGATTCAAGTCTATCAAAACTGGTGATACGATGTGTGATGAGAAAAACCCGATCATTCTTGAATCTATGGTTTTCCCTGATCCGGTAATTGGTATCGCTGTTGAGCCTAAAACTAAAGCTGACCAGGATAAAATGGGTAACGCTTTAGCTAAATTGGCTGAAGAAGATCCTACGTTTACTGTTAGAACTGACGAAGCTTCTGGACAAACGATTATCTCTGGTATGGGTGAGCTTCACTTAGATATCATTGTTGACCGTATGAAGAGAGAGTTCAAAGTTGAAGTAAACCAAGGACAACCTCAGGTAGAGTACAAAGAAAACTTAACAAAAGTTGCTCAACACAGAGAAGTTTACAAAAAACAATCTGGTGGTAAAGGTAAATTTGCTGACATTGTATTTGAACTAGGACCTGCAGACGAAGGTAAAATTGGTTTAGAATTCATCAATGAGATCAAAGGTGGTAACGTTCCTAGAGAATTTGTTCCTGCAATTGAAAAAGGCTTTAAAGCTGCAATGAAGAACGGTCCTTTGGCTGGTTTCGAAGTTGAAGGTATTAAAGTTATTCTTAAAGACGGATCTTTCCACGCGGTGGATTCTGATGCTCTTTCATTTGAAATGGCTGCTAAATTAGGATTTAAAGAAGCGGGACGTGCTGCTAAGCCAGTAATCATGGAGCCTATTATGAAACTGGAAGTTGTAACTCCGGAAGAATACATGGGTAACATCATTGGTGACCTTAACAAAAGAAGAGGTACTATCAGTGGGCAGGAAGAGAAAAACGGAGCTGTTGTAATCAAAGGTTCTGTTCCACTTTCTGAAATGTTTGGATATGTAACGACTCTAAGAACACTTTCATCAGGAAGAGCTACTTCTTCTATGGAATTAGAGAAGTACCAAGCTACTCCACAAAACGTTGCTGAAGAAATCATAGCTAAAGCAAAAGGTTAATTTTTAAATTAAAGAAATGTCACAAAGAATCAGAATAAAACTAAAATCTTACGATTATAACTTGGTAGACAAGTCTGCTGAGAAAATCGTAAAAACGGTAAAGGCTACTGGTGCTGTTGTAAACGGTCCAATTCCATTGCCAACGAATAAGAGAATCTTCACAGTGTTGAGATCTCCGCACGTAAACAAGAAAGCAAGAGAGCAATTCCAACTTTCAGCTCACAAGAGACTAATGGATATCTACTCTTCTTCTTCTAAGACTGTTGATGCTCTAATGAAATTAGAACTTCCTTCAGGTGTAGACGTTGAAATTAAAGTGTGATAAATGCATACTTTGCAATGATTATACAAACCGTTCCTTTTTAAGGGACGGTTTTTTTATAACTATGGTTTTTAAAATTAAATCAATAGAAAAAGCCGGTTTGTACTCTATCAAATCGGCTTTTTTTTGTATTGTACTTTCTGTAATGATAAAAAGTCTTCATGGGTTTTGTCTTAATAATACACATGATCCATTCGGGGATCTTAAAGAGTCTGTGGACTAGGTTAATAATCTGATATTAGCAGCGCTTTTCGTGGTGACATATGTCACATCTGTTTATTTATTTAGAATTAATAAAAATAATAATTTTGCCAAAAATTATCAGATGAATAAAGTAGTATCCTTTTCTCTGCTTGTATTGGGTGGGGTTATGGCCAATGCGCAGAATGTGAATGATTCAGTTAAACACAAAAAAATTGAAGAAGTAGAACTATTTGGTGAGAAAAAGAAACAGCCGCAAGGCCTGGACGCAATCACCAGATTGCCATTGAAGACCAGAGATCAGATTCAGAGTATTTCTGTAATTTCCCATAAAGCTATTGAAGAATTAGGAGCACTAACGGTTACCGATGTTGCCAAAAACGTTCCGGGGGTAACCTTATTTTCAAGCTATGGAGGAGGAAACGAAAGTATGTCCATCAGAGGATATCGTGGAGTTCCGGTACTGAAAAACGGAGTTCAGCTGGATTCAGACTTCCGTACTGCAGGGATGATTACGGATATGCAGGGAGTAGAAAGTATTCAGGTGATCAAAGGATCTGCAGCTATCGGCCAGGGGATCGGAAATGGTTTAGGATCTGCAGGAGGAGTAATTAATGTGGTAACAAAAAGACCTCAGTTTATTGATCAGACTAACGTTGGATTCCGTTACGGAAGCTGGGACTTTTACAGACCTACAGTAGATTTCCAGAGAGTCCTGGATTCTCAGGGAAAAGTAGCCGTGAGATTCAACGGAGCATACCAAAATAATAATTCATTCAGAAGCCATGTACAGGGCGAAAGAATTTATGTGAATCCATCTGTTGCTTTCCGACCGGATGATAAAACAATAATCAATGTGGAAATGGATTATCTTCATGATAAAAGAACACCGGACAGAGGGACAATCAATGTTGCTCCCGGAACTGTTGAAGCATTGTATCACATGCCGAAAGGAAAGTTTTTAGGATATACATCTGATTATTCAAAGACAGAGACATTCAACTTTGCGACTACCATCGTACGTAACCTTACAGACAAATTAAAAGTGAGAGCTGCTTTCGTTAATTCCGTAAGCAATACAGATTCTGAAGCTTCATCAGTATCATTACCGGCTGGTGAAACCAACTATAATATCAGACAGCGTACCATTGGAAAATCACAGGGAGAAGATATCAACAAAGTATTACAGCTGGACTTCATCGGAGAGCAAATAAAGACAGGATTTATCAATCATACTTTCCAGGTGGGTTTTGACTGGAGAGAAACAGAAACTTCATCCACAACTTACGGAGCTTATAAAAATTCAATTGCACCTGAAAATTTAATTACAGCGCGTGATACAAAAATTGATAATATAACTTATGCAGCCAATCCGCTTGATATTTTTGACGTAGTGAACGGAAGTATTCCCAATCAACTTCCGGTAAATGTCATCTATAAAAACCTGGGAAGATCAAATGCTGTGTTGACACCAAGTATCGGAGCAATGGCTCAGGATGTAATGTCTATCGGGAAATATGTAAAAGCTCATTTGGGACTTCGTTACAGCAGACTGAACGGATCCACCAATGAATCTGTAGATACATGGAATCCTAATTTCGGATTGATTGTTTCTCCACTTCCCAATGTTAATGTATTTGGATCATATACTACAACAACCTCTTTAAGATCTTCCAACAACTTTCTTTTAGACGGTGGAAGAGTAGGCCCGTCGATGACCAAACAATGGGAAGGAGGAATTAAATCAGACTGGTTCAATGAGCGTTTAAGATTTAATGTTACAGTATTTGATATTAAAACAGATCACCTGTCTTTCACTATTCTGGATGAGAACTATAATCCCGTTGTCATCAATAAACAAACGATGTACGGCCTTGCAGGAAATCTTAGAAGAAAAGGTGTGGAAGTAGAATTGATCGGAAGAATTCTTCCCAACCTTCAGGTGATGTCAGGATGGGCTTATCTTGACGCCCAATACCAGGACAGTCCTGCTTATATGAACGGATCCGCACCAATGAATGCTCCTAAACATACTGCAAACGGATGGCTGAATTATAAATTCAATACAGGTACTTTATCAGGACTTGATGTAGGGGCAGGAATTTATTACGTAGGAAAAAGACCGGTTGACGAATGGACCCAGAAAACATTTACAGCGGGACACCTGAACAGTGTGAAGCCCGGAGACAAACCTTTCGATATGCCGGAATATACTACAGTAGATGCCCAGGCAGGGTATACCCTGAAAAATGGAATGGGAATAAGAGTATTCTTTAATAATATTTTTGATAGTGTAGGTTACAGTTCCTATTTCAGAGGAGGATATATTGATCAGATCCAGCCAAGAAACTTTGCTGTACAGGTAAACTATAAATTCTAACATAAAAAAATATGAAAATTACCAGAACAGTATTCTTATTATTAATGGCTATAGTCGGCTTAACCTCATGTTCCGAGGAACATTTGTCTGAAGAAGAACTGAAAACAGCAAGGGAAAATATTGAAAAACATTATAAAAATCCTACAAGTATGTATTCCTGGGGTAACATTTCACCCTGGAAGGAACATTGGAATAATACATCTTATCCAAAAGTTTTTTCACCTCCTCAAATCGGAAAAAGTATCATAGGAGAAGAAAAGCAAAACCTGGAATACCGCTTCTCAGGAAAAGACAGATAACATAGTAACAATCATTCATATCAATTTTAATTAGAAAACATTAAGACAGAACTTCTGTTTTAATGTTTTTTTTTTTTTTGCCAGTGGCATTCCTGATTGCTGTTAATTTTATACATTTAATCAATCATATAAAATGACGGTCATGGGAAAAAAGAACCATAGCTTTTTTGAAAAATTTTCAAACTGGGCTGTAAAATTTACAGGAAGTCCCTATGCTTTTATGGGAGCTTTTATTATTGTAGTAATATGGGCGGTAACCGGACCTTTTTTTAATTATTCTGAAACCTGGCAACTGGTGATCAATACCGGAACTACAATCATTACTTTTCTGATGGTATTCCTGATTCAGAAAGCCCAGAACAAAGACTCCAAAGCTATACAGATTAAACTGAATGAGCTTATTGCAGCTCACGAAAAAGCAAGCAATCGTATTGTGGATATTGAAGATCTTACGGAAGAGGAACTTGACCAGCTTCATGTTTATTATGAAAAACTGGGCCATCTCGCCAAAAAGGATGCAGATATTCATACTTCCCATTCTATTGATGCTGCAGAAAGAAACCATGATTATAAATTTGAATTCTTTAAAAGAAAACATGAAGAATGGATGCAGAAAAAAGAACAAAAAAAGGATTGATTAATAATTTTTCATAATATTTTAAATATTATGTTTTTTTTTATAATAGACGATGGAAGTTTTAGGTATTTTGGGTGGTTTTTTGATTTTTAATCTTGTTTTTAGTATTTTTTTTGATAAATATCTACATTTATTGAAAAAAATATGAAAATAAAATTATTTTGCTTGCCGGTATTTCTATTATCAATATCAGCAAATGCCCAGTGGAGCAGAGGGATGCCCCAACAGAAAATTATAAAAAAGAGTGATCATTCTGTTTATTACCGACTTGATATTGATCAGATAAGAACACAGCTGCTAAGAGCTCCTAAAATGGGTGAAGGCTCTCCCATTAACATCAATATACCTACTCTCGACGGAAAAATTGAGAAATTCACAGTCAGCAGTTTTCCGGTAATGGATGAAACTCTGGCTAATAAGTACCAGCTGGGTTCCTATGTTGGGATCGGAGTGGATGATCCAACCAAATATATCAGGTTCAGTATTGCTCCTAATGATTTTCAGTCTATGATCATAGGTGCCGACGGTCAATATGAATTTATAGAACCGGCAACATCTGATAAGTCCTATTATTCCGTACATGGAAAAACTAATAAAAACGGACAAGCATTTACATGTTCTACAAAGGAAGATAAAGAATCTGTTGCTAATCTTCAAAAAATGAAAAACGCAGGTATTGCAGCAAAATCTGGTAATAAAACTTTTCATAACTTAAAGTTAGCTATGTCAGTGACAGGTGAATACACTTCCTATTTTGGAGGTGTTTCTGGTGCGCTTACTCAGATTAATGCCACTTTATCAAGGGTAAATGGGGTATTTGAAAAGGAATTTAATGTTCATGTCAGTGCAATCAATGCTCCAGGCCTGATCTTTACCAATCCTGCTAATGATCCCTACAGTACATCTGACTATAAATGTAAGTGGAATTATGAGCTGATGAATGCATTGCATGGAGGAGCTTACGGTGTTACAGATACCGATTTTGATATAGGACACTTGTTCGGAGCTTCAGGTGGCGGTGGAAATGCAGGCTGTATCGGTTGTATTGGAAGTAATGATACATCTACAAGTATTGATTCTTCTTGTAATAACTTGCCAACTCCGGATAACTACAAAGGAAGCGGTTATACTTCTCCTGCAGATGGTATACCACAGGGAGATAACTTCGACATAGATTATGTAGCTCATGAAATGGGACATCAATTGGGAGATAATCATACCTATAGTTTTAATGAAGGAACAGGCGTTTGTGTGGAGCCAGGATCGGGATCTACCATTATGGGCTATGCCGGAATTACAGGCACTAATACAGATGTTCAGCAACATTCTGATGCCTATTTCCATAGTGTAAGCATTGACCAGGTGCAGACTAATCTTGACGCAGTAACTGTTGACGTGGAAACACCTATCACCAATAATCCACCGGTTGTAACCGCAATGAATACTATTTATACTATTCCGAAATCTACAGCATTTGTACTGACAGCATCAGCAACAGATCCGGACGGAGATGCTCTGACCTACTGCTGGGAACAGGTGAATTCAAGTAATTTGACCAATGGAGTAACCAAAATGAATATCGGAAATACAAGTTCAGGAGCAAGCTTCAGATCCTGGATACCTACCGCAAGTCCTACCAGATATTTCCCTAAGCTGGAAACCGTATTGGGAGGAGCTGTAAAAAATACAGCTGATTTTGAAGCAGCAAGTACAGTAGCTAGAACTACAAACTTCCGTGTGACGGTAAGAGATAACAAACCAGGAGGACAGGCCCAGACTGCATATGCTACCCAGACTGTGGTGGTGGGATCTGCGGCCGCATTCACTGTCAATACAACATCATTAACACCTAATGCCAATTCTGCAATAGCATGGACCGTTTCCGGAACAACAGCTTCTCCATATAATGTAACTAATGTAAAAATTGATTATACAGAAGATGCCGGGGCCACGTGGAACGATCTGGCTGCATCAGTTCCAAATAACGGATCGGCTAATGTTTTCATCCCCGCTTCTTTAGCAGGAAAAACAATTCACCTGAGAGTTTCTGCCATTGGAAACGTTTTCTATGCTGTGAAGAAGGCTGTTGTATCAAGTTTGCTGGCAGTTTCTGAAGCTGGAAATGCGAAATCTGTTAAGATTTATCCAAACCCTGCAGAAGATGTCCTGAATGTAATGAATGTTTCTTCCAATGCATCTTATGAAATTTTCAATGCTCCGGGACAGATCATTGCAAAAGGAACAATAGGAGAAGGTAAGATTAATGTAAGAACTCTTGTGAAAGGAATCTACTTTATTACCATTACCAATAAAGAAGAAAAGAGTACCACAAAGTTTGTAAAAAAATAATCCGGTTAACAATCAAAAAAAAACCTCTGAGTCATCAGAGGTTTTTTTTATGGTTTGTATTATCTCATGAAATAATTGAAGTAACTACAGCTTCCCATCAGGTTTTTCGTTGTTTCAGTATCGGAATACTGAGCTTTCAACTGAGCAAAATAGGTTCTGTACTTCTGGTTTTTAATATTATCCATTTCCTTTTGGCGGGCATCTTCTTTTTCAGACCACTTCGGATCAGAATAATCAAAATCTTTAGGCGCTTTGGCTTCGTACTGGTAATATTTACCCTGTTCAGCACTTGCCATCTGGAATAGGATTCTTGCTTTTTCTTCTTTATTATTGGAAATCTTAAGTGCCTTTTGATAATAATTGATGGACAGGTCAAAATTATCAGGTTCAATATAAGATGTATCAAGGAAGTTTTTATAATAATATTTGTAAGGATTCTTTCTGTCTGTATTCCAGAAATCATATTTACCTCCGTTGCTGTTGTCGATATCCATAACAAATAATTCGCGGTAATATCCTAAAATGGAAGTATTGTACAATAAATTTCCGATAAGCTGATTGGCTTTTGCTGCTTTTTCACCCGTACCGTTTCCGATCTTTTTCAGCTGAATCAAAGCATCTGCCAGCTCAAGTTTATCCATGCTTGTTTTAATGAAAGGGAAATCAGCATAGTTTTCGGCTTTCATACTTTCGGTATCAGGACTTCCAAAACTTTCCCATACGTTATGCCCGAATACAAGATTTGAAATATTTTTAAAACCGTTGTATTCTGCAGGAGCATATTGTTTTGGAGTGATGGTTTGGCCACTTTTTTCTGTCCATTCATAATTTTGTCTTGGAATACCTGCAAAGCTTTTTGCCTTTTCATAATAAGATTTTGCCTTTTCAAAATCGGCAAGTCTCATCGCTCTGTCTCCATAAATGGTATTGAAGAAAGCATCAATATTACCTACACTATCCATATTTTTGGCGATGATCTGCTGCTCAAACTGGGTTTTATTTGACTTTCTGTAAAACTCTTCCACGCTTTTTACCAGACTTGAGTTCGGGTTATATTGGAGATCAGAAAGTTTATTGTTCATCAGGAATGATTTTCCGTCCTCACCCTGAAGGAAGTAACGGTTTGCAATAACATCTTTAAGGAAATCTGCAGTAGAAGGTACTTCACCATAATAATCGAAATTATCAGTAGCAGCTGTATCTTTTTCTACTTTTTTCTCTACGAAGTATTCTGCATAGTCTTTCATCAGATGATCTTCATACTCTGCATCAATTTTCGGCTGGGAAACAATATCATTCAGAACCTTCATTCTTTTGATCTCTTCAAGATATTCCGGATTGGTGGTTTTGATGTCATTCAGAATTTCAGAGCTTTGTTTATAGTCTTTCTTTAAAAACTTAAGATAGGCATCTGCAATCTGCCAGTACTCATCTTTAGACTTTTCTTTTGTTTTATCTGTGAATTTTTCCAGGTCATTAAGGAAATCCTGTGTCTTCTCATCGTAATAATACCCTGTTCTGTTGTAGAATGGAATTCTGTCCGGATTGCTGAACAGCTCATCATCACTTTGGTCAGCTTTAGCACTATCACCTGTTTTATCAGATTTGGAACCTCCGAAGAGATTTTTAAAGAACCTTACAATTTTCTGCCAGAAAGAAAGCTTTTCTTCTTTCACTTCAGTTTTGGTCTGATTTGCAGATGTATCTTTTGATGTGTTATCCGATGAATTTTCTTTCGTAGTTGCTTTTTGAGCGTCTGAAGTATAGTAATAAGTAGGCAGGTAGCTTCTTTCAAGTTCATTGATACTTCTGGCAGCCATTACCTTCAGAATTTCAGAATCAGGATCAATTTCATACATCTTTTCCATCATCGGAATAGGATTGTTGAAGTCCTCATATCCTAAAAGGAAATAAGCCATATTCTTTTCATCATTGGTGTTGGCTCTTTTCAGAATATTGCTGAAAGAAGCGGTGTCCGAAAGCTTCATCGAAACAAATGCAGATTCCTTGCGGTCTTTGCTGTTCATGAATACCTGAAAGAAGTTCCAGTTGGCATCACTGTTCATTTCCAGTCCTCTCTGTGCTCCTGCCAGCTGATCCAGAGACATAAAGTAGACCGTACCTTTCAATTTGATGGGCGCTACATATGTTTTGAAAGCCTGTACCGCAGAATCGTAATTTCTTGTATAATGATTCAGACGTACCAGCTGATATCCGTAACGCTGTTTGATTTCAGGATTTCTCGCCGCATTGTACAGAGAGGTTAAAGCAGCGATCGTTTTATTGTAATCAAGAGCTGTAGCATTTTTTCTGCTGGCATCCCTGTCGTAATAGAATGAGTTTTCACTTTCTATATAATTGATGCTCATAAAAGGCTCGAGATATTTGGCTTCAATCAAATAATCAATGCCTTCTTTATATTTCTGGTAAAAGCCTGTGCCCAGTTTTTGTAAAAGAGGGTTGGAAGGGTTTCCGTTCTTTAAAGCATTCAGATCGTTCATGCTTACCTTATACACCAGATTCTGGGTTTCGGCATAACTGAGTTGATTGTTAAAGAACTTTTTCCATGTTTCCACATTGTCATCAGGAATCAGTGCTGAGTTATATCCTCCATAAAATCTGCTGGAGTAATTATGCAGAAAAGGAAGGTAAGCCTTATCCTTGATGATGGTTTGCGTAAAAAGGTTGAAGTAATCATAATCAGGATCTGACCACGCGCAGGCATCAGATTGCGTATAGAAAAGTGATACAACCGCAAGTGAAAGAATGTACTTTTTCATAGGGTGTGCAGTGTTTTTTTAGTTTTAATAGTGTGTGATATAGTGTTCTGGCAGGTATGTCTGTCTCAGGAGATTAAAATTTCCTGTCTGACACAAATTTACTATCTAATTGATAATAAATGATATTAAAATACGGGATTTTTTTCTGTAAAAACCCGATAACATCATTAAGTTGTTCTTCGGATATTTCCTCTGTCTTTATTTTGAACCCTTTATTCAAATAACTTCCGAAGTAGAAACCGTCTTTCATTACTTCAATCTCCTGATCAGATATTTTTCTAAAATCAGGGTTTTCGAGATCTCTTTTGGATAATGCATTAATCAGTTTATGTTTACCCAAATGATTGGTAACGATTCCCCAGGAATAAATCGGAAGGGCAACTTCAATATTTTTGATAGGATAGTCTTCTATTTTCGAAAGGTAGCTTTTCAGAATATTCACATCCAGAATAGAATTTTTATCAGAATTTTCAAGAGGTGACGAAGTAGAGTAGCACATGAGATATACTTTTCCAACAGGAGGAATTCCGGTCTGTTTTTTATCTTTCACCTGATGAAGACGGAGAGTACAGGTGATGTCTTTTCCGGAAA
The DNA here is from genome assembly GCF_006716485.1 of Chryseobacterium aquifrigidense. Taxonomy (GTDB): domain Bacteria; phylum Bacteroidota; class Bacteroidia; order Flavobacteriales; family Weeksellaceae; genus Chryseobacterium; species Chryseobacterium vietnamense. Next base: position 692,279 of record NZ_VFPD01000002.1, read on the forward strand.
TTCTTTTGAGTTCTTTCAGAAATTTAAAATAATCATTTCGTGTTCCGGCGGTCCAGTCACAGTCGATCTGAATTTCATTACTGGTTTTCAGGTGATATTCTTTTGCTTTCTTTTGAGTTAAAAGATGAATGCTTTCAGCCAGAAATTTAATCTCATCAGCAGAAATACCTAACAATGTCTGGTTGGTGATGAAAACAGTAGGAACAATCTGTTTGTCTGTCTGAAAACTCTGGTCTTTGGTAATCACGGCTACCGGCTGAAATTTTCCGTTTACTTTATCCACATCAAAGAATCTGGTGTATAAATTGGGGCCTGTTGCTTTATCCAGTGCTTTCTTTTCTTCAGGGTCCAGCTTCAGTTTGGTTTTCCAGTAATAGAAAGTATAAGGATGGTTCTCTTTCCCGTTGCATGATAGAATAAGAAAAAGCAGAAATAGAAATAAAATTTTTAAATGTTTCATTGGTGTAAATCACCCTTCAAAATTAATGATATTTTGGCAGAATATAAACCGTAAAATCCCGGTGATTGAAGAATAAAAGCCGATGATGAAGGTGAGTTCTTACAAATGTATAAAGTTTTTGCTGACGAGAAATTACATTAATAACTGTTTTGTAATCATAGGGTGGTTTTCCACAACAAGAAAACCACCCCAAATGGAGTGGCTTTCTCTATATATCATTTTACTACTTGAAAAATTCGCTTTCGCACGTACAGGTTTCTTTGCTGATGCTTTCACTTGATGAGCAACAGCCATCAAGATTCTTAACGTTTCCTTTTTCATCAGTAAGGTAGATTTTATCTTTATCAAACTTCACGAAAAATGTTTCCTCATATTTTTTAAAAACCACTTTCATTACCTTATTCGGAGCATATTTTCCTGCATTGATCTCTTCTGTGGTTTCTTCTCCGCTCGCCTGATTCACCTGAACATATCCAAAATGTACATCCCCATTATTTTTTACATCCAGATAATAATGTGGACTCCCAGTGCCGCTATATCCTTTCAGAATGTCAAAAGCTCTGTATCCGATAAAAGGAACCTCTGTCTGCTGTGCCCATGTAAGAATGCTGATACACAGAATCATTACACTGAAAAATTTTTTCATAGATATTTTTTTCAAATGTAAAAATTTTTAAGCAAAAACATTCACCGTAAAAACACGGTTGTTTACAATTATAAGATGCTTGGTATAAGAAATCCCTTTCACTGAAATGAGGTGTGGATTTTGTTTGGATGGTGGCTTTATAACAATAAAACCACTCCTAAAAGAAGTGGCTTTTTATGACTGAGTTAAAATCAGATTAAAAAACGGTTGCTGCAAGCTGAATTCTTGCGAACTTATTGGAAGGATTCCACATGGCCATCATGGATACAGGAAGGCTGTAATGATCGGTAATCTTAACTACTTTTCCGGCTTTGAGACCTACATTTACGATGTCAAAGCTGTTTTTGCCATTGCCATATAAAAAGGTTTTATCATTAAGAGCAAATCCGGCTCCTACAAATGCATCCAGATTTACCTTCTGTCCTTTAATAACAGGATAACTTGCCTGTACATAAGTAGAATATCTGTTCTTTTTGTAGCTTCCATCAGCCTCCAGGATGACTTCTCCTGCATTGGCTCCTCCATACAGCATGATATCAGCCTCGATATTGATCGGGAATGACGGCCCGAAGGTATAGTTGGTTCTTAAATCAATAATATGGGCCGTTCTTCTCTGTGAATAGCTGAAGATGTCATCTGCAGCTACTGCGGTATTGATGTTCCGGGAGTTGTAAAGATCCCATAATCCAATATAAAAACGACCGTCAGAATATTGAATATAATAATTGATCTCTTTGTAATGAGTGTTGTCTTTATCATCCGCTAATGCTGATGCTCCCCAGATTCCAACTTTCCATTTCTTTTCCGCATCCAGGGCATAAGAAAGATTTCCCATTACGACAGGTTTATCAGTAATAATAAGCCCTCTCCATAAGTGATTGTTCTGAATGTTGGCAGTAAAATCAAGTCTTCCTTCTTTAGATTCCTTGGTTTCACCACTCTCCTGTGAAAATAGCCTTCCTGTGCCTAAAGCAAGAACGAAGATTCCCTTTAAGATTTTTCTCATCATTGGTCTTATTTTAAAAATCCATATAATACTGCTGCGATAATAGCTCCAGTAACCGGACCTACTACAGGAATCCACGCATAACTCCAGTCACTGCTTCCTTTTACAGGTAAAATAGCATGCATAATTCTTGGGGCAAGATCTCTTGCCGGATTAATAGCATACCCTGTAGTTCCTCCCAGAGACAAACCGATGGCCCAAACTACAAACGTAACGGGAATGGCTCCGATAGAACCTAATCCTACTTTAGCTGTTGGGTCTGCCTGTAAAGAAATACTGGGATCTGCAAAATAAAAGACACAGAATACCAGAACAAATGTTCCGATAATTTCGCTGATAAGGTTAGACGATGTTTTTCTGATAGCGGGAGTGGTACTGAAACAAGCCAGTTTTGCTCCTTCATCCTCCGTAATGGCAAAGTGATCTTTATGAAACAGCCATACCAGAAAAGCACCCAGCATTCCGCCGATCATCTGAGCCGCAATATAAGAAGGTACCAGGTCCCAGGAGAATTTTCCTGCGGCGGCCAGTCCAATGGTTACAGCCGGATTCAGATGGGCCCCACTTATTGGCCCTGCAACGGTTACTCCCACAAATACGGCGAGCGCCCATGCGGTAGTAATAACAATCCATCCGGAATTATTTCCTTTCGTATCTTTTAAGACAACATTGGCTACAACACCGTTGCCTAACAATATAAGAAGCATCGTTCCGATAACTTCTGCAATAAATGGGGTCATATAAGTTTTTTTAATGAGTGAGTTAATCTTCTATCCAGCTCTGAGCACTTTTTACAGCTTTTTTCCAGAAGTGGGTCATTGTATCCACTTTTTCTCTGTCCAGTTGAGGGTGGAAATCTTTGTCTACAATCCATTGTTCCTGGATTTCGTCTATATTTTTCCAGTATCCTACTGCAAGTCCTGCAAGGTAGGCTGCACCAAGAGCTGTAGTTTCCAGTGTTTTGGGTCTTGTAATTTTAAATCCGAATAGGTCAGACTGTATTTGCATCAGAAGATCGCTGGCAGAGGCGCCGCCGTCTACTCTTAATTCAAGACTGGCTGTTCCGGAATCGGCTTCCATAGCTTTTACGATATCATACACCTGAAATGCAATTCCTTCCAGTGTGGCTCTTGCAATATGTGCATCAGTGGTACCTCGGGTAATTCCTACAATTGTTCCACGGGCATACTGATCCCAGTAAGGAGCGCCAAGACCAGTCAGTGCAGGTACAAAATAAACTCCACCATTATCTGGTACAGAAGCAGCCAGTTTGTTTACTTCCTCAGAAGAACGGATAAGCTTAAGACCGTCTCTTAGCCATTGAATAGCTGCACCTCCTACAAATACACTGCCTTCCAGTGCGTAATTTACTTCTCCATTGATCTTCCACGCTACCGTAGTGAGAAGATTGTTTTTAGAAGAAACGGCTTCCGTTCCCGTATTCATTAATAAGAAACATCCTGTTCCGTAAGTATTTTTTACCATTCCCGGAGTGGTGCACATCTGTCCGAATAAGGCAGCCTGCTGGTCACCCGCAATACCTGCAATTGGAATTTTGGTAGAGAATAGAGTAGTCGCTGTTTCTCCGTATATTTCACTGCTTTGCTTTACTTCAGGAAGAATAGCTTTAGGAATATTGAATAATTCTAATAAATCATCATCCCATTCTAAAGTATGGATATTCAGAAGCATTGTTCTGCTGGCGTTGGAAACGTCGGTGATAAACATTTTTCCACGGGTCAGTTTCCACACAAGCCAGGTATCAACAGTTCCGAAACACAATTTTCCTTCCTCAGCCTTTTGTCTTGCTCCCTCTACATTATCAAGAATCCATTTTAATTTGGTTGCTGAAAAATAAGCGTCCAGAACCAATCCTGTTTTTTCTTTGATCGTTTCAGCATGTCCCTGTTCCTTCAGTTCGTCGCAGTATTTTGAAGTTCTTCGGTCCTGCCATACAATTGCATTGTAGATGGGTTCACCGGTTTCCTTATCCCAGACGATTGTCGTTTCACGCTGGTTGGTAATTCCGATAGCGGCAACTTCCAGTCCGGAAATTCCAGCTTTTGCAATAACTTCAGCTGCTACGGAAATCTGTGAAGACCAGATTTCGTTTGGATCGTGTTCTACCCAACCCGGAGTAGGAAATATTTGTCTGAAATCTTTTTGAGATACATATTCTATTTCTCCACTGTGATTGAAGAGAATCGCTCTGGAGGAAGTTGTTCCCTGGTCTAGAGCGAGAATTAGTTTTTCATTCATGTATATAATGCTAATTTAGGTTGATAACTTTAGGTGAATAAGGAGTCAGTAAATATCCTCTTGCCAGTTCAATAAATTCATTTTCCTGCTGCTGAGCCCATTCTTCAGAATATTCTTTTTCTTCAGCAATGATTCTTGCCACGTTATGAGCGCTGTCTATTGCTGCTCTGGCATCAAGGAACAGCAAACGTACTCTTCTTGCCAGGATATCTTCAATGGTTTCTGCCATTTCTGCTCTTACGGCCCATACCACTTCCGCTACAGTGAAAGGGTGATCCGGATGGATTCTTTGAGCATAGCGCGGATTGCTTTGTTGCAATGCTTTGATGGCTGGAATATCAGATCCGTATACATACAGATGATTGGTTCTGTCTACCTGTTCCGGTTTTACATTTCCATGGATGGAAAGGTGTTCCGTTTTAGATGCGCTGTTTCCCAATCTGTGAACTTTCATAGCTTCATCTATGGTATCTTCTGCCATTTTACGGTAAGTAGTCCATTTCCCTCCAATGATAGAAACCAATCCTGTCTCTGAAGTAATGACTTTGTGGCTTCGGGATACTTCTTTCGTGCTTTTGCTTCCGTCTTTAGGGGCAGCAAGCGGACGAAGACCTGCGAAAACTGATTTTACATCTTCGCGCGTAGGTTTTTTAGCTAAATACTGTCTCGCTGTATTCAATACAAAACTGATTTCCTCTTCCAGTGCACGGGGTTCAAAGCTTTCGTCTTTTAAAAGAGTATCTGTAGTTCCTACCAGAGCTCTGTCATGCCATGGAACAACAAATAAAACCCTGCCGTCTGATGTTTTCGGAATCATGATAGCGTCATCACTTTTAAGAAAGGATTTATCCAGTACAAGGTGAATTCCCTGACTTGGTACTACAAGTTTACCATGTTTAGGGTTGTTCATGTTAAGAATATCATTTGTAAACACACCTGTAGCATTGATCACTACTTTACCGTGTATCTGATATTGCTGTTTGGAAAACTGGTCTTCTGCAACCACACCTATTACTTTATCGGAAGCATCTTTCAAAAGGTTGATTACTTTTACATAGTTGACTGCGCTTCCGCCTTTTTCAATGATTGTTTGAGTAAGGTTAACTGCAAGTCTCGCATCGTCAAACTGTCCATCCTGGTAAACAACACCACTCATTAAGTGATTTTGTTCAATGGTAGGGAGTTTTTCGATAGTTTTTGATTTGCTGATGTATTTTGTTTTACCCAAGCTCAATTTTCCGGCAAGAAAATCATAAACAGATAGTCCTATTTTATAGTATATTCCTCCCCACCATGTATAGTTTGGAATAATAAAAGACTGATTTTTTACGATATGGGCCGCATTTTTTGCCAAGAGTCCTCTTTCCTTTAAAGCTTCTTTTACCAATCCGACATCTCCCTGAGCGAGATATCTAACTCCGCCGTGTACCAATTTGGTACTTCTGCTGGATGTTGCTTTTGCGAAGTCATGAGATTCAAGCAATAAAGTTTTGAATCCCCTGCTTACCGCATCTAATGCTGAACCTAAACCACTGGCTCCTCCTCCTATGACAATAAAGTCCCATTCTTTTACATTGGTTAACTTACTGAGTTCTTCGTTTCGTTTCATAAATGTTTCGTTTATGTTTCGTTTTCAAATATATAAATTAAAAATGAAAGCAAAAAGAAAATAAATGAAATTTTAAGATGTCGAAAAAAAGCGGTATTTTTGATGAAACGAATAAAATGGAAAAGCTATTACCAAGGCAGGATGAAATACTTAAAGAGCTGGATGAGAAAGGACATGTGCTTGTTCAGGATCTGTGTGAAAAGCTCAATGTTTCTTCGGTTACGATCCGAAAGGATCTGAACTATCTCGAAAGCCTGGGGCTTCTTTTCAGAAATCATGGAGGGGCAAGCAAGCAGGTAAGATATGCTTACGAAAAGAATGTAGGTGAAAAAGAAAGTATCAATGTAGAGGCCAAGCAGGATATTGCGAAAGCAGCATTGTCATTGATTCAGGAAAATGATTGCATTATACTGGCTTCCGGTACAACAATGCATTATCTGGCCAGAATGCTGGTGAACTTTGGACCGCTTACGGTATTGACATCTTCTTTACGGGTGGCTATTGAGCTTTGTAATAATCCTAACATTAATATTATACAGTTGGGAGGTGAAGTGCGAAAAAGCTCTACTTCCATAGTGGGTTCTATTTCTGAAGGAATTCTAAAGCAGTTTTCATGTAATAAACTTTTTCTGGGAGTAGATGGAATTGATCCTGAATTCGGAATCAGTACATCCAATGCTGCAGAAGCTCATTTGAATCAGATTATGATGGAATGTGCAGATCAGACAGTAATTCTTGCAGATTCTTCAAAATTAAATAAGAAAGGTTTTGGGAAGATTGCAGCTTTGGATCAGGTGGATTACCTTATTACGGATAAGGGGATCTGTGCTGAAGATAAGGCCGGGCTGGAAGAAGTGGGAGTGAAGGTGATGACTCCGTAGGGTCTTCATCTTAATTTCTTTTTAAAAATCAAAATAAATCTTTGGGAAATTTGTTCTGAATTTTTTCAAAATCATCTAATTGATTAAAAATCAAAATATTTTACTTGAAATATTTGTCAGTTACAAAATTATTCATAAATTTGCACACTCATTTTAGGGGTGTAGTATGCCTATATCAAAAGTAGAAATTACTTCAGACTTCCGAAAAATGGTGATAAATAAAGGATAAATTTTATTATAATATAAACAATGTCAGGTATTATTGGTAAGAAAATCGGTATGACATCTTTGTTTAACGAAGAAGGGAAAAATATTCCTTGTACAGTTATTCAAGCTGGTCCATGCTCGGTTTTACAGGTCAGAACCTTAGAAAACGACGGTTATACAGCTGTGCAGTTAGGTTTCGATGACAAGAGTGAGAAGAACGTTGGTAAAGCGTTAGCTGGCCATTTTAAAAAGGCTGGTTCTGCTCCTAAAGCTAAATTGGTAGAATTCCACAACGGATTCGCTGAAGTGAAAGTAGGAGAAGAAGTAAAAGTTGATTTATTCGCTGAAGGTGAATATGTTGACGTAACAGGAACTTCAAAAGGTAAAGGCTTCCAGGGTGTTGTTAAAAGACACGGATTTGGAGGTGTAATGCAGGCAACTCATGGTCAGCACAACAGACTTAGAGCTCCAGGTTCTATCGGTGCTGGTTCAGACCCTTCAAGAGTATTCAAAGGGATGAGAATGGCTGGAAGAATGGGAGGTAAGCAGGTAACTGTTCAAAACCTTCAAGTGTTAAAAGTTGATCAAGAACAAAATCTTTTAGTAGTAAAAGGTGCTGTTCCGGGAGCTAAAAATTCTTATGTAATTATCAGAAAATGGAACTAGTAGTATTAAATACATCAGGAAAGGAGACCGGAAGAAAAGTAACTCTAGACGAAACAGTATTCGGAATTGAGCCAAATCAGCACGCGGTTTACTTAGAAGTTAAACAGTATCTTGCTGCACAAAGACAAGGTACTCATAAAGCAAAAGAAAGAAGCGAAATTACTGCTTCTACTAAAAAGCTTAAGAAGCAAAAAGGATCAGGATCTGCTAGATACGGTGATATCAAATCTCCAGTATTCAGAGGTGGAGGTAGAGTATTCGGACCAAAACCAAGAGACTACAGATTCAAATTGAACAAAGCTCTTAAGAGATTGGCTAAGAAATCTGTTTTATCTCAAAAAATGAGAGACAACAGCATTAAAGTTTTAGAAGATGTGAGCTTTGACGCTCCTAAGACTAAAGATTTCATCAATGTATTAAATGCATTGGAACTTAACGGTAAAAAATCTTTATTCGTTCTTCCTGAAGCTAACAAGAATGTGTATTTATCTTCAAGAAACTTACCTAAAACTAAAGTAATGAACTTCAACGAGATCAGTTCTTACGATTTAGTAAACGCTGGTGAGATCATTTTCTTCGAAGGTGCAGTTGAAAAATTCCAGGAAAATTTAAAGAAATAAATCATGTCAGTTATTATTAAACCAGTTATTTCAGAAAAGGCTAATTACCTTACAGATTTAAGAGGTTCTTATTCTTTCTTAGTTAACCCTAAGGCGAATAAAATCGAGATCAAAAAAGCTGTTGAAGCAGCTTACGGTGTAAAAGTAGCAGACGTTAATACAATGATTTATGCTCCGAAGGTTTCTTCGAAATACACTAAAAAAGGTCTTCAAGTAGGAAAGACAAATAAATTGAAAAAAGCGGTAATCAAACTTGCTGAAGGTGAGGTTATCGATATTTTTGCTGTAAATTAATTATTAATTATAAATAATAGTAATGTCTGTTAGAAAATTAAAACCTATCACCCCGGGACAGAGATTCAGAATTGTAAACAATTTTGAGGAAATTACTACCAACAAACCAGAGAAATCTCTAACAGTTGGTATTAAAAAGTCAGGTGGACGTAACCAAACAGGTAAAATGACCATGCGTTACACCGGAGGTGGACACAAAAAGAAATACAGAATTATTGACTTCAAAAGAAACAAAGCAAACGTTGAAGCAACTGTAAAATCTGTAGAATACGATCCAAACAGAACTGCATTTATCGCTTTATTAGAGTACGCAGACGGAGAGAAGAGATATATCATCGCTCCAAACGGTATCAAAGTTGATCAGAAAGTAGTATCAGGAGAAAGCGTTGAACCAAACGTAGGTAACGCAATGAAATTGAAAAATATTCCATTGGGTACTGTAATCTCTTGTGTTGAAATGAAACCTGGACAAGGTGCAATTTTAGCAAGAAGTGCTGGTTCTTCAGCTCAATTAACTTCAAGAGATGGTAAATATGCAATCATCAAGTTACCTTCAGGAGAATCAAGAATGATCCTTACTGAATGTATGGCAATGATTGGTTCTGTTTCCAACTCAGATCACCAATTAACTGTATCAGGTAAGGCTGGTAGAAGCAGATGGTTAGGTAGAAGACCAAGAACAAGAGCGGTTGTAATGAACCCAGTAGATCACCCGATGGGTGGTGGTGAAGGACGTTCTTCAGGAGGTCACCCAAGATCTAGAAACGGTAAACCGGCTAAAGGTTACAAAACTAGAAAGAAAAACAAAGTGTCTAACCGTTACATCGTATCTAAAAGAAAATAATTATGGCAAGATCACTTAAGAAAGGACCGTTCATTCATCATACTTTAGATAAGAAGGTTCAGGCAAATATAGAGTCTGGTAAGAAGACAGTTATCAAAACTTGGTCTAGAGCATCTATGATCTCTCCGGACTTCGTAGGACAAACTATTGCAGTACACAACGGGAAATCTTTTATCCCGGTTTATGTTACAGAAAACATGGTTGGTCACAAGTTAGGCGAATTTTCTCCAACAAGATCTTTCAGAGGTCATGGTGGTAACAAAAACAAAGGAAGCAGATAATCATGGGATCAAGAAAACAAGATAGTTCAATCGCAAGAAAAGAAGCTAACAAAGATGTTGTAAAAGCTTCATTAAATAATTGCCCGTCTTCTCCAAGAAAAATGAGATTAGTTGCTGATATCATTAGAGGAGAGCAGGTAGACAAAGCACTTTATATCCTAAAATATTCTAAGAAAGATGCTTCTAACAAGTTAGAAAAATTACTTCTTTCTGCTATGGCTAACTGGCAAGTGAAAAACGAAGGTGCTGACATCGAGGAAGCAAACCTTATCGTTAAAGAAATATTTGTGGATAGTGCAAGACAATTGAAGAGACTAAGACCAGCTCCACAAGGTAGAGGGTATAGAATCAGAAAAAGATCTAACCACGTTACATTAATCTTAGGTAACAAAGAAAATTAATCAAGGTATGGGACAGAAGACAAATCCAATTGGTAACAGATTAGGTATCATCAGAGGATGGGATTCTAACTGGTTTGGTGGAAACGATTATGGAGACAGAATCGCTGAAGACTACAAAATCAGAAGATACCTTGAAGCTAGATTATCTAAAGGTGGTATTTCAAAAATTTATATTGAAAGAACTTTAAAATTAGTTACAGTAACTATTACTACTGCTAGACCGGGACTTATCATCGGTAAAGGAGGTCAGGAAGTTGATAAATTGAAAGAAGAGTTGAAGAAACTTACAGGTAAGGATATTCAAATCAACATTTTCGAAATCAAAAGACCTGAATTAGACGCTGTACTAGTTGCTGATAGTATTTCTAAGCAAATTGAAAACAGAATTTCTTACAGAAGAGCTGTTAAAATGGCAATGGCAAGTACTATGAGAATGGGTGCTGAAGGTATCAAAGTTCAGATTTCTGGTAGATTAAACGGAGCTGAGATGGCAAGATCAGAATCTTTCAAAGAAGGAAGAATTCCATTGTCAACTTTCAGAGCTGATATCGATTACCACTGGGCAGAAGCTCACACTACTTACGGTAGACTAGGGGTTAAAGTTTGGATCATGAAAGGTGAAGTTTACGGTAAAAGAGAACTTTCTCCACTAGTGGGACAACAGAAAAAAGGAGGTCAGTCAGATAGAGGAAACAGAGGTGGAGACAGAGACAACAGAAGACCTAGAAAAAACAACAACAATAACAATAATAATTAAAATTTTAGATTAGAAATTTTGAATTTTAAATTACCGTTACTTTTTTAAAATTAAAAAAAATCTAAAATCTAAAATCTAAAATCTAAAATTTAGAAATTATGTTACAACCAAAAAGAACCAAATTCCGTAGAGTTCATAAGATGAAGATGAAGGGGAATGCCCAGAGAGGTAGTCAACTTGCTTACGGAACTTTTGGGATCAAAGCAACGGAAGGAGCTTGGATCACTGCAAGACAGATTGAAGCAGCTCGTATCGCTGCTACAAGATATATGAAGAGAGAAGGTCAACTATGGATCAAAATCTTCCCAGATAAGCCAATTACTAAAAAACCAGCGGAAGTACGTATGGGTAAAGGTAAAGGTGCTGTTGAATATTGGGTAGCTGTAGTAAAACCAGGTAAAATTATGTTCGAAGTTGGAGGAGTTCCTTACGAAATTGCGAAAGAAGCTCTTAGACTTGCTGCACAAAAATTACCAGTAGTTACTAAATTCATCGTTGCTAACGATTTTGTTAAACCTCTATAATCTTTGAATACAATGAAAAATGCTGATATTAAAAATTTAAGCGCGGGTGATATTCAAGCTCAATTAACTGAAGCAAAAGCTCAATATTCTAAATTGAAATTGGCTCATGCAATCAGCCCAATTGAAAACCCGATTCAAATCAGAGATTTGAGAAAAACAATCGCAAGACTAAACACTGAGTTAACTAACAAACAATAATTTCATTTTACAATGGATAGAAATTTAAGAAAAGAAAGAATCGGAGTGGTTTCCAGCAATAAAATGGAAAAAACTATTGTTGTTAGTGAAACTACAAGAGTAAAGCACCCGATGTACGGTAAATTCGTTTTGAAAACGAAAAAATATACTGCACACGACGAGAACAACGAATGCACAGAAGGTGATACTGTTTTGATCCAAGAAACTAGACCTTTGAGCAAGAGCAAGAGATGGAGATTAGTAAGAATCATTGAAAAAGCTAAGTAATAATGTTACAAACAGAATCAAGATTAAAAGTTGCTGATAACACAGGTGCTAAAGAAGTACTAGTGATCAGAGTTCTGGGAGGAACCAGAAGAAGATATGCTTCAGTTGGTGATAAAATCGTTGTTACGATCAAGGATTCTACACCATCAGGAAACGCTAAAAAAGGTCAGGTATCTAAAGCTGTAGTAGTAAGAACTAAAAAAGCAGTAAGAAGAAAAGATGGTTCATACATCAAATTCGACGACAATGCTTGTGTATTACTAAACGCAGCGGGAGAAATGAGAGGAACGCGTGTTTTCGGACCAGTTGCTCGTGAGTTGAGAGACAAAGAATATATGAAAATCATTTCATTAGCTCCTGAAGTACTTTAATTTTTAAAATTTTTAAAAGAAATGTCAAAGTTAAAAATAAAAAGAGGAGATAACGTAATCATTACTACTGGTAAGAAAGATATCAAAGGTAAGACTGGTGAAGTTATTGAAGTGATCAAGAAAGAAGGTAGAGACCCAAGAGTAATCGTTGCAGGACTTAACATCGTTAAGAAACACGTTAAGCCTTCAGCTTCTAATCCTCAAGGAGGAATTACTGAAAAGGAAGCTTCTATTCATATCTCAAACGTAGCTTTAGTTGGTAAAGACGGAAAAGCTATCAAAATCGGTTACAAAATCGAAGGAGATAAGAAAGTAAGAATTAACAAAAAAACGGGTGAAACTTTATAATTTGAATTAACATGGAATTTATAGCAAGACCCAAAAAAGCATATAAAGAAACAATTGTTCCTGCAATGATGGAAGAATTCGGGTACAAGTCAATCATGCAAGTACCTAGATTAGAGAAAATCGTTGTATCACAAGGTTTAGGAGATGCTACTGCAGATAAGAAAATTATTGATTATGCTGTAGAAGAATTGACAAACATCACAGGTCAGAAAGCAGTTGGTACAATCTCTAAGAAAGACGAAGCTGCATTCAAACTAAGAAAAGGTATGCCTGTAGGTGCAAAGGTAACTTTGAGAGCTCACAGAATGTATGAGTTCTTAGACAGACTTACTTCTTCTGCTTTACCACGTATCAGAGATTTCTCTGGTATCAAGGCAGATGGTTTCGATGGTAGAGGTAACTACAACTTAGGTATTACTGAGCAAATTATCTTCCCTGAAATCGTAATTGACAAAGTGAAAAAAATCCAAGGGATGGACATCACTTTCGTAACTACTGCGAAAACAGATAAAGAAGCTAAAGCATTATTAACTCACTTCGGTTTACCATTTAAAAAGAACTAAGAAATGGCTAAAGAATCAATGAAAGCGCGTGAGCGCAAAAGAGAAGCACTAGTTGCTAAATACGCTGCTAAAAGACAAGCTCTTAAAGAAGCTGGTGATTACGAAGGACTTCAAAAATTGCCTAAAAATGCTTCTCCTGTAAGATTACACAACAGATGTAAACTAACAGGTAGACCAAGAGGATACATGAGAACGTTCGGTATTTCCAGAGTAACTTTCAGAGAAATGGCAAACAACGGTCTTATCCCAGGTGTAAGAAAAGCTAGTTGGTAATAATTACTAATTAAAAATCGGGACAATTAAGTTGTCAGGATACTAAAGAATAAAAATATCAGACCGAAGATTTCTGACGTCTGATATTTTAATCTTCAAGTCTTTTCAAAACTGATTGTTCTTTAACCAATAATTTATAAAAGAAAAATGGTAACAGATCCAATTTCAGATTTCCTAACAAGAGTAAGGAACGCACAAAGCGCAGGCCACAAAGTGGTGGAAATTCCTGCATCGAAAATCAAAAAGGAGATTACTAAGATCTTATTTGATCAAGGGTATATCTTAAACTACAAGTTTGAAGATAACGCTGTTCAAGGAGTGATCAAAATCGCTTTAAAGTACGATAAGCAAACCAACAAACCGGCTATCAAGTCTATCCAAAGAGCTTCTAGACCAGGTTTGAGACAGTACAAAGGTTCTACTGAACTTCCAAGAGTACTAAACGGTTTGGGTATTTCTATCATCTCTACTTCTAAAGGAGTAATGACTGACAAGAAAGCTAGAGAAGAGAAAGTAGGCGGTGAAGTAATCTGCTATGTTTATTAATTTTTAATCAGAGGAAAATGTCAAGAATTGGTAAAGCAATTATAACAATTCCAGCTGGAGTTACAATCACTGAAAACAACGGTGTAGTAACTGTAAAAGGAGCAAAAGGAGAACTTTCTCAAGAGCTTACAGCAGGAATTACTATAGAACAAAAAGATGGTGAACTTAACGTAAACAGACCATCTGATTCTAAGCAACACAAAGCGCTTCACGGTTTATACAGAGCGTTAATCAACAACATGATTGTTGGTGTAAATGCAGGTTTCGAAAAGAAACTTGAACTAGTAGGGGTAGGATATAGAGCTTCACACGCAGGTCAAAAACTTGAGTTAGCTTTAGGATTCTCTCACGGTATCGTATTGGAACTTCCAAACGAAGTAAAAGTAGATACATTGACTGAAAAAGGTAAAAACCCAATTATTACTTTAACGTCTCACGACAACCAACTTCTAGGAATGGTAGCTGCAAAGATCCGTTCTTTCAGAAAGCCTGAGCCTTACAAAGGAAAAGGTGTAAGATTCGTAGGAGAAATTGTTAGACGTAAAGCTGGTAAATCTGCTTAATAAATTATAAGTATTATGGCATTAAGTAAATTAGAAAAAAGAATAAGAATCAAAAGAAGAGTAAGAGGGAAAATCTCTGGATCTTCTGAATTGCCAAGATTATCTGTATACAAAAGTAATAAGGAAATTTACGCTCAGTTAATCGATGATAAAAATGGTAAAACTTTAGCATCAGCTTCTTCTAGAGAAAAAGGTGTAGACGCTAAAGGTACTAAGACTGAAGTTTCTGCTGCTGTTGGTAAAGCTATCGCTGCTAAAGCTATCGCTGCAGGAATCGAAAGTATTGTATTTGACAGAAACGGATTCGTATACCACGGTAGAGTAAAAGCTCTAGCTGATGGTGCAAGAGAAGGTGGACTTAAATTCTAATCATTAAATTTCGGAAAATATGTTAGGACTAGATAATATAGAAAGAGTAAAACCGGGAGGATTAGAATTAAAAGATCGTCTCGTAGCTGTTAACAGAGTAACAAAAGTAACAAAAGGAGGTAGAGCTTTCGGATTTTCTGCTATTGTTGTAGTAGGTAACGAAGAAGGTGTTATCGGTTTCGGTTTAGGAAAATCTAAAGAGGTTGCTTCTGCAATTGCTAAAGCAGTTGAAGACGCTAAGAAAAACCTTGTGAAAGTTCCTGTAATGAACCATACTATTCCTCACCAAACTACTGCTAGATACGGTGGTGCAGATATCTTCTTAAGACCTGCTTCTCACGGTACAGGACTTATCGCCGGTGGTGCGGTAAGAGCGGTATTGGAATCAGCTGGTATTCACGATATCCTTTCAAAATCTAAAGGATCTTCTAACCCTCACAACGTAGTGAAAGCTACTTTCAAAGCGTTATTAGACATCAGAAGACCTGAAGAGATCGCTAGAATGAGAGGGATTTCTCTAAGTAAAGTGTTTAACGGTTAATAATTAAAGCAATGGCAACAATTAAAGTAAAGCAAGTAAGAAGCGCTATTGGTAGAACAAAAACCCAAAAGAGAACGCTTGAAGCATTAGGATTAAAAAAACTTCACCAAGTTGTAGAGCACGAAGCTACTCCTTCTATCTTAGGAATGATCGCTGCAGTAAGCCACTTACTTGAAGTTCAAAAATAATTTTATAAAAGAGAAATTAAAATGAATTTAAATAACATACAACCTGCTGCAGGATCTACTTTCAACTCAAAGAGAATTGGTAGAGGTCAGGGTAGCGGAAAAGGAGGTACTTCAACAAAAGGACACAAAGGTCAGAAAGCTAGAGCTGGTTATTCTCAAAAAATCGGTTTCGAAGGTGGACAGATGCCTTTACAAAGAAGATTACCTAAATTCGGATTCAAAAACGTAAACAGAAAAGAGTTTAGAGGAGTTAACCTTGATACTATTCAAACGTTAATCGAGAACAAATCCATCACTGGAGAAATCACGAAAGAAGTTTTAGTAGCAAACGGGATAGTTTCTAAAAACGAATTAGTGAAAATTATGGGTAGAGGAGAATTGAAATCTGCGGTTTCAATCTCTGCTGACAAATTCACTAAATCTGCTGAAGAGCTTATTGCTAAAGCAGGTGGAAAAGCAATTACCTTATAATACTTACTAATGAAAGAATTTATACAAACACTTAAAAATATTTGGAGTCTTAAAGAACTTAGAGATAAAATTCTCTTTACTTTAGGTATTATCCTTGTGTATAGATTCGCATCTTATATCTCGCTTCCTGCAATTAACCTTGCAGAGGTGGGAGATCTCTTAGAGCATTATAAAAATCAAGGCGGTAACAAGCAAGGAGCAGGTCTCCTTGGCTTGCTTTCGTCGTTTACGGGGGGAGCTTTCAGCCACGCTTCCGTAATGGCGTTAGGAATCATGCCTTATATTTCTGCTTCTATTATTGTTCAGTTGATGGGGATGGCTATTCCTTATCTTCAGAAGCTTCAGAAAGATGGAGAGTCAGGTAGAAATACATTGAACCAAATTACAAGATGGTTAACGATTGGAGTTTGTCTGGTACAGGCACCTTCTTACTTAACTTCTATTACTCAATTATTCTTACCGTATGCTCAGTTCCAGTCTGCATACTATGTAGAGCCTAATTCAATCATGTTCTGGTTACCAAGTATTGTTATTTTGGTTGCCGGTTCAGTATTTGCAATGTGGCTAGGTGAAAAGATTACCGATAAAGGAATCGGAAACGGTATCTCTATCCTTATTATGGTGGGGATCCTTTCAAGATTACCTGAGGCATTCGTACAGGAGATGGCCGTGCAGAACGGAAAAGGAGGAATGGGATCTATCATGATCCTTATTGAAGTATTATTCTGGATGTTGGTAGTTCTTTTAGCAGTAATCTTATCAGTAGCTGTTAGAAAAATTCCAATTCAGTATGTAAGCAGAGCTCAAGCAAGAGGAGGTGTAAACAGAAATCTTATGCAGGGAGCAAGACAATGGATTCCATTGAAAGTAAATGCTGCTGGTGTAATGCCGATTATCTTTGCTCAGGCATTGATGTTCGTACCAGGATTATTAACAAAATTCGATGAGTCTAATACTTTTCTTGCAGGTTTCAAGAATGTTTTTAGCTGGCAGTACAACGTATTGTTTGCGCTATTAATTATTATCTTCTCATTTTTCTATACTGCGATTACAATTCCGGTAAACCAGATGGCTGATGACTTGAAGAGAAATGGAGGTTTAGTACCGAAAGTAAGACCCGGTAAAGAGACCGCTGATTATTTAGATGATATTTTATCAAAAATTACCTTGCCAGGTGCAATTTTTTTATCTATCTTTGCAGTCCTTCCAGCAATTGTGCATGGAAGCTTTGTTCAGACAGATGCGTTTGCCCTATTTTTCGGGGGAACGTCACTATTAATTATGGTGGGTGTAATTTTAGATACAGTTCAACAGATTAATACATATCTGCTGAACCATCACTATGATGGCTTAATGCAGTCTAAATTATCAAGAACGACTGGATATTAATTTATGGCAAAACAAAAACATATTGAACAAGATGGCGTGATCGTGGAAGCACTTTCTAACGCCATGTTCCGTGTAGAGCTGGAAAATGGGCATATCCTTATTGCTCATATCTCCGGCAAAATGAGAATGCATTATATTAAACTTTTACCTGGTGATAAGGTAAAACTAGAAATGTCTCCCTATGATTTAACTAAAGGGAGGATCACATTTAGATATTAAAACAATTAGCCAAATGGAATACACATTCCATTTGGCATTTGTAAAAAATAAATACTATCAAAATGAAAGTAAGAGCATCAATTAAAAAAAGAAGCGCTGATTGCAAAATCGTACGCAGAAAAGGTGTACTATTCGTAATCAACAAGAAGAACCCAAAATTTAAACAAAGACAAGGTTAACATTAAATTATGGCGAGAATTGCAGGTATTGATTTACCAAAAAACAAAAGAGGTGTTATCGGTTTAACTTACATCTATGGAGTAGGAAGAAGTACTTCTTCTGAAATCCTTAAAGCTGCCGGTATCAGCGAAGACAAGAAAGTCAACGAATGGAATGACGATGAATTGGCTGCAATCAGAACATATATCTCTGAAAACGTAAAAGTAGAAGGAGAATTAAGATCTGAAGTGCAATTGAACATCAAGAGATTGATGGACATAGGATGCCAACGAGGAATACGTCACAGACTTGGATTACCTTTAAGAGGCCAGAGAACGAAAAACAACTCTAGAACACGTAAAGGGAAGAGAAAAACTGTTGCTAACAAGAAAAAAGCTAGTAAATAATCGTTAGGAATTATGGCAAAACAAACTAAAGTAGTTAAAAAAAGAAAAGTAAAAGTTGAAGCTATTGGTGAAGCTCATATTCAGGCTTCTTTCAATAACATCATCATTTCTTTAACAAATAAAAACGGAGAGGTTATCTCTTGGGCTTCTGCCGGTAAAATGGGTTTCAGAGGTTCTAAAAAGAATACTCCATTTGCTGCTCAGATGGCAGCTGAAAATTGCTCTGCTGTAGCTCACGAAGCTGGTTTAAGAAGAGTAAAGGTGTTTGTGAAAGGTCCAGGTGCAGGTAGAGAATCTGCTATCAGATCTATCCACAATTCAGGAATTGAAGTTAGCGAAATCATTGATGTGACTCCTATGCCACACAATGGATGTAGACCACCAAAAAGAAGAAGAGTTTAATTTTTAGAATTTACCCATTATGGCAAGATATATTGGACCTAAAACTAAGATTGCTAGAAAGTTTGGTGCTGCAATCTACGGAGATGATAAGAACTTCGAAAAAAGAAAAAACCAACCGCCAGGACAACACGGTCCTAACAAAAGAAGAGGTGCTAAAAAATCAGAATATGCAGTTCAGTTAGCTGAAAAACAAAAAGCTAAATATACTTACGGTATTTTAGAAAGACAGTTTGCTAACTTATTTGACAAAGCACACAGAAGTAAAGGTGTAACAGGGGAAGTTCTATTACAACTTTGTGAATCAAGATTGGATAACGTAGTATACAGATTCGGGTTTGCAAAAACTAGATCTGGAGCTAGACAATTAGTTTCTCACAGACACATCACTGTGAACGGAGAAATTCTTAATATCCCTTCTTACTTGGTAAAAGCTGGTGATGTAATCGCTGTAAGAGAAAAGTCTAAGTCTCTTGAAGTTGTTACCAATGCATTGGCTTCTAAGTCAAACTATGAGTGGTTACAATTCAACGATGAGAAGAAAGAAGGAACTTTCGTTTCTGCTCCTGAAAGAATCCAGATTCCGGAGGACATTAAGGAAAATCTTATCGTCGAACTTTACTCTAAATAATTTTTTAATCAAATTTTTGCTCAACCCAATAATATGGCAATTTTACAATTCATAAAACCCGATAAAGTAATTTTACTTAACTCTGATGAATTTAAAGGTCAATTTGAATTCAGACCTTTAGAACCAGGTTTCGGGCTTACAATCGGTAATGCTTTGAGAAGAGTGTTGCTTTCTTCTCTGGAAGGATACGCTATTTCATCTATCAAAATAGAAGGTGTAGAGCACGAATTTTCAACTATTCCAGGAGTAATCGAAGACGTTACCGAAATTATTCTTAACCTTAAGCAGGTAAGATTAAAAGCTGCAGCAGAAGGCCAGGCTAACGAGCAGGTTGTTGCTAAAGTTTCAGGTCAAACGGTTATTACTGCTGGTGATTTAGGAAAGTCTATCAATGGATTTGAGGTTCTGAACCCAGATTTAGTGATTTGCAACCTAAACAGTGATGTAACTTTCGAAATTACTTTCAATATTGAAAAAGGAAGAGGGTATGTTCCTTCTGAACAAAATAAATCAAACAATGCTCCTGTAGGAACTATTGCTATTGACTCTATTTTTACGCCGATCAAGAAAGTACAATACAGCATTGAAAATTATCGTGTAGAGCAAAAAACAGACTACGAAAAACTTGTATTAGATATAGAAACTGACGGGTCTATCAGCCCTCAGAATGCTTTAACTGAAGCTTCTAAGATATTAATTTATCACTTCATGTTATTCTCTGATGAGAGAATCACGCTTGAAACTGAAGCTGTAAAAGCATCTATCCAGTACGATGAAGAAACTCTTCACACAAGACAACTTCTTAAGTCTAAATTAGCAGATATGGATCTTTCTGTAAGAGCCCTTAACTGTCTGAAAGCAGCTGAAGTAGAAACTCTTGGAGAATTGGTTTCTTACAGTAAGTCTGATTTGATGAAATTCAGAAATTTTGGTAAAAAATCTTTGACAGAACTAGAAGAATTAGTGCATTCAAAAGGTCTTAACTTCGGTTTCGACGTTGCAAAATATAAGTTAGACGCTGATAAATAATTAATAATGAGACACGGTAAAAAATTCAATCACTTAGGAAGAACAGCTTCTCACAGAAGTGCTTTACTTTCTAATATGGCTTGTTCTCTAATTGAGCATAAAAGAATCAACACTACTGTAGCTAAAGCTAAAGCTTTAAGAGTATATGTTGAGCCTCTATTAACAAAAGCAAAAGAAGATACTACACATAACAGAAGAGTAGTATTCTCTTACCTTCAAAATAAATTTGCGGTTGCTGAATTATTCAGAACTGTAGCTCCTAAAATCGCTGAAAGAAACGGTGGTTATACAAGAATCATTAAGACAGGTTTCAGACCAGGTGATGCTGCTGATATGGCTCTTATCGAATTAGTAGATTTCAACGAGCTTTACAACCCTAATGCTGAAGAGAAAAAAGCTACAAGAAGAAGCAGAAGATCAACTGCTGCACCTAAAAAAGCTGAAGCTGTAGTAGCTGAAGCACCTGCAGTAGAAGAGAAAGTAGAAGAAGCTAAAGCTGACACTACTGAAGAAAAAACTGAAGAATAATATTCATTCAGAAATATAAATAAAAACCATCCGTTTTCGGATGGTTTTTTTATTTTCCATAATATATATAGCCCGATTAGCTAATATATAGACTTAATATGTACAAATGTCCCTCAATATTGAAGGACATTTTTATTTAGATCTTTGTTCTTTTCAGTTCAATAATATTATTACCCTGTTCAAGGTGAAGACTGTCTCCTTTTACCCTTGCGGTCATATCATCTTTCTTATAAATGGTTTCATCCCCTTTGGTTTCCGATTTAGGTAATGTAAATGTTTTCTTATTGCTGGTAATAGCTACTGTACTTTCTTTCGGGTCGTTTTTGAATATTACCTTTACCAATGTTCCATCGGTAGCTTTATAAACAAAATCTGTTTTCTCAGTTTTCTGACCATTGATATCTACTGTCGAAGAACTTTGCGTTACAGAATCTATTTTTCCATTATGGTCTGTAATTACAGTTTCTGAACTGTCTGTTTTGATAACGCTTTTGTTTCCGCTTTCACTTTTTTTACAGCTGACTACAGCTAATGCCAATACAGCACTTAATGCTAAGAGACTTTTTTTCATGATTATATTATTTGATATTCAATATGATTTTTATACTTTAATTTTACAAAAATCATGCCTTACAATATGAGAAATTTTAACCGATATTTATGCATTATTCTTTTATTTTTCTCCTTGAATACTGTGTTTTCACAGAAGGGAAATTTTGAAATAAAAGATGGACATTTCTTCCTGAACGGAAAACTATTTACCATATACTCCGGTGAAATGCATTATCCGAGAGTTCCTTCAGAATACTGGAAGCATCGCCTGGAGATGATGAAAGCTATGGGGTTGAATACTGTTACCACCTATGTATTTTGGAATTATCATGAAGAAACACCGGATAAATGGAATTTTACAGGTGAGAAAAATTTACAGAAGTTCATCAGGACAGCACAGGAAGTCGGCTTATACGTCATTATCCGGCCCGGGCCTTATGTTTGTGCAGAATGGGAATTTGGCGGATATCCGTGGTGGCTGCAGAAAAATAAAAATCTGGAAATAAGAAGAGACAACAAAGCCTTTTTAGAAGAGTGCCAGAAATATATCAGTCAGCTGACAAAACAGATCGTACCTCTTCAGATTAACAATGGAGGTCCCGTAATTATGGTACAGGCAGAAAATGAATTTGGATCTTATGTCGCCCAAAGAAAAGATATTCCCCTGGAAGAACATAGAAAATACAGCCATAAGATTAAAGATATGCTATTGAAAAGTGGGATTTCTGTACCATTATTTACTTCAGACGGAAGCTCGCTTTTTAAAGGGGGTTCCATTGAAGGAGCTTTACCCACTGCGAATGGAGAAAGTGATATTGCTGTTTTAAAGAAAAGTATCAATGAATATAATGAAGGGAAAGGCCCATATATGGTTGCAGAATATTATCCCGGCTGGCTTGATCACTGGGCAGAACCATTCGTGAGGGTTTCTGCAGAAGAAGTGCTGAAGCAAACAAAACTGTACATAGAAAATGGTATTTCTTTTAATTACTATATGATTCATGGAGGAACCAACTTTGGGTTTACCAGCGGTGCCAATTACGATAAGGATCATGACATCCAGCCGGATCTTACAAGTTATGATTATGACGCTCCTATCAGTGAAGCAGGATGGACAACTCCTAAATACAATGCATTAAGAGAAGTTTTTCAAGCTATCAATAAAAGTAAACTTCCGGATGTTCCAAAACCCGTAAAGGTCATCACCATCCCACAAATAAAATTTTCAAAAGTAAATTCTCTGTTTGATCTTACCGACCATCAGAAACCTATTATTAGTGACCAGCCCCTTACATTTGAAGATCTGAACATCGGAAACGGATATGTTCTTTACAGAAGAAAGTTTGACAAAGATTATAAAGGAATATTGGAAATAAACGGTCTGCGTGATTATGCGAATGTTTATATCAATGGCCAATGGAAAGGTGAATTGAACAGAGTACATAAAAAGTATGATCTTGATATTGAAATAAAATCCGGAGACCGGCTGGAAATTCTGGTTGAAAATATGGGCAGAATCAATTATGGAGCAGAGATTGTTCATAATCTAAAGGGAATTATCAGCCCCGTAAAAATTAATGGTACTGAAATTTTCGGAAATTGGGAAATGCTTCCCCTGCCTTTTGAAAGCTTCCCAAAACATAATTTTAAAAAGAGAGATATTGCTTTTCACTCACCCGTAATTCAGGAAGCAGAATTTATGCTTGATGAAACAGGAGATACTTTTCTGGATATGAGAAATTTTGGAAAAGGTATTGTTTTTATCAATGGGAGAAATGTAGGAAGATACTGGAGTACTGCAGGTCCCCAACAAACCCTTTATATTCCCGGAGTGTGGCTGAAAAAAGGAAAAAACCGCATTCAAATCTTTGAACAGATCAAATTCCATAATACTATAAGCAGTATTGATCATCCTATTCTTGATCAGATTGTAAAATAACTGTTAGTGTAAAGTGTCTTATTATTTCTTATTGGCTTTATCTTTAAATTTATTGTGAAATATTTAGGCATATATTATTTTTGGAATGAAAAATTGATTAAATTTAATAAAGTCTAAAAGACTGAACGATAACTTCAAACTCAAACAATAATATTACACAAACGTGTAATTGATTTCAATCTGTTTTCTGTTGAAATTTGCTTCAAACAAACAAAGTCATGAGCATTTCCATAGCCATAGTAGAAGACGAGAAAAACTACAACAATGCGTTGAAGAAGGTCATCAATTATCAGAAGGATATGAAAGTGATCGCTCAGTTCTTTGATGGCAATGATGCTATAACGAATTTACCTGATATTTCTCCTGACGTTGTGATGATGGATATCCAGTTACAGGATATGCTCGGAATCGAAATCATAGAAAAATTACGAAAAGAAATGCCCGATACACAGTTTATCATGTGTACCAGCTTTGATGATGATGAAAAGATTTTTAATTCTTTAAAGGCAGGCGCTATGGGATATCTGGTAAAAGGCGAAAGTATGGATAAGATTCTTTCCTCAATACGGGACGTATATCAGGGAGGTGCTCCTATGAGTTTTTCTATTGCAAGAAGGGTATTGAATCATTTCGAGAAGAAACTTCCTGAGATAAAAGGTTTTGATGAACTTACGGAACGCGAAAAAGAAATCCTTGAACTTCTTTCCCAGGGTCTTCTTTACAAAGAGATTGCAGATAAAAAATTCATCAGTATTGATACCGTTAAAAAACACGTAGGAAATATCTATAGAAAACTCCACGTCAACAATAAAGTGGAGGCAGTCAATAAATTTAATCAATCAAAAAACTAAGAAATTATGGAAAATTCAAATGCAACAAGTCAGGTAATCCCTGATGATAATTTAACTTACAGAGAAGGCCCTATCGGTAATAAACTTGAACAGCTAGTTGAAGATGTGTCGGAAATTAGGCCAATCAGCCAGATTCTGGCAAAAAGTTTTATTGACAGTGCTAAAAAGGGAGTTTTGCTATTTATGCAAAATCAAAATGTGAATTTTAATCTCGGAGGTATTTATGCTGTAGAACATTCATTAATGAAAAATATTTGTGACCTCATGAATGATATTAAAGCGACCTATTTAACATTCACTTTCGTACAGATAGATCCACAGGATTCCAGGTTGCGACTTACACCTTATTCTGAAAACAAAGTGATCTACATGGTGGCCTCTTTGCAAACAGAGGGGAAAAATACCATTGATGAGCATAATTATCTTATCATTAATGCCAATCAGGATTTTTCACTTAAGGATCTGAGAATTTCCGATGAGAATGTAAAAGCACTTTATGATTTTTATCTTCAGAATGGACATCAGGTATTGACTAATTATCTAGGGCGAAATAATACACGTTATATCAGTTATCATATCGTTGATCTGATAGATACCTTATCAAAAGATCGTAGTGATACATTTATCATCAATCTTTGCGAGATCAGTGATGTCAAGAAAGTGATTTTTGAAAATAATCTTGGAGATAAGTTTCGGGAAGACCAATATGAAAAACACTTTGAAACCCACGAAAAACAAATGACGCTGGTTTTTAGCACAGACAAGGGATATTACGATATGGGCTCATTATATCCTTAAGATGTTGATCCAGGTAATTTATATTGCAGTACTCTTGGCGGCTACTGTAAAGTCTATAGTTTTAGCTGGAAAGAAAGGTCTTTCCAGCCAAAACTATTTTGCGGTATTTTTGTTTCTGTCGCTTTGCCTGGAGCTGTATGGCCATTATAAAATATTCAATAAAGAATTTGACTTTGCTTATCTGTTTAATTATTACAGCATTTTTTTGATTATTTTTTTTGGCATCTACTATGCTAAAATTTTCCCCCGGAAACTCAGTGTATTTTCCCGGTATGTTCTGATGGCCATACTTGCGTATATTATTCTCTTTGTAAAGTTTTATAGTGATAACTATGAAAATACATTAGGAATATTAGTATGCTTTTATTTCATCATTAATGTGTTGGTTTGGTTGTACATCAGACTGAAAAATTTTGACGAAATAAAAATTCTGGACGATCCGCATTTCTGGGTTTCCTGTGGTTTGCTTTTCTGGAGTATCTTTTTTATTTTCAGATCTATTCCCATGTTTTTCCTTCAGGATAATGATCCCGGGCTTCTGCACATCTTGAAAGTGATGCAGTATTGTGTTAATATCATTATGTATGGATTGTTCTATATTGCTTTAAGGAAATTTGAAAATAAAAAAACAATATGAAACAGCTGCCGGATACCATACGATTGGCTTATATTATGGCTGTTATTTTGTTAATAACTTTCGTCATCTTTATTGTTTTAATAGTTGTTCTGTATAATAAAAGACAGCTCTTTTTTATTCAGCAGCAACAGCTCAAAGAAGCAGAACACCAAAACCAGCTTCTCCAGAAAGAGTTGGAAAAACAAAAAGTACTGGAGCAGGAACGGGAACGTATCTCCCATGATATGCACGATGATCTTGGAGCCGGAATTTCTGCATTGAAACTTCAGGCGGAATTTCTAAAACAGAAAGCAGAAGACGATGATCTGCAAAACGATATCGATGAACTTCTGAAGACCTCTGAAGAAATGAATATCTCCATGAGGGAAATGCTCTGGAGTCTGAACTCAGGAAATGATACATTGGGAAGCTTTGTCGATTATGCTATCCTTTATACGGGGAACTTTTTAAAGAAAACAAAAATCAGGGTGTATTCAGAATGCGAAGATATCATTGCAGAAGCACCCATCTCTACGGAAATGAGGCGGAATCTTTTTCTCTGCTTAAAAGAAGCCGTCAACAACGTGTACAAACACAGCCATGCAGATACTTTGAAACTTTCATTTTCGCAGAAAGAAAATAAGTTTTCTATGAAAATTTCCGATAACGGAAACGGAATTCCTGATGGGCAGAAAGAAGGTAACGGCCTTAGAAATATGAAACGAAGAATGAATGAATTATCAGGAGAATGTATAATCATATCCGAAAACGCCGGAATCTGTTTGGTGTTCAACATAACACTATAAATACCCCTTTTGTGTAATTGACGGGTTCGTTTTTTAGAGATAAATTTGGTATATAAAATTAAAAGCCATGAAAACTCTTATTAACGACAGTATCGGAGATTTGGAAGCTGCTTTAAAAAATAACAGTGATCTTCAGGAGAAGTTCAAAACAAATCCTATAGAGGCTATTAAAAATGTAGAAATAAGGAATCCAAAGGATACAGATTATTGGATTTACAGGATTATTGTCCTGATGCTCGGGCTGGCGGTCATTGCAATTATTGCAGGGCTTATTCTCATTGCTTACTGGAATGACGGCTCTTCTAAAGATAATCAGCTGGTCACGATCTTTGCTACCATTTCATCAGGAGCAATCGGGGCGTTGGCAGGTCTTTTATCGCCTACTCCCAGAAAATAAAAATAACTTCACATATCGTATAACAAAACCCACTTTTTAAGGTGGGTTTTGTTATAGCCTTCTATTTTTAAACCCCTGATCTGTTACCGCAAAAATTAGGAATTATCATAATATAAATTAACTAAAATTTAACTTGGAATAGTTTCAAAAAAATACTGTGAAATACCCTTAAAAGTTAAATTTTGATTAAATTTGTCTAAACTAAAAAAAATAAAAAATGAGTGCAATTTCTTACATAGAAGCAAGACAGATTTTAGATTCCAGAGGAAATCCTACCATTGAAGTAGATGTATTTACAGAAAGCGGAGCAATGGGCCGTGCAGCTGTACCTTCAGGAGCATCTACAGGAGAACACGAGGCGGTAGAATTACGTGACGGTGGTTCAGAATATCTGGGGAAAGGAGTTCTGAAAGCTGTTGAAAATGTAAAAGAAGTAATTGCAGAGAATTTAGTAGGACAGCCGGTTTTTGAACAAAACTATATTGATCAGATCATGATTGATCTTGACGGAACACCAAATAAAGGAAATCTTGGTGCTAACGCTATCCTTGGTGTTTCTCTGGCCGTAGCAAGAGCAGCAGCAGCAGAATTGGGAATGCCTCTTTATAAATATGTAGGGGGAGTGAACGCAAACACCCTTCCTGTTCCAATGATGAATGTAATCAACGGTGGATCTCACTCAGATGCTCCTATCGCATTCCAGGAATTCATGATTATGCCGGTAAAAGCAGATTCTTTCTCTCATGCATTGAGAAAAGGAACTGAAATTTTCCACAATCTAAAGTCTATTCTTCATTCAAGAGGATTATCTACTGCGGTAGGTGACGAAGGTGGTTTTGCACCTACTTTCAAAGGAACTGAAGATGCTTTGGATACTTTACTTCAGGCTATTGAAAAAGCAGGTTATAAGCCAGGTGATGACATTATGTTAGCACTAGACTGTGCAGCTTCTGAATTCTACAAAGACGGAATCTATGATTACAGAAAATTCCAGACTCCGGATGCAGCTCAGTTTTCAAGCAGCGAGCAGGTTTCTTACTTAGCGGAGCTGGCAGCAAAATATCCAATCATTTCTATCGAAGATGGTATGCAGGAAAACGACTGGGAAGGTTGGAAAATGTTAACGGATAAAATCGGTGACAGAGTACAGCTGGTAGGAGACGACTTATTTGTAACCAACGTAGAAAGACTATCCAGAGGAGTAAAAGAAAATATTGCCAACTCTATCCTTGTAAAAGTAAACCAGATCGGTTCTCTTTCTGAAACAATGGCTGCAGTACAAATGGCTCAGAACAACAAATTCACTTCAGTAATGTCTCACAGATCAGGAGAAACTGAAGATTCTACAATTGCTGATTTAGCTGTAGCAATGAACTGCGGACAGATCAAAACAGGTTCGGCTTCAAGATCAGACAGAATGGCAAAATACAACCAGCTGTTGAGAATTGAAGAAGCTTTAGGCGAAACTGCAATTTTCCCAGGGTTGGAAGCTTTTAAAATCAAAAGATAATTAATCGAATTTATAAATAACGGCAAGCGAAATTTTTAGTTTGCCGTATTTTATGGAAAGTGGTATATTTAAAAAAAATAAATAAATAATGTCAGACAACAAAGTAATATTGAATTACGACGGTAATTCATATGAATATCCAATCGTGGATAGCACTATCGGAGACAGAGGGATTGATATTTCAAAATTAAGAGACCAGACAGGTTTAATCACTCTGGATTTAGGTTACAAAAATACAGGAGCTACTATTAGCGACATCACTTACTTAGACGGAGATAAAGGAGAATTATTCTACAGAGGTTATCCAATTGAGCAGATTGCTGAAAAATCTAACTTCACGGAAGTAATGTATCTTTTATTACATGGAGAATTACCTACTCAGGATCAGTTTACTTCATTCGACAACAATATTAAAAAATATAACTTCATCGCAGACGAAATGAAAAAGATCATTGATGTTTTTCCTCGTTCTGCTCACCCTATGGGAGTTTTGTCTTCTTTAACTTCTGCTTTGACTGCTTTCAATCCAAAAGCTGTTAACGTAAACTCTAAAGAAGAGATGGATCACGCTGCTGAGCTTATGATCGCTAAGTTCTCTCACCTTTGTGCATGGACTTACAGAAAAACTCAAGGTTTACCTTTAAACCACGGTGATAACAACCTGAACTACGTAGAGAACTTCTACAAAATGGCATTCAGATTACCAAACGCTGATTTCGAAATTGATCCGGTAGTGGTAAATGCTTTAGATAAATTATTAATCCTTCACGCAGACCACGAACAAAACTGTTCTACTTCTACAGTAAGAATGGTAGGTTCTGCTCACACTGGTCTTTTCGCTTCTATCTCTGCCGGGGTATCTGCACTTTGGGGACCACTTCACGGTGGTGCTAACCAGGCGGTAATCGAAATGCTTGAATTGATCGAAAAAGACGGAGGTGATGTATCTAAATATGTTGCTAAAGCTAAAGATAAAGCTGATAATTTCCGTCTAATGGGATTCGGACACAGAGTGTACAAAAACTTCGACCCAAGAGCAAAAATCATCAAGAAAGCTGCTGACGATATTCTTACAGCATTAGGTATCCAGGATAAAGCTCTTGACATTGCAATGCAGTTGGAAAGAGTAGCGCTGGAAGATGAGTACTTCGTAGAAAGAAAGCTATATCCAAACGTAGACTTCTACTCAGGTATTATCTACAGAGCATTAGGAATTCCTACAGAAATGTTCACAGTAATGTTTGCATTAGGAAGACTTCCGGGATGGATTTCTCAGTGGAAAGAAATGAGACTGAAAGGAGACCCAATCGGAAGACCAAGACAGGTTTACCAAGGTGCTCAGGAAAGAAACTATATCGACATTGCAAGCAGATAATATTTGCTTATACCATAAAAGAATCCTAAAGCTTGCTTTGGGATTCTTTGTTTTACAACTTATTCAGTAATGGTTAAGGCTGCAATAAGGTTGTCTTCAATCCTGAAATAAAACTTAAGAAGTACCGGACTGCCGTCAAAAGATCCTGAAATATTGATCTTCAAAAGAATAGTATCATCCTTCGTCAGGAAGTCTTTCACCTCAAATAACGTTTTAAATTCATTATTAGAGTTCTGATTCCATTCTCTGATTTCATCTTTTCCTATATATATTTTTCCTTCATCAAATACGGATGCCTGTTCAGAAAAACAACTGGCAAAAGTTGTACTGTCAAAAAGTTCCTGTGCCTTTAAAAAATCTTGTAAAATGGTAGGTAAATTCATATTATTATTTTTAAATGATTAAACAGTAGGGATAGTACCACCATCTATTACATATTCGGTTCCTGTTAAATATTGTGCCCGTGGAGAAACTAAAAAACCAACAAATTCTGCAATATCTTCTGGCTGGGCAGGTTTGCCGATAGGAATTCCACCCAGTGCATTCATAACGCTTTGAGTTGCTTCTTCAATGGATGTTTTAGAGCTGTCCGCAATACGTTCCATCATACGCGTAGAAGCTGAAGTCATGATCCAGCCCGGAGAAACAGTAAGTACACGAACTCCCTTCGGAGAAACTTCTTTTGATAGACCTTTGCTGTAATTGATCAGTCCGGCCTTAGCAGCAGCATAAGGTAATGTGGAATCAAATAAAGGCAGCCTTCCCTGAATGGACGCAATATGTATGATCACTCCTTTCTTTCGTTCCAGCATTTGCGGCAGAAATCCTCTGTCTAAACGAACGGGTGCCAGCAAATTGGTCTGAATTGTATTTTCCCAGTCTTCATCACTCAGAACAGAGAAGCCGCCACCAGGCGTTTCTGAGCCGCCCAATGTATTAATTAAAATATCAAGCTTCCCAAAAGTAGATAATACTTCTTTTACCAGTTTTTCCGTGTCTTTTGCCTTACTCAGATCTCCTGAAATAAAATGAAGCTGATTATCCATCTCTTCAGATCGGTTTCTTGCAGTAATAATTACAGTGGCGCCAGCGGTGAGTAATCTCTCAGCAATAGCTTTTCCGGTTCCTTTTGTCCCTCCGGTTACCAAAGCAATCTTACCTGATAATTCATTGTTGAAATTAAATGATTCTGTCATGATTTCTTTTTGTACAAATTTCAGGAGTATGACAGGCTCTTACAAGTACGGTCTTACGAATCCCATAGGGATAAATTAATCCCCTATTGTGATCTCATTTCATTGTGTTACATTTGTTTTATGTATGAAAGAAAAATCCCACCCAATCTGAACTGCGGGCTTGATCTGATTGCTGAGGTGCTCTATGGCAAATGGAAAATTCGTTTGCTATGGTTTATTAATGAAGGATTTCAAAGACCCAGTGAATTGCAGCGGAAAATTCCGGATGCTTCCCGCAGAGTGTTGAATGTTCAGCTAAAAGAACTGGAAGAGCATGAACTAGTAACAAAGAAGATTTATCCCGTTGTGCCTCCAAAAGTAGAATACAGGCTTACAGAATTTGGACAGACATTGATTCCGGTGATTGGCACATTAGGGAAATGGGGAGATGACCATGAAGAACGTTTACGGATATTGATATTGAGAAGGCTTGAAAACTTGTCACAAAGCGAGAGAAACAATACCTGATATTAGCTTTTTTGATTTAATCTCAGGTGAAGAATCTATAAAATAATAGAAGAAAGCCTGCTTAAAAAAGCAGGCTTTCGTTTTTTATTAAGGACATTGGCATCTGTCACATGTCCAGATATAACAATTTCCTGCATCATCCCACTCGCAGCATCTTCTGCCAGTTGAAATCGGAGCACCTCCCATTACAGATTTTTGTTGGTCTCTTCCTAATTTTTGTGCGTTTTTCAGCACCGGATTGTTCTTGTTCATGACTTTGATTTTTGGTGTTAATAGTTATGTTTTAGGGTCTATAATTTCGCGAAAATTATATCACTAATATAGGAAATTAAATAATATAAATATCTGTTTTTTTATTCTTATGTAGATGGAAAATAGTAAGTTGTAGATGTTTTTGGAGCTATTCACTACAGTTGGCCGGACAGACAAGGAAATTTTGTTGAAGGGTGCTCGTTTTGGCGATCAAATTTAATGCATAAAATAATCCAAAAGTTTTATAGGTAGAGACCTTTACTTATATTTGTAGTATTGCATAAATCTTTATGAGACTAAACATTAAAAACGAAACGGGTAGGCTGAAGTCAGTAGTTCTAGGCCAGCCTAATTCACTGGGAGCAGTTCCCACACTAGAGGAAAGTTATGACGCAAAGTCATATTACTCAATCGAACACAACATTTATCCTAAAGAAGAGGATATTATTAATGAAATGAACGCTTTTGAAGCAGTTTTAAAAAAGTATGACGTTGAAGTACTGCGTCCAAGTATCATCAAAGATTACAACCAGGTTTTCTCAAGAGATGTAGCCTTTGTGATTGACGATAAGATGATCATTTCCAATGTGATCGCGGACAGAGCAGACGAGCAGGAAGCATACAAAAGCGTTTTTGAGAAAGTAGCATGGAGAAAGATCATCAACCTTCCGGAAACAGCACATATTGAAGGAGGAGATGTAATTGTATGGAATGATTTTCTTTTTATCGGAACCTGCTTCAGTGAAGATTACAGAAACTATAAGACGGCAAGAACAAATGAATATGCCATTGAAATCTTAAAAGAATATTTTCCAAAGAAAAGAATTATTGACCTGGAACTGAAGAAAAATGATAAAGTTCCGTTTGAAGGCATTCTGCATTTGGACTGTACATTTAATCCCGTAGGAGAAGACAAATGTATTATTTATAAAAATGGATTCGTAGATGAAAGTGATTACCGCTTGATCATCGATATTTTCGGAGAAGAAAACTGCTTCCATATCAATGACGAAGAAATGTTTGAAATGTTCCCGAATATCTTCTCAATTGCTCCTGATGTAGTAGTTTCAGACAAAGCATTTACAAGAATGAATGACCATTTGAGAAACGTATGGGGAATGACCGTTGAAGAAATCCCTTACAGAGAAATCTCTAAAATGGGTGGTTTGCTGAGATGTTCTACAATGCCGCTTGTGAGAGAATAATGGAGTAGGAGTGTTTGAGAGTGGGAGAGTTTTAAGGCCTGAGAGTTATAGTGTTGGTAGGCTTGAATATTTTTTTAATTTTAAATAAATATTAGGTATGTCAACAATTAAATTTCATCAGGACTTAAAAGTTTATCAAAAATCATTTGAAACAGCACAACTGATTTATGAATTCTCAAAATCCTATCCAAAAGAAGAACTTTATTCACTTACAGATCAGATAAGAAGATCATCAAGATCTGTAACTGCAAATATTAGTGAAGCTTGGGGAAAAAGAAGATATGAAAAATCCTTCATCGCTAAGCTTACAGATTCAGAGGGAGAAGCAAGAGAAACCCAAACATGGCTTCAATTCGCTTTTGCTTGTAAGTACATAAATGAAGAGCAATATGATCATTTGCACAAAGAATATAATCAAATAATAGGAATGTTAGTTAACATGATGAGTCAGTCAGAAAAATGGTGTTCATTTTCTTCTGTGAATAAAGAAGAGAATAATTTGTAAAACGCTGTTCAGACACTCAAACTCTAATACACTAATACCCTCAAACATATAAAAAATGCAAACAACAGATACAGTATTAATGATAGAACCGATCGCATTCGGTTATAACGCTGAGACAGCGAAAAATAATTATTTTCAGGTAGAACAGACAGGTTCTGATATCCAGTCAAAAGCTTTGGCAGAGTTTAATACCTTTGTCGGAAAGCTGAGAGAAAAGGGAATTAATGTAATTACTATAAAAGATACTTTGGATCCACATACACCGGATTCTATTTTCCCAAACAACTGGGTAAGTTTTCACAAGGACGGAAAAGTGGTTTTATATCCGATGTTCGCTTCCAACAGAAGAGTGGAAAGAAGAGAGGATATTATTGAAAGCATCCAGAATCAGGGATTCGAAGTGGCGGAGATTGATGACTGGTCTTTCTCTGAAACTCAGGGGCATTTCCTAGAAGGAACAGGAAGTATGATTTTCGATCACGATAACAAAATTGCTTATGGATCTGTTTCTTTGAGACTGGATGAAAAACTGTTCAGAGAATTCTGTACAAAATTCGGATTTACTCCCGTTGTTTTCCATTCTTTCCAGACCGTAGGAACAGAAAGACTTCCCATCTATCATACTAACGTAATGATGTGTGTGGCAGATCAATTTGTTGTAATCTGTCTTGATTGTATTGATGATGAGCTGGAAAGAGAAAAAGTAGTGGAAACCATTAAAGGATCAGGAAAAGAAATCATCGAAATTTCAGAAGAGCAGATGCAGCAGTTTGCAGGAAATATGCTTCAGGTTCAGAATAAAGACGGTGAGAAGTTCCTGGTGATGAGCCAGACAGCCTATCAGTCTTTATCTTCAGAACAGGTTGCAGCTATAGAAAAATACTGCGAAATTATCTATTCAGACCTGAATACCATTGAAGTAAATGGAGGAGGAAGCGCAAGATGTATGCTTGCTGAGGTTTTTCTTCCAAAAAAATAATATATTTACGAAAAAATTAATTGAACCCATTATCAAGTAAAGGTTTACATATTCTTCTGACTTTGGAAACAGAGTCAGAAGATTTGTTATTAGACAGCAAAGGTTTTCTGACGTTTACAGAAGATATTCTGAAAACTAAAGAAGTAGAAATTGTAGGAGTTACCAATCATATTTTTGAGAATGATAGTTTTACTTCTGCAGTGATCCTTAAAGAGTCTCACCTTTGTATCCACACGTGGCCGGAATTTAAACAGCTTACTTTTGATGTTTTTCTTTGTAATTATTCACAGGACAATACCACAAAAGTAGAGCAGATTGCAGATGAAGTGGTTCAGTATTTTAAAGCTAATACGATTCAGAAACACAAAATTTACAGATAAAAAATGCACTATGTCTGCCCAGCATGCGAATCAGAAAATACATTAGATCTCACTTTTCCTATAGAAGAATATGTTTGTAAAACCTGCTCTTATCTCATTGATGTAGCGGGAAATAAAAAGACTAAACATTTGAAAGTACCGACAGAAAACGTTGTATTGGACGTCGGACAGAAAGGGAAAATTGAAGATGTAGAATATACGGTCGTTTCAATTACTGTCAAAAAATACGGAAACAGTATTTTCTGGCGGGAATATTCTTTAAAAGACAGCAAAGGAAATGATGCTTTCCTGAGTGAAAGTGATGGGCACTGGGTGTTCCTGATCTCAATGCATCCCGATGATTTTAAAAGTAAAAATTCGAAATTACCTACCTATGCCGGGCGAACTTATCGCTGGTACGAAAATACTCCATGCACTATTGATGCTGCTGCCGGTTTTTTTGATGAACACCTTGATTTCAGCGTTGCGACCTACAAAGAATATGTCAACGGAACCCGTATGATCTCTCAGGAAAAGACCGCTAAGAAAAGCCAGTACTTCTACGGCGTTCACATTTCAAAACATGATGTCAAAAGAGCTTTTAAAATAGCTTACATGCCGTATTATACAGGAGTTGGGATTGTTCAGCCTTATTATTTTGATATGAAACAGGCTTTGAACATCTTTTGTGTAGCCGCATTAATGATATGTCTGCTTCAGCTCTACGTATATACATCAAGAACTAACGAAACCGTTTTTGCGGAGACCATCAATTTTGCTGATGTAAAAAATAAGGAACTGGTCAGCAAAAGTTTTACCCTTTCAGGAGGCTCAGCACCATTAAAGGTCAATGCTTTTTCAGGAGTTGATAATTCCTGGGCAAATATCCAGTTGAGTCTTGTGAATGAAAAGACCAATGAAATTATCTATACCTCCAAAGATATCGAACAATATCATGGTTACGAAGATGGAGAAAGCTGGTCAGAAGGAAGTCAGTCCGAAGATTTTAATCTCTGTGGGGTAGGCTCCGGAAAATATCACTTCATTATTTCCGCCGAAAAAGAAGGTGGCTTACCTTCATTTTCAGGTCTTACGTCGCCTGATTCAAAGGTCATTATATCACGGGATAAATCAGGAATCATTGAGATTACTGATATATTCAAGGTGCAGACTAAAACCTTTACAGACGGACAGACGCTGGAAAAAGATACCTCGGACGTAATCAGACTTGCCAAAGCATCGTTCGGAACTCAAAAGCTGGACTCCCTGATTAATACTGAAGCACTTAAACTCACTACAGATCCCATTTCAAGCAATACCTATGTACAGCTCAAAGCAACCTGGCTTCCCGTTTCATTCTGGAACTTCGGATTTATTTTATTCATAATGGTTGTTCTCTTTGTAGCGATGTGGATAGGAAGACATTTCTTTAATGTGAATAAATGGAAGAACAGTTCAAATACCCCTTATGCCACATCATGATAATTAATATTTTAAATTACATAAGACAAAACTGGATACTCTGCATGATCGGTGGATTCTGCCTGACCTGGTTTGTATACCTTACGTACCAGGGAAATCAGGTATGCGACTGTGCCAAAACAGAAACATACCGCGACGGAACTACAAGAAGCCATTCTAGAGTAGGATTCTACAGATACTATCACAAATAAAAATATAAAAACTATGGACAACATCAATTTCTTACCCATAATAAACTCGGTTCTTTATTCATTTTTAGGAATCGCCATTTTACTTGTATGTTATTTCATTATTGAAAAATTGACTCCTGAAAAAACATGGCACGAGATCGCCCAAAACAAGAATATAGCAATTGCTATTGTTTTCGGGGCATTTATCATCGGAATTTCAATGATCATAAGCGCGGCAATTCATGGATAAGAAGAGGATTCCTCTTGAGCTGCTTTTATTGTTTTCAGTATTCGTCATTGCTACATGTGGATTGATTTATGAGCTGGTGGCAGGAGCCCTGGCGAGCTATCTTTTAGGAGACTCTGTAAAGCAGTTTTCCTTCATTATCGGGGTGTATCTCTTCTCGATGGGAGTAGGTTCCTACCTGGCAAAATTCATCAAAGGAAATCTTATTGATAAATTCATTGAGATTGAAATCCTTGTTGGAATTGTGGGTGGAATCAGCTCTGTAGTGCTGTTTATTTTATTCAATACACTCGCACACTTTGAAAGCGTTTTATATCTTTTTGTCTTTTTCACGGGCTGTCTTGTCGGCGTGGAAATTCCGCTTTTGATGAATATTCTGAAAGACAGAGTACAATTTAAAGATTTAGTTTCAAACGTTTTTGCGTTCGATTATATTGGAGCTTTATTAGCTTCGATCCTTTTTCCACTGGTTTTGATTCCAAAGCTGGGTATTGTAAAAACACCTTTGTTTTTCGGACTGATCAATATTTCTATTGCAATATTCCTCTGTTATTATCTTACAAATGAATTATCAAAACCCTTATCATTAAAGGTAAAGTCTATTACTGCATTTACATTTCTGTTAGGTCTTTTCTTTTTCTCAGATACGATTCTGTCTTATTCTGAAGAAAAACTGTATGGAGAAAATGTAGTGTACACCAAAAGTTCTCCCTATCAAAGAATTGTTTTAACGAGAAATACGCACGAGTTTCGTTTATATTTAAATAACAACTTACAGTTTTCATCCACGGATGAATACCGTTATCATGAAGCTTTGGTACATCCTGCCATGTCGATGGCAAAAAACATTGATAATGTTCTGATTCTCGGAGGTGGTGATGGTTTTGCAGCCAGGGAAGTATTAAAATATAAAGATGTTAAAAAACTAACACTTGTAGATCTTGATGGGGAAATGACCCAGTTTTTCAAGACGAATGAAACCATGCGCAGGCTCAATCAAAGCTCTTTCTCCAATCCGAAGGTGGAAGTGATCAATAAAGACGCTTACATTTGGGTAAAAGAGAATAAAAAGAAGTTTGATGTCATTATCATCGACTTTCCGGATCCATCTAATTACAGCTTGGGAAAACTCTATTCCTTACAGTTTTATAAAGAACTGGAGAGATTGACAACCCTTGATACCAAGATTGTGGTTCAGACCACTTCTCCCTATTTTGCTCCAAAATCTTTCTGGTGTATTGAGAAAACGATCAATCAGATTTTTCCTTTCACAACAGCGTATCACACTTATGTTCCGTCTTTTGGAGAATGGGGATTTTCTATGGCTTCATTTGAGCCCATCAACAACAGGATCTATAGAAAGCTTCCTGGCTTGAAATACTATGATTACAACTTTTCACAAATGTCTTATTTTAATAAAGACATGAAAGTGAAAGAAGTAGAAGTTAACCGTCTGGACAACCAGATACTAGTCCGTTATTTCGATGAAGAGTGGGGGAAAGTACAGTAGAAAGCATTTTCTTACAACTATATTTTTAGGTAGCCTTATGCTTCCCTTTTTGCAGTATTGTGGAAAGAAAGTAAAAGCTTTGCTGCTAAAAATCACCGGAACCAATCATGTTCTCGGGCATAAACTGTGGGCAAAAGATTTTCCACAGTTTTCAGAAGTTATCCATACAAAATATCTTGTTGTGGGTGGTGGAATTTCCGGACTATCCGCATGCAGATTTTTCAGCCGGAATAATGAACAGGATTATCTTCTCCTTGAAATGGAAAACCATCTGGGAGGAAACTCTTCAAACGGACAGAATGCATTTTCAAAATTCCCTTTAGGCGCACATTATTTACCGTTACCCAATAAGGAGAACGTCGAAATCATAGATTTTTTGAAAGAATGTGGAATCTGCCTCGGAGCAGAAGAAAATGGTGAACCCATCCTCGATGAATATCAAATGACTTTTCCACAACAGGAAAGACTGTTTTATAAAAATTCCTGGCAAAATGATATAGTGCCTCAAAGAGGTGTTTCAGCAGAAACGCAGCAGGAGCTTAACCGTTTTTTTAAGTTAATGGATGAATTCCGTGTAAAGAAAGATGGACAGGGAAAATACTGGTTTGCCATTCCGGTACATGATTCAAGCAAAGAAGATGAGGTTGTAAAGCTTGAAAAAATTATTTTTAAAGACTGGCTCGTCGAAAATAACTACCATTCTGAAGAACTTCTCTGGCTGCTGGATTATTCGTGCAGAGACGATTTTGGGTTGGGAATTGACTATGTTTCTGCGTGGGCAGGAATTCATTATTTTGCTGGCAGAAAAAATAACTGGAGCACAAAATATAAAGATCAGGTATTCACATGGCCGGAAGGAAATGCCAGATTAGCAAAGCATTTTTCAAAATATACAGAAGGAAAACATATGTCCGGAAATCTGGTTTTTGATGTAAAAATCAATGATAAGGTCGAGGTATTGAGCTTTGATAATACTCAAAAGAAAACTAAAAAGATTATTGCAGATAAAGTATTGTTTGCATCACCACAGTTTGTAAACGAGAGAATTTTCAATCATCAGAAAGCAGCTTCATTTCATTACGTGCCATGGCTTTTAACAACCATTACCCTGAAAAATGAATTTGGAGGAGATGAAGAACTGGCCTGGGATAATGTGATCTATGGATCTTCGGGATTGGGGTATATCTTTGACCAGCATCAGAATCTGAATCAGATTATAGGTGAAAAGGTAATTACCCACTATAAGAGCTTTTCAACAGGAGATTGTAAGAAAGCCAGGAAAAAGCTCTACGGAATGAAAGAATCTGAACTGAAAACTTTAGTTTTGGATGATCTGAAGAAAGCCCATCCTCTGATAGAAGATTTCATTCTCGAAATGCAGTTCCATAAAATAGGGCATGCCATGATTGCTCCGGTTCCCAATCAGATTTTTGGTGAAGAAACCCAAAAAGCAAAAGAACCGATAGAAGGTAAAATTTTCTTTGCCCATTCTGATCTTTCCGGAATATCTATTTTTGAAGAAGCCTTTTATCAGGGAATCCGTACTGCAGAAAAAATGATGTAAAATAATACAATGAAACAGCCGTGGATACATAGTGCAAAAACAGACTGGTGGTTTATCTTATCACCACCTTTTTTGGTGCTGCTTGTTATTTTTCTTTTTCAGAAACAAATTCAAGGGTTGGAAAATCATTATTCCTTTTATACATGGCTTTTTCTGATTGTTTTTGTGGATGTAGCCCATGTATATTCTACCTTGTTCAAAACCTATTTTGTAAAAGGAGAAATACAGAAAAATAAACTTCTTTACCTTGGAATTCCTGCTGTAAGCTGGATATTGGGAATTATTCTGTTTCAATTCGGAAGTCTGACATTCTGGTCGGTTTTGGCGTTGATCGCTGTTTTTCATTTTATCCGACAACAGTACGGCTTTATGAGGATCTATGCCCGCTTTGAACCGAATAACTGGAGTAAAAAAATAGATGAGGTTGCCATCTACTCTGCAACTATTTATCCGATGTTGTACTGGTTTAAAACACCCCGGGCTTTTACCTGGTTCGTTACTAATGAATTTGACTGGTTTAAAAACCTCCCGGATTATATTCCCTTCATTACGATCATCTATTTTGCAATTTTGATCATTTGGCTTTTTAAAACTGTTGTTGAAGTTTTTAAAACAAAAAACATTAACATTCCCAAAACAGCACTGATCACCGGAACATTCCTTTCCTGGTATTTTGGGATTATCTACTTTAACAACGATCTTCTTTTTACTTTTCTGAATGTAGTTTCTCACGGAATTCCTTACATCGCATTGATTTATATAAGGGAAATACAACAAAAAGAAAATCATCAGCTGAGCTGGATGCAGATTTTTAAGTCTTTTTCCGGAGTATTACTATTTGTTGGTGTCATTTTATTATTTGCTTTTGTAGAAGAATTTTTGTGGGAAACCCTGGTGTGGAATGAGCACTTTTCCATGAATATGATGATCTCCGAAAATCTGTTTCAGTTTCTGGTTCCCTTACTGGTTGTTCCGCAGCTTA
Source organism: Chryseobacterium aquifrigidense (assembly GCF_006716485.1). Taxonomy (GTDB): domain Bacteria; phylum Bacteroidota; class Bacteroidia; order Flavobacteriales; family Weeksellaceae; genus Chryseobacterium; species Chryseobacterium vietnamense. The sequence goes on from NZ_VFPD01000002.1 coordinate 732,995, forward strand.
CTCATTATCTGCTGGATGGCTTTATTTGGAGAAAACCAAAAAAAGTTACCTAACTTTGTCTCAATCTTTAAAATCTAAAAATGAGACAATATTTTCTGTCATTGACAATTTTTCTTGGAATTATTGTTGGTGCCCAGCAGAAAACTTTCTGCAATCCTATCAACATAGATTATGGTTATACTCCTTTTGAAGTTTTTTCAAAACAAGGGAAACATCGCGCTACGGCAGATCCGGTGATTGTTAATTTTAAGAATAAACTGTTTCTTTTTTCTACCAACCAGGAAGGATACTGGTACAGTGATGATATGCTGGACTGGAAGTTTGTCAAAAGAAAATTTTTAAGAGATACTAAATATATTCATGATCTTAATGCTCCTGCAGTTTGGGCCATGAAAGATACTTTATACGTTTATGGTTCTACCTGGGAACAGGATTTCCCGATCTGGAAAAGTACAAATCCTACGAAAGATGACTGGAAAATAGCGGTAGATACTTTAAAAGTGGGAGCTTGGGATCCGGCATTCCATTATGATGAAGATAAAAATAAACTGTATCTGTACTGGGGCTCAAGTAACGAATGGCCATTGCTGGGAACAGAAGTGAAAGTAAAAAATCTTCAGTCTGAAGGTTTCGTAAAACCTATTATTAAATTAAAACCTGAAGACCACGGATGGGAACGTTTTGGGGAATACAATGACAATGTTTTTCTTCAGCCTTTTGTAGAAGGAGCTTGGATGACAAAGCATAACGGAAAATATTATATGCAGTACGGTGCTCCGGCAACAGAATTCAGTGGATACTCGGATGGAGTATACGTAAGTAAAAATCCTTTGGAAGGCTTCGAATATCAACAGCATAATCCGTTTTCCTATAAACCTGGAGGATTTGCCAGAGGAGCAGGCCACGGAGCTACGTTTGAAGATAATTACAAAAACTGGTGGCACATTTCTACCATTTTTATTTCTACTAAAAATAATTTTGAAAGAAGACTGGGAATCTGGCCTGCAGGGTTTGATAAAGATGATGTAATGTACTGTAATACAGCTTATGGAGATTATCCTACTTATCTTCCGCAATACGCACAGGGAAAAGATTTTACAAAAGGTCTTTTTGCCGGCTGGATGCTGCTGAATTATAACAAACCTGTTCAGGTATCGTCTACTTTAGGTGGATATCAGCCCAACTATGCTGTAGATGAAGATATCAAAACCTACTGGAGCGCCAAAACAGGAAATTCCGGGGAATGGTTTCAAACGGATTTGGGTGAGGTTTCCACCATCAATGCTATTCAGATCAATTATGCAGATCAGGATGCTGAGTTCATGGGGAAAACCTTTGGAAAAATGCATCAGTATAAAATCTACGGTTCCAATGACGGGAAAAAGTGGAGTGTAATTGTGGATAAAAGCAAAAACACCAAAGATGTTCCTCACGATTATGTAGAACTTGAACATCCTGCAAAAGCCCGTTTCCTTAAAATGGAAAACCTGAAAATGCCAACAGGAAAATTTGCATTAAGCGGTTTCAGAGTGTTTGGAAAAGGAGCAGGAAAACAGCCCGCAAAAGTAGAAGGTTTTGTACCATTAAGAGCTGATCCCAAAAAGTATGGGGAAAGAAGAAGTATCTGGATGAAATGGGAGCAGAATCCTGATGCAGACGGCTATGTAATTTATTTCGGAAAGTCTCCTGATAAATTGTATGGCAGCATTATGGTCTACGGAAAGAATGAATATTTCTTTACAGGTGCAGACCGAACGGATGCTTACTATTTCCAGATTGAAGCTTTCAATGCGAATGGCGTTTCAGAAAGAACAGCCGTTGCAAAGTCAGAATAAAAATTCAATTTTAAAATAAAAAAATAGCACGTTTTGAAGAATCAGAACGTGTTATTTTTTGTCTGTTTTTTTGAGAAATGTTTCTATTTTATCAATAAGAAATTGATCATTTGGGTGTTGATCCCAGTCCAGATGCCCGCCATTGAATGAATAAGACTCATGGAAAATATGGTTTTTATTTAAAACAGAATCTAATATCTTTTCTTGTGAAGAAGGAATAACACGATCTGAATTTCCATAGTAAGATAAAGTAGGAGCGGAGTTTTCATCGATCCATTTTACAGGACTTGCAAAATCTATTAGTGATGTTCCCGCTTTCTGTATTTGGGGATCAACAAGTCTTTTTTCCACAAAAGAATATTCCTGATAGTTTTTAAAACCCGGATCTGAAAGGTCTGCAGGACCAACAATATTAATCACAGCTTTTACTTTTTTATCTGTATCAAACTTATAGGCATACAGCATAGATAAATGGGCTCCGGCGCTGTTGCCTAATAAAATCACATTTGGATTATACCCCAGTTTATTTTTTAGTAGTTCAGTTACTTTTTTTATATCATCAGTTTGATTGGGAAGTCCAAAGTTACTAGCTGAAGCTAGTCTGTAGTTCATATTAACGAAGATATAATCGGGAAATCTCTCCATCATAGAAAGAGTGAAAAATGTAAGCTGTGATTTATTTCCACTGCGCCAGCCCCCACCATGAATCATGATAAAAACATTCTTTTCCTGAGTTGTTTTGATTTGTGGAATATAGAGATCCATTACCTGTTCAGCACTCTTTCCGTAATGAATATTCTCCTCTTTGTCAAAGTTGATATCCTTACCTAGTTTAATCTTTTTTTCTGTACAGCCAGCCCAAAGAAAAAGAAGACTCATGTAAATTAAAATAATCGGTATGTGTTTTTTCATAGTGATTAAATATAAAAAATCCGCTGAAAATAATCAGCGGATACCGTAAGAATAATTGAATATGAAGAAAGATAATTCTTTTACCTTGTTCTGCTTTTAATGGCATCTGATGCGCCTTCTATATCTCTTACCTTTTTCACCTTCTGGTTTCCGAAATTATAGGTAAGACTTACGATTAAGCTTCTGTTGTAGCGGTTTTGATGGACATAATTATAATTCCCGTTTTCCTGAAAGTCCTCAATTTTAACGATGTTGGTATTCAGTACATCATTTACATTCACTGCAAACGTCCAGTCGTTCCACATTTTCTTAAGACTAAGATCTAAACTCATCAGGTTTTTCAATGAACCAAGCTCAATCTGCTGCTTGTCTACGAAGAAATAATTAAGTCCGAAGAACCATGTTTTCTTTTTATCAAGACGAACGGTGTTGTTGGTTTGGATCAAAAGGCTGGTAGAATTGGTTTTATTGGTGTAGGTAATAAAGTTTCCATTAGGACCTTTTTGATCTTTGAATCGGTCTCCGGTTGTAGGATCAGTATCAAGACTTCCATTGTTAATATTATGCTGTACACCGATATTGAAATTGGTCGTCCAGTATTGTTTGAAAAATGACTTTTGAATACCTACCATGGCAGACATTTCCTGCTTATTCCCAAAATTGGTTCTGATATATCTTAAAGCCGGGTTTTCTCCTTCCTTCCCGGCCGGCGATACCGGATATCCCTGAAGCGGAACCTGTGTGATCACATCCTGAATATAAGAGTGATTTAGAATCAGGAAATATGAATTTTTGAACATATAAGTAAGCTCCTGATTATAGGTGGAAGATGCCTTTACAAATGGGTTGTTCTGAGTATAATTATCATCTGTAAGAATGTTTCTTACCGGATTAAGTTCCCAGAAACTAGGTCTTCTCATTCTGCTTGAGAAGGAATAGGAGATATTGTTTTTATCATTAATTGCATAATTCAGACTTAGATAGGGAAGAAGGTTTTTGTAATTTCTTTCAATTCTTCTTAGGGCTTCTGTGGGAGCATTGTCAGAAGTTCCAAGGCTGTTTGTAATTTCGTATCTGGCACCTACTTTTCCGGAAAGTTTGTCGGAAATTTTTTTCTCAACGGTAAGATACATTCCGTAGATGTTTTCATCATAGATAAAATGGTTAGGCCTTGAATCCGGAGCTTTTACGGGATTAAAGGAGTAAGTGATGTTTTTAGAATCGTTATCTGTTTTGGTCTTGTTATAATTTCCGCCTATAGAAACCGTCAGATCATTTTTAAACTTTTGATTATAATCCACCATTCCGGAGAAGTTATTAATGATCTGTGGAAGGTCCTGAATGACTTGTCTTGTTCTTGTCCCAACAACTCTGTCAATATCTGAAGCGAAAGTTTGGTTATCTGTGAACTGAAATCTTCTATAGTTGAGGTAAGCACCGTTTACATTCAGTTTACTGCCTAACGAATCCGTTTTTAATTCATAATTTAAATTCACAGAATTGTTATAAGATCTTGAATCCTCCCGGTTTTTAGACCATGTATATTCTGTATTTGTTTTTTTAATGGTATTAAATAAGTCTACCGTTGAATTATAACTTTTATTGGCCCATGTGTTCCATGATAATGCAAGATTGCTCTTATCATTCAGCTGATAATCAATATTCAGGTAACCCCCTATGTTTTTATTCGGGTCATCAACATCTCCTACAGATTCATTAGAAGTTTTTACAGTCCCATTTCTTAAAGTATAAGTTTGTGGCTCGATATTTTCACCCCCGCTAAGGCTGGCGCTTATTCCCAGTTTGTTTTTTCTGTAGTTGGCTGAGAAGCTTGCCTGGCTTCCATTGTATTTATTGGTGGTGTTAGACATTCTCATGTTTCCATTCAGGCCATCACTCATTTTTTTCTTTAAAACGATATTGATGATCCCATCAGATGATTCTGCCTGATACTCACTTCCCGGAACTGTAATGACTTCAATTTTCTGGATATTCTCAGCCGGAGTATTTTTCAGAAACTGAGCCAGAGATTCGGAATCCATATTGCTTTTTCTTCCGTTGATATAGATCAGCGCATTATTTTTTCCGGCAATTTTTAATGTTTTATCGTCTGTGGAAGATAATAACGGGGTCTGCTTCAGGAGGTCAAAAGTAGTATTTCCTTTCGCTACGGGAGAAGCTGCTACATCATATACAAAACGGTCGCTTTGCTTTTTGAAAACCTGCTTTGTAATGGTGACTCCTTCTATATTTTTTGTTTTTGCCGTATCAGATTTCTTCTCCTGAGCAAATGCGCAAGTACCGAATACGATGGCCATTGACAAAATTATACGTTTCATGTTGTTGTTATTTAAGAGTGGTTTAGTAATAAAGTTTTTATAAATCAGGTTCTTGATTTTACAGCATCATTAGCTGATTTCATTTCCCTTGCTTTTTTCAGTTTCTGATTTCCGAAATTATAGGTAACCCCGATGCTCATTAGCCTTGGATAGTTGAAGTTGGTGATATTATTGTATTTTCCATTAGGCTGTACTCCTTTAATACTGTAGAAACTTTGATTGAATAAGTCACTCACTTCAGCTACGATTGTCCAGTCTCCTGCAATTTTTTTCAGACTCAAATCAAAGCTTTGTCTCGCTCCAATCATTCCTCCTTCCATTGCGGTCTGGCTGGCAAAGAAGTAATTCACTCCCAGGAACCAGTCTTTTTTAGAAGACAGTCTGATAACATTATTGAGGGTTGCAGACATATTGTAGTTTTTAACATCAATGATATAAGGATCTACTACTTCAGTTTCTCCCGGAACGGGCATAGAAGTAGGATCTTCAAATACGCCACCCTTATAGGTAACATATCCTAAATTGACAGAATAGTTGGTTGTCCATATGTCTTTGAACCATGATTTGTTCATTCCAAGAGTTAATGCAATCTCCCTGTTCTTACCATAATTAGTTCTGATATATCTTAAGAATCTGGTAGTTTCCATAATTGGATTTCCTTTGATATCCTTGATGATTTTCCCCTTAGAATCTTTTTTAGGAGCTGTTACCGTTCCCTGCAATGGAATCAGGTCTGAGGCTGCTGCATCTTCCACCATATTAAAACTAAGATTGGCATAGAATGCATTTTTGTACATATAATTAAGTTCCTGATTATAGTATTTGGAAGCCAATATAAATGGATTGTTCTGTGTATAATTGGTTGGAGTAAAATAGGTTCTTGAAGGATTCAGCTCCCAGAATCTAGGTCTTCTGATTCTGCTGGAAAAAGTATAACTTAAATTATGGTCTGCACTGATGGCATAATTTAAATTCAGGTAAGGCAGAAGGTTGTTGTAATTTCTTTCAAATCCTGTTTTGTCTACAATATCTCCGGTACTTCTGGTCATTTCATATCGGGTACCTATTTTTCCGGATATTTTTTCAGTTAATTTTCTTTCATAGTTCAGATAAATCCCCAATATGTTTTCCTTGTAAATAAAGTGATTGGTTTGGTTGGGATCGATGATAAATTCTCCGTTTTTCAGTTTATCCTGTCTGGTATCATTATCCGTATTAGTGTGGTTATAACTTACTCCCATCAACCATGTAGCTCCTTTCGCTGTTTTTTTCAGATAATCAATATTAGCTGCGTAATTGTTGATAATTTGTGGCACTGCCTGATGTAATGCTGAATATTTGTTGATGGTATCATTCGTTAAAGGAAAACTTTCATTGAAACTTACTTTATCCCTGTTGAACCACAGGTAAGAAATGTTTGATGTAAGCTTACTTCCCAGGGAATCTGTTTTCATCTCATAATTTAAATTGAAAGAGTGATTTCTGGTCTGTGCATCCTCATTATTGACTGTTCTGTTATTTAACACCCCGTTTTGCCAGTTAGTAATATCCAGTACGGAATTGAAGCTTTTATTGTATCTCATATTGTAGGAGAATCCAAGACTGTGTTTTTTATTGATCTCGTAATCAACATTGAAGCCTCCACCAAAATTTTTGTTAGGATCGTCATTAAACCCAAAGGATTCATTTTTGAAAGTAGGATCTCCGTTGGACAGCGTATATCTTTGTCTGTCTGTCCAGCTGCCTGTTCTGAAATTAGAATTACCAGACCATTTTCCCTGTCTGAAGTTAAAAGAAGCTCCTGCATTGGGATTATTGTAATAAGCCTGCTCGTTCTGCATTTTCAGCGTTCCGTTGTAGCCGTTGTTTTTGCTTTTTTTCATGACAATATTAATCACGCCTTCTTTAGATTCAACCTGGAATTCACTTCCGGGAACTGTAATGACTTCTATTTTCTGGATATCCTCAGATGGAGTAGACTTCAGCATTTCAATCAATGCCTCAGAATCCATATTGGTTTTCTTATTGTTGATGTAAATTACCGCATCATTTTTTCCCAAAATCTTCAGCGTTTTTCCGTCAATGCTGGAAATCATCGGTGTTTGTTTCAAAAGATTAAAGGTGTTGGTTCCTTTTGCGATAGATGAAGAAGCTACATCGTATACCAAACGGTCACCCTGCTTTTTGAAAACCTGCTTCTTGAGAGTCACTGCATCTATAGCATTTACTTTCAAACTATCTTTTTTCTGCTGGGCAGTGATAAGTCCACCGAAAAATAGTGCTGCAATAAGAATTTGAGTCTTCATGATTATTCTTTTTTAATTAATAGCTTGTATGGTTTGTTATTTAACATTACAAAGATATATAATAAATCTAGTATCATGCAATACAAAGTACTGAAAAATATTTATAAATAAATGTAATCAATTGATTATCAGTTATTAAAAATTTACATTAAAATATTGATTGCCTGACCTTTTCTGTATAATAAGACAAATAAGGAGAAGTAAATGTTACATCAAAGACAAAAATTAATAAAGATTTTTTTAAAATTGAAGAAAAAGAATAAAAAATATCAGTGATGTTATTTTATTATTAATTTAGTGAAAACTAAAAACTAATACCATATGAGAAAATTTTACCTCTTATTTTTGTTGTCTATATTATTATTTTCATGTAAAAATGAAGCTTTATTAGAAATAGAAGAAAATACCCCAAATTCAACATCTAATTATAATTTTGGAAATACTACACAACGAAATTTCCAGGGAGTAGTTCTTGATACAAACGGAATGCCGGTTTCCGGAGCAACAGTTACCATTGGAACCAATACAGTTACTACCAATCTTAAAGGTTTCTTCACATTTAAAAATGCTTCAGTAAAAGAAAACTTTGCCCATGTAAAAGTGACCAGGGCTGGCTTTGTAAATGCATCAAGAGTTTTAGTTCCTACCAACGGAATAAACAGAGTGAATATCATGATGATTCCTGTAACAACGACATCTACAATTACTGCTGGCTCAGTATCTACAGTTTCACTACCCAACGGAACCAAAGTGAAATTCGATGGAAGCTTCAAAGATGCAAATGGAAATACATATTCAGGAAGTGTGAATGTGGGAGTTTTTCACCTGGCTCCATCCAACCAATATCTTAATGAATTAATGCCAGGATCCTTTTTGGCCACCAATGCGGGAGGGAATGCCAGAATAATGGAAACTTTTGGGATGATGCATGTACAATTAACAGGAAGCTCCGGACAAAATCTTCAGATTGCCAACGGCCATACTGCAGAAATTAGCGTTCCGGTGGATGCTGCACAAACTTCCAGCTCACCAGCCACAATACCATTATGGTCTTATAATGAAGATACCGGAATGTGGAAAGAAGAAGGCTCTGCTACAAAGATCGGAAATACTTATGTAGGAACAGTAAGCCATTTTTCCTGGTGGAATTATGATGCACAGTTTCCCCAAGCCACGTTGAAAGTAACAGTAAAAAACGCAGCAGGGCAGGTTTTACCTAATACTAGAGTTGTTTTAAAGAGAACTTCTCAAGCATATGAAAGTTACGGAATGACAGATAATACAGGAATGGTTTCCGGAATTGTTCCGGCAGGTGAGGTTCTCGTTTTAAAAGTTTATGATGTTTGTAATAACGTATTATATACCTCTAATGTAGGCCCTTTTCCCGTTGGAATTGTAACAACAATCCCTGATATTACCATAACCAATTCCACGTCTGTTAATTATACTATTCAGGGAAGTCTTAAAACCTGTACAAATACCGATGTTACCGATGGTTATGTAATATTGAAATCTGCCTTAAACACAAACTATTTTCAGTATTTGTCCTTACCGGTAAACAGTACTGGAGGTTTTACATTCAACACATATGCATGTACTGCAAATCCTCAGTTTACCTATGAGGGGTTTGATGCTATTAATTTACAAAGTACCAATGAAGTAACTTTCACGGCTCAATCTACGACAGTCAATTTGGGGAATATCATGGTTTGTAATGCTTTGAGCGAATTGATCAGCTATAAAATTGATAATCAACCAACCGTAAATATAGTGGGATTGTTCAATGCACAATGGACAGGTCTTATACCTACATCACCTACTATGTCATCTAAACAATTGCGAATAAATTCTATGAATGGGACCGGACCATTCTTTACTATGACTCAGAATAATATGTTGGGAGTGGCTGCAAGCTTTACATCCTATTATGGGCTTGAATTTTCTGGAGGTTCTATTAACTCCAATAACGGAAATGTAGTTGTGAATATAACTTCTTTTGGAGCAGTAGGAGACTACATAGATTTCACAGTCAATGGAACATATACTGATAGTTCTGGAAATCATACCTTCACGGCAACAGGACATGTGAAAAGAGATTTGTAATTACTGTAAAAAATAAAAAGGACCAAAATGGTCCTTTTTTTATGGTGTATTTATTCTCTATCGAATCGTGCAAGCTTTTTATCTACCCAAATCGTTGCAAAAGGGAAGAATGCCGATAATAAGGCAAAAACAAAATCCTCATCATCCCAGTTATAAATTTTTCTTGCAGGAAGGCATAGTAATAGATAAAGGGTGAAAAATAATCCGTGCAAACTACCAATAACACTGATGAAGATGATAGAATATAAATTTTCATCATATCGGATCCAGATCATCGCAACGCAATACAGTAAAAGACACGAAACGGCTTCTGCAAGACAGATCTGTTTAAACCATTTGATGATTTTTTCCTGAGAATATTTTGAGAAAAATTTTTCGATGAAGTCCATTTCTTAAATTATGAGGTGAGAGATAAAAGGTAAGAGTCTTTCTCTGGCTTTTAATTTTAGCCTCTCATTTCCAATAGGCAAAATTACTTATAAAAACTACTACCATCCAAATATTCAAAAACTTCAGGTGGCAGCATAGGCCTTACATTTTTACCATTTTTAAGCATCGTACGGATTTCTGTAGCAGAAAGTTCTATTACCGGAGCTTTGATCATGGAGATATTTTCATGCTGTAAATATTCAGAATCTTTCTTTTCCCCCTCAAATACTCTTGGATAAACAATGATATGATGATTTTTGATCAGGATATCAGAATTTTTCCACTTGTGAAGGCTCTTCAGATTATCTTCTCCCATGATCAGGCTGAAAGAGTAATCAGGGTGTTTTTCATGAAGATACGTCAGAGTATCAATAGTATAGCTTGGTTTCGGAAGGGAAAACTCCACATTGGAAGCTCTCATATTGGGATAATTCTTTACCGCAAGCTGTACCATATCAAGTCTGTTATGGTCATTCAGTAAAGATTTTTTGTCTTTAAATGGATTTTGCGGGCTCACTACAAACCAAAGCTCATCCATATCAGAATTTTCCAGAATATAATTGGCCAGAATAAGGTGTCCGATATGAATAGGATTAAATGATCCGAAAAATAAACCGATTTTTTTCATTTGTTAAGGTAGCAGGTAGAAGATTATAGGTAATAGTTAATCCCTGAATTTTACATCCTTGATATTAAGATAATGGGTGACATTGCCCTTCCAGTGGTTTTCTTCCAGGGTAAAAGCAAGATCGAAATTTTTATTTTTAAAATCTTCAACAAACTGTCCCAGTTTAAATCCGACACATTCAATATTACGTCCCGTAGATTCCTGTCTGATATAAAACTTCAGGTGATTATTATCTTTTCCCATTGTTTTTACATATCCGGAAAGCTTTTGATTCGTTAATGTAAAGATAGGTTTCATATTATGAGGTCCGAATGGAGCCAGCTTTCTGTGGAAATTGATAAACTCTCTGTTGATTTCGTCCACTGTAATCTCAGTATCAATGGTAATAGAAGGTTCTTTCTGATGATCCTTGATTTTTTCAGAAACTATTCTTTCAAATTTTTCTTTGAAGGCAGCAAACTTCTCTTTCTCCATTGAAAGTCCGGCGGCAGCGTGATGCCCCCCGAATTTAAGGAAATATTCAGAACAGAGATCGAGAGCTTCATGTACATCAAAATCAGAAACAGATCTTGCGGAAGCTACCATCTCCCCATTATTACCATCGGTAAAAACAAGCGTAGGTTTATAATACGTTTCAATAAGTCTCGAGGCAACGATACCAATTACCCCTTTATTCCATTCGGGATGATATACGATGGTGGTATGTTTGGTTTCCTGCTGGGATTCTATAATCTGATTCAGAGCAGAAAGTGTGGAATTCATGTCCAGTTCACGTCTTTCATCGTTGAGGTTCATGATATCATTTACAATCTGGTTGGCATGTTTCAGATTGTCAGAAACCATAAGCTCTACAGCTGCTTTACCATGAGAAATTCTTCCGGCAGCATTAATTTTAGGAGCTATTTCAAAAACGATATTGGAAATTTCAAAATGAGAGAGCTTATCCTCAGGAATCAATAATCGTAACCCAAGATTTCTGGTTTTTCTGAGGGTTTTTAATCCCATTTTAGCCAAAACTCTGTTTTCACCTGTCATGGAAACAATATCTGCAGCAATGGAAATTGCCAAAAGGTCTGTCAGTTCAAATAATTCTGCTTCCGGTAATTTGTAAATTGTATTAAGTCCCTGGCAAAGTTTAAAACCAACGCCACATCCGGAAAGTTCTTTGAAAGGATATCGGCAGTCACTTCTTTTAGGATCAAGTACAGCCGCAGCATCAGGAATCTCTTCACCCGGAAGGTGATGGTCGCAGATAATAAAATCTATGTCCAGATTCTTGGCATAGTTGATCATATCCAGGGCTTTTATTCCGCAATCCAGAGCAATGATTAATGAAAAACCATTTTCTTTGGCGAAATCAATTCCTTCTGTAGAAATTCCGTATCCTTCAGAGTTTCTGTCCGGAATGTAATAATCCAAATATTTTTTCTCAACAATTTTACTGAGATATAGATACATTAAAGCAACTGCTGTGGTTCCATCCACATCATAGTCACCATATACCAATATTTTTTCACCATTTTCAATAGCCGTTGCAATGCGCTCTACAGCCTTTTGCATGTCTGCCATTAAAAACGGATTGTGTATATCGGTAAGGTTAGGTTTGAAAAATTCTCTGGCCTTTTGATAATTGTCAATTCCCCTTAGAACGAGGATTTTAGATTCAAAAGTACCAAAACCAAGTGACGAACTTAGTCTGTCCACAACTTCCTCATCGGGTTCAGGCTTGTAAATCCATTTTTGACTCATTTCACAAAAATAAGGAAAAAAAGTGTAAAAAGACAGTTTCAAAATTGGGAAGAATTATGAATTTACTTGAAGAAATAGTACAGAAAGAGATTATTCTGTTTATTTCCGGCACATTCAGTTGCTGTTTTTATTAAAGAACCGAGCGATTCTCAACCATTACCGTTGCTGTAGTTTGAAAATTTATCCTCTTATAAAAATTATACTAAAACAGATAAATGGTGAAATTTAATTCGAAAAGTAGATAATATTTATTCTGTTTATAAAGTTTTTTTGTTTGTGGATGTAATAATATTTTGTTTATAATATGAATTAAATTAGTTAAAATATGTTAATTCGTTAGGTTTGTTTGAAAATAAATTATATTTGTACTGAATAAAAATACAAATTATGAGAAAAAAAATTACAGTAGGTTTCTTTTGCTTAATGACAGTATTGTTGTTTAGTGAAATTAATGCACAAACTTATCAGACGCTACAGGTGGTTAGTGGGTATAATGCTGATCTTATTGCAAACGGATCAGGCGCATCATCATCCAGTACCACTCAAAATGTGGATTCACCAGCTAATGGTTATGTATTTATGTCTAAAGACTTTGTAAACGCAGCAGGAGTGACGCCTACTTCAGGATTACCAAGTTCAGGACTAATTAATTCCGCAAATACAACAGGGTTGTCATTTCAGTTGGCTCCCTACACGTCGAATAATGCATTAAGGCTCGAAAATATCAATGATTCGGGAAGTTTAAATTTTGCATCATCACCCAAGGTATCAAAATTGTTTGTGTTGGCAACCGCTGGAGGCGGAAGTTCTGTTGCTAATATTGTAGTCAATTTTACAGATGGGACTAATCAGACATTTACAAATCAGTCTATTAATGATTGGTATTGGGGAACAGGATTTGCAATAATGGGAATTGGGCGCGTAAATAGAGTTACTGATGCTATAGAAAATATCACTTATAATCCCAGGTTATATGAAATAGCGTTGCAGATTAGTTCTGCAAATCAGTCAAAAAGCATTGCCAGTATATCTGTTAAGAAAAATTCTTCAACAGGTATTTTATCTGTTTTTGGGTTTTCTTATATTGCTGCCGGCAGCTGTATCGCACCGGATTCTATAACAGTTTCCAATTTGACTTCAAATTCCGCTACAGTTTCCTGGACAGCCGTTCCGGGAGTATCGTCTTATGAACTTTACAGGAGTACTTCAAACGCAGCTCCTGTAGGATCCACTACACCAACAGATACAGGAATTACGACTGCTACAAAAAACATTACAGGCTTATCTCCCGCTACATCCTATAATATTTGGGTAAGATCAAACTGTGGAGGAGGGAGCGTGAGTGAATGGAGTCCGGTAATGGCTAATTTTACGACACCTTGTTTATCCGTTGATACACCTTATACAGAGGATTTCAATTCTTCATATGGGACCCTTCCAACGTGTACTTCGCAGCAACTTATAAATCCTGGAACAAATTGGAGTACTGGTATTGGGGCATCGTTAGGTTTTAATTCTAACATACTTTATACATATAGTAGTGGTTCAAGTGATAAAAATACATGGTTTTATACTAATGGAATCAACCTGCAGGCAGGTGCTTCTTATACTTTTACATTTGATTATATTAATCAGGGCAGTCCTCAAAATTTTAAGGTTGCATATGGTACATCACCGTTAGATGTTGCAATGACCAATATAATTCACGACTATCCTAACGTGAATGTCAGTACACATGTGCCTGTATCCGAGGCTTTTACAATTACACCTGCAGCAACCGGGGTTTATTATTTGGGATTTAATATGTATACAACGGCTGTCATGAGCGCGAGTGCCCCTTTTGGAATGGGAACGATGGCTTTTGATAATGTATCATTAACTTTAGCTAACTTGTCTACATCTGAAAATCTTTTATCTAAGAATTTACAGATCTATCCCAATCCAACAAGTGATTATTTAAATCTTAAAGGAGATAAGAAAATTGCAGCAGTTAAGATATTTGATATTTCAGGGAAGATGGTGTTGTCTTTAGATAAAACAGAAGGAAAAATTGATGTTTCTCGATTGATTAAAGGAGATTATGTTCTTGCGGTTCAGAATGCAGACGGAACTTCTTATACCCATAATTTTATTAAGAAATAATAACTTAGCCAATTCATTATATAAAAATAGCTGTTCAAACGAACAGCTATTTTTATTTTGAAAAATATTTTAAAATTAAGAATACATTTTCTCTCTTAATTCTTTTACTTTTTTATCAGCAAGGTATTCATCGTAAGTCATTTCTCTGTCGATAATTCCGGTAGGAGTTAATTCGATGATTCTGTTACAGACTGTTGAAAGCATTTCGTGGTCATGAGATGCCAGTAAAAGATTTCCTTTAAAGTTAGATAAAGAGTTGTTCAACGTTGTAATACTCTCCAGGTCTAAGTGGTTGGTAGGTTCATCTAATAAAAGAACGTTAGCTTTTTGAAGCATCATTCTACTGAACATACATCTCATTTTTTCACCCCCTGAAAGTACCTTACAAGATTTTAAAGCTTCATCTCCTGAGAATAGCATTCTTCCAAGGAATCCTCTTACAAATTCTTCGTGGCGCTCTTCATCGTTCTTTGTAAACTGTCTCAACCAGTCAACCAGGCTTAGGTCTTCCTGGAAGAAGTTGGTGTTGTCCAAAGGCATGTGAGACTGATTGGTTGTTACTCCCCACGCAACAGTTCCTTTGTCAGCCTGTACATTTCCAGCAAGAATCTCGAAGAATTCTGTAATGGCCAGAGAGTTTTTAGAAAGTACTGCTACTTTGTCTCCTTTTTTAAGGTTCAGATCAATATTAGAGAATAATAATTCCCCGTCTTTGGTTTTTTCAAGACCTTTTACATCTAAAATCTGATCTCCGGCTTCTCTTTCCATTTCGAAAATAATAGCAGGATATCTTCTTGAAGAAGGCTTAATATCGTCAATATTTAATTTGTCGATCATTTTCTTTCTTGCAGTAGCCTGTTTTGCCTTAGCAACGTTGGAACTGAATCTTGCAATGAAGTCCTGAAGTTCTTTTTTCTTCTCTTCAGCTTTCTTGTTGGCCTGAGCTCTTTGTCTTGTTGCCAATTGAGAAGCCTGGTACCAGAAAGAGTAGTTACCTGTGTATAGGTTAAGCTTAGAATAATCAAGGTCACCGATGTGTGTACAAACCGTATCAAGGAAGTGACGGTCGTGAGATACAACGATTACCGTGTTTTCATAATCAGCAAGGAAGTCTTCCAGCCATGAGATGGTATCGATATCAAGGTCGTTGGTAGGCTCATCCAGAATCAATACATCAGGATTTCCGAAAAGTGCCTGAGCCAAAAGAACTTTTACTTTGTCTTTGTTCTCAAGTTCACTCATCAGCTGCCAGTGCATATCATCTGTAATTCCTACATTAGAAAGCATGGTCTGAGCATCAGATTCTGCAGTCCAGCCACCCATTTCGTCATAAATTACACCTAGTTCACCGGCTTTAATACCGTCTTCGTCAGAGAAATCTTCTTTTGCGTATAACGCATCCATTTCCTCTTTTATCTCAAATAATTTTTTATTACCTCTTAAAACAGCTTCAAGAACTGTAAACTGATCGTAAGCAAAGTGATCCTGCTCCAAAACTGACATTCTTTTCCCTGGTTCCAGAGATACATGCCCTGTTGTAGGATCCTGCTTTCCTGTTAGTATTTTCAGGAATGTAGACTTTCCCGCACCGTTTGCTCCGATGATCCCGTAGCAGTTTCCTTTGGTAAACATAATATTTACCTCGTCAAAAAGAATTCTTTTCCCGAATTGTAAAGATAAGTTAGATACTGTTAACATATAGTTTTGTAAATTTGGCGCAAAAATACGAAAAGAATTTGGGTATTTTGTAATAATATAATAGTCAAGTTTTTAAATGTATGGTATTTTTTATATATTTCATTAACGAAATTTTAAAATGATGAAGATTGAAAAAACAGTTAATATATTAAACAAAAGAGCCCGTTTTGAATATGAGATTCTTGAAGAATATGAAGCGGGGATGGTTTTAACAGGGACGGAAATAAAATCTTTACGTTCATCCAAAGCATCCATCACAGAATCGTTCTGTCAGTTTATTGATGGGGAATTGTACATCATCAACATGATGATTGATGAGTACAAATTGGGGACTTTTTACAATCACAAAACAAAAAGGGAACGGAAATTGCTCTTGCACAAAAAAGAATTACAAAAACTTGAAAAAAAGTTAAAGGATGCTGGGAACACCATAATACCTTTAAAATTATATATCACTGACCGAGGGAAAGCAAAGGTGCTGATAGCGCTTGGTAGAGGGAAAAAACTTTTCGATAAAAGAGAGGCGATAAAAGATAGAGAAAATAAACGGAACCTCGACAGAATATTAAAGAAAAGTTAAAAATCATTTGAAAAACTTTGTATATAAAGAAAAATTATATTTATTTTGCATTATCAATTATTTAATCATTTAATTCTATGAAAAATCTAAAATTAGGAATTTCAGCATTGGCGCTTACTGTTGCCTCTACTGTTTTCGCACAGACTACCAACAATCCGTGGTTAATCGGAGTTGGTGCTCATGCTGAAAACCACGTAGCAGCAAGAGGTAACTTCAGTAATACGTTCTCTGCTAACAATTTGACAAAAAGTATGTTCAATGTGAACAACTTTTCTATTACACCTCCACTATCTAAGTTAACAGTTGCTAGAAACGTTGGTAAAGGTTTAGTAATTGACTGGCAAACTTCTGTTGGAAATGTTGAAAACAAAAGATTCAACATGGGGAAAGAATTTTTCCTAATGACAGGTCTTGGTTTCCAGGCTCACGCTGCAGGTCTTTTATGGAACGAAGAATCTTGGTTTGATCCATATTTAAGAGTTGGTGCTAACTACTTAAGACATGACTATACAGCTCTTACTTTCCCTAGAACATCTGTTGATGCTAACGGTAACGCAATCGAAACTGTAACAAACGGTAAGGATGGTAATGAAAACGGTAAAGCTAACCACTTTACTGTAGCTACAGGTGCTGGTGCTAACTTCTGGGTAACTAAGAACTTCGGTCTTGGTGTTCAGGGAGATTATGTATCAACTCCAGGTGACAAATCTACTGTTGCTAACTTCTGGCAAGCTTCTGCTTCCATCTTATTCAGATTCGGAAACAGAGACAGAGATAAGGATGGTATCCTAGATAAAGATGACCTTTGTCCAGATACTCCAGGTTTACCAGAATTCCAAGGATGTCCTGATACTGACGGTGACGGAGTTCCAGATAAAGACGATCAATGTCCAGAAGTGGCTGGTCCAGTTGAAAACAACGGATGCCCTTGGCCAGATACTGACGGTGATGGTGTAATCGACAAAGATGACGCTTGTCCTACAGTAGCAGGTCCTGCTGAAAACAACGGTTGTCCTTGGCCAGATACAGACGGTGACGGTATCTTAGACAAAGATGATGCTTGTCCTACTGTTCCAGGTCTTCCAGAATACAACGGATGTCCTAAACCAAAAGATGTAATCGCTAAAGAAGCTACAGGAGCTCTTAAAGATATCTTATTTGATTTCAATAAAGCTACTATCAGACCTGAATCTAGTGGTAAATTAGATCAAGCGGCTACAATCATTAAGCAATCTAACGATGGTACATTCTTAGTAACTGGTCACACAGATAAGAAAGGTGCTGATGCTTACAACTTGAAACTTTCTAGACAAAGAGCTGCTTCAGTAGTAGGTGCTCTAGAATCTAGAGGAGTTAATGCAAACCAATTAAAATCTGTAGGAGTTGGAGAAAGAGACGCTACTGTTTCTGAAAAAGCTTCTGATGCAGAAAGAATGGTTGACAGAAAAGTAGTTGTTGAAGCTGTAAACGGTGCTGCTTGGGATGCACTTAAGAAATCTGATCTAGAAGTTGTAGAGAAGAAGACTGTAGTGAAGAAAGCTAAAAAAGCTCCAGCTAAGAAAAAAGCTGCTGCTAAAAAGAAAAAATAATTAATTTTTCTAAATAATGAATACCTCCAATTTGATTGGAGGTATTTTTTTTTTGTTGACTTTTGAGTAATTTTGTTGGAAATTTAAAAATTAAAATGGGAAGAGCATTTGAATATAGAAAAGCTTCTAAAATGGCCAGATGGGATAAAATGGCCAAAACATTCTCTAAAATAGGAAAAGATATTGCATTGGCTGTAAAAGCCGGTGGAACAGATCCCGAATCTAATCCGGCCCTGAGAAGATGTATCCAAAACGCGAAAGGGGCTAATATGCCTAAGGATAATGTTGAAAGAGCTATTAAGAAAGCGAGTGGTGCAGACGCAGAAAACTATGAAGAAATCACTTATGAAGGTTATGGACAAGGTGGTGTTGCTTTTTTTGTAGAATGTACTACAAACAATACAACAAGAACTGTAGCCAATGTAAGAGCTGTTTTCAATAAGTTTGACGGTAACCTTGGTAAAAATGGTGAGCTGGCATTTATCTTCGACAGAAAAGGAATTTTTACCATAGATTTGGCTCAAATCAAAATGGATTGGGATGATTTTGAAATGGAAATGATTGACGGAGGAGCAGAAGATGTAGAAAAAGATGAAGAAGAAGTAATGATTACCACTGCTTTTGAAGATTTCGGTTCTCTATCTCACAAATTGGATGCACTTGGAATTGAAGCAAAAAGTGCAGAACTTCAAAGAATTCCAAATAATACAAAAGAAGTAAACGCAGAACAGTTCAAGGCTAATATGAAAATGCTTGAGCGTTTCGAAGAAGATGATGACGTGCAAAACGTTTACCACAACATGGAAATTACAGAAGAGCTGATGAACTCTTTATAAAAAATAATATAGCATTCATATACAGTTAATTTTCAATTAGTTTCTTTGTACAAAACTATGAAAAGAAACGTTGAATTAGTTGTTATATCGGATGTTCATTTGGGAACTTATGGATGTAAGGCTAAAGAACTGTTAAGATATCTCAATTCTATCCAGCCTAAAACTTTAGTTTTAAATGGTGATATTATTGATATCTGGCAGTTTAAAAAGTCTTACTTCCCTAAACCTCATCTGAAGGTAATCAGAAAGATACTTTCACTGGCTACCAAAAACACAGATGTCTATTACATTACAGGCAATCATGATGAAATGTTCCGTAAGTTTACAGATTTTGAACTCGGAAAACTAAAAGTCTGTAATAAAATCTGTCTGAATATAGATCAGAAAAAAACCTGGATTTTTCACGGTGATGTTTTCGATGCATCCGTCCAGCATTCCAAATGGATCGCCAAACTTGGCGGAAAAGGCTATGATCTCCTAATTATTATCAATAATGTTGTAAATTGGTTCTTGGAAAAAATGGGTAAAGAGAAATATTCATTTTCCAAAAAGATCAAAAACAATGTGAAGAAAGCGGTAAAATATATCGGAGATTTTGAACTTACAGCTTCTGAGCTGGCTATTGACAACCAATATGATTATGTAGTATGCGGGCATATTCATCAGCCGCAGATTCGTGAGGTTGTTAATAAAAAAGGGGCCTGTACTTATCTGAATTCAGGTGACTGGATAGAAAACCTTTCTGCATTAGAGTATCATGATAAAGGATGGAGGATTTTTTATTATGATGAGCATAAACATTTACTGAAAGATGATGAAGCAGAAGAAATCCCGGAAATGGATAATTCAGCTCTTTTAAAAATTGTAACCAACTTTTCCTAAATGAAGATTTTGTATGCATTCCAGGGTACTGGAAACGGGCATGTGGCCAGAGCACAGGAAATTATTCCTCTTCTCAAAAAACATGCATCTGTAGATACCCTGATCAGTGGTCATCAATCGCAGCTGAAGGCTGATTTTGATATTAATTTTCAATACAGAGGGATTTCCCTTCTTTATAATAAAACAGGCGGTTTATCCTACAGAAAAACATTTACCGAAAATAAATTCTTGGAAGCTGCTAAAACAATCAGAGAACTTGAGCTGTCGCAGTATGATTTAATTATTAATGATTATGAACCTTTGACAGGCTGGGCTTCCAAACTGAAAAAGCTTCCAATGATAGAACTCAGCCATCAGGCATCCATGAGTTTCCCGGAAACACCCAAACCGAAGAAAAAGGACTTTCTAGGTGAAATGATTCTAAAATATTACGTTCCAAGCGAAAGAAAAATCGGGTTTCACTTTGAAAATTATCATCCACAGATCAAAAAACCTGTGATCAGAAGAAAAATAAGAAATCTTAATCCTTCCAAACAGGGTTATTACCTTGTTTATCTTCCCAGTTTTGCCGACGAGAATATCATTAAGGTTTTAAGAAAAATCCCTGTAGAATGGAAAGTGTTTTCAAAATACAGCAAAGTACAGGTTAAAGTAAAAAATGTGGAAGTATTTCCCATTGATGAAATGCAGTATCTGAAATACTTTGAAGGCTGTGAAGGAATTTTATGCAATGCAGGTTTTGAAAGTCCGGCAGAAGCATTGTTTATGGATAAAAAACTGTTTGTAATTCCCATTCATAATCAATACGAACAGGAATGCAATGCATGTGCCCTTGATAAAATGGGAATTCCCAATTCCAAGGTATTAAATCTTCAGGAAATAATGGAATGGGTGGCTTCTGACCATCATCTGAAAGTGGATTATCCGGATGATATAGAAGATATTCTGGTGAATGAAGTTTTAATTCTTTAGAAATATATCGTCCACATCACTCATTCTCATCATGACGGATCTTGCATAGGAACAGTGCGGGTATACTTTCCAATTATTTTCTCTGGCAAACTTAATGGCTTCTTCCACTAAAAATTTTCCCATTCCTCTTCCTTCAAATTCAGGATGTACCAGGACAAAAGAGATAATGAATTTATGATCTTCTGGGAAAATAGTATAGGTAAGTCTTCCGACTTCTTTTATTTCGTTATTTAAAGTGATGACTCCGCCGTTTCCGGATTTATTGTTTTCAAATTTCATGATTCTGAACTTTATATTAAGGATACAAAAATTGAACCGTCCTTCATAAGCAATAACCTTTGGTTAATTGTTTTTAATTTGACCATTCATCTGTAAAGCAAATTGACTACTGACTTCTTTAATTATCTTTCCCTGTATAATAATTATAATCTTTAATGATTACATCGATAAACTGTCTTTCCGTCATTTTAGTAGGGTCTATTTCCAGCTTCAGAATGCTTTTGATTTTTTCGGACAGCTTACTGATGATCTGGCGGTCGTCTACTTTCAGAGCTTTGGTGTAATTGTCTTTGATAATTCTCATGTCATTATCACTTAAGGCAATTACCTGAGGGAAAGAAGGAATATAATTTTCGTGAATATTCTCCAGAATGGTATGGGAAATATTAATATTGTTCTTTAGAGAAATAACAGCTGTTCCGGAAGCAATGTCACCCAAACGCTGGTTGTTTTTAGAAACAATCATAGAAATAAGTCCTACTACTCCGGCAAATGAAACATCTACAGTTCTGAAAACCCATCGGATCATATAATCTGCGAAACTGGCCTGATAACCGTCAATCTTCACTACCTTTATTTTCATAAGCTTTTTACCGGGTGTCTGACCTTCCATCAGGCTTTCCAATACAAGAGGATAAATATAAACAGGAAAGGTAAGGACAAGATATACAGCGCGTATTGACCAGCCGTCAAGTCCGTCCAGAAGATATCCCAAATCAAAAATATTGAAGAACAGATACAGGATAATTACTACGTAAGCAATCCTGATCAGAAGATCAATAATGAAGGCAAGCATCCTTTCTCCTACACCAGCAATATTAAAATTAATATTTACATTTTGTGAGGTATTTATCGCAATTTGAGACATATTTTTTATTATTTTAGCCTTAATAATTATGAGAGAAGTTTATTTCATTAAACAAAATAAAGAAAAATGGTTGGGAATCGAACAGGTTATTCAAGGGAAAATTAAAAAAAATCCTGATGACCTGTCTTCACTGTATATAAACCTGATCAACGATCTTTCTTTTGCCCAGACTTATTATCCCAAAAGCAATACCACCGTTTATCTGAACCATTTATCTGCTCAGATTTTTCAGAAGATTTATAAAACAAAAAGGGTAGAGGAGAACAGACTGATTTATTTCTTTAAAACCGAAGTCCCGCTGCTGATGTATCAGTACCGGAGATATCTGATGTATGCTTTTCTTTTTTTCATCTTATTTACGTCAATTGGAGTACTTTCTGCCATTTATGATAAAAGCTTTGTGAATATAATTCTTGGCGAAGGGTATGTGAATGAAACCGTTGAAAATATTAAAAATAATAATGCTGTAGGGGTTTATCAGAGTGGAAGCACATGGGGTAGTACAATCGGGATTATTTTTAATAATATTCAGGTAGGAGCAAAATTGTATATTTACGGTATTGCCGGAGGAGTGGGAACATTGTTTGCACTGCTTTCCAATAGTGTGATGCTGGGTGCTTTTCAATATTTTTTCTATGATTATGGTGCATTGAAAGACAGTGCAAGAGGAATATGGCTTCACGGAGTTTTTGAGATATTTGCAATGGTAGTGGAAGCAATGTGCGGATTGATTCTGGGAGCTTCTATCTTATTTCCGAGAACATTTTCAAGATTTAATTCGTTTAAAAAAGGATTTAAAGATTCATTTAAGATATTTTTGAGTACGGTTCCTTTCACCATTTGTGCAGGGATTATAGAAGGATATGTCACCAGACACGCATTGAAGATGCCTTTAATATTGAACCTTATCATTATTTTTGGCTCACTGGCAATTATCGGATACTATTATTTTGTGTATCCATCTGTTGTTTACAAAAAAACTAATAAACACATCAATGATACAATTTTATAAAAAAAGAGACTTTGGAACTTTTATCAGTGATAGTTTCAATTTTTTCAAATTATACGGGAAGAATTATTTTAAAAACTATATTCTGATCAACGGTTTGCTTTTGATCTTAATGGTTACCGTCGTAATTTTCGGCTATAAGGAACTTTTTTCACAGATATTCGGATCAAATCTTGGAGGCGAAACCTATTATTTTGAACAGTATTTTTCAGAAAATTCCGGAATGCTGATTACGGTAGGGTTGCTGACTTTCCTGCTTTTTATGATTCTGATGATTGTTAATTACCTGTATCCGGTTTTTTATTTAAAAAGAATCGCACAGGGAGCAGAAAAGATAAAAGCGGATGAAATTCTTGGTGACTTTAAAAATAATGCCGGAAGAATCGGAAAACTGTGTCTGGGAATGATCTTTATCGTTACTCCGGCCATTTTATTTGTGGTAGGTTTTTCGTATCTCCTGATTTTTATTATTATCGGATTGTTTTTGATATTGCTTCTGTATCCCACGATATTCAATTTTACTACATTTCTGATGTATGATTACTTTAATTCGGACAGAGGTTTCTGGGGAAGTCTGAGCTATGCTTTACGCTCTCAGTTTTCTTATCCGAACGGAAGTGAAAAATCACCTTACTGGAAATACTGGGGCTCTGCCTTTGTGATGTTTATTATTATTTACATTGCAACATCTATATTCACATTTATTCCAATGATGTTTTTTTATGGATCATTGCTTACCTCTACACCGGATGGCAATTTTGAACAGAATCCTTTTACCGGAACTGCAGGAATCATTTTTTTCGTATTCTATGGAGTTTCCATGTTACTTTCATTTTTCCTTTCCAATCTGATGTATGTGAATGCAGGATTAATGTATTATGACAGCCGAACAGATCTTCACCAGAAAGTTGAACTTGCAGAAATAGACACGATTGGGATCAATGAATAGAATTCTTTTTTTCATATTGCTTTTCTTCTCCCTTGGGCTGGTTCATGCTCAGGACGATAATCCTACTTCTGATGATCTGGTAGATTCATTATATACAACCGGGCATTACAGGAATATGCTGCGTGCAGATTCTGTACTGATGAAATATCCGGTATCGGAGAATGAGGTGTATCCCAAAACATTTAAAGAAAACATTCCGTCAAGATATAAAGGAAATGAGTTTGATTATTCCGTTTCAAAGCCGAGAGAATCTTTCTTTCAAAAGCTGATGCGGAAGATCAATCAGATTATACAAGGGATTTTTGGTGAAACAGCCCTTACTAAATCGGCG
This sequence comes from Chryseobacterium aquifrigidense, assembly GCF_006716485.1. GTDB lineage: Bacteria > Bacteroidota > Bacteroidia > Flavobacteriales > Weeksellaceae > Chryseobacterium > Chryseobacterium vietnamense. Next base: position 757,431 of record NZ_VFPD01000002.1, read on the forward strand.
GAACTTACTACTATACTTATCAGGCTGTTTGCTATTATTCTTGTTGGATTTCTGCTTTATTTCATCATCAGATATATTATGGGAAAAGACGGGAATTTTATTTTTGGTAAAAAGAATAAAAAGCTGGATCTTAATGTGCAGGAACTTCATGAGAATATCCACGAAATCAATTTTCCTGAAAGTATCTCAAAATTTGAGCTTGCAGGGGATTACCGTTCCGCAGTTCGCTATCAGTTCCTGTTTATTCTTAAAAAACTGAGTGATAAAAAACTGATCAACTGGAATCCTGAAAAAACCAATAAAGATTATGCCCTGGAACTAAAGGCTTCTCATCTGAAAAATGATTTTTCTAATCTGTCTTATATTTTTGATTATGTCTGGTATGGTGAGTTCAATATTGATGAAGAAAGCTACCGGAAATTTAAAAACCAGTATCAGACATTTAAACCATAACAATAATAACCATGAATAAAACTTTCAAAACATATGCTGTAATTTTCGTCATTGTGATGATTATTTTGGCATTGCTTGAAGTTAACAAAAAAGAAACAACAGATTGGCGCAAGAATTTTGATAGTAATGAAAAATCTCCGTTTGGGCTGTTTGTTTTTAATAATGAAGCCAAATATCTTTTTAAAAATAATCTGAAGAAGATTGAACAGGTTCCTTATGAATATTACAGCCAGCACAAAAAAGGAGCTCATAATATTGTAGTCATTGAAAATAACCTTGACGGTGAGTCGTGGAAAAAAATCCTGGCTCAGGTATCTGAAGGCTCAGACGCATTTTTGATGGTAACCCGTATGCCTAAAGAAATTTCAGACAGTATCGGATATTATGATTCTGAAATCTCGTTTGAGGAAGAAAATGTTCTCAAACTTACCGACAAAAAATTTCAGAATGATTTTATTAAGCTGGATAAATTTCCATCAGGGAGAGGATTTTCATTCATTAAACCGGGAGTAGAAGTACTGGGAAAAACGGTTGAGAGAAAGAATACGGATCAGGCGAACTTTATCAAAGTAAAGTTTGGTAAGGGATACATCTATGCTCATGCTGAACCTCTTTTCCTGACGAATTATTATCTTCTGAAACCGGGAAACGTAAAATACGCGCAGGATGTATTCTCATATCTTCAGGATAGGGAAACCCTCTGGTTCGTATCAAACAAAAGTTCTGAATCACGCTTTTTCATGAGATTTATACTGTCAAACCCGGCCTTAAAATATGCATGGTGGGTATTTTTAGGCGGGCTGGTTCTTTTTATCTTCTTTAATGCAAAAAGAAAGCAGAGAATAGTCCCTGTGACAGAACCCTTGAGAAATACTTCCCTGGATTTTGTGAAAAGTATTGGAAATCTGTATCTTCAGGAAGGTGATTTTCATGATATGATGGCCAAGAAGGCACAGTACTTCCTGAACAAAGTAAGAATGGACCTGTTGATAGATACCCAGAATGTAGATGAAGAATTTGCTAAAAAATTACATCTGAAAACTGGTAAACCCGTAGAAATGATAGGTGAAGCAATAACACTTATCAAAAAAGCCCAGGATCCTTATGCCAGCGTAATGAAAGAAGACCTTACAAGGATCAATAAGCTCCTTGATGAAATACTTAAATAATATAAAAATATAATAACCTAATGATGTAGTGTTGATCAATGCTATAATCAGTGTTCAGAGAAGGGATACAATTATGCATTCATACATGATTAGAATGATAAATTAAATTTTATTATGGAAAATTTTGATAACCCAAATATAGAAAACCAAAGCTCTATCAATCTCAATAAACAGGAGGAGCAGTTTCAGTCCAGAATTGATATGATTGAACTTCGTACAAGCCTGGAGAAAGTGAAATCTGAGATCGGAAAAGTGATTGTTGGTCAGGAGAAAATGATTGAACATCTTTTGGCAGCATTACTTTCCAATGGCCACGTTCTGATTGAAGGCGTTCCCGGAGTCGCGAAAACAATCACTGCAAAATTATTAGCCAAAACCATTGACGTAGGCTTCAGCAGAATTCAGTTTACACCCGATCTTATGCCTTCTGATATTTTGGGAACGTCCGTATTCAATGTGAAAAACTCAGAATTTGAATTTAAAAAAGGACCTATCTTCTCCAATTTCATCCTGATTGATGAGATCAACAGATCACCTGCCAAAACGCAGTCTGCATTATTTGAAGTCATGGAAGAAAGACAGATCACAATGGATGGTACGCGTTATAAGATGGAAGAACCTTTCCTTGTGATAGCTACTCAAAACCCTATCGAACATGAGGGAACATATAGGCTTCCGGAAGCACAGCTGGACCGTTTTTTATTCAAAATCAATGTAGGATATCCTAATCTTGAGCAGGAAATAGCAATCATTAAAAACCAGCACGAAACCAAAAAAGAAGATAAAACAGAAGGGATCAACCGGGTTATCACAGCTGAACAGCTGAAAAACTACCAACATCTGGTAAAAGAAATTATTGTAGAGGCCCAACTGATGGAATATATTGCTAAGATTATCATCAATACCAGAGAAAATCAATTCTTGTATCTGGGAGCGTCTCCAAGAGCTTCACTAGCGCTTCTTACCGCTTCAAAAGCATTTGCTGCTATAAGAGGAAGAGATTTTGTAACTCCTGAAGATATTAAAGAAGCAAGCTACGCTGTTTTAAGACACAGAGTCATCGTATCTCCGGAACGAGAAATGGAAGGACTTACAGCAGACGAAATTATCCGCCAGATTTTAGAAGGAATAGAAATACCGAGATAGGTTAGCAGAGAGTAGAGTTTGGATTATAATTCCTAAAACCTATCATCTGCAACCTGCAACCTAACCAATGAAAAACTTATACATCAATACACGTTTCTTTTTTACACTTATCGGAGTGGGGATTCTGTATGTCCTGGCATTTTTCTTTCCGGTGCTCATGTGGGCAGCCCATATTGCACTCCTGATTTGCTTTCTGGCAGCAATGGTAGATTTTCTGTTGCTTTTTAATCAAAAGAATGCATTACAGGTCCAGAGAATTCTGCCGGAAAAACTGTCCAACGGAGATGAGAATTTTGTGAAAATTGATATCAAAAATAATTACAGCTTTACCATAGCTACTAAAATTATTGATGAAATTCCGTTCCAGTTTCAGAAAAGAGATTTTCTGATTGAAAAACAGATCGCTTCAGGAGCGAACACGTTTTTTCAATATTCATTAGAACCTAAGGAAAGAGGAGAATACCATTTCGGAGGACTGAATATTTATGCATCTTCACCATTGGGATTGATCTCAAAAAGATTTATTTTCCAGAAAGATGCTATGCTGCCTTCTTATCCTTCCTTTATTCACCTCAGAAAATATGAGCTGATGGCCATTCAGAGTGAGTTTTTATTGGGCGGAATCAAAAGAGTGAGAAAACTGGGACACACCATGGAGTTTGAGCAGATCAAAGAATATGTACCCGGAGATGATATCAGAACGATCAACTGGAAAGCAACATCGAAGACAAACCGTTTAATGGTTAACCAGTTTCAGGATGAAAAATCACAACGTATTTTTATGCTGATTGATAAAGGAAGAACCATGAAAATGCCTTTCAACGGATTGAGCCTACTGGATTATTCCATCAATGCAACCATGGCATTGTCTCATATTATTTTGAGAAAAGGAGACAGAGCCGGGATGATGACCTTTTCCAAGAAAGCTGAAAATAAAATTGCTGCTGATAATAAATCCGGACAGCTGAAGAAAATCTCCGAAGCCCTTTATAATATTAAAACAGATTTCTTTGAAAGTGATTTCAACCGTTTGTATCAGGATGTAAAATATTCGATCAACCAAAGAAGCTTAATTCTGCTTTTTACCAATTTTGAAACATTGGACGGACTGAACAGACAGCTGAAATATCTCCGTGGAATTGCTAAAAACCATTTATTGGTAGTTGTATTCTTCAAAAATTCAGAGTTACAAACACTGATCAACAAAAACCCTGAAAATATGCAGGAAATCTATGATGAGATCATTGCTGAAAAATTTGAGTTTGAAAAGAAACTGATCATCCAGGAACTTCGTAAATATGGAATCTATACCGTTTATACACTTCCGGAAAATTTGAATATTGATGTTATCAATAAATATCTGGAGATAAAAGCGAGAGGAATTTTATAACTTTGCAGAAGCAATAAGCAATAAATAATGAAAATTACACTTAACAGAATAAACGACGATTTTTTATTTGAATGTACCAATGCTCAGGGAAATTCTATTCTTTTGGATAATACTTCCCAGCCGGGAGCCAAGGGAGTTTCCCCAATGGAAAGTGTACTGATGGCAGTAGCCGGATGCAGCGGAATTGATGTCGTTTCTATTTTAAAGAAGCAGCGTCAGGAAATCAAAAGTTTTCAGGCAGAGGTTGAAGGAGAAAGAGTACAGGTAGAAGATGCGAAACCTTTTAAGTCAATTACCGTTAAATTCCTTTTGGAAGGAGAGATTGATCCTAAAAAAGCTCTGAAGGCTGCAGAACTTTCTTTTGAAAAATACTGTTCCGTATCAAAAACATTAGAACCGAATGTAGAAATCGGATACGAAGTCTATGTGAACGGAGAAAAAATATAATCTCTGATATAAAAACAGCAAAAGCCGGATGATTCATCCGGCTTTTTTATTACTCATTACTGATTATTTATTACTCATCTAAAAGGTAAGTCTTGGTTTTATCAGTTTCGCTACAGTGGCAGTCCATCCAGTTTGATGGGAAGCTCCTACACCACGGCCGTTATCTCCATGAAAATATTCGAAGAAGGTAATATAATCTCTGAAATGTTCATCATAATTGAATTTTGGATTCCCTCCGTTGAAAGCTCTTTGTCCATGTTCATCCTTTAAAAATAGAGAACAGAGTCTTTTGCTGATGTTCTGGGCTACTTCATCAAGATTTTTCTTGTCGCCGCTACCTGTTGGAAGTTCTACTTTCAGGCTGTTTCCATAATAATAATGGAAGCGCTGCAGGCTTTCCACAATCAGGAAGTTGATAGGAAACCATATAGGGCCGCGCCAGTTGCTGTTTCCGCCAAACATACGGCTGTCACTTTCTGCAGGGGTGTAGTAGACCATATTTTCCGTTCCATGCACAGAAAATACAAAAGGATTTTCTTCATATACTTTGGACATCGCACGGATTCCATAAGAACTCAGAAACTCGTTTTCATCAAGCATTCTGGACAGGACCTTTGTCAATCTGTTTTTGCGGAGTATGCTCATCAGGTGTTTTCGTCCGTGTCCTTCCTCGTCCCAATGGGAAACCAGTTTCGTTAATTCCGGCTTATTCTTTAAAATCCATTCCATCCGGGTTCTGAAATTCGGCATCTTTTCCAATAAGCGGTGGTCTACGATTTCAACAGCAAACATCGGAATCAAACCAACAATACTTCTTAATCTCAAAGAAACACTGTCTCCGTTTCCAAGCTGCAGTACGTCATAGAAAAATCCGTCTTCTTCATTCCAGAGACCTTTTGTGCCTTCGCCCAGATTTTCCATCGCTTCAGCGATATAAAGATAATGTTCAAAAAACTTGATCGCCATATCCTCATATACCTGATAATATTGGGCAAGTTCCATTGCAATACGCATCATATTCAATGCATACATGGCCATCCAGCTGGTTCCGTCTGCCTGTTCAAGGTGCTGGCCGTCCTTTAAAACCATATTCCGGTCAAAAGCCCCGATATTATCGAGACCAAGGAAGCCTCCTCCGAAAATATTTTTCCCGTTTTTATCCTTCCGGTTTACCCACCATGTAAAATTGAGCAGGAGTTTCTGGAATACTTTTTCTAAGAATAATAAATCCGGCTTTCCGTTATTTTTTTCATCAATTTTAAAAACACGAAAACAAGACCATGCATGTACAGGCGGATTCACATCGCTCATGTTCCATTCATAGGCAGGAAGCTGTCCGTTAGGGTGCATGTACCATTCTTTTGTAAGAAGTAAAAGCTGTCCCTTGGCAAATTCTGCATCAATGATGGAAAAAGGAACACAGTGAAACGCAAGATCCCACGTTGCATACCATGGATATTCCCATTTATCTGGCATGGAAATAATATCTTTGTTGTGAAGATGGTTCCATTCCGTATTTCTTACATATTCACTGAAATTTCTTGGTGCTTCAAAATTCGGATCACCTTTCAGCCACTTTCCGATATTATAATGATAAAACTGTTTGTTCCAGAGAAGTCCGGCAAAAGCCTGTCTCTGTACATTTCTTTCATCTTCGTTAACCGTATCACTCTGAATTTCCTGATAAAACTCTTCAGCTTCAGCCTGTCGGGTATTAAAAATTTCATCAAAGTTTTCAAATGGGTCATCATTTTCCTCAGGACTTAATCTGAATTCAAAAATTTTAGATTCTCCTGCGCCCACCATTTCATCAATCAGAAAAGAAGCTTTTGTTCCCCTTTTTTCAGGATTTACCGTATTTGTCTGATGAATAATATAGTTATTGATTCCGTCTTTGAAATAGGTGTTTTCAACTGCCGGAGCTCCATACAGTTTTGAAGTATTGGTTTCATTATCACAAAATACACATTGTGCATTTGAATTTCTGGAATACAGCTTTTTGATCGAAATACTGTCGTGGCCAATGGTAATACTTCCGTCATGGGAAGCACTTAGCTCTGCCTTGTAAGTATTATATCCCCACTTCCAGTTGTTTCTGAACCATGCTGTAGGCGCCACCACAATGGGAGCTTCACGCTGGCTTCGGTTGCACACTGTCACTCTGGCCAGAATATCGTTGTGATCAGCTTTACAGTATTCAATAAAAATATCAAAATATTCGTCATTATCAAAAATCCCGGTATCGAAGAGTTCATATTCCGGTTCCTTTTTGCTGCGTCTTCCGTTTTCCGTAAGAATATCATCATAAGGAAACTCGTTGATCGGGTATTTATACACCATTTTCATATAGCTATGGGTAGGTGTATTATCCAGATAATAAAAGATTTCTTTAATGTCTTCCCCATGATTTCCCTGAGGGTTGCTCAATCCGAAGAACCTTTCTTTTACCATTTTGTCTTTCTTATTCCAGAACGAGAAAGCAAAGCATAAGAGCTGCTTTACGTCAGAAATTCCGGCAATACCTTCTTCGCCCCAGCGGTAGGCATAACTTTCGGCATTATTATGATTGGTAAAATTCCAGGCATTCCCGTTCGGGCTATAATCTTCCCGTACATTTCCCCACTGCCGGTTGCTTACATAAGGTCCCCAGTTTTTCCATTTGGTATCTTGTAATCTATCTTTTTCGGCGGTCATATGGCATCATTTTTCAATACGAAGTTAGTTTTTTTGAAAAGTAATTCCAATTTTTTTCATCTGAACAATTATTAATATGCTTTTGGAACACTTGTATTTAAGGGCTTTTTTAAATATTAAAATAATTTTTTTTTGAAATTAAAAGAAAAGAACTACCTTTGCACCATTCGTTCATTCAAATATTGAAAATGTTATCAAGAAAGGTTGAGGGATTAGACCCTATGAAACCTTAGCAACCCTTTGTGCAAGCAAAGAAGGTGCTACGTTCTACCAAAGTATTTTGGACAGATAACTTACTGAAGTTCTTTTCAGCCATTTCCTGTGGCATTTTCAATTGTATTAAAATTTAATAGAATTGAAAACAGAACTAAACTATATTAATCTTACGTATCAAACCAATTCCGAGAAGGAATACCATATCCCGCTAAGCTATCAGCTTTTCGGGAAAGATCTGTTTACAGCCCCTATCATCTTGATCAACCATGCTCTTACCGGAAACTCAGAGGTATCCGGAGTAAAAGGCTGGTGGAAACAACTGGTAGGAGAAAATCAGATTGTGGATACCAATCAGTATACAGTTCTGTGTTTTAATATACCCGGAAACGGATATGACGATTTTTTAATTGAAGACTATGAAGAGTTTACTCCCTCAGATATCGCTTCGATATTTTTGAAAGGGCTTGAAACTTTACACATCAAAAATGTATATGCCATTATTGGAGGCTCTCTGGGAGGAGGGGTTGCCTGGGAAATGCTTGCCAAGCAGCCGAAACTCGCAGAAATATTTATTCCTATTGCCTGTGATTACAGGACACATGACTGGCTTCATGCGCAGTGTCTGGTTCAGAAATTTTTATTGGATGATAAAGAGGAACCATTACAAAAAGCGAGAATTCACGCTATGCTGTGTTACAGAACGCCACAGTCACTCAATGACAGATTTCAAAACCAATATAATCAGGACAAACAACGCTTGGAATCAGAAGACTGGTTGGTTTATCATGGTAATGCGCTAAACGAAAGGTTTAGTTTAAAAGCGTACAAACTGATGAACCATCTGCTGATGAATATAAACGTTGCCGAAGAAGCACTGGAGAACATACAGGCACGAATGCACATGATCTCCGTAGATACAGACTTATTCTTCCCGGCTTCTGAAATCCGAATGTGTTTTGAAGACTTAAGAGAGAAAAATAAGAATGTTTCTTATCACGAGATCCAATCTATACACGGGCATGATGCCTTCCTAATGGAATATCAACAATTAAATAATATCATTAAAAACATTTTATAGGAGTAATGAAAAATGCTAACGAAATAAAATTTTTGAAGAACAGATCAATCGTCAAATTTGAAGGAGAAGATTTCCTGGGAGAAATCGGGATTGACGGACGAATTTTTAAAGCGCTTACTTTGGCGCGTATCAGTGTGGGGGTAATTTCTCAGCAGGCCATAGAAAACGGAATTTCTATTCTGGTTCATGAAAATGATGCAGAGAAAGCAGTTGCCTGTCTTATTGATGAATTTGAAGAAGAAAGAAAATCAGGAAAAGTTTCCCAGATCTATAGTATCAATAATGTTTCTGTCATTGGTTTTGTAGCAGAAGATTTTAATAAAGTCTTTGCTGAGCTGGCAAGAAACAATGTTTTCCCATTGCTTTTGAATCAGGTAGCAGGAGAAAACAGAGTGAATATCGTAGTAACATCTTCACAGGATGAAAAAACAAGAAACATCATAGAATCTGAAATTTTCAAAAAGCCAAAGACCGTTCATCTGGCAATTATTGGTCACGGAAACGTAGGAAAAACATTGATAGAGCAGGTGCTTGAATCTGCTGAAGAAATTAAAAAACGTAAAAAAATAGACCTTAAAGTAGTTGCGGTAGCCAATTCAAAGAAAATTGCCTTCAACAAAAAAGGGTTTGATGCCAATTGGGGGGATGAGGTTTTAACAGCAGAACATCCATCAAATGTTGAAGAACTGATCAATTTCTCCAATGAAAATCAACTGGAAAATCTGATCGTTGTGGATAACACGGCAAGCAAGGATTTTGTGAAGAACTATCATGCCCTGGCAGAAAACGGATTTGATCTGGTTTCATCCAACAAAATTTTCAATACCCTTCCGATAGAAGAATACAGAAAACTAAGATATACGTTGAATAAAAATAACAGACGTTACTTGTATGAAACGAATGTAGGTGCTGGATTACCGTTAATAGATACAATCAAGTTATTACACCTTTCAGGAGAAAATATCACAAGGATCAAAGGCGTATTCTCCGGGACATTAAGCTATGTGTTCAACAATTTTTCTTTGAGAGATGATAAATTTTCAACCATCATCAACGAAGCTCTGGAAAAAGGATACACAGAACCAGATCCGAGAGAAGACTTATCAGGAAATGACGTTGCTAGAAAACTATTAATCCTGGCAAGAGAATTAGACCTGATCAATGAATTCGGAGATATCAATATTCAGAATCTTGTTCCGGAAAGCTTACTGGAGGTTTCAAAATCAGAATTCCTTTCAAGATTGGAAGAGCTGGACGAAGAATATCAGAAAATAAAAGAAAACCAGGAACCAGGACATGTATTGAGATATGTTGGAGACCTACATGGTGATTTACAGAAAGATAAAGGGGAGCTGGATGTTAAATTGATTTCCGTTCCTGCAACCTCCGCATTAGGACAGCTGAAAGGTTCAGATTCAATCTTTGAAATCTACACAGAAAGCTATGGTGAAAATCCAATTGTGATTATGGGGGCCGGAGCCGGAGCAAAGGTGACAGCAAGAGGAGTATTCGGAGATATTTTAAGAGTAAGTGAAACGAAATAATATTTAATGTAACAATCTACCAGTTTAGCAGTGTAACAATTACTGCAATTGTCATTCTGAGCATAGCGAAGAATCCAATAGTTACCCTGCTGAATTGACAAATTAAAACTATATGGAAAATTTTGAAACATCAGCAATAAGAACTCAAACGGAAAGATCTCAGTTTGACGAGCATTCTACACCGCTATATCTTACCTCCAGTTTTATATTTCAGGATGCAGAAGATATGAGAGCAAGCTTTGCAGAAGAAAAGCCTAAAAATTTATACAGCCGTTTCTCTAATCCAAACGTAACAGAATTTACAGATAAGATCGTTAAAATGGAAGGAGCGGAAGCTGGATATGCCTTTGCAACAGGAATGGCAGCCATCTATTCTACATTTGCCACATTATTGAATGCCGGAGATCATATCGTAAGCTGCCAGTCAGTATTCGGTTCTACCCATACTTTGTTTACCAAATATTTCCCGAAATGGAATATTGAAACCTCTTACTTCAAAGCAGAAGATGCAGAGAATGTAGAGCAATATATTAAACCCAATACAAAGATCTTATATCTTGAAACACCTACCAATCCGGCAATTGAAATCCTGGATCTTGAATTCTTCGGGCAGATTGCCAAAAAACATAACCTTATCTTTATTGTAGATAACTGTTTTGCAACACCTTATCTTCAGCAGCCTATCAAATATGGTGCAGATATTGTTGTACACTCAGCAACGAAACTGATTGACGGACAGGGAAGAGTTTTAGGAGGAATAGCAGTAGGAAAAGAAGACCTGATCAGAGAAATTTATCTTTTCGCAAGAAATACAGGACCTGCATTGTCTCCTTTTAATGCCTGGGTATTATCAAAAAGTTTAGAAACATTGGCAATCCGTGTAGAAAAGCACTGTGAGAATGCATTGAAAGTAGCTGAGTTTTTAGAAAGCCATCCGAACGTAGAATTAGTAAAATATCCATTCCTGAAATCCCATCCTGGTTATGAGGTAGCCAAAAGGCAGATGAAACTTGGAGGAAATATTGTAGCGTTTGAAATAAAAGGGGGAATAGAAGGGGGAAGAAACTTCTTAGATAAGATACAAATGTGTTCACTGTCTGCCAATTTAGGTGATACAAGAACGATCGTTACGCACCCGGCATCCACAACACACTCCAAACTGTCGGACGAAGAAAGAAATGAAGTAGGAATTACAGCGGGATTAGTACGTTGCTCAGTAGGGCTGGAAAATGTAGAAGATATTATTGCAGATCTGAAGCAAGCCTTGGATTAATTCAAACATCTGCAGACTTACTAAAATAGATAAAATGAAAAATTCAGAACAATTATATAAAGCTTTATCCGAAAGAATTTTAATTCTTGACGGAGCGATGGGAACCATGCTTCAGAGATACAAATTCGAAGAAGAAGATTACCGCGGAGAGCGTTTCAAAGATTGGGAACATCCTGTAAAAGGAAATAATGACCTGCTTTCTCTGACACAGCCTCAGGCTATTGAAGAAGTTCACAAGAAGTACCTTGAAGCAGGAGCAGACATCATTGAAACCAATACGTTTTCAGGAACTACCATTGCAATGGCAGATTATCACATGGAAGATCTTGTATATGATCTGAATTATGAATCTGCAAAAATTGCCAGAAAAGCCTGCGATGAGTACACCGCAAAAAATCCTGATAAGCCGAGATTCGTAGCAGGATCTATCGGGCCAACGAACAGAACCGCGAGTTTAAGTCCGGATGTAAATGATCCCGGTTACAGAGCCATCACCTTTGAAGAATTGAGAGTAGCATATAAACAGCAATGTGAGGCATTGCTGGATGGAGGTTCAGATATCCTTCTTGTAGAAACCATCTTTGATACCTTGAATGCAAAAGCAGCTTTGTTTGCCATTGATGAATTACAGGATGAAAGAGGAATTAAGATTCCAATCATGGTTTCAGGAACCATTACCGATGCTTCAGGAAGAACTTTGAGCGGCCAGACAGCGGAAGCTTTTCTCATCTCAGTATCTCACCTGAATTTATTAAGTGTAGGTTTCAACTGTGCCTTGGGAGCAGATCAGCTGACTCCTTATCTTGAAACACTGGCCCATAACTCAGAATTCTACGTTTCAGCTTACCCGAACGCAGGTTTACCCAATGCCTTCGGGAAATATGATGAAACACCCGAAGATATGGCGAGACAGATTAAAGAATATGTTGAGAAAGGACTGATCAATATTATCGGAGGATGTTGCGGAACCACACCAGAGCATATCAAAGCGATTGCAGATTTGGTAGAACAGTATCCGCCAAGGAAATTGAAGGAATTTGTGTGATTTGATAGATTTTTTTAATTAAAATCAAGAATGAAGGCTGGATTATAAATGTTAACTTTAAGTAAACCACAAAGTTAAATATATGGAAAAGCCAATTTACTTAAAAGATTCGGAGGATGTCAGACTATTTAATGAGCTGAGGAAGAAAGTGAACCAAAGAGTAGAAGCCATTTCTGAGAACAGAGATATCTATATTCAGATCAAAGCGGTACTACTCCCATTGGTCTACGTTGGCTTATATGTTCTGGCTGTTTTGAATGCTGAAAAGCATTGGATCTATATTGTGAGTTTTGTTCTGATGGGAATTTCTTTGGTTTTAATTTATTTAAACTTAATCCACGAAGCGGCCCACAACAATATCTATAAGAGTAAAAGACTTAATGGGCTGGTTCTTCACATTTTTGATTTTATAGGTGCCAATTCCTATATCTGGAAAAAAAGACATATTGCAAGTCACCATGCTTACCCCAATGTAGATGGATGGGATACGGATATCGAACAGAGCGGATTGCTTTTAATCGTACCGTGGATCAAAGCGAAAGGAGTACAGAAGTATCAGGACAAGTTTTTCTTTTTAGTCTATCCGTTGTATTTGTTCAACTGGATGTTTATAAGAGACTTCAGAGACTTCTTTGATAAGGAAAGAGTGATTTTAAAGACCCAGGGAAAGATTCCCACCATTGAAAAAGTGAAAATGATCAGTTATAAGCTCTTCTATTTCTTTTATCAGATTGTGGTTCCTGTGGTGTTCTTTAAAGTATCAATAGGATTGGCTTTAGGAGCGTGGTTTTTACAGGTGATATCAGCAAGTATTTTTGCCTTGTTTGTGTTATTGCCTTTGCATCCGCTCCCTGATAATGCCTTTCCAAAATTAAATAAAGAAAAAGGTCTTCCATTCAGCTGGCTTCGTCATCAGTTTGAAGTGACCAATGATTTAAAAGAAAATAACTGGCTGGTAAGAAATGTGTTGGGGAACTTCAATTTTCATGTTGCCCATCATCTTTTTCCTAATTACAGTTATATGTATTACAATGAAATTACAGAGGAGATTGAGGAATTTGCTAAAGAGCATGGGTTAGCATACAAGAGATTTCCACTGATTACAGCTTTAAGTAAGCATAGGGATTTATTGAAGCAGAATGCCAATAATGCCTACTATATTTTAGAAGAATAAAATGAAGTATTTAAGATTATCAGGCCTCGAGCCTCTTATCATAACGCCGGAAAGTAATTTCATCAACGTTGGTGAAAGAACTAATGTTGCCGGTTCCAAAAAGTTTTTAAGACTCATCAAAGAGGAGAAATTCTCTGAAGCATTAGATATTGCCCGCCATCAGGTAGAAGGAGGTGCCCAGATCCTGGACGTTAACTTTGATGATGGATTGATTGATGGAAAAGCATCGATGATCAAATTCCTGAACCTAATTGCTTCCGAACCGGATATCGCAAGAATCCCAATCATGGTAGACTCTTCCAAATGGGAAATCCTGGAAGCAGGTCTTCAGGTAGCTCAGGGAAAATGTGTAGTGAATTCTATCAGCTTAAAAGAAGGCGAGGAAGAATTTATCAAACATGCAAAAGCCATTAAAAGATATGGAGCAGCAGTCATTGTAATGGCATTTGATGAGGTAGGGCAGGCTGACAATTTTGACCGAAGAATTGAAATTTCAAAACGTTCCTATGACATCTTGGTCAACCAGCTTGGTTTTCCGGCAGAAGATATCATTTTCGACTTAAATATCTTTCCGGTGGCAACAGGAATGGATGAACACAGAAGAAATGCCATCGACTTTATTGAAGCTACACGCTGGGTAAGACAAAATCTTCCTTATGCATCCGTGAGTGGGGGAGTGAGCAATGTTTCCTTCTCTTTCCGCGGAAATGATACCGTACGGGAAGCCATGCACTCTGTATTCCTTTACCACGCCATTCAGGCAGGAATGAACATTGGTATTGTAAACCCGGCGATGCTGGAAGTGTATGATGAGATCAATAAAGAATTACTGGAGCTTGTAGAAGATGTAATTCTGGATAAACGGGAAGATGCTACAGAAAGACTTCTCGACTATTCAGAAAAGCACAAATCAGTAAAAAAAGAAAAGACTGAAGATCTGGAATGGCGAAACAATCCGTTACAGGATAGAATTACCCATGCCCTGGTAAAAGGAATTGACCGTTTTATTGAAGAAGATGTAGAAGAAGCAAGACAATTAGCGACAAGACCACTTCATGTCATCGAAATTAATCTGATGACAGGAATGGGAGTCGTAGGCGATTTATTTGGAAGCGGAAAAATGTTCCTTCCTCAGGTAGTAAAGTCTGCAAGGGTGATGAAAAAAGCAGTAGCCTATTTACAGCCGTTTATTGAAGCTGAAAAAGACGGATCAAGACCTGCCAATGGAAAGATTTTAATGGCAACTGTGAAAGGGGATGTGCATGATATCGGTAAGAATATTGTGAGTGTTGTTTTGGGTTGTAACAACTATGAAATTGTCGACCTTGGAGTAATGGTTCCTGCTGAAAAGATTATTCAAACAGCCATTGCAGAAAAAGTAGACGTCATAGGATTAAGCGGACTGATTACACCAAGTTTGGATGAAATGGTGTACATCGCTTCAGAATTGGAAAGACAAAATTTAGATTTTCCTTTACTGATCGGTGGTGCTACAACTTCAAAAGCACATACCGCAGTAAAAATCGATTTAAAATATAAAAATGCTGTCGTTCACGTAAATGATGCCTCAAGAGCGGTAAACGTGGTAAGTTCATTGCTGGGTGACAGAAATAAGGAATATGTTTCAGATTTAAAAAATGACTACTCCGATTTCAGAGAAAAGTTCCTGAACAGACAGGTAGATAAAGATTATGTTTCCATCAAAGAAGCAAGAGAAAATAATTTTAAAATTGATTGGGAAAATGAAGAGATCTTCACTCCGAATAGCCTGGGAATAAAAGTCATCGAGAATCAGGATCTGAGAGAACTTCTTCCATTCATCGACTGGTCTCCGTTTTTCAGAAGCTGGGATCTTCACGGAAAATACCCGAATATTCTCGAAGATGAGGTAGTGGGCGCTCAGGCGAAAGAACTGTTCAAAGATGCTCAGGTGATTCTGAAAAGAATTCTGGATGAGAAGCTTTTAACCGCAAAAGCCATCTTTGGAATCTTTAAAGCCAATTCCAATGAATCGGATGATATCCTGATTTTTGATGAAAATAATAATGAACAGGCGAAGTTTTTAACCCTGAGACAGCAGGCTCAGAGATCAAAGGGGAAAGATTATCTCGCTCTAAGTGATTTTATCGCCCCTCAAAGTTCAGGAAAAACAGATTATGTAGGAGCGTTTTGTGTAACCACTGGATTTGGTACGGATGAACTGTCTGCGGAATATGAAAAAGCCAATGATGATTACAATTCCATCATGGTGAAAGCCTTGGCAGACCGTTTTGCAGAAGCCTATGCAGAATTTTTACATAAAAAAGTCAGAACAGAATACTGGGGCTATGCCAATCAGGAAAATTTAAGCAATGAAGAATTGATTGCCGAAAAATACAAAGGAATCCGTCCGGCTCCCGGATATCCGGCCTGCCCGGATCACCTGGAAAAGAAAACCATCTGGGATCTTTTAAAAGTGGAAGAAAATACCGGTGTTTTCCTTACAGAAAGCCTTGCGATGTTCCCAACAGCATCTGTTTCCGGGTATTATTTCGGAAGCCCGCATGCCAAATATTTCGGATTAGGAAAAATTACAGAAGACCAGCTTGAAGATTATGCAGCAAGAAGAGGTTGTAGCATTCAGGAAGCGAAAAAATGGTTGTCACCAAATTTAGCAGATTAATATTGACATGAAGATAACAGAACACATTAAAAATGCAAATGGAAAAACTTTATTCTCCTTAGAAGTTGTTCCGCCACAAAAGGGAATAGGTATTGAAGATCTTTATACCAACATAGATCCGTTGATGGAGTTCAAACCTCCTTTCATTGATGTTACTACTTCCCGAGAAGAATACATCTATCTGGACAAAGGAAACGGCCTTATGGAGCGTCGTATTACAAGAATGCGCCCTGGAACCTTAGGAATCTGTGCAGCTATTCAACATAAATATAATGTAGATACAGTTCCACATCTTCTTTGCGGTGGTTTTACAAAGGAAGAAACAGAATATCTGCTGGTAGATTGTATGTACCTCGGAATAGATAACGTAATGGCCCTAAGAGGAGATGCTATGAAAGGGCATCAGTATTTTGAGCCTACGCATGGAGGACATGCCAGTGCTATGGATCTTGTCAACCAGATTAATGACCTGGGAAGAGGAAAATACCTTCATAACGAAGAACAGGTGAGTGATGAACTCAATAAATTCTGCATCGGCGTAGCCGGATATCCGGAAAAACATATGGAAGCCCCTTCCATGAACTATGACCTGAAATGGTTGAAACAAAAAGTAGATGCCGGAGCAGATTATATCGTAACCCAGATGTTCTTTGACAATAAAAAGTATATTGAATTCGTTCAGAAAGCAAGAGAAATGGGAATCACGGTTCCGATTATTCCGGGAATCAAACCTATTGCAACAAAGAAACATTTGAAAATCCTGCCACAGGTATTCAAAATAGACCTTCCCGAAGAACTCATCAATGAAGTGGAAAATGCAAAAAATAATGAAGCCGTAAAACAGATCGGAATAGAATGGTCCATTGCCCAATGCAAAGAATTGCTAGATTTTGGAGTTCCTGTTCTGCACTTTTACTCAATGGGGAAAAGTGATAATATTAAAAAAGTAGCCGGTGAGCTATTCTAATAAAAGTACCAAAATGAAGGAACCCTGCCGTAAAAAGCAGGGTTTTTATTTTTAAATCTGATAAAGAGATGAAGAAGCCGTAGGCTATACATCCGCTTAGAAAGAATCAATGAAGTTGATTTCGGCTTAGCCTCCTCAAAAATAATACAGCAGCAGATAAAATCTTTGTGTCAAATATCCTAAAGCATCCATTAAAAACTTCCATCTTCCTTTAAAGAATCGGATGTCTCTCAAACTCCTTATTCCTGTCAAACAAATACCGGTACGTAGCCAGTTTTCGGGTAACAGTGGTATCAAGAACTTCGGCAATCTTGATCATTTTAGGGTTGAAATCACCAATCCACTGCAGCTCTGTAATCGTAAAATCCGTATGCTTTCTTAAATGCTGAGTTCCTTCCCAGATCATATATCCGTCAATGCCCTTCTTTTGCCATTCAGGGACAACACCGAAAACAAGCCCCACCATTTTTTCATTCTTTTTAAAACGCTTTAAAAACAAAAATTTTAGCTTTTCAAAAATTCCGAACTTTCCATTCAGATATTTAAACCACTGGTTGAGGTCAGGCATATTGATCCACATCGCAATAGGTTTATCATTTTCATATACAAACCATGAGATATGCTCATTAATGATAGGCTTCATTGTCTTGAACATCTTCAGAACCTTTGCTTCTTCCAAATGCTTTCCTTCGCCGTGTGAAGCCCATGCTTTATTATAAACTTCTGTAAAATCCTTTGCAAATTTTGGGAGATTATTCTTTTTGATAGGCTGTGCAGAAATGGCAGGATTTCTTCTGTTCTTTTCATGCGCAATGGTAAAGATCCTAGAAACTTCTGCAAAAATAGGTCTGGTAAAGCAAAGCTGCTCAAAATACATCTGGAATCCATAATTTTCAAAAAGATCTTTGTAATAAGGGAAGTTGTAATTCATTCCAAACAATGGCTCAATAAAACCTTCCGTTAAAAGTCCCCAGAATTTATCTCTTTCCCCAAAATTGATAGGCCCGTCCATAGCCTCTATATCCTTTCCCTGAAGCCAGTTTTTACAGTAATCAAAAATAAAATTAGCCGTTTCCTGATCATTAATACAGTCGAAAAAGCCAATTCCTCCTGTAGGCTGATTTTGCTCATAACATCCATTCACAAAAACAGCTACTTTACCAACGGTCTTGTTATGTTTTTTAAACAAAAATCGCTCACATTCTCCATTTTTAAAGAATTTATTTTTTTCAGGATCAAAAATCTCCTCAATATGTTTATCTAAAGGACGGATATAATTTTTGTCGTGTTCATAAAGGCGGGCCGGGAATTCCAGAAATTCCCTTTTATGGAGTTGGTTTTGTACTTCTTCGACAATAATCATATGTTTTTTTATCAGAAATGGCTATAAAAGATAATGTTTTTCATCTTATTTGAAATAGAGAAAAAGATATTATCCGTATTTTTGCTGCAAATTAAATAAAAATGGTTGATTTTACGGATAACGACGATGATATTTTCACTGGAAAAGAACATACGCCTATAAGGGAAGATGCTTTTGATAAATCGCCACAGGAAAAAATTGAAAAAATTACTGAGCTTTTTGGCGAGATCATGGAAACGCTGGGAATGGACATGACAGATGATTCTCTGAAAGACTCTCCAAGACGTGTTGCCAAAATGTATGTGAACGAGATCTTCGGAGGACTCCTTCCTGAAAACAAACCGGGAATCTCCACTTTCTCCAACAAATACAAATACCGCCAGATGTTGGTGGAAAAAGATATCACCGTATACTCTTTCTGCGAGCACCACTTTTTACCTATCATAGGAAGAGCACATGTTGCTTATATTTCCAATGGAGAAGTAATTGGCCTTTCAAAAATCAACAGAATTGTTGATTACTATGCGAAAAGACCACAGGTTCAGGAAAGACTTACCATGCAGATTGTAGATGCTTTGAAAGAAGCCTTGGGAACTAAAGATGTTGCGTGTATCATTGATGCAAAGCACCTTTGCGTTAACTGCAGAGGAATAAAAGATACCGCAAGTTCTACCATTACTGCAGAACTAAGTGGTATTTTCAGAACAAACCCTATAACAAGACAGGAATTCTTACATTATGTTGGAAGCCATGCAAAGCTTGATTAATAAATAATGAACTACCAGATTCTTAAAAATATTATTGATGACGAGCTTCAGAGATTTCAAAATATCACTGAAGAAGAATGGTTATATAGAAGTTCTTCGGAAAAATGGTCCAAAAAAGAAATTATTGGCCATCTTTGTGACAGCGCTTTTACAAATATCCGTAGATTTGTTGTGACACAATATAAAGAAAACGAAAATATTGTATATGACCAGAATTTTTGGGTAAAAGCTCAGAACTATCAGAATGTTCCTATTTCAGATCTTATTGATTTGTGGAAGTCTTTGAACTATCAGATTGTTCATATTGTAGAAAATATCCCGGATGAAGCATTACAGAGAACCTGTGATACCACCAAAACAGAACCTCGGGTGTATACGTTGGAGTTTATTATCGATGATTATGTAGATCATTTACAGCATCATTTAAAAGCGATTTAATTATGATAAAATTTAAAAAAGTTTCAGATAAGATTTTTATCACAACAATTATTTGTTGTGACAGATGTAATTTTTAACTCAATTTTGAATCTTTAAAATCATTAAATCTTTTAACTTAAAAATAAATGCAATTAAAAATATATAACTCGCTTACAGCAGAAAAAGAAATATTCAAACCTATCTTGGAAGGAAATATCGGAATGTATGTATGTGGACCTACCGTGTACAGCAATGTACATTTGGGAAATGTAAGAACTTTCCTTTCTTTCGATTTTATCTACCGTACCCTGACGCATTTGGGATACAAAGTAAGATACGTAAGAAATATTACTGATGCAGGTCACCTTACCGATGATGGAAATGTAGATAATGACAGATTCGTAAAACAGACCCGACTTGAAAAGTTGGAGCCTATGGAAATTGTTCAGAAATATACTGTAGATTTCCACAAAGTCCTGGATATGTTCAATCTGCTGCCACCCAACATCGAACCTACCGCTACAGGACATATTGTAGAACAGATAGAATTAACCCAAAAGCTGATTGAAAGAGGCTTTGCTTATGAAAGCAACGGTTCAGTATACTTTGATGTATTAGAATACAACAAACGAGGACTGAACTATGGTGAACTTTCAAAACGTAATATAGAAGAACTTTTCGCCAATACCAGAGACCTTGACGGACAGGGCGAAAAGAAAAACCCACAGGATTTTGCATTGTGGAAAAAAGCATCCCCAGCCCATATTATGAGATGGAATTCCCCTTGGGGAGAAGGTTTCCCGGGATGGCACCTGGAATGTACTGCAATGAGTACAAAATATCTGGGTGAAACATTTGACATCCATGGAGGAGGAATGGACCTTAAATTCCCTCACCACGAATGTGAAATTGCACAAGGAAAAGCTTGCAATGATGCCGCACCGGTAAATTACTGGATGCACGCCAATATGCTGACGATGAATTCTCAGCGTATGAGTAAATCTACAGGAAACTATATCCTTCCCATGCAGTTGGTTACAGGAGATAATGACTTCTTTGAAAAACCTTTCCATCCTTCAATTGTACGTTTCTGCTTCCTGCAGGCGCACTACAGAAGCGTTCTGGATATTTCAAACGATGCCATGATAGCCAGTGAAAAAGGATTCATCAGATTGATGGAAGCAGTGAAAGTATTGAATTCTATTACTCCGGATGATACAAAACAATCCGGTTTCAGCCTGAAAGAGTGGAAACACAAAGCCTATGAAGCTTTAACGGATGATTTCAATTCACCAATTCTGATTGCCCACCTGTTTGAAGCAGTGAAATACATCTTTGCTCTGAACGATGGTAAAGAAACGATCTCAACAGAAGATCTTGAAGATTTGAAAACCACTCTCAATGCCTTTATCTTTGATGTTCTTGGACTACAGACCGTAGAAGAGAATAACAATGAAAAGCTTGATCAGACCCTAAAAGTTTTGATTGAATTGAGAAATCAGGCAAGAAAATCCAAAAACTTCGAGCTTTCAGACCAGATCAGAGACAAATTGCTTGCAGAAGGTATCGAATTAAAAGACGGAAGAGACGGAACATCATACGTTCTGAACTAGAAAATATAACTTCGTTTTATCCCCATTCCGTAGGAGTCCCTTATATACAGGATTCTTACGGAATGTTTTTTTATATCCTCCAGAAAATATATATCACTATTTTACACTCCGCATTTCTATTCTCTTCTCAATACCCTTACACTTTTTCACCTTCCAACCTCTTACCTTCTCACTCTCGAGCTTTTTCACTTTCAAACCCTCCAACTCTCCAGCTCTCCAACTTTCTCAGGAGCTTTATCCTGCTATCCATTTCTACTCCTCGCGCCAGCGCACTCCCACGCTCAGTCCCACCCACTCTCCAACCCATGCTGCGGGGTAACCATTACTATCAGGGCTAGGGGAGGAGTTATCAATTATAAATGATGAATGATGAATGATGAATGATGATTTTCGGGGCAGGCGTGTACAGTGGTTCGGGTTATTGTGTTGCGGGTTTCAGGTTTCCGGGTAGAAAAGGAACATTGTTGTTGAATTTTCCTATTCCTGGTTTCTATGGAAAGTGGTTAGTGAGTATAAATCTCTACTTCCATTGTGTCATTGTTCAGAAATCCAAACTTCTTTACAAAAGCTCTTAAAGGATGTAAGTTGGCAGGTTACTATCTAAGACTTTTTTAGCAGTTAGTATTAGCCGTGTCATGCTGAGCAGAGTCGAAGCATTTTATTAATTATGGGTATAGGATTTAAATCCTATTACTCTCTATATATATGATGTACTCTTTAACATTTCCCATCCTATATATAATATAAATACGACACCTTATTTGTGCAGATCCATGAGAACTGTAAATATTCAATAGGAACGGGCTTTAGCCCGTTTAGTAAAAAAAATCCTTAGCTTGGCTTTAGCCAAAACTTATATATAGATTATTAATTTAAAAAAAGCTCCACTATATGTAATATATATACCTTATTTTGATCAATAGTCACCCTAAAACCCCGCACGTCGTTCCCCGCATCCTATATCCTTACTCCTTACTCTCAAACTCACCCGCTCGCAGCCCACACCCCGTACCCCGCATCTCGAAACTCCCCCGCATCATCCATTTTCACCCTCTCCAACGCTCAAACTCTCCAACCCTCCCACACTCTCACCCGATCCCCAAACAAATGTTTAAAATTTTTCACTCTGCTACCCAGCTCTTTAAGGCTGAATATTACAAAACGGTAAAATTTATGTTAAATAAAGTTGCGTGGTGTGTATGAAGTTTCTATCTTTGCCCCACTGAAAAACGAAAGAATGACAGTAGCGCAGAAGAGCCTTTAGCTAGGCAGAAACAATATTACTTCAAAAAGAAACAGACGAAAAAAACTTTAAAACTTTTTGTAAAAAAAAGTTGCCGGTTAAAAAAGAGTTTGTATCTTTGCAGTCCCAATTACAGGGAGCGCAGGAGTATAGAGATTAAGGGTTTGAGAAGGATTAAGGTTACTTAAAAAACTTTAAAATTTTCTTCAAAAACATTTGGTCATTAAGAAATAAAGTTTTACTTTTGCACTCGCAAATACGGAGCGACACTGACAGAAAGATTGCTTCGTTAAAAAGCGAAAGATAAAAAGATCATTGACATACAATATAACAACCAAGTAAGGAAAAACTAAAGCGTTAAAAACTTTGAGTGAGTCAGACAAACATACAATGGAGAGTTTGATCCTGGCTCAGGATGAACGCTAGCGGGAGGCCTAACACATGCAAGCCGAGCGGTAGAGATCTTTCGGGATCTTGAGAGCGGCGTACGGGTGCGGAACACGTGTGCAACCTGCCTTTATCAGGGGGATAGCCTTTCGAAAGGAAGATTAATACCCCATAATATAT
>NZ_VFPD01000003.1:0-247930 GCF_006716485.1 Chryseobacterium aquifrigidense
TGCTAACGCGGGAGAGTAGGCCGCCGCCAGTTTTTATTTTATTTTTAAAAATCCTTTATCATAACGATAAAGGATTTTTTTTTGCTTTATACCCAACTCAGGGTTATGAGTAATGAGTAATGGGTAATGAGTAATAGATAATAGATAATAGATAATAGATAATAGATGCGCGTAATAAGCAATCATCAATTATCACTTATCATTCATGTTTCTCCCTAGCCCCGATAGCAATGGTTACCCCGCAGCAGTGGTGTAGAACCGCGGGCTTCGCGCATGGGAAAGCACTAGGCGCGAGGAGTATGAATGAATAGCGGGAAAAAGCTCCTGATTACTATCTGTAATTCATTTGTTATCCCCATCATTCAAATTAAAATAAAACTATCATCCTCTAAGGATCCAAGACCAAAAATAGTGAAGATTGTAAAGTATGGTACTTAGACCCTGAGGATGACATAAAGAAATTGTAAAGAAACTTCACTAATAGATAAATTTCTCTATGTAAGTCACTTTCAATTAATTGAATTGTTGTGAAGGCTTTACACTGTACTTTTTCGTATTACAAAATAACAAGAGCATTATTATTGTTCAATTGTTTATCACAGAGTAGACTTTATTCGTGCGATTATTTCTTATCCCACCAAATTCGGCCTTGTATATCACTTTCACTGGTTCCAAAATCAGGATCCTGCTTCATTTGGTTCAGTGCTTCATTTTGATTTTTATAATTCAGATTATCTTTTGAAGGAGTGGGAAGAACAATTCTTCTTGGCATAGTAAGCAGAACTCCAGCCCCATTAACTGTATTCTCTAGCTTTAGAGAAGTTGAAATATTAGGCATTCCTGTTCTTTTAATCAATGCCCATACTTCATTGGGCTGTTTGAAATAGTTGAGATATTCCTGAATTATGATTTGTTCCAGTGCCGATGATGGATTAAATTTGATCTGCGGTTCATTAAGATAAGCTGTAATATCGTTATCATTGGCTGCTGTATAGCTATCTACCAATGCTTCTTTGGCAATATAGTTATAGGTTTCAACAGACGCTCTGATTCCCTGTTCGTAAAGATCTTTTGCATTCGCAGGAATAATGTTTCTTGCTGCCAGTTCTGCCTTTAATAAAGAATAATCAGCGTACGTAAGAATGGGAAATACTGCATTTCCTGTTCCAATAATGCCATTAGAAGTATTTTCCGGTCTCCAGATTCTATATTGCAATCTGGAAATTGTATCATAATTCACTCCATCTAATAATCTTTTTGCAGAAGTGTAATAACGGCTCATGTTGGCTGGTACCATATTAGGACTGACAGGACCACCAACATAACGCTGACCTTCCGTAACGTGTTGCATTTTACCGGCAGCTGCGAGCTTATTTATATTTTGTTGGGAATAATCATTCTGCTGAAAAAATATTGATATTCTGGGATCTTTGTTTTCATTCATAAAATCAACCATAGGTTTTGTGGCAGACATTCCTGCAGGATTAAAATTACCATGCTCTGTAAATCTTCTGGCGCGTAACATGAAGCTTGACGCTGTACTGTTAATCTCATCCCTTGATAAAACCTGTGTAGCAATGGCCGTCACTTTGGATGGATTTCTTTTTATGAGCCTTGATGCAATTTTTAATCTTAGCGAATTGGCTACTCTTTTCCATTTGCTTATATCTCCTTTAAAAAATAAATCTTTATCTCCCGGATTTACCTGTACGGATTGATCTGCACTTTGTATGGCCGTATAAACATCATTTAGCTGTGTGTCAAAAACATCATACAATTGTTCCTGCGTTTCAAAGCCGGGCGTCTGTGTACCTCCATATCGGGCCTGAAAAGCTTCTGTATAAGCCACACTTCCATTCACATCTGTTACATACCATGCATAATAAACTTTTAAAATTGCAGCGATGCTTTTAATGTTTACGTATTTTATTTGTTCTTCGGCCGGCATGTGGTCAATTTTGTAAATAATGTCTGTGAGTAAAGCGCCATGGTCTCCATAAAAAATATCTTTCCTTTGATTCATATTTGAACCATCATCCATGAACTGTGAAGAGTTACCGGTACTGGGCACCAGGGTCTGGGTCCAGGGCATAATTCTGCGGTAATAATCGTAATAATATTCAAAACTGCCATTATAACCTTTCATAATGGCTAAAGTCAGAAGTTCTTCAGGGGTAGCGTTTATTTGATCTACCGGATTTGTATTGATCTCAGCAAAATCGCGGGTACAGGATATAAAAAAGAGAGATGACAGAGTAACTATAAGTATTTTTTTCATTTTTGATCATTTTTCGAGTTACTATTTTAGAATGAGAAATCCAGATTGAATCCGAAATATCTGGACATGGGAGAACCTCCATATTCCGCAAAGCTGCCTGCGCTGTTGGAATATTTTCCTTCCGGGTTTATTCCATCCGGTAGTTTATTGTATATATAAAATAAGTTCCTGCCTATAAGGGAAAGGTTCAGAGTATTTACTCCAAGAGACTTGATCATTTCAGGTTTAAAAGAGTAGGTCAGACGTGCTTCACGGAGAGATATCCATGTATTTTCAAACACGGCCTGTTCCCGGATACCATTGCCCCATGAGGCTAGATTATCATAATAGGAAGCCATATTTACAGGGTTGATCCATCCTTTTTCATAAGCTTCCTGATAAGTCATTCCACTTACATCTCTGGAGACTCCCTGTTTATCTTTTATAATGGAATTTTGGCCAAATACTCCATCGGGAATTACCCCATATTGAGTGTTGCCCTGGGAATCTGTATATTTGATTCCTCCTCTTTCCTCATCCCTATACTTTAACGTGGATGACAGGTTGCCAAGCTGAACGCCATAATTGTAGGTGGCGGAAAGAATATCACCTCCTACTCTGGCATCTATCAACACACTTAAAGATAAATTTTTATATCTGAAAGTGTTTCTGAAGCTGGCTAAAAAATCAGGAGTTAATTTCCCTACTGTAGTATATCCCTGATTTTGGTAAGAATCTGATCTCAGGTAAGAACCATCAGCTTTCAGAACTTTCATTCCGTTTCTGGGATCGTCAATTTTATTGCCATTCACATCCAGCGCCTGATATCTGGCATAGGCATATTTGGTTTGGATCAAACCATATTGTTGGCCTGGTATTGCTATACTTTTGAAATCAGTCCCCATACCCCAGTTTAATACATATTCAGTAACGCCGGGATAAAGTTCAATCAGCTTATCTCTGTTTTGAGAGAATGTAACTGTGGTATTCCATTTGAAGTTAGGTTGTTTCACCGGAACTGCGTTGACAACTACCTCGATGCCTTGATTTTGCAGATTTCCGGCGTTGATCTGCTGTTGGCTGAGTCCCGATTCTTGCGGTAAGGAAAGTGTTAACAGCTGATTCGTCGTATTGGTTTTATAAAAAGAAACATCA
Organism: Chryseobacterium aquifrigidense; assembly: GCF_006716485.1. GTDB lineage: Bacteria > Bacteroidota > Bacteroidia > Flavobacteriales > Weeksellaceae > Chryseobacterium > Chryseobacterium vietnamense. The sequence continues at coordinate 3,413 of NZ_VFPD01000003.1, forward strand.
AAATCCAGCCGGTTACTGAAGAAAGCCATATTTAATCCAAATTCTACAGATCTGCTCAATTCATTTTTTAAATTTAAATTCGCGAGTGAGTTACTATTGAAGCCGACTAGCGGAATGCGGGTTCCATCTGGGGAATTGTAAGCAGAGGGGTCGGGTTTGTAATAAAGGCCGGAGCTTGTGTTGTATGGTGAAGTATCTCTTCCTACCCATGCCAGGCTTCCTCTCAGGCTTCCGGAGTTTATCCAATCCGGAAGTTTAAAAGAATTGGAAAATATCCAGTTTCCAACAAATGAAGGATAGAAATAGCTTATACTTCCATGTCCATCAGGATATGCCAATGTGGAAGACCAGTCATTCCGGCCTGTAATATCGATGAATAGCTGATCTTTCCATGCGAAATTAGCAAAGGCATACAAACCCTGGATTCTTTTAGGGGACTGATTACCATCGGTATAATAGGTCTCGCTTCCTATCGGATCTATTGAGTTCTGGATTTGGAAAACACCAGGAGAATTAAGCCCTCCATTTGTCCATTGTCTTGTAGCTTTGTATTTTGATCTGAAATCTTCTCCTCCAACAGATGCATTGAGGGTGAGATTTTCTGTTAATTTGAAGTTGGCGTTTAATAAAAATTTAGTAGTATACTGTTCCTTTCTTCCTTCCAGAATGCTATACCCACCACCAGCGAATCCTGCATTTTCTCCGAGTATTTTAGATTCATTAAGAAAATCATAATTGTTGAAATTGCCGGTTATCATCAAGTTAAGCCAGTCTGTTAGCTGGGATTTGAGCTCTAGCCTGCCTATATAATTGTTTTCCTTCTGGGTTCTTGTGTTCTGGAAAATATTAAAATAAGTAGACGTCATACCGTAAGGATCTGCACTGTCTTGTTTTCGTCCCCCATTTACAGGATCCAGATAATTGTTTTTCCAATATACAGCATCAAAACTTCTGGGAGTACCATAAATGAAACTAAAGAGTGGACTCTCATTTCCTCCCTGAGGTACGGGATTCTGACCGAAAGAGCGGTTATAATTGAAACTTGCATCTACCTGCAAATATTTATTGTACTGATGGGTTGCACGAATAAAATAGGCATTTTTGATAAACTTATTACGGGGAAGAATACCATCAGCTTCCTGATTGGTATAACTCAATAAGATTGTAGATTTATCATTTCCTCCGGAGAGCTCGAATGAGTTTTTCCGATCAAATCCTACCTGATAAATATCTTTGTAATTATTTGGCTGAGGATTCCACAGAATGGTCCTGCCATCAATATCCTGTACTGGTTTTCCGTCAAATTTTGGCCCGTAGCTGTAAAAAAAATTGTTTGGATCAATAAAACGGTCTCCGTTAGCATCCGTTGAAAAATTGGGTCCGATACCGGCACCGAATTCATTCTGAAACCTGGGACCGCTATAGACATGCTGTGTAGTAAGAGAAGAATTTATCCGGACACCCAATCCATTCGTACCTTTTCCTTTCTTCGTTGTAATGACAATAACCCCGTTAGCAGCCCGGGAACCATAAAGAGCCGATGCTGCAGCACCTCTTAGTATGGAAACGGATTCAAAAACATCTGAGTTCAGGTTTTTCATTTCATTACCGAAATCATAACCGGATCCCCAGGAATCAGCACCGGTTACTCCATTATCAATAATTACTCCATCAACTACTATCAACGGCTGGTTATTGTTACCTAATGATGTGTTTCCGCGGATCTGAATCCTGGCGCTGGACTGCGGACCTCCGGATCCTGCCGTAATTTCTACACCCGGAAGTTTTCCCTGAAGGGCTTCCATGGGATTAACAACACCAGCCTGGGTAATGTCTTTGGCCTCAACTTTGGTAATGGCATAGCCTAATTTTCTCTGATCTCTTTTGATCCCAAGTGCAGTAACAACAACTTCATCGATTTGTTTATTCTTTATTGAATCTTTCTTTGCATTTTGACCACTTACGTGGTTTGTACTCAATAGAAAACAAAAAACACCAACAGCCAAGGGAAGTCTTGTACTTAATTGTTTCATTTTGTTCATCATTTGCTTATTGCAATATATAAAAAAAACTGATACAGCAAGATAAATTTAAATATAACGTATTGGTTATCAGCGCTTGCAAGGTTGTTGTTTTCTTGTTAATGCTGATTTTAATGTATAATTTTCTTTAATTAACAATATTGAAAATATAAAAAATGACTATCTATTATTATCTGTAAATTTTATTTTTTTACTTTTTATATGATATGAGGGTTTTGTTATTAAATAAAGGATTGTAAAGTATTTATTGTTATTTTATATAATGTGTATGGGAAATCCCTTATCGTTATCACAATGGTTTTTTGCTTTATACCCAATAGGTACAGAATCAGATATAAGTAATGAGTAATGAGTAATGTAATGTAGTAATTATCATTAATCATTTATTCTTCAAAACCCAAATTACTCACCTTAACCGCCAATCCATTTCCAGCTGCTGTTTTACTACAGTTTACCGGATTATATCTGTCACGTTGTAGGAGGCTAAGTAAATTAGATTAAATTGTATAAAGCATAATTCAATAGTCTCTATAACAATCATTTGTCTGATTTTTAGTAACTAAGGTAATAGAACTTTTAATTAAATTTCACCATGTTTGGAAAAAATAGTAATTTAGAAAAGCGTTATCCGAAAAGCTTAAATAGAGTAGGAAATATCAAAAACTAAAATAACTATGAAAAATCTGGTAAAGGTTTCAAGAGAGAGTTTAAAATCATTAAAAGGAAGTGGAGGACCTGCATGTCCTGATGATCCTGCATTTGGAATGTGCTATCCTCCGGGCTGGCCAAATGGAATTTGTATGACTAAGTATCAATGCTGTATGAAACTTGGTGGGCCCATAGAATTTTGTAAGGAAGAATATGGCAAGTAAAATACTTCCTATTTTAAAGGATAAATAAAAAACGGCTATCTCAAAATCCTGAGATAGCCGTTTTCTATTTATGAATAATGATCATACCTGTATTACTCCAAGGTTGAATTTCTCTGTAATAGGAGCATGATTTGCTGCTTCAATTCCCATAGAAATCCACTTTCTTGTATCGGCAGGATTGATGATAGCATCTGTCCATAATCTTGCTGCGGCATACGTAGATTCAGTTTGTTTCTGGTATTTCTTTGAGATCGTATCCAGAATTTCATTGTGCTCCTCTTCGGAAATTTCTTTTCCTTGTTTTTTCAATGTTGATTCCTGAATCTGAGCCAGTACTTTTGCAGCTTGCGCTCCACCCATTACTGCCAGATCTGCCCAGGGCCATGCAACAATTAATCTTGGATCATAAGCTTTTCCACACATTGCATAATTTCCTGCTCCATAAGAATTACCTGTAATAATAGTGAACTTAGGAACAACAGAATTGGAAACTGCATTTACCATTTTAGCTCCGTCTTTGATAATTCCGCCATGTTCTGATTTGGAACCTACCATAAACCCGGTAACATCCTGTAAGAAGATCAAAGGTATCTTTCTTTGATTACAGTTGGCAATAAATCGGGTAGCTTTATCAGCAGAATCAGAGTAGATTACCCCTCCGAACTGCATTTCTCCTTTTCCACTTTTTACCAGCTTCCTCTGATTGGCTACAATGCCTACAGACCAGCCATCCACTCTGGCAGTTGCGCAGATAATACTTTTACCATAGTCTGGTTTATATTCATCATACTCGGAGTTATCCACAATACACTTGATAATTTCATAGGTATCGTATTGCTCAGCTCTTGAAACCGGCATAATTCCGAAAATATTTTCAGGGTTTTCTTTTGGTGGAAAGCTTTCTATCCTGTCGAAGCCTGCTTTTTCAGTACTTCCGATAGATTTCATGATGGTTTTGATCCTATTTAGAGCGTCTTTATCATCTTTAGCTTTATAATCCGTTACTCCCGAAATAGAGCAGTGAGTGGTAGCTCCACCTAATGTTTCATTATCAATACTTTCCCCGATAGCAGCCTTTACAAGATAGCTTCCGGCAAGGAAAATAGAGCCCGTTTTATCCACAATCATAGCCTCATCACTCATAATGGGAAGATAAGCTCCTCCAGCTACACAACTCCCCATAACAGCGGAGATCTGGATGATTCCCATAGAACTCATTTTAGCATTATTTCTGAAAATCCGCCCAAAATGTTCTTTATCCGGGAAAATTTCATCCTGCATAGGAAGATAAACACCCGCAGAGTCTACCAGATAAATAATAGGCAGTTTGTTTTCCATAGCAATTTCCTGTGCTCTCAGGTTTTTCTTTCCTGTGATAGGAAACCATGCACCTGCTTTTACAGAAGCATCATTAGCCACTACAATACATTGTCTTCCGGAAACGTAGCCAATAACTACTACAACGCCCCCGCTAGGACATCCTCCGTGCTCCTGGTACATCTCATATCCTGCAAATGCTCCTACTTCTATGGAATCTGAATCTTTATCGAGAAGATAATCTATTCTTTCTCTTGCTGTCATTTTTCCTTCATCACGAAGCTTTTGAAGCCTTTTCTCACCACCTCCTTTTTTAATTTCAGTGAGTAAGCGATTTATTTCAGATAATTTTAATCTGTTCTGATCCTCTCGTTTATTGAATTCGATGTCCATAAAATTTTCAATTTTTTACGCTTAAAGATACTATTTTTATGAGGAATACGAATTGGAAGTAAAACAGATGTTTAATTATTTGGTTTTTAGTAATTTGTGAAATTTTTAACTAAAAAATATTTTCAAATAATTTATATTTTTTCTAACTTTACATAAGAGTAATGGAGGGTGATAACCTCTGAAAATTACTCTGTTCCTAGTTTATTTTTTTAATAGTTTATTATTTGAAGGCCCTGAAAGTTTAACAAATTTTCAGGGTTTTTTTAGTAATGCGTGTGTTGTTAGTAATATTTTCTATATTCTATAATATTCAGATCGGTAAGATGATTCTTCTGTTTTTTATATTTTTTTGCAGGAATAAAGCCTAGCTTTTCCGGAATTTTTCTGCTGGCTCTATTGTCTTCATCTACAGGATATAAAATATAGTTTAAAGTAAAATTCTTTTCCAGAAATTCTATCAGGGCCGTTATGATTTCAGTCCCTAATCCTTTCCCCTGAGAACTCTTTTTTAGCCATAAGCCAAGTTCAACAGATTCTTCTGTTATGTTATGCATCCCGCAACATCCTATAAAATCCCTATCAGAATCAATAGCAGCCATTACAAGATCTGTGTTTTGTAATAAAGTTCTTTTTGATTCATTCACAAAGGTGATTATATCCTGTCTATTCCCTTGCGGGTTAAAAGGCATATATCTGGTCACCTCATTGGTAAAATGTTCCAAAATATCATCGATGTGTAAGTCTTTAACAGGACTTAAGGTCAGACGTTTTGTTTTGATTTCTATGCTCTGGCTTAATATCATAATTAAATAATTGATCCTTTTTATTAAATTAATAGAATGGTTCTGAATTAAGAGTAAAGCTGTTAAAAACTTTATTTATTATCTTTTTATTAATGTAAATTTATATTTTTTTGCAAGATTTATAAAAGCGTATTTGTAAATTTGCACGTTAAAATAAAAAGGGGATAGGGTATGCATAAATTGGCACTTTTCAGATTGCATTTAATAGTATTTTTGTGGGGGTTCACTGCAATTTTAGGAAAACTGATTCAGGCCAATGCTCAGATTCTGGTGTTTTACAGAATGTTGTTTGCCTCTGTTTTTCTTTACTTATTTATCCGGATTTTTAAAAAGGAGAGCATAAAGGTCTCCAAAAAAATATTTTTTCAACTGGCAGCCATAGGTTTTGCCATGGCACTTCATTGGTATTGCTTTTTTTATTCTATTAAAGTTTCCAATGTTTCTATTGCCTTAAGCTGTCTCTCATTATCTACGCTTTTTGCCTCCATTCTCGAGCCTATTATTTTTAAAAGGAAAATTGATGTATCTGAAGTGTTAATGGGAACTGTTATTGTCGCCTGTATACTATTGATCTTTAAAACAGAATTTCATTTTAAGGAGGGTATTATGTATGGAATTCTGTGCGCTATATTCGGGACTGTTTTTTCTGTTTTTAATGGTAAGATGTTTGGGAAAACAAGTTCAGGAAATATCATTTTTTATGAAATATTCTGCGGTTGGTTCATTTTAATGATATTTTATTTGCTTTCAGGGCAAATTTTTCAGATGAATGAAATAAACTACAGAGATCTGGCGTTAATATGCTTGTTAGCCAGTGTTTTTACAGCTTTTCCAATGCTGGAATCTGTGAATTTAATGAAATATATATCACCCTTCACTTTAATTTTAACAGTTAATTTAGAACCTGTCTACGGAATTATACTAGCTTTTTTTATCTTTGGGGAATCAGAACATATGAGCCCTATATTTTATATTGCTTCAGGTGTTATGATACTGGCAATCATTGCAAACGGATTAATAAAAGCCAGAAAAACTAAAAACTTAAACTAAGCATCAAATTTATATGATGAAAAAATATTTTTTACTTGCATTTTCACTGCTGTTTGGGCTTTCTCAATCTCAGATTATCAGGAAATATTCCAATGAATTCTTAAATATCGGTGCCGGAGCAAGAGGTCTTGCAATGGGAGGAGCAGTAATTACGAACCAGGATGACGTATATTCTCCAATGTGGAACCCTGCCGGTTTAATGTCAATTGAAAGAGACTGGCAAGGGGCAGCAATGCATGCAGAATACTTCGAGTCCATTGCAAAATATGACTATCTGGCCTATGCAAAAGTACTTGAAGAAGGTGTTTTTGGGGTTTCGGTAGTAAGGCTTGGAGTAGATAATATTTTGAATACTACCCAAATGATTGATTCTGAAGGAAACATTGATTATGATAAAATTACCAAGTTTTCTCAGTCCGACTATGCTGCTATTCTTTCTTATGCTTTCCGACCGGGAGGAAATCCAAAATTGGATGTAGGGGTGAATGCTAAAATAGTTTATAGAAATGTAGGTAAATTTGCGAATGGTTATGGTTTTGGTTTCGATGTCGGAGCAATTTACAAGGCAGATAACGGATGGAAGTTCGGGGGAATGGTAAGAGATATTACAACTACGGTAAACTTCTGGACGATTAATCAGAAAGAACTTTCTACTGTTGTAAACGGGGAAGAGTTTAACCCTGCACCTAAAGATAAGCTGGAACTTACGATGCCTAAGCTGAATGTAGGTGCCAGCAAATTATTCGAAATTAATAGCAGTGTGTATGTATTACCGGAAGCAGGGATCAATGTTGATTTTGCTAAAACTGCATCTTTAATTTCAACAGATTTTGCCAGTATCAGTCCATATGCCGGAGCTGAACTGGGATATCAGAAAATGATTTTTGTGAGATTGGGGATCAACAGATTCCAGTCTATTACAGATATAGAAGACCTTAAGAGAAAAGTTTCTTTCCAGCCGAGTGCAGGTCTTGGGATCAGATATAGAGGGCTTACACTGGATTATGCAATTACGAATTCAGGGATTGGCGGATCTAATTTCTATTCCAATTTCTTCTCATTAAAACTGGATATGGGAGCATTTAGAAACGATTAAAATTATAAAAATGAAAAAGTTATCAATATTGGTGATGGCTGTTTGTTCAACAATGGCTTTCGCACAAAAGGTTTCAGATTATAAATATGTTGCAGTTCCCGAAAAATTTCAGACTTTCAACGGAGATTACGGATTAAAAAACTCTTTTGTTAAAGCTCTGACAGAAAGAAAATATATAATTCTTCCTATCATTAAAGATAACTGGCCGTCTGAAGCAAAAATCAATTATTGTAATGTGATTACAGCAGATGTTCTCAATGATAAAAGTATATTTAAAAATAAACTGATATTACAGTTTAAAGATTGTAATAACAACCTGATACTGGAGTCTAAAGGGAGTTCAAATATTAAAGAATTTGAAGAAGGATTAGGTGAAGCATTGAAACTGGCTTTAATAAAAGTACCAGCTTCCAATCCGGTTGCCCTACTTCCTGCATCCGGTAATACTGTTCAGAATTCATCTTCTGAGCCTGTAGTGGCTGTAGCATCTGCAACAACTCCGGAATCAAGTAATTACTCGAATGGGAAACTGAATCTTCAGAAGATACAGATTGATCCTAGCCAGTTTATTTTGGCAAAGTCTGGCAGCTCTGTACCTTTTGCGGTTTTCAAAGCAACATCAAAGAACGCTGTCTTCCTTGTAAAAATGGCTGATGGAAATACTACCATCGGATATTTTGAAAACGGAAATATTGTGATAGATATTCCACAGACTGACGGAAGATACTCCAAAGAAGTTTTTGCTGCTAAATAATTTACATCAATAATAAAAAACAGATCATCCTTAATTCATAACTTTTTAGAATTAAGGATTTATTTTAACTAATAGCTATGAAAAAAGTTTACATTTCTATACTGGCAATACTGTCAGTATTTTCGAGCGCACAAAGTGTATTTAATACCCAGTTAAACGAAATTAATTTTGGGGCTTCCAGTGATCCTGATAGTTTTATAAAATACAATAATCATATTCTTTTCACAGCCACCAAGTCTACAGAGGAAGGAAGGGAACTGTGGAGCTTTGATCCGGGTACTCAAAAATCAATTCTGCTGAAGAATGTTTTTCCGGGATACAGCATTGGGATGGCTGGAGATCCGTCTTTTATGAGGCTCAATAATAAAATTTACTTTATTGCTGTACAAAGCAATAGCTCGTCCAATAATCAGCTTTGGGTCACAGACGGAACCACGGTAGGAACATCCAAGGTAAAAGATCTGAATTTTGAGTTTTCGGTGGCTGCAACTGCTGCGGTTGGAAATAATATCTTTTTCTACCACCACAATGAACTTTGGTCTTACAATACCGTTACAGATAGCCTGCAGCTATTAAAAACATTTCAATATTCCGGTGATGTAAAAATGTATACCATGAATAATACTTTGTTCCTGGCCGCAGATGACGGCACACATGGAAAAGAGATATGGAAATCAGATGGAACCGTTGCCGGAACATCTTTATTAAAGGATATTGTTCCCAATGCAGGTGGAAGTATTAATGGCGATTTTAAAGCACTGATCTTTAAAAATAAACTATACTTCGTTGTTAATCTTGGAACAGGAACAGCGGGATATGAATTATATTCAACAGATGGAACGGAAGCGGGAACAGTATCCATAAAATCTGTAGGTTATCCGCAGCTGGAAGGAGCTGCCGCTGATAATTATTTTGTTTTTACAGGATTTGATGCAGCAAATGGCTATGAACCATGGGTTTCTGATGGAACAACGGCAGGAACTTATCTGTTGAAAAATCTAATGCCTGGAGCTACAAGTTCTATGGCAATGAAGAAATTTGTAAAATATAATAACAAAATATTCTTTGAAAGTAGTGCCAACGGTGTTAACTCTATGTATGGTAATTATATCTGGGAAACAGATGGTACAGAAGCCGGATCTGTTCTGTTCAATACGCACGCAGGAGCTTTGATTTATGGAAACAGCTCAGATAATAATCATTTGATTCTTACGATGGCTAATTATGGAAACAGATATTGGATAGTGAATGGAAATTCTTCACAGAGTTTTGAGATTTCAGGACTTGGAATGCCAAATAATAATAGTTTTGTAGACCTGAATTCTAAAATTTATCTTACCGGAAATACCCCTAAATATGGCACTGAACTATTTTCACTAAACCCGGTGACCCATCAGACTGCAATAGCTTCGGACATCAGTAGATTTGAAAGTTCTTTGCCTCATGCATTTCAGGTACTGAATGATGATCTTATTTTCATTGCGACAGACAGACAGTATAACAGCCAGATTTATAAGAGAAATAAAATCACACAGCAGATTGAGAGAATATCCAGCTTTGGAGGAAATTCGTTTATAGGTATGGGCAGTGACTTTAATGACAATTTCATTAAAGTAGGAAACTATCTTTACACTCCGGAAGCAGCTTACAGAACAGATGGTACAGAAGCCAATACTTTGTCAATATCATCCCCCAATATTACCAGCAGGGTACCGTATACCAGCTTGAACGATAATACATTGCTTTTTGCCGGATATAATAATGTGGTAGGAACTGAACTTTGGAAGATTGACAATACTTCCAATACTGTTAGTATGGTCAAAGATATTTCCCAGGATAATATGGGAAGTCTTTATTCTGTAGATTCAAAAACTGCAATACTGAATGGTTTTGCTTATTTTGTGGCAAAAGATAATGGAAAACTGGGGATCTGGAAAACAGATGCTACTGAAGCCAATACCCAAAAGGTAATACAGTTCTCCTATCAGGATGGGACAGATGGAGATATTAAAGTACTGAACGCTTTTAATAATAAATTATTCTTTACAAAACAACAGGAAAATACTCCTTCGAATTACAGCTCTGGGCAAAACGAACTTTGGATTTCAAACGGTAATCAGGCATCTGCTACATTACTGAAATCTTACGCTGCGCCTTATGGCTCTTCAAGTATTGCGAGAGAAACAATAATATTTAATAATAAACTTTTTTATGTCACTTCAGGTTATCCTTCTCCAGCGCTGCATTCTACAGATGGAACAGTGGCAGGGACAGAACAGATACTAGCGGGAAACTTTTTGGGTGATGTAAAATTTAAAAAATGTGGGAATCAGTTATTTTTTACCAATAACAATAGTACACAGTTGTGGAAAACAGATGGAACAGCGAATGGCACATCTGATTTATCCCAAAATTTTTCTTCAGTGAAAGATATGACGTGTGCCAACAATTATCTTTACTTTCTTAATGGGGATTCCCAAAAGGTATGGAAAAGTGACGGTGTTTCAACTTCTCCGATGGATATTTTCGTGACAAACGATGATAATCAGCTGTTGGTTAATGAAAATATTCAGAAAATGGGAACAGATGGCGGGAAATTATTTCTGACCATGAATACCAAAGAACATGGAAGTGAATTGTATGTAGTGACTGATCCACTGCCTGTTTATCTTGCAACCCATGAAATATCAGGCGCAGAAAGTAAAAGAGGAAATGCAGATCTGCAGATTTATCCTAATCCTGTTTCAGAATATTTTTCAATAAAACTGAACGAAAATTCTAAAATAGAAAACGTGAAAATTTTTGATGCCTCCGGAAAACTTGTGAAGAATATTATCTACAATAATAAAAATATTGATGTAGCAGAACTTCCATCAGGAATATATTTTGTTAAGTTAAAAACAAATAAAGGGGAATATGTAGGTAAGATTATAAAAAAATAATACGTGTAAAAGGCTCTTAAAAAGAGCCTTTTATAATATATATGCTGATGTGTTTTTCATTTTTGAAACTTTAAACATTCCATCCTTTAGCTATGGAAAGTAATCTAACCATTGATGGAAAATGATACCGTTAAAATAGGTGTAAAAATGAGAAAAATTTTCACAGTATTATTGTTATTAGTTGATAACTCTAATTTATGAAAAAAATACATATAATAATATTTTTAAGTAAAATATTTATTTATTTAGGTGTTTTGTTGCTGTGTTAGTGTTATATCAGGAGGAATTTTAGTTTTTGTCTCATTTTGATAAAATAGAAATATCTTATGAAATCTTACGAATAAGCATCTTTTATTTGTGGTAACTTCACCACTGTAGTAAGCGGGATCATTAATTAGCATTAAAAAACGCCCAAACTACCTTAGCTTTACTTTTACCCAGAATTTCTTCCAGGGTTTCCAGATTAGCTTCTTTGATTCGTTTTACAGATTTCAGTTTAGACAGAAGTAATTCAATAGTTTTTTCTCCCACACCAGGAATTTCCTCCAGCTCAGATTTTATAGTAGAATTTTTTCTTCTTGTTCTGTGATGTTTTACCCCAAATCGGTGGGCTTCATCACGGACACGCTGAAGGATTTTCAACGTTTCAGATTTTTTATCAAGATATAAAGGAATAGGATCTTCCGGGAAGAAAATTTCTTCCAGTCTCTTGGCAATCCCTACAATGGTAATTTTTCCATAAAGTCCTAATAACCTCAGGCTTTTTACAGCAGAAGACAACTGCCCTTTTCCACCATCAATCAGAATCAGCTGAGGAAGGCTTTCCCCTTCATCCAGCATTCTTTTATAACGGCGGTAGATAACCTCTTCCATTGTTGCAAAGTCGTTTGGCCCTTCTACGGTTTTAGGGTGGAAAATTCGGTAATCTGCCTTACTTGGTTTCCCATCTTTAAAAACAACACATGCCGATACCGGATTCGTTCCCTGAATATTGGAGTTATCAAAACCTTCAATATGTCTTGGCTCTACAGGCATTCTCAACAGTTTCTGCATTTCGGCCATAATTCTGTTGGTATGTCTTTCAGGATCTACAATCTGAACCTGCTTCAGCTTTTCCAGACGGTATTCTTTAGCATTCTTTTCAGAAAGCTCTACAATTCTTTTTTTATCTCCTACCTTGGGAACAATAAGTTTTACATTTGGAATTTCTACAGAAAGATGAAACGGTAAAAGAACTTCCTTAGAATCTGAAGAAAACTTTTGACGGATCTCTATCAAAGCTTCCTCCATAATATCTTCATCGGTTTCCTCAAGAATCTTTTTAATTTCAGTAGTAAAACTCTGTATAATATTTCCGTTTCTGATTTTAAAGAAATTGACATATGCTGCTGTTTCATCACTGGTCATTCCGAAAACATCTACATCATCAATATTAGGGTTAACAACCGTGTTTTTAGCCTGATAATCTTCAAGAATATCCAGTCTTTCCTTAATGATCTGGGCCTCTTCAAACTTTAGGTTGGTCGCCAGTTTCATCATCTGATTCACCAGATAATCTTTTGCTTTACGGAAATCTCCTTTGATAATTCCGCGGATAGCATCTATTTTTTCGTCATAATCTTCCTTGCTTTCAAGATCTTCACAGGGGCCTTCACAGTTTTTGATGTGATATTCCAGACAGACTTTATATTTTCCATCTGCGATCTTGGCCGGAGAAAGATTCAGGTTGCACGTTCTAAGCTTATAGATGTGTTTTATGGTATCCAGCAATATCTTTGCAGGACGTACTTTTGCATACGGACCGTAATATTCTGATCCGTCTTTAATCATATTCCGGGTCAGAAAAATTCTGGGAAAATCTTCATTTTTGATACAAATCCATGGGTAGGTCTTGTCATCTTTCAACATGACATTATAAAACGGCTGGTATTCTTTAATCAGATTATTTTCCAGTAAAAGTGCATCATACTCACTGTTTACAATCGTTGTTTCCAGTCGCTGGATTTTGCTGACCATTATTTTGATCCTGTATCCTGAAAGGTTTTTGTTGAAATAGGAGAGTACCCTCTTTTTCAGATTTTTAGCTTTCCCAACATACAAAAGCTGTTCGTTTTTATCATAATAACGATAAACGCCGGGTTCGGATGGTAAGGTTTTGAGCTGTAGTTCTAAAGAAGGATTCATATAACAAAATTAAGGAAACTTTCCCTATTTAAAAAAGAAAAACCTGAAGATGACTCTACAGGTTTTATTTTATGGTTCAAAGTATTTTATCCGTTTGCCATTGCAGTATATTCACTTACAAGAAAACTGAAGTAATCCCATTCCACAGAGTTCTTAGGATATTTTTTCATAAAATCCTGGTTATCTCCAAAAAGGAAATCGTAATTATCTTCAAAATCATCTTTATGCAGCCACATCACTTTGTTGCCCTTTTTTACATAATAAGATTTGATAACCCCGCCTCCAAGCTGTGGAGAGCCCATTACAGAAAACCCTGTAGTTTCTTTAGCCCTCGGATCGTGGTATACTGAAATAATATCATCAAAACCTGGGTTGATAACCTGCATCAGAAATTCCTTATCATCTTTTTTGTTCTTTAGAGAAACAGTCTGGTTGACAAAATAAATTCTGTCATTATTGGTGTTTTTCGTCAATTTCTTAGTTCCGAAATTTCTGATATTCCCCATATATTTTGCCACTTTTGCAATCTTCTCCGCATTGCTTGGATACACATACATCTCATTGATCTGATCCGCATTGAAAGTTGCATTCTTTTTGGTAACACTGTCTTTAATAGCGACTTCGTAGATCTGTCCTTTTTTGGTTTCAATCTTATTACAGAAACCTTTGTAGGTAGTTCCGTCTTTTAGGATGATGGTAGATGTTTTCTTAGGAGATGGAGTATTAAAACCCTCATTAAAAAGGTAAGTTTCCATTTTTTTGATATCCTCTTTAGAGTATTTTACTTTCTGCGCGAAAGCAGTTGTGCTTGCTACACATACAGCAAGAAGTAGAGTTTTCAGTCTCATGTATTATTGTTTTTAATTTTCAGGGCTAAAAGTAGTAAATTATTTCGCTTGTTTTATAAAAATATAGAAGATTGAAATTTAGCTTTTCCAATTATTGTTAAATGCGTAATTTTAAGGAAATTTTTTAGAAATGATATACGGAGTAGATGTTTTTACTTTCCATGATGTTCTGGAAATATGTAAAAAACCTAATAAAGCCAAGCTAAACAAAGCAGCAAAAGAACAAATTTTAAAATCTCAGAAAAACGTACAGAAAATAGTAGAATCAGACAGATGTGTATATGGAATCAATACAGGATTCGGGCCATTATGCGATACTAAAATTTCAGCGGACGAAACAGCTCAGTTACAATATAATCTGATCATTTCTCACGCCGTAGGAGTAGGAAAGCCTATTGATAAGGAGCTTTCCAAGATTATGATCATTGCCAAAGTGCATGCTCTTTCGAAAGGATTTTCAGGAGTTTCCCTGGAAGTTATTGAAAGAATGATTCTGATGCTTGAAAAAGATATCATTCCGGTGGTTCCTGAACAAGGATCTGTAGGAGCTTCAGGAGATCTTGCTCCGTTAGCGCATCTTGTATTGCCCTTACTTGGTTTAGGACAGGTTTGGGAAGGAGATCAGGTATCTGATACCATGGAAGTTTTGAAAAAGCATGACCTTGAACCCCTGGCTCTAGGCCCAAAAGAAGGATTAGGCTTGATCAACGGTACGCAGTTTATCCTTGCTCATGCCATCAAAGGACTTGAGAAATTTGAATACTTATTAGATCTTGCAGATATGACAGCTGCTATGAGTATTGAAGCTTACAGAGGTTCTGAAAGCCCTTTCAAAAAAGAGCTTCATGAGATCAGACCTTTTGAAGGCAGTAAAAAAGTAGCTGCAAGAATGGTTAAATTCCTGAAAGGATCACAAAATATGAAAGCTCACGAAGACTGTGAGAGAGTTCAGGATCCTTATTCCATGAGATGTGTACCACAGGTTCATGGAGCCAGCAGAAATGCCTTTGAGCACCTTAAAGGAATGGCAGAAACAGAATTGAACTCCGTTACCGATAATCCGATCGTACTAAGTGCTGAAGAATCTATTTCAGGTGGAAACTTCCACGGACAGCTGATGGCGTTGCCTTTGGATTATGCTACATTAGCAGCAGCAGAATTGGGGAATATTTCGGACAGAAGAAGTTATTTATTATTGGAAGGAAAATACGGACTTCCAAGATTATTAACGGAAAGCTCAGGGTTAAATTCCGGGTTTATGATTCCTCAGTATACTTCAGCAGCTTTGGTTACAGAGAATAAAACATTATGTTTCCCGGCATCAGCAGACTCTATTCCAACAAGTTTAGGTCAGGAAGATCATGTTTCTATGGGAAGTATTTCAGGAAGAAAATTCAATCAGGTTCTTGGAAATCTTGTCAATATTCTATCTGTTGAGTTGATGTTTGCAGCTCAGGGACTTGAGTTCAGAAGACCTGCGAAATGCTCTAAAGTAATTGAAGAAAACTTTGCGATTCTTCGTTCTAAAGTTGCCAAGCTGGAAGATGACAGGCTGATCGGTAAAGATATGCTGGCAATTGCTGAGTTAATTAACGAAAGAAAATTTATTGTCAACTAATATAAGATAAAATAAAGGCTTCCGAAAGGGAGCTTTTGTGTTTTCTAATTAATGGCTGGGTTTAAACCTTATAGGTTTCAAAAACCTATAAGGTTTGATTCTACCCACATTAATCTTTAAACCAAACAAAATGTATATACTCAGAACAGATTCCACCCATAAAGATTTTCAAACACTGGTAAAATCCCTTGATGCTACTTTAGCCGAGCATAACGGCGAAAATGATGATTTTTTTGCTCAGTTCAATACAATTGATAGCATCAAAAATTGTGTCGTAGCTTATATAGATGATATTCCTGTTGCGTGTGGAGCATTCAAGCCCTTTTCAGAAGATACGGTAGAAATAAAAAGAATGTTTACCCATCCGGAATTCAGAAAGAAGGGACTAGGTTCCACCATTGTAAAAGAACTTGAAAGCTGGGCTGCAGAATTGAACTTTACAAAAGCCGTATTGGAAACTTCCCGGGATTTGAAAGGCGCCATCTCAGTGTATGAAAAAAGTGGTTTTTACAAAATACCGAATTATGGGCAATACGTTGGAATAGAGCAAAGTGTCTGCTACGGGAAAGTATTATAATTTAATATTCGTGTAATGCTAAATTCATTTTTTTTCAATTTTTAATTCCTGTTAAAGTGTTATATTGTGGCTCCAACCAAAATTATAACATATGAAAAAAACTGTATTCCTACTGGCAATATTTTTTGCCTTAAACTCGTGTTCCAGAGAAGAACTTCAGAACGAAAATGTAAAAACTGAAATGTCCCAGAAAGATCCGCTGACTGCAAAACAGATCAACGAAAGGATCAATCAGGCAATTAAAACGGACGGTACTTTTAATTGGAAGAATGAATCCGACCATTTCGTTTGGAGTGCTATTTTCCGCGGAAATAAAATGGTATCTATCGGTTTTGGAGCTTCTAAAGATGATTTCGACAGAAGTAAATCTCCAAACAGCAATGATATCGAAAAAGAAGTTCTTTCTGTGATCAAAAAATATGAAGGAAAAGACGAAAGAAATTTCCTCCTTCTTTCAGATCAGTATCTTAATCAGATGGATGTTGTCATTGAAAATGAGGAAACTGTTTCCGCACTTCGCCAAATGAAAAATATCCGATATGTAGAACCTGCAGATTATCATTATTTTGAATTTGAAGCTCAATATAATGCAGCTGCAAAATCTTCAGGAAGTGGTTCGTCAGGATGTGGATTTTCATCATCTGTATTAAGTACTGCAGATTATACTTCAACGACACCAAGTGCAAAAATACCGTGGGCTTTCACTAAACACAGCATTCCTGAAGCCTGGAGCTACAGTACCGGAGCAGGCGTAACTATTGGCCTTATTGATACAGGTGTTTCACCTGAACAGACTTTGTTGGGAGGAAGCTTTAATAATGGTGCTTCTTCAGGCAGAACAATCAGTAAATATGGAGTATATAATTCTGACGGATCAGGAGATCAGTGCGGACACGGAACAAAAATGGCTTCCGTAATGGCGGCTCCGAGAAATAATGCAGGATTACCTGTAGGAGTAGCTTATAATGCCAATCTGATCGCCTACAGAGCTGCAGAAAATGTTGTTCTTGAAACTTCCAGCGAACAGACTGCTGTAAAAACGGCTTTCACAGAATTGGGTAACAATACCAATGTGAAGATCATTTCTATGTCGATGGGGCATATTTTCTCTGTCGGGAAAATTGAAGACGGTGTGAAATACGCTTATTCTAAAGGAAAACTGATCTTCTGTGCCGGTGGTACTTCTACCAGTTTCACTAGTTTTGTCGGAGTAATTTTCCCTGCATCCATGCCGGAAACTCAGGCGATAACAGGAGTGAAAGAAAATACTTCCAATCAGAAATGTGATGTGTGCCACTCGGGAAGTCAGATTGATTTTACCTTCCAGATGGAGAGACCTTCAGGAAATACTGTTCCTGTATTGAGCTATTACAACGGACAGGCAGATTATGTGGGAGGTTCTTCAGTAGCTACAGCAGCTACAGCAGGAATTGCAGCGTTGGTTTGGGCTAAAAATCCATCATGGACGAGAGATCAGGTTCTCAATAAAATGAGACAGGCAGCTACTTACTATCCAAACGTAAATTCAAGCTATGGCTACGGAAACATCAATGTTCTGAAAGCGGTACAATAAACAATATCCTTACAAATAAAAAGAAAAGGAAATATCTCGGCTGAGGTATTTCCTTTTTAATATAATAATCGGTTCCTGAGATTAATCTCCTAATTGATAATCAAGAGGGAGCATATTTTCAATTTTATTTTTTGAGAAATCGCCTTCATTAATGAGTTGATCAGGCATTGTAATATTACCTTCCTTTGAAACTTCGAATGATTCTCCATCAGAATGCAGAAATGATGATAATATACTTCTGTCTGTTCTTTTTACAAATTCTTTTCCTTTAAGTTCATAATAAAACTTAGGATAGTTGACCTGCAGGATATCTTTAAATTCAAGAAACACATGCCCTTCCGGTCTTTTAACATAATCCGAATCAGGGATTTTAGTTTTTACAATAGCCAGCATGTATGGGCTCTGAGTATTTTTTCTACGGGCAATTTCTCTGATATTTTCAGGAATCGTATGTAAATCAGGTTGGGTGACGAGGTCCAGATAATTTTTTAAAATATTTAATTCTTCCTCTGTGGGATACTTTGGGTTAGGAACTCTTACTACCTGATTCACTATAAAACCTGCCTCAGCAATTTTATTCTCATAGATACTTCTGAAAAAATGAAGCTGACTGCCTTCGTAGGCATTCATCCGGTTTAATTTCACCTTATCCGTATTTTTTGTTTCTTTAAAAAAACTGGTTCCGGAATAATTAACCATTTTAGAATTGAAATCCGAAGAAAAGGCGATCAGATTATAATTGATTTCATAGCCCAGATTTTTATTTTCAATAATGAGTGTATTGGGGGCTTTTACTTTCAGAATCTTATTCTTTTTGTCGTAGGAAAACTTTAAAGATCTTTGATTTTTGATTTTCACATCATCACGATGATTACCTATAAATGTGTCCAGAAAATAATTGATATA
This sequence comes from Chryseobacterium aquifrigidense, assembly GCF_006716485.1. Classification (GTDB taxonomy): domain Bacteria; phylum Bacteroidota; class Bacteroidia; order Flavobacteriales; family Weeksellaceae; genus Chryseobacterium; species Chryseobacterium vietnamense. The sequence continues at coordinate 22,388 of NZ_VFPD01000003.1, forward strand.
GTTCTGATAAGCTTCGGAAGTGTAAGGAACGAGTCTTATTTCTTCGATAGCATTGGTTTTGGTCAATACCACTTTTAAAGTCTTGTTGATGATATCCGGTAATCCGATGGTAATGGTTTCATAATCTTCCTTTTGAAAAACAAGATTTCCGTATTTCTGAGCAGAAACATGTAATGTGAAACTTCCGTCTTCTTCCGAAACGGCCCCTGTTTTCGTACCGTCAAGATAAATGTTAACACCAGAGATCCTGTGGCCGGTATCATCCACCACAGTTCCTTTTACCATTTGTGCGGAAAAAAGGGAAGTGGTGAGTAAAAAAAATAGTAATACTGTTTTCATGGTAAACAATATTACTAAACTTTTAGTGATAAACAAAAGAAGAATTTATCCGATTCTTACACTTGTCATACTCAATGATCCTCCAATAAGATCGTCATTAAATAAACTAAGCTCTTCGGACTGATCTTTTAACCCCAAAGTATACAATAAAGGGAGATAATGATCAGGAGTAGGAACAGCATACTGTAAGAACGTTCCCTGCTTTTGGTAATCAATAATATTCTGAAAATTACCATCAAGTAGCCAATTGTTTGTTTTTTCACGGGCTTCCACTGCCCAATCCCATCCGGCTCCCACCGTATTTATATTTTTCCAGTCAATAAGACGGAGGTTATGAACAATATTTCCACTTCCGATAATAAGAATACCTTTTTCACGAAGTTTGTTCAGTCTTTTGGCAAGATCATAATGATACTGCGGAGGTTTTGTATGATCAATACTCAGCTGTATCACAGGAATATCAGCATCGGGATACATATGTTTGATAACTGACCATGCACCATGATCAAGTCCCCAGCTGTGATCTTCTTCCACCTCTACAGGAAGAAGTAATTCTGCGGTTTCTCTGGCCAGTTCGGGACTTCCCGGAGCAGGATACTGCACATCAAATAGGGCTTTTGGAAAACCATAAAAATCATGAATGGTTTTCGGCATATCCATCGCAGTTACAAAAGTTCCGTCTGTATACCAGTGGGCAGAAATACAAAGAATTGCATTAGGTTTGGGAATTTCTAAAGCTGCTTTCCGGAAACCCTGTACAAACTGATTCTCTTCAATGGCATTCATTGGTGAACCGTGCCCGAGAAATAAAACAGGCATTCTCTGTGTACTTTTAAAACCGTCACTTATATTTTGGAGATCGTTGAGGTTCATAAATATTGAAGATTATAAAAAAATAAAAGGTTCAAGGCTTTTAGAAAAATCCCTGAACCTTTTAAAATATGTGTTATTGACTATGCTTGTTTTACAAACTGTAATTCACCAGCTACTTTTACATCATCACTTACCATTACACCTCCTGCTTCAAGAGCCGCATTCCAGTTTAATCCAAAGTCTTTTCTGCTGATTTTTCCCTCAAAAGAGAAACCTGCTTTTGTATTTCCCCATGGGTCTACGTTAATTCCTCCGAAGTCTACATCAAGATTAACAGGTTTTGTAATTCCGTTGATGGTAAGGTTTCCAACGATAGAATTATTTAACGCCTGAGATTCAAAAGTGATGGTAGGATGTACTTCAGCATTGAAGAACTCTGCAGATTTTAAGTGATTGTCTCTGTCTGTATTGTTTGTGAATACAGAATCCGTCTGGATGGTAGCAGTCGTTTTAGCGTTTGCAAAGAATTCGTCCTCAGAGTCAATTTCAGCAGTGAAAGTTCTGAAGCTTCCTTTTACGTTAGAGATCATCATGTGTTTTACTTTAAAAGTAATTTCACTATGCGTAGGGTCTAAAATCCATTTTGTTGCCATTGTATTTCGTATTTTTTGTTTGTTATTAATGATGCAAATTTAGGACAGCGTACCTATACAAGTCATTGATATAGGATAAGAAATGAGTTTTTAACATTAATCATCACTTTTGCAAGTGAATGGTTAATTTATTTCAATATCAAATTGACAGGCGTAGCGGATTGACCATTGACCATTCACCTATCCCATTAAAAATTCTACTATTAAGTTAAGGAATAATTCCTTTGAATGCATGAATTCCATTTTATGAATGTTTTAATTTAACATTTCTTAACGAATGGTTTTTATTTCTTATTTTTGGAGGATTCAATTTTATACAATGAAATTACATAAATTTTCTTTATTGATGCTGGTTTTAGGCAGTTCAGCATTTGCCCAGACCCAGAAGTTTACCATGGCGGAGGCTGTAAATGGAATGAGAACCAACCTTGCTGTGAAAAATATCTCCCAGTTTTCATGGGCTGCAGATGGGAAATCCTATATTCAGGCCGTAAAAGGCGGTTATCTGATTACAGATTTGAAGACCAACAAACAGGATACTTTGATCTCGTTGAGCCAACTGAACAGAAATCTTTCCAATGATAAGTTTAAAGCTGTTCCACCCATTAAATTTACAGGAAATTCCAGTGGGTATTTTACAACAGGTGGTAAAATGTCATGGATTGAAAAATCAGGAAACGATTGGAAAGTAAAAAGTACAGCCACAATTGACGAGGATGCTGCAAACGTGAAAATGTTTGGGGACGGTCAGACTTTTGCCTTCACTGCAAAGAATAATTTATTTGTAAACAGAAATGGGAAAACCATTGCTGTAACCAGCGAAAGCAATGAAAATATCATTAGCGGACAGGCGGTTCACAGAAATGAATTCGGAATTGATACCGGAATTTTCCCGGCACCGAACTCTGAGAGCGTAGCTTTCTATAAAATGGATCAGAGTATGGTAGCAGATTATCCGATCATCGACTGGTCTGTAACTCCTGCTGTAAACCATAATATCAAATATCCAATGGCTGGACAGACTTCTCACCAGGTGACATTAGGGGTTTTCAATATTAAAACTCAGTCAACCACTTTCTTAAAAGTGGAAGGTGAAAAAGACCAATATCTGACAGCCGTTACCTGGAGCCCCGATTCAAAGTATATCTTTGTAGCTATTCTGAACAGAGGTCAGAATCATATGAAAATGAATCAGTATGACGCTGCGACAGGAGAATTGGTAAAAACGTTATTTGAGGAAACAGACAGCAAATATGTGGAGCCACAACACCCGCTTACTTTCTTCCCTAATTCTAATACAGACTTCATCTGGCAGAGTCAGAGAACAGGATATAACCACTTGTTCCATTACAGCCTTGAGAAAGGTCTGGTAGCACAAATCACGAAAGGTGACTGGCTGGTAACAGATATTTTAGGATTCAACGAGAAGAAAAAAGAAATCTATTTCACTTCAACAAAAGAAACTCCTTTAGAAAGACATTTGTATAAAATTAACTGGACCAACTTTAAGATGCAAAGGCTGGACAGTGAAGAAGGAATGCACATCGGAACTTTGAGCAGTGACGGGAATTATCTTTATGATGCATACAGTAATGCCAATTCACCAAGAGTTGCCAACATTATCAATACAGCCAATTTAAAAACGACCAATATCCTTACTTCTGAGAATCCATTAAAGAATTATCAGAGACCGGAAATAAAAAATGTAGAATTAAAGGCTGATGACGGAACTCCTTTGTATGGAAAAATCATCCTTCCAACCAATTTTGACCCGAATAAAAAATATCCAACTATTGTTTATCTGTACAACGGGCCACATTTACAGCTGATCACCAACAGCTTCCCGGCTTCAGGAAACCTTTGGTACGAATATATGGCTCAAAACGGTTACATCATTTTCACAATGGACGGAAGAGGTTCTTCTAACCGTGGAATGAAGTTTGAGCAGGCTGTATTCAGAAATCTGGGAACTACAGAAATGAACGACCAGATGAAAGGAGTAGACTACTTAAAATCTCTTCCGTATGTAGATGGAGACAAAATGGGAATCCACGGATGGAGTTTCGGAGGATTTATGACAACAAGCTTTATGCTTCGTAAACCGGATGTATTCAAAGTAGGAGTAGCAGGAGGACCAGTGATCGACTGGAGTATGTACGAGATTATGTACGGAGAAAGATATATGGACACGCCACAGGAAAATCCACAGGGATATGCAGCTGCTAATCTTTTGGATAAAGTTCAGAACCTGAAAGGAAAATTACTGATGATCCACGGAGCGCAGGATGATGTAGTAGTATGGCAGCATTCTATTAAATTCATCAAATCTGCTGTGGATAACGGAGTTCAGCTGGATTACTTTACGTATCCGGGACATCCGCATAACGTGATCGGGAAAGACAGGGTTCACCTGATGCAGAAGATTACAGATTATTTTGATTTATATCTGAAGAAATAATAAAGAAATCCAGCCTAAAACCAGGCTGGATTTTTTGTTTTTGCTAATCTTTTTGGAAAACGCAAAGGCGCAGGATTATTAAATGGATTATGTTGTAAGGCGCAAAGATTTTATCTGAGATAAAATTGTTCAACTCTAATACTATTTGCACAAATCTTTGCTGAAAATCTTCGATTTTCTTGCGCCTTAAACAGATGAAGATAAAGATCCTTTTGCGCCTTTGCGCTTTCCAACAAAAGTACAATTTGCTTTGCTCGCAATGACACTCTCGTGTTATTAGTGATACATTAGTGTTATTTGTGTTTTAAAAAAGTAACTTTTCGATCTTAACAAACATCAATGTTTTTGATTTTCCATAGTGGTAACTTTGTATCACTAAAATCAACAATATGGAATTAGGAATAGGAATGTTCGGGGATCTGGCTTTTGACCAGTCAACCGGAAAATATAGAGATGCAGGAATTAAGATCCGTGAAATACTGGATCAGGTAAAATTGATGGATGAGGTAGGAATTGATGTTTTCGCTATGGGAGAACATCACCGTCCGGATTACGCTGTTTCCTCTCCGGAGATTGTTTTGGCAGCAGCAGCAAGTATTACAAAAAATATAAAACTGGCCAGTGGAGTGACTGTTTTGAGTTCTTCGGAGCCGGTAAAAGTATATGAAGATTTTTCAACGCTGGATTTAATTTCAGACGGAAGAGCAGAAATATTTGTAGGACGTGGAAGTTTCATAGAATCATTTCCTTTGTATGGCTATTCGTTGAATGACTATGAACAGCTATTTGACGAAAAATTAGAATTATTGCTGAAAATCAATACTGAGGAAAATGTAAGCTGGTCAGGAAAGCTTCGTGCTCCGATGCAGAATCAGACGGTATATCCAAGAGCAAAAAATGACGGAAAACTTTCCATCTGGAGAGCCGTTGGAGGAACTCCGCAATCTGTTTTAAGTGCTGCACAATTGGGAATGCCTTTAGTGGTGGCTATCATTGGAGGAATGCCAATTCAGTTCAGAAACCTGATCGAATTCTATAAGCAGGAATACCAAAAAGCGGGACATGATGTTTCTAAAATGCAGATCGCAATCCACTCCCATACTTTTGTGAGTGATGATCAAAAAGTAGTCGATGGATATTTCCATAATTATAAATCGCAGATGGATAGGATAGGCGCTTCCCGAGGGTGGGCTCCATATACAAAAGCACAGTATGACGGAGGAAGAAGCAAAGATGGTGCACTATTTATCGGTAGTCCTGCTGAAGTAGCAGATAAGATTGCATATATGAAAGAGATTTTCGGAATTACAAGGTTTATCGGGCATATGGATGTAGGAGATCCTGCTCATGAGGTAATGATGAAATCTATTGAATTGTTTGGAAATGAGGTGAAGCCTGTTATAAAAGGACTGTAACAGGGAAGTTTATTGATAGCAAAAGCCACAAAAGATCTGTTATTTTGTGGCTTTTGTTATTTTAAATATACCGGACTAAATAATTTCAATGATACTTCCTCTTTCTTCATCTTTAATAATATTCAGAGCCGTCGGAATCTTTTCCTTTAGCTCTTCAACATGCGAAATAATACCTACAATCCTGTTTTCTTTCATCAGATTGGTAAGCGTTTCAAATACGATATTCACGGATTCTGTATCCTGCGTTCCGAAACCTTCATCAATAAAGAAGAAATTCTTGTCCGCCTGTGCATTGGCCTGAACACTTTCTGCCAGTGCCAGAGCAAGGCTTAACGATACCTGAAAGGCCTGTCCTCCGGAAAGCGTTTTTACACTTCTGCTTCTTCCTTCGTTGAGGTAATCAATGATTTCAAAATCGTTATTTTCATTAAGCTGGATACTCAGCTGGTTTCTGGTCATCCGGTGGAAACGCACATTGGCATGATCACAAAGCTGTCTCAGATAAATAGACGAAACATATTGTACAAAACCAGCACCTTTAAAAAGGTTCATCATGATTTTCAAATTCTCTGAGCGTTTTTGCAGTTTTACAAGTTCTTTCAGAAGTTCCTCTTTTTTCACAAACTCCTTTTCCAGTCGGTCTATTTCGGCAGTTTTTGTGACTACGGAATCACTTATTTTTTTCTGCTCACCCTGTGCTTCATTGAATTGCTGCTCAGCCAGAGAAAACTGTTCATTATTAAATGAAAGGCCTTTCAGTTTTAGTTCCAGTTCTGTAATGAATTTCTTTAAAGCTTCGAATTCAACTTTGAAATGCTGAACTTTAGCTCTTACCAATTGAATATTAATCTCCTGAAGTAAAATATTCTCAACTTCTTTAACTTCTGTAAAATTCTGATCTGCCAAAGCTTTGAAAATAGCCTCCTCATTTCCTGAAATTTCCTTCTCAAGTGCTGCAATCTGCTTTTCAGATTGGTTGACAATAGTTTTCTGTTCAGCAAGTTTTGGAGAAAGAATTTTTTCCTGTTCTACGGTCTTCTGATAATTTTCTTCAATCTCTTTATTAGAAAGGGCAAGCTTTCGATAAGATTCTTCAATCTCTTTTATTTCCTTTTCAGCATACAGATTCCACTCCAGAATTTTAAGCGCAGAACGGCTGATATTGATTTGTTCCTGTTTTGAAACTTCTTCCAGACGGAAAGCTTCCAGAGCGCTCTTATACTTTTCCAGTGTTTTGGTTTCTCTGTCAATATTTTCCCTTTCAACAGCTAGAGTACGTTCCGTTTCTTCAATCTTCTTCTCCAGCGAAAACGAGTCTGAACGTTTTTTCTCAAATTCCCCTTCCTTGTCAGGTGAAAATGATTTCCAGGTAAAATTAAACAGATGATTTTCAATGTCCTTCTGAATCTGAAGAGTCACTTTCTGCTCTGAAAGAAGCTGTTCCTCAAAGATTTTTCTACGGTCCAGAATCTTGTCAATTTCAGCTTCCTGCTTTTGAAGACCAATAGTTTCCTGTTCCAAAGAAGTTATTTTCTCTTGAATTTCCTTCAGCTCAGCATTCACATCATGAAATTCCACAATATGCGGATGTTCTTTGGAACCGCAAAGAGGGCAGTTTTCACCGTCATGAAGCTCACTGGCAAAACGGGAAAGCTCTTTTTGTATTTTGAGATGATCCAATTTTTGGGAAAGTTCCTTTTTCCTGGTTTCTAAGGTTTCTTTTTTGATTCTGAAATCTTCTTTATAATTTTCGGTATAAGCAAAAGGCTTTAATTCTTCTGCAATTTCTCCAATCAGTTTTTGATGTTTCTCAATTTTTTCCGCCTGTTCCTGAAGTGATTTTTTTAAATTTTTTTGTTGAATAAACCAGTTTCCGACTTCAGAAAGCAGGGCAGAATCAAGTTTCTGTTCTTTTAAATTTTTAATCTGTACAGAAAGTTCATCAATTGTCTTTTGAATTTTCTCTTTATGAGCATCCACTTCTTTTACCTTTTCGGAACCTTTCTGAGTTCTTTCATTCAGAACTTTGATCTCTTCCGAAAATTTCAGAATCTGAATGATGAGGTTCAGATCATTTTCCTGAATTCTGGATTGTTCTAATGCCTTAAATTGTGGTTCAAGAGCGGTGAGCTGTTCTTTTACAGTATTGAAAGCCTTTTCAGTTTCCTGCCAGGATTTAATCTGCTGTTCTTTTTCGTGTTGTTTCGCAGTAATCTCTTTTAAAAGTTTGTTTTTCTCAATAATCAATGGGTTGAAAATTCTGAAAACCCTGTCGTATAATTCTGCCTGTGTTTCCAGTGCATCTATTTGAGGCTTTTCTTCAGAGAGTTTACTGAACTTTCCTTTATTCTGCTGTAAACTTTCGAAATCACTTTTCAGGTTTTTCAGCTGTTGATAGATTTGGGAAACCTTCTCCAGTTTTTCATTGGATTCGGAGAGTTTTTTCTGCTCCTCTGAAAGCTGTTCTTTCTCAACCCGGATTTTTTCCTCATTGATTTCTTCGAAGCCTTTTAATTGTCCTTCCAGCTGATCCAGTTCAGATCTGTTTTTTACATTCAGTGCAGAAACATTGTTCTGAAGATCAAACTTCTGAAGATTAAAGATCTCCTTCATCATATTTGTTCTCTCTGCGGCACCTAATTCAAGGAATTCTTTGAACTGTCCCTGCGGAATAATAATGGTTCTTTTGAAGTTGGAATAGCTTAGCCCAATGATGGATTCTGCATTTGAGTGATCCAGTGGAATCCATTTGCCATTGATGTTTTCATAAAATGTAACCGCGTTAGGCTTTACTTCTTCAAACTTTTTTGAATTTCTCTTAAAATCACGGGCAGCGCGGAAAAGTTTATTTTCATAATTAATAAAATCAAATTCTATATAAGAACTGTTTGATTTTAAATTCATCATGTTATAAGCCCTTTTATCACGCATATTCAGACGTTCCGTTTCTCCGTATAAAGCAAAAGAAATGGCTTCCAGAACAGAAGATTTTCCGGAACCCACCGCTCCGAAAATCCCAAATAATCCTGCTTCGGTAAGATTTCTGAAATCAATAGTCTGGCGTTCCCGATACGAGTAAAGTCCTTCGATAGTTAGTTGAACAGGAATCATGGCTTATGCATTTAAAATTTCGTTAAACAAATTCATCAGTTCTTCATTGGCTTCCTGCCCGCCGTTTTTAGATTTAAAATAATCTTTGAATAAAATATCAATATCCTGGCTCAAATTGATCACGTGGTTTTGATCTTCTGACAATTCCAGATTCCTGACTTTTGGAATAAGGTGTACAATTCCGTTGTGAGACTGATAAATCAATCTTCTTTCATCAGCCGTTAAAAAAGTTTCACTTTCCAGTGTGAGCTCTATAAATGTATTGGGATGATCACTAAGCCATTGAACGGCATCTTCGATAGAATTAAATGTTTTTCTCACCAGAGTTCTGCCATTTTCCAATATCTTCTTCTCGTAAGAAACTGCTTTCCCGGGTTCTACATCTATAATGGAAACATACTTCTTTTGTCCGGCTTCACTGAAACTGTAGCACAGAGGAGAAGATGAATAAACAACAGGTTTTTCCTTCGTTCCGATATTCTGAAAACCATGAAGGTGGCCCAATGCCGTATATTGAATCTGCTCAGGAATGCTGTCCGAAAAAATCAAATCTGCATTTCCTATTTTAATCGGTTTTTCTCCTTCGGGTTCTTCCAGAATTTCTGCCCCTCTTTTATTCATGTATAAATGAGCAGTCAGAAGATTCACTCCGGTATCATCGCAGAACTGATCCGCAAGATTTTTCCATTCCTGTGCAAGTACTTTGTTGATTTCTTCTTCTTTATTTTCACCAAAATATTCCTTTAAACGAATCTCATTCGCAAAAGGAGTGTGAAGAATTCTTACCGGAAAATTTATACCATCAATTTTCAGCTCTATAAAACCTTCTTTCGAGTTGGTAATGTTGAAATATCCTGTACCGAAGGGCACGATCTCAGCTTTAGGATGACCAATTAAAATAATTCCGCATTCCCTTGCCAGAGGATCGGGAGCATTGATTAAGCTTGGAGAATCATGATTACCGGAAATAGCAATCACAGGGCGTTTACCATTCAGTGATAAACGTTTTAAGGTTTTATAAAAAAGTTCAGCAGCCTCTACACCTGGATTGAAATTATCAAAGAGATCACCGGCAATTAATACCAGATCAACATTTTGTTCGTCAGCAATCTGAACAATTTCATTCATCACCAAAACCTGTTCTTCCAGTCTTGAAAAACGGTCGAGGCGTTTACCCAAATGCCAGTCGGCAGTGTGGAGGATTTTCATAACTTAAATTTGAGAATTAAAAAGAGTATGTGCAACGTAATTCTCAACTTGTTGGGTAGAAAATTATTTGCAGGTATTACCATGTAAAGATAGAGAATACTTCATTTAAAAAAATAAGGTTTCCCTTAATCAGATAAAAACAATTTACAGCTTATGGTCAGCTTCTCTGGCTTTGAAATCTTCCCGGATCTGTTTTAATTTTGCTTTCCTTTCCGCTTCAGCATTTTGTATTTTACGTTTTTTCTGATCAATTTTCTTTTTATTTTTCTTCCTGTTTGCTTCGTTATTTTTGCTCATGTTTTTTTATAGCAGATAATTTTTATTGGTAAGAAATAGCTTCTTCAAAAATAAGAAACAAAATATAAAAATATAGATTGATGATTAAATTTAAACCCTATACAAATCTTTTTCGGGCAGATTTATTTTATTAGTATTTTTGATGAAAATTAATATTCATGAAGTTTTGTTTAACAATATTATTGGCTTTATTAGGGATGTCTATTAATGCTCAAGACCTTGAGAAAATATCAAAGGAGGTAACAGAAGAAGGGATAGCATTATATCGTAGTGAAATGGCAAGTTGGTATGGTACAGATATCGTAAAAGAGAATTACAGAAATATGGAAAATATAGGAGGATATTTTTCTTATTTAGATGATGTCCCTAAATGTATTTTCTTCTCCAAGCAGAATAAAGTGGTGGCTACAGTTTCTTTTCCTACCAATTATAACCCTGCTAATGCAAAAATTGATTTGTCTGAAAGGGATTTCACTTCTGTTGAGCAGGATTATTTTACCATCAGACAGAAAGCTCTTGCCAGAATAAGCAATGACACCATTTTTAAGCAGTATAATAATACAAACTTTAATCTGGTTCCTATCATTAAGCAGGATTCTAAGAAAGTGTATGTTTTAACCGGACCTTCTGTCAATAATGTTGTTGTTTTCGGAAATGATTATCTGCTGACTTTCAATAATAATAATGAAATAAAAAATGTTGAAAAACTACATAAAGGAATAATTGTTCATGATATAACCAATATCAACAAAGATAGTGATGCAAGTGGAGTTCATTCTCATGTTTTGGATAACTGGCAGCAGATTACTCCTACAGATATTTGTACCCTTATGCTATATCAAAATCTTACAGGATGGGAAACCTATACAACAGTTTCCAAAAAGTATGCTAGTATATGGAATCATAAATCGAACAGGGCATTTGTAATGAAAACTGAAAACTTTAAAAAGATAGCCAATTATCAACGGGAGAAAAATAAGAAGGCAGAAAATAAAGATACTCAAGATTCAAAAAAATAAAAAAAAGATGGAGCAACAATCCAAAGATCCTCTACACGGAAAAAGACTGGATGCTATCCTTGAAGAACTGGTAGAATATTATCAAGGTTTTGAAAGGCTTGGCGAACAGATCAATATAAAATGTTTTACAGATAACCCAAGTATAAATTCTTCCCTGAAATTTCTACGGAAAACACCATGGGCAAGAACAAAAGTGGAGAGCCTGTATCTTTTTGTCCTGAGGCAGAAAAAAAGAGAGGAGAATAGAAAAAAATAATGGCTGTAACAGGGAAATTTATTTTTCTTTATGCCTCTCATAGCTTCCATCTTCCATCTCCCATCTTCCAGGCTCATTGAATCATTTCAAAAAGAGTATATTTGTATGATTAATCGTGAAACAAAATCACGAAAAAAAGAAAAAATATGACAATCGAAAACAATCACGTTGTAGCTGTAAAGTATATACTTCACACTATCGAACCAGATGGAAGTAAGATTCTTGTAGAAGAAACAACAACAGAAAATCCGCTTACATTTTTGTATGGTGTGGGAATGATGATTCCAAAATTTGAACAAAATATCCTTGGCTTACAAGCAGGTGATAAAGCTGCATTTGTGATTCAGCCTGAAGAAGCTTACGGTGAAAGACAGCCGGATGCTATTGCACAGTTACCAGTGGAAATGTTCAAAGAATCAGGACTTCCACCTGTAGGAGCTATTTTACCTTTATCAGACAATCAGGGAAATAACTTTCAGGCTTTTGTAGTAGAAATTACTCCGGAAGTTGTAGTAGCAGACCTTAACCACCCGATGGCGGGTAAAGTTTTAGATTTCGACGTGGAAGTTTTAAGTACTCGTCCGGCCACTGAAGAGGAGCTGGCACATGGTCACGCTCACGGAATTGACGGTACTGAAGGTCACTAAAAAAATAATATAATATCCGAAAAGTCGGATATTATATTAGATAAATGATACAAAATAAGCCAAGGATAATTCTTTGGCTATTTTTATTTATAAGGTACACCAGCTATCGAATGCTTGGCGTTCCCCTCTACCGGAGGGGCGGCGAAAATTCAAAGAATTTTTGACGGGGGGGTTCTACACACAAAGCATCACTCTATACTTACTAATCCAAAAACTCTCCGGAAACATAATACCAGCGTTCATGCATCTTCTGAAAAACAGAAAACTCATGATGAACTTGCGGATGACCGTCCTGATCCGTATAATAAGCCTTAAATTCTACATGGTTTAAAGCAGGGGTTCTGATGATTTCCAGTTTCGTCCACCGGTTGATTTCTCCCCATTCCTGAAGATCTTTTTTATTGTGGTATTTTCTTTTTCCCGGAAGAGTAGTCTCCATCAGATATTGACCATTCGGAATGGCAAAAGCAGAAAATCTTGAGCGCATCAGAGCTTCAGCTGTGGGAGCATGTTTTTCTCCGGTATGATAAGGTTTACAGCATTCCTCGTAGGATTTCCCTGAACAGCATGGACAGTCCATATATTGTATTTAAAATTTGAGATGCAAAAATAATCAATATCAATAGAAACGGGCTTTAGCCCGTTAAAAAATAAAGAAATAAAAATCCATTGGCTTTAGCCGAAACATAAAAAAGAAGCACTCTAATTAAAGAATGCTTCCTGTTAATTTATTTAATAAACCCTCTGTTTCTCAATAAAGGTTTGATATCCGGATCGTGTCCTGTAAAATCTCTGAATGCCTGGTTCAGGTCTACAGAATTTCCTACAGAAAGAATATATTTTCTGAAACGGTCACCATTTTCTCTGGTTAACCCTCCATTCTTACTGATCCATTCCCATGCATCGTTATCCAAAGTTTCAGACCATAAATAAGCATAGTATCCTGCAGAATATCCGCCTCCCCAGATATGGGCAAAATAAGGAGTGTGATATCTCGGCGGAACCGTTGCCAAATTGAATCCATGGCTTGCCAAAGACTGTTTTTCAAAATCTAAAACAGGAATAAACTGACTTTCATTGCTTACTGTATGCCAATCCATATCAAGTTCAGCTGCAGAAACCAATTCAGTAGTCATATAACCCTGGTTGAAAGTAGATGCTTTTTTAATCTTGTCTACCAAAGCCTGCGGAATAGGCTGTTTTGTTTCATAATGTACTGCATAATTCTTCAGAACAACAGGATCTAAAGCCCAGTGCTCATTGATCTGAGATGGAAATTCCACAAAGTCTCTCGGTACATTTGTCCCCGAAAGTGAAGGGTATTTCTGGCTGGCAAACATTCCGTGAATAGAGTGACCAAATTCATGGAAGATGGTTGACACATCATCATAGCTTATTAATGAAGGTTTTCCCGGAGCCGGCTTCTGATAATTGTAACAGTTAACGATTACAGGCTTTGTTCCCAGTAAATAAGACTGTTCTACAAAATTACTCATCCATGCACCACCATTTTTAGAATCTCTTGTATAGAAATCCAGGTAGTAAATGGCAATAGATTTCCCATCATGATCGAAAACCTCATACGTTACTACATCAGGATGGTAAACAGGAAGATCTGTTCTCTTTTTGAAAGTCAGTCCGTAGAATTTTTCAGCGGCAAAGAAAACTCCTTTTTCAAGAACGGTTGTAATTTCAAAATAAGGTTTTATTTCACTTTCATCAAGATCAAACTTAGCTTTTCTTACCTGTTCAGCATAGAAATTCCAGTCCCATGGTTCTACCTTGAAACCTCCTTTCTGCTGGTCGATAAGATCCTGGATATCTTTTGCTTCACGTCTTGCAGTTTCCACTGCCGGAGTAGCAATCTGGTTCATCAGTTTCGTGGCAGCTTCAGGTGTTTTTGCCATCTGATCCTGAAGTTTCCATTCAGCGAAGTTTTTCTTTCCTAAGATCTGAGCTTTCTTCAATCTCAGTTTGGCAAGTTGTTCTATCGTTGATCTTGTATCATTAGCATCACCTTTTTCAGCTCTTGTCCACGAAGCTTTGAATAGCTTTTCTCTGGTAGCTCTGTTTTTTAAATTTTGTAAAAGAGGCTGCTGTGTGGTATTTTGTAAAGCCAGAAGATATTTTCCCGGTTGACCTGCTGTTTTGGCATCAGCTGCTGCTGCAGCAATTTCATCAGCAGAAAGTCCATCCAGTTCTTTTGCATCGGAAAAGAAAACTCCACCCTGCTTTCTTGCTTCCAGTAATTTATTGGAATATTGGGTAGAAAGAGAAGCCAGTTCCTGGTTGAGCTGCTTTAATTTTTCTTTATCCGCTGCAGAAAGATTAGCACCTGCAATTTCAAAGTTCTGCTTATAATATTGTACCAGTCTTTTGCTTTCGGAATCAAGACCATCTTCTTTGATGGATTGTATTCTTTTATAAAGATTTTCATTCAGGTACAGTTTGTCAGAATGTGCGGCAAAAATAGGAGCATATTCTTCATCTAAAGTCTGTAATGTAGGATTCGTATTAGCACTGGTAAGATTTGAAAATACAATTTGTGCTCTTCTCAGTACTTCACCGCTTTTTTCCAATGCCACGATGGTATTTTCAAAAGTAGGGGCAGCCGGATTATTGGCAATTTTTATAATTTCAGCTTCATGCTGCTTTAAACCGTAGTTAAAAGCAGGTTTGAAGTGCTCATTTTTAATTTTGTCAAACTCTGGAGCTTCGTACTGAAGCTTGCTCTTCTTCATAAAAGGATTTGAAGATAAAGAGGGATCAGGTGCTGGAAGCTCCTGTTGAATATCGGTCTGTTTCATTGTAGTACAAGATTGATTGAACGCCAAGGCAGAAATTAATAATACCGATGAAATATTCTTCATAAATATAGTTGTTATTAAACCATAAAGATATTAAAAACTTGTATCATAGAATATATTTTGGCAAATGTATTTCTTTAAGCCATTTTGCGGGTATTCTACAATGAATCAGTTAAGTAGCTGAAGACCTGAAAAGTCTTTCCAAATAATCTCTCTTGCAGACTATTACAGTATTTTCAAATGTAATGTAATATTTTTTATAAATTAGTTGTTATTTAAATAAAGAAATCAACAAAAAATTAACAAAAGGAATAAGCATGAAAACAAGGACTTTATTTATTTTTTCAGCCTTAGTGGCTTTAGCCTCATGTAATGATAAACATGAGAACAGAAACAGAGACAGAGAAGAAGACAGGGGTAATTGGGTAGAGAAGGTAGTGAGCAAGGAAAGCGGCCCGATACAGCATAAAGAATTTAATGGAGATTTTGATGAAATTCAGGTTTCACAGGCTATTGAAGCAGAGGTTATAAAATCTGAAACAGAAAGAGTAGAAATCTCAGCACCTCAAAGTATCATTGATGAAATTCTTGTAGATAATGATGGTGGAAAATTACATATTCATTATAAGCCGGGGATCAGAGTGATGAATATCAGCAAAGTAACAGCGAAGATCTATGCAAAAGACTTTAAGAAACTCCTTGCCGATTCAGCAGCGAGAATTGTTGTAAAAGATAAATTTACTCAGGAGAAAGCAGAGATCGAAGCATCAAGTGCAGGAAGTATTTCCGGAGATCTCGAAGCTAATGATATGGATATCAATGTAAGCAGCAGCAGTAGTTTTGATGGAAAAATATGGGCGGTAAACCTTGATGTTGAATCTTCATCAGGATCAACCCTGGATCTTTCAGGAAAAGCAAAAAAAGTAGAGATAAGTGCTTCTTCGGGAAGCAGTGTTTCAGCTAAAAATGTTATTGCTGAGGATGTAGAAGCAGATGCTTCCAGTGGAGCAAGTGTTCACATAAGTGCTGTTTCCAGTGTGAAAGCAGGTGCTTCATCCGGTGGAAGTGTGGATATCTCGAAAAAAGGTGAGCTTAAGAATGTGATAAAAGAAGAAAGCAGCGGAGGAAGCGTAAACATCCAGTAAATTAATCCTGAGATTCTTCCTCATCTTCTTCATCAACTGATGAGGATCCTTCCCAGTTTTTATTATCAAAATTAAGATTATCATAAGCCAATAAATCCTCCTCTCGCTGGAGGATTTCTTTTGTGGTAAACAGAGTAATATCTTCATCATTTTCCTTCATTTTTGCCAGCTTCCTGATTGATGCTTTATCAATAGCCATAAATCTTTGGCCAAGACGTCTTGCGGCATATTTTCTCATTCCGGTTTCATGAAGTACATCTACAGCCATATCTACTGCTGTTCCCAGTGTTTCACGGTAGATGTGATTGACCCCGCTGTTCAGATAATCATAAGCATCAATTCTGTTTTTTGCTCTTACAAAAATTTTCACATTGGGATAATGTTCACGGACAAGTTCTGCAATAAATTTATTATCATCCGGATCATCCAGGCATAAAACCAGAATTTCAGCATCTTCAATTCCTGCAGCTCTTAAAATAGGAATCCTGGTAGCGTCCCCATAATATACTTTAAAACCATAGCTTCTGAGCAGTTTCACACGGTCGGAATCCCGGTCCAAAACCGTAGCGGATATTTTATTGGCTTTTAAAAGACGTCCTACAGTACTTCCAAAATGCCCAAAACCTACAATAATAATTTTCTTTTGAGCAACATCGCTATCGAGAATATTATAATCATGATCTGTCTCGGGAATTTCTTTAATGAATTTTGGAGTAATCAGTCTGTCATTGATGATAAGCAGGATAGGAGTAATACACATCGTAATTGCTGTTACCGCCATCATTTGGGCATTCATCTCCGGGCCTAAAAGATAAAGATCCGAGGCATAATTAAGCAGTACAAATGCAAATTCCCCGACCTGAGAAAGAGCAAATGCATAAAAAAGACTTTGGGGAGTATCTATCCTGAAAAATTTTCCAATGGCATATAAAACCACAAACTTTACGGCCAGCACGGCAAAAACAGTACTGAAGATAAATAAGGGATCTTTCTGAATAATATTAAAATTAATGGTTGATCCTACGCTGACGAAAAAGACAGCCAGTAAAAGCCCTTTGAACGGATCAATCTGCGCTTCCAGCTCATGGCGGAATTCACTGTTGGCAAGCATTACTCCTGCCAGGAAAGCACCCAAAGCAGGTGAAAGGCCAATCACCACCATTAGCTCTGATACACCAATAACAAGAAATAGCGAAGAAGCAGTCAGGAGTTCTGTCATTCCCGATTTTGAAACATAACGCAGGAAAGGAACAAAGACATATCTACCCAGCAGAATAAGCAATGCAACTCCAAAAATTACAGTTCCGGCCTGAAGCCATTCCGGAAGTTTTTGAATCAGAATCTGGATTTCATTGTCATGATGTTTGGCTTTATAATTGGCTAGAATAGGCAATATTGCTAAAATGGGAATCACTGAAATATCCTGAAACAGAAGGGTAGAAAATGAAGCTTCTCCGGCGGTAGTTTTGAGATTGTTTTTTTCCTGTAAAGTCTGCAGAACAATGGCAGTAGAAGATAATGCAAAACACATGGCAATGGCAATCGCTTTGTCTACTCTCCAGCCTACGCTTGTGAATACCAGGAAAAGCAGAAGAATGGTAAGAGCCATCTGAGATAGTCCAAGGCCCATTATTTTCTTTCTCATTTCCCAGAACTTACGGGGCTCCAGTTCTAATCCTACCAAAAATAAAAGCATGATAACGCCAAATTCGCTGGCATGCATAATATCATTGACATTGTTTCCTGTAAGTTTAAGGACATAAGGCCCTATAAGGATTCCTCCCAGAATATAACCGATTACAGAACTCAACCCTAATTTCCTTGCCAATGGAACCATGATAATGGCTACACCGAGGAAAATTAATGTGTTCATCGCTAAGCTGGATTCCATATGCTATTGATTGAGTAGTTCTGTGAATTCTTTTTTATGTAAAATAATTTCTTTTTTAGAGAGCTTGTTAGCTTCGTATACGATTTTAATATGCTTAATATCTGCTTTGAAAACCCTTAATGAAACAATAAGCCCGCTGATCAGTTCATCTATGGTATATTGATAGGTTCCTGTTTTACTGAAAGATCTTTCTTTTCCTCCAGTCGTTATCAGGATATAGACTTCTTTGCCTTCCAGGGGATTAAGTTCACCTTCTTTCAGCCAGTCTCTGTCGAAAACTTCATCAATCCATAATCTGAGGAGTGGCGGCATGCCGAACCATATCAGGGGAAACTGGAAGATAAAACGCTCATAGTTTTTAAGGCGTTTTCTTTCCCGGAAAGCAGCGATATGAAAGTCGGGGTATTCTTCGTAAAGATCTCTCAGGGTATAATGCTGGTGTCGAACGTAGAAATTGATGAGCTCTACATTCGAATTGGAGTGCTCCAGATAAGGGTGTGCAAATACTACCAGCGTCTTCTTCATAATCCTGTTTTCCGTAAATATAGTGAAAAAATATTGAATAAAAGGTGGTTTTTATGAGGTTTTATTAACTTTTTAACACCTAAATGTCAATTTAATATTAATAAAAGGTAAAGAATCGATGTTATTTTAGATTTTTAAATAAAAAAATCAGATCATAATGATCTGATTTTATATCAATTTTGAAATGTTAATTTTTACCAACCTCCGGATGCACCGCCTCCTCCAAAACTTCCACCGCCGCCGAAACCTCCAAAGCCGCCGCCACCGCCGCCAGAACTTCCTCCGCCAAAGCCGCCTCCTCCGAAGCTGCCAGGGAATGGGAAGAAACCACCGGGATAATTTCTGCGTCCTCTTCTGGTGATGATCACATCATCATCGTCGTCATTATTTCCACCACTCCCGCCGCCTCTGTTACCAAATAAGATAGCAATGATGATGAAAATAATAAAAGCTATGATAAGAACTTTAAAGGCACTTCCATTGCCGGAAGGAGCCGTGGTAGCTACAGGTTTGAATTTCCCCTCAACAGCTTCCATAATCGCTGAGGTTCCACCGTTGATCCCTTCATACCAAAGTCCCTTCTTAAAATTTGGGGTAACAATATAATCTAAGATCTGTCCGGCTACTGAAGCGGTAAGGTATTGTTCTACAGCACGTCCCTGCTGTATAGACATCGTTCTGTCTTCCGTTGCAATAAGAAAGACAACTCCGTTATCAACTCCTTTTTTTCCGATTTTCCATTTCTCGCCAAACATGGTTGCCAGAAAGTTGACATCTTCTCCTTTGGTGGATCGGATAATTACTACTTCGATTTCTGTTGAGGTAGAATCTGCAAACTTGATCAGTTTATGATTAAGTGCATCTTTTTCCTGCTGAGAAAGCAATCCGGCTTCATCAAAAACAGGATACAGCACTGCAGGTTTTTCGGGAATGGTGTATTGTGCTGATACAAAAGTGTAAAAGCAGAGTAGTAAAAATGAAAATACTATTTTAAGAGAACGTAATTTCATTTGGGAGTTGGTTTGGGTTTTCTCCTTCTACAGGAAAATGTTTTTTGAGTTCAAGTCCTGTTTCCAGGATGGCACTTTTCAGGGCCTGATGATAATTTCCTTTGGCAAATTCGGCGGTGATATAATCGTGAAGATGATCCCAGTAAGATTGTTTTACTTTTTCATGAATGCCGATATCTCCAATGATGGTAAGATATTTCTGTTCAAAGTTGACATGGAAAAGCACGGCATTTCTGTCTGCAGTTTTATCCATAGCCAGTTTTTTGAAAACTTCAAATGCTGTCTTGGCATCCCGGTTTTCAGTATTGGAATCAATATGCACTCTGATCTCTCCTGTAGAATGATCTTCCGCAGACTGAATCGCTTCCACAAGGGAAGCGATCTGTTGATTTGTTAGGAAATTACCCATTATTATTTGAATACTTCAGGGGCTTTCTGAGCACCTGCATCAGCTTTGAAATAAGGTTTTTCTTTGAAATTGGTGAAATTCGCCAGAATATTATTCGGGAAAGTCTTGATGGAAGTATTATAATCCTTTGCAGCATCATTATAATAAACAGTTTCAGTTCTGATACTGTTTTCGATCGCAGTGTATTCTCTTTGGAAATTGATATACTGCTGGTCAGCTTTTAAGTTAGGATAAGACTCTACCACGGCCATCAATCTGCTTAATGCACCGGATAATTCTCCCTGTGCTGCCTGGAATTTAGCCAGATCAGCTTCGGTCATATTCGTAGGATCAATATTGATAGAAGTCGCTTTGGAACGGGCTTCCACAACCTGAGTTAAAGTTTCCTGCTCAAATTTTGAATACGATTTTACAGTTCTTTCCAGGTTAGGAATGAGGTTCGCTCTTTTCTGATATACAGTCTCTACATTAGACCATTTTGCATTCACAGTCTGTTCTTTGTTCACAAAATTGTTATAGCCGCTTTTTCCCCAGAAGAATAAAACAGCAACAATAATAAGGAGGGCGATACCAATGGTTCCTGCACCCAGACATCCTTTATTTTTCATAGTTTATTTTTTTAAATTTTTTGTGCTAACCAAATATACAAATTATGTGCTAATTTTGTAAAAAATTATTTGAATGACAACAATAGTGGTGGCAATGGGAGAGAAAAATGAAATTGGTTTTGAAAACCAGTTGCTTTGGCATCTTCCCAAAGATTTGAAACATTTTAAAGATATTACTTCCGGGCATCCTGTAATCATGGGTAGAAAAACCTATGAAAGTATTGGGAAAGCCCTTCCGAACCGTACCAACATTGTTGTGTCAAGAAAGAAAGACTGGTTCGAAGAAGGAATTCTTATCGTAGGAAGCATTAAAGAAGCATTGAAATTTGCTAAAAAAATTGATGAAGAAGTTTTTGTAATTGGTGGTGGAAACATCTACGAGCAGACTATGGATGTTGTGGACAGGCTTGAAGTGACTTTGGTGAAAGCAGATCTTCAGGCTGATACATTCTTTCCTAAAATAGATCCGAAAATCTGGAGAATGACCAACGAAATCTGCCATGAGAAAGATGAAAAGAATGGCTATGATTTCTGTTTCCAGACGTTTGAAAAAATCAAAAACGAAGCGTAGAACCAATAGTCAGTTTTTGTTTCGCAAAGTAAATCGTGAATTTCTTGCAGTTCCAAAGTTAATAAACGCAGCGAATTGACCATTCACCATTGACTTTTTGAACTTTAAGCCCTAAATTTATTATCTTTGCACTTCTAAAATTTAATAATGAATAAATACATAAAAATTGCAGTAGCAGCAGTCCTTATTTTACTGGGACTTTATATGATGTTCTTCACGAGAAATCTTGGGTGGGGTATTGTTGTTTTCCTATTGGCTGCATTTCCGATCTTACTATTCTTTAAAAACGAATATATCTTGTTGGCATTCTGGCAATTGAGAAAACAAAATATGGAGAAAGCCGGAGAATGGTTATCCAAAATAACAGATTATAAAGGACAGCTTCATAAGACTCAATACGGATATTTCCATTATTTATCAGGATTGACACAAGCTCAGGATCATCCTGCAAAAGTAGAACCTTTCATGAAAAAAGCATTGGAATATGGTTTGAATATGAAACACGACAGAGCAATGGCTACTTTAAATCTTGCAGCAGCCGCTATTTCTAAAGGAAGAAAACAGGAAGGGCAGAAATTGCTGGAAGAAGCAAAAAGACTGGACAGTGCAGGAATGATGACCGATCAGATCAAAATGATGAAAGATCAGTTGAAAATGCCAACCATGCAGAAGCATATGCATAACCCGAATATGAGAAACAGAGGAAAATTCTTCTAGTCAACCTAACATATACTATAAAAGTCCTGAATTTTCAGGACTTTTTTGTTTTTTAATATTGGATTTAAATGGGTTTAAATTACATTTCCGAATTATTATGGTCGTAGCCATAAAATTTAGGCATCTGCCAGTGGTATTTTACAGCAAGTGTCCGTATGGCAACAATAAGGAGAATGGTGAGAATCTGTACAAAAGTATAGGAAAGTACAGAATATTTGGTCATTAACAGAAATACTGCTCCTCCCACAATACAGGCTGTAGCATAAATTTCCTTTCTGAAAATCAAAGGAATCCTGTTGAGTAATATATCTCTGATAATACCACCGAAACAACCCGTAATCGTTCCCAATGCAATACAGATCATGGGATGGATTCCTGCATTCAAACCTTTTTGTACACCAATTATGGTAAATAATCCGAGCCCGAAGCTGTCGAAGATAAATAAAGTTACTTTAAAGTTTTTTTCAAGAGATTTGAAAATCATTGAAAAAATACTGGTCACCAGAATCAGGGTACACATCAGAATATCATGCATCCAGAAAACAGGGATGTCAAGCAGCAGGTCTCTTACAGTTCCTCCTCCTACAGAAGTTACAAATGCAATAATAAGCACCCCGAACGGATCAAGCCGTTTCTGCATCGCTGCAAAACTTCCCGACATGGAAAAGGCAATGGTCCCAAGGACTTCTATTGCAAAATTGAACTGTTCGTGCATATATAATTATAAATGATTGTTGATAAATGATAATTGATGAATGATTTCTGCTTAAGCAAATTCTTGGCCATTATATCAATTATCATTTATCGCTCATCAATTATATTTTTTTACCGCTCCACTCTCACGGATTCAGGAACCAGTAGTTCGTATTCACCTCCATGGTTAAGGATTTCTCTTACAATACTGCTGCTGATGAAAGATTTTCCGGAAGAAGTCAGTAAGAATACTGTTTCCAGTTTTTTGTGGGCTAAAGTTCTGTTGGTATGGGCAATTGCTTTTTCAAACTCGAAATCAGCCGGATTCCTCAGTCCTCTGATGATGTATTGTGCGTTTTTTTCAAAACAGTAATCAACGGTTAGCCCTTCAAAATAATCTACTTCCACATTGGGGAATTCTGCAACAGAATTCTGGATAAATTCCATTCTTTTTTCAAGAGGGAACATATATTTTTTCTGAGAGTTTTGCCCGATAGCGATAATTAATTTATCAAATAGCGGTGCCGCTCTTTCTATAATATCGTAATGTCCTAGTGTAATCGGATCAAAAGACCCTGGGAAAACAGCAATTTTCATGTTGTACGAGTTATGATTTTGAGTCGTGAATAACAGGTGAAGTTTTAAGTTGATTTTACTTCTGACCTGTCATTTCTAACCTTTGATTATTTATTAAGTGCTTTTTCTACTTCATTTCCACACAGATCCATAATGGAAATTCCATAATGTTTTGCCTGTTGAGGAAGAATACTTGCAGGAGAGAATCCAGGGTTCGTATTCATTTCCAACATATAAGGAATTCCGTTCATCAGAATGTATTCACTTCTTGAAAAACCACTCATTCCTAAAGAATTATAAGCTCTTTTCGCAATTTCTTCCACTCTTTTTGTGGTTTCTTCATCAATTCTTGCAGGTGTAATTTCTTCTGAAGCTCCTTCGTATTTTGCTTCATAATCGAAAAACTCATTGGTAGGAACAATTTCTGTAATTCCTAATACAATTGTTTCGCCTTTAAAATCAATAACTCCTACGGAAACTTCCATACCGTCAAGGAAGCTCTCTATCAGGATTTCATTATCTTCTTTGAATGCAATTTCAGTAGCTGCAATCAGTTCAGATTTTTCTTTTACTTTAGAAATTCCCAGTGAAGATCCGGATTGGTTAGGTTTTACAAATAATGGAAGGTTGAGTTCTGATACAATTTCGTCCACATTGATGTCTTCACCTTTTCTTAAATAAATACTTTTAGCAGATGGAATTCCGTATTTTGACAATACGGCAAGAGTGTCTTTTTTATTGAAAGTAAGGGCACTCTGGTAAAAATCACAACCTGTATATTTTTGACCGATGGCATCCCAGTATGCCTGAAGGATTCCGTTCTCTCCGGGAGTTCCGTGGATGATATTGAAACAAACATCAAATTTTAAAGTTTCTCCATTATCTAAAGTCACAGAAAAATCTCCTCTGTTGATGGCATATTTTGTATCATTTTCACCTAAAAAATACCATTCATCTTTAAGGACTACTACTTTATATACGTCATAGAGATTTCTGTCTAAAGAATCATAAATCAATTGTCCGCTTTTTAAAGAAACAACATATTCATCAGAATAGCCTCCCATTACTACGGCAACACTTTTTTTATTCATAACCATATAGTATCAATTAAGGCAAATTTAATCATTTTATGTAATGCAATACGGGAAATCGGCAAATTTTAAAATCAAAAATGAATTGTGTTAAATAAAAAGTCCATTCTAAAATTATTAGCTATATTTGCGGTTATAATTAAAGTATTTTTAAGTATGCTTAAATCACTTTTCAATTGGAAAGTTTTACTGAATTTAGTAGTAGCCATCGGTGTTTTCGTTGGGCTGGTATGGCTCACATTTCGCTGGTTGGAGTACCATACTAACCACGGTCAGGAAATTCCTGTTCCCAATATTGTAAATAAATCGGTACATGATGCCGTTAAAATATTAGATGATACAGGGCTGGAATATGAAGTAGACAGTGCCAATTACGACCCGAAATACAGACCATTCCAGGTATTGCAGGTATATCCTGCACCAGGTTCCCGTGTAAAAGACGGAAGAACCGTAACGCTTAAAGTAAATCCGAGAACATGGGCTCCTATTGCGGTGCCGAATGTAATTAATAAATATTCCGGACTGGCATTCCAGAGATTGGATCAGGTAGGACTTAAAATCGGTGATACAATTTATGAGCCTAGTATTCAGAAAGATGCTCTTTTAAGAATATTATATAAAGGTAATGCTGTGAACCCAGGTACCCGTTTACCAAGATTCTCTACGATTGATGTTGTGGTAGGTTCCGGGCCGATGAGAAATATCTCTATTCCGAATGTTGTGGGACTTACAGTAAAAGAAGCAAGAGCAGTAATTACCAAGAGTATGTTTGAGGTAGGGCTGGTAGAGCACGAAGATGGAAGTAAAGATGAATCTGATATTATTTATTATCAGGACCCTGCTTCCGGAGATGTTCGTGATCAGGGAATGCAGATTGACCTTTGGGCGAGTAAGAAAACTCCCGCAGAATTAAGAGCAAAAGTAGAGCAGTTGAATTCTATCTATCGTATGAAAGTGGATACTTCACTTCCTCCGGTACGATATGAAGAAGTGCACAATGAGCCAAGTTATGAAGCTCCCGTAGTACCAACTCCGGCTCCAAGAAGGGAGACACCAAAACCTGAAGTACCGAAAACTGAGACTCCAAAGCCTCAGACAACAACTTCTAAACCTGCAGGTCAAAGTACAGAGAAGCCTAAAACTTCTACCACTACTCCTGCGACAGGAAGTACAGCTAAACCAGCTGCTTCAACAACAACACAGCAGCCTGCCCAAAAGCCGAAAGCTAAGAAGGTTGTCGTAGAATAAGATCAGATTAATATCAAAAATACAGGCTTCAACTGCAAAATGTTGAAGCCTTTTGTGTAAAAAAAATAAAACAATGTCAGAAGATAACGAAGATTTTTTAGATGAAGAATTATTAGATTCCAACAGTATTGAAAATATCGATATTGACGAGGAAAATAAGGGTTTGTATGAACATCTTAATATCACTGTTGACAGTAAGCAGGAACCCTTAAGAATAGATAAGTTCCTATTAATATACAGACAGAATTCTTCAAGAAATAAAATTTCACAGACCTGCAGAGCCGGAAATGTGATAGTGAATGGAACTGCAGTAAAGCAGAATTACCGTGTAAAACCGGGAGATCAGATTTCAGTGTTGCTTACCCATCCTCCAAGAGAGAATGTTATTATTCCACAAGATATTCCTGTGAAAATCGTTTATGAAGATGATGATCTTGTAGTAGTGGATAAGGAAGCGGGAATGGTGGTACATCCAGGGTTTGGAAACTGGGATGGAACATTGGTAAATGCTCTGGCTTTTCATTTTGAAAAGAACGGTGAAAAATCTGATCTTGACAGAGTAGGGCTTGTCCACAGAATTGATAAAGATACATCAGGGCTATTGGTGATTGCCAAGAATGAATATGCATTGAGTTTCCTGGCAAAGCAATTCTTTAACCGAACTACAAAGAGACTCTACTGGGCTTTTGTGTGGGGCAATATGCAGGACGAAGAAGGTACCATCAGAGGGCATATCGGAAGGCATCCTAAGAATAGAATGCAGATGTCTGTTTATGAAGATGGCAGCCAGGGTAAACATGCAGTAACCCATTATAAAGTTCTTGAAAGATTCAAATATATGACGTGGGTGGAATGTAAACTGGAGACGGGAAGAACCCATCAGATTAGAGCGCATTTCAGACATATCGGTCATACTTTGTTTAATGATGAAAGATATGAAGGACATACGCCTTTAAGAGGGGTAAATCTTCCAAAATACAAGCAGTTTATTAAAAATGTTTTTGAAATTTTGCCAAGACATGCCCTTCATGCACATACCCTAGGATTTATGCACCCAACAACAAAAAAGGAATTATATTTTGAGAGCCCAATGCCCAAAGATATGGCGGATGCTGTAAAAAAATGGAGAAATTATTTAGAAAACTAAAAATATATTGAGATTTTTTTTATATTTGTTGAATTGAAATCAAGATTTGTTATGAGAAAACTATATGCTATCGTATGTTTAGCTCTTTTGTCAAATGCATACAAAGCACAAGAATCACTACCATACTATCAGCAATATCTTTTGGATGGTGAGTTCCTGTTCAACCCAGCTCAATACGGAAAAACAGATTACGTACAGCTCAACGCCAATTATCAACAACAATTTTCAAAATTCAGTAATTCTCCGAATGTTCAGTCAATCGGGATTAATGCGAATATCTTTGATAGAGTAGGTGCTGGTATTTCCGTGTTCAGAGACAGTAACGGACCGATCTCTGCGGGTGGTATCACGGCTGGTGCTTCATATTTTATTCCGCTAAGTAGTGAAGGAGACAGAAAAGACCAGTTCTCTTTCGGTACAAGTGTTAACTTCTATAACATGAATTTTGATTATTCAAAAATCAATACTGAAGAAGGTGGTGACCCATTATTGAGAGGTGAAGAAAGTAATATCTTTATGGTGTATGCAAACTTCGGTTTGGCAGCTACCTACAGAGGTTTATTCGGGGGTGTTTCCGTAAATGATATCGCATTAAGTAATGATGCTTCTATCGTAAACAACTACGAGCCTTCTCCAATTAAATTCTTCTTAAACTTAGGATACAACTGGAACATTGCTGATAATATTACATTGGCACCTTCAGCATTAATCAATCTTAATACAAATTCAACGAGAATGATAGACTGGAACCTAATGGCTACATTCTCTAATGATATTAACGCATTCTCTTTCGGGGTAAGCTACAGAACGGTTCAGAACAGATTTGATAATCAGAACCTGAGTATCTCTCCAATTGTAAAAGTAAGATTCAACAAATTCATGATTGGAGCTACTTATAACCTTGGATTATCTGATATCCAGAGCTATGGTGGAAACAGCTTCATGATTGGTCTGGGGTATAACTTCGACAACTTTATTAATGCTAGAGGATTTAGATATTAATTAATTTAATTTAAATAAATTTGAGCTCTGAAATTTTTCAGAGCTTTTTTTATGATTTATATTCACATTCCGTTCTGTAAACAAAAATGCAGTTATTGTAACTTTCATTTTTCAACATCCCTGAATTTCAAGGATGAAATGCTTCGCGCCATGAAAACTGAAATACTATTGAGAAAAGATGAGTTACAGAATAAAAATCTCAAATCTCTGTATTTTGGAGGCGGAACTCCTTCTATTCTTTCGGTAGATGAGATCAGTTCTTTAATAGATGAAATTTTGCAGCATTTCAGTTTTGAAAATGATATTGAAGTCACTTTGGAAGCCAATCCTGATGATCTGGACAAAAATTTCCTGAAACAGCTGGCAGGAACACCAGTGAACAGACTGTCCATTGGTACTCAAAGTTTTTTTGAAGAAGATCTGAAGTTGATGAACAGAGCTCACAGTGCCTCCGAGGCCGAAAGTTCCATCAAACGAGCACAGGACTTCGGTTTTGAAAATCTAAGTATTGATCTGATCTATGGTTCACCCACTTCCAATCTTGAGATCTGGAAAGAAAATCTGAATAAAACCATCGCTCTGGAAGTTCCACATATTTCATCTTATGCATTGACAGTAGAACCCAAAACGGCTTTGGAAAACTGGATCTCAAAAGGAAAAGTAAAAAGTCCTAAAGAAGAAGAACAAAACAAAGAATTCTATTATTTATCTGACTTTTTAAAAGATAACGGTTTTGAGCATTATGAAGTTTCCAATTTTGCTAAATCTGGCTTTTACTCCCGCCACAATTCTGCCTATTGGAAGTATCAGGAATATCTTGGGATAGGGCCATCAGCACATTCGTATAACGGATTCGATGTCCGAAGCTGGAATATAGCTAATAATCAGCAATACATTAAAAAACTAAATGGTAAATTGCTGGCCAAAGAGGAAGAAATCCTTTCCAAGGAAGATCAGTTTAATGAAATGATTATGATCGGCTTGCGTACCATCTGGGGAGTAGATCTGCAGAGTTTGCAAAACAAATTTTCAGAGAGAATGCTGGAACATTTTCGGGTAGAAATAAAACCGAAAATAGAAGAAGGTATTTTAATTATTGAAAATGATCATTTAAAAATTCCTGAAAAGCATTGGTTTATGGCAGACGGAATTGCTTCGGATTTATTTATTGTATAGCATTTTGATGTATATGATATACCATAAATTCACTATTTTTGTATAAAATTTCAGCTCATTTGAAAACTAAAAAACAAGATTATTCACATCTTTCACCAGCCCAGCCTATCGGAATTTTTGATAGTGGAGTAGGAGGTCTTACCGTTGCCAAAGAAATTAAAAGACTTCTGCCTCATGAAGACCTTATTTACTTTGGAGATACAAAGCACCTTCCTTACGGAGAAAAATCCAAGGAAGCGATTATTGAATATTCTACAAAGATCACCAATTTTCTGCTGGAGCAGAATTGTAAAGCTATTGTAATTGCCTGTAATACGGCAACAGCTAATGCTTTGAATGAAGTGATGCAGTCTGTTGCGGGAAAAGTACCTGTCATAGACGTTATTAATCCTGTTGCTGAAAAAGTATCTTATGAAATTCACAATAATGTAGGCGTTATTGCTACCAAAGCAACTGTGAATTCCGGGTTGTATAAAAAGAGCATCAGAAAGCACAATAAGTGGATCAAAGTGGATGAACTGGCAACACCATTACTGGTTCCTGCCATTGAAGAAGGATTTAAAAACCATCCGATTACCCATGCTATTATTTATAATTATTTAAGTAACAGTAAATTAAAAAATATTGAAACTTTGATTCTGGGCTGTACCCATTATCCTCTTTTAATAGATGAAATCAAGCAGTATTATGGAAACAGAGTCCGTGTAATAGACTCTCCGAATATTGTGGCCAATCATTTAAAAATCATTCTGGATAAGTACAACCTTTTAAATGATAACAATCACCAGCCGAATTATCATTTCTACCTTTCAGATCTTACCAAGAATTTTGAAAAGATCTCCAAGAAGTTCTTCGGAAAAACAATTGATTTAGAATTGAAAGTATTATAAATAAAGAGTCTGCCTCATATTGAAGCAGACTTTTTTATTAGTGTCCTTTGTGAAAGAGATTGTGAAATTTTTGTTTATGTTACGCCTCCACAATTACTTTTTCAGCATTCAGCCTTTTCTTCGGATTGAATTTCGGCTGATTAGCATCCGTTTCATCTCTTTGCCCGATAGCTACGGCAAATAGGGTTTCATAGTTTTCATTATTCAGAACAGCATCATAGCCTTCCGGTTCAATTCCTTCCATTGGAGTGGAATCTATTCCCATCGCTGCACAGGCAGACAAAAGTACGCCTAGAGATAAATATACCTGATGCCCGAGCCATGATTTTATAGCATCTTCTCCCTTTGGTTTTACCATAGTACGGTAATAATTAACAGAGCCTTCCGGTAGATTTTCTTCAATTTGTTTTTCAAAGTTTTCAATGTTTTTGATCACCTGAAAAACAATAATATGACTACTATCCAGTACTTTTTCTTTATTAAAATAAGATTTTTCACCCAATTGCTTTTTTATTTCAGTATCATTTACGAAAATAAAATTCCATGGCTGGCTGTTAATAGATGACGGGCTTAAATTTAAAATCTCCTGAAGCGCTGCAATTTGTTCTTCACTGATTTTTCCCTGTGGATTATACTTTTTTACAGTATATCTGTTTTTCATTTTGTCTAAAAAGTTCATAATTTTATACTATCATTTTTATAGTTACAAAAGTAATTTAAGTTTATTAACTTTGCAATAACGGTAAAAAATGATAGTATAAAATGTATACAATAGATAATAAATCCTATCCCTGCTGTACCAGCGTTACGATGAAATTTATCGGAGGGAAATGGAAAGCAGTAATTTTACACCACCTCATTGGAGGAGCTAAGCGTTATAATGAAATAAGAAAATCCATTCCTACCATCACGGAAAGAACATTGAGTTTACAGCTAAAGCAATTGGAGGAAGACGGAATTGTTGACAGAAAAGTTTTTACAGAAAAACCTCCTTTAGTGGTAGAATATGAATTAACGGACTTTGGAAAGACGCTTTTACCTGTTTTAGAAGCTATAACAAAATGGGGTGAAGAATCTCCAGTCATATCAAAAAAAATAATCAGGAATTAAAGTTCCTGATTATCTTCTTTATTGGGTTCAAAAAAACTGAAACTTACGTTTCCGTATTTTCTGGTATCTATTAAATTGGGATGGTCGAGCTTCATACGGCTTTGGTGCTCTACAATCAGAACGCCGTTTTCCTTCAGGTATTTATTGTTTAAAACCAGAGAAATCAGCTCATAATATTTTTTCTCTTCCATTTCAAAGGGAGCATCAGAGAAAACAATTTCAAAAGATTTATTATTTCTGAATTTTTTAAGCCAGTCAAAGACATCCCCTCTCTGTACATTGATCTGAAGTGCCATATCTAGCTCAGAAGCAGTGGAGTTGATAAATGCGGTGTGTTTTGGATTCAGCTCTACCGAAGTAACATTCTGACAGCCTCGTGAAGCAAATTCAAAGGTAATAGAACCAATTCCTGCAAAAAGATCAAGCACAGAAATCGACTGCATATCGTATTTGTTTTCCAGAATGCTGAATAAAGCCTCTTTCGCAAAATCGGTGGTAGGTCTTACTTCAAAGTTTTTTGGAGCGGCAATTTTCTTGGCTTTCCATTTGCCTGATATTATTCTGAACATATTTTTTTTAGGGTTTAGGTAATAGATTATAGGTGGCTGGTAATTATGTCCGGGAACTGATCCCTAATACCTGCGGCCTGTAACCTAGTTGAGTATAAAATTCTTATTGGGAATATTGTCAAAGACAATTTTCAGATTTTTAACAAATTTCTGAAGTTCGGAAATAAACGTTTCATTTTCCGTAGTTTCTCCGTAAGCATAAAAGCTGGTTTCATTGATTCCGAAACCTATTTTGCTTAATGTAAACATAATAAAGTAAAGGAAATCAACTTCGGAGTTGACATCCAGGTTATTATAAAGAATGATTTTCTTATTATCAATTGCAAAAAACTCACATTGGTTGTGATATAGATTGATGTGAATTTCCTTATTGGTTTTATTATTGATCGCACTTAGAAACTTTTCTCCGGAGAAATTAAAATGAACTGGTACTGCAAGCTCTTTTATTTTCTTATAATAGTTTTTTGGGAAAGTATAATAAAACTGAATATTGAATTTTTTATTGATAGAAAGCATCAGCTCTTCCTTTTCTCTGTCAGTTGGAGCGTTGAAAGCGATCAGATCAAAACCTGCATCATGCTCAGAAAAACCTTCCGGCATCAGGGTAAAGTGGTTAAATGCTGAAATCACATGGATTTCGTCATAGCGCTGCTTTAAAAGAACTTCATCCAGCTTTTGATCAATAAGATTGGCTGGTGTCTCTTCAGTAACGAAATAAGACTTTTCCTCCAGAATGTTTTTGTTTTTAACAATCTGGCAGATCAATCCGTCTTTGGTAAAAAGTAAATTAAGTACGTTCATATTTCAATTCCTGCAAATTTAGTGAAATTCTACCATTACCGCACCCGATTGATGGTGAAGTATTTCCTTATTATAAAAATCAATATTAACCTGGCTTTCCAGCACATCCCGAACCATCCTCTGTAAAGTCCCATCACCAATGCCATGAACAATTTCCAGTCTCTTCAGGTTGTTCTTCCTGCAAAACTCAATCACTTCAATCAGTTTTTCCTTCTGTATAAACAATCTTTCAAAGCTGTCATAGTCATTGGGATTCTTTACCAAATTATGAAAATGCAGATCTAAAACCAAATGATTTTTCTGGTGTTTCTTAGAAATAATTTTTTTAGGCTCCGCTTTTCTGACGATTCTGATATTTTCATAGAGATCCGAATCTTTAGGAACCAGTTTTTCTTTAGGATATTGATGGGTAAAGCCATATTCATCTTTAAAAACGACAATATTTCCCTTCACGGATGTAATTACTCCGCTTAAATCTTCATCTACTACCGAAACCTTATCGCCGATCTTCATAATTTCTAAGACTTGTCTAATCCAATATTTCTGCAAAGGTAAAAACTAAAACGGATAGAAGACAAACTCCTTTACCCTCAAACACTCATACTCCCTAGCACTCTCACTCATCATACTCTCGGTCCCAGTTCAATCACTTCCAGATCTTTGATTTCCTCACCGTCCACCACAAAGCGCATCATCGTTCTCACTTTATGCCAGCCCTGTTTTCCGCAGGCGCCGGGATTCAGATGAAGCAGACTTTTTTTCTCGTCATACATGGCTTTCAAAATATGAGAGTGCCCTGAAATAAATAATTTCGGAGCCTTTTCTGCAATTTCTTTTTTAGTAAGTGGAGTATATTTTCCCGGATATCCTCCAATGTGAATCATCAGAACTTCCAGTTTTTCACAAAAAAATCGGTTCACCTCCGGAAATTCAGCCTGAATTTTGGCATTATCAATGTTTCCGTAAACGCCCTTGAGAGGTTTTACTTTTTCAAGCTGTTCAATAACATCCAGGCTTCCGAAATCTCCGCAATGCCATACTTCATCGGCCTGAGAAGCATATTCCAGAATTCTGTCATCAATATAAGAATGAGAGTCGGAAAGGAGAAGAACTTTTGTCATGTACTGCCATTTTTAAGAGTGCAAATATAAAGAAGCTTTTATCAATTCATAAGAGATCCTACTCAGTAATATTTTTTGTTTTTCTGATTGAATCCAGTTTCTTTTCAATATCCGCACTGAAAACCTTTTTTAATTTCAGCTGATTTTCCGTAAGCTTTGAAATAACAAAAGTGCCGGTCATATTGGTATTGGAAGGAAAAATTAGAGTAACTGTAGAGTCTGAAGCTTTTTTCCAGCTCCCGATATAGCGGTCTGGTTTTTCATTTTTCTTAGTAACAGGTTCTTCCAGGGTATCATATCTTAAGGTAGATTTAATCAGATTTCCGGTGATTTTTCCGTTTTTCTGAAATCTGATTCCTTCTCTCCTTGCCTCAAAGCCATCCTGTTTTTCATAGGTATAAATATAAGTATCCATTTTATTGAGATTCCAGGTTTGTAAAAGCAGAGGATTGGCAGTTCTGTCCTGGGCTTTGGTACCACTGATAGCGAAAAGAGAAAATATACAGATACAAATAGACTTGTTCATAAATACAATTGATTTATAGTAAAGTTTTAGCACTGCTAAAATTAGCATCGCTTAATATTTAGTAAATTTGGGAAAATTAAAATAAACAATGAAACAGAAACTTTCTTTTTTCATTTTTCTTTTGACCGTAGGATTGGCCAATGCGCAGGTTGAAGAAAAAAAGCTGGATGAACTGATCCAAAATACCCTGAAAACCTTTGATGTACCAGGAATGTCAGTGGGAATTGTAAAAGATGGTAAAGTAACCTATTCTAAAGGCTTTGGAGTACGTTCTCTTACTACGAAGCAGCCTATGGATGATAATACACTAGTGGGAATTGCTTCCAACTCAAAAGGTTTTACTTGTGTGGCATTAGCCATCTTAGCAGATGAGGGAAAACTGAACTGGGATGATAAAGTTTCAAAATATATTCCTGAGTTTCAAATGTACGATCCTTACGTTTCTCAAAATGTTACCATTAAAGATCTTATTACGCACAGAGCAGGATTAGGACTTGGGCAGGGTGATCTTATGTTTTTTCCTGAAGGAGGCAGTATGACTGTGAACGATATTGTTCGTAACGTAAGATATTTAAAGCCAGAAAATCCTTTCAGAACAAAACTGGATTATAACAATATTATGTTTATTGTGGCCGGAGAAGTGATTCACAGAATTTCCGGATTAAGCTGGGCAGAATTTATTGAGCAAAGAATCATGAAGCCGGTAGGAATGACTTCAAGTTTCGGAAGCTACAACAGAGCAAAAGCTACAGCTAATAAAATTGATGCACATGCTCCTGTGGATGGAAAAGCGATTGCTGTTCCTCACGATTGGAATGAAACAGCCAATGCCGCTGGTGGAATTATGAGTAATATTAAGGATATGACAACCTGGGCAGAATGTCTCCTGAATAACTTCACAACAAAAGACGGAAAAAAACTGGTGTCTGATAAGAATGCCCAACAGCTGTGGAGCTTACAGATCCCTGACAGAGTAGCCGCAAAAAATCCTTATGATACAAGTTTCTACGGATACGGTTTAGGGTGGTTCCTGAGTGATGTTAAAGGACATAAACAGGTACAGCATACCGGAGGATTGATCGGGACGGTTACACAGTTTACGTTAATTCCGGATATGAAACTGGGAATTGTTGTATTGACGAACCAACAATCTGGAGCAGCTTTCAATACCATTACCAATACGGTGAAGGATTCTTATCTTGGCGTTGCAGACAGAAACTGGCTAAAAACCTATGGGGACAGAATGTCTAAAATGGAAGCTGAATTCAATAAACAGAAGAAAGACGCTTTTGCAAAATCAGAAGCATTTAAAAAAGAAAAATCACTTCAGCCAAAAGCAGAACAGTTCACAGGAACTTACAATGATGTTTGGTTTGGTGATGTAGAAATTGCTCAGCAGGGAAATACTTATAGAATTTCATGTAAAAACTCTCCAAGATTAAAAGGCGAATTACTTCCATACTCTAATAATTCTTTTATTATCAAATGGGACGACAGAAGCTATGATGCGGATGCTTATATTATTTTCAGCTACGACGAAAACGGAAAGGCAGAATCTGCAAAATTGAAGGCGATTTCTGATGTAACGGATTTCAGTTTTGATTTTGATGATCTGGATTTGAAGAAGAAATAAAAGCGGAATCACGTAAGATATTTCATAGAGAACGGGCTTGGGTCCGTTCTTTTTTGTTAACCACCCCGTCAAAAAATAAATTTTTTGCCACCCCTCCGATGGAGGGGAATATGCAGTTGGTAAAGGAATGTTGGTTTATTGTACAAGATTCAGGTCTTGCTGTGACAGGGAAAGTTCTGTGTTAAGATGTTGCTTTTCAAAGAAATTTTTCAATTCAAGAAGTCTTTTCTCAGGATCATAATGGATACTTGAATTCAGTTTTCTCTGACAGAGTGAACATGCTCTTGCGAGGTGATAATCTGTTTCAGTAAGCGTATTGGTTCCATTCATCACACAGTTGGCATTCAGACAATGGCTTATTCCAAACATATGCCCGATCTCATGAGAACTGATCTTTATTAATCTCAGAAAACTCTCATTAAAGTTGGAATCACTTAAATGACCGTTTGCAAATCTATACATTGACGTGACCCCTACACCTTCTTCATAAGAAGCCAGCCCGAAAACATAGTTCCATTCCGGCAGTGGAAAAAGATCTTTCTCTGTAATTCCCATCAGTACTACAGCATCTTTAGGCTTTCTTTTGATCAGAATGCTGTCCAGGACATAACTTGCCAGAATTTGTTCCTGTCCTTCCTTTGAAATTCTTTTGATCTTTTCAGGAAATATGGTGTTGGATAAGGGGGGAAGAATCTTTGTTTCCAGCTGGAAATATATTTTTAAATATTCACTGGTAAGGGCTATTTCTCTTTTCTGAAGTTCATCAAATTTTCCGATTGGCTGCAGATAGATGGTATTCTGTCCAGACTCTGGTTTTATCTTTTTTGATTTCTGAAAATCTTCATAGGTCTGGAAATGTTCATCATGATTAGAGCGCCAGCTTCCGGGCTTGGGGGAAGAAAGCTTTATATCATTCAGTGCAATAGATTCATAGTAGGTTTTCTTCTGTTTCTGACATGAGAAAAGAAGGATTAATAAGGATACATAAAAAAGTACAGAAGTAAAGTTATATTTTCCCCGGCTCATAAAAGAATAACAGTTTCTTTTTAGCACCGTCGAATTCTGACCAGGATTCACAGTCTACTTCAAAACCTGCAACTCCGCAAGTCGGAAAATGGAAAATATCCTCAGAAATAGAGTTGGCAAAATTGGAAATTCCATTATTGTGAGAAAAGAATGCAACAGAATTAAGATTGTCATCCAGATCATAAATTACAGATTCAAAGCTTCTTTCCGATGGATTATAAAGTTTTTCATCAGTAGCACAGTTCAGCTGATAGGCCTGATTGAAAATTTTACAGGTATTCAGTGCACGCACCGCGGGGCTGGACACAAAATGATCAATGGAAATATTATTACTTTTCAGGAACCTGGACATGTGCATAGCATCCTCCAAACCTTTGTCTGCCAATGGTCTGTCAAAGTCCTCCGTTTCCTCCGGCCAGTCGCTTTTTGCATGTCTAACGAGGATGAGTTTCTTCATATAATTGTTTTTTGGAAGATTAAAATTATAAAAAAAATAATGGAATAAAACATGATTTATATAAAAAAACTGCGTTATGAATAAAATCAGTAAATTTTACTAAATTTGCAAACTTATGGGACAAATCCTTGCAATAGACTACGGAAAGGCTCGTTGTGGTATCGCTGCAACCGATGATATGCAGATTATAGCCAGTGGACTGGAGACTGTAGAGAACCGTCTTTTAATGGAATTTTTGAAAAAATATTTCAGTGAAAATAAGGTGGATGAAGTAGTGATTGGGCTTCCCATAGATTTGAGAGGAAATATTTCAGAAGTGGAAACCGATATTTTAAAATTCATAGAAGAATTTAAAAAAGAATTTTCGGATATTGCAGTTCACCGTTTTGATGAAAGATTTACTTCCAAAATGGCTTCGTTTTTTATTTCCCAAAGTGGAAAAAACAAGAAAAAGAGGCAGGAAAAAGGACTAATAGATAAAGTAAGTGCAACAATTATATTGCAGAATTTTTTAGAACAAAGATTAAGATGATATTACCGATAAGAGCTTTTGGGGATCCTGTTTTGAGAAAAGTAGGGAAAGATATAGACAAAGACTATCCCGAATTACAGGAACTGATAGATAACATGTTCGAAACCATGTACAGCGCAAATGGCATAGGTCTTGCAGCGCCACAGATTGGTTTGGACATCCGTCTGTTCGTAATAGATGTAACGCCTCTTGCAGAAGATGAGGATTATGAAGATATTAAAGATGAGCTGGCAGAGTTTAAAAAAGTATTCATCAACGCTCAGATTCTCGAAGAATCCGGGGAAGAATGGAAGTTCAATGAGGGCTGTCTTTCTATTCCTGATGTAAGAGAAGATGTAAAAAGAAAAGGAACAATCGTTATTGAATATTATGACGAAAATTTTGTGAAACATACAGAAACTTTTTCCGATATTAGAGCCCGCGTAATTCAGCATGAATATGACCATATTGAAGGAGTTCTTTTTACCGATCACCTTAGTGCTCTGAAGAAGAAACTGGTAAAAGGTAAGCTGACTAAAATATCTCAGGGTGATGTGAACATCGGTTACAAAATGAGATTTCCAAAGTAATTTAAAATAAGGATTAAAAATAATAAAAAGCAAAAAGCTAGTGCTGATTGCAGAATTTACAAAAAATAAAATTATGCTGTTAGAAAAAATAATTTCAATTTCTGGAAAACCAGGACTTTTCAAATTAGTTTCTCAATTAAGAAACGGATTCATCATTGAAGATGTTACCAACAAGAAAAAAGTAAGCATTGGAAACTCAAGCCAGGTAAGTTTATTGGACAATATTGCGATGTTTACATTCGAGAAAGAAGTTCCTTTGTTTGAAGTATTTGAAAATATTGCTAAAAACAACGATTATAAAGAAACGATTTCTCACAAATCGTCTGATGCAGATTTAAAAGAATTCATGTTAACATCTCTTCCTAATTATGATACAGAAAGAGTATATGCTTCTGATATCAAGAAATTAGCTCAGTGGTACAACATCCTTCAAAAAGCAGGATATATTACTCCTGAAAGCTTTGTGAAAGCTGAGCCTGAAACTTTAGAAGGAGAGCCTGCAACAGAAGAAGTAAGCATTGAAAAAGAAGCTAAAAAAGCGGCTCCAAAAGCAGAAAAGCCAGCTGCTCCAAAAGTAAAAGCTACTTCAGCTGCAAAATCAGCTCCTAAGAGTACGCACAGAAAACAAGGATAATTCAGTTCTGAATTAAAAATATAAAGCCTTGTCTGGAATGTCCGGACAAGGCTTTTTGTTTTTTGAGACAAAAGATAATTGCACGCTAATATTCCAAACCTAACAGGTTTCGAAAACCTGTTAGGTTTAGACCTCTCATCTGTCCTGAATTCTGCACTTCGCAACTTTTACTTCCAACGTTTGTAATGATGCCTGAATAACCCTTACATTTGTATAAGATTGAATTTCCCCTTATTTATGAATACGAAACAAGAGAAACTGGAAGCCTTCGGAAGATTATTGGATATTATGGATGATTTGCGTGAAAAATGTCCATGGGATCAGAAGCAGACGTTGGAATCCCTTCGTCATCTTACCCTTGAGGAAACCTATGAACTTTCAGATGCTATTTTGCAGAATGATTTACAGGAAATAAAAAAAGAACTGGGCGACGTCCTGCTTCATCTTGTTTTTTATGCTAAAATAGGTTCCGAAAAAGAAAGCTTTGACATTGCTGATGTTATCAATTCCTTGAATGAAAAATTAATTTTCCGCCATCCTCACATCTATGGAGATGTAGAAGTGAAAGATGAAGAAGAAGTGAAGCAGAACTGGGAAAAATTAAAACTAAAAGAAGGAAACAAATCTATTTTGGGAGGAGTTCCTAAAAGCCTGCCGAGTCTGGTAAAAGCCTACCGAATTCAGGATAAAGTGAAGGGAATAGGTTTTGAGTTTCATGATGCAGAAGATGCATGGAAAAAGGTAGATGAAGA
Source organism: Chryseobacterium aquifrigidense (assembly GCF_006716485.1). Classification (GTDB taxonomy): domain Bacteria; phylum Bacteroidota; class Bacteroidia; order Flavobacteriales; family Weeksellaceae; genus Chryseobacterium; species Chryseobacterium vietnamense. The sequence continues at coordinate 61,841 of NZ_VFPD01000003.1, forward strand.
GATTCAGGAGTTCCATGCTGAGACTGATCTGGATAAAAAAGAACAGGAGTTGGGTGATGTTTTTTTCTCTTTGATTAACTATGCAAGAATTTCAGGTATTAACCCGGATTCTGCGTTGGAAAGAACCAATCTTAAGTTTATTTCAAGATTTCAAAAGATGGAAGGACTTGCCGAGGAACAGGAGTTGAAACTGGCAGATATGTCTCTGGAAGAAATGGATGTTCTTTGGGAAAAGGCAAAAAAGCTTTCATAATTTCTGATTGGAACAATTAATGCTTCTTACATTCAATTAAAAAAAAATAAAAGATAAATATGTTACGTTTTCTTATTTTACCCGCTTTGCTTTTATTGAGCTGTAATCCAAAAGCTCAGAATTCCCCAACTCAAGAAGATGAATTAAAAGTTCAGTTTTCCTTACCTAAAAAATTGAAGGAAGTTTCCGGAATTGCTTTGTCACAGGATAAGAAAACAATCTGGGCGATTGAGGACAGGGGAAATAAAAATGCGATATACGGGCTGAGTGATAAAGGTGACATGCTGGCAAAAATACCGGTAGAAAACGCTGAAAATACAGACTGGGAAGATATTATATCTGATCCTCAGGGAAATATTTATATTGGAGATTTTGGGAATAATGATAATAACAGGCAGGATCTGGCGATCTTAAAAACAGATCTGAAAGACAGCAAACAAATTGTTACCAAAGTTGTACAGACTACAAAATTCCATTATCAGGGGCAGACGGAGTTTCCACCTAAAAAATCAAACCTGTTGTACGATTGTGAGGCTTTTGTAGAAATGGACGGAAATTTTTATTTATTCACTAAAAACAGAAGCAAAGGTTTTGACGGAACTTTCCTTGTATTCCAGGTACCTAATAAAGAAGGTGATTTTGAAGCTAAATTAATAGGAACACTGAAACTTCAGGGTGGGTATAATGATGCTGCCATTACTTCAGCCACCATCAACAGTACGAAGGATAAGATTGTACTGCTGACTCATAAAAATGTTCACGTTCTTACCGGATTTACCGCTAATGACTTTAATTCTGCTAAAATTCAGAAAATTCCACTGAATCATAATTCACAAAAAGAAGCTATTGTTTTTCTTGATGATAAAACAGTAATGATTGCCGATGAGAAAGGAAAAAATGAAGGTGGAAATATGTATACTTTTTCTTTAAAGTAAACCTTAAAATAAAAAGAAGAGGTATCACAACTAAATGACGTATAGTAAAAATCATCTATGAGTGTACAATAAAACTTTATAAAAAGGCCGTTTTCACAATTTGTGAAACGGCCTCTTTTGAATATATGAATGTTATTGAAAGGATTGATGTTTTTTTTGTATTGTTTACTGAGTAAGATAAGAGATACTGATATTCCCTTTTGATAATCTGAAGTCCTGGGTGTATCCACATCTTAGCCTGAATGTCTCTCCGGCAGCAAAGGGCTGGATACCCGTTAACTGATGATATACATATGTTGTTCTTTCTCCGTGTCCTGTTGATACTGCTGAAACTAAGTTTTGAGTATCAGCCTCTTTCTGAAGTTGTGACGTTGCTGTTCCAGCTGTTTCATTAGTTCCGTTAAGGTTTAAGTCATAGGTGAAATAGGTTGCTATATTATAGAATCCGGTCCTGTTTACTGTAAATATCCCGGTGTTTGCATCATAGGAAATAAAATTATTATCTATTTTGTTAACCATATTATAAATGAAATTTTGAGCCAGGTTTTCAAAAGTTCCGGTTACGTGAGTTCCTGTATAGCTGCCGGTAGCTGGTGATATATTACCCTTGTTGCCCACAAAGACTACTTTGAAAAAATTTTGAGATTCTATAGTTCTCCAGGTAGGAGCTGTACCTGGCCCATTGGAACTTAAAAATTCACCGTCTTTACCTGCAGTACCCTGTACATTTTCAGAACCTCCTACGTTCAGTTCTTTTACCACCTGCAGTGAGCCGTTGACGTGCAGTGTTCTCTGTGGAGTAGATGTCTGGACTCCGATTTGTGCATAAGCAAATATTGACATAGCAAATAATGCTACACTTAATAGTTTTCTTTTCATCTTAAAAATGTGTTTTGTTGGGACAAATGTATGGATTATTATAAAACGAAAAAAAATCAACAATAGATGATTAATTTTATTATTGTGGTTTATTTTTATATAATTTGTTTTTTGCGTGTTTTATTTAAATTAATTTGCTGAATTTTTTGAATTAATTTAAATTCATTTTTCTTGTTCTTTATGATTTTTTTTAAATTATAGAAGAATTTCTATGATGATGTAAAAACTATAGTTTTTAGCAAGGATTATTATTGTGATAACAAGTGTTACTGACTTCTTTACCTAATATAAAGGAACTCAATCTGTAATTTTATTATACAGTAAAAACCACAGAATAAGTCTGTGGTCTTTGAATATATGAATAGTTGAAGTGATTGACGTTTGTCTCGTTTATGGAGTAAGATAAGAGATATGAATATTTCCACCCGATAATCTGAAATCCTGGGTATAACGGCAGCGTATTCTGAAGGTTTCTCCCGTGTTGAAAAAATTAATGGAGGAAAGATTATGATTCAAGCCTGTTGTACGCTCGCCATGTCCTGTGGATATACCTGCAAGTGTCGTGAGAGTAGGGGAAACTTTTTGGATATAGGAATTGGCCGTTCCTGCAGTTTGTCCTGATGGATTTAAATTAAGATCATAGGTTGCATAAGGAACGATATTGTAAAACCCCGGCTTTACTACCGTGAAAAGCCCTGTGGTAGAATTGTAAGTTAAATAAGCCGTATCGATCTTATTACTCACATTGAAAACATAGGTTTGTGAATAACTTTCATGAGTATTAACCGGTGTAGAATGGGTTCCTGTGTAGCTTCCGCTTGCAGGGCTGATGTTCGTTTTATTTCCCACATACACTACCTTTAAGAAGTTTTCAGACTCTATAGTTTTCCATACCGGCGCAATGCCCTCTCCATTTGACATTAAAACCTCTCCTTTGTTTCCGGAATTTCCTTTTGTTTTGTCGTCCCCACCTACATTCAGATCCTTAACTACCTGAAGTGTACCGTTTACATGCAAAGTATTTTGGGGTGTGGGTGTTTTAATCCCTACTTGTGCACTTAACTGTATGAACATGACAAATAATGCCATATACAATAGTTTTTTTTTCATCATTTGTTGATTTTTTATTGGCACAAATATAAAATGTTTTTTAAATGTCTGTTTTTTAAGGAATTGATAAACATATTGAACTATGTCTGGCTTTGACTTATATAGCTGAAAATATGGCTCTTATTTAAAAGCCATATTTATTTTATCTGTAAAAAATGTGAGTTGAAAATTTGAATTATTAAATTTTATTAAAATTGATTTTTTTTTAATATTTAAATTTAAGTAGTGTAAATTACTGTTAAATAGTGTTTTATGTTTATTCTGTAATTACGGTATACGTTCCCGGAATTAGAATTAATTTCCTTCTTTTCTATGAAACATGTTAAAATTTCATTCCCACTCCAGCAGAAATTCTTCCACCATCTGAACCATAGAAATAATTCAGCCTTGCAGACATCATTTCCACAATACTCAGCCATACACCTGCGCCGGCAGACTGATGCCATTTTCTGGAATTTTCACTGTCGTTCCATACACGGCCAATATCATATCCGATAAGAATTCCCATGTTGGCAGGCACAATATTATTTCTTACCCGTCCAAAATCCCATCGTATTTCTGAGTTATTGGTCAGGTAGGATCTTCCTGAGAATCTTTCGTTTCTGAAAGCTCTCATTCCATTATTACCCCCGATAGCCGCTGCCTGATAGAATTCGAAATTATTATTATTGATCCACATCACATTGCTGGAATTGGCGAATACAAATTTTCCTTTTTTATCAATCCTGTGGTCGATGGCAAGTTTTCCTTTTACCGTTACGAAGTTTTTATTAAAATCGGAAAGGGTTGCTTTCCAGTCTGCATTAAGCATGAATTCCAGTCCAAGAGTAGGGAAGGCAGCATTATCTGCATTTTTATAGCCAAAGGTATAATTGGCTCCTACAAACTGCTGGCTGTTGAATACACCAGGTCTCACATCCGGTGACTGGTTGATGAAGCGGTCAGCTTTTCGCTGTACTTTATTATCTTCAAAAGTTAATTGAAACTGGTGGCTGAGGTTCATCCAACTCTTCTGAGAGATGGAAGGCGCAAAGTTGAATTTGGAAATTCTTGCTCTGTTGTATTCTCTTTCCGTATCCTCTTTATCATACTCACTTTCATTGGAAAGCCCAAAGAAGTTTTGAGAGAATCTCGGCGTTGTATAAAATGCATCAAGATTGATATCCCAACCGGAGATGGCTTTTTTAAATACCCCCTTGTACGTAAGGCTAAATCCTGCGGTAGCCGTATAAAAATTAGCTTTTAAGCTGTGTCTTTGAGTAAATGGATCGCGGATAAAATTATTCACGGTATAATTGGCCAGAACCCCTACAATCACCCCATCATCCGGGTTATAATCCAGGTTTGGATATCCGGCAACAGAATTATATTTAGGGTGCTTATAATTATAGCTGTTGATATCATAATCATCCGTAATATTCCTCGTTGCATTTCCGGAATTGTATGTGTTTTTCTGAGATTTGAAATCATAGATCTTTACCTTTCTTCCGTCAGCAACGTTATAGGTATCATGATTATATCCACCAATCAGCCTTATCGTCATTTTAGGGTTTCCGCTTCCGGTAACTACATAAGTGTCATCATCTTCCAATCCATAGATCCACAATTCTTTTGTTTTCGAATCCTGATAAGTTTTTTCAAAAACAAGTTCATTCTGATCTTTATTCTTACCCAGATCATATTGCTGTACAAGTACGGAATGTCCGTTTTTGGTAATGACAAATTTATCAGGATGTATCGTTCCTGCAAGAGGTACTTTTCTCTGCAGTACATCATAATACTGAGCAGCGTAGGTCTGTAATTTTGTCTTTCTTATTTTCAGTTTTCTCTGGATTTCATCGATGGTCTCATCCTGCACTTCTTTCGGAAGGTTATGAAAAGCTTCATCAATATCCGCATCAGTCAGATGTTCCTGAATATATTTTGCCTGGGTTTCCCACTCATTCTGGTCTGCACCTTTTAAGAACACAAGATCCATCGGGTAAGGTTCCATGGCAAGCCATTTTACACTGCTGATGTCTTCTGTAAATGTTTTCATGTGGCGGATGGCCGGAACATTCATAATAATTTTAAAGGCTGCACCGTCATATTTACTGAATGCCTGATCCCTGTCTTTAGGAATAGGTTTATAGATTACTTTATCACCGGCTTCATATTCTGCCCATTTCCATTGGTCGGAATGTCTGTCCCAGTCACCGATGAGCATATCAAATAATCTTGCCCTGATATAAGATTCCCTGTCTACAGAATATTTACTGCTTTTGCTGAGGTTTTTTAATACATCATCGGTAGAAACAATATCTTTTGCATTATCGAGAGAAGCCAATGTCTTTGGATCTGATGAAAAACGTTCTTCAATCATATACATTTCATCTCCATAGTTTTCGTTATATCTTCCCAAAGCCTGCTGTTTAGGAATATAATACAGTTTTGGGTTGCTATGGAAAATACCCAGTTTTTCCGACATATTTCCAATCGTAAATGGAGTAAATGGATGATTGGTAGTATAAAAATCCAGCAGGAATTTTTCAGGATAGGTATCTGCAAGTTCTTCTCCCAATGTACTTTTCTGAAAAGCCATATTGTTTAAGAAGCGGATTGCACTTTTTTTCACCCCACGCATTACAAATTCCTGTCCGTCTGCAGATTTCAATCGAAGGCTGTTGGATTGGTTTCCTCCTCCTTCTCTGAAAGGAATATATCCACCGTTTAATTCTGAAAGATTAGCTGTCGGGGCATCAATGGGAATTCCATAATATCTTCTGTAATGATCTCCCCAAAGCCAGCGGTAAAACTTTCTTTTTTCGGTAAGCTGCACCGGGTAAATGGTTGAAGAGAATGTGGCAGGAAAAGAATTGGGAAAATTATTGACGAATACATCCGGTTTGGAAATTACGGATATATGAGTCAGTTTTTGAAGTTGAGCATCTTTGGTAGAAAAATACTCCACATCTGTACTTTCATCTTTTCTGAAATTTAAAACTGCGAAACCACTGCCTCCGTAGGAAAAGTCTGTTGTTTCTACAATGGTGGACGGATCTGTTTTTGAGCCTGCACCACTAATGATTTGCCTTAAGTTTCCATCTTCGTGATACTGTAGATTATGGTCATGACCCGATACGAAAATAATATTCTCCTTATCCTGAACAATACTTTTCAGCCGGTTGGCCATGTCAGCATAATGTTGATTATTGATATCTTCAGGGCTCGCTCCTGAAGAACTTCTTAGTATATTGATGACACTTGCTACTACAGGAACAGGAACTTTACTCTTTAGAGGAAAGAGATGGGATTTTGCAGAATTAAAACCTGCATGGGTTCCACTGCTGATGATAGGATGATGTAAAGCTATAATTATTTTTTTACCCTGATTTTTAATGATAAGATCTTTGAACTCCGTAAAAAAATCTTCGCGGGTTTTGATATTACAGTTTTTGTTGATTCCCGGATAATTATCCCAGTTGGCAATCACCCATTCTGTATCGATGGCGATAAGCTTGATATCTTTAGAAACATTGATATCATCAATAGGACAGCCATTTTTAGGAAGGAAAGCTTTTTTATCATCAAGATATTTTTTTACCAGCCCTTCCTGGGTATTTAATCCTTCCAATCCATTATACCAATCGTGATTTCCTGGAATTACTAATGTTTTTCCTTTGAAATTTTTGGTAATGGAAAGCTGGTTTTCCAGTTTTTGCTTTGCGAGGGAGTAATCTTTGTCTGTTTCTTCAGGCATCCCATTGGGATAGATATTATCTCCCAGAAAGATCAGCATCGAATTACTATCCGCAGAATCCAGCTTGCTTTTCAGTAAATTCAATGTTTTTTGGGCCTGAGGTTCATCTGAGTTTCCTGCATCTCCAATCAGAAAGAGTTTGAAATCATTTTCAGATTTTATTTCGGAATCTTTTACTTCAAATAAGTTTTTGCCCTTTTGTACGTTATAGGTAGCACAGGAATAAAGGACTCCTGCGGACATTACTGTTCTAAGAACAATAGAAGTATTTTTTAGATGAGTTTTAAAGGATAAATTCATAAATTTACATTAACAAAATTTCAGGGATGAGCATTTTACAAAAAGCTAAAAATTATGTTGAAATCTTATTCAAAGATAAGTTATCTTCGGTATATTTTTATCATAATTTTATCCATACTGCCTATACAGTTAATAAGGCTGAGGAAATCATGAAAAATACTCCTGTTTCTGAAGAGGATCAGGAGAAGGTACTCGTTGCATTATGGTTTCATGATACAGGGTATATAGAATGTGCTTTGAACCATGAGGAAAGGAGTGTAGAGGTGATGAAAGCCTTTTTACACCAGGAAAACTATCCTGAAAACTATATTGCAGACGTTGAAAAACTGATTCTGGCCACGAAAATACAGTACGAACCTCAGAATTTACTGGAAAAAATTGTAAAAGATGCAGACTTCAGTCATTTTGCAGGCCATGATTACAGTGATATTTCCGATGCTTTAAGAAAAGAATGGGAACTGACGAATGTAAGATGCTTTTCCAATGAGGAATGGAATGCCGGAAATCTGGATATGCTGAAAAACAAGCATACCTTTTATACAGATTATGCCAAAGAAAACTGGGAACCTTTGAAAAAGAAAAACATCAAAAAGATCGAAAAGAAGCTGGAAAAAGAAGAAGAGAAAAAAGAAAACAAAAAGGAGGCTTCCGAAGTTAAAAAAGAAAAAGAAAAATCGGACAGAAGTGTAGATACTTTATTCAGAGTAACGCTGAATAATCATACAAGATTGAGCGATATTGCAGACAGTAAAGCCAATATTCTTTTATCTGTAAATGCCATTATTATTTCAGTTTGTCTTTCTGTACTGGTTCCGAAGCTGGATGCGCCTAAAAATTCGCATCTGATTCTTCCAAGTTTTATATTATTGCTGTCTAGCGTACTGACGATCATATTTGCGATTCTGTCTACAAAACCGAATGTCACAAAATCAACATTTACTTCTGAGGATATTGTCAACAGAAAAGTAAACCTGCTGTTCTTTGGAAACTTTCAGCAGATGTTGTTTGACGATTATAACAATGCCATGAAAGACCTTATTAAAGACAGGGATTACATCTATGATTCCATGGTGAAAGATTTATATTATCTGGGAAAAGTTCTTAACAGGAAGTACAAGCTTTTATCCATTACCTATAAGATCTTTATGGCCGGAATTATTATTTCCGTTTTATCTTTCGGGGTGGCCTTTCTTAGTCTTTAATTAAAATATACACAAATGATAGTCCGACAGCGTACGAATTGGCTGAAAATGTTATTTATATGGAGAGGTTCCGTATTAAAGAAAATTGTTGTTCAGCTTTCCATTATCACGCTGTTTTCTCTGGCTATCTATTTTTTCAAAGGGAAAATATTTGATTATAAAGTGCATCTTAATCCTACCATTTTTACACTGATAGGACTTGCACTTGCCATATTTATGGGTTTCTGTAATTCTGCAAGCTATGACCGCTTCTGGGAAGGCAGGAAACTTTGGGGATTACTTGTGATCGAAACCAGATCCCTGACGAGACAGATCTTATCCTTAGTGAATGATTCTTCTCCCGAGGCTAAAAAGGAAAAAGAGCAAATTATTAAACTGATTTCTGCATTTTCCTGGTCTCTGAACTTTCAGCTAAGAGATAAAACAGGGACAGAACATCTTGAAAGGCTGCTTTCTCCCGAACACCTGGAACAGGTGAAGAACAAGAAATTTATTCCCAGTATTATCCTTGGGTTTATTGCAGACTGGCTCAATGAACAAAATAAAAAAGGAAATATAGATACTATCGTCATGACTTCGATGGATCATCAGCTGAATCAGTTTTCTAATATTTCCGGAGGCTGTGAGAGAATTTACAATACACCGTTACCCTTTGCTTACAGTGTTTTGCTGCATCGTACCGTATACCTGTACTGTTTCTGGCTTCCTTTCGGACTGGTAGATTCATTAGGATGGATGATGCCTCTGATTGTTTTATTAATCAGCTATACCTTTATTGCTCTTGACGCTATTATTCAGGAGATTGGAGAACCTTTTGGTGAAGAGGAAAATGACCTTGCCCTGAATAGTATCTGCCGTACCATTGAGTTTTCTATTTTTGAACAGGCAGGAATTCCACAAGGGGAGTTGAAGAAACCGGATACTTATTTTGTGGATTAAAGATATTTACTACTCTTGAGGAAGTGTAAAAGAAACTCTCAGTGCCAGCAATCCTGTAATACCCTGAAGATCCTCTACTCTTAAAAATTCTATATCATTTTGTAAAACTCCTTTCTTCTGGAGTTTGGAAATATAATCTAAGTATTCCTTCTGGTTTTCCATGCCGAAATAGACGATGGTAATTTTTCCGGGAGCCGTAATGCGTTCTGAAGAATCTTTCACGTGGGCTTTATCCAGACGTTTTTTGATAATCTCGTAATACGAATTGTATGCGCCGTCTACATCAAACCGTTTTTCATCCATTCTGAAACGGATGTCTATTTTTTCGTTATATACAAAGATCAGTGAAGCAATATCCAGTTGTACAGGAAGATATTTTTTGAACGACTGAAATTCAAGTTCCATTTTACAGATCGTTTTCAGCTGCCAGTATCTCAGTTTATGAACTACTTTCGAAGTATAATGCAGCTCAGGAGCGATAGAGGAACCACTGTAGAGATTGTGTTCCACACCATCAGATTTAAATCTTTCATAATAATGCGGGAAAATCTCCTGTGCCTTCACCTGGCTTTCGTCCAGCATATCGGCCAGTTTTCGGTTGACTAATGTGATAGAATCATCAAGGTTTTTCCTGTGGTGATAAAACAGATCCGTAGAAGTAAAGATGTGTGAAAAATAGTCTTTGATTTTCGTTTTGATTTCTCTCGAAGTTCTTACTTCCAGTTTTCCCTGTAAAAAAGGATGAATTTCTTCCCTTAATAACCTCTGGAAACGCTGTTCCGTATCTGCTTTGATTTCATTGTTGATTTCATTTTCAAAGACATCCAGTGCCAGTACAAATTTTTCGGAATCGGAATTGGTGAGTATCAGAATTTCATTCAGCCATTCAATCTGCTGGTTGAGATCCTGCAGCATCAGATTGAAACGTTTTTCCGAAGAGGAACGGATGTCTGAAACCCCAAATAGCGGAGTAAGATTTTTAAATGCAATCTGTTTTAAAGTATATATTTTTCTTCCGAGTGATGCGGTAAAATATTTTTCAGCTTCATTTCTGAATTTCCAGACCACACTGTCGTGGATCGTTGTATATTCACGCTGAATAATGGCTTCTATCTGATAGTTTTTCTCAAAGTAAAATCTGTTCAGAGAAAAAAGAACCATATCAGTGAAAAACTCCAGTTTTTTTAGCTTTAAACCATTGAAGCTTCCGGCAATAGGAGAGGTGAATTCCATAATTGCAAGAAGTTCGCCGTCCTTCATAATGGGAATTACCATGAAACTATTGACATTGTTGTCCTTTAAAATACTGAAGGAAGGAAGCAGCTTGACATTCTCGTCCAGGTTGTTTACATTGGAAACAACGACAGGTTTTGAATTATGATTTAAATTATTAAAGGTGCTTTTACGTGTCTCTTCATCAAATGCATTGATCCAGAAATCCAGGATATGATTCGTGAGAAGACTTTCATATATCGGAAGCTTATCCAGTTTCTGTTCCTTTTTGTTAAACGTCATCAACCCGAAGTTGAGTTCAGGAACATCAAAATAGGATTTGAAAATTTCAGTAAGATTTTCGTTGGGATTCATATTTTCCGGATCAATTTCAATCATGCTTGATTTCAGATCGGAAAGGGCTACTTCAGAGGTACAGTCTACCAGTGAAATAATGGTGAATCCTTTCAATATCCAGGATTGGGATGGGAAATATTTCTTCCACATTTTAAAGTCATCCAGGTTTTCCAGCAACATATCCAGAACATCATCGGACGGAATTTTGGCCTCTTCTGTGGGAGTAATTTCCGTAAAATCTGAATTGACCGTAATTTTATAATGCTTCATGATTCCCTGCTTATTGGGGATATCATAATAAAATGGGATCGTACTTTTAATATCTTTTTTGAAATAGCTCTGAAGAATCAGACAACAGCAGAATACATAAAATTCATTATCTGAAATATTTCTGAGTTCTATTTCGAAGTCTTTTCCGGCATCTTTCAGAATATCTTTAAACCTTTCGGTATAGTTGAAGGTAATGTTGGAAAGCGGAATGCTTGCTGCCTTTATTTCATTTCTGGTAAGGCCAGTCGGGAAAAGATCGGCAAGAAGCAGTCTGATGAGGTCTTCATATTTTTCAAGAAGGGTTGTGTCCTGAAAACCTTCTCTGAGTTCTTTAAAATTTCTTGTGCTTTCGATTAAAGACTCTGCATAATTGACCCTGTATTCCAGTCTGTCGTTATACCGGATATGTTCCAGAACATCCAAATATTTTTTGAATGATATATAAACCTGAAAGGGAGAGTCTTTTTTATAGAGATTAGCCAAGAGCTGAAAAATTTAGAGTAAAGTTATGAAAAAAGCGGAATATTAATAGGAGTATAATTTATTTTATTGTACATAATTTACTTGTACTTCGGGAAACTATATAAGATATTTTGTCATTATTTGTTGTTTTTTTGGAAAGGGGGATGGCAGGATTAATGAATAATAAATTTTATGAATTTTATTTCAAATATTGTCAAAAAAAAGCACAACTGAAAAGTTGTGCTTTTTATATCTTAAAATTCAGATTTTACAATCCGAACATTCTTGCAAACATATCCGGGAAAACTCCAAGGATGATGATCAAAACAATAACAATTACTGCAATGATGTTATAAGTAAGGGTTACTTTTTCTGATGATTTGAATGTTGATTCTTTAAAGAAGAACATGGCAATGATCAGTCTTAAATAGTAAGCGATAGATAGGGCAGAACCTAATACTGCTACCAATACTAGGAAAGCAGCACCATTCATAGCCTGGGAGAATAAAGCAAATTTCCCCATGAAACCAGCTGTTAACGGAACTCCTGCCATTGAAAGCATAGAGATCGTTGCTGCTGTTGCTAATAAAGGTTCAGTTTTTGCCAATCCTTTGAACGCTCCGAAAGAAGTTTCTCTTTTTAATTTCTCTACCCAGATCAGACACATGAAAACTCCTACTGTAGATAAAGAATAAGCAAACAAATAGAAGGCAAGGTTATAAGTAGAAAGGCTTGTCATTCCGAAGAATACCAATCCGATATATCCTGCGTGAGATACTGAAGAGTATGCCAACATTCTTTTTGCATTTGTCTGAGCAAGACCCATAACGTTTGCCAAAAGTAAAGTAATGATTAAGAATACTCCTAAAACATTGATCCATTCATGAGTAACTCCAGTGAAACCAAGCGTCATCAATCTGAATAGCGCAAAGAATCCGGAGATCTTTACAACACTCGCCATGAAAGCTGTGATCAATGAAGGAGAACCTGCGTATACATCAGGGCTCCACATGTGGAAAGGTGCTAAAGCTACCTTGAATGCCAATGCACAAAGAATCAGTAATACTCCTAAGATGAACATTACATTCCCTGAATTAGCTACCCCGAAATCATGGATTTTGTATAAATCAAAACTTCCTGCACTTCCGTAGATGAATGCAATACCGAACAGTAAGAAACCTGTTGCAAATGCACCCATAAGGAAATACTTAATTGAAGCTTCATTGGATCTCAAATCAGTTTTGTTGGCTCCAGCCATTACATATAATGGAATAGAAAGGATTTCAACTCCTAAGAACATCGTTACCAGATTCTGGTATCCGAAAAGGATGATCCCTCCACATAATGCAAATAGCATCAATGCATATAATTCTGACTGGTGGCTTCTGTGATTGCTGAAAGCAAAACCACCAAGGAAGAATAATAATAAAGTTGTTACGATTGATATTTTAGTGAATAATGCGGTATTGTCACTGTACTCATACATATGCTTGTAATGGTCGAAGAACGAACATTCCGGCATAAAACTTACATACAATGCAATGATTAATCCCAAAATCCCAATGTATCTTGCGAATTTTCCTTGTTCAAAAACTCCTGAAAATAACGCAATAACTGCCGTTAGGAAAACAATAATTAAAACACTCATTTCTTAAAATATCAAATTAACTTACCATTGATTGGTAGATAAACTTCACCGAACTACTCACCATGTCGATTACCGGTTGTGGGAAAATACCCAGTAAGATCACAAAAACCGCTAAACTTGCCAATACAGAAAATTCTACACCTGATAAATCTTTTGCTGTACTTAAAACGGCTTCATCACCTTCTCCGAACATTGCTTTTCCGTAGAATCTCAATAAATACACAGCACAAAGAATTACCGTAAGACCAGCAATTACTGCTGCTGTTCCGTTAAAATCATAAACTGATTTCAACAAAATAAATTCCCCGATGAATCCATTGGTTAATGGAACTCCCATTGAACCTAATATAATGATCAAGAACAATACTGCAAACTTAGGCGCTACTTTAGCTAAACCACCCATTTGTCTGATGTCTCTTGATTTGAATCTCTTGTATAAAATATCACAACAGTAGAATAATCCCACTACGTTGATACCGTGAGCAAAAGTCTGTACCAAAGCTCCTTCAGCTCCTTCTACATTGAAAGTTCCTCTCAAAGTAACTACTGCAGAAGCAAAGATCCCAGCTACCATCAATCCTACGTGAGAGAAAGATGAATAGGCAATGATTCTCTTCATATCCGTCTGGATAATAGCAATCAAAGCACCGTGAACAATTCCTACAATAGCAAGAATAATTACAATCTGTCCGGAAATTCCGGCAATCGGAAGCGGAGTGATTGGTAATAAATAACGCATTACACCGTATACTGCCATCTTCAGCATGATCCCTGATAATAACATGGATCCCTGAGTAGGAGAGTAGGTATAAGTATCAGGCTGCCATGTATGGAAAGGGAATACCGGTAATTTCACTGCAAAAGCAAAGAAAATAAACCAGAATACCACAGTCTGCTGTACCTCGTTAAGCTGAGCATTATATAGATCTGTTAAAGCGAATGATGCAGAGTGGTTGTACACATAGATCAATCCGGCTAACATAAATAATGATCCCACGAATGTATATACGAAGAATTTCGTCGTAAACTCAAACCTTTTATTCTCTTGTCCCCAAAGTCCGGCAATGAACCAAATTGGAATCAAAGTTACTTCCCAGAAAATGTAGAATAACAATCCGTCTAAAGAAGTGAACACTCCTACAAGACCGAACTGCATCAACAGAATCAATCCGTAGAATGTATTTCTGTAGTTTACATTTTCGTTGAAAGATGATAAAATAATGATTGGAGCCAGAATATTGGTCAATAATAAAAGAAGCATGCTCATCCCATCGATACCGAAGTGAAGAGAGCTCTTCATAAATTGTGACCATGGATAATTGATCTCATGCTGCAATACGCTGTCTACTGTCGGAGTAAAATCAAAATCCGATAGTATATAGAACGTAAGAAGCATTTGTACCAATGCGATTCCAAGCGCCAAATATTTGCTGGAATTATTCTTCCAGGCAAAAACTAATCCCGAACCTACTAGAGGTAATAGTAATAATGTTAATAACAAACAAGACATTATTATTGTAATAAAAAGTTAACAATTAATATAATTCCCACCGCTAAAGACATGATAAGGATATATGTCTCTACATTTCCGTTCTGTACACGCTTCATAGCTTTTCCGCTGTCTTCAGCACCATCACCTACAAAGTTTACAAAACGGTCTAAGATACCCTTATCAAACATTTTTCCTCCGCGTCCTAATCCTTCAACAGTTTTTACAATCAATGCGTTGTAAAGTTCGTCAACGTATAATTTCTTAGCAGAAAGCTTTTCCCATCCGGTGTAACTTTCCTCTGCAACAGCCATCTTTTTCTTACTTACATAAGTATTTCTAACGATGAACCATACAGTGAAAAACATCAATACTGTAGCTGCTAATAATATCATTTCAGTATTGAAAGGTACTCCTGAAAGAGTAGCTTCCATCTGGCTGTAGCTTTGTTCTGTAAGAACCGGCTTTAACCATTCCATCAGTTTGGCATAGTGGCCGTGACCGATGAAGTGTGGCAGGTTGATAAAACCACCGATTACAGAAAGAATTGCCAATACGATTAATGGTAATGTCATATTGGAAGGGCTTTCATGTAAATGGTGTTTCTGTTCTTCAGTACCTCTGAATTCTCCATGGAATGTAAGGTAGTATAATCTGAACATATAAGTTGCAGTCATTGCCGCTAAAACAAATAAGATGACCCAGTAAATCGGGTTTTTAGCGAAAGCTGCTACTAAAATTTCGTCTTTGGAGATCATCCCTGATAATAAAGGGAAACCTGAGATGGCTAATGTTCCGATAAGGAATGTAGCGTGGGTAAGAGGAATATATTTTTTAAGACCTCCCATGAAACGCATATCCTGTTCGTTGCTCATGGCATGGATTACAGAACCTGCACCTAAGAATAATAACGCTTTAAAGAATGCGTGTGTCATTACGTGGAACATTGCTGTTGTATACGCTCCAAGACCTAAAGCGATGAACATAAATCCAAGCTGTGAAACCGTAGAGTATGCCAACACTTTTTTGATGTCGTTCTGACGAAGTGCATAAAATCCTGCCAAAGCAGCCGTTAAGAATCCGATGAATAAAATTACTCCCTGTACGGTAGGCGCCAAAGTAAATAAGAAGTTGGATCTTACTACTAAATAGATACCCGCAGTTACCATCGTTGCCGCGTGGATCAACGCTGATACAGGAGTTGGTCCCGCCATCGCATCCGGTAACCATGTATATAATGGAACCTGAGCAGATTTACCGGTAGCACCGATGAATAAACTCGCTGTGATAAAGATAATCACTGTTCCGTCTAATTCAAATTTTGAAGCGTTTTCTGCTACAGAAAGATAATCTACAGCATTGGTCTGAGAAGCGATCATGAAGATACCGATCAATAACGCAAGGTCACCAATTCTGTTCATAATGAAAGCTTTTCTTGCCGCTTTACCGTATTCTTCGTTGGTATACCAGAATCCGATCAACAGGTAAGAACAAAGACCTACACCTTCCCATCCGATAAACAGGATAAGGTAGTTGCTTCCCATTACCAGAAGTAACATCGAGAAGATGAAAAGATTCAGATAAGTAAAGAACTTATAGAACCCTTTGTCATGACTCATATATCCGATAGAGTATAAGTGGATCAGTGAACCGATACCCGTAATGATCATCACCATCATTAAAGAAAGCTGATCAATCTGGAATCCAAAATTGATTTGAACTCCGTTTACTCTAAACCATTCAAAAGCTTTTACAATAACAGGCTGGCTCTCAGAATTGAAATTCATGAAAATACTTACAGCAATACAGAAAGATCCGAAAACCATAGCTGTAGCCAAAGATCCTACCAATATTTTGGGAAGATTTTTTCCGAATAGCCCGTTAATAAGAAACCCTAAAAGTGGTAAAAGTACTATTGCATATACTAGATTCTCCATTCTTATCCTCTTAATTTATTAAATATACTCACATCTACAGAACGGGTGTTTCTATATAGCATCGCAATAATTGCTAAACCTACCGCTACTTCAGCAGCAGCTACCACCATAATGAAGAAAACTAAAAGTTGTCCGTCGCCGTTGCCTTTATACGCTGAAAAAGCTGCCAATAAAAGGTTTACAGAATTCAGCATAAGCTCTACACAGCCCAGAATCACAATAGCATTTTTTCTAAGCAATACTCCCATTACTCCCAGACAGAACAATACTGATGAAAGAATGATGAAGTAGTCCAAAGGGATGCTTTGTATAAATGTATTTACTTCTCCCATAATTTTATAAATCTTTTTTACCGATTAATACCGCGCCTACAATACCTGCCAGAATAAGGATGGAAGCAAGCTCAAACGGTAAAACATATTCATTAAACAAAAGTCTACCCAGATTTTTGGTAAGACCAACACCTCTGTCTACATTTTCAACAACAATGTGGTTTTCTCTTACACCTCTGAAAACGCCTAATACTCCTACTAAAAGAATACCTGCAGTAAAAACTCCAACAAATTTTAAAGTATTGTTCTTCTTACTTTCGTCTCCTTTATTAAGGTTAAGCATCATTAAGATATAAAGGAAAAGTACCATGATGGCACCTGCGTACACTATAATCTGGATAATTGCAAGGAACTGTGCATTGAGAAGAATGTACATTCCGGCAATTGAAAACATCGTAACAATTAATGACAAAATAGCATAGAGAGGATTTCTTGCAAATACAAAATACACTGCACTTGCCACTGCTAAAAACGCCACCAAGAAAAATAAAAACTGATCCATTATTTTACCGCATTTTTTTGTTTCTCGGATTGTCTTGTCGTGATATCAATCCTTTCATTTATTTTTTCAACTAATTTATCTTTCCCATAAATGAAAGAACCTCTGTTGGTTTCCACATCTACCAATCTGTCGGTAAGATAGATCGCAGACTTAGGACAGGCCTCTTCACACATACCACAGAAAATACATCTTAGCATATTGATTTCATATACTGAAGCGTATTTCTCTTCTCTGTAAAGACCTCTTTCCTCTTTAGTTCTTTCAGCAGCCGTCATCGTAATGGCTTCTGCAGGACAAGCTACCGCACAAAGTCCACAAGCTGTACATCTTTCTCTGCCTTCCTCGTCTCTTTTCAAAACGTGCTGACCTCTCCAGATAGTGGTTCTTGGTTTCTGTACTTCCGGATACGAATATACTGCGGGAGCACCCTTTATCACGGTTCTTACAGCATGCTTAAATGTAATCCCCATTCCTGTAAAGATGGCAGGAAGGTAGATTTTTTCAGCAAGGGTCATTTCTTTATTGGAAACAACTTTTGATCTGTTTGTAAGTTTCATTTAATTATAGATATTAGATGTTAGACACCAGATTTTAGACTAATCTTGTCTGTTATCTTAATTTTTAATATTCAATATTCACACAAACCTAACAGGTTTTAAAAACCTGTTAGGTTTAGATAATTTAATTTCCAAACGCTAAAATTACAGCTCCTGTAATTAATAGGTTTACCAATGCCATTGGGATTAAAGTTTTCCATCCCAAGTGCATTAACTGGTCATATCTGAATCTCGGAAGAGTCCATCTGATCCACATAAAGATCAGAATTCCGATAACAGTCTTCGTTAAGAATGCTACGATACTCAAAATCCCCGCAGCATTTTCACCCCAGTTCTGAGTTACCCATTCAATACCAGGATAGTTGTATCCTCCGAAGAAAAGAACTACCATGAATGCATTGGAAATAAACATGTTCACGTATTCCCCGAACATATATAAACCTAATTTCATGGAAGAGTATTCTGTAGAATATCCTGTTACCAATTCAGATTCACACTCAGGTAAATCGAACGGGTGTCTGTTGGTCTCTGCCAAAGCGGCTACAAAGAAAACAAGGAAAGCAATCGGCTGGTAGAAAATATTCCAGTTCAGCCCAGAAACCCAAGGAATAACTCCCCATAATTTTCCGGTAGTCTGGCTTTCAGTGATTTCCTTCAGATCCAAACTTCCTGACATCATAATGATAGAAAGAAGTGCTAATCCCATCGCCAATTCATAAGAAATCATCTGAGAAGAAGCACGGATAGCACCTAGTAATGAATATTTGTTGTTCGAAGCCCAACCTCCGATCATAATTCCGTAAACTCCGATGGAAGCCATACCGATGATGAAAAGTACACCAACATCAATATTTGCTACCTGAAGATCAAAAGAAGTACCTGCAATATTTAAACTTTTACCCCAAGGAATCACAGCGCCTGTAATCAATGAAATAAACATTACCAAAGCCGGCCCCAATACGAAAAGAAATCTTTCTGCATTGGCAGGTGTAAAGTCTTCTTTAAAGAAGAATTTTCCACCATCAGCAAGAGGCTGCAGTAATCCGAAAGGTCCTGCTCTGTTAGGACCAATTCTATCCTGCATGATAGAGGCTACTTTTCTTTCTGCCCAGGTAGAGTAGGCTGCAATCGTCAAGGATAGCAGGAAAAGTGCTAGTACAAGTATTAGTTTAAATGTAAGTAAATCCATTTTTTATTTTAAATGTTTGAAGATGGGAGCTGGAAGCTGGAAGTGTATTACGTCTTGCCATCAACTCTTCATCACATTACCAAATTTTTTTTATATATTTTAAAACAGCTAAAGTTAAAACTGAAATTTAGGGTATTTATTAAACTCCCAGCTTCCAGCTTCCTAACTTTGAACTATTCTATTTTTCGTCTTTTTCACTGATTTCTTTAGCCATCGGATTGTCTAAAACTCTTAGCTCATCTTTAGGCTTTTCGTAGTGGTTCAATGAAATTACAGAATGTCTGTCGATATGTCTAGGACCTTCGATGTTCCAGTCTGATAATGCTTTTCTTTCGAAACGACATGTATCACAGATGAATTCTTCTACTTCACCCCACTGGTCTTTTCTTGCCGTTACTCTTACAATTTCATCACCTTTAAACCATACTACAGCTTTTCCGGAACATTTATCACATTTACAAGTTGCATTCATCGGTTTTGTAAACCAAACTCTGCTTGCAAAACGAGCTGTTCTGTCTGTTAATGCTCCTACAGGACACACATCGATAACGTTTCCGATGAAGTCATTGTCTAAAGCTTTATTTAAATAGGTTGAAATTTCAGCGTGATCTCCTCTGAAAAGGATACCGTGTTCTCTTGTTTCTGTAAGCTGGTTAGCTGTCAGTACGCATCTTGCGCAAAGAATACAACGGTTCATATTTAATTTGATGTTCGGTCCAAGATCATCAGCTTCGTAAGTATTTCTTTCGAATTCTGTTCTTGTGTTTTCCACACCATGCTCATATCCTAAGTCCTGAAGATGACATTCTCCTGCCTGGTCACAGATAGGGCAGTCCAGCGGATGATTTACCAAAAGGAATTCGGTAACCGCTTTTCTTCCTTCCTGAGCTTTCTCAGAAGTAAGATTTTTTACTTCCATACCGTCCATTACATTAGTTCTGCAGCTTGCTACTAATTTTGGCATAGGACGAGGATCTGCTTCAGATCCTTTAGAAACTTCTACCAGACAAGTTCTACATCTTCCTCCACTGGTTTCCAACTTGCTGTAGTAGCACATTGCAGGAGGTACAGATTTACCACCGATTTGTCTTGCAGCTTCCAGAATGGAAGTACCAGGCAAAACTTCAGTAGTCTGTCCGTCTATAGTTATTTTGAATTTTTTAACTTCTTCGCTCATATGACATGCTTTAAGCTTTATGCGTTAAGCAATAGGCTTTGTTATTTATATTTCTTAGTATTAAATGTATATCCAATTCCTCCCAGAACCTGTCCGAAAACAAAATCCTGGCGTGCTTTGTCCGGCTTGTTATTCAACGTGGTTTTGATGTCCCACATATTGATATATCCTGCTTTTCCTTCTAATCTCAGCATCCAATTTTTCCAGAATACGAGGTTAAGACTGGATCTGATATCAGTTCCCATACCTGCAACGTGAAAACGGTCACTTCTTTCATTACCAAAAAGTTTTACATTACTTTTCGGAAACATAAACCCGATTCCGGCTCCATAAGACCACACTAAATCTATATTTTTCTTATGAACAAGATTTTTGTATTTCTCAAGACCTAAGTTTTCATAATTAAGTCCGTCTGTATGTTCAAAAGTAAGGAACTTCTCATCTGCAAGATTAACCTGCCCGTTCTGAACCATTGCTGCATATTCAGGATCTGAAATATGACCTTTGAAACCTACAGTCTGGTTCTGATCCATTACATATTTCATGTGGTCGATCCCTAATATCAATGCTAAATTATCTTTAATAAAATATCCTATTCTGAAATTATACTGTGTTACAGTAAACCAGCTTGGATCAAAATAGACAATTCCAAATTTTGTAGGTCTGTCCTGCGCGGTTACATTATTCAATTGAAAATCGTATCCGTTTCCGGTAAAATGGATGTCAGAATTACTATAAGCGGCTCTGTTCCAACCATAAAATACGAAAACCTGACCTTTTTTGCTTAATGGTAAAGGCTTTTCCTTTCTTTCAGCTTTAATCTGCTGTTTCTCACTCACTAAATATGACAAATCCTCTTCAACAGATCTGTTATAATTTGCAGTATCAGTTTTTTTATTCTGTGCAAATACAAAATTCGACATCATTAAGCCGACCACCAATAATTTTTTCATCTTTTACCTATGCGTTCTTTTCAACAGCCGGGATAGGATCTGCATAATGTGCCAATCCATAGTTTTGTGTCTGAGACAACTCTGGGTTTTTTACGTGCCACTCAAATTCATCTCTGAAGTGACGGATCGCTGCTGCAACCGGCCAAGCTGCTGCATCACCCAACGGACAAATTGTATTTCCTTCGATTTTTCTCTGGATATCCCAAAGTAGATCGATATCTTCCATTTTTCCTTCTCCTTTTTCGATTTTCTTTAAAATCTTGTACATCCATCCTGTTCCTTCACGGCAAGGAGTACATTGTCCACAGCTTTCGTGGTTGTAGAATCTTGCCAAAGTCATAGTATGATCTACAATACACTGGTCTTCATCCAAAACGATGAAACCTCCTGAACCCATCATGGTTCCGGTAGCAAAACCACCGTCTGCCAATGATTCGTAGTTCATATATCTTGGCTCACCGTTCACTGTTCTCAACAGTAGATTTGCTGGAACAATCGGAACGGAACTTCCTCCAGGAATACAAGCCTTTAATCTTTTACCATCTTTAATACCACCGCAATATTCATCAGAATAGATAAACTCTTCTACAGTGATCGTCATATCGATTTCGTATACACCCGGTTTGTTGATGTTTCCACAAGCAGAAATTAATTTCGTTCCTGTAGATCTTCCAACACCTATTTTAGCATATTCAGCACCTGTAATATCAATGATTGGAACTATCGCAGCAATAGATTCAACATTGTTTACCACCGTTGGTCTTTCCCAAAGACCTTTTACAGCCGGGAATGGCGGTTTTAATCTCGGGTTACCTCTTTTTCCTTCAAGGGATTCAAGCAATGCCGTTTCTTCACCGCAGATATATGCTCCACCACCTCTCTGTACATAGATTTCAAGATCGAAACCGGTTCCTAAAATGTTTTTACCTAAAAATCCTGCTGCTTTAGCTTCTTCAATAGCTTCTTCAAGGATATCCGGAATCCATGAGTATTCTCCACGGATGTAGATATAAGAAGTATTGGAACCTAAACAGTAAGAAGAAATCAGCATTCCCTCAATCAATAAATGAGGAAGGAACTCCATCAGATATCTGTCCTTGAACGTTCCGGGCTCAGATTCATCTGCATTCACTACAAGGTGTCTTGGAACGCCTTCCGGCTTTGCCAGAAAGCTCCATTTCATTCCTGTTGGGAATCCAGCTCCACCACGACCTCTTAGTCCTGAAGCTTTTACTTCTTCAAGAATTTCGTCAGGAGTCATTTTCAAGGCTTTTTCAGCAGCTGTGTACCCCCCTTGTTTGCGGTAGGTTTCAAAGTAGCGAATACCTTCTATATGTGCGTCTTTAAGTAAAAGTTTTTTACTCATTGTTATTTGCTTATTGCAATAGGCTTTTGGCTTCTTGCATTAATTATGATTAAACGTTAAGTGAATAATTTAAAATCTACAATGTAGAATTTAAAATTTCTATTAGTCTAAAGCAAGTTGTCCCTGTCTGCAAAGATCAAGGATTTCATCTACTTTCTCTATCGTTAAATTTTCATGAAAGAATTTTCCAAGCTGCATCATGGGTGCGTATCCACATGCTCCAAGACATTCAGCCGGTTTTAATGTGAACATACCGTCTTCAGTAGTCTCTCCGTCTTTAATGTTCAGTTTGGTTCTGATATGATCCAGAATTTTTTCGCTTCCACAAACCATACAAGGTCCTGTTCTGCAAACTTCTAAAACATACTTACCTACAGGCTTCATATTAAACATGGTATAGAAAGTAGCCACTTCATATACTTCGATCGGTTGGATACTTAATAGTCCGGCAACATAATCCATCACAGGAACATCTAACCATCCTCCGAATTCTTTCTGCGCCAAGTGAAGTACAGGAAGAAGAGCAGATTTCTGTCTTCCTTCAGGATATCTTGCGATAATTTTGTGTACCTGTGCTAAACTTTCCGGTTTAAAAGCTATTGTTTCGCTCATTTTTTATCTAAGATTAAAGAACATAGAAAAAGAGAGAATAGACTCTGAAATTCGTGTCCTAAATTCAATTTATATTGGGTGATGAAAGTCCTTTATCTTTCATCTGTTTTCTAAATTCTAATTATGCGTCTAATTCTCCCGCAATAATATTCATACTACACATCGTTACAATGGCATCCGAAATTACAGAACCTGTAATCATTTCAGGATATGCCTGATAGTAGATGAAGCATGGTCTTCTGAAGTGAAGTCTGTAAGGGCTTCTTCCTCCGTCACTCACAAGATAGAAACCTAATTCTCCGTTTCCACCTTCTACAGCATGATAAACTTCTCCTTTCGGTACATCAGTTTCTCCCATTACAATTTTGAAATGGTAGATCAGTGCTTCCATTTTCTGATATACATCCGCCTTTTCAGGAAGATAGAAATCAGGAACATCCGCGTGGAATGGTCCTTCCGGAAGATTTTCGTATGCTTGTTTGATAATTTTGATTGATTCCCAGATTTCCTGCTGACGAACCATGAAACGGTCGTAAGTATCTCCTGAAGTTCCTACAGGAATAATGAAGTCGAAATCTTCATAGGAAGAATAAGGCTGTGCAACTCTTACATCATAATCTACTCCTGCTGCACGTAAGTTTGGACCTGTGAAACCGTAGCTTAATGCTCTTTCAGCAGAAATTGCTCCTGTACCAATGGTTCTGTCCATGAAAATTCTGTTTCTTTCTAATAAAGTACAGAATTCTTTAAATCTTGGTGGGAAAGTTTTTAAGAAGTCTTTCAACAACTCATGAAACTTAGGAGTGAAATCTCTTTCAAAACCTCCTATTCTTCCCATATTGGTTGTCATTCTGGCTCCGCAGATCTGCTCATACATATCATAAATACGTTCTCTTTCGATGAACATATAAGTAAGACCTGTAATCGCTCCTGAGTCCATTCCGGTTACCCCGTTACAGATCAGGTGGTCACCGATTCTTGCAAGCTCCATGAGGATAACACGCATATAGTCTACACGTTTTGGAACTTCCACGCCAATCAGCTTCTCTACTGTCATATGCCAGCCTAAGTTATTGATGGGTGCAGAACAGTAATTCATACGGTCTGTAAGGGTAGTGATCTGAGAATAGTTTCTTCTTTCAGAAATTTTCTCAAATGCTCTGTGGATGTATCCTACTGTTTGCTCAGCGTGAAGGATTCTCTCTCCGTCCATCGTTAAGATATTCTGGAAAATCCCGTGAGTAGCAGGGTGAGTAGGTCCCAGATTCAGGGTATATAATTGTCCGTCAATCTGTTCCTTACTTTCGTACTGGTTTAGTATATTAGATAATGAGTTATCTTTCATAAGTATTATAATTGATAATTGATAGTTGATAATCGATAATCATTTATCTATCATCATTTATCATTTATATTTTATTTTTTATCTTCCGAACATGCTATCGTTCTTGTCGGTTCTTGTACCGTCTTCAAGGCGATATTCCTTCAACATTGGGTGGTATCCCAGGTCTTCCATATTTAAAATAGGTCTCAGATCCGGGTGTCCTTTAAATTTAATCCCATAGAAATCATACGTTTCTCTTTCCATCCAGTTTGCTCCTGCATACAGCTCTACTAGAGAGTCTACTTCAATATTTTCTCTGGACATAAAGATTTTCAGACGTAATCTGAAATTGGCCATCATATTATGCAAATGGTAGACAACACCAATTTCCTTCTCAGGGAATTCAGGGTAATGAATACCACAGATATCCGTAAGGAAATTAAATTCCAGAGATGAATCTTTCAGATAGTGAATGATCTTCTTGATATCTTCTTTCTTTACTTCAATCGTCAGCATCCCATATGGTTCTGAGCTTGAAATAACAGATTCCGGAAATTCTCTTGTGATTGCTTCTAATACAAATTCGTTTGTCATTTCCGTTTAGTTGCTTATGTTGTAAGAATCTAATAATTTCTGATATTCAGGCATGTCTCTTCTTCTGATGCTTTCGCTTTCTGCAAGAGCCTGTACCTGCATTACACCTTCAATGATCTGTTCAGGTCTTGGAGGACATCCGGGAACGTAAACATCTACCGGAATAATTTTATCTATTCCCTGAAGTACAGAATACGTATCAAAAATACCACCGCTGGAAGCACAAGCTCCAACTGCTACCACCCATTTCGGCTCAGCCATCTGAGTGTAAACTTCTTTCAGGACTGGTCCCAATTTCTTTGATATAGTTCCGCAAACCATCAGCATATCTGCTTGTCTTGGAGAGAAAGAGTTTCTTTCCATACCAAATCTTGAAGCATCATAAGTCGGGTTCAGGGTAGCCATAAACTCGATACCACAACAAGAGGTTGCAAAGGGTAATGGCCAAAGTGAAAACTTTCTTGCCATCCCGATTACACTGCTCAGTTTTGTTGCGAAAAACCCTTCTCCTTCATAGCCTTCGGGAGCAGGTGCATCTGTTCTTATTACTGGTTTTTTATCTGACATTTTCTTTTGTTGAATATTTAAAGATTAAAGTACTTATCAAATGTAATCATCTCTTTTTTTCAATGATTAAATTATTCAATCTTTTAATGTTAAAATTTATTTATCCCAATCCAGCGCACCGCGTTTCCAGACATAGAAAAACGCTACGAAGAATATCGCAACGAATGTAAGCACGGCAAGGAATCCTTCCATACCAAATTCTCTGAAATTAACAGCATAAGGATAAAAGAATACGATTTCAATATCGAATAGTACGAACAATACCGCAGTCAGGAAGTACTTGATAGAAAACGGTGTTCTAGCGTTTCCTTCTACAGGAACCCCACATTCCCAGCTTTGGTTTTTTACAGAGTCTCCTTTTTTCTGTTGTGGACCTAAGAAATGTGCCCCAAGCAAAGAAACAGCTACAAATCCTACTGCTACACCAGCCTGGATAAGGATTGGAATATAACTTTCAGGTAAATTCATTTTTGCATTATTATCTCAATTTGCAAATTTAGCGAATAAACAAGAAAGCATGAAATTAATCAGCTTAAAAGTGGGATGAAAATGAGTTAAATCGGTAATTTAGAATCAATAAAAATTAGCTTTTTATGATTATTTTTTTGGTGTGTTTTTCCCCTTTTTTTGTAGTAACTACCAAAATATATACTCCATCAGGCAGATTAGAGATATTTAAACTTTCAATATTGTTTTGGCTGGAGAAGTCTTTAGTTAGCCTTCCTGAGTTGTCAAACAGCTGTATTGCGATCATTTGATTACGTTCAATATTGGTATTACAAATAATTTTGCCGTTAGCAGGATTGTTTACATTGAAATAGGTTTTTGATGCAGAGGTTTCTTGGGTATGCAATGGTGTGAGACTACAGGTCGTATTGGTAGATGTAAGATTGTAACGGGCAGCAGCGCCATAAATAAGATGGTTATAAGTCCTTATCGGAGCTCCAATCTGTTTATTTACCATATCGATTTCAGACAAAGTAGATGTATTGTTGCCATAAGTGATCAGATAGGCTTTTGAATATGTTCCGTAATCAATAGAAAAAGCAGCGTATGGGTTCGGTGTATTGATGGCCATGAAAGGACAGCTCTGGGTTGGGTTTTCCAGATTAATTTCAACGATTCCGTCTGCAGTAGTTAAAAAAAGTCTGCTTTCATAAAAGAATAAATCTCCTGAAGGAGTCTGGCCATCCGAGAGATTACCAATCTCTGTGAAAGTACCGTTATTTATATCATACCTGTAGAGCGCATTAGGATTGGTTCCGGCCGCATAAAGATAATTTCCGGAATCGGCTACAAGTGAATTGGCTGCAGCATTGCCAGTGGTGAAATCACCTAAAAATTCACAAATTGAACTGGTGCTTTTTTTTCTGTATAATAATCCGGAATTGGTAACGTAATACAAGTTGTTATTGCTGTCAATAGCAATATCTGTGGATATTTCATTGGCCGTAATATTTTGTGTACAGTAGGTTTCCGGGACTTCCGTAGGACCAGAAACATCAAACCTGTAGACACCGTTGGTGAAGTTAGTAAAGTTGATTACAAAAAATGTATTAACGTAAAATTCCTGTGAATAGGTTGATGCCGGAATAAAAAGCATTCCTATGAAAAGTAATATTCTGTTCATGCTGGTGGTTATTAGTCAGAACAAATATAAATTATTTCATAGAATCTGATGATAATTTTACATTTCTTATTTTTTCATTTTTCTAAGAAGCGTATAGGCCATAAAGGAAATATATCCGAAAAGAATACTGGCAAAAAGGATATTGATTACTGTATTGGTTTTGTCATCCGGCGACTGGAAAAAGATGTTATAACTGACAAATCCTGCAATTAGAATGGCAAATATGATAAGCTGTGGTTTCATAAAGTTCAAAGTTTAGGTGATAAGTTTACACTGTACAAAATACAGAATCATTTATTTAAGCTCCATAGAATAGGTTCTTCTTCTTTTATGATTCACGGGATTATAATCCTGCCATAGCAGCTGAATACTTTTGTTTTCTTCCAGTTCAGGATTGGTTTCAAGATATTTAACTCCTTTTTTTCTGAATATGTCCCAGATTTCTTTGAAAATAATGGAAGTTACTCCTCTTCTCTGATAGTCCGGGTGGATTCCGATCAGATAGAAGTTAGCCCTGTCATTTTTCTTTCCAGCTTGCAGGAAATGCCACCAACCGAATGGAAGAAGTTTTCCGCCGGATTTCTGCAGTGCTTTGGAATAAGAAGGCATGGTAATAGCAAAAGAGATCAGATTGTTGTGCTCATCAGCAATACAGACAATGAAATCTTTATCAATAAGTTTGAAATATTTCTCTTTATACGTTTTACGCTGTTCATCCGAAATCGGAGTGTAAGTAGAAAGATGTTTGTAAGTCTCATCCAAAAGATCAAACATAGGATCTACATACTGAATAATCTCTTCTTTGTTTTTGAATTTTAAAACTTTCAGCTTGTACTTTTCAGAAATAAGCTGATTGAATTTATGGATTTTTTCAGGCAGGGTTTCAGGGAAAATGATTTCAAACTCTACCCATTCTTTTTCTTTGGTTAATCCTAGATTTTCGAGATGCTGAGGATAATAATCATGGTTGTAAATCCCAATCATCGTTGCCAGCTGGTCAAAACCTTTTACCAGCATTCCTGCTTTGTCAAGATTGGTGAACCCCATAGGTCCTTCAATTTTGTCAATATTTTTTTCTTTGGCATAATCAACCGCTTTTTGAATCAATGCCTTTGAAACTTCAGCATCATCAATAAAGTCAATCCATCCGAAACGCACTTTCTTAATTCCTAATTCTCTCTCTTCCTTATGATTAATCAGAACGGCAATTCTTCCCGCGATCTTATCATTCTTATAAGCCAGATACTGTTTTGCTTCGGAATATTGAAGCGCAGGATTTTCATCTGCATTCCAGATATTGATTTCGTCATTGATAAAAGACGGAACATAGTAGGGATTGTTTTTATACAAATCCATTGGAAACCTTACGAATTGCTTGAGCTGACCCGCTGTTTTTACTTCAATTATTGAAACTTTAGACATGTTTTTTGAGAGGAATTAAAGGACAAATATAAATAATAATATCGTATACTTTGGCACAGTTTTTATATGATTATGGGTGAAATTAAACACAAAAATTTATATAAAATGGTGGGTTATTATATCATTATTGGTATTTCAATGCTGGTGAGCTGGTGGGTTTCATCCAGGTTGAAATCGAAATTTGAATATTATTCCAATGTACACCTTCGAAATGGCCTTTCGGGGAAAGAAGTAGCGGAAAAGATGTTGAGAGATAACGGGATAAATGATGTTCAGGTCATTTCTGTACCCGGGCAGTTGACGGACCACTATAATCCGGCAGATAAAACAGTAAACCTTTCTGAAGGAGTTTATATGCAGAGAAACGCAGCGGCAGCGGCAGTAGCAGCTCACGAGTGCGGACATGCAGTACAGCATGCGGTAGGATATTCTATGTTGAATTTACGTTCAAAGCTTGTTCCTATTGTCAATATAAGTTCTAATCTGATGCAGTTCGTTCTTATTGCAGGTATCGCAGTAATGGCGGCATCAAGAACAATTGAGAATCCAAATGGAAATACAACTGTTCTTGCAATCGGTGTAGCGATGTTTGCGATGACCACTCTTTTTGCTTTTGTAACACTACCCGTGGAATACGATGCAAGTAACAGAGCAATGAAATGGCTTAAAGATACAGGAACGGTAACTGCTGAAGAATTTGTTGGAGTACAGGATAGTTTGAAATGGGCAGCAAGAACTTATGTGGTGGCAGCCTTAGGTTCTCTGGCACAACTTCTTTACTGGGGATCATTACTTCTTGGTGGAAGAAGGGATTAATCATTAAATTCAAATGAAACATATTGCATCTCAGAAAGTTTTTCTGAGATGTTTTCTTTTTGCGCCAGTTTCAAGGATGCAGTAAGAATGCAGTTTTCATTGGCGTCGAAATTCAAAACCTTGGCATCAAATTTTGAAAGCAGGGTGAAAATTGTATTTTGCTGATTGAAGTTAAATTGAATCTCGACCTCTGTCTCTAATTCTCTGGTGATAATACTGGCTTCCTCCAGTGTGATCTTGGCAGATTCCTTGTAGGTTTTTACCAATCCTGAAACACCTAGTTTGGTCCCTCCGTAATAACGGACAACAATGACAAGAACATTGGTGATTTCATTAGCCAAAAGCTGGTTGTAAATTGGTAATCCGGCACTACCGGAAGGTTCACCATCGTCATTGGCCCGATAATTCTCTCCATTTAATCCCATTCTGAAGGCGTAGCAGTGATGGGTCGCTTTCGGATGTTCTTCTCTTATTTTTTCGAGTGCACTCTTTAATTCTTTTTCATTGGTTACCGGGTAAGCAAATCCGATGAACTTGCTTCCTTTTTCTTTTAAAAGAGTATTTTCTATGGGTTTTTCTATGGTTTTGTATTCAAACGTCATTAGAGTTCCTGCTTTGTTTATGCAAAAATATTAAATGCTTTACGATTCTGCACCATGATCATAAATTAAGCCGTCAAATCTTGACGGCTTATCTGTTTTTTGATATGAAATTACGTTCTTATATTCCATCTCCGCAAAGATCCATCGGGATCAGGCACATATAACTTGTCGGGCCGCAAAAATCCTGAGGACATTTATCTCTGCATCTCGTAGGTTCTCCATTGGGTAGTGTGCAGGTTACAAAAGCTCCTCCCTGAATTGTCTTTAAGCCGGTTCTTGATACTTTTTTCAAATTTTTCATGATAGTAGTTTTTGGTTTTTCAAATTAAAAATAGATCTAACAAGGAAATGTCCCGTCTGCCCATGGTGGTGGGCAGCTCATACTGGAGGGAGTTGCACAGCAGTGCTGTAATGAGGGTGGATAGAATGAACAGCATTCAGGAGCAATACCTCCCTGAACTGTTTTTAGCTCTTTTCTTGAAACTTTCTTTAAATTTTTCATGGTAGTTTTAATTTTGTAAAACTAATGTAAAGAAATTATTTCATTTACCGGTGATAAAATGATTTTTTATTTTGAATTATAAAATGAAATGGTATTATCTCTGAATGTTTCAGTTTTAGTAGCTGTATTATTGAATGCCGGAGCTTTTGTTCCGTTTTCAAGTTTCAGATTTTCATTTCTTATGACCATTGCTTCATCCCAGAGATCAGCGTTGATAAATTCCTGCAAGGTAAAACGACCACCTTCAATAATAACTGACTGTATCTGCTCTTTATACAGTGCTTCCATGAGCTCCGGGAGAAAATGATCTTTGTTGATTTTAATGAATTGGATGTGTCCTTCAGTACCTTCTTTCACGGAATTTACAACCAAAGTTTTTGCTTCATGGCTATAAATATTGAAGCTGGCAGGAACTTTTAAATCAAAATCAATTAAAATTCTGACCGGATTTACGCCTTCAGTATTTCTTACGGTAAGGCTGGGATTATCATTCAAAGCAGTTTGAGTTCCTACTAAAATAGCGTGTTCGTCAGCTCTTAACTGATGAACAAACTGATTCACCAATGTGTTGGAAACAGCTGTCGGTTTAAAATCCTTATCCAGAAAACCATCACCGGATTCTGCCCATTTTAAAATGATATAAGGTCTTTTCTTTTCATGATAAGTGAAAAATCTTTTATTGAGTTCAATACATTCTTTTTCAAGAATTCCTGAAACGGTTTCAATTCCTTCATCCTGAATGATTTTCTTCCCCTTGCCATTCACTTTATCATGAGAATCCATAGCGCCAATCACCACTTTTTTAAATTCCAGTTCTTTAATCTTTAAAGCACAAGGCGGAGTCTTTCCGTAATGGGCACAAGGTTCCAGAGATACATAAATTGTTGATTCCGGAATAAGTTCTTTATTTTTAACGGAATTAATGGCGTTGATTTCCGCATGGTTTTCTCCTGCTTTGTGATGATATCCTTCGCCAATGATCTCTCCGTTGTGTACAATCACGCTTCCAACCAGAGGATTAGGGTAGGTGTAGCCAAGAGCTTTTTGAGCCAGCTCGATACATCTTTTAATATAAAATTCGTCGTTGTTCATAGATATAAAAAGAAAAAGCGAAGACAAATTGCTTTGCTCCGCCTGTATTGATTTTGTTATGTGTTAATCTCCGCTGATAATGCTGTGAAGATTTTGTTTTAACGTTTCAAGATGAGCTTTTTTCTCATCAATCGTGTTGTAAGTGTCTTTTAAAAGAGGGTTTTCTCTGGACGGTTTGTTAAAGAAAGATAGGTTGTTTTCCAGTTTAACGATCTCTGCCTCAAGATCAGAGATTTGATTTTTTATCTTTCTTGCTTTATCGGTAAGCTGATTTTCAGATAATCCTTCTTCTTTCAGTTCAAGTTCATTGATTTTGTTTATTTTCAATTTCTCTCTTAATGTCTTGTTGAATTCAGAGTTAATTGAAATTTTATCTCTCGGAACTTTTCCAATATTATTCCATGAAGTTTTGATCTGTTCAATTCTTTCGATACTGCCTTCTTCATTGGAAACTTCTTTAAGTTCATCAAGAAGAGCTTTTTTGTTTTTATAGTTCTCCTTCCAGTTGTCGGTAGATGTATTGCTTTTCTCTCTGTAGTTGTTGAAGAATGCATTACAGGCATCACGGAATTCATCCCAGATTTTATTGGTCATGCTTTTTGGAACGTGGCCTATTTTTTTCCAGTCTTCCTGAAGTTTTTTGAATAACGGAACAGCAATATCCCATTCCTCATTATTCATATTGTCCTGTGCAGTCTGGATCAGTTTTAATTTTTCTTCAAGATTCGCCTGCTGAGAGCCTTTCAACGATTTGTAGTAATTATTTTTCGTTGTATTAAAACCTCTTAGTGTTGTTTTGAAATCATTCCAGTTTTGGTTGGAAAGTTTTCTTGGAACACTTCCTGTCTTCAGGAATTCAGAACGAAGATCTTCCACTCTTTTGATGGCATTCTGCCAGTAATTGTGGTTAGGTGTTTCTGAAGGTTCAGACAGTTTTTTGATTTCAGCAATGATTTCATTCTTCTTTTCAAGATTAACAGCCTGTTCTTTTTCAATAGAAGCAGAAAGCTCAGATTTTCTTTCGTGAATTTTGTTCGAAATTTCTTTGAATTCTTCCCATGTTTTTTCACGGAACTCTTCAGCAACAGGTTCTGCTTCTTCTTTCCATAGCTTATGGAGATACTGAAGCTCATTTAAAGCCTTTTGGATGACAGGTTCATTTTCCAGTTCTTTAGCACGGGCAATGATATGTTCTCTCTTTTCCAGGTTATGGCTGTATTCCTGTTCCAGAAATTCTTTATTAAGATCCAGCATCTGATAAAACTGATTCAGGTGGTGGAAATAATTATTGTTAAGAATTTTGAATTCAGACTTGGCAACCTGTCCGGCTTTTGACCAGTCTTCTTTAATCTCACGAATAGATCTGAAAAGATTAATTCCTGGTTCTGAGCTGGTGTATAGATTTTTAAGTCTTTCGATTATGCTTTGACGGTGGTCAAGGTTTTTCTTTTGCTCTTCTTCCTGTCCTTTCTGGAAGTCGTCATGTTTTTCTTTGAAGATATTGACCAATGCAGAATACTTGGCCTGAGAAGGGTGTTCATAGCTGAAATTTTCGGCAGTGTTTCCGGCTTCTACGTATTCATGCTTTTTATCCTCCACTTCATCATGGATGTAATGACTTGCTTTTTCCCTCAGTTGGTTGAATCTTTTGAAGTTCTCACCAGCATTGGGAGTGTTGATGATTTTTTCCATTTCCTTTAAAGCATCGGCAAGGGAGATTTCTTCTTCATGTTCATCCAAGTGTTCTGCATCATCTTCATGTTGGTTTGCATCATGAGAAACGGTGTTTTCTGATGGGTCCTGAGATACTTCGTTAGGATTTTTCTTTTCTTCGTTTTCAGAAAGATTGTTTTCTGTAGTCATAGCAAATCTTTTATGTGAGTGGCGTTAATATCCTTTAAATATAGCTGTAAGGCCAATTAAAGCACTAATTTATGTTATTTTTTTTGAAAATTCCAAATTTCCCAGGCTTTTTCTGCTTGCTGTTCAAGCATATAGTATCCATTCACGGTTTTTGCTCCTTTTTCAGAGGCATTGATGATGAATTGAGTGTAGTTGGGATTATAAATCAGATCAATAACCAGATGATCTGAAGAAAGTCCTTCAAAAGGAAAGTTCAGACAGTCTTTTACATTTGGGAAAGTACCTACTGGCGTACACTGAATGATAATTTTATGTTCAGCAACAGTTTCCTGATCAAGATTTTCAAAATTGATTTCCGTACTTCTTGAAATGATTACCGAAGGAATATTATGTTTATCTAAGGCATATTTAACAGCTTTTGCAGCTCCCCCGTTTCCTAAAATCAATGCTTTATCCTGTGAAGGTTTTCTATGCAGGAGAAGCGTCTTTTCAAAACCGAACGCATCCGTATTGTAACCTGTTTTTTTTCCATCCTGAATGAGAACGCAATTGACGGCACCTATTTTCTCTGCTTCATCACTTAATTCATCCAGATAATCAATTATTTTTTCTTTATAGGGAATGGTCACATTGAATCCTAACAGGTCCGGAGAAGCAAAAAGATTTTCAACTTCAGTAATTTCGTTCAGATCAAAAATATCATAGGAGAAGTTCTTCAGCATGAGCTTCTGGAACTTATTTTCGAAGAATTTTTTAGAAAAAGAATAGGAAATGTTTCTGCCTATCAATCCTAATTTTTTATTGGAATCCATAGATCAAAAGTAAAAAAAAGACCGGATAAATCCGGCCTTAGTTTGAAATATTTTTTAATAATTAATCTACGATAAATTTAGTAGAGAAATTATCTGTTTTCAGGATATAAGTTCCCTTTACCATCCCTTTAAGGTTGATTTTGTTTGAATGTCTGAAAGGATTAGCAATTGTTTCAATTAATTTTCCTGAAAGATCATAGATGTCAGCTTTTGAAATTTTGCCAAGGTTTTCTCCTTTTACAAATAATTCATTGTTCCTTACCGGGTTAGGATAGATCGTGAAGTCAGATTTGTCCTTTTGGTTTTCAGTGGTAGCTAACGTAGTACCGAAACATGTCCAGCTTAGGTCATCCAGAGCAACTCTGTTGGTAAGAGATGAATTAGTCAGTTTAATAACAACATTTCCGCTTACATTTATATTATTAATGGTAGTTGTAGTAACCACATTACTGTAAGGAATAGTTCCTACATTGACGTCGTTTACAAGAACATTGAAGTATCCTGCGCTTCCGGAGAATTTCAATTGAGTTGTTAATGTTAAACTCTGAACTCCACCTGTGAAAGTTGAACTTGTTAAAGTTCCATTTTTTATAGTAATAGCCTTATTATTGATGGTCTGGTCAACTCTTGCGTCTGTAGCAGTCCATGAAATTCCATTGTTGGTCCAGTTTACTGTCATGTATGTATTTACAGGGCCGGTGATCATTTCAAAATTTTCAGTTCCGCAGCTTCCTCCTCCAGCAGGTGTGTCAAGAGTGGTTTCCGTAGCGGTTGTGCTTTGTGGAGAAGAGTTTGAGAAAGCATCTTTAGCAATGATATAGAATGTATATTGAGTAAGTGGAGATAATCCTGAAACAATAGTAGACGTTGTTGTTCCTGAAACTGTAGTTTTTAATGTTCCGTTGGCATAAATCTGATAAGATGTTACTCCCACATTATCTGTTGCGGCTGTCCAGCTTAAAGCAATAGAGTTTGAAGTAGGATTGCTGGCAACAAGGTTGGTTGCTGCTGTAGGTGCCTGGTTGTCAATAACCGGAGCTCCCCAGATCTGGGTAACGTATTCAGGGTGGTCAATGAAAGGGTTTCTGTTTCCCTGGTAAGTATAAGAAGCATTGTTTCTGGCAATTTCTTCCGGAGATACCGGATCCATTGCGTTCCATGCTAAATATTGATTAAGTGCCCAAGGCTGCAGCCCTGGAAATGCGGTGTTGCCAAGCATATCACCGGAAGTGAAATTAAGAAGTTTGTCCTCATATCTTGTTACAAAATAAAGAATCATTCTGGCAATATCTCCTTTGAAAGCATCAATAGGCTCAAATACGGTACCTGCATATCCTGCAGATACAGATGTACCTAGTTTTGATCCGTTTTTAGAGGTAAAAGAAGTGTTGCCAACAATTCCGAAAGGGTAGTTGGATCTCATTCCGTTTACTTTTCCATCGGTAGCGCGGATAAAATGAATATCAGCTACCATAGGAGAAGCACTGTTGAATAAACTCTGGGGAATCACATGCTCTCTGTTGTAGCAGTCACCTTCATTAGAGTAGCCGGCAGATCCGCATTGACTGGTTCCCAGTGTGAAATTATACTGATCCGCTCCATTGGGGTTTTCAGAATAAATATCCAGAATAGTTCCGTCATTTTCATAGAAATAGTCGCGGTCAGTGGTTGCATAGCCAGTCCATAGCCCACCATAACCATTGTCTACATGTCCGTTGCTGATAATGTTTTTCAGAGCTGTTTTCAGAGCTGCACCTGTAAATCCGTTAGCATTTGTGTAATATCCTGCCGGAGCCTGTGCCAAAGCGCCAATAAATGTAACGCTTAAAAGAAAAAAAGATAAAAGTTGTTTCATTTTTTAAAATTGGGGCGTAAAGGTACGAAAAAATGAAACTGAAGTATATTAATTGTATGTAATATGTAAACTTAATATATTAGTTTTTAGTAATATATTCTTTGCTGATTTTTGAAAAGAACCATGAAATAGTGATTCCAAATAAGGAAGCTGTAAGGGCTACAATAAGATAATTTTTTCCTACAATTTTTACCGGGAATGGCAGAACCTCATTGGCTCTGAAGAATTCTGTATAAAGCTGGAAATAGCAGAGAGCAGTTCCAAAAAGTAATCCGGTAATTACTCCGGAAATAACAATCAGGAGTCCGGTGTAGAAATAAGTCATTCTCAAATGGCTTAAAGGAAAGCCGAGTGATATCAATGATTTTGCCTGCTCTTTTTTATCAAGCTGGAGAATAATAATGGCTCCGGCAAGATTAAAGGTCGTAATAAAGATAACCAACGCAAAGATCAGATAAATAAAAAGTTTTTCAGTGTTAATCATTTTCCAGAAAGCAGCATTTTCTTCTTCCTTGGTTTTGATCTCGATATTTTTTCCAAGTGAAGAAAGCAGGTTTTGTTTTACAGCATCTGCATTTTCCGGATTTTTAAGTTTAATAACAATCTGGTAAGCTGATTTTTTAGGAAGACTAAGTAATTCTTCTGTAAGCTCAATAGGAGAAACGATATAACTGTCCAGCTGGTCTTTCCCAGGGAAAACGCCTGTTACCAGAATATCTCTTTTATTATAGATATCTTCTTCCTTACTGATGATCCCCGTTCCCGGTTTCGGCATGAAGACTGTTGCATAATGATTGGAAGAATCCACAGGAATCGAAAGTCTGTTGTCCAGACTGTTTTCCATTAGTACTTCATTAGAATATCTGAAACTTGGATAAGTTCCGTAGAAAACTTCTTTATTAATAGGATTTACCTTGACATAAGCAGAATCTACACCCCTTAAGTAAGCAATGTCACCCTTTCCATTGAAACTGATGTATACTTTTTCCTCAATAACACGGGAAAAGCTACTGATTTCTTTGTTGCTGCTTAAAACTTTAGTGACTGTATCCAGATTTTTGATCGTTTTTCCGGAAGTACTTTTTATAGTAAGATCAGCATGAAGATTGGAAATAAGGTCTTTGTTCAGGTTTTCAAGTCCTGAAAAAACAGAAATAATGACGAACATTGCAGCCACAGCAACCGTCATGGCACCTACGGCCAGCCACGTAATGAACGTAACGGCAGTACTTCCTTTTTTAGCCAAAAGGTATCTGGATGCTATGTAAAATGCAATATTCTTCAAGATCTATAAAACAGGATTGTCGCCTTCGCCTCTTAATTCTCTTTCCAGTCTTTCAACATCATCAAGAGCGGTATCCAGGTAAAAGTTTAGTTGTGGGATAATACGCACCTGCTTTGCCATTTTCTGGCCAATGAAGTTTCTGTATTGAGGTTTGTTTTCTTCAATCTCCTTCATCACAGCGGTACGGAATTCCTGTGGGAAAATGCTTAAATAAATCTTAGCAATCCCTAAGTCAGCAGTTACTTTTACATCTGAAACAGATACCAATATGCTCTGTTTGCTTTCTGAAGCCTGTTTGCGGAAAAGCTCTGCGAAGTCTTCCTGAATGATCTGTGCTACTTTTCTTTGTCTGTTACTTTCCATAATTTCTGCAAATTTAGTACTTTTGTTTGAATTGATACTTTGAAATTCAACTACAGTATCAAATTTACGATTTAATTATATTGATTAGTATTTATGAAACTAGAACATATTGGTATTGCAGTAAAGTCTTTA
The DNA here is from genome assembly GCF_006716485.1 of Chryseobacterium aquifrigidense. GTDB lineage: Bacteria > Bacteroidota > Bacteroidia > Flavobacteriales > Weeksellaceae > Chryseobacterium > Chryseobacterium vietnamense. Next base: position 100,120 of record NZ_VFPD01000003.1, read on the forward strand.
GGTGTTTCTGACGAACTTTTTGCCAAGTTATTAGGAAAAGAATCCTATAAAAAAGAGACAGTGGAAAGGGAAGGGGTAGTAACTTCTTTCTATGAAACCGGAGAAAGTAAAATTGAGCTTTTAGAAGCCAGTAATCCTGAAAGTCCGATCTCTAAATTTATCGATAAAAAGGGAGAAGGCATCCATCATTTGGCCTTTGGGGTTGAAAATATCCTTGAGGAAGTAGAAAGATTAAAAAAAGAAGGATTTCAGTTTATTTCCGAAGAACCGAAAGAAGGTGCTGATAACAAATTAGTTGTATTCCTTCATCCCAAATCTACAAACGGTGTGCTGGTAGAACTTTGCCAAGAAAAGCAATAAAAAATTTTGTAGTGAAAGAAATTTTACTATTTTTGCAAACACAAAATTTAACCAAGTTTTGAGGTCCTATAGCTCAGTTGGTTAGAGCACCTGACTCATAATCAGGTGGTCCCTGGTTCGAGCCCAGGTGGGACCACAATAAATCAAGCACTTACAGAAATGTAGGTGCTTTTTTGTTTCCTTTTAAAGTAAATATATAAACTTTTGTTGATTATCTTCTGTTTTTACAATATCAGATATTATTTTGTTGTTGATGATCAAATGCTTTTAGTCAATGTATGATGACTATGTTTTCTTGAAAAAATGAATATTTTTGTATGGTATAGAAAAATTAATGAAAAAGATATTCCTGTTTTTATTTACATTCTTTTATAGTCTCTTTTTTACTCAAAACAAAATTGATAGCCTACAACTATTGAATTATGAAAAGTTAAAGAATAGATTTAATATGTATGATGAAGCGAATAAAAAGTTAGAAGCAAAAACTATTTCCCACTATTACTTAAATAAGGCAAAAAAAGAAAAAAATATCCTTGAAATTGCGGAAGGTTATAATCTTATACATTTAACTGAAGACTTCCCCTTGGCTTTAAAGTATATTGATAGTTTGTCCGCAACTACAAAAAATGTAAAAGGAGATGTATATCCTGCCAGAACATTTATCATAAAAGGAAATCTATATTATAAGTATGATAACTTAAAAGCCGCCCTTGATAATTATATTTTAGGTTTAGAATATTCGAAAAAACATAAAAATCTAAAGCAGATCGCCTATACTAATATGAATATTGCCTATTTAAACAGTTATATGGGAAGAAATAAAGAAGCGGCACAAACTTTCAGATATCATTTATTAAATTCTCAGGATATAACAGATGAATATCAGCACGATCAGATGCGGGTAAGTCTTGCATACTGCTATATTAAGATAAATAAAATCGATTCTGCCAGTTTTTTCATTCAGGAAGGATTAAATTCTCCCTTTGTACAAAAGAATAAATATAATAGAAATCAGTATTTATTTTTATCTGGTCAGCTGCATCTTAAAACCAAAAATTATCAAGCTGCTATTGCTGAGTTAACAAAGGCGTATGCTTATTTTTCAAGTATTAATGATAACAATCAAAATTATGCATTATACAGCCTTGGAAAATGTTATGAAGAATTAAATAAGAAACGGGAGGCAATAAAATATTTTACTCAGATAGATGACAACATAAAGAAAACAGATATTACCTTTCCAGAGCTAGGAGATGTATATACTTTTCTAATAGATTATTATAGGAAAAGCGGTGATAAAGAAAAACAACTCTATTATATTGACCGTTTTCTAAAAGTTGATAAAAAGCTTGATGAACAATTTCGATACTTATCAACGGAGTTGCACCAGAAATATGATACACCTAATCTTTTACAAGAAAAAGAAGTTATAATAAATGAATTAAAAAATAAAAAAACATTTTTGTATGCTTCTGTTAGTATTTTAGTATTAATATTAATCTTGCTTACCTATTTTTATTACAAAACTAAGAAAGCTGAGAAAGAACATCGAAAAATTGCTCAGGACTTAATTCATTTGATTGAAAAAAGAAATCTAGAAGCAGCTCAAAATAAAAATGATAAACCGGTAGAAATATACGAACCGGTAAAGGTTGAAAATGAAACCAAAACAATTAAAACGGTTCCCGAAGATGTTGCTCAATCTATCTTAAAGGATCTGGACAATTTCGAAAATAAACTTCATTTTTTGAAAAACGGGATTACATTAACAAGTCTTGCAAAAAATATAAAAACCAATACCGCTTACTTGTCGGAAATCATTAATAATCATAAAGATAAAAATTTTACTACTTATCTTAATGATTTACGTATTGATTATGCTTTAGATCAGCTTGTAAAAGATAAAAAATTTCGTTCTTATAAATTACCGGCTATTGCAGAAGAAATAGGTTATAATAACGTTCAGGCATTTTCGATTGCTTTTAAGAAAAAAACAGGAACAACTCCGTCTATTTATATTAAAGAGATTGAAAAATCAATTTCGAATTAAAACAAAACAAATAGGGTTTTAGTATAGAACATATTTTCTGCGGGATCGAATGATTTTTATGTATCAGCTACTTACTTAAGAATTAAAACCGGTAATTTATACCTGTCAAACTGACTTATAATAGTAAGCAAACGATTATTATCCACTGGAGTTGCACAGCCGGTCAATCTATTTTGAAGTCCAAGATCATTTTGATCTAACGAAATTTCGCTTTCAAAGACTAATGTATTATTTGAATAGATAAATATTTTACTTTGTATTGTTGAAACATCTGCATTATTATATTTGAACTCACAATGAAGCAGATCATGTATCAAAGCTGTATTGTCAGACTTTAAAACTTTCCACTTCGGAATTGTAGGGCTTATATTGTTTCGGTCTTCCGGGGTTAAAATTATATATACAACCATATTCTGAGAACTTTTCAGTTCCGGAATATCTTTTAATTTAAATATTTGACCGGGTTTAAAGTTAATGGGTTCAGGATCTTTTATATTAGTCGATGAAATGATCAGCGGATTATAGAAAAAATATCCTGCCATTAAGAGGAGCATCGAAAAAATAACTTTTTTAGTCATGTAGTTTAATCATCATTATTAGTATTGTGAATGTAATAAAAAGCAGTATAACTTTTTAAAAATATTCATACAATTTTCATTCTTATTTTCTTAAAAAGAGACATTTGCAAAGGCTGAATTTCCTATGCATAACATTAAACAATTGTTTAAAAAACCATAAAATACATTTAAAATTCAGTTAACAGCCTTCTTCCTGAGATACCGTTGCTTTGCAAAAAAAGTAATGATGGAAAACAATAACCAATTAAACAGAAGAAGGTTTCTTAAAAATTCACTATTGGCAGCCGGAGGAATTTTTCTTGCTCCTCTCATTGAAAGCTGCAGTGACGATTTTACTGAAAATGGAAATGCTCCCGATAATCTCCAAAACGGAGGTTTCGAATCCGGTGTAGCGAGTTTTGATCCCAGTGCAGCAGGAATTATTATCTGGACCCGATATTCAAAAGGAACTGATGCCGAAATTACATGGGAAATCAGTAAAAACAGTAACTTTTCAGAAGTGGTAAGAAGAGGACAGGTGAATGCGACTGCAGTAAATGATTTTACTATAGCAGTAGATGTTCAGAATATCTCTTCCAACACAAAATATTACTATAGATTCTATAACAGTAAAACTAAGGAAGTCAGCGTAACAGGAGAAACCCTTACTTTACCTTCAAAATCAGATGCTGTAAATGAAGTAAAAATGGCTGTAGTATCCTGTTCCAACTTTCCTGCGGGACTTTTCAATGTATATGGCGCAATTGCAAAATCTGAAGCTGATGTAGTTGTACATCTTGGAGACTATATTTATGAATATGCTCCGGGACAATATGGAACAAATCCTTATACCAATCAGTTGGGAAGGGCTCATCAGCCGGCAAAGGAAATTCTTACCCTCAGTGACTACAGGGAAAGATACAGGCAGTACAGAGGAGATAAAAACCTACAGCTTCTTCATCAGAAAAAACCGTTTATCTGTGTTTGGGATGATCATGAATTTGCCAATGATACCTATAAATCCGGGGCCGAAAACCATCAGCCTAATGAAGGAGATTTTCAGGCAAGAAAAATGGCGGCTTTCCAGGCATATAGCGAATATATTCCTCTTAAAACGGGGAAGGATATGAGGATTTACAGAAGTTTCAGCTTTGGAAATATCGTTTCGCTTTATATGATGGATACCAGAGTGATTGCAAGAGATAAGCAAATGGAATATTCCGATTATCTTGATAGCACCGGGAATTTTAATCAGATACAGTTTAAAACAGATTTTTTAAGCACTAACAGAAAACTGATCGGAAGTGAGCAAATGTCATGGCTTGGCTCTCAGATCAATAGTGATACTGCAAAATGGAAAGTATTGGGACAACAGATTTTAATGACCAAAATGATGGTTCCTGCAGAACTTCTGATGCTGCTGAATCAGATTCTGGCCGAAATAAAACAATATGGAAGTGCTCAGCCGTCTACCATGCAGGCACTTCAGAATACCATCACTCAGCTGATTATTCTTAAGACAAGATACCAGCAGCAGGATCCAACACTGACTCCACAGGAAATTGCCAGAATCACAACTACTTTACCATACAATCTGGATGCATGGGATGGATATTTCATGGAGAGAGAACAACTTTATTCTGTTCTTGCAGGAAAAAATGTGGTGGTACTGGCAGGAGATACCCATAATGCATGGTTAGGAAAGCTTACTGATGCACAGGGTAAGTTCATCGGAACAGAGCTTGCCTGCAGTTCCGTTTCTTCTCCCGGCCTTGAAGGATATCTGGGAATCACTTCAGATCCTACAAAAGCAATAGAACTTGCCCAGGCATTTTCACTACTGATTGATGATCTGGATTATGCCAATCTTTATAAAAGAGGATATCTGCATGTGAAATTTACCACTGGAAGTTCTACTGCAGAATGGAGGTTCGTAGACAACGTCATCTCTGATACTTATAGTGTAAGTACAGAAAAGACCTATACGATATTATAGTTTCGATAATCATATCTTATTTTCAATTTAGTAAAAAGAGTCATGGTGTGCCACTGTGACTCTTTTGTATTATAGTTTGGAAGCTGGAAGCAGCAGGAGGGAAGCTATTGAGATCATAACAAAAGCTACTCTCAAAAAACTATTATCTTTTTAAGGGAAAATTTCATTGAATTTGCGGTAACTACAGAAATTATCAGACTAAAAGTAACCTCCAGCCTCCCGCTTCCAGCTTCTATTTTTACCAGGTTTACTTAATTTTTTATATCTTGAACAGATGCAAGAGAATGTAAGAAAAGATTTTTCACCATTAGTTTCTAAAACATGGTGGTTTATGACTTGGCTGACCAGGACTTTTGGAATACTTTTATTGTTGGCAGCGTTTCTGATCATAGCAGGATTACCTGTTGTAATTAGCGATAAACTGGTCATATTTGTTATTGTAGCCATACTATACTATCCTGCACTTGCTTTCGGTTTATACCGTTTTTTCCACTATCAGAAGAGAATCAGAAAGAGAGTAGTCCGAAAGATAGAGGTTGATGAGAAAGGAATTCATTATGAAAGAGCCGACGGAACAATAGATGAAATTTTTTACAGTAACCTGAAAAAATATTCCTTTTCTGATGAATATGACGTAAGTATCAGCCCAAGAAATAAAACTTATATATTGAAAGTAAATGACAACGGTTCGGTGGCAGAAGTCGATTTTAATGGAATGGATGCCGGCCACAGTACTTATATTGGAAACCTGAAAGCTTTACGTAGAAGATATATCCAGGGAATTGTTTATTTTCGACCAGATTTGCGCATCAATCCTTTGGTTTATGATGTCTTTTATATTAATCCTGTTGATTTTACTTTCGATCATAAAAAGTTTTGGATATCACTAGCACAGACTTTTACAATAATGATACTATTCTGTTTGGTATTAGGAAGCATTTTGTTTGGATTGGTTAAGTGGCTTTTTTAAGAATCTCTCATGAGTTAACGAAGAATTTAAATTTCATATCCTTTAATTTTATTTTTATATCTCAAAATCTTATGCTTATATTTATTTTGTATTAAGGTTTTCCAGTCAATAAAACAGGGGGTATTCTCTGGAAACTACGGCTGGATTTAAAATTAAATGAATGAAAAGTTTAAAAAAACAGCTCGGACAGTTTCCCGATGAAAAAAGAAAAGAATATTTCAGTACACTACCGAATTATCTCAACGGGCGATTTCAGAATATATTAACAACACCGGCATTGTTAGAAGGGGAAAGTATGACTAAATTACTCCTTCAAAGCCTGTGCAAAGTTGAAAATACATCACCAAAGACCGCTCTCCCGTTTGTAGTGACTGATCTTAAGAATCTTCGTCCGGATGAAAATGTGTTGGTATGGTTTGGGCACAGCTCTTATTTCATCCAGGTGGATGGGAAAAAATTCCTGATAGATCCTGTTTTCAGTGGTAATGCATCCCCGATGCCCGGTTCCATAAAAGCTTTTCAGGGTGCAGATTATTACAAACCGGAACATATGCCGGATATAGACTTTCTGCTTATTTCCCACGACCATTGGGATCATCTTGATTATAAAACCGTTCAGGAATTAAAAGATAAAGTAGGTAAAGTTATTTGTGGCCTGGGAACCGGACAGCATTTCGAATACTGGGGCTGGAGCTTTGATAAAATTATCGAAAAAAACTGGTGGGAAAGTATAGACATTGCAGAAGGCTTCAGAGTTACACTCACTCCGGCAAGACACTTTTCAGGAAGATTGCTAAACCGTAATATCTCACTCTGGACATCCTTTGTTTTAAAAACTCCAACCAAAAATCTGTTTTTAGGAGGAGACAGTGGCTATGGAAATCATTTTACAGAAATTGGGGAAAAATACGGACCATTTGATTTAGCGGTGATGGAAACCGGACAGTACAATGAAAAGTGGCCTTATATTCATACATTGCCGGATCAACTGATGACAGAAATAAAAGAACTGAAAACCCAAAACTTCATCCCGGTACACAATTCCAAATTCAAGCTTGCCCAGCACATCTGGTATGAACCATTGGAGCTCGCTTCGAAACATGCAGAAGAAAACGATATACCGATAACACTTCCGATGATTGGAGAAAAAGTAGATCTGGATCAGCTGGGAACTGCAGTCTGGAAAAAATGGTGGGAAGACTATATATAATTAAAATCCTTTATGTACTACTACAAAAAACTAATAACATTATTAATTATGCTTTACAGTATTTTATCATACGCTCATTCCTATGAAAAAGATACTCTGCAGGGCGATTTTACATACCGTTTAAAAGCAAAGTTAAATAGACAAATGGATTACATTCACGAGGAGCTATTCTCATTACAGGTAAGTAACAACCGTGCATTTTTTACGAGTGTTCAATCCCTTAAAAGAGATTCGGTGATAGAAAATTCTCTGCAGACAACAAAAAATCCGGATGGAAGCATAAGTCTTAGCCTGGCAGGGGTGTCAGTGCCCAAAACAAGATTTCTCTCTACCATAGTACAGTCCAATGAAAATGTACAGTATTTCCAGTTAGCCGGAATGTCTTTGCTTACATATAAGCAACCCGTTATGAACGGCTGGAAACTTATTAATGAATCAAAAATAATTAATACACTACATTGCAAAAAAGCCGAGCTCAGCTATAGAGGAAGAAACTGGATGGCATGGTATTCTACTGAAATCCCATTTCCCTATGGTCCCTATAAATTTGGTGGATTGCCAGGACTGATCATTACAATAGCCGATGAAACAGGAGATTTTGATTTTGAACTTGTAAAATCCGTACCCAGTGCTGCACTAAAGGGTAAACCTGTTAAGATCAATAAAAGAAGATATACAGAAGCCATAGAAACGACACAGCCAAAACTGGAACAGGCATTAAAGACTGCCAGAGAAAATACTGCTGCTGTGCTGGCAAGCTATGGAACAACAATTTTAAAAGGGCAGGAAATTGTACGACAAAGGGAAAGAGAGCAAAAACAGAACCTTGCATATGATAATCCGATAGAACTGGAAAAATAAAATCCGGCCCATTATTGGGCCGGATTCTTCCTTCTTATCAAAAAATAATCACTACAAAGGTTCTTTATGATTGACCTTGGTATGAATGATATCGTAAAATACAGATGGATTTGCAGCATCAGGTGTAATTCTGTAAGTAAATGTTGTTTCGTTCAGAACCAGAATATCTACAACACGGGTAAAAGTAGGAGTGGTAAGTGTTCTTTTCTTTCCATCCGGAGAGATAGACCATGTACCTTCGGATCTTAACACATCATTTAAACCGAAAATTTTAAAAGTACCGTTAGCTTTGAAGTAGGAATATCCCACAAATCCGGCTACACTCGCATCATTTAATGCAACATTATTTCCATTTTTATCCTTGGCACCAGTCGTTTCCCAGGGAGTGGAAGCCAAAGTAAGCTGTCCATTCGTTGGTTCAGCATGAGAAGTTCTTGTATGGATGATATCAAAGTAAACAGACAGATCACTGGAGTTAGGACGGATTCTGTACGTGAATTCATTTCTGTTCAAAACAAGAATTTCAACATCTCGGGTGAAAATAGTTGTCCCATCCGGGTTTAATGCTGCAATAGTTCTTGTTTTTCCCTGAGCATCTACAGACCATGTTCCCATAGATCTTAATACGTCAGTCAAATTATAAATTGCAAACTTTCCATCTGCTTTGAAATAAGCAAAACCCACATATCCGGATACACTGGCATCGGTAAGGGGCACACTGTTTCCGTTTTTATCTTTTGCTCCTGTAGTTTCCCATGGGGTAGAAGACAGTGTCTGTGAGGGAGTCTGCTGCTCAATATTCATTTCATTGTCGTCATTTGAACATGAAACGAATGATGCCGATAGCAATACGGCTGCTGACAGATAACATAATTTTTTCAGCGTATTCATAAGGGTATTTTTAAGTCTTTGCAAACTTATCCCTAATAAATAGCAATGTGTTGTATAAAATATATCTTTTGTTGTAGAAAATATAACAGATCCCAATTCAGAATGAGAAAAATGATGTTATGTTCAAAATTTGCATCAAAAAGTACCCAATTCCCATCCTTTGGAGGTGTGGCGAAAATTCAAAGAATTTTTGACGGGGTGGTTTTTAGCATTATCTATTAAAATCAACTTTTTACCATAAAAATTCAGCAAAAACTCTATTTTTGAGCATGAATAACAGAAACCGTGGGAAAAATACCGGCGATGATACCTTATTTGGTTCAGAGAAGCAGCTTAGTAAGCTGAAACTGGCTGTTGAAGATATGCAGTACCTGTTAAGCAGAGATTACCCGGAAAAAGCGGCTTCGGATCTTGTAGGGAATAGGTATCGGCTTAAAACCCGCCAGATACAAGCTCTTCGGGGAGCATCAGCATCCATTCAGCAGCTTCATAGTAGACAGCTGAAGCATGTTGGTACTTCAGATTTAAAAGAGAAGACGATATATCTGGATGGTTTCAATGTTCTTATCTTACTGGAAAGTCTGCTTTCCGATGCGTATGTTTTTGAAGGATTGGATGGCTGCATTCGTGATCTTTCTGGTGTGCATGGAACCTATAAAAGAGTTAATCAGACCTTGAGAGCAGTAGAATTGGTGGCATCTTTTTACCGGAAAAATCAGATTCATCAAATTGTATGGATATTTGATAAGCCTGTTTCCAACAGTGGAAGAATTAAACAGATTGTTCTGGATTTTGCCAAAGATCATCAACTCAACTGGGATGCAGATCTGCAATTCAATCCTGATAAATTTCTGGCAGAAAGTTCAGCAATCGTTATTTCTTCAGATGCCTGGATTCTGGATCACTGTAAAGAATGGTTTAATCTGATCGGATATTTGATTACAGAGGAAAGTCTTCCTGTTAATCTGATCAAAATGATGTAAAATATGAATCTGTTCGAACCCTATATTGCTCTGTTTTCTGAAACATGGAAAGATCAGTACAAAGTCCTTGTAGCAAAAGAACATCTGGAAAACCTTGAAAAAAATATTCATAGATTTAAGGAAGGAAGCTTAGATTGGGATTTCCCTTATTTTAATGAAGAAATAAAGATCAACAGACAAGAAAGCTTTGAAAAGTTCTTAGAGATTCTTGATAATAATGATTCAGATAAGGTAAAAGCCAAACTTCTGGAAACTATTTCAATTGAGCATTGGCTGAATGTTTTAGGACAAAGATTGACTTCAGCAAGCATCCGTGATGAAAATGCTATTCCGCCATTGAAAGCAATGCTGATCAATGCCTGTCAGGAACCATTTAACAATGAAATAACGATTGCACATAGAGCCTGGGAAAAGCATATTGGAAGAATGGATGATGATTTCTGGGGAGAAATCAAAGGAAATAACTGGCAGAAGCAGGAAAAAGTAATGGCAAAAATCCATGATATTCTCGATAATAAAACCTGGTGGAATGTTTTCTTCCACTACAAACATGAGCTGGTTTTTGAAGTTCGGGAAAAAGAAGGTCATGGAATCCGCTGGAGCCACGGCGGAACAAAGCTAATCGGTTTTCTGGAAAAATTCATCAACGAATAAAATGCAAACATCTGTGTCATTTGTGAAATCTGTGGGAAAATAAAAGCTCCCACAGATTATGCTGCTTTTACTCTTAAAATTATTTCACCTTTCGTCTTTTTTCACCTACTTTTTTACTGCGTAGAAACATTGCGTACTAAGCTTCTAGTTTTGCAGATATAATTAATCAGAAAGTCAAAGCAGTAGCTTAATCTGGAAAAGCATATCCATGGAGGATAGGTTGCTGGTTCGATCCCGGTCTCTTTGGCTTTCATTTTAAAATATAATACCATGCTTAAAAAACTATTGATTTATCTGAACATTATTGATGAAGTTCAGATTCCCATACCCATACAGAGGAGGAATAGAACTCCAATGGAAAAAGCGTTGGAGCTCTCCAGAGCCGAAATGCTAAAAGAAAGACAAAGAATTTTACAGGAACAAAAAAGAGAAGCCTCAGAAAAGTTAGCGCAAGAAAAGATGGTGAAAGAACCTATTCTTACACTGAGAGAAAGAAAAACAAATCGAAGCTATCATAATAAAATTAAAAATCTTGCAGAATATACAACGGGTTATAGACAATACTGTCTTGAGAAAACAAGCAATCAGCATATGTTGAAAACAAAAGAATACCATATCTATGCTAAAGCCGGAACTACAGAAGCATTCCAGATTTATGAAAATGCCTTTATAACCCATAATGAACATAAAATGCTCCGTGTAGAAAGTGATTACTTCGTAAAGTATATCCAGCAGGAATATAATCCGATAACTCAAATGATAGAAAATGCATACGACTGATACCATAAAAAAATATAAAATATTCTCCGGAGAAGATTGGGCGAATATTGTTTTTGATGAACATACTCTGATAGAAATGTATGCTAAAAACGTCACTTTTCATTGCACTGAAATACAGGGCAGCCTGGTTTTGCGGGGTGAAGAATGCCGCTTCCCGGAGCTGAAACTTATCACAGGAAACCTTTCTATTGATGCCAAAAACTGTGAACTGCCAAAGCTGGAAACAGTAGAACGTCATTTTACCATGCATTGTCATACTGTGATGAACAGCCTTAAACAAGTCAGAGGAAATTTTAAGTGTATTGTGGATACGACTTTTAAAAACCTGGAAACTATCGGAGGATGCATTTCTGTAAAGAATGCCACCGTAAATACGAGGAATGGAAAGTTGCTGAAAACAAGAGATGTTATTCTTGTTCAGTATCAGTTTCAGGCAGATTTGCTTTTGAAAGACGGTATCTTTGATATCAATATCCTTGGAGATAATATTACCATTCCTCATCAGGAAATCCGGGGTAAAATTACCATTGTAGGGAGAAATGTTTCATTCCCGAATCTGGAATTTGTTCAGGGCACGCTTAGAATAAGAAGCGAATATCATATCGGGCATAAATTTACCCATCATTTTCCTTTCCTGAAGAAGTTGATCGGTAACCTGAAATTTGAAAATACTGGGGTTTCATTTCCGGTGCTTCAGGAAACCAGTGGAAGTATTCATATGGAAAATGGTTCTTATGTCACTTTTCCGGCGCTTGAAAAATCCGGCAATATAATGCTTAATGGAAGAAGCAGAGGATCATTTCCGGTTTTGACAGATATTAATGGAAATTTCATTTATAATGGTTCTGAAAAGTGCGAATTGAATGCTCTCCGATATGTGAAAGGCGTTTTCAATACCTATAATGCGGTTGCTCCCAACATTGCTGAAGTAGGGGATCTGATTATTCATGAAACCGATCGTTTTGAACACCTTCAAAAAGTGAACGGGAAAATTCAGTTTTTGTATAATGTGAACCCTGAAACATGTTTTAAATCGTTGGAATATCTTGGGGAATGGGGGGATTCCAGGATGAATGGACTGAAGTTTCCTGCCCTGAAGTGTATTAATAACTATTTGTACGGTACCTATGATGGCTTTGAGCATATCGCAAAAAATGTTTATTTTAAAATAAATAATAACCTGCATCTTACAAAAGATCATTTCATTATCTCGCGGACATCTTTTCCTTATATTTTTCAGGAAAAACGCTATCCTTTAAGAAAACTGGTTGGAATCCTAAAATTAAGACACAGCAGTTTTCAGAATTTTGAAACCCGTGAATATGAAAGACAATGGGAGTCTTATACCACTCCATTTTTTAAACAGGTTTTAGATAAAATTGAAAGTCTCTGGATGGAAGTGGAGCCGATGAAATATGAAAAATTCTTTAAAGCAGAAGATCGGAATTTTAAACTGTTCTGCTTCAGTTATTATGGCGTAGGAAATCTGATGGAAAAACTTGAAGCCCAAAAGATCAATGAAAAAGAAATTGAAGTTACCTACCAGGAATATGATGAAAACGGAAACGCAAAACTAATCCGAAAAGTCAACCGTTATGAAGTTCATGAAGTTGAAAACCGTAAATTGGGAGTATTCATCTGGGGAAGGAGAGCAGAATATTCTTATGCAGTGAAATGTTATTGTCCATCTACGGAAAAAGAGCACTGGTTGTGGATAGAGGAAGGATATAAAGGTGATGCTTTGACAGCCATTGCATCTACATTCAGAATACACAGCAACCTGATCCCTTATATAAAATGCCTGAAGAGACAGGGCGATTTGCTTATATGCGAATTAAAAGAAAAAATAACTCCTACCGGAGAAATACGACCACTTACCGCTTCAGAATACTTTAATCTTCTGAGAGCGGAAACATAAACAAGAAACAGTAGTTTAACTGGAAAAATATTCCATTCAAAGGAAGGTCATCAGTTCGAACCCGGTCTGTTTCTATTTTTAAATAAAAGTAACCAATAATAAAACAGTAAAAACAAATGAATACTTATATTGATATTGGCATTAATCTGACCAATAAACAATTTTATAATGAACACGAAGAAATTATCAACCGCGCATTAGATCATGGCGTTGAACATATGATTCTCACTGGAACCAGTATACGTGGAAGTAAAGAATCTGCGGAAATTGCAGAAGAATATCCTGAAATCTTGTTTTCAACAGCCGGAATTCACCCTCACGATGCCAAATCTTTTAATGAACAAAGCATCGCCGAACTGAGGAAATTATTAAAACAGGATCATGTGATTTCAGTAGGTGAGTGCGGACTGGATTTTGACCGTGATTTTTCCCCCAGACCCGTTCAGGAAAAATGCTATAAAGCACAGCTGGAACTGGCGATAGAAGTCAATAAACCCCTCTTTCTTCATGAAAGATCAGCATTTAAAAGATTTAATGAGCTTACAGATGAATACCTTTCCCAATTACCCCAAGCCGTTGTACATTGTTTCACCGGAACATTGGATGAAGCAAAGATCTATCTGGATAAAGGATTTTATTTAGGATTTACCGGAGCCATAAGCGATGAAAAAAGATTTAAACACCTTGAAGACGTTATAAAATATATCCCTCTTGACAGGATGATGATTGAAACAGATGCTCCATTTATGCTTCCCAAGAATATGCCGAGAATGCAGAACAGAAGAAATGAATCTTCGTTTTTACCTTATGTGGCACAAACCATTGCCCATCTGAAGAAGATCAGCATTTCCGAGGTTGCAGACGAGACCACAGAAATTGCCAGAAATTTTTTCAGACTATAAAAAAGAGCTCTACTGATAAAGTAAAGCTCTTTTTTTATAAATAATTATTCTTTTACAAACTCTTTATTGCCGATTCTAAAGCCAGCTCCATCATAGGATTCAAAGCTTTTTCTCTTTCGTCAGCAGAGATTTTCTCATGGGTAGGGATAATATCCGTTACGGTAAGAATAGTCGCTGCGTTTTTTCCTAAATGCTGGGCATTCGCAAATAAACCGAAAGCTTCCATTTCTACTGCAGGACAGTTATATTTTGTAGCAATTTCCGGAGTGTCAGGATCTTTTCTGTAGAAAATATCACTACTGTGGATATTGATTGCTTTAGCATTTAGAGATAAATCTTTAGCCGTTTCATTAATCGTGTTAAAGATATTCCCCTGGTGAGAAAGAATTTCGTCTTCAATTCCCCATGCATATTTGGCATAAGTACTTTCGCTGGCTGCTTTTTCAATATTTAAAATATCAAAAAGTTTAAGATCCGTATTGTAAGCACCACAAGTTCCAATTCTGATGATGGTATCTACTTCATATTCTGTAAACAGCTCAAAAGAATAGATTCCGATACTTGGGAAACCCATTCCACTAGCTCCTACAGTGATTTCTTTACCTTTATAAAGTCCTGTATAATATAAAATACCTCTGGTTTTACTTACCAGTTTAGCATTTTCTAAATAATTTTCAGCAATATACTGTGCACGAAGCGGATCCCCCGGCTGCAATACTACTTTAGCAATTTCTCCTTTTTTTGCACTGATGTGAATACTCATAATATTTTTTTGAATGAGGCAAAGATAATAACTTTTAGTTTGTTTCTGTAATTGCGAAAATGGGAACTGTGAAACCCTCTCTTATTAATAAAACATATAAGATGTTATTAATAAATGCTTTAAATAATTTTTTATAAAAAGTCCTTTGCAGAATTCAAAACCTAATCTTGTAAATACAGAACAATAAAAGAATAACGAAGAGCAGGTATCGTGAAAGCAGTCCGGCTACTTTTGCAGAAGTAAAACATATAACATTTTAAAAATGAAAATAGAGCATATTGCCATTTGGGTGAAAGATCTGGAAAAATCCAGAGTATTTTATCAGAAATATTTCGGAGCTGTTTCCAATGAAAAGTACCATAATCCTGTCAAAAACTTTCAGTCTTATTTTTTAAAATTTGAGAATGGATGCCGTCTTGAAATCATGACCAGTCCGGATATCAAAGAAAGTGAAAACTCTTACGAATTCCAACAGTTTGGAATCATCCACCTTGCATTCACTGCGGGCAGTAAAGAAAAAGTAAACGAGCTGACAGAAACATTAAGAAAAGACGGATACAAAGTTGCCGGAGAACCGCGAATGACAGGAGACGGATATTATGAAAGCGTCATCCTTGATCCGGAAAATAATATCATTGAAATCGTATCATAATAAGTCATTGTGAGGAGCTTTAGTGACGAAGCAATCTTTATAGTAATGAATACGTAATTTCAAACCTTATAGGTTTTTAAAACCTATAAGGTTTAGATTGTAAGATTTATTTTGTTGAAAACCTTTGATTTTCGTGCGCCTTAAAAACGGCATAATGCTGATAACCTTTGCGTCTTTGCATTTTTCAATACTTTAATTCCATATTTAACATGAATCTTCTTCATAAAAATTTTATTCTCAACGAAATAATTTTATTTTTGTTAGATCATGGAAACCAAGTCACCGTTTTTAGACACGATGTTTTTGCTTCGTAAGGAAGAATGTATTACTCTTTTTTCTGGCTTACAGCAAATTTCCCCTCAGGAAGAGGCGGAAGCAGGAGATTATTTTGAAACAGAATTCGAAAAAGAACGACTTGAGTTTTTGTCTGATCAAATTACCTTTAACAAAGAAACTGCAGTTTGGGCAGCCAAAGTGCTCTACCATAGCGCACAGCTTTATCTCATTAGAGAAAATACAGAAAAAAATATTGATCATCTGATTCCCGGATTCAAAGGAATACGGGACATTCCTTCTATCTTATCTGCAGACTTATCACTGAGATTTTTACCACAGGTCATGGTTGCTTTGAATACCGCTGATCCTGAAGATCCACTGATTGCCATGCTGGAGAATATTCTTACGCAGTTTCACTATTCAGGAATAGGGTATGATCTTGATCTGAAGAATGTGAACTGGAAGGAAGAACTGAAAGACAATACATACAGAAAACTCTATCTGGAAAGAATTGTTGAAAAAAAGGATTATAAGCTGGCAGAAATTCCGTTTATCAATAAACTACTAACAGCCGAATTCGGAATGCACAAAGATGCATTCTGGCGAGAACTAAAAACTATAACCGAAGACCATAATGAAAACGTATGAGAAAGTATTTGAATTTTTAACTGACCCTACAAAAGAGACATTCCTGAAATGCCGTGAATTGGTGATCAATAACCCCGAATATGATCCCTATTCGGAAGATATTGAAAAAATACAGGATTTATTGAATGAAGAAAAATTTGAAGAGGTGATACAATATGTCAATGTCAATATTCTGCTGAGTCCCAGAGCACATATCTGTAAATACTTTGCTTATAAAGAACTGGGTGATGAAAAAGGCAGGAGTATTGAAATGACCATTGCACAGCTTATTTTCGAATGCCTTGAAAAAACAGGAGACGGAACCAAAGATTCTCCCTACATTATTACAAGAATTTCCGATGAAAGAGATCTGATCAGGCATCATCTCAATAAACAGGATATTTCACAAAGTTTGGTCAAAGACGAAGATCGAGTCATGGATGTACTCACGCTGGATGACGGAACTCAGTTGTATTTCGATATCAAAGTGCCTTATCAGAGACTCGCTTTCTCATTCAGTAAAAGAAATAAACAGCCGGAAAATAAAGAAGATAAGATCCCGAAAAAAAAGTGGTGGAAATTTTAATTTTTTAAATCAATGAACCAGAATATAAATCAGCTTAATACAGTTCTTAACTACGTAAAAGATACTTTTGTAGGTAAAAATGATGTCGTAGATCTGTTGGGAATATGCCTGTTGGCAAGAGAAAATGCATTTTTATATGGACCTCCGGGTACTGCAAAATCTGCAATTGTCAGAACGCTGGCTAAAACAGTGAAAGACGGAAAAAACTTTGAATATCTGCTTACAAGATTTACAGAACCGAATGAAATTTTCGGACCTTTTGATATCAGGAAACTGAAAGAGGGTGAGCTCCTTACCAATACGGAAGGGATGATGCCTGAAGCCTCTATGGTTTTCCTTGATGAGATCTTTAATGCAAACTCCGCTATTCTGAATTCCCTTCTGATGGCACTTAACGAAAAAATATTTAAAAGAGGAAAAGAAACCAAACACCTTCCTGCGCTGATGTTTGTAGGAGCAAGTAACGTTCTTCCGGAAGATGAAGCACTGAACGCATTATTTGACCGTTTTCTGGTAAGAATTAATGTAGACTATGTTAATCCTGAACTCTTACAACAAGTACTTCTGGCAGGAAGAAAACTGGAAAACGAAGAAGAAACGGAAATTCCGGAAATCCATGCTGACGCAATCAGGCAGCTTCAGAGTCTGTGTAGAACAATAGATCTTAAACCCATTTATGAAGTTTATCTGAATACCATCATGAGCCTCAGAAATACCGGGATTGCTATTTCAGACCGTAGAGCGGTAAAACTTCAGAACCTGATTGCCGCAAGTGCTCTGATCTGCGGAAGAAATGAAGCGGTACTTTCCGATTTATGGGTTTTGAAACATATCTGGGATACCGAAGAACAGATTGAAATTCTGGAAGGGATTATTAACAGGACTATCGAGAAAGATGATCATCCGGATTCCCATCCACAGGCCATGCAAAACAAAACTCCCAATCCTGAAGAAGTCATGAAAGACGTAAAAATTCTTGTGGAAAAATGGAATGGAGGACCATTGAGTTTTGAAGAACAGAATGTGATTAAAGATAAACTGAGATACCTGCAAACCCGTTGCGCCTGGATCAGAAATCAGGAGCAGAAACAGTATATCCAGCAAGAAATTGAAACCTTATGGCAGAAGATCCTTCAAAGCGTTTAAAAGAATTCTGGGCGGAAATTCCCCGTGCTGATGAAGATTTTCTGGGTTCCATCAGAGACTGGAAGAATATTCAGATTGCCGTGGATGATGAAACAATCTGGTTAAAAGATTTTACTGACGAACAGGCGGCAGCCTCAGTAATACAACAATTGCCGGATTTTATTCTATATGAACTTCGTGATGGGCTTTTATTCAGAAAAGAGGCTTTGGTTCCCAGCAAAAAGATGAGAACAGCATTGCTCTGGATTCCTATAGACAAAGCATTGCAGCTTAGTCTTCCGCCTTCGAACCAAAACTATTTCGGGATTCATGAACAGGTTCAGGTACAACTGAAAGAAAGCAATGAAGAACAGCCGGCAATCGCCTTACTCAGTACTATTGCTGATATTAAGGAAACTATTGCCACATTGCCCAAATTTAAACTTGAAAAAATACAATGGACTTTGCTGGGAGACAAAGCATTGTTCCTGGGAGTTCCTCTGCTAAGCTTTCCCGGAAAAGCCTACTGGACTAAAGACAGACATTTACTGCCGGCCGGTCTGGATTTTGAATTTAAAAATGTAAGCACACTGCTGCTGCAGAAATATAATAAAGAACAGGAAGGATGGTTGTTATGGGATGAAAATGGAAACTGTATTTTAATTAAAGATACCGATTTCCGTCCGTTGTCCATAAGCTCATTTCGTCTTACTGAAAAATCAAGAGAATGGAATTAAATACTTATTTCCAGTCCTACGAAAATTATTTTTGGGAATGGAAAACAGATGAAGATGTTCCCGGAGATTCCGGATACAATGAAAACAATCTTCTCTCGGTTCCGGGAGTGGGAGCGATAGCTTACAGGCCTTATGTCATGGAGATTTTGAATTATCTTCAGCCCGTGGGATGGCCTCCGTTCGGCGCATTGCTTATGGTTTTATATGCAATGCAGGATGGCTACACGGATTTTGCCGGTCCCTTAAGACGTACAGCAGAGTTTTATAGCGGAGAAGATTTTGAATTCAGAGCGGAAAAACAAATTGAATTTCTTGAAAAAATAAAAACACTTCCAAAAGTTTATAAACAAAGGCAGAACAGAATTGTACTGCTGCAGACCCTTTTTGAAAACGGGCACAACAGGCTGTCACCAGGGCTTTCCGATGGTTTTTTAAGATCCTATTATAAAAGACCGCATGAAATTGCTTCCAGTGCAGAAAAACATGATGACGGCTCATCAGCTTTAAACAAAGATTTAAGTGCTTTGAACCTGAACGAAAAGTTTCCTACAGTACAGTCCATTATTGATGCCATGAAAGGATTGATTCATGAGCCGGAACTGGATGATGAGGTGGTAGAAGAAGAAACAACTGCAGATTCTGATAAAGATTTTATCAAAGAATTAATTGATGAGCCAAAGACCTTCCAGGTGGGAAGCCTGATCAAAAGAATCTGGAGTGGTCTGAAAATTCCCATGCGCCATCTTTCTCCGGGTGAACAGCCTATCGGAGGAATTTCTGATATGAGCAATAAAGGTGATTTCCATAGGATGCTTCTTTCCGAATTTGCCAATGAAGATGATGTCTTTATGAATCGTGTAGCCAATAATGAGGCACTTTATATTCAAAGAGAAATTCCACCTGAAGAAAATATTTTTGAAAGAATTATCCTGATTGATACTTCCCTTAGAAACTGGGGAACGCCAAAAGTGTTGGCTTATGCCTCTGCAATAGCCGTTATTAAGCACCCAAAAGCCCATTCTGAATGTAAAGTTCTGGCTTTGGGACAGGCTGCTACTCCTATTGCGCTGAACAAAGTGGAAGAAGTGGTGGAAAACCTCAATCAGGTAAGTGCAGTTCTGGAAGTTTCGGAAGCTCTGGAGAAGTTTTTTAACGAACATCATTCAGAAAAAGATGTGGAAGTTTTCTTCATTACCCATCAGGATAATATGGCTGATGAGGAAATTCAGCGGGTTGTACATCAGAATAGAGATCAGCTGAAATTTTTGGTAACAACAGCTTCAGATGGTGAAATCAATTTTTACAAACATCACAAAGGAACAAGAAAGCATATCCAGAAAATAAAACTTCCATTGCAGGAGCTGTGGGCCAATCCGCCACAGCAAAAACAATCCACTCAGAACTTCAACGGAAAGAAAACCGATCTTCCACAAAACTATCCGATTTTATTCCCAACGCCGGTTAATAAGATCGCTAAGTTCTTATATGATGGAGAGTTTTTTATTCTGAGTTCAAAAAAACAATTGCTGAAGACTTATCTTTCCGATAACTATTACGACAGACATTCTTACGATTATTATAAAACCCATCACGGATGTGAAGTGTTATTTGATAAAATTTCCATAAAACCTAGAGGACAGTTTGCCCTCGCAAAAAACAGGCAGCAACACTTTATTCTGTGTCAGTATCAGTCTGATCAGAAATTGATTTCAAAGCTTAATCTTAATACGGGAGAATATTCTGAACAGAATCTTACAGGAATGAATATTCCGGAATATTATCAGCTGACTTATTTCGGACGGACATTTTATATTCATCATCCGGACAGTGTTACCCATTATAAAATCAATATTGACGGGAATATTTCTGTAGAGCCTGTTACCGGAAAAGAGAAAGAATTTGAAAAAAATATTATAAAAGCTGAAGCAGAAGTCGCTAAATTGAAAGGAAGCGGATTGAGGATCATCAATAACTTCAATAAAATAGGAATTAATCAGCACAACAATCTGGTTGTTTCCGGAAATGAATTATACAGTGCCTCCGAAAACACACTTGATTTTTCTAAAAACAAATACGATATCAGAATTTTCGCAGAGCAGAATAAGAATAAATTCACATTCCCCGATGGAAGTGAAATTGTTACCGATTCAAGAGGAATGATAAGCTTCCGAAGCAGTAACAAAAGTATTGAAGAATTCTTTATTCCGTCTACGTTGGGCGGTTTTCTATCGTTAGCTACCTATACGGAATTCGGTGGATCAGAATATTATCTTCCGGAACATGCCCTGTTGAAAGTAAAAACAATGGATGATATGTGTGATAGGTTTTTAAAACCTTTTATAGAACAGATTTTGGATTATGGAGCTTAGAATAAAACCTTTCCCGAAAAATAACTACCCGAAAAAAGGACTTTTGATTAAAGGTCCTTCACCTGTGGTATGGCTTCAGGAGATGGAAATGCTTGGGGTCAATTTACATCAGGTAAAATCCTTTGCTATTCCTGCTGATAGTCCCAATGTACTGTACGGTTGTTTTCTCGTTTTTAATGATCATGCTCCCCATGAAATTGGCAGGAATGCTTATTTTCAAAGTGTAGATGACAGGCTTTTCATTCCCGAAAATACAACCTTTTATCCCAAAATAAATCCTGAAGACTGGGCACAGCTTGATTCCCGGTTTTTGATTATGCATCCCGAATTCGGACTCGTAAAACTCTCAGAAGAAATTGACTGGATTGTATTGATTCAGCAGCCGGGAACAATCACTGACAGCGTCCGAAAACCACTGAATGGAGTTTCAATCCCTCAGAAAATAGAAAGCTATACGGTGGAAATGGATGATGAAAAAGTAATGGAAGCATTACAGCCCAAACAAACCGAAGAAGAATGGATGAATAATCTGCCATTTGACCTTAAAAAAGTATTGGCCGGAAATAAAAAAGAGATAGAGAAATACCTGAAATATATTGAAAAATACCCAGAAAGAGCGATAGAATTAGGCGTTTCCCTGGATGTAATGGGAATTTCCAGAGGAGATGGTTTTGGCAAATTTACATGGCTGGAAGGACTATTCGGTGGTGGTGCAGAAGGTAAAAAGGAGAGCGCAGGAACCAGAAATTTTCGCAGAGTATTTTGGGCGGTCATTATTGCGGCAATCGTTTTAAAGATAGCATTACCTTCAGATAGAAATAGTTCAGAACAGGAAGAAAATACCAATTCATCGGGAACTATTGTAAACAGCACAGTAAAAGAACCTTCTGATATGATAGCTTTCCAGTCCGGGACATCAGAAATTGACCTTAAGATAGATTCAATGTATCATCAGGAAAGAAAAGGGCTGTCCAAAGAACTTATTCATGCCGGAATTATAGAATCCAAAACAAAAGAAGACAAAGAAAATTATAAAAAAGCAGGAGGAAGAGATGTAAGCGAAATAGGAAGAGATATCGAAAAGCTTGTTAATAAAGAAAAACAGAGCAGAGATTCTCTCAAAATCATCTACACAAAGAAAATTACAAAACACCTTGAACAAAAAACTGAAAATCTGAAACGTAAAATTTCAGACTCTTTAAAACAATACACCAAAGGAAAACCAGTGAATGATGATGTTGTAAAATATCTTCTGAAAAAGAAGAAGGCATTGATGGCTGATTCATTAGGAAAACTGTACGGAACATTGGATATTGTAGATCCTTCTTCTGCTGCTATCGATAAATCAAAAGTGAAAGCCGTGGGAAAGGAAGGAAACCCATTAGAGAAAAAAGCCCCGATATCAGATATTATGTATATGGTGATCCTGATGATTGCTGGTGTAGGACTGTACTCATTCCTGTTTAAAAACAAATCTTTAAATCTGGGTGGAGACAATGTACCTGGCTGGGTAAAGTTTGTTTTAATTACCATTCTAGTGGCTATGCTTATGTATTTGTTTTATCCGTTGGTAAGAATGTTTGGATACAACTGGTTTGTATGGGTTATGGTCGTTGGTGTGTTATTACTCCTGTATCGTCTGTTTAGAGAAGATAAAACCATTTTAAACTCCGATGATGATGAATAAACAAAAATTTATAGACAAATTCATGGCGGCATTTGTACTGCTTGCCCTATTTAAGGTTATCGGAATTGTAGCCCAGTTATTCCATGAAAGTTTCTGGAATGTGGTTGGAACATTAGGCGTTTTCTTAATTGTAGCCTTCATCATACTTCTTGTGATTACTTCTTTAAAGGATAAAGAACGGAACAAAAGCAATTCTGCCGGAAGAAAAGGCAGTGGAAGCAGCAGTTTTTATCTGGAAAATTCACTTTTCGACAGAATCCGCAGCAAATATGAAGAGCTGGCCGAAAAATACATTGCGGAAAAAGACTATAAAAAAGCAGCAAGAATCTATATGAATCTTTTGCAGGACAACTACAGAGGCGCAAAGACATTGGAAAATGGAGAACTTTATAACGAAGCAGCAGTAGTATACCTTAAAAAACTGAATAACAAATCCGATGCAGCCGCTTGTTATGAAAAGGCAAAACAGCATAAAAAAGCTATTGATCTTTACAAAGAAATGGAACAGAAAGAAAAAGTAGGAGATCTTTATAAAGAAATCAACGATCTTAGAAATGCCCATTACTATTATCAGATGGTTGCCGATGATTATGTGAAAAACAACCAGATGGTAAAAGCTTCTTTGGTGTACCGGAAAAAGATGGAGAAAACAGAAGAAGCCCAGAAGGTGTTATTGAAAGGATGGGAAGAAGATAAAGATGCTTTCAATTGTTTGAATAACTATTTCGCCAATATCTTTGATGTTAAAAAATTAGAATCTGAAATATTGAATTTATACGAAAAGACTCCAGCCTATAAAAAAATTACTTATCTGGAAGCAATGAAACATGAATTCAAAAAAGATCCGAAATTACATACTACAGTTAGAAATATAGCCTACGAAATTATCGCTGATAAAGTAAGCACACGCTCAGAAATTGTGAATGAACTCAAATTTTTTAACCCTGATGATGCAGTAATTCTCAAAGATATCTCAAGATTCAAAACCGGAAGAAATAAAATGTTTAGAAATTAAAAACTGAAAATAGAATCTCCGCTACATCTAGACAATTGTTTTCCAGATTGTAGGAGTAGTTTAAGACGTCAGAAAATTATAGATTTCCAGTAGGAGATCTGCAATACATTTTCTCAGATTATTCAGATTACGCAGATTTTTTATCATTAAGATCTGCTTGATTTGCAAAATCTGCGAGAGGTAAAAAAATAAAAAAAATCCTTGTGTCTAATCGCAATTTTCTTGAGATCGTTTTCGTGGTTTTGCATATTTGAAACCTTCCCGAAATTGTGAAAATTATAAAATAATATCAAAAAAGATTTATCTTTGCACCAGAAAATTATGACAATACAAAGAGCACATATCAATGCAGAACTATTCGAAAGTCCTTCTAATAAAGGATTATTCGGATATGATGAGGTGATATGGAATGAGGCGAAATGTGCTGACTTTGGAAATTATTTACTATAAACTTGTAAAAAATTAATCAAAATACAACAGAAACGCCTCGGAAAACCGAGGCGTTTTTTGTTTTTTAGGTCAGAAATTATTTAGAATGAAAAAAAATAACCATAAACATGAAAAATTTTTAATAAACAATGAAACTTTAATACGATAAAATAGAGTGATAAGCAACCCAGTGAGAGACAGTCATTTAGGTAATTAAGATATCTGCAAAATATTGCGGACAGAAATTCTCTATGCTGAAAATACAATATAATTATCTGATTATCAGTAATTTAATTTAAAAATTTATTTGCGGATTCCAAAAATTCATATTTACTTTGCAACCGAAAATTGAAAGCAACAGGTTTTCAGGATTCAATTAAAAATAATTTAGAAACAAACAAAAATAAAATGAAACATTTACACAACATATTCAATCAATATTCAAGACTATTCGGACAGGAACCGACAGGTGTTGCGTGTATTCTTGAAAGTGGAATTGTGGATAAAAGGTGCTTATATACGTGGGTCAGCTAATGATCTCTTACGTTAAAATATATGAAGCGCCTCCCGAAAAGAGGCGCTTTTTTTATGGTTTCTTTAGCTTATTTGGTAAAGCGCCGGTCTGTGGAACCGGAGAACAGGGTTCGATCCCCGGAGATACCCAAAGGAGAAAATCTCATGGCTCAATTGGATAGAGCGTCGGTTTACGACACCGAAGGTTGAAGGTTCGAGTCCTTCTGAGATTACAAAGAATGTGAATTTTAAAATTAGCAAGTCAAGCAAATTGATGATTCACAAAACCAAAACAATCTCATAGCTCAAATGGTTAGAGCAGCGGTCTTTTAAACCGGGGGTTGAAAGTTCAAATCTTTCTGGGGTTACAAAAGCGGTTCCGTAGCTCAGCTGGATAGAGCATGGGTTTTCTAAACCCAGGGTCAGAGGTTCGAGTCCTCTCGGAATCACAAAAAGGTTCATGGAAAATTTCCCATCCGGCTGTCTCCCGGAAAAGAAACAGAAGTGAACCCCAAAGCTGGAAAGATAACGGTGGTTGTTTACCCGTCTTGGACGCGGGAGGTCGCAAGTTCGAATCTTGCTTTCCAGACAATTTGTTCCATTAACATAGTGGTAAGTGCATTCGGCTTGCTACTGAACGGGAAAGGGTCAATCCCCTTATGTAATAACAATGATTTCGTAGCTCAAGTGGTTAGAGTGTCGGTCTGATACACCGAAGGTTGAAGGTTCGAGTCCTTCCGGAATTACAATGATTTTGTAGCTCAATGGCAGAGCGCCGGTCTGTTAAACCGGAAGTTGAAAGTTCGAGTCTTTCCGGAATCGCAGGTAACTAATTGTTAATTGTTTCAGGAGAAAAAGTAAAAGTTTGTCGAGAGCAGAAGATCTTTACGCCAAACACGGAAAATACAGACAGGCTTTTCTTCTCTCCGGATTAATTAAAAGTTAAGAATATCATTTATAAATTTTTAGGTAAAATAAAGTTTGTTAAGCGCAGAAGTTCTTATATCAAACAATTTTAGACAGACTTTATTTTTTTTAATCTGATGGTTCGCCGAAGTGGAAGAGTCGGGGCGGTCTGCAAAACCGCTGTGTCAACTGAGTGGGTTTGAATCCCATAGCCATCTCAATGTAAAAACTATAGGAGATATAAGAATCTTTTATCATCTATAGCAAAGAATATCCTTTATTAATAAAAGAAAAAGGCTGTCGAGCGCAGAAGATCTTTAATCAAACATTCAATAAAGACAGACCTTTTCTTTTTAAAAGAAAAAAGTGAGGAATTACTTATTCATTACTAATTGCTCATAAAATCCGGAAGTACGCCGAAGTTGGAGAGTCGGGGCAGACTGTAAATCTGTTGCTTCATTGCTGAGTAGGTTCGAATCCTACTACTTCCACCAACCACTGATAATGTAATGGCAGCATGCAGGAAATGTACTCTTGTTGTTCAGGTTCGATTCCTGGTCAGTGGGTTAACGCTCTATTCGTCTAACGGTGAGGACGCCTGCCTTTCGAGCAGAAAACAAGGGTTCGATTCCCTTATAGAGTACTGGATGTGAATAGCTGGTCAATATTGAATGATATTAATACCATGAAAGTTCAGATTTTTTTTAAAAAAATTGGCCAGTTACCATTCACACAAAAAAATGAAGAAAAGAGAAAAAGGACTGTCAAGAGCAGAAGATCTTTAGTCAATAAAAATAGACAGCCTTTTACTTTTTTTTAACAAAACACATTAGGAATGAGAAAGGTTTGTCAAGCGTAGAAGATCTTTACAAATACTAGCAGGCATAATTTATAAACAGACAGAGCTTTCTCAAACCTGACATTATATGAGTAATAAGCAATGAATAATAAGTAATAATAAAAGAGAAAATATTACTTATTACCAATTAATCATTACTTATAAAAAACCTGCGGGAATGGTGGAATGGCAGACACTCTTGATTTAGGATCAAGCTTTTGGGGGTTCGAATCCCTCTTTCCGTACAAAAAATATAAGTAATAAATAATGAGCAATGGGTAATAATAAAAAGAGAAAATACTACTCATTACCAATTACTTACTCATGAATTACTCTGATAGTGTAATGGCAGCATCTCAGTCTCCAAAACTGATGGTATCGGTTCGAGTCCGGTTCGGAATGCAAAGTATGAAACCAGTAACGGGTTATCATTTATCAATTAACAATAATCATTTATCAATTTAAAATATGTAGAAAAAATGGAAACGCAACAACAAACATGGCAGAATATGAATGGAAAAATTTTCCAACACTCTATCACACAGCTGGTAGAAGAAGCCATCATCCGCGAACAGGCCAACGGACACCGTCTGAAAGTATGTGTGGGATCAGACTCTCATGTATATGGAGATGCCATCAATTATGCTACGGCAGTAGTATTTATTCGTGAGGGAAAAGGAGCGTTTACCTTTATTAGAAAAGAAAGAGAAATACAGAGTATCAGTATCAAGGAGCGAATGCTGAATGAAGTCAACAAATCCGTTGAAATTGCATACGCGATCTGCTCTGTGTTGGATACTTATGGTGTGGAAATGGAGGTACACGCAGACATTAATACCGACCCGGATTTTAAATCCAATGTAGCATTAAAAGATGCCATGGGATATATTCTCGGAATGGGATATGTGTTTAAAGCAAAACCTTTTGCCTTCGCAAGTTCCAACTGTGCTGATATGATGGTGTAAAAAAGCTGGAAGCTTAATAATTATAAAATTAAATCATGGAAAAAACAAAAAGATTACTATTTCTGGATGATATAAGATATCCTGTTGAGGCCTATCATTATACAAAACAGGATATTTTCCTCAGAAACGACTGGCATATCGTTCGGAACTACGAGCAGTTTGTCAACAGGATTTTGGAAAAAGGACTTCCGGAAATGATCTCTTTTGACCATGATCTTGCAGACGAGCACTATTTGAAACAGGATTCTCAGGAATTTGTTGAAAAAACAGGATACGACTGCGCCAAATGGCTGGTAGAATATTGCATGGATAATTATTTGGATCTTCCAAAATTCTATAGTCACTCCATGAATCCGGTAGGAAAGGAAAATATTCTTTCCCTTTTAAAAAACTTTAAAAACTAAAACAAAATGATTTTCAAAACATATAACGCTATAGAAAATGCTTACCAGGCCCGCGTGATCGAACAGATCAGGATGCAGGGTTTTGGGGATGAGGTTTTCATAGTGCAGGAAAAAGTTCACGGAGCTAATTTCTCTTTCTTTACCGACGGAAAGGAAATTAAAATCGCAAAGAGAACTGCTTTCATCGAAAAAGATGAGAAATTTTTCAATGCGCATCATATTTTGGAACACTACAAAGAAAATGTAATAGAAGTGTTTCAAAAAGTGAAAGCCATTTACCCGGATGTAGAAACTGTAGTGATCTACGGTGAATTGTTCGGTGGCGGTTACAAACATAAAGAAGTAGAACCTGTAAAAGATGCTGTGA
The DNA here is from genome assembly GCF_006716485.1 of Chryseobacterium aquifrigidense. Lineage (GTDB taxonomy): Bacteria > Bacteroidota > Bacteroidia > Flavobacteriales > Weeksellaceae > Chryseobacterium > Chryseobacterium vietnamense. The sequence continues at coordinate 128,511 of NZ_VFPD01000003.1, forward strand.
AGGTACAGAAAGGCATTGAATATGCCCCTCACAACGAATTTTACGCTTTCGATATTAAACTGAATGGGATTACCTATTTGGATACAGAAGTGGTCAATCAGATTTTTGAAGAGACAGGATTTTTCTATGCTAAAATTTTGTTTCAGGGAACCCTGGAAGAAGCTTTGAAATTCCCCAATGTTTTCAATTCACAAATTCCGGCCTGGCTGGGATTACCAGAATTGGAGAACAATATGTGTGAAGGAACCATCGTAAAAACTTTGAAAACCAAATACTTTGGAAACGGAGCCAGAATTATTCTGAAAAATAAGAATGAAAAATGGGTCGAAAAATCCAAAATGGTTAAAAAAGAGGGTAAAACTGTTCATAAACAGGTTCATTTCGGTGAAAAAGCGCAGGAAATCTGGGAAGAAATCCAAAAGTATGCTACAGCCAACAGATTGAATAATGTGGTGAGCAAAATAGGCGAATTCGAACCTAAAATGATAGGTAAGGTGATTGGTCTTTTTTCACAGGATATTTTAGAAGACTTTCAAAAAGACTTCCCGGCAGCTTTTGCCGCGATTGAAAAAGAAGAGCAGAAAAGGATCAACAAAAAGTTGAATTCTTTAGCGATTGATTTTATAAAAGAAGAGTTGATGACTCTTAAAGTATAGTTTCGGTAATTTTTTACCGGAACTTTTTTATGTATAAACTTAACCATCAATATCAGAAGAACGAAAACACTTCATTGTATTAAAGAGAAATAAAACTTATGAAAGTGTGACAATTCCCATCCTTTGGAGGGGTGGCGAAAATTCAAAGAATTTTTGACGGGGTGGTTTAAAAAAGAAAAAACAATTAAAAAAATGAAACCCAATATATTTTTTACAGCAGACCATCATTTTGGTCACGAGAATATTATAAAGTTTTCAGAGAGACCCTTTGAATCACTGGACCACATGAATGAAGAACTTATTAAAAGATGGAATGAAAAGATTGAGCCTGGTGATACAGTCTACCATTTAGGAGACATGAGTTTAGGAAAACCAGACTTTACAAAAGAGATTTTGGATAGATTAAATGGAAATATCCATCTGATTAAAGGCAATCATGAAGGAGCAGCTTTAACGTATCCCAAACGATTTACCTCCATCAGAGATTATCACGAACTGAAAATTGATGAGCCGGACCAAAGCAATGGCAAACAGAAAATTATTCTTTTCCATTACGCCATGCGTACCTGGAATGGCTCACATCGCGGTGTCTGGCAGTTATACGGTCATTCACACGGAACCCTGCCGGATGATGAGATGGCACTCAGTTTTGACGTTGGGGTAGACTGCCACAATTTTTATCCGGTTTCCTACGAGGAAGTCAAAGAAATAATGAAAAGGAAAAAATGGACGCCTCCATTTGCTCCAAGAAACTAACAATTAACAATGAAAGGAAGCTGAAGAGAACTATAAACCTGATAACTTCTAACCTCCAGTTTCTAATTTCAAAAAAATCATGAAGACAACCAATGAGATCATAATCATCGATCTGGAAGCCACATGCTGGGAAAACGACAGAATTCCCGTCGGGCAACAGGTCGATATTATCGAAATAGGGATTTGTAAATTAAACTTAACATCAAAAGCAATTTCCCAAAAACAAAGCATTTATGTAATTCCTGAAAGATCAGAAATCAACAGATTCTGTACAGAACTGACCGGAATTACTCCTCAACTGATAGAAGAAAAAGGAATCTATTTTGAAGAAGCCTGTGAAATGATCAGAGATCAATACAGTTCCGCACCGCTTACATGGGCAGGATATGGAAACTTTGATGGAGAGCAGATTATAGAACAGTGTGACTGGCTCGGGATAACCAATCCTTTTTCAGAAAACTATATGAATGTGATGCATGAATTTAAAAGACATTTTAAATTACACAAACAAATAGGACTTAAAAGAGCCTTGAGTTATCTGAATATGGAATTTGAAGGTACCCATCACAGCGGAGCAGACGATGCTTACAATACAGCCAGAATTTTAAGTAAGATTCTGTAAATAGTAATCAGAATGGAAGACTGAAACTAAAGGCGGGAGGTAATTCACAGACTATGGAAACTTCCCGTATCCGTCTTCTATCCTTTAACAATTAAATTTTAAACAAGTGAAAACAACAGAAAATATATTAATAGTAGACCTTGAAGCAACGTGCTGGGAAAACCGGCCGCCAAGAGGTCAGGAAAGTGAGATCATCGAAATCGGAGTATGCATTATGAATGCAAAAACCGGTAAGATCTCTAAAAATGAAGGGATTTTAATAAAACCCCAACATTCAAAAGTAAGTCCGTTCTGTACGGAATTGACGACCCTTACCCAAAATATGCTGGATCATGAAGGCATTATGCTGGATGACGCTTTTGATATCCTGAGAGCAGAGTATGATTCCGAAGAACTGACATGGGCAAGCTATGGAAATTACGATCTGAATATGCTTCAGAATCAGGCAAGAAGATTCTACACAGATTATCCGATGAGTGATGACCACATCAATGTGAAGACATTATTCGGTGAAATTCACCCTACCATCAGGAAAAGTGTCGGAATGAACAGAGCTTTGGGTGAATTGGGGATGACTTTAGAAGGTACCCACCACAGAGGAGTGGATGATGCCAAAAATATTGCAAAGATTCTGCATTGGTGTCTTCAAAAGTCCTTATAAAATTTTAAAAATTCATATATTTAAATATCTTGATTCTTAATATATGATTGAAAAATATAATGTGCTGGAGCATATCAGAATGCGACCTGCAATGTATATAGGTTTTCTGAACCATTTTGGCTTTAATGAATTAGTAAGCTATTTTATTGAAGATTTCATCAGAGCAGGAATCTATGATATCATTTTCATCCTGAAAAAAGATAATAGACTGATCATGAAATGGACCAGTCCTGAAAAAACGCTTTTTAATACAGAAATCATAAAGAGTATTGATCAATATAAACAAGGAGAGTTTTATTTATCATTGGCAGGTATTATTGCACTGACGGAGTATTCTTCAATTGAGATTAATGGTTTACCTGTATTACAATCAGAAAAAGGAAATTTTGATATTTTGGGCAGCATCAATCATATTAATGAAGAAGAAGCATGCAGTTGGATGATTGATTTCATTCCTGATCAGGATATTTTTAAAGGTTTGATTTTGAGTTACAAGGTTTTGAATGATTTATTCAGAAGATTTTCCTTTTTGAATCCAAATTTGAAAATAAGAAGTATTGATGAATCTGGAGATGAACAACAGATTAATATTTTTCATTATTCAGATGGTTTAGCTGAGATCATAGATTATGAAGTGCAAAAGAGATTGCAGTATGATTTCTGTTTTTTTACATTGAATTTTCAGAAAAAAACAGAATATTCATATTCAGTAGCATTTGCCTTTGTTGATAGCCAGATCTTTAAACCTAAAATCAAGATGTACGCCAATTATAAAGAAACCATTTTGGGAGGATCTTTACTGGATGGAATTATACAGGGATTTAAGATGTTTTTGAAGAAAGAAGCGGCAAAGAGAGATATAAAATTGAATATAAGTTCGTCAAGACTAAAAAAACACCTGTTGCTTTATGGTTCTGTGCAGGGAGATCTTACATTTTTGGGTTCAACAAGATGGAAGCTTGGAACTCCAAAAGTACAGACAGAAATTAAGAAATTTATGTATGAAGAACTGAAACTTTATTTTGCTAACAATGAAGATAAGGCAATTCATATTCTACAAATCGTACAGGATGAATAGTATAAAAAGGCTCCCTTTAATATGGGAGCTTTTTTTGCTATTATAGACAATACTTTCACTGATTGTATCAAATAATTCCTCCGGAATAGAATGTCCCATCCCTTCAATGAGAAGCCATTAGGCATTGGGAATAGAATCCGCAATATCTTTTCCACAATCAGGATGAATGATCAGAGTAGGAACTCTTATTTTCTTTAAGAGTTCAGCATCATACTGGAAAGAGCCTATAGCTAAAGGTTACGGGATGATTTCATTTTGGTTTTGGTCCCTGTATTTATTATTTTAAAAAAAATTAACGTATCCGTAAGGTAAACTGATTTTGCCGTATGGTATGATAATTTCTAAAATTAAGACACCAAATGATGTGTAAATATCATAGTAGACAGCTTTTATCTACTTTTTTATCAATATATCTTTAAACAGGGAATTGTTTTTGTTTAGTTAAATGCTTTAATAGCAATTGTTTTATTAACTTAATATTTGTTAAAAAAATCACTTTTATGGGATAATTTACTGTCTCTCAGTCATTTTTTTTTATTTTAGCTGACAAGAATGAATTTATGCTTATTGATGAGGGTTTTAAGAGAAAATACTTAAACTGTAAAATAAAAGATATGGTTCCTTTTCTTAAAAAACTTATACCAAAAGATAAAAAAGAAGTCGTTGCTCAATAACCTGAAACAAATTTATACATCAAATTAGAAGCACATGAAAGAAAGACTTTATGAGATCCTTAATGAGGAAAAGATACATGAGATTATCCCTTTTTTAAAAGAGCTTAGTAATGAAGAAAGGAAAACACTGGTGCCATCTATAAAGAAAATGGATCGTGAGATCAGTAAAATTGTAATGACTAAAAACTCCTACCATACGGCAGGATCTGTGAATCAGCATTCCATTATAGATATAGCTTCATTTGTCTGCATGGACAAAAAGAATTTTGGTAAAAACTACTGGAGTCTTTTCCGCAATGCAGAACAGACTGATCAGATACTGGAATGGGGATGTCCGGATTGGTTTTCAGACTTTATCAATGAATCGGTTGAAGCTGAATTTACAGCATTTAATTATAAAGATATTTTAGGATGGACAGAGAAAGGATATGTACAGCCCAAACCGGAATTATTGGGACACCATCTCAGTAATTACCCGGCAGATCTTGACGGCCATCCGGAAACCCTTAATACTCATTTTTGGTATTTGTGTGAATATCCTTCCAAATCTTTACCTTTCCGTAAAGAATGGTTCCCTATTGTTCAAAAGCTTATTACGGATAAGAAAATTGAGAGAAAAAGATTTCTGAAAGAGTGCCTGCTGGCTGCCAACAGAAACTTTAATAAAAATGTCACAGGTTGGTTTATGGATGCGTTTACATCATTAAAACCAACGGAAGAAGAATTAGCTGATCTACAGGATGAATTGCTTGCAGGACTTGTTTCTTCACAGTCAAAAGCGGTAAATACAATATTATCACATCTGAAAAAAATTGTGGAAACTTCTGAATTTAAAAATGAAGAATTTTCCCATTACCTTCCGAATCTACTGAGTTCAGAGGTAAAAACAGTAGTGGTTTCCAGTCTGGGACTTACTGAAAAAATATTCCAGAGAAAGAAAATAGATCCGGATATGCTTGGAATGGCTTTAAGTACAGCGTTTGTCAGTAAAGATGATGGTATACAATCAAAAGCAGCGAAGATCATCCTTAAATATATTCCGGCTTCAGAAAATATGATAGTAGCTCTGTCTCATTATTCTGATAATATATTATCCAATGTGCGTCCTCTTTTGGTAAAATATATTGAAGAGAAACAGCCGGAACTGGAGGCGATTGCTTCAGAAAAACTGTTGCTGACTTCCGATAGAAATGCAGTACAGATACTTCAGAATTTTGAAGATCTTATGTTCTATCTGCCTCTGGCAATGGATGATCCATATAGCTATCACTGTGATATTGCTTTGACGGGATTTATCAGGTTTGCCGGAGATGTGGATGAAGATTCTGTAAAACTGATGGAACCCGTGTTTTTGAAAGCCTGTAAAACCATTGCAAAATGGGAAGTTCCTTATCTGAATGTTTTACTATGCAATGCCATTATCAATTATGGGCTGGCTTTAATGGAGAAATATCCGGTTCAGCTGAAGAATCTGGAAAAAATATACCAGAAAACCAAAGAAGAGGAAGCGACAAGAGAGTCTTACTCCAATTATCAGAAAAAATTAGGTCCTATAGAAGATGTTGGAGCAGATTGCCCTGCAAGACAGGCTTTTAAGGATATAGCTATATATGCAGTTGAAAAAATAAAATCCGGGGACAAACTCCCTTTATTGTTTCCTATTACCCATGCACCATGCTGGATTTCTCCTGTAACACTGGTGGAGAGATTGGAGCGCTATCAGGAAAATAATGCAGAACCTCATCATCTGGATATTCAGCTGGCCCTGCAACGTTGTGCTTTGGATGATACTTCAAAAGCTATTGCAGAAGCAGAAAAAAGATTAAAAGGCGAATATAAAGAATTACTGCTTTTCTTCTTTGGAAAAAATGCAAAGCCGGAAGGTAAGTTTATCCATCCTTCATGGTGGATGACAGCTGGAATTACGCGTTCACCTGAAACAGTTTTTGAGGAATTTAAAGATTTCGGATATAATAATATTCCTGCAGAATTCTTTACTGGAGATTACCAATGGAAAACCATTGACAATAAGAAAAATTCATACTATCCGGTAGAATTGAATATTACGATTCCAAAATATCATCTTGAAAAAAGAAAAGAACCTCTGTTCATGGAATATTTTGTTGCAGAGCAGAAAGAGCTTAATGAAATTCCTGCGCTGATGCTTTGTTTCCCCAATACTCCTGCAAATGCACTGGCGAAAGTAATTAAATACTGCCTTTTCTATTCGGGAATTGCTGAAGTGTTTGAAAGAAGTCTTGTATTGAATACTGCGAATACGCTTTATCAGATTAAAAAACCTCTGGATGAAATCGGCTATCTGTTTCTTGGGACTATTTTCCTGGACAGTGATAAGACCATTCGCGGAACAGCTGCCGAAATCTGGCTTGAACATGTTTCTTGCCAGATGATGGATAATGCAAAGCTGGGAAGAGTAATTGGTCTGCACGAAAAACTGGAATGGGCACCGGTGAAAAGATTGACAGATCTTATGCAGCACCACATGCTTAATGTAAGTAAAAATCATAATACAGCTCTTGAGGAATTGATTTTCAATATTTTACTTCAAATGGAAGAACCTGTTACCAACCTGAAAAGAATTCTGGAAATCTACCACGAAGTATTGGCTTTGAACCATTCATTCGTACATCAGGAAGTCGTTGAAAAATTAAATATCTGGAAAGAAAACTCAAGCCTGAAAAAGATATGTAATCTTCTTCTGAAAAAATAGATCATGGGAGATACGCTTATTTACAACTATTCAGGTGTATCCTCTTTAGTTAGGAAAGGTGCACTTGAAGAGTTGTTTCTTGCGAAATACAGTGAGGTACATAAAAATACTGATGCCCCCTGTTTCTTTTGGGGAAATGTAGGACAGCCTTTTATTCTGGCCAGATGTCTGATCACGCTTTCCAATATAGTGAAATCCAGTTTTAATCTATCGCCGTTTCAGATGGTACTTCTTAAAGATCCTATAGTAACAGCAGGAAATGAAAGAGTAAAGTTTGAAGGTTTTTCCCATTGTGCAGGAGTTTACGCAAGAGTAGATGTCCTGCCGGATGGATTGGATGGAGAGTTTCTTGAAAACGGAACGACAAATGTGGATTTCAATCAGCCTATGATAACGGCATTAGGAAGCGTCCGTCCGAATGAAAAAATTATGCTTTCCGTAGGACAAAAAGAAGTAGAGTTATACAAGGAGGAAACCAGGGTAACAGAAAGAAAAGTACCGTTGCCTGCAAAATGGATCAAAGGACTGGGAACTGTTCAGGTGTATTTATCAGAATCGGAAAAGCGTTATACCTTCAATAAAATCCAGACACAGCAGTTGTTTAGAGGAATGCCGAAAGGAGTGGTGAAGTCAGATTATTATTTAATTGTGAGAGGTAATAAACCTATATTTTCTCCCGTGAAATCCGTAGATTCTGTTTGTGTAGGAGGACTTCACAGGCTTCGGCTTTTAGAACCTATTCTTCCTTATATTGATAGCATGCAGGTTTTTCCACATGCAAATATGCAGTCTACCACATGGCAGCTTTATATGGGAAATATTCGTTTCACTTTTTCTTTATCGAGAGAATGCTGGAGAGGCTTTTCAGGAGAAGGGACCCTGTTGGATAACCTGATTTCAGATGTTCCTGATGAATGGGTTGACGCGCTGGATAAATATGCTTATACCAATCAGTCTTTTAACCCTGGCAGACTTGCCCGGGAAGAGAATATCAGTTTGAGCAAAATTGAAAATATAACAGGCAGGCTTGCCGCAATGGGATTACTGGGTTATGATCTTGATGACAGAGAATTTTTCTACCGTAGACTTCCTTTTAAATTAAGTCGTATTATTGGGCTCAATCCCCGCATAAAAAATGCCGAAAAACTGATTGAGGACGGAAAAGTAGAAATCTTAAACAATAATAAAGAAAGAACAGAAGCCAGAGTAAAAGGAACCGATGTGAACCATACGGTAATCATTGAAGAAGAGAAAGAACGCTGTACCTGCGAATGGTTCAGTAAATATCAGGGAGAAAGAGGACCCTGTAAACATGTGCTGGCAGTTAAAAGACTGGTTAATGTTTAAAAATTCTAATACTTACCTTATTATTTTAATGGCAATCGCAGATGCGTAAATTCTGTTTTATCAGGGAAATTATTATCTTATTCTCTTCCGCCTCTGCATTGCCTGTTCAATGTGCTGTTTAATTTTCAGATTGCTTTATCCATTCTTCATAGCTTAATACACCTAATTCGGGCTTACCTTCACCCTCAAGAATAGAAATAAACTCAAGCTGGTTTCCATCAGGATCATTAAAATAAATAGCCAGTGCAGGCATCCATGCAAATACCATAGGCTCTGTACTTCCGTTTTTAAGGAAATTGTAAGCTTTTAAATCCTTTTTTTTAAGAAACTCCACAGAATAATTCAGAATATCTTCCTTACTGCTGGAAAAAGCAAAATGCCTGGTCTGAAGATTTTCCTTCTGCTCCCATAATCCGAGCATAAATTCTTTTCCATCTCCTACCCATAAAAAAGCAATAGGTCTGGTTTCATCCCTGTGAGCCAGTTTCAATCCCAGTACTTCTGTATAAAACTGTATCGCATTTTCAAGATTGCTCACCTGAACATGAGTCTCATATATTCCTTTAATCATAGCTTAATTTTAATAAAAGCAAAGCTAAAAAAGCCTTACCGAAAAACTGACTACAGACGATTTCTTTAATGAAAATGAATGATAGAAGGATTTTATAATGATGAATGATGAATGATGAATGATGAATGATGAATGCCATTGTATCATCACAATATTTGTGCAATTCTTTGAAATCTGCGGATAAACAAATTCTAAAAATTAATACTATTCAATAGAGGTGGGCTTTAGCCCACCTTTCAAATTGCCTCCTTTCATTCGGCTTTAGCCAAAACTTAAAAATCTGTGCAATCCGCAAAATCTACGAGCATTTATGTATATAAACACGTTTCCGAAATAAAAAATAGAAAAAACAAAGAAAAATTTTCTACGCAAAAAGATTGCGCAATACTGTTTTTACTTTGCATCAGAAATCAGAGAGGAAGTATCAATTCTTCTCCATGTTTAACAAAAAAACAGTAACCATGAAATTTAATTTTTTAAAAAAAGAAAATAAAAAAGTAGTACTGAACTACGAAGGTGCAAAAGCATATGCCATGACACCTGCAGAAGAATTGTATAGTGCTGTTGTTACAACAGGGCTGTCAGATGCCAACTATGAAAAAGGAAATGACAGGTTGGAAAGAATCCAGTCTCTGATTAAAAAAAACGATCCTGAGTTTGTGGCAAAGCTGGCGGTATATGCCAGAAAAGATATGTATTTAAGATCCATTCCATTGGTTTTAACAACCGAATTGGCAAAGCAGACTTCAGGTACAGACCTTGTAAGTAAAACAGTAAACGGAATCGTTCAGAGAGCAGATGAAATCACAGAGTTGCTGGCATACTACCAGCTGGCCAATAAGAGAACAGATACCAAGAAACTGAACAAACTGTCCAAACAGATTCAGAAAGGTCTGGTAAAATCATTCAATAAATTTGATGAGTACCAGTTTGCAAAATACAACAGAAAAGCGGAAGTAACGCTGAAAGATGCATTATTCCTGGTTCATCCGAAAGCTAAAGATGAAAATCAGCAGGCCGTTTTCAACAAAATTGCCAACAATACATTGGAAACTCCTTATACATGGGAGGTTGAACTTTCCGTTCTGGGACAGACAAAATTTGCCAATGATGCGGAAAGAAAAATGGCGTTCAAAAACAAATGGGAAGAACTGATCTTCAGTAACAAATTGGGTTATATGGCAACCATGAGAAACCTGAGGAATATCCTGGAAGCGGGCGTATCACCAGATGCAATGAATAAAGTATGCAGATATCTTTCAGATGAAAGGGCCGTATCCGGTTCAAAACAGCTCCCATTCAGATTCCTTGCGGCTTATCGAGAGTTAAAAAATATAGATTCTCCTTATTTGTCATCTGTATTGGAAGCATTGGAAGATGCAGTGGTGGTGAGTGCTAAAAATATCAAAGGCTTTGGTTTTGATACTTCAGTGGTGATCGCTGCCGATGTGTCAGGTTCCATGCAGAAGCCAGTCTCTGGCAAAAGTAAAATTTTGCTGTATGATATCGGTTTGCTGATGTCTATGATCCTTCAGTCACAATGTAAAAATGTGGTGACAGGTATCTTCGGCGACCGTTGGCTAAGAGTTCCTATGCCGAAAAACGGTATCTTAAGAAATGTAGATGCCTTTTACAAGCGTGAAGGTGAAGTAGGATATTCCACCAATGGTTACCTGGTTATCGAGGATCTTATCAAAAGAAACGAGCAGGTAGATAAAGTAATGCTGTTCACCGATACTCAGATGTGGGATAGCACGGGAAAAAGAAACTCCTTTGAAGACGTGTGGAAAAAGTACAAAGCCATCGCGCCTCATGCAAAGCTATATATTTTTGAACTTGCAGGTTATGGTACGCAGCCGCTGGATATCAGGAAGGATGATGTACATCTTATTGCAGGTTGGTCAGACAAAATTTTCGATGTACTGAATGCTTTGGAAGACAAAAAATCTGCAGTGAAAATGATTCAAAAAGTAGTGCTGTAACAGGCACTGCTTTTAAAATATATAAAAAAACAATCAATATATTCAGGAGCTTACTCCCTCTTTCCATTCTAAAAACACTGAATTATAAATATCCATAGAAAATTCCAAATCAATTGGCTGGAATTAAAGAATGACATAGGAAATGGAGGCGTTAAGAAAATAAGCTATACGAACGTCAAGAAAATTCTACTGTTTGAAGCGCGACACAGAAAGTGAAACGAAGAGCTCATATAACATTCGCGCAAGTTTTAGAATTTTTAGAGAGTGTAGGTTATTTTTAGCCGGAGTTTCCAGGTCTTGAACTTTTGGTTCTTTTGCTTCAAGGCAAAACGAACAAATATTTAAATAAAAATCAAACTACGTAAAAAGATTGCGTACCTGTAATATAATTTTGCAATGTTAATAATATCGGTGCCGTTAGAAAGACCTACTTCGATTCCAAAATGAAAGAGTCTTTCACCAGATTGCCCAGGTACCAGACCAATGCCGTTCATAAGAGTTTCATCGTCAACTTTCAATTGAATATCAATTACTCTTATAACTTATTGCTTGGTTTTTTTAATAAAAAACAACTGCGTAAAAAGAATGCGCAGTAACAATATAATTTTGTAAAAAGAAAACTAATAACTATGAATAATTAACATCAAGTGTCGTCTTAGAATCATACTTCGGGATTGAGTAAACATTGGGTCGCAGGTTCGAATCCTGCCTTTTCCCCCGAAAAGGAGAGGTAGCTCAGCAGGTAGAGCAAATGCACGGAAGATTCTAAAAAATATTACCTTGATTGATAAAAGAGTGCCGTAGAAAAGGCCTGCTTCGGTTTAATTTGGTTCGACTCCAGAAGGTCATGGAAATGATCTTGTACAAGTCTTTTCGAATCTTGCCTCTTTTTATTTTTAAACTTTAACAACCATGAATATACCAAGTAATCTGACTGAATTTTTATACTGGGTCAAAGAACGCACAGAAAAACTGTGGTCTGTAGATAATGAAAATTGTCCTAAAGGATTTTACGGCGCCCAATGGCAAGGGCTTTCTGAAGAACAGATTGATCAGGTTGAAAGAAAATATGAGGTGAGCTTTACCTATGAACACAGAGAGTTTCTAAAGATTCTTCATGCTATAGATAAAAAAGAAATTGTTGAATATGAGGATGATGGAGAACTGATTGCAGAAGAATGTACTTTCTTTTATAATTGGTTAGAGAATGAAACAGAAATTATCAGCCAGATAAATTCTTTTTACAAATGGATGTGGGATGATATTATGAGTGTCAATCATGTTTGGTTGAAATCCTGGGGAATAAAACCAAAATCAATCGAAAAAAGGAAAGAAATTTTTGATGAATGGTTTTCAAGGCTTCCGCAATTATTACCTGTCAGGAATTCAGCTTGTGTTGTAGAAAACAACAATTTAAAATGGAATCCTGTAGTAAGCATTAGAGGTTCAGACATTGTCATTCTGGGTTGGGATTTCAGAACTTACTTACTATATGAACTAAGAGACCATCTTGATATTTATACAGATGTATATGATGATGAAGATAAGAGATTTTATCCGGAACTTATTGATGAAGTGCAAAAAATTAATAACGAAAATTTTAAGTATAATGAAACCAAAGACATTCCTTATCTCAAAGAACTGATTCTTTACTGGTCTTCGGGATGGAGAGGCTTTGGGTTAAATTATTATCCGGAAAATGCCAGCGTTCATCCTATTGTCAAAACATATATTGCTGAAGAAGAAAAATAAAAACAAACAAGTGCCGTAGAAAAATGTTACTTCGTTCATCACGACGGGGTCATGGGTTCGAATCCCGTCTCTTCCACAATAAAAAAACACGGTCTATATAGGAAGAGTAGCTCAGCAGGTTAGAGCACGACTGCATTTTTTGTCCGTTGCCTTGTTTTTCAAACATTCAAGAAGCCGGAAGTGGGACGTTGAAAGATCTTTGTATATAATTTTCTATAAAGTCAGAGAGATCATCAGGCTTTAATCCCTTTCTTCTGCCCACTTCCAGCTTCTTTATATTACCATTTTGAAGTGTCGTTAGGAAAAAATTCATCGTAACACAACTATGGGAGGAATAGCGAAGCCGGTCAGTCCGGCAAGGTTATCCGGTTCGACTCCGGCAAACGTTTAGCCCGGTTTTTTCCTTACCATTACCTTTAAAGAAATGCCGGTAGATTACTTACCGGCACTTTTCATTGTATCTTCAAGCTCTTCTTCAAACATTCCTTTCCATTTGGAAAGCGTTGTGCGGCTTATTTTATATTTTCGTGACATATAGCTCGTAGAATGACCATGCTTTTTTTGATACTGAAGCAGTTTGAGCATAGTCTGCCTGTCATAGGTTTTGAGTTTTTGATTTTCTCTGGATTGCTTGAACAGTTTTTCATTGAACTTAAGAACATCTTCGCTCGTATGAAGCTTTTCAAGAAGGTCTTTAACTTTTGGATCTTTAAGCTTTTCAGGATATTCCATCTTCAGCATATCCTGGTAAATTTTTTTGTAATTTGGGCGCATTTTTATCTGTTTATCCGTTTGCATTATTACTCTTCTGAAGCCATCTGTGAAGAGTACTTTTCGGAATAGAATATTCTTTAATAACTTCACTCTGGGTCATTTCACCGGAAAGAATTCTTTTCATAATAAAGTCTTTGATTTCCTGTGTATAAATATTTTTCCTGAAATAGGGCGTTTTTTCGGACTTCTGCTGGTTTTTATTAATGGCGGAGGGAGGAGCATATAAAATCAAATGTGAACTGTAAAGTCTGAAAAAATCGTATTCCAGTAATTTGCTCCATCTTAAAAGAAGATCCGTATCTATTGATCTGCTGTCATACATCATTTCGACAGCTTCTTCATCTTTACTTAAAAATTTACATATCCTCTCTACTGTAATTTCATTTTCATCAACTCTTTCCTTGATAAATTTCCCAATATGGATTTCTTTATATAACATTTTTAATAAATATTGTTCTTTTGTTTAAACTTATATATAAAAAAACGAAAATAGGTGATAAATATTATCTTGCATGGTAGGTGTTAATTCACAGAAATTTGAATTGATGAAAATGAAAATGATGATGTAAGAATATTAAAACAGGTATTATAAGACCATTGATCTTATAAAACGTATTTGTAATTTGCCAAATATCTTAAAAGCAGGTGGGTAGGGATCACCTTAATGTACTTGGAATATATTTCTTTACTTTCAATGGTTTTCTCTTCTTCTCTTTCAAACTTCTTTTCCTGCCATTTGTGTGAAATAATATATAACCTATTAAGGTTTTACGTAATTCTATGAGTTAAGCTGCAGATAGATTGATAAACAGCTTTTTACCCATTGAATTTTTAATTAGTACCAAATAATTGTTTATTCGTTTTCAAATGTAAACAAAAATAAGTAGTAAAAACACTTGAAAATGTAAAAATCATACTTTATAGATTTGTTTTAATTAAAATTAACATATTATAAGAACTGATGTGTGAATTATCTAAAATGACAAACTCGTCCATTAAAAAATCATAAAAAGAAAAAATTGTATACCATCCGGACAGTCCATACCTTTGCAAATCAATGAAAAATATTATAAGCTTATTCGACTTTTCGAAAAAAATCAATTATAAAAATGAACTGCTGGCTGGTTTTACGGTAGCGATGACGATGATTCCTGAATCTCTTTCATTTGCTATCCTGGCTGGTCTGTCTCCCCTTACAGGTCTCTATGCCGCTTTTATGATGGGATTGGTAACCGCTGTTTTGGGAGGACGTCCGGGAATGGTTTCCGGTGGAGCAGGAGCAACGATCGTTGTACTGATTGCTCTGATACAATCTCATGGGATAGAATACCTTTTTGCCACTGTAGCACTTGCCGGAATCCTTCAGATGATGGTAGGTATTTTTAAACTTGGGAAATTTGTGAGACTGATTCCACAACCTGTTATGTACGGATTCCTGAATGGCTTGGCTATTATTATTTTCATGGCGCAGGTTGAGCAGTTTAAAATAACAGACAGTAGTGGTGCAGTACATTGGCTGCAGGGAATGCCTTTATACATCATGGCTGGTTTAACGGTTCTTACAATCGCCATTGTTTATTTTTTTCCGAAAATCACAAAAATTGTTCCTGCTTCTCTGGTAGCTATTATTATTGTCTTTGCAGTTGTTCTCGGATTTAATATTCCGACAAAAACGGTAGCAGATATCGCTCATATCAGTGGAAACCTTCCCAATTTTCATATTCCGAAAATCCCTTTTTCACTGGAAACTTTACAGATTATTTTTCCATATGCCTTAATTATGGCTGGAGTAGGCCTTATTGAATCTCTTCTGACATTATCAATGGTAGATGAAATCACAAATACAAAAGGAAGCGCCAATAAAGAATCCGTAGCTCAGGGATTGGCAAATATTACCAATGGTTTCTTTGGCGGAATGGGCGGATGTGCAATGGTAGCACAGACGTTGGTAAACCTTAACGCAGGTTCCAGGGCAAGGTTATCAGGAATTGTAGCATCCCTGCTTATTTTGATTATCATTCTGGTTGGAGCACCCGTGATAGAAAAAATTCCTATGGCAGCTTTGGTAGGAGTGATGATGATGGTGGCCATCAGTACATTCCAATGGGTATCCATAAGAATTGTGAATAAAATGCCAAAGTCTGATATTTTTGTAGGCGTTACTGTAGCGTTGGTTACTGTGATTTTACACAACCTGGCATTAGCAGTTTTGGTTGGTGTGATCATTTCAGCACTGGTTTTTGCATGGGATAATGCCAAAAGAATCAGAGCGAGAAAACATATGGATGAAAATGGAGTGAAGCACTACGAAATATATGGCCCTCTGTTTTTTGGTTCAGTAACGGCATTTACAGATAAATTCGATCCTATGAATGATCCTGATCAGGTGGTGGTTGATTTTAAAGAAAGCCGCGTTGTAGACATGAGCGCCATAGATGCTCTGGACAAATTATCCAAACGGTATAAGCAATATCATAAAACCTTACATCTGCGTCATCTCAGCGAAGACTGCCTGAAAATACTTAAAAATGCAGAAGCAGTAATTGAAATTAATATTCAGGAAGACCCGACTTATAAAGTGATGCCGGAAAAATAGGTGAGAAGCTAATAAGTAAATTTTGCTTCGCAAGTGAAATGATGAATTTTGTAGAAAAAATTGACAAGCGCAACGGATTGACGATTGACTTTTCACTATAAAAACTCCTCAATAACAACACAAGGACTGTAAGAAAAATCTACAGTCCTTGCTTGTTTAGGTTATTAATGTATTAGCGATAAAATCAGGCACTAAAGCATAGTGTGATAATTTCATACTAATGGAAGCTCTTCCGCTTGTCAGCGTTCTCAGATCAGAAATGTATCCGAAAGTTGAAGCTAACGGAACTTCCGCTGCAAAAATCTTTCTTCCCGATTTTTCATCAATAGAAGTGATGATTCCTCTTCTTCTGTTGATATCTGCGGTGACAGCTCCCGTGTACTCCTCAATACTTTGGATCTCCACCTGCATAACAGGTTCCATCAGTTTAGGATTACATCCTTTTGCCGCCGCTTTGAATCCTTCTCTTGCAGCAATTTCAAAATCAAATGCTGCAGAATCCTGAGCGTGGAAAGAACCGTCCAGAAGGGTGACCTTCATGTTTTCCAGAGGATATCCTTTTAAAGGTCCGTTTTCCATAGCTTCTCTGAATCCTTTTTCAACGGAAGGAATAAATTCAGTCGGAATAACTCCTCCTTTGATCATATTAACAAACTCCAATCCGTGTTCGTGATCATTTCCCGGGCCTATTTCAAAAGTGATATCAGCGAACTGGCCGCTTCCTCCGTTTTGCTTGGAAAGCTTTTCTCTATGGATTTTGGTTTCCGTTAAGATTTCACGATAAGAAACTTTAGGTTTCCCCTGATTGATTTCAATACCATGATTAAGACGGATTTTTTCCAAGGTAACCTCCAAATGAAGTTCTCCCAATCCACTTAATAAAGTCTCTCCGGTTTGCGGATCTCTTTCTACCACCAACGAAGGATCTTCTTCCTGGATTTTAGCCAGCACCAAACCGAAAAATTTCTCATCGCCATTGGTTTGTGGTTCAATAGATACCCTGATCACAGGAATAGGAATGGTAATGGCTTCCAGTAATATCGGCTTTTCTACAGAAGATAAAGAATCTCCGGTTTTGGCATCTTTTATTCCTGTCAAAGCAACAATATCTCCTGCTCTGGCTTCTTCCAGAGATAACGTTTTGTCAGACTGCATTTGTAAAATCCTGGAAATCCTGAAACTTTCGCCCGTTCTTACATTCAATATCGTATCTCCGGATTTAATTGTTCCGGAATATACACGGAGCATAGCCAGTCTGCCCATATGCTTGTCAATCACAACTTTGAAGACAAGACCTGAAAAAGAAACAGTTTCATTCCTTGCCAGAGTTACGGTTTCTTCTGTACGAGGGTCTCTTCCCTGCAGGTCAGCAAGCTGATCAGGTGCCGGAAGATACGTTACAATCGCATCGAGAAGAGGCTGGACTCCCTTATTCTTAAAGGCAGAACCACATAGAACGGGAACAGCAGATCCTGTTCTGCAGACTCTTTGTATAGCTTCTGTAACCATTTCAACAGTGATTGTATGTTCAGTATCCATGAAGATTTCAAAAAACGTTTCATCACATTCTGCAAGAGTTTCTATTAACTTTACTCTGTATTCATTGGCTTCTGTGATAGAAGCAGAAGGAATTTCCTTCTCCAGAATGGTTTCTCCATTTTCATCTGTCCAGTATAACGCTTTCATTTTGACAAGATCAATGACGCCTTCAAAGTGGTTTTCAGCACCCATCGGAATCTGAAGAGCCAGGGGAACTGCATTCAGTTTGGTTTTTATCTCATTGAGAACCGCAAAGAAATCTGCTCCAATTCTGTCCATTTTATTGATGAAACAGATTTTGGAAGTTCCATGTTTTTCAGCCTGAAACCATACATTTTCAGTCTGTGGCTGAACTCCTGAAGAAGCACAGAAAACGGCGACAACGCTGTCCAGAACTCTTAGAGAACGTTCTACTTCCACAGCAAAATCAATGTGCCCTGGAGTGTCAATAATGTTGATATTATAAACATTATCATCCTTTTTCCATTGTGTGGAAACCGCAGCTGATGAAATGGTAATCCCTCTGTTTCTCTCCTGAATATCTTTATCCATGGTGGTATTTCCGTCATCTACATTACCAATTTTATGAATAAGCCCGGTGTAATACAGAAGTCTTTCTGATAACGTTGTTTTTCCTGCATCAACGTGTGCTATGATCCCTATATTTCGTGTGTTGTATTTCATTTTGTTTGATTTAAATTGTTGGTTGTTAGATCTGTATATTGAAAAGATTCTGAAAAAAATGAACACAAAATACACTCCGGTCTCAGAGAGCCGGCAAAACATTTTTTGTATTTTGAATCAAAGGAAAATTTTCAGAGATCTTAACAAATCACAGAAGTTGTTTGAATTGTTGAAGTCTGAAATCAGGGCAGCAAAAAAGACCTATCCGAATAGACAGGTCTTCAATATATTTTTGGGTATAAAAGATCTATAGAACTATTCAGATAAATATTCAGTGCTGCCAAAGAACACAGCTCTGACAGGATTGCTTAACGTTATAATATTTATCATTTTTGTTGACATTGTTGATTTTTAATCGGTTGCGAAATTATAATTTTTTTTTGATTTTCAAAGAATTTTTGAAAATATTTTTTCGTGAACGGATATTAAACACTTTTTAAATCATCTTCTGAGAATCTTTCAAATCCATAGAATTTCATAAAAATATCTTAAAACAGATATCGAACGTAATGCTTTTATGATAAATATTTTATCTTTGGGAAGAATAGTACGGTAAACACTTTTTGATGATTAAAAAATTTTAAATCTTTTTCAAGAAGCTAAATAAAAACTTTTAACTTAAAACCTATTGAAAACAGATATCGACATCCATAACCACTGTCATTTTTCCTTTGACCTGTGGCTCACTTTAATCAAATCTCATCCTGAATTTAAAGCAAAAAGAGTTGAGCTGTTCTCCTCATTTTTTAACGTAGATAAACCGTTAGAGGAAGTTGCGAAAACTGTAAAATATTACGATGATCTTTGCAATACCATTAATGAAGTCACGGGAGGAAATATAGACACTTTTGAAATTTATCTGATGATTCTTGGTTCTCTGGATATAGATGTAAAGCAATTGAACAAGGAAAAACTCAATGAGTTTTACAACAAAAGTGAAGAACTGTTTCTGGAATACAGACCGGTTGTGATTTTTGAGAATATTCATGATTTTTTTGATGATATTAAAAATCAGGGAAAGACCATCAATATTCTGAGCAACACAGGATTTATCAAAGGAACGACCATGAGGAAATTCCTGATCCACGAAAACCTGGATCAGTATATAGATTTCCACATTTATTCTGATGAAATCAACTGTTCCAAACCGAACCCGCTTATTTTTCAGGAAGTGAAGAATAATATCCAAGATCAGGATTTACCTATGCATCAGATCCTGCATATCGGAGATAATCCCGTAGCAGATTATCAGGGAGCAAAAAACTTCGGTTTCAGTGCACACTTACTTAAACACTAAAAATAAACATGAATAAAAGATACAGCTTACACCACATTCATTCAGCAGATGAGTTTACTTTCTCACCCGCAGAATACAGCTATTTCAAATATGGCGATAAGTCGTATGCTGAAAAATTTGCGAGAGAATTATTCGACGGATTTATTTCTGAAAACGAAGTGCTTTTAGATACCGACAAAGAGATTGTAGTACTTCCAAGCCCTTATATGGCGATTCCTACGGCTTCTAATTTCTTATGTTTTTTCTTTAAAAAGCATCTGGATTTTTATTTGTTTCAGAAAGGAAAGAAGTCCAGTATTTTATCTAAGATCAATCGTAATCATACTTACATCACAGATTATGGGAATCTTAATTTCGAAGACCGTAAAAATCTGATCGCGAATGATACTTATTATATCGATAAAGATTTTTTGAGGGGAAAACTTTGTATTTTTATAGACGATATAAAAATCACGGGAAGTCATGAATATACAGTCAACAGAATCCTGGACGAATATAGTGTGGAGGCTGACTTTATGTTCCTGTATTATGCAGAACTAATGAATTTTGAACTTGACCCGAAAATTGAAAACTTTTTCAATTATTATGCAGTGAAAAATGTAAATCATGTTGCAGAAGTGATGAATAAAGAAAGTTTTGAATTCAATACAAGGATTGTAAAATATATTTTAGGACTGGAATCAAGTAATTTTGATTATCTTACGTCTAAAGTAAAAAGAGAACAGATGGATTTGCTTTTGGAGCTCGCCATCAGTAACAATTATCATTTAATAAAAGAATACGAAAATAACATCAATACTTTAACACAAACGGAATTATATTATGGCTATTAACTTACAAAAAGGACAAAGAGAAAACATTAACGCACCTAAATTTACTGTAGGTTTAGGATGGGATATCAATAATACTTCTACAGGAACAGCTTTCGACCTTGATGCTTCTTTATTTTTGCTTGGGGACGACAAAAAATTAGTTTCAGATAATCACTTTATTTTCTATAACAACCTTGAGTCTCCGGATAAATCTGTGATCCATACTGGAGATAACCTTACAGGAGAAGGATTAGGAGATGATGAGCAGATCAAAATTGATCTGACAAAAATTGATGATGCAATCAAAGAAATTACGGTAGTAGTAACGATTCACGAAGCTGATTCAAGAAAACAGAATTTTGGACAGGTAAGAAATTCTTTCATCAGAATTTTCAATACAGATACGAATGAAGAGATCTTAAAATATGAATTAGACGAAGATTTCTCAATCGAAACTGCTGTGGAATTCGGAAGAATCTACAATCGAAACGGAGAATGGAAATTTGAGGCTGTAGGGGCAGGTCAAAGAGACGGCCTTGAGAAATTTGTATCAATTTATCAGAAGTAATCATGGACAATCAGGAAAATCAACCCATAGATCCGCTAGGATCAATAGAACCTCTTAAAACCTTTGAACCTACTCCAATGGTTCCTCCCACTCCGGCTCAGCCTGCACAAAATGCAGCTCCGGCAGTTCTTGTGGACAGAGAAGGAAATGTAAATCTGACACAGCTGCAGTCAGAAGAACGTCAGAAATATGAAGTTCTTGCGAACTCTATTGATGAAGCCAATCCAGGTTCTATCGTGAACTTCGGAGCGGAACTTCAGAAAACATTAACCAATCAGAGTGACAGCTTCTTAGGAAATGTAAGAAGATCAAATTCCGGAGAAGTTGGAGGACTTATCAATGACCTTTTGGTAGAGCTTAATTATGTAGACGTAGAAGAGCTTAACGGAAACAAAGTGAAAAGCTTCCTGAGCAAATTGCCATTCATGAAGAAGGTAATGACTCAGGTAGAGAACTTATTTGCAAAATACGATAAGATCATCAACAATATTGAGCAGATTTCTTATAAAGTAAATGCAGGAATCATTACTTCTACAAAAGATAATGCTGTTCTTCAGACTATTTTTGAGAGCAATGTGAATTCTATCAAGCAGATTGAAGAGCTAGTGATCGCAGGAAATATCAGAATGGAAAGAGCTGCCGTTGAACTTGCTCAAATGGAAGCTGCTCCTCAGAATTTTCAGGATTATCAGATTGCAGATAAAAGAGATTTCATTGCAAGATTAGACCGAAGAATGGCTGATCTTAAAGTGGTGCGTGTAATTATGATGCAATCTCTTCCACAGATCAGGCTGGTACAGAATAACAACGTTTCTATTGCTGAAAAAGCACAGACGATTCTTACCACGACACTTCCTGTATGGAAAAACCAGCTTTCACTAGCTGTAGCAATGTACAGACAGCAGCAGAATATTGAAATCCAGCAGAAAGTTTCTTCCACTACAGAAGAAATCTTAAGAAAGAATGCTGAGCGTCTTGGCCAGAATTCTGTGAATGTTGCCAGAGCGAATGAGCAGACTATTGTATCTGTGGAAACATTAAGAGAAACAACATCCATGCTGATCAATACGTTGAATGAAGTGAAACAAATCCAGAAACAGGGAGCTGATAACAGAAGAAAACTGGATCAGGATCTTCAGACATTGGAGCATGAACTTAAAGCAAATGTCAGAGGTTAATTTATAGGATACCAAGGTGGGGGATGATGCAGCAACCATATTGTCGCAAAGCAAAAGAAGATTAACAAAGCTTAAGCTTCTCGCTAATTTTTTTGAACATATTGACATTATATCTATTTACATCAAAACAGATATTATCCACAATCTGTTCCAGGAAAATACGGCTTTAGATTACAATAAACTGGAACTTTTTCACCTTCAGTATACCGACAGCCTTATAGAACTTCTGACTAAAATTAAAAAGCAGAAGGAAAATGATATGCTGGCGGTCATCAATGAAATTAACATCAACAGTAAATATATTTCAGGTTTTGAGGAAAGACAGGCAGACAACTTTCAGACCGATAGGAAAATGTACAGTGGTGTGTTTTCGCAACATTTGAAAACGTTGTATAAAGATCTTACGGAAGATAGCTTTA
Source organism: Chryseobacterium aquifrigidense (assembly GCF_006716485.1). Taxonomy (GTDB): domain Bacteria; phylum Bacteroidota; class Bacteroidia; order Flavobacteriales; family Weeksellaceae; genus Chryseobacterium; species Chryseobacterium vietnamense. Next base: position 151,208 of record NZ_VFPD01000003.1, read on the forward strand.
CAGCCAATTGGGAAAATGTACTGTACTTTCATAAAAAATATGCTCAGGAATTTTACAGGACCAATACAGATGAAACACTATTGAAATCCGATGCTTTTCCTGCCTATCAGTATAAAGAGTATTCTATTGAAAGGAAACTGTTGGGAAGGCTTAATATACAGGGATTTAAAGTCCGTTTTGTGTGTGGTTATCTTATTGGAACCCATGATTATGAACTGTTTAAGATCTTTCAGTCGGATGATTATTTTATTTTCAGTGTAGATGAAAAGAAATTGTATCTTTTTGATAAAGAACTGGATAAGCTGGATATTTCTGAAAATCAGTCTAACCAAAGCTCTATTATTGATCAGCTGAGAAATAAAAATGAGCAGTTGGAACATAGTATGAATGAAAGAAAACGTACGTTGCCGGCAGAAGTGGAAGGCGTTTTGAAAGATTATATTAAAAACCTGGAAAATATGGACATTATGAGCAAAATATTTGACTTCGATGAAGAAACGAATATTCTGCGAGCGATGCTTAACCTGAATCTGAATAATAACTAGAACGAAATTTGAAAGTAAAGAAGAATAACTTTTTTGCAAAAAAATAAATAACAACTAAACATAAAAAGATGGCTATCAACTTACAAAAAGGTCAGAGAATAAACCTTAAAAAAGAAAATGGAGCTGAACTTTCCCAGGCTTGTGTAGGAATCAACTGGGGAGCAATTGAAAAGAAAGGATTTTTTGGAACTAAAAAAGAAGCAGTAGACTTAGACGGAAGCTGTATTTTATATGATTCAAACAAAAACGTTACGGAAGTAATCTACTTTGGAAATCTTAAGTCCAGAAACGGATCTGTCAGACACAGCGGAGATGACCTTACTGGTGACGTAAATGGAGATGACGGATTGGATAATGAAGTAATCACGGTAGATTTCAGCCAATTGGAACCGAATGTAGAGCATGTGGCAATGGTACTGAACAGCTACAGAGGCCAGGATTTCGGAACCATTCCTTTTGCATCTATCCGTATTTATGAAGGATCACCTACCAACGTAAGAGAAGTTTTTGCAAAATATGATATTGCAAATGATGCTTCTTTCAGCGGGCACGTTGCGATGGTAATGGGTGTTTTCTATAAAAGAAACGGAGAATGGAAATTCAACGCAATCGGAGATCCTACAGCAGATAAAAAGCTGGAGCAGACGATCCAGACAGTGCAGATGAATTACTTATAATCAATTGTCAATCAAACGATAAATAAAATAGCAATATTTGTACTCTGTGCATCTATTGCTTTTATCATATAATAACATAACTCAAGTGGAACATCAAAGTATTTTAGAACTGCACCCTGGTCTGGTGTGGGGATTTGCAGTAACAGTCGTTATCATGCTGCTCCTGGACTTAGGGGTATTTAATAAAAAAAGTCACGAAGTATCTTCCAAAGAAGCTACCATCTGGTCTATTGTATGGATCTCGCTCTCTATGGTTTTTTCAGGAGTGGTCTATTGGGTATTTAATACCGACGGAAGTCCTGAAAGCCATGCTTTGGCAGTAGAGAAATTTACACAGTATCAGGCTGCCTATTGGATTGAAAAAGCCTTGTCTGTAGATAATTTATTTGTATTTATCCTGGTTTTCGGGTTCTTTAAAGTTCCGAAATTTCTTCACCATAAGGTTCTTTTCTGGGGAATTATCGGAGCCCTGATCTTCAGAGCGATTTTCATCTTTGCAGGAGTCGGATTAATCAATCTGACGTATCTTCCTGAAATGAATATCTTCGGTGAAGCGGTGAAAATCAACGTTGTCATGACATTATTCGGATTATTCCTTGTGTATGCAGGGATCAAATCATGGGGTGATGGCGATGATGACGATGACGAAGATTACAGTAATACAGCAGGAGCAAGATTGATCAAGAGCTTCTGGAAAGTTTCCGATAACTATGATGGAGATAAATTCTTCACTATCCAGAACGGAATCAAAATGGCAACTCCCCTTTTAGTAGTTGTAGGGGTTATCGAATTTACGGACGTTCTTTTTGCAGTAGATTCCATTCCGGCGATCTTTGCGATTTCAAATGATCCGTTCATCCTTTATACATCAAATATCTTTGCGATTCTAGGATTAAGATCATTATATTTCCTGTTAGCGAACTTTATTCATATGTTCAGCAAACTTCCATACGGATTGGCCATCATTCTATCCTTTATTGGAGTTAAGATGCTTATCGCACCATGGATTCATATTCCGTCTCCGGTTTCATTGGGAATCGTAGGAGGAGTATTGGTGATCTCTGTTCTTTTATCGATCATCTTTCCTGAAAAAGAAGAAGAGAAGAAGGAAGAATTGGATGAAAAATAATTGTATTTAAAATATACTATAAAGCCTCCTGAATTTATTTCTGGAGGTTTTTTATTTGTGTTTTTTGTTGGAAAAACGCCCGGATGATAAGCATTTTGCATATTATTTAAGGCCCAAGAAAATCAAAGGTTTCAGCAATGTTGAATTTTTAAGATGTAAACCTTATAGGTTTCAAAAACCTATAAGGTTTGAGATAAAAGGGAATAAGATTGTCAAAAACTTTACGCAAGGATACTTACTAATTATTTGCATAATTCAGAGACATATTATTAACGATATTAAATTTTATCGCAGATAAAATCCTTGCGCCTTAACACATTATTTTTCATAAAAACTTCGCACCCTTGCGTTTCCAACATTTTACCAAATAATTTTTTAAAAACAAAATAGACAGACTGGTCTGTATATTATTTTTTTTCATACATTTGTTCCAGAAAAGAAAAGCAATATGAAATCTCCAAGAGAAAGAATAGTAGAAATAACCTTCGAATTGTTTGCAAAACAAGGGTACAATTCTACCGGAATCAATCAGATCATTTCCGAGGCAGAAGTAGCCAAAGCAAGCTTTTATCAATATTTTAAATCCAAAGAAGACCTATGTGTAGAATTTCTGAAGGTAAGACATGAATATTGGTTCAGTGAATTCAATAGTTTTCTATCAAAGGAAAAAGACCCGAAATCTAAAACCATCCAGGCTTTCGATTTCCTGATATATATGAATAAAAAAGAAAATTTCCGTGGGTGCAGCTTCCTGAATATTCTTTCGGAAATACCAATGGATAATATTAAAATATTCAGCGTAATTCAGTCTCATAAAGCTGATCTCAGAAACTTTTTTTTAGAATTATTGAATGATGATACTTTTTCCGATCATATCTACATGCTTTTTGAAAGCAGCATCATAGAAAGCCAGCTTTTTAAATCCAATGAACTCATTGAAAAATCAAAAAAAATAGTTACCAATTTAATACAATAAGTTATGGAACAGAAACATCCGCTTCCGCCTTTCACTCTTGAAACGGCACTGGAAAAAATTCAAATGGCAGAAGATGCCTGGAACAGTCAGGATCCTGAAAAGGTTTCCAAAGCATATACCATTGACAGCGAATGGAGAAACAGAGATACATTCGTGAATGGAAGAGAAAATATTGTAGTATTTCTACAGAAAAAGTGGGAAAAAGAGCTTCATTATCACCTTAAAAAAGAATATTGGGCACACACTGACAACCGTATCGCTGTTCGTTTTGAATATGAATATCAGACCCAGGAAGGAAACTGGTTCAGAGCCTACGGAAATGAAAACTGGGAGTTTGATGAAAACGGGCTGATGGCAAAAAGATATGCCAGTATCAATGATATGGCGATCAAAGAGGAAGAACGAAAATTCAGATAAAATAAAATGACTGTTACTACAACAGTCATTTTTGTTTTTTTAAGGTTTATTAAAACTGAAACATCCAGTCAATAAATTATAATTCATAACTCATCATTTATTAACTGTTTTTCCCATGCAGCAGCTTATTAATCTTTCTCCTTGTTTGCATAGATACTTTGTAAGCTTCATCACGCAGTTTCTGTATTTTTCCTACTGGCTGAAAGAATAGCTTACTTTCAAAAGGATTGAATGACAGCAGTTCATTTGTACAATTGCGCTCATCCAGTAAGGAACCTTTATTTATTTTAACCTCACCGATCTTGATATATGGGGAATTTTTCCATTCTACATTCAGCTTATTGATCGGCTGGTCTTTCAGGTCATAACATACCTGTATCAAAACATCTGCAGTAAAGTCGTGTGTCTGCAGATAGTTTTTTAAGGAATCTTTTACCTTCTGTCTTTTTCCAATGTTCTTATCCACAGATTGAGGAGACAGTTTTATTTTGATAATATGATCCCCAAGCCGGTAAGCACCTATAGAATAATAGTCGAAGGAAAGAATAAAATCATTTCTTTTACCAAGAAGTTTGATCATATTACGAACCATATCACCTGTTGCCAGGGAAGGAACTATTTTAATCACCTGAAGCAGCAGTGTAAAAAGGCTGCTCCATTTTTTGATGTAAAATCTGTTGACAGCAGTAAACAGTTTCAAAAAAGTTGAAACAGAATTAATGGGAAACAATGGGAAGTTAACCAGCGGATAATTCGCAAGCAGTGTACCGCTTTCATCCCTGATCTGCACTGCAAAGCCGTAGGCAGGAATATCTTTTTTAGCATTCTTAATCTTCAGCTGAGCATTGGAAAAACGTATAGTCAGGTCAAATTTTTCCTTATCAAAAAAAGGCTGTAGTGATTCCGGAATAACTGGTTCTATCCGGAATGTACCCTTTGCTGCCGCATACGTTTTAGCATGGGCATTCCTGGTAGCATAATTGACATCACTAATGGAAGAGGATTGTTCAACAAAATCTGCTATTGTTTTTTTATTGATTTCCAGAAGCTTTTTTTCCTCTTCATTCAGTTCATCAAACTTCTTATTATATTTTAGTGGATTTGGCATTTAGTTTTTAAAATCCAATTATAACGCCAAGTTTCGAAATCTGTGTTAAATAAGTATTACAATTATTTGAATTTTGTGGAAAACATATTTAAAAATAAGGAAATGTAAGATTATATGGTTGATAAATATTAAAGAATAAACTGTTTAACCTGTTGATTATTAGTGTTTAGATTTTTTTAATAAGAATGATTTAAAAAGCTGTTGTTTGGTACGGGAATGTTTTGGGCTTTTAAACTTCCCTCATCGTGCTTCCACCTTCCAACCCTAAAAAGCCTTATCTTTGTAAAAAATTATAATATGGGAGTAGCAGATATGTTATTTAAACGTAAAAAAGAATTAGCAGAAAAGAACCTGAAAGACGGTAAAGAATATATGGAGGAGTATGGTAAAAGAGAAAGCGTTGTGCAGTTACCAAGCGGCTTGCAATATGAAATTATTACAGAAGGTGATGGTGCAAAACCAGGTCCTAAATCTACTGTAAAATGCCATTATCACGGAACTACTATTTCCGGGAAAGTATTCGACAGCTCTGTAAAAAGAGGTACACCCGCATCTTTTCCTTTAAACAGAGTTATTTCAGGATGGACTGAAGCTCTTCAGTTAATGCCGGTCGGAAGCAAATGGAGACTGATTATTCCTCCGCACTTAGCCTATGGAGATCAGGAAATCAGCAAAGAAATAGGGCCAAACAGTACCCTTGTTTTCGAAGTTGAATTGTTGGATATTAAATAATCCTACTTAAAAATAAATTAAAATTTACCTGATTTCAGGTAAATTTTTTTATTTGTGCTATATTCGTATTGATAATTGTAAAGTTGAAGAAGAAGATGAACCGGCTACAATTCATCAATCCTGCACAAAAAATGACTGAATGAAAAAACTTTTTTACCTTTTGATTGTTTTCGGGCTTCTTACTTCCTGTGTTTCCAGAAAGAATCAGGCTATTCAGCAGAATATTCTCACGCTGAAAGACAGCTATTGTAAGGCTCCGTTCAAATATAACTACAGCAATAAACTTCCATCCTATAATTCTGATTCGATCTTAACTGCCAATAAAGACCTAAAAGAGGTATTTTCTGACCAGAGCATTCTCATCTTAAATGCACTGGATAATTTAGATGAAGTTCATGAGATTATTGATCTCAAAAAAGACTCATCCCTGGCCTCACAGGTTAAAGTTTTACAGTTAAAAACAAAAATAAACAGCAAAATAACAATTGCTCTTACAGAGTTAGATGCGGTGGCTGCAGAGTTTGACTGTGAAGGAGAAAGAGTAGCCCAGATTGGAAATTATGTGGATAACTTAAATTCTTCAAGAAATAATAAACTTATTTTATATTCCATCATTGCAGGAGCAGCAGCTTCAATAGCAGGAGGAATTGTGCACGATCAGGGCTGGAGTAATGCCATCGATATTAGTGGAGGGGTTCTGGGAGCAGGTTTTGGTTTGGCAACCCTTAACCCGAAAGGAAAGAAAGTGGAGTTTATCCACCAAAGAAATCTTTTGAGAGATATCTGGCGAGAAAAGCTGGAGTCACCCAATTTTCCACCTTTTATCTGGTATATGTACACAGAGAAAAAGTTTTCCAACAGAGAAGAACATTCCATTATCGGAAATATGAAATCCCGATGGCTGCATTATCAGTTTGACGATAGTAAAGAAGCGGCAGATAAGTCGGTGATTTTCAGTGATGGTGGCCTTTATAGGGCAGATGATCTTCATAACCGGGCAGCCATGCTGAATCAGATGCAGTCCGCAACCCGTACCATTAATCAGAACATCAATTATCTGTTGCTGGATCTGGACAAATTAATACTTTAAGAAAAATTTAACTGTAATAAATCTTGTTACATTTAGAAAAAGTGTATCTTTGCCCTGTAATTACAATGAACAATACAAGATTTGCTACGGCAGTACATATTATGACATTATTGGCAAAAAGTCCTCAGGAGTGGCTTACTTCTGACTGGATGGCCGGTAGTATCAATGTGAATCCGGTGATTATCCGAAAGGAAATCAGCGTATTGAGAGAAGCAGGTCTGATTATCAGCAGACAGGGAAAAGAAGGAGGAAGTCAGCTTGCAAAAAATGCTGAAATGATCACTATTTCTGAGATCTATAAAGCAGTAAAAAATACAGAAGTATTAGGCAAAAAAAATCAGAATCCCAATCCGGCATGCAGTGTTGGAAAAGAGATCAACAATCATTTAAATACATTATTTGAAGAAACAGACCAATTGGTTGTAAACTTTTTAGGAGACAAGTCATTACAAAAATTCACAGACCAGTTCGAATAAAATTTTTTAATCTTAAATGTAACAAAATTTATTACAATTTAATTAAATAAAACATTATGAAAAAAGTAGCAGTAATCGGTGCAACAGGATTTGTAGGAGCACACGTAGTATCAGAATTAGCAGACAGAGGATATGCAGTGGAAGCATTGGTAAGAGATGCATCAAAAGTAAAAACACAGCAAAATGTAACCGCCAAAAGTGTTGATGTAAACAATGTAGATGAATTAGCTGAAGCATTGAAAGGGAGTGATGCTGTAATCAGTACATTCAACGCAGGATGGACGAATCCTAATCTTTACAACGATTTTTTAAACGGTTCTGAAAATATTGAAAAAGCTGTAGAACAGTCAGGTGTAAAAAGACTGATTGTAGTAGGTGGAGCAGGAAGTCTTTACACACCGGATAACGTACAGATCGTAGATACTCCTGATTTCCCGGAAGCTTACAAGCCGGGTGCAACAGCAGCAAGAGATTATTTAAACAAGATCAAAGAAAACAATACACTGGATTGGACATTCTTCAGCCCTGCTATCGAAATGAACCAGGCGAACGTAGGAGAAAGAACAGGAAAATACAGAACATCATTAGAAACTCCGGTATTTGATGAAAACGGAAGAAGCCGTCTTTCTGTAGAAGATGTAGCTGTTGCTTTGGTAGATGAATTGGAGCAGAATAACCACATCCGTGAACGTTTCACCGCAGCTTACTAATCGATAAAAGAACAGAAATGATACAAAAAAAATTATGGTCGTTATTAGCACTGTTGGGATTCATCAGCATATTTGCAGGAAATCTAAAAGTGAAAGTTTATAATCCGGGAACCAAAGCTATATTTCCTATCACTTCTACCATTATTTATGGAGATAAAGATGCCATACTTGTGGATGCACAGTTTCAGAAGCAATATGCAGAACAGCTGGTAAGAGAAATAAAAGCAACAGGAAAAAACCTGAAAACGGTTTTCATTTCTCACAGTGATCCTGATTTTTACTTTGGACTGGATGTGATTAAAAAAGCATTTCCGGATGCAAAGATTATTTCAACAGCACAGACCGCTTATCTGATATCAGCATCAAAAGATGATAAAATGGGAGTGTGGAAACCACAGTTGAAGGCAGATGCTCCATCGGAAATTATAATTCCTGAAGCAGTTACTTCAATTCCTGATCTTGAAGGAAACAAAATTGAAATTATTCAAAACCTGGAAGATCCGGCACACAGTTTTCTTTGGATTCCTTCCATCAAAACCATTGCAGGCGGGATTTCAGTTTCTGTTGGCTCACATCTCTGGATGGCAGATACGCAGAATATAAAAGCAATTGATCAATGGATAGGGCAGATTGATGCTATGAAGGCTCTGAAGCCTGAAAAGGTTATTCCTTCTCATTTTGCAGAATTGTCCACATCACCACAATCACTTGATTTTGTGAAAAGCTATCTGGAAAACTATAAACAGGCAGTTACTGAAAACAAAACTTCATCTGCTATTGTAGATTTCATGGTTAAAAAATATCCTGATCTACCAGGAAAAGGCGAACTGGAAATGGGAGTAAAGGTTTATCTTAAAGAAATGGACTGGGATCTGAAATCTCCTTATCCGGCAATAGGCCGTAAAGTGGAAGTGGATTTTGGAACTATAAAATTCCTTCTTGATTTTAAAGATAATAAAACAATGACGTTTACAGGAACCGCAGGAAGTTCAAAAAACAGTACAGACACCGTAGAATATACGGCTGTAGAAGTGGCGAAAAATGTTTTTATGGTTTACTGGCATGAGCCTCATCTTGGTTTCAATGTAACCCATATTCAGGATTATAATAAAAATATCATCTACTCAAATATTGCAGGTCCGGACGGTACATTTACCCACCCGAAAGGAACGCTTAAAATTTTAAAATAAAAAAACAGCTGCATTGGCAGCTGTTTTTTTTGTATCATAGTAGTTAACAATAAAATATCACCAGAGCTCATCAAATCAGCTTGCTGATTCCAACTTTGCCTCCCTAGAATCAAAAGAAAGCAAATTAAAAACTTGGCGTTAAAATAATATCTCGCAGATTTTTCATATGCTGCAGATCTATGATCATGAGAATTATATTCGTGATATTCGTGAAACTATTCGTGTTCTTCGTGTTTAAAAAAGGCCTTTAAATGAATACTCTATTTTTTAAAACCAAAAAACTGCCTCTCATGAGACAGTTTTCTTTTTATAGATTCATAAACAATTTCGGGTTAATCGGAGTATTGTTTTTGTGGACTTCATAATGAAGATGAGGTCCGGTAGAACGCCCGGAATTTCCGGATTTTGCAATGACCTGACCTACTTTTACTTTATCATTTACTTTTGCAACAAGCTGAGATAAATGTCCATATAAAGTAGCCAGCCCGTTTCCATGCGAAACAATTACACAGTTTCCATAGCCTCCTTTTTGTCCGGAAAAAATGATTGTCCCTGCAGCAGCAGCTCTTACATCGGAACCATAGGCAACCGCAATGTCCAGCCCTTTATGAAACTGCATTTGGTCAGCCTCAGCAGGTGGATTGTTTTTTTCCGCAACAGCAGTTTTGGCTGTAGTAGTTCCGGCAACAGTTTTAGTGGCAGAAGGAGTTGGGGCAGAAGCCACAGGAGTTGCTTTTGGAGTAACCATCACTTTTACTTCTCTTTTATTTCCATAGCTGTCTGTAAGTTCTATAATTTTCTCTACAGGTTCGGCTTTTACTTCAGGTTTTGCAGCTGCAGCTACCGTTGGTTTTGCCTCTGTTGCCGCACTTGATCTTACCGAAGCAAAAACAGTTTTGAATGGAATAGGATTTTTTCTTATCCCGAAATTAGATGAAATATATCCGTCAGTAGGCATTCCTAATGGTACCTGCATCAGTTTTTTCTGAAGATCCATCAGATATTGGCTATATCGGTTAGCCTGTTTGGAAAGATAAATAGAATTTGAAATACTGTCCTGGCTGAGCATCATGAGCTTTTCATTAGTGATGTCTTTGGACTTCAGGAAGGAGTTGAGTTGAGCAACAGTCTGATCTACAAGAGTAAGATCAGTTTTCATTTTTAAATAATCTACACTGTCTTTTTCAGTGTTTATTTTTACAAGGTTCACTTCGTAAGTTTTGTCATCTCTTTCAGAAAAGAGCTTCGCAATGAAGACACCTTGTGCAAAAACTACTAGTAAAAGTCCTCCCAGGAGAATGTTTACGTTCTTCTTGCTGTTTAGAAATTTTTTCATATTTCTTCTCTTAGTAAATTTAAAACGGTTTTGAAGCTGCAAATTTAAATAAAAATAAGTTTTGTGAGTTATTTTTATTTAAAATTCAGTTTTTTCTGTATTTAACGGTTAATTAGTTATTTAATTGTGTTGAAGTGTTAATTTTTTCAGAAAATGGCTTTTATCATAGTTTCAAAGCCCGCGATACGTCTTTGTTTTAATATCTTTGCAGTTCACATTCCAATTATGGCTAAAAAGAAAATTATTTCAGAATCTTCGAATCCAAAAAAGAATAAAAAGGATATTTCTGTAGGAGTTGTAGGAAGCGGAAGTTTTGCAACCGCTATTGTAAAAATGCTTGTTGAAAACTGCAAAATAGTACACTGGTGCGTAAGAAGTGAATTTGTAAAAGGAGCCATTGAACTTCGTGGACATAACCCTACTTATCTTACCGCTGCACATTTTAATCTGAAAAGTTTAAAACTGACAACAGATATTAACGAGCTGGTTGCTGCCTGTGATGTTATTGTTCTGGCAACACCGTCTATCTACCTGTCTGATACGTTGGATAAGATGACATGTGATTATTCGGATAAGATCTTTATTTCTGCAATTAAAGGGATTATTCCTAAAGTAAATGACGTAGTAGCGCATTATCTGCGTGATGAATTTAAAATCGGTTTCAGAAACCAGGCTGTTATTGCAGGGCCTTGTCATGCTGAAGAGGTGGCTATGGAAAGACTTTCTTATCTTACAATTGCTACAGTAGAAGATGAAACTGCTGAAAAGCTTGAAGGAATCTTCAGTTCAGACTTTATCAAAGTTCATACAAGCAAAGATATTTTAGGAAATGAATACAGTGCTATTCTTAAAAATATTTTTGCAATCGGAGCGGGAATTGCAAGCGGATTAGGCTATGGAGATAACTTTACAGCAGTCTTTGTTTCCAATGCGATCCGTGAAATGGAAACCTTCCTGGAAGCAATTTACGAAGCACCAAGAGATGTAAACGAAAGCGCCTATCTGGGAGACCTTCTAGTAACAGCATATTCGCTTTTCTCAAGAAACAGAAACCTTGGAAACCTGATCGGAAAAGGATATACGGTAAAATCTGCCATTCAGTCTATGAATATGGTGGCAGAAGGATATTATGCTGCAGATTCCATTTATAAAACAGCGAAACAAAAAAATCTTAAACTCCCGATTATTGATACAGTATATGCCATTTTGTATGAAGGTAAAAATGCTGAAAAACAGTTTAAAAAACTGACCGCAAAATTGAATTAAAAAAACAGGACTTGGGAAAGTCCTGCTAAACATAAATAATGAAACTTAAGCACAGAAAGTGCTTAAGTTTTTTTATAGGCTCATCTTAGTAATGACAAGTGATAATGATGATCTGACATTAAGATTGCTGGCAGTAAAGCCATTTCCTGTATCAAATTCAAATTTCTGACGGATCGTTGTTGGGGCAGCCAGTGTTAAAAAATAACTTCCCTGGTAGAATGTAAAAGAACTTGACAGCTGGCACATTCTGTTGGTTTCCGTAATGGTTGCACTCGTAGCAGAATTAATCAGATAAGAACGGGTACAGGTAAAATTTTGAGAAAGATACTGGGTGTTAGCCGTTCCGTTGTTATTATTTGCATTGCTGGAATCCACAGAATATCTTACAATATAAGTTCCGGCAGGCAGTGTAATAGTGGAATTATCTGTACCCAGTGATGCCCCTGCAATTTTATTGGAAGTTACTGCAAAGTTTCCTAATGTATTATTTGTGCTTCCGGTAGGAATAAGGACTCCCGGACTGATAAGCAGAGACATTATCTGAGGTTCTGAACCGGAAACTATAATACGCTGCCATTGATTTCTTACCCAAACATAATATCCTTTCGGATATGTTGAGGCTCCTCCGTTATTGTAGATCATAAGCCCGTCTGTGGGATTCGCAACAGGCGTTGAAGTACTGTTCAGAACAAGCAGATCATATTGCGGAAAAAGCACTCCTTTATTGGATGAGTTAATGTCCAGAACACTGCTCGCATTGGGCGAGTTTGTATTAATACCAACTTGTGCATTTAAAAAAATGCTTAACAGTATCATACAGATTATGTAAATAGATGTTTTCATTGTGCAATTGATTATTGATTAAGCGCTGATCTTTGAATATCAACTTTAGCGTTCGTGATGATGATTTCTCCGTTATTAGGAGCTGTTCCCCCGGATCCGTTCTGATAAGTTCCTCCTGCATCATGAGCAATGGCAGGAACTAAAAGAATAGGTGCTGCTGAAGTAGTCACAAAAGAGAAACTCATATTCAGCGTATGGGTCTTATTACCGGCAATTGATTGTGCGTTAATACTTATTGTTTTACCATATTGATTTCCGCTGGACGGATCAATGAGCTTTACAAGATACTGATGGAGATGAACAGAAGTTCCTCCGATCCCTGCTGTAGTGCTTTCAAGAGCTGTTCTGATGTTCAGGCATACATTCACCAGATAACCGCTGTTTCCGGGAAGTGTGATAATTCCCGTGGAAGTATTGTATAATGCTCCGATATCATTGGATACAACAGTAAAGGCAGCATCATTAAAATTTTTGTATGTACCGTTGGCGAGACCTCCAAGTATCGCATAATCAGAGGAGCGTTGAAGCATCATATAACTTACCAGGTTATACGTATCAGACAACTGAGTCCATCTGTTATTTTTCCAGATATAAAGACCGGGACTGATGGAGTTTCCTTTATTGTACACCACCAGTCCTTCTGCCGGATTATTTACCGGAGAGCTATTACTCAATACATCTACAATATCCACTCTTGGAAGAAGTACTCCTTTATTGGTAATCTGTGAAACATCCAGAACAGCTGAGCTGTTGACTGAAGTTTTCCCAATAGCAACCTGTGCATATATGGTCTGGGCTATAATCAATAATAGCAGGATATAACTTTTTTTCATATGTTGATTGTTTTTTTATAACTGAGATATTTTAATATAAGAACCGGTAGGAATTACATTCACAAGATCGTAGAATGTACTGTTTTGCATTCTTCCCAGACTCAACCGTAATGCGCCAATAATATTGGCATTGGCATTTGCAGGTACTGTATAGTAGAAAGACCAGGTCGCGAGGTGATTGGTACTTACTTTTGAAACAATAGGAACCTCTTTTCTGCTGACGCCTCCTCCGGTAAAGGTGTTGGATGAATTATTATAGGTGTCGCTGTAGAAATCTATAAAATATCCCATCAGATAATAAGTACTCCCTGTGAGTGGAGCAGTACCGTTCACTCCGGCTGGATTTTCCTGGGGGGAATTTAAATTCAGATTCACTTCCACCAGATAGCTTCCCTGTGGAAGAATAAGGGAATATCCTCCTAAAGTGCTGGGGAGAACTTTAAATCCGCTGATGTTTGATACCCCTGAAACCGCAGGATTATTTACCATAAGCTGAGTGCTGGCACCCGCTATCGCATTGTCAAGAGCAGATAGCGATCCGGTAAAATCGAGATAGGCAACTTTAGGAGTGTTTTGTGCATCAATTGTGCTTTGCCATGAATTGGTTGTACTGTTAAAAAAATGAAGAGCTCTGTTGTTACCATTTGTTCCTCCGTTGAAACCAATAAGTCCATTGGCGGGAGAGGTAACAGGGCTCGTTGTACTGGTAAGGCTGGCAATATTCAGGTTGGGAAATAATACTCCTTTATTACCTCCGGAAACGGTTACCGTAGGAGCTGTCGTATAGCCGCTACCTCCGTTGTTAATCGTTATCCCTGTAAGCTGACCATTGGAAATTACTGCTGTAGCACGCGCTTTTGAACCTCCGTTAACGACAGATCCTCCTCCATAAAAATTAATTGTTGGTGTGGAAGTATAACCACTACCTCCGTTGCTGATGGTAACCCCGGTAACAGCTCCTCCCGAAATGGCGGCAGTAGCTGTGGCAGGTGTTCCACTGAAGTTCTCAATGTGCAGAATTGCACTGGGGTCCGGTGTGGACGTGTTGATTCCTACACTTCCGCTTTGGGCAAATGCCACTGTCGCGAATAGTGTACTCACGAAATTAATAATTTTCATCTGTAGTATGTTTATGAAATAATTTTAATTAAATACTTGTGGAATAGGTATTAAATCAATTGAAAGGTACATAAAAAAAACAGTTATTCAATGTGGTATGCATAGAATTAAATCTATAAAATTGTATATTTATCAATAAAAAGTGATATTTTATATTGTAAGTGTAATTGTTTATCACTTATTGTTGATAAAGTGTAATGGCATAAATACTTATGGTTGCTGTATTTAATCCGATGAACTTAAGTAAACTTAAATTTTTATAAAATTTTGCCCTTGTCAATTAATTAATTAGTTACCATTCAGTGAATTAAAAAAATAAAAAATTAACATTTTTATAAACAACTGTTTTACATTATCAATCATTTCAATGGTGTTCTATTGAAATTTTCCATGGTTTTTTGTTGTGTACTCAATAAGTGTTTTGAACGAAAAAATAACGTGTTAAAATCGTTCCGGTTTTTAAAACTTTTCACGAAATTTGAAGTAAAATTTTAAAATTATGTCACAATCGCTTACAAGCAGAACACCGAAACCTAAATACGACGTTGTACTGATAGGCGGCGGAATCATGAGCGCCACTTTAGCAACGCTGCTTCATGAATTTGATCCAAATCTTGAAATCGCTATCTTCGAAAGACTCGGAAGATTTGCCAAAGAAAGTACAGCTGCATGGAATAATGCCGGAACAGGACATTCCGCTTTTTGTGAGCTAAATTATACCCCTGAAAAACCAGACGGATCTGTTGATATTACCAAAGCTGAAAGTATTGCAGAACAGTTTGAAATTTCAAAACAATTCTGGTCTTATCTGATTACCAAAGGATATATTCATGAACCCAAAGAATTTATCAATTCCTGTGCACATATGAGCCTGGTATTTGGAGAAAAAGATGCTGAATATCTTAGAAAACGTCATGATAAAATGGCAGAATCTGTCCTTTTTTCAGGAATGGAATTTTCTACAGATCACGAGAAACTGAAAGAATGGATTCCTCTGGTGATGAGCAAAAGAAATCAATCTGAAGTAATGGCTGCAACAAAGATGGATATGGGAACAGATGTGAACTTCGGAACCCTGACAAGAAAAATGGGAAGACACCTTCTGGAAGATTCCAATGTTGAGGTTTTCTTATACCATGAAGTGAAAGATATCAGCCCGAGAGAAAACGGTACATGGGAAATGAAAGTGAAAGACAGAATTCACAGTCATAAACAGGAAGTGGTGGCAGATTTTGTATTTATCGGTGCAGGAGGATATGCGCTTCCTTTACTGGATAGTTCAGATATTAAAGAAAGTGAAGGATATGGTGGTTTCCCGGTCTCTGGCCAGTGGCTGGTAAGTCACAATCAGGAGCTGGTAGAAAAGCACCATGCTAAAGTATACACGCAGGCTACGGTAGATGCCCCGCCAATGTCTGTTCCGCATCTGGATCTTAGAATCATTGATGGGAAGAAAGCACTTCTTTTCGGACCTTTTGCAGGATTTTCAACTAAATTCCTGAGAGAGGGAAGCTATCTTGACCTTCCTGAAAGCGTAAATACCAAAAATTTAAAATCACTTTTCGGAGCATGGTGGCATAATATTCCACTAACAAAATATCTGATCCAGCAGGTTGCCATGACTAAGTCGCAGAGAATGCAGCATTTGAGAGAATTTATCAAGGATGCTAAAGAAGAAGACTGGGAATTGAAAGTAGCCGGACAGAGAGTTCAGATTATCAAAAAAGATGAAAAAGAAGGGGGTAAGCTGGAATTCGGAACTGAGGTGGTAGTGAACAAGAGCGGAACAATTGCTTCTCTATTGGGAGCTTCACCGGGTGCCTCCACTGCAGTTTATGCCATGCTGAATGTGCTGGAAAAATGTTTCCCGGAAAAACTACATGGAGAATGGAAAGGAAAGTTACTTGAAATGATCCCTTCTTACGGACAAAAACTGGCCGAAAACCCAGAACTGACCCATGAAGTAAGAAATTACACCAAAGAAAAACTAGAATTAGAATATTAACATCAATAATGAACAATGAGTAATAGCCTTTATTACTCATTGCTCATTCCTCATTATTTATAAAAAGGTGGAAGAAGTAATTGTAAAACCAGTCATTGCAAAGGAAATCCTGGAATCTCTTCAGGCAAAAACAGAAGAGGAGAGGCAGGTTATTGTACATTGCTGTTTTCCCGCATCACCGTTTCTGGGAAACCTGATCAGGATCTGGCATTCAACCTATCTTTTTGACAACCAGTCTGAGCATAGAAGCAAAATGATTCATGCGGAAAATATTTCAATTTCACCATACTGGACACCGGTTCCCTTTATGAAAGACTTTTGGTTTACCCTGATCTTTTCCGGGCTTCCGAAAGATTGTAAAAGTTTTGATCTGAAAGAAGTAATTCCTGAGGAAGGAGGCTTTTTTGTAGAATCAATCAAGAGAAATTCTTCCGACGTGTACCGCGTGAAAATATCAGAATCTTATTAATATGAAAGTAAGGGAAGAAAAGCTGAAACAGATTATTCACTGGGCTGAAAACAATCCTGATATTCGTGCTGTTCTTCTTACCAGCTCATTGGTAAATCCTTATGCACCCGTAGATGATTTTAGTGATCTTGATGTAGAACTTGTTTTTGATAACAGATTATTCTATGAATCAGAAAATGAATGGATCAGACTCTTTGGTGAGCCTATTTCCATGATTGAAGAAGATGAGAGTGTTTTTGACGGAAAACATGCCATGAAAATGGTTTTGTATAAAGACCATGTGAAGGTTGACTTTAAGCTGTATCAGGTAACGGAATTTATTGAAGAAATTAAAGAAGAAAACCTTCCTGAAGACTGGGATGTAGGATACCAGGTTTTAATAGATAAAGATAATTTGACTGAAAAGCTGAAAGAACCAACGTATCAGTCAGTCATGATTCAGAAACCATCTGAAAAGGAATTTAAGCAGCTGATGAATGACTTCTGGTGGGATACAACCTATGTTGCAAAATGCCTCAAGCGCGGAGATATTTTTTATGCCAAATTTATGTCTGAAAATATTCTTCGTACAGATTATCTCGTTCCTTTGATTGAATGGTATATTGCCGGAAATCATAACTGGAATACGATCACAACCAATAAACACGGAAGACTTTTCAAAAAATACCTGTCCGCTGATTTGTGGAGCAAGGTGGAAAAAACTTTCTCCGGAAGCGATATTGAAGAAAACTGGAAAGCTTTATTGGAATGTGCCGACCTGGTACATGAACTGGGGACTTCATTGGCAGAAAAACTTCATTTTATCTATCCTGCAAAACTGGAAAAAGATATCAGGAACTATCTTGAGGAAGTGAAGGCAATGCCTTAATTTCAGGCAAACTCATTCTTTCTGATAAGATTTTCTATACAGTATTCTGCAATGGCTGTAATGGTAATAAAGGGATTAACACCAATGGTTCCCGGAATTAACGAGCCATCCAAAACATACAGGTTCTCGTGATCTTTCAGCTTTCCATATTCGTTGGTAGCTTCATTAAGGACACATCCACCAAGCGGATGATAACAGATATCTGCTCCAAAACCATTGTCGAAAAGAAGATGGCTTCTGGTACCCCCATTAGCTTTATTCATTTTCCGGATAAAATATTGGGCATTTTCTCTCATTTTGAGAGTATTACTTTCATTCCAGTTTAATGTCAGAGATTGGCTGGTTTTATTGTAAAAAACATCTCCTTTTTTATCAACCCTGTTAATCAGCAGATACAAAGCAGTAGCAACATCCATTCCCATTGGAAGAGGAGCAATTTCTGTGAAAAACGGATGTTCAGGATTATCCCAGTTATCAATTCCTCCTACCGGAATAGTGGATTGCTTAGCTCCGGTACCGCCGGACAAAGGCTTAACCCAGTTTCTCCCAGTCATAAAATTTCCGTTATTTCCCCAGTTTTTGCCAATCTTTTCATGGATAGGAAACCCGTTTTCTGCATTGGATTGTAACAGCAGCTGTAAAGTGCCCATTGTTCCTGCAGAAAGAATAAGTTTTTTGCAGGTGAAAACTTTGTCCGCAATCAGAGCTCCCGAAGTATCGGTCTGCTGCACATTTAATGTATAACTTTTGTCATCATTCAGTTGAATGGTCTGAACACGGTGAAGATCAAGAATTTCCAGATTTCCGGTTTCCATTGCTTTTCTGAGATAGGTTTTATCTAAACTGTTTTTCCCATGATTATTTCCATAAATCACTTCAGTATTGAGCGCAGAACGGGGAACTTCATTCCGGAATTCTTTTTCCATGTATTTAAAATCATACACATTCGGAACCCGGATGGTTTTAAACCCGGCTTTATGAGCTTCTTCTTCACCTACCCGCGTAAATTTATAATAAGGACAGTCTTTCAGAAACTGTTCATTAATCACGTTTACTTTAAGCTCTTCCCGAACCAGAGGAAAGTAATGGCTATAAAATTTTTCAGCATCAAGATCAGGGAAAACCTCTTTGAAATAGCTCTCCTTAGGAGTAACAGCCATTCCGCCATTCACCAGAGAACCTCCGCCTACCCCTCGTCCTACCCAGATTTTAATATGATCAAAATCCAGACGGTCCAGTGTTCCGGTAAAAGGAGTCAGAGAAAAAATATTCATAAAAGGAGCAATGCTTTTGGTTTTCAGCCATGCAGAACTTTTACCGGGCTTCAGCAGATTGGAAAACGGAATTCCTGCTTTTTCCCAGTTAAGACCCATCTCCAGCAGTACCACTTTTTTTCCGGCTTCACAAAGGCGGAGGGCAGATACCGCACCTCCATATCCACTGCCAATAATAACAATCGGAACATCACGATAGTCCTTTATCTTATTGTTTCTTCTTTCCGCAGCATGAAATAACTCAGATTGAAGAAAGTAAAATCCTGATATTGCCAAAACACCGGTCTTAATGAAGCTTTTTCTGTCCATGAGCTTTGTTTTTCAAAAAGTATGCTAGATATGCAGGTGCTTATTTTATTTATTACAGATTATATTTTTTTATTACAATTTTAACTTTTATTGTTTCGGAAATTCATAGTTTTACTTATAATTTTAAATTCATGAAAAAATATATAATACTCTTTCTGCTTCTTCCACTATGGTTTTTTTCTCAGAAAAAGATGTCAAAGGAAGAGAAAGAGGTCCAGAAATTTCAGAAAGAACTGAATGCGGAATATCTTAATCCAAAAGAGACTCCGTTAAGAGGTGATAATTTAAAAAATTTTAAGGGGCATCCTTTCTTTCCTTTTAATGCTAAGTACAGGATTACGGCAGAATTTGTTAAGTCGAAGGATACGCAGCCTTTTGAACTTCCCACATCTTCAGGCAAAACAAAAATGTATCAGGAATATGGAAAAGCAACCTTTACATTGGATGGAAAACCTTATACTGTAACGTTATATCAGAGTCTGGATTTAATTAAACAGGAAAAATACAAAAACTATCTTTTCCTTCCGTTCCGTGATGCCACCAATGAAAAAGAAACCTATGGAGGAGGAAAATACATGGATCTTACCATCCCGAAAGGAAATACCATTGTGCTTGATTTCAATCAATCCTATCATCCTTTCTGTGCTTACAACGCTTATGATTACAATTGCCCTATTGTTCCGGAGGAAAATAAACTTCCCGTGGAAATCCGTGCAGGAGTAATGTATGAAGATATCTACCATCACTGATACTTATGATACATTTAGCATTCTTTAAACCAGAAGATCGTTCCGGAGTCAGCTATGCTTTGGATGAAAATCAGATGAGATTTACAGCGACTGCTCAGCAGGCTTTACAAAGTATCAGTGAACGGGATGATAACGATGCATTTCCCGTAACTATATTTTACAACGATCAGCCTGCTGGTTTTTTTGTACTTGATTTTGGGAAAGATAAACTCGAACTTACAGATAATGAAAACTCAGTTTTATTACGTTCTTTATCTGTGAATCCGCAAATGCAGGGCAAAGGAATTGGAAAAGCTGCAATGCTGGAAGTGGGAGATTTTGTCAGAAACCACTTCAATAGCTGTGATGAAATTGTCCTCGCTGTAAACCAGAAAAATGACTCTGCTTACCATATTTACCTTCAGGCAGGATACATTTACGATGGTAAAACGAGGATCGGAAGAAGCGGCCCTCAATACCTGATGCACAAAAAACTTTAATAAAATTTTAAAATCATAATTTTTTATCTGCTGGAATCTTTCCATAACTTTGAGTAACATCAAATTACAAAACATGGAAATATCACTTCAGAATCAGGTGGCTATAGTCACAGGAGCTTCCAGTGGAATCGGTTCGGGAATTGCGAAATCATTGGCTGCAGCTGGAGCAACAGTCATCGTCAACCATTCTTCAGAAAGATCTACGGAAGAAGCTAAAGCTGTATTAAAAGAAATAACGGATGCCGGAGGTAAGGGAATGACCTATCAATGTGATGTTTCCAAAGAAGATCAGGTAGTCAGGATGTTTCAGGATGTCATTGCTGAATATCAGACTGTAGATATTCTGATCAATAATGCAGGCATTCAAAAGGATGCAAAATTCACTGAAATGACATTGGATCAATGGAATGCTGTCATCGGAGTCAACCTGACGGGACAATTTCTATGCGCCAGAGAAGCTATTAAAGAATTTCTGAGAAGAGGAATAGACCCTTCAAGGTCCGCAGCATGTGGAAAAATCATTCATATCAGTTCGGTACACGAAATTATTCCGTGGGCGGGACATGCGAATTATGCTTCCAGTAAAGGGGCCATCAGAATGCTGATGCAAACCCTTGCTCAGGAATATGGGGCCAACAAGATCCGTGTCAATTCCATTTGTCCGGGGGCTATTCAAACCCCTATTAATAAGAATGCGTGGGATACTCCGGAAGCCCTTAATTCTCTTCTGAACCTTATTCCTTATAACAGAATCGGACAACCGCAGGATATCGGAAACCTAGCCGCGTTCCTTGCCAGTGACCTTGCAGATTATATCACCGGAACCAGCATCTTTGTGGATGGTGGAATGACTACGTTTGAGAGTTTTTCTACCGGAGGGTAGAGAAATTCGAAGTTCAACGTTTAATGTTCAAGGTTTAATGTTCAAAATTTAGTTTAAAGTTTTGAGGTTGTTCTCAGAGATTGAAACGAAATTAAATATTGCTCATTACTCATTACTCATAATTATCGCTTATGTCAGAACAGCAGAGAATTTCAGATATTTCATGGAAAAAATGGGGTCCCTATGTCAGTAACCGTGAGTGGGGGCTTGTTCGTGAAGATTACAGTGAAAACGGAGATGCCTGGAATTATACCAGTCATGATACCGCAGAAGCCAAAACATACCGTTGGGGTGAAGAAGGAATATGTGGAATCTGTGATGATCTCCAGAAGCTTGTATTTTCTGTAGGGTTCTGGAATAAGAAAGATAAAATGGTCAAAGAAAGATTCTTTGGGCTCACCAATGGACAGGGAAATCATGGTGAAGATGTGAAAGAATATTTTTACTATCTGGATTCCACACCTACCCATTCTTACATGAAGATGTTGTATAAATATCCTCAAAATGCTTTTCCTTATGAACAGCTTGTTAAAATAAATGCGGAAAGGGGAAAGGAGGAAGCTGAATATGAGTTGATAGATACAGGTATTTTTGATCACAATGAATACTTTGACATCTTTATTGAATATGCGAAAGAAAGTCAGCATGATATTCTTGTAAGACTAACAATAGTCAATAAATCTGAAAACGAAGCGTCTCTTGTCATTCTTCCGACTGTTTGGTTCAGGAATACCTGGAATTGGGGGTATGATGATTATAAACCGCAATTATCTGCGGAAGATGCAGATCATATTAAAGTCGGTCATCAGGATATTGAGATTAAAAATGTCTATGCAAAGCAATCTTTGAAGACATTATTTTGTAATAATGAGACCAATAATGGAAGGCTTTATCAATCTTCCAATGAGTCAAAATACAGTAAAGACGGGATCAATAATTTTGTGATGACTGGAAATTCCCAGTCTGTGAATCCACAAAATGCAGGTACGAAAGCTTCTTTTTTTATTGATGAGGATTTTAAAGCAGGGGAATCAAAAATATTTGAATTCAGACTTTCAGATAAAGATATAAGAGAACCTTTTAAAGATTTCGAAATTCTTTTTGAACAAAGACAGAAAGAGGCAGATGAGTTTTATGCAGAAATTCAGAAGGGAATTTCTTTGGAAGATGAAAGACTGGTTCAAAGACAGGCTTTTGCCGGAATGCTTTGGAATAAAATGTTTTACCATTACAATGTAGAAAAATGGCTGAAAGGTGATCCTTCCGGAATGCCGCCGCCAAAGTCCCGGGAAACAATAAGAAACTACGACTGGAAGCATCTGAATAATGAGCATATCATTTCAATGCCTGATAAATGGGAATATCCATGGTATGCAACATGGGATCTGGCATTTCATACCATTAGTTTCTCCCTGATAGATCCGGATTTTGCAAAACACCAGTTAAAGCTTTTCCTCTTTGAATGGTATATGCATCCCAACGGACAGTTGCCTGCCTACGAATGGAACCTGAGTGATGTAAATCCACCTGTACATGCCTGGGCGGTTTTCAGGGTATTTAAAATTGATGAATATTTAAAAGATAAACCAGACCTGGAATTTCTGGAAAGTGCTTTCCAGAAACTATTGATGAATTTTACCTGGTGGGTTAATAAAAAAGATCTTAATGGTAACAATATCTTTGAAGGCGGATTCCTGGGGCTTGATAATATTGGTGTGTTTGACCGGAATTCTGTTTTGCCCAACGGAGAACAGTTGGAGCAGTCTGATGGAACAAGCTGGATGGCCATGTTTGCTCTGAATATGATGAGAATTGCCCTGGAACTGGCTCTATACAATAAAGTGTATGAAGAAATGGCAATGAAGTTCTTTGAACATTTCCTGTCGATTGCCCATTCACTGGATAATATGGGTGATGAGAAATTCAGTCTTTGGGATGAGCAGGATGAATTTTTCTATGATGCCATTACCTCCAGTGACGGAACTCATATGTATCTGAAGCTAAGGACGATTGTTGGTTTAATTCCAATGTTTGCCGTTGAGGTTATCGATGATGAAATGATTGAAAACCTTCCTGATTTCAAGAAAAGAATGAAATGGGTACTGGATAATAAACCTGAACTGGCTTCTCTGGTTTCAAGATGGGAAGTGAAAGGACAGGATTCCAAACACCTTTTATCTTTGCTTCGGGGACATCGTTTGAAAAGACTGTTAAACCGGATGTTGAATCCTGAGGAATTTCTCAGTGATTACGGAGTAAGAGCTTTATCCAAAGAATATGAAAGCAATCCTTACACTTTAACGTTGAATGATACGAATTACAGCGTAAAATATACACCTGCCGAAAGTGATAGCGGCCTTTTCGGAGGAAACAGCAACTGGCGCGGTCCCGTGTGGTTTCCTATTAACTTCCTTATTATTGACAGTCTTCAGCGTTTTTTCTTCTATTATAGCCCGGATTTTTTAGTGGAATATCCTACGGGAAGTGGTAATTATTCAAACCTTGATCAGATTGCAGATGCCTTAAACAAGAGACTTGCGAAGATATTTTTAAAAGATGAAAACGGAAAACGACCGGTTCATGGGCAGTATGAAAGATTTCAGACCGATCCGGATTTTAAAGATTATATCCTGTTCTATGAGTATTTTCACGGAGACAACGGCCGTGGAGTAGGAGCTTCTCATCAGACCGGCTGGACGGGACTTATTGCTAAGATTCTTCAGCCAAGATTTTCCAAAAAAGAAATGGCAGAGTCCGAAACTGAAATGCCGGAGAACGTTGGAAAAAACAATAAGGAAACGAAAAAGTAATCTGCTTTTATTCAAATATCTGCTGAATAATTTCCAGTGAAGCCGGAGTTTTGAAGTCTGTAATATGATAATGATAGTACACTAAAAGACTATCAAGAAAATCTTTTCTTAAGGAAGAATGGATTTTTGTGGCATAAAAGTTTTCTGCACAAAGAGCTTCTTTCCACAGCATAGAAATTTCTTCATTGAAAAGCTGATGACTTATTCCAGGAGAAAAAGTTCCTGTTTCCGGATCTAAAAATCTGCCTTCACTCAGCAATGGAGCAACACCCTGAATTTTTAAAAAAGCCAGCAAAAACAGAAGATGTGCCTGATAGTTTCTATTGGTCAGCTCGCTGATGAGATGATCAATACCGGAATAGATCGGAATATTTTTGTTCTCATGCTTAAGAATATGGCTCAGAAAATCTGAAATAAAGAAAATGACGGTATTAACCTTTATATCTGTATAAATGTCATTGTTTTTAACCAGTTCAAATTTTGAAACAGACGGAATACCGTTACCCCGCGGTGGATTTACAGAAAAATTGAGCTGGCTCAGTGGCTGAAGCAAGGCTTTCTTTTTATTCTTTTTGGAATAAATTCCCTTCAGAAAATAGCTCTGGAAACCCTCTTCTTCCGTAAAACAATGCAATACAGCATCATTTTCTCCATATTTGATAAATGAAAGTAAAAAACCGTTTTGTGAATTCATTAATTAACTACTCCTATTTTGGCGGTAGCTTTATCAGATCCGTCTTCATTGGTCATCAGAACGAAATAAATCCCTGAGGCTACTCTTGTTCCTTTCTGATTATTCAGATCCCATTCATAATAACCTCCTCGTGCTACAGCTGAGTGAACTACGTTTCCTGCAGCATCTACAATTCTTATATTGGTTTTTTCTGCAAGACCTTTAATGGTTACTTTTCCTTTGAAATTGGAATAAACAACAGGATTAGGATATACTACAACATCACCGAAATTGGATGTTACATCGGCAACATCGCCCTGATAGGTTACAATACCATTATAGGTTACAAAATATACTTTACCTGTTTTCTTATCAATCTTGATATCAGTAACACTGTTCGTAGGAAGAGGTGAATTTTCCTTTGTAAAATGTTTTATGGTTCTCTGACCGTCTGAAGACAGGTAGTAAACACCACCACCGTCAACAGAAACCCACTTATAGTCACCTGCATCTACTGCAATCTGAAGAATTGCTGATTCTCTGAAGAGCTCCTCACCCAAACCATTCTGCTCTATAACTATAGGTTCAACTTTAGGCTGAGCGCTTTTTATTTCTGATGCCGCATTAGGCATAACTCTTAAACCTCCATCTGTACCAATCCATGCATCACCAGCCTTATCAAATGCTACAGATAAAATTCCTCCTGAACTGTTAAATCCATTAGATGTTCCCAGGATATAATCCGAATCATCGGAAAGATTGAGAGCATTTTTATAATCATACACCCAGAAGTTATTGGATCTCGGTAGCGGAGTCCACAACATATTTTCATAGAAAACCGGTTTTTGTATACCATCACTGGCCAGAACTATTTTCTTGATAACAAAATCATCCGCTGCTTTATCGTAGATTCCTATAGAAGGATTCCCATCATTAAAACCAAAAGATACAAAAAGATTACTCTGGGAGTCTGTAGCAAAACCTACAGGGCGTCTGTAATAAGGCTGTGCCCCAAGATTATAATACTTTACCAGTTCAAAATCTTTGCTGGTAGCATTGTACTTCATTTTGTAAACCCCATTATCGAACATCGTATAATTGGTAAAAAATACTTCATTATTATTAGAAGGACTTAATGTGGCATCTAGTACATTGATAGACTGTGGGTTATTAACAAAATATGAAGGATAAACCCATTCTGTACCGGTGAAATAATAAAATCCCGGTTTTTTAGGATTAATAGATGGTTCGTTATAGTTATTTGCTCTTGCTCCGGTAGAAACCAGGAGTTGATTATTATCAAAAAGATTGATATTATACGCAAAATTAAAGTAAGGACCGGAAGGTTTAAAAGTATTGTTACCTTCATCCTTAATTCCTGATAACACCGTTCCTCCTAAAATTTTTCCGCCAGCTGTTAATGCTGTATTGCATTCTTCGCCAAGGCTTACCGCATTTTGTGAAACTCCATTGGTTCCATATGTATATACTCTGTTATCGGTAACGGTAATACTATTGGAAGTAATCACCACATCCCTGATTTTTTCAAAGGTAGTAGGAAGTTGTATTGGGGTACCATTATTATAAATATACGCTGCTGTAGCCGTTGAATATACCAGTTCTGATTCTGAATCTATATGTTTGAAAACTCCGGGAGCTTCCGTTGTCCAGGTAGAATATACCGGAAATGTAGTATTCATTTGATGGCTTTTCAATCCTGTATCTGTTACAGAATATACTTTATTCCCGAATATCGTGGCTTCATTACTCGCCTGATAAACACCACCAGAAAGGAAAAATGCAGAATCACCAAATTCTTTATTCTGGAGGTTGAATATGGAAACTCCGTACCCAACAGAAATGACAGCCTGATTTCCGGTTATGGAAATATGGTTGATTTTTTTGTCCCCATTATAACCTGTAGCAATGGGAATATCAACAATATATTTGATCTCCTGCGGCGTAATAACATCCATAGATCCGTTTTCATAACCAATAAGCCCTGTTTTCGTCTGCGGATTATAATCGAAAGCGGTAATTCCGATGTTGTGAAGACCATTGGCTTTGGATAACTTCGTAATTTCTCCTGTTGATATTGTATAATAGAATATTCCGTTTTGAGTGGCTGCAATGATTTTTCCGTTGTCTTCTTTCATGGCTAAGACATTATTGTAGGAAAACAGATCTGCCCACTTTTTGGATGAAATAACTTGTGCTTTTGTCAGCTGCAGGGAAGCTAAAATACCAAGAGAAATTATAGAGAGTTTTTTCATATTATGCGGTTATGCTGCTATCTATTACCTGATTGTTCCAGGAAATATGCTGTACGTTTTTGTTTGTATCAAAATAAAAATCTATTCTACCTAAAAGAAGACCTGCCCATCCCACCTGGTTAACAAGTACATTTTTGCCCTGTCTGTTGGTGAAGGTCTGCGGTTCCGGTAAGAATGTATGAGTATGGCCTCCTAAGATAATATCAATATTTTCTGTATTGGCCGCTAAAATTTTATCACTTATTTTATTAGGTTCGTCTCTGTAATCGTAGCCGATGTGAGAAAGACAAATCACAAGATCACATTTCTGATCTTTCTTCAGGAAATTTGAATAATGCTGCGCTACATCCACCGGGTTGGAGTAAATGGTTTCTCCATACTGTTTTTTGCCTACAAGACCATCAAGCTGGATTCCCACTCCGAAAATTCCTACTTTGATGCCATTCTTATTGAAGATCTGGTAGGGAGAAGTTTTCCCGTCAAGAACTGTGTTTTTAAAGTCATAATTGGAACAGATAAAAGGAAACTTCGCATTAGGAAGCACTTTTAAAAATCCATCAAGTCCATTGTCGAAATCATGATTTCCCATGGTAGAGGCATCATATTTCATCATAGACATTAATTTGAACTCCAGTTCTCCTCCGAAGAAATTAAAATATGGTGTTCCCTGAAAAATATCTCCGGAATCAAGAAGAAGAACATTACTTTCCTGGCTTCTGATCTGCTGAATTAAGCTTGCCCTTCTTGCAAAACCTCCCTGGTTAGGATTTTTTGTATAGCTCGCATCAAAAGGTTCTATTCTGCTATGTTGATCGTTGGTATGAAGAATAGTCAGTTTATTTGCAGATTTTAAATTAAGAATTTTTAATTCTTCCGCCATCATCATATTGGGAGCTAAAGCCATTGCTAAAGATCCTCCGCCTATTGCTTTTAAAAAACTTTTTCTATCCATTATTTCTTCCCGATAAAATTTAAACGAACATCCGAATTCACTACCACTTCAGGTGACTTTTTAAAATAATCGATAAATAAATCTCTCATTTTAATCCCTGTAGCAATGGATTCTCCTTTAGCAAAGAATTTCATATTGTCTCCTCCCAGTGCAAGATAGTCTGAAGTAGCAATATAATAATCTTTGGCAGGGTCTACTGTGCTGCCGTTGATTAAGGATTTGGTTACCTGTCCGTTTTTTGTTTCAATGTATAAATGAGAAACGGGATTGTTGACCTGCGTTTTTGCATAATACTCAAAAAGCCCCTGTAAATCTGCTCCTTTCATTTTCACAATCACTACTTCATTTTCGAAAGGCATTACTTCAAATACATTTTTAAGTAAAATATCTCCTTTTCCGATAGTGGTTCGGATTCCTCCGATATTGATCAGTGCAGCGTCTACGTTTTGCTTAAGATGAGTTTTGATCCATTCATTACCTCCTTCAAACGTATAGTCAGCTAAAAGATTACCCAGATTGCTGTTATCGCCCTGTTTTGTAAGATCCACATTGGTATGCGAGATCTTCTGGTTCATTTCTTTATCCAGTTTCTGCTTATAAGGTTCGATAAATTTTACAAACTCCTCATCATTCTTTAGCTCATTATTAATAGAAATATTTTTCTGGGTCTTTACATTCACAAGCTGCGGCGCAGAAGCCGTTTTGCATGCAGTAAGCGACATCAGAGCAATTCCTAGTAACAAGAATTTATTTTTCATAATCTCTTTTAGTATATGCAAATATAACTATATGTATAATAAAACATTATTATTTATTACAAATTCTTACTGTAAATTATTAAATTTGACAAAAATAATTCTAACAGATGAGCATTTTAAAAGGAGTAGGTGTTGCATTGGTAACGCCCTTTAATGAAGATTTATCCGTTGACTTCGACAGTTTAACAAAACTGGTGGAGTACAATATCGAAAACGGAACCAATTATTTAGTTGTATTGGGAACAACGGCAGAAGCCGCAACGCTTTCTGCAGAGGAGAAGAAACAGGTAATTGAGCATATCATTAAGGTGAATAATAAACGTCTTCCTCTAGTGTTGGGAATTGGCGGTAACGATACTCTTGACGTCAAGAAACAGATTGAAGAAGCAGATCTTTCTGCATTTGAAGCCGTACTTTCAGTATCTCCATATTATAATAAACCGAACCAGGAAGGTCTTTATCAACATTATAAAGCTTTAGCTTCCACAGGAAAAAATATTATTATTTATAATGTTCCGTCAAGAACGGGGCAAAATGTAGAAGCTGATACTACGCTTCGACTTGCAAAGGAATTTCCTAACTTATTCCTGATTAAGGAGGCTTCTCCTAACATTCTTCAGTATTTTGATATTCTGAGAAAGAAGCCGGAAGGATTTTCTTTAGTTTCCGGTGATGATGAATATACATTACCTGTAACATTAGCCGGTGGAGATGGAGTAATTTCCGTAATCGGGCAGGCTTATCCTAAAGAATTTTCAACAATGGTACAGCTGGCTTTTGAGGGTAAAGTGAAGGAAGCTTATGAAATTCACAACAAACTGGTAGATATTACCCGTTTGATTTTTGCTGAAGGTAATCCTTGTGGTATTAAAGTGATACTGACAGAAAAGGGAATCATCAAAAATTATCTGAGACTTCCTCTGGTAAAAGCTTCTGAAGGTCTTCACGCAAAAATTAAAGCTGAAATGGCTAAGATTTAATAATGAACCGACAAAATGAATTTTAATAATGTTAAAACTCATGAGTCATCATTGAACAATATAAAGGGTGAAAAGCTTAGGCTTTTCACTTTTTTTAATCATATAATATAACCAATCATGAAATTACAACAGGCAACAGCAGCTGATATCCCTTTGATTCAGGATCTTGCAAGACGATCATGGGAAAATGCCTATGCAGACATTCTTTCGAAAGAACAAATGGAATTTATGCTCTCGGAAATGTATTCTGAAACAGAAATTTTGCATCATTTTCAAAATCCGTATTATCATTATTATCTTATTCAGGATGAAAATAATGAAAGCTATGAAGGCTTTATCGGTTATGAGCATAATTATGAAGAAAAAACAACAAAGCTGCACAGGATTTATCTGATTCCGGAAAGCAAAGGAAAAGGATTTGGGAAGGGAGCACTTCAGTTCCTGAATGAGCAGGTTTCTGAAAACAAAAACAATAGAATTATCCTGAATGTCAATAAGTACAATTCTGCCAGAAAATTCTATGAATCCCAGGGATATAAAGTTTATGATGAAGGTGTTTTTGATATTGGAAACGGTTTTGTAATGGATGATTATCTCATGGAATTTCTAATTCACTCATAAATGACTTAAAATTTTGTAACTTTATCCTGTAATTCTATAACAAGTGATTTCTTTTTTTGATCCATCTTTGCTTCAGAACCAAATCACTTATACAATACATTCATATGCTTGGTTTTGAGCTGAAAAGCTTTTTATCAGTATATTTTTTTCATCCTTAGTGTTTAAATTCCTGTATTCTAAAATACAGGAGTTTTTTCGTATATATAGCAAAATGTTAAAAATATACATCTATTTCACATTTACTTGAAATAAATTATTATATTTACTAAATAATATTGGCTTATATATACTAGGATGAAAATGTATGTTAAATTTGATTTCAATGCCCTTTGTAAAAAGGTATTGGACGAGAAACTTAAAGAACACGGGCTGAAGTACAGGTTACTGAACTTTGGTGAAGTGGAATTCTATGAGCCCCTTACACAAGAACAGCACAATCTTTTTAAGAAAAATCTTGAAGATTATGGTATTGAGATCATAGAAAGTCAAAAAAGTGCGCTGGTACAGAAAATAAAAGATGCTATTGTAGAGCTTGTCTTTTCTGATGAAATTATACCGGTAAAAGCATCCATCTATATTTCTGAGAAGCTGAATCACAGCTATGGATATCTTTCCAATCTTTTTTCAGAAGTTGCCTATACCTCTATTGAGAATTTTATTATTCTGCAAAAGATTGAACATGCAAAGGCTTTGATCATAAGAAACAAACAAAGTCTTACGGAAATTGCCCATAAGCTGAACTATTCCAGTGTAGCGCATTTAAGTACTCAGTTCAAAAATACAACAGGAATCACTCCATCCCAGTTTCAAAAAATTATTAGCAAACGAAGAAGAGTACAAAGCACGGTAATAAACCATAAAATGCAGTATGAATAAAGAATTTCTGAACGTAATTGTAGCAGACAACGATGAAAACACCTTGATTTTTTTTAAAAATATTTTGAAAGAGCTGAAAATTTCTATAAAAGTTCAATGTTTCAGCAATGGAAGTAACCTGATGGAATACCTGAATAATGACGATGCAGTAATTCCGGAAATTGTTTTTATCAATTACCTGATTCCTGGAAAAGAAAGCATGGAATGCCTGGAAGATATCAGTTCGAATTCAAAATTCAACAATATGGTAACGGCTATTTTTTCAGACCCGATTCCGGAAAGTGAAATAGAAGATATTTTTGTAAAAGGAGCCCATATTTTTATGAAAAAACCAGAGTGTTTTGAGAAGCTTAAAAAAGTACTCACGGAAGTTATTACCATCAATTGGCAGTATCATACCTCAGGATTGAATAAAGATAATTTTATCTTGAAAGTGTGATGAATAAAGGAATTGTTAATTTAATATTAATAATTTTTAAATCATATTTATAGCATACTATTCACAAATAAGTGAAAATTTTATAACTAATAATTAAAATAATATAAAAGGCATCTGAATTAATATTCTGACATTTGTAAAAGTAAACTGAGACACAAATTTCATTATATAGTAGAAGATACAGATGAATGAGAAGTAATTGTTTCTAAAGAACAAAATTATATAAATCACGATGTTAGTTAAACAAAATGAATTATACTAATTTTCCAATTTTAAAGCACAGAAGATCTTTAAACAAAACGGTACAATCATGAAAACTCAATAAGTAGTTGGAGATATTTTTATTCGTTTCATTCCCTCATCTCCATCGAAAGCACAGTTAGTTTTTATAATAAGCAAGTTGGAAAAAATAATTCATTTTGTTTTTTATAATTTATTTTAATAGTTATGGTTTTAGCTCATTATTATATTGTTATATAAATATTTTCACACCACATCACAAAATATTAAGCCTGAACTATTAAAATAAATTTTTTTTGGACACACCAAAAGTAATTTCTTCTAAATAACAGTTTTATAAGGGGGCCGCAGGAAGTTTTTTTCTGCGGTTTTTTTTATGATATTTTACTCCACTTATTTTTTCCTTTGTAGTATCTGATATAATAGTTTTTGATGATCAGATTGTCAGTCCTTGAAAGCATAGGATCTGCTTCAAGTATTCTTTCTACCGTATTTTTTGTTGTTTTGATGATCGCCGAGTCATTAATAAGATCCAGTCTTTTAAAATCTACCACACCACTTTGCTGAGTACCCAAAATATCTCCGGGTCCGCGAAGCTGCATATCTACCTCAGAAATTTTAAACCCATCATTAGTTTCAGTCATTGTTTTAATACGTGTTCTGCTTTCTTTGGATAATTTATCGGAAGTCATCAGGATACAGTAACTCTGTTCAGCACCTCTTCCCACACGCCCTCTGAGCTGGTGAAGCTGTGATAACCCAAACCTTTCTGAGCTTTCAATCACCATTACCGAAGCATTCGGAACGTTTACTCCCACTTCAATGACTGTTGTTGCAACCATTATTTCAGCTTTTCCTGAAGCAAAATAAGCCATAGCGGCATCTTTTTCATCCGGTTTCATTTTCCCGTGAAGCATAGTGACGTTGTATTCCGAGAAATAATCCATGACATGCTCCAAGCCTTCCATCAGGTTTTTATAATCCAGGGTTTCCGATTCTTCAATCAGAGGATATACGAAATAAACCTGTCTGCCTTTTTTAATTTCATCTTTACAGAAATTATACACATACGATCTGTCTTTTTCCCGGCGATGAGCTGTAATAATAGGCTTTCTCCCCACTGGCATCTCATCAATCACAGAAACATCGAGATCAGAATAAAAACTCATAGCCAGAGTTCTTGGAATAGGGGTGGCGGTCATCACCAGAATATGAGGCGGAATCCTATTTTTAGCCCAAAGTTTAGCCCTTTGAGCAACTCCGAATCTATGCTGCTCATCAATGATGGCCAATCCCAGGTTTTTAAATTTAACCTTGTCTTCCAAAACGGCATGAGTTCCTACCAAAATAGAAAGTGAGCCATTTTCCAGTTCTTCATGGATAATTCTTCTTTCTGCTGCCTTGGTAGAACCTGTGAGAAGGCGGATATTGATTCCTGTTTTTTCCAATAGCTCTTTGATACCATTGTAATGCTGTTGAGCAAGAATTTCCGTGGGAGCCATCAGACAGCTCTGAAAACCGTTATCCATTGCGATAAGCATCGTAAGAAGGGCAACCATCGTTTTTCCTGATCCTACGTCCCCTTGCAAAAGCCTGTTCATCTGAACCGGTCTTTTCATATCCACTCTTATTTCCTTCAAGACCCTTTTCTGTGCATTGGTAAGCTCAAAAGGAAGATGGTTTTCATAAAAATCATTAAAATGATCTCCAATAATCGGGAAAGGATTACCATGAGACTGTGTTTTATGATGAAGTTTCTTTAAGCCATATCCTAACTGAAAGAAAAATGATTCCTCAAATTTTAATCTGTAATCCGCTTTATCAAAATGTTCCTGATCCTTTGGAAAGTGGACATTCAGAAAAGCGTGCTGTCTGGACATGAACTTGAATGTTTTCATCAGATATTCCGGAAAGTTTTCCTCAATAAGATTCGGGATCTCTTTGCAGATATTTCTTAAAGCATTCTGGAAGAATCTTTGATTTAATCCTCTCTTGGTTAGTTTTTCAGAACTCGGATAAATGGGTTTAAGCCGAGTGTCTCCTTCTTTTTTTTCTTCCGCTTCAATTTCAGGATGCGGCATAGAAAACTGACGGTTGAAAACATTGATCTTCCCAAAAATATAAACTTCCTTGTTGATCGGAAGCTGTTCTTTCAACCATTTGGAATATTGAAACCACACAAGATCCATACTGCCTGTCTCATCATTGAACTTTGCAGATAATCTTTTGGTTTTACCAGTCTGAATTTCCTGTACCTGAGTAATTCTTCCCCTCAACTGAATTTCCTGGCTGGTTTCTTCTTTGAGTTGAGAAACAGTATAGATTTTACTTTTGTCCAGATAACGGATAGGGTAGAAATTCAACATATCTTCTACAGTAGATAAGCCCAACACACTTTTGATGAGTTTAGCTCTTTCCGGGCCTATTCCTTTTACATATTCTATGGAGGTTTCGAGATTCATTTTCAGGTTGCAGGATACTAATTTTTTGAATTTTTTGATCCTTATTTCGGATAATAGAAATAAAGGTTCGAATTTCGGTAAAATAAAAAAGACTTCCAAAAAATTGGAAGCCTCTATAGTGAATTTTTAGAACTGAAACAGAAAATGCGGTTTCAAAGTTCTGAATTAATCTTTAATTTTAGATTTGAATTTCTTCTGGTAATCCTCCCATTGTTCCCTGGTCTTAATCTTTTTAAACAAATCTTTTGAGATCAGTTCCAGATAAGGTTCCAGTTCTTTGGCAGACAGTTCCCCCTGAAGTATGGTGATGGGATCTCCATGCTCATCCAGAAATACGGTGCTTGGAACTGCTCCTACATTCATATACTGGGTAAACTCATGAAGAGAATTTTTTCCTTTTTTATGTTCAGTATTGGGATTGGAAAATGTTCTTCCGAAAATTTCAATACTCTTTTTTTCTTCTGCATTAAATTTTACAGGATAATAATTCTCATTTAAAATCTGAGCAATTACAGGATGACCATACGTTTTTTTATCCATGATTTTACATGGGCCACACCAGTCTGCATAGAAATCAATTAATATTTTTTTTGGACTTTCCTTTTGAGCTTTTAAAGCTTCCTCAATCGTCATCCACTTTACCTGTGCAAAACTGAAATTTAATAAAAGTAAGAGAACTATGCTTAAAATTTTCTTCATATTGTGATATTTACGTAAAAATAAGCATAATTACTTATTTTTTATTTTACATCCTGCATTAATTTTTTCACGTACGGAGATATCAAAATTAATACCACTCCGGCAATTACCGCATATAATCCTAATTGTTTATATCCATCAGTATAAGTGATCAATTCATCATAGTTGGTAGAACCTTCTTTGGCTGTGGCAAGACTTGCCCCGATAATCCCAGCAACATACTGTCCATAAGCAGAAGCAAGGAACCACATTCCCATCATCATTCCCTGAAGATTCTTTGTAGAAAGCTTGGTCATGATGGATAATCCGATAGGTGACAGGCATAATTCTCCAAGTGTAATGATAAGAAGTGCCAGTGTGAAGAAGTTCAGTGAAGTGATTCCCTGAAGATCTGCAAACAGGCGGGTGGCGAACAAAACATAATATCCTAATCCTAAGAAAATGAATCCTAATCCGAATTTAATGATCGTGTTGGGCTCGATTT
This sequence comes from Chryseobacterium aquifrigidense, assembly GCF_006716485.1. Taxonomy (GTDB): domain Bacteria; phylum Bacteroidota; class Bacteroidia; order Flavobacteriales; family Weeksellaceae; genus Chryseobacterium; species Chryseobacterium vietnamense. Next base: position 186,958 of record NZ_VFPD01000003.1, read on the forward strand.
TTCTTTTGTTCAGCCATATCCAAAGAAGTCCAATCAATGGAGCAAGGAAAATAATGAAGAAAGCTCCTCCTGAGTTATTCACTCCATTTGGGTCTAATCCAAGAAGATCTTTGTTAAGGTTCTTAGCCGCAAAAATGCTTAAAGAGCCTCCACTTTGTTCATAAATTCCCCAGAAGATGATTGAAAATATAATGAAAACCAAAGCGGCCCAAAGTTTTTTACGCTCAGAAGCTGTTACTTTAGACATTTCATAGAATAAATAGATCAAAGTTAAGGGCCCGATGGTCCACATGAAATAATCTGTATATTCTGTTTTCGCTACCATGGTCATAATGATAGGTACAAAAACCAACGACAAAACGTATACTCCATATTCTTTCCATTTTGGAATTGGAGCTGTTTTTTCTTCTGCTAAAGGGTGTCCCGGTTGCAGACCGATAGTGCCTAATGTTCTTTGTGTAAATACAAAATTGATCAAACTTACGACCATTACTATTGCAGCAAGACCAAAAGCAATATGCCATCTCATTTCTTCTGCAATAATATTGCTTAGGAATTCTCCTTTACCAATTGCAATACATAGGTAACCACCCAGCAAAGCTCCGAGGTTAATTCCTGCGTAGAAAAGTGAAAATCCTGCATCTGCCCTTGAATCATTAGGTTTATAAAGCTGTCCTACCATAGATGAAATATTAGGTTTGAAGAAACCTGTCCCTACTACGGTGAATGCTATTCCTAAGAAAAAGAATTTGTGGGGATCGGTAGCAAGAATTAAACTTCCTACGATCATCAGAAGTCCGCCCCAGAACAGGGATTTTCGGAATCCTAAAATTTTATCGGCAAAAAGACCTCCTACAAAAGTAAAGGCATATACGAAGGCCTGGGTAGCACCATATTGAAGGTTGGCTTCTTTTTCATGGAAGTTAAGCTGTGAGATCATAAAGAAAACCAGCATTCCACGCATTCCGTAGAAACAGAAACGTTCCCACATTTCAGAGAAAAACAGGCTCCAGATTTGTCTGGGATACTTTCCTTTGAAATTTTGTATTTCATCTAAAGTTAAGCTCATAGTGATATATGATTAAGTTCTAATTAAGGGTTTTTATTGTCCTGATCCAGTTCAAAACGGATTCTGTCCTGGTCAATAATTTGTTTTAATTCTTCTTCTTTTGGGAGGTACAGCAGGTATTTGCTGGCAAATAAATTGTTTTTATCATTCAAAATGGAATATTTTACAATGGTCTCATCCTTTTCTGAGCATAATAAAATTCCGATGGTTGGGTTATCTCCTTCTCCGCGTTTCAGATCATCATACATTCTTACATACATATCAATCTGTCCGATATCCTGATGAGAAAGTTCTCCGGTTTTTAGATCAATGATGACAAAACACTTCAAAATGTAATTATAGAAAACAAGATCAATGTAGAAGTCCGATGTATCCGTAGAAATATGTTGTTGTCTGGCTACGAAGGCAAAACCTTTCCCGAATTCCAGTAAAAATTTTTGAATATGATCAATAATGGCTGTTTCAATTTCTTTTTCAGAGAATTGTTCATCAGCTTTTAAGCCAAGAAATTCAAAAATATAGGGATCTTTTAAAACACTGTGAATACTTTCCGGAGAAGATTTTTTATGCTCTAAAACTCTTTCGTAAGCAAGCGAATTGATTTGTCTTTTGAGATCTCTTACATTCCAGTTATTTTGTATGGACTCATTCAGATAATAAAACCTCTTGTCTTTATTATCCTGACTTGAGAGCAGTCTGTAATGAGACCAGCTCAATTGTTGAGACAATGTGTCAACAATTGGAAATGCGGTGTAAAACTTCCGCATATTAGACAAGTTCGTATAATCAAATCCCTTCCCAAATTCTAAGGTAAGCTTCTGAGAAAGCTTTTTCAGTGTATATTTTCCATATTCTGCACGTTCTTTTCCTTTTTGTTCGTCTTCAACAATTAATTTTCCAATCTGCCAGTAGGTAAGCAGTAGTGTAGAATTCGCGATCCGAAAAACTTTTTCGCGCGACTGTCTAATGATTTCCTGTACGGATTGGAATAAAGAATCTTCGGAAATTTCCATCATACGAAAATAAAAAAAACCTCTGACTTGGCAGAGGTTTTATTCTATTTTATTGATACAATTAGTTTACACCATGCATCATTTTCTTTAAGATAGGTGAAATTAAACCTAGGATGACAGAAGCAATACCACAAAGTACTACGAATACCATAAAGAATTCAAATAAGTTATGGATCTCGAATCCTACAAAAGTAGGGTTGTGTAGTGGTAACTGAGCTTTATCAAAAGCAGCTACCTGATCTGCTGTTAAGGTTACTTTTTTATCTAATACATCCTGAAGATTAACTCCCATTTCTTCGGCTTTTTTGAATTTATCACCCGTTGCAGGGATAAGAGCTCCTAATGAACCTGCCAATGCATAACCGGCAGCGTTAGAAATGAAAAATACACCATATAATAATGAAGCAAATCTTTTTGGAGCCAGTTTACCTACCAGTGATAAACCAATTGGAGAAAGACAAAGCTCACCACAAGTCTGGATGAAATATAATAACATTAACCATTTGATGGCTAATAAACCTGAACTTCCTAAATCTTTTACATTGTGTGCAATGATGAAATATGAAAGAGCGATTAATGCCAATCCCATTGCTTGTTTGAACGGAGATACCGGCTCTTTTCCTTTAGCTCTTAACTTGTCCCAGCATAAACTGAAAGGAACCGCTAAAAGAACAACGAAAATACCATTAAAGATCTGAACCATTGAAGGAGGCATATTCCATCCGAAAATGTTTCTGTCTGTCTGGTTATCTGCGATAAATGTTAATGAAGATCCAGCCTGCTCAAATGCTGCCCAGAAGAAAATAATAAAGAATGATACAATATAGATTACCCAGATTCTCTGTCTTTCTACCTTATTTTCAGCAGAAGACATAATCAGGAAAGCAAGAGCTATACCAGCTGAATAGATGAAAGGATAAATAATTCCTTTGATCAGCTGCCCCATTTCTACAGAGTTGAATCCAAATTCACCTACAAGAAGATATCTGAAAAGGAAGAACAGAACAACAAATATTCCTCCGGTAATTCCTAAAGCCTGACCAGAGAATTTAGCAGTCTGCGTTTCTCCTTCTTCGAAGTCGGCACTTGTATTATTTTTAGGTAACCCTCCGATAGGTCTTCCTTCAGGAGTTACTACATATTTGTTCTTAAGGATAAAGAAGGTTACCGTTCCGATTACCATTGCAATAGAAGCTGCTAAGAATCCCCATTTGAAAGCGAAGATATCTCTTACTCCAGTTGCAGCATCTTTTACGTCTCCTACGTATGGACAGATAAACTGACCTAAAAATGCCCCAATGTTGATCCCCATATAGAAAATGGTAAAAGCAGAATCCAGTTTAGATTTTTCCTGCTTTGGATAAAGGCTTCCTACCATTGAGGAAATATTCGGTTTGAAGAATCCATTACCGAAAATGATAACGAATAACGCCAGCCACATGATAAGTTTAGCACTTCCGATATCTGCTGAGAAAGTAGAGGCACTGATGAATAATAAGAACTGGCCAATAGCCATTAATGATCCACCAATGATGATCGCATATCTGTTTCCGATATATTTATCAGCAATAAATCCTCCCAAAAGAGGGGTTAAATAACATAAAGCTAGAAATCCACCATAGATGATTGCTGCATCAGCTTCTTTTATTAATAAGGAATTTACCATGAAGAGCGTCAATAAAGCTCTCATTCCATAAAAGTTGAAACGCTCCCACATTTCTGTTCCGAACAGAACCCATAATCCTTTAGGATGCCTGGAATTCTTATTCTCTACAAATTCATCCGGTTTCGGACTCAATGCTTCAATATTATCCATTTCTATTGTTAATTTTTGTTAAGACTGACAAATATAGTTTATTTTGGGTTTTTGGCAAGGTTTTAATTTTATTTTTAAATAAAAAAGCTGCGGGACTAGTCCGCAGCTTAGTTATCTTTATAATATTGAGCATTTTAATGCCCTTTTTCTGTCATAATTTTATTCAGTCTTTTTAACATAGAAAGACCTAAAAGTGTAGCAAATATTAACAAAGCGAAGTTAACAAGGAAATAATTCGTTTTGTTTTCGTAGCTGTACCACGTACTGGCAAGAATTCCTGAAAGCTTATTTCCAACAGAGTTAGCCAGGAAAAATCCTCCCATCATCAATGCTGTAATTCTTGCAGGAGAAAGTTTTGATACAAAAGAAAGTCCCATTGGAGATAAACATAATTCCCCGATGGTAATCACCCCGTAGCTGGCAACCAGCCATAGAGGAGAAACTTTTACAGATCCGTTATCTCCAGCCATCACAGCTAAAACCATTACAAGACAGGAAAGTCCGGATATGAATAGCCCTAAAACAATCTTGGTAGGCGTTAAAGGTTCTTTTCCTTTTCTTCTCAATAATGCCCAGAATCCTACAATAACAGGCGTCAGAGCAATAACCCAGAACGGATTGATAGATTGGAATAATTCTGTATTGTACAAGAATACTTTATTTTCCGGGTTTTTCTCAAGAACAGCACGCTGTTCAGGGGATATATTTTTAAAGTAAACATCTTTTCCCATTTCCTTTTTAGTCTCTCCATTATCATCTTTTTGAGAACGGAACTGATTGTCATACACTGGAGTTTCTTTATTTTCATAGCTTTTTCCCTCCACCATATAAATTCCTTCCAATGGCTTTTCAAGAGAAGCAGGAACACTTCTGTCCGTATAATAATTGGCCCATCTTGTCAATGCTGTACCGTTTTGCTTGAAAACAGCCCAGAAAAACATACTGATAAGGAATACAGAAAGTAATGCCCCGATAGATGCTTTTTCATCAGGTTTAGCTTTAAAGTAAAGAGATGCATAGAAATAAATAACAGGTATACATGCAAAAATAAAGGCATCCGTACTGTCACTTCCGAAAATATTACCGGGAATAAACCAACCGATGGCTCCGGCAACAATAGCAGGAACAAATACTTTGATCAGAATTTCTGAAAGTTTGGTATCTCCTTCCTGTACTGGTTTCATCTGTGCAGCGTGGATATAATGCTTTCTTCCTATGGTAAAAATAACCATCCCGATCAACATTCCTACACCCGCCGTGATGAAAGCTTCACCCCAACCGAATTTATTACGCATGAAAGCCGCAATAATGTTGCAGATAAATGCTCCGATATTAATTCCCATATAGAAAATATTATATCCTGAATCTTTATTCGCTTTATAAGGCTCTTCAGAATAGAGGTTTCCCAGGAGTGTCGAAATAGTAGGCTTAAAGAAACCATTTCCAATGATAATTAATGCCAGAGAAGCATAAAACAAAGGCAAATCTTTAAAAACTCCCATTCCTATATATCCTGCAGCCATTAAAAAACCTCCAAGATAAATAGATTTAATATACCCTAAAACCCTGTCAGCCAGGAATCCTCCAATGAATGGAGTCAGATAAGTTAAGGCAATATAAGTTCCGAAAATGTCATCAGCAGTTTTATCCGGAAGTCCAAGTCCGCCTTTCATACCCGTAGGCTCAATAACATATAGAACAAAGATTCCAAGAATCAGGTAATACCCGAAACGCTCCCACATTTCTGTAAAAAAGAGATAGGGCAGCCCTTTAGGATGTTTAGTCTTCATATAATCAATTTTCAAATTTCCCAAAAATAGCTTTTTAATTTTAATTGATAAAATAAATAATACTTAGCCAAATGATTAATGAAATAAATATAAAATTTTAAGTATAAAGAGTGATTTAAGTTGCTGAAATTAATTTGTACAGATTATATACATGTTGTAACTGCTTGTTGTACAATGGATATACAAGTTTATTTTGCTTTTATCTAATATTTGTTTTCTAGTTTCGAGATGTCAATAATGACATATAATTAAAAAACATTTATTATGAAAAAGATCAATTTAAAAAAGATGAAAGGAAGTTTATCCAGAAATCAGTTGAAAACTATTAAAGGAGGATTGATGGCGGATGATCCTGAGACAGAGGGAGGATGTGGGTGTACGAATGCAGCTTGTGCCAATACCCATAATGGGAATGGTGATTCTTATTGCAATGGTACTTTTTGTTGTGGGTAATCAGTGTAAGTTTTTTAAAATGGCAACAGGAAACTGTTGCTATTTTTTTTAATGCAAAAAGATATATTACTATGACACGCAAAAGTTATACTGCTGTTATCAATTATCTGGATGATAATAAAATACGTATTGATAAGGATGAGTTTGAGCTTCAATTGGAAGGACATCCCGATTTTCCAAGCCTTCTGGCATTTTCTGATGCTTTACACTTTTTCAATATTGAAAATTACAGTTACAGAATTGATAATGATGAAAAAGACATTTTACCTGAAGATTTCCTGGCTTTAGTAAAAGGAGAGCTGGCAGTTGTGAATAATACAGGTGATACAATAACAGTCAATGGTTCTTACACAGAAGATTTTTTTTCAGAATGGGAAAATATAATACTTATTGTAGAAAAATCTGAAGATCAAACTTATACAAAATCAAAACTTGATTATGCATACCTTAATTGGGGAATTGTAGCGCTGCTATTTCTGTTTCTGTTTCTTTTCGGATATGATGATTCTAATCTGGTTTTGAAACTGATCTTTGCGGCTACTGGTCTTATCGGATTCATCTTTGCCCGTGAAGCCTACAAAAAAACTCATGGCAAAGGAACATTCATACCGGTTGGCGTATGTAAAAGTAATTATTTGAATACGGACTGCGACCTGGTTTTTAATTCGAAAAAATGGAAGATTTTTAACAAAATAGATTTGTCTGAGATTTCACTGCTGTTTTTTACCAGCCAGATCGTGTGTTTTATTTTATTTGGTCTGATAAAAAATCTTGAACTCTTTTTCGGGATCTATCAATATGGATTATTTGGTTTCATACCCATTGCTTTCTTGTCATTATTCTATCAGATATTTATTGTTAAAAAGTATTGTCCTGTCTGTATGGTAATCATAGCATCCGTATGTATTCAACTGGTAGCTGCTAATCTTATTTCCTTTACCAGTAAAGGACTTGACATAAGTGCTGTTCTGTTTCTCATTGGAAGTTTAGGCTCGCTCATCGTTTTGATGAATTTCAGGATAAAAAATCAAAATGCACAGAAAGATGAAAATACGCTTAAAAGAAATTTGAAATTCAGGAGAAACTATCAGTTTTTCAAAAATAATTTGTCTTTGCAGAAAAGGTTTACGAATAAAGATTTTTCGAGCGCTTTTGTGTTTGGAAATGAAAAAGCAGATCAAACTTTAACCTTTATTACCAATCCTTTTTGTAAACATTGCAAAGAATTTTATCCTGTTTTTCTAAAGCTGGTAAAAAAGTATTCTGATGAGCTGAGAATCAATATTTTCTTTGATATAGATCTTAGCAGGGATGATCTGGATAATAGAACGGTTCATGTAAATCTTACCAATATCTATATCAATAGCGAAAATAAAATAGAATTTCTGGAAGCATTGAGCGGCTGGTATGACGTTCAGGGATATAGTGAAGACAAAAGTGGCTGGTATCAAAAGTATTCCAAATATTTTGGAAGTTCAGAGAATGCACTTGCCCTATTAAAAGGACACGAAAAATGGGTAAGCAGCAATGGGGTGCATTTTACACCCAATATCTTTATCAATGACACAGAATATCCGGTACAGTATGAGAGAGCAGATCTGGAGTTCTTTATCCCGGAATTATTATCTGAAAATTAAATTATTATGAAAAGCTTATTATTTATATTGCTGGGAACATGTATGATGTTTGCTCAGAACAACAGGTTCATCTATGAGGTGAAATACAAGAAAGATTCAGCCTCCAAAGATATTACCAGAGAAAATTATTATCTGGATATCACAAAAGATGATATTGCTTATTATAACAGACTGAATTATATTAGTGATTCATTATTTACTGCTACCGGGCAATATGCATTTAAAGGCAACAGGCTGACTTCATTTCTCATCAAAAATAACAATAGCAATACCTATCAGAACTATGAATACATCGGGGATGTGAATTTTTATAAAATGTCTGAGGAACCAAGGCAACAGTGGACTATTACAGACAGCATAAAAATATCTGATCACCTTTCGCTTCAAAAAGGGACCACCAAATTTGGAGGAAGAAACTGGATCGCATGGTTTACTAAAGATATTCCAATGCCCTACGGACCTTATAAGTTTAACGGATTACCGGGATTGATTATGGAATTGTATGATACAAAAAAGAATTATTATTTTAATGTGATTAAGAGTGAAAAGATTGCGGATGATTATAAGCGAAATTCATTAAATGCCTCTATATCCAGAGCAATTCCCGTTACTCAGAAAGATTTAAATAAACTAAGGTTGGACCTCTATTCCAATCCCTTTAAATATGTCCTGAATGGAAATCTGACTATGCGCGAAGGGCAGAAATTGTTGTTGGAGGATGGAACAGTCTTGTCTAAAGAACAGCTGAAGCCAGCAGAAGACAACGAAAGGAAAAAACTACAAGCTTTTAATAATCCTATAGAACTGGATAAAGCGGTAAAATATCCTTAAGAGGTACATCAATAAAAAATCCTTTCAGAATTTCTGAAAGGATTTTTTATGAGATATATATTTGATATTATAGATTATTCAGGATGAAATCCGTCATTTTCTGATACAACTGAGGTCTTGTCTGTCCACCATAGATTCCGTGGTTTTTGTCAGGATAAGCCATAAAATCAAACTGTTTTTTGTTTTGAATCAAAGCTTCAGAGAATTCCATAGAGTTCTGGAAGTGAACGTTATCATCCGCCGTTCCGTGGATTAATAAGAATTTTCCTTTTAATAGATTCGCATATTCAGTTGGTGAATTTTTATCGTATCCATCAGGGTTTTCCTGAGGTGTTCTCATAAATCTTTCCGTATATACAGAATCATAATATCTCCAGTTGGTTACCGGTGCTACAGCAATTCCTACTTTGAAAACATCTGCACCTTTCGTCATGGCTAAACTGGTCATATAACCACCGAAGCTCCATCCGAACATTCCGATTCTGCTTTTGTCAATATAAGATTGGTTTCCAAACCACTTCGCTGCAGTGATCTGATCTTCGATCTCATATTTTCCTAAATTCATATAGGTTACTTTCTTATATTTTGCTCCTTTATAACCTGTTCCACGTCCGTCCACACAAGCAACAATATATCCTTTTTGTACCAGGTGATTAAACCACATGGCATTTCCGTTATCCCATGAGTTGGCAACCTGCTGAGACCCCGGCCCGGAATATTGGAACATAAATAAAGGATATTTCTTATTCGGATCAAAGTTTTTAGGCTTCATGATCCAGGCATTCATCTGATCGCCTACTGCATTGGGAATTGTAATGAATTCTTTTTCAACAAAATTATCAGTCTTTAATTTCTGTAACTGATCGTTATTGTTTTGAAGTTCTTTTACTGCTTTTCCATTCCCGTCTTTTAAAACATATGTATAAGGTTTTGCTGCTGTAGAAGATGTTTCAATGAAATAATTATAGTTTTTGCTGAAATTGGCAGAGTTGTTTCCTTCTGCATTGGAGATCAGCTGAGTTTTTCCGTTGTCAATATTGACTTTGGAAATCACTTTATTGATGCTTCCTTTTTCAGTAGTCTGAACGTAGATTTCTTTAGATTTTGGATTAAACCCATAATAATCCGTTACCTCCCAGTTTCCTTTTGTGATCTGCTTTTTAAGCTTACCATCTTTGTCATACCAATACAGGTGACGGTTTCCATCTCTTTCAGAGGCCCAAAGGAACGAATCATCTTCAAGGAATTCAAGAGTAGGGCTGTCTGTATCTACCCATTTATCATCTGTTTCTGTAAATAATTTCTGAACGGCTCCTGTTTTGGTATTTACTTTTAAAATATCATAAGCGTTCTGAATCCTCTCAGAAGTAATTAAAACAATTTCGTCCGGTTTTGCAGTCTGGAATACATTCGGGATGTAATAGTTTTTAAAAGAACCCAGGTTCAGCTGCATTGTCTTCCCGTTATCAAGACGGTACAGCTGTGCTGAAACTACAGAATTCTTCTCACCTGCCTTTGGATATTTATAACGCATTTCTGTAGGATAAAGCGTTTTTCCATAAATGGGAATATAGATTTCCGGAACCTGGCTTTCATCAGACTTCACAAATACAATGGCATCAGAATTTTTTGTCCATTCATATTGTCTTGCGTGCCCGAATTCTTCTTCATATACCCAGTCTGCCAAACCATTCAGGATTGAATTCTTTTTACCATCCGTAGTAATCTGAGTGATTTTTCCTGAGCTGAGATCCTGATAAAAAAGATTATTGTCTGAAATAAAAGCCACTTTTGTAGCATCTGGTGAAAATGTAGGCTCCTGAACCGGTTTCCCTTCATTCAGGCTTATTACTTTCCCGGATTTTAAATCTTTTACATCAAATTTTCCCAGAAAAGAATGCCTGTAAATAGGCTGGCTTCCTACCTGTAAAAGGATTTTAGATTCATCATCAGAAAAAATATAACTTTCAAACTTTCCATCTACAAGATTTCCTTCTTTCTGTGAAGTTTTGTAAGAATATTTTGCAATTCCTGAGGGTTCAATAACAAGATAGTTCTCTCCGTTTTTCATGGAAGAGATTCCTGCAATCCCTTTTCCACGGTAATATCCTGAATATATTTTATCTAAAGTAATTTCCTGTGCCGTTACATTTTGAAATACCACAGCTACAGTAAGAGTTAATAGGAGTTTTTTCATTTTCAATTTTAATGATTTCAAATTTAATAATTCTTACTTACATAACCATATAAAATAAAAAATCAGGACCTGATGTCCTGATTCTTTATTTTGATTAAGCTTCGTGCATAGTTCCCGGATTTTCTGTTTCCGGAGGGTAATATCCTTCCGGGGCGCAGAATGGATAGGTAGCAGTGCAGGGAGAGTCGAATCCTCCTCCAATCCACCAGGTTCTGATTTGACAGGTGACTTCGTCAACACATCTTCTCATTCCGGGTAAAACACCTCCGTGTATTTCTTTTAATTGAAATCTTGACATTTTTTTTAGATTTTTCATGGTAAAAATTTTTTTTAGTTTTCAACACTAAAGTAATAAAAAATAAGTAATGAATTTTGGCGAAAAAAAACAATTTGGCAAAAAAATTGAATATATAATAACAGTAAATCAAATCAAGTAATAATTATGGAAACGAATGCATACAACCAGAAACTCAACCGTTATGTATTAAACGACCAGATTGTTTATACAGGTTTTTCCAGTTTTAATGATGCGGAAGAATGTGCTCATAAAAAAGGAGGGACATTGGTGGAAGTGGTGTTTAGAGACGGAAATGATAATCCCGAAATTACTAATGAGGCGGGGTTGATAGAGAAAAAAATTCATTACTATGTGTATGCAGGCGATGAGTACAAATTTATCCATTCCTCAGATCCGGGATTCAGGAAATATGCAGATGAGCTGCAGAAAATAAAAGCCAAACTGCAGCAATCTCCACCGGATGAAAGATATTTAGCCAATTTTGAAATTGAAAATGCGGAAGACCCGATTATTGTAATTAAAAATGATCATTTTGAATCGGTGACATCGAGAGAGCGTTCAAAATATTTGAAACATGCCTGTGTCTATGAACTAGGGGTATCCCTGCCAAAATCTTAAAAAATCAATCATGAGCAAAACAAAATATTCAGAAAAAGCTCAGGACAAAGTAGGAAAAGTAATGCACGAATTCAAGGAAGGGAAATTGAAATCTTCTTCCGGAAAGAAAGTGACAAGCAGAAAACAGGCCGTAGCTATCGGTATTTCTGAAGCGCGGGAAAAAGGTATGAAAGTACCAGTGAAAAAGAAAAATAAGTAATTCATAATATCCGGAAAGATCAACTTTCCGGATATTTTTTATCTCATATTCTGTATTTCATAAAAAAGTGAGATGAAAGTAGTACATGGAAAATTAACTGATCTGTTTTTCTAAACTGTAATTTTTTTTATGTCTTGATCTTGTTGTTATTTATAAAATGCTGTAAATATGTGTTTTGTATTATTGATGTATGTATGCTGTAGTTAACTTTGCAAGAGTTTGCACTTTTTTGTTGCAAATTCGCATCACATCCATAACTCATTATCTTATTTCAATACAAACACAAATGATGAAAAAGAATTCTTAATGTTTTGTGGATGTTTAAAGTTTTCTTCTCCAATGTTAATCAATAAAAACAGCCTTGGAAATTTGCTCTTCTACCACAACATAGATTACGTTTTTGCAAGGTTGATTATTTAAAACTAATTGATATGTCCGGAATTTCAACCTTCAAATCAAAATCAATATCTATTCTTCTGTTGTTGATTTTACCATTTACTATCATTACAGGACAATCGCAAAAAAGATCCAAACCCAATGTAATCTTTATTGTAGTTGATGATCTGAGACCGGAACTGGGAGTTTACGGTAATTCAACCATTAAAACACCCAATATAGATAAGCTGGCAGGAAGAGGTACAACTTTTACCAGTGCATATTGCCAGGTGGCTGTTTGTGCTCCTTCCAGAGCAAGTGCATTAACAGGCTTGCGGCCGGATTCTACCAAAGTGTGGGTATTGGGAGAAGAGTTTCGTAAAATACATCCTGATGTGGTCACAATTCCCCAGCAATTTGAAAAATTTAATTATCATACGGTATCCATCGGAAAGATTTTTCATAACCACATGCCTGATTCTATCTCTTTTCGTGAGCCGGACCTCCGTCCTGATGGCTATGCCCTTAAAAATATGGTAGACAGAGATCCCGAATCTTTTTATTTCAGTGGAGAACTTAAAACTGAGCTTGCTGCCAAAAGATTGGAAAGATTAGCTAAAGATCCTAAAAGATATGGTAACGGCTGGGCATATGGACGTTCTGTAGAAGTGGCCAACTGCCCTGATGATTCGCTTTATGACGGAGCTCAGACATCACTTGCCATTCAGACGATCAACCGTGTTAAAAATAAAAAGAAACCGTTCTTTCTGGCATTGGGGTATTTCAGACCGCATTTACCCTTTGTAGCTCCTAAAAAGTACTGGGATCTTTATGATCCTATGGAAATACCCATGGCGGATAACAATTTTATCCCTTTCAATGCACCGAGCATGGCAATGTATAATCAAAGAGAGATGACCGCCTGTTACGATCTGGAATACGTAAAGCATCCTGCCTATTTCAGAATGCCTGAAAAGGAAGCCAGAATGCTCAAACATGGGTATTATGCTTCTGTAAGTTATGTGGATGCCTGTATCGGGCGACTCGTAGATGAGCTTGAAAAACAGAAGTTATTAGATAATACCATTATTGTGTTATGGGGAGACCATGGCTGGAAATTAGGTGAGCATAATGCATGGGGTAAACAGACTAATTACTTAAATGATACCCGTGTACCACTTATTGTTTATGCACCTGGGATGAAAAATCCAGGAAGTAAAAGCAACGAACTGGTAGAGATGGTGGATCTTTATCCTACCCTCTGTGATCTTGCAGGAATAGAAACGCCCTCTTATCTGCAAGGGGTAAGCTTTAAAAAGCTTTTGAATGAAAATAGTGTGGAATGGAAAGGGGCTGTATTCAGCCAGTTCTTACGTCCAGCCGGAGAAGGAATAGATCTTAATAAAAAAAGCTATATGGGATATTCAATGGTGACCAAAAGTTATCATCTGATAGAGTGGTACTATTGGGATAAAGTAACCCAAAAACCGGGAGAACTTGTGGCACGTGAACTTTATAATCTTACCTCAGATCCGAAGGAGAATTTCAATATTGCAATGTATCCGGAAAATAAAGACATCCTTGAAAAGCTGTCCGAACAACGTAAAAAAGGATGGAAAGAGGTTAAAAATAAGTTAGTCACAGCTCAATCTACTCAATAAAAAGAAACTTATATTTCATGAAGAATTTCAATTTTTTAAAAATACTATTCATTGTATCAATTTGTAATTGTATAGCGGTAAGGGGCGGAAATTTCCATACGGCTAATCCTAAACCTAAAAAAAGTATAAAATCCAATATAAAGCAAGCAAGACCTAATATCTTATTTATTCCTATTGATGATTTAAGACCTGAAATGGGCTCTTACGGGAATACTGTTATAAAAACGCCTAATATGGACAAACTTGCCGCAAGAGGAGTTGTTTTTAAAAGGGCATATTGTCAGCAGGCAGTATGTAATCCTTCCAGAGCAAGCCTACTAACAGGTCTGAGACCTGATTCTGTGCGTGTATGGGATCTTCAGACAGATTTCAGGAAAAATCTGCCGGATGTAATCACTCTTCCGCAGGTATTCAAGAATAACGGTTATTATACGGTGGGGATCGGGAAAACCTTTCATAACACTTTACCTGATGATAAATCCTGGAATGAAGAGCTTCATGTAAACGGATATCCTTTTGATCCGGATGCGGTGTATCAACTGGAGAAAAACAGGATGATTCAGAAAGAAAAGGAGCTCGCCCTTAAGAAAATGGGAAAAGCCAAGCCGGATACTTATGGATTTATCTATACAAAGGCCAATTCTGTAGAAATGGCAGATGTTGATGATGACGCTTATTATGATGGTGCGCAAACAACTATGGCCATTCAAAAGCTGAAAGAATTAAAAGGAAAAGATAAACCTTTCTTTTTTTCGGTAGGATATTACCGTCCACATTTACCATTTAATGGTCCCAAAAAATACTGGGATTTGTATAACAGAAACGATATACCACTTGCAAAAAATCAATTCATGCCCGAAAATGCTCCGGAATTTGCCGTACATGGGGATAGTGAACTGAGAGGTTATACAGATAGATCAGACCTGCCTTTACCATCGGAAAAACCTTATGATGTGGAAAAGCAAAGGGAACTTCTCCATGCGTATTATGCATCTGTTTCTTATACAGACGCTCAGATAGGCAGGCTGTTAAAAGCACTGGATGAATTAGGACTTAGTGAAAATACCATTATTGTATTGTGGGGAGACCATGGTTGGAAACTCGGAGAGCATAACAGCTGGTGTAAACAGAGTAATTATGAGATCGATACCAGAGTGCCGCTTATTATCAGTGGGGCAGGAGTAAAAGCAAAAGGAAAATCAAGCAATGCTCTTACAGAGTTTGTTGATATTTACCCTACTTTATGTGATATGAGCGGAATAAAAACTCCGGATTATCTTCAGGGAACCAGTATGAAACCTCTGCTTGCGGATCCCGGACATAAATGGAAGACAGCAGCCTACAGCCAGTTTTTATTGGGAAGATATGGAGTAAAAGCCAAAGGAGTGCAAAATGTAGAAAGAATGGGATATGCGATCCGTACCGACCGTTACCGATATGTAGAATGGTTCGAATGGAATAAAGAAACTGAAAAGCCTGGCGACTATCTGGCCAGAGAACTCTATGATCATCAAAATGATCCTGATGAAAATATAAATATTGCTGAAGAAGTTTCTTCTAAAAAATTAGTCAATCAACTTTCACTGCAGTTGAAAAAAGGATGGAGATACAGTAAACCGAGATCATAAAAACTGTAAATATTCAGACAGAGATGATGCTTTCCGTTATAAAAAAAATGATCATTTATACAGGTATATTAAGTTTTGTGTGTTCCTGTAATAAAGATAAAACCTTAAAGCCCGAGGAAAATAAACCCGGGCACACCTGTATGAATGTACCAAAACGATTGGGTACAACGGATTCTTCTCATATCAGTTTTAGCGGAACTGCTTCTCTGGAGGGAATGGTGCTTATACCGGGCGGAGAATTTGACATGGGTGGTGATAACAGTCAGGCTGATCCGGATGAATATCCTAAACACAGAGTAAAAGTTTCTCCGTTTTATATGGATATAACAGAAGTGACAAATGCACAGTTCCGTAAATTTGTAGATGCTACAGGGTATATCACAACGGCAGAACGTAAACCCGATTGGGAAGAATTAAAGAAAAACCTGCCTGAGGGTACTCCGAAACCTCCGGATAGCTTATTGGTAGCTGCTTCATTAGTGTTTAAACCCACAAGTAAACCTGTCAATCTGAATGATTTCAGTCAATGGTGGAAATGGGTAAAAGGAGCTGACTGGAAGCATCCGCAAGGACCGGCTAGCAATATTGAAGGTAAAGATAATTATCCTGTAGTGCAGATAAGCTGGGATGATGTGCAGGCATATTGTAAATGGTCCGGTAAACGCTTACCCACAGAAGCAGAATGGGAATTTGCAGCACGGGGCGGATTAAAAAATAATATTTATCCATGGGGAAATGAACCCATCAATGCAGGAGTTCCTAAAGCGAACAGCTGGGAGGGAAAGTTTCCTTACCTTAATGAAAAGAAAGACGGCTATATTACCATTGCCCCTGTACAATCATTTAAAGCCAACGGATATGGCCTGTATGATATGGCGGGAAATGTGTGGGAATGGTGCAGCGATTTATATAATTACGATTACTATAAAAAGCTGGAAGGCAGACTGGCTCTAAATCCTCAGGGTGCCGACAGGTCTTATGACCCTCAGGAACCGTATAGTGTAAAACGCAGCCTGCGTGGAGGAAGCTTTTTATGCAATGATAGCTATTGCAGTGGATACAGGGTAGCCAGACGCATGAAAAGCAGCCCTGATACAAGTCTTGAAAACACCGGATTCAGGTGTGTTCAGGATTTTGCTCATTAATTCTATTGCTGATTATAGAGAATTCTGTAATATTCATCCGCCATTCTGTCACTGTTGAAATGATCTTTCACATCATTCATTGCATTATGCTGAATTTTTCTCCATTGGTCAGGACGGTCGTAATAGGTGGGAAGAATTTCGTTTTCCAGGATTTCATACAATGTATTTAAATCATAATTGTCCTGTTCATAAATGCTCATATTCTGATAATCAGCTTTAGGGACAACGAAGGAGTTTTCACCATGCTTGGCAAATTCCGGAATCCAGCCGTCATCTGTGGATAAATTCACAGAACCGTTCATAGCAGCCGTCATACCGGAAGTTCCGGAAGCTTCCCTTGGAACTCTCGGATTATTAAGCCAGACATCAGAACCCTGTTTTAAAGACTTGCTTAAAGAAAGTTCATAGCCTGTAAGAACTGCAATATTTTTATGATTTTTACTTTCTTCCACCAGGGTATTGAACGTAGATATTGCAGAGTAGTCCATTGGGTAAGGCTTCCCTGCCCAGATGATCTGTACTGGATATTTTGGATGATTCAGAAGTCTGTAGAATCTTTCCTTGTCGTGCAAAAGAAGTTCTGCTCTCTTATAGCCTGCAAATCTTCTTGCCCAGACAATAGTAAATACATTAGGGTTAAATAAATTTCCTGTTTGATCAGCAACAATACTGAACAGTTTTTTCTTTAAATACTTTTTTCGGAAATCAAAAACAGTGGCATCATTTTCATCCTTTGCATTGTATAAAGGTTTATCAGACCAATATTTAAATTCCTGAGCATTGGTAATAGAAGTGATTTCACAGATTCCCGGATATTTATTCCACATGGCTCTGGAAACTACACCATGAAGCTGGGAAACTCCATTGGCTATCCTAGCCATTCTTAACGCACAGAGGGAGTGATTGAAACGGTCATCATCAGATCCCTCAATTTTTTTCACTTCTTCCATGCTGTATCCGGAAAAATAAGACATGTCATAACATAATCTGAAACTATGCTTTTCATTACCTGCCTCCTCAGGAGTATGGGTGGTAAAAACCAGTTTTTCTTTAACTTTATTAAGATCGCCGTTATATTTTTTCAGAAGATAAAAGGCTGCCGGAAGTCCATGGGCTTCATTAAGATGGTAAACCTCTCTTTCAATATTCATTTCATCCAGTAACTTGGCTCCGCCTTTTCCCAATAATATATATTGGGCAAGTTTTGTAGATTCATTGGCATCATACAATTTGTGGCAGATGGTTTTAGAAACATGATCATTTTCAGGAACATCTGTAGAAAGGAAAAACATGGGTGCCGTATTGAAAATTTCAGGATCAAGGTACCATACTTTTACCCAAACCGGAGCACTATGGATTTCGATTTGAAACTTTATTCCCGTGTCTTCAAGAAAACTGTACATTTTTCTCGTCCAAACAGGTTGTAAAGTCTGATCGTGATTTCTCGCCTGGTCATAATAACCAAATTTCCACAGGATACCGATTCCAATAAGATCCTGCTTAAGGTTATAAGCACTTCTCATATGAGATCCTGCCAGAAAGCCAAGTCCTCCCGAATATATTTTCAGTACCTGCTCAAGAGCAAATTCCATTGAAAAATAAACAGTCTTTTTTGAATATTGGGGATTGATAGTGTAGGGTATTCTGAAATTCCTGAAATCCATAAATGTGGGTTTGTGTTTAAAAAGACAAAGGTATTAATTATGAAAATAAACTTTACATTAATTAATCGATAAATTAATTAAAAACTAAGTATCGAATTGTTTTTTTACTTATCTTTAAGAGTGTAAATTTTTGATTATCAAAAACTTTTAATGATGAAAGCCAATGGCTGCATGTGTTCTTTAATTAAATAAAAAAATCACACATGAAAAAGACGTTTTCTGAAGAAGATCTGATAAAGAATCTTAGCTTATACTACCTTAATCGGCATTTGAAAAAAAAGCCAATGGAAAAGTATCACCGTACCATAGATGAATCTCCGCTGCATGACCGTGAAAAGTACAGAAAGAAATCCGAGATTCTTCTTCTCAACTCATTTATGCATCATTTCCCCGAAGTTAAATTTGAAGACCTTACCTGCGAGAGCCCAGACTTTATCGCCAAACTCAACGACAAAAAAATTGGAATAGAACTGACCGAAGTAATCAATCATCTGGAAATGAAAAAAGTAGAAAGTACTTTGAATAAAATGTTCCGTCAGGCAGAAATATTATTAGAACAGGAAGACACTACGAAATATCGTGGTGTTTATTTTTTAGAATTCCATCCTGAAACAAAATTTGATAACCTGGAAGTGCAGCAGGAAAATATCATCAGTATTTATAAGAGCATTAAAAAAAATAAACCTGTAGGCTGTGTAAAAAGTCTGAGGAAATCTTTTCACCGCAGAAATGTTTTTATCACCCATGAGTACAGTATGAATCTGTTTGATGAATTGTGCTCCGATAAAATTCTGGAACTCATTGAAAAGAAGAACGAAAAATTCCCTTATTACGACACCTCCGTAGATGAATGCTGGCTGGTGATTGTTTCCGATATGAATTCTATTGCTTCAAGATATACTTTCATTCAGGATAAAGAACATCTGAAAGAAGTAAAAAGCCCCTTCCATAAAATATTTCACCTGGAAAATCTCTGTGGAAATATTACAAGTATAAAATAAAGCTAATGTCCTGTTATTTTTGGCTATTTTGTTCTTTAATCTGAGATAAGATGAATAATTTTAAAGCAATTGATGTTTTAATTTGTAATAGTTTAAAATTATTTAGATTTTATTGTTTTTAATTAAAATTGGGTTATATTTGATGGGTGTTGATTATCAATACAATGTGTAACTGATATAACCATAAAAACATTAAATCTATGAGAAAACTTTTACTTTTTATACTTCTATGTCTATCTCATACTTTCTATGCTCAGGCTGATTGTGCTACTGCACTCTCCGTCTGCGGAAATTCAAATATCACGTATAGCCCTACCGGATATGGTAATATAAAGGAATTGGTCAACTCAGGAAGTTGTATAGACTTTACCGGCGAGCACAACTCAATCTGGTATAAAATTACAATCGCTACAGGAGGTACCCTTACCTTTGACCTTGTACCCAATAATCCGGATGCAGATTACGACTGGGCAATTTTTGGTCCGAATGTAACCTGTGGAAGTTTGGGGTCCCCGATACGTTGTAATGCAGCAACCGTTATCGGACCCGGGCCGGCTACAGGATTGAATATGACAAGCACAATTTTAAGCGCTGCGGGAGGTTCCCTGACTCCTTATTGTAAATATCTTGATGTTTTACCGGGACAAACTTATTATTTGTTTATCGACAATTGGGTAAGCAGTACCAGTTCTACAACGGCTCCGTTTTCTTTAACGTGGGGAGGAACTGCAACACTCGCTTCACCATTTACAGATCCGGCTATTCAGACCCAGCCATTTAATCCTCCCGGAATTCCGGCTGCCAATCCTGCTGATCCAAGAGAAGTGGTCATCTGTTCTGCAACAACTTTATTCGATTTTTCTACATTATCCTCAGGAATTCTCAATGGAAATCAAAATTTCGGTGTAAGCTATCACCTGAGTCAGAATGATGCTTTAACAGGCAATAACCCTATCACTGCTCCAATTACTGTAAATACAACAACTGTCTATTATTACAGTATCAATTATACCGATCCGGCCAATGCGTCTAATCCGCTTAATAAATGTAAACAGGTCGGAATATTTAAATTTAAAGATGGCTCTATTACAGCAAAAAATGCAACATTGACCCAATGTAACAATAATAATGCTGGGACAGCTTTGTTTGACTTAACCACAGCGGATGTTATTGGAAACCCAAATGTTACTAAGAAATATTATCCTACAATGGCAGATCTCAATGCTGGAACCAATGAGATAACCAACCCAATGGCATATGTGTCTGCAGAAGGAATAATCTATGTAAAGGTAATCTCAGAGTTTGGCTGTACTGCAGTGGCACAGATTACTTTGAAATTTTATCCGGTTGTGGTTGTGAATGAAACAACCCTGAGATCATGCTTCATCGAGGCCAGCCCATCTACAGCTTCTTTCAATCTTATCAATGCTTCGGTAACCGGACAAACCAATCCAACCAAAAAATATTATCCTTCATTAACAGATGCTGTTAACCAGACCAATGAAATTCTGAATGCCAATAATTACATTGCACCTAATGGATTTGTGTACATAAGAGTTTCTAATTCCCAGGGATGCTATAATGTGGCTAAGGTTACTCTAGTGGTTATTCCACCTGTCTATTCTGATAAACTTAAAGATGTGACTATTTGTGCGGAAGACCAAACCACTCTGGATGCAGGTCCCGGATTTAAAAGCTACGAGTGGAGTACAGGAGCTACTTCACAGACAATTAAAGCAGGAATAGGAGTGTATTGGGTAAAACTTAAAACAGGAGAATGTGTTACCACACAAACGGTAAAAGTACTCCCTTCCGAACAGCCTGTTGTTTCCGGTATTGATATTTCGAACAATACAATCACAGTATCTGTATTAGGGGGAACTCCAGCTTATAGATATTCAATAGATAATATCATCTGGCAGGATTCCAATGTTTTCAATAACCTTTCAAGAGGAGATCATAAAGTATATGTAAAAGATGCTTATGATTGCGATCCGATAGAAATAGGAATCGTTGTCCCTAATTTGATTAACGTGATAACTCCTAATGCAGATGGAATAAATGATGTGATTGATTATTCAGCCCTGGCAAACAAACAAAACCTGGTCATGAATGTTTTTGATCGTTATGGAAATAAAATCTTCCAGGCAGACAGATCAAATGGCTATAAATGGGATGGTACTCACGGTGGAAGAAGAGTGCCTACAGGAACATACTGGTATTCTATCACATGGAATGAAAATGATAAAAAAAATACTGCAGTTAAATTCACAGGTTGGGTATTGGTGAAAAACAGAGAATAATAAATAAAACAGATAGAAAAAACCACTTCAATTGAAGTGGTTTTTATTTTTAAAAGTTTTTAAATTAGATATCAAAATAGAAAAAATGAAAGACCTGTTTGTAAAACGTTTTGAATACTATAAATCTCTTGGTGATAAAACCTTTGAACAGTTAACAGATGAGCAGATGTTCTGGCAGTATAATGAAGAAAGTAATTCTATTGCTATCATTGTGAAGCATCTTGCGGGAAACATGCTTTCAAGATGGACCAATTTCCTGACAGAAGACGGAGAGAAATCCTGGCGTAACCGCGATGGAGAATTTGTCAATACATTTACAACAAAAGAAGAGATTGTTGAATATTGGGAAAAAGGTTGGGCTTGCTTTTTTGATGCCCTTGAAAAGATAAATGATGATAATATGTATTCAACAACTTATATCAGAGGGGAAGCTCACCCTGTTATTGATGCAGTCCTTCGTCAGTTGGCTCATTATCCTTACCATATCGGACAAATTATTTATATCGCCAAAATGATAAAAAATGAAGGATGGAGTACACTTTCAATTGCCAGAAACCGATCTCAACAGTTTAATACAGAAATGAAAACCAAATTTTCAAGTCAGGATCCGGATCCTAATTCATCACCCGTTTGTTTTCAAAACAGCCCCGAAGTAAGGGATGAATATAAACAATAGATTGAATCAATCTTGGATTCTTATTAAAATTACTATCTTTGCACCCATAAAATTCAGGAGTAACAAATGTCTACTTTTCATAGAACTGCCGCGTTTCATACACTTGGCTGCAAATTAAACTTTGCAGAAACATCTACTATTGCCCGTCAATTAACAGATGCAGGTTATGATAAGGTAAGTTTTGATGAAAAAGCAAACGTATATGTGATCAATACATGTTCGGTGACAGAAAATGCTGACCGTGAATGTAAACTTCACGTGAAAAGAGCAATGAAAGCCAATCCGGAAGGACTGGTCGTTATTGTGGGATGCTATGCACAGCTGAAACCTGAAGAAATTTCACAGATTGAAGGAGTGGACCTGGTTTTAGGAGCAAAAGAAAAATTCAATATTCTGAGCTACCTGGATGATTTGGAGAAATCCGAGAGTGAAGGCGTAGTGCATTCATGTGAAATTGAAGAAACCGATTTCTTTATCGGAAGTTATTCTATTGGGGACAGAACCAGAGCTTTCCTGAAAGTACAGGATGGCTGTGATTATAAATGTACCTACTGTACCATTCCATTAGCAAGAGGAATTTCACGTTCTGATACCATCGAAAATGTTCTTAGAAATGCCACGGAGATTGCTGCGAAAGACATTAAAGAAATTGTTCTTACAGGTGTAAATATCGGGGATTATGGTAAAGGAGAATTTGGAAATAAAAGACACGAGCATACATTCCTTGATCTTATTTCAGAACTGGATAAAGTAGAAGGAATAGAAAGGATTCGTATCTCTTCTATTGAACCCAATCTTTTGAAAGATGAAAGTATTGAACTGGTTTCTAAAAGCAAAAGCTTTGTTCCGCATTTTCATATTCCGTTACAATCCGGAAGCGATGATCTCTTGAAAAAGATGAAACGTCGTTACCTGACTAAGCTTTACAATGACAGAGTGAACAAGATCCGCGAGGTTATGCCTCATGCGGCTATCGGTGTTGATGTTATTGTAGGATTCCCGGGAGAAACAGAAGAAATATTTATGGAAACTTATAATTTCCTTAATGAGCTTCCTATCACTTACCTTCACGTATTTACTTATTCTGAAAGAGAAAATACAGAAGCAGCAGCGATGGATGGAGTAGTTCCTGTTGCGGAAAGAAAAAAACGTAATAAAATGTTGAGAATTCTTTCTGAAAAGAAGAAAATGGCATTTTATCAGACACAACTTGGAAAAACGCTTCCTGTTCTTTGGGAGCACGAAAATAAAGACGGAAAAATGTTTGGCTTCACAGAAAACTATGTGAGAGTCCAGAAAGACTTTGATCCTGCATCCGTAAATCAAATCGAATTTCTAAATTTAGAAAAAATCCTGTCAGATGGCACAGTTTCTGTGCAATCTTCTTACCAAAATTTTTTAGCAAAAGCATAGGCTCTTTGCAAAAATTCTACTAAATTTATTTTTAAACTTTAAATACTACATTCATGAGAGATAAGTTTTTATCTTGGGGAATTGTATTAGTAGTTGCTACATGGATTATAGCAATACTGATCAGAGCGCATTATTGGATACCCACGCTGTTATCCGCAATTTATGCATTGGGTGTTTACAATGCTTACCAATCGAAACATGCTATTTTGAGGAACTTTCCTGTATTGGGATACTTCAGGTATTTTTTCGAGAGTATTTCACCCGAAATGCAGCAATATTTTATTGAAAGGGAAACAGATGGCAAACCATTTCCAAGAAACCAGCGTTCTGCAGTATACAGACGTGCAAAAAATTTAAGTGATACAGTAGCTTTTGGTACACAGCTGGAAGTAAATCACAGAAAATATGAAGGGATTAAGCATTCTATTTATGCAAAATCGCCATCAGAAGAACTTCCGAGAGTATGGGTAGGAGGAGAGCAATGTACACAGCCTTACCATGCTTCCTTATTCAATATCTCAGCGATGAGCTTCGGAGCATTGAGTGACAGAGCACAGATCTCACTGAACAGAGGAGCCAAAAAAGGAAACTTCTATCATAATACAGGCGAGGGAGGAATTTCACCTTATCACATGGAAGGAGGAGATTTATGCTGGCAGATCGGGACAGGATATTTCGGATGCCGTGACGCTGAAGGAAAATTCAATCCTGAATTATTTACAAAATATTCCACCCTTCCTAATGTGAAAATGGTTGAGATCAAATTATCACAGGGAGCAAAGCCAGGACACGGAGGAGTTCTTCCGGGAGTGAAGAATACACCGGAAATTGCAGCAATTCGTCACGTAACACCTGGAATGACTGTTATTTCACCACCCTCACACAGTGCTTTTTCTGATGCTGCCGGATTGTTGAGGTTTGTACAGCAATTGAGAGACCTTTCCGGAGGGAAACCAGTCGGTTTTAAACTGTGTATCGGTGATACCAAAGAATTTGAAGATATCTGTGTACAGATGAATGTTTTGAAAATCTATCCTGATTTTATCACTATAGACGGAGCTGAAGGGGGAACAGGAGCTGCACCACCAGAATTTTCTGATGGAGTGGGGATGCCATTGGAGCCTGCTTTGATATTTGTGAACAGAACACTTAATAACTATAATCTGAGAAGTAAATTAAGAGTGATTGCCAGTGGTAAAGTTCTTACCAGTCTTGATATTCTGAGAGCAGTCGCAATGGGTGCAGATATGTGTAACAATGCCAGAGGATTTATGTTCTCTTTAGGATGTATCCAGGCGTTGAGATGTAACTCAAACAACTGCCCTACGGGAGTGGCAACTCAGGATAAAATGCTTATTAAAGGACTTGATGTGACAGATAAAGCAGAAAGAGTATATCACTTCCACAAAAATACACTCCATACCTGTAATGAATTAATTGCTGCTGCAGGAAGAAGCTCTTATGAAGAAGTAGATGCCACCATGTTTATGAGAGGAGATGAATTTGATCACCTTGCAGACCTTTATTTCCCTGATATCTTAGGAAATGTAAAACAGAAAGCAAGACCGTAATTACATTTTACATCATAAAAAAACACCGTTTGAATAACGGTGTTTTTTATATAATTATTTTTTATTTTATTGCTGTTGTTCCTGTGTTTGTTTGTCATCACTTGGTCTGTCCTCTCTTCCATAAATCTGAAAGTTGAACACAAAAGATTTATTTCTGTAAGAAGTATTTAGATACGGATAATGAGGATTTCTTGCAAAAGCAGCTCTGGAAGGAACGATGATTACTCCCTGTAAGTTATAGGGTGATTCACCGGTAAGATTATCAAATGCTTTGAACTTCTGTAAAGCTTCTCTAAATCCTGGAATTTGATAATATTTTGCTTTTTTTGCAGCATCAGGGGTCGTAACAGCATTCAATATCGATCTCTTTACATAGTAATACATTGGGTCAATAACAGGAACACCCGTTCCGTCAATGGTATTTAAAAAGGCAGCTTTTGCTTGAAATGTAGTGCTTCCATCAGAATTAACGGCCAGATACGAGTATCCTCTTCCCATAATTTTGATAATATCATCCTCCTTAATGGTTTGATTAGCTGTAGGATTAACAGGCTGAGCACCGCTTCTCATAATATAGATTGTTCCTGAAGGAAGAGTTACGGGCGACAGTTCAGATAATTTCTTTTCATTATCATCTGACGTGTCTGTAGAGCTGAAAGCTTTTATATTACCCTGCGCATCGAGATAATTCTCATCCATGAATTTCTTAATTGCCTGATCATCATAGGTGTTTTGCGTAGCAATATCTTCCGGTTCTACATAGGGTGATGTGTCATCATCTTTCTTACAAGCAGTAAAACACAAAGATCCTGCAAGGATATATAAAAATATTTTTTTCATTTCAAAAAACTTTAATTACTTTACAAATAATATAACGGCAAAAGTATAAAAAATTATGAGAATAGATAAATTTTTATGGAGCATTCGTTTTTATAAGACGAGAAGTATTGCAGCAGAGGAGATTAAAAAGAATAGAGTTTCTATAGGAACGTCTGCCGTAAAGTCATCTAAAGAGGTAAAAGAAGGAGATACTATTAAAATCCGTAAGAATCAAATTGATTATAAAATAAAGGTAATTCAGATTCCTAAAAGCAGAATTGGAGCCAAGCTGGTACCTCTTCATATCCAGGATGTGACAGATAAGGAGCAGTACGAACTGTTGAAACTCCGTAAAATGTCACAGGACTATTACAGAAATAAGGGAGAGGGTAGACCTACCAAAAAAGACAGAAGAGAGATGGACGACTACGTAGGAAACGATATCGATTCTGATTTTACAGACTGGGACGATTTCTTTGGAGAGACAGGCAATGAAACTGATGATGAAGATTAATAGTAAAATAAAAAAGCTCTAGAGATAGAGCTTTTCTATTATTTCGTTCACAATGTCTTCCGGTTCTCGGGAATCTGTCCCTACAGTGAATTGTGCTTTGCTGTAAAACTGATTCCTTTCAAATAAATGCTTGGCAATGAATTCCGGCAGGTCTTCATCAGATATATTGGCAATCAAAGGTCTTTTTTCCTTCTGTTTTGAAAGTCTTTCAACCAGTGTTCCTACTCCTGTTCTTAAAAAAACACTCTTGGAATTGTGATTGATGATTTCCATGTTATTATAATATACAGGAGTTCCTCCGCCAAGACTTAAAACCACATTTTCTTCAGAAGCCAATATCTCTTCAAGCGCCTCTCTTTCCAGCTTTCTAAAGTAAATCTCTCCCTTTTTTTCAAAAATTTCAGGAATGGTTAATTTATTTCTTCTGGAAATCTCTTTATCGAGATCAATTAATTTAAAATCTATTTTTTCGCTTAATATTTTGGAAATGTGAGATTTGCCACTTCCCATGTATCCGATCAATGAAATTACCATGAATTTTTTTTAAACAAATTTGCGAAAAAGTTTTGAGATAAAGAAAAAAGTCATATCTTTGCACCACTTAAAACAAGGGACATTACTTAAATGAAAACTTGTTACACAAGTGGCCGACTCGGTAGCTCAGCTGGTAGAGCAATACACTTTTAATGTATGGGTCCTGGGTTCGAATCCCAGCCGGGTCACTAGCAATAATAATTACTTAGTTTGTAATTTTATTGCCTGCGTGGTGAAATTGGTAGACACGCCATCTTGAGGGGGTGGTTTCCTAAGGATGTGCTGGTTCGAGTCCAGTCGCAGGCACTGCAAAGAAATTTTATAATTAATATTGAAATTTATTTCATTTTAATTGTGGCCGACTCGGTAGCTCAGCTGGTAGAGCAATACACTTTTAATGTATGGGTCCTGGGTTCGAATCCCAGCCGGGTCACAAGTTTACTGAAAAGTAAATTTTTTTCATATTAATATTTTGTGATTTGGTGTTTCAAAGGCTTCCTTCAGGAGGCCTTTGATTTTTGTATAAACTCAGCCTACTCCAATCTTTTGTTGATAGATTCAAGAAAAATCCCCAACTGAATCAGCCGGGGATAGTATATTGTAATGGATAAAGATTAATCCAGATGCATATTGTCAATTAATCTCACTCCATCTACTACAACTACAATGAAAGCTCTGAAATTTCTGTCTTTATAGAAAAAGTCAGTTTCCTGTAATGTGTTTTCATCAGCAATCAGAAAATATTCAAGCTTCATGCCTTGCTGATCATCAAAAATATCAGCTACTCTTTCCTTAATTTCCGGAATACTCACAGTCCTGAACCAGTCGTTTACTTTTTTTAAAGTCTCATAAATTACTTTAGAAGCTTCTTTTCGGTCTTCATGAAGTCTTTGGTTTCTTGAGCTTAATGCGAGTCCGTTTTCTGCTCTGTAAATAGGAACTCCGGTTATTTTAACGGGAAGATGCTTTTTCTCCACCATTTTTTTAATAATAGCAAGCTGCTGAAAATCTTTTTCACCAAAATAAGCATTATCAGGCTGTACCTGTCTGAAAAGCTCTTCTACAACAGTTCCTACCCCATTGAAATGCCCCGGTCTTGATTTGCCTTCCATCTCATTTTCCAATCCGTCATAGTCATATGATTGGCTTTCTGCTTTTTCAGGGTAAATATCAGCTACTTCCGGGATGTAAACAGCATCTACAAGACCTGAATTCTGAAGAATAAGAATATCCCTGTTGATATCTCTTGGATATTTTTCAAGATCTTCAGGATTGTTGAACTGGGTTGGATTTACAAAAATTGATGAAATGACAAGGTCATTTTCTTTTCTTGCCTCTTCATACAGAGAAAGATGGCCATTGTGCAGGGCACCCATAGTAGGGGCAAAGCCAATTCTTTTTCCCATTTCTTTCTGTCTTTCAATGAAATCCTGAAGGACTTTTCTGTTTTTTAGAACTTCCATAGTTTATTTTAATACTATTTCAAAAATACTAAAAATATCGCATAATAATATGTACTTTTAATAATTTGAAAAAGGGAATTTTCGTAAAAAAATGTTAATTAAAATAATGTTGGATGTTTTTTTGTAATTTTGCACATTAAAGCATTTTTACAAAAATTAGATAGAAAGTTTATGCCGAATCAAAAAATACTGTACATTACTACAGAGATGTATCCATATCAGGAAGATACAAATATGGCTGCAGTGGTAAACAAAATGGCACTTAAGATGCACCAAGAAGGCAATGATGTAAGAGTTTTTATGCCAAGATTTGGACAAATAAGTGAGAGAAAATTCCAGCTTCATGAAGTAATCCGTCTTTCAGGGATGAATATTATTATCAATGACCTGGACCAGCCTCTAATCATTAAAGTAGCGTCTCTTCCGGGGGAAAGACTTCAGGTTTACTTTATTGACAATGAAGAATACTTCAAAAGAAAACAATATTATTTCGATGATGAAGGAAACCCTTTCGAAGACAATGACGAAAGAGCTATTTTCTTTGCCAGAGGAGTTATTGAAACCATTAAGAAACTAAACTGGGTGCCGGATGTTATCCATTTGAATGGATGGATGTCTTCTTTTGTTCCAATTTATCTTAAAACTTACTACGAATCAGATACTTATTTCAAGGACGCAAAAATTGTACTTTCTCTTTACAATGAGAAAGATGCTGACCTGGACAAAAAGATCGATGAAAAGCTGCAGTTTGATAATATTTCAGGGTTAAAAGCGTTAGATAACCCAACTATTAAAAGTTTTGTTATCGAAAGTATGAACTACGTAGATGCCGTTGTAAAAGGTGACGAGTTTCTGGATGAAGACCTGGATAAGGCTTTCAACGAAACAGCAACCCAGAAATCGGAGTATCTGGACGTAGATTCTATAAATCAACTTTATTAAAAACACATTTTTAATGACTCATAATCTTAAAAAGACCTTCGCCATGCTTTTATTGGCGATTTTTGGAAGTGCATTGCTTTATAACTGTGAACCGGATCCGGATTCTCTTGGTGAGCAGCTGTTTAATGGTGATGCAGCACAAGGCAATGAAATTGCATATCCTGTTATAGCATACAATTATGACAATAATGATTCCATCAGAAGTGATGCTTCAAGATTGATCAGTGGGCTGAGCGAATCAGGCGTTACCACAAATGTTGCTGTTCTTGGAGCCTTTACTGAATCCCAGTTTGGAATGCAGAGAGCATCTTATGTTACCCAGCTGAGAATGCCAACAGATAATTTCGACTTCAATGGCGCGAATCCAAAAGTAGATTCCGTAGTCCTTGTAGTAAGACCACCTGCAAATACAGCTTCAAATACATATTTCTTTGAAAGCAGCGATTCATTAAGAACAAATACATACACGAAAACTGATTTCCCGGTAGACGGAGTAGCTACAGAAGTTTCCATTGAGAAGAAAACATATCCTGTTCGTAAATACGGTAAAATAGGAGGTGCTTCAAAATCAATGAAAATCAATGTGCATGAAGTGACTACGTTCCTGGATGCAAATAATGATGCCCTAAAACGTTCCAATGCATCAATAAGTACTGGTGAACTATTAGGTTCAGGAGTATTTGATGGTAACGTGAGTTCTTTATCTATTACAAAAAAATCTGACAATTCAATTGTATTTTCAGGAAACTTAGGATTCAGAATGAAATTGAGTAACACAGATTTCTTCCAGACTCATATTCTTGATAAAAAAGGAAAACCTGAACTTCAGGATGCTGCTAACTTTATCAGATATTTTAAAGGAATAAAAATTTCTGTAGACGAAACAGACAGATATCTGTATCAGTTTTCTCCTAATGACCTGCAGGTTATCATGTACTATAAATATGATAAAACTGATAATGGAACTACCACAAGACCGCAGGCAACACTTAATTTTAATTTAGGAAGTGCCAATGCACATATCGGATTGGTTGAATATAACAGATTAGGAACACCTGTTAAAGATGCATTATCAGAAAGTAATCCTAACGAAGGTGATGCAAAACTTTTTGTTCAGGGAATGGGAGGTCCTTCTGTAGTGGTAAAAATTCAGGATGAGACTATCGCAAAACTTAAGGATATCTATACCAAAGATAAGGCGGGCATTGTAAGTGCTAAGATCAGAGTATATCTGGATCCTTCAACCTGGAAAAATACTGGCTCTACTGAAGATCGTAAGTTTACACTATTAAACAATACATTAAATGCCGGTAAAATTGATTACTCAAAATTAGCTTTCACTTCAGATCTGACAAACGGACTTGGATTGTACTATTTTAGTGAGAAACCTGAGCCAGGTTATTATGATTTTGTAGTCACAAAAACAATCAAGGATATTGTTGAAGGAAAAACAGAAACAGTTGGAGATGCTACACAGCCGATTGTTAATAAGCCATTAATAATCAGTGCGGGAGCATTTGCAGCAAGTACTACAGGAACCCTTTTAGGTGTTCGTAATACGACAAGAGCATTTGATATGAACAGAATTATTCTGATAGGAACTGATAAAACGAATACCAACCCTAAGAGAATCCAGCTAATGGTGACTTATGGTACGAAAAAATAGAACACAATAAACAAACAACACTAGACAAAATAAAATATGTGCGGAATAGTAGGATATACAGGTTTTCAAGACGCTTATGAAATTGTAATTAATGGTCTTAGAAGATTGGAATATAGAGGGTATGACAGTGCCGGAATTGTTTTAGAAGGACCAGGTAACAAACTGGAAGTAGAAAAAACAAAAGGTAAAGTGGAGGATTTGGTGAATATTTCAAAAGAACTAAAAGGAAAGGCTAAAATTGGAATGGGACACACCCGTTGGGCTACCCACGGAGTTCCAAGTGACAGAAATTCCCACCCGCACTTGTCAAACAACGGAAAAATTGCAATTGTACATAATGGTATTATTGAAAATTATGATACCATTAAAACAATGCTTACTGAAAAAGGGTTTACTTTCAAATCTGAAACAGATACGGAAGTACTGGTAAACCTTATCCAGTATTTTATGGATCTTAATCCGGATATCGACTTCCCAACTGCAGTGAGATATGCTTTGAATGAAGTATATGGAGCATATGCAATTACTGCGCTTCATGAAGATTATCCTGGAGTATTGGTGGTAGGTAGATTAGGATCTCCTTTAGCAATCGGAATCGGTGATAAAGAATACTTTATTGCTTCTGATGCTTCTCCTTTCGTAGAATTTACAAAAGAAGCTATTTATCTTGAAGAAGGACATATGGCAACGATCTCTCTGGAAAATGGAGTAGATATCAGAACCATCAGTGAAAACTCTAAAATTGAGCCGGAAATTCAAGAGCTTAAATTAAGCCTTGAACAAATTGAGAAAGGTGGATACGAACACTTCATGCTTAAAGAGATCTTTGAACAGCCTAAATCTGTACACGATACAATGCGAGGTAGACTTCTTGTAGATGAAGGAGTAATTAAAATGGCTGGAATCTGGGATCATGTTGAAAGATTTAAAAATGCCAACAGAATTATCATCATTGCTTGTGGTACTTCTTGGCATGCAGGTCTTATCGGAGAATATCTGATCGAAGAATACGCAAGAATTCCTGTTGAAGTAGAATACGCATCAGAGTTCAGATACAGAAACCCGATCATTACAGATAAAGATGTGGTGATTGCCATTTCTCAGTCCGGAGAAACAGCAGATACGATGGCTGCTTTAAAATTAGCAAAAGAAAAAGGTGCATTTATATATGGTATTTGTAATGTTGTAGATTCTTCCATTGCAAGAATTACAGATGCTGGTTCATATACCCATGCCGGTCCTGAAATCGGGGTGGCTTCTACCAAAGCATTTACGGCGCAGCTTACCATTCTTACTTTAATTGCATTTAAATTAGGAAAACACAATGGAAACTTAGGAAACGCTGAATTTATGAGCTTAATTGCTGAGCTTGATGCTATTCCTAAGAAAATTGAAGAAGTGTTGAATACTACCCATGAGCTTACGCAGAATATTGCAAAAGATTTTGTGAAAGCTACCAATTTCCTTTATTTAGGAAGAGGATACAACTATCCTGCAGCCTTAGAAGGAGCATTAAAATTAAAAGAAATTTCTTACATCCATGCAGAAGGATACCCGGCTGCAGAAATGAAGCACGGTCCCATTGCCCTGATCGATGAAAACATGCCAATTGTAATTATAGCACCTAGAAAAGGGCACTATGATAAAATTGTAAGTAACGTTCAGGAAATTAAAGCGAGAAAAGGAAAAATTATCGCTGTAGTTAATAAAGGAGACCGTCAGGTGAGCGAAATGGCAGATTATGTTATCGAAATCCCTGAAACTTCAGAATGTTTCTCTCCAATCGTTGCTTCCGTACCTCTGCAACTGCTTGCTTATTATATTGCAGTATATAGAGGAGCCAACGTAGATCAACCGAGAAACCTTGCAAAATCTGTTACCGTGGAATAAAAAGTTGTTGTAAATAAAATAAATTTAGATTTCTTCCGTTATTTCAAAAAAAATCTTAAAAGTTTCTTAAAAAAATTATATATTTACGGCTTAATTATAAAAATTAACATGAAAAGGATATTTCTTTTATTATTGTCTGCGTCGGTAGCATCGGTATCTTGTTCAGGTGGTGGCAGCTCTTCTGTAGGGAAGCCAGGAACAAAAGGAGAATTGATACCAAGAGAAAAAACTAAATCATTTGTTGCGGAAAGACCATACGGAATGGTTGCAATTCCTGCAGGTTCATTTGTTGCTGGTTTAGCAGACCAGGATCCAACAAATACTCCTGAAAAAGCAGCATTGAAGACTGTTACTGTTTCTTCTTTCTTCATGGATGAAGCAGAAACTACCAACTCAGAGTACAGAGTATTTATCAATTATGTAAGAGACTCTATCGCGAGAACTTTACTTGCTGAAGCTGCCGGAGAAGGTGGTGATGAAGGCGGACGTAAAGGGGCCAGCATAGGGGATTATGCATACCTTGCTAAAAAAGAAGAAAATTTAACACCTTATCAAGAATATATGGAAGGCCAGGGTGGCCGGGAAGACGGAAGCTATGATGCCAGCAAAAGATTAGATTGGAAAATTCCTTTACACTGGAGCACATCAAAATATCCGGATGTAGAATACGCAGAAGTTCTAGAATCTCTGTATCTGCCTTCTTCTTCAAGAATTGGAAACGAAAGAATTTTAGATGTAAGCAAGCTGAAATATACTTACCGTTGGGGAGATATGGACGCTGCAGTTGCAGATAACGAAAGAGGAGCTAATTACCTGAAAAGCGAAAGTATCGCGATCTATCCTGATACTACAGTTTGGGTAAAAGATTTCCACTTTGCTTACAATGAGCCATTGTTTGAACAGTATTTCTGGCACAAGGCTTATAAAGACTATCCTGTTGTTGGGGTTACCTGGGATCAGGCAAGGGCTTATTGTAACTTCAGATCTAAATTGAAAACAGATTACAACGAAAGCTTAAAAAGAAAAAAACAAAGACCATTAGAGTTCCGTCTTCCAACTGAAACTGAATGGGAATATGCTGCAAGAGGAGGTATGCAAAATGCTACTTACCCTTGGGGTGGTCCATATTTAATGGATGACAGAGGTTGCTATCTGGCTAACTTTAAGCCGAAGAGAGGTAACTACATGGAAGATGAGAAAAAAGGTACTTATACATATACAGCTCCAGTTAAGAAATTTAAGAAAAATGGGTTTGGGTTATTTGATATGGCTGGAAACGTTTCTGAATGGACACTATCTTCATTTAACAATTCTTCTTCAGGATTCTCTTCTACATTAAATCCTTCTACTAAAGATAAGATGGATACGAAGAAATCTGTAAGAGGTGGATCATGGAAAGATATAGGATATGCACTTATGACAGGTGCTAGAGATTGGGAAAGAAAAGATTCCGCAAGAAGCTATATTGGATTCAGAACTGTACAGGACATCCCTGAAGCCGCTGTTAAACCAAGAAGAGTTAACAGAAATTAATCAGACAATTTTTCAATAACAATTTTATTTAACATTAAAAAAACTAACTCAATATGTTTAAGACTAAAGATGCTTGGATGAATTTCTTTTATTCATTCGGTGCTGCAATTGTAATTCTTGGAGCTTGGCTTAAAATTACTCACATTACCTTGGGACCAATTAACGGGAATATTGCTCTTACTGTGGGGCTTATTACTGAGGCAATTATCTTTATCATTTTTGCATTTGACCCTCCAAAATCAGAAGAGTCTTATGCTTGGGAAAATGTTTATCCTGAGTTATTAGATAAGCATGCAAACCCAAATCCTTTACACTCTAATGTTTCTTCTAGAAATAATAACGCTGCAGCTCAATTTGCTGAATTAGAAAACTCTCTTTCTAACAAATTGGATAAAATGCTTGAAGATGCTAGATTAGATGTTCAATTATTTGAAAGATTAAGAACAGGAATTGATAAATTCTCAAACTCTGTTGATCAAATCAATCAAACTGTTGACGTATCTGCTTCTACTCATAAATATAACGATCAATTAAATAAAGCAGCTCAGCATATGGAAAGCATGAATGCTCTTTATGCAATGCAACTTGAAAGCGGTAAGAGACAATCTGAATTTGCTAACAAGTACGTTGCTGATATGCAGAAATCTGCAGAGCAATCTGAAAAATTCAACCAAGAGCTACAAGGTTTAACATCTAATCTTAATAACTTAAATAGAGTTTATGGTGGTATGCTAACTGCTATGAAGTCTTAATTCCTAACCATTTCTAAATTTAACTACTTAATCAAAAAACAAAGAAAAGAGAATGGCACAAGGAAAACAGACCCCTCGTCAGAAGATGATCAACCTGATGTATTTGGTGTTCATCGCGATGATGGCCCTAAATATTGATGCAGAAATCATCAGATCATACTATGACTCTACCAGAGCATTGAATGAAACCAGAACTTTAACAGAAAAAAAGAACGAGAAGATCTTTGAAAGAACGTTGGAAGCTAAGGCTCAGCAAGTTCCGGATACTTATGCACAGCCTTGGTCTCAGTACAAAGTATTGAAAACCAAAATTGATGCATTGGTAAAATCTGCTCAGGATATTAAAGATTTGTTGAAGAAACAATCTGAGTTTCACGACAAAGATCCTAAAACAGGAAAAGATATTGACGTAAGTGAAAACTTTGCTGCATTGAACAACAACGAAGCCACTACTGAATATTTCTTCAAAGAAGGAGATGAAAATACTCCATCTAAGAATGCATTAGACCTGAAAGCTAAAATTGATGACGTAAGAAACTACATCAATGCTACTTTCGGAAGCAATGCTCAGTTACAGGATTTAGTGGCAAGAGCTAACAAGTCTCTTATCGCGGAGTATCCTAAAGGAACATCTCCAAATGAAAAGACTTGGTTCCAGAATAAATTTTATCATCAGCCGCTAATTGCTGCAATATCTAACTTGGAGATTATCCAAAATGATGCCAGAAACGTTCAGTCTGATGCATTGGCATTATTACTTCAGGAAAAAGTGGATGCGAGTATTAAATTCTCAAGCTACGAGCCTATCGTTTCAGGTCCGGTGGATATCCAGGCAGGAAAACAGGCTGAAGTAAAAGTAATGCTAGGTACTTATTCTAACAGTAATAAGATCAGCATTTCTGGAGTAAGTAAAGTAGAAAACGGTAAAGGTTCTATCGCAATTTCAGGTTCTGGAATTGGTGAACATAAATTGGGAGGTACTATTACATTAACGGATGCTTCAGGTAAGCCGCAAAGCTTCCCTTGGACACATACTTATAATGTAATTGCAGGACCAAGAGAAGTAAAACTTGAAAAAGGATTATTACTTTCTGCAGACAAAATGAATGTAATGTATAGAGGACTTGAGAACCCTGTTTCAGGATCAATCTTAGGAGCTGACAATTCTAAACTTTCATTATCTGCTCCGGGTGCATCTGTAAGAAGTACAGGCCCAGGAAAATGGATTGTAAAACCAACTACAGGTACTACTGTTAAGTTAACATTGTCAGGAACAGATCCTTACGGAAAATCAGTATCTCAGGTGTTTGAATACAGAATTAAAAATGTACCACCACCACAAGGTCAGATTAGAGGACAAAGTATTGTGTCTATGCCGGCAACTTCTATTCCTAACCAATCTGTTCAGGCAGCAATCCCTGACTTTGACTTCCCTGTGTCATTTACTGTAACTCAGTTTATGGTAAGAGTACCAGGTAGAGCAGCGCTATTAGTTCATGGAAATTCATTAGATGATGCTGCTGGATTAGTGAAGAATCTTAGATCTGGAGATGTAGTTTCTATCTTTGATATTAAAGTTACTGCTCAAGGTTTAGATGGACAGGTTATTAAAAACATTACTCCTATAATCATTAACATTCCATAGGACTAAAATTGTAATTTA
Source organism: Chryseobacterium aquifrigidense (assembly GCF_006716485.1). Taxonomy (GTDB): domain Bacteria; phylum Bacteroidota; class Bacteroidia; order Flavobacteriales; family Weeksellaceae; genus Chryseobacterium; species Chryseobacterium vietnamense. The sequence goes on from NZ_VFPD01000003.1 coordinate 224,092, forward strand.
TTATGAAAAAATATATTAGCACCCTTTTAGTATTAGTTTCGGGATTTGCTTTTTCCCAGACTATTCTGAATGCATCCTCTCCGGAAGAGTTCAGACAGATGAGAGCAGAAAACAAACAAAAAGTTGGTGATACTATTGTAGATAAAACAGTAAAGCCTCTTGAGTATGGTTTCGTAGAAGACAAAGATATCCTTAAAAGTATGTTTGTATGGGAGATCATTGATATGAATGATAAGATCAACCAGCCATTCTACTATGATAATCCGGATGGCCTTCTTTCTTCTCCTACAAGATCTCTATACCAATTATTGTTGGATGCAGCTTTAAGTGGAAAAATTGAGCAGGTATATGATGATGAAAACTTCACTGTAAAACTTTCTCCTGAAGGAATTCAGAAAAGATTGGAAAAAGTGATCATCAATGATGCTGCTATTGATATCTTAAACTCTGGAAGACAACTTACAGAAGCAGAAAAAAAGCAATATACTGACGTATTTAAGACAACTACTGATAAAGTAAAAGTTCTTAAAATCATGGGTATGTGGTTTATTGATAAGAGAGACGGGCAAATGAAATACAGACCTCTTGGTATTGCTGCTATGGGACCGGATCCTGCAGTACAGGGAGTTATCGGGCCAGATGGTAAGCCTATTGCAAGTAACGATGAGTTAATTGATCTGTTCTGGATCTATTATCCAAGTGCTCGTGATGTTTTGGCGAATAATTTTGTTTTCAACAGAAAAAATTCGTCTGCTGACTTATCTTTCGATGATGTTATCAATGCAAGAAGATTCTCTTCTATCATTTATAAGTCTTCAGCTGGTTTAGGAGATGGTACTATTAAAGATTATATTCCTAAAAATGCCGATGAACAACTGGAAGAAAGTGATAGAATCAAAGGACAGATTCTTGATATGGAAAATGATATGTGGAATTACTAGATTTCACTTGATATTTATAGAAAACCTGAGTATTTTTACTCAGGTTTTTTTATTATGAGAAATGTAGATTATATTATTGTAGGAGATGGATATGCCGGGCTTTTCTTAGCTCATCAGCTAATTAAAAACAACAAGTCTTTTGTGATCTTTACAGAAGGACGAAGAAGTGCTTCCCAGGTTTCAGCAGGAATTATCAATCCCGTTGTGCTAAAAAAGTTTACCACATTCTGGAAAGCACAGGAACAAATAGATTTTCTCAAAGAAAGTCTAAAGGAAATAGAATCATATACCGGAGAAAATTATCTGATCAATGCTCCCATCCACAGAATTTTTCATGATGAGAATGAACAGAATTTATGGTTGAAAAAATCAGAAAATGAAGAATTATCACATTTTCTTGATCAAAATTTTGATCGTTTAAATATAGTAAAAAACGATTTTCTTACCGGAAAGGTCAATCAATCAGCAAGACTTAATGTTAATGGATTTTTCGGTGGTCTATTCAATTATTTTGAAAAAAAAGATCATCTGGTACAAGAAAAATTCGATTATTCAAAATTGAACCCATCTGAATCCATCTATAAGAATTATACTTTCAAGAATATTATATTTTGTGAAGGAATGGGAGTGAAGGAGAATCCTTACTTTTCAGAGATTACAGTAACCCCGAATAAAGGTCACCATATAAAAGTGAAACTGTCACAACCTCTTCCGGAAAATATAACCATTAAAAAGAAACATTTTTTATTCCCAACCGGTAACGGGCTGTATTTTTATGGAGGAACTTATGACAGGGAGCAGCTTCACCATCACATTGATGAGTCTGCAGTTGCACAACTTGTGAAGGGACTTTCAGAATTTTATCCTTATGATTTTGAAGTAGAAGAAGTACATTTCGGATTCCGCCCGACTGTAAAAGACAGAAGACCTATCATAGGAAGGCACGAAACATTCAGCAATCTTTATGTCTTTAATGGACTTGGAGCCCGTGGTATTCTTAATGGATGCTATTTTTCGAGAGATTTATTCCGTTTTATGGAGGAAGATATCCCACTGCACGAAGAAGTTTCATGGAAGAGATTTCAATAGTGTATCTTAGTGCAGATAATAAAAGGTGAAAATTTATGAATGAAAATATATTAGGTATAGTGGCCGGAGTTCTTACTTCCGTTTCAATGATCCCACAACTTATAAAGGTAATCAGAGAAAAGAATGTAGAAGATATTTCTTTACTCATGCTGCTGGTCCTGATTTCAGGACTTTCTTTATGGGTATGGTACGGCTTTGCCAAAGACGAACTACCTATCATTGTATCCAATGCATTTGCAGTTCTGGTGAATATCAGCCTTTTGATCTGTTATATCATGTATAATAAGAAAAAATAGAATTGCCAAATAAAAATACGCTTCATCATGATGAAGCGTATTTTATTTTATTTAAGTGAAATATTAAGCGAGATCCTATTATTGAAGTACAAATTTAGCTAAAGGAGCCATTCTTGCCTTGTTTAAAGTCAGTGTATTTCCGTTTACAGAGTAATTATCTGCTGCAAGGATTGCTTTGGTAAATTGATTTTCAATATCAAGATCCTCACAAGCCATCATGGTAGACATTCCCTGATTGAATTTAATTCTCATTATTTCAGGTTTGATCTCAAATGTTCCTCCTAAACCATTACATCCTGCATGTCCCTGATATCTCATTCCATCCATTTCAAGCTTGAAATAAGGATTGTTTTTAGGGTTTTTCAATTCAATCGGCTTCCCGTTAAGCTCAGTAAGCTTCCACGTTTTTCCTGTAATATCAGTAGTTGCTTTTTGAGCATTTTGTGTTTTACAAGAAACCACTAAAAATGCTGCGATAACAAGTGCCGAAAAATAATAATATAAACTTCTCATAATGTTTATTTTTTTAATGTGAATTGCTAATCCCTATGCTAATACGATGCCATTTTTGCAGGACCAGACTCTTTTTTTGCCTGTTTAAGATGGAAAAGGACCATATCAACATTCTTTTTCAGAAAAGTGATATTGCCTTTAATATCAGAGTATTGATATTCTTCATTGGAGGCTGTATAGTCAGGTAAAGCATCACTTTTTTTAAGGTCAAAAGTTTTGCCGTTTAAATGTATTGTTGCTGTATTTTTGGTGTTGTTGATAGTCACTTCTATTTTTTCTCCATAGCTGTCAACATACACATTTTTTGAAATGTCATCTGTATTTTCTGGAGCAACAGCAGTAATTGTTTCAGCTTCTTTTCCGGGATGTTTACACGCTGTCAGGGAAATAATGGTCAATCCGAAAAGGACTGGTAATAATAATTTTTTCATAGTGATAAGTGATTTTAAAGTGTTTCATGAATTATGCTGTTAATGCTATATAAATTTACAAATATTTTTAATAAATATGTGTTAATTTTTCATAAACTAACAGAAAATTAAAGTTTTAGGTTATTTAACTCACTGTTTTTTGAAGCAATATTCACGAAACGGAATGTAATAATTATTGTGGAAGATTAAGGATAACAGTTGTTAATTCAGGGTTTTTAACGAACTTGCTTTCAGTAGTATAAAGTTGTTTTTTTTCATTTTTCATTTGTTGTGTTAATTTTCGGCAAAAATAATTCAAAAAAAAGAGAGTAACAATAAGTAAATGTTAATAATTATAATTTATGATAAAGTTTAGGTTGGAATAGAAAAATTTTCAAAACAGACAATCAGGCCGTTTAAAATGTTCAAAAACGAAACAGCTTTAAAATTAAAATTTCCTTAAATCAACAAATGTGGCTTACTTTTTGAAATTTGAAACATGCACAGATGAGATGTCAGAATTGCTCAGAATACGCTTGAATAAAAGAAATATTTAATATTTATCACATTTTTGGATTCAGGTATTTTAAAGAAGAGTTAAATTTTGTTAATCCATGATGATAATATCATAATCTGGGTGTACATTTGCAACTTCAAAATGAGAAACTTTATAGTATACTTTTTAACCGGTCTTTTTCTGCTCTTTGTAGTAGAAAGCAGACTTGATGTTAAAACGCTCCGAAACGACTATAACGGTCATGTTTCTCATCATATGCCCAAAAGAGCCAACCGACTGAATCAGACTTTTGAAAAACTTTCCGTTCAGCAGATGGCCGATAGTGTAGACAATTCCACTTTAGAACTTACCGAAAATGATTTCCAGCTGTCTGATGTATGGCAGGCTATTGTTGTTATTGCCGGAGTTTTCAGTCTGGTCTATATTTTTGGATTAAAAAGCTATAAACGGTCAAAACCGGATATTCATGGCTTTGTTCTTGGTTTAGCCACCAAAAGATTTATTCTTATCCGTTCCATTAGAATTTAAAAATTCTCCGTTCTATTTATTTTCTGCCTGATTCCGGGTGGAAAGCACTTGCGTTGTGTATGCCGGTAATCATCACATCGTACCCCTTTTATTACCGTTTTTTATTTCTATCAAAACATTAACGATTTATATAAACTCTAGAATTATGATAAAAAGAGTTGCTTCGGGAATTGCGCTGAGTGCCCTTCTGTTGGCGGTTGGCTGCAATAAGAAAAAAGAAGAAAAAGAAGAAGTTACCGTCTATCCGGTGACGTCCCCTGTGGTAATGGATACCGTAATCAACAAAGAATATGTTGCTCAGATCCAATCTGTAAAAAACATTGAAGTGAGAGCTCAGGAAAAAGGCTTTCTGGAAAAAATCTTTGTAGATGAAGGACAATATGTACAGGCCGGACAAACATTGTTCCGAATAATGCCTAAATTGTACCAGGCAGAATTATTAAAAGCAAAAGCTGAAGTAGAACAGGCTTCTATTGAGCTGAAAAACGCCAGTACACTGGCAGGAAACAACATCGTTTCTAAAAATGAAAGAGCAATGGCAAAAGCCAAACTGGATGCTGCCAATGCAGAAATGAAACTGGCTCAGATCCACCTTTCTTTTACTGATATCAAAGCACCGTTTTCAGGGATTATTAACAGAATTCCACTGAAATTGGGAAGCCTTGTAGATGAAGGTGATCTGTTGACTTCGTTATCAGACAATACCAGTATCTACACCTATTTCAATGTTTCTGAACCTGAATATTTGAGCTATCAGACTCACGCTGCAGACAGAGGAAGTAACCAGGTTTCTCTGATTACAGCAAACGGAGAAATGTATACCCAAAAAGGAGAAATTCAGACCATTGAAGGAGAATTTGATAATGAAACTGGAAATATTGCTTTCCGTGCGAAATTCCCTAATCCTGACAAGCTTCTGAGAAACGGAGAAACCGGAAAAGTGCAGATGTCAATGCCGGTTCATAATGCATTGATCATTCCACAGAAAGCAACCTATGAGATTCAGGATCAGAAATATGTATTTGTCATTGATAAAAACGGAGTGGCAAAATCCAGAAATATCAAAGTAGCCTATGAACTTCAGGACTTGTATGTGGTAGGATCAGGAATTTCAAAAGGAGATCAGATTCTTCTGGAAGGCGTGCAGAAAGTAAAGGATGATCAAAAAGTGAAAACAAAATTCCAGGATCCTAAGAAAGTTCTTCAATCATTGAAATTAAAAGCAGAGTAGTGGTCTCTAAAATGAAGCAGTATGTTTAAGAAATTCATTCGCAGACCAGTTCTGTCTATAGTAATCTCATTGATTATTGTATTTATGGGAATATTGTCATTGGTGAAACTTCCGGTGACCCAGTTTCCATCCATTTCTCCGCCTAAAGTAAATATCACCGCGGAATATCCCGGAGCCAACAACGAACTGTTGATTAAATCCGTAGTCATCCCCTTGGAAAGAGGATTAAATGGAGTTCCCGGTATGAAATATATGACCTCAGATGCCGGAAATGACGGGGAAGCGTCCATTCAGATTGTATTTGATCTGGGGACAGACCCCAACGTAGCTGCAGTAAACGTGCAGAACCGTGTATCTTCAGTGGTCAATAAACTTCCGCCTTTGGTAGTGCGTGAAGGGGTAAAGATCACCCGTGAAGAACCCAACATGTTGATGTATATTAACCTGTACAGTGATGATCCTAAAGCCGACCAGAAATTCCTTTTCAACTATGCAGATATCAACGTAATGTCTGAATTGAGAAGGGTAAGCGGTGTAGGTTTTGCCGATATCCTGGGAACCCGTGAATATGCCATGCGTATCTGGCTTAAACCGGACAGGTTAACAGCATATAACATCTCAGCGGATGAAGTAATGGAATCTCTGAACGAGCAAAGTTTGGAAGCTTCTCCCGGGAAAACAGGGGAGAGTTCAGGAAAGCGCTCTCAGTCTTTCGAGTATGTATTAAAATATCCCGGTCGTTTCAATAATGAAAAAGATTACGGAAACATTATTTTAAAAGCAAAACCGAATGGAGAGTCTGTAAGGTTGAAAGATGTTGCCGATATAGAGTTTGGAAGTTCCATGTATGATATTTATTCCACATTGAACGGAAAACCTTCAGCAGCGATCACGGTAAAACAATCCTATGGATCCAATGCAAGTGACGTTATCAAAAATGTGAAAGCATTGATGAAGGATCTTGAAAAAAATAACTTCCCGAAAGGAATGCATTATGATATCAGCTATGACGTATCAAGATTCCTGGATGCATCCATGGAAAAAGTAATCCATACTTTATTTGAAGCCTTCATTCTGGTTGCTATCGTAGTATTTCTATTCCTTGGAGACTGGCGTTCAACATTGATCCCTGCATTGGCCGTTCCGGTTTCATTGGTAGGAACATTTGCCGTGATGTCTGCTTTCGGAATTACCCTGAATATGATTTCCCTCTTTGCGCTGGTAATGGCGATCGGGGTTGTGGTTGATGACGCGATTGTAGTTATTGAAGCCGTTCACGCCAAGATGGAAGAAAAACATCTTTCTCCATTGAAGGCCACAGAAGAAGCAATGCATGAAATCAGTGGAGCAATTATTGCAATCACATTGGTAATGGCATCGGTATTCATTCCGATTGCATTTATGTCCGGGCCGGTTGGGGTATTCTACCGTCAGTTCTCTATTACAATGGCCTCATCTATTATTTTATCAGGGGTAGTGGCACTTACTTTAACACCGGCTTTATGTGCTCTGATCTTAAGAAATAACCACGGAAAACCTAAAAAGAAAACTCCGATTACTATTTTCCTTGATAAGTTCAATAATGTCTTTACAAAAGGTGCCGGGAAATATGAGAAGCTTTTGAATAAAACAGTGACGAAAAAGACAATAACATTACCCTTGTTATTAGCATTTTGTGCCTGTACATTCTTCCTGAGCAATTCTTTACCTTCAGGATTTATTCCGGCTGAAGATCAGGGGATGATTTATGCCATTATTCAGACACCTCCGGGGTCCACATTGGAAAGGACCAATCAGATTGCAAGAGAACTTTTGAGAGAATCTGAAGACATTGACGGTGTGCAATCTGTTTCATCCTTAGCAGGATATGAGATTTTGACTGAAGGTACCGGATCCAACTCAGGAACCTGTCTGATCAACCTGAAAAGCTGGGAGGAGCGTAAAGAATCTGCTGCCGAAATCATTGAAAAGCTCGAAGAAAAGGCCAAAAATATTCCGGGAGCCAATATTGAATTCTTCCAGCCGCCTTCCGTTCCGGGATATGGAGCCGCAGGAGGTTTCGAACTTCGTTTGCTGGATAAGGCAGGAAGTGGAGACTATCATAAAATGGAACAGGTAAGTAACGATTTTGTGAAGGAGCTTAAAAAACGTCCGGAATTGGGATCAGCATTTACTTTCTATTCCGCAAGTTTCCCGCAATATATGCTTAAGATTGATAATGATCTTGCAGAACAAAAAGGAGTGACCATTGAAAAAGCAATGGATAACCTATCTACATTGATTGGTTCCAACTATGAAACGAGTTTCATCCGCTTTGACAGACCGTATAAGGTAATTGTTCAGGCCGGACCTCAATATCGTGCCCTTCCAACGGATCTGTTGAAACTGTATGTTAAAAACGATAAAGATCAGATGGTTCCCTACTCAGACTTTATGAGATTGGAAAAAGTATATGGATTATCTGAGATCACGAGACATAATATGTATAACTCAGCCGAGGTGAGTGGAACTCCGGCACCAGGATACAGTAGTGGCCAGGCGATCAAAGCGATTCAGGAAGTTGCGGATAAAACACTTCCAAGAGGTTTTGGTATCGACTGGGCAGGGATCTCTAAAGATGAAGTAAGCCGTGGTAATGAAGCCGTGTTTATCTTCCTGGTATGTTTAGGGTTTGTTTACCTGATTCTTTCCGCACAGTATGAAAGTTTCATCCTTCCGCTGCCGGTTATTTTATCTCTTCCGGTAGGTATTTTTGGAGCATTTTTATGCTTAAAGCTTTTAGGATTGGAAAACAATATCTATGCACAGGTGGCCATGGTCATGCTCATCGGACTTTTGGGTAAAAATGCGGTATTAATTGTCGAGTTTGCTGTACAGAAGAAAGCTGAAGAGGGAATTCCTGTAGCAAAAGCGGCTATTGAAGGTGCTGCCATTCGTTTCCGCCCGATTTTGATGACATCATTTGCCTTCATTGCGGGGTTGATTCCTCTTGTGATCGCAACAGGACCGGGAGCAGTTGGTAACAGAACCATTGGTACTGCAGCAGCAGGAGGAATGTTAATCGGGACTATTTTCGGATTGATGATTATCCCCGGACTGTATTATATCTTCGGAACAATTGCTGATAAGTCACGATTGGCCAGATATGAAGAAGAGAATCCTTTAACAGAACAAACTGAACCTTATGAACATGATGGAAAATTCGAAGACTAAAAATATAATCACAGCCATTGCCTTATCGCTTGTACTTGCAAGCTGTAAGGCGCCAATGGCGACTGTCATAAAAGACGAGGTAAAAGAAAATATTCCTCAAAATTTTAATCAGGAAGAACAGCAGGATGCTAACAATAATACCGGAACTACTCCGTGGAGACAGTTCTTTACAGATCCTAACCTTGTAACGCTGATTGAAACGGCTTTAAAAAATAATCAGGAGCTCCTGATCACGCTTCAAGAGATTGAAATTGCTAAAAGTGGTGTTTTAGCTAAAAAAGGAAGATTGACTCCAACTGTCTCTGCGGGAATAGGAGCAGGATTAAAAAAAGCAGGTCGTTATACCAGTGAAGGAGCAGGTGATGCAACAACACAAATTGAACCTGGAAAAGAAATGCCGGATCCGCTTGGAAATTTTGAAGCAGGATTAAATGCAAGCTGGGAGATTGATATCTGGAAAAAGCTCAGAACGGAGAAGGAATCTGCAGTAGCCCATTATCTTTCTACAGTAGAAGGGAAAAACTTTGTTTTGTCTAATCTTATTGAAGAAGTAGCAGATAATTATTATGAGTTATTGGCACTTGATAATCAATTGGATATTATACAACAGTATATCAAGCTTCAGCAGAGAGCACTTGAAATTTCCAAAATTCAGAAAGAAGCCGCTGCTGCGACGGAGCTTGCTGTGAAAAAATTTGAAGCAGAACTTGCGAAATCCAAAGCAGCCGAATATACAATCCGTCAGCAAATTACTGAGAAGGAAAACGAAATCAATGCTCTTCTGGGAAGATATCCACAACCGATTGTGAGAACAAAGGAAAACTTTATGTCTACAATTCCTCCTACAGTATATACCGGAATCCCGTCTCAGTTATTAGCCAACCGTCCTGATATCAAACGGGCAGAACTGGAATTAAAGGCTTCAAAACTGGATGTAGAAGCTGCAAGAAAAGAATTTTATCCTTCTTTGGAAATTTCTGCAACCTTAGGGTTAGAAGCTTTCAAACCATCCTATCTTGTTAAATTACCGGAATCAATAGCATATAATCTTGTGGGTGAATTAGCAGGACCACTTATTAATAAGAGTGCAATAAAAGCTAATTTCCAGACTGCAGATGCAAAACAGGTTCAGGCATTGTACGAATATGATAAAACCATTTTGAACGCTTATCTGGACGTTGCCAATCTGATGTCGAAGGTTAAAAATATTGATCAGTATTATCAGTTGAAATCACAGGAAACGAAAGCCCTGGATCAGTCTATTGATATTGCCAATCAGTTGTTCCGTAATTCCAGAGCAGATTATCTTGAAGTTCTTTTGAACCAGAGAGATGCATTGGATGCCAAAATGGAGCTTATCGAAGCAAAACAAAAACAGCTCAGTACTGTAGTCGACATCTATAAAAGTTTAGGTGGAGGCTGGAAATAAAACATCATAATTCTATCAATAAACAGTTAATGTTTTTTGGAAGGGTCAATTCTTTTGAGTTGGCCCTTTTTTCTTTTTAACACGACAGGTTCTGTCGCTGTGAGTAAATATTTTTGCATCATAATAAGATAAATTGTAATACAATATAAAGGAAATTTGATTATTAATAGTATGATTTATAGAAGGTTGAAATATTGTGATTTTCGTATCTTAAAAAGTGTTAAATTCGCTTCGTTTTAATAAACTAATTACTAACTCAAAAAATGACAACACGAGAATGAGAAAACTTTATCTCAGTGCATTCACTTTATGCACAATTCTGGGCGTATCTGCTCAGGAAGTGGTGTGGCAGAAAGACATCCAATCCTCTACCCAGGATTTTCTAAGCCAGGTCACTACAACCATAGATCAACAGTATCTGATCACAGGAAGTTCTATTCAAAGCAATAAGCAACAGGCTTCAGGCAGTAAGCAAAACAACGGTTATGATTTTCATCTGGTCAAACTGAACCAACAGGGACAGGAGGTTTGGGAAAAATATTTCTCAGGATCAAATCATGATTATCTGTCGGCGACTGTTACTACTCAGGATGGCGGATTTCTTTTGGCCGGAACATCTTATTCCGGAAAAGGATTAGATAAAAAAAACGATTCCAAAGGCGGTTCAGATATCTGGTTGATCAGAATCAATGAATTTGGTGATGAACTATGGCAGAAAACGTTGGGAAGTTCTTCTGATGAAGAAGCAAGATCTGTTATTCAAACTACCGATTTAGGATTTTTTGTAGCCGGAAATATACAGAACTCACCCAAAGGATACGGTTCAAAAGATGTTTTGATTACAAAACTTGATAAAGATGGAAAAGAACTCTCCCAATTAATTTTAGGTGGAAAAGGATTGGATGAAGTAGAGAAGATGATTCCAACAAAAGATGGTGGGGCATTACTTGGGATTTATTCAAGGAGTTCCGAGGTTCGTGTTTCGGGTTCTGAACAAGATTCCGGGATGCGAGGTTCGGGTTCTGCATCAAACGTTCAAAACCCGAATCCCATATCCCGAAACTCGAAACAAACTGAAAACTTTGGTGAGGGCGACTACTGGATTGTCAAGTTGGACAAAAACGGAAAAGTAGAATGGGAGAAGAACTTCGGAGGTAAAGGAGATGATCATTTGAGAACCCTGGCATTAACTTCAACTGGCTTTATCATTGGTGGAGAATCAAGATCAGAAAGATCGGGAAACAAAACCGTGGGCATTGAAGAAGGAACAGATCTTTGGCTGATTGCTCTTAATGAAAGAGGTGAAGAGCAGTGGCAGAAATCCTACAATTTCAAAAACAGAGATATTCTGATGGGAATGAACGTTCTTCATTCTGCAGATGATCAATCTTCCAAAGGAATTCTATTAGGCGGATATACTCAAGCCGAAGGAAGAATAGAAACTGATGATGAAACCTTCTGGATGCTTTATCTGGACCAAAATGGAAATGAGCAGTGGAGAAAACATGTAAAAGGAGAATCCAGACAAAAAGAAGAAAGGCTTTCTGATTTAAAGTTGAACAGAGACGGTTCCATTATTCTCGCTGGAACCAGTGCAGAAGAATTAGGTAAAGAAAACTGGAAGATTGTAAAGCTGGGAGACAAACAGGTTGATCAGCTGATTGAAAAATACGATATCAAAATCTATCCAAACCCTGTTTCTGACTACGCTTATGTAGAAATCGGCTTCGATTTTAAAGAAGCAGATATTCTGTTATATGATATGAGTGGAAGGCAGCTTCAAAATATTAAAACAAAGAATAAAGTTACCAAAATCAATACCCAGCCTTTAGTTCAGGGAGCTTATCTGGTGACGATAAAAACTGATACCAATAAAACGGCAAATGCCAAATTAATTAAGAAATAAACTGATGAGAAGAAAAGTTATACTAGTATCCTTATTGTCCATGATGGTACAAAAGGGATATTCTCAGCTAAATGTGGGAGATGTTGTAACGACTCCTGTTGCGTCGCCATCCATGGCTGCCATGTCCCGTTATTCCGATGTACCCATGTCATTATCCTCAGGGCTTCCTGAAATAGGACTTCCTCTTCTGAATGCACCGCTTTCAGATGATACAGCATGGCCAATGGGATTAGGTTATAATACAGAAAGTATTTATCAGTCCAGTACAGCGAGTGATGTGGGAGCAGGCTGGTCATTCTTTGGAGCTGCCGTGATCTATAAAAAGATTATTAATGAACTGGATGAATGCTATGATAATGCGGGTTCTGCCAATTATCTGAAAAATGAATTTGATGATATCTACTACTATAATCTTCCGGGATTATCCGGAAAGTTCAGTATAAAAAGGGATATTGTAAATAATACGTTTACCCTCATTAATCTTACCCCTAACCATGTCAAAATTGATTATGTAAGAAACAGTAATACGGCAACTTTTAAAGCAGATAGTTTTACCATTACCGCAGATAACGGATACCAATATATTTTTACAGATTTTGATGCTGCCAGATATAGCTGTGGAGAGTTTTTTATGGGGAATGAATACAAAACAGCTTATTACCTTACCCGTATTCTGAATCCTATCGGGGTAGAAACAGCAGCGGTAACCTATGATAAAAAAACAAAATACAAAGGAACCAATAATCAATACTTAATCTTTCAGCAGAATAAAATCAAAAGCATCACCAGCCGCAAAGGGCAGGTAGCATTTGACTATGTATATGATGAAACGCTGGAAAATAAAGATGCAAATGCAGAGGCTACCAGTGATCCCTATAGTTTACAGAAAATATACATGAAAAATCCTGCCGGAGAAACGTTGTATTCTTATGCATTTAATTACACCATGCTTTCTGTAGGAACTGCCGCTGCACAAAAGAAAAGGATATTGAATTCTGTTATTAAAAATGATAAAAGCGGGACTCCTATAGAAAAGAACACTTTTGTGTACACCTATCCTTCAGGGGATGGATCATTGAAAAAAATGATATCTCCAACAGGTGGGGTCGCTGAATATAACTATGAACCTGGAGAACTGTATTTTAATTTTAATGATCCTGCATTTCTTGCCGGTCTTGTAGGAACCAGTGAGATATCTTACCCCAATATTCAGTATTTTTCTGCTATTAACAGTGGTACGATTAATACCACCCAATCTCTGGTTTATAACTTCAATATCCCTGGAAATCAGCAGGTAAAGAAAAACTTCAGATTTGTCCTCAATATTACAGATTATGAACGTCCTGATCCACCACCACCACCATTCAAACCTAAAGAACATAACCTGAAGATTACCTTAAAAAGAGGAACTGAAGTTATTATTCCCACCTTTACCATTACTTATAATCTCTACAATCAAATATATAATCTGAATGCTTATCCGGGAGATTATACCCTGGAAATCGTCCGCACAGGAGAAGCAAAAGCCAATGGAACTTTCGGCAGTTCGGAAGTAAAGGTATATCCGGGACCTTTCAGAAATGGAAAATCTGGAGTACATTCGAGGATAAAAAATATTAAGTATTATAAAGATATCAATGATACAGCTCCACAGAGAACTGTAAATTACACTTATGATTCTTTTGACCTGCCTGACAGTGCAAGTGGATATTTATTTAACAATGAGAGAGACATTGACGACGGTTTGTGGACTACATATGTGCTGTACAAAAATGTAAAAGTTTCAGAAGCGGGTAAGGGGTCTGTACGCTATACATTTAAAAATCCAGATGATTATCCGAAACAGCAAACCGTAGGAGGATCATCTCCTGAATATTACTGGCCTTATTACAATATCACCAAAGGAGGACTGCTTTCCAAAAAAGAAAATTATGATGATCAGAATACCCTTCTGACCACAGAATTGTATGATTATGAACTGGATAATTTTTCCAATAACGAATATAGCTTCTTAGCAGGTTCCAAAATGACTTCAAAACCCGCCTACATAAAGAAAAGCATCAACACCAATAAGGCGCTCTATCCTGGAGGAAGATTTTTGGAAAGTAAATCTGAAACTACAGTCAGCGGTTCTAACTTAAAACCCATCTATACAAAGATGACTACAGATAGTGACATTGCTGAAAAGACTTATACCTATCCGATAGGGATGTCTGCTTACCAGAAACTTGAAAATGCATACATGACAGGGGTTCCTGTGATTACAGAAGAAAAGAAAAACGGGAAAATACTGTCCAGAGCAGAAACATTGTACAATAATCCTTCCCTTCTGATGCCTACCTCTGTATTGGCAACCAATATTGCAGACGGTTCTAAGAAGGAAACCGGAACATTTGATTTGTATGATGATAAAGGAAATCTTCAGCAGATAACATCTGCTGTGGGAATTTCTACGACCTTTATTTATGGATATAATAAAACACAACTCATTGCCAAAATAGACAGAGCCAAGTTATCCGACATCCCGCAGTCTGCTATCACGGCTATTGTAAATGCTTCCAATGACGATTATATCCAGCCTCAGGGAATGACTGCACAACAGTCAGAACAAAATCTTATTAATGCCCTTGATACGTTCAGGCAAAATCCGGCATTGGCAAATTATGTTGTCACCACTTATACCTATGATCCTTTAGTGGGGATGACAAGTACAACTCCACCATCAGGTTTCAGGGAAGTGTATGAATATGATGATGCAGGAAGACTGAAGAAGGCAAAAAAAGTGGAAAAAGATGCAGGAGGAAACATCTCGTATAAAACCATAAAAGAATATCAGTATCACAACAAACAATAAGCACCATACCATGAAAAATTTTTTAAATATACTCAGTCTGTTGTTTGTCACATTCAGCTTTGCGCAGACCAACCTAACGGCTTCTGAAAATTATATTTACAGCAAAACATGTCTGAATAACGATTGTACCAAAACTTCAGAAAACGTACAGTATTTTGACAGTTGGGGAAGGCCGGTACAAGGCGTAGCCATTAAAGCCTCTCCTTTGGGAAATGATATCGTAAGCCATATAGAATATGATAACTATGGAAGACAGGTAAAAGATTATCTTCCGATACCACAGACAGGAACACAAAACGGTGCGTTTTACCCCTCTCCGCTTGCCAATGCCTCCTCTCTATACGGCAATGAAAAGATCTATTCTGAGAAACTCGTGGAAAACTCTCCGTTGGAAAGAATACAACAGCAGGTTCCTTTAGGAAATGCCTGGAGTAATAAACCTATCCTGTTTTCTTATGATGCCAACAAAGATGGTGAGGTCACAAAATATACCGTGACTACCACATGGGTAGAAGGAAGAACAAACAGTATTCTTTCCAACAATGGAAACTATGCTGTTAATACTTTAGCCAAAAACATGGTAACTGATGAAGACGGTAATGTTACCATAGAGTTTACCAACAAGCAGGGACAAATGATTCTTGCCAGAAAAATGCTCAGCGCTACCGAAAAAGCGGATACCTATTATGTGTATAATGAATTCAACCAATTGGCATATACTCTTCCGCCGTTGGCTTCTGTTTCGGGTGCGGTTTCTGCATCCACGCTGGATAATCTTTGCTACCAATATCGTTATGACGGCTGGAACAGACTGGTAGAAAAGAAACTACCTGGGAAGGGCTGGGAATACCTGGTGTATGATAAAGCCGACAGGCTTATGCTTAGCCAGGATGCTAATATGAGAGGATCTGGAAAATGGATGATGATCAAGTATGATCAGTTTGGAAGGATTGTCTATACAGGAATATTCAGTTCTAATGACAGTAGGGCTACATTACAGAATCAGATCAAGGATTTGGTTATTTATGATGCGCGCCATTCTACAGGTTTTGTAAGGAATGGAATGAATATTTATTATACAGCTGTATATTTTACTCCTGAAAGTATTTTGTCTGTTAATTATTATGATACCTATCCTGCTGGAACTCCTGTAGCGCCCACTCAGGTAATGGGGCAGGATATTCTTTCTCAGGATGCCCAAAACAGTGTGATCAGCACGAAAACCCTGCCTACAGCTGCTTATGTAAGGAATATTGAAGATAATGGCTGGACAAAGAACTATATCTGGTATGATACCAAAGGAAGAGAAGTAGGATCACACACGATCAATCATTTGGGAGGATATACCAGAACTGAGTCTGAAATCGATTTTGCAGGACTTATTAAACAAACCAAAGCTTACCATAAAAGACTGACGGGTGATCCTGAAAAGACCATTACCCAAAATTATGAGTACGACAGCCAGGGCAGACTGCTGGTACACAAACACCAGATTGATAACAATGCAGTAGAGATCCTTTCGCAAAATACCTATAACGAGCTTTCCCAGCTTTTAAATAAAAAAGTGGGCGGAACCCAGATATCCCAGCCTCTTCAGACGATTGACTACCAGTATAATATCCGGGGGTGGATGACTCAGATCAATGATCCTGCTAATCTTGGGAATGATCTTTTTGGATATAAGATGAACTATAACCAGGTAGAAGGGCTAGAAACTCCTAATCCTGATTATCCTAATTTGAAGGTAAAGCCAAGGTTTAATGGAAACATTGCCGAAGTATCCTGGAAGACTCTGACGGAAGAAAATGAGCCTCTGAAAAGATACAGTTATTCTTACGATGCTTTAAACAGACTTTCTGCAGGCTTTTACCAAAAAGCAGGAAAAGAAACGGCGAAAGAGTATTTTGAAAGTATGGAATATGATCTGAACGGAAATATCACGAGACTGAAAAGATCTGGAGAACTGGTCATTGGAAATACAACAGCTCTGGCCATAGATAATCTGAAGTACGATTACACAGGAAATAAACTGATCAGGGTTACCGATGAGCAACAGAACCCATCAGGTTATCCTTATATGGCTAATCCCGGAATCATAGGCTATGATAATGACAGCTCAGACGGAAACGGAAATATGATCAGCAATCCTGATAAAGGTATTTCTGCCATTCAATATAATTATCTAAATTTACCGCAACAAATTACCCAAAACGCTAAAGTAACCCAATATACTTACAGAGCGGATGGTGTAAAGGTAAAGAAGCTCTTTGGAGATATAGAAACAGATTATCTGGATGGTTTTCAGTATAAATCTACATTCCTCATAGAATCATGGAATGGAGAAGGAATTTTCCAGCCTGATCCGAATGAGATCCCGGTTTTGAAACTGAGAATTATTCCCACAGCAGAAGGATATTATGATGTACTGAATGAACGCTATGTTTATAACTATACAGATCATCTCGGAAATGTAAGACTTAGCTATACAGACACCAATAAGGACGGGATCATCCAGCCAAGAAGGTACTATGCCTCCATTTGTACAGGGAAATTCTGTATTGATGACTGGAAACCGGGGGAAATTGTAGAAGTGAATAACTATTATCCTTTCGGGATGATGCATAATTATACCGCTACCACTCAGAATGCCTACCAGTACAAATATAATGGTAAGGAGCTTCAGGAAAGCGGAATGTATGATTATGGGGCAAGAATGTATATGCCGGACCTTGGAAGATGGGGTGTGATAGATCCGCTGGCAGAAACATCCAGAGGATGGAGTACCTATGCCTATGCTTATAATAATCCTGTGATGTTTATTGATCCGGATGGAAGACAGAATGTGTCCGCCTCACAGAGGGAGCATGATTCTGCCTTATTCTGGAATTTTGATCAGAATACGACATTATATGGAAGCAGCTGGTTTGGCAGTTCTTATGAAAGTGCAGGATTTGGTGGTAATTTAAAAACAATGTGGGGTGGAGATCATGGAGGTTCAGGAAGTGGTTATACTTTTAGAGGAGATCTAGCATCTGCGATGTTAGATTATTTTAAAAAAGGAGGAACTCTTTCAGGACTTTCTATATCTTGGTGGACACTTGGGAAGCCAGGAGATGCAAATACAGCACAGGAAATGGTGGCTCATATGTTAAAGTTAAACTCTTATGAGTATGATTCTGATATCCATAAAACCTCACAGAAATTTAGAGCATGGTCTGGATATGCTTTTTCTGCCAATAAATTTGTTTTTCAGCCTGCTGCAGATAGAGCTGTTTTATATGGAGCTGGGGAAGCTTATTCTACCACCAATTTAGTTTTTGAAAAAGCATTACCAAAGATATTAGGCTCAAGAAAAATATATGTACCATTGATGGAAGTAAGTGTTAAAAATGCACAAAGATTAGCTGCTGGAACTAAATATGCTGGAAGAGTTTTAGGTGGAGCAGGTATAGCTTTAGGTATTTATGATATGACCGAAAACGGTGTAAATATGTCTAACTCATTAGATACAGTAATGTCTGTATTGGCTGTTTCGCCAACAGGGTGGGGTCAAGCTATAGCAGGAACTTATTTTCTTGCAAATGGAATTACAACATTAGTAACAGGAAAAGATATTGGGCAGCATATTGAAGGAGCAGTGAATAAATACTACAACGACGGTGTGAGAGCAGAAGAACAAAGAAAATTTAACTCAGCCATAGGCTATTAAAAAATTATATATGATAATCATTGATTATTTATACTATCAATTTACAAATTTTTATCATCAATTTGAAAAAGATGGTACACATAAGGGATCTGGAATTATTTTAACATGCGCTATGCTTTGTTGGAATTTGGTGTTTTTTATTATTGTATCAGATAAATATTTTAATACTAATTTAGGACCATCAAACAAATATGTTTTAATAATTTATTGCTTGCCAATTATTTTATTTTTAGGATTAAGATATTGGAAATTTACTTCTTATGAAGAAATTAATGAAAAAGTGCAAAAATTTAGTAAAACAAAAAAAACTATTGCTGATATTTTATTAATCACTTATGTTTTTATTTCATTTCCTGTGTTTATTATTTTTGGTATTTATCTGGGATCTTTAAAAAATACATTTTAATAATTACTAAGTTTAAATTAGGGCATTGGTATTCAATGCCAGATTTATTAGTAATTTTCCCCGCTCGTGCCCACAAATAAACAAAACCACTGCTCAGCAGTGGTTTTTCGTTTTATTAAAAGTGTATTTTTTATAAGCTCTATTATTTATCAAGCAGCTTTTCCAGTCTGCTCATCATTTCATCCTTTTCCTTCAGCATACGCTCGTATAATGCTATTTTTTCTTCGTGAAGTTTAAGGATAGTTTCTACTGGATTGAATATAGGATTAGTATTATGGGCATTGAATATTGAACCATTATCTAAAGAAAAAGTGTTCGCTATAATATTCACAGCTTGCTCCTCATCAAAATTCTGAAAAGCTTCTACGGGAATTTTCAGTACTTCGGATATTTTTTCGAGTAGCTGGTTTTCGATGGTTTCTTTTTGTTCAAGTAAAGAGATCTTTTTTTGGTTCCAGTCTTCACCTAAGTCCAGCGCCAATGCTTCCTGCTTGATGCCCAGCATTTCTCTGAAACGTTTTACATTTCTTCCCTGATGTATTTTGTAGTCCATTCTTTAATCAATTTGTGAAGATTCAAAGATAATACATTCTGTAAAGTAAAGGTTAAAAAATATCCGGTAAAATATTCCGGTCATACGTATTAAAGTGTCGGGAACTAGTTTATAAACTGTTTTCAACAGCTTCGGAAGTGCTTTCAGTCACTCCAGTAAGTGTCCGTAGCCGCTCATTAATTTGCTATAACCATTTTGTAAACTGGCTCCAGACATTTAAGAAATGCCTTCAGACACTATTGTAAGTATCTCTGGACACTTTATCAAATAGGTATCACTACTTTACAACCGTCTCAACCGTTTTCATAAGTCCCTATAGCCTTTTATTCAAGTAGCTGGAGACCGTTAGTGAACCCTCTTTAGCCCCTTCGGAAAAGCCTGTCACCCCTTCCTTAACTGTCTCCATACCGTTCTATAAGTGCTTGTCACCCCTTATTCAAGTAGCTGGAGACCGTTATGGAACACCCTTTAGCCCCTTGTATAACTGGATCTACCCCCTTACCCAAGGGGGTAGAGGGGGTTGGTGAAGGGGGTAATCACTATTTTTTCAATAAATAGATGTAAGTAATGGAAACAGGGCATACGGTAATATTTAAATTTCCTAACTTTGTAGTTCTCAATAACAATCAAAACAAAACGATGTCAATCACCAACGAAGATCAGATGCTCGGAATGCAAAAAGTAAGCGAAGCTGTTGCCTATACGCTGAAGAAGATGATGGATTACGCCGAACCCGGCATGACCACCAAAGATCTGGACGAATATGGAGCCAAAATACTGGAAGGCTTCGGAGCAAAATCAGCCCCTTACCTTACATATGGATTTCCAGGCTGGACGTGTATCAGCGTGGACAATGAATTCTGTCACGGGATTCCAACAGATCAAAGGATTTTGAAAGAAGGCGATCTGATCAATATTGATGTTTCTGCAGAGTTGGACGGATATTGGGCAGATAACGGAGGTTCCTTCGTGATCGGAGAAGATATTCACGGACATCAAAAATTGGTGGAAGCTTCCAAAGATATTTTAAGAAAAGCTATCGATAATATCAAAGGCGGTGTCAAAATAGCAGACATAGGACATTTAATGGAAACAGAAGCAAAGAAAAGAGGCCTTAAAGTTATTAAGAATCTTGCAGGCCATGGAGTAGGGAGAAGCTTACACGAACAGCCTGATGAATTGCTGAACTACAGAAACCGCTATGATATCAGGCGTTTCAAGAAAAATTCTGTGGTGGCTATTGAAACATTTATTTCCACCGACTCCAATATCGCTGTAGAATTAAAAGACGGGTGGACCATGGTAGGCAATAAAGGCGGTTATATGGCCCAGCACGAACATACCATCGTAATCACAGATGGAAAACCTATCATTTTAACCGAAATGAATGAAATCCTGAATTAGAAGAGGTAGGTTTATCACAAACACATGTATAGTAATAGTTTTATAAGGCACAATTCTATCATAACTTCCTTGCTGAAAATCTCACATTGAGCGCAAGCGAAATGTTCTTGCGCCTTATAAAACAAAGCAATATTAAAAAACCTTCGTGCCCTTGCATTAAAGGCAAATTAATAACATTACTAAAATCACAAAGCTTCATCCAATCAACTTGTTGATTCTTCCTTTGCTCCCTTATCTTCAATATTAATAATTGAAAACTTTGCGTTAAAAACAAACCCTATTATCCACCATCAAAACTCTTTCAGAATACTTTCCTAATCCGCTGTAAAACCATTTTTCATAGTCCTTCAATACAATAGGTTTCCACATCAGTAGTTCCCGTATAATTTCTGAAAACATCTTTGAGATAAGCAGCAATATAATCCGGAGCATCTTCAGCACTTCTACCGCCCGAAGCAACAGCGAGATATACTTTTTTATCTTTAAACTGTCCCACACGATTCCAGTGTTCCAATAACAATAATATCTGCTTCACGGATTTCACTCACAATGCTATTGGTATACGAAAGAGCTGAACTGAGCCCTATGCTGTAAGACAGATCTCCTCTTGCGCTGGAGATAACGTGCAGAATATTCTTCATTTTTTTTCTTTATTCCAATGACGATCTTGTTTTTATCAAAGGGACATGATTAATTAATTTAAAATTGTTAAAGGGCTGGATTTGTTGATTGAAAAAGCCGGGTTTTAAATTGTCAGGCATGAAATACTTTTTTATATTTATAGAATAAAATCACTTCACAAACTATCCGCTATGAAAAAATTTCTTTTAATCCTTTTGGGAATCGTAGTCATTCTGGCTGCTGTAGTATTGATCAAAACCTACACCTATCCGTTTAAGAAAAATACTATTGGCGCAGGTGAGGGCTGGAAACCTGTAAAAAATGATTCTGCAGTCATGAGACTTTCAGGAGGAATAAAAGTACCCACCGTTTCTACAGGTAGTTTGGGTGAATTTGATTATGCACCGTTTGAACAGTTCAAAACCTATTTAAAAGCTTCTTATCCGTTAGTCTATCAGAACACAGAAAATGTTGAGGTAAACCAATACGGATTGGTGTTCAGACTTAAAGGAAGCAATCCTGCTCTGGAACCCATCTTATTCCTTTCTCATATGGATGTAGTTCCTCCCGGAGATGCTGATATTAAAAATAACCAAGAAAATATATTCCGTCCCGATGATAACCCGTCCGAGCCTGTTTCAAAAGTAGCTGAAGATTGGGATTTTGCCCCTTTTTCAGGAGCTGTTGCCAACGGAAGAATCTACGGAAGAGGTGCCATAGACATGAAAGGAATGCTCTTTTCTTTAATGGAATCCATGAATTCTATGATCAAAAACAAACAGATTCCACAGCGTGATATTTATCTGGCTTTTGGTTTTGATGAAGAAGTAGGCGGAAAAAAAGGAGCGATGCAGATTGCTGATTATTTTAAGAAAAATGGATTGAAGTTCGATGCGGTCTATGACGAAGGCGGATTGATTATGAGAAAAGGAAATGTAGCCGGAATTGATACAGATGTTGCCGTAGTAGGATGTGCAGAAAAAGGTTTTCTTTCTGCAAAAATCAAAGTAAAAGGGCTGGGCGGACACTCTTCTATGCCTCCTATGGAAAGCGCAATCGGAAAAGCAGCCGTTATCATGCAGCGTCTGGAAGATCACCAGATGAAGCCTGTTATTACCCCTTTAATCAAAGAATTTTTTAATAATATCGGAGGTGAAATGCCTTTTACCACAAGAATGGCATTGGCGAATCAATGGCTTTTAAAACCGGTATTGATTTCCCAGCTTACCAAAAATAATACAACCAATGCATTGGTTAGAACCACAACAGCTTTAACGATGATGAAGGGAAGTGATGGTACCAATGTACTTTCTCCCGAAGTGGAATTTGTAGT
Source organism: Chryseobacterium aquifrigidense (assembly GCF_006716485.1). Lineage (GTDB taxonomy): Bacteria > Bacteroidota > Bacteroidia > Flavobacteriales > Weeksellaceae > Chryseobacterium > Chryseobacterium vietnamense. The sequence continues at coordinate 247,045 of NZ_VFPD01000003.1, forward strand.
TAATTTCAGGTTACTTCCCGGAAATTCGGTGAAAGATGTAAGAGATCACATTGCTAAAGCCACTGAAGGTTTTGATGTTGAAGTAGAAGAAATTGATAATACAAGAGAAGCCTCTGCTATTTCTCCAACCAATACAAGAGCTTTTAAAATAATAGAAGCAGGAGTGAAAGAAATTCATCCCGGAGCTATTGTTACTCCATATCTTACCATGGCTGGAACTGATGCCGGTAAATATGAAATTGTAAGCAAAAACGTTTACAGATTCATGCCGATTAAGATCAACAGTGCCGAACAGCAAAGTATTCACAGCACCAATGAATATCTTAGTATTGAAAACTATCTGAAAATGATCCATTACTTTGAATACATCATGAAGAATTATGATAAATAAATGTCAATTGTGAATTGTGAATGGTCAATTCGCTGGCTTGTAAATTTTAATATAAGTTCGCATATTATTAAACGCAGCGTTCGCAAAGTTTTTTATGATGTTTAATTTCTTTCGATCGCAGAGGCGCTTCACTCAGCAATGATAAGGCATGTCTTTGCTGAACGAAGTGCCTTTGCGAACAAAATATAAAACGTTACCCAACAAACCTTGCGAACCTTAGCGTTAATAATGATTGACTATTGCTAAGATATTTTATTATTAAAAAAAACAACCGCAGAGGTGTTTCCCTCAGTAATATGTAAACTGAGTTCTTTGCTGAACGAAGTGCCTTTGCGAACAAAATATAAAACGTTATCCAACAGACCTTGCGAACCTTAGCGTTAATAATGATTGATGGTTGCTAAGATATTTTATTATTAAAAAAAACAACCGCAGAGGTGTTTCCCTCAGTAATATGTAAACTGAGTTCTTTGCTGAACGAAGTGCCTTTGCGAA
>NZ_VFPD01000003.1:248026-360956 GCF_006716485.1 Chryseobacterium aquifrigidense
CGAACAAAATATAAAACGTTATCCAACAAACCTTGCGAATCTTAGCGTTAATAATGATTGACTATTGACTTAACAACCTTTCAAATCTTTTTCACAAAAAATATATTGCGTCAAGTTTTGTCGCATTACGTATATAGCTTTGTCATATCAAAATTACAGAGCTATGGAATTGCCATTTTACTTAAACTTTAACGACTTTGAAAGCAATTATTACGATAACCTTGAAAAATGGTTTGAAGAATATCATAATACCAGCGAAACAGATTATCTGGAAGCGCTTGCTGAGCTTTACAGGCCGTATGTGTATTATAATTTTGCAGATGACATGCTAAAGCCGGATGCCTCCATTGAAGTGAAAGACTGCTTTTTCCCTTATCATGAAAAAATAGGAATCTCTTTCTGTATTGACAGTGAAAACGGAATTTCCCCATCCAACGGAATGAATCAGGTATTTGAATTTAAGAATATTTCCATGATGGAGTATGCCCAGCATATTCTGGATAAGATCAATAAATTCTGTTCAAAAAATACTCATGCTCTGGACGGAAGTAAAAATATTCAGGACTATATTAATAATTACAGCATTATTACTTCAATGGAAGGAGTAGGGTATTGTATCAGCTACAATCGTCATCAGAAAGCAATACCTTTTTTAAAAGCTTATCTTCCGTATTATGGCCAGACCGTTAATATGGCAGTATACAGAGACTTTCTTTTTTCTGTTGTTCAGATTGCAGAATTTATAGATCAGAAATTAAAAACTGTGCATGCTTTTAAACAGACCATTTATGCACGCTCAAGAGCGGAAGCAAAATTCAACGTGCAGTTGAGCCGTCAGTTTCTGACTTTGTGCAATTAAAATTTTACACCAAACATTCATACTTAATTATATTGCGGAAAACTTATGTTTTCAACCAAAAATCCCGGTCAGTAATGATCGGGATTTTGTATTGTATTTGGATGAATACTTGCTCACGTGTATTATTTGCTTTTTTTATAAGGAATATTCCATACCAGATCTGCTGCCAGATAATGAACACCTCCATGATGAATACTTTTGCTGTCTCTGATCAGATCATCCATATATCCTATATCTACAGTAAAAGGAGAATTGGGAATTGTAAACATATAATACGCCGAAATACGCATTTCACGATATCCAAATGAACTCCATTCAGAATCCGGTTCGTTGAGATGGCTTATAGAAAACAGGGCTTCTGCACTCAGGGCCAGTTTCTGATTGTTTTTTGGAGATAAATTATAGGCTAGCTGACTCTTGATCCGTGTTCTCAACTGAAAATCCTCTTCCACCTTGTGAAAGTCTGCATCAAAAAACTTCCTGAATTCCTGACGTATGGTGCTTTTAAGTTTCCATTTTCTGCCAAGATCAAAAGTATAGGCATATCTTCCGTAAATTCTGAATTCCTGTTCTGTACTTTCCTTATCATAAGGAGCTGTGCTTTCATACTGTGGCTGACGTCGGTAACTTAATGCATAACTATACTGCTGGTGTGGAGCAAAGGAATGATAAACTTCATGATTTAAAACAATGATCGCTTGCTTCGAAAACAGGTTATGGTCATCCGGACTGCTTTTTCTCCCGATTGCGACATAGCTCAATGCCTGTTTTTTGCCCAAAGAATCAAGTTGTCGCTTCACTCCGAAGGCTCCCCAGAACGCATTGTTGGCATCTCCCAATCCAGGCGGACTGATCTGTGCTTTAATCGATGTTCCTATACATCCCAGTAAAAATAATCCTGCAAAAAATTTCTTCATGCTCAATAATGTGGATACCTGTTTTAGGGTTAATTTTAAATACCTGCGAAACCATAAGACAGATGAGAATACTGTTGATACGCAGAGAGAATCTTTCGTGATAGCAAAATTAGAGGCTTTGTCCATAGAATGTTTATTCAAAATCTTTTAATACTGTTTAAAAACAAGACAAAGTAAAGACCTGATTTAGGATAGAATTAGGAACAAAACCTTCTAAGAGGAAAAGTTTAAATTTATAATTGTGGATAAAATATGGATAACTTGTTAATAGTTTGTGGAAAAGTGACTGTGTATTTATATATTAATGATGTAATGATTTGATTTTATGGTATATAATAAATAGCCACAATATATACATACTGTGGCTATTTAGTTTTAAGGACTGTTTTATTTACATACTAGTTCTGTCTTACTCCGCACATAGCATCCCATGTGGTCCAGAAATGGGCATTGATAGCTCCGATAGGAGGATTTGTACTGTCCGCAACAATTCCTACCATTGAAGCGCAGTTGGAATTACAGCCTATTTCATTATGGCTTCCAGCCTGAGGTGGAATCTGACGCCATGTACCGGTAGATCCGCTTAATAATTCTACTTTAATTTCGAAGATTCCCGAAAGATTAGGGGTCTGAATCTGTTTTGTAGGATTCTCACTTGAGATGAAATCACTCCAGTCTCCCTGTGAAAAAGTTACACGCCACGTAGAAATCATTTTTGAGGTATCATTTTGTGGTGAAAGATACACCCAGAATTGTGCTCCGTTTCCAAGTACTAACTGACCTGAAGAATTTGCATTTACACTTGTTGATGTCATATTGGTTTGGTTTTTAGTTTGTTAGATTGTGTATCAAAGTAACGGAGAATAACAAATATACTGTAGCGTATAAATTACCAATTATTAGAGTGAGTATAAATACCTATGAGAAAAGGTATCAAAATCTTAATCACAAAAAAGCCTGTGCTAATCATTCGCACAGGCTTTTGTTTCTTGCAGAGAGGAAGGGATTCCGTGATGCAAAATATCGTAATTGATAATCAATAAGTTACAAATTCAAAACACGTAAAAAATAGGTATTATTTACTCATTTCTTACTCATTTTACTCAAATGTTCGGAGTGCAAATATAGAAAAATGGAAATGAAATAGTCTCAGTTATGGCTTTATTGTTTTATTCCTGAAAGGATCATATTTGTATAAGGTGATTCGCTTGGATACAATATTTTGAATTCAACTTCACCGGTATATTTTGATGATTTTTTACAAATAATTTGCTGTTTGCCTTGATAAGCGGACATAATTATTTGGGTTCCATTTTCTAATAATGTTCCTGAAACTTGCTCTACAGGCATTATGTGTTTTTTGTCATAATTTTTATTTCCATCATAATATTCAATAGTATTGTCTGTTTTAACCTTAACATACGCGCCAAAAAAATTTCCACAATCATAATTGGGGTCACTCGCTTCGAAAATGTGATTTATTTTCCATGAGCCAATTAATTCAGCAGGTATATTTTTGTTAGTAACTATAGGAGTTTCAGTGTTTTCGTTATCATTGCTTGAACATGAATTAAATGTCAACAAGCATAACGCTATCCATAAAATAAATATTTTTTTCATATTATATTTTTATGAGTTAATTAATTTACATTTAGATTATGTTACTGAACTAAAATAGTAATAGTTTTAGGCTTACTACTGCTAGTGAGTAATATTAACGCGTATATTATAAGCCAAAATCCGGCAGTCAGTACTGACAAAACAATATGCAGACCGTGATTGATTTTGTTTTTCTTCTCCATTACACACATTCTTGTATTATCGTTCTTATCAACTATAGTATAGCCTTCGGCAATCATTTTAGAAACTTCAGTATTGAATTTTTTTAGTTTTTCGTAATCTTGAGTCATTTGCATTTAGTTTTCATGATTAAATTTATTACAAATATAAAAATTAAAAAATATTCACATTTTACGGAAACCCGTAATGTAATATCAAGAATAATTATAATATTTGAAAATATTTATAACACTATGTTTGGTGTGTTAAATAAAATATTATATTAGCTGATCATGAAAAAGTGGTAAATGATAATAAGCGTCGTTTTATAATTGTTATTTTTGCAAAGAATTAAAAAACAGTTATCTATGAAGACAAAATTAATTATTTTAGCTGCCGCAGCTGCAGTTTTACTTTATTCATGTTCAAACGACCGTGATGAGGATGTAAGAAAGGATGCAATTGAAAAGGTCAAAGCTAGTAACCAAAACTTAAAGTTAAACCAGCCGAGCCAACAAAGTCGTGAAGGTGATTCAACTCTAACAAATGATACTATTAGGGTTAGAAGTAACAACGATGTAGGCTTGGGCTTACCCCCAGAAGATCCGGATGAAACAATCGATCCAACCAAACCAGATAAACCCTGGTAGGGCTACTAATGCACAAGTGAAGGCAACGGGATTAGTTCTGTTGTCTTCTATTATGCCATTCCTGAATAATATTCTTAATAGTTTATTTAAAACAGAATCAATTCTTTTAATAGATGCTCCAGGAGTTAAAAAGCTTGACTTGGATAGTGCTATATTTTTCCTGTCAGTTCCTTTTAGCTATCTTTTTATAGCAATAGGCGCAAGGCTTGGAGCGCATAAAAATAGTTATTTTGCTGTATTCATTTCCGTATACATACAGCTTTTTCTTACGGTAAATTTCATTTTCATTGAAAAAAAGAAATCTTATATTATTACCCAGATACTTTTGTTTGTAATCTGTGCGGTTGCAACATTTTTGTTCTACATCATAAGTAAGTATTATAAAGATATAGAAACAAAAAACGAGTATTTAAATAAGACATTAGATCGTTACTCAGAAATAATTAAAAATAGAAAATAACATGAGCATTTTAGATAATTCTGAAAAGCTAATGATCCTAGTTTCTATTAGCGATAGATTATGGGAAGATTATAAAAATGGTGATCTTACCGAAAGCGATTATATCAAAAGATCAGATCAGATTAGAAATGAAATAAACCAAAGATTCGATCTAACGTTTTATGATATTCAATCAATATCCAGCCGTATAGGATATATGTTGATTAAAAAGAAAAACGCATTTAGTACTGTTATTAATTATAAAATTGCAAAGAATTAATTATTAATTAAGCTTTTCAATTCTGAAAGTTCTTTTTTCAAACTTTCTATATTTTTAGTCAAAATTTCAATTTTACGATCTTGTATAGTTTGAATAGCATTAAAAGCTATTTGCTGCTCTTGTAGTAACTTTACAAATTCAACTGGGACATCTAAATTTTTTCCCAAAAGTTCTTTTTTGGCAATATTTGGTACTTCGCCTGTCAGTAATATTGTTTTGTCAACACCATATAGCTCGAATAATTTTTCAGCCAATTTTTTTCCAATACTTTTTTTTCCATTTAATATACTAGAAACGTATTGTTGTGAAACATTTAAACTTTCTTGAATTTCTTTCTGAGAAATACTTTTTTCTTTAAAAAAATCCTTAAGATAACAACTGATAAGGTTGTTTTTGTTTTTGTCGTCCATTTGTCTGTTAATAAAGGCGTTTATAGCTTATTGTTTTAAATTATGGCTGCAAATGTACTGTATATAAGCTTTGTAAAATTCAGGGATTTTACGGTTTTATTTTCCATAAATTATTTACAATAAATTTAAATACCTGAAAAACAATACATTACATTTAAACAACTAAAAAAGTTGTAGAAATATTTGCAAACAACCAAAAAGGTTGTATATTTGTACAAGCAATTACGATAATTAATACGCAAATATATGAATATTTCAGAATTGATTCTACAGAAGATAGAAACCGATAAGGTTTTCAGGTTAGAGCTGGCGAGTAAGATAGACTTATCAGAACGGCAAATTCAGAACTTAGTTGATAACCATAGAAAAGGAAAGTCGGTAAGGTTGAGAGATGCATTAGCTGTTGATTACTATAAGTCAAAAGGATTCTCTAAAAAAGAAATTTACACAAATTAAAATCATGAATCTAGACTACCAAATAGCAAAAGAATATCTGAATAAGCTTCCGGATGAAGAAAAAGTAAAATTATGTAAACGAACACTTGAGGGAGTGGACGAAAAAAAGAAATCAGCTAAAGGAATGCGGAAGTTTTATTCAGATTATTTAGATAAGCAAATTGCTAAGGGCAAAATATAAAAAAGCCACCTGCTGCAACAGATGGCCTTAAAATCAAAAGTTTTGAATTATGAGAACAAATGTAAGACAAATGAACCCTATGAACCAAACACAAGGGCAAAAAATTTCACAGCAACGAGCTGAGAAGATAGCCAGAAACATCAATGCGATGGATACGGATTATCAAAGAATGGATGACATGAACTCTTGGAAGTTCTGGAATGGCTTGGAAAAAGCCTTGAAGAAAAAATTATCTGAATTGTCTCCGAGTGATATCGAGGTGATAAAGCCAATGCTAAAACCTGAGGAGGCTAAATACTTTAACCTAATCTAATAACGCCATGAAATCAGCACTAAACTTAATTCTGGCCGCCAACACAATATATGTGTTCTTGTGCTCAGACAATCCGGATTTAACTGTATTTGTTTTCCCTCTTTTTATCTACGTATTCTTTGGGTTCTTCAGATACTATCACAAAGAATTTCTTCACTACTTAAAAACACCTATAAGCCATGAAAAAAATACATAGAAAAAGAAGTTGGAAGAAAATGGTTAACGAAAACAAAAAAGATAATCTACCCCACGCAAGAGAAATTAATGATGCAGTAGAATTTCAACAGTGGTTTGCCAAAATGGGAGGATTGATTGAAAATGAAGATATGGAAAAAGTAATCAAAAAATTTATGTAAAGATGGGAGTAGAAAGAAATCAATTGTATAGATTAAAAGAGCCATTTAAATTGAAATGGAGAGTAAAAAGCCTCCTTCCGGATAATGTAAATCCAACTCATATGGTAATTGTTGGGTATATAGATGCAAGACAGGTTTATGAAAGGCTTGATCAGGTGGTTAGACCTGAAAATTGGCAGGAAGATTATTTTGAATGCAAGGGGAAACAGTTTTGTAAGATAGGAATCAAGATTGGTGATGAATGGATTTGGAAAGGAGATTCTGGAACTGAAACTTTTGCGGACCCGTCAAAAGGAGAAACTTCAGATAGCGTTAAGCGTGCTGCAGTTCATTGGGGTATTAATAAAGAAGCGTATGAACTTGGTGAAATAACGATAAAATGTAAAATGGATAATGGATATCCGGCGCCATGTGATGAAGCAGGAAATATTTTAAAAGGTGATCAGATTTTGGCAGAATGCAAAAGAATTGCTTCGAGTAAATCAGAATTGATTTTTGATAAAAATGTTTTACCGAGAACAATTTACAATGCTACTGTTAAGCCTGAAGAGAAAAAGCAGAGACGTAAAAAATCAGAACCTAAAATCATCATGCCATGAGTATTTATAAATCATATACCCAAGATCAATTGGAGGAACACTTCAGTAATTTCATTATAAAATCTGTTTCCTACTCAAAAGCTGCCTTGTTTTCCAGAAATGAAAAGGCATTTGAAATGATGAATATTTATGGATATCATAGTAAATCATCGGCTTCTGGTATTTCTGGCAATGCGTATCATGAGGCATTAAGTCAATATTTTAAAGCAAAAAAAGATGGATATGTATTAAGTCTGCCTGAACTTGAAAGTATTGCGTTTGATTACATAGATAATGTTCCTGCTAATAAATGGAAGCTTCAGAAAACAACACCAACAATAGCAGAAACCAAAATTAAGACGGTTAAAACTACAACAGCATTATTAGGAAACTTCTACTCGGAAAAATCAATTTATGAAGATCACATTGCAAAAGTTTTAGATGTTGAAATTTCTAACACAAGTTTTCTAACAATAAATGGCGTTGATATTCCTCTTCCTTTTAATACGATTATTGACTTAGTAATTGAAACACATGAGGGTAAGATAGTAGTAATCGACCATAAAAGTAAGAGTGCCTTTTCTTCAGAAGAAGACTTAAGACTCACAATAGGTAAACAAGGAATAACCTATGTAAAAGCATTTGAATCTTATTCCGGATTAGCAGTTGATGAAGTTTGGTTTTGCGAGAATAAATATTCTAAAAATAGATCCGGAGAGAATCAATTAAACATGTTCATGGTCGCTTTAGATCGAGATACAAGAGCATTGTACGAAGATTTGCTTTACGAAAATTTAAAGAGGCTTATAGAAGCTGTTTCAAATCCGGATTATGTTTACCTGATTAATGACAAAGATAACTTAGTTGATAAGGCAGAATTATATGATTTCTGGGCAAAGACACGAATGTGTGAAATTGATGAATTTGATATTGATGAAACGGAGGTTAACAAAGAAATGGTTAAAAAGAGACTGAGAAAAATACGAGACTCATCAACCACAACAATTTCTCCAAAAATAATCAAGAAGTTCAAATCAAACGCTGCATCCTTTATTAAATACGATTTAAGCACTTTAGACATGGAACCACAACAAAAAGTAGAACATATATTAAAAACATTCGGAATTCATACGCAGGTGGCTCACACCTTCAATGGATATTCCTCAAACACTTTCCTTCTGGAAGTTTCCGCCGGAACTAAAATAGCATCAATCCAAGGACATAAACTTGATATTGCGAACGCTCTAAATGTTCCCAATGTCAGAATCCCAAAGGATCTGAAAGTCTACGAAGGTAAATCTTATCTGCAGGTTGAAACAGCTAAAAAAAGAGATAGAGATTTAATTTGGTCCGAATCTGAATTGCAGGGCCAGAAAATACCTATTGGTAAAGACAATTTTGAAAGAACGCTTTACTGGGATTTAGATAATCAGTCTACTCCATTTGTGTTAGCGTGCGGTGCTGCTGGTTCTGGAAAATCGGTTGAGTTAATAAGCATCGTTGAATATGCAAGATTGATTCCTGAAGTGGAACAAATTATAATTCTTGATCCAAAATTTGAGTTCATGGATTATTCATCAGACGATAAAATAGAAGTTTACAATGAAATTTTAGCAATTGAAAACAAGGTTGAAAGCTTAGTCAGAGAAATGAATTCCCTTATCAAAGCCGGAAAGAAAAAGAAAATTCTTATTGTGTTTGATGAATTCGCTGATGCTATTGCTGCGTCCAGAAAAGGCAAAGACCTTGACATTTATAGTATGGTTCAGGTTGGAAATTATCGACCTACTAAAGATGCATTTGGATTCCCTGTTGCCGGTCCTCCTAAAATGCAAAGACAAAAAACGGGTGAACTTAAGAGTTTAGAGGAAAACATGCGAATCATCAAGCAGAAAGGCCGATCAGTTGGATTTAGAGGAATTGATGCAACACAAAGAGCTTCTACAAAAATTATCACCGGAGACGCTAAAGTTAATTACTCCCTTATGATTTGCTTCAGAGTTCCAAAGGAAATTGACAGCCGGGTGGTGATTGATGATGCAGGAGCAGAAACACTGGCAGGTATGGGGGACGGACTATTGAAAACCCCGGATAGTCCTGATTTAATAAGATTTCAATCCTTCTGGAAACCACAAGTACAAACAGCATGACAAACAGTACTATTAAGCCAAAAATAGGACAATGTTGTGATTGTCCTCCGGGAACACCGGACCAACCAATAACAGCAGGGCGATGTAATAGTTTTCATTACAAATTACATCGATCAAAAGTCAATGCTGAAAAAAATAAGGATAAGGAAAAAGCTCCTAGAACACCAATTCCTAAATTTTCAGTCAGAAGAAAGAAAGAAAACCGGGAATATCTGATCAAGCGCCTTCAGTTTTTAGCACAGCCGGGAAATCAAAGATGTTTTATTGAAGGATGTAATAATAGAGCCGATACAGTAGAACATACAGCCGGAAGATGGGGCAAAAATTACCTTGATACTTCTACCTGGAAACCCTGTTGCAATTTCCACAACTTAGAATTAGAAAAAAACTCAGATTTATCTGAAAAATATCAGCTCAGTAAAATTTCTGGAAAGAAAAAAATAATCAAAAGATAATCATGAAAGTAAATGAATTAAAAATAGACCAGCAGATAATTATCAATGGTTTTACATATTCCTATAAAGGTCAAAATAAAGTTAGAATGAAGGGTTTTTGGGCGCAGAAAATTGTTTTCAAAGGTGTTGATGTTGTAGGTGAAAAGCTATTTGATTTATCGGTAGGAACGAGAGAATTAAAGGAATCCGGAAAAAGTTACGAACTGAAGTAAAACAAGTTTAAAGACATGGAATTAACAGGAACAATAAGAGAAATTTCTGAAACACAAACATTCGGAAATAATTTCCAGAAGAGAGAATTTGTATTAGTTACAGAGGAACAATATCCACAACCGCTACTGATAGAGATAACCGCTGACAGGGTTGATCTTTTGGATCACTTTAAGCCGGGAGATCAAGTGAGAGTGGGAATAAATATAAAGGGCCGAGAATGGATTAATCCAAGTGGTGAATCAAAATTTTTCAATTCTCTTTCAGCATGGAAAATAACACACAAGGATTTAGCGAATTCAGCCAGCTAACAAATTTTAAACCATCAAGAATCAATCAAAATGAAAGTTATTACACATAGAATAGGAAATAAAATAAACGGTGAAGGAATGCTTCTTTCCCAAAGAGAATTGCAATTAAATGAGCAGACTACAGAAGAGTTAAAAGACTTATTTTTAAGTTCATTTAAATCAGATGAAACATATCAGTTCTACAGCGATTCGTATTTATCAAACAATGACGTTTACAGATCAGTTTCTGCAATTTTTGAAAATCCGGAAACCTTCTTGTTTGAATCGGAGTCAATAGCTAAAACACTCTTTGATGCAGCTGAAAACCCACGTATTGCTGGGGGTGAATTGTTTGTAGTTCTTTTTGAAAGTGAAAAACCGGAAAACAATCAGATAGGCATTTTCAAGACTGAAAAAAGAGAATCAATTTTAAAATTCTCTTATGCTAATGATGTTCTGGAAATTGAAAAAGATCAAGGTGTAAGCCTTAATAAAATAGATAAGGCAGCACTTATTTACAATACAGGAAAAGAAACTGGGTATGTTATTTCAGCTGTTGACAACAACAAAAACGGAGACGTGTATTACTGGTTTGAAGACTTCCTTCACATCAAACAAAGGGAGGATGATTATTTTCACACAAACGAGCTGTTAATGGTCTTCAAGGACTACATAACAAAACAACTTCCCCAGGAATATGAAGTAACAAAAGTTGACCAGGTTAATTTCCTGAAAAGTTCCCTTACATACTTCATGGAAAAAGAACAATTTGATTTTGATGAATTTACGAACGAGATATTTTCTGATGAATCAGTTATTGAAAGTTTTGCCGAATTCAAGACCGATTACGAACATAATATGCAGGCCAATATATCAGAAGAATTTGAAATCAATACTGCAGCAGTGAAAAAGGTAAAACGTCATTTTAAATCAGTTATCAAACTTGACAAAAATTTTCAAATCCATATCCACGGAGATAAAAAATTACTTGAACAGGGAGAAGACGAAAAAGGGAAATTCTACCAGCTTTATTTCCAGAAAGAACAGTAAAAAACCAAACGATGAAAGACAAGGATAATAGTGTAATTTTTCTAAAGGACTGGCTTTTTTTAATCACTCCTATGTCTGCTGAAAATCAGATTGTATTCTGGGAATTATTCACAAATTACGAATACGGAAAAGATCAAGAATGTGACAATCCAATTGTATCTCCTACTTGGAATTTTGTAAAGAAGCAGCTGGATAATATGCGAGAAGGCTATAAGGAAAAGGTGGTGAATAGGAATAGAGTTAATGGATCAAAAGGAGGGAGACCGCCAAAAACCCAGAAAACCCAGTCGGAAAAATTAAAACCCAAAGAAAGCGAACAAAACCCAGAAAACCCACTGGGTTTAAATGAAACCCAAAAAACCCCTAATGAAAATATAAATGTAAATGAAAATATAAATGAGAATGTAAATGATATTCTTTTAAAAAAAGAATCAAAAGAAGAAAATATAACAAAAGAAATTTCAGAAGAATTATTTGTTATTCCTCCAGATTCTAAAAAAGAAAAAAAAGTTCCGGAAAAAAAAAGAAAGATTTTCACCAAAGATGATTTCAAAAAAAAGCTAATCGAATTGGGGGCAGATGAAGAAGATGCTGAAAAATGGATGGAGGTACGGAAACAAAAAAGAGCAGTTTTCACTGAAGATGCAATTAATCTGGTAGTAACGGAATGTGAAAAGCACAATTTCGAGTTCTCAGAAGCAATTAAGGCCTGCAGGGTTTACGGATGGCAGGGATTTGAATACGAGTGGTATGTTAATAAACAAAAAAACAACAATGGACAATCAGACAACTCAAAAACAAGAGCAAATGGTACAGGGCTTAGACAGTCAGTCACAAGAGGTTGAAACTCCTTTGTTGACCAGAGCAATAGAGTACTTGTTGATAAATAATCCAGATCATCCTGTTGCTCAGAAATACAAAGAATTGTTGATCAGGTATGAAAACGATTTTGATAAAATGATCGATTCTCTGCCTAAAAAACAAGAAATAGTATTACCGGAGCTTAAGCCCATGAAAGCAGAGAGTTTATACAATACATTCAAAGTAAACTTTCCTCTTGTTAACAAAAAAGAATTTGATGAAACTGCAAATAATGGAGAAGCTGAAACCCTTGTTTACACCTTGATAGCCTATTTTCTTAAGAGACGATCCTTTTTTAATAGTCCTTTATTGAACAAAATCAGCGTTCCAAGTTTTGATAAAGGTATTGCAATAATTGGAGAACCGGGAATAGGAAAAACGGCAATACTAAGGACCTTTTACGAAATTTTCAAGTATGGTTCAGAGAATCCTCTAATTGTAAAAGACATTGAAGGGACGGGCCAGCTTTTGAGAAGATATGATTTGCGGTTCAAATATAATTCAGTCGATGAAGTAGTAAAACATTTTGAAGCTGCCAATCGCCACAGCAAAGACACTGATAGAGATTATCACCTGTCATTATTCTACAAAAGATACGAGCTGGGATTTAACGCATTTGATGATTTATTGTCAGAAGACATGGCAAAAAATTATGGAAGCGTAGACATCATGAAAAAGGTGTTAAGCGAAAGATATGTTAAAAGTTCACCAACCATACTCACACTAAATTATTACGGTGAAACGATTAAAACAACTTTAGACGAATACAAAGCTAGATATGGAGATAGAATGTACGATAGGTTTTTTGAAATGTTCAATGTCATCGAACTTCAAGGGGTCACGCTCCGAAGATAATAAAGTGAAAAATTCTGAAAGTATGGCTTCCTTCAAAACCATGTATCAGAAAAACCGGGAATTTAAGTCAAGAAGTTACAATAACAAACAAAAATTAAAATGAAACCGAAGATATCAATGGTCCTTTTGGACGAGAATCAAATTTTAGACCTCATTTGCGGGGCGAATGGGTTAAATAGAGGTAAAGCCTCCATGAATATAAATTACGTGGAAAATGATACCCGTACGGGCGGTTCTTGGATTATCCAGGCCCGCGCTCCGGAAGAAATAAAACCAAAATCAAAAATAAAGTTATGCAAAAGACAAAATACGTAGAAGTAAAGCCATCCGAAAGGCTGCCAGCTGAAAAAGGAGAATACATTGCTGTGATTGATCCAGAATCTAATTTTGCAAGTTTCTACTCTTTTGATCCTGAAGATCCTGCTGATGTGGAATGGTGGAAAGAAACACCTGAATACTGGCTAGAAGAAAGGCCAGACTATGAGGATGAGATGAAGAAGGCGTTGGAAGAAACAAAGGATAGTCTATACAATTACGCGGGATCAATGGATCAGATTGAATTAGTTGAAAAAATAGAATCTTTACTAACCAAACTAAAAACAGAATCATGATTGATGTAAAGGAAGGTGGTGTTTATAAAACTAAAGGAGGTTTTAAGGTTCTTATTACAGATATTGATTTTGAAAGACAAAGGCCTTATCTAGGACATTTGTTTCATAAACAAGGAATGCGAGTGGTTTCATACTATCATAATCTTACTCACAAAGAAACAGATTTTGAAATAGTTTCAGCATGGGATAATTCAGAATTGCCTATTTATTATCACAAAGAAGTTCCTTTTAATAAAGACTATAGAGAAATACCAACAAACTTAGAAGGAATAAAATTAGCTATTAAAGCAAATGAAAATATTTGGTTTATTGATAAAAATGGCAACAAATATCAAGGATCTAAAACGTGGGTAGATATTTTAAATTATCGCTTAACAGGAAAATTCCCGGAAGCAAACCTATTTAACTACTAAAATAAACGGAACCCGGACCGTATTCTTTCCGGGAAAAACAACAACAATTTTCAGTGCAAAAACAGTTCGTAAAAAACAGCGAACGCACACTATTTACGTCAAATTTTAAAAATATAACAATGGAAAATTCAATAGAAGAATTAGAAAAATATCTAAATAAATTAATTATTAAATCAGCACTTCCAGATGTTGAAAAATATCCAAATTCATTTTACTACAAATCAACAGGTGATTGCATTTTCTCAGGAGATAGTCTCATGTTTGTTTATGTGAAATTCGAAGATTCAGATAAAAAAAGACACTGGTCATTAACCCGATGCTACACTGATATTAGAGGTGGATATTCAGAAGAAAAACACATAGAGTTACTCCAAAAAAACATCAACATTTTAAAAAGTGTTCAATCATGAGTCACCAAGAGAAACAAGAGATCTTTGATCAGTATGCAAAGAGCCAGGAATTTGAAAATTGGAATCATTTAAAAAACTTCCATTTAGAAAATGACATTGACATAGATGAAGAAATTTTCGCTGCCTGCAATCTCGTACAGGAGGAACAGCAGAAGAGAATAGCGGAGAGAATCAGTAATTCAGAATTTCAAAAAGGCCATCCAGTCGATATTTCCTCAATCATTAATCCCGAAAACAAAATTCAATGAAAATACTTAATCTATATGCTGGAATAGGAGGAAACAGAAAACTTTGGAGTGATGAACATGAAATAACTGCTGTTGAAATAGATGCAGAAATTGCAAGTGTTTATAAAAGCTATTTCCCCAAAGATAAAATGATTGTTGGTGATGCTCATCAGTATCTTTTAGATCACTTTTCAGAGTTTGATTTCATATGGAGTTCATTTCCATGTGTGACGCATTCCAGGATGAACAAGAACTTCAGTAGGATAAGATATGCTGATTTAGGGCTTTATCAGGAGATATTATTCTTACAAGCATGGTTTAAGGGGAAATATGTGGTTGAAAATGTAATTCCCTATTACACGCCTTTAATTCCAGCGCAGCAAATTCACAGACATTTATTTTGGGCGAATTTCAAAATTCCTGAGACAAGTAAAAAGAATCCACCAAAGCAAATACAATCTATCATCGCACAACACACTAAGAGAAAACGTAAAAATTATGCCGGTGATATTGTGAATTTAAAAGTTACGCAGCCTCATTTTGGATTTGACTTAAACGGAATAAAATCAAATAAAAAGCTTAAGATGTTGCGTAACTGTGTAGATCCGGAAACAGGTAAAATGATACTTGATGCTGCAGTGGGAAATGAAATTAGAATGAGTATTGGTGGCCTTTTTGAAAATATCAATTCATTATGAAAGAACTAGAAGAACTAACCCGGGAGATCCGGGAGAAGCTGCCGAGGCTGAAAGAATTGAGTAAGGGGTGTATAATTGAAAGCTCTGAAAAAGTATTTGAAATTGATGATCTAATGTATGCCGTGTGTTATAATGATCAGATTTTTGACAGGTTTACGGATTCTTGGGTTTTTTCAGATGAATATACAATTATCGGCAAAGAACCAATGCTTAACGATGTCTTACAATGGTTTAAAGAATCAGACATGAAAGACGGGATTAATATGATGCATGAACTAATATGGAGTCATACCGCAAAAGAAATTATAAATCACTGGAATTTATCAAAACCCTATTTAAAAGACCAATCCCCTGAACTAATAAAATTCCTTCACTCACTTTTAAAAACGAAACAATGAATAAAGAAGAACTATTAAAAATTTACTCAGCTTATCTACCGTATGGGTTACAAATTTCAACTGACGATGAAGGTGAAGATTGGGTTGAAACAGTTATTGGAGTCAATAACGAAGCGTTAGAAACAAGTGTTGGTAATTATTGGGATTTTACTGTAAAACCTATTCTCTACGATCTATCCTATTTAACCAAGGAGATAGAGCATGAGGGGGAAAAGTTTGTACCGTCTGAAAGGCTTATGAATTACGCCTCTAATTTTGGCGTGCACAGAGGCGTATTTGAGCATATGTTAAGTAGCATACTGGATGGTAATACTCTTGTTACTGAATTGCCATACTATTTAATCATAAAGCTCTTAGAATGGCATTTGAATGTCTTTCAATTACAGGAAGACCAGTTTATCAACAAAGCAACTTTAACAAAATAAAATAACAATAAAATGAATTTACTTGAAATAATGGCTTTCATGGCCGAAAACAACTTAGATATTGCCCGATCTGACTCTTTCGTAGAAGGCAAAAGCGTAAAACAAGGAGCTAATATAACAATGGGAGCATCAATGAAAGACTTGATCAATATTCAAATGGGTAAAGTTACGCCTGTGCTATTTCTTCTAAATAACGAACAGTATAAGCTTCTTTCATCCGGAAATACTGATTTAGAACTTTTAAAAACAAAAGCAACCTGCCTGAAGGAGTAAACAAAGAATAACCAATAAATAAATTATACAATGGAAAAACAAAAAACAGGTATTGAATTCCCACATTTTGGAGCATCATACCCAGACGATCCTTGTCCTTTCTGTAACACAGAAGAATACATTGAGTGGTGTGTAGATGAAGATTTCACAAAAGAAATGGCTGAAAAGCATATTGAATATTTAAATAAAAAATATAACTAATGAGTCACCAAGAGAAACAACGCATATTTGATGAGTATGCAAAGACTTTGAATGATTTTGATAGAAAGATATTTGAAAGTTTTTTATCAAGTATAGCAATTGGAAAGAAAACTATAAGAGAACATGTTTTCGTTGCCTGTGATCTCTTACAGGCTGAACAGCAGAAGAGAATTTACGAAACTACAGAGATAGATAGATTATTCTCAAACAACAAAGAAATAAAAGCCTCAATCATTAATCCCGAAAATCTAATCAAATGAAAATCATGGAACTTTTTTCAGGGATCGGAGGTTTTACGAAGGGTTTTATAGACGCTGGATACCAAATAGAAGAACATTTCTTCTCAGAAATAGACAAACACGCAATCGCTAATTACAAATACAATTTTCCAAATGCAAAATACATCGGTTCAGTTACAGATATTTCCGGAAGAGACTTTACAGGAATTGACATTATCACTTTCGGATCGCCTTGTCAAGATTTCAGTCTTGCTGGAAAAAGAGAAGGGATGGACGGTAAAAGAAGTGTTCTTATCCTCGAAGCAATTCGATTGGTTACTGAGCTCAGACCATCTGTGTTTATCTGGGAAAATGTTAAAGGAGCTTTCTCCTCAAACGCTGGCGCAGACTTTTGGGCAATTCTCCAAGCCTTTGCCAACATTGGGGGTTATAGACTTGAATGGCAACTGCTTAACACAAAGTGGTTTTTACCCCAAAATAGAGAGCGGATATACCTTGTCGGACATCTTGATGGAAGAAGTAAGCCAGGAGTATTTCCTATCGGAGAAAGGGAAGGATTATGTAATGAACGAAATCAGAATGAAAAAGCAGTTTACGCGAGTACATTGAAAGCAACTTCAGTAATGAATTGGGCTGGTGATTTTATCAAAGTGAGATCAGCAAACAAAGAAGGTTTTGAAATTGCCAAGCCTGGCGATTCAATCAATATCCAAAATTTGAATTCAAGCACAGGGAAAAGCGTAGCAAGTACTTTAGATAATGGGTGTAAGCAGGCGGTAGTACAACTAAATAATTCTAAAGAATCAGGAGGAGTCCATGCGGTTGAAGGTATTTCGCCAACATTAGACCAATCTGCTGGTAGATGGCAAATTGGAACATGGAGGGATTTTAAAGGAGAAATTGGATTGAGAGAGATGGATAATAATTTATGCCCTACGCTACTAGCAAGAGCAAGATCTGATGGATCAGGGCAGCCAGTTATTCAAAATGAGGCTTCAATTAGGAGGCTTACAGAAATAGAATGTGAAAGACTTCAGGGTTTCCCGGATAATTGGACAGAAAACGGAAATTATGACGGAACTATCAAAAAGATTCCGAAAACACAACGGTACAAAATGCTGGGAAATGCAGTTACTGTCCGTGTCGTAGAAGAAATAGCAAAAAGAATTGAATTACTATGAAAGCACTAGAAGAACTAACCCGGGAGATACGGGAGATGAAAATAACGTCTTCCTGCTGTCTGGGAATTTGAAAGTTGGGGGAAATTCATCGAAGAACAAACAAAACTTGGAAACTAATGAAACAGTTACAGTTAGATTTAAAAGAAAGACTCCTTATTGTGGAGTATGAAACAGTCCAAGAAATGGAAATAGAATACTCCCTTTACAAAGGGCTCCTTGAAGCAGACAAAGAAGTTTTATGCAAAGGCCCAGATCTTACCAATGAAATAGCAAAGGGGTTTATCCCAATTGATGAAAAAGGAGCACGGACAAAATACCCAAAAGCATTTTTAATTTCTTACAAAAGATTTCTAAATGCTTTTATAGATGTGATTGAATCAAAAGGTTGGTATTGGGGAGAGAATCCAGAGGGTGATCAACCTCATAATACGGGATTAGTAAATTATTACCCAACAGGTCATCCGTTAATGGATGTATCTTTAGAAGAAGCTAAAAAATGGTTGGAATCCGAATCCCAGACCTTCAACCCTGAGAAATGTTTAATATTTAAATTACTGTAAAGATGAAAGCAATACATCATATGAGTGTAAACCTTGAAGGAATACTCAGGAACTATAAAGGAAAGAAAATTAATATCTTCAATGATGAAAACGGCAAAACGTTGTCAGATAAAGAAGCGAGAAGGGTTATTGCTGAATTACAGGCAAAAGGGCATAAATTAATGTCTTGCAATCCAAAAAAGTGCATAGGTTTTGATCCTTTTGGAGGAGGATGTCCAGGACATGAAGTTGAAGAAGAGTAATTACGGAAACCCACAACACAAAACGAAAAAACTAAACTATATTAGAACTATGAAAGAATTTATTAACGACTGTTTGTTATTTAAAAGCAAAGATTTGCAAATGAGAATAATCGGAATAGGTACTTGGTTTTGGATTGGCTGCGTGATCTGCTTACTTTTCTATCTGTTTTAGTATCTTTACTCCATGGAAGAACTAGAACAAAAAGTACTTGAAGCCGTAAGAGTCCAGCACATCAAAACTGGAGGGAATAACGGACTTAGCTTTATCGAAATAGATAAGATCCTTAACATGGAAATTACAGAGCGAAACGGGTTTATTGATCGAATGGTTAAAGCCGGAAAGATAAGGATAGGAACACCGCTAAATGCTCGTACTGTTTTCCTACCAAAGTAAAGCCCCTGAATTAACAGGGGTTGTTTTATAAGACCAACAAAACCGTGTGTATTGGCTCTGAGTTTACATCTTTACAAAGGTGATAAATACTATATCTATCATCTTCCTTTATTTTTCCATCTACTTTCAATTCAGTCGGATAATTTTTATCAATGTACTGTAACATTGTTGTTTTTTCAGTAAATATTTCCTCATCATATTTGTAGAATGTCTTAGTGGCTCCATTCCCCAATGTCACAGTCACTGGCTCTTCAATTTCTTTCATGTAATTAATTTTGTGCAAATAACCCATAAATAAGTGACTCACACAAGTGGAAACTAAAGTTATTTGAATTTATCCAGATATTTTTCCCTAAGATGTTTGTTAAGTTCGTTTTTTAAATTGTTTGCAGCATACGGATCATTTGATGGATGTATCCAACGTTTTACATTTACGGAGTCAATACCATATGTTTTACACTCTTCTAAATTGTATTCTAGTTCAATATATACTCCATCCTTTTCAGCTGATGCGATTAAAATATGCTCATTTTCATCAATTATTTTAAAGGGCTCTTCTGTTGATTGTTCTTTCATATTAAATTGTTTTTAAATTAATTTCCGCAAATAAACGTAAAACTTTCTTTGGTACCGGAATCCTGCATATTGAGATCATATTAGTGTCATAAATAAAAAATTGGCCTTCCTTCTTCAAGGGAGGTTTTTTTGTGCAAAAAAAATAAAGTAAAAATTAATTATTATTTTTGTTTTATTGTTAAAGTAAAGCTTTAAATAAACATTGTAATGAACTGTAAAAATGGTATATTAAAAAATTCAATAAATAAAGTTGTGGAAAAACTTTATGAAGAATATAATCTATCGCCCGATCAGGAATTTATTCTTAGAAAAATACTGGAAGGATTGGAAAATCATCCTCCTTGTTTGTCTCTGGAACTCTGTTCTAAATTGATCTCAGGACCTGTTATTAAAGAGAAGTATTCAAACTTAGATAACCCAATATAAACTATTAAAAATTGCATAAATGAAAGGATTAATTACTCTAAAAGACACGTTAAGCACAGAGTTACAAGATTTACCAGGTGAATTATGGGAAGAAGTTCCCGGCTATGAAGATAGGTACGAGGCCTCAAATTATTCCAGAGTTAAAAGCATTGTGAAAAGAAAACCTGTAATACTCAAAAAAACTTTAGATCAAAACAGCCGATTTAAGGTTGTTTTGGTAGATAAATTTGGTAGAAAAAAGAATTTCAGTGCTGGAAGATTGTGTGCTGCTTTATTTAATCGAAAACCAGAGGAAAACGAAGTTTTAGAATACTTGGATGGAAACCAAAGAAATGATCAAGTAAACAACACAAGATGGGTTTCACGCCGATCAGTTGTTTTAAAAACTGTGAAAAGAGTTCCCAGAGTTTCCGGGGTTAATCACGGTATGGCTTTAATAAACCCATCAAAAGCAAGAGATATAAGGGCTGACAAACGTAACGGAAAGACATTAAAACAGCTTTCAGACGCTTACAACGTATCAATACCATGCATTCAAAAGATAGTCGAAAATAGAACCTGGAAAACAGCTTAAAAATGAAACGGCAACCTGAATTTGATCTGCAAAAAAGAGTTTGTTCCTACCTAAGGGCGGTCCATCCGGATTTGTTTTTTATGTCAGACACTATTGCAAGTGTAAAGCTTACGAAATTTCAAGCAAAACGTAACTCGCAGATCCAGAAGCCGGGATTTAAAACCCCGGATCTTCTTATTTTCTATCCTAAAGGTGATTATCATGGGTTGTTTATCGAATTAAAAATAGAGTCACCGTATAAACTCAACGGAGAACTTAAAAGCAATAAGCACATTCAGGAGCAAAGCGAAACAATTTCCAAGCTTAAAGGACTCGGTTATCATGCTTCCTTCCAATGGAATTTCAACGACATAGTAAAACTTATTAACTGGTACTTAACACTACAATAATGAAATCAAAAAAAGTAAAAATATCAGAAGTCAAGATAAAACCTAATAATCCCAGATTAATAAAGGATGACAAGTTTAGAAAGCTGGTGAAATCCATTGAGGAATTTCCTCAGATGCTTGATATACGGCCGATAGTTGTAAACGGTGATATGGTAGTTCTTGGGGGAAATATGCGATTAAAAGCATGTCAGGAAGCCGGATTAAAAGAAGTTCCTATTATCATAGCTGATCACCTCACAGAAGAGCAGCAAAGGGAGTTTCTTATTAAAGACAATGTTTCAGGTGGTGAATGGGATTGGGATATGTTATTGAACGAATGGGATACTGATTTACTTGAAGATTGGGGGCTTGATGTTAAATTCCCTGTAGTGGCTGAAGATGAAGAAGAACCGGAAGAGCAAACATACATCCCTGTATTTCGCTTTGAAGTAACCTGCAAGACAGAATCAGAAAAAAACAAATTAATGGCTGATCTTTTATTAAAAGGATTTAGCTGTACAGAAGATTATTAATCATGGCTTACACAGAAGAAAGAAAGAACAAGATCTTTACTAAGATCATCAATTTAATAGTAGATGAAGGAAAGCCAGTAAGGCAGATTCTAAAAGAGAAATGGGCACCTTCAACAAGTACGTTCTTTGATTGGTTAGAAGAAGATGAAAAGAAAGCAAAACGATACGCGCGTGCGTGCGAAATCAGGGCCGATATTCTTTTTGAAGAAATGCATGAGATTGCCTTTACTCCGGAAATCGGTGAAACTGTTGAAATGAACCAGAAAGGCGGTAAAGACGGCAAAAAGGAGATGAAGAAGATTCAAGGGGACATGCTGGGACACCGTAGATTAAAGGTAGATACTTTGAAATGGCAAATATCCAAACTAAACCCTAAGAAGTACGGAGATAAGCTTGATGTAACATCCGGCGGTGATAAAATTCTTTCAGCAGAAGAAAGAGCTCAGAAAATTAAAGAGCTTAAGGATAAATTAAACCAATAACCCATTAAACCCAATGGATTAAAAATAAACCAAAAAAACCCACTGGGTTATTTTAAAACCCAATTAACCCAAATAATAAAGCGTGAGTCTTACAGACGATGAAATATTGATGCTTGAACGTCTTTTGCAAGAGGAGAAGACAGAAGAGTTATATAGGAAGTTAACTACTATTAATGAAGACACAAATCCCAATTATAAGATATTATATGAGGCTATTAATAATCAGAAATGGGGCTACATTGATGGTAAACCTGCTTTAATTTCTGGCTATGCAGGTGTTACCCTTGAGGGTAGTTCACGGTCTGGTAAAACGTGGAGTGGTGTAGATATCATAATTTATCTAGCCACAATAAGACACAAGGGCCAAGTATTAACGATAAATATATATCGTGAAACTTACAATGAATTCAAAACAACACTTTATGATGATTTTAAACGTAGATTAGATGATTATGGACTTCCAAATCCTTTTCATAATGCTAAAGAGGTTCCGAGCTTTAGAATAGGAAAAACAACGGTTCATTTTCTTGGAGACGGGAAACATGGTGGCGGTTGTGATTACGCTTTCTTTAACGAGGGTATGATGATTAAAAGTCAAGTGTTTGATCAGGTTGAAATGAGATGTCGTAAATTTTGGTGGATGGACTATAATCCGTCTTTTACTGATCATTGGGTTTTTGATGAGATATTACTTAGAGATGATGTAGCTTTTCTAAGAACAACATTTCTTGACAATCCTTTCATTTCAGCATCTGAAATGAATAAAATTCTAAGACATGAACCATGGCTTCCTGGTAGTTATGACGTTACAGTAGATGGTGTTTATTACAATGGTCTTCCGGTTACAGAAAAGAATCAACCGCCACCCCATCCTGTAAATGTGCCACAAGGTACTGCAAAAGAATTTGACTGGAAAGTGTATGGTCTTGGATTACGTGGAGCAATGAAAGGTGTGATCTTTGACAATGTGGTATGGATTGATGAATTCCCTGAATATCTTGGATATATTGGAGTTAATGACTTTGGATTTACTTCTGATCCGAATTCTTTCAATAAGTATGTAGAGACCGAAGATACTATTTACGTAGAGCCTTTAATTTATGAGCCAATTGAAACAGCAGATTTATTGTGCGCTGCAATTGAATCACATAATTTTGACAAAGAAGCAACTATTGTTTGTGATTCATCAGATAAGAGGGTTTCGGAGAAAAACGGAGTTGTTCAAATGGTACAAGATATGGAGGATTTAGGGTGGAATGCAACAAAAGTTTCCAAGATTAAATCAGTAGTTTATTGGATTCTTTCGATGAAGAAAAAAAGAATATGTATTGTAAAAAATCACTTACATAAAAAATATATCAAAAAAGAAGTAGAAAATTATAAATGGATGGAGATTAACGGAATTCAGGTAAACCTGCCAATTGATAAGTACAATCACTTCTGGGACGCTGTAAGATATGGACATATGGCTTGGAATTCTGATAATACAGTAGAATCTGAAACTAATTAATTAAATTTGAATATGACTAATACAGAAGCAAAATTAATCCACGGATTGATTAAGAAAGAAAATAGAATCAAAGCTACAGAGATAGTAGGTTTCTTCAATATCTTACACGCTCAAGGAAAGTGTAATGATAAGCTTATTGAAGACATTAACGCATATGTTGATATACTCAGTATTTTATACAAAAAGAATGATGGTCTTCCAGTGTACAAAATACAGAAGAAAGCAAACCCGATTGAACCGGATGCTTTTGCTGCATTCACCAAGTTTCATGTTGAAATAACGGAGCTTATGAAAATGTATAAAGAGAAAATTAATTAAAACAAACACTATGAAAAATAAAATAAATTACTGTAGAGACATAGATCTGTCTAAAATTGATCTAAAATGCTGTGACAATGAAATAGTATCAATTCAGGAAGCAGGGCCAATAGAAAGCCATTTCTTTGATGCTTTTCTTTACCGTATGCAAGTACAAGAGAGAAAAGGAATTGTTAAAAGTATGGGTGTTGATTACGGCCTTTATAATCCGTCTATTCAAGTAGAAGTAAGAGTAAATCCAAATAAATAAGTCATGAGTAATAAGAAGCTTATAACTCAAAGAGTTGAATCATTAGTAAAGAGCAAAAAGCATAAGCAGATTTTTACATTCAAATTCACAGATTCAAATGGGGATCAGTGGATAGCGTTATGTATATAATTAAAACAGTCTTAATAGGCTGTTTTTTTGTTTCTGCTTTATACTTCACAACACCATAATAGCGCGTATCTAATTTTGCTTAAAAGCAAAGATACTTGGAGCCAGCTGAATTCATAAAAAAGAAAGTAAATCACAAATACATCCTAGATGCCAGACAACAGCAGAAGGATCTTTCTTATTTTATTCAGGGTTCTTTACAGGAAGAAATCACTATTGAGTATCTAAGGGTTTGGAGTAATAGAAAATATGCTTCAGACAATAAATTTCTAAACTGGGTTAAACTAGTCTTCAAAACTGAAAACTTTCTTTCATTCTACAAATACCTTCGCAATCCAGTAGCATCTGCAAAACTTGTTAATGATGATATTAAACCACAATTAAGAAGGGTATTTCATGCAGATGATTCTGTTTTCAAATATTCAGTAAAAGGGATAGAGGAAACATGTCACGCAGATTTAAATTCAAAGCAATTTGATGAAGAACTTTTTAATGCTATTCTATTTGATCACAATTCAGTTGTAGTTCAGGATATAGACATTGAATCAAAAAGATACAGAGAGATTGTACCAATTTCTAAAATAGTATCTGTTGACTGTGATCGTGATCAGATTAATAAGATAGCTTATTACTCATGTTTGGAGCTGGAAAATAGTTCTATTCATGGTTTCTCATACATTGATAAGGACCAGTATATTTTCTTTGATAGAGATTACAATATAATTGTTCAATCCTTTCATGATTTGGGAGTTTGCCCGGCAGATTGGGTTTCTTCTGAAAACATGTTCCAGGAAAACAATGTAGTAAAGAAATCAATCTTCTCTTACGCTTTACCGGATTTTGAAGAATATGTTTTTCTGAAAACACTTCAAAGGATGACGGAACCCAACGGGGCGATTCCTGTTACAGTTCAGCTAAACGCAAAGGAAACCAATCCATCAGGTGAATTGAGAAAGGGACTTTCTAAAGAACCGATGTCTTCTGCTATACTGGGAGCTCAAACATCAGACGATACTAATCCAATAGCTCCATCCGAGAGTGATATTCAGGCTGGATCGATAGTAAAGGTGAAGGCTTCAAAAGATGTTACTTCAGGTAAAGTAGACATGGATGTAGTTCGGAACTACTTTCAATTTCATTATATGCCTGTAGAAGCATTGAATTATCTCAATGAAAGAATTAAGGAAATTGAGAAAATGATATTGTCTTCCATGATCGGAGATATAGCAGAACAGAATGAGGCTGCTAAAAATGAAATGCAGGTATCAAAAGGCTACGATAGCAAAGAAGATAGGTTAAGATGGCTTTCAAATGAGTTAAGCCGAATTAAGCAGTTGTCTGACTTTAAGACTTTGGCTTTACTTCATGGTAAAGATAAAGTATCTGTAGAAGTATTCTTTGGAACTGATTTCTTTATTGAATCTGTTGATGATTTATACAAGTCTTTTTCTTTAGCTCCAAATGCAATAGAGCGTAGAAAGATTTTAAAGAGAATTTCCCAAACAAGGAACAAGCATAATCTTCAGCAGGCGAAAAGAGATACTATTCTATATGACATCATCCCTTATGTTTCAGATAAGGATTTTTCAACAGCTATGAGTACTGAAGCGCAAGTAGATCCTGTTGTTTTTCAATTACAGACAAGATTTGATTATTGGATTTCAATTTTTGAAGCCGAATATGGACAAATAGAGCTTTTCTACGAAGGATTAGGAGAAATGACGGAAAGTACCAAGATGATTACAATCAAGAATTTATTAAAAAACATTATACAAAATGAGCAAAAATCTTTCAGTAACGCTTAGGCTTTTCTATGGCGAACTAAACTACGATAAGGACGGAAATGTCAAGAGTAAGAATGAAACGGTATCGATCACTTTTGAAAGTCCGGAATGGGACAACTTCATTAAGCATTTAAAAGCTCATGGAGTAACAAGTGTCAAAGTTGAAAAGGTTTATGATCTGTCTAAAGTAAACAAGGATGAACCTGTTGAGTCTTTAAAGAGATTCGGTGAAGTTGAAGATGTATCTGCTGTAGAAGCTGTAATCAATAAGCTTTTTGAAACTACTGAGAAGCCTTTAACACCGGAACAAAAACAAATTAAAGAATTGCAAGAGCAAATCGCTGCTTTAACTGCTGGCGCAAAAGCAGGAGCAAAACCAGATGCTAAGACCGGATTGTCGAAAGGGGGCGCAAAAGCAGGAGCAAATGCAGCTGAATCTAATAAAGACAATGCGGAAGGTGAAGGCGCTGCAGGTGAAGGTCAAAAATAACTAATTAAACAATACATAAAAGACTATGGAATTTTTAACAGAAGATGTTGCAAAAGAGCTGGGTTTAACACCCGAACAAGTTAGCGGTATTACGTCCAAGGGGACTGAATATATTTCCGACCAGAAGAAAGAATGGGATAAGAAGGCGAATGAAAATGCAGAAGCCATACTTTCCGGAGCTTCAGAATATTTGCAGGAGAAAACAGGCGTTAAAGAAGGCCGTCAACAAGGTGAAAAGTTCGGAGATTATTTTGCGAGGCTTTCCAATAAAGCACTCGAAGTTAAGAACGGTGAAATTGAAGCCTTAAAAGCAGACTATCAAAAAAAACTAAAAGATTTCAAAGGCGATGAAGCCACTAAATCAGAGCTTGAGACAGCAAAACAGAAATTGGATGATGCTCAAAAGCTACTTGCAGACTATGACACTTTAAAGGATAAAGCCGAAAAGTTTGAGACTGCAACATCAGAACTTTCAGCATTTAAAATTAAAGCTGCTTTCGGTGATGTTAAGCCTGCTTTTTCCAAAGATGCAAATCAATATGAGGTTTCAGCAAAATGGAATGATTTCCAGAAGAGAACTCAAGATAAATACAATCTTGAATTGGTAGAAGGTGAATACTTAGCGATTGACAAAGAAAATCAATACAAAACAATTAAACTTTCTGATTTGGTTGCAAGTGATGAAGATCTTAAATCAATCACATCTGAGAGACAAGTAGGAGGAACGGGTGCAAAAGTTGATAAATCAAAAATAGAAGGAATTGAAGGCGATGTTCCAGTAACAGCAAAAACAGATGCTGTAGAAAGAACGAAGATTATAAAAGATCAAATTGCTAAAGAAGGCATTAAGCCAACCGATCCAGGATATTCAGTGAGATTTGCTGAGTTAAATAAAAAAATACAAGAATTAAAATAAACAAAATACTGCGAAGGACCGCAAGCGTGCATAATTATTAACAAAAAACAATTATTAAATGAATTTAGATGTAACAATGCTGAATAACTACCAGGACACAAATACGTTCTCGGAATCACGTTATGCGGAACTTGGTGGAATTGATTTAGCAAAAAACAGTACAGTACAGGCTGATTGGATTTCACCTGATGTAGTACAAAAGATCGCTGAGATATCTTCTTTACGAGATGCAGAGATTCCGGCAATTATTGACCAAGAAGTAACAGTTACGGCGGTTCCGGGGTTTGAAATTCCTGCAAACCTTTCAATGTCTGGAAAGATCACACCGATCGCATATGATATCTTCTCCGGCTTTAGACACTACCCTGCTCATTATGCTAATAATACAGTAAAAGAGCAGTTTGACCTTGATCACAAGGTTAAAAAAGTAACATATGGAATGGGTAAAGCCTTAGACGCAATCATTCTTTCAAGATTGGAGGCGAGAAAGACACAATCACTTCCTTATGGTACTGCACAAGTATCTGATGGTTCAAAAACTTTCAGTTTCAATGCCACTACAGATACTCTGGAAATCAGCAAAGAAGCTCAAAAAGAATACATGTTTGCTAACCTTTCCAGAATTGTTGATGCAAATGAAATTGGAGGAGATTACGAGATCGTAACATCAAGAGCGGGTCTTGCAGCAGCCAAAAATGAATGGGCAAAATATGGAAACAGTAATGAAAAAAACCTTCAGGCTTTAGGATTTCCTGCAATCAATCAATTACACGAAACCGGAACCTTAATCCCAGGGTCTAATAACTTCAATGGGTACTATGTAAGAAATGGTGCTATTGCAATGTATGAGAATTTCCCTGCAGATTTTAGAATGGGTACCAAGTTCGCTGGAAAAGAATGGTCAATTTCAGATATGGAGCTTCCATTTGTCAGAATGAGAGCTAACGTATTTACAAACCTTGAAGCTACAAATGCTACTTCATTGGTAGGTGCTGGAAGAGATACAAACTTAATCATGACCCATTATCAAGAAATGGCTTTATGGGTTAGAGTGTATCTGTTTGAAGAGTTTAATAGTGATTTGTCTAACAGAGTTAATCCGGTAATTAAAATCGCTGGATTAGCATCATAAAATAAGTAAAAGATGAACAATATAACTTATACAGACAGTAAAGGAAATGTTGGAGTACTGAGTACTGTAGCAATCCACGAACTTACAGACAATCTGGCTTTAACAGTGCATGATTCTGGAAAAACAATTTTCGTTGGAGTTGATGCAAAAGCTGTCACTCTTCCGCCAACAAAAAAAGGATTAAAATTCACTTTCGTGAACACTGGCGATGCTGGAAATAATATTATCAAAGTTTCTCCGGCAGCTACAGATGGAATTTCCGGAACCGTGGGCGCTGTAACTCTTGATGGTACAGTAAATAAAGCAGCTCAAAACACAAAAGCGACTGCCAAAACAGGTGATAACATAACAATTGTCGGTACAGGAAATGCTGGCGCAAAGGCTTGGATTGTTATTTCCGGAACTGGTGTCTGGGCAAAAGAAGCATAATAATTAAATCAAAAGTTATGAAAATAGGATTTGCAGAAGAGTACACTTCAAATATCGAACTGGATAATGAACTAAAACTGAACTCAAAAACAGGGATAGTTCTAAACAGTGGTGTTCACCCTTATATTACTGTGGATAATCTTCTGCACTTCCTTCCTTTCAATAAAATTGATTTTAAAAATTATATCCCGGGAACTGTTTACAATAAATATTCTGAAACAAGAGATAGAAAGGATATTGTCAAGCACAATGATTCACTTTATCAATGTTTGAAAAACGAAGTGTTAAATATTGCACCCGGATCCGACAGTAATATATGGATGTTGACCAGTAAAGAAAATATTATTCTGAAATCATGGATTGAAAAGGTAAAGGACAAAGTTATTTCTGACTTATATCTTTCAAAAAGACTTATTAACTCTCAGTATATCTACGAAAACGGAGAAAGTAAGTATAATCTCCCAAATGATTATTCAGGATGGGTTTTTGAATCGAAAGGAAGCGATTATGTAACTATCACCTTAAATGAAATTTCTTTACAGGCTCTTACAAATAGTCCAGTTACCCTGTATGTGGTAAATGAGGGACAATTGGTTGATACTTTGGCTTTAAGCCCAAATAACGGTAGAGTGTCATTTGAAGAACTAAATTATTCTTTTTCCGGCCGTGGTAAATGGATATTTTCTATAGAAAGCCAGGAAGTGATGACGAACTTCGGATGGGTTGACGAATTGAAATATGATGGATTTATTTGTTATCCGGTTACTGGCATAGGTAACACTCCGGAATCATCCAGATACACCTATCAAAACTTTTCAAATGGTTTAGGATTCAATGTAACTGTCACGCTTGAAAGTGAAAATTACCTTAATTACAATCTTCAAAACTTTGTAGGACTTTTCAAAGCGACTTTCGAGTACATGACCTTACAAATGTTTTTAGCGAATTCTCACCAACGTAGTAATCGCACAGAGAATGGAATCAACAAAGACATGTTGATGATGGAAACGAAAGATCTTGAAGCTAACACATCGGCCAAAAGGTACTTTTACGAATTACGAGAAGCAAAGAAAATAATCCAGAAAACATTTGATACCCAGTTAGGAGATGAAGATTCAGGATTTGAAATTGAAGTAACATCTGTTTAGTTATGCTTTACGAAAGAACCAATCCAATTGGACTTGATCTGATAATACATAAGGCGCAAAAAAAGATTTATGCTGCCTTAACCAAAAAGTGGGATAAAGATTTAGATGCTTATCCAAGATGTTATGTCTTAGAAGACGAGAGCGAAAAAAGAACAGTTGAACATTACATTTCTAAAAATGAATACAGCGGTAATTTAATTGTTTCTGAAAGCGATAAGTTTTTCTTCACTGCTGAAGATGATCAGGAAAGAGTTAACAATATCCAGTTTGAAACAAAAGTAAAACTCTATTTCATTCTTGATCTAAAATTCATTTATCCAGATGAACCTGGCAGATGTGATTCTAAAGTTTTGGCTGATGTTGTAAATGCTGTAGATAGAAGTGGAGGCTTCACAAGTGAATACACAATTGTAACAGACTACCAAAGTGTATTTGATTCATTCTTCTATGAATTCGATAATATCCAACCATACTATTGTTTTCGGATCGACTTAAATACAATTCCTTATTCAATTGATTCAATATGTTAAATAATAAAAAATAAAAAATAAATATAAAATGGCTTTAACAATTAAAAAATGTAACGCAGAAGATCAGGTAGCCAGATTAGGCGGCCGATTTTGCGATGAAGATCAGGTTTCCGGATTTATTTTAGCGGACAGATCAGTAAAATTTGATCCAGTAACCTTCACTAAAACGGTTTTAGATGATTTGATCCAGAAAGATAAGATTATTGGTACTGCTAAATTCTTTTCTGCTGATGATAATGATGAAGAAGCAAATTTCACTACTTCTTCTACAGGCAAAAGAAGCAAGAATACACAAGGTATTAAGAGGTGGAAATTCATGTTCAATAAAGGGAATTGCTTTCAGAACGAACTTCAGAAACTTGACAAAAGTGAAAGATACGCTATATTCTTGGTAATGCAAGATGGAGCTGTTTTAGGCGCTTTATTAAATGATGGTAAAATTAAAGGCTTCGATGCAAGTTTATTTACCGGAATCAAGAAAGTAAAAACTACAGCTGAAGGTGTGGGATCTACTTTGGAAGTTGATTTAGAACCTGATGCAATGAAATACTGGCAGGGTCAATCTGTTTTATTTGAAAGCGATGAACTTGACTTTACTCAGTTAAATCCTGTTACAGGAGTATCTGTAGACATTATTTCGCCATTAGCAGCAGCTGCTACATCTACAAAAGTTAAAATTTCAAACCTGTGTGCGAAAAGTCCAGTTTCTGGATTAACAACTCCTGATAATTGGAAAATGAGAAGAAACGGAATATTAGAAGCTGTAACTGCTGTAGCAGAAGCAAATGGAGAATATACATTTACTCATGCTGCACTTGTAGGTAATCAGGGTATTTCATTTGAAATTTATGATGGTGGATATCCGGTCTACGTTTTAGACACAGACTACTACGCTGGTAAATCAATAACCGAAAAAGTAGCATCGTAATGGAATATGCAGTTGGAATCTATAAGATTGTTCCACCAAAGCCTTTTCCTTCTTTCGAAAAGGCGGTGGAATACATCCAAGAGAAATATCCAGAATTGGATGTTAAGACGATCGAAAAGCATTTAACGCCCAAAATCACCAATAATGGCAACGATAAATCCGGAAACCTTTCTGAAGAGAATCCAGTTGTCAATCAAAGTGACACCGAAACTGGTACAGCAGGCGCTAAAAGAGTCAAACCTTCCATTAATAAACCAGGATAACCTATTAAGAGGAAAAACGAGTGACGGGGGCCGAATGCCCCCTTACTCTAAAAAGTATCGAAGGGGGAATGTTTTCTATGCCGACTACAAAAACAGAATGAACCCTTTAAATAACCGTAGATGGGATTTAAAACACTGGTGGGACAAGAAGTATGACGGATTATTGTATAAGCGAATTAAAGCAAAAGTAGGGCTTAAAGAAGTTCAATTTACTTTGGATTATAACCCAGTGTACATGAGAGACATCTACTACGTAATTCCAAAGCATAGAATTATCGGTATAACAAAACAACAGATGATTGACGCTCAGATCAAAAACAAGCCAAAGCTTGAAAGGCAGATCCTTGGAATAATTAATGAAGGAAAATTAAAGAAGTAATGTGTAACTGTAGTAAGCCCATCACGAAAACAGAATGTCAGATTCTCCGGAAGTATGTTAACGATCCAGAAGGTAGAACTTTTATTTACCATGTTTTTGACGGTGAACGAGGTTTAGAGATAGCGCAAGTGCCCCAAGGAATAAATCCAAATCAAATTGCCATTGCAAGAGAATTTATCGGATCAGATGGATTGCCTGAATGGTACTATGTAAAAGAACACCCATGTTTATATGAAAAAACTTAGTAAAAATATAAGAATATACCAAGACAGTAAAGAACTCCCCTTTTTGAATTATAAAAGAATTATTCAGACAGGGGATTTTTATTACATGGTAAAAGGATATGAATCTGGTGATACCATCAATGCAGATGTTGATGTTTTGAAGGCTAAATTTAAGGAGATAGAAGAAGATTATGCTGCTTCGATCAACACCAAAAACTCTGATGTCCTTACCTATGGTGAAGTTGCAATTGTTACAAACGAATTAAATAAGTTTAATATTCTCCTTCTTTTTGTTGAACAGGCTATCAAGGCTCAGGAACTCAGAGCGAAATTGCAAGAATTGATTCAGGAAATCGAAGAAGATGATAAAGAAGCAGATGCTGAAGAAATTGAAATGCTGATGGCTTTGTCTTCAATGGAACATTCTGGGTTTGATAATTCTGATATAAAGGATCTTCTTGCTGACTTTAAGGTGCAAAAAAGTGATGATCTATACAAACAAAGGCAATTCCTTCAAAACAGACTTGACAAGCTTAATAACCAGCTTCTAAAACTTAACAGTCAGCTTGAAAAAGCAAAAGAAAACAGAGTTGATTCAAATTCTGATTTTGATATTGATGAACAGTATATCAATGTGTGTATCGGCTTGGAAATGCATGTTGATCCAAAATTAATTTCTCTTTATGAATTTGGAGTAATGGTAAAGGTGTTAATGAAAAGAGTTGATGAAATAAATAAAATGAACAGAGATGCCAGATAAATTAGCCATATTGCAAGCTCAAGCTATTATTGCAGATTTAAAAGCGGTTGAATCTGAAGCAAGAAAGCTTAATACTACTTTCAAGGAAACTGTAAAGCAAACCGAAAAAATTAATAATGGATTTAATTCTGGAAGATTAAGAGATTATACAGCTTCTTTCAGGGAATTAAATTCCATTACAACTCAATATGTCAATGTTGAAAGGCAATTAGCTGAATCTTTGGCAAGAACCGCAAATTTAGAACGTCAACAAGCGAGACTTCAAACCGAACAAGCCAGAACCAGAAGAGAACTAGCAGAAGCCAGAAGATCAGAAAGCCGTGAGAGACAACAGTCAGCAAGAGAGGCGGCAGCAGAAGCTAGAGCTAACAGGGAAGCAACCAGTGCTCATGCTCAACTGACAAAACAAACACGTCAAGCAAGACAGACGGCCCGGGATTACGGTTCCGAAATGGTATTATTGAGAGAAAGGCTCAGACAAGGTACAATTTCTCAACGTGAATACAGAAGCCAAATATCTCAACTTAATAGAGATTTTAGAAGTACAACGAATGAAGCAATACGTCTTGAGAGAGAGCTTAGACGTGTAAATCAACAGACTTTACCATCCAATCAAAGAAGTGGAGCTTTACAGGGAAGGGTTACGGATATCTTAAAGGGGGTTGTGGGGGCCAGTGCAATAGGTAATATTGCCAATGGAATTGTTGGAATTGCTACAGATGCTTATGAAACTGTAAAAGCGTTAGATGCTCAAAATCTAGCGTTAAAAAGCGTGTTTGAAACTGAAGCTCAAATGGCATTTCAGAAAGAATATCTATCTGAATTAACCAACAAGTATGGATTAGAGCTGGTATCTACTACAGATGCTTATGTGAAGTATTCGGCAGCTGTAAAAGGTACATACCTGGAAGGTGAACAAGCAAGAAAGATTTTTGATAGTTTTTCCGGTGCATCTGCAAAATTAGGATTATCGGCAGAACAGTCTACAGGGATCTTCAAAAGTCTGGAACAAATGATTTCAAAGGGCAAAATTCAAGCCGAGGAATTGCGTGGCCAGCTGGGTGACCGTATGGCCGGCGCATTCAAATTGTTTGCTGATGGTATGGGAGTTTCCACCGCTGAACTTGATAAAATGTTGAAGGCGGGAACTGTAGTAGCAGATAATGTACTTCCTCAGGTAGCGGAAAGACTTTCTGAGGTTTACAATTTAGATACTGCAGGAAACATTGACACGATTGCCGCCGCTCAAAACCGTCTAAAAAATGAGTGGACATCTTTCTTAAGTGATTTCACTGATAATAAAGATAATGTAGATTTTCTCGCTGGAAGTATAGATGCATTGTCTTATGCTGTTAAGTTCTTGCTGGATATTCTGGTTAAAGATGGATCAGCTGGGAGGGAAATTGTAGGAGGCTTGATTGATATTATAGGCTCGTTGTTTGATGCTCTAGGCACTGTTACTGGTATTACAGAGACCACATCTACCAAGATGGAGAAATTTCAAGCAACATTGCAATTTGTGAGTGCTGATGTTAACATTTTAGCTTCTGCCATTAAATATCTGACTAGTGTTGTTTCAAATTTTTTCTCAACAATGTTTGAAGAAAACGGATGGGATAAGTTTAGCCAAAAGATGGAAAAAAGCGCTGATGGCTTTATTAATTCATATAATAAGTGGAATAAAGCAACAAATGACGCTGACAGATTATTCACCGGATTAACTGCAAATGAAAGGAAGCAGAAGGAAAGAGAAAATGAGATAGAAAAAGTAAGAGACTTATGGAGTGACGCCTTAAAGTCTAAAAAAGCATATTTCCAGTATAAAGGTTTCTATTATGAAACAAAGGGCGGTAAACCTACAGGAAAAAGCCTTGATGAATACATTGATCGAGGTGATAAGCTAGAAAAAAAGGCAATAGTAAAAAGAACTGTTTTGCCTGGTGATAATAAACCTTCAAGACAAAGAGGATCTTCATTAACAGGTGGGCAAAAAGATTTCCTAATGATTTTAGATGGGGAAAGAAGTACCGAACTTGCAAATTTAGAACGTGACAGACTTGCTTTAAAAATTGGTTATGAAGATTACCTTCAGGAAAAAGAAAACATTGCTATCCGATATGATAAAAAACTTCAGGACTTTCTAAAAGGCGCAAACGCCAAAGAGATCAAATTGAAAGGTGCTTCTTATAAAAAAGCCATAGATGCAGCCGTACAATCAAATGAAAAACTTTATAATGAAAGATCTAAAAACCTAGAAACTAATTTCAATAAGGAAAAAAATATTATTGAAGGTAAGAATCGAGAAATTCAAAAAAACCAAAACATCAGCGATGCCGACAGATTAAGACAGCAAAATGATATAGATTCAGAACTTATTCAAAAAACAGCTGATTCCTATGAAAAAAGAATCCAACTGGCGGCCAGCATGGGACAAAGAGTGTTAGAGCTGGAACGTGATAGGGATGAAGAGATTGCTAAAATAGAAGATCAAAGGCTTCAGCGAATGGCTGCTATTCCTGAAGCAATCAGAAGTGAAATAGAGTATCAAAGTGAAATTCTTTCTGCAAACAAGGATATTTCTTATGAAAAACAAAGACAACTAATCCTTACCAATAAAAAGCTAAGCGCAGAAGAAAGATCCTATCAGTTAGCTGTTCTGGATAAGCAAAACGAGATAAAAACTACTGAGCAGGAAATTGAAAAACAAACGAAGCTTAGAGATTCAATAACGAGCCGCCTTCTTAATGAAAAGGCAATTGGTTTACCTGGAGCCCCAACGAAGGAAGATATAAAATTACTTGCGGAATATGGCGCTGAAATAGAAAGGTTAACGAATGTAAATATTCAAAATAAGAAGGATCTTGATCTTTTAAACTTTGATAAGATGGCAAAAGGGTTTGAACCTATTGTCAACATGATCTCCAGTGGACTAAATGATTTGGGATTGAGTCGGGTTTCAGATCAGTTCACCAAAATGTATCAGAAAATTTTGGATGAAGGAAAAGACTTCTCTTTGTCAAATAAAGAAATATTTGAAGCAGCTGGAGCTGTAATTTCTGATTTTGCTCAAATGTTTACCAATGCTCAGAAAGAAAAAACTATTGCTGCCTTAGATGAACAACTTAAATATTCACAGGAAGCAACAGAGCAGGAACTTGGATTTATCAACAGTAGGTTAGAGGCTTTAAACAGTCTTGAAGAGCTTACAGCAGAACAGACCGCGGAAAGAAACAGGCTTGAAGATGAAGCCAGAGTTTATAAAGACCAGCAAAGACAGCGTGAAAAACTTATTGAAACCCAAAAAGCAAGGGCCGAACAAAAAGCTGCAGCTCAACAGGCCCTGATTAATGGTGCATTAGCTGCAACTATGACACTTGCACAGATGGGGTTCATTGCTGGGGCTATTCCGGCAGCGTTGGCACTTGGTTTTGGTATTGCGCAATCGGTTGCCATCATGTCCAAAGATCCGGTTCCTAAATACTGGAAAGGTAGAACTGGAGGTAAGGCAGAATTCGCAATTACTCAGGATAGAGGTCGTGAGATTATCGCAGGTGAAGACGGTCGGATTAAATCTTTAGGATCTGATTCCGGCGATAAAATGACCTGGCTTGATAAAGGTGACACTGTTTATACAGCTGATGAAACAAAACAAATCCTTAAAACAATGGGACCTTCTGCCAAAATTGGAAGTAAAGTCTTCCAAAGTATTGCAAGAGAAAGCATGATTGCCCCTCAAGTTTCCATAGTAAATAATTACCAGGATAATTCAGATGCTATTGCCGAAAAATTAGGAAAAAGGTTTGATCAGTCTTTAGCACGATATGATAAGCCTGCCATCATAAAAAGAAGTGGATTCATCTATTTATACCGAGGCGCAAACTATGCTGAAGAAATAGGATCATATGATTTAGAAACCGGAAAAGAAACATTTTACTCATGATACCAATAAACCATATAATAAACGAAAACAGCGTTAAAAATATTTTCAAGTTCATAGTACCCTCTGGATCTTTCCAGGGGGAATATGTCATAAATAAACCTGACGGGTGGGATGATGTAGACTCTATTGTAAATATTGATGATGAATTATTGTTTGTGAAAGATTTTATCATTGGTGAAAACACAAAGCTGAAATTCTACCAGTACAGTAACAAAATAGCTTATGATGTACTTTTTAATGTCAATCAAGAACAATCTGGAGACGGCCGGGTCATCTTTAAGTGGTTAGCGATAAAAGAAGGTGTTGAATATGATTTACTCAAAGATAACTTTGAGGTAAACATGAATAAGTACAAGAATACACTCGAAAATAATACTTTCGTCATTGATGTAGAACTAATAAAAAGCGAGGCGCAAAATAAACTTTTTAACCGGGATGATGTTACAATTGATTTGTTTGGAACTAAGGACATTGATGAAAATGTAATTACACCAGTAGAGACATTTCCCATAGGCTATAAGAAGGGGGATAAGAAGCTTTCAAATTTTTATTCTTATGATATTTCTCAACTGCAAAATGTTGTAGTTCAAAGTAATGATCATTTTTTGTCTTTTTCAAGATCTGACGAATATGGTTTTGGAGATAATACAAATGATTTTTGTGGAGTTAAGTATACTGTATTCTACGCAATAGATCAAGGTCCATTTGTTTCAACAAATATTTCTCTAAAGAAACTTCAGGTTGAAATCAGCAATCTACATGTTAAGTTTACTAAGAGTGGCGGAGGCGCTCCTTATGTTAAGCTTCAAGCCTACATTAATGGAGCAGGAGAAAACAAAAAAATTGATCTTCAAGCAAATGGGGAACTTATTGATTCTGTTGAAAAAACTGAAGGAGGTGTTACTTATTCTGAAATTAAGATTGATAATGTTCAGTTTGGTTTGCCTAGCCCAAACGAAAATTTAAGATCAGGGCAAAGCCTTTCATTTTATTTTCATAGTGATGATTTCTTTGTATTTGAGTCTGTTAAAACAAATACAAGTATTGAACTAACAACCAATATGGAATCACCATTGGTAAGAACTACGGGAATTAGAATAATTGATGCGATAAAACAGGTTGTTAAAAATTATACTTCTTCAGGACTAAGTGTTTTAAGTAATTACTTAGGATTTGGCGGAACATATTATGATACATCTATTTCTACTGGGGTGTTTTTAAGGGGGTTGCCTGAAACCTACACTGTAGGGCAGAAAATTAAAACATCATTTAAATCTATGGTTACTGAGGGCGCTGCTAAATTACTTTCATTAGGGTATGATGTTTTAAACTCAAATGTTATTATTGAAGATACGGCTTATTTCTTCAAAGATGTAAAAGTGTATGATCTTTCTAATAAATTGTATTTACAGGAAGGTTATAGTGTTGAAAATGATAAAGATGTTGTTTTCAACACAATGATTTTTGGTTCTAAAAAATATTCTAAAAATGTGAAAGATGATATCCAAAATTTCATTACTTCAGCAGAATTTACAACACCGATTATAACTACTAAAAATAAGTTTGACAAACAAACAGATTTAATTGTTGATGAGTATAAAATACAGGAATTAATAGAGGATAAAAGTTCATCGACAAATGACAATGATGATGATTTGGTATTGGTAGACCTTGCTTATCAAAATAATTATTGGGATTCAGGAATATTTGAAAATTGTATTCATTCTAATAAAGGGGGTAATTTATCCTTAGTATGCACTGTAACACCTTTTGACACAACATTAATGCAAGTGGGAGCAGAAGTACAAATAACAGAAGGTATAAATTCAGGGACATGGACAATTTTATCTATAAATAAATTTGAATTGATTCTTAATAAAACATCTGGTATAGAAGAAGGTTCATCTGACACTCCTATTACATACTATATATCATCTCTCATTAAAAACAGATCTATCAGGGATGGTTTTACGGAAGATCAATTTGTAAGAAATCCTGAAACTTCCACAAATTCCCGTCATAATCCGAAATATCACATGGCAAGATGGTTCCAATGGTTTGGTAGCGGATTAAGGAAAAAGCAAAGTTCTGAGCTATTAAAGGTGACAAACTACAAGAACAATGACAAAGCTCAGATGAAAATAAATTCAACTGACCTCGTAAATGAACTGCCTGGTTTAATTACTGTGGGAGCTGATGAAAATTTGGGAAGATTGAGAGCTTATAAGCAGCCTTTCTTTTCCGGAGAAAAAATTGAGATTTCTTACACAGATGTGACATTTAAAGAGTTCATTGCGCTGTACGAAAATTGGAGGTATGGAATTTCAGGTAATAGATTAGAAAGCCGTGGATATGTAACTTTGAATACTCCTTTAGGAATTTATGATGCTTATCCATTCGGTGACGGTGCATTTTCCCATGATCGTAAAACAAATGTTCTTAGCTTCAAAGGTAAAATAAAAGGGAAATCAGTATCTAATCCAACACTAGTTTCAGTTGTACAAGAAAATAAGAATACAGTCACATTGCACTGGGATTATGTTTCTGAATATATATCGCCAACAGTAGATGCTCAATATTCTATTGATGGGGTTAACTGGATTACGCTTCATCAATTCTTTAACGTAAAACAAGGAACTATAATTGATGATATTTTCACTAATATAATTACTGGG
The DNA here is from genome assembly GCF_006716485.1 of Chryseobacterium aquifrigidense. Taxonomy (GTDB): domain Bacteria; phylum Bacteroidota; class Bacteroidia; order Flavobacteriales; family Weeksellaceae; genus Chryseobacterium; species Chryseobacterium vietnamense. The sequence continues at coordinate 288,149 of NZ_VFPD01000003.1, forward strand.
ACAAACGTATATTTTAGGGTAATTGCCAACACAAATGATTTTGTAAATAAAATTTCAAATACATTAACAGTTGATTGGGATTATAATCCATACACTATAATCGTGAATAATAAGGCAGAAAATGCTGACTGTGGATATAGTAGACTTGTTTTAGATATCAAAGGTAAAGCTAATTTTAATGTTGAATATACTTATCAATTCTTGCCAGGAGGGGGAAAATTGTATGTAACAAATTTAGATGGCACAGGGGGTAATGTTATTATAGAAACAGGCTATGGTCTTCCTGTGTCAGGAACTGACAGTACAACGTTAAATATAGATGGCACTACAGCCAGATTATTTATGGAATTACTAAATTCAGATAAAGCTGAAGGACTGCAACCTTTAAATTGTACTGTAGGTGATACGGAATATACTGTTTATGCTTATCTAAGTGTAAAATTTACAGACACCATCACCAATACGTTTAAAATATTTGATTTGCAGACCATAACTACCAAAAAATACTTAGAATTTACGCCACCAGTAGAATAAAATTAAGTGAAATACGTGTGTTATACTTCACAATACCATAACACGGCCAACATAATTTTGTCTTATGCAGAAATTCTGGTATCATAGCCCGGTAAGATTCTACAGAACAATTGAAGAGCTGGAGGACATGACTAATCCGCAAAATACACAGTATTACGGACATGTAAAACCCTATCCTCTGGAGGTGAATTCATATCATAGATATCTAATACCTAATTATCAGAATGAAGTGGAAGATACAGATCTTTCTTTATTTCTTATTGGTGATAATGTAATTCAAATTCCATGTGAATTTGGTGTGAGTGATGGTAAGCTATTCCGGATTACTTTTATTAGTTCTGAAGAAATTCAGGGACATTTTGAAATAAGAGATTCTACCGGAATAGCTATTTTTTATTCAAACTGCGTTCGGTTTACAGATAGCTCTATGAAGGACGGTCGAAAATACATCCGAGTTGCCACGCAATGTAATTATAATAGAAACCTGTTCTCATTTGCAGATAATAAACATGACTGGATTATTACCAACCTACCAGCTTACTGTATGGGAGAATTTGACATTGACGAGGACATAAAATCAGCTAAGACCGGAAATTTAGGTTCTACTAAAATAAACTCTGCATGGATTGAAGAGAATGTTTCCTACAAAATCCGGGCTGAAGGAGATAATAATATCCTTTCGTTTATAGCAGTTCACTCCACAAACCAAGATTTTTACATTGACGGAACAAAAAGAACCAGAAAAGAAAAGCCAGAAACAACCGACTTCACCAATGAAATAACAATGAAGTTTTCAAATATGAAAGATGAAAACGGATTGAATATCATTTTTGATGAAGATGCTGCACTCTCAGATGTTTTTAAAAAAGCATTAGCTACTGGAGAATTGACAGCAGTTTATGTATATAATTCTAACTATATAATACCTACAGAACATGTCTGATCAAATTATACAAGCACCATTTGTCAAATCAGTGCCTATCACTGAAATTCCAATAACGCAAGACCCTTTAACTGGTCATATTGCTAACTATAATCCACAGGGTGAATTAACATTTACCCCAATTGATTCATTTAGAAAATTAATTTCCACAGGAATTGTAGGTATGGCAACTACTTCAAGTTCACCAACTCCTTATGATCCGGCAACCTACCCTGATGGCCTTTATGAAAAGTGGGACGTTAATACAGCGGGGACATATACTAATTTTAAAGATTCTCTAAATCAACCTATTGTAGTTACTGCAGATCCTGATTTAAAGAATCATTTTGTTCAGATATGGGTTAATAATGGTGTTTCTCAGAAGGTATTGGCTGATATAGGTGAAAAGGCTGAAACACAATTTAACATCAATAGCAACAAGCCAATTGCCAATAGTGCTGTTACCCCCATGTATGATTGGTTTGAAAAAGAGGGTGTAACACCTGTGATAAATATAAATTTTGATTCCAATGATTCAGAAACAGGGCTTGTAAATAATAACGGAACTAACTTTGCTTCTGTGAGTACTGGCAGACGTACCTCGTTTATTCCAGTTAAGGAGGGAACAACCATAACGGGCTTGTTTTTCCTTGGGAGTGCCTACAATGGAATATCTTTTTATTCAGCTGCAAGTGTAGGCTCGTATGTTGCTGGGGTACCGGGTGTAGGTGCTGATAATAATACTGGACATACATTAAACTACACAACTCCTGCAAACGGTTATATTAGAGTATCAGCATCTGAGGATTCAAGTAGAAATTCCTATGCAACTATCACAGAACCAAGCCAAGTAATAATCAAGTCTTTTGACGAAGTCCTGCAAGAAAAGACAGATAAAGACTTCGACGTAGACAGTGACAAGCCTATTGCAAACAGTACGGTTGCTCCAATTTATGAATGGCTGCCTAAAGATATTGTATCAGATACAACCGTAACAGTAGGTTTCACAACAAACGTAAACAGCGGGTACATTAATAATCTGGGAATTGCTGTACCTCAGTTGGAATCTGTTAACAACAGGTATACTAATTTTATTCCGGTATTAAAAGGAGATTTGATCAGTGGTATTGCTTATATGTCATCAACACCGAATGCGATTTCTTTTTACACTGCAGCAGATGAAAGTACATATGTTTCCGGGGTTAAAGGTACTGGTTCCAGTCAGTCATCACCAGGCACATATAGCTTTGTCGCTCCTGCGAATGGATTTGTTAGATTTACTTCTAGCACATTAGGTGTAGGCTCATTCAATATTAGAACTATTGTTTATGGAGGCTTCACATCATTACAGGATTACGTGAAGGAAGTAATGCAGGTGCCTGACACCAACTTGGTAGATGCTAAAAGAACAAATGATTTGAGAATGAATCCGGACACAAAGTTGTTTGAAGCTTACAGAGGCGGATTTTCTCAGTTCTGCAGGTTAAGACCTTTGGAGAAATGTTTTTATAAATCATCTCACAATGCGTTTTTTCTAAAAGATACAGGTGAACGTGTCGATATGGCTTTGGTTAACGGCTTATACATTGGGGAATATACGGCTGATGCCTCAGGTAATTTCTATACTGCAAACAGATTTAGCGGTGATTTCTACCTAAAAAAGCAGGAATATGAACTATTTAAAGGGAAAAGAATTTTAAAGGGTGGAAGCATAATCGATGATGCAAAATGCAACGTTATCAAGTTTATGTATGTTCCTGGAATGGATGTGTTGAATATTAAAACCAAAAGACCGCCTGAATATCCGTTTATCGTTCGTCAGGGGCAAACATGGGGATTTGAAGACAGTACCAGTGAAGAGGTTTCATTCTTCTTTAGCTATTCCACAAGAGCCACCATTTATGTAAACTGTTATGATTTAGATTTCTTTGAATTTAACAGAACTATTGTACCAAGGGAAACAAGACAGATTAATAACGGTGATAATATGCTGATCGGAAGTGAATTATACTCATACAATTTTGGTGATGAATTTGCAGGGCCTACATTAGATCTTAAAAAATGGAAGTATAGAACAGGGGAAAAATCCAACGGGAATAACGTTAAAGAGGCAATTACTTTCGGCGGTGGAAATCTAAAAATAAGGGTTTGGGCAAATACTCCCGGAAATACTACATATATTCAGGATGAAAACGGAAACAATACCGGAACTTTAACAACAAAGGCATTCAATGGTGGCGGGATCATCAGTCTTGTTGATGACATTCAGTATGGATATTTTGAAGCCTCAATTAAGATGCCTTCATCATACTACATGCACAGCTCATTCTGGACTACGCAATCATTTTTGAACTCTGGGGAATCCTCGCTTACAAAGAATGAAATAGACATTGTTGAGTTTGATATGAAAAGCAATACTGTGGCAACGGGATTCAATATGTTAAGTGCCATTCACCGATGGACTCCAAGTCATGCAAGTTTAGGATATGGAGCAAAGGTGGATTACTTCAATACTACAATGAACGACTATACTCAGAATTTTAACCGATTCGGTTGTCTGGTAACCAAGGATTTTATAGCAATGTATTTCAATGGCGTTCTGGTGAACACTATTACTTACAAAGAACTGATCGGGTTTTCTGTAAATCCTTGCGAAATTATTTTGAGCTGTCTTCCATACACCACTCCTGACTTACTGGGAAAACCAGAGGATTTTATGGAAGTTGAATATGTGAGATATTATAAGCCAAATTAATTGTTTAAAAATCGTCTTTCAACTAGATGGTAAAATAATGCGGATACTGGCAATATAAATACTATGACAAAAGCAAACAAAATTATCTGCCTTACATCATTCGTTAAATCGAAATTATTAAGTAAAATCAAATTTGCAAGAGCTAAAAATGGACCATGTATTAAATAAAGACTATAAGAAATCTTACCTAAAAATTCCATGGGTTTTGACTCTAGTAAAAATAGTGTCTTGTTGTGAGTCTTTTTATAGACAAAACAAGAATATAAAAAATAGGAAAAGAAAAGCCCCAGTGTAACATTTGCAATAAGTGGACTGGTTTTTCTGAAAATTAGAAATGCAAAAAAAGCACACAATAAAACAGAAGATAAAGGTAGATTGATTTTATTAAATGATTTTGATCGAAAAGCATAGTAACAGCAAACTACTCCCATAAAAAATAATATCAAAAACTGAGGGGCAGCGAAAGGAACAATTTTATAAAGAATAAGGGCTAAGATGGTAATTACAGAAAAAGAAACTAGTAGATTATACTTCTTCCAAAAGAATAAGATCAGTGGAAAAAACCAGTAAATCTGCCATTCTGTAGCTATTGACCAATGAGCGCCATTTATTTTATAGATCCAAGAATTATTAAGATTATGAAATAAACCTATATGACTTACAACAGAACCTATAGTTACTGGCAACTTATTATCCCAAGCAGTATTATGGGGCTCTTGTAAAATTGGAAAAAGGAAAATTAGTAACCCAGAAAGTAATAATGCGATGTAATAAGGAGGAATCAATCTTTTTGCTCTTCTGGAGATATATCTTTTGAAGCCTCCTTTTAAATTAAGATCATTGTTAACAATAGGTATAGCTAAGCAAAAACCAGATAATACAATGAAAATTGCAACAGCGATATGACCGATAGAAAGTGGTTTCTGCAAAATATTTAAAAATATATTTTCGGACCATTTAATTTTTTCTGTAGCATAACCATTAAACAGCATAGAATGAAAAAGTACTACCCAAAGAGCGGCCAACCCCCTAATCCCATCTAAAAAATCAAACCTCATTTTTACCATAAAAAAAATTTAGACAAGCAAAAGTAATAAAATAAAAACATTTAAAATGAAATGGGAAATCCAATAATAAATTTTATCGTTAATAACCTGATTTCGATTCATTCAGGTCCAGCATATAGTAAAGCATTTTCGGCTTTAAAATTGGCTGCTGTTCCAGCTGTTGGATTATCCCTTTCAGAAAGGATAACAGGTTGGTATCTTGAAAGAGAAAGCTTTATAATAATATTGGCTTTCTCATTGATCGCTGATTTGATTTTAGGTGTTTGGAAGCATTTGGAGAAACATAGTTTTTCATTTGAAAAAATGCTATGGGGATTTACAAAGAAACTGGCATTTTCTATTCTATTTTACTTTTTCTCAGAAGCGTTTTTACAGATTTTACAAGATTCCGGATATGAGTCTTTAGCTATAACCGGATTTCTAAGAATTTTACTTTTTGCGTGGCCAGCTGGAAATGTAATGGTTAATATGGGAATTCTTACAGGTGGAAAATTTCCTCCATTGTTTGTGCTTAATAGGATTGCAAAGTTCAATAAAACAGGAGATTTAAAAGACTTGAAAAATACAGCAAATGAAAACAAGAATACTGATCTTAATCCTTCTGAGTAGTTTATTACTCGGATGTAGGACCAAGCATAAGACGTCTTTTTATTCAAAGGAAGGTAAGACGGAAATTGAGCGTGTAAAACTGGATTCAGTGAAAGAAAAGACCGTAAAAGAGTCTACCAAGAAAGTGACTGATCAGACAGTTAAAAAGCAGGTTCAGGATTTTTCCGGGGACATTGTCATAAAAGGAAAGTCTGACACTTTAAACCCTCTTATTTTTCACAATGTTGTTTCCGGAGATACACTTCAAAGTATTGTCATTCGTGGGACCGCTGATTATTACATAAACAATCACTACCGGAAGTCGGCGGAAGATAAAAAAGAAACATTGAGCGAAGAAAAAACAAACATAATCCAGGATCTTGCAAAAACGGCCGTGTCGAAAGAGACTATAAAAAAGGTTGCTGCAGAAGTGGAAAAGAAAACCAATGACATCAAAGCAAAAGGTTTTCAGGCAGGAATGTGGATTGTTCTGGCCGTTTTTGGAGTCGTGGCAATTGTAATATTTGGAGTTTATAAATACTTAAAAAGAAAATGAAAACATCACAAAAAGGAATAAACCTAATTACATCATTTGAGGGATTCAGTTCAAAACCTTATCTGGATTCAGCAGGAATTCCGACAATAGGATATGGCAACACTTACTATCCAGGGGGGAAAAAAGTAACCATGAAAGATCCAGCAATCACGAAAGAAAAGGGAGTTGAATTATTTGCTGCAGTTCTGCCGACTTATGAAAAGATTGTGAACTCAAAAGTAAAAGTGCCTTTAACTCAAAATCAATTCGACGCTTTGGTTTCGCATACCTACAATACCGGTGGATCAGATGGACTGTTTTCTTTGATTAATAAAAAAGCAGATGAGCAGACAATTAGAAATTGGTTCACCACGAAATACATTACCGCAGGCGGAAAAGTTTTAAACGGACTGATCCGGAGAAGGAAGGCGGAAGCTGATTTGTTCTTTTCAAAATAGGCTGAAGTACTACAAGACCGTTTTTAAGTAGATTACGGGAAGCCGTATTTTTGTGTTATAAAATAGTGTATTTTTATGACGTATAAATATGGCAAGGTCTCGACAAAATAACACACCAGTACAACAACCTGCACAACAACTACCCGTTCAAAATTGGTGGGATAAATTTCTTATAAAAATAGGTTCTACTGGTGGCGCTGTAATAGTTTTGATTACTGTTGCTGGGGGCTTTTTTGAAGCAGGAAGAAAATACATGGAAAATGAAAAGAATATTGAAATTTTTGATTTAAAAACTGCACATAAATCAAAAGTGGACTCTCTTATCGTTAAACATGCAGCCGAATTAAAAAAACAATTAGATAAAAATCAGGAAAAGGATGGAAAAAAGTAAAAGTGCTTCTTTAATCAAAGATCAGCTGAAAACTCTAAAGAATGATTTGTCGAATTTAGATCCAAACTTTTCTTCACAAGAAATAGATTCATATAGTATATCTTTAGATAATATTATAGCTGAAGTTGATCAATTAGAAAAAAGGCAAAAAGGAATTAACCACATATTTGTAGCTGCGTTAATGCTAATTTTGGTTTGTGCTTTTTTATTGTATCAAACAAATAAATACCAAAATATATTAGATCAAAGAATTGATCAGGTTACAAAAATGACTTACACGGCTGATTCAATTTTAACCAATGCAAAGTCAACTGATTCAGTTTTCGACAAGACAACAGAAGAAATTACCAGGATTTTTAAAATAAAACAACATCAACAGGATTCTTTATTAGGTTTAGCGTCAAAGTATAGAGATTCATTGCAAGTTGCCAAGTATAAAATAAGTTTGGCTCAAAAGGAGTACGGAATTAGCTTTAGAGAAAGAGTAATTAATAATACTACTATAATTAGTATATATACCGAATATGATTTATTTAAAAAGGGAAATAATCGTAAAAACAAAAATGTATTAAATGACACCATAAAATAATTCCCCACTGGTAGGTGGGGAGTTTTGCTATTTTACTACAACATATCCTTTTAAGGCAACTTGGGAATTGACGGTTATCATTTTATTAACATGCATATACTTAACTTGCACGTGGTCTAATATAATTGCTATTAGATCGTTATTTTCATCAGGATAATAATAAAATTGAATTATTGGCTTTTCGTCACTTACAACGTTGGTGTTTAGCATTAAAACCATTCCATTTTCAGTCGCCATCCAATTTTCTTTAGTAAATTCGATTGTCATGATTATTATTTTTTTTGTTAAGCTGCCAATATACAAACAATTAAAAGTCAATCGTTACGGTTTCCCGTAGAGTTATTACTACAGTCTAACAGTATATTTACGGAGTTTTTTTAAGAGACAAAACAAGTCAAGTTTTTTTTAGCCTCCTATGGGAGGTTTTTTTATGACTTGACTCATAAATCAAGTAGAGGGGAGTTATTAAATTTGTACTGTTAATAAATAAATTTTAACATAAGTTTTTATACCTCCTGCTATCTGGGAGGTTTTTTATTTGGTAGTAACTATGAAATATTGACTGTTTATTATTTCATTTTTTAGTAGGTGGATGCTTTTTCTTTAGTTTCTTTATATCTGAATTAAGCTCATCAAAAACTTTATAAACATCATCATAATCCTGGGCAAGCATATTTTGCTTGTTTAGATTATTTACTTTTTGGATGAGATTAACCTTAGCAGTATTTATCTTCTCCTTATCCTCAGGAACATCCCACATCCTAATGGCAAGCTGTGTTTTATTTATAAACTTATTCTTTTTTAAAAATTCATCCATATCCATGGATACAAATATAAGAAAAATACATATCAAATGTTATATAAAAAACTTGCAAATACATATCAAATGTTATATATTTGTACATAACAAAAGATATGTAATAATGAATCATAAAAACGATATAGTTTGCTGGTTTTCTGGAGGGGTAACTTCTGCAGTTGCCATTTATTTATGCATTCAAATATTCGGGCTTGATAGATGTCGTATAATTTTTATTGATACAAAAAATGAGGATGATGACACATATCGATTCTTAAAAGATTGTGAAAAATGGTATGGGAAAAATATTGAGTGGCTTTCAAATGAAGAGTATGATAATATTGAAGAAGTTTGGTATAAATATAAAGGATTAAACTTTGCTCACGGTGCTATCTGTTCCAGTGAATTAAAAAGAGCTGTAAGGTTATATTTTGAGAAACATAATTATTTCGTGATGCAAGACTTCGGGTTTGATATTAAGGAGCCGAAAAGAGCCGAAAATATGACGAACAACTATCCAAATTCAAAATGTGTGTATCCTTTACTTATGTTTGGATGGTCAAAAAAAAGATGTATCGAAGAATTGCAGAATGAAGGTATAAAAATACCGCGAGCTTATGAATGGGGTTTTCACAATAACAATTGCTTAAAAACCGGGTGTGTACAGGGCGGCATAGGATATTGGCAGCTTTATGGAAGAACTTTTCCTGATCGTTTCTATCGTATGGCAGAAATAGAACATGAATTAACGAGCTTAAAAGGAAGGCCTGTGACTATGCTGCGAATACAAAAAGGTACAGGAAAAAATAAACAGGTATTTCCACTGTTTTTAATTCCACATCCTGATTATCCAGATCTTCCTAAATTTGCAGATCAAAAAGGACGTGAACCCAAACCGCTTACTGAATGTAATGGATTTTGTTCAGTAAATGATGGCCTGAAAAACGAGACAGTTGAAGAAATAAATTTTGATAAAAACGAAGAAGAATTATTAATTGGAAAATTATTTTAACCATAAACAAAGTAGTCATGAAACTTATCCCCCTTTCCGATTTTGTTTTAGCACAGGAACAAATTTTAGAAGAAGTCTATTCTAATTTTGAACACCCGTCTGAATGCGACAAGGCAAGACTTGAATTCGTTGTGCGAGTAACGAATTATACTAAATTTCTAAAACAGCCATTGACGCTGGGAATGTTTGTGTCTTGTGATGAAGTTGGGAATGTTTTGGAAAGACCATATTTTGATGGAAAGAGCGAGGCGTATTATGCTCACGAAAAACATTCATATGAGGCCGCCCAAGAAAAAGTGCTGTTTAAGGGATTTGAATATTCGGGAGTTTGGGGCGGTTTTTATGAGTTAAAACATTCGTCTGGAAAATCGCTGTATTTAAAAAATGATTCGACAGGAACAACAGAAAAGCAGTTATTATCCCAACCGCATGAAATTGAATTAACCCCTTCCGCACTAGAGGCTATAGGAATAAAAAACTGAAATTATGAGAAATAATAAGCATTGGGCCGAAGATTTAAAAAAGGATGATAAGTGCAAAGCCACTATTCGTCATAGAACCGACGGAACAAAAAACCGTAAAAACGTTGAAATAAGCATTATATTGAATTGTATTGAATTCGGCGTGCCTTCTGTTTTGGGTAAGGATGAGGAAGGGATTACCTACAGAGTGCCATATAACGAGCTGGAGGCTATAGGGATAAAAGAGTAGATTATGGAAAAATTCAAAGGAGAATATAAAACGCTTATTAATAGGTACGATAAGTGGGAAGATCAAAAAAGGCGTAGAATAGAGAAAGATATTAAAGCAGTTATAAAAAGAAGATGTATGGCTTTAGGAGTTGATTGCACTAATACACAGCATTCTTTTTATACCGATCTTGAATATGATGAAGAAATAAAAAGAAAAAGAATTCAACAGTTCCATGACTTTATAATTTATGTTGCCGACCATCATAAAGTTGATTTTTATTTTACTGTTGAAAATGGAAAATTTAGATGGCTTGGATAAATTAACCCCACGGAGTAGTCTCCACAAAATATAAGAATATGGAAACGATAGAAAAAGATGAATGGATAAAAATAAATTCAATAGGCGATTTGCCAATTGAATCAGGGAAATATAAGGTTGTAATTAAAGACAGAAATTTAGATTACGGTAGTTCATGGTGGATAGAAGAATATTGGCGAGATGAAATGGATTCTGAAAAATGGTTGCGTATCTATTCTCATTATAAACCAATTGAAGACGAGAGATTTCCTATAGATTAAAATACAACTCATTAATTTGAGTTTTCATGGTTATTAGTTTATCCTCGGGTTTCCGGGGATTTTTTATGATCGTACTCATAAACAGTCATTCAATAAAGTTTTATATTCAAATGTTTTTTTGAATGTTTAACGACATTTAATTTATCCCTGGAGAGATCTGGGGATTTTTATTTTCTCCATCTCGTGAAAACGCATATTCATATGCATTATTAATACTGAAAAAATTAAGATTGTTACTAATTGTAACATTTATTATTTTGTATTTGTTACAAATTGTAGCAATTTTGGATCATGGAAATTATAGGAATTGTAACAAAAGTTACTGCAACATACATTCGGGTTCAGACCATAAAGAAGAAACAAGAGATCGATGTTTTCTATACAGAAAGCCGTGAGAAAGCTGTATTCTACAGATTTCAGGAACATATGGTGACCAAACTAGAAGTAGAACCTGAAGAAGTTGATTTTAATGGACTCAAGCTTGCTAAGCTATGGTTAAAGTACGTGATAACCCCTGAAAAATTAAATCCAGAAGATTACAGCAGTAGGATTTCAGGATCACCCGCAGAAATAACTTCTATACTTTACAAAAAAAATGCATAATATTTGTATTTTAGGTTTAAAATATTAATCATGTGCAATAGAGTAGATAATGCAGGACTTTCAATTGAGGAAGTTTCAGCAGCCTTGGCAGCAGAAATAGTTGAGCATAATTACATCCTTAAGCCGGAAGTAAATGCGTTTGACGTGCCAGCGATGCCAATAGTTTTGGACCACCACGGCCGGAAGATCACCCACGGAACCTGGCGACTTTATAAAGATGCTGACAAAGCAAAACCCGGAAAAGGTATAAACTTAACCGCTGAAAAAACCCACACATTTTACAGGAAATTTGAGCATAACAGAGCCGTGGTTCCGGTTGCAGGCTTCTATGATTGGATGCACCTGAATAATCCCGGAAGAAAAACTCCGATCACGGTAAAGCACCGTGTTAACTGGAAAGATCAAGATAATTTCTATATTGCTGCGTTTTACGATGTATGGGATAACGGAGAAATAGGGTTTGGACTCGTGACTACCGTTGCAAATGAATTGATGTCTGTTGTACACAATTCAAAACAACGGATGCCTATTTGTATGGACGTTGGAACCGCAAACAGATTTCTGAATGATGAACCGATTGAAAGCTTCGAGTTCCCAGCTTATGATCCTGCCTTAGTTGCTGTAAACTTGGAACCACAAAAAATGCCTAAAGAAGATCCACCAATCCAAACATCCCTTTTTTAATAATGGAAGATCATAAACACATATTTCAGCTTCTCGCAAACTATATAGAAGACGATCCAGATAATATGGTAAACTTCTATGATGATGCCATGAATTTAATTCGCGGAGCTGCAGCAGATAAAAATATTGAATTTGACGGTTACTTCCGGGAACGTTGGGAAATATCCGCCGACACAATTTTTGAATTTGACGAGGAATATTTTGAGGATGAGGACCGCCGTGATCTTTACGTATTTCTTTCAGCTTTAGTTGATGAAGTTATTTTCAATTATTTGCATTACGTATGGCACCATGTATATCATGAGGAATTAACTGAGGATATAGTGGAAAGACGTATATTAGAGCTAAGAGAAAAAGGTGTTAAATTTTAATTGAAAATGCATAATAAAATTAACGAAAAAGAGCATCGAGCTAAAATAAATAATCTTCTTGGTAAGATAGATTCCGGACAAGGACATCCGTTAGAAATAAGTATCATGACAAAGGAAGTTATCAAATTAGAAAGCGAACTTCAGGATCTTAAATTAGAGTTTCGGAAAAAAGTCATTGAATTATTACCTGGAGAATCTCCCAGCGAAATATATAAGATTACTCAGACTCTTCCTTTGGAGTACCAAGAAGAATACTTTTTATTGCTTTCCGAAGGAGTTTCATTTGACTCAGCGTTCCAACAGCTGAAAATTAAATACAATTTTTAAAAGAAAAAGGCGTATCATTTTAGATACGCCTTATTTTTAATATTCTTCAAGTTTTATTTTACTCGCTTCCTTGAAACGAATTGAATTGATGTGGTTGGCATAAAGTTCGGTTATTTTTTCATCTGAATGCCCGAATATTTCTGATATAGTTTTAAGATCCATACCAGCTTTTAATTTATCGTTGGCTCCTTTATGTTTGAATGAATAACATTTGACATTTATTCCTAAGCCATCAATGATATATTCTTTCCACTTTCTTGTGGCGGTGTCTCTTTTTATTGAGTATGGATTCGGGCAAAAATATTCGTTTTTGAAAAATCGACATCCGTAAGGCTTTGGTCTGCCAATTAAATAGTAATTCTTATTGCTTAGATCCATCTTTTTCAACATTGACAATACCGGTTCGAAAATTGGAACATATCTGTATGAATTATCTTTTGAATCTTCAGATGCGATTCTGATAATTTTGTGCTCAATATTTATATCACCACATTTAAGCAATAGTATTTCCTTTGGTCTTATCCCTAAATAATATTCAATGCTATAGAACACATAATAATTATAATCTGTATTATATAAATGTTTAGATATTTTTTTATGCTCTTTATCCGTGGCTAGTATGTATCCCTCTGTTTTAATTTCTTTTTTTGGTTTAATATCACGTACAATATTGAATTTCATCAATTCCCATTCTACAAGCTCAGAAAATATAGATTGAATATAGCCCATGTTTTTATTGTACTCTTTTCCGGACCAGCCTCTTTCTTTCTGAATATTATCCATTACAGATTTTACATGAAATCTCTCAAGTTCATGTATTTTAATATTGGAGAATTTAAGCTTAACTACAGAGTCCTTAAAAAATCTTACAGCGCATTCATAATTTCCATGAGATCCTTTTTTGAGATCAGATTTTTTCTTTTCTAAGCCCATGTCTAAGGCGTCACAAACTTTTACTACTTCAGTTTTCTTCTTTAGAGTAGGGTTTAATTCAATCCCCGATTTTAATTTTAATTCAAGAGTTTTCTTGAGGATTTCCGCGGCAAACATACGCTCACTGTAATCATCTGATGAATTAAGACCCTTCGAAATTTTTTTGATTATTTTTTGTGTCTCTGTATTGTAAACATAGACATACCAACGGTAATTCATATCCGTTGATGAAGAGATTCGGACTTCTAAATTTTTCATTTCACAAATATTTTGATTTGTGAACACTTGAGGGAGTATGAGAAAAATTTACTTATTTTTACTAAAAGTGTTATCTACAGTTTGTAAAATACTGATAAATAACACTTTATGAAAATTGCAGAGAGGAAGGGATTCGAACCCTCGATACAGTTACCCGTATACTACCTTTCCAGGGTAGCTCCTTCAACCACTCGGACACCTCTCTTTTTGAGATTGCAAAAATAGTGTATTTTCTGGAATATCCAAATTATTCTTACAAATTAATCTGTAATTTCTCCACAAAGACTTCTGGTGAAGTTATCGGCAAAGCTTCCGGAGTAACTTGGATTATCAATTAAGTGCATGGCTTTGGTAATCGCAGTTTCTGCAGTCATGTCTCTTCCGCTGATCGCTCCGATTCTGGAGAAAATATTACTGTTTTCATACTTTCCAAATGAGATACCTCCTGAAATACACTGGCTTACCACCACAATTTCGGTCCCGTTATCTCTGATTTCCTGAAGCGTTTCCTGAGTTTTTGCACTGCTGAAAATGGTCCCGGAACCAAAAACCTGAAGAATAAGAACCTTCATTTTAGGGATTTCCCTGAAGTGGCTCAGATGCATTCCCGGAAAAATTCTCCAGAATAAAATATCTTCGGAAATATGTTCATCCACGTGAAACTCTACTGTCGGATCACAACGGAACAGGTTATCTTTAATAATATTCAAATGAACTCCGGACTGTCCGAGAATAGGGTAATTCGGACTTGAATAGGCATCAAAATACTCAGCAGAATATTTCAACGTTCTGTTTCCTCTTAATAATTTATATTCAAAGTAAATGGCCACCTCCTGAATGACTGCTTCATCATTTTCATAAAGGCTGGCGTAATAAAGGCTGGTCAGAAGATTTTCCTTGGCATCCGTTCTCAGATCACCAATCGGAAGCTGAGAGCCCGTCATAATGACAGGTTTTCTTAATCCTTTTAGCATGAAACTTAATGCTGATGCGGTATAAGACATCGTATCCGTTCCGTGAAGGATCAGGAAACCATCGTAGTCATCGTAATTTTTGTGAATATAATTAGCGATAACCCTCCATTCCTCAGGTCCCATATCCGAAGAATCCAGTGGTTTGGCAAAAGGATGAACAAAGACTTCGCATTCCATAAGCCTCATTTCAGGCATCTTTTCGAATATATTTCCAAAATCAAAGGCACGGAGACTTCCGGTTTCGTAATCTTTTTCCATTCCGATGGTTCCACCGGTATAGATGAGCAGGACTTTTCGCTTCATGTACTAATTTTAATTAAGAATTGGAGCCCGATTAGGGTTCATAGGTCAAAATTACGTTAATTTGCAAAGATTTGAAAATGAATGAAACGCTTATCGTAAAATTTTATGAAAATATGATGAGAAGAGCGGCGTTTTATAGGGCTATTGAAAAAATAACTAAATGCGGATGAAAGACTTAACGCAAACTTTTGAATATTTAAAACAGTTTTTAACCGAAGAAAGACTCCAGAAAATTGAACATTTTTCCCGGGAAAGTTCAGATTTTGTACTTCCGGTAGTAGAAGATATCTACCAGTTTAGAAATGCTGCTGCCATTGTACGTTCTGTGGAAGCCTGTGGTTTCCATAAAGTAGTGGCTTTGCAGGAAGAATACAGTTTTGAACCTAATCTTCGTGTAACAAAAGGAGCAGATACCTGGGTTGAGGTAGAAAAACTTCCCCGAAATATGGAATCTTTCCGGAATATTAAAGACCGGGGATATAAAATAGTGGTTGTTTCACTGGAAAAGAACGCTAAAATGTTACCTGAGTATGAAATAACAGAGCCCATTGCTTTGGTTTTCGGAACTGAAATGGAGGGCGTTTCCCAGGAGATTTTAGATTTTGCCGATGAGACACTGGCTATTCCCATGTATGGTTTTACCAGAAGTTTCAACGTTTCTGTAGCCGCATCCATTTGTATGTATGAACTGAAACAAAAGCTGATAAAGTCTGGGATTGATTATAAACTGAATGAAGAAAAACTTTTAAGGATGCAAATCCTTTGGGCAGTAAATTCAATAAGAAGCGGGCAGCAGATTTTTGAAAAATACCTGAAAGAAAATAATATTGACTGGAAATAAGATTCAGAAATAAAAAGAGAAGATTCAATGTCTTCTCTTTTTGGTTTTTATATCATATTATAATAATTCCAGGCTGCTACAAAAACACCAGCTGTTTCTGTTCTGAGCCTTTGATTTCCCAGTGATACTGCTCTCACTTTATTTTCTGCCAGAAAAGCAATCTCCTTTTCAGAAAAATCACCTTCAGGGCCTATTAAAAAGGTAAGTTGCTGCAGTTGTGGAATGTTTTTAAGATCAATTCTTTCCAGATTCTCATGACAATGCGCTACAAAAGTATGTTCCGGATCAATATTTTTCAGAAAATCACTTAGTTTTACAGCATCGTTGATCACCGGAAAATGAAATCTCAGGCTTTGTTTAGATGCTGCAACAGCTTGTTTCCTGATTTTATCGATGTTGATGTTTTTGCGCTCTGTTTTCTCAGTAACAATAATGCTTATTTCCGAGATCCCCATTTCCACTGCTTTTTCCACAAAAAACTCGATTCTGTCAATATTCTTGGTAGGAGCAATCGCGATATGAAGCTTAGGGTTGAATTCCGGCAGATTTTCTTTGATCTCAGAAACTTCAATTCCGGCTTTCTTGCCTTCTATAACAAGTTTTCCGGATGCCAGTTTTCCACTTCCATCCGTCACATGAATATTTTCTCCATCTCTCATGCGAAGAACTTTCACGATATGCTGCTGTTCCTCGTCATTGATGATAACTTTCCGATCTGTTATTTCTCCGTAAAATAGTTTCATATATCCTGGCTTATAAATGCAACTCCTGTTTTGATGGTGGTGTAGATGTCCGTATCGCACTCCCTGTAAGAACACATGTATATTTCTTCTATCCAGATATTATTAATGAAAATCAGATTTAAATATTCCTGTTTTCTCAAATTATTTTTAATAGATAAATAATCCCCTTCCTTTGGCGTGTAGGGAAAACTAAAAAGATGTTCAGAATTAATTAGTTTTAAAACTTCATCTTTGATATCCTGAATATATCCTGTCTCAGAACTTGATGGAAAATAATCTAAAGAAACCTCTGAATTATCATTTTTTCCTGTAATAGTCTCCAGTATCCAGTAATATTTCGAATTCTTTTTAGAATGAGTTCCCAGTACTTTTTCTTCTAAGAGTATTTTCATAAATCGTATTTTGCCGTTGCGGAAGTTCTTAAATCGGTAAATTCTCCACGCTCAAACTTCAGTTTTGCTACCATGGCAATCATGGCTGCATTGTCTGTCGTATATTCAAATTTGGGAATATAAATACTCCAGCCCAGTCTTTCTTTGTTGTCTTCCATTGCTTTTCGCAGCGCAGAATTGGCAGATACACCTCCAGCAATCGCCACCTGATTTACATGGAGATCTTTGGCAGCTTTTTCAAGCTTATTCATCAGGATTTCAATAATTGATTTCTGTACGGAAGCACAAAGGTCATTAAGATTTTCCTTAATAAAATCCGGGTTTTTTCTGACTTCTTTCTGAATGAAATACAATACGGAAGTTTTAATGCCGCTGAAAGAATAATCGTAGTTTTCCAGCTTCGGTTTGTTGAATGTAAAAGTATCAGGATTTCCTTCTTTGGCAAGCCTGTCAATGATTGGTCCGGCCGGGTAATCAAGGTCAAAAATCTTTCCGATTTTATCAAAAGCTTCTCCTGCGGCATCATCAATAGTTTTGCCGATGATTTCCATATCAAAATAGTCTTTCACCAATACAATCATGGTATGTCCACCGCTTACGGTAAGGCATAAAAACGGAAAAGTAGGCGGCACAGGATTTGCATCTTCGATGAAATGGGCCAGAATGTGGGCTTGAAGGTGATTTACTTCTATTAAAGGTACATTCAGGCTCATAGCCAAAGACTTAGCAAATGATGTTCCTACAAGAAGAGATCCTAAAAGTCCCGGTCCGCGAGTAAATCCTATAGCAGAGATAGCATTTTGTTGTATATTTGCTTTAGAAAAAGATTTTTCAACAACGGGGATAATATTTTGCTGATGGGCTCGTGAAGCCAATTCAGGGACAACGCCGCCATATTCTTTGTGGATGGCCTGGTTCGCGGCAATGTTTGAAAGAATAGAATTTCCCTTGATGATAGCTGCTGAGGTGTCGTCACAGGACGATTCAATACCTAAAATTATAGAGTCGCTCATAATAATGGCAAAGTTAGAGAATAATAACGAGAATGAGAATAAAAAATCAGTAGCTGAAAACCTAGGGGATCAGGTACAGAAAACTGTTGAAAATGTAGAGGGAAAAGTACGGGAAACAGTGAAAGAAGCGTCTGAGCTTGCTTCGGATGCCATACACCATCCTGTGGAAACCGCTGAAGAGTTTGGGAAACAGGCTGTAAAGGACGTTACCAGCTACACATGGTGGGCAAAACTTCTCTTGATTCTCTTTTGGCTGGGAATTTTCCTGGTGGGTGGAGTGCTTGTTGCCATCAATCTTCCAGTAACCAAAAGATGGGCAGCTGATCAGGCTCTAAAACTTGTTAATAATGATTTTAAATCTGATTTTTCTACAGAAAGTGTAGATGTCAATTACTTCGGTGATGTGACAATAAAAGGTTTAAAAGTAAAAGACTATAAAGGATTTAATTTTATTACAGCCCGCGAGTTTCGTGCCGATTCAGACTGGATTTCTCTGGCAGTAAATGCCATCTCGGGAAGCAGCAATTCTCTAAGCTTTAATTCACTGGCTCTTGTGAATGCCGATGTAAAGGTGATTACTTATAAAGGGGACAGTATATCCAATTTTGTCAGATTTGTAGACCTCTTTGACAATGGGAAGAAAAGAGACCCTAAGAAACCTCCTTTTCAACTAAATTCCAGAATTCAGATCATTGATTCTAAAGTTTCCATTGTTAATGAAAACTCTCCCGGAGAACAGGGAAAATGGCTTACCGCAACAAAATTCAACTTAAAAGCACCTAACGTAAAAGTCAACGGACCAAATGTTTCGGCGTTGATCAATAATATGTCATTTGTAACTTCAAGGTGGGGGAAATCTCACTTTGTGGATACGTTTTCAACAGAACTGTCTCTAACGAAGCAGTTTTTGTCATTAAAAGACCTTACCCTGAATACAGACCATACTTTACTTCAGGGAGATATCAAATTTAATCTTCATGACGGATCCTGGGCAGATTTTGCAGACAAAGTACGTTGGGACATGAATATTCAGCAGGGAAGTCAGCTAAGCGGATATGATATCAGTTATTTTGTAACCAACTGGGATAATATCAAACCTTTCAATCTCTCTGGGGTTATGACTGGTCCGTTGAACAAATTTCATCTTGAAAATTTTCTGATCAGAAACCCTGATGTGAATATTGCCACCAAAACAATGAAGGTTAATAATTTACTGAAAGGGAATTTTGCTATTGAAACGAAAGATCTTTCCGCAGATTTTACCTACAAAGATTTAAAAGCGATGATGCCTTCTTTCATCTCTAAAAAGATGAAGAACTTTGCAGATGATTTTGGAAAACTGAAGTACAATGGAACGGCAAAAGTGAATCCGGATCAGATCTATGTGGATAATGGTAACTTAATGACAGGAATCGGCCAAGCGAAAATTTCCAAACTTACCCTCACAGGCTACAGTACTGCAATGCCAAAATATTCCGGTTATCTGGATGTGAAAGACCTTAATACCTCTGTCATTACAAAGAATAAAGCAGTAGGTTTAATTTCCGGTAAATTTGACCTTAACGGACAAAGCTTTGATGTTAATACCATGCGTCTGACTACAAAATCACAGATTACAAGCGTTGAGATTATGGATAAAACAATCAATAATCTTTATCTGGACGGTTTATTGGATCATAAAAAATATAACGGACTCATCACTGTTAATGATGAACAGGCAAAAGCTACAGTCAAAGGATTGATCGATTTCAGTACTTCAAGAATCGCTATGGATGTGAATGCTGATGTCACTTATCTGAACATGAATTATTTCACCAATAAACCCGGTACTCAGGTAGTAAGTGGGCAGGTTGAGGGTAAAATGGCCATGTCTTCTATTAATGATCTTACTTTGGATGTGAATGCCAATAACCTTCACTTTGCTACAGCTACCCAAAAATACAATATTCCGAATGCCAGGTTAAAAACATTTGTTGAAGCGGGCGGCCGTGTGATTGATGTAGATGCTCCGGGAGCTGCTACCGGTAAAATTTCAGGAAAATACAATCTTGCAGATCTTGCCGGGATGGTTGAAAATGGAGTAGGGAAAATATTGGTAGGTCCACCTCCGAGAAAATTGTACCGCGGACAGAACTTTGCGTTGAAGTTCGATGTTCAGCAAGGATTAGTCAATTATTTCTTACCCGAATTGAGATTGCCACAAGGAGCTCTTGTAGAAGGTGAATATGATGGGAACTCAAACAATCTGATTCTGAATCTCGATGCGGCATCTTTAAAATATATTATGACCAAGGAGGAAGAAATTACAGACGCTGATCAGGCGCTGGCATCCTCCAATCCTGATTATAAAATTAATGACCGTAAGAATCTCAGCAGAGACAGTGCGATGGTGGATAGTGTTAAAATTAGAATTAACACTGGTGACCTTAACCAGCAGTTGTATGCGAAGATTAACAGAGTCATTTATAATAAAAATGTGATCAAAGATTTTGAGCTTAAAGGGAATAATGAAAATGGAAATACACTTCATTTGGCCACTGTATTTAAGCATGGAAGTCCTGATGATGAGATCAATGAAAAGCTTAAAGAATATGCCATCAATGTAGATCAGTCTACGGATGCTGCGGGTGATTATGTATTCAGGTTTGAACCTACCGAGGTAAAATTCAATGAAGTTACCTGGGCGATCGATACAAGTCCTGAACTGAATCACTCTATTACCTACAGAAAGAAAACCGGAGATTTTGATATCAGGAATCTGAGGGTGTATTCTGATAAAAGTGCTCTGTTTATTAAAGAAGCACAGTTTAAATCAGCAAAAGACTTTTATGTAGACGCGGATATCAATGATTTTGCCGTAGAAAAACTTCTGGAAATGCAGTCCGGAGGAAATACCATGGATATTAAGGGTCTTGCGAACGGAAGTGTGAAGATCAAAATGGATAAAAGTACACTTCAGCCGCTGGTAGATCTTAACATTGATGATATTAAGATGAATGGCAATGATATGGGAGATATCTCTATTTCTGCCACCAACGGTTTCTCACTGAATGTGTATGATATTGATGTAAAAGTTCACTCTGCCGGAGTACTTGGAAACAACAGCCTTAATCTGACTGGAACCGTTAATAATAATACCTCTTCGCCGATTATTGATCTTACAGCAGAAATGCGTGATTTTGATCTGGCATTTACGCAGCAGTTTGTGCAGACTATTTTTGGAAATCTTCGTGGAAAAGCTACCGGAGATCTTAAAATCAACGGAAAGCTCAGCAATCTGGATTATAGCGGGGATATCGCTTTAAAAGATTTTGGATTAAAACTTTTATTTACCGGGGTGGATTATGCATTTGATGATACTGTGATTCAGCTCACCAAAGGGCTTGCCATCCTCAATAATATTGAAGTACACGACGGGAGAACCAATTCCAAAGGGAATATCTCCGGGGCGATTCAGTTTGAAACCCTTTCTTCAATGGGGGTATCTCTCGTAATGAGAGCAGACAACCTGTTGATGCTGAATACCACACAGAAAGATTTTGACCTGTTCTGGGGAAGAGTTTATGGACAGGGAGATCTGTACGTAGACGGACCTGTTTCAGGATTAAGCATAACAACGCCTAATATGAAGGCACTTAACGGAAGTACCTTTACCTTTAATTCCAGCTCCACTTCCAATGTGGAAGAATTTAAAATGCTGAGGTTCCTGAAAGAAGGAAAAGACGGGCTGATTACCCTGGAAGAAAAGAAAAAGACAGGAGCCAATATGAACATTGACTTCAATCTGGCTGTAGATAAAGGAACTACTGTAAATGTACTGGTAGGGGATGATGTAGGTAATATTACGGTAAAAGGATCAGCTGATCCGTTGAGATTCCATATGAACAGACAGGGGAATATTGCCATGAGCGGTACCTATAAAGTAGATAACGGAACATTCGTTTCTAAGGCTATTCTTAATAAAACCTTCCAGATTGAAAGAAACAGCAGTATCAGATGGGATGGAGATGCCATGAAGCCTATGCTGGATATTAATGCCAACTACATCAGAATGGTATCCAATGCGGGGGAATACCTTAGTATGGGGAAACTACAGCCTATCAGTATTTTGCTGCAGGCCCATATTACCCAGTCGTTGGTAGACCCGCAGATTGATCTTAATGTGACGGCAATGGATGTATCCAGCCAGGTAAGAGAAACCCTAGCTGCTAAAATGAGCCAGGAAGGAGAGAAAGTGCTCCAGTTCGGATCTGTATTGCTGTTGAGCACCTTCAACGTATCCAATACTGGTGGATTCGATGTAAATGTAGGAAATGTAGCGGAATCATCAGGATATAATATGCTTCTGAAGCAGTTGGGATCCGTTCTTAATACAATGAGCAATGAATTCCAGATTGACCTTAATTATGTGAAAGGAGATCAGAACTCGAATTTTGGAGACAGAGCCAATGCGGGAGTGAGTGTAGCCCTTTCCCCAAGAGTCAATATCAAGACCGGTTTGGGTATTCCGTTATCAAAAACAGATGGTGCACAAAACAATTACCTTTCCACGGAAGGTTCTGTAGAATATGACTTGTCTAAAAAGAATGACGGTTCATTGGTTATACGTGCTTATTCCAAGCCTACAAACATCGGAATGGTGAGTACAAACGGTTCTGCAAATCAAGCCTATGGCGGAGGGGTAGTGTGGAGTAAAAGCTTCAATTCTTTGTTTAAAAAGAAGAAAAAAGACAAAAAAACTTCAGACGCGAAAGGTGAAATAAAAACAGATTCTATAAAATCAAATGGTAAATAATTAGAATATTTTAATGATTTTTATCATCTGTGTTAATTATTGTTAATATTTGATATATATTTTTTAGTTAAATTATTTTTCGTAAATTTGCAAAAAATACATAGATTTTTTAAAGAAATTGTAATTTAACTAATATGAACTATCAACTGGACGAAATAGACAAGAAAATTCTTGATTTCTTAGTAGAAAACACAAGAATGCCTTTTACTGAAATTGCAAAGCAGATGGATGTTTCTGCTGGAACAATTCACGTAAGAGTGAAAAAGATGGAAGATGCAGGTATTATTTTGGGATCATCTCTTAACATCGATTATGGTAAGCTGGATTATCACTTTACAGCTTTCATAGGTATCCTTTTGACAAAATCCAACCGTACTCAGGAAGTATTGAAAGAATTGTCAACAATTCCTAACGTAATCGAGGCTAGCGTTATTTCCGGAAAATATAATATTTTCTGTAAAGTAAGAGCGAAGAATACTGATGATGCTAAAAGAATTATTTACCAGATCGACGACATTCAGGATGTAATGAGAACTGAAAGTATGATCTCTATGGAGGAATTCTTAAGTGACAAAAACAGACTGATCAACGCAATCTCTGTGTAAGTCAAATTTTAAACGAATAATTATAAAAGAACTTATGAAATCTCTCATAAGTTCTTTATTTTTGTAGGTATGGAAGAATACAGCTATTTTGACGAAGACCCAAAGAAAGGATGGGGATTTATACTGGCATTTGCAGCCTTGATGTTGTTTACTGTAATGGGACTTGGTATCGATGTGGATGAATATCTGCAGCATGAATACCTTCAGATTCCAAGGTGGTACTTCTATGTGATTTTTTCTATTGATGTACTGATGATGATAGGGCTGGTGCTGATGTTCTTTTACAGAAAAGCAGGAATTTTTATGTTTCCGGCTTTACTGGTGCTGCATTTCTTTATGCACAACTACTACCTGTCTACATTTTTGTATACAGATGTTACCAATCTTTTCCTGTTTACAGGCTTCGGAATGCTTGCCATTATCCCGAAATGGAAGTTTTTTAAATAAAACGTAATCAAATACAATAAGATAACAAACCGCTTTTAAATTCAATTTAAAAGCGGTTTTCAATTAAAACAAGAACAATGAAAAAAATTATCTCAGTTCCAGGGAATTAAAAATTTCTTGTTTTAAAGGATTTTTTGACCAGTCTTCCCACACTGCTGTGTATGGATTATAACCACATTTTAGCGGTTTTGACCTATTGATACCTTTTATGTCTTTTAGGGCATTTTCAGTGTATGCCCTGCAGTCTGTGCAGACATAACGGAACTCACAGTCTTTGCAAATTTCAATTTGGTCTTTGGTAAGGTTCCAGTATTTTTTGAAATCAGGTTGATTAACTGCATCTTCAAGACTGTGTTTATGGATGTTTCCAAAGCTTTCACTCATAAGCGGACAGTTTTTGATGTCACCGTTTCTGTCAATGCCTATCTTTTTATACAGGCAGGAGTTGTGGTTAACGGCTTCGATCACCTTAGTAATATTGGTGTTGAAATACCTCAGTTCCACTTTTCCACACGCCGATATCTTCAGGTCATCTTTTACAAAGTGTAATGAGAATCGATATTCATCTTTAGCTTTGAACGGAGGTTTGGGACTATTATAAAAAATGAGACTGTATATTCTGACCGTATTTTGTTGAAGAGCCTGTATAAAAGAAAGGTTGACTTCCTGATGAAACGGAGAGAAAATTTCTATTCCTGATATCACAGAGGTTTTAAAAATTTCATCAATTTCTATACAATCTTTTAACGGTAAAGGTTTCAAGCTGTATATCACCAAATGCCTAATCCCAAGATTTTCTATTGACGGATAGATCTTCTTTATAATCCCGATATCTTCCATTTCGATAAAGAGATTAGTGATAGCACTTGGTTCGTGATATTCATAAGAAAGAGGGGGAAAGTTCCTATCCCAATCACTCTCGGTAATAAAACCATATTCCTTTTCCAACAGAAGATTGATGTAGTTCTGAACAATTTCTTTAGATTCTTCATCATAACTTGTCATCATGGCTTCAATAGAATTGGTTTTCAGTTCTACTATAATCTCGTATAGCTCCAGCGGATACAGTTCCGATACATTTCTCTGTAGATCCGAAATGAGAACTCTGCTGGCTCCTTTGGTGATGAGGATTGCTGAGAATAGATTGAAGTATTTCATAACTATGTGAAGTTTGACAAATGAGCTGAAATTATAAATGTCATTTTTTCTTTGAATTATTCTTTAAAAATTCTTTTGTTATTTTTCTCCTAATTTTAAGACTTTGTAGGCCGATAAGTTTTCTATTGTAATTAATATTCACAGTATCTTCTATAATTTCTTCATCAGTACTTTTTACACCATATACAGGCTTTAAATGATTAACCTGAACATGTCTTTCTATCATTTCTACATAATCCCTTGGTGGTAGATCACCGGATTTTACATAGTCTAATAGTTTGGTTTTGAAATACTCATAGTCTTCTATTTGTGCCATATGATTTAAATAAATCAACATTGGCATAAAAACACCATCATCTGTTTCAAGTCCTATTTTTTGCATTGATGGGTAGCCATAGTTTGCTAATGTCCACTTTAGTAATGAAGCATTTTTTCTAAAATTATTTAGTGATTGTTGACCAGTTATTGAATCCTTAACCTGATCTCTGATAAATGCAATTCTAAAAGAATCAATAAGTTGCTTGTTTAACGAATTTTTCCATTCTATTACCTTCTGTTCTACTGCAATACTATCAATACCATATTTTTTATATAGTTTAAAAAAATCTGTATCTTCTCGTTTGAACCTCCAATATGGAGCAACTAAGCGTATAAGTTTATTTAGACTTTTTTTTCCTCCAAAATTTTTATTGTATTTATCTGAAAACTTAATATAGTTTTCGTATTCTTCCATTCTTTCATCATTTCGTGGCTCAAAATTTAGGAATACTCTTTTAAATTTTTTTATAGCAGTAAGAGTATCATTTTTCATTCTGTAGATACTGTCAATTGAATTTATCTTATTATAATATAAAATATAACTTCGATTTTTGCAGGCACAAAGAAATAGAAAAAGAATAGGGAAAACTATATACATTAAATTAATATTCTTATTTTGAGTTTTTATATTAAAATATCTCATAATAATCTTACAAGAGGTTTTGTAGGTTTCATTGTCATCAAATAATCGGTTTGATATTGTATAGCAATAACATAATTAATCTTATGGCTATCTTGAATTTCAGCTGAAGCATCTCTGAAATTTTCTATATACTTTAGAGTTAGAGGTAACTTATTTCGTTCTTTGTATTTCTTTTTCATAAATATTCTGCTATTTCTTTTTCCAGTGTGTAATTACAAATTGCGGATAATCCTAAAAAGTGACCAACCGGGTTGATTTCTAAGAAATAAAAATCATTTTTGGCTTTTATAAAATCGAGTGAACCACAGTTGATATCAAGTTCTTGCATAAGGATATGTATTTTTTCTTCAATCTCTCTTGGAAGATTATATCTAACATTCCGATTCGGAACTTCGTGATTATATTTTCTATGATCAAGTTGAGTCTTCTTATCATTTTGAGAAAAAATAGCAGTAGCCCAGATTTTGCCATGAAGATAAAAGGCCCGCACTTCAAAATCTTTTTCAATCATTTCCTGAAAAAAGGTAATAAAGAAATTTTCCCTTTCCTTTTCTGTAATAAGTGAAGTATACAAAATACCTTCAGAAAAGCCACCTACAGATTTTAGTATTATACTCTCAGCAATAGATTTAGTAATAGTTTTATTCACAATTAGTTGGTCTGTGTTTTCTGCTAAGTAGTATTTCGGGACTTTCAAACCTATGTTTTTGGCCTGTTCAAGTACCAGAAGTTTATTTAAATGGCTGTTGCTTTGTTTATTAATATGTCTTTTTGTTTCAAGCATTTTTATTACATAATCTTCAAGCCAATATTGAGTTTCATTCATGTAAGAATTAATGGAAGGGTTGTCATATTCTTTTCTCATAAATTGTAACCCTACTCTTCGATACCAAACACTGGTAATATCTTCAATGAAAAAACGATTTCTTTGACTTTGTAAAAGGAGTTTGTTTTGATATACTTTTATTTCAAAAATGTCATCTTCATGTACACGAATAAAAGCTTTATCCAATGCTTTGAGCCACTTAATGACTTCATTTGTTGTTGTTTCCTGATTAGCGGAAAGAATAAGAATCATTTTTTCTTAGATTTATCTTTTCTGATTTTAGATGAATGTTTAATACTGGGAAGACCAATACTTTTACGGTTGTGGTTAATCCGGACAGAATCCAGATTATTGTTCCGTAAGCTGTACCGTACAGCAGTATTTCTATAGTAATCATAGGTATCAGACATTAAGGCATATTCTTGAGGAGAACAATGGCCTGATTTTACATACTCGAATATTTTTTTTCTGAATTCAGGATATTTTTTTGAGCCAATCATATGGCTCAACAACGTAGGCATAGCTATGAAAACGTCATTGTTTCCAAACTTACCTATTTTTTGCCCATCAGGAAACCCATAATGTTCAAATGTCCAGAAAAAAAGATCTGCATTTTTTTCAATATTCTTATTTACAAGGGCTATATTTTCAGGTCTTCCTTCCTGATCACGGATCATTGCAATACTAAAGGAGTCTACGAGTCTTTTATTCAGGTTTTTTTTCCAGTCGGCTACTTTTTGGTTGACTTCCAGGCTGTCTATTCCATATTTCCTGCAGAGCGGATAAAGTTTCTTATAGGCATTACGATAAGGAGCAATCAATGTAATAAGTTTGTATAGACTCTTTTTTCCACCAAAGTTTTTATGGTACTGATCTGCAAGTTTAATGTAGGTTTTGTATTCTTCACTAAGCTCCTGGTTTTTAGGTTCATACTTCTGAAACAATTTTTTGAATTTTTTTATGGCTTTTTCAGGTTTATTAGCCATTCGGTAAATACTGTCAATTTCATTTACTTTGTTGTAATAAGTAATGTAATTAACTTTCCGATTTTTACATGATAAGGCAGAAATCAAAATAAATAACAGGATGTAATAAGTGTATTGTTTCATAAGCTTATAAAGTTTTTGAAAGTTAACTTTGAAGAGTAAAAAAGGAGGGCTTTGCCCTCCATAAATTAGTCTGCTGTTAATGTTGGGTTGCATACAGTAATTCTACCTATATATGTACCTCCTGAGCCTGTATAGGTATCATATTCCTCACAGCCTTCTCCAACAGAAATGTTAGATTTAACATTATAGGTGCCTCCTTGAATTGTTTTAAGATTTTTCAGTTTTTTGTTTTCCAAAGAAGAGAAGCCTCTCTTCATTCCATTTAATTTTTTCATGTGTGTAATTTTTAATTGTTTTTATATAAATCATTTGTGTCAAATTAACCCTGACCTGGGTGAATAATTCTACCTATTTATCATGCACTGTACACTTGCATTTTAAATTTGAAGAATATATTTCATCAACGTTGATGGGATAAAACTATAAATATTTAGATCCCTTTGTAGGGATAAAATGTGTAAATGATTTGTATTTTGCTTTGTGTACAAATGCAAATTTTACTCTGAATGGGAGCTGGGCTTTGGTGAAATATCTGGAATACGAAAAAGTATAAATTACATATTAACCAAAAAAAGAAAACCACAGGCTTTAACAGGAGGTTGTACGGTAATATTTTCTATTGTACAATACCGGAAAATAAGTGATTTAAGCCTGGAAATAAGATATTGAATTACTTGTTTTGGACACTATTTGTATGCTTCTTGTGATTTGTTTGTTTTAAAATCCAGTTTTTTAATCCGAAAATAGTGTAAGCATCTTATCAATTTTTGTAGAAAACCTTGGGTTTTTAAAATTTGGAGACGAACAAATGAACCTCCGATAGTAAAAATAAAGCTTTTCAACATGAGGTTAAAAAGCTTTTAATTTGAAATAGAAATAAAATAGGAGTTGTTTACTCAGAAAATACTCCCTGGAAAAAAGATTCTAAGGCGGTATTTTCATCCAGTCCGAATTTCTTTTTCAGGCGGTATTTGGTCATTCTTACACTCTTGGGTTCTACATTGAGGAGATTGGCAATTTGTTTTGTATCCATTCCCAGGTAGATATAAGCGCAGTATTTCAAATCCAGAGGAGTGAGTTTTTGCTGGGCTTTCTCACTGATACTTTTAAAGAAATCAGGATGCAGTTCCTGAATGGTGAATCTGATCTTTTCGAAATCATTATCAACACGGTTTTCTCCCTTTACCACCTGATGGATATTAATATCTGTATCCGAAAGCCGGGTTTGAAGCTGCTCTAGTACTTTATTTTTATGCTGAATATGAAGGTGGCTGGCTAAGACTTCACTTTGGAGTTTTTGCTGCTGAAGGGTAAGAAGTTCCTGCTCTGCCTTTAATCTGGCCTGTTCTTCCTCCTGAAGTTTAATCTGCATTTCTGCTTCATGCTTTTCTGTATCAAGCTTATTTTCTCTTTCTATAGAATACCGCAGCTTAAAATGATAAGAACGGAACATAAAGAATGCTCCAATCAATCCGATAATTCCCAGCCCGATATAAAGGAGTTTTTCTTTTTTTAAACTAGCCGTTTTTTCAGTAAGAGATCTGAGTTCAGATTCTTTTTTTTGAGACTGATACTGAGCTTCCAATCTTTTGGAGGCTTCAGCCTGGCTTTCATCAAAGAGAAGATTGCTGTATTCTGTTACTTTTGTCTCGTACTCATAAGCTTTCTGGTAGTTTTTCTGTTTTGCATACAGCTCTGCAAGATTTTTTACCACATTGATCATCACACGGTAATAAACAGGCTGCTGGGTAAGAAGAATCTGTTCTGCTTTTAAAAGATACTGCTCCGATAAAGCATCATTTCTGTCCCGTGAAGCCAGACTGCTCAAAACACCAAGCGCACCTGCCTGCATACTCTGATTAAGAGTCGTGTGCTGGGTAAGGGTCAGGATTTCGTGTGCGTTATTCTGAATTTCCTCGCGAATTTCCGGAGTCATAACCGGATAGCCCAGATAATAGTTTATAAGATTCAGCAATGCCATTGCGTGTACATGGGCTGAGACATGACCGGGAAATTGATAATACAGGCCAACAGCTTTCTTGCACATCTCTATGACGGGTTTCAGATCTTGTAAGTTTCCACTTTTCTCATATTGAAAGGAGTAGCAGACAGCCAGTGCCGAATAGGTAGAACTGAGTAAATTTTTGTTTCCCGCTTTTTCAGCAAGTTCTATGGATTTTTTGGCATATTTGGTGGCATTCTCAGCATCGTTCCACTCCGTATAAATTCCATAAAGAAGATAATTGAGCTTTGCGTTTAATAAGATTTCAGAAGGTTGTTTTTCAACGATCGGAAGAATTTTCTGAGTAAGCTTGATTGTATTTTCCAGTTCACCAAGAGCATTCCAGTAGGAGATATTCAGATAACTGGCATATAATTCGGCTGTTTTATTATTACTTTTCTGAACAATTTCATTGGCAAGATCGATGATAGGGGGAATTTTATTATAGTCAGACTGGTTAAGCTTAATAATTCCTTTTTGGGTAAGGGCTTTTACTTCTTCTGCATAATTTTGTTCCTTTTTAGCCAGTTCCAGTTGTTGCTGTAAATATTTTTCGGCTGTAGCATATTGATCACTTACTCTGTAATATTCAGTAAGCTCATTGTAAATCCTGAACTTTTCTGCCGTTGAAATATGATCTTTGTTCAACTGGCTTTTAAGGCCATTAACAAGTGTATTCTGTGCGGGGTATAAGGTGCAGATAAAAAGTATACAATATAAAAGTGAGTACTTTAGTTTCATAGGGTGAAAGTACAAAAATTGTAGACACCTGTCAATTCCCTACATAAAAAAGAAAAAATGGTATCAGGTTTTATTGTATTGAAAATCAGTGTTTTATTTGTTTTTGTAGACATTCTGTAGTCATGCGTGATCTGGGTTGAAGATATTTTGTAGTTGCAAAAAATAAGGCCGTGATGTTTTTCTGTTGCAATTTTGGATCAGAGAAAATCAAAGAATATTAATTTAAAATTTTACAGTTATGGACAACAAAACATTATCAATTCTTTCTTACATCACTCTTATTGGATGGTTAATTTCCTTTGTTATGGGAAAAGAAAAGTCAAACGGCCTTTTAAAATACCATCTGAAACAATCATTAGGATTAATCCTTTTCTCTATTGTATTATCTATCATTCTTAATGTTCTGTTATTGATGACGAAAATTGGAATTCTGGGGATATTCGGTTTCATTCCTCTGATACTGATGATTACCGGAATTATTAATGCCGCCAATGATGTTGAAAAACCTTTACCATTGATCGGAAAAATGTTTGAAGATAAATTTTCTTTCATTGGATAGTGTCTGATGAGGAACCGATACAAAAGATCATTTTGAAGATAATTAGATGAAGCCGATGTAAAATTCTTAAGATAAGATAGCTATAATCATGAAACTGGCTGGTCTTATGAAGAATACAATGTGCTGATTTGACAGGATAAAGGTAATTTTACCGCCCATTTTAAAAAAGGAAAGAAGTATGGATTTTGAAATTTTGAAACAACAGATCGAAGACGCGGCCAGGAAAGCTTTTTTAGAAGTATATGAAAAGCATGGAGCAGAAGGAGTATACGGTTTTGCTTTGTACAGCGATGAGGGAGCCATGACGGTTTGTCCTGCTGCCAATACATTGAAAGTAATAGAGAATGCAGATGAAGATGATGCTCTTTATTATAAATATGAACCGGCAGAATGGACCTACGAAATGGAAGGAGCCGATAAAGAATTTGATCTCATCTGTACTCAATTGAGAGCAGAACTTAATAAACACGATGACGATGATCAATGGTTTGAGGGTTTTCAGACTAAGTTATATTCTACCTGTATTGAAGTGCTGGAGAAACTTAAAAATGAGAACTTCTTCACGAAGATCACAGGCGAAGATATTTTCCTGATTTTCACGGTTTCAGATGATGAGTTTGAACCCAATGACATGAAAGATCTTATCGTCAGGCTGAATGATAATGAATACAAAAGTGAATATCTGAATTGGATGGCTACCTGGGGCAATTAAAAATATGAAGAATTAAAAAAACACTTTAAATATATACATATGAAGCCCGATAAAATAATTGTCTCAGAAGCCTCTTATACACTACAATCTCTATAGATATTTTTATAGCAACACAATCTCAAACAAAATATAAAGAACAATTACATTAATTATGAACAACTATCAATTTTATAAACAGGAAGGAAACCAATATATTTTTAAAAATCAGCCGGTATTTGTATCCGTGCTGTGTATTATATTCCTGATCGTAGCAGCATTGCTCTTTAATAGCGTAAGAACTTTCAGTTATGTTATTATCGCTGTAGTAGTACTTATTATGATCAATTTTTTTACCAAGAAATTTATTATTGATATGGACCGGAAAACAATTACGGGGAAACATACCATTTTTGTTCCGGCAAGAACCTATCCCTTGGAGAACTTCAGAAATTTCCATGTGCTGGCAACAAAATATATGGGATTTATTACTACCAATGTAGTGTTGTCTATGTATTTTGAAGTAGATGGGAAAGAAAAGCAGCTTACGATAGGTCAGGCGCTTACCCAGAAAGGAATTCAGAAAATGGTCAACGAGACAGAAGATATTATGAACCTTAATAATCCTGAGAATGGATATCAGAGACCGCTATAAGTTTGAAGAAAACGGAAGCGAAATAAGCTTTATGCCCAATTACAGTTTCCTGCGCACTTTGGTATGGTGGCTGGGATTGGGAATCCTGGCACTTCCTGTTATTTTATATTATTTTAAAGGGAAGGTGTCTGGCGACCAGTTTAAAATCGCCATAGGATTATGGGCTATTTACATGATTTATTTCCTGTTTGACCTCCTTTTCAGAATTCCGGTAAAATATATTTTTGATAAATCGGAAAAATGTATTTACAGAAAACTATTGCTTTCCAAAAGACTTATGAACTTTGATGAAATGACCTATTTTGTGAATGATGAAAGAGGTGGATATTATTATTCCATAGGGAAAAAGAGAAATCAGTTCGTAAAAAACTACAGAATCAGCAATTACTTTTCCGGATCTAAAGCTTCCGACAGAAGGGAAGATGAGTACATCAAAGAAATTTTGTGTCCTGTTCTCATCGCTGTTGGGATACCTTTGAATCAACCGGAACAATAATAATCAGGGTAAAAACTAATACAATGAAAAATGGTGTATAACTATTCCCCTCCGGAGGGGCGGCAAAAATTCAAAGAATTTTTGCCGGGGTGGTCTACACATCACAAAAAACGCGGCGGTTTCGAAGAAACCGCCGCGTTTTGTATCTATAAAATAGCTTATATTAAGCTAAAATTCTCTTTACAGCTTCTTTTACTGCAGCCGCGTCAATTTTATACTTTTTCATCAATTCTGCCGGTGTTGCAGATTCTCCGAAAGTATCATTTACCGCTACAAATTCCTGTTTTGTAGGTCTTCTTCTTGCAAGCATACCTGCAACAGATTCTCCTAAACCACCAAGATAGTTGTGCTCTTCAGCTGTTACAATTTTACCTGTTTTTTCTACAGATTTTAAAATGATCTCTTCATCAAGAGGTTTGATCGTGTGAATGTTGATAACCTCACAAGAAATACCTTCTTTCTCAAGCTCATCAGCCGCTACAAGAGATTCCCACACAAGGTGGCCTGTTGCAACAATCGTTACATCAGTACCTTCCTGAAGCATAATTCCTTTTCCAATTTCGAAAGGCATGTCTTCCGGAATGAATACAGGAACTACCGGTCTTCCGAATCTTAAATATACAGGTCCTTCAAACTCAGCAATCGCCAGCGTAGCAGCTTTTGTCTGGTTGTAGTCACATGTGTTGATCACTGTCATTCCAGGAAGCATTTTCATCATACCAATGTCTTCAAGAACCTGGTGAGTAGCTCCATCTTCTCCTAAAGTAAGACCTGCGTGAGAAGCACAGATTTTTACATTTTTGTCAGAATAAGCGATAGACTGACGGATCTGGTCATATACTCTTGAAGTAGAGAAGTTAGCGAAAGTTCCTGTAAAAGGAATTTTTCCTGTAATGCTAAGACCAGCTGCAATTCCCATCATGTTGGCTTCTGCAATACCGATCTGAAAGAATCTTTCAGGAGCCTTCTCAATGAATTTCTCCATCTTCAAAGAACCGATAAGGTCTGCGCAAAGTGCTACTACATTAGGATTTTTGTCCGCTAATTCTGCTAATCCTGCTCCGAATCCTGAACGAGTGTCCTTTTTTTCTGTATATGTATATTTCATTTTTTATTAAAGTTTTTGATCATTGATAAATGATGAGAGATTGATCATTATAAAATCATTTACCAATAATAATTTATCATTTATAATTAATAATCAGCCGGAGCTTCCAGGTACAATTGCTTGAATGCTGTGTCTAGCTGCTCATCATTAGGAGCTTTGCCATGCCATGCATGAGATCCCATCATATAATCAACTCCGTATCCCATTTCTGTATGAAGAAGGATGGCAACAGGTTTTCCTTTTCCGGTTTCTGTTTTTGCTTTCTCAAGAATTGCAATCACCGCTTCAAGATCATTACCGTTCTTTTCTTCCAAAACAATCCATCCGAATGCTTCAAGTTTAGCATGAAGATCTCCCAGGCTTAATACATCATCCGTATCACCATCAATCTGGCGACCGTTGTAGTCAATAGTAGAAATGATATTATCCACTTTTTTGGCAGCTGCATACATCAATGCTTCCCAGATCTGACCTTCCTGAAGCTCACCATCTCCGTGAAGAGAGTAAACAAGAGACTGATCACCATCCAATTTTTTACCCTGAGCCACTCCAAGTGCTACAGAAAGTCCTTGTCCAAGAGAACCTGAAGCGATTCTGATTCCCGGAAGTCCTTCATGTGTAGTGGGGTGTCCCTGTAATCTCGAATCCAATTTTCTGAAAGTGCTCAGTTCTTCAACAGGGAAGAAACCAAATCTTGCTAAAGTAGAATAGAATACCGGAGAAATGTGTCCGTTTGATAGATAAAAATGATCTTCATTTTTGCCTTCCATTGTGAAAGGAAGTTTATAGTTCATCACTTTACCATAAAGGGCTGTGAAGAATTCTGTACAACCTAAGCTTCCACCAGGGTGTCCTGAATTTACAGCGTGAACCATTCTTAAAATGTCTCTTCTGATCTGCGTAGTAAGAGCCTTTAACTCTTCAATACTTTTACTCATTATATCTGATTTATTTGTATGCGAATTTACAATTTTTTACCGGCTTACGGAAATGCAAAGTCTGGGGATAACCCCCGGATTTTTATATGATTTGAATATTTTTCCGCTTTTAACAGCCTTCGTTAAGATAAACGGAGATCTCAGTCACTATATTGTTAACAAATTTAAAACTTAACAGCGTTCCTGCCTGGCTGTCTTCAATGTTAAAATAACCGGAATCTTTGATAGGTTTGCCATTGCTATCCCAATCCGGACGTACACTGAAGTTGGGGTAATTTCGGTAGGTATTGATCAGGTCATCGCGGGTGCTTCCAACTCCGATTCCGCTTTTGGTCTTAAATTTTTTACTTGTAGTCGTCATATAAGTAATGGAAGGAACACTAAGATTGGCTTCATTAATATAATTGTCAAAAAGATCAATTTGAATGATCTCTCCATTATACTTTACGCTATTTTTTTTCTCTCCATCAGAGTTTGTAAGTTTTGTTCCTGCAATTTTTTCAGCATCAACCTTGGGCATAAAGACTTTAAACGGTCCGATTCTTAATGTTGAGACTTCAAAATTTTCCTGAGCACTCGTGAGTGTAAATGTTAATGAAAAAATGAAGATTGAGATAATTTTTTTCATGGTTTTTTGATTTTTTATTCCGTTTTATTTTGTTTAATTTTTGAATAGATTTATATCATTCGGATCAAAGATAATTAAAATACAAAAGTCTATAAAATTAGTTATTTTAATAAAGAAAATTCGCGTATTGAGCTGAATGCTTTGTGGTAGGTTGATTGTTGATTTTTTACTATCAAATATCAATTTTTTTTGAATTTTAATATGTTATTTTGATAAATTTAACTAATTTTATAATTCAAATAATATTGAATTATAAACCTTTAACTAGTTATTTTTATTTTTTGGTTTAATGATTTAGATGAATAAAAATTACATACCATTATATATGAAAATTAAACAATTATTTTATTTGGGGATATTTATTATATCCGTTTCCTCTGGAAAAGCACAGGATTTTTTTACAGTAATTAATGAAAGATCCATTAAAGCTGAACCTAAAAACAGAACCGTACAACCGGAGAAGTCACTAACCTATACATTGGATGTGGCTGGAATGAAAAGTTATTTTAATTCAGTTCCGGAACTGAAAGACAGTGATCGTAAAGATAATGCCCCGATTATTGTTTTACCAATGCCTGACGGTACAAAAGCTAAATTCAGAATCTGGAAATCTTCCGTGATGGCTCCGGGATTAGCCAGCCAGTTTCCTCAGATTGTCACTTTTACAGGACAGGGAATTGATGACAAATATGCTACGATAAAACTAGATTTTACAGAATTGGGTTTCCATGCGCAGATAAAATCTATAGTGGCTGGCGATTCTTATATAGATCCTTATGCAAAACAGGATATCAACAATTACATCATTTACAAAAAAAGTGATTTGATTGATAAAAATCCAAGAACTTGCGGACTGAAAGATGATCAGGATTCTTCACCTGAAAAAAAAAGCGAACAAAAAACCGTAGCTCCAAGCGTAGGAACTCAAATTAGAGTTTTCAGGTTTGCCGTGGCCTGTACCCACCAGTATGCGATTGCTGCAACGGGTTCAGCAACACCTACGGTTGCGCAAACGCTTTCTGCAATTGTAACTTCTGTAAACAGAGTAAATGGAGTATACGAACAGGAAGTAGCATCAAGATTGGTATTAGTAGGTACTGAAACCAATGTTATCTTTACCAGTGCTGCTACAGATCCTTTTACAGGAAATGATAGTGCCGGAACATTAATTAACGAAAGCCAGACTCAGATTGACCTGCTGATAGGAAATGCCAATTATGATATTGGACATACCTTCAGTACCGGAGGTGGTGGATTGGCCGGATTAGGAGTGATCTGTAACAACTCTAATAAAGGGAGAGGAATCACCGGCTCACCGAATCCTGTTGGTGATCCTTACGATATTGATTATGTTGCCCATGAAGTAGGACATCAGTTTGGAGGTCCTCATACTTTTAATGCAACAACAGGAAGCTGTGGAGGAGGAAACCGAAGTGCAAACAACGCTGTAGAACCAGGCAGTGGAATTACGATTATGGCTTACGCAGGAATTTGTGGAAGTGTAAATAATTTAGCCCCTAACAGTATCCCTACTTTCCATACCAAATCATACCAATCGATTACGACAAAAGTTCAGTCAACAACATGTCAGGTTACACTTTCCAGTAACAATTTCGCTCCTACAGTAAACGCAGGGGGAGATTATACCATTCCGAAAAGTACACCATTCAGATTGGAAGGTTCTGCTACAGATTTAGATAATAATCCACTTACTTACAGCTGGGAGCAAAATGATGTAGGGCCGGCTGGCGACTGGAATGCACCAACATTAAATGCACCTCTGTTCAGGTCATACGTACCGGTAACCGTTCCTTACAGATATTTTCCCAAACTTACAGATGTAATCAATGGTACAGTTTCCAAAGGAGAGGTTAGACCATCTTATGCAAGAACGATGGAATTCAGACTGACGGTAAGAGATAATAACGCAGGTTGTGCAGGAGTAGCCAATGATGATGCTATTATTACCGTTGATGGAAATTCCGGACCTTTTAATGTAACTGCACCTGCTACGGCAGTAAACTGGGCGGGTAATTCTACTCAGACAGTAACATGGGATGTCGCCAATACAACTGCATTTCCTGTGAATGCAGCTACTGTCAATATTTATCTTTCAACAGATGGCGGGCTTACTTATCCTACCTTGATCCTGGCATCCACTCCGAATGATGGTTCTGAAGCTGTTACCATTCCTAACGTAAACACAACCCAGGCAAGAATTATGGTAGCTGCAGAAACAAATGTTTTCTACAACATTAATCCAATCAACTTTACGATTACCCAGACATTGGGAGTAAATGAGATTGCGGCCAATAAAGATGTGTTTGTAGTGTATCCTAATCCAAGCAAAGGACTTTTGAATGTGAAATTCAGCAATTCAAATGAAGTATATGATATTACGGTATATGATGTAAGCGGCAAATTAGTATTCACTCAGGTCAATAACAAATTGAATCATGATAAGACAGGAACTTTTGACTTGTCACACCTTGTCCAGGGAGATTATCTGATTAAAGTTAAATCTAAAAACATAGAAAAAACAATCAAATGGATTAAAGAATAATCTGATTCATTGATTCCAAAAAAAGGGCTGCCTTCCAATCGAAGGCAGCCCTTTTATGTTTTATAAGCGCTAAACGACCCTTAAATGTTGTTTATTTTTTACTAACCACAGACCGATGAAAGTCAGCAATCCGTTAAGAACAATGAGTTCTACTCCGATTTTATAATCTGTATAAGTGGTAACAGCCAGGTTGATTAAATAAGTTAATACAGGAGCTAAAATAGTCACCGCAAGAATAGAGTATTTTCTGGAAATCTGAAACTTGGTAAAAATTCCGAAAGCAAAAAGTCCCAAAAGCGGTCCATAAGTATATCCTGCAATTTCCATAATCAGATAAACGATAGATTTATCATTTAATGCTTTGAAAACCATGATCAGAATAAAGAAAACTACAGTGAAAATCAAGTGTACTTTCATACGAAGGCGTTTCTTCTCTTTTTCAGTTCTGGTTTTATCCTCATTAAGGTTTAGTAAGTCTACACAATATGAACTGGTTACAGCAGTTAGAGCTCCATCTGCCGAAGGAAATAAAGCAGAAATCAATCCAATAATAAAAATAACAGAAATAGCCATAGGGAAGTATCCTTGAAGCGATAAAGCCGGGAAAAGATCATCACCCATTATGTTTTTAATATTTCCGGAAGCATCTTTAAATCCGAAAATATTCGTGACTGTTTCACCATTTATAGTTCCATATTCTGCACCATGTTGCAAAGCAAAAAGGTATAACAATCCTCCCAGGAATAAGAAGGCAAGATTTACGATAAGGAGGGTTCCTGCAAAGGTCAGCATGTTTTTCTTCGAATTCTTAAGATTATCTACAGAGATATTTTTCTGCATCATTTCCTGATCCAGCCCTGTCATAGCAATGGTAATAAAAATTCCGCCCAGAATGGTTTTCAGGAAAAAGGTTTTGGAATTAGGATCAAAATTGATGAAATGGGTGTAGTTTTTCTGTTCCAGAATAGTATATGCTTCTCCAAATGATAAATTAAGATTTGACAAAATATAAACGATACATGCTACAAGACTGATAATCATAAAAGAAGTCTGCAGGGTATCTGTAATAACAATGGTCTTAACACCTCCTTCAAAAGTGTACAGAAGTACCATTAATAACAGCACAAGAGAGGTTACCCAAAACGGAACCCCCAACCCTTGAAGTAAAAATATCTGCAAAACATTTACTACCAGATATAATCTTGCGGTAGCTCCAATGGCTCTTGAAATTATAAAAAAGATCGAACCGATTTTATGCGCCTCCACATTGAATCTTTTCCCCAGATATGTATAAATAGAGGTAAGATTCATCTTATAATAAAGCGGTAGAAGTATCGCTGCTACAATAAAATATCCGATGAAGAACCCGATTACCATCATATAGTACTCAAAACCACCGTAAATATATTCGGAACCGGTCATTTTCCCAACAGTTCCCGGAACGGAAATAAAAGTAACCCCGCTTAAGCTGGTTCCTATCATCCCGAATGCAACGAGCCACCATTTACTCTTCTTGTTACCGATAAAGAAAGACTGGTTATCGGAGTTCCGGCTGGTGAAATAAGAAATCACCAAAAGGCCGATAAAATAAACGAAAACAAATAGCAAAAGGATAGTTCCTGGATTCATGCTTGATTTTTAAATTTTAGCAAATATATAAAAAAGATCAGTCGTGAATCATGAATTTAAATTCCTGTTGATTTCAAAACAAATTGTGAAGGATAATTTACTTTTAAGCGATGGTTTCAATTAAAAAAGAAAACCTTCCAGAGGTTGCTCTGAAAGGTTTGTATGGTAAGGGTGTTATACTGTGATTAATTCACTAAAACATCCTGCAGTTCCTCACTTTTTTGGAAACTTGCTTTAGCGAAAGGACAGAGGGGAATAATCTTCTTATCATTTTTTCTGGCAAAATCTACTGCTGCCAGAAGCATTTCCTTGCCTACACCTTTTCCGTTGTAAGCTTCTTCCACCTCGGTGTGGTCTATAATAAATCTTTCTTCTCCGGCCCAGGTATACGTCATCATTCCTGCGCGTCTTCCATCTATGAAAGCTTCAAAACTTCCGTGTTTTTCGTCGTTGTTTTGTTTTACTTCGATCATGTTATGAGAATTTAGTTAATATTTCTATGTCGTTGGTTAATATTTTATGAACAGGGCATGCATCCGCAATGGTGTGCAGTCTTTTCAGCTGCTCATCATCCAGAATCCCTTCAAAACTGATATCTCTTTTGAAGACTGCTCTTTTTGTTAATGGAAAGTTTTCAAGCTCTACTTCTACATTAATGTTTTCCACATCCCATTCTTTTCTTTCAATATACATTCTCAATGTAGCTGCCGTACAGCTTGCCAGTGATGTAGCCAGAATTTCCAGAGGATTAAGACCTTTGTTCTGTCCGCCTTTATCAATCGGTTCATCCGTAATGATTGTGTTTTCGCCGGCTGTTACTTCTGTATAATATTTTGTTTTTCCTAAACTTGCTTTTACTGTTACCGCCATTATTTTTCTGTATTGAATTTATAACTTAATGCACCTGAAGGGCATAAGTCTATCTGATTTTTTAGTTCTTCGGGACTTGCATTTTCTGCTTTTATCCAGGGTCTTTCTTTAGGATTGTAGACATTTGGAAGTGTTTTTACACATATGGCAGAGTGGATACATTTTTTAGGCTGCCAGATGACAGTAATGTTTCCGTTGGGATATTCGTGTGTTTCCATATCAATTTTCTTTTAATGTTTTTTCGATTCTTCTGTCCGGAATCAGCCATATAAGAGCCACGATATAATAAAAACCTATGGCAATATAAGGATAAAAAAATGAAGTAGCGATTCCCAGGACATAAAATACAATAGAGATATATTCTTTATATTTCGAATGAATAGCTTCTTTCAGCTTTGAATCTTCTCCTTCACAACGAATAATCACATGCTCCAGAATGGTGTAAGCAATGGCCGACATAATGAGGCCGATGCCATAAACTGCAACGGGATTTTTAGCGAAATTCGTAGTCCCGATCCATTCTGTTGCAACAGGCATCAGAGAAAGCCAGAACAGAAGGTGAAGATTGGCCCAGAGAATAGTTCCGTTTACTTTCTTTACCGTCTGGAACAAATGATGATGATTGTTCCAATAGATTCCCACATAAATAAAACTGAAAATATAGGCCAGAAACTTAGGAAGAAGAGGTTTGACACTGGTCCAGCTATTTCCCTCAGGTACTTTCAGTTCAAGTACCATAATGGTAATAATAATAGCAAGTACACCATCACTGAATGCCTCCAGTCTCCCTTTATTCATTTACTTTACCTGGTTTTTAAAGTTTTGTATCTTACTTTTCAGATCATTCAGCATATCCGGATTGATGACTCCGCTTTCCATATCAAAATTTTCATAGAATTTTGGCAATGAAAAAGTTTCCTTGATATCTGCTGCAAACTGTGGGAAAAATGTTTTTGCCGTATTCATCACATTTCCGCCGCCGTAACCTCCGGGAGAGGTGCTCATCAGAAGCATGGGTTTATTCTGAAATACTTTTACATTAATCCTTGAGGACCAGTCGAAGACATTTTTAAAAGCTGAGCTGTAAGAACGGTTGTGTTCTGCAAGAGAGCAAATAATCACATCACATTCTTCAATAGCTTTTAAAAACTGATGGGCTTCATCCGGAAATCCTTTCTTTTCAAGATCTACTGAGAATACCGGCATAGTGAAATCGTTGAGGTCAATCAGATTGATTTCCTCATCCTGAAAATCTTTCAGGACAAATTTTACCAGTTCCCTGTTGATAGAAGTGGAAGACGTACTTCCCGCAAATGCTAATATTTTCATGGTTGATAAAGCTGGGCTGAAATTATTTTCTGTTTAAAATAGCTTTAGGTAGCGGAACATATTCGTTTTCATCGCCCGGAACCAAAGGAAATGCTTCATGATTCTGATCATTCCAGTTTACCTTTGCCTGTTCGATTAATTCCTTGTCAGAGTTAACAAAATTCCAGAATATAAAACGCTCTTCATCGAATGGCTCACCACCAAAAAGATAAACCGTTCCGTTTTCGCTCATTTCAAATTCGCAAAGCTTGGTATCTTTAGCGATCATCAGCTGTTTTGAACCATAAGAATTTCCATCGGTAGTTACTGTTCCATCCAGAACATACATGGCTGCTTCTCCGTAAAGATCCTTTCCGATACTGATTTTCTTAGCTTCTTTGGTTTTGATTTCAATGAAAAATAATTTGCTGTGTACCGGAACTGCAGACGTTCTTCCAAATGCTTCTCCTGCAATTAATTTATACTGAATACCATCTTCTTCCCAAACCGGAATTTCATCTGCTTCAATATGATGAAAAGTAGGTTCAGACTGTTCAAGATGCTTAGGAAGACCTACCCAGATCTGAAATCCGTGAAGTCTTTTATCACTGTGTCTTAAATATTCAGGGGTTCTTTCTGAATGTACCACTCCTTTTCCGGCAGTCATCCAGTTAACAGCACCTGGTTTTATTTCGATAGCGCTTCCGATACTGTCTCTATGAAAGATAGAGCCTTCCAGCAGATAAGTTAATGTAGATAAACCGATATGCGGATGTGGCGGAACATCAAGATTCTGATAATCTTTCAATTCTGAAGGTCCCATGTGGTCAATAAAAACGAAAGGTCCAACGGCTCTTTTTTCACGGAAAGGAAGAAGTCTTCCTACCAAGAAATTTCCGATATCTGCTGCTTTTTCTTCAATAATAAGTCCAATATTTGACATGATAATGTGATACTTTTTAAAATGTTATTTAAATAAATTGATGATTGCTGATAGAGATTTAAAGTTTGTCGTAGCCTTCAAATCTCTCATCTACGATACGTTTCCATTCAGGATGCTTCCTGATAAAAGCGAAAACATAAGGACAGAATGGAAGAAGCTTTTTCCCGCTTTCTTCAATATAATTTAATGTTTTCTCTACTACTGCAGCTGCTGCACCTGTTCCGGCCAGTTCCGGTTCTGTTTCAGTGTGTATTAAAGAAATCTGATGCATGGTTTCGCGGTAATCAATAAATGCAAAATGTCCGTTGAATTCTATTTCAAATCTTTTTTCGGCTTTTACAAGAGGTATATTTTCAAATTCTGGTTTCATAATATTTGTACTAAAAGTGTCACGTTTCCTATAAAGGAGGAAATTGTGTAAAGACAGTTAAACCTTATAGGTTCTAAAACCTATAAGGTTTGCCATTATATAAAGTTAATAAAAAAAGGAATAATCAAAGATTAAGATAAATTTAAATCTTTAATCTTCCAGGTATCCGAATTTTCCGGTATTAAAATCCTCAAAAGCCTGCATGATTTCTTCTCTGGAATTCATCACAAAAGGTCCGTGAGGGTAAATAGGTTCGTTGATAGGCTCGCCGCTGATGATTAAAACCACAGCATCTTCTTTGGCTTCGATAGTAAACGTTTCACCTACATTTTTAAATAATGCAAAATGATCGGGTTTAACTGTTTCTTCTTCATTAATGATAATGCTTCCTTCAATTACCAAAGCTGCAGTATTGAAATGGGCAGGGAAATTAAACTCTGCCTTTCCTCCTGCTTTCAGTTTGGCATTCATCATATGAACGGGAGTGAAAGTACTCGCAGGTCCTTTATGGCCGTCATATTCTCCGGCAATTACTTCTATGTAGCCATTTTCACCCAGATCAACTTTTTCCATTGCAGCGTTGTCAATAGCCTGATATTTTGGGCAGCTCATTTTATCTTTTGCCGGAAGATTCACCCAAAGCTGAACCATCTGAAAAATTCCTCCTTCTTTTGCCCACTCCGTTTCATGGTATTCTTTATGGAGAACTCCTTTGGCGGCAGTCATCCATTGAACATCACCTTCTCCGATAACACCGCCGCCGCCAGCGCTGTCATGGTGTTCTACTTTTCCGCTATACGCTATCGTTACCGTTTCAAAGCCTCTGTGCGGATGTACTCCTACACCTCTTGGTCTGTCTGAACCATTGAAATGAAATTTTGAATTGTAATCCAGCATAATAAACGGGTCCATTCTTTTC
Organism: Chryseobacterium aquifrigidense; assembly: GCF_006716485.1. GTDB lineage: Bacteria > Bacteroidota > Bacteroidia > Flavobacteriales > Weeksellaceae > Chryseobacterium > Chryseobacterium vietnamense. Next base: position 332,830 of record NZ_VFPD01000003.1, read on the forward strand.
ATATCCAATCCAGGTACTCCCGGAATGAAATTGTGAACCCTGAATCCATCGCCTACAAAGTGTGCAGGTCTTGGAGATACTACGATTTCTATTTTTTTAGTTGCCATCACATTGTTGATTATGTAAACAAAATTACCATACTTATCTGCGAAAAGCATTGATCTGTGTTAAGTTCGTAGCAAGGGCAGAATACAGAAAATGCAAATTGGCAGAACTGTTTATTGATCTGCCTTATGTTTCGTTATTTTACGACTTTACTTCTGATTATTCCTCCTTAGACTGCATGTTTTTCCCATCCGAAATATGGAGCCTTCTGAACACCAATCCGGATAAAATTGTTAATATTCCTACTGTGAGAAAGGTTAACCGGAATGCGTTGTGAATTTCGCCATTAATCAGATCTGTATTTTCAAACAGCTTTAAAACAATCAGTCCGAAGGCAATTCCGAAACCGATTGCTAATTGCTGGTTAACGGAGATTAATGAGTTTCCGCTGCTGGTCTGGAAATTTCGGAGGTCGGCAATGGAAATAGTGTTCATGGAAGTGAACTGTATTGAGTTGAAAAAGCCCAGTATCGCAATAATGGGAACAAACCAATATAAAGAAGTGTGGATATCAGGAATGGCAAGCAGACAGATCAGCGTACCGATAATGAAGGTATTCACCATTAAGGTCTGACGATAGCCATATTTATCTAAAATTTTTATTACAGAGGATTTTCCAAATATTGCTGTTAAAGCCATGGGCGCAATGATCCAGCCCGAAGTTACCGCAGACTGTTTATAGGCAATCTGAATCATCAATGGAAGTAACAACGGAACGGAACTGATCCCTAATCTGGTGGCCAGGTTTCCTACAATACCCACACGGAAAGTTCGTACCTGAAACAGATTTAATGGGAAAATAGGATTTCCTCCTCTTTTTGCATGTTTATAATAATAGTACAGAAACAGGAATCCCATGATAAATACCAATAAGACAGGGGTAATATTCTGAATGTCTCCGAAAAGTTCCAGTGAAACAGAAAGCAGGAGAGAGGCTGCTGCAAAAATCAGGAAACCTTTCAAATCAAAATCAACATCATCGGATTTGTAATTGGGCATGAATTTTAACCCCAAAACAATTCCCAGCACCCCAATCGGAATATTGATGAGGAATATCCAGTGCCACGAAAGGTAATCTACCATATACCCTCCGACCAGCGGCCCTAATACAGGTCCGATGAGAGCTGGAATAATAGCAAAGTTCATCGCTTTGAGCAGTTCGTTTTTATCAAATGTTTTGATGAGCGCCAGTTTTCCGACAGGAGTCATCAGGCTTCCTCCAACTCCCTGAACTACCCTTGAAATAACAAGATGGGTAAGGTTTTGGGACAAAGAACAAAACAGCGAACCCAGACTGAATAATACCAGAGAAAATATAAATATTTTTTTTGTCCCAAACCGGTCTGCAAGAAATCCACTCGCTGGCATAAAAACAGCAAGGGTTAGAACATAACTGATAATAGCATTTTGCATATTGAGTGGAGACTCATTCAGATCTTTTGCAATAGCGGGTAAAGAAGTATTCAGGATTGTGGAATCCAGCATTTGCATGAAAATAGCAGTAGCCAGAATTAAGGGAAGTATTTTTTTTACGGATGTCTGTTGTGTATTTGCTTCTGTCATTTTGTACCGGCTGGGTTATAAAAAAATCCCAGACTTATTTGATTTGAAGAACCGCTTACTCTAAGCGCTTTGATTCTTAGATAAAGAAATCCATATAAAATTAAAAAAGTCCTGTGAAATTTCACAGGACTTTTTGATTTATTTTCTAGGTTTTTCTACTCCTTTCCATTCATCACCGGCTTTTCTATACTGGCTTAAGGTAAAAGTTTTGAAATCCTTTGTTTTATATTCGATGTTATCAGTATTCTGTTCAAAAGGCATGATATAATAATATTCAATATCTGTTTTATCAGACTTGTTTCCTTTTTTTACAGAAGGAACATATTTTGAAAATTTATAGCTTGGAAGATATTGTTTCAATCTTGCGTAGAAAGCTTTGTCTTCTTTTTCGCTAGGGATGATATCTACAATATTCAGATCATCTTTTTTCTTGTCAATCCAAAGATAGTAGGTTTTTTCTTCTCCTATATTTCTGTTGAATGAGTTAAAAGCAAATAATTCTTTCGGAACAAGTTCCTTGATTTTTTCAGGATCAACCTTCGTGTAATATTGTCCTTTTGAAGGATCTACATATGTTTCAAGGTTGTACATTAAAACAGAATTATTTTCAAATTTTTTATTTTTAAAATATTGATTTAATGATAATTCTGCAGTCGCTCTAAGTTCTTTTCCTCTGGCATCCAGTTTTTTGGTCGGATTCTGAGGGTTTACATATTTTACAAATTCATATAAAACGACAGGTTTTATATCTTTAAGGTGAGGATAAGTTTTCAGTTGCTCTGCTTTAACCAGCCAGTAGAATTGTTGGTAGTAGTCATCCTTATCTTGGTCTTTCACACTCTTATAAGCCAAAGCAAGCTTCTTTGAATTCAGATATTTGCCGTATTTTCCCTGTCCAAAAGCAAAACTTATGGTCAATAAAGCAAATAAAACAGTAAGGTTTCTTCTCATTTTTTTATAATTGATATTTTCGTTTTCCAAATATAATTATTTATTAGATATTATTTTGGATTGTGAGTTAAATTATGCCATATTGTTATTGTTAATTCAAGAAAAAATCCTGTATTGCTACAGGATTGATAAATTATAACTGAGGGAGTTATATGTTTGAATGAAAAAAATATACATTTTAATAATCAACTAATACTATTGAATAGTTGAAATAAACGCTATGGTTGCAATGTTTATATTTGATCTTATCTATTTCGTTCGCAAAGGCACTTCGTTCAGCTAGTGTGTCAGTTTGTTAATTGCTGAGTGAAACGCCATTGCGATCGTTTTTAAATATTAGAAATATCTTAGCGTACTCTGCGTTAAAATATCCCGAAACCCGAAACCCGAAACCTCGAATCACGAAACAGATTCGCCAGCGCAGCGGATTGACGATTGACATTTTATCAAATACCTCTCTAATACGAAGTTTCATGCACTTTCACAGCTCTTCCGCTCGGATCATTCATTTTTTTGAACGCTTCATCCCATTCTAAGGCAATAGGAGTAGAACAAGCTACGGATGGCACTGATGGAACGGTAGCAGCTGCTGTTTCACTTGGGAAATGTTCTTCAAAAATAGTTCGGTATCGGTATTCTTCTTTGTTCTGTGGAGTGTTTAGCGGGAATCTGAATCTTGCATTAGTCATCATTTCATCCGTTACTTCTTTTTCAGCAACCTCTTTTAAAGTATCGATCCAAGAATAACCTACACCGTCCGAGAATTGTTCTTTCTGTCTCCATACAATTGAATCCGGTAGTAAATCTTCAAAAGCCTTTCTCAATACCCACTTTTCAATTTTTCCTTCAGCAGTACTGATCATTTTATCCTGAGGGTTAATGGTCATTGCAATATCCATGAATTCTTTATCAAGGAAAGGCACTCTTCCTTCAATTCCCCAGCTCATCAATGCTTTGTTAGCTCTTAAGCAGTCATAAAGGTGTAGTTTACCCAGTTTTCTTACTGTTTCATCGTGGAATTCTTTTGTGTTAGGAGCTTTATGGAAATATAAATAACCTCCGAACAATTCATCAGAACCTTCTCCTGAAAGCACCATTTTAATTCCCATGGATTTGATGACTCTTGCCAAAAGATACATTGGGGTAGATGCTCTGATGGTGGTTACATCATAAGTTTCAAGGTGATAAATGACGTCACGTACCGCGTCCAGTCCTTCCTGAACGGTAAAGTTAACTTCATGGTGAACAGATCCGATGTGTTCTGCAGCTTTTTGAGCCGCTGCAAGATCCGGAGAACCAACCAGTCCTACTGCGAAACTGTGAAGTCTCGGATACCATGCTTCCTGAGTATCACCACTTTCAATTCTCTGGCGGGCAAATTTTGCAGTGATGGCGGAAATCACAGATGAATCTAAACCTCCTGAAAGAAGTACTCCATAAGGAACGTCACTCATCAGTTGTCTGTGAACGGCATCTTCAAGACCTTTTCTCAGTTTTGAAATGTCGGTTTCATTGTCTTTTACATGATCAAAACTCTCCCATTCTCTTGTATACCATTGTTGAAGTTCGGTTCCGTTCGGGCTGTACATTAAGTGTCCCGGTAAGAAAGTTTCTATTTTTTTACAGATGCCTTCAAGAGCTTTTAATTCAGAAGCTACATAATAGTTCCCGTTTTTATCCCAGCCCTGATAAAGCGGACAGATTCCCATATGATCGCGGGCAATAAGATAAATATCATTTTCAGTATCATATAAAGCGAATGCGAAAATTCCGTTGAGTTTCTCCACGAAATCTTTTCCGTATTTTCTGTACAATGCGAGGATCACCTCACAGTCAGACTGAGTCTGAAACTCATAATCGGGAAATTCTTCTTTTAATTCTCTATGGTTGTAGATTTCGCCGTTTACAGCTAATACTACTTTTCCGTCTTTCGTAAATAAAGGTTGTTTGCCGGAGGTAGGATCTACGATTGCCAGTCTTTCGTGAGAAAAAATTACTTTCTCATCCTGAAAAACTCCACTCCAATCCGGTCCTCTATGACGGATTTTTTTTGACATTTCCAATACCTGAGGTCTTAATACTTCAGTTTTTTGCTTGGCATCAAATAAACATACAATTCCACACATGATTTTTTATTATTTATGGAACAAAAGTAAAAGTGATGTTTATAAATAACAATTAAAAATGTTTAAATGTGAAAATTTTTAATTAATTAGTACTTTAAAGTTAAAAATTTTAACTAATTGTTGAAATTTGCATGTGTTTGATTAATTTTTTTCGTAGCGCTAAAATTCGTTCAATCTCTATACGAAATAAAAATGACATATTTATTAATCTATGGTAATTAATTATATGAATTTTACCCTTTACTTTGTGGCTCGAAATAATTTTTTTTCATCATTTGTGTTTTTACCTTCTTGCACTTCTCATGCAAGAAGGTTTTGTTTTTATTGAACCCCCAGTAATATTCCCGAAACATTCCATGAACTGAAGCTTGTTCCTTCGGTAGGTCCTTGTGGAATTTTTACCTGAATCGTATGCTTTCCCGCTTTCAGATTTCCCAGAGGAATGAAATTAGGATTGGTAACCGTTCCCGGGCACCAGTTTGATCTGCTGAGGTCTGATGATGAAAGACCATCCTGAAAATTTCCTGAAGCCGGATTGTATAAACGGTACGAACCACAGTCTGTTTTCCACGGTACAAATGAAAATACCGGATTTCCATCCACAAAAATAGAATTGGCTTTAGGAACGAATTCATCTCCGTTTTCCCAACCGCCATGTCCCGTTGTGATATATCTTAGTTGTGCATTTTTCAGATCTTTATCCAAAGTGAAATTGACAAGAAGACCTTGATCCTGGCTGAACATCGTAGCGTAGTCCTGTCCGGCCATCTCCATAATATTTAAAGTATTAAACAAAGGAATGACTGTGTTGTTTTTATTCACAGTCTGATCACTTTTATGAATGGTAATATCAAGACTTACTGTATGTCCTCCTTTATCGTAGTTGCCGATAAACGTGCCTACCCAAAGTTCTTTTCCTGATAAAGACGGTTTTAATTCTGTAATGTCCTGTCGGTAAGGGCTGATGGTCTGCCAGTTTTTTCCTTTCAGCTGAATATGATTGAACTTTTGGATTCCAAATGCCGTAAAGAACCGCATCATCTCCGTGGCAGGGCTGTAGTTGCCGGTAGCCGTTACTCCGTAATATTGTTTTCCGTTTCCATTGTCGTAGGCAGGGAGTGTTTTTATCCCCTTTTCCAACCCGTCAAAAAAAGATTTTTCTTTATCCTGCGGAATGAAGAATACGGTTCCGGTTCTGTCGTACGCATCTCCATTGGACTGCTGTTTCAGTTCAACAAAAATATTTTCCCCTTCTGTAATCGCAGGGAATTTTATCTTTTTAAGAATGATGGTTCCGTTGGCATATCTTTTAATCTGGTCGTCAGATTTTGAGGCATCAGAGAAGTTGATCGTTTCATTGTCGAAAACATTCAATGTGGTAAATCTGCTTTTCCAAAGTAAGTCTTTATATCCTAACTGATCTGTTGTCCGGATATTTTCTTTTAAAATATTTTCAATTCCGGTATTCCTGATTTTTTTGATTGAACCGGCCGTAGTTAAAGAATTTTTATTTCTCTCTACTTCCAGAACCAATCCTAAATTCTGTCCTAACACAGAAGGGCCACCTTTCAGCTTCAGATCATTGGTATACCAGACTTCAATGGTATTTGAATTGACTTTTGTAACCGCTTTTTTACAGTTGTAGCCTAAGATTTTTTTCGTTTCATTGGTGAGCTCAAAATCCTGTTTCCCTACAGAGTCAGGGTCTGATGCCGAAATAATTGATCCCGGTTTTAAAAATGCATAAGAAACAATAGTGTTGGAAGGTTTTTCTACTTTAGTGATCTCATAAGGATAATTGCTCTTTTGTTCTTTGATGGTGCTGTTGACAATGAAATTTTCCTGTTCATTGACCCAAACAATGATAGAAGGCTGATCCGTTGATACTTTTCCGTTATATGAACTGGTATACTGAATTTCATACGTCTGTGCAGAAAACAGACAGTACATGAAAACAGCCATAAAATTGAAAACAATTCTTGTATCCATAAATAAATGAGTTTGCTTCAAAGTTATTCTAAACTTTCTACAGTATCAATACGGGTTTAATCTGTACAGTTAGTAGGCAATTTTGTTGAAATGTTACAAAAATTGTTACATTTTTTATAAATGTTTTTAAATAAAAAAACTACTCCAAAAATAGAGTAGTTTAATATATTATTATTGAACTTAAATTAAGAAATTCTCTCAATCAAAGCCATGTAGAATCCGTCATAGCCTTCGCTAGGCATTACTTTTTCATCTTTAATCATCTTGAATCCAGGATTGTTTTTAACAAATTCTTCTACCTGAAGATTGTTTTCAGAAGGAAGGATAGAACAGGTAGCGTATACCATTTTTCCTCCTTTTTTAAGCATTTTAGAATAATCCTGGAGAATTTGTTGCTGCTCCTTTTTAATTCTGTCAATAAAGTCCTGATCAATTTTCCACTTACTGTCCGGGTTTCTTTTTAAAACTCCAAGGCCTGAACATGGTGCATCAATCAGAAGTCTGTCAGCTTTTTCATGAAGACGCTTGATCACCTTGTTGTCAGAGATCATACGGGTTTCAATATTGTGAGCACCGGCTCTTTTGGCACGACGCTTCAGTTCGGCAAGCTTCCACTCGAAGATGTCTAACGCTACAATCTGCCCTTTGTTTTTCATTAATGCAGCTAAGTGCAATGTTTTTCCTCCTGCACCTGCACACGCATCTACCACTCTTTGTCCTTCTTTTACATCAAGGAAATACCCGATTTTCTGAGAAGAAGCATCCTGAACTTCAAATAATCCTTCTTTGAAAGCTGTCGTAAGGAAAACATTTTTCTTTTCTTCCAGCTGAACAGCATCAGGATAATTTTTAATAGGAAAAGAAACAACACCTTCATCAGAAAGGTCTGAGATAAGTTCTTTGGTTGTTGTTCTTAAAGAATTGGCTCTCAATACAGTAGGAGCCTGCTCATTCAAAGCAATCATTTCTCTTTCCCAGTTGGCCCCTATTTCTTTTTCAAGAGTTTCAGCCAGCCATTCAGGAATAGAGTGTTCTATTGCTTTTGTAGGAACAGTGTTCTTTTTAAGTTTAGTAAGAATATCGGCGATTTTGATTCCGTCAAATTCTTCGAATTTTTTATAATTGGTTTTACTCCAAAGTAAATACGCAATAATCAGTTTGTAGATATTATTGGGTTTCACGCCTTCACCCATATAGTATTCAAGGCGTTTTTTCCAACGGATAATATTGTAAAAAATTTCAGAAACAACGGCTCTGTCCTGGCTTCCCCATTTTCTGTTTGCTTTCAAAAGTCTTTCGATAACTTTATCTGCATATTTGTTTTTCTCAAAAAATGTCTCCTGTAAGGCATCGTGAATTCCGATTGCCAAGTTTCTGTGAATAAGTTCCATAAATTTGCTTCGCTGTTTGAATCTGCAAAAATACGACTTTTAATTGAGAGTTGAAGATTGAGTTCTTGAGTTTGAGAATTAGAGGATTTTAGGGTAGGAGAGTAATGTATCCAATAGTATTGATGAAAGGTCAATCTATTTATTAATTTTTTAGTAGCAGAACTCAATTTTTATGCTGAATTTGTAAAGATTTTCCGAATATTTATATTTTTTTATCTGCAGACAATAGCCTTTCACTTTAAGATGAAAAAACCGTTGTTTTTGCTTAATGAAAAATTTTTGCGGACAAAATATACACTGTTCATTATTATACTTTATTTTCTTTGCAGCAAGTTTGTTTCATTTATGTTAATTCACTGTATTGTGTAAAATTAATATGGTCTTATTATCTACTATACTGAACTTTATCTCTTGACTTCAACCTCTAAAAAGCTCTACCTTTGCAAAAAATAAAAATATGAGTGACACAGTAATTTGTCCAAAATGCAGCTCCGAGTTTACGTATCCGAGCGATAATATGATGGTATGTTCCCAGTGTTTCTATGAATGGAATCCTGCAGAAGCAGCTGCAGAAGCTTCCAATGAAGGGAAAATTTTGGACTCCAACGGAAATGAACTTCAGGATGGTGATTCTGTAGTGGTAGTAAAAGATCTTCCTGTAAAAGGAGCACCAAAACCGGTAAAAGCCGGAACTAAAGTGAAAAATATCCGTCTGAGACCGGGAAGTGATCACAATATCGACTGTAAAATTGATGGTTTCGGAGCAATGGCTCTTAAGTCAGAATTTGTAAAGAAAGCGTAAGAAAGCTCACTTTTTACGTCTAAAAATAAGAAAAGGAAAAAATTGGACAGTGTAATCTTTCAACAGACTTAATTGCAAAATTGCTAATGTCCGTCTGGAAGGCAGAAAGAGAATTAACCAAAAATTTCCTTATACTTTAGAGATACAAATGTAAGAAAAAGTTTCATATACAGATTCTTATGTTTGTATTTTTTTTATTGATAAGTGTAAGTAAATGTATAAGTTATGTGCAGAATAGTGAAAAGCTGAAAAGCTGAAACAATGGCATTGTTAATCGGGGAATAATCTGTTTTGCTTTTACAGTTTTACCCTTCTGCCATTTATTTTTTCTGCTTAAATAAACGACACGAATATTGTTCCTGAAATCTTCTCATCCGTATAAACAACAAGTTCTTTTCCCTTTGCCTTTAATTTATTCCAGTAATAATTTCCTGCAAATCTGCTTTCCAGAACTTCGGCCTCGAGACCTGTTTCTGTAATTTTGATTTCCTTGGGATAATAGGAGAATTTGTTAAGGTGGAATTCTTCAGCCTCTGTTTTACTGAAAATATTAACTTCTCCAAATAATTTAGCAACATAAGAATTGTAGGGATTTCTATAGGTTTCTTCCGGACTGTCATTTTGAATCAGTCTTCCTTCCTGCAGAATAACAATCTGATCCAGCCATGGCATAATATCCTGAAGCTCATGAGTGGAAATAATCAGAGAAACGCCATGTTGTTTTACATATCTGAAAAGCCTTTCCCTAAGTTCAATTTTTCTTGGGAAATCCAGATTACTGAATGGTTCATCCAGAATAAGAAGCTTGGGAAGTACAGATAATGCTCTGGCAATAGCCACTCTTTGCTGTTGTCCACCGCTCAGGTATTTTGGAAGTACATTGGCAAATTCCTGAAGCCCTACTACCTCAAGAAGCTCCGTTACGATTTCTTTTTTCTGTTTTAGATTGATATTAGAAATAAATTTCCCTACGTTCTCAGCCACTGTAGCGTAAGGCATAAGATCAAAATTCTGTGCTACGGATTTCATTTCCGGCTCTCCGGGAACGAGATTTCCTTTCGGTCCCAAAAGCTTTGTTCCGTTAAAAATAATCTCTCCGCTTTCCCAATCCAAAAGACCATAAATAAGGTTAAGAAGAGTAGATTTTCCACATCCACTTTCACCGGCAAGAGCTATAATTCTGTTTTCTTCAAACCTTAGATTAAGGTTCTGAAACAGGGGATTTTCTTTGTTGTGAGAGAAAAATAAATTGTTTATTTCTAATAGCATATTACAAATGTAAGGTTTTTATGAAAACATAATTTTTTTTATTATATTAGCGGAACTAATAAAAATAAATCAAAAATGAGAAAAAAACTGTTTTCGTTAGCTATTCCTGCATTATTTATTGCTGCTGTAATGGTTTCTTGTAAAAAAGACAAACCACTTACCAGTGAGAGTAATGAAGTGACGACTACTAAAGAAGGTAGCCAGTTCACTTTGGATACGCTAAACAGTAAGGTTGAATGGAAGGGATATAAAGTATTTAAATCTGAGAATACAAGCCATTTTGGAACAATTAAGTTCGAAAGTGGAGATGTGACGGTGAAAGACGGAAAACTGGAAAGCGGAAAATTCGTTGCTGATATGAACTCTTTAACTTCTGTAGACTTGAAAGACAGCCCGGAAGATTTAGGGAAATTAAACGGCCACCTGAAGAGCGGTGATTTCTTCGAAGTTGAAAAATTCCCGACAGCTTCTTATGAGATTACAAAGGTTACTCCAGCTACAGAAGGTGATTACAATACTCTTTTAGATGGTAATTTAACCATAAAAGGAATTACAAAACCAGTTCAGTTTAAAGCTAATGTTTCTGTGAAAGATGGAGAGGTGAGTGTAGCTACTGAGCCGAAAGATATCAAGAGGGAAGAGTTTGGAGTGAAGTTCCAGGCTCCGGCTGAAAATGGTGTGATTAAAGACGAGGTAACTCTTCAGATCAACGTTAAAGCTTTAGAAAAGAAATAATTTTTTTATTTAAGTGAAATAAGTGATTGAAGTCTGCCTCCCGAAAAAGAGGCAGATTTTTTTTTGACGGACTTATTATTCAACTTAAAATTGTATTTTTGCAAAACATTTTGAAAGGGTAAAATAATGATAGAAAAGATAGAAGAACTACTGGTCGAAGTAAACGGCTTCAATGCTACCTCTAAGGAAGATATCGAAAACTTCCGAATCAAGTACAACGGTAAAAAAGGGGTTCTGAATGATTTTTACGAAACATTAAAAGAAGTTCCTAACGACCAGAAGAAAGATTTCGGACAGAAGATTAACACTTTGAAACAGGCAGTGGCTGTAAAACTGGAGGATTTGAAAAATGCTTCCACATCTTCTGTTGTGGTTGAAAAGGAAGATCTTACAAGACCTGCTTTTCCATTGGAACTGGGTTCCAGACATCCGATCAATCTTGTAAAAAACAGAATTATTGAAATCTTCAAATCTATTGGCTTTGCCGTAGCAGACGGTCCGGAGATTGAAGATGACTGGCATAACTTTACGGCGCTTAACCTTCCGGAATACCACCCGGCAAGGGATATGCAGGATACATTCTTCATTGAGCAGAATCCGGATATTCTTTTAAGAACGCATACCTCTTCGGTACAGACGCGTTATATGGAAGAAAATCAGCCGCCTATCAGAATTTTATCTCCGGGAAGAGTGTTCAGAAACGAAGCAATTTCTTCTCGTTCTCACTGTATCTTCCACCAGATTGAAGGATTATATATTGACGAGAATGTAAGCTTTGCTGATCTAAAGCAGACGATCCAGTTCTTTACCACTGAGCTTTTCGGAAAATCCAAGATCAGAATGAGACCTTCTTTCTTCCCGTTCACAGAGCCAAGCGCTGAGATTGATGTATACTGGGGATTAAATTCTGAAACAGATTACAGAATTACAAAGGGAACAGGATGGCTGGAAATTATGGGATGCGGAATGGTAGACCCTGCCGTACTGAAAAATGTGAATATCGATTCTGAGAAATATTCAGGATATGCATTCGGAATGGGTATTGAAAGAATTACCATGCTTCTTTACCAGATGAGTGACATCAGAATGTTCTTCGAAAATGATATCAGAACACTGGAACAATTTAAAACACTATAAAAAATCAAACCTCCGGAGCTCCGGAGGTTTTTTGTTTTTAATTACTGACCTAAGAAACAAAACGTAATTAAAAACTGATCTTATTGAAAAATTTACACGTGTCTGTTTCTTATGCCCATACTTCGGTTTGAATCCGCTAGGTACTTCAATGAAGTATTGACATGCTGCAGTTCTTTGCCTGCCTCTATTATAAAGACAATCTGTGTTAAGAATATATTACATAATAAATGAAAAAAGCCTGTAAAATTTACAGGCTGTATCTTTAAAAGTGAGGATTGTTATTTTGAGAACTTTAAAGGATATTTTACATTCTTATAATCGTCGATACTTGCTTTCAGTGATCCTACTGCAAGCTCTGCTTTTAAGAGCATTGGAACGTGGTTAGCATCATTGGAAACCCACATCGTTACGCCTTCTTTTTCTTTGAATACTCTTCCGCTTTTTACCGATGGAATAATCTTTAAACAGTTGATCGTCCCAAATTTTGTTTTTAAATTTTCTGTTCCGGTTACTTTCAGCTGGAAAGGAAACATTTCATCATCAATCCATACATTCATATTAATAACAGTGCCCACTTTCAGTTCATCCGGGCTTTTACTTCTCAAATAATAAAAGCAGGAAAGCATATCCTGAACCCCTTTTACGGATTTTAGAACCTTGGAACCATTGGCAGGTGTCTTTTTATCTGTTAAAATTAATGTATTGTTATCGTGATTAAAAACGGTTTCAAAATGCTGACGATAGCTTCCCTCACGTACATTTCTTACATAGAAACTTGGTAATCCTGTCTGTGTATTGATGAAACTTTCATACAAATCTTCCACTTTGAAGAATGCTTTCACAGCACCTGTGGTTTGTCCTGTTCCTTTTACATAAAGATGAGGAACCCCTTTGTAGGTGGTTTGCTTTGTAGTAAGATTGGCAGTTCCTGCATTAAGGAAACCATAGTGAATTCTTAGAGTAATAGATTCGCCGTCTGCGATATTGTCAATCTGCGCCGAGCCTAAAAAGAATATAAATACTGCAAAAAGGTTCAAAATTTTATTCATAACAAGACATTTACAAAAACATTGCCAAATTTAAAATCTTAAATGATAGATATTTGACAAATCTCAGGTTTTTATTTAGAATCAATTAAATATGCTTCGCATTAAAATTAGTAAATTTGCAGTTACATGTCTAATTAAATTATCTTAAAGATTATGATAACCACTGATATATTGATCATAGGTGCGGGACCTACAGGACTTTTTGCAGTTTTTGAAGCTGGTTTATTAAAAATGAAGTGCCATATTATTGATGCACTTCCACAGCCGGGAGGGCAATTGGCGGAACTTTATCCTAAAAAACCTATTTTCGATATCCCTGGTTATCCTTCAGTGAATGCTGGAGAATTGGTGGATAATTTGATGGAGCAGATCAAGCAGTTTCAGCCTGGATTTACCTTAGGCGAAACAGCTGTTTCTTATACTAAAGTAGATGATGAATGGTTTGAAGTGATCACGAATAAAGGAACTGTTCACAGATGTAAAGCGATTGCCATTGCAGGTGGTTTAGGAACTTTTGAGCCAAGAAAACCTACTTTTGAAAATATTGCTGACTATGAAGAAAAAGGTCTTGAATATTTCGTTAAAGAACCTGAGCATTTCAGAAATAAAAAAGTTGTGATTGCTGGTGGAGGAGACTCTGCACTGGACTGGAGTATCTTCCTTTCTAATGTGGCAAGCGAGGTGACTTTGATCCACAGAAGAAATGAGTTCAGAGGAGCTTTGGATTCTGTAGAGAAAGTTCAGGAGCTGAAAAACCAGGGGAAAATCAAATTAATCACTCCTGCTGAAGTTACCGGTATTAAAGGTGACGGAAAAGTAGAAGCAATCACTGTAGAAGTAGAAGGACAGGATGCTTATGATATTGAAACTGATTATTTCATTCCTTTATTTGGATTGACTCCAAAATTGGGTGAGATCGGAAACTGGGGACTGAATATCGAGAAAAATGCAATCGTTGTTAATAATGCGTTGGATTATCAAACCAACATTGAAGGTATTTATGCTATTGGGGATATCAATACTTATCCTGGAAAACTGAAGTTGATCCTTTGTGGTTTCCACGAGGCGACTTTAATGTGTCAGAGTGTATATAACAGACTAAATCCGGGTAAAAAATTCGTCTTAAAATATACAACGGTAAGTGGTGTAGACGGATTTGACGGAAGCCGTAAAGAAGCAGAGAAGGCAGTTGTGAAAAAAATTGACTAATTTTGCAGAATTATGTCAGACGTTAATATTAAAATCACCGACAGAGAAGGTGTAACCCACGATGTCGTAGCTCCTACGGATATGTCCATGAACTTAATGGAAATTATCCGTTCCTATGAATTGGCAGAAGAAGGTACTATTGGGGTATGCGGAGGAATGGCGATGTGCGCTTCATGCCAGGTATATGTAATCAATGATCCCGGTTTGGAACCGATGGGAGATGAAGAAGATGCCATGCTGGCTGAGGCTTTCCACGTGAAAGACAACAGCAGATTGGGATGCCAGTTACATATTGCCGATGCCATGGAAGGGCTCGAAGTGGAAATTGCTCCTTATCCTTAGAAAATATTTTTTAATCTTAATAAGAAACCCGTTCGAATTTTTCGGACGGGTTTTGTTTTATATAAAGTCTTAGAGTTTAAACTTCTTCCTTAGAAATCCACTTTCCAACCATAGGCGCCTCATAATTTCTCATTTTTTCCAGCAGATCATCAATGGTATCACTGATCAACAGCATATCTCTGTTCACCTGTTTTAAAAATCCTTTATTTACCATCGTCTGAACCAGTTTGATCAGGTCATCATAAAATTCATCAATATTCAAAATCCCAATCGGTTTTTTGTGAAGCCCGAGCTGTGCCCACGTGATCATCTCAAAGAATTCTTCTAATGTACCATATCCGCCGGGAAGAACGATAACCCCATCACAAAGGTCATTCATTTTGGTTTTTCTTTCGTGCATGGTTTCCACGATGATAAGCTCTGTCAGATTCTTGTGAGCAATTTCTTTAGACTGTAAAAACTGGGGTAAGACTCCTGTTACTTTACCTTTTTCACTTAAAGCACCGTTAGCAATTGTTCCCATTAAACCAGTTTCCGAACCACCATAAACCAGTTGTATATTTTGTTTTGCTAAGGTTTGCCCCAGCAGAAATGCTTGCTCTTCATATATTTTATCTGTGCCGAAGCTTGAGCCGCAGAATATGGTGATACTTTTCATATTATTTGCAAAAATCAATTAAATAGTTTCTAACTTCAAAATCTGTTAAACCTCCAGCTTTTTTGAAGTTTGTACATGCCTGTTCAATTTTTCCAACTGCAAGATATGATATTCCTAGTTTAATATAGCCCTCACGAAATCTCGAGATGAAGCGATTATCTTTAATTTGTAATTTGTCCAACTTACTGAGGTTTTCAATCGCTTTATCAAATTGATTGTTATTATAGTATTCAAAACCATTCCCAATAATATGATATAAATCTTTCTCTGATTTATCGCTCAAATCCTGATACCATTTTAAAAAATAGTTTTCTTCAGTTACTAACATATTTATTCCATAAGGATTTTTAAAATATTTTTCTGCCTGCATTAATGCTTGCACAAATTGTGTATCATATTGAGGGGTACGCTTGTCAAGTATTTTAATACTAGTAATCTTATTATCTTTTGTTAAAATATATTCAATTTTAAAATATAAGTCATCCATATCTTTTGAGTTTTCTTGTTTCATTAAGGGTATTATGAAGTCATCAAAACTTTTTTCATGATTAAATATTGGACGAATTACCTGATTAGCAATCAATAAGCTATCGTTGTTTCTTACTTCGATTTTGGGTTTAAATTCCGGAAACTTTTTTATAAAATCTCCTTCCTTTAATAATAAAGATATTTCATTTCCTTCTTGTAGCACTAGATAATTATCTTCAAACCAGTATTTGAAAGTACGATTTTCAAGAATAATCTTGTCAGTATAAAATTTCGCTTTGAATTTTTGCTTAGAAATTACAAATTCATCTTGATTAATTTTGTAAAAAAGACTGAAGGAATACTTGGGATTATTTATTTCTAAATTTTTCCCATCAGGTTGTACAATTTTATCTAAAATCCATTCGCCCATTAATCTCTGTGATTGAGAATAAGTTTTAATACAAACGATCAAATAAAGTAATAAGAGTAATTTTATTTTCATCTTAAAAAAAATTAAAATATCCAAAATCATAAGACTTTGGATATTGAATATAGCAATTTTAATGTTTTATTTCTGAGGAATATTCGCTAAAATATCTTTCAGGAAGCTCCAGAATTTCTGTGCTGAAGGAATATTCGCTCTTTCATCAGGAGAGTGAGCTCCTCTGATCGTTGGTCCAAAACTTACCATTTCCATTTCAGGATAGTTGGCACCGATGATTCCACATTCAAGACCTGCGTGGCAAGCTACTACATGAGGTTTTTCAGTGAATTTTTCAATATAAAGCTTCTCCATCAGTTGTACAATCTCTGAACCTGGTTTTGGCTTCCATCCAGGGTAAGAGCCACTGAATTCAACATTCATTCCAGCTAATTCTGCTACAGATTTCAATTGCTCTGCCACTGAATATTTTGAAGAATCTACAGAAGATCTTGTAAGGTTTAAAATCTTAAGTTCTCCGCCTTTCAATTCTACTCTTGCTACGTTGTTAGACGCTTCTACAAGATCAGCTACATCAGGGCTCATTCTGTAAACTCCGTTGTGAAGGGCTTTTAAAGTAAGAATCACTTTTTTAGAATCTGCTTCAGAAATAGCCTTGTCAGAAGACGTAGAATTCTCAATATTGATCTGAATTCCCGGTTCTACAGTTGCAAACTCTTCTAAAATATCCTTTTTAAGAACAGTTACATTTTCTATAAACTCCTGAGCGTTTCTCACAGAAATCAGAGCAACACCTTCTCTTGGAATGGCATTTCTCAAGCCTCCGCTGTCGATAGAAACCAATTCAATATTCTGGTTTTCCAATCCGGTGTAAAGAAGTCTTCCCAGAATAATATTGGCGTTTCCGAAGCCTTTATGAATATCCATTCCGGAGTGGCCTCCCTGAAGACCTTTTACTTCAAGTCTTACAATTTGTCCTTTCGGAGCTGCTGCAGCGTAATTCTGAGTGATCGTTACATCAACACCTCCTGCACAGCCGATATCGATTTCATCATCCTCTTCAGTATCAAGGTTCAATAGAATTTGTCCTGTCAGTTGTCCGGGTTTTAATCCTAAAGCACCTGTCATTCCTGTCTCTTCATCAATGGTGAAAAGAGCCTCCAATGCAGGGTGAGGAATATCTGAACTTTCAAGAATAGACATGATGGTTGCTACTCCTAAACCGTTATCCGCTCCTAAAGTAGTTCCTTTAGCCTTTACCCAGTCACCATCAATTTCCATTTTGATCCCTTCTGTTTCAAAATCGAAATTCACATCATTGTTTTTCTGGCAAACCATATCAAGGTGCGACTGAAGCACGATCGATTTACGGTTTTCCATTCCTGCTGTGGCAGCTTTCTTAATAATAACGTTTCCTACTTCATCTACCGTAGTTTCAAGTCCTAAATCTTCACCAAATCCTTTGATGAAAGCAATTACTTTTTCCTCTTTTTTTGAAGGTCTCGGAACTGCATTTAATTTGGAGAAGTTTTTCCAGATTATCTGCGGTTCTATATTAGATAATTCCATTGAAATTTATTTTTCTCAAATTTACGAAATAAAAAATGCTTCCGTGAGATACAGAAGCATTTTTGTATGATTTCGCTTTTATTAACATCCGCATTCTCCATAGATCGGAGTAGTAAATGTAGTTCCGTCTGGTTTCTCTATAGTCAGAGTTCCTTCAAACAGTAAAGCTTCTTCGCCTTTTATTTTTTTACCTTTTACTGAAATTTTGTAATCGTCATTTTCTATTTCTTTGGTAAGCAATTCATCTACTTCCATATCACTTGATGAAATAAGATTCATAGCCAGCCTTTTGCCATCCAGCATCATATAAGCTGTTTTTCCGGCATCATCAGCATAGATGTATCTCTCATTTTCAAAATCAGCTTTGCTGGCTGCAAAATAGCAGGAACATTCTTTGATTTCTTTTGGAAACGGAATGGTACCCACCAGAATATTTCCTGAAGAAGGACCAATGGAGGCAGTATCTTTAGCAATATGCAAAGAATCGGTAGGGGCAGAACCTGAAACAGTTTCTTTTTCCTTTTTACAGGCTACCAATAGAAATGCGGAAAATAAAATGATTAAATATTTCATGTGTTTGTGGTTTTATTATTTGTTATCCTCTTGCTCTTTCAAGAAGTGTCATCATTAATAAAGAAAGGATTACCAGGCTTTCTTCCTCGTCATCAATGTCAATCAGTCTGTCCAGCTGGAATCTTCTTCCGAAGAATGAAGGCATTTTTTTAAGCTTAAAATAAGCCTTTCCGTCAATCCCTGTTACTGTATAGGATGGATTAAGGAAATACCCTGTAAACATTCCGATAATAGGAAGTTCTCCTACAAAGCTGTCCCAGAATCTTACCCACGCACTGTCTTCCTGAATTTTAAACTTAGGCTGATCATAAGCATCCAGAATATCATAACTCGCTTTCCAGAGAGAACGCATTCCTTTTCTTGCCAGTCTGCCGAAGTTTTTGTTGTCGATAAGGTCATTCAAAGAATAAGAAGCGTTGAAATCAATCCATTGATTGGCTCTGATTCTGAAAAGTTCCTTAGACTTGCTTTCATCATTAAAAACGATAACATCTTCTTTCAACTTGAACATTTTCTGACGAACATACGCTACATAATTTCCGTTTTTGTCAGTAATGTTAAAGTCACTTGCTAAAGTAGTGATTTTGAATTTGAAATCCAGAGGATAATTAAGATTGTTAAGTACCATGTCAGTTTATTTTTTTCATATTTAATTTAAGCCGCAAATATAAAGGTTTTTTAGTGTTCTCAGATAGCCGGAAAATATAAAAATATCATAATGGGACATTATGTTGCATGTGCTTCTGATTAAAAATAAACGCTATGTCCGCAAGGTTGATATGTACTTTTATCTATTTCGATCGCAAAGGTACTTCGTTCAGCCAGGATATCAGTTTTGTCTATTGCTGAGTGAAATGCTTTTACGAACCTTTTTTAGCCATTAGATATTTTAGCGGACTTCGCGTTAGAATCTATTTAACGCAGCGTTTGCAAGGTTTGTTTACTGGATTTGTATGTTTTGTTCACAAAGGCACTTCGTTCAGTCAGGATATCCGCTTCGTGTATTGCTGAGTGAAACGCCCTTGCGATCATTTTTTAAGAACTATAAAAATTCCTTAGCGAACACTGCGCTGAAATTTATTTATGTTGTATGAAAATTCACAAGCAAAGCGAAGGGACCACTCACTATTCACTATCAATTATCAACTTTAATCCTTATTTTTGTACCTATGGATTACCCTAGTAAAGTATTGGCAAAAGCGGTAGATGAGATTTCGGGATTGCCTGGGATTGGAAGAAAAACGGCTTTGAGATTAGCACTCCATTTATTAAAGCAGCCCAACTCCAGAGCGGTAAGTCTTGGAAACTCGCTGATCAATCTTGTCAATGAAATAAAATATTGTAAGGAATGTCATAATTTTTCGGATTTTGACATTTGTGAAATATGCAGCAATGAAAAGAGAAATGGTGAACTGATCTGTATCGTTGAAGATGTACGTGACGTAATTGCTATTGAAAATACAGGAAAGTATACGGGGAAATATCTGATTCTGGGAGGGAAAATTTCTCCAATGGAAGGCGTTGGGCCCGGCCAGCTGAATATTCCAAGTATAGAAAAGAAGCTGAACGAAGGAAAGGTGAAGGAATTTATTTTTGCTTTGAGTGCTACGATGGAAGGTGATACCACAGCTTATTATATTTACAAGAAGTTTAAAAGTTTCAATATAAATTTTTCCAGCATTGCAAGAGGAATTTCTGTAGGAGATGAACTGGAATATGCTGATGAAATTTCTTTGGGAAGATCTATTATCAACAGGTTGCCATACAACGAAAAAGATTAATATGAAGCTGTCTGTTATTATTGTAAATTACAATGTTACCCAATTGCTGAGAAGCTGTCTCCTGTCGCTCCAAAAGTATATACAGGACATAGATTATGAAGTGATTGTCATTGATAATGCTTCTACAGACAGTTCATGGGGAAATCTTATTCCGGAATTTTCTGATGTACATTTTATATCATCTGAAACAAATGGCGGCTTCTCAAAAGCGAATAACCAGGCTGTCCAGACGGCAAAAGGAGAATATATTTTGCTTTTGAATCCTGATACAGAGTTAGAAGGGTTTTATATGAAAGAATTGCTGGATTTTGCAGATGCTCAGTCTTTATTCGGATGTCTGGGAGTGAGAATGCATGATGCAGAAGGGAATTTTCTTCCTGAAAGCAAACGCTCCGTTCCGGATATGTTCAATTCATTTGAAAAGCTGTTTACCAATTTTAAAAAGAACAATTCGAAATCCTATTACAGAAACGATATAGAAGAAAATGCCATTGCAGAGGTAGATGTGATCACCGGAGCATTTTTATTGGCTAAAAAAGACGTTTATGAAAAAATAGGAGGGTTGGATGAAGCTTATTTTATGTATGGAGAAGACATTGATCTTTGTTATACATTTTTAAGAAGCGGATATAAGAATTTCTATTATGGGGAGGTTTCTATCCTTCATCATAAAGGAGAAAGTACAATTAAGGATGAAGTATATCTCAACAGGTTTTATGGAGCGATGCAGATCTTTATTGATAAGTATTATAAAGAATCGAAGCCTGTACAGTATTCTTTTTTGAAAGCAGGATTAAAGCTTCGGCATCAGATTGAAAAGATCAGATTAAAATAAAAAAGCAACTCAATTTGAGTTGCTTTTGTTATATGTAAGATGTTATTCTTCTTATTTTGCCGGAGCTACCGGAGTAGTTGTCGTAGAAGAAGCAGGAGCTGACTGTTTTGCAGGAGCTTCTTTCTTAGCTGGTTGCTGTTGTGCAGGAAGTGACTGAGATGGCTTACCTGTGATAACAACGCTTAAAAGGATAAGAACGATGATAGTTCCGCCTAGAGTCCATGTTGCTTTTTCCATGAAATCATTGGTTCTTTGTACCCCGAACTGTGCAGATGATGCACCTCCGAATGTACTGGAAAGGCCTCCTCCTTTTGGATTTTGTGCCATAACGATAATTACCAATAAAACACTGGCAACCATAACAAGAACCATTAGTAGTGTAAATATAGTATCCATTAATTCTTATATCTTTTTGAATGGGCAAATTTAATCTTTTTTTACTGAATGACAAAGAAAGATGTCGCCAAATGTTGATAAAAATAAAAACGGCAACAATTGTTGCCGTTTTTTGTATAAAAATTGGATGTTGTTATTTAAAATCAGCATCTGTAGCCTTATTGATCTCATAAGACTTTACATTCATGGTCATATCCATTCCCATCTGGCTTACAGAGATGGTGTATGGCATTTTTACCCCTTCTACATCTTTGTAATTAGAGTATGTTGTCGGAATTGTCATTTCCTGACCTTTAGCTTTTATTTTCTTGGTTTCTCCGGTTTTTAATCCTGTTGCAACGCTATAGTAATAAGTGGTATCTCCTCCTTTAATTGCATAAGAATCTTCACCTCCGATTTTTTCAATTCCTCCTAATTTATAATCAGCAGATTTTGCAAAACCTAACTCTTCGAAAAGTTCCGGGTTCTTTTGTTTTTCAGCAATTTCTTCCGGTGTGATGTCAACTTTTTGTCCCATTTGCATAGAATAACCAGTCTTCCCGTCAAATACCTGCTTCTGAACAACCTGTCCCATTGCTGTTACCGTTGTCAGCTCTTTTCCACCTTGTGCCTTAACGATTTTAAAATCGATGTTTTGTCCTTGCATAGACATTGAAGCATTGGTAGTATATGAAGTAATTTTAGCCAGATTAGCTTTTCCTCCGATAGCATTGATGTATTTATCTGCGATAGAAGCAACCGTTACGCTTGCATCTACTTTTTGTACAGTTGGTTTTGCAACAGGGTTGGCGTCCTTATCAAAATATTTTACAGGGTAACCTAATTTTTCCAGTCCTTCAGAAATATCAGATGCTTTACCAGCGATGAAAATTCTGCTTTGGTTTGGTAAAATGGTGGTCTTTACAGCATTTGCAACATCTGCTGCAGTTACTTTATCGATAGATTTCAGGTAATTGGTGTAGAAATCAGCCGGTAAATCCTGCACTTTTTGGTTTAATGCAAATCTTGCAATATTAGCTGGCTGCTCTAAAGACATGATGAAAGCTCCTTTCAGTTTTGCTTTTGCATTTGCCAATTCCTCCGGTTTTACAGTAGAGATCGCGTTAAGTTCATTCATGAATTCTTTAACAGCTTTGTCTGTAACCTCGTTTCTTACGCTTGCACTTGCAGAGAATTGTGGAGAATACTTGCTGGCAATCATTTCTGAATAAGCCCCATAGGTAAATCCGTTTTTCTCACGAAGGTTCATGAAAAGTCTCGCTTCACCGCCACCACCAAGAATATAGTTGGCGATTGTTGCAGGGAAGTAGTTCGCATCTTTCATTTTCAGAGTGTTCAGGTTGTTTAAAGAAACAACAGACTGTACTGCTGAAGGAACATCTACTACGTTAATCTCTGTTTTAGCAACATTGGAAGCTGGTTCTAACTGTGCGATAGGAGTGTTTGCTTTTTTCCAGCCGCTGAAAGCCTTTTCAATCAAAGGTTTTACCTGGTCAAATTTTACGTCTCCCACGATTACTAAGTAAGCATTATCCGGAGCGTAGTATTTTTTGTAAATATTTTGTACGTCAGCTAACTGAATTTTGTTGATAGATTCAACAGTTTCAAATTCTCCTCTTGAAGTATTTTTTCCATACATCAAAGCGTTAGAAACTCTTTCAGCAATAGAAGATGCATTTTTTTCTTCAGACTTTAATCCCTCTACAGCTCTTTCTTTAGAGTTTTGAATTTCTTCAGCAGAGAATTTAGGATTAATGATTGCATCCGCCATCAAACCTAAAACTTCAGGGAAATATTTTGAAAGTGAATTGGCAGAAGCACCTCCTGAAGAGAAATTAAGGTTCGCTCCCAGGTAATCTACTTTTTTGTTGAAATCATCTTTGCTGATGTTGGTTGTACCGTTTTCGAACTGTTCAGCCATAATCTGGCTTACTCCGGTTACTGCCCCTTCGTTGTATGGAGGTCTGTCCATAGAAAGGCTGGCACTTACTCTTGGTAATTTGTTGTTTTCAACAACCATTACTGTAAGACCGTTGCTTAGCTGGAAAGTTTTTGGCTTGGCAATGTTAATGGCAGGAGTAGGTCCTGGTTTCGGCATTGCATTAAGATCTATTTTTTGTGCTGAAACCATTCCTGTAAAGAAAAACGCTGCAGCTATATATGTTAATTGCTTTTTCATTTGTAAAAATTTAATTTTTAATAATCATATGGTATCCTGAGAAGTTGAATGATTACTTTTTCTCAGGTACGTAATTGATGATTATTCTTTGGTTGGAATTAAGATACTTTTTAGCCGCATTTTGAAGATCCTGTCTGGTGATAGATCTGTAAATGTCGATTTCTTTGTTGATCAAATTCGTGTCTCCCATCAATACGTGGTTGGTTGCCAATGACGCAGCAATTCCCTGAATGCTTGAGTTAGCATTTACAAACTGGTTTTCGTATTGGTTTTGAAGTTTTTGGTAATCTTCTTCAGAAATTAAAGTCGTCTGAAGTTTTTTGATTTCAGCATCGATATCAGTCTGTAAAGCCTGCTTTGTAGTCTGTCCCATCGGAATTGCGAAGAATGCGAAAATACTGTAGTCTTCAAGTCCCTGGTTGAAAGCGGCTACCTGAAGCGCTTTTTTATCCTGATCTACTAATTTTTTATATAAAACTGAAGACTTACCGCTGCTTAAATAAGAAGAAAGCATATCCAAAACATAAGCATCCTTTTCTTTGTTAGCAGGGGTTCTGTACGCGAATATATAAGCCGGAAGCTGGATGTTCGGGTCAGTAGCAGTGACTTCTTTTTCCTGTGTGATTGGAGTTTCTTTCGGGAAATCTTTTGGATAAAGTGTTCCTTTTGGAATTCCTCCGTAGTAGGTTTCGATCCATTTTTTTGTCTGCTCAGGTTTGATATCTCCTGCAACCACTAAAGTAGCATTATTAGGAACGTAATACTTTTTGTAGAACGCCTGGAACTCTTCTAATTTTGCAGAATTCAGATCTTCCATAGAACCAATTGTTGGCCAGTTGTATGGGTGATTGGTAAATAAATTTTTCTGAATAGTAGTGAAAAGATTTCCATAAGGCTGGTTATCCATTCTTAATCTTTTCTCTTCTTTTACAACCTCTCTCTGTGTATCCACACCAATCTGGTTGATTACAGCGTGGCGCATTCTTTCAGCCTCCATCCAAAGTCCAAGCTGTTCGTTATTGGAAGGGAACGTTTCGTAATAATAAGTTCTGTCATTGGTGGTGTTGGCGTTGTTCTGCCCTCCGTTTGAAGAAACGATTTTAAACCAGTCTCCTCTTTTGATGTTAGGAGTTCCTTCGAATAAAAGGTGTTCAAAGAAGTGAGCAAAACCTGTTCTGCCTTTTACTTCATCTTTTGCACCTACGTGGTACATTACACCTGTTGTTACAACCGGCGCCGAGTTATCCTGATGAAGAATTACGTGAAGACCATTGGGAAGGTCATACTCTTCGAATTTGATTTGCTGTGCATTCAGCATTAGCCCGAAGAAAGCTACGGCAGCAGCAGAAAGAAGTCGCTTTTTCATAAAATTTAGAAATTGTTTACCAATTAGTATGAAAAGTGAATTAAATGTTACAGAGTTTATAGAAAAATATGATCACTTGGGGAAATTTCCAGAAATTAAAAGTGAAAATATAGGAGATCGATATTGAAAAATTATCAATTCATATTTTAACACAAGGTTCGCTAAGAAATTTTTTTATTTTCAGGTACGATCGCAATGGCGTTTTACTCAGCCATAGTTAAAATTTGATATCCAGGCTGAACGAAGTGCCTTTGCGAACAAAAGATATAGTCTAAAATTAATCATTAGCCTTGCTAACATTCGCGTTTAATTTAGAATTAATAGTTAGTATATATGTGCTTAAGACTCAATACCGGATACTTCAAATCGCTAACTTCTCTATGAAAGTTTGAATTCTGCTCTGAATACCTTAATTTTGTGTTCCCAAAATTTTTTGCTGTATGGACTATCTGAAAGGACTCAATGAATCACAATATGAAGCCGTTACCTCTTTACAGGGACCTTTGATGGTGCTTGCAGGAGCAGGTTCCGGGAAAACGCGTGTATTAACCATGCGTATTGCCCATTTAATACATAACGGAATAGACCCTTTCAATATCCTGGCGCTTACCTTTACCAATAAGGCGGCACGCGAGATGAAAGAACGTATCGCTAAAGTAGTAGGAGACAGCAACGCGAGAAGCCTTTGGATGGGAACATTTCACTCTGTTTTTGCAAGAATTCTGAGAATTGAGGCCCATTATCTCGGATATCCTTCCAATTTTACCATCTATGATCAGCAGGATGCTCTGAACGTGATTAAAAAAGTTCTGAAGGATATGAATATCGATGCTGATCTTTATAAGCCTAAAAAAGTTCAGGCAAGAATTTCAACCTATAAGAATAATCTGATTACGGTAAAAGCTTACTTCAACAATCCGGAACTGATGGAAGCGGATGAGAAAGCGAATATGAAATTCATCGGGCAGATTTATCAGAAATATGTGGATCAGTGTTTCAGAAACGGATCTATGGATTTTGATGACCTGTTGTTAAAAACCAATGAATTGCTGACCCGTTTTCCTGAAGTGCTGGCAAAATACCAGGACAGATTCAGATACATCATGGTAGATGAGTACCAGGATACCAACCACTCTCAGTATCTTATTGTAAAAGCATTAGCTTCGAAATTTGAGAATATCTGTGTGGTAGGGGATGATGCTCAGTCTATCTACTCTTTCCGTGGAGCGAATATCTACAATATCTTAAACTTTAAAAAAGATTATCCGGATGCTATAACAGTATCTCTGGAGCAGAATTACCGTTCTACACAGAATATTGTAAATGCGGCTAATGTAGTGATTGCAAAAAACCTGCAGCAGTTTAAGAAAAATGTATTCAGTGATAATGAAGAAGGGGACAAGATCAAAATATACAGATCTCTTTCCGATGCAGATGAAGCCAATTTCGTGGCAGGAAATATCTGGGAACTTCGTAACCGTGACCAGAGAAAGTACAGCGATTTTGCTATTTTATACAGAACCAACTCTCAGACGCGTGCTTTTGAAGATGCACTGAGACGTAAAAATATTCCGTACAAAGTATATGGAGGTCTTTCTTTCTATCAAAGAAAGGAGGTAAAAGACCTTATTGGATATCTGCGTTTACTGATCAATGAAAATGATTCGGAAGCATTGATGAGGATTATCAACTATCCTGCAAGAGGAATTGGAGAAACAACACAGAATAAGCTGATCGTATTTGCAGATGCCCACAATATTGCGGTTTCAAAAGTATTGGAGAATCTTCCGATGTATGCACCTCAATTAGGTCTGAACAACGGGGTTTTAAACAAGCTGAACGATTTCTGGTCAATGATCAAAGCTTTTCAGGTATTACTGAAAACAGAAACGGCGTACAGCGTGGCTATGGAAGTGGCAAAGCGAAGCGGTTTAATCAAATTTTTGAAGGATGATCAAACGCCTGAAGGAATTTCCAGAGTAGAAAACGTACAGGAATTGATGAACTCTATGCAGGGATTCATTGAAGAGCAGATGCAGCTTGAAGATGGTGATCCGAGTCTTTCCAATTTCCTTGAAAATATTGCACTTTCTGCAGATACTCAGGATAAAGAGCTGGAAGATGATATGGTTTCTTTAATGACCATTCACCTTTCAAAAGGATTGGAATTCCCGGTGGTTCACTTAGTAGGGCTTGAAGAAAACCTGTTCCCAAGCTTTATGAGCTCAGCAACCAGAGAAGATCTTGAAGAGGAAAGAAGATTATTCTACGTAGCATTGACAAGAGCGGAAAAACAAGCCTTCTTCTCCTATGCTGTGTCCCGTTTCCAGTGGGGAAAAATTACTGATGCGGAACCTTCAAGATTCTTAAGTGAAATTGATGATGAATATATCGAATTCCTGAATCCTGCTTTGGAAAAAAGGTTTATCAATAATTCAGGAGTGAAATCCAATATCTTTGATGAACATCCTTCCGAAATGAAATCTTTTAAAAAGGTTGAAAAGAAAACTATTGACAGAGGTGATACTTCGAAACCTGCTCCTGAAGTCAGAAAACTGAAACCGGTAAGCACGGCTAAAATTATCAATCCAAGCGGAGCTTCTTCTCAGGATATTGAAGTAGGAGATAAAGTAAGACACGACCGTTTTGGAATTGGGGAAGTTACTTTCCTGGATGGAACAGACCCTCAGAATATCAAAGCAAAAGTAGTTTTCATGCATGAAGGAGAGAAAAATCTGATCCTGAAATATGCTAAACTGACTAAGATTTAATTTCATCGTAAAATATAAAAGAAACGGATTCAATTTTTGGATCCGTTTTTTGTTTTAACCGCTAAGCTCGCAATGTGACTATCATGATCATGCTATGTATATTTTTCGATCGCTAAGGCGTTCCACTTAGCTAGTGTAAATTCTCTGCTGAACGCAGTGCCGCTGCGATCGGAAGACTAATCAATTTATTTCTTTGCGAGCGTAGCGTTTTTATAAAAATCTTTTTAACGGGAAGCTCGCAAAGTTTCTATTAAGATATGTTTCATTTTTTCGATCGCTAAGGCGTTCCACTTAGCTAGTGTAAATTCTCTGCTGAATGAAGTGTCGCTGCGATCGGAAGACTAATCAATTTATTTCTTTGCGAGCGTAGCGTTTTTATAAAAATCTTTTTAACGGGAAGCTCGCAAAGTTTCTATTAAGA
>NZ_VFPD01000003.1:361052-455615 GCF_006716485.1 Chryseobacterium aquifrigidense
AAGATATGTTTCATTTTTTCGATCGCTAAGGCGTTCCACTTAGCTAGTGTAAATTCTCTGCTGAATGAAGTGTCGCTGCGATCGGAAGACTAATCAATAGTAATAGATTTCATTGCGTACGTAGCGTTTTTATAAAAATCTTTTTAACGAGAAGTTCGCAAAGTTTCTATTAGGATGATTTTCATTTTTTGATCGCTAAGGCGTTCCACTTAGCTAGTGTAAATTCTTTCCTGAACGAAGTGCCTTTGCGAGCGACAGACTAATCAATAGTAATAGATTTCGTTGCGTACGTAGCGTTTTAACTATTTATTTTTGAAGTTAACCTGCTATAAAACAATGTTTTTTATGGGAATATTCTTAAATTATCATAACTTTAGATGAGGGATAGAAAGAAACGATAACTGTTTTTTACAAAAACAAAGTCTATTATTTTTGTGGACTAATAAATATATTCTACATTTGCACCTTGTAAAAAACATAAATGTTAATCAAATTCTAACCTATGAAAAATAAGAAAACTATTCTTTCGGCCTCTGTTTTATTTTTCCTCGGCGTATTCACTTACGGACAGGAAAAAGACAGCATAAGAGCAAATAAGGACACTATAAAGACCAATAATGTAGAAGAAGTAGTAGTACTGGGTTCTAGAGCCGGAGCAAGATCTAAAGTAGACAGCCCGGTTCCTGTAGATGTATTCAACGTAAAAGAATCTTCAATTATCCTTCCACAAACCAATATCGGACAAATCCTGAATGCGGTTGCCCCCTCATTTACTTCTACAATTCAAACGAATTCTGATGGGACAGACCATTTGGATCCCGCTCAGCTGAGGGGTTTAGGGCCAGATCAGGTTTTGGTTTTGGTGAATGGTAAAAGAAGGCATACTTCAGCATTAGTCAATGTAAACGGAACACCCAGAAGAGGTACCGTAGGAACCGATTTGAATGCCATTCCGTCTTTCGCTTTGAACAGGATTGAAGTTTTAAGAGACGGAGCTGCCGCACAATACGGATCCGATGCCATTGCCGGGGTGATCAATCTTGATCTGAAAAGAGACACAGGAAAACTGGCAGGGCAGATCAGCTATGGTGGAAACCTTACGCCAACGGCTAATGACCATACCGGAGATTTTGACGGCCAGAATATTCAGCTGGATTTGAACTATGGAAATAAAATAGGGACCAAAGGTGGTTTCTTTAATATTACCTGGTCTTCACAATTCAGAAATCCAACGTACAGAGCAGGAACAGAAAGTGGTCCGATTTACAATGCATATAATGCTATTGAGCAGCGTGCCTTGAATGACGGAGTGAACCTTTCTTCTCTTTTCACGAATATCAACAATACCCCCAATTCACAACAGATTGTAAATTATATCCATCAGTATGCTCAGAATGTAAGCTATTTTTCTCAGGATTTGCAAAATTCAATTCAGGGAGCCAATACCATTTCTGCGTTACAAAGTATTTTGAAGCCTGGAAATTTTACCAGAGATCAGCTTAATTACTTTACGGATCAGGAATTGGCTTACAGAGGACAGGAAAGGAAGGATTTTAATATGCAGGTAGGTCAGTCTAAGCTTAACAATCATCAGCTGTTTGTGAATGCTGAGATCCCTGTAAGTGACAACTGGAAAGTATATACTTTTGGTGGTTACAGCATAAGACACGGAACTTCTGGAGGATTCTACAGAAGACCAACTGAAAACAGAACCTTTACAGGATTATATCCAAATGGTTACCTTCCGCAGATAGGGACCGATATTCAGGATATCTCATTAGCTGCCGGAATCAAAGGAAACTGGGATGGGTGGAATATTGATTTCAGTAATACATACGGACAGAATTCATTTACCTACAATATTCAGAATACAGGAAATACCTCTTTACGTTTTGCTTCACCAAGGGAATTTAATGCTGGAGGACTAAGATTTTCTCAAAATACCATCAATTTAGATTTTTCTAAAAAATATGATGTATGGGAAGGAATCAACGTAGCATTTGGAGCGGAACACCGCTATGAGAATTTTAAAATTACTCAGGGAGAAGAAGCTTCTTATGCAACCTATGATGTTTCAGGAAATGTGTGGAACGGAAATTCTGTAAGACCTACAGATTTCTTCGGAGCATCACTTCCGGGAGGATCACAGGTATTCAACGGATTTAAACCAGGAAATGCTGTGGATAAAAACAGACAGTCGGTAGCAGCTTATGCAGATGTAGAATTTAACTTTACCAACTGGTTATTGGTAGATGCTGCAGCGAGATATGAAAACTATTCGGATTTCGGGTCTACATTCAATTATAAACTGGCTTCAAGAATCAAGGTAGCACCAAATTTCAATGTGAGATTTGCAGGATCTACAGGATTCAGAGCGCCATCTATTCACCAGATTTATTATAATGTAACCTCTACATTGTTTACGAATAATCAACTGTTGGAAGTAGGAACTTTCAGTAATGATTCTCAGCTGGCAGGATTGCTGGATATGCCTAAACTGAAGCAGGAAACTTCCAAATCAGCAAGTGTAGGATTTACTTACAGAATTCCTTCGGTAGGACTTAGTTTTACTGCGGACGGATATTTCACGAGAATTGATAACCGTATTATTCTTACCGATCAGTTCCTGAAAGCAAGCGTTCCTCAAAAAGCTCAGGAGGCTTACGACCAGTTAGGAATCAATGCTGCGCAGTTCTTTACTAATGCTATTGATACGGAAACAAAAGGCCTGGATCTAGTGATTTCACATAATGCAAGATTCTCAGGATTTAAACTGGATAATAACTTTGCCATTAACCTTAATAAAACAAAACAGGTTGGTGATATTCATTCTGCAGGACTTTTACAGTCGCCACAACTGGAGAAAATATATTTCTCTGAAAAATCGAGAGTATATCTTGAAGAAGCTGTCCCTAGAGTGAAAGCCAGTCTTTCTCATACGCTTTCCTGGAAGGGGGCAAGTTTATATCTGAGAAACACCTATTTCGGAAAAGTGACAGGTGCTGATATCATTGATGTGAACGGAGATGGAATTATTGATTTTAATGAACACCAGCAGATCGGAGACAAGATCATTACCGATCTATCTGCAGCCTATCAGTTTACCAAAAATGTAGGATTGACTTTAGGCGTAAACAATTTGTTTGATATTTACCCAACGAAAAACCTTACTGCTTCTACCAATAACGACCAGTTCATCTATTCAAGATCGACTTCACAGTTTGGGCAGAACGGAAGATATGTTTTTGCAAGATTGAATTTCAATTTTTAAATAAAACAAAAGATAATGCTATAAAAAACAGTTCAGGAATCCTGAACTGTTTTTTCTTTATATAATATGAATTAAACTTTTATTTTGAACCATTAAGATGTAATAAGAGTTTAAGAGTATTAAGATAAGTTTTGTTTTAAGCTTAAGAATCAGAATGATTCATCTTAACGTTCCTTATTTCTTAAATCTTTCTTAATGGTTTTTAGTTTGTAAATCTTATCTTTCCACGAGTTCCTTTACAGGTTCCCCATAATGATCAATCTCTGTTGTGTTGATCTGAAGAAGCTGATACCACTTTCTGAAAGCTCCAATAAATACAATAAGCATCAGAACCATTGCTGTCACCGCTAAAGCAGCCAGTAAAAACTGTCCCTTAGGAATATAAATAGCAGTCACCTGAATATAACCGGCCCAGAAGGTAATTCCAGCCATAAAAACACCCGGAATAGCTGAGCATAATGCATATTTTCCCCTGTTCATTCTGATGAGCATCGTTGTACAGACGATAAGTCCGCAGGCTGCCAGCAGCTGATTACTGATTCCGAATAATGGCCAGATACTGTTTACATTTCCAGTGTACACCAGATATCCCCAGGCAAAAGTGAAAAGAAGACTGCTGATAATAATCCCCGGAATCCAGTTTTTATCATTAAATTTTGGAACAACAGACCCGAGCATTTCCTGTAAAAAGAAACGTCCAACCCTCGTTCCGGCATCAATGGCAGTAAGAATAAATACCGCTTCAAACATAATAGCGAAATTATACCAATAAGCCGTAAGCTGATCCATATATGGAATTTTATTAAAGATATGGGCCATTCCCACCGCCAGAGATACTGCGCCTCCCGTTCTCCCATAAAGATCAATCCCGATTTTCTGTGAATAATAATCAATATCTACTCCGTGCAAAGACGGATGTGCCGCCAGAAATGAATCATAAGCTTCTTTGGGAGTGTTGATCGCAAAATAATCACCCGGCATCAGGGTACAGGCAGCGATAAGAGCCATCAGTGCAACAAAACCTTCCACAAGCATTGCTCCATAACCTACAAAAAGAATTTCTCTTTCTTTATTCAACATTTTGGGTGTTGTCCCTGTAGCAATCACCGCATGGAATCCGGAAATCGCTCCGCAGGCAATTACGATGAAGATAAAAGGAAGTACCGGACCGCCAATAATAGGACCACCTCCATTAACAAAAGCTGTAATAGCCGGCATCTGTATCGTAGGGTGGATGACAATTACCCCGATAGCCAGCATAATAATAGTTCCTATCTTTAAATAAGTTGAAAGATAATCTCTCGGAACCAAAAGAAGCCATACCGGTAATACGGAAGCAATAAAACCATACAGGGGAATCGCAATAGAAATCGTTTTAATATCCCAGGAAAACAGACCATTCATCGTAGGATTCTGCATCAGCGTGTGTCCCCCGATAATCCCTGCCACCAGAAGGATTCCTCCCAAAATACTTGCAAAAAGTACACTGTTCTTTTTATATCGCATAATCAGCCCCATAATGATGGCAATAGGCATGGTAATCACAACAGTAAAAAGAGACCATGAAGCTTCATGCATCGCATTAATACAGGCTAAAGACAAACCTGCCAGCGTAAGGATCAAAATGAAGAGGATCGCAAAACCAGCTACCGTACCCGTTGCTTTTCCAATTTCTTTAGAAGCAATAGTTGCAAGACTCTGACCTTTATGCCTCACTGAAGCAAAAAGTACAATCATATCGTGTACCCCGCCGCCCAGCACGCATCCTATTAATATCCATAAAGCTCCCGGAAGATACCCGAACTGGGCTGCCAAAACAGGTCCTACCAATGGTCCGGCAGCGGCAATAGCCGCAAAATGATGCCCGAAAAGTACATTTTTATTAGTAGCCACATAATCTTTACCGTCTGCAAATTCTACAGCAGGTGTCGTATTTCCGTC
Organism: Chryseobacterium aquifrigidense; assembly: GCF_006716485.1. GTDB lineage: Bacteria > Bacteroidota > Bacteroidia > Flavobacteriales > Weeksellaceae > Chryseobacterium > Chryseobacterium vietnamense. The sequence continues at coordinate 366,265 of NZ_VFPD01000003.1, forward strand.
ATTGAGCCTGAGAACTTTATTGGCAATGAAAATACCATAAAAGCGGTAAGCTATCGCAAAAAGAAGAACAGATACAAAGATAAGCGTAAGTGCGTTGATATTGTTTAAAGATTCCATATTCTTTATTTTTGTTGATGAAAAATTAAATTATTGGTGTTTTTATTGTTAATAATTTAAACAATGACCAAGGTAATTAATTCTCAATGAAAAATATCAATATGTATATCAATCTAGCAAATTTATTGTATCTGTATATGTTATTGTTTTGATTTATAGTTATTTGAATTGTATTTTGATGAGGGTGTATATATTACTTCTTCTGTGAAAGAATGAATTCCACCATCTGATCCGTAAGTTGATCCAGATAAGCTTTATCAGTTGTACCAAAGCCATGCACTCCGCCATCAATGATGATCAGCGAGTTCTGTATTTTAGCCCTGTTTAATTTTCTGTGAAGCTTTTTAGACTGGTTTAAAGGAACCACTTTGTCATTATTTCCCTGAACAATTAATGTAGGAACACCACCTGAAACAAAATATACAGGAGAAAGGGTTTTAAGGTAATCAATAGCTCTGTCCTGATCTTTTCTTATATCATATCCCGAAATTCCTTTCACCAGATTTTCCTGTAAACCAACTATTTTTTTAGACATTAAACCAATCATGGCTACCGGTATGGTCCCTAGTTTTGTATGGAAAAGTTTGTTGAGGTCTGCTGGACCATAATGGTCAATTACATAATTTACTTTAGCAGAATAAGACGAAAGCTCAGGATTACCTGAATAAGTATTGTCTGGTGTGTAAGCTGCCATCAGGGATAGGTGAGCTCCGGCAGAAGCTCCGAACAACCCAATATTATTTGTGTCGAAATGATACTGCTCTGCATTTTTTCTTACCCATCTTACAGCATCTTTGGTATCTTCCAGAGGCAATGGAAAATGAGTGCTGTCATTTAAAAGGGTATAATTAATACTGATTACCGCATATTGCTTGGCCATGAGCTTTGCAATGGTTGTTTCAACATAATTATCTGAGTGAATTATTTTATCACCTTCTATCCATCCACCTCCGTGAACATAGATCAGCACAGGAAGGAGCTTGTCTGCAGCAACATTTTTAGGCGTGAAAACGTCAAGTTGAACAGGATTCCCTTTCCTGTTGGTTTTATATACAATATCCTCAGATAAATTGGCTATTTCGGGAAGTAATGTGCTTTTTACAGGAGGAGTCTTAACCTGTACCTGCGAGAAATTCTGTGAAAAAGATAAATTAGAAAGGCTTATGAATAAAACAAAAAACAGGTTTGTGAAAAACCTGTAGATTGATATGTTGTTTGTCGATAAATTCATAATAAATTTTTTAAGGAGGTGTTACTTTACTAACTCCTCAAAAAGCTTACCAAAAGTAGCATTCAGGTCTTTGGATTTTCCCGGATGAGGTCTTGAGGTTTGTACAACAGAACTTCTTACTGCTGTAAGCCATCGGAAACGCTCCGGAATATCCATAAAAGCAATAGGACCGCCATCTTTCTCACCATTCGCAATTTTCTGAAAGCTTTCCAGATTATGGATGATATCTTCGTAATCAAGCTTGCTGTGCATCAGTTTAAACTTATCCAGACACAAATAGAATTCCACTCTGATGAATTTCTCCTTCTTGGAAAACATCACCAGCCCGATATTGAAAAACTCTTCTCTTTCAACCTTAGGTACCAGGCGTATTACCGCATATTCATATATTTTATCCTCTTGCATTTTTCGCTTCGTTTACAAAGATTTGAGAATTTTCTAATCTGGTTTTCATAAACTGAAAATAGATCTCACGGATTTCTTCCGGTGTTTCGTCAGCATCATTCCAGTGTAACCAGTCTTCAGGAATCATATTGACAATGTCTCTGAAAAGAGTATCATTCAAAACTTCATGGGCAAACTGATCCGCTTCATCAAGCATTTTTGCTTTTGGCAGCAGTACATGGTCTTTCACATATTTGAAAGGTGTTTTGGCAGCTGCATCAAAATTCTGCCAGGAGTGGTGGAAGTAGAATGAAGCACCATTATCGATGATCCAAAGTTCTTTATGCCACATCAGCATATTGGTATTTTTAAAAGTACGGTCTATGTTGGTAATGAATGCATCCAGCCATACTATTTTTGAAGCCAGCAGCGGATCTACACTTACTCCCGGATCATAGGTAATAGAACCGGAAAGATAATGTAATCCAAGATTCAGACCTTCAGAAAACTTCAGAAGATCCTGTATTTCCTCATCGGCTTCCGTTCTTCCGAAATCAGCATCAAGATTGATGAAAACAAGTTCAGGAATTTTAAGTCCCAAAGCTTCCGTAATCTTTCCGCCCAACAGTTCGGAGATCAGCATTTTTACTCCATGACCTGCACCACGGAATTTTAATACATATTTGAAATCATCATCAGCTTCTGCCAGAGCCGGAAGAGATCCTCCTTCTCTCAGGGGCAGAATGTAACGCATCACGGTTACAGTTCTTAAATTCTGCATACAGCAAAAATAAGCTTATTTTTTAATAATTTTTTTAGTGAATTCCTTTTCACCTGTTTTATATTTCAGGAAGTAAACTCCGCTCGTCAAATGTTGAAGTGAAATACTGTAGCCATTCTCCGTGTTATTCAAATGATAAAGAATGATTTTTCCTGAGGCTTCTGTCAGTGAAACGACTTCAAATTTCTTTTTAGAAATAATGTTAATAAGGTTTTGAACCGGATTTGGATATATTTGAATTTCGTTTTCTATAGTTGTTTCCGCGGTATTTAATGTATTTACAACCACCAGCTTTGTTTTGGTAGTTGTTGCTCCACAGGCATCAGTTGTCAGTTTAACATTATAATTTCCTCCTGCAGTATAAGTATGCGCCGGATTTTCCAAAGTAGATGTTGTACCATCACCAAAATCCCATAAATAAGAAGCTGCATTCTGTGTGGTATTCGTAAACTGAACGGTTCCTGCACCGGTAAGCTGATACGTGAATCTGCTGTGAACATCATTGTTGGTTACATACCATTTACCAGGCTGGTTATATACTTCTGCTTTCACTATTTCTTTGATCAGCTGAGCCTGTGACGGAGTAAGATTTCCATTAAAAGGAATCTGGGTAGGATCTTTTTTGAATATAATCGTATAAAATGTATACGCAGCCGCCATAGAACCAATATAGCTGGGATGTGATTCATCCTGATCATACAATTCAATGGCTGGGTTTTGTTCTCTGATCGTTCTCCAGACTTTGCCTACGGGAGAGACAATACCTTCATTGTTCATTGCCATTTCCATGTAACGGTTATAAATCTGAGTATCCATTCCCTGATAGGTACAGACAGCCGGAAGCCCTGGACAGTTCGTTGCATCTCCGTTTTTACGGCCCCAGGTCATATAAAAAATAACATTTCCACAGGGATTTGATGTTTTAATTAAATTAGAAAGCTGAAGTGCATAAGGATACACCTGGTTTTGAACCTGTGAATCCGGGAATGACGGAAGCTGGCTTTGTTCCTGCAATACTACATAATCCCAGTTTCCCTGATTGATGTCCGAAATAACATTCGGGTTATTGGAGTGATCCTGCAGCGTAGCACCTCCCGGAGTTTGGCTGTGATGCTCGAAGACATCGCCATTAGCTGTGGCAATACTTTGAATAAGACCGGGTAAATTATTAACGTAAGTGTAGCTGTTCCCGATGAAGAAGACTCTTTTGGTCGTCTGGCTTAAGGCAAAAGAAAAAGTAATTAAAAATAAAAAAAGTAGAGTTTTTTTCATAAATTTCAGTTTGAATTAATCCCATAAATATAAATAATATTAAATAAAACCCGTTTATTTTATGAATTTGATTATCGAAAAGAATATATATGTAGAAAATAAAGAAACAAAAGGTTTTCTTGCTGATATTTTTTATCCCGATACTGAAAAAAAACTTCCCCTCGTCATATTTGTTCACGGATATAAAGGGTATAAAGATTGGGGTGCCTGGAATCTGATGGCCGAAAAGTTTGCAGAAGCAGGCTTTTTCTTTGTTAAGTTTAATTTTTCACATAACGGAACTACAACGGATGATCCTTTTAACTTCGGAGATCTTGAAGCTTTTGGCCGGAATAATTATTCTAAAGAACTTTCTGATCTTGGAGTGGTCATTGATCACTTCAGTAAAGATTCACATGTGGACGATGAAAAAGTTGTTCTGATCGGTCACAGCAGAGGAGGAGGAATTTCTATTATTAAAACTTTTGAAGACGAAAGAATCAATGGATTGATTACTTTGGCCAGTGTAGATACTCTGGATCGTTTTCCAAAAGGACAAGCTTTTGAGAACTGGAAAAATAATGGAGTATATTATGCACTGAACGGCCGTACCAAACAGGAAATGCCTCATTATTATCAGTTTTATGAGGATTATGAGAAGGACATTCATCGCTTTGATGTTGAAAGAGCTACAGAAATGGCCAAAGCTCATATGTTGATTATTCATGGAACAGAAGATGAAGCAGTAGAGGTAAAGCAGGCTGAACATCTCCATATTCTTCATCCCAATTCTGAGCTGTTTCTGATTGAAAATGCCAACCATACTTTCGGAGCGAAAGAGCCGTGGACAGAAAATGATTTACCAAAAGATCTGCATGCTGTCACCGAAAAATGTATTGATTTTATAAAAGAAAGATTGAAATAAAACACTTAAAACTACGTTATTAGAAATTAACCACCATATCAGTATAATTATGAAAAAAATTATTGCAGGCGTATTTGCGCTTTCACTAGGTGTTGTTTCATGTAAAAAAGAAACAAAAACAGAATCTTCTGTAAGCAGTGATACTTTAGCTACGGTAATGCCTAAAGATTCCGTAACCACCCCAAAAACAGATTCAACCACAACGGCAGCAGCTCCTTCCGCTCCTGCTCCAGAAAATATTATCACGAAGAATGTAGGCAAATATCCTCATGATATTAAATTCTTTGAGGATAAAGGTATTTCAGAAAGACTGAAGAAACTTACTGGTGCCCAGTATGATGAGATGGTAAAGAATTTCAATGTAGAAAGTCCTATTACTTCAGAAAATGGAATCTATAAACTGACAGGATGTAAGCAGCACGACTGCCCGGGATATGCTACAAGCATTTTCTACGATGCTAAAAATGATAATCTGAACGTTTCTATAGATAAAAACGGTAAAGCAACTGAATTTGCTGAAAAAGGAAAAATTACTGTTTCAGAGTCGCTTAAATCCAAATAATAAAAAAGGAGTGAAACTTTCACTCCTTTTTTATTGATGATCAATAGATGTGTTCTATGAGTTGGTTGTAACCGCATTCTTTTTTACTGCCTTTAAAAGGCTTCTGAAGTTTTTCATGGTCATCATTTCTGTTGAAGGATCGAAGATGGTTACCTTTTGATCTTTTTCCACCGAAACTTCAGAATATGCTTTAAGAGAATACATTTTCTTCATCGTACTAATATCATAAACGTCCATTATTGCAAAAGTTTCATTTTTTTTATATTCATACTGAGTTCCAAGTGAATTGTCTAAACCGTTTCGCACTTTCATGGTGTAGATGTTTACCAGAAAATTAAAATCAGAGTTGTTTTTTAATACCTCAAGATCTTCAGTTTCCGGTTCAAAAGGAATACTGTTTTGAATGATGTTTTCTGCTTTTGCCGTTTTCAAGTCAAAGGCATTGCCATTGCTTAGATCCTGGAATAGTTGAAGTGCTTCTTTACTCATCATTTCCCGGTGGTGCGAATCTACATCTGTTTTGATGTTGTTAATCAGCCACTTTTTGTCCTTCGAAAACACCAATGATCTACTGTAAATCCCGTAATCTTTTTTTACAGGATAATAGCAGGACTGTAATATGATTAGGAGAAAAAGGAAGAAGAAATATTTTTTCATCAATATATTCGGATTATTTAATTAAAACCTTCCACGCTTCTTCAATTTTACTCTCCAGAAGTAATTTCTGGGCATCAAGATGGATGTTTTCATCGGCATGAAATTCTCCGGCAGGTAATACTTCCGTATTGGCAAGCATTCCAAGGTCATTTCCTGTAAAAACTTTACTGTATTTAATAGAATCTGGGAGCAGATCGAAACCGATTCCTTTTGTTACCAAAGGTTTTGGCACTTCAAAAAGACTGTTTTCGTTGCTTCTGGAATACCAGTTGCTGCCTAAACGGGCTACCATATCCAGTTTTTTCTGATCGAGATTTCCTGCTTCGTTCAGATATTCTTCTCTGATATGGATTTTCTGAACCTCACAAATTACCAGATTTCCTGCTCCACCCTGGTCGCCTAATGATTTTACCTCTAAAACTTTGCATTCAAAGTTAACGGGGCATTCTTCAATCAGTTTAGGCTGTACAAGATCTGCCTCTTTCATGGTAAGACCGGATTTGATAAACTCATTCACTCCGGTTTCATATTCTGTAGATGCCAGAGAGATCTGTTGCACAATCGGAAAATTGACTGTTCCGATTACTACTTCAGGGACTTCAAGAACATTTTCCAGCGTATGTTTGGTGGTGTTGTCACGCACTCTTCTTGATGGCGAAAAGATCAGAATCGGAGGAACCGTACTGAACATATTAAAAAAACTGAACGGAGATAAATTATTATTACCGTCTTTATCTACTGTGGAAGCCAATGCGATGGGGCGTGGTGAAACGGCCGTCTGCATAATGGTCTGTAGTTGTACGGAAGTTATCTCGGAGGGGATTAGTGTTTTCATGTTTAAGTTAACTGTAAAAATGATAAAACCACAAAAGTCACAAAAGTTTTAGATGAATAGCTTTAAGCTTTAAAGATCAAAAAAGCATGTCGTAATACTTATTTACGAAAGTTTCCTGTCCGTCATGATAAAGATTTTTTACGTTAAAATTCACTAAAATACCTTTAGGTTTCTTCATTAAGTTTATATAGTTGAGAAGTTGTGCTCTATGAATATCATTTAATTGAGAACTGATTTGAGCTCAATCACAATTAAATCCTCCACTAAAAAATCACAAAAGAAATCACAATCCATTTCTTTTCCTTTATAATTGACAAGAATCTTCAGTTCAGATTTAAAACTAATATTTCTTAATCTGAATTCTTCTTCCAGACATTTATGGTATACGCTTTCCAATAAGCCAGGCCCTAAAATTTTGTGAACTTCTATACAAGCACCATTTATTTTATAGGTAAGATCTGTTAAATATGACTGCGTAATCATCAATTCTTTTGTGACTTTTGTGGTAAAAGAAATTAAAGTGCTGGAATAATTTTACCGGAAACTTCCCCGAAACCTACTCTTACACCATCTTTTTCTGCCCATGCTTTCATGGTAACCGTATCGTTATCTTCAATGAATTTTCTTTCTTCGCCGTTGCTTAATGACAAAGGATTTTGTCCTCTCCATGTCAGTTCAAGCATAGAACCGAAAGATTTCGGGTCACTTCCGGAAATGGTTCCACTGGCGTACATATCACCAACTTCTACGTTGCAACCGTTTACGGTGTGGTGTGCCAGTTGCTGGGTCATATTCCAGTACATGTGTTTGTAGTTGCTTTCACAGATCAGGTTCTGATCTCCATTTTCAGGCTGGATATATACTTCAAGGTTGATATCGTAGTTTTTATCACCTTCAAATTTTAAATAATCTAACACTTCAGGATCCTGAGTTGGAGAAGCAGTTCTGAATGGTTCCAAAGCTTCAAGCGTAACTACCCATGGAGAAATAGAAGAACCAAAGTTTTTCGCAAGGAATGGCCCTAGCGGAACATATTCCCAGGATTGAATATCTCTTGCAGACCAGTCATTGAAAACGACCATTCCGAAGATAGCATCTTCTGCATCTTTAGTAGAGATACTTTCTCCCATCTCCGTATTTTTGTTGATGATGAACGCTATTTCCAGTTCAAAATCCAGTTGTTTAGATGGTCCGAAAACCGGTTTATCTGCATCTGCAGGTTTTGTTTGCCCTTTGGGACGATTGATCTCTGTTCCTGAAACTACAATAGAGGATGCTCTTCCGTGGTAACCTACCGGTAAATGTTTCCAGTTGGGTAATAAAGCATTTGCAGGATCACGGAACATTTTTCCTACGTTGGTAGCATGTTCGATGCTGCTGTAGAAGTCCGTGTAGTTCGGGATATGTACAGGCATCATCATTTTTACTTTATCCAGATCATAGAAAGCTTCTTCAATAGTTTTCTGATCTTTTGATAAAATTGATCCTTCCTGTAATAAAGTTTGGATTTTAGTACGAACAGCGTTGGTAACCGGTTTTCCCAGTTCGATAAATTCGTTGATGGTATAGGCTTCAAAAACATTGTCGTCTAATCCTTCAATATCTTCAAAATAACCAAGATCGTACAACGTAGCAAGATCAATGACCTGATCTCCGATTCTTGTACAGCATCCGATATATTCTTTGTTAAAAACTGCGACTCCGAAAGGAATATTGTGTATAGAAAAATCCGAATTTGAGGAATAGTCTACAAATGATTTCATAAGTTTAGATTTTAGTTAGATTCAATATCATCCGGAGAATTCCCCGGAACATTTACTTTGTCTTTTTTGAGTAAGATGCTTCATCAATCCATCTGTCTCTGGTATTGACATCAATAAGGTACAGAATATCGTCCTGTTTTGTCAGCAATAAAGTTTTCGTGACAGGCATTGGAATTTTTTTATTTTCAAGCATATCTGCTCTTAAAGAAATAATATTTTTTTTCCTGATGATATCACCGGTGAAAACATTAGAACTGCTTTCCCCTGTGGCTTTATCATCGAAAACTTCTACATAAGTGGCATTATTCCCTTTGATAATAATAAAATCCCGCTCCGTATGATCGGCTTCATCCTTGATGAAAACAAACTTTTTGTTATCAATATTCACATTTTCAAGATGCTGATTGATACCTTTTCTTTGTTCAAGTCGGTTAAGGATTTCATTCAAAGTTCCATACTGAGCTTTAAGCCCTAAGGTTCCCAGAAGGAAAGTCCCGATTAAAAGTTTTCTCATATACTGTGTTTTATAAAAAAGTTTTGCCAGAATGCTGTATCCTGACAAAACTTATATTTTTTAATGTAAAATTAAAGATTACCTCTTCTTTCCTGTTCTCTTTCTAATGCTTCGAACAAAGCTTTGAAGTTTCCGGCACCAAAACTTTGTGCACCATGTCTTTCAATAATTTCGAAGAACAGAGTAGGACGGTCTTCTACAGGCTTCGTAAAGATCTGTAATAAGTACCCTTCTTCATCATGATCAATAAGTATACCTAACTCCTGAAGTTTTTTAAGATCTTCATCAATATGGCCTACTCTTTCAGGAACCATGTCGTAATAAGCTTCCGGTGGAGCAGAAAGGAACTCTACACCACGCTTCTTCAGTTCAGTTACAGTGTGGATAATATCCTTTGTTGCCACAGCAATGTGCTGTACTCCTTCACCTTCATAGAAATCAAGGTATTCTTCTACCTGAGATTTCTTTTTACCTTCCGCAGGTTCATTGATCGGGAATTTTGCGTAGCCGTTTCCGTTTGACATTACTTTAGACATCAATGCAGAATATTCTGTGTTAATCTGCTTGTCATCAAAAGAAAGGATGTTTACAAATCCCATTACTTTTTCATACCATTCCACAGTTGGGATCATTCTGTTCCAGTCAACATTTCCTACACAGTGGTCTACATATAATAAACCTGCTTCTTCAGGCTTATAATCGCTTTCCCACTTTTCATAACCAGGCATAAAAGCTCCGTTATAATTTTTTCTTTCAATAAACATGTGAACGGTTTCCCCATACGTGTAGATACCGGACATTCTTACCTCACCGTGCTCATCAGTTAACGTAACGGGCTCTAAATAAGGTTTTCCGCCTCTTTTAGTTGTTTCTTCGAAAGCTGCATAAGCGTCATCTACCCAAAGTGCCAAAATTTTTACTCCGTCACCATGTTTTTTTACGTGCTCACTGATAAGAGAATCAGATTTAAGTCCTGTTGTTAATACCAATCTGATTTTTCCTTGTTGAAGCACATAAGATGCACGGTCTCTTACTCCTGTTTCAGGACCCGCATAAGCTACAGACTGAAAACCGAAAGCGGTTTTGTAATAATGGGCAGCCTGTTTTGCATTTCCTACATAAAACTCAATATAATCTGTACCATTAATTGGTAAGAAATTTTCTGCTTGAGCTATTTTCTCGGCAAATGTAAGTGTTGACATATTTTCTCTTTTACTTTTATTTTATTGGTATGCAAATTACAAAATTCTTAGACATTGCGAAAATATTCCCTTGGATTCATTGAATATATTTAACATAACGTTAAAGAAGAGTTTACTTAAGTATATTTAAGTTTCATCAGTTTAAAATCGTCTGCCTACATTTGTTAGACAAAAGACAAGTGAAAAAAAAATATTTCGAAACATGAAAGCCACAGATACTCTCTGCGGCTTTCTTATTTAGGTGGTTTCAATTTTTCTGTTGAGCATTCCAGCATCGGGATTATAGTTATCCCATATCTTCCAGGTGTTATTTATTTTTTTGATAAAATAGATCTGAGTACTTAATTGATTGACAAAATGTTCCTCTCCGGTTTCTCCTACTTTGAAAAGAAGATTCCAGAACTCCTGAGATTCCAGGATTTTTTTCTCGGGATCATCAGTGACCACCTGAATGTCAAAAACTTCATAATTTGATCTGTTGTTTTTAGTAACCAGCTGGAAATCTTTGTCACACAGTTCTTTACTGAACAGTGAGACCCTTTCCAGGAATGGAGAATCATCAAAAACCAGGTCTTTAAAAAGCTTGGTATTATGATTGGGAAACTGTTTACAAAACTCAAAAGCCGTTGCACAGTATTCATAAACCATCTGGGTAAGATAAGACTGATCATCGGTTTCATCATCATCTTGGTTCTTGTATCTTATGCTGAGGATATAGTCATTTAGGTCTTTATATCCTAAGAAAATACAGATTTTATCAAGTGTTTTCAGAAACCTGAGATCACTGTGGGTTTTATCCTGATAATCGTTTTCAAAAAAGCGTTGCAGGGTAACATGGGAAATGGTATTTCCGATTTCAAATTTTTTTCCTCCCTTCAGTTCTTCAGCTTCAGAGAGTTCATCTTTGATGATTTCGGAAAGAATAATATAATGGCTTCTCTTCCATTCATTCACATTCCCCAAAACAGAATTCCTTACCTTGGAATGTTTTACAACTTCGTCTCGTATCGAATTATATATAGTTTTCAATTTCCTTGTTTTTGAATGAATTTTATCAAATATACTGCCAAAATATTAATATTTTCGTATGATTTCATGATGTTCAATTCAAAATTTGTTTTAAATTTTCACTTTAAAAAACAGTTTTGAAAACTTTATGGTTTGATTATCAATGTTTAAATCTTTCAAAAGCAGCTCTTTCCAACATTTCTCTATCATCAGGATGGGCAATGCTGATCAGCTCCTGTGCTCTCTGCCGAAGGTTTTTCCCATAGAGATAAGCTGTTCCATACTCTGTAACTACATAGTGAATATGGCCTCTGGTTGTTACTACACCGGCTCCCTGTTTAAGAAAAGGAACAATTCTGGAAATTCCCTTTTTGGTTCTTGCGGTAATGGCTATGATAGGTTTTCCGTCATCACTTAAAGCTGCACCGCGCATAAAGTCCATTTGCCCTCCGATTCCGCTGTACTGCATCGTTCCGATAGAGTCGGCACATACCTGTCCTGTAAGATCTATTTCAATGGCAGAGTTGATCGCTACCATTTTTTTGTTTCTCATGATATTGATTGGGAAATTGACCTCACTGACGTCACGGAATGCAAACACGGTATTGTCATCTACATAATCATAGAGTTTTCTGGTTCCGAAACAGAAACTTGTGATGGTTTTATTGTCGTTGTAGCCCTTGTATTTATTATTGATTACATCATCCTTAATCAGGTCGATGACACCGTCACTCAGCATTTCGGTATGAATTCCCAGGTCTTTATGGTTGGTAAGGCATTTCAAAACCGCATCAGGAATGGTTCCGATACCCATCTGGAGGGTGGATCTGTCTTCAATAAGCTCAGCCACATTTTTTCCTACGAGCATTTCTTCAGGTCCTACTTTGGAACCGTAGTCTATGGTAGGAAGTTCTTCTTCATGCCAAACCAGTTTATGAATTCTGCTGATGTGGATCATCCCATCTCCGTGGGTTCTTGGCATTCTGGAATTAACAATAGCAACAATGATTTTTGCAGTATCTACAGCAGCTCTTGCAATATCTACAGAAGTTCCCAACGTACAGAAACCATGTCTGTCCGGTGGAGAAACGGTGACAATAGCTACATCAAGTGGCAGGATGTTTTTTCTGAATAAAATAGGAATTTCACTTAAGAAAACAGGAACAAAGTCTCCGCGGTCAGAATTCACAGCATCACGCACAGGAGTGGAAACAAATAAGGAATTGATGAAAAAACTGTCTTTGTATTGCGGTTTTGCAATTTCCACATTTCCCTGCTGGGTAATGGAAACCATTTCCACATTTTGCAGCCGGCCGGACTGTCTTGCCAGCTCATCAATCAGATAATTTGGCGTACAGGCACTGCCGTGGAAAAATACACGGTTTCCGCTTTTTATCGTATACATTGCTTCTTCTGCGCTGATGTAATTATTCATATTTTGTCTTTTAAAAGGGTGTTAAGAATATTTTTATAATTCATAAAAATACTGCTCTTCTTTCAAAGATAATCTTTATAATTTTATATTCATACAAATATTTTGAGGATATTGAACAGACTTTTGTCATGTAAATTAACCGGATATGATAAACAGGAAAAAGGACCAAATGCATTGGCATTCAGTCCTTTTTGTTTTATTTGTTCTTTGATGATAATTTTAATTAGCGGCTTCTACAGCTGTTTTCTGTTTCATACTTCCGGTTTCTGCAAATCGTAAATGCCAGCTGAAGGCTTCCTGTAATAAATGAGGAGTATGACCACCTTTTTCACAAGCTCTATTGAAGTAAGATTGCAATTCTTCTTTGTAATCAGGATGAACACAATTGTCAATGATTTTCTGTGCTCTTTCTCTTGGTGCCAATCCTCTTAGATCGGCCAATCCTATATCTGTTACCAGAATGTCTACATCATGTTCCGTATGATCCGTGTGAGAAACCATGGGAAGAACATGGGAGATATTATTGCCTTTTGATGCGGCCTGGGTCACAAAAATACTTAAGTAAGCATTTCTTGCGAAGTCTCCGGAACCTCCGATTCCGTTCATGATTTTTGTTCCTCCGATATGAGTAGAGTTTACGTTTCCATAGATATCAAATTCAATAGCCGTATTGATGGCGATAACTCCTAATCTTCTGATTAATCCCGGAGTATTGGAAATATTCTGAGGTCTTAAAACGAATTTGTCTTTATATTTTGAAAGATTTCCTAAGACTCTTTCATAGCATTCCTGAGAAACCGTGATGGATGATGCTGAAGCGAAGCTCAGTTTACCAGAATCTATCAGATCAAATGTACTGTCCTGAAGCACTTCTGAAAACATGGTAAGGTCATAAAAATTACTGTCTTTGAATCCGGTTAGAACTGCATTAGCCACTTTACCGATACCTGCCTGAAGGGGAAGTAATCTGTCTGTAAGACGCCCTAACTGAACTTCATTTTCAAAAAATGCAAGAAGATGTTTGGCGATGGCTGTTGTCTTTTCGTCCGGTTCTGCAATATCTGCCGGGCTGTCTTTACGGTTGGTAAAAACTATGGCTTCAATTTTTTCAGGATCTACGGGAATACTTTTTCTTCCGATTTTGTTCCATGGCGCTACGATAGGAATAACATTTCTGTAAGGATAGTCTTCTGCCTGGTAAATATCATGGATTCCATAGACTTCTTCGGGAACTTCTGTATTGATTTCGATGATCACTTTTTTAGCTAAAGCAGCGAAGGTTACTGAATTACCCACAGAAGTGGTAGGGACAATGCTTCCGTCTCTTTCAATATAAGCTGCTTCAATAATGGCTACGTCTATGCTCTGAAGATTTTTGGTGTGGAGAAGTTCGGCACTTTCACTCAAATGTTGGTCGATAAAGAGAATTTCACCGTTATTGATTTTGTTTCTTAAAATAGGATCTACCTGGAAGGGCATTCTTTTCTTTAAAACATTAGCTTCTGCCAGTTTTCCGTCGGTACCGTGCCCCAGTGAAGCTCCGGTCATTAAAGTAACTTTAAGGTCTTCTGCTTTTCCTCTTTCTGCGAGTGCGGGCAAAATGGCCTTGCTGTCACCTGCTTTTGTAAAGCCGCTGGACCCGATGGTCATGCCGTCTTTAATGATTTTTACAGCATTTTCCGCTGTAGTAACTTTTTCGCGTAAACTTTCTAATCTGATTCTTTCTAACATGTAATATTGATTTTGTTTTAAACCACCATTACTTAGGATGCGTTATGAAAAATAATGATGGTTAAATATGTTAACCATACCTTACAAATTTACGAAAAAAGACGCTTTAAATAAAGGATTTAAAGCGTCTTTTATATGTATTCAGCAATACTTTTTTGATAATTTTACTGTTTTATTCCAGCCATGAAGTTTTATAGGAAGGATCTTCTACTTTTAAAGCTTCTTCTGTGATTTTTAATGGACGGAAAGGGTCTACCATTACAGCATATTCTTCCGTGAATTTTTTACCGATACTTCTTTCCATAGCGCCAGGGTGAGGTCCGTGTACAATTCCTCCCGGGTGAAGGGTAAAGTCCATCAAATCAATATGATTACGGCTCATGAAATCACCTTCCGTGTAGAACAATACCTCATCAGAATCAATATTGGAGTGGTTGTAAGGAGCAGGAATGGCCTGTGGATGATAATCATACATTCTTGCACAGAATGAACATACCACGAAATTGTGTCCTTCAAAATTCTGGTGAACCGGTGGCGGTTGGTGGATTCTTCCGGTAATCGGTTCGAAGTTTTTAATATTGAATTTATAAGGATAGAAATATCCGTCCCAGCCTACCACATCAAACGGGTGCGTTGCATAGATGAAATCTGTAATCTGGTTTTCTTTTTTTACTTTGATCAGGAATTCTCCTTTTTCATCTACAGGTTCTTTGTAAGCAGGGGCAATCATATCCCTCTCGCAGAATGGAGAGTGTTCCAGTAGCTGCCCGAATTCATTTCTGTATCTTTTCGGAGTATAAATGGGAGAGTGGCTTTCCAATACAAAAAATACCGTATCATCAGACTTCAGTTCCACCTGATAAATAGTTCCTCTCGGAATAATAAGATAATCTCCGGTTACGAATTCAAGGTCTCCTACAAATGTTTTCAAAATTCCGGTTCCGTTATGAACGTATAAAAGCTCATCACATTCTGCATTTTTGTAGAAATAATCCATTGATTTTCTTGGCTTGGCCAATCCCATTTTCAGGTCGTTGTTCATCAAAAGGATTTTTCGGCTGTCCATGAAATCATCTTCAGGAGTTACATTCATTCCCTTAAACATTCTTGGAGCAACATTTTTTTCCACAGCTATTTTTGGAGTGACATCTTTCGGCTCGCCGATAGATTTGATCTGCGTAGGGCGGTGGATATGATATAACAGAGAAGAAATACCATGGAAGCCTTCTGTACCGAAAAGCTGCTCATAGTAAAATTTATCTTCAGGAGACTTAAAGATCGTGTGTCTTTTTGGTGGGATATTTCCCGATTGATGATATCTCATTTTACTTTGATATGTAGTTTCTCAAATTTAATCATTTTTCATGAATTGGCTCAACCTATATTTTTTGCATTAAGTTTTGTATTTAAAAAATAATTGTTAGATTTGTCTAACAATTTTAATTTCATGAAGCGAATATTATTTTCTATTACCTTTTTATCAACCTATTGTTTTGCGCAGGAGACTGATAGTTTGAGTTTGCAGCAGACTAAGAATCAGGATTCTGCAAAAATTACGAAGAGGGAATTCAAGACCAGTACCATTGAGGATGTAGTGGTTACTGGAACCATAAAACCTATGAGCAGGTCGAAAAGTCCTGTAGCCGTTGAGATCTACAGTCAGAAATTTTTTCAGAAAAATCCTACTCCAAGTATTTTTGAAGCTATTGCTATGGTGAACGGAGTGAAACCTCAGCTGAACTGTTCCGTATGTAACACAGGTGATATCCATATCAACGGATTGGAAGGACCTTATACGATGATTCTGATTGACGGAATGCCGATTGTAAGTTCACTTTCCACTGTGTACGGATTGAGTGGAATCCCTAATAGTCTGGTGGATAGGATAGAAGTAGTAAAGGGCCCTGCATCTTCTATTTACGGTTCTGAAGCGATGGGAGGCGTGATTAATATTATCACTAAAAATGCTTTGACTGCACCTAAATTGAGTGTTGATATGATGACGAGCACATGGAGTGAAAATAATCTGGATCTTTCCACCAAATTTAATGTAGGAAAGAATGCCGCTTCATTATTAAGTTTAAATTATTTCAGCTTTCAGGAAAGAATAGATCAGAATAAAGATAATTTTACAGATGCCACTCTACAGAGCAGAATTTCAGTTTTTAACAAATGGAATTTTAAAAGAAAAGAAAACAGACAGGCAAGTTTTGCGATGAGATACCTGTATGAAGACCGCTTTGGAGGAGAAATGCAGTGGAATAAATCTTTCCGTGGTAGTGATGAAGTATATGGAGAAAGTATTTATACCAACAGGGCAGAGGTTTTCGGATTGTACGAATGGCCGATGAAGGAACATATCGTGACTCAGTTTTCTTACAATTATCATGACCAGAATTCCTTTTATGGATCCAATCCGTTCAATGCGACACAAAAGGTAGCTTTTGTACAGACGTATTGGGACAGAAGTTTCGGGAAACATGATATTACTGCCGGACTTACTTTCAAAAGAACTTTTTATGATGACAATACACCGGGAACATTAGCTTCAGACGGTATCACGAATGCGCCAATGAAATCTCCAATCTGGGGTGCTTTTATTCAGGACCAGTGGGAAATCAACGATAAAAATACGTTGTTGCTGGGATACCGGTATGATTATGATAAAGTACATCATTCTGTACACTCACCAAGGTTTGCATGGAAATTCAATCCTAATCCGTATCATACTTTACGTTTCAATTTTGGTACTGGCTTCAGAGTGGTTAATCTATTTACGGAAGATCACGCTGCATTAACAGGTTCGAGAGAAGTGGTGGTAAAATCTGACCTGAAACCGGAAAGATCTGTCAATGGAAACCTGAATTATATCTGGAAAATTCCGGTGGGTAACAGAATGGTAAATCTTGATGCTTCCGCATTTTATACTTATTTCAGTAATAAAATTGTGGGAGATTTTGATTCCGATCCCAATAAAATTATTTATGACAATCTTCACGGATACGGAATTTCAAGAGGAGCTTCTTTGAATGTGGATTTTAGCTTTCAGTTTCCTTTGAGTGTCAATCTGGGAGTTACTTATCTGGATGTATACCAGAAATTTGACAATGAAAATCAAAAAACACAACAGCTGCATGCTCCAAAGTGGAGTGGAACGTATAACCTGACCTATAAGTTTGCCAATAATCTGACCATCGATTTTACAGGACAGTTCTACGGACCAATGCGACTTCCTGTTTTAGTGAACGACTACCGCCCCGAATATTCACCGTTTTATTCTCTGGCCAATATTCAGGTGTCCAAGAGTTTCAAATCCGGATTTGAAGTGTATTGTGGAATGAAAAACTTATTTAATTTCAGACCCAAAGATCCTTTGATGAGACCGTTTGACCCATTTGACAAGCATGTTGATGATCCAATCAACAATCCCAATCATTATACTTTTGATACAGCATACGGTTATGCGCCAATGCAAGGGATCAGAGGTTTCCTGGGAGTAAAATATACTTTAAAATGAAAAAAATAGCTTTATTTTTAATGTTAGTGCCCTGTTTTTATCTGTCTCAGATGAAGACAGGCACTTTTTCTGATCTTGAGGTACAGCAGAAAGAAAATCCGAAGCCTGTTGTTATTCACCTTTATACGGACTGGTGTGCGGTCTGTAAAATTGAATCTTACCGTTTGAGTAAAGATAAAGAGCTGGTTAATTTGATTAATGACGATTTTTATTTCATCAATTTCGAGGCAGAGAAAACGAAGGATAAAATTCATTTCCAGAATCAGGATTTTGAATACCTGCAGAATGGAAACTTGGGAATTCATGAATTGGCGCTTGCTTTGTCAAAGAATAAAAATCAGCCTGTTTATCCTTTATGGGTATTTCTGGATAGACATCAGAATCTGGTGTATTATCAGGAAGGGCAGATGACGCCTGAAAAAATGAAGGAGAAACTGTTGGAAATTTCTGCTTTGTAAGTTGGGAGGTTTTGTTGTAAACGCAAAGGCGCAAGTTTTTTCTTTGGTGATATTTTTAAGTCGCAAGGATTTTATCTACGATAAAATTGTATAATTCTAATACTATATGCATTAATCCTTGCTGAAAATCTTTGATTTTCTTGCGTCATAAAACAAATTATTGTTTATTTTTTCTTTGCATTTTCCCAACTTTAAAAGTCTTTTTTATTTCCCACAGATTACACAGATAACGCAGATGTTTGAGTAAAAAAAACTGCAAAATTTGCTTTATCTGCGTGAGTTTTTTAATGTTTCTAAATTTCGTTGGAAGGCACAAAGCTTTTCTTTTTTAATCCGTCTTTTAAGTCGTAAAGATTTGAATACTGTTTATTTTTTGTTTCCTGCAGATCACACAGATTACGCAGATCTTTGTAAAATTTGCTAGATCTGCGTGAGTTTTTATCTGTGGTATTTGTGTGATCTGTGGGAAATTCTTTACTATTAAATTTTTGCATCAATCAAAACAGCCAGCTGAATGCAAGGTTCATCAGAGCGATTACTCCATGCGTGATTCGTTCCTCTTTGGATGACAATATCTCCTGGTTTCAGAAGCGTTTCTCCTTCTTCCATGATCAGATAGAGTTCACCGGAAAGGATAATGATATAGTCAAGTGTCGGAGTTTGATGCATCATCGGATGAGGTTCATTCTTTTTCCACTCAACTCCTAAATCTTTATCAGGCGGAACCACTACATATCGGAAATAAGTGCCATTTTTGGGAGTTTGCGGAAATCCGGTGTTAGGAATTCTGGTTTCAAATTCCAGGCTTGCTGGCATTGTCTGCGTATTCCATATATCTGAAATGATCAGTCCAGGAAAATGTTCCACAGCATTTTCTACCTGTTGGTCTTCTACAATGATCGATTTCCCGTTTTTAATTCCTGTTACGATCCGTCTTGGTATTTTGTTCATAAGTTAGTGCTTCATGATAAGTTTATGACCTTGTGTCTGATTGTTTTTTAATAGAGAATGCGCCTGCAGAACAGTGTCCAGAGAAAGATTTCCTATGAGTTTATGCTGTGGAGGAAGAATCGTTTCGTTTTCAATGAGCTTTTTTATTTCAAGTAAGCTGTTCTTGTAATACTCATATTTTTTGATCATTCCGTAAGTATAATTGGAGATATTCATAATCAAAGTTCCTTTGTTGAATAATGCTTCATGAGCATCCTTAGTGACTAAAGCTGTTACGTCTACATAAGTACCATTAATTTTTAAAACTTTAGCAGTCACTTCTGACATATAATTTCCTACGAGATCGATTCCATATTCAAAAGGTTGATCATTATTGGCTTTTAAAATATTTTCAATAAGGTTTTCATCTCTGTAATTAATGATCTGATGACTTTTTAATCCTAAACTGAGAAGCATCTGTCGGTTTTCTTCACTGCCAACGGTTGCTGTGATCTGCCGGATATTATGGGCCAGTAAAAGTTTGATCAAAAATGAACCAACGCCTCCGGCTGCACCTGTTACAAGAACTGTATTTTCCGGATTTAACTTCAGACGGTTAAAGATTTGCAGAGAGGTAAGTCCTGTGGAAGGAATGGAAGCCGCCTGTTCAAATGAGATATTTTTTGGTTTAA
Organism: Chryseobacterium aquifrigidense; assembly: GCF_006716485.1. Classification (GTDB taxonomy): domain Bacteria; phylum Bacteroidota; class Bacteroidia; order Flavobacteriales; family Weeksellaceae; genus Chryseobacterium; species Chryseobacterium vietnamense. The sequence continues at coordinate 386,258 of NZ_VFPD01000003.1, forward strand.
AAGATACAATAGCTTCAGGTACGGCAATATATTCTGCGTAAGTGCCGTTGCTTCCCATAGAGCCGCTGCCGCAATAGACCTCATCACCAATATTGAACTGTGTAACTTCGGAGCCTTTGCCAACAATGATTCCTGATAGTTCTCTCCCTAATATTGGTGAACTGACTAGTTTACGTTCAAGTTCATTTTCCAACATTTGATAATCTATAGGATTGAAACCGCTGGCTTTAATCTGGATTAAAACCTCATTATCTTTAGGTTTTGGCTGTTCGGTAAAGCCATCTTCCAGCTTTCCGTTTTTATTTAAAATAACTGCTTTCATTATTGTTAATTTGATACACAAATGTAAAGAGGGAATAGTTTATATTTGCTACTAGTTAACTAATGGTAACTAGTTACCTTCATGAAACTATTATGGCAAAAATTACTGAAAACGGCATCGAAAGAGAGGCCAGCTGTACGGAAGAACTGTTTGCAATGCGGGACAGTCTGGACGTTTTAGGAGGAAAATGGAAACTGATGATTTTACGATATCTGACGAACAGACCGGACCAAATGATCCATTTTAAAAAGCTGGAACGCAGTATTGAAGGCATATCTGCCAAAATGCTGAGCAAAGAATTAAAAGAACTGGAAACAAATCTTCTGATCACAAGAACCATTCAGGATACGAAACCTATCACTGTAACGTATGCTGTGACTGAATATGGAAAATCTGTATTTCCTGTAACCGAAACATTGGTAAATTGGGGAATACTTCATCGGGAAAAGATCAAAGAATCAATGGGATAGTTATGAGATATTGGGAACGCAAAGACGCAAGAATTTTCCTTTAAATATGCCTTAAGGCGCAAGGATTTTATCTTTGATAAAATTTAATTCTGTTGAATTTTAACTGAAACAAACTTGCTGAAAATCTTTGATTTTCTTGCGCCTTAACGCAGTATATTATTAAATTTCTTTGCGCCTTGCGATTACTAATAATATGGCTTCATAGAGAAAAAATCAACTAATCTATGTCGATAAAAAAATCCTCAGATCCGTGCAGAGTTGAGGATTTTAAATAATACCAAATTGTTTATTAATTTTTATCTAACCACGAATGTACAAGTTCAGAATGATCTTTCACCCATTCTTTGGCCGTAGCTTCTTTATTTTTACTCTGTTCCATTTTCATTAAAAGATCGGACATGTTTCCATCATCAAAATGAAGTTTAGAAAAGAATTTTGCCAATTCCGGATGATCTTTAGCAAAGCTTTTTCTGGAATAGGTTTTAATCTGTTCTGCTTCTCCATATATTTTTTTTGGATCATCAAGAAACTTAAGCTTCATTTTTCCAAACATCCAGTGAGGCTGCCATCCGGTTACCACAATCCATTCTTTTCGTTGTATGGCATTCTGTAATTCGGTGATCATGGCAATGGTAGAGGAGTTGATCTGTTGATAATCCAGTTGATAATCAATAATTGCTTTGTCTGTTCCGGTGGTTAATCCCGCTCCTTTTTCAATTCCAATAATTCTGTGATTGAATTGATCTTTATGTTGATTAAGTTCTTCAATAGAGTTCACAGGAACATACTCCGGTACGACTAATCCTATACGGCCGTTGTCATAATTGGTTCCAAGATGAGCCAGTCCCGGAAATTTAGCAAGCTTTTTAGCATGGGTGTAAGGAAGCCAGACTCCCATGAAAAGGTCTGTATCTTCATTATTCATCGAAGCCAGAATCATATCCGTTGAGGCTTTTTGAATAATAACGTGATATCCTTGCTCATCCAGAATAGCTTTTGTAACGTGCGTCATTGCCACATCTTCCGCCCAGCCGTCTACCATTCCGATGGTAATATATTTAGAGTTTTTTATGTTTTCGCACGAACTTAATGCTGTACATAGTAACATTAAAACGGGAAAAAACAGATATTTTAATTGTTTCATCTTATTGCTTTTTCTTTACAAATCCCTGGGTAATCCTGTCGAGGATAATGGCTAAAATCACAACGGATAATCCGCTTTCAAATCCTAATCCGATATCCAGATTATTAATTCCTTCCAGTACTTTTTCACCTAAACCACCTGCAGCAATCATTCCTGCGATCACCACCATGGATAAGGATAACAGTATGGTTTGATTGATTCCTGTTAAGATCGTTTTCATTGCTAAAGGAAGCTCTACTTTAAACAAAATCTGTCGGTTGGTTGCTCCAAAAGCTCTGGCTGCTTCCACAATGTCTTTCGGAACGGCTTCAATTCCCAACGCTGTTAATCGTACCGCGGGCGGCATGGCAAAAATGATGGTTGCAAAAGCACCGGGCACTTTACCAATACTGAAAAACAGTACAGCAGGAATCAGGTAGACAAATGCGGGCATTGTCTGCATCAAATCCAGTAAAGGACGAATGATTTTGTCGGCTATTTTGCTTTTAGCTGCTAAAATTCCCAGAGGAATAGAAAGGATAAGGGCAGTAATGGTGGACACAAAAATAAGTGCCAGCGTTTCCATCGTTTCTTTCCATAATCCCATTAAAAATATTAAGCTTAATCCGGCTGCGGTTACCACAGCAATACCTTTTCCGGCTTTCCATAATGCCAAAAGGGTAAAAAAGAGAATGATTACATAAAAAGGAGTGTTTGTTAATACCCATTCAATCCCCATGATAGAGGAGTTTCCTACATGTTTTATAACATCAAATACAGGTTTTCCATTTTCTGTGAGCCAATTGATTGCAGTTTCTACATATTGACCTATATCTATAGTTTTATTCATCTTATTGGTTGTTTGCGATTTCTTTTAATTCAATAATTTCTTCTTCATTAAACTTGGTCGCTTCTATGACCAGAGATAACTGGGTAACAAGACCTAAAAATTTGTTGTCTTCATCAATAACAGCAATGGAAGATTTATTTTCGGAGATCAATGGCAGCATTTCCTCTACCGTCACTTCAGGATACACTGAAGGAACATTACTGTTAATAATGGATTCTACTGTAGGTTCTTTCTTTCTGGCTATGCGAACAACATCATTAAGGGTTACAAAGCCTAGAAATTTATTTTGAAAATCTACCACAGGCAGGTTTTCTAATCCGGTAGCTCTCATTTTTCTTAAAGCTCCTTCCGGACCATCTTTTCTGAAACGTACTACCGTAGCTTTGTCGAACATCAGAGATCTGGCAGTAATAATTGTTTTACGATCTACTTTCTCCACGAATGCTTTCACATAGTCGCTGGCAGGATTGGTTAAAATATCTTCTGCTGTTCCTATCTGTTCTATGACACCATCTTTCATAATGACGATACGGTCTCCGATTTTAATGGCCTCGTCCAGATCGTGCGTAATAAAGACAATGGTTTTTTGTAAAGTATTCTGCAGTTCAAGCATCTGATCCTGCATTTCAGATTTTATTAAAGGGTCCAGTGCGGAGAAAGCTTCATCCATAAGCAATACTTCAGGATCGTTGGCCAAAGCTCTTGCTAATCCGACTCTCTGCTGCATTCCTCCTGAAAGTTGGGAAGGATACTGATTTTCGAAACCGTTTAAACCAACAATATCTAATGCTTTCTGTGCTTTTGCATCGCGGGAAGCTTTACTTTCACCTCTGATTTCCAGTCCAAAACCTGCATTATCTAAAATGGTATGATGGGGAAGTAATCCGAACTTCTGGAATACCATACTCATTTCTGTTCTTCTCACTTCCAGCAGCTCTTTATTATTTTTACTGGTAATATCATCATCATTGATGTATACTTTTCCTGAGGTAGGCTCATTCAGTCTGTTTAGACAGCGCAGTAATGTGGATTTTCCACTTCCGGAGAGTCCCATGATCACAAAGAATTCCCCTTCGTAGATTTCAAAACTGGCTTTATTGATTCCTATGGTACAGCCTGTTTTTTCAAGAATTTCCTTTTTGGAAAAACCTTTGTCTAAAAGTTCCTGTGCTTTTTCTTTGTTTTTACCAAAGATGATGGTCAGGTCTTCAACCTTAAGTTTTACTTTTCGAGTGTTTTCATTTTTTTCCATATTCAGAATTTTTCAATTAATACATGATATAAGAAATTGTACACCAATTCTTTATATACTTTTAGTTTTTGTTGTTCTGCTGATGACAATAAGATAAAATAATTTGCTAAGCTTTTAATAATAAAAGCTTTAACAAAAAAATAATGCATAAGAACCATGAGGTCTTATGTTTATTTAAATATTTCAATAGATTATACTCTAGAAAAAGAGTGTATTATGTAAAAAGAAATTAATCTCTTACATAGATTCTACAATTAAATTACTGATGAGGTAATTACAGATATGTGTACTGAACAACTTGAATGGCTACATTTCATCAAAATGCTTGCCAGCATCAAAAACTGTATAACAATTTTTTATTGACGGTGCAAATTTACGAATTTTATATTAAATGGATTTTTATAGTTGTAACTGATTGATTTTCAATAGTATTTTAAAATTGAGAATTCATGTCAATTTTTCCCTTATTACTAAAATTAAGAGAAGATGAACATGACCCGTATAGTCCGGTAAATTATTTCAGCAAAACAGCAATGATTGCCAGTATGGCAGGAAGTGCCTGTACAAAGAATATTTTTTTAGTGGCTGAAATGGCACCGTAGATTCCCGCTACAGCTACACATCCTAAAAAGAATAAAGCTACATTGGTCTGCCATTGCGGATCTTTAATCAAAAATGACCAAATGAGTCCGGCAGCCAGAAAACCATTGTAAAGACCTTGATTGGCAGCGAGCCCTTTGGTAGGTTTAAACATTTCTGCAGGTAGAGCAGCTTTGAAAACTTCTTTTCCTTTTGTTTCCCATGCAAACATTTCCATCCAAAGGATATAAAGGTGTTCCAGTGCCACAACAGCGATCAGAATTTTAGCAACGATTTCCATGATTCAATATTTTCTCATTGTAAAACTAAAAAAATAAAGTTAAGTTTGAGTATTAATTCGTACAATGGATCCATTCAAAGCACATTTACATAAGTTTATTACCATAACTGATGAAGAATATACGTCTATTGTATCTTTTTTCGAGGTATTGGATGTAAAAAAGAAACAAAATCTGGTGCTGGAAGGAGAGGTCTGCCGGACCATGTATTTTGTAGTGAAAGGATGTCTCAGAAAGTTCTTTATCAATGAAAAAGGTGTAGAGCAAACTACAGAATTTGCCATTGAAAACTGGTGGATTACCGATACATTTGCTTATGAAAGACAGATATCAACAGATTTTTCCATACAGGCAGTAGAACATTCTTCTATTCTGGTAATTGATCTTGAGCGCCAGGAAGAATTGTTGAAAAAACATCCCGTAATGGAACGGTATTTCCGTATGGTCTACCAAAGAGCTTATGCCGCTTCAGAGCGTAGAATCCGTTATTTGTATGAAATGTCCAGAGAAGAACTTTATATGCATTTCAGTACATTGTATCCATGGTTTATCCAAAGAATTCCTCAATATCTTATTGCTTCCTTTTTGAATCTTACGCCTGAATATCTGAGTGAAATCAGGGCGAAGTTACGATCTTAAACCAGTTTAAGATTTTTACGGATCATAAACCGGAAATTTGTCATGTTATTAAAAGCCAATACAATGACAGATATCAAAAATCAATTTCCGCAGCTATTTTTAAGGCTTGCTCTTGCTGTAACCATGCTCTCTGCAGTAGCAGACCGATTTGGATTTTGGAGCAAAGAAAATTCATCATGGGGAAACATGGAGCGTTTTAAAGAATATACAAGACAGCTAACCTATTTCCTTCCGGAATCTTTGAGTACATTCTCAGCGTATGCCGCAACCTTTTTAGAAATTCTTTTTCCATTGATGCTGATCTTTGGATTTAAAACAAAGTTTGCAGCCTATGGAAGCAGTATTCTGCTGTTGATTTTTGCCATATCCATGACCATTGCCTCAGGACCTAAAGCTCCCCTCAACTATTCTGTATGGGTAGGAAGTGCTGCAGCTCTTTTACTGGCGGTACAGCAACATTATTCTTTAAGTATAGATCAATTAACCAAAAAATAATACATATTATGAGCGCAAGATTAAATATTGCAACAGTAGATTCAGCAGCTTACAAAGCGATGATGGGATTAGAAGGATATTTACAGACCACTTCTTTAACCCACATTCAGAAGGAATTAATTAAAATCAGAGCTTCACAGATTAATAAATGTGCTTTCTGCCTTGATATGCACACCAAAGATGCCATCAAATATGGTGAAACACCTCAGAGAATCTTCATTCTGAACGGATGGACGGAAGCAAAAGAATTCTTTACAGAAGAAGAGCAGGTACTTTTGGCAATGACAGAGGAAATTACGCTGATCAGCCAAAACGGATTAACTGAAGAGACTTTCCAGAAGGCAAAAAAATTCTTCGATGATAACCAGATCGCTTACATCATTATGGCTATTGTAACCATCAATGCATGGAACAGAATTGCAATAAGTACTCATCTTCCGATTGCAAAATAGCTAAGTCCGGGAGCGGAGAGATGAAGATGAAGTCAATGAAGACTGCATAATTTACGGATGTTTACTTTTTATAAAAACGGCCTTTCAAAAACTGAAAGGCCATTTTAATGTAAAATTCAAAGTGACAATGTAACATAGTCGATATTAATTCTAAAAATAAATTCTTTGGTTCATTTTATTTTTTTAACTGGAATTACATTGTCTCTCCGAAATAAAAGTTGTTTGAATTTTACCCAACCACAAAAGTCACAAAAGGTTTCATTTTAATACACTCACTTAAGTAAGTTCAAAATGAGACCGCAGGAAAGTTCACACAAGATGAAAATCAAAGATTTTCACAAAACTTAGGTGTACTTATTACGCATAAGACCCGGTTCTGAAAAAAGTTAAGTGTTTAAAACTTTTGTGCCTTTTGTGGTTAAAATAATGAATATAAAAGTTTAAACAACCTCATACTGTAAGCATTTAAATTAATAAATCGCCACAGGATTCACATTCACCTGCGTAGAACCTACGTATAATGGCTGTCCCAGTACGAATAGAAATTCCCATACTTTTTGTTTCACCAAAGGGCGGCTGTCAATCAGTTCCAGGTTATAAATTCCTTTTTTCGCCAGCATAAACTGATTGATGGGGAATTCTTCTTTACTTTTCGGGTTAGGATAGACTTCAGAAGCCCATGTATCACCGCCAAATGCTACAATTCCCTGATCGGCAAGCCATTTTGCAGCATCCATTCCGATGCCCGGTTCTGTTTCTAAAAATTGCTTGTTGTCTTTACCTGCCAATTCCAGCCATCCGGTATTGAAAAGAATGATATCTCCTTTTCTTAGGGTAAGTCCCTGCTTCTTTAAAACAGATTTGATATCTTCTACCGTAAACTCTGTTCCGCCGGGTACTATTGACTTTCCATAATGAGCAGTCATATCAAGGACTACACCTCGGGTTACAAAAGGAGGTACTTTTTCTACACCCAGTTTTTTAACGCCTTCTACGGTTACAAAATCAGTCGCTTTATTTCCGTTGTAGTAAGTATTATCAATACCAATGTGCCCGATACCGTTGAGCTGTGTACCCACTCCGGTCCATCCGTTTACCAGTTCGTCATTGAAGGTAAATTTGTTCGGACCAATACTTTTTCCGCCCTGTTCTCCGGGCTGAATATTATATAAATTAAAACTTCTGTGTCTGAAAGCCGGAAGGTTTTTATCAATCGGAACTGCAAGAGCTAAGGTTTTACCTTGTTTCACAAGTCCTAATGCCTGTTTTACAACTTCAGGAGTCAATAAATTAGCGGCCCCGATTTCATCCTTTGCTCCGTAAGCAGAAGGATACCATGATTGGTCTTCGGGATTGACAAGGGTTTGAGCATTTAATGAAACGCTGTTTATAGTCAATAATGTGGCTAACCCGAACATTTTGATCAGATTATTTTTCATTTTTTATAAGGTTTGAGATTAAAAGAAAGGAAGCTGGAAGAGGGGAGAGGGAAGTTGTTGTTGTCCGAGAATCAATGGATTGGGATGTTGTCATTCCGACGAAGGAGGAATCTCTTTGTTACATGTAGCGTAGTGCAATAGAAGCTTCCTAATTATCAATATACTAATAGAACTTCCATCTTCCAGCCTCCTTCTTCCAGCTTTATCTTATATTTCGCTTAAAGCCGAATTGATGAAGTTCAATTCTTCCTGAGAAAGGTCAATAGACATAGCTTTTGCATTTTCGATGGCTTGCTGGGCATTTCTTGCTCCTGCCAATACTACTGTAATTGCTGGCTGCAGCGTAGTCCATCTTAGTACCAGTTGAGAAAGGCTGGCTCCTTTTTCCTGCGCAATAGGTTCAATTTTTTCTAAGAAAGTTTTCACTTTATTCAAATCAAACTGGGAGAAATATCCATTTCTGTGGTCGTTATCTTTTAATTGGGTTTCTTTGAAATATTTACCGGTTAAAAGACCTCTTTCCATAGGGCTGTATACGATAATTCCTGAATTATTTTCTAAAGAATAAGGAACAAGGTCGCTTTCAATGGCACGGTTCAACATACTGTAAGAAACCTGATTGCTGGCAAGTTTTAAAGTTCTGTTCGCCTCTTCCATTTGAGCCACGCTATAGTTACTTACCCCTGCAGCACGGATTTTTCCCTGTTGGATTAATAGTTCCATAGCTTCCATAGTCTCACAAATAGGAGTAGTACTGTCTGGCCAGTGAAGTTGCAAAAGGTCGATATAATCTGTCCCTAATCTTTGTAAGCTTTCTTCAACTTCTTTGATGATGTTTTCTTTGGAAGCCAATTTATAAACAGGAAGAGTCTTTCCTTCGTCTTCTGCATCAAAGAAAAATTCTCCTTTTCCGTTATTGCTTCCGTCCCATACCAATCCGAATTTTGTCAAAAGCTGGATTTTTGAACGGTCTTTTCCTTTGATAGCTTCACCAATCATTTCTTCACTCAGTCCAAAACCATAAAAAGGCGCCGTGTCGATAGAAGTTACTCCGTGATCTAATGATGCATGAATAGAGTTGATAGAATCCTGCTTTTCATTACCTCCCCACATATTTCCTCCGATAGCAAAGGCTCCGTGTGTGATTGTTGATAATTCTAAATCTGTATTTCCTAATTTTCTGTATTCCATTTTATTTAAAATTGTTATGTGTAAAACCACCCCGTCAAAAATTCTTTGAATTTTCGCCACCCCTCCAGTGGAGGGGAATTCCCGTCATTTCAATGGTGAGACTTTTAAGAGCTTTTCTGATTTTAAAGAACTTAAAATCTTTTGTGACTCTTGTGGTTAAAAATGATTTGTTATTTATTTAATTCTTTTAAGATAGCTTCTCCAACGCTCTTTGCAGATTGTGGATTTTGTCCTGTGATCACTCTCTGGTCTGTTACCACATGATTTTGCCAAAGGCCTGATTTTTCAAATTGTGCACCTCTTTCTTTCAGTTTGTTTTCTAATTAGGAAAGGAACAACATCTGTTAATTTTACCTCAGCTTCCTCTTCATTGGTAAAAGCATTGATTTTCTTTCCATCTACAAGATATTTCCCGTTATTCAGCTTGATATTTACCAATCCTGCCGGTCCGTGGCACACTCCTGCTACAATACCTCCGTTTTCGTAGATTTCTGAAGCAATATCAGACAGTTCTTTATTGTCTGCAAAATCCCACATTGCTCCGTGTCCTCCTGCATAAAAGATGGTTGAATACTCTTTTGGATTCACCTGTGATGGCGTCATAGAATGATCAATCTTGTTCTTATACTCTTTGTTTTCCCAGAATTCTTTGTTTACCGGATCTTTCAAATCGAAACCATCTACCGGAGGAGTTCCGCCTTTCGGGCTTACAAAGTCAATTTCATAACCTGCTTTGTGAAGAACTTCCCATGGGTGAGAAACTTCTCCCAAATAATATCCTGTATCTTCACCAGTACTTCCTTTTTTATCGTGGCTGGTTACAACGAATAAGATTTTCTTTTTCATATTTTTTGATTTTTTAGTTTGAGCCTGTACGAATCCTATGGTAAAGACCGCAAGTAGTAAAAACGCTAATTTTTTCATGATTAAATAATATTGGTGGTATAAATCTGTGGTTTTTCCTGAAGCTTTTCATCCACCAAAGCTCCGAAAGCCTGGATGTAAGGTTGCTGGTTGTGCTGATCCAGACCTTCTTTACTTTTCCAGATTTCGTAGAAAACAAATTCGTTTTTGTCTTCAATTCCCTGATGAAGGCTGTAAAGCTCACATGCTTCTTCTTTTCTTGTTTCTTTTACCATATTCTGAAGAACTTCCGATACTTCTGCCTGATGTTCTTCTTTGGCTTTTATAATGGCTGTAAGATGAATTTTCATATTAAATAAAATTTTCAATTGAGTTATAAATTGGTTTCCATTCCAGTTCTGTTCTGGCTTTGTCTGCGCTGCATATACTGTTGGATGCAAAACCGAAATAGCCTCCCGCAGGACCGAAATTATCAACGGCATCCTGTATACTTAAAGACTGTGCCGGTTCCAGATTATATTTTTTACTGATGATTTCTGCAATGTTTCTTAAAGATGAAGCACCGTTTTCTGCATAATAGATAGACCCTTCTTTTGCTTTTTCCAGGGCCAGTACATACAGATCTGCCAAATCTTCAATATGTAAATTGGACCAGATGTTTTCACCTTCTCCAAAATAAACACCGTGCCCTTTTTTCTGAGAAAAATTAACCAATGCCGGAATCTGGATACTGTCTTTTTTTATTCCCAGACCTTCCCCGTAAACCATGGTAGGAACAATAACGATACTTCTTATATCTTTTTGAACAGACTGAAGAACATAGTTGTTGATAAGAACCCTTGATGCCATTTCCAGTCTTGGAGTGAGAGGGAAATCTTCAGTATACACAAAATCACTTCTTTTACCATTTTCTTTACCTCCGAAAATGGCAGATCCTGAAGTAAATATGAATGTTTTACGGCTTCCTTCCATTGCTTTGATAAAATTATCCACAGCATAAGCATCATCTGCAGAATCAGCATTGTGTATGACTGCATCAACGCCATCAACAGCTGTTTTTATTACATCTTCATTGTGAATATTCCCTACAATGGTTTTTATTCCCAATGATTCTAATTCCTGTACGTGAGCTTCGTTACGAACTAATCCGGTTACTTCATAATTTCTGTCAAGCAGTTTTTTTGCGATAGTTCCGCCTATATAGCCGGTAATACCTGTGATCAGTATTTTTTTCATGATACTAATTCTGGTTTTAATTCTTTTTCAAATACGTTCCTTACATGTTCTCTGTAAAGCTTCATGTCACGCTCTATATTGGCATTTTTCTCCACATCATGGAAGTGGAAACTTTCCATTTTCTCCAGTGAGACAAAGGCATTCATTCTATGGAAACCAAATAATGGTCCATCATCTACACTTTTTTCACTGAAGAATTCTCCAGGAAGCGTGAAAGCCGTTGCAGGAGCATTCCAGCTTGTGGTCAGCATATATTTTCTTCCGCCAAGCATTCCTCCTGTACCATAGTTGATTTCAGGATTTTCAGCTTTTCTTCCGTCACTCATATAAATTCCCTTTGCATGACCTGCTGTGAAAACTTCATCAATATATTTTTTCAATCCGTTCGGAAGCTGGAACCACCAGATTGGGGTATGGTAAATAATGTAATCTGCCCAGACAAATTTTTGCACTTCTTCATGTTTATCATAATTTTCACTTACATTGGTGATCTTTACTTCTACATTGTCAAATTCTTTAAGAGCTGCTAATGTATTTTCTGCAATAGTCTGATTATATTTTCCTCCGGAATGTCCGAAATTCTGTCCTCCGTTGATGATTAATACTTTTTTCATTTTTTTATGATTGTTTAAATTTTACTCTGCAAAGTTAGGATGGATGTTTGTATAATAAAAATAATATAAATTATAGGGAAGTATTATTTAAATTATAGTTTGTCAAATTCGAAGTTTTAGGTTTAAAGTTTAAAGTTGGTCAGTTCTTTTCGCTTATGAGTTTTTAAGGTTACGGGTTGCGGGATTCGGGATTCGGGATTATGAACAATTGATGTTATGTGGAAGTTTTGTAACCAGCACTTAATCATTCACTATTGACTTTGCGTAGCAAAAATTGACTATTGACGGGACTAATAGTGAATTGTGAATAGTTAGTCTAGTTTGTTTGTGAATTTTGTATATATGCTGATTCACTATTCATTTGCGCAGCAAAAATTCACCATTGACCATTTCCCTTTTCATGGTAAAATGTCATATCATATCTGACCTGAAATTCCCTTCTGTCGTGTAAATTTGTTTAACAAATTGAAGGACAATGATACAGATAGCCGTTTTTAGTGATGTGCATGGAAATCTTCCTGCCCTGGAAGTAGTGTTGAAGGATATTGAGAAAAGAGGAATCAGGCAGAGATTTTGTTTAGGAGATCTTGTGGACTTCGCACCCTGGGGAAACGAGGTGATTGAGAAGATCAGAAGTCTGAACATTCCTTGTTTAATGGGAAATCACGATGAAAGAATTGCTTTTAATATTCCTGTTGTTCCTTTGGCTAAGCACTCAGGAGAAGAGACGAATGCCAGATTCATAGCGATTGATCATTCTAAAAAACATATTACAGAAGAGAACAAAAAGTTTTTATCAGAGCTGCCTTTTCATTTAAAATTAAACTATAAAGTAGGGGAGAAGCACTGGAATATTCAATTGGTTCATTCCAGTTTATCAAGCAATGACACCTATTTGTATGAATCAGAAAAGGATGAGATTTTTACTGATACGCTGATAGACTCTAAATCTGATGTTATTGTGATGGGACATACCCATTTGTCTTTTAAAAAGCAGTTTGAAAATAAGACATGGGCAATTAATTGTGGCTCCGTGGGCCGCTCTAAAGAAGAAAACAGACTGGCTTCTTATGTCATATTCACTTTAGATGAAGAAAAAATTACTCCGGAAATTATTCAAATACCCTATCCGATTGATGAAACGGCCCGTCAGATAAAGGAAAGCGGGATTCCGGATTATTACGCATCATTTCTTAAAAATGAAAATGTATTAATATTATAATTATTTTGTAATTTTGCATCAGAATATTAATAATTAAATCATGGTCAATTTAGAATGGTATCGTACTTTTAAGGCGATATATAAAACCGGGACATTGACGGGTGCTGCTGATGCTTTATTCATATCACAGCCGGGCGTGAGTCTGCATTTAAGTTCTCTGGAAGCTTATGTAGGATACAAACTATTCGACAGGACCGGTAGAAAAATGATCCCTACAGAACGTGGGAAAGTATTATTTAATGCCGTTGCTGAGCCTATTACCAAACTGGAAGATGTAGAAAAAAACTTCCAGAAATCTACAGAGAAGCATACGCCTACCATCAGTGTCGGAATGTGTTTTGAAACTTTTCAGACGACGTTGGAGCAATATGTTTCTTCACTGCCTTTTAATCTGATTATCAGTTTTGGAGAATATCCGGAAATGCTTGATCAGCTGGATAAAGGAATTCTTGATCTTATCATCACTCCGAAAAAAGGGTCTTCACCCAATATAGAACATGAAGCTTTCTCTTCTGAACAGATCATTCTGGTGGGTGGAAAAGATGTAGATGCCGCTGCTTTCAATAAAGTGTTGAAAACAAAAGATGCAGAGCAGATTGAGGAATGGCTGAAGAATGAAAAATGGTACGGAACCACCGGAGATATGGAACACCTTTTCCAGTTCTGGACCTTGAACTTTGGTCATAAACCTAATTTCCGTCCGAATTATATTGTTCCTAATCTGAATTCAATCATCCGTTGTCTGAAAGGTGGAACAGGACTAGCGGTTGTTCCCGATTTTCTATGCAAAAATGATATTGAAAGCGGTGAGGTGAAACTGATCTGGGAAGGGAAGAAGAAACTGGAAAACACGCTGTATTTCGGATGTCGTAAGAAAACCAATTATCAGACTGAAATAGAGCATATCAAAGGCTTATTCCGTCAGGTGATGGGTTAATATAACCATATCGCGCATTTGTAAACCGTTTTCATATATCGGATCCGGATAATTTTCAATAAAAAAATCTTTCAGTATTCCGCTTTTGATGAAACCGTTTTTCTCATAAAATCTGATCTGTTGGAATCCGGTATCCGACGTTCCAACGGTCAGTGTTTTATAATGATATTCTTTGGCAATTTCCTTAGCTTTATTCATCAGAATACTTCCGATTCCTTTGCTTCTATAGCTTTCAATGACTGCGATATTTTTAATTTCCAGTTCTGTATTGTTGTTTTTATATAATGCCATTACCGCAATATTTTCAGTGCAGTCATATAAAAGATAAATGTCAGATTTGAAAATATATTGATTGATAGCTTCTTTGGTTTCATCCGCCAACAGCAATAAATGATAAGGAATTTCCGTATCCGGATTTAATAAACTGAACGTAAAATTTTCCATTTACAGACTCATATGAATAAGTGGGTAATCCTTTCCTGAACCATCTTTTTCTGATCTTCCGATTTTTCTGAACCCCATTTTTTCATAAAATCCAATCGCTTGTGGATTCTGTTCATTCACATCCACTTTGGTCAATCCGGTCTTTTCTTTCATAAACTGATAAAGGGTTTTTCCATATCCTTTCCCACGCACATCATCGTGAATGAAGAGCATTTCCAGGTTGCCTTCTGCTACAGATGCAAAACCTTTAGCGTCATCGTTTTCTGTGATTAAATAAACTTCCAGATTAGGAAGATAATCTCTTGGAATGGCTTCTTTAAAATAATTGAAATCCTCTTCAGCCAGGAAATCGTGGGTCGCTGTTACTGCTGACTCCCAGATTTCCATAATTCTCGGATAATCTTCTGCTGTAGCCAATCTGATATTTTGTGACATGATTTAAAATTTAAGCAAAAATAGAGAAAATAGCGATGAAATGCCAGCAGGAGTGAAGATTTGAGGATGGAAGATGGGAGTTAGAAGTGTAGAGGGGTGGTTTTATCGGCTATTCATTTCCTTCCCTGAAGGGGTGGATTTTTGCAAAGCAAAAAGACGGGGTAGTTTAAAAAAGTAATACAAGAGCAGTCTGTTACATAAAACAGTAAAATTGGTAAGCAGAATTTTCAATTTTTTATTGCAAATTTGTTTATCACTTTATATTAATCATTAAAATAAAGACTTATGCAAAAGAAAACCTATACAGGGCACCCTGTGGTAACCTTAAATAACGGAGTGGATATTCCTGCTTTAGGCTTTGGAGTATGGCAGATGGAAGATCTGAAGGAATGTGAAAATGCAGTAATCAAAGCTATTCAGACAGGATATAGAATGATTGACACTGCTGCTATTTACCAGAATGAAACGGCAGTAGGTGCCGGGGTGAAAAATAGCGGAGTAGACAGAGATGAACTGTTTATCACATCCAAAGTATGGGTTCAGGATCATGGATACGAAAAGGCTAAAAGTGCTTTTCAGAGAACCTTGGACAGATTGCAGATGGATTATCTGGATATGTATCTGATTCACTGGCCTTATGGAGATTTCCTGGGAACATGGAAGGCATTGGAAGAATTATACAAGGAGGGAAAGATCAAAGCTATTGGGGTATGTAATTTTACCGTTGAGAAGCTTGAAGAACTTAAAGCAAATTCAACAGTGTTACCGGTGATTAATCAGATTGAGCTGCATCCGGTATTCCAGCAGAAAGAACTGCAGGTATACGACAGAGAAAATAATATTGTAACTCAGCCCTGGAGCCCGCTTGGAAACGGTAATACTAATCTTTTAAGCAATCCTGATCTGAAAGCAATTGCTGAAAAATATGGTAAAACCGTAGCTCAGGTAATTTTAAGATGGCACCTTCAGGAAGGATTTGTAGTGATCCCGAAATCGGTGACACCGTCAAGAATTGAAGAAAACTTTAATGTATTTGATTTTGAACTGACAGAAAATGAAATGAATGTCGTTCGTTCTTTGGATACAGGAAAAAGATTATTCTTTGATCCTAAAGATCCGGAATGGGAACAGAAAATGCTCAATTCCGTAGCGGATATCTAATAAAAACAGAAATTAAGAATATTCCCACAGTTTTCACTATTTCACAGATTACAATCTGTGTTTTCTGTGAGATCTGTGGGATTTGTATTTTCATTCAGGGTGAGGAATATCATATCCTGTTGAAAATGAAGTGTTCCTATTTTTCGTACCTTTTTATTTAAAATAATTTCTTATGTTCTGGCCGGATACAATCAGTAAAAAACTAGGGATAGAATATCCTGTAATTCAGGCTCCGATGTTTGGAGTGAGTACGGTACAGATGACTGTTGCTGCTTCAAAAACAGGTTGTCTGGGATCATTGGCACTGGCTGATCTTTCAGCAGATCAGTCTGTTGAATTGATCAGGGAGACAAAAAAACTGACAGATAAACCTTTTGCAGCAAATATATTCGTCCATCAAATTCCTGAAGTGACGGATGGTTTAAAAGAAAAGTATATTAAAACCAAACAGTTTCTTGAGCAGCTGGCCAGAGAAAATGAAATTGATGTAAAGCTTCCGGAACTTGAGAAAATCAGTATCAACGGCTACCATGAACAGGTGGATGCCATCATTGAAGAAAACTGTAAAATCCTGAGTTTTACATTCGGAAATCTGGATGAACAAAGTATTCAGAAATTAAAAGAAAACGATGTTACCCTCATCGGAACCTGTACATCTGTGAATGAAGCTTTGCAGCTTGAAAAATCAGGTATTGATATTATCTGTGTTCAGGGAATAGAGGCGGGAGGCCACAGAGGAAGTTTTGAGGCGGAGAATATTCTGCAGATCGGAGGGATATCTTTGCTGTCACAGGTGTATGATCATGTGAGTGTTCCTCTGATTTATGCAGGAGGAATTTATGATGCCAAGACCTTAAAAGCTGTTAAAGATTTAGGAGCGCAGGGCTTCCAGGTGGGAAATCTTTTATTGGCATCTCAGGAAAGTGCTTTACAGCCTTTTGAAAAGGAAAGACTGAAAAAAGTAAGAGAAGAAGACATTATTTTAACGAAGAGCTTTTCGGGAAGATATGCCAGAGGAATAAAAAATCAATTTATAGAAGCGGTTGAAAACTCAGAATATATTTTACCCTATCCTTACCAGAACAAACTGACCAATGCGTTGCGTAAAGCAGCAAAATCTCTGCAAAATCCTGAATTTGTATCCATTTGGCTGGGGCAGTCTATTCACCATTATAGTGAGCTTTCCACAGAAGAAATTTTGAGAAATCTGATCAAAGAATGTGAAAGATAGGTCAAGATAGTTTCAATTTGCCTGTAATTTTCTATTTTCGTGAAAGATAAAAACTAAAATCAGCGAAAATAAATGAAATTTTCAGAGGGAATTCAGAGATCACTTCCGTTCGGCTACCTGTTTCTTGTCGTAATGGGAATATTAAAAGAAAGTGTCTTCTATTACCAGATAGGCATTAATATTCTAAAATACTCAACAATCATGGACATCCTGATCAGTCCGATTGCTACCTTAACAGCTCATCCTGTGATATTGATTATCCTCATTGGGATCATTATATTTTCATTTGCTTTTCCCTCTTTTTTATCAAAACAGGCCAGTAAAAATAAACGTTGGGCATTCCAGATGGCATCTCTCAAAGGACATGAAAATATGAGCAAAGAGGCTATTGAGAATCATTTTACCAATATGTTTGTGAGGTTTCTGGCCATGATGTTGCTGTCTTTCTTTGTAGGAATAGGGCTGGGAGAAGGATTCGGGCTTACCAGAAAGATAAGGGAGAACAAACTTAAATATGACTATAAATTAAATTATGGTGATGATAAGTTTGAACAGGTTCATCTGATAGGATCGAACAGCATGTATTATATTTATCTGGCAAAAGGAAATAAAACAATAAAAATAGCACCGTTGGGCTCCATAAAAAATATTGAACTGACCAATAACAAGAAAATTGAATGATCATAATTTAATAAAAAAGCTTCAGATAAGATTCTGAAGCTTTTTGTTTATTTTGTTAAATCAAGGCCACCGAAATTTCCGGAACTCATCATGAGATAAACACCATCCGTTTTATCCAATGTATCCCAATAGGCATGAAGGTCTTCAGCGTTTGTAAACACCTTTAAATTCTCATTCCTGAATTTTTCTTTGATGAATTCAGGTGATATTGGCTCCATTCTTTTGATCTTCAAAGCATCTTCAGAATAGAAAACTACAGCATCTTCCAGACCGTCCATCGCATGATCATATTGTTCAAGAAAGGTGGGATTTAAGCTGGAATAGGTGTGAAGTTCCAAAAATCCGTGTTTCTTATCATTTTTAAATTGTTCTGCAAATGCTTTTACAGCTGCCTTCACCTTGCTTGGTGCATGGGCAAAATCTTTGTAAAGAATTCCCTTATCTTCTCTTTCTACTTTTTCAAGACGCTTGGATGCTCCTTTGAAGCTCATGATTGCTTCATAGAAATCTTCATCCATAATACCAAGCTGCTGGCAGATATGTCTTGCTCCTTCTAGGTTCAGCAGGTTGTGTGCTCCAAAAACAGAAAGTGGAACATCACCCATTTCTGTTTTTAAATAAACTTTACCATTATTGATTTCGTACTCCGGAGTTTTGTAAGGAATCTTTCTGAAATAGTTCTCTGCATTTTCCACTACTTTCACTACTTCAGCATCCTCTTCGTTGTATACAAGAACTCCACCAGCTGTAATGCTTGCCACAAACTTTCTAAACTGATCAATATAATCATCAAATGTTTTGAATACATTGATATGATCCCATGCAATACCACTCATTAAAGCAATATTCGGCTGATACAGTAAAAATTTAGAACGAAGATCAATAGGAGAAGAAAGGTATTCGTCACCTTCCAGCACCATGAAGTCATTATCCTGAGTCAGTTTGACCATACAGTCGAAACCTTCAAGCTGAGCTCCTACCATAAAGTCCACGTCTTTTTGGTGGAAATTCAGAACGTGAAGAATCATTGAAGTGATGGTTGTTTTACCATGTGATCCGGCAATAACAACTCTTGTCTTATTTTTAGACTGCTCGTACAGGAATTCAGGATAAGAATATATTTTCAAGCCCAGTTCTTTTGCTCTTGCCAGCTCAGGATTATCCTGATGTGCATGCATCCCAAGAATGACAGCATCAATATCCGCAGTAATCTTTTCCGGGAACCAGCCCATTTCCTGAGGCATAATTCCTTTCTTTTCCAAACGGGACTTTGAAGGTTCAAAAATAGCGTCATCAGAACCTGTCACCTGATATCCTTTGTCTTTTAATGCGATTGCAAGATTATGCATGGCGCTTCCGCCAATGGCAATGAAGTGGGTTTTCAATTGTATTTACTGTTTTTTAACATTAGTATTAATGATCTGCTGGAAAGCTTCAAGAATATTATTCCAGTTGGTCTGGTAGTTCGGAATAATCATACTCGCATCCGATTTACTCCCTTCATTCGGACCTCTCTTGACATTGATAGACGTTGAAATATTGTCGTACAATTTTTTACGGTCTTCCTGTATTCTTCTGAAATTATTCTGAGAAAGAACCTGATCCAGTTTCTTTAAATCTTCATTAGAAATCTTAAAATCCTGTTTGTACTTCTTTCCCTGTCCTTCAAAAGAATAGTGTACAGTATTCCCTTTTATAAGCAGGTTTTCATAAACAGGAGCATAGCCTCCGCTTTTCGAATAGCTGATATCAAAATCCGAATATATCTTTTGGCTGTTGCATGAAACTAATACTATGATTGCGAATAAGATTCCAAGTATTCTGTTCATAATTTTTAATTTACTTTAATTATTTGAGTCCTTTTGTTCTAATTTTTTAGCTTTAAGTTCTTCATCATAACTGTGTAATAGATTGAAATCTTCTGTCTGCTCAATAGCCGTCATAATTTTCAATAAAATTTCCGGTGCTTTTTCATTATCATAATCAATATCCAAAGGAGCTTTGAATTCCATCGTAGGTTTTACACCGGTAACCTTTACGCGGAGTCCTTTTTTATCAAAAGCTCTTCTGAAACCGTTTATTTTGATTGGAATTACAATAGGACGCTGATTCTTTACCAATTTGGCTGTTCCCCGTCGTCCCTGTGCAAAAGCTGACGTAGTTCCTTGAGGGAAAGTAGCTACCCAGCCATTGTCCAACGCTTTCATAATATTATCTACCTCACTCATGTCTACCATTCTGTTGACATTTTTCCCTTCTGCTCTCCATGTCCTTTTTACGGTTACAGCACCTGCAATTTTGAAAATTTTAGGAAGAATACCTTTATTCATGGTTTCCTCAGCTGCTACATAATAAAAATCAATCTTGGGATTCAGTAGATAGATCGGGTTCTTTATCGTATTTAAGTATCCGTTGTTTACAGCACAGAAGGCATGGTACATTGCTGCCACATCTGCAAAATAGGTCTGATGGTTGGATACAAAAAGTACGTTAGAGTCCGGAAGATCCACAAGGTGTTCTGTACCGGTTATTTTTAACTTATTAAAGCCATTGAATCTTCTGTAAGATACAATTCCCAATATAAAAATAATAAACCTTTTCAAAAAATAAGGAGTTCCGAATGCATCGGTGAAAATATTTTTCTTCGCCATCTCTCAATTAAACACGGTAGTGCAAAGTTACATTTTTTTCAACAACTGACTGAATTCACTTAATATCATCGCTGTAGCACCCCAAATAATGTATCCGTTGAAATTGATCACAGGAACTTCATGTCCGCCTGCACTGGGCAGAGCCATAATTTCCGGAGTGTCTGACAGGTTCAAAAAGGAAGTGATAGGAAATTCTATGGTTTCCACAGCTTCCGTCTGCTGAAGAACGAATGCCGGATTCTTTTTAGTATAAGAGATATAGGGATATACATAAAAATTGCTTGGCGGAATATAGATAGGAGACATTTCTCTGATAATCCTTACATAATGCTTGTCTATTCCAATTTCTTCTGAGGTTTCACGAACTGCGGTTTCTGCAAAATCTCTGTCCATTTCCTCACGCTTTCCGCCAGGCAGCGATATCTGCCCGCTGTGTCTGTCGTGTTCATTAATCGTTCTTTGAATCAATGGAAAATACCACTCGTTGTTTTTCAGATATAAAACAATATTGACAGCCGCAAATTTGGGATTCTTTGACAATACTTCATCATAAGTAAAAACGGGACGATAGGGAGGTGAAAATACTCCATGTGCGTGTTCACCGGGAAGTTCCACGCTTTTTATTTGTCTCAATAAATCTTTTCCAAAATTTTCCATAGCTCAAATTTAGCAATATATCTTGAAGAAATAAGTGCCTTAACATTAATTAACCTATGAAAAAGACCGTATTGTAACCGGAAATTTTTGCCTATTAATCCCAGTGATATATCATTAATGATAAAACCCGGTGGATTTCAACTTTCAACCTTGAATTTTTAATTCAAATTGATTTTCTTTGGTGACAATAAATCTGACAGCAGTTTGTAATAAAAGCTTAAAACCCTGAATTGTGATGTTTTGAATATATAAATGATCAGGTTTACTTATACAATATCATAATTAAAGAAAGATTACTATTCACTGTTGGTGGATTTACTGTAAATCAATATGTTGTGATGGTGTTTTTCCGTAACGGTAAATAATGACTTGCCCAACTGAAAACAGTGATTTTCAAAATTTACACCTTGATGGTGGTTTTTCATTTTGACGGGGAAGCTACCTTTGCCTTACTATTAACCAATTAATTTTTACCAAGATGAAAAATTTACTTACAGGTGTACTTACACTATTCGCAATGAGTTTCGGATTTGCACAATTCAATATTGATGTGACTACTCAAACAGGAAACTTAAATGTTGCTACAGTAGACCAGACCGGTCTTTTGAACATCAATTCTCTTACACAGACAGGGAATCGTAATACTGCAGATATTGACCAGGTAGGGATTTTAAATGTCAATAATGCGCAGAGTATCGGAAACAGAAACTCTGTAGATGTAGATCAGATGGGTATTGGAAACTCCAATGAAGTTTTGCAGATGGGAAATAGAAACTCTGCATCAACCTGGCAGTTAGGAGTACTTAACTCTACCGAACAAACTCAGATCGGAAGAAGAAATGATGCCTCCTCGGTACAGATTGGATTAGGTAATTCAGTTTTCCAATATCAGGACGGAAGAAGAAATGATGCTTCTGCCATTCAGGTAGGTGCTGGTAATGACGCTTATCAGGTTCAGTTGGGAAGAAGAAATGATGCCAGCGGACTTCAGATAGGAGCTAATAATGTTCTTGTTCAGTATCAGGATGGTAATGATAACAGTGCTACTCATATACAAGCTGGTACAGGTAATATTGCAGCCTCAGTTCAGGTAGGAGATGACAACACTTCTGCAGGAGTACAGATAGGTAATGCCAACCAGCTTTATCAGTTCCAGATAGGAGATTCCAACACAGCTATTGATCTTCAGATGGGTAACGGTAACTTTACCTGGGTAGCTCAGAGCGGTCTTGGCCATTTTCATGTAGGAACTCAGATGGGTAATGGAAACTCAATGATTGTGAATCAGTCGAATTAAGCCCTATAACAACATACTGTAAATCTTAGAAATTGTAAAGGAGAAACTGCAGTGTTTCTCCTTTTTTACCTTCAGTTTTCACAGATTTGTTATTCATGTAACTTTAATAAACAGGCTATGTTTAACTTAAGATGGAGTGTTTTGGCGCTTTTCACATGGCTGCCAATACATGCACAGGAAATAGACTGGGATAAGGTAAACAGTAATACAATCTTTAATCTTATAGCCAGACAGCAGACAGATCAGAGTTCTTATGGATCCGATATTATTCAGATAGGAGACTATAACAATGCCGAACTTTCCCTTAACGCCCGAACAAATATTGTAGTAAAACAGCTTGGAGATTTTAATACCTTATATTTTATCAATTCATTCACAGATAAAGAAGCAAAAGCTGCTATTACTGCTCAGGGAAATAATAATATTATTGATGTTACAGGAAGCAACAGTATTTCGGATGGAATTCAGATTAATGTAAAAGGAGATAATAAAACAGTTTTCATGAGAAACTATTAAAACACAAGTGATGAAAATTTTATATTCCCTAAGCCTGGGTACATTTTTTACCTTCCTGTCTGTATGGGTTTATGGGCAGGAAGATAAGAAAGTAAACGCCAGGATAGAGAGTAGTCTCCTTGAAAACCAGGTAAGATTGAAAGCCGTAGTCATCAATAACACCGCTGTGTATAAAGAACTGAATTACCTTTTGGTTTCTATTAAAAAAGGGAACGGCGGAAATCTCTCAAATAATCAGCAGAATGGGAAATTTTCTGTTAACCCCAATGAAGTAAAGGTATTATCGGAGATCAGTGTGAATCTCGAATCAAAAGATGCTCTCAAAGCCTTCCTTTATATCAGGGATGAAGAAACCCAAAAACTGATTGCTAAAGACAGTCTTGAACTGAACAGCGATCTTTTTAAGAAAAAAACAGCTAAGATTGAGGAAGATGCTGCTTATGAGCTCAGAGGACTTACTATAGATGAGACAAAAACCAAAGTAGGAAAAGACTTTTATGATATGTTTTACATGCAATACAGTCAGCTTCCCGATAAAAGCAGCAGTGTCATTACCATTACAGAACTTCCTCTCCGTGGAACAAGCGGTCAGATTACTATTCAGATGGAAGATAAAATTATTTACAGTTTTATGACCAATCCGGCAGAGGATTATTTAAAAGAACAGCTAGGTTATAGCTTAAAATATATCAAAGAATTTAATGCCAAGAAAAATCTTATAAAAAATGAATTTATCTATTAAAAATGTCCGCCATGAAAACCTTTATCATTATTTTGACATGTATTGCGGGTGTTTTCTACGGAAAAGCTCAGCAGCTCGTCTATAAGCCGGTAAATCCAGCTTTCGGAGGAGATACATTTAATTACCAGTGGCTTTTAAGCTCTGCTAATGCACAAAACCCATTTGATGAAAAAAATGATTTCAGCGACTTGCTGGATCGTGTGAATTCCCTTGATAGTTTTACCCAGAGTCTGAACAGACAGATCCTCAGTGAGCTTTCAAGAAAACTGTTTGATGAACAGTTTGGTGATGGAAACATAAAACCCGGAAATTACCTTTTCGGATCCCTTTATCTGCAAATTACCAATACTAATCAGGGACTTTTAATCAATATTTTGGATACCAGCAATGGTGATCAGTCCGAGATCGTAATTCCGAAATAGGAAATAACTAAAAATAAACTTACCATGACAACCTACACTTATACCAGAATCTTTTTCTGCACTTTCCTGCTATGCATTCTGCAGGCCTGTAGTTCAATCTTTGGTTTACCTTCGGATCCCGAAAAACCAACAATGGGAGAGGTTACTTCTTCCACTGCAGAATTGAAAAATCTTCCGCTTCCCAAAGAGAAGATTGTAATAGGAGTCTACAAATTCAGAGATCAGACCGGCCAGTATAAGCCTTCCGAAAACGGAAACAACTGGAGTACGGCAGTTCCTCAGGGAACTACAACCATTCTCATCAAAGCATTAGAAGACAGCCGCTGGTTTGTTCCTATTGAAAGGGAAAATATAGCTAATCTTCTCAATGAAAGACAGATCATCCGTTCCACCAGACAGGAATACATCAAGGATGCAGACAAAAACAATCAAGCACTTCCCCCTCTTTTATACGCCGGAATTCTTCTTGAAGGCGGCGTTATCTCATACGACAGCAATATTCTGACCGGAGGACTTGGCGCAAGGTATTTCGGAATCGGTGCTTCCACACAATACCGCCAGGACAGAATTACGATATATCTCCGCGCTGTCTCTACCCTTAACGGAGAAATTCTTAAAACGGTTTATACCTCTAAAACCATTCTTTCAACCAGTGTTAACGGAAGTTTTTTCAGATATATTGATACTGAAAGACTACTGGAAGCTGAGGTGGGTCTTACTCAAAATGAACCTGTTCAGCTCGCCGTGACAGAAGCCATAGAAAAGGCCGTAAAAGCTCTGATTGTTGAAGGAATCAGAGATAAAATATGGGGGAAAGCAATAGATGAGAATGGAGGATATCAAAGTTTAATCAACGAATATAACAGAGAACAGGAGCAAAATAATGACCGGGTGATTGGCGGCAGATATCCGCAGGATTACAGACAAAAACTATCTGTTTTTGCGAATGTTGAAGGGCAGAAAGTTAAAGATGACTATGTAGGTTCTAAAATGAATGTTGGTGGAAAAATAGGCCTTAAATATTTCCTTACTCCTTACCTGAATGTGGAACTGAACGCAAGTTATTTTACGCTTGAAAATTCAAATATTGTGAAAAGAAACTACTATGGTCCTGAAGTGAATCTGGAATATATCCTTTTTCCGAAATACAGATTCAGTCCATTTGTGTATGGTGGAGCAGGAGCGTTGTATTCAAAATATAAACCTCAATATAAAGCACAATTCGGGGGTGGGCTGGAATATATGATCAGCAAGAATTTCTCACTGAGAGCCTCCGCCCAATATGACCTTGGCTTCAAAGACGACTGGGAAGGCCTTGTAAATGGGAAAAGAAAAGATCAGGCTTTGCGCTTTGGAATAGGAATCAACTTTTACTTCGGAAACAAATAAAAACACGAACTATGAAAACTATAATTAAAATATTCAGCATATTCATCTTTGCTTTTTGTCTGTTTTCATGCAATGAAGACCTTGTAGAACAGGCGCAAACAGGAATGTTAAAAGGAAAAGTCGTAAAAAGAGGCAGTAATGTGCCGATTCCTAACGTGAAGATTTTTACCAATCCTACGACACAAACGGTTTTCAGTGGTACAGACGGCTCATTTGAAATCGCTGTCATGCCGGTAGGCAATTACTCTGTAAAAGCAGAACTTTCAGGATATATTACAAGCTTTCAGTCAGTCAATATACAAAATCAAAATCAGGTAGTAACGGTAGTTTTTGAGATGGATGATGATACTTCATTGAATTCTCCTCCCGCTACACCACAGTTGCTAAGTCCGATAGATAACGCAGTAAATCAGCCTTTGAGTGTTGAATTAACCTGGAGCGCAACAGATCCCGATACAGCAGATGTATTAAGATACAGCCTGACAATTAAAAATAATCTTGACACTAATGTGATTCAGGTTAATGATTTGACAGCAAACCACTATACGCTTTCAAATCTGAAGTTTGGTGTAAGTTACTTCTGGCAGGTGTCTGTTTCGGACGGCATTCACCAGCCAGTTTTAAGTTCTATCAGTAAATTTACCACCAATACCGTTCCAGCCAACAGGTATCATTACGTTCAGAAACAAAATGGAAACTTTGTGATCATTTCCAGTGATGACCAGGGAAATAACTTCCAGTTTACCAATTCTTCCTACAACAGCTGGCGACCGCGCAAAAACAATAATGCAGGTCTCATTGCATTCCTTCGTACGGAAGGCGGAAGCACCCATCTTTATACTGCCAATCCGGATGGTTCCAATCCTTTTAAAGTAACAACGGTTGCTGTTGCAGGATTTAACAATTATGAAATGGACTTTGCATGGAGTACCAACGGTAAGGAGCTTATTTATTCCAACTTTAATAAGCTTTACAGGATTAATAAAGATGGAAGCGGGCTGAGCCTGGTATATACAACTCCGGATGGAAGCCTGATCTCAGAATGCGACTGGAGCTACGACGGCAGTAAAATAGCATTGAAAACCAATGATTATAACGGATATAACACTAAAATTTATGTGATCGATAGTAATGGTGCCGTTCTTAAAACTGTATTGTCAGGTACCGCAGGTGCCAGCGGAGGGTTGAACTTTTCTGTAGACGGACAGCTTCTTCTTTTTACCCGTGATGTTTCCGGATATCTGGATGGAAGCGGAAATTACCGTCAGCTGGATTCACATATCTTTATGTATAACCTTGTCACAGATGCTGTGAGTGATATTTCTGCAGAAAGCGAAAAAGTACTGGGCACAAATGATCTTGATCCCAGGTTCTCACCAAATAACGCTCAGATTATTTTTATGAATACCTCCAATGATAATATTTCTCAAAGGAATGTAATGGTCATTGACCTTAGTAATACGTTGACTGATATGACAAGAGCAACGCTATTCAGCAATGGAGAAATGCCGGATTATGAGTAAGAAGCGTTTAGTGTTTAAAGTTTAATGTTCAAAGTTTAATGTTTAAAGTCCAAGGTTTTAGTTGTAAGTGAGGTGTGAGATACTATCTGTACCCATTAGAGATCAATTGAGAAGTAATTAAATACGTTTTTCATTGTTAAGTCTCTTATTTCTCTGCCTCACTTTTTATTCTACAGACTTTGATAGGTAACAATAAAAATTTCCCTGGAGAATTATTGAAATTAAAATCAGGGGAAAAAAAATTCCAGACTTTCTAAAGCCTGGAATTTTTGAGTGATTCATGGAAGTCTTTCAGTCGATGATATGATTCTCTATCGCATATTTTACAATTCCGACTGAATTTTTCGCATTGAGTTTCAAAAGAATTCTTTTTCGGTGTGTTTCTACCGTATTGATACTGATAAATAATTTTTCTGATATGTCTTTACTGCTGCATCCGTCACAGATCAGTTTAAGAATTTCCATTTCGCGACGGGTGAGAGGTTCTTTGATGTGAGGATTGGGTTTTCCCTGTTCACTACTGATAAAATTGATCATTCTTTCCTTTGCCTGATCACAGATATAGATCTCATTAAGAAGTAAAACATTGATGGATTTAAGAAACTCATCATAGGTGCAATTTTTATCCAGATAAGCTTTAATACCTTTATTGAAGAGTTTTCGGATGTCAATCACATCATATGAACTCCCAATGATAGTAATCTTGGTATTTTTATGCTTTGCAATAATAGTCTCCACAAGCTTGCAGATTTCTGAAAGCATAAGCATATTGGAACTCATCACAAGCATTTCCGGAGGTTCTTCTTTTAAATGTTTTGAGAGGTTTTCTAGAGAATTACAAATATCAATTGTACTGAAAATTTTACTTTGGGTAAGTAGTCTTGATAATCCTTCTGTATAGAGCATCGGTTCATCAAAAATAGTCAATTTTGGTTTCATCATGGTTTATTTTGTTTATATAAAAATAGGAAAAAACTTCATATTTTGAATAAAATTGACAAATAATTTCAAATTATTATGTTTTTATTAATGATAAAATATTATTTTTATTGATTTTTTGTTAAATAATTCTCTTTTTGTGGAGTTTTTTGGAGTTATTATTGTTAAAACCTAATGTTGATCATTGTTAATGAATGATAACACTAATTATTTTAAGATTTAACTAACAGAACGGGGATATGCTTTACCGGAAAATTAACAGAATTGGCAATGAAACAAAATTCATTGGCTTTATGATGGAGCTGTTCTGCTTTTTCTTTCATACATTCTTCCGCAACAGTTACCGTAGGATGCAAAGTTACTTCTGTAAAATGACCGCTCCCACTGGCTGTTTCCCCCATGATACCCGTTGCTTCATCAGTATAATCTGTAACAATAATACCCGCCTCAGAGCAGAAATGAAGATACCAAAGCATATGGCAGGAGGAAAGAGAAGATAAAAACATCTCTTCAGGATTGTATTTTGTTCTGTCACCACGGAATGCAGGATCAGACGAACCTTCAATCACAACTTTGTTTTCTGCTGAAATGGTGTGACTCCTTTCGTAGTCCCTATAGCCGGTTGTTCCTGTTCCCTGGTTGCCTGTCCAGCGGACGGTAATTTTGTAATGGTGGTTTTTCATAGATAAAAGATAAAAGATAAAAGATAAAAGATAAAAGATAAAAGATAAAAGATAAAAGATAAAAGATAAAAGATCTTGTCGTTAAAATTCAATAGGGGTGGGCTTTAGCCCAGCCTGCATAAACAAAAAACATCCATTGGCTTTAGCCGAAACTTATAGCAAGAAAAGATAATAAAAAAAACCTCCAGTACAACTGAAGGTTTTAAATTTTGTCTTAATTAGAAAATTCTATCAATTCTTCTTTTTTGGAATTGTAAATTTTATATTCTAAATATTTAAAAGAATCCCTTGGAACAATGGTTACCCACTTTTTGTATTTGATAAACCATTTCATCTGGATACTTTTAATGCCTTTTGTAAGGTAGGCTTCCACAAATGGGTGTACATGCAGGTAGATTTTTCCTTTTTCTTTCTGCAGGATGTTTCTTAAAGTTTCACCCATTCTTTCCACGATAACAATAGGAGCTACAATTTCTCCGTCTTTGTTCGGGTTTTCTTCTTTGGTGTCGATCTGTTTTTCCGGACGGTTTCTTTGTCTGGTGATCTGGATCAGACCAAATTTACTTGGAGGAAGGATTTTATGGCGCGCTTTGTCACGCTTCATTTCCTCTTTCAGATGCTCGTAAAGATCTCTTCTGTGATCAGAATTCGGCATATCTATGAAATCGATAACGATGATACCTCCCATATCGCGGAGGCGAAGTTGTCTTGCGATTTCTGTAGCAGCCATTTTGTTCACTTTCAGTGCATGCTCTTTGTTGACAGCAGTTCCGGTAGTAATATTGTTTCCGGAGTTGACATCTACTACGTGAAGTGCTTCTGTGTGTTCAATAACAAGATAAGCTCCTTTGGAACTCGGAATGTTTACATGTTTTCCGAAGCTCTGTTTAAGCTGTTTTTCAACATTGTAATATTCCAGAAGTGGAATATGAGAATCATAAAACTGGACAATATTTTTCTTTTCAGGCGCAATTACTTCAATGTAATTTTTCATTTCGTTCACCATTTGCTCGTCGTCGCAGATGATATTCACGAAGTCCTGATTAAAATTGTCTCTTAGAATAGCTGAAGCTTTGTCTTCTTCGCTTAAAACTTTAGACGGAACTTTATTTCTCTGGATGTTTTTGAAAGTGCTTTCCCACTTCTGAACCAGCTGGTTCATGTCATTATGCAGGTCTGCAACTTTTTTTCCTTCTGCTACCGTTCTGATGATCACTCCGAATCCTTCAGGCTTAATGCTGTCGATAAGGGTTCTCAGTCTTTCTTTTTCCTCAGAGCTTCTGATCTTTTTGGAAATAGAAACTTTATTGTCAAAAGGAATTAAAACCAGGAAACGTCCTGTTAAAGAAATCTGGGTAGAGATTCTTGGACCTTTGGTAGAGATAGGTTCTTTGGTAATTTGTAACAGAACTAAATCGTCCTTGGCAATTACTTTGTCTACCGTTCCGTTTTTGTCTATTTCGGGTTGTATCTCGAAATTTTTTAAGCTCGAAGTGCTTTGTTTTTTAGAAATAGTATCTTTTAAAAACTTTCTGTACGTAAGATACTGAGGGCCCAGATCCTGGTAATGCAGAAATGCATCTTTGTCATATCCGATATTGACGAATGCTGCATTCAGATTGGGTGCCAGTTTTTTTACTTTTCCTATAAACAGATCTCCAACTATAAAATCGCTTTTGTCTTCTTGCTCATGAAGTTCACATAGTCTTCCGTCTTCCAGCAGCGCAATCTTTGTAAGATCATCTTCATGCGAAACTATTAGTTCTTTCTTCATTTTTTAATAAGATAAAATTGTTAAGATTATAGGAAGTGGATGTTTTTTATCGATTAATTCATCTATTAAATATAAGGATTTTGAATGAAAATCATTATATGTTTATTAAAATAATATTTGAAACCCTCCGTTTTCCGCGGAATCTTATAGTTGCAAACAAAAATATAGTTAGTGAACTTTAAAAATTTAAATCCACCAACTATATTATTATATTGTAAATCTCGAGAAAAAGAGATTATTTTTTCTTATGTCTGTTTGCTCTTCTTCTTTTCTTTCTTTTGTGAGTCGCAACCTTGTGTCTTTTTCTTTTCTTTCCGCTTGGCATAATTTTAATTTTTTAGTAACTAGTTAATATTCAGTTAATGTTCTTATTTTACTGCAACTTTAGTTTTTACTTTCTCAACAAAAGATTTTGATGGTTTGAAAGCAGGAATGTTATGAGCAGGAATCTCAATTGCAGTGTTTTTAGAAATATTTCTTCCTGTTTTAGCAGCTCTTGTTTTAATGATAAAAGATCCAAAACCTCTTAGATAAACGTTATCCCCATTATACATAGAAGTTCTGATCTCCTGCATAAAAGCTTCTACAACTTTCTGTGTTTCATTCTTTTCTGTTCCCAACTTATTTGAGATGGTGTTTACCAATTCTGCCTTTGTCATTTCCTTATTTTAATTTTAAATTTTAGGTGTGCAAATTTAGTTAAAAAAATTGAATACTAGCAAATTAGTGGCAAAATATTTTTATTCAAAGAGTTGGACTTTTTATGGATACACTAAATTAAGGTCGGGTGATGATAATTTAACAATAAAATAATACAGCCGGATAAAGGTACAAAAAATAGATGAACAAAATTTAATAAATGCTGGTTATAGCTGCCTTTAAAGCACTTTATAATCTTGAGCAGGATATGGTAAGATCCTCTTATCTACCTTCATTCTTAAACCCGGATTACTTTTTTTAACCAAAATCAAATTTTTTTATAAACTCGAATTATAATATCCGTTTTCTACACAGAAACGGATAAGATGAAGCTTTGTTTTTAATCCCAGTTTTTCTGTAAGCCTGTTGATATAGGTATCAATAGTCCTGGTGCTCAGATTAAGCTTTTCTGCAATTTCTTTATTGCTGAAACCTTCATAGCAGAATCTCATAAGCTGTATTTCTGATGGTGAAAGCTCTTCCTGTCCTTTCTTCTGCCTGTCCATATATTCCTGTACGGCAAGCGGTTGCTGCTCCCATTCTTTGGAATAAGCCTGGTAATCGAAGTCGTCAGATGCAATACTTCCTTTGATAATATCCTTTATAATAGTGCTTTTTTTCTGACAGTAATAGATATTGGGAATCTTTGAAAGAATTTCAGCCATGTCCTCCTGATAAGTGCCGGAATAGGTGATGATAGGGGTTTCTGTATTGTTTTTTCTGATGTATTTAATGGCTTCAATTCCACTTAATACCGGCATGAAAAGTTCAATAATGAACACATCTTCCTGTCTTCTGTAGATTCTGTTTACCAGTTCATGCCCATTGTTACAATCATTCAGAAGCATATAGAAAGGATTTTCCATAAGTGTTTTGATCATTATTTTTTTAAAATAAAAATCACTGTCAGCAATGGAAAAACGTACGGTATTAGATAATATTTTACTCATTCTTAATATCGATTTGGCGAATGATATTTAAAATTTAGAGGTCTAATTTATGAAAAACTTATCAAAGTGAAAATTAATATTAATTTAATCAGGGTTTTCACGAAACAGGCCTGGGGGAAATTACGTATTGTGCATAAAATTTTTTTTTTATATTTTCACAGGCCAAACAAATCGCAAATTATGTCTTCTAACAGGGAAAAAAAATTAAACAAATCTGACGTCAGAACGGGCATTTGGAAGTTTATTCTGTCATTTGCCGTTTTGTCAGTTGTATCTTTTGCTTGCTTATATCTCTTCTTTAAGAGTTATGATATACAGCGGGAGGGGATCAGCCGTGAAGCTGAAGCCTATAAAGAACTGATGCTTCGAAGTGACGTGCTTAAGGATCACATTGATGATATCTACGACAAAATGAACCAGCTTAGCATTAATAAGGTGGAGAATGAGGTATTTCTCAGAACCAGTATTATGGATAATGTGAGAGATGCTAAAAATATTATGGGTAAAGACAGTGTACAAAGCTTTAAACACTATGCTGTACTGATGAAACAGATTGTACCCATGATGACTTTAAAAGCCAAGATCATTGAAGTGGAGTATCAGAAGAAAACAGTTTTGAGAGATCTTGATGAATGTATGGGCAAGATCAAAGTGACCAATAATGAGCTGAGAAAAGACCCTACAAGAAATTTCACAGGAAGTAAAAGAAGAAGATAAAAAGAAAAGATATGCAAGGACAAATCACATTATCTAAGAAAGAAAGGCATTATCAGTTTTTTTATTTAATACTGATGCTGGTAACTGCAATGTTATTTTTGGGAGTGATCTTTTTAAAAGGATTTGTATCTCCTTTTTCTGATGAAGACGTAAGAGGAATTCAGAATCTTGAGCAGAAAGCAGAATTTGAACAACATCAGAAAGTTGTTCTTCCCATCATGGACAGTACATATACCATGATTACCAAACTTACTGATGACGGACCACAGCCTTTTATCGAAAACAATATCCAGCTGGGTGTTAACGATCTTAACAGCTATTTTAATAGTACAGACGTGGTGGATATCCGTAAAGATGCCTACCCGCAGATTGCAAAATTTTATAAAATGTATTTTGATGACAAAAAAGTCATTTCAACAACCTCTGAAGACATTAAAATTTTCCAGAAACAGGTAGATGAATGCAGAATCGGATTTAAAGATAAGCAAAATAAGCTCTATCAGCGCGAGCAGGATCTGAAAGCAAGAATGCAGTAAGCAAATAAATACTAGGAATTTTAAATAAAACACATCACAATTACTAACTATGAATTATTTTCAAAAGAACAAGAAAAACATTATTATCGGTGTTATTGCAACTTTGCTGATCGCAGCATTGGTTGCTCTGTGGCTGCAGAAAAAGGTAATACATTCAGCCGATGATATTGTTGGGGTGGTTTATCCGTCTTCATTGGCGGTGGGAGACACACTTTTATTCGAAGATAAAACCCAGTTTGCGAAAACCAAAAGATGGAATTTCGGAGATGGGACAACTTCAGATAAAAACAGTGGTATTCACTTCTATAATAAACCAGGATATTATCAGGTAAGTTTGATCGTTGACAACAAGTACACGAAATCTTTCCCTGTAATGGTAGGCGCAAGAAGCGTTCAGAAACCAAAAGATACTGCAACAGCAAAAACAACCATCGAAGCTGTGAGCCAGGCCATGCAAAATGAAAATGTGACTTTCCGTGCCATTTCTGATGCAAAACAGTTTGCATGGAAATTCGGGGAATCCGGAAATACAGATGCTAAGGATAAATTTACCATCTATTCCTATAAAAAACCCGGAGAATATCTGGTAACACTGTATACAGAACAAAGCCAGGATCCTATCTATCACCGTATCAAAATTCTTCCGGCTTATGATGCTCTTGCAGAAGACGAAGTTTCAGTAGAAGACTCTTATGCAAAAGTAGATAATGATTTCAAATATCACCTGCAGCAGATTGCTAACGGAAACAGCTTCAACATGCATTACAATTACCTGTTGAAAACCTATCTGTGTAACAATGAAAATACTGTTGTAAAAGTAAATGACAGCAAAGTAAATAATTTTTACATGTATTGCGCAGGCCTTCAGTTTGACAAAAATACAGTGATCCAGACGGTAAAAGTAAATCTGGATGACACGCAAAACTGTGTAACTAAAGTAGATATTAATCAAAGCAAATAATTTCGTCCGGTCTTACGGATGTGCCAATCATAAAAAGATTAAATAGGATGAAAAATAAATTTCCTCTAGCAGCATATTATATAGGGTTATCAGTATTATTGACGAGTTGCCAGGTAAAACTGCCGTCAAAGAAAACCCCGGAGCCTTCACAATATGGGCAGGTGGATGCTTCCCCTGTCGTTAACGGATACCCAAAAAAGTCAGTTCCATGGATTGTTATTTCAGACAGATCAAGGAATACGGCTTATTTGGATAAAGATGATGAGAAGTCTTACAAAGAAGTGAAATTCCTTGAACCTTTAATGGTTTTAAAACATAGAGACGGAATGGTAAAAGTAGCGGAATATGTTCCGGATGCTTTAATGAAGAAAGTCTCGTCAAAATCTGTCAAAACATATGGCTGGATCCAGGAGTCTGATCTCCTTCTTTGGAATAATGCTCTGAAAAGCGAAAAAACAGGGTATCCTGTAAGAGTAGCCGTAGTACCTAATAACAGCGAAGTCATCAGAAATGCTGAAAGGTACTATAAAAATGACTCTATTATGGTGTTTAATTCACCAAGTCTTATTGAGACAGCCAATGTAAAAATTCCTAACGGACAGATTGTATATGTATACAAGATGGCTGAAAATAACAAACGTTTCCTGGTAGGTAAAAAACCGTCTGTGGATATGGACAGCATCAACAAAGGTCTTTACGGATGGGTAAGTTCAAACGTAATTTCAAGCTGGGGAGAACGTTCTGCTATCAAGCTTAAAAATACAACAGGAATTACCGATACAACACTGGGGATTCATGAAGGACATCCAGGCGGATCTGCTTCAGATGCTGATAATAAAACGGCTGTTCTTCTTACGGATGTAAATAAGAGAACGCCGCTGGAAAATATCTTCCCGGTAAATCTTCCTTTAGAAGAAACTCCAACTCCTGATTCAAAGACAAAATACTTCACCAATATTTTAGATTACAGCAAGAACTTTGTTTCCAATGTATTAGGTGAACCTATTTATTTTGACCGTTACCGAGAGATTACGGAAAGAGATAAAAATATCAATATTGTTTTTGCATTAGATGTAAGTGCAGCCAATGCGCCTTATGCACCTATTGTAAAATCACTTTTACAGGATCTTCAGCTTAGATTTGAAAAACCATCGTATTTTAATAATGTTAAATATGGTGTGGTTTTATACAAAAACAATCCATGTGGAGAAAATATCTCTGTGTCTAACTTAAGTACAGATTACAGTAAGATTACCACATTTATTGATCAGAAAACCAATGAAATGAACTGTGCAAGCACTACCGGTTATCAGCCGGTAGGAGAGGCTCTTACAGCAGCAGGAAACCTTCTTTCAAATGTTTCTGATGAAACCAATATTGTGGTGACTGTAGGTACTTCTGCCAACCAAAGCGGAAATATGTACAGTGTCATCAGCTCGTTGACACAGGCTCAGGCAAGGCTAATCATGTTCCAGACCAGTGCAAGATCATCTGATACTTACAATGATTTTGTATTGATGGCTGAAAATGTGGTAACCAATACAGCGAAAAATATTGCTGAACTTAAAAAGCAGAAGATCATTAACCAATATGATGTTTTGACCAAGAACAACTTCAGCCTTGTAGAAGGAGATACCGGATTCTTCTCTTTAGCTTATCCTAAACAGAGTATGTCTCAGGGATTTGTTATCTTCCCTAAAAAAGGAGACATTACCACTCCGGGATACCTGAAAAAATCTGTTGACAGCCTTATTGCACAGGTGACTTTGGATAATCAGACTGTTGATAAATCTCTTAATGAATATTTCCATTCATCCGTAGGAGCAGGAAGAACAGATGTAGATTTAAAATATAAATATCTGTACCCGGGACTTACCAATCCGGTTTCTGCCGGAATTGCAGCACAGCTGATCAACTATGGAAGCCCATTCCTTGTGAAAGGGTATATTCCAAAAGAGCTGAAAGATTTTACGCCGGGAATAGAAAAGGGAATCCTTATTTCTGAATCGGAATATGATAACTTAAAAGCTTTCTATACGGAAGTTTACAGAAATACTCAGGCCGACCGTGCAGACTTTAATCAGGCAAGAGCAGTGAAAGAGTATGTAAAGCTATTGAAGAAGTATAATCCTACGATAAAATTCTTAGATAAAGGAGCGCTTTATGAGCTGCCAATGTCTTACGCAATCGGAATGAGTACAGGATTTGACCTTTCTGAAGAAGAATTGATGGCCAAATATAAACTGAAAGGTTGGAAAAAATCAAAAGTTGTACCTGGTGAAACAGTAAAAAATTATTTCCAGCACTATAAGAACTTAGCAGACAGAATGCTTGCCAACAGAAATAACCCGGCTGTAAAAATTCAGCAGAACGGACAAACCTTCTACTGGCTTAATGAGTACTTTACCCCATCAAGAATTCCAACAGAACAACCGGAATATACAAAACATTAAGAAATTCATTTTATGATATCAAAAGCAGGAGTATAGACTTCTGCTTTTTTTGTAGTATAAAGACAAATCAACAAACCTTAAATCTTAAATTTTTAAACTTTGAATCCTTATATTTCTCTTTTATGTGTAAAAATATTTTTTATCCAAAAACTGAGATATAATTTAAAACATTGTGTTAATGGATGTTATAGTGTGGTTCGTAAATCCATTGTCGTAGAATTACGACAACAAATCGTAGAACTACTACAAAATCTCAGATTTATAGGGAAAAGTTTTTTTTAGCCGAAAAGAGCCTCTATATTTGCTAACACAATCACCGAATCACAAAATATTACTAACGATTAAATTTACTAATCATGGCCGAAAGAAATTCAAGAGGAATCTTAAAATTCAATAATGGAGAAGGGCAGAAGCTGTTAAAAATGAATTACAGCGTATCAAGATCTACAGACGTTTCAGGACGTGTAGCATCAGATCCTTCTAACGCATTAATCAAGGTTACAGTAGAGGCTACTGAAAAATCAGACATCCTTGAAAGCTTACTAAACGGTAAATATAAGCCCACAGTAGGAGAAATTACTTTCAATAAGTCTCACGAAGAAGGAACATTGATTACACTGAACTGGCAAAACGGATATGTGATCCAGCATCAGGTAGACTTTGACGCAATTGACAGCAACAGTATGCTGATCAGCTTCGTCATCAGTGCTGAAACAATTGACTACGGTACTTCTCAATACGCTGGGCTATGGCCATCCAGCTAAAATTTACACACATTATCAACATTCATAAGAAAGAAGACTGTCCCTATTTAAGACGGTCTTTTTTTGCCTGAATGAAAAACTATACCTGAGAATTTTATTTTATAACATATTTATATAGTGTCTGTTACATAAATTTTGTTATCTTTAATACCAAACACAAACACAAAGCATATGAAAACCGAGTCAAAGACCAAAGGATCTTCTTTCCGTCCATCTCAGAATGCAGACGGGATATCCGAGAATCATCATGCAGGCATCAACCGGCTTGTCAAATTATCACTGGTTGTAGAAGGTAAAATTATTAAGTACTATAAACATTTCACCCTTAAACAAAAAGCGGGTCACCACCACGAATTTAATCTTATTCTTGCTCACGATGCGTTGGGAGACCGGCAGAGCCATACCCTTGCAGAAGCCAACAAATTTCTGGGAAAACGCTTTACAGCTGTGATTTCCTACAAAGATATTGAGAAAAGTCCGGAAAGGAATTTTGTCGGGATCATTACGAAAGTAGGATTCAGTCAGGAAAAAATGAGTCTGGGAAATATTGTGCTTTCCGGATACAGCCCGACGATCTTACTGGACGGTGCTCCCCATATTCAGAGCTTTGGCGGCAGCCAGCCTGTTAATATGGGTATCATAGCCAAAGAAGTAATACAACAGGGAATAGATAAAGAACGGTTTGATATAAGAATCGATACCAATGATTATTCCCAGATCATTTACAGCAGCCAGTATAACGAAACCCATTACAATTATCTGTCGAGAATGGCAGAAGCTTATGGGGAACAATTTTATTATGATGGTGAAGTCTTGCATTTTGGAAAACTTCCTCCACAGAATAAACCTATAAAACTATTATATGGAAGCAATGCTGATAACATAAGGGTAGAGCTCAAAGCGGCTCACACAAAACCTCAGTATTATGGCTATAACAGCAGTAAACATGAAAAACTGACTTCCGGTGAAACTCCGGTTGACCATTTAAGTGATTTAGCCCGTACAGCATATACGCATAACGATAAAATATATAAAACCCCGGCACTGCAGGTTGCACCTATCAAAGCAACAACGCACCTGGATGTGGAGCATTCTCAAAGAAGTGCATCAGGAAGTGAAGCGGTTAATGTATTTTCGGTTTCCGGATCTACAACCGTTCCTTTTTTGCATCCCGGATGTATTGCGGATATTCATATGAGAAAACCGGACAGCAGTGAAACATCTTATTTCACGAAGGTGATGGTAACAGAAGCGGTTCATGAAATTGATACGATCGGACATTACACAGGAACTTTCGAATCCATTGCCGCAGACACAGGTTTTCTGCCCAAACCGGAATTTACGGTACCGGCTGCCCAGCCACAGATTGCAACAGTAATTTCCAATACTGATCCGGAAGGACAGGGAAGAGTTCAGGTAAGATTCGACTGGCAGATGAATGATACTACTCATTTTATCCGGGTAATGAGTCCTGATGCCGGAGGAACCGATCAGATCACGCAAAACCGTGGTTATGTAGCCATTCCGGAAGTAGGAGATCAGGTGATGGTTAATTTCGTTCATAGCCATCCGGACAGACCCTTCGTGATGGGAGGAATGTTCCATGGAGGAATAGGACTTGGCGGTGGAGCAGACAACCGGGTAAAATCTATACAAACACGAAGCGGCCACAGAATCGTTTTCACAGAAGATGAAAGTATCATTATTACAGATAAGAGCGGCAATGAGATCCATCTGGATACGACGGGCAGTAATATCAATATCACGGCACCGGAAACCATGACCCTGAACTGTAAGAATATGAACATCAATGTAGGTGAAAATATGACTACGACGGTGGGAATGAATAAGTCTGATAGTGTTTCAATGAATTATACGGAAAGCGTGGGAATGATGAAAAATCTTTCTGTAGGCGCTAATTTCATGACGAATGTTGTGGGTAGTTTAATGGAATTTGTTAAAGGAAATAGAGAATCCAAAGCAAAAGAAGTAAAAGAAAATTCTAAAAGAAGAGAAATTATTTCTCAGGAGAATAATGATATTCATGCACAGAATCAGTTTAATAATAATAGTGGTGAAAATTCAAAAATGCATTAAATCATGTCTATTATACGAATTACTGAAGGTGAAAATATTACAGCAATAGAACAAAATTGGACAGTTTTTACTGACCATTTTGAAGCGTATGCAGGAAATAATAGCCATTTTACAGCTAAAAATGGTACATTTATCGGTGAACCTAAAAAAGATAGGTCAGAAGAAAAAAAATATTTTGTAGAAGGAAAATGGTATTCAGATGCCGAAGGTAAAAATCTAATAACCCAGGCTGCTATAGGCCAGGTTGTATATTTTCATATAAAAACGCAAAATATTACAGATCCTGATGCAAAAGTAACCTTACAATTATATGATGACGATGGAGGGCTTGGGGGAGAACCTGATCCAATAAATGTAAGAGAAGTTAAAGAGGATGGAAGTCCGGGTGCTCTGGTTACTGAGAAACAGGTAATCAATAATAAAATTGTCTATAATCTCACTTTAAGTGATGGCTTGGCAAGTTTTATTGAAAATGATTTTGGAGATAATATTGAGCTTTATTTTGAGTGCAGCTATAAAGAAGATTTAAATATTAAGCTTCCATTAACATCTGATTTTTATCTTAATGTTGAAATCTGCGATAAAAATGTAGTGCAAAGCTTCAATAATAGACAATATGGAAGTTGTGATTTTTATCGTTTTAGGTATGATGATTTCATGCGTCGTCATAAACATTGTGGACATACTCCTCCTGTATATTATTTTGGTGAGATGAGAGAACTGAGTTTCTGGAGTGCAATAGATGATATCAAAGAATGGTGGACCCCAAGTCTCACTGAAGAAATGAAGCAAGTAAGTATTTCGGTAAATGAGGTAGAAAAACAGGGGAATAAGTATAAACCTGTTCCTTCAAGCAGTTATGGATTTAAATATTGCACTCGTTTTTCTAGAATTCTTATGCCTAAGCTAACTTCACGCGGTAAAGCATGGCTTACAGAAGCCAGATATAAGCTGCAGGAATATATGGAAAAAGGTGTCATTGACAAAAATTATATAGCAACATACGATACAGTTTTGCCTGAAGGATTAGAAGATAATTTCAACGATCATTTTAAACCCACTTTATTTGAAAGAATTCAATACAGGAATGATCCCCGAAAATTAGAAGAAATTAAAAAGAATAATATAGAAAAATATTATACTGATATAGAGATAGATAATAAACGTTTTCAGGAATTTGCATTTGCTACCCATCCAGATGCTTATGACCCACTAAAAATGAGATATTTGCCAGCGGATGATTTATTAAAGGTAATGTCTACACCAGATATGAAAGAATGGTTGGGAGCTGCCACATGGAAACAAGCATTAATTATGGCAAGAAATTTAGATTATCGTGAAATAACTGAAGTGACTTTAGAACGATTTTTCAAAAAATACGTATTAGGAAATGATGAATTTAAATAATATAAGAAAGATAATTTGTATTATACTTTTAA
Organism: Chryseobacterium aquifrigidense; assembly: GCF_006716485.1. Classification (GTDB taxonomy): domain Bacteria; phylum Bacteroidota; class Bacteroidia; order Flavobacteriales; family Weeksellaceae; genus Chryseobacterium; species Chryseobacterium vietnamense. The sequence goes on from NZ_VFPD01000003.1 coordinate 427,403, forward strand.
TCAGTATTAATTATGGATGTTCACAAAACACAAAGCTAGGGCAAATGAAATGGATCTCAAAATATGACTTTTTTGATTTGTATAAAAAGAATGTAAGTAATGGAAATTTTGGTCCTGAAACTGGTCTAAAATTAACAATTTTAAAATTTTTGAATGAAAATACTATTCTTTTGGCAGGAAGTAAAGACTTACATAGTTTCTACAATAAACCGGGATATTCCGCTGTAGTATTTATTTCAACAGATAAAGGAAAGAGTTATCAGGAAATTGCTTTTCCGGAAGAAACCGTAAAATTTATTACTCCTTCAGAAAAATATACTTTAATTGAGACAGGTAGCGGTGGTAATAGCCAATCTGGGAAAGTAGTGCTTTATCTCATGAATAATCATACGTTAGAATATAAAAAAATTGATGAATATTCTTCTAAATCTAAAATTATGTATTCGCAGTTTAATGGTGAAAATGTTGTTTATTCAGAAAATGATAATCAAAAAATAGTAAATTTTCTGACAAAAGAAGAAATCGAATTACCGGATTATTTGAAAAAAACACCTTTTATTCTGAAAAAAGATAATACAGTCACTTCTTTATTGAAAGATGAAATACAAGAATATAATTTAAAAACCAAACAGCAAAGAGTCATCAAAAAATTAAAAAGTAATTATGATGTTCTGTATTATGAAAATGAGGAATATTTATTAGGAAAGTCTGGCAGATTTAAAACTGAAATGACAATTTATAATCAGAATGAAGGAGAGCTATTTGTGGAGAATGAAAAAACAATAGAGTATTACCGCTACAGAAATTTCGCTTGCTATTTCAAAGAAACCCGTCCTTATGTTACATTCTATTATTCTTATGATTATGGTAGAACGTGGAATGAATATCATGCAAAAGATTTTTTTACAACTACTATTCCTAAAGGCTTCTATAAAGATCAGCTTATTGTTTTGGATGTAGCATTTTATGATAAGAATGATAATAGCCACATTATTGTAGGAGAGTTTCAGAAATAGAATATTTCATATGTAGTGTTAATAATTATGAAAGAATTAATTTACATCGTATCGATATGTAGTTTATTTTCATTGTTAGGATGCAAAAGTAAAGAGCAAAAATTTTTGGATAATCATAAAGTAATTCTTTCTGAGACTAAGGAAGCAGAAGATTTCATTAATACTGCAAACATAAAACCTGAAGAAGCAAAGCAGATTCAAGCAGATTTTGCTATAAAAAATAATAAGAAACCTGAATCTTATAACTTCTTTATAATAGACAATAATTATGTTTTTACCTCTTATTTTCATCCGAAAGTTCCAGAAGCTTCAACAAGTGGAATATGGGTAGATAGTAAAACGGGGATTGCAAAATATATGGAAACTGGAGTATGGTTAAGAGCTTACCAACCTTATCTTGAAAATGGTGAATCCTATCCTTTTTAATAAAAACTTAACCATACTATTCAAGTAGGGGAGTAATTTGCCATAAAAATGGACCTTCAAAATCAGTCTTAAAACAAAAAAACATGCTTCTTACTTCTCTAATTGAAGAATTAACTATCTTTATATCGTTTAGAATAAAATAGTTAATTTTAGCTTCACAAAAAGAACAAATTTTTATGCTTTGGTAAAAAGTGTGAATAATATAGATTAAAACCATCAAATCTGCGTAATAAACAGAACGCAAATATATTAATATAAGAAAATTATAAATGGGAGTACTAGTAACCAACGAAACAGTAAAGCAACTATTTCACATTGCTCAGTCGATAGCGAAGGAAAATTATAATGGAACTTATGGAGGCCCGCATATTTTGCAGGCTTTAATGCATAAAGATATCGGACTTAATGAATTCCTGAAAAGTATAGATAAAGACCCGGGCTATTTCTACGAATGGGCAGATGTCCGTATCGAAGAATATCCGAAAACCAACCACCTTCCCGATGAGGTTGGTCAGGATGATGCCATAGATACCCTTATTGAAGAAGCTGATGATATCCGGTTAAAATTAGGGCTGGACGAAATTACTCCAATTTGTATCCTTACCGCCATTGTAAAGCCACAGGTGGTATTCTCACTTCAGCAGCTGAAATCACTTCCGCTGAGAGAACATGAGATATTCAATCTGTACAGAAAGGATACTCCGTTTACCGTTTCAGAAGACGGAAATTTCTCATCACTGTTTTCAAATGGTTCAGCAGATTATTCCGATGCTTCCTTTCCTTCCATTAAAAGCTATTGTGTAGACAGAACAGCACAGGCAAGAAAAGGAGAAATCGAAAATATTATCGGTAGAGATAAAGAACTCAGAATGCTGGTAGAAATCCTTTGCCGTAGAAGCAAACCGAATGTGATCATCATCGGAGAGCCGGGAGTAGGAAAAACAGCTTTGGTAGAAGGTTTTGCAACAGAAATTATTAAAGGAAATGTTCCTGAAATGCTTAAAAACGGTACCCTTTTAGAACTGGACACCGGAGCATTACTGGCAGGAACTTCTTATAAAGGCGAAATTGAAGACCGCCTGAAAAAAGTCATTAATGAATGTAAGAAAATTGAAAAAGCCATTCTCTTCATTGATGAAATTCATACCCTTTTAGACCCGAAAGGAAGCATCGGAAACGTTGCCAATCTTTTGAAACCTGAGCTTGCCAGAGGTGAAATTACCGTAATCGGAGCTACCACTCAGGAAGAATACAGAAAAATTATTGAGCCGGAACAGGCTTTTAACCGCCGCTTTGAAGTGTTAACCGTTCTTGAACCGGATGAGAAAACCTGTGTCAAAATGATAGATGTACTCCTTGAAGGATACAAAAAGCACCACGGTATTGAAGTGGAAAAAACAGCCCTTCCGGAATGTGTACGTCTTGCCAAAAGATATGCAAAAGGTAAAAAATTGCCGGACGCCGCTATTGACTTACTAGACAGAACAATGGCCGCCATCAAAATGCTTGATGAATTATCAGAAAAAGAACTGAACAGCTGGAAAGAAAGCTATGATAATATTTTAAAAGAAGAATATGCAGACAGTAAAGATAAAGCAGATGAACTGATCTGGACTTATAACCTGTTGAGAGATAAGATAAGTCCGATTTTGTGGGGTTCACTGAGTGAGCAGCCATCGATTGACAATTCTATGCCTGTAGATCAGATTCAGAAGATTATTGAAGATACCTACGCAGAACTTTTACAGCATGCCGCCAAAAAAAGAGAAAAAGTAGACCGATTGGAGCTTGCTGCTGTAATGGCTGCCAAAACCAATATCCCGATCGGAAAAATTCAGGCTCAGGAAAAAGAAAAACTTCTGAATATGGAATCTCTTCTGTTGAACAGAGTCGTAGGACAGGATCATGCATTAAAAATCCTTTCTGATGCTATTGTTGAAAACCGAAGCGGATTAAATAAACCGGGACAGCCCATCGGATCATTCTTCCTTCTGGGACCTACCGGAACCGGGAAAACTGAGCTGGCAAAATCAATGGCAGAATTACTTTTCAATGATGAGAAAGCAATGGTACGCTTTGATATGTCAGAATTTAAAGAAGAACATTCCGCAGCTTTGCTATACGGGGCGCCTCCGGGATATGTAGGATACGAAGAAGGAGGTATGCTTGTTAATAAAATCAGACAGCAGCCTTATACCGTTGTATTATTTGATGAAATTGAAAAAGCCCATCATTCAGTTTTTGACGTATTCCTTCAGATTATGGACGAAGGAAAAGTGCATGATAAATTAGGGAAAGAAGGAGATTTCAGCAATGCATTGATCCTGTTTACCTCCAATATCGGAAGTGAAGAAATTGTAAAACAGTTTGAAGAAGGAAAAATTCCGGAATCATCTTCACTGATGCAGATTATGTCAAACTCCGGACGGTTCAGACCTGAGTTCCTGGCAAGAATCACAGAGATTATTCCTTTTGCACCGATCACAGAATCTATTGCGGAAAGAATCTTTAATATTCAGTTGAAATCACTTCATACTTCATTAACAAGATTGGGAATTGCTTTAAAAATTAGCGATGAAGCAGTGAAGAATCTCGCATTGGGAGGATTCAGCAGCAAATATGGAGCGAGACAGATCTCTGGAGTAATCCGTGCACAGCTTGCAAGACCAATCTCTAAAATGATTGTCAGAGAAGAAGTAAAATCCGGCCAGACCATTCATGTAGATTGGAATAAAGACGAAGAAAAATTAAGCTGGAACGTAGAGTAAATATAAAGTAAAAAGGCAAATTTATTACCCGCTTTTACCCTTTTGCTTATAAATAAAATTAAAATGAAAACAATTGTCAGAAATATCTTTACAGGTTTTCTATTATTAGGATCCGTTATCATGATCAACGGACAGTTTCTTGCCGCTTCCGACACCTCGGAAAGCAGTGTGAAAAAGTATAAAGGTATCATTAATGCCAATAAAGATCTTGTAGAATTTATTGAACAATTACTCCTTCAGAAAGGGCTTCCCAAGCATTTGAGAAACCTGGCCCTGATAGAATCCCATTTTGACAGAAATATTACCTCAGGAGCCGGAGCAGTAGGTATCTGGCAGTTTATGACATCACATGCCAACCAGTACGGACTTACAGAGCAGGGACGTACAGATATTTATAAAAGTACTAAAACCGCTACGATTTCTTTAAGTAATCTTTATAAAAAGTACAATAATTGGGTGACTGTGGTGGCTGCCTATAACTGTGGTGAAGGAAATATTGCCAAAGCGATGGAAGCCGCAGGTTCTTCCCAATACCATGTGTTTTATAAATACCTTCCGGGAGAAACCATTAATCATGTGAAGAAATATCTTAATGCATGCTATGCAACAGGAGAGCTTCAGAGTGTATTGAATAACTATAATTCTGCAAGACTCAACAAGATTTTCTTTGAAGGCGACCGTAAAGAGACTGCTGCTGCGCTTTCGGAAACGGAGATCAATGCAGGGTTCAACCTGAACATTGTTGCTGCTGAATTGAACGTTGATGTAGACAAAATCCTTGCCTGGAACCCCGGAATCGTGGAAGAACTCCAGAAAAAAGGAGAAAGCCCATTCTATCTTCCGGTGGATCTGATGCCAGATTTTCTTTTGAGAAAAAATAAAATATTGGTTCGCTCCATAAAAGAAGGCGGAAAAACTCAACAGTAAAATGATATCAATACCATAAAAAGCAATCAGTTAATCTGGTTGCTTTTCTTATTATGTGACCTGTTAAAATCAGCCAATTTTTTATTAATAAACTCTTAATATTTCTCACTTAAGTGTAAAATTATTGTTTTTATCATTTGTTTTTAGTTAATTAAAAACCTTTGCTGATGAGGTTTTGAATGGATTTTTTAAATCCATTGTCGTAGAATTACTACAAGAAATCGTAGAATTACTACAAATTTTCAGATTTCGATTCAAAAGCTTTTTTTAGCGGAAAAGAGCCTCTATATTTGCTAACACAATCACCAAATCACAAAATATTAACGATCAAAATTTACAATCATGGCCGAAAGAAATTCAAGAGGAATCTTAAAATTCAACAACGGAGAAGGACAAAAGCTGTTAAAAATGAACTACAGCGTATCAAGATCTACAGACGTTTCAGGACGTGTAGCATCAGATCCTTCTAATGCATTAATCAAGGTTACAGTAGAAGCTACTGAAAAATCAGACATCCTTGAAAGCTTACTAAACGGTAAATATAAACCCACAGTAGGAGAGATTACTTTCAACAAATCTCACGAAGAAGGAACATTAATCACTTTGAAATGGGAAAACGGATACGTAATCCAGCACGAAGTAGACTTCGACGCAATCGACAGCAACAGTATGCTGATCAGCTTCGTCATCAGTGCTGAAACAATTGATTATGGTACTGCTCAATTCGCTGGGCTATGGCCTTCAGCAGGTAAATAAGCCTATTCATCATCTTAGTAAAAATAAAATTGGTACAGAACAGTACACTCATCCGGGTATACTGTTCTGTTTTTCCGTTTAGAAGAATTCCGTAAATCATTTTAAAAAAAATGATTGATGCCCAAGTGATTCATCAACCTCTTATTTCTATGCTGCAAATATCAGCAGTTTATTGATTATTTAACTTAAATACAAAATGCTATGTTTCAGGATGATAAAAAAATTAAAGTAGCAAGCCCTAAAAACGAGATAAAGGCGGGTAAACAGCAGTTGAAAAATACAGCAGAGGAGAATGTTACCAAAAAAGCAGAAGGAAAATTGAATAAGGCAGATGAAAAAGTAAAAAAGGTAGCAAAAGCCGGACAACAAAATTTAAATGCTCTGCAAGGCGCAGATATGTTTATGAACCAAACTTTTGTACCAAACAATCCTTCTATTGTTGACAATAAAGTGTGGGCGAAACAGCCTACTTCAAAAATACACAATGCTGAAGCCATTGCGGAAAGTTTTATTGCAGGAATCAATCGTGTGGTAAGGCTGGATGTTATAATTGAAGGACAGATTATCAGACATTTTAAGCATTTCAAACTTACTCAAAGTGCAACAAAACACCATGAATTTTGTTTAATGCTTGCTCATGATACCCTTGGCAATGCAGAAAATCATAACCTTCAGGAAGCCCAGAGCTTTTTAGGGAAAAGAATTACCACTGTATTTAAATATAAAGATATTGAAAAAGGTGCTGAACGTAACTTTGTGGGAGTTATTACAGAAGTAGGATTCAGCCAGGAAAAAGGAAGTCTTGGAAATATAGTCCTTAAAGGTTTCAGCCCGACAGTACTTTTGGATGCAGCTCCACATATTCAGAGTTTTGGAGGTGCACAGCCGGTTAGTTTGAACAGTATTGCTGATCAGGTCATCCGTGAAGGGCTGGGGCAAAATAAATTCGATTTCAGAATTGATGCCCAGCATGGAAATGTTGCCTACAGTTCGCAGTATGAAGAAACCCATTACAATTATCTGGCTAGAATGGCTGAAGCATATGGAGAGCAGTTTTATTATGATGGTGAAGTATTGCATTTTGGAAAACTCCCTCCTCAGGAAAAACCTGTTAAGCTTACCTATGGAAGCAGTGTGAGCGATATTGCTGTCAGAATGAAGGCACAGCACGTCAATCCTACATTTTATGGCTATAACAGCAGTAAAAATGAAAAACTGACCACCGGAAGCTCGAAGATCAGCCATACCTCAGATATTGCAAGAAGAGCCTACGAAATCTCAGAAAAAACCTTCACCACACCTTCTTTGAGAGTAGCTCCCATAAAAGCAGCTTCTTTTATGGATATTGATGCTTCTCAGAAAGGAACAGCAGGGAGTAAGGCCTCAGAAGTATTTGTTACTTCCGGAACTACAACTGTTCCGTTTTTGTATCCCGGATGTACAGCAGATATCGAAATGCGTAAATCCTCAACCAATGAAACCTCTTATTTTACCAAACTGATGATTGTAGAAGTTACCCATGAAGTAGATGCAAGAGGCTACTATGATGGTAAATTTGAAGCGATCGCGGCCGATACAGGTTTCCTGCCACGTCCTGAATTTGAAACTCCAAGAGCTGAGGCTCAGTTTGCAAAAGTTATTTCCAATACAGACCCGATGAATCAGGGAAGAGTTCAGGTACAGTTTGACTGGCAAAACGGACCGGATAGCACAGAATTTATCCGTGTCATGTCTCCCGATGCGGGAAGCAGTGATAAAGTCAATAAAAACCGTGGGTTCATGTCAATTCCCGAAGTGGGAGATCAGGTTATTGTCAATTTTGTACACCAGCATCCTGACCGTCCGTTTGTAATGGGAGGAATGTTCCATGGAAGTATCGGAGCCGGAGGCGGCGCCGGAAATAATATAATGAGCTTTAGCGGAAGAAGTGGTGCAGAACTCAAGTATGATAACGGAGCAGGATCTATGAATCTTAAAGATCAGGGTGGCGCCAATATGTTCTTTGATGGATCAGGAAATGTAGTACACAATGCCAATAACAACAGTACTAAAACAGTTGGTAATGATAAAACAGATAAGGTTGGAAATAATAAAAAACTGGAAGTAGGCTGTGACCATATTGCTGATGTGGGTAATACCCATAAAGTTTCTGTAGGTAAAGATCAGAGCGTCTTTACGATGGATAACGCAGGCGTTATTGATTTGACAGGAGCTCAGAAAATTACGATCAAAGTAGGAAACAGCGAAATTGTCATTACCGGAACTAAGGTTTCTATTAAAAGTGATGAAATAGACATTAGCGGAGGTGGCGCAACAGCTAATTTTAAAGGCATTACAAAAATAACAGGATCAGAGGTAGATATTAATTAACAGGATGGAGTTTATAAAATACGAGATTAAAAAAGGAGATACCTTAGAATCTCTTGCAGAGAAACAAGGTACGTCGGTTAAAGAGCTTGTTAATTTCCATAACCTGTATTGTGGAACAACAAATTTTATTATCGGAGAAAAACTTCCTGTTCATCTGCAATATCTGTTTTTGGAAAAGAAAACGGGAGAAGAAATCAATAAAGCAATAGAAGACCGAAAATTTCCTCATAAAGCAAGATACAGGTGCGAACAGTTCAATACCACAAAGGTTGAAGATAGAATCACATTCCATTGCAATACAAAAAAGGAATACGTCGTTGAAAAAGATGCATCCCTTTCAAAAGCTAAGGTTCAGCTTAAAGAATATCTATATAAAATAAATCCTGAAAATATGGCTCTCGCTATAGAAGCCGTAAAAGAGCTGGAATTTGATAAGGAAAATGTAATTTTCGATTTAAATGATGACCAAACCATAAAAGGAGTACAAAGCTTTCCTGAGATCAAAGAGAAATGGGAGCTTTTTAAGCCTAAATTAAAAGCTTCGGAATTTTACAGACAGGTGGAAAAAATCAATTCAAAAGCTGCTGAAGACATCATCAAGGGCGGCGGATTAGAGTTTGAGAACGAAGCCAATCTGAGAAAAACCTATGACAAATCCCTTCTTTATCACGTATTATTTAATGATTATGATGCGCGAAAAAAAAAGGAACAAAATGATGTTTTAAAGTTTATTTCACAGATATTTGTTAATATCCCTATTGAACTGGAATTGCAGCACAGCATCATAAAAGAAGATGATTATTTTATAGAGTTCCGAACTGTGGGAACACTTTTAAAAGATAAAATAGATAATAGGACACTGGAAGAACAATACAACAAATTCTACAAACCTATTATCGAATATGGTTTTAGTGAATATAATTATGATTATCGGATCAGAAGAATGGTCGATAAAAAAACAGGAACTATTGTGAATGCTTCGGCATTAATGAAAGAAGAAGTGAAAAATAATTATCAGTTTGTAACCCAGTTTGATCTGAAACAAATTGAGTATTAAAAGTAATTTTTAAGTATGGCCGAAAATAAAGTCTTTACATTCAATAACGTTTTGCCGTATCATATTGCCAGAACTCTTTTGGTTATTATACCATGTCTGATTTTATACGGAGCATTATATTATTTTTTATTCAAAGGAATATTCAGACTTTCATTTGTGATGTTCTTTACTCTCTTTTATTTTGGAACCTGTTATCTGGTTCTCAAAGCCCTTTCCGTTAAAGTAAAGATGTGGTTTGATGAAAACTATTTTTATATCCAGAAGGGAAATCAATCTCCTGAAAAATATTCCAAAACAGACATTGAAGGCTTTTACGCTTATGATTATGAAACCAAAGCAGCATCGTTGAAAAGTTCAAAAATATATTTCAGATTTTGTCTGAAGAATAAAAACGATATCTATTTAAATGACGTTGAATACAAGAATAAATATGAAGAGGAAAAAGGAAATGAGCTTACGAAATTTCTAAAGTCTGCTCAGAAAGAACTTCATTTTTCAAAAACAGAAAAGAAAAGTCTTCAGAATATTTACTGGTATTCACCATAGAGTTAAAGCCTGTAACTATGAAAATTTAAATGAATTCACTTATTTCAGGATGTTTTTAATCAATAAAATGTAACATTATGAGTGCTTCCTATATACCCAAAGATGTTTACACGGTGTGTACATTTCAAACCGATTCAGAACCAAGACAATTAATCCCTACAAGAGAACCCATTACTGTTTTCTATGGATCAGACAGGACACGGCCTTTATTAACAATAGAAGACCGTAATATTAATAAAGAATTTCCCTGTAAAAGCCCTAAAAATGCAATGTGGGGATTCCTCTGCTTTGGAGCAGGCCTTATTGTGGGAGCGCTTCTTGTATTATCCGGCCCTGTTGGCTGGGCGGCATTGGCTGTGGGAGTAGCGGTTCTCGCATGTGGAGCTGCGGCAGCATATCATGCTACGAAAATAAACCACTTATGTACAGGCTCTTTAGGAAAAGGAAACTGGAAAATTGAACATGAAAAAGTAAAATTTGATCAGTTTAAGGCCATTACCCAGAACTCTATACTGGTTTGTGATACCGGAGGATTGTTAAGCCCTATTTTCAGTTATTCTGTGGCCAAAAAATATGCACTGCAGATTGAGAGTAATAATGGAAAAGAAATCGTTCTCAACGCAGCGGCTTCTTTCTTTGGAGGAGCAGGGATTGTTATTGCCGGAGCAGAAATGGGAATCGCTAAAACACTATTATGGATGGGAGGAACCATGGCTGCAATGAACGAAGGAAGTTACTGGGAAAGAGAGATAATCAGAAATAATTCATTGGAAGATAATAGCCATTATCAGGATATGAATAAAGAAGCTGATGAAAACAGCCGAATTCCGGGATATTTAAAAGATCTACCGGAGAGTGTTACAGGAATAACACCATCAGACCTTGCCAGCCCGGATATTCTGGAGCTCAATGAAAAAGGAGGATTAGCCAGCAGAGATGGTAAAACCCCTATTTTCTTTAATGGAAAATGGTATGTTCAGGATTGGCAGAAAAACTTAATAGAAATAAAACAGGGAACCGCTTTATCTCAGGATTTGACAGCTCTGGAAGGAGTAGATTCCCGGGAAGTATGGAAAACACCCGAAGGAAAGGCCATTGTAGAAAATATCCGTAACGGCAAATATTCAGAATCTCTGGTAGCAACCGCAAAAGATGGCTTAGGAAGAGTGCGTCCCCGTAATTTACCGAATTTAGCCAAAGAACTTCCCAGCATAAAAATGCAGAATATTAAAAATATTGGTAAACTGGGAGTAAAAGGCGGTGGGTTTATCGGTTTCTTTTTTCCATTTATCGCTACTTATTTTTCTGAAGACTCAAGAAGAATATTAGCCAATGCAATGGCTGAAGATGCCGGAAACGGAATACATATCATTGCAATGGATGCATAATTCAAACCTATTTTTTTAATTAAAAAAAGATAACATATGGAGACCTGAATAAGGTCTTTTTTTATACGATTGAATACATTTTCTGTATTTTATTTCTCTTGGCAGTGTAATAAATTGCGATCTGTTCATGTTTTTTTAATGTATTTAAAATATTTATTTATAACGTTTTGTATTTTGTTTTTAAATCTAATGTCGTAGAATTACGACAACAAATCGTAGAACTACGACATCAAATCGTACAATTACGACACTTTTTCAGATTTCCGTTCAATTGCTTTTTTTTCAAAACCAGGGGCTTTATCTTTGTTATATAATTATTGAATTACAATTTATTACTAACGATTAAAATTTACAATCATGGCAGAAAGAAATTCAAGAGGAATCTTAAAATTCAACAACGGTGAAGGACAGAAACTGTTAAAAATGAACTACAGCGTATCAAGATCTACAGACGTTTCAGGACGTGTAGCATCAGATCCTTCTAACGCATTAATCAAGGTGACAGTAGAAGCTACTGAAAAGTCAGACATCCTTGAAAGCTTACTAAACGGTAAATATAAGCCAACAGTAGGAGAAATCACTTTCAACAAATCTCACGAAGAAGGAACACTGATCACTTTGAAATGGGAAAACGGATACGTAATCCAGCACGAAGTAGACTTCGACGCAATTGACAGCAACAGTATGCTGATCAGCTTCGTAGTAAGTGCTGAAACCATTGACTATGGTACTTCCCAGTACGCAGGACTATGGCCTTCTTCAGGTAAATAATCCCATAAACTTAAATAAAAAAAGAAACAGTATGCCTTTGGGTATGCTGTTTTGTTTTATAAAGACGTAGCTGTCAAAATAATGAGAATGGAAAGCTATTGAAATGAGAATGAACAAACCCGTTTCAAAACAATAGCTGCTAAAAAGAGATTACCATACTACGCACCTCGCACCCACTAACCCCGAATCTCCATTCCCGAAACCCTTCCTCAAACTATCAACTTTTACTCCTATTTTCTTATATTTGTTCATTATTCAAAATATGGACGCAACACAAGATAAAAGGCTGTTTCTCATCGATGCTTATGCGATGATTTTCAGAGGATATTACGCATTAATCAGGAATCCGAGACTCACCAGCAAAGGGCTGGATACTTCTGCCATCTTCGGTTTTACCAATTCTTTGATAGAGTTGATCAGAAGAGAAAAACCAACACACCTGGCAGTCGTTTTTGATGTGGGGCAGGCGAGTGTAAGAACGGATGACTATTCAGATTACAAAGCTAACAGAAGCGAAACTCCCGAAGCAATCAAAATTGCGGTTCCATATATTCACAAAATTCTGGATGCCATGCATATCCCCATTCTTGGAGTGGAAGGATATGAAGCCGATGATGTTATTGGGACTATTGCGTGCAAAGCCGAAAAGGAAGGATATACCACTTTCATGGTGACACCGGATAAAGATTTTGCACAGCTTGTTACCGATAAAATCAAAATTTATAAACCAGGTTTAAAAGGTGGTGACATTGAAATTCTCGGAGTTGAAGAAGTAAAGGCAAAATATGAGATTGAAGACCCGAAACAGGTTATTGATTTCCTTGCCATGATGGGAGATGCGGTAGATAATATTCCGGGATTGGAAGGCGTAGGAGAGAAAACTGCCATGAAGTTCCTGAAAGAATTCGGCAGCATTGAAAATTTATTAGCCAATACGGATAAACTGAAAGGGAAACTGAAAGAAAAAGTAGAAGCTTCTGCAGAGCGTGGTATTATGTCTAAAAAATTAGCGACCATCATCTGTGATGCTCCGGTAGAATTCCATCAGGAGCAATACGATCTTGAAACTCCGGATTTTGAAAAAGTAAAAGAGGTCTTTGATGAAATAGAATTCCGAAGATTATACGAAAACCTTTACAGGGCTTTTGCTCCTGCTGCTGTAGAAACAGTGGTTGTAAGCGAGGTAGAAGTAAAACAGACTCCGGCCGGAACTGAAGTAAAAGGACAGGTTATGCAGCTTGATCTTTTTGCCAATTTTGAGGAACTGGATCAGGCGACTTCTACAAAGTCGACGATTGAGAATAATGATCACCTTTATCAGTTTATCAATAATCCGAAAGCACAGAAAAAACTGGTAGACAACCTGCTGCAGCAGAAAGTGGTTTGTTTTGATACAGAAACCACATCATTAAATGAGCTGGAAGCAGAATTGGTAGGAATGAGCTTCTCTTATAAAAAAGGACTTGCTTATTACATTCCGCTCTCTGAAAACAGGGAAGAAGTATTGCAGACTTTGGAGATTTTCAGACCATTTTTTGAAAAAGAAGACCTGCTGAAAATTGCTCACAATCTTAAATTTGATTATAAAGTTTTAAAACAATACGACATCACCGTAAAAGGCGCCATGTTTGATACCATGATTGCCCACTATCTACTGAATCCGGACGGAAGACACGGGATGGATTATCTTTCAGAAGTATACCTGAACTATAAACCCGTATCCATTGAAACCATCATCGGAAAAAAAGGAAAAAAGCAAGGCAATTTCAGAGATGCTGATCTGAGAACGCAAACCGATTACGCCGCGGAAGATGCAGACATAACTTTCCAGCTGTATGAGCTGTTTGCACCACAGCTGAAAAAAGAAAACCTTGAGGAACTTTTCTACAATATAGAAATGCCTCTGATGGAAGTGCTGGCGAAAATGGAACTGGCAGGAATTTATCTGGATGAAAAATGGCTGGCACAGGAAAGTGTTGACCTTGAGAATGATCTGAAGCAGCTGGAAACAAAGATTTTTGAACTTTCAGGAGAAGAATTCAACATGAATTCACCTAAACAGCTGGGAGAGATTCTTTTTGAAAAAATGCAGCTGGATCCGAAAGCCAAAAAAACAAAAACGGGACAATATGCAACCTCAGAAGACGTTCTTCAGAAGCTGACTTCAAAACATGAGATCATCAAGCATATCCTGGAATACAGAACATATCAGAAATTAAAATCAACCTATGTAGATGCCCTGCCTTCACAGATTGAGAAAAAAGATAACAGAGTACATACCAATTTCTCACAAACCACAGCCGCTACAGGCCGTTTGGCGAGTGTAAACCCGAACCTGCAGAATATTCCGATCCGAACGGTGAGAGGACAGCAGATTCGTGGAGCTTTTGTTTCCGGAGAAGGAAAGAAGATTATTTCTGCCGATTATTCACAGATTGAACTTCGTTTAATTGCTGAAATTTCAGGAGAGGATAATATGATCAAAGCCTTTCAGGATGGAGAAGATATCCACGCTTCTACGGCTGCAAAGCTCTTTAAAATTCCTCTGGCTGAGGTATCCAAAACCCAGAGAAGCCAGGCTAAGACCGTAAACTTCGGTATTATTTACGGGCAGGGAGCTTTTGCTTTGGCAGAACAGACCGGATTATCCCGTACAGAAGCTAAACAAATGATCGAAGCTTATTTCGAAACCTATCCGAAACTGAAGGAATACATGGCAGAGCAGGTGAGCAAAGCCCGTCAGTTAGGATATGTGGAAACCATTTTAGGAAGAAAACGTCATTTGAAAGATATTAATTCCAATAACTTTGTGGTAAGGGGTCATGCAGAAAGAAATGCCGTGAATGCACCTGTTCAGGGAAGTGCGGCAGATGTTGTAAAGCTTGCCATGATTAAAATAGACAGAGAGCTTAAAGAGCAACAGCTTACAACAAAGATGCTTCTTCAGGTACATGACGAATTGATATTCGAATCTCCTGCTGATGAGATTGAAGCCGCTTCAAAACTGATTAAAACTGAAATGGAAAGTGCCCTGAAAACACAGGTTCCGTTATTTGTAGAAATTGGAGTAGGAGACAACTGGCTCGAAGCGCATTAAAATACTGAAGATTAGATCTTAAATAAAAAAACTTCCGTCTCTTAGGCGGAAGTTTTTTTATTTAAGCACCGGAACAGTCTACTCTTATTCTACAGCATTGTAAACATTCGTGACAACATCATCAGGAGAAACATTTTCAAATAAAAATCTTTCTTTCTTCACCTGTACTTTTTTAGTTTCTGACGGCATTGCTTCTTCCATAGTATTCACCGTTTCCAGTGTTACTTTACCTTTCATAGGCTCGTAATAGAGGGCAGAGTGAGAACCCGCACCCATATTATAGGTTTCAATATAAGTAAGTATCAGATTGTCATTCATATATTTGAATTTACTGAACCGGTTACCATAAGGTCCGATATCGTAGAGATTGATATTCAGCATTCCTTTTTCAATACTGATGTCTTCAGGATCGTGTATTTTATAACCGGATTCATTGTATTCATCAGGAAAAACAGTTTCAGAACTTTTAAATAGCCGGTATGTTTTGTCAGGATTTTTTAAAAGAACAATCATGGTTCTCTGTGCTAAAGTGTCATCTTTTTTTCTTAGAACTAATGCTTTATCAGGAAATCCATCCTGGTTGAGATCACCTTCGGTTTCGTATTGGATTTCATATTGATTGGAAACAAAATCTGAGACTTGTTTTCCTGATGTTGATGGCTCTTTCTGAACCTGTGCTGTATCCTTTTCTATAAAGTGTACAGAGTTTTTTGAAGTATCTGTTTTGGTTTTGTTACAGGAGTAAACAATTAAAGAAGCGAAAAATAAAGTAGAAATTATTTTTTTCAATGGTGTTTGTTTTTATAAGATACAAATCTAGCTTTTATTTCCTGATAATGTAAAAGTGAAATACACAAACATCCCAGAAAGAGAACCGGAAAAAAAGAAAGTGAAATTGTATATTGAATCTCAGCATTGAAATCATAGGTACTCCATGAAGATTCTCTGTCTACAAATATGGAATAATTCCAAAATAACCAGACAAAAATCAACAATATAAACTCAATGCCAATTTTGATTAATATCCTTTTAATAAAGGAAAACAAACAAAAAATAACAGAAAGAAAAATGCCGGTTATCACTGACATGAATAATGCATCTTCAGCAAACAAACATTCCAGACAGCCACTTGACATCCGATCTGAAAAGGTTCCCATTGACCAGTAAAATTGCAAGAATGTAAGCGGTGAAATAAAGATTGTATTGATCAACCATTTCTTCAAAAAAGAGTAGAACTGATGAGGTTTGGACTTTTTCATGAGGCTCAGATATCTGAATTATTTTATTATTCTTATCATGGCTAAATCATCTGTAGGTTTTACTCCATATTGATGTTCCAATTGCTTTAGTTTCTTGTTAAGCATGTCCTCAGTGTTACTATTCTGACGGTCTATCATTAAATAGTCAGCAAAATTGATCATGTCTTCAGAATTCGTTTTTTTAATTTTTGAAAAGCTCAAAATACCATCAGTTGCAATGGAAACGTCATTTAAATGATCAAAAAAAAGTATATGGGACTGACGGGAATACCATTCTTCAAAGTCATTATGAAGGTGGTATGCTAAATAATCAGGTCTGTTATCACGATCAAATTCAGTAATATTTCCATTGACGCACACAACACCATCACCAATCGTTAAGACAATTCCTTCGTCCTTTGCATGGTCATAAACCAAGAGAATAAGAGTCGCTAATAATTCTTTTTCATCCAGCATCAGATAGTTTTTCACAAATTTGAGTTCATTGAATAAACTTTTTATGATTTCTTTGAGCTCTTCCTCCAGACTGTGGTGGCAGCTTTTTTCATATAATGCCTTATAACCGTTTTCAACAATAATTTTACGTAAAATCTTCCCAATAAGTGTTGATGCAAAATGACTATCCATAGCTGTAGAACATCCGTCCATTACAGCACACAAAATCTTGTCAGAATTGATTTTTTTGATGAGAAGATCATCTTCGCAATGATTAATATGATAATCTCCGATTTGTAGGGTAGAATATAAATTCATTACATGCTAAAATAGATTTATTTTTTTTAATGTAACTTTATTTCTTCCTCATTATAGTATAAAAATAGCAACAAATGATCACACATATCATGAAATCACTTGTTGCCGGTGTTAAGAAAGCAGTTTTGCTTTGGTTATTAAATATCATATTCTACTTCACCCACATAATGCAGTGAAAAATCGTCATTTTCTACAGAAACCGGATTAGGAATCACAAATCTTGTTGCAAAAATAATCGCGTTTACAGGCGTATCCAGACTGAGTTCATTCAGTTTTTTCTCTAAGATTGGAAGCCATTGGTCCGCATAAGAATACTCTGCAAACTTGTCATACAGGCTGAGGCTTTCATCCTCAAAACCATATTCTATAAAGTCATCATCAAACCACTTGATGTTCTGTGATTCTGCGAACTTGGAAACATACTGATCGTCAGTTTCTTCCTCTATATAATAATTTTCATCTTCTTCTACGAAGCTATAGAAATCTTCTTCATTTTTGAAATATCCTAACCAGAAGTGTGAAATTTCTTTATCCATAATTGTATATAATTTTATTTTTTAATATTTTTGAGCAAGTGAGATTTTTCACCGCTGATAAGCATACTGGTCATTATTGTGAAGCCTGTTTCGTCTCCTATATTTACATTGATTTTTTCTGAAAACTGCTGAATGAAATCTCCATTATTAAGATCATAAAGCCGGAATAGTGCATTTCCAAAGGTCATTCCCGCAGATTGGTTGATATTGAAAATTACCGGAAGCAGTAATAGATCTGCATTGCCGAATTTTTCTTTAATATAGTTCATTTCCTCACCGGTTATTATGCCTGTAAGATTAGGAAACATTTTTACTTCTTTGGATTTATAATCTTTCTCAGCAACTTTCTTTAAAATATCGATCACCCTTGTATCCATATTAGCCCGTAAAACAGCCGCATCTTTAAATTTTAATTGAAGTGTATCCCTTAAAATTTGATTTGTAATATCGTCATTATCTTTAAAATTATTGATAATGGGTACAAAAGCAACCGTTGACCCATCACTTTTAAAAGAATAATTTTCATTAAACACTTTTTGGGCATGTAACAATGTGATTCCGGATAATACGGTAAATAATGCAAAAATAAGGTTTTTCATAGGCGTTTTTTTATAACAATCTTCTTGTTGAATCCTTTTTATACTGGAAAATTACTGCAATTAAAATGTAACATTACAAAAATTTTTCATGCAACAAATTTTTTGGGGCACCAACGCAAAATCTCCTCAGCAAAGATAGTTCTTAATAGGATTTATTGTAAATTTATTCTCTGTTTAAATTATAAAAGATGGATTTTCTTCAGGACCACTATATTGTTAAAAATGAATTGCTGCTGATCCTTATTTCTGTTATTCTGGGACTGTTCATTGGTGCTGAAAGAGAATACCGTAATAAGTCGGCTGGTCTCAGAACATTTATTCTCGTATGTTTTGGAGCCTGCCTGTTTACCATACTTTCCATAAAAATAGGAGTCGCCAATCCGGATCGTCTTGCCGCCAACATCATTACAGGAATCGGATTTCTGGGAGCAGGGGTTATTTTCAAAGGAGATAATAAAATTGAAGGAATTACCACGGCAACCACTATTTGGGCCACAGCTTCTATAGGAATGGCAGTAGGTTCCGGCTATATTTATATTGCATTGTTGGGGACTACGTTGGTATTACTTATTTTAAGTGCCCTGACTTATCTCCAGAATTTTATTGATAATTATAATAAAGTAAGAGAATACAGAATTGCTGTAACAGACTCCCAGGATATTAAATATTGTGAAAATGTATTCAAAGAAAATCATTTAAGATATCAGATGCTTAAACAGCAGTATTCTCAGGAAAGCTTTACCATAATATGGAGGCTTACCGGAAAAAATAGCCATCATGAGGAAGTGATCAGACGTCTGGTAGATGATCCGAAAATTAAAGCGTATCAGTTTTAGATCATAAAAAAGCAAAAAAATAAAGGCCGAAGCCTTTACTTTTATTTTTTCTTGAAAACATAAAGATCCTTGTTCGGACCATCGATCTCTTTTCCTTCCATATCCAGTTGGATTAGAATATTCTCACCTACTTTGTATTTATAGTTGGCAGATTTCCCTTTTAAAGTAATCATGCTTCCTGTAGCATCCCATTCAAAAGAGCCTTTATCCTGGTTTTTTGAATTTCTCTCAAGATATTCCTCAGTAATGCTGAATGTCTTGTCATCGTTTAATGTTAAAGAAGTCTTGATTCCCGGACAGTCAGCGCAAGGAACTGTTGCTTCATAAGTTCCCGCCCAGTCCAATGCATTTTCCGAGGTGTCACCCGCTGCTGTAGGAGTAGCTTTAGTAATGCTGTCTGTAGCAGCGGGTTGTACAGCCGTAGCAGAATCTGTAGTACCCGTTGTTTCAGTCGTTTCTTTTTTAGAACATGAAGAAAGGAACAGAATAGATGCCATTCCTAACATGAGCATTTTGCTTTTCATCATAATAATTAATTTAAGTATGTTTTTAACAGTAAAGTTACTTCCAATCAACAAAAACTGAGCCAGAGGGGGATGGCGGTTAATGTTTAAAGTTTAAAGTTTAATGTTGCTGGTTGATAGTTGTCAATATACGGTTCGGGTTTACTGTATAGATCATTAAATGAATTTTCTGCTCCCTTCATTAATACATTTTACTTTTTACATTTACAAAAACCTACTCTTAGTAACTTTTCCACCTGTTTTATAAAGCCTGTTCATATTTTTCTTTGTAAATTGGGGCAAAATTTTGATTATGACAAAAAAGATACTTTTATCTGTATTTCTTTTGCCAGCTGCAATGGCATTTGCGCAACAATATGGAGGAATGTGGATTCCTACGGAGCTGAATGAAAAGGAAATGAAGGATTTAGGAATGAAGATTTCTGCAAAAGATATTTTCAACCCTCAGAAACCAAGCATTAAAGATGCGGTTGTACAGTTTAACGGCGGATGTACTGCAGAGATTATTTCGCCTAAAGGATTGCTTTTAACCAACCATCACTGTGGTTTTGGTCAGATTCAGGCACATTCTACCGTTCAGAATGATCTTCTTTCAAACGGATTCTGGGCAAAAAATACAGAAGGTGAACTTCCTAACCCGGGAGTGAAAGTAGACTTTATTGTAGATATAAAAGAAGTTACTGATCCAATACTGGAAGGTACGGACAACCTTACGGAGCCCGAGCTTACTAAAAAGATCAACAACAATATTGAGGTGTATAAAAACTCTCAGAAAATTGAATCTTACCAGTCGATCATGGTAAAGCCAATGTATTATGGAAACAAATACTATGCTTATACCATTGAAACGTATAAAGATATCCGTCTTGTAGGAGCTCCTCCTCAAAGTATCGGTAAATTCGGAAGCGATACAGACAACTGGGTTTGGCCAAGACACACCGGAGATTTCTCTATGTTCAGAATTTATGCAGACAAGAACAACAAACCTGCAGAATATTCAAAAGACAATGTACCTTACGTACCCAAACACTATTTACCGGTTTCTATCAAGGATAAAAACGAAAACGATTTTACTTTTGTATTCGGATTCCCGGGGAAAACAACAGAATACCTTCCTGCAGTTGGGGTAGAGAAGATCATGAAAGATATTGATCCTGCAAGAATTGCAGTACGTGATGTGGCTCTGAAAACGTTGGACGAAAAAATGCGTGTTGACAATGAAACACGTATCAAATATGCTTCAAAATATGCTTCTGTTGCCAATTACTGGAAAAAATGGATCGGTGAAGTAGAAGGACTGAAAAAATCCAATGCTGTAGAAAAGAAAGTAATGTATGAAGGTTCTTTGGTAGCTAAAAATCCTGAGATCAAGACTACTTTGGATCAGTTAAATAAACTGTACAATGATCAGGCTCCTTATGCATTAAACAATGCGTACTACACTGAAGTCATCAGAAATGCGGAAACCTTGAAGCTTGCGGGTGATTATTATGACTTCGTAACTTCAGTGGAAGCCGGGAGAATGGATGAAAAGGAACTTTCAAAATTAAAAACAAAACTAACTTCTTTCTATAAGGATTATAGTGCAGAGCTTGATGCTAAAGTAACCGCAAAATTACTGGCTTTATATGTTAATAAAACTGCAGCACAGTTTTTACCGGCAGGATTCAGCAAATATAAAGATGAAAATACCAATATTCCTGTTGTAGAAGAGATGTCTAAAAACTCTGTTATCACAGGAAGAACAGCTGTAAACGGAGGAACATTAACTACTGATATTGATAAAGCATTTTCTAATCAGGATAAACTGATCAGAACTTTAAAGAAAGACCCTGTTTATCAATTATATGTTTCGATGAAAGAAACGTATATGAAAACTGCAGATCCGCAATATACTTCTATGCAGGCAAAAATTGATGCTTTGCAAAAGAAATTTATGGCACAGCAGATGCAGACGGATAAAGACAGAAAATTCTTCCCTGATGCGAACTCAACACTTCGTGTAACGTATGGTAAAGTAAAAGGTTCTACTCCCAGAGATGCTGTTTCTTACGGATATCAGACTCACCTTGCAGGGGTAATGGAAAAGTACGTTCCGGGAGATTATGAATTTGATGTTCCAAAGAAACTGATTGATCTTTACAACAAAAAAGACTTCGGAATTTATAAAGATAAAACAGGTGATGTTCCTGTAGGATTCACCGCCACCAATCACACAACCGGAGGAAACTCAGGAAGCCCGGCTCTTGATGCCAATGGAAACCTTGTTGGATTGAATTTCGACAGACAGTGGGAAGGAACAATGAGCGATATCAATTATGACCCTCGTTTCAGCAGAAACATCATGGTAGATACAAAATATATCCTTTTCATCATAGATAAGTTTGCTGATTCAAGGTGGCTTGTTGATGAAATGAAGATCATAAAATAATTTTAAAAGTTATACCTTTAAGAATCTATTTGAATTTAATTTTGAATAGATTCTTTTTTATTTAGAATAGGATGAAAGAAATGATCATCAATGTTTTAGCAGCTTTTGAGTCTGAGAATATCGGGAAATCATTTCCGCTGGATTACTGTCTGCCGCTTTATCATAGTGTTTCAGATCAAGAACTTCCTCACTTAAAACATGTGATCCGCTATAAGACGACTCAACAGTTTGAAGACGATCTCGATCATATGGCCCGGAATTTTCAGTTTGTGAACTGGCAGGAGTTCAAAGATTATAGGTCCGGGAGTTTTAAACCTTCAAAAAAAATTGCCCTTTTAACTTTTGATGACGGTTTCAGAGAGTTTTATGATATTGCGGCTCCCATTTTGGAACGAAAAGGAATTTATGCCTGCAATTTTATCAATCCGGCTTTCATAGATAATAAAGAGATGATGTTCAGGTGCAAGGCCAGTCTTCTTGCCGATGCTGCTGAAAAACAGAAAACGATTGATCCGGAAATTTATTTTATCTTATCGCTGAAGAACGCCGATAGAAGCGGTTTACAAAAGAAAATTTTATCCATAAATTATCAGGAAAAAGATATTCTGGATCAGCTAGCGGAAAAATTTGAGGTAGATTTTAAGGCCTATTCAAAACAGCACCAACCTTATTTAAGTACAGATCAATTAAAAGAACTTACCCGAAAAGGTTTCGGAATCTCTTCGCACAGCTGGGACCATCCGAAATACGGGGATTTATCTTTGAAAGAACAGATGGAAACAACAGATAAGACTTTTAATTATTTAAAAGAAAATGATTTCCTCTATGAAAGTTTTGCTTTTCCGTTTACCGATTTTGAAGTTAAAAAAGAATTTTTTGATGAACTCTATAAAAATAAAGAAATCTATTGCAGCTTTGGATGTGCTGGTATAAAACTGGACAGTGTAAAGAGAAATTTCCAAAGAATTCCTATGGAAATGGGAGAGAGCGGAGTGAAGATCCTGAAAAAAGAAATCGCTTACTTCAGATTGAAAAGCCTGATTAATAAAAATACGATTGTGAGAAAATGATAGCGCTGAAGACATACAACAGAAGAGAACTGGAAGATTTTATATCCTCCGGAGATTTTCAGCATTATGATTTTCTTCCGGTTACCAGACATCGTGCGCTGTCTCATATTCAAAATCCAAAAGCATCAGATGAAGATGTACTTCTAATTCTGGCTTTTTTTGAAGAAAAACTGGTCGGTTATGTGGGATGTTTTCCGGACTCTTTTATGATTGATGGAAAAGAAATCCGCTATGCCTGGCTCAGCACCCTGTATGTAAACCCGGAATACAGAAAGAAAAGACCAGCCAAAGCATTATTGAAAAGAGTTTTTGAAGAATACGAAGGCAGAATTGCCATCACAGAATTTACCAAAGAAGCAGAAGCACTCTACAATATTATGGGTGTTTTTGAATATGTTTTTCCTAAAGAAGGGAAACGCTATTATTTCAGAACCGATGCGGCTAAAATGATTCCTGAAAAGAAACCGGTAACACAACCATTGAAACCTCTTTTTCAAATCCTTGATGCTGCAGCCAATGGACTGATCTCAATAAAAAACCTGACCGCACCAAAACCGGATTTTAAATACAAAGTTCTGGATAGGATCGACAAAGAAAGTGCGGATTTTATGAATAAGTTTTCAGGGATGCGCAACGCAGACGAAATCAATTCTTTTATAGAAAATCCTTGGGTCCTGGAAGGTAAAAAAGAGGAAAAATACCTGTTTTCAAGTTTTGCCGACAGCTTTAAGTACTATTGGATAAAAATTACGGATCAGAATAATAAACTTACCTCTTGTTTTCTGCTGCAGCTGCGCGATGGCTATCTTAAAATTCCTTATCTTTTTTCGGATGGTAATTTAGATGAGGTTGTCCGGTTTTTAAATTATTTCATTGTGACCCATAAAGTGAAAGGCTTTACCTCTTACCAAACCGGCTTGAACAAAGAAATACAACAATCAAAAGTATTTTCACATCTCTACGAACGTGATTTCAATAGAGCGTATCTGTTTCATAAAAATCTTTTGGAATTACTTCCCGGTCATTTTAATCCAAACTATCAGGATGGAGACGGGGATTGTATGATGACATAATAGAATTATAAATGATGAATGATGAATGATGAGTTACCTGTGATCAATTATCATTTATCACTTATCACTTATCACTTATAAAAAACAAACCGCACGATAATTCTATCGTGCGGTTTGTTTTTTAATGTCCAAATATATCTTTCAGACTTACTTCTTTAAATGTTCCCATTTTGTTGACAGCTTCCATATCAAGATTCTCTTTTTTGCCGATAATGGCAGTATTAAAATGTATTGATTGGATTTCTGTCTGATAAAAATGTTTGATATCTTCAAACTTCAGGTGTTGGATCTGTTCATAGATATCCTTTCTGAAATCATGATAGATGTTCAGTTTCTGTAGTCTTAAGGTATTGAAGAATATATTGTTTCGGGTAACTCTTGTAGAGGCAATCTGTTTCAGAGCTGCATTTCTGGCATTTTCAAACTGAATAGGTACTTCAGGAAGTTCGTTCATCAGTTCATTCAGCGTATCTACTGCAATCATCAGTTTGTCAGGCTGAGTTCCGATATAGGTGGTGACATAATCAGGATGGTTCAGCTCAGCGTTTGCTGCATAAGAAACATAGGCAGAGTAAGCAAGACTTTTACTTTCACGCATTTCCTGGAAGACAATGGAAGATAGCCCTCTTCCAAAATATTCATTGAAAACATTGATCTTTCCGAAATGAAGTGGATTCACCACGTTTCCTTTACCAATCTTACTCATTTCCATCTGAACCATGTCATAGTTGATGAAATATACGTTTCCTCCCGTTGCCGGTTCAGGATATTGCTTGGCTTCCGGAATCTGAAGGCTTTCAGGTTCTGTATACTGACCAATATATTCTTTAAAGTTTTCAAAATCTTTACCGTAGAAAAATACCTGATAAGGATATTGGAAAAGCTTTTTCATTCTGTCTGTGAATACTTCAGGATTGCTGTTTTCAAGTTCTTCCTTAGAAATAACATCTGTAAAGCGTGAGTTGCTGCCCAGTTTCGTATAATTGTTCAGCGCTGTTATGATACGGTTTTTATCTTTCTTAATGGCCTCGCGATTTTCCAGTACTGTACCTACAAACTGATGATAGATTTCCTGATCAGGCTGTACATCGTGCATCCAGTGCTGCAGAAGAGCAATTCCTTTCTCTATATTTTCTTCCAGTCCGCTTAAAGAAATAATCAACTGGTTGTTTGTAGTCTTAAAATCATTGCTGATTCCTATTTTGAAAAATTCCTTTTTTAAATCTTCCGGTGAAAGAACATCAGTTCCCAAATACTGTAAAAGCTGAGTGGAAATTCCTAAATCTCTGTCATGATCACTCCCCAAAGGAAAAATAAAATGCAGCTGAGCAATATCGTTGTACTTATTCTTTACAAAACTTAATTTCTTTCCGTTAAGCTGATCCGTAATGATTTCTTTTTGATAATCAATGAATTCGGGCTTAATATCCTCAGTTTTATCCGCCAGAATCTCTTTCAGAAACTCTGACTGCGTATCACGGTTGATCTTAACGGGAGTGATTCCGGGATTCTCAACCCTGATCAATTTGTCGTTGACTCCTTTTTCTTTGTTGACAACCACATAGTTTTCTTTAAAAAACGCATTGGCAAAATTCACCACATCATCTTTAGTAAAAGCGGCATACTCATCCATTTCGTTCAGTTCCTCTTCCCAGGTTCTTCCTTTTATATAAGAATCATAAAGGGTAGTAGCAAGACCCTCTGCAGTTTCAAGTCCTTTCATTCTCTGCAGTTTGAAATCATTGATGATGGCAGGCAACATCCAATCCGGAAAATCACCTTTCTTGATCAGTTCAATTTCACCAAGTACCATATTCTTTGCTTCCTCCAGAGTTTGCGTTTCCTTAGGAACAGCAACAATGGAAAAATATCCATACTGTCTTAGTCCTACGGAAAAGGCCTGCGCCCAAAGCATCTTCTGAGTCTGGTTAATATGTAAATCCAATAATCCGGCTTCCCCTCTGTTGCTGAGGATATTGGCAACCACATCAGCCAGCATAGCTTCTCTTGTTCCGTAGCTATCTGTTCTCCATGCAAGCTGAGTGCGTGGAGTAGTAGGGCTTTTTACCGTTCTTGTTACAATTTCTGTAATAGGTTCTTCAATAACAGGTGTCTTTTTAGGAAGCTCTTTATAAGGTAAAGTCCCGAAATACTG
The DNA here is from genome assembly GCF_006716485.1 of Chryseobacterium aquifrigidense. GTDB lineage: Bacteria > Bacteroidota > Bacteroidia > Flavobacteriales > Weeksellaceae > Chryseobacterium > Chryseobacterium vietnamense. Next base: position 453,761 of record NZ_VFPD01000003.1, read on the forward strand.
ATCAATTAATTGGATCGTCTCATCAAAGTCAAGATCCCCAACCAGAACCATCGCATAATTATTGGGAACATAATATTCATCGAAATATTTATGAATAGCCTTCATCGATGGGTTCTTTAAATGTTCCGGTTTTCCCAGTGTCGTTTGCTGTCCATTGGGATGAGTAGGGAAAAGGGCATCCATCAGTTCGTAGTTCACAAGTCTTGTGTCATTATCCTGTGCTCTGTTGAACTCCTCATACACCGATTCCAGCTCTGTATGAAAAAGACGAAGTACAATTTCAGAGAACCTTTCCTTTTCTATTTTCAGCCACTTTTCAAGTTCGTTATTCGGAATATTATTTTTATAAACCGTTTCATCAAACCAGGTATGGGCGTTGGTGCCACTGGCCCCCAGAGAAGAAATTGCTTTGTCATATTCATTGGCAATGGCATATTGGCTGGCTTCCTGGGAAACTTCGTCTATCTTTTTATAGATTTCCTTCTTCTTTTCAGCATCCTGTTCTGCTTTATGCTCTTCATACAATGCTGAGATCTGATCAAGAAGTTCCTTTTCTTTCTCCCAATTCTGAGTCCCTATTTTTGAAGTGCCTTTAAACATCATATGCTCAAGATAATGAGCCAGCCCCGTATTGTCGGCCGGATCATTATTACTTCCGGTTTTTACAGGAATGAAAGTCTGTATTCTTGGTGCGTCAAAATTCTGCGCAAGAAAAACCTGTAATCCATTTTTCAAAGTATAGATTCTGACATTATTTTCGTCGTGGGTTACCGTAATATATTCGTAGTGGTTTTTATCTGTATGTACCGTTTCCTTATATTTTCTGTCTGTCATATATAAAACTCATTTCATTCCTTAGAAACCGGAATGCACTACAAATGTAAGGAATCAAAAAAAATGTTGACCCTTTTTTATCATTATTACATCTATTGTTACAGTTGAAAACTTGAATCATTCATCAGAAACGGCTTCTCAATGCTGAATATCATCATATATTATATAGTATACTCCAATTTCATACTCTTACTCCTAAGAACATCATTTTCTGTTTTTCTCCAACTCCTCAAAAGCTCACACACTCAAAAACTCAAAACTCTAATACTCTATTATTCTCAAACCCTCAAGCTCTCCAACTTTTTTAGGAGCTATTTCCTGCTATCCATTCATACGCCCACGCTCAGGCCCACCCACTCTCCAACCCATGCTGCGGGGTAACCATTACTATCAGGGCTGGGGAAGAGGGGAGGATATAAGTAATAAGTAATAAGTTATAAGTTGGCACAAATAAAAACAAGTTCACATAGGCTATAATAAAATATTCAACATGATCCGTGTCAATCTGTGTCATCCGCGGTTAAAAATAAAAACCATTCAATAGGAACGGACTATAATCCTGAGCTTCGTCGAAGGAAGCCCGTTTAATCAAAAGGAATTCCTTAATTCGGCTTTAGCCCAAGCTTATATATAGATTATTAATTTAAAAAAAGCTCTACTATATAATATATATACCTTCTTTTGATCAATGGTCACCCTAAAAACCCCGCATCTCGCTCCCCGCATCCTATATCATATCCTTACTCCTTACTCTCAAACTCACCCCGCTCGCAGCCCACACCCCGCACCCCGCATCTCGAAACTCCCCCGAATGATCCATTTTCACCCTCTCCAACGCTCAAACTTTCCAACCCTCCCACACTCTCACCCGATCCCCAAACAAATGTTTAAAATTTTTCACTCTGCTATCCAGCTCTTTAAGGCTTAATATTACAAAACGGTAAAATTTATGTTAAATAAAGTTGCGTGGTGTGTATGAAGTTTCTATCTTTGCCCCACTGAAAAACGAAAGAATGACAGT
>NZ_VFPD01000004.1:0-252353 GCF_006716485.1 Chryseobacterium aquifrigidense
GCGAGTGCAAAAGTAAAACTTTATTTCTTAATGACCAAATGTTTTTGAAGAAAATTTTAAAGTTTTTTAAGTAACCTTAATCCTTCTCAAACCCTCAATCTCTCTACTCCTGCGCTCCCTCTAATTGGGACTGCAAAGATACAAACTCTTTTTTAACCGGCAACTTTTTTTTACAAAAAGTTTTAAAGTTTTTTTCGTCCGTTTCTTATTGAAGTAATATTGTTTCTGCCTAACTAAAGGCTCTTCTGCGCTACTGATATCCTTTCGTTTTTCAGTGGGGCAAAGATAGAAACTTCATACACACCACGCAACTTTATGTAACATAAATTTTACCGTTTTGTAATATTAAGCCTTAAAGGGCTGGGTAGCAGAGTGAAAAATTTTAAACAAAATTTCTAAAATTAGAATTTATTTAAGTCAAAACCAACAATACACTTATTATAGCTGGTTTTTATAGTTTGATTTCTGTATAGATAGTGCTTAAGAATTCAGCATATGACTTTTCCAGACCAATAATATCTCCTGATTTAAGGTTTAAACCTCCTACTCCGGAGTTATCCGGCTTTACTTTTAAAGATGAAATCTGGAAGTAAACATTATCGTCATCAGCTTTAGGCTGAATTTTTACTGTAGAACCTAATAGTTTTCTGGTTGAAATTGTATAAACTTCTTCTGGAATAACTTTTAATTTTAAAAAAGATCTTGGAGCGACAGTATAATCTTTACGGTTGATACTTATTTTCTGCTCTTTATCAGAAGAGGCAAATATATACATCTCTCCATGTTTAACAGCTAATTTTTCTTTGGGTGTATAATACAAGGCGATTTTATAATTGGCAGCATTGAATGGCTGAGGGGTACCATCAACATTTTCGAAAGGTTTTAATTCAAATGTATTGGCACCAATCTCTTTTGCTTTTTTATATACCAGGGAAAATACGAGTGCATCATCTTTTGAAAAACCCTGTACTTCTACTTCTCCTAAATAAATAGCATCTGCAGCAGCTTCTTTTCTGAATAAGAATTTATCTGGGTTATCATTTGTTTTTTCAACTCTCGTCATATAAACATTCTGCGCACTCCAAAACTGGATACATAATATGGAAAAGAGGATTGCTATATTCTTCATATATATAATAGTATTAGTGTGAAAGGATATCAACACATTCTTCAAGACTGTTTTCCCAATGTTTGGGTTCTATTTTATAAACTTCTTCTATTTTATCTAAAGACATGGTACTTCTTACCGGTCTTTTGGCTGGAGTTGGATACTGTTCAGTCGTTAATGGATTTAATTTTATAGATGCCTTTGAAAATTCAGCAATTTTTTTAGCAAATTCAAACCAGGTTGTCTCCGGATAGTTTGAGAAGTGGAAGATTCCATAGGTTTTGTGTGGTGCTCTGATAATCTTCATAATCGCTTCTGCCAAATCGTTTGCATTAGTAGGTTGTCCAAACTGATCAGCAACGATTCCCAACTCTTCTTTTTGGGAGAAAAGGTTTAACATTGTTTTCACAAAGTTTTTATTAAATTCGGAATACAACCATGAAGTTCTCAGAATGATTGTTTTTGGATTGATTTCCAGAGCACGTTCTTCTCCTTCTCTTTTTGATGCTCCATATACACCTACAGGATTGGTAAAATCATCTTCAGAGTAAGGAAGATTTGTGGTACCATCAAAAACGTAGTCTGTAGAAACATGGATCAGAACAGATTTAAAATCTGCACATGCCTGAGCCAGGTGAGCTACTCCATCAGCATTAACGGCAAAGGCTTTTTCTTTTTCCTTTTCTGCGAGATCAACTGCAGTGTATGCGGAGGCATTGATGCAATAATCAGGTTTGTTATCATAAAAGAAATCATTCACCTGCTCTTCATTGGTAATATCTAAAGTGGATGAGTCTGTAAATAAGAATTCATATAGATGTTCAAAATCCGGGGCAATTTTCTTTATGCAGTTTCCCAATTGTCCGTTACTACCTATTACTGCTATTTTTTTCATTTATTTATTATTAATTTTTAAATTGAAACCTTCCATAAGAAATAAGGCTACGAGTTCTTGGCATTCTGAGATCTTAAGAACTTCACTCTGGACTGGAAGTCTTTCTGGATAAGGTCTACATAAAATTTATCAAAAATCTCTTTGATATCTTCCGGGTGAACTTCGGATTTTCTTGTTTTAACATTAAAATAAATAACGGTCACCCAAAGTACAGCGTGAATTGTTTTTTCATCAAGGCTTTTCATCAGAATTTCGACTTTTGCCGTTCTATCCTGCACATCGATGGTCTTGCTGCTAATTACTACCTGCGTATTATATCTTACTTCTTTCAGATAGGCTATTTCATTTTGAATAGCAATCCAGGTACAGCCGGTTTTTTTGGTATATTCTTCATAGGTAAATCCATAAAATGTTTCTACGTGATCTTCTCTGGCATTGAACATATACTCAAGATATTTTACATTATTCAAATGTCCGATTGGATCACAGTCACTAAACCTAACTTTAACCGTAGTTGATACTTCTTTTTCCATTCCGCAAAAATAAAAAAACCACCTCTAAAAGAGGTGGTTAGTTTTATAAATCTTTGTTAATTTGCTGAAATTATTGAATTCCTAATTCTTTCTTCACAGCTGCAGTTGCGTCTGGTCCTGCTTTATAAAGGAATGCTGTTGAGTTGGCATCCATAATATAATCATATCCATTAGCTTTAGCTACTTTTTCTACTGCATCATTAAGTTTTTTCTCAATAGGAGCGAAAGCTAAGTCTTGCTTACCTTGTAGGTCTTTTTGAGCTTTTTCCTGCATTTGCTGAATTTCTTCAGCTAATTTTTTCATTTCTGCTTCTCTTGCTGTGTTTTCGTCAGCTGTTTTCTTAGGAGCTTCAGTTTGGTATTGCTGATATTTAGTTTGAGCTGCGTCAGCTTTTTTCTTAATCTCAGCTTGTTTAGTATCTAAGAATGTTTTAAGATCAGCATCTGCTTTCTTTTTCTCCGGCATTGCGTTAAGAACTCCCATTACATCTAAAGTAGCAATTTTTTGAGCTTTTGCCATACCTACAGATACAACCATCATTACTGCTGCAAATAATACACTTAATTTTTTCATAACTGGTAAATAAATAATTTAATTTGTTTTTAGATTTAAAAATATAGCAAAAGTTAATTCTTTAATTATTTTTTGCCTTTGCTATTTGTTTTTTCCTTCTTATCTGTTCCTTTTAATAGAATAGACAATACTTTTTCAGTGTAGTCATATTTAGACTGAAGGAAAATAACACTAATGTTATTGCTTTTATCAAGAACTATGCCCAAGCCATTTTTTTCGGACATTGTTTTGATGGCTCCCCAGATCTGATCCTGAAAAGGCTGAACCAGATTTGTTCTCAGTTTTGTAATTTCACCATTGGCTCCAAAACGTAAGCTTGTTGTTGTTTTAATATTTTTATCAAGATCGGTAACTTCCTTTTCTCTAAGTTTAAGCTGGTCACCTATCAATAAAACTTTTTCACTTTCAAAAGCAGCTTTTTTTCTTTCAAATTCAGTCTGGAGGCTTTGAAGTTCAGATTCCCAGGTATCAATCTGAGAATTCAATCTTGCTTCAGCTTCTTTATACTGAGGTAATTTATTTAAAATTTCATTAGTATCCACTACTCCTATTTTCTGGGCATTGTTCAACCCGAAAAGTAAGAGGAATGCGAATGTGAAAATTATTTTAAAGTGCTTCATATTTGTAATTATAATGTTTGGTTCATCAAGAAGTGGTTTCTCCATCCAGACTTATCACCTGAGATTGTCTTATCAAGACCTAGTGCAAAGTCGAATCCGATCAATCCAAATGCTCCCATATAAACTCTTACACCAATTCCGACTGATCTTTTCAACTGGAATGGGCTGTAAGAACTCCATGAATTCCATACGTTACCTCCTTCAGCAAATGTCAATGCGTAAATTTTTGCAGTCTGGCTCATTGAGATCGGGTATCTTAGTTCCAACGTAAATCTGTTATAGATTGTACCTCCTCCTTTCTGTGTAATATCTTCTGCCTGACCTCCTTCTGTAGTGGCATTTTCATAACCTCTTAAAGGGATCAATTCTCTACCGTCATATCGACCTCCGAAAAGACCTGTACCTCCCATATAGAATCTTTCAAATGGCGGAGCTCCCAACTGGCTGTTGTATCCGTCCATGAATCCCATTTCTGCAGAAGATCTCAAGACAAGTTTTCCAATGATTTCATTGTAAACATCTGCTTTAAACTTGATTTTATAGAATTCCATCCACTTATATTTGTCAATGGCTGACATTGTAGAGTAATCTTTCTTCTTAAATAATGAGTACGGAGGAGTCAGTTTTGCGGATAGCTCAACATTGGATCCCATAGTTGGGAAAATCGGGTCAATACCCGCTGAGTTTCTGCTCAGACCTAAGTTGATACTGAAGTTATTGGCAGTACCATTATTTTCTGTAGATTCCCCAAACTGGAATGGATAGTTTTTGAAGTCGTACTTCTGGAACTGTAAACCAGTATACAGGGAGAAATAGTCATCCGGCCAGTTTAATAGTCTGTTCAGACCTACTGAAGCCGAGAAGATATTCAATTTCTGAGCATCCCCATATTGATCTGTATATCTTACTCTTGAGTTGTTCAAACTTACAGAAAGGGCGGTTGGTCTTGTACCAAATAACCAAGGTTCTGTGAATGACACTCCATAGTTCTGGAAGTACTGTCCTGCCTGTACCTGAACAGAGAACGTTTGTCCGTCTCCCTGAGGTACTGGTTTGAAATCTTTAAACTTAAGGAAATTCTTTAATGAGAAGTTATTAAATGTTAATCCTAAAGTACCGATGAAACTGTTACCACCGTAACCTGCCTGTAGCTGAACCTGAGACGATCCTTTTTCTACAAGTTTCCAGTTGATATCTACGGTATTATCCACCTGATTTGGCTGAATATCCTGTCCGATTTGCTGAGGGTCAAAGAATGACATCCCTGCTAAATCAAAATAGGTTCTCTTAATTTCTGTTTTCTTGAATAGCTCTCCCGGTTTTGTTCTCAGTGCTCTAAGAATTACGTGGTCATGGGTTGTAACATTCCCCTGCCATGTTACTTTATTCCAGGTTGCCTGTTCTCCTTCATTAATTCTAACTTCAAGGTTTACGGCATCACCAGACACTGACTTTTCAACCGGTGTTACGTTAGAGAAAAGGTAACCGTTATTCATGTAAACAGATTTAATATCTGAATCATCCTCTTTACCTCCGTCTTCACCAACTTTTTTGTTGAAACCTACAGCATCGTAAATATCACCTTTCTTATATCCTAACAATCTCTGTAAATATTCTGTAGAGTATACCGTATTACCCGTGAATGTAACATCTCCGATATAATATTTTTTACCCTCACTAAGTTTTACATTGATTTCGTAGTTATTTCTTTTGTTTCTCCATACTGAATCTGAAACAATTTTAGCGTCTCTGTATCCAAGGGAGTTGTAATAACTGATAAGACTCTGCTTGTCTTCCTGATATTTATCTTCAATGAATTTTGAGGATTTCAATATTCCACCGATACCGAAACGTTTTTGTTTCGTTTCTTTGAAAGCTTTATTTCTAAGTTTTCTGTCGGTTACATTATCGTTTCCTTCAAATTCAATATGGTCAATTTTAATTCTTTTACCCTTATCTACATTAATTGTCCAGTCTACCAAAGCAGGGTCTCCTGCATTTACTTTATCCTGGATCGTAATTTTAGCATCAGCAAAACCTTTTTTGATGTAGTCTTTAGGGACATGAGTTTTAAGGCTTGAAACTAAGTTCTGAGTAATCTTAGTTCCTGGTTTAAGGTTGTTATCCTTTGCCAGTTTTTCACTTTTAGATTTACCGATTCCTTTTCCTGAAAATTTAACTTCTCCAAGTTCTTTCAGATCCTGCAGGTGAAATTTCAGAACGATCGTCTGTCCTTCAATGCTTTGAACATAAACTTCCACTTCAGAAAAAGATTGGGTATCCCAAAGTTTTTTTACAGCATTGCTGATTTTCTGTCCTGGAATGTCTACACTTTCTCCTTTTGTAAGGCCCGTAAATCTTAAGATCTGAGCTGGTGTATATTTTTTTACCCCATCTACAACGATGTCTTTAAGAGTATAAGTTCCTGCCTCATTTTCTGCGTGTACAGCATTATTTACTTTTGTGCTGTCTTGTGGAGTTACTTGTCCATAAAAATGTGCAGAAGCAGCAAACATAATGATGGGTAATAGTCTAAACTTCATTTTATCGAGTCTTTCTTTTCTTAAAATTTTATTGGCCTTTTACCTGTTCGCCGGTTAAGCCATATCTTCTTTCTTTGTTTTGATAATCAACAATACATTGAAAGAAAATATCTTTGGTGAAATCCGGCCACAGAACATTTAAAAACTGTAATTCTGCATAAGCAATCTGCCAAAGCAGGAAGTTGCTTATCCTTATTTCGCCGCTGGTTCTGATCAGTAAATCTACAGGAGGAAAATCTTTTGTGTAAAGATAGTTTTCAAATAAACTTTCGTTTATGTTTTCTATCTCTACTTTTCCTTCTTTTACATCAGAACTTATATTTTTTACGGCTTCCAGTATTTCATTTTGCGAGCCATAGCTAATAGCCAATACAAGGTTTCCTTTTGTGTTTTCTTTTGTGAGTTCTACCACACGTTCCAACTGCTCTTTTACTAATACCGGCAATTTTTCAAGATTCCCTATAACATGCATTCTCAGTCCTTTGCTGAAGATTTCTTCTGCTTCCAGCAGCAAGGTTTCTACCAACAGATTCATAAGGGTATTCACTTCTTCGCTTGGACGATTCCAGTTTTCTGAAGAGAATGTATACAATGTTAAGTAGGGGATATTAATCTCATTACAAGCATTAATAGCATTTCTTACTGCATTAATGGCATTTTTGTGACCGAAAGTTCTTTCTTCGCCACGAGATTTTGCCCATCTCCCATTACCATCCATAATGATGGCTACGTGTTTTGGTAAATTCTCAGAATTTATTTTTTCTTTAATCAACGACATATTATTCACAATAACATGGAGGTCTTCCGAACGAATATGTAAGTCCTAAACTGAACGTATTTATCCAGTCGTTGGATCTTCCATCTCCAATATTTCTCTTTTTAATAAACTCTGCTTCTCTTTCTTTAGAAACCGCATAATAATTTCCTGACTGTAATAATGAACCACCTGTAGCAGGGTCCAAAATATCAGCATTAAAAGAAGTTTTTACATCTTTGGAAAGGATCTTGCTATGATCCAACTGATCCGTCAATGTATATCTGAATGTAGCTTCTGCAAATATAGCCCAGGAATGGTTGAACTTATACTTCAAACCCACTCCAAAAGGAATATGCATTGTTACTTTTTTCCCTAGTGAATAATCTGTGGTAGTGGTAAAATCCAATTCATTAATCGGAGCCAGTGCTACCCCATCAGCATCTCTTCTGAAATCATTCACCAAAGTAGCTTTCGGAGCATCAAACATCAAAGCACCAATACCTCCGAAGATGTAAGGGCTCAGCATGCTGATCTGCTCATTATTTACCGGGAAAAAGTTATATTCAAACATTAAACTCGCCTCATACACATTATTTTTTCCGTATGAGTTTCTATTTCTTCTATAATCTTCCTTTGCCGCTTTATCACTGAACTGGATCTGGTTGTATCCTAAATCCAATCTGACAGTCTGATGCGGGTTAAAATTAAATCTGTATAATAAACCACCATAAAATGGCACGCCCCAATCTGACGCTCTGCTTAAATCCAACGGCTTCTGTAAAATATAATTTGTCCTTCCTACATCTCCCACTAGGTTACTCATACCTAGACGAACTCCCAATTCGTTTCTTTGTGCTTTAACACTTACCATTCCAAGGAAAGCAAGGAAGCTAAACAATAATTTTTTATTCATAAAAGAATATGGATTTATGGTTATTTTAAAATTTAATTTTTGCAAATATAAAACATTTTTATATTAATGATAATCTTAATGTTTAGTTAAAAATAAACAAAAAAACATAATTTGTTATAAAGTAAACGGCAAAGTGGCAAAAATATTCTTTTTTTCATAGAATGAAAATACTTTAAATATGAAAAAACCCCCATTAAATGAGGGTTTAATGCTTTATTTTTTATTGAATAATACCTGTACTTTATTTCTGATCCTTATCAGTAATGGCTCTTTATAATTTTTATCTTCATCAAAATATCCGTAACCATAGCCATATCCATAACCGTAGCCGTAGCCATATCCGTAGCCTTGTTTAGTATTATAGTCGTTATAAACAAGTCCCAAATTATTAACTTCATCATTATGATACTTTTCAGTAATCATTTTCAGCATATACTTTTCTGTGTATTCATGACGCACTACATAAATATTAGCGTCAGAATGCTTCATAAGCTCATATGAGTCAGCTACAAGACCTACAGGTGGAGAATCTATAATAATGAAATCATATTTTTCTTTAAGTTCTTCTATAAATCTGATATTTCTCTGGCTCATTAAAAGTTCAGACGGGTTTGGCGGGATAGGACCTGAAGTGGCAACATCAAGATTAGGGATCTTGGTCTTGTTAATAATCTGGTCGATATCAACTTCTCCTGTAAGATAATTTGAGATACCATATTTATTATCAATCTTAAAGTCTCCAAAAATTTTTGGTTTTCTAAGATCCATTCCTAATAAGATTGTTTTCTTATCACTTAATCCTATTACAGATGCCAGATTGATAGAAATATAAGTTTTCCCTTCTCCTCCAATGGATGATGTAATCAAAATAACTTTACCTTTTCCACTTTCATTATCCATTAAGAATCTCATATTTGCTCTTATTCCCCTGAATGCCTCAGATACGGATGATTTTGGCTGCTCCAGGACGGTAAGCATATTTTCATTGCTGTTATTTCCTATTACTCCGAGAAGCGGAATTTTCGTAGCACTTAAAAGCTCTTTAATATTTCTTATTTTACTATCCAATACTTCACCTATAAAGATAAACAGTAATGGAAGCAGCAGTAATCCGGAGATAATGGCAGTCTTGGCCAACTTTACATTAGGTCCGATTGCTCTTTGCCCCAGGTTTTTAGCAGGGTCAATTACTGTAATATCAGATTGATTGGTAGCCATTCTCATCTTAGTATCACTCTGTCTTCCGAGAAGACTATTATAAGTAGCCTCAATCATATTATATCCTCTCTCTGCATCCAGATATCTTCTTTCTTTTTCAGGATAAGATGCTAAATCTGAGTTGGCACCTGAAATATCACGATCAATTTTGTTGATCTCATCATAATATCTGCTATAGTATCCTCTTAAGCTATTTGATGATCCCATTCTTGCTTCATCAATAAGTCTGTTGATTTCTCTCATCGGCTCTGATGAAGGCTTATAAATAGAAGCCATTTCTGCTTTTTTGGTATACAGAGCTTTCAGTTCAGAAACTGTTGCTGAGAATACGCCATCTTCAAAACCTGCAGCATTGGTTCCAATCATTTTATCAAAATTCTGAGACTGCAGCGTGTTTTTTATATTGTTAAGTGAGTTGATTTTGCTTATGATATCTGCTTTTTTAGCTTCCAACTCTTTTATTTTCTCAAGAGATTTTTCATCTCTGTCTTTAATATTATAGAGTTTTTCTGAGGTTTTTAAATAATTCAGCACATTCGCACTTGAATCAAGCTTTTTACGGATATTATCCAGATTTTCTTTTAAAAAGATGTCTGTGTTTTTATTAACTATATTTTTATCAGCCAATCTCTTTTTTTGTAATTCTGCAACAGATTTATTAAGGAAATTAACTGTACTATTAAGATTATATCCTTTTTTGGTAATAATCATAATCGATCTGATCTCTTTATCAAAGTCAACACCTGTAGTAGAGACAATTTCATTTACACTCTCATTTACTGAGTTCAGGTTTACAATGATATTATCCAACTTGATTTTAGTGGGAACAGGATTTCTAACCAGTCTGAATCTCAGGTTTGGAGAATTGTACCACTCATTGATTTTAATGATTTTATCAGCGGGTCTGCTATATGCGCTGATACTCTGGAAGCCTTCAATCTCATAATTATATAAGTTGGTAGATTCTCCTTCTTCGGGTAAAACTACTTGATAGGCTCCATCTCCTTTGGGTATCAGGGTAATAGGATAATTAATCTGCTGAAGATGTTTTTTATCGATCTGAAGAAAGACAGGTGAGTCATCTTTATCCAGATAGGTAGATTTTATCAGTCCTTTAGTAGAATAATTAACAAAAAGGTCAAGTTCTTTTACCAAAAATTCGTTATGCGATCTGGATAAAAGCATTTTCTTCAGATAAAGCCCATCCTGATTTCCGGTATCTCCCCAAATGAAGTTGATAGATTGATTAGCCTGTGTTGGTAAAAACTCAGCTCCTTTACTGGAAGTACTTAATGACAGGTCTGATGCATAAATATTTTGTGCATAGTAATGACTGTATCCCCATGCCAGTGCATAGCCGATAAAAAACATAAATACAAACCAATACCAGTTCTTAAGAATCCTTCTTAAAAAGTGCTCTAAATCAAATAATGCAAATGACCCATACTTTTCTTTCTGAGAATTATTCTTCTCTGCAGCGGTTACTCTTTCTGGAATCATGACTAAAGATTTTTAAGAAGTAAATAAATAGACAATGCTGTAGTAATGACCGAAACTCCTGTTGTTAAAGTCTGAATAGGATCTTTTCCGAAACCATTCAAGCTTTTTGCTCTTGTATTCAGATAGATCTCATCACCATTCTGAACATAATAGAAAGGAGAGTTCATAAGATCTTCCCGGGTAAGATCTATTTTGGCAATTTTGATTCCTTCCGGAAGTTTTCTGTGAATAACGATCTCTTTTTTGTCGATCGTTCTGTTCAGCCCTCCATTGATAGCTAAAGCTTCAGTAATGGTAAGGGTATTTTTATGAGCTACTTTCTCTCCTGAAAGACCTGTAGTTTCCACATCACCAAGAATATAATAGGTGATACCGTCTGTATTCAGACGTACTTCAGACTTACCTTCCTGGAAATTTTCATTTACTTTTTCCTGAATTTCTTTTCTAATATCCTCTAATGTTCTCCCTTCTGCTTTTACATAGCCGATTCCAAAAACATTAATATCACCATTGGAGTCTACCTTGAGTCCATTAAAGTAAAAATTCATATTTCCACCTCTGCTTGCTCCAGAGGTTGCACCAACTCCTCCTCCAACAGAGCCACCCCCTGACATAGCGGGGCTTATTACAGTTCCGGCTCCGGTTCCGCTTCCTCCAGAGGAATTGTAAGAAGAATAAAACTGTGCAGCATCACCTTTGGGGGTTGTTACAATGTTAAGATTAAGGATATCATTTTTAGTAATCCTGTATACAGGAATGTTATAGGGAACAAGACCTTCTTCATTAATTACAAGACTCTCACTTGGCTGTAAATATCTTACATCCTTTGTTGTAATACATGAGGTAACTAAAAGAGGGAATATTAAAAATAAATATTTAAAGTTTTTCATCATATATATATAATATTGTTTACAAAAGTAATATTTAATTGTTAATTTTTGTTATTTCTTAATCGATATAGCAAATCTGGCAAATAAGCACCAAAAAAACCTATTGAAATAATCACCACTAATAAAAGATTGACATTAATATGTCTTAAATAATAAGCCACTCCAACAATCATCAGGTAGTACAGGATAATATAAAAAGTTGATCTCCTATGGGTAAGGTTCAATTTCAGCAGTTTATGATGAATATGGTTTTTATCGGCATCAAATGGGGATTTTTTGTTGTAAAGCCTGATCATAATTACATTTAAAGTATCTACAATCGGAAGAATCAGAATGGCTACTGCCACTACAGGAGCAGACTGAAGGTGATATCTTGGAACATCTATGAGCTTTTTATCTATAAAAATATCTATAAAACAAATGGATGTAAAAGCTAACAAAAAGCCCAGGAGCATAGAACCGGTATCGCCCATAAATATTTTGCGGGTACGGTAGTTAGACAGATTATAATACAAAAATGCCAATACAGTCCCAATAATAACAACAGATAATACCACCAACGGATAGTTATATTCTCCTAAGCGATAATAACTGATTCCAAATAAAGCACTACAGATAACAGAATAACCACCTGCCAGCCCGTCTATTCCGTCAATCAGGTTGAATGCATTAATCAGAATAATAAATGTTACAATACTGAATATCACACTTACGAAATACTCCAGCTCATATATTCCAAAGATCCCGAATAAGCTTCTGATTCTGATATCAGATCCAATAACAATCAGGGAAGACACAACAATTTGTGCAACGAGTTTTTTGTAAGCCCTCATGACTACAATATCATCCATTACTCCTACATAGAGAAGGATAATTAATGAGGCAAATAAAAATTTATAGAGATCAAATAATTCATAGGCAAAAATAGAGGCACAGATTCCTATTGAATAAAAGATGGCAATTCCTCCCAGGTTGGGAATTTCTCTAAGGTGCGAGCTTCTTATTCCAGGCTCATCCATCAGATTCTTTCTTTTTGAGATCTTGACAATGGTAGGAATAGAGAAGAATGTAATTAAAAAGGAGAACACGAAGCCTAGTCCTATTTTTACGTAGAAAATAGGTATTCCCGATCCGCTTAAGAACAATTCAAAATTTTTCATTCTTTTCTTATTCAGCACTTGTATCTCCTAAATAAAAAACCACAATACAGAACTTTACAAGAACTTCATTATCATTTTCTATTGACCGAAACAATAGTACTTACATTTGTGTTTACTAAATCAACTTTCTTATCAATCTTTTCTGTCCTGCAAAAAACAACAGATAAAAAATCTTTTTCTTCAAAGGCAAAGATAAAAGATAATTCTTACCAAAACGACTATACTTCAATATATCTTGAATTTTTATTTGTCTTTCCTTCATAAAAAGAACTAACTGATCAGACATACTATAAAATATTTCTTCTTTTTTCACATACGCCAGATAGGCCAAAAATGAATAAGCCCCTTCAAAAATCTGAAAATTTTTCAGCACTTCATTTTTGTGGGAATATGGGGATTTACTAAATATCTGTTCCACATCAGATACAGCTTTTAATATATCCAGTCCTTTTTCTGTGTGGGTTTTTGTAATAGAATCAGTACGTTCAAGATACTGGTAATGGAAATTCTGAGTCTGAGCAATGATTTCACATTCCAGTAAAAGTTGTGGAATAAGCTGAATATCTTCAAAATGAACTCCTTTTTTAAATCTTTTCTGATTAAAAAGTTCTTTTTTGAACAGCTTATTGCATGCAAAATAGCTGATATCAGAAAATACCGAGAAGTTTTTTTCAAGCACTATCTTCTCCGGCATATTGGGAAGCTGCGTCAGTTTTTGGATAATCTTCCCGTTCTCATCCACTTTCTGAATATTACAGATTACCATTTTTGCCTGGTGTTTTTCTGCTAAAAGAAGCATTTCCTCAAACATCGTTTCGGAGACATAATCATCACTGTCTACAAAACCAATATAATCTCCGTTAGCTCTGTCAATCCCAAAATTACGGGCATCACTGAGACCTCCGTTTTCTTTGGTAAAGGCTTTTATTTTGTCAGGATATTTGTGTGCAAATTCTTTAATAATTTTTTCAGAGTTGTCTTTACTTCCATCGTTCACTACAAGAACCTCAATATCGGGAAGGCTCTGCTTCACCAAAGAGTCAAGGCATTTTGTCAAATAATGTTCGACATTATAGACGGGAACAATAATGGATACTCTTGCGGGAACATTTGTCATACATTAAATTTTCGTCAGTCTTGCATTCAGCCAGCCTTTTTTAGCTTCATCAAAATCTTTTCTGGAGCAGGGAATGCAGTTTTCTATATTTTCATCATCACCAAAATACCACAAATTACTGAAAGTATCACGTCTGAATGCATACTGCCTGTCATCTATCAAAACATAAAACAGCTCGTAATGTCTTTCTTTCGGATGGGAATACTGGATATTGATTCCTTCGATCAGATACCAGAGCATCTGTGCTAAAAGCTGATGATTCAGCTGGTTTTCAGAATAAATATTATAATTAAAAATACCAACAGACTTAAGATTTTCGCTTAATCCGATTTCCTTCATATAGGCACAGATTTCTCTTTTGCTCAAACCATTTACCTGTGGATTCATTGAAAAAGGCTCACTAAAGCTTTCAATAGCATCACAATTTACGGTCACCAAATCTGCTTTTCTGAAGAAAGGCTCTGTCTTTTCAGTAGAATTCATCATTTCAGCCAGTCGGATAATATCAAACTCCACTTCTTTGATGAGTCTTACAGAATCCATCTCATTCAGATGTTTCTGATAACCCAGATGATGATAATTTTTAATGGAAAAATTCTTGGCTCCGAAAATTTTGCTTAAAAAAGTATGTTCATTAATGGTCTCTCCTTGCTGAAGGGAGATAATATTACTGATTTGGGTATAATTGATACTGTTCTTATGGAAATTCAATGCTGAAAATAATGAAAAAGCAAAATCATTGGATCCGCCAATAATTACCGGAATGGCTCTTTTATAATGACATGCCGACAGCACTTCCTGTAAGATATAATGGGTATCCTGAACAGATTTCCCGGACACCAGATCTCCAAGATCTACAACCGGAATTTCGAAGTCCATCTGTGAAAGCTTGTAAAATTCTTTTCTTACTGCCGTAAAATCCTGCACTTCCGCATCTCCGCCTGCTCCTCTATAGTCTGATACGAACAAAAGAACAATACTGTCTTCTCTGATATCTTTTGTAATCCGATTTCCTATCTGCCAGCTTTCTGTTTTGAAATTTCTTGGTGAAATGATAAAGTCTTCGAAATCCATATTTTAATTTAAAATGTAATAATTGATTGATGTAACAAACATACAAAAAACACAGGAACTGAGTAAGACGTGGATCTTTTTGTTCATAAAAAAAGCCGTCAACATCTGTTAACGGCCTATTATCATTATTTTATATTTACTTTTTCTTAGCTGCCGGTTTTTTTGCAGCAGTTGTTTTCTTTGTAGTGGCTGCTTTTTTAGCTGCTGGTTTTTTCTTTTCTGCAAAGGCTTTAGGATCCTGATCTGTAATCCATTTCTTAACCTCATCCAAAGAAAGTTCTTTTAATTCCTCAGCTTCATATTTTGTATCATCTGCTTTTTTCGGAATTTTGAACATGGCCTTTCCAAACTTAATGAAAGGTCCCCATCTTCCGTTTTCTATGGAAATTTTTTCCTTTTCCCACTGCTGGATATATCGGTTGGCTTCTTTCTCCAATTTAGCGTCAATCAGTTCGTTGATATCACTTTGTGAAAGATTTTCAAAATCATATCTTTTTGGAACATTCACGAAAATATCTTTGTATTTGATAAATGGTCCGAATCTGCCAGATCCTTTTGTTACCGGTTCTCCTTTATACGTAGCAATAGGAGCATCAGCAATTTTCTTTTCATTGATGATTTCCTCGGCACGTTTCTGATCTACAGAAAGCGGATCTTCACCTTTCGGAATACTGATATACGTTTCGCCCCATTTCACATAAGGTCCAAATCTACCAACACCTACAGAAACTGGCTGTCCGTCAACTTCACTTAAATCGAAAGGCAATTTGAATAACTCCAATGCTTCTTCAAAAGTAATGGTTGCAATATTCTGTCCAGTCATTAATGAAGCAAAGATTGGTTTCTCCTCATCATCGGTTTCTCCAATCTGGATCATCGCTCCGAATCTTCCGATTCTTGCATGAACGTTTTTACCTGTCTTTGGATCTACTCCTAATAATCTATCTCCGGTAGCACGGTCTGCATTTTCTTCTACATCTTCAATTCTCGGGTGGAATTTGGAGTAGAAATTGGTCATCATCTCTTTCCATTTCTGATCACCGCTTGCAATTTCGTCAAAACTTTCTTCTACTCTTGCCGTGAAACCGTAATCAAGGATTTCTCTGAAATTATCTGTTAAGAAATCATTGACTACTTCACCGATGTCTGTAGGAACGAATTTATTTTTATCACCACCGAATTTCTCTTCAAGAACTACTTTTTTGATCTTATCTTTTGTTAAAGACATTTTAATCACTTCACGGGTATGTGGTTCGATTTCTCTTTTATCTACATACTCTCTGTTCTGAATAGTCTGAATTGTAGGGGCGTAAGTAGATGGTCTACCAATCCCTAATTCTTCAAGTTTTCTTACCAATCCGGCTTCAGTATATCTTGCACTTGGTCTGGTGAACTTTTCAGTAGCAGTAATGGTTTTATAGTTTAAGACTTCTCCCACGCTTACTTTCGGTAACAACTTGTCATTATTTTCCTCATCCTCTTCTTCTGTCTTTACAATTCCGTAAGCTTTCAGGAAACCGTCGAATATGATCACCTCTCCTTGTGCTTCAAAGTGATGTGGCAATGATGCATTTCCTATTTCAATCACTGTCTTTTCAATTTTGGCATTAGCCATCTGAGAAGCCAGTGTTCGTCTGTAAATTAATTGATATAATCTGTTTAATTGTACATCAGCTACGGTTTTTACTCCAAAATCTGTAGGACGGATAGCTTCGTGAGCTTCCTGTGCTGAAGCTGATTTAGTAGTATAGTTTCTCGGAGAAGAATATTCTGCTCCGTATTCTGATATGATTTGTTTTTTAGCTCCTTCAATAGCTTCCTGGGAAAGGTTCACGGAGTCTGTTCTCATATAGGTAATAAAACCTTCTTCGTACAGTCTCTGTGCCAGACGCATGGTATTGGTTACATTATATCCAAGTCTTGAGGAAGCTTCCTGCTGTAATGTAGAGGTTGTAAACGGAGCTGAAGCTGAACGCGTACCTGGCTTGGTTTCAACGTTGAGAACTTTAAATTCTGTAGTTTTAGCCTGCTCCAGGAATTTCTCTGCTTCTTCTTCCTTTTCAAAGTCTTTTTTCAGTTTGGCAGCAATTTCCTGCTCTGTTTTATTTAAAAAGATTCCGTCAAGTTTAAAACTTGCTTTGGGTGTAAAATCACGGATTTCTTTTTCTCTTTCAACAATTAACCTAACTGCTACAGACTGTACTCTACCTGCAGACAGCCCCGGTTTTACTTTTTTCCATAAAACGGGAGACATTTCAAAACCTACGATTCTGTCCAGCACTCTTCTTGCCTGCTGTGCATTTACTAAGTTCTGATCAATATCTCTTGGATTGTCGATTGCTTTTAGAATGGCGTTTTTGGTAATCTCGTGGAAAACAATTCTTTTTCTGTTTTCAGGCTTCAGTTTCAATTCATCCGCAAGATGCCATGCAATAGCTTCTCCTTCGCGGTCCTCATCGGAAGCGAGCCATACCATATCAGCTTTCTTTACGGCAGCCTTTAATTCGGTTACCAATTTCTTTTTGTCTGCTGAAACTTCGTAATCAGGACTGAATGTGGCAAGGTCTATCCCCATTCCTTTTTTAGGAAGATCCCGGATATGTCCGAAACTGGATTTCACGTCAAAATCCTTTCCTAGATATTTCTGAATAGTTTTTGCTTTTGCCGGGGACTCTACGATTACTAAATTTTTCGACATTCTAACTAAAAATTTTTGCAAAAGTAAAGCTTTTTTATTATATACTTTTTGTTAAACAGGTTTAATTTAATAATCATGGCGCTTTATACCCTCTTTCCACACTGGTTTTTCGGAGAAACAAACCCTTTGTAGCATAGGTTTTAGACTGTTACACAATTATCAGCATGGATTGATATAGAAATTTTCATCAGCCATAATAGATGTAAAAAATATGGTGTCCTATAAAAAAGCAGAATAAGAGACCTTATTCTGCTTTTTAGCACCTATTGTAAGATTTATTGTTTTATAATTTTCACAATCGCTTCGGAATTATTTATCCTTATTATATAAATTCCTGTGCTTAAAGATGAAAGATCTGTCTGGTTGTTGATAAACCGTCCTGATCTTACAAGTTGCCCCAGACTATTAAATATCTGAAAATTATATTCTTTATTTTCTGCTGCTCTGATATAAAGAACACTGGAAAAAGGGCTCGGATAAATAGAAATCCTGTTATTGACCACCGTAGATTTCGCAGTTTCTTTGATCAGTCTGGAGCTGCTGGCCACAACCAAAGCTCCTGATGCAGGACCTTCTTCATTACCATTGGCATCATATTTTATTTTCACACATCGGCATCCTGTTCCAAAGTAAGGGTCATTATTGTCATGAAAGGCTATCATTCTGTTGGTTGTAGAGGCTGCATCAAACAGCACATTAATAGATCTTCCAATGTAGTTTGAATTTAAAGCAGCCGTCCATACCGCAGGATACTGGAAATTGAGTGTATTAAAAGTTCCCTGCGCAGTCTGATTGGCGGTCACACTTCTGAATCCTCTTGAACCGGAATCAGGGTAATTCCCTATGAGATATGCGGGATTATTAAAGATATATCCTACTGTAGCATTGGCAGAATTCCTCACTCTTATTCCTAAATAATCTGTAGCAATACTGTAAGATGTTGCTACATTTTTATCTTTTTTATACCATGGGGTCTGTCCGAAATCAGCACCTGAAACCAGAGCTACACTTGTCAGATCCGGCACTCTCCATCCTTCAGGACAAGGATCAAAAGGAGATTTCTTACCTCCTCTTCCCCATCTGTCCGGAGCTAAATTAGGCTCCTGTGCCAGCCAGTCCGTTCCGTTGGTATAATTGGGAGTAGTACTGTTATAGGGAGCGAAAGTACTTGGAATCATGTATACCAAAGGGTTCTTCACAGAATAAGACAGTATCTTGGAGATTTTTTCTGATGGCTTATCCGTTACCTGTACATTTGATGCCGACGCATAAGTGTTATAAGGTACTATATAATTTCCTGAAAGATTATTATAGTCAGACTGATCAAGCGTAATGTACGAAACAGTTCCTTTAGGACCGGGAGTCCCCAGAAATACATTATAAAAACTTCTGTTATCCGCATACTGGAATGGAGGAATAGGATCCTTCCTTCCCCATTGATAATGCATCCCTGTAGCAGCACGTATTTTTAACAGTTCATCAGCTGTCGGTGCCTGTGGATTGGCAACGTTGGGAAAAACATCTGTTGCCCCAAGATTACGATCCATAAAAACGGTTTGCAATGCAACATCGGCTTTATTGACATAGTTCACGTAATTTGTAATGGCTGCCGGAGTTTCCGTAGTATAGGAATAAGATCCTACAGGAGAATCCGTTACCCAGATATGCCAGCTCCAATATACAGGCGAAGATATACTGCCATTATGCAATGTTACTACAGCATTTCCACTTTCATTAGGAGCAATTTCTATGGATATTTTAGAATTACCGATATCCTGTAGTGATGAAGGTGCCGGATTCACCATTAAAATTTTCCCGATAAGAGCTGTATTAGTTGTCCAGAGAACATTCACTTTTAAATTATTAAAACTGGAAGGATTTAATATATCAGCATTATCCAGTAATTGACTTTGTACAGAGAATGCTTTACTAACCGGAATTTCAATGGTCGTAACTGTTTCGCTTTTAACAACCTGGTAAGTGTTCGGATTATTGAGACCTTCCTTGTACTCTGTAGCTACAGGCAGATATTCCGTTGGAAAATCATAATCATTAATGGTGTAAAGCGGATCTTTGATACATCTGCAGCCATTTGCATCTGAAGTATACATTCCGGACATGGGAAAGTAGTAAAAACGCCCTTTAATATTGGGATAATTGGCATCCGGAGTATCAGGTTGTGTTTTATCCGGAATCATGGAAAGTCCTCTTACGGTAACAGCAGGAGAAGTATCGAACAACCGGGTAAGAGTAGCTGTCCACAATGCAATGTGATGCTGATCACTATACTGTCCTAAATGAGCTCCTCTGATAAGCTGTCCGGTTCCGGGAAAGATTCCCATATTATATCCACCGACCGCCGAAAGATCAAAGCCCAGATTAGGATAAATTCTAAATCCTGTCATGAAGGCAGGAACTCCTGTGTCAGTAGGTTTTATAATATGGTATTTATTGGTTTCAAAAACATTTTTTGCCATATTGGTTTTGACTCCAAAAGGAGAAAAGTCTATTCTGATATCATCTACATAAGAGGGTGAAGCCAGATTTGCTACCAGCATAGAAGGGATACGCCACCCATTGGGGCAAGGATCATAAGGAGATTTATCTCTATAAGGTTTTGTTTTATCGTCGGTATTATAAACGGTTTCAATCTTTCCCTGTGCATTATCAGACCACAGATTAAGTTCTGAAAGTCTGTTATTGGGCAAAGTTGTTGATTTGCCAAACCAATTAACAGGAAGATTAAGGTTATTATTGTAGTATGCCTGACCTGAGTTATCATCTTTATTAACATAGATAAGACTCAGTGGATTTTTTACAGAAAGTCTGATATTATTGGTAACCTCTGCAGCGGAAAGCGGAACAAATTTCCTGAAATCATCAATACTTACGGCATTAGTCATATATTTTGCCCCTCGATGTCTTACCCTGCCTATAGATCCGGATGCCTCATAAAAATCATTTCCTCTTGTTACTAAAGGCGGAATAGGATCTTTCCTTCCCCATTGATAAAGAAGCCCGATACTTCTGTTCCAGTCTGAGGCTGTGATAGAACTTGTGATTGCTCCCAGATTTCTATCCATCCATTTCCAGTCTGAGTCCGGGATTACCTCTGTTGTTCCGTCAGACTTCATTCTTTTGACGTTGTTGAAACTTTTATAGGTAACTCCATTGGTAGGATCATCCGTTACCCAGATATGCCAGCTCCAATAGATCTCTCCGTTTACTTTGAGAGCTATCACAGCATTTCCTTTCTTGGCTTTATTGACAGGGACTTTTATCTTGGCCTCCTGCCCGGTTCCCGTTATTTCAAGGGTATAATTCACTCCTGATTTTATAAGCCCATGAACATCTTCCCACAAAACGTCAGCTGTTACCGCCCCTGCCGGAATACCACTTCCATTAAGATACCCGCCTCCTTCCCACATAGCATAAGCTTTTTTTACAGGAACCAATAATCCTTCACTGTTCTGACTGGGATCAAAGATGTAACTGTTGGGTGCTTTTTTCCAGTCCGGAACAAACAACGGAGTTAATTCATTCAATGGTCTTTTCAATGAGTCTTTATTCTCAGTATGCCATATTGTTCTTATATGCCCAACTGAGCGAAGATCTTCTATGATATTACCTTTGGAACTTATTCCAAATAATATCAGGCAGATGACTGCCGCTAATTTTCCAGCTAATGTTTTCATTCCTTAGGTTTTAGTGTCATTAATAAATGCAATTTTTAAGCCCACTTCAACAAAAAGTGATTTATTTTATAAATTACAACACAATATATAAATTATGTTATTAATAAACTAACATAAAAGTCAATAAACAAAACAAACCTTAACGGAATTTTCACACAAAAAAAAAGACAGCCTGAGGCTGCCTTATATTTTAACTTTCAAAATTCTATGGAAGAACATGGTTTTGATAACGATCAATCGAAAACCGCCCAGCCGTGATATTATTAAACATAGAGAAAACGACAAAATTGAAGACGACAAGCGCAATTATAAATGCATAAATCATATTTTTAACCCTACCGGAAACAACATACATTGCATTCGGAATAATAATGTACGAGAACCCGATAAACGCTCCTGCAAGTCTGGATGAGAAGATAGGGTTATTTCTAAAAATAAAATAAAGACATATTCCAATCACCGCATAGTTTCTATGGTATTCATAGTAGGGATACAGTTCTTTCATCTTATTATCAAAAACAAAAAGGAAGAAAGTAAGGATAGCCATCATGACCTCCGGGATTCCAATTCCTCCGTTAAGTCGTTGTACCGTTTCATCCATATATCCATTGAATCCTTCTACAAGTGTACTGTTGGAGGCCATACCATCTAAGAAACCTCCAAAACTCCTATAGATTTCAAACGGAGATAAAAAGACGGAACCTACAATCATAATCAGCATTACCGTTCTGTTCAACGGAACGCGGGCCAGCCAATACATCGGCAGGAATAAATAACAAACGCTGTGTATACCCGATCCTATGAATATAAAAAACAGGTAATGCCAGAGCTTCCGTTCTTTGATATACCGTATCGCAAAATAAACGATAAAAGTTCCCAGGTTTTGTCTGATCTGTCCACTTTCCCCGATAAAAAAGTTGGGAATAAACATGAAAAGGGTAAACGTAAAGGGATAAAAAGTATTGTCTTCGGTATATTCCACTTTAAAGATCATCGCAAAAATAGCGATAACCAGTGTCAGCATATAAAAAGGGGCATCAAAAAAATTGAGAAGGACTTTATTAATCAAGGTATACAGCCATTCCACGTCCAGAGTTTCCGTCCCTTCCATATGGAGCATCTTCATAAAGATACTGTAGTAGCTTTTGGTATCAGAATAAATATAAATTCCTTTGTAACTTCCGTAATCCGGACCTACGCTGTCTCTGAAACCGACAATAAGAATAAAATAGATAGCAAGAAACCAGAACCATTTTTTATCAACCTTCTTTCCATACACTTCCTGAACACTGAAAAACAGCATGTAGACGATTGCAATTATATAATATGGATGTAGTAAACTCATGCTAACTCTCTGATGTTTTTTTAAACTGATGATATGCTGTGATGAATCCGGTCAGAATTAATGACAGGAAAAGCCTCACTTCCCAGAAAAGTCCTACTAAAGTAATCATAAGAAGATAAGGAATGGAAAAGAAAAAATACTTTCCAAAAACACTTTTGTTTTCTTCTTCTGTACAGAGACCATATATAAAATAAATCACAATTAATGCAAAGGCCAGTCCCGCAAGATTAAAAGGACTGGAAAAGTTCCTGTTAATGTAAAATCCTTCCACAAAAGTTGTTTCATCCTGAACAAGCAGGGCTCTCAATCCCAGATAAGGAATCAGAAAAGCAACAACAAGTGGTATAATTTTCCAGATTACCTGATAATTTCCTTTCTTCAAGTCATCTATATTGAAAAATACTGCTGCAAAAAAAGCAATATTCAGGCAGGCCGTTTCTCTCACCAAAGTAGAGATACCAATAAGACCAATAAGAATAAAAAAGAAAGCATTTTTTCTGGTATCTAAATATTTCAGAGTCAAAAATACCCCTGACAGATAACAAAAGAGTGCAATGGTATCACAGTTTGTAGGGGCATACTGCGTTATCACAATAAAAAACACAGACAGGAGGTGAATAATCCTTCTTGCATGAAGGTTCAACAAAAGCCCTGTTGATTTCATCCGGAAGATAGCATTCAAAATCAAAGAACACAAAATAAAGAACACACTGTTCATCAGGAAAAGCCCATGATAAAAAGGGGTTCCGTTTTTTGACAAAAAATCTTTGAAGAAAGAAAGAGGTCCGTTGATCAGGGCATACATCAGATCTGTCATCTGTACACTCAGATAATTAGGAATCACTCTGTAAGCATATACCGAGGAGAATAAAAAATCGGGAGTTTTTTCTGATGTTTTCAGTCTTGTATAGGAAGATTCAAATCCGTAATAAGACATAGCAAACAACAGAAGCGGAAGTACTATTACAAATAGAAATCCGTTTATTTTTTCATCATTTCTTTTCAACATATCTAAAACAGATTCTTATTTTTTTAATAATAATGGTGGTTTAAAATACATTTTTTCAAAAGGGAACTTTTGCAAAAGTAGAATATTTTTTCATTCTTCCTAGAATATTTTATTGATTTTCAGTTAAAACTTATCACTAACTATTTTGAACTAATGCTTAAAAAATTAAATTTGCAGACTTGATTTAAATGCAATGCATCGCTTTTTTATATTTTTATATTATCTGATTTCCAAAAATAAAATTCTATCTGTACTGACAGCACTTGGAATTGCCGTTTTATGCATTTTCATTGCGTCAAAGATCAATTTTGAGGAAGACATCAATCAGATTATTCCTAAAAATGAAAAGTCAGATCTTACAGCAAAGGTCCTGAAACAGCTTAATTTTTCGGATAAGATTATTGTTATTATAGAGAACAAATCCGGCGAAGACAGCTTCCAGCTTTCTGAAACGGCAGATTCTTTCCTGAAAAAAATTGAACCCTTACAAAAATACATCGGTTCTGTTCAGGGTAAGGTGAATGATAATGAAATCTCCGAAACCTTTGATTTTGTTAATCAGAATTTACCTCTATTCCTTAATGAGAGTGACTATAAGGAAATTGACAGGAAACTTCAGAAAGACAGCATTGCCAGACAGGTAGAAAATAATTATATATCATTGGTTTCTCCCACAAGTCTTGTTACCAAAGAGTTTATAAAAAAAGATCCTCTGGGGCTTACTTTTTTGGGAATCAAAAAATTAAATGCTTTAAACATCAGTAAAGACTTCAAACTTGAAGACAGCTATATTGTAACGAAAGACGGTAAGAACCTCTTGCTTTTCATTGATCCTAAAAATAAAAGTAATGACACGAAAGCCAATGAGGCCTTTGTAGATCAGCTTAATTCCATCAAAGACGGAATCAACAAACAATTCAAAGGAAAAACAGAGATCAGCTATTTTGGTTCTCCGGTGATTGCAGTGGCCAATGCGAAGCAGATTAAAAAAGATATTCAGAATACTGTGGTGATTTCCATGACGGTTCTTTTAATCCTTCTCATTTATTATTTCAGAAATATTTTCACCCCCGTCATTGTTTTTCTGCCTACCGTATTTTCAGTTCTGCTTGCGCTCTTAGTCCTTTATTTTATTAAAGATAAGATTTCGGCAATTTCACTAAGTGTGGGAGCTATTCTGATTGGGATTACCATTGATTACGCCCTGCATATTCTTACCCATTATAAGCACAACAATAATATTGAAGAGCTCTACAAAGAAATTACGCAGCCTATCATACTAAGTAGTGCAACGACAGCCGTTTCATTCTTATGTCTGGTTTTTGTCCGTTCGGAAGCATTGAAAGACTTAGGCCTTTTTGCAGCTATTACCGTAATTCTTTCTTCAATCACAGCTTTAATTATCGTCCCTCAGCTTTATAAACCAAAAGAAAAAGGAGAACATCTCAACACCAACTTTATTGACAAGATCGGGTCTTATCCATATGAGAAAAACAAACCTCTGATTATAGGATGCTCTGTCATTATTCTTGCCTGTCTTTTTGGTTTCAGGCATGTCGGTTTTAATGAAGACATCGGTGATCTGAATTATATTCCAAAAGAATTAAAGATCAGCGAAGCAAAACTTCAGAAACTTTCAGACATTACTTCCAAGTCTATCTATACTATTTCTTATGGAAATTCTGAAGAAGAGGCCTTATCCCGAAATTCAGAATTAAGCAGTTTTCTTGAAAAAGAGAAAAAAGAAGGCAAAATTTTAAGCTATAACTCTATTGGAAGTGTAGTACTCTCAGAAAAGGATCAGCAGAAAAAGATAGAGAAATGGAATAGCTTCTGGAATGATCAGAAGAAAAATCAAACTACTTCTGAATTGATCAGTAATGGGAACAAATTCGGTTTCAACAGTTCTGCATTTGACAGCTTCAATGAAACTTTGCGTAAAAATTACTCCGCGTTGAGCCTGAAGGATTATCAAAAGGTAAAAGCACTTCAGATTTCAGAATTCATGAGCAACGAAAATGGTTTCTATACGGTTTCCAATGTGGTAAAAGTGGACGAAAAAAAACGGGATACTTTCATCAGGGATATTGAGAAGAAACATGATGCTATTGCCATTGACCGCCAGCAGATGAATGAAAATTTTCTTGGTTTGCTGAAAAGAGATTTCAATACATTGATTAATTATTCTCTTCTTGCCATCATTTTAACGATCATTGTTTTCTTCAGGAATTTTGAGTTAACAATTCTTACGATGTTTCCCATTGTTTTAACAGGAGTAGTTACAGCAGGAATCCTTTATTTTCTTGGATTGGAATTAAATATTTTCAGTACCGTAGTGTGTACGCTGGTATTTGGAGTTGGAGATGACTTCAGTATCTTCCTGACTCAGGCTATGCAGAAAGAACATACCACAGGAAAGAATGAATTACCAACCTATAGAATTTCAATTATTCTTGCCGTTTTTACTACGATTCTTTCAATTGGCTCTCTGATTTTCGCCAAACACCCGGCACTGCATTCTCTGGCGTTGGTAGCCTTGATAGGAATGTTCTCTGTCATTGTGATCACCTCTACCCTATATCCTTTCTGGTTCAGATTATTCATTACCAACCGAACCAAAAAAGGACTTTCTCCAATCACCTTAAGATTATTTTTTATTTCAGTCTTTTCATTTTTATATTACGGACTTGGAGGACTTATATTTTCAGCATTCGGAAGCTTCTTTGTGAAAAATTCCAAAGGCCCGGCATTGAATATTATCAAATTTATTTTAGCCAGGTTTTTAACTTCTGTCCTTTATTCTAATCCATTTGTAAAGAAGAAGGTCATTAAAAATACATCGGAGGATTTCAGCAAACCTGCAGTCATTATTGCCAATCATACCTCTTTCCTGGATACGCTGGCCATCGCAATGGCTACCCACAAAATCATTTACCTGGTGAATGACTGGGTTTATCAGTCTCCTGTTTTTGGAAAACTGGTAAGGGCGCTGGGTTTTTATCCCGTTTCACAAGGAATCGAGAATGGAATGGATAAACTGAAAGAGAAAGTAGACCAGGGCTATTCCCTGGTAGTTTTCCCGGAAGCAGAGCGTTCTTATACCAATGATGTGAAAAGATTCCATAAAGGAGCATTTTATCTTGCTGAACAATTCGGGTTGGATATTCTCCCACTTTATATCCATGGAAATTCTGAAGTATTACCGAAAGGAGATTTCATTATCTATGACGGAAGTATTACGGTAAAAGTGGGCAACAGAATAAGCAAAGACGATATGAGCTTTGGCACCAACTATTCTGAGAGAACAAAGAAGATCAATGCCTATTTCAGAGAAGAATTTGCCAGACTGCGTGAAGAAATTGAGGATGAGAATTATTTTAAAAAGAAATTATTCCTCAGCTACCTGTATAAAGACAGTGAAGTGGTAAAAGAAGTAAAAGAAGACTTTAATACCAATAAATCAGTATATTTCGAACTGAATAAACATATTTCTCCTGATGCCAATATTCTTCATATTGCTGATGATTTTGGACAGAAAGATGCTTTATTAACCTTATATCAGGCGAGCCGAAGAGTTTTTTCTCTGATCCGAAATGATGAAAAAAGAGCAACAGCTGCCCATAGTTATCTGGTAAAAAGAAGAAAGCTGCAGTATATTAAAGACCTTTCTGAAGTTAATAAAAAGATTGATGTTCTTTTGATTTCAGATGAACAGTTTACCATGAATAAAATTCAGGATTTGCCTGAAACAATCATTTTTGTAAATACAAAAAGCACTTCATTTGAAAGTGATAATTATACAGTACAATTTAGTTCCGAATCATTAAAAGTATTTAAAACTAAATAATACATATGAAAAACATACTTTTGTAAACGCTAAAGAAAACTAATGAAGAAAAATATACTTGTCATATATTATTCACAAACCGGACAACTCGAAGATATCGTGAGAAACATAGCCCAGCCTTTTGAAGCTAAAAAGGAGGCTTATGATATTACGTATTACAACATTCAGCTCAAGGAAGATTTTCCTTTTCCCTGGCCGGGTGATGTTTTTTTCAACACTTTTCCTGAGTCTTATTTGCAGATTCCAAAAGAAATCCTTCCTCCTTCAGAAGAAATTCTGAACAAAAAATACGACCTTATCCTGTTTGGGTATCAGGTATGGTATCTCACACCATCCATTCCTATTATTTCTTTCTTAAAGAGTGATTATGCAAAGCAAATCCTTAAAAATACACCTGTAGTAACGATCTCAGGAACCAGAAATATGTGGATGCTTTCCCAGGAAAAATTAAAGGTTTACTTAAGAGATTTACAGGCTAAACTGGTAGGAAACATCGCTTTGGTAGACAGACACGACAATTATACCAGTGTATTAACAATTCTCCGATGGCTCACCACAGGTCAGAAAGAAAAATCAGGAATGCTTCCTGCTGCAGGAGTTTCCGATGAAGAAATCTTAGGTTCGGTAAAGTATGGCGAGATTATTGAAAGACATTTTAATAATAATGACCTTACTCATTTACAACCGGATCTTGTGAAAAACGGAGCGATTGAAATCCGCGCTTTTTTAGTACGCGTAGAAAAGGTGGGGAACAAAATTTTTACAGTGTGGTCCAACCTGATTATCAAGAAAAAAGAGAAACGCCCATTGCTGATAAAATTCTTTAAGGTATATTTGATGGCAGCGATATGGATTATCTCACCTGTCGTTTTGGTTTTACACCTGCTTACAACCCCTATATTTTGGTTTAAAAGACAAAAACAAAAAAGATATTTACAAGGAATTAATTTAAAATAGAATGTACGACGTATTTATAACAAAAGCATCAAAATACTTACCCAATGAGCCGGTAGCGAATGATGAAATGGAGACTTATCTTGGGCTTATCAATGATGCGCCATCCAAAGCAAAATCACTTATCCTAAGAAATAATAAAATCACGACAAGATACTACGCTTTAGACAAAGAAGGAAACCCCACCCACTCTAATGCGCAGCTTACTGCAAAAGCAATTGAAGGACTTTTTGATGAGAATTTCAAAAAGGAAGATATGAAATTATTATCCGTAGGAACTACTTCACCGGACCAGATCCAGCCGTCTCACGCTTCTATGGTACATGGTGAGCTGAACATTGGAAAATCTATTGAGATTAATACCTCAACAGGTCTTTGTAATTCAGGGATGAATGCGTTAAACTATGGATTCCTTTCTGTAAAAGCTGGTGTTCAGGAAAATGCAGTATGTGCAGGTTCTGAAAGAATGTCTGCATGGATGACTGCTGACAAGTTCAACCACGAAGCTGAAAATTTAAAATTACTGGAGGAAAGACCTATCATTGCCTTCAAAAGAGAATTCCTGAGATGGATGCTTTCTGACGGAGCAGGTGCTTTCTTATTAGAAAATAAACCGAGAGAAAACAGTACTTCCTTAAAAGTAGAATTCATTGATTTCTATTCTTATGCCCACGAAATTGAAGCGTGTATGTATGCCGGATGTGACAAACTGGAAGACGGAAGCCTGAAATCATGGGCGGATTACCCTTCCGATGAATGGCTGAAGCAATCTATTTTTGCCATCAAACAGGATACTAAAATCCTTGATAAGTACATTCTGGTAAAAGGAGCTGAAAGTTTAAGATCATCTTTTGACAAACACAATTTAGATCCGGAAAAAATTGACCACGTATTGGCTCATATTTCTTCAGGTTACTTCAAAGATGGGCTGAAAGAAGAATTTGCTAAAAAAGGAATGGACTTCCCTGCAGAAAAATGGTTCTATAACCTTTCCGAGGTTGGAAACATTGGTGCAGGATCTATATTTATCGCTCTTGAAGAACTGATGAATTCCGGAACCTTGAAAAAAGGAGAAAAGGTACTTCTTTGTGTTCCTGAAAGTGGAAGATTCGCTTATTCATGCGCTTTATTAACTGTTTGCTAATGGAAAACAGACTGCCGACATCCGATAAAGATTTTGTAGAAAGCCTTATCCCACAAAGGTTTCCTTTTGTAATGGTGCACGAGTTGTCAGAATATTCTGAAAATCATCTTTTATCCGGTTTTGAAATAAAAGAAGATAACCTTTTCATTCAGGACGGCTTATTCCAGGCTTCAGGCTTAATAGAGCACCAGGCACAGAGCGTTGCCCTGCATACAGGATATAAATATTATCTGTTGGGAAAAGATGCACCTACCGGATATATTGGTGCTATCAAATCTTTTGAGGCTGAAATCCTGCCTAAAACAGGGGATCATCTGATATCTGAAGTAACTATTCTTAATGAAGTAATGGGAGTAACTCTTGTAGATATTGTTACGAAACTAAACGGTAAAGTGATTGCAAAATCTCAAATGAAAACCGCTGTAAAATAAACTGAAATGGAGATAAAGGAAGAGAATATCATCAATATACACAACTTTTTACCGCACCGTGAACCGATGCTGATGGCAGACTATATCCTAGAACTGACCAAAGAAAAAGTAGTGACTTCCTTTGAAATCAAAGAAGATAATATATTCGTTCACAACAATGAATTCGCAGAGGCAGGCTTAATCGAAAACCTGGCTCAAACCTGTTCATCTATCCTTGGACAAAGCTTCTTTGAAAATCCTGAAGCCGATACAAAAGTAATCGGGTTCATTACCAATATCAAGAAGATTGAAATATTTGCCCTTCCAAAAGTGAATGACAAAATTATTTCCAAAGCATCTCTTATCTCACAGTTTGAGAACATTTGCCATATCTTCTGTGAAACCTTTAATAATGATGAGTTATTGATCAGAGCAGAAATCAACCTGTTTATTCAGGAAGTAAAATCGTAATGATCAATTGAACATAGATATAGAAAAGCTGTACAAAACGTACAGCTTTTTTTATTCCAAACTATCTTAAATGAATTTGTGAAAATTCGTGCATTCATTTGTGTTATTCGTGTTTAAAATATAGGTTTCGGCTAAAGCCCATTGATTTTTTCTTTTTTTCAAGCCCACTTCTATTGAATTGATTACAATGCCTTTACGAAAAAATGTTCCTTTTTTGTTTATTTACACATTCATCAGAACGTTTAAAAACAACTGATAAACAATACATTACAGAATTAAAAACCTCATCATCAGATGAATTATTTCACGTGAAACATTTTATAAATCCGTGAAACTCTGATGGTCAGGAAGAAACAGTTGTAAACAACAAAAAAGCGGAACATTTCTGTCCCGCTTTTATCATTATTTTAAACAAAAGGAATTAATATCCAAAGATCTCTTCAAGAGATACTTCATGGAATTCTCCCATTTTGTTGATCGATTCCATATTCAGGTTTTCTTTCTTACCGATGATCGCTGTATTGTATTTTACAGGTTTTACTTCAGTGTTGTAGAATCCTGTAAGCTGTGGCAATGTCAATCCCTGGATTTCAGCGTAAATATCTTTTCTGATATCATAGTCAACCCCTAATTTTTTCAATGCTAACTGATTGAAGAAAATATTTGTTCTGTTGATTCTGTTGGAAGCAATCTGTTTCAAGGCTGAACCTCTTGCATTCTCAAACTGTGCTGGAATTTGTGGTAAAGATACCATCAGATCATTCATTGCATTTACCGCTAAAGGAAGCTTGTTTGACTGCGTTCCAATATAATTCGTCACATAGTTCGCTTTCCCTTGTTCTGAAGCATTTCCATAAGAAACATAGGCTGTATAAGCCAACGACTTACTTTCTCTGATTTCCTGGAAAACAATAGAAGACAGCCCTCTTCCGAAATACTCATTGAAAACATTAGCTTTTCCGAAGTTGCTAAGGTTTACAGTATTGGCTTTTGCAACTTTAGACATTTCCATCTGTACCATGTCGTAGTTTGTGAAATATACCTTCCCTTCAGTAGCCGGTTCAGCATATTCTTTTGCCTTTGCCGGCTGAAGACTTGTATTGATGATAAATGGCTTCACCGCTTTTTCCAATCCTGCCTGATCCTGTCCGTAAAGAAGCACCTGGTAAGGATATTGGTTCAGCGTTTTCACTTTCTTCATCAATTCTACGGCGTCAATGCTCTCAAGACGTTCTTTGGAAACAATGTCTGTCATTCTTGAATTTTTACCGTATTTAGCATAGTTTGAAAGAGCAGCCATAATTCTCACTTTATCTTTCTTCGCAGAAGCTCTTGATTCCAGAATTGTTTTTACCGTTTGGGCATAAATAGCTTTATCAGCTTTAACATTCGTCATCCAGTGGTTCATCAGCTCTGCAGCTTTTTTCATATTACTTTCAAGACCACTCAAAGTGATAATCATCTGATCGTTGGAAGTTCTCAGGCTATAGCTTACTCCCAGTTTAAAAAACTCTTCTTTCAGCTGCTCCGGAGTATACTTATCTGTTCCAAGATATTCGAAAAGAGTTCCTGCAACAGAAAGTTCTTTGTCATTATCTGTTCCGAAAGGGAAGACATAACTGATCTGAGCAACCTCATTATACTTGTTCTTCACAAAGCTTACCGTCTTATCTTTGATCTTTGAGGTCTGAATAGCTGTTTTAAAATCGATAAATTCCGGCTTACTTTCCGGCACTTTAGTATTCAGAATATCTTTAAGGAAAGGAGACTGAGCTTCTCTGTTCAGTTTAATCGGGGTAATTCCAGGGTTTTGTACACGTACAAGCTTATCGTTCACTCCTTTTTCCTTATAAATAACAACATAATTATCTTTAAAGAAATCGTTGGCAAACTTTACCACGTCAGCTTTTGTGATCTTATCATATTGATTGATCTCATCAAGCTCCTGCTCCCAGGTTCTTACATTGATATAGGAATCATAAAGCTCAGTAGCTAATCCATCAGCTGTTTCCCAGCTTTTCATGCGCTGAACTTTTTTATCATTTACGATAGCTTTAAGTATCCAGTCCGGGAACTGTCCTTTTTTCACAAGATCCAGCTGATCCATCAGAAGTTTTTTAGCTTCATCAAAACTTTGCCCTTCTTTGGGAGTTACTACCAGTCCAAATGTACCATACATTTTGTAAGGAGATTCATACGCTCCTGCTCCAAGCGTTTTTTGCTTCTGGTTGATATTCAGGTCAATTAACCCTGCATCTCCCCTGTTACTTAAAATTTCAGAGACTACATCGGCCAGTCTTGCTTCCTGAGTTCCATATGAATCTGTTCTCCAGGCAATCGTCATTCTTGGAGTAGTAGGACTTTTTACAGTTCTGGTAACAATGCTGGTCATTGGTTCTTCTGTAACCATCTTTTTCATCGGAAGTTCTTTGTATTTGAACGTTCCGAAATATTGATCAACTAATTTTATAGTTTTGTCATAATCCAGATCTCCTACCAATACTACAGCCATATTATTAGGCACATAATAGGTATCAAAATACTTGTGGATCGCTTCCATAGAAGGGCTCTTCAAATGTTCAGAAGTTCCGATTGTCGTTTGCTGCCCGTTCGGATGTTTTGGGAAAAGAGCCTGCATCAATGAATAGAAAACAAGACGGCTGTCATTATCCTGCGCTCTGTTGTACTCTTCATACACCGCTTCAAGCTCTGTATGGAAAAGACGTAAAACCAGTTCTGAAAAACGTTCTTTTTCCACTCTTAACCATTTTTCCAGTTCATTGGAAGGAATATTGTTTTTATAAACCGTTTCATCAAGAGATGTATGAGCATTTGTTCCTGTAGCTCCTAATGACGAAATCGCTTTATCATACTCATTAGCGATAGCATATTTGGAGGCTTCCTGGGAAACTTCGTCAATTTTTTTATAAAGTTCTTTCTTTTTTTCAGGATCTTTTTCTGCTTTATGCTGCTCATAAAGATCAGAGATCTGCTGTAATAAAACTTTTTCTTTTGCCCAGTCCTGGGTTCCCAGATGCGAAGTTCCTTTGAAAACCATATGTTCCAGGTAGTGCGCTAAACCTGTATTATCACTTGGGTCATTATTAGATCCAGTTCTTACGGGAATATAAGTCTGGATTCTTGGGGCATCATCATTTTTTGCCAGATACACCTTCAAACCATTTTTCAGGGTATATATACGTACACCAGCCTGATCGTTCTTTACTGTTTCATAGGTATACCCTTGAGCATCTGTAAGCTTTTGGGTCTCAAATTTTTGTGCCATTGCGCTTATCATACAGAAAAGCGAAACCGAAATAAAGATTTTCTTCATAGTAGTTATTTAATATTATTTTCAAACCAATTTCCAGACATTAGTCTTATTTATCTTAACACTTGTTACAAGAGAACTGTTACAAGCAGAATAATAAGCCTTAGGATTCTTTTAAGATTCTTTTCAATATGATTAGTTAAAAGCTTCCTTTTAAACAGTGACAAGAAAATTCAGGATATATTAAAATATGGTAGGCTTATTGAAGGTATATCCTTTATCTTACAACAATAACTCCCTCAAATTTAATATGATTTACATATAATGTATTTTCACTATTTTAGCCACCTGATTAAAACAATCAAAAACAGGTGAGCCATATTTCATCTGGAATCTAAAAATATAAACATTATTTAGATGAAAAAACAAGACCTGCCTCAAGACGAAAGTAACCTGAAATCCGCCAACATGACTGAAGTTCTGTATGTAACGGATGAGAACGACAATTACACGACAGCAAACAGTACAGGCTGGGATGCCAAGAAAGCTGCTCTGGATGAATCTATGGAACTTATTTATGAGAGAATTGAGGAAGCAAAACAAAATGTTGCCAATAATGTAGCAAGTCCTATTGCCTATTTTATGGAACTGAATAAAATGGACCTTGGTGTTCTTGCTTCTTATGTAGGAATGTGGCAATGGAGGGTAAAAAGACATTTTAAACCCAAAGTATTCAAAACACTAAGCGAAAATGCACTGAAAAAATATGCCGATGCATTCGGAATTTCAGTGGATGAATTAAAGAACTTCAACGGGAAATAAATGAGACCAGGCAGTGTAATGCCGGATCCTTTTTTAACCCATGAAAAGATACAATCAGCAAATGAAATTAAACTTTGAACACCATCAGACTGCGCATTGCGAAAACGGTGTTGCTTCTAATTTACTGCTTAACAAAGGACTTAAACTAAGTGAGCCTATGATCTTCGGGATCGGTTCAGGACTGTTTTTTGTCTATCTTCCTTTTTTAAAGGTGAATTTTGCTCCGGGCTTCAGCTATCGTCCGATGCCGGGTGCTATTTTCAGTAAAGCAGCCAAAAGATTAGGAATTAAAATCAAAAGAGAAAAATTCTCAAATCCTCAAGATGCTCAAAAAGCGCTTGAAAGAAATCTGGAACAAAATATTCCTACAGGACTTCAGGTAGGAGTTTTCAACCTTACCTATTTCCCTGAAGAGTACAAATTCCACTTCAACGCCCACAACCTTGTGGTCTACGGAAAAGAAGACGGAAAATTTCTGATCAGTGATCCGGTAATGGACTATACAACCTCTCTTTCCGAAGCCGAACTGGAAAAAGTAAGATATGCCAAAGGAGCACTTCCTCCGAAAGGACATATGTACTACCCTGTTTATGTTCCGGAAAATGTAAACCTTGAGGAAGCTATCAAAAAAGGGATCAAAGATACCTGTAAAAATATGCTGGCTCCCGTACCGCTTATCGGCGTAAAAGCCATGAGATGGGTTGCCAAAAGCATCCCTAAATGGGCAGAAAAGAAAGGAACAAAGGTAACCAACCATTATTTGGGACAGTT
This sequence comes from Chryseobacterium aquifrigidense, assembly GCF_006716485.1. Lineage (GTDB taxonomy): Bacteria > Bacteroidota > Bacteroidia > Flavobacteriales > Weeksellaceae > Chryseobacterium > Chryseobacterium vietnamense. The sequence continues at coordinate 35,340 of NZ_VFPD01000004.1, forward strand.
GATCAGAATGCAGGAAGAAATTGGAACCGGAGGTGGAGGCTTCAGATTTATCTATGGTGCATTTCTTCAGGAAGCATCTGTTATTCTTAAAAATGATGAATTAAAAGAATTATCAAAAGAAATTACTTCGATTGGTGACCTTTGGAGAGATTTTGCCGTGGATATTGCCAGAGTGTATAAGAACAGGAACTCAAAAAGCAATATCTATAACGAACTTTCAAAAACGATGCTGCACATTGCAGATCTGGAGGAAGCTTTCTATAAAAAACTGAGAAAAGCGATCTGATATGGCAGAAAATATGATTGAGATCAAAAACTTATACAAGAAATACAAAAATTCTGATGAGTTTTCTGTAAATGATATTTCTTTGAGCATCAGCCAAAATGAAATCTACGGAATTCTCGGACCCAACGGAGCCGGAAAAACGACATTGATTTCCATGCTTTCGGGACTGATAAAACCTACTTCAGGGCAGTTTACCATCAATGGTTTATCTCCTCAGAAGGATGGTTTCAAAATCAGACAGATTATCGGAATTGTCCCTCAGGAATATGCTTTATATCCAACGCTTACAGCCAAAGAAAACCTGATGTTCTTCGGAAGCCTGTATGGTTTAAAGCATAACCAGCTTAAAAAAGCTATTGATGAATCCCTGGAAATTATGGGTCTTTCAAAATTTGCCAACAAACAGGTAGGACAGTTTTCAGGAGGAATGAAACGCCGCTGCAACCTCATCGCCGGCACCCTTCACAATCCTAAAGTTCTCTTTCTGGATGAGCCAACCGTAGGAGTAGATGTTCAGTCTAAAAAAGCCATTATTGATTATCTGTTAGATTTAAATAAACAGGGCACCTGCATTATTTATACTTCTCATCACCTTTCAGAAGCGGAAGAGTTCTGTACTAAAATTGCCATCATCGATCATGGAAAAATCCACGCTGTAGGAACTCCTGAAGAATTGGTGAACAGAGTAGCCAGCGCTGAAAACCTTGAAGATGTTTTCATTTCATTAACCGGAAAAGAATTAAGAGATGTTGTTGTATAAACTGTGGAGAAGCTTTACTAAAGAAATCCTGCTGCTGAAAAGAGATATCGGAGGAATTGTCATCATCTTTGTGATGCCTTTGCTTTTGATCGTCACTATTACCCTTATTCAGGATTCTACCTTTAAAAACCTTGAAGGATCAAAGATTCCGATTATTTTTATTGATAATGACAAATCTGAGGTTTCAAAAAATATAAAAGCAGAGCTGGAAAACAGCAAAACATTTCAGCTGCTGACCAATTTCAATGAAAAATCCGCTCAGGATGCTGTTTTTTCGGGAGATTATCAGATGGCGATCGTCATTCCTGATAATTTAACGAAAGATTTAAATTCCAATATTGATTCTAAAGTTCAGACCATTGTAAGTTCATTCGGACTGGAAGGAGATTCAGCAAAAGTAAAAACAGCTGCTCCTAAGGCGAAAGAAATTCATTTGTATTTTGATCCCGCTACCAATGCCGGATTCAAAAACTCCGTGATGAATTCTGTGAATAAAATGGTTTTTGAGATTGAAAATAAAAAGATTTACAAGGCATTTCAGGAACAGCTGGGAACAACTGAAAATCTTGACGAAAATAAAAACCTGATCAGCTTTAAAGAGATCACTCCCAAAAAAGGAGAAATGGATGTGATGCCGAATTCCGTTCAGCATAACGTTCCTGCATGGACTCTTTTTGCAATCTTCTTTATTGTAGTTCCTTTATCCATCAACCTTGTAAAGGAAAAAAGTCAGGGCACAAGTGTACGAGCAAGAATAAGCCCTACGCCTTATTTTGTACATATTTTAGGAAAAACATTTACCTATCTTATCATCTGTCTTATTCAGTTTTTACTGATGGTTGCAGTAGGTATTTATCTTTTTCCTTATATGGATCTTCCGGCTTTTGATGTATCCGGAAAAATGTTTCAGCTCATAGTAGTAACTCTGTTTGCAGGCTTGGCCGCAATTGGATTTGGAGTTCTATTGGGAACTATTGCCGATACACAGGAGCAGTCTGCCCCCTTTGGAGCGACCTCTGTAGTTGTTTTGGCAGCTATCGGCGGAATCTGGGTTCCTGTATTTTTAATGCCGGAATTCATGCAGACCGTAGCCAAATTCTCCCCTATGAACTGGGGATTGAATGCCTATTATGATATTATTTTAAGAAACAGCGGAATTGGCGGGATTGCCAAAGAACTGGTTTTCCTCTTCTTATTCTATATTGCCACTGTAGCTATTTCCATATTTTATGAAAGAAAACAAAATGCAGTCTAAAGAAAATATATTAACCTGTACTGAAGAAGTAAGAGTACGCTTTAATGAAACAGATCCGCTGGGAATTGTCTGGCATGGTCATTATATCGTATATTTTGAAGACGGAAGGGAAGCTTTCGGACGTCAGCACGGTTTAACTTATCTCGATATTCAGAATGCAGGATTTGTAACACCAATTGTAAAAAGTACCTGTGAGCATTTTCTTCCTCTAAAATATGGAGAAACATTCAAAATTGTAACTACTTTTATCAATTCTGTTTCAGCCAAACTTATCTACCGATATGAGATCTTCAATCAGGAAAATCAATTGGTATGCAGCGGTGAAACCATTCAGGTGTTTCTTGATAGTAACGGAAGCTTATGTTTGTATAATCCGGAATTTTTTCAAAACTGGAAAGATAAAATGGGATTGTCATGAGGAAAGAAATTTACATCACAGACTACAATTGTGTAACTCCGTTAGGTTTCAATGTTGATGCCAACTGGAATGCTCTTGTAGAAGGAAAATCTGGAGTTGATTTGCACAAAATCATCGACAATCAGGATGCTTTTTACGCTTCCATGATTGATTCTGACAAACTGAATGAAGAATTCAACAGATTCTTCGACTACACTCAGAATGATATTCATAATTTCACCAGGCTGGAAAAGATGCTTCTTTTAAGTTTACAGCCTCTTGTAGAGAAATATACTATATCAGAAGACACGGCTTTTATCCTTTCTACAACAAAAGGAAATATCAGCCTGTTAAAAAACCAGTCTGACCTGCCGCAAGGCGTATATTTATCAAAATTAGCAGAAAAAATTGCAGATTTTTTCGGATTCAAAACAAAACCAATTGTAGTTTCCAATGCCTGTGTTTCAGGAGTAATGGCAATTGCTGTAGCGAAAAATATGATTCGGGCAGGAAAATACAAAGATGCTTTCGTTATTGCAGGAGATGAGCTTTCTGAATTTGTTATTTCAGGATTCAACTCATTTCAGGCTATAGGATCCGGACCATGCAAGCCTTATGATAAAAGCAGAGACGGTATCAATATTGGTGAAGCCGCGGCTGCAGTCTATATAACCAGCTGTCATTCTGACGAAGGAAGAATCTCACAAAACGGGAAATTCAGATTCAAGGTTCTGGGAGACTCTGCTGTCAATGATGCCAATCACATTTCCGGACCTTCAAGAACGGGTGACGGTTTATATGCCAGTATCAAAAGTGCCATGACAGAAGCGAATGTTTCTGCTGAACAGATTGATTTTATTTCTGCCCACGGAACAGCTACTTTATATAACGATGAAATGGAAGCTATTGCCTTCAACAGAATGGATCTTCAACATATTCCGCTCAACAGTATGAAAGGATATTATGGACACTGCCTGGGTGCATCCGGACTTCTTGAAAGCATTATTTCTATGGAGAGCGCTCTTCACAGCACTTTGCTTCCTTCAAAGAATTTTGAGGAAACAGGAGTAACCCAGCCTTTGAATATCATTAAAGAAAACAAAACTGCAGATATAAAATATATTCTAAAGACCGCTTCCGGTTTTGGAGGATGTAATGCAGCAGTTGTACTTGAAAAATGTTAAAATGAAAGCGATGAAGAAGATAAGCAGCTGCACCATAGAACATTCAAAAATAACCGTTGACGGAAATCTTATTTTTGAAAGCCCTGCCGAAACCTTTCAGGAATTTGCCAAAGAAGCTTATAAAAGTTTAGATCTCAGCTATCCTAAATTTCATAAAATGGATCATTTGAGTAAACTGGCTTTTCTTTCCGCTGAAACCATTCTGAAAGATGATGATCACAGCAGAACAGCTATTGTTTTTGCCAACAGATCTTCCAGTCTGGACACCGATTTCAAATATCAGGAAAGTATCAACGATCAGGATAACTTTTATCCGAGTCCTGCCGTTTTTGTCTATACTCTACCCAACATCTGTGTAGGCGAAATCAGCATTAAGCATAAAATGCAGACCGAAAATGCTTTTTTTGTTTTAGATGAATTTGATGAAAATTTTTTAAACGATTATTCTGAACAAATCCTGCTGTCCGGGAAGGCTGATAAAGTATTGTGTGGCTGGGTAGAATTGTATCAGGAAAATTATAAAGCTTTTGTATATTTGCTAACCTTATAAAAATGTAACAATATAACAGTGCAATGATGTAATGATCTTTATGATATGCCGAAGCACTGATAAACCAACTTAATTATGGAAAACTTAAAAACAGAATTGAAACACAAAATTATCGAAGTTCTTAATCTTGAAGACGTATCTGTAGAAGAAATCAAAGATACTGATCCATTGTTCGGAGGAGGATTAGGATTAGATTCTATCGACGCTTTGGAATTGATTGTTCTTTTGGATAAAGACTATGGAATAAAGTTAGCAGATCCTAAAAAAGGAAAAGAGATTTTCCAGTCTATCGATACGATGGCTAAATTCATCGAGGATAACAGAACAAAATAAATACAACAATCTAACTATATAGCAATGTGGTAATTACTAATCAATTATCACATTGCTACACTGTTTTATGATTTAATACCATGAGTCAAAAAATTGCCATAACGGGAATGGGCATCATTTCCTCCATCGGAAACAATGTGGAGGAAAATTTTATTTCACTACGATCCGGAAAACATGGAATTTCAGATATAGAAATGTTTGAAACCCGTCATACGGGAGCCATTAAAACGGGTGAAATAAAATTATCCAACGAAGAACTTGCAGAGAAACTTCAGCTTGATGAAGACAATAATGTGACAAGAACTTCTTTATTGGGAATGATTGCTGCAAAAGAAGCTGTAGAAAGTGCAGGAATTTCAGATATCAATGGATACAGAACCGGATTGATCTCTTCTACCAGTGTAGGCGGAATGGATATCACTGAAAAGTACTTCTACTCTTACGAAGACTTTCCTGAAAAGCAAAAATATATTGACGCCCATGATGCCGGAAATTCTTCACTGGCTATTGCCGGTTATCTGGGACTAAAAGGCATGGTTTCTACCATCAGTACAGCCTGTTCTTCGGCAGCCAATGCTATTATGATGGGTGCAAAACTGATTAAAAACGGAGTTTTGGATCGTGTGATTGTCGGGGGAACAGATTCTCTTTCAAAATTTACTTTGAACGGTTTCAATACTCTGATGATTCTTACAGATTCCTATAACACTCCTTTTGACAACAACAGAAAAGGACTGAATCTTGGGGAAGCTGCGGCTTTCTTAGTTCTTGAATCTGAAGAAATGGTCAAAAAAGAAAATAAAAAAGTTCTTGCCTATCTTTCCGGATATGGGAATGCCAATGATGCACACCATCAGACGGCATCGTCAGACAACGGACAGGGTGCATTTTTAGCAATGCAGCAAGCCCTGAAAATTTCCGGACTGGAAAAAGAAAATATAGATTATATCAACGTTCACGGAACTGCTACTCCTAATAATGATTTATCTGAGGGAATTGCAATGATAAGAATCTTCGGGGAAAACAAAGTTCCTGAATTCAGCTCTACAAAAGCATTTACAGGACATACTCTGGCCGCAGCAGCAGGAATTGAAGCTGTATTTTCAGTTTTAGCCATGCAAAACAGTGTCATCTTCCCAAACCTGAATTTTAAAACAAAAATGGAAGAGTTCGACCTTACTCCTGTTACCGAATTGAAAGAGAAAAACATCAATCATGTACTTTCCAACTCATTTGGATTTGGAGGAAACTGTTCCACCTTAATTTTCTCAAAATCATGAGTGCAGTATACATCAACAGTGCATCCTGTATCTCTGTTCAGGACACTTTAAACGAAAATATTCTTCAGAACCTTCGTTTTGAGAATTCTTCAAACATTATTAAAGCAATAGAACCTAATTACAAAGAGTTCATTCCGCCAGCCATGATCAGAAGAATGTCCAAAACGGTAAAAATGAGCTCTGTCGCATCACACCACGCATTAAAAGAAGCAGGAGTTGAAAAACCTGACGCTATCATTGTAGGAACAGGAATGGGCTGTTCACAGGATTCTGAAAAGTTTCTGAAAAACGTGATTGACAATCATGAAGAATTTCTTACTCCTACCTTTTTTATCCAGTCTACCCACAATACGGTAGCAGGACAGATTGCTCTGGGATTACAATGCCATGCGTACAACTTTACCTATGTAAACACTTCTTCTTCACTGGAGTTTTCATTACTGGACGCTCAGCTTCAGATCAATGACGGAGAAGCAGAAAATGTTCTGGTAGGTTCCACAGATGAGCAGACGGACAGAACAATGGAGCTTTACTGCTTAAATAATACCATAAAAAAAGAAGCAGATCTTCCTGCAGATTATCTGAATTCCAAAACCAACGGAGTCATCTGGGGTGAAGGTGCCAGTTTTTTCGTTGTAGGAAAAGATAAGACCGAAAAGTCTTACGCCAGGCTTAAAAATATCCATATCAGCAATAAGGTTGAATTGAATGAAGTAAAGGATTTTATCCAGAATTTCTTAGTCAGTAATAACCTTTCAAACCATGATATTGATGCTGTTATTTTAGGATTCAGCGGAGATACCGATTCAGATATTTACTATAAAGAAGCAATGGATATCTTTCCGGATTCCGCACAGCTGTACTATAAACATTTAAGTGGTGAATTCAACACAGCAAGTGGTTTCTCAACTTTCATAGCCTGCCATATCCTGAAGGAACAGCAGATTCCGGAAGTAATGATGATCAATGCTGAGAAAAAGGAAAGTATAAAGAATGTACTTCTTTACAACCATCTGGCGGGTGATGATCATAGTCTGGTATTACTGGAAAAAGCTTAATTAAAGAGAAGTAATAAAAACAGTGCTGCTGTCATTCTGACGAAGGAAGAATCTCTGCTTTTTATATGACAGATTTTTCATTTCGCTTCGCTACACTCAAAATGACAAAATGGGTATAAATTCAAGAAGTTTAACAATAAAAAACAATCAGCAATGAAACATTATCCCTTCATCCTGTTCTATATTTTCTGCAACGTTTTTATTTATGCGTTCCACGGAAGTGTTTGGGTGTATCTGTTTTGTTTTTTCGCTTTTTCTGCAGTGGTTGTCTGGGGTTCATTTGATATTGAACTGGGATATTTTGTTAACAGCATTACTCATAAACGTACTAAAATCAAGGAAGTGGCTCTTACGTTTGATGACGGTCCCACTGAATTTACACCAAAGTTTTTAGACCTGCTTAAAGAGCATCACATAAAGGCAACCTTTTTCTGTATCGGGAAACAGATTGAAAAATATCCTGAGACATTTCAGAGAATTATTGCAGAAGGGCATATAATTGGTAATCATACCTTATCACATTCTAATTCTACCGGATTTTTATCAACTTTAAAAATGATTGAGGAGATTGAAAAGTGTGATAAGATCATGAAAAATGTGGGAAATATTAAGACCAATCTCTACAGACCACCTTTTGGGGTGACAAATCCCAATATTGCAAAAGCAATCAAAAAGACCAATAAAGACAGTATCGGATGGAATGTAAGATCATTGGATACCATCATTGACGATGAAAATAAAATATACAACAGAGTAACCAAAGGCCTGAAAAAAGGAAGTATTATCCTCCTTCACGATACCTCGGAAAAGACGTTTCGTGTGCTGGCCAATTTATTAGTATTTTTGAAGGATAAAAAATATACAACCTTTACTGTTGATACAGTGATAAATTCAAATAGAAATGATTAAAAATATAGCTTTCGGAGTGTTCTTACTGGTTTCCGGTTTCTTTTTTGCACAAAGCACACCTATGTCAGGAGCTGAAGCCAAAGCATTTGTATCAAAGGTTTCTTCAGAAACGAAAGAAATTAAAACGTTGCAGAGTGATTTTACCCAGACCAAAAAAATGGATTTTCTGGATAAAAGTATTGTTACCTATGGAAAAATGTCTTTGCAGACACCCAATATGCTGAGCTGGAAATACACCAAACCATATCAGTACAGCATCGTTTTTAAAAGTAATAAAATTTTCATCAATGATCAGGGGAAAAAATCTTCTGTAGATGCCAAGAGTAAAACATTTGAAAAAATCAATAAGCTGATTGTAGGAAGCTCAAACGGAACCATGTTCAATGATCCCGAGTTTACCGTAACCTATTTTAAGAGCGGAAATTACAATGTGGCAAAGTTTATTCCCAAAACTTCCCAGCTGTTGAAATACATCAAACAGATTGAGCTGTTTTTCCCAAAGAACCAATCAACGGTTTCACAGGTGAATATGACTGAAGCTTCCGGAGATACAACCAATATTGTTTTCAAAAATACCAAGATCAATGCTTCCATTCCTGCGTCAGAGTTTACTTTATAGCCTGATTCTGATCCTGGCTGTTTCCTGTAAAACGTATAAGTTAACGGAAGTACAACCTGTTTCCTCTTCTGAAAAGCTGGTGGAAAACTTATACTTCTCCTCCGGTGAAGATTACGTTTACAAATGTCAGATGGATATTTATAAAAACCATATAAGTGGTATTCTGATCATCAAAAAACTGAATGAAACAACGCATCGTGTGGCATTAACTTCAGATTTTGGGAATAAACTGATTGATTTTGAAGTTTCTGACAATAATTTCAAGCTGAATTATGTACTTCCTGATCTGGATAAAAAAATAGTCATCAACTTCCTGAAAAACGACTTCCAGCAGCTTTTGAAAAGACAATACCCGGTAAGCGAAAGTTTTGAGAATGACAATGCTAAAATCTTTCTTTCCAAAATTGAGAATAAAAGCTATTATTTATTCTTCAACAAGGAAAACGGTTTACTGAAACAGATCATTTACACGAAAAATAATAAGGAAAAAATCGATTTTACTTTTGATGCAAAAAAACCTATCTTCGCGGATAGCTTAAACTTACAGCACAAAGATTTTAAGATCAATATAAAACTATTTCAAATAACCGAAACAGAGTAATTTCCGACAGGAAAGACTGTACAACGTACAAATATTGTTTTCAACCGAAGTGTATTGTACATTTAATCTTAAAAAATAAGATCATGCAAACCATTCTTACAGACTTTTATACTTTAACATCATACGATAAGACAGAAGACGGAAAGTTTACTGCTCATATTCATCTTAATAAGGACCATGATATTTTCAAAGGACATTTCCCCGGAAATCCGGTAACTCCCGGTGTTTGCATGATGCAGATTATTAAGGAGCTCACTGAAGAATTTACAGGTTCAAAATTGTTTCTGAAAACAGCATCCAATGTAAAATTCATGGCGATTATCAATCCTTTTGAAACCCCTGATCTGATACTGCATCTTGATATTGCTGAAAATGAAGAAGATGTTAAAGTAAAGAATACCACTTCTTTTGGCGAGACTATTGCATTGAAAATGTCTGTAAGCTATAAAAAATTACCCTCATGAAACTAATCTTATCATTCTTTGCAGCATTTGTTTTTCTCTTTCAGTCTGATCTTGAAACCCTGAGAAACAGCTATGCTAAAGCCAATGAATCTAACAGCAATACTCAAAACTTTATTGATACTGCAGAAAAGCAATCCGGTTCTGATGTAGTAACTGTAGGATATAAAGCAGCAGCAAAGATTATGGAGGCAAAAATTGCTAAAAGTAATAGAAAATCTCTTGTAAAAACAGGAGCTACAAGTCTTGAAGCGGTTATCAAAAGTAATCCTAATAATGCAGAACTTCGTCTGATAAGAATGAGTGTTCAGGAAAATATTCCAAAGATTGTGGGATACCGTGGAAGCCTGAAGGATGATAAAGCTTTCCTGTTGAATAATTACAGCAAACAGAATACAGCCCTGAAAGGCTATATCAAAAGGTTTGCAACACAATCTAAAACCATGACAGAGGCAGAAAAAGCCACTTTAAAATAAAAAAATGTTCCTTGCTGCAGTACAAAATGCTATTTCTGAAAAGAAGATATGCATTTTAATACCTACCTACAATAATGAAAAAACTCTGAAAAGGGTTATTGACGGTGTTCTCGATTACACCGAAAGTATTATTGTGGTGAATGACGGTTCCACAGATTCTACGTTACAGATTCTTTCTCAATATCCTCAGATTATGGTTATTTCCCTTCCGGAGAACAAAGGAAAAGGAAACGGTCTTAAAACAGGTTTTAGAGCAGCAAAGAAGTCAGGATATGATTATGCCATCACTATTGATTCGGATGGCCAGCATTATCCGGATGATATTCCGGTATTTGTAGAAGCTCTTCTTCAGGAAAAGGAGGACGTTCTTCTGATCGGAAACAGAAATATGTCTCAGGATGGTATTCCTAAGAAAAGCAGTTTTGGAAACCGTTTTTCCAATTTCTGGTTCTGGTTTGAAACCGGAATCAAGCTGGAAGATACACAATCCGGCTACAGACTTTATCCTTTACATAAAATTCCAAAGAAATATTTTACCCCAAAGTTTGAATTTGAGATCGAGATCATTGTAAGAACCGCATGGAGACATGTTCCGGTAAAAAATGTTCCGATCAAGGTTTTGTATGATCCGGCAGAACGTGTTTCACATTTCAGACCTTTCAAAGATTTTACAAGGATCAGTATTCTGAATACAATTCTGGTAACGATTACTTTATTTTATATTATTCCGAGAAACTTCGTGAATAATTTCAAAAAAAAAAGCTTTAAGAGATTCATACAGGAAGATGTCTTAGAAAGTGACGGGAGCAACCGTACCAAAGCATTTTCTATAGCACTGGGAGTTTTTATAGGACTTTCGCCTTTCTGGGGATTCCAGACGCTTCTGGTTATCAGTTTATCTGTACTTTTCAAACTCAACAAAGTACTAGCTTTTGTAGCATCCAATGTAAGTCTTCCACCTTTTATTCCCTTTATTATTGCGGCTTCTCTTTTTCTGGGAGCACCGTTTGTAAGCGGTAACAGTGATATTTTAAGTCAGGATTTAAACTTTGAGCTCATTAAGAACAATCTTCTCCAATATGTAATCGGTAGTTTTATTTTAAGTATTACACTTTCTGCTCTTGCAGGTATAGCTTCTTTTTTGTTTTTGAATAAAGTAAGCCCGGAAAACAACTAAAAAAGCCCGGACAATGTTCCAGGCTTATCACACAATAAATTAGTCCTATTTAGAAACAATTATCTTTTGAGAGTAATCAATTGAGTTATTGCTCACTTTCACAATATAAGCTCCATTGATTAGTTTTTGTACATTGACGGTATTTTGCTTGTTAAGATTGATATTTTCTTTAGAGATAAGCTTTCCTGTAAAGTCAAAGATAGAAACCGTAGTAATTCCTGATAGTTTCATATCGGATGGGGTTTTTATCATGAATTCATTTCTTACAGGATTCGGATAGATCGATATTCCTTTAGAATTATCAGTTTCTTTTACGGCCAATGCACATTCTGCAGGAACTGTAAAGTCTTCTACCTGATCACTCATTTCCGGTAAAGGTTGATTTGAACCCATTGCTAAACCATTAAGGGCCCCTGCAGATGCATTAACTCCTAACCCTCTTTTAGCGAATGTATTCCAGATCATACATTTATTTTCTCCTCCTGTGGAAGCCTGATCAGCGGCAAGAATAGCATCTCTGCCCTGAACAAACGTTGGGTTACACGGCTGTAATTTAAGAGCATCCACTACCAGCTGTAAAACTCTTGCACTTCCGCTGTTAGGATCTGCCAGAACATTACTGTTATACCCATACTTCTCTACATACTTCCAGTTAAGATCCCAGAGCATACTTGCCCAGATAAATCCAATACTATGAACATCTGGTATTGTAATAGGGGTTCCCGAGACATTTGAGTTTATTTTCATGCCGTTTGTACGCCCGTAAGTATAATTATTGATTGCAAAATCAGGGGAATATTTTGCAGGTCTGATTCCTCCTGCGGTGGTAGCTTGTCCTGAAACAAAAGTTCCTATACCTCTGGCTATAGAAGAAGTATCTCCAGGTCTGGTTGTCATCATCAAAGCAAAGAAATCAGACCATCCTTCCCCCATTTGTTCATTTGATGAAACAAAATACAAGCACGAATCTCCTGTTCCGGTAAGTCGGTTAGAAATACCATGTCCAAATTCGTGGCTGATGACTCCGTTGTCTAAGCTTCCATCTTTATAAACTGCGGTGGTTTTGATTGTTGCATTGCCAACAATACCGTTAGTCAGATCATTTACCAGAAACTGGCCTTCTGTCATCCCCACCATAATGGTTGGAATTGTAATCGTAGTATCCGTTCCTGACATTGTTATCGGAGTATTGCTATACGGGTGGTATTGTATAACCCCTACTGCTCCTGCATTTTGCAAATTCTTTGTTTTGATAGTAAAAGCACATCCTGCAGCATTTACCACAGCGATCTTTCCTGTAAGACTTCCCGGGGTGACTGCGGTACATGCGTCAGCCGGCGTTGAAAGGGCAAGATCTCCTGTTACAGGAGGATTACCCATAATCTGAGGTCCAAAACTTGCAGTAGTAGCAGCCGGAGTTCTGGAGGTATATGTTGATGGTGCATTATAATAAAGATATCTTATCCCTCCACTAGGCGAGAAAAGGTACATCTGCATTCTTCCGCTTGTACCATCAGCTCCCGCGCTAAAGTTGGCATTATTAGTACCACCTCCATCTCTTGATTCTGCCAGAACAGGGTCGTTACCGGCACCTCCGTTTCCAAAATTGTTTACCTGGTAATTTCTTGCAGATTCTGTAAAACCAAATTTATAAAATACGTCATGCATTTTATTTGTATTATAGAATAAATTAGTCACAGCTGCCGACGTATAAGTAGTATGGGGTGCTGTTACATCCAATGGAAAGTCAAATGCTCGGTTTGTTCCTCCATCCGGATAAAACTGTGGTGTATTGAGGTTGTTCTCATCGGTATAGGCAAATGAATTATTACCTCTTGTAATCGTGTAATGATTAGTGCCATCAGAGTGCCAGCCTTCGGGTGAAGCGTTCAGATCCCAGGGATTAGTAAGAAGTGTTCTGCTACCGAATGTGGGGGCTTCTGCAGGGAATGCAAATACGTTATAAGTAGCATTATCTGGTGTTAATACAAAGTTGGCAGGTTTCTGCAGGTTTGCAGCAACTTCAGCAGAGGAAAGAACTGGTGGAAGATGCTCTAGCTGTGATTCGGAGTGGTGATCATAAGCTTCGTCGTGAAAACGGCATGATAAAGTAGTATTTTCCTGATACAAGATAGTACCATCTTCTGTACTGACGATAGTGTTCCATACATTACTGGACTCTTTTTCTTCAACATAGAACTGATATCCCAGAACCAGCTCACCACCTTTTGCAACGTAAACTGTCTTTATATGAGTTGGTTTTTCTTTTCCATCAACATCTTTTACAGTATGCTTCCCATTAAGTTTTTTAATGGTTTCTGCAACTAACAGTTCTTTTTTGTCATTCTCTTTTCCTTTAACGGAGGTTGGATACACTTTAATAAACGTATCAGCAAGGCTGAATACTTTTCCATCCCTGATTAATACATTAGCAGAGCTTCCAAAAACAGGAATTCCATTAACGGTTTGCTGTATTCCTACAATATCACCTTTCAAACTTTTTGAAGGATCTACATTGATGACAGTAAACGTCTTCAACTTTTCATCTATTCTTTGAAAAGACGTTTTCTCGGAGTTGAAATAGTTGGTAATAATCTGTTCGTACTTTTGTGCTGAGATCATTCCAAATCCTGAAAAGAAACCCAATACTAAAAGTTTAAGAGTAAATTTTGTTTTTTTCATTGCTTCATATTTAATACACGCAATAAAAAATATAGCATATATAAAAACAAGAAAAAGACGGACAAAACAAATATTACATAAACAAATGGAGTATTTTAATATAAATGATTAAAAAAAAATTAAAAATACAGAGAATTTCAAAATTTCAACAATGTAAAAAAAACACAATAACTCTATAATTAGTGGTTTATTTATTAAAATCTAAACGTCTATTTAATTTATTTATAAAGATCAACAGGATAATACTGCTGATTAAAAGAATATTAAGTCTTATTGCGAAATAAACTGAAGCAAATCTTTTAAAAACTGTTCGTCCACTTTTCCTTTTGTTTCATAATCTTTTGGAGATGGCTTACCGGAACCGGCAATGAATAAGTGGCTTAATGCAGGATACAACTTAAATACGGCTGTCTTATCATTTTTTAATGTTTCTTTCCAAAGATTAAAATCTTTTTCAGTCACCTGATAATCTCTTCCTCCTTGTGCAAAAAACATGGGAGCTTTTACTTTTTTAACCTCGTTAAGCTGATTGTAATCTTTTAAATATTTCCAGTAGGCAGCAGATTGTCCCAAAGGAAGTTCTGATGAGGGTGAGCTTACATTAAATTTAGATGAATTTAAAAATGCTACCTGTTTTTTTACTTCCTGAACAGCCTCAGCAGGTACTTTAGCCGGATCTAAAGAATGAAGGTACTCATACTGCTCCACCAATATATCCTGTAATGGTCTTGCATTTCCAGCCATAAAAATATATTTCGAAACCTGAGCTTTTTCTGCAATTTTCGGCATCATATATGCTCCCTGACTGTGTCCCAGAATGATAATCTGATAGCCTTTATAATCAGTATTATTTTTAAAATAAAGAGCTGCGTTTACGGCATCATTAATGGTTTCCTCCTCTACAGTAGATTTTTCATTAAATGTCTCAGGATAAGAATAGGTTCTTTTATCATATCGGTAGGAAGCAATTCCGTTGGCTAAAAGGTATTCTGCTATGTCTTTAAACGGCTTGTTTTCCCCAATGGTTTCGTCTCTGTCATGCGCTCCGGAACCGTGAACGAAAATCACCAGTCTCTTTTTATTATTGGAAGGTGGAACCAAAAGCGTCCCATTAAGTTCAACGGCATCACTCTTTATTTTGAGTTCTGTTTTATCATCTCTTTTTTCAAATGTTTTATGCGGAACTAAAAAGAAGCCCAGCATTTTATTATTGTCTCCAAAAGTTAGTTGAATATCCAGTTTTTCTTTTTCAAATTCAGAATAGTAATAATAGATATTTCCTTCATTATTTACTTCAAGGATATTTTTTAGACCTCCAACCTGGCCCTGAAGCTGCTCTGGAATGGCTTTAAGCTGATCCACAGGAATTTGTCCGGCTACGGAAGGATCGAAATAAGAGTGTGCTTTTTCCGCATTTTTATCTATAAGCAAAGCTTTAATGAAAGCATTTCCGATTTCTTTTCTGTCCTGGGAAAATGATAACAGAGCGTGTAAAGTAAATAATAAGGTTAAAAGTTTTTTCATAATCAATTATTTATAAACCACATCATAAAATGATAGTGGCGTCATCATTATGGTAACAAATATCGCAATAATTACAAGAGCCAACTGGGTGATATGGTATATTTTTTCTTTTTCTTCGTCGCTGATTTCAAAAGTAAACTTTATTTTATCCGGTCTTCTGATGATCAGCCAGATAAAAATAAGTACAGCTAAATTCATCAGTACAGGAAACACTACAAATATTTTACTTCCATCAATATCTTTCATATTTCCGTACCCGTGAATAGGGATAATGTCAGGAATTGAACTATAAACTGTACACAAGTATACTGAATGGCAGATGATAATAACAAAGGGAATGCAAAACAGCAGTTTTATATATCTGGGGATCATTTCAGTTTCTTTAAAGTTTTCTTCAGGTATTTTTCAACATTTTTTCTATCGGGAACCGTCGTTATTTCTTTAGCCAAAGCTTTCTCAAATTCAATTTTCGCGTTTGAATATTCTTTTTTGCTAAAATAGTATTTTCCGGATTGATAATAGACCAGCCAAAAATCAGGGTTCATAGCCTTATAGGATTGGATGACATCATCTGTCAACAACGTCTTTTTATCGTCAGCTGCTTCAGTGATTTCTTTACCGTACATTTTGGACAGTTCATAGTTTTGAAATTCTTCAGAGTCGGCAAATGGATCTCTTGCAATATTCAAATCTGTTTTAGCCAGCAGACTTTGTGATAATGGCTTACCGGAAAAAATCTCATTAAGGTCATAACAAACAAATTCTCCCAGCTGATAAGGATTGGAAGAAACCCAAACCAATTTTTTCTGAGGTGAAAATATAACGGCATGGTGAGCCAATAGCTGATTAAGTGCTTTTTCATTTCCATAACCGATACTTTGATCTTTCAGGCCGGATTTATTTCTTAAAATAGAAGCCATCTTTTCCGGAGTGATTTTTTTTTCTTCCTCCAAAAGCTCCTGAAGTTTTTCATAACGGTATTCTGAGTGGCTTTCTTCAATCTGTTTCTGATTCCTTTTGTCATCTTTATAAGCTTCAGACTGGAAATGATTGGTACAAAGTACTCTGCTTATATTTTGTACTCTGTATACCCCGAAATTCTTAGGTGAAACTTCAATAATAACTGCATTTTTATCAGCCGCACTTCCTACAAGGATAGATTCTGAAACAAATACCTTTCTTTTTTGAGCAATGGCAATGGCTTCTTCTATATTTTTAGCATACTGTAAAATCTCTCTTGTAACAAGGGAAATAGGAGTCTTTGCCGTTAAAGGAATTTTTGATTTCCCGGCGTTAATCGTCACTGTAATTCCTTCTTTATTCATTCCGGACACTACACCAATCATTCCGGGCCAGCTTACTGACATGTATGGAATTCCTTCTTCGGGCTGAACAAATTCTACCAACTTATTTTTAGCAAAATCATCGCCCACATAAAAATCAAAATTTCTACCGATCAGCAGATCTCCATCTTCAGTATTTTCATTCCATACCGCAAGAGAGGTACAGCCTACCATAGCAAGATCCTGCATTGCATGTCCTATATCATGAGCTCCGTGCAGATAAAGGTTTCTTAAATATTTAGGCGCAATAAAATCATACTGATCAGATGAATACTGTGACAAGCCATATAATTCTGCCTGATAGTCTTCTCTTACATTGAGGTACATTTTTCTGTTGTACCATTTTAAAAAGCCTCTCAGCAGTCCTTGTTTGAATTTTGATGGCACAAAACTTTCCACTTTTGAAAAGAAAATGCCTTCCTGCTTCTGCATTAAGCTTTGGGTCAACGCACCACTATTATATCCCAGCTGCAGCGGATTTCCTTTAATATAAAGTTCCCAGAGCTGCTGTTTGTTTTTGGTAAGATAATTCTGATTGTAACTAAAAGTACTGTCATTGATCTGGTTTACTTTCGGGATCTCCAGAGCATATTGCTTTACCTCAGGAATATGTTTGATAGACTTTGAGATTCCACAGGATGTGAGGAAAACACAAAAGGTGAGATAAAGAAAAATTCTTTTGTAAGATGAATATATGGTTTTAGCTTTTTTCACGTTAGTTTTTATTAATCATTTGGGTCAGCCGCATGTCTATCTTTTCCTTTCCAATAATTTCGGCACAGGTATTAAAAGCTCCGATCGTAACGCCTAAGATCCCATGCATATTCACGGATTGTCCGGTAAGAAAAAGATTGTCAATTTTGGTACGGGGAGAAACCATGGTTTTAAGAGGGTTTTCCGAGCTTTTCATGTATCCGTACATATTTCCTTCACAATTCCCGATATAGTCCCTGTAGGATAGCGGAGAAGAAGTATATATGGTTTTAATGGCATGCCTTATATTCGGAATTTTCTTTTCCAGAGCGTCAAGCATTTTTTCTGTTTTTTCAAGCTTAAATCTTTCATAGGCATTTCCTCTTTCATGCTCATCGGCAACAGTATTGAAAGTATTCTCCCATTCTTTAACCTCATCAAAATCCATGTAAGATATTGCGGTGAGACTTTCGGCAAATTCAGGATGGTGCTTTGAAGGTGTGGAAGAAAGCATATAGGTTTCCGGCCACGCTTCTTTTCGGTACCGGAATGCATTCCAGACCAGATCTTCTGATGAATAGTGATATCTGTTGTAATTAAAATTCGGAAGATACTGAGGTTTTAAAACAAGATAAATACTAAAGCACGATGAAACCGGCTTCCAGCTCAGCACCCTGTTCAGAAAGGATTTCTTAAGTCTTTCCTCTCCGATAAGCTTAATAGTAGAACGGATTTCTATATTTGAAATAAACTGTTTGGCAGTATATTCTTTTCCTGTTTTTGTTTTTACGGAGACCAGTGTATTATTTTCATTAAAAACAAATTCGGAAACTTCCGAGTGCTTATGGACCTCTGCTCCATATTCCCGAAGTTTTCTGATTAAAAGTTTAGAGATCTGGCTTCCTCCTTTCACACATTTGTAAGCGCTTTGGATATAAGAATTTACCGTCAAAGCATGTACATAAAAAGGAACATTCTCGGAATCTCCGGCATATAAAAAATTCGAACCCAGTAAAACCGACTGAAGCCTTTTATTCTGAGTAACAGATTCAATGAATCTTTTGGTATTAAGATGGAGGATTTCTTCGTTGTAATTATCTTTTCCCACCACATGATACCTTGGAAACTGACTGCATACGTATTGAATTTCTTCACAGTAATTTTCAAGGTTTTCTTTTTCTTCAGGAAAATACTTTGAAAGCTGTTCTACAAAATTCTGGTAGCCCTGAGCATGCGGATATTCTATTTCATCCTCTCCGAAACTGATTCTGTCATAGCCGTCTTCATCCATCAGCTGAAGTTCAAGATCATCCATGATTTCAAGATAGGAAAAGAACTGGTTTAGATTCTGCCCCTGGGATAACCCTCCAAGATAATGGACTCCGGTATCAAAAATCAGTTTGTCACGTGAAAAGGTCTGTAAATTTCCTCCGTATTGATTATTTTTCTCGAGAACGCACACTTTCAGACCTTCTTTCGCTAAAATAAGAGCTGAAACAAGACCTCCCAATCCGCTGCCGATTACAAGTATGTCGTATGCTTTCTTCAAAAGAGAATGTGCTTTTAATAATTAAGAAACAGGAATTTAAGATATTTAAAGCTTATTTCAGTAAAGTAAGCATAGAAATTTTATCGGTTCTCTTAAATCACGGTACATCTTAATGGTTTTTAGTTTTTATTCGTTTTTATGGGATAAAAATAGAAAAATTAATCAACATCATCCCAAAAATCAAAATAATTAAACCATTGAAGCGGGTATTTTTTAACCATGGTTTCAAGATTGTCAACATAAGACTGTAAAAGCCCCTGTGAATCACGATTCTTTATATTCTGTGCCACTCTTGCATACAGATGGTAATGAAGATTATTCTCTTTCATCACATAAACATATACTACCGGAACACCTAATCTAGAAGCGATCAAAAACGGACCAGCCGGAAATTTTGCACTTTTTCCCAGCAGTTTGGCTTCCAGGTATTTGGAACCTTCAAAATAACGGTCTCCAGTAAAACAGATCAGTTCATTATTGGACAAAGCCTGATTGATTTCAAAGATATGAGACATGTCTTCTTTTACATAGATGAACTTGATATTGCTCTTTTTTACAGCAACACTTTCCAGATATTCTTTGATTACGGTAACTTCCTGATCGGTGGTCACAAGATTGATCTGACATTCAAAATCAATATCTGCAAAGAAATGTTCCGCAATCTCAAAATTACCGATATGGGCACTGATCAGTACGCCACCTTTTTTAGCGGCTAAAAGATCTCTCAGATTCTCAATACCGTCAAATTCATAGGTATATTTTTCTCTGAGCCCGGCAGAAATTGCAGTTTTATCAATCAGAACTTTTCCGAAAGTAAAGTAGCTTTTAAAGATAGAAGCTTTGGATTTCCAGTATCCGTAGTTCAGTCTTTTTTGAAAATAATAACGGATATATTGGTTACTTTTCTTCTGAAACAGTGAATAATAGGCTGCGACAAAATACAGCACCCCATATGAACTTCTGATCCCGATATTTCTAATACACCAAACGAATATCCTGTATCCGAGTACTGTTCCTTTAGATTTACCTTTCCACTTGTTCATATATAGAATTTAATATAGCAGAGAACCAATGTAATAATATCTTTTTTAAGTGTCCATTACCGGATCACCGTGATATTATTACATTGGCTCATTTTTATAGAATAAAGATTTACTCAATAACTATGCGTTTTTTTCAGCAATCTTGTTTTCAATCGTTGTATAGAAATCATCAAATGTTACCATTTTTTTGAAATCTGCTTCTCCTAATTTCACCCCGAAATTGGATTCAATCACGACTACCATGTCGATATAATCCAGGCTGTCTAAGCCCAGTGTATTTTTAAGGTTGGCATCATTACTGATTTCGTCTCCGTCTACCTCGAATTCGTTTACCAGAAAATCATTAACGATAGCAACAATTTTTTCCCTTTCCATGTTTTTAATCAAATTTTTTAACTATTAGTGCAGAATTGGTTCCCCCAAACCCAAAAGAATTTGACAAAAATACATCAATTTTTTGATTTTTTGTTTTTGCGACTAAATTTATCTTTTGTGCTTCACTATCAGGGTTTTCCAGATTAATATTGGGAGCAACAAAATTGTTCTGCATCATCAGAATGGAGTAGATCACTTCACTTGCACCTGCCATCCAGCACTCATGTCCGGTCATAGATTTGGTAGAACTTACCGGAACTTCGCTGCCGAAGATCTCATAAATGGCTTTTGCCTCATTCGCATCCCCAATCGGAGTAGAAGTAGCATGAGCATTGATATAATCGATATCTGAAGCTTTTAATCCTGATTGTTTTAATGCCCTGTCCATTGCCAGAGCCGGTCCATCTACATTGGGTGTTGAAATGTGACCTCCGTTTGAAGAGAAACCATACCCGATAATTTCTGCGATGATAGGTGCTCCTCTTCTTTGTGCAGATTCTAAGCTTTCAACAATCAGACTGGCTGCTCCACCACTTGGAATCAATCCGTCTCTTTCTGCATCGAAAGGTCTGGATGCCTTTGCAGGCTCATCTTCTCTGGCTGAGAATACTCCCAGTCCGTCAAAGCTCGCCATGGAATATTTATTGGTCTCCTGAGCTCCGCCGCAGATAATCATTTCCTGAAAACCATTTTTAATCATCATATAAGCCAGTCCCAATGAATGGGAACCGCTTGCACATGCTGCGCTTATGGTAAGATTGATTCCTTTCAGTTTAAAAATCGTAGAAAGGTTCATCGTTACCGTTGAATTCATTGATTTGAAGATCGCTCCCGATCCCATCAATGTTGTATCTTTCTTTTCCCTTGCAATATCAATAGATTCTACGACTGCCTGGGAAACGCTGTCATTTCCGTATAAAATCCCCACTTCATGAGCATCTAAGAACTCTTCGTCCAGATTTGCCTGTTTTAAAGCATCCATAGTCGCAAGATAAGCGTACTCACTTTCTTCTCCCATGCTGACACGCTGGCGTCTGTTTAGAAGGTTTTTCAGATCGGGTTTCGGAACTACTCCTGTAAGGCCGGACCTGAAACCAAATTCTTTTCTGTCCTGGTCTAAAACAATACCCGATTTTCCTTGATATAGGGATTCCCTGACCTCTTCTAAAGACGTCCCGATGCAGGAATAAATTCCCATTCCGGTAATTACAACCCTATTTTCCATGTTATGAATAAATTCCCCCGTTAATATTAATCACTTCTCCTGTAATGTAGGAAGATTTTTTAGATGCTAAAAATGCTACAAGATCCGCCACTTCTTCTGCTTCTCCGAATCTGTTGGCAGGAATCATTGCTTTCAGTTCGTCTTCATTGAATTCCTGAGTCATATCTGTTTTGATAAAACCAGGCGCTACGGCATTTACGGTAACATTTCTTTTGGCAACTTCCTGGGCAAGAGCTTTTGTAGCGCCTACCAATGCACCTTTTGCAGCGGAATAATTCGTCTGCCCGGCTGTTCCTTTTACTCCGGATACAGAAACCATATTGATAATTCTTCCGTATTTGTTACGAAGCAGCTTTTGGATAAAGAAATTGGTTACATTGAAGAATCCGTCAAGACTTGTATTGATCACACTGTTCCAGTCTTCTTTCTGCATCCACATAAAAAGACCGTCTCTTGTGATTCCGGCATTGTTAACGATCACTTCTACCACGGCATCAGGATTTCCCTCCTGCCATTCCGTTAAAACCGCTTGTGTTTCTTCGGTATTTCCTACATCAAATTTAAGGATTTCTCCGGTAGCACCCAATTCTTTCACTTTAGCCAAGGTTTCGTTGGCTGCCGTTTCGTTTGAAGCGTAGTTGATAAGGATGTGATAGTTTTTCTCTTCTGCCAGTTTTATACAGATTGCTCTCCCGATTCCTCTGGAGCCACCTGTTACAATTGCACATTTCATGCGTTAGTGTTTATATCGTTTTTAGTTTTTTTTAGTTGATGTTGGATGCTTCTCTTTAAAAGACAATTCACGGCAACCAATAGTTACATTCCTTTCAGATATTTCTTTACTTCCTCCAGATACGGATACATGACCATATCGTCTGAGAAAGCAGGAATAATTTTTCTGATTTCGTCATACAGCTCTTTTGTAGATGATGAAACCTTATCCTGAAACCCAAGATATTCAACAGCCTGGATGATCGTAATAGCTTCAATGGCCAATACTTCAAAGGCATTTTCAATGACTTTTCTACAGATCACGGCAGCGTTTGTTCCCATACTAACGATGTCCTGATTATCATTATTGTTTGGAATACTGTGAACATACATAGAATTCGACAGCATCTGGCTTTCTGCCGTAGTAGAAGTTGCCGTAAACTGCACTCCCTGCATCCCGAAATTGAAACCTAATTTACCTAAATTTACAAAAGGAGGCAAGATTTCATTGATTTTAGCATTCAGAAGATAGTTTAGCTGTCTTTCTGCAAGCATTGTCAGTTTGGTTACCACAATTTTCAGCTTGTCCATTTCCAGAGAGATATAGTCACCGTGGAAGTTTCCTCCATGGTAAACATGCTGGTCTTCAACATTGATAATCGGATTATCATTAGCTGAATTGATCTCATTTTCAAGAACTTTCTCTGTATATTCCAACGTATCTAATACCGGACCTAAAATCTGGGGTACACATCTTAAAGAATAGTATTCCTGAACTTTTTCCTTGAATACTTTCTCCTGCTCTTCAAAATGAGTATAAAGATGATCTTCTCTTTTTCTGATCAGTTTACTGTCTGCCAGGTGAGCACGCATTCTTTCGGCCACTTTCTGCTGACCGTAATGTTTTTTCGTTCCGTTCAAAGCTTCTGACAAGTGATCATCATAAGCCTGTACAATTTCATTGATGGCACAAGAAAGTCTAAGGGAAATATCTGTAAGCTGATTTGCTTTATAAGCGTTCACAATACCGATTCCTGACATTACGGAAGTTCCGTTCATCAAAGCAAGCCCTTCGCGGATCTCTACTTTTATCGGTTCTAAGCCTTCAGTTTCAAAAACTTCTTTGGTAGCTTTTCTTTCTCCTTTATAAAAAACTTCTCCTTCTCCAATCAATACCAAAGCAAGATGAGCCAGCTGAACAAGGTCACCACTTGCTCCTACACCTCCATGTTCAAAGATCAGCGGAGTAATATCTCTGTTGATCAGCTCCTGAAGAAGATAGATAACAGACTGGTGCACTCCTGAATTCCCTAATGATAAGGTATTCAGTCTTGCCAGCATACACGCTTTTACTTCTTCTGCAGGTAAAGGATTTCCAATTCCTGAAGAATGGCTTCTGATCAGATTATACTGAAGCTGGTGTGTATCTTCATCACTGATTTTAAACTGAGCCATGGGCCCAAAACCGGTGTTCACACCATATATTACTTTATTTTTTGAAAACTCTTTTAAAAACTGAAAACTTTTATCCACTCTTGATAAAAGTGATTCATCCAGTTCTATTTTTTCATTCTCAATGATAATTTTTTGAAAGTCTTTCAGTTCTAAAAAGTTATTTATTTTCATCAATTAAAAGTAATAGTTGATAATTTTGTAAAATATTAATTATTTGTCACTAATTTTGCGGCAAAGATAAAAGTTATTATTAAAATAAAAAATCAAAGATGAGCAAAGAATTTGTTGACGTTCTTGTAATCGGAGCTGGACCTTCCGGATGCGTGTCTTCTTCGTACTTAAAGAATAATAACGTCAGCGTAAAAGTAGTCGAAAAGACAAAATTCCCCAGACTGGTTGTCGGAGAAAGCTTAATCCCAAGGGTAATGGATCACTTTGAGGAGGCCGGACTTTTCCCTGCATTAGACAAAATGGGCTTTGAAAAAAAGCTTGGGGCCCGTTTCCTTCGTGGTGAGGAAGTCTGCATTTTTGATTTCAGCAACAAATTCGGGGAAGGCTGGGACTGGACCTGGCAGGTTCCGAGAGCTGATTTTGATAATACTCTTGCTCAGGAAGTCATTAATAAAGGTGTGGATCTTGAATTTGAGACTGAAGTTATCGACATACAATTTGACGGAACAGATTCTGTAACTACAGTAAAAACGAAAGATGGAGAAACGAAAGAGATCCATGCTAAGTTCGTTATTGATTCCAGCGGCTATGGAAGAGTACTTCCCCGTCTGCTGGACCTTGAAAAACCTTCAAAACTTTCCCCTCACTCTGCAATTTTCTCTCATGTAGACGATATCAACAGGGAGCCGGGCGAAGAAGGAACTTTAATTTCTTTTGACATCATTGAAACAGAAGTATGGCTTTGGGTAATTCCTTTTTCCAACGGAAATACAAGTTTAGGAATTGTAGGCCCTACTGAATATATTGATAAATTATCTGAAAACGGAGATACAACAGAAGCTTTGAGAAAAGCTATTTCTCTTTCTGATTATTATGTAAAACGTTTTGGGGATGTAGAATTCCTTTTTGAACCAAGACATCTGAAAGATTACTCTTGCTCGGTAAAAAGTTTATTCGGAGACGGATTTGCTTTAACGGGGAATGCATCAGAATTCCTTGACCCGGTTTTCTCTTCAGGAATGGCTTTTGCCACAGAATCCGGAATGCTGGCCGCAAAACTGGCATTAAGACAATTAAACGGAGAAAAAATCAACTGGCAGAAGGAATACACGGATTATATTTTATATGGTGTTGACGTTTTTACAACCTATGTAAAAGAGTGGTATACCGGAAATCTTCAGGAATTATTCTTCCACCAACCGGAAAACCCGGATGTAAAGAAAAAGATCTGTGCTGTTTTAGCCGGATATGTCTGGAATAAAGACAATCCTTTTGTAAAAAAGCATGATACCGCGATTAAAAATCTTGCCAACCTGATCAAATCAGAAAAACAGGAACAGCAAAATCAAGCATAAAAAAACGGTCTGAAAATTCAGACCGTTTTTTGTTTTATTTTAAAGCATCCTTAATAGCTTTTCCTAATTCTTTTCCCGTTTTCTCATATGCTGCAGATATTCTTCCGTATTCCATACGATAGCTGCCTTTACTTCCTATCCCTTCAATCTTATCACCTTGAACTTTAGCTAATACTTTAGATGGGTTTTCAGTTTCAACAAATATCAGCTCTGAGGATAATTTAGCAGGCTGTGTTACAAATCCTGTCCATCCGGCATAAATCCACTTTGTATCCAGTATTAAGGTGTACTTTGCCGAAGCACCTTTACTGAATTTTATTTTTTTCGCCTTACCGTTTATTCCTTCAATAAACTTATCAAAAAAAACAGATTCTTTATGCTTTTGCCACTCTTCCTCCCATTCTTTCCAGGATTCCCCGCCTTTCTTAGCTAACGTCTCAGTCTTTCTCCTTTCAAGATATTGGGCTTCGGTATAATTATCTGCCTGAAAAAGAGGATTTTCAAATTTAAACTGAACATTTACCTCAGTCTGATCTTTCAGAAAATCAAAATTTCCTGATTCAATATTAATTTTATTTTGAGCAAAGCTCGTGGTTGTGATTGCTAAAAAAAGCAGCAAAAATAATTTTTTCATATGGTATTAGCTTTTTATTTTAAGAGTCCAAAGATATTATAAAAGGAAGTTTCTATTGACTCTTTATTTTTTAATTTTATCTTAAATCTATAAAAGTAATTGGCTTTCTGCTGTTTGGATTAAAGACAGTTTTAGACAAAATGTCGAATGCTATAATTTCAATTTTCGGACTTACTCTTAATTTTGCACGGAAGTGGTCTCTTACTTCATTTACAAACCCTTCGTGTTCCGCTTCAGTACTTAGTTTGATAATAATTTCGTCAAGCCCGATTTCGTTAGCCTGAATCACGATCTGGTAACATAAGATATTGTTGAAATCATTTAAAATATCATTCATAGCCGGCGGATACAGTGTTGTCCCTTTATATTTGATCATCTGTTGTTTCCGTCCTACTACAGGTCCTAACCTCATCGTATTTCTTCCGCACTGACATGCTTCATAATGAGCTTTTACAAGATCTCCGGTTTTAAACCTCAACAAAGGAATAGCTTCAACACCCAATGTTGTAATGGTAAGTTCACCACTTTCTCCTTCTTTTACAGGATTTCCGTCGTCATCCAGGATTTCTGTAATGATCAGTTCAGGATGGTGATGTCCTCCGATCTGATATTCACATTCTGTGAAAGCAGTGCTCATTTCAGTAGAAGCATAGGTGGAAAATAGTTTGATGTCCCATTTTTCCTTGATCTTCTGTGAAAGAATATTATCTGTAAAATCCTGATTTTTGATACTTTCGCCAATACATACAGCCCCATACACACTGGAATTTTTATAATCTAGCCCATGTTTTTCGGCATAATCAATCATTTTCAGCAGAAAAGAAGGTACGGTAATCAAATATTTGGGTTTGTATCTGAATATAGAATCCCACTGCAGTTCCGGAATTCCAGGACCCATTCTCACCACACTCGCACCCATTTTTCTTAAACCCAGAAAATAAGCAAGCCCAGCCATAAACCGTTTATCTATGGTGGTAATCATCTGAACGACATCTCCTTTCTGAATTCCTGCACAGGCGAACGATATCGCTTCATTATATGCAAGCCTTTCAAGATCACTATCTGACAATCCGAAAGTAACCGGATCTCCCAATGTTCCGGAAGTGGTACTGTAATCAACAATTTTATCGGGTGTTATGCAGAAAAAATCATGATTATACTGCTGGAGATCATTCTTTGTAGTGGTAGGAATCTTCTGAAGATCTTCCAACGTACGGATGTCTGCAATATTGATATTATTTTCTTTGAACAGTTTCTGATAAAAGGGTGAATGAGTTTCAAGATAGATCAAAAGCTCACGAAGTTTTTCTTCCTGAAATATTTTGATTTCCTGAATCCCTGCTTTCTCGATTGACGGATGAAATTCCAATGATTTTAATTTTTAAAAAGCAAATTTATTTAAAATTACAAGATTGAAAGATTAAAAACATTAAAAGATTATCTATCTCCGAAAGGTAAAAGTTTGTGTGTTTGTATTTCCGGCAGTATTGATTGTGGTTACTTTTAAAGTGTGAGCCCCTGATCCTTTAAGACATTTTTCATCAAAAGTGTAGACAAAATTGTCTTTTACCCGCGCAAAACGAAGCCATTTCCCATCAAGCTCAGCCCGGAATGAAATAATATCTCCTACGTTTGTTGCTCCTTTTAAGAGTAAAGAACTGCTGTTCACCAATGCTCCTTCTGCCCAGCCCGATGAAACAGATGGAAGACTATTGTCTGTCAATAATTTCGCTGTACCCAATCTATTAAATTTTCCTTCTGCCCAATCACCATTCCATTTTACTTTGACAACGGTTTTATCGCTGCCATAATCAAGAAGAATAACAGCTTTATCTTTTTCTGCATTGGTTAATTTTCTATTCGGTTTTATTTTCAAAGTATATTCATCCTGAACGGGAATATATGGATTCTGCAAAACAATAGCATTTGAAGCTGCATTCGGATTTGTATCCGGTTTTTCATATGCATTGAAATTGACGGCATCATAAACAGCATTTTTACTGAAACTGATCTCTGCACTTTCAGTGGTAACCGTTTTTCCTTCGTTAGCCATTATCGTTTTTGCCGTAGAAGGTATTTTTTCTGATGTTTTGCTTAACTGAATTTTTGTTGTTAACCGACTTGTATTTCCCTTTGTATCTTTCAGGACTATTTCAATGTTATGAATCTGTTCATCCTGCAGATTGATTATCCCGGTTAGGTTTGGAAGGCTATAATTCTGAAGTTTCATTCCCGGCAAATCGGATAAATGCTGAATTCCCATTTTATCTCTGATGAACTTGGGATAATCTATACAACCGTTGATGTATCGGGTATCATCATAATGGATTTTATCAATTTTAAAACTGTAAATCAACTTTCCATCCATTAATAAATCTGCATTATAAATCCCAAGATTAAATCCTTGATTGGCCTTATCTACTGCCTTAATACCAAAACTTATTTCCGGAGAATTAACCTGAATCAGATTCGCAGTATAGACATTCCCTGCTTTTTTCACTGCAGTTCCGTCCGCGCCAGGTTCGTAGGTACTGAAACGGCGGTCATACCAATATAACCCGCTAATAATCGGTGCTATGGTATCCGGAATTGAAAAACCGAAAAGTAATGGATTGAGACATTCTTCAGTTTTGGTATCTCTTATTTCGAAGTGCAGATGCGGGCCCGCTGATCCTCCGGTGTTTCCACTCAGTGCAATCTGTTGTCCTTTCTCCACCGGAAACTGCCCGGGTTGAAAAGTGATGTCCTGTTCCCACTTTTCATCTTTGTATTGTCTCTCCTTTACATATTCATCAAGTTTACTGAAGTATCTGTTCAAATGGGCATAGACTGTGGTATAGCCGTTGGGATGAGTGATATAGACAGCATTTCCAAATCCGTACCGCTCTACTTTTATCCTGCTGACATAACCTTCTGCAGCTGCAATAACAGGCAGATTTTCCTGGCTATTGGTTCTCAGATCCAGCCCCATGTGAAAATGATTTGTACGGATCACACCAAAATTAGCAGCCAGCTGCATGGGAATGTTGAGTGGATTTCTGAAATAATTCTGAGGGTAATTTTGAGCGTATGTGATGATATTATTAATGAAACAAATAATAAGCACCAGTTTGGAGAAGATTTTCATACAGCATTTGGGTTTAGGTCTATTTAAATATACGAATTTTCAGTAACCGTATATGTATTTTTACTCAAAGTTTGAGATGGTTTATTTTTAACCACAAATCACACGGATTTTCGCAGATGTTTATGCTTTAGATTCGAGAAATACTTTTTAGTTTCGGCTAAAGCCGATGGATAAGGAGTAATCATGTGGGCTAAAGCCCACTCCTATTGAATATTTTCGTGAATTTTCACATAAAAGTTGTCACTAAAAATTCACTTATTCACTATTCACCATTCACTTTCTCCCACTTTCTTTATTATATTTCTGAAATTGAACTTTTTAATAGATGATATCAAAATAAAACATATATTATAAACCGACAAATTTTAGTAAATTTGCAGACTTAATTAATCAACGATATTGAGATATTTACAATGAGCCAATTTAAAGAATACAAAAACCTCAACCTTATTGACGTAGCAGAGAATGTAGCAGAATTTTGGAAACAAAATAAAACTTTCAATAAGAGTGTTGAGATTCGTCAGGGAAATCCTGAGTTTGTTTTTTATGAAGGTCCGCCTTCAGCAAACGGTATGCCTGGAATTCACCACGTAATGGCAAGAGCATTGAAAGATATTTTCTGCCGTTACCAGACGCAGAACGGGAAACAGGTTTTCCGTAAAGCGGGTTGGGATACGCATGGTCTTCCTGTGGAACTGGGTGTAGAAAAAGAATTAGGAATTACGAAAGAAGATATTGGCAAAAAAATCTCTATTGAAGACTATAACAAAGCTTGTCGTGAAGCAGTAATGCGTTATACCGATGTTTGGAATAACCTTACAGAAAAAATCGGATATTGGGTAGATCTTGATGATCCGTACATCACATACAAGTCAAAATATATGGAAACCGTTTGGTGGTTGTTGAAGCAGTTGTATGATAAAAGCTTATTGTACAAAGGTTACACCATCCAGCCTTACTCGCCGAAAGCAGGAACAGGACTTTCTTCTCACGAGCTGAATCAGCCTGGTACCTATCGTGATGTTTCGGACACAACGGTTGTTGCTCAGTTTAAGGTAAAAAAAGACTCTTCAGCATTATTCAATGATGTTGACGGAGATGTACATATCCTTGCCTGGACGACAACTCCATGGACGCTTCCATCCAATACTGCTCTTACGGTAGGTAGAGATATTGAATATGTTGTAGTTAAAACTTTCAATCAATATACATTTGAACCGGTAACAGTAGTTTTATCAAGCGTTCTTTTACCTAAAGTTTTCGGTAAGAAATATACAGAGGGTACAGATGAAGATTTTGCCAATTACACCCCGGAAACGAAGGTAATTCCTTTCAAGATCTTAAAAGAGTTTACAGGAGAAAAACTTGTTGATACCAGATATGAACAATTAGTTCCTTGGTTTACGCCAAATGACAACCCTGAAAATGCATTCAGAGTAATCTTAGGGGATTTCGTAACAACTGAGGATGGTACTGGTATCGTTCACACAGCGCCTACTTTTGGTGCTGATGATGCAAGAGTTGCTAAAATGGCTCAGCCTGAGATCCCGCCAATGTTGGTAAAAGATGAAAATGACAACCTTGTACCATTGGTAGATCTACAGGGAAAATTTATCAAAGGAGAAAATGTTCCGGCGGTATTTTCCGGAACTTATATCAAAAATGAATACTACGATGAAGGAACTGCTCCTGAGAAATCATGGGATGTAGAACTTGCGATCTTGTTAAAAACAGAAAACAAGGCTTTCAAAGTAGAGAAATATGTCCACTCCTATCCACACTGCTGGAGAACAGACAAACCGGTATTGTACTACCCGCTTGATTCCTGGTTTGTGAAAATGACTGCTGTAAAAGACAGACTGGTTAATCTGAACAAAGAAATCAACTGGAAACCAAAAGCTACCGGAGAAGGACGTTTTGCCAACTGGTTGGAAAATGTAAACGACTGGAACTTATCCCGCTCAAGATATTGGGGAATTCCGTTGCCGATCTGGAGAACAGAGGATCTGAAAGAAGAAAAGATCATCGGTTCTGTAGAAGAATTATACAACGAAATCGAAAAATCAATTGCAGCCGGACTGATGACTGAAAACCCGTTCAAAGGTTTCATCATCGGAAATATGTCTGAGTCTAACTATGAACTTGTGGATCTTCATAAAAACGTAGTAGACAAAGTGGTATTGGTTTCTGATTCAGGAAAAGCAATGAAGCGTGAGAGCGACCTGATCGACGTTTGGTTCGATTCAGGTTCTATGCCTTATGCCCAATTGCATTATCCTTTTGAAAATAAAGAATTAATCGACAACAATAAAGCATTCCCTGCTGATTTTATCGCAGAAGGTGTTGACCAGACCCGTGGATGGTTTTACACACTTCACGCAATCGGAACAGCTGTGTTTGATTCTGTTGCTTATAAAAATGTAATGAGTAACGGTCTTGTTCTGGATAAGAACGGACAAAAGATGTCAAAACGTTTAGGAAATGCAGTAGATCCGTTCGAAACACTTGCAGTATACGGACCGGATGCTACCCGTTGGTATATGATTTCCAATGCAAATCCTTGGGAAAACCTGAAGTTTGACATTGAAGGAATTGACGAGGTAAGAAGAAAGTTCTTCGGAACACTTTACAATACGTATTCATTCTTTGCTTTGTATGCGAATGTTGACGGCTTCAACTATTCAGAAAAAGAAGTGGAAAACCGTCCTGAAATCGACAGATGGATTCTTTCCGAGCTGAATCTTCTGATCAAGGAAGTGAAAGCTTTCTATGAAGATTATGAGCCGACAAGAGTAGCAAGAGCAATCAGCAACTTCGTGAATGATAACTTAAGTAACTGGTATGTAAGATTGTGCAGAAGACGTTTCTGGAAAGGAGATTACTCTGATGACAAGATCTCTGCTTACCAGACTCTATACACATGTCTTGAAGTAGTGGCAAAACTATCCGCTCCTATTGCTCCGTTCTTTATGGATCAGTTATATCAGGACTTGAACAAAGTAACAGGTAAAGAAAACTGTGAATCTGTACACCTTACAGACTTCCCGGTAGCTGATGAAAGCTTAATCGATCAGGATCTGGTTGAAAAGACTCATCTGGCTCAGAACATTACAAGTATGGTTTTCTCTTTGAGAAAGAAAGAAAATGTAAAAGTTCGTCAGCCGTTACAAAAAGTATTGGTTCCTGTATTGGATTCTAAGGCAGAAGAGCAGATTCTTGCTGTGGCAGACCTTATCAAACAGGAAGTAAACGTGAAAGAATTACAGTTGATTAATGCTGAAGAAGCTTCACATTTAATTGTAAAACAGATAAAACCTAACTTCAAAGCTCTTGGTCCTAAATTAGGAAAAGATATGAAAGTAGTAGGTGCTGAGATTAGCAATCTTACCGCAGAACAGATTTCCGCTCTTGAAAAAGAAGGGAAACTGGATGTTCAGGGATATGAGATCACCCTTGATGATGTGGAAATTTCTACAAAAGATATCCCGGGATGGACAGTTACTTCTGATGGAAAAACAACTGTGGCATTAGATTTGACGTTAACCGATGAATTAAAATCTGAAGGTATCGCAAGAGAATTCATCAACAGAATTCAAAACCTGCGAAAAGATAAAGACTTTGAACTGACAGACAGAATTTCAATCACATTAGAAGAAAGTTCTCCTTTCCTGAATGAGATTAAGAAAAATGAGGAATATATTTCTTCTGAAGTCTTGTCAAATAAAATAGAAATTGTATCTTCACTTTCAAATTTTAACGAAATCGAAATAGATGAGGTTAATTTTAAGATAAATGTTGAAAAAAATTAACATGTAGTTATTATATTTCAAATTCCATTTCATAATTTTATTAAAAAAGAGAAAGAATATGTCAGACGAAAGAGTTAGATACAGCGATGCTGATTTACAGGAATTTAAAGCGATCATTAAAGAAAAAATAGAAAAAGCAGAAAAAGATCTTCAGCTTATCAGAGAAAGTTTTATCAATGACCAGAATAATGGTACTGATGATACCTCTCCTACTTTCAAGGCTTTTGAGGAAGGAGCAGAAACGCTGAGCAAAGAACAGAATTCTATTTTGGCAGGAAGACAGGAAAAATTCGTGCGTGATCTTAAAAACGCTTTGATCAGAATCGAAAATAAAACGTACGGTGTTTGCAGAGTAACAGGAAAACTGATTCCTAAGGAAAGACTTTTAGCCGTTCCTCACGCTACGTTGAGCATCGAGGCGAAAAACATGCAAAAATAACCGTAAGGTTTGTAAAATAACATTGGGTTTATATTGTATTTACGGATACTTTATAAACCTAATTTTTAATGTATACCCATGAGCGAATTAGTAATTTTGGGAGTTATCATCACTTTAGTTGTGTTATTTTTCAACAGAGAATGGATCAAAACCAGATTTTTTCCTGATCAGAAGAAAAATTACACCATTGATGATCAATTCAATTCTGATAAACGTGAACGGGAGAAAGAAATCGACAGACTTTTGAGTAAGATGGGCAAAAATGGAGTCAATGATCTGTCTGAGAAAGACAGGAAAAGACTTGATGAGCTGTCCAAAATGTAAAAAAATAAAATATAAGAAATGGAATCTATCATAGTACATCCTAAAAATTCAATGGAGCTGAGTGCACTGAAAAGTGTCCTGAAGGAAATGAACATTAAATTTGAAAAAGCTCATGTTAAGAGCTCATTCAATGGACAGAAAGTGGTCAAGAAAGCAAGCGATAACAAAAATATAAAGCCGGCATCAAAGCCCTCAAAACCTAAAGGACAGTAATGAAAAAGATCTTAGCAATAACATTTTTAGTGTTGTTCATTGACCAGGCTTCAAAAATTTATATCAAAACCCATTTTGAACTGAATGAGAGTATTCCTGTCATCAATGGTTTCTTTAACAAAACTTTTGTTGAAAACCCTGGAATGGCCTATGGATTTCACTTCGGAGGAATCATCGGGAAGTATTTTCTGGTCATCCTGAGAGTTTTCCTGATCGGCGGAATGATATACATGTTCAGAAAATGGTTGAAAGACGGAGCTTCTAATTATCTTTTAGTTCCAATGGCGATCATTTTTGCGGGCGCTATCGGAAACCTTATTGACGGAATGTTCTATGGAATGATCTTCGACAGCGGAACTGTTTATGATGCCAGCACTGACCGATGGATTGGTTATGGCGGGATTTCCAAACTTGTTCCTTTCGGACATGGATACTCTACCTTTATGAAAGGATGTGTAGTAGATATGCTTCATTTTCCTGTGGTAGACTGGTACGTTCCTGAAAGCTGGCCTTTAATTGGCGGAAAACATATTGAGTTCTTCAAATATATTTTCAATGTTGCCGATTCTGCGATCACGGTGGGAGCTGCATTCTTACTAATATTCAGAAAAAAAGCTTTCCCGAACGGTCTGGAGTTTTAAACGATCTATTTTCAGATGAAAAAAATAATCAAAAATATTTTTAAATTTTTCCTGCTTCTTATGATTGCAGGAATTATTTTTATTGCCTGGACGAATTACAGCATCAAAAGTGACAGTGCACCATTTATTTCCTACAATATCAGTGATGTCCCGGAATCAAAAACAGCATTATTACTGGGAACCGGAAAACTTCTGAGCAATGGTACTCCAAATGCTTATTTCTACAACAGAATTAAAGCTGCTGCCGATTTATACAAAAGCGGAAAAATTCAATACATCATCGTTAGTGGTGATAACAGTACCAAAGATTATAATGAGCCTGAAGATATGCAGCTTGCCCTGATGCAGGAGGGAATTCCACAGGATAAAATTATTTTAGACCATGCCGGGTTCAGAACGCTGGATTCTGTGGTAAGAGCAAAAGATATTTTCAGCCAGACAAAGCTGATCATCATCTCTCAGAAATTCCACAATGAAAGAGCTGTTTTTCTGGCCAGAAAAAACGGTATGGAAGCCTTTGGATATAATGCAGCAGATGTGAATAAGTATGCGGGCTTAAAGACCAATTTGAGAGAGTATTTTGCGAAAGCTAAAGCCTATTGGGATCTTCTTTTTGGTGTGGAACCGAAATTTGGAGGAGAGAAGATTGTTATTCCTTAATGTTTTTCCTACGGATTGCACAGATTTTCACGGATGATGCGTAAAGAGATATAAATTATTGAAGGGTGATAGGTTTTGGCTGAAGCCAGTGGAAGGGTGATTTATCGTTGGCTGGGTTAAAACCCAGCTATTGAATTTTAATAGCTACATCTTTTATCTTTTATCTTTTATCTTTTATCTTTTATCTTTTATCTTTTATCTTTCGTTATTCCCGGCAAACCTCGTAAATTTGCTATTCATTAATTTTTAAATATAAATTTTAAACAAATGTCAAGAATTCTTACCGGCATTCAAGCCACCGGAACACCCCATCTTGGAAATTTATTAGGGGCTATTATTCCTGCTATCGAACTATCCAAGCAGGAAGGAAATGAATCATTTTTATTTATTGCGAATCTTCATACGCTTACACAGATTAAGGATGCGCAGACTTTAAGACAAAATACCTACGAGATTGCTGCGGCTTGGCTTGCTTGTGGATTAGATACTGAAAAAACATATTTCTACAGACAAAGTGATATCGCTGAAACCTGTGAACTTTCTTGGCATTTATCATGTTTTTTCCCATACCAAAGATTAACATTGGCCCATTCATTTAAGGATAAAGCAGACAGACTTCAGGATGTAAATGCCGGTCTGTTTACCTACCCTATTCTGATGGCTGCAGATATTTTACTGTATGATGCTGAAATTGTACCTGTAGGAAAAGATCAGCTTCAGCACCTGGAATTTGCAAGAGACGTCGCGTCAAGGTTCAACAACCAGATGGGTGAAATTCTTGTCCTTCCACAATCTGAACTTCAGGAAGATACTAAATATGTTCCCGGAACAGACGGTCAGAAAATGTCAAAATCAAGGGGAAATATCATTAATATTTTCTTACCTGAAAAGGAGCTGAAAAAACAGGTGATGAGTATTGAATCGGATTCAAAATCTTTGGAAGAGCCTAAGGATCCTGAAACGGATAAAACATTCCAGATTTATCAGCTTATTGCTACACCTGAACAGACTGAAGAATTAAGAGCAAAATATCTTGCCGGAAACTTCGGATACGGACACGCTAAGAAAGAATTACTGGATCTTATTCTGGTACGTTTTGAGAAAGAAAGAGAAACGTTCGCTTATTATATGAACAATCTTGATGAACTTGAAGCAAAACTTCAGCAAGGAGCTGAGAAAACCAGACCTATTGCACTGGAAACGCTGAAAAGAGTAAGAACAAGCTTAGGATTTTAATACTGAGTTGTAAACATAAGAAAGCCTTTCGTTTGAAAGGCTTTTTCTTTTGATATCAATAATGGGTATTATTCTTTGTCAGGATAAAATAATGCATCTGATCTCCATATTCGTAATTGATGTCCCAGCCGGGATATTGTTTGATTATGGTTTTAATGATAGACAATCCCAATCCGGTTGAAGTATGATCTGAACCTTGTTTATAAAAGCGTTTAAAGATCCTTGATTGATCTAAGGACGCAGGATTTCCACTGTTTTGAAATGCAATTCTGTTATTTTCAATGATAATGTTCAGAGTGCCTTCTTCGTTGTTATATTTCACTGCATTTTTAAGAAGGTTAGACAAAAGAATATCGGCAAGATCCTGATTGAAATCCGCTACAAATTTTCCTTTTTCGATAATACTGACCTCTACTTTTTTAAAGGCAATAAAATCTTCATAATTCTGAACAAGCTGGGTGATCATTCCGTTAAAATCAACATCTGAAGTTTTATTAAACTGGCTGTTCTCAATTTTGGAAAGCATCAATAAAGATTTGTTTAAGCCTACCATTCTTCGCAGATCATTCTTCACTTCAGTAAGAAAGGTCAGATTCTTTTTATCAAGATCATCATTCTGGATCATCAAATCAATTTTATTAATCACGATAGCCAATGGAGTCTGAAGTTCATGGGAAGCATTTTCAATAAACTGTTTCTGCTGATAGAAAACGAGTTCATTACGTTCAATCATTTCGTTGATTTCCACATTTAATTCTTCAAATTCAGTGATCTTATAATTCTGTTTTTCCTGAGAAAAAGGAATTCCGAACTGATATTTTTTAAGCTTATCCAAAATCTGATAGAACGGTCTCATTGCTTTATTCAACAAATATCCGTTAACAGCTACAATACTTATCACCAGAAGGATATAAAGCACAATCAGAGCTGTTGTGAGATCGTATATCAACTCATCTTCTTCTACCGTGGATGTTCTGATGACAAGCCGCTGGTGACCTTTGAACTGATCGATAAAGTCGGCCTCAAGAACTCTGTAAGGCTGATCTTTGTCATCATATTCCATATAGTACATCTTATTGTACAGTCTGCTTTTGTTTTGATAATCTCCAGCTTTGATGGGATTGATTTTAAATTCATTGAATCCAAACTCATTATTCTTCAAAAGCTGTGGATTGAGATAAACAGCTTTAATAATCTGTATTTTTCTGTCTCTCAATCCATCATCTACATTATCATGCACTTCATCCAGGATATAGGCATAAAAAAGACCTGCCCACACTGCTATAATCAACAGCAGGATCATGATCAGATATTTTATCGTGTAATATTTTAATGAAGTCTTCATCAGATGAATTTATATCCTATTCCGTATACAGCCTGAAAATCAGCTTCTGCATCAAGGGTTTTCAGTTTTTTACGAAGATTTTTGATCTGGGAATAAATAAAATCCAGGCTGTCTGCCTGATCAATATAATCTCCCCAGATGGCTTCAGCCAGTGTAGTTTTCTGTAAAGTCTTCTCCGGATGAATTACAAAATAATACAGAAGGTCATATTCTTTACGGTTAAGCACAAGCTCTTCATCACCTACTTTCACTGTTCTGTTTTCCGGATCAATGCTGATATTTTTGTATCGGATGATATTTTCACCATCCTGATTTTTTCTTCTGATCACAGACTTGATTCTTGCCATCAGTTCTGCAAGATGGAAAGGTTTCGCTAGATAATCATCTGCTCCTATTTCCAGCCCGGCCACCTTATCGTCCACAGAATCTTTGGCTGAAAGAATGATTACAGGATCTTTCTTATGCATTTTTTTGATCTCTTTCAGGAGATCTATTCCGTTTCCGTCAGGCAGCATAATGTCCAGCAAAATACAGTCATATTCGTAAGAAATAATTTTCTCGAGCCCGCCACTGTAATTTTCTGCATATTCTACAATAAAATGCTCTGCTTCCAGAAATTTCTGTACGGTATCCTTCAGTTCGGGTTCATCTTCTACTATTAAAATCTTCATACCACTGGGTCTCTATGCTCTGCTGCGCGATTAACTTATATCAAATATAGGGAAATTATAAGGAGGGAAGCTGGAGAAAGGAATACACATCCGAAAGTCTACGATAATATGATCAGTATAAGGGTTATATGATAAATTACCGATAATAAATCTACAAAATGGAAATGCTCTCTGCCGGATTCCCTCAGGTTCTTTTTCATAAGAATCTAATTTGATTTAACATTCCGGCCATCTGCATCAAAAATAAGACACAGGCCATTCATCAAATGAATTTTGTAAGCATTGTATTTTCTTTCAATAGAATCAATGATGCTGCAAGGATGATTCCTTGTCATAAATGATACCATATTCTTTCTAATCTGAGCAGAAGACATCTTTCTTTCGTTGCTGTTTATTATATTCCAGTTGACCATATTATTACTATTTAGTGTTTGTATCCGGTTACGTGTTAATCATCAATTCTTTTAAAATTTCCGTTTCTGTCAAATTCAAGCTCCAATCCATTGGAAAGTTCTGCCTTATAAGACCATCTTTTCTTTTCAATCTTAATGATATAAGTATTAGGAAAATTCTTTGTACTGTAATTTCTGATTGAAGCAGGAATGAAGCCATAAGGAATTTTCTGATGTTTGCCATCCACTTCTTTCCAGTTTCCATTGCTGTCAAACTCCATTTTCATTCCATTATTCAGATATACTTTATACTCATCTACTCCATAGATTTCTCTGTCTTCGATGGCTGAGTTTACAGGAATACCTTTAAAATGAACCGCAAGAAAGTTTTTAGCTGTTTTCGGTAACTGATTAGCATTGATTGCTCTGTCCTGTGCAGAAACCAAGCCTCCAATTAATAAAAAAATAATCATTAAGACACCTGTGATTTTCTTTACATTTTTCATACTATTACATTTTTCTGTTATTATTATGGAACAAAGTTCTTAATCAATTTGGGAAAGAATTGGGAAAAATGATTTTGGTGGGGAATATTTAATTTAACCACAGATTGGCACAGATGACCACAGATGTTTGCGTTGATTTTTCAAAATGTATGATTAGTCCTGAAAAATAAAAGAGCCACTAAGTTGAACTTAGCGGCTCCTTTATTAGATTTTATGATCTGTTTATAGATACTCTTTGATCTGCTGGAGATGGGTAATGGCTTTTAAACCTTCTTTCTGCTTATCTTCTTTATAAACATCAAAGAATATCGCATCCATACCAAAATCTGTAGCTCCCATGGCATCTGCAATCCAGTCGTCACCAATCAGGATACTTTCTTCTTTTCTGGCTTCAGAAAGTCCCAGTGAATATTCAAAAATCCTTGGATTGGGTTTTCTCACTCCTACAGCATCTGCACTTGTAATGGTTTTAAAATAAGGAGCAATTCCGGAAAGGGTACATTTTCTTTCCGTCACTTCCTGAAATCCATTGGAAATAATGTGTAATGTATAGTTTTTAGCTTTCAGATATTCTAAAACATCCTCTGCTCCTTCCACCAGTTCGTTATGGCTTACAATATTATCAAGGAAGTGTTCTTCAAAATAAAGGGCAAGCTCTTTATTATCTACTCCAAAATGTTTGAATGCATCATAAAAACGGTGTTCTCTCAAGTACTCTTTGCCGATTATTCCGTCTCTGATCTTTTCCCACAACTCTTCGTTGATATCGTGATATACGGAATGAAACTCTTCAAAGTCAATATTGTACTTTGAAGAAATATCCTGTTTTTCAAAAAGATCTTTGATGGTAAGATAGGCATTTCTGCGGTGATCCCAGAGTGTATTGTCCAGGTCAAAAAAAACGTGCTGCATTTTCATACAGCACAAAGTTAATAATTTTAATTTTTTGTAATAGGATAATTTTTGCTCTTGCTTTTCACAATCTCAAGACTTTTAGAAAAATTCAGCAAAAAATCAATTGTTTGTTTCTTAGGTTTCAAAGTTTTCACTTTTAAAGAATCATTTTTTTTCATAGGCGAAGTATGTTTTCTTTAAAACGTGAATTTTTCGGAAATATTATCTATCTTGTTAATATTATATTATTTTCATCCATGATTTTTCTCAGGTTTATCAGTGCATACCTCACTCTTCCTAGCGTGGTGTTGATGCTCATCTCTGTATGATCTGCAATTTCTTTGAAACTTAGACCATCAAAAAACCTCAGTTTGATTACCTCCTGCTGGTTTTGTGGTAAAAACTGTAACATTCTCAGGAGATCTTCCTGGATCTGATTGGTCACCAGCTGATCTTCAATATTTTCTGAAGGCTCTCTGATTAAATCAAAAATAGAATATTCATCCGTTTCAAAGGTAGTTTCTGAAACTTTAATATTCTTTGATTTTGACCTGAAATGATCGATGATTAAATTGTGAGAAATTCTTTTTGCCCAAAGAATAAATTTACCTTCTTCATTATAGCGCCCTTCTTTAAGCATCACAATAATCTTCATGAATGTATCCTGAAAGATATCATTTGCTAAATCTTCATCATTAATTTTGTAAAAAATGAATGTAAACAGTTCTCTCTGATGTCGATGAATAAGGGTTGACAATGCACCCTCGTCTCCTTTTTGGTAAAGGGAAATTAGTAAACTATCCGATTTTGATTTCATAACTCTTCTCAATATAAATATTTGCAGACAGGTATTCTACCAGATATTTCTTCTGGTCTTTGCTGTATAAACAAAACAGTTCTAGAGTAGAGTCTCTTCTATAGGCGGTAGTACAATTATTATGATGTAAATATAATAATTTTTTAATAACTGTTAACCTATTATTAAAT
Organism: Chryseobacterium aquifrigidense; assembly: GCF_006716485.1. Classification (GTDB taxonomy): domain Bacteria; phylum Bacteroidota; class Bacteroidia; order Flavobacteriales; family Weeksellaceae; genus Chryseobacterium; species Chryseobacterium vietnamense. Next base: position 76,690 of record NZ_VFPD01000004.1, read on the forward strand.
TTTATAGAGAAAAATCTAAAAAAAATCATTTAAACATATCATGAATGAATACGGTAGGGATATTTAATGTAAAATTAATATTAAGTCCTTTCATCTCTTTTCCGTTCAAACGGGTATCTCCGATGGGAAAAGCATACCCTCCTGTAAGATCAAGCATCCCAAATAAAGTGACTCCTATTTTAGGGGCAATATATTTATTGGTTCCTTCAACTCCGGCTAAAAAGTAATAGGAGTGATAGAAGTCCACATTTTTTTCAAAATTAAGAAGTACATCAGCCTGCAGTTTCGGCATGATAGCAAACCTGGAATCCACAGATCCCATCATCGCCGATCCTCCCAATCTGTAAATTACATCATCATTTTTAAGAAAAAGCAATTTACCTCCTACTTCTCCGAAACTCTGGTTCTGATAGGTATATCCCACACTGATCATTTTATGCATGGTATATTGAGCTTTTACTAATGTACTTAGCAAAAACAGAGACAGGGCGGCAACTACAGTTCGAAAATTCATCATCTTTCTATATTATTAAGGTGTAAAATTAAAAAAAACTGCCTTATCCAAAGATAAAGCAGTTCATTATTATTCTTTAAAGAGAAATTAAATTCCAAAAGCGGATTTAATCTCCTCTACTTTGTCAAGTTTTTCCCAGGTAAAGAACTCAAGATCTTTTAGCGTAATCTCATTCTTATGACCTTTATTGAAAGTTTTATCAGCTACATAATGCTCTTTACCCATATGTCCGTAAGAAGCTGTTTCCTGATAAATAGGGTTTCTTAATTTTAAGTTCTGCTCAATAGCATAAGGCCTTAAATCGAAAATAGCAGAAACTTTTTTCGCGATATCTCCATCATGAAGATCCACTTTTGCAGTTCCATAAGTATTGATATATAAACCACAAGGCTCAGCTACCCCAATAGCATAAGAAACCTGCACCAAAACTTCATCAGCCACTCCTGCAGCTACTAAATTTTTAGCAATATGTCTTGTTGCATAAGCTGCACTTCTGTCTACTTTAGAAGGATCTTTTCCAGAGAAAGCACCACCTCCGTGAGCTCCTTTACCACCGTAAGTATCCACGATGATTTTTCTACCTGTAAGACCTGTATCTCCGTGAGGTCCTCCGATTACGAATTTCCCTGTAGGATTGATATGATATTTGATCTGATCGTTAAATAAAGCTTTGATTTCTTCTGTTTGCTGTGCAACCACTCTTGGAACCAGAATATTTTTGATATCCTCACGGATCTTGTTCAGCATTTCTTCTTCACTTCCAAAGTCATCATGCTGGGTAGAAACCACAATAGAATCAATTCTGATAGGCTTATGATCATCAGAATACTCAATCGTAACCTGGCTTTTTGCATCAGGACGAAGATAAGTGATCTCCTTATTTTCTCTTCTGATAGCAGAAAGTTCTTTCAGGATCGTGTGAGCAAGGTCCAATGCAAGAGGCATATAATTAGCTGTTTCATTGGTAGCATACCCAAACATCATTCCCTGGTCTCCGGCACCCTGTGCATTTGCCTTAGCTTCAAAAGACTCGTCATTTACCGCTCTGTCAACTCCCTGGTTGATATCAGGTGACTGCTCATGGATTGCAGAGATTACTCCACAAGAATCTCCATTGAACATATATTCTCCTTTCGTGTACCCGATCCCATTGATTACTTCTCTGGCAATGGTCTGTACATCAAGGTAAGCATCTGATTTTACTTCTCCAGCCAATACCACCTGTCCGGTAGTTACAAGAGTTTCACATGCTACTTTTGAATCTTTATCATATGCTAAGAAATGGTCGATTAATGCATCGGAAATTTGATCGGCAATTTTATCCGGATGTCCTTCTGAAACTGATTCAGATGTAAATAAATAAGACATATAATTCTTTTGTTTTTAAAGATTTAAAATAGTGTTTGCGAAAAATATGAATGAAATTGCCCAGAAAAAAGAATACTGTTTTAGCATTTTTTTATAGAGGTTGCAATCAGGTCAAATTTTTCCTCGTAATAAACGTCAGCAAATTTAAGTACTATTTTCGTAATACTCAAAAATTTTGTTTATTAATTATTATTTTATTTAAATTGATGATTTCTATCACTTTAAAGCATTTTCATTACTGAGGCTTAATGCTTACAAATTCTTTCGGACTTTCGTGATAATTCAGCTTAAGTTCTAAAGAAGTTTTGATAGAATGTGATAATTCATCAATAATTTTTTGCTTAAAAGTTGGTTTATAGTAAATAATACTGATTTCTCGATAAGGGAAAGGTTTTTTAAATCTGAAAACATTTTTCTTCTGCTCTTCTGAAAGCTGACTCAGTGCCAGTTCCGGCAGAATACTGATTCCCCCTACTTTATCCACCATGTGAACCAAAGTCTGGATATTGGAAGCTAAGAAATCTAAATTTTTAGGCTTCAGCGTATTTTCTTTCAGGTGGCAGATATTTTCAAACTGATTTCTCAGACAGTTTCCTTCTTCAAGCAGCCATACTTTTTCTACATTCAGATCTTCCGGAATGATGTAGGAATTCTTTTTGTTGGCTTCTGTATTGGAACTATAAATCATCAGCTCCTCGTTGAACAGAAAATCCTGGTAGAACTCATCAGCAGTATCGTAAGGTGTAGAAATAATTCCCGCATCCAGCTCTCCTGCTTTCAGCGCTTTAATAATATTATCTGTTGTCATTTCTTTTACATTCATCTGAATCTTCGGGTTATCCTCCAGAAATTTGAAGATTTCTGTTGGCAGAATGAAAGAAGATACAGTAGGAATGATTCCCAGATTAATAGTCCCTCCTAAAATATTATTCAAAAGATTGGCTTTGTTTTTCAGCTCATTGACAGACTCAATAATTACCTTTGCCTGATCAATAATCTGAAGACCTACATCCGTGGTACGAATCGGGTGGGTAGTTCTGTCGAAAACCTTTACATCCAGTTCATCCTCAAATTTCTGTATCATGGCACTTAACGTAGGTTGGGTAATAAAACACGCCTGAGCGGCCTTACCAAAATGTTTATACTTATCTACAGCGATAAGATACTCCAGTTGCTGAATGTTCATTTGATTAATATTATCTATTACAAAGATATAACGTTTTTGCTATTAGCAATTAAAAATTCAAGTAAATTTGATATTCATTACCTTTACACTTGGATTTAGAAAAACAAAAAACATTTATACAAATCATTAATGATATGGATTCTAAAAAATTAACGTTAAGTAACGGCGCACCTTATTTTGAGCATCAGGATTCACAGACGGTAGGACCAAGAGGCCCGGTATTGCTGCAGGACTTTATCCTTCAGGAAAATCTTGCACATTTCGTTAGGGAAAGAATTCCTGAAAGGATTGTGCATGCCAAAGGAACCGGAGCTTACGGAACGTTCACTGTAACACACGACATCAGCCAATACACAAAAGCAAAACTGTTTTCAAAAGTAGGCAACTCATGCAGAATGTTTGCCAGATTTTCCACTGTGGGAGGTGAAAAAGGAAGTGCAGATACGGCAAGGGACCCAAGAGGATTTGCCTTAAAATTTTATACTGAAGATGGGAACTGGGACCTGGTAGGAAATAATACTCCTGTATTCTTTATTAAGGATGCAAAAAAGTTCCCGGATTTTATCCACACCCAGAAAAGAGTGCCGAAAACAAACTTAAAAAGCGCCACCATGATGTGGGATTTCTGGAGTTTAAACCCGGAATCACTTCATCAGGTTCTTATATTAATGTCTGACAGAGGAACACCTTATGGTTACCGACATATGCATGGTTTCGGATCTCATACGTTTTCCATGATCAATGATAAAAATGAAAGAGTATGGGTGAAATTCCATTTTAAAACAAAACAGGGTGTCAAAAATTTCACGGATGAAGAAGCTGTAAAAATGGCTGGAGAAAATCCGGATTTTGCTCAGGAAGATCTTTGCAATGCAATTGAAAATGGCAATTTTCCTAAATGGACGATGTACATTCAGGTGATGACAGAAGAACAGGCAAAGGATTTCAGATGGAATCCGTTTGATGTAACCAAAGTATGGTTTCATGATGATTTTCCTCTGATTGAAGTAGGAGAAATGGAGCTGAACGAAGTGCCTGTTAATTATTTTGCCCATGTGGAACAGTCTACTTTTTCACCTAGCAGTTTAATTAACGGAATCAGCTTCTCACCGGACAAAATGCTTCAGGGAAGGTTATTCTCTTATCCTGATGCTCACCGTTACAGAGTGGGAGTCAATGCTCATCAGCTGGAAGTAAACAGATGTCCTTTTGCTGTCAACAATTATCAGAGAGACGGCTTTATGGCAGATTCAAGCCACTATCAGGACAAACCGAATTATCATCCGAACAGTTTCGATGATATCAAACCGGATCCAGCTTACCAAAATTACGAATATGAGCTGGACAGTGCTCATGTTGCCAGTTACAATAGAAATGACAACGACAGTGATCATTATACCCAACCCGGACTTTTATATTCAAAAGCAATGAATGCAGAGGACAGAGATCATCTGATTAAAAATATTGTAGGCAGTATGAACGGTATTACCGGACCAAAGAAAGACGAGATTATCAACCGACAGTTATGTCACTTTTTCCGTGCTAACATTGAGCTTGGCATGAAAGTGGCATCTCAACTAAACGTCAATATTGATGCAAATATGATGAATCATTCCAAATAATCATATTGAATGATAAATTAAAAAAAAGGAAAAAAAAATAATATTTTTTCCTTTTTTTTGTAAAAAATTCATAATTTGCAAAGGATGATATTTTAAAGTGGAAAAATGAGTTACGAGAACATATTATTAAAAAAAGAAGATAAATTATCTATCATTACCATAAACAGACCTGAGAGTTTAAATGCTTTAAATGCAAAAACAATTCAGGAAATCAGTACCGCACTGGATGAGCTTAATGCTGACACTTCATGCAGAGTAATTATCCTTACCGGAAGTGGAGAAAAATCTTTTGTAGCGGGAGCTGATATCAAGGAATTCAGTGACTTTGGACAGGAAAGAGCTGAAGAACTTGCAAGAAACGGACAAAATACATTATTCAATAAAATTGAAAACATGTCTAAACCTGTCATTGCAGCCGTAAACGGTTTTGCACTAGGAGGAGGTTTGGAGCTTGCTATGGCATGCCACATCAGATATGCATCGGAAAACGCCAGATTAGGGCTTCCTGAAGTAACACTTGGATTAATTCCGGGATATGGAGGAACTCAGAGGCTTCCCAAGCTTGTAGGAAAAGGTATTGCCAACGAAATGATCTTCTCTGCCAAAATGATCCTTGCTCAAAAAGCAAAAGAGATCGGACTGGTGAACGAAGTATACCCTATTGAAGAATTATTAACCAAAACGAAAGAATTAGCAAACACGATTGCCTACAATTCACCAATGGCAATATCCAAGGCTATAAACGCCGTGAATTTATCTGATACGGAGAAAGGTTTTGAGGCTGAAATTACATATTTCGGAGAACTTTTTGAAATGGAAGATAAGAAAGAAGGAGTTACTGCGTTTCTAGAGAAGAGAAAGCCTAACTTCTAAATCTTTCTAAAAGATTTTAATCCAAATTATTTCGAAAAAAAACAATGCTGCGGTATGAATAAGTTTGATAAAGCTTATCTAAAAATGGCCCAGGAATGGGCAAAACTCTCCTACTGTAAGAGAAAACAGGTAGGAGCTCTTATCGTAAAAGATAGGATGATTATTTCAGATGGTTACAACGGGACTCCTTCGGGATTCGAAAACTGCTGTGAAGATGGAGAAGGGAAAACACACTGGTACGTATTGCATGCGGAAGCCAATGCTATATTAAAGCTGGCGGCCTCTACCCAATCTGCAAAAGGAGCAACGTTATATTTAACGCTGTCGCCCTGTAAAGAATGCAGCAAGCTGATTCTGCAGGCAGGGATTACGAGACTGGTGTATATTAATGAGTATTCGGATGACGATGGAATATCGTTCCTGAGGAACCATAACATTGAAATAGAACAAATATCGGACTGTGAACTAAAAAAATAAGCACAAATGACTTGGGATGAAAAGATCAAAGATTTTGAAATATTTCTTCGTTTCGAAAGAAATTTTTCAGAAAACACACTCGACGCCTATGTTCGGGACATTAAGAAATTAAAAGATTACGCAGAAGAGGATCTGGAAAATGTCGGTCCAGACTCCATCGGTTACGAAAACCTGCAGGAATACATTTTCAATCTTTCCAAACAGAAATTCAGTGAGAGATCACAGGCAAGATGGATATCTTCCATCAAAGCTTTCTTCAAATTTCTGCTGGAAGATGAATATCGTGAAGACAATCCTGCGGCGTTACTTGAAGGCCCTAAACTGGGATTATATCTACCTGATACTTTAAGCCTGCCTGATATCAACAAAATTATTGCTGCTATTGAGGTGAATACAGATCTTGGAAAAAGAAACCAATGCATTATAGAAGTACTATATGGCTGCGGACTTCGTGTTTCCGAACTGATAGACCTGAAAATCTCCAATATCAACTTTAAAGAGCAATACATCAAGGTACACGGAAAAGGAAATAAAACCCGTTTTGTTCCTTTAGCTGATTATACTGCAGATCTGCTTGAAAGTTATATCAAAGAGGTTCGTTCTAAAGGTAAAATCAATAAGAAATATGAAGATACTCTGTTTTTGAACAGCCGTGGGACTTCTATGTCCAGAGTAATCGTATTTCTTATTATTAAAGAACTTACAGATAAAGCAGGGGTTAACAAAAAAATATCACCACACACATTCAGACATTCATTTGCTACCCATTTATTACAGAATGGAGCAGATCTACGGTATATTCAGGAAATGCTGGGACATTCCAGTATTACAACAACGGAGATCTATACGCACCTGAAAACGGAGGAATTAAGGGATGTTATTTTGAGTTATCACCCTAGAAATATTAATATTACTCAATGAAACTATTGAAATATTGTCCAAGCTGTGGCAAAGAGTCCTTACACTGGGATGGTGAAAAGAAATGGAGCTGTCCGGAATGTGGTTTTACTTTGTATAATAATGTGGCAGGTGCTGTAGCAGTTGTCATCAGATGTGGAGACGAAATGTATCTTACCAGAAGAAACAGAGACCCTAAAAAAGGGAAACTAGACCTGGCCGGAGGATTTGTTGATCCCAAAGAAAGTGCAGAGGAAACCTGTAAAAGAGAACTTTTTGAAGAACTTCAGCTTGATATCGATATTTCTAACCTGAAATACCTTACCAGCCTTCCTAACATCTATCAATATAAGGAAATTGATTACAATACGATCGATCTCTTTTATGAATACAATGTTTCGGAAAAATTTGAGGTCAATCTTGAACTCTCCGAAATCTCGGAGGCGGTCTGGATTCCTTTACAGGATCTGGATCTTGAAGATATCGCTTTTGATTCTCAGAAGAGATTTTTCGAGAGCTATTTAAAGAAATAATTTTTGTAAAATATTCTCCCGTAGATTTTGCAGGTTAAGCAGACGGTACAACACATTCATCTGCTGGATTTGCGAAATCTGCGGGAGTTTTTTATGGTAGAAACTAATAGGTTTTAGACTTCAGCATTTCTTCAAAATACTGAATCAGCAATACTCTTTCTGCTTCTGAAAGATTAGCTTCTTTATGATACACAATATAACCAGGCATCGGCATTGTTTTGTTCTGAATGGTCTGGATGGATTTAGTCAGCATATTTTCCTTCAAATCCTTATTATAAGTCTGCCAGGTAGAAAAATTAAGATGTTCCCTCCCTTCATTCACGTGACTTTTTACAGACCATGACACAGGGGCAATAAAAGCATATTTCGGATACACCGTCTCATTGGAATGACAGTCATAACATGCATTTTTAAGCAGGGTTCTGATCTTTGCCGGTGATTTCCTTGCCTCAACAAAATTTACTGCAGAATCAACAGGTTTATTGGTTCTGTCAATAGGAAAGAACTGAACCAGGGCAAATGCCACCAATGTCCAAAATACTATTTTCTTAGCCATTTTCATCAGCTTACTTTACCGGGGTTAAAACGGCGTTGGAAGATTTTAATTCTTTCTTGGCTTCTTCTTTCACTTCAGTCGCAGCTGGTGGCGTCTGTACTGCTGGAGTTACAGCCGGGGTTACTGTTGCTGACTTCGGACTATCAAGTGTTCTGGTATCTTTCAGATCCCATTCTTCTCTGGTTTCCCATAGACCTCTAACGATCACTTTTTTATAGAAAACATATGCATCTTCAGCAAAAACATCATTCGCAAAATCTGCTTCATCCCAATATTTATTCCCGTTATTGTCTACCAGAATTCTCACAATATATTCTCCAGGTTTCAGGATATCAAATTTCACTTTATTTCCTTTTATATACCTCTGATAGGCAATTTTATCTGAAGAATCTATCAGCTGAATCCAATAATTTGTTTCAGGTGCATTTGAAATGGAGAACTCAACATTTCCATACTGGTCTACTTTGTCAACGTCAAAATCGAAACGCTTAGACTGAGTATTTTTTGCGTAGAATGAGGATATCGTCTCTTTAGGTACAGTAAGTTCGTAACTTTTACCCATTACAAAATCTGACTGAACCTGAATCTGGTATGGATTTGTTTCTGAAATTTTAGCGGTAAATGGTAATGTTGTTAAACTGTCTCCTTTCATCTTGAGTGTCCATTTTGAAGGATCAATTTTATCAACGATATAATTGGAAGAAATTTTAAAATCTGACTTTGGAGCTAATGATTCACCGCCATTATCACTGTTAATGTCCATCACATTCTTTTTATTGTATCTGTAAAATAAAGATACACTGTACGCACTGTCTTTTTTCGGACCTTTATTATGGGTGAATATGAGTTTTTCATTGGCTTCCTGCCCTACATTATCCTTTACAGCATCAAACCAGATTCTCACAGAGTCTGATTTCGGATTATGGGTTATTTTTATATCCTTTAGTTTTTCATTCAGGGACTGAACTTTCACCTCATCAGGATTTCCTTCAAAGGTCATTAAAATTCCTCCTGCAATTTCTTTCATTTCCTGGTATTTCACAGGTTTTTTGGAAGGGTACACTTTTAAATTTAATCCTGAAATAGATTTCTCAAAATTGATGGGATCTTTCTGGAATCCTACCTTTTCTTTTCCCGGATCATACATAGAATTTCCGTTCTCGTCTTCAAAAGCAATAATTTTATATTTTCCGGGAGTCAGATAGTTTAATTCGTAATATCCATCTTCATCTACCTTCGTGATATAGTACGGTTTTTTCTTGTAATCCATTGTATCCTTTACCTGATACAATCCCACCACAAGCTTATTTTCAGTGGATATAGTTCCTGTTTTCTTTTTAGTATCCAGTGCATCTTTTATTTCACCACTGATATAAAGGTCATCCAATTTATCACCTGTAGAAAAAGCAAAATTGAAATACCTTAATATATTGGATTCATTATTATCAACAATTGAATTTCCAAAATTGAAATTATACGTTGTATTAGCCTGAAGGGTATCTGACCATTGAATCAGAACAAACTTATTGGCAATATTGGAAGGAAGAATCCTCGTTATCCCTTTAATGGGAGGTGAAATAATCAGGTTTTTATTGATATCTTTCAATGTCACATATTCATCAAAGTCCAGACGGAGCTGGTGAATATCTCTTTTGACATTAATCCTTGTTGTATCAATGTTTGAACTTAAAAACTTTGGTGCCAGAGTATCTTTAGGCCCACCAACAGGAGATCCTACTCTTGCACACGAATGTACAAGAAAACAGATAACGAGTAATAAAAGAAACCTTTTCATGAAAATGTTTAGGCAAAAGTAAACATTATTCTCCAAAAACTTCCTGTCCGGAATTTAAAGTATCTTTATTGTCATGCATCACGGTATGCAGCTTCTCCTTTTGTAAAGGGAAATCTTCAAATAATCCCGATAATGCAAGAGCGGTATAAACTTTCGTTGAATATTTGTTACCGATAGCTACAATCGTAACCTTAGATTTTAAAAGGTGGGCAAAAACTGAGTTTGTGCCATGCCACCATCCATTGTGATAAGTCAGTTTTTCACCATTATCGAATATTTTCATTCTGAATCCTAATCCGTAATTATTCATTCCTGCTTTTTCGTTGCTGTAGGGAGTAAATACCATCTGCATCAGTTCGGGTTTCAGGAAATTTTTTGAAAACATTGCTTTTGAAAAGTTGTACAAATCTCTTGGTGTTGTGTACACATTTTTATCTCCGTAAATAAGATCAAGCCTATCTAGTGGATAAAGCTTGCTTCCTCCGTAATAAAAAGACTGGGAAGCAGTTGGAATATCTTTTTCCTGGAAGATGTATGTGTTATTCATTTTCAATGGTGTGAAAACCATTTCTTTCATCGCCTGAGGGAAAGGAGTTTTGGTCACTTTTTCAATTATTAAGGCCAATAAAGCAAAGTTTGTATTGCAATACATAAATCCTGTATCCGTATCTCTTGCCAGATCTGGTTTATATTTGATGATCATATTCAAAATATCTTCATTGGTAATAAAAGGTTTTGAAAGTTCTGCCGGAGCTGGTTGTATTTTGGTGATAAAATATTCATATTTCGGAAGACCACTCCTCTGATCCAGTAAAGTCTGAACGGTAACATTCGGGTAGGGAAATCCTGGGAAAAACTGAGTAAGGTGATCCGTAAATTTTATTTTCCCTGCCTCTATCAGCTTCATCATAGCCATTGCCGTTAAAGTCTTGGAAACTGAAGCAACATGTAACGGTGTATTTTTATCGATTGGCATCTGGTTTCCCGCTCTTCCGAAACCTCTGTAATTTTCGTATAGGATTTCATCACCCTTGGCAACAAGGATTCCACCGCTAAGATCTCCTCCTTCCCATATTTTTTTGTAATACTGGTCTATATAGCTTACAGTAGTCTGTCTGTTCAGAAGCTGTCCGTCTCCTTTTGTAAAAATATCACCCAGATCTACATTTCCATAGTTGGGCAGGTTGGTTGCATTTTCAGCAGAGGCTTCTTTAGCTTCATCCTTTTTTTTACAGGAAAATATCGATAATAAAACAGTTAAGATAAGTAGAAAATTACGCGTCGTCATGAGATTCAAAAATGAGCGGCAATTTAATAAAACTCAAAATAAATAATAAACAAGAGGTGGACATTATGAATTATTTAACATAAATGAGTGGCTATGTAAAAATATGGAATCGCTAAACCGCAAAAAGATTAAAAAAAATTAAAGAGAAAGTAAACTTCTTTTTAGAATCCAATAGGAGGCCCCGCCTGCCCGGTTATTCTTCCTCCAAATGTAATAAGACTATACAGATTTAAAATTGTAATATTCAAATCATCCTGGTTACAATAATAATTATCAATGGTTCCATATGCTGTATACTCTGAAATATTAAATCCTTCTTCAATGTCGTTATAATAAATTACTCTTCTACCCATTAATCCTACTACCCAAAAACCTCCTCCTTCTTGTCCATACTCTTCTTCGTACCATTTTTCAGGGTATATTTTGATTAAATCCCAGAAGTTTAAAAGATTTCCATTTAAGTCTTTTTCTGTAGAGTAAATTTTTTCAAAAATTTCTTCAATGGATATTGGTGTCCAGATCATATTTGTATACAAGTTATTAATCCGAAATTAATAAAAAAAAGACGAATTCACTTTTTGCAAATTCGTCTTTTTTATCTTTATGTTTTCCACAATATTTATCTAACAGTGTGAAGTTACAATTTTATCAACAATAAACTGAGCCAGTTTTTCTTTGCTTTGATGGGTCCACCCGGCAATATGAGGTGTAACAATAGCTTTTTCGGAATCAAGAAGATATTTTAAATCTTCATTTTCGGATTCAATATTCTCAAAGGAAGACTTTTCATATTCCAAAACATCCAGGCATGCACCTTTCACTTTTCCTGATTTCAATGCTTGTACTAAACTTTTAGTTTCAACATTCTTTCCTCTTGCCGTATTGACAAAATAAAATTCATTTTTCATTTCTGCAATGAATGTTTCATCTATAAGATAATGGGTCTCCGAAGTTAAAGGAATGTGTAAGCTTACAACCTCTGCAGATTGCTTCAATTCATCCAATGAAACATGTGTTGCATATTCATCAGAAAGACCGGGAAGAATATCATGGAAAATCACTTTACATCCAAACCCTGAAAGCCTTTTTGCAGTAGCTTTTCCCATATTTCCATAGCCAATCAATCCTACTGTTTTTCCCAACAACTCGTCTCCTCTGTTTTCTTCACGTTTCCAGATTCCGTTTTTCACTTCCTGAGAAGCAATAAAAAGTCTGTTCATGATCACTAAAAGCATTCCCACAACGTGTTCTGCTACGGAATCTCTGTTTCCCTCCGGAGAATTGATCAGTTGAATTCCCAGCTTTTCTGCAACAGGAATATCAATATTCTCCATTCCGGCTCCTACTCTGGCAATGAACTTCAGGTTTTTACCTTTTTCCAAAAAATTCTGATCTAATGGAATACGGCTTCTGATGATAATTCCGTCGTAATTTTCAATTTTATCACAAACCTCATCATAGGACGACGTGAAATCCTCTTCCAAAATAAAATTCTGAGCCAAAAGCTGTTCAGTAATAAGAGGATGATTTTTATCTAAAAGAAGTATTTTCATAGTTTAAACACAAATGACACTAATTTATTTCACAAATAACACAAGTTATAAGGTACCGTTAATAACTCTTTTTACTCCATTTTTAAACTGGATTGTATTAAAGTTGATCAACATACCAAGCTTACAATTGCTTAAACGAAGGTAAGTGAGTATCTGCGCCAGATGAATATCATGCAAAGATTCTACAGATTTTATTTCCAGCACAAATTTTTCTTCAATCAAAAAGTCAAGCCTGTACCCCACATCCATTTTAATCTCATCATAGATTAATGGCATCGGTTTTTGTCTTTCTACAAGAATATCATGTTTATTTAATTCATAAAACAGGCATTCTTCATAAGCACTTTCCAAAAGTCCCGGTCCTAATGCTTTATGGACTATATATCCAGCTTCGTAAACAATTTTTGATATATCATTTTCTGAAATATCCATTTTGGTTATTTTTTTTCATCTGACTGAGCACAACCATTTGTGAAAATTTGTGCCAGCCATTTGTGTTTTTTGTGTTTAAGTATTACTTTTTATCTTTCTTAGGCTCCTGCGGCTCCTGGAATAACTTTTTCAGTTCTACAGATTCCAACGGTTTCATTCTTCCGGAAAGAATTAATGAAAGTTCTTTTCTACGGAATGCTGCGGCAAATCTTTCTTTCTCCTCTTCTGTTTCAGGAATCATTTCCGGAATAGGAATCGGACGGTTGAACTCATCTACTGCAACAAAAGTATAAATCCCCGCATTTGTATGAACTTTCTTCTGATTGATAGGATCATCCAACCATACATCTACATACACTTCCATGGAAGTGGAAAATGCTCTGGATACTTTGGATTCCAACACCACAACACCGCCTTCCGGGATCGGATGGTTGAAAGATACGTGGTTTACAGAAGCAGTTACTACTCTTCTTTCGCAATGTCTTGCTGCAGAAATAGACGCACAACGGTCCATTTTTGCTAAAAGCTCACCACCGAAAAGGTTTCTTAGAGAGTTGGTTTCGTTCGGAAGAACGATATTGGTCATAATAGTCAGAGATTCTGACGCTTTTTTTATTTTTGCCATCTAGTCTTAGTGTTGTTTGGAACAGCCGGAGCAGTTTTTACTCCTTTTCCGGCAGGTTTTACTAATGAATCTTTTTTCAAAGAATCTGAAACGGGGGTTTCCGGAGTATGTACCATCACCTTCACCGTATCTTTTACAATTCTATGGGTAGAGGTCTGTACAGAAACATTATTGAAAGATTTTTTTCCAAAGAGAAGTTCCTGCTGGGTAAACGCCAGGTATAAAATTCCAAGAACCGGAATAATTAGAAGGAAAATCCAAAGAATTGTTTTTTTGAATTTAAAATCTTTTTCACGATTCACCGAGGCATTTACTTTTTCTCCGTTGTTGATATCTGAAAATCTGATTTCTTCCAACCCATAAAAGTCCGGACGTCCGGATTCTATTCTTTTGCCCTTGAAATGAGTATGCCCTTCTTCAATGAAGACTGTTCCAAGGTTTTGAATTTCAAGAACCTGTTCGGCCTGAAGTTTTTTCTTCCAAAAATCAGTCTGAATTTTAAGATCGCTTCTTGAAGCTTCCAGAGACATCTGTTTTTGTTCTGCAATAAAAGCAGTAAGGTCTTCAGCCTGTACTTCGTAGTCAATTGTAAACTCAATCTGACTGGCCGGAGGCAGAATGCTACCGTTTTCAGAATTAATAATTGCCTTAGAATTTTTCAGTGAAAACACCCCAAAGCCTGGAACTGTGGCAGTTCCAAATTGTTTTAAGTATTCTAAAATATATGCTGAAATATTCATTTGGCAGCAAATTTATAACTTTTTCATGACTTTTTGTAATATTTAACGGATATAAAAAAGACTGCCGAAACAGTCTTTTACTTATTCTGCAGTAAAATAGATATACTGTTATTCAAACTGCTTTTATTAATCTTAAAAACGTCAAAACTGTTAAAAAATCAAAAAGACCGATTTGTCAATTATTGAATTTTCCAACTCACCCCAAACATAAAATTCGTTCCTGCCTGTGAAAAATAATAAGGCTGCCCATCATAAACAGATCCGTTATTCACATATTTCCTGTTGAAAAGGTTATTCAACAGTAGCTTTAAAGCAATTTCATTATTGGCAATTTTAAATTGGTACTGAGCATTGAAATCTGTCAGGAAATAATCTTTAAGCTGCAGATTGGCATCTTCGGTATTATCCAGATATTGTTTTCCAACATACTGGTTCATTAAAGCAAACTGGAAATTTTTTGTAGGATTGAATTTCAAGCCTACATTGGCAATTACATTCGGAGAGAATGAAATCTGGGTATTTCCAAGACTTTTAGGCACATCGCCATTCTGAATATTGAAATCCTGGTTTCTGTTCTGGCTTAAGGTTACATTACCGGAAACCTCCCATTGCTTGGATAGTTTTGCCAAAGCACCAACCTCAATACCTCTTCTGTAGCTTTTCCCTGAGTTTGTTCTGATAAATGCTCCTACATTATTAAGTTCACCGTTCAAAACCAACTGATTCACATAATACATATAATAAACATTCGCAGTAAAAGATACGATCCCGAACTGTTTTTCAAAACCGGCTTCAATGTCGTGAAGTTTTTCGGCTTTCACATCATTATTCGCCATCAGGTCGTCTCTGTTGGGTTCACGGTGAGCGTGGGCATAGGAAAGGAATATTTTACCTCCGTCAATTCTGTAATTCATTCCTGCTTTAGGATTAAAGAACAGCCAGTTTTTACTTAAATCTGCCCCTTCATCATCACCAGCCGTCAGAATTTTTGTATTGTAATTGATTTTTCTAAGCTGTAAATCACCAAAGAATTCAAAATTATCTACTCTTAATAAAGCTTTCGCAAAACCAGACACCTCATTCTTCACAGAGCGGTTTCTGTAATATTCGCTTTCATCAATCTGAGGAAAAAATACTCCCGTTACATTTCCGTAATGTCTTCCGTAATACTGATTCACAACGGCACCAAAGTTCAGATCTAAATTTTCAAACTTTCCGTATAATGTAGAAACCATTCCGTAGAAATCATTATTCAGCCATTTTTTTCTGATAAAGTCTGAAGATTTTATCGTTTGTCCTCCTTCTGTTATATTGGGAAGGTTATATCTTGAAAAAGGATCTCCCTGCTTGTAATTTTCGTAATATCCTTTTCCTTTTGTATAATGGAATGTAGTTTCAAGATTCCAGCGGTCACTGAATTTCTGTTCCCAAAGCAACTGATAGTGATTCTGTCTGTAGTTATCCGTTTCATTATCATAGAAACTTACAATATTTTCCCAATTGGCATCATAGATCGCTCCTGAAATATTGAATTTAGGATCAGTTTCCCACGTCTTACGGTCTATTCCGTTCCATGCCTGATACGTTTTTTCTTTTCCACCGAAAGCCATTAAACGTAATTTCGTATTCCCTTCTTCAAATAAAGCGGTAAAGTTATAAGAATGTAAGTTGGATGAAGCCCTGTCTATATACCCATCAGAGTGAATATGGGTATATCTTCCCATCACGGAAAGACGGTTTTTCCAGAATTTCCCTGAGCCTATTTCTGCTGAATATTTATAGGTATTGAATGATCCGTAGCTGTCGTCTGTTTTAAAATAAAACTTCTCTTCCGGATCTTTAGAAAGTACATTAATACTTGCCCCAAAGGCAGAAACCCCATTATTGGAAGTTCCTACTCCTCTCTGAATGACAATCTGCGACGCAGAACTTGTTAAATCCGGAACGTTGACAAAAAATGTTCCCTGGCTTTCAGAGTCGTTATAAGGAACACCATTCATCATCACATTGATGGCACTTCCCGAAACACCACGGATTCTGAAACCGGTATATCCTACTCCGTTTCCTGCATCGGAAGTAGAAATAACAGAGGTTTGATTTTTCAAAAGAATAGGAAGATCCTGTCCCAGATTTTTACTGTCCAGATCTTTCTGCACATTGATGATCTCCTTTGCTACCGGCAGTCTTTTGGTAAAGCTGACGGCCTCAATTTCCCTGATCTTTAGGGAATCTTTATTCTGAGCCTGTATAAAAGCTACTGAGCCTACGCTAAGCCCTAAAAAAAATAATCCTTTCATTCTATAAATCTTTAACATTTAATGAATAAAAGGGGTGATTATGAGATAATTGATAAATAGCAAATGACGACTGATGTTTATCGATCACTGATCGTTACTCATCCATCAATTATTTAAATGGTTCCCTAAACAGCATTACCTGTTCCAGGTTCATTGGGTATAATCTCAGCCTGTTAAAGCACCCCTTTATTTCAGCCGCAAAATTACAAAAAATATATGATATCGAGGTGCGGAGTGCGGGATATTGGGCTGCGGGATAAAAATACCATGAAAAAACGGGAATTATCAGATGTATCAATCATCAATCATCAATCATCAATCATCAATCATCAATCATCAATCATCAATCATCAATCATCAATCATCAATTATCATTTATCATTTATCATTTATATTTCCTAGTACGTTTTGTTGTTGGCGTCAATATAGTAGTAATTCGAGCCGTCTTTTGTCACTTCAAACATCTTCCCCAGTTTCCAGCTGAAGTTTCTTTTAATATTGGAATATTCAAACGGAATGATAATTTTATTGTTAACATCAATGATTCCGAATTTATCATTATTGGAAGCAACAATCATCGGATTGGCCACATCATCACCCTCAAGAATAAACAGATACTGATATTGAGGATAGATCTGATATTGTCTGTAGTCGGCTGCATTTACAAATTTTGACTTTTCAATGATTCCGTAAAAACCATTGAGGATATAAGCCTGGAATAACTGTTGTTTATATTCTTCGAATTTACATTTTCCAAAATCGGTATCTTTGAACTGATATACTCGCTTTCCAGACTGATCTATACGGTAAGAAATCATATTTTTCTCTACTGTTGCATAGTCTTTTGTTCCAAATTTTCTCACTTTTTCATTGGGTGAATTCAGAAGATTGCAGTCTTCATAAAAAAATACGGCAATATGATATTCCGGCTGAATAATAAATTTCCCGTTTTGATTGACATAGCCGAACTGATCTCCTTTCTTCTTAGGAATCAGGACAGGAAGATCTTTATTGATCACTACCAGATCAGCATTAGGTTTGCTGGCTGAAGTTCCTTTTTTAACGATGGTTTTTGTTCCTTTCTTCGCAGGGATTTTCTTCACAGATCTGGTCTGCGAGAAAACGAAAATCGAAATAAAAACACATAAAACATTCAGGATATTTTTCATATTCTCCATTTGTTTACAAAAATACGACCAAAAATAGATATTATAAAATTCATATTTATAAAGAATCTAAATAATTTCATTCTTATAAAATTGTAAAATTTCGTAATTTTGGGAACATTTTGAAATGTTTGATAATTTTAAAAAACTTTTGGAAAAGTGTAGATTATGCTGACTTTATTCGGTTAATGTTGCATCAAAATGCGAGAACTCAAAATGTCATTAATTGTATTTATACACACCGGTAAAGAAAAAGCAGGCCTACCTTTAATTTTGAAAGACCTTCTATTATGAGTATTTATAAGGATTACATCAAAGAGATTGAAGAAAGAAAAACCCAGGGGCTTCATCCAAAGCCAATTGATGGTGCTGAATTACTAAGCGAAATCATTACGCAAATTAAAGATTCAGGTAATGCTGACCGAAAAGATTCTCTTCAATTTTTCATTTATAACACACTACCCGGAACAACAAGTGCAGCGGGAGTGAAAGCAAAATTTTTAAAAGAAATTATTCTGGGTGAATCCATAGTAGAAGAAATTTCCCCGGCTTTCGCCTTTGAACTGTTATCTCATATGAAAGGCGGACCTTCTATTGAGGTGTTGCTGGACCTTGCTTTAGGTAATGATGCAGCTACTGCTAAAGAAGCTGCCAACGTTCTTAAAACTCAGGTTTTCCTTTATGAAGCAGATACCAACCGTCTGAAAGAAGCATTCAACAGCGGTAACGAAATTGCAAAAGAAATCCTTGAAAGCTACGCAAAAGCAGAGTTTTTCACAAAACTTCCTGAAGTTGCTGAAGAAATTAAAGTAGTAACATTTATTGCTGGTGAAGGAGACATTTCTACAGATTTACTTTCTCCGGGTAACCAGGCCCACTCAAGATCAGACCGTGAACTTCATGGTAAATGCATGATCACTCCTGAAGCTCAGGAAGAAATCAAAGCTTTACAGGCAAAACATCCTGATGCAAGCGTTATGCTGATCGCTGAAAAAGGAACAATGGGTGTAGGTTCATCAAGAATGTCCGGAGTAAATAACGTTGCTCTTTGGACAGGAAAACAGGCCAGTCCATATGTACCATTCGTAAATATTGCTCCAATTGTAGGAGGAACAAACGGTATTTCTCCGATCTTCCTTACAACAGTAGACGTTACCGGAGGTATTGGTATCGACCTTAAAAACTGGGTAAAGAAAGTTGACGAAAATGGAAACCCTGTTCGTAATGAAAACGGTGATATCGTTCTTGAAGAAGCGTATTCAGTTGCAACAGGTACTGTTTTAACGATTAATACAAAAGAAAAGAAATTATATAACGGCGATAAAGAATTGATCGACCTTACCAAATCTTTCACTCCGCAAAAGATGGAATTCATCAAAGCAGGTGGATCTTACGCGATCGTATTTGGTAAAAAACTACAGACATTTGCCGCTCAGCTTTTAGGAATTGAGGCTCCGGCTGTTTTTGCTCCATCAAAAGAAATTTCTCACGAAGGACAAGGGCTTACTGCTGTAGAAAAGATTTTCAACAGAAATGCTGTTGGAACAACTCCAGGAAAAGTATTACATGCAGGTTCTGATGTTCGTGTACAGGTGAATATTGTTGGATCTCAGGATACAACAGGTCTTATGACTTCTCAGGAATTGGAATCTATGGCAGCAACAGTGATTTCTCCAATCGTTGATGGCGCTTACCAGTCAGGATGTCACACCGCTTCTGTTTGGGATAAAAAAGCTCAGGCTAACATTCCTAAGCTAATGAAGTTCATGAATGAGTTCGGTTTGATTACAGCCCGTGACCCGAAAGGTGAATACCACGCAATGACAGACGTTATCCACAAAGTTCTTAACGATATTACAGTAGATGAGTGGGCTATCATTATCGGTGGAGACTCTCACACAAGAATGTCTAAAGGGGTAGCTTTCGGAGCTGACTCGGGAACGGTTGCTCTTGCATTGGCGACAGGTGAAGCATCAATGCCAATTCCGGAATCTGTAAAAGTAACCTTCAAAGGAAACATGAAAGAGCATATGGATTTCCGTGATGTGGTTCATGCAACACAAGCTCAGATGTTGAAGCAGTTTGGAGGAGAAAACGTATTCCAGGGTAGAATCATTGAGGTTCACATCGGAACGCTTCCTGCTGACCAGGCATTTACCTTTACAGACTGGACAGCTGAGATGAAAGCAAAAGCTTCTATCAACATTTCTGAAGATAATACTTTGATTGAATCACTGGAAATTGCAAAAGGCAGAATCCAGATCATGATCGACAAGGGTATGGATAACCACAATAAAGTTCTTCAGGGATTAATTGATAAAGCAAATAAGAGAATTGAAGAGATCAGATCAGGAGAAAAACCTGCTTTGACTCCGGATTCAAATGCTAAATATTATGCTGAAGTAGTTGTAGATCTTGATGTAATTGTAGAACCTATGATTGCTGACCCGGATGTAAACAACGACGACGTATCTAAAAGATATACTCACGATACCATCAGAGACCTTTCTTATTATGGTGGTGAGAAAAAAGTAGACCTTGGTTTTGTAGGATCTTGTATGGTTCACAAAGGAGACCTTAAGATCGTTTCTCAAATGCTTAGAAACATTGAAAAGCAACAAGGTAAAGTAGAATTTAGCGCTCCTCTTGTAGTAGCAGCTCCTACTTACAATATCATTGATGAGCTAAAGGCAGAAGGAGACTGGGAATTATTAGAAAAATATTCAGCTTTTGAATTTGATGATAATGCTCCAAAAGGAGAAGCTCGTGTTGAATACAAAAACGTAATGTACCTTGAGCGTCCGGGATGTAACCTTTGTATGGGTAACCAGGAAAAAGCTGCTAAAGGAGATACTGTTTTAGCTACTTCTACGCGTCTTTTCCAGGGAAGAGTGGTGGAAGATTCTGAACGTAAAAAAGGAGAATCTCTGCTTGCTTCAACTCCGGTTGTTGTTCTTTCTGCGATTATCGGAAGAATTCCTAGTATTGATGAGTACAAAGCTGCAGTGGAAGGCATTGACCTTACTACTTTTGTACCTTCTATTAAAGAATTAACAAGTACAAGCGCTCACTAAGAGGGTAACAAATACGTCGAAAGACTTATTAAAAAACTATATAATTGGAAGATTTTGGTCCTTTAGGATTTAAGATCTTCCAATTTTTTGTTTAGAACGTTTCTATTTTAAGATAGTTACGTTTTTTTTTCGATAAAATCTGGGAAACAAATTCTAATTTTTCTTAAATTGAAAGTTATAAAATCTATTGATTTTGAAGTCAAAAACACCCCTTTTTATGGATTATAGGAACGTTTTTTGATATAATAAAAAAGTGATTTTTCTTTTCAGAGAGAAGAAAAAGAAGCGTTAACGGAAAAAGAACAAAATTAAAATACGATATGACTTTTGATATTGATATGATCAAAAAAGTGTACGAGCGTTACCCTGAAAGAATTGCAGCAGCAAGACAAATCGTGGGAAAACCTCTTACCCTTTCAGAAAAAATTCTTTACACCCACCTTTGGGAAGGAAATGCTACACAGGCATATGAAAGAGGAAATTCTTATGTAGACTTCGCACCGGACAGAGTCGCGATGCAGGATGCCACAGCACAGATGGCTCTTTTACAGTTCATGCAGGCAGGAAAATCTAAGGTAGCGGTTCCATCAACTGCACACGCGGATCACCTGATCCAGGCTAAAGTAGGTGCTGACAAAGATTTACAGGAAGGTATCAACAAAAACTCCGAAGTATTCAACTTCTTAAGTTCTGTATGTGATAAATACGGAATCGGGTTCTGGAAACCGGGAGCTGGTATCATTCACCAGGTTGTACTGGAAAATTATGCCTTCCCTGGAGGAATGATGATCGGTACAGACTCGCACACGGTAAATGCAGGAGGATTAGGAATGGTAGCTATTGGTGTAGGAGGAGCTGATGCAGTAGACGTAATGGCAGGAATGGCCTGGGAGCTTAAAATGCCAAAACTTATCGGAGTAAAATTAACCGGTAAAATGAACGGATGGACTTCCGCAAAAGACGTTATCTTAAAAGTAGCCGGAATTCTTACCGTAAAAGGAGGAACCGGATGCATCGTAGAATATTTCGGTGAAGGTGCACAATCTCTTTCTGCAACAGGTAAAGGTACCATCTGTAACATGGGTGCTGAAATCGGAGCTACCACTTCTACTTTCGGATATGATGATTCTATGAGAAGATATCTTTCCGCAACAGGAAGACAGGATGTTGTAGATGCTGCTGATAAAATTGCTGAACACTTAACAGGTGACGCTGAAGTATATGCTAACCCTGAACAATATTTCGACCAATTAATAGAAATCAACCTTTCTGAACTGACACCTCACTTAAACGGACCTTTCACTCCGGATTTAGCGACTCCAGTTGCTGAATTCAGAGCTAAAGCTGAGGCTAACGGATGGCCTTTAGAAGTTGAATGGGCGCTTATCGGTTCTTGTACCAACTCTTCTTATGAAGATTTATCAAGAGCAGCTTCCATTGTAGAGGATGCAGTATCAAAAGGGGTAAAACCTAAAGCAATCTTAGGAATCAACCCTGGTTCTGAGCAGGTGAAATTCACAGCGGAAAGAGACGGTTTCTTAGATTCCTTCAGAAAATTTGAAAACGCAAGAATCTTTACCAATGCTTGTGGACCATGTATCGGACAATGGGATAGAGAAGGAGCAGATAAAGGAGAGAAAAACTCTATTATCCATTCTTTCAACAGAAACTTCGCCAAAAGAGCTGACGGTAACCCGAATACCCACGCATTCGTAGCTTCTCCGGAAATGGTTGCTGCCGTAGCAATTTCAGGTAGACTGGACTTTAACCCAATTACAGATACTTTAACTAACGAAGCGGGTGAACAGGTAAAACTTAACGAACCAAAAGGTTTCGAACTTCCATCAAAAGGATTTGCTGTAGATGACAACGGATATCAGGCTCCATCAGAAGATGGTTCAAGCGTTGTTGTTAACGTAAGCCCAACTTCAGACAGGCTTCAGTTATTGGAAGAATTCCCTGCATGGGATGGTAAAAACATTACTGGAGCAAGAGTATTGATCAAAGCTTTCGGAAAATGTACTACCGACCACATTTCAATGGCTGGACCATGGTTGAAATACAGAGGTCACCTAGACAATATCTCAAACAACATGTTGATTGGAGCTGTGAATGCTTACAACATGGAAACCAATAAAGTTAAAAACGAATTAACCGGTGAATACGGTGAAGTTCCGGCTGTACAAAGAGCTTATAAAGCGGCAGGTATTCCGACCATCGTTGTAGGAGACCAGAATTATGGTGAAGGTTCTTCAAGAGAACACGCTGCCATGGAGCCCAGACACCTTGGTGTAAAAGCTGTTTTGGTAAAATCATTCGCGAGAATCCACGAAACTAACCTTAAAAAACAGGGAATGCTTGGAATTACATTCGCTAATGAAGCAGACTATGACAAGATTCTTGAAGACGATGTTGTGAACTTCTTAGATCTTGATCAGTTTGCTCCAGGGAAACAGCTGACTTTAGAATTCATTCATACTGATGGAACTAAGGATATCATTATGGCTAACCACACTTACAATGATCAGCAGATTGATTGGTTTAAGGCTGGTTCAGCGCTTAACCTGATCAAACAACAGGAAAAATAAGATTAATTGTTAGATTAATTAATAGAAAGGCGGCTTCAATTGAAGTCGTCTTTTTTTTACCCGTATTGAAATATTCTTTGTTGAACTTTGGTAACTATTCCAAACCTTACAGGTTTTAGAAACCTGTAAGGTTTACCTCTCAAATGAATATCATAATATTCCATCACTTTAATCTATCCAAAAGACCTGCTCTATAGCTTTCTCCGATAGGAATTTCAAACTCAGGAAGAATTACTTTTTTTGCCCCGATAGTTTTGATTTTATCCAGATTGACAATAAAAGATTTATGAATTCTAACAAATTTTTCAGAAAGCTGGCTTTCCATCGATTTAAGAGTATCCAGAACGATATATTCATCATTTTCTGTTCGGATATTGACATAATCTTTGATACTCTCAATATACAGTATCTCATGGAAACCAATTCGATGTCTTTGCCCTGAAGATTTAACAAAGAAATGAGTGTCTTCTTCCTGGGGAAAAGAAAATCGTTCCTGAGCCTTCAATGCGCTCTTTAGAAACCTTTCGAAAGAAATGGGTTTTAGAAGATAATCAACAATATTATGTTCATAGCCTTCCAATGCATACTCGGAATAAGCGGTTGTTAAAATATACTTCTGATGGGCTCCTACAATCTTCATAAAATTGATTCCAGTAAGTTCCGGCATCTGTATATCCAGAAAGATAAGATCCGAATCATTTTTCTGAAGGTATTCAAGGGCATGAATGGGGTTTTCTGTTGAGAAAACCAGCTCCAGAAAAGGTATTTTTTCTACATAATGTTCCAGAAGAGAGATAGCCAGCGGCTCATCATCCACAATAATGCATTTGATCTTATTCATCCCTTAAATCAATTTTTAAATCTACAATAAATTCCGTTTCTGAATCTTTTATCTCGAGCTGATGTCTGGGATACAAAATTTCCAGTCTTTTCTTCACATTCTGAATTCCTATTCCTGATACAGTATCTTTCATTTTCTGTGTTTTAAAATTTAAAAGATAAAAATGCAGAATCTTATCATGATCCGAGATTTTCATTTCAAAACCTTTATCCCGGAAGTCTCCATGTTTAAAGGCATTCTCAACAAAAGGAACCAACAGCATGGGTGAGATCTTAAGATGAGGATGCTGAATATCTTTTTGTATACTCAACAGTTCAGGACTTCTGATTCTAAGCTTCTCCAATGCAATGAGGCTGTCGATATATCCAATTTCTTTATCCAGAGAAATAGAATCTTCTTCAAGGTCTTTTGTGCTGTACCTCAACAATTGTCCCAGCTCTTCAATAGCTGGAAGCGCTTTATCAGATTTCTGATAAACCAGGGAGTAGATATTATTCAACGAATTAAAAATAAAATGAGGATTGATCTGGGTTTTCAAGGCTTGCAGTTCTGCCTGTTTTTTTTCGATCAGAAGCTGCTTCTTATCATTTTCAGCGACTCCATACTTTTCAAGAATCCATAGAATCCCAGCGATAAAAACTGTCAGAGAAGCATTGTAAATATTATCTGTCAGGTAATATAGAAGTCCGGTATCTTTATTATAATTTCTGAATCCAAGGGTGGCAGGAAGTAGAACCTCTTCTATTCCATACCGGATGACTCCAAAACTTAAAATTGAGATCAAAAAAACAAAAACTGCAGAATAAAGTTTTTCAAGGCTAAACACCTTGGGAATAATAACCAGATATAAAAGATAAAAGGTAGAGATTTCTGTAATAAAATAAGTAAAGTTCAGCACATACGTTTCAAGTCCCCTCCTCTCAGGAAAAAAGAAGTAAGGCGTTATGTTATTTCCAATAAAATTGAAACTCCAATACAAAACCTGCAGCCAGATAATTTGCTTTTTATTCATATTCAAATATAAATCTATGCAGGCATAATTCATTAACTCTTTTCGATAAAAACCTGTTTTTTTCCGACGAAACTATTTTGATATGTATAATCTTTTGATTCGTCTAAATGCTATTTCCAATTGAAGGCTCCTCTTATACTTTTGTCAGAGAAATTTCAACACAATAGTCAATTAATCTATTATATCTCTACCATGAAAAAACATATTTTATTTATAGCCACTCTGATTTGTTCTTTAACGGCTGCTCAAACTAAAGACACTATTGCTATCAAAAAGATTGAAGCAGTTACGGTGAACGGCAAAAAAGTTTTGGTAGAACGTAAAGTGGACCGTCTTGTTTATAATGTTCAAAATTCCATGCTTTCACAGGGGAGCTCAGGGACGGAAGTTCTGGCTGCCACTCCTTTATTACAGGTTGATGAAAATAAAGGACTTCTTTCCATTGCAGGTAAAAATGGTGTTTCTGTGATGGTGAACGACCGGATGCTGCATCTTTCCGGATCCGAACTGATCAATTATCTCAGAAATATCCGTTCTGAAAACATCCTGAAAATTGAGGTGATCACCACCCCACCAGCCAAATATGAAGCGCAGGGAAACAGCGGAATTATTAATATCGTTCTTAAAAAGAACCAGAATCTGGGATGGAGCGGTTATCTCACGACCACTTATACTCAAAAAACATATGCTGGTTTCAGCAGTGCTGCCGGAATACATTATCAAAATGAAAAAATAAAAGCTTCTGTAAAACTGATAGGGTATGACGCAGATAAAAGATCGGTAGAAAAATATAATATTATCGGCCAAAGTTCTTCTGTAAGCAAGGATGACAGAAGGGATATGAATGACGGACTGGGTCTGAATACCAGTTTTGATTATTCACTTTCTAAAAACTCCAATATCGGATTGGTTTATGATATTACAAAGGGGCATACCAATATGGATATCCGTTCAAC
The DNA here is from genome assembly GCF_006716485.1 of Chryseobacterium aquifrigidense. Taxonomy (GTDB): domain Bacteria; phylum Bacteroidota; class Bacteroidia; order Flavobacteriales; family Weeksellaceae; genus Chryseobacterium; species Chryseobacterium vietnamense. The sequence continues at coordinate 103,083 of NZ_VFPD01000004.1, forward strand.
ACAAACTTACTTTACAGAGGGTATTTCTACTTTAGAAACAGTGACGGATTCAAAGCATCGTTCTCCTTTTACAACCCAGATGCTTAATCTCTATTTTGATCAGAAATTGGGCGAACATACACTCAGTTTTGGAGCCAATTATTATGGGAATTTACCGGATACGGAAGTTAATTTTACAACAAAAAATGTCGCCAGCAATGCAGCTCAAATCGTTAGAAATATTTCTTCGGTAGATTATAAAATCTATTCAGGGCAGGCAGATTTAACTTTAAATTTCAAAAAAATTCAATTGGAAACCGGAGTGAAGTATAGCCGGTTTTCTAATAATTCGGATATAGAATATTTTAATTTCACCAATGGGAATTATATCATAGATCCGGCAAAGAGTAATCTTTTTGATTATGATGAAAAGAATTATGCAGCTTATATCAGTGCCAGCAAAGATCTTGGCAAAAAATGGTCTCTAAAGGCAGGACTCCGTTATGAATATTCGCAAACCAGCGGTTTCTCCGCTACTACACTGTCGAATTCCGAAAATAATTACGGGAAATTTTTTCCAACAGCCTATGTATCTTATAAAGCCAATGAAAATAATCAGTTCAGCATTAATTATTCCCGAAGAATCAACCGTCCTTATTTCCGGGCATTAGATCCTTTCCGATGGTATTCTAATCCTAACACGTATTATACCGGAAATCCAAGCCTGCAGCCATCATTCAATCATAATATCGAACTCAATTATATTTTTAAAAGTAAATTTTCTGCTAATCTTTATTATCAGAGAACCATGAATAATTTTGATCAGATTTCATTTCTCAATGGGATTAAGCTTGTCAGCACGTATGAAAATTATTACAACCAGAGTGTTTATGGCATCAATTTGAATTACACAGATACCTATTTCAAAATCTGGGAAAGTAATATATCAACTTCGTTCAGCTTTAATGAAACTCAGATTACAAAGTTCAATCTGGTTCCTAAAAACGGGCAGTCGTTTTATTATTCCCTTAATAATACTTTTCAGCTTAACAAGGCGAAAACATTCATGCTATTTGTTAACTACTGGAACAATCTGCCTTCCCGTGACGGATATTCTTCCGTGAAGAGCATGGCAAGCCTGGATGCAGGAGTGAAGATGAGTTTTGCGCAAAAGGCGGTTCAGGTCAACGTTTCAGTGAGTGATATTTTCAGGCAGTCTGGTTTTAAGGCAGATATGTATTTTACAGATAATACGCAGTCCTTCAACAACTATTGGGATGCAAGAAGATTAACACTCAGCGTCACCTATAATTTGGGGAATCAGAAACTCAAATCGAAAAACAGACCGGTGAATTTCGAAGAAAAAAACCGTGCACAATAATAATGTAATAGTAATTAAAAAAAATAAACTCATGAAAACTTTAATTTATATTTTTCTTGTATGCATGTCTACATCAGTGTTTGCTCAAAAAAAGCCCTCCGATTATTTTAAAAATCCAAAGACAAAAGTTTTGGTTGTCGGATCATTTCATTTTGACTACCCCAATCTTGATGCCAATAAAACCAATACAGAAGATCAGATAGATGTACTTTCTCCTAAAACTTCACATGAAGTCACCGAGCTCGTAGAATATATCAAAAGATTTAAGCCAACAAAAATTGCAATTGAGGCCTGGCCAAGCTGGAATGCTAATGAAAAGCTTAAGGAATACAATGACGGCAAACACAGGGACAAAAGAGACGAGCGTTATCAGCTCGCTATGAGAATCGCCAGGGAACTTAAAATAAAAGAACTGTTCAGCATTGATGCGGAATCCATTTGGGATGACCTTCAGAAGCAGTTTGGAAAAAGCGATTCTACATTTTTTAATACCCTCAGCAAAGAGTATGATTTTAGAAGTGATGATGCGATTTCTCAACAGTTTAACAGTTTTTTCAAGAGTTCTGAACCTAAGAATTTCAAATCGCTCTTAGACACTTTTATTTATATGAATTCCAAGGAGAGCCATCAATATGGATATGGGGCTTATCTGAGCGGAGATTTTAAGCTGAGAGAATATGATGGTGCAGATATGCTTGCTCTCTATTGGTACAGCAGGAATCTGAGAATGTTCCGGAATATTCAAAACATTCCTCATAACAATGAAGACAGAATTCTTGTTATTGCAGGAAATGGTCATGCGGCAGTATTAAGACAACTTTTTACTTCTTCTGCAGAATATGATTTTATTGAATTTTCTTCATTAAAATAAATAAATTACTGTGCTGACTGTAACAAAATTTATTTTTCATCGTCTAACCGGATAGTAGTAAAAACATTATGAAAAAAACTATATTCGCTTTATCTCTGGTAAGTTCTATGCTGGTTTTCTCTCAGGAAAAGACCAATAGCACTTCTAAAGAGAAACAAATTGAAGGTGTAGTAATCACCAAAACTAAAAAAGCCGTTGAACAAAAGGCGGACCGTACTATTTTTGATTTTTCTGAACAACCTCAGCTCAATAACGGAAACGTTCTGGAAGGAATTAAAAAACTACCGGGGCTTGTATCTACCGACATCGCAGGGATGATGTATCAGGGAAAAATGCTGGAAGTATATCTTAACGGAAGACCTTTGAACATTACGTCCAATGAATTGAACTCCTTCCTGGAAGGAATGCCTGCCAATTCTGTAGAAAGGATTGAAGTGATCACTCAGCCCGGTGCTGAGTTTCCGGCCACTTCCGGAGGTGCAATTATGAATATCATCACTAATAAAAATGCCAATAAGTATTTAACGGCTACCTATTCGGGAAATTATTCTTTCACAAATTATGACAAGTATAGAAGCAGAACTACAAATTCCGTTAATTTAAATGCCAGAAATAAATATTTCGGATGGCAGCTGAATGTGGGACAGAACTACCGTGAAAGTATGCTTAATGGCCAACAAGATGAACTTTTGAGCAGCCATACCGATAGATATGCCCGCGGATATTTTGCAAAATCCGGATTGACTTTTGATCTTGGACAGGACAGACTATTATTAAACTACGATATTTATCACAATAATAATGATAACTATACTTTAAGTGACGGACACGGAGATTTGCCTTTCAAGAGAAATCTGAAGGATCTAAGAGAAGCTTTTTATACTTCTTCGGATGTTGCCCATACCAATACTTTGAGACAGGAAGCCGTGGTAACGTATCAGAAACGTTTTGCTGATAAATCTCAAAAACTTGATTTCCAGTTTGGGTATACAAAATCAGACAGCAAGTTTTCTCAGGATAATTACTTTCAGGATGGAACATTTGTAAACTATCCCAATGAACCTCTTGATAGCCCTACCAACGGATTAAAAGATATTCTGAACAATAAATCTGTGATGAATATCGCGAATTTGAAAGTAGATTATGCCCAGCCTATCAAACTTCTTGACGGCGGAAAAGTAAGTTTTGGTGGTTTATATGAAAGACAGGATTATGATACAAAAAGTTTTGGACTGACCAATCTGGAATATCAGAGACAGACAGCTTCTACCTACTTAGAGTTTCAGGCTAAATTGAAAAAATTTGATTTCACATTGGGTTCCCGTGCTGAAAACTATGATATTTCCGGGGTAACAAGATATTTTGATAAAGATGCAAAACTGGTTGAGGCTAATTTGATCCCTTTCAATAAGTTTAAATTTTTCCCTAATGCAAGCGTGCAGTATAACATGATGAATCAGGTTTATATTGCGGCGAATTACAACAGAAAAATCAGTCTGCCAAGTATTTCTGCTCTGAACCCGAATAACGTAACATTTTCCGGACCCAGTACAGAAGTAAACGGTAACCCGAATCTACAGCCTACTATTTTTGATAATTATGAATTGAAAATTTCAGCTTTTGATTATGCATTTATCGGGTATAGTGTAAGTTCAGCAAATAATCAGGTGGCACAGATTATCAGAAAAGACGGAAGAAAACTCTACAACGAGCAGGTGAATATTTCAAACATGAAAATTCACAACTTCAACGTGGGATTGCCTGTTCCTTTCATGATTTTCAGTAAGCCTATGAGTGAGATTATGAAGTTTGATTTCAACCCTGATAAAATTAACTTCATGTACTTGTATGCCGGTTATCAGAAGCATGAAATCGACAATCTGAATAATAAAGGGTTCTGGATCTTCAATATCATGACACAGATTCTTTTGCCTAAGGACATCAAAATGACAGCCAATTACAGCTATCTGACACCCAAAGCAGGATATTTCTACTTTACGGCAGAAAAACCGTTCAACAACTCACTTGATATTACGTTGACGAAAAAGTTTATGAACAACCGTCTGACGCTTTCTGTTTTTGCGAATGATATTTTCAACGGACAGATGATGCAGGTACGTTCTAATCCTCCATCAGGAACTCCTGTAATGATCAGCAGTAAATATGATACAAGAAATTTCGGATTTTCTATCAACTACAAAATTCCGACAAGAAATAAACTGGCAAAAGAGGATCCGAATATCCTTAACCAGACTAAAAAAGAGGATAACGGTGGCGTAATGCAGCAGGCACAATAATTTTTTTTTACAATAGAAATAAAACAGGTGGTAATCATTTTTACCGCCTGTTTTTTTTTTAGGTTTTGGCTAAAGCCAATGGATGAATAAAAATTAAAACGGACTAAAGCCCGTTCCTATTGATAGTAAAATGGTGTTATTTGTGAAAAAATTTGTGATATTAGTGTTTAGATCAAAAATCTATTGTCTGAAATCTCCAGTTCATCGTATCTACTAAGGTAAGCTGATTCACACTCACCGGAAGATCTGTGATAATTTTTAATGCCTGAAGAGCCATCATGCTGCCTATTATTCCGGGAAGAGCTCCCAGTACGCCAAGACTGTCACAATCCGGCATGTCTTCATCGAAAGGTGGTTCAGGGAAAATATCCCGCAAATTTTTACTTCCTTTATAATTAAAAACTGCCACTTGTCCCGAAAATCCTAAGATGCTTCCGTAAACTAAAGTCTTATTGAGTTCCACACAGGTATCATTTACCAGATATCTTGTAGAAAAGTTGTCTGATCCATCCACGATTACATCGTACTGAGAAATTATTTCCTCAGCATTTATTTCATTTATTTTTCCCTCAATCTCATTCAGTGAAATCTGATGATTAAGATTTTCTACAAATATTTTAGCACTCTTCACTTTTGAGAGCCCAACTGTCTTTTCAGTATGAATAATCTGTCGGTTCAGGTTATGAAGTTCAACCTCATCAAAATCTGCAATTCCCAAAGTTCCTACCCCTGCGGCGGCCAGATATTGAATAATGGGACTTCCCAAGCCCCCGGCTCCTATGACTAGAACTTTTGAAGCTAATATTTTCTTCTGCCCTTCCAATCCTATTTCTTCAATAAATATCTGCCGGCTGTACCGTGAAAAATGATCTTCTTTTTTCATACTTTATGATAATTGAACCATTAAGATTCTTTAAGTCTTTGAGGAAAGTTAAGCCTCGCTTTAAAAAGATGTTATCTTAGGAATCTTTGATTTTATCTTAATTAAACTTCAATTCTTTAAGTCCTTAATGGTTTAAAAAATTTAAAATCCACTGTACACGGAATCCCAATCTTTCATAACAGGATCGTAGCCTGCTTTTTTGATCATGATTTTAATCTCTTCCATGCTTCGTTCATCACTGGTTTCAAACTGTTCCAAAGATTCTTTATCTACAGCATAGCCTCCCGGGTTTGTTTTTGAGCCTGCACTCATCGCTGTAGCCCCCAGAGATACTATATTATTTCTGAAGACTTCATTTTCTCTGGTAGAAATGGAAATTTCAAGATCTTCATTCCAGATTCTGTAAGCACAAATGAGTTGAAGAAGGTCTTTATCTTCCATAATAAAATTGGGTTCAATGATTCCTTCTGCTGGTCTTAGCCTTGGAAAGGAAACAGAGAATTTACTTTTCCAGTACTGTTTCTGAAGATAATCTATGTGTAAGGCATTGAAAAAACTATCCACTCTCCAATCTTCAAGCCCAAGAAGGACTCCTAATCCGATTTTATGAATTCCAGCTCGTCCTATTCTGTCCGGAGTCTCCAGCCGAAAATGGAAATTTGATTTTTTACCTTTCGGATGATATTCTCTGTAAACATCCTGATGATAGGTTTCCTGGTATACCAATACGGAATGCACTCCTTCCTCATGCAGCAATCTGTATTCTTCTTCCATTAAGGGCTGAACTTCAATGGAAATATTAGAGAAATGAGGTTTTAACTTACGGACAGCATTCTGAAAGTAAGGAACTCCCACGATCTTATTGGCTTCACCACTTACCAGCAATACATGATTCACTCCCATTGATTTCAATACTGATGCTTCTATCATAAGCTCCGTATCGGAAAGTGTTTTCCTTTTCAATTGATTGTCCAAACTGAATCCGCAATAGGTACAGATATTCTGACATTCATTGCTGAGATACAATGGTGCATACAGCTGAATGGTTTTTCCAAATCTCTTTTGGGTAAGCATCTGCGTCATTCTCGCCATGAGTTCCAGTTCATAGGAAGCGGCTGGTGAAAGCAAATTCAGAAAGTCATCAAGGGTTTTAGTCTTTTTCTGAAGACTGTTTCTTACATCAGCCAGGCTTACTTTTTCAAGCTTATTCTTTACTTCATCCCATTGATAACGTTCAAAAACATCTTTAAAGCTTTTCATAATTTTGATTTATTCAAACAAAAACGAAGTAAGCGGGCTTGAAGCTTCGGCATGGTTAGCAATTGCTCCCAGTCCTGATTCAAAAGCTCTTCTTCCTGCAATGACACCTTCTTTAAAAGCTAAAGCCATATTCAGCGGATTACCAGCAACGGCAATGGCTGTATTCACCAGAACGGCATCTGCTCCCATTTCCATGGCTTTTGCAGCATCTGATGGCGCCCCGATTCCCGCATCTACCACTACAGGAACATTACTCTGACTGATGATTATTTCCAGAAAGTCCTGGGTTCTTAATCCTTTATTTGTTCCGATGGGTGCTCCCAAAGGCATTACCACAGCTGTTCCGGCATCTTCAAGACGTTTGCACAAAACAGGATCGGCATGGATGTAAGGCATGACAACAAATCCCAGTTTGGCCAATTCTTCAGTTGCATATAAAGTTTCAATAGGATCCGGCAGTAAATATTTAGGGTCCGGATGAATTTCCAGTTTTACCCAGTTTGTTTCCAGTGCTTCTCTCGCTAATTGTGCTGCCAATACAGCTTCTTTTGCTGTTCTCGCTCCGGAGGTATTAGGCAGAAGGTGAACATGGGTTTCTCTTAATGAGTCAAGCAGGTTGTCTTCATTGGATTGTGCATCAATTCTTTTTAGCGCCATCGTTACCATATTGGTTTCAGATGCGATGACAGATTGTACCATATCACTCATACTTCCGAATTTTCCTGTTCCTAAAAACAGTCTTGATTCAAAGATTCTTCCTGCTATTTCTAATTTCTGATGGTTCATATCATTACTTTTTTTAATTCATTAATAATTGATGGTTGCTTTGTAATGAGCCCGGAAACGGCAACACCATAAATTCCAATTTCCTGTAACGGCAAAATATCTTCAAGGCCAACACTTCCGATTGCAACTATTTTAGGAATGTCAATTGATTGCTCTCTTAGCCCATTTATGATTTTCTGATATCCTTCAAACCCTAGAACAGGACTTAGTTTTTCTTTGGTTGTAGTAAATCTCAATGGTCCCAATCCGATATAATCACAAGATTCATTAATTCTCCGGATAACGTCTGAAAGGGTATTCGCTGTTCCACCAATGATTTTATTTTCTCCCAAGATCAATCTTGCTTCTTCGATGGCACTGTCGTTCAATCCTAAATGCACACCATCCGCGTCAATTTCTTTCGCTATTTGTACATGATCATTGATGATGCAAACCGACTGATATTCTGAACAAAGTTGTTTTGATATTTCACAAAGGTTGATTAATTCGTTTTCAGGTGCATTTTTCCATCTTACCTGCACCCATTTGATTCCGTTATCAAGGGCTTTTCGGATATGAAATTCCTGTTCCTGTATTGTGTTTCCCTGTGATATGTATTGTAATTTTTCCATGTTTTCTATGAATGCGTTCCCAGCAAAGAGGGATTGCTTTTTAAAAATTTTTCGATGTATAATTTCCCATTCCGGCAGGCAGTTTCCATATTCTCACCTTTGGCGAGTTCTGCTGTAATGGCTGATGATAAAACACAGCCCGATCCATGTTTAGGGAAAAGTAGTTGACAGTCTTCTACTGGAAGTAAAAGAGTTTCTTTTTCATTTTCAACTAAAATATCCGTTCCTAAATGATCTTCTCTATGTCCTCCTTTGATCAGCAATGAACATTTATTGGTATCCGGTAACAGATTATTTTCCTTTAAAACACTGTATTCATTGTAATTGGGAGTTATCAAGCTGAGTTTATTAACAACCGGTTTTAATTGAGGAAGGGTTTCAAGGTCAAAAAAAGTGAATTCGGAAGTGCTTTTAAGAACAGGATCCCAAACTATTTTTACTTCAGGATCGTTATTCTTTACCGTTTTTATAATTTCATCCAGAAACTCTGCATCTTTCACAATTCCGATTTTCACTGCTGAAACAGGATAATTTTCCATCAACACCTGAATTGCTTTTATCACTTCATCCAATAGACGCCATTCAAGACTAATACATTGAGAAGCGGTTTGCAATGTTAGTGCTGTACATACTCCCAGCCCCATCACTTTCGACTGTTCAAAGGTTTTACAATCTGATAATAAACCTGCTCCACCACTTGGATCAAAGCCTGCTATACTTATGACATAAGGGCGGTCCTGCATTTTTTAAATACTTTTAAAGGTTCTTCACTTTCCCAAATGGCACCTAATAAAGCTGCTCCGTCTACATTTGCTTCGAAAACTTCATGAATATTATCCTGATCAATTCCTCCAAGAGCAATCAATTTCACATCCGGATTGTTCCGATGTTTTATTTCTTCCTGAATGGTTGAATTCAATCCATAACCTTTCTTTGATATACTTGGAAAGAACGGGCTTATAAATGCATATTCCCATTCTTTATCCAACGTATTGTAGGTTGTGATATCATGTACTGAAGTTGAAATATTATTTTCTCCTGCAAAAGATTTATATTTCCCTTGCTCTCGGTCAATCTCTCTGAAATGAAATCTTGAAATATTATATTCCTTTCCGAGATCGTAATGCGTATGCAGTACCAGCTGTGGATAGAAATCTTCATCAATCTGGGTAATAAATTCAGTCATTTCATTTCTGCTGATCCATGGTTTTCGGATATGAAGCAAATCAAGCCCTTCCTGAAACATGTGATTGATATGATCAGTTTCCTTTGGAACCATCAGCTCAGGAGTGATAACGAGGATCATATATAAATTTCTTTGCCTTTCTCAATGAATTCCTGTGATTTATCCAGCATTCCCTGTTCTGCAGATTCACGGATTTCCTGTGTAATTTTCATGGAACAGAATTTTGGCCCGCACATAGAACAGAAATGGGCAATTTTCGCTCCTTCTGCCGGTAGGGTTTCATCGTGATAAGCTCTTGCCGTTTCAGGATCTAATGAAAGATTGAACTGATCTTCCCATCTGAATTCAAATCTGGCTTTACTCAATGCATTGTCCCTGTACTGTGCTCCCGGATGACCTTTTGCCAAATCTGCGGCATGAGCAGCCAGTTTATAGGTTATTACCCCAACTTTTACATCATCTTTATTCGGAAGCCCTAAATGTTCCTTTGGTGTTACATAGCAAAGCATTGCACAGCCAAACCATCCGATCATTGCCGCCCCGATTCCAGAAGTGATATGATCATAACCAGGCGCAATATCAGTAGTCAATGGGCCTAAGGTATAAAACGGAGCTTCATGACATTCTTCCAATTGCTTTTCCATATTTTCTTTGATCATATGCATCGGAACGTGTCCCGGGCCCTCAATCATGACCTGTACATTATGTTTCCATGCAATTTTTGTCAGTTCACCTAAAGTTTCCAGTTCTGCAAACTGAGCCGCATCATTGGCATCTGCAATGGATCCCGGACGAAGACCATCACCAAGAGAGAACGCAACGTCATACTTTTTCATGATCTCGCAGATCTCCTCAAAATGGGTGTACAGGAAACTTTCTTTATGATGGAATAAACACCATTTCGCCATAATAGATCCTCCTCTAGAAACAATTCCGGTCACTCTTTTTGCGGTTAAATGAATGTATCTCAATAAAACTCCTGCGTGGATCGTAAAGTAAGAAACTCCCTGTTCTGCCTGTTCAATCAGGGTATCTCTGAAAATTTCCCATGTCAGATCTTCCGGAACACCTTTCACTTTTTCCAGAGCCTGATAAATAGGAACAGTACCAATTGGAACCGGACTGTTTCTGATGATCCACTCTCTTGTTTCGTGAATATTTTTCCCGGTGGAAAGATCCATAATGGTATCCGCTCCCCATCGGCAGGCCCATACTGCTTTCTCCACTTCTTCATCAATACTTGATGAAACAGCACTGTTTCCGATATTGGCATTGATTTTTACAAGGAAATTTCTTCCGATGATCATCGGTTCACTTTCCGGGTGGTTGATGTTATTAGGAATAATAGCTCTTCCGGCAGCAATTTCATCCCTTACAAATTCCGGAGTGATTTTACTTTTAGGAGTATTCGCTCCAAAGCTATGGCCGGGATGTTGAAAGGCCATTTCTTTAGATACAGAATCAAGCTGTTCTATTCTTTGATTTTCCCTGATCGCCACATATTCCATTTCGGGAGTGATGATTCCCTGCCTGGCGTAGTAAAGCTGTGTAACTTCTTTTCCTTCCTGTGCTACTTTAGGTTTATGATCGTAAGAGAACCTTAATTCATCCAGACGTGGATCGGCTAAACGGGCTTTTCCGTATTCTGAAGTGATGCCTTCCAGAATATTCACATCATTTCTGTCCAGAATCCATTGTTCTCTGATTCTTGGAAGTCCTTTCTGAATGTCAATAACTGCATTTTCATCAGTATAAGGTCCTGAAGTATCATAGATCGTTACCGGAGCATTATGTTCAAAGCCGCCATTGGTCAGTTTTGTGGGGCTAAGCTGTATTTCACGCATTGCTACACTGATAGGATGTAATGTACCTTCAATATAGATTTTCTTTGAGTTCGGAAATGGCGAACATGTAATGGAGTGAGCCATAAGTTTTTGGTATTAAATATGAGAATTAACCGCCCTGAGTGGCAGTAATGATTAAAACTGAATCGTTGTTGTTGAGAATGGTTTCCGCCCAGACTGACAGGGGAATAATGCGATTATTGAGGGCTACAGCAATGCCTTTCTTTTTTCCGGGCAGCTCAATAGCCAGTAATGCTTCCAGGTTGGCAGGAAGTACATCAAATGTTTTTCGGGTGTGGTTGATTATAAGTTCCATTCCTAATATTTTAAATATACTTTAGGAATGGCCGTTATTGTACAATAGAATGTACAGCAAAAGTCATCTACTTTTCCCTACGCTGGTATGATCCAGATCAGGTTCAAAGGGTAAAGTCTCAGTCTGTTGATACAGACACCCCTAAAGTTGGGAACGAAGTTAGACATTATTTTGAAATAAGCAAAATTGATTTTTGCTTATAATGAAAAAAGACCATCTCGGTTTTGAGACAGTCTTCATTTTTATTTTAAATAATTCTTTAGTAAAAAAGCTTCAGGCTTCCATTGGAATTATATTGATTAGTCCAATTTGATTGGCCCAGAAAAAATTCGGAGCTATAAGGTTGATACTCTTTTGAAATTCTTCTTTGAGGGTTATTTTTTGATAATGAAAAGTAGAAATAGTCTTCAAAAATACCTAAATTCTTAAATGGATTTTGTGCAGAATCAAAGTTATCAAATGTAATTTCATTCGTAATGTAAGCATCAATATTATTATGCTTTTCAGTTTTAATTGCCTTTTCTAAATTTCCTGAGGTATTATAAATAAACTTTTCTACGTAGGTTAGAATATAATCTTGTGGATCAGTCGGATCGTATGGAACATTAGGATATTGAGTTAAGATCTCAGTTAACTTTCCTGAAGCATCATAAGTATAGGTCAAATACTTATCCATATATGAATTATTAACCTGTGGAATAACTACTTTAATAATTCTACCCTGATTATCAAATTCAAATTTCCTTTCATTCAATTGAACATTAAATGACGGATCAGAGCTGTAAGTCTTCATAATTGCTGTATTTCCTGTATAGGTTACCGCTGTATAAACAGATTTTGAATAAGCATAAGGAAAACCAGTACTTCCGGAAAGTTCCAGTTTTCCTCCTATTTTTTTACTTATTCTTCCCTGAGAATCATATTCGAACATATAATTTTGTTCCAATCCATTAAAGACAGGTGACAAAACAGGATAATTCCACGATATTTTACTTGTATTTTCAGTAATCGTCTGTTGTGAATTATCAACTGGTAACTCATCATTGTCTGAACAAGATGCCATAACCAGCGATGTGGCTAATAAAAGTGATTTGAATTTCATGGTATAGTTTTATGATATGCTTATTCTTCACAAGCTCTCCAGATCGCATCATTTTGAGGCACTGGAGCTATGATTTCAATTTCTTCTTTGGTTACCGGGTGAATAAACTCCAGCTTTCTTGCATGAAGATTGATTCCTCCATCCGGGTTGGAACGTGGCGCACCATATTTCAGGTCACCTTTGATCGGAATTCCTGTTTTAGATAATTGTGCTCTAATCTGATGGTGTCTTCCGGTTTCAAGGTCAATTTCAAGCAGCAAATAATTGTCTAATGTTTTAATCACATTATACGTCAGAATGGCTTCTTTTGCGCCTTCAGTTGCCTTAGGAAAGACAATGGCCTTATTATTTTTTTCGTTTTTCTTTAAATAATGAACCAGTCTCTGGCTTTGCGGAATCATTTCTTTTCCTACAACCGCCCAATACGTTTTTTTTACCTCCCTGTTTTTCACCATCTGCGTAAGACGGGAAAGCGCTTTGGATGTTTTTGCATAGATCACCAGCCCGGAAGTTGGGCGGTCTATACGATGAACCAAGCCGAGAAAAACATTTCCCGGCTTAGCATCTCTTATTTTTATAAAGTTCTTGATGGATTCTAACAGTGATTCATCTCCGGTTTTATCACCCTGTACAAGCTGACCTACCTTTTTATTAATCACCATAAGATGATTGTCTTCATATATAATCTGCTCCTTCATACTTCTTGAGTCTATCTTCTTCTATTAGATAATGACAGGATAATCCCGGCCAGAAGCCCTACTGTTTTTACTGCAGAAAGTTTTGAGCCTTCCGGAATAAATGCACCAAATACACAAATGGCAGCAGCAGCATACATAGCATAGACAAAATTCTTATTGGTAAGCAGTGGAGCCTGAATAAAGAAGCTCGCTCCTATCAGAACATAAAATACTTTTCTTGAAAGCAAATGATTGATTTCCGGGGAAAATAAATTAAACCATCCCACAGCCAGACAGATCAAAGCTGCGATAGATAATATTCCCTGGATAGATTGTTGATTCTGCATAGATTAATAGCTTTCGTTTTCGTTTGGAAACTCTACGTTCTTCACATCTTTTACATATTGCGAAACGGCTCCTGTAATTTCTGTGTAAAGGTCAAGGTATCTTCTTAAGAATTTCGGACTAAAACCTTTGTTCATTCCTACCATATCATGATATACCAAAACCTGTCCGTCACAATCTGCTCCGGCCCCGATTCCGATAGTAGGAATAGAAATGCTTTCGGTTACTTTTTTCGCCAATTCTGCAGGTATTTTTTCCAACACAACAGAAAAACAGCCTAATTCTTCCAAAAGTTGTGCATCAGCAATCAGTTTTTCAGCTTCTGCCTCTTCTTTAGCTCTTACTTTATACGTTCCGAATTTATAGATGGACTGCGGTGTTAATCCCAAATGTCCCATCACTGGAATTCCGGCATTGATAATTTTCTTAATAGATTTGGAAATTTCTTTTCCGCCTTCAATTTTCACGGCATGGGCTCCACCTTCCTTCATCATTCTTACCGCAGACTCCAATGCTTTTTCAGGATTACTCTGATAAGTTCCGAAAGGTAAATCTGCTACCACCAAAGCTCTGTCGGTTCCTCTTACCACACTTTGAGCATGATAGATCATTTGATCCAGCGTAATAGGCAATGTAGTTTCAAAACCGGCCATTACATTCGCTGCAGAGTCTCCAATCAAAATAGCATCTACTCCACCTGCGTCTACCATTTTTGCCGTGGTGAAATCGTAGGCTGTAAGCATTGTTATTTTTTCCTTGTCGAATTTCATTTTACGCAAGGTTTCAGTCGTAACTTTTTTAATTTCAGAGTGAACAGACATAATTTATCTATTTTTAAAAGTTAAAAAGTCGGCCTTCAGCCGACTTAAGTTTTTGTATGATTTATAAAACTACGTGACCGAGTTTCATGAGTTTGTCGTGATTTAAAATCTTGATATTTCTTCCGTCTACTTCAATCAGACTATCCTGTTTGAATTCAGAGATCAGACGGATGGCACTTTCTGTAGCAGTACCTATAATATTGGCAATTTCTTCTCTCGTTAATGAGATCTTGATAAAGCCTTCAGGATCTACTCCCAGCTTCTGTTCCAGCAGCAAAAGAATTTCTGCCAATCTTTCTCTTACCGTTTTCTGTGCAAGGAAAGTAATGGTATTGGAAGATTCTCCTAATTCGTATGAAATTTTCTGAAGCATTACGAAAGACAACTGTGGATCTACTTCCAGAAGATACATAAAGATATCTGCGGGTAAGAATACACATTCAATATCTGTCATTGCTTCTGCTTTGGCCTGGAAATTTTCCCCGCAAAGCAAAGAACGATAGCCGATGATATCTCCTTCTTTGATAAATCTTAAAATCTGGTCCTTACCGAACGCTCCTGATTTCGAAAGTTTGGCAGCTCCTTTTTCCAGGACAAATACTCCTTTTGGAGTTTCCCCATCCTCGAAAATGGTTTCATGTTTCTGAAAACTCAGTTTCTTTTTGCCATTAATATATTTTTCAAAATCTGCGCTAGAAAGTCTTTCTTTAAATGATTTATCATTAAAAACTCTGGCGAACCTCTCTTCAATTGCTATCTGTTGTTCCTGCGGCATTTTATATGATATTTATCACAAAAATAGAACTTTTTAACGCGATAAACAAAAAAATTTGTTATAATTTTGTAGTTCAATATTTTATGGGGTGAGCGAGAACTGTTTTCATTGTGGTCAAGGGATAGAAAAAGAGAGAATTTTATTTGATGAAAAGACTTTCTGTTGTAATGGATGTAAATCTGTTTATGAAATTCTAAATTTAAATAATCTGAGCAATTTCTATGAGCTTAATAAAGGAGCGGGAATTCGTCCGAATGATGAAAACTCTTCTCAATTTGACTACTTAGATACACCTGAAATTTTTGAAAAAGTAACAGATTTCTCTGAAGGAAGCACCAGTCTTGTTACTTTCAAAATCCCTGTCATTCACTGTTCTTCTTGTATCTGGCTGTTGGAAAGCCTTCACACGTTAAATAAGCATATCAAATATTCGCAGGTTAATTTCACAAGAAAGACCTTACAGATTTCATTCAATCATAACGATATGAAATTAAGCGAACTAGCTAAATTTTTAACGAATCTGGGATATAAGCCGGTTATCAGCCTTGAAACGGCTGATAAAAATGAAGATCATCTTGACAAATCTTTATTAGTGAAATTTGCCATAGCAGCCTTTGCTTTTGGTAACGGGATGTTCCTTGCCTTTCCCGAATATATTGGTGGGGAAGATTATTGGATGGATCATTATAAAGGTTTATTCAGAACCTTGATCTTTCTTTTGGCAACACCTGTTGTTTTTTACTCAGCTTCAGATTATTATAAATCAGCATGGTATGGTTTAAAAAATAAGATTGTCAACATTGATGTTCCCATTGTCTTAGGAATTCTTGTTCTCTATGGAAGAAGTATCTACGAAGTGGTAACAGATTATGGACCAGGATATTTCGATACTCTTTGCGGACTTTTATTCTTTATGCTCCTTGGAAAAATTTTCCAAAAAAGAACCTACAGTGCTCTTTCCTATGACCGAGATTATAAGTCTTTCTATCCGATTGCTGTAACAAAGGTTGATTTCGAAGGAAAACAGGATAATATTCTCCTGTCAGAAATAAAAGTGGGCGATAGAATTCTGGTTAGGAATCAGGAAATCATTCCGGTAGATGCCATTCTGATCAACGGAGAAGGAAATATCGACAACAGTTTCATTACAGGCGAAAGCGAAAGCATCAGCAAGCAACCCGGAGATAAAATTTTCGCGGGAGGAAAACAGGTTGGGTCTTCTTTAGAGCTTGAAGTCATTAAAAACGTAGATCAAAGTTATTTAACTCAGCTTTGGAATAAAGAGGCATTTAAAAAGCACGAAACAGGACTTGACACACTAACAAATAACGTTAGTAAATACTTCACATTCATCATTTTAGGCATTGCTTTAGTTGCGGGAACCTATTGGTATTTTATTGATTTAAATACCATGTTTCAGGTGATTTCAGCTATTCTGATTATAGCGTGTCCTTGTGCTCTCGCCCTGTCTGCACCATTCACTTTCGGTCACATTATGAGAATCTTAGGCCGAAATAAGTTTTATGTAAAAGATACTTTAACGATTGAAAAAATCGCGAAGCTTGATACGATTGTTTTTGACAAAACCGGAACGATTACCCACAGAAAAAAATCAAATATCAAATACGAGGGACCAGAGATCAATGAATTTGATTTACTGAATATTAAAACATTATTAAAGAATTCCAACCACCCGCTTTCAAAATCACTGTATGAATTCATTGAAGTGAATGATGATTACTTCCCAGTAGAAAATTTTGTTGAAATTTCAGGAAAAGGATATGAAGCCAATGTAAGAGGAACGATGTATAAAATCGGGTCTGCCCGTTATAATGATCAGGAACCTAAAAACCTTGAGACAGCGGTTTATATCAGCAAAAACGGAGCGTATTTGGGTAAATTCATCTTTAAAAATGAATACCGCCCTAAGCTGAAAGAACTTTTCACAAAATTAACCAACTACAAAATATTTATTCTGAGTGGAGATAATTCCTCAGAAGAAAATCAGCTTAAAGAACTTATTCCAAATTATAAAGGAATGGCCTTTAATCAAAGCCCGGAAGATAAACTGAACTATATCAAATCCCTTCAGGATCAACACTTAAAAGTAGCGATGCTTGGAGATGGTCTTAATGATGCGGGAGCTTTAAAACAAAGTAACGTGGGGATTGCAATTGCTGATGATACAAACAGTTTTACCCCATCATCTGATGTCATTATGAACGGTGATAAAGTGGTTACCTTAGACAATTATCTGAACGTTTGTAAGGGCTCGATCACCATTGTGAAAATGACATTTATAATCAGTTTTCTATACAATATTGTGGGTTTAAGTTACGCTGTTACAGGACATATGCATCCGCTTTTCGCAGCAATCATTATGCCAATCAGTTCGATCACAGTGGTTACCTTTACTACAGTTTCAACATGGATTTTAGGTCGTAAATATTTCAAAAAACAGGCGTAAAAGCCCTTATTTAGACTGATTTTAAATTAGCTGAAATCGGCATTTCGTGATGAATGTCATTATTTTTCACTAAATTTGAACCCCGAAAATAGGTTAATTTTGTTGTCCAATGGATATTCTATATTTAATGATCCTCTGCAGTGTTTCTTTGGCTGCGATTTTCTTGGTCGTATTTATAGTGTATGCCCGAAAAGGACAGTTTGAAGATGATGAATCTCCTGCTGTCAGAATCCTTTTTGATGACGAAAAAGTCGAAGAAAAAGATGAAAGCGGCGACAAAAATAAAGACGAAAAAGAAATAGGAGAAAATAATAAAAATTGAGAAAAATAGTGAATAGTTGATATGGAAACACAGAAGTTTAGTTATGACAATAGTATTGTCCGTGCGTTCCTTTATGCGACCTTAGTTTTCGGTCTCATTGGATTTACGTTCGGGCTTACGGCGGCATTAATGCTTTTCTACCCGGAATTACCTGAATTCTTTTTCGGGACGGATGACACAACCATTAAAAGTTTGGCATCGGGTAATATTGAAGGGTTAATAAACACTCATGGTGCATTTGGTTTTGGTAGAATCAGAATGCTGCACACCAACACCGTAATCTTTGCATTCGTTTGTAACATCGTTTACACGGGTATTTATTACTCATTACAGAGATTATTAAAAACAAGAATGTACAGTGACACATTGTCTTGGCTACATTTCTGGACCTGGCAGTTTATGATCGTTGCTACGTTCGTTACATTCTTTATGGGGATCAACACCTCTAAGGAATATGCTGAACACGAGTGGCCGATCGACATATTGATTGCATTCTCATGGATCATTTTCGGTATCAATATGTTCCTGACTATTTCAAAGAGAAGAGTGAGACACCTTTATGTAGCCATCTGGTTCTACATTGGTACCTGGATTGCAGTAGCAATGCTTCACATCTTCAACAACCTTGAAGTACCTTTATCTTTCACAGGCTGGAAATCTTATTCAGCATATGCAGGGGTAAAAGATGCTATTGTACAGTGGTGGTATGGACACAATGCGGTTGCATTCGTATTGACAACTCCGGTTCTAGGTTTAATGTATTACTTCCTTCCGAAGGCTGCAGACAGACCGGTATTCTCTTATAAGCTGTCTATTATTCACTTCTGGTCATTAATTTTCGTATATATCTGGGCTGGTCCTCACCACCTTCAGTATACAGCTCTTCCAGCTTGGGCTCAGGCGGTAGGAACAGGTTTCTCTATCATGCTAATTGCACCATCTTGGGGAGGTATGTTAAATGGTCTTCTTACGTTAAGAGGAGCTTGGGATAAAGTAAGAGAAAATCCTATCCTTAAGTTCTTCGTAGTAGCTGTTACCTGTTATGGTATGGCAACGTTTGAAGGACCGCTTTTGGCAACTAAAAACATCAACAAAATTGGTCACTTTACAGACTGGGTTATCGGTCACGTACACTTAGGAGCTCTTGGATGGAATGGTTTCATGGCATTCGGGGTGATCTATTATCTGGTACCAATTATGTGGAGAACAAAACTTTGGTCTGTAAAATTAGCTAACTGGCATTTCTGGTTAGGTACCTTAGGAATTATTTTCTATGCAGTTCCAATGTATATTTCAGGATTCACACAAGGATTAATGTGGAAGCAGTTCAACCCGGATGGAACCTTATTATGGAAAAACTGGTTGGATACGGTAACGGCAATTATTCCTTACTTCAAAATGAGATTCGTAGGAGGTTTATTCTACATCTCAGGATCTATCCTGATGATTGTAAACGTAATCGCTACAGTAAGAAAAGGATCATTCCAGAAAGAAGTTCCTGCTGAAGCACCAGCGTTGGCAAACATCAGCAAAAACAGAAAAGAAGGAGAAGGTACTCACCTTTGGCTGGAAAGAACTCCGGTATTATTAGGGATCCTATCTTTCATCACGATATCTATCGGTAGTTCAATTGAAATTATCCCAACACTATCTCTTAAGAAAAGTGTACCTACGATTTCTGCCGTGAAGCCTTATTCACCGCTGGAACTTGAAGGTAGAGATATCTATATCCGTGAAGGATGTAACGCTTGTCACTCTCAGATGATCAGACCGTTCAGAGATGAGATCACAAGATTCAACGGTAAAAACGGACAGTACTCCAAAGCTGGAGAATTCGTATACGACAGACCATTCCTATGGGGTTCTAAGAGAACAGGTCCGGATTTACATAGAGAAGGTGGTAAAAACCCAAGTTCTTGGCACTACAAACACATGTATAACCCAAGATCTACCTCTGCAGGTTCCATCATGCCTCGTTACCCTTGGTTAATTGCTACTGACTTAGACAGAACTAAGATGGTAGACAAAATGAAGCTGATGAAAAATGTATTCGATGTACCTTATACTAAGGCTGAAATCGATTCTGCAGATAAATGGGCTAACAACCAATCGGCAAAAATTGTGAAAGATATCTTCTCTGAAGCTAATGACCTTAAGCAGGCTTATGCGAAGAGACCTCAGGGAGAACTAGAGAAAAAAGAAATTGTAGCTCTTATTTCTTATCTTCAGAGATTAGGTACGGATATCAAAACAACTGAAATCAAAACAGCAAGTAATAACTAAAAAACATTAAAAAGTTCATACTATGATTCCTCAGAACTTTAAAGATATATTATCCAATACTGAAAATGCTGGCTTCTACCAGACACTGGCTCTGATTTTCTTTATGCTGTTCTTCATAGCTTTAGTAATCTATGTTTTTAGCAGACCTAAAAAATATTACAAAGAAGAAGAAGAGGCACCGCTTGGGGATGATGAAGATGACGATTTTAATTTAAAAAATTAAACTATTTTTTATGAAACAAAGAACACCTGTTGTTATAAACATCTTAATAATAATCGGACTTTTAATAGTTTTTTATTATTTATTTGTACAGAGCTACGCGTTCCTTTCTTCACCTTACTTCTGGGGAACTGTTGTAATCGCTGGTATCCTGGCTTATATTCATGGAGCTATCGGAGACCTTATCGAGAACAACAAATTCAAAAAATTATCTCCTGAAGAAAAGGCAGCTTATTTAGCTGAAAAGAAAGTTCCTTATTTCAAAAGATTGTACCAAAGTGCATTCAAAAAGCAATCTGCTTCTGAAGAAAAGGATATCCTTATCGACCACGGTTTCGACGGAATCATGGAGTTGGATAACCAATTACCGAAATGGTGGGTAGGTTTATTCTATTTTGGGACCGCTTTTTGTATTGTATATATTGCAGCATACTCTTTCACAGACTTCGCTCACCCGTTAAGCGAATATGAAAAAGAATATAAAGAGCAGTTAGCAAGTATTGAAGAATATCAGAAAACTCAGCCTCCTGTAACCATTGAAACAGCTAAGTATTCAGCGGATAATATTGCAGAAGGTAAAGAATTATTCAAAACAAACTGTGCATCTTGTCATAAAGAAGACGGTAGTGGAGGTATCGGACCAAACCTTACTGATAACTACTGGATCAACCAGCCTGAGAAAACGTTATTTAAAAACGTATTCCATATGGACTGGAATGGTTCTCCTACTAACCCTGCCATGAGAGCCTTCGGTAAAAACGGAGAAGTTTCAGGGGCAGAAATTGAGAAGATTGCTGCTTATGTATATCACATCAACCAGGAACAACCACCAGTGACTCCAGCTCAGGGAGGAGCAGCTCCTCAAGGAACTGAAGCACATTGGGAAAAAGAATAATTTAAAAAATTAGAAACATATGAAAAAAACATAATTTGTTATTAGATTAAAATAGTAACGAATTATGTTTTTTCTTTTTTAAAACCTATTACATATGTCAGACATAGAAGATATAGAAGTACGCGGCGGACAGGGACAGGTTCTGGACCCTGAGACTTACAGAGATTCTATAGGGACAATGGAGCAATCCGGAAAAAGAAGGTGGGTCTTTCCAAGAAAACCTAAAGGAAGGTACACCAACTATAGAAACATTGTAAGCTATCTACTATTAATTATTTATTTTACATTACCATTCATTAAAATCAATGGTAATCCACTATTATTGTTCAATGTCATAGACAGAGAATTTTTCATCTTTGGACAGCCCTTTTATCCACAGGACTTTTTTATCCTCACTTTAGGTGCTATTGCCTCTTTAATCTTTATTATTGTTTTTACGATTGCGTTCGGAAGAATTTTCTGCGGGTGGATTTGCCCTCAGACAATTTTTATGGAATCTATTTTCCGTAAAATCGAATACCTGATTGAAGGTGACAGAAATAAGCAAATGAAGCTGGACAGACAGGAATGGAACACCGAGAAGATCTGGAAGAGAAGTTTGAAATGGACTGTTTATATTATCATCTCACTGATCATTACCCACTTTATGTTCATGTATATCGTAGGATATGAAGAAGTATTTAAAATTGTTGGCGAAGGGCCATTTGCACATCCTACCAATTTTATTGTAATGATTCTTCTTACCGCAGCATTCTACTTTGTATTTGCGTGGTTCAGAGAGCAGGTTTGTACATTGGTATGTCCTTACGGACGACTTCAGGGAGTATTGATTGATAAAGACACAATCAATGTTTTCTATGATTTTAAAAGAGGAGAAAACAGGTCAAAATGGAGAAAAGGCGAAGACCGTAAAGCAGCAGGTAAAGGAGACTGTATCGATTGTCACCAGTGCGTAGTGGTATGCCCTACAGGAATTGATATCAGAGACGGTCAGCAGCTGGAGTGTATCAACTGTACTGCGTGTATTGATGCCTGTGATGAAGTCATGGAAAAAGTAGGTCTTCCAAAAGGATTGATCCGATATGCTTCCGAAAACGAAATTGAAAAAGAAACTCAATTTAAGTTTACAGGAAGAATGAAAGGATTTGCTGTATTCTTATTCCTTCTTGTAGGATTCTTAGGATACCTTCTTTACAGCCGTGGTGAGATGGAGGCTAAATTCATCAAGCCTGCAGGGAGCACATTCTTTGTAAGAGATGGTAAAATTACCAATACCTACAATTATACTTTCCTTAATAAAACGAACGATAAGAAGATCGTTACCATTAAAGTGATAGATCCTGCACATGGTGAAATCACGTATAGTGCATCAAGTAAGATTCAGGTTGACAGAGATAAAATTTCAAAAGGGACCATCAATATCAGTTTCCCTGAAAACGATATGAAGCTCTCTAAACAGAATATTACCATTGGTGTTTATGATATGAAAGGTAAACTGATAGATTCATACCAGACTTATTTTGAAGGACCTTTCAAACTGCAATTTTAATTAGAAAAAAATGAAGAACTTTAGTTGGGGACATGGTGTTGTAATTGCACTATTAGCATTCATAGTTTTTATATTATCCATGATGTTTCTTTTCCCGAATGGGCAGAAGAATTCCGAAATGGTTACAGATAATTATTACGAAGAAGAGTTGAAATACCAGGATGTGATTGATGCCAAGAAAAAAGCAGATGATCTGCAGGAAAAACCTGCATACAGCCAGGATACTAAGGGCATTACCATTACTTTTCCAAAAGAATATAATAACTCAAATACTACGGTAAAATTTGTTTTAAACAGAACCGACGACCAGAATTTGGATATCAAAAAATCTGTACAGCTTGACGCTGGCCAATCTTTCACAATTCCTGCACAGGTATTGAAAGTAGGAAACTACACCTTAAGATTAAGCTGGACTAAAGATAAAACAGACTACCGAATGGATTATGATGTGATATGGAAATAGGACTTATTGTATCGGCTATTGCTTTAGGCTTTGCTTCCGGTTTTCACTGTATCGGAATGTGTGGACCTATTGCATTATCGATGGGATTAACCAAAAAACAGGCTGCCAATTTCTATCTTCAGAACCTAACCTACCAATTCGGAAGAATTTTCACCTATTCTTTATTGGGTGCTCTTCTGGGAATTATCGGACAGGGATTTGAAATGGCAGGCTTTCAAAAATATCTTACTATTACTGCTGGCATTCTTCTGATCATTATGGCTGTATTTTCATTTGGCGGAAAAGATTTTGCTTCAAAAATTCCTTTTCTCTCTAAGTTTCTGTACAGCGTAAAAATGAATCTGGGAAAATTACTTCAGAAAGCAGATTACCGTTCAAGATTTACAACAGGCTTGTTAAATGGCTTTTTACCTTGTGGAATGGTTTATATGGCACTTACTGCCAGCCTGGCAGGAGGAGGAATATGGCAGGGAGCTCTATATATGGCTTTATTTGGTCTTGGAACACTTCCGTTCATGTTCGCTATAGTTTTGGCCGGAAATCTTATGAATCAGGCTTTCAGGGTAAAAGTTTTAAAAGCAGTTCCGGTGATCATGATTATTTTGGGAGGATTATTCATTCTAAGAGGGCTTGAGCTGGGAATTCCATATGTTTCCCCAAAAGCGGAAGCCATGACGATCATTAAAGATCCTAACGGGGCTGTTAACTGTCATTAATTTGTATTTGATAAACCATGAAAAAAACCATTGTCTTATTTCTGATAAGCCTTTTTACATTGCAATCCTGTAATATTAATACAGAAATAATCTACCATAAAGATGCGGCTTCATCTGTGATTACTGATATTGATACGAGGGAATTTATGGCTGAAATGCAGGCTATGACTCCAGATTCGTTACAGGATGAGAAGTTCAAGGATATGGACAAATTTCCGACAATCTGGACAAGTATGTATGATATGTTAAAGAAAGAAGGAAAACTGAAAACTGAAAATCAGGATACTATTAAAATCCTGAAAAAGTTTTTTCTGAAATCTGTAAAAGAAGACCATAAACCTGTTCCTATTGGCTATTCATTTAAAATGGATCATATCACGCCCAATGATTATGAATTAATTAAAAATTTTAATAAAGACGAAAAGCTGCCTTTTGATCAGAATGTACTCAATACCTGGGATGGAAAAACATTAACCATTAATACAGATTTTTTCAATGCAAAAAATATTGAAGAAGTTCTTCAATCTAAAGGTTCAAAAGAGGAAGCTCAGCAAGTGGAAGGAATGATGATGATGTTTTTCAAAAATATAGGAACAACATTAAAATTTGAAAGTAAAATAAAGTCTATCACAGGTAAACATGACTGGTTAAAACAGGTTGACGACTATTCCGTAAGAATCGTATATGATTTGAAAGCCCTATACGACAAAGATTCAAAAACTCAAAAACGCAGATAAAAAGATTATCATTGTTACAGAATAAAATGATAAGGCCCGGACCACAGAGCCGGGCCTTTATTTTTTCTTAATGTGCTTAATTAGCAATTAACGTTGCTACAATAGAAGATTGTGAAGAATATGTATTCCAGGTAAATGTACCTGCATAAGCACCGGTAGTACCTCCAAATTTATAAACATCTTTTGCTACTATGTCAAAAGCATAGGCAGCTCCTTTGGTTACATTTATTTTACCAATAATAACTGTCGTTTCAGGGTTCATACCTGCAGAGGGATGTCCTATTGGTGTTGACATTCCATAAAATGTCTCAATACCATTAACCTTTATCACAATCTGAGTATTGGAAAAAACAAGACTTCCTGATCCGGAGGCCTCTCCCAATGCCGTATAAATATTAGCCTGGATAAGTAAAACACCATCAGCCGGAGCTGTATAATTATAATTGAGCCCTGGAATTGAATTAAATGCTGAAGAGCCATTCACACTCTTTCCGCTACTAAAAACATTGAAGCCAAGAGAAGTTTGACCACTAAGTCCTTGCAAAGAATTCCAGGTGGGTGCTGCTCCTGCACCGTGAGACATCAATACCTGTCCCGCTGATCCTGCAGATCCTGCTGTTCTGGCATCTCCTCCTACATTGAATTCGTTGGTAATCTGTAACGATCCATTAACATGTAATGATTTTTGTGGCGTATCCGTTTTAATCCCAACTTGTCCATATAACGTTAATGACAGTAGAAATCCTACGAAAATTAAATTTTTCTTCATTTGTTTGTGTTTATTTTTAATATTAATAAAGTATTGGTAAATAATTCCTTAAATAAAAATTTCGTCGACCTATCAATGATCTGGCAAAACTAAATAAACGAATAAAAAAAACATAATTTAATTCTCATTAACTTGAATAATTGCTAAAACTCCAATGATAATCGATTAATGAAATAATAAAATAAACAGTATATCTAAAAATTTAGAATAAAAAACTCAAAAGGAAAAGCCAGTACAAGAACTAATGGCTAAACAATTATCTACGAAGATTTTAAAATAAAAAAACCACCGGAATGGTGGTCTTTTTTATCTTAAAACATGATTGGTTAATTAATTACATCAAATCTTGCATATTCTGCAATCTTTTTAGGAAGCTTAATTCCTTCTGCTGTTTGGTTATTCTCCAGCAATGCAGCCATAATTCTTGGTAACGCCATTGCTGATCCGTTTAAGGTGTGAACCAGCTGAGATTTACCATCTCCTTTATAACGGCATTTTAACCTGTTGGCCTGGAATGTTTCAAAGTTCGACACTGAGCTTACTTCCAGCCACATTTCCTGAGCAGCACTCCATACTTCAAAATCATAAGTCATTGCAGATGCAAAACCTGTATCGCCACCACAAAGTCTTAATACTCTGAACGGAAGTTCAAGATCTGTAAGGATTTCTTTGATATGCTCTACCATTTCTTCCAAAACAGCATAAGAATTTTCAGGTTTTTCAATTCTTACAATTTCTACTTTTTCGAACTGGTGAAGACGGTTCAATCCTCTTACGTGAGCTCCATAGCTTCCAGCTTCTCTTCTGTAACATTGAGAGAATGCCGTATTTTTGATGGGAAGGTCTTTCTCATCAAGCAATACATCACGGTACAGATTCGTTACAGGAACTTCAGCCGTAGGAATAAGATATAATTTATCTTCGTTGATATAATACATCTGCCCTTCTTTATCCGGCAGCTGTCCGGTTCCAAAACCAGATGCCTCATTCACAACGTGAGGAGGATTTACTTCCGTATATCCTTTTTCTACGTTTTTATCTAAGAAATACTGAACCAAAGCTCTCTGCAATCTTGCTCCTTTCCCTAAATAAACAGGGAAACCAGCTCCGGCAATTTTTACTCCTAATTCAAAATCAATAAGGTTGTATTTTTTTGCCAGTTCCCAGTGAGGAATAGCTCCTTCACCAAGTCCTTCTACCGGATGAGACTGGAAAATCATTTCATTATCATCAGCAGAAGCTCCGCTTTTTACCAATTCATTGGGAATGTTCGGAAGTTGGTACAGAATATTCAGCAGGTCGTTTTCTTTAACTTCTAACTGGGATTTCAATTCTGAGCTCGACTCTTTGTATTGTGCTGTTTTAGATTTTGCAGATTCCGCTTCTTCTTTTTTCCCCTCTTTCATCAAAAGACCGATTTCTTTCGAAATTTTGTTGATTTCGGAAAGTTGGGAATCTAGTTCAAACTGGATTCTTTTTCTTTCGTCGTCGGCAGCGATAGCCTCGTCCACCAACTCAAGATTTTTGAATTGTCTTTTCTTAAGACCTTCTAAAACGCGTTCTTTATTGTCGCGCAAAAAATTGACTTGTAACATTTTATTTAGATGTTAAATATTAGATGTTTAGCTTATAATAAGCTAACATTGTACAAATTTAAAAATTATTTTGTGATCGTAACGGTATTTATCGAAGTTGGTGCATCAGCATCTTTAGAAAATACCGGAACCCTGTTATACAAAACCTTTGAAACCTGGAATACTGTTGGTGTATTACGATACTGAATTTCCAAAGTATCAATCACATTTTCAGCAACATTAGTACTCTTTGTATAGGTAATCTGCATTCTGGAAAAATAGGAAGTTCCGGTTCCCGGATTATCAGGACTGATAGAATCCAGTCTTCTTCTTTTTGCTCCTGCCAGATAATCCATATAAAACAATGAATCGGTTGTCATCCTTAATGATATACTTACCGGAGAATTATCTTTATTTCCAAAAATATCATTCACCGAATATCCCGTAAAAGATCCGGTTTTCTTACTGTTCAAAAGATCCTGGCCAGCACTGTTTTTCACATAGATATTAAGAGCCTGATCTATTCTCTGCAAAGAATCATCATCACTTTTACAACCTATCAGTGCAAAAACCGCAACCAGTATACTCCAAAAATATTTCATCATAAATACAAAGGTAAAATATTAATCTATAGACTCCTTCTTTATTCTTCAAAATATTTCTGATACCATAACTCAAAGGTAACCAGCTGCCATATTTTCACCCAATCATATTCATGTTCCTGATGATTCCACCATTCATCAATCACTGCGGTATTGAAGAAGTTTCTCTTTTTTAAACTTTCAAGATTATCAGTAATAAAATCTCTTAGTCTTTTTTCGTTTTTAATGAAATAACCGACAGGAAATGAAAATCCTTTCTTAGGCATATTCAAAACGGATTCAGGAAGATATTTTTCAGCTGTTTTACGCAGCAATGGCTTGTTCTGAGTTCCATTAAACCTAATATTTTCGGGAAGGGCTGATACATAATCTATCAGGCTGTTACTCAGATATGGGTAGCGGAATTCTACGCTGTATTTCATTGCGCTCATATCATCCCGGAAAACGTGGTGAGAAGACAATGAATACTTCATATCATATTCAAAATACCCTGAATAATTTTTGGTTTCTGAAAGATGATATTTTGAAAGATTAGTCTCAATTTTGTTATAAATATGAGGATTAATAAGACTTTTAGCTTCCACGGGCATCATACTGCTCTGACTTTGTCTGAAAAAATCAAACATATAATCCTGAGAGAAATAATTTTTTACTCTTTGCGAAAACTTATCTTTCGTAAAGATAAAAGGGCTTATAAAATTAAAATTTCTCATCAGAAGCCATCTTTTCAGCTTCAATGTATGGGAATAGCCAGCAAAAAGTTCATCAGCTCCGTTTCCGCTTAAGACTACTTTAAAGTCTTTATCGTGTGCATATTTTGCAGCGTTGATTAACACTTCAAAACTGCTGTAAGGTTCTTCAAAGTGTTGGATATTCTCTTTAAGATTTTCCAAAGCTTCTTCATCACTTACTTTTTTAATCTCATGTGAAACATCAAAATGTCTGGCAGCCACGGATGCATTTTTCACTTCTTCTTCAGAAAATGGATAAGATATCGTGTACGTGTTAATATCAGCATTGAAAAACATTGATTTCGAAGCAATTAAGGTAGAATCTATTCCTCCGCTCATCATCACTGCTACAGGAACATCTGCATACAACTGTTCTGAAATACTTTCAGAAAGCAGAGCATCTATTGTTCTTACCGCTTCTTCTTCTGAAATATCTTTTGAAAGCAGCGAAGGCAATTCCCAAAATTTTTCTTTGGTGATCTTATGATCCTTTAAATCAACAGTCATTAAAGAAGCAGGCTCCAGAGAGAAAATATGCTGAAAACAGGTTTGCGGAGCCAATGTTGTCTGAAAAAGGAAATTAGTATACACCCCATTCCAGTTGATTTCAGGCTTTACCAATTCATTCTTCAGTAATGCTTTTATTTCTGATCCCCAAACCAGTCCATCCTTACTGTGATGATAAAAAAGCGGCTTCATTCCTACCCTGTCCCTTGCCAGTATAAGTTTCTGTGAGATAAGATCTACAATACAAATGGCAAACATTCCATCCAGCTTTGCAAAAGCAGAATTTCCCCACTCCTGATAGGCTGTGAGAATAACTTCAGTATCAGAACTACTGTGAAAAGAATGTCCCAAAGATTCAAGTTCTTTCCTCAGTTTTTTAAAATTATAAATCTCTCCGTTAAAGGTAATTATGATCTGTTCATTTTCTGACAGCATGGGCTGATGTCCTTTTTCAGAAAGATCAATAATGGATAATCTTCGGAAACCCAAAGCAATAGCTGAATTTTTCTCGCTTAAAAGCGGAAACTGTTCTTTAATTTTTTGTGTGGAATCATTCCCTGAAAAAGCAACTCCCTGGTTGGCATTGCAGAGCCAGAACCCTTCATCATCTGGCCCGCGATGTCTGATTGCCTGATTCATTTCCAGAATATTTGTAGAGGAAATACTTTTATGAAATGAATAATAACCACTGATTCCGCACATAGTAAAGAGTTAATAGATCTGTAAAAATAGGAAAATGACTTTATTTTGTAGCTGTGTATGAAGTAATTATTTCTTTAAAAATTTTTGTTTTAAAAGCTGTATCTCTTCTCTTGTGATCATATAATCTTTCAAAATAAACGGAGTGGAATTGTAAAATTTTCTGAACAACAGGAATGCAGAAACAAAATAGGATGATGTAGTTGCAATACAGGCTCCTAAAATACCCCATCTGGGTATCGCTATGAAAGACAATACAATGGTAACCACCAGACCCACAATTGATTTGATATTAAGGATTTTAAGCTCGCGCATTCCTGAAAAGTAGTGTCCCACCATATCACTGATGGCAATGGCAAAAATTCCCGGTGATAGAAGGAGCATTATTTCTTTGGTATCCCTGAATTCTTTCCCGAAGATCACCACATATACCTGAGAGGGTATCATAATGATTCCCAGGACGAAACCTATCATCAGAAAAAAAGTCAGCTTTAAAGATTCTTTGGTTTTTCCAATTGATTCTTCCTTGCTTCTACTGTTGACTACATCTGAGTATAAAATCACAGCAATACTGCGCGTAATGGTCCATATAGCTTCCGAAAAAGTAACGCCGATGGAAAATATTCCGACGCTGGCAATACCTTCAAAATATTCTAAAAAATAAAATGAAAGTCTGTAATTCAAAAACTGGACAAAGGCACTCAATTGCGTTTTCCAGCCATATTCAAACATGTTTCTTCCCACATCTTTACAAAATGATATTTCAGAAATAGTACATTTTTTTATGATCTGAAAAAAACTGGTGAGAAAGAGCAAGGCGAGACATCCAATCTGGGCAAGAAAATACACTGAAACATCTTTCTTGCCGAACACATATACCAGTATTCCTAAGAAGATAATATGTACAAGCTGTTGTAAAACAGTATAAAGATTGAACTTTTTAATATTCTGTGTTCCAATAAACAGGCTGATATTGGTGGATAATAGTGAAGAGAAAACAGAAATTCCGATAAGATAGAATAGATATTCCCCCTGAATAGAAGCAATACTGAATAAGAACGGGATTAAAAGACCCGTCAGGAGAGACCACAGATAGGCATACAATAAAACCTTCTCTATTTTAAACCTTGACGCGAAATAAGAAGCACTGCTTCCGGAAAAGATACTGCTGAAAAAACTTACTGCAGCAGCATTGGCCACCACAATAGAAATGGTTCCTTTTCCCTCACTTCCCCACATATTCGTAGAATAGATCACCAGCCCGAAGCTGAGGATCAGAATAAGAAAACGTGAGACAAATGTTTTAATAATAGTAAGCTGCATGGCGATTATGGATCAATAGATTTTTTTACAAAATCAACGAAGATATCTTTTATAATTTCCCAGTTATATTTTCCTTTAAACTCTTTTTGTGCATTGAGAGCATGGGATTGATACAGCTCCGGATTCCTGATATAATTGATGATAATATCCGAGATGGCTTCAGCATCATGAGGATCAGCCAGACTTCCAAACGAAAGCTTCCCCATATGCTTCCTGATTCCTTTCAAATCTGAATAAATCACTGGTTTTCCCACTCCCATAAAATAGAACAGTTTTATGGGCAGTGAATGATTGTTTTCAAAGTTAATTTCCCGAAGATCAAAACAAAGATCAGCCTCTACAAAGGCTTTTGTAAATGTTTCAAAATTAGTAGGCTTTCTGATCTCGACGTCATCAAAAGCATATTTCTGCAATAATGATGAAAAGTAGAGCTTATCGCTTTCCTGTACAGTTGAACCAATAATCAGAATCCTGATGTGTAGTGCCGGCAGTTTCTTCCGCAGCCTGTCTATTGCCCTGAAGAAATTCTCAATTCCTTTGTCTTTGGAAATCTGACCTGTGTAACATAGTGTGATGCTTCCGGGAGTGAGTTCTTTTATATTTTCATGAATGTAAACAGGATCCGGATAATACGGCAGAATCATTTGCTTTTTAAATCCAAAAAAATAAGCTAAAGGGAACTTCTTTGTTGTTTCACCAAAAATAAAATGGGTACTTAAAAATCCTGCATACAACTGAATAAGAGAAAACTTTAATGCCTGAAAAATCTTAACAGGAAAGCGGTATTTTTGAAGCATTGACATGGAAGGATACCATTCCGTAATGTCATAAATACAGCTTATTTTATATTCTTTTACAAATTTCTTTACTGCTGCAATAGCCAGAGGTTCAGAGCCAATGATACAATCCGGACGATAGGCACTGCAAACTTTCCGGAAAGTTTCCATTTTTGTGTCTATACTTTCTTCAAGAACGGCAAAAGATTCTACTTCAATCCCATCCATAAAACCTTTATACTCTGCATATAAACTGCATATTTTTACTTCAAACCCATTATCTCTAAG
Source organism: Chryseobacterium aquifrigidense (assembly GCF_006716485.1). Classification (GTDB taxonomy): domain Bacteria; phylum Bacteroidota; class Bacteroidia; order Flavobacteriales; family Weeksellaceae; genus Chryseobacterium; species Chryseobacterium vietnamense. The sequence continues at coordinate 135,138 of NZ_VFPD01000004.1, forward strand.
AGCCTTTGCCTGATGATAAAAAATGCGGTCATCATTATAGCTGTGTGAGGTCGTTAAAAAAAGTACTTTAGGCATGAGTATCTGCTCGAATCTGTACAAATATACATTAAAACAAAAAAGTGGAAATATATTTTCCACTTTATGATTATTCTTTTGTATCAGCCTAACAGCGATTATTTTATAGAAGCCGCCCAGCTCTTTTCCAAAGGAAGAAGAAAGTGGCTTAAAAAATCAAGGTAAGTATTTTTAGAGAAGTCAAAAACCTGGATATCTTCTGAAAGTTCTCCGTTTCTCAGCTTCGTTTTAAAATCAATTAATTTTAGCGTTTTCACTTCACCATTTTCTACAAAGCTTGCTTTCATTCTATCGAAAAGGCCCAATTGATATTCTTCATCAATTTCTCTCATCACTTTTCCTAAAGCATCAATGCTGCATCCGGAAGCCATTTCCTTTTCTTCGTCCACACATACTATGATAAACTGGTTCTTTTCAATTTTAAAAGAAGAAGAAAGTGGTTTACCATGGGCTGCCCATGTTGCAAGGAAATCAAACAGTTTCTCAGTAATGGCTTTTGCTTCTTTGGTTTCGAAAGGTCTTGAAGCCGGATATATAATGACTCTGTAGTCGTTGGTTTCTACAATATTAGATTCTTCGATTTTCATAATGTAAATATTTATATTTCAAGAAAATGAACCGTCAATCTCTATTATAATTACTATTGAATGTTCATATCATTGTGAAGACAAAATTACGCAATTTTCCCGAGTTTAAGATCATTGTATTTTCTACTCAGTACATAGAGCATTACTATGAAAACCGGAAAGATAAAAGGAAAGAAAAACCTTAAAGCTGCCGACTGCGGAAAGAAGAAGAATTTGATATAGACATTCACTACAAAAAGAACTGCAATCATCCTCACCCATGCATCTTTGGAACGCCAGAAGATCACTCCGATCATAATAGCTAACGACAAAGTTACTTTTTTAAAATAAATGATCTTAATATAAATAATACTCAGATAGTCTTTTAAACTAACGTCTATCGGGTGTGTTGAAATAATAGGTCTTCTGTCAATAAAAGTATCATAAAAGAGATCTTTCCACCCAGGATAATGATAAAACTTAATGATGGCGAGATACATCGCCAGAAGTACGATTCCCTGTGCAATAAAAGAAACATCAATTTTCTTTTCCCGGAAGTAATGGAAAAAGAAAACAGCGATAATATAAGTCAGGGTAAATGTAATATAGTCCGGCCGTATAAACGTAATAGCGAATAAAAGTACAAACATTGCCCAGTTGTTCCATTTTTTGATTAACCCAATCATAAAGATCAGCATAAACTGGAAAATAAACATATCTGGTGTAGAAACCCTCGACATGTAAGTCATTGGAGGTAAAAGCATTGCGACAACTGTTACAATTATCGCAAGCCAATATTTTTTGGGAAACAGCAGTTTCAGGATATAAAAGAGTAATATTCCTGAAAAGAAATAAGAAATGAGGCTGGTAAACAGAACTGCCATTGGCGCTGTAAACCCAAGCTTATAAAAAAGAGTGATCACAAGAATATACCCTACTTTGATTTGAAAATAGGGTAATTGTTCTGTAAAAGATTGTGTATTTTTCACGAAATACTGCCTTGGGATGTCCCATTGCTTTATTCCGATAATGTCTGTATAATGTTCTGCAGGAGCCTCTTTTTTTATGTCTTCGTAGGTAATAATCCGGACTTTATCCGGAGAATCCGGGAACTCGGAAGTATACATACAACCCATGTAGCCGGGCATATCCCAATCATATACTCTGTTCTGATAATTCCAGAATGTAAGAAGAGCAAGTATTGAAATGATAAACAAAAAGGAGAGTCTCCATTTCAGCTTCATAAACCTGTATAAGATTACAATTATAAGTCTTCTGCTTCAGCAAGAAGTTCAACGATATCTTTTACGGCAACTTCTGTATTTTTGTTAAAGTGTTTTACTCCATCCGTCATCATGGTATTACAGAATGGGCATCCTGTAGCAATTACCTTAGGCTCAAAAGATAGAGCTTCTTCCGTTCTTTCAATATTGATGTCTTTATTTCCTTTTTCAGGTTCTTTAAACATCTGTGCACCTCCTGCGCCACAGCAAAGTCCGTTGGTTTTGCAGCGTTTCATTTCTACAAGTTCAGCATCCAGCTTTTCAAGAAGCATTCTTGGAGCTTCATATTCATCATTGGCACGTCCCAGATAACATGGATCATGGAAAGTAATTTTTTTCCCTCTGAATGCACCGCCTTCAATTTTCAGTCTTCCTTCTTCCATTAAAGTTTTAAGGAACTGAGTATGGTGTACAACCTCAAAGTGACCTCCCAGGCTTGGGTATTCATTCTTCAGGGTATTGAAACAGTGTGGACAGGCAGTTACGATTTTCTTTACTTCATAAGCATTCAATACTTCGATATTGGTAAGCGCCATCATCTGGAATACAAATTCGTTTCCTGCTCTTTTCGCAGGATCTCCGGTACAGCTTTCTTCCTGTCCCAGAACTGCGAATTCTACCCCTATTTTATTTAGTATTTTGCAAAATGCTTTTGTAATTTTTTTTGCACGGTCATCAAAACTTCCCGCACATCCAACCCAGAATAAAACTTCCGGAGCTTTTCCTTCGGCAGCATATTCTGCCATTGTTTTTATATTGAAATCCATTTCTTTTTCAATTTGAAAATGTGAGAATTTGGAAATTTGAAAGTGATATAAACCATAATCAATTTCAAATTTTCAAATTGATTAATTATCTAGTTTTCTGATGCCCAGTTCAGACGGTCGGCCTGATTGTACTGCCAAGGGGCAGCATTGTTTTCCACGTTTGTCATCATCAGGTTCAGTTCCTGTGGCGCAGCAGACTGTTCCATCACCAGGAATCTTCTCATTTCAAAAATAATGGAAAGCGGATCAAGCAATACCGGACAGGCTTCTGTACATGCATTACATGTGGTACAGGCCCAAAGTTCTTCTTTTGTAATATAATCGTTCAACAGTTTTTTACCGTCATCAACGAATTTTCCGTTTTTATCGATGTTTCTTCCTACTTCTTCCAGTCTGTCTCTGGTTTTCATCAGGATCAGTCTCGGAGAAAGTTTTTTACCGGTAATATTAGCCGGGCAAACGGAAGTACAACGTCCGCATTCTGTACATGAATAGGCATTTAGCAATTGTACCTGATTCAGATCAAAAATATCTTCTGCTCCAAATTTAGAAGGTACATCAGCTTCTGCTCCTTCAGCCGGTGCTGCGTAAGGATCTGCATTAGGATCCATCATTAGTTTGATCTCCTTTGTAACAGACTCAAGGTTGTTGAATTTTCCTTTTTTCTCAAGATTTGCATACCATGTGCTTGGGAATGCAAGGATAATATGTAAATGTTTTGAATAATAAAGATAATTCATGAAGAAAAGGATTCCTACAAAGTGGAACCACCATGCCCCTTTCTCTGTGAACATTAAAAATCCGCTGTCAAAATTGAAAATTTCTAAAAACGGAACCAATGTCATTTCACTGATCGGGAAGCTTCCATGCTCTGCTAAAATACCTCTTGACTGTAAAATAAGGTCTGAAGAATTCATCATAAAGAAAGCCATCATTAAGGCGAATTCAATAATCAGAATCCAGTTGGCATCATTTTTTGGCCAACCGAAAAGTTCTTTCATGGTCAATCTCTTCACTCCGTAAAAATTTCTGCGGATAAAGAAAATAACCACCCCGATCACCACTAAAAGTGCCAGAACCTCTAATGTTGCAGTAAAGAAATTATAAAATGTATGGCCGAAAATGCTTGATAAAAAACGGTGTGTACCAAATATTCCATCAACAACGATTTCTATTAATTCAATATTAATAATCACAAAACCTACGTATACAAAAAGGTGTAAAACTCCCGCAACAGGGCGTGCCGTCATTTTACTCTGTCCCATGGCTACACGGGCCATTGTTTCCCAACGTTCTCCTTTTCTGTCGTTTCTATTGATTTCGTGACCTAACCTGATATTTCTATAAATTTTCTGGAGGCTTTTGGCAAACAGGCCAAATCCCGCCACTAATAAAATCAGGAAAATAATGTTATCGATGTACTGCATAAGGCGTATTAGTCTTTGTTATTTTTACCGAAAACCGAGAAGTTGATATATCTCTTCGGGTTCGCTTTCATATCTTCGATTAATGTATTAAGATTGGAAGAAGCTGAATTCAGGTTGTTATACAGTTGATCATCCTTCATCAGTTTACCTAAGCTTCCTTCACCCTTGTCTATACCGCCAATCACCTGATTCAATTTTCCTACTGTAGCATCCAGATTGGCAATCGTTGCATTCAGCTGTTTAGTATCAATGCTCTGAGCCAGATTTCCATATTTATCCAATGTAACTTTTCCACTTTGCATAGTAAGACTGGCATCATCCAGCACTTTTTGCAGTTTTGGATCATTATGTCCTACAAGCGTATTTACACTTCCTGCTGTTGCCTGTAATGCTCCTACTGTTTTATTAAGGTTGGCTAATAAAGCTTTTATTTCAGCTCTGTTCTGAGCATCGAAAACCTGGTTGGCATTGGTCATTAAGGAGTCTACTCTGTGTAGTACCACTTGCAATTGATCTTTTACCGGACCAACCTGAGAAGAAAGACTTCCCAATGTTCCCAGTTTGAAAGCTCCTTTTAAAGTGTCCCCGTCTTTTGCCGTCGCCCCTCCATACATAAGGTTTACTCTCATTTCTTTACCAGACATTAATCCCGGTTCAAAGATCTCCAATGTTGAATTTTTTGAAAATTCGAATTTATTGTCGACTGTAATTTTTACGACAAAATTAATTTTGCCATCTTTTGAGGTGATAGGAATAATCTTGTCTACCTGTCCTACTTTCAAACCATTAATAGAAACTGCTGAAGATTGCGCGAGGCCTTCAACATTATCATATTTCGCGTAAAATATATTGTCGGTAGTAAAAAGGCTTTTCCCTTTCATAAACTGAAACAACACCACAAAGCCTACGATAGCTAGAAGTGCAATCACACCAGCTTTTAATTCTTTACTGAACTTCACTTGCTAATTTTTTTCTAATAAGCAAATATAATACATTTTAAATAAATCTTTTCCTTTATTATTCTGCGTTAAATACAAAAAAAGCGACAAAAAATTTTGTCGCTTTTATATCATTGAAATGAATTTCTTATTGTTGCTGATTTCCCAGCTTGTTCCAGATCTCAATTCTGTAATCTTCGATATCTGCGTTATCCTGAAGACTCTTCATCCAGGCCTGTCCGAACATTCCTGCACTTCTCTGAGTAAGAGACTCTGTAAACTGCTTAAGATCTCCAGGCTGTTTGTTTACGGTTTCAGATTTTTTGATCAAAACATAAACTCCTGTACCTCCTTCAACCGGGTTAGAAAGTTTACCTTTTGCAACACCAAATGCTGCACCGGCAACTTTAGGCTCCATAGCACCAGCTACTGAAGGATTTAATAGGTTTACCTGAGCGGATTGTTTTGGAGCGGCAAACAATTTAGCAATCTGATCCAAGTTTGAAGCTTTTGCTGCTGCAATTTTATCAGAAATTTGTTTTGCGGCCAATTTATTTTTAACGATAGTTTCAATCTGATCTCTTACAGATTCAGGATCAGCAAGACCTGCTTCCTGTTTTCCGTTCAGATATACTACAATTTTATCTCCTGTTCCGTCTACTGTAAATAATTCAGTATCTCCTTTTGTTCTTTTCTTATCAAAAGCCCATGCAAGGATATCAGCATCTTTTTCAGTACCTAAGCCCTGAAGCTGACCTTCAAATCTTTTTGCGGCTTTTGGATTGGAGAACTGATAGTTTCCTTTCTTAGCAATATTCACGAAATCGTTGAAAGATTTTCCCTGAACCTGCTGAATGAATTTTCTTGAATTTTTGTCTGTTTCAGCCTCAGTAGCATCTGAAGGTTTGATTGCTTTCACAAGGTTAGCAACTTTATACCCCATTGATCCTGATTTTTTATCTTCAATATTGATGATATGGTAACCGAACTGTGTTTCTACTACTCCGGTAGCTCCTTTAGGATTGCTTGCAAGATAAGCAAGGAATTCCGGAACGAAAGGCGTCTCTGGTGTTGTCCAACCAAGACTACCACCCTGAGCGGCAGAATTCGGATCACTTGAAAGCTTAAGGAATTCTGTAAATTTACCAGGAGTAGCTTTTACGATAGCACCAATGGAGTCTGCTAATTTCTTAGCCTGCTCTTTAGTTCTTGTAACCCCTTCACCTGCAGGGCTTCCTTTGAATGCAATAAGGATATGTCTTGATAAAGTAGAATCTGAAGGTCTTTTACCTACCAATTTAGATACTACGTATACATCTTGCTCTTTATAAGGACCAAAAGTCTGACCTACTGCGGCAGCAGTGATCTGATCTTTGATTGTTGGAGGCAATTGAGCAGGATTCAGATACTGAGGATTGAACGGTGCATCAGAATTTGCTGCAACAAACATAGAATCATTTTTAGTATTCTGGAAGTTTTCAGCTCCTCCACTTGCATCTGTACCTCCTGAATATAATTTTGTAATTTCTTTCAAGGCTGCGGCATCATCTGCTGCACTCGGTTTAGATGGGAAAAATACAATACCTATATTTCTGCTTGGCTCAGCTTTGAACATTACAGGGTGCTTCTTGATGTAATCAGCAAGATCCTGTGTGGTAACATTGATCTTTGTTTTTTGAAGATAAGACGCGTAATCTACTTTTACAAAGTCGATATCTGCAAGCTGATCTCTCTGCTTCATCAATTCTTCAGCTTCTTTCTTACCTGTAGTAATCCCTGCTGAAAGATTGGTAAACACCTGTCTTGCCATTAGTCTGTACTCGATTGTCTTTCTGGTTTTCAACCATTGAGTATATCCTTGAGGATTGGTGTTTTGTAATGTTTCAATTTCTTTTTTAAGCTCTTGAGTTTTAAAGTTACCTTTCTCATCAAAGAACTGTTGATTCTGAGCAAACATCTGATCGTACTGGATTTGATTCCAGAAATAATCATCAGTCATTTCAAAGCCCAGTTTCTCAAACTGCTGTTTGATAAGTTTAGATTGTACAAGTAACTGCCAAGCCTGCTCTTCAAGACCGTTTTTCGGACGACCTTGCTGTTCAGCCTGCTGCTGCAACACGAAAAGCTGATCATTGAACTCTTCGCGGGTGATTTTCTCACCGTTTACTTTTCCTAAAACGTCAGGATTTTTACCAAAAACCTTGTCGATACTATCGGGGTTCACCAGGAACGCCAAAAGCGCTAAGGCTATTACTCCCATTAAAAGCCAAGGCTTACTCCTAATCTGTCCTAAAATTGCCATTTTATAAATTATAGTTTTTTATCAGTTTGCGAAAATACACATTTTTAAGAAATTACAGAAACAGAACTGCTTTATTTTGATTTTTAATGCAAAGATTATCTAAAAAAGGAAATTTTGACCGTATTTTTAAGTAAAAAACAAATGGCATAAGTATTGTGCATTTTTAAAATATTATAATATGCCACACGTTTTCAGAGTATATTATAAAAAATTCCTTTAACGATAAAAAACGAAAATGACAATTTGTCATTCGATTGACTATGACAGAATTTGAAGATATTAGTTTAGAAGAAATGATCAGTGACGGATTTGATATCGTAACTGAAGAAATCAATCTTTCCGACTTCGCAGAGACTGATAAAAATTCCGAACAGAAAATATTCCCTATACTTCCTGTAAGAAATATGGTTATGTTTCCCAATGTGGTAATTCCTATTACTGCGGGGAGAAAAACCTCTATACAGCTTCTTGAAGAGGCACAGAAAAACGGAGATTTTATTGGAATTGTTAGCCAGAAAAATTCGGATCTTGAACAACCTTCCGAAAAAGATATATATACTACCGGTACACTGGCAAAAATCATTAAGATCATTAAACTTCCTGAAGGTAACATTACAGCTATTACCAAAGGATTTCACAGATTTAAGATAAAAAAAATCATTGATAACCAACCTTATTTCAAAGCAGAAATATCAAAATTAAAAGATACCCGACCTAAAGATCAGGAAGAATATGAAGCATTGTTGGAGAATATCAAGGACCTTGCTTTAAAGATCATTGAACTGGATCCTAACATTCCTAATGCTGCCAACTTCGCGATCAAAAATATTAACAATAATGATGATCTTCTGAATTTCATCTGCACGAATGCTAATTTCTCTTCAATAGCAAAACAAAAACTGCTTGAAGAAAAAAGCCTGATGACAAGAGCTAACCAGTGCTACGAACTGATGCATGAAGATTTCAGAAAACTGGAACTGAGAAATCAGATTCATCAGAAAACATCAAAGGATCTTGACAAGCAGCAGAGAGAATACTTCCTGAATCAACAAATAAGAACGATCCAGGAGGAACTTGGCGGCGGACCTGAAAGTGATGTGGAAGATCTTATTGCCAAGGCTAAAACAAAAAAATGGAGCCAGGAAGTAGAAGACCATTTCCAAAAGGAAATCAGCAGACTTCAACGTCAGAATCCTAATTCCCCGGACTATAATGTTCAGAGAAACTACCTGGATTTCTTTACAGATCTGCCTTGGGAAACCTATACAAAAGATATTTTTGATATTGCAAAAGCTGAAAAGGTGCTTGACAAAGCACACTTTGGCCTGGAAGATATCAAGAAAAGAATTCTGGAGCACATGGCTGTTTTAAAACTAAAGAACAACATGAAGTCTCCTATTCTATTATTAGTAGGGCCTCCGGGTGTTGGTAAAACCTCTTTAGGGAAATCTATTGCTGATGCTTTAGGAAGAAAATATGTAAGATTATCACTGGGTGGTCTTCATGATGAGAGTGAAATCCGCGGACATAGAAAAACCTACATCGGTGCTATGGCAGGGAGAATTTTACAGTCCATTAAAAAATCCGGCACATCAAATCCGGTAATTGTTCTTGATGAGATTGATAAAATCGGACAGGGGCTTCATGGGGATCCTAGCTCAGCTCTTTTAGAAGTGCTTGATCCTGAACAAAATAAGTCTTTTTATGACAATTTCCTGGAGATGGGTTATGACCTTTCAAAAGTGATGTTCATTGCTACTGCAAATTCACTTTCAACAATACAGACTCCTCTTTTGGACAGAACGGAGATCATTCAGATTGCCGGCTATACTTTGGAGGAAAAGATTGAAATAGCCAAAAGACATTTAATTAAAAAGCAACAGGAGGAAAATGGGCTCGATGCCAAATCATTCAAACTTGGATATACCGAACTTAAGCATATTGTAGAAGCGCATACTTCTGAAAGTGGTGTAAGAACTCTGGAGAAAAGAATTGCAGCCATTGGAAGATGGGTAGCGCTGCAGACTGCTTTGATAAAGGAATATGATCCAAAAATTTCAGTGGAAAAAATAGATGAAATTCTTGGCGTACCAAGACCAAAAAGCTTATCCGAGATCACTGGAGTTCCCGGGGTTGTCACTGGCCTTGCCTGGACAAGTGTAGGAGGAGATATTCTTTATATTGAAAGTATTTTAAGCAATGGCAAAGGGGCATTAACGATGACAGGAAACCTGGGAACGGTAATGAAAGAATCCGCCACTATTGCTTTGGAATATATTAAAGCTAAACATGATGAACTGGGGATTCCTCAGGAAGACATCGAAAAGAAAAATATCCACGTGCACGTTCCTGAAGGTGCAACACCTAAAGATGGGCCGTCTGCCGGTATTGCGATGCTGACATCAATGGTTTCTTCATTTAAAAACAAGAAGGTAAAGCCTCACCTTGCGATGACCGGAGAAATTACACTAAGAGGAAAAGTACTTCCTGTTGGAGGTATTAAAGAAAAACTTCTTGCTGCAACAAGAGCAGGAATCAAAGATGTTATTCTTTGTGAAGCTAACAGAAAAGACGTTGAGGAGATCAAAAAAGATTATCTGAAAAATCTGAAAGTACATTACGTAAACAGAATGGAGGAAGTCATTGACATCGCCATTGAAGAATAAACAACTTATAACATATTAACTTCTCAATAAAGAAACACGTTCTGATATTCAGGGCGTGTTTCTGTTTTTTCAGTAAAAAATCACAATCAACCTGGGCAGGTGGAATAAAATTTGATACAATCCAAGGAAATCCCGAAGGATTGAATAAAAAATTTTTCAATTCAGAAGGGTTTTCTTATTTTTATTCCACACTGCATATTTTTAGATTATGAATTTTCTTAGACTTCCTTTCCTTGTCAAGCTTACACTCGTGGTGGTTTCCATCATTGGACTTGGCTATCTTCTGGCACTGGGGCAGAGTATTTTAGCTCCATTTTTCCTGGCATTCCTTATGGCAATGCTGTTTTTGCCTGCAGCCACTTTTATGGAAAAAAAGTTAAGATTTCCAAGATCTATGTCTACCATGACCTCGGTATTCATTATGCTGATGATTCTAAGTGGTATTATTTACTTCTTTACCAATCAGTTGTCCGACTTCAGTAAAGATCTGCCACACCTCAAGGAACAGTTTACCACTGTTTTTAACAGCCTTCAGCATTGGGTTTCCAAAACATTTAATGTAAAAGTGGATGAACAGGTAGACTATATTAACCAGGGATTGACTAAACTACTATCTTCCTCAGGAGTAATTTTAGGATTTACCTTTGGGATCTTTTCGACCGGATTTGGATTTATTATATTTTTCACCCTGTTTTTTATCTTTATTTTAAATTACAGAAGACTTTTAAATAACTTTATTGTTACGGTTTTCAATGAAAGACATAAAGCGAGTGTACAGGAAGCTGTGAATGAGATCAGAATCATGACCAAGAAATATATCTTCGGACTTTTTCTTCAGGTAATTATTGTATCTATTCTCACCTCCATTCTTCTTACCATTCTGGGAGTAAAATATGCCATTCTTCTGGGAGTTCTGACAGGATTATTAAATGTCATTCCGTATCTGGGAATTTTTATTTCCCTTCTGATTTCATGTTTTATAGCATTTGCTACTTCTACACCTTCAACGTGTATTTATGTTGCTTTGGGGTATATTGCCATTCATGCTGTGGACGGAAATATTGTTCTGCCATTTGTGGTAGGCTCTAAAGTTAAGATCAACGCCTTATTTTCTTTTATTGGTATTCTTTTAGGAGAACACCTTTGGGGAATTGCAGGAATGTTCCTGTGTATACCGGCAATTGCTATTATAAAAATTATCTGTGAAAGAGTGGACGACTTAAAACCTTGGGGAAGGTTGCTTGGAGAAGAACCTAAACCTCATAAGAAGAAAAAAAGCTATAAAATCTCCAAGAATATTACTTTGAAGGAAATGGACTAATTATAAGTAATGAGTAATAGGTAATAAGTAATAATTGACATATTCCTAACTTTAAATAAAAAAGACTGCCTTTTTCGAAACAGTCTTTTTTTGTTATTAAGCAGCGCACCAAGGACTCATTCCGTTTGGACAAGTGTCTGTGCACAGGATGTAAGTCTGACTATCCGGGCAGTATCCTTTATCCGGTTCCGGAGTTCCTCCACCACCTCCGATACAAGGATGACCAGGCGGAATTTTACATGGGCAGTCTATTGGCCCGATATCACATTTATCAATTCCTCCGTGGATTTCTCTCAAATTCGTACGGTTTAACTTTTTAAGATTTTTCAACATAATAGTATTAGTTTAGTTTGAATTTCAAATATAAACAATGAAATTATCCAAAATACAACATTAACCTATCATTAACATTAATTGTGTATTTTTTATAAAAATACAATCAACGAATCCTATTTTTATTTTACATTTGATGTAAAATCATCAAACATGAAAACAATAAAATTCATTTTATGTTTACTTTTCGGGCTTATGTTTATTAATGCCGGATTAAACAAGTTTTTTAATTATATGCCCACGGAGAAACCTACTCCTGAACAAATGAAACTTTTCGCTGCATTTGGAGAAATCAGCTGGCTGATGCCATTAGTAGGCATCGTAGAAGTTATTGGCGGATTATTATTTATTTTCCCAAAAACAAGAGCGTTAGGTGCCATTGTTATTTTACCTGTCATGGTAGGCATTGTCACGCATGTTTTCACAATGGATAAATCTCCTATGGGAATGGGTATTGCCGGGGTAATGTTTCTGATCAATATCTGGATGATTATTGACAACAAGGAAAAATACAAACATTTAGTTTCATAAGGGGGCAGATGATAGGTTGCAGGTTGCAGCACCTACAACCTATTACCTGCCATCTGCTACCTGTTACCTATACAAAAGCACTGAATCCTGTGATCGATCGTCCTACGATGAGCGAGTTGATTTCTTTTGTTCCTTCATAAGAATAAATAGCTTCTGCATCGGCAACAAATCTGGCTACATCATACTCCAGCAGAATTCCGTTTCCTCCCATTACTTCTCTTGCTCTTGAAACAATATCTCTTGTTCTGAGGGTACAGAAAACTTTGGCTAACGAAGCATGTTCATCTTTTAAAATTCCTTCATCCTGCATTTCAGACAGTCTGAAAACCATGGTCTGCATGGCAGTAAGATTAGATAACATTTCTACCAGATGTCCCTGAATCATTTGAAATGAAGCAATAGGCCTTCCAAACTGTTCTCTTTTTCGGGTATAATCCAAAGCACTTTCATATGCTCCGCGTGCACAGCCTGTGGCCATCCATGCGACACCTGCTCTTGTCATTCTCAGTACTTTGCCGGTATCTTTAAAGGAATTGGCATTCTGTAAACGGCTTTCTTCGGTAACAAGACAGTCTTTTAGGGTAATCAATCCGTTCTGGACAATCCTTAAAGCCATTTTTCCCTTAATTTTTTCTACGGAATATCCCGGATTATCTTTTTCCACAATAAATCCTTTCACCTCTCCGCTATCCAGGTCTCTTGCCCAGATAATAATCAGATCAGCGAAAGTAGCATTCCCGATCCATTTTTTCTGACCATTAAGAACCCAGCCTTCCGGTGTTTTTTTACAGGTTACTGTAAGTCCGCCCGCTGCTCCTGATCCAACTTCCGGCTCCGTTAGCCCAAAGGCTCCAATTTTTTCAAATTTCTGCATCTGCGGAAGCCATTTCTGCTTCTGTTCTTCAGAGCCGCAGATATAAATAGAACCCATTGCCAGCCCGGATTGTACCCCGAAAAATGTGGCAATGGAAGCATCTACCCTTGCCATTTCCATCGCAATAACACCTTCCATCAGGAAAGGCATTCCCGGACAGCCGTACCCTTCATAAGTAACACCACAAATATCAAGTTTTTGGAATTTCGGGATCAGCTCAAAAGGAAATTCATCTCTGAGCCAATAGTGGTTCACCAGAGGTTTTACTTCCTTTTCCATGAAAGCTCTTACTTTCAGCTGAATTTCACGCTGTTCAGGAGTCAACGTATGGTAGATATCATAAAAGTCTCCATCAATAGGTGGTAATTCTTTCTTTTTCTTTTCGGGATCAAGCATTTTCATAAGCCCGGAAAGCTGTTTATCATCCAGTTTTGAAAAATTTTGCATCAGTTTTGGCAGATCTACCTTTTGAGAAATGCTGCTCAATTGATCGAAATCTATGGATCTAAATAATTCTATTGCGTTTCTGATTTTGGAAAAAGTATTTGACATAGTGACAGATTGTTGTTTTGGTTTGTAAAAGATAAGCAAAAACTGCTCCGAAAGCAATGGCTAAAGCCCATGTTTATTTTACAAAACACTAAATTTCAATTCATTATAACTGAAAATTTTGTTTACAAGCTTTTTACTTTTGATTTTCAAGCGTTACAAAAGATCCTGGCTGAACTTTGACTTCAGGAAAACAATAAAAATAAGCGCTATGAAAACTACTTACATTCAATTATCTCTATCAGCTGTTCTTTTACTAGGAATTTATTCATGTAAAAAAGGAGAAGTTTCTTCTGCAGATCTTGAAGCCTATGCTACTACAGATTCAACTGCTGCTATTGTATCAGACAGTATCTCATCTGTTGCGGATATGAAAGTAAAAGACAAACAGTTCATCAAGACTGCCGATGTGAATATGGAAGTAAAAGATGTGTATAATGCAACGGTTGCTATTGAAAAATCTGTACAGGAACTGGGTGGTTTTGTTACCAACAGTAATCTGCAAAGCAATGTGGTTTCTGAAAACACTTACAACACATCCAATGAAGAGGCTATGCTGATTAAAAAATATCAGACAGAAAATAGAATGCAGGTTCGTATTCCAGCGGAAAAACTCGGGGAACTTTTAACAGCAATCAATACAAACAAGTTATTTCTTAATTCCAGATCTATCAATGCAGAAGATGTAACGGCTAACATCAAATATTCTGAACTGGAAGGGAAAAGAAATCAAAAGACTTCGGAAAATATCAGCAAACTAAAAACAAATAAAGATAAGGTAACGCTCGATGACGAAAATATGTCTGAAGGAAATCTTCAACAACTGCAGAGTATGAATATGACGGACGATCTGAAATACAGCACTATTGATATCTACATTAAAGAACCACAATTACGTATTGCAGAAATCGCCGTTACCAACACGACCAGCATTGACAATAAATATAAATATAATTTCATCTATGACGCAAAAGATGGCTTCGTGTACGGCTTCTATCTGATTCAGAGAATCATAGTGGCTCTGATCAATGTATGGCCTCTTCTATTAATTGCTGCTGCAATTCTCTATTTTTTAAGAAAAAGAAAAACTTCAAAACCTGGCCAGCCAAAGATCCAGGAATAAAAAAACTATCCTAACCAATTGGTTATCATCATAATTTTAGATTTTACTACCTCCTGTTTTCAGGAGGTTTTTATTTTTTTGAAAAAAAACTGTAACGATTATAACACATGCCTTACCTACTGTTTAAAAGAACAGAAAATTAAAAAATTAATATTATGAAAAATTTAATCAAACTTGGATTCGCAGCATTATTGTCATTGAATTTCATAACAGCCAATGCACAAAATAAAAACAGCAACACAGAAAACAGTCTCCTATGGGAAGTTTCCGGAAACGGTCTTTCTAAGCCTTCTTATATTACCGGGACTTTTCATATCTTATGCAGTAAAGATTTTGAGATCAAACCTAAAGTTCTGAAAGCTCTTGAAAACTCTGAAAACTTTGTCATGGAAATCAACTATACTGATCCTGCTGAAATGATGTCATTACAGAAAATGTTTAAAGCAGATAAAAAAATATCAGACCAGCTTTCTCCCGAAGAAGCTAAGGAACTGAATACCATTCTTGCCAATTATGGAACAGATCTGAAAAGCATTGACTCATCAAGTCCTCAGGCACTTTATGCCTTGCTTTCCACCAAAGCCATTCCATGCCCCCGGACCGAAGTTAAACTTTACGAAATGGAGCTTCTTCAGAAGGCAATAAAAGATAAAAAAGGAATCAAAGGGCTGGAAAAAGTAGAGGATCAGATGCAATCGATCAATAAAGCGTATGATCTGAAGAGTATCATTACCCAGCTTAAAATGGACAAAGAATATCAACTATTATTCAGTCAGATGATTGAAGCTTTTAAAAATGAAAATGTGCAGTCACTTTACAGTCTTTTCAAGGATGAAAGATTCATGAATGCTCAACAGGAAAAGGCAATGCTTACCAATAGAAATCTAAACTGGGTAAAAATAATGCCGGACATGATGAAAAAAGAAAGCTCGTTATTTGCTGTCGGAGGATCTCATCTTATGGGTGAAAACGGAATCATTCCTCTCCTGCGGGCAAAAGGCTACACGGTGAAACCAGTATCAAGCTTATAACCATAACCAAACCATGAACCGATTGTGAGCAATCCAACTGAAACCGCTTTTTTAAAACTCGTCAACCAGCACAAAGGCATCTTGTACAAAGCCTCGCGGATCTATGCAGATTCTGTAGAGGATCGGGAAGACCTTCAGCAGGAAATTCTTATCCAGCTTTGGAAATCTTATCAGAACTTCAAAGGAAACAGCGAGTTCTCCACGTGGATGTACAGGGTCGCAATTAATACAGCCATTACCTATTTAAAAAAGGAAAAGCAAAGATCTACTAATCATACAAATGTGCCTTCCCATTTTGAAGTACAGCAGGAGGATTACAACCCTGCAAAGGACAGACAGCTGGAAATTTTCTACAGTGCCGTTCAGGAGCTGAACTCTCTGGAAAAAGCTGTCATATTTTATTTCATGGAAGGGATGTCACACAAAGAAATCGGGAACAATCTAGGGCTCACTGAAGGCAATGCGCGAGTAAAACTCAACAGAACAAAAGAAAAAATACAGCAAATCATAAAAAAATCAGGCTATGAATTTTGATCAATTAAAAGAACAGTGGAATAAAGAGGACAGTGATGTCCATATCCCTGATACAATACAGCAATTAAAGGAGAGCAAGCACCCTATAGAAAAGATTCAGAAAAATATGAAAAAGGAATTTCCTATGCAGATTCTTGCAATTATTCTGATGGCTTTTTTTCCTCTTCAGTTTAAATTTCCGTCTTCACAATATATTATTTATTATGTTTCCTATACAGTGATGGTCGTAATATCTTCATATTATCTGTTTGGGTTTTATAAATTTTACAAACAGACAGAACTTTATACTGGAAATACCAAAAACAGCCTTTGGAAAATATACCATGAGCTTCGCCTGAATATGGAACGATACCAATCTTTCGGATTTTTATTACTTCCTCATTTACTTATTACTATTGGACTGGTTATCTACAATACGATGAAAGAGCAGGGAAAGTCTTTACCAGAGCTTTCTGCTTCTCATCAACAGGGATTAATCATTGCAGTACTGATCGGAACATTAGGGTTTATAACCAGCATTGTTCTATGGACAAAATACATCTATGGAGGAAGCGCAAACCAATTGGAAAACATTCTGAATGAAATGGATGAATAATATCCTAAGAGCCATCCCAAAAACACTTTTTATACAACCTCAGACCTGTTCTGAGGTTGTGTTTTTTAAAAAAATGTTATTTATCGTCTTCAAATTTATCAGAGGTTTTATTTTTCCGTAAATTTGCAAATCAGAAATAAATCATTATGGATTATGACCTATTCTTATCCGATATATGATCTTCTGAACGATAAAAATTCTGTAATATGCTATCAAAAATAAATCCAACACAAACTAGCAGCTGGAAAGCACTTGACGAACACTTCGGTGGAAATGACTTTGATCTTAGAACTCTTTTCCAGTATAACCCGAACCGTTTTAATGAATTTTCTCTACAAAAGGACAACTACCTTTTTGATTATTCTAAAAACCTGATTGATTCCAGAACAAAAGATCTTTTATTGCAATTGGCTGAAGAAAGCCAGTTAAAAGATGCTATTTCCAAAATGTTTTCAGGAGATAAAATCAATGAAACAGAAGGAAGAGCTGTGCTGCATACAGCATTAAGAGACTTCTCTGATCGTGAAATTATTGTAGATGGAGAAAATATCAAACCGCAGATCAAGAGAGTTCTTGAGCATATGAAATCTTTTTCTGAAAAAATTATTTCGGGAGAACATAAAGGTTTCAGCGGAAAAGAGATCACAGATGTAGTCAACATCGGGATTGGAGGATCAGATTTGGGTCCTGTGATGGTTTGTTCAGCTTTAAAGCATTTTAAAACAAGATTAAACGCTCACTTTGTTTCCAACGTGGACGGAAATCATATTGCAGAAGTAGTAAAAGATTTAAATCCTGAAACTACTTTATTCATCATTGCTTCCAAGACGTTTACCACTCAGGAAACAATGACGAATGCCAATTCAGCAAAAGACTGGTTCCTGAAGGCAGGAAAACAGGAAGATGTAGCGAAGCATTTTGTTGCTTTATCTACTAATATTGAAGAAGTTAAGAAGTTCGGAATCGCAGAGGAAAATATTTTTGAGTTCTGGGACTGGGTAGGCGGAAGATATTCTCTGTGGAGTGCTATCGGATTAAGTATTGTACTTTCTGTAGGATATGAAAACTTTGAACAGCTTTTAAAAGGTGCTTATGATACAGATCAGCATTTCCAAACGGCAGAATTCTCTGAAAATGTTCCTGTATTAATGGGACTTCTGGGAATCTGGTACCGTAATTTCTATGCTGCTACAACGTATGCCATCTTACCTTATTCTCAATATCTGGACAGATTTGCAGCCTATCTTCAGCAGGGAGATATGGAAAGTAACGGAAAATGTGTAGACAGAAATGGTGAATTTGTAGAATACGAAACGGGACCTATCATCTGGGGAGAGCCTGGTACAAATGGGCAGCATGCTTTCTACCAACTGATCCACCAGGGAACAGAATTGATTCCGGCAGACTTTATTGCCTATGCAAAAAGCCCTAACCATGTTTCTGACCACCAGGATAAATTATTAGCGAACTTTTTCGCTCAGACTGAAGCACTAGCCTTCGGAAAACTTGAAGAAGAAGTAGAAGAAGAGCTTAGAAATGCAGGAAAATCTGATGAAGAAATAGACAGACTGATCAACTTCAAGGTCTTCCATGGAAACACACCTACTAACTCTATATTATTCAAAGAATTAACTCCTTTTTCACTAGGACAACTGATCGCTTTGTATGAACACAAAATTTTCGTTCAGGGTGTTATCTGGAATATTTTCAGTTTTGACCAGTTTGGAGTAGAATTAGGAAAAGTATTAGCCAATAAAATCCTTCCTGAGCTGGAGAATAATGAAGCAGTAAGCTCTCATGACAGCTCTACCAATGGATTAATTAATTACTATAAAGAAAATAAATAGTAAGCAAAAAGAAAGTAAAAGTAAATCTATAAAGTAAAAAAGTAAAAATGGCAGAAATTCTTGACGGACTTAAAGTATCCAAGGAAATTAAAGCAGAGATCAAGGTTGAAGTAGAAAAGATTCTCGCAAGTAAAAGAAGAGCTCCCCATTTGGTGGCTATTCTTGTAGGAAATAATGGAGCTAGCAAGGCCTATGTAAACTCGAAAGTGAAAGACTGTGAGGAAGTAGGGTTTCAATCCAGCTTGATTAAATTTCCAAGTACAGTTTCTGAATCTGAACTGTTGGAAAAAATTGACGAGCTTAATAAATCTAAAGCAGTAGACGGATTTATCGTTCAGCTGCCTTTACCAGATCAGATTGACCAGGAAAAGATCATTAACGCTATTGATCCAAGAAAAGATGTGGATGGTTTCCACCCTGAAAACTTCGGGAAAATGGCTCTTGAAATGGATACTTTCTTACCTGCTACTCCTTTCGGAATTTTAACATTATTGGAAAGATATAATATTGAAACGAAAGGAAAAGACTGTGTAATTATCGGAAGAAGTAAAATTGTAGGAAGACCAATGAGTATCCTTATGGGAAGAAAAGATTTCCCTGGAAACTCTACCGTTACCCTTACGCACTCATACACGAAAGACATCGAAGAATATACAAGAAAGGCAGACATCGTAATTACCGCTTTGGGAGATCCGCATTTCTTAAAAGGAGATATGATCAAAGAAGGAGCTGTAATTGTTGACGTGGGTATTACAAGAGTAGATAATGACTCTCCAAAAGGATATTACCTTGCAGGTGACGTAGATTTTGACAGCTGTGCAGCTAAAGCAAGCTGGATTACTCCGGTACCTGGAGGAGTGGGCCCAATGACAAGAGCGATGTTAATGAAAAACACCATCATTGCTTACAAAACTTCGGTCTATAACGACTAATTTTAAAATGAATAAAGAAGAAGATATTTTATTAAAAGAAGGTAAAATGCTCCCTGTAATGGAGCATTTTTACACTTTACAGGGAGAAGGAGCACACACCGGAAAAGCAGCATATTTTATCAGGCTGGGAGGTTGTGATGTAGGATGCCACTGGTGTGATGTAAAAGAAAGCTGGAACCCGGACCTCCATCCCCTGATGAATGCAGAGGAAATTGCAGAAACTGCAGCTAAACACTGTAAAACAATAGTGTTGACCGGTGGGGAACCTTTGATGTGGAATTTAGATATATTGACATCCAAACTGAAAGAATTAGGATGTACCGTACATATCGAAACTTCAGGAGCCTATCCCATGAGCGGGCAGCTGGACTGGATTACCCTTTCTCCAAAAAAAACAGGACTGCCTAAGGAAGAAATCTATCAAAAAGCTCATGAACTTAAAGTGATCATTTTCAATCAGCATGACTTTACGTTTGCTCAGGAACAGGCCTCAAAAGTTTCTGAAAACTGTAAACTTTACCTTCAAAGCGAATGGAGCAAAAGAGATGACATGTATCCTAAGATCACAGATTTCATCCTGGAACATCCGGAATGGCAGGCTTCAGTTCAGACTCACAAATATCTGAATATCCCGTAAAAAAGCTTAAATTAGCTGGGCTTATCCGCTATAATACCGATAGATGCAGAGAATTCGATACTCTAGATACCTGAAATCGATCATTATGTTGCTTGACCTCATGGTTATTGCATCTATCTTCATATTCTTTTTTATAAGCAGAAACGAAAGTTTAAAATACAATAAAGAAACCTGGTATCAGAATAGTTTTTCTTTGGTTCTGTTGTTTTTGTTCTGGGTACTACTGAGTGGTAGGACAAAAATATACAATATTCCGAGGAACCTCACCTATACCCTGTTTCTTGAACGCCTCTTGATTCATTTCCTCTTTTTTATACTGGGAGTGCTGCTAATAGGAAAGGTAAGTAAGAATGTATTTTTCAATTCGGATATTTACTGGCTTTCGCTTTACCTATTTATTTCCATCTTCCTGGCGAAATCATTAGTGTATTTTGCGATCAAGTATTTGCGATCTCTTGGAGCGAATTACAGAAATGTCATGTTTTTGGGAGACCGGCATTCCACAGAAATTCTTAAAAATATCTTTACAGACCGTAAGGACTATGGGTACAGAATATTTGAATATGAAAATGCCGAGGTGAAGATCAATGAGCTGGTAGCTTTCTGGAAAAAAAACGGAATCCACACTCTGTTTTTATCTATGGAAAACTCTTATGATGAGGCCATGAAAAATGAAATTTTCAGTCTGGCTGAAGATCATAAGATCCACATATCATTGATCCCAAGCATTACACAAAGTGATTTTTTCCTTTATGACCTTGGATATATACAGACCCAGCCGGTACTTAATCAGGCCAGGTATCCGTTAGATTATTATTCTAATTTCCTGATGAAAAGAACATTTGATATTTTCTTTTCTGCTTTTATATTGATTGTAATCTGCTCATGGGTATTCCCGATTATTGCGATTTTGATCAAAACAACGTCCAAAGGTCCAGTTTTTTTCCTTCAGAAAAGATATGGTTTTCATGAAGATGTTTTTAATTGTATTAAATTCAGAACAATGGTTGTCAATGATGAATCTACGACGAAAACTACATCAATAAATGATTCCAGAATTACCAGAGTAGGTAAATTTTTAAGAAAAACCAGCCTTGATGAACTTCCTCAATTTATTAATGTATTGAGAGGTGAAATGTCTGTAGTAGGTCCGCGCCCTCATATGCTGGCTGTTGACAATTATTACAAACCCAAAATCGGAAGATACAGCCTGAGAAGTATGGTTAGCCCTGGTATAACCGGATTGGCACAGGCGAATGGACTGCGTGGTGACTTTGGAGATGTGGAAGTAGAAATGAAAAAAAGAGTTCTGGCAGATGCTTTCTATGTAAGAAACTGGAGTTTTGTACTCGATCTGGTAATTATTTTAAAAACCGTTTTTTTGGTCATTGGAGGAGATAAAAATGCAAAATAAGGGAAGAAATAAGATAGATATTGAAATAATTTTAACACAAAACTAAGCTTTGGTCTTATTCTTGACTCTAGCCCAATTAAATAAAAAAGTCTAATTTAGCAGTATGTTAAAAAAGTTTTTCACAGCAGTAGGGGAATACATGATCCTCTTGGGAAAATCCCTGCAGAAGCCTCAGAAAATGAGGGTTTTCTGGAAGCTGTTCATGAGAGAAATTAATGATTTGGGAGTAAATTCTTTCGGACTTGTTATCTTCACCTCCATATTTGTTGGAGCGGTAGTGGCTATTCAGATGTTCAACAACTTTGATGCTTCTTCTTTTCCTATTCCGCCTTCATTTGTAGGATATGCTACGAAAGCGGTTTTGGTTTTGGAATTTGCCCCTACCATTATCAGTCTTATTCTGGCAGGTAAGGTAGGTTCCTATATTGCGTCAAGTATTGGAACAATGAGGGTTTCCGAACAGATTGATGCATTGGATATTATGGGAGTGAACTCACCCAATTTTCTGATATTTCCTAAAATTATCGCCTGTATGCTGTTTAATCCCCTTCTTATTGCTATCAGTATCGTATTTGGTATTGGTGGTGGATATATTGCCGGGATATTAACAGGAAACTGGACAGAAAACGACTATATTGTTGGTATTCAAATGTATATGCCGAATTTATTTATTTACTATGCATTTACCAAAACGATCGTTTTCGCTTTTATCATCGCAACGGTTCCTTCTTATTTCGGATATAATGTAAAAGGAGGATCCCTGGAAGTAGGTAGAGCAAGTACGCAGGCAGTGGTATGGACAATGGTATTCATTATCATTTCTGAATTAATTTTAACCCAATTAATATTAAGCTGATGATTGAGGTAAAAGATCTTAAGAAAAGTTTTGATGATGTTGAAGTATTGAAAGGAATTTCAACTTCATTTGATAAAGGAAAGGTAAACTTAATCATTGGGCAGAGTGGTTCCGGTAAAACCGTTTTTTTAAAAAGTTTATTGAATGTCTATATGCCTTCTTCAGGAGAAATTCTGTTTGACGGAAAAGACATCAACACAATGACGAGAGATGAAAAACAACATCTCCGTTCAGAAATCGGAACGGTATTCCAGGGAAGTGCATTATTTGATTCCTTAACTGTGGAAGAGAATATCATGTTCCCCCTTGATATGTTTACCAATCTTACCTACAGAGAAAAAAAGAAAAGGGTTTTTGAAGTAATAGGACGAGTACATCTTGACAAAGCGGAAAGAAAATATCCTTCTGAAATTTCCGGAGGAATGCAGAAAAGGGTGGCGATCGCCAGAGCAATTGTCAACAATCCTAAATATTTGTTCTGTGATGAACCCAATTCCGGACTGGATCCATATACTTCAAAGATCATTGATGATCTTCTTTATGAGATCACCAAAGAATATAATACTACAACAATCATCAATACACACGATATGAACTCTGTAATGACGATTGGCGAGAAAATTGTATACCTAAGACTGGGAATCAAAGAATGGGAAGGTAATAAAGACATCCTGATTACCGCAGGCAATAAAAATCTGATTGACTTCGTTTATTCTTCAGAACTGTTTAAAGAACTGAGAGAATATTTACTTGAGAATAATAAAACGATTGAAACGACAAATACAAAAATAGACGATAATGAAAAAGGTACTTAGTATAGCGTTATTAGGGTTTTCAATGTGGGCATCTGCACAGATTTCACTGGCAGGTAAAGCCAACTTAATTTTTCCAACAGGCTCACCTTCATGGTCCAATATTAAAGGGACAGTGAATGATGCTATTGCAGGAACAGGTAAAAATAATGTAGGTTTCAACGTTGGGCTTTCATTAAAAGTGGGACTTCCTACTTCATTGTTTGTGATGCCGGAAATCTATTATACTCACTTCAAAAATGAGTTTACTACAGAGAACACTACTTTTGATGTAAAAAGCAACCGTATTGATGTTCCGGTTCTTTTGGGATATAACCTTTTAGGAAATATGCTGGGAGTTTTTGTAGGACCTGTAGGAAGTTTTAACTTAAACAAAGACAATACTTACAACGATTTCAAGGAAAATGCTAAAAATGACTTTACCATAGGGTATCAGTTTGGTGCACAGCTTGAAATCAAAAAGCTTATTGTAAATGCAAGATATGAAGGTGCTTTCAGTAAAGATGAAAGAAATTTCATCAACAAAGTTTCCGGTTCGGAAATCAGATATGATAACAGACCTAACTTGTTTATGGTAGGTTTAGGATATAAATTCTAATGATTTATCGAAAATAACAACTTTAAACCCTCAAATTTAAATTTGAGGGTTTTTATTTTGTTCTTCAAGTTCAGCCTGGCGTTTTGCAATGTCAGCAGCCTGTTTTTCAAGCTCTTCTTTGTCTTTTTGCAGCTGTTTGAATTCTTTTTTCTTCTGTTCCGCTTTGATAGCGCTTCCTTTACTTACATATCCTACCATTCCTCCAATGATAAGCCCTATTCCGATTCCCGCCATTATACCCATAATGTGGGAAATTTTTATTTGCTCTACGGCAAAATCAGTTGTTAAATAGAAAAGTAAGGCAGAAACAGCCAAAAGGATAAGTCCAGTAATTGATAAACTCTTCATAATATTGTGTTTAGGTGGTTACATAAAAAAGCCTTACCAAATTTACTAAAAATTTAATAAGGCCTTACTCAAGATTAAAATTCTAATTATATTTTTCCTCCTGCAGCCTTATAGTATTCCAAAGCTTTTGGAAGATCTTTGTTGATATCTGAAATTCTTGTTTCCGGATTCGGGTGAGTAGATAAGAATTCAGGTTGTCTTGCTCCTGTAGATGCGGCTTCCATTCTGTTCCAGAAAGGAATTGCTGCTCTTGGATCATATCCTGCCATAGACATCAGGTAAAGTCCCATTTCATCAGCCTCGGACTCCTGACCTCTTCCGTATTTCAATAAAGCGACCTGTGAACCAATAGGATATACCTTCTGGAAAACACTCGCCCATTGTGAGTTTGAAATTGTTCCTCCCAGGATAGCTCCTCCGTACTGGGCTACCATTGCCTGAGAAATTCTTTCGTTTCCGTGGCCTGCCAGCGCGTGGGAAACCTCATGTCCCAATACTACTGCAAGTCCGTTATCGTCTTTTGTTACCGGTAATATTCCGGTATAAACGGCTACTTTACCACCAGGCATACACCAGGCGTTCAGCTCATTGCTCTGCAAAAGATTAAATTCCCAGCTGTAGCTTGCAAGATCTGCTGATCTTCCAATACTCTGATAATATCTTTCTGCCGCATTTTTAATTCTGTTTCCTACATTTACCACTCTCTTTGCATCTGCTGTACCGGTAATCACTTTACCTTTAGACAATGTCGTTCTATATTCCTGTGAAGACATTGTTAAAATTTCCGAATTGTTGGCCAGCTGTAAAGAAGACCTCCCCGTAATCGGGTTTGTAGTACAGGCAACAGCCGACAGAGCAATAGCTCCCATTCCTAATAGATGTGTAACTTTCATAGTTTGAGTGTTAATAATTCAACCTTAACAATTTTTATTCCAAAATATTTCAGAAAGAATATATTTGCATACATTTTGCTGTTTAAATTTAATAATTATATCATTATGAAAAAGTATATTTCTTTACTGATGATTTTTGGATTCCTGTTCTTATTCCAGAGCTGTGCTTCACAAGGTTCATTAGATCCGAAAACAGTGGACACTTTGGTGAATTCCCAGGAGTTTACCTTCTATGCACAAAGAGCCAACCCTACGAATTATGATGTTATCAATGTCATGAATTCAATGCCCAATGCCACTGCAACAAGAATGTTGAATCTGAATGGAGATTACACCATTGACGTCAGTAAAAATACGCTTGAAGTAGTACTTCCTTATTTTGGAAGACTATTCAATCCTACCTTTGGAAGCGCAAGTGATAACAGCTACCGATTTACTTCGAAAGATTTTACGGTCACTAAAACTCAGAATAAAAAAGGAACCTGGACTTTTAAGTTCAAACCTAAAGATGTAAGAAACGTAGACGAAGTGAATATTGAAATTTTTAAAACCGGAAAAGCTTTCGTTTCTATGAGAAGTAACGACAGGCAACCCATCACCTATGACGGATATATTTCAAAAACTGAGGTTAAACAGGAAAAAGAGAAGCTTTAACCCCTGTTTTCGTTAGATAAAAATTTTTCTACAAATAATTTTGCTTCAGTACTTGGATTAGAAACCATGGCTGAAGCATTTTTTTTGTGCATATGATAAGCTTCCTCCACCGCATTACTTTTTTTCATCAGGGATAAAATATATTCCTGAACCCAATATTCAAATCGTTTTTCAGCCTGCTGAACCCGGATTTCTTCAAAACGGCCACTCTTCTTTTTCAGATCAATAAATTCGGATATTGTATCATACACTTCCTGTAATCCCTGATTATGAAGCGCAGAGCCAAGTAAAACAGGAATCTTCCATCCTTTTTCTTTAGGCGGAATAAAGTCTAATGCTCTTTTTAATTCCAGTCTTGTATTTTTAGCTTTCTGAAGATTGTCCTGATCTACTTTATTGATAAAAATGAGGTCTACCATTTCCATGATACCTCTTTTTATTCCCTGAAGCTCATCTCCACCTCCAATAATTTTAAGGAATAAGAAAACATCGGTAATATCAGCAACCAGCACTTCTGACTGCCCTACTCCTACCGTTTCTATTAAAATATAATCGTAGCCTGCAGCTTCGCAGATCATCATAGTTTCAAAAGTAGTATTCGCTACTCCTCCCAAAAACCCTGAGCTGGGAGAAGGGCGGATGAATGCATTTTCTTCTTTGGCCAATTCTTCCATTCTGGTTTTATCTCCCAAAATACTTCCCTTGTTAATAGCTGAACTAGGATCAATGGCCAAAACGGCAACCTTTTTTCCATGAGCAATAACCAAACGGCCAAAGTTTTCTATAAAGGTAGATTTTCCTGCCCCGGGAACACCCGTTACTCCTACCCTCACAGAGTTTCCGGTAAGAGGCATAATTTTCTTCAACAATTCTTCTGCCTGTACCCTATGCTCTGCTTTCTTACTTTCAACCAATGTAATAGCTTTTGCAATCAGGCGTTTGTTTCCTGACTGTATTCCTTCTATTAGCTCTTCTGTAGAAAATTTCATTAATTCAAAATTAATAATTAAAATGGGAATGGTCAATAGCCTGCTTGGAATGATGAGACAAAAGATTTAAATTATCTTCATTTGGGATTACTGATTTTACGTAATTTTAATTTTTATTTCTTCTAAATTAAAACTAGAACCCCCTATATCAACCGCTTAAGGAATTTATTACATTTGTTATCTATCAAAAAAAGAAACATGAAAAAACTCATCGCTGCGGCTTCGTTTACTGCAATTTTGCTGGTATCCTGTACGCCGAAAGCTGCTACATCCACTGCTACTGCAGGAACTTCAACATCTACTGCAGAACAGATTGCTCAGGGGAAAACTATTTTTGAAAACTCTTGTGGAAGATGTCATAAACTCCCTGATCCTGCTTCACACAATTCTGTACAATGGGTAGGAATCATGAATTCTATGGCTCCAAAGGCAAAATTAACGGATGAACAGCACCAATGGGTTTATGATTATATTGTTTCTGTGAAGAAGTAATCATCAAACAAAAATAGGATATGAAAAAATTCATCTTAGCCGGTATCGCAGCATCAGCATTTCTGGTATCCTGCGGACCAAAAAGTGTGGCTGTAACAGGGCCAAAGTATACCTCATCTGAGCAGCTGGCGCAAGGAAAAACCATTTTTGAAAATTCCTGTGCAAAATGCCATAAGCTGCCGGAACCAACGAAACATGACGACAAGGGATGGATCAACACGTTAAGCAGAATGGCTCCAAAAGCTAAACTGAGCGATGACCAGCATCAAATGGTGTATGACTATCTGATCTCTGTCAATAAAAAATAAGCTTTCAATGAAAGCTTATTTTTTTATCTTTAATTAATGCCAACTGTTATCTTACAATAAGTTTTTCAACCTGGGACTGATTCCCCTGACTGATATGAACCATATAAACTCCTTTTTGAAGTCCTTTTACAGAAACAGCTTTCTTCGATCCTGATTCTCTGGAATCCGTCATTACTAATTTACCAGACATGTCAAACATCGTAATTTTAACTTCATTCGGAGATTTATCAATATTTCCCACGAAAAATTCATCATAAACAGGATTAGGAAAAACAATAAACCTGGATCCTGCTTTTATACTTTCCTTAGTAGCCAAAGCTGTATTGCATTCGGCAGGTACTGTAAAGTCTTCTACCTGATCAGTAGCAACTGTTTTGGAACCTGCGGATGCGTTCACTCCAAGCCCTCTTCTTGCAAATGTGTTCCAAATCAAGCATTTATTAAGCCCTCCATTTCCTATTACATCAGCCTGCAAAATAGCATCTCTACCATCAATAAAAGTGGGGCTGCACGGCTGCAGCTTAATTCCGTCAATGACAAGCTGAAGAACTTTTGCATTTCCGGAAGTACTGCTAGCCAGAACATCATTATTATATCCATATTTTTCTATATACTTCCAGGCCAGATCCCAAAGCATTGTTGTCCATATAAAACCTATCTGATGAACTTCTGTATTGGTATTTGTTTTCCCGTAGGTATAATCATTAATGCTAAAATCGGGGGAATATTTAGCCAGCCTGTTGCCATTGCCGGTTGTAGGCTCATTTTTCGTATAAGTTGAATGTCCTCTGGAAACAGAGGAAGTGTCTCCAGGTCTGGCGGTCACCATAAGTCCGAAGAAATCAGACCAACCTTCGCCCATCTGCTCCGTGCTGTTGGTGGATGAGAGACAACTATATCCCTGTGCGGTAAGCCGGTTGGATACTCCATGCCCATACTCATGGGCCATAGTACCATTATCAAAACATGCATTCTTGAAACCACTATAATCTAAATTGAGGGTGGCATTAATAGTATTTCCGCTATTCAACTGCCCGGTCAGGAATAGACCTTCCGTTTTTCCCATACTCATAGTAGGTATGGTCACCTGCCCTCCATAAGTTCCTGCACCCAATGAAGTTGGGATATCGGAAGAAGATTTATACATAATGACACCTACAGCTCCAGCATTCTGTATGTTGAGGGCTTTAAGGCCAAATTCACAATTAGCATTTGTTATGACTGCAATTTTATTAGCCAGGCTTCCAGCAGCAGGAGCGGTACATGCATCGGCTGGTACAGGAATTGCCAGGTCTCCTGTAACCGGAGCACCATACAAAGGTCCAAATGATGCTCCTGCTGTCAATACTTTTGGTCTGCCCGCCACGGAAGCAGGAGAATTATACTGATACCTTATTACCGGGTCATCAGCTGTTTGCAGCCTATCATAAAGATACATCTGCATTCTACCTGCCTTTACCTGTGGCTGTCCGTTGACAATTTTTTCATAGCCAGGGCTAAAATTGGCATTATTAAGGCCGCTTCCGTCAAAAGCTTCTGCATTTACAGCATCTCCTCCCATACCAGTATTTCCAAAGTTACTGGTCTGGAAATTTCGGGCAGATTCTGTAAATCCGAATTTATAAAACAGATCATGCATTTTATTATTCATATAAAATAACTCCGTGATAGCAGCATCTTTATATGTGAAGGGATTATCATATCTTCCGTCGGCAAAAGGAAAATCAAAAATGCGCGCGCTTCCGCCATCCGGAGAATATCCTGGTGTATCCGTATTATTCTGATCAGAATAAGCGTACACATTATTCCCTCTTGTTATAGTGTAGCTGTTGGTTCCATCGGAATGCCAGCCTTCGGGAGATGCAGTAAGATCCCAGGGATTAGTGATGATAGAACGTGAACCAAATGTAGGTGCTTCTACCGGTAACGGAAATACATTATAAGATGCATTATCCGGCACGAGCTTCCCCTGAATATTTATTTCACTCTTTATTTCAGTGGGTTCCGCATATACCAGGTGAAACTTTGCCGGTTGTTCTGAACGATTATTGTCCTCTTCTTTATCCGCAAAATTACAACTGACGGTCATATTATCTTTAGTGAATATTTCACCTGTATCTGCGTCAGCTATTACATGCCATACATTGGAAGAATTCTTATCAGAAACAAATAATTCCTTTGCAAGTTTATATACTTTATTATTCTCAAAATAGACATCATCAGCGTAATTTATTTCAGAAATATCTTTCAGACCCAGCTTACTTTTGATAAGATCATCCGAAAACTTTGCAGTACTGTTTTTATGGCCATCCACAACAATATTCCTCTTAAATTCATTTTTCTCAGAGATAATTTTATTTTCCCTGATCACTACTTTTCCCAGAGCATTATAGACCCGAAGCCCATTATAGGTTTGCTGTACATCCACAATTCTGGCCTGAAGGCTGTGGGAAAGATCTTCGTTCAGAATAATAATTCCTGATGCATCGTTGCTACTCTTTTGTGCTATCTGCCCCTTTTTGTGGTAATATTCCTGAATAAGTTCTGCAGAATTTTGAGCGCAAACATTTCCGGAAACAAAAAACGCTGCTACCGAAAATGGTACTAGAAAAAAATTTTTATTCATATTGTTTTTTTAGGTAGATAAATATATAAAACACTACCTGCTAACAACTTATAAAAAAAATAAAATCACAAAAATCAGCAATATCTGAATATTTCTGTTTTTTTTAAATTATATTATTTATTCTTTTAAAATTTTTGTTTTATAATTTTAACTATTGATGGTGGTCATTTTTGATAAATACCTACAGAATCAGGTTTAATATATCTAAAAAAGGAGATTTATTTAATCTCCTCTTTCTTTCTGACCCTTGTTACCGGCATTTTACTTTTAATCATTTTTTCTCTATCTTCAAGTATATCGAGTGCTGTACGGTTGTAAGCAAATTTCTTAGCTTCTTTAAGGGTTCCTAAAGCTTGCTTGTACTCAAAGTTTCTTTCCTGCAGAAGGGAGAGACAGTTCAGAATTTCTGATTTGTCAATTCCTTTTAGCTTTAAGGCAAATGCTATCAATTTTTCCGCTTCTTTATAATCTTCATTATTTAAAAGGCATTCGATATAATATTTGGGAGTATTAACATTTCCGATATTACTTTGCATGGCTTCATCAAAATATTTCTTTGCTGTTTCATAGTCCTTTAATTCTTCTGAATATACTCTTCCCATCAGGCAAAGGCTGTCTGCATCTTCCGGTTCGTAAGACAGAGCATAATTCAGTGCATCCATACATTCAGAAAGATTGAATGGAAAGTAGTCTAATGCTTCAAAATAATATTTACTTTTAGTTAAGGTCATTGTTGTAGTTTTTAAGTTCGTTTTTCAAGGCATTTCTTTGTTTTTTGAATGTCCTGTCGTCGTAATTCTTTTTAAAATCTGTTCCTGAAAATGTCCGAACCGGATTTCCGCGTTCTACCTGCATCTGAAGAGACCAGGTTTCTTTCAGCTTTCTTTCCAGCTGTTGGATATAAACAGCCATTACCTTTTCTTTGAGTCTGATAACAGATAGTTTTTTATTCTCCAGCTGGGAACGGGAATCCTGTACAAACACCGTTTCTTTAGTAGGAATATGAGTAGCACGAACAGCGGTATTCACTTTGTTTACGTTTTGTCCTCCGCTTCCCTGACTTCTCGCAGTCTGAAACCGGATGTCTTTTTCATGGAAGTCAATCATTTTCACATTCTCCAATTCGAAGATTCCGATAAACCAATTGCTTCTTTTATGGAGTTTCCTGAATGTACTTTTTCCTATCCAGCAAACACTTCCCAACCAGTTTTTTAAAAATATATTTATCTCTTTGCCCTTTAAAAGCAGAGTCACAGACTTTAATGTTAGGTTTTCATCACCGCTTTCACGATGTATGATTTCGTATTCTATTGTATTTTGTTTTGCCTCTTCAAAAAAAGTCTTCAGAACCTTGGCTACTACCCACTGGCATTCTAAAGGTCCTCTTCCTGAAGTGATTTGTATTAATTTTTCCATTGTTATATTGGCATTTTGCTTAATAAAGGGTGACCTACCGGATCTATTCCCTTTTCTAATAAATCTTTTGCAGCCATTACTGCCCAGCATTTGTCACTGGAATGAATATTTCTGTAAAATGAAAGTAAAGTATCAGGCTTTACGACAGTAAAACCATTAGCTTCTATAGTTTCAAGATCATTTCTTTCAAAGAAGTCTATGGTAATTCTGTGGAATTTGTCATTTTCAAGCTCAACAGTTTTTTCATACCTGCGAAAGTTTTCCTCGCTCGGCAGATGGTCATATCGGGTCCAGACTTTCCGGAATCCTTCCTGCTGAAGAATGATGACTACTTCTGCTATCTTTTCTTTTTTTACAAAAACATCAATATCCTTATGGTCATGGGCATGCTTATATTCCGTATGTCCTTCTTCGGACATAAAATGCCATGCCCAACCTCCTGATATAATGATTTTATCTTTTAATTTATCTAAAATTTTGAGTCCTAACCGGATTCTGAATTCAGGCCAGACTTCACCGTATCTTTTGATGTTATGTGGTGCTCCCATTTCTTTGTTTTTAAATATTTCCTGATTAAACCTTACAGGTTTTTGAAACCTGTAAGGTTGTAAAATATTAGGCTAATTACTTATCCATTCTCACAATTCTCGGCTGGAAGGTTCCCAGAATGTCTACCAATTCGCTCTGAGCGTTCATCACTTCATTGATGTCTTTGTATGCCATAGGTGCTTCTTCAGCATTTCCACCCATCAGTGTGACTTTTTTAAGCTTTAATTCTTTTTTGATATCATGCTGAGTGAAAAGACTTCTGCATTCTCCTCTGGAATGTGCTCTTCCTGCACCATGGGACGCTGAGTTCAGAGATTCCGGGTTTCCTTTTCCGCGAACGATAAATCCTTTTGCGGTCATGGATCCGGGAATCATTCCCAATTCATTCTCATTGGCAGGTGTTGCGCCTTTTCGGTGAACAATCACTTCTTTTCCGTTGTGGATTTCTTTCCAGGCAAAGTTGTGATGATTTTCAATTCTGGCTTTTACTCTTCCACCAACGGCTTTTACAAGTCTTCTGTGAATATCGTCATGGCAGGCTGAAGCATAATCTCCGGCAAGATTCATTGCTGTCCAATATTCCAATCCCAGATGTGTACTAAGGTCCAGCCAGGCGAAGTTTTGGGCTTCTTTTGGTAGCGGACACTGTTCTGTTGCCATCCTTGAATAATACTGTGCAATTTCTGCTCCGAGGCCTCTTGAGCCACTGTGAGAAAGGATTCCCAGATATTTTCCTTTTGGCAGGCCAATCTGTTCGTCTTCTTCGGTGATTTCCACTTCCCCGAATTCTACAAAGTGATTTCCTCCGCCTGAAGATCCCATCTGTTTAATGGCTTTTCCCTTTAATCTTCTTAAGATCGGGATCATATCGAATGTATCTCTTTCAAAAATCTCATGGTCTATGTGAGACTTGTGCGTTTCATACATCCCGAATTTTGTATGTTCGGCAAGGGCTTTTTCATATTTATCTCTTGCCCCTTCAAGATATGAAACGGGTGTATCCAAAATACTGAGGCTCATTCTGCAGCCAATATCCATTCCTACTCCGTAAGGGATTACGGCGTTTTCCACTGCCAGAACTCCTCCAATTGGAAGTCCGTAGCCGCTGTGGGCATCGGGCATTAATGCTCCCTGAGTAGAAATAGGTAATTTCAAAGCTGTGTACAACTGATTTTTTGCCTCTTCTGAGATATTGTTACCAAAAATCTGAAAGGAAGCACGCTGTGAATTCAGCATTCTTTTTTCCGTTTTTTTGGATGAAAGCAGGGTTTCTGCAATCTGTCCGAAGGTGAGATCTTTCTCAAATTCTTCCGGATTCAGCAAAATTTCCTTTAAAAGAGCTTTTACATGGTGAATGTTCTTCGTTGCAAAATTTCTTTTCATGACTTCCAATGCTACGTTTACGCTTTGGTTATTTGGATAGCCCAGTTTTAATATATCTTTTCCTTTTAGTTTTAAATTTCCCATTGTTTTTGTTTTAAATAACAGTTGGACTCATAAGTCCTGTAAGCTTTCTGCAATCTCTGTTGCAGACATTTTGTAGTGAAAGTATTTTGTACTTTCATTTTGATCAGATTTGTATTTCATCTTCCATGAACCTGGCTTTCCATATATTGTTTTATGGATAATCCCAGCAACCTTGTGCTGTCCTAAATAATCTTCCAGTTCTGCGCACTCTTTTTCCAGTTCAAAGTCTACAGGTTTATAATGGGTAATCATATAGGGTCTTATTCGAAGGATAAACCTCCACGGTTCAATGAATTCGTAGTAAATCTCATACTTCTTCCTTATGGGGCAATATTCTTCCTTTTGCAAAAAATACTGTCTTTCCATTGGTGTAAGTCCGAATTTCGGATCACTCCAGGTATATGCTGAAACTCTACTGAGCTTCTGTTCTCTTTCCACATAGATTCTTCGTCCGGATTTTCTTTTCTTTTTAAGAAATTTTCTGCTTTCAGAATACATGTAAGTATTGATTTTCTTCAGAATTCCTTCAAAGAACTCTCCATATTTGGATCTCATTACATCTTCCCTTACCACAAAGAATCTTACAAATCCTCTTTGATAAGGTTTATCCAAAGGAATCCATTGGATATTTCGTCTGATTTCCCAAAGTTCTTCACTACGATGATATTTTTTCCTGATCTGCTTTTCTACATCTTTTTTAATTGTTCTTTTTCTGCTTCTCGCACTTCTCAGGCGGGAAAACAGAAGATTATCATTTTCCATTGTTCACAGAAGTATGATGTGAGATCACAAATGTTTTTATTTTATCTCACACAACTTTTATTCAACTAAAATATTAGTTGAATGGATTAATAATAGACAATAATAGTTCTGAGTGATATACTTCATCCTATTTCGTCTTTAATGACACTTAAAAAATTTCGGGTAAACTGGGAGTTTGAAATATTGCGCAATAAAAAACCCGAAATCTCTACGACTTCGGGTTTTGATATTTCATTGTACTGTTATTCTAAGAATGTACCAAACCGCGAAGCCTTACCACCATAAGTGGCAATCCAACTGTAGAATTCTGATTAGTTCTGAACATTGCTTCGTTGTTTTTTATTGGTTAAACTTGATTTTCAGGTGCAAATATATACATTTTTCTGAAAATCAAAATATTTTTTTTCACTTAATGTGAATAATACTGAGAAAAATGGCGTCAATAACCTTTGTCATTCTCTTTGTATCGAGGGTTTCCAAAGTGTCTGTAGGCTCATGATAATTTTTATTTCTGAAGAAGGAAGTATCTGTAATCATGAGAGCGGGGAAATCAAAGTTCCAATAGTTGAGATGATCAGAATAGTCTATTCCTGCTACAAATTTCGGGGCAGAGAAGGTTTCTGTTTTGATCTTTTCGGAACCTTTAAAGTTGCTGATAAAGTTTTTTACAAACGGACCAGCTCCACTGAATTTTTTAATCAAAGTAATAAAATCACCTTTATCACCGTATACCCATGAAAGAACACCTACAGGAAAGCTCTGAGAACCTTTTTCATCTTTAAAATAGCCAATCATTTCTACACTGGCCATTCCATAGACATCAATATTGTTATCTTTTAAATATTTTGCGTGGACATAACTTCCCATATTTTCAGTTCTGAAGTAAGGAGGTTCTTCTAAGGTGTAGGATACAAGATCTACTCTGTACTTCAACTTTTGTCCTTTAAGCATTCTTGCCAGCTCCAAAAGGGCCGTAACTCCGGTTGCATTGTCGTCTGCACCCTGCTGATCTCCACAAACATCGTAATGAGCTCCTATAATAATTCGTTTCTTATTTTCTGTTCCAAAGGAGGTCATTACATTTTTATATATTTTTCCGTCAACTTTGTATTCCTGGTAAGCAGTGCTGTCACCATAGGTATTGAAAGTCTGATGGATATAGCCTGCAACGGCATTCAGCTGCTCTATATTTTTATGATTTCTAAATTGCGGCGTTTGGGTAAGTGCTGTCAAATGTTTCCTAACCAAAGCAGTATCTGCAACGGTTTTCGAGCTTTGTATGGATTCATTTTTTCCTGAAGCTAAAAGGAAAGCACCAGCGATAATAAATAAGCCTACGACAAGAAACAATTTTTTCCTCGTAGGCTTTATTATATTTTTCAGAATCATAGGCTGCATTTTAATTTCAAATTGAAATTAAAGCTTTTCTGTTTATTTTTCTAAAAATCTCTCTAAAATTTCCACTGCACATTTCGGAAGGTTGGTTCCAGGGCCGAAAATAAAGTCTGCACCGTTGGCATAAAGGAATTCATAATCCTGCTGTGGAATTACTCCTCCTACAACGATGGTAATATCGTCTGCTCCCAGCTTGGAAAGTTCCTCCACTACCTGAGGAACTAATGTTTTATGTCCTGCTGCCAATGAAGAAACTCCTAAAATGTGAATATCATTTTCCACAGCTTGTTTAGCTACTTCTTCAGGAGTCTGGAACAATGGAGCAACATCTACGTCAAATCCCATATCGGCAAATGCTGTGGCTACAACTTTTGCACCTCTGTCATGCCCGTCCTGTCCCATTTTGGCTACCATAAGTCTTGGGCGGCGTCCTTCTTCTTCTTCAAATTTCTGAGTCAGATTAAGGGCTTTTTCAAAGTATTCGTTTTTACCGGCATTCATTGCGTATACACCAGAGATTGTTTTAATATTTGCTTTATATCTACCAAAGGTTTCTTCCATGGCATCACTCATTTCGCCAAGGGTAACTCTTCTTCTTGCTGCCTCAATGCATAGTGCCAGAAGGTTCCCTTTTCCGGTTTGAGCGCTTTGGCGGATTTCATTCAGAATCTGTTCAACAGCTTCAGCATTTCTTTCCGCTTTGATTGTATTCAGTCTTTCGATCTGTTTTCTGCGAACCTCGGTATTGTCAATGTCTAAGATTTCAATCTGATCCTGCTTCAATGAGGACTTGAATGAATTGACTCCGATGATGAATTCTTCTCCACTGTCGATCTTAGCCTGTTTTTTCGCTGCGGCTTCTTCAATTCTCATTTTTGGAATTCCGGCTTCGATGGCTTTGGTCATTCCTCCTTCCTGCTCTACCTCATCGATGTACCTCATCGCTTCTTCGATCATTTGCTGAGTAAGGCTTTCCACAAGGTTGCTTCCTCCCATCGGATCTACCACATCGCATATTCCGCTTTCCTGCTGAAGAATAATCTGTGTATTTCTTGCGATTTTTGCTGAATAATCGGTAGGAAGGGCAATGGCCTCATCCAATGCATTGGTATGGAGAGACTGTGTTCCTCCTAATGCGGAAGACAACGCTTCAATGGCAGTTCTTGTAATATTATTGAAAGGCTCCTGTTCTGTTAAAGACCATCCTGAGGTTTGGGAATGGGTTCTTAAAGCCAGAGATTTTGGATTCTGAGGATTAAACTGCTTTAAAAGGGTCGCCCAGATATATCGAGCAGCACGCATTTTAGCAATTTCCATGAAATGATTCATTCCGATTGCCCAGAAGAAAGAGAGTCTCGGAGCGAAATCGTCTACGTTCATTCCTGCTTTTATTCCTGTTCTTACATATTCAAGGCCATCAGCCAGCGTATAAGCCATTTCAAGCACAGGCGTTGCTCCGGCTTCCTGCATATGGTATCCTGAAATAGAAATGGAGTTGAATTTTGGAATGTTTTGCGAAGTATATTCAAAAATATCAGCGATAATTTTCATGGAAGGTGCCGGCGGATAGATATAGGTATTTCTTACCATGAACTCCTTCAGAATATCATTCTGAATGGTTCCTGAAAGCAGTTCCTGTTTTACTCCCTGCTCTTCTGCTGCTACGATATAGAAAGACAAAATAGGAAGTACCGCCCCATTCATGGTCATGGATACTGAAATCTGATCCAATGGAATCTCATTGAATAGAATCTTCATGTCTTCCACCGAGTCGATGGCAACTCCTGCTTTTCCTACGTCTCCTACTACTCTTGAGTGATCAGAGTCATATCCCCGGTGCGTTGCCAGGTCAAATGCTACTGAAAGTCCTTTCTGACCTGCAGCAAGGTTTCTCCTGTAGAAAGCATTGGATTCCTCTGCGGTAGAAAATCCGGCATACTGACGGATTGTCCATGGTTTTTGAACATACATGGTGGAATACGGTCCTCGCAGATAGGGAGCAATTCCTGGAGAAGTCTGCGTTAATGATTCATCTTTTACATCTTTTTTCTCATAGGATGATTTGAGTTCAAGGCCGTCTTTTTCAAAATTGTAAATCTCTCTTTCCTGAGGTAATACATTAAAATCCGGGTTTTTCACAGAAATTGTCTTTCGCATTCCAATTATTTTTGTCCCCGTAAAGTTAATTTTTTTGAACGAAACATGAAACTTCTGTTAACACTCTGTTTTTCTTGATTTTAGCAAAAGAAAAAGGCCGGACAAATGTCCAGCCGTTCTTATGGATATAAACTTAAGTTATTTCTTTATTCCCATCTCAAATAAAGCAAATGATATAAGATCTGCATTTTCACTGATCACCTGATCTGTTGATCTTCCTGCTCCGTGTCCTGCATTCTTTTCAATTCTTAAAAGAATAGGATTTTTACATGCTTGTTTTTCCTGAAGTTCTGCCCCGAATTTGAACGAGTGAGCTGGAACTACTCTGTCATCATGATCACTTGTGATAATCATTGTGGATGGGTAACAGGTTCCTGCTTTTACATTATGTACAGGAGAATAGGATTTAAGATACTCAAACATTTCTTTGCTGTCTTCCGCTGTACCGTAGTCATAAGACCATCCTGCTCCGGCTGTAAACTTGTTATATCTCAACATATCCAAAACTCCTACTCCCGGGAAGGCTACTCTAGCAAGATCAGGTCTCATTGTCATGGTTGCTCCAACCAATAATCCGCCATTTGATCTTCCTGAAAGGGCCATGTATTGTTTTGAAGTATAGCCTTTGCTTTGAAGGTATTCTCCGGCAGCAATAAAGTCTTCAAAAACATTTTTCTTCTGTTGTTTTGTTCCTGCATCATGCCATTTCTTACCGTATTCTCCTCCTCCACGGATGTTTGGAACAGCGTAAATACCCCCATTTTCCATCCAGATAGCGTTGACTACAGAGAATGATGGCTGAAGACTGATGTTGAACCCTCCATAAGAGTAAAGAATGGTAGGATTTTTACCATCCAACTTCGTTCCTTTCTTATAGTTGATCATCATAGGAACTTTTGTACCGTCTTTTGAAGTATAGAATACCTGTTCCGAAACATAATCATCCGGATTAAACTTTACTTTAGGCTTTTGATAGACTTCTGATTTTCCAGAGTCAACATTGAATTTATACGTAGTTCCCGGTGTAATATAATTGCTGAAAGAAAAGTAAACATCTTTCTCTTTTTCTTTTCCTCCAAATCCTGAAACATTTCCTTTACCGGGAAGCGTAATTTCCCTAACCAGTTTTCCTGTTTTATCAAACTGTTTTACCTGATCTATGGCATCAATCATATAGGTTGCAAAGAAATATCCTCCACCGGAAGAAATTCCCAATACGTTTTCAGTCTGTGGAATTACATCCTTCCATGTTGCCGGAGCAGGATTGCTTATCGTAGTTTTTACAAGACGCATATTCGGAGCATCTTTATCGGTGAAAATGAAAAGATCATCACCTTGTGTATCTACGATGCTGGCATTGATATCAAATCCGTTCATAATTTGTACAAAGTCGCCCCCTTTTTTAAGGTCTTTTATATACAACTCATTACCATTTGTAGCATTAGCTGCCGAAATGATAAGATATCTCTGATCTTCAGAAACTCCGGCACTTAAGTATCTTCTTGGGGTTTTATCTCCTCCGAAAATCAATTGATCTTCAGACTGTTTTGTTCCCAGCTTGTGAAAGTATACTTTGTGCTTATCCGTCATTCCGGAAAGTACTGTTCCTTCTTTTGGTTTGTCATAGCTTGAATAATAAAAACCTTCGTCTCCCTGCCATGAAATCCCGCTGAATTTTACATCCAGTAAAGTTTCATCAATCTGTTTTTTGGTTACAGCATCAATGATGATAATCTTGTTCCAATCACTACCTCCTTCAGAGATAGAGTAAGCAGCAAGATTTCCTTTTTTGTTGAAAGAAAGATTGGAAAGAGAAGTTGTTCCTTTCTCTGAAAATTTATTAGGATCTAAAAATACTTCTGTAGCATTGGTTTTGTTGTTTGTTCTATACAAAACAGACTGTGCCTGCAGACCATCGTTTTTATAATAGTAGGTATAATCTCCTTCTTTGAAAGGTGCTGAAATTTTCTCATAATTCCAGATATCTTTAAGCTGACTTTTAATTTTATCCCTGAACGGAATTTTAGAAAGATAATTCTGGCTGTAAGCTACTTCTTCATCTAC
Source organism: Chryseobacterium aquifrigidense (assembly GCF_006716485.1). Taxonomy (GTDB): domain Bacteria; phylum Bacteroidota; class Bacteroidia; order Flavobacteriales; family Weeksellaceae; genus Chryseobacterium; species Chryseobacterium vietnamense. The sequence goes on from NZ_VFPD01000004.1 coordinate 175,269, forward strand.
CCATTTTTTTGTAGGTTCGGAATCATTTTCCAGATCTCTGAAGGGATCAGAAACAGCAGTTCCGAAATAGGTATCTGTCTGACTTCCTTTTAACGCTTTAGGATAATTCATTTTCTGAGAATAAAAAGATGCTGAAAACAATACTCCAGCGGTTAACAATATAGGTTTAAAATTCATACTGATCGGTTTTTCTCAAAAATACGCAAAGTATGTGAAATAAAAAAAGTCCCTTTATATCAGGACTTTTTTTATTTATGATTGTACTTTTCATCTATTCATTGGCTCCGAAGCTTTCAAAATAGAAATCGGTAAGGTTGGAAACAATCTCATCCGGGCTGCCGTTCCAATAGTATATTTTATCACCTTCTTTAAGTTCGTAAAGTCTAAAATTTTGGTCGGTTGTTACCGTCTTATCAGCATTCTTAAAATCCTGAACTGCCTGAATAAGATACTTTTTAAGGTCTTCAGCTTTTATTTTATTCAGATCTCCTTTTGGTCCGGAGGTTAGCTTTGAGGGAACCAGGAAGCTTACAGAATAGCTTATTTCTGCGATTTTTTGCCCTTCAACATATTCATTCGGAACTACTTTTACATCTTTTACAGTAAGTTTTCCGGTTTTAAAATTCCCAAACATTGCGGCGAAGTAATCTTCAGCTTCTTTTTTACAAGCTGCAGCCGTAGCTTTAGGAAAGGCTGCAAGAAAATTATCTACGCTTCCATTGATCATTTCCTTTGAAGTTTCTTTAAAATCCACCTGATAAGCAGTTTGACCGTCTACGGTAGGCTTTAAATAATCATTGAGTTTATTCAATGCGGTGTCATCATTATTCACAAAAGTACCAAAGAAGAGTTCAAAGGCTTCTTTAGGTTTCTTTACTTCTGTCTGCCCCATTAGTTGCTGCCCCATTATGGTAAGCAACAGCAGGAAAATAATTTTGTAGTTTTTCATAGTTTATATTTTGTTTTGTTATTGGGAAAAACAAAGCCCCTGAAAAGTCAGAGGCTTTGTTTTTATTTGTTTTAATTTTAATAATTCTCTTCTTCCCCTTTCATTTTCTCTGCATTTTCTGCCATGATTACTGCATCAATCATTTCAGAAATATCACCATTCATATAAGCATCAAGGTTGTACATAGACTTATTGATTCTGTGGTCTGTAACTCTACCTTGCGGGTAATTGTAGGTTTTAATTTTTGCAGAACGGTCTCCTGTAGATACCATAGATTTACGTTGTGCGGCAATATCTCCCTGTACTTTCTGTAATTCGATATCGTATAATTTTGTTCTCAGCATTTCCATTGCCAACTCACGGTTAGCAAGCTGAGAACGAGCCTGTTGACAAACTACAACAAGTCCTGAAGGTTTGTGGGTAAGCTGAACTTTAGTTTCAACCTTGTTTACGTTCTGACCACCGGCACCTCCTGAACGGGAAGTCTGCATTTCAATATCTGCAGGATTCAGTTCAAAATCTACTTCTTCTGCTTCCGGAAGAACAGCAATGGTAATGGCAGAAGTGTGTACTCTTCCCTGAGATTCTGTTTCAGGTACTCGCTGTACACGGTGAACTCCGGATTCAAACTTCATGATTCCGTAAACACCTTCTCCTTCCACTTTCATGATCAATTCCTTGTATCCTTTTGCAGCTTCGTTAGAATCCGTTACTTCATGTCTCCATCCTTTTGTTTTAAAATACATGGTATACATTCTGTACACATCTTCCACAAAGATAGCTGCCTCATCACCTCCTGTACCGGCACGTAGTTCTACGATAACGTTTTTGTCATCGGCAGGATCTTTAGGGATCAGTAATACTTTCAGTTCTTCTTCCAATCCCGGAAGTTTAGCCTGAGCTTCCAGCTTTTCTTCTTTAGCCAGATCTACCAGATCTCTGTCTGAACCGTCTGCAATGATCTCTTCAGATTCTGCAATACTGTCCAGAGCACCTTTGTACTGATCGTAAACTCTTACAATTTTTCCCAAATCACTATATTCTTTGTTCAAAGAAGAATATCTTTTTTGGTCTGAAATGACATCAGGCTGTATAATAAGGTCTGCAACCTCATTATATCTTTGTTTAATAGCTTCTAATTTTGGAATTAATGATTTAGACATTGTAGAAATTTTGTGGGTGCAAAGATAAGGATTATTAATTCAAAATTAAAATTCCGAATCATCATAAATTTTTGAGCATTAGGGATAAAGGATGTAAAACCACAAAAAGACAGATTTGCCAATCTGTTAATTCATCTTTCTGCATCATCAAAACTAAGTCTGAGATCCTTTAGAAAGTCTTCTGTCCAGCAGATATAAAATAATTCCTACCGCAATAATTCCCAATCCTATCAGGCTTTCTTTAGGATTATGAATGAATGTAAAATAGAGAATATAGATACTGAACAATAAAAAAACTGCCGGGAAAATGTGAAACGCATTCGACTTAAAGATTTTTCTGTCTTTTTTCTTCAGGAAGAAAACGGTAGAAATTGCCAGACTCGCAAAAAGCTGTAAAATAAAAGCGGTATAGACAAAAATTTCTTTAAAACTTCCCGTTAGAATGATAACCGTTGCAATGACTGCATGGGCAAAAATGGCTCTTACAGGAATTCCTTTTCTATTTCCTGCTGATAATGGTTTCCAGATGTAGGTGTGCTTTGCAAAAGCCTGCGTCAATCTTGAACCGACCCATAAATACCCGCTAATTGTAGCAACCAGCTGCAGGGCAATAAAAATATTGACTATCTTTCCGAAAGCGGGCCCCAACATATTGACAGCCGCTTCTCCCATTACATCTTCTTTCCCCGCCAACTGATTGACAGGAGCATGTTTCAGCATAATATAATTCACCAGAATATAGCTTACCGTCACAAAAACAGTTCCGATGATGAGTGATTTGGGAAGGTTTTTCTGAACATCTTTTATTTCTCCTGCAATATAGGAAGCTGAATTCCAGCCTGTATAGGAATAGGTGACAAATACCAGAGATGTAGCAAATGCAGGAAGCATGATTTCCTTCTGCCAGCTGTCACTGAAATTGAGACTATTACCCAACTGTGGTGAATCTGAAATTCCTACTCCCAGAATAACCAGCACAATAATAAAAGCTATCTTAATGAAGGTGAAAAAGTTATGAAACCTGCTGGATGTTTTCAGACTGAATGATAATGCTATGGCCACGAGAAAAATAGCGGCGATCGCAAAACCGTTTCCAAAAGAATAGTCAAATACGGAAAGGTATTTTGACATCGCCAACGCTGCCAGTGCAACAGGAGAGGAAAATCCTATGATGAGTGAAATCCAGCTTATCAGATATCCGAATACAGGATGATAGGTTTCTTTGAGATAAATAAAATCGCCTCCATTTCCTTTAAAATGTGAACCCAGTTCTGCGTAGCAAAAAGCCCCGAACAAAGCAAGAATTCCCCCGATGGCCCATAACAGGAAAATACTGTAGGTATTGGTAATATCAGATAACTGAAATCCAAGCGTCGTAAAAATCCCGGTTCCTATCATATTGGAAACGACAATGGCAGCGGCTGTTTTCCAGCCAATCTGATGTGAGGTAGTACTCATTTAATGATTAAAAATTAAAATTAAGCCTTCCGAAGAAATAATTCCCCAGTGTTCCCATCTGAACCGGCGCGTATTTGAATACTCCATAGTATGAATTTTTATAAATCTGGCGATCCGGGAAGACATCAAATACATTATTGGCCCCTACTGTAAAATTGATATTTTTGGTGATATCATAGCCAACGCTTACATCAGTCACAACCTTTGGCGAGAATTCCTGCACGTCTCCAAATGGATAACCATCTCTTATTACCTTACCAAAATAGGTATTTCTTACGAGAAAACTGAATTTCCCGATTCCATAATTCAATCCTAATGATGCTTTTGTTTTTGGAGACAGTGTTTCAATGATATTGATCTGATCAGGACCAAAAAACTGATCCTGAGGCGTTCCTAAGTTTTCCGGAAAATGGAAGTCTGTAATTTTTGTTTCCGTATAGTTTCCGGCAAGATTGATATTTAATTTTCCATTACCTAGAATCCAGTCATAGGTTACTACAACATCAACTCCTTTGGTTTCTGTATCAATAGCGTTGGCAAAGAATCTTCCGCTTTCTACCTCCTTTCCCTGTCCTACTATCGCTGGATCTGACAATCTTGGATCTGTTATATTTCCAGTAATAACGATTCTATCTTTTACTTTAATAATATATCCATCTACGGTTATCAACAGTCCTTTTACAGGTGTTAAAGTAAATCCGGCACTTCCGTTTACAGAGGTTTCCTGTTTAAGTTTATCAAATCCAAGGATTTCAGCGGCTTTGCTATCATTGCTAAAGATTCCTTTTGTGACAATCTTCTCGCCTGAAGTAGAAATATCAGCATAAGAATTATTGAAATATTGCTGTTGAAGGGAGGGCGCTCTGAACCCTGTTCCAACGGCGGCTCTTATTGCATAATTTTTTACGAATTCATATCGGACGGCAAGTTTTCCATTCAAAGTATTTCCGAAATCTGAATAATTTTCAAATCTGGCAGCCGCATCTATATTGAGTTTTTTATCTAAATCATACGAAACATCCGCATACACGGCTGTTGAATGCCTGTCTTTTTTCAAGGCATTGTTTGGAGAAAATCCGATAAAGGATTGAGAACCACCTGCTCCAAGCACTGTTGATCCTTCAGTGGCAACATTTCCATTGATGTCGTATTGGGTATAAGAAGCTTCATCACCTGCTTTGATCTGGTATTGTTCAAATCTGAATTCTCCTCCGAAAGCGATATTGAACTGTTTTATATTTTTTGAAACATCAAGATTAACAGTATTCTGAAGAAAACTATGGGCTCCTGCATAAAACCGGGTTGGAGATTTTGCTCCCAGAGAAGCATTATTGGTGTTGCTTACATTATAATTGAAGGTATTGCTCCCGAATGTATTACTAAGGTCAAATAGCCAGTCGTTAACATTATATTTTGCTCCCACAGCATAAGAAATATCATATACCTGAGATCCAAGAATTGCCTGAAATCCGTTGGGGTAAATTGATGAAACCACATTGGACTTTTCGCTCGGCAGCCTTCTGAATCCAAATCCTTCTCCTTCTTTAATGCTGAACCCTCCGAAAGAATATACTTTAAAATTATCATTAAAAGGGTATTCTGAGTTGAAAAACAACTGTCCCTGCCTGATCTGGGCATCTCCGATCTGAAAATTAAAATCATCACGGGTTAATCCTCTTTTTGCAATTTCTGCATCATCCGCAGCTCTGGCAGCTTTTACAGCTTCAGCATCCCCGGCAAATTCATACGCAAAATTATCTCCGAAAATATCCAGATCGTGATTTTGAGTTCTTGTAGTTTTACCCCTGTGGCTCAGTTGCAGAGAAAGATTGATATAACTGTCTTTTTTTCCTAACGAAGTTCCGTAATTGACTCCCGCCTGGTAAGTATCCCCATCATTTCGTCCGGTCAATCCATAAGTAAGACTTGCCGAGGCTCCAGCATTTTTCTTGAGAATAATATTGATGACTCCTGCAATAGCATCAGAACCATATTGTGCAGCGGCTCCATCTCTCAATACTTCAATTCTATCAATAGCAATAATCGGGATGGTACTCAAATCTGTTCCTACAGAGCCATTTCCTACGGTATTCTGATAATTTACCAAAGAAGTAGAATGTCTTCTCTTTCCGTTAAGCAACACTAAAACCTGGTCAGGACCCATGCCTCTTAAAGTAACAGGGTCAATATGTTCGGTACCATCAGAAGCAGACTGCCTCACTGCATTAAAGGATGGGATCACATAATTCAGAAGATCCTGAGCGGTCATTTGCGGAGAACTTCTTTGGATTTTGTCAATATTGATAACATCTACAGGAACCGGCGTCTCCAGTTTTGTTCTTTTGACATTACGGTTTCCAACGATGATAATATCTTCGATCTGTTTTCCTTTTTCCTCACTTTCCTGAGCAGCTACCAGAATTACCCCAAGCAATAATACAGCTGTGCTTAATTTTTTCATTTTGTTCTTGCCAATTAATAATAACAGTCTGACGGCTAGTTCCGCAGATATACAAGACTTCAAGAAATGGAATTCATATAGAATATTGACTTCAATTATCTCCCCCAATGGGTTGGAATTAGCACCTTTACACATCTGGAACCGTGCAGGTTGCTAAGGTTTCTCCGGGCCAAATCCCTCCACCTTTCTTGATAAATCTACTGCAAAAGTAGACTATTTTTTTGAACTTACAAAAAAGGCAAATCTGCTGATCCGCAAATTTGCCTTTTATTCTTTCTATAGAACTTGTTTACACTTTTATTTTTGAACCATTAAGATTTAATAAGAGTTTAAGAGTATTAAGATAAGCTTCGCTTTAAGCTTAAAAATCAGAATGATTCATCTTAACTACACTTTATTTCTTAAATCCTTCTTAATGGTTTTAATATATTCAACATTTTTATAAGCTAAACAACTCCATAATTTTTTTTATTTGATCACAATCTTTTGAATGGCTGTTCCTGTATCCGATTTCAGCTGAACCAGATAAGTTCCTGCAGGATAACTGATTTTAGCTTCATAGATACCGTTTTCTTTATCCAATTTGAAAGTATCCAGTTTTTTACCCGTCATATCAAAAATCAGAATCTCTCCGTTTTTTGCCTTATTGAAAATGAGTTGAGCAATTCCGTTCCGAACCGGATTATCTGCAATCTGAAGGGATAATTTGTGGACTGCATTGATATCTACAGTGGACAAAGCGCCAGCATAATTGCCAAAGATTCTGAATTCTCCCGGCTGTAAAGTGATCGGGGATGTTGTGGAAGCTATATTCGAAATACTGTTGTCCATCAGATTCTGCCATTGACCCGTGTAAGGAAAATAAGGAACTACATTCTGTGCGGAAGTCGTGTAATTGGCCAATACGACAACATTCTTTATTCCTGTTGTAATAGCAGCATCATACACATAAATTCTTGTGATCAGGCCATTGGGATCATTCGTAAGATTGTTGGATTCTATACTGTAGGTTTTAGATTTAAAAACCTGATGACTGTTTCTGATATTGATGATTTTAGCCCAAGTATCATAAATAGCCTTTCTGTTCGCATTGGTATCATATCCTAAAGTGAATGCAACAGGTTTTTCATCAGTTCTGCATCCGCTGTCGATGGTACCGTTTGCACATCTGTTGATACTGAACTCATAACCAAGTTCGCCAAACTGCCAGATCATTTTCGGGCCGGGAATGGTAAAGAAAGTCGCTCCGAAAGTCTTCATTCTTTCAAGAGCAGTATTCAGATTTTTAACATCGTAACTTCCATTAACAGCTCCATAGGCAAGGTTTTTAAACATAAGCCTTTCTTCATCATGACTTTCTCCATACCCTACAGCACTCATGTTGGTAAAACCGTGAAGACTGTGGTTCATTCGGTCGTAATTGCTGTTTTCCTGATATCCCATCGTATTCTGATTGTAAGGATCTGTCTGTTTATTCCAAAGCATTACGCCTTTTCCTTCTGCTATTCTATAGTTAGCCCATTGCTGTTCTTCTGTATCAGTTCCCAGGTGTTCAAAGATCATATATGAATTGGGATCAATGGCCCATTGCCTGTCTGCATAATGTTTCATGATATCCACTCTATCCTGCTGATAGGCATTGGTACAGGCTTCATCATTTTCAGAGCAGCTTTGTGTAAATCCTTTCGTTAAATCCCAGCGGAATCCGTCAATGTGATACTCTGTCAGCCATTGTTCAAGACATCTTTCAACGTAATATTGCGTTGAAAGACTTGTATGGTTAAAATCATTAAATACATTGTATGAATGCTTCGGAACCTGATTGAAATAAGGATTGTTGGCGGCAACATCACCATATCCGTCACCATCCGGATCTACATTCCAAAGTCTTACTAAAGGAGAGCGCCCTGTGGCGTGGTTAAACGCCACATCCAGAATGACTGCAATTCCGTTCTGGTGACAGAGATCTACAAATTCTTTAAATTTTTCGGGTGTTCCGTACGCTTTGTCCAGTGCATAATGGAAAGAGGTGTTGTAACCCCAGGAAAGATTTCCCTCAAATTCCATGATGGGAAGTAATTCTATTGCATTGATCTTTAGGTTTTTTAAATAAGAAATTTTATTAATCAATGATTGCCAGTTCTTTTCCTGTGTGAAATCCCTCAATAATAATTCATAGACCACCAGATCTTGTTTTGCGGGTCTCTGAAAATTGGTAACCTGCCAGTTATAAGCTGTTTGACCAGTTTTAAATGTTGAAACTTCAAACCCTTGACCGGTTGGAAATGCTGGTAAATTCGGATAAGTTGAAGCTGAAATCCACGGATCGTCATAAGAAGATAAAATTTGTGGAGAATATGGGTCAGCTACTTTTCTCAAATCATTGGTTCTGTATTGGAAAGTATATAGTTGCTGAGGAGTCAGGCCAATTAACTCAATCCAATAAAGATCCGGATTTGTGGTATCTCTTTTCATTAAATACGTGTCATTCACCATCCAGTTATTAAAACTTCCAATGACATGTACAAAACTTTTGCCCGGTGCATATAACGCAAGCCCTACCTTTGTCTGATCTGTCGGATGATAATTAATTCCCTGTTTAATCCAGTTTGGAATGGCTTCTGAAACAACATTTCTTGGAACCTGTACAATGAATGCTGCCGTTTTGGAATTGGTTCCCTGTGTTGCCACAAGTTCCATACTCGCATCCTGAGTGACTGTATAGCTGTAAGAATAGGTCTGTGAAGGAGTTGTCGTTGAGTTAACAACAGTTCCGTTTGCTTTTAGCTGAAATGTTGCATTGGTACTTGTTGTAGCTGTAATATTGATAGCGCTTCCTGCCGGAACAGAAGTCAGGCTATTGGCCAGCGGATTGGTAAGATTTAAGCTTAAAGTACCCACATTCACAAAAATGTCCGGAGAGGTCTGATGGGATCCTGTTTTATCTTTCAATAAAAACCCAAACCTTCCGATTCCTGTTCTTCCATAAAAAGAAGTAGGTGTAAAAGTGAGTGAATAACTGTCTGTTGCGGCATTATAATTCAGCTTATTCAGATCATTAGAATTGTTCCAGCTGCCATTGGTAGGGCAATCCTGACTGTTCTGATAATTAGTATCAAAAGACCAAGTCCAGATATAAATGGCATTATTGGAAACTCCCCAGGAAGATTCATCAATCTGATCTCCAGGAACCGTAAGCGTAATAACATCAGATTCATTAAATGGATTGGGAGAAATCGTATAATTGATCTGCCCAAAAACATACATTGTCATCAACAGAAAAACAACGGAATAAAATTTTCTCATGTCTTATTTTTTATCGAATATAATATTATTTTTTCTTCATATCCGCTAATTTGAATCAGTTTTCATTAAAGATTTCCATTTTCCGGGAAAAATAAGATAAAAAAGACTCATGAAAATTTCATGAGCCTTCCAATAAAAGTAATTGTAATGAACTAATTCTTTTTGGCAAAAGTCTTTGGTGTTGAATTTCGCTTAACCTTTTATAATCTTTTTAGAGATGGCCTGTCCATTCTTTAATTTTAATTCTACGATGTATAATCCTGAAGGAAGTTCAGTCATATTGACCTGATTATCCGAGAACTGTACATTCATTCTTTGTCCTACTGCGTTGGTAACGTTTATTTTTTCAATCGCAGAATCAGTTTTAACTATAAGAATTCCTTTTGTAGGGTTAGGATATATTCCGATTACAGATTTGTTCAGCTTAGTTTCTGAAGTACTTAAAGAAGAGGTAGGTTTGATGCATCTTACTGATGATCCCTGTCCTCTCATTGCTCCAGCTGATGGGTTGGCGATTGTTGATCCTATATACAGATATTTTGCTCCTAAGCTTGATGTATCAGAGCTCCAGAAATAACCTCTTTGCCCTACAAAAGTAAAGCTCCCATCACTGGAGCTTCTGTATCCTCCCGCCGGTAATTTAAGATTGCTGCTGTAAGCGGTTGCCGGATTACCAATACTTTCAGCTCCAATTAAAGTAGTCCAGTCTGCCTGGGAAGGCATTTTCCAGTCTGCACCTATTGCTTTACACGGATCTACTCCCACAGATGCATTAATATCTGCAGCCGATACTCCATTCCAGGCATCTCCACTTGCAAAACCTGCCCACCATGCAGGAGATCCAGCAATGTAACCTCCTGCAGTGGCACTTGTTCCTTCCGGAGTATTAGGTGATGGAGCCTGAACGACCTGAGAATTTCTAAGCTGGTGGCCATCATCCCATCTTCCCCACTGGAAAAGGTCTCCGTATGAGTTCGCATCCGCTACTGATGAAGCAACCTGTGAACTTCCGAGATTCTGCTGAAGCCATATTTTTCCGTCAGCACCTCTTACCGTAGTATAAGCAACCTGCTGCCCTCTGTACATAAAACTCACACAACCTATATCTCCTGTATTAGCTCCAGGATCTGTATTGCTGCATGTTTGCGGATTCAGGTTCAGAGAAATTCTTTTTACTTTTGTTGTATTGTCTGAATATGCCAAGACAAGATAATTCTGTGCTTTATCTATTGCCAGATCATTGTATTTTGCCTCCCCATCTGATACAAAATCTCCTCCAAAGGGCACCCAGTTTTGTGAATCGTCTAGTTTATAAACGGTATTTCTCAGGAAATTATCATTTTCAAAACGGCTCGCTACCACATAAGGTTTTCCGGATTCTGTTACGGCTAAGGCAACATGCTGTACTCTTCCCTCGGAGAAATTGGCATTTCCAACCTGTACCCATGAGTTTCCGTCAAATTTCTTGACATTCACTTTTTTTCCTCCTCCAGAGTTTGAAACATAGGCTACATAAATCCTATTTGCTCCATCTAAAGCAATATCAGCATTGTACTGTTCCCCTGATGAAGAAGCATCTGCCGCCGCTCCGCCCACTAAACTCCAGTTTTGTGTGGAGCTTGCATCTGTACTGTTCTGAAAAACCTTTATCCCTCCGGAGACATTACATGTATACACCATGTCATTGGTTCCAATCACCATTTCAGCAAATTCGGCACCTCCTGAAAACCCGGCATTTCCTACCTGTTCCCACGCTCCTCCAAAATATCTTTTTACGGTTCCGGAACCGTAAGATCCATAAGTGAATATAATATTATCAGAGGATACTGCTGATGCCTGATAATTTACAGAACTGTCTGTGGCGTTAGGAAGCTGAGACCATAAAGAACCAGTAAACAAACGGACTTCCATCCCGGAGCCTGGATAGCCAAGTTGATTGGTATAATAAATACTGTTACCGTTCGGGCTTATAGACAATGAATTATAAGTAGCTGTTCCTGTTGTAACTCCGGGTGTTCCGCCCAAGTAGGACCATGAGCTTCCGTTAAATTTCTGAACAGAACCTTTGGCTACTGAAACGTTGTAATATGATAAATAGTAGTTTCCTGAGTTATCAATTACAAGATTATTGAAACTGCTTCCTCCTGCAGATACATCCTGAATTCCTCCTACATTTTCCCATTGCTGGGCGTACATATAGCTTCCAGCAACGGTTAGCACTGCTAATCCTGTTCTGATTTTTCGTATTGCAAAATGTAAATCTTTAAACATATGAAATATTATTTTTAATTATTCTAAATTTAATTTAATTTTGCGCAAAAGTACCTCACATAATTTACCCCGAGTTATCATTTTTGAACTTTTGGTTATCCTGCGAAGGACTTTTATCATAAGAAGTTATACCATGGCCGTAAAAATGTGTTGTATGAGGAGTCAATCAAAAAGTGGGCTTTTGTTCAGATCCGAGGACATCAAAATCATTATGCAGGAGGACCTGTGCCCTGATGAATCCTTCAAGTCTCATATGCTGGAGGGTAAGTCAAGTTTTAATCTGCTTTTCCTGCTAAGTGATGGTATTAATCTGGAAGCTCACGATTGCGGAACTCAGTTTGTATTTAAAAAGAATCAATATATTCTTCATTATTCTCCTGAAGAAAGTGTTGCTGAATTATGGACAGAAAATCAGGAAATCCTGAGATATCTTCAGATTCAGATCAATTATCAATATATTTTTAACCTCATCAATCCCGAGCTTAATCGTGAGAATGCTGAGATTCTCGAAAATATGATTCATAATAATTTCATATTCCTTCATAAAGAAACACCACCGGATATGACGGTCGAAATGCATATGATTGTCAAAGAAATTCTGGGTTATACCAAGCGTGGAATTATGCAGAAATTATTTATCGAAGCCAAAATTATTAAGCTTCTTATTCTGATCTTCGAGCAATTTAATGAGAAAAATCTATTGGAGGCTACTCCAAAGACTCCCGAAATGATCCGGAAATTCATTGACGAGAATTATCACAGGAATATAAAGGCGGAGGAAATAGGAAAATATTTTGGTCTTAACCAAAATATTATCAGAAAGGAGTTTAAAACTCAGTATCATACAACGATTGCCCATTACATTTCGGAACTCAGGATGTTGAAAGCAAAGAAACTGATCACCGATAAAGAAATTATGATCAAAGAGATCGCTATTGAATGCGGTTATGAATATCTTCAGAACTTTACCCGGGCCTTTAAAAAGAAATTTGGAGTGTCTCCGGAAAGCCTCAGGAATAATAAATAGAAAAACCGCCTAACGAATTAAGCGGTTTTGTATATGTTGTTTTGCTTTGATATTACTTTTTCAGAATTCAGGTGAAAAAGCAATGACAATCAATTAATGATGATGTCCGTGATCGTGAAGGAAAGGTCCGTTTCCTTTAGGCTCGCTATAGATAACCTCTACACCTTCCTGCTCAGAAATAAGCTTTCTTCTGATATCCTCAGGGTCGAAAGGCTTTACTTTTCCGAAATACTCTTTCAAACCTTCAGTTAGCCACATTGGGATTACTAATCCGAAGAACATAAAAATACACCAGAAACCTACTAAGAACATAGTAATGAAGAATATAGTCCAAAGGAACTGGTAGAACGGCCAAAATGCTGATAATATCGTTATCATTCTCTTTAAGATTTTAGGCAAAAATAAAGCTTTTTTCTTTTTTACACAAAAGATCAGTGCTCTATTTTATTATTTATTTTCGTTTTAAACTAATTAGTGAGCAAGATTTGCGAAGAAATCGTTGCCTTTATCATCAGAAATAATGAATGCAGGGAAATCTTTTACTTCGATTTTTCTTACCGCTTCCATTCCTAATTCCGGGAAGTCTACTACATCTACAGACACAATATTGTCTTTGGCAAGAATAGCAGCCGGCCCTCCGATGGATCCAAGGTAGAAACCTCCGTATTTATGGCAGGCATTGGTAACATCTTTACTTCTGTTTCCTTTTGCCAGCATGATCATACTTCCACCGTGGCTTTGGAATTCATCCACATAAACGTCCATTCTCCCTGCTGTAGTAGGCCCGAAGCTTCCTGAAGCCATTCCTTCCGGGGTTTTTGCTGGCCCTGCATAGTAGATTGGGTGATTTTTGAAATATTCAGGCATTGGTTTTCCGCTGTCGATAATTTCTTTAATTTTTGCGTGGGCGATATCTCTTGCTACGATCAACGTTCCGTTCAGTTTCAATCTGGTTTTGATCGGATATTTAGAAAGTTCCGCAAGAATTTCCGGCATTGGTTTATTCAGGTTAATCTCAACTGCTTCTTCTAAGTGTGGAGGTGTATCAGGTAAGAATCTTTTTGGATCCTGCTCCAACTGCTCAAGGAAGATCCCTTCTTTTGTGATTTTCCCTTTGATATTTCTGTCCGCAGAACAAGAAACACCCATTCCTACAGGACAAGATGCAGCATGTCTCGGAAGTCTGATCACTCTTACATCATGAGTAAGGTATTTTCCTCCGAACTGAGCTCCGATAGCACTTTCCTGGCAGATTTTCTGAACTTTTGCTTCCCATTCAAGGTCTCTGAATGCCTGTCCGGCCTCATTTCCTTCTGTTGGAAGATGGTCATAGTATTTTGCCGAAGCTTTTTTCACTGCAGCAAGGTTGGCTTCTGCTGAAGTTCCTCCAATTACCAATGCCAGGTGGTAAGGCGGGCATGCAGCGGTACCAAGGTCTGAAATTCTTTCTTTAACGAACTCTTCAAGAGATTTTTCGTTCAGTAAAGATTTTGTTTTTTGATATAAGAATGTTTTGTTGGCAGAACCTCCTCCTTTTGTTAAGAATAAAAATTCGTAATAATCTCCTTTTTTGGCATAGATATCAATCTGTGCAGGAAGGTTAGATCCTGAATTTTTCTCATCAAACATGGTCAGAGGAACGACCTGAGAATATCTTAAGTTTCTTTTCTGATAGGTATTGAAAATTCCTTTGCTCAGGTATTCCCCATCTTCTACTCCTGTATATACATTTTCACCTTTCTTTCCCATTACGATAGCTGTTCCTGTATCCTGGCATGAAGGAAGAGCTCCCTCAACGGCTACTGCAGCGTTTTGTAAAAGGTTATAAGCAACGAATCTGTCATTATCTGTAGCCTCAGGATCATCAATGATTCTTCTAAGGCTTTCTAAGTGTGAAGAACGAAGCATGAAAGAAACATCTGCCATAGCTTCTTCAGCTAACAGCTCCAGTCCTTTCGGATCAATTGTTAAAATTTCTCTTTCACCCAGTTTTTCAACCTTTACATAATCTGATGTAAGTTTTTTGTACACCGTATCATCTTTCTGAATAGGATACGGATCCTGATATCTAAAATCCATTCAATTTTTGTTTGTACAAAAATACGCCTCCTTAAAAAAATATGAGTAAAATCAGTCATTTAAATTGATATTTATAATGATTATAAATTGGAGATTTCTGAGTTTATAAGTACCTTTATAGAAGCTAAATAAACGAAGCCAAAACATTATTTTTTCATAAAACATGAATAATATCAACATATTTATGGCTTAGAATAAAAAGATCATACAAATTTCAACCACTATGAATTACAGAATAGAAAAAGACACCATGGGAGAAGTGCAGGTACCTGCAGACAAACTTTGGGGTGCACAGACAGAACGTTCCAGAAACAATTTCAAAATAGGACCTGAAGGTTCAATGCCGCATGAGATTATTGAGGCTTTTGCTTATCTGAAAAAGGCTGCTGCTTATGCCAATACAGACCTGGGAGTACTTTCTTCGGAGAAAAGAGATATGATTGCGAAAGTATGTGATGAAATCCTGGAGGGAAAATTGAATAATCAGTTTCCATTGGTGATCTGGCAGACAGGTTCCGGAACACAATCGAATATGAATGTGAATGAAGTAATTTCAAACAGAGCACACGTCAACAACGGAGGAACATTAGGTGAAAAGTCTGAAATTCACCCGAATGATGATGTGAATAAATCACAGTCTTCGAATGATACGTATCCTACTGCCATGCACATTGCTGCGTATACAAAAGTGGTGGAAGTGACTATTCCGGCGGTGGAGAAATTAAAAAATACGTTGGCTGAAAAATCAAAAGCCTTCAAAGATGTTGTCAAGATCGGAAGAACCCACCTGATGGATGCGACTCCACTTACTCTTGGGCAAGAATTTTCGGGATATGTGGCTCAATTGGAATTCGGATTGAGAGCTTTAAAAAATACCTTGCCTCACCTTTCTGAACTTGCCTTAGGCGGAACAGCTGTAGGTACAGGATTGAATACTCCTAACGGCTATGATGTAAAAGTAGCGGAATATATCGCTCAGTTCACGAAACATCCTTTCGTTACTGCTGAAAATAAATTTGAAGCCCTTGCTGCTCATGATGCGATTGTAGAATCTCACGGAGCATTAAAGCAACTGGCTGTTTCTTTATATAAAATTGCTCAGGATGTAAGATTACTGGCATCAGGTCCTCGTTCCGGAATCGGGGAAATTCATATTCCTGAGAATGAACCGGGATCTTCTATTATGCCGGGGAAAGTAAATCCTACTCAAAATGAAGCAATGACGATGGTTTGTGCACAGGTTCTAGGAAATGACACAACAATTTCGTTTGCCGGAACTCAAGGGAATTATGAACTGAATGTTTTCAAACCTGTAATGGCTTACAATTTTTTACAGTCTGCTCAATTGATTGCAGATGCATGTATTTCCTTCAATGATCACTGTGCAGTAGGTATTGAACCGAATCACGAGAGAATTAAAGAACTGGTAGACAAATCTTTAATGCTGGTAACCGCTTTGAATACTCATATTGGATACGAAAATGCCGCTAAAATTGCTAAAACAGCCCATAAAAATGGAACCACGTTAAAAGAAGAAGCCATCAATCTTGGCTTGTTAACTGCTGAACAGTTCGACGAATGGGTAAAACCTGAAGATATGGTAGGAAGCTTAAAATAATGATTCTATAACTGATACAATGCAAAAACTCCGGGAGCCTTTCCCGGAGTTTTTCATTTTGCTATTAAAATTTATTTAATCCAGTCCGATGGCCACGCCGAATATCAGCGCTTTATCATTTTTGAAATAACTGTCTTTAAAGAAGTTGCTGAAATCTTTTTTCACAAACAGACTGAAGCTGTTGTATGAAAACGTAATCTGCGCTCCATAGACAAAAGGATTTACCTGATAATTCCCTCGGTCTCTTGTTTCGCCATCATTTCCTTTTACAATATTATTGGTAGCCATCTTTACACCACCGTAAACATTGGCTCCTATTTTAAATCCGGTATAATAACTGCGGTATTGGATATCCATTCCGGCATTTTTAAGTTTAGAAAAATTATACTGCACCCCAAGAGGAACCATAATATATCCTGTTCTCAGCTTGCTTTTATCAAGGTTTCCACTGTATTGTGCCAAAGCAACTCCCTGATCTGCACTTCTTGTAAAAAGCATATTATTATCCGCTCTTACCGTTCTCCATGAAAACCCTAATCCCGAGACAATTGCCCATGGGCTAGTTCTACTAAGCTGATAGTTCAGTTTTAGCCCAAATTCAAGATTATTGGCGTATCCTATGTTTTTATCCAGTTCATTATCCTGAGAACTGTTTGTTAAAGTCATAATTCCATAAGAGAAATACCCTGTAAAGCTTCTGCTGGGACGGAATTTTTTCAACAGTTTTTCTTTAAGCTCATCTTTAGAGGTGACATCAGTATTCAAAAGGGAATATCTTACCTGTTTTTGGATAACGTCATCCAGATCAAATCCAAGTTCCTCAATTCTCTTATCCATTTTCTCGGAATAACGGTCTGCAATCCGGGCTTTTTCTCTGTCGAAATCTGCCTTATCCAGGTTTTTGGCCTGTAGAACCAACAGTTCTTCTTCCATCAGCTTTTTCTCTTCCTGGATGATGGTATTGATTTTTGCAGCATATTCTTCTACTTTTTCTTTTACAATAGGGCTTACCTCTGTATCTTTTTTAGAAGACAGGTTAATATTAAAGGTCTTCTGTGCATAGAATGATGCTGAAAAAGAGCACAGCAATCCCATTACGATTAATTTCTTGATCATAGTATTAATTTTAAATTTTTACGGATATATTATCTGGCATTCAGATCTATAGTAGTGGCCACGTTACTTCCATCCTTTGTTTTTTCGATGACATCTTTATGCTCTACTGAGAAAAGAAGTGTGGATGGGTCTACATATTTTTTCTTTTTAACCGGAGTTTTTATAGAATCGGCTTTTGCCATAAGTTTAGGATTGGAAATCTGGGTGATATCCAGCTTCTTCAAAGGAAGAGTTTCTTTAGGAATAAGTTTATTCTGACCAATTGCCACCGGAGAAATCACTTCTTGTTTATCCTGGGAAAATGTTTGCTTTACTTCCTTTTTATTATTATTCTCAACTGCCAAAGGAGCAGCATTCTGAGCTGGAATTTTTATAATTTCTTCTGTCTTTTTTTCTCCCGCTTGTTTTACAATTACCGGATTAGTTTCTGAAGGTTCATTAAGAAAAAAAAGAACGCTCCCCAAACTGAATATCAAAATCAAACAGGCAGCTATTAAAAGCCAGTTCATTTTCGATTTGGAACGGTGATTATTGCTGTTCTGAAGCTCAATTTCGGACCACAGATCCCTTGATGGAGCAATTTCTCTTTCCTCAATCTGCTTTTTGATCTGAAATCCAATATTTTCTTTAGACGTTTTCATTTTTCACTTTTTTTTGTTGTTGAAAATAGATCTTTCTCAATTTTTCTTTTGCTCTGAACAGCTGTGTCTTGCTGACAGCCACTGAAATCTGCAAAGTATCAGCAATTTCCTGATGAGAATATTCTTCCAGTACATACAGGTTAAAAACCATTCTGTAGGCATCGGGAAGCTGGTCTAAAAGCTCCTGAGCATTAAAATCGCAATCAATCTCTGCTTCATGAATGTCTTCGTGAAAAGACTGATTAATCTCGTCCAGATAGAAAACTGTTTTATGACTTTTGATAAAATTAAGGCATTCATTGACCACAATTCTTCTTGCCCAGCTTTCCAGGTTCGACTCTCCTCTGAAGCTTTCTATATGCTTAAAAATTTTACAGAACGCTTTAATGAGACAATCTTCTGCCTGATACAAATCGCTCACATAGCTTTTGCTTACACTCAGGAATCTCTTCACGTTCTGTTCATAGAAAATCTTCTGTGCAGCCGGATCCTGTTTCTTCAGGAGGCTCAACAAATCATTCTTTTTATTTCCGAACAAAAGTTTCATGCTTATGCTGTTTCTATACTAAAGACACTCAAAACAAAAAAAAGTTACAACAGTTTTAAAAAAATTATTCTTTTTTACAATAAGTTGATATTTTTTACCCGGAGTTACAAATTCTTCTCCCTTTTTACTTCAAAAAAACAAAAGAAAAATTTCCAATTAAAAACTGAAAAACAGCGCTTTAATAAAGAAGATTTCATGTTTGTTTTTTTTCCTATATTAGGGATTAATTAATTTAAAACTAAACC
Organism: Chryseobacterium aquifrigidense; assembly: GCF_006716485.1. Taxonomy (GTDB): domain Bacteria; phylum Bacteroidota; class Bacteroidia; order Flavobacteriales; family Weeksellaceae; genus Chryseobacterium; species Chryseobacterium vietnamense. The sequence continues at coordinate 194,150 of NZ_VFPD01000004.1, forward strand.
TATGAAAAATTTAAAGAAATTAGAAAGAGAAAATTTAAAAGCAGTACTAGGAGGAGGCTTTACATGCCTTGGTAATCTTTACCTGGTAGAAGCTAACGGCTATTATGCATGCTGTACAAAACCTGATGTAGATCCTTGCAACTCTTCTGCATTTTGTCTGACTCCTGTTGGTATGTGTGATACTGGTATACCCGCTTAATCATAAGCTCAATTGCAACAATAAAGGGTCATAATTTCTCTAAAAGTAACTGATAAAAAGGCTGCCTCAGATTGAGACAGCCTTTTCTATATTATCCTGAGAATTCATCAAGCATATTTCTGGTAGGAACAAAGAAAAGCGTTCCTGTAACTGCTGTACTGAAATCTAAAATTCTGTCATAATTTCCCGGAGGATCACCTATAAACATTTGGGTCAGCATTTTTTTTGTTGTTGCAAATGTACTTGAATAGGCAATAAAGTAAGTTCCAAACTCATTCGTAGAAGGATTCCCAAAAGGCATATTATCTCTGACAATTTTCAATTCTTCACCATTCTCGCCTTCTATATTGGCTAACGCAATGTGTGAATTCGAAGGTTTTACAGCATCAGACATTTCAATATCATTTTCCTTTGACCTCCCGATTACTTTCTCCTGATCTTCTGTTGATAAGCTCTTCCAGGCATCCATATTGTGAAGATATTTCTGAACAAACAGATAACTTCCTCCTTTATATTCAGGATCTTCATCTCCTATTTTTCCAAAATAATCACGGTCTTCCCCATGAGGGTTTTCTGTACCGTCTACAAAACCGAGAATAGAACGTGCATCCCAATATTTGAATCCATGAATCTCCAGAATGCTTTCAGCTACTGAACTTAGCAATCCGGATATTTCAACCGCCATATCGAAAATAATACTATTGTTATCTGCTCTCAGGTGAAAATGAAGATCTCCAGGAGTAGAAACAGCTGTATGTTTTACTCCTTTTATTTCTTCAAAATTGATTAACTCCTTTGGCGGTGGTGACGGAAGTTCAAGTTTTCTCCATGCATCTGCACCAATTCCCATGACACAGCTTGCCCTGCTATCCGGGAAACGGTTAAACACCGAATTATTAAGATTTAACACCAATGCGCATAATTCCTGAAAAACATTTTTCAGCTGTGGACTGTCATGAAGCTTCCAGACCATAAAAATAGTATTGCTATTTGGATAATCTGTTACATTCTGTGATTCTGTCGTATTCATACCTCTATTTTTGTGGTATTAAATATCCGAAACTGAAATCTGATCTGCAAAATATTGTTCCAGATCTTTCAATGTTTCAGGGTTGGTCTGAATATCTTTTACCAAAAGACCTTTGTTCACAACAACAATTCTGTTACATACTTCCGTGGTGTGGGAAAGATCATGGCTTGAAATAAGGAAAGTAACACCATCCTGTTTTGATAATTCCTTGATCAGGTTTTTAAGTTTAATCTGTGTGGATGGATCGAGATTCGCAAAAGGTTCATCCAAAATAATAATCTCAGGGTTTCCAATAATAGCGCCTACAATTCCTACCTTTTTCTGATTCCCTTTTGAAAGATCGCGGACATATTTCCCCGACTTAAGGATTTCTCCATTGAAAAAATCATGAAAAGGCTTCAGGAATTCATCTACTGATGCTTTGTTCTGCCCTCTCAACTCTCCAATGAAATAAAAATATTCTTCTGGAGTAAGATAGCCAATAAGAAATGTGTCGTCTACAAAGGCTGAAACCTTATTTTTCCAGGCTTCAGATTCATTGACTTTAATTCCGTCGATGCTTACAGATCCTGTAGTAGCCTGAATTAAATCAAGCATCAGGCTGAAAAGAGTTGTTTTTCCGGCTCCGTTATTTCCTACGAGGCCAAATGTTTCCCCGTTGGGAATTTCAAGATGTTCGATATTAAGAACCGTTGCTTTTCCGTATGTTTTAGATAAATTTTGTATATTGATCATGGCTTAACTTATATTTTTAAATGCATCCAGTGTGCTGTATTTTTCTTTCTTGTAAAGTTTTACGATAATATCGAAGATTTTCTCTCTCAGGAAAAATCCTACAATCCCGATAATGGCAATACTGACTACTCCTCCGGTAATTCCCCACAAATATTTTGTTAAGGCAAAAACACCCATCGGGAGAAGCATTTTAGGAATCAGCAGAAGTATAGCGATCATATTGAAGCTTCCTTTCTGTCCCAATCTTTTCTCTTTTGAATTCAGGTCAATCTGCGTTTTATTGAAAGCTCCGGACCACAAGGTAAATTGAGAATTCACCCCTATATTATATAATCCTGCTGCAAAAAATGTAACGTATACTTCCCACCCGAAATAGGCATAACACAGGGCTATAATGATGGAAATTCCTGTCACAATATTCATCAGCCACCATTTCGCTTTTAAATATTCTTTATAGGGAACATTCAGGGTCATCATCAATGGATAGTAGGAACTGTCAAAAGCGGGAACTCTCTGTCCAAAAAGAAACTGAAAGCCTCCTGTTACAAAAAGTCCCATAACCATCATCATTGCCGGTGTTTTGTACATTGAGGAAGTAAACATCAGCAATCCGTAGAACAGAAACATAAAGCTGCCCAGCAAAATTCCCTTGGGTACTTTATTACGTCTCAACATTTTAATATCATTATTGATAAATGTCCCGATAACGCCATATTTATTCAGGAAGGCAATGTTTTCTGTTTTCCCAACCGTTTTCTTCGCTTCAAGTCCCTGATCCAGGTAAAACTCGTTACGAAGGTAACGGAAACAGACCCACCACAGTATTATGAACAAAGCTACAGGTATCAGTACGAAATAGGGCTTTTCATAGAAACTAAAGAAAACCGACTCGGAATATGACAAAACAGGAACAATATTGTAATAAGCCAAAGCTCCTATACCAAGAAAGCATATTCCTGTAACCACTGCCAGGGTTTCTTTACCGTTGAAGAAAATGTTGATAAAATTATTCAGATACAACAATGAAATCACTCCTGTAAGCCATAACAAAATTCCCAAAATACTATATCCATTGAATACGGCAATCAGTGAAAAGGTAATAAAGAATAAGGAACTCAGCCAGCTGAATGCCGAAAGAAAAGTTTTAGCCAGCATATAATTGACTAGTGTATTCTTCCGGATATTCATCGTAAGGAAGGGTTTGATATTCTGCGTAGGAATTTCCTGCCATAGATATTTGAGAACAAGATCAATAATCCAGGCAACGATCATGAATTTTGAAACCAGCTTTACAGGATTCTGATGCATCTCCTCCTGCAAGTAGAAGAAAGCAATAAAAGCTCCACCTACAAGACAGCCCACGAAATAAAGTATTGCAATAAAACGGAGGATTTTCATGGTCAGATTGATCCCTAAAGATGTACCACGAAAAAAGCTTTTGATTTCAAGCTTAAGGAACTTTAGAAACATATTTTAGTTTTTTACATTAGTAAATATAAAGTAAAATATGTTACAAATTTTTAAGAAAAAGTGGATTTATTCTATTATCCAATAAGCTCTTTTGCCTGTGCTAAAGCAGCTTCCGTAATTTTACTTCCGGATAGTAACTGGGCAATTTCGTTCAGTTTTTCCTCATTAGTCAAAGGAATGATGGTAGATTGTGTTCTTCCGGAAATATCTTGTTTTACTACTTTATAATTGTCGTTTCCTTTAGCAGCAACCTGTGCAAGGTGGGAAATAACAATTAACTGCATGTCTTCAGACATTTCTCTCATCAGGTTTCCGATTTCTTCAGCTACTTTCCCTGAAACACCGGTATCTATTTCGTCAAGAATCAAAGTTGGCAGTTCATCACTTTCTGCAATGATTTTCTTTACCGCAAGCATAACCCTTGATCTTTCTCCTCCTGAAATAGCCGTTTGAATTGGCTTTAAAGGAAAGCCGGAGTTGGCCTGAAACAGTAATTGAATACTTTCTTTTCCAAACTGATTAAATTCATCAGCATCCTCTAATTCTATATCCACTTTTGCTTTTTCGAGTCCTAATTTCTTGAGAAGACTTTCTGCTTTTTTAATGAAAACAGGAACATTCTTGTGTCTGTTCTTTGAAAGTTTTGCAGCAAGGCTCTGCAGTGTTTTTTCTTTTTGAGAAATATTTTTCTCAGTTTCTTCAATCTGTATTTCCAGGTCTGAGGCTCCTTTCTGGTCTCCTGCCAGCTGATTTCTGATCTCAATGAGTTCATTAAGGTCTGAAACATTATGTTTAAGAAATAAAGCGTTGATTTTATTATTAAGATCGGTAAGGTATATCAGGTTTTCAGGATTGATTTCCACTCTTTCCGCTTCATGTTCAAGTTCGGAAATGATATCTTTAAGTTCTACAAATGAGGTTTCCAGTCTTGAATGAAGTTCAGCGAAACTGGTAGAAACTTCGGAAATCTTTGAAAGTTTACTGGTTGCTTCATTAAAGAATGACAGAATTCCTATTTCCTCCTGATGAAACCTTGATAAAATCTGTCCTACATTTTCGGAGATCATTCCTGCATTTTCCTGAATAGAAAGCTGATTCTGAACATCTTCAAAATCAACATCGTCAAGCTTGAGCTCTTCCAATTCGTTGAGTAAAAATTCTTTATAATCGCTTTCTTTATTAGATTCCGAAAGTTGGGTTTTCAGCTTTTTCAACAACAACTTCAGCGTTTGAAATTCAGAAAACTCCTGTTGATACTCTTCAATAATTTTTTTATTATCAGAAAGTCCGTCAATAATTTTAAACTGATATTCTGAGGTAAAAAGATTGGATGTTTCAAACTGGGAATGGATATCGATCAGCTGTGAGGAAAGTTCTCTAAGAATATCCAACGTTACCGGTACATCATTAATGAATGCACGGGATTTTCCTGAGGGCAGTATTTCTCTTCGGATAATCGTCTGAAGCTCATAGTCCAGATCGTTTTCAATAAAGAATTTCTTAAACTGATTATTGAGAGAAAACTCGGTTTCCACCACACTTTTTTCTTCAGCTTTGGCAATTGATTTTACATCTGCTCTTTCACCTAAAATAAGCCGGAGAGCACCTAGAATAATAGATTTACCTGCCCCCGTTTCTCCGGTAATGACCTGTAAACCATTTTTCAATGATACTTCAAGGGTATCAATCAGGGCAAAGTTTTTAATGTAAATTCTCGAAAGCATTGATAATCCGGGTTATAATCCAATTTGAGTTTGAACTGTAAAAATAAGTTTTTTTTCATTCCTGTCCGATTAATTAAAGCATAATTAACAGATCGCTCCTCCGAGACTTTATTTTTCTGCTAACAACGGATCTCAATGGGATCAAATCCAGCTCCTGTGGGAGCTAACTGTTAATAGGACGTATTTGTTTTAAAATTATAGCTCCGTAGGAGCGACCTGTTAATTCATACCATAAATATTGATATTATCAATGTATGAATACCGGACAGTAATGGTTTTTTTGTGAAGGAACAAAATATTTTTTAATGACTTTTTAATAATCAAGCGGCCATCTCTCAACTTATCCACCAATTTTTAGACTTTCCATTTATTCCACTTATTCTCTATATTCTTCGGTGAAAGGATGATCATTGTTTGTTTTAGATCATTAAGAATCAGTCCTCCATTATTTCCGGAATTGAAGATATTGAAAATTTCATCGCTTTTGGTGTCCATGAACAGATTAAAGAAGAACGCCTGCTGGAAGTTGTTTTCGTACATTTTTAATTGCATCAGTGCATCAAAAATAACTTTTTTCCCGGCAGTCTGATCCTGGTTGAAAAGGTTATCTAATCCAGCTCTGTGGTAAGTATAGATAGTGGAACGTAGCTGCGCCCAATTAGGGTTCATAATTTCGTTGATCAGAATAGAACGGCTTCTTGGCTCATTGATGGTATTCCAGCCCTCATAGTTTCTGTTTTGGGAATTCTGTGCAATCTGCTGTGCTTTTGCGTACCATTGTGATCCTCCCATAGACTGGAAGCTATCTGCATCCAGACCCAGAATAACATAGATATAGAAACTGATCACATCTGTGAGATTCTTTCCGGAAAACTGTCTTTCATTAAAAATAAGACTCTCATTTTCAATATATTCAAAAGCAAATCTCTGATCCTGAAGGTTCAGTAAAGGAGATTCATAGGTGGTATTATAAACAGGTCTTACTGCCTGAATAACAATAGTTCCTTTGAATTTGTTCACGTCCCTTTCAGAAATAACAATGGAAAAAGCACATTTTATTTTTTCAAAATTCTGAAGCTTTTTACCTGTCCAGCTTGTATTATTAATAAAATCCCTGAGACTTTTCTCCAATGCTTTATAGGCCTGCTGGTTACTTCCTCCCAGCTGATTGGAATTGACCTGTACCGTTGACAGCAGCTCCTGAGAAAAACTTTGGGTGTATAGAAATAACAGAAAAAATAAACTTATAATTTTTTTCATTGTCTATTAAAAATTGAGAACGGAAATTTATTAAAATTATTTTAAAAGTTGAGCCTCAACAAAATTGAGAATATCTTTTGCTACTTCATCCTTGGATTTCAGATTGAATTCCTTCTTCCCTGTTTTGGTAAATATCTTGATTTTATTGGTATCATTTTTAAAACCGGCTCCTTCGTCACGCAAGGAATTGAGAACGATCATATCCAGGTTTTTCTTTTCCAGTTTTCCTCTGGCATTTTCTTCTTCATTTTGAGTTTCCAGCGCAAATCCTACCAAAAACTGGTGGGTTTTCTTTTCGCCCATTGTTTTAAGGATGTCTGGGTTTTTAACCAATTCAATAGTCAGGTTTTCATCATTTTTTTTGATTTTTTCCTTAGCTACGTCCTTTGGAGCATAATCTGCTACTGCTGCGCTGGCAATTCCAATGTCTATTCTGTCGTAAAATTCAAATACTTTGGCCAGCATTTCTTTGGCTGAAGTTACTTTATGAAGCTCAACATTCGGATCATTAATGGTTTGAAAACTAGGCCCTGAAATCAGAATTACTTTTGCTCCTCTTTTTGAAGCTTCTTCTGCGAGAGAGAATCCCATTTTTCCTGATGAATGATTTCCGATGAATCTTACCGGATCTATCGCTTCATAGGTAGGCCCGGCAGTAATTAAAACCGTTTTTCCTTCAAGGCTTCGGGATTGGATATCTGACTTAAAGTACTTTTCAACAGCATTAAAAATTGTTGCCGGCTCTGCCATTCTTCCCTGTCCGATCAGTCCGCTGGCCAACTCTCCGTTTTCTGCAGGAACGATAATATGTCCAAAGCTTTCTGCAAGCTCCAGATTCTTTGTTGTAGAAGGGTGTGCATACATATCAAGATCCATTGCAGGCGCAATAAATACCGGACATTTGGCAGACATATAGGTGGCAATAATGAGGTTATCACACATTCCGTGAACCATTTTAGACAGTGTATTGGCTGTACATGGGGCAACGATCATAACATCTGCCCACAGAGCCATTTCCACATGACTGTTCCATGTTCCGTTATCACTATAAAAATCCGAATACACCGGTTTTTTGGATAATGTAGACAGGCTTAGTTTCGTTACAAAATTTTCTGCATCAGGCGTCATAATAACCTGTACCTCGGCACCTTTCTTCACAAAGTCTCTGATCAGAAAATGGATTTTGTAAGCTGCGATTCCTCCAGAGACCGCGATAAGTATCTTTTTACCGGAAACACTCATTGAGTTCTAATTTTTTGAAATACTAAAGTACTTATTTTTTCCCACACAATGAGGGTTTAAAACAACAAAGGTCATAAAAGAAGTGAATTCTTTTATGACCTTGATTTATTAAAATACAGAAGATTACTTTCTCTCTTCTGTTTTTCTGAAATAAACATCTTCGTTTAACCATTCTTCAATAGCAATTGAAGTTGGCTTTGGAAGCTTTTCGTAATGTTTAGAGATCTCAATTTGCTCTCTGTTTTCGAAAACCTCTTCTAATGTAGAATTGTGAACGGCAAATTCATCCAATTTGTTGTGAAGTTCCGTACGGATCTCCGCATTGATCTGCTCTGCTCTCTTTCCCATGATAACAATAGCTTCATAGATTGAACCTACTTTATCTTCAATCTTATCTTTGTCGTAAGTAATAGTATTTACTTCTGCTTTTGTATCTTTTACACTCATTTTGAGAAAATTATTTTTATTTTAAGATGGCAAATTTACGAATTATCTTTGAATTTTGAAAGTCGCTGCAGGAGGAGGGGTCTTAAGTGCTGCACTGTCCCTCTGTAACTGCATTGCTTTCTTTTCATTACTGATCTGATCTTTAATTTGCTGTTCTGTTTTATCTTTATCTGCCAGTTTTTCAGCTTCTTTTTTCTGTTTGGCAGTCAAAGCCGCAATTTTGGCCTCCGCTTGTTTTTTCACCCCTACGAAATTCTGTTTTTCCTTTTCCAGTTTTTCTCTAAGATCAGCTGCTGTTTTAGAATATTCCGTGTTAGGCAGTTCTTTTTCTACCAGTTTTGTATAAGTAAGAGCACTTTCAATACGCTCATCTTTAAGATTATATACAGATTTCATCGCCAGTTCATAACGTGATTTCATGATATAGTCATAAATTTTTGAACGAAGTTTTGTACTTGGAAAATCTTCCAAAACATTTTCAAATGCTACATTGGCTGCTTTATACTCACCCATTTTGTAGTATTGTCTTCCGTTTTCATATGCTTTAAATTCCAGCTTATAAGACAACTCATCAATTAACTGGCTGATATTTTTAGATCTTTCAGAGTTAGGATAATTGTTCAGGAAGTCCTGAAGTTCATTGATCGCCAATTCTGTACTTGACTGATCCAGGTTATAATCCATAGACCCTTCATAGTAGCATAATGCAGACATGTATGCTGCTTCTTCTGCTCTCGGATCTTTAGGGAAACTTACTGCGAAATTTTTAAACTGGTGACCTGCCAGCTTATAACTTTTGTCATAATAGTTGGCATAAGCTGTATTGAAACCTACGTTAGGAAAATCATCTGTTCCTGCCACAAGATTGGCAAGTCTGTCATAAAGCGCCAATGCATTTTTCCACTTTTTCTTAGCAAAATTATCATTAGCAGCCTTTAAGATAAATTCTTTATCAGCACTTCTCATTGCTCTTTCCTGCTGGCTTACGCAAGATGTAATCACCGCTACAGCAAAAAGACCTAAAATATATTTTTTCATATATAAAATTCAACAGTTTTCGGATTATACAGCCGATTTACTAATTTGCAAAAATATAACTTTTTTGCCAATAGATTTTTTTTTATGAATATTTAACGTAATTTTAGTCTGCAGCGTATCCCAAAATCGCAAAAACACTTAATAAAAGATTCATTCTCACCTTTTTCTCCGCTTCTTTTGCATAGGTTTCCTCATTTTTGCTCGGAACATAGAGCTCATAGAAATTTTTATTCCTGATGACAAATAAAGTGGAGCCGATAATCATGGTAAGAATGTCTTCAGGTTTGGGTGTAAAAGTAAAAACTCCTGATGCGACACCTTTTTTAATGACTTCGTCCAGTTTTTTCACAAATAGCTGATAGAAATCCAGCAGTTCATCTTTCAGATTTTCTGTATGACGAAGCTCCTGGGTCACAAAACCATGGAAATAATTATACTTGAAAAGCTGAGAAACGATATATTTAATCATTTCCCGTAATTGCATTTCAGGTTTACCATCCTTGATTGTATCTGCAAATTCTGAAAAATTCTCTCTGGTTTTCAGTACCCTGTACTGATAGAGATAAGACATCATTTTCTCTTTAGAACCGAAATAATAAGAGATCATGGCGACATTGATATTTGCTTTAGAACAAATATCTCTTACAGAAGTTCCCTCGTATCCTTTTTTTGCAATCAGCTCTTCTGCAATATCCAGTATGTGAATCTGTTTTTCTGTAAATTTTTTTTTCATGAAGTGTACTTTGAGTAAAGTTAAGAAATTTTTAACACATTTATAAACGATCGTTTAATAATTTTAAATTAATTCTGAAAATACTTACTTTTGACTATGGACTTTTTTGATTTTCATCATCATAAGAAATATATCAGAAACGGAATTTACAATCTGAACAGTGGACAAATTCCGCCCGACTTTCCTTATTCTATAGGAATTCATCCCCAGGATATTGATGTTAATAATCTCGAACAGCAGTTTTTATGGATGAAAGGCATGATGTTTCAAAACTGTTTTGCTATTGGTGAATGTGGTTTAGATTCTTTGGTTTCTATAGATCAGAAAATCCAGGAAGAAGTTTTCTTAAGACAGATCAGGATGGCTAACGAAGTCAGAAAACCGATGATTATTCATTGTGTCAGAAAATTTTATGAAGTCATTTCTTTTAAAAAGAAGGCGGAACAGCCCATGATTATTCATGGTTTTAATAAAAAGCATCAAATTGCAGAAGACCTTCTTGCTAATAATTTTTACCTGAGTTTTGGAAAAGCTGTTTTGTATAATTTATCTTTGCAGGATATTTTAAAAAACACTCCCTTAGACAAATTCTTTTTAGAAACTGACAATGAAGATTTTAACATTGAAGAATTGTATGGTAAGGTTTCAGAAATAAAAGGTATTTCTTTGGAACAGCTCAATGAACAAATTTTAGAAAATTTAGAGACAATAAAAAATGGATAAGTACTGGTTGGAAAGAACGGAACTTCTGGTAAAAGAAGAAGGTTTGGAAAAATTAAATAAGGCCACTGTTTTGGTTGTTGGATTAGGCGGTGTCGGTTCTTTTGCTGCTGAATTTCTGGCAAGAGCCGGTGTAGGAAATATGACGATTGTGGATGGTGATACAGTAGATATTACGAATATCAACAGACAGTTACCTGCCTTACGTTCTACTGTAGGAAAACATAAAGTAGAAGTTGTAGCCGAAAGACTTTTAGATATTAATCCTGATCTTAATTTAACCACAATCAATGAGTTTCTAAATCCTGAAAGAATGGATGAAGTTCTGGATTCTGCAAAATTTGATTATGTGTTGGACTGTATAGACAGCGTTACTCCAAAACTCTGTCTGATTATCGCAGCCAAAAGAAGAAGGATAAAAATCGTAAGTTCAATGGGTGCCGGCGGAAAAACCGACCCAAGCAAGGTAATGGTAAGGGACATCAGCAAAACGGAACACTGCCACCTGGCAAGACAAGTAAGAAAAAGGCTGAAAAAGGTAAAAATAGACAAAGGAGTCCGTTGTGTTTTTGCTAATGATATTCAGGATGAAGAAAGTTTAAAAATGACGGACGGAACTAATTATAAAAGATCTTTTTACGGAACAATAAGCTATATGCCAGCAATTTTCGGGTTGTATACTGCTTCAGAAGTGATTAATTATTTATTAAATCAGGATTAAAATATTTTCCAGCTATTTTACAGATTTTACAAAACGATTTTATGTATTAGTCTGTGAAATCAGCAAGAGAAAAATAAAAACTATATTTACACTCCGTAAATGACAAATTCCAAATATCCCAGAGCAGAAAAGCTCAAAAAAAACACGGAGATCAGTTTGCTTTTTGAAAAAGGCAAATGGAGAACGAGTGGAAATCTGAGAATTATTATTCTAAAGGATAAACCCAACCTTCCTGTAGAAGCTGCAAGATTTGGAGTTTCCGTTTCTAAAAGATACTTTAAAAGAGCGGTGCACAGGAATCGCATCAAAAGATTACTGAGAGAATGCTATCGCCTGAATAAAGATCTTTTCAAACAAGCCTTCGGAGAAAAAACGATGGCAATGCTGTTTTGGGTTTCTTCTGAGATGCCTCCGAAATTCCAGGACGTGGAGGCGCAGTTTATCAAGCTTTGTGAAGCACAGAAAAAGTAAACTTTTTATATGGAATGAAGTTTCATATGAATCTTCGCATAGTTTTTGTACTTTTAGGGAAAACAATAAATCTGAAAATTAATATGTTAGAGAATGTTCCCTATTTTTCCTATATAATCAGTGCATTTATCGGTATTGGATTGGCGGCAGCTACAGGCTTCCGGGTATTCCTTCCCATGTTTGTTGTAAGCCTTGCTTCTTATTTTAACTGGATTCCGATGAATGAGCATTTTGAATGGCTTGCGGGTCTCCCTACGCTTATTACAACAGGAATAGCCACTATTATTGAGATATTGGCTTATTACATCCCTTTTGTCGATCATTTACTGGATACTGTTTCTATTCCCATGGCAACAGTGGCAGGCTCCATATTATTTGCCAGTCAGTTTGCTGAACTTGGGACTTTTCCACAATGGGCACTGGCCTTAATTGCCGGTGGAGGAACAGCAGCTACTATCAGTTCCGGATTTGCAGGAATAAGGGCTGCATCTACAGCGACTACAGGAGGTTTGGGAAATTCCATGGTAGGAACAACGGAGACAGCGGGCGCGGGTATTATGTCTATCCTTGCGATGGCAGCTCCGGTATTGGCCGCAATATTTGCCATCATTACCTTAATTGTTGTTATTGTATTTGGGCGAAAGGCCTGGAAAAAATTAAGAAGCAGTAAAAGCAATTCTCAAAAGTTATAAAACAAAAAAAAGGTACTGTTATAAGCAGTACCTTTTATTTTAATTTTTACTTCTGAAGTCCTTAATATCCTGAATTCTGGATTCAAAATATTCTTTTTTCTCAGGACTCTTTTTGATTAATATTTCAAACGCTTTTATTGCCTTTGTATATAGTTTCTGCTCAAAATAAAGGTTAGCCAATGTCTCCGTCATCAAATGCGAGATATCATCATTCTTTTCTTTTACAACATAGGTACTTTCTTCTTTTAACTGACTGATTCTAGGATTGTTCTCAATGAAATTCTCAATAGCTTTTTCTTTGATTTCTGATTTTTCCTTTTCAATCTCTTCTGTTCTGTCAATCTTAAGCCAGCTCTGCCACGTATTGATAAAACCAGGAACGTTGCTGTCTAATGATGATTGAGTCGTATTTTTCATAGTAACCTCCTGCACTTTGTCTACAGGTTCTTCTTTCTTTTCTTCAACCTTAAGGGTAGAAATATCGGCCCCGAAGAATGAAACATTCATCACAGGAACATCTTCTTTTAAAGTTCCTGTTTTTTCTTCTCCAGTTGATTCCATTGGAGCAGCATTATCTTCTTTAGCTTCAGAAGTTTCCGCTATTGGTAAAACTTCTTCCTGAACAGCTTCGGGAGATTGTGTCTCTTCAATAATACCTTCATCTGTAACAGGAGTTACTTCCACTGCCGGCGTTTTTATTTCAGGAGTTGATACCTGTTCCGGCTTACTGATTAAAGAATCCGGCATATTGGATTCCACACTCATTGGTTTCCATGCAGATTGCACTTCAGGAGTTTCTTCTATTTTTTCTTCTGCAACTTCAGAATTAGCTTCTTCTACAGGTAATTGATTCTCAACAGCTTCTTTCTGCAGCGGCTCTTCTTTGATTTCTGCAGGCTTGTCTTCACTGGTGGACCAAAAATGAAAATTCTGGGTTTCCGCGAAGCTAATTTCATGATCTTCAGCTATTTCAGGCTCTATTGCTTCTTCTTGTGGAACAGGCTTAGCTTCTTTCATTTTTTTCTCAACCTCTTCAATCAGGCGTCTCATTTCCTCCTCGTGTTTGTTCACATTCGGTTTGGAAATTTCAACGGTCTCCGCTATTTCCTCGTTGTTGGCCTGGATCTTAACGTCCGGCATAAATGAATCTGTTCCATGGAAGCTTACTTCAGCATCAGATAATTCCACTGAAGGCACTTCTTCATTACTTCTTTCTTTTACAACAGAAATCTGATCTTCGTTGACAATCATTTCCGGTGTAAAATTTTCTCCAGCTTCCTGTTCTTCTTCAGCCTGTATTTCCACTTGTTCAACAGGCTCTTGCTCAGCAACAATTTCAGTTTCGTGAGCTGCTGATTCTGCTTTTACAGACTCTTCTTCAATATTAACTTCCGGTACTAAGGGTGCTATTTCGTGAAAACTGATATTTTCTTCTTCTTCAACCTTTTCTTCTTCTTTTTCGGAAGAAATCTGTTCTTCGTGAATGATGGTTTCCGGTGTAAATTCCTCTCCACCATTTTCCTCAGCTTCAACCTGCACAGGCTCTACTTTCTCCTGATCCGGTCCTTCAACTACAGGCTCAGCCTTCTGGGTTACCAGAGTTCCCGATTCAAGGGTAGATTCAATATCTATCGTCTCAGAATTTTCCTCATCCAGGAAGTTTTCTTCTCCTTCAAATAAAATTCTGTTTCGCTCACCATTTATGTAAATGTGCTTAACGTCTTGCAAAGTCGGTAAAACACAAGTATTCTCTTTTTCCTCTAGTGGCTTTTCCAAAGAAACGTCCTCTTCTCTTTTGATAGGAAAGGGTTTCGCCTTTGGTGTAAATTGAGAAGGTTTTTCAATTGTTTTAGAAAGCTTTTTCTCTTCAACAATTTCAGGTTTAGCCTCCTGTCTGATCTTTCCATTGATCAGCTGATATAGAATCTTTTTATCAGTAGTATATGCTGCCGTAGTGGAAAGCTCTTTCTGATAATTTTCTTTTTCATACAGATGCACCCCATACAGGTGAAGTGCCCTGATATTCTGAATATAAGGAAAAGTGTGAATCTCTTCTTTCAAAAGACCAAGGTCTTCGGACTGAATATTTTTCGGATTTTTTATTAATTCTAAAACTCTCGGATTCATCTTACCAATTCGCTACAATGTCGTTAAATATCTTGTTAATAATTCTATCTGTTACCAGTTTTACCTGCTGGTCTTCGATCTGGCTTAGAGATACATCACTGTTGAAAGCCGCTTCATCAGAGTATGTTCTGTCAAAACTTGCATCCGGATGAATTTTGTTTTCATAATGTACCTTTACGGTAATCGTAAGTTTATTCTGTGCCTGCTGAATCACTCCACCAGAAGGGTTTGTCTGGGTATTGGAACTGATTGTGGTAGGGGTAATGGAATAGTCTGTAATTTCACCTTCTATCAGGATATCCGGATTTTCTTTTGTTCCTTTCAAAGTGGTTCTCTGAAGGAATCTGTTTTGTATTGCTGTAGAAAACTGTTGGGATAATGCCGGGTTTACAAGAGGTGCATTATTGGGAAATTCATTGATCTGAACTGTTTTCTCGTCTGTAAGAGACGATCCCGTAAAACTGTAACATGAATTTAAAACTCCCAGCAACGCAAAAAGCATTCCCGTTAACAGTGATTGTTTCAGGCTGATATTGTTAATTTTAAAGTTCATTTTTAGATCCGATTTCAATAATTTCATCATACTCAATTTGTTGAATAGCATCTTCATAAGCAAAATAATTCGCTGTATATAAAAACGGTAAGGTAAGAAAAATTCCTATCCCGCAGGCAACAATACCAATCTGGGACAAAATACTTACTACCAATGAGAAAAGGAAGATTGACAATAAATTTCCTTTGGTCATTATTTTTGAAATATTCCAGGCTTCTTTCACTTCTTTGATTCCTTTAAGACTGATTAATGGAATGATATAAAAGCCTTTTAATACAAAGTAATATATAGCTGCTATTAATAAAAATATATATGGAAACACAAAAAGTGCAACCATTGGATTGGGTTCATGACTATCAGATAATGCACCTGATATACCCAGCACAGCCAATAAAGGAATGTAAAGTAATAAAACACCTCCAAAAATAATTAACTGCAGCATAAAATAAGGCATGAAATCTTTGAAATCAAAAATATCTCCCGGGCTTGCCGGCTGACTTCTGTTCAGCCTTTGAAGGTATTTGTACATATTGCCCATTGCAAGCAGTCCACAGAATGGAATAATAGACATCACAAAGCATGCTAAAAATGCCAGGAAAATATTTCCGAAATCTTTCTTTAAAAGTTCGACTCCTTTGTTAATGTATTCTCCGAGTTTAAAATTGATCGGCTTAGGTGTTAAATTGACTTTCATTATTTATGTTGTGCTAATCTTCCAGGTTATATTGTTTTATTTTTCTGTATAAAGTTCTTTGTGAGATTCCCAGCTCATCTGCCGCTCTGTTCCTACGTCCTTTATGCTTCTCCAAAGCTTTGATAATCAAATCTTTTTCGTTATTTTGAAGAGAAAGGGATTCTGGTCTGTTTTCTTCAATTTCGATATCTTCAATATCTTCATAGCTGTCGTCAGGAGTTGAGATAATCGTGGGAGTCTGAACAGCAGGCGTATCATTATTATTTTCAAAATATAACATTGACCCGGAATTCACTTGCGGCTGACTATCAGAAGTATAAATTCTGTTAATCAGGTTTTTCTCATGGTTGCTCAGATCTGCTGTTCCTCTGTTCTTGATTAATTCCGAAGTTAAGGATTTTAAATCATTAATATCATTCCTCATATCGAACAGAATTTTATACATGATTTCCCTTTCACTTCCGAAGTCGCTCTGCTTAGGGGTGCTTGGAGTATTTACCACCATCGGAAGATGGGTTTCCATAGGAATATACTCAGCAAGTTTCTCAGCAGTGATATTTCTGTTCCTTTCCACAACGGTCATCTGCTCTACTAAATTTCTTAGCTGGCGGACGTTCCCCGGGAAGGAATAACTTTCTATGTAATGAACAGCACTCTGCTCCAGTTCCAGTTCCGGCATTCTGTATTTTTCCGCAAAGTCTATGGCAAATTTTCTGAATAGCAAATGGATATCTCCTTTTCTTTCTCTCAAAGGCGGCATATCAATCTGAACGGTATTCAAACGGTAATACAAATCCTCACGGAATCTTCCATCATGGATAGCTTTCATCATATTAACGTTGGTAGCTGCCACAATTCTCACATTGGTTTTCTGTACCTGTGACGAACCCACTTTCATAAATTCACCACTTTCCAGCACTCTTAAAAGACGAACCTGGGTCTGTAGAGGAAGTTCTCCTACCTCATCCAGAAAGATGGTTCCGCCGTCTGCTACTTCAAAATATCCTTTTCTGGTAGCGGTGGCTCCTGTAAAAGCTCCTTTTTCGTGCCCGAACAGCTCAGAGTCTATGGTTCCTTCCGGAATTGCTCCACAGTTTACCACAATATAAGGCTGATGTTTTCTTCTGGATTCTGAATGAATGATTTTCGGAATAAATTCTTTTCCTACTCCACTTTCTCCAATCACCAGTACAGAAATATCTGTAGGGGCCACCTGAATAGATTTTTCCAGGGCACGATTGAGTGCGGGAAAGTTTCCGATAATTCCGAAACGGTTTTTTATGTTTTGTAGCTCGTTGCTCATAAGTAAATTTTTGATTATTGATTTAATGTTAATCTTCTACAGCGCTTCAATCTGTTGTCTGTAGACTTTGTTAAAGTGATGAGTATAGACATCTTTCATAGTCTTTCCTTCATCATACGTTTGCAGGGCTAACATTTTTAAATCCAAATAATCTTTGTTTCTGATCTTAGAAACTTTACTTTTAAAGTATATATTCTCGGCAAAGTTGTATTCTTTGCTTTGTTTTTCAAAATTTTCCAGGGCCTTGTCATATCTTCCCAGCTCAAAATAGGTAACCCCAAGCTGATAATGATCGAACATTCCCTTCACATAACCTCTGGTAGCCAGAAGCCTTTCTATAATCCCAGCCGCTTTTTCTTTCTGTCCTAAAGTACTGTAGGACATAGCTCTCACTACATCCAGATTATAGTCTCCGTTTTGAGATCTTCCCAAATCTCCGGTGTAGTATTTTTTTAATCCTTCTAAATCCTGAATGGCACCTTTATAGTCTCTCAAGAACTGAAACTTTGTCCAGCCTCTGTAGCCAAGATGCATTTTAGGATCTAAGGCAACTGCTTTATCAATTAGAATCTTCCAGGTTATGAAATCTCCGTTTTTAAGATATGGAACTGCTTTTTCCATATAAGCATGGGAGAAATCGGGGCACAATTCAATGGCTTTATCGAAACCTTCCTGAGATTCTGCGAAACCTTGTAAATCTGAAGCCCAGTTGTATAACTCACACGCTTTTTTGCAGTTCTCACCCTCTACTGCATTACAGTTGACCTGTGCAATAGTATTGGTGTAAACGATAAGTAACAAAAAGCTAAGGTAATACCTCTGAAACTTTTCCATTTTCAATTTTATAGGTTAAATACTGATAATAATCTACTTTTAAACCTTTTATCTCTTTCAGATCCGGGATTATATACCATAATCTGAACAGTACTGTCTTTCCTTCACAATTTACTAAAATCTTACGGTAATATGTCCGTTGATCTTTTTTAAGAATATATATTTTCTTTTTTTAAGTTTTTTAGTGATGGTAACTTAATTTTATTCTACTGTTCTCCCTAAAAGTGTGCCTTGCGTATTGTCATACACGAAAACGTTCACAATGTCACCTATTTTCTGTCCTTCCAGTTTATCGAAGACACATACAGCATTCTGAGAGTTTCTTCCTTTCCATTGGTTTTTATTCTTCTTGGAAATCCCTTCAATCAGCACCTCATGCACTCTTCCTACATAAGATTTCATTCTTTGGCTGGAAAGCTCACCTTGAAGCGCAATAACCTCAGCAAGACGTCTCTGTTTCACATCAGCCGGAATATTATCTTCCATTTTTTTGTGAGCTGGTGTTCCCGGTCTTTCTGAGTACGCAAACATATAACCGTAGTCATACTCTACTTCTCTCATCAGGCTTAAAGTATCCTGGTGATCTTTTTCTGTTTCATTACAGAATCCAACGATCATATCCTGAGAAAATGCAACTTCAGGAACAATTTCCTTCGCTTTTCTGATCAGATCAAGATATTCTTCACGGGTATGCTGTCTGTTCATTGCTTCAAGCATATTGTTGCTTCCGCTCTGTACAGGAAGGTGTACGTATTTACAGATATTGTCGTGTTTCGCCATCATTCTGAATACATCCAGGCTCATATCCTGCGGATTTGAGGTAGAGAATCTGATTCTAAGCTCCGGAACGGCTTTAGCCACTAAATCAAGCAATTGAGCAAAATTAACAGCGGTTGCTTTCTGCATTTCAGAAGCTTTGGCAAAATCTTTTTTAGGACCACCTCCATACCAAAGGTAAGAGTCTACATTTTGGCCTAAAAGGGTAATTTCTTTATATCCGTTATTGGCAAGATCTTTACATTCTTCAATAATAGAGTGTGGATCACGGCTTCTTTCTCTCCCTCTGGTAAAAGGAACTACACAGAATGTACACATGTTATCACAACCTCTGGTAATGGTGACAAATGCGGTAACACCGTTTCCTCCTAAACGAACAGGATTAATATCTGCGTAAGTCTCTTCCTTGGAAAGAATTACATTGATAGCATCTCTTCCGTCATCGGTTTCTTTTAAAAGATTCGGCAGGTCTCTATAGGCATCCGGACCTACAACAAGGTCTACTAATTGTTCTTCTTCTAAGAATTTGGTTTTCAATCTCTCCGCCATACATCCCAGTACTCCTACCGTCATATTCGGTCTTTCTTTTTTCAGATTTTTAAACTGAGAAAGACGCATTCTTACGGTTTGTTCTGCTTTTTCACGGATGGAACATGTATTTAAAAGAATCAGGTCAGCTTCTTCAACTTTCATGGTTGTATTATAGCCCTGTTCATTGAGAATTGATGCAACAATTTCAGAGTCAGAGAAGTTCATCTGACAGCCATAGCTTTCTAAAAACAGTTTTTTAGAGTTCTCCGGTCTTTCTGCAATAGCAAAAGCTTCGCCCTGTTTTGTTTCGTCTATATATTTTTCCTGCACGATAATCGATTTAAAGTCCGTAGTTTTAAATTACGAACGAATAAGTTTGCAAAGATACAAAATATTGTGACAGAATGTCAGGATTATCTTTCAGTAAATGTTATTGAAAACTGTACCGGAAATGAAATCCTCTCAACAATAGGAATATCTTTATAAAAAGCTGGTATCCAGATCTTTTTCATCCTTGCAAGAGTTCGCATAAAATCAATATTGAAATTTTTATTATCAACTTCAGGATAAATTCTGGGATTGGTAATATGCCCGTCTTTACTGATATAAAACTCCAGATTTACTTTCCCGTTAAGCTGATAATCTGAAAAAATCGTCATAAAATTATCATGAAATAAGGTATGAAAAGCTTTCGATCCTTCAGGGTATTTGGTATGCGCTACAAATTTATTGGCATCATAACCAGGCTGATAATTGCTCATTACATCTTTTGGATATAAAATAAACTCAGTAATGGCTCCAATTTTCCAACCTTTTGCTTCAGCCGGCTTCCATTTTTTAAGATTCTTAAGAACTTCTCTGGAAAGATCATATGCACATTTGTTCCTTGCAATATTAGCAGTATCCTGATCTTTAATAAATTTAACTTCAGATTTTTCGGTGATGATAATTCTAGGTTGATAAATTTCTTTATCATCACATTCCTTCAATTTACTATTAATAAGAAACTCATGGACATCTTTGTAAAAATTAACCATTCCGCCTTCATAAAAGGTTTGTTTCTCCGGATATTCATCAAGTATCTGCGCTTTATACAGAGATACAAAAGCCAGAAAAAACATAATAAAAGTCTTTTTCATTATTGTGTTTAAATTATTTAATCAATATCAGCAGACATTGAAGAGAAGTTCATTTTAACTTTAATCTGTGATGCTACTGGCTTTCCACTACAAGATGCCGGAATCCAGCTTTTCTTTATTCTTCTTACGACGTACTGCATATCATCAAAAAAAACTTCGCTATTGGTCACTTTAGGCATTCCTTTTACATCAACTACTTTTCCTTTTTCATCAAGCATCAAGGTAAATGTAAAATCTCCCGTCAAAGCATAGAAATCGGAATTCAGATAGGCATAAATATATTTGTTCAGGATATCTTTGTAGGCTGCTACACCTCCTTCATAAGCTGCAGGTTTAAAATCATTACATTTTACAGCCACCTGCATAAAAGGTTCTTTGATATCTATTTTCAGAACATTTTTATTGCTCTCCCTGATAAAAGAATCATCACGTTCTTCCTGATCCTGTGCAAAGGAAAAATTCACTGTGCACAAAGCCAAAAATAAAAGTACTGTTCTCATAATTGTTTACTAATAATAAGCAAAGGTAAATATTTAGCACATTTATAAAAAAGAAAAACTTCACGCAAAGCATGAAGTTTTACATATAGATTCTGAATTTCAGATAACTTTTCAATCATTTATTTCTTCTTATAGCAGGCCTTTGATGTGTTTATAATTGGTCTTTACCGTTTCAAAAACCTCATCCATTTTACCTCCAAGCATCAATTGAGCCATAGATTTGGTCATTCCCATGATCTGATCAAATTCAATCTTCGGAGGAAGAGCCAGTGCATTGGGATTGGTAAAAATATTCAGCAGATAAGGTCCATCGTGATCCAGACATTCCCTGATAGCACTTTCCACTTCTTCGGGAAGGTGCACATTTTTCCCGGGATAGCCCATGGCATGTGCTACCAGGGCAAAATCAGGGTTGAGCATATCTGTTTCATTATCCGGCATTCCGCCAACTTCCATTTCAAGCTTTACCATTCCTAGAGTTCTGTTATTAAAAACAATTAATTTTACTGGAAGTTTATACTGAAAAATAGTAGCCATATCTCCCAACAACATAGATAATCCTCCGTCTCCGCACATCGCAATAACCTGTTTTTCAGGATGAGCTAAAGCCGCTCCAATAGCCATTGGCATTGCATTCGCCATAGAACCATGGTTAAATGAACCCAGCATTTTCCTTTCACCCGTTCCCGTAATAAAACGGGCTCCCCAGACGCAGCACATTCCTGTGTCTACAGTAAAAATAGCATCATTTTCGGCAAGCTTATCCAAAGTGTGTGCTACATATTCCGGCTGAATAGCGTTCTCTTTTCCAAAATCCTTTACATACTCCAACTGGCTTTCTTTTACTTTATCGTAAAACGCAAGCTGTTCATTCAGAAAGTGGACATCCGCTTTTTCTTCCAATAAAGGAAGCAATGCTTTAATGGTTTCTTTGACATCTCCTGCAAGACCCAACTCCAGCTTGGCTCTTCTTCCTAATCTTTCAGGGCTTTCATCAATCTGCACTATCTTATTTTTTACTGGCATGAATTTCTGATAAGGAAAATCTGTCCCTAAAAGAATTACGAGATCAGCTTCGTGCATGGCATGATAAGCTGAAGGAAATCCTAAGAGCCCTGTAAGTCCTATTTCATTTGGATTATTGGGCTGGATAGCCATTTTCCCCCGAAATGAATATCCCACAGGTGCTTTTAACAGCTTAGACAAAGCAACTACCTCAGCGCGGGCTTCAGCCGCACCTATACCACAGTACAGGGTTATCTTTTTACTATTGTTTATAAGGGTTGACAAGCTTTTCAACTCGCTATCCGAAGGTCTTATGACAGGATTGGTTTTAAATATTTGAGTGGAAGTAGAGCCTTCCTCAGCATCTAATTCGGAAACATCTCCGGGAAGACCTATCACCGCTACTCCTTTTTTGGAGATCGCATGCTGAATAGCAGTTTGTACGGTTCTCTGTACCTGTTCAGGTCTTGTAATCATCTGATTATAGTAGCTGCAGTCATCAAATAGCTTTATCGTATTGGTTTCCTGAAAATAATCCATTCCCATTTCATCACTTGGGATTGTGGACGCAATGACCAGCATGGGAACATGAGAGCGATGGGCTTCATACACTCCATTGATCAGATGAACATGCCCTGGACCACAGCTTCCGGCACATACAGCCAATCCATCAAGCTCTGCCTCTGCAGCAGCAGCATAAGCTCCTACTTCTTCATGTCTTACATGAATCCATTGGATACTGCTTTTTTTGACAGCAATATTCAGGTGATTAAGACTGTCGCCGGTTACTGCATAAATTCTTTTCACATTGGCATTTTCGAGCATTTCAACAATTTGCTCTGCTATGTTTTTCGCCATAATTAGTCTGTTTTGGTGGTTGTTTTGTATGAAAAAATGAGAATTGTAACGGACGTAAATCCATACTTCTATCAAATTTAGCTAATAAAGTTGAGACTCCATCCCTAACCCGATGTTAAAAACTTGTAATTTATTTTGAATTCTTTTTCTATTGAAACCTCACGGGTTTTGAAAACCCGTGAGGTTTAGCTCACCAGAAAAAAAACAGCCACCCAAAAGGCGGCTGTTTATATCATATTTTTCAGATTTTACATTACTATTTCAATCTGATTTCTCAATAAATCTTCGAACTCATCTCTTTTACGGATCAAATGAGCTTTTCCATCTAAGTATAGTACTTCAGCAGGCTTTAATCTTGAATTGAAGTTTGAACTCATTTCAAAACCATAAGCTCCCGCATTATGGAAGGCAAGGATATCTCCTTCTCTTACTTCATTCAGTTTTCTGTCCCAGGCAAATGTGTCTGTTTCGCAGATATTTCCTACTACCGTATAAATCCTTTCTGCTCCTTTTGGATTGGAAAGGTTTTCAATCAGATGGTAAGAATCGTAGAACATAGGACGGATAAGGTGATTAAATCCCGAATTGACTCCAACAAAAACAGTTGCTGTTGTCTGTTTGATCACATTAGCTTTCACCAATAAATAGCCGCTTTTTCCTACTAAGAATTTTCCAGGCTCAAACCATAGCTCGAATTTTTTTCCTGTAGATTTTGAAAATTCAGAAATTACTTTTTCTACTTTTTTACCTAATGTTCTTACATCAGTCTCTTCTTCACTGTCCTGATAAGGGATTTTGAATCCGCTTCCCATATCCAGATATTTCAGGTTCGGGAAATGCTCGGAAAGTTCCAGCATAATCTCCAAAGCCTGAAGGAATACATCCGGATCTTTTATTTCGCTTCCTGTATGCATGTGAAGCCCTTCCACATTCAGGTTCGTGCTTTTCATCACTCTTTCAATGTGACGAACCTGATGGATAGAAATTCCGAATTTACTGTCGATATGCCCTGTTGAAATCTTATAGTTACCACCGGCAAAAATATGTGGGTTGATTCTTACTAAAATCGGATAAGTATTTCCGTATTTATTTCCGAATTGCTCAAGGATAGAAATGTTATCAATGTTAATATGAACTCCGAAAGTCATTGCTTCTTCTATTTCGGCAAGGTCAACACAGTTGGGTGTA
Source organism: Chryseobacterium aquifrigidense (assembly GCF_006716485.1). Lineage (GTDB taxonomy): Bacteria > Bacteroidota > Bacteroidia > Flavobacteriales > Weeksellaceae > Chryseobacterium > Chryseobacterium vietnamense. The sequence goes on from NZ_VFPD01000004.1 coordinate 218,141, forward strand.
AATAATATCTTTTCCTTCGAAAATCCTGCCTTTAAACCTAGCTTAACTTCGTTAATAGATACACAATCCAGAGATGCACCCAGATTCTTGACATACTTAAGAATATTGATATTGGTCAAAGCCTTCGCTGCGTAGAAGAACTTAGTATGTTTTAAAAATGAAGAAGTCAGTTTTTCGTATTGAACTTTGATGGATTCAGCATCATAAACATACACTGGTGTGCCAAACTCATTGGCAATCTTTAATAATTCTTTTGAATTCATAATTTCATTTTAACATAAAAAAAGGCAGATTCTTATAAAAAAGAGCCTGCCACATTGATTATTTTTTATGCAAGACAACTCTTTTAAATATTCCAAACCTTAGAGAACTTTACAGCTCCCTTTTTTCCAGTTTTATTTTGTTTAAAATTTTGCATTGCTTCTATTTAATTTTTGCAAAAATACTATTTATTTTTCTATTTCAAGAAACTTGATTTAATTGTATCCTCTTCAGAATACAATCTGTAAAGTGTAGACACTCTATTACTTCGGTAATGGCAACGTCTCGAAATCCCCGCGAAGCAAAGCCAGTTGCAATTCGTTATTCAGATCTGTGGAAGACAGCGGAAGATCAATCTTCAGTTTAGCCAGCTTACTGAGTGTCTGAATCTGCGTAAACAGTTCATAAAAACCAAAGGAAACCACTTTCCCGTTTTCTATGATTAAAAACAGCTTTTCGCCTAATTTTCTTCCAGGACCCAGCCAAAGCTCATTTCTTTTTCTGAATTCGACCTTCTGTTTCAGTGCAGAAAAATCTTTAAATTCTTCATGAGAACCTATAAACTGAACCGCTTTTGTACCCTGGGTAAATGATCTGAATTTCAGGACCGGCTTCTCAGTTTTATTGAGTTTATTTTTTTCAACCACATATTTATTATTCCTGAAATACAATCCGAAAGGTAAAACTTCCTTCTTTTTTATATTCTTGGAATTCAGGATCAGTTTGGCAATAATATCTGTTCCGGTAAGCTCAAAATTAATCTGTTCAACATCTTTCTGGATCTGTTCCCATTTTTTTGATTTGGAATTGAAAACCTTTTTGGAAAATTTGTTGATATCCTGAACATAATCGGAAAACATAATACGTCCCGCTTCATCCTGAAAGTACACAAATCCTTTATCATTAGGAAGATCCTGGGTTAGCTCTTTGATCTTGTTGATATACGTTTTTGCATTAGACTCGTCATGTTGTTTCTGAATGATCTCATTTTCGGTATCTTTTGAAATCAGAAGTTTGAAAAGTTCTAATGTAGCTCTTGCATCACCTTCCGCCCTATGGTGGTTAGTCAAAGGAATGCCCAGTGATTTTACCAGTTTTCCCAACGAATAACTTACTTCATCAGGAATCAATTTTTTAGCTAACGGAATTGTATCTAAAGTATTGGTTTTAAAATCATAACCAAGTCTTTTGAAAGACTGGCGAAGCATCCTGTAATCAAAATCAATATTATGACCTACCAAGGTTGTGTTTTGAGTAATTTCGATTACTCTCTTGGCAATTTCATGAAATTTCGGAGCTGTTTTGACCATCTTGGGGGTAATACTGGTCAGCTTTTGTACAAAAGGAGTAATATCACCTTCAGGGTTTACCAGCGATATAAACTGGTCTGTGATTTTCTGACCGTCATATCTGTAAATGGCGATATCTATAATGCATTCATTTCTATAACCTGCACCATTACTTTCTATATCTATTATTGAATACATGAATGTGTGTTAACTGCTGTTTTTCTGTTTTTAATATTTAAAACCTGTCTTTTATTCCCCAATAAAATACGGCTCTATTTTTACCGTTAAGTAAAGATAACCTGCTAAAATAACAAAAAATATATCAAAATACAGCAGGTTAGCTTCCAAATTATCTTCTTCTGCCTCCCAGTCCGAACATTCCGAGAATAGCTTTTGCTCCTTCCCTCATTAATGTAGAGGTAAAAGTACGGCCGGCTTTACTCTGTAATACCTGTTCAAACATTCCGGGTTCTTCCTTTACCGGTTTTGTCTTTTGTGTTGGCGCAGGGTTTTGGGCTGCCTGTTCCATTCTGGTGGTCAGCATTTCGTAAGCAGATTCTCTGTCTAATGCCTGCTCATATTTTGCTACCATTGCTGATCTGGATGTAAGGTCAGAGATTTCTGCTTCATTCAGAACATCCATTCTTGATTCCGGAGAAATCAGGTATGTATGGACTAATGGTGTAGGAATCCCTTTTTCATCAAGTGCCGTAACAAATGCTTCCCCGATTCCAAGATTCTGAATCAGGCTGGACGCATTGTAATATTCTGTGGTTGGATAATTTTCAACCGCTTTGGTAATTTCTTTTTTATCTTTTGCCGTAAAGCCTCTCAATGCGTGCTGTATTTTCAATCCTAACTGAGAAAGTACATTTTCAGGGACATCCCCAGGAATCTGGGTAATAAAATAAATCCCGACTCCTTTGGAACGGATGAGTTTTACCATGGTTTCGATTTGTGAAAGAAGGGCCTTGGATGCTTCATCAAAAATCAAGTGGGCTTCATCTATAAAAAGGACTAGCTTTGGTTTTCCACTATCTCCTTCTTCAGGAAATGTCATATAAATTTCAGCAAAAAGCGAAAGCATAAACGTTGAGAAAAGCTGTGGCTTATTCTGAATATCCGCTACTCTGAGAATATTGACAACTCCTTTTCCATCTCTTGTTTCCAGCAAGTCATGAACGTCAAAACTTAATTCTCCGAAAAATCCAGCTGCTCCCTGTTGCTCCAGGGCAACAATAGATCTTAAAATCGCTCCGAGAGAGGCTGACGCAATGGATCCGTAATTGGCTGCAAGTTCTGCTTTCCCCTGTGCATTATCTGTTACATACTGCAGTACTTTTTTCAGATCGTTAAGGTCGATCAATGGAAGTCCTTTATCATCACAGTATTTGAAGACAATAGACATGATGCTTTGCTGCGTATCATTCAATTCAAGGATTTTGCTTAATAAAACAGGCCCGAATTCTGTAACAGTAGCCCTCAGTTTCACTCCTTTTCCGCCGGAAATACTCATTAATTCCACCGGAAAGCCTTGCGGGTTATAAGGAAGCTGTGTCTTGGCATACCTTTCTTCAATAATAGAATTCATTTGTCCCGCTTCTGCAATTCCGGAGAAATCTCCTTTAATGTCCAGAACCAAAGATGGAATTCCTGCGTGAGAAAGCTGTTCTGCAAATACCTGTAATGTTTTTGTCTTGCCGGTTCCGGTAGCTCCGGCGATAAGACCATGGCGGTTAATTGTTTTCAGGGGAATTGTTACATTAACCTCTGTCACTACTTCTCCATCCAACATTCCCTTTCCTAATATTATATGCTCTCCTTTTGGAGTGTATCTCGTATTCAGTTCTTCAATAAATTGTGTTTTGTCTGCCATTTGGTCGCTTTTTTAACTTATAAATATAAAATTTTTTGTAAAATATGTAAGATATTTTCTGAAGAACTTCTATCTGTTCCTTTTAAAAATAAATTTGTTCTTGGATAATCAAATTTTAAACCACGATTATTAATTTTTTTAAATACCGGAAAGGTTATAAAAACTAAACATGATATAAAACAGCATTTGCCTTTTATTCTTATGTAAGGCATTCTTTTTGCTAAAAAAACAACAAATACTAAACGTATGTTTAGCAAAGTATTGAAAGAAACTATCAATGGGATTTAACATTTCATTTAGAATTGATCTAATACTTCGTATCTTTAACTCATTAAAAAAAGACCCCAATGAAAATTGAACAAATATATACGGGCTGTCTGGCTCAGGGTGCCTATTATATTGTATCAGAGAATGAAGCAATCATTATTGATCCTTTAAGAGAAGTAAAACCTTATCTGGATCGTCTGGAAAAAGATAATGTCACTTTAAAATATATTTTTGAAACTCACTTCCATGCTGATTTCGTATCGGGACATTTGGATTTAAGTAAGAAGACAGGTGCGCCGATTGTATACGGACCTACTGCTGCTCCGGAATTTGAAGCTATTATTGCTGAAGATAATCAGATTTTTGAAATCGGGAAAGTGAAGATAAAGGTAATGCATACTCCGGGACACACCATGGAAAGCAGCACGTATCTTTTAATAGACGAAAATGGTGCGGAGACTGCTATTTTTACAGGTGACACGCTATTTTTAGGAGATGTGGGAAGACCAGACCTGGCACAAAAGGCTACTAACCTTACTCAGGAAGACCTGGCGGGAATTCTATATGATAGTCTTCAGAACAAAATCATGCCGTTGGATGACAGCATCACTGTTTATCCGGCTCACGGTGCTGGCTCTGCCTGTGGAAAGAATATGCAGAAAGAAACTGTTGATATTCTGGGGAATCAAAAAAAGACCAATTATGCTCTTAATCAACCGGATAAAGAATCTTTCATCAGAGAAGTTCTGGATGGTTTAACAGCTCCACCGAAATATTTCGGAATGAATGTCGCGTTAAACAAAGGCGGCTATGAAAGCCTTGATGTGGTAATGAATAAAGGACTACATCCTGTTGAAGCTGAAGACTTTGAAGCTTTGGCAGAAGAAACAGGAGCATTAATTTTAGATACAAGAGGCCCCGCAGACTTCCACAAAGGATTTGTTCCAAACTCTATCAATATAGGACTGAAAGGAGATTTTGCCCCATGGGTAGGAACTCTTATTGTAGATGTAAAACATCCATTATTATTAGTTACTGATGAAGGAACTGAAGAAGAAGTTATCACGCGACTGAGCAGAGTGGGTTTTGACAACGTAATAGGATACCTGAAGGGAAGCTTTGAAGCATGGAAAAATGCAGGAAAAGAAACGGATGAGATCAAAAGAATTACTCCGGCTGAATTTGCAGAGCAGTTTACAGAAGAAGCTACTGTAATTGATGTAAGAAAGCTGACTGAATATGCAGCAGAACATATTGACAATGCATACAACAAACCGTTGGATACCATCAGCGACTGGGCACGTACCATTGATGATTCTGAACACTTCTTCCTTCATTGTGCCGGCGGATACAGAAGCATGATTGCAGCAAGCATTCTTAACTCACACGGAATCAGAAACTTTACTGAAATAGAAGGTGGTTTTAACGGTATTAAAAAAACGGAAAAACTTCCAACTACAGATTTTGTATGTCAATCTAAGACCCTGTAAGATCATGAAAATTAAGTTTTTCGGATTATTCTTAGCATTAGCATTTACATTAAGTGCCTGTAAGACAAATCATAGGACTACAGTTCCTACAGCTAACATCAAAGATGTCGTCAACAATTCTGATGTAGTATTGGTAGATGTCCGAATTCCGGAACAGTATGCTGCAGGAACGGCAAAAAATGCCATCAATATTCCATTGGCAGAGATTCAAAACAATGTAGAAACCCTGAAGGCTAAAAAAGTTGTTGTTTTCTGTAATAAAGGAATTCAGGCAGATCAGGCTATGGAAATTCTGAAGAAAAATGGTGTGGAAGCTTATGATGGGACGAGCTGGAAGAATGTAAAGGCAATCCAGGACGAAACAAACAAAAAAGCAAACTAATACAACCAAAATATGTCACAAAAATTTCAGGAAATTATTGATTCCGAAAGACCTGTCCTTATAGATTTTTTCGCAACATGGTGCCAGCCCTGTAAAGTGCAGTCTTCGGTATTAAATACGGTAAAGGAAAATATTGGCGAAGGAGCCAGAATTATAAAGGTAGACGTAGATCAATACCCCGCGCTGGCAGCTCAATATGGAGTACGTGGAGTTCCTACACTGGCCATTTTCAAAAAAGGGGAAATGCTATGGAAGGAAAGCGGTGTTCATGACGTGAATACATTAACGAACCTTCTGCAACAATATATCTAAGATAAAATAAGGGCTGAAATTCAATGAATTTCAGCCCTTATTTTTATTTACAGTTGAATAGAAAAACGATCCCGGTCATTTAAAAACTGGAAATGTTTTCTAAAATCGTTCAATTCTTCCAGATAGAGTTCTGCAGATACAAGATTTCCCTGTTTCTGAGAGATTTCTTTTCCATCCCCAAAGAAGCAGTGTGAGCTTTCCTGATACAACAGATCATTTCCATCAGTCCCGATTCTGTTTAAACCAAATACAAAAGATAAATTTTCAATAGCTCTGGCCTTTAAAAGGTGTTCCCATGCTCCTACCCTTTTCTCTGGCCAGTTGGCAACATATAAAACAGCATCATAATCATCATTATTTCGTGCAAAAACAGGAAAACGAAGATCATAGCACACCTGGAGCAGGAAACGTATTCCTTTGTATTCAACAATTACTCTTTCTTTTCCCGGTGTATACACTTTATCTTCTCCGGAAAAAGAGAAAAGATGTCTTTTATCATAAAAAGAGATTTCACCATCCGGCTTTACAAAATACATTCTGTTGTAGAAGTTTCCGTTTTGTTCAACCGGGGCACTTCCGCAGAATGCTGCTTTTTTCTCTTTAGATATCTTTTTCAAAAACTCCAGTGATTCATTATTTCTATCTGCAACTTCTGAAGCATCCATACAGAAGCCTGTTGAAAACATTTCGGGAAGAAGAAACAGATCTGCTTCCACATTCAGCAGTTCGCTTTCTATACGTGCGAAATTCTCAGTTTTATTTTTCCAGATGATATCTAAATTAAGCCCAACAACTTTCATCTTTTATTCTTTTTAAATTATTTCAAATATGAAATATAAAAATACAGTTTTTATAATTACAAAAGGAGAATTAAATAGCTGAAAAGATGGTTTTTCATACAAAGACAGCATCTATTTCTTAATAATATATTAAAGTCAACCATTTTTATGCTACTCATATCCTTTCGGTTTCATTTTTGATAGAGATATTTTTTTATCATTATCCTTAAAAATTAAAAATTTATGAAGAAATTGTTTTTTATGGTGGCGATCTTCTTTTTTGGGGCTATGGCTAATGCTCAGGCCTGGACAGGAAAAGGAGATCAGAAAATACAACTGGGGCTGAGTGCCTGGGGCTACGGAACCGGGATCACGGGAACTTACGACTATGGACTTAACAAACTTATTTCAGTAGGAGCCGGGATTAATGGCTACTTCGATAATTATAAAAACAACGATAAGGATAATCGTGTTTTTGTTTTCGGGAGACTGAACTTTCACTTGCAGGAAGCATTAAATCTTCCTTCCAAATGGGATATCTACCCTGGAGTAGACCTTGGAGTTCTTGGTAGAGACTTTGGAGTGGGAGCTCACATCGGAGCCCGATATTTCTTCACAGAAAAAATCGGAGTCTTTGCAGAGGTAGGTAATAATGGCAGCCTTGGAGTTTCTTTCAATTTATAGCTTATCGTCTTTAAATATGACAAAGCTTCTCGTTTCGGGGAGCTTTTTTATTTGGCATAGTTTTGATAATTGTTACCTTTGCAAATTAAAATCTAAAATTTATTAATGGAAATAGCAATTAAACTTTTTCAGTTCATTCTGAGCATCTCTATACTTGTGCTTCTTCATGAGCTTGGGCATTTCTTACCGGCAATATGGTTTAAGACCAGAGCAGAGAAGTTTTTCCTGTTTTTTGATCCTTACTTCTCCATATTCTCCATGAAGAAAATCAACGGAAAATGGCAGTATAAATTTTTATCAAAGAACCTTCCTGATTCTGAAGTAATAGAGGTGAACGGAAAGAAGGAAGAAGTTCCTATCGATATATCAAAACTTCCGGACAATGACTGGAGAAAACATCCTGAACAGACAAAATACGGAATTGGCTGGCTTCCTTTCGGAGGATATGTGAAGATTGCAGGAATGGTAGACGAAAGTATGGATACTGCCCAAATGAAAAAACCGGCCGAACCTTGGGAGTTCAGATCAAAACCTGCCTGGCAGAGACTGATCATTATGCTGGGAGGAGTTACGGTTAACTTTTTCCTTGCATGGTTAATCTACAGCTCCCTTTCATTCTTCAACGGAGAAACCTATACGGATATCACAAAATTCAAGAACGGTATTGAAGCTACTTCAGCCGGAAAGAAAATGGGATTCCAGAATGGTGACAAAATCATCACTGTAGACGGAAAACCAGCGGAAAGACTTGAAAACACTTCAATCAATATTCTTTTAGGAGACAATGTTACGGTAAACAGAAACGGACAGGAAGTTACTTTCCCGGTGAATGCTGACGGTGTAGCAGATGTTCTTAAGCAGAGAGAAGCAAAACTATACATCACTCCAAGAGTTTCTATGGTTGTTGATTCATTAGCTACTCCTTCATCTCAGGCATCCGGTCTTGCAAAAGGAGATAAAATTGTAGGTATCAATGGTAAGAAAGCAGCATTTTTTGATGAAGTAAGTACTCTTTTAAGCGAAAACAAAGGTAAAACGATTACTGTAGATGTTGAGAGAAATGGAGCTTTACAAACTTTACCAGCTGTTTCTGTTGACAAAAACGGAAAGTTAGGTATCGCCATTGATACAAAAGGTATTGCAAAAGATATTGTAACGAATAAAAAATATTCTTTTGGAGAAGCTATTCCAAGAGGATTTACAAGAACTATTGAAGCATTAACTACTCAGGTTAAGCAGTTCAAAATTATGTTCAACTCTAAAGTTCAGGGTTATAAGAACGTTGGAGGTCCTATTGCTATTGTAAAAAATATGCCTGTGGATAAAGATGCAGACGGAAGCTTTAAAATCAACTGGGTTGCTTTCTGGAGCTTTACAGCAATGTTCTCTGTATGGCTGGCATTCCTGAACCTTATTCCTATTCCGGGACTTGACGGTGGACACGTTTTATTTACTTTATATGAAATTATTGTAGGAAAACCAGTCCCTCAGAAAGTTTTGGAAAACGCACAGATGATTGGAGTTATCTTCCTGTTAGGATTGATGTTACTGATCTTTGGAAGCGACATCTTTAAGGTATTTACAGGGAAATTATAATTTTTTTGAAAAATTTTCTTAAAAATATTTGTAGGGTATAAATATTCGTCCTATATTTGCACCACTTAAAACAAAGGACATTCCTCCTTAGCTCAGTTGGTTAGAGCATCTGACTGTTAATCAGAGGGTCGCTGGTTCGAGCCCAGCAGGAGGAGCAAGAAGACTTACAGAAATGTAAGTCTTTTTTTGTGCTTTAATCTGAACAATTGTACATATCTAGCCTAGAAAAGACACATATCGGTAACTTATATTAACTTTTATGAAGTATCGATCTGCTTCACTGAATATTATCCACCTTTTCAGCTATTTTTCATGTAACGATTTCCGTAATCATTCGACTATTCTTTTTTAGAGTTATTCAAATTGCTAAAGTTCTCAGCAAATGGATACTCCTCTACCAAGACAAAGAGTAATAAAACCAATATACAGTATTGCATAAATAACCAATTGACCATGAAGAAAAGTATTATTTCGTTATTAACAGCATTTTCTATTATAGGGATTTCGGCACAGGAAAAGTCTTATTTTTTATCAAGTCCATCATTAAGTCCTGATGGGAAAACAGCTTATTTTGCTTACGATGGCGATATCTGGAAAGCAGACTCCAATGGTGGAAACGCTTCACGAATTACCGCACTGGATGGAGAAGAGATCAACCCCCGTCTTTCTCCGGATGGAAAATGGCTTGCATTCAGTTCAAACCAATATGGAAATTACGATGTGTATGTAATGCCTGCAGGAGGTGGAACGATCAGGCAATTAACCTTCCATACCGGAAGAGATGAAATGGAAAGCTGGGCGTGGGACAGTAAAACAATCTATTTTACTTCCAACAGAAATAATAATTTCGGCAGTTTTACAACTACAATTGAAGGAAAAACGCCACAAAAGCTTTTCAATAATTATTTTAACAATACTAACGGCCTCGTAGAAACACCTGCCGGGGAATATCTTTTCACAAGTTCTTCAGAAAGTGCTCACCAGGTACAGCGTAAGCGCTATAAGGGAGAAAATAATCCCGATATTCTCGGATACAATCCAAAAAATAATTCTTTCAAACAGTACACTAACTATGAAGGAAAAGACTTCAACCCAAGTGTAGATAAAAATGGTATTATTTACTTTATTTCTGATGAAAATAACGGAGAATACAATCTTTATAAGCTTGAAAATGGTAAAAAAACTGCTTTAACGGAATTTGATACTTCTATTAAAAAACCGTTTGTTTCAGCGGACGGATCTAAAGTTATTTTTGAAAGGGACTACCAGCTTTATACTTACGATGTTGCCTCAAAAAAGACCACTCCACTCAATATCAGTCTGAACACCAACAAAACCCTGGAAAAAGCCCAGAACTTCAATGTTGAAAATAACATTTCCTATTATGACGTATCTCCGGACGGTAAAAAAATGGCGTTCATAAGCCGTGGGATTATATTCGTTTCTGATATTGAAGGGAAATTTGCCCAGCAGGTCTCTGACGGAAAAGAACATGCTATGGAAGTTAAGTGGCTGAAAGACAACCGCACTTTGCTTTACAGCCAAACGTATAACGGCTATCAAAACTGGTTCACGATTCAGGCAGACGGCAAAGGCCAGCCAAAACAATTAACAGAAGATTTACGCAATAACCGCAGCATCACCTTCAATAGTGATCTTTCAAAAGCTGTTTACTTAAGCGGAAGGGATGAAGTAAGATTATTGGATCTAAAAAGTTTCAAATCCACCACCATCGTCAAAGATGAAATCTGGGCATTCCAAAACTCAAGACCATCTTTTTCTCCCAATGACGAATATGTATTATTCTCCGCAAAAAGAAACTTTGAGCTTGATATTTTTATCTATAATATTAAAAAAGCACAGACTTTAAACCTTACCAACACAGGAGTTTCAGAGGAAGATCCCGTATGGTCTCCAAACGGTAAGTATATTTATTTTGCCAGTGACAGAACCAATCCGTCTTACCCTTTAGGCATGCAGAAATCTAACATTTACCGTATGGCTCTCGACTGGTTTGACGAACCTTTTAAATCCGAAAAATTCGACAATCTCTTCACTGAAGAAAAGAAGGAGGAAAAATCGCCTGATAAAGAGAAAGATAAGAAGGATAAAAAAGAAGAAGAGAAAAATAAAGAAAAAAAGGAAGAAAAAGAACCGGTAATCAAAGAATTGAAAGTAAATCCTGATGACACCCTGGACAGGATTGAGCTGGTTACCGACCGATATGGATATCAGGATGATCCTGCTGTTTTCACTGATGATAAAAAGGAGATCTTGTTATTCAACTCTAATCAGGATAATGGAAAAAGACAGCTTTACAAAAAAGTGTTCACAGATTTTGAACCTGCAAAATCTGAAAAAGTCTTTGATAAAGCAGCTTATTACTTAACCAAAAATGAGAAAAACCTATTTGCCCTGATAGAAGGTAACATTTATAAAACAACGTTAGCGGCATTAAAACCTGAAAAAATAAACATCCAGTACAGCTTTGATAAAGATCTGGCATCAGAATTTACTCAGATGTATGCTGAAGCATGGACGGGCGTAGAGGAAAACTTCTACGACGAAAAATTCCATGGTATCGATTGGAAAGCGAAAAAGGAGCAGTATGCAAAGTACCTTCCCTATGTGCATAACAGAAATGATCTGCGAATTTTACTGAACGATCTTTTAGGAGAGCTTAATTCTTCACACACAGGGTTTTCTTCTACCGGAAAAGAAGAGACAATGTTCCTGAACTATTTCACCAACGAAACCGGAATTATCTTCAAAAAAGACCATCCTTACACAGTAGAAAGCATTGTGAGAAAATCTCCGGCTTACCGTTCGGGAGTTGATATCAAACCTGGAGACCAGCTGATCTCTGTAAATGGAAAAAAAATAGATCTGAACGAAAATATCGAAACTTATTTCACAAGTCCTAAAAAACAGGATGAACTTGTTCTTACTTTTAACCGCGATGGTAAAACTATAACAACCAAAGTACATCCGATTTCCAATGGAGAATTAAAAGGATTGCTTTATGATGACTGGATCTACAATAATCATCAGCGTGTAGACAAGCTCAGCAACAACCGTATTGCCTACTCCTGCATGAAAAACATGTCTACTGATGAGCTGGACCGCTTCCTTCTAGACATGGTAGAACAGGAAAACAGAAAAGATGCTGTTATTCTGGACTTACGCTACAACACAGGTGGAAATGTTCATGACAAGGTATTGAATTTCCTTTCTCAGAGACCTTATTTACAATGGAAATACCGTGAAGGAAAGATAACAACCCAACCCAACTTTGCGCCTTCCCGAAAACCTATTGTTCTTTTGATTAACGAAGCATCATTAAGCGACGCTGAGATGACTGCAGCTGGATTCAAAGCATTAAAGCTCGGTAAAATTATCGGTCAGGATACGTATCGATGGATTATTTTCACTTCAGCCAAAGGACTGGTAGACGGATCTTCTTACAGACTTCCTGCATGGGGAACTTACACATTGGACGGACAAAATCTGGAAAAAACAGGCGTAAAACCAGACATTTATGTTAAAAACACCTTTATGGACCGTCTTCAGAACAATGATCCACAGTTGGAAAGAGCTGTTCAGGAAATACTTAAAGATTTAAAGAAATAAGGTCAAAAATATTATAATTTTTTGCACAAATTTTGCTTGATAGGATAACTAATTCTATCAAGCAAAATGCCTTATCTATCAAAGATTTATTTAAATGACAATCACCCAAAAAATTTTCCTTTCAGCCTTCCATTTTTACGCAACGGCTTAAATATAAGACTGAAAAGCAATGTTACATTTTTCGTGGGCGAAAATGGAATTGGAAAATCCACCCTGCTTGAAGCCATTGCAGACAAATGCGACTTCAATGTGGCTGGTGGAAACCGTAATCACAATTACGACTTTCATAAAACAGAATCTGCGTTGTCAGAATATCTTACTCTTTCCTGGCATCATAAGACTTCTCAGGGCTTTTTTATGAGAGCTGAAAGTTTTTTCAACTTTGCTACCTATATTGATGATGTGGCTAAAGAAGATCAAAGGGTTCTGGAAGCCTACGGTGGAAAATCTTTACACCAACAGTCTCATGGCGAAGCTTTTTTATCCCTGTTCCATAACCATTTCCAGCATGGCATTTATATTCTTGACGAGCCGGAAGCCGCTTTATCACCACAGAGACAACTTTCTCTATTATCTATTATTCATAAATTAGAAAAAACCGGAAAAGCTCAGTTTATAATTTCAAGCCACTCACCAATACTGATGAGTTATCCAACCTCAGAAATTTATCTTCTTGATGATAAAATTCAAAAAGTGCATTATAAAGAAACAGAGCATTACCAGCTAACAAAAAATTTCCTGGAATCTCCGGAACGGTATTTTAAACATTTATTCGAAGACATCTAAGTTTAAATAAAAATCTCAAGAAATATTTCTTATTGAAATTCAATACATTTAGTGAAAAATCGTCAATAACAAAGGATAAAACTTGCTTGGTATGGATATTCATATTATATTTGCACCACTTAAAACAAAGGAAATTCCTCCTTAGCTCAGTTGGTTAGAGCATCTGACTGTTAATCAGAGGGTCGCTGGTTCGAGCCCAGCAGGAGGAGCAAAAAGACTTACAGAAATGTAAGTCTTTTTTTATTTAATTATCCTTCGTAACAGCATCAAAATACTCCTTATACGTAAGATCTTAATCTTTATTTTAATCCTTTGATTATTATATTTTAAGCATTGAAATTTCCCGGTTAATTTTTCACCTATACATATATTATTTTCGCTACTTTTGTCGTTTTATAGGATAGAATAAAAATATTTTACTTTTTTACCTATTTTTTAAATAAACTGCATGCTTTTTGTTTATGCTAATTGCCTGAAGAAACGAATGATGTTAAACAATAACTCCCAAAAACACTATCTTTTATTTTTTTTTCTGATTCTCGCCGGTTCCGTATGCGCTCAAAACAAGGCCATCGGTAAGGTGGTTGACGAAAAGAACAATAAAGAACTGAATAAAGTTGATATTTTTATCAATAATGACAAAACACCTTCCCTGACGACAACTTCAGGCAGTTTCATCGTTCAGTCTGATAGCATCATTCATCAGTTAAGATTTTCCAAAAAAAATTATATTACAGAAACCCTTGATATCACCCCTGAAAATGCTGAAAATATTTTCGTACAGCTATCACAGGCTAAAGTGAGCGACATTCAGGAGATTGTTCTTCAAAGCGGTAAAACAAAATACAAAAACAAGAAAGAAAATCCTGCTTATGCAATTATGCAGAAAGTCTGGGCTCAAAAAAGAAATAACGGACTGGAAAAATTCGATACCTATTCCTATAAAGAATACGAAAAAACGCAGTTTGACCTGAACAACTTGGACAGTGCGTTCATGAAGAAAAAGATCTTCAATAAACTGGATTTCATTTTCAGTTATGCTGATTCTACCGCAAGTGGAAGGCTTGGTCTTCCTATCTTCTTGAATGAAGCTGTTTATGAAAATTATGGTAAAAACAAACCGGATAAAGACAGCAAAAGAACTCTGGTTGCTCAAAAAACTTCAGGCTTCCAGGACAATCAGGTGATTACGGTTTCAGCTAAAAACCTTTATCGTGATATTAATATTTACGATAATACCCTTAATTACTTTGATATTGGCTTCCAGAGTCCCGTGGGAACAGATGGGTTCAGTACCTACGATTACAGTCTTATGGACACCATTACGATTCGTGGTGAAAAAGCCTTCCAGATAAGATATCAGCCTAAGAGAAAAGACATCCTTGCATTCCAGGGAAACCTTTATATTGATACGGATACCTATGCTGTTTTAGGTGCTACATTGAAGTCAACCCAAAAAATCAATGTCAATTTTGTCAACAGTGTTTATACTCAGGTGGAATATGATAATCCTGATGATGCTACATTTCTTCCTAAAAAAATGGTGACAGAATTTGAAATGAGCCCTTTTTCAAAAAAGAAAGGTGCAAAAAGCATTATTGCTAAAAGATCGGTAGATTATTCTGATTATCAGTTCAACAAACCTCTTGATCCAAAAGTATTTAAACGTACCGAAGAAGAATACGAAGACAAATTTACCAATAAAGATGATGCCTACTGGACAAAGGTCAGACCTGACACTTTATCCAAAGCAGAACAGGGAGTTTACAACATGCTTGATGAGCTTCAGCAGACCCCGAAATTCAACAGAATGGTAAAGCTGTTTGAAACGCTTGGCTCACGGTATTACAACGCCTTCAAAGGGATTGATATTGGTCCTATTTTTTCAATCTACGGAAGAAATGAAGTAGAAGGAGACAGAATAAGATTAGGAGCAAGGACTTATTTCGGATTAAATGATACCTGGAGAGCTCAGTTTTATACAGCCTATGGGTTCAAAGATCAACAGTTTAAATATGGAGTGGAGGTAAGATATATGTTCAATAAGCTTAACCGTTTTATGATTGGCGCAGGGACAAGTAGAGATATTGTTCAGCTTGGTGGGCAGCTTACTTCCGGAGATGGCGTTACTCCGCAATCTTCTTCTTCCAGTACTTTCTTCGCAAGAGGAGAAAACATTTCTTTAAGTTCTGTAAACAAAACAAGTGTTTTTGCAGCTATTGAACCATGGAAAAACTTCCAGATAAGAGTAGATGGAGTAATGCAGAGTATTAAATCTGCTATTCCGGAGAAATTCAACCTGATGTATTTTAAAGACGGCCAGCTGAGAAAGACTGTTAATGACTCTCATGTTACCATCAGTTTAATTGCCAAACCTGGTGCAAAATTCTCACAAACCGGAATTGACCGTTATCAGGCAAGAAACCTGGCTCCAACCATCGTTTTAAGATATACACGAGGTATTGAAGGATTATTTAATGCTGACTTCAACTATGACAAGCTTCAATTCATGCTTTATAAGCCATTTTTAATTGGAAGTGCAGGTAAACTGGTAGTGAATTTCGAAGCTGGGAAAAACTTTAATACCGTTCCCCTGGCATTACAGAATATCATTCCTGCCAACCTTTCATATGGTCTGGTACCGAATACATTCTCTCAGCTTAATTATTACGAGTTTGTGACTGATGCTTATACTACACTACAACTGGAACATCATTTTAATGGTAAAATACTTTCTTATATTCCTTTGATTAAAAAGCTGAAATTGAGAGAAGTTGCATTTATCAGAGGCGCTTACGGGACATTAAGCGATGCCTCCAAAGCAATCAATGTAGAAGGCTTTAAATATTCCGCGCCAAGTGAACATATCTATTATGAATACGGATTCGGAATTGAAAATATAGGAATCGGAAACCTGAGAATCTTCAGAGTAGACTTCAACTGGAGAGGAAATTATCTTGACAGGCCAGACATCTCTAAATTTGGTGTTAAGGCAGGATTCCAGGTAGGATTCTAAACAGAATATATAATAAAATAGTTTCGGCGGCTTCTTTGAAGCCGCCGAAATTTTATTTCAGATTATATACAAGGCCTGAACTTATTATTAAAAGCACTCGCAACCTTCTACATCAAGCAGACAACGCATCCTTTGCTCCTTTGTCAGTCCACAAAATACATTACATGATGTGATTGGTTTTTGCCGGACACCATACTTCACCTCCGTTAATACTTCTCAGACTGTTCTTTGTTAATTTTCTTAGATTTTTCATGATTATTTAGTTTTATTTGCTGCCTACTCTTTTTGCTTTTCGGCTTCCACAACTATCTCAAAACTGGACAGTTAACAAATATAAAATATTTCACAAATAAAAAAATACCCTGAAAACTGGCAAATAAAAAAACCTCAGTAAAAACTGAGGTTTTAATTTTTATAAAACGCTTAAAAATTATGCGTTTGGCTCTACAGATACGAAAGATCTGTTGTTTGCTTTCTTTCTGAAAACTACTTTACCATCTACTAATGCAAACAAAGTGTGATCTTTACCGATTCCCACGTTATCACCTGGGTGGTGCTGAGTACCTCTTTGTCTAACAATAATATTTCCGGCAATAGCTTCTTGTCCTCCGAAAATCTTCACACCTAATCTTTTAGAGTGAGACTCTCTACCGTTCTTGGAACTACCGACTCCTTTCTTGTGTGCCATTTTATTACTGGATTATTTATTAAGTGCTTTAAATTGATCGATATTCTTAATGATAGCAGCATCTACTTCTTCATGCGTAAGAATATTCTTTTCTAATTCAACTTTAACTGCTTTACCTAAAGTAATTAAAGTTTCTCTGTTCTCTTTAGACTGAGACAAGTTGTTTTTCTTTAAGTGATAGTTCAATTCGTGATCTTCACCAAAGTTAACAGTTGCGTTGTCAGAAAGAACTTCACCTTTCACAGTTTCTTTTTTAGCAGCAGCTTTTTTAGCTCCACCTTCAAAACCTGTAATACCAGTGATTACGATTTGAGTTAAAGATTGTCTGTGACCGTTTTTCACTTTGTAACCTTTTCTTCTTTTCTTTTTGAAAACGATTACTTTATCAGCTTTAACGTGGTCAAGGATCTCTGCTTCTACAGTGATTCCGTTTACAGCTGGGGCGCCTACAGTGATTGCACCGTTTACAGTAAGAAGAACTTTATCGAAAGAAACTTTTCCTCCTTTATCTCCTTTTAAACGGTTTACAAACAACTTCTGGTCTTGCTCAACTTTGTATTGAAGCCCTGCTATTTCTACAATTGCAAACATTGTTTATAAATTTTTAGTTATTTCGAGGTGCAAATATACATATAATTTTCTAAATAGCTTACAATCAAAGCAATGTTTTTTTAATTAAAAACCTACTCACTATGTTTTGAATAATTTTTTTCATTAAAATACTCACAATTAAGAGATAATTTCATACATTCGCTTTACCAAATTGAATTTATATATGAAAAGAAACTTTAATCTCTGCTTACTAGCAGGTGCCATTGCTGTTACTTCATTAACAGCATGTAGTGATGACCAAATGGACAACAATGTTCAACCTCAGCAAGAAGCACAAAGTGCCAAAATTGATCAGCCTGGGGATCTTGAAAAAATCTGTTCTTATGTAGACAACAACTGGAGTACCAATTCAGTTTTACTGACCGGGCTTCAAAACTCCACAGACACCAATTTTATGAATGCACAAATGACTAAAATTGCAAGCATGTGGGGAAGAAGCAATCCTCTTCTACGATTTGTAAATGACCCTACTAATTTTAATTCTACCTACAACGCCATATCTTATGGTAACGGAAGAATTTATTACGGTTATGCTATTTATTATGATGCAAAATCAAAAGGTGGCGATATTGTAAACGCCATGATTCTTGCTCATGAATACGGACATCAGTTGCAATACATCTTCAATCTCCCTTCTGTATCAGAATCAACGTACAGGCCAAACGAGCTTGAAGCAGATGGCTTTGCAGGATATTACCTGAGAAGACCTAACGGGTACAATAAAACCAGCTTCCCGGAAATTGCTGCAGCTTATGAATTTGCCCAGAGCATCGGTGACTATCAAACCACCAATGTAAACCATCACGGTACACCTGCCCAGAGAAGATCAGCAGTTCGTTTAGGATTCCTTTTAGGACAATACGACCTTAATGCTTCCAATTTCGATTACAACTTCTTCTATTACTATCAGGGAGTATTAAATGGCACTTACAAGATGGCGAAGAACACGGTAAATCCTGAAATCGACGCTTACATGAGCCAATATATTGATGAACTTAAAAAAATTCAGTCAGGAGAAATTTCTGCGGAAGAATTTAAACATCTTCAATAAACGAGAACATTCATTTTTAGCATATTTAAGAAAGGAGGCGGACAGTATGTTCCGCCCCTTTTTTGTTTTAAAAGCTTTTATACTCAACCCAATCAATTTGTTTGTATTTTTGAAAAAAATAATTCCATGAAGTATTGGTTACTCATAATTTCTCTTTTCACATTACACTCGTGTACTGTTGCCGGAATAACGAATGATTATGGCAAGCTCACAACCACGGAACAACAGAGCATTATCCCTATTCAGGACTTTTCAAAAACAGATACTCAGCATATTTATAAGATAAGCGGCTCTCAGCTAAAGAAAGAACTGGCCAACCATCCAAAATCATTAGTATATGTATTTACCAATGGCTGTACATCAAAATTGTGCCTGCCAATGTCTTCATATGAAACATTTGCTAAAGAAAAAGGATATAAATTATTTCTGGTTATGAATGGCTATCATAATATCAGTGAGACAACCCATCAACGCTCAGCCCTCTTCAAAGAACCTCTTTTTGCTATTGACAATGATTTTTACAACTCAAACATAAGAATGAAATACATGAGATATTTCGAAAACGATCTTCGTGGGCTGGAGCATAATCAAAAGCCAGAATGGGAAGGTAATCTATACTTTTTTGAGCACGGACAGCTAAAACAAATTACCAAAGAACTTCCAAGCAATCTATAATGAACAGAGATCTCTACATTGATTTCGCCAAAGGCCTGGCAACACTCTCCATCATCTTTATCCATACCGCTTTCTGGTCCGGACAGTTTTATATTCCTGCAGAAGTAAGGGTATTTTCGCTTGTCTTTGACGTAGCTCTTTTTTATGCTCTGAGCGGGATTACCTCAGGAGCTAATATTGAAAAAACACTGTACCGCCTGTTGAAATTACAGATTACGTATATGATTTTCGTGACCTTCCTGTTCTTTTTAGATTACTTCTTTAAAGTTTTCGGACTGAGTTTTTTTTCCATGGAATGGCTCCAAAGCTTTTATTCAACATTTGGCTCTAAATACTCCACAACCAGCATTTCAGTATATCCACAATGGGAAAATCTCGAAAACTGGTATCTTCACCAATATACCAATGCCGACACTTTTCCAGTGGTAATGGGAAGTTTCTGGTATTTGAAAGTATACTATGTACTGACGGTTTTTGGGGTACTTATTTTAAGGTTCTTCCCGAAACACATCAATTGGTTCATCGGGCTCTGCATTACCCTAACCTTGCTATTCAATATTTTCCCGGAATATTACCCGACAGGTCAGGCGGGATATGTTGCATTCTACCTTGCTGTATTTTTAATAGGACATAAAATGCGTGGTAAAAAGATCCCCACCAAAGCAATCCCGGTACTATACGCACTTGTAGGAGCTGCTCTTATGTGGATGTTCTGGTATTACGGAGGAGACATCTTTTATAAAATCAATAAAAATAAATTCCCACCAAAAATTCCTTACATCATCTGGACATCATTCTCTCTGGTGACCTTATTTGTTCTTTATAACAGACTGAAGATCACAAAAGAAAACTTCATTACCCATATCGGAAAGAATGCTATTTTCTTCTATTTTGCACAGGGAATAAGTTCTTCACTGGTCTATTTCCTGGTAGTTCCGTTAAAAGAAAACATGCCATGGTGGCTTTTGATGGTTATTATTTATGGAATTAACATCATTTTAGCCTTTATTATTTCTGCAGGATTGAAAAAAGTAGATGCTTCAGGCTGGAATATTCTGGAATTCTTAAGAAAAAAGACCGCATCATAAAGCTTTAAGGATCAAATTGAAATAAAGTCACATTTCTTACCCCAATTTGCTTAAATTTACAAAAATTTTACAACATGTTTAAGTTGAAACTCCCTACCGATCCAAGGTGGGCAAATATTGCAGAAGGAAACATTGGAGAAATTTTAACGGATCATGCCTGGTGCGAGCAAAAAGCTGCTACCAATGCCATAGGCCTGATCACGATGCTTCCGGAATATCCCGAAATTGTAACGGAGCTTCTTGCCATTGCACAGGAAGAGCTGGATCATTTCAACCAGGTACATGAGATCATCAAAAAAAGAGGCTTTACTTTTGGAAGAGCAAGAAAAGATGATTATGTGAATGAACTGGCAAAATTTATCGTACAGGGAAGCAGGGAAGACCTCATCGTAGACAAAATGCTGTTTGCCGCTATGATTGAAGCCAGAAGCTGCGAAAGATTCAAGGTTCTTACCGAAAACATCAAAGATGAAGAGCTGAAGGTTTTCTACAAAGAACTGATGATTTCTGAAGCCAATCATTACACTACTTTCATTGGATTTGCAAGACAGTTGGGAGATCCCGAAAAAGTAAACAAACGCTGGGAAGAATGGCTGGAATATGAAGCCGGTATCATTAAATCATACGGAAATAAAGAAACGATCCACGGTTAAAATAAAATAGTAAAGAATAATACACCTTGAAGAAGCCAAGCTTTGAAAATATTGCCAATCTGTTCCTGAAGAATTTCTTCCAGGGGCTGGTTATCATTGGGCCTATCGGGCTTACTATTTTTGTGATCTGGTATATTGTAAGTGCGATTGACAACCTTGTTCCTTCCCTTGCCAAGCAGATCCC
Source organism: Chryseobacterium aquifrigidense (assembly GCF_006716485.1). GTDB lineage: Bacteria > Bacteroidota > Bacteroidia > Flavobacteriales > Weeksellaceae > Chryseobacterium > Chryseobacterium vietnamense. The sequence goes on from NZ_VFPD01000004.1 coordinate 239,460, forward strand.
CGGGCTTGTATTTGTATCTATTATACTGTTTACAGCTATTTTAGGATATTTAGGAAATAAATTCGTAGTCGGACGATTCTTTTTTGACACGATGGACAGCTTACTGGAGAAAACTCCGGGAGTAAAGCACATCTACACTCCTACGAAAGACGTAATGTCCTCATTCGTAGGTGACAAGAAAAAATTCAACGATCCTGTATGGGTAAAAACCAATGAAAATCCGGAAATCTGGAGAATTGGCTTTTTAACCCAAAAAGAGATGTCGGACGTTGACAAGCATAATTACGTTGCAGTATATCTTCCCCACTCGTACGCCATCTCGGGCTGGGTAATTGTTACTGAAGAAAAAAACATCAAACCTGTAGTGGGAATGACCGCAGCTTCTGCCATGAAGTTTGCGGTAAGCGGTGGCGTAGCTGGTTTTAATTCCGGAGATGAGGCCAACAAATTTTAACAACAGTTTTCATTGTCTGCTAAACAGAAGCAGCAATCTTTCTTTCCTTCTCTAAATCGATCAAAAAGTTATCTATTAATTCTTTTTTAACGTGAGCCATTACAACTACTTTTCTCCATTGAGGATTTAAATAGTTATCTGCCACAAGGTAATATTTTTCAGCAAGGGTCTCAGATATCTCGTTAGAATCAATAGTGACAATATTCATATCGGGATTTCTAAAATATTTAACCCCCATCTTATCCAAAGCATCACATAAATAATTAGTTCTATCTATCAATTGCTGTATTAAATGAGTCCAGCCGTTGGATCCGTGAGTCATCAATATCATCCACATAGAAATTGCGTTGGCCCCCGATCTACTGCCGCAAAGCGTAAAATCGGATCCATACACATATGAAGCTTCTTTTGTCTGCACATATTCTATCAATGACTTTCTACATAAGAAAATACCTGTACCGTAAGGTGATTGAAGCATTTTATGCCCGTCAATAGTAATGGAACTAATCTCTGGATTACTAAAATTCAAATCATTTTGTTGTGTAGAAAATGGATAAATAAATCCACCAAAGGCAGCATCTACATGAACAAAATAATGTTTAAAGTACTGCTTAACCAACTCAATGAAAGATCCGGGAGAATCTACGCTTCCAAATATGGTAGTTCCCATTGAAAGATGTATGATCAGATATCGAATACCCTTTTCATAAGCTTCCTCAAGTTTTTCTTTAAGATCATCTAATTCGATTTGTCTGGTATTATGATTTACTTTTACAACAATAGGGTGAATCCCCAGTAAATTAGATCCTTTATAAACAGAATAATGGGCATCCTCTGAAAATATTACACCGATCTCATTGACGTTAGCATTATGCTCCTGCATAAAATAATTTCGATACATCCATTGTGCCTGGATATTTGCCTCCGTTCCTCCAGGAGCAACATACCCGTCATAACTTGATTCTTCAGCGCCAAGAATTTCTACAGCACAAATCCTCAGAAGATCTATTTCAAGCTTTTGTGTGCCGGAGAAATATTTTTCACCATCATTATAAGTATGGCAGCCAATATGATTAGGATTATTAACTAAAACTGAAAGAAAAGCTGCTTCTTTTAAAAACGGGAAATTGTAAAATTGTTCCTGATCAAGATAAGTCCCCGGAAGGCCAAGTATAGGTTCAGTATTATAGTTCAAGTTTTTGTTTAATGCCTCAAAAACTCTTTCCCTGATTGTTGCAGAAGGAAGCTTTGGCCAATACATATTTTCTGGTTTAAAGTTTAGAAATTTACCCTATTCATTATCAATAGAATATTTTACCAAAATTACATTTTTTTTTACATGAACAAAAATTGTTTATTAATTCCGTTGATTAATCTCACTGGATTTCACTGAAACATTAGTAAGGCAAAAAATATCTTTTCAGGACAAATCCTTAGCATTCAAAATAAAGCAACACTTAACTAACTTAAAATCATTTACATATCGAAATAAATTATCTTTTATACATAAACATTAATCAACCATATATTTTTATAACAAGGTATATATTATGCTTTTTGTATTATTTTTCACAAAATCAAAATCAAATTGACATTTTTTTTGAAATAGTGAAGGTTTTTAATTTTAATTTTGCATTTATCTAGATGAGATTAAAAAAATACTTAAAAAACCAACCTGAAAAATACTTTATTCCGAAAAATGAAGAAAATTGCTGTCGTGGGTGCCGGCATTTCCGGCTTAAGCATGGCGAATTACCTGGAAAAACACAAGATCGATTACCATATTTACGAAAGAAGAAATAAAAAAGATCTGGCAGGTCACGGTTTTCTGATTCCTAAAGAGGGAATGGACTATCTTTATCAGATCATTGATCCTGACATTCTTCTCCAACATGGAAATTTTCTGAGAAAATACACACAATATTCTCATACCGGGAAGATCCTGGCAGAAAAGGAGCTGGATCATGTTTTCGCCATATCAAGACATTCATTAATCAATTTATTAGCTCAAAACATTTCACCTGAAAAGATAACCTACGAAGAAACAATCATTCCTGATGAATTACAAAACGGAAAACTGAAGCTTTCTGACGGAACTGATATTAATGCTGATATTACCATTATCTCTGATGGATCCAGAAGCCGGATCAGAAGGAATCTTTTTAAAGATGAAACGATGAGAATGGTAAGAGAAAGTGAAGTCGTGAATATCATTCAGAATAAAGAAATTGCAGAGGTGATTGATAATGACTTTATGAAGTTCCATCACAAGGAAGGCGGACTGACTTTTGGTATTCTCAAGCTTTCTGACGATACTATTCTCTGGTACTCCCAGTTCGACAACCAGAAATATATGATCAATGAATGCTCCGCAGAGAACTTAAAGAAATATATGCTTGAAGTTTTTGAAAACTGGCATCCTTTAGTCCCGGAAATCATACAGAAATCAAACTACAAAAATGTACATTTATGGAATGTATATGAACTGGAAGAGTTAAACCCTTTTTACAAAGACAACTTCGTATTCATTGGGGATGCAGCACACCCTCTTATTCCATTTACCAGCCAGGGAGTTACCTCTGCTTTGAAAGATTCTTTCTCATTAACGAAATATTTAGTTGAAGAAGAGAATATACAAAAAGCTTTCAATAAATATGAAACGGACAGAAAGCCGGAAATTGAGCATCACATCCGTAATGGAAGAACATTGCTTAAGCAGTTTTTACTGCCGCTCCACCAACAGCCAGAAAATATTTTACCCATATCTTATAAATAAATATGTTCACTAATAACGATATCAACTTTGAAGCCCTGAAAAGAAAGGCCTATAACGGAAGATGGGCTACCTTGGAAGACGGTATTATCCCTCTTACAGCAGCAGATCCGGACTTCAGAACAGCACCTGAAATAGAACAGGGAATTATTGAATACCTTAAAGACGGTTACCTCAGCTATGGTCCGTTTTCCGGGCTTCCTGAATTTAAGAAAGGTGTTGCAGATCATTTTAATCAGGAAAAACACGGGAGTTTCTCCCCTGAAAATATTTTGGCGGTTAACAGTGCTGCCCAGGGAATGTCCCTTATTGCATCCTATGTTCTCAATCCCGGAGATGAAGCTATTATTTTAGATCCTGTAGATTTTCTTTTCAAAAAATCAGTGGAAACGGCAGGGGGAAAAGTAATGCTTTGTCCTATAGATACAGCAACTGGAGAAATTGATTTTGAAAAACTGGTTTCTTTAATCAGCTCCAAAACCAAACTTATCAGCATATGCAACCCGCATAATCCACTTGGAAAAGTTTACTCTAAAGACGTTTTAGTACAGGTGGCAGAAATTGCAGCCGCTCATGATCTTTGGGTGATGAGTGATGAAATCTGGAGTGATATTATTTATGATAACAAAAGTTTCTATACGTATTCCTCTGTTTCTGAGAAAGCGAGGAAGAAAAGCTTCACAGTCTATGGATTTTCAAAGTCATTCGGAATTGCAGGACTGAGAATTGGAGCTGTATTGTGTCATGATCAGGATATTCTTGAAGACTTCACTGAGAAATCCAATTTCAATTCCACCATAGAAGGCATTTCTACTTTATCACAGATTGCCGGAAGTGTAGCACTGGAGAGAGCAAAGCCTTGGTACAAAGAATTTTTGACTCACTTGCAGAGCAACAGAGATCTTGCGTTCAAATTATTAAGCCGCTCAGAAATTGTAACGCCTAATCTGCCGGAAGCTACTTTCGTCCTGTTTCCAAAGATTAAAAACGGAATGACAAGTGACGAATTCGCTCAGCATGTTCTGACACATGGAAAAGTAGCCATTGTTCCGGGATCAGAAAGATGGTTCGGAAAAGGAGCGGAAGGACATATCAGAATTTGCTTTTCCACATCACAGGAAATTTTAGAAGAAGGAATTAACAGAATCATTACCAGCTTTTAAGATTAAAATTTTTAATTAAATTGATATAATTGATTATTATTTTTCCTAATTTATCTGAAATCTATCTTAAATTAAGATATTCATACTAAATATTTTAATTTAATATGGATATAAAAATAAATATTGATAATTTTGATTGAATCATCACTCAAAATTATTAATATGAAGATAAAATACATCAGCATTCTTTTACTCGGAGTTTCTACTCTCTCCTATGCCCAGCAAGTAAAGGACACTTTGAAAGAATCAAAAATTGACGAAGTAGCCATTACCGGAAGCCGGAACAAAAAAAGAACAGTTGTAAACACGCCTGTCCCTATTGATATTATTGATATCAAACAGGTAAGCCAGTCAACAGGACAAGTGGAAATCAACCAGCTTTTACAGTTTTCCGCACCCTCTTTCAATTCCAATAAACAATCAGGATCTGATGGCGCCGATGCTGTAGATCCAGCCACCTTAAGAGGTCTTGGTCCCGATCAGACTTTACTTTTGTTAAATGGAAAAAGATACCATCAGTCTTCACTGATTAACCTTTTTGGGACCAAAGGAAGAGGAAACACCGGATATGACATGAATACTATTCCGATTGGTGCCATAAAAAGAGTGGAAGTGCTTCGTGACGGAGCTTCCGCCCAATACGGTTCGGATGCTATTGCCGGAGTTATCAATGTTATCCTGAATGACCGGGACAAAGGTTTTGAAGGGAATGCTTTTTATGGTATGAATCTTTTTAAAAGCCCTGGAAGCAATGATGTTGTATCAGATCGTAAAGTAGACGGAAATACCTTTGATTTCAATGGAAATTTAGGGACTAAAATAGGTTCAAAAGGCGGCTTCGGTAATTTCACAGTAGAGTTTGTAAATAAAGAGTATGCTATAAGAAATGCAAATCCGGATATTTATACATCACCCAGACAGCGTTTCGGAGATGCAAAAGCTCAGAACATTTACTTTTTCGGAAATATAGAAGTACCATTATCTGATGGATTGAAATTTTATTCCCGTCAAGGTTTTTCGCATAGAAATACCAAAGCCTATGCCTGGACCAGAACCCCTGATGCAGACGGCAATATTCTGGAAGTTTACCCTACAGGATTCAACCCTATTGAAAATACCAGCATTACCGATTTCACGTTTGACAACGGATTAAAATTTAAAGTTGCTGACTGGGATGTAGATTTTTATAATGCTTTTGGTAACAATAGATTCACCTACCAGATAGACCATACCATTAATGCCACATTAGGAGTAAAATCTCCTACAAGTTTTAATGCAGGCGGACATTCATTGCTGCAGAATACCACCGGGTTTAATGCTGTGAAACAGTTCAAAGTACTGGAAGGGCTTAATATCGCTTTCGGATCAGAATTCAGGTATGAAAAATTTGACATCATCAAAGGAGAAGAAGCATCGTATGCAATGTATGATATCAATGGAAATGTAGTTACAAAAGATACTCCTCAAAATTTATTGGTCACCAATCCTTCGAGTGGCAATGTAAGACCGGGCGGCTCTCAGGGATTTCCCGGATATTCTATTGATACAGGTAAAAGCAGAAATAACTTTGCTGCATACGTAGACACCGAACTGGATGTTACCAAAAACTGGATGATCAGTATTGCCGGAAGGTTTGAAAACTATAATGATTTCGGAAGCACGCTGAATGGAAAGTTTGCAACAAGATACGCTATTACTCCCCAGTTTGCTTTCCGCGGGTCTGTTTCTACGGGATTCAGAGCACCTTCTCTGGCTCAGAAATATTACAGCCAGCAGTTTACCAATTTCCAGGGAGGACAATTGGTTACTATTCAATTAGCCTCTAATGACAGTAAACTGGCAAGCAGTCTGGGAATTCCTCAGTTGAAACAGGAAACATCAGTGAACGGAAGTGCCGGGTTTACTTTCAACACAGGAAAATTCACAGCAACAGTAGATGGTTATTACATCCGTGTTAAAGACAGAATTGTTCTTACCGGATATTTTGCACAGGCAGACTTGCCGGCAGATGTTCAGGCAGAAAATCCATTTATTGATCAGGTACAGTTCTTTTCCAATGCGATCGATACGAAAACAAAAGGAGTTGATGTGATCTTAAGCTATACTGAAAATATCGGTTCCGGAAAACTGACCGCTACCCTGGCCGGAAACTATAATGATATGGAAATCACAAAAGTGAATACTTCAGAACAGCTGGCAGGAAAAGAAGATATTTATCTGAGTGCAAGAGAAAAAGCATTCATTCTTGCTTCTGCTCCAAAAACAAAAGTGAATTTAAATCTTAATTACAGGCTTAATAAGTTCAATGTAAATCTGCAAATGGTAAGATTTGATAAGGTAACCCTGATCGGCTATGACGACTCAGAACAGGTATATAATCCCAAAGTAACGACTGATCTTTCTTTTGGGTATGAATTCTGCAAAAACCTGAGTCTTACTTTAGGAAGTAAAAACCTGTTCAACAGATATCCTACTCTACAGACCACGCATGTATCTGACGGAAATACAGAAGCTGGAGGTATTTTTGACCCCGTGCAGATGGGATTTGCCGGAAGACAGGTTTTTGCAAGACTTAATTTTAAGTTTTAATGGAATAAAAAGAAACTGTATCAAAGATTAATAATTTCACCGTTGTCATTCTGCGAAGGAAGAATCTTATTTATAAACCAATAACATAAGATTCTTCACTACATTTTATTTCGTTCAGAATGACACTTTGATACAGTTTTTTCTATTTTTTTGAAATCTTATACAATTTGCCACTGTCGGTTACCGCATAAAGATTCCCGTCCATTCCGTTTAATACATCACGGAAACGTTCTTTCTGATCGGCAAGAAGACGTTCTTCACCCACTACTTTATTATCTTTCATAACAATCCTGTTAATATGTTCACCACTCAGACATCCGATAATGAGATTGCCTTTCCATTCCTCAATATTTCCTGTATAGAAGGTAATTCCGCTTGGTGAAATCACAGGATCCCAATAATAGACAGGCTGCTCCGTTCCTTGTTTTTGGGTGATGCCCTGTCCTACTTTATCACCTGAATATTCAATTCCATAGGTTACATCTCCCCAGCCGTAATTTTTTCCCGGTTGGATGAGATTGATTTCATCACCACCTCTTGGGCCCATTTCCACATCCCAAAGAGTACCATTGGGATCAATGGCCATTCCTTGCGGGTTTCGGACTCCATAAGCGTAGATTTCCGGTTTATATCCTAATTTTCCGATGAATGGATTTCCCGGAGCTGGCTTGCCATCCTTTGTGATTTTTAAAATTTTCCCGAGATAATTATCCGTTCTCTGAGCATATACACGGGTAACTTTATCTGATCTTTCTCCTGTACTGACAAAGAGATTTCCATCTTTATCAAAAGCCAGGCGGCTTCCATAATGCTTATCTCCGTCATATGATGGTTCGGCACGGAAAATTACCTGAACTTCTGAGATATTTTTAAGGTCTGCAGAAAGTTTCCCTTTCGCTACAGATGTTAAATTTCCTTTACCAAAAGGTTCTGAGAAGCTAAAATAAATAATACTGTTGGTTTTAAAATCAGGATCTAGAGCGACATCCAGCATTCCACCCTGTCCTTTTGAATCTACCTTTGGAAAGCCATCTATTTTAGACACTTGTTTTCCATCTGGTGAAACAATATTCATATACCCTCTCTTATCGGTGATGAGAAACTTTCCGTCAGGTAAATTGATAATTCCCCAAGGTCTTCCCAGATCTTTATTCAATATTTCAACATTATAGGCTGTTGTTGTTTTTACGGCCTTAATTCTTGTCTGTCCTTTAAATGCCGGCTTATAGTCAGAATTAGGGTTTTCTGTTTCTACACTTCCGTCATTTCCCGTCTTCTGAGCATTGGCATGATTTTCTTTACATGAGGATAAAAAAAGAAAAAGGCTTACTACAGGAATATAAAATTGATTGATTTTCATATTATTACGATTAGGTTTCATACAACGAATGGAAAAATAATGCCAATAAAATTTGTATATATTAATTTTTATTCTACATTTGTAGAACAAATTACAAACTTGTAGAATGAAAGAGATCAAACTAACTGATTCTGAAAAAGTCCTTATGGAAATTCTTTGGGAAAAGAAAACTGTTTTCATGAAGGATATTCTGGAAGCCTATCCGGAACCCAAACCTGCAGCAACTACTATAGCAACCTTGCTTAAAAGAATGCAGAATAAAGAGCTGGTAGGCTATAAACTCTATGGAAATTCCCGCGAATACTATCCGAAGGTAGAGAAAGGGGAATATTTCAAGGAAGAAATGACTTCCATGATTGACCGTTTTTTCAACAGCTCTGTGACACAGTTTGCCTCATTTTTTACGTCCAATGCAAAACTTAGCCAAAAGGAACTGAAAGAACTTCGTGATATTATTGATGAACAAATAAAAGAATAAGTATGACGGCTATTATTCTGAAAATAATTCTATGTTCTTCTATTTTCATTGCTGTTTATTATGCCTTCCTGGAAAAAGAAAGAATGTACAGATTCAACAGATGGTATTTGCTAAGTTCCATACTTCTATCCTATATCATCCCATTCATCAATATTACGATAGAAAGTCCTGAAGCTAAAATAGAGCCACAAACTCAAATCATAATTGAAGAAACAGCTCAGCAAATGATTTTTATTCAGCCGGAACAGGAAAGTTTCAACTGGATGAATGTTGTGTGGGGCGTGTATGCTGTAATTACACTTTTTTTACTCATCAAAAGCCTTTTAGCTCTTTTAGCGATCAGAAGAATTAAAGGGGAAAGACGTACTTATGAGCATTACAATATCATTTTAACAGGTGAAGGTCTTTCTCCATTCAGTTTCTGGAATACAATATATATGGGGAAAAATTACATGGAAAATAATAAAGTTGACCAAAGGATTTTCCTGCATGAAAAGGCTCATATTGATCAGAAACATAGTATAGACTTAGTAATACTAAATCTTTTAAAGATTTTTACCTGGTTCAATCCTGTTCTTTTCCTATACAAAAAAGCAGTGATCACGAATCACGAGTTTTTAGCAGATGAAGCGGTACTGAAAAAGAATTATAGTATTAAAGAATATCAGAACCTTATTCTTGAAGAAATTCTTAGCCAGCAAAATCCTCCTTTGACCCATTCATTTAATTTTAATAACACCAAAAAAAGATTTATTATGATGAAAACAGAAAAATCGAAATTCAGTCTTTTAAAGAAAACAGCTGGAATCGCAACACTGATTGCTGCCGTTGTGTTACTTTCTGAAAGAACGTATGCAGGGAATTCTGCAAATATTCAGGTTCCAGAAAAAATAGTGGAAACTCCTGCTCAAACCAGTAGCCAGGATTCTTATCAGGAATTCAAGGATATATTGGCTAGGTATTCAGATTTGCTGAATGATGGAAAATATGCTGAATTTTCAAAAAAGATCTCCGAAAACGACAAAAAAAGGCTTGAAGAACTTTATCCATTACTGAGTGAAACCCAAAGAAATGAGCAGAAGATTACATTCTTTGCATTACCCGAATTAAAAAAAAGAATTCCAACAGAGAATGAGCTGAAATCATTTTTAAATAAAAAAGACTATGCAGTGTGGATTGATTCAAAAAAAATTGAAAACAGCATTTTGAAAAACTATAAAAAAACGGATTTTTCAAATGTTTATATCAGCAAAATTTATCCGAATGCCAGGACAGCAAAAAATCCTCAGCCTTATCAGGTTAGTCTAATGACTCATCCCTATTTTGAAAAAACCAAAGAAAAAGAAAAATCATCCATGATGATGGGATTTAAAAGACCAGACCTGAAAAAAGATCAGGATACCATAACTCCGCGAGAAAGCATTAAAACTGAAAACACAGAAGGCAAAAACACAAATACACAGGAAGACAAGACCTTTGTGAGTGCTGAATATCCAAATGGGATGAAAGATCTCAGAACAAAAATAGGCAAAACCATGAATGTCAGTAACCTGAGCCCAGTAAGTGGAACCATCAAAGCAACAATTTATGTTCATATAGACGAAACAGGGAAAACGACCAACCTGACAGCTTCGGGTGATAACGAGATTTTCAATAAGGAACTTCTTAAGACAGTCACTGAAATAAGTAACAATACAGTCTGGAAACCCGCTACGAAAGATGGAAAACCTATTGCTTCCGTACTAAAAGTTCCCGCAACAATGACTTTTACAAAACCTTAATATTGAAAGCGCTAATTTTTAGCGCTTTTTTTATTTTTTCAATTAATCCTGTTGAGAGTGTTAAAATTTTATTATCAAAATATTCACCTTCAAAACATTATCCTGTCTAATAATTTCTTTCGTATTTTTGTTGTATACATTCTTTTCTATGGATTTTAAGCTTCAATCAGAATACAAACCCACCGGAGACCAGCCTCAAGCTATTGAAAAGCTTACTGAAGGAATAGAGATCGGTGAGAAATATCAAACACTTCTTGGAGTTACCGGCTCCGGAAAAACCTTTACTGTTGCGAATGTTGTTAAAAATGTTCAGCGTCCAACTCTTGTATTGGCACACAATAAAACGCTTGCTGCGCAGCTCTTTATGGAGTTTAAAGAGTTTTTCCCGGAAAATGCTGTAGAATATTTTGTCAGCTACTATGATTACTACCAACCCGAGGCTTATATTGCCACAACGGGAACTTATATTGAAAAAGACCTGAGCATCAATGAAGAGGTTGAAAAGCTACGTCTTTCTGCAACTGCCAGTCTTCTTTCAGGAAGGAGAGATGTTTTGATCGTTGCTTCTGTTTCATGTATTTACGGTATCGGAAACCCTACGGAATTTCATAAATCTTTGATTTCTATTGCCATTGGCGAAAAAGTGACGAGAACAGCACTTCTCCATTCATTAGTTAATGCGTTGTATGCCAGAACTCTCAATGAATTCCAGAGAGGAACATTTCGTGTAAAAGGAGATGTTATTGATGTTTTTCCTGCCTACACGGATAACGCGATCAGAATTCAGTTTTTTGGAGATGAAATTGAAAAAATTCAGAGTTTTGACCCGGTAACAGGAAATGTAGAGGATAATTTTGATCAGATACAGATTTATCCTGCCAATCTTTTCGTAACATCGAAGGAGACTTTAAATGGAGCGATTAAAGATATTCAGGATGACATGGTAAAACAGGTTGATTTCTTTAGTTCTGTCGGAAAGCCATTAGAAGCCAAACGACTTCAGGAAAGAACTGAACTGGATCTTGAAATGATTAAAGAACTGGGCTATTGCTCAGGAATTGAAAACTACTCAAGGTATCTGGATGGCCGTCTTCCGGGAACAAGGCCTTTCTGCCTGATTGATTATTTCCCTAAAGACTTTTTAATGGTCATTGATGAAAGCCACGTTACCGTTCCACAGGTTCATGCCATGTATGGCGGAGACCGGAGCAGAAAAGAGGCATTAGTGGAATATGGTTTCAGACTTCCGGCAGCGATGGACAACAGGCCTTTAAAGTTTGAAGAATTTGAAGCTATTCAGAATCAGGTTATTTATGTTTCTGCAACGCCTGCAGATTATGAACTGGAAAAAACGGGAGGAGCTTATATAGAACAGATTATTCGTCCTACAGGACTTTTAGATCCGATTATTGAAGTAAGACCATCATTGAACCAGATTGACGATCTGATGGAGGAAATCCAAAAAAGAGCCGATGCTGATGAAAGAGTACTGGTTACTACTTTAACAAAGAAAATGGCGGAAGAACTTACCAAATACTTTACCAAATTCGGAATCAGAACGAGATATATTCACTCAGATGTTGAAACTCTGGAGCGTATTCAGATTATGCAGGATCTTCGTTTAGGTCTTTTTGATGTGTTGATTGGGGTTAATTTATTACGAGAAGGGTTGGATTTACCTGAAGTTTCGCTGGTTGCCATTCTGGATGCTGATAAAGAAGGAATGCTGAGAAGCAGAAGATCAATGATCCAAACGGTAGGGCGTGCCGCAAGAAACGTGAATGGAAAAGCAATCATGTATGCCGATAAGATCACAAAATCCATGCAGGCTACCCTGGATGAAACCGAATACCGTCGTGCCAAGCAGATGCAATACAATGAAGCTCACGGCCTGAAGCCGACGGCTTTAAATAAAAAGATATCCGAAAATCTTGTGGGCAGAAGCAAAGACTTCCCGGATGAAAAATATACGCAAAAAGAAATCCTTCAGAAGGTTGCCGAAACAAAAGCAACCTATGCCAGTGAAGATATCGAGAAAATGATTGCCCAGAAACAAAAAGAAATGGAAGCAGCAGCAAAAAATCTTGACTTTATCAAAGCGGCTAAACTGAGAGATGAAATTTCAGCATTGAAAGCGTAAAAGAATTAATTATAATATAGTTTCGGGGGGGGGGGGGGGGGTGGGAGAAAAAAAAAAAAAAAATTTTTTTTTTTTTTTTAAAAAAAATTTTTTGGGGGGGGGGTTTTTGTTGGAATATGGGTAAGTAAAAAAAATTTTTTTTTATTAAATTTTTTT
>NZ_VFPD01000004.1:252363-261084 GCF_006716485.1 Chryseobacterium aquifrigidense
AAAATTTTTAATTAAAAACCGCGCAAAAACGGCTATATTAATTTACACATTTCAACGCTAAAAATATTTATTTATAATTTTTTTTGGGCGTAATCTCCTCCCCCCCCGAAACTATATAAAAGTGTTCTATTTAATTTTACAACCCATTTCTTACGGCTGCTCTGATAGGAGTCAAAAGGTCCATCAGACCATTTAATTTGATCTCATAAACTGTTGAAAGCTGCATTCCCAATTTTCCCTTTGGCATTCCGTTTTTATTAAACCATTCCAGATAGCTGATGGGAAGATCTACCAGAACCGTTCCTTCATACTTACCGAAAGGCATTTTCATTACACAGATTTCTTTTAATATATCGGGATTTAGTCCTTCCACGTTTTTATCTTATTAAATTAATTTTTCTGTAATATCTTCCTGACCGGGTAATTCAAGATCAGGAGGGGTTTCTTCATCCGAAAATTCATTTCTGTACACCTGAACCAGAAGAAGAGTCAATGAGATCAGAATAGGGCCAAAAATAAGTCCCATAAAGCCAAACAGATTCATTCCCATAATGATTCCGAATACGGTATTCAGTGGGTGGATATTTTCCAGTTTCTTTAAAAGGGTAAAACGAAGAAGATTATCGGTAAGTCCTACTACTACAAGACAGTAGATTGCCAATCCTAACCCCTGACCTGTATTTCCTTCAGCGATCATAAAGATGCAAACCGGAACGTATACAATGGCTGTTCCTACCACAGGAATTACTGAAGCAGCTGCCGTCAAAGCAAAAAGAAGTATAGCTCCCGGAGCCCCAAATATCAGGTAACCGATAAGCGCTACAATCCCCTGTCCTACAGCTACCACTGGAATACCAATAGCATTAGCCATGATTAATTTTCTCATTTTATCGCCGATCAGGGAGATGTTTGCTCTCTTCAGCGGGGCGGAAGAAGTAAGAATCTTTTCAAAGAGCCTTGGTCTTTCCAGCATAAAATAGAGAATAAAATACATGGACATCACAACGGTAAGCGTATTAAATGTCCCACTGAGCGCTGATGTAGAAACTTTTCCTACATTATCTTTCAGTTTTGCCATATTCTCTTTGCTCAGAATATCAAATCCTGTTTTAGAGAAGATATAAGAATGGATTTTATCCAGGAAAACATTGAATTTGGCCATATAAGCCTGCGCGTTCCCCAGTTTATCAATAATCAGATCAGCAATAAAATAAATCGGAAGAATAAGAACAATAAGACTGGCAAACATCAATACAAACGCAGCCAGTGACGGTTTCCATTTCTTTTCTTCCTGCAGATAAAAATTATACTTTCTGCAGACTACATAAATGGTAATCGCTCCCAAAACTGAGGGAATAAACAATGCCAGATTAAAGCAGATCAATCCGGCCAATATCAGAATGATAGCCAGTAACGACACCTGCTTTATCGCAACACTGCTTATTTGTTTGTCCTTATTCATCATGTATTTTATATTTTATTTGCTGTACATAATTTGTCTTGGTTTTCCTAAGAAAGCACAATAAGTAGAATACATTACAACCATAATAAACGGAGCCGTTAAGATGATACCGATTCCACAAAGAATAATTCCCGCAGCAGAAATCAGACCTCCTAAAAGTCCGGTTAACAAGAAAGTTCCATAGTTTTCTTTAGCGATATTGAATGATTTCGATAAAGCCTCTGTTGCTGAAGCATTTTCAAATAGCAAAATAGGATATCCTATTAAAAGGAAAGGATATACAAAAATGATAGGTAAAACGCACAATACCAGAGCAATTGAGGAAATTATCCAGGCTAGAAGGCTATAAATCAGAATATTTACAAAGTTCTGACGGTATCCTATAAAAAGATCAGAAAATTCAATCGGGCTTTTGGTATTGTATTTATTGACCATATAGATCAATCCTACATATAATGGAGATAATAACAGGCCAAAAAGGCTGGACGCTCCCATATATAAAGGAAGCCCGGGAGCACTCCAATAATTTAAAGTACCTCCTGATTTCATTTCTTCAACCATAGAAGCAGAATCAAACCCCGTAAGCATCTGAATAACAGACCCTCCAATTAGATAAATAATCATAGCTACAATTCCGTAACCGAAAACGCCTTTGTACATTTCAAAAGCATGAGAAATAATTGATCCCGTATCTCTATTAGGTACAGAGCCTTGCTGATCAAATTCGTTAAATTCAGACATAGTTTAAATATTTAATGATTTTACCAAATTTACTTTTTTTTAGTAAAAAAACCCATTAAACACGAATGAATTTTAACTTTTCTCCGAAAAGACCGTTTTATACAATGAATAAATCATTGCATTCCAAAAAGGAAAAGTAAATAATCCTCCAACAAAAAACAGGGCAAAGCCTAAATACTTAAATATAAAAGCAACGATCACGCATACCGTTATTTCCAGAAAATACATTCTGAGCGCTTTAAAATTTAGAGAAATTGACTCAAAGATTCTTTTATTTGTAAAAAACATCAATGGAGCAACAAACACTGTTGCTATCACCCAAACGATTCCAAGAATAATAGTCTGGGCAGCATTGATATAAATGAAAAACCAGAAAATATAATATCCTATGTACTTAAAAAAGTTAAGTCCATTATATCCCACCAGCAAATCTCTCAGTTCCAGCTTTTCCTTAAGATCAATTTTTCTGTAAATCTGATAAAAACCGATATTGAGAGGATAAAGAAAAATCATAGTCCCCACAATCATCAGAGAAAAATTCTGAAATTCCGGAGTAGAAACCATTTTAGTATACTGTGTGGCATAGGCCTGCATCCCATCTTTAAGATACTTGCTAGTTTCCATGTACTGGCTCAAAATATTATATTTCAGATCTGCGGCGAAAAATACCGTCAGGAAAATTCCAAAATAAAAAATGGAAAACATCAACTGAAAAACGAGTGTTTTATTCCAATAAAAAAATGCCTGCTTCAATATATAATCTAGTCCCGGTTTCTGAGGATATTTGTTCTGCATCATAAAAAATTTATGCAAAAGTAAACATCAATAAGTACTTTTGCAGAATGTTTTCAGTGAATCATCAAAAATTTATGGAAATGGACGAACTTTCTCTTCAGAAGGTTCCCTATTTTTTCGTCATCGACTTTCTCTCGGAGAATGTTGAAATCTATCAGGAACATGAAATTGAAAAAGAAGGCTTAATTATTGATTTTCAAGAGTTTTCAAACACAAAAGAGACACAGGAACTGGACAAAAAAGTAGTCTGGAAATCCTTTCCTGAAACATTGGAGAATTTTCAGGTTGGCTTTGAAAAGGTTCAGAAAAATATTCGTTTGGGGAATTCTTATTTAGTAAATTATACCAGAAAGACCAAGATAGAGACCAATTTAACCTTAGAAGAAATTTTTTACCACTCAAATGCGAAGTACAAAGTTTTTTATAAAGATTTTTTTGTATTTTTTTCTCCTGAAACTTTTGTAAAGATCATTGACGGAAAAATTTTCACCTATCCCATGAAAGGAACTATTGATGCCTCTATTGAAAATGCAGCAGAAATTCTGAAGAATGACCGAAAAGAGAAGGCAGAGCATTACACGGTTGTTGATCTTCTCCGGAATGATCTGAGTATGGTCGCTGATGATGTAAGAGTGGATCAGTTCCAGCATATTGACTTTATCAAAACCCAACAAAAGGATCTGTATGCCATGAGTTCTGAAATCTCAGGAATGATAAAACCTGAATATGAGGGAAAAGTAGGAAGTATTATGCAGAAACTTCTTCCTGCGGGATCTATTTTAGGAGCTCCCAAACCTAAAACACTGGAAATAATTCTGGATGCAGAAGGATATGACAGAGGATATTACACGGGAATTTGTGGCTGGTTTGACGGCCAAAATGTAGACAGCTGTGTAATGATACGCTTTATTGAAAAAGAAGAAGACCAACTGTATTTCAAAAGCGGAGGCGGTATAACGCACATGAGTAAATTAGAAGACGAGTATCAGGAAATGAAAAATAAAATCTATGTCCCAATTCATTGAAAGCATTAAAGTAGAAGATCAGGAGATTTTTCTATTAGACCTACATCAGAAACGTGTCAACCAGACATTTTCCCATTTCGGGAAGGAAGACTCTATTGATCTGGCCAAAATCTATAAAAATCTGCAGCATGATGAGGATGGTCTTTTCAAGTTAAGAATTGCTTATGACCTTGACAAAAAGATCAGAACACAGATGATTCCTTATGCGATTCCTGAAATACAGGATTTTCAGCTGGTAGAAAATAATAGCTTTGATTATTCATTCAAATTTGAAGACCGCAAGGAACTGGACAAAATGAAGATGAAATCTAAAGCTGAAGAAATTATCATCATTAAAAACAACCATATCACCGATACTTCTTTCTCCAATATTCTGTTTTTAAAAGGAAAAGACTGGTTCACTCCTTCTACCTTTTTGTTAAACGGTGTACAAAGGCAACATCTTTTAAAACATAAAAAGATCAAAGAAACGGAGATCACTTTACAGAATATAAAGCAATTCACCCATTTCCAGATCATTAATGCGTTGAATGATTTCGATGATATGTTTATCTATCCTATCGACAGAATTATCAATCTGCCGGGGAGTGAAGAATATCTGGATCTTTAAACCTATTTCATAAACTCAAAATACGACTTCAGTACATCTGCACTGTTCTTCCCGTGAGTATTTACTTCCAGGATTTTTGGCTGTGCATCAGGTTTAAAGAAATTCTCAAGAACTCTGTCCAGGGTAAGCTCATCCTCTACTCTGATATAGGAGAAGCCAAAATGCTTCGCCAGAGATTCGGCATTCTTGCGGTGTTTTGTGGCAATAAATTCATCTAATGTATTCGGGTTGGCATTTCCGGGTCCCGGAATAATTTTAAAGATATTTCCTTCACCGTTATTGAAGATCATAATTCTTACAAATGGTGGAATATATTGATTCCAAAGACCATTGATATCATAGAAGAAACTCAGGTCTCCCGTGATCAATAAGGTTGGATTTTCATTTTTAATGGCAAATCCCATGGCGGTAGAAGTAGATCCGTCAATACCACTTGTTCCTCTGTTGCAATAGATTTTTCTCTTTCCGAAATCAAACAGCTGAGCATATCGGATCCCTGAAGAGTTACTGAAATGAATATTATAATTTTCAGGAATTGTTTGTGATGCTTTATTGAAGAAATAAAAATCCGAAAAATCAATTGTATTTAAAAACTGTTCGTGTTTAGCATCTTTTTTATCCCTTAAAACATCCCAAAGATTAAAATAAGGTCTGGGTTCCAGGTTGATGAATTTCAACAATTTTGAGAAGAAAACTTCAGGTTTCACCTCTATCTTTTCTGTAAGTGAGAAATAAGTATCGGGCTGCCAGACTTCATCCAGATGCCAGTGCTGCTTTGGACGGGCACTTCTCAGGAATTGCTTTACTTTTTTGGAAACCACATTCTGTCCTACCGTAATCAACAGGTCAGGAGCGTAGGTTTTATAATCCGCTTCCGTAAAATTGAAAATATAACGGTCTATATGTTTGAAGAATTTCTCATGGTGTAAATTTGAATTGGCTTCACTCAATACAACGACAGAATGATTTTTCACGAGCTGAGTCAGCTGGTTTTCCAGTTCCGGGCTATAATCTCTTGTTCCCACCAGCAGCATAATTCTTTGTGAAGTATGCCATTCCGCAATCAGATTGGATGGAATTTCATACTCTTTATGTTTTATGGTTCTTTCCACAGTTGGGAAAGTGGGAAGTTCAGATACCAGCTCATATAAAGGTTCTTCCAATGGAATATTAATATGTACCGGACCCTGTTTTTCAAAACAAAGTTCAATAGCTTTTTTAATGATATCGAAATTAATATCTTCTGCATTCTCTTTGCTGTCTTCCAAAAGCTGAAAGTCACCATAGGAATGCTGATGAAAAACTTCCTTCTGTCTGATCGTCTGCCCATCAAATATATCCACAAAATCAGTTGGACGGTCTGCCGTTAGTACCAAAAGAGGTACATTCTGATAGAAAGCTTCGGTAATCGCAGGATAATAATTAACTACAGCTGATCCGCTTGTACAGGTAATGGCTGCAGGCTTTTTTTCACTTTTTGCCATTCCCATTGCCACGAAAGCAGCACTCCTTTCGTCTACAATACTATAACAGTTGAAACTATCTACCTCTGAAAAATGGATGGCCAAAGGAGCATTTCTTGACCCCGGAGAAATTACAATATCTGCAATTCCGTACTGCTGAAGAAGATGTGCAAGTATTTGGATACTTCTCTTAGAAGAATATTTTTTCATACAGCAAATTTAACTTATAAATAATGATTTTAAAATCATTTAATTTAAAAAAAATGTAATTTTGCTGTTCGTAAATTTCTAAAAATGGATAAAATACCTAGTGTAGACCTGCGTGATTTCCTTTCGGACAACCCGGAACGCAAACAGAAATTTGTAAATGAAATCGGAAAAGCTTATGAAGAAATTGGTTTTGTAGCCTTAAAAGGCCACTTTCTTGATGACAACCTAGTAGAAGATTTGTATGGTGAGGTAAAAAACTTTTTTGAACAGCCAGTGGAAACGAAACAAAAGTATGAGATTCCAGGAATTGGTGGCCAGAGAGGTTATGTAGGATTCGGTAAAGAAACTGCAAAAGGTTTCAAAAAAGGAGACTTAAAAGAATTTTGGCACTTTGGACAGTATTTGTCTGATGATTCAAAATACAGAACTGAGTATCCGGACAACGTAATCGTTGATGAACTTCCAAGATTCAACGAAGTGGGTAAAGAGGCATTCCAGATGCTTGAGAAAACCGGACAGTATGTTCTAAGAGCTTTAGCATTGCACCTTGGTTTAGATGAATTTTATTTTGATGACAAAATCGCGGAAGGAAATTCTATTTTAAGACCTATTCACTATCCGCCAATCACTGAAGAGCCGGATGATGCGGTGAGAGCAGCTGCTCATGGAGATATCAACCTAATTACCCTTTTAATGGGAGCACAGGGTAAAGGTCTTCAGGTTCAAAACCACAACGGAGAATGGATTGATGCCATTGCAGAACCGGATGAACTGATGATCAATGTTGGAGATATGCTTTCAAGACATACCAACAACAAATTGAAATCTACCATCCACAGAGTTGTAAACCCACCAAGAGAAATGTGGAGTACTTCAAGATACTCAATTCCTTTCTTTATGCATCCCATCAGTGCTATGTCTTTAAATGCACTTGAGAACTGTGTAGATGAAAACAATCCAAAATTATACGAAGATACTACTGCCGGAGAATTCCTGCATGAAAGATTGATCGAACTGGGATTGATTAAAAAATAAAAAGAAACGGCTGTATCAAATTGAGGCAGCCGTTTTATTTAACTTTTGTCTTATCCCGTTATACAATAAAATTCCGGACATGGAGTGGGCTGTGTAAAAGTACCCCACGGACAGATACAAGTATAAGAATCACCACCGCCGCCAGGATTTTCTCCACCTCCTGGGCCTCCGCCATAAGGAACACATTTTCCATTTGAACAGATTTCACCTGCAGAACATCCACCTTCTCCCGGTCCGCCTCCTTCAAAACAAAATGCTGGTGAATTTACTCCAGCAACAATACTTCTCTTGTCTTCTCTTGAAAGTTTTCTTAGATTTTTCATAGTTATTGATTTTTGGTATTTCCTACTCTATAAGCTTTTCGGATAACGCTAGCTTAAAAATAGTATTTATTTCATTAACAATCAAATATTTAAATCAAAACAAACAATTATATAGTTCTTAAAACTATTTATTAATTAAAATTTTTATTTTTAATATAAAAACATTATTCAATTAAAAATATTTTAACTATTTTTACTTTACCTACAAATTTTCAATTAAAACAGTATGAAAAATCTAAAAAAACTAAAAAAAGACCAATTAAAAAACATTTCAGGAGGTTCTAACCTTCCAGAAACAGATTTCTGTATGTACTATTGCAATGGAACCATTGTTTGTGCAACCTGCAGCGATGATTTCAAATGCCCGGACACTAACAATGATATGTAAGATTCAAATCAAAATGTCATCAATAAGAACCGTTTCTTTAGAGAAGCGGTTTTTTTATTTCTTTGACTTAAAATAAGGCAGATTCTGAAGGATTAAATCTCGTTTCTATAGCCACATAGCTTTTAACTACAATAAGCTGTTTATAGGCTTAAAAATACAGGCTGGGAATAATTCTGTTTCCGGATTATATAGAAGGGTGTTACAAGATTGCGGGTTTTAGAGTTACGTGTTAGGAAGGGACGGTCAATAGATATTTTCAACCTATAGAATTAATGATGTCACAATAGATGTTCATTTCTTTTGTTTCATTCCGTAGGAATAAAGGTTTATGTATGACAGGTTTAGGGGCTGTAAGATCACAGGATAATGTTTACGTATTTTAGCACTTAGTACAGTTAGTATTAGCCCTGTCATGCTGAGCGGAGTCGAAGCATTTAATTAGGAAGAATAGATCAGCAAAGATACTAAAGACGGCAATCTAGGAAGAAACATGAATGATGAATAATAATTGA
This sequence comes from Chryseobacterium aquifrigidense, assembly GCF_006716485.1. Taxonomy (GTDB): domain Bacteria; phylum Bacteroidota; class Bacteroidia; order Flavobacteriales; family Weeksellaceae; genus Chryseobacterium; species Chryseobacterium vietnamense. Next base: position 260,928 of record NZ_VFPD01000004.1, read on the forward strand.
TGATTGCTTATTACGCGCATCTATTATCTATTATCTATTATCTATTTCTCATTACCCATAACCCTGAGCTGGGTATAAAGCAAAAAAAAATCCTTTATCGTTATGATAAAGGATTTTTAAAAATAAAATAAAAACTGGCGGCGGCCTACTCTCCCGC
>NZ_VFPD01000005.1 GCF_006716485.1 Chryseobacterium aquifrigidense
GAGTAGGCCGCCGCCAGTTTTTATTTTATTTTTAAAAATCCTTTATCATAACGATAAAGGATTTTTTTTTGCTTTATACCCAGCTCAGGGTTATGAGTAATGAGCAATGAGCAATGAGAAATAGATAATAGATAATAGATAATAGATAATAGATAATAGATAATAGATAATAGATGCGCGTAGTAAGCAATCATCAATTATCACTTATCATTCATGTTTCTCCCTAGCCCCGATAGCAATGGTTACCCCGCAGCAGGGGTGTAGGCCCTCCGGCTTCGCGCATAGGACAGCACTAGGCGCGAGGAGTATGAATGAATAGCGGGAAAAAGCTCCTGAAATTTTTAGATTTCTGTTATATTCTAATCTACAGAAGTAAACGAAATACACAGTCTTTATGCTGGCTGATATTTTTTGATTTGTAATTCACTTTATTCAATTACCGGAGATTTTTTGTTTTTGTATTTTGAAAATTGTGTAACTTAGTAGAATTAAAACAATTACAAATTTAAATATATATAGTATGAAAAAACATTTATTCCCTCTATTTTTACTGTTATTAGGTGTGAATGCACAAGCACAACAGGATTTCTTTGCGATTACAGGAAAAGACACTCAGAGTATTACTTTCAATGATTTTCGTGCCATTGATGGGACTAATGGAACATCAGGAGAGAAGTTTTTTACAGCTGATTCTTCAGCAAAAGTATTTTCACAAACGAGAAAAGGTGTTGTAGCAGAAGACAGAAATTCTTACAATCATTCTCAAGCCGTGACATTAGCAGCTCTTGCATATGATTCTTCGAATAACAATCTGGTTTATATGCCTATGTTTTCTTCAAATATTTACGTTTTGAATCCGAAGACAAAAGAAATTACTTTAGTGGAAAATAAAGTGGCAAGAGTATCATCATGCGATATCAATTCTCATATTACCAGGATGGCAACCGGATATAACGGAAATATTTATGCTGTAAATAATGCGGGAACACAGTTTTTGGAAATAAGAAAAGAAGCGGGACAATATATTGTAAATGATCTTGGAATTATTAAAGATGATGCTTCTAATGGCCGAAATTCCTTTACTGCTATGGAAACCGGTTTCGGAGGTGATATGATTGCTGATGCAGATAATAACTTCTATGTATTTGCTGCTTCAGGGAATGTCTTTAAAGTTGTGACAAAAGATTTGAAAGCTAAATTTATAGGTAAAATTACGGGGATTCCTGATAACTATTCAGTAAATGGTTCTGCAGTAAATGCTCAGGGTAAAGTTGTTGTAGCAAGTGCAAAAGGAGGAGCTTTATATGAGGTTGATCTGGTAACATTGCAGGCTAAGCAGCTTCCGGGAGAACAGGGACTTCATATTTATGATTTGGCAAGTAAATATTTTGCTAATGATAAATCTTCAACGGTTAATACTCTGGCTACAAATCTCGATATTTATCCAACAAGGGTTGATGAGCACTATATCAACGTTCATGTTAACAACAATGTAAAAGGTACCATTAAATTGAATATCTTTGATATGGCAGGCAAAAATGTAATGACTCAGAGCTTATCTGTAAAAGATAGCTCATTGGATGAAAAAGTATACCTTAAAGGATTGGTGACTGGAGCGTATATTGTAAATATTGCTGATGAATCCGGAAAAATAATATTCAACAAGAAGATTCTGGTAACGAGATAATAGTGTACTGTGAATCATCATATAACAACCTTTTCAAATTATTTTGAGAAGGTTTTTTAATGATTATTTGACATCCAATAAGTTTTATTTTTCGATATTAAAATGTACTTTTATAAAAAAATATAGATGAAACTATACTTTAATGTAGGATATATTGTAAATGCCGGAGAAAATTTGCAGCTGGTATTTGGTGAAGAGGAGAATACCTTACATATCCATACTATGTTTTATGCGGAGAATGGTCTATGGAAATGTGAAGTAGACTATTTTTCAAAATCCATTTCCTATCATTATCGAGTAGTGAACGAAAAAGGAGATGTATTGAGGGAAGAATTCGTGGGGCATCATTTGAGCTTTCCACACAATTATAAGGAGTTTATCATTTTTGATGAATGGAATAACAAAAACTTTCCTGAGAATTATTTAAATAACAAAATTCTTTATAATAAACTACACGATTTTATTCCTGAAAAAGTTACAGTTTTAAAAAAACATACCCATTTGTTCAGGATAGAAGCTCCTATTTATAATCCGGATTGGAGGATTGTTCTTTTCGGAAGTACGGCCTCTTTAGGAAACTGGAGCTATGATAATGTTGTTCATCTGAATCAGACAGATTTTGGAATGTGGGAAACTTCTGTTGAAATCCCGGAGAATGAATTTATCCAGTTTAAATATTGTATTTATGATACTAAAGAAAATAGGGTTATCGATGTAGAGACCGGCGAAAACAGATTTACAGTTGCCAATCCAATAAGTGATGTGCTGCAGGTGGTTTCCAATCATTATTTCAGATTTAAAGGATATCAGATGTATCATGATGCTGGTGTAGCAATTCCTGTATTCTCCCTGAGAAGTGAGGATGGATTTGGAGTTGGAGAATTTACAGATATTAAAAAACTGGCAGATTGGACCAAAGAAACCAATCTGGGAATTATTCAGATTCTCCCGATCAATGATACAACTGCTAATTACTCATGGACGGATTCCTATCCATATGCCGCAGTGTCTGTTTATGCTTTGCATCCACAATATATTTCTTTAGAAAACCTTGATTACGCTTTACCGAAAGAACTCGTTAAAGAATATCTGCTTGAAAAAGAGAAGTTAAATGCCTTGGACCTGATTGATTATGAAAAGATGATAGACGGTAAGTGGAAATATCTGACCGCTGTTTTCAACAAGGAAAAGGACAAAATTTATAAAGACAGGAACTTCAGGAAATTTATCAAGGATAATGAATACTGGCTTGTTCCTTATTCTGCATTCTGTGTTTTGAGAGATAAATATAAAACACCTAATTTCAACGAGTGGAAGACCCACAAAAAATATATTGCAGGTAAGATCTCACAGTTTTTTACAACGAAAAATAAAGATTATGATACCTTAATGCTTCATGCCTGGGTACAATATCAATTGCACGTACAGCTTAAAGATGCTGTTGATTATACCCATAACCTGGGAGTTTCGTTGAAGGGAGATCTTCCCATCGGAATTTACAGATACTCAGTAGAAGCCTGGACAGAACCGGAATTATTCGGTATGGATTTCCAGGCAGGCGCACCACCTGACCAGTTTACAGAACTTGGACAAAACTGGGAGTTCCCCACTTACAATTGGGAAGCAATGAAAGCAGACGATTACAAATGGTGGAAAAACAGATTCAAAGCATTGGAACAGTATTTTGATGCCATGAGAATTGACCATATATTAGGATTCTTCAGAATATGGAGAATGCCGATTTCTGCCGTACAAGGAATTTTAGGGTACTTTTATCCGGCTGTTCCTATTGTAGTGGATGAATTTAAAGCATGGCAGATTCCGTTCGATTTTGACAGGTATTGTAAGCCTTTTATCAACAATAAGATCTTATGGGATAATTTCGGAGAAGAAAGCGCAAAAGCTCTTGAGTTTATGAACCGTAATGAAGACGGTACTTATACTTTCAAGGAAGAATTTGATACCCAGAGAAAACTTGTTAACTTCTTTAAGAAAAAATCATACGGCTCCCTTGAAGAGAAACTGGTTTCCCTTTGTGCCAATGTTTTGTTTTTAACAGAGGAAAGAAATGGGAAAACAGTTTATCATCCGAGATTCAATGTTTACAATACAGAATCTTATAAATACCTTTCGGAAGCAGAACAAAAGAGTATTTATGACCTCTACCATGATTACTTTTTCAGAAGACAGGACCATTTGTGGTTTGAAAAGGCCATGGAAAAACTTCCGGTCATCCTGAATGCTACCAAAATGCTGATTTGCGGTGAAGATCTTGGAATGGTTCCTGCCTGCGTTCCCATAGTGATGGATGAATTGGCTATTATCGCACTTAAAGTACAAAGAATGCCTTCTGATAATATTCCATTCTATAATCCTAAGAATGCAAATTATATGAATGTAGTGACAGCATCCTCCCACGACAGTTCAACATTAAGACAATGGTGGAAGGAAGATCCTGTACTCACACAGAAATATTACAATCAACAATTAATACAGTATGGAAAATCACCCGAAGATCTCAATCCGCATCTTGCAGAGATCATCATGAAACAACATCTGTATAATGAGGCTATGCTTGCTATTTTCCCGATTCAGGAGTTCCTTGCCACAGATGCAGAGCTTACCAATAAGAAAATGGATAACGAAAGGATCAACAATCCTGCAGTTTTCCCACATTACTGGCGCTACAGAATGCACATCAACCTTGAAGACCTGAAAGAGAAGAAATCTTTCAACCAAAAAATTGCTCATTGGATAAAAGATAGTGGAAGAGTGTAAATTTAACATCTGATTATCAATTAGTTAAAAATATTTTGAAAGAAGTTTAATCTTATGATTTAACTTCTTTTTTTTATTTATATCAAAAAGATAGAATTAAGATATTCTGCTATATATTAACCAATTAACGACTATAGAAATGAAAAAAATATTTTTGGGATTAGCTATTGGGTTAGGCGTTTTGACGTCGGCTCAGCAGTATCCGAATAATGGTTGGGATGATGATGGTTATTATCAGAATGAGGGAGGTTATTACAGTGATGAAGATGACAGAAATTATTTTCCTGACGATTATTATTACAATTATCCTCAGGACTATTATCCAAGTAATTATTACCAAAGCTATTATAACGACTACAGAGGAAGTATTATTAATATCGACTGGAACGGATTTTTCGTACAGAACAGATTAAGCAGATGGCAGGTAGACCAGATTATGAGGTTGAATAATCTGTATGCAAGTTTTAGCTCATGGAATAATTTCTACAGATATAATCCGGACAGATGGTATTATGACAGGTTTTATGCCTTGGAAAGAATTTTAGGACCAAGAGTATTCGTGGTTTTCCAGAATAACTATTACAGAGGTTCCAGCCCAATAGTTTATTTCCAGAATTATAGAAGAACCTATTATGTACCGAGATATACGGTAATGCCGAGATATAGAAATATTAATATCAATATTTACAGGGTAGACCGATCAAGATTCCGAAGAATGGATAATCCTACTTTCGATATTGTCAGAAGAAGCAGCAGACCGGATAACGGTTTCAGAAACACGGGAAACCATGGAAATTCAGGTGGCTTCCGGGGAAATAATGGAAATAACAATAATTCCGGTTTCAGAAATGATAATAACGGCGGTTTCAGAGGGAATTCTGATAATGGAGGAAACAGAGGAAATAATGATAACGGAGGCTTCAGAAATAGCAATGGAGGTGGCTTCAGAGGAAATAGTGAAGTAAGAAGAGAAGCTCCGAAACGAGAAGATAATGGTGGATTCAGAGGAAACAATGGAGGAGGTTTCAGACAGAGATCTGAAAATTCTGCACCAAGACAGGAGAGCCGTGGGAATAGCGGCGGCGGTTTTAGAGGCAGTTTAGTAAGGAATTAATTTTCATATATTATATTTAAGTGGTGTGAAGGACAGGTTTTTATAATCTGTCCTTTTTTTTATTCTTTTATTGATTTATTTTTATTAAAATTTAACATTATTTATGAATATGTTAATTTAACTTGTATTTTAATTCATAATCAAAAAGGTATAATAACAAAATAACAATTAATTAAATTTTAAAAAGATGAAAAAATTAGTTTTAGCAATAGCATTTATCGGAATGGGAAGTTTTGCAATGGCACAACAAACTACAACTCCACAAGACAGACAGGCAAGAGCAGTTGAAATGAAGCAGAAAATGGAGCAGAGACAGCAGGAACGTCTCGATCAGATGCAAAAGGACCTTAATCTTAACCCATCTCAGGTAACACAGATAAAGGCTCTTCAAGACAAAAGAAAAGCTGAAATGAAGGCTGAGTTCGACAAAAATAAAGTAGACAGACAAGCTAAGATGCAGGAAATGCAGGCCAAAAGAGCGCAAATGGATGCTGATATGAAAAAAATCCTTACTCCTGATCAATATGATAAATGGCAGGCTGACAGAAAAGCTAAAGCAGAGAAAATGAAAATGGCTATGAAAGAAAGAAAAATGATGAAAAGCCGATGAATACAGGAACTGCTGAAGTAAAATAACAGTTTGTAATTTTAGTTTTTTAATGTGTTAAGGATGGATGATTTTCCATCCTTTTTGTATTAATTTTCTTTAAAACTTTTGATTTCGGGCTTTTATTCCCTATTTTTGACTATAAATTTAATACTTATGGTTAGCGAAAAAATTGCAAAATTAATTAACGAACAAATTGCCCACGAACAATACGCCGCTCAATATTATCTTTCAATGTCTGCATGGTTTTCCGGAAAAGATCTGGATGGAATTGCCAACTATTTCAGAGTACAGAGCAAAGAAGAATTGATGCATGCAGACAAAATGTTTGATTATTTGAATGATGTAGGAGGAGAAATTATCATCGGAGAAATTCCAAAACCTCCACACGAGTTCGAAAACGCGACAGATATTTTTGAGAAAGCATTAGCACATGAGAAAGTGGTAACTAAAAGTATTTTCAATATTGTAAAAAATGCAAACGATGAGGGAGATTTTGCAACAACATCATTCCTGCAGTGGTTCATCAACGAACAGGTAGAAGAAGAAGCGAGTGCTTCTCAATACGTAACAAAAATCAAAATGGTATGTGATAATCCATCCGCATTATATCTTTTTGACCAGGAATTGTCGCAGAGAGTATTTACTCCCAACACAACCGCTTAAGATTGAAAATCTTCAAAATATAAAACCGTTATCCTCAGGAATAGCGGTTTTTTTGTTAAAACAAGAGTGCTATTTCCTATATGGCTGCCTCTGGATTCTCACAGCGGAAATAAAAACCACCGCTCCCAATACAAAACTTAGAAATAAAGAGTTGGCTATGTTTTCAGCGGGCATATAATGATGCCCTTCTGATGTAACGGGCGGATCTAAACAATCGACAATATTGTAAGTGACCACTGTAGTACATAACATGATGATCAGACTTATAAAAAAGGAGTTTAAATATATTCTCATGGTTGGTTAGTTGTAATCAAAATATAATCGGAGACTATATAATTATATTCATCTTAGAATAAAAATAATAAAACCTTTTCATATTTTGAAAGATTTTTTACAAAAATTGTATAGTAATGTTTTGTAAATGTTCAGATTATAGATAAATGATCTGAGTTTTGAGTACTTTTTTGCCCAAACGTTCAAGAATGTTTTTATATCCTTCTACCTGCGCTTCATCCTTCGCTTTTTGTTCACCGGTTTTGAAATCTACAATCATATAACCTTCTTCATTCTTCAAGATACGGTCCGGCCTGAAGATATGGCTTTCTCCTCTTTCAGAGATCATAATATCTTTCTCGTTGATCACTTCCCATTTTTCATCAAAGAATTCTGCATATTTTCTGATAATTTCCTGCAGCGTAACCTGTATCTCATTTTTCTCCTCCAGTGTAATCTGTCCTTCTAAAGCATAACCATCCAATACCTTCACGATGTCATTTTCTGTATTGATCTTTGATAAAAGTTCGTGAACAAATAGCCCGATTCTTACCTTTTCATTTCGCACCTGATAGTTTTTTGAAGGCGTTGCAATCTTGATAGAAGTACTTTTTTCATTAACATTCTTCAGGTTCTGAATATTCTGCGTTTTAAAAGAGGAACTTTTATCTTTCGAATATTTCCTAAGCATTTCAGGATTCACTTCATAAACATCAAACGCATCAGCCTGTTCAGGATTTTTTGTCTGAAGGAATTCCAGAAGCTCAAGATTATTGGAAGTTTTATTCGCTTTTTGAAGATAAAAAAATAATTGTTCAACAGGTCTTGTCGTCGCTACATACTGAAGACATAATCTGTCAATCAGGTTTTTATAAGAATTTTTAGTGTTGAAAAGCAGGATTTCATCATCATAAGCTTCCAGATTTTTGCTGAACTGATTGATGTTGACCGATTTTAAAGCTTCATTCTCATTGGTATCAAACCAGTTGGTGAACTCACTGTCCCGATTCTTATTCATCATTGGGATAAAAACAATGGGAAATTCCAGTCCTTTAGACTTGTGGATGGTCATGATCTGGACAGCATCAATATTTTCTGAAGCCTGAATGGTATAGGAAGCAGCTTCTTCATCCCAGTATTTTAAAAACTCTTTGGTACTGGCACCTGCATTCTGCGTAAAGTTGAAAAGCATTTCCAGGAAGTTCAGTAGAAAGTCTGTTTCTTTATTTTCGACAGAGAATTCGTTGATATAATATTCTATAAAATTGTAAAGATTGAATCTCGGGAAGTTGTCCTGTTTAAGCTGCAGCGAATATTTTTGCTGAATAAACTGCAGAATTTCTTCGTGGCCTTCAATATCCAGAATTTCTTTCATTCCTAAAGTAAAATCCGGCATATGAATTTTTCCCAACGTAGTCAGATGATACATCATCATGATCAGGCAATGTTTATTCTTTGGATTAAGCTCCCAGCGAAGAAATTCAATAACCGCCTTTAACGTATTGGAAAGTTCCAGAGTAAGACCTTTATCTGAGATCGTTTTGATATTTGTTTCTTCTCCTTTGTAGTTTACCTTTAAACTTCCCAGTTTTTGAGAATAGCTGAAAATATCAAAATTTCCCCGGCAAAGAATAGTGATGTCAGAAAACTTGAAACCATTATCCAGACATTCCTGAATATCTTTCTGCATTCTTTCGGAAGTATTGGTATAAAATTCTTCATTCGTAAGATTTTCGATTAGGTTAACCTTAACACGTCCATCCTTTTGGGATTTTGGATTTTGCTCAGCGTCTGCCCCGAAAATATTTTGATGCTCTTCCAGGAGTCCTTCAGAGTGGAAACGGTACAACTCGTTGTTGAATTGTACAATGTTTCTGGCACTTCTCCAGTTGTCTTTTAATACCAGAAGATCAGCTTCCTTTGGTGAAAATTCCTTTTTGTTAATGATATCCAGCATCAGTTTACTTTCGCCGCCACGGAATCTGTAAATACTCTGCTTGGGATCTCCCACCAATGTAAATGAGGTGTACTCGGTGGAGACACTGTGATCTCTCAGCGGAACAAAATTCTGCCACTGCAGTTCTGAGGTATCCTGAAACTCATCAAAGAAATAATGCTGAAATTGTGAACCTACTTTTTCATAAATAAATGCTGATGGTTCATTTTTAAGATTTTCATTGATCAGAATATTAAACTTGGAAAGAAGGACAAGATCATTTTCCTCTTCAATTTTTTGAAGCTCATCCTGAATATCCTTATTTACCTTTAAAGGAAGAAGTGCAGACAAAACTTTCTCTTTCTTTTGAGTCTCAATATACAGAATGATAAGTTTCATCCGGTTGTCCAGAAGCTGATCCAGAATTTCAAAAATCTCAGATTCTTTATGTTTTGACTTTGAAGACGCTCCCTTTCTGTAATTGTTGATCACAGACTCTTCCTGAGTTGTAGGAAAAGGAAAACCGGCTCTCTTCTGTTGATAGAAATCTATAACCTTTGTGAAGAAGCCTCCGATTCCGTTTTTACCCTGAGCAAAATCCTCAATATCAATATTTCTTGATTTGAACAACTCAATGGAACCGGCTGCCAGTTCTGCAGACTGTTTTTTATTGAGAACAATCTCTTTACGTAGCGCATTCTTTATATTCTCATAATTGGCATCGTCAAAACTTTTATTGCTTTTCAGATGCTCGTAGTGAATATCCTTTACAAATTCCTTCGCAGAATCATAAAGATTTTTGTTAAGATTGATTCTTTCATTGTTTTCGAGACTGTAATCTACATAATCCATGAAAGAATTGGAGATCGTTTCATTTTCACCAATCTGATCCAGCATTTTATCTACGGCCTCTATCAGAAACGGCTCAGCTTCAATTTCAAGATTAAAATTTTTAGCCAGTCCCAATTCATAGGAAAAACTTCTTACCAGTCTTGAGTTAAAACGGTCAATCGTTCCGATATTCAGTGTGGAATAATTGTGGAGAACGTAATCCAGCAGTTTTTTAGAACGTTGATGAAGGTCATCAATGGTAATTTTCAGACCCTGTTCTTCAAATGCTTTCTGAATATTTTTCAGATCTGTATTTTCAGCATAATCTTTAGCTGAAAAATTCCCCAACCACGATAAAATTCTTTCCTTCATCTCATTCGCTGCCTTATTGGTGAAAGTCAGGGCGAGAATATTCCTGATCGACTGCTGTTGATTAGGATAGCGGAGACAGATCATCAAAAGCCTTTGTACCAGGGCATATGTTTTCCCGGATCCGGCAGAAGCATTGATGACTGTGTAAGAATTTTGCATTGTTGAAAGAGAATTGAGACTGCAAGTTAGCTAAAATTTAAAAGAAATTTTAACAATTTAATCAGCTCATTTAACAGTTTAGATGGCAAAAATTAAAAAGAAATATTAAAACGCGTTAACTGTGGTTAAACTTATGGGATAAATTAAAAATAATTTTAGCTTTGCTTTATAAAAAATAGCCCGTGAAACTCAAACTATTCTTTTTCTTATCCTTTATTCTTTTTAACCATACCCATGCCCAAAGTTATATATTTGGTAAAATTATTTCCGAAAATGGTACTGAAATGCAGGATGTAAATGTTGTAAATATCAGAACCGATGAAATAGTAGTTTCAAACCGGGATGGCCATTTTATGATTTCCGGAAGACAGGGAGATGAATTACGTTTTATAAAAGCGGGTTATGAACGTCTCACCAAAATAGTTTCTCAGGAAAATACACAGTCTCCTATGAATATAAGTCTTGTACGCCAGACCATTCAGATTCCTGAGGTGGAAATAAAACAAGGGCTTACCGGAAACCTTAAAATTGATTCGAAACTTTATAATAAACCCCAAAAGGTTGAAAAACTGCTCAAAGATATGGATCGGTATATTGCTCAGAAATCAGATCCAAGAATACTGGCCGCAAAACCCGGGGAATTTGTACAGCCGAAAGGAGAAGGTTTTTTTATAGGGAAAGTGAAAAATAAATGGGATGACGTAGATTTAATGAAATACATCAGAGCGAGCCTTGGTGATGATTATTTTACCAATCTTAAAATAGAAAAACCTCTGATAGACCATTTTATTTATTACGTTTTTGCAGGTGGTTTTGAAAGGAAAAAAATTCTGAAATATGGATTCTGCAGTGATGCGGATCTGAACAGATTTCAACGTTTTGTCCTGACAAGAATTTCATCTTATCGTGCTCCACAAACTCAAAGATAATATGAGAACAAAATATATCAAAAGAGTTTCATTATTGGTGTTTTTTTATATCGCTTCAGGATTGTTGGGACAACAAAAAATATCCGGGAAGGTGATAACAGGTGATGAACTTGATTTAGCACCTGTGCTTGTTGTTAATATTTCGGTAAATAGAAGTGTACTAAGTGATATGTCCGGGCGATTTGAAATCGAAGCCAAAGAAAATGATGAGATCAGATTTGTAAAAGAAGGGTATTATCGTGTTGATAAAAAAATTACCAGAGAAGAGATCAATACTCCGTTCAATATTATCCTGAAGAAAGTGGAAATTCAAATTCCGGAGGTTAAAATTAAGTACAGACCTACCGGAAATCTGGCAAAAGATAATCAGCATTATAATGAATCCAGAAAGCTTCAGAGTTTAAAATCTGATATGGAGGATTATATGAGAAGTCCGTTGATTGAACCCTTACCCAATAATACCACATCAAAAACTTTTACCGGACATGATTTTAATGTGGGCCAGGTAAATCTGTTTGGCGTATTTAATGCTGTATCGGACCTGGTAAAGAAGGCAACAAAACCTAAAATTACCAAAGCGAATTACATTGAAACTCAGGATTTCCTCAGGAGAGTAAGAAATGAAGTGAATCTGAATTTCCTTAAGAAATACGGAATGGATGAAGAACAGATTGAAGCGTTTCTTCTTTATGCGGATAAAACGCGTTCATTGGCGAAAAAATACCGTAAAGATTTTAGTGTCAGTGTCATTGAATATGAACTTAAAGTTGCCTTTGGGGAATACAGTAAAACACATCCCTTAGAAGGAACTCGGGAATAATATATATAAATTAAAAGTTGGCTTATATCACTGAAAATATTGAAATATCACAGAGAAGAATTTTTCTTTTCCTGATGCTTCTTTGCAGTACTTTTGTTTTGTCCCAACAAAAAGTAACGGGACGGATAGTGGATGACAATGGTGAAAATCTGAGTAAGGTAATCGTGATTAATATGGCTACTGATAAGAAAGTATATTCTGATTCCGAAGGTATATTTTCTATTGATGCCAATTCTAATGATGAATTAAGATTTGTAAAAGAAGATTTCAACAGAGTCTCCAGAAAAGTTCTTACCAATGGTACCAACTTGCCTCTGTATATTACGCTTCGCCAGATTCCGAGAGATGTGGGGGAAGTAAAAATTGTAAAAAAACTCACCGGAGATCTGGAAACAGATTCCCGGATTGTAGCTAAAGTAGATAAAGGAGAGCAGGTAAGAGATGCCGTTGGCCTTCCGCAGCCGGTAGGAAAGATGAGAGAGAAGCCGGCAGAAGTGAAAAGTGTTCTTTTACCCATACTTTTTGGAAGCCTCAATGTTCAGGGAGTGTATGATCTGATTAGCGGGAAAGCCCGAAGGCAGAAAAGGCAATACAGATATGATGATCTTCAGGAACATATTACCTGGGTCCGGGACAGAATAGATGATGAATATTTCATCAAAGCCGGAATTCCTGGTGACAGAATTTCAGAATTTATTCAGTTTTCATTTTTAGCAAAACCCCAGGTACGAACCTATGTAAAAGCAAGAAATCTTTCCGGTGTCATGCTGAGGCTGGAAGAAACAGCTCCTCTTTTTATAGAGCGATTAAAACAGAATCAAAAGTAATTTAAATGTTAATAAATTCTTAAAATATTGGAATAGAAATTGATACAATAGTAAATAACAATCCAAATTCACAAATTTTATGAATAAAAACATTTTTGCAGTAGCTATTGCAGCATTAGGTTTTATCGTTGGTCTCGCATTTTTAGGAAACGCAATTAAAAACAGAAATAAATCTGAAAATACCATATCTGTAACAGGTTTAGGAACCAAACAGTTTACATCTGATTTGATCACCTGGTCTGGAAGTTTTTCCAAAAATAATGTGGATCTGAAGTCTGCCTATGACGAGCTGGCAATGGATAGAAAAGTAATCAATGACTATCTGCTGTCAAAGGGAATCCAACAGAAGGAAATCGTATTTTCTTCGGTAGATATTCAGAAACAGTTCAGAAGCTATAATGATTCAAACGGAAATTATGTTCAGGGTGAATTCTCCGGTTATAATCTTACCCAAAAAGTTTCTATTGAAAGTAAGGAGGTAGGAAAAATTGAAAACCTATCCAGAAATATTACCGAAATTATCAACCGCGGTATTGAATTCACTTCTTCTTCACCCGCTTATTTCTACACCAAACTGGCTACAGTGAAACAGGAAATGATTGCCAGTGCAACGAAGGATGCCAAGGAACGTGCTGAAAAAATTGCAGAAAACTCAGGAAGCAGCCTTGGAAATCTTAAAAAAGCAACCATGGGTGTGATTCAGATTACAGCTCCCAACTCCAATGAAGATTATTCTTACGGTGGAACTTTTAATACTTCATCCAAAGAAAAGGAAGCCAGTATTACCATCAAACTGGAATATGAAGTAAATTAATATAAATATCAGTAAAAGAAAAACGCCGGAAAGTTATTCCGGCATTTTATATTTAAGCATAAATAATTTTATGAATCTCTTTTTTAGCTTCCTCTACATTTTCAGGAGTGTAGTTGGCAAGCAGCCATAAGTTCAAAGATTTTTTTCCTTCACCATAACTAGGCTGTACATGGTTGGTGTCAATCAGACTGAAATTATTTCTCTGATAAAAAGAATACCGTCTTGAAGCATCCTCACTCAATTCTGCAGGCTCAATTTCCAGGATAATACTTGGATAACTTTCCGATAAATGATTCATAATGTGAGATCCGAGTTTTTTACTTCGGAATGCTTCAAACACTTCAAAATGTTCTACAAAAACAAAAGAATCCAGTTTCCATAGGATGAGGTATCCAATAGCTTCAGATTCGTGGATAACAGACATGAATTCTACATAAGGATTTGAAAATAAACTTTCAAACTTATCTTTATCTCTTTGTTCGTCTGCAGGAAAAGTGGTAGTATAAGAAGTATAGATTTCCTGAACTCTATAATCTTGTGCGGAAGTAATTGGTGAAAATTCCATAATTTATAAATCAAAGACACTAGGTCTTCTGGTGATGAATATATCTTTAATCCAAAGGGTGAATGCCAATCCTAAGTAGATCAGAAAGAAAAAACCTGCCGTTGCAAAAGTAGAATAAATAAAGAAAATTCTCAATTTAGAAACAGGAATTCCCAGTTTGGCACCAGTTCTTGTCAGTACACCAAACCACTCTCTTTCCATTTTATGACGGATATTACTCAGCATTTCCGGATTGTTATTTAATAGTTTAATCTAATACTCAAAGTTAAGGATTTTTTTTGATACATTTTTTGCCTGATTTTATCTGTAAAATCATTCTTGTCCGGTTACATTTAAGAATAATTAACAGTCAGCTCCTGCTGGAGCTGGATTTGATCCTATCGGGATCTGCTGTTAGTAGAAAAAATGAAGTTTCCGTAAAAAATAAAGCTCCCTAGGAGCGATCTGTTAATTCATGCTGTAAATATTGATATTTTCAATGTATTTATTTTTTATCGGACAGTAATGCTGTAAAATATAACTATTCTTTTAAAAGTTTGAAACCGATAGCACAGGATAAACAGTTTTTCGGCTCACAGCAGGTTTTATGATGATAAATAAGACTTTGACTTTCCAGCGCATTGGTAACCCGCACCCCAAGTTTTTTCCAGCTTGTAATGATGGTGTTTTTCTCTCCCGCAATAGACCTGTAAAGCTCAATAATGTCATCTGCAATCTCTTCCTGATGATATTTGTAATAAGCATATTGTAAGGGGATTACCGTGTTTAAAATAAGAAGATCTACAAAATCTCTACTCAATGTTTTAGGCTGTACTTTGGAAATGCTTCCGAAATTAAAATGAAAATCCCAATACTCAGAGGCTTTTATAGAGTGGAAAATACTGTACAGCTGTTCCAAACTTCTCGCTTCCATAATTTTTGAGAATAAGTTCTGATGTTTGTAAAGGTCTGCCAATTGAGACAATCGGATGGTTGGGAAATTGGGTGGTCTTAATCTTAAAAACTTAGGATGAAGCTTTACATCAGAAATGGAAAATTTGCTTTTAATGAAATCAAATTCTCTTTTCCATAGTTTCATCTGGCCATCCTTAGGAATATCCAGCCATCCTGAAATTCCAAATAACAAGGCTTCAAGCTGCAGAGGATTCTGGCGGATTTTATTAATAATACTGTAATCTACACTTTCTGCAATCTGCCGGAAAATTGCAGCATTTACTTTTAACCCGAATGAATAAGCAAAACTGTGGAATAAGACGGCCTCAAAATTATTTTTATATTGATGTAAACTCTGTTCAAGTTCTAAAGATTTTTCATCCAGTTTTTTTAGTATACTTTCTTCATAAAAGTTGACAGGCATTTTTTTTGGGTCAAAAATCTTTTCGCAGGCAATAAATTCGTCTCCATTAATAAGTTTCTCGTACTTCCAGACGATATTTTCATCAATATAATTTTGCAGTTCCAAGGTTGGAACCTGCTTTCCGGTAAGTTCATGAATTTCTATGTCGTGTTGAAACACCACATGAAGAATGATATTGCAATAATTGGGGTCCTGGGAATGATTGTGGAAAATCCAGTCTGAAGAGCGTACATGCAGTTCTATATTTCCTGCGAGAAGTAAGCCGTTGATTTTGATTTTAGCATCAAGAAAATCGGGTCCTGCATTTTTATTCCATTTTCCGAAATTTATGATCTCAACGGAATTTCCTTCAATATCCTTGAAGTCAAAATAGGTGAAAATCTTATAGTTCCAAAGATATTGAAGTAGTTTTTCCGTCATAAGTGTGACGTAAATATAATAGAAATATTATACTTTCGTCAGCTCCTTATTAAAATTTTCTATAGTTGTTCTATACATTTTCTCATAGATAGGAAGAATGTTTTTCAAATCGAACTTTATTGCCTGATCTTTCGCGTTTTGCTTCATTTTGGCTAAAAGTTCATCATTACTTAACAGCTTGATGGTGTAGTTACTCATGGCTTCCACATTTCCGATTTCAGCCAGATAACCTGTTTCTCCCTGAATATTCACCTCAGGAATTCCTCCTGCATTGGAACTGATAACCGGTGTATACGCTGCCATGGCTTCCAAAGCTGCAAGACCAAAACTTTCCTGTTCAGAAGGCAGAAGAAATACATCTGAAAGCTGTAAAATTTTATACAGATCATTTACCTTTCCTAAAAGACGGATTTTGGAAATAAGTTCCGGATTTTCTTCCAGAAACTGATTTACTTTTTCCATGTCAGGACCTTCACCAATAATGATGAGCTTGGATTTAACTTTTCTCTCCACATTTTTAAAGATCTGCAGGACTTCGTCTACACGTTTTACCGGACGAAGGTTGGATACATGGATCAGAATTTTTTCATCCGGATTGGCAAACTGTGTTCTCTGGCACTCAGAGCAGTCATCGAATTCAGAATTATCAATAAAATTGGTAATCACCTGAATCTCTTTTTTGATATTAAAAAACTGAAGGGTATCTTTTTTCAGACTTTCAGAAACTGAAGTAATCGCATCAGACTGATTGATCGAAAATTCTACCGCATGTTTATAACTTGGGTGCTGACCTACAAGGGTAATATCTGTTCCATGCAAAGTAGTCACCAACGGGATATCATTATTATCTTCCTTAAGCATTTGTTTTGCTGTAAAAGCAGCATACGCATAAGGAATGGCATAATGTGCGTGAAGAAGATCCAGTTTGTAAAGATTGACAACCCTATAGATCATCGAACTTAACGCAATATCATATGGCTGGTACTGGAAAAGAGGATAGGTCTGAACATTTACCCTGTGAAAGAAAATATTCGGGTTGGTAATGTCTAATCTTGCAGGAAGTGCAGAACTGATGAAATGTACTTCGTAGCCTTTATTGGCAAGAGACATTCCTAATTCTGTTGCTACAATTCCGCTTCCTCCATAGGTAGGATAGCAAAGTATGCCTATTTTCATTAGATTATTGTTGTTTTAATTTTGTATTATTTGGTGTTTGCTTGGGGAGTTGTATTAAATTCTATACCCATTCCCGGTTTTAACTGGTCATTAACCAATACCGGAAGTTTTCCCCATATTTTTGTTTTTCCGTTTAAAGCATCTGCAGCTGCATTCATAGAATCGTCATTGTTTTCATAAGAAACAAGAACTGTTGAAACTTTTGAGATATCAATATCCTTTAATGCATAAGCACTTCCGAATACATTCAGAATAACATTCTGGTTTTTGGTAAGATCAGAAAGTATTTTTTTGGATTCTGCTGATATTTTATAAGGCTTATAAGCTGTTGAATTGTCTTTGTGGAAACCTATGATCACTGTAGATCCTGCCGGAATAGTTTTAATTTCCCCGGCTTTTTTAATGATAATATTGTTCCCCAATCTGTTGGCGAAAGTTTGGTAAGGAGCTTCTTCAAGAGGAACATAATAAATCTGTTTTCCTTTAAGAGGCAATAATTTCTTTTCATCCTTTAATAAAGTCAATGCATTGGAGTAAAGATTCTGTACCAATTGGGTGTGAGAATCATTATTTAAATCCTTATTGATGTTTTCAGGGTTTTTAGGAGTGTATTGGGTAAGACCAAGAAAATATTTGGTTAACAAGATCTTTTTCACACTTTCTTCCACTCTGGACTGTGGAATTTCTCCTTTATCAATAGCTTTTTGGATCAGTTTTTTACCCTCGGAAACACCTTGTGAGAAAAGCATAATATCATTTCCTGCTTTAAAAGCCATAGCATCCAGTTCGCCCGGTTGGTATTTATTGGCTACAGCGCCCATATTTAAAGCATCTGTAATAATTAAACCTTTATATCCTAATTTATCTTTCAGTAATCCTGTAATAATGTTTTTAGAAACAGAAGCAGGAATTCCCTTTCCTGATTCTAAGCTTGGAACATATAAGTGAGCAACCATTACACCACCGATTCCTTTATTCATCAATGCTTTGAAAGGTGCCAGTTCTACGGCGTCAAGTCTTTCAGTACTGTGAGAAACTACAGGAAGATCAAGGTGAGAATCTGTGCTGGTATCTCCATGTCCCGGAAAGTGTTTGATAGCTGCTAAGATATTGTTATCCTGAAGACCGTTAGAATAGGATAGGGCAGAGGTGATGACATTATCCACTTCAGATCCGAAGCTTCTGTTACCGATAATCGGATTATCAGGATTGGTGTTGACATCTACTACAGGAGCGAAATCCCAGTTGATTCCCATTCTGCGGCAATCTTCTGCAATTTTTGCTGCCATCTGATACACAAGATTTTTATCCTGAATAGCACCTAATGTCATGGCCCATGGAAATTTGTGAGCTGTAGCAATTCTCTGATAGATTCCCCATTCTGCATCCATTCCGATCATTAAAGGAACTTTAGACTTTTGCTGAAATTCATTGACCAGATTGATTTCCCTTGCGGCATCGTCCTGCATTAAAATCAGACCTCCTATTTTATCATTCGTAACAATATTTCTAACCTGGCTGATATAGTCTTCTCCTCTATTGGTATATAATGCCACAATAAAAAGCTGTCCTAGTTTTTCATCCTGAGAAAGATTTTTATAGGTGTTATCAACCCATTGCTGAGCCTTTTTCAGATCTTCCTTAGAAGCATTTTTGGGCTGATACTGGGCTTTCACCTTAGGGCTTATCAGTGCGACAATAAAGAGTGAAGTATATAATAATTTCTTCATGACTTTTTTGAATAAGAACAAAAATACAATTAAAAAAGTGAGGAAAACAAAGTTTTTGAGATTTTTGGTATATGATTTGAATACGCAATATAAATAATAACTAAACTTTACTAAAAATGAAAAAAATACTTCTCTTCTTATTCCTGGGTGCTGTAGGTTTTACCGCTTATAGCTGCGATAATAGTGATGATGTTGTGGTACAAGGTCAGGATAATGATACGTATTCAACAGCTTATGATATTATTCCAAAATTTAATAAACAGGATAGCTATACATATCATTTTGATGACGCATTTAAAAGTCCTTTACTTGAATCTGATGTAGTTCTGATTTATTTACAGACAGGTCTTACCAATAATAATTCTCCAATCTGGAAATTGCTTACTTATACAGAATATCCTAACAATGGTGCTGATAAAGTTGAATACTCATATGACTTCAGTAAGTTTGATATAGGAATTGATGTGAGATCAACTACTGGAGTTAACCTTGATAATAATCCAGTATATTACACGAACAAAAAATTCAGAGTAGTAATTGTTCCTGCAAAAACAGGTACATCTAAGAGTGCAGCTGCTGCTGCAGTTGATTATTCAGACTATAATAGTGTAATCAAATATTACAATATTGATGAGTCTAAAATCAAGACTAAATAATTTAGAAATATCTTTTCAGTTTTTTATAATTAAAAAAGCCTCGGAAGAAATTCTTCCGGGGCTTTTGATTTTATGATAATTGGTTAGCAGCCTCCTCTAAATCCGCAAGGAACACTAGGATCTGGAGTAGTAACTCTAGGTGGTACAAAATGGGATGGATCATATGTTTTTTTTATTATTTTTATATTCCTTATATCAAGCCACATTGCACTTTGTGGGACATGCGACGCAGGCCTTTCTAATGCTTGTTCAGGTAAATAATATATTATAAGGGCATTTTTAGGCTCTAATGTTGAGAAATAGAACGTATAGGTTTTATCTTCATTAGTCCAATGAGTTGTTTTTTCGGTTTTTTGTGTTTTATAATAGTTAGCGGAAACAAATTTCCGTCCAACATTCGGTCTATCAGCGCAAGGGAGATCTCCTGGTATTTGTGGTGAATCTGCTACTTCCAATGCCAAAGTAGCATAAGCTTCGCTTTTATCAATATTAAATAGGTCGTCATCTAATCTGTTATCTCGATTGTTGTTTTTAGTAGTATATATATAATCCTCTACGTTAGTAGTTACAATAATCTCATAAGTTTTATTTGGCTCAAAATATTGTTCTATTGAAATTGCATTTGATATTGGGTCATTTACTAAGGTTGTACCTCCTCTTGTTGAGGTAACTATTTTACCACGATTTTCAGCTTTAAGCATAACGCCATGCCAATAATAACTAGTATTATAAGATGGCCTTCGGCGGGGCTTCCCATAACCTCTTATCTGGTAGCCATTTTGTTCTATTGGGTTTGGTCCGTAACATTTTGTTGAAGTAAAATAACTCCCTTGAGGACTTATTAAATCTGTAAAAGAGCATCCCCCATTTTCATTTATGACACCAGTAGTAAAAGATAAATCCATTATAACTGATTCGGCAGCACTCTTAGCTAAAATATTTTTAGACACCAATGAAAATTCAGTAGTGTTTTTTGGAATTGAATTTTCATCCTGAGAATAAATTAAATCATTGCTATTTGCACAGCCAATTAAAAATAGAGAAGAAATGACGAATAGTGTTTTTTTCATAAAATTATAATTTCATCGCAAAGATAAAACTTTATAAAAAACACACTAATTGGTGAATTGTTATATGAATAGAATGTTTTATTAATTTCAGTAATTAAAAAGCTCCAAAAAATATATTTCTTGGAGCTTTTTATTATATCTTTTGGAAAATTAATTATCATTGTCATCAAGAAGATGTCCAAAGAAATCTTTTTTTGTCTGCAGGTATCCTTTGCTTATTTCATTCGCAGGAATCTGTAAGGGTACTCTTGAATTAAGGTGAATATTGCTGTCTACAACATATTTTACCTTTTCAGGATTATTGGTGAGAAGGTTGATATCTTTTACATCCAATAGATTAAGAATTTCAATGGCTACGCCAAAGTTTCTGTCATCTGCAGGAAGTCCCAGTTCAAGATTGGCCTGTACAGTGTCCAAACCTTTTTCCTGCAGGGAATATGCCTTCAGTTTGTTGATGATCCCGATGTTTCTTCCTTCCTGGCGAAGGTAGATGATAATTCCACCGTTTTCATGGATGTATTTCATTGCAGCATCCAATTGTTGGCCGCATTCACATTTTTTTGAATGGAAAACTTCTCCCGTAATACATTCTGAATGGAAACGAACATTGACCGGTTTTGAAAAATCTGTATTTTCAGCAACAATGGCCATATGCGGCATCCAGTCGTTTTCGTTTTCGGAGAAAGCGATCATTCGGAAAGTGCCGTGCTCTGTGGGAACATTGGCTTCCGCCTGAATTTTAATCATTGATAGTTCAATTAGTTTTTAACTTCCTGGCAAAGTATCTTCAATAACAGAAATATTGGTTTTTAAACGCACCAGATATCTGTTAAGAACTTCATCGTCATCTCTGTCAAGATTTTGCCTTAGCTTTTGAATTTTTTTATATGATTTTTCGAAGCTTTTAAGGGCTCTGCTTTTTCCTGCAGAATTGCTGGCATCAATAGCATATAAATAATTCTGAAGACTGTATTTCAAGCTGGTAATCTCCTCATTTAATCCGTTGTTTTTAAACTTGGGAAAAGTAGAGATCATATTTGAAATTTCAGAAGCATTGACATTCTGCTTGATATTGATATTAAAATTCTTCTTTGAGCTTCTGTCTGAATCAGACCCTTTAGCATCACTATAAAAATTATTTGACAACGGAGAAAGATTAAGCTTTTCCGTTGCACAGGAAGATGTTAATATGATAAGTACTCCAAAGAAAAATAGTCGTTTCATTTTTGTTGCCCTTTTTGATAAAGGATTGGGTTAAGACTTTCATCGTTGTACATTTTCATTTGTTTGTACACTTTCATCTTAACATTACCGTTTTCAATATCAGTAAGCAACTGCTCTATAGAAGTTGACAGGTCTTCTTTCTGAGTAAGCAGAACATCCAGTTTAGCCCGGCAATTGTTTCTGTGTTCTTCAGAAGCAGATTCTCTATTAGCTTCTAACGACATATGATAAACCTTTAATGCAAGAATTGATAGCCTGTCTACTGCCCAAGCGGGAGTTTCTGTATTTATTTTTGCTTCAGGTTTAGGAGTTATATTTTCAAACTTATTAAGAAACCAGCCATCAATATATTCTACCAGATCAGTTCTTTTCTGATTGGAGGCGTCTATCGTTCTCTTCAGTTGAAGAGCTTCAGCCGGATCAATATTTTCATCTCTAATTATATCTTCCAAATGCCATTGAACGGTATCAATCCAGTTCTTTGCATACAAAATCCGTTCCAAACTATCTTTTTCGAACGGGTTATTAATTAGAGTGTTAACGTCATCAGACACGTGATAGTCTTCAATAGCTTGATTGAAGACTTTCCATGCAGTCTCAGTAAATTTCATTAATTCTAGGGAATTTTAGTTGCTGGAAGAATTGTTATTGTTGGAAGCCGATTTGTTGTTTTCAGAACCTGGTTTGTCTTCTTCTTTTACTGCATCTTTAAATTCCTTGATTCCTGAACCTACTCCTCTCATTAATTCCGGAATCTTCTTTCCTCCAAAAAGTAATACCAAAAGTATTGCTACGATAAGGATGTGTTGCCAAGATAAGGCAAGTATTGTTAGTGTATTCATCTCTTAAAATTTTTGCAAAGTTACACTTTTTTTAATATGAAATCCAACCTAATGGATCAACTGGTGTACTTCCGTTCCATACTTGGAAATCAAGGGTATAAGCACCATCAAAATCCTGAGCTATTGTACCTACCGGAGTTCCTGATGAAACCTGCTGTCCTTTGGAAACACTTACATTTCCTAAGTTGGAATAAATGGTAAAATAACTTCCGTGTTTGATGATTACTGTTTTTGTTCCGTCATTGTTGGCTAGAACTGAAGATACTGATCCCGGATACACGGATTTTGCACGCGTACCTGAAGGAACGGAAATTTTGATCCCGTTATTTTCTTCAGTAATATTTTTGAAAACCGGGTGTGGCTGTCTTCCGAAACGGTGAGTAATTTGTCCGGCTCTGTCTGCAGGATAACCCAGTCTTCCTCTGTTATCTGCAAAGCTGTTTCCAGTAGCGGTGGAAACTCCGTAGCTTGTCATGGCTTTGGTCTCAGCTGCTTTTTTCTCTTCTTCTTTTCTCTTTGTAAGAGCGGCCTCTGCTGCTCTTGCAGCAGTTAATTTATCAGCAGCTTCTTTAGCTCTTGCATTCGCCTCATCTGAAGCCTTTTTAGCGGCTACTCTTCTGGCTTCATCTCTTGCATTGGCTTCTG
Source organism: Chryseobacterium aquifrigidense (assembly GCF_006716485.1). Taxonomy (GTDB): domain Bacteria; phylum Bacteroidota; class Bacteroidia; order Flavobacteriales; family Weeksellaceae; genus Chryseobacterium; species Chryseobacterium vietnamense. Next base: position 23,499 of record NZ_VFPD01000005.1, read on the forward strand.
CTTTTGCAGCTTCTTCATTACGTTTTCTTTCTTCCTCAGCTCTTTTTGCTGCAAGATCTGCTGCTCTCTTAGCTTCTGCTTCTGCAAGTCTTCTTTCTCTTTCAAGGGCCTCTGCTCTTGCTTTAGCTTCCGCTTCAATTCTTGCTTTTTCTCTTTCAGCAGCTAATTTAGCTAAACGTATTTTTTCTGCTTCTGCTTTTTTTCTGGCTTCTTCTTCTGCTTTGGCGATTCTGATTTCTTCTGCAATAATAGCTCTGATCTGCCCTTCCAATGCTTTAGACTGAACTTGCTTCTGCTTAAGTTCAGCCGTCAGTTTAGATTCGTTTTTCTTGAAATCAGCTACCAGTTGTTCTTTCTGGGCTCTTTCAGCATTGATTGTTGCCAGATCTTTTTGCTGGTTAACCAATAAATTTTCCTTCGCTTTTACGGAGTTTTGTTTTTGGGCGATGGTTTTTTTGATGAGGTTAGCGGCATCTGTGATTTCAGCTGCTTTTTTATCCTGGTAGTCTGAGTATTGTTTCAGATATTGAACTCTTCGTATGGCTTCTCCTAAATTTTTAGCAGAAAGTATAAAAGTTACTTTGTTCTGTACTCCTTTGTTTTTATAAGCATTCACCAAAACTTCAGCATAGTTTTTTCTTAAAACGGCCAGTTCTTTATTCTGACGGTTGATTTCCAGCTGACGTAAATAGATATCATCTTCAATGAATCTTTTTTCTTTCTGCGTGTTGTTATAAACCTTTTCTCTTAATACCAATTTTTGGTTGACATTAGAGAGATAAGCTACGGAAAGTTTAGATTCACTTCTGGTTTTGGCTAAATCGGTATTTATTTGTGCAATTTGTTTTTTAAGTTCGGCATTCTGCTTTTGCAGCTGTTCTTTGGTCTGCTGTCCCTGGTGCAGTCCGAACATCAAAACACCTATTAAAAAGCTAAATTTTTTAATCATTTAATCTCAATTTTCTTATAACTGGATGGTACAGAATAAGGTGTTTCCATCCTCGAAAAGTCAAATTTCGTATTTTCCATTAAAATCTGACTAGATTTTGAGCCTTTTATAATTATTTTAACATTTTTCGGAAGGCGTATTCCTTCGTATTCATTCCAGTCGCTGTAAGAAACATCCAGCTCGTCTGAAGACAAAATATCTTTTAAATTGACATTTAATAAATCGTAATTAGTGTCGTATTGAAGGGCTATTTGATATTCCCTGTTTTTTTCATCCGTCACAATTTTCTGATTGATGTTAGAAACCATCTTGAATCCCTGTGCGTTTTGGGTCAGGGTAAACTGTTTGTCATTAATTTTCACAAAAGTTCTTCCCATTAATATTTTTTCCAATGATTTATAATCAATGAAATTAACGTTCAGTAAATTATTAAGATAATCAAAATCGGAATCTATATAGGTTTTATTGATCTTGTCCTGTCCTTTTATCCCTTCGGGAGTAGCGATACCTCTGGCTGCATTAATGAACAAAGCTCTGAGATTCATCCATACCTTTTTATCATTTTCAATATAGATCGTAGCATCCAAAGTAGGAACATAGCTTCCTGTTTCTACCTTTATTTTACTGTCTATTTTAATCTGTTCGAATTTAGGCGGAATCAATACATGTTCAAAGAACGTAAATTTATCGCTTACCGGTTCGTTGACGTCTTTTGGATTTCCATTGTCTTTTGTAGTACTAATACTGTCCCGGGTATGATCTGAGTCATTTTGGGCAGTGTTACGGGTCTTACAGGATGATAAGGCGAGAAGTAATAAAAGAAATGGGATCCAGTTTTTCATGTATTTATCTTTTAAATAAAAAATACGTTGCAATATTAACGCCAAACCACACAAAACATTTTGTGTGGCCTGATGATATGATGTTTGAGTTAAATATTTTCCTATCTTATTTAGATAAAAAATCTAAAACGGAATAATCACCTAAAGAAATTTCTCTGGCAACTCCAAAATATTGTGCAGAATTACCGATCATAGAATTGGAAAGATTTCCATGGTTGATTCTTGTGTTTTCCTGGATCAGGGAGTTTTCAATATTAGAGTTCACAACAGTTGTATTGTTTCCTAATGAAACTCCTGGTCCTACTTTTGAATTGGAGATTTTTACGTTTTCCCCAATGAAACAAGGCTGAATAATCAAAGAATTTTCAATCACGGCAGAAGCAGGATGATTCTTCATTTCCTCTCTTTCATACTCAAGGATTTTGCTGTTGGTTTCTACAGTAGCATTTTTGTTACCGCAGTCCATCCAGTCATTTACTTTTCCAAGGGTAAACTTGGCACCTTTAGCTCTAAGGTTCTCAAGTGCTGTTGTCAATTGATACTCACCTCCGTTTTTAATATCATTGTCCATGATATAGTTGATCTCTTCCATCAGTTTTTCAGCACTGTTGAAATAATAAATACCGATGATGGCAAGATCTGAAACGTAAGTCGTTGGTTTTTCAACAAAGTCGGTAATGAAACCGTAATTATCCAATTTCACTACTCCGAATGCGGATGGATCTTCAACACTTTTCACCCAGATTACACCGTCAGAATTTTTGTCCAACTGGAAATCTGCACGGAAAAGAGTATCTGCAAAGGCAATAACGATATCTCCCTGCATAGACTGTTCTGCACATTTTATGGCGTGAGCGGTTCCAAGGGGATCGTTCTGATAATATATACTTCCTTTTGCTCCCAACTTTTCAGCAATCTGAATAAGGGATCTTTCGATCTCAGGTCCAAAATCTCCGATGATAAAAGCTACCTCTTCAATGTTTTCTCCTGCAACTTTAGCGATATCTTCCACTAATCTCTGTACGATAGGTTTTCCTGCAATAGGAATAAGAGGTTTTGGAACTGTCAGTGTATGTGGACGTAATCTGGAACCACGTCCAGCCATTGGGACAATAATTTTCATAAATTATATGTATAAAAGATGTTTTGTTAGTTGTTTTTAATATTTAGGTTAAAGATAATAATTAAAAACCTTTGATAAGTTATGATTTATATCTTTTTAAATAATTGTTTAATAACAATAGGTTTGTGTACAAGCAAAATAAAGACCAAAGTTTAATTCTTTCTGATTCTCGATAAAATCAGGTTTTTCTCAGAATAAATCAAAATTCCGGTAAAGGTCAAAAAGAGCAGGTTACTGGTAATAATGTTATAATTAAGATACTTTACAATGATGAAACTAAAGATGCCAAGCAGTATCAGAAAGAAAGACATTTTCTTCATTCTGTAAGGGATAGGATAGTATTTTTGACCTAAGAGATAAGATACGATCATCATAACAACATAAGCACCAAAAGTGGCCCATGCAGAACCGATCATACTGTGATAGTAATTTAAAGCAAGAAGGTTGAGTCCTATATTGATCCCTGCGCCAAGCCATGAAATAACAGTTCCCATACTGGTTCTGTCTGTTACTTTATACCATGTTGAAAAATTATAATAGATCCCAAAACAAAGATTGGCAATCACAATAATCGGGATGATATCTATAGCGATCCAATAGGATTTATTTGGAATGAAAACAGCTTTCAGCCACGATATATTGGCAATAATTCCCAGCGCTACGGCACAGGCGAAAAAGGCAAAATATTCTGCTACTTTGGCATATGTCTTTTTAGCATCGCCTTTATCCATTTGCTTAAAGAAGAAAGGCTCTATACCCATTCTATAAGCGGTAACAAATAATGTCATCAGTACGGCCAGCTTGTAGCAGCCTCCATAAGCGCCAGCTTCTTCGTCCGAAATATGATTTCTCTGGATCGATTTATCAAAGTTTTCATTAATCATAAAAGCGAAACCTGCCAGCATAAGCGGAAAGGAATATTTGATCATACGCTTAAACAAAGAAGTCACAAACTGGAATCTTACCTTTAATATGATAGGAAACAGCAATAAAAAGCCAAGTGCACTTCCTGCCAGGTTACTGAAGAACGGGTAGTCTACATTTTGGTCTAATCCCATGCTTTTTGATATACTTTCCGGAATCCAGAAGAATAAAGCAGCGGTAAAAACGGCCTGGAATATAGACTGAACAATTCTTACTGCGGAATATTTGATAGGTTTATTATGAAAACGCAGCCATGCAAAAGGAATAACAAGTAAATTATCAAAAAATGCAATCAGGGCAAACCATCTGATATATTCAGGATTGTCGTGATAGCCCGCATAATCAGCAATGGGCTGATTGAAAAGGTAGCAAAAAGCGAGAAAAACCGTGGACGTTGAAAACAAAAACCAGAATGAAGTATTGAAAGTCTTTTTTTCATTATCATCTTCCGCCGAAAAGCGGAAATATGCCGTTTCAAAACCAAAAGAAAGGATGATATTAACAAACGAAATCCATGCATAAAGCTGAGTGAAAATCGCAAAACCTTCATTGGGAATCTTATAGATCAAAAGCGGATTAAGGATGAATAGAATGATTCTTGGGGCTATGGCTCCTACTCCGTAGATGATTGTTTGTCCTAATAGTTTCTTATACAAAGCCGAATTTTTTTGCAAATGTAAAACTTTAAGCATTCGTTTTACGATTTTGGGGTGAATTAAAACTTAAAATCTTAATTTTACAGGGAAATAAATTGAAATGAAAGTTCTTATAAAAAATGTAAATATCGTTAACGAAGGAAAAGTCTTTGAAAGTGATATCCTAATAGACAATGATCTGATTTCTAAAATAGCTGTGGGTATTTCTGAAGATGCAGATCAGATTATTGATGGTTCGGGAAAGTATCTTCTTCCCGGAGTAATAGATGATCAGGTACATTTCCGTGAGCCGGGACTTACTCATAAAGGAGATATTGAAAGTGAATCAAGAGCTGCCATAGCTGGAGGAATAACCAGTTTTATTGATCAGCCGAATACGGTTCCAAATGCTGTTACACAGGAGTTATTAGCCGACAAATATGAGATTGCTTCCCAAAAAGCTTATGCCAACTATGGTTTTATGATGGGAGGGACGAATGATAATCTGGAGGAAGTTTTAAAAACAAACCCTAGAAATGTTCCAGGAATAAAGTTGTTTTTAGGTTCATCTACAGGAAATATGCTTGTTGATAATCCGGAAACATTGGAAAATATTTTCAGTAATACTAAAATGCTGATTGCTGTGCACTGTGAAGATGAAGCAACAATCAAAGCTAATACTCAGAAATACATGGATGAATATGGGGATGATATTCCTGTAAAGTTCCACCACCTGATCAGAAGTGAGGAAGCATGTTATAAATCTTCATCCAAAGCGATTGAGCTTGCGAAAAAAACGGGAGCGAGACTTCACGTTTTCCACCTTTCGACAGCAAAGGAAATGGAACTTTTCCGAAATGATATTCCTTTAAAAGATAAAAAAATCACTGCTGAGGTATGTGTTCATCACCTTACTTTTACCAACGAGGATTATGAAACAAGAGGAGGTCTTATCAAATGGAATCCGGCTGTTAAAACTCAAAAGGATAAAGATGCTCTTTGGGAAGCATTATTAGATGACAGAATCGATGTTATCGCTACAGACCATGCTCCGCATACTGCAGAAGAAAAAAATAATGTATATACAAAATGTCCTTCGGGAGCACCTTTGGTACAGCATTCACTGGTGGTAATGCTTGAAAACTATAAGAACGGTAAAATATCCCTTGAGAAAATTGTTGAAAAGATGGCTCATAATCCTGCTATCCTTTTCAAAGTTGAAAAGAGAGGTTTCGTGAGAGAAGGATATAAAGCGGATCTTGTTTTAGTAGATTTAAATCAGGATTGGACGGTTTCCAAAGACAATTTACTGTACAAATGTGGCTGGAGCCCGCTAGAAGGAATGAATTTCCATTCTAAGGTTACGCATACATTTGTCAACGGACATTTGGTGTATGATAATGGTACAATTGCAGAGGAGAAATTCGGAGAGCGATTACTTTTTGAGCCTAGAGATTAATAGGATATAATCAAAGAATATCGTCTCAGATTAATCTGATATGTTATGATAATTCAATAGGAGTGGGCTTTAGCCCGCTCTTTTTATTTCAGATCTTCCATTGGCTTTTAGCTAAAAATTATATTAATTGAGAAAAGAAAAGGGAAAATATTGGAGGCATACTTTTCATGAAGTTTTATTTAATTAGTTTTGTGCGAAAAAATAATAATCAATGTATAAGTTCTTTTTAATCTTATTTCTCTCAGTTTCTTTACAGCTTAGCTCACAAATTAATACTCAGTTACTTGCAAATTCTTCATGGACAAGGGTGAAATTCAGTATGCTGGATGGCAGCCGAGACTTATCTCAAAGGTCATCACAAGTTTTAGTATGGAAAATAAAAGGAAATAACCTTTGTTTATTTACAGATGCGTTGATTTTAGATAAAGCGAGTTGTATGGACTTCAAATTAGAAAAGGAATTAATGAAAACATCAGATCTTGCGGGGTATCAAATTGAAAAATTAACTGCAGATTCCTTAGTTGTGATACAAAGAATTGTCGGGATAGATTCTCCAGATAAAATAAAAAAGACTTGGTTTATAAAGAGTTCAATTGTACTTAATAATTTTGTGAGAGAGAAAAAGAATGATTCTATTATAATTGCTTCTAAAAATTTTACACCCTCATTAAAAAGAAATATTATTTCTGAAATATTAGAGAATTATTCACAAAAAGATTTTTTTTACAATTTTAGTTCAAAAGGTAATATTTTAATTTTCCCTAAAAAACAAAAGGTTGAAGTAGAAACTGAATATAAAGACGAGACTAAAGCTAATCAAAAAGGGATTGCTTTTTTCAAAACAACTATTGAGAAAAATTATCACCTTTGGGATTTAACAGGCTTTGAGAGTTTTGAAAAAATTATTATTCCTTATGAAATGAGCATTAAGAATGGAAATAGAAGTGGATTAAGCACAATGGGTATCAGATTTTATGGTTTTTCAAATGATGCTAAAGAATTTCCTGTTTTTACTAAAAATAAGTTTGCTTCCACAGATAATTTCAATAAAGGAATGGATGCCCTCAACAAACAAAAGTTTGATAATGCAATTTACTTCTTCAATGAAGCTTATGACAATGACAATACTAATACCGATGCACTATATAATATAGTTTCTATTTCTCTAGCCCAGAATAAATCAGATATTGCATGTACTGCATTGAAAAAATTAAACGATCTGGAACAAACAGAAGGAGCCAAATTGTATAACGAAAAATGTGCTGAAAAATAATAATCAATAGGAGCGGGCTTTAGCCCGCTCTTTTATTTTGAAAACTTCCATTGGCTTCAGCCAAAACTTATTCTTAGCTCTCGCAGATGTAGGAGATTACGCAGATTTTTTTAATCCAATCATCTGCTCAATCCGCCCAATCTGCGGGAATATCTTACCTTTTCGCTTTATTTCCCATATAGAACGTAAGTTTTCCTCCATTCATAATCTCAGAATGTTTCAGGGTAAAATTTCTGATCTCCTTTCCATTCAAAAGAACTTTCTGAACATATACATTTTTCGGACTTTGGTTGATGGATTCAATTTCAAAGGTTTTTCCGTTTTCCAGATTGAGTACAGCATTATCAATGGCAGGACTTCCAATTGAATAATCTTCTGAACCTGGTGCTACAGGATAAAATCCTAATGAACTTAAAATATACCATGCACTCATTTGTCCGGCATCATCATTTCCACCCAGTCCGTCTGGTGTTGCTTTATACTGCATTTCCAGAATACGGCGGATTTGTGCCTGTGCTTTCCATGGCTGTCCGGCCCAGTTATAGAAATAGGCAACATGGTGAGCAGGTTCATTTCCGTGAACATATCCACCAATAATTCCTTCACGGGTAATATCTTCAGTGTCTGCAAAGAATTCATCAGGTAAATGCATGGTGAACAACTCATCAAGTTTTGATGCAAATTTTTTCTTTCCACCCATCATCGTGATCAACTCATCAGGATTTTGAGGAACAAAGAAGCTGTAGTTCCATGAATTTCCTTCAATAAAGCCTTGTCCATGGGTACTTAAGACATCGAAATCTTTCTTAAAGCTTCCATCTGCCAGACGTGGGCGCATAAACCCGATGGTTTTGTCAAAATTATTTTTCCAGTTTTCAGACCGTTTGATAAACTGATTGTAAATTTCTGTTTTGTTTAAATGTTTTGCAAGCTGAGCAATAGCCCAGTCGTCATAGGCATATTCTAATGTATTGGAAACTGATGTCCCATTTTTTTCGGCTGGAATATATCCAAGATCAATGTATTGTCCGATGCCTTCGTAATTTCTTTTATTAGCTGTTTCTATACATGCTTTCAATGCTTCTTCAGGATTACCGTCATAATTTCCTTTAATAATAGCGTCAGCCACAACGCTTACACTGTGATAGCCGCTCATACACCAGTTGTCATTGGCATAATGTGACCAGATAGGCAGCATTTTCATTGAGAATTGATTATAATGAGCCATCATTGATTTTACCATATCACTGTTCCGCTTAGGCTGGATGATATTAAAAAAAGGATGTAGCGTACGGTAAGTATCCCATAAAGAGAACGTAGTATAGTTGGTAAAGCCATCCGCTTTGTGAACATTTTGATCTAACCCTTTATATTCTCCATTCACATCCATATAAGTGGTAGGATTGATAAAGGTATGGTACATAGCAGTATAAAAATTCGTCTTTTCTGTATCAGAACCTTTGATGACAATTTTGTTTAATTCTTTATTCCAGTTGTTTTGAGCTTGAGTTTTAGCCTGATCAAAAGACAGATTTCCGGCTTCTTTTTCCAGGTTTTCCAAAGCATTGGTCTGGCTTACCGGAGAAATGGCAAGTTTTACCTCAATAGCTTCATTTTCATTGGTATCAAAATCAAAATACATTTTCAGATTTTTTCCTGCAATCTCCGGGAAGTTTTTATTCTGATCAAATTTCCGCCAGAATCCTTTGTAAACCTGCTTTTCATCATAATTTTTTTGCCCATAAGATTTAAACGGTTTTGAAAACTTCATCGCAAAATAGACCGTTCTTGTTCTTGCCCAGCCATTAGTCTGACGATAGCCTGTGATGGTATTGCCGTTTTCTACGCGAACATATGTCCATACATTTTTCCCGTCATAATTGTAAATGCCAGCCATCAGATCTAGAATAATATGAGCCTGGTCAGATTTCGGGAAAGTATAGCGATGAATTCCCACTCTTGGAGTTGCTGTCAGCTCTGCAAGGATATTATGATCATCCAGTTTTACTTTATAATATCCTGCTTCTGCTGTTTCGTTTTGATGAGAAAACCTGCTTCTGTATCCGTTTTCAGGATTAGAAGCTGTTCCAGGGTTTAATTGAAGTTTTCCCACGGTAGGTATTACCAGAAAATCTCCGAGATCAGAATGCCCTGTTCCGCTGAAATGGGTAGAACTGAATCCTACAATGGTTTTGTCTTCATATCGGTAGCCAGCACAATATTTATAAACCTCACCATTGTATTTTCCGTTAAGTTCATAGGAAATGGTGTCTGTTTCAGGGCTTAGCTGTACCGCACCAAAAGGAACTGTAGCTCCGGGGTAGGTATGACCCATCTTTTCGGTTCCGATCAGAGGATTGACGTATTGGATTAATTTTTCAAATTTTTGAGCATGAAAGTTTGCACTTAAAAGTACCAGCGAAAGAAAAACAATAGACTTTTGACTTTTCATTAATGACAATTTTTCAAAGTTTAAAATTAAGTAAAATCATCATTTGCTGTTATGTTTTAGAGTAAGAAGGGGTTATTTATTCTTTTTCAGAAAAACGGAAACCTATTCCGTGCAGGTTTTCTATTAAAATATTCTGCTCTTCGGCCAGTACCTTTCGCAATCGGGAAATAAATACATCAAGACTTCGCCCCATAAAGTAATCATCATCACCCCAGATTGCCTTCAAAATATCCTGTCTTTTAACAACAAGATTTTTATGGCGAATAAAGTATAAAAGAAGATCAGATTCTCTTTGAGTAAGAGTAATACTGTTTTCTAAACCTTGCAGTGTATAATTTTTAGGATCAAAATTATATTTGCCAACTTTATATTTCAGAGGAGTCGTATCCGTTTTCTTAGTACGTTTAAGGAAAACTTCAATTTTCAGCATAAGCTCTTCAATACTGAATGGTTTTACCAGATAATCATCAGCACCAATTTTAAGCCCTTTGATCCTGTCTTCTTTTAAAGCTTTGGCAGAAATAAAAATAATAGGAATCTCAGAATTTTTACTTCGAATTTGCTGTGCCACCTCAAACCCATTCATGCCAGGCATCATAATATCCAGCAGACAAATATCGAAATCCTGACTGTTAAATGCTTCCAACGCAGATTCACCATCAGAATAACAGCTGATATCGTAATAACTTTCCAGACTGTCTTCCACCAGAAAAGCTATTGTTTGGTCATCTTCGGCATATAAAATTTTAGATTTCTCCATACTTACACATGATTAATTTGAAAACGGAAAGAAAAGTGTCGTGGTAATTCCATGGTCTTCATTATTCTCTACAGAAATTTTCCAGTGATGCTGCTGAACAACTTTTTTCACATAAAATAATCCCAGCCCGAAACCATTTACTTCTTCACTTCTTTTGGTATGTACCCGGTAAAATTTCTCAAAAATATGAGGAATATTTTTTGCAGGAATCCCCATTCCGTTGTCTTTAAACTTTAAATATAACCCTTTTGAATCTTTATGAGCTGAAATTTTAATGATAGGTTTCATTTCACAATACTTGACAGAGTTATCTAAAAGGTTGTAAATGATATTGGTAAAGTGAAATTCATCAGCCATTACTGAAGTGCTGTTTTCAATATCGATTTCGATGCTGAGGTCTTTATTTTTGTGCTGTATGTTATCTGCAATCTCTTGAATAAAAGGGAGTAACAGGATTTTTTGAGGCTTTAATGACAGTCCTGCTGCATCATTTTTAGCAATATTCAATATTTTCTCAATGTGGCTGTTGAGCTTATGACTTTGATTGATGATAATGGAAGTATAGGTCTGCAGTTTGGAATTATTCTGTACCAGTTCCTGTTTATTGAGCGCTTCTGAGGCCAAAAGTATCGAAGATAAAGGCGTCTTAAACTCATGAGTCATATTATTGATAAAATCACGCTGCAGTTCCGAGAACTTTTTCTGCTGAATAATGGTATAAATAGAATACACATACACCAGAAGGATGATGATAAGAGCAAATGTAAGCAGATACCAGAATCTCAATGAACTGATCAGATAAGTGGTTTTATCAGGAAACCGTATGGAAAAGTAATAGATCAGATTTTTATGCTTCGGGAAATTAATTACCTTGTTACTGGGGCTTTCCTGATGGGTCGTCATATACTTTCCATATATCATTTTATCACTGTGGCAGTTGTATAATGCATATACATAATCTGTATTGATCTGGAAGCGGGTGAATTCTGTTTTCAGGTAATATTCTAGAACTACGGGATGGAATTCATTGTTGATATTAACCACATAGTAGTCATTGGCAATATTCTGTACAGGATTTTCAGTGTAGGATGTCTTTCCTCCGGAGAGCTTTTCCGCAACTTCCATTAAGGCGATATTAACCTTTTGGTTAAATTTTTTATCTTCAAGATTATAAGCCTGGCGGGTCCACATCAGCTGTGCTATTAATATTCCGATAATAGCAATGAACCCCAGTGTTATGATAATATTGAGTCTTTTTATTTTCATTTCCTGAAACAATATTATCCAAAAATATCTATTTATCTTTTATCATTAACAACTCGTTAACAAATGTTAGACAGCGGTTAACAAGTTGTAATCTCAGTCTGCTTTACATTTGTTATATCGAAAGAAAATAATCAGTTTCAAATATTAAAATTTATACTCATGAAAAAACTAAAAATTACAGCTCTTTTGGCAGTGTTGGCATTCTCTCCTTTTTATGCGAATGTAATTACTGCAGACGCTCCATCTATTGTAAAAATGGTCGCAGATGCTATTAAATGGAAATCAGAATCTATCGATGTAGGAAATATTCCTCAGGGAAAACCGAAATTGATCAGATTTGAATTTACGAATACGAGCTCAAAACCAATCATTATTCAGAATGTGGCTCCTTCTTGCGGATGTACTACAGCAGATTATACAAAAACGCCGATCCAGCCGGGAAAAAAAGGATTTGTAGAAGCCAGCTATAACGCAGCAGCAGTAGGACCGTTTATGAAGACTGTAAACGTTACTACCAGTGACAGCAAAACTCCTAAAACACTTTCTTTCAAAGGAGTAGTAGCTTCTTAATATATTGTTTTAACAAATAAAAATAGCCTGGTAATTGTTATCAGGCTATTTTATTTTTCTATAGTCTGATCTATTTTAAGAATAATATAAAGAATAATTATTTGTAGCATTATTTATCAACCTATTTTACAGGATTGCATTTCAATATTTATTACTTTTAAGAAAAAATATTTTATGAGTCTATATACACAACCTATGCTGCGCGAAGGTGCACTAAAAGATAAAGTAGCAATTGTAACAGGAGGCGGAAGCGGTCTTGGAAAAGCGATGACTAAATACTTTCTTGAACTGGGCGCCAAAGTAGTGATCACTTCCAGAAATCTGGAAAAGCTTCAGACCACAGCTAAGGAACTGGAAGATGAAACAGGAGGAAAAGTACTTTGTGTGGCTTGTGATGTAAGAAACTGGGATGAGGTGGAAGCGATGAAAGAGGCAACACTGAAAGAATTCGGAAAGATTGATATTTTGTTGAATAATGCAGCCGGAAACTTCATTTCTCCAACGGAAAAACTGACACACTCCGCTTTTGACTCCATTCTCGATATTGTTTTAAAAGGAACAAAAAACTGTACCCTTTCGGTAGGAAAGCACTGGATAGATTCTAAAACTCCGGGAACAGTACTGAATATTGTAACCACCTATGCATGGACAGGCTCTGCTTATGTAGTGCCATCTGCCTGTGCAAAAGCAGGAGTTCTGGCGATGACCAGATCACTGGCGGTAGAATGGGCAAAATACGGAATCCGTTTCAATGCGATTGCTCCGGGACCTTTCCCTACAAAAGGAGCATGGGACAGACTTCTTCCGGGAGATCTTCAGGAGAAATTCGATATGAAGAAAAAAGTTCCGTTGAGAAGAGTAGGAGAACATCAGGAGCTTGCCAACCTTGCGGCTTATCTGGTTTCCGATTACTCAGCATATATGAATGGGGAAGTGGTAACCATTGATGGTGGAGAATGGCTTCAGGGAGCTGGAGAGTTCAATATGCTTGAAGCAATTCCCGGTGAAATGTGGGATGCCTTAGAAGCAATGATTAAAGCTAAAAAGTCAAATTAAATTAAACTTATAGAAAAAAACTCCCGGATGTGTAACAAATCCGGGAGTTTTTTTTACCTATACACTAAATAATACTTTTTCAAATGAATTTTAAACTTCCAATCCTTGTTTCGACGCTTGCAGTTGTCCTTTTTTCAGGATCTGCATATGCACAGCAAACTCCCAAATATGATTATGTAGAAGCATTTAAACCATTCTTCTACCCTCAGACAGGTACGGCAACCCGCTCTGCAAGTGGGCAGCCGGGACATGCTTACTGGCAGAATTCTGCGGATTACCATTTGAATGTCAGCCTGAATGAAGCCAAAAAAGAGATTACAGGTACAGCAGAAATTACCTATACCAACAACAGTCCGGATAAATTAGGTTTTCTGTGGCTGCAGCTGGATCAGAACCTTTTTGCGAAAGACTCCAGAGGGAATGGAGTAGTTCCGCTTTCAGGAAGCAGAAATGGAGCTCATGGCGAAGAGTTTAATGGCGGATATACTATTAAATCAGTCAAACTTGATGGCAAAAAAGAAGTAAAATATACCATTACTGATACGAGAATGCAGATTGACCTTCCAAAGGAATTAAAAGCCAATGGAGGAGTTGCAAAAATAGAAATTGAATATTCATTTATTTCTCCGGATTACGGCTCAGACAGAATGGGAATTCAGGATACGAAAAACGGTAAGATATTTACCATGGCGCAATGGTACCCGAGAATGTGCGTGTATGATGATGTGATGGGCTGGAATACACTTCCTTACCTTGGAGCTTCGGAGTTTTATCTGGAATACGGGAATATTACAGCCAATATTACAGTTCCGGCTAATCATTATGTCGTAGCATCCGGAGAACTTCAGAATGAGAAAGAAGTGTACAGTAAAGAGGAAATTAACAGATGGAATGAGGCAAGAAACAGTGATAAAACCGTAATGATCCGTCCTGAGTCTGAAATCGGTAAAAATAAAACATCCGGTACAAAAACCTGGAAATTTAAAATTAATCAGACCAGAGATTTTGCATGGGCATCCTCTGCCGGATTTATTTTAGATGCTGCAAAAATCAATTTACCCAGCGGAAAGAAATCTCTGGCTATTTCAGCTTATCCCGCAGAAAGTGCAGGCGATCAAGCCTGGGGAAGATCTACCGAATATACGAAAGCAGCTATAGAGCACTACTCGAAAAAATGGTATGAATACACGTATCCTGCTGCCACCAATGTAGCAGGGAATGAAGGCGGAATGGAATATCCGGGAATTGTTTTCTGTCATATGGATTCTAAAGGAGAAGATCTTTGGGGTGTTACAGACCATGAATTCGGGCACAACTGGTTTCCTATGATCGTTGGATCTAACGAGCGATTATTCGCCTGGATGGACGAAGGATTCAATACATTCATTAACGGACTTTCCACCGAAGCTTTCAATAAAGGTGAATATTACCGTAAACCGAATCTGGCAAGATCAGGAACGTATTTATTAACAGACAGTCTGGAGCCTGTAATGGTAGGACCGGATAATATGAAAGAAAGAAGTATCGGTGCTTTAGCTTATTTTAAACCGGGAACAGGATTAGAGGTCTTAAGAGAAACAATTCTGGGACCTGAGAAATTTGACAAAGCTTTCAAAACCTATATAGATCGCTGGGCTTTTAAACATCCTACACCATGGGATTTCTTCCACACCATGGAAAATGTTTCCGGAGAGGAACTGAACTGGTTCTGGAGAGGATGGTTCTTTAACAAATGGAAAATTGATCAGGCTGTTAAAAATGTAAAATATATCAATGGTGACTTTAAAAACGGAGTTCAGATTACGGTTGAAAATATTGGACAAATGCCAATGCCTACAACGGTACAGATCAAATTCAAAGACGGAACGGCGCAGACAGTAAAAGTTCCTGTTGAGGTCTGGAAAAGAAATACGGAATGGACATTCAAGGTAGATTCTAACAAGGAAATTGATGAGGTGAAGTTGGATCCAAATTCAGTAGTTCCTGATATCAACCTGGAAAACAATAGCAAAAAACCTTCATAGAGATATTGGATATATATCTATAATTTAGATGTAACGCAAAGATCTGATATGCGATGTTTAATTTTTAAGGGGGCAAAGATGATATCAATGGAATTGATTCTTTCTAAGCGTGAGCATATTCATGCAGCTTCATCAGCAACTTGTTGCTTTCTTAGCTTACTTAAGAATAATAAGAAATCATTATCATCTCTGCGTCTATAAAATAGATCTCTGCAATATGCATTATAAAAGCCTGAACTTACCACTGTAAGTTCAGGCTTTTTATTTTTTAGGGTGTTTTTCCTGAACAAGTAGAGGTGTTCTCCTGAAATGTTTTGATGGTCAGTGATCTAATTTTGTCCCACAATATTAATCAAAAACAAAAAACATGGAAACATTAAAATCGGTGCTGGAAGCAAGCCACGCCAAAAAAACAAAAAATGAGTTAATTGATCTTTTATCAGGAGTAGAAAAAGTGCTGACCCCGGCAGTCTACGAAAAAGTATCAGGAATTGAAACTTCAGAACTGAGTTCATTAACGAATAAAGAATTATTAGCAATTGTAGACGAATTCAAAAAGAACTATGATGAAAAGTGGGAAAAATCTTTCTCAGGTGCCTCTTCAGAGATCATGAAACTGATTGCCGGTAGAATGGCTGCTGATGACGAGATTTTCAGAACTTCTGATGCTGCCAGTGCAGATTTTGCAGCAGAATTGGGAAGTATCGACTTTGCCACCATTATTGGCGGGCCTTTGGATGCTTGTGTAAAAGCACAGTCTAATGCCTCAATTGCCACGGTTAATTTCATCAATGAAGTCGGATTTGAACTTACAGATCCTGCCAATGCAACCAGTGCTAAAAAACTGAGAATGGCAGAATTCAAATACAAAAAAAATATTCCGAATCCGGATTTTAAGGAAGATGAGCCGGTAAGTGCTACCAATCCTAAAACGATTCCGAATGATGTAGAAATTTCCGTGCCTTTTATTGCGCTGTTGAATGTTCCAAGTTTCAGAATTGAAACCTGTGAAGTAGACTTTAATGTGAAGCTTAATTCTACATACACAAAAGACGTAAGTGATGAATTTGGGATCAACGCCGGAGTTTCCGGAGGATGGGGACCTGTAAAATTCAAAGTGGATGTATCGTATAAAAGAACTTCCAGTACAGGAATCAAAGTGGAAAAAGAATATTCTCTTGGGGTAAAAGTGCGTGCAACCAATGACGAAATGCCTGCAGGGCTTGAAAAAGTGCTTGGACTTCTTTCACAATAACAGATTTACGAAAGATGATAAAACTATCAGATTACCTGGATTATCTCAACAACGAGATAATTCAGGCTCGTAAAAAAGCAGACGAAAATGCCGTTCTTATTGCCAAAGAATACGCCCGTCATGAGTATCTGAAATATTTCAAGGTTCCGCGCTATGCTTTGCCTAGTGTAAAGATGGATATTCCGATCAAAATCACGGATATCGATTCAGATTCCAAATATAATTTTAAACTGAATCAGGATCAGTTCGTTACAGAAATAAACGAGAGAATCCGTCTGGCAAACAAAGAGAAAAACCTGAATATTTCTGAAATCAGCAAGAGACAGCTGCAGACTGAAGAATTCAAAACGCTGTTCAGTACGCTGGAAAAAAATGATCAGAAATTCGGTAAGCTTCCTGCAGTTGAAGTCCTTAAGCTGGATCTCAGGAAAAAAGTCCAGCTTCTCAATTCCGGAATTTTCCGGCCTCAGGAGGGAGCAACAGAAGAGACCGATGAACTGAAAGATATCTTTTCAAAGGTTTTACTGAATAAATATACGCTGGTAAACGCCAAGCTGAACAGCATTTATATAGATCCCAATACCAGTGCAGCAGAAGATAAAGATAAATTATTCATCAACCTTCATGTGGAAATGGAGGAAGAAGGAATCAGGATTGTGTCTTACAAAGATAAAGACGGTAATGAAATAGAACAGATAACTTTTGAGTAATGCAGGAACTTATTCACTTTACGGTAAAGAAAATCAAAGAACTGCTGGAACAGTTCAATGAAGTTCAGACTTTATATCTGTCAAAAGCATTTGATTTTGATGCCCGGTTTGATGCATTTCTCAATGAGGTTCTGGAATATTTTCGCACCAAAGGAAACACCAGCCATGAATCTGAAGTACTGAAGGTAATGAATATGATTTCCACCGTTAAAAGAGGCTTTAACCCTATAAAAATGGAGAAAATAACGACTGGAAGAAGGGAAATGCTCGGAGGATTCTCGTTCAATGGGATGGAAAGTATTTATGATATTCTGATGGAAATATATGCCAAAGAAAACAAAAAACTTGATGAGGCGGAAGAGCTTATTTCAGGAATCATTGTCTCGTTATACCAAAATGGTATTCTGGATGATGAAAAACTGAAAGACATGAATTCTGTTCCCAAAATCGAACGCTTCTGGACTTCACTGGCTGAGCAGAATACAGCCATATCCGGAATTAATAAAAAACTCAGACTAACCATTATTCCGGAGGATATTTTTCTTATTCTCGAAAAGGTATTTCTGAAATTAATTTAAAAAGATTATTATGGAAACCGGAAGATATATTGTTCTGCTGCAGAACCAGCAGAAAAACGCAATTAAAAAAATAGAGAAAGAACTGGAAGTGAATATTACTTCTTCAGAATTTCTCTCGGAAGAAAACCGTTCTTACGAAATCATTGATAAGGACAATGGAGTCCTTTACAAAAATCTTGGGGTTCTAGTGGTGGAAAATATGGATGAAGAACAGTTGAAAAGTGCTGTGAGAGATGAATCGAATTCTATTGTATACTACGAAAAAGAAAGAGAATTTTTTCCTGCAGATGAATTACAGCTTATTAATGAGCTTAAAAAACAGTCTGCCGGACTTGCAGAAAAAATCTCAGAACTTGAAAAATATATCATCACAAAACCTTTACCTCAAAAATCATTCGTTGAAATGGAATGGGGATTAAAAGCAATCGGATTGGAAAATACCAGCTACACAGGAAAAGGGATTGATGTCTGCATCCTTGATACCGGACTTGAAACTTCCCATCCGGATTTTTCCGCCGAGGTAATGGAAGGAAAATCTTTTATAGACGGTGAAGATTGGAACAGAGACCCAAATGGACATGGCACACATTGCGCTGGAGTGGCTACAGGAAATACAAGAAGTGATAACGGAAAACGTTACGGAATTGCTAAGGACTGCAACCTGAAAATAGCAAAAGTGCTCGCAGATAACGGCAGAGGTACCACCAGCAGTGTCATTGATGCGATAGACTGGGCGATTTCGAAGAAATTCAGAATCCTGTCTCTTTCATTAGCTTCTCCGGTGAAACTTGATGATCAGCCGTCAGTTCTTTTTGAAACCATTGGAGAAAGAGCGCTGGAAAATAACTGTCTTATTATTGCAGCCGCAGGAAATGACAGCAACAGGCCACAGATTCCACAGCCTGTTTCAATGCCGGCCAATTCAAAATCGATTATGGCTGTTGGAGCCATTGATGCTCAAATGAAGATCGCCAGATTTTCAAACGCGGGTCTCAATCCATCCACAGGAGGAAGTATCAATGTCTGTGCTCCCGGAGTAGATATTATCAGTTCCTATCCTAAAAATGCGAAGAACAAAAATAATTTATATTACAGTTTGAGCGGTACAAGTATGGCTGCACCACATGTTTCCGGGCTTGCGGCGTTGTATATGGAACAGTTTCCCGATAAATCAGCAAAAGAGATATGGGAACTGATTGAGAACAAGGCAAGGCCTGTTGAGGGCATAAAATACAGAGATATTGGAAATGGTTTAATACAGATATACTTATGATCACTTACCTCGCAGTTTTAAAGAAGGATATAAATTTAAAAAAGCTTGAAGTTCTTCTCAAAGGTAAAGGTATAAAACTGGCTGCTCACTATAAAACAATAGGAATCGTAAAGCTTGAAAGTCAGCTGCCGGTTTCAGAGTCTGAATTTCAGGAGTATTTTATATCTATAGAAAAAGAAAAAGATAATTTAACAATATAATCACATCAATAAAGCTTTTCTGTCGCAGAGAAGTTTTATTTTTGTATCTTAATGATAAAATAACATATGAATTTCAGATTTTCAATGGTGTTTCTGATGTTTTTTGCATTAGGATTCTCACAAGACCTTACCGTAATGAGTTTTAATATCAGACTGAATGTAGAGTCGGATAAAGACAATGCCTGGCCAAAAAGGAAACAGGACGTTGCCGATCTATTAACCTATTATCACCCGGATTATTTCGGAGTACAGGAAGCGCTTCCGGAGCAGATGAAAGATATTAAAACAGGATTAAAAAACTATGACTATATAGGAGTAGGAAGAGATGACGGCAAAGAAAAAGGAGAGTTTTCTGCCATCTTTTATGATACCAACAAACTGGAAATTGTAAAATCCGGGACGTTCTGGTTATCCGAAACTCCGGAAAAACCCTCAAAAGGCTGGGATGCTGCCCTCAACAGAATCTGTACTTACGCCATATTTAAAGACAAAAAATCGAAAAAGGAATTCCTGGCAATGAATCTTCATTTTGATCATATTGGAAATATAGCAAG
The DNA here is from genome assembly GCF_006716485.1 of Chryseobacterium aquifrigidense. Classification (GTDB taxonomy): domain Bacteria; phylum Bacteroidota; class Bacteroidia; order Flavobacteriales; family Weeksellaceae; genus Chryseobacterium; species Chryseobacterium vietnamense. The sequence continues at coordinate 43,402 of NZ_VFPD01000005.1, forward strand.
AGTGAAATCTTCGGAACTGATCCTGAAAAAGATCAAAGAGCTGAATCCAAAGAACCTTCCGGTAACATTGAGCGGAGATTTTAACCTGACAGATGATTCAGAACCGATTAAAATCCTTTCTCAGAATATGAAAGATACTTTTTATCACTCAGAAACAAAACATTATGGCCCGATAGGAACATTTACGGCTTTTGATATCAATACAGTCCCGAAAGACAGAATCGATTATATTTTTACCCAAGGTTTTAAAATAAAATCTCACAGACATATCAATGACAGAAGAGAAAATCTGTTGTATCCTTCAGACCATTTCCCTGTGATTGTGAATCTTTCCCTATAAAAAATCAGTTGGTTGGAAAATCAACTTCAAATCCAATTCCTCTCAGGGATTGGATTTTTATTTGGGGATCACTGATGAAATATTTGCGAAGTCTGCTGATAAACACATCAAGGCTTCTTCCCGTAAAATAATCATTGGTTTCCCAGAGGTTATCCAGGATATTATCTCTGGTGATGATCGTCCGGTTATGCTTCAGGAGATATAATAAAAGTTCCTGTTCCCGTATGGTCAGCCGATTATTTCCATTAGGATGTGACAACAGAAGTTTGGTGGTATCCAGTGAGAATTCTCCGATTTTTATCTGACTTTCCGTAACCGCAGGAAGTGTTCTTTTCAGAATATTTTTAATTCGTAAAACAAGTTCTTCAGGGTCGCAAGGCTTTGAAATATAATCGTCGGCACCTATTTTCAAGCCCATCAGACGGTCAATTTTTTGATTTTTAGCCGTTAAAAATAACAATGGAAAATGACTTTTTTCCTTTACAATCATTTTGGCCAGAGAAAAGCCGTCAAGATTGGGCATCATCACATCCAGAATTCCTATCTGAAATGGGAAATCAGCATGAAGCAATGGTATAATATCTTCAGGGTTCTGAAACCAGCTGACTTCAAAATCCTCCAATTCAAGATATTGTTTAAGAATCATTCCGAAATCCGGATCATCTTCTGCCAGAAGAATTTTAATTTTCATAAGGAATTGATATTTTAAAAGTACTGCCTGCATGAAGCTGGCTGGAAACCTCTATTTTACCACCATAATTGGTAATGATTTTTTTTACAAAATAAAGTCCCAGCCCAAGACCTTTGCTGTTGTGAATATTGTTATTCTGTATTCTGTAGAATTTTTCAAAAATATGATTCAGTTCTTTTGTTTCCATACCCTGGCCATTATCTGAAACTTCCATTTCCAATTGCTGAGAAAGATTTCGGATATATATTTTAATAGCCGATGCACCGTATTTTACACTGTTTTCGCAAAGATTTTTAATGACCGTTTCCATCAGGTTTTTATCAAAAGGAAGTTTTTGTGAAACTGTATTTTCAAGGTTAAAATCAATGTTCGGGTAAGTCACCGCAAGATCCTGAATGAAAAAATCCCAGTCTTCAGGTTGTATTTCAACCATTTCATCCGGCATTTCATCTTTATGAAGCTGAACCATCAGGCTTTCCAGCCGTGAAATCTGTCTGTCAATAAGAGGAAACGTTTCAGGATTCCATTCTTTTTTTAATGCTTTGGAAGCTATTTTTAAAGTAGCGATAGGCGTTTTAAACTCATGCGAAATGTTATCCACAATGCTGTGGAGAACTTCTACCTGCTTCTGCTGCTGAATCAGATTTCTGATCGTGAAGATATAAAGCAAAAGAACTCCTGCAAGAAGTATAATACAACAAATGATCAGCAGGGTAAGCTCTTTGAAAACAATACTTTTTATATTTCTGATCTCAAAATCTGTCTGGGTTTTAACAAGAAAAGTATTCTTTTTTTCAACATGCCCTTTATCCGTGTCATTTCTTTTGGTGGTTGAGGTTTCCCAACTTCCGTTACTCGCAATACGCGGATTTTTAAGCTTATCCTGCGTTTCAAAAATAATAATAGGTTCGGTAATTACTTTTGTGCTGTCCGGCAAATGAACAATGGAAAGATATCTTATTCTCGCAGAGATTTCATAACCGTCTTGCTGGTGACGGCTGTCGATATAATGAATCAGTCTTTCTCTGGCAGATTTTCTGTTTTCTATGAAATGATTTAGAAAATCCTTTCTGTTGATTTCCTTATTATGGTACTTGATAATGATTTCCTGAAGAGAGTCATCATTCCTTTCTTTCACCTCCTGGATATCTTCAAGACTGTCTGTGTAATTGGTAAGTCCATCATTTACGGATCTGTAGATATCCCTTTCTTTTACCTGATAGGTCTTATACATAAAGTACACCTGAATTCCCAGTAAAAGCAGGAACAAAGCGGCAAAAACCGAAATCAGAATTTTACTCTTGGCTATCATTAAAACAAAGATAAAACTTTAACATTTTACTGAAATAGTATTTTTGTCATTAACCTTTTATTAACCTGATGGTTAATGTGTTTTTGGTAATTTTAGAAAATTAATGACCATTTAATGAAAAAGATACTCATTCTTGTAATTCTGATGCTTGGGATACACATCAATGCTCAAACCCACCGCTTTATATATGAACTTCAATACAGATTTGAACCTAACGGGACAAATTATGATAAAGAAGAAATGGTGCTGGATATCAATCCTGATGAAGTGAAGTTTTATGAATCTGAATTTTTAGCAAGCGATTCCCTGAATATTCTTCATGGGGGAATTTCTTCTCAACATACCAGCCAGTCCAGGCAAACTATTATCCGAAAAAGAAATTCCAATAAAAATAAAAACTTTGTTCAGATCATGATGATGCCTTATTATTATGTTTTTGAAACGGAGGATAATATCCGGTGGAAAATAGAGGCTGATACTAAAAAGATCAATAATTATAATTTACAAAGAGCAACTGCTGTGTTTGGAGGAAGAAACTGGAATGCTTGGTTTACGCCGGATATCAACATTCCTGAGGGCCCCTATAAATTCAGAGGGTTGCCGGGATTGGTTCTGTATGTGGAAGATGACAAGAAAGATTTTATATATTCTTTCTCCCGAAATAGAAATCTCCCAAAAACATACGATACAAAAAGCTTTCTTGAAAAGCATTATTCACTGGATGCTATTGCCATTGACTTAAAGAAATGGGTAAAACTGAATCTGGAGTTTTACAATGATCCATATGCCAGAATGAGAACCGAATTTCAGCCGGACTGGAATGTCCGCATTAATGGGCAGCAAATCAAAAGCAAAGAAGAATTTGCAGGTTTGACTAAACAAACTCAGATAGACATCAAAAAATATTATAATCCGATAGAACTGGATAAAGCCATTCCTTATCCATAAAAAAATATACTCTATTGATTTTAAAACCTGAATTTACGAATTCAGGTTTTGTTATTTTAAAGAAAAGACATTAACCTATCATTAACCCATCGTTAACCGAAATTCTCCCTTTCAATACAGAATTTTGTAGGCATAAAACAGAACAGTGTTTTGTTGGAATAAAAAATAACCATGTATAAAATTCTTTTTTTTCTGTGTTTTCCAGCTTTGATTCTTGCCCAGAAACAAAAAGCTGGAGGAACAGTTGTAAACACCGAAAACGAAAAGCTTTCTTCCGTAAAAGTGGAGGTATATAATGCTCAAAATGCATTAATTAAAGAATTAAAAACAGATGAGAACGGGAATTTTGTACTGAAGGATATAGTAGAACAGGAGGTGAAGCTTGTTATTAAAACTCAGGGATATTCTTTATTTGAGAAAAAATTGAATGTAAAAGAGTCTGAACCACTCAATATCATTCTTAAAAAAGAATCTAACGAAATAGAAGGAGTCGTGATGACAAAACGTAAACCTTTGGTGAAAAGAAAGGTAGACCGTCTGGAATTTAATGTGGAAAACAGTAACATTTCTTCGCTCAATGCCTGGGAAATTCTAAAAAATACACCCAGTGTCACCATCAACAATAGTGTATTGAGTGTAAAGGGAAGTACGGGAATTCTGGTGACGATTAATGATAAAAAAATAATGCTGACAGGAGACGAGCTTAAAAACCTTCTGGAAAATACACAGGGAGATGAAGTGAAATCAGTGGAGGTGATTACCAATCCGCCAGCAAAATATGAAGCCTCAGGAAGTGCAGTGCTGAATATCGTTCTGAAAAAGAATAAAATTGAAGGTTATCGCGGTATTCTTTCATCCAAATATGTGCAGACACAATATGCAAAAGGCGTTTTTGGTGTTTCTCAATATTATAAAAAAGATAAACTTTCCTTAATGGGAAGCTATTATAAAGGGCTGGGAACGTACTACCGGGAAGGAACAGATTATGTAAACTATCCGGAAAGCCAAACCCGATGGGTCAGTACGATGAACAGGAAGGATAAAAACTATAACCAGAATACCCTGAATTTTAATGCGGAATATGAATTGGACAGCCTGACCAATCTAAGCCTCAACTACTCAGGGTATTTTTCTCCAAAGTCCTTCGGAACTTATAATGTTCCTACATTGATCTATAACCAGCAGGATATAGTGGAATCTGATTATACCACCATCAATGATCACCGTTCACGTTCCATCAACAACTCTGTGAGTTTTCAGATAGACAGAAAACTGAATAAAAAAAGCAGTCTTTCATGGATCAATTATTTTACCGGAAATAATGCCGATAAATATCAGAATGTAATTACCCATCTGAATTTTGCAGGCCAGCCACCTAAAGAAGATAACTTCCTTACCCGGAATAAAGCAGATGTTCAGCTGTATTCCACCCAATTCGATTATCAGTGGAAAGGCGATAAACTGGAACTTGAATCGGGAACGAAGTATAGTTTTGTAAAGACCAGCAGTACACTTGATTTCTCCGATAATGAGAACGGAATACTCCAATACCGGCCGGAGAAAAGCAGCATTTTCGATTATAAAGAACACAATTTTGCACTATATTCTTCATTAGCCTATAATATTGGAAAATGGAGTTTCAAAGGCGGACTTCGCGCGGAAATGACAGATCTTGAAGGAGTAGTTTCTGAACCTTATGAATTGAATAAGACCAACTATTGGAAATTCTTTCCTACTTTTTATGCACAGTATACCACAGAAAATAAACAGGAATTCGGATTCTCTTATGGAAAGAGAATAAGCAGACCTTCCTATTCATGGTTGAATCCTGCAAAATCTTACTACAATCTGTTTTCCTATTATCAGGGTGATCCGAAATTAAAAGCGACAATTACCCACAACCTCAATCTTACTTATTCCTGGAAAGACTGGAATCTCGATTTGTATTATCGAAAAGAAATACATCCGTCCATGGAAATCTCCTATCAGGAACCAAGTACCAACAGTCTGATCTATTATTTTACCAATATTGAGAAAGGAGAAGCCTTTGGATTAAGCTTATATAAAAATTTCCAGATCAAATCCTGGTGGAATATTATCCTTTCTGAAAATATTGAGCATAATGAAAATTATTTCAAAGGAATTGACGGAATGTTGTATAAAAATAAAGTCTGGAACTGGGTGTCCAACATTTCAACAAGCTTTACATTGGATAAAAACAGCGACTGGAAAATGGAAATGGGGCACCGCTATTATTCTCCGGGCATACAGGGAACTTTCAGAATATCTTCTCTGTGGTCAGCCTATTTTGTAATGAACAGGAAGTTCTTTAGTAAAAAACTGGAAGCCAGTCTTGTTTTTAGTGATATCTTCAGATCCACAGGGCAGAAGGTCAGCACAAAATATGCAAATCAGGATAATTATTTTCTTGATTATACCGATACTCAGGGAGTGACATTTTCATTGAAATTCAACTTTGGAAATCAATCGGTTAAAAATGCAAAAACAATTCAGAAGACAACTGAGCAGGATAGATTATAGAATGTTTTTATACAAAAGTTAATTACAGTGAAATATTATCGTGAAATAATGATCGTCTGATGGTACATTTTCGCTATTTTTGATGCCTATCTTTAAAAAGATCGCTATGAAGAAAATTTTTTCCGGAATGCTGATCGCAGTCTCTTTACTGCAATTATCAGCTCAGGAATTGTATATGCCGAGGAATATCAAAAAAGCGTATGAAAAAGGTACACGTGATATCTCCGGAGCGCCAGGAAAAAACTACTGGCAGAATAAAGGAGTGTATAATGTAGAGGTGAAAGTAGATGCTGCTACAAAAGTGGTTTCCGGAAAAGAAACTATTGTTTATACCAACAACAGCCCGGATCATCTGAATGAGCTTGCCATACGATTTGTAAATAACCTTCACAAGCCGCAATCGCCAAGATCAGGATTTGTATCCAAAGATTTCCTTTCATCCGGACTGAAAATTAAGTCTTTTGCTGTAAACAATGTAAAATATGAAATCAATAGTGACGATTGGAGTACTGTTGAAAAAGTAAAATTAAAATCAGCTTTAAAATCTAAATCAAAAGCTGAGGTAAAAATAGAGTGGGAATATCCACTGTCGGTTCAGAGTGGAAGAGAAGGACAGATTGATCCTGAAACATTCTACGTGGCATACTCTTTTCCAAGAATTTCCGTGTATGATGATTACAACGGATGGGATATGCTGCAGCACTCAGACAGACAGGAGTTTTATAATGATTTCAATGATTACAGTTTTGCCATTACCGCACCAAAAAATTATGTGGTTTGGGCAACCGGAGATTTTCTGAATCCGGAAGCTGTACTTCAGCCGGAATATTTAAAAAGATATAAAGCTTCTCTGAAAAGTGATAAGCTGATGCATATTGCTACAGAACAGGAAATGAAGTCCGGAAAAGTAACAAAACAGAATAAATGGAATGTCTGGAAGTTTAAAGCCAGCCATATTACAGATTTCTGTTTTGCGATGAGTAACCATTATGTGTGGGATGCCGCCAGTGTTCAGTTAAAAACAAAAAGAGCCAGCGTTCAGGCCGGATATCAAAACGGAGCTAAAGATTTTGAACATTATGTAGAGTGGATGCGCTACAATCTGGATTGGTTCTCAAAAAACTGGCCTGGTGTAGAATATCCTTACAATGTAATGACGGCTATCCAGGGATATGCAGATATGGAATATCCTATGATGATTAATGATACCAGTATTCCTGATGATCTTAATGATGCCCGACTTACGGCAGATCATGAAATTGCCCATACGTATTTCCCGTTTTATATGGGAATCAATGAGACCAGATATGCATTTATGGATGAAGGCTGGGCAACCACGCTGGAATATCTTATAGGAATTGATGAAAACGGAGAGGCTGCTGCTAAGGAGTTTTATAAAAACTTCCGCGTTAAAAAATGGATCAATGATCCTTCTGCTGAACAGGACCAACCGGTAATTACCATGAGTACACAGGTAAGCGGTGCCGGATATGGAAACAATTCCTATGTAAAATCTTCATTGTCTTATCTGGCACTGAAAGATTATTTAGGAGATGAACTTTTCAAAAAAGCATTACATCACTACATGGATAACTGGAATGGGAAACATCCGGTTCCGTGGGATTATTTCAATTCTATGAATACAGGATCAGGAAAAAATCTGAACTGGTTTTTCCAGAATTGGTTTTATACCAATAATTATATTGACTTAAAAGTTACAGGAGCCTCTCAGATGAATGATATGCTTACCATAAATGTAACAAACGTAGGAGGTTTTGCTATTCCGTTTGATGCGATATTGTCTTACGATGACGGAACTACAGAAAAGCTCCATTTTTCACCTTCAGTTTGGGAAAAAGATCAGAAACTGACCGATCTTGTCATTCCTATTAAGAAGAGAATAAAATCGGTGCAGCTGGACGGAGATATCTTTATGGATTATACTCCGGATGACAACCGTAAAAACTTATAAACTAAAAGCCTTCAGATTCTGAAGGCTTTTTTGTTTTAAAAATAGGCTGTTAATCGTAAACCTAGCGTAATATAATTGATTTTTTCTTTAGCAATCAGGTTGTTAAGCTCCTGGTCCAGTTCATCACTATCTTTAATTTCATCGCTGAAATAATAGCGGATGGTAGAATTGATCTGATTGTAATCCGTATAGAAAGTAAGGCCTAATCCCGGATTGAATTTATAGGTCATGGAAGCACCCGTATTCCATCGGAAAGCCGGTTTTGGTTTATATCGGGCAACCTGAAGTTCGTGGTTGGGAGCATCTATCTCGTCTCCTTTTACAAATACTTTTCCATTGGCAGTGGCAGCATATCCTCCGGTAAGCTTTATAGTAAGCTGCCATTTATCTGATAATTCATGAGAAAAATAAGGTCCAATGCCTGCAGAAAGGAATCCCATGGATTGTGTTTTAATTTCATGGTTGCCAAAGTCCTGCCCGTCATCAAATGTTATTCTTTGAGATTTAATAGGAAAGCTGCTGAAGGCTATATCTGCACCCACACCCCATTTTTTTGAAAAGAAATAAGCCCCTTCCAGTCCTCCCTCGAAACCGATTTGTTTTTTATCATCCAGTTCAGATTCTCTCAGGAAGTTGGTTGTCCCTAAAGCGGTCCCCATTTTGAGTGCAAGAAAAGATGGGTAATCGTTACCCTGTATTCTGGATAACATACTTAAGTTATCCCCTTTGTTTTTATAAATTTTGTCAATAAAAAAGTACCCAAGTTCTGTAGATATAATCCCGATACCTGCACCAGCCAGGATATCCGGAACCCAGTGTCTGTTGTTTAAATTTCGTCCAAGTCCTGTAAGAGTGGCAGAACCATATCCGGCAATACTATAGGCTGGGTTTACCAAACCATATTCTTTGTGGAGAAAACTGGCATTAGTAAATGCCATAGCTGCATGTCCTGATGGAAAAGAGTTATTTTTGGATCCATCCGGGCGTTCTACTTTTGTGGTGTATTTAATAGAATTAACTAAAATTGCCATGATGGCTAAACTGGTACCATAAGATAAAGTAGCCCTCCCGAGATTGTTTCTACCCTTTACACCTGCCAGCTTTAATCCGTAGACAGCTACAGCAGGAGCGTATTGCAGATAATCATCATATTTCACTTTGAAATTGGGCAGATATCGGTTTCTTACCTCACGAATATTCTCTTTTTCTCCCCATGTTGCTGCGGCCGCAGTAAAAAGAAGAGCCGGAGCTACTGATTTTTTTACCCATTCTTTTTGAAAGAAAGGAGTTTTCTCCTGAATTGTATACCCTGAATTGATGAGTGCCAGATCTTCCTTGAGATTTCGGGATTGGATAGTGTCCTGTGCTTTAATACAGTATAATTGCAATAGTATTCCTGATGCTAATGCTATTTTTTTCATCTTAGTGGTGTTGAAATTTAAATCGCGTAAAAATATTAAAAAAATCTATCCCAAAAATTGAGATAGACTATTTTAATATTTTTATAATATTCTGTTGAGGTTAGTGGTTATCTCAATCCGGCTCTTGGTCCGGCTGCAGCAACCACAGCCTGCATTCTTGTTTTTTGGTTGGCAGAGAACATAACCATAGATTTGTCATCTACATAATCCATATAGTTCATGAACATCTGAGAACGGCTTACACCACCACAAACTCTGTTTAGTGGATAGGTAGGATTTCCATAGTTAGGGCCAGGAGATGTAGGAGTGTCATTAGAGTAATCTGTCTGACATCCGGCATCGGATGATCCCCAAAGGTGTGGAAGGTTTAGGTAATGTCCCACTTCATGCGTTACTGTTCTTCCTAAATTGAACGGAGCAGAAGCCCCTGTTTTACCTATATACTGATATCCTATTACAAGACCATCGTACCATTGTCCAGCATGTTCAGGATAATAAGCGTAACCTAGTGTTCCAGGCTGGTTGTTTTCGTCAAGGATCGAATTAACCACCCAAATATTCATATTTTTATTGACATCAGTAGCATCAATACCTCCTGTACTTGCTTTTTTCATTTGCTCCAGATCGGATCTCCAACCTGTCTTGGTACTTTGCTTGCGGTTGGTTGCTACTAATTTAAAACGGATTTTTACATCACCCGCCGCAGCTGGCTGAAACGCTGACGGAATTTTATTAATGTCAGAATTGGTAGCGCCATAATCGGCATTAAGCACTGCAATTTGTTCTGCAATTCTTGCATCGGAAATGTTTTGAGCAGAAGTATTGTAAATTACGTTAAAAACTACCGGGATCTCAACAGTTCCATCTGCGAGAACTTTTCCCACTTTAAGATTTTCTGCAAATTTTTCAGTACCGAATTCTATGTCGGCTATTTTTTGTTGTAATGCAGGGTTTTTCAGAAGCATTGCCTGTCTGATTTCTTCTGAAGGGCAACTTCTTTTAAGAGCACTCGGAACAGTGTTTTCCTCCCCCGGAGAAGTCTCGCTTTGATTGGTTAAGCTGTCGTTGTTACACGCCGACATAAGGCCCAGAATCAGGGCTCCAAATAGGAATTTTTTCATATCGTTATAATATAATTTGGTTGAGGTGGTGAAATTATAGTATTTGAAATTAATACGCAAATTATTATTGATTTATTTGCTAAATGTTCATTTTATCGTTTATTTAATTGAATTAAAATCAATTAAATATAATGTATATTGAATTTTAGTTAAAAAAGTATATTTGTTTTATATTTCACATTTAAGTGTGTTTTAAATGTAAATAATTTTATCATTTTACTGTTTTTGTAGGATATTTTTTACAATAAATTGGGCTGAAACAGCTTTTTAAAAACAAGTCAGAAATCCCTTATTTTTTATTAGATTATCTACTATCTTCAATGGCAGATCTGATTTCAATGTTCATTACTTGAAATGAGAGTAAAATAAGAGACAAAAAAATCTGCCTCAAAATTGAGACAGATTTCAAGTATGTAAAAGGTTATAATCTTAATACACTCTTAATCCGGATCTTGCACCAGAAGAAGCTACTACAGACTGCATTCTTGTTTTTTGTCCTGCAGAGAACATAAACATAGCCGCATCATCTACATAATCCATATAGTTCATAAACATTACAGATCTTTGTACACCACTGCAGGTGTTGTATAGCGGATAGGAAGGTTTTCCGTAATTGGCAGTAGTTTGTGTAGGCGTATCGCTCACCTGGTCGTTTCCACAGTTGGCATCTCCCCAGATGTGTCTTAAGTTCAGGTAGTGACCTACCTCATGGGTTGCGGTTCTTCCCAGGTTGAAAGGCGAAGAGGCTCCGGTCTTTCCAAAGTAGGGAGCTGCAATTACAACACCATCATTCCATAGACCTGCCGACTCAGGAAAAGTGGCATATCCAAGAATTGTGCGGCCCTGGCTGGTCATTTTTCCCACTACCCATAAGTTTAAATAATTGGTAGGATTAGTGGCGTCAATTCCTCCTTTGGATGCTTTTTTCATATCATCATTAGTAGCCCAGCTTGTTTTTGAAGTGGATTTTCTAATGGTATTTACAAGCCTGAATTTTACTTTTGTATCTCCCGAACTTACTGTCTGGAATTCAGTAGGGATTTTGTTTGCATCACTGTTAGTTCCTGAATAATCGGCATTAAGGACTGCGATTTGTTCTGCAATTCTTGCGTCAGAAACGTTTTCAGCTGTTGTTTTGTAGATGACATTTACGATAACAGGGATTTCTACGGTACCATCGGCAAGAACTTTTCCAAACTTCACATCATTGGCAAATTTTTCTGTATTGGTTTCCAATGCCGCAAATCTTTGTTGAAGTTCAGAACTTTTTTTCAGTGCTTCCTGTCTGATTTCCTCAGAAGCACAGCCTCTTTGAGTTAAGCTTGCCGTAGTGGCTGCTTCGTCAGTTGTGTTTTCGTTTTGATTGGTGATGCTGTCATTGTTACATGCAGCCATTACACTGAGCATAAAAGCTCCAAATAATAGTTTTTTCATATCAAAATCATTTAGGTTGAGAATGTGAAATTATATTATTTAAAATTAATATGCAAATGATTTCTTTGTTTTATTAATTAATTACTAATAATTGGATGTTTTTATTGGTTTTAATATAGTGTTATTGGATATCTATTGAATTTTAATTAATTTAATCAATTTAACTAATTCATTTTTAGTTTTTGATCGCTTTGAATGGATTTTTTTCTTTTATGTTTTATTTTAAAAGAAATTTTTCACCTTAAAACTTAATTAGCAAAACCATTTTTAATGGCGAAGACGGCTAGCCCTACTCGGGTTTTGAGATCCAGTTTTTCACAAAGTTGGTCACGGTAGCTTTCCACTGTTCTTGGGCTGCAGCACATTCTGTCTGCAATTTCCTTATAGCTGAGTTCGGTTACGGTGTATTTCAGAAATTCTTTTTCTCTGTCGGAAATTCTTACGGCAATCTCAGTTTCTGTCTCTTTGTTCAAATTGGAAAATATAATTTTGGAAGCCCAATCCGGGTAAAAGAAACCATCGCTGTTAAGTCTGGTAAGTGCGGTTTCGAGATCTCTTGGATGGGTGTTTTTGAGCAAATAGCCTTTTGCTCCGCTCTTGATCATCTTAATTACACTGTTGTCATCTCCCTGCATACTGAGTGCCATAATTTTAATCTCAGGATGATTTTTTGTAAGCCATAATGCCGTTTCAAAACCGTCCATGATAGGCATGCTGATATCTAAAAGAATAATATCGGGAATTGCATTCCCTTCTTCAAATTTCTGGATAAGATCTTTCCCGTTTTCACTGACATAGATCACTTCAAATTCACTGAAGTTACCAATGATTCCTTCCAGGGCTTTCGCAATAAGTATATGGTCGTCAACAATGACAATAGATTTTTTCATGACTGCTTTTTTAAGATAATATTGATATGAGTTCCCATATTTTCCTGGCTTTCCATACGAAAACTGGCTCCTATGATTTCAGCTCTGTTTTTCATATTGGTAAGACCTATTCCATTGGATTTGATCTGGGAAGTGTCAAACCCGATTCCATCATCACGAATATCAAGTTCCCAAAGGATATCTTCAGACGTATTAAGGGTGATAAAAATATTTTTACAACAGGAATGCTTTATACTGTTCTGAATGAATTCCTGAGTAATCCTTAACAGAACATTTTTATGTACAAAGCCCAAATCCAGTTGTTTAAAATTGTGTTCAAAACTTACATGACATTTTTTGAAAGAATTCGTGTTATCTGCTTCTTCCTGTATCAAAGTTACAATTTCCTTCTGGTTGATATTGTCATCCGTCAATGTTTTTGACAAGCTTCTGAGATCCTGCAAAGATTGATTGATAATCTGTGAAACCTGATCAATTCTTTCACTTGCTTCAGAAACTTTGTTTTCATAAAGCATCTGCTGTACATAAAGACTTACGAGGGTAAGTTTCTGTCCAATATTGTCGTGCAGTTCCCGGCCGATCTGCTGCATGGTGGCTTGTTGGATTTCCAGCTGGGTAGACAGAAGCTCTCTTTGATGAAGTTCATTTTTCCTTTCAATTTCATTCAAATACTCTTTTTTTCGCTGCCTGTAATTGCGGATATAAATAAATACGGCTATTACAAACATCAAAAAAAAGATGTTGAATGAAATAAGAGTTATTAAGAGTTCTGTTTTCCCCATATGAATGAACTTGCAAATAAAATATACATGACCGCTCCTGAAACCTGGAAATATATATAATAAATATCCCAGATATCAATATATTTCCAAAGAAGAGAGTTAAATGTCATAAACGGAAGGTTGGCAATGTAAAAGAGCGTTACCCCCAGATTGATATAAAACATTTTGTTTTTACTGAAATTTAGAATCTCAGATGAATTAACTTGTTTATAATACTCCATAATGACGAGGGCCATTAAGAGCAGACAACCTATATTGTAGTTGAAAGAAAAGATCACTTTCTTTTCTGGAAAAAAAAGTGCCCTGAGAACATATGTTAAAAGATACGTTCCTGTTAAGATATAGAATAGTTTTGTTTTCTTTAGAGATTCTTTTGCATACAGCCAATAAAAAAATATAAACTGCAGTGGAATCACAAAATAGTTGTGAAAAATTATTCTGTCTATTTTAAGCGGTTTTTCTCCCCATTTTACAGCTGATTCACACAAAAAAATAACAATCAGATAAATTGCCAGGTATTTCCAATGTAGTTTTTTTACACGATTATAATAAATAAGGGAAGTTATAGCAGCAAAGGCTTCTCCCCAATACATAAATGAAGAAAAAAATTTTTGAATCTCAGTCATACTGTGTTTAAGGATATGAATGGTAATTAATAAGATATGCCCAACGGAGGTGATGGTGGAATCAGAGTACCGCTGTTTTCTCCAAGACCTTTGTCATCATCATCATCTTCTCCTCCTCCTATACCTTTGACAGAACGTGAGTTTAATGATAAAGGATTGCCATCAGTATTTTGGAAAGGATTGAAATCATAATCAATAAGTTCTCCTCCTTCATTGGCTTTTTTCAATGTCGGGATCATTACCAGAGTGTGTTTTTCTGCATATTCTGTCGGAACAGGGTGAGAGTCCATAATAGACCAGTTTTCCTGTTTCGGATAGGAAGCGTAATAAAATCTGATTCCCAGATCTTCATCAGAAGCAGAAGGATTTACTTTCGCTGCTTCTTCTTCAATCTTGGCAATGAAATTTTTTAACTTCGGAAGGTCAAACCAAATGGAATGAGCGTCTTGTATTCCTAAAGCGGTATTGATAGCACTTAAATGATTTTGACGATAATTGTCGATCAGAGCCTGAATAAGACTGTTTGACATGGTCCCAGGCTGTAATGGATTGTTTGATTCTGTATTCATAGCTTAGTGTTTTACGGTAAAACTCAATTAATATGCAAATCTCGTGAAAAATATCCTAGAAAATGTATTCACGAATTGGGAATTACACTGTTATTTTTACCGTGTTTTTACGGATTGTATGTAAAAAATAACAAATTAAGACCATGTAAACTCACATTGTTCTATAAAAAACGGAGAAAATAGATTTCCCCGTTTTTCTTTTAAATACATGGATACTTTCTCCAGTCCCTGCAAATGTATCCTGATGTGCAGCATAAATTGGTGGGGCAGTTCATATTTTCATCACACATAATGATAGGAGCAATAAGACCGCCATCGATTTTCTTTAAATCGTTTCTTTTTAGCTTTTTCATACTGATTCTGTTTTAGTTATTAGCATAGTAAAGATAAGTTTATTTCACTTAATCAGGATAAAAAATGAAAAAAAATAAGTGCTGCAGGTTATCCTGCAGCACTTATTCACAAAAATAATGTATATGAAAAAAACTATTTTATTGTTCGGTAGGTCTGAAGACCAAACCAGTTTCTACGAAATAATCTAATGTAATTCTGTCTCCGTCATTTACATTTCCGGCAAGAATCTCTTTAGACAGCTTGTTTAATACTTCCTGCTGAATTACTCTTTTCAACGGTCTTGCTCCGAAGGCAGGATCATATCCTTTGTCCATCAGATAATCTACTGCATCCTGCGTGAAAGTCATAATGATGTTTCGTTTAGATAACATTTCATTGAACCCTCTCAGCTGATACTGTACGATTTTTCCGATTTCTTTTTTCTTTAAAGGCTGGAAAAGGACAATTTCATCAATTCTGTTCAGGAATTCCGGACGCAGCGTTTGTTTTAAAAGATCAAAAACTTCGTCTTTGGTTTTGTCCACAATTTCATCCTGGTTTTCCTCGGTGAGATTTTCAAAATTCTCCTGAATCAGGTGTGATCCTAAATTCGAGGTCATGATGATGATAGAATTTTTGAAATTCACCACCCTTCCCTTATTATCTGTCAGACGTCCGTCATCCAGCACCTGAAGCAATGTGTTGAAAACATCCGGGTGTGCTTTTTCAATTTCGTCTAAAAGTACCACGGAGTAAGGTCTTCTTCTAACCGCTTCAGTCAATTGTCCACCTTCATCATATCCTACATATCCCGGAGGCGCACCTACCAATCTTGAAACACTGTGACGTTCCTGATATTCACTCATATCAATTCTCGTCATATTGTTTTCATCATCGAATAAGAATTCTGCCAGTGCTTTTGCCAGCTCGGTTTTACCCACTCCGGTTGTTCCCAGGAATAAGAAAGATCCGATAGGTTTTTTATCATCACTCAATCCGGCTCTGTTTCTACGGATCGCATCCGCAACTGCCTGAATCGCTTCGTCCTGCCCAACCACTCGGTGATGCAGTTCAGACTCAAGATTCAATAACTTTTCTCTTTCAGATTGAAGTAATTTTGTAACAGGAATACCTGTCCATTTAGCAATTACTTCGGAAATGTTTTCAGCAGTTACCTCTTCTTTGATCAGCTCATTCTGATGATTCTGCATTTCAAGTTCAACCTTGGCAAGCTCTTCCTCCTTTTCACGAAGTTTTCCGTATTGGATTTCCGCTACTTTTGCATAATCTCCAGCTCTGGAAGCTCTTTCTGCTTCATGTTTCAGAGATTCTATATCTTTTTTGATCTGGGTAAGATCTTCACTTTTCTGTTTTTCTTTCAGCCATTTGGCATTGATTTCATTTCTCTGTTCGGAAATTTTAGCAATATCTTCCTTCAGATGATCAATTTTGGTCTGGTTGCCTTCTCTTGAGATAGCTGCCAGCTCAATTTCCATCTGCATCAGTTTTCTGTCCAGAACATCCAGTTCTTCCGGCTTGGAATTGATTTCCATTCTCAGTTTTGCAGAAGCTTCATCAATAAGGTCAATGGCTTTATCCGGTAAAAAACGGTCTGAAATATATCTTTGAGACATTTCCACAGCAGCAATAATTGCTTCATCTTTGATTCTTACTTTGTGGTGAGCTTCATATTTATCTTTAATACCACGAAGGATAGAAATTGCAGATTCAGTATCCGGTTCTTCCACCATCACTTTCTGGAAACGTCTTTCCAACGCTTTATCTTTTTCAAAATATTTTTGATATTCGTTCAGCGTAGTCGCACCAATGGCTCTTAATTCTCCTCTTGCCAAAGCAGGTTTTAAGATGTTGGCTGCATCCATTGCTCCTTCACCTCCTCCGGCACCAACCAGAGTGTGAATTTCGTCAATGAAAAGAATAATCTGCCCGTCTGATTTGATGACTTCATTCACTACAGATTTTAAACGCTCTTCAAATTCACCTTTATATTTGGCTCCGGCAATCAAAGCTCCCATATCCAGTGAGAATAATGTTTTATCCATCAGGTTTTCGGGAACGTCACCACTGATAATTCTATGAGCAATTCCCTCTGCAATGGCTGTTTTACCTACACCCGGTTCCCCGATAAGAATAGGATTGTTTTTAGTTCTTCTGGAAAGGATCTGTAAAACCCTTCTGATTTCTTCATCACGCCCGATTACGGGATCCAGTTTACCTTCTGCTGCCAACTCGTTGAAGTTTTTAGCATATTTATTTAAGGACTGATACGTCTCCTCCGAACTCGCAGAAGTGGCTTTGCTTCCTTTTCTTAATTCTTTAATAGCACCTTCCAAAAGATTTTTGGTTACTCCCATATCTTTCAGCATCTTCGATACTTCTGAAGAAGTTTCCAACAGAGATAACCATAAGTGCTCAATCGTTACATATTCGTCACCCATTTTCTTAGCGATATTAGGAGCGTCCAGCAAGACTTTGTTGGCAGATTGTGAAAGATAAATGTTTCCTCCCTGTACTTTTGGAAGTTTTTCTAAATTTTCACGGTTGCGCTCTCTTACTAAATTAGAATCTGCTTCAGATTTTTTCAGTAAGAAAGGCGATATATTTTCATCCACCTGGAAGATTCCTTCCAGGAGATGTTGAGGTTCAATACTTTGGTTGCCCAGTTCCATAGCAATCTGTTGTGCTGCCTGGATGGCTTCCTGTGATTTTACAGTATATTGGTTTAAGTTCATATTTTTATATATTTTTGGTAATGGTTTGTTTAAAGTTTAGTTTTTTAAAAACATCAAGAAACCAAATTCTGAGGCTTAGTTTCTTAATGCCATCAATTATTTAATCATTTATTCGATGACTGTATCGCAAAAACTGTTCAATTATTAAATTTACAAAAAAATAGGACAAATTTTCCGGATATTGTATTTTTAACGGAAATTTAACTTGACAAAATTTCCGATTTCGTAATTATTTCTTTGAAATCCATGACCAAATAGTCATACTGTGAGAAGAAACTTCTACGGGGCAATATGAAAATAGGAGAATTTACTTGATGTAAGTGTTAAAATTCAGCTTTTTATTTTAGAATAATTACTTTTGCATTTTACCAGATGGAACTAAAAGAAAAACAGAGAAAAATATTAGACGTAGCAGTAGAACTTTTCAAAGAGAAAGGCTATATGGGGAGTTCAGTAAGAGACCTGGCTACGAAACTCAATATCAAGGCCGCATCACTGTACGCACACATCCGCTCAAAGGAAGAAATTCTGGAATGGATTTGCTTTGGCATTGCTCAGGAGTTTTTCGATGAACTTCAGGAAGTAAAAAATACAGCTATTGTCCCAAAAGAAAAGCTGAATCTCCTGTTGGATAAACATCTTTCAGTTGTTCTTAAAAACCGTGATGTAACCCACATTTATTCCAATGAATGGAGACACCTTGAAGAAAGGCTTCCCGAATTTGTAGAATTAAGAAAAAACTATCAGCAGGAAGTTGAAAAACTCATTTCCGAGATCTACGAAGCTGAAAACTGGGAGCTGAAATCACCATCATTTACCACAAGATTTATCCTGCATACTTTAAACAATTCTTATTTCTGGTTCAAAAGAAGCAGCGATTCTACTGATGAGATTACCGAAGAAATAAGAGAGAAAATTCTTTTTGGCCTGCTTGGGAACCAAAGAAAGTAACCACATTGCTTGTCATTGACTACATCGAATCTTCGATTTCTGACGAAGGAAGAATTTCTAACAGATGGTCAGATAAAAGATTCCTCTCTACACTTTGTTCCGATCAGAATGACATTTGACCTGACTTTAACTATATTTCTTATTTAGAATCATTCAAAATATGACAAAAGTCATAAAAATTTTGCCAGCTTCTAAAATCTTTTTAAATTTACACCTAACAAATGTTAGTTAGTTTTATGGATTTTTCAGTTGAATATCTGGAGCTGGGTCAGTTGAGACAGCTTCAATCCGACCGGTTGATCAGCCTGATCAGCTATTTGGGGGAGAAGTCGGAATTTTATAAAAAGAAATTTGATGCATTGCAAATATCTCCAAAGGATATAAGGTCGATTGAAGATATCGCTAAACTTCCTATTACTTACAAACAGGATTTAAGAGATAACTATCCGTTCGGATTATTTACGGTTCCTAAAAGTGAACTTCAGCGTATTCACTGCTCAAGCGGAACTACAGGAAAACCAACTGTGGTAGGATATACCAAAGAAGATGTGGATCTTTTCAGTGAAGTGGTGGCAAGATCTTTACATGCTGCTGGTGCAAGACCGGGAATGCAGCTGCATAACGCGTATGGATATGGGATTTTTACCGGAGGATTGGGTCTTCATTATGGAGCTGAAATGTTGGGTATGAGTGTTCTTCCCATTTCTGGTGGGATGACGGCAAGACAGGTAGATCTGATTGTGGATTTTAAGCCGGAAGTGATCTGCTGTTCTCCTTCATATGCGCTTACCATTGCGGATGAATTTGCCAGGAGAGGAATTACTGCAGAGGAGATCAGTTTAAAGTATGCTGTGTTGGGTTCGGAGCCGTGGACGGAGATTATCAGAGGTCATATTGAAGAAAGATTAGGCGTTCATGCAACCAATATCTATGGATTAAGTGAAATTATCGGTCCTGGAGTTTCTATGGAGGATTTCGAGGAGAAAGGAGGAGCTTATATCTGGGAAGATCATTTTTATCCTGAGATTTTAGATCCGATTACCAAACAGCCGGTTCCTTTTGGAGAAGAAGGGGTTTTGGTAATTACTACTTTAACCAAAAAAGCAATGCCGCTTTTACGTTACTGGACGAATGATATCACCAGTCTTTATTACGATGAAAATGCCAGAAGAACAATGGTGAAAATGAAACCAATCGTAGGGAGAGCAGATGATATGCTGATCGTAAGAGGAGTCAATGTTTATCCAAGCCAGATTGAAGATGCTTTTTCTTATGTAAAGGGTGTGGTTCCTAACTACTATTTAACCCCTGTGGAGAAAGAACATATGTGCATCGCTTTGGATATTGATGTTGAAATAGATGATGAATTGGTAAAGTCTCAGAAAATGGAAGCCAATACCGATGATTATTTTAATTTTGTCGGAAACTTTGGAAAAAACATAGAAAACGAAATAAAAAAGAGGGTAGGAATTACAACGAAAGTGAAAGTTCATGCCCAGGACAGCCTGCCGAAGTGTGAGGGTGGAAAAATTAATAGAATACTAAAAAAATAATGAATTCATTTTATAAACTTAAAACAGTTAAGGTTCAGAAAGATACTTCCGAAGCAGTAAATGTGGCGGTAGAAATCCCTGAAGAACTGAAAGACAAGTTCAGGTTCAAACAAGGGCAGTATCTTAATTTCCGAATGATAATCAACGGAAATGAAGAAAGACGTTCTTACTCTATCTGTAATGCTCCCAGCGAAAAAGGAAATACACTGGAAGTATTGGTGAAGTTGCTTGAAGGCGGAAAAGTTTCAGGGTATTTCAACGAACATCTTCATATGGATGAAGTGCTGGAAGTAATGCCTCCAATGGGTGGTTTCAATACTTCTTATCACCCGACAAACGTAAAAACTTATGTAGGTCTGGCGGCAGGAAGCGGAATTACTCCTGTATTATCCAATATCAAAGAAAGCCTTTATCAGGAGCCGAATTCAAATGCTTATCTGTTCTACAGCAACAGAAGCATGAATCATGTTTTAAGAAAAGCAGAGATCGATAAACTGGTTGAGCAGTTCAACGGAAGACTTAAAGTGGTTTATTTAGTAAGCCGTGAGAAGCATGAAGATCCTGTTTTTGAAGGAAGAATTTCATCAGAAAAATTAGAGCAGCTGTTTGAAAGATATACAGATATTGATGTAAAAGAAGCTACTTATTTTATATGTGGTCCATCAGAAATGATCAAAGGGATCGCAGATTATCTGAAAAAAGATAAAAAAGTACCTGCTATTCAGGTATTATTTGAATATTTCACTGCTCCGGATGAAGAAAATACGGAGGAAATGAGTGATGAATTCAAGGCAATTGCCAATATTGAAAGTATGGTAACGGTAATCATTGATGATGATGAATATTCGTTCCACCTTAATTCTAAAAAAGAGAGTATCTTAGATAAAGCATTGAAAGATCAGCTTCCGGTTCCTTTCGCATGTAAGGGAGGCGTTTGCTGTACGTGTAAGGCGCAGGTTCTGGAAGGAGAGGTTTTCATGGAGAAAAACTATGCACTTACCGAAGAAGAAGTAGCCAGAGGCTTCGTTCTTACCTGCCAGTGTCACCCGACAACGAATGTGGTGATGCTAAATTATGATGTTTAAGACAATTTGAAAATGAGAAGATATGCTGATTTGAAAATGTAACTATAGCAGATTAATTTCCAAATTCTCAAATTCTCAAATATCAAATTATTTAATTTTCAAATTCAAAAAAGATGGACTTAGAAAAATTTGTTCAATACGTTCACGAAGAAAATAAAGTAGAACCTAAAGATGTAATGCCGGATGATTACAGAAAACTGTTGGTTCGTCAGATTTCACAGCACGCGCATTCCGAAATTGTAGGAATGCTGCCGGAAGCCAACTGGATTTCCAGAGCGCCTTCATTGAGAAGAAAAATGGCTCTTTTAGCAAAAGTTCAGGATGAAGCAGGTCACGGCTTATACCTTTACTCTGCCACTGAAACATTAGGAGACGGAAGCATCAGAGCAGACAGAGATGCTACCTATGATGATATGCTGGAAGGAAAAGCAAAATATTCAAGTATTTTCAACTATCCTACCTTAAGCTGGGCAGATATCGGTGCCATTGGCTGGTTGGTAGACGGCGCTGCTATTATGAACCAGGTAATGCTGATGGGGAACTCTTACGGTCCTTATTCAAGAGCGATGGTGAAAATCTGTAAAGAAGAATCTTTCCACCAAAGACAAGGGTATGAAATTTTGATGGCATTATGCCGTGGAACAAAACAACAGAAAGAAATGGCTCAGGCTTCATTAAACCGTTTCTGGTGGCCGGCTCTGATGATGTTCGGGCCTAATGATGACAGTTCACCAAACTCTAAAATCTCTATGAACTACAGAGTAAAAAGAGAAAGTAATGACAGTCTTCGTCAGAGATTTATTGACGTTACCGTTTCTCAGGCTGAATTCTTAGGATTAACCATTCCGGACAAAGATCTGAAATGGAACGAGGAAAGACAACATTACGATTTCGGAGAACTTCCCTGGGATGAATTCATGGAAATCTTAAAAGGAAACGGACCTTGCAACAAAAAGCGTATCGAAACGAAACGTAAGGCGCAAAGAGAAAATTCATGGGTAAAAGAAGCTGCAGCAGCTTTTGCAGAAAAACAACAAAAAGAAGTAATATAATAATGTAACAATATACCAATGTAGAAATGTAACAATCATTGTCATGCTGAGCTTGTCGAAGCATCTCATTATTAAACTGGTACATTGATGCATTGTTAAATTAATTTGACTATGGCAAATTTAGATATGTGGGAAGTGTTTATTCAAACTAAACCGGGATTATCTCACAAACACGTTGGAATTGTACAGGCACCAACAGCAGAAATGGCTTTGCAGAACGCAAGAGACGTTTATACAAGAAGAAAAGAAGGAACTTCTGTTTGGGTAGTTCCAAGTAAATATATTGTGACTTCAGAAGGTGTGGATAAAGAAGCTTTCTTCGATCCGGCTGATGATAAATTATACCGTCACCCAACATTCTACGAGATTCCAAACGACGTAAAAAATATGTAATAAGACTTTTGAGATAATAGACAGATAGATAAAAGACCTTAAGGTTTACTTGTCTGTTTTCTATCCATCTATCATCTATCCGTCTTTAAATTGATTAAACAATGAATCCATTATATAATTATTTATTAAAACTAGCAGACGACAGTTTCATTATGGGGCAGCGTTTGTCTGCGTGGTGCGGTGAAGGTCCTTACCTGGAGGAAGATATTGCATTAACGAATATTGCGTTGGATGAACTCGGTCAGGCTAATAACTTTTACGTTTACGCTTCAAGAGTGATTGACAACGGAAAAAGTGAAGATGATATCGCATTTTTAAGATACGAGCACGAATACGTCAACGCCCATTGGGTAGAACTTCCCAACGAAGATTATGCGCAGACTATTCTTAAAGTATATGTATTGTCTGTTTATCAGAAACTGATGTATGAGGCTTTATCAAATTCTGCTAATGAAGAATTGGCTGCCATTGCTCAAAAATCATTGAAAGAAGTAAGATATCATTATACTCATGCTGCATCCTGGATGAAAATCTTCGCTCAGGGAACAGAAGAAAGTAAGTCCCGTTTGGTAAAAGCAATTGAAAATATCTGGGAATATACAAAAGGTCTTTTTGCAAAAACAGAAGGTGAAGATGATCTTGTTGCCTTGAATATTGCTCCCAATACAGACGTTCTTTATGAAGAATTTCTTGCCATTACAAAGAAAGATTTTGCAGACTTCGGTTTAGAATATCCGGAAAATGCTTTTATGCAGCCCAAATCAAGAACAGGATATCATACAGAATACTTTGGATTTATTCTTTGTGAACTTCAGTATATGCAGAGAGCGTATCCTGGGTGTACGTGGTAATAAGAAACCCATGAAGAAGGGTATAATTTTTTTATTATTCAGTTTAATGCTTATATCTTGTTCAAAGGAGCGGGAAAAAACGAAAGTAATTAAAAATATCTCAGGTTTAAATGAACTGTTTCATTTAAAAAACTATAAGACTCAGGTTAGACTGAAAGTTAATGATTCTACAGATCATATAACGGCTCAATGGCATAATTTCACTTTAGCGGGCGACTTCGATACTAAAATGAATAACAGAACAGGAATCTGGATTTTGAAAAATAAATTGAATTCGAAGGAAGTTTTGATCGATTATATCATTTTTAGTAAAGATAATGTTTTTAAAAATCAAATTATTTTTAAAGAACACAATAAGATTGATTCTTCTAAAAGTAAGTTTTATATAGCAAAAGAAAAATCCTTTAAACATATATTATTAAAGTTTTTCTCACCTAAAATAGAAGAGGAGGTTTCAAAAGAAGCAAAGATTGGATATAGAATATTAAGGGGCTCAAAAGTTCTGAAAGATGATTCTTTAACTTATAAAAACAATAGGGAGGGAATTTATCTGACTAATATAAAATTTGACTTTCAAAAAGGAGATAAACTTGCAGGTGCTTTTAGTGAATTTGTAATGGCAAAAGATCCCAGAAGTAAGGATAGTCTTATAATGGGAAATAATTCAATATATTTTATAGAAAGATTTTGAAAGACCTTTTAGATTTATTAAAAACAATTCCCGATCCGGAAATTCCCGTGATTGATATCGTGGAATTAGGAATCGTAAGAGATGCACAGGTCACAGGTGAAAATACTTGTGAAGTGATCATTACGCCTACTTATTCTGCCTGTCCTGCAATGTTTACCATTGAAGAGGATATTATCAAAATGATGAAAGAAAACGGATGGGATGCAAAAGTAGTCACCAAGATGTTTCCGATCTGGACAACTGACTGGCTGACTGATGAAGCGAGAGAAAAACTTCGTGTTTATGGAATCACTCCTCCCGAAAAAGGAGCAGACGAACATCATATCGGTAAACCGAAAAAATGTCCGCGCTGTGGTTCTGAGCATACCAAGCAGATCAGCAGATTTGGGTCTACGCTGTGTAAGGCCTCTTATCAGTGTTTAGACTGCCTGGAGCCCTTTGATTATTTTAAATGTCATTGATGAGTGATCTGGCAATCTGCAATAAATTTTACGGCTATGCAAAGCATAACGAAGGAATTGTTAGATTGTTAAATTATTAGACGGTTACATTAATTTATATTGTTAAATTAGTGCGTTGTTAAATAATAAATTAATAAAAACTATGTATACACAACTTGATATTGAAACGCATTTTGACGGGAAGCTTAAAATTGCATATCTTAATCAACCGGAAACAATGAATGCTCTTACCAAGCCGGCTTTAGCAGATCTTAGGGATTTTGTTAAAGAATGCAGCGAAGATGAAACCGTAAGATGTGTGGCTATTTCCGGAAGAGGGAGAGCATTTTGCTCAGGTCAGAATCTGGATGAAGCTTTCGTGGTAGGCAAAGAACACCATGATCACGACATTATCAGAAAAATTGTGGTAGATTATTATAACCCTTTAGTGTTAGAGGT
This sequence comes from Chryseobacterium aquifrigidense, assembly GCF_006716485.1. GTDB lineage: Bacteria > Bacteroidota > Bacteroidia > Flavobacteriales > Weeksellaceae > Chryseobacterium > Chryseobacterium vietnamense. The sequence continues at coordinate 68,610 of NZ_VFPD01000005.1, forward strand.
TACCCGTTGCAAAAAACCTGTTATTGCTTTAGTAAACGGTCCTGCAGTAGGAGCCGGAGCTATGCTGGCTTTAATCTCTGACTTCGTTTTAGCAAACGAGAAAGCATATTTTGCCCAAGCATTTTCAAATATCGGTTTGATTCCTGATACTGGAGGTACTTACTTCTTACCGAAACTTTTAGGTAGACAATTAGCCAATTATTTAGCATTCACCGGTAAAAAATTATCCGCAGAAGAATCTAAATCTTATGGTCTTGTAGCTGAAGTTTTCAGTGAAGAAGAATTCGTTCCAAAATCTATGGAAATTCTTGAAAGAATGGCAAACATGCCAACAGCAGCAATTAAGCTTACGAAAAAAGCATTCGCCAATTCTTATAACAACACATTGAAAGAACAGCTTGAGCTGGAAGGAGATCTTCAACAGGAAGCTGCAGGTACAGAAGACTTCATTGAAGGAGTAAATGCCTTTTTACAGAAAAGAAAACCTAATTATAAAGGAAGATAAATTTCGTATTAATGTATTCATGTAAAATGTATTAATGATTTTTAAAACGATTTACATGAATACATTTTACATTAATACATTGTACAAATAAAAATGAATATTGGAATTATCGGTGCCGGAACAATGGGAATCGGCATTGCACAAGTAGCCGCAACGAACGGATGCAAAGTATGGGTATATGATGCCAACGCAAAACAAGTAGAAACGGCAACGGTAGGTTTGGAAAAAACGCTCACCAGATTGGTGGATAAACAAAAAATTTCGGCAGAAAAAATGACTGAAATTTTAGCTAATATTTCCATTGCTACAGAATTGAAAGATTTCAAGGATTGTGAATTGATCATTGAAGCAATTGTTGAAAACAAAGACATTAAAACCAAGGTGTTTACAGAACTTGAAAATTATGTTTCAGAAAGCTGTATCATCAGTTCCAATACCTCATCTATTTCTATCACCTCTCTTGGTGCAGAACTAAAGAAGCCGGAGCGTTTCATCGGAATTCACTTTTTCAATCCCGCTCCATTGATGCCTTTAGTGGAAGTTATTCCATCCTTATTAACAGAAAAAACATTACCAGAAAAAATCTACAACCTCATGAAAGAATGGGGGAAAACTCCTGTTATTGCTAAAGATATTCCTGGATTTATTGTCAACAGAATTGCCAGACCTTACTATGGGGAAGGACTTAGACTTGTTGAAGAAAATATTGCTACCCCTGAACAGGTGGATGACGCCATGAAAACCCTGGGGAATTTCAAAATGGGCCCTTTCGAATTGATGGATCTTATCGGGGTTGATGTCAACTTTGCCGTAACAACAACAGTTTACAAAGATTATTTCTACGATCCGAAATATAAACCGTCTCTATTGCAGCAAAGAATGTCTGAAGCCAAACTTCACGGCAGAAAAACAGGAAAAGGCTTCTACGATTACAGCGAAGGAGCAGAAAATCCTGTAGCTCAGAAAGACGATGCTTTATACCAGCAGATCTTTTTAAGAATCATTTCAATGCTGATCAACGAAGCTGTTGAAGCTAAAAGATTGGGTGTTGCCAATGACGAAGATATTGAGCTGGCTATGCAGAAAGGAGTGAATTATCCGAAAGGATTATTAAGCTGGGGGAAAGAAATCGGATATGCAAAAATCTCCGAAACCTTGCAAAACCTTTACGAAGAATATCAGGAAGAAAGGTATAGACAAAGTCCTTTGCTGAGAAAACTATAAAAATATTTAAATCTGCTAGTGTATTGTCATGCTGAGCGAAGTCGAAGCATCTCTCAAGTAGATTATTATATCAAAAAAACTTCATGAATATAGATGAATTCAGGGCTGAGCTGGAAACCAGGCTTTTAATTGAGAAACAGTATTTATTGCAGGAAGCTTCCTCTGTCAATGCTGAGGAAAGGCTTGAGTTGTTAGGAAAGTTTAATGAGAAATATAAAGAAGTGATCAAAAGATTAGCTAACGAAAATGGAGTTGATTTAAATGAATCCTATCCCTCTGAAAACTCATCAGACTCTGAAAATCTTTCATACGAACAAATTATTCTGGGTAAAACAATGAGTGTTTACGACAGATTATCCGATGAGCTGTATGAAGAAATAACAAACATATAATTAATAGAAATGAATCCAAGACAAGTAGCAGATTATATGTTCAATCAGGATTATTTTTCCCAGTGGATGAATATCAAAATGATTGAAGTAAAAGAAAATTACTGTTTAATAGAAATGCCCATTAAGAAAGATATGATTAACGGGCTTAAAACAGTTCATGGTGGAGTTACCTTTGCTTTTGCAGACTCTGCGCTGGCATTTTCTTCCAACAATACAGGTGATGCTGCGGTCGCGCTGAACTGTATTATCAATTTTACCAAAGCCGGAAAGGAAGGAGATATTTTCAGAGCCGAAAGTATTTTGGTGAATGATACCAGAAAAACTGCGGTTTATGACATTCAGATTACCAATCAAAATCAGGAGTTGATTGCAAAGTTTGTAGGAACAGTTTACAAAATCGGAAAAAAAGTAACAGAATTATAAAGAGTTTTCAAATTCTCAAATTTGACTCATTTTCAAATTAAAATTATGAACAACGTATACATCATAGACTATGTCAGAACTCCCATCTCAAAATTACAGGGAGGATTATCAGAAGTAAGAGCAGATGATTTAGCCGCTATTGTGATCAAAGAAGTGGTTGCAAGAAATCCTGAAGTTCCTGTAGAGGAAATTGAAGACGTTATTTTCGGATGCGCTAACCAGGCAGGCGAAGATAACAGAAACGTTGCCAGAATGGGGCTTTTATTGGCTGGTCTTCCTTACAAAATTGGTGGAGAGACTGTCAACAGGCTATGTGCTTCAGGAATGTCTGCGGTAGCCAATGCATTCCGTTCTATTGCTGCAGGTGAAGGCGAAATTTATATTGCAGGAGGCGTTGAGCATATGACGCGTTCTCCTTATGTAATGTCAAAACCTAGCGCTGCTTTCGGAAGAGACAGCCAGATGTTTGATACTACTTTCGGATGGCGTTTCATTAACCCTAAAATGAAAGAATTATACGGGGTTGACGGAATGGGAGAAACTGCAGAAAATTTAGCAGATATCCACCAGATCAACAGAGAAGATCAGGATAAATTTGCCCTTTGGTCTCAGCAGAAAGCTACAAAAGCTCAGGAAAGCGGAAGACTGGCAGAAGAAATTGTAAAAGTGGAGATTCCTCAGAGAAAAGGCGATCCGATTGTTTTTGAAAAAGATGAATTCATTAAACCAACTTCCTCTATGGAAGGGTTGGCAAAACTTCGTCCTGCTTTCAGAAAAGAAGGAACGGTAACTGCAGGAAATGCTTCTGGAATGAATGACGGTGCCGCAGCTTTGATTTTAGCAAGCGAAGAAGCGGTGAAAAAATACGGTTTAAAACCAAAAGCGAAAATTCTGGGATCTTCCGTAGCCGGAGTAGAGCCAAGAATTATGGGAATCGGTCCGGTAGAAGCCACTCAAAAGCTATTGAAGAGATTAAATCTTTCTCTTGAAGATATGGACATCATTGAACTAAACGAAGCATTCGCGGCACAGGCACTTGCTGTGACAAGAAGTTTAGGATTAAAAGATGATGACTCAAGAATAAATCCTAATGGTGGTGCAATCGCAATTGGCCACCCACTGGGAGTTTCGGGAGCAAGAATCGTAGGTTCTGCAGCAATGGAACTTCAGAAACAGGATAAGAAATATGCATTGTGCACCCTTTGTATCGGCGTAGGACAAGGATATGCAATGGTAATCGAAAAAGTATAATTAATTTGAAAGTGAGTTGATTGGAGAATTTGAAAATGTCTAAAGACATTAGCAATTTTCAAATTAATTCATTCTCAGATTTTCAAATTAAAATTATGAACATCTACTCATACCATGGGATTCGTCCCATTATAAAGCCCTCTGCCTATATTCATCCGCAGGCAGTCATTATCGGGAATGTAGAAATAGGGGAGGAAGTATATATCGGTCCCAATGCGGTAATTCGTGGAGACTGGGGGAAAATTATCATTAAAGACGGAGCCAATGTACAGGAAAACTGTACCCTTCATGTTTTCCCGAATATAGAAACCATACTGGAAGAATCCGCACACATCGGACATGGCGCAATCATCCACTCAGGACACATCGGAAAAAACTGTCTGATCGGAATGAATTCCGTTGTGATGGACAAAGCATATATCGGTGACGAAAGTATTGTAGGAGCATTGGCTTTTGTACCGGCTAATTTCAGATGTGAACCAAGAAAGCTGGTTGTAGGAAGCCCTGCGAAAATTATCCGTGATGTTTCTGATGAAATGATTCACTGGAAAACAGAAGGAACAAAACTCTATCAGGAACTGGCAAGAGAAGGAAAAGAAGCTATTCTGCCTTGTGAGCCTTTTACAGAATATGTTCAGCAGATCCCAACAAAAATTGTGGATTACAGCATCTGGGATGATATAAAATAAAAGTATAACTTATTTTGAATAATTGCAGATAATTAAACGCAACGGGTTTTTAAAACCCGTTGCGTTTAACAAAATTAAATACCAGATTTAAAAAGAATGATTAATACAGAAAATTTTGAATTTGAAGGTACATATCACATTTTTTCTCATGTAAATGGGACTGAAGTTATTTTTCGTGAACCATCAAATTATCAGTTTTTTCTGGAAAAGATTGAAAAATATATTCTTCCGGTTGCTGATATTTATGCTTATTGTCTGTTACCTAATCATTTTCATTTGTTGTTAAGATTTAAGAATTTTGATGATGTGAATAGTGAAAATGAGCATCAGTTTTTAATGAAGCACTTTGGTAATTTATTGAATGCTTATGCTAAAGCTTACAACAAAAAATATAATAGAAATGGAGCTCTTTTTCTGAATGCGGTAAAACGAAAGAAAATGTCAGATGAAAAATATTTATTGAAAGTTTTACATTATATTCATAATAATCCGACTAATCACGGATTTGTAAATAAAATTGACCAATGGAAGCATTCTTCTTATAATTCATATTTAAATCCTGAAAAAGAAAGTAAATTGGATAGAAAGGGGATTATGCGGTATTTGTTTCGTTAGAAGTTTTTAGAAATTATCATCAATCTACTATTGAATATGATTTTTTAAATTTTGAATAATTGCTAATAATCAAACCTAACGGGTTTTTAAAACCCGTTAGGTTTAATAAAATTAAATATGATTAAAAAAATTGCACTTGCATGCAGCATAATGTTTGCGGTGGGCTGTACGCTATCAGCACAAACTGTTACAACAAAACCGCTTACAATCGGAGAAGTGAGGACCATTAAGTCCAAAACGTTAAATGAAGACAGAACGTTGAATATTTATCTTCCACAGGGCTATGATAAAACAAAATCATACCCGGTGATCTATCTGTTGGATGGAAGCATAAATGAAGATTTTATTCACGTTACAGGATTAGTACAATTCTTTAATCAAATGTATTCCATGCCGGAAACCATTGTGGTGGGAGTTGCTAATGTAGACAGGAAAAGGGATTTTACTTTTCATACGGATTTAAAAGACTTACAGAAAGATTATCCTACCACAGGACATTCTGATAAGTTTATTGCTTTCCTTGAAAAAGAATTAAAACCTTATGTTGAAAGTCAGTTTAAAACTACGGACAAATATTTGTTCGGGCAATCTTTGGGAGGTCTTCTGGCAGCAGAAATACTTCTGAAAAAGCCGGAGATGTTCAACAACTATTTTATTATCAGCCCAAGTTTGTGGTGGGATGATGAAAGCTTACTGAAACAGGCTGGAACATTACTTTCAAAATCTTCGGATACTAAAAAGTTTGTTTATGTTTCTGTAGGGAAAGGAGAACATCCGGTAATGGTAAAAGATGCCGAAGCTTTCTATGATGTTTTGAAAAAAGCAGGGAAGAAAAACTGGACATTAGAATATAAAATGATGGAAACAGACAATCATGCAACCATTCTTCACAGAAGTTTATATGAAGGACTGGTGAAAATGTTTCCCTATCAGGAACCGAAATAAATTACTTCCAAATGATGAATATTCTGAAGAAATACTGGATTGTAATATTGATATTTATAATCATTATGAATGTTCTAAGGCTTTATCTGGTAGAAGAATCAATAGGAATTTCAGATGCTTTGGAACATGTTGAATCAGATGAGCTAATTGCTAAGCTAGAGCGTAAAAATTATTTCTATGAGTTATTTGTTGAAATTGTCATCATTTTAAATGGCTGGCTGGCACTTTTTATCCCTTATTTGATTATTAGAAACTTTATCAAAAAGATTAATCTAAGCAAAAAGTAAAAAACTATATGGAAAAGTTAAAAAACTATATCTACGGACAATGGGTAGAAGGTACCGGAAACGGAGTTCCTTTGTATAATGCCGTTACAGGAGAGCAGGTGGCTGTTTCTGATACAGAAGGGCTTAATTTTGAACAGGCTCTTGACTACGGAAGAACCGTAGGATACAAAAACCTTTCTTCAATGACTTTCTACGACCGTGGAGAAATGTTGAAAAAAGTAGCCCTTTACCTGTTGGAAAGAAAGAAGAAATACTACGACTTATCATACAAAACGGGAGCTACGCACGTTGATTCTTGGGTGGATATTGAAGGAGGTTTCGGAACTTTCTTTACCTATTCCGGATTGGCAAAAAGAATGCTTCCCAATACTTCATTTTGGGTAGATGGAGATACTCAGAAGATTTCTGCTAACGGAACTTTCTTAGGAACCCATATTTTAACACCTAGTGAAGGAGTTTCTGTACAGATCAATGCTTATAACTTTCCGGTGTGGGGAATGTTGGAAAAACTATCCACTTCCTTATTGGCTGGAGTTCCTTCTATTGTAAAACCATCTCCTTTCGGATCTTACCTTACCAATGCGGTATTTCAGGATATGATTGAAAGTGGAGTGTTACCTGAAGGTGCCGTGCAGTTAGTATGTGGAGAGCCTGGAAATATTTTAGATTATGTACAGGATGGAGACTCTGTATTGTTTACTGGCTCTGCTCACACAGGTAGAAAGTTGAAATCTCTTCCTTCGGTTGCCGGAAATGCCGTTCGTTTCAATATGGAAGCAGATTCCCTGAACTGTTCTATCCTTGGATTGGAAGCAAAACCGGGAACTCCTGAATTTGATTTATTCATCAAAGAAGTTCGTAACGAAATGACGACAAAAGCAGGACAGAAATGTACAGCGATCAGAAGAATTATCGTTCCTGAACATTTGATCGGTGACGTTCAGAATGCTCTGTCTAAAGCTTTGGATCAGACTAAAATCGGAAACCCATTAAGCAGAGAAACTAAAATGGGATCTTTAGTGGGAAGACAGCAGTATGAAGAAGTTCTGAGAAAAGTAAACCTGTTAAAATCAGAAACAGAACTTGTTTATGACGGAAAACATGAACTTGTAGATGCCAACTATGAAAATGGTGCATTTATGAGTCCGAAATTATTCCTGAACGACAAGCCTTTCGAAAAAAATATATCTCACGATGTAGAAGCTTTCGGGCCAGTATCTACATTGATGCCGTATAAAGATGCTGAAGAAGCAGCTGCACTGGCAAAAAGAGGAAAAGGAAGTTTGGTAGGGTCTATCGTTTCTCGCGATGAGAACTTTATCGCAGAAACTTCATGGAAAATGGCTTCCCAGCACGGAAGAATCTTTGTATTAAACAGAGATAACGCTAAGGAAAGTACAGGTCATGGTTCACCGCTTCCTACATTAATGCACGGAGGTCCTGGTAGAGCAGGTGGCGGAGAGGAAATGGGCGGACTGAGCGGTCTTCATTTCTTCTTACAGAAAACAGCTATTCAGGGATCACCGGATGTATTGAAAGCAATTACCAAAATATATCAGCAGGGCGCAGAGAAAAAATTCTCGGACAAACATCCTTTTCAGAAATATTTTGAGGAAGTGGAAGTAGGAGACTCTTTAGAAACAGCAGGAAGAACGGTTACAGATGCTGATATCGTTAACTTTTCCAATGTTTCATGGGATCATTTCTATGCCCATACAGATGCTACAAGTTTAACAGGTACAATCTTTGATAAAACTGTTGCTCATGGATATTTCATTCTTTCAGCGGCAGCGGGATTGTTTGTTTCAGGCAAAAAAGGACCTGTAATTGCCAATTACGGATTGGAAGACTGCAGTTTCTTCAAACCTGTATATGCCGGAGATACGATCACTGTTTATCTGACAGCAAAAGAAAAAATAAACAGAGGAGTAAAAGGAAGAAACATTCCTTCAGGTGTTGTAAAATGGCTGGTTGAAGTTGTAAACCAAAGAGATGAGGTAGTTTGCGTGGCAACAATCTTAACATTGGTTGCAAAGCAATCCCCTTTCATTGATCTGAATGTAAAAAATATTCAGAAAATGTTGAATGGATTAACAGAAAGTACCCCTGCACTTTGGGGGAAAATGTCTCCACAGCAGATGTTAGAACATTTGGAACAGGCGGTATTGGTAAGTTTCGGAGAACCTGAAGCCGAAAAATGCTTCACTCCGGAAGAAAACCTTGAAAAATGGCAGGATTCTCTTTACAACCACAGAGCAATGCCAAAAGAATTTACAGCGCCATTCCTTCCACAGGACGGTTCGCTTCCGGAGCAAAAACACAAAAATTTGGAAGCTGCAAAACTGTCATTCATGAATAACCTGAAGAAATTTGTTATTTATTACAAAGAAAATCCACAGGCAGAACACATGAATTACGTTTTCGGAAAACTGAATAAAGAAATGTGGGAACTGATGCACAAAAAGCATTTTACGCACCATTTCCAGCAGTTTGGATTAATTTAATTCAAAATAATGATAAAATTTCCCCTTCAGAGTAGTACTGAAGGGGATTTTAATTTGGCGGAAAATACTTAAATTCATACATATTCTTTTAAATCATGAAATTTTTTAAAGTTTTCTTTTTAGCTCTACCATCTTTGCTCCTTTTTTCCTGTTCCAGAAATCCGAAACCTGATAAAGAAGGCTATTTTTCTGAAGAGAAATTTGTTGATAGCCTCAATGTGGGAAGAAAAGGTAAAACTAAAATTGAATTTGAAAAATTTAGGCATGGTAAGAATGGTGATGTATTTGTAACCTTGAATGTTTACGATCTAAAAGAGATCTGGGTGGAAACTAAAGGTTCAATATTTCATACCTGGGAATTAAAGAATAGTTTTAGATTTATCAAAGATGGAGTAACCGATTTAGATGTTCAGATAAGTGACTTTAATAATGATGGTTTCAACGATATCACTTATCAAAGTGGAATAGCCGGAAGAGGAGGAAATATAGTGATGACTTTGTTTGTATATAATCCAAAGAATAAAGATTTTATTCACATTAGAAATTCAGATAATTATCCCAACCTAAGTTTTAATTCAAAACTAAACTGTATCAATTCTTTAATTTTAACAGGTTCTACCACAACGGCATTTCTAAAAATTAAAAAAGATTCCCTAGATGAATTTGCACGAGTAGATGTTTCTGATAAAATAGTGGTGGAAGAAAAAGATTCTACAGGTAAGTTTAAAATTATTGAAAAAAAACTATTCAAAGGAAATGATGAAGACTTTTATAAGACTTTTAGAAATTACAAACCTTTAGAATATTAGTAAATTTTATTTATCATATAATTAGATAATATATGTTATTTCAATTAGTTATATTTTTTTTAAATTAAAAATGATTAACTTTAATAGGCGAAATCCGAAAAGCATATAGAGTAGGAGAGAATATCAAAACTGATTACAATGAAAAACTTAAAAAAACTTTCAAGACACGAGTTGAGATCTCTTAAAGGAGCCGGGCCAAACTGGTCTTGTGTCCTTAATCCTTGTCCTCCCGGAAGCTGTTGTCTCCCTGGAAGATGGCCTGATATTGCAAGGGCATGTTATATATGTGCCGATTCTTAGATTTTTTTTAACTTAAAACAATACATAAAGCTGCAATTCTCTGTGATTTGTAGCTTTTTTTATAATGTCTTTTTAAGCTTAAAATAGCCATACATTAAAAGAGGTAAAGCAAATATCTGAAACAAAAAAACAAGCAGTGACGGAATCCCTTCAAGGTGGGTTTCATTAGCTTTCATAAAGAGCTGTTTGCCTAGAGGTCCATTTGAGAATATAACAATATTAAACAAATTCCAGCCCAGATGGAGGCCTATAGGAAGGTACAGAGATCTGGTCTTAGCAAAAGAAACGGCAAGCATCCACCCAAAGATGGCGGTCATCACAAAAATAATTCCCATCTGAAAAGGATTTCCGAATGCATTATAAGAAAACCAGTGGTAAATTCCAAAGCAGAATGCAGATAAAAGACAGGCTTTTGTTGTTCCCCATTTTTCAATAGCAAGATACAGCAAAGCACCTCTGAAAAGTAATTCTTCAAACAATACAGACTTTACAACCCACCATGAGCTCATTAACGCTGCAGAAAATGTGAAGTGCTTATTCAGAATCCAGCTGTTATTGATAAATGCCGTTGTCATAATGTGGTAAAGACTGCAAATCGCTGCAGCCAAAAGAAAACCAATACTCCAATGAATTAATCTGGTTGGGTTAGGTTTAAATCCTAAAACAGAAAGATCCTTTTTTGCTATAAACTTCAGGAGAAGCCAGGAAATGATAAGCTCAATGATAATTCCAATCATGGGTTAAAAGTTTTAGTTGGATGAAATTTCTATTTCATTGAAAACGAATATAATAAAAAAATAAATATGAATTAAAACTTAAGAATGGGATTATAAAATATGATGATTCAGTATCTTTTTTATCAATAATCTATTGAAGTGAATGATGAATTTTTAACAGATTCTTAGTTTCAACTTCTTCTTTCTCTTGTAAAAAAGTACTACTTTTAAAATTCAATCATAAAATCAAGAGCAATGAACCAAAACTGGATGCAAAAGTGGGAAGAAGTGAAAAATATTTTGATTTGTCCTACAGATCTCGAAACGTATTTTACTTCTGATGAAATTCTGGGACAGAAAATGGAGACGATGGAAATCGGAAATGTTTCTCTTCCTTCAGGAAAAGTGGTGGTAAGAGATCCGTTGGTTTCTCTGAATGCCAATCAATCTCCTTATTTTATTCAGGCTCCGAAAGGAAATTTTCCTGTGACCATTGCTGTGGTAAAATCTGAAGATTGGGGAAAAAGATATGCTGTTGTAAAAGTTGAATTTACCAAAGAAAAACCTGTTGTTTACAGAGAAGCTTTAGTAGGAATTGAAGAATTGGAGGACGTAACTGAAGATGATTATTTTGGTTTCGCCGTGGATGCTGGCTTAGGATGTATTACGGATAAAGAGGTTCTTCCTTTTGTGGATCAATTTATAGATAAAATAGATGTCAACAATGTCTATGATGATTATTTCGCCGGGCTTTTTTCACAAAGCTACAAAGCTAACCCTACCAATCAGAGAGAAGCGGGAGACTGGATCAATTGGATGATTCCTGATACCAGCTATCACATTCCGATGTTTGCTAGCGGCTTTGGCGACGGTACTTACCCTGTGTACTTTGCTTATGATGCTAACGAAGAAATTTGCGGTTTATACATTCAATTTATTGATATTGAATTGGCTTTAAGTGAAGAAGATGAAGAGGACGACAGTGAAGACGATCAACCTGAACATTTTATTTTTTCTAAAAACTAAATATGGATAGAACTTTCGCAGACCATGTTATTGCGTTCAATGAAAACCTGAGCTATACAGGAAATTTACCTGAAGGTTTTGATGTTTTGAACCCCTATCTGGATAATCCCGAAACATTAACGGTAATGCAGAAGTTTTATCATAAATATTATAATGATTCGTCCAGAAGAAAATTTATCATAGGAATCAATCCGAGCCGTCATGGAGCTGGAGTAACCGGAGTTCCGTTTACCGATACAAAAAGACTGGAAAGTGTCTGCGGGATCAAAATGGAATCTGCCCATACCCATGAAATTTCTTCGGTATTCATGTATGATATGATTGAAGATTATGGGGGAGCTGATCTTTTTTATAAAGATATCTATATCAATTCTCCATTTCCGTTAGCTATCGTAAAGAAAACAAAAAACGGATGGCTTAATGCCAATTACTACGATGACAAAAGGCTTTTTGAAGCGGTAAAAGACTTTATGATTGAATCCTTGAAGAAACATATCAGCCTGAATCTGGATACCTCAGAAGTTTTTATTCTGGGTAAAAAGAATGCTGATTTTATTTCAAAATTAAATAACGAAGCAAAACTGTTCGATAGAATGACTGTTCTGGAGCATCCAAGATATATCCAACAGTACAAATTGAAAGAAAAACAGCTTTATATAGACAAGTATATTTTAGCTTTAAAAAAGTGACAAAATCCCTTCATCGAAAGGGATTTGTCATTCATGAATTAGAATCTTTATGGGAATATGAAATTTGTGAAAACTCTTGATATTAGTTTTTAATGACCTTGGTAGATTCTGTTGCTGTTTTAATAATATAAACTCCTTTTGGAAGCTCTGAAATATTGATTTCATTATTCCCCTTTTGAGTTTGAACAGTTTTCATCATTTTACCATCCAGGCTATAGATTTTAGCTTCACTGGCTTTTTCTGTAGTGATAGAAATTGGCCCATGGGTTGGATTAGGGTAAACAGTCAGGTCTTTTTTAATGCTTTTAGTTTCAGAAGTGGCCAATACCAGATTGCTGTCTTTTACCCAGGTAAAAGCATCCAAACCTACATATCGGAAAGCTCCGTTTGCAGTAACCTGCAGTTCATCAATCACGATATTTGAGTAGTTTTGGCCGTTTAAGTTGGTAAGATCAATCAAAGTATATCCGTTCGTACTACCTAAGCTTGTAGCAAATCCGTTCGTTTTTGTTTGGGTAAATTTTGTTACACCGCTTAGTTTTCCTGTTACCGTCAGAGTTCCTGAAACATTAAGGTCAAGATTCAATGCGGAAAGGTACATCCAGAATCTGTTTACTTTAAATAAATTTGAAGTTGTTTTAATACTGAATGACGGCGGAGACTGTGTGTCGTTGGAATTGTCAATGTATCTGTTATCATTCGCTGTTCCGCTCCAGCCTGTTCCCGGGAAATTCCCCTGAATGTCAAAAACACTTACATGTGAAATGATGTTGAAAATGACTCCATTGTCAGTGAAGCTTGTACTCCCGTGTGATTCCGTTTCAAATTGTTCTGTACTGGTCTGCCCGAATGAAAAAATTGAAATGAGCAGACTACAGATTGTTAAAAAAGTAGTGCTTTTCATGATGTTTGTTTTAAATGTTAGGTTATTTATATGAAATTAGTCCCTTGGTGGGTAAATACCTTCAACACAAATGATATAGTTTAAACCCAGATAAGGAGGCATATTATTCACTGGTAAATTTTGTCCTACAAAAGAAATACTTTGTCCGTTAATCACGGTGTCAGGATTAGAATCATTTATAAAGCTTGACACCACGTTGAAATCTCTTCCTACCTGCGTTCCTGAAATAGCAATAGATGATGTGGCGGTAGGGGTTGATGAGTTGGCATTTTTATTAGCTACTTTCAATTGAAAACCACCTCCGATGCTTGGAAGGTTTGAAGTTAAAAGGGTGTTCTGTGTAGTCCCTGATACTACTCCTAAAGGATAAAATTGGTTGGCATTTACGTTTCCTGCTCCCAAAGCCATACGCCCTTTTAAATTAGGCAGGGCAAAAGTAGTAATGCCGTCTCCGCCATAAGTTGTTCCTAAAATAGAGAATAGGGCAGAATTTCTTGAAATGCTTATTAGACTTCCGTCGCAAAACATCCAGCCTCTGGGTGCAAAATTTCCTGCAAATAATTTTACAATTCCAATGTACTCGTCCATGGTAATATGTTTTTTAGTTTTAGATTTCTTACTCTTTTTACAGGCTTTTCAGACTCCGCCTTTTGGTTATTAATTCTCAGTTCAAAGGAACAATTAATATCAGGCAGGTACTAGAGTAGAAAATACCAAATTAAAAACTCCGTATTTCTACGTAGTAATGTCCTGAAGTGTGCGGATTTAAAAAGAAAATTTATGCTTTAAGTTTCTCTGAACGAGCTGTATTTCGTATTTTTGTAAGAATCCAATAAAAATAAAAATGAGCGAATTTGTAGCATCAGAAATTAAAAATAATATTGCCGAAATCACTTTCGGTACACCCAAAAGTAATTCACTTCCGGGTGCAATTTTAGAAAAACTGGCAGAAACGATTCTTGAAGAAGGAGCAAAAGAAGAGGTGAAAGCTATTTTAGTAAAAAGTGCAGGAGAGAAAGCTTTCTGTGCAGGAGCAAGTTTTGATGAGCTTTTAGCCATTGAGGAACTGGAAGCTTCCACGAAATTTTTCGGAGGCTTTGCTAAAGTTTTAAATGCAATGAGAAACTGTGGGAAAATTGTAGTTGTAAGAGTTCAGGGGAAAACTACCGGAGGAGGAGTCGGAATTGCTTGCGGAGCAGATTATTGTTTTGCTACTAAGGATTCAGCTCTGGCGCTTACGGAAATTAATCTTGGAATCGGGCCTTTTGTAATTGGTCCTTATGTTGAAAGAAAAATCGGTAAATCACAATTCTCTGCGATGGCAATTGATGCAGACTTCAGATCTTCTGAATGGGCTGAACAGCATAATATTTATCATTCTGTTTCAGGTACTATTGAGGAAATGGATGAAAAGCTGGAGAAGTTTTTACAGACTTTAGCATCAAGAAGCAGCGATGCTTTGGCATTAATTAAAAAAGTTTCATGGGAAGGAACAGATCACTTCAATGAGCTAATGCCAGCAAGGATTCATATGAGTGCAAGTCTTATTCTGGAGGATTCAGCGAAGAAAAATATTGAATCCATCAAAGAAAAGTTAAGGGCAAAGTAACTTGCTTTTAATGATTCGAAAATAATTGGATTCCGATCCAAAATATTATCCGTAGAAATATTTGTTCTACGGATTTTTTTATGCTTTACTGTGGTTGTATGATGATAGTTTGATTTTTTTTAATAAGCGGAAACTATAGTATATTATACTTATGTCTTTGTATTGTGTTATCGTTACTTTATTTTACTTAATGTGATTTTTTATTTAAATAAATAGTGTTTTTTATGAGTTATTGATAGTATTTTAACTAATTTTAAATAAGTGTTTGATTTTTGTTTCACTCTTTTCTTTAAATTTTAACTTATTTTTTTAATTAATACATTATAATTAGTTAAAAATATTAACTAATTATGTTTATTTCAATTAAAGTTCTTTTTTATTGGCTTTTTATTATTTTTTATTACATATATTTGCGTTCATACTGTTAAAATGTGTTAAATATGAAAATGAAATTAATATTAAGTACTGCTGTACTGTTCTTTGTAGGAGGACATGTGGTAGAGGCCCAGAAGACAAAACGGGATACAATACCACAGGATACTAAGATTGATGAAATCGTTGTAGTAGCTTACGGAAGTCAGAAAAGAGAAACGATGGTTGGCTCCAATACTGAAGTAAAGGCGAAGCAGTTTGCTGATCGACCGATTACAAGCATCGGACAGGCTTTGGATGGAGCCAGTGCTGGTGTAAAAGTAAGTACCGGTACAGGACAGCCAGGAAGCTCACCGAGTATCCAGATTCGTGGGATAGGTTCATATGGAATTACAACAGCGCCGTTATATGTAGTTGATGGTACAATATATACCGGCTCTCTTGCGGCAATTAATCCCAATGATATTGCATCATTCAATATTCTGAAAGATGCTGCTTCTACTTCTTTGTATGGTTCTGCTGCAGCTAATGGTGTTGTTTTGATCACTACAAAATCCGGTAGAAAAGGAAAAGATGCCTTCAACTTTAGTATGAGTACCGGAGCAGTTGGAAGATCAATCCCGGAATATGACAGAGTGAATGTTTATCAATATTATCCTCTTATTTGGGAATCAATAAGAAATGGTAGAATGACTTCTGTACCCGGTACTACCGTAGCGGATGCTAACGCTTATGCTACCGCACAATTGATTTCAGGTGTTCTGAAAACCAATGTTTTTAATGTTCCGGATAATCAATTGGTTGTCAATGGAATTCTGAACTCAAACGCTCAGTTGAAATATACAGACCTGGATTGGCAAAAGCCTTTAATGAACACAGGTTTCAGACAAAACTATGAATTAAATTATAGCGGGGGAAGTAATACAACTACCTATTTTTCTTCAGTAGGATACACCAATGAAACAGGGTATCTTATTAAATCAGATTTTGAAAGATTTACGGCAAGATTAAAAGTAGATTCTCAGGTTAAAAGCTGGTTAAAGCTTGGATCAAGTATCAGTGGAGTATCTTCTAATGGGAATAACTCGGTAGAAGGTGTGGATAATAATTCTGCTTATATCAACCCATACAGATGGACAAGAACAATGGGGCCTATTTATAGTCCGTATGCTCATGATCCTAATACTTTTGCTACACTTTACGATAGTGCCGGGAATATCATGTATGATGCTGGAAGTGCCAGGGGTGCTGATGCAGCGGCTGGAAGAAACGTAATTCAGGAAACACTTTTAAATAAAGACCTTTCTAAAAACTATTATATCATTTCCAGAGCCTATGCTGAAATCAAAGTAGATCCCTATCTTACTTTATCTACAAACGTAGGGTACGATATCAGAAATAACAGAAGAAGTACCTATGGAAATAAAATTATCGGAGATGCAGCTCCGGGAGGTTCAGCGGAAAAATTTAGTTTTACGGAGCAAACCTTTACCTGGAACCAGCTCCTGAACTATAAAAGAAAATTCGGAGATCATAATTTTGAATTTCTTTTGGGACATGAAAACTATAAATTCATGTATGAATACCTATATGGATATAAAAAAGGTCAGATTGTAGATGATAATGATGAATTAGTCAACTTTGTGACTCCATCATCACTTACTTCACGTACAGACAACTACAGAAAAGAAGGAGTGTTTTCAAGATTGAATTATGATTACAAATCAAAATACTTACTATCAGGATCTATCCGTTGGGACGGTTCGTCCAGATTTGCTAAAGATGTAAGATGGGATTCATTCTGGTCGCTTGGTGCAGGATGGAGGCTAAAAGGAGAAGAGTTCTTAAGTAATTCTAATCTTATCAGTGAATTGAAATTGAGAGGATCATATGGTGAAGTAGGAAACGATAGAACAGACAGTTATTATATGTATAAAAGTACTTATACTTTAGGATATAATAATGCTCAGGAGCCTGGAATTCTATTTGGCTTTTTGGCTGATCCTACCATTACCTGGGAAGCCAACAAACAAACCGATGTAGGAATTGATTTCGGTTTTTTAAATAATAGAATTACAGGGTCTGTAGAATACTATAACAGAGTTACTGAAGATTTGATCTTCCCGGTTCCTGTTCCTGTTTCTTCAGGTGTTCCGGATAATACAATCAGCAGAAATGTAGGAACTATGTATAACCGTGGATTCGAATTCAGTATTAATGCAGACGTGATTAAAAATCAAAATTTCACATGGAATATTAATGCCAATGCTTCTACACTTAAAAATCAGATTACAGAGCTTTCTAATGGTATCACTGAAATTATTAACGGAACTAAAAAGATTTCTGTAGGTCACTCCGTGTACGATTATTGGTTAAGACAGTGGTATGGTGTAGATCCGGCTGACGGCTCTCCTTTATTCCTTGTAGCTGATACTTATGCTAATACAACAGCTGCTGATATCAGAACTGTGAATGGTCAAAAAGTTACTACCAATTTCAACAAAGCAAAATATGACTATTCCGGTACGGCAATTCCTGACTTGTTCGGAAGTTTCGGAACTACAATTACCTATAAACAATGGTCATTATCTGCAATGTTTACCTATCAGTTAGGGGGAAAAACATATGATTCCAACTATGCTGCTTTGATGTCCAGTTACTCACAGGGAGGAGCTTTAAGTACAGATATTCTGGATAGATGGACAACGCCTGGGCAAATCACAGATATTCCGGCATTGAACTCTTCAACATATACAAGTTCTAATGCTGCTTCATCAAGATGGCTGGTAAGTTCAGATTTTCTTACATTTAGACAAGCTACTTTAAGTTATAGCTTTGCTCCGGAAACGTTGTCTCAGCTAGGAGTTTCAGGATTAAGAATCCTTGTTTCCGGTGAAAATTTATGGAGCAAAACAGCAAGAAAAGGGTTGGAGCCAGCTCAGGCATTCAACGGTACGGCATCAAACAGATATACTCCGGCGAGAGTGGTAACAATAGGATTTAATGTATCTTTTTAAATAATTAAGTAATGAAAAATATCGCAAAACAATATATAAAATGGGCTGTTGTTCTTTCAGTCTTTACGGGGACGGTTTCATGTGAGAGTGATTATCTTGAAACAGATCCTACCACTGCGGCCTCTGAGGAAGCAGCTTATTCAAGTGCTGCCAATCTTATGGCTATTGTAAACGGGATGCATAGAGATATGTATTACAGACAAAATGATAACCAGGGACAAAATGGTCAGGGTGGAATTATGATCATGATGGATGCTCTTGCAGATGATCTTGTATTTCCTTCTACAGGAAACGGGTGGTATGTTTCAACCGTGAGATGGCAGGATCAGGTAAATGATAATGCTGCCAATGATTTTTATCCTTACCAGTTTTATTATGCACTAATCAGAAATGCCAATCTCGTTATTGCCAATGGTCCTTCAGTTCCTGCGCCTACTGCTGCTGATGCTACTACCATTAAAGCGGCTATTGGAGAGGCTTATGCATTCAGAGCTTTCTGTTATTATATGTTAGTTCAAATCTATGGTAAAAGATATGTGCCAGGTGCAAACAATACCCAGCTTGGAGTTCCAATCAGATTGGTGGCGAATGAAATTCCTTTGGCAAGAAATACAGTAGAAGAAGTATATACTCAGATCAATAAAGACCTTAATGAAGCATCCACAAGGCTTACAGGAATAACCAGAGCTACAAAATCGCATTTTAATGACAAAGTAGTTTTAGGATTAAAAGCCAGAATTGCATTAACGCAGGGGAATTATGCTGCTGCTGTAACAGCTGCTCAATCAGCACGTGTAGGATTTGCTCTGATGGATAATGCAACCTATACCGCAGGATTTAATAATCTAGCAGGTGTTTCTGAATGGATGTGGGGTGCTACTATTATAGCGGATCAGGGAGACACATTTTCGAATTTTGGAGCATATATGTCAAGAAACTTTAATTCTACCAATATTCGTCAGGCTCCTAAAGCGATTAATACTAAATTATTCCTTTCATTCCCATCTACTGATATAAGAACTAAGAATTTTGATCCAACGGGTGCACATACAGCACTTGCTTTACCATCAACATATGCTAAATTCCCGTATACAGGACAGAAGTTTCTTGCTGCAAGCCAGGCAGACAGTAGGGTAGATGTTCCTTATATGAGATCGGCAGAAATGTATCTTATTGAAGCCGAAGCTTTGGCCAGATCTGGAGACGAAGCTGGTTCTAAAGCTGTTTTCAATGTATTTGCAAAAAACAGAAACCCATCTTATGCAGGGGCTGCCACAACAGGGGCTGCCTATATTAACGAAATTCTAGATAGCAGAAGACTTGAATTCTGGGGTGAAGGTTTCAGATTCTTAGATCTTAAGAGATTGAATTTAGGCTTGGACAGAACAGGAGCTAATCATTCTTCAGTAGTGACTAATAACGTAATGACAGTTCCGAATACAGATCTACGCTGGGAATTCCTTATCCCAAGAACTGAAATCAATGCCAACCCATTGATTGTTCAGAATCCATTATAACACGTACAGATTTTAATATATGATTGAGAATCCTGCTTTAGCGGGGTTCTCTTTTTTTTACTACTGGGAGTAAATAAATGATGAGGTCTTCAGAAAAAAATATTTTAAAATTTAAAATAAAGCGTTGGCAGATTAAAAATTAATTTTAACTTTGTAATTCAAAGTTCTTTTTATGGATTCAAAAAACTATCACGAAGACTTATCCCATATCCGTTCCATGATGGAACGTTCTTCCAGATTTATTTCTCTAAGTGGATTATCAGGAGTTGTTGCGGGATTAACGGCCATTATTGGAGCTGTATATGTGTATTTCGTTTTTCAGCGGGAAGGAATCAGTTATTTTGATGGGGACAGAAATATTTTAGGCCCAGCCTTGGTAAAAGAACTTGTCCTGATCGGAATTGTTATTTTGGTTGTTGCAGTCCTTAGCGGTTATATTTTTACAGCCCATAAAAGCAAAAAGAAAGGTTTGAAGATCTGGGATGCCACTACAAAGCGACTTTTGATTACCTTTGCAGTGCCTTTGGTAGCAGGCGGTGTCTTTTGTCTCGCTCTGCTTTATCATCATCTTTTTGTTTTCATTGCTCCAGCTACTCTTATTTTTTATGGATTGGCTCTGGTAGCAGCAGAACGATATACATTAACGGATGTAAAGTATTTAGGATATCTGGAGATTATTTTAGGGCTTATTTCTTTGTTCTTTTTAGGATGGGGATTGCTGTTTTGGGCAATTGGTTTCGGTGTTTTACATATTGTGTACGGATTGATCATGCATAAGAAGTATAAATAATGGGAATTGGTTTTGTCATATTAATACACCTTTTTGCTATATCAGTCTTCAGTTTTATATGTGCTGTTATAGGTTGTTTACTTACTTATTTTATAAGTGGAAACGAAAGAAAAAGGAATAAAATGATATTGGCGTTTATTGGACCTTTTGTGGCATTTTATACGTTATATATTGTCGGAATTATTGGTTTGTCCATGGTGTCTGATAATAAAAAAGTAGATGTTGGAATTGGTGATGCCTGGTATGTCCCTTTGAAAAATGACCATCAGCTTTTATTTATTGATTTACCAGAACAGGCGAGTATTAATAATGGAAAAGGGTTAACGCTAGTTTCATATGTCACTAAAATTGAAGAGATGGGTGATCAGTTATTTGGTAAAACCTTTGATAACAAATATTTCCTCGTGGATCTAAAAAAAGAAGAGGTTAAAACTTTTCACACAGAAAAAGAATTAAGTGTTTTACATATAAATAAAAAACTCAATCTAGTAGATGCAACTGAATTTTATTCAGAAAGGAAAAATGATATTATGGGCTATTGGCCCTTGTTGATAATGTTTTTATCTCTTATTATTAGTATTGGAGCAGTGTACATATGGAAGTTAATATTAATTTTTTAATGGTAAAACTGCATCAGGCTGAAGTTATAGAGAAGTAAAAAAATGAAAGATAGTCAGATTTTGACTGTTTCAGAATAAATAAGAAAAAGTAAAATGATCAAAATAAGTCAGCTCAATAAAGAATTCGAAAGCCGTGTAAGATTGGGCATTATGTCTGTTCTTATGGTCAACGACTGGGTTGACTTTTCTGAAATGAAAAACCTGCTCGAAATTACAGACGGAAATCTGGCGAGTCACAGCAATGCCCTGGAAAAAGCAGAATATATCGAAGTGAAAAAAGAATTTGTAGGGAAGAAACCCAAAACATCTTATCGCGTTACACAACGTGGAAGACAGGCATTTAATGAGCATTTAGATGCTCTTGAGAAATTACTGGGACGATAGTCATATATTTTTTTTGAAAATTAACTTTGAATTACAAAGTACTTTATAATTAAAAATTAAATAAAATGATGACACACAAACAAACAACAATTGCAATTTATGCCCTTCCGTTGGCTTTACTCAGTATTCCATTGGTTGGAAATCTAGTGTCTAAAGAAGTTAACTGGTCAGGATCAGATTTCCTGATTGCAGGAGCTTTGCTTTTTACAACCGCTTTTCTGATCAACCTCGTTAGAAGCAGAATAAAGAAACAAAGTCAGAAAGTTCTCATCTCGTTTTTTATTCTGGCTGTTCTTGCATTGATCTGGATCGAACTGGCAGTAGGAATTTTCGGAAGTCCGTTTGCCGGAAGCTAAAATTTGATTTGTGATTAATCCTGAATAATAATGAAAGATTCAGAAATAATAGATCTGGGTAAGGCAGTATTCGGAGTGTTTTTTTCAATTGGAACTCTTTGTCTTTTAGGAGCTCTTATTACAAAAAATAACGGGTTTGCCGGAGCAGGGTATCTGCTAATCGTTTTCGGAGTACCAGTCAATTTATTATGTATACTGGGGTTTTTGACATATGGTTTTATAAATACATCAAAATTTAAAGAATGTATGATAGCCATACTTATTTTGACGGCCAATATTCCCATCGCATTTCTGTACGCTTTAATAGGTCTTAGCTTTTTCAATAATTAATATTCATAAATATCTAATTTTTAAATAATACGGCATGAAAAAAATACGTGTTCAGTTTCTGCTTTTTGTGTATGATAAAACTCAAAAATTATACAGAAAATATTTCAAAAAGAAAAAAAGACAGTGGCAGTTCAATGAAAAACAACTGTTGGAATTTCAGGAAGATTCTTTAGGCCGAAAATTGGGAGAGTTTTACAGGAAACACGGTTTTTCTATGATTCCCAAAATGGAAAATCATGATGTACACCATCTGATTACTGGTTGTGGAACCCACTTCGAAGATGAAATAGCCATGCAGTATCTGCTCCTTGGAAACGGCAAACTTAATGCACACCTTCTGGCAGCAATCGTATTGGGAACAATTATTCTCCCGGAATATGTGAAAATTTATATCAAAGCCTATAAAAAGGGACAAAATATGAGAGCCTTTCACCATTGGGATTTTGAAGAACTGCTGTGGCAGAATTATGAGCATGTAATGGATTTTATTCAACAAAAAGAAACGGTAGTTCTTCATTAAAACTAAAGATGATGAGAAAAATAAAATTCAGCCCGTTGGGAGAAAAAACATTTTTAATTTCCTTTTTGCTGGGCACATTCTTATTGATCTTATTTTGGATTACGGAGGCAGAATTTCTGATCATATTCGGATTTTATTACGTAGTGATTGCTGCTGTAACCAACCTGTTGATCACCTTATATGAACTGATGGAATATCTGAGTGATATTTCCGGAAAGAAGAGGAATGGAAATTCTGTTCTTCTTCTGTTGCTCAACATTCCTGTTACCTTACTCTACCTTACCATGTTTTTCAATTTTAGCTAAGCCTTAAACAGTTCATATTTCATCTTTTAAATAATAAACATCATGAAAACACATCATTATATATTTCTTACAGCTATTCTCTTTGTCATCGTTTTTTATGATCAGGAGGTAGGATTGAACCTTGGGATTCTGGGAATTTCCTACGCTGTATTAACGTTGTTTAGAACACCTGAAAAAAATAAAACAAGAACATTGTACGCTCTTTTTGCAACAAGCATTCTATCAAGCATTGCATTTGCATGGTTTGGAGATTTTCCATCCTTCATAGCGGTGGTGAGCTCACTCCTTTTAATGGGATATAAATCAAAGAACAGAAGGTTGAAGGTTCTCTTTTTAATTCCTGTTTTTATTGTGAATTGCTGCACATCATGCTGCCGTTTTTTTAGCTTTGACGAATGGCTTCCTAAAAAGAATGTTCCCGGGTTATGGCAAAAGACATTGGCTTTCATTTTGATTCCGCTGGTACTTGTTTCTGTTTTCTTTGGAATTTATTCTGCAGGAAGTAATCATTTTGCAGCCCTTTTCACAGATTATGAGTTGGATCTTAACATTTGGCAGATATTCTGTCTCTCGGTTTTAGGATTTTTTATTGCTTTTAATTACTGGAATTATGCGGTGGAAAAACTCATCTATAAAAATAATCATGTTTTGGATAACGATTTCAGCAAAGATTCCCGGGTTCCAAAGGCTACTTATTCTTTTCTTGACCTAGATGCAGAAAGAATGAGTGGAGTAATCTCTTTTGTCCTGTTGAATGTTTTATTGGTGTTCTTTATTATTACTTACAATTATGAACAGTTTTATGAAGCAGTAAAAACACCGGTTCAGCTTTCAGAAGAAACCCATGAAAGAGTAAATGCTGTGATTATGTCTATTGTTATGGCAATTCTGGTGATCATGTTCTATTTTAAATCCGGATTTAATTTTGATCCAAAAGCAGGTTTATTGAAAATCTTAGCCAAAATCTGGATATTCCTCAATGCTATTCTTGTAGTTTCTGCAGCACTTAAAAACTACGAGTATATTGTTAATTATGCATTTACCTATAAAAGGTTAGGGGTTTTTGCTTTTTTGTTGTTATCGCTTGTTGGCCTGGTCCTTACTTATATTAAAATCCAAAAACAGAAAAGAAACATTTTCCTTGTCAATACAATGATTTGGTTTTTTTATGGAACAGTTCTCGTATGCAGTTACTTCAACTGGGGTGGTTTTATTACTTCCCAGAATATGAAACGAAAAGATTTTGCAGTCAATTATCATTTAACTTCCATCAACTTCAGCGAAAAGGCACTCCTGAAATATGCAGATGAAAAAAATGATCAGAAACTTAGAAATACCTTACAGAATAAGGTGAAAAACGAAACTTCTAAAACTGTCTTTTCAAAGATTTTGTATTATCAGACTATAAAATAAAAGATCATGAAAACCTTTCTAGAATCCTCAAGATTTAAAATTAATGTATTGTTGATAATGATGACCATATTCTGCTTCAGCCTTTCTGCTTTCAGATACTATATCAGCGATACAAAAGTTTTTTTGTTTCTCAACTGGAATCTTTTTCTGGCATGGATTCCCTTATTACTAAGTTCTTTTATTTTTGCCTTTCGTATCAGAAGTAAAATTTCACTCATCTTTATCATCGTAGTCTGGATATTGTTCTTCCCCAATTCTCCCTACATTCTTACGGATCTTTTTCACCTCAGAGCAAGAAATGATATACCGGTCTGGTATGACCTTATTGTTATTCTTTCCTATGCCTGGACAGGGCTGATCTGTGGTTTCATAAGTCTTAATGATATTGAAAGACGGCTTTCTGACTATGGAAAAAGAAATATCATCAATGGAGTGATTGTATTTTTCCTGTTCATGAGCAGCTTTGGAGTTTATCTTGGCCGGTTTTTGAGATGGAACAGCTGGGATGTACTCAATAATCCTTTCGGTCTGTTCTCAGATATTGTGGTAAGATTCATCTATCCTATGGAATATACCAAAACATGGGGTGTTACGCTTTTGATGGGAATTATGCTCAACTTTATGTACTTTACATTTAAATGGGCTGGAACAAATGATGAAAAAGAATTGCAGGCAGAAAATAAATCATTAAACGAATTGGAACAATTTTAGCATTTAAATGAGCTCAGCATAATAAATGCTGATCCATTTTTTAAATTAATTATTATGAAAAAAAGCTTATTGTTAATTCCTTTGATTATTGTTGCCTGTAAAAAAGAACCTGCGGTGACAAACGCTCCGGAGAAAGATTCTACAGTAGTAACAGAAATGCCGGACTCTGTGGTGAAAACAGATTCTGTAGCACTGAGAAAAAAAGATTCAATTATTAACAATGCTCCGGCCACGAAGGAAGTATTACGCAAAGGGGTAATGAGAGATGAAAAAGATGGTCAGATCATAAGAACTGCAGACGCCAACCAGCTGCCTTTTACAATCGGAGAAGAATTTACAAAAGATGATCAGGATTTGATTTTAAAACTGACCCGTTACGACCGTCCCAATATCAAAGCGAAAATTTCAACAAAAGAGAAAGACTTTAATATTCGTTTCAATCAAATCAGGCTTCCCAATGGGAACTACGACGGACCTTTCGGAAGAGAAATCACTTATGATACTCCCGGAAATGGGGAAGTGTGGCTGATTATAGGAAAAAGTAACATGGCGTCGGGAAATACAAAAGGAAGTTTCACGGTAACTGTGGAATAATAATCAATCAATTTGGTACAATTTCTGCAAACTAAACACTAAAGTTTAAAATTTAACATTATGAAAAATATAGTTCTAACAGCAATGGCCGCCTCAGCCGTACTTGTAAGTTGCGGAACCGTACAGTCGCTGGTTCAGAATACATTTCCATACACAACGAATGTTCTGATTTCTACGGGAGTTCCTGCAGATAAGGAAGTGTCTTCCACTGCAACAGCTACCAATGTGCAGACCTGGTTCGGAGGAAATAACAATGCAAAAATTAAAGACGTAAGAATTTCAGATGCGAAAATCTCTGTGGCATCTCCTTCCGGAGGAAATCTGAGTGCATTCAAAACTGTAAAGATATACGTTTCATCTAACGGAACAGGAGAAAGATTGGTTGCATCACGTTCCAATATCTCCACCAATTCTTCCAGCTTGAACCTTGATCTTAATGATACCGGATTTCTGGATGAAATTGTAAAAAGTTCAGGATTAACTGTAAGAACAGTTTATGAACTGAAGAATCAGACCACTTCAGACATGAATATCAAGGTAGCGCTTAATTTCAGCAGCGTTCCTGCGAAATAATTATATAAAAAATACTATAAAAAACCCTCTTTCAGCCTTCTGAAAGAGGGTTTAATGTGAAATAAAATGTATAAAAATCTTTTGTTTTTAGAGTTTTGTCAGTTTCTCAACCACTCTTCTCTGGCCTTCATTGATGTTGATCATGTATTGACCAGTTGGTAGGTGTGAAATGTCAATTTTCTCATTCGGTAAAACCGAACTTTTGATAACAGTACGTCCCTGGAGATTAATAATCTCTACATCCAGTTTTTTATTTTCACTGCTTTGAATAGCAATGGAACTGCTGGAAGGATTAGGATAAATCTTAAACTCTAAGGCAGATAAAGTTTTAACAGGTGTTGCAAATTTGCTTTCCAGCTGAAGAATAGCATTCTTCACATTAGGAAGAGGCCCGATCTTTTGACCAGTTACCGTTCCTCCCTGAGGAATTCCCGTTGAAATTAAAAGGTTTTTCATTGCTGAAGGCGTTAAATATTGACCTGTAGTTTGACGATAGAAAGACTGGATCAAAATAGCCGCAGAAGAAACTACCGGTGTTGCAGAACTTGTACCGCTGAAATAATTATAAGTTCTGTTGTTGTCATTGTCATATTTCGCATAAGATCCATAACCCGCTGCCATCACACTGCTTCCCCAGCCCTGAACATCCACTCTGTTTCCAAAAGTACTGAAGCTTAATTTCGAATGGGTTGTATTAGGAGATCCCGCCCCTACAATAATAGCCCCGCTGTTTCCTCTTGCAAGATAGGTTGCATAAAACGGATCATCCAGGTTCTGGTTTCCATTCCCTGCTGCTGCAATGATGATAATTCCTGAATCGGTAGCAGCTTTTGTAAGATCCCAGATTACTTTATCATATTCCGCAGGGCAATACTGGCCGTCTTTTCCACCAGTCTGCATTTCATATAAAATAATATCTCCTGCCTGAGATGCATTAATAGATCTGCTCACTGCAGAAGCACGGTTGTACCCCACAGTAGTCCATTCCATATAACCCTTTATTTCAGAAGCACTGTAAGCAGCTCCGGTAAGTCCTGTATTATCTTTTATTGAACCTAAAATACTTACCACAGCAGTTCCGTGGTCACGGTAATTGTTATTGGCTAATCCGGCATTAGGAGAATAGCCTGGCTCAAGTTGTATTGAATTTTGGTTAGACAACATCTCATGAGTTTTATAGAAACCATATTCTACATCACGCACACGGATATTCTGTCCTGTGATACCTCTTGACCATGCATATTTGGCATTGATTCCCGGATTGTCATTCAGGTAAGTCTGCAGGCTTTCCAGATCAGGAGTCACTACAAAAGCATTTACTAATGGCGGTTCAATAGGTTCGGCGCTCATGACAGAAACGTATTCTATTTCAGGAAATCTCTCAAGAGCATGGATGATTTTTTCTGAGGCTTCTTTGTTTTGAAGAGGAATATCAGCCTTATAAATTCTTTTCAGTTTTTCCACAGACTCTCCGGAATTACCGATGGCTTTGCTGCTTCTGGCCATTTCGTCAAGTTTGTTGTCTGTGAAGTCCAGATCATACTTGAATGAGATGTGATTTTCCCGTGAAAATCTTTCCAGGTCTGCATTTCTGCTGAAAGCTGTTTTTTCTGAATTGATGCCTTTTGAAAAGCATACGTAAATAATTGAATTTTGATCATTAGCCATTTTGGGCTGGCTGTCCTGTCCGAAAGACAAAGTAGAACAGAACGCAAATAATGCGAAAAGGTTGATCCTTGATTTCATATAATTTTGTTAAATGGTTGTAAATCAGTTTTTATTTACACCAAAAATAATAATAAAATGAAAACAAATCACATTTTTGTGAATTTAATTTTAAATTTTTTACTCTTTTCTTTTGTATAAAGGATTTTTTTTGTTTTTGAATGATAACCTTGCTGGCTCTCAAAAACCAGTGAGGTCTAAGAGCGCAAATTTTATACTTACCCATCAAAAAAATACGCTTCATAAATTGAAGCGTATCAGTGTATTTTATACATTTGCCTTTCTCTGTTTAGCTTTTGGTAATAGAATCCATGACAATGGTAACTGGTCCGTCATTGACCAGAGAAATCTTCATGTCAGCTCCGAAGATTCCACTTTCGGTTCTTAATCCAGATTGGGCTATTTCTTCCTTAAAATAATCAAAAAGGGGTACTGCTTTATCCGGTTTTGCTGCCTTTATGAAAGAAGGTCTGTTTCCTTTTTTGTAATCTGCAATCAATGTAAACTGACTAATACAAAGGATTTCTCCCGAAATGTCTTTCACGGAAAGATTAAGCCTGTCATTTTCATCACCAAAGATTCTCAGGTTTAAAACCTTTTGTACAAGCCAGTCAGCATCTGTCTTTTCATCATTTTCATCTATGCCTACCAGCAGCATTAATCCTTTCCCGATTTCACCAACCGTTTTTCCATCTACTTTTACACTGGCTTCGGAGACTCTTTGTATAACTACCTTCATTACAAATTTTAGCTGTTTTTGGTTTTCCAGAATTCTAACTGTCCTTTTAGCTCTCTGATGCGTTCTTCATATAATTCAATTACTTTTTCAGAGAGTCGGTTGATTATATTTATTTATAACAAAAGTAACAAAAACTCTCTTTCCAATTCACAAAAATTCTTTCTCCCGAAAAAAGGGAGCAGATTCCCGAAAATAGAGCAGTAAAGTACTGGAATAAATTTTATATTTGAAACGTTAAATTAAATCAACACATGATGAAAAAAATTAAATTATTAATGCTCATGGCATTAGCACTCTTTCTGTTTGGGTGTAGAACAGAACTCTCAGATAGTTCTGAAACCAATATTTCCCAATCTGATTACAGAAAAACAGTTAAACTTAAAGAAGCTTTAGCCTTCAAAAACTATCTTACAGAAGCTAAAAGCAATCCCTCACAGGTTTACAGTAAAAATGCAGATTCCTTTTCTGCCTTATCTGATGAAAGTACAGTAACTGTTATTGTACAGAATAATGTCACCTCTTACAGTACTGTAATCAAACATTTGGACCGATCTTCAGATGTTTTGGTGTATAGTATTGATAATGAAAATAAAAGTATAGGATTTACTGCAAAATATACTCCTGAAGACAGAACTAAAAACTATCAGATTGATAATTTTACAGGAACAGTAGAATTTACATCAATGGATGGGAGGCCTATGGGAGTTAAAGAATTCTCTAATGGGGCACCGCTTGCTGATAAGGTTGCAATGTCAAAGAATTCTATGAATAAAGCGGGCTGCTCCTTTAGCATCAGACTTATTGAGGTAGAATGTAATGGTGAACATCACAGTCCCAGCCAAATAGCCCAATGTACAGCAAGTCAGAAACCTTATTATATTGTAGAAATTACAGAAGTATGCTCAGGAGGAGGGCAGCCTCCTAAAGGATTTCCCAATATGGGAACATATGACGGGGGAGGAAGTAGTACAGGAGGTGGCACTACCAATGAAATGTCAATTCAGGACAGTTTCAATTATATGTTAGGTGAAGCAGGTCTTCCAGAACTTACAGCTGATGAATATACATATATCCAGAATAATCAATATATTGGAGGACAGCTGCTCTCGTATTTTTATAATAATTTAAATCAAAATAATTCACAGTTTTTACATTGGAGCATTAATTATTTTAAAAATTATGCTGATCCCAATATATCACCTAATGCAGCTTATAAGCAATTTCAGAATTGGTTTTTAGAAGAACCAATAAGTGGGAGTTTACAGAATGAGCTTTTTGAAGATTGGGCAGATCCTACAAGAGTAAAACCAACAACTAAATTTAAAAACCATTCAAAACTTAATGGCATTTATAATAAAATTAAAACTGCATCAAATTTTAATCAGATTTTAAAAAATTTTATGCCAGAAGGGGCTGTGACTCATTTAATCTTTGATATTGATTCAGTTGTAAAGCCTGATTCGCAAGCAGAGACTTCAGAACCGGTTAATTATTGGATAAAAATTACATTTAATAAAAATAAAGATTGGGCGAATATTCCAAAAGTTGTAATTTCAGGAACATTTATGCATGAATTAATACATGCGGAAATTTTAAGACAACTATTAGTCGTTGCTAACACTAATGGTAGTATTAATGAAGCAACTCTACTAGACTATGCAAAAAATCATAAACATATAGAACTTTTCAATGCTTATGTAAAAGCTAAAACAAATGATTCAGACTTTCAACATCAATATATGGCTCAGAAATATGTTACAACAATTGCAGCGTTTTTAAAACAAGTTTATGGAAATAAGTATACAGATGTTGAATATAAAACAGTAGTTTGGATGAGTAGTCTTAAGGGAACAAAGGCATGGAACTTGTTACCTCAATCTGAAAAGGACTTATATATGAACACTTTTAATACAAATTATTGGTTATGGGAACTTTAATTAAATTAATATTTTTAATATTTATATTGCAAATAAAACTAGTTTTTTCTCAAGCATGTATTATTAAAATTAATGAACAAGATTCTATCAATTTAGAAAAACTGCAAAGAAATGAATACAGGCTTTCTTTTTTTAATAAAAAAAATATAGAATATAATAAATCGAAAGGCTTAAATTATAATAATTTTGTTCATGGTGTGAGATTTTGTGATGTTTGTAAAGAGGAAGTTGCTTATTTTTTACTGCAACCAATAAAAAAAAAGATAACTAGAAAAGATAGTATTTACAGTATCGAAAAAAGTTTTGAAAAAAAATGTTTGTCAAAAGAAATATTATTTCAAATTGACAATAAATTTTACAAGCATATAAAAACATTTGAATAAACACTTAAAAACACAATATTAATTGTGGGAATTAGAAAATATGAAAACAATAACTGATTTCAGTTTTGATTTATTTTTCTTACAGATTATAGTATTAGTTTTCTTGTCATAGTTTGCTTTTTTGTATACAATTTATAAGAAAGAAAAATAAAATAAACCGCAGAAAATCTCTGCGGTTTCTATTTTCTAATAATAAACATTTAAAGTTTTACTTGCAGCATCATAGCTGTAAGGATAAGTTTTAGGCGGCAGAGAAGTTTTAGCTCCGGACTCCGGCTGTCCCGTACTTAAGATCCATCTTGTATTATCCTGTGGACATATAATGGCAATATTGTCTTTTACCTCAAGTGTTGTATTGTTGTCAGGACATATATGTGGGGCATTCCTGTCGTAGACTTTAAATCCGTTTGCTGTTCGTACAATAATCAATCCTCTGGTTCCGGACTGTTGTTCATTTACATAAATCCAGCCATTAATATTGTTCAAAACGTAATAAGCAGGAAGGTTTAGGTTAAGCGATACATTGATAGGGACATTCGGGAAGCAGTTCACAGTATCTTCTCTGCTTCCACAAGAGTTTATGGTTAAATTGCTGAAAATCAACAGAATGAAAATGGATAAGATTGAAAAAGTTTTTTTCATTTCAATTTAAATTTTTATATATTTGTAAAAATTAAACGATTACAACACGAAAACATTGTCCGGCAAATGTCGGATTATTTTTTTATACTAAAACTAAATTTTGAAAATTATGGCAAGCTATGTAACTAAGGAGGGCCTAGAGAAAATGAAAGCTGAGCTGGAACAGTTGGAAACTGTGGAGAGACCAAAAATTACTCAGCAGATCGCAGAAGCAAGAGATAAAGGAGATTTATCGGAAAATGCAGAATACGATGCGGCTAAAGAGGCTCAGGGGATGCTTGAAATGAGAATTTCCAAGCTGAAAGACGTTATCTCTACTTCTAAAATTATAGACGAAAGCCAATTAGATACTTCAAAAGTTTCAATCTTAACAACAGTGAAACTTAAAAATAATGCTACCAAGCAAGAGCAGGTATTTACATTGGTACCGGATAACGAAAGCGACCTGAAGACAGGAAGGATTTCTGTAAACACACCTATCGCAAAAGGTCTGTTAGGAAAAGCTATTGGCGAAATTGCTGAAATTACTTTACCCAACGGAAACAAACTGTCTTTTGAAGTATTAGACATCTCTTTATAGTCTGATATTCCTTTCTATTTCTAAATTTCTATACATCTAACCCAAACTTCTGATAAATGAGCACTATATTCACAAAAATCATTAATGGCGAAATTCCCTCTTATAAGATTGCAGAAAATGAAAACTTTATTGCATTCTTAGACGCAATGCCTTTAGTGAAGGGTCATACTTTAGTAGTACCTAAAAAAGAAGTGGATTTGATTTTTGATCTTGAAAGTGAAGAATATAAAAACCTTTGGGGATTTGCCCAAGAGGTAGCCAAGAAGATCAAAACTGCAGTTCCATGTGTAAGAGTAGGAGTAGCAGTGGTAGGACTTGAAGTTCCTCATGCACACATCCATCTGATTCCTTTAAATAAGATGGAAGATATGAATTTCAGAAATGAAAGATTAAAATTAACGAACGAAGAATATACAGAGATTCAACACTCAATTATTAATTCTTAACAACCAGAAAATCGTAAAAAAGTAATTTTTTACGATTTTCTTTAACATATACATATATTATATCATATGAATTCCAACCAATGTTCTTTCTGTGGCAGAAAAAGAAATGAAGTACAGATGCTGATTTCTGGCCAGAATGGTTTTATTTGTGAAAATTGTATAGAGCAGGCCCATGCAATTGTAAAAGATGGTGCATCAAAAACAGGATATTCACCTGCAGACAGCATGGAAGACCTTAAAAAGCCGAAAGAGATCAAAGAATTCCTCGATCAGTACGTGATCGGACAGGATCAGGCAAAAAAACAACTTTCAATTGCTGTATATAATCATTATAAAAGATTGCTGCACGCCCAGGACGAAAACAGAGAAGTAGAACTGGAAAAGTCGAACATTATCATGATTGGTGAGACAGGAACCGGCAAAACGCTTCTGGCAAAAACGATCGCAAGAGAACTTAATGTTCCTTTCTGTATTGTAGATGCCACCATTTTAACTGAAGCAGGATATGTAGGAGAAGATGTTGAAAGTATCCTTTCAAGACTTCTGATGGTAGCCGATTATGATGTGGAAAAAGCTGAAAAAGGAATTGTTTTCATTGACGAGATTGATAAGATTGCCAGAAAATCAGACAATCCAAGCATTACAAGAGATGTTTCAGGAGAAGGAGTACAGCAGGGATTACTAAAACTGCTGGAAGGAAGTATTGTGAATGTTCCGCCACAAGGAGGAAGAAAACACCCGGATCAGAAATATATCCAGGTAAATACTCAGAATATTTTATTTATTGCAGGAGGAGCTTTTGATGGGATCAAAGAAATTATCGAAAGAAGAATGAACAAGCAGGCAATTGGTTTTAGTTCTGAAAAAATCAATAAAACCGACGAAGACGAATATATATTAACAAATATTAATGCAATCGATCTTCGTACTTTCGGATTAATTCCGGAACTTTTAGGGAGATTTCCAATCATTACTTATCTCGATAAACTCACGAAAGAGACGTTGGTAAGAATCATGAAGGAACCTAAAAACTCTATCGTAAATCAATTTGTGGAACTTTTTAAAATGGATGGCACAAATTTGGTTATTACAGACGGAGCAATTGAAAAAATCGTAGAGGAAACTATTGAAAAAGGACTAGGTGCAAGAGGCCTCAGAGGTACTACCGAAAAAGTTCTAGAAGACTATATGTTTTCAATAGGAGAGGAGAAAGATATCATCTTAACTGAAGATAATGTTTTGATTAATAGATAAAATATTTTTTTTTTAAGAAAAATAATAATACCTTTGCGGGTGAAGATTGTATTAACACACAAATAATTTATACAATGAGAAAAAGTTTATTTGCTATAGGTCTTTTAGCAATTAGTTACTCTGTTCAGGCGCAGATACTATGTCATGTTGACACTAATGCTAATATGTATGTGAGCGAAGGCACCCTAGTTTATAGCGGTGGAGGTGTACAAACAAAAGGTAATGGCCTTTTGGACGTGCATGGAAATATCATGGTTGTAGGATCTGGTACGGATCTCTTAAAAACAATTGATGCCGGTGGTGCTGATAAGACTGACGGCGGAAATATCATCTTAAGACTTAATACCCCTGCTTCTTTTGCTACTTCCACGTATGGCCAGCTGTACATCGATGGACTATCCCAGTCCAACATTACAGGTATTGTAACCAAAGAATACCGAACTACAAGTAATGGTAGTGGTAATTATTTCCAGCAAGTTGCTTTACCTTTCTTTGGTAAAGCATTAAGTTCATTATCTACTGAAGTTGGTAAGACTTTCAATACAGGTAGATATAGTAACCCAATCCTAAAGTGGGATAACGCTAATGCAGTTTCTGCACATTTTACCAATTTAGCATCTACTACAGCTGATGGTTCAGGGTATTATATGCTGAAGGTTTCCAATAATGACTGGAATCCGAGTGCTCCCGCAGGGGCAGCAACGGTTTACAATGTTAATGGAAAACCATATGCTCCGTTAGCTGGAGCTATATCATTGCAGAATGCAGGGAAATCTAACGTGGGAGCTTCCAATGTAGTATTCGGAAATGGTGGTAACGCTGTGAATTCTTACAATGAAAAGTACAATACTTATCTTGATGATTCCTTTGAATTTACTCTAAGCCCTTGGGCTGGAACATTTGGTCAAAACTTCTATCAATTCGGAAACCCTTTCCTTACCAATATAGATCTATCTAATATTGGATATACTGAAAGCGTTACAGGATCAGACGGAAATGCAGTGAAAAATATCTGGGGTATTGAATATAATCCGGGTACTGTTGTTACACTTCCTGGAGGTTCTACTTACGCTACAGGAGCTCAGGTAGTTACTTATGTAAATACAGGTGACGGAGTTGCTCCGGCAGTTGGAGATGTGAACCTGGATAAAATGGTTATCAAACCTATGCAGTCATTTAAAATAAAGTTAAGAGACAATACAGCTCAGACTTTAGACTTTAATCCACTGAGAAGATTCAAATCAACAGCAAGAACAGCAGGTACTCCTAATGGTGTAAATGCAGCTAGAATGGCTGGTAAGAATACAGCCAATACAGTGAAACAGCTTGGGGTAATTGGTCTTGATGCTAATGGTAATGAGATTTCCAGAACGTATTACGTGGTTTCTCCATCATTTACAACGGGACACCAGGTTTCTACAGCCACAACAGTTCAAAGTTCAGCAGGTACAAGAATCATTGGTACTTACGAAGAAGCATTGAATGGTGGGTATGATAATAATTATACTAACTATTGGTTATATATTAACGAAGCTAATGAGAGTAACTTCCAAGGTAAAAATGTTAAGTTAGTTAACTACAAGCTTGATCAGGTTAAATCTTATAAATTCGAGATCAGAGAAAATGCAGAACTTATTCCTGCTGGGACACACCAGTTATCTTCAGGAATTGGTTTCTATTATAAAGCAGAAAATGGAAATTTAGTACAGGCTAAACAGGGAGATGTTGTAGCTGTTACAAATGAAGAGGCTAACTTGTATTATGGTGAACCAAGTAATATTACTTTAGGTGTGGATAAAACAGCTCCTGGTATTTCCAGAACACTTGTTGTTTATGATCCATCTATTACAAATTACATTGTTAGATTCGATCCAAAATGGAAAAAAGCGGACATTCAAGTTTATGATATGAGCGGTAAACTGGTAATCTCTAAAAAAGCGGTTGAAACATCCAGAGATTTTGTAATCGAGCTTGATGGCTCAGTTAAAAATTCATATGTTGTAAAAATCGTTTCTGATAAGGGAGAAACTGTTAACACTAAAATCTTAAAATAAACCACATGAAAACTATTAATAAACTAGTCTTGGCATTTTTCCTATTTGCTATATCTCTAGCAAATGCTGCTCCACCACAACCAGCGATCCCAGGAGGAGGAGGAAATGGAGGAAATGGTACCGGGTCACCTGCCTCACCCATTGATATGTATGTATATGTACTTGGTATCGTAGCAATAGGATTTATTGTGTACTTTACAAAAAAGTACAAGAGCGTAAAAGCATAAAATTTTATTAAAATAATATTAAACTCTCTGATTAGTCAGGGAGTTTTTTTATTTTTACTTTATGAAAAAGATTTATACGCTATCAGCGGTTTTGGCTGCATTTGCTTTGCAGGCTCAATTTACAGTTACCATTCAGGCTCCGGCAGACTTTAAAGATCAGGATGCTATTCTATATACATTAAACGGATCAAAAGATATTATTGTTACTAAAGAACAGAGTAAGAATAGTACATGGACTTTTAAATATCCCAGCCATTATATGGGGATGATGAAAGTTTATTTTCCTGGTTCTAATAATACCGTAAGTTTCATTTCTGAAAATAAAAATGTCAGCTTTAAACTGGATATCCAGAATAGTAAAGTAAAGGATGTTACTTATCTGGATGAAGCCAATAATCTGATGAGTAAACAACAGGAAGGCTCACAGAAAAAAGAGCTTATTTTACCGGCTTTAGCCCAGATCAAAGAATATTACAAAGACAATACGGATTTTGGAAAAGCTCTGAAAACAGAAATTGACAGACTTTCTGGTGCTTCAAGTTCTATTGATGCGGCGCAGCATCCGTTTATAGCTTATTATAATACGAATTACAGCAAGTTTCTTTCCAACTCACCCGATTCAACAAAGAAAGCAGATCAGGGAGAAATAATCAACTTTCTGGACAAATCAAATGATATGCTTGAAAGCTCATCATTATTGAGGCCTGTACTGGTAGCTTATCTGAATTCCGGAGGGAATACAAATGTTACGGCTTCTGTTGATAAGTTACTGGATCGTTTAAAAGTTGAGACTCCAAGAGGACAGACTGTATTGTCTGAATTGATTGATATTTTTGATGTTTATCAGATGGATGAATATAAGAGCAAATATCTGTCTCTTGCCAAAAATCTTAAATGTACCATTACTGATAGGCTCGCTTCCACATTGAAATCCAATGCGAACATTGAAATGGGGGCTGTTTTCCCTAATTATAAGTTCCAGTCACCTGTTAATACTACTGCAAAATCATTACACGATATTAAAGCAGATAAAAAGGTAGTTGTATTCTGGTCATCTACATGCTCGCACTGCGAAAGTGAACTTCCAAAACTTCTGGAAAAATATAACGATCTGAAATCAAAAAATATTCAGATTGTAGGGCTGTCTTTAGATGTGGATAAGAATTCATATACCCAAAAAATTGCCGCATTTCCTTGGGTGAATGATTCCGAATTAAGAGGATGGAACAGTAGTTACACAGATTTGTATAATATTCATGCAACACCAACGTATTTTATTTTAGATGCTAACAATAAGATAATCAGCAAACCAGATCATGTTGGAGATGTTTTAGAATATTTTAAGGTAAAATAATTTTGGAGGTAAAGAAATATTTTCTATATTTGCACCACCAAAACGGCGAGGTAGCTCAGTTGGTTAGAGCGCAGGATTCATAACCCTGAGGTCACGGGTTCAATTCCCGTCTTCGCTACAAACCGCCCCTTATAAAGGGCGGTTTTTTTATTTAATCCCCGAAAACATCCCCCCATAATATTTTTAAGAATGAAAAACACCTAATAAAAGGTATTCTTAGTAAATACTTAATTCTATAGGATTGTAATCTTTTGCAGCAGTTTCTGCATTTCTTCTTATCATTTCAAGATCTTCCTTGTTTTCGATAAACTGTTCATGAACCTGCATTCTTCCAGCAACCTTATTTTTTAAAAGTTCCCAGATCTTCTCTTTTGTGGTGTGCTTGGCATTTGTAGCAACATTCGCAGATTTACAGGTGTATTTCCTTTTTCTGAAGGAGTACAAAGTATAATGATACTCATCTTTAGAATCATATATTTCTGTAATTAGTCCTGGTAATCCATTGAATTTATATGGTCCATATTGAAAAGGAATATCAGTTGTAAACCAAGCGGTCCAAGTTCTTCCATATTTGGTTGTTTCTGCTTTTTGGCATTTAAAACCAAGAACAGTTTTAAATTCGTTTTTAGTTTTCCAAACAATACTATTGGGCTCATCGTATGAATAATCTGCATAATTCACTTCAGTAGTCACATAAAGTTTTGCAGATGTTGTTCCAATGGTTTCTCTAAAATCAGTCACGTATTTCATCGATTCATTAAGAGGCAAATGTACCTTTTCAAATTCTAATGAATCCGCAATATATTTATTCATGTTCTTGAAAAAAGAAGCATCCTGATTGATAAGTAAAGCAAAAGTCGTTGTTTTCTTGTAAGTGCTTGATTTTGATAGTTTATAGTTTAACTTATAATCAGCTTCATAAACTACATCAAACTTTTTCTGACTAAAAAAAGATGTGACTATTAATAAATTGATTAGAAGGATAATTTTTTTCATATAGTTCCTTATTAAAAAAAAGACCGTCAAAGTTATGACGGTCATAATAGTGAATTTTTTAACTTTTTTAGTGGCTATAAATTACAGTTACAACTGTAGACCCTGCATGCTGTGGACATGTTTCACCATTAAGATCAGTAAGATAATTAGATAATTGATTGTCTGACATGTTATTTGCTATTGTTTGGCTAACCTGAAGAACCTTTCCGCAAGATGTTCTGAATGGAAAGGCACTAACTACACCTGCAACTAATAAACCAGCTACTAATAATGTTTTTTTCATAATTTTTTGTTTTGATGATTAATATATATTTAATTCAATCCAATCCAAATATAGAAAATAAATCTAACTATAGGAGAATTATTTTTTTTATGTTAAATAGCTTTGTTTCTTACAATTACATAGGTGCTAAAATAATTGTATGACAATTATGGGAATCTATAATGGTTAAATAAATATAAAAAAAATTAATGTAAAGTAATAAATTATAAATTTGATTGTATAAATGAAATTAGTATGGAAGATTTTATAAATAAGAAACTATCTGTAGAAATTGAGAAGGCTATCACACAACTTGAATATAGAATTGTAGAACTCAAAACAATGCAAATAGAACCTGATTTAAGCTATCTAAATTCTTTTTACAAGGAAAGAACAGAAGAAAATATTAATCGGCTTAATTCTCGCATTAAAATACCAAAGTTGAGCCTTTATATATGGATATCCTCTTTTGCAATGCTTATTTTTAGTTTTGTGGTTTTCTTCTTTGTCTTTTCCAAATTAGAAGAAACAAAAACAAAGTCCATAAAGGAATATAAAAATCAACTATCTAAAAATAGTGTGATCATGTCTAAACAAAATGCAGAACTTTTAAAAGATATGGACTTATGGTTTAAAAGCGATCCTCAATCAACAAGTAAGTTTATTCATTGGAGACAATCTCAAAGATAAATATTGTATTTTAATATTGAATGTCTGGTGATTACCTATAATTATGGAAACTCGTAATTTGGATAATGGCTTTTATGCAACTTGTAAAAAATAACAAATGAGAAAAAAATTACAGTCCGTTAAATGAAGTACCCCGAAAATAATGATTTACCATGATTTTGAATGAATAAAAACAAACCGTTTTAGGTCACTATGGTACTCGATAAATGATGAAAAAAACCTTTGTGGAACTAGTTTCAGCTTAAATAAGCTTTTTAAACAATCGGATTATTAGCGGCAGTTATCATCTTAAAAATAAACAATAAAAAAACCGTCTTACAAATCTGTAAAACGGTTTTGGTTTTTCATAAAAATTGATTAAACCTGATATCCAAGCAGCTTTCTGATCTGATAGAAGAATCTTTCAATCAGTCGCAGATCCTGTGTTACAATTTCTGCGCTCCCTCTAAGTTCTTTATCGAATGTCAGCGTTTTGTTATAGCTGGTTTTTAATCCTTTTGGTAAAATTACATCTACATAGTAATTTCCTTTTTCATCAGGAATGAGAGAGATGTTCTGCACTTTTCCTTCGATGATACCGTATTCCTGGAATCGGTAGTTGTCCAATTTAATCAATACTTTTTCACCTGGAGTTATTTTTCCTGAATTTGTTGTAGGAACAGACATTCTGCCCACTAATTGTTCTTTATTTTTAGGAAGAATGGAAAGGATGGGTTCACCTACCTTTACAAACTGATTCTCACCAAAGAACTGCTGGAAGCTGGCAACACCATCAGTGGATGAGATAACGAGATAGTTCAGTTCCCACTGTTTTAGAGATTTTCGCAGCTGTTCAAGAAGTTGTAAGGTTTGTGAAGAGTAGGTAATTCTGTCTTTTTCTGTATTAATGGCAGTTCCGCTTTTGGTTTTATTCAGGTTGGAAATCCCTTCATCCATTTGTGATATGGAGATTTTAATATTCTCTAGATTTTGTTGGGCCTGAAGGTACTTGATCTTTTCGTTTTCAAGTTCCATAGCTGAAATAACGCCCTGGTTGAATAGTTCCTGAGATCTGTTGAAGTTTTTCTTTGTCAGGTCATATTTTATAGATTCCAGGTTTTT
Source organism: Chryseobacterium aquifrigidense (assembly GCF_006716485.1). Taxonomy (GTDB): domain Bacteria; phylum Bacteroidota; class Bacteroidia; order Flavobacteriales; family Weeksellaceae; genus Chryseobacterium; species Chryseobacterium vietnamense. The sequence continues at coordinate 109,390 of NZ_VFPD01000005.1, forward strand.
TTGCTGTTTCAAAGTAGCAATTCGTATTCTGTATTCTGAAATACTCTGATTGGCGGCAAGATTTTCAGGAGCATAAGGCTGCAGTCTTGTAAAAAGAGCTTCATCCTGAAATGCTTTTGCAAAACTGTTATATTCACCCTGCAATTCACCCAGTTTAAATCTTGAAGCCTGAGCAATAGGGAAGGCGTATAATTTATCAGGGGTGATGGAGTCTACCATTTTTTTAAGCTCTAAAATATCCTTATAATTAGCTGCAGACTGCATCACCATCAGGACATCATTTTTTTTAACTTCCTGGTGGTCTTTTATGAATATTTTTTCAATTTTGGAACTGGTTCGGGCTTCTATTTTCTCAGGAGGATTCTGGGAGGTCACAATAATAGGAGCCGGTACAAATTCCGGATATTTTATAATGTAGCTCATGACAAGAATCAGCAGGAGGATAATAAATATCACTGTATTTCCCCAGCGGATCATCCAATGGGGTGGCTGGGTAAGAATATCCTGTACACTCTCTGAGCGGAGTTCAATATTGTCTAAAACGTCTTCTTTCATTGTTATGTAGTAAAATTTCCTCCCGTATTTCAGAGAGAACATCATTTAAATAATTGAAAAGTGGCCATCATACCAATTCCGGTGCTGGAGTATTTGCATCAGGAGGTATTTTGGATTTCTCATTATTAATATTAATTTTTAATCTAAACTTTCGAATTTTGCCTATACCTTTAGCTGCCTAATTCAAGCTGATTTCTTACAAGTCTGTAATATTCTCCCCTTAAATCTACCAGGTCCGCATGGCTTCCTTCTTCTACCACTTTTCCCTGATCCAGTACAATGATCTTATCGGCATGTCTTACCGTGGAAAGTCTGTGGGCAATCACTACTGCTGTTTTACCTTTAAAGAACTGTTCAAGATTTTCCATAATTACTTTCTCATTATTGGCATCCAGTGCAGAGGTAGCTTCATCAAATAAAATATATTCAGGAGATTTGTAAACAGCTCTTGCAATGAAAAGTCTCTGCTTCTGACCTCCACTTACTCCAACTCCTTCATTTCCGATCTTCGTATTGTAACTTAATGGAAGACTTTCAATAAAATCCTTGATATTGGCTATTTCTACAGCACGTCTCAGTTTTTGTTTGTCAATATGATCTTCCCCTACAGCAATATTATTGGCAATGGTATCATTAAATACATATCCTTCCTGCATTACCACCCCGCAATGATCTCTCCAGTATCTCGGTGAAATATTTTTCATATTGGTATTTCCGATTCTGATTTCACCCTGGTCAGGATCATAAAATTTCATCAACAGTTTCAATAAAGTTGTTTTTCCACTTCCGCTGGCTCCAACAATGGCTGTGGTCTGCTGATAAGGAATCGTAAGGCTTAAGTTTTCAAAAACCGGAACATCAGAACCAATATATCTGAACGACATATCTTTGATTTCGATATCTTGTTTGGGAACATCTGCTACGTACTGCTCATTTTTATCTTCCTCATCATCCTTATCATGGATTTCTCCTAATCTTTCAAGGGAAATTTTAGCATCCTGCGTCTGCTTGATAAAGTCGATAAGCTGAAGAAGCGGGCTGTTTAGCTGTCCAATAATATACTGAACAGAAAGCATCATCCCCAAAGTAAGATTTCCGCTTAAAACAAGTTTTGCAGAAAGGAAACTTACCAGAATATCTTTCATCTGATTGATAAAGTTTCCTCCAACAGATTGCCATTGTTCTAATGAAAGAGATTTTATCCGGATTTTAAAAAGTTTTACCTGTAAAAATTCCCAGTCCCATCGTTTTTGTTTTTCGGCGTTATGCATTTTAATTTCCTGCATACCGTTGATCAGCTCAATTACTTTACTCTGTTCCTGAGATACCTGAGAAAATCTTTTATAATCAAGCTCTTTTCTCTTTTTCAGGAAAAAACTGATCCAGCCGATATATAATACGGCTCCTACAAGATAGACAATGAAAAGTCTGTAATCATAGAATAATAATACAATACTGAAAATAATAAGATTGACCAGCGAGAATAATGTATTCAGTGAAGAGCTTGTGAGAAGCTGTTCAATTCTGTGGTGGTCATTAATTCTTTGCATAATATCCCCTGTCATCCTGGTATCAAAGAAACTTATCGGAAGTTTCATCAATTTGATAAAGAAATCGGAGATAATCGAAATATTGATTCTTGCCGAAAGGTGAAGAAGAATCCAGCTTCGAATCGTCTCAATTCCCATTCTTCCCAGAAATAACATGATTTGTGCAAGTAAAACGACATAGATAAAATTAATATCCTGATTCTGAATCCCGACGTCTACAATACTTTGGGTAAGGAACGGGAATATCAGGGAAAGTAAGCTGCCTCCTAAAAGCCCAATGGCCAGTTGTATAACAAGTGTTTTATACTTCAGAAGATATTTGGATAAAAATGTAAAGCTTGCCTTACTTTCTTCAGCATCAAACTCTGTCTGGAAAAATGCGGGAGTTGTTTCAAGAATCAGGACAATTCCTTCTTCTGTATTCTCGTTGGCATTTTCCCCGATCCAGGACTTGATGAATTCCTCTCGGGTATAAGTGATCAGTCCATAGCTGGGATCTGAAATATATACTTTGTTGTTTTTGTCGATTTTGTATACAACAACAAAATGATTTTTATTCCAGTGTGCTACACATGGGAAAGGAACTTCTTCTGTGAGGGTATTGAAATCGATTTGAACTCCCATTGACCGGAAGCCAAGATTTTCTGCGGCATCACTCAGACCCAGAAGGCTGCTTCCTTCACGTGTTGTTTCGGAAAGGTTACGAATCTGTTGCAGGGATATACTTTTACCATAATACTTACTGACAATTCTAAGGCATGTAGGGCCACAGTCTTTGGTATCTGGTTGCTTATAAAAAGGAAACTTTTTTTTCAAAACTACTACTCATTATAAAATGCCGTCAATAAATGACGACATTTTTGCTTTAATTCAATTATAATTCAATGAAATGGTAAACTGGAAATAGTCCCATTGGTCACCGTTTTTCTACGCTTTTACATCTTTTCAGATGGTTATTTTGTTTTTCCTAAGATAGTGAAATTTTCAAATGAAGAAGATTTATTTACTAAATCTCATCATCTTCTATTAATTCATCAATAAAGAATAAAATATCTTCACGATCATATTTGTCAGGAAACTGATATCCATTGATAATAAAGATTGGGGTAAAGCTTAATCCCGCATTACTGTTTTCTATGGACATCTCTACTAACGGATTCAGATTTTCCGACGTTACGTTTCCTCCTGAAAGTGCATTGATTTTGCTTTCATCTTTAGTTTCAAACCACTCTTCTACAGCATGTAAAAATTCTTTTTCAGGCTTGTGATGGTAAATATGAGTTAAATCTGAAATAAGCTGTGTGTATTTTTCGGGAGCTCTGTCCGGGCTGTAATTGAATCTCATCTGAAGTGAAATATCGTCAGGGTATTTCTCCAAAAGACCTTCCACCAATTTATGTGCATCTTTACAGAAACCGCAATATGGATTGGAAACGATAGAAATACGCAGCTTGGCATCTCTTTTTCCAACTGCAAAAGTTTCTGTATCCTGGAATTCTATTTTTGGGTTTTGCTCCATCTGGTTTTTGAAAAGTTCATAGTTTCTCTTGAATCTGAGATTTTTTGCATTCGACTTTTGAAGCGCTTCTTTTTGTTCAAGAAGAGTGTTGAAATAAATAACTGCAGAAAATACAAGAGCCCATAGAATGACAGTCAATAAAAGAGTTCCCGCACTGAAAGACAGATTCTCAAAAAATAAACTGCTTATTACAATTTGTCCCGCAAGGATTGAAATAATTAAAAGACATACCCTACAGAATGTTTTTTCTACAAATGCCTGGATGTATAGAGAGTACCCGATGGCAAGTACAGAAACAAATGTAAAGCCTTTTACGATATACGCTGTCGCAGGTAAGAAAAGACCCAATACCGCTAGTCCTGCAAAATAGATCAGAGAAAAGTCTGCAAATTTTAATCCTAGAATACTGGTTTTATCCTGTTTTATAATCTTATCACATGAATTGACGGTCTGGCTTGCAGCGGCACCTCCACCACCACAAATACTTCCAATGACAGTAGAGGTATTTCCGAATTTCTGGTTGAAAATTTCCAGGGAAATATAAACTCCTGCTAATGAAAGAATATTGAATATAGCTTCGTAAATGGTTTGGCTCATAAAAGAATAAGCAAGAACAGCTGCAAAAATGATATAAAGAACCGGTTTGAAATTGAAAGCGAGCTTGTTTTCTGCATTTTCTGTTTTCTCAAACAGAAGTACGAAATCTGTTGACTTATTATAAAGTTCTTCTTTACCGAAAGTCTTTGCTTTTTCCGAATATACTGAATAATTGCTTCCTGACTTTTTTACGAGGGAGAATGAGTTCTCAACAATGGCAATAAATTCTTCCGGAAGTTCGTCCCAATATTCTTTGTCAAGCTCGTAAGCGTCATTTTTTACGCCCATAAAGTTCAGAGTGTCACTAAATGCCAGTGCAGATGGGTAATTGGGATGGGAATTGAACTGGAAAATAAATTCCTGTTTATCGAGTTTTAGGTGGTTAATTAGTTTGTCAAAAATCATATTAATATTTTTATCTAAAATACACAGATGTTTTAAATATACAAAAAAAATTTTCCTTTATTAGTGAGATATAAACGGGTGTTGGTAGATTTTATTTGATCCTCAGTATTTTATTACATAGGATTTGGAGTTTTATGGTGTTGTATGTATTGATATTAATAAAGCACTGTTATTCATCTCTCAGGTATGAGTTTATTTGTATTATTACGATCTGAACACTTTTAAAGAAAGATTTCAAGAGTCTGTTTTTAAAAGTTTCCGGATGAAGTGTAAATTTAGCTTTCTTGTGTGGATAAAATACCCTTATTTTTGAATAGAAGAGAGATGTAATAATAGCTAAAAGAATGAGGAAGATATTTTAATTTTTTGAATATAAAATGTTAGAAATATCTTATATAATAAAAGAGATAACTCTAATTTTTAAAATAGTAAAAACAAGATAAAATCGAAATGTTTTTTGTCTAAGCAAATGTCTTTTTTTTTTAATTTTTTATAGCTTATAAGGCTTTCACCCATGTTTTGGATGAGTGTTGTCGCTATTCTGTATGATTTGTGACAAAAGTAAATGAACTCAAAAAAACTTAAAAAATCATAAAGTTTTCATAAAGTTTTAAAAAAGGATAGAAATGTTTTTGTATTTATAAAATATGTCGTACTTTTACATCGCCTTGAATGAGGGAACAAGTCAAGGTAATAAATTTTTTTTCATCATTTGTGTTTTTAGAATCGTATCGCCTGATACGATTCTTTTTTTTATTTATGATTCGTAATTTAAGAGCAGATCAATAAAGTAAGAATAGGTAACGGAACCTTCCTGCTGATTGCTTTTCAGAAACAGGTTGTTAGTAAATCCAAAGAATTCATCAAGCCACCCCTGATGCTGGAGAACAAAACTTTTTTCATAAGCACGGTCTCTTTTCATAGCAGGAGAATATTGATTAAGAATATTCCTTACAAACTGAGGATCTTCCTCCACAATAAATCTTAAAAGACTTTTTAAAGTAAAAAATTCAGTACTGTATCTCAACTCCATATTACTGGAATGAATACCTAATAAATATCCTACAAAATTAGCCTCCTGCTCTCTGGCAAAACCCAATTGATGAGAGCTTTCATGGGCGGTCGTGAAAGGAATGAAACTATGAGGCAGTTCAGAATTATACTGAGCTTCAGCTGTAAAAGGATTATAATATCCCAGGATTCCTGTAAAACTCATCACATTTTTGAATAAACTTGGTTTAATGTCCAGGATCTGAGGAGCTCTTTTATCCGAAATATAAGAAGGGAGTTGGGTCTGCTGATACAGAATCTCCTTTTGTATTGAGGAGAGATTTGTAATGATAAAAACTCCGTTACCATCTTCCCGTACAGCCTGCCGTGTTGTCTTACATTTTTCAAGATAGATAATAGCAAGTTTTTTTGCCTTGTCCAGATTAGGTTCTTCCTGCCTTGAAAGTTTTTTAATAATAGGAGTCTGGAAATAAAGCATACCCCAAAAGATCTGATAAATGAGATAAAAGATATTCACGGTCATCAGAATTCTTACCAAGGCGGTATTTCTTCTTTCTTTCCTGAATAGAGTAATAAAATAATATAAAAGGAAGCCACCTGAAATGATATAAATCAAATCCCCAACAGAAAAGGGAATCCAGCTGAACAGTATCTGATGAGCCTCTTTCTGAATTTCAAAAAAGCTTTCAAAAAAAGAAATCATCCCTTTGGATTTTGAGAATCCATAAAACAAAAGAAATTGGGCAAGTAAAACACCTGCCCAAAATCTCTTTTTCTTATATATTTTTGTTATTATATTAATGACCATTACCTTTAGATACTTTATCAAGATCAATGCCCTGGGCTTTCAGAATCCCACTTACACGGATCGCATAGAATGCAAGATAAGCAAAACAAATAACCCCTACGATATAACTGAAATGAATATTGGTAATATCTGCAATATATCCTTGTATAAAGCTTACAATACCTCCACCCATAATCATCATAATAAGGTATCCTGAACCCTGGTTGGTGTGCTTTCCAAGTCCGTTGATTGCCAATGCAAAAATACAAGGCCATAGCGTAGAGCAGAAAAGACCGACACTGGTAAATGCATACACAGATACCATTCCTGTGGTGAACATTCCTATAAGTAAAGCTGTAATCCCTGCCAGAGAGAATATTAAAAGCATTCTTGCCGGGTTACCTTTGCTTAAAATGTCACAGATAATCATGGCAATGATGATAAATCCATATACATAGAAAGGAGAAAGGTCATGGTTGGCTAATGCATTTACGAATAAAAATACACCGAATGCAAGATAAGGAGCTAAGAATCTTAATATCTTTTTGAATCCGGCATTCACATCAAATGCTTCTACAGCACCTGTCCAACGGCCAATCATTAATGAAGCCCAATATAGAGAGATGTAAGGAGCTACATCTTTTGTTTCAAATCCTAAATTTTTTTCCATATAAGCAGGAAGGTTACTTGCTGTAGAAACTTCCACTCCTACATAGACAAAGATCGCAATCATTCCCATTACCAATTGAGGATATTGGAAAGCTGAAGTTCTGTGCTCTCCGGGAGTTGTATCATCTGTATTCTCAGTGTTTGTTGGAGTTATTGCAGGAAGAGAAGAAAATTTAAGCATTAAAGCTACCAAAGCAAAAGCTGCTCCTAATATAAGGTAAGGTGTTTTTACACTTTCTATACTCGCTTCCGTATTGGCTGCACTTGCAGAACCAAAAATAGCAAATGCAACAATTAGGGGTCCGATAGTAGTTCCTAAATTGTTGATTCCTCCAGCCATTGTTAATCTCTGAGATCCTGTTTCTGTAGGACCCACTTCAATAGCAAGGGGGTTAGCAACAATCTGTTGAAGAGAGAATCCTAAACCTACAATAAATAATCCGGAGATCATTAAAGGGAAAGAATGCATATTCGCAGCAGGGTAGAATAATAGTGTACCCAATGCGGATATCAAAAGTCCTACAATAAGACCGTTTTTGTACCCGATTTTATTGATCAAATCCTGTTTCAGACTCTTTGATACAAGCATATAAATTAAAGAACCTACAGTATACGCTACATAAAAGCATATCTGTACCAGCATACTTTCAGTTTGGGATAGATTGAAGGCTTTTTGAAAAACAGGGATCAGAATATCATTACTTGCTGCTACAAATCCCCAAAAGAAGAATACAGTAACCAACGGAATGAATTGGGCCCAATTGGTTTGTTTAGAATAATTTGACATATTTATTATAGATTTCACAAACAAATATAACTATTTACTTTCAACGGAATACCTGATTAAGGTTTTTTTTATTTTCTCATAAGCCTCTGCCTTTAAGTCTTTTGGCGAATCTGTAGGCTCAATGATTCCGTTAAAATATACCTTTACTCTTCCTGGAAAGCCTTTTGAATTCTCAAAAGGAAACATTTCCTTGAGTCCTACAAAGGTATAAACAGCTATAGGAGAATGATGTTTCGAAGACAGCATAAATGCACCATCCTTAAAATCATCCAGGATAACAGAAGTGTCATCAGGTACACCACCTTCAGGGAAAATAGCGATGCTGTTGCCTTCCTCCATCTTCTCTGCACATCTGCGGTATACATCTGCACGGCTTTTTGCACTTGCTCTGTCTACCATTACACATATCCTTTTATATATGGTTCCGAAAATCGGAATCTTTACCAGTTCTTTTTTTCCTACAAAACAAATCGGATGGTCCGGAAACAGAATACATACAAGCATAATATCCATGATAGACGTATGATTGGAGATAAACACATAAGGTGTATTCTTATCTTTTTTCTGCTCAGAAAGTTTAATCAAATCATATCTGAAGCCCATTCCGTAGAACATGCCGAAGCACCAGAGTCTGACAAGTTTATAGCCGTACCGATAGTGCTTTTTATTAAAGGATAAAATATAAACCGGGATTCCAATAATGACTGTCAGGAAAAATGCCAACAGCAGCAGCCAGAATCTCCAGAGATAATTTAAAATTTTTGTCACAGCTTAACCGTTAAAAATTACTTTCTTCTTTATCGAATAATTCAGAATGGAAACCAGTAATATTGCTGCAATTTTACTGATCATTTCCGGGCTCAAGGTATAAAAAAATAAATTGATATTATCTTTAAATATGAAACTGTAAAATATCTGGAAAAAGCCTAAACTGAGTAATGTTGAAAAAAAAGACACCACCATAAAATAGGCAAACTCTTTTCTCTTTGAGTGCTTCCCTCTTTCAAACACAAACCAGATGCTCAGAAAGTAATTGGTAATAATCCCGCAGCTCGTGGAAAAAATGTTACTTAAAGGATAGTGTACCCCATAGAAGTTGGTTTCCTTTACAAAGAATTGCGGAAGATGGGTGCTGAAAATTTTAAAGCTGCCTATTTCTACAATGGCACTCAGTCCTCCTGCAATAATGAAGAACAAAACCTGTTTCTGGCGTAAGAGTATTTCTTTCATGTAATGGATATAAAACTAAAAATCTTTATACATATTGGATCGCGTACTTAATTGGTTTATATCTCACCAGATAAACACTTTAGAGAATCCCTTCTGTTCATAATGGTTTTTAAATTCCAGTAATTAGATAGCTTCACAATATGAATATGCAAATTTATAACTATATGTTAAACACTGAAAAAAGTTGTTAAAATATTTTTTTTAATAAAAATTATTTCTAATTTTAATATTCAGAATGATGTAATTAAGACCTGATAATAAATTCATTTTCAACTCCTTGTGTTGATGGTTTTTTCTATCTTGTAGTGCACGATTAAGAGCATATACTCCAACATTTTATGACCCAATTTTTAATAATATTTGTATGAAACGTCAAAACAAATACAGAAAATTCCAGCTTCAACAGAAAAATATTGAGGCTCTTGAGAAAGAAAATTCCCGCTTCAAAAGAGTGTATTCAGAATATGAAAATATGTCAGACGAATTGTGGAATCTTGAAAACTCCAACGGAGAACCAGTGCCTGATGATTTTATCAATGCAATGGTATTACAGACTTCCTATCTGGAAGATGAAATAGAAGACTGGCTTTTGCAATTCAACGAAAAAAAAACACAAATCAAACATTAATGATTTTAGACAGCTTCCAGGTTGTTTTTAAACGCTAATTGAAGATAAATTCATAATTTAGCACCCTTAAATTAAAATCTAAAATATGGTTGCTATTGTAGATAGTGGTTCTACTAAAACGGATTGGGTAATACTTGATGACTTTAAAAAAGTTTTTCTGAAAACAGAAACAATCGGTTTTAATCCGAATTTTATCAACAGAGAACTTATCGCTCCTGAAATACAGAAGAATAGCAATCTGATATCGGTTAAAAATTCAATTACCAAAGTCTTTTTTTATGGTTCCGGATGCGGAGTGAAAAAAAACTGCGAAACCATAGAGGAAGAACTGAAGAAGGTTTTTGACAAAGCAGAGATTATTGTGAAAGAAGATCTCATGGCTGCAGCCTATGCAGCGTACAGTGGAAAACCTGCTATCGTGTGCATTCTGGGCACGGGGTCTAATTCCTGTTTTTTTGACGGTGAAAATGTAAAGATAGAATTGCCTTCGCTAGGTTTCCTGATCGGGGATGAAGGAAGTGGCAGTGCTATCGGAAAGCAATTGGTGCGCAGATACTTTATGAAAAAACTGCCTGCAGATCTTCATAAAGAATTTGAAGCAGATTATCAGCTTACCGTAGAAGATGCATTGAAAAATATGTATCATACGCCAAGACCCAATGCATATCTGGCGAATTTTACCAAATTTGTAATCGAAAGAAAAGAACATCCTTATTTCAAAGACATGGTTTTTGAAGAAATGAAAAGTTTCTTCGAATATCAGGTTCTTCCTTATGAGGAAGCGCATGATGCCGAGATTAATTTTATCGGTTCCATCGCTTATTATTATGAAAATATACTACGTTCTGTAGCTACAGAACTTAATTTAAATGTGGGACATGTTGTGCAGAAACCAATTGAAAGCTTAGTAGATTACCACATTAAATATATACTTTAACAAAAAACAAAATTTTATGTCAAGTAACAACAATCGTGACGAAAAGAACTTTAGCCAGGCAGCGCTAGATTATCATAAAGCAGAACCCAAAGGAAAAATTGAAGTAATCCCATCAAAGCCACACTCTTCTCAAAGAGATTTGTCATTGGCTTACTCTCCGGGAGTAGCAGTTCCTTGTATGGAAATTCATGATAAGCCGGAAACTGTATATGATTATACAGGAAAAGGAAACCTGGTAGCAGTAATTTCTAACGGTACTGCCGTACTTGGACTGGGAGATATCGGTGCTGAGGCTTCAAAACCGGTAATGGAAGGGAAAGGACTATTATTCAAGATCTTTGCAGATATCAACGTTTTTGATATTGAGATCGATGAAAAAGATCCTGATAAATTTATTGAAATCGTAAAAGGAATTGCGCCTACTTTCGGAGGGATCAACCTGGAAGATATTAAAGCTCCTGAAGCGTTTTATATAGAACAAAGACTGAAAGAGGAATTGAATATTCCTTTGATGCACGATGACCAGCACGGAACAGCCATTATCTCAGCTGCTGCATTGATCAACTCTCTGCAGATTGCCAATAAAGATATTGATAAAGTGAAAATGGTGGTAAACGGAGCTGGTGCTGCAGCCATTGCATGTACCAAACTTTATATCTCATTAGGACTGAAAAAAGAAAACGTCCTGATGTGTGACAGTAAAGGAGTAATTAACCATAAAAGAGAAAATCTTACGCCTGAAAAATTAGATTTCATCGCTCAGACAGATATTGAAACATTGGAAGACGCTGTAAAAGGATCCGATGTTTTTGTAGGATTGTCAAAAGGAAACGTAATGACTCCGGAAATGTTGTTAAGTATGAATGATAATCCTATCGTATTTGCTTTAGCCAACCCTGATCCGGAAATTGCTTATGACCTGGCCCTTGAAACCCGTAAAGATGTGATCATGGCAACAGGAAGAAGTGATTATCCTAATCAGGTAAACAATGTATTGGGATTCCCTTATATTTTCCGTGGAGCATTAGATGTACAGGCTACAGGAATTAATGAAGATATGAAACTGGCTGCCGTACACGCCATTGCGGATCTTGCAAAAGAACCCGTGCCGGAAGCTGTAATTTTAGCATACAACGTTCAGAATCTTCAGTTTGGAAGAGAATATTTCATTCCGAAACCTTTTGATAACAGATTGATCACAAAAGTATCAAGCGCTGTTGCAAAAGCAGCCATTGAAAGTGGAGTTGCCAGAAAAACCATTACGGATTTTGACGAATATGAGCATCAGCTGTTAGACAGAATGGGTAGAGATGAGAGATTGGTAAGAATGATGCAGAGCCGTGCGAAATCCAATCCGAAAAGAATTACCCTTGGAAATGCTGAAGAATACAATGTCTTGAAAGCAGCCCAGATTCTTTATGAAGAAGGAATTGCTTATCCAAGCCTTTTAGGAGATAAAAAATACATCAAGGAACAGATGGAACGTTACGGAATTACCCTGGATGTTCCAATCATTGATCCAAGTGATGACGATCAGAAAGAAAACAGAAAAAAATACAGAGAAACCCTTTGGAAACTTCGTCAGAGAAAAGGAATGAACGAGTACAAAGCGAAGAGATATGTACGTCAGAGAGACTATTTCGGACCTTTGATGCTGAAGCATGGAGATACTGATGGACTTATTGTAGGATTCTCTAAAAACTATACTTCCGTTTTACGTCCTGTTTTAGAAGTTATTGAAAAAGATAAGGGAGTAGATAAAGTAGCGGCAATGATGATGATTCTGTCTGAAAAGAAACCTATTTTCTTCGCAGATACTTCTATCAATCAGAATCCTACCGCTGAAGATCTTGTGAATATTGCTAAAATGGCAGAATTTACAGTAAAATCTTTTGCTATTGAACCAAGAATTGCAATGCTTGGATTTGAAAACTTTGCTGCCATTTCCGAAACTTCTAAAAAAGTGGCAAAAGCAGTAAGTATCCTTCATGAGAAATTCCCTAAAATGGTTGTAGATGGTGAAATTCAGCCGGATTTTGCAATGAATGCAGATCACCTGAGCGATTACCCATTCTCAAAACTAGGAACTACACCGGCCAACACATTCATCTTCCCGAATCTGGAAAGTGCAAACCTTTCTTACAAGATTCTGAGAGGAATGAAAGTAGCACAGGTTATCGGACCTATCTTAATGGGGTTAAAGCAGCCGGTACACGTACTTCAGATGCGTTCAAGCGTTGATGAGATTGTAAACCTTGCTACGATTGCTGTTCTTGATGCTCAAAGAAGAGAAAAGAAATCGTAATAGAATGAGCAGCATAACTGGAAGCAGTAATCCATCTTTCTTATTTAAAAAATGACACTTTAAACCGTGTTCAAATAGTAAAAAGACTCCATATTTTGGAGTCTTTTGTTTTTCTGTTAATTCCTTGAATTCTTATTTGAAATTTAAGTTAAAAATCATTCGTACATCAAATGAAAACATTAATTAGTTTAAATTGCTATATTTGGGAGTTTTAAAAATTAATAATGATATTTTCTTTACAAGGCACTGTTCAAGAACTTACGCCTACCTACGCTGTCATCAATGTTCAAGGAGTTGGTTACTATGTGGGAATCAGTTTGATGACCTCACAGACACTGGTTTTGAACCAGCAGACCTTTTTATTTATTCAGCAGATCATTCGTGAAGATGCTCATCTTCTCTTTGGATTTAACACACGTTCAGAAAAAGAAATGTTCAATCTGTTAATAAGCGTTAATGGAGTAGGAGCCGTTTCAGCACTGATTCTGTTGTCAACATTGAGTCTTGATGAGATTGCGTCTGCTATACTTTCCGGAAACAGTGCACTGATCCAAAAAGCAAAAGGAATTGGTGCAAAAACGGCCGAAAGAATTATTGTAGATCTTAAAGATAAAGTACAGAAATACAGCGATCCAAACGCGAATATTTCTGTGATGGTGGATAATAAAATTAAGGAAGAATCGTTATCTGCATTAGAAGTTTTAGGCATTCCTAAACGAGCGAGCGAGAAGATTGCGGATAAAATTATAAAACAAAATCCAACCATCTCGGTAGAAGAATTGGTTAAACAAATCTTAAAAAACATTTAACATTTGGTGGCGAATAGTAAGCATCTTAACATATTTTTGTTCCTGTCGTTCCTGTGTATGTCTGTGAGTGCTTTTGCACAGGCACAGAAAGATACAGCGATCATAAGAAAACAATATGAAGTGGCTGACCCTACGAGGTATGAAGCCTATTACGATATAAAAACCGGGATGTACTATGTATATCCCAAAATAGGGAATACTATTACAGGTCCTCCTACAGCGATGTCTCCGGAAGAGTATAAAGAATATATGCTTGCCAGCCAGACAAAAGCTTATTACAAGGAGAAATCTGATAAATATAATCTCCTCTTCAGAAAAGACAGATCTGATGCGAGAAAGCAGGGATTAATTCCTTCTTTGTTAATTAATAACAAACTGTTTGAGACCATTTTCGGAGGCAACAAAATTGAAATCATCCCTTCCGGATACGCATCCCTGGATTTTGCAGGACTTTACCAAAAAATAGATAACCCGATGATCCTGCCTCAGAACAGGACCAGTTTTACCTTTGATATCGATCAGAGAATTCAGCTGGGATTATTAGGGAAAGTAGGGGAAAACCTTCAGTTAAAGGCCAATTATGATACCCAGAGTGGTTTTGCTTTCGAAAACAGAATGAACCTTGTATGGCAGGCAAAAGGAAGCTGGAAAGATCTTCAGAGTAAAGGTCTTGGAAATGTAGATAAACCTAATGAAGGAGGAGAAGATAAAATCATCAAAAGAGTCGAATTTGGTAATGTAAACATGCCACTTTCAACAAGTCTCATCCGTGGTTCCCAATCACTGTTCGGGGTGAAAACGGAATTCCAGTTAGGAAAAACATTTGGAACAGTAGTCCTTTCCCAGCAACAGGGAGAAGCTCGTAATATTGTAGTACAGGGTGGTGGTGTAATGAACAATTTCAAAGTCAACGCAATTGACTATGAAGAAAACCAGCACTTCTTTTTAGGACATTATTTCCTGAATAAGTATGACGATGCCCTGCTTAATTATCCACAGATCAATTCAACAATCAATATTACCAGAATGGAAGTCTGGGTACTTGATCAGGGGAACAGTAACCTGGCTTATCAGAAAAGTATTATCGGGATCAGGGACCTTGGAGAAGGACCTGGAGGAATTACACTGCCGGATAACTCTCTGAACGGTCTTTATGATGCTGTTTCATCTGTAGCAGGAACCAGAGAAGCAGGGAAAAACTATGGAACTATTTTCCAGGGACAGGTGCTTCCCGGAGATCCAACTCCTTATGACAATGGAGAACAGTTCATTTACAATACAAAAGCAAGAAAACTTAACAGTAATGAATTTACCTACCAGCCACAGCTGGGATATATTTCATTAAATCAAAAACTTAATGATCAGCAGCTTTTAGCCGTTTCCTACTCATATACCGTTAACGGAAGCAATAAAGTATACAAAGTAGGGGAATTTTCTGAAGAAAGTCCTGTACTGGTTACCAAAGTATTGAGAGTAAACAATAAGGTGAACACACAGTCTCCAATGTGGGACCTGATGATGAAGAACATTTATTCTATTGATGCAGGGCAGGTATCTCCCGACGGATTTATCCTTAACGTATACTACAGAGATCCAAAAACAGGAGGTAAAGTAAATTATCTTCCGGATACTCCTGTAAAAGATCAGAACTTATTGAAATTATTTAACTGGGACCGTCTTAATATGAACGGCGATATCCAGAACAATAAAGATGGAAGTAAAGGGGACGGTATTTTCGATTTTGTCAATGGGATTACCATCAGGCCGGAAACCGGAAGAGTCATCTTTACCAAAGTACAGCCTTTCGGTGCCTACATACAAAAAGCTTTGGGAGGAACTTTTGATCCTCAATACGTGTTTCAGGATCTTTATACCAAACAGAAACAACAGGCAATCTCCAGTAATCTTGCACAAAGGTATACCATGGAAGGCCGTTACAAAGGAGTTCAAGGACAAGGTATTTCTTTAGGTGCAGTAAACGTTCCTCAGGGATCGGTAAAAGTGGCTGCAAACGGAGTACAGCTTACAGAAGGTGTAGACTACACCGTAGACTATATGCTTGGAACCGTTACAATCATTAACGAAAATGTAAAACAGTCCGGACAGGCCATCAATATTTCACTGGAAAACCAGTTGACATTTAATACTCAAAGAAAAAGATTCTTAGGATTAAACTTAGAAAGAAGATTCAGTGAAAACTTTATACTGGGAGGAACAGTAATCAATTACTCTGAATCTCCATTAACCCAGAAAGTAAACTTCGGGCAGGAAGCGGTAAACAATACCATGGCAGGGATCAACCTGATGTACAACAATCAGGCTCCTTATCTGACAAGATTGACCAATAAACTTCCTATGGTAAAAACCGAAGCTCCATCCAACTTAAACTTTAAGATGGAAGCAGCTTACTTATTACCTGGATTGAATAAAGGAACAAACAATCAGTCTTACATTGACGATTTTGAACAGACAACCTCTAAAATATCATTAAAAGAACCGGCAGCATGGAGCCTTGCTTCAAAACCGGAAAAAAATACATTGCCGCCATTTAACACAGTTCCGGCCAATGATGACATAACAAGCGGATATGGAAGGGGATTATTAACATGGTATAATATTGACCCTAGATTCTGGAATGTTGGAGGAAAAGCTCCTTCAGGAATTACACCACAGTCTGTATCCAATCACGCTTCCAGAAGAGTACAATATTCGGAGATCTATAACAACAGAGATTTCGTAGCCGGGGAACAAACCTTTACAAATACTTTCGATATCTCTTATTTCCCTAAGGAAAAAGGACCATACAACGTAAACCCGTTGGCAGAACCGGCACAAAGCAGATGGGCGGGGATTATGAGATCGATCAGTGTTCCCAACTTTGTTACTTCAAACATTGAATACGTTGAATTCTGGATGATGGATCCTTATGCAGATGGTAAAACGCTGGGTACTGATCCAAAACTTTTACTTCACTTAGGAAACGTTTCCGAAGATGTTCTGAAAGATGGAAAAATGCAATATGAAAATGGACTTCCAACTCCAGGTAATCCTTCTTCTACAACGAATTCAAACTGGGGAACACAGCCAAAACAGCCACCAATTTTATATGCATTCTCTACAGAAGGAGATGAAAGAAAAACACAGGATGCCGGATATGACGGTCTTACTTCTGACCAGGAGGCAATGAGATTCGGAAATACATTTGTAAACCCGGTAACGAATATTGCTGACCCTGCAGTAGATGACTTCGTATTCTATCTTTCTGATAAGTTTACAGGAAGCCAGGCTGCTTCAGTGGTGGAACGATACAAATATTTCAGAAATCCTGAAGGAAACTCAGAAGCCAACTCTCTGAATGTAGCTTCTCAAACTCCGGATGCTGAAGATATCAATAAAGATTACAACCTTGATCAGACTGAAAACTATAACCAATATGTTATAAAGCTTGACCAGCCAAGTTTGTCACTTGGATCGAATAATATTGTAGATGTAAAAACAGTAAAAGCAACATTCCAGAACGGGCAGACTTCAGATGTAAAATGGTATTTGTTCAGAATTCCTGTAGCAAATTACGATCTGGCTGAAGGAACACACGAAGATGCAGTACTAAATAATGTAAGATTTGCAAGATTGATGCTGGCAGGATTTGAGCAAACATCTACGTTAAGATTCGGAACAATGGATCTTGTAAGATCAGACTGGAGAAAATATACCAGCAAAATTGCCAGTGTAAATGTTCCCAATTCCGACGAAGGAACGGGAACGGTGACAGATCCTAATTTTGAAATAGGAAGTGTGAATATTGAAGAGAATGCTTTGAATCAGCCTCCATATGTATTGCCTCCGGGGATCGACAGACAGGTATTGAGTGGAAATGCAGGAGCTCAGAGACAGAATGAAGCTTCACTTTACATGAAAGTAAAAGACCTTAAAACTGAAGCAAGAGGAGTTTTCAAAAATACAACGTTGGATATGAGAAGATACAAGAAGCTGAAGCTCTTTGTACACGCTCATGATCCATTAAACAGAGTAATTGGACTGGATGAGAATACCAAATTCTTTATTCGTTTCGGAAGCGATGCTACTGATAACTATTACGAATATGAATCATCTTTAAGAATGACTCCTACAACAGCAACAGCTCCTATGGAGATATGGCCAATGGAAAATGAAGTTGATTTTGACGTTCAGAACTTTGTAGATGCTAAAATCAGAAGAGACAAATCAGGTGTTGCAATTACCAATAGAACCGTGGATCTGGGATATCAGGAACCGTATAAAAATATTTATATCAAAGGTAGACCAAGTTTAGGAAATATTACCACTATCATGATTGGGGTAAGAAATGCAGATCCAAGAACAAACTCTACCATAACAAGAGTTCTTTGGGTAAACGAAATCCGTCTTTCTGAAATAGAAAATGATGGAGGATATGCAGGAAATGCCAGCTTAAACTTCAATATGGGAGACCTGGCAACAGTGAATGCCAATGCCTCTTATACCTCAGTTGGTTTCGGGAATATCGATTCAAAACCTGCGGAAAGAACACAATCTACTCAGTCGGCATTCAGTATTAATACCGCAATCAATGTAGATAAATTCCTTCCGGAAAAAACAGGGGTAAAAATTCCTTTAAACTATTCTTACTCGCAGACTATTGAAGATCCAAAGTACAATCCTCTGGATACCGACGTAGAATTCAATAAGGCTCCGAACAAGGATCAGTTGAAAAAAGTAGCGAGAACGTATACTCAACAGAGAAGTATAGGAGTCGTTAACATGCATAAGGAAAGAGTAAATCCAAATAAAAAGCCTAAGTTTTATGATATTGAAAACGTATCAGTAACTGCAGTTTATAACGATGACTATTTCAGAGATATCTACACCAAGAGAAACTACAGACAGTATCTGAGAGGATATATAGATTATAACTACACCTTTAAACCGTGGGTGCTGAAACCTTTCAACAAGATGATCAGCGATACGGCAAAATCTACAAAGTATCTTAGATGGGTAAAGGAATTCAATATTAATCCAATTCCAACAAGAATCTCTTTCAGAACTGAAATCGACAGAAACTATAACGAGCTTGAGTTCAGAAATGTGGAAGCAATCCTAAATGGTGACATGAACAGTAATTTCGATGCCATCAGAAACAGAAACTTCTTCTTTGGATGGCAGTACGGATTAGGATTCAATTTCACGAAATCATTGAAACTGGAAATCAATTCTGCAACCAGAACCTTGAATGATAATCTGGATGTAAATTCAATGGACAGCAAATCGATCTTCGGAAATGTATTCAGAGCAGGAAGACCGGTATTGTATAATCACAGAGCACAGCTGAATTATAAACTGCCATTCCAGTATCTGCCTTATCTGGACTTTATTGATGCAGAAGTCGGATACGGATTTACCTATAACTGGGCGGCAAGATCTACATCATTGCTTGGATTTACTGACCCTAATACAAACAAGACAGCGAGTTTAGGATCTGTGGGACAGAATACCAATGTGATTCAGGCAACAGCTTCTGCAGATCTTCCGAAGTTCTTTGGACAGTTTAACTATTTCAAAAATATTAATGCCAAACTTCAGAAACGCAGACAGGAGATGGACTCCCTGAATAATGTGTATGCAAAACAATGGGAGAAAAACAGATACAGATATAAGAAATATAAATTTAAGAATAAGCTTACTCCACTTCAAAGTGCTGCATTCTTCTTAACTTCTTTTAAACAGTTAAACGTAAGTTATAACGAAACGAATGGAACAGTGCTTCCGGGACTGATATCAGCACCAAACTGGTATGGATCCGGACAGACACTGGGAGGTCCTACACTTGGATTCCTTTTAGGATCGCAGGCAGACATCAGAAGAACAGTAATGGAAAACGGATGGGTGAGTGATTCCAATTATATGACAGATCCGTATGTAAAAATGTCGACCAAAGAATTGAGAGCAGACTTACAGGTGATGCCTATGAACGATTTAAGAGTGGATCTTAATGTGTTGCATACCTTCAACAGTAACTTCTCACATACAGGATTTAACTATACCAATGGTGGAGTTCCTGATACGGATTTTACATTCGCCAGCGAAATGATAACGTATTCCAATACTACGTCGCTTCTTAGCACATCATTTAAAGATGGGCAGGCAGTGTACCAGGCGATCAGAGAAAATGCAAGAGCTCTTTCCCAACAATTGGGAGGTCCTGGAGCAGTATTGGATAATAACGGATTTGCTCAGCACTATAGCATTGGTAATGCCTATGTATTGATCCCTGCCTTTAGAGCAGCGATGGAAGGAAAATCTGTAACACCATTAACTAATCCTAAAAAGTCAGGATTCCCGTTACCAAACTGGAGAATTACCTATTCAGGATTAAAAAATATTCCGATAATCAGCGGGCAGTTCACGAAGTTCGATATCTTACATGCCTATACAGCTACGTATACTGCAACAGGTATTCAAAGCAATGTAGATTATCATGGTAACCCAAACGGATATTATCAGACCGTAGATAATGCAGGTAATGTGATCAAAGACGGTGGGGATAAAATTAACCCGTATACATTCGCACAGGTTGGGTATGTAGAATCTTTCTCACCGCTTATTGGAGTGGATGTTACCATGAGAAATAATATGCAGTTCGGAATACAGTACAACAGAACCAGAATGATGGTACTGGGATTAGTTAACCAGACCCTAACCGAAGATGCAAATACAGAATATGTAGTAAGGCTGGGGTATATTGTCCGAAACTTCAGATTAGGAACAGCCAATATCAGAGGAAGAGGAACAAGAGGAAAAGGAAGTGACCTTAACATCAGAGGAGATATTTCATTAAGAGACAGTAAAACATCCATTATGAATATCCTGTTGAATGATGCCCAGGTTACCGGAGGACAAAGATTGATGAACATTAAACTTTCAGCAGACTACAATGTCTCCGAGAATCTGAACCTGAGAGTGTTCTACGAACAGATGACCTCAAAATACAAGATCTCCACAGCATTCCCGCTGTCTACGATCAGAGCAGGTATTTCAGCCACATTTACATTCGGAGATTCCGGAGGTGGATTCTAAAAATAATATAAACACAAAAGTCCTTCAGTTTTGAAGGACTTTTTTTATATCCAATATTTGAAGCTACTATATTTTTGAATACATTTGTACAAAATAAAAATTTAAAAATGAACACACCATCAGAATTAAAGTACACGAAAGATCACGAATGGATCAAGATCGAAGGTAACGTTGCTACAATCGGTATTACAGACTTCGCACAAGGAGAGCTTGGAGATATCGTTTACGTTGATGTAGATACTGTAGATGATGATCTTAATGGAGGAGACGTTTTCGGAAGTGTAGAAGCAGTAAAAACTGTTTCAGACCTGTTCTTACCTATCGCAGGAAAAGTTATCGAGTTTAATTCAGAATTAGAAGATCAGCCTGAACTGTTAAATACAGATCCTTATGGAAACGGATGGATCATCAAATTGGAAATTGCTGATGGAGCAGACCAGTCAGAGTTACTTTCTGCGGATGATTACAAAGCGATCATTGGATAAGATTTCAAAAATATTTAGTAAGATACTGCCCATTTATTGGGCATTTCTTACTTATATGCTTCTCAGACCGGGAGAAGAAAATCATGAATATTGGTTCATGTTCAGCGGTATCGACAAGGTATTGCATCTCAGTATATTTGCAGCCTTGGGTTTCTCTTTCATTGCCGCTTTCCCAAAAATAAAATTCTCCTATTTTTTCCAGATCATCCTTCTCTATGCTTTCCTTACCGAAATCCTGCAGGAAGAAATGGGATTAGGCAGATCAATGGAAACTTTAGATATAGTAGCAGATACAATCGGATGTCTGTTAGGATACTATACCTATAAGCAATTAGGCAAGCGTTTCTTTTAACACACTTCAAATCCATTACTATTTCCTACTCTTCTTTTATTCTCTCTTCACCAACACTCTTACCCTCTCACACTTTTTCACTTTCAAACTCTCCAACTCTCCAGCTCTCCAACTTTCTCAGGAGCTATTTCCTGCTATCCATTCATACTCCTCGCGCCAGCGCACTCCCACGCTCAGTCCCACCCACTCGCCAGCCCATGCTGCGGGGTAACCATTACTATCAGGGCTAGGGGAGGAGTTATCAATTATCAATTATCAATTATAAATGATGAATGATGATTTTCGGGGCAGGAGTGTACAGTGGTTCGGGTTATTGTGTTTCGGGTTTCAGGTTTCCATGTAGAAAAGGAACATTGGTATTGAATTTTCATATTCCTGATTTCTAGGGAAGCTGGTTATTGAGTATAAGCCTCTATTCCCATTGTGTCATTGTTCAGAAATCCAAACTTCTTTACAAAAGCTCTTAAAGGATGTAAGTTGGCAGGTTACTATCTAAGACTTTTTTAGCAGTTAGTATTAGCCGTGTCATGCTGAGCGGAGTCGAAGCATTTTATTAATTATGGGTATAGGATTTAAATCCTATTACTCTATATTATATATGATGTACTCTTTAACATTTCCCATCCTATATATAATATAAATACGACACCTTATTTGTGCAAATCCATGAGATCTGTAAATATTCAATAGGAACGGGCTTTAGCCCGTTTAGTAAAAAATAATTCCTTAGTTTGGCTTTAGCCAAAACTTATATATAGTGTATTAATTTAAAAAAAGCTCTACTATATAATATATATACCTTCTTTTGATCAATGGTCACCCTAAAAACCCCGCATCTCGCTCCCCCGCATCATCCATTTCCCCCCTCTCCAATGCTCAAACTCTCCAACCCTCCCACACTCTCACCCGATCCCCAAACAAATGTTTAAAATTTTTCACTCTGCTACCCAGCTCTTTAAGGCTTAATATTACAAAACGGTAAAATTTATGTTAAATAAAGTTGCGTGGTGTGTATGAAGTTTCTATCTTTGCCCCACTGAAA
>NZ_VFPD01000006.1 GCF_006716485.1 Chryseobacterium aquifrigidense
CCAGTTTTTATTTTATTTTTAAAAATCCTTTATCATAACGATAAAGGATTTTTTTTTGCTTTATACCCAGCTCAGGTTTATGGGTAATGGGTAATAAGCAATGAGCAATGAGCAATGAGCAATGAGCAATGAGCAATAAATAATAGATAATAGATAATAGATAATAGATAATAGATAATAGATGTGACGTAGTAAGCAATCATAAATTATCAATTATCATTTACCACTTATTATTTGCAGCTTATTACTATTGTCACATACTCCAATTGTCACTCCGCAGAGTCTCAACAATTAGAATTAACTATATCTATTAAACTTAAGCATATTTCCTTTTTTACTTTTTAAATCCATAAATTGTATATGGGATTCCTGCGGAATGCCTCACTATTTAGGTGATCACTTATTAATAATCATTTATAACGCAACAGTCACTCCATAGTAATTCTAACAAATCCATTATTTCCTTCAACCCATCCCTGCAGAGTATTAAATTTAGACCATAGCCCATCTCACTTTATTTTCACTTAATCATTTAATTATCAAAAGCTTTTCACTCATAGTAATGATTTATGATATTGTGATTAAAAAGATTTGGTTGCTTTTATTAATAGATTTCGCATAAATAATTAGTGATTGTGTATTAATTTAGTAATAATTACGTTTATTTGTTGAAGTATCTTGTGATATTGTTAAATATATACCAAATCTAATTTTTATGAAAAAAACCATTTTTAAGGTTGGACTGCTCCAATCCTTATTCTTTTTCAGTGGATTGTATGCACAAACTGATTCAACTAAAGCGTCAAAAATTGACGAAGTAGTTGTTACAGCTTATGGTGTAAAAAAGGAAAAAAAAGCACTTGGATATTCATTCCAGGATGTGAAAGGACAAACCCTTGTCGACGCTAAAGAAAATAATGTTACCAATGCATTAGTAGGAAAAGTTGCCGGATTACAAGTGATTAAAGCAGGTTTTGGACCAGGTTCTTCCTCCAAGATTAATCTACGGGGTTTTAATTCTTTTACAGGAGATAATCAGCCTCTTATTGTGGTGGATGGAGTTCCGTTAAGTAATAACTTAGGATCAAAGGTTAAGCAGAATGGAAAAGATTCTAATAACGATTTCTGGAATCCGGATCTTGATATGGGAAATGGCTTAAGTGATATTAATCCGGACGACATCGAAAGCCTTTCCGTTTTAAAAGGAGGTGCTGCTTCTGCTCTTTATGGTTCCAGAGGTGGAAACGGTGTTATTTTGATTACAACCAAAACCGGTAAAAGAAGAGGAGGATTAGGAATTACATATTCTACAAGTTTAGGTTTTGAAAATATTTTTATGAAACCTGATTTGCAGCATAGTTTCGCACAAGGAAGTAATGGTTTACCCAATCTACAAGGGGTTGATAACACAACTTCCTGGGGACCCGCCTTTGAAGGATCAAATATGACGGTCCATGATAACTTAAAAAACTTTTTTAAGACAGGAACTACCGCACAGCATACATTGAGCTTTCAGGAAAGCATTGGTGAAGGATCAAGCTTATACACTTCTGCTAATTATTTAAACAGTAATAGCCAGATTCCGAATTCAAAATATGAGAGGTTCAATTTTATGGCAAAAATGAATTCTAATTTTGGGGCTAATAAAAGATGGACTACTGAGATGAAAGCCCAATATATGAGTGTTAAAGGGACAAACAGACCTTCTGCAGGGCAAGGGGATGCTAATTACTACCCAAGAATCCTTCTGATGCCTCAAAATATTGATGTAAGAGATTATCGTGAGGGACAGATGCAAAATGAAGTAATGTCGCGCTGGATAACCTCCAATGGAGTTAATCCTTATTGGACAGCCTATAATGCATTAAACGCTGATAAAAAAGATAGATTTTTATTAAACGGTTATCTTAAATATCAATTTAATAACTGGCTAAGTGCAGATGTAAGGCTAGGGACAGATTTCTATTCTTTAAATAATGATGCAAGGGTTTGGACGGGATCGGGCCGTAATAATTCTTATTCTACCGGTCAGCAAAAGTTTTATGAGAATAATTATATCATAAGTCTTAATGCTAAAAAAGATAATATTGTTGGTAAATGGGGAGGATCGCTTTCTGTTTATGGGCAAATGATGGAAAGCAGGGATAAGGCACTCTATTTTTCCACACAAAATCTTATTCTTGCCAATGTCTTCAGCACTTCTAATACGAGTGATCTTGCTTCTGTTACAACGACTGAAGTTGATATGTGGAAAAAAATTAATTCAGTATTTGCTGCTGCTGAAATTAATTATGACGGATATTGGTTTCTGAATGCTACGGCAAGAAACGATTGGTCTTCTACTTTGAATATTAATAACAGGTCTTATTTTTATTCTTCCGTGAGTACATCATTAGTTTTGACAGATATGCTGAAAAAATTAAATGGTACAACTTTAAATGCCTTAACATTTGCTAAACTTCGCGCGGCTTACGCAGTTACAGGAAATTCTTTACCACCCCAACAGTTATATAATACCTATACCGCTTCCACAGATCCAAGCGGACATATAGTGCTTACAAGAAATAAAATTCTTTTTAATTCAAATCTTCATGCCGAGAAACTTAAAAGTTTTGAAGTCGGGGCAGATATGAAGTTTTTTGACAGAGTATCTCTGGATGTAAGTTATTTTAGTAATAATGCAACAGAGCAGTTGATAGATTTACCAATAAATCCTCTTTCAGGATATGAGAAAAAGAAAATTAATTCAGGAGGGCTGCATAACAAAGGGTTTGAATTTGTATTGAATACGGATATCTTTAAGAAGGAAAGTTTTGTATGGAATGTTAATGTCAACTTTTCAACATTAAAAAGTAACATCGATAAAATTGATGGGATTGTATCAAAATACCCTTTATCAGGTTTTGATAACGTTGCTTTCTTCGCAGAAGTAGGAAAACCCTACGGAGCGATTTATGGAACGAAATTCTTAAGAGTAGAAGATACCAGCAGTCCTCATTATGGAAAGCTTATTGTGGATCAAAACGGATTACCGCGGGCTACTTCTGATCAATATTATCTGGGAGATCAAACCCCAAGAGCTTTGTTTGGCTTTACAAACAGCTTTGTTTATAAAAATATTGGACTTTCATTTTTAATTGACGGAAGAATCGGAGGTAAATTTTTCTCTGCAACACAGGCTGCATTACAAGCGAATGGACTTGCTGCAGACACTGCACCCGGAGGAAAACGTGATAATATGATTTTGGATGCCGTAGTGGAGGGCAATGGCGGTTATACAGCAAATACCAAAGAAATTACTCAACAGGATTATTGGGGAGCTGTAACATCTGGAAACTTAGGAATTACAGAACAAAACATTTATGATGCTACCAATATTCGCTTAAGAAATATTCAGCTGACCTATAATTTCCCTAAAAGTATTTTCCAAAAACTGGCCTTACAGAGTGCTAAAGTAGCTTTTACGGCCAATAACGTATGGATGATCTATAGTAAAGCCAAAGGAATTGATCCGGAATCCGTATTTGCAATTAATTCTAATGCTACAGGATTTGAAAACCTTGCTTTTCCTACTTCAAGATCTTACTTATTTACAATCACTTTAGGCTTTTAATTAACAACTGAAACAATGAAAAAATATATCTTATCATTTTTTACGATTGGTTTACTATGTACTTCATGCAATGATTTTGAAGACATCAATAATAACCCGTTTGCCGTAGACGCTAATAAGGCAGAACCTGAATATTTTTTAAATAACTCAATTCTCGGTGCCCAGCAAGATCCTAATATCGCAGAACGTGTTTTTGTTTTATACTGGAAAACGGCAGCAAGACAGCATTTGACAACCGGAATTGCAGGTGGAACTTACGACGATTCCTGGACTTCCGAGTACTGGAAATACATTTCAGACTGGTTGAATAATGCAAATGCGGCCATTCAGTTGGCTAATGAGAAAAAGGTAGCCGGGCAGGGAAAACCTTATTATGACAATGTCATTCAGATTTCCAGAATCTGGAGAGCTTATTTAATGAGTGAATTTTCGGATAATTTCGGACCTCAACCTATTCAGGCTTTCCAGGGAACGAATCCTACTTTCAATTCTGAAAAAGAAGTGTATTATTTTATTTTGGAAGAATTAAAAGATGCAGTCGCAAAAATGGACACAACCCAAGGCGTACCATCCAATGCAAATGCCTATGATATGGTGTATGGGTTTAACTGGACACAGTGGGTAAAATATGCCAACTCTATGAGGATGAGAATTGCCATGAGAATTGCCGAAGTAGATCCTTCAAAAGCAAAAACAGAATTTGAAGCAGCGGCTAATTCAAATATGTTTATCGCTACAAGTGCAGATAATTTTAAAGTTACTGAAAAACCGGGATGGGATGCGCTGACAGGTGTAATGTCCAGAGAATGGAACTCTCAGATCTTATCAGCAACCCTTAATAATTTATACATTGGCTTGGGAGGAGTAAATTCTACAGACCAGTTACCAGCGGCTCAACATACACAGGTAAAGGCTTCTGATTATATTGGTATAAAATATGATCAACAGTTCACTACAATGACCAACGACCCAAGTGCAGGATACTGGTTGGACGGATTACCCAATAAAATAGATCCGAGAGCCTATAAAACATTCTATATTCCTGGGGATCTTACAAGCCCGGTTTACTCATTATATCCAACTTATACCAATCAGGCAACTACCAATCACGGAGATCTTACGTTTGAAGACAATTCTAAAATAACAGTAAATACCGTAAATACATGGAACGCCTATACCATTGGAAACTGGGGCGTAAAAGGACAGAGAAATGGCTTAAGAAATGTAGTAGGATGTATGCCGGCTTTAGGTAAGCAGTACAGGGAAAGTAAGAATGCAAGAATATTTTTTGCAAGCTGGGAAACCTATTTCCTTTTGGCGGAAGCTGCATTGAAAGGCTGGACCGTTCCAATGAGTGATGAAGCTGCCTATAATAAAGGAATTCAGGAAAGTTTTGTTTATAATGGAGTTTCTCAATTCTATGGTCAATATATTGCTTCAACGGATTATAACCGTGATGGTACTTCTGTTTCTTATAGTCATATTACAGAACCGGGAGCAAGCCATACCATGAAATATAAAGATCCTGTCAACGGAAACTTAGTTTCGGTTGAAATTAAATATCCTGTGAATACCATCTATAAGAATGGATCGGTAAAGAATGATAAACTCACAAAGATTATTACCCAGAAATATATTGCCAATATGCCTTGGTTACCATTAGAATCCTGGAATGATCAGAGAAGACTCGGGCTGCCATTTTTTGAAAACCCAGCCATCGAAACTCCATTGCCAAACCTTCCTAATTTGAGCTCAGGAAACTATATGACGAATTCTATTCAGAATTTTCCTCAGAGATTAAGATATCCAAGTACTTTCAGAAATACGGATCAGCCCGGATATGATAAAGCTGTACAATTACTTGGTGGCACAGATGCTGTACTGACTCCTCTTTGGTGGGCCAAACATTAATTAAGTTTACATACTAAAAAACAATTCTTTTCTGATTTTGAAAAGGATTGTTTTTTTTATACAAATTGACTGAATATCTCTTTAAATGGATTGTTCAATTAATGATGATAAGTAGTATCTGGATTGGCTTTGGAGTTTAATTGGCTGCAATTGTGAAAACTATTTGTGTACTGTATGCCGCCGCAGGAATTGTTACAGAAACGCCGCTAATTTCCAATTGTACATTAATAGCGGAATAATCAACATTGTGGCTCACACCTAACACTCCGGTAAAAGTAATTGTTGAAAGTGTTGCGGAGCCGGTTTGCGGTATTTCTACATAATTCACATTTCCTCCTGAAATTGTTGCAGCGCAGCCTACACAAAGGCCATTGATCTTGGTTGTACCTCCGCTTCTTTTTGCGTAGAGTTTCAAAGCACTATTCCAGGAAGTGGGAACATGCTGCATACTGATTCTGGCGCCGGCACTTGTAAGAAGACTCAGGAAAGATCCTGGTAAATGTCCGGACAAAACTAATTGCGAAGGATTATCATAAGTTCCGGCATAGTTACTTCCTGCCTCTGTAATGGTAGGAACACTGACCGTCCAGCTTGTTCCTGCAATGTTTATGGTTTGCCCTTCAAGATAACTTCCCATTAGTAAAGCAATAATGTATAGATATCTTTTTAAGAACTGTTCTTTGAGAAAAGGGCTTTTTATTTTCATTTTTAATTTATTCTGTGATGGTATAGGTGATGACAATTGCTGTATTGGCCTGAGCCTGTAAGTTGGCATAAGTATTAGTGGCAAGTGAAATGGTGAGCGCGTGGCCGTTATTCGCTCCATTTCCGGTAAATGCTCCTCCGATACCACTAATAATGGTAGTTGGAGTAGTGGTAAGCGTAACCTGTCCTGCAGATGTCCCCAATGTTCCACCTCCGGCTCCGGAAGCTGCAGCGGCCTGAATTCTTATATTGACCCCTGCAATAACCTGATTAACAGATGCCGTAATTCTTTTTGTAAGTCCTCCGGAAGCGATAGCGGATGTATAGTTGATCCACTTTGATGTATTGGGAGTTGGCGCTACCAAAGCATTTCCAGCCTCGGTAGGACGTGTAAAATTTAAGGTTATACTTCCGGTAGGTTCAACATCCATTAATGTTACTACAGGCAATGTTATACTGACAGTAGTACTTGCGGTCTGGGAATAGATTGGGCCGGATACAGCACAAAATACAATTAATAATATGGTACGGATCAGAATCATCTCTTCTTTTTTATTTCATTATATCCTACTTTCAAGGATTCCTGTTGATATTTGATCTCTATCTGCTGTTTAACAACATTGATACTTAATTTTTTTGTTTCCGAAGGTTGTAAAGTAAACAGGAGTTTATCTGTTGTGATTTTATAGCGTTTATCCAGTCCGTTACGGTAAACTTTTACAATCCAGTCTCCCGGGCGGAGATAAGTGAAATCAAAATCTTCTCCTATATAGCATACCTTACGGAAAGTCTGGTCATTATTGGTAGCTTCCACAATGATACTTTCCCTTTTCTTTTTTCCTTTTACAGGTGATAGTTGCCCATAATCTTGTTGATCTTTCTCTCCGGTTTCCAGGAACTTGACATGTCCCTGAACATTGGCTGCTGTTGTTAATCCGAAATTAAAAGTATTCTCCTTATTCACCAATGAAAGACTGGCAGGAAACGTTTGAGTGGGAATATCATTGATTGCTGTAGTGGAGCGGTCTATTTCAAGAAAATAATTACCCGGGATAACATTTTTAAACATATAATTTCCCTCCTTATCCGTAATAGACAGATAACTTCCAAGCATTAATCTTACGCCTTCAGTCTTTTTTATACCCAGATTGCTGACATTTCCCGACAGCGAAATATATTCGGCAGTTTTCTGTACCGGAATGTTAGGACGCCAGGTATACCGCATGGAAAATATAAAATCTTTATCTCCGATTTCTCCTCTCTGCAATGAATATCTTCCGGATAGATCAAGTTCATTTCCGGGAAATAACTGCTGGCGAAAAAGAAGTTCAAACAGATTTCTGTCTCTGAAATATTCCTCTGGCATATAATTGTTCTGATAGAAGATACTTAAACTGGTCTTATCAGAAAACTGACTGAAGATTCTGGCTCCATAATAAAAATTTTTCTGATTCTGAAGCTGATATCTTGAGCTGATGGCATAACTTCCGAAGATGTTAAAAGAGGTTCTGAATTTTTGAAATGAAAGATTGGCAGAATAAAAACTTGAATTACCGCTAAAGCCTGTAAGATAATTATCTGTTTTACCGAATTGTCCATCCATATTTATCTGAAATACTCCTATCTGTTGATTAATACTCACTTTGAAATACCGTTCATAGTAATCAAACTGTTTAGGGTCTAAACGGTCTTTATAGGTTTGATATCCATTATTAAGGATGATGGAGCCGCGAGGGAGATATTTGTACTGTACGCCATATTGAAAATACTTTCTGTAGGGAGCAGCCAGTAACAGTGTATCTCTTTGAAAGTTTTTGGCATCCTGCATGTAATTGGCAAATACGCTGATCTTTTTGGTGATATTATAGTAAATATTACCGTTAAAGGTATTTGTATTGGTAAAATATCCGGCAAAATCTGGGCTGGCTCTCATGTACATCAGGCTTCCGTTCAATTTTTTAAAAATGGCTTCTGCCTGTAATAAATAAGCAGTTCCATCTGTTTTTTGTGTTGTACTGTAGGCAAATTCTCCGGAAAGATTAATATTCTTTGAAACTTTAAATTTCCCTTTAGCATAAGGAAGGTGAGCATCTGAGTCAAGCTTTACATCTCCGAATCTGATCTCTTCATTTCTTGGAGTTTTGTAGAGATAGCCTACTGAAACTTCAGATTCTTTCCTGATTTTAAAGGCCGAATAGAAATTAAATTCATCTTTAATATCTCTGAAAAACCTCGGGTGATTATAGAACCCACCAAAGCTCACTTTATTAAAATCATATCGGATTTCTGCCCCGCGGCCATATCTTGCAAATTCTGTAAGATAAGAAGAAGAGTAGGTTTTGTCACCAAGATGAATATACAGTTTATCACGTTTATAATTCACAAAATATTCTTCATACTGGGTGAATGTATTAAGTTCTATCGGGTTGTGTGTGACAGCCCTGAATTCAATCTGATTTTTATTGTCTTTATCAAGAGTTCCTTTGCCATAAATTTCGCCTTGAAATCCATCATTATAAACGCCCATGTTCTGCATTCCTATGAAAGATAAAGAGAAGGCAACAGGTAATCTGTGATAAATATCGTTTTCAGATGGTTTTACCGAGATTACCTGAGTGGTTGCATAGACGTCCTGACTTTCTTTAGGATAATTCTTCGGGTATACCGAAAGATTTAAGTTTTGAAATTCGTTTTGAGGAAGTTCGGGGTTTGTTACTTTGTGAATAGTAATGATCCTGGATTCATTGGGAGTAAGAACCAGTGACGGTTCATTATCAACAATAGCATTTTTACTTTCAAGAACAATGCTTTCTGTTGTATTACCATTATTTTTTAAAAGAAAAGACGAACGGATCGTTTCTCCTGCTCTTACAAATTCAGGTGTATTTAAAACCGTAACCAAAAGCTTCCTGTTCACTGAAACTGTAATTTTTGCATTTTTTGTAAAAGCTGTTCCAATATTACGATCGGTAATGTTCAGGGTTACAGAATAAGTGCCCTGTCCTGTTTCTGATCCGATACGCAAAGGAACGAGATATACTGATGTCTCGTGAGGAGAAATCTGAAATTCTCCTTTTATTAGAATAGGACTAATCAACGGGCTTGATGTGGTAACTGAAATATCATAGGTCCGGGTTTCAGCCGAATTATTTTCCAATGTGAAGGGAATAGAAGTAGACATTCCCGGCATTAAACTATCTTTTTTACTGATCAATCGGTTGGATTGCTCCTGAGAAAAAATAAATACCGGGAATAGTGATATGATAATAAATAAAGTCCAAGTTCTAATCATTTTTTACTTCTAATTCCACATTGAGTGCAAAAGCATTCTCTTCTTCATCCGTAGCTATGATAGCTGCTTTGTATTTGTCAGGAGGTAGTTTACTGAGATCAATGTAAAATGTTTTGGAGGTGTCTGGTAACAGCCCCATCGTTAAACTTGAATACGTTCCCACCTTTTCACCCGTTTTACGGTTATAGATTTCAATGGAAGCTGTAGGTTTACAGTAAAGATTGCCATTATTGGCTATTGCTATCTTTGCTGTTTGTTTTCCCTCCTGTTTTTCCACTTTTACACTTTCAAATTTAAGGTCCGGTTTGGCCTTTTCTGTTTCAAAATCTGTAATGACCTGAATAGCATACCGTATAATAGAAGTGATACTGACTCCCGGTTTATTATCACTGGGTTTTATCTCTTCTACCGGTTCTACAATGATCACACTCCAGTAGCTTCCCGGTTCCATTGCCTGATCGGGAACTGTTATTTCATACAATATCTCGGTCTTTTCCTTGCCTTTAAGGGTAACAAGATTGGTATTGAGCTTTAACCATTCTCCGTTACTGCGTTTATTGGTACGTAAAGCTGTATAATTGATGGTTCCATCTGCGTGATAGGTATAATCCTGTAAAAATATTTTTACACTCTGAGGATTGCTGCCTGTGTTTTCAATAGCAACTTTTCCTTTATACACCTTTCCGTTTTCAATTTTATAAGAATGCGTAAGCCCGTTGATAATCACAATACCGGCATGTAAAAAGCTGAACTGCAAAATCAGGGTGATCAAAATAAGGATACGCTTTATCATGATGTAAAGTTTGGAGTTAAATTATGAATAATACAAAGCCAGGAAGAAACTGAATAACAGCTTCTTCTTGTTTTTGAAAGGCAAAATTGAATTTTAATTAAATTCTAATTATCTGATATTGTATAAGTAACGGTAGCAACAACAGTAGCTGTTGCCTGTAAATCTGCATAAGCTGCTACACCTCCAGGACCGCTTCCTGCAGCGAGTGCATAGGTGAGATTGTGACCGTTATTAGCTCCATTTCCTGTATAAGCACTTCCAATACCAGAAATAATAGTCTGGTCAGTACCGGTTAAGGTAAGCAGACCTGCAGAAGTTCCTAATGTACCTGCTCCTGCTCCGGTGGCAGCAGCAGCCGTTACATGAAGATCTACTCCAGGAATGATAGCGTTCATTTTTACGCTTACGTTACGGGAAGGATCTGCCACAGATTTAATAGAAGAATAATTAAGCCACAAAGTAGTGTTGGCCGCAGCTGGAAGAATAGGATTTCCCGCTTCAGTAGGAGCTGTAAATCCAAGAGTGATATTTTTTGTTGCTGCTGGTTCAATATCTACCAATGCGACTTCGGGAATAGAAATGGTAACCGTATGGTTATCTGTAGCAAGGTCTTGTGCACTCAGATTCCCAGATAAAGCAAATGCAAATAAAGATGCTGCAATAGTTAAATTTAGTTTTTTCATGACATTGTAATTAGTTACATGAAGATAATAAAATTCAGCTTATGGTGATAAAAATATACCACATTTTTTATTTAAGTGTTTATTTATCATATGTAATGCATTATAATTATGAAATAACTCAAAAAAAATCCTGCACAATTTCGTACAGGATTTTATCGGTATTATAAAGGTTTTTTACGCCCAATGCGGATCGGAAACAGAGACTTTTCCGGTTTCTATACGTCCGGCAAAGTGCCACAAATGCTCGTTTGATGTTATTTTCAGATCATACCACCCTTTAAATTTATCAAGATCGATCATTATTTTTTCCTCTGATTTTTGTACAGAAATTGTTTTCTTATTTTTTGTGTACAAATCTTCCAGACTGATGGTGAAATTTTTCTTTTTGTCACTTCTTATAGTCAGCTCCACTTGGTTTTTTGCGCTCACATTCACCAAAATTATCTCTATTTCCGGTGAAATACTTCCCTGGAATTTCCTGAAAAAGCCATTGGGACCGAAAATTTCATAATCATAGGCTCCGGAATGTACAGCATGGGATAAACTTTGCATGGAATATAAAGCATATGAAAAGTGATAATTATTACTGTTAAATTGCGTCCTGTCATAAACAAGCAAAGGAACTCCATTCTCTTTGAGATTCGTCATTTTGATCTGCCCGCCTTCTAAATTGACATGGAAGTGATACGGCAGCGGATTGGATGGCTTCAGACCTCTTTCCTGAATGTCAAGTAAGCTGTCTTTAAGCTCATCTTCAGAATACCATTTCAGATCAGGAACAGGCTTATTTCTGGCGGCATTGATGGTTTTAGCATAATCTTTCTGATTCAGATAATTCATCTGTGGAGCTTTTACACCGGAAGAGTTGAAAGCAGAGGTAAGATCTCCGCATATTGCTCTTCTCCAGTCACTGATATTGTCAATATGTACATTCTTCTTGAATTTTTTCATAATAAACTTCTCCAGAAACTGCAGTACAGAAGTGTGATCTGATACTTCGGAATTGACGAAGCCTCCTTTTGTCCATGGCGATGCGATAATCATCGGTACTCTATATCCTAATCCTACGGTTCCTTCAACTTTTTCATAATTTTTTAAAGAAGGATTACTCATATATTCCTGAGATTGATCTACATATTCCACCCCTTCTTTTCCGTTCATATCAACAGGCTGGCTTGGATTCACAGGTGGTGCGAAAGGCAGTACGTGGTCAAAATACCCGTCGTTTTCATCGTAATTGATGATGAAAATTGTTTTTTTCCAGGTTTCAGGATCTTGGGTCAGAATATTCAAAACTTCTGAAATATACCATGCTCCGTACCAAGGTGATCCCGGATGGTCTGAGAAATGTTCAGGAGCTACCAGCCATGAAACCAATGGAAGCTTTTTTTCTTCTACATCTTTACGGAACTGAAATAATACATCTCCTTCCGGCACAACCAGTCTTTCTCCGTTTTCATCTTTTCCGATCTCCAGTTTCCAGTAATCCGGATCGTTGGAATTGGTCGTAAAAGCTTTTTCGTGAAGGTTTTTCTCCTCTTTTGAAAGTTTGGAATAATTATCAGGATGGTATTTCACCTGATCTTCCTGTACCTCCGCCAGCATGGCTTCAAGTCTTTCTTTCTGTTTAGGATTTTTTTCAATTTCCTGCTTCAGATAAGCGATGATGTTGGGAATATTCTGATAATATCCTTTTGAAAATTTAACGTTGAATCTTGAAAACCATTCAATCGGGTTATCTGTAAAATTACTTAGCCAGGCTTCCTGCTCTCCGGACATTCCCTTTGGAAGGCTGATTTCGTTCTGATAAATTCTCCACGAAACATTCTGCTGTTCTAAGATTTCCGGGAAGCTTTTCCATTTTGCCTGTCTTGCTTTGTCATAGTCAATGTTTTCATTCACAACATTGGCTTTTACCTTTCCGTTTTGCTGTTCTCTCAAGGTTCCGGACCAAAGAAACAACCTGTTGGGAGTTGTTCCGGTAAGAGAAGAGCTGAAATACTGGTCGAATATCGTGAATGCATCGGCCAGCTGATAATAAAACGGAAGATCTTCACGGTTATAATAGCCTAATGTCAATGGGATATTCTTATAATCTTTATTACCTGAGGCTTTCGCCTGAAGCCATTGGTCAAATTTTCCTTTGTTCAATGCTTTTTGCTGATCAGCCCAGGAATGTGGAAGCGAGCTCATCCAGGTAGATTTTGTGTTTCTTAAATCCAGCCGGGCGGGAGATGCATATTTTCCGTCGTCATTTTTTTGAAAGAAAACAGAATGTCCATCCTGTTTTACAAAAGCTCTTTTATCCAAAAAGCCTCTTACTCCTTTAAGCGCACCAAAAGCGTGATCAAATGAACGGTTCTCCTGCATCAGGATGACAACATGCTCTGCATCATAAAATGTAGACTGAGCAGCCGGATCAATGGCTAAAGCTTTTAAAATAGAAGGATGCAGAACACCTGAAGTTCCTAATCCTGCTAATAAAAGACTTGATTTCTCTAAAAATTCTCTTCTGTTCATGTTCAATCGTAATAAGAAAGAAACCGCAAGTTAATAGGATTTTCCTGCGATTTCTTTGTTTTATATAAAAATAATCAGATTTTTATTGTAACCACCAGGGTTTGGAGTTGATATTATCATTTCCTCCATACTGAGCGGTTAAAGCAGCTTTTAAATTATTGCTGTTGTAATTATACTCAGACTGTGGATATCTGAATCTGAAAGGTGCTGCAACTCCTGCCTTTAAAGGATAATTTGGAAAGCCTGTTCTTAAATAATCAAAGTAAGAAGTCCATTGTGCCTGATGGAACATCGTCATGTATTTTTGAGTCATGATCTTCTCCAGTTGTGTTTGTAGTGGATCCGCATTATTATAAACGACTAAAGGAGTAGCCAGATATTGATTCACATCAAAGCCTGAGAAATATTGTCCCGGATTTTTTACATAGGTCTGATAAAAATTGAAACTCGCTTTAATGGCATTGTCATAATGAGTCTTTGCAGATCCCGAAATCCAGCCTCTTGCCGCAGCTTCAGCCAGAATAAACTCAAGTTCTGAGTAACTCAATACAGAAGAAGGTTCATTGGTAGGATCTTTATAAAAACGGTCGTTTACTTTAGAAATGTTTTTTGCCGTAATCAGTGCTGCATTATCAGAATAAGGGGAAGTAGGATTTCCGCCGTTATATCCAGTGTAATCTGTAATTGCTTTTCCGGCTTCTTTAGCTCCGGTAGTTTGTGCTGCAAAGGTGAACAAACGCGGGTCATGTCTGTCTTTGAACATATTAATAAAATAATCTGCCATGTACAAACTTGAACCATATCCACTGTTGTTAAACATAGTGTATCTGCTGTCAGCAGCATCCGCAAACTTAAGTTCACCATTATCTGCAATGGAAGTCATGAGAGACTGACTTCCTGCAATAGAAGCAAATTCTGCAGCGATATTATAACTTCCTATGGTTGTTTTTTTAGATAAAGTGATCAGAATTTTCAGACGGAATGAATTGATCAGTTTTTTCCACTTTAAAGCATCGCCGTTGTAGACAATATCTCCTTCAATTTTATCATTGGTATTAATAAGATCATTGGCTTCCTTTAATTCTGATAAAATTCCGGACATGATTGCTTCCTGGGTATCATATTTAGGCTGAGTAATTCCTGATTCACCTTTAGCTGCTTCAGAATAGGGAGCACTCCCTACTTTTAAGCTGATATTGAAAAAATGATAAGCTCTTAAAAACTTTCCAATGGCCAGATAATTTTTATTTCCTCTTTTTTCCGCCTCCTGCATCATTTTTCCGGTATTCAGGAGCTCTCTTGTATATACTTCAAATGAGGTATCATTCCATTTCATATACTGGTATGAATTCTCGCCATCGGTACCAATCATCATCCTTGAAGCGTACATATTATCTCCATTGACTTGGAAAGTATACTTTTCTACGTAGGTCAAAAGATATTTGGGGTCAATGCTGGCCTGGTCATTCGGGTTTTCATTGATAGTATCAAGGTTGGATTCACATGATGCTAATGTCAGAAGTCCGGCTGTAAATATAGATTTCATCATCCATATTGCGGTTTTACCTTTTTGCCCTTTCACTTTGTTTATATTATTTTTCATTGTCTAGACGTACTTTTTAGTTAAAACTTAAGATTAAATCCGATTCCAAACCATCTGCTGGATGGATCCTGAATGTCATTCTCTGTTTTTGCCTGAAAATCAGGGTCAGAATATAAGTTCTTTGATTTTTTCCACATTGCCAGATTATAAGCAGAAATATTAGCAGTGAAACCTTTTACCATTCCTTTAGGATTCAATAATGAAGAGAAGTCATATTCTAATACTACAGATCTAAGTTTGACGAAAGTTCTGTCGAAAACGTTCGCAAACTCTTCGCTTTCATCCTGCGTTACTCTTGCACGGTATGGATAATTTTGTGCCCAGTCCTGATAGCTGATTGCTTTGGTGTGTGGTGTATAAAGCCCGGTTGCCGGATTGTAATTAACCCCATCCGGTACAAAATAGTACGTTCCCGGATTCGCATATTCAAGATCTCTGTACGCTACAGAATTAGGATGTTTTCCTCCCCACCACATTTTTTCCACAACCTGCGACCTCATCACGCCTCCGATACTTCCATCGATTCCGATGTTTAAAGTGAATTTTTTATATTTAAAAGTGTTGTTGAAACCGAAAGTCCAGTCAGGATTGAAATGTCCCAGGTTACTTGGGTTATTAGCTCTTGTCGGCATTCCTGTATTAGCATCAAGAATTACTTTTCCATCCGGAGACTTTTGCCATGTATAATCATAATAGCTGTCCATTCTTTCTCCTAACTTAATATTCTTGTAGTTCGGCATATTATCATAAATGGAAGTCAGCTTTTGTTCATAAGTACTCCAGTTGATCAAGGTTTTCCAACTGAAATCAGCAGTTTTTACCGGAACTAAACCAAGGGAAACTTCAAATCCTTTCGTAGTATATTCATTTCCGTTTACATATTGTGAGGTAAACCCTGATGATTCAGCAGCCGGGAACTGAAGAATATTATTATAATCTAATGTTCTGAAATAGGTGGCATCGAAGGTAATTCTGTTATTCAGGAAACCTGCGCTTAACCCTAATTCATAAGATTTTGTCTGTTCCGGTTTCAAAGAATTTTCTACGTTCAGAGTGGTTGGGTAATAATACGTAGGATTTCCGTTGAATGTGATTCCCTCATTGTTCAGATAATAGTTTCTGATGGAATATGGCTGGAAATCATAAGCTACTTTTGCCCATGATGCGGAAAGTTTCAGCATGTTGATAGATTCCGGTAGTTTTACCAGATTTGAAATAACCGCACTGATGGAAGCAGAAGGATAGAAGTAAGATCTGTTGGCTTTAGGAAGAGTGGAAGACCAGTCATTACGTCCGGAAATATTGATGAAGAAAGCATTATACACTCCGATATCAATGGTTGAATAAGCACTGTAAATTAACTTTTCCTTTAAATAGGTATAATTTTTAAGCGCTCCGATAGAGTTTTCGAATGTGTATACTTCAGGAATCTTTAATCCGTCTGTAGACCTTTCATTGTTGTTGTTTTTATAATAGAAAGCAGAACCTCCGGCATTGATTGTAAAATCAAAGTTTTCAGATATTTTTTTCTTATAAGTTGCCAGAACATCATAGTTGAGATTCCATGTTTTATTATCTTTCAGAATATAACCACCACTTCTTGGTGCGCTGTAGTTGAAATAAGAGTAAGGACTCAATACTTCCGTTTTGCTGTGATTTTCAACCAGGGAAATTTTTCCTTTTACAGAAAGGTCCTGTGTTGCTTTATATTCTAACCCTGTCTGGGCATTGATAATATTGGTTCTGTTCTGATTTTTGTAATATTCCGCTCCAAACCATGGATTGTTGTACCATGCATAGTTCCAGTTGGCCTGTGCTCTTCCTTCTTTTCCGGGAATCCACATATGGTTTTTCAATGCTTTTCCGTCTACATCGCCTCCCATCCAGATCAGGATGGTGTACATATGTCCGCTTGGATTATAATCGTAATTAGGAATATTAGGAGTAAAAGCCTGGTTGAAGTTGAATTTTGTATCAAATATTAATTTTTCACCTAGATGATTTTCAGAAGAGAAATTGATTCCATATTTCTGAAGATAGGAATTGGGAACTCTGTCATCATAATTCATGAAGTTCCCGGAGAATCTGTAGATGTCTTTGTTGTTTCTATAGCTGATCGCAAAATTATTATTGTTGATCACCGCAGGCTTTAGGAAAGTGCTTAAGTTATCATGGTATTTCCAGTCGATCGGAACTCTTTCATACCTTGATTTATCATCATACTGAGTTCCTGTCACAGCTCCGTACCACGGAACAACCTGTCCTGTTACTTTATCTCTGATAGGGCTGTTCCACTGGGCAATCTGTAGCCCGGGAACAAATTTTGGGCCCCAGATCATATCTCCGTCATTCACCCCGCCATCGGCTCCGTCCCAGAATTCGTATTTTCCATGGGACCCGTTTCCATATTCAGTCTGGGTTTTTGGAAGATTGGTAAATCCTCCCGTAATCATGGTGTTTTGTGAAAACTCTACGGAGAATCCTTTTTTCTTAGCATTTTTTGTGGTGATTAAAACAGCTCCGTAACGACCTCTTGAACCGTATAGCGCAGAAGCGGTAGCTCCTTTCAGGACGTTGATGTTTTCAATATTGTTAGGATCTAAATTCTGGAAAACTTCTTTTTCTACAATCACACCATCAATCACAAAAACCAGATTGGAATTTCCTCTCAATGTAAATTGCGGAGCCTGCTGCATTCCCGTTGGATTGGAAACATTCAGTCCGGCTACCTGTCCGGAAAATAGATTCCCGATACTTGGCGTAGTAATGGTTTCAAACTGTTTCGTTCCCACTTCCTGAGTGGAATAACCAATCTTTTCTTTCTTCTTGGCAATACCTAACGCGGTAATAACAACGCCTTCAATCAGCTTTTCGCTTGGTTTTTTTAAAATAACGGCATACTGTTTTTTGGAAGAAACCTCAACGGTATAAACAGAAAAATCAGGAGCAAAAAATTCAAGAATGTCTTTGGGGTTTGCAGAAATAGTGAAATTACCATTTTCATCTGTAGTAGCAGTCTTTCCTGTGTTTTTGTCGGTGATATTTACACCGGAAACACTAGAACCGTTTTCTGATTTTACATTTCCTGAAATATTGATTTCCTGTGCAGAAAAACAAAGAGGAAGTAAAAAAACGGCAAAAGTGGCTAGAGTTTTCTTCATTTTTTTGAAGGCAAATTTAGCAGTGCACTGTTACCTGTACTTTAATGATGTATTAAAATAAAAATACGATTTAATATTTTTTAACATGAAGAATTAATAAATAAGTAAAATGGAAAATATCCTTTGTTTAGGGACTTTTGCTTTATTATATAGATATTAATATAAGTAGGGATGCTGAGAGAGGGAAGTTGGAAGTTATTGAGTCTTATCAACTTCCTGAAATCCTCAGTAATAAATTTTTGAAAAAAAACTTTTCTATAAAAACAACAGGATAGTAAAACTGTGACTTCGAGAACTTCCAGCCTCCAGCTTCCCTCTTCCTTTCTTTTTTAAAACCTGCTCAGAATTCCCCAGTGAATTTTGATATCATTAAATTTAAAAGGATTTCCAAACTCATTACCATTAGACAGCTGGAAACTCATCAGACCAATAGGAATAAAGAAATTGAAACCGAGTCCG
Organism: Chryseobacterium aquifrigidense; assembly: GCF_006716485.1. Taxonomy (GTDB): domain Bacteria; phylum Bacteroidota; class Bacteroidia; order Flavobacteriales; family Weeksellaceae; genus Chryseobacterium; species Chryseobacterium vietnamense. Next base: position 18,741 of record NZ_VFPD01000006.1, read on the forward strand.
ACACTATAGAGTTTAGGTTTTACATTTAAAGATTTATTATTGAGCTGGCCATATTGTCCAAAGACGTCAAAGAATGCCTGATTACCGATCAGATACCGGTATTCCAGACTACCATAATAATAAAAGTCGGCGGCAAGAGAGTTTTCATTGAATCCCCGCATGGAATTCCAACCTCCAAAACGATATAATTCATTGGCGGAAAACTCTATTTTGGAATCCATCATGGCACCTTCCGCTTTAATGTTCAGAAAATGATTTCCTGAAATATGATAATTATGTTCACCAAAGAAATAAAACTGATTCTGATTGGCTTTAATATTATCTTTAGAATAGGTGGTTGTTAAGAAGTCATATCCGGCATTGATCCTTGTTTTGTAAAGGAAAAGGTCAATATCTGTGGGTTCTGTCATTTCATACCATATCCCGATCCCTTTTTTGTTGTAATCTTTTCCCTGAACGTATAGGGTGTCAATAATAGTAGAGGTTTCGAGAGTCGCTCTCAAACCGATTTTATTTCGGTTATTGATATGGTAATAAAAGGCCGGAAGGAATTTCACGTTGGCAAATGTTGAGTCCTGTCTGTAGATATTTACTTTCGTATCCATCCCGATATTCGATTTGAACAGGTATGGAATATCCACCCTAAGATCGAAATTCTGCCCTTTATCCGGGTTTCTCTGCCAGTATAAATTGACGGTTTCAAAACCATTGAACATATTCCTGAAATTGACATTCATGGTTCCGTTTAAGGTAAACTTGGAGCTTTTGTCATTTCCAAAACCAATCACTCCATCGAAGGTATTCGTCTTTTTCTTTTCCAGGAACAGGTAAATACTGGTAGAGTCTTTCGTAAATAAAGTTTGCGGCTGCCGTTCAAGTGTCAGGAAAGGATGGCTCTGGAAGGTTTTGTTGATGGCTAAAAGATTTTTGTCATCATAGTTTTTACCTTTAAACTCCTTTTCCAGGTTTTTGATAAATCTTTTGGGAACTTTTTCGTATCCTTTTACCACAAAGCCGTTGATCGTTCTTTTATCATTCTTGTTGATGTCGAGTTCTACAATGGGATAACCGTTTTTCTGCCCTTTATATTTTGATTTGATTCTGCTGAAAGAATACCCTTCATCAATATAAGTTTTGTTGATGCTTTTCTTGGTAGAGTCTAAATTTTTAGTGAAAAAATCTTTCTGAATCTTTAATTTCTGAACCAGAGAATCCGTAAGGTTGACATACGTTTCATTGAAATTTTTTCCTTTATCGTAGAAAATTTCCGTGCTGTCCCCTTTTACCTTTACGTTTTTCAGCTGGGTGAAAAAATAATTACTTTGGGCTAAGGAATCAAGAAACTTCACGGCAGAAGTGGAATCCTTTACCTTTTTTCTGACTTTGGTTTCCGTGTCAATCAGCCAATACTGCTTCTTCTGCGCTTGTGTAAAAACGCAGAACAGTACAAAAAATATTTTCAGAAACAGTTTCAATCCCAAATATATCTACACCATAGGTAGTGATGAAATTAAGCGTAGTTAAGATAAAACTTAAGGCGAAGCTTATCTTAATGATTCTTTACAACTTAATTCTTCTTAATGGTTTAAAATTTTATTATCAAATAGCTTTCTATACAACTGAAACTAATCCAGTTTATTATATTTTTTCATCAAATTCTCATAAGTTCCCTGTGGAAGAATCCATTTCAAAGGAACTCCTATTTTCTGCCCGAATTTACCAAAATAATAATGAGCTTTCCATTTATTTTTTGCTAAAAGTTGTTCAATGTATTCTGCTACTTCCAAAGGTTCTGTTCCGTCATTCACATGAGAATTCATCAAAGCATATACTTTATCAAAAACACTTTTATAAGGTTGAGAAACCTGTGCAATGACTCTGTTATCCGCAATATTGGTTTTAATATCTCCCAGGTGCAGAGAACATACATCAATATTCCAAGGGTAAACTTCATATCTCATCGCTTCCGTTACTTTATCCAGTGCCGATTTGGAAGCCGAATAAAATCCACGGAAAGGCAGCCCCATTTCACTTCCGATACTGGAGACATTAATGATTTTTCCGAATTTGTGCTCACGCATGTTCGGAAGAACGGCGCTCATCATCTGTACAGGTCCGGCAAGATTCAGGCTGAACAATTTCAGAATATCTTCTTTGGTAGAATCTTCTACCGCACCTACCATTCCCATTCCGGCATTATTGATCAGAACATCAATTTTGGTTTCTGTTTTTAAAACCTCAGCAACAGCATTCTGAACAGCGGTGTTGTCTGTTACATCTGTAGGTATGGATTTGAAGTACTCACTTTGTGTATACTTACGGCTTAATCCGTATACTTTATGTCCTTTTTTACCAAAATATTCGGCTAAGGCAAACCCGATTCCTGATGAGGTTCCTGTTATAATGATGGTCATTGAATTCGTATGATTTTTAATGTTTTTATTTTACTTCTGATGCCAGTGAGACATTTTTAAAGGTCTGTGTTCAAAAGTAAAATCTATTTTCAGCAAATGTAAAAAAAGAAAAATGAACTCAGGGATAGATAATATCTGAAAATTAGAGATATTATTTAAATAATAAAGCTTTTGAAAAATTACTTATATTTAATAATTAAAAACAAAGTGGATATAATGAGAAAAAATCACTTTTATTTTACCAGCTATGTGCAGGCTTTTTATGGGATTAAATAGTACAAGATATAATTGTTTACAGATGAAACTGATATTTATATTATTATTAATCACTGGTTCTTCTTTCAATGCTCAGGAAGTCATCCGTGAGAAAGATGGTACTGTTATTATAATAACCCATTGCGAAAGAAAGTATGCAAGAGATACACTGGCTTATCTTAAAGAATTTGAAGTAGCTAAAGACAGATATATTGGGAAACCTTTCTCCATATTGCTAAGCGATATGAGATTGGTACAACCTAAGATGGTATCGTCTGAGTTCCATGGCAGAAAGAAAAATATAACACCAGGTTCTATGTTTAAATTTTCTCCAGGAACGCCAGGTGTGGGTAATCCAGCAACTTTATTGATACGCTGGCAAGACCCTGTTCCAAGAGATCAAACAAAATATTACGAGCAAAAGAACAGTTTCTATTTTACCACTGAAGAAAAGAATTTCTACGGAAGTAAGATCGTAAAAGATATTATTATATATAGATAAATATTCTGAGCAATATATTTATATAAAATGGCCTCCAATTTTCTGGAGGCTATTTTTATAAGCTAACTTCTTATTTGTATTTGCTGTAAACTTAAAATAAAGTTAATCTCAATTATGCATAGAATATTTGAGGAATGATTACTTTTAATTGCTTATATGATTGAAATACAATTGTTTAATTTTGTTTTGTGATGACAGTCATCTTAAAAAAGCTAAAATTTCTTAATAAAAACATAAGAAAACCTTAATGAGTGGTGGGAGCAGGCTGATCTAATTTTGCACCTAATCAAAAAGGAGATCATGAATGTATTTAAAATCCCTGTATCCGTAACGTATTTAACGGGAAGGGTATTACTTATTGGTGCAATATCAGCTTCACCGATGTTCCTCGCTCAAAAAAAAGACAGCTTAAAAGAAAAATCCATCGACGAGATTGTTGTTGTCGGGTATGGAACACAGAAAAAAAGTAAAGTTTCCGGTGCTGTTTCGGAGGCTTCGCTGGATAAGCTTACTTCGAGATCTTTGTCCGGAGTAGGAGAAGTACTTCAGGGTAAAGCACCCGGAGTTACTGTAGTGAACGAGGGAGGCGATCCTAACGGCTCACCTAAAGTAAATATTCGTGGTCTGGGAGGAATCAATGGTGAAACGCCCTTGTATGTTGTAGACGGAGTAGTTTTTAATGGAACACCTTCTATTAATCCAAATGATATTCAGGATATTTCTGTGCTAAAGGATGCTTCTGCAGCTATTTACGGAGCAAGATCTTCAGGAGGGGTTATTCTTATTACCACTAAAAAAGGGAAAAAAGGAAATCTTACGGTAGATTTTGATGTTAAATACGGAGTCAACCAGGCTTGGAGGCTGAAGGAATCCCTGAATGCTGCGGAATTCCAGGATGTGATGTACAAAGCCTATGAAAATGCCGGGAAGCTGGGAAGTTTGCCGATGGCTTTTAATCCCAATCAATATCCGGACGGAAGAGTTACCAGAACAGACTGGATGAAAGAAATTTTCAGAACAGGAACAATCCAGGAATACAATGTAAACTTAAGTGGAGGAAGCGAAAAATCCAGATATTTTGTAGGTATGAACCACAGAAGTCTTGAGGGGATTTTATTGAATACTCAGGCAAAACGATACAATTTCAGAGTCAATTCTGAACATAAAGTAAAAGACTGGCTGACGATCGGAGAAAATATGTACTATAATTACTCTGACGGAAACACAGCCGATACAAAAAGTGGATATACAGGAGCTTTGGTTGCTGCCATGTACTATCCGCCAAATGTTCCGGTATATACGCCAAGTGGTGCATTTTCCGGACTACCCATTGATGTGGCAGGAGGTTACGGAGATATGATCAATCCGGTTGCTTATCTTAAAAGAATCAGCATCAGAAACCCTACCCACGAGATTTTAATCAACCCCTATGCTGAAATCACACTGGCAAAAGATTTAAAATTCCGTTCCAATTTTTCACAGACTTTTAAATTGGGAGATGTAAAGAACTTTACGTACAGAGTGTTGGAAGTAGGAAAAATTTTTGATACCAATAATCTAGAATATCAATCCAATAATTCGTCTACAGCTCTTGCGGAGCAGTTGTTGACTTATAAAATATCAGCGGGGCAACATAATTTTGATTTCCTTGGAGGTTTTACTTTCCAGAAAACAATTGATGATGGTTTTGTGGCAAAATCGTATGACTTCAGAAGTGAAGCTGAGGTTTTCCAACACCTTCAGAATGCTGCGGATACCAATAAAGATGTTTCAAGTTACAGATTCAAACAATCTTTGGTTTCTTATCTGGCGAGAATAAACTACGACTATGCAGGAAAGTATATCGTGAGTTTATTGGGAAGACGTGATGGTTCTTCACTGGTAGCCAAACAGAACAGATTTGCTAATTATTATGCCGTTTCCGGTGCATGGGTAGTTTCGAAAGAAAACTTTCTGAAAGATATTTCGTGGCTTTCAAGTCTGAAACTGAGAGGAAGTTACGGTATTCTTGGGAACCTGGGAGGAATTTCGCCACAGGCAGTGAACCCATTGATGACAAGAGATAATAATATTATTTTCGGACAGGATCCTTCTCAGAATATCGCTTATTATGCTACCACACGTCCGAATCCGGATCTGAAATGGGGAAAATCTGAGCAGACCAACTTTGGGGTGGATGCTTCATTCCTTCACAACAGTCTTTCTTTACAGTTTGATTATTTTGTGAAAAATTCTAAAGACCAGATCTTCAACGTAAGCTTACCGAGTACGGCAACCTATAATAATCAGTATGTGAATGCAGGATTATTTCAGGATAAAGGATATGAATTGGGAATCAATTATAATAAGGTGATTTCAGGTGATTTTTCTTTCTCAGTAGGCGCTACAATGAGTCAACTAAAAAATACGGTGAAGCAGCTTGCCAATGTAGATGAGATCTTTATCAATGATAACGGAGTAAGAGGAGTATTGAAACCAACCCGTGTGAAAGTAGGAGATCCTCTGTATTCCTTCTATGGTTATAAGACAGGAGGGATTTTCCAGACTCAGGAAGAAATCAACAATTATAAGGATGCTAACGGAAATCTTATTCAGCCGAATGCAAAACCCGGAGATATCAAATTCCTGAAGAAAGAAGGAAATACAGGAGTGCTTAATAATAACGATTTTGTCAATCTTGGAAGTCCATATCCTAAATTCTCTTACGGATTCTCTTACAACATGACATGGAAAAATTTTGATCTGAATTTATTCTTCCAGGGAGTATACGGAAATAAAATATTTAACGGGATGAAGTTTATTTCTTTGAACCCGGGTGGGACAGGACAGAATTATAATATGGACAGAGATATCCTGAATGCATGGACACCTCAGAATACCAACACCGATATTCCAAGACTGGTACATGGTGATCCAAGTGGTAATTATTCCAAAGTATCGGATTTCTATGTGGAGGATGGATCTTATTTAAGACTGAAGAACCTTACCATCGGGTATTCATTACCAAAAGAATTGTACAGGAAACTGGATGTGAACAAAGTGAGAATTTATATGACCACCAACAACCTGTTTACCATAACGAAATATACAGGATTCGATCCTGAAGTAGGAATGAACTCTTACGGAGTTGATACCGGAAGATATCCTCAGGCACGCTCATTCATCTTTGGAGTGGAGATCGGATTATAATTTTTTAACCAACAAAAAGTAAAAAAATGAAATTTTTCAATAAAATATTGTTAGTATCAGGAATATCTGTAATGCTTTTATCTTGTACAGGAGAGCTGGATGTGCAGCCGGAAGGAACCCCTACGGAAGCCAGTTTCTGGAAAACGGAAAACGATTTGGTTACCGGAGCAAATGCTATGTACAAGCCTTTATTCGATGGTGAATTTTATGGAAGAGGACTGTTCTGGTTCATCAATGCCAGTGATGATATGGTAACCGGAAGAGCAAAAAGTGAGGCGGATAATGCGAAAAACTTCAGCAGCAATTATATCGCGGCAGGTGATCTTGAAACTCAATGGAACAAAAGATATAATGTGATTGGAGTTGCCAACCGTGTGATCCGTAACGTTGATAATATTCAGACTTCACAGGCTACCAAAAATAAATACCTGGGAGAAGCTCTGTTCATGAGCAGCAGAATGTACTTTGAGCTGGCTTATTCTTACGGAAATGAAAAAGCCGGAGTTCCTATTATCGACCGTTCGAAAGATCCGGATACCAACCCGATTCCAAGAGCAGCCAATGTAATGGAGAATTACACTTATATTGTGAATGACCTGAAAAGAGCCGCAGAATTATTACCTGCACAGGCAGAACTTCCTGCAAAAGATTATGGAAGACCTCATAAAGCAGCAGCGTGGGCATTGTTGGCAAAAGTATATCTGTTTATGAAAGACTGGAAAAATGCAGAATTCTGGGCTAATGAAGTAATGACGAAAGGAAACAGAGCCTTATTGGGAAATTTCGCGGATGTTTTCAAAGCTGAAAATAACTACAGTTCGGAATACATCTGGTCGATCCCGGGAACACCAAAGTTTACCGCATGGGGAAGTATTCTTCCAGGAGTAATGCTTGAAAACAAAGGATGGGGAGAATATAACGGATGGGGATACTTCCAGCCAACGAAAGAGCTATTTGATGAATACGAAACAGGAGACCTTAGAAGAAGTGCTACCATCCTGAAAATAGGTGACAAATTTACTTTTAACGGAAAAGAAAGAATATACGCTTCTTCTAATTCCCTTACCGGATACCAATTCAATAAATATATGGATGCGTTCAAATATCAATTGAACAGTGGCCACGTGAGTGCCAACGGAGATTATCCATGTACAGACCTTGCCGTGCCGATTATGCGTTACGCTGAGGTAATTCTTATCAAAGCAGAAGCTTCACTGATGCAGGGGAAATCTGCAGATCAGGAAATCAATATGATCAGATTACGTGCTGGGTTATCAGCGAAAAACGGATGTACTCTGGCTGACCTGAAGCATGAAAGACGTTGCGAACTGGCAGGAGAATGGGCAGACAGACACAGAGACCTTGTACGTTGGGGAGACGCGCAGGCAGCTTATGCGAAACCTTTGCACGGTATCAATGGACAGGTAGTCTGGGCAGCAAGAAACTTTAATCCGGCAGTACATAATGTTTGGGCAGTTCCACAGGCTGAAATCGTAAACAGTCACGGGATCATTAAACAAAATGAGGGCTGGTAAAATTTTAATCTTCTTATATATAAGTCACTATATCATTACAGAACCTTATGTGGTGATATAGTTTTTTCAAAGGTATGGAGATAGGTCGTTTCATTTTGACCTATAAAATAATAATGATATACGAATGAAACTATCAAAAATATGGGCTGTATTGGCCCTGGCTGTTTTTTCTGAAAACCAGGCACAGAATTATTTAAATTATAATGTAGGGAATGCGCATTCGCATAATGATTATATGCAGGAAATTCCCTTTTGGCAGGCTTATTATGCTAACTTCGGTTCCATTGAGGCAGATGTTTTTCTGGTAAAGGGAAAGCTTTGGGTTGCTCATACTGAAAAGGAACTTTCTGCAGACAGAACGCTGGAAAATCTTTATCTCGATAATATTTCAAAACAGATTAAAATCAACAAAGGGAATATCTATCCTGACGCTGGTAAGAAACTTCAGTTGCTTATCGATATTAAGCAGGATTATAAAACATCACTGGATGCTTTGGTTAGTACCTTAAAAAAATATCCGGAAATAACGGATAATTCAGGAATAAAAATTGTGATCACCGGAGGAAGACCTCAGCCTGAAGATTTTAAAAATTATCCAAGCTATCTTTATTTTGATGGAGATCTGGATAAAAATTATTCTACAGATCAGTTAAAAAGAGTAGGAATGTTCAGCGCAGATCTTCCCGGATTGGTAAAATGGAACGGCAAAGGAATTCCAAGAGATGAGGAAACTACAAAAATTAAAAGTGCGGTTGACAAAGCTCATGCGCAGCAGAAACCTGTTCGTTTTTATGGAGCACCGGACTTCCCGAATGCATGGGTGAATTTTATGGATATGGGCGTGGATTATATCAATACCGATCATATTCCGGATCTTAAAAAATTCATGAACTCTATTCCAAGAAACTTTTATAAAAATACAAAAGAATACAGCACATATAAACCGACTTATGCATCAGATGGAGTAACTAAAAAAGTAAAGAATGTTATCCTCCTTATACCAGATGGAACTTCTCTGCCACAATATTATGCTGCCTTTACAGCCAACAAAGGGAAACTGAATGTTTTCAACATGAAATCCACGGGGCTTTCCAAAACCAACTCATCCAACGCTTACATTACAGATTCAGCACCTGGCTCTACAGCATTTGCAACAGGAGTGAAAACTAAAAATACTTTTGTTGGAGTTGATACTATGGGGAAAGCACTGGCACAAATTCCTGATATTATTGCTGAAAAAGGGATGACTTCAGGTCTTATTTCCACCGGAGATGTTACAGATGCTACACCTGCTGATTTCTATGCGCATTCAGATAACAGAAACAGTTCGGAACCTATTCTGAAAGATTTTGCAGCTTCAAAAACAAAAATTCTGATCGGAGGTCCTACCAGTGGATTGTCTCAGGGAAATATCCAGAAATTTAAAGAAGCGAAAATTGATTTGTATCAGAATCTTAAATCTGTAACGAAAATCAGCAACCGTACTTTAGTTATTGATCCTTTAGCTTCGCAAAGAGTAACTAATGGAAGAGGAAACTGGCTTTCTGATGCATTTGATCTTACTTTGAATGATTTAAAAAATAATGAAAAGGGATTCTTTATGATGATTGAAGCCTCCCAGACGGATGGCGGTGGCCATAGCAATAATATAGAACAACTGGTTACAGAATTGCTGGATTTTGATCATGTTGTAGGGAAGGCGATGAAATTTGCTGATGAGAATAAAGAAACTTTAGTGATTGTGGTGGGAGATCATGAAACAGGAGGTTTAACCCTTTTAGACGGAAGCCTGAAAGAAGGCTGGATTTTTGGAAATTTCAGTACGAATGATCATACCTCTATTCCGTCAAGTGTTTTTGCTTACGGGCCGAATTCAAAAGAATTCACAGGATTGTTTGAAAATACGGAGATCTTCAACAAAATACTGGCTGCTTACGGAATTAAGAAATAGCTTTTAATTATACTTTTACTTTTACAAAGAGAGATTGTTTCGTTTTCGAAGCAGTCTTTTTTTATGAATTAATTTAGAGCTCCTGCGGATTTAACAGATTAAGCAGATATTTATGGTAATCGGCGTTATCTGCAAAATCTGCGGGAGAGAAAAAGCAGAACAAAATTCAAAAAGGCTGTCTCAACAAGAGAAACAGCCTTTGAATAAATCTAACAAATAATAATTTAGAAATTGGTGTTAACGATCAATTGAGAAAGCTCAGTATTCACAAAATCAATTGGCATTATTCCGAATGATCCCTGAGTATTCGTCTGGAAGAATGTTTTAAGCCTTGGATTAATATTGTTGGATACCGTAGGAATACTTGGGATTCCAAAAATTCCCGGCTTATAACCGCTCGTGAAATTCACGAAAAGCTTACCGTTTGTATCATTTTTAGCTTCATTAAGAAGGCTGGAAATCCCATTCCACTTATCGTCATTATTAGTTACTTTATAATAATCCTGCACTTTCAACTGTACCCCGGAATTGTTGATATCAAAAGTAGTATTGTCTGCCCATGGTGAGGCGTTGATTCCTTTGGTTGTTCCTGAAGAGAATCTTCTTAGTAATTTGATCTTTCCCCTAACAGAACCCAGTGTAGGAATGTTTGCTCCAAGATCCCACTTAGAAGGATTTTTCTGTACATAAGCGTCAAAGGTCTGTTCAAAACTTCTGGTCGTGTTGGAAGCATCATATTCTTCCTTTACAGACATAATAATGGTTTCAGACGGATTGTTTTGAAGGAATGTATAGCATGCATTTAAAACATCATCAAAGTTCAGGTTTTGGTAAATTGCTCCGTGATGAATAGTGAAAGCATTGTCAATATGTCTGCAACGTATATCCAGAAAACGGACTCCTGCATTAAGTTGCTCCGCAATGCTGAGGTCTTGGGTTTTAGCCGTACCCGATACCACGGGGGCATCTACACGTGCTCCTGAATCATGAGTTCCGGGAATGGAGATTTTTGAAAGGGAAATATTATCCTGAAGACCAGACATCCAGTTATTCAGGGCAACAGGTAATAATGAAGCCTTATTACTTGTTTTTGCTAAAGAAGCCCTAGGATTCTCATTAGAATCTCTTTCCATCATGCTGTCATTTGAACACGAAAAAAAGATAGACGCAGTAACAACTCCAAGAGTAATGGCTGTAAAGCGTTTCATGTTTTGTTTGAACATAGTTTTTTATTTTTTAAGGTAGCTTAAAAATAAGAATATATCAAAACACGAGGAGTTAATTTAACTTTAAGAGATAATTAAGTTGGTATAAAGTCAGGGAGTTGGATGATGGAAGCTAGAAGAAATAAGACGATTTTTATTAACGCAAAGATTATTTTCTATTCTTAAAATTGAGGAAGCAAAAATGAAATCAATAAATTGATTTTTTCTAAGCGAATGCATAGCAATTAAGCTTCATTATCGACATTGTCACCTTCTTTGCTTTCTTTAAATAGAACTATAGAACTGTTTTTTTTTGCATTTTTAAAAGATATAGCTTTTTCCAGATAGAAGTCTCTCTTAAAACACAAAATCCTCTTTCAAACCGGGAAGCCTGAACTTGTGGTCTCCGATAAAGAAATCATTCATTTTAATAAGAGCCGGGAATTGATGAGTAAATTCTTTATGAGAGTTTTCTGGTACTTTGGTATCATCATCACAGGATGAATATTCTCTGTCAACAATCACCTGGCCTGTAGAAAAATTGATCTCATTCGTAAAACTGAAATCACAGGTATCTTCAAAATGATCGTATAAACCTATCAGATAAAAATCCCCGTTCTGAAATCTGAACGTATGCTTATATTGCTGGGTATGCCTTGAATTGGTAAAAAACAGCTGTTCGATAATAAGACAGTTATTTTTTATATCGATTGTAAGAGTATTATCGGAAGGATAAAATCCGAATCCGCTAGAAAAAATGATCTCGGAATTTTCTTTCCATACTTTCAGGCCGTTGTTTTCCTTTTTCAGAATATAGAAAACCCTTTTATAATCACTTGTACCTTCCGGGTTCTGCTCGTCTGATGCTTTTATATTCGTATTAAATATGAGGACTGTTTCATCTTTTCCATCTTTGTCAAGATCGCCTTTGGCTTCTGCAATCTGAGTATAGCCTTTCGGAACCGAAAAATTTTTCAGCTTCTGGGCAGATAAACTCGAAACAGATAAAACAAGCAAAAAGGAAAAGAAAGTTTTCATCATTATTATATTCAACTTGTTTAAACTTTTGTTTTTGAAACAGTAAGATTTGTATTAAAGTGTTGAGAGTAGTAAGATGAGCTTCGCGTTTAAGCTTGAAAATCAGAATGATTCATCTTAACTATACTTTATTTCTTCAATCCTTCTTAAACAACTTCATTGTAAAAATGTGGTAATCCGAAATAAAAATTATTCTTCAAATTACCACATTTTATAGTATTAAATTAATGGGATAGTATGCTTTCAAGATCTTTCCAGAACATTGGATAAGACTTTTCCACTACATCTTCATCTTCAATATTGAGCTCGCTGATCAGACAAAATGGTGCAAAACTCATGGCCATTCTGTGATCCTGATAGGTCTTAATAGAAATATGGCCCTGTGGCTCTCCAAAACTGATTGATTTAATCGTCTGATCTGTAATTTCTGTTTCAGTACCTAGTTTTTGCAGTTCATTATATAAGGCAAGAAGCCTGTCGGTTTCTTTTACTCTTAAGGTTCCCAGTCCTGAAATCTCAAAAGGGATTTTTAAAGCGGCTGCTGTTACACAAAGTGTCTGTGCAATATCAGGACAGTCATTCATATCCAGCACAATTTTTTCCGGGAAAGAAAAATCTGGCTGAGGTTCAAGTGTTAATTTATGCTCATCTTCAGAGAATGTAGTTTTAATTCCGAAGAACTTTTCGTAGATGTCAGCACTTGCAGAATCTCCCTGCGTTGACTCTTTATAAAAACTTTTCAGGTGAATCGTTTTTCTTCCCAATGCACAGATAGAGTAGAAGTAAGAAGCCGAGCTCCAGTCGCTTTCCACCTCATAATGTACTACTGCGGGATTGTCAGGAGTGAAAGGTTCTACTTTGATAGTATTCCCTTCAAAACTGCTTTGGATTCCAAACTTTGTCAGAATATCAAGGGTCATTTCAATATACGATCTTGAAGTCACTTCTCCCACAAGGTTAATCACCAATCCATTCTCAAGTTTTCCTGCAACAAGAAGCAGGGAAGTGATAAACTGGCTTGAGATATTGGATGGAACATTCACGGACGTCTCAGTAATCTTTCTTCCTGTAATTTTTAAAGGGGGAAAACCTTCGTTCTCCATATATTCAATTTCCACTCCAAGATCCCTCAAAGCACTTACCAGATTTTTGATAGGTCTTTCTTTCATTCTCCCGGAACCGGTAAGAATTGTCGTTTTACCTTCCTGAATAGAATAATAAGAAGTAAGAAAACGCATAGCCGTTCCCGCATGATGAATGTCTACCACTTCAGTATCCTCAGATAAAGCTTTTTTTAACAGTTGAGTATCCTGGGAATTGGATAGATTTCCGATTTTTATATTGCTGAACAGGCTTTCCAGAATCAATAAACGATTCGAAATACTTTTCGAACCGCTGATCTGTACTGTTTTATCTCCTGATAATTTTGATTTTTCTAGCTTCATTATGATCTGCATTATCTTAAAAAATAATGAGTTACAAATTGATGTATTATTTATAACTCATCATTTATCATTATTTCAATTTTTCGTTGTTCTGATGCCGGTCTTTATCCCGGTCAGTTTTAATTTTCATTTTTCTGTCAAAAGCGTCCTGTAGGTTGACTCCGGTTTGATTGGCTAAACATAACGTTACAAAAAGCACATCTGCCAGTTCTTCACCAAGATCTTTATTCTTGTCACTTTCCTTTTCGCTTTGTTCACCATATCTTCTGGCAATGATTCTTGCTACTTCACCTACTTCTTCTGTCAGCATCGCCATATTGGTAAGTTCGTTAAAGTATCTTACCCCAATGGTTTTGATCCATTCATCTACCTGCTGTTGTAACTGGGTAATTTCCATTATTGATAAGCTCCTAAAGTTGGGTTGGCAGTTCTTGATACATTCACAATATCAAAAGGTACTGTTGCTGCTACAGCTGTATTTCCTTTTCCAAGAGCTGGTGAACCCGGTTTTACTCTTAAATTCATTTTTGCCATAAAATAATTGACAAACTGAGGCTCTACGTTTTTTACCGTTTGTATCACATTCGGATTGTTGTCAAAAGTGAAACCTGCTCCGGTGGCACTGGTATATTTGATTAATGAATTTTGAAGTAAAAATTCAAACTGCTGTCCTGGGGTTTGCTCAAAATGAATAGCATCATCTCTGTCAGAATAGACAATACTGTTTTTGATGTCAAGCTGCTGTAAGGCTCCTTGCTGCGATTGCCCTGCATCATTTTTCCATTCATTGGCGGCAAAAATTCCTGTTCTGTCAAAAGAGCTCATCGTCTTGGAGTAATTCGCGATCGTAGCATGAGTATAGCTGTGTTTTCCACCCAGGAAAATCCCGACACATGATAAACCACAGTTGTTCATTACAAGATTGTTCGCATTTACTGTAGAACCTACAGCATAAATTCCATATTCAAAGAAAGTATGGATGAATGAATTGGTAATGGTAGCATTGGTTTGCTTCATATCCAATCCTCTCGTACCTCCGAAAAGCCTCGCATGGTTCATCTTAAGGGTAGAATTGGCTTCCATTTTAATAGAATTCCAGTTTTTAGGAATTGTATCATAATAAGGATCATTTCTGTCACCACGAAGAATAACCTGATCTGCCTGAGTTCCGTTAATATTCAAGACCGCTCCGGAAGATACTTTCATTCCACTGTTTTTGTGAAAATAAACCTTAGTTCCGGCATTGATATCAAGGGTTACACTTGGATTGATGGTAAGATTTCCGTAGATGATCTTTGCTTTATTGTTATTCCATGTGGTGGAACTGGTAATTACATTCGGGTTGCCAGGGGTCTGGATGAAAAATTCAGCATCCTGAACCACAGAAAATAAAGTCACATGTTGTTGTCCGGTTGGGCTGGTGAAAAGAACTTTGTCTTCTGCAATAGCTTCCGGTCCGGTAGCTTCCGGGGCAATTTCAACAAAAATATAAAGGCTGTCTTTCTTTCTTAAAGGAACATTTTTAAAATCATATCCCGGTTTTCCATCTACATTGATCCTATATAATGAAGAAGCTCCTTTTTCAAGGTTCACTCTTGGAATCATAATGTCCTTATCTTCATTATTATATACTTTCACAACGTAAGTTTCTGAACGTACCTGATGATATACTGTATCACAAAATACCGTATCTCTTGAGAAACGGAGTTCCTGTGAAGGACTGTCAAACGTTATATCATCTTTATTACATGATACTGCTACAAGTAACATCCAGAAGGAAAAAGCCAGTAATAATTTGAATTTCATTGAAATTAAAGTTTAAGTAAGTTCCAAATTTAACGAAAATACTTTGAATTTCTTATCTATAAAAAAATATTGAATTCAGTATTTGGAATTTAGAAAAAATGTTGTATTTTTGCAACCTAAAATTTAGCAGAGAAATATCCATTACTATTTCGAAAGCAAACTTAATTTTTTTAAAAATAGTATTATGAAAAACGGAATCCACCCAGAAAATTATAGACTTGTTGTTTTCAAAGATATGAGTAACGACGAGGTGTTTCTTTGCAAGTCTACTGCAGAAACAAAAGACACTATCGAGTATGAAGGACAAGAGTATCCTCTAATCAAAATGGAAATCTCTTCAACTTCTCACCCTTTCTACACTGGTAAAGTAAAACTAGTTGACACTGCAGGTAGAGTTGATAAGTTCATGAACAAGTATAAAAAATTCGCTAAGTAATTTTTATACATTTAAAATATTAAAGTCTTCCAATTTTTGGGAGACTTTTTTTATTGTAAATTTGTTGACCTTGAACATAAACCTTAAACTTAAAAACTGAATGATGCAGTTAGTATTTTCAGACGCACAATATTGGGAAGACTTTCTTCCGCTTACTTTTACACGACCGGTTGCAGCGATGCGATGCGGAATTCTTACATTCTCAGAACGTTGGCAGAAAATCCTTGAAAATACTGAGGTAGCCTACTTCACAGAAATGTATCTTCAGAATAAATTTAAAAGCCCGGAGGAAAAAGAAAGTCTTTTTTTAGTTCCTAATTTCCTTCCCACAGAAACTGTAATTCAACAGATTAAAGACCTTAAGCAGGGAGAAGCATTGGTTTATGAAGACGAACTGATCGCTGCTAAAATCAATATGAAAGGTTTTTCTCTGAACCAGATTGAAAAAATGACCGATATTAAGGAAGAACTTGTTTTTTTCAAAAGACCGAAAGATCTTTTTTCTTATAATCACCTGGCGATTGATTTTGATTTTGAATTATTGACTACAGGAAGAGCTTCACAAGAGCTATCGTCTACCAATGGCTTTTTAGGAGATAAAAAAGATCTGTTCATTGAAGAAGGTGCCGAAATTGAATTTTCTACCCTGAATACTAAAACCGGAAAAATTTACATCGGGAAAAATACTGAGATCATGGAAGGCTGTCATCTTCGCGGACCAATTGCGCTTTGTGATGATTCCAAATTCAACCTTGGCGCTAAAATTTACGGAGCTACCACCATCGGCCCTCACTGTAAAGTAGGTGGAGAAGTAAATAATATCATTATCTTCGGATACTCCAGTAAAGGACACGAAGGCTTTGTAGGGAATTCTGTGATTGGGGAATGGTGTAATTTCGGAGCGGATACCAATTCTTCCAACATGAAAAATAATTATGGTAGCGTAAAATTCTGGAACTACAGAACAAAAGCATTCGAAGATACAGGATTACAGTTTGCAGGTCTGATTATGGGAGATCATTCCAAAACAGCCATCAATACCCAGCTGAATACAGGAACAGTAGTAGGAGTTGCATCCAATATTTTCAAACCGGGTTTTCCCCCTAACCTTGTGGAAAACTTTTCATGGGGCGGACTGAAGGATGATGAAAGATTCAAACTTGATAAAGTATATGAAGTCGCAGAAAGAGCTATGGCGAGAAGAAAAGTTGCTTTAACAGAAGAAGATAAAGCGATTCTGAAACATATTTTTGATACGTATTAACTAAAAATAAACCCCTCAGAATTTTTTTGAGGGGTTTATTTTTAGTTTGAGTATAATAACTGTAAACTATCCAGATATCAATAATATTCAATTTCTCTCACCCATTTATAAAGATCTTTTCCGTCCACATTCTTAATCATTTCTATCCAGTTTTTTTGTTTGTCAAACTTATATTTGAAAGTTATTAATTTAGGAACTATGTTTTTATCTTCCATCCCGATTTTATTAAGGTAAGTCATATTGGTGATATAATTACCTTTATATTTAAAGCTTCTTTCAAATATAATTTTATCATTATAATACATGGTCTGTCTCTCCAGTTTTTGATCCTTAGTATAAATATATACAGTAGATTGTGTTGTTCCATTATCATTAATCTCTTCTTCCCTCACTTTTTTTCCATTCTCAAATACAACGGATGAAGATATTTTCCCATTTTTGAATCCTGTTTGCTTTACTAAGTTTCTAAACCCATCATATTCATATTTATAATGTCCGTTTAAGGATATTTTTTTATTTTGATAATCACTTTTATAATCAAAAAATTTCTCCTCAATTGTTTTAAAGTCGTTATTATAGATTTTTACACGGCTTAATTTTTTATGATAAATGGAATCTTTGCCTTCGGTGTAGGAACGTTCCCCTACTTTTTTCCAAATATCATTTGTAATGGCAAAAATACTGTCTGTTTTTGTTATGCTATCAAACTCTGTAACAAATAAGGGTTCGTAACTTTCATAATTAACTATAAATTTTTCTATAACATTTTTTCTTTTGTAATAGGATTCTGCAAATTTTGGGGTTTTATTATCTTTTTCGTAAAAATAATGAGAAGCAATATCTGAATATCTATTTTGTGATTTTTTTATTGTTAATCTGTTTAAATGATCATAGTGATAATTATAAAGATCAACAGTATCTCCTGATCTGTAATACCATATTTCTTTTACAATTTTCCGGTTTCTATTATAATAAGTTTCGTTATTAGTATATCTGCAAAAATAGGTTTCAAACCAGGAGCCTTCCATGCTTTTTCTTAAATTTTCAGGAGTCATTTTTGTTGCGTGACCATATTCATCGTCTCCATTCATAAATGTATAGGGACCGGAATTATCCAGAAAAATGACATTTTCTTTTACGAATTTAGGTTTCCCCAAAATTGAATCTTTAATGACCTGAGAAGATGAAAATGTAGATGAAAAAATAAGAAAAAGTAGTAAAGCTCTCATTATTTGTGATATTATTAAACTGGAATATTACTGTTTTGTAAAAATTAAATCCTTTGTTTCAGGGAGATAAATTGTATAATCTTTATCGGTAGGACAAGTAATATCATTTCTGGTAGTGGTTCCAGGATAATATCCCCAAGAAAGCTGAGTAGAATTTATCTTCTTTAATACAACAGTACCTATTCCTACGTTACAATTTCCTCCTGAAAAAAGTAAAGTAACACTATTTCCGCTATCCAGTGTGTAAGCACTTCTTACAGAAAATCCTGTATCATTTGTAAAATCTTTATTTAAAGTACTTTCTAATATTACTCCATTTTTTCTAACTTCATATCTGGTAAATAATTGATCCCTGTAAAAATTTTTTCCAAAAAGCTCTATTGGAGCTTTTATTTGTTTTGATATCTGTAGGGTTATAGCGTTATCTTGAAAAGTAGCTTTCCAGGTTCCAGTATAATAGTTTAGTTCGTTATTTAAATCTTTAAAGTATGCATTTGAAGCTAATTTAGATGCTGAAGTATTTAGTGGATATACTGGCTGTTGTGCCTTACAAGAGAAAATAAATAATGTGAGTATATAAATAATTTGTTTCATAATACTATTTTGTTTTTCAATTATTACATGGAACAGGTGTTGTAGTTCCATCTGAATTTTGAGTTATTGTATAAGCTTTATTATCTTCTATTTTTTGCAAAGTAACTTTATTTTGTAATCCCATTTTTTTCAAAGTAAATAAGAATATTTGTTCAAGTATTTGATTTGGTGAAATACTATTATCACCAACCATATTTAAATAATCATCCCATTGCTGGGTATTCCAATTTTTCAACTGACTTTCACTATAATTCCCATATGGGGGTAAATCCCCATGGCTCCCGTTAAAATACATTACATAATGTATGCCAGCTGGAGCCATTATTCCCATATATCCATTTCCTACATTTCCTACATTCTGATATCTTGCTATTTCAATTAAGGTAGAAATGTCGGTTGCAGAAAAAATGTTTACTCCAGTACCGGTATGATTATGGTAACCTCCATTCATAGTAGAAGGATTTCCAAAGTTTACACTGTGTCCGCTATTTTGGCTAGTCTGTGTGGGGACACCTGTTTTGTTATCCCGCCAACCTTTTTCTCCCGTACCATTGGCCATATGACTTTTTAAATCCTCGGTAATATTTTTGATTTTCTGGCTTTCTAATAGATTTTTCGTCTTTTCACAAGGATTTTTCTCTTCTGGTGGGTCTGGGTACTCATAACCATTACCACTCCCACCTCCGTCATCCATCCCAATAGGATCAAATGTTTTGGGTGTTGTGCCAGGTATCCATTTGCAAACCGTTTCTGATGTTGTATACGGGGTGCAATTAGGTTCTTTGTCTGTGCATCCTATGGTTATCCATCTGGTGTTACACTGAAAAACGGGGGTGTTTCTGGACGAGGTTGAGTTTTGAGAATCTGTTTTTTCTCCATAATCGGTAATCTTGGAAAAAATAACAGCATGGAAGAAATCAATTTTACCTTTGTCTTCTTTTTCAAAAAAATAGATTTTATTTCCTTCTCTTACAGCTTCCATCAGCAAAACCACTCTGTTATCTTTTACTACAGGTACCAAAAGATAGCTTTCTCCAAATTGGCCGAAAGTCATGGCATAATCCCAGTACAGATCACCATATCTGTTTTTTACGTGCTCCATATTGGCTACTTTCATAAATACCTGCTGTACCTTATGGATGTACACTTCGTCTTCCTTCCAGAAACTCTTTGATGCAAATCTCGCTGAAGAATTATAAGAGCGTTGTTGAGAAGAATCTTCTGTAGAGAATTCTTCATTCCGGCAGCACCATAAGGTAGACAGAATGGTAAGCAGAAAGCATAGCCGTAAAATAGCTTTTTTCATCACTGGCATTTAGTTTTTATGATGTTAAATATATAAAACTTTTATAATTCGACAAATGTGTGAATAATAAATCAAAATACTATGGTGAAACATTACGGATTTCCTTATGTATACTTCCTTTCCGAAAGGTAAATGTGTGATTTTGGAGTAGCTTTACTCAGGCAGTCCTGGGTTGAAAATAAAAAATATCAGAATTTTTCAAAGTTTTTTTATTTTTGATGTAATAGATAAGTAATGGCAATTGTCTTACCTATAAGAAACAAAACTCATGACCCAAGAAACTTTCAAGAATACGGTGTTTATTCTCAAAGACGAGATGTATCGTTTTGCGAAGCGGTTTGTCATGAGCAGTGATGAAGCGGAAGATGTAGTACAGGATCTCATGATGAAGTTTTGGCAGAAGAGGGATGAGCTTGAGCAATTCGGGAATTTTAAATCCTATGCGCTGAAGTCTGTCCGGAACGAATGCCTGAACCGCCTGAAGCATCATGATGTAAAGATCGGCTTTGCGGATATGCAGCTTCATCGCTCGGAGCTTTACAGTATGGAAGTTGATAACCTTAAGGAACATATTGTAGGATTTATCAATCAGCTCCCCGAAAAACAAAAGATGGTCATCCACTTGAAAGATGTAGAAGAGTATGATGTTTCCGAAATTTCTGAAATGCTGGAAATGGAGGAAAATGCAGTAAGGGTAAACCTGATGCGTGCGAGACAAAAAGTAAAAGAACAAATCTCACAACTGATGAGCTATGAAAAAAGATCAATTACAAGATAAATACAACGAAGTCTTCCGGGAAATTAAGGAAGAAAAAATGGACTGGAGTTTTGAAGACTTTCTTCAGACTGCAGAAGGTGCGGAACCTGAACAGAATATGGCCCCTATTATACCATTGGAAAAAAAGAAACCCTCTTTTCCGAAATGGTTCTGGATGGCCGCCAGTGTAATGGTGGTTTTTGGTATCGGCTTATTTCTTAATTATAATAATTCCAGGGCAGCAGATGCCCAGGACAGAGAAAAACTGGTAAAAGATGAAATCTTAAAACAGAAATCCGGATTTATTGAAGAAAACAGCGATCATCAGGAACAGGTTGCAGTGAATCATACAGACTCTATTTCCGGGGTGAAAAAAGATTCTGTTTTTCAGGACAACCCGATGGCAGAAAAAGATGTTATGGACGAAATTCTGCCAAAAAGAGGAAGACTTAAAAAGGAAAGAAAACCTAGATATGTGGATAATTCTTC
This sequence comes from Chryseobacterium aquifrigidense, assembly GCF_006716485.1. Classification (GTDB taxonomy): domain Bacteria; phylum Bacteroidota; class Bacteroidia; order Flavobacteriales; family Weeksellaceae; genus Chryseobacterium; species Chryseobacterium vietnamense. The sequence continues at coordinate 40,156 of NZ_VFPD01000006.1, forward strand.
CTACCGGAACAGTAGAGATATAAATGACTCTGCTTCTGCATACGATGACTCATATGTTATTGTAAACGGCAAAAGAATCAGCAGTGAAAAAGAAGCCATAGATGTTGCCAAATATTCCTTTATGAAATTAGGAAACGAATTTAAAAAAACAGTAGCATCTTCTCAAAAAAATGAAAATCTTGACAGCGAATACTAAAAATCAGAACAATCCCATGAAAAAAATATTTTTTATAATAGCCGTAATGCTAAGCAGCTTTGCAACTTATTCTGCACAGACTGAGAAATTAGACAAGCTTTTTCAGGATTTTGAAAGAAAGGGAAGAGTGACATCCATCAATATTAAAAAACCGATGTTCAAGCTACTGAATACCATTGATGTAGATGATGCTTATATCGGAAAAATAAAACCGATTCTGAACGATGTAGATGGACTTAAAATTTTAATTATCCCTAAAATTACCTTTCCGGATCGTTTAAAAGATGAGAATCTTGCCAATATAAAAATGAACGAGGATAAAACGGCGAGAATAAACGATGCCTTAAAATCATTAAACTTTAACGAGCTGATGTCTATGAGCAGTGATGGAACTTCTATGAAATTCCTGGCTGAAGATGAAAAAGATAACTATCTTGAAAATCTGGTGTTCAATGTAGACTCCAAAGAAGAAAATATCATTTTTATTCTGAATGGAAAAATGAAACTGTCGGATGTTAACAAAATCATTAATTCCGGCGAAACAATTACCTCTTCTGTGACAAGCTCGGTAAGAAGTGACCTTACATCAGGAAATACATCTTCTTACTTGAATGGTGATAACAGAAATGTTGGTGAGTTTTCAAAAATAGATGCCAGTGTGGGAGTAAATGTTACCTTCAAGCAGGAAAATAGCAGGAGTGTAAAAGTGATTGCAGATGCAGATAAACTTCAATATGTAATCACCAAAGTGGAAAACGGAGTGCTGAAAATATATGTGGATAATAAAGGAGTTCGAAATCTGAGATTTAAAAACCTTAATGTTAATGTTTCAGCACCCGGTATCAGTGCTATAAAAACATCGTCAGGAAGTGTCTTTACAGCAGTGAATCCTGTTACAGAAAGCAGCCTTGCAATCGAAGCAGAATCTGGTTCTATTATTAAAGGGACATTCAAATTGAATGAAAATGCTGCCATAGCAGTAAACTCAGGTTCGGTAATAGATATTGATATTAAAACACCAAAGCTGGCATTAGATACTTCCAGCGGAGCAAGTATTAGCTTATCAGGAGAGGCAGCCTCTGCCGTAATTGATGTCAGCAGCGGAGCTTCTTGTAGAGCTGATGATCTTAAAATCGCAACAGCAGTAGTAGAATCTACCTCAGGAGCAAGTATTTCTTTACTTGTTACAGACAAGTTAAAAGTAAGTGTTTCTTCAGGAGCCGATGTAAAACTGAAAGGGAACCCTGAGCTGGATGCTAAAGTGGACAAAATTTCAGGAGGAAGCTTGAGACAAATCAAATAAAAAACTAAACTATGAAGACTCTTAAAAACATTTTCCTCGCTATCTTGACAGTGGCTATGCTTCAATCATGTATTGTTTCAGAAAAACCGAACATAGATTTTTTTCAGAATTCAAAATATGACTTCAAGGGAGCACAGTTTGCAAGTATTAATGTACCCATGGTTTTGGCTAAGTCTTATATTAAGAAAGCCTTGAGAGAAGAAGGAGAAAGTGAAGAGACCATAGATCTGGTGAAGAAAGCTTCCAAAATAAAGGTTCTTACTGTAACCAATGGAAATGAGGAAATGCTTGATGACTACGCTCAGTTTTTGAATCATAATCATTATGAAGAGTGGGCCAGTATAAAACATGACGGAGATGATATCAACATCAGAGTAAAACAGGATGGGGAGACCATTAAAAATCTGCTGATTACAGTAGGCTCCAAGAAAAATGACATAGTATTCGTAGATGTGAAAGGAAACTTTACTGCCAGTGATATTTCAAAAATGGTTAATTCTGTTTCTGATAAATAATCATACTCTTTCAAACATTCAAACCGGATGAAACTGAAAACCTCGTCAAATAGACCTTCAATGTTCATATTTAACATATATATAAAGTAGTTTCATACTCATTCAATTATTTTGTACCGTAACCGTTCTGACAAAAGGACGGTTTTTTGATTTAAGTTATTGATTATTAATTTTTATTTAAACTATCAAAAAGGATTTTCATATCTCACTAAAATAACCTAATTTTGCAAAGAAAGTAAAGATGTCTATTCATAACAAAATTGTAGAGACAGCCATCACTTTCGATGACGTTCTTCTAGTCCCTTCTTATTCAGAAGTTTTACCTAACCAGGTTTCATTAAAATCAAGACTTACCGACAAAATCACGCTGAATGTTCCGATAGTTTCCGCTGCGATGGACACTGTTACTGAAGCTGATCTGGCAATTGCTTTAGCAAGAGTCGGAGGGTTAGGATTTATCCACAAAAACATGACAATCGCTGAGCAGGCAGCTCAGGTAAACCGTGTGAAACGTTCCGAAAACGGAATGATCTCTGATCCAGTTACTCTATCTAAAGATCATACTTTAGGTGAAGCTAAAGATCTTATGTCAAGGTATAAGATTTCCGGTCTTCCGGTAGTAGATCCCGATAATGTCCTGATCGGAATTATTACGAACAGAGATGTAAAATATCAGGAAAATCTTGATATGAAAGTAGAAGAGATTATGACCAAAGATAATCTGATCACTTCAGATAAAGATACCAACCTTGAAAAAGCTAAAGAAATTCTTCTTAAAAACAGAGTTGAAAAACTTCCTATCGTAGATAAAGATAATAAACTTGTAGGTCTAATTACCATCAAGGATATCGATAATCAGTTGGAATATCCTAATGCTAATAAAGATGAAAATGGTCGTCTTATCGTAGGAGCAGGAGTAGGAGTAGGAGAAGATACATTAACGAGAATTGAGGCTTTAGTACAGGCAGGAGTTGATATTGTAGCAATTGATTCTGCACATGGCCATTCAAAAGGAGTTTTAGATAAAATTTCAGAGATCAGAAAAGCATATCCTAACCTTGATATTGTAGGAGGGAATATTGTAACAGCAGATGCCGCAAAAGATCTTATTGCAGCAGGAGCAAACGTATTGAAAGTAGGTGTAGGACCCGGATCGATCTGTACAACCAGAGTGGTTGCCGGAGTAGGAGTTCCTCAGCTATCTGCCATTTATAATGTTTACGAATATGCTAAATCTCAAAATGTAGCAGTAATTGGTGACGGAGGTATCAAACTTTCCGGAGACATTGTAAAAGCTATCGCCAGCGGTGCAGGTGCTGTAATGTTAGGTTCACTTTTAGCAGGTACAGATGAAGCTCCGGGAGAGGAAATTATTTTCCAGGGAAGAAAATTCAAATCTTACCAGGGTATGGGAAGCCTTTCAGCAATGAAGAGAGGTGGTAAAGAAAGATATTTCCAAAGTGAAGCTAAAAAATTCGTTCCGGAAGGAATTGAAGGAAGAGTTCCGCATAAAGGAAAACTGGAAGATGTTATTTTCCAGTTGACAGGAGGTTTGAGAGCCGGAATGGGATACTGTGGTGCAAAAGATATTGAAACGCTACAAAGAGATTCAAAATTGGTTATGATTACCGGAAGCGGATTGAAAGAATCTCACCCGCACGATGTAATTATTACACAGGAAGCTCCGAATTATTCTTTGTAAAATTATAATTCATTTTAAATATGAAAAACCGCACAATTTGTGCGGTTTTTTTATTTTATGATTTTGTTTTAATGGTTTGATTAATAGGATGTTAATTTTAAATTTCCGATTTTTAGAATTATCTATTTATGTATATTTTTATTTGTTTATTGATTATATTGTAAATAAATTTACTCCTAATTGGTTTGATGTTAATTTTATTTTCAATTTAAATGTAACAATAGTTAAGTTTTTTCTACTAACTGTAATGAAATTTTAATTTTATTGCTTGTTTTTAGCTGTGAATATCACAGGTAGGTATGTAAACGCAGTAAATTTGTAAATTGTTTAATTTTTTAAATTAGTAAAATGAAGAAAACTATCCTTTGTGGGGCTTTGTTACTATCCCTTTCAGTATCTGCACAGCAAAAAAAAGATTGGTGTGACTTTGATAACGAACAGAGAGTACACCAAAAACAGAATGCGGAAATTGATCAAATGATTCGCAATATCCGTAACAAAATTATTAGCGGTAACCAAAATACGACTGCTAAAAATGCAAGTGCATACAAAATTGTAAACGGAGTTTATGAAATTCCTGTAGTAGTACACGTAATAACACCTACTGGTGCGGCTATTGGTACTGCTTACAATAAGAGTGATGCACAGATTCAGGCTTGGTTGGATCACTGTAATCAAATGTATGCAGGGACTTACCAGTGGACTCAGGGAGTTCCGGCAGATTTTGGTAGTGCTGCCACAATGCCGATTAAACTGGTATTGGCTAAAAGAGACCCTAACTGTAATGCCACTACAGGGATTGTTCGATATAACGGAGGAAGTCTTACAGGATATGATACTTATGGAGTAAAACGTAATGGCGCTAACGGAGTTACTACAGCACAAGTAAAAACTATTGCTCCACACTGGCCGGAAGCATCTTACTTCAACATCTATATTATGAATAAAGTAGATGGTGGCGGTACATATGGTATCATGGGATGGGCAGGATTACCTCAGAACCCTGATTCTTCTTATGAATCCTTTATGAAATCTTTTGTAGTTACACTACAGGATGATATTACTCTTGCACACGAATTTGGACATAGTATGGGATTACTTCATACTTTTGGAAATGTAAACCCGGATGCACCACAAGGAGATACTACTACTAATTTCTGCCCACCAACCACTGGTAACTGTGAGAATGATGATGACCAGGTTTGTGATACAGAAAGATCAAGAAGTTTGCTGAACGATCCGGCACCTACCAATAATGATATGAATTATTGTTCAGGGGTAAATTATCAGGGAGTACAGTATAATATGATGAACTACACAAATCCATCAGCATTTAAATTTACCAATGGACAGCATGATAGAGCAGCTCTTTATTTCTTCCTGATGAAAGGAGGGCTAAGTACTTCACTGGGAGCAACAGCTCCGTCTGCTGGAGCAGCTATTGGAACTCCTATTGCTGCGGCATGTAATCCAACAGGTATTACTACACCAAGTAACTATTTCGTAGGCCCTACTTTAGTGAAACTTGGAAATATTAATAATGCATCAACAGGATATTGGCAAAGTGCTGCTAATTTCTATGAAGATTATACAGGAGCTAGCTGCTTAAGAGCAACATCAACTGAACTTTCTGCTACGGGAACTCATAACCTTCAGGTGAATGTATCAGATTCAAATAATGATATAAGAGTGTGGATCGATTATAACAATAACGGAACCTTTGAAGCTTCTGAGCTTGTAGGTTCAGCGGATAATATTATTGCAGATCCAGTTACTTTAATTGGTACTTACAGTACTACGATTACAGCTCCTGCTTCAGTAGTATTGAATACTCCACTAAGAATGAGAGTTCTTGTAGATGATGAGAATACCAACATGACACCTTGTGGACAATTAAAATATGGGCAGGTTGAAGATTATACTGTGAAATTTGTTACCAACTTGGGAACAAGTGAAGTGAAAGCCGATAATGGTGATTTAACAGTTTATCCTAACCCGGTAGCAACCGGAGATAAAATCTTCATTAAAGCTAAAAATGGTAAAAACCTAAAAGTATCTATTTCTGATATGTCAGGAAGATTGGTATCAAGCCCATCTGTAACTGAAGAAGGAAATGGCGTTTTCAAAGTAGACCAGCAATTAGAAAAAGGAGTTTATATGATTCAGGTTTCTAATGGAAAAGACAGCAAGTCTTCTAAACTGATTATTAAATAAACTGATCATCATTTAAATAAATCTAAATGTCTCCATTTCAATGGGGACATTTTTTTATTCAATCTTCATGTATTTAAATCTGGGCTTGATCACTTTATTTAAAAATTGCCCTTTGGATCTTGCCTCCTTAAACTTTTCAATAATGTCAGACGGAACTTTAAAATAATCATAAACCGCTCCTGACTGATATATAATTCGTAATATTTCAGTATCCGGGAAATAAATGAAATGATGTACAACACTTGATGGCATATTCTGATTGATACAAAAAATGTTCCTTACCATGAAAAATTAAAGCTTCCGGAAATTCCGAAAGCTTTAGTAATTAATTTCTTAAAATACAATAATGCTCTATTTTTTCACGAATTTAAATTGATGCGTTTGAAAATTTCGGGTATTTATTTTTAATACATATCCACCAGGAACCAGCTTTGAAACATCAATCCTGGAATCAAACATTTCCGATTTTACAAGACGTCCGTCAATAGTGTAAATCTGGAAAGATAGCCCGTTGTCAATACCGGAAATATTTATAAAATCGGTAACAGGATTAGGGAAGATCTGAATTTTGCCTTTTGAAAGTTCCGAAGTCCCCAATGTTGAAGTCTGTACATCACCTGTCATAGTGGAATTGACCGCAGTAAGGTTTCCCCCGCATTGTCCGTTAGTCATTGTTGTATTTTCAACCCAGGTTCCAATATTGTTACCCGGAGGTATCGGGACAGAATTGTTACCTGTGGAGTTGTAATAAATCAGATAAGGAGCTGTAAAAGTTCCGTTTCCTTCATCACCGAGAAATTCCCATCTTGTAAGAGCGTTGTTCCATTGAATTTTAAATTCGCAGGTACCTAATCCACTACAATCCTGCCCGCCATCAACAGGAGTAGTCATATAGATGTTCTTACTGAAGGCATCTACCCCGGTTTTGTTAAAGACGTACGTATTAGGCGGGCTGTCAAACAGATTTGGACATCCGCTGAAAGTTATTGTCTGCGTGAAAGCTGAGCTTCCCATAGCAAGACATAATAAGTAAAGAATTTTCATAACGATTAGTTTTGTGATGGAAAGACTCCTGCCAATGCAATGATGCATTTCAGGGTAATAAAAGGAGGTCTGTTTTCATGAGGCTGACTTCCTCCGGTGTTTCCTACCATTGTGTTTTTCATCGTAGTATTAGCCGCGGCGTCGGAATATTCTTTGTCAAGCGTTTTGGTGTCTGCGGGAAGGCTGTTGGTAGGTGAGTTTTGATTTCCTTCCGCTGTTACCGCATTTATTGTGTGGTTATGAGCCGGCATTTGTGTTATCAGTAATGTTACACTTTCGGTTCCGCCGATTTCTCCCATAGTGTAGTTCGTTGGCCCTCCCGGAGCTTGTCCGTTATGAACGAGTACTCTTCCTCTCATGTCAGGTAAAGCAAATGTAGTGGTTCCGTTTCCTCCATAAGTAGTTCCCAGCAATGAAAAAAGTGCTTGATTTTGCGCGATGGGCAGAAGTTGCCCATTACATTCTGCCCAATATTTTGGAGCAAAATTATAAGGTACAAAGGCTATTTGCCCTAAAAATGGTTCTGATGCCTGTGCTTTTAGGGCAGGAGCAAATGCACTGCCTATCAGCAGTGTACATGCAAAAATTAAGTTTTTCATGATAGCAAGAATTTTAAGTAGTATAAAATTAGAAAATATTTTACATAAAATACCTTATTAAAAGAAAAACCTTTCGCTATATAGCAAAAGGTTAGATTTTATTTATTGAAAAATAATTTATTATAGATTTTTTCTCTAATGTTTGGAAGTGGATGCTCTAGGGAATGATCATTTTAATTTTTCAGATTATCTTTAAAATCATCAATTCTGAAATCGGTCAGAGCATTTCCTTTTTCAATTTTTTCTTTGGAATACAATCTGAAATCGTTTTCTGTTTTTTCTAAAAGATAATCGTATGGTCCTATATGAGAGATCAGTTTTACCAGAACCGGAGAAATTTCAAGACAGATAAACAATCCCATGATAAAAGCGGCTGCAAGTCCGATAATGGCAGAATTTTTACCAAGCTCATCCAACGCCTGAAGTCTTGCTGCAAAGCCATTGAACTTATCTTCAAAAGTTTCTGTAGATTTTCTTTCCGTTTCCAGATTCGTGTATACCTTGGATATTTCTTTATCCAGATATTCCAGTCTGGGAGCTGCCTGTTTCTGGTAATTTTCCAGATCCAGTCTGCGCTGCTCCTTCAGTTGCTGCTTACGTTTTGCATTGGGCCCATAACCTTCTTTTCCACTGGTTAATCCAGATTGTTTACCCAGAATCTCTTTTTCAAGCTCTACGGAAGCAGAATCATAAGACTGTTGGTACTGAGCAATTTTCCCTGAAATCTGCTGCTTTTCTGTTTCAAATGGACCACTTTGTTGAAGAATCCTGCCGTTCATTTCACCCTGAAGCTGTTTTTTATTTCTTTGAATAATAGTATTCAGCTGTTTGTTGACCTCCTTTTCAAAAATTTTAAGTTCTAAAGGTTTGGAAATAATAATTCCCAGGAATGTAGCAAGGATAAGACGTGGAATAGCCATTAAAATCTGATTCCACCATGTTCCCGTTTTTTTGATGGAAGAAACAATATAACGGTCAAGGTTGAATATCATCAGACCCCACAGAATTCCAAATCCTACAGCTGCCCAGATATTATCGAATACTGTATACATCGCATAGCCTGCAGACAAAGTGGCGAATACTGCAGTGAAAAGGACAATACCTCCAATGCCGGAAAACTTATTCCATTCACTTGGAGTCTTTCTTAAAATATGGATGTTCCCGCCTGAACATACCATCAGAAACTTTTGGAACCAGTTTATTTTATGAGTCCCTTGATTTATAGTTTGTTGGTTTGTTTTCATAACTGAAAATTTATACAAAGGTAGTACTAAAAATCATACCAATGTAAAAGATAGTATTATGTTTTACCAAGTAATTGTCTGTGTTTATGTAAGGTGTTGCTTTTTAGAGGGTTAATTTTTATTTTGAAAACGAGCAAGAAGAATTGGAAAACTATTTCAATCTGTCCGGATTTTGTTTCAGGAAGCTTTCCCATCCGGAATAGGATTTCGTATCGGTTATTGTTCCTGAATTAAAATGATGACATACTGCTACGGCAAGACCATCGGAAGCATCCAAATATTTTGTAGGGAATTCCTTTAATTTAAGAAGGTTTTGAAGCATTCCTGCTACTTGTTCCTTACTGGCGTTTCCGTTTCCGGTGATCGCCATTTTGATTTTTTTTGGAGAATACTCTGTAATCGGGATATTTCGGTAAAGACTGGCGGCCATAGCAACGCCCTGAGCACGGCCCAGTTTCAGCATACTCTGAACGTTTTTTCCATAGAAAGGAGCTTCAAGAGCAACTTCATCAGGGTGAAACTCATCAATAAGAGAAAGGGTTCTTTCAAAAATATACTTCAGCTTGGTTTCGTGATTGGGATATTTTTTTAAGATGAGCTCGTGAATAGAAACCATCTCCATTTTTCCTTTTTTTACGGAGATGATACCAAATCCCATTACTGTTGTCCCCGGGTCAATTCCTAAAATTATTTTCTCTGAAATCATTGCTTCAAAGATAGCAACTTTCTATGTTTTTTAAATGGAAAAAGTATTGACAATGATTTTAGTTTATGTTTAAAATTTTAATATCTTTAAATAAAAATGATCATGAAAAATGTATTTAACGTATTTATCGTTCCTGTTTTTCTCTTTTTTGGTGTTCAGGAGAGAAATAATTTAGTTCATAATAAGCGTTCGGAAACTTTGACAACGAAGAGCGAACGGATTATTTATTTGTTTTTCAAGGCAGATAAAGATCAGTCTGGAAATGCAAAAATTACTCTGCAGAGTACTAAAATTGCAGATGGCAGATTAAAACATATGCCTCCATTTGAAAGAAGCAACATCCGTAAGGGTGATCTTGTGATTACATTAGCAGGAGCTGATGGGAAAGAAGTAGGAAAACAACTTGTGAAAGATCCTTTTAATCCTGAACTGGAGGTGTATGAAAAAGAAGGAATATCAAGACATAAAGCTTCCCTTCAAAATACTGAATTCAGTGCCAGGTTTTCTTATTCTGAAAATGTACAGTCAGTAAAGATTGAAAAAGCAACTGATGATGGTTCACAAGTAATATTCACTCAAAAACTATAATCATGAAAAAAACTTTATTATCCCTTTTAATTGGAAGCAGTTGTTTTGCACAGACATTCGAAACCGTTCCGCTTTTACAGAATGGAGACAACAGTAAGCGGATTGTTATTGCAGTGTTAGGTGACGGATTCACCTCTGCACAGCAAACTGCTTTTACAACATCAGCTCAGAATACAATTAATTATCTTTTTACAAAAAGCCCTTATACTGAATATAAAAATTACTTCAATGCCTATGCGGTAAAAGTGATTTCCACAGAATCAGGAGTGAAGCATCCCGGAACTGCAACTGATGTGGCAGAGCCTGTAATTCCTGTAACCAATCCCAATAACTATCTAGGATCTACGTTTGATGTAGGAGTCCACAGGTGTATATACAGTAATACAACCAATAAAGTAGGACAAGTTCTGGCAGCCAATATCCCGGACTATGATATTACTTATGTACTGGGTAATTCTACAGAATATGGAGGTTGTGGAGGCACTTATGCTTTTGCTTCGCTCAATGGATCTTCCAATGAAATTGTAGTGCATGAGCTGGGACACTCATTTGGTAAGTTGGCCGATGAATATTGGTTTTCAGGTTCGCTGGAATCTCCCAACAAAACACAGAATTCTAATCCGGCCACGATAAAATGGAAAAACTGGGTAGGATTAAATGGGGTAGGTGTGTATGCCCATGCTGAAAGTCCAAGCTGGTTCAGACCGCACCAGAGCTGTGAAATGAGGTACCTTAACCAACAGTTCTGCTCTGTATGTAAAGAGGCAATTATTGAAAGGATTCATAGTCTGGTTTCCCCTGTAGATTCTTATACTCCGGCCAATAATACAACCGTTGATGCTACATCCAATATTACTTTCACAGTAAACGAAATTCTTCCTATTCCGAATACTCTGGTCAATTCATGGAGCTTGAACGGAACGGCCCTCGGAGCAACAGGAAATAGTATTACAATAACTCCAGGGCAGCTTAATAACGGAAATAATACTTTGACATTTTCGGTAGTTGATAACAACCCACTTTTGAAAGTAGACAATCACAGTACGCTTCATGTTACCAATGTTTCATGGACTCTGAGTAAGTCAACGCTTAAAATTTCAGAAGTAAAAGCTGAAGAGCGTCGTTTGAGTATTTATCCCAACCCAACAGATGGAGAAATTTTCATTAAAGGAAAACAAGGTTTTTCAAAAGAGGTAAAAGTAGAAGTATATGATGCTTCAGGAAAGCTTATTCCATCCAGGTTTGAACTGAATGATTCTGCAATAAAGGTTGATATTAAAAACTATCCGGCAGGTACTTATCTGTTGAATGTAAAAGAAAATAAAAATCTGATTATTTCTCAGAAAGTCATTAAAGAATAAATGAAATGATATGAAAACCGGCTCCAGCAGCCGGTTTTATTTTTTCAGTTTTTTCTCTGCGATAGGGATCCACTGGCCATCATGACGAAGAAGTACTATTTTATCAACTAAAAACTTAGTTTTATATTCCCTGTTTTCATATTTTTCCCAGGCTTTAAGATAATTTTCCCAGGTCAGATCTCTGTATCCTACAGTCATATGCGGGTGAAAAGAATACTGAGCAAAATTAAAATACTCCTTTACCCTATGATAAAGCTCTGTTAATTGAATGTTTTCTTTTGGCTGAATGTAAAGTACAGGATTTTTAGGATTGGGAAAGCTTCCGAAGCCATCCAGTTCCACTTCAAAAGGTGTGATTTCCGTGTTGATCTTCTGAAAAGCAATATGAATATCCTCCTCTAATTCAATTTCTCTTGAAAACGGAGGAAAGAGTGTAATATGTGCTTCATTTTTCAAAGCCTTGGAATTTGGCATAGTTTGTTGCCAGATCTTTTTTAAATACTTTTATATCTTCAATAATCTCCTGAGGAGGATAAACCGCAATGAAGTACATTTTTTTCATTCGGCAATTTAAAAAGTTTTTGTATTAAATTTACATGCATAAGAAAATTATGCATAAGTTTGCAATGTATATAAATCATTCTATGAAAAAGAATAGTCTTTATAAAGGTACCCTGCAGAATATTATTTTGAAGCTCCTCTCAAAAGAAGTTAAAATGTATGGGTATCAGATTACTCAAAGAGCGAAAGAACTTACTCTTGGTGAGCTTGAAATGACAGAAGGGGCACTCTATCCATTGTTGCATAAACTGGAAAGCGATGGAATGATCACTTCCGAAATTCAGAAGATTAACGGGAGAGACAGGAAATATTACCTGTTGACAGAAAAAGGCAAAAAACAACAGGCAGAACAGGAGACTGAGATGAAAAGCTATTTACTTAACCTACAGACAATATTCAATATATGATCACCGAATTACAGGAAAATAAAATTACGGATTATCTGATCACTCAGGAGCTGTCCTTAGATATTCTGGTGGAAATCAGAGATCACATGATCAGCCAGATTTCAGATATTCAGTTTAATGAGAATATCAATTTCGAGGAAGCTTTCTTAAAGGTAAAAGAATCCTGGGATGGCGAGTTTAAGATGGTTAATTACCTGTTATTTTATCCCACTAAAATTCCTTTGATTGCTAAAAGAATTATTCAGGAAAAATACAGCAGCCTTTTCAAAAAATCTTTGATGATAGGTGTTCTGGCATTTGGTGTTAACCTTATATTGATTTTTTTGGCAGGAAATCAGGAGGACTATAAAATACTTTTCAGACTTCTTAATGGATCATTTGTATTGACAACCATATTGATATGGATTTTTAATTATAAAATCTGGAAATATATAAAAGCAGACTTTAAATACAAAGGAAAATGTCTTTATACCATGTATCAGCAGAATCTCGGATTAATGGTTGTATGCACCACTTCTATGACGCAGGTAGCATTGAAGAGCGGAGATTATGCTTACCAGTTTTTCAGCCAACAAAATTATACAGATGTTGTTGGAGTTCTGGTGACTCTAGTTCTTCCTTTCGTATTGCAGGTATCTCTTGCTTTTGCGGTATTCAGTTTTCTGGAACATAAAAAGAACCTTGTAAAAATGCAGGAATTTCTGGATCCGGCATAGAAAATTACCAGTAAACTAATGCTTTGGTCTAAGTTGTGTAAGTGTATTCTCCAGATGATCAGTGATCTTTTTTACTTCAATATGAGGTCTGAAGATCGCACCTTTTCCTTTTTCCTCATCAGCAATATTCGAAAGAATGATTATGGATGTTTTAGTGTCCGGATAATAAATATTTAAAGAGGGAGAACCTTTTACATAACCACTGTGGAAATAGGAATTAGGCTGGCCGATATTAAGCATGATTCCGTAAGCATAACCCATTTTTCCAAATGTAGCATGATGCCTTTCTGCGCTTTTGGCCATGAAAAGTTTCAATGTTTCAGGTTTCAAAATTTTTCCGCCGTACAGTGCATTATTCCATGAGTGAAGATCCTGAATGGTAGAAAGTATTCCACCGGCAGGCGTTCCGATTTCTGGTCCTCCTAATCTTTTCGGCATATTGGGAACCTCTGAGAATTTAACAGGAGTACCAACATAAGCACTGGCAAAATTATGACCTTTAAAAATATCTCCTGTTGAGGAATGAGTCATCCCTGCTTTTCTAAAAAGTTCCAATGCATTTTCATGATAAGATTTTCCAGAGACTTTTTCCACAATTTTTCCAAGTGCATTGAAGCCATCATTGGAATAATAGAAATCTGTTCCGCTTTTGAACATCAGCTTTCCACCCATAAGATTCAATCCGGAAGTATGGTTTAACAGTTGATGAATCGTAATATTTTCATATTCCCTGGTCTGAAATTCTTTCAGGTATTTTGATGCCTTATCGGTTACATTAAGTTTTCCCTGTTCCATCTGAAGCAAGACTAAAACAGCGGTGAATTGTTTGCTCACAGATCCGATCGCAAAAATGGTATTGCTGTCAATTTTAGTTTTTCTTTTAAAATCTGAGTATCCGTTTTCCCTTCTGTAAAGTAGGGTAGAATCTTTAAAGACGGCAATACTTCCATTGAAATGATATTTTTTGAAAGCAGAATCAATCTGTTGCTCTAAAAGTGTTTTCTGAAAAGCAACAATGGTTGAATCAATGATAGCTTTTTTATCAACCGGGGCAATTTTTGAAACCTCAGTTGTGGTACAGGAAGATAAAAAGCAGAAAAAGGACAGGAATAATAAATTTTTGATCACAGGTGTTGTATTTTTAAATGATGATTGATATTCTTAAAGATACTAAAATATCCTGAAGAGCAGTAAGGGAAGCAAATTGCGTGCTAAGATAGGCTGGCGGATCAAGTTAATATAAATTTAATGAGTCTTTGTATCATATTTTATACTCTAACCGGAAGTACCGTCGAAAAGAGAATACATTGAAAAAGCCTGTGTAAGAAATTCACAGGCTTATTTTAATACCAGGTCACTGAACCAGAAAACATATTCGCTATCTTCTTCTTCAGGGCTTGTTTTAGGTTTGGGATAAGTCTTTTTCACGGTTTCCCTGATTTCGAACTGAATCGGATTTTTGAAAATGGGCCCATCAAAAGTAAAGGTGTGAAATTCTCCGTTTTCTCCGCATGGATCTACATTTTCAGGAAGGTCATCAATGAATTGCTGATCAATAATTCGTCCGGCAAAACTTTTATCCAGATAAGTTCCGTTTACACAGGTTACAATGGTTTTAAAACCAAGATCTAAAAATTCATGGATGAGGTTGGATGTATCTTCTTTCCACAAGGGAAATACGGCTTTCATACCGACAGCACTTAATTGGTCTTCTCTGTATTTTCGCAGATCTTCCAGAAAAATATCACCGAAAACGGAATGGGTAATACCCTGAGCTTGAATTCCGGCCATTGTTGTACTCATAATTTGCTGATACTCTTCCATTGACGGTTCTTTAGGAAGCTCCATTTTAATCAATGGAATTCCGAGGCTTTCCGCTTGTCTTTCTAAAAGCGATACATGAACTCCATGCATGGAAATCCGTTGAAACTTCTTATTAATGCTGGTAAGCAGTGTGGAAATCTCATATTGATCCTCCTGTAGTATTTTGTAAAGAGCCAGGGAAGAATCTTTTCCGCTGCTCCAGTTGAATAAAGCTTTTGGTTTCATTGTAAAAATAAAAATCTCCCAAAAATAGGGAGATTTCATGTATTTATAAATTATAATGATTGTATCTGTAGATTACATATTTCTTCTGTACTTACCACCCACTTCAAATAAAGCGTTGGTAATTTGTCCTAAAGAACAGTATTTCACTGCATCCATCATTACTTCAAATAAGTTTTGCTGGTTGATGGCTGCATGCTGAAGTTGTTTCAGAGCCTCTTCGGATCTGCTGTCATTTGCTTGCTGGAAGTTATGAAGGGATTCAATCTGTGCCTGTTTCTCTTCCTCCGTAGAACGGATAACTTCTCCAGGTAAAACTGTTGGTGAACCGTCTTTTCCTAAGAAAGTATTTACTCCGATAATCGGATATTCACCTGTATGTTTCAGCCATTCGTAATGCATTGACTCTTCCTGGATTTTTGAACGCTGATACATCGTTTCCATCGCTCCAAGAACACCTCCTCTTTCTGTGATTCTGTCAAATTCTGCATATACAGCTTCCTCAACAAGATCCGTTAATTCTTCAATAATAAATGATCCCTGAAGCGGATTCTCGTTTTTAGCCAATCCTAATTCTTTATTGATGATTAGCTGGATTGCCATTGCTCTTCTTACAGACTGCTCGGTAGGAGTTGTAATTGCTTCATCATAAGCATTGGTATGGAGAGAGTTACAGTTATCATAGATGGCATACAGTGCCTGAAGCGTAGTTCGGATATCGTTGAAATCAATTTCCTGAGCGTGCAGAGAACGTCCCGAAGTCTGGATGTGGTATTTCAGCATCTGGCTTCTTTCGTCAGCGCCATACTTTAATTTCATGGCTTTTGCCCAGATTCTTCTTGCTACACGTCCGATGACAGAATATTCAGGGTCAATACCGTTGGAGAAGAAGAAAGATAGGTTGGGAGCAAAATCATTGATATCCATTCCACGGCTTAAGTAATATTCCACGTAAGTGAATCCGTTAGCCAGTGTGAATGCCAATTGGGAAACCGGATTCGCTCCTGCTTCAGCAATATGATATCCTGAAATGGAAACAGAGTAGAAGTTTCTTACTTTTTCTCTGATAAAATACTCCTGAACGTCACCCATCAATCTCAGGGCAAATTCCGTAGAGAAAATACACGTATTCTGAGCCTGGTCTTCTTTTAAGATATCTGCCTGAACAGTACCACGAACCGTAGCAATCGTTTTAGCTTTAATTTCTGCATATACATCGGCAGGGATTACTTCATCACCGGTTAATCCTAAAAGCTGTAGTCCTAAGCCATTATTGGATGGAGGAAGTTCACCGTTATATTTTGGCCTTTCTAACCCCTTATCGTCAAATTTTTCTTTAAGCTTAGCTTCTACTTTAGCTTCTAAACCGTTTTCTTTGATATATTTTTCAACATTCTGATCGATGGCAGCATTCATAAAGAAAGCCAGTAGCATCGGTGCAGGACCGTTGATCGTCATTGAAACTGAGGTTAGTGCATTGACAAGATCAAATCCGGAATATAATTTCTTCGCATCATCTAATGTTGCAATAGAAACTCCCGCATTCCCGATTTTACCATAAATATCCGGTGGTAAAGCAGGATCCTGACCGTATAACGTTACAGAGTCAAATGCTGTAGATAAACGTTTTGCAGGCATTTCTGCAGAAACATAATGGAATCTTCTGTTGGTTCTTTCAGGACCTCCTTCTCCTGCAAACATCCTTGTTGGATCTTCACCTGTTCTTTTGAACGGATAAATACCTGCAGTATAAGGGAAGCTTCCCGGAAGGTTTTCCTGGCCTTTCCATTTGATCAGATCTCCCCAGTCATTGTATTTTGGTAATGCAATTTTTGGAATTCTCAAGTGAGATAAAGATTCTGTGAACGTTTCCACTTTAATTTCTTTACCTCTTACGTAATAAGAATAAAACTCGGCATGGAAAGCCTTTTTCGTATCGTCCCAAGTCTTTAAGAAGTCGATGTTATCCTGTTGAAGCTCTTTTTCTGCCTTTTGGTATTCAGCATCCAGAACTTCATTCGAAATGATATTTTTAACGCCTTCAATATGATACATTTTTCTGGCTAACTCAGCCTGCTTTTCAATATTGATGTCGTATTGTTTGTTGTTTTCAACGATTTCAGAAAGGTAACGGACTCTTTTTGGAGGAATAATGGTTACTTCTTCTGTAACTTCCTGTTCTACAAAAGTTTTTAGATTTAATTCAGAGAATTTATTATTTACTTTTGATACTAATCTGTTGTATAATTCTGTTGTTCCGTGATCATTAAACTGAGAAGCTTTGGTGGCATATACCGGCATATCATCTAACGGGCTTTCCCATAGTAAATGGTTTCTCTGGAACTGTTTTCTTACTGCCTGAAGAGCATCCAGTGCACCACGTTTGTCAGATTTATTCAATGCTACTAGATCCGCATAGTCTAACATGTCGATTTTTTCCAACTGTGTAGAAGCTCCATATTCAGGAGTCATTACATACATGGAAACATCTGCGAAATCGGAAACTTCCGAACCAGACTGCCCGATCCCTGAAGTTTCAAGAATAATAACATCCGGATGAGCCAGTTTCAGTACATTAAGCGCAGAGTGAATGAAAGGAGAAACAGAAACGTTATTTTCTCTGGTTGCCATAGAACGCATATAAACTCTTGGATCATTGATCGCATTCATACGGATTCTGTCTCCCAATAAAGCACCTCCTGTTTTCTTTTTCGAAGGGTCGATGGAAATAATAGCGATTTTTTTATCGGTATTTGAACGTAAGAAACGTCTTACCAGTTCATCTGTTAAAGAAGATTTACCCGCACCTCCGGTACCTGTAATACCAATAATCGGAATGGTTAAGTCTTTGGATTTTTCGTCGATTGCCTTTACAAGCTCAGGTTTTTCTTCTGAAAAGTTTTCAACGGCTGAGATGATTTGTGCAATACTTGACGGGTTTTCAAAGCTGATATCATCAAGATCTTTTGCGGTAACATCTTTTCCGGTAGCGAAATCTGATCGGTGTACCAGATCATCAATCATTCCCTGAAGCCCAAGCTCACGGCCGTCATCCGGAGAATAAATTCTGTCAATTCCGTAAGACATAAGGTCTTTGATTTCTTCCGGAAGGATTACACCGCCACCGCCACCAAAAATTTTGATCTGCGGAGAATTCTTTTCTCTCAAAAGGTCATAGATATATTTGAAATATTCGTTGTGACCTCCCTGATATGAAGTTAATGCAATAGCATTGGCATCTTCCTGGATAGCTGTATTTACAACTTCCTCTGCTGATTTATCGTGTCCTAAGTGGATCACTTCGCATCCTGTTCCCTGAATAACACGACGCATAATATTGATCGCAGCATCATGCCCATCAAATAATGAGGCAGCAGTTACGATTCTTACCTTGTTGGTTGGAGTATATTTTTGGGTTTCCATAAAAATTCTAGAAAGTTTCTAAGTTCTCAAATATAGTAATAAAATGAAAACCCTGTTGTGTGTATTAATGTTGTGATTTTCAGTAATTTGCGATAATTATTTTTTTCCTCCGAAAGACTTTGTTAGAGGTAAGGTCTGTATTTTACAGATTATTACACTTTTCTGTAAAAATATAAATGTCAGCAGATAAAGTTCCGCTGACATTTTTCTATTGTATTGCCCTGTAGTTTGTTTTTTATTTCAGGGGAAACTATCTGTATTACTGTTTTTCTGAGAAAAGAGTTTTTCTTTTGCTGTCCAGTCCCCAGTTTAATCCTAAAAATGTAATAAGATTATTCTTGTCACCATAATTTTTTCCGAAAGCAGCATTGATGTACACACTGTCAGATACTTTATAGTTGATGATTCCGTTGGAACGATAGGTGTTATCCAGATCGCTGCTTCTGTAAATGAATTCATAGCCAATAGAGAATCTGTTGTATACGAGTTCTATTTTGCCACCAAAATCATAATTATCAGTTCTGCTGAATCCATTGGCAATATCATAAACTGTTTTATCCTGCATGTATCTTGCAACAGCGTAGAAATTCAATCTTTTCTCAATTTTTGAAGCGTCTGTGGTGGAAGCTTCTTTGATGATTACTTTTGATTTTTCATTGTTTTCATCTTCTTTTTTCTTCGGAGTTTTTGTTCTTTCCAGATTGATCCCGGAACTCATGGTCATCCAGAATCCCAATTTTCCAAACTGATTATTCTTGAACTGATTATCTAAAAAGAAAGTACTGTAGGCAGAAGCAACATCTAATTGAAAAGCAGGTTTTTCATCAAGGTATTTCTTATAGTTTTCAGTTTCCGTTTTGTAATAATCGGTGACAAATTTTTCTAATGCCCTTGCTCTCCTCTCATTTTTTTCATCTGGGCTGGCATTGGATGTTTCTATATCATTATACTCCTGTGATCTTTCAAACTCTTTTTGAATATCAGTTAATTGTTTTGATATATTGGCGTTTGACTTCGTAATAGCCTCTATGTTTTTTTTATTCCTTATTTTAAATACGGTGGTTCTTAAAGAAAAAGATACCGAAGGGTTTTCCGTGTCAAGATCTTCAATTTTATAATTTCTCACAAAGGCAAACGAGACAGAAACATTTTTTGCTTCACTGAAAATGTTGTTTTTATACACATAACTATTATCTGGTTTTTTAATGCTTTTAATGCCGGCATACTTTAAAGCATCCATTTCCGTCAGAGGAAATAAATGGGTAGGGGTGAGTTCTACAGCATAGGCATTGGGAAGACCGTCATTTTCGCTGAATGAATTGACAATACTGGTCATGAAAGCTTTTTTTGATTTTGGGGTTTCCAAATCTGAACTTGCCAAACCGAGAAGCATTACACTGGGAGCATTGGAAAGTTCCAGTTTGTTTAACTCTGCACTGATTTCTTTACTTTGAGCAAACAATAATGTCATATTGGATATCAGTGCTGCTACTATTAAGATCTTTTTCATAGCTCAACTTTTATGTATTTATAAACACCATAGATAAACTTACCGGATAAATCATCAGTTGTTTTACCTTCAAAAGGATTGAAATGAAAATTCCTGGAAGGAATCTGAGGGAATTCAAACTTTATCCTGCACGTATTGATCAATATCTGCAGATGGTTCACCTGCATATTAATATTGAAAGAAGTCGCGAAAAGTAAATGGTCTGATGCTAAATCTGCTTTTGGAATAGTAAAAGAAAATTTATCGTCATTTAAATTGTTATCATCTATTCTCTTTCCATTAATGATAAAATGCGGGTCGCCAAATTGTGTATTGGCACTGATAATTACATTCACTTCAACATTATTTTCTTTAAAGTGTGTGATTTTTACTGTTTTTTGAGGGATTTTTTTCATGTCTATTGACTTTTGGGTTTGTGAATTCAGCTATTAATTCTATTTCAAATGTATAATTTGTGATATTTGTATTCAATTACCTTTTTGGGTGATATTGTATTGTTTTTAATGATACTGTCAAATTATCCTGATCTACAATAGCAGCGTATGGTTCAATAATTAATTAGTTCCAAAGATTCTGCACCACAATTAAATTCTTTATTTTTGCAGCATATTTTTACAGACATGCAAAAAGCGTTGATATATTTCACATTGGGAACTGTAGTAAGCTTCCTGATTAATTATTTCTTTTTAAGTTCAGAGAATATTGGTTTAGAGTTCTATTATGCTATTGCTTTTGGTGCAGCCTGGGGCATTGCTTATTATCTGGATACTCCGAATTTTACGTTAGCTAAAAAACTGGGACTATCTTTCGTAGTGATGGCTATTCTGGTTGTGGCAGGTACTTTAATTTTTAAACTTGAACTTGCTATTCCATCCATTCTGAAGTTTTCTATGGTGTTTGTCGCCTATTATGTAATAGCAAGTTTTAGGGCAACTAAATCATTAAGAAAATAAATAAAAAGAGGCTTTCCAATGTGACAGCCTCTTTTTTATTAATGAATCATCATGAAACTTATTAAGGCAAGCCCTAGAAGTAAAAACATGAATGCCATAAAATTAATAGTGAATAGTATCATTCCGACAATAATGCTTACCAAGCCATGGGCACGATAAACCCGCCTGTGAGCAATAAAGAAATAGGCCATAGTATATAATAGCAGGAAGGATATTATTAAATATAAAATAGTATTCAGCGGCCAGAAATCTGTGAGGCCTGCCAATTTGAAAAGTAGGAATATGAATAAAATGGTAAGCAATAAAAATGAGAAGTAATGCAGAGTGAAAATTCCATGATCAAAGTACCACCATTTTTTCTTACTGTGGAAGATCCACAAAAAGAACGCGAAAAGAGGAAGGTAAATAAAAAGTGCTTTGGGAAGATTATGGAAAGACTTTTCTATCATCCCGGCAATAATCTCCTTTTTCTTTACACCCTTTTCTTTTAGTTCAAAGAATTTGTGAACAATGGGAGCTTCAATAAAACCGAGAGATGATGGGTTTTTGGCTTTAGCAGAATCATAAGCCTTCCTGGTTTTATATTCTCCAAAGCTAACGTCCGGATCTATTTTTTTGTCCATGTCAATGATGTCTTCTATTTCAGAAGAGTCAGGAACTGCTTTTATTCCTTCAATGGCAAGAGAGTCTTTTTCAGTAAGGTGTTTTTTGGCTTGTATACTGTCTATCAGCTTTTGTTTTTCGACAGGTTTCATGACTTTTAAAAGGCTGGTCTTACTTTTTTCTGCAATATTTCCCTCTTTCGCAGAACCTATATCAACCATAGGAAACAGGGCAAAAACAAAAAATGTAATAAAACTGACAAAAATATAAAGCTTCACAGGAGGCACGAATTTTTGTCTTTTCCCTTCAAGATAAGTGTTCGTTAGTCTGCCGGGTTTAAATAACAAATTTTTTACGGTCCCCCAGAACTGACCGTCATAGTGCGTAAAATCTTCAACGAAATGGGTAAAAAGAAAATAAAAGGGCTGTCGTCTTTCAGTATTTTCCTGTCCGCAGTGAGGGCAGAACCTTTCTTCAACCTGATGCCCGCAGTTCAGGCAGGTTTTGTCTTCTCTTAGTTTTCCGTGGCTCATGAAATTATGGAATATGATTAACGCAAATATAATTATTTCAATGAAATTATAGTTATATCCAGGTATTTTACGGAAATCTTTAAAGTAAATTTAATAAAAGAAAGAGTTGAGGGAATAAACTCTTTGCTGTTTCATTGGTGTTTTTAGAATCTTCGAAGTGTTTTTTCATCGGCTCATCAGTTCGCAAGATCTGTGCCAAAAGTATAAATAGTGTTAAAATCTATTGATAGCGGGGTGTAGCACGAAGATTATATAGATTAAATGAAATATGTTTTTTGGTTACGAAAATAATTTGTACCTTTGCACACCCTTTTAGGGGTAAATTATGTTTAATCTTTAACTAAAACGTGTGAATACATTAAGTTACAAAACTGTTTCAGCGAACAAAGCTACTGCTAATAAAGAATGGGTTGTGGTAGACGCTGAAGGACAGCCGTTAGGTAGATTAGCTTCTACGGTTGCAAAGATTTTGAGAGGTAAGCACAAAACGAACTACACACCTCACGTAGATTGTGGTGATAACGTAATCGTTTTGAATGCTGGGAAAATTACACTTTCCGGAAACAAGTGGGCTGATAAGACTTATATCTGGCATACAGGATATCCTGGTGGACAGAAGTCTATGACTGCGGCTGAACTTCAAAAGAAAGATTCTTTAAAGGTATTAGAGAAATCTGTAAAAGGTATGTTACCTAAAAACAGATTAGGAGCTGCTATCCTTAAGAACCTTTACTTATATGAAGGAACTGAGCACAAACATGAAGCTCAACAGCCAAAAACAATTAATGTTAACGAATTTAAATAATTAATTATGTCTATAGTTCACAAAATCGGAAGAAGAAAAACTTCTGTAGCGAGAGTTTATGTAAAACCAGGTTCTGGTGTTATTACAGTAAACGGTAAAGATGCTAAAGAATATTTCTCTACAGACGTGATGGTTTACAAATTAAACCAACCGTTTATCCTTTCTGAGACTGTTGGTCAGTATGACGTTACCGTAAACGTATTCGGTGGTGGAAATACAGGTCAGGCAGAGGCTATCAGATTAGGTATTTCTAGAGCTTTATGCGAAATCAACGCTGAGTTCAGATTAGCATTGAAGCCAGCTGGTTTACTTACAAGAGACGCAAGAATGGTGGAAAGAAAGAAGCCAGGTCAGAAAAAAGCAAGAAAGAGATTCCAATTCTCAAAACGTTAAGATTTCTCGTTGGCAGATGGCTTATGGCTACTGTCTACAGGAATGTATTAAATTTTTTTTAAACTTAATCTCGGCGAAAAGCCCATTGCCAAAAGCAAAAAAGCAGACCGCCAATTGCCCGTTACGTTTAGCATCCAAACGCTTCTCCCATCTAAAGAAGTTGTTGATTGTTTAAAAGACGGAAAGTAAACTAACAAAAACAGAAAACATGGCAAAAGCAAATGTAAAAGACCTTTTAGAGGCTGGCGTACACTTCGGTCACATGACTAGAAAGTGGAATCCAAATATGGCTCCATACATTTTTATGGAGAAAAACGGTATTCACATTGTAGACTTACATAAAACAGCAGTTAAATTGGATGAAGCGTGCAGCGCTTTAGAAAAATTAACTTCTGCAGGTAAAAAAGTTCTTTTCGTAGCTACTAAAAAGCAAGCGAAAGAAGTTGTTGCAAAACACGCTTCTGAACTTAATATGCCTTATATTACAGAAAGATGGCCAGGTGGTATGTTAACGAACTTCGTTACTATCAGAAAGGCTGTAAAGAAGATGAACTCTATCGACAAAATGAAAAAAGACGGTACGTTCGAAACTTTATCTAAAAAAGAAAGATTACAAGTTGACAGACAAAGAGCTAACCTTGAGAAGAACTTAGGTTCTATCGCTGACATGGTGAGACTTCCATCTGCTGTATTTGTAGTTGATATCTTAAGAGAACACATCGCGGTAACTGAAGCTAAGAAACTAGGTATTCCAGTTTTCGGGATCGTTGATACAAACTCTGACCCTAGAAAAGTTGACTTCGTTATCCCAGGAAACGATGATGCTTCTAAGTCTATTGATATGATCCTTAGCGTAGTTTCTGAATCTATCAAAGAAGGTCAGTCTCAAAGAAAAGCTGATAAAGAAAAATCTAAAGAAGAAGGAGAAAAAGTATCTGCTGATACAGATGCTGATTTCGATGCAGAATAATTGAAGATTTTCTTTAATATAGGAAAAACGCTGGATTTCGATCCAGCGTTTTTTTATTGTTTATATCAGAAATTATTTCTAAGGATACTATTTTGATTATATCTTCTTTGCCTGAATATATTGGTTTCGGGACAGCGCTAATTAAGAGCTTTTAAACAGTGAAAAATACTTTTATACTTGGTCTACTGGAGTTTATTCTGAAAGGTTAAAAACAATGCTACAGCCACCAGCCATTACAATGGAGATCAGATATTCATTAAAAATAAAAACCTGCAGGACCTTGCAGGTTATATGTTAGTTTGAAAGTTTTATAGAGTAAGAGGTTGTGACAAACTTTGTAGACTGGTAGACCGAGTTACAAAGCATACCCGATAATCTGTAATTTTGATTTTTCGGAACCATAGTATATCCTATTTTCCCTGCGCCAATGGGAATTTTCTTAAAAAAATTACCTCCGCTTACCGTAAGCACCATATTACATGGAGACTTATTTTCTACAGAAATAGAGGTTCTGGGATTTTTAGGATCATCACTGTTGAGGAGATCATTAAGGACATCGGCTGTTTCCGGCTTATAAGTTTTTATAAGATCATTATATTCTCTTTCTGTATTGGCTCTGTTCCCCGAATTATTAGCAGGATAAGGGTAGGATGTCCTTCCCGGATAGCCTCCGTAATTCACATTACAGCTGGCAAGAATCAGAGAAATTCCGGTAAGAACTAATAGTTTTTTCATCCTATTTTATTTTTTGACTTTTGTTTTTTCTGTGATTGTTCCGTTATCGGCTCCTTTTGAATAGATTTCAGTTCAACGTTGGAGGGTTTCGGGTTGTCTACTGTTACAAATATACTTTTTTTAATGTCTTTCCGGGATGAATATTTCAGATCACAAGTATTGCTGCTTAATGTATATGAATCTTTTTTGAGCACAATGAAGTTTTCTGCATGGGCAGGAACAGCCAGATTATAAAATTCTTTTCCTTCTATCCGTAATACAATATTGCAGTCAGAATTATTTTTGAATAAGAGAATCGCTTCATTGCGGCTGATATCCTCATTAAACATAGCGTTCAGAAGCTTCACTGTTTTTTCCTTATGTTCGGCAGAGGTTTCAGCGATAAGCTTTTTAAACTCTTCCGCATCGTCAGAATTAGGATTCCTCATCGCACTCTTCGGAATATCGGCAATTACTGGCCTTGCTTCCATAGGTTTGGCGGTACGGGCTCCCTTTGTCCATTCCGAGTTTTTTAAAGCAATAAGCTTGGGTTTCAGCACCGTCCTTTTAGGGTCATCAGGGTGTGCGTTCTTCAGGTATTCTTCAATTTCTTTAATGTTTGTGCTTCTTAAAATATCTTTACTGCTTTTCTGAGCCTGTATAAAGCCCGGGATAAGAAATGTGAGGAATAAAATTGTTAGAAAATTTTTTTTCATCAGGTTTTTATTTCATCAGCTTATCCGGAATTTGATATAAGTAATGGTTTTTCCTTTTGCTGAGAACAGCTCTTCATAATACGTTTTGATATCTCTCAGATGCTCTGTATTAGGGTCATATTCCGGGGCGCCATAGATATCATGGTGGGCAGAGATGATCTCGTAACCTGCACCCTGTAAATATCCAAGCGTATACCCATGCAGGAATTCTGAATCGGTTTTCAGGTGAATGATTCCTCCTGGTTTCAGAAACTTTTTATATCGGTTTAAAAAATCCGGATGTGTTAATCTGTGTTTTGTTCTTTTGTATTTAATCTGTGGATCCGGGAACGTAATCCAAATTTCGTCTACCTCATTTTCTGCAAAGAAATAATCAACAAGTTCGATCTGAGTTCTCAAAAACGCTACATTATTCATGTTGTTTTCTACAGCTTCCTTCGCTCCGAACCAAAATCTTGCACCTTTAATATCTACTCCGATAAAGTTTTTTTCAGGAAATGTTTTTGCGAGTCCTACCGAATATTCTCCTTTTCCACAACCTAATTCCAGTACAACCGGATTGTCATTTTTAAAGAAATTATCTCTCCATTTTCCTTTTAGATCGAAGCCATTTAAAGCATCTTCTCTTGTTGGCTGGATTACATTCGGTAATATTTTGTTTTCTGCAAATCTTGCTAATTTATTTTTGCCCATTGAGTTATAAAATGAGTGCAAAAATAGTGAAAATTTATGGAGTCTCTATGTCTTTTGGTAGTAAAAGACATAGAGATCATATGCTTTTAGTTTGTATTATTGACGTCCCAAAGCCACCATAATGGGTCTTTCGATCGTTTTTTGTGAAGCATATTGAGCCCCGCAAACCAGACTGGTAAATAGATACTGTCCTTTTTCTATAACAATGGATCCTTCACCCTGAGCAGGAACTGCCAGTCTGTATTTGGTAGTTCCTACGCCTTCTATTCTTACAATGATATTACAGTCTGATTTATTTTGAATCAAAACAATGCATTCTTTAGCATTAGGATCATTATCAAATAAGGAATTTAAGATTTTTACAGTCCTGTTTTTATGTTCTACAGGAGAAACAGCCATCAGCATATTGAATTCTTCTGCTTCCGCATTAGGAATTGTAGTATTGGCAGTGGTATTGACAACATATGTATTTTGAGCGGTACTCGGTGTATACACTGTGGTAGATTGTTTGGCAGCCAGCTCGGCCTTATATTTTGCAATCTGCTTTTGTTTGATGATCGCATTCATTTCATCAAAAGTAATTTTGGTAGAAGGTCTTCTTCTCAGCATCGCAAGCATTTCCTGCATATCTTTTACTTTTTGATCAGCTGGATGAGCATTTTTGATATACTCTTTCATCATTTCCATGACCCTGGGTTTCAGAACGGATCTTCGGGGATCATCAGGGTGGGCATCTCTCAAAAAGGCATTGATCTCGTAGATATTCTTACTTTTCAAAATATTACTGTAGTCTTTCCCTTTTTTTTGAGAAGACATAGCAACGAAAAACATACAACAAAGAAGTAAAAGTACTTTTTTCATTAATTAATATTAAATTAAAAATTTGGTGCTTCTCTTTTAATTTGTTTTCAGCGGTTGTAGTTTTATTTGAATAACGAAATACCAGTGTTTTTATTTTAAACACTTGTTTGTGAGATAAAATTACACATATTTTTGAAAATTGAAGAGTAATATATTGTAAAATTTGAATAATTCATAGTGTAGGTACTGTGGTAAATGGTAAGTTGGTTTTATTCTATCTAAGGAAAAGAAATTTTGAAAAGGAACACAGATGGACTAAAATCATTTTTACATTTCTATATTGCCTACATCATATATACGTCAAGCCCGCATAAAGCCTACATCATTTAATATACTTATCTAAATTATGGAAAATGCACTGCTAAATATATTTAGATTTGGTTTATCAATAGAAGGTTAATGAACAGGATAGACTTCTTGTTGCCTTTTTGAAAAAACTAAAATACTGACTTGTATGAAAAAATTATTACTTACTTTTTCGCTTTTATTAGCATCGTTTGGATATGCACAAACTTATTTTTCCGATAATTTTGATGATTTAGATATTACAGACTGGACTGTCTATGATCAGGATGGCGACGGGAAAAATTGGTATGACTTTAATGATACTCAGCAAAGCTATAACACAAATCCTGCGCTTGTATCTGTAGGAATTAACTCCCATCCGGATAATTATATTGTTTCACCGGTAATTAATCTGTCTACGGCGTCCTCCGCACAACTTAAGTATAAGGTGAAGGTATTACAAAATACAACTGAAACCTATTCTGTTTATGCTGCAACAACAAACAGTGTAGCCGCATTTTTAGCAAATGGACCTTTATTAACTGAAACTGTAAATAGTAACGGACCCATTAAGAAATATTATCTTAAAACCATTGATCTATCCGCATATGCGGGACAGCAGGTTTATATTGCTTTTAGACATAATAATTCTAATTTTTTAATGTTCCTGGATGATGTGAGCGTGACTGCTGTTCCTGCTACAGCACCTAATTGTTCTGCATTGATATCTCCTGCAAATATGGCAACAGGTGTGCATTATACTCCCTCAGCAAAATTAACATGGAATAGTCCTTCTACAGGGAGTATCGTTGATTCATATGATATATATATGGATCAAAACTCAAATCCAGGCACACTTATTTCCAATGTTATAACCGGTACAAGTTATGATGTTTCAGGTCTGATGCCATCTACAACTTATTATTGGAAAGCTGTACCCAAAAATACAGCGGGTAGTGCGACCGGATGCCCTGTCTATTCATTTACAACCCCTCCAACTGATTTTTGTAACGCAGGTACTAACCATCCTGTTTTTGCGAGAATAAACAATGTTACATTTGCTGATATCAATAACAATTCATCAAACGACTATGTAATAGGTTACGAAGATTATACATCCATAATTGGAAACGTTGTATTAGGTCAGACTTATGATTTTTCGGCACTAAGTCTGAATCAAGGAATTTGGGATCAGGTTTTAGTTTGGATAGACTTTAATAATGATTTTGATTTTGACGATGCAGGAGAGAAGGTTTTAGAAACTGTTGGTAACAACCACACTCCTTTGGTTGGGCAGATTGCAATACCGCCTACTGCTACATTAGGAACAGTTCGTATGAGAGTAAGATTAAACAATGCGAATCTAAACGATCCAAATAATTATTCTAATCAAACTCCTTGTGGGAATGCAGCTTTTGGTCAGGTTGAAGATTATACCTTAAATATTGGTAATGTGTTGTCTGTCAAAGAATCAAGTAAAGTTTCAATTAAGGCATTCCCAAATCCGGTAACTGATATTTTACATATTGAATCACCCTCAAAAGTGAAATCGGTTTCTGTAGTAGATGCATCTGGTAAATTTGTCTCTAGTTATAAGCTTAATACTGCCAAATCTCAAATTAATTTGTCAGGATTGGTTCCGGGAATCTATTTCGTAAATATTGAAATGGAAGATGTAACCCAATCTATAAAAGTGATCAAGAAATAAAGTATTACTTGATAAAAAAAAAGGCTGAATAGTTTATTATGCAAAGCAATAAATATTCAGCCTTTTGTAGTTATATTCTTGTCTTCTAAAATACTGATGGAGCGCGTTCTTGCTTACTTCATGATTTTTCTAGTTACCGCCTACAACGTCCTGAAGGTGCGAACTTCTAAGCCTTTTTTGATATATAGGAAGATATTTTTCAATAGGAATTTTCACTGCTTCAAAGTTGCCTGCCAACACGTAAGCCTGGATATTTTCTGAAGAATAAACAAACTGAAGGAAGTTGTCAATTAAGTTTTCCGGTATTTTAAATTTGACAAAATAATCTTTACCCAGATAATTTTTGATTTGTGCTACAGAACTGTTCATCCTCTCGTAGGCCTGATAACGCTGCTTTTTCTTTCTTTCTCCTGAAAGAATATCATAGATGCTTTCAAGGCTGAAAGTAAGTCCTCCATCCCGAAGTCCGGCAACAGGAAGTTCAGGAGGTGTTCCATCTCCTTTGGGCTCTGGAAGACCAATTACTTTTTTAAGCGCATAAGCTTTATCTTCTTTTCTTAAAGAGTTTACATCATACCTAAGGTTTCCGGTAGGTTTGAACCTGCTGAGAACAATTTCCTGAATTTCATAATAGGCGATTTTAAGCTCAACCAGATTTTTTTGTTCCATGGCTTGAGGGGTCAGTTTGATATCTTTTCTTTCGGTAACGATAGAGGTAAACCGAATGACATCCCCGGTGTTGGCCGGAATATTAAAATTACCATTGTAGTCCGTAAGAACGGTTTTTTGTGTATTCAAGTTGGTGACATACACCTGATTGAGATATAAAATAGAGTTGTCTCTCAGAAATACCTCCCCGGAATATATTTGTGCATTAATTTTTGCCAGAAAAACCAATAGCAGTAGAGTAAACAGTTTCTTCATATAATGCGCAAAATTACATAGAAATAAAGCAATTCTGTGTAGTTAGATGAAGAATAGTGGTTAAAGTTATATTAAACTTTGGGATTTAATTGTTAAGGAGTGTTAGAAACTTGTCATTCATTTAAAAAACAAAACATTTATAAAAAATCCGGAAGAAAGAAGTGCTGAATGTTCAACTGTTCTTTCTTCCGGATTTCTGTTTTTATCTATGTTTTACAAGCAGCCAGCTTGTGTATTTTACCGTAAGGTTTGAGCCATATTCCGTCCAGGTGATAAAGTACCAGTAATTTGCTGTAGGAACATACCTGCCGCCAATTCTTCCATCCCAGGTGTATCTGTTTTCAGGAGTACCTCTGAAGACCTCTGCACCATACCTGTCAAAGATCCGGAAGACAAGATTATCATTCTTCATTAAAGCAGAATAATCTATTACTTCATTATAACCATCGCCATTCGGAGTAATAGTATTGATCAGATTAATAATGGCAAATGGTTTTTTAACGTCCGCACACATTTTAGAATCTCTTACAAATACATTGTGTGCTCCTCTGGGTACATTGTAGAAAACATTAGAACTCTGCCATACCACACTATCTAAAGAATATTCATAAGGAGGTGTACCACCGCTTGCCCCAACTTTTACCGTTGTTCCATCAATTTCAATAGAGGTTATTATAGGAAGCGGCCATTCAGTAACATTTACATATTGCTTGTAAACACAGCCGTTGAAGGTAAGTTCTACCCAATAATTTCCTGGAGCAACGTTTGTAATGGAAGGAGTGGTTGCACCGGTGCTCCATAAGTATTTTTCAAACCCAGGCCCTGCATTAAGTGTGGTGGTGGTTTTCGGGCAAATTGCCTTGTCTTTTAAAATATCTGATTTCTTAGGTACTTTAATGTTGATTTTCAGAGTACCTACTTCAGGGCAGACTCCATTTTTTTCGAAACGGATATAATAGGTTTGTGAAGTTGTAATATTTACAGGGGATGAAACTGCATTCACATTATTCTGTGCATCTGCTAAAGTTGAATGAAAAGTGTAGGTTACATTCGGATCTAATGTAAACTGAGGGATAAACTGGGTTAAGTTTACACTTTTTATTCCATCCAGATCATCATCACAGGTACTTTCTGTAACGGTTTTGGTAATCAATGTTATTTTGGCTCCAATACTGAATTGTAAAGGTTTGATCACAGAAGCACATCCGTCAGGAGAATCTACTCTGATGTAAATGGTTGTGGTGGCTGTATAGCTCCAGTTGTTAGGAAGGGTATTGTTGTTTCCTGCATTGGCATCTGCAAGATTGCCATAGTATCTTACACTGGTAAAGTAATTCGGATTATTAAGTACAATTGGGGTTATATTGGAAAGTATAACTGTAACTGTTCCATCCAGATTATCATCACAGAAAACACCATTGTAGTTATCCAGTACAATTGCTTTATTAAAAAGAGATAGTGTTATCTGTGCAATATTTTTACAGCCAATATGATCATTAACAACTGCGTATACAATTGTTCCGTTAGTTGCGGTATAGGCGGTTGTGTTAGTTATCAATGCTGCAGCATTTTCATTCTGAGCATCCAGAAGGGTAGGGTAATAAGTAATGGTAACAGGTGAATTGCTGGTAACATTTGCTGTTGTCAGGTTAAAAGTTCCCTGCCCGTTAACGTCACAGGCAAATAATGTTGCATTCGTTACCGTTAGAGCCTGAACATTCAGGGTAACGGTTACTGTTTCACAATCCGGGAAGTCAGGATCGTCTCCGCAGAATGTATAAGTGAATGTATCTGTTCCTGTTGTACCCATGGTGTTTACAGTATAAGTAATAATACCGGTAGCAGGGTTTACAACCGCTGTGCCCAATGAAGGTGCTGTCGTAACAGCTACAGTACTTGGATTAGGAGTCTGTGATGAAGTACTGAATGCAGGAACTATGGTTTTAGCATTACAAACGTTATATGATGTATTGGTAAGTTTTGTACAGTTCAGAACTTTAAATTGCTCAGTAACCAAAGGAGCGCAACTTCCCATTGTTACAGAGCACGTATAATATCCTGGTAATGTAGGGGTGATTGATGAAGTGGTAGCTCCCTGAACAATAACACCGTTTCTATACCATTGATAGGTATCATAGATTAAAGGATCTACGGTAAGAACCATTCCTGGAATACAGCCGCCTCCGGACTGTAAAATAACGGGTTGCGTAGGAAAGCCGGCAAAAAAGCCTCCATATCCTACAGCATCACTTCCGGCGGTAATACCAGCCATAATCGCTTTATCTGAAACTACAGTAATCGTACCCGTTACATTGGGAATACCATAGGTAACCCAATTCGTTGTGCCTGTCATATTGTAAGGGCCGGTTATTGCAGGAGGATTAGCTCCGTTCACTGTTATGTTAGCTCCTCTTTCTGTAATAATATTCAGCTTGGTGGTGATATTCAGAATACCTCCGGGATGACCGTTGGAATGAACAAAATTTTCATTAATTAGTCCCAGTTCATTAATCTGCTTGGGAAGATAACAGTTTAATGCTGGAATAAAATTGAATCCGCCTGTAAATACTTCACTTCCTGCATTTGAATCTCCCGCTAAAATCTGGTAGACATAAGCATTTTTAGAGGTTTTTAGATATAAATTATAATGACCGTTTCCCTGAAGTATATATTTGGAGTCGGGAACAATAAAGTATTTCCCTGCATTAAGGGTTGCTATCGGCGGTATTTCATTATTGACAAAGATCTGAGTATTGTCTTCAGTAGCAATTACAATGGCTCCTTCTGTACGGGTACCAATCGGTCCGCTACCTTTTACAATGGCAAATTCATTCCCAAGTCTGTTGACAGGTACTGCCTGATCCATTAAAATATCTGAGCTGGCTGGATAATTTCCTGCATATTGGCCGTTAAAATTCCCATTGGTGACATTAATGGGTCTGTTTGAAATAATTTTTGAGCCTATGAAGCCGTTAAAGTTTCCTGCTATATTGCCGATTCCGTCAATAATATAAGATTGGCCTTTATTTAAGGTAAATGTTATAGACGGGTTTGCAGCTCCTGTCATTCCGTTTGAAAATTGTACGGTAGGACTATAGCCGGAAACGGTAACAGTTGTGTTGTCTTCAGTTGCCAGTACGCTGGTCATGAAATTCAGAATGGAATTGCTCACAGTAATAGGAGCGGCTGCAGCGTAAAACTTCAGTCCTGTAGAAGAAATTCCTTTGGAAGTAATAATTTCTGCATGGTTGAATACTGAGAACCTTAAATTAGCATAAAAAGGAAATTCAGCCTTAAGATATAATCCCTTAGTGGTTGGGGTAAACAAATCTCCCTGCAGTTTGGTAATAATATAATCCCTTAATACATCAAATTTCTGCGGATTATTTTTACTGATATTTACAGTCCCGATCAGAACATTATTACTGTAAATGCTTACAGGAAAAGGAGTTGTTCTGTTAGTGGATAAATAAAGTTTCTGATAAGGATTGGGAGCGGTTGTTCTGTCTATCATTGGAGCAAACCAATGCTCCCGGTCCAACTGGGCAAGAGCAGAGGTGAATATGCAAAACATAAACAAAAAACATAAAATTTTTTTCATTCAGCGGTGGTCTTTACCACAAATTTAGTGATAAAAAGTATTAAATTATTGAAAATAGAACAAAAAAAATATGATTTTGAAATTGTGGTTAAGAAGAGTTTAAATTTTTATTATTTTTTTTGTTTTTATTGTTTTTATATGATCACTAGGCGAACTTAATCAAGCCGTTAACAAAAATGAGCCACGAGAAGATACTTGTGGCTCATTCAATATAGTTTTAATTTAAGTATTACTCTCTGTTCTTAACGAGAATCCAGCCTGAATACTTTATTGAGGTCTGCTTGGCATCAGGCTCGTTCCAGCCTAACTCATACCAATAGGTGCCTGTAGTAACTCTTCTGCTGCCGTCGGCGGTTCCATTCCATTTGTAACCGTTGGATTTATCAGCCTGAAAAATTTTACTTCCATATCGGTCAAAAATACTAAAGACCAGGTTATTCTTAACAGCTAATGAAGAATAATCTACAACATCGTTTACTCCGTCATCATTGGGTGTAATTACATTGATCAGGTTCGGGATTGTGATATCCACTTTTATCGGGTCACAATTATAACCGTCTTTTACATAGATGCTGGCGTTTCCTCTATTGATATTGGTGAATACATTTGAATCCTGCCAGTTGATATTATCCATGGAGTATCTGTATGGTGAGGTACCTCCTATAACATTCACTGTTATTGTTTTGTTTGAGATATCGATATTTGAAATTACGGGTTGTTCCGAAGCATATACCTTTACCGTCTGCAGGGTAGTGCATTCTCCGGTTTTTATTTTTACCCAGTAAACTCCAACGCCTACGTTCTCAATTGTTTGAGTAGTTGCTCCGGTACTCCATTCATAATTGGAGAATCCTGGTCCGGCATCAAGTGTTGTTTTTCCTTCCATACATATGATTTTATCTGTCAGTACGTCAGATTTTGCAGGAGGTAAAACAACAAGAGTTACCATGGCTACTCTATAACAGCCACTCCCGTTGATTACTTTTATGTAAACAACTCCATTAGGTGCGATGTAATTGGCAGGAGTTAAAATTTCATTCGTTCCTGCATGGGCATCAGCAAGAGAAGGATAGTATTTCCTGGTAATTCCGGTAGCTAAGGTTACATTCACATGGGTGAGATCAAATAATCCTGTGGCTGGATTGGCTTCAAGGAAGCAGGTTCTTATTAAGGAATCATTTACTACCGGACTTTCAGATACAGTCAGGTTCAAAGTAACTTCTTCACAGTCTGTAAAATCAGGATTGTTTCCACAGAATTTATAAATGATCTTGTCCGCACCAATATAGCCGTAAGAAGGAGCATAGCTGATTACTCCTGTAGCTGGATCAATAACAGCATTTCCATGAGCAGGAGGAGTAATGATTGTTACAGTTCCTGGTACTACCGTCTGGGTAGAGGCTGAGAATGTGGGTACAATCTCTTTTACTCCGTCACATATAGTTTCATTGATAGTTGTCTCCTTAAGGCAGGTATAAACTTTATACATAGGTGTAACGACTGGCGGACATGAGCCAACTGTAATTTTTACGGTGTAATTTCCTGATTGTGTTGGAGTATAGGAATAACTTGTTGCACCCGGAATCGGATTGTTTCCATTATACCATTGGTAGCTGTCAAAACTGTCATCAACTTGCAGCATAATTCCCGGAATACACTCTCCGGTAGTTTTTGCAATAACCGGGATAGAAGAAAATCCGGCAAAATAGCCACCATATCCTACAGCTCCACTTCCTCCTGCAATTCCTGCAGTGACAGCCTTAGTGGAAGTTACTGTTACATTTCCCGTAATGTTTGGAACTGAGTAAGAAACCCAATTGCCGGTTCCGCTTACCGGATAAGGTCCCTGAGTAGCAGGAGGAGTACTTCCATTAACCATAATGGTTGCTCCGGTTTCTGTTAGTATGTTTAATTTTACAGTATTGACCGTAGGGGGAAGGATGTTAATCATTCCAATTTCGTCAATTTTTCTGGGTAAAAAGCAATTAAGAGGAGGAATATAATTGAATCCACCTGTTGCAGCCCATGAATCATTGGCAACACCTCCCAGCAGTTGATATACATAAACATTTTTAGTCGTTCTGATGTACATGTTGTAATGATTATTACCCTGATTGATGTAATTTGTATTTGATGCTTCATTAACCCTGTAACTTTGTCCTTCACTAAGCGTGGCTGCGGGTGTAGCTGAATTATTGATGAATACCTGAGTATTGTCTTCTGTTGCAATAATTAATGCATCTTCAATCCGTTCACTGATATTAGCATTTCCTTTTACCAGCACAAACTCATTACCCAATCTGTCCACCGGAACTGACTGGTCCATCATAATATCCGTTCCGAAACTTGTAGTAGAACTGGTATTCAGAGAAAATTGCCCGTTGAAATTACCATTGGTAACTGAAATAGGTTTGTCTGCAGTAATTTTTGCACCGATAAAACCTTTGCGGTTTCCAATTTCATCTCCGTCACCTTCAATGATGTATGATTGTCCCTTATTGAGGGTAAAGTTTATTGTAGGATTTGTGGTGCCTGTCATATTATTGGAGAATACTACATTAGGAGAATATCCGGAGATTGTAATCTTCGTATTGTCTTCTGTAGCTAATATCCCCGTAGTAAAATTTAGACCAGTATAGTTGGGTTCTGTTATGGGAGCTGCTGCTACATAGAAAAGTTTACCAATTCCTGCTTTCCCTTTAGATGTTAATATTTCTGCATGATTAAGCGATGAAAATCTGAAAGTTACGAAGTAGGGTTTGGTGCCTGTTGTATGCAATCCCATTTTGACAGGTTTGAATAAATCTGCCACGGATGTGGTTATCATATTTTGAAAAGGTACATCGAAGACTTGTGGATTTCCCTTACTGACCGTAACGGTACCAATCAGAATATTATTGTTGTATATTTCTATGGGAAAAGGAGTTACAGAATCTGTGGAAAAGTATAACCCTTGCTGCTCAGCATCGTTTGTATTTCTTTTCATCATTGGGGCAAACCAATGATCTGTATCTCTTTGTGCAAATGACATATTCATGGTGAATAAAGTCAGTAGAAAAATACATGCCTTTTGAAGGAACATATTGGTAATACGCTCTTTCCTCGAGAATAATTTTTTCATCATATCTTTTGTGTTTTTTATAATTAATTTTCATGTGTATGCAGATAATAACTGCAATAAGGGAAAGGAATTTAGGATAGTAACATTTTGAAATGCTGCTTTTAAAAAACAGATTATTGTGATAAAATGTTAATATCAGTTTTTTGAAAAAAGGGTTCTTATAAAACTTAAAACAATGTTCCAGCTCAATCAGAGTAATGTTGGAAGCTTTGTCAGGTTAATAAGTAGAGCGGCAATCCTAAAAGTAATATTGTAATCATTTTTTTATCAGTTTGGGTTATTCGTTGCAAATATACTATAATAAACAAGTTTTTTGTGATTATTGTAATTAATTAGTTGTTTTTGTATTTAATATTATGTTATTGTTTTATTTTGTTGAAAAAATAATTAATAATTGCTTTTTTTATTGTAAAATTTTTATTGTTTTTCTTCTTCACATTAATGTGGAATAAATGATTTTGTGATGATATAGGCTTTATATGACTCAGCACTCATATTTATACTTTACTTAGATGGGAGAGTTACGTAATAAAATAGGCCACGATTATAAAATCGCGGCCTATGAAATATAGTTTTAAACTAATTATTACTCTCTGTTTTTAACAAGGATCCAACCAGTATATTTTATTGGAGTCTTTTCTTTGTTGGATTCATTCCAGCTGATATGGTACCAGTATGTTCCTGTTCCCAGTTTTTTATCAAAGTGTTTTCCATCCCATCTGTAGTTGTTGAATCTGTTTCCGGTAAACACCATATTTCCATATCTGTCATACACAACAAAGCTAAGATTTTCTTTGTAAGCAAGCTCACTGTAATCTATATAATCATTTACATTATCTCCGTTAGGTGTAATCGCATTTAACAGATTAGGAATGGTTACTTCTACAGCAATAGGAGTACAGTTATAAAAATCTTTAACATAGAAAGTGTGCTGTCCTCTTGTTAAACCTGTAAAGGTACTTGAATCCTGCCAGTTTGCAGTTCCATCAACTGCATATTGGTAAGGAGCTTTACCACCGCTTACAATTACAGTTGCTGTATTATTGTTGATCTCAATGGTTTGAATTACGGGATCCTCCACTTTTTTAACTTTTACAGTTTGTGTAAGGAAACATCCGTTCTTACCAAGAATTACGGTGTATTCACCAACACCAACATCTCTGATGCCTGACGAGGTAGCTCCTGTGCTCCACTGGTATGAATCATATCCGGGACCAGCGTCCAGGTTAGTTTTCGCATCCATACAGATATACTGATCTACAAGGATTGGAGACTTTTTAATTGGAAGTACAATTAATTCAATTTTTGCATTGGCCGTACATCCCTCAGCAGTTGTTACTTTCACATATACAAATCCTCCTGTTGAAGGGAAGTTTTCTGGTGTTGTAATTTCATTGATCCCTGCAGTAAGGTCATTCAGGGTACGGTAGTATTTTTTTGTAACAGCATTATAATCTGTAACCTTTGCTTTGGTAAGGTCAAAATAAGCGTAAGGTGCTACATCATACCAGCAAGCCTTAATAGAAGTATCAGTTACGATGAATGGTACTACAGTAAGGTTGAGTGTTACCTGTTCACAATCTGTAAACTCAACAGAGTTTCCACAGAATTTATAAACGATTTTATCTGGTCCTAAATATCCCGGATTAGGTGTATAAGTAATCGTTCCGTTTGGATTAACTACAGCTGTTCCTTTGGTAGGCGGTGTTAAAATTACTACTGTACTTGGAACCACAGTCTGAGTGGAAGAAGTAAAGGCCGGGGTAATAATTTTAGTAGAACAAGCATTAAGAGCCTGTGTAGTTTCTTTTAAACAGTTTTGTACTTTATAGATAGGAGTTGTCACAGGAGGACATGTTCCCATTGTTACCTTTACTGTATAATTTCCTGATTGTGTAGGAGTATATGTATAACTTGTAGCACCTGGAATAGCAACTCCGTCACGGAACCATTGGTAGGTTTCATATCCATCGTCTACCTCAAGAACGATTCCCGGAACACATTCACCTGTCTTTTTCGCAATTAGAGGGATTGATGAGAATCCGGCAAAGTACCCTCCGTACCCTGCAGAACTATATCCTCCGTTGATACCTGCTGTTACAGCTTTTGTAGAGGTAATCTTAATATTTCCAGATACACTGTTGATTCCATAGGTAACCCAGTTAGCATTTCCTGCCAATGGATAAGGTCCGGCTTCAGGCAAAAGAGGAGCATCATTTACCATGACAGTAGCACCAGCTTCTGTTAGGATGTTTAATTTTACTACAAGATCACTTGTTGTCATGCTGGCTCCTCCTACTCCAAGAGGCATTTCATTGATCTTTCCGATTTCATCAATTTTTCTTGGAAGGAAACAGTTTAATGGCGGAATATAGTTGAATCCATTGGTGGCATCACTTAATAATACTCCAATAAATTGATATAAATATACATTTTTGGTTGTGGAAATGAACATGTTTGAATGTCCTGATGTCCCCTGAGCAACATAGCTGGTTTCATTAATTCTGTACCATTCTCCGGCAGCAAGTGTAGCAACAGCAGTACCTCCGCCATTTAAATATACTTCGGTATTATCTTCAGTGGCCACAATAAGACCACCCTCCATATTTAAGGTAGGAGCTGTAGATCTTGTTTTTACTATGGCAAAAGTATTTCCAAGTCTGTCAACCGGAACCGATTGATCGAGAACCGGATCACTTCCTGTTGTTGAAGCAGAGAAGTTGGCATTACAGCTTCCATTGGTCAATGTTACTGGTTTGGTTGCAACTATTTTGGCACCAATAAAACCTGTTTTGTTTCCGGACTGAGAGCCGGATCCTGCAAGAATGAAAGATTGTCCTTTTTGTAAAGTAAAAGTCTGAGTATTTCCAGTTGGGCTACCGTTAATAAAAACTACTCCGGCAGTTGGGTTCCATGATACTGTTACATTCGTATTGTCTTCCGTAGCAAGAACACCTGCTGTAAAATTCTGAATACTACTGGTATTGGTATTAGGAGCAGCGGCAACGAAAAATGTTTTTCCAATTCCAGCCTTTCCTTTACTGGTAATTACCTCCCCGTGAACACTCTGAGCTAGTCTTAAACTGCAGTAAAAAGGTTTGATCGCTTTTAAATAAAGCCCTTTATTACCCACAATGAATGCTTCGGTAGATGTTCCTGTGGAAATAAGGCTATTGGTAACCTTATAAGTTTGTGGGTTACCTTTACTGATGGTAACAGTGGTAAGCGGAATATTGTTGTTGTAAATAGTTACATCAAAAGGGGTGGGGGAATCAGTAGAAAGGTATATCATATTGGTATACCCTCCAACACTGTCATAATAAGGAGCAATCCAATGCTCGGTATCCCTTTGTGCAAAGAGTGTATTAATTGTTAAAAAAATTAATACCAAACTGAGTAGAAATCTTTTCATGAGTATGGAATTAGGATTTCTACAAAAATAAAATAAAAAATGAAATACTTTTAATAAAATTTAAATAAATGTTAAATATAAGCCTTCGATTTTTAATCAAAAACCCTGTTAGGTATGAAACTGGTAATTAACTCTTGAGCGTAACCATGGTGATTATCTGCTAATAATTCTTTTTTGAGTGAATTTTTTAGTGTGTTAATTTTTTCAGATATATGACCACATTGTTGAGTGAAAATAATGGTAATAAAAAATCCCGGTGAAATTTTCACCGGGACTCTATATTCTTTTGAAACAGTCAGCTTATAGGCTTACTCTTACAAATCCTGTTACTTTTAAGTCTGCGTTTACAGATTTTACGTAATCAGCAACTGAGATACTACCGTCTTTAATGAAATCCTGGTGTACCAAAGTGTTGTCTTTGTAGAATCTCTGCATTTTACCTTTCAGGATGTTGTCGATAATGTTTGCAGGCTTACCTTCTTCAGTAAGTTTGTGTCTTTCGATTTCCAACTCTCTGTCGATAGTTTCCTGAGAAACTGCAGTTTCGTCAAGAGCAATTGGGTTCATTGCAGCAACCTGCATAGAAACAGCTTTAGCAGCTTCTTCAGCTCCATCTACTTTAGCAGAAAGAGAAGTGATAGCAGCAATTTTGTTTCCAGCGTGGATGTAAGCTCCTAAGAAATCTCCCTGGATTCTTTCGAAAGATCCGATTTCGATTTTCTCACCGATAACTCCTGTTTGCTCAACTAATTTCTCAGCAACAGTGATTCCGTGGAAATCTGTAGCTAAAAGCTCTTCTTTAGTAGCAGCGAAAATAGCCATTTCTGCTAATTCGTAAGCTAGCTCAACGAATGCTTCGTTTTTAGCAACGAAGTCAGTTTCACAATTTAAAGAAATTACAGCACCTAAAGTGTTGTCTTCGTTTACTCTTGCGATTACTGCCCCTTCAGTAGACTCTCTGTCTGCTCTGTTAGCAGCAACTTTTTGTCCTTTTTTTCTAAGGATATCTACCGCTTTTTCGAAGTCTCCTTCAGCTTCAACTAGAGCTTTCTTGCAGTCCATCATACCTGCACCTGTTTGGTTTCTTAATTTAGCTACGTCTGCAGCAACTGGTGTATAAGACATAATATCTATTATTTTTTATTTAAGATTAGTATTAATTTTTAGCTTAATTTTAGAGCAGTGCAAAGATAATG
The DNA here is from genome assembly GCF_006716485.1 of Chryseobacterium aquifrigidense. Lineage (GTDB taxonomy): Bacteria > Bacteroidota > Bacteroidia > Flavobacteriales > Weeksellaceae > Chryseobacterium > Chryseobacterium vietnamense. Next base: position 81,779 of record NZ_VFPD01000006.1, read on the forward strand.
ATTTTAATGATAAACTAAAAAATGACTTTTCACGTTATTAATATATTTAATACTATTTTAAAGGTTTGATTAATGAAAAAAATCTTCTTCCTTCTATTTATATGCATTTTTGCTCTAGGTTTTTCTCAAAAAAAGAAAAAAACAAAATCTAAAGCTGTTGTTGAAAAAGAAACTGTAATCATCTATACCGAACAGGAAGCTGAGATCTCAAAAGAGGCAAGAGTAATTGCCGGTTTTTTAAAACAGAACCCCGGACACGCCAAAACAGACTATTTTAAAAGAAGGCTGATTGATATTATTATGGCAGATAATTCACCTGAAGCAAAACCTACCATTAAACCAATTAGTAAGGAGAAAATAGAAAATATCGTTAAAAATAATGAGCTGAATAGCGGTAAAACAGTAGCTGTTAATAAAACTAATACTGTTAACGGCAAACCTGTTTCTAATAATACAGCCGCTGCTATTGAAGCTTTAAAAGAAGAAAGAAGAAGTACCTCTTTTGCTTCAACAGGTTCTGCAGGCTCAGCAAAAAGTGCCGGAAGTTCTAAGTCTGGACCAAGTGAGGAAAATAAAAGGACAGCAGCGATGCTTACCCATCTTTTTAATAATGATTTGAATAAGAATGAAGCGTATGTGAATATCAAAAACAGATCGGCCTGTAATCTTATTGTAAAAATAAGTGGAAAAAAATATTATAATCTGACTGTTCCTGCAAGAGGGGAGAATTTTATCCTGGTTGATAAAGGGGAATACGTAATGACCACATCAGTCTGTGATGCAAAATATTCTTCTGTGAAGAAAATTACTCAGGATATTGAAATTGCACTGAACGTTGCAGAATAGATAAAAGAGAAGAAAACTAAAGAAAAAAGGTTAAGAAGAAATTCTTAACCTTTTTATTTTTTATCCTTTAAACTGACCCATTGCAATGAATTTGTCCTGTCTTTGGGTTTCAAGCTCCTGTCCTGTAAATTTGGAGAAAGCTTTGATATTTTGTAAAATTGAATTTTTCAAGTTCAAATAAGTGGTCTCCTGATCATAATGAGCACCTCCAAGTGGTTCCTCAATAATTCCGTCAATGAACTTTTCTCTTAAAGCATCTGCCGGAGTAAGATTTAATGCATTGGCTGCATCTTCTTTATGATCCCAGTTTCTCCATAAGATAGAAGAACAGCTTTCCGGTGCAATTACTGTATACCATGTGTTTTCCAGCATGTATACTTTATTTCCTACACCTATTCCCAATGCTCCACCGCTGGCACCTTCTCCGATGATGTATGTGAAGATTGGAGTTTTCAGCTGTACCATTTCAAAAATATTTCTTGCAATAGCTTCTCCTTGTCCTCTTTCTTCAGCTTCCAGTCCCGGATAAGCTCCCGGTGTATCTACTAAAGTTACCACAGGGATATTAAATTTTTCAGCCAGCTTCATTAATCTTAAAGCTTTTCTGTATCCTTCCGGATTGGGCATCCCAAATCTTCTGTGCTGTCTTTCTTTAGTTGTTCTTCCTTTTTGAGTCCCTATGATCATCACTTTCTGACCATCAAGGGTAATCAATCCTCCAATCATTGCCGGATCATCAGCGAAATTTCTGTCTCCATGAAGTTCTAAGAAACTGCCTTTGTCTGCCATTCCGTTGATATAATCCAATGTATAAGGACGATCCGGGTGACGGGACAGTTGTACTCTTTGCCAAGGCGTAAGATTTGAATAGATTTCTTTTTTCTTTTCTAAAATCTTATCCTCAATCTGGCTGCATGCTAATTTTACATCAACACCACTTTCTTCTCCTACTAAAGAACACGTCTGGTATTGATCCATCAATTCTTTGATAGGAAGTTCGAAACTTAAATATTCCATTTCTTGAAGTAAATTAAATCTTTCAAATGTATGAAAAATTATGGTTATTCTATTTAAAATTATTTATAGCATTGTTTATTCTGGAGATACTTTCCTCTTTACCAAGGGTTTCCAGAATGTCCGGAACGTCCGGTCCTTTTAATTCTCCTACTAAAGATAGTCGCAATGGCATCATTACTTTACCCATTCCTAATCCTTTACTTTCAGCGAAATCATGCATTGCCTGCTTTAATGTTTCAGCAACAAAGTCTGTAGCTTCAAATGCAGCGGCCAATTCTCCTAAAATTGCTGATGTTTCTTCATTCCATGCTTTTTTTGAAGCTTTTTCATCATACGAAGCTGGAGCTTCAAAGAAGAATTTTCCATTCTCATAGATGTCTTTCGGGAAAGTAGCTCTTTCTTTCATCAGATGAATTACTTTCAATAGTTTTTCATCAGATGTACCGGAAAGATCAAGATCTGTATTTTTCAGGATCTTAAGAAGCTCTTCATCAGATTTCAACTGAATATATTGGTGGTTGAACCACTCTGATTTTTCTTTACTGAATCTTGCTCCCGCTTTATGTACTTTGTGAAGGTCAAATTCCCTCATCATTTCATCCAAAGGAAGTATTTCTTTATCATCGGCAGGAGACCATCCTAATAAGGCAACCATATTAATGAAAGCATCAGGAAGATATCCGTTTTCTCTGTATCCTTTAGAAACTATCCCTGTAGCTGGATCTTTAAAGTCAAGAGGGAATACCGGGAATCCGAATTTATCTCCGTCTCTTTTGCTTAATTTTCCTTTTCCTTCGGGCTTTAAAATTAAAGAAAGGTGTGCAAACTGTGGTGCTTCCCACTGCATTGCTTCATATAATAAAGTGTGAAGTCCTAAAGATGGCAGCCATTCTTCTCCACGGATAACGTGAGAAATTTCCATTTCGTGGTCATCAATGATGTTCGCAAAATGATAAGTAGGCATTCCGTCATTCTTTACCAGAACTTTATCATCTAAAGTATTGGTATTAACTGAAAATTTTCCACGGATGATGTCTTCAAGATTTAATACTCTGTCAACAGGCATTTTAAATCGTACCACGTAGGGTGTTTTTTCATCCAATAGCTTCTGAACTTCTTCTTCAGAAAGAGCAAGACTGTTTCTTAAACGGTTCCTTGTTTTGTTATCATATGAGAAAACATCACCTTTCGCTTCATATTCTGCGCGTATTGCATCCAGTTCTTCAGCTGTATCAAAAGCAATGTATGCATAATCTGTCTTTAGGATCTGTTCTGTATATCTGTCGTAGATGTCTCTTCTTTCAGACTGTCTGTAAGGAGCGAATTTTCCTCCTTTTTTGGGACTTTCATCAGGAATGATTCCGCACCATTCTAAAGCTTCTTCAATATATTCTTCAGCTCCTTCTACATATCTGGCTGTATCTGTATCTTCAATTCTCAATACAAATTCTCCCCCTTGATTTTTAGCAAAAAGATAATCATATAATGCGGTTCTTACGCCTCCCAAATGTAATGGTCCTGTAGGACTTGGAGCAAAACGTACTCTTACTTTCTCCATTTCAATTTAAATTTTTGCAAATTTACTTAAAATTATGCGTTTAAGAGATGATTTCTGACGGCGTATTGTTTTTTAATCCTGACTTTTTTACTTATTTCCAAAGATTTTCGATAAATACGGTTTTTAAACTTCCGATTTTATTTTTAGCATTATATTTTTTTTATTCATGAGCCATAATTTATGAATGGTTGGTTATGAAAAATGAACTCATAAATAACAAGTGTTAAGTTTGATGTGTAAATCTGTTTTTGAATGTATGTAAGTTTCTTCTTATAAAATAAATTTTTTAATTAAATCACAAATTAGTGATTGTAAAAATGTTTATTCATAGTATTTTAAATGCATATTAAAATCACCAATAAATGATATATGTCAGTTGTTCTTATTGTATTTCACCTAATAATGAAGTTTATATTTGTTGAAAATTTTTAAATAATACTATGAAAAAACAAATTTTATTTAGCTTCAGTGCAGCACTGATGCTTCTCATGGGATCATGTTCTTCGGAAGATCTGAATAATGAATCTGCTCCTGATAGCCCGGCAAAATCTAATCGTTTGTCGGCAGCAAAATTTGCAGGAGACGGTGTTTATGATGTTTTAGGACACGGTTTTAATGCAGCAGGGGAATATGCGAATGCTAATTCTGCAGGATTTAAAGTAATTGATATTGATCGTTTCAATTCTGAACAGGCAGGAAGATTGCTTTCTGAAAATACCAATACCCAACAGTACGTTGAAGAATATGGAGAAAATGCAGAAACCTATTCTAAAATGATTTCCACAAAAGTAGAGGCAACTGCAGGAATTCCTTTATTTAAAAAAACAGTGTCAGTAGGATTTAATTCTGCGGTGACTACCAACCATAAATTTGATGCCAAATATATTTATGGCAGTTACAATCTTATCATTAAGCAAAAAAGATTAAGATTCAACGCTACTACAGATATGTTAGCAGATTATGTAACTCCGGAATTTACCCAGGATCTGCAAACGAAAACTCCTCAGCAGATTGTACAGGACTACGGAACCCACGTTATGATTGATATTTATACAGGAGCTAAGATGGATATCATGTTCCAGTCTGAAACAACTAACGAAAGCCGTGACCGTGCCGCGAGAATTGGAGTAAAAGTGGGGGTGAAATCTATCTTTGATGTAGATGTAACCAACGATGTGAATACTTCGGAATCATCTATGAATTATTCTAAGAAATTATCCTATAGAACAAGAGGAGGAGATCCTTCAAAAGGTTTGGTTGGAGAATTGAATCTGGATCAGAATACTCCGAAAATTAATATTTCAAACTGGCAAAACAGTTCTACAGCCAGTAATTCGGTATTGGTAGAATTCGGAAATAATGGGCTTGTTCCTATCTATAATCTGGTAAAAGATGCCACTAAAAAAGCTCAGCTTAAAGCTTATGTTGATCAGTATTTAATTGATAACCAGATTTCATTGGAGTACAATACAACCATGCTGTATGGTTACCAGAATCAGGCAGACAGTAATCATTATTTTACTTTTAATACAAACCTTCAGCCATCTTCTTACTGGACTAATGAAGGGCCGACATTTAAAGTTTTCCAGTACAAAGCACCTGAAACAGTTCCTATTTACTGCTATAAAAGTACTTCAGGAGCAGATCATTACTTTACCCAGGCAAGTACGTTACAGCCATCTTCCTATTGGAATGTTTATATGGGGGTAGCATTCTATGCTTATAAAGAGGCGGGAGCCGGAAGAATTCCTGTATATAGCTATAAAGCTAAAAACGGATCGGATCATTATCTTTCAGTTTCTCCTAATTTAGGTCCTGCAAACTATTGGAGTATCAGAGAAGGCATCGCTTTCTATATTCCAGCTAATTAATTTTTGGATTTATATAAATCAATTTGGTATATAAGTGGAGTCGGTAATTCTGACTCCACTTTTTATTTATCATTAAATAGAGAGTGAGTTTGATGTGAAAATAATAATAGTAATCATTTATTTTAATTATTTCTCTATTGTGTGATGTTAAAGCCGTTTGTTAATAGTGTTTTAATTGATTGTTAAATTCACTAATTAATGATATATGTCATTAATAAATTATTTCTTCACTTGGTGATGAATTTTATATTTGCAAAAACTTATTTAATAATCTATGAAAAAACAAATTTTATTTTGCTTCAGTAGTTTACTGATGCTTTTTATGAGTTCGTGTTCTTCTGAAGATCTGAATTCAGAGATAACGCCTGAAAGCCCAGCGGCAAAGGCTAATAACAGAATGTCTGCAGCCAAATTTGCAGGTGACGGGATTTATGATGTCTTAGGACATGGTTATAACGTTACCGGTGAATATGCCAACGCAACAGCTGCCGGTTTTAAGGTGGTTGATATTGACCGCTTTAAATTAGAACAAACCAACAGATTAATCAGCGAAAACACAAACTCTCAGGAGTACGCCGAAGACTATGGTGAAAATGCTGAGGCTTATTCCAAAATGGTTTCAACCAAAGTGGATGCAACAGTAAATTTTCCACTGTTTAAAAAAATACTCTCTGTAGGTTTTGGTTCAGCGGTAACAACCAACAATAAGTTTGATGCAAAGTATATCTACGGAAGTTATAACCTTACGATCAAACAGAAAAGAGTAAGATTCAATGCTACAACAGATATGCTGGGTGATTATATAACTCCTGAATTTGCTCAGGATTTACAAACAAAAACTCCGCAGCAGATTGTTCAGGATTATGGGACTCACGTAATGACTGATATTTATACAGGAGCAAAGCTTGATATTTTATTCCAGTCTGAAACAACCAGCCAGACTCGTGATAAGGCAGCTAGAATCGGGGTAAAGGCGGGGATGTTAAGTATTTTTAATGTAAATGTGGACAATGATGTAAATACCTCTGAATACCACATGAATTATTCTAAGAAGTTAACATACAAAACCAGAGGCGGGGATCCTTCAAAAGGTTTAGTTGGAGATTTGAATCTTGATCAGACCAATCCTAAAGTTAATATTTCCAATTGGCAGAACAGCTCCAATGTAAGTAATTCTGTTTTGGTGGATTTTGGAAGTAATGGGCTGATTATTATTTATGACTTTGTAAAAGATCCTGTTAAAAAAGCTCAGCTTAAAGCTTATGTAGATCAATATCTGATTGATAACAAAGTGTATCTTGAATTTAAAACAATCCCAATTTACAGATATTATAACGGGGTTGATCATTACTATACAAAAATTGCTGGAAGCTACAGCGGGTATTCTTTTGAAGGAACAGAGTTTAATGCCTTCTTATATAAGGCTCCGAATACAGTTCCTATCTACAGATATTGGAATGGTAAAGATCATTACTATACAAAAACTCCGGGATATTATCAGGGATATGTAGACGAAGGAATTGAGTTCAATGCTTTTGCTACTCAGCAGCCTAATACAGTTCCTATTTACAGATATTGGAATGGTAAAGATCATTATTATTCAAGATCCAGCGCAAGACCGGCAGGTTATGTTTCTGAAGGAATTGAATTCTACGCATACTAACTAAATAATATTACTATTTTACAAAAAAACCGTCTCAGCTTTGAGACGGTTTCTTTATACAACAAAGAATAAAAACGAATATTTGTAAAATGTTTTCGTTGATAAAGAAACAGTCGGTAGTCTTTCATTAAAAATGTATTTTTGTAACTTATAAGTTTAGTTGATCAATGAAAAGCTTTTTTGCTTGTCAGAATCTATCTCATAAGCTACAGAAATAAGATTATATACTTTTATTACGGTTATGGAGAAAGGTTAAAACTAAATAATTTAACGTACTAACAAATGAAAATTATTTTCCACGAAAATCAATTATGCTATAGAGGGACTTCTAATGCTCTTTTTGATTATGCTTATTATAATGAGGAAATGCTTGGCAACGAGTCGATGATTCTTTATCCTGAAAACAGTCCGAATAACGCTGAAGAAGCTATTGAACGTTTTAAAAAAAGGTTTAATGTTGTTGGATATAGTGATATCAGGGAAAGAGATGAAATCATTAAAAAGGCAAATGCAGATCTTTTTTATGCAATAAAATCAGGAGAAAGAGAAACAGATACTCCACATGATCTTATTAAAACGGCTATTCATGCAGTTTTTAAATATAATGAACCTTACGGTGATGTTTATGCCTATGTCTCTGAATGGCTGGCAAAAACAATGAGCGGCGGAAAACTTCCTTTTGTTCCTCATATTGTAGATCTTCCTGAAGTGAGTGGTGATCTTCGCGCTGAGTTGAATATCCCAAAAGATGCCGTGGTATTCGCGAGATACGGCGGAACCGAAACTTTTGATATTGGTTTTGTGATGGAAGCTGTAAAAAAAACAGCCCTTAAAAATAAAAATATATACTTTGTTTTTATGGGAACTGATGAATTTGTGAAGAGAAACTTTTTCAGGTCTTATAAAAACATTATTTTTCTTCCTCCCACAACAGATGTTGAAAGAAAAGTGAAATTTATTAATACTTCTGATGCATTTTTGCATGCCCGCACACAGGGAGAAAGTTTCGGAATGGCTGTAGGTGAATTTTCTATTAAAAATAAACCCATTATAACATGGTCCGGATCTGATGAGAAATCACATCTTGAGATTCTGGGGGATAAAGCCATTTTATATAGCGACAAACAGGATATCATGCAAATTCTGAAGGATTTTCGACCGGATGAAGGTAAAAACTGGGATTGCTACTCAGAACTTTTCAATCCGAGGGCCGTTATGGAAAAGTTTGAAAGTGTTTTTATCAAATAAATTAGAAAAAAAGGCTAATGTTACACTAACATTAGCCTTTACTATTTTGGTCTGAAAGAATTAAAAAAGACTTTTAATTCTCATCTTGATTTTCTTTGTGAAAGATAAGTTCAGATTAAGTTTTTGCTGAGGATATTTCTTTGAGAAGGAGAGAATAAATTCATCAATATTTTTCGCAGGGAAAAAGGAAAGTTCTTTCCATATGCCCTTATATAAAGGATGGAAGTCGATAAATATCTTATAATTGTCAGCATTTACTGTTTTCCAGGAATTTAAAAACGTCGAGGTGTCAAAATCATTTTTATGCCCCCAGTTATTGATTTTTTCTGAAATTTCACTTTCTTCCCGCGCCCAGGACTGATGTATTAAATAAAAATCCAGTGGCAGGATTCTGCCTTTATTTGTATTTCTTGCGTACTCATATTGAGGATTGTTTGTGATAAGCATACACTTTTCATCAAAAGGAGTAATGACAAAAAATCCCTCCGCATTATGTTTGAATAATGTCACAAAATTTACCTGAAAATTAAAAGGATTTTTGGCTGGATTCTTTAATAAAAATTTATTCCCCTTCAAAAATCCGGCTAATACTCCAAAGTCATAAGCATATTCATCACCATCCATCTGGATATGCCATCCACCGGCGCCCATTTTTTCCGCCATCATATTCCTTTGTCTGGTCTCCAGTTCCATTGGCTGCATCCCTTCAATGAAGAAAGTGTCTTTGTAAAAAATGATTTTATTCTGAGTATCCAATTTTTTGATATCACTGAAAACACTTTCAGGAATATGAATATCATTTCCTGCCCAGGTTTTATTATTGGCATCATAACTTATTACAATACGGTCTGCATGCTCATAAATATGCTTAAGAGATGTAAAAATGTAACAGTAGTCATAAGATAAAAGATATCCTACTTTAATAATATTTTTTTTACTCATTTTTTATTTTATCTAAATTGGAATAAAGGCCATCTAATATACCTTTTATGTAAGCTTTTGCCATAGAAAATTTTCCTTTTTTAAGTGCTTTCCTTGCAAACTTCCATCGCTCTTTGGTTACATATTTTAAATTCCCATCATACAGCCTGCACATCCAGATGCGGTTTCTGGTGATATAATATTCATAAAAACTGCCTTTATCACTGGCAAGATTGAAAGCTTCACATTGGGTATTGACCGCAATTTTCCATTTGTTGGTTTTAAGAAGTCGCAGGCACCATTCAGATTCTTCATAATACATGAAAAAGCTGGTATTCATTAAACCTACATCATCCAGTATTTCTTTTCTGAACATTAAGGCACTTCCATCTACATATTTTATATTGTAGTTATAATGAGTCGCATTTACATAGTTTTTATCCTGTTCAGAATTGGTGTGTCCACCCTGAAAACCCTCCTCGGGAAACAGGAGTCCGCCATCTGAAAATATTCTGTCACGAATGTTTCTGTAACAGATTCTTGGGCCAATGATTCCAATATCCGGAAATTCTTTTAAATCGTTATATAACTGGCTGATTGTGTTGCGGGATATTTCAATGTCCGGATTTAATAATAAAAAATAATTCTTACCATCTTCCATTGCTTTTTTAATGGCTAAATTATTACCGAAAGCATAGCCGCCGTTATAATCACTTAAAATAGAGTTGATTTGCTTTTGAGAACCCAGTTTCTCAATTTCCTTTCTGTCTTTTGAATTGTTATCTACTATATAAATAGATTTTTCCGGGATCCCTTCGCTTAATAATGAATTAACCTCTCGCTGGGTATCCTCAAAAGAATTGTAATTAAGTATGATGATGGCCAGGTCATCCATTAATGTAAAATTTTTTTCCATTTTTCTATTGCTTTTTCTTCAGAAAAATTATTCTTAAAATAGGCTTTAGCCTGTGTTTTTATATCCTGATAATAGGATTGGTCCTGTAGTAAAGACATAATTTGATCTCTGAACAATTCCGGATGATCACTTACCAGACATCCATTTGACGTTTTTGAGGGGAAACCATCAATTGCTCGTTCTGTTCCTACAACAGGAAGCCCGTAAGATAGCGCTTCTATTACTTTAATTTTGATCCCTGTACCTTCCAGCATTGGACAAATTGCAATTTTAGACTGGTGATACTCCTCCTCCAGGCTTTCTATAAATTCTATTAAGGTTACACCTTCTCTTTTTTCAATATGCTTGCATACTCTCCCGATAATGACAATATTAATGCCTGAGGGAAGCAATGGATAGACATGATCAAAAAACCACTGTATGGATTGTATATTGAAAATGTTTTCAGACCCTACAAAAATTAAATCATACTTTTTAACACGATCATTTTTTTCGAAATGAGATGGAAAAGAAGGAGATATATTGATCACCTTTTCCCCCAGGAATCTTTTAAATACAAGATGCTCATCTTCTGAAATGGTGATTATTTTATCAAATTTTGAAAGATTTCTAATTTCCTCATTGAAACGTTTTCCAATATCTAATGATCTGTTTTTATAAAATTCATTGAGAGTAATCCAATCATGGGTATCTATGATCTTTAAAGTATTTTTCATAGATTCATGATCAACTAATCCTGCCCAAAATTCATAATTGATGATAATCGCATCATATTTTTCCTTATGGAAGATATCAGCAAATTCTTTCCTGGCAAAATCTGTCAGTAAGTGATTATACTCATTAGGTTTCTTATAGAATTTTGATATTTTGTGCTTCCAATATTCTGATGATGTTTTTACTTTTAATGGTCTGTGTTTAATTAAAAACAGATGATCAACAATATCTTTATCAATATCTGTAGTGTCATTTTGGCTCTTATAAATCTCAGAGACTCCTACCAGATCAATCTGATATCCCATTTTTTTTAAAACAGTAAGGGTAGTTTTTGCTCTTGTTGTATTTCCTGCCCTGTTTGAAAATGGATTTTCAGGAAAAAAAAATAGAATTTTTTTGGTCATTATAAAGATGTAATGGCGGAATTAAATTTGTTGATGATGGTATCCCATGAATAGTTTTTTAAAACATAATCTCTTGCTTTGATGCCTTCAGAAACAAGATTATCCTGTGACTGCTGCATATAAAACGTTAATGCCTGAGAAAATTCTGTACTGTTTGTAAAGCTTTTCCCGGTTTTACTCTTTTCAATATGCGAGTACAAGACCTCACAGTTTTTATTTACAATGATAGGGATTTTCAGTAACATAGCCTCCAATGTAATCAAAGACAGACTTTCATAGAATGAAGGCATTATCAGTGCGCTGGCATTCTTCAGTAAAGCATTTTTGAGGTCGTGGTCTACAAATCCGGTAAGAATAATATCATCTCCCTCAGTTATGCTTTCCTCAAGAGAATTTTTTCCTACCAGCACTAATTTTATGTCTTTATATTCAGGATGTTTTTCTTTGAAATCTTTAAAATATTCAATCATCATGACACAGCCTTTGTCTTCAACAATCCTTCCTATATAAATAAAGTATTTGGTCTGATATAGATCCTGAGGAAGTTCGCCTGATGAAACATCATAATCATCAAAACCAATTCCTGCAATTTCTGACTTTAGCTTTTTTGCCTGAGGATAAATGCTCTCTACAAAATCCTTTTCAATCTGTGTATTGTACATGATGAATTTTGGAAGAGAAAATAACTGGGAATACCCATCAAGATAAAATTGAGGCTCATCGTGTGCTGTTGGGATGAGAATGCTTTTGTCAGCCACTTCTCTGATCCCGATATTGGTAGGATGATATAAGTAAGTGAAGAAAATAAAAGCCTTATAATCTTCTTTTTTGTCTTTAATAAAATGAATTAAATCGTTTGAAAATGGTCCCTGTACTTCCAACCATTCATTGAAATTAAAATCCTTTTTGCTGTATTTAAATCTCTTATAAAGCAAATAAGGGAAGTTTACAAAGCTGAGCTTTCTGCTGTAATATTTATATAAGCTGCGAGCAATTTTACTGAGCTCGTTGAATTTTTTTAAGTCTTTTTTTACAGTTTTAAATCTTCGTACAGTTATACCATTGATGCTTTCAATTCCTTCCGGATAATAATTATCCCAACGTTCGAATTCTATAGCACAGGTTGTAATAATTTCAATATCATAAACTCCAGACAATTTTTCAGCTAATAATCTTGCGTGAAGTTCTGCACCTCCGTTAATTTCCAACCCATACCTTTGGACTACTATTGCAATTTTGTCTTTCATCTGAAATATTGTGAGTTTATCATTAATCTGGTGATTCTATAGTCTAATCAACCAGAAAATTAACCAATAAAACTATTTTCTGTTTTTTTTGAAGAAAGCATTTACTTTCTTTCTTATTTTATTATAAAGAGTTCGCTCAAGATAATTGACCCTGGAATTTAATCTTTCAATTTCGCTTAAATAGAAAACATTATTAACATCATTGCCACCACTGCTTTCTTTTTTACCAAAACCATCAATGAAATTCAATCTGATTTTGAATAGCTCTCCGATAGATTGGATGGAAAAATTTTCTGCAATTTGTAATTCTGCCTTTTCTCTCATCAAGGTCAGGCTTTCAAAATTATTTTTGATATACTGGAGCTTTTCAACAGCATCTTTTAGACTTGGTCTGGCAAGCGTTAAACCCTCATCAATCAGTCCCTTTGTATTGGCCGTTTTGATGAAATCATACTGTATAAGAAAGCTGTTATTTACATTCATAAAATCCAGATTCCCGGAATAACCTGTTCCCACAACAATTTTTCCGTATGCCATTGCTTCTGCCATCGTCAGGCCGAAACCTTCTGACCCATGGAGAGAAATCAGAACATCAGACTGCTGGATCAGGGAATGTAGTTTCTCTTTTGAAAAATGCTCATTAATGATTATTACATTTGGAATAGTATTGTAAGCTTCCAGTGCTTTCTGAGCATCTTTGCTTCTTTCGAGATTATGAGTTTTCACGATAAGAACACTGTTTTTATCTTCTTTGAAAACGGTTGTGAAAGCTTCAAGCGTAGCTTCCGGATTTTTTCTGATCGTGGTACTCAGAGAATCGAAAATCGTCAGATAGATCTTTGAATCCGGAGAAATATTATACTGGCTTAGTTCAAAATCCTTAGACTCTGCCATTTTTTGGATCGGATGTGAAAATCTGATCACAGGAATTCCTGTATATTTTGTGAAGATATTCACACAGAAATCACTTGGAACCCAAAGCTCGTCAAAGACATTTAATATCTCAACAACTTTATCAGAAACTTCAGGAAATTCCCAGGCCCAGTAAATGATATTATAATGATCCTTAAGATTCAGATCCTGATTCTTGGAGAAAAAATTGTTAATAAAATTGATATTAATATGGAAAACATTGATGGAAGATGGTACTTCTGAACCAGCATCAATTCTTTCAAAAGTTTCACTGGAATAATTTATCCGGTTTACTTTGATCCCGATTGCTTCTAATGCCAAAGCATTTAATCTGGTCGCTTCGGAAATTCCAAAATTCCCGTCAAAAAAACCATGGTAATTTACACTTAATGACATGGATTATAATGTTTTAAGTTTTTCTTTTACTTCTTCAGGTGAGAATGCACTCAGACTGTCTACAGAATTTCTGCTTAATGTATTCCAAAGATCTTCATCATTGTTCAGCTGAATAATAGCCTCTGCAAAACGGGCTTCGTCATTGGCAATCAATACATTCTGTTTATCGGTAAGTTTCATTCCTTCTGCTCCGATATCTGTGGTAACCACGGGCAAAAAGTATTCAAAAGCTTGTCCGATTTTTCCTTTCACTCCAGCTCCGAATCTTAAGGGAGCTACCATAATTTTAGAATTCATGAAATGCTCTTCGATGCTTTCCACAAACCCTAAAAATGTAAACTTAGGAAATAGTTTATGATCCAGTTTTTCTGCGACATTACCGATGATGCTTACTTCCAGCTCAGGGTTGGTTTTCCAGACGATGGGCATTATTTTTTCATATAAAAACTTTACCGCATCAATATTCGGTTCATGGATAGATCCGATGAAGGTAATTCCTTTACTTTCGCTGAAATTTTTTCTTTCAGAAATATCAATTTTCGGATAATGAATATTAGATACCGTAATGATCTTGTTTTGATCCGCATACTGGCTCATAATTTCTTTTTCCTTATCAGATATGGCAATTATATAATCGAGTTGCGGTGCAACAACCGTTTCCAGACGGAAAAAATGTTTATAATTTTTCTTTAATGAAATACGGTTCGGTTCCAGTTCTATTGCTCTTTTAAACCTTAAAAAATGAATATCCACCATATCATAAATGAATTTGGCAGAAGGTAAAACGGTTTTCATCTTTTTATAAAAAAGATTCAGAGCCAGCGGACCGTTGAACCAAATGTAATCTATCTTTTTAAAAGAAGACAGAAAATCATAGATATTCCTGTACTTATTGTTTTCTATGTAAACGATAACATTGTGCTGCTGATAGAACTTCACATAAGAATCATCTTCAAATTTATGGGGAGCAAATAAAATACAGTTATATCCTAATTCTTTGTAAATAAATATAAGTTCTTTCAATCTGTTAGCCCCGGATTCTTTATCGTGGGCAGGGAAATCTCTTGATGCAAACAGGATTGTTTTTTGGGAAGCGTCATACAGATTAATGTTGACTACATCCTTAGTCTGGAGATATTTAAGTTTTTCTTTTCTTTCGAAGTGCTTTTTTATTTTTTTTAAGATTCCCATTTTTCAGTTTTTAGTATCCAGTTCAAAAACTTTATTCACCCAACTATCCAAAGTGTATCTGTAGTAGATTTCTTCCGGAATTTTCTCGTAAGGTGTTTCAAAAAAAGATTTGTCAAGATTACTAATATTTTTGTTTAAAATCAAAATATTATTGGGATTGTAAAAATCATAGGTTTTAATGGCTTCATTATCGGTAATGATTTTCTTGTCCAGAGCCATGGCTTCAAAAACTCTGAAGCTAAGACCATATTGTCCTTCACGCATCAGGTCCAGTAAAACTTTAGAGTTCTTATAATACTTAGGAAGATCGTTGTGCGGGATCTTTTTGATACTGAACACCAGGAAAAGATTTTTAGGAACTGTCATGAAAATATTCGTGAGCTGATGCTTCCATGATTTTTTTCCAATGATCATAATCTGGAATTTTAATCCCTGTTCAATCAGTTTTTTAGCCAATAACTTTATCAGGGAAACCCTTCTGTTATCATAAGATGTGATATAGAAAAGATCCATTTCCGGCTGCTGAATTTCCTGTGAACAGTGGGGTAGATAAATGTAGTTTGTTAACTTTTCAAACCCATGCTTTTTGACGTCAATAGAGTCGAATGAGAATACTTTATCAAAAAGATGTAATTTATCTTCTACCGGAACCCTTTCAAGATTATCGTAAAGATAGGTTACCAGACGGTCTGTAGATTTTCGGATTTTTTGAAGAGTAGAAAGATCGAATGTATCCGGATTCATTACAAGTATCTGATCCTGATGACCTAACTTTTCCAGCGAATCCAGAACATATTTTTGTCTTTTTTCAGTCTTAAGATTTTTGTTTAAAAAAGTTTTGCTTAAAGCATTGACCGCTCTTTCGTTGAAGTTGGAATGAGTAACGGTACTGATCTTTATATGATGTGCATCAATACCCCTTTTGCATAATGTTTCAACAATATACTTATCATAATCCCAAAAATCATAACTAATGATACAAATCTTCATTCAACTAATTTTGCTCTTTTTTTAATGATTCATAGGTTTCATAAACGCTTAAAGATTGCAGATAAGATAACTGATATCCTTCTTTTCCGTCTAAAATTCCTAGTCTCATTATATAGGCTTTAAAGAATTTAAAAGCAGTTTTAAGATATTGAACCCAAATACTATACTTTTTCCCTTTAGCAGCCAGTTCTTTACCCTTTAAAACTCCGTAATGAATCATTTTTTTTTTGTAAGATTCATAATCTGAAACGGAGTAATGGAGTAATTTATTTTTTAAAACTCCAATGGTTCCGTTAACCTCCAGAGTTTCATGTACCTTTTTTCCTGCCATATATCTGGCTTTCGATTTTCTGAATAATCTGAAATTTTTATCAGATTGTGTTCCTGAAAAGTGAATCGGTTTCTGGGCAAAAAAGAATTTCCTGTAAAAATAGTAGGCATCTTTTTGCCCGGGTTTATTAAGCTCATCGATAATTTCCTGCTTCAGGGCCGGGGTAATTCTTTCATCACCATCCAAAAATAAAACCCAGTCGTTGGTTGCAGTATCCAGAGCCAAATTTCTTTGCTTTGTAAAGTCTTCAAATTTATTCTGAATCACTTTTACATTGGGGAATTTCCTCGCAATTTCTACAGTTTTATCCGTACTAAAAGAGTCTACAACTATGATCTCATCACAAAAATCAAAAGACTCAAGGACATCCTGTATATTTTTTTCTTCATTATATGTTATGATCAAACCACTTATATTCATCACAACGATTTGTTTGATAGGGAAGTACGTTACATACTCCTTACTATTGTTTTTTAAAATAGTTTTAATCTGCCAAAGATAAGTTTTAATTTGAATTTTATAAGCGAATCTTTGCCTTTTATATCAATTCTACACAGTTCGTATGGGCGCTGGGTAGGGTAATAATTTACTTTATTCCCAATTCTTACTGCAAAATCAATTCCTATTTTTTTTAAAATAGAAAAAAATGTTAATTTATCATGTTTTTTTTGTGGATATTTCCCGTATGGGTATGCCAGAACCTTTGAATACCTGATATTTTGAGCATCAAGAATCTGCATATTTTTTTTTAGATCTTTTTCTATAAAGTCAAAAGAAGAATTTTTTAGATTTTCATGGGCGTGACTGTGAAGAGCAATCTCAAAATATTTTTTATCCAGATTCCTGATTTCCTCAAAGGTCATCATCGGATAATTATTATATCCCTTTTCAATAAATCCGGTTGGAATAAAAATAGTTGCTTTCAGATTATATTTTTCCAGTAAAGAGGGAAGATACTCAAGGTTGTTTTTGTATCCGTCATCAAAGGTTATGATGATGCTTTTTTTTGATAATACAGTAAGATCTGAAAAAAAAAGGGAAGCGTATTTTTTACGGCTCAGGTAAGAAAACTGTTTTTCAAGATTTTCTACACTCACCGTCAGGTCTTCATGGCTTTCTTTTTCAACCTGGTGATACATAAGAATAACCAGTCTGTTGAGAGGAAAAGCAAATAAATAAAGACGGAAATACACAACGATAAATACCGCCAATACAAATGGAATAAGATACAGAATCATACTATTTTACTGTATTTTGTTCAATTTCTAACCGTCTTATTTTTTCACGCAGCTTGATGTATTTCAAAAAGGTGTAATAAGACATTGTTTTAGCAACATAAAATCCTGGAAATCCATCCAGAAAACCAGCTTTGAAGATAAAAACCTTAATAAACTCAAAAATAGGGCTTACAATGATTTTAAATCTATTGATTTTTTTCCCCTTCTCAAACATCTTTTCCGCCATCATATCAGAGTATCTGTTGATTTTTGAGACATGATGATGAATGCTTTTGTAGGTATAATGATCCAGTTTCCCTTCCATAAGACCTATCTTCTGATCAGTAATCAAAAATTCATGAACTTTATCATCCGAATACCTTGCATATTTTTTTCTGAACAGCCTTTCACGGCATACATTTCCCCAGCCTCCATATCTGATCAGGTGAATTCCCAGATGATTGTTGAATTTTGCTTTATACACATTGAATTCTGTACTTTCTGAAGAAACAATGTTTTGTATAGATCTCTTCATATTATGATCTGGAACTTCGTCGGCATCCAGAAACAAAATCCATTCATGGGAGCATAAATGAAGGGCATGGTTTTTTTGTTCACCATACCCGTTAAATTTTTTCTCAAAGAATTTTACCTGTGGATATTTTTGAGTGCAAATCTCTTTGGTCTTATCTGTAGAAAAGCTATCAACAATAATGATTTCATCAGCAATATCTGATATTGAATCTAAAAGTCTTACGATGTTCTCTTCTTCATTATAAGTAATGATTGCAAGGGAAAGAGCCATTTATTTATACTCGAGAATAGTCTTTTCAATAATCTTCACACAATCCAGCAATTGCTCTTCAGTAATTACCAATGGCGGTGCCAGTCTGATGATATTACCATGGGTAGGTTTTGCCAGCAAACCGTTTTCTTTTAATTTTAAACAAAGATTCCATGCCGTAGAACTATCAGGGGTATCATTAATCAGGATAGCATTGAGAAGGCCTTTTCCTCTTACTTTGGTAATAAGATCTGTCTTTTCTATCAGCTTCTCAATTTCAGCTCTGAAAAGTTTTCCTAATTCTTCTGCTCTTTCGGAAAGTTTTTCATCAGCTACCACGTCCAATGCTGCTACTGCTACTGCACATGCAATAGGGTTTCCCCCGAATGTGGAACCATGTTGTCCTGGTTTGATAACATTCATGATGCTATCATTCGCTAAAACAGCAGATACAGGATACATTCCTCCGGAAAGTGCCTTTCCTAAGATTAGGATATCGGGTTGTACATTTTCATGGTGGCAGGCAATCAGCCTTCCTGTTCTTGCGATACCAGTCTGAACTTCATCAGCAATGAAAAGAACATTGTGTTTTTTACATAATTCAGAAGCATTTTTAAGGAAGTTTTCATCCGGAACATATACCCCGGCCTCTCCCTGAATAGGTTCTACTAAGAATGCTGCAATACTTTCTGCTTCTCTGCTTAGAACTTCTTCCAATGCTGCGATATCATTATAAGGAATTTTGATAAATCCTGGGGTAAAAGGTCCGTAGTTTTGGTTGGCATCCGGATCATTGGAAAAAGAAACAATAGTGGTTGTTCTTCCGTGGAAATTGTTTTCGCAAACAATAATTTTTGCTGCGTTTTCTGCAATTCCTTTTACTTCATAACTCCATTTTCTGGCTAATTTTACGGCTGTTTCCACAGCTTCCGCTCCGGAGTTCATGGGTAAAACCTTGTCAAACCCGAAAAGAGTTGTTATTTTTTGTTCGTATTCTCCTAATTTAGAGTTATAGAATGCTCTTGAAGTTAAAGCCAGCTTTTGTGCCTGCTCTACCAAAGCTCCTACAATTTTTGGGTGGGAGTGCCCCTGGTTCACAGCAGAATATGCTGAAAGAAAATCATAGTACTTTTTGCCTTCCACATCCCAAACGAATACACCTTCTCCGCGGTCCAGAACTACTGGAAGTGGGTGATAGTTATGCGCTCCGTGTTTGTCTTCAAGGTCAATAAAATACTGTGAGTTTTTTGTTTGTTCTGCTGTTGACATATTGTTGTTTTTTACAAATTTACGCAATATTAATGATATGCATAAACAAATACCTAGTGTCGTTTTAGTGTAAAAATAAAGTAGATTTTAAGGTGGAATAATATTGAATTAGAGAATATTTTCTTTGTTGATTGGTTGTTATAGGTATTATATCTTTATACTGAAAAAAAATATTTTCTTATTGTTTATTAATTTTTATTAATGACTGGCAAAGCGTTATTTCAAAGGCCTTCTGATACCTTTAGTGGAAAGGTTATGATGGATATAAATAAAAACTGCCTCAAAAAAGAGGCAGTTTCACTTTGTATTTTAAAATAATCTTAGTGATTATCATATTTTCTGTCCATTACAAAATCCTCCATGAATTTTGTCGTGTAGTTTCCTGCAAGATAATCTTCATTATCCATCAGTTGTCTGTGGAAAGGAATAGTTGTTTTTACTCCTTCAATATAGAATTCCTCAAGCGCACGTCTCATTTTCGCAATCGCTTCCTCACGGGTTTGAGCCGTAGTGATAAGCTTAGCGATCATAGAGTCGTAGTTAGAAGGGATTGTATATCCGGAATATACGTGAGTGTCTACTCTGATTCCGTGTCCGCCAGGGATATTTAATCCTGTGATTTTTCCCGGAGACGGTCTGAAGTCTGCGTAAGGATCTTCTGCGTTGATTCTACACTCAATGGAGTGCAATTTAGGGTAATAGTTAACTCCTGAAATAGGAGTTCCTGCCGCAAGAAGAATTTGTTCTCTGATCAGGTCATAATCAATTACCTGTTCAGTAATAGGGTGCTCTACCTGGATTCTTGTATTCATTTCCATGAAATAGAAATTTCTATGCTTGTCTACAAGGAATTCGATGGTTCCTACCCCTTCGTATCCAATGAATTCAGCAGCTTTTACAGCAGCATCACCCATTTTCTCACGAAGTTCATCTGTCATAAAAGGAGAAGGTGTTTCTTCAGTTAATTTCTGATTTCTTCTCTGTACAGAACAGTCTCTTTCAGAAAGGTGGCAAGCTTTACCGAATTGGTCACCGGCAACCTGAATCTCAATATGTCTAGGCTCTTCAATCAGTTTTTCCATATACATACCTCCGTTTCCAAAGGCAGCTACAGCTTCCTGAATAGCAGATTCCCAGTGGTCTTTAAGGTCTTCAGCTTTCCATACCGCTCTCATTCCTTTACCTCCACCACCGGCAGTAGCTTTGATCATTACCGGATATCCAGTTTCTTCAGCAACTTTTACTGCGTGCTCGTAAGATTCGATCAATCCGTCAGAACCTGGTACGCATGGTACACCTGCAGCTTTCATGGTAGCCTTAGCGTTTGCTTTATCTCCCATTTTTTCAATCTGTTCAGGAGAAGCACCAATAAATTTGATACTGTTTTTCTGGCAGATTCTTGAAAAGTTAGCATTTTCAGATAAGAATCCGTAACCTGGGTGAATGGCATCTGCATTGGTAATTTCCGCCGCCGCAATAATGTTAGGAATTTTAAGATAGGAATCTTTACTCATTGCAGGGCCAATACATACCGCTTCATCAGCAAATCTTACGTGAAGACTATCTTTATCAGCAGTAGAGTATACCGCAACGGTCTTGATCCCCATTTCTTTACAAGTACGTAAAATACGCATTGCAATTTCGCCACGATTGGCTATTAATATTTTTTTGAACATCTTAATACTATTTGAAATTTGAAAATTTGAAATTTGAAATTGACTTTATCATCAATTATCAATCATCATTAATCAATATCTTAATTAAGATGGATCTACTAAGAATAAAGGTTGGTCGTATTCTACAGGAGTAGCGTCGTCAACTAAAATTTTAACAATTTTTCCGCTGATTTCAGATTCAATCTGGTTGAATAGCTTCATTGCTTCAATAACGCAAACTACTTTACCAACAGAAACTTCGTCACCTACATTTACAAATACATCTTTATCAGGAGATGGTTTTCTATAGAAAGTACCAATCATCGGAGATTTGATTGTTACATATTTGCTGTCATCAGATGCAGCTTCAGCTTTCTCAGCAGCAGGAGCAGCAGGAGTTGCAACAGGTGCCGGAGCAGCTACCGCTTGTGGAGCAGTGTGATATACCGCCGGTTGTGCATAAACAGCATCGCTTCCAGCTAATGGAGTTTTAATAGTGATTTCGAAATCTTTAGTTTTGTACTTCACTTCTGAAACTTCAGCCTTAGATACAAACTTGATAAGATTTTGTATGTCTTTAATGTCCATAAATTTGATATTTGATTTGATGCCAAAGATACCAAAAAAACGTAAAAAACAACAAAAAACCGCCAAATTTTATCAAAATTGGGCGGTTTTTGTATTAAAATGAGGCTTTTTCAGCGAAAAGCGACTCTTAGTTTTCTTCAGTAGTAGCTACTTCTTTTTCCAATACTACTTTACCTCTGTAGTATAATTTTCCTTCATGCCAGTGAGCTCTGTGGTATAGGTGAAGCTCTCCTGTTGTTGCATCTTTAGCTAATTGAGGAACTACAGCTTTGTAGTGAGTTCTTCTCTTATCTCTTCTTGTAGACGACTGTCTTCTCTTTGGATGTGCCATTTTCTAATAACTTTTTTAATTGATGAGCGATGAGATTCATCATCTCATCATATTTAAATTATTCTATTTAATTATTGTCTTTTAGTTTTCTTAAAGCATCCCATCTAGGGTCACTTTCATGTTCTTCTTCTTCTTCAGTTACCTCAATATCTTTAGGACTGAACTGGTCAAGAATTTTAAGATCTTCATCACTTACATTCGGTGAGATTTTTTTCATCGGGATAGAAAGCATTACATTTTCATAAATCAAATGTGCTACATTGAAAGCATGCTCTCCGGTAGGAATGGTAATGACATCTTCATTGCTGTCATCATATTCTTCCCCGAAATTCACCAGAATTTTGATTTCATTCTCAATAGGATAGTCGAAGTCTTCATTTGTGATATCACAAACCAACTCAACCCATCCATTAATTTTAATCTCAAATTCTAAAAAAGTAGTGTGCTTATCAAGTGATACATTCACTTCTATTCTAGGATTTGTAAATTCCTGCTCAGTGTCAAATAATTGAAAGAACGTTTTATCTATCTCAAACTTGAACCCGTGTTTTCCGTTTTTAAGTCCGGAAAAGCTTACGTCATAGTTTCTTAACTTGTCCATAAAATGAGTGTGCAAAAATATGCATTTTTTTTATAATAACAAATAAAATCTGAAACAAATTAATTTAAAATTTGTTTTAAAGATTTATGCTTCAGTTTCCTCCGGTAGATCTTCATCTATTCCGTTGTCTACAGCCATTTTTCTAGGCTGAAGGCGGTCATTCATCAGTTCACTGTATTCACTTCTGTTCTTGAAAACCTTGATTGCTGTGAAGATGGCTTCCGTGAAACTCTGCTCATCCGCCACATTTTTTCCTGCAATATCGTAGGCAACTCCATGATCAGGAGATGTTCTGATAAAAGGAAGTCCCGCGGTATAATTTACTCCTTCTTCATACGCTAATGTTTTGAAAGGAGCCAGCCCCTGATCGTGATACATTGCTAACACAGCATCGAAATTTTTGTATTTACTCGGCTGGAAAAAGCTGTCTGCAGGGAAAGGCCCGAATGCCAGTATTCCGTTGTCAGAAAGTTCTTTAATAGCCGGGCTGATGATTTCAATTTCTTCGTTTCCGATAACACCTCCATCTCCTGCGTGAGGATTTAGCCCCAATACAGCAATTTTTGGCTTTTGAATACAGAAATCTTCTATTAAGGTTTGGTTTAAGGCTCTGATCTGTTTTTTTATTTTTTCCTTGGAAATATTTTCAGCTACCTGTGCAATAGGAATGTGATGCGTGGAAACAGCTACTTTAAGATCTTCAGTAACAAGGAACATTAATCCTTTTTTGTTAAACTTCTCTTCAAAATACCCTGTGTGTCCGGCATGTTTGAATCCCATTTTTACCATTTCATCCTTGTTGATCGGAGCAGTTACCAATACGTCAATATCTCCTTTTATCAAAGCTTCAGTAGCTGCTTCTAAAGAATCAATGGCCATTTTTGTAGATTCTTCAGTAGGAACTCCCAATTCTACATTCACGTTTTCTTTGGTAAGGTTAACCATATTAAGTTTCCCTGCCTGTGCCTGTGAAGGTTCGTTAACGTAGTTGAAATTAAGATTCAGCTTAAAAATATTTTTCTGATAAGTGAATAATTTCCCCGAACCAAAAATTACAGGAGTGAAAAAATCTGTAATAGTTTTGTCTTTCAGAGACTTCATAATGATCTCCGGGCCTATGCCGTTGAAATCACCGATTGAAATTCCTACTCGTACTTTATGGTTTTTTGGGCTCATTTTGATTATCTTTGAAGATTATAATTTACAAATTTAGCAAAAAATAATATGTTCACAGGAATTATTGAAGCAGTTGGTGTTATTGAGAAGATTGAAGAAAAAGGAAGCAATATAGATTTTACCCTGACCTGCCCTTTTACAAACGAACTGAAAATTGATCAGAGCCTTGCCCACAACGGCTGTTGTCTTACAGTTGTTGAGATAAAAGACAATCATTATGTGGTGACAGCAATCAACGAAACGCTGGAAAAAACCAACCTTGGAAAATGGGAACTGGGAACCGTTGTGAACCTTGAGCGTTGTATGAAGATGGATGGAAGACTGGATGGTCATATTGTTCAGGGACACGTTGATAAAACCGGAGAAGTGGTGAGTATCGAAAATAAAGACGGAAGTTATTTTATTACTATGAAGTATGAAAATGACGGAACTTTTGTAACGGTACCTCAGGGATCCATTACAGTAAACGGAATCAGTCTTACGGTTGCTAAAAGTGAAGATAATCAGTTTTCCGTAGCTATTATTCCTTATACCTGGGAATTTACGAATATGAAACATTTGAAAATTGGTGATAAAGTAAACCTGGAATTTGATATCATTGGTAAGTATATTGCTAGGTTAATTAAAAAGTAGAATGTCAATAAATAAGTATAAAGGATATAGCTTAAGAAACCGGGTGTTTTTCGGTTTCTTGCTGGTATGTTTTTTAAGTGTCGTTGCTACATCTCTTGTTCCTTACTTTGTATTGAGAAATCATTCTTTACAGCAGAGTAATATCGATATGCAGGATAAAACCAATGCTGTTATGCGATATCTGGACTATGCCGTAAGCCAGACCCTTATAGAAACAAAAGATCTTCCCGAGGTTTTAGGAAATAAAATCTTTGAAATAGCGGATATCAACCAGCATGACATTTTTATTTATGATCTGAAAGGAAACTATTTGCTTTCCAACAAAGATGAAGGTTTAGTTGAGCAGAAAACAATCCCTATAGAAATCATCAATAAGATTCTGTCTACTGACGCAAGAGTAGATATGGTGAATTATGATGCTGCTAAGGATGCTAAGCTGACTTCTTCCTATCTTTTGTTGAAAAACAATGAACTTGAGCCTATCGGAATTGTTTATATTCCTTTATACCATAATGAATCAGCTTATCTTGAGGTTCTTCATCAGTATGTAAAATATATTCTTTTAGTAGATATTTTCCTTATTCTTTTCAGTATCTGGATCAGTTGGGTTACGTCGAATAGCCTCGCAAAAACCATTACGAAATTCTCTGATATGATTACCCGTATTACTTTGTTTGAAAACGAAATGCGTCCTATCAGATATTATAAGAATGATGAACTGAATGCCTTGGCCAGGGCTTATAACAGAATGATTTTGCAGATTCAGGACCAGAAAGAAAGACTTAGATTCAAAGCATCTGAAGAAGCGTGGCGAGAAATGGCCAAGCAGGTAGCTCATGAGGTGAAAAATCCGCTGACTCCTATGAAGCTTACTATTCAGAATTTTGAAAGAAAATTTGATCCCGAAGATCCGAATATCAGAGAAAGAGTAAAGCAGATGAGTAAAACTATTGTAGATCAGATTGATCTGATTGCTACAGTAGCTTCAGCATTCTCGGAATTTGCCAAACTTCCTGAAAAAAACAATGAAGTGATCAATCTGAATACGGAAGTTGAAGATATTCTTCGTGTATTCAATGATGACAGTATTTTTATGCATGCCAACAAGACGAATATTATGATCAATATGGACAGGATCTATCTTTCCAGAATTATCACAAACCTTGTTACCAATGCAAAACAGGCAGAAAGTGACCAGAGAAAACTGATCATTAATGTAGATGTGGAACAGCACCAGAGAAGAGTCATGATCTCTGTTCAGGATAACGGAGTCGGGATTCCTGAAAATATGTATGAAAGAATCTTTGAACCGAATTTTACTTCTAAAAGCAGTGGAATGGGGCTTGGCTTGTCCATGGTAAGAAAAATGATCGAGGATTATAAAGGTGAGATCTCTGTGAAATCAGAAGTAGGGAAGGGGTCTACATTCATTATTACGCTGCCTACCAATTTATAGTGAAACCTTTTACATTTAAACAATTTCAAATTCAGCAGTCTAAAGACGTCTTCCGTGTAGGAACAGACGGTGTTCTGCTTGGAGCTTTGGCTGATGTAGAACATGTTTCCAGTGTTTTGGAAGTTGGTACTGGTACGGGATTAATTTCTCTTATGCTGGCACAAAGAAACCCACTAGCAAGCTTTTTAGGATTGGATATTAATGAAGATGCAGCAAGGCTTACCAGGCTCAATTTTGAAAATTCCCCTTTTCATGCAAGGCTGAAAAATGGCCATCAGGATTTTAAAACTTTTGAAACAAAAGAACAATTTGATCTGATTGTGTCCAACCCTCCGTATTTTGAAGAATCAGGATCTGAAAAAGATAAGATTGCGCGTCAGACCGTAGAATTAAACTTCAGACAGTTGATCAGTAAGGCGGCAGAATTATTGTCAGAAAAAGGGATGTTTTCTGTAATCATACCTGTGGAAGCAGGGGAAGTTTTTATTTCAGTTGGTAAAGAAAATAATCTGCATCTGAACAGAAAAGTGAATATCAGAGGAATTGAAAATGCGAAGGCAAAAAGATTGATTCTGGAGTTTTCATCACAAGAAAAAGAAATCAGCGAATCTGATTTTATCATAGAAAAAAGTCCGAGACAATACTCGGACCAATATCTTGAACTCACTAAAGAGTTTCATGTTTTTAAGTAGAGAAGTTAGAAAGCAGATTTTAGAAAACAGTTTCTAACTCTTTTAGTTCTTATTCAAATAATTCTGAAGTATCCAATACAGAAACTTTTCCGTCCTCACATCTTATCGCTTCACCCGGGAAGTTTTGAATCATGTGGTAGTCGTGTGTTGCCATTACTACTGCAGCGCCATTTTCAAGGGCAACCTGCTTCAATAATGTCATAATTTCATTGGAAGTTTCAGGGTCAAGGTTTCCTGTCGGCTCATCCGCTAAGATAAGATCCGGGTGGTTAAGAAGAGCTCTTGCGATGGCAATACGCTGCTGTTCTCCTCCGGAAAGTTCGTGAGGCATTTTGTGCTTCTTGCTTTTCATGTTCACACTTCCCAATACCTCATTAATACGGTCTTCTATTTTTACTTTGTCATTCCATCCTGTGGCTTCAAGAACGAACTTAAGGTTTTTCTCAACCGTTCTGTCTGAAAGTAACTGGAAGTCCTGGAATACGATGCCTAGTTTTCTTCTTAAATTAGGGATGTCAGACGGCTTTAGTTTTGCCAGATCAAATCCTACAACAGCTCCATGTCCTGATGCCAATGGAATGTGTCCGTAAAGCGTTTTCAGAAGGGAACTTTTTCCGGAACCTGTTTTTCCGATAAGGTAGCAGAATCTACCTTTCTTTATATTAAGATTTACATCAGAAAGTACAGTAAAGTTTTTTTGCGCAATCTTGGCGTTTTGTAAACTTATAATATTGTCTCCGGCGATATTTGTATGTGGCATAATTTAATTTTAAAGGCTATTTCTTATAAAAATATTTCAACTTTTAAAAATAGAAAAAGATGTTGATTCAGCCTAAATTTTAGTAAATTTTAACAACAAAAAATGCCTGAAAAAGAACTTTTCAAGCATGTTTTGTATATGATAATAAAAAGATTATCTCTTAGCGCGTGCAGCACTTACAGTTAAACTCTTTCTGCCTTTAGCTCTTCTCGCAGCCAAAACTCTTCTTCCATTTGGCGTAGACATTCTTTCTCTGAAACCGTGTTTGTTTCTTCTTTTTCTTTCTGATGGCTGGAATGTTCTTTTACTCATTACTATATGTTTAAATCGTAATTAATCTATTAATTTTCAGGTTGCAAAGATATATAAATTTTTATAAGTTACAAACTTTAATTATCTTTTTTTAAAATAAAATTTCTTGTTTTTCTATTGGCTATTTATAAACCCTCACAGGAAAACCATTTTCCGGTGCAAAAATAATATTTAAATGATTTATATAAAAGCTCTATCTTTGAAAACTTTAATTTTAACGAAAAATAAACACCGGATGTTTACACCAACAGAACTTTTAGATATCAATACATTACTTACCCAGGATAGCAGAATAGTGATTCTTACCCATTATAATCCGGATGGAGATGCTATTGGCTCAAGTTTGGGATTAAAACATTATCTGAAAGCAAAAGGAATTCATGCAGAGGTTATCGTACCTAATGATTTTCCGAAGTTTCTGAAGTGGATGCCGGAATCTAAAAAAGTTATTATTGCAGAATATAAAAGAAAACTGGCTGCGGATATGATTGCGGGAGCAGATGTTATTTTCTGCCTGGATTTTAATTCTCCGTCAAGAATCGGATTATTGGGAGACTGGCTGGTAAAAGCTCCGGGAAAGAAAATCCTTATTGATCATCACCAGCAGCCGGAACAATTTGATTTTGTTTATTCTGATACAGTCATTCCTGCCACTTCACAGATGATCTATCATTTTATTGAAGCAATGAATGATGAAAAACTGGTGAACCAGGATATGGCAGAATGTCTTTATACAGGTATCATGACAGATACGGGGGGATTCCGTTTTCGTTCTACCAGCGCTACCACACACAGGATTATTGCTAATCTTATCGAACACGGTGCAGATCCAGCCATGATTACTTCCAATACCTGGGATACCAATACGGTTTCCCGACTGCATTTGCTTGCTTTGGTTCTTGGAAGAATAGAAGTGGTGAATGACGGAACAGTAGCTGTGTTAAGCCTTACCCGAAATGAACTGAAAGAATTTGGTTTCCAGAAAGGAGATACGGAAGGGTTTGTAAACTATGGTTTAAGTATTGCCGGCGTAAAAATGTCTGCGTTCTTCATGGAAGATCTGTACGAAGACTTCGTTAAAATTTCTTTCAGAAGTAAGGATGATGTAGACGTAAACCAATTCTCAAGAAAATATTTCAACGGCGGCGGGCATATTAATGCAGCCGGAGGGAAATCTTTAGATTCATTGGCAGGAACTATAGTCAACTTTAAAGAGAAAGTGAAAGAGGAAGGTTTATAGGAATAAAAAACTGTAAATTTTCTGATTAAAATTTCTAAATACTTTTACGAAATCCTTTTTCTTCAAGTTCCTGGCAGGTGTAGTCGTATACCTGCTGAAACATTTCATCCATATATCTTTTGTTGAAAAGACTGTATTTCGTCATTTTGGGCGGATCTAAAAATATATTGCAGTATTTTGCTTTGGAATATACCGACTTTGCAATTGCTAAGTGGAGAATTCTGTCAAACTCCTTCATCAGGCTCATTTTGTTTAATTCATCATAGCTGATGGAATTGACATGAGAAGCAATCAGAAAATTGCATTTATCCATGATGGGCTCAATGGGAAGATTATCCAGAACACCGCCATCCACATAAATTTTCTCACCAATTCTTACCGGAGGAAGAATAAACGGAACGCTGGAAGAGGCAAGCAATGGTCCAAAAAGCTCTCCTTCAGAAAAGAAATCTACGATGCCATGAGTCATTTCTGTAGCTGCTACATACATCGGAATTTTTAAAATACTGAAATCATCTTCCGGGAAATAATCTTTGAACAGTTTTAAAATAAAATTAGAGCTGAAAATTCCGTTTTTGGATAATTTTAATGCAGATCTGGAGAAAAAAGAAGTCTGTCTTACAATTTCCATCATTTCATCCGGCGTTTTTCCAAAAGAATAAAAAGCACCAATGATGGATCCTGCACTTGTTCCCGAGATAATGTGTGGTTTCAGATGATATTCTTCCAGAGCTTTCAGTACGGCAATATGGGCAATCCCACGCATTCCTCCGCCTGAAAGTGTAAGTCCGATAACCGGTGGTGCCGGTGGTTTCTTTTTTTTGAATGAAAATAAAGCCATTACCCAAATTATCCTCTACTAATATACAGGATTTTTTGTTATGCACGGCTTAATTTGTACGGTAATCTATTTTATAAAACCAGTTTTTTAGGAAGATTGTGAAGAAGTTCCGTGTTGATAATTTCTGCACAGATACCGGGTTTTTCCCAATGTCCGTTGTGGCCGCAGTCCAGAATGTAAGATTTGATATTTGTTCTGTCCGGAAGATGCTTGATCATCATATCTGTTTTTACGGCATTATCATGTTTGCCTGCCAGTACTAAGATTTTAGCTTCCAGGTTTTCCAGGACATGCTTTTTGTCGGTTCTTTCTACCATACCTTTCACACAGGCAAGTGCCCCTGAATTGTTGGTGGAAAGGGCGGTTTCGAGAGCTATTTCTATTTTTCCTTCCAGGATATCTCTTTCATTCGGATTGAATAAATTAGGAACTCCGGCTCTTGCATAGTGGGCAAATGCATCCTTTATGATTCTATAGCTTTTGATACGCTGCTGTTTCTTCTCTTCGTCATCCGGAAAATAAGTAGAGAAAAATAATGTTAAGCTTTTTAAAGAGTCAGGATATTTCTCCGCAAATGCGAGAGAGGTATAGCCTCCCATAGAATGTCCCAGAAGATGTACTTTTTCTAAATGCTGGTCATCTAAAACTTTTTTTACTTCTTCAGCCATTAGTTCCATGGTGTGAACTTCTGCTAAAATTTCAGACTGACCGTGGCCGGGAAGGTCGATTTTAAGCAGTGAAAAATCTTTGGAAAGATGACGCTCCATATCGCTCCAGATGGATATGTTTTCCATAAATCCGTGAAGAAGTACCAAAGTTTCTTTTCCGTTTCCTGTTCTTTCAAAGTTCAGCATGATTCCAAAATTTAGAAGGTTAAAAATAATACAGCAGGTTATCTGCAGATTCGTTTCTCCTTTCAAAATTAATCAAAAAAAGAGCATTTAAAAAATGCCCTTGTCTTTTATTGAGTTAATTCCTTGTAAACCTTTGTTTCCCAGGGTTTGATATCTGTTACCCCATATCTTTCTTTTTTAGAAATGGCAAGGTTGTCCAGCATATCTACAAAATTTTTGTAATTGGCTTCATCCGTGGGTTTTACAATGACTGTGAATTTCTCAGGAGCCGGAGCTTTCTTATAGGCTTCAGCAATGATCTTGGAAATTTTTATTCCACTGAAATCGGTTTCCTTAAGATTGGCGGAATTCAAATCTGTAGCATTGCTTTGATGATAAAATACGCGGTTGTCTTTTCCAAGGATAAAGGTAATCTGGTTTTGATCTCCGATTACATAATCAGTTGGGATTGGATTAGGATTGTGGTCTTTTGCAGGTAGCCCCAAATCCATTACATTAGGTTTTGTAAAATTGGTGGTGAACATAAAGAATGTGATCAGTAAGAATCCCAGATCTACCATAGGAGTCATGTCTACTCTGATCATTTTTTTCTTTTGCTTGCTGCCTTGTTTTTCTTGTGCAATAACTTCTGCCATGATTAAAAATTTTAAATGTTAAACGGTGTTTTTTTTGAAGAATTCATACAAAACATATGCCTCGATTATTAAAAAATTTATAGATTCATGAATTTATTGATTGTTTTTGGGCGGATTTTAAGTATTTCTGTTTCTTTTGATAATTCTAATGAAAAATGTGGATGTTTATGGTGTTTTGGTCACTGAAGGAATTTATCTGATGATTGTTAATTTCTTTGAAAGCATAATTTCTTCTCTGTTTTTCACCTGTACCATATAAAGTCCTTCAGTAAATGGAGATGTGCTGATTTTAATTTTTTCCTCGTTGTATTTTTGGGAGAAAAGTTTTCTTCCGGACATATCGGTAATGGTAATAGTACTTTCCTTGGTCAGATGATCTAAGTAGAAAAAGTCTTTTGCCGGATTAGGGTAGAGGTTGGGTTTATGCATCTGCTGATTTTCTGAAATGCCCAGCTGTTCCGGACTTAATTTTACTACCCATGCATCGATCAGGCCATGATGTCCGGTAACGTCTCCACTGGTAGATCCTGTACTTCCTGAAACAATATACCCGTTATCAGCGGTCAGTTCAACCGCAGTTAAGTACTCTACATCAGGTCCTCCCAGTGTTTTCTCCCACTTCAGATTTCCGCTGCTGTACAGTTTTATGATCCAGTAATCCAGATTACCGTGATGATTGGTTACCTGTCCGTTGTTGGAAGCTGTCCAGCCTGCAACAATATAATCCCATTCGGGAGTCTGGCGAATAGTTATTGCATTGTCATGAAAACTTCCTCCAAAATACTTATCCCACACGATAGTTCCGTTATTGCTTAGTTTGATAACCCAATAATCGGGAAGTCCGCTTTCAAGATTTGAAGGATTAAAAGAAGTGCCCACGGCAATATAACCGCCATCAAAAGTCTGTTGCGCATAATACCCTATATTGTCGCCAATATTGCCTAATGTCTTTTGCCATTGAATATTTCCGCTGGAATCAAGTTTTACTACCCAAAAATCATTGCTTCCGTAGCTTACAGTAATATCACCATCCGCAGACACGGTGGTTCCTGCAATAATATATCCGCCATCAAAAGTCTGCTGTACAGAATTAACCTGCTCACTGCTGCTTCCGCCCAGCGATTTCTGCCATTGTATATTTCCGTTACTATCTAATTTTACCATCCAGTAATCTCCTCCTCCGTGATTTCCGCTCACATCACCGTCATCGGAACCTGAAGAGCCGGCTACAATATATCCTCCTTCAGAAGTCTGCTGAATAGATTGGGCCATATCCATACTGCTTCCCCCGAGTGATTTCTGCCATTGCATATTCCCGTTGGCATCAAGTTTTACAATCCAGTAATCATAATTTCCATGATTTCCGATGACATCTCCATCACTGGAATTGGATGATCCGGCAATAATATACCCTCCATCGGTAGTCTGACGGATAGATTGTGCATCATCAACATTGCTTCCTCCTAACGATTTTTGCCACTGTATACTTCCCGAAGAATTCAATTTTACGATCCAGTAATCTCCTCCTCCATGATTTCCACTGACATCGCCATCATTGGACATAGAATGTCCGGCTACAATGTATCCTCCGTCGGAGGTTTGCTGAACGGCGTTGGCAGATTCACCATGGGTGCCTCCCAATGCTTTTTGCCATTCTATGGAAGGAGCAGTCTGTGCTGTGACTATTGAAAAAGTAAAAAATAAAAAAGTAGAGGTTAAATATCTCATATGTATTTGAATAAGTGATGGTTATTCAAATGTAATTAATTTTACACTACGTTTGGTGTTTTATTGTTTATTTAATTCATTAAAACAAAAAACTCACACGATACAGTGTGAGTTTTTGAATGTTATGTCAATAATTTATTTATTCTTTTTATAGAAATTTACCCCGCATTCAAGGAATTTTTTGAACTCCTCTTTAGGCATATATCCTGAAACAGGTGTGTTAATTACTTTTCCATCAGGAGTTATTAAAACATAATGAGGTTGAGAATTATTGTTAAAGTTCACCTGCTGGAATAAACTCCATCTGTCCCCGATGGTTTTTACCTTTTTGATTTGTCCGTCCCCAAGGTCAATTTTGGTTTTTTGATCCTCAGGAAGCTCTTCTTTGTCGTCTACATATAGAGAAGCCAATACTACATCATTCTGAAGGATCGGCAGGATGTCCGGTTCGCTCCATACAAATTCCTCCATTTTTCTACAGTTTTCACATCCGTATCCTGTAAAGTCGAT
>NZ_VFPD01000007.1 GCF_006716485.1 Chryseobacterium aquifrigidense
TGGTGAATTTAAACTTTACAGGATTTTTTATCTGCGCATTAATTCCTGTCGCTAAAAATAGTAGAATTAATAAAAACCAATTTCTAAATTTCATTTTACTAAACTAATTTGAATTACTTTTATTTAATAACTGGTGCTTATACCCAAAGAAAGGCCGGCACTCTCAGGAACAAATCTGCAAACACCGCCTACGCAAAGCAGCCCTCCTCTTTGTCTGCCATAAGAAGCCTGAATTCTCGTACTGTTTTTTCTGAAAACCAGCCCTCCGGTATAATAATGCATTTGCTTTTCTTTATCAGAATTTCCATAATTATAAAGGTCGTTTGCGAAAACCGACCAGTTTTTATTGAAGTTATATTCAAAAAGACCGGCTGCCCAGTTTCCATGATAGCCGTTTGCCCATTGGTGCTGCAGCTCAAGTTTCATAGAGCTTTTGGAAAATCTGTAAATATTATCGAGAACGATGGTTTGCGCTTTTACCTCACCACTTGTTTCTTCAACTCTTTGGGTGTTATAGTACTGATTGATAAGTATTAATCCTATTTTCCATTTGTCTTTCAGCCTGGTTCTGATATCAAGGCTTTGGTCTGCATAATACTTTTCTCCTAATGCAAGGAAATCAGTTGTATAATCCCGGATATCATTGATGTATGATCTGTATGTTCCTTTCAATCCGTACCAGTTTGAAATATTCAGAGAGAGGTCTGTTCCGTATTTTCCGCCCAATAATGTTCCTTTTTTTATCTTATAGAAGATGTCAAATTGAGAGCCTATTTCTCCTGACTTCTTTTGAGGAAGAAAAGAAAGCCTTGGTTGTGCCTGATACACATAAATATTGGCCAGGCTATAATCATATTGTTTGGTGAGTGAAGGAATATAATTCAGAACGGAATTATGATAAATGTTTCCGATTTGGTCTCGTTGTGAGTAAAAGTTAAAGTTTTCCAGTCTTCTCAGTCCGGCAATGATTCCAAAGCGGTCTGTAGCATAAGAAAGGTTAAGCAGAAAAGCATTGCCTGAAAATGTATTATTCGGATCCAATGAGTTTACCTGCTTGATATTATCTCTGGTTTTGTAAAGATATTCCAATTCCATTGTAAAATTAGAATGCTCCATTTTCATTCTGGACGAATAGATGCTGACATTTTTAGGGAACTTGGTGTTTTCTCCATTATCTTCATATTTATTAACATAGCTGAATCCGATACTTGTGTGAAGATCTTTCGCCTTTATCATATTATCCAGTTTCAGTTCGGTGTCCAGTCCTGTTATCAGTCCGTCTGAAAGATGAAATCCTAATCTCTGTTTACCTATTAATGCTTTTAGAATGACGGTTTGGCTGGGATCAGTATATTTTATTTTTCCTCCCAGCAGGGAATTGGCAATTCCAAGCTGCTTATCTTCCCATACACGTAGAGCTAAGCCGCTGCCGAACTGTTCATAAAAATGACCTAATGTGACATCTATTCCCGCCTTTTCATTATTATAGTTTATAAAATAAGTGCCCAGGTTGGTTTTATTCAGAACCGGGGAATAATTAAGTAAGGCTTTTGGTTCATATGCTTCAAGCTGTGCCCCTGCGGTGAAGTTTTTTAATTTATAGTTGACATTCAGGTAGTTATTTGATCTGAATCTCCGGTCTTTTTCAGCATCGGAGAGTTTTACTTTGCCGTCATCAATATAATATTGTGAATTGGATTCCAGATTTACAGAAAGTTGGCTGAAAAGATTGACACTGCTCAAAAAAGCGGCACCATATAATAATTTCTTTTGCATAATTAATGGGCGGTATTGTATTCTTTAATCTTTTTGATCAGTTCATCTTCATCTCCGGGAGAATAGCCTATATGTGAATATACAACTTTACCCTTATGAATGATTATGACGTGGGGAATACTGTTAATGTTTAAGGCTCTCTTAAGGGTTTGATTAGAGTCCAGTAATACCGTGTAAGGCCATCCTTTGCTTTTAACAAGTGTTTTTACTTTCGATACCGTACGGGCATCATCTGTAGCGGTTGCCAATAAGGTAAAGTTGCTTTCTTTCTGCCAGTCTTCATACTTGTCATTAATTGCAGTAAGTTCTTCCATACAGGGCAGACACCAAGTAGCCCAAAAACTGACAATCACCGGATTAGAGGAATCTATTTTAGAAAAATTGATTCTATCGCCAGACAATGTGTTTACTGAAATATTGGGAAGGTCCTGAGCATAACAAAAACTTACTAAAAAAAATAAGATTGCTGATAAGATTATTTTTGACATGATATTGTTTTTAATAATTAAACATTTATTTTGTTGGCTAATATATAATAAATTGTGTAGATTTAATGCGAATTATTCATGTATTTGTTGAAATAATTGATTTTATCAAAATGTTAATGTTTAAATTTTCAACTTATTCATTAACATCACACACGTAAAGCTTCATTTTTTAAAAAAACACATTAAAAATTTCAAATTAAAATGAAAAAAAAGTTATTATTTCAAAATTGTGTGATTTTATTTTTTTTGTTACTGGCTTCCTGTAAAGGATCTATGAGTGACGAAGGAGATAATGCGGTTACCTATCTTACAATTTCTTCAGAAGGAGGTAACGAAAAATTGTTGGGAAAAACCTTTACTTTCAAGGTAAAAGATAATCTCAATAATGACATTACTGCAGAAAGTGAAATTTATGTCAATAATCTGCTGATAAATGGAAATCTCTATACGCCATTAGAAAAAGGAGTGTACACTATTCGTGCCCAATACAGAAATCTCCCTGTAAATCCCATCTCTGTAAATGCTGTCATCAATGACGGCGTTAATTTTAAACATAGAATTTTATATGAGGATTTTACTGGCACATGGTGTGGAAACTGTACCCGTGCGGGTGCCAGAGCCAAAAATCTGAAACTGCAGACGGATGATGGTTTTGTCTTTATGGGAATCCATGGTCCGAGCGGCCAGGATCCCTGGTCAAATGCTGTAAGTACTGAAACTGAAATTTTCAAAAATGTTACGGGATCAGACCTTGGCTGGCCCACTATGTTCATTAACAGAAATATAATGTGGGACGATAGTGAAAATTATACTGATATGTCGTTACCGTTGTCTCAGTTAAAAGCCTTCAGTAAAATCGGGATAAAAATAGGCTCTGATGTGTCTGGCAATACCCTGAATGTTGATGCCCGGATTTCTTTTGCCCAAAATTTTTCAGGACTTACAATGGCTGCGTTTATTGTAGAAGACGAGCTGGTAGGTAAACAAAAGAATTATGTTCCAGCTTTGGGTCCTGCGACAATTTACGATTATGTTCACCATAATGTTTTAAGGGACAAGCTGACGTCATCGGTTGCTGGAGAAAACATTCCGGATTCACAGACCGGGATTTCCAACGAATATTCAAGAACATTTCAATATACTATTCCTTCAGCATACCAGCGGGACCACCTTAAAATTATTGTGATGGTAATGGATGGAAAAGGAAATGTGTTGAATGTAAGAGAAGAAAAGATAGGCATAACCAACACCTATGAATTTTTATAAAATTATTATTTACTAACTTAAATTATCAAACAAATGAAAAAGATTTTATTCACGATGTGTATCCTGATGTTCGGGATATACTATTCACAGACTTATTACAGTCAGGATTTTAATACTGCCGGGCTCAACGGATGGGTGAGCACGGATATCGACGGTGATGGGAACCAGTGGTTTAATGGAAATGCTTCCGGTATATATCCCAATCTCGGTTCGGGAACTATGGTTTCATATTCTTATAAAAGCGGACAGGCACTTACACCCAATGACTTGCTTACTTCTCCATTAATCGATTTGAGTACGGTTACTGCTTCCAATGTTTTCCTGTTGTATGATGTCATGACACATCCTCAAAATTCAGGAACACCAGAAAAATACTCTGTTTATATTACTACAACCAATAATCCGACGGCCATTACAGCTTCTACTCCGGTTTATACTGAAAGCCCTTCTTATGCCGGGGTTCAAACAAAAACTATTGACCTTTCGTCTTTTATAGGACAGCAGGTATATGTATCCTTCAGGCATTATGATTCTACCCCTTTTTGGTTAATTGGGATGGATAATGTTGTTGTAAAAACATTAAATAACAATGATGTTGCACTGAAAAACATTTCCTTAACCCGTTATGGAGTAATCAATACAGATTATTTTATCGCAGCAACTGTAAAAAACAACGGAGCACAAAGTGTTAATAATATAACGCTGAACTGGAATGATGGCACAGACCATTCTGCTGTAATAGCATTAACTACGCCTTTAGCAGCCGGACAGGAAAAAGTAATTACGCATTCGGTTGCTGTGAATTATCCTACAGTCGTAAATAAAAATATTACATTTTCTGTTACCGGAGTCAATGGAGCAGCGGATTCTACTCCCGCAGACAATACATTGTCAACCCAGTTTATAAGTGTAAGCCAGAATTCACCTAAAAAAGTAGTGATTGAAGAAGGGACGGGAACATGGTGCGGCTGGTGTCCAAGAGGAGCGGTAGGAATGCATAATGCTGAAAATAGTTTTCCTAATGATTTTATAGGAATTGCCGTACATAATAATGATCCAATGACTTTGGCTGCATATAATACAGGAGCAAGCTTTAACAGCTTTCCGGGAATGAATGTGGACAGAAGCCTTCTGAAGCTGAGTGTTGGTCCTGACTTTTCTGAGTTTATTAATGCAAGAAAATCACTGATTGTCCCAGTTGCACTAAATGCAACATCTTCCCTGGCAGGAAGATCCTTAACATTCAATGCATCTGCTGTTTTCAGAACCAACTTTACAAATGCTAACTTCAGATTTGCAGCAGTCGTTATAGAAAATGAAGTGAAAGGAACTATTTCAGGCTATAACCAGGCAAATTATTATGCCGGAGGAGCGGCCGGACCTATGGGTGGATATGAAAGTAAGCCCAATCCGGTGCCTGCTGCGGATATGGTTTATGATCATGTAGGCAGAATACTGTTAGGTGGATATGCCGGACAAACCGGATCTGTTCCTGCTACCATAACTGACGGACAGGTTGTAAATTATACATTTACAGCAGATATTCCAACCACATATAACTTGGATAAAATAAAAGTTGTTTTGCTTTTATTGGATGGTACAACCGGTGAAATAGTAAATGCTGCAGGACCTTTTGCCATAAGCACAACATTAGGAGTTCATACTGCTGAAAAGGCAGATAATGACCATGTATTATATCCTAACCCTGCAAAAGACTACTTCAAAATCAACGGAAAAGGAAAAGTCAACATTAAAATTTTTGATGTCAATGGAAGAATAATTCTTGAAAAAGAAGGTGTAGAGCCTAATACTCCGATTTCTGTACATGATTTTGTAAAAGGAACTTATCTTGTTTCCATCAAAGAAAAAGATGCGGAACCGGTTACTAAAAAGTTAATTATTAAGTAATTTCTCACAATCCGGGAAGCTGTATAACAGCTTCCTGGTTTTATAAATTAAAAAATTATGAAAAATATTAATTACATTATATTTCTGCTCGTTTTTATCTCTTTTTATGGGAAAGCGCAGCTTGCATTGGCAAAAGAAGACGGAACACCAATAAATGACGGAAGTGTTATTACTTATAACAGCGTGGATGAAAACCTCGCAACTTTACATTACAAGATTAAAAATACCTCTTCCAGCCCTGTTAATGTTCGATCAAAAGTTATGAATATTATCAATGCTGACGGAAGTAATTTTCAGTTCTGTTACCAGAATACCTGTCTGCCATTTATCATTTTAGGAGCAGTTTATCCCGGAAATTCCAAACCGGCAATCAATGTTCCGGCAAATTCTGAAGTTTCAGGTGGGTATACCATGTGGAACAAAGACACTGGTTCAGGAACATTCCCAATGGACTATATAATAAAATATTATCTGGTTGATAACTTTAATAATGAATATGGTACACCTGTAACATTTACCTACAGATATAATCCTAATGCGACATTAGGAGTACATGATATGACAAAAAGCAAGACGTCTTTTGCTGAAATTAATGCAACCCGTGTCAAATCTGTAATCAATATAACTTCCAAAGAAGATTTATCCTATATCCTGTATACCACTGATGGGCGAACTGCTTTGGCTGGAAACCTTAAAAATGGAAAAAATGTTATAGATGTTTCTCGTCTGCAGCAGGGTAATTATATTGTTTTTTTAAAGAATAACAGAGGTGAAGCTTTATCAAAAAAAATAGTAAAAGAGTAATTTAATTATTTTCAATAACGAATTTTCTTTTTAGCGGGCAAAAGACTATCTTAAATTGAGATGGTCTTTTGCTGTTTTACAATGAAATATTTTCCTGTTTAAAAGTGATAAATCATATTTATTTTACTATTAAGAAGTATAAACAAGTAAAATATGCATTTAATAATCTTATATTTAAACTTACATTTAACAAGATCAGGAAATGAACAGATGGATTAAAAATTTACTCATAGTTTTCGGGGTTCTGGTGGGACTTGTTCTCGTTGCAAATTTCGGATTAAATATATGGCTTAAAACCCAGCTTCCGGACTATATAAAAAAGAACACGGACTATCAGGTTTCCTACAAAACCCTTGATGTGGATTTAGGAACCGGAAATATTTTAGCAACGGGAATCTCTGTTAACAGTAAAGATCCCCAAAACACAGACGTTATTGGATTGCAGGGTACTGTAGATACCTTAAAAATAAGTCGTTTCGGGATTTATGATGCTGTTTTTAATAAAAGAATCAACTCATCCGATCTGCTGCTTTCAAAACCTGTTTTAAATGTCATTCTTGCAAAGCCTGTAGACCGCAAAACCGGAAAAAAAAGAAATCCGGTTTTATTTGAAAATATAAGGATCAACGAGGGTAAAATTGCTGTTTTCAGACATACCAAGCAGAAATTTCTATCGGTACAGCAATTGGATCTGTTTGTAGAAAATTTACAAATGACGGAAGAATCTGTAGAAGATAAACTACCCGTTGTTTTTGACAGATACAGCATTAAAGGAGAAAAATTCTTTTTCCGC
The DNA here is from genome assembly GCF_006716485.1 of Chryseobacterium aquifrigidense. Classification (GTDB taxonomy): domain Bacteria; phylum Bacteroidota; class Bacteroidia; order Flavobacteriales; family Weeksellaceae; genus Chryseobacterium; species Chryseobacterium vietnamense. The sequence continues at coordinate 7,036 of NZ_VFPD01000007.1, forward strand.
CCTGATGACACGTATGCGGTCACTATAAGCAGTATCAATACCAGTAACGGACAGATGGCAGTCGAGAATTTCAGACTGACTCCGCTGCTCTCATTCGCTCAGTTCAAAAAGTTTTATCCTAAAAAAGCCCAATTATTTGAATTTGCGGTTCCTAAGATGGATTTTACCGATGTCATTTTAAACAAAAATAAAGTTTCACTTACCAATGCAGACTTCCGGAATCCTGTTCTGAAAGTCTATAATACTGGAATAAAACCTAAAAAAACTGAAAAAAAATCAAATTTTGAGGTTGATTTAAAAAATGTAAAGCTTAATAATGCTATAGTAAAGGTTACTAAACCAGATGGAAATAATCTTCTGTCCGTTGGAAATCTTATGCTGAATATCAATCAGCTGAGGTTTAATAAAGAAACGTCCGAGCAGGTCATTCCTGTAGGATACAAAGATTTTACTATTGCAGCCAGGAATATTGAATATTCCAACGCCCAGAATATAACAGTAAGAAGCTTTGCGCTGAAGCCCGCCAATGGGGAAATCCGGGACGTTGTATTGACGTCAGGTCATCCTGCACCAGGAAAAACAGCAGCAGATTTAAAAACGAATCATATTGCTTTTAATATCAATAAACTGGAATTTATTGATAAAAAACTCAATGTTGATCTTAAAGACCTTCTTATAGAAAATGTAAACGGTACTTTTAGAGCAGGAGAAAAACCAGCCAATAAATCTGCCGGGCCCGGTATTATTAATTCCGTCATCATAAGAAAAACATCTTTAAAAAACTCAAACATTACTTATGATAAAGGAAAACAGCCTTTAACTTTCCATGATCTTAATGCAACGGTAAATAATATTGAATTATCACCTAAGCCTAATCAGCCGGGGCTGTCCTTCAAAGTGAAAGACTATTATATTACCACGAGGAACCTGGCTTATAAAACACCGTTTTACAACATGAGCCTTGGACTTCTTAAGCTGAATAAAAATAAGATACAGATTACCAGTTTTGCCATGAAGCCTCTCGTTTCAAGAGCACAGTTTATCAAAATGATACCCGTTGAAAGAGATCTGTATGACTTAGAAGCCGGACAAATTACCGCAGAAGGAGAATGGGACCTGTTTTCTCACAATAAAATGGTAAATGCTTCGCAAGTAGGTATTGAGTCCGCACATGCCAATATTTTCAGAAGTAAAATCCCCAAAGATGACCCAAAAATAAAAGCATTATATTCTAAAATGCTGCGTTCTATTAAAATTCCAATGACCATTCATAACCTTGATCTGAAAAATTCGGTTCTGGTATACGAAGAAGATACTCCGGAAAGTATGGGACCGGGAAAACTGACCTTCAGCAACTTTAATATGAACGTTAAAAATCTGAATTCTGCTAAAATAAAAGGAAGACCTACAAAAGTGGACATAAAAATCAACTGTTCTTTCATGAATCTCTCACCACTTTCCGTAAACTGGAACTTTGATGTAGCGGACCAGAATGATAGATTTGCCATTTCCGGAAAAACATCCAATCTTCCTGCAAGTGGGATCAATCCCTTTATCAGGCCTTATCTTCATGTGACAGCGACTGCAGGAACTATCCAGGAAATGCTTTTTAACTTCAAAGGAAACCCTGCCGGATTACATGGAACATTTAATCTTAAGCATAAAGACCTGAAAATTGCTGTTCTCAATAAGAATAACCATGAGAAAAAAGGATTTCTGACCGCAGTAGCTAATGTTTTTCTGAAATCAAACTCAGGAAACTTCCCTGATGCAGTGACGGTAGAAAATGTAGAACGTGATCCTACAAAATCTTTCTTTAATCTTTTCTGGAGAGGAATAGAACAGGGATTAAAGAAAACCCTGATTGGTGCAAATGTCGAAAAAACGGAAAAGAAAGTCAAAGAAGCAGTTTCTTCTGTAAAAGAAATGAAACAGTCGGTAAAAGAAATAAAGCAGGAAATAAAAAATAAAAAAGAAACTCCCCGGCCCGAAGCTGAGAAAAAAGAAAAGAAAGGTTTTCTGAAAAATATGTTCAGAAAAAAGGAGAAAAACGTAGAATAATTCTTTAAACCATTAAGGTGGAATTGTTGACTGCGAGATAAGGATCCCAATGTTTTTAATTACAACAACCTTAATGGTTTAAAAAATTAATATATGATAAAATTGTTAAAAATTGAATTCGTCACTTTCCTGAATAGGGATGTCTCTTAAAAACTTATCAAATTCTTCACCGGGATAATTGCTGTCTGCACCATAAGAATCTATAATCATTCCACGGTTGCCTGCATTATCCTTTACCACATAAAGTACTGCATTATCATCAGGGTTACTGTCACCTTCAAAGCGGTAAGTTTTTAAAATTATCAGTTCAGATGGCTGGTACACTTTCTCAGAGTTTTCAAACTTCATTTCACATTTTTCGTTCATTCTGAACTCCCTGTGTATTCCTCTTTCAGAAAGCGTTTTCATCACTTGGCTCAAGGTCGTCATTCTGTCAATGTTTTCTGGATTTTCCATAATAATATTTTTGTTTTTAAGTACAATAATTAAACCATTGCCATCTTAAATGTAAGAAAAATAGCAGATTGTAATTTTCCTAAAAATAAAGTTTAATGTTAACAAAAATTATAATCTTAAAAAATAAAATAGGTATACTTTTTGCAATGGTATCAATAATAAATCAGAGAAAATATGAAAAAAGAAGTTGGAGTTTTACTGGCAGGAGGAGTTGGTCTTTTGGCAGTATTGAGTTTAATAAGCATTAAAAAAATTTTGACTAAAAAAGATAAAAAATATAGTGATTCCTATTCGGACTATCACAGACACTTTGATGAAAAAAATAATGATGATGAAACTCATGGAGTAGAATTATTCGCGCTGAAGTAGTAAAAAAATATATTTAATTATGTTTAAATCCAACGCTTTTGAAAGTGTTGGATTTTTCTTGTGGAAAACTTTAATGTTAAAACTCATTATTTTATAAAAATTCCATTCTAATTTTACAGCAGAATGCAAAACGAAAATTTCATAAAAGGTCAGAGAGCTCAGCGAAACGTTGTCAATCGTTTCGACAGATATACGTATGAACCTGATGATGAAGATTTCGAGACCGTAAAAACCTCTTTCACAGAAGTATTTCCCAAAACTATTGTCAATCAGGTTAAAAGTGAAGATCTTCCAATGGAATATTCCATGAATCCTTATCAGGGATGCGAACATGGATGCTCTTACTGCTTTGCAAGACCTACCCACGAATATTGGGGCTACAGTGCCGGAATTGATTTCGAAAGAAAAATCATGGTAAAGAAAAATGCTCCCGAACTACTGGAGAAATTTTTTCAAAAAAGAGGCTATCAAGCTGCCCCGATTTTATTGTCCGGAAATACAGACTGCTATCAGCCGGCCGAAAGACAATTTGAAATTACCAGAAAACTACTGCAGCTTTGTCTTGATTACAGACATCCTGTCAATATTCTGACAAAAAATGCACTGGTGTTAAGAGATCTCGATATATTAAAACCAATGGCAGAACAGAATCTGGTTTCTGTTTCTCTAAGCATTCCAACCATTAACGAAGAATTAAGAAGAAAGATGGAGCCAAGAACGAGCTCAGCAAAAAATAAATTAAAAGCTGTAGAAATTCTTTCTGAAAACAAAATTCCTGTACACGTAATGGTTGCCCCTATTATCCCAGGTCTCAATAGTGATGAACCTTTAAATATATTGAAGGCTATTTCGGATGCCGGCGCCTTAGGATTCGGATATACCCTTGTAAGACTAAATGATACCGTTGAGCCGGTTTTTGTGAACTGGATTGAAACTCATTTTCCGGACAGGGCGCAGAAAGTATTAAACCTTATCCGTTCTATGAGAGGCGGAAAACTTGGAGATAAAAGATATTTTGAAAGACAAAGGGGAGAAGGGAATATTGCAGAAATGATTCATACCACCTTTAAGATCGGCAGAAAGAAGTTTTTTGCAGGTAAAGAATTTCCAAAGCTTTCAGCCACTAATTTTACCGGAACCCGCGATCAGCAATTAAGACTATTTGATTGATTATGACATCCGGATGAACCTGCCTATTATATTATAGTATAAAGAATATCTATTTTCAACACTTATTATATATAGTATATACTATGATTTCTTTCTCAGGAGCTATTTCCTGCTATCCATTCATACTCCTCGCGCCAACGCACTCCCACGCTCAGTCCCACCCATTCTTCAACCCATGCTGCGGGGTAACCATTACTATCAGGGCTAGGGGAGGATATAAGTAATAAGTAATAAGTAATAAGTAATAAGTAATAAGTTGGCACAAATGAAAACAAGTTCACATAGGCTGTAATAAAATATTCAACATGATCCGTGTCAATCTGTGTCATCCGCGGTTAAAAATATAAACCATTCAATAGGAACGGACTATAATCCTGAGCTTCGTCGAAGGAAGCCCGTTTAATCAAAAGGAACTCCTTAATTCGGCTTTAGCCCAAGCCTATATATAGATATTAATTTAAAAAAGCTATTCTCTATAATTATATACATCTTATTTTATTCCTCCACCCCCAAAACCCTGCATCTCATATCCCGAATCCCATCACCCCGCATCCTATATCCTTCCTTACTCTCAAACTCACCCCGCTCGCAGTCCACACCCCGCACCCCGCATCTCGCTCCCCCGTATCATCCATTTTCACCCTCTCCAGCGCTCAAACTCTCCAACCCTTCCACACTCTCACCCGATCCCCAAACAAATGTTTAAAATTTTTCACTCTGCTACCCAGTCCTTTAAGGCTTAATATTACAAAACGGTAAAATTTATGTTAAATAAAGTTGCGTGGTGTGTATGAAGTTTCTATCTTTGCCCCACTGAAAAACGAA
>NZ_VFPD01000008.1 GCF_006716485.1 Chryseobacterium aquifrigidense
GGTTACCAAGCGTGCTGAGGGTACCTTTGAAAGCCTCCGTTACTCTTTTGGAGGCGACCACCCCAGTCAAACTACCCACCACGCAATGTCCTTCTGAAAGAAGTTAGGCTCCAAGTAAGTAAAGGGTGGTATTTCAACGTTGGCTCCACAAACACTAGCGTGCCTGCTTCAAAGCCTCCCACCTATCCTACACATTACTTACTCAAAGTCAATACGAAGTTATAGTAAAGGTTCACAGGGTCTTTTCGTCCCATTGCGGGTAATCGGCATCTTCACCGATACTACAATTTCACCGAGCTCGTGGCTGAGACAGTGCCCAGATCGTTACACCATTCGTGCAGGTCGGAACTTACCCGACAAGGAATTTCGCTACCTTAGGACCGTTATAGTTACGGCCGCCGTTTACTGGGGCTTCAGTTAATGCCTTCGGTTTAACCCTAAGCACCTTCCTTAACCTTCCAGCACCGGGCAGGTGTCAGACCCTATACAGCATCTTTCGATTTAGCAGAGTCCTGTGTTTTTGATAAACAGTCGCCTGGGCCTCTTCACTGCGGCCAACATTGCTGTTGGCGTCTCTTCTTCCGAAGTTACGAGACTATTTTGCCTAGTTCCTTAGCCACGACTCACTCGAGCACCTTAGGATTCTCTCCTCGACCACCTGTGTCGGTTTTGGTACGGGTTGCTTCACTTCGGCTTTTCTTGGATCAGATTACACTACAGCAGCTTCGCCCGAAGGCTAGGCCTTGACTATTCCGTCAGTCTCCAGCAGCTACATCCAACCGTCCCCTTTTATTGTGAGCAAGTATGGGAATATTAACCCATTGTCCATCCACTACCCCTTTCGGGTTCGCGTTAGGTCCCGACTAACCCTCAGCTGATTAGCATGGCTGAGGAAGCCTTGGTCTTTCGGTGAGCAGGTTTCTCGCCTGCTTTATCGTTACTTATGCCTACATTTTCTTTTCTATCCGCTCCACAATACCTCACAGTACTGCTTCGGCGCAAATAGAATGCTCTCCTACCAGATATATCTAAAATATAAATCCATAGCTTCGGTAATATGTTTATGCCCGATTATTATCCATGCCGGACCGCTCGACTAGTGAGCTGTTACGCACTCTTTAAATGAATGGCTGCTTCCAAGCCAACATCCTAGCTGTCAATGCAGTCCAACCGCGTTGTTTCAACTTAACATATATTTTGGGACCTTAGCTGTTGGTCTGGGTTCTTTCCCTCTCGGACATGGACCTTAGCACCCATGCCCTCACTGCCGTAGAACATTTATTAGCATTCGGAGTTTGTCAGGAATTGGTAGGCGATGAAACCCCCGCATCCAATCAGTAGCTCTACCTCTAATAAACTTATATACGACGCTGCACCTAAATGCATTTCGGAGAGTACGAGCTATCTCCCAGTTTGATTGGCCTTTCACCCCTACCCACAGGTCATCCGAAGACTTTTCAACGTCAACCGGTTCGGTCCTCCACTCTGTGTTACCAGAGCTTCAACCTGCCCATGGGTAGATCACAAGGTTTCGCGTCTAATCCTACTAACTATGCGCCCTATTCAGACTCGCTTTCGCTCCGGCTCCGGTACTTAATACCTTAACCTCGCTAGTAAAATTAACTCGTAGGCTCATTATGCAAAAGGCACGCCGTCACAGCATTACGCTGCTCCGACCGCTTGTAGGCGTACGGTTTCAGGTTCTATTTCACCCTTCTATTCGAAGTGCTTTTCACCTTTCCTTCACAGTACTTGTTCACTATCGGTCTTTCAGGAGTATTTAGCCTTGGAGGATGGTCCCCCCATATTCAGACAGGATTTCACGTGTCCCGCCCTACTCATTTATCATCTTAATATACCTTTCAAATACAGGGCTATCACCTTCTATGGCTGTTCTTTCCAGAACATTCTTTTAAATATATAAAGACTTTTGGGCTAATCCGCTTTCGCTCGCCACTACTTACGGAATCTCTTCGATTTCTTTTCCTCCGGGTACTTAGATGTTTCAGTTCTCCGGGTTTGCTCCTCTTGCGAGGTGACATATCTTCAATATGCCGGGTTGCCCCATTCGGATATCTGCGGATCAATTCGTGTGTGCCAATCCCCGCAGCTTTTCGCAGCTTACCACGTCCTTCGTCGCCTCTGAAAGCCTAGGCATCCGCCATACGCCCTTAACGATTTCTTTCCTATTGGTTACTCAAGCGCTTTATGCGCTCGGTTTTCTCTTTGTGATGTCTTTACCGTTAATGTCAATGATCTTAATGTCTTTCTTTCCAACTGATGAACAAATGTTGTTTTTGGCTCCATTCGTAACTTTTAAATCAGTCTTCCAAAACTGTGGAGAATAAGGGAGTCGAACCCTTGACCTCCTGCGTGCAAGGCAGGCGCTCTAGCCAGCTGAGCTAATTCCCCCTCTAGTTGCTGTTGGCTAAGTGCTTATTGCTTTTGGCTAAGTGCCAGTAGCAAGTCGCTATTTGCCAGCCGCCTTAATTAGTAGTCTCGGGCAGGCTCGAACTGCCGACCTCTACATTATCAGTGTAGCGCTCTAACCAGCTGAGCTACGAGACTGTCTTTTAGACGTAAAAGATGATAGACTGATAGATAATAGACTAATTTCTTCGTCTTTCTCTCTCTGCTTTTATCTTCTTTGCCTCTCTCAATCCCTTTACTAATTTCTAGTGGGTTTTGTATTTTTAATATAATCAACCAAACAAAAAACTAAAGCTATTGCTTTAAGTAAGTATAGTGTACTTGCGTACTGATTTTGTTTAACGTCATAAGACGCTCTAAAATGAGATGTTCCAGCCGCACCTTCCGGTACGGCTACCTTGTTACGACTTAGCCCTAGTTACCTGTTTTACCCTAGGCAGCTCCTGTTACGGTCACCGACTTCAGGTACCCCAGACTTCCATGGCTTGACGGGCGGTGTGTACAAGGCCCGGGAACGTATTCACCGCGCCATGGCTGATGCGCGATTACTAGCGATTCCAGCTTCATAGAGTCGAGTTGCAGACTCCAATCCGAACTGAGACCGGCTTTCGAGATTTGCATCACATCGCTGTGTAGCTGCCCTCTGTACCGGCCATTGTATTACGTGTGTGGCCCAAGGCGTAAGGGCCGTGATGATTTGACGTCATCCCCACCTTCCTCTCTACTTGCGTAGGCAGTCTCACTAGAGTCCCCAACTTAATGATGGCAACTAGTGACAGGGGTTGCGCTCGTTGCAGGACTTAACCTAACACCTCACGGCACGAGCTGACGACAACCATGCAGCACCTTGAAAAATGTCCGAAGAAAAGTCTATTTCTAAACCTGTCATTTCCCATTTAAGCCTTGGTAAGGTTCCTCGCGTATCATCGAATTAAACCACATAATCCACCGCTTGTGCGGGCCCCCGTCAATTCCTTTGAGTTTCAAACTTGCGTTCGTACTCCCCAGGTGGCTAACTTATCACTTTCGCTTAGTCTCTGAACCCAAAAGCCCAAAAACGAGTTAGCATCGTTTACGGCGTGGACTACCAGGGTATCTAATCCTGTTCGCTCCCCACGCTTTCGTCCATCAGCGTCAGTTGTTGCTTAGTAACCTGCCTTCGCAATTGGTGTTCTAAGTAATATCTATGCATTTCACCGCTACACTACTTATTCCAGCTACTTCAACAACACTCAAGACTTGCAGTATCAATGGCAGTTTCACAGTTAAGCTGTGAGATTTCACCACTGACTTACAAATCCGCCTACGGACCCTTTAAACCCAATAAATCCGGATAACGCTTGCACCCTCCGTATTACCGCGGCTGCTGGCACGGAGTTAGCCGGTGCTTATTCGTATAGTACCTTCAGCTAGATACACGTATCTAGGTTTATCCCTATACAAAAGAAGTTTACAACCCATAGGGCCGTCGTCCTTCACGCGGGATGGCTGGATCAGGCTCTCACCCATTGTCCAATATTCCTCACTGCTGCCTCCCGTAGGAGTCTGGTCCGTGTCTCAGTACCAGTGTGGGGGATCACCCTCTCAGGCCCCCTAAAGATCGTAGACTTGGTGAGCCGTTACCTCACCAACTATCTAATCTTGCGCGTGCCCATCTCTATCCACCGGAGTTTTCAATATCAAGTGATG